>NZ_SJPM01000001.1:0-27627 GCF_007859915.1 Neorhodopirellula pilleata
ACCCTCGCGACTTGAAAGACGAAAGCACCCCGCAAGTTTTTGAAACGAATCAAAAACAGCCTGAAAGCGGTGCGCAAAGACACTAACAAAACAATCTTCAGAAAGGCTCTTGACCATGCTAGAAAAGCCTTTGGCCCGAAAACCGCACTAACCTCCGCTCGCTTCGCCGAACGGCGTGGTGCCAAACTTGCGAAACCAGAAGTCGCCGCAACCCCAACTTTTAAGCGGTCAAGCGTTAGCCCTGGTTGGCGTCCGGTGAACCGCCGCTAACGGGCTGTTGATTTAATCGTAACCCGAAGCGTCAGCGAGGGATTGAACGCTATTAAATCCTCTGTATGTATCCCTCGCTCACGCTTTTTGAAGTTGCGCTTTTTTCGTAACCCGCAGCGTAAGCGAGGGATAATTGATATTGACTCATCCCTCGCTTACGCGTCGGGTTACGATAAACCAATGCCACAGGCAAAATCGCAACTTCAAAACTCACGCTTCGGGTTGCAATGCAAACTAAATCAACAGCCCGCTAACGCGGTACGGCTAATTCAATCAACACGCCCTTACTGGGCGGGTTATGATTAAGCCGGGCTAGAAACGCCGAAATGCTCTCTCGAACTGCTCGTAGGTCAACGTGTTGGCCACGTCGGCGGCGGTCAGGCCGCCGCGGCGGGCTTGCTTGATCCCGAATCGCATCACTTCGAGCCCGTGGATGCTGTGTGCGTCCGTGTTGATCACGATCGGAATGCCGATCCGCTTCGCCGCCGCCAAGTGGACGTCGTTGAGGTCCAACCGTGCCGGGTTGGCGTTGAGTTCCAATAACTTACCGTGCTCCTTGGCGGCTTGCATCACGGCGTCCATGTCGACCTGGTAGGCGTCGCGTCGATTCAAAATCCGGCCGGTCGGGTGCGCGATGCAGTCGACGAGAGGGTGCTCGATCGCACCTAAAATGCGATCGGTGATCTGGTCTCGCGGTTGCTTTTGGCCGTAGTGAACGCTGGCCAAAATCCAGTCGCCTCGTACGAGCACCTCATCGGGCAGGTCCATCCCCCCGGATTCGAGGATGTCGCACTCGATGCCTTTCAAGATCTCCAAGCGACCTTCGTATTCCGGTCGTACTTCGTCGATGATCTTCCACTGGGCGAGCAACCGCTCGCCATCGAGCCCGCCGGCCATCGTGACACGCTTACTGTGATCGGTAATCGCGATGTATTTCAAGCCCTGAGCGATCGCCGCGTCGGCCATCTCGCGGATGGTGTTTTGGCCGTCGGTGGCGGACGTGTGCATGTGCAGGTCGCCCTGGATGTCACTGGTTTGAATCAGTTCGGGCAGCGTTCCCTTGGCCGCCCAGTCGAATTCGTGACGGTCCTCGCGAAGCTCGGGCGCAATGACTGGTAAACCAATGGCGGCGTAGACGTCTTCTTCCGTCGCTCCCGCGACACGTGCGTCATCGTCGATGCGGAAGACACCGTACTCGTTGATTTTCAGTCCGCGATCCTTGGCCAGTCGCCGGACGTGAATGTTGTGCGCTTGGCTGCCGGTGAAGTACTGAAGCGCCGCACCGAACTGATCCGGCTCGACCAAACGCATGTCGACTTGGAATGCCTTGCCCACACGAATGGACATTTTGGTATCGCCTCGGGCGATGGTCGACGAGCGACCGGAGAAGGATTCAAAATGGTCGAATGCGGCATCGCGATCTCCGGCGACGGCGAGCAAGTCCAAATCGCCGACCGTTTCGCGTCCACGCCGATAGCTGCCCGCCCACTGCATTTTCGAAATTGCCGAACACTGCGACATGTGGAGTTGTATCTCGCCCGCGATTTCGTCGGCCTTGGACCAATACACACGCTCGGCGGCGGCTTGGGCGATCGCGAGTCCTTCGAGGATCGAGCTTTCGGTTTTCTTACCGAATCCTTTCAAAACGGCGATGCGTCCTTCGCGACACGCGGCGGCCAGGTCATCGAGCGACTTGATACTCAGTTCTTGATGCAGCTTGCTGGCTTTTTTTGCCCCCAAACCGGGAATCCGCGACATCGCGATCACGATCTCAGGGACGGCCTCACGCAGTTCGTTCAGTTGCGGTAATTCGCCGGTGTCGAGCAACGTGTGGATCTTTTCGGCCAGCGTTTTGCCGATCCCGGAGAGCGACGCGAGGTCACGGTTTTCGTCCTCGGCGATGTTGGCGATCGGTTCGTCCAAATCGCGAATCGCCCGAGCACCGTTTTGATAGGCACGAATTCGGAACGGGTTTTCCCCCCGAAATTCGAGAAGTTCGGCGAGTTCCTCGAAAACGGAGGCGATGGCGGAATTGTCGAGTGGATGGGACGGCATGAAGATCGCAAAAAGGCGTTGCGGGGGCGGGATGATGGGTACTAGTGGACTCGATTATCCGCCTTCGTCAATCAGTGGTCGCTCTTTCAAGGGGCTTTCATCGGGCTTTCATCGGTGGGTGTTTTGAGGCGACGAACCTTCACCTGCAGGGGTCATCGTCTTAGAATCAAGATCGCCAGTTGTGCGTTCCGGTTATCTTTGATTTTCAACCCAAGCGATCCCAGTGTCCGCGATTCAAAATGACGGTTTTCCCGGGCAAGCGGCTTCGCTTCGTGATCGCTTGATGATCGTCCAGGACGCACCGTCGCCGTGTCCGTACCTGGACTCGATGACCGCACGGATGCCGTTGTTCTATCCGGTCACCGAACTAAGCGGCTCCGACGTCGATCGCTTGCTCGCCGGAGGCTTTCGGCGCAGCGGGAACCTTTTGTACTACACCCGTTGCGCGCCCTGTCACGCGTGCGAGCCGACGCGAATCGAAGCAGATCGATTCGATTGGTCGACGTCCATGAAACGAGTTCTCAAGCGGGCGGACAAGGACCTCACGATGACGTGGCGGCGACCGATCGTCGACGAGACTCGTGTGCGGCTTTACAACGAGCATCGAACCGGTCGCAATCTGGGCACCAGTCCGCCGATCGATGAGGTGGATTATCACGCTTTTTTGACCGAAACGTGTTGGCCGACGATCGAACTGGAGATCAAACAAGGTGAACGGTTGATCGGCGTCTCGATCATGGACGTGGGGCTGCAAAGCGTCAGCGCCGTGTACACGCACTTCGATCCCTCCGCATCTCGCTACAGCCCGGGAACGTTGGCCGTGTTGCAACAGATCCGATGGGCGCAATCGCACCAGCGACGTTGGGTTTACTTGGGCTTGTATGTCGCCTCCAACCCGCACCTGAACTACAAGTCACGTTTCCAACCTCAACAACGTCTGATCAACGGGACTTGGACCGAGATCACGATCCCTTGAACTGAATATTCAACCATCCGTCGCTCGCATCGACGGAGGAGAAATTGGCTCGACCGAGTCGATCGGCCGGTTCGGGTAGTTCAAAACCCTCCACGTCGGCCGTCTTGGGAAGTTCCTTTTCCATTCGTTTGGCCAACACGTTGCGTTGCAGAAAGAACCGGCCGCTTTTGCCCGATTTCGGCGGCAGCACTTCCGGCGGTCCGTCCAGTTCAAGATGCAATTGTCCGTTCCGCACACTGACGCGGTAACGCACTACCGCATTCATCGCGACTAAGTTCGCTCGGCCGAGTTCATACCGTCGGCCGCGGACCGTCAACTCGAGAACGTTGTTTTCAAAACGAGCGGTAATCGGTCGATCGTCCGCGAACACGATCGCGATGTCTCGAGGAATCTCGTCGAACTGTTGCGGCGTCAGTTTGAAGCCAGACGACTTGGCGAGTTCTTGAAAATCGGCGATTCGTTCACCGGCCAACATTCGTTGGGCCAGTCGATTGATGACGGTCTCGTGCAACTGAACTCCCAGATCGCCATCAAAGGCTTGAGGCGGAGGCGGAAACGGCGCCCCCAAACCGAATCCGCCGTTGAGCGTCATCGAGATACCCAGTTGAGAGGCATCAGCGGAGAATCGAAAATCGTCCGGCCGCACGTCGTATCGATCCAAAGGCATCAATACGTCTTCACGCAAATCGTTGAACGCCTCCATCATCTCATCGGCCACGTCTGCTTGAAACTGCTCGACAAATTTACTTCGCGACTCCTTGTCCAAATCCGCTCGCGCCTCGGGATGTTCTTTCGCGATCATTTTGGTCGCGATCTTTCGAATTAAATTGCTGGCGATGCCGTTGCGTTTGGTCGTGACACAGTCGGTCCATAAATCGGTCGACGATGAGGGCAAGGTGGCTTGCAGATCGAATGCGTCTTCGGAAAGGTAGACGGGTTGTTCGACGTGCAATCGGGTTACCCCTGCGAGTCGAAAAATCACCGGGCCTTCGGAACCGTTGAGTGTCGAATGGATGTTCCCGTCGAAGACGATCCGGCACTCGGCGTGAGCCGGCGAGATCGGCGAATTCGGGTCAGCGACCGGAATCATCCGGGCGATCCCGGTGGCGACGGCCTGGCCGGTAATCAAACGACCTTCGTCCCACTGGCGAATCGGTTCGGTCTCATTGACGAGCCGCTCGGTGATCTTCGATAACGCCACATCGCTGATCCTCGCGTGCAGATTGGGACGCGACCAATGGCGTTTAGCCGCGACGGTAAGATCGATCGCTTGGCTGTTTTCGTCGAGCCACGAATCCAATGGAAGTACACCGCGATACCAATCGGCATCTCGCGATGTGCTCGTGTCCGCAAACAACTCCATCAGTTCAGAGCGTTTTTCACTGAACTGGTTTTCGATCGACCGAAGACTCAACCGACGATGGATGTCCAGTAGTACTTTGATCGCCTGTCGCATCGCGATCACCGGAGGGCGTTCCAATCCAGGGTGTTTGCCGATGGATCGCCCGAGTGTGGTGCGGAGTGCATCGATCGCCGGATCAACAGGAGCCTCGATCGGTAAGTCATCCTCGTCCGTTTCAACGAAGTTGTCCGTTTCATCGGTCGGCGTTGACGCGGGTGGGCTAGGCAAACGCAGAGCGGCGACGGCCGATCGAGTCTGGTCCAGTTCCAGATATTCTCGCCAGTGCCCCGACGGATCGGCTTGCCGCAGATAAGTGTCGACCAAACCGATGGCCGCCGACACGTTTTGTTTGGCGGCTTCCCATTCGTTTTCGCCGGGAGGTTGAAACGTGGCTTCACTAGCGATCCGCTGCCAGTCCGGCTCTGCGGCCGCGCAGGGTATCAATGAAGTGATGATGAACCAAAGGCTCAGCGCTCGGTAATTCATCATCGTCCCTCCATCACGATACCGTGAAGTTCCCAACCCTGATCGCTGTTGTCGCTGTAGATGATCAAGTTGTGCAGGTATTGTTGGATCTCGGAAAATGGCGGCAGCGTTGTGAAGTCGATCGGACTTTTGTCTTCGTCGAGAATGATCTGCAGTAGCACGGAGTACATACTTTCGACTTCTTCGAGTCCCTTCGGGCCACGGACTCGCAATGTTTCGTAGGCGTACTTGGAATCCTCATACATCTTTGAAAGCGAGACGCCGAAGGTTTCTGAACCGAAACGATTCTTCATCATCGCCAGATAGTCGCGGTGCAATGTCGTTTCGCTGAGCGGCTTGCCACCCCGTTTGAGCAAATGTTGCCGCAGGGTCGACGCATGAGTGCCGATCCATAACCTTCCATCGGCGACCATCAATCCGGCTTCGGAGAATGGCGACTTGCCGTTGCCGACCATCAGTTTCATTCGCCACAACTCGTATCGTTGACCGGGCACTTTCATACGACGTGATTCGGTATCGCCGACGAGCAACTGGTAGATCATGCGGGCGACTTTCGCTTCATTGACGGCGGGGTCTCGGATGTCGATCGCGATCATTGTGGCGTCCAATTCGTCCGCCTCGATATAATCACTCATCACGACGATCTTGGGTCCGAGCATCGGCATCATCTCTTCACGCAGATCGACGTTGAGTTCGTTCTTGAGATCGGCCATGGTGGCTTCGAATGCGCCCGGCGCGTCGGTAATGTCGTCAAACACCTCCTGCACGTTTTTCAAAATCTGGCCAACGTTCCATCGCACCACGGTGGCGACTTTGGCGTCGTCATGGATGAAAGATGGAAACGAGAGATCGCCCGGCGGAAAGTCAAACATCTTCATACTGCCCTCGCGCGGACCGGGGGCTTGAACGCGGATGCGAAATTCCAAGTGCTGGTTCTCTGGGTTCACCCAACCGGCGCCACCGATCGCCTGTAGCCCCGCGAACCCGTGACGCATTGCGAACGGACGCCAGGACTCGATCGCGTCCGTTGTGGTTGAGTCGGCGGCCGTTGATTCGGCAGCGATGTCGACACCTTCAGGCGGTGGCTGACTGTTGGCGCCCCAGCGGATCGGATCGAAGTACCAAAGGAATAAATTTCCGTCGGTACGTTGGAGTGGTTCAAGAACGGTTCGACATTCTTCCGTTTCAAGAAGGGCGGAGTCATCCTCAGCGGACCTCCATCGATCGACTAGCCTCTTGGTCGCACCGACATCGCGTCCCAAGACGACGCACTGATCTAAAGCACACATCAGCAACGGTCCGCCCGAGAAGGAATCGCCGACGCGTTTTGGCAACTCGGCGATGAGGGTGCCTTTTGGGAACGCCAACTCGGGAAGTTGCGAGTCGGCCGATGCCGTCGCGATGCCGAACTCTTGCAGCAATCCCGCTGTTTGTTGAATCAGCCGCTGTGCCGACTCGTTGCTATCGGTTTGCACAAAAGTCGTGAAGGTCAGCACGCCGTCGTCACCGGGCAGACCGACCACCACGAATTGGTCGTCGATGTATTGGTCGACCGTCGCGAGATCCACCCCGAATGTTTTCAACAGATAAGTCCCCCCGTGTTCTTGCAGTTGCTCTCTAAACGCTTCCATGGGTTTGGAAAGATACAACTGCCCCATCGGTAGCGACTCGGCTTGGTCCTTCAACGCGTTCCAGTCGGGAATCTGGAAATACAGCAATGCCTCGGGCGGAAGGATCGGCGAAACACGATCCTGTTCGGCGGCCCGAACGGGAATGATCGTCGCAGCAATCAGCAGCAGGCAAAAGATAACGGTTCGCATCAGTGGATCTTTCTATTTCGATTGTTCACGGTAGCCCGCCGTCTTGTCGTCGCAAATCTGCAAGTAGAGGGATGGTAGTTCGGCGGCGTGTGGCCGCAAATGCTTTTCCACGATGGCGGAGAATTTGTCGAAATCGTTTTCTTTTACGAGCTGGATCAAAGCGAAGATCATGCCCAAGCCCGCCGCTAGATCGTCGTCCCCGAGTGATTCCTTAAGGCTCGAGAAGGACCGATCGTTCCAACTGCCCGTGAATGCGGCCAAAATGAAGGCCATCTCGTTGGTCTGGAACTTGCCATTTTCATACGCTCGGATCAGCCGTTCGCATCGTTCGAACAGCATCTCATCCAACTCCGGATAACGCACCAACGCTTCCTCACCACCTAAGGTGAGATGCAAGACCGCTTGATACAGGATCAACGCGACGCCCTGTTTGTTGGTGTCCTTGAGTGGGATTTGATGCAACAGAGATTGATCGGAAATCTTCCGGCCGCGTGGGCCGCTGAAAACTTTTTCGGCAACCAATTCGATCCACTCGTCGGGCAACTGCTCGCTGTTGAAGATCAGATTGCGAATCGCGAAATCGTTCAGCCCCGAGCCGGCCAATAACTCGTCGGCGATCTCTTTCCATTCGTCCCCGCGATAGCCGTCGGTGCGAGCCGCCAAGAAAGGTTCCGGCGTCTCGGTTTCCAAAATCATCTCGGCACCGCGGGCGGTGATGATGCGCTGCGTATCGAACACGTACGGTCCCCAATTGCGACGGCGTCCACGTTGATACCACTGGGTGGCCGATTCCTCGTTGCCTCGGCGCTGGTCGACCAAGCCGAGGATCGCGCACGCGTTGCCAAAATGCGTGTAGTGAATCCCTTCAGGCGGGTCGGCGGGATCGACCCGCGACGTGAACGTGATCAAATCTTCGTGGGCTTGATCGAGCCATTCCTTTCGGGCCGTATCTTGGACGTCGTCGGCAAGTTGGTCGGCTTGCGCGATCAACAAACGAGCCCGCTCGATCAACAGCGGCAAACGGGCCGAGGGGATCGGAACGCCTGGTTCGGGTAAAAAGCGTTGCAACAGGGCGTGCCCGTTCTCGAAGTTCGCGTCCAAGATATCCAACCAAATCCGATCACCGACGAGTGTCACCACGGTCAGCTCGTCGGCGTCACGATCGCTTTCGATTTCGTTGATCAACCGGTCCAAGATCACGCGGGCTTCATCGCGGCACTCCTGCGGCGAACGGTCCCAATCGTATCGAATCGTGTCGGCTTTTCGCCAATAAGCGAGCCGGCGCCACTGTGGGTTGTTACTGAACAGTTCGATCACCCCGTCGAGCGATTCGATTTCACCTTGGTTGTCGAATAATACCCGCGTTCGCTTGCCCGGCTTGAGCAACGCTTGGCTGAATCGTTGCCGCTGTGATTCCGGAATCAACGCTTGGACGTCTTCGAGTGAATAATTCACATTGAGCCGCGAGAGCACCGAGGTGGCTGGTTCTTGTTGGTCGTCTTGATCGAGGTAGTGCAAGAACAAACGCACGCCGGCGTACAAATACCACTGCCGATCGCGGGGGGCTTGGACGCCTTCGGGAGCATGGTCGCGGATGATCGCCCGCAACGCGTTTTCGTAGGCATCCGGGTCAAGGTATTCCAACACGAGGGCTCGTTTGGCGAGCGCTTCGACATCGTCGGGCAGACGTTCGTAAGCTTCCCGCGCGGCGACCCAGTCGCCCTCGGCGAACGCGCGGTCACCGATGTCGATCGCGTCCAGTTCAGGCAAATCGGCGATCAGCGATCCGGACTTGGTATCGCGTTGTGTCTCCAGTTCCAAGTCCGCCAACGTGACCCCCGGCGCACCGACGACGCCGATCTTGCCGGGGACTTCCGGAGACAGTGGAAACAAATCCTCGAATCGAATTTGTGCGTCGCCATAGACGAGCGTCAACAAGGTGCCACGCTCACGGCGAACGGTCAATTTCTCCGGCGATGGCCCCAACTTGATCGGCTGAACCCGCAGGATGTCGTCACCCCGAACGATCATCGCGCACAACCTTCCAAGCCGATCGGATTGCGGGATCGTCGGCAACGTGTCGGCGCCGTAGACGGGGTGATAGTCCTGATCGGCGATCAAAAAACGATATCCGGAATCGTCGGTGGCGTTGATGACTAGGCCGATCACGCGAGCATCGGTCCAGTCGCCTGCGAATCGAGCGGAAAATTGAACGTTGCCGGCGGGCGTATCGGCCAACAGCACCTCGTTGGACTCACCGTTCTTGAGCAAAAACACGTGGTCGTCAGCTTGGCCGTTGTCGACCAGAGAAAAACGATCGGGGGTCAACGCAGGGCGTTCGAGTCGATACCACTGACCGATGCGTTCTTTCGCGACCGCTTCGAGTCGGTTCACCTCGGAGTCAAAACTCACTTCGTCGGGAAAGGGAAAATGCTCACGCAACCGACCGACTTCCGCGACCAGCGTCTCCTGAAGTTCGCGGCTGAGGCGTTGTCGATTCAGTTTGTCGAGACTGGAAGTCCAAGTCTGTAACAACGCGAATCTACGATTGCGGTCAACGAATCCCGGTTGTTCGACGCTTTGTAAGGATTCGATCTGTTGGATCAGTTCGCGTCCCTGGTCGATCAATTCGTCGGCGATCGGGATTTGGTCTGCGGCGATAGCGGGTTGATTCAGGCGTCGCTCTTCAACGCTGATCTGCGTGTCGAATTGTTGTTGCAGCTGCGAGATCGCTAGATAGCGTTCGGTTCGATTGAGCGCCGTTTGTGTGACACCATAGAACGCCGTTGAGACCATCGCGATCGCAATGATCGCGCCTCCGATTGTTGCGGTCACGCCTCGGTGTTTGCGAGTCCACCGTCCGGCGCGGCGAAGTGCTGTCTCGGGAACGACCGAAATCGGATCATCGGCTAGGTAGTTTTCAATATCCCTTGCCAGATCGCGGGCCGACTGATAGCGATCGTCGAGATCCCGCCGCATGGCATGACGACAAATCGCATCGAGCGGTTTGGGGACGCGAGGGTTGATTTCGACCGTCGCCGGGATGTCGCCCGCCGCGACTCGTTGCAGCAGTTCGTTGATGGATATTTTTTTCTCAGAAGACAACGGCGCTCGGCCGGTCAGGATCTGATACAGCGTCGCGCCTAAGGAATAAACGTCCGACTGTGGTCCGACTCGAGCGATGTTTCCGGTGGCCTGTTCGGGAGCCATGTATTGGGGCGTGCCAACGATTCGACCGACTCGAGTTCGCGCGCCCTCGCGACCGTGGCTGTCATTCTTGGGGGTCGGGGTATTCTTCGGCGTGGCGGCAGAGTTCACCATTGTGGCATGCTCATCGACCTCGCCGTCTGCTTGGTTTCCCGCATCCGTATCGGCATTCAAGGCGGCATCCAGATCGATATCAAAACTGGAAGGCACGACAAAACTGGGAGGCACGACCGACTGTTCCGTGGTGGACACATCCTGGTTTCCGAAATGGGAGGCGTTGCTCCCGATTTGTTTGGCGAGCCCCCAATCGACGACGAGCGTTTCGGCGTATTCACCGAGCATGATGTTGGCGGGCTTGAGGTCGCGATGCAAGTATCCGCGACTGTGAGCGAATTCGATCGTATTGCAGACCGTCACGAATCGTTGCAACAAGTCACGAAGTTGCCGGTGGGCTTGTTCGGGATCATCACAGGCGTGCAATTTGTCGATCGCGACGCTCATCGCGGTGCCGGTAATGAATCGCATCGCGTAGTAGGGACGTCCGTCTTCGTACCGTCCCAATGCATAAACGGGAACGATCCCAGGATGTTCCAATCGCCCGGTCACTTCGGCTTCGAAGATAAACCGATTTTGGCTTTCATCCATGTCGGCATATTGAGACTGGATCTCCTTGACCGCGACCTGGCGTCGGAGTTCCGTGTCCTGGGCGACCAAGACCTGGCCCAGCCCACCTTTGGCGTGAGCACGTAGAATCCGGAACCTCAATCTCGAATCGCCGGTGCGGTCGGGCGCATTCGCATGGACCGGCGTGAGGTCGCCGACGGTATCCAATGACGCAAGGCCGGGATCCGGCGTTGAAATTTCGCCGGATTGCGTTGCGAATGGATCCGTCTGGGGATCGTTGGACGGTTCGTTCATGATCGAGATGACGGGTTCGCGGCGATACGGATATCCTTACTGGGGCAGCCCCCCTCTTCCGAGAAAGTCTAACATAGCGTCATGTCCAACGAACCGACAATTGCTGCTTCTTCACCTCCGCGCGGGATGCTGGAAGTTTTCCACGAGGGACGCTCGCGGTTTCAAATGCCGATCGATCGTTTGATCGTTATCGGGCGGCAACGAACCGGCGATCCGGAACCGATCGCAAAGGTCCGGCAAAACGACGGTGACCGTCTCGTCCTTTCACCTCGATCGGACTCACACATTTCGCGTGAACACGTTCGGATCGAGCCGCTCGTCGAAGGCGGATTCCGCGTCACCAACACCAGCCGCAATTGCACGATCGGCATTGATACCAGCCGAGTCCTCTTGCCAGCGAAGACTTGCTGGATCGAAGGCTTCTCGAGGTTACACGTTCATGACTGGGTCGTTGTGATCGATGCTCTCGATTGGGAGGGGCGGTTGCTCTCAATGGGCACGCCGGAACACCGCAGCGGGCTGGCCGACGGCAGCCTGGCGACGGATCCCGGCGTGATGATTCAGGCCGATTTTGAATCCTCGCTCGTGGCAACTTTGGGCTCGAGTTTCGATGCTCAGCAGCAAGCCTATCTGATGCGATGGTTGCGGGTGATCGCCGATCTTTTTCGTCATGCTGGCGATCGCGCGAGATTCCTCCGCTACGCGAGTCTTGCGATTCGTCAGATTTTCGGTGCCGATGACGTCCTGACCTACTTGGATGATACGGCCGAAAACGATCAGATTTTGCCGACTTCCGATCACCCCATCCCCACCGAGTTGCTCAAACGTGTGCGGGAATACGGACAAACGATCCTGTATCGCGTCGACGCCAGCGGCCAGATCCCCGGCTACCAATTAATGGTAACGCCGCTGTTTGATCGAGCCGGCCGGGTCAACGGCATTCTTGCGGCTTCGCGGACAGCCCGGCAAACCGGCTGCGATCCGCTGCCGCCGTATGGCGAACTCGAGAAACACCTCTTGGAATTGATAGCCGGCGGCTGTTCGGGCGAATGAGTTCGGCATTTCGTCCCAAAAACTTTAACTTTTTGGGAACTAGGGGGCGGAATAACCCGTCTAATCGCAACCGCTGACATCTTTCTTCGCCGGGGCGGCAAGGAATTGTTGATAAACCTGGTGCTCTAGGTAATATGGCGGTGCTAATCAGATTTTTGCGCCATCGTTAGGATTTTGGATTACGCTATCCCGACCGCCGTTATCACGGGGCGGGAAGCCAGGATTCTCCCCCTGGGAATCAAGTTCGTCGGCGACGAACCGCTTTCCGAATTGGCGTGATTCTCTCCCCACTTATCGACCGAACCCATCACACCGTATTGCCGAGAAAACAGATGAAAAATCTGCGTCACCTGCTTCGCCGCGTGCGCCCGTTGAAGTCACGCCAGGCCCGCGAAGATCGGTCACGTGGCCCACGCAACAGCAAACGTCGTTTGCTCAGCGAGAACCTCGAGAATCGGCAGTTACTTGCCGGCGACCTTGGAATGGTATCCAGCGAGCCTGCCGCCGATGTCTACCAGGACGTGGACGATTACTCGATCGCCCATAACTATTGGAACGCCTACGACGTCGATAACAGCGGTGAGGTCACCGCGCTGGACGCTTTGCGAATCATCAACTATCTCAACGAGTCGCCTGAAGGGGAGATGACTAGCGAGAGTGTTCAGTTTGTTGGGTTTGTCGACGTCAATGAAGATCACGTAGTCACGGCGCTTGATGCCTTGATGGTCATCAACGAACTCAACTCCGTCGGTGAGGCGGAAGCGGGCAACTTTGTCGTCGAGTTCGAAATCTCCGCCCGCAATCTTGACGATTCCCTGTTGCCGACCGCTGGCACCTATGAAAGCGTCGGCGGCGCTACTTCGCCGATTTATTCCGTCGACGTCGGTGATGTTTTTAAAATTGAAGTGGCGGTTCAAGACAATCGCGGATTTGATGCCTTCGGTGTTTTCCAATCGGTGGTCGACCTCGTTGTCAGTCAGTCCGGCGCGATCGCTCCTGCCGTAGGCGAGATCCAGGGTGCCCAATTGCCACGAACGGTTCTCTCGTCGGCTTCGGCGAGCGGAACCATCGAGCTTTACTATGAGGGCAATCGGGCTGGTGGAATCACCTCGACCGTGGGCGACTTCTTTGGTACCAGCAACACGACCGCCGAAAATTCCATTCGCAACGCGATCATTCAGTTGAACCCGAATGTCGATAGCGTAGACGACATTCTTGTCGATGGTGGCACCTCATCGACTACCAGTCCCTACACGTTCACCGTCGAATACAATTCGCCCGACTTGATCCTCGAAGACGTACCGCGTTTGGTGACGGTGCTTACCATCGGCGGTGTTGAGCAAACCGTTACGATCATCGAAGAAAACGTCTTCGAAAATGGCGAATTCAATCCCGACGTTTTGGTCAGTCGCTACGAAACCTTCATGCGAAATCACCCGACACGCGCGGGTGAGAACAATGGCTTCGGACCGAAGGTTTATGGACAGAATCGCAACATCGGATCGTTCGACCAGAACGTCAACGGGACCGATATTTTTGATGAAGTCGGCACGTTGGGTCCGATCGGCAATCTGCAGAACATCATCGATCCGTTCAATAGCGATATCGCTTACGACTCCTTCAGTATTCCCGTGGTCGCTTTAGCACCTGGGCAAGGTGTGACCGTCCGTGCCGAAGTTGCTTCGCCACGAACAGGTGCCGGCGGGACGACGGCATTCGAAGGTGTGCTGATTTACGGTACCGAAGGTGGGAAAGAGGGCGTGCCGGCGAACGACATTCGATTCGACGAAGACGCTCAGTTTCGATTGAACATTGCCGGTGCCCAAACCGGCATCACCGCCCAGAACGCAAGTTTGACAGTCGTCGAAGACGACGTCGATGGTGAGACACGTCAACTAGTGGTCAATGCGTCGACCACCACGGACACGATTACCTACAGCATTCCTAACCGGACCGGTGCCCTTGGTGCTGCGTCGATCGATAGCAATGGTTTGTTCACTTATGTTCCTAATGCAAACGCGTTCGGAACCGATCTGGTTGTCTACAACGCAGCGACGCCGACCGATGGTGCTGCGACCGCGACCGTCACGGTTACGATCACACCGCAAAACGATGCTCCGGTTGCGAACGACGATGCCCCGACCGGCAATGCGATTGTTGGTGGTACGCCGTTGCTTATCAACGTTTTGGCCAACGACGATGCCGGCGGTGGGAATGAACCGCTCAGTGAATTGACGATTTCATTGCCGACGACGGCTGGCAACGTATTGCCGACTCGTGGAACCGTCACCGTGGTCAACGATGCCCAAGTCGGACCGCGCATCCAATATACCCCCAATGCCGGAGCCACCACCGGCACGGATACTTTCACTTACACGATCACTGATGCGGGCGGCCTGTCCGACACCGCGACGGTGACTGTCAACGTGGTCAATAATTCGACCGGTGTGACGGCGCTGGACAAGAACGGTGTCGAAATCCAAGAGGACGCGGCAGAAACACTTGTCGCGGACCTGTCGGCCGACAACTTGATTGTCGTCAATAGCGGGGTTGATCCTGTTACTTTGGACAACGCCACTGTCTCCGCCGCAAGCGGAACCGTCCGAATCGAAGGTGATCAGATTTTCTTCACGCCGGCGTTGAACTTCAACGGCGCAGCCGCGATCACCTACACTGCCAGTAACGAGATCGGCAGTGACACTGGGGTGATTAATGTGACCGTCAATGCGGTCAATGATTTGCCGGTCGCTCCTAGCATGAATTTTGTTCTCAACGAGCGGGCAACCCGAACGTTGAACATCTTGCAACCGGGTGAGGGCAACACGGCTCCTTCCGACGTCGAAACGCCGACCGCGAACTTGACGATCGAACTTCCCGCTCAAACGATCGATTCGCGAGCTCAGGTTAGCTTGGTCAACAACCAAATCCAGGTGACCTCGACCGCGGCAGCCGGTATGGGCGACTTTAGCTTCCAATACCGTGTCCGTGATGCCAACGGTGGAACCACCAACGGTGTAATCAACATCGATGTTCAAGACGTCCAAGACCCACCGATCGCCGGTGATGGCACTGCCACAGGCAACGAAGATGGCCCGAACGTGACCGTCGACCTTGGCAACCTGACCACGCTCGAAGGTGCCGACACGGCGACCTACACGATCGAGTCGGTGACGCCCACCACGCTCGGTACGGCAACGATCAACGGCGATAACTTGATTTTTGATTCCGCCGACAATCAATCCGGAACGGCCACGGTGGTTTACCGTGCGACCGGTACGAACGGCTTTGATTTAGGTACGATCGCGATCACGATCAATCCGGTCAACGATGCTCCTACTTTACCGGCCACAATCAATCGAACCGTCGTTGAAGACGGCTTCATTGATATCGATGTGGTCGCACTGGCCAGCGATGTCGACGGTGATACGCTGACTGCCAATGTCGCTACCAATCCGACCAATGGTACCGCAACGCGTCAAAGTAACGGTCAAATCCGGTATACGCCCAATGCAGACTACAACGGACCAGATGCCTTCAATGTGACGGTTACCGACGGCAATGGTGGTTCGGTAACGCGAACGATCAATATCACCGTTACCGATGTGGTCGCCGCTCCGGTTGCCAACCCAGGTACGTTGCCGGCCACCGAAGATGGCGGTCCCGTGACGCTCAACTTGGTTCCTTTGGTCGATCTTGATCCTGGCGATACGGCGACCATTTCTTTAACAACTGGACCGAATAACGGTTCCGCTTCGATCACGAACGGTGTATTGACCTACACGCCCAACGCGAACTTCAACGGCACCGACACGATCACCTATACCGCAACCAACGCGTCGGGTAGTGACAGCGCGGTGGTGACGATCAACGTGGGATCGGTCAACGATGCTCCGATCGCTCAAGATGACACCGCTACGGTCGTCAAAAACGGTTCGGTCGCGATCAACGTTCTGGCCAACGACAATCCAGACCCGACCAACGAAGGCGACACCCCCGTCGTGACCGTTGCGACAGGCAATCTGCCGGCCAATGGTACCGTTACGATCAACAACAATGTGATTACTTACACGCCTAATAGTAATTTCATCGGAACGGACTCCTTCACCTATACGTTGAGCGATGGTGCTGGTGGATCTGATACGGCTACGGTCACCGTGGAAGTTCTGAACTTTGAGACTTCGGACATCGACGGTCAGTTGTTCCAAGACTCCAACAATAACGGTCAACGCGAGTCGAGCGAAGTTGCCTTGGGAGGTCTTTCGGTTCGCTTGAGATCGCCAGGCAGTGCGAACGGGTCCGGTCAATTAGTGGATCGTTTCACAACCACGGACCCCAGCGGTAGCTATAGCTTCCAAGATGTCCCGTCGGGTGAGTACACACTCAGCTATGAGCTGCCACCAGGTTTCTCGGCCGGTGGTGATAGTGGCAACGGCTCGATCACGATTGACGTCGCCGGCGGCACCGCCGGAAACGACAGTTTCAACGTGGATTTTGATGAAATCGCTCCGCTAACCAATGGCGGACGAAACATCATCTCCGTGCAACCGGGCGATAAAGGCTTGCCTTCCTCGATCACTGCAAGTGAGCGTTCGCTGTTCGTCTTTGCCGAAGGAGAAGGCGGAGGACTCGAGCAAATGATCTATCGTGTCGGAACTGGCTTTGAAGACGTTCAACTCATCGAACTGTCGCTCAACAGTGCACGCGATCAAGCGTTGCTGACGATTGTCGATTCGGACGATACGCTGCCTTTGGAACAACGAGTCCAGACGGCATTGGTTGATTCAAGCCAAATCCGATTCAGCAATAACGGCACCCGGGTCGAATTGTTTGGTGGCCGTGACGATTTCGCTTTCGTCAACACCATCAACGACGCTTCGGATTTCCCCGGTTATCAAGATGCGATCGACGAGATTCTTGCCAATCTCTAATCGCTTCGCTTCTCAATAAACAACCAAGCCTCGTCCGGTGATCCGGGCGAGGTTTTTTTGTGTTGTGCTACTTGAGTACTGCCGGCAGGAGCAAGGCGATTGCGTGCGGTCGTATTGAGATCTCGATGGGTAGACGGCCAATGTAGTCGCCGTCGATTTGGTAATGAACACGTTGTTCCGATGTGATGCGAATGTCTCGCGAACGAAAACGCTGCACGCCGCCGTCACTCAAGTGCCGACCCGATCGGATGCCGGCCACGTATTTCAATCCCGACGCGATTCCGCGTCCCGCAAACGTGATGACATCAAAGAAACCGTCGTTGCCTAATGCGTCGGGTTCGATCGTTAAACCGCCACCGTACCTGGGTAGATTGAATACCATCGCCCAGCCACAACGTATTTCACGCTCGACGTGGTCATTGTCGATGCTTTGAACAACCAGTTCTGGGAAACGATAACGGCCGATCGATCGTAAGATCGGTCCGAGGTAACTTAAGCGACGGATATGGCCCCTGCGACGCAGATGAAGCCGACGGACCACATCGGCATCGAAACCACACGATACCATCGTCAGCATGGGATGGCATCGCTGGTTTGGTCGTTGGACCAATCCCAAGTCGATCAAGTCGATCGGACCTCGCAAGATTGTTTCGCGAACTTGCTCGGCATCCGCTTGGTGGCCGAAGTACCGCGCCAATAGATTTTCGGTGCCCAACGGCAACGGCACCAACAGCGGCAAGTTCGCCTGATCCGCTGCGGAGTTTTCCCGTGTGGCATGGATGAGCGAAGCGGCCAAGGTAACCGTCCCGTCCCCGCCCGCCGCCACGATCACGGACGAAGCCTCGCCGGGCGACTCCCCGCCGAGTACGGTCGTTTGATCGATCCAATCGCGAAGCTGTTGAGGCTGATGAATCAACTCGATCGAAATTTTGTCACGGTTCAGGAGTTCCAGGAGTCGTGGAATCTGTTCACGTCGCGCACCACTTCCCGCACGAGGGCTTGTAAAGACGGCCACGCGAGCAACCTGTCTTGCGATCATCGATGTATCTCAAGAACGGCGGTGTCCGCGTTCAGGTTGGGATCGCCTTCAATCGCCACGTTCTTGGAATCGATCATATCCCAATAGATTTCCCGGTCGATCGTTACACCCATGTCGTGCAGCAAATCATGAACATCGGCGATCGTCGGAAACCGGCGATTGGGGGTGTTGTGCCAAGCGTAATCGAATTCCCCCGGTGCTCGAGGCGATCGGCCGCGCACGACGTAGTCGTCTCGTAACCGACGGTAGGCGAAATTGGGAAAACTAATGATCGCTCGTTTGCCGACCCGAAGCATTTCATCGAGTAATTCAACGACATTTTCAACCGCCTGCAAAGTCGCGTTGAGCACCACGACGTCGAATTGGTCGTCGATGAAAGCCGGTAGTCCGGCGTTCAGGTCGTAGTCGATGACATCGATTCCTCGAACCGCCGTGGCCAAGATATTCTCTTGGGCCACTTCGACGCCCATCAAACGACCGCTCGCTCGGCCGTCGCGGATCGCAATGGCCGCCAACAGTTCGCCTTGACCACAACCCAGGTCCAAGACACTGTTGCCCGGTTCGATCAGATCAAGTATGGATTCCTCGGCAAGCGTCAAATGCACCGGAGTCGACTCGGGCGAATCGCTGGGCATCGATAACCTTTCGCGAACCAACGGGCCATACGTGGCCATATCCCGGTCGATCAAGAACGCATCGTGCCCCGCGTCGGTCGTGATCTCGGCGTAGGTAACACGTTTGTCCAATGCCGTGAGCGCATTGACGATCTCGCGGGATTGTGAAGGCGGAAATAACCAATCGCTACTGAATCCGACCAACAAGAAATCACAGGTGCATTCGTCAAACGTTTCCATCAATTTCAAACGTGTTCCACCCAAATCAAACAAGTCCATCGCAAGGGACAAGGTGACGTAACTGTTGGCGTCGAATCGAGTCGTGAATTTTTGCCCTTGATGAGCGAGGTAAGACCCGACGCTAAAACGTTGCTCGAACTGCGACGCCATTTGCGAAGCGATTCTGCGAGGGTCGTGCCGATCGGGATCGAACTTCGCTTCCATCGCCGCGACCGACAAATACGTGATATGGCCGAGCATCCGCGCGATCGCCAATCCGGTGTCGGGACGTTTGTCCCGACCGTAGTACTGACCGTCGGCAAAATGCGGGTCGGTCTGAATCGCGTTCCGGGCGATCACGTCGAAACCAAGTGCTTGGCTCGTCAAGCGGGGCGACGTTGCGATCGCCACGCACGTTTGGGCGGCATCGGGATAGCGACTGACCCACTGCAAGGCTTGATGGCCTCCCAACGAGCCACCCACGATCGCCCGCCATTTGCGAATTCCCAAATGCTCGGCCAAACGCCGCTGGGCCTCCACCATGTCACCGATGGTGATCCGAGGGAAATCGGCACCGTAGGGTTGTGACGCTCCAGCGGGAACATCCCCCGGGCCGGTCGAGCCTCGGCACCCGCCCAACACGTTCGGACAGACCACAAAGAATCGATCGGTGTCGATCGGCAATCCCGGTCCGATCAGCCCATCCCACCACCCGGGCAGATCCTCGGGATCATGCCGGGCCGCGTGAGAATCGCCGGAGATCGCATGGCAAACCAAGATCGCATTGGATGCATCGGCGTTGAGCGTTCCCCAAGTTTCGAAACAACATCGAACTTCGGGCAACTCGCCGCCGAGTTCCAACGCGAGTGGTTCATCAAAAACGACCGTCTGGGCATGCACCAAGGGTGCATCGGTGCGAATGTCGTCCGTGCTCAAGGCGTCGAGGTCGCCACGGCGAGTGCTTGCTTGAGGTCATCAAGGATATCGTCGATATCCTCGATCCCGACCGAAACACGAATGTATTCCGGAACCACACCGGCGCGGCGTTGTTCGTCTTCGGCGAGTTGTTGGTGCGTCGTGCTGGCCGGATGAATGACGAGCGTCTTCGCATCGCCGATGTTGGCCAAGTGCGAACACAACTTGCAAGCATTGATGAACCTCTTGCCCGCTTCCATGCCGCCCTTGATTCCGAAACCGAGAATCGCACCTTTGCCATGGGTCAGATATTTTTCCGCATTGGCGTGATGGGTGTGCGATTTTAATCCGGGGTAGTTGACCCACTCGACCGCTTCGTGGCCGTCCAAGAATTCAGCGACCTTCATTGCGTTTTCGCAGTGGCGTGGCATCCGCAAATGCAATGTCTCGATGCCTTGCAAAAACAGGAATGCCGCGAACGGGCTCATCGCCGCGCCGGTATCACGTAACCAGTGCGTGCGGATATGGATGTTGTAGGCGATGTTGCCCATTCCACGCAGATGTTCCTCGAAAACCGCACCGTGGTAGGACGGCGATGGGCCACAAAACTCAGGCCATTTTTCGGGTTGGTCGGCCCACTTGAAATTGCCGCTGTCGACGATGCACCCGCCGATGTGGGTGCCGTGTCCGCCCAGGAATTTGGTCGTGCTGTAGATCACGATATCAACACCGTGATCGATCGGCTTGAGCAAGAACGGCGTCATCACGGTGTTGTCGCACAGCACTGGAAGGGCACCATGGGGCGCGGTGTGCGCGGCCTCGGTGATGGCCTTGAAATCCGGCACGTCGTTCTTCGGATTGCCGATGCTTTCCATGTAGACCAAACGCGTGTTCTCATCGACGAGTTTGTGGATCTCTTCGGGATGGTCGGCGTCAAAGAACCGGACTTCGATGCCCAGGTTCTTCAGTGTCTGAGTGAACAACGTCCAAGTGCCGCCGTAGAGCGACGTGCTGCTGATGATGTTCTGGCCGCTGTGGGCGATCGCCAATACCGCTGCCGTGATCGCCGCTTGTCCGGAAGCGAAACACAAACCGGTCACACCGCCGTCCATCGCGGCAATTCGTTTTTCGAGCACATCGACGGTCGGGTTCATCAACCGACTGTAGATATTGCCGAACTCGGCCAGTCCGAACAACGCTGCGGCGTGTTCGGTGCTGTCAAACTGGTAACTCGTCGTTGCGTAGATCGGCACCGCACGGGATTTCGTCGTCGGGTCGGCGACTTGCCCGGCGTGAAGAGCTTGGGTGGCGATGCGATGGTTGGCGGATGGGTCTGCGGACATCGTGAATCTGCGGGGTTGAGCTGAGGATGGACGTGGGAACGATCGTCAAAACGGCTCTTCAGCGTCGGACTCAACAAGTGCGAACCCTGAAGAACCGGCAAATTAGCAGATTCCCGCTCGCCTGTCGTGTCCCAGACGATGAAGTTCGTAAGGTCCAAGCTGCGACCATTTCCTTCATAATCCCATTTGGAATCTGCCCATCCGCCCTGACGATTCCACCGCCGGCCATAGACGCTCGCCCAACCCGCTCTTGATCGCCGTGATCATGACCCCGATCGCAAAACACAACATACCACTGTGCAGCGGCACGTTCACGCTGGCGATCCCGCCACCTTCGATCCAAGCCTGCCCGACGACCACGGCCAAGCACGTCGCCTGAACGGTAAAAACATAGATCCACGCAAACCGACGGGTCAGCCACCAATATCCCAGCGTTACCGCCGACGCCGCCAACAAACCGATCACCGCGCGGTTGTCGCTCGCCCGGTCGAGATGCCAAGCCACCAAAACGCCAGCCCCCAGCGTAAGGCAACCGGCCGCCATACGACGCAATCCTCTCGCAAACGCCGTATCGAATAACCAACCGATCGCCAACATCGCCCCACTTAAAAACACCGCCGAACACGCGTAGCCCACGTTCGGCCTCCCGAGCGACGGGCCGGCCAATGCGAGCGCACCGGAGAACAACACCGCGAATGCAAACCAACGCAAATCACTTTGCCAATCGCGAATCGCCAGTAACAAATAAACCAAAGCCGCCAACAAGACGAACACCCAAGATTGAATCCCCGCCGCTTGAAGCGGTCTGGATATCTCGGCGAATAGCCCTGTTCCGATCAACGCCCCCGCCAAGGCGTGTTCACTGTGCCGAACGCCTCGCAACGCCGCGTAGGCGTAAAATGCCGTTAGGGATAACATCGTGATCGTCGTTGCCGACCCCGCGACCAGTTGTAAATCGTCCGCGATGGGCAGTCGCGTCATGCCTCGCGCCCCCAACCCGCACAACAGCATGGCCGGTGCCACATACAACGTTCCGATCGACCAAACCGGTGTCCGTCGATGCACATCGGATTCAACGGCCAAGACCAACATCGCAAACAGCATCGGCAATAGCAAGAAAGGCTCGAATCCGAACGACTCGCCAAAGAATCCGAACGACAGCCAGATCGCGTGGGAACGAATGCCAGCCAAAACCAACAAGACAACAAAAGCGCTCAGCGGATAAAGCGGCCAACGCCAAGGCGTCCCGTTGTGACGTACCGAACTGCGGCCCCGACGAATCGCAGGAATCAACAACAACATCGCGACGGCAATGCCACATGAAAAAATCACTGACCCCGCATTGGCCAATCGGTCATGACGTTCAGCCACGGCCCGACCGAGCAGGACCGGGCTGGCGAAAAACACCAGCAACATCGCGTAATAGCTCGCCCGATACCAAAACGGAAATGCGATCCGACAACTTCGCAAAACCACTTCGGTCGTCAAAACACCGCCAAATAACCCGCCGATCGCCAGCGTCATCGCCGTCGACGGATCGGTCAAACACAGTTCGTCCAGCGCCGTCGACAACGCCACCAAGCTAACCACGACGACCAATAAGATCGAACGTCCGTCCTCCCACACCTTTCCCAATCGAATCACACCGATCGAGGTCATCGCCATCAACAACGTGTAACAGCCGATACCACCAGCCAACAACAAAGACCGGGATACAAGATCGCCCTGCGAAACGGTCGCTACCTGCAAACCGTAAATGATCAAAAAACAACTCAGCAGATAGAACGGATTCTGCGTGTAAAGAAACCGACCGATCGAGCGGAACCGCCAAGCGGGAACCTCCGACGGCGAAATGTCGACTGCGTGTGACATAACCAACTCCTTGCAAGAAAAGGCCTTGAGCGGCGCCGCAAGAGTTCCTGCGAAACCGGTCCAGGTAGGGACAAGACGTGGCAGTGGACTCATGCTAACTTCCTGGCTAATGAAGAATTAACTTCCTTTGTCGGTCGTTAGCGTGGTTTTCGGTCACTATAAGCGGGTTTTCTCCGAAAGGCAATCGGATCTCGGAGGATCTCCTTTTTTCCCGCCCAAAATTCGATTCCCCGGCATCGGTCGTGCGCATCAGGAGTGGAGTCCTGCCCGGGGGACGCTGTGCACTTGCCCAAACTGCAAATCGGCCGATTTGCCTGATTCACCAAGACGCGGTGATCGGGGGGAACTAAATTTCCTTTCCGTAAGACTGACCCGGCCGCGATCGAGATCGAATCGATCCTCCGCATATGGCCATTTGCCCTCACTTCTGACGCGAAATTCGATTGATGATTGATCCCATTTCCATGCTGCGACCCCGACGCAAGATCACGGGGATGTCGGCAATTTTGTTGCCTTTCCTTGACGATGGTGGGATCGATTGGCCCGGATTCGAACGTCATGTCACGGCGACCTTCGACGCGGGGTTGTCACCCGCGATCAACATGGACACCGGTTACGCCAATTTGATCGACGACGCGACCCGGATCGAAACGCTCCGGCGCTGCCAAGCGATCGCCAACGGTCGGTCGTTTGTCGGAGGCGTCTTCGTCGGTGATCGCCCCGGTGATTCGCTGGATCGATCCGCATACGCTCGCGGGATCGATGACGTGCAATCTCACGGCGGAACGCCGATCCTGTTTCAATCATTTGGGTTGACCGGAGGCGACGACGATAATGTGTTTGATGCCTACTCGTCGTTGGCAACGAACTGCGATGTGTTTTACGCATTCGAACTGGGCCAAATGTTCGCGCCTTTCGGAAAGATCTATTCGCTCGAACTCTATGAACGAATGATGCAAATCTCCCAGTGCTTGGGGGCCAAACATTCTTCACTTGATCGAACGCTCGAGTGGCAACGTCTGCAACTCCGTGATCGTGTCCGACCGGACTTCCTCGTCCTGACCGGCAACGACCTCGCCATCGACATGGTGATGTATGGAAGCGATTACTTGCTCGGCCTAAGCACGTTTCATCCGGCCGCGTTCGCGGTCCGTGATCGGTTATGGGCCGAAGGCGACGAACGTTTTTATCAACTCAATGATTTACTACAGTACCTCGGCACGTTCGCTTTCCGTCGTCCGGTGCCCGCTTACAAACACTCTGCGGCGATGTTCTTGAAGTTGCGTGGCCGTATCGATTGCGATCCGACGCATCCGCAAAGCCCTTCGCGACCCCAGTCCGATCGCGAAATCTTGTTGCAAATCGCCAACGATCTTGACGCCCTCCTGGAGACCCTATGAGCTACCCACGTATCGCCGGTCTGAAGAACTACGACGCCTTCACCGCTCACTTGCAAGAATCCGGGATCGATCTGCCCAGCGAAGCCGTCGTGCAATCCGGGGCGGACTCCCCTTTAGCCGAGTCTTTGCAGGTTCACGGCCAAACGATCGGCAATCGATTTTGTATTTTGCCGATGGAAGGTTGGGACGGAACCTCCGATGGCAAACCTACTGATCTGACGCGACGACGTTGGCGAAACTTCGGCCTCAGCGGCGCGAAGTGGATGTGGGGCGGCGAAGCGGTCGCGGTTCGTCACGACGGACGCGCCAATCCGAACCAATTGGTCCTCAACGAAGCGAACCTGGCCGACATCGCGTCGCTGAGGCAAGAACTGATCGATACGCATGAAGAACACTTCGATCGTAGCGATGATTTGATGATCGGCTTGCAATTAACCCATTCGGGACGCTACGCGCGTCCCAATGAAAAGAAAAAAGCCGAGCCTCGTACCGTTCAACGCAACGTGGTGCTCGATCGACGTGTCGGCGTGACGGATGACTCGGCGATGTTCAGCGACGAGGAACTCGACCGGTTGATCGCGGACTTTATCGACGCGGCCTGCCTGGTCGAGAAAATTGGCTTCACGTTCGTTGATGTCAAACACTGCCACGGTTATCTCGGCCACGAGTTACTTTCAGGTGTTGATCGGCAAGGAAAGTATGGTGGGTCGTTCGAGAATCGCACTCGATTCCTGCGCGACATCGTGCAGGGCATTCGCGGCGCGACCCGGAATCTACAAATCGGTGTCCGTCTGTCCGTATTCGATTTCGTGCCGCATTGTCCCGGGCCGGATCAAGTAGGAGTACCGGAACCAGACAGTGAACCGAACAAAGTTTTCGGTGCCACACCGGATGGCCTCGGGGTGGATCTCACCGAACCATCGCGTTTCGTGCGATTGATGCACGATCTTGGTATTCGAATGGTTTGCACGACCGCCGGAAGTCCCTACTACACGCCGCACTTGCAACGTCCCGCTTACTTTCCGCCGAGCGACGGATATCATCCGCCGGAAGACCCGTTGGTCGGTGTGGCTCGGCAGATCGCGGCGGTAGCTGAACTCAAACGCCAGCATCGTGAGATATTGTTCATCGGTTCAGGCTACACTTATTTACAAGACTACCTTCCGCATGTTGCTCAAGCGGTCGTCCGTGGCGGGTTGGCCGATTCGATCGGGTTGGGCCGGATGGTGCTGTCCTACCCGGACCTGCCCGCCGACGTGATCGCCGGACGCGTTTGGCAACGCAAGAAGGTCTGCCGTACGTTCAGTGACTGCACCACCGCTCCTCGGCAAGGTATCATCAGCGGATGCTATCCTCTGGATCCGTTTTACAAAAAACGAGAAGAACACGATTGGCTCAAGGCGGCCAAGAAAGCGGTCGTTTAAAGGCCTATCCGAAAAGGGGTCTGACCCTCTCTGGCGAGGCCAAAAACGCAGCCAAAATCGACTCGCCTCCAAAGGGTCAGACCCCTTTTCGGATAGGCACTTAGACGAGCGGTTCGACGACATCCAAGCTTCAACGGAAATGGTCACCATGGTACGAACACTTTTTTGTTTCTTCGCCCTCGGCATTTCCTTGCAAATGATCCATTTCGACGAGTCGATCGGTGCTGCCGATCTGACCGTCGAAGAGGCGCAGCGAATGGCCGCTCCCCTGGTCGAACAGCACCGCGTGGTTGGACTATCGGTCGGAATCATCGACGGATCACGCCGGTTCTCGTTTCATCTGGGTGAAGCACGTCCCGGCGAAGGACCACCGAACGATCAGACCATTTACGAAATCGCTTCGATCTCCAAAGTCTTCACCGGAGTGTTGCTCGGAATCGAAGCGGATCAGAATCCTCTGACCTTGCTCGACGAAGCTGGGCACGACGATAGCGGCGTTGCCGTGCCGGACTATCAAGGTCAGACGATCAATTGGTTGCAACTGGCCACCCATCGCTCGGGGTTACCGCGACTTCCAACCAACTTCGGTAACGCCGGTGCCGATAATCCGTACGCGAACTACGATTCGTCCAAAGCGATCGAATTCCTGCAAAACTACCGGCTTCCTCGACGACCGGGTACGCAATACGAATACAGCAACTTTGCCTTTGCGTGGTTGGGGCATCTTCTCACATTGCAAGATGGGGCCTCGTCCTACGAACGGTTGCTTCAAAAACGAATCACGCGAACGTTGCAGATGGACGACACCGTCGTCAATCTTTCGGATCGGCAAAAGAGGCGTATGGCGATTCCTCATTCGTCGTTCGGAACGCGAGCATCCACTTGGGAGTTCGCCGATATGCCCGGTGCCGGCGGTATCCGCAGCACCACAGCGGACATGATGAAGTTCATGGCGGCGGTTCTGGAACCGACTCAAATTTCAGCCGACCGCGACTTAGTCGAGGGGATCGAAATGGCATGGAAGGAACATCAAGCCAGCAGTCGTGAACACTTTGCCATGGGACTGGGATGGCAGATCGCCCGCGACGGAGAAACTCGCTGGCATAACGGCCAAACCGGCGGCTTCCATTCCGTCATGTTCGTCAATCGCAAACATCAAGTCGGCGTCGTCGCACTCACCAATACCGCCGAAGCACGCCAAGTCGAATCCATGGCCGAGAACATCGTCCGCCGACTCGCTGGCGGCGGCGATCTCGCCGATCTGGAACCTGAGCACGACTCCAAACCGCGCGAGATCACCGTCGACTTGGCCACAATGCAACGACTGGTAGGACGCTACGAGCTGTCACCAACGTTCGTGTTGGATGTTCACGTTGTGGAGGACCGTTTGATGGTCGGGATCACTAACCAACCGACACTTCAGGTCTATGCGAAACGCAAGGACCGATGGTTCTACAAAGTGGTCGAAGCCGAGTTGGACTTTGATCTTCCCGCCGTGGGGCCGGCCAAGTCATTGGAATTGATCCAAAACGGTATTCGTCAAACGGCAATGCGGACTCAACCCGCATTATTCACCAAGGACGAAATCGGTTCTGCGTTTTGAGGTTTGGCCATTGCGAAACGCAGCGAAGCGGATTGCGAGTCTGATTTTGACCGACCGCGCACAACGCCCCCCTCCCCCAGAAT
>NZ_SJPM01000001.1:27727-113491 GCF_007859915.1 Neorhodopirellula pilleata
CGATTCTGGGGGAGGGGGGCGTTGTGCGCGGTCGGTCAAAATCAGACTCGCAATCCGCTTCGCTGCGTTTCGCAATGGCCAAACCTCAAAACGCAGAACCGATTTCGTCCTTGGTGAATAATGCGGGATTAGTCACCCAATCAATGTGGGTTTTTGGTGGATTGAGCGGAATAGTTTGGCTGTTAGTACTGATATTGCCTTTTTGTTTCAGAAGTAAATCAATTCACCCGAAATTTCATATTCACATAGTCTTGGTTTGCCAATCGCTTTTTTCCGCAATCCAGTCTGGTGTTGGTTTTCTAATGATTTTGGGAAAACAAGTTTGAGTGTTTGATTCAAGAGTGGGCTAACTGGCCGCAAAAGCGGTTGCCCGCTCAACCGGATCAATAACCGCGAGCGCTGTTAGTCTGCTCGTTATTCTGTGCTCGAAGTGGTTATTTGAACCGGACCGAGGAGACCCGAGGGTTCAAGACGCCAATTCTTATGAACGTGGATATTGGTTCTCGTCACTCGCTCGTTCGGCGGCAAGGTGCGATCACCTATCAATCGATTGCGCCAACTGTTGACGACTTCAATTTGAAGTTGGTTTTCTCCTTGCTTGACCGCATCACGGACACGAACCTGGAAGGGTGGTCGCCAGACAATGCCGAGGTCGGTTCCATTTAAGTGGACGCGGGCGATTCCTACATCCTTGACAGAGCCTAGTTCGATCGCCAGATCCTTGTCTGCAAAATGTTCGTTTACAAAGAAGTTGGTTTGGTAAACCGCCTTGCCGCTGTAGTATTTTACACGCGGGTCTTGATGATCGGTCCAGCTTGTTAACTCATCAAATCGGATCGGTTGCGATGGGCCTCCCCAGCGATCTTCAAAGCTAACGAACCAGGGACCCTTAATCGATTGTAATGGCTGCCTGGCAGGAAAATTCGGATGGTCTGTCTTAATACTCGTGGTTTGTCGGTTCTTGAATAATTGACGGAAGACAACAAACAAGCTTCCGAACGGATCAAGTTTCATCGGCACTTCTGTGCCACCCGCCACCGATCGAAACTCGCTTGCTTGTCGAATCGATCCGTCCACCGCATCCCAAAATTCGGGTATCTTTCCTTCACATCGAAATGTCGCTTGCCCCTGTACTTCTTTCCCATTCGGCTCGGAGACAAAATAAATATCCACATCGCCAATCCGGTAATGAATCCAATTGAACTTGTCACTTTTTGTCGTTTCGGTTCCGCAGGAGGGGGCAAACTTCACATCCGAGCTGATTCCGTTCTGATGCAGCCAATCACGAGCCGTGATACCCCAGGCAACCCGTCCGTCACCCACGTTACGTGAACCACTAGACTGGTCGGCTTGATGATGATTTCCCCACAGATCACTGGCGAGTTCCTGGAACCGTGCGCGTCCGACCTCGCCGCCCTCCAGGCTAACCGCCCGCTCGGGGCGAGGCCCGATCACTGTCCCGCCGGCACGTACGAGTTTATCGATCGCGATGAGTGCACCCAACGAGAGTACACGATGATCGGGTAAAACAAGAACGCGATACTGCATACCAGAAGGTAGCGAAAGCATGCCGGATTCGTTGACCGTCAGCGACGATGTAAGCAACTCTTCGCTGAGAGTGTCGTAGTCGAAGTCGGGCAACGCACCAGCCGGGTCGGATTCTTTTAGCGTAGCGATGTTTGGAATGTGATCGCCGTAGTAGTAGACTACGTCGGCGACGAAATCGCCCTGTTGGGCGAGATACTGACAACGGCGAAAGTAGTCGATGATGGCAAACGATTCGTTCCACCAAGTCACTTGAGGATTGAAGTGTGTGCCAGCGAAATATTCTTGGCCTGGCAAGCCCATTTCCCTTGGCGAGCACGTGAAGGTGTGATTGAACAACAGATTCAGGCCTGAGCAGAATTCGTGATCGAAACTTGGTTTCATGGACGACCAAGGCACATCATTCCAATGAGGACCAATCGTAGTGAAGCCTTCAGCACCCACCAATCGTTTGCCGTACGTATGAGCAGCCGACGCCGCTTGCTTGACAAAAAAACGCTCTGTCGCATCAGGGCGGTGTGGTGATGGCGACCAAAATTCGCTCATCATTATTTCGCTACGACCGTAGTTCTTCAAACCGTCTAGTGGTCCTGCATGCGGACCAGAGCACTCGGGGTGAGTGGCCATGCCGCAGCGTTCAGCCAATCGAGACAATTGTCCGTAGTGGTCACCAATGCGATCGCCGATCGTTTTGCGAAAGTCAGCCAGGAACGCATTGGAAGAGACTCGGCTATCAACAACATATCCTGCCAAAACGGCCAACCATGGTTTCGGATCGTAACCGCGACGTTGATAGAACGTTCGATCGAATCCCGGTGACCAGTTCATACCGCCTCCTTCCCAACTATCCGTGTGAACATAGCGCAGCGTCTTGCCCGCCAACGGCCCGATCGCCGCGAGCAGCGGTTCGACTTGACGATCCCAATAAGCGTCAAGGGAAGCCGGGTTCATGTAGTCCAGCACTCGGCCATCCCAGCCCTCACTGTGAGTTGAGACTTGTGCGCCCGTGTTGGTATGTCCGATTCTCAGGACCACCCAATCTCCTTGAGGGGCTTGCCATCGGAGCATTCCGTTGGCTGCCATTTTCGCGGAAAGCTCGACAATCTCCGCAGGCCGAATCACCGACTCCTCTGGAATCACGGGAACGTTTTCCAACAGAAATCGGCAATCCGGTGCAGACTTCCCTAGCTCTTGCGTGGCACTCTTGAGTGCTAGGTCGGAGATTGGACGCTTTAACACATCGTCACCAACCGCTATGTCGGGAAGAGAGACTTCGACAACCTGCACATTGCGAGCGAATCCATTGATCGGTTTGGGATCGTACGCCTCTGTAAAAAGCAGGCGAATAAATCTCGCGTTACGAGGCTTGAAGTTCGCCTCAAGCCGCTGGCCATCCTTCAGCGTTGCCTCGTGTACGGTGACATAAGTTTGATTGTCATCGGACAGTTCGATGAAGCAGCAACGCGGTCCAAAACGTTTTCGACCCTGTAGCGATAACTTAGAAACTTTCGTCTTCTCGGAAAGCTTAAGGAGTAGCGATTGTGGCGACTCAGGTCGGGGTGAGCCATCGGATACCCAGTACGTATTGAAATCTCCGTCCATGGCATACTCCGCGTCAGAATTCTCGCTGGTCGAAGTAGCTTCCAGCTCGCAAAGGATTCGATCCGATGGTGCCCCCTCTTCGTTGGCGAATTGTGGCTTGGGAAAGGCCAACACGGTGACGTCTTGATAGAACTCACGCTTCTTCGGTTGCGGAAGCACCTGTTGAACCTCGCTTGGTCCCCGAACCACGATTTCGGACCAAACCAATGTCTGGGTCGCTTCTTCTGCGGTGACGTCAGGACCGCCGAGGTTCCAACCGCTCTGGATATTAAGGCTCAGTTCAAGGTCCAGCCGATTCGCCTCGCGGCACGCATGGCCAAACAATTCTGTCCAAGGCTGAGATCCGAATGTGGGTCCAGCGGGAACTCTGGAATTCTTTCCTTGGCTGCTGCCATCGGCGTCAAAAATGAGAGCTCCGTTAAACCCTTTCGCCTTCATCTGCTCTAAATCACGAGTGATCGATTCTTTGTTGACGTTTCCATTTAACCACCACCAGAACGCTCGAATTCCAGCGTCGTGTGGGGGACGACGAAATCCGTCGGCTAATTCATCCGCCCGGGCTGGCGGTAGGACGAACCAACACGTGATAAGTACGATCGAACAAAGAACTTCTCGATCCGCACGGAGAGAATGAGTCATGGATCCGATACCACCTTGAGGTCGATGCCCATCAACGTGGCGACTTTTTGCATTTGCGATGTATTGTGACCGACACTCATCGCCGCATGATGCGTCGGCGACAGCGAATACCATCGATTCATCATTTCACTCGGGCCGCGATCAAACTTGACGTGTGTCATTGTGTTCCCGATTTTTAGAATCGGTGCCTGGATCGCTTGACCCTGATTGCTCAGGAATCGAAGGCGTCCGTCGCCGATTTGCGTCAAATTGAGCGTCGTCACCGGACCTTTTCGTACGGTTGCTTCAACACTCACACCGGTGCCCCATTTTCCATGGTACAAACCCATTCCCCGGAGGATCGGCTTTTTATCCGCAATTCCGATGTGGAACGGACCGTCGTGTCCGAGAATGATTGTTCCATAGTGGTAATCACAGGCGACCAGTTCGATATAACTCCCCCCGACGCCGAGAATGTCGCAGATCTTCATCGCGATCGCTGTTTTCATGTCTCCCTCGCCGCTGCAGGGGATCCCCTGGGCGGTCAGCAGTGAGTGGCCCAAAATAAACGCTTCCTGCAATTGTTCGAATGCATTGCCTTCGCTTCCGCGATAATAGTAAGTCAGGGCATCCAGATCGAAGTCGCGGACGAGTTTCTCTTGCGCAACTGCGACTTGACAGGCAACATCGAGTTGCTCTGGACGCGGCTTTCTCGCGAGCGGATCGGTAGGCGAATCTTCGCTAACTTCAAACATCTCATAGACCTGTTCGAGTTTAGCTTTTTTCTCTGATTCCGTCACACTCTTGAGGCGTCTCTCTAGATCGCACATTTCCAACACTTCCACATGCATTCCGGTTTGTGCAGTCAGCATGGTGAAATCGCTGTACATGTCTAACATTCCTGGATAGGTGTGTCCCAGGAACCCCATTCTCCCTTTCGCAATCGTCCGCTTCACATTGGCCGCCCGCACCCACTGATCGATCTCTCGCCATGCTGCAATCGATTCAGGATGCTCCGCAGTATCTTCGTCTGCCACCGAGATGGCGGGCGTCTCACTTTGGCCGAGCAATCCTGAAATCAAATAGAACTCGATCCCACTGCGATTCATTGCATTCGCAATTTCGGGAACACAGCAACCGACACAATGTGCCAACCATTCGCCTGTCATGGTTTCGTCATAGTTCATCGCCGCAGTCGGTTGAAGATTCAGCACCACGACGGGGACACCACATTGCCGTGCAATCTGGATGTGCGAAGCGCTCATCGCATAGGTTGCGGCGTGACAAAAGATCAGATCAACATCTGCGCAACGGAAACGTTGAACCGCCTTTCTTGCACCTGCCTCTTCATCGATCATTCCCACATTGGTGACTTCACCGCTGAGTCCAATGCGATCGGCGAGAAATCGGTTGTATCCCAGTAGTCGATCGAGCAGCCCTTGAAACTGATCCCAATAGTGTGCGTGTCCAATCGAATACAGTCCGATCCGAGGCCGTTGAGATGGTTTGATGGGCGCTAAGTCCAGGGGTGGGGTCATATTCGCTTGGTGCTAAGAAGAAACTGAATTTCCAAAGCCGATGAGAACCGTCGAACCGGTCAGAGCAATGAGTCCAGCCCAAACATACGCTTTGGTGGTCGCGCTGGTCCCTTGCCACTCATGAAAGACGATACCCCAGAGACTGCTGAACAGGATGACGAAAGACATGTGAATCGTCCAGCTCGAGAAGTCGTATTGTTCGCCGAGCTTAGTTGTCCCCATTCCATAGAAAAAAAACTGGAAATACCAAATCAAGCCACCCAGTATGGAAAGCCCGTATTGGGAAAATTGCTTCTTGGACGTGCTCTCTTCGTATTTTCCTAGGTAGTCTCCATACGATCGATTTTTAATGTTGAGATAAATGCACCAGCAAGCGTTGCTCGCCAGTCCGCCCAACAAAATGACCACCAAAACGGCATTATTAGAAAAAATCTCTGCCGTACCTGATGCTTTCGCTTGATCGGCAATCGGTTTTCCGGCCGCTAAACCGAATGCGAAGCAGGCGCTGAGGACACCCGCCATCGAGGCGACAAGAAATCCTTTTTTCATCGCGAATTCCGAGAATGGATTTGCTTGCGCCTCCGCTTCCTTCCTCATCCCCGCGACGCCACAGAGACTAATTCCGACAAGGCAAAGGAAGACGCCACTAAGCACTATCAATCCTGAACGTGTCGAAACAATGGCTCCCATCTGACCGCTTGCGATCGGTGGCATAAGCGTTCCAAATACCATGCAGAACCCAAGTGCGATGCTGTAACCCAACGCCATGCCGAGGTAACGTACTGACAATCCGAACGTGAGGTTGCCCAATCCCCAAAGCATCCCAAAGCCCACACATCCAAGCCAAGCCGAACGCGGGCTGCCTCGCAAAACACCGATTAAGTCAGAAGTGGTGGCCGAGGCAACGAACCATGGAACGATCAACCATGCAGCCGATCCCATCACCAACCAGCTGCTTTCCCAATGCCAAGCTTTGGCTCGTTTCAGAGGCGCGTAGAAGCTGCCCGCAGCTAACCCTCCCATCGCGTGCAGGAGAATTCCCAATGAAGGATTGGTAATCAAGTTTCTGTTTTCCTAGACCATTGCATCGCACAGAGAGCTTTCATTCGTACCGAAAAACTATTGATTTTAGGGATTAACTTATTGACCGGCGGAACATCCAAGGACATTCTTATTGTTGTCGAAAAAAACTTTGCGGGAATGCAAAAAATGATCCAAGTATTGCACTTTCTGACCGGCCTCTGATCTCGTGAAGCATACCTCTGAAGGTTTCGTTCGATACGTTCCACCCTCTCCAGAAGGCGCGCGGTGGGGGCTGCAAGTCACTGATTGTGGATGGACGCACGTCGCGCCAGACGCGAGGTATCCCCCTGGGCAACATCCCGACAGCTATCGCTTGGACCGCAAAGGAGGGCGGATGCTGGAGGAAGGTCAGTTCGTGTTGATTTCAAATGGCAGCGGCAGTTTCTGGAGCGAACCGACGGGGGAATTGGCCATTCGGGCAGGAACGGCATTCGTCGTATTTCCAGGGGTCGCCCATTCCTATCGACCTGCAAAGCGAACGGGCTGGCACGAGCATTGGGTTGGGATCATCGGGCCGATCGCAGATCGCTTTTGGGATGACTTGTTTTCTCCTGCTCAGCCTCTCATTTATGTTGGCGAGGATAGTCGATTGGTATCGGCGTTCCGTAATGTTTGCGAGCTTGTTGAGTACCTACATCAAGGCTCTCAGGGATTGCTGGCGGCCAAGTCGATGGAAATCGCCTCAATGCTATTCCAGAAGACGCTGCCTCAGCGTAGACACGAAGACGAACATGCTATTGGAAAAGCGTGCATGATGATGGTCGAGTCGCTACATCAGCCGATCGACTTCAAGCAATTTGCAGCATCGGTCGCGATGAGTTATTCCGTGTTCAGGCGTCGCTTCAAAGACCACACCGGAATGGCACCTAACCAATACCTACTTCAATTGCGACTCGAAAAAGCCAGTCGGTTGCTAAAAAACACGACGCTTAGTGTAGAGCGAATCTCTGAACTCGTCGGTTTCACTTCGGTAAGTTACTTTTCGCGTTTTTTTAAGGAGCATACCGGAGTATCTCCTCTTCGATTTCGTTCGCTCTCGCATCCTCTTTCTGCGGTTGACGACGAGTAATACGCTTTCGTGAGCCTCCGATTCGATTGCCGAATGAGCCCGGCAACTGGCCAAATAATGAAAAAGAAAGGTCAGTTAAGTCATGGCATTGGGGAAATGCCGGTTCTAAACTCGTCTTATTCAAGTTTGGCTGGCGCTGGAAGCGATTCAGCGGCTAGGTCAATTCTTCTCATTTTCAGCCTCGGTGTTCATTGGTGCCGAGCACCAATGCTGGCGCCTTGTTTCTTCCTCATCCTATAGGGTGCTCTATGAAAACTAGATCTCGAAGCCAGAAAGGCTTCACACTTGTTGAATTATTGGTCGTTATCGCGATTATCGGGGTGCTTGTAGGATTACTGCTGCCGGCTGTACAAGCCGCCCGTGAAGCAGCACGTCGCATGAGTTGCAGCAATAACTTTAAGCAAATCGGGTTAGCACTTCACAACTACCACGCCGCCTACAACAAGTTGCCGATGCAAATGGGTGGCACTTTCGCTCAGCCTAACGGCATGAGTAATCCGGGAACTGCCGGCGCACGTCAGGCCGCCAACAACGTAATGCTCTTGAGTTTTCTTGTTGGCATTACACCCTTCATGGAGCAGCAGGCTCTTTGGGAGCAGATCTCAAATCCGAGCATAAAGCAATACAATGCTGCGGACCTGACTGCAGCGACAGCTTGGCCACCGATGGGCGGACCACCGAACAGTGGAGATTATATTCCTTGGCGAACGGAGATTCCTGGACTGCGATGCCCAAGCGATCCTGGCACCGGCGAACCTGCTTTAGGGCGCACTAACTATGCGGCGTGCTTGGGCGATTCGGTTATTCGCTCCCAGCATGGTCCGGTGAATACTCCAGCAGGCGGAGCCATCTGGGACCTTAGTAATTCGGGGAACCATGAACAGTCTCGTGCGTCCTGTCGCGGAATGTTTGTTCCTCGATATTCTACCAGCTTTCGCGATACATTAGACGGCCTTGCCAACACGGTCATGTGTGGCGAGATTCCGACCGACTTGGGTGATCGAGACAAGCGAACGATATCCTTTCGAGCAGGAACTGCCATTTTCACAAATCCAGCTAGTTGCCGCACTCCTGCTAGGATCGATCCGGCGCGACCTCAGTTCTGGGCACCCGGAGTCGTCCAAGCCACTACGGCCGCGCCCGCTGCGAATCAGATCGAGCGTGCAGCTCAGGCCCGCGGATATCAATGGGCAGATGGCCGTCCGCTGGACACAGGTTTCTTTACAATTCTGCCTCCCAATTCGGAGCTATGTGCTGAAACGACCGAAGGCCAAACTATGACCGCGTCAGCCGGAAGTCGTCACCAAGGTGGTTGCCATGTTTTAATGGGTGATGGTGCCGTAAAGTTCGTGACCGATAGCATCGAAGCAGGAAGGAGTACTGCACCCAATGTCGTCTTTGGCGGTACGGTCGTTGGTCCGCCCTCCAATCGTCCCGGCTCACCGAGTCCTTATGGACTTTGGGGATCGCTGGGCACCCGTGCTTCTAAGGAAGTTATTGACAAAGAGTTTTAACATCTGTCGCAAGACATGGTCATAAGGACCTTAGCCGCCAGTAAACTCTTTTCATGTTTAATTGATGAGCTGGCCTTTGTGTCTGAGTTCCAGTTCTTGGTTTGTTATCCAATGCGTCGGAGAACTCAACGTTCTTCGACCATTTTTGTTTAATATTCAATCACGTTTCCCCGCAATTTCAATGTTATCGGAGAATTTCAATGAAGACAATTCGTTTTGTAGCTCTGTCGATTGTGATCGCTTCTTTCGCCTTCTCCACCGGTTGCTCTCAACCGAGTGAGACAACCGTAATAGAAAGCTCAGCCGAAGACACATACATTGATCCATCTGAGTAAACTGCACATCCCAATGTACGTTTTCTTGTGTCAGTTCCGAAAGAACGGTCGCGAGTCACTTCTGTGTCGACGAACAACCTCACTCTAAACTCGCAAGTTGTTGTAGAGGGGAGTTGCCGGAGCATTCACCGTGAAAATCGACGTCGTTGTTCACCGGTTGAACTCGAAATGTCCAAGTCCGCGCGTACATACAGCTTCGGTCGGAATCACAGCTGACAGATCTAAGCTACTTAGGTTCATCCGAACTAGTCACGGCAAGACCGAGTCTCCATACTTCAATCTTTTGCTTTAATCGGGCCACCGTTTCGGAATTCTGCGAAGCAAGATCAAGGAGTTCAGATGGATCATCAAGGATATTGTAGAGCCGTACGGGTGCGGTGTCCCATAAATGAACGTTTTTGTATTTTGTCGTGTCTCTACCTTGCAATCGCTCGATCAGCTTCCACTGGCGGTCCACGCACCAGAGATATTGGAGCGTATCGTCCGGATTGCCAACCGTCATGTTATGAATCGAATGAGTTACACCATAGACACGTTCGCGCTGTTGCCTTGCATTGTCGTCCATGAGATTGATGCCGGGAAGATTGGCGGGAGCGCTCAGATCGGCTGCCGCCGCAATCGTCGGAAATAGGTCGATCGTATGAGCGAGATCTTCACTGCGAAGTGGCTTAAGTCGTTCGGGCCACGATACCATAATTGGCGTGCGTATGCCGTTTTCGTAGGGCGATCCTTTGGAACGCAGTGCAAAATCGCTCCAACCTTTCTGTTCAGGGTCCGTCGCGTTGGTGCTGCTCGCGGCCCATCCATTGTCGCAAGCGAACATGACCAGCGTTTTCTCGGTCAGCCCCTGTTGGTCAAGATGATCTAGCAATTGTCCGCAGGTTTCATCAAACCACTCACACATGGCGTAATAAGCGGCAACGTCTTTAGCGAGTCCATCGGTCGCGTACTTTTCAAGCAGACGCTTGGGTGGATTGTGTGGAGTGTGGGGTAATAGAGGGGCGTACCACAGGAAGAATGGTTGCTCTTTTTTTACTGCCATATCGATGAACTCAGTCACGGGTTTTATACCATCCCGCCCGATCTTCAGCCCGACATCGCCATGTCGACCGCCACGATCTGGGTCACCGTGCGTCATTCCGTGTGTGAAGCCGCCATCCTCAAAAGAGCCTTCCCACCATTTACCCGACTGATGCGTAAGGTAGCCCCTATCTGTTAGCAGTCGAATAAAGCTTGGGTGCCTGTGGAACTGTTCTCGCAAAGGTTTGTCCAGGGCTGCCCGTTCATTGCCCCCTTCAACATCATTCCCTGTGATGCCGTGTTGTGTCGGATAAAGTCCGGTGATCATCGATGCCAACGAAGGCCGGCAGAGAGGCGATGAAACATATCCTCGGTCAAACACCAGGCTTCGCGCCGCGAGTTTGTCAATGTTCGGTGTTTTGACAACCGCGTGCCCCATAAAGCCGTAGTCGCCCCAAGCTTGATCATCTCCAAGGATGAAAACAATATTAGGTTTCTCGGCTGCAAATACAGCACCGTGAATGAAAATCAACGCCGCGACGGCGGGAGTTAGTAATTGTTTCATGATCATCTTAAGCTAACACAACGAATTTAAGCAGTCTCGAAAGTGTTCTTCCACGAACACTGGTCAGTACCAAAATAATAGCGAATTTCGTTAGTCCCTCCATGGATGAAGCGAACAATTTAGATGCACTCAGGTTTTTGGCGGGGTAAAACATTATGCAACGGTTCATCGTCTGAGTTGGCAGCCGTCGTTTGGTGACGAGGGCAACTCGTGTTGTTTCTGGCCACCGATCTAGCGGTGGTTGCTTGATCGCATCAGGATCAACAACAAGATAGCGATGAAATAAAACTCAAGAATCATTCCGCCGTTTTGTTCGATTTGGCCATCTCCGGATTGTCCCACCGACTCGACGAGATACGCGGAGGCGACCAGCTGTTAGATAAGAATGGTAATCGCAAGCGTGGACAATGGCCACCATCGGCCCAGGATCACGCATAAAACGAACGTCCACACGAAAGCGTTGGAAACGATCACGACCACCGTTGCCGTCGATACTTCCGGCCATCGGCAACCCCAATTCAACACCGCCGCGATGGGGAGCGGCTCACGCCAGGGCCAGACGCCGAAACAAGACCGACACTCAATCATTCATCCCGCAGTCTTCCCGTCTTCTGGGCTGCGTTTTCGCTCGCGGGTGATCCTCGTTAGAAAAGCACATGGGATGCTCAAACGGATCGCCGCTCAGCACGAGGGATCATTGCCCGCCTCGTTCGATCTATTCTTCCACTTCCAGCTTCATGAATCGGACACAGACGGGATTGGCTACGCGAACACTCGTTTGCGTTGGCGTGAGTTGTCCCGTCGATGGGTTGATCCGGAAAACGATGACGTTTCCACCCGATTGATTGGCAACCAACATGAAGTTCCCTGTCGGGTCGATGGCAAAGTTGCGGGGTGTCTGGATTCCCGAACTCTGGTGGCCGACCACTGAAAGTTCATGAGTATCCGAATCGATGGCAAAGATGGCGATCGAGTTGTAGGGATTGCGGTTGGACACGTAAACAAATTTGCCGGACGGATGAACGACCGTTTCGGCGGTACTTCCACCGTTTCGTATGACATCAGCGGGTAGTGTTGACAAGACTTGTTGCTGGGTGAGTTTGCCACTGCTTGCGTCGTAACGACAGCGGATGATGGTCAGGTTCGATTCCCCATTGATGAAAGCCGTGTTGCCACTGGGGTGCCATGCAAAATGACGCGGTCCGGATCCTTTGGGCGCATCGAAGATCTCTTCGGACGCAAGCATTCCTTGCTCAGGATCGAATCGGTACGTGATCACTTGATCCAATCCCAAGTCGCAGCACAGCGCATATCGATTCGCTGCATCAACGTGGATCGAATGGGCATGCGTCCGCTCGCCAACATGCTGCTGAAACGAAGTCGCATCGCCTAACGAGCCATCGGGAGAAATCGGAACACAGAGGCAACTTCCGCCGGTGTAATTGGCGACAAGAACATTCTTGCCGGTGGGATCGACGACTAAATGGCAGGGTGCTCCGCCCTGGGACGGTTGAGAATTGAGCAACGTCAGATTGCCGGTCGAAGGGTCGATTTGAAACGCACTGATCCTGGCGGTTCGTTCATTAACCGCATACAGAAAACGGTTGTTCGGATGAAACGCCAGAAATGACGGGCTGCTTGTTTCGGCAGCGAGTGTCGCCGATGAGAGTGAACCATCAGTGGCATTGAACTCGCACTGGTAAATGCCTTTGCTTTGGTCATCCGTGTAAGTTCCCAAGTAAACACGATATCGGTCATCCGAATGAGCGGACAGGCAACCGGCTAAGCATAGAATTGCGGCGGTACAAAAACGAAGATTCATGGTTGGTTCTCTTGATCGCGAGCGAGGATGGGATGTTGTACAACATGGCATTAGTGCTTCAACCACATTTGACTTTAGGGTATCAGCAGCGTGGCTCGACGGTCCTCCGTCGAGATTTATGGTGGGGGCCACCGTGCCACGTTTTAAATATTGACGAAGCACTAGTGCATAAAAAAAGGCCACACCCGCGATGGCGAGTGTGGCCTACTCATTCTCGTTAGCTCGTTTGGACTAACGCATTGCCAATGTTGTCGAGTCGAAATCGAACTTCAGTTCGACTTCTTGACCGGCGGCGACGTTGATCGTTTGTTGTTGCTGGACACTTTTTCCGTTGACATCAGCGACAACGACGACGGTGTAGTTCTTCCAGCTTTGACCGGCGGCCAGGTGCGTGGTACGGAAGGTGCGTACACGACCGAAGCCGTTCGTTTCATTACCGGCCAAGATCACCTTGGCATCGGCGGGAACGTGCAACTGAACAACGGTTTCAAGCACGTCGGATTGAGTCGGTACGCTGACCTGGGTTTCCTGGTCGACCGAATCGGCCTTCTTTTCAGAATCATCCGCCGCGTCTTCTTCGCTTTGATTGAATACCATTCGCTCCATGTCGCCGGGACGCAACTTGATCGTCTTGGAATCCTTCATCTCACGACCGTTGACGTCATAGGTCACAACGACTTCGTAAGTGTAAAGGTATCCATCTTTCAGACCACGTGACATGAACTGGCGTACCATTCCGTCGCTGGTCGTTTCGTGCCCGTTGACTGTCACGCGAGCGCCTTCAACAGGGACGGCGACGGTCAACAAGGCCGCGTCATCGTCCAGGGTCGGCTTGCTGCTTTCGTAGCTGGCACCGTTGTCGATGATCGAACCGTCGATCACTGATCCGCTCATGGGCACTGATCCGCTCATGGGCACTGATCCGCTCATGGGAGCCGATCCGCCTGAAATGATGCCGCCATGGGACGGAACGCTGCTCTCGATCGGGTAGCTAGGTGCCACGTGGTGCTCGACGGGATAGCTCGAATGAACCATCGGAGCCGAGTAGGTGATCGGTGCGGCGTAGGAGACCGGAGCGACGTATCCGCCGCTGCTGTATCCACCACTGCTGCCGTGTGATACGGCGATCGAAGCGGGACGATAGTAACCACCGCTACTACCGCCGGAACTGGCACCACCACTTGAGTAGGAAGCGGTATAGCCACCGCTGCTGCCGTGCGATGCCGCATGGCGGGCCGCAATTCGTGCTTTCAAACGGCTGAACAATCCGCCGCCCGAAGAACCATGGGAAACGCCGCCGGACGATGCACCACCTGAGGAAGCCCCACCCGAGGAAGCCCCACCGGAGGAAGCCCCACCGGAGGACGCACTGTAGGCCACGTAACCGCCGGATGAACCACCCGAAGATCCTCCCGATGAACCGGCATGGCGTGCGGCAATCCGGGCGCGGAGTCCGGACAGAAGTCCGCCACCGCTGCTGCCGTGGACGATGCCGCCTGAACTACCACCGTAGCTGGCCCCGCCGCTGCTGTAACTTCCGTAGCTCCCGTAGGAGCCGCCGGCCTCCGCTGAAACACTGAGCGTCAGTGCAAGCGAAAGGCCGATCAATAGGTGCATACACCTCATGAACGTTCCTCCATCCTCAAAATTGGTTTGATTAGTGATGCCGCCAGGGACCTGAAGGAGCCCCGGTTCCCGTGATCTGGCTGGTTGAGCAAGCTCGGTTGGCGATCCGATAACACACGCGGGCAAACTCAGACCTCGTACCGCCTAACCTGCCGAACGTTAGAATAGCGAGACAGGGAGTCCAATCAAGCAGTCTGGGTAAAATTTAACGGCAAAAGGCCGTTCTTATGGGGGGAAGCCTATCTACCAATTTTTTCGAGTTGGACATCGTCGAAATCAATCCGACCGGTCGCCCCGAACAAACCGATCCGAATAATCGCCTCGCGTGCGTTGGGCGGAACGCGTAGCAACCGGCTGTCGGTTCGCCAATCCCGAGTCCCGCGATAGGGACCGAGCGAAAACATGCCCAAATCTCGTCGCTGTTCGTCGTAGTAGCTGATCGCGAGCATCGGCCATGCGTCCGCGTCAGGGCCTTTGGCGACATCCTGCGTCCGAATGCGAGCGGACAATCTTACGGAGAATACCTGGCGTCCGTCGATCGCGATGCCTTGGAGCAAATGCGAACCCAAACCGGGGGTCTTGTTCTCAAATCTCGCCATCGCGTTACCCCCTTCGACGAAACGCTTGACCTGCCGCCCGTAATACCAACCGGCGATGAATTCTTCGCTGAAACGCTCAGTTTGATCGTTCGATTTGCCTTCGCCGCCTGGGGAGCCCGCGCCGCCCGGGGAGCCCTCGCCTCCTGAGGAGCCCTCGCCGCCTGATGGGCCTTCGCCGCCTGGGGAACTCAGCGTGGTGGTTTCGAAATCACCATTGGTTATTTCGGGGGCCGAGCCGTCGGGCAGGTGTTGGCGGCTCGCTTCGGCCGTACCGGTCATGGGGACGAACAGGGTTGGCCGGAGCGGTTCTCGCACCAGTTCTCCGTCGCGTTTGGTCATTCGGTAGAGCGTCTGCTGATACCGCTCGCCGACCGGGATGATCATCGAGCCGCCCTCACGCAATTGCTCGACCAACGGCACCGGCACCGATTCGGGACTGCAGGTGACGATGATCTTGTCGAACGGTGCTTTGTCGGGCCATCCCAAAAAGCCGTCGCCGATCTTGGTGAATACGTTGTCGTATCCGAGTCGATCGAGGACGCCACGAGCGGTCACACCGAGCGGTTCGACGATTTCAATCGAATACACTTCGTCGACCAACGGGCTCAGCACGGCGGCTTGGTAACCACTCCCCGTTCCGATCTCCAGCACTCGGTCGGTCGGTTGCGGGTCGAGCGTCTCGGTCATCGACGCGACAATGAAAGGGCTGCTGATTGTTTGAGCCGAGCCGATCGGCAAGGCCATGTCATAGTAAGCCTTGTCGCGGACCGCATGCGGTACGAACTCATGACGGGGTGTGTCTTGGATCGCCGCGAGCACGCGTTCATTGGTGACCCCGGCCGTGCGGATGCGATGATCGACCAACCGCTTGCGGGCGTCGGCGTACTTGTCATTTCCTCGAGCCGAGCCGGAGCGTGAGGAAATGGAATCGGAAGCCTGGGGAAGGATCAAAAGAGAGCGTTGAGGTGTCACGATCGTGGGAACCGGTGGCGAGCGATGGTCAGAGAAATCTTGAGCGATTAGATTCGGTTGAGCCTCCGTCAAAAGGAAGCAACCCATCAATCCAAACGTGAGTCGTCTCATGATTTGTGTACTCCCGCTCGCAACATGACTGGCACTCCAAAGATATCACGAAACAACGACGAGTTGGTTCGTAGGGCGAGTTGTTCCAAGGAAACATCGTCCACGCCGGGTACCGCGATCACCATGCGTTTTTCGTCTCGTTGGCAAGCGACGTCACGAATCCGCCCGGTGCGGGTATCATCCAAAGCGATCGCGATCCGCAACATGGCTGCCATCTTGGTAACGGCCACGCGGTCTTTTCGATCCAACGAGGTGTACCCTTCGTGATTGGTTTGTGGTGACGCCCGGCGATGATACCGCGCCACCAGCGCAACGAGTTGTAACTCGTGACGGCTCAGTCCAAACAGTTCACTGTTTCGGATCAAGTAGTAGGCGTGTTTGTGGTTGCTGTGCAAGTTGACGTACAAGCCTACCTCATGAAGCAGCGCGGCGACGTACAACAAAACTTCATGCCGCGAATCGAGCTGGTGTTCGCCGGCGAGTTGTTCAAACAGAATGCGGGTTAATTCTGCGACCGCTCGCGCGTGCGATTGATCGACGGCGTACTTACGTCCCAACGACACCGCCGATCGAATGATCTGTTGCCGGAATTCGCTCGTCCAGTTTCCGCCCTGTTCCATGTCGGCCAACAAGCCGTCACGCAAGTTCGTGCCGCTGACAAACACATATGGCAACTCAAAATGTTTGGCAAACAACGTGTACGCCAACAAAGCCGGCGCGAGGGTTTCGGCTTCGACAAACGTCGCCCCGAACTTTTTGACGATCGCATCTTCGCCCATCTTGACGACGTCATCGGTTAACTTCTCGAGCCGATCGACGGGGACCTTTACGAGTGATTCTTCGTCCCAGTCTTCGATCAGTCGATGAGCGGCGAACCGAATATCGCCACCCAACAAGACCAGTTGAAGCGGAGCATCGGCTTTCAATTCATCGGCGATTCGTACGACAAACCGCTTGACATGCGTTTCCAATAATTGTCGCCACTGGAGCCCTTGGGCACCGGACGCCTCGAGTGTTTGGACCAACCGCAACGATCCTAAGCGAAACGAATCGGAGTGCAAAACGTTCCCACCGCGGATCATCAGCAACTCGGTACTGCCGCTGCCGACCTCAAGGACCACGGACTTCGATTCCGCCGTCTCGGCCATCCCCAACAGCATCGGCGTGATGCCCATGTACGTGATCCGGTTGACTTCCGCTTCGTCGATCGGCTCGACATCCAATCCGGTTGCGACGAACACTCGGTCAACGAACGCGATCCGATTGATCGCCTCTCGGACGGCACTGGTCGCGACGACGCGAATGTCTTTGGCATCGCGAACACCGTATTCGTCGAGGATCCGGCGGAATCGGCGTAGTACCGCCGACGCCCGCTCGATGCCCTTGCGACTGAGTCGACGTGTTTCAAACGCGTCCCGTCCTAAATCAACGGGCTGCAATAACGATTCGAGCGTGCGGACGTGACCGCCCGAATGAATTTCGGCGATCGCCATCCGGATGCTGATCGCACCGATATCGATGACCGCAACCGTCCGCGGTGACGTCTGGCTCACGCCGGATCCGAGGCTCGAACCGGAGGCCGGATTCGAGCCATGCGTCGAGGGTTCCGCCGAAGCGGTATTGGGCAAGTTCATGAGGACATCCCGAGCGGTTCGGTGATCAAGCGGCACTCCGGCAAGACGCCGTAGCGAACCAAAACCTCTTCCGCCGTCGCGCCGCCCCAGCATACTTCGGCGTTCCAGCCGTACTGGCGGGCTGCCATGACATTCTCTTCACGATCGTCGACAAACAAAATTTCTTCCGGTTTGGCTTGGTTGATATCGCGAGCGCGTGCTTCGGCGACTTCGTAAATCATGCGATCGGGCTTCATCGACCTAGCTTCATAACTGACAACCTCGACATCAAACGGCCCTTGCAAAACACCATACGACTGAGACCGCACCCACGACCAATGGGCTTGGCATGTGTTGCTCAGGATGCCGATCGGCATGCCGGTTTGACGAACCCGCCCGAGCACGTCGGTCATCGTTTCGATCGGTGTGAACATATCGCTGATCGCTCGCAGAATCGCCGCATCATCGATGGGATCCATCGTACCTGGAAACGATTTCCGGATCGCTTCGGCGAACTCGGCTTCGGACACCAGCCCCGTTTCCAACTGATTCTGTAAACCACTGTCATGCATGATTTCATTGACAAACGCCAGTTCCACCTCGGTCGGGTTGGCGTGGAACAGCTCGGCAACATTGCGGGCTGCCACCTCACGATCAAAGGCAACGAGGATATTGCCCAAATCAAAGTAAACGAAACGGATGGGGGTGGAAGTCATGACCGCAATCAGGAGAAGGAGACGAGTTGGCGATGTCAACATCTTAACCGCACCCCCGTCTCGTCCACAAACGGCTTCGGCGTTCATCTCGGCAAACGGCCCAGCCAATCGGCCAAGCTGCCGTCGCCGATCACTTCGTGCGGCTTCCAACGTCTCCCGCCCGGTCCGATCGGCTCGATCAACTCCACCGACCCGTCCATCAGCGAGAACCGGCAACGCATCGCCCACGGTTCGGCAATCCCTGCGGGTTTTCGGTCGTCTACGATCGCGATCTCCTTCCCCACGTAACCGGCGATCGAGAATGTTCGGGGGGCCCAAGGCGTCGTTTGAGTCAGATCACGTCCGTCCAACTGATCCGGCAACGAGGTGGTGATGCCCGCCGCAGATAACATCGTCGGTAGGAGATCGAAATGGGCCGTTGTCTGATCTACTTGCCTCTGCGGAAGTCCCGACCCTGCGATGACCGCGAGCGTTCGGGTTTGATCGACTGACAGTTTCGTCCCGTGCCCGATCGTACCGTCATCGCCGAACGATTCTCCATGATCGCCGGTCACGATCACGATCCGTGGCCGATCTGCATCCTCGGTTCGCTCCGGTTGTCGAATCAAATCGCCGATCGATGCGTCGAGCGTGCGGGCCGCGTTGCGGTACCGGTTCCAAACCCGCCGACGCCATGACTGCGGAAACGGGATCGGATACGAATCGTCCGCCGCCGGGGCGTCGAGCGACTCCGCCTCCTCACACCAAAACGGAGCGTGTGTCCCATACAAATACAGCATCGCCAATCGAGGCGGACGCGTTGGATCCGAATCCAGATACGCTTCCGTCGCCGCGATCGCTCGACGGTCTGACTCCAAGCCTGAAAAACGTTCGCATTGGAACGCGTCGTAGTGCTCGTCCGACAGGAACGCGTCCATTTGAAACGTGGACCAATCGTTCGCGCTGGCAAAGAAGCCCAGCTCATACCCCACCTGCCGGAACAAGCGGTTCATCGTCGGCGCAAAACGCACCCCTGATTTATAAAACCAAACCGCCTCCAGTCCACTGACGATCGAAAACACCCCCAAACTCGATGCGTTTCCTCCGGCATAATGTTGCCTCAACCATAGCCCCCGACGTGTCAGAGCAAACGTGTTCGGCATGACATCCGGCGTCAACAATTCGGGACGCAACGACTCACCCACGACGATCAAAATATCAGCTTGGCGCGTCCCCTGTTCGACCACCACGTTCATTCGCAGTTGTCTGATTCGACGATCGGCGATGCCGGGCAACTCAGCGGCGATCCGTTCGATCTCCCCACTGCGTTTTACCAGTATCTGCGCTGGAGGTTCATTAAGCCAACCCAGCATCGCCATCGGATGACGTGTGGAATGTTCACGAATCAACTCGGCCCGATCGGGAAATCGCGAAAGAACCCATCGCTGTGACAGTCCAAAGACCAGGCAAGCGATCATTCCGGTGATCGCGACAACACGCTCCCATCGACGCGATCTTGAATGCAAAATTGGAACTGATCGACGGACGAACGTTTCGGCACCCCCGACCAAGACGAACACAACTGACCACGCCGTCGCCAGCCCGATCAAGCTGACCGCGACACCGGACGAAGCAAACGTGATGATCGAAATCGGAACGTCTCGCAACAGTTCAACAAAGCGAGCCGAAGCCACGTGGACGCCCGTCAGCGAATAGATCCACAGATCGACGCAAAAGATCGCCGGCCAAGCCGCCAAGATTGCTCGGCCGAACCAAGCGGAAGTTCCCGGTCGCATGCGTCGCCATCCCAACCAGACCGCCAACGCCACGCATTGGAGCGAAACGCACTGCACCGCCGTCAACCATACGGCGAACGGGTCAGCCGAAACGGCCAGTGGGTCAGCCGAAATGGTCGGACCTCCCCACGGATGCGCGCGGGCGATGAAACACCACCCGAGCGACCATGTCATGACCGTCACGAGACCTGGCGTGCCGGACTCATCGTCGGCCGTTTCCCGCCGGAATGGATTCAAGAACGCTCCTATCGGAAAGTATCAGCAATCGCCATGACATCAGTGATCGCCGTGTTCGTTTTTGTTAAACACGATTGATAAAAGCCCGTGAGATACAAGCCCGACGCGCGAGTTTTGAAGTTGCGCTTTTGCCTGTGGCATTGGTTTATCGTAACCCGAAGCGTAAGCGAGGGATGAGTCGATATCAATTATCCCTCGCTTACGCAGCGGGTTACGAAAAAAAAACGCAACTTCAAAACGCGCGAGCGAGGGATCAATAGTCGTCGGATAACGGCGAACTATCCCTCGCTTACGCGTCGGGTTACGATTAAACCAACGAACCGGCGAGCGAGGGCATTCGTTCCAAACTCACATGCCAGCGAATCCGCTCGCTGGCCGGCGTATTGATTTAGTGCACGTTTGGGCGTTTTCGTTTAACGGCAAGCCGCAGGCGTTTGCGTTTTCAAACTCTGTCGCCTGCGGCTTGCCGTTAAACGATTAAACCAACACGCCGTGGCGCGTCGGGCTTGTATGTTTGCGGCTTCGTCGCCTTTAAGGCGATCGTTTTATGATCCCGCTTTGGGAAGATCCGTGTGGGCGTCGGGGCCAAAGTAGCGAAGGCCGACGAGGGGTTCGGTGCCCAAGTTCTCGATCTCGACGCCGTTCGTGGCGGCGAGGTGCGAGATGAAGACCTCGTCAGTCGTGTTCTCGCCGAAACGAATCATCGCGGGGGTTTGCAGATCAAGCGATCCGATCCGGCCGCGGCCTTGGACGGTGATCCAACTGCTCGCCGCACCGTCCTTGAGAACGCATTTGGCACCCGGTTGGATCGTCAGTTCCTTGGCGCTGAAGAGTTGGTCGCCGTCGACGGTGCCGTAAACGATCCACAAATCTTCGTAGCCGTCGCCGCTGCGTTTGTCGTCGCGGATCGGTTCGAGATAGTTGCTGTTTTTGAAATGCGTGTCGACGTTCTTGTCCCAATCCAATTGCCCGACGATGAAGTCGAGGTCTTGGTGGCTTTCTTCAGGCATGTCTTTGACGAGCAACGACCACGGCACGTAACGGCCTTCGACGATCGATTGGTACATCCCGAACACGTCGCTGCCCCATTGCGGTTCATACGTGCACAGCGAACCGGGGGCATGCAACACGCCCGGCGGGATCAACCAACCGGTGCCCCGTTTGAGCCGGTACGCGCGGCTGAGGTCCAAGATGCCGTTGTCGCCCTCGTTCCAGTTTTCCAAACATCGGCGGACGTCTTCGGGTTGGGTTCCTGGTTCCAATCCCATGAATGTGTACGCGAAATTATTGTCGACGTTGTTGAGTTGCGGCGGGAAGTAGTAGCTCTCCGGCTTGCCTTCTTGGCCGACTTTCTTGGCGTCCTCGAACGATTGGTGCATGTGATGGGGAATCGGCCCCATGTTGTCAAAGAACTTCGAGTACACCGGCCAACGATCGTATTTGCTGAAGATCGATTCGCCGACCAAGTCGGCACCGCGTTCGGCGACGGCGTCTTTGAGCAAAAATTTTTGGCCTTCGAATAAACAAAAACTCAAACCATTCGTGCCAGACCCGGCCTTCGTTGGCCGCTTCGGTGGTGCTGCCGAACCAACGTTCGTCAATCCCGCCGCGATCGGCACCGAAACGGTAGTAATCGCCCGGGTGCAATTTAATGCGACGGCCCGGATGCAAGAACGATCGCGGAACCCAGGTCGGAGTCAAACGCAACAGCCCCTCGCCGGCATCCATGGCCGAATCGAGTAATTTGGTAACACTGTCGCCCTTTACAAGACCGTCGTCTAACTTCACGTTGCTCATCGAATCTGCTTTCTAAGGTGGATTTTGGCGGGGGTTTAGGTAGTTAGGAAATGCGTGGAATCGGCTAGAATGGTCGGTGACGTGAGCGTTTCCACTCCGATGGCCCCCGTTTTAAGTCCGAATCGCTTCCCGTACAAGAATAGAGTCCTCTCATGCCGACCGAATCCATCGTTTTGCGGACCACCGAAGACCGTGAAGAGCGGATCGAATGGAACGCATCCAGCCCGCTGCATTTGACTATCACGACCCGAAACGGCGATTTGTCGGTCCGCCATGGCGTCTTCCGAGGAGGGGTCAGCGAAGGAGTCGAGATCGTTCGCTTGGCCAACGAAACGATGCACGTGGATGTTCTGCCAACTCGCGGCATGTCGATTTGGAGGATGCAATCACACTCGGTCCGCTACCAATGGCAATCGCCCGTCGTCGGCCCGGTTCATCCCAACCGCGTTGACGTGACCGAACCGAGCGGGTTGGGTTGGTTGTCCGGTTTTGACGAACTTGTCGTGCGTTGTGGTTTGGAAAGCAACGGGGCTCCTGAACACGACGAGCAGGGCAGATTACTCCGCCCCCTGCATGGGTTGATTGCGAACACTCCGGCCGATTCACTTTCGGTCGAGTTCGATGAAGCGTCCGGGCGGGTCGAGTTGGTGGGGGAAACGATCGAGTCACGGTTGTTCTTTAAACGATTCCGATTGAAGAGTCGAATCCGGATACACGCCGACCGCAACGACGTCGATTTGCTCGACGACGTCACCAACGAACTCTCTTCGCGGCAAGCATGTCAATTGCTCTACCACATCAACGTCGGTGCCCCGGTGCTCGGCGAAGGTGCCAAAGTCCAGATCGCGCTTGAGGATCTCGCCCCGCGTGATGACCATGCGGCCCAAGAGATCGATCGGTGGAACGAGATTGACGGACCGCAATCGGGTTACCGCGAGCGAGTTTACTTCGGCCGACCGGTCGCGGACGAGACCGGCATGTCGCATGCTCTATTGCATAGCAAGGATTCAAGCCGGGGCCTCGACGTCCGCTTTCGAACGTCGACTTTACCGTGTTTTATCCTGTGGAAAAACACGGCCGATCTCGCCGACGGTTACGTAACCGGATTGGAGCCGGCGACGAATTTTCCGAACCCTTACTCATTTGAAAAACAACACGACCGCGTAGTATGGCTCGAGGGCGGCGAAACGGAATCATTCCGCGTCACGCTGAGTCCGCTCAACGACGCCGCAGCGGTCCGGCAAGTTCAAGATCGGATTCGAAAGTTAATCGACGACCAATCCGTTAGCATGGAAGTATCCACCGAACCCCGGAAAGATTGGAGTGCGAGTTAGTTCATGAGTGAATTCGAATACCTCGGTCCTTATCGCATCGGCAACGTCATCGGGCGGGGCGGAATGGGATCGGTGTATGAGGCCACTCATGCGAAGTCGGGCGAAGTCGTCGCCGTGAAGTTGATCGCCCAACACGTCGCCGATGACGAACGATTTCGGCGTCGGTTCAATGGCGAAATTGAAACACTCCGCCGCTTGCGTCACCCGGGTATCGTGCGGCTGATCGGATACGGCGAAGAAGCGGGACGGTTGTTCTATTCGATGGAACTGGTCCACGGCGAATCGTTGCAGCAGCGCATCCGCGAGGTCAAGCGGATGGGATGGTTGCCGACTGTCGATATTGCGATTCAGGTTTGCTCGGCACTCAAACACGCCCACGACATCGGCGCGATCCACCGCGATCTCAAACCCGCCAACCTGATATTGACTCCCGCCAACGAAGTCAAGTTGGTCGATTTCGGCATCACCAAGTTGTTCGGCTATGGCGAGCAAACCATGGCCGGTTCGGTGCTCGGCACGGCCGACTACATGGCCCCCGAGCAAGCCGATGGAGGTCCTGTTACTCCTCGTACTGACTTGTACGCGCTGGGCAGTGTGATGTACGCGATGATGGCGGGGCGTTCGCCGTTTGCGGGCAAGAAACTGACCCAAGTGATCGAGTCGCTCAAGAACGAGCGGGCGGTTCCACTGGAATTGATCAACCCCGATATTCCCCACGAAGTCGTCGAGATCGTCCACCATTTATTGGAAAAGGACCCCAAGCGTCGACCGCCAACGGCTCTTTCGGTGATGAAGCGGCTCAAAGCGACCCGTGCCGGTTTGCAGCGAGGACGCACCGTCGCGTTGGAGAGCGAATTGACCCGTGGAGGCGATCTGCTTGGCCCATCCGAACCGCCCACGCCTGAATCAGACACGCATCACTCCCACTTAACCGACGCGGGCAAGGTCGGTGGTGGCGGCGTTCAGTCGCCGAATTCTGACACGTCGACTGAAAATCGACGCCACGCTGAGAACGGCTCACGTGTTCATTCCAAGAAACCAAGTGGCAATGTCTCGGACGAATCGATCGGTGACGACCCGCTAATCATTCAAGGGGATCCGGATTTCACCAACGAAGCCTTGCCGCCGACACGGTCATCGGAGATGGAAACCAGTGCGGGCGAGACCGACTTTGTCACCGGGCACCCTGAGACGCCCAAGACTCGTTTTCAAAGCATCGATTCGGACGAACAAGCCTCGACATTTTTGGGACGCCTCGACACTCCCCATTCCTCGACACATGTGTGGGTCCAGTGGGCGTCGGTGGCGGCGATGGTCGCGATCCTGGGCGGAGGCGTTTATTTGTTCGCGCGAGCGGTTGCCACCCCGACGGCCGATGAATTGTTCGCATCGATCGAAGCCGCCGAAGCGGATGGCAATCTGACGCTGCACGAAAATCAAATCGAACGATTCTTAATCCATTACGCTCAGGATGATCGCATCGAACAGGTCCGCCGATGGGAATCGCAAGCCGATCTGGAACGAACACTCAAACGCATCGCCGCCGCAGCGCGACGGGCCGGCGGGATTGAACGCTTGGAACCTGCCACCCAGTCGTTTTACAAAGCAATGGCGATGCGAGAATCGTCCATCGATGCCGCTCGAACTCAACTGATCGCATGGCTGAATGTGTTTGCGCCGCGATCCGGTCCAGGTGAACTGGACGACGCAAACAATTTGGTGGAGGAGAACGCCAAGCCGCCCGCCGGATCAACGCCCGTGGATGAACTCCGCCGAAGAATGCGCGATCGAGAGACCGGCCGGCTCGCCGAACTGGCTCGCGAGGAGCTCGAGCGGCTAGTCCAAAGTGATGCGTCGCCATCAAGACTCGACGAGCGATTGATCGCGTTGCGAGAACGCCTTGCGGTCGCGGAGTCATTACCGAAGGACGCGAAAGAGCGAATGATCCTTTCGCTGATTCAACTTTATTTGGACGAACCCTGGGCCGCCCCAGTGATCCAGCAGGCCAAGGGGATGCTGCCCTAACGTCACGTCCGGAAAAAATCACCGAATCACCCGCAACGCGATCGCATGCCCGCGTATCAACTCGTCAACTCGTTCCCAGGTTCCCGCCCTCTTGATAGGCCACATTTTTTTTGACCCCCACGAGCTCGTCTCGTGGGTGAATTAGGTTCGCCAGCTAGAAAACGACGCCCTCCCAACCTTCCGATTTTCACTTGTGCTCGCCGCTTGAAGCGGCGAGCACAAGTGAAAATCGGAAGGTTGGGCGAATTGCGGCTCGTGTCTAGCTTGCCAACCTCGGCTTCCTGCCAGACGAGCTGGCAGGGGAGCAATCCATGAGGACTTGTGGGGTGTAAAGAGGCCGGAGCCTTGGAACCAGGGTGCTTGAAAAAACGAAGAACCTGAGCCCTAACCGAGCAGCGTTTTGAGCATCGGTAGTTTGCTGAGGATCTGGTCGACGACGTCGTCGCCGAGTCGTTCCTTGAGGAAACCGACGATCGTCGTGATGAACGGCCCGAGCTTATCCGCGTCGATGCCCGCCGCACTGAGTGCCGACGCCAATTCCAATCCGCCGCCCGCGTTGCCTCCCAACGCCGCCGACGCCATTCCTGCCAATTTGCCTAACATGCCGCCGCCGGATGCTCCACCACCGGAGTCCTCAGCGCCCGATCGGGCCGCTTCGGTGACTCCCGGAATCGCTCCGGCGATCTGACCGAACAGATCATCGCCGATCTGATCTTTCAAAATTGCCATCGTTTTGCTGATCCCCGTACTGGCGATCGAGGAGTCGATTCCGAGCTGTTTCGTAATAAGTTGGATCAATTCATCCATCGTTTGCTCCCCGTAAAAGTCATGAAAAAGCCTAAGTGAACGGATTGTCACGGGGGATCGCCGCCCCTTCAAGGTGTCGATTGTGTGAATCTACGACTTTCGGGGGCATTTCGGCATTGACTCCGGGTTCACGATGGTTCAGGCTTTCGAACTAGTTGAGCACCACACTCTAGGCGCATCGGCCTGTTTGGAAGCGTTTTCCAGGGTTAACGCCATGAATGCGAGAGGCATTTTGTCTCGTTGGTGACGGTTTGTAAGGTTAGTTTTGTGACGAATATTTATGTAGGGAACCTGTCGTTCTCGGCTACCGAAGACGATCTTCGGGGTGCATTTGAGCAGTACGGCGAAGTGTCGGCTGTCAACATCATCATGGATCGGGAAACCGGTCGCAGTCGTGGCTTTGCGTTCGTCGAAATGGCGGACGGCGACGGAGCCAAGGACGCGATCGAAAACCTTGATGGCCAAGCCATCAGTGGTCGGAACGTAACGGTCAACGAAGCCCGACCACGGGCACCCCGCACCGGCGGTGGTGGCGGCGGTGGTGGTGGTGGACGCGGCGGCTACGGTGGCGGCGGCGGCGGCGGTGGTCGCGGCGGCTACGGTGGTGGCGGCGGCGGTGGTGGCGGCTACGGCGGTGGCGGCGGCCGTGGTGGAGATCGAGGTGGCGACCGCGGTGGCGATCGCTACTAAGCCATTCCGATCGACCGGAACTCTGACGAACGGCGGACGCAAAGCTTTCCACTGACGTCAAATCATCCAAGACAAACGGGACGAAGCCGTCAGGCGACGTCCCGTTTTTTTATGCGCCGGCCGCCCGCAGCAGGCTATTTTGCTCGTGACGGCTTCGTAAATTGGTTATCATGAGTCGCCCGGACGCACGCGAAGGACTCGCTCGAATAGCAACTTTGTCGCAAACATCCGACTCTCCCACCTCTCCCTTCCTCCCGCCTGAGAACCTGCCATGATTTCTTTCAAAGGCCCGCTCGCCAAAGATCTCTGCGATCCCCACTTGGGATCGACCCGCCGTGCTTTCTTGCGAGTCGGCAGTGCATCGCTGTTCGGATTGTCGTTGCCGCAGATGCTCAAGCTTCAATCCGCTAGCGCCGCGACGGCAAATGACGCCTCCCATCACGGCGGTGGCCCGGGTTGGGGGAAAGCCAAATCGATCATCATGGTTTATCTGCAAGGCGGGCCGAGCCAATTGGATCTGTGGGATCCGAAGGAGAACGTGCCCGACAACGTGAAGAGCCAATTCAAACCGATCAGCACCAAGATTCCGGGCATCCAGTTCACCGAGAACTTACCGAGGCTTTCGCAAGTCAACGACAAGTTCACGATGATCCGCTCGATGTCCTACACGCCCAACGGTTTGTTCAATCACACCGCCGCGATTTACCAGATGATGACCGGCTACACGACCGACAAGGTCAGCCCCTCGGGACAACTTGAGCCGCCATCGCCGAAAGACTTCCCCAATTTCGGTAGTAACATCATCAAGATGCGTCCGCTCGATGAACCGATGCTGCCGTTCGTGATGCTGCCGCGGCCCTTGCAAGAGTCCAACGTGATCGGCAAAGGCGGCACGGCCGGATTCCTCGGCAAGGCCTTCGATCCGTACACACTGTATCCGGCCGGCGATGACATGGACATGGAAAAAATGCAACGCATCCGGACCGATGATTTGTCCCTGCGAGATGAAGTTTTCGATGTTCGATTGCAACGTCGCGCCAACTTGCGTCAACTACTCAACGCACAAATGCCGGCGATCAATCAGGCCGTCGAAAAGTTTGAGCTCGATCAGAACTACGAACGCGCTTTGTCATTGATCATCTCCGGTCGTGCCCGAGACGCATTCAAACTCAGCGATGAAGACGATGTGTTGCGTGACGCTTATGGTCGCAACACGTTCGGTCAGAGCTGTTTGTTGGCTAGGCGTTTGGTCGAAGCCGGCACACGGGTCGTCGAAGTCATCTGGCCGAAGGTCGCCAACAGCGATAACCACTCCTGGGATCATCACACGGGACTGAGCAAACGAATGAAAGATCAATCCGCCCCGATGCTCGACGCGGGTCTGACCACGTTGATCGAAGACCTCGACCAACGCGGTCTTCTCGACGAGACTCTCGTCGTCGCTGTCGGCGAGTTTGGACGCAGCCCGCAGCGGGGCGTCAGCACGAGCGGCAACAACAATTCCGACGACGGACGCGACCACTGGCCGTACTGCTACACGGCCGTCTTGGCCGGGGCCGGAATTCAGCGTGGGTTGGTTTACGGCAAGAGCGACAAGACCTCATCGGCACCGATCGAGAATCCGGTTCATCCGGCAGAATTGTTGGCAACGATCTATCACAGCTTCGGCATCGATCCGGAAACGATCGTATACAACCACCTCAACCAACCGCGTGAACTCGTCAAAGCCCAAGCGGTCACGGCGCTGATGACGTAATGCTTGGCCAATGCTCCGCCGGTGCGTCCCGGTCTACTGAAAACAATCCGATTTGTTACCATAGGAGGAATTGAATTCTCTCCACGCCTTATCGAAAGACCGGCTCACGATGAGCGAGCAATCCTACACCCAACGCCAACGACACCTCCGCAACCTCGTCGTGATGGCGCTCGCGGACGGTTCCATCGGCCAACGCGAGGTTGACCTAGTCGCCGAACGTTGCGTCGAATTGGGGTTGGGCCAAGCCGAATTGGAATCCGCGTTGTCGTTCGGATTGGGCGACGACGCGGCGTTGGAATTGCCCGCCGATGCGGAACAACGTGAGTCCCTGATGGGTGACTTAGTTCGCATAATGGCCGCCGACGGGCATCTCGCCGAAGCCGAAAAACGACTGTTCGCCTTGGCGGCCGCGCGGATGAATATCACCGGCGACCGTTTGCACCAACTGCTCGCGTCGATTCTCGGCAGCCCATCTGAAGAACCCTCGGCGTGACTCGAGCCCGCATCCTGATCACGTCCGGACCGACGCGGCAATACCTCGACCCGGTCCGATACCTCACCAACGCCTCGAGCGGACGGATGGGCGCGGCGCTGGCGCAAGCGGCGTTGGACCTCGGTCATGAAGTCGTGATCGTGTCCGGACCGGTCTCCGTCACGTACCCTGCGGCAGCTAGAGTCGTCGACGTCGTCACCACCGACGAGATGTTACGCGTCGCCGGTGAGTGGTTCCTGCAATGCGACGGCGCGATCGGCGCGGCGGCCCCTTGCGACTACATGCCCAAGCAAGTCTCCGATCAAAAGCTATCCAAGAACGGATCGCCCTTGCAACTCGAGTTGATCGAAACTCCCGACGTGATCGCGACGCTCGGGCAATCCAAACGAGACGATCAATGGGTCGTTGGGTTCGCGCTGGAGACCGACGACCGACGCTTTCGCGCGATCGTGAAGCTTGAAAAAAAACACTGCGACCTGATCGTCAGCAACGGACCCGAAGCGATCGATTCGGCGGACAATCATGTTGAACTGCTTGATCAACAAGGCGACGTGATCGAGACGATCTCCGGCGACAAGCCGCACGTCGCCTCAAGACTCATCCATCACATTAACCAACGCCTGATCGCCAATCGCAAGACGCCGCATCAATAGTCTCTTCACTCTTCACTCTTCACTCTTCACTTGACTACCGACTTACAAACTCAACTCGGACGACTCACGCTCCCCAACCCGATCATGGTCGCTTCGGGGACGTTCGGTTACGCACGTGAAATGCAAGGCATCGTCGACCTGCATCGTCTCGGCGGGATTTTGCCCAAGACCATCACCGCTGAACCGCGGATCGGCAACGCGCCTTGGCGAACGGTCGAGACGTCCGCCGGACTGCTCAACGCGATCGGACTGGACAACGACGGCGTTGATCGATTCTTGGACCATCACTTACCGTATTTGGCGACGCTGTCGGCACCGATCATTGTCAGCGTGGCCGGCCGCACGGTGGAAGACTTCACGTATCTTGCCGGCCGGGTTGGCACCTCGGCTGGCGTGGCGGCGATCGAGTTGAACCTGTCGTGTCCCAACGTCAGCGGCGGGATCGATTTCGGAACCAACGCGGAATCTTGCCGTCGGGTCGTGCAATCGGCCCGCGACGCTTGTGACGTCCCGATTCTCGCCAAGCTAACGCCGAATGTCACGAAGATTGCGGAGATCGCTCGCGGTGCCGCCGATGGCGGGGCCGACGCGGTTTGCTTAATCAACACTGTCTTAGGGATGGCCGTCGATTGGCGCAAGCGAAAACCAGTACTCGGCAATGGCATGGGCGGTTTGAGCGGCCCGGCCATCAAGCCGATCGCACTGCGATGCGTCCACCAAGTACGCCAGGCCGTCGATATCGCGATCATCGGCATCGGCGGAATTGGATCGCTCGATGACGTGATGCAGTTCATCGTTACCGGAGCATCCGCTGTTCAAATCGGCACCGCGAACTACTACGATCCCACCTTGTCGATGCGACTGATCGACGAGTTGCCCGCCGCGCTCGGTGAACTGGGCGCCGCGACGATCGCCGAAGCAGTCGGGACGCTACAAACCATTAAGAAGTAGAATCCCGCTACATCCGGTAGTTTTCAACTGCCGCTCGCCATATCGCCGCGTTTGGTGTTGCGTCAATGATCCAACCACGACCCTCTCTCATGACTCCCACCTCTGTCTTCCAATTGATCTGCCGATCCCTCGGCACCGTTGCTTTTTTGAGCTGCTGTGCTTTGTTTTGCGACCGGGCCGTCGCCGACGATCACGAACCGGTTGCCATCTCTTGGCACGCGGCCCGGGTTCATGACGCCGACTTCAAGGTGGTCGATGACACGTATTTAATCACCACGACCGGGAACGATCCGTTCATTCAGTTCGAATTGCCGGTCGCCAAGGCGATCGGCCGCGATTGGTACTTGTCGATGGAAACATTTTGCACCGAAGGTGTCGCGAGTGTAGAGGGCTATGCCGGGCGACATCCGACCCATGACGATCTCGTGAATCTGCCCAACGTGGATTCGTCGGAGGGCTGGACGACCTACCATGTTAATTTGAGCCGTCTGGCTCCCGCCGCGCTTGATCCCGATCGGCCCACTCCCTTTCGAATCGATTGGGGCATGAAGAAAGGTGTTCGTTTAAGTGTTCGAAATGTTCGATTGCGTCCGGCGACCGATCAAGAACGCGAACAACTCGAATCGGAGTCCCGCATCCGTCGCGAGAAGGAATTACTCGACGAGCAAATCGACCAGTACATTCAATCTCCTAAACCGGTTTCGATCGAACGGGTCGAACACCAAGATCAATCGATCCTGATCCAAGGTCACGTCAAGCCCGGCGTTGCGACCGATCAACTGTGGCTGGTACCACGACGTGGGCACGAGATCTCGGCGCTACCGATCACCACGAAACAGCCGTCGGACAAGTATCCGATCGATGTCGTCAATCATCGATTCGAAGTGCAAATCCCGGCGGGGCCGAATGCGCCGCTGCGATACCCGGGCGTTCGTTTCCAAGTCATCCGAAAAATCGCCGATCAAGTCGACTTGGTTTCGGCGGCACGCTATCCCGATCAACTAGATCCCGAACTGGCGCGTTCATTGCCGCCGGTGCCATCACTTCAAGCAGCAAAGGGATTGACTTGTTTGGACGTCCGCTTCACGAGCGAACAAATCCGTGATTTGGGATTACAACACGGCAGCGTTAACGTGGTCATGAACGATTTGATACGCATGACGCCCGCACCCGGATACGAACCGATCACGATACGAGGACGCGAGGTTTACTACGACATCCATCGCACACGCGGCCTCGATCGGAATATCGAAATGCTCCGCCGGGCGGACTTGACCGTCGCGGCCATCTTGTTGATCCCGCTTCGTAGCCGATCGGGTTCGCCGATCGTTCATCCCGATGCCGATCCGGCGGGCGTTTACGCGATGCCCAACTTGACGACCGGCGAGGGCGTCGACGTGTTTACTCTGACGTGTGACTTTCTTGCCGATCGATATTCGCAAGGTGATAACGGGAACGGCACCGAGCCTGGTTTCGTTGATCGTCGCGTCGACCACTGGATCGTCCACAACGAAGTCGATGCGGGATGGAGCTGGACGAACATGGGCGAGCAGCCGATGAACGTGTTCTTGGATCACTATTTTCGATCGATGCGAATCGTCGACGCCGCCGTACGGAATCGAAACCCTCACGCGACGGCCTTCATCTCGTTGACCCACATGTGGAATCAAGGCAACCCGAAACCTTGGCGTTGGTATCCGGCCAAGTCGATCATGGAAGCCTTGATGGCGCACTGCGAAACCGAAGGCGACTTCCCTTGGGGTTTGGCGTTCCATCCCTATCCGGAAAGCTTGTGGGAAGCGGACACGTGGAACGACAACATCGAGAATGATTTTGACGCGGCGACGATTTCGATCAAGAACATCGAGGTCTTGGACCGTTTCATGCATACCGAGCGGGCCCGACGTTCCGACGGAACCGTCCGTCCGGTTTTGCTCAGCGAGCAGGGATTCCACTCGCCGGAAGATCGGCCGGATAGTTTGCAGATCCAAGCGGCGGCGTTGCTTTACACGTTCGAGAAGATTCGGCGTTGTCCCTCCGTTGTCGCATTCGACTATCATCGCCCGGTCGATCATCCTAACGAGGGCGGCTTGCGATTGGGCTTGCGAGGATTACCCACATCGGAACATCCGATCGGACGGGCGAAACCCGGATGGGACGTCTACCGCGCGATCGGCACTCCGGCCGAGGCGGCCTTGCGAGAGCAGTACGAACCCCTTTACGCTGCGCCATGACGGCTTCTTCGAGCAAGCGTTTAAGCGAGCGGTCGATGAAACTCATTAATCGTATAACGATAATCGCCAACACATTCGGCCCCGACACTAGCGGGCGGTTGATTTAATCCTCATCGAAACCCGCTGCGTAAGGGCGTGTCGATTTAATCGTAACCCGAAGCGTGAGCGAGGGATTCATCGCCATTAAGTCCTTTGTATGTATCCCTCGCTCACGCTTCGGGTTTCGATGAAGACTAAATCAACAGCCCGGTAAGCGAGGGATAATTGATATGGATTCATCCCTCGCTGACGCATCGGGTTACGATTAAATCAACAGCCCGCTAGCCGAAAGTCTTGGCGATTTTCGCTACGGTGAGTCACTCCCTTTTTTCAACTCCAATTCCATGCTGATCCTTTGCTTTGAAGATCGTATCGTCGAGAAACTCGCGCCGATCACGCACGCCCGTCCCGCTTACGCGATCACGTGTGCTGGCTATCGCCTGATCGATTGGCTCGACGAACTACGTCGACAAACACCCGCCGCGACGTTGGCCGGCGAAGTCCGCGAGCACCTGCGAGCGATCCAAGAAGCCGATTACGCCCTCGAACCAATCCCGGAGGCGTTGGATATCGAGGGAGGTGGTTCGCCCGCCAACTGCCCTGATGTGCTGTTGGTGAACGCCCGCTTGGTCCCTTCGCTGGCAAATTTTAAAAGGCTCGTCGAACTGGTTCGGGGCGAACGGTTCGCCGTCGTAATGTCGCTCGGCGACGAACAAGAAACCGAACCGGACGATGAACTCGATTCACCCGGTCAAGCCGGCGTCATCGCTGCATGGATGCCGGCGGCGGAGGTCGCCCAAGCGGTCGAAACGGAACGGCGGATGATTGCCGAGAAGGCCAGTTTGCCGGTCCAACGTCCCAAATCTCAACGATCCGAGTCGGCTCCGGTCGGTGCACCCTCGTTACACGCGGTTTTGTGTCGTCACGCGGTATCCGCCGAACGGGTCGCTTCGTCCGCATCTTGGAACGCGTTTCATTGGCCTCACGAAGTCGTCGCCGCTCACATGACGTGCATCAATGAATCGATCGAACACCGGATCGCGACCGGCGACTACTCACAATTGCAAGACGGTGTGTTTGTGGGCAAGAACGTATCGATCGGCAAGTATGAATCGATTCACACATCCGGCGGTGCGATCGTGTTGGACGACGACGTCCAAGTCGGCCCCTTCTGTTTTTTGGAAGGCCCGCTGTACGCCGGACGAAAGACCCGCGTTATCGAGCACTCCTCGATCAAAGACGGCGTTTCACTCGGCCACACAACCAAGATCGGCGGCGAAGTCGAAGCCTCGGTCATCGAACCTTACACCAACAAACAACACCACGGGTTCCTGGGACACAGTTACCTGGGAAGTTGGATTAATCTCGGTGCAGGCACTTGTAACAGTGACTTGAAAAACACCTACGGAAAAATCAACATCGAGTACGGGGACGAACGGATCGCCACGGGAATGCAATTCCTCGGATGCATCATGGGCGACTACTCGAAATCCGCGATCAACACGGGCATCTTCACCGGCAAAGTCATCGGCGTCTGCAGCATGATGTATGGGTTCGTGACCGGGAATGTCCCCAGCTACGTCAACTACGCCCGCTTGTTCGGCCAGACCTCGCTCTTGCCGCCCGAGGTGATGGTCAACACGCAAGCAAGGATGTTCGCCCGCCGGAAAGTCGCTCAGCGTCAGATTGACATCGATCTGATCCACGCAATGTACCACCGCACCGAAGCCGAACGCCGCCTCTCGGATCAGTTGGGCTTTTAGCTGTTAGCTGTTAGCTATTAGCGATTGGCTTTTGGCTTAAACTTAAACTTAAACTTAAACTTAAACTTAAACTTAAACTTAAACTTAAACTTAAACTCCCGTTTGCCCCCCCAGTAGCAACTGCTTGAAACAAACAGATTGTCGCCGACGCGAAACGCCAGAGGCTGTAAGCCAAAAGCCAAAAGCCAACCGCCAAAAGCCAACCGCTATCCACCAACCGCTATCCCCCAACCGCCACACTGCATTGGTCAAGAATGCGTCGCATTTCGGCGACGGCTTCTTTCATGCCGACCATCACGGCGCGGCTGACGATCGAGTGACCGATGTTCAACTCGGCGATCCCTTCGATCACCGCCACGGCGCGAACGTTGTGGTACGTCAAACCGTGTCCGGCGTGTAAGCGTAAACCCGCCGCCGTGATCTGGTGTCCGACTTGCGTCAATCGTTGCAATTCCGTATCGACCCGATGACGATCGGCGACCGCGTAGGGACCGGTGTGCAATTCCACGGCATCGACGCCCATCGCGATCGCCGCGTCGATTTGTTTCGGTTCGGGGTCCAAGAACAAGCTCGTTAGAATACCCGCGTCACGAATCCGCGCGACCGCGTCGCGAATTCGGCCGTTGTCGCCGGCCACGTCAAGGCCGCCTTCGGTGGTGACCTCTTCGCGACTTTCAGGCACCAACAACGCCCAATCGGGCTTGAGTCGACAACAGATCGACAGCACTTCGTCGGCGCAGGCGAGTTCAAAATTCGTTCGAACCCGAACCGTTTGCATGAGTAACTCCACATCGCGGTCTTGGATATGACGGCGGTCTTCACGCAGGTGGAACGTGATGCCGTCGGCACCACCTTGTTCGGCAAGCGCGGCGGCGATGACCGGGTCCGGTTCGGTCGTCCGCCGGGCTTGGCGGACGGTCGCGACGTGGTCGACGTTCACGCCGAGATCAATGTGTCGGGGGCGTTGGGTTTCCATGATTGTCTTCGATCAACGGGTCAGGCAGGATTCAAACCAATCCAGTTCGTGGGCAATGTCGCGAGCCATCGCTTGGTCGCGAGTCATGTCATCGCTGATCGCCAAGTCGCCTTGGCGGAGCGAATCAGGGAATACCGACCAAGCGTAAGTTTCAACTTCCCAGTGACCCGTGAATTCCAGGTTCTTGAGAGTTTTACTCTTCTTATCATTGGCGCGTGTGGTCAAGTCGATGATCGCTTGCAGGGTCGGCTTGATTTGGTTGTGGGTCGTTTCAAGGTGCCCGAAACGTTCCAAGAAAATCGGCACGTGAAAGTGGACAACCCATCGCCGGTCGTCGGTGGGCGGAACTTCTAATAATTCCGGCAAGTCTTCGGCTAACGCGAAACGTCCATCGGCGGTTAGTCGTCCTGTTTGATGCAAGTAACGGTCTTCGGCCAACCGTCGCAATTGGTCCAACGCGACATCGCGGTCCGTCAAAGGTATCTTTTCCCAGTCCGCAACAATCGCGCTGCTGACTTGGACCTTGCCGAGCACGATGCCCGCGTCGGCGTAGCGAGTCAGCACTTCACGTTGGTCTTCCATCATGACCGCCGCGTGGCAGATGTCGTGGCAGACGCCGATGTAACGACGATGCGTCGGGTCGGGCAGTTGTTCGTTGAACCAGTCGACGACCTGTTCAGAACGTTCCAGCAAACAGCCTGGTTCGGGCTCGATCGCGATCACGATTCGTTTGCCGGTGCGGTCTTCGAGCATCCGCATGTCCTCAGCCAAACGGCGAAAATTCGTCCCGATGTGATGCAACTCTTCTTCGTTGAGGTCCCGCCAAACCTTCTGTCCGGTCCCACCGGCGTCATCCTCGGTCGCCTCCACATCGATTTGCTTGGGCCAACCGAGCGGCAAGGTGCTGATCGTGCCGGTGTTGACGTTCGCGGGCAACAACTCGCCTAGGATTTTGGCCAGATCCCTCGTGTAGATCAACCGCTCGTCGGTCCACCAAGCGGGGCGATAGACGTCGTGCTTGACACGGTCTTGATGAAAGTTGTCATAGGGAAATCCATTCACGGTGTAGGGCAACAACTGATGCTTGGCCAAGGTATCGATCAGCGGCTGCATCCCGTGACGCCGCAATTGAACCGCTGCGGTCGACGCGATCCAAAGTCCGACGGGTAGTCGTCGTGGCTTGCCGTTTCGTCGCCGGGCGACCTCGGCCGAAATGGTTTGCAAGTTTTTGCAAATCTCATCCACTTCCACACCCGGATGAATGTTGGTGCAATAGCCCAACGTCCAGGGCGATGATTCAGATCGGTTAGCAGAAGACATCGGCGAATCGGTAATGGGGGTTAGGAACACGCCGAAGTGAACGGGGCGTTTCGGCGCGAAGACGGCGACTGGCCAAAAGGTTAAGCTTCTCAGGCCGATTTGTCGCCCCGGTAAGCTATCATTTCACCCTCCCAGGTCGATCCACGACTCAGAATCATGACGCATTTCAACGCAGAGATCATTTCCATCGGTGACGAGATGATCGGGGGTGCCCGATTGGACACCAACACCCAATGGCTCAGCCGCCGCCTCGCCGAATTAGGCGTCGACGTGCAATACCACACCACCGTCGGCGATACGCTCGCACACAACACCGATGTCTTTCGGATCGCCTTACGACGGGCCGATATCGTCGTCGCCACCGGCGGATTGGGGCCGACCCGAGACGACTTGACGCGCGAAGCGATCGCCGAAGCACTCGGACGACCCTTGAAGCTGGATGAAGCGTCGTTGCGCCACATCGAATCCATGTTCAGCCGCCGGGGGCGTGACATGCCCGAACGAAATCAGGTCCAGGCGATGTTTCCATTGGGTTCCAAGCCGATCGTCAATCCGCAGGGCACCGCCCCGGGGATCGACATGGTTGCGACCCGCGACGACGGAACCGAATCGCGAATCTTCGCGTTGCCGGGGGTCCCGGCGGAAATGAAAACGATGTTTGATCAATCGGTCGCGCCGACGATCATGGCCTCCGGAGGCGGCATCAAAACTATCCGTCATGCCGTTTTAAAATTCTTCGGCACCGGCGAAAGCGACATGGAGCAACGACTCGGCGACATGATCGCCCGTGATCGTCAACCGCGGGTGGGCATTACCGTTAGTTCGGCGACGATCTCGTTGCGGATTAGCGCGATCGCGAATACCGAATCCGAATGCGAAGCGTTGATCGCGGCGACACGCGAGGACATCATGCAACGCGTCGGAGATCTTTACTTCGGTGACGGCGAATCGTTCGAACAACATCATGCCGTCGATCAAATTCTCAAAAGAATGGGCGGTCGCCTAGCCGTGATCGAACTTGGACGTGCCGCGCCGCTTGGCAATTGGTTTGCCACTCTCGGTGACACACCCGCTTTTGCCGGCGGAGTCTCGCTCGCCAAAGTCGATGACCTGGTCCGATTGACCGGGACGACGCCTTCATCCGAAGAGAATCAAACACTCGCGGATTGTTTCGACGTGATCAGCGAACGGTTTCAAGCCGACTGGATCTTGCTGGTCAACGAGTATCCGGATTTGCAAAACATGGTGGATCAAGTGATGCCGGCATCCGAAGTCACGTTCACCGTGCGTGATCCCCAAGGCCAGCAATCCAGTCTGACCGAGCGACTCGGTGGTCACCCCAGTATCGTGCAACCTCGGATCGCTAAAGCGGCACTCATGTTTCTACGACAACGTCTTGCAAAAAAGTAGCGAAACTTGCCGTTAGACCCGAACGTCCAAATGGCCTTTGGCGATTTGTTTTTGAGCAACGACGGTTTGTTCGAGCAATTGATTGATCGAATCGCCGACTTGCTTTTGCACGTCAAGTTGTTTGCCCAGCAACTGCATGTTGATTTTCGATGCCGTCGCCTCTTGCCGAGCGGCTAGGACTTGCTGAACGGGAGCGGGAATCGCAGACATGTGATTTTGGTTGCAAAGGTGAATGACTTTCTTGAATCATTCGTCCATTCGGCTCGGCTGGCAAACTTCGCTTTCCCGATAATCGGTCAATTGATTGGCCGGTCGTCGTTTTGGTTCGATTGTGCGGGTTAGGCAAGCGAGACCACCGCAAGCGGGTGTCGCCCAACAGCACACGCATTGGTTCGGCGCAAAAGTGAACGCGGGCTTGATACTCGATCACCAGGCGTGACCCGCTAGAGATTCGATTGAACTGAAGATCGAGCGTTCGAGACAACGAAGCGTTGTTAGGTCGAATTGGGCGACCATCGAGTTCCATCCGAACCAACTGGTCATACATCAAGCTCGGCGCAAAATGCCGGATCAGTCGCGTTTGATAGGACACATCCATCTCGTCGCACGGTACCGACGTTAGCACGACTTCAAAAGTCAACACGTCGCGTGGCATCGCAATCGTGTGACTGCACGATTCGGTCCATTGCCAGGGTCCATGGCATTGGAACTCGCGACGTCTCGACTCGACCAGACCATCGCTCAGGGTATGAAGGTGGTTGCAAGACTCGACCAAGGTTTCGAGTTGCGGATCCCTCATCGGATGCCAAGACGCTTGAACTGCCACCGAACCGACCTCCCGTGCGGGGATGCTTCTGGTGCGACCGGTCCGCTCCGCCAGCGTTCCGAATCATCGCATCGCAAGCATGAAACGCGATCGATGTTCAGGCAAATCTAGGGTCAGCAGAACACGACGGATTGAGGCGGCTGTGGTCAAGTGTGCCAGTAAAAACGATTGGGCGTGGCCTCGAATTATTTCTCCAGCGGGGCGGCATCGTCTTTGGCTTCGTCTTCGTCTTCTTCATCCTCGGTTCGAAAACGATAGGCTGGATTGGCGCGGTCGAAGTCTAAATCCGTCAGTTCGGCTTCGAGGTTGATTTTGGTGATCACGTATTGTTCTTGCAAAACCGGTTCGCCACCCTCTGCCCCAGGCCACGCATACGATGCAAAGTACACCGGCAATTGCCACTCGTCATCGATGTAGACCTTGGCGATTTGAAAGTCCGACTGTGGCGTTTGCTTGAGTTGCCGGATTTCAATGTGTTGACAACTGCGTCCATCCACTTTGGCGTCGGCGAACAAGCGAATCTGAATGGGGCAATCGGCCGGTTGCGTTTCCATGCGATCGAGAATCTGTTGCAGCATCGGTCGAATTCCGGTCTGCGTGATCGAATAGTTGGTGTCCTTTCGGGCCAACCGACCATCGGGATCCAACTTTAATGTCAGGTTTGGCAAACGGCTCCCACCACGACGGACCAACAAATCCCCGTCGAGTTGGTTTTCGACGTAAAGCACTTCGCGACCGGCAACTTTTTCAGGCTTTAGGAATTTTGCGTAAATAGAAAGCGGTTGGATCAATTGGCCGTTCTGCACCCGCCGATCACGGACCTTCAAACGAAGATATTGAGCCGAGTCCAATTTGCCATCGATGGTTTCCTGTTTGACGATTAAGCAAGTATAGGCGTCAATGGTGGTCTCGAACTTCTCTTTGGCCCGACGCGCCAATTCGATCAGCGGCTCGAGCGATTCGGGAGGCCTGGCCCCCGGTCCGATCATGTCGATCGGCTTGGCGTTCATGGCCTGGGTTTCTTCGGGATCGACCGCGTCGAGCGATTCGGCGACATCGGTAGATTTCTCGCTACCAAGGGCTTTTGCTGGTGTTCGCTCTACATTTGGCTTGTTATCGGACGTCTTGCTTTCCGATGTCTTGGGTCGGGGATTGTTGGTACCGGATTTGACGTCATCTGCGCTCAAGTGAATGGTAGCAAGCAGGCATACCAGGCAAATGAAAACCTGTCCGAGCAGCCGCATTGGGACGGCGAGTTGCGGCTGAGGCGGACTGAGTCGTCGAAAACTCATGAGATCGTTCCGGGCGAGAGTCGAAGGAATAACATCGCGTAGTTTAGCTTACGATAGCCTTGCCGGCGGCGTCGGGTCAAACAGCCCAACACCACAAAATCCGGGGCGCGAGTGGCGGCGACTTTCAGCCGCCGATTCAGGAGCCGGAAAAGAGTCCTGACACCTTTTGTGCGGTGACTGCTGTCCAGATTCGCTCGGCGACTTCGTCGGGGGCGCCTTGGGCGTCGATGACCTCCCCGCGGCCGCCGGTTTGAGGTAGTTCTCGCAAGAACGCTTCGCGGACGTTGGCCATGTATTCTTGTCCACGGGACTCCATCCGGTCGGCGGGGCCGTCGAGCCTTGCCATCGCGATCTCGACCGGCATGTCGAGCACCAAGGTGAGATCCGGCGACAACCCTCCGCAGGCGATCCGGCCCATTTGCCACAACGTCTCCGGTGCAACGGTTGGCTTTCCATTCTCGCGGCCGTTGCCGGTACTTTGGTAGACCACGTTGGCCAATAGAAAGCGATCCGAAATGATCGTTTTGCCCGCCGCCAATGCCGGACGCAGGATCGTCTCGATCATTTCTGTCCTGCTCGCCATGAACAACATCGCTTCGGTCAGTCGATTCATTCGCAAGTCACTGTCCAATAAGATCTCCCGCAACCTCGCACCGATTTCCGTCGAGCCGGGATCGCGGACCGTCATCACGTCGCACCCCGCTTGTGTCAACCGTTCGGCTAGCATGGCGATCTGCGTTGATTTACCGACGCCGTCGATGCCGTCGAGCGAGATGAAACGAGGTAAGTTCATGCGTCAGACAAAGCTATTGAATGGGACCACTGGTGAAGCCATCGGCGTTGCCGACGATCTGGAAATGTCGATACCCGGTCACGACCCAACCGCCGTGATCGGATGAGTCCAACCCGCGTTTTTCGAAAGTCAGATTCAGCCGACGAGGTACCGAAATGTTCTGGATCGAACCTCGTTTGCTGCTGACGGTTACCTTGACGGTCATTTCCACTTCGGCCTGAACCGGGAGGGTGTTTTCAATGACGCGAATACTGCGGATGTTTCCCACGTCCGCTTGGCTGAACTCCCACTGCGGAAGTTCGCCGGCCGCTTGCCGTCGCGTCGATTCGTCCCCGATGACGGACAACGCCCGCGGGTGATCGTTCGCCTCGACGGCGTCGGCGACTTCGTGAATCAGTTGTTCGATTCGTTCGCGATCGGTTACCCAATTTTCAGCAATCACCCAAGCCAACGGAACGCACACCGCGAGCACCAAACCGATGATCGCCAGCGGTTTCTTGCCGGTTTGCAACCACCCGTAAATCAGGGCGGCCGATAGCACCCCCAACGCGATCGAAACGACCAACGGACTTTCGGCGAGCAGTTCACTCATCGGGATGCGGACTGGTCTAAGATCGCTTGTTCATGGTCAATGTCACTGTCGTGGTCGCCCTCGTCTTGGATGTATGTCTTTCCGTGATAGAAGTAGGCGACGGCGATGTAAATGATCGCGGCGGCCAGCATCAATCCGGTGAAGAACCAGTAATACGACGCACCGGGTAGTTTGGACGTTCCATCCGGGTTGCTGATGATCGCGTTGACCCCGGCGGTGATGAAGTTGCCCAACGAAACCGACAACATGTACAAGCTCATGATAATCGACTTGATACTGTTGGGCGCCTGCGTGTAGCTAAACTCCAAACAGGTGATCGACACCATGACTTCGGCAGCGGTCAAGATGACATAAGCGAGCACCTGCCAGCCGATGTTGGGCGTGCCGCCGTCTTGAATGTTTTGCTCGATCAACGCGCTGATTGAAAACGCGGCGACGGTTAAGAACATGCCGATGCCGATCTTGCGAAGCGGCGTGAGTTTGAATACTTGATCGATCGCCGGATAAATCGCGTAGCTGAACAAAGGAACCATAATCAAGATCAGGAACGGGTTGGCCGCTTGGATCTGGCTCGACAACAAGTTCGTGCCCAAGAAGTTGCGATCCATGTTTTCGGCTTGCAAGACCCAAGCGCTCGCGGTTTGATCGAATAGGCTCCAGAACACCGCGACCAACACGTAGATGGGAGCAAGTGCCAAGATCGCCTTGAGCCCCGCGCCCGTGAAGGCGTCTTTGAAAACACCGACGCCACGGGCGGGAATGTGAACAAAACGGTTGCGGCCCATCCAGAATAGAATCGTCGCGACTGCCATCAGCACGCCGGGAACGCCGAAGGCAACTTGTGATCCGTAGCGGTCCAATAACCATGGCGTCAACAACGTCGACAAAAATGCGCCCATGTTGATCGCGACATAAAACCAGCCGAACACTTTCGACAGCAGATGCGAATTGCGTGTTCCGAATTGGTCGCCGACGTGCGCCGAAACACATGGTTTGATGGCCCCGGTTCCCAAGGCGATCAGGCTGAGTCCAACGGCCAGCCCCATTCGCGTTTCATCGACCGCCAAGGCCAAGTGCCCGAAACAGTAGAGCACCGACAAATACAAAATCGTGCGGTACTTGCCGAGCAACCAATCCGCGATCAACGCGCCGGCTAACGGAGTGAAGTACGCGGCCATCACAAAGATGTGAACCCAAAACTTCGCGTCCTCGCCGCTCATCGGATCGACGCCGCCGCTCGACCCGATCAAATACTGGGTCATGAAGACGGTAAGAATCGCCTTCATGCCGTAGAAGCTAAACCGTTCGGCCGCTTCGTTACCAATGATATAAGGAATGCCGCTGGGCAGGCCGTCGATCGGCGCAGGACTCGTTTGGTAAGAACGCGATGACATCAGGATCCTTTATCGCTGGAAGGGGCCCCTTTGGCGGATGCCCGTTGGGACGGGACGTGAGGATCACGACGATACCGGTTTCGCCACAGGTCGAACAGGGTGCGCCGGTCTGGACGCGGTTCGATCTGCTCGGTGTCGGAGGGTTTCGCGGAAACCTCGTTCGGCATCGGTGACGGTGTGCTCTCCCCCGGAGCAACGCGGGCTAGTCGCATGGTTGTTTTCTGCTTCAACAGACTCACCCGGGGGATTTCCTCACTAGGGCCAAATTCGCCGATCCAATTAAACGTTCCGGACCGCTTCTCAGCCGACCCGGCAACGGGCAAACCCGGATCGGCAACCGAACCAGAATCAACGGGCAAGCCAAGTTGTGACAACGCAGGCGACAATGGTTCCATTGCCAAAGCCTCGATCAAATCGTTATGGATCGGTGCGGTCGGCTGGTCCGATATCGTACCTGCCGAAACCGACTCGGGGGTGATCAACTCGTCGGAAACCACCGACGCAACCGGTGTCGGAACAGCGAGCGGTGCCATTGCTTCGGCAGGGATGTCAACCGTTGCTGGGATATCGACCGTTTCGGGTGCATCTGCCATTCCCGCAATTTCGACTGTGTCCGAAGTGTCGATCGTTCGACTCAAACGTTCCCAGTCGGTCGCGACCAACAATCGCTGCGCCGCCTCAAAGCGTCCTTGTTGCAAATCCGCCAACGCGAGCAGTGCCTGTTTCGGAAGCGGCTCGATTTCAGCGACGGGTAAGAAGTCCGAGCAACTGCGTAGATCGGACAACCGAATGCAGCCACCGCCATCCAGTTGCCACTGTAGGTAGACGTCGCTGACCTCGGCGACTTCACCTAAATCCACTTCAGCAACGAAGCGCATGACACGGCCATTGCCCTTCGAGGACACGAGATCGTGATGAACTAAAAACGGCAGCGGCTCATCGTTTTTGGCATCACAAAGCGTCCAGCGAATGTCATCCAGCGCGATTTCGTCGGATAGTTCGATTCGCGTCGCGACGAACAAGCGTCGAGACTCAGGAACCGGAAAAGACCCGGATCTTACGCAACCGCAAGGGGCTTCGGGCCAGTGCCGCGGAACAAACGTTTTGATTTGCAAGCACTCTTGCTTTCTCGCAACAGCGTTCTCCTTGTCCGAAAGCGGGACGGTCGAGATTTCGATTCCATGTCCGTCAAACAAATTCCACTTCGTCGGTCGTCCCGATTCGTCGCGGTCGCTCCAATCCGCATTGGGGATTCGGTTGTCTGACTTCAGTTCCCAACGCGAGGCCGATTCCGCATGGCTCAACAGCCGCTCACAATGACGGGTGATTCGTTCGCGATCGGTGATCCTGCGTTTGCATTGACAGACCAGTTGTGGTTCAACTTGCGATGTTCCTACCGCCAGAACAAACTGCTCAACCTCGTATGCTGAAAGGTGAATCACTTTCGAGTTACCATCGTCTTTACCGGATGGGTCCTTCACGCGAGTCCTTAATACGACGGCCGCATCCCAAGGCGAGAGGTTGGCGACCCGGCCACTTCCCGACTTGGCATCCCAGGATGCGTGAATGCCTTCGCCGAGTTCGGTCAGCTCACTCACTTCGGCTGAACACGAGAGAAGACTGCGATGACGTAACCACTGCGGTTGAGCAAGATGACGCAAGCTTCCATTACTGACAATCGAGCTCGCTTTTCGTTTCACAATCGCCGTGGCAACCGAGTGTTCATGGAACGAACCAGCGATTTGCGGCGGATGAGTTTCGTTGCTCCGCCGGACGAGCAGTTGCTCGCTAGCTACAGGGTCGTCCACAATCCATTGAAATGGCAATGAAATCGGTTCGGATCGCACCGCCCTTAGGCGAAATCCGTTTGATAATCCTACGATGGGGTGCGTCGTCCATGCGATCGACGTCGGGCTCCAGGCACGGTGACGTTCGTCGTCGACGTCCTGCGCGACATCGGATGGTGCGTAGGCGTCCGGTGGCAATACCCAGACACATGGATCGGATGGATGATTCGCAAGTTTGCGAGCCGCGGCGATCGTTTGATCCGACTTCGCGGCGTCATACAAGGCAACCCCCACAAACGCCTTGGACGACGAATGCTCGGTTGTCCATTGCGTAATTTCGTCCATGTTCGCTGAGTTCGGCGCGACTTCAATCGCGGGAACCAACCGCAAGCCAGCATTCGCGAAGCCGTTAAACCAAAGTTCGAATTGATCCGGTGGCACATCGATGATCGCACCGTTTGACGCCTGGAAATCCAACAACTGAACAACGCGGTCCACGAGTTTCATTGAATCCATTTCATCCAGCCGTGCACCGGATCTCCCCAGCAACGTTTCTTGAACTTCGTCAAACCGAAGTAAGACCGTCGGAGTTGGCCGACCCGGTTGCTCACCGCTAGACGCCGAGGCATCATCGATCGAACGATCAGCGGTGAGCCGATTGCCGTTTCGGAACTTCGGCAGTTCGAGCTTCAAGCCGGGGCGATCGATTGGTTCCAGAACACGCACGACAACATCACACGTATCAGAGTGGTTGTTTTTCCACGTCGTGATGGTCCATCGGACATGGCCGGTCCGCGTCCAAAACGGGATTTTCAGTTCGTGTCGGGACGGATCATTCGCCGCGACGATTCCGAGAACATCGACCGCCGAATCAAATAGAACGATCTGTTCGTCGGCTTGTCCGACTTGTTCTAATCGGACTTGGTAGCGATCAACGACTTCGGCGGGTAGTTCGATCTCGGCGATCAGTGGTGTCTCGATCGGCAGGTCGGCGAGATCCCAGTGACGTTCATGCTCTTGATGGTCCTGCAGATAGACCTTCGGCGGCTGGTCACTATCGTTCGCATTGCCACCGGCGAACGGTTGATTGCCTCGGTCGCTTTTGGTTCGTGATTCCGTATTACCCTTGGAGTCCCATTGAGTCAGTGTCGATTCTGTCCGAACGTTCCAGTTGCTAGGTGCGGTCCGGTCGGTTACCAAGCCTTCCTCAATCATTTCAAAATCGCCTGAATCTCCGTAACCATCAGGGAGTGTCATTCCCTCAGCGGCCGGTGATTCTTGAGCGATCGCCGTCAAGGGCGGGACAATCGCGGCAAGACCCCATCCGAACGCGACGGCGAAGACGACTGTCCGGTGCGAGGTCTTAGGTTGGAATTGCATGGCGATGGCTCGGCGACCCGGTAATGACAATCAAACGAGGTACGACCCCTTCAACGCAATCGACCCAATTATTGCAATCGACGGGGCATAACCGTCGCAATGAGCAAGAATCGCACCACCGGTCTGACGAAGCCGTCCGCTCGTCGGAATAGCCCGATCAATCAAATTTGACGGGTTAGTCAAACCCTGCCGATTGCGAATAAGATGTCGTGGTCGTTCCTACTTCGCCGTTATCGTGTTCACCGCTGAAAGCCTATCCGAAAAGGGGCTGACCCTTTGGAGGCGTGTCGATATCGGTTACTTTTTTGCATCGCCGGAGAGGGTCAGCCCCCTTTTCGGATAACCTTGTGATTGTCATTCATGCACCGTTATTCCTGGTATCTCGCCGGATTCGTTTGGCTGTTGTGGGCGGTCGGGGTGACGTTTTTGGTTTCTCCAGCGGAACTGTTGAGTCACTGGGTCATCGCCCCGACGATGCTTGTGGGCAGTTTCATTGCCGGCAGTACGAGTGCCGGAGGCGGCGCGGTGGCCTTTCCCGTCATGACGTTGATCTTTCACGTCGACCCGCCGGTCGCTCGAGATTTCTCGTTGATGATCCAGTCCGTCGGCATGGGCGCGGCGTCGATCGGGATCGTGCTGATGAAAATTCAGATCGATTGGCGTGCCGTTTGGTTATCGAATCTAGGCGGCTTGTTCGGATTAATGATCGGATTTGAAATCAGCGGGCTGATGTCGCCGCCCCTGGTCAAGATGTTTTTTGTCTCGTTGTGGCTATCGCTCGCCTTGGCTTTGTTTCTGGTGAATCGGCGGAACGCGAGTATCGTCACCGAACTGGTGTATCCGAATCGCTTGTTGAGCGTCGCGTTGGTGCTGATGGGCGTCCTCGGTGGAACGATTTCGGGAATCACGGGCAGCGGCCTGGACATGCTCGTTTTTGCCATGCTGACCATCATGTTCCGGCTCAGCGAAAAGGTGGCGACCCCCACGAGCGTCGTGATCATGGCGGTCAACGCGATGGCGGGCACGACGCTGCGATTGATCGGCGGCGGAGTGTGGCCCGAAGCGGTGGCGTTTTGGTGGTGCGCGGTCCCGGTCGTCGTCGTCGGAGCCCCCGTCGGGGCATGGTTCATTCGGAATAAAGATCGACGCTTCATCACGAATTGGTTGTATGTCGCGATCGCAGCTCAATTCATCGGTGCGATGGTTATCGTACCTCAAACATACCAAACACTGTGCCTCGTCGCCGCCACCACGTATCTGGGTAGCTTGTTGTTCCTATCGATGCGACGTTGGGGGCCACGATTCACATGACGCGCTCTCCGGTTTGTCGCCTGGCACCCTCTCCGACCGGTGCCCAACACCTGGGCAATGCGAGAACGTTCCTAATCGCGTACTGGAGTGCCCGGTCTCAGAACGCAAGGTTGCTGCTGCGGATCGAAGACATCGATTCGCCCCGAATCAAGCCGTGGGCGACCGCGCAGGTGTTCGAAGACTTGGCGTGGCTGGGAATCCAATACGACGGCGAGCCGGTGATCCAAACCGAACGATCGGAGGTTTACCAATCCGTGCTCCGAAACCTCATCGAGGATGATCGCGTTTATCCTTGCGTATGCTCGCGAAAGGACATCGACGAAGCCGCGTCGGCGCCCCACGAACACTCGGTATCGGCATCGTCACTCCGTGCGACGAGCGGCTTTCATTCATTGGAGCCTGAGACAACGATCTATCCGGGCACGTGCTCGAGTTGGCACCGTGGTCAGGCGATGCCACCGGACGGCGACTATTGCTTGCGTTTTCGGATCGACCCTCATTCGATGAGACTGGATGATCTGGTCGCCGGAACCGTTCACTGCGATCCGACATCGGCACTGGGGGATTTTCCTGTGACACGAAAAGAAGGCGTCGCCGCCTATCAAATCGCCGTCGTGATCGACGACGTCGACGCCGGAGTCACCGAAGTCGTACGCGGTGATGACTTGTTGGCCAGTGCGTTTCGACAACGACAAATCTATGACTACTTACGACAATCGCCGCCTCAATACGCCCATGTTCCGTTGGTCGTCGGCGCGGACGGACGTCGCTTGGCCAAACGGCACGGCGATACGCGTTTGTCGTGGTATCGCGACCAAGGCGTCCACGCCAAGACCATCGTCGCTTGGGCCGCCAATTCGGTTTTCGGGCATCAAGAGGATTTTCCCCAACCCGATCAAACGCGTGATTGGACGCTCGACCAATGGCATCAAGCGATGATCGACCAATTCGATTGGTCCCGGGTCAGCCAAAGCAAGACGGTCATCACCTCCCCCGACCCCGCCGAACTGCGAGTCTAGTTGGCTTAAAACGTGGCACGGTGGTCCCCACCGTGATTCTCGACGGAGGACCGTCGAGCCACGTTGATGACACCCTAAAGTCAAATGTGGTTGAAACACTCGTGGTGTTCTTTCATCACTCTTCCTGAGATCCATGCAGCTCACGCGGAACGAACCGACCCGGGCCATCGATCGCGTAGTGTTCCGCCAACGCGGACTCAAACTCGTCGCGGGTGCGTAAGCGAGCGAACGCCAATCGAACATTCTCGTAATCCGGGTGGCACTGCGAGTACTTGATGCAAAACTTCCGCATCAACAGCGGTGCCCGATCGACCGTGTAAGTTTGTTCGCACAACGTGAAGTGCTCTCGCATCACGGCGGTTTGCTCGTGCAGCGTCGGCGGTGGTGGCAATTCACCGGTATCCGCTAGCGTTCGGGTTTGCTGAAAGATCCATGGATTGCCGATCGCGCCGCGTGCGACCGTCACGCCGTCAACTCCCGTTTCAGCGATCATCTTGAGTGAATCCTCTGCGGAGAATAAGTCTCCGCTGCCGAGAATCTTTAGCCGGTTGCCGACGTGAGCTTTCACTTCACGCAAGAACGACCACCGACTCGGTCCGACATAACGTTGCACGACCGTTCGGCCGTGGACGGTCGCGGCCGCCAGACCCACACGCATCGCTCCGTCGATGATCTCAAAGAACTGATCTCGGGCTTCGTCGGTGTCGTCGATCCCCCGCCGCATTTTGACGGTCACGGGAATCGCGTCGGGAACGATGTCGCGGGTTCGTTTCAAGATCTCGATCGCGACGGCGGGTTGTGACAAATGAAAGCCACCACGGCATCGACCGAGTACCTTCTTGACCGGACAACCGAAGTTCACGTCAATGATGTCAAAGCCCGCTTCGACAAGTTTCAACGCACCGAGCGAGAATTGTTCCGGTTCGGCCCCCATCAACTGACCGCCGACGGGGTGTTCTTCGTCAGCAATGTCGAGGAAGTGACGTGTTCGCTCGCGTTTGGTCAACGACAACAAGAACTGATCCAGCATCACCTCGCAAACGCTGTAACTCGCACCATGCCGACGGGCGATCACCCGCATCGGCAGATCGCTGTAACCGGACAACGCCGCCTGCACCACCGGAAACCCGATCGCCACGTTGCCGATCGTCAACGGTCGCAAGTCGGCGGCGGGAAGGGCTGAGGAACTCATGAACGACATCAAGGGGTGGTTGGTTTGAAGGGACGCAAAACGCGGATCAAGAAGCCCGGCGAATCAGGGAACTCGATGTGCGGTAAGATGTTAGCATGACGCGAACCGGTTCGTGACCGACCGTGTCTGTCTCGCCACGTAGGCGAGTTTCGCCGAGGCTCGATTAGGCGTCTCTACATCAGTTACCGCCGCATTTGGTGTTTTTTGAATGCATTTGATACAAACCCGACGCGCGACGGGCTGTTGATTTAGTCCTCATCGAAACCCGAAGCGTGAGCGAGGGATACATACAGAGGCCTTAATGGCGCTGAATCCCTCGCTCACGCGTCGGGTTACGATTAAATCAACAAGCCCGCGAGCGAGGGAATTCGTTCCAAACTTTTTGATACCAGCGAATCCACTCGCTTGCCGGTCTGTTGATTGAATCGTTTAACGGCAAGCCGCAGGCGACAGAGTTTGAAAACGCAGGCGCCTGCGGCTTGCCGTTAAACGAAAACGCCCAAACGTGCAATCAATCAACACGCCGGTGCGCGTCGGGCTTGTACGTTTGCGGCGTAGCCGCTTTAAGTGGAAAATTTTTTCTGCCGCTCGACCACATACTGAAATTTATGTCTGATTTATCCGTTACTCACCGATTTGTCATCCCCGAGACCGCCTTGTCGTGGTCGGCTTCCCGCAGCAGCGGGCCGGGCGGACAAAATGTCAACAAGGTCAATTCGCGGGTCACACTGCGTTGGACACCGCAACCGCAAGACGGGTTCGACGAGGCCTGGTGTCATCGTTTTGAAAAGCGGTACGCCAACCGGATCAATCAGGAAGGTGAGTTTATCTTACATAGCGATAAGACTCGCGATCAAATCCGCAACCTAGCCGATGCTCGCGCTCGTCTGGTCACGATGTTGCTCGAGTGCCGCGTGCCACCCAAAACACGGACGCCGACGCGTCCCACTTTAGGCAGTAAAAAGCGACGCATCGAAGGGAAAAAGCGACTGTCCCAGAAAAAACGATTGCGTGGGACGCCGCGCCGCGACGATTGAAGGTTCTCATCGGGCGAGCCGGTGATATACTGGTGGATTGTCCCGACGAGTTGCCTCGCTTTTCTTATCACCCTCTCGCGAATTACATGAAACGCCCCCGGCATTTGGACGACCTTCTCAAACGATGGGCCTTTGATCCGGCGACCCTCAACGTTCGCATGATCAAAGGCAAAGACGACCGGGATGTGTTGCAGATGCGGGTGGACATGGGCATTTTGCAACTCGAAACGACCGGGCGTCCCGATGGCGAAAAAATCAGTGGTTCGGACAGCTATCTCGAACACCTGCAACTGCGTCGGCTCAACGATCCCGATTACGAGTTGACCGAACGCGATTGCAACGAGATCGATCGCGAGTTCATGCAATTCTACCACCGACGGATTTGCTGGTTGCGGTTGCAGTTCTATCATCGCGCGGTCACAGACGCGGATCACACATTGCGCCTGATGGACCTTTGCGAAGAAATGTCCGACGATCCGGAATGGACGTCGACCCACGAACAGTATCGTCCCTTCGTGTTGTTCCACCGGACGCAAGCCGAAGCCCTCGGCGAACTCGAAGAGAACACACCCGAAGAAGCGATTCAAGCGATCAACCGTGGCCTCGATGTTTTGCGTGTGTTCTTCGTCAAGCACGACGCCGAAGAACACTTCGACGAAGACGAATTGATCGTCCGATTGATCGACCTTCGCGAATCGCTGCGCAACGAGTATTCGGTCGGGCAAACGTTACGGGAACGTCTCGACCAAGCCGTTCAACAAGAACAGTACGAATTGGCCGCCAAACTTCGCGACGAACTGACCCGCCGCGAAACGCACTAGCGGGCTGTTGATTTAATCGTAACCCGACGCGTGAGCGAGGGATCGAACGCCATTGAAACCTCTGCAGGTATCCCTCGCTAACGCTTTTTGAAGTTGCGTTTTTTTCGTAACCCGCTGCGTAAGCGAGGGATAATTGATATTGACTCATCCCTCGCTTACGCGTCGGGTTACGATAAACCAATGCCACAGGCAAGAGCGCAACTTCAAAACTAACGCTTCGGGTTACGAAGCAGTCTAAATCACCAGCTCGCTATTGCAAGAATCTGAAAATGCCATTGATCTCGCCCGCTCCGCTGGGGTCGTCTACTTGGCTGTTGCGGTTGCGTTCGTTTGCCACCATCGGGCAACTGATCACGATTATTTTGGCAAGATTCGTTACTCCCACGACGCTGCCGATCTTGCCGTTGTTTTTGATGGTCTTGCTGACGGCGACCACCAACTTTGTGTACGGTTGGTGGCTGGTCCGGATTAAGAAGAACGAAGTGACCGCGTCTCCGCTTAAGTCGCCCTATGGCAAGCCGGCCGTTGAGCGTGAGAACGACTGCATCGGTACACCTTTGCGGGTAGCGTTCGGATTGATGGCGTTGGATTTGGTCACGTTGACGGTAATGTTGTACCTCAGTGGTGGTGCCGATAACCCGTTTTGCTTTTTCTACTTCGTCAACCTCGCCGTCGGTGGCGTGATGTTGCATCGTGGAGCGGCCTGGGCGTTGACGGTCTTGGCCGTTGCCGGGTACGCCACGCTGCTTTGGCAGTCGATGCCAGTTCTGGGGCTCAGTGTGCAGCCGATCGACGGAGCGGTTTGGCGATGGAATACGTTGTCGATGCGAAACGTGGCTTCGTTGATCGCGTTTGTTACCTGCGGATCGGTAATTACCTACTTTGTCACGCGAACCGCCCGGACGCTCCGCGATCGCGAAGAGGATTTATTACGCAGCCAATCTGAACGTGCCGACGCGATCCGATTGGAAGGCTTGACCACGCTCGCTGCCGGGGCGGCTCACGAGTTGGCAACCCCATTGTCGGCGATCGACGTCGCTTGCCGCGAATTATCACGTCATCTCGAGGCGGTCGACAAACCGTCTTCGATCGACGACGACCTGCGATTGATCGATGGTCAATTGCAGATATGTCGTCAAGTCTTAACTCGCATGCGATCAGCCGCCGGAGACGCCGTCGCCGATCAGTGGAACCGCACAACGCTTGGGGAACTCATCGACACGGTTCTCGAAGGCATCCGCGATCCGCATCGTGTCGAGATCCTCGAGCCGGATACGCCGTGGGTTCCCGACCTGTCGCATCATTCGTTGCCATCCCAAGCCGACGACCACGATGGGACCGGCGGTGTCGATGACGACACACCGCCTTGGGAACTGCAGCCGATGTGGTTGCCGCAGGAAGCCGTCGCTCAGGCGATCCGAAACCTGATCCACAACGCCCTCGACGCGAGCAGCGATGCCGACAGTACGGTTACCGTGCAAGCTCAACGTTTGGGAAATGAAATGGCGATCTATGTGATCGATCGCGGTCACGGGATGTCGGAAGACGTGCTCGGCCGAGCGGGCGAACCTTTTTTCACGACGAAAGAACCTGGACGCGGGATCGGATTGGGTTTGTTCTTGACACGCAACGTGATCACGCGGCTCGGCGGACGGCTGAGTTTTGACTCCAACCCCGGTTCGGGCACGCGGGCGACCGTGATCTTGCCGCTGCCGTAGTTTTGCCACTTACTTGCGTCCACGTCGACGGGTCATACGGGGCGACGTCTTGATGTCGATGGTTTCACATCGCTTAGTGCGTCTTCGAGCCACTTCGTGCTGCGAGACAACATCACTCGGACGGCCGCGTCGGATTTCCCAGTTTTCTCGGCGATTTGTTTGCTCGTTTTTCCTTCGAGATATCGCATCGTGACGACGGTACGCTGTTCCTCTGGCATTGAGTCGAGCGTTTGTCGAAGCCTCGAGAGTCTCACGTCACGGCTGAGCACCGCCGACGGCGACGTGATGCTGGCCGCCAACATCGCCTGCAATCCGTCGCGACCGGTATCCTCTCCGCCAGCTTGAAACGACACTTCACGACCGGCGTCGCGGCGTTTGGCTTCGAAATGGTGGCGGTGAGCGTCGACGACCCGGCGTCGGGCGAGTTGTTGCAGCCATTGCCAAACGGTGTATTGATCCAAGGGTGCCGTCGCCAAACCACTGACCGCCGATGTGGCCACTTCTTGCAACAGATCGTCGACTTCCGTCACGGCGAGCAACCGCGGACCACAGAGGCTGCGGATAAAACCGGCCAGCCTTCGCTCGTGATTTTTCAAATAGTCCGCCAGCAGGCAGACCGACCGTTCTTCGGCGATGCGTCGGCCGTCGCCTCCATCATCATCGCATTGGTCGTCTTCGCTAGCGCCGTTATCGAGTGGACCATCGTCGTTCGTGGTGGGAGTCCCCATGGAGGCGTTCCTTGATGGATCGGGTAGGCTGTATGAAAACAGCGATCGAGCATTCTGCGTCCGTTTGACAGTCTAACCTTTTTTCCTGACCGAATTGATGGTGTCGTCTCTATCCAACGAACCGATCGATGACGATTCCCAACGGCTCGAACTTGCCCTGATGGAATTGGCGTCGATTGCACCGGTCGAGAATCTGCGACAGATCCGTGAGTTGATCCAGAATATCGATCCAAATGTGGGAGCCGAAGGGACCCAATCGCAGCCGCTGATTGCCGATTCAAGAGGCGTGCCGGTCGTCCAGAATCTTGCGATCGAGCTGATTGTCGAACTGATTAAAATGGACCTTTCAACCGTTTTCGAAGTCGCTGCCGAAACGTCGCGACCTCCGGTCCGCGAACTTGACGACTACTTGAATCACTTCGCCGACTGGCTACCTCGGAATCGCGTGCCGCTGTCGTTGGTTTTGGAATATCGGCAATGTGAACAGTCGATCGGACGCTTCCGAAGTTGGACGGACGAATCGGTCTGTTTTCCTCATCTGAGCGATCATTTTAAGCGATTCGCAGATGCGGAATCCCCGCGCGAGATAGCATCGAACGATCACGATACCGACGAACAAGTCGCCCGCGACGCGATCATCCACGCGATGCAACCGGGCGAAGTGATGGACGATTTTGAAATCATCCGGCGGTTGGGAAAGGGTTCGTTCGCCAGCGTTTACTTAGCACGCCAACAATCGATGGCACGCTTGGTCGCATTGAAACTCTCTCGTCGTCGAGGTAACGAATCTCGGACGCTGGCGAAATTCGATCATCCGCATATTGTTCGCGTGTTTGATGAGCGACAAGCGGCGTCCTCGCCCGTGTCCTTGTTGTACATGGAGTATTTAGCGGGTGGCACGTTGGGCGACGTCGTCAAACGTGTTCGGGAGACCCGTCCGGAAGATCGCTGCGGCACGATGTTGCTGGCCGCCGTCGATCAAAACTTACTCGATGCCGCACAACAGATCCCGGCACATTCACAAATACGCGACTTCATCGCCACGGCGGATTGGACATCGGTGGTGGCATGGATCGGGGTGCAATTGAGCCAAGGTTTGCAAGCGGCTCATCAAGAAGGCGTGCTGCACCGTGATCTCAAACCGGCCAACGTTTTGTTGTCCGCCGAAGGCCAAGTCAAGTTGGCCGATTTCAATGTCAGCGTGATGACACAGCCCGACACGAGTTCAACAAGCGATCAGGTCGGCGGCTCGATCGCCTACATGGCACCGGAACATATCGAGGCGATGATGCGAGCCCGGGGCACCAATCCTACCGCCACGTCGTCTTACGATGACTGCCAGCCCGATGTCGGCACACCTGCGGATCTGTATTCGGTCGGCGTGTTGTTGTGGGAATTGTGGCGAGGTGAAAGACCGTTTTCATGTGAAGACGACTTTGAAAGCCAAGATGACATGCTGCAGGCGCATTGGAGGTCGCGGCAACTTTGGCAAGCTGACGAATTCGACACACATGATCGAGCCATCAATGGTAGCGATAGCATCCTTCATGACGTGCTGACACGATGTTTGGATGTTGTCCCGAGCCGCCGGCCGGCCGACGGAGCTGAATTGGCGGGGCGATTGCGTTTGGCGTTGTGCCCACGCGCGGCCCGTTTCATTCTTCCTCCCCATGATTCGTGGGACGCGTTCCTGTCGCGTCAATCAGTTTGGTTGGTGGCCATGACTGCGATCCTGGTTCCCAACATCGCCGCCGCAATTTTCAATTTCTACTACAACCACGCGGCCGTTATCGCTTCGCATCCGGGCATGAAAACGGGGTTCTTCCATTTGGCCAGCGTAGTCAATGCGGTCGCATTTCCGATCGGAGCGGCCGCGATGGTCGTGACGGCGTTTCCGGTCGCCCGATCGATGAAACGGTTGCGTCTTCGCGTCGGAGCCAGTCCGAAGGATTTGAATCGTTTGATGGAATTGCCGCCGCGAGCCGCTTGGATCGGGTTGACGTTATGGATGGTCGCCGCACTGATTTACCCGGGAATGTTGAGCGGTTGGTATGGCGAATTCAGTAAACTCGAAGCCCTGCACTTCTTTGGTTCGCTCTTGGTGTGCGGCGGCGTCGCGGCGGTGTACCCGTTTTTTGCGTTAACCGTTCTCTGCACCCGAGTTTACTATCCCGCGATGGTGCGACACGACGTTCGTGACGATTCATTCGATTGGCGTGGTCGGTTGTTGCTGCGGCGGTGCGGACATTACCTGTTTCTGGCCGCTGGCATCCCGTTGCTGGCGATCCTGTTGTTGCTCAGTCGTGAATCGATGGCCCGCCCAGTCGTCGCCATCGCCGTCGTGGCCACCGGATGCGGATTGCTCGCCGCTTGGCTGGCACACGGTTACGTGATGACCGTATGGGATACCCTCGCCGATGTGCTCTCCAACCGCCGCCGATCGATCCCAGGACTGCGGGAAGACTGAAAATAAAACAAAAAAGGGAAGCTCAAGTCATCTTGAGCTTCCCTGGATGCGAGGTCGTCTGGTTTGGGCCGTTTCAGTCCATGAGGAATCCGGTCCGTTCGCTGATCATCAGGATCCACTCCGAGGACGCGATGGGTCGGTCGACTCCGCCGGTCAACATCAGGATACTTGCCAAGTCGTCAGTGCAGTTGAACTCTAGATCCGGCTCGCTCATCTTCAGTCCCAAACCCGACCCGATCACCAACCCGCGGGCGTCGTTGATGTTCAATGGTCGGGATCGCAGGCCGCTGACTTCCAACAAGAAACCGAGTTCCTCACCGACCTTCGCGGTATTGACTCGAATGCCGGAAACTTCCAGCAAGAATCCCAATTCCTCGGGCGTCATCGGTTGATTGCCGATGCCCATCTTGGCGGCAACTTCCATCACGACGACGGCTCGTTCATCGACGGCACGGTTGAGTGCTTTGACGCCCGACACCTCCAGCAAGAAGGAGTCTTTCGGCGGGGTGCGATAGTCGGCTGCGGGGACGCTCGAGGCGGCGACGAACAGGCTGGCGGCGACGGTCAGGGCGGCAACGATTTGAATCTTCATGGTTTCTCTCCGGTCGGGGGTTGTTTGAAAAAATCAGTGACGTCTTCGTCACAATCAACCCAGCGGAGGATTCTCAGATTCGTTACATCGATTTTCAAAAAGTTTTTTTTCTTAGGATCTTGCCGGTCTTCACCTGCCCTGTTTGATCGATTTGTCATTTACCAACTTACCGCGAAACAAACCTCACAACGGTTTCTCGCCAACTGCCGAACTTCGAGCTGTTTTGGTTTCCAACGCATGACCTCGTCGCACCATCGAGGGATTTGGTCCGCCCGGGAGTAATTCCCGAGTTTCATCGTGATCAAACATCCCCGGATGTTGGTTTCCCGGCTGTCAACGATGTTTCGCACCGTGCTCAACGTCGCGTCCGGTTTGACGTTCGAATCGACCAACAACCATTTCGCGTCCCGATAAACCCGGCGAGGCAAGTCTCCGGCGCGGGTGGCGAAGTGCTGGAAACGCGGGTGCTCGGCGATGCGAGGATCCATTTCCGCCGGATCGATGCCGATCACATTGAGCCCCATCTCCAGCAACCGCCCGCAAGCGCCGCCGGGGGCGCTGCCGACCTCGACCGCCAAGTCGCCTGGGCGCAGATCAAAGCCGCTCCAGGTGATCGCTTCGGCGGCTTTGTAGTACGCTCTTGAGATCGGTTCAAACTCCGGTGCAACGGGTTGAATCCCGCCCGGCCATCGGCTCGGCCAATGGGTCGCCGTGTGGATGCCGAAAAACCACTCTGAGGGATCGACCAAGACCACGTCGAGGATCGATTCACTCGGCTGAGCGATCTGATTGGCGGTGGCGCAGCGAAACAGGTTCTCGGGAGCTAACTGCAAGATTCTCGCCGCTACCGCCTTGGCGACTTCGTCGATCTCCGGTTCGAAATCAAAACGACCGATCGGGGCCCGATCCCGCGGCCACACATGCAATTGATCGATCGGCAAACGCACCGATTCGACGGATTGGAAGAGTTGCTCGATCAACGAATCGCCCTGGTCGCCCTTGGCATTTCCGAGTGAGCGGCAGCACGTGCGAATGAAGATCCCGGTCGGCGGCGGGAGCTCTCGATCGTGTTTTGCGGTCACAAAGCCCGGCCGAGAGAACGCCAACCGCCAACCCGCCTCAGCGATCTGTTCTTTGACGAGCCCTTCGGCTCCATGGGCGCAGGTCATCATCGCAAAACTGGGCCCGTCGTTCGGCGGCGGTGTTTCGCTCGGAAGCTCGGGCGACGGCACAGCACGTGACTGCGATTTTGCGATCGCATTGGCCCATGGATTTGGTTTTTCGGTCATCAAACGGTGTCGAGCTAGCAGGATGTAACGTCGATCACCACCTGGGGCGATCCGACGGTCCGTTAACATAACCGCGACGGTCGTTTTGGTTAATCGACCGAGCCGCGTTTTTCGGGTCTGACATCACATTACGGGCAGGTGATGGTGACTTTCAAACGCCAACCTGGTGGGAGAACGCCCCGGTTTGATGTTCAGGCCCGCTGGCTCGGTCCACCGAAACCGGGGAACTTCAGTCTGTCAAAAAAAACGACATTATTTTGGCACTGACCGTCCAAAACGAGTAAACAACCATATCTCCGTTGCCATATCTCCGTTGATTGTCCCCTGATTTCTTTCTCGTTTTTCCTGCCGCGAAAATGTTGCCATCGAAATCTGAGCGGCTGGTTGAACTCCTTTCCCAGCATCACGATTCGCTGTACCGCTATATTTTCTCGCTGGTCGGAAACGCGCACGATGCTCGCGACGTTTTGCAAGAGACCTCGTTCGCACTCTACGAAAAGTGGGACCAGTTTGATTCGTCGCGGCCTTTTTTACCATGGGCGTACAAGTTCGCTTACATCCATGTGCTCAAGTGGCGAGCGGCGCGGGCGAAGCACTGCCCGACGCTCGACGCGGACGTGATTGAATTACTCGCCGTCGAGCGACAACAAGAGGAATCCCAGCTGGCTGCACGGTTGGACGTCCTAGAAAATTGTTTGTCTCAGTTGCCCGACAAGGACCGTGAGTTGGTTCAAGATCGATACTTTCGCGGCATCACTCCCGACGAACTTGTCGATCATCGCCGAACCAGCCGACGAACCTTGTTTCGGGAATTGCAGCGTGTTCGACACCTATTGATGGCCTGCATCGAACGCAAACTACAACAAGATCCGGAGCCGGCATGACGAACGATCCAACCCGTGAACGCCTCGAATCGCTCTTGTCGGCTCGCATCGATGATGGACTATCCGAAGATCAAGCCGAAGAACTGAACTTCTTGCTTCGTGATGACCCCGAGAATCGGCGGTTCTATTTGCAATACATGGATGTGCAGGCTCGTTTGACGAGCCCCCCGGTCGAACCCGGAGAAGAATCGCTTGACTGGCGATCGGCCTGGTCGGTGCTCGCATCATCCGATGACCAAGGTGATGCTTCGCAACGTTCGCATCGGGCGAATGCCACCCGACTAACGAAGTGGACCCCTTGGGTCTTGGCCGCTGCATCGGTGATCGGTTTCCTGGCTTTCGATTTCACATTCCGGAAGACCACGACACAACGAATCACTCCGATTTCTGTGACAGGGCAGCCGGTCCGACTGATCAGTTCGGCGGGTGCGGAATTGTTCAACGAACGATTGCCTCCTCTGGGCGGAACGATCCAGTACGATCGCGAATACACTCTCGTCAATGGTTTGCTGACCCTCGAATTCCCTTGCGGTGCCCAGGCCATTCTTGAATCCCCGAGTATCATCGAGATCGTCGATCCGATGCGGATGATGGTCAAAGCCGGCAGGTGTAGCCTTTACGCACCCGAAGGTGCCGAGGGTTTTCAAATCGACACCCCAACGAATCGAATCGTTGACCGCGGGACGCGTTTCAGCGTCACGGTAAACGACGACGGCGACGCCGAGGTACAAGTCGTCGAAGGGATCGCCGAAGTCGAACCGCTGGGCGATGAATCAAACATGACAAAACCCGTTCGTTTGTCGCAGCGAGATGCGATGCGATTGAACGGTTCGGCAATGAAGGAAATCGAGTTCCGAAACGATGACTATCGTTCGATGTTGCCTGATCGAGTGGTCGGCTATCAGGTCGACGATCCGACTTCAGCGAGAACGGTATTATCCGGCCTATCGATTCAACGTGGCGGCGTTCTGATGCGATACTCCGGTGACGAACTGATCGGCTCACGAGCGATTCACTTTAGTGCACCGAAGGATCGATTCGGAGTTTGTATCACTGCCGATAGCGATGAAAACAATCTCAGCGGGAGCCTGGCTTCGCGATTGCTGCTCAATGCGGGATGGATCAACCCCGGAGGTTCCGAAGTGCCTTTAGACGCAGCACCCGAGATAACGCAACCTGACCGATCAACGGCCGATACGATCAGTCACTCCGGAACAATGGGGCTCGGCGTGAAGTTCGATCGGCCTGTATTGAACGGCCCCGGACCAGATGTGGTTCTTTTCGAGATTCAGTCTTTGATCGAGCATCCTGCGGGCGACGCTTTTCATGTCAGTCCGCTCGTTTGGAGACCCGGTCTTCGATCAAGCACGGTGCGAAACTACGACTTGACGACCAAAACCCCTGGTGTGATACCGGTCGGCCCGATCAAGCTCGTTCGTTTTTCATCGTATCTTCGCCATCAAGGTAAAGAGTCATCAACGTCCGTTGAAACTTATGATCCCGCCCGTACCTTTTATGCGATAGCAACGGGAATCGACCTCAGCGATTTGGGTTATGATATGGGTGACTCCGTTGGTGGTCTTTTTTTTCAAGATGCATCGGATAATGAGACGCATTTCGACCCGACGTTAATCTTGGGTCTTCCTGAAACGATTGATCGGATTCAAAAACAATGAGGCACCTGATTTTGCAATCGATCCAGCGAACCTTGTTGGTGATGGCCGGTTTCCTTTCGGTCGGCTCGGTTCATTCCGCCGATATCCCATCCCAACACGTGACATTTTTTGAGAACAAGGTTCGACCTCTGCTCGCCGAACATTGCTTCGAATGCCATAGCGAAGACGAGGCGTCCGGCGAACTTCGGTTGGATTCGTTCGGCGATATGCTTCTCGGTGGTGAGTCTGGGGCCGCGATCGTGCCCGGCAAGCCGGGCGAAAGCGTTCTGATCGAAGCGATCAATTATGAGTCCTTCGAGATGCCGCCGGACGAAAAATTATCTGATGCGGACATCGAAACTCTCACGCGTTGGGTCGCCATCGGAGCACCTTGGCCGGGAGCCGACCCGAACGCACCGGTTAGGAAACGCGAACACTTCGATGAACAAGATCGCGCCTGGTGGGCGATCCAGCCGATTACCGCGCAGGCGCCACCTCGTGCCGAAGCGAAATGGGCCGATTGGGCACGAAACGAGATCGACCTGTTCACGCTCGCCAAGATGCAATCCGAAGGACTCACGCCCGCACCCGAAGCGTCGCGACGCGATCTCGTTCGTCGTGTTTATTTGCAGACCGTGGGTTTGCCGCCGACGCCAGAGCAAGTCGACGAGTTTTTGAATGACCCGCCTGAAGATGCCTACGACCGCTTGGTCGATCGACTGCTCGAATCAAAAGGCTACGGCGAACACGTCGCTCGCCAATGGCTCGACTTGGCTCGCTATGCCGAGAGCGATGGATACCGAGCCGACGAATACCGACCGCACGCGTGGCGTTATCGCGACTACGTCATCAAGTCATTCAACGACGACAAACCGTATGACCGTTTCGTTCAAGAACAACTCGCCGCCGATGAGATGTTTCCCGACGATCTGGACGCGCAGGTCGGGCTGACGTTCTTACGTCATTGGGTCTATGAATGGAATATCCGCGATGCACCGACGCAGTGGAACACGATCATCGAGGACCTCACCGACACGACCGCCGACGTGTTCTTAGGACTCGGCCTGCAGTGTGCGAAATGCCATAACCACAAGTTCGATCCACTGTTGCAAAAAGACTATTTTCGGCTGCGTGCGTTCTTCGATCCCGTCATGCCCGTGGATCTGCCGTGGGCGACGAACGATCAGATCGAACGGTATCAACAAGCACTTGCCAAATGGGAGGCCAATACGCAAACGATCCGCGATCAGATCGCCGAGATCGAAAATCCATATCGTGAAAAATACCGCAACATCGCGATCGATCGGTTTCCCGAAGACGTCCAAGCGATCGCACGCAAAGCGACCGAAGACCGAACGCCTTACGAAGCTCAAATCGCCTACCTGGTTCAACGCCAAGTCCAGGAAGAATACGACCGACTGAACAGCTACATCAAGGCCGACGATAAGGAGAAACTCGTCGTACTTCGCAAACAACTCAGCGAATACGATGCGAACAAACCCGCCGCATTGCCGGTGATCATGGCGGTCCGTGATCAAAGTAAAACGCCGCCGCCGACGGTGATCCCTAAACGGAAAAACGACCTGATCCTGCCGGGAATCCCCACCATTTTGACGCCCGAGCCGATGCCGATCGAATCGGTGTCCGAGACGTCGACCGGACGTCGGACCGCATTGGCCAAATGGATTACCGACCCCGCGAATCCGTTGACCGCCCGCGTCATCGCCAACCGGGTTTGGCAGCTTCATTTCGGTCGCGGCTTGGCCGCTAACACGAGTGACTTCGGCGTCTTGGGCGGACCGCCGACGCACCCGGAACTGCTCGATTGGTTGGCGACGCAATTGGTTACCGACGGATGGAGCCTGAAGGCACTGCACCGGCGAGTTCTGTTGTCGGCCACATTCCGGCAATCAACGGAGCATCCTCAATTCACCGCCTATTCGACCATCGACCCTGCCAATGATTATTACTGGCGTCGCAACACGACTCGTCTGTCGGCCGAACAGATTCGCGATTCGTTGCTGGCCGTCAGTGGAAAGCTGAAAGATCGCAATGGCGGTGGTGGAGTTCATGGCGATTCGCCTTACCGCAGCGTTTACATGCAAGTGCGCCGGAATTCGCCCGACGAACTGCTTGCCAGTTTTGACCTGCCCTTGTTTTTCAATAGCAACTCGTCACGGAACACGACCACGACGCCGATCCAGTCGTTGTTGATGTTCAATAGCGATCGCATGCTCGGTCACGCCCGCAAGTTTGCCCAGCGAATCTCAAGTCAGTCCGATCAATTGGAAGACCAGATCGCGTCCGCATGGAACCTAGCATTTGCTCGTCCACCGACCAAAGGAGAAACTCAAGCGTCGCTCGCGTTCATCAAAACGCAAACGGATCGCTTGCGAGCGATCGAATCCAAAAAGCAGGAACAGACGACAGCGATCGAAACGTCCAAGCTTCCGTATCGTGACGGGCAAGCGGTCAAGTTCGCCGTCAAAGATCCGACATTGCAATTGATCGTCCACGACGACGAGCGTTTGAACGTCTCGGACTTCACCGTCGAAGCGTTCTTTCAACTCCAATCGGTCGACAACGGCGGTGAGGTTCGCACGCTCGTGGCTAAATGGAATCGTTCCAAAGACAAGACCGGTTGGCGGTTCGGAGTGACCGGCAAAGGGTCACGGAGGAAACCCCAAACGTTGGTTTTGCAAGCGTTCGGAAAACTGCAAAACGGCAAGGTCGGCGAAGCCGCAATCTTCTCGGACCAACACATCGAGATGGACACGCCCTACTACGCGTCGGCAAGTGTCAAGTTAGCGACCGGCGACCAACCCGGTACGGTTACCTTTTTCCTCAAAGACCTATCCAACGATGATGAACCGCTAGGTACCGCAGTCATCGAACACACGCTCGCCGGTGACATCGGGAACGCCTCACCATTGACGATCGGACGCGTCGCCGGAAATCAACCTGCGGTCTTCGATGGGCTGATCGACGACGTGCGGTTGGTCAATCGTGCGATCGGCGAAGAAGAAATCCTTTACACGACCGAAAAGGTGATTCCCGGATTGATCGGTTTTTGGCAATTCGAAGTCGATCCCGGCGTGATGGAAAACACTGTCACCGACGAGCTCCCCATCGTCGCCCGAGGCGATTCGATCATCGTCCTAAGTCCCCAAGAATCCGCGTTAGTTGATTTCTGCCACGCGCTACTGAACTCGAACGAGTTCCTATACATAAACTAACCCCAACTCTTCACTCTTCACTCTTCACTCGCCACTCGCCACTCGCCACTCGCCTCTCGCCTCTCGCCACTAACCATGCACACCTACTACCCCACCACTCGTCGAGAATTCCTTGCCAAGAGCGGAGCCGGATTCGGAGCGGTCGCGCTCGCGGGGATGATGGCCAAATCCCAGGCGGCCACGTCATCGGTACCGGGCCGAGCGAACGCGGACGGGGAGTCGCTCAATCTACTTTCGCCCAAGACGCCGCATCACCAGCCCACCGCCAAACGAGTGATCTTCCTGTTCATGGAAGGCGGACCGAGCCACTTGGACTTGTTCGATCCGAAGCCGTTACTCAATGAACTGGCCGGCCAAACGATTCCGGAAAGCTTCGGCGAAGTCATCACGGCGATGGGTGAGATGAAATCACCGTTGTTGGCTTGCAAACGCAAATGGAAACAACATGGCGAAGGCGGGCTGTGGATCTCCGACTGGCTGCCCAACATTGCCGAGTGCGCCGACGACCTCGCCGTGATCCGCTCCTGCGTCGCCAACGGAATTAACCACTCCGCCGGTGTTTGCCAAATGAATACGTGTTCGATCCTCAGTGGTCGGCCCTCGCTCGGAGGTTGGGTTTCGTACGGTTTAGGCAGCGAGAACGAAAACTTGCCCTCGTTTGTCGTCATGCAAGACAATCAAGCGTCCGTCGTCAACGGACCTCGAAACTGGGGAGCGGGTTTCATGCCGGCCGCTTACCAAGGGGTGCGCTTGAGCGAAGGCACGCAGCCGATCGCTTACCTGAACTCACCGGAAGGTTTCACCAAAGACCGTCAACTGTCCAAGCTTGATTTCCTCAATCAAATCAACCGCAATTACGCCGAGCAGCATCCCGAACAGTCTGAACTGGAGGCCCGCATCGCCAGTTACGAACTCGCGTTTCGCATGCAAGCGGACGCCCCCGACGCGATCGACTTAAGCGACGAATCCGAAGAGACGCTCGAGATGTATGGCATCAACGATAAGGCGACCGCGAGTTATGGACGATTGTGCTTACTCGGGCGGCGTCTCGCCGAACGGGACGTCCGGTTCATCCAACTCTACAGCGGAGCGGGTTCGAAATGGGACTCACACAGTAACATGGAAACGAACCACGGAAACATGTGCCGCAGCATGGACCGACCGGTCGCGGCATTGCTCAAGGATCTAAAACAGCGAGGCATGCTGGACGACACTCTCGTCGTGTGGGGCGGCGAATTCGGCCGAACTCCGATGAGCGAGAAAGGCGACGGACGAGATCACAATCCCTCCGGGTTCACGATGTGGATGGCCGGCGGCGGTGTCCAAGGCGGCCAAGTCATCGGCGAAACCGACGACCTGGGTCTGCACGCCACCGTCGATCGGCAACACGTTCAAGATCTCCACGCGAGCATCCTGCACCTGCTCGGCATCGACAACATGAAACTCACCTACGAACACAAAGGCCGCCCCGAGCGACCGACTATCAACGAGGGGCGGTTTTGTGAACGATTGGTGACGGGATAGGACTACAGTTCACTCACCGTCGGGATCTGGAACTCCGGATTATTGGGGTCCTTCAATAGCACATTCGCTTGGTCGGCATGATCCCCGGTGTGTCGTTCGGTTTCGGGGTCGAAGTTCAACATCGGGCCGACCGTGTATTTCGCCGATTCAGGAACACCGACACCGTCTCGCATGACCTCGTGGAGTTTGTTGAAGTGCGTTTGCGCGTCTTCGTTGTCGCCGAATTGTCCGGCTTCGGCGGAGAAGGGAACTTCGTGACCCAAGCGATAGGAGTTGTTCATCAGGTGACCGAGGACGCAACCGTAGTGTGCGTCCAAGGCGTTCCCGTTGGCCATCTTGGGATCATTCGCACGAACCGCCGCGATGAACGACTTCCAGTTTCCGCCGGGCGTCACTTGCCCCTTTTCGAGCTTCAGGTCTTCGGGTGCTTTCGCGCCCGGGCGGAGGATCTTGTAACGCCCTTCACCGGTGATCACGCTGCCGTCTTCGAGATAGTATTCGTTATATACCTGGTTCTTATAGCCTTTGTAATTCACGTTGCGAACGTTGAAGAACACCATTTGCCCGTTCGGGTATTCGGCCATCGCGAACATCGTATTGGGCGTTTCACCTTGGTCGTCCCACTGAAACCGGCCACCGATCGCCATCGCGCGGACCGGGTGTGTTTGGTCGTCGTCGATCGCCCACCGTGCGACATCGAGTTGATGGGTGCCTTGGTTATTCAGATCGCCGTTGCCGGTTTCCCAGAACCAGTGCCAATTGTAGGGATGATAATTGCCGTGGTATTGATCGATGACGGCCGGCCCCTTCCACATTTCCCAGTTCAGGTTCGGCGGAGGCGTTCCGACTTCTTTGTTGCCGATGCCGCCCCGAGGTTTACAGCAATAGCCGTACGCGATCTTCAATCGCGGCAGTTTTCCTGACTTGAGAGCCTCATGCAAACCGGCGATCCCGGCATCGCTGCGACGTTGGGTTCCATGCTGAACGACGACGCCGTATTTCTTTTGTGCCTCGACGGCGACACGTCCTTCGACCACGTCATGGCTCATCGGTTTTTCAACGTACACGTGCTTGCCGGCTTGTGCGGCGCGAATCGTGATCAGCGAGTGCCAGTGGTTGGGCGTGGCTACGGAGATCGCATCGAGTGAGGGGTCGTCGAGCGCCTCACGGAAATCCGCGACGCCGCGGGTATTGAAACTTCCCGTTGTGCGGCTTTCGATTCCTTTTAGTCCACGAGCGAGCACTTTATCATCCGGATCGATCGCGTACGCGACTTCGGTATTCTCGGACCCCATCCATCCACTCAAATGACTTTGCCCACGACCGTTCAAACCAGCCACCGCAATCCGAACACGGTCGTTGGCCCCTTTGATTCCTCCGGATGCTTTGGTTCCCAAAATTAGGAATGAGCCAGCCGTCGCCGATGTGATTTTCAAAAACCTGCGGCGATCGTTTTGCGGGTTGCGCTGTTGTGTCATCGGATCGGAAACTCCTGTACGGGCGTTTTAGTGTGAAATACGAAGCCAATAGCTTAACCAAATCGAGTTGCGACGTCAGCCGAACGGAATCTTCTCGTTTTCAGAATGCATTCTGGTTACAACTTCCCTACCGCGTGAACATTGAATGCTCCGAGAGCGAAATGAATAAGGTTAGATGTCCGGAATGCCACTTGCTTGCCTAAACATCGCGGGAACACGACGAGGTGGCGACTTTCAGTCGCCAAGTTCTGAAACGGCGACTAAAAGTCGCCGCCACCGACGGGAACAGTTATGATCACTACACAAATCACCGTCACTGATCCGGTCTGCGGGATGGCCGTTGATCCGAGTAGCTCGCGACGTAGCGAACACGAAGGGAGGTCGTACTTCTTTTGCTGCGCCGGATGCCAAACGAAGTTTGAAAGCGATCCGGCGGGGGTGCTGGCGGCGAGGGCGGAAAAGGAAGCCGCCAAGAAGCTTGGCGTCGATGAATCGACGTCGTGCTGCGGTGGAGGTGGTCGGCATGGAGGATCATCGAGCAAAGCGAGTGGTTCGGCGGCCGATCCGGGAGCGATTTATACTTGCCCGATGCACTTGGAGATCGAACAGGTAGGGCCCGGCGATTGCCCGATCTGCGGAATGGATTTGGAGCCCAAGTTCGTCGATATGGCCGATCACGGCGACGACGAACAGTACGCCGACATGAAACGCCGGTTTTGGGTCGGCGTCGTTTTGTCGGTACCACTGTTAATCATTGCCATGGGACCAATGGTGGGCCTTCGCATCGCGGAATCGATGAGCCCCCAAGTGTTCGGGTGGTTGCAATGGGCGCTCGCGACCCCGGTGGTATTTTGGTGCGGATGGCCGCTATTGGTTCGCGGGGTGAAGTCGTTTCGCAGCATGAACCTGAACATGTTCTCGCTGATCGCGGTGGGAACCTTGACGGCGTATCTGTTCAGCTTCGTCGTCGTCGTGTTGCCCGGCGTCGTGCCGGAAGCATTTTATGAAAACGGTGTCGCACCTTTATACTTCGAGGCCGCCGCGGTCATTATCACGCTGGTGCTATTGGGACAAGTCTTGGAACTGCGGGCACGTCAACAAACCGGCGGAGCAATCCGTGAATTGATGCAATTGACACCGCAGACGGCAACACGAATCACCGACGATGGTGATGAGGAAGTGCCACTGGATTCCGTCCAGAAGGGGGATCGTCTCCGCATCAGGCCGGGCGAAAAAGTTCCCGTTGATGGTCGCGTGGTCAGCGGGTCGAGTCGTATCGACGAGTCGATGCTAACGGGTGAGCCGATGCCGGTTGCCAAAGTCGGCGGCGACGAGATTACCGGCGGAACTTTGAACCAAACCGGCGCGTTGGTGATGGAGGCGGTTGGCGTGGGAGGCGATACGGTCTTGAATCGAATCGTGCAGATGGTTGCCGATGCGCAGCGGAGTCGGGCACCGATTCAGAAGCTCGTTGATGTGGTCGCTCGTTACTTTGTGCCGACCGTGATCGGTTGTTCGATCGCCGCGTTCGTCGGTTGGGCCGTGTGGGGACCGGAGCCACAGTTGGCTCACGCCTTGGTCGCTGCGGTCGCGGTCTTGATCATTGCATGTCCCTGTGCGTTGGGGTTGGCGACACCGATGTCGGTGATGGTCGGAGTCGGTCGCGGGGCGAAAGAAGGCGTGTTGATTAAGAATGCCGAAGTCTTGGAAGTGATGGAGAAAGTCGACACCATCGTCGTCGACAAGACAGGGACATTGACGCAAGGCCGCCCCGAAGTCACGGCGATCGAAGCGTTAGGGGATTGGAACGCGAATGATGTCTTGGCGATCGCCGCATCGGTGGAAACTCAGAGCGAGCATCCGCTGGCGCAGGCGGTGGTGCGCCGGGCCAGAGCGGATGGATTGAAACCTATCGAAGCGATCGATTTCAATAGCATCACCGGTCGGGGCGTGCGCGCCCGCGTTGGCAATCAAGAGGTCATGATCGGCAATGCCGACTGGCTGGAGCAACAAGGAATTGCGAATGTGGACGAGGGGCGAGCCAAGGCTGGCTTGTATCAATCCGAAGGAGCAACGGTGGTCATCGTAGCGATCGATCAATCGCTTGCCGCCGTTTTGGCGATCACCGATCCGATTAAAGAAAGCACGCCCAGTGCCTTGAAAACCCTGCATGAACTCGGCCTGAAGGTGATCATGCTCACCGGCGACGCTCAGCCGACCGCTCGAGCGGTCGCGACCAAGTTGGGCATCGACGAATTTCACGCGGGCGTCTCGCCATCGGAGAAACACGACTTCGTCCGCAAGCTAAAGGCCGAAGGCAAGACGGTCGCGATGTGCGGCGACGGGATTAACGATGCCCCGGCTCTCGCCGAAGCGAACGTCGGAATCGCGATGGGGACGGGCACGGGCGTGGCGATCGAATCGGCAGGGGTGACCTTGGTCGGCGGCGACTTACGCGGGGTCGCAGCGGCGTGCCATTTGAGCCGCAAGACGATGAGCAATATTCGCCAAAACCTTTTTTTTGCATTCATCTACAATGCATTGGGGATTCCGATCGCAGCCGGACTCTTGTATCCGTTTTTCGGTCTGCTACTGAGCCCGATGATCGCGGCGGCGGCGATGAGCCTGAGCAGCGTATCGGTGATCGCCAACGCGTTGAGACTCCGGTCGGCGGAACTGAGTTAGGTAATCGTTCCCAGTCTCTCGCCCTTTTTATAGGCCACAAGTCCTCATGGATTGCTCCCCTGCCAGCTCGTCTGGCAGGAAGCAGAGGCTGGCAAGCTAGACTTCACCCACGAGACGAGCTCGTGGGGGTCAAAAAAGATGTGGCCTATCAAGAGGGCGGGAGCCTAGCAACCAGGGCTATCGCTCAACGAGCAGTGCGTGAGATGTTGCTTCAAGTCTAACGCTGGCCTGTCGACTGCGAAGCGGCAATGTACTTGGCCAATGTCGATAGGTTCCTAATGAAGGTGGAGCTGGAGATCACGGAAGTGACCTTCGCATCGGGATACTTTTTCATCGATCCGCGTTCCACCCAGGCACCGCGTTCATCCAAAGCCGCGATAGCTCGCCGAGCATCCAGCGCCAACTCGTCGGTCATTTTGGGTGGTCGGCTTTGTTTGCTGGACCATAGCTTGTCTTTGGGCAACGATTCAACATCCTTCAACTCTCGGGCGATCCGATCCAACCCTGAAGTGGATGAAAAACTGTAGTGAGTCGGAAGGTCGGCATCGGAATAAGTCAACTCGTAGTTCTTGGTGAAGTACAACGGTCGGTTGGTTTGTAGTTCATAGAAGCGGGCTAACATTCCGTTGTCTAATAAGCTAGCTCGATAGTAAGGCAGTGCTGTTCGCACCGGCGTCAAGTAACGCTCATCGGCCGTGCGGCGGTAGAGCAGCAGGAGTGTCCGCATGACGCCTTGCGACTCGTTGCCACTGATCGCGGGCGGTTCGAATTTGCGAGCCCACGCCGGTTGCATCTCATGATTGTATTGCTGCGCCCAACCGGGCTGCGGAGCGGGCATCTGCGCTGAAATCAAGAAATCGCCGCCACGTTTCGCCGACGCCAAATACCGATCATCTCCGTAGGCGTCCCAGGCTACGAACAGAGTCTCGATGAGATCGACCAGAGTGCTGTCGTTGAGCGTGTAGTAATTTGTGTACTTGACGTCTGGGAATACTCGCGACCACTCACTCGGATACGACGCCTGTCGCTTTTCCCGTACCGGGACGTCAAGCTGACCGGGGCCTTCATACTTTTGCGGCCAAGCTCCGTTGGGGTACTGCGCCGCCAAAACGGCATCGAGCGCGTAGAGGGTCGCTTCATGCAGTCGACCATCCCGCTGTTGCAACGCCTCATCAAGTTTCACCAAGAATCGGATGACGGACTGCGATTTATCGTCATCGAAGGTGGTAATGTTGCGTCGGCCGGCGACGGCGTATTTGTCGACGCGATAGGCGTATTTCTCGCGGTCTTTGGGTGCGAATTCGATCTGCTCGAACCAACCGCCCGAAATCATTTGGCCTTGCAGCAGGGCCTCAGCTGTTCGTTCGGCGGCGCTCAGCAAATCGCGTTCTCCAGTCAGCAGATAGGCATCCAAGTAGGCCGCACCCACGGCCGGCGTCGCGGGTGGTTCGATCCAAGCGGTTGTCGGACCGACAGCGGACTCGCCCTCGCGGAACGCTAAATCATCGCTGCATTGAAAGACATAACCACCACTCGTGGCGACTTGCGTACTGAAAAAATGGACCGCCCGTCGCATCGCCGATTTTGCTTCGGTGGGCGAGACTTGTGCCCAGCAAAAACGCCCAGGCAAAAGCATGGGTAATAACGAAGCGACCATGAGCGTCGATAAGAAGCGACAAAGCTGGGGAGATCGAAGACGCTTCATTTTCCGAGTACCAAGATAAAGGGAATCAATTCCTCTGCGGCTGAGTCACTGTCACAGTAGGACCGCAGGACAACATGATTTCGCCGAACAACATCCAGCCTAGCAGAACCGGCGAAGTTTTGTTTTCGCCACAGGCCACCTCTTATTGGTAACCGCCACCCGCTTGATTTGCTACGTGACCTCGCAGATGCTATCGCCGACCCACCCGCCGAGCGGTAGCAACGCTTTCAAATGCCGATCACGCGGCGAGGCAGAGGGGTGCCCTGTTGGCGTCGTGTTGTTCTTGGGGGTTCCCTCGGTGGCTTACTTTTTCAATGCGATGTCCGTCGACGATCGCTGTCGGGAATTACTGGCGGGTTTTTGAAATGAATTCCTACGGTTTTGTAAGCGAACTGTCGGCTCCATTTTTGCTACCTTAAGTACTCCAAAGCTTGTTGCATCTAGTGCTTCGTCAAAATTTAAATTTAGGGTTAGTGAAGTGAGCCGACGGCGCTAGCCGCGGGCATTGCTCGACGCCCGACGCTAGCGCGTTCGGCTCACCCTAAAATTAAATTTTGTCGAAGCACTAGGTTCGTTTGATCCAACCCGGTATTGCAGAAAGACACTCCGCTGCAGGAAACAACACATTGAATCTGAAACGCTGGTTGTCGGTTATCGTGATCGTTTTGGTGGCTGTCTGGATCGGCTACGACACGATGCAAGCGAAACGCGACGACGAATTTGGCCGTGTTCTGATGACAGCGCAGAAGCAGCGAGGAACCGAGATAACAGAACTCTCGGCTGTTCCTGAACCACCCCGTGATATGGTGGTCAGATTGATTCCCGGCGAGAACCTTTGGTTTGTAGGTAAATACGAGGACGGCGGCGGCGTTGAGATCCCGTTTAAACCTGGAACGTCTCCGATGAAAAGCGTTGACGTCATTCCCCAGCACGCCAATCCAGGATTCGTTGGTCCCGAGCAGTGCCAGGAATGCCATCGCGAAAAGTATCAGTCATTTCTCGCGACGGGGCACTATAAGACCAGCCGACCGGTCAATGAAACAACGATCGATGGAAGCTTTGACCCTGGCTCGAATGTACTCAAGACGTCCGATCCAAACGTGGCCTTTGAAATGATTCAGCGAGGCGAATCGTTTGTCCAACGTGTCCATTTTTTTGAATGGAACTTCGAGGTCCCGATGGAAATCATCATTGGATCGTCGAAAATGGCTCAGACGTATTTGTATTGGCACAACGACGGCCTTTATCAACATAATGTGACGCACATTACCGACGGCAACAATTGGATCAATAGCCCCGGCTACATCGACGGGGATGCCGCGTACGCCAGGCCGATTCCGCAACGTTGTTTGGATTGCCACTTGACGTACTTTGATTTTCGCGGCAACACCAATCACTACACACCAGATTCATTGATCTTCGGCGTCACCTGTGAACGCTGCCATGGCCCCGCGAAAGAGCACGTTGACTTTCACCGGGAAAACCGCGACGTTCGCCAAGCCGTCGGCATCACCAATCCAGCCAATCTAGACCGACTCGTGCAAATGGAAATTTGCGGGCAGTGTCACGGAGGCTCAAGAAGCCTGAGAGGAGAGGCATTGAGTTTTAGGCCTGGAGATCGGCTGCAAGATCACTACCTGCCTCCCAACGATGAACTGGGTGCGAAAAACAGTGTCCATACCAGTAACCAATTGAACCGGTTGTCACAAAGCGTCTGCTTTCAGCAATCACAAATGACCTGTAGCGACTGCCATGATCCGCACCATAACGAGCGAGGGAACCGAAAACTATATTCCAGCCGATGCATGGTCTGTCACGAGGACGAAAGTGACTGTGCCCTCTTTCCTCTTGAAGGCATCGACTTTAAAGAGAACTGTATCGATTGTCATATGCCGCGACGCCCCACTGACAATTTACGTTTGCAAAGTGTCGAGGGCGATGTCTTCCCACCACTCCGCGATCATCTTATTCGCGTAGATGACATGTCGACCAAGCAGTTCATTGACGATTTGAACGATTAGAACTTCCATAGGATCAGTTTTCTCATGAACGAATCAGCTTTACCGCCTACCCGAAAGCGAGCTTCGATCAGCACTGGTCGAAAGATTGTCTACTCGATCTTTACCGTCGCCGTAGTTTTCGCTGTGTTCGAAATGATCATACGATTAACGGGTTTTCAATACGGCAACCAATTGGAACAAATGCGATTCACATTCCCGGTTGACGAGTACAACGCGAATTCCGACGAGCCATTGCTGAAGTACGATCGAGATCTTTTTTGGCGACCGATCCCTCATTCGTTGGAGCACAATTCGCGGGGGTTCAGTACACCAGAATTTGATTCGAACAAGCCTGACGGTGTTTATCGAATCGTGTGTTTAGGTGATTCGTGTACACATTTTGGCCCCAACTCGTATCCGGAATTGTTGCAAACGCTTCTCGATCATCAGTTATCCGATCCCTTTGAAGTGATCAATGCCGGCACGATCGGATATACGACGCACCAAGGGCTAACGCTCCTGGAGAACGAGGTGCTCGGTTGGAAACCTGACTTGGTTACCGTTTATTTTGGCTGGAATGACCATTGGCTTTCTCGCGGTGTCGCTGACAAAGACCAGTCAGCCGGGGTTGTTGTGCTGCCCTCGGCGATTGAGAAGGTGCGGATCTTGCAGTTGTTTCGATTCCTGCATCAAGAAACAATTAAACCGACCGACCGTCCTTTACGCGTCGGGATTGAAGACTACCAAGCTAACTTGCAACAAATGATCGAGCTTTGCAGACAGCAGCAAGTGGCGATTTGGTTAATCACGGCTCCGCAAGCTTTAGACATCGCAGTGCCCGCTTATTTGGTCACATCAGGAGAGGTTTCCGACCCCGATTACATCGTCGAATTGCACGAGACCTACAATGACGTCGTACGACGTGTCGCTTCGGAGTCAGGCGTTCCCTTGATCGACTTGGCCGAAACGGTTGCTTCGCTGGACAAGAGAACCATTTTTTTGCCCGATCACATTCACCTTTCGGATTCAGGGAAGATTGTCACCGCTGGATTACTTTATCAAAAGCTCCAATCGGGTCGACCGACGACACAAAAAAAGCCATCCGAACAATCAAGTCCGGATGGCCTTAGCATTGAATAATCGGAGAACAAGATTCCTTCTTAGGTGATCGACTAGAACTCGGATTTGACCACTTCTTTGGAAGCTCTCGTTCCAAGAGAGCCCCACAAGCCGAATGGACTTTGCATCCCGGCGGTAACACCTTCTCCGCCATCGCGTTCGGGAGCTCGGTGGTTCCCGTCACCCGCTTCGATGCTATCAGTGATGAACTTCACCGCGCCGTCGCCCATCAGGATGTGAGCACCACCTTGATGGTAACTGCCCGCGCTAAGAATCGTTTCGTTCGCCTGCGCATCACCCGACAAAATGTTCGGACTGTTAGGCGGAAGAATCGTTTGGAAACTAGTAGACGACTCTCGGCCTTCCGCCCAGCGCGTGCCTCGGGCATAAGAGCCCTCGTAGTATGAAAGCCCAGTAAGCAAGAATTGGGGGCGGGCTGGGTCACGGACGAGGTCCGCCGTTGCCTTCGGATCTGTCTTCATATTAGCGCCACTGCGCCCACGGACAATCGTGCCCTTGACCTGGCGGATTTGACCGCATGTTGCGATTTCACCGCACGCGACGGTGTTGGCGAGACCGTCAAGAATGTCTCGGAACTGCATCTTCGTCTTACGAGCCCAGAAGAAACCACGATTCGCCGCACGCGAACGAGTTGCTACCCAGTCTTCGGTTGCGGGCGTAGCGGTGAGCAGGCCGTTTGTATTACTTTGATGAACACTCATTTCGTTATGACCGCCGGTACCAACACGGTCGACTCCGTCTCCGACGTTAGCGGCGTAGTTGGTTCGCCCCAAAGCTGGCAAACCAGTGAACGGGTCACTGGGGCAACGCAGTCCAGGAATCTCCGTGACCCAAGGGCGATACTCGGTACGATCGAAAACCGGCCCCATCGGGTGCCAACGCCCGCCCGTCCCACCTGGGGTCGCCCCAGGAGTCACGGTCTCCACGCTGGGGTTGGAGATTTGCTCCCACAAAGCCTGTTGTTCCATGAACGGGGTTAAGCCGACCAAAAAGCTCAAACGGCGTCGGTTTGTGTCGTCATCACGGTCGGCGGCACCTTGCGAATGAGTCCCACCCATTTGCGCTGGGTATTGGTCGAATGCGGCATGGTAATTGTGCATCGCCAAACCGATCTGCTTGAAATTATTGCTGCAACTCATGCGGCGAGCCGCCTCGCGAGCAGCTTGTACGGCGGGAAGCAAGAGCCCCACCAACACGCCAATGATGGCAATTACGACCAAAAGTTCAACTAGCGTGAACCCTCGGTTGAAACGAGAACGAACCATTTACTGATCTCCGGGAAACTAGAAAGGAAAAGAGCGGAAGATTATTCCGCCGAAGAGCAAATCACTAACAACGGCCAAAATACGAGGACACACTGGTACACGAATTATGCACTCCCGCACTACGGAAGATATTGGATCAATCGGGCAAGCATGCAAAACCAAGCCAAAGGCCAGAACGGCACAGCGGCTTCGCCTTTTAATCGGATACTACTCCTGGGGGGCCTTCATCTCGCCCATCGCTGCCGCAGCCGCGACACTTGCTTCCGCTTCGGCTTCTTCGGCCATCATCGCCTCAACATCATGCCCTGTCACAACTGCCGGTTCGCTACCTCCGCAGCCCAAAATGGCAACAGAAACGAGAAATGTTGCAAGAAGATAGTGAAAACGATTCATGAAAGATGACCAATGAGATACGAAACAAAAAGACATCGAAATGGAAAGACCCACTCGTGAGTGACCCCTTATGGTATTCAGCTGCATGCACCCAGTCAAGCGCAAGGCCCTCGTCCAATGGTCGGGGTCGCCTGAGCAAGTGTTCTCGAGCAACCGTTAGTCTTTCGGTCAAAGTCAGGGAGCGAGACTCAATTCGGTGGTATTAGTGCGGGAACCTTGGTTGAAGACGTTCCGTTTTCGCCTCGATTCGTTAGGTCTTGCAGTCGAGCAGACGCCGTCTCGCTTTCAGGTCCGGTGGGATCGAGCCGCAAACAATTCTGGTAGTAATCGATCGCAATATCGTATTGCCCTTTCATTTCGTAGACTTGGCCGAGGGACAAAGCCGCCAATGTTAGTTCGGGGGATATCCGTGACGCCTTGCGGTAAGCGGCGATCGCTCGATCCAGGTCACCCGCCAATTGCCATGCTCGCCCGAGGTTCAGATGGGTTTCAGCGAATCCGGGTTGCAGGGCAACCGACCTTTCCAATAACTCGATCGCCATTGCCAATTCGCCACTTTGGCCAGCGGCAACGCCCGCGTTCATCAGTGAGGAAGCGTTCAATCCGTTTTCATCGTGGACGGGCAGGTTGCAAGCGACAAGCAACAATAGACTTATCGCAAGCGGCTTTCGGCATCCGGACAGGGAACGCGAGCGGACGCAATGATAAATCGCAATTGACCCTTTTGCCGCGAACGGAATGAGCAGGGGCACCATCGCAAATCGGTACCGGCCCAGGATAAAAAACAAGACCACCGCCGCAGCCATCACCAAAATCAATGCGTGAAAAATCAAATCATGCTTCCGGCCTTCCCGTTTTGCTTCGTCGAACGTAGTCATCAATCCCCACATTGCCAACGGACACAAAATTCCAAAGTTCCAAACCAGGTTAAGCTGCAGCAACGCTGAACTGGCCCGATAGACCTCCAGGCTCTCGACGTCAGGAACTTCAAAACGATTGATAAGCATGAAGGATTTTTGGATCATCAATTGGACCCAGCGTCCCGGATCGGCACCCATTTCTTTGAACGCTTCGCCCATCCAAAACTGGGAAACCTCTCTGGCCGACAGTTCTTGTCCGAGGGTCGCTTCGGCAATCCGGACCGCGTCGGAACGTTCGTAAATCGGAGTTTCGTGACCGGGTACGATTGGGCGATAAATGCCATCGGATTGCCGATTGTTGCCGATATAAAAATTAGGCCCTGCTTGAAAGGTGGTCGGCGACCATTCTCCGCCCAGTGAAGCATTGCGGGCGGCGACTGGCAACAAAATCATCGACAGACCAAACGCGTAGGCCGACGTCAGCAAGATGCGTTTCTTCGTGTTCGTCTCCGGACCGGGCCATAACATCCAAACCGGATAAAGCGGGATCCATAACAGAGCGTTTTCCCGTGCGAGAACCAAAAAACCCAACACGATTCCGATGCCCGTCGACGACCACACGGTACGTTTTCGCTGCATCCACACCGTTGCGGTCAACAGCAAGCACACCAGGAAGCCGACCAAAGATGCCTTCTGCAAGATTCCGTCGTAAAAAATGGCGGGCGGATAAAACGCCAGCATCACGGCAGCGATCAAACCACTTTTCCGGCCGAACATGCCCCCAGCGGTCAAGCCGATCAGTCCGACGCCCAGCGAACCGAGGAAAGCTTGGATCAATCGAATTCCAGGGACCGAGAGTCCGAGATACTTGATACATACCGCAAGAAAATAGGGGTAAAGCGGTGCCTGATAGAACGTTTCGTCGCCGTACCAGTTGCCTGACGCGATTCGCGTCGCCCAGGCGAAGTATCCCGCTGCGTCCCCGAGCAGAAACCGCACCGTGGGGACATCTGCGGTTTGCCACACATGAATCGCACGAACGATCCAAGCGAGGATGACGATTCCGATCAACGCCGCTAAAAACGGAACGCGTCCCAGGTCCGATAAACGGTCCGTGCCGTGAACCTCTTCGGAAAGCGACCGGTCATTCGCATCGGTTTGATTCGGTGACTTCCTGGGCTGGTCGCGTTGATGAGATTTCATGAGGCGTGAACTGGAGCTTCAGAACCGCGAAGCGATCCTGAGTGACGGCTGAAAAAGCGAGATAACAACCAATCATAACTCACCCGGCGTCCAGTTCACCAACCCGGCTCGTTTCCAATGGAAACAAAGAAAGTGAAATAACGCCGCCTCTTGTGGGCAAGTCTATCGCGGCAGAATCGAGGCGGTCGATCGACTATCCCACACGAACGAGCTGTTTGCCGAGGTTGCTACCCTCGAACAGACCGATGAATGCGGCAGGTGCGTTCTGAAGACCGTCGGTGATGGTTTCTTCCCAAACAATTTGTTCGGATTGAATCAACGGTGCCATCTCGCGGCGAAACTCGTCTTGATCGTCCATGTGATCACGAACGATGAAACCCTGCATGCGAATTCGTTTGCCAATGACCTTGAATAGGTTGCGCGGCGCGGCGGGCGGTTCGGTGGCGTTGTAGGTTGAGATCATGCCGCATTCGATGCAGACGCCGAAGTCGTTGATGACCTCGATCGCGGCCTCGAGGTGATCGCCACCGACGTTGTCGAAATAGACGTCGATCCCTTCTGGTGCAAACTCTTTTAGCTTGCCGACGAGGTCGTCGGTTTCCTTGTAGTTGATGACCGATTTGATGCCAGCTTGCTTATGCAACCACTGAATCTTTTCAGACTTGCCGGCACTGCCGATCACGCGACAACCTTTGGCTTTGGCGAGCTGGCATGCGATCGAGCCGACCGCACCGGAAGCGGCCGAAACGAAAACGGTTTGTCCGGATTGGAGCTTCGCGATCTTGCTCAGACCCACCCACGCGGTCATTCCGGTTAGACCGAGCACACCGAGGTAGGCTTGAACCGGAGCCGATTGCGGATCGATGCGGTTGACTCCCTCTCCCGTCGACTTCCAGTATTCACGCCATCCGAGATTGCCGAGCACGTAGTCGCCCTCGTGAAAGTCGTCATGGCGTGACTCGACCACCTTTCCGACGCAGCCTCCTTCGAGAGGTTCGTCGATCTCGAACGCAGGGACATAACTGTCGCCTTGTTTCATTCGGCCGCGCATGTAGGGATCGACGGACATCCATTCATTCTTGACCAGAAATTCACCGTCCTTAATGGCGGCGACTTCCACCGTGTTTTCCCGGAAGTTCTCCATCGTCGGTTTTCCGTCGGGACGCGATGCGAGTTCGATTTGCTTCGACTTGGTGGCTTGAAATGTGGTGGACATGCGAGATCGTTGTGTGTGATGGAATTTGTTTGGAAGTCACCAGAACTGGTAAGCATCGGGTGAACAATAAGTGGAATAGGCTTCCAGCTTCTTGATACGCCACAAGTCCTCATGGATTGCTCCCCTGCCAGCTCGTCTGGCAGGAAGCCGAGGTTGGCAAGCTAGACACGAGCCGCGATTCGGCCAACCTTCCGATTTTCACTTGTGCTCCCCGCTTGAAGCGGCGAGCACAAGTGATAATCGGAAGGTTGGCCGGGCGTCGTTGTCTAGCTTGCGAACCTTATTCACCCACGAGACGAGCTCGTGGGGGTCAAAAAAGATGTGGCGTATAAAGAGGCTGGAAGCCTATGCCACTTATGAGTCTGGAGGAAGCATTCATCGTGCCAATGATGGGCAAGTGACCAGCATTGGGGACAAGTCAGTTCGGTCGACACCGGAAGAAGCTGGCGCGTCATTTGCGTCGTGATGAGCCGTTTCGATTATCCATCCAGGCTCAAGTGATCGCGGAGAAGCCATGTCGACCTCGACTTCAACCGACCTAGAACAGCTCGCAAGACTCTCTCAACAAATTCGCCGCTGGATCATTCGATGTACCTCGCAGGCCGGTTCGGGGCATCCGACGTCTTCACTGTCGGCGGTGGAACTGATGACCGACTTGATGTTTGGCGGGCACTTCCGCTATCGGATTGAACAGCCTGACGATCCGGCAAATGATCGAGTGATCTTCTCCAAAGGCCACGCTTCGCCACTTCTATATTCACTCTGGACGGCCGCTGGCGTGATCGAGCCGGATGCCTTGATGAGATACCGGGAGTTCGGCAGTCCACTCGAAGGTCATCCGACGTCGCGGTTTCGCATGACCGAGGCGGCGACTGGATCGCTGGGTCAGGGGTTGTCGATCGGTTTCGGGATGGCGTTGGCGGCCCGCTACATCGACCGTTCACCGAGTCGCACGTTTGTGTTGCTTGGCGACAGTGAGATGGCCGAGGGTTCTCAGTGGGAAGCGATCCAATTGGCGGCGCACTACAAGCTGGACAACCTCGTCGGAATTCTCGACGTCAATCGTTTGGGCCAGCGAGGCGAAACCATGTACGGCCATGACTTGAACGCCTATCGAGATCGGATCGAGGCGTTTGGCTGGCGTTGCATCCTTGTTGACGATGGTCATGATCATCAACAGGTCATGCAGGCTTGGGACGAAGTCGAATCGGTCAGTGAGAACAATGGCCAACCTATCATGGTGATCGCGAGAACGATCAAAGGCAAAGGGGTCGCGTCACTCGAAGACGAACCGGGGCATCATGGAAAACCGGTTGATGAAGATGAGTTCGAATCCATCTTGGCGGATCTGGGGGAGCCTGACGAATCCATTCGCGGTCAGTTTTCCGACCCGATCGTTTATCAAGCGAATCCTCGAAAATCAGAAGAGGCCGGACTGACTGATTATGAAATCGGCGACGAAGTGGCGACCCGAGATGCCTACGGAAACGCACTGTGTCGTCTGGCGCGAAAGTATCCCCGTCTGGTCGCGTTGGATGGTGAGGTTTGCAATTCGACGCGATCGAAACGTTTCCGAGATGATTTGCCCGATCGCTTTTTCGAAATGTTCATCGCCGAGCAGAATATGGTCGGCGCGGCCGTGGGGTTGGCGGTACGTGGCGAGTTGCCGTTCGTTTCGACGTTCGCGGCTTTCCTGAGTCGTGCGTTCGATCAGATCCGGATGGCTCCGTATTCCAACGCCAACGTGAAGTTTGTTGGGTCGCACTGCGGCGTCTCCATCGGCCAGGACGGGCCATCGCAAATGGGGCTCGAGGACATTGCCATGTTTCGTACGATTCAGGACGGCGTCGTGATGTATCCGTGCGATGCGGTCTCCACCGAAGCGATCGTTGATTTGATTGCCGATCATCAGGGGATCGCGTATCTCCGCACGACGCGCGGCAAAACGCCCGTGATCTATGCCAACGATGAATCGTTCTCTATCGGAGGCAGTAAGACACTGAAGGAGTCCGAAAGTGACGATGCAACCTTGATTGCAGCGGGCATTACCGTGCATGAAGCGATGGCCGCTGCGAAAGAACTCGATGCGAAAGGCATCTCAATCCGCGTCATCGACTTGTACAGCATCAAGCCGCTCGATCATGCGACCGTTCGCCGAGCCGCTGATCAAACCAAGGTCATCTTCACCGTCGAAGATCATTTTCCCGAAGGCGGCATCGGTGAAGCGGTATTGACCAGTCTGTCGGATCATCCGACACCGGTGAATAGTTTGGCGGTCCGTAAACGCCCGATCAGCGGAAGTCCAGACAAGCTGTTAGACCTAGAAGGTATTTCCGCAGGTTCCATCGTTGCTGCGGTGTCTCGCTGGCTCGAAGCATAGCAATATCTGACTGCTCGATCGTAACCCGACGCATGACGGACTGTTGATTTAATCGTAACCCGCTGCGTAAGCGAGGGATGAGTCAACATCAATCATCCCTCGCTTACGCAGCGGGTTACGAAATAAATACAACTTCCAAACTTACGCGTCGTTTGCCGATTCCCTCCCTCGATGCCAATGCCGAAGTTATCTCCGAACGGTTTCTTATTGATAACGGACCAAGTACCATCCGTCGCCGATCGTGGTTGCCGAACTCATTTTGTATGACTCGGCTAATCCTCCGGTGAATGAACTGGGAACACTCCCTGGTGGATGCCACTGGGCCCAATCACCTCCGTCGGTACCGGTCAACTGCAGTTTGATTGCTCCGTCGGGTGAACGTTCGATGGCACTGACGTAGACGGCCTCGCTTGCAACCTGCGGCGTTTGAAGCAACACAAGCGTCGTCGGACGCCCGAACGGATATGCCATGAAGGGGCCAATCCGCGCTAACTCGCCATCGTGACGAGGCCAGTCCTGCCGCAACGGCGCCGCGATCGCTTCGAGTTGGTCGATGCGGTTCGCGAAACGCATCCGTTTTCCTTGCCAGGCGATCGCATCATGATGGATTGCTAGCGAACACCAAACCGCAGTCATCGTCGTAATCGCTAGCAGTTGACCGATGGAGCGATGGCGGGCTAGGCTGGACTGGCCGCCAAAACATCTCGACAAAAGACCGATTAGGCTAACAACCGCGACGGCGAGAACCAACAAAAACAAAGCTGCGCGAAACCAACTAACATCGGACGAGATGACAGCGAGCGACCGAGAACGGATCATCGATTCGAACATTGGATCCGTCGCCGCCCAAGCGGTAATCGCAATGAACGTCGAGCACTGAATCGCCCAAAGTCGGTTCACGGTTGAGGCTCTTGTCACAGGGAATCTTATTGGCACTACTTGCAGTAACCCAGTGCCATCAATGCGAAACTGGTTGCCAAGTTCTTGTCATTTTCAAACCAACGTTGATTGTCGTTGCTCCATGATCCGTCTTCGTTTTGACGCTCAGCCAGTTCGACCACAAGATCGGATTTCCAATCATGTTCCACGCCCTCGGAATCGGTAAGTGTCTCGGTCCCGGTCGCGTTGAGACCGGCCGCGAACGTGTGGTAGTAGTAATACAAACCTGCCGAGCCCATGCCGGGGTTCTTCTCGACACTGTAGTGATCCTTGATCCACTGCAACGCCGCTTTGACACGCGGGTCCTCTTTGGTCAGCCCGGCGAAAATCATGCTCTTGAGCCCCGTGTAGCCCATCGAACCGTAGCTGCGTAGTCCGCCGTTGGGCGTGTAGCGTTCGTCTGATGTGCTCGGGTCAATCTTGGTGGTCGGAATCTCGTAATAAAAACCGCCGTCGTCGACTTTGTCTGCGAACGGCGTGTCGTTGTATCGGCTGTTTAAGTTCTGACAACGTGATACGAACGCGAGCGCCCGTTGGATCGCCGGATCATCAGGCCCCGCCTCGACCGCCCGGAGGGCTTCGATCAGATAACCGGTGTTGGACAAGTCCGGTCGTCCCGCCCCACCGTAGCCGACGCCGCCGTACCATGGGTCGGACGGATCACGTGGGCCTTCGCCGTACTGCATCCCGGTGACAAACTCTTTGGCGCGTTTCAAGATGTCGTTGTATTGGCCTTTTTTGTTGGCCTCGGCAAAACAAACCATGGCAACACAAGTTTCGTAATTCTTGAGGCGTCCGTTGCCGTAGATTCCGCCGTCGGGTTTCACAAAACTTTCCAAAGCCTTGAGCCCTTGGGCGACCATCGGATCGTCGATGGTTTGACCGTTTCTGAGTGCCGATGTGATCGCCAAGGCTGTCACGCCTGGTCCGACTTGATCAGAAAAAGTTCCGGCATCGGATTGTCCTTCTTTGGCTAGAAATGCGAGTCCCCGGTCGACCACTTCCTGACGCAGTTTCTGTGTTTTTGAAGTCGTTTCCGAATCTTGTGCGATCGCCGCCTCTTGCGAGATCGCCGTCACACAGGTCAGCCACGCTGCGGTTGTGGTGATAAAAAACCGGCGGCTGAGGTGAAATTTCCATCGTTGTTTCATCGGTACGACTCCACGAAGTATGAATTGATCGAGTATTGAGTGGTTGTTGAGTTGCCCACCGATATTGATGCACGCGGCGTACCGTCGGCCAAGTCTTGCGGTTCGGGCATCGGACGCCGTCGGTGTTTCCACCGTATGCTGACAGAGATCCTTTCGTCGGATTCGGAGCTAGAGGTTGTCGGCGCGGCCGCCGACCCGTTCATCGCGAGGGAGAAAATCATTGCGTTGAAACCCGACGTCGTCACACTGGACGTCGAGATGCCACGGATGGACGGGCTGACCTTTCTAGAAAAGCTGATGCGTTCACATCCGCTGCCGGTCTTAATGGTGTCTTCGCTGACCGAGCGAGGATGCGAGACCACGCTTCGTGCTCTCGAACTCGGTGCGATCGATTTTGTTACCAAACCGAAGGTCGACATGGCGTCCGGCACGGTCCAGCTCGCCGAAGAGATGATTCGCAGCACCGATCGTGTCATCTGCATCGGTGCCTCGACCGGTGGCACCGAAGCGATCGCAGAAGTCCTCGATGGCTTTCCCGCCGACGCACCCGGGACGGTCATCGTGCAGCACATGCCCGGCGGGTTCACCAAATCGTTTGCCAAACGGCTCGACGGTCAGTGTCGCATCCGCGTCAAAGAAGCCAACGACGGTGATCGGATCTTGCCCGGACACGCTTTGCTCGCATCGGGTGGGTATCACATGGCCGTGATCCGCAGCGGCGCGAGCTACTGCGTCCGTGTCGGAATGGGCGAACCGGTCAATCGGCACCGGCCATCGGTGGACGTGCTCTTCAAATCCGCCGCCAAATACCTCGGCGGTAACGCCGTCGGAGTTCTTTTGACTGGGATGGGCAACGACGGTGCCCACGGTTTGCTTGCCATGAAACAGGCCGGAGCCAACACGATCGCCCAGGACGAAGCGACCTGCGTCGTCTTCGGCATGCCACGCGAAGCGATCGCCTTGGGAGCCGCCAAAGAAATCACCCCGCTGAACCGAATCGCCCACCAAGCACTCCAGAGCACGCGACGGTAGCGACAATCAATCCAGATCGCCTTGAGCATCGAACGGACAGGAACCGTCACACTCCGTAGCAAGCCGTTGCCGATCATTGCTAAGCGGCGCCTTGGACCGGCGGCCAATTAGCACACTTGGGGGGGGGGGGGGGGGGGGGCCGGTGGGTCGTTTCGCCGTGACGCGGCTTCTC
>NZ_SJPM01000001.1:113501-1022985 GCF_007859915.1 Neorhodopirellula pilleata
GAGGGGGGGGGGGGGGGGGAGGCGACGAAATTGCCGGAAAATGCGGATAGTGGTTCCATCTTGGCCCGTGTGGTTATCTGTGTTATCTTAGAGGTCCTGTGCCGTCAGCGGGCAAGAACCCATCTTTCCAATTATTGGAGCGTAGCCGTCCGCGCTAACAGGCATCCATGCTTTTTGGGGACTGATTCCCGTCTCTTTGTTTCGCTTCAAGGGAAGTTAACCACATGCGATTTTCTTGTTCATCTGTATCGTCAGAAAAACGATTCTTCAATTCCGCTGCGGGGATGATCTTGTTGATCGTGTTCGCGGTATTGCCCGGGTGTGGCGGCGACGGTCCATCGTCGGCTGGGACAGACGAGATTTCCGAGTATGCCAGTAGCCAAACCGAGACCTTCGATAGCGGCGCGCAGCTTGGCCAGAGTGACAGTCTCGCTGAATGAATCCAGTGGGGCCTTAGTTCATGAGCCGCTAAAGCCCGACTAATCAAAATGGCTCAGCCGTATTAATCAACGATCGAATCGGAGAAGTTATCAAATGATTACGAGTCAGCGAAATCGGGCGTTCACGCTCGTCGAACTTTTGGTGGTGATTGCCATCATCGGTGTCTTGGTGGGGCTGTTGCTGCCCGCTGTTCAGGCCGCTCGCGAAGCAGCTCGGCGAATGAGTTGCAGTAATAATTTTAAGCAAATCGGTCTTGCCCTTCATAACTATCATGCCGCTTACAACATGTTGCCTGCTCATTCGGCGGGTACGACCAACGAAGGAAACTCAGGAACACCTAATCCAGCTTTGCGTGCCAATGGCGGTGGTGGCCACAATCGAAATGAATTGAGTTGGCTTCCGGGGTTAACCCCGTTCTTCGAACAGCAAGCAATTTGGGAGCAAATCAGCAATCCGATGGATTCAAATGGCGACGGCATTATCGACTTCCAGGCGATGGGGCCGGATCCGAGAATCAATGTTTCCGATCACGGTATCGCTGGGAATCGCTATGAACCCTGGCTAACGAATATTCCGTCGCTTCGCTGCCCGAGCGATCCAGGCACGGGACTGCCCGCGCAGGGACGGACCAACTACGGTGCCTGCTTGGGAGATTCGACGCACCATATGCATGTCGGGGCAGAAGATGACCGATCGGTTTCTCCATCTACTGGATGGCATACCGCTGAACGTGCCGCTTGCCGAGGTGTCTTTGTTTCCAGCCGAAACACGGACTTCAGCGAGATTCTCGATGGCCTCGCCAACACGATCGCTGCCGGAGAGATCTGCACCGATTTGGGTGACCGTGACTCACGCACTTGGCCAGCAGACGCGCCAGGCAGCATTATGGCGAGTTCAGGGAACCCGGCGGGACCTAACAACGCGTTAGAATGTCGGCCGATGTTGGACCCTCAGCGACCTCAGTTCTGGATCGCGGGAGCACCCTATGTGAATTCGCCTGGCGTCACAGGGCCCGACGTCGAAATGGCTCGTGGATATAAATGGGCGTACGGTCGCCCATTGTTTTCAGCCATGAACACGATCTTACCGCCCAACGCGGAGATCTGTATGCAGGGAAACCGGCACGATGAGGGTATTTTGCCGCCGAGCAGCCGTCACCAAGGCGGTGCCCATGTCTTGATGGCCGATGGTGCCGTGAAATTCATCACCGATTCCATCGAAGCAGGCAATTCAACCGCCCCTCCGGCGCGGCACGACGGATGGTGCCTGACTCCCGCTGGAACCCAAAGTCCTTACGGACTTTGGGGAGCGCTTGGAACTCGCGCAACCAAAGAGACGATCGACGAAGAATTCTAGTTCGTCGATAATGTAGGCTGGGTCGAAGCGATAGCGGAGACCCGGCAAGATCGGGCTATTGGCTATTGGCTATTGGCTATTGGCTATTGGCTATTGGCTAATTGCTAATTGCTAATTGCTAATTGCCGGGTGTTCGTCGCAGAGCCTCCTCCACCCAGCCTACGAGATACGAGCTTACGACGCGAATGCGGTTTCGACGTTTTTGGTGAGGTTTAAGAATTCATCGATCGAGGGCAAGCGATTGTCCACGTTGGGCTGGATCATTCGCGTGATCACGCGCGCCAGGCGTGGATCGATGTCATCGCGTTTCTCAAGGATGTCGGTCGGTTCTTCGGTGTCGTGTTGCAACGCAGCGCGGCCCGAGACGATCTCGCCTTGCCAAGGATGACTGAACGTCAATAGGCAATAGAACGTCACACCGAGTGAGAAGACGTCGACACGTTTGTCGGTGTGACGGCGACGAACGATCTCGGGCGACATGTACAACGGCGTGCCGGTGCGATTGCCCGGTTGCTGAAATGCGGGTGTCGCCGGGACGGTCAATCCGAAATCAATTAACTTGGCTCCCGTGACTGCCGTTTGGCCTTCGGCGGGCAGTTCGCAAATGAAGTTCCGTGGGCAGACGTCGCGGTGGATGAAACCCACCGAGTGCACATAAGCGAGCGCCTCGGCCATTTCACGCATCAACGTCATGTGCATCCCTTCGATTAATTCACCGCGTTTGCGGACGATCACGTCCTGTAAACTCGGTCCACGGATGTACTCCATCACGATGATCCGTTCGCCTTTGCTGGTGACGCCATGTTCGTAGGTCTTGACCACACGATCGTGATTCATCTGCAACGCGATCTCGCCTTCCATCGGTTTGTTCAGGCCCTTGAACCGGGCTTCGAACAACTCGAACTTCTCGGGGTCTAGGATCTTGACCCCGACGTCTTGTTTTCGCTCGATGTCATAGGCGACGAAGAAATTACTCATCGTCCCGGTTGCGGCGGTACGAGAGCGAGCGAAGCGCGCGTCAACGTCGATCTTTTTGAGCGACGTCCGTTTGCCACCGCCTTTCTTTCCGCCCCCCGACAGCATCCCGCGCAGGGAATCGAACAAACTCAAAATTCATTTCCCATCAAAAGAGGTAAGCACGTCTGGTGAAGTGATTCGGTTGATTAGCCGGTTTGGCGTTAGCGGGCTGTTGATTTAATCGTAACCCGAAGCGTCAGCGAGGGATCGAACGCCATCAATTCTCTTTTAAGTATCCCTCGCTCACGCTTCGGGTTTCGATGAGGACTAAATCAACAGCCCGCTAACGCCCAAACGGCTGATTCAGTTATGCGGAAAGATTTCACCAAACGTGTTTATTTGCCGCAATAGTCGATCACGCTAGCGATTTCGGTTTTCAAGTTTCGTCGAGGCACGATGCGATCGATGTAGCCGTGTTCGAGCAAAAACTCACTGGTTTGGAAACCTTCGGGCAATTCGATCCCGATGGTCGCCTTAATCGTTCGCGGCCCGGCGAATCCGATCAAGGCCTTCGGTTCGGCAAACACCAAATCTCCCAGCGAAGCGAAGCTCGCCGCGACGCCGCCCATCGTCGGGTTGGTCAGGACACTAATGAACAAACCACCGGCTTCGTGGTACCGGGCGAGCGCGGCGGAGACCTTGGCCATCTGCATCAGCGACAAGATGCCCTCGTGCATTCGGGCCCCGCCGCCGGAGGCGCTGATGATGATCAGCGCCAAATTTTGCTCGGTCGCCCGTTCGATCAATCGCGTCAGGCGTTCGCCCACGACACTGCCCATGCTGCCCATGATGAACGCGCTGTCGGTGACCGCGAAGGCAACCCGGCGGGCCCGGATCATACCGGTGCCGGTCAACACGGCGTCGGTCAATCCGGTCCGCTTTTGTTCGCCGACGAGTCGTTCGGCGTACGAACGACGGTCTTTGAATTCCAACGGATCGGTCGGTCGGAGTTGTTCGTTCATCGGCTCGAAGGTGCCCTCGTCGAGTACCTGCGCGACACGTTCCCAAGCGCTGACATAGAAGTGATGACTGCACTTCGGACACACGTTGAGTTGTTGTTGAACTTCCTTGCGATACAACGAAGCCCCGCAGCCGTCGCACTTGAGCCATAAGCCTTCGGGCACGCCGCGTTTGCGAGCGGATTGCTTGGCGTCTTCGGGCGAGGCGGCCGATTGAGCCGCCGGTTGGGCGGCGAGTTGAGCGGCAGATTCCACAGAAGTCAGTTTAACGTTCACGTGAGGAGAGTTCTCGGGAGCATGGCGACAGGCGTTGGACGGCCATGATGTTACGATAAAATCATGTCATCAACGGTCATCCCACCGGGGATCATCGGCAAAACATGCTCTTGGTAGGGTACTTCGACGTCCAACAGGAATGGCCCCTGGTAGTCGATCATTTCCTGCAACGCGCCTTCCAAATCGGCCTTGCGTTTGACCGTCGCCGCACCGCATCCGTAGCCCTTGGCGATCTGGACGAAGTTCGGATAGCGTTCGCTGGCGTATTCGAATCGGTCCGCCGTGCTGGGGCCTTTGGCCTCTTCGTGGCTTATCGGGCCGAGGTAGGTGTGAGCCCGGTTGCGACCCATGAAGCGGTCTTCCCACTGAACGACCATGCCGAGGTGTTGGTTGTTGAGCAAGAGCACCTTGACCGGTAACTCTTCACAAAAACACGTGGCGAGTTCTTGGATGTTCATTTGGAAACTGCCGTCGCCGTCGATGTCGATCACGAGGGCACCGGGGTGGGCCGCTTGGGCGCCCATCGCGGCCGGCAAACCGAATCCCATCGTGCCCAAACCGCTGCTGGACATGAACGTCCGTGGACGGCGGAACTTGAAGAACTGGGCCGCCCACATTTGGTGTTGGCCGACGCCGACGGAGACATAGGTTTCCCGATCGGCGGTCATCTTGCTGAGCGTCTCGATCGCGTGTTGTTGCAAAATTCCGTCGAACGATTTGTCGTACGTCAACGGGAACTTCGCCTTCAGCTCCGCACAATGCTTTTGCCATTCGCCGATCTCCGGCTTTTGGACGATCCGGTTCAGTTCCGTCATGACTTGCTTGACGTCACCGCGAACAGGGATGTGGGCTTGCTTGTTTTTGTTCAGTTCCGACGCATCGATGTCGACGTGGATGATCTTGGCGTCTTTGGCGAACGCCTCGACCTTGCCCGTGACGCGGTCGTCGAAACGGACGCCCAATGCGATCAACAGGTCACAATCCTTGACCGCGTAGTTCGCGTACGCCGCTCCGTGCATGCCCAGCCAGTCGAGGGAATGGGGGTTTTCCGGTTCGACGGCACCGATGCCCATGATCGTCGTCACGGTCGGGATGCCGGTTTTCGAGATCAAGGTCCGCAGCTCTTCGCTCGCGTCGCCCAAGATCACACCACCCCCGGCGTAGATCACCGGACGGCGGGCCATTTTGATCGCGGCGGCGATTTGGCGGATCGTTTCGGGCGCGACGACCGGTGGTGCCGGATCGTAGCCCGGCAGATCCATCGGCGGGTCCAAGTCGTTTGGCATTTCGTCCATTTGGACGTCTTTGGGCATGTCGATCAAAACCGGCCCGGGGCGTCCGCTCATCGCGATGTGAAACGCCTCCTTCATCACCCGAGGCAGGTCCTTGATGTCGGTCACGAGGTAATGATGTTTGGTGATTCCGCGGCAGATTTCGACCATCGGCGTCTCTTGGAACGCGTCGCTGCCGATCGCCTTGGTCGGCACTTGGCCGGTGATGCAGATCATCGGGATGCTGTCGAGTTTCGCGTCGGCGATCGCCGTCACCAGGTTCGTCGCGCCGGGGCCGCTGGTCGCCATCACGACGCCGATCTTGCCCGTGCTGCGGTTGTAACCTTGTGCGGCGAAGGCACCCCCTTGTTCGTGTCGCGGCAGGATCGTGCGGATCGAATCGCCGAACCGCGTCAGCGCCTGGTGCATCGGCATGCTGCAACCGCCGGGGTAAGCGAAAAGTACTTCCACGCCATGGTCGACCAAGGATTTGACCAGGATATCGGCTCCGTTCATCACGTGCGGCGCGGCGGCTTGGGACGTGCTCGAAGCTGTACTCATCAGCGTTTCTTTCGAAAGAAAAGGGGAACGGTGGCGGCGGTCAAGGAAATGGACCTTGCCGTGGCGCGCGGAAACTTAGGATTCTGGACCCCTCAACGTAAATTCCACACGGCAAACTGACAATGGCGAAAAAAAGGAACTGCTCATGATCGGCTGGCCGACCCAGATCCTCGCGGTGGCCATCGGAGGCGCCCTGGGGGCGTTGTCTCGCTACGGATTGACGGTGTTATGCACACAAACCAGCGTTTCTCGGGGGATTTCCGGCCTCAGTGCCCTCGTAGGCGGAGGACCAAGTTTTGCCACGACGCTCGCTAATTTAATCGGATGTTTACTCTTGGGGATCGTCTATCAATGGAGCGAAAGTGTGGCCGCGATGGCCCAGACCCCGCTCAACCCGAAGTTGCTGCTGGCGATTCGAGTCGGTTTCCTGGGAAGCCTGACCACGTTCAGCACCCTTATCGGCGACTGCGCGGTACTCGGAAACGAAGGCCGAACCGGCGTCAGCTTGACGTTATTGAGCGTCAACCTGATCGCCGGATGGGGACTTTTCTTGCTGGCGATTTGGGTGGTCCGGGGGGTGATGTCGTGACGCGTGGTTTCTTCTCAAGCGGATGGTTTCTAGCGTTGCTCGGCATTTTCGTCCTTGGAATCTCGGTCGGCGGTTCGGTTTTGTCGGCCGCGAACCCCGATCCCTTCGATTTAGCCAGCATCAATCTGCAGCCAATTTATCTTTCATCCTCGAACTGCCGTCCCGCCGCGACGTTGCACGCCGTGGCGACCTCCCGCGATCCTTCCGCCGCGGTTTCCATCGCGGTGGGCGACGGGGGCACGATCCTGCGGTCGACCGACGGCGGTCAAACGTGGAACCCGATCGACCGCATGACGCCGTTGGCCGAAACGCCCGGCGAACACGCGGGCCAACTGCCTTTTGGTGCCAGGCAACCGCAGCGTTTTGGTGCCAAACAACCGACTCGGCGTTTCTCCGCCATCCCGTTGTGGCACTTTTACGACGTCGCGTGGTTGTCGTCCCTCGATGTGATGATTGTTGGCGGTGCGTTCGAGCCGGTAACCGGGATTAGCCGTGGAGTGTGTTTGATCAGCGATGATGCCGGCGAAACGTGGTCGATGGGAAACGCTCACGAACTTCCACGGCTCAAAAAGATCATTCGCCAACCAGGGCAACCGGTCGGAACCGTCGAAGCGATCGGCGACGCTAGCGAAGCGTCTGGGATCGATCGGTTCTTAAGTTATGACGCCGGTCGGAACTGGGTCGAAGCGAATACGTCCGGCCCGGAATTGCCGGTATCGGACGAAGCCGAAGGGCCGATTCGTGTCGGCCAGTACGGTCACATCTCGATTCACGGCCAAGGACAGCATCGCCAAGGACAGCATCGCCAAGGTCAGTGGCAAACCGTTCGTGGGAGCGGGCGTCACGCCGCCGTCGCCATCGTTGCCGCGTCGCCTTATTCGGTCGTCTGGTCGCTCGTCGGCCGGGAGTCGTTGCACGAGAACCGACGCGTGGTGATGGCTTTGGCCGATCACTCGTCAGATGCACGAGCGGCCGATCGAGTGGCCGACGCCGCCAAGCTAATCGGGGTCGGTGTTTGCGACCACCTTCGTTCAGCCGATTCCGCCGAGGCACATCAATGGTTGGTTCGACATCGTCCCGCCGTCGTCGTGTTGGACGACAAACTCCCCGACGACCAATATCAAGCTTGGATGGCGGCGATCGAACGAACCCGGCAAGCCTCGTCAAGCGAAAGCGTATTTCCACAACGCGTACTCGTCTCACGCATCTCCAGTGGCGATCCGTCGACGTCGCGGCATCCTTCGATTTGGAAACGTTCTTCGGTTCTTCGTGCTGACGCATTGCTGACTGGGCCGGGGACGCTAGCCGGGGATTTCGCAATCGACGCTTGGACGATCGCCGCGCCCGGTTGCCCGACGCCGGCGAGCGTGGAAGTCGCCACACTCGACGACGTCTCCGGGACGGTGCGCCGCGACATCGCTTTGACCGCCGGTTTAGCGCTCGACGAAGGCCAAACGAGAATCGACGACGAAGTTTACGTCGCTGCGAATCGACGGCTGCAGATCGCCACGGCGAGGATTTCGCAGACGGCGAACCTGCAAAATCAGCTTTCCGCTCTAATCGAACGGGGATCCAAGCAAGATCAATCCGCCATCAATACGTTGATCCAAAACGCATTGGCGGTTACCGCATCGGAGGACCGGACACGCCTACTGTGGGGGCAAATGACCCAAGTGATGCGAATCCGGAACGCCACCGATGTCGGCGAACTTCCCGGGTTTTCGGCCGTTCGCGATGGCTTGTTGGAACAACTCAGTCAACACGCTTCACCGGCGTCCGTTCGACGGTGGGCCGATTGGATGCGCGAGATGTTCGCGACGCCGTTGCAGCCGATCGCTGCCGCCGAGATCCCCAAGCTGACTCGGGTGCCCGATACCAATACCGAGCCCGCAGCGACGCGCGTGGCTTCGTCGTCTCGCTTGCTCTCGCCATTTCAAATCGCACCGGTCGGGTATGACTCGCCGTCGGAAAGCTCGTCGCTCAATTCGGTCTCGCCGACATCGATTCTGGTCCCACAAACCAAGCCGACCGTTTGGCAATCGTCCAGAGGAATTCACGGCAGCTTGGTTTCGCCGAAATCGATCTCGCCATCATCGGATCACCCGCAATCGTCGGATTCGGCACCGCCCCAAATCATCCAACGCGTCAATTGGGACTTTCACCCGGTCGTGATGGCGGGCCGAAACATCGACCTCGCCGATCAGAACGTCGCCGCCGCCCGCACCTCCGGCGAGCCTTCCTCCTCAGGATCGCCGTTTGTCCCGATCTCCGCCCATCGGCCGATCCTCGACGGGGAATTCGACGATGTGTGTTGGAGGAATGGCTTAGTCCTTCGAGACGATCGGCAAGTGGCGAAGATTGCCCGAGATGCCGAGTACTGGTATTTCGCGATCACTCGCCCGCCGTCGACCGGGATTCGTTTGCAGCTCGATTGCGAAGGGAACTACGTGAAGCCAATCGAGTTCCAGGTCGATCCGTCGGGAAATCGTCGTGTCACGAGCGAAAATGGACGGGTGCGGGACGCACGATGGTATGTCGCCAGTTCCTCCTCGGCGACCGGCAACGGCCTTCCGGCTCGCGATCAACGAACCGAGATCGCGATCAACCGGTCGGATCTTCCCGCCAGGGTTCATCGGATCGCCGTGGAATCCGCCGCGCCGAGCAAGCCGCCAATTTGGCGCGCGATGCCCGACCCCAAGAGATGGTTGCCTGTGACACCGAACGGATCGAATTGATCAACTCGTGCTTCATGAAGACGTGCCCGACAAAAGTCTAAGTAAGCTGAATACGGGCTCAATGGTAACCCGCAGCGTGAGCGAGGGATGGGCAGGACCAACCTGAAAGGTGCCACCCACCGTTCGCTGCTTGTACTCGAAACACGCTGCCGATTACGAGCACCGCCGAAGGCTGAGCACTCTTTCTCCTACACAAGTCATTATGTATCGCTCCCCTGCCAGCTCGTCTGGCAGGAAGCCGAGGTGCGGAAGGTGCCACCCACCGTTCGCTGCTTGTGCTCGAAACACGCTGCCGATTACGAGCACCGCCGAAGGCTGAGCACTCTTTCTCCTACACAAGTCATTATGTATCGCTCCCCTGCCAGCTCGTCTGGCAGGAAGCCGAGGTTGGCAAGCTAGACACAAGCCGCTATTTGCGCAAACCACCGAGTTTCACTTGTGCTCGCCGCTTGAAGCGGCGAGCACAAGTGAAACTCGGTGGACTGGAAGGGCGTCGGTGTCTAGCTTGCGAACCTTATTCACCCACGAGACGAGCTCGTGGGGGTCAAAAAAGGTGTGGTATGAAAGGTGCCACCCACCTTTCGCGGATCGGAGGGCGGTTCGCTATTGGGCCTGAACACCACGGCCGGTACCACAAAATGGTTATTTGTTCGTACTGTTTTCAAAACCCCAGCGTTCTGATGGGGTTTGAACTAATCTGAGCCTGCAACTGACTACCAATCCAACGGACCGACCAGTGTTGAGAACCTGCCTACTGACCCTTTTTGTGATGTCGGCTTCGATCGTCGTCGCCCAGCCTCCTGGCGGTGGTTTCGGTGAACGAGGCGGCTTCGGTGGCGATCGGGGTGGTTTTGGCGAACGCGGCGGCTCCGGCGAACGCGGCGGTTCTGGAGAACGAGGTGGCTCGGGTGAACGCGGCGGATTCGGAGGACGCGGCGGTTTCGGCGGGCCTCCCGGCGGCGGGCCTCCCGGCGGTGGCTTTGATCCTTCGGGATTTTTGTCTCGGTTGGATCGCGACGGTGACGGCAAGCTGAGCCCGGACGAACAAGAAGGGCCGGCGGGATTCATGATCCGCCGGCTCGAGTCGATCGACCCAAAAATCAAAGCCGGATCGACGATCTCCGTCAAGCGAATCACCGAAGCTTTCGAAAAGATGCGGGGCGGCGGGGGAGGTGATTCCGATCGCGATGGGCGTGGCGACGACGGCGGGCGTTCCCGAGGCGGCGATGACTCGATGGAGATCGAGCCGCTCGTGCCCGGTTTCGGCGTCGACGAGCCCGTCATGCCGGTCCTCGGGTTCGGGCCGACGGCGGAAATTAACTCGGTCCCGGCGAGCGAAGCCGACCGAAACGAGGCGAATGAAGTCTTGAGACGTTATGACCGCAATCAAGACAAAATGCTCGATAAAGAAGAAATCAGCCGCGGTCGGTTTTGGGGAAATCCTATGGATTTCGATCGCAATTCCGACGGCAAGTTGTCGGCCGATGAGTTGGCAACACGACAAGCCGTCCGCCGCAGTCGCGAATCGTCAGACGACTCGGATCGTCGCAAGGACGCTCGGCGAGGCGGTCAGGAAGAGGAACGCAAGCCCGTAACCCAAGATTTCGAAGGCCGTCGCTCGTACCGGGTCTACGCCGCGGCGACGCCTGAAGGCATGCCGAGCTTCTACGGGGAGCGGGATCTCAACGGTGACGGGCAGGTTTCGATGAGCGAATACACATCGGCTTGGACTGACGCCTTGGTCGCCGAATTTTACAATTGGGATCAAAACAAGGATGGCGTCATTACCGCAGCGGAAGTCCAAGACGGCGTTAATCGGGGCTTGGTTGCCAGCAACGCTCCACGCGGCGTTGCCATGGCTGCGTCATCGGGAGCCTCAAGGTCAAGCAACACCTCGCCTTCAACGGACGGTTCGTCGTCTTCAAACAATGCCTTGTCTTCAAACAGTGCCTCGTCTTCAAGCAATGCATCGATGTCGCCCGCTAAGAATCCAGGCGATTCCGCTGGCGATACCAGTTCCACTGTTTCCGCCGGAGGTGCTGCCCCGAGCGAAAAGATGATCAGCTACGCCCGCAACATTATCGAGCGTTACGACCAAAACAAGGACGGTGCACTCACCGCCCAGGAATGGGCAGACATGCTACTCTCGCCGGCCGCAGCGGATGGCGACGGCGATGGCCGCGTCACCGTGCTCGAGTACGCCGTTCACATGGAAGCAAAACGCAAGCGGAAATAAGAAATCCTGGAATTGGCTCACCCTCCACCCGAGGGAACGGCTGTTTTGTGACGTACTTTCGGTTACAATCGCCCCTTCAACTTTAATCGAAAGTGGTTCCAAGACGCCTTAGCGTTTGATCTGGCTCCGCTCCCACCTTGGCTCCGAGATCCCTCCCACCCCTTTGGAAACAACATGGAAAACGCACAACCTTCCCAATCCAAGCTCATTCTTCCAGCTTCGTCCGCGTCGCGGCGGACGTTTCTGAAAGGGTCGTCGGTTCTGGCTGGAACGGCTTTGAGCACCGTCGCCATTCCTCACGTTCATGCGGCAAGCGACGACACGATCCGCTTTGCCGTGATCGGCTGCGGAGGTCGCGGTTCAGGGGCCGCAGACAACATCATGAAGACCAAAGGCAATGTCAAAATGGTTGCCGTCGCCGATGCGTTTGAATCCAAGGCACAATACGCCGTCAAACGATTGGCCAGCACTCACGGCGACAAAGTCGACGTTCCCGAGGACCAAGTGTTCTCCGGTTTGGACGCTTACAAGCAAGCGATCGACGTCGAATGCGACCTGGTCGTGATCGCGACACCGCCCGGGTTCAAGCCGCAACAGTTTGAATACGCGGTCAACAAAGGTCGCCACATCTTCATGGAAAAACCCGTCGCTTCGGACGCCACCGGGGTGAAACGTGTGCTCAAGTCTGTCGAAGATTCCAAGAAGAAAAACTTGATGGTCGGCATCGGTTTGCAACGCCGTCACGAACCCCAGTACATCGAAACGATCCAGCGGATTCACGACGGTGCGATCGGCGACGTGATCTCGCAACAGGTTTACTGGAACGGCAATGGCATTTGGTATCGCAACCGCGAACCTGGTCAAACCGAAATGGCTTTCCAAACCAACAACTGGTACCACTTCAACTGGCTCTCGGGCGATCAGATCTGCGAGCAACACATCCACAACCTCGACGTCGGTTGCTGGGTCAAAGGATCCTACCCGGTCGAGTGCAACGGCATGGGTGGCCACGAGCAACGCGAAGCGGGCGACGGATCGAAGTCACAGATTTTCGACCATACGTTCTGTGAATACACCTTCGCCGACGGCACAAAGATGTTCAGCCAAGGTCGCCACCTCAAGGGCGGATGGAGCCACGTGGGTGAGTTCGCGCAAGGCACCAAAGGCACCGCCGATCCATCGGGCCGCATCTTCGGTGAAAACGCTTGGAAGTACGGCGGCGAAAAGAGTCGTGGCAACGTCAACGGCCACCAACAAGAACAGCATGACTTGATCGAAGCCTTGATGCGTGGGGAAACCTACAACGAAGGCGAGTATGGTGCGCATTCGACGTTCTGCGCGATCCTTGGTCGTGAAGCTTGCTATTCCGGCAAGGTCATCAAGTGGGACGAACTACTCGAGAAGGGTCGCGAACTTGCACCCGGCATCGACGATTACACGATCGATTCGGTTCCACCAGTGGTCCCAGGCGAAGACGGCAAGTACCCAATCCCCGTTCCCGGCCAGTACAGCCCGTTCGCATAATCACGCGATTATCCATTACTGAAATCGGCAAGCGGTAAGGCGAAAGCCTTACCGCTTTTTTCGCATCATGATCCCCCTCCAAGCCGATCGGGAGAATGATGAACGAATGATGGAAGACTGGTTCGCGAACAGGTCGCCGCACTAACACGCTCAGGCAACTGTCGGTTAGGTTATGCAGGCGGCCTGTCATCTTCCACGTCATGCTTTTATCAAACCGCGATCGCGAACCATGCCACCTCTCGCTGCCTTTCCCAAAGCGTTCATGCAAACTCTTTGTAAAGACGGTTCGATGAACGTGTCGGAATGGATTGAGTTGGGTTCCACCCTCGACGTTCAAGGTCTCGAATGGTACGCGGGTTTCATCGAAATGGAAGATGAATCGAACTGGAGTCGATTCCGCCGGGAGGTCGAAGACAACGGCCAAGTCATTCCGATGATGTGCTGTTCTCCTGACTTCACGCATCCTGACGAAAATTTTCGCAAGAAGGAAATAGCCAAGCAACATCGCTGGATCGATATGACGGCGGCGCTCGGTGGCCGTTATTGTCGCGTCCTCAGTGGCCAGCGGCGTCCGAGTTTAAGCATCGACGAAGGCGTCCGCCTGGCGGCCGAATCCATTCGCACGTGCCTGCCTTATGCAGCCGATCGCGGAATCACTTTAGTGATCGAAAATCATTACAAAGATGATTTTTGGGAGTATCCCGAGTTCGCGCAGAAGATGGATGTGTTCTGCCAATTGGTCGACCAGATCGATCACCCTCATTTCGGAGTCAACTACGATCCCAGCAACGCTTACTTGGCAGGCGAGGATCCGATCGAGTTGCTTCACAGAGTGTCTCATCGCGTCGTCACCATGCACGCGAGTGATCGCTATCTCATCGAAGGGACGTTAGAAGATTTGCGACGAGAGGAAGGAGGCTCGGTCGGATACGCCCGACGGCTCAGTCACGGCGAGATTGGTAAAGGCCTTAATGACTACGACGCGATCTTCACGGAACTGAAGCGGGTCGGTTTTGACGGCTGGATCAGCATCGAAGACGGCGTCGACGGCATGGATCAATTGGCGCGAAGCGTGACGTTCTTGAAAGGGAAGCTAGCCGAGTATTGGCAGTAGTAATCACCGGGAGTCTTGGCGACTTTCGCTACGGCCTCCACCCGAAGCTCATAACAAAAATCAACGATTTCACTTGAGAGATATACTGCCCCCCCACGCTCGATTACACTTTCCAAGGCGGCTAATGCTATTCACTTAATCGCGGAGTCAGAGCCTCAGAGATGGACTCGAATCAGAATATCGAAATGGGGTCCACTTCCACCTCACTGCTCGAACGAGTGAAGGCCAATGAACAGGATGCTTGGTGCCGCGTAACGGAGATTTACGGCCCGCTAATCTATTCTTGGTGTCGCCGATCTCGCCTCAGTCCGGAGGACTCCGCTGATTTAATGCAGGATGTTTTTCGATCGGTCGTGGTTCATATTTCATCGTTCGAGATGAATGTTGAAAACGGATCGTTTCGCGGTTGGCTGTGGACGATCACGCGAAACAAAATACGTGATCGGGTGAAAACCCGCTTGGGCAGAGCTCAAGGACAGGGTGGTGCCGATGCGCAAGAGTTCCTCAACCAAGTTGCCGAACAGGATTTCGGTGACCTGTCGTCTTCGTCGAATTCATTGCCCGACGGATTGGCGTATCGGGCCATGAATATCATTCGCAATGAAGTGCAGGAGTCCACTTGGATTGCATTTTGGCGAACGACGATTGATGACGTCGCGCCCGCTGTGGTAGCCGAGGAGCTTGGGATTTCAGTCCACAGCGTTTGGCAAGCCAAGTCGAGAGTTTTGCGTCGTGCTCGCCAATTATTGGAAATTTAAAGTTTCGTGTCAGCCGCGATCGTTGTAATCGGTAGCTAGTCGTTGCGTCCTGTGTTGGTGGCCAACGACGTTGTCTCCGATTCGTGTATCAGGACCCTGGCATGCTTCACAAGCACTGCCCCAACGCAGAACAACTCACCGATTATTCGCTCGGCCGCTTGGACGATGCGTCCTGCGAGTACTTGGACAATCATTTGTCAAGCTGCGCGGCGTGTCAGACGATTCTCACGTCAAGCAATCCGCTGGCCGACACCCTAGTTTCGCAGTTGAGGCAGGGCGTCCGTGCAGGCCAATTCGACCGCGAACCAGAATTGCTCGAAGCGATCGAGAGGCTGAACGAGCTGATTTCGTGCGATCAGACTTTGGTCGGCGAGTATTCCGTTGTTGTGCGATGTGATGATTCGGTCGAGCGAATCGGCCCCTATCGGATTCTCAGCGTTCTCGGCAAAGGGGGAATGGGGCAGGTCTATCTAGCCGAGCATTCGCGATTGGAGATGACGGTAGCGGTGAAGGTGCTGGCCGATCATCTGACCGGGAACTCCAACGCGATCAATCGATTCGATCGAGAGATGAAGGCGGTCGGTCGCCTCAGCCATCCCAATATCGTCCGCGCCACCGATGCGGGTGAACACGATGGCAAACACTATCTGGCGATGGAGTTTGTGGATGGACATGACCTGAGCCAGATTTTGCGAGCGTGTGGAAGGTTGCGAATCGGTGATGCTTGTGAAGCGGTGCGGCAGGCCGCCGTTGGAATCCAACATGCCCACGAGAATGGATTGATTCATCGCGACTTGAAACCATCGAACTTGATGGTGACCAAGAAAGGGCAAATCAAGATTCTGGATTTGGGACTCGCTCGACTGCACTCGAGCGACACGGAAGGCCTGACTTCCGATTTCCAAATCATGGGAACGGCCGACTACATGGCGCCCGAGCAAGCGTTGAAAGCCCTGCAAGTCGACTCGCGTGTCGATGTTTATAGCCTTGGCTGTACGTTGTACGCGCTTCTATGTGGAATGCCACCGTTTGCGGGCGCGAAGTACGAAACATCGATCAGCAAGATCATGGCTCACGAACATGAACAGCCGGTGCCGTTGTTCTTGCGCCGCACCGACGTTCCGGCTGAACTGTCCGCAATTGTTGACCGAGCAATGGCGAAGTCGCCCGCGGATCGTTTTGCCACGGCGGATGACTTGGCAACTGCCTTGCTGCCTTTTTCGCGGGATTCGGCTTTGGCTTCGCTCGTGACATCGGTGACCGCTTCGCAATCCCTGCCTGGAGATACCAGTGACATCGGTCGACATTCGCTCGCGACCGTCACCATGGCGTCGCCGTTACCCACCAAGCCAACGATTCCGGCAGGACCCGGTAAACGGGTGTGGGTTGGCTTGGGTTTGATGCTCGTTGGACTGATGGCCGCAGCGGCGTTCGTGTTGCACTTCAGCTCTGGCAAAGGCGCGATTGTGGTCGAAATCCATGGCGATCAAATCAGTGCACAGATCGAAGGGGAGCGATTGGTCATTCAAGACATCGCGAAAGAGAACACTTACTATTTGTCGATCGAGGGTGACACAAGTTTGCAGCCATTAGCGTCAGGCGAGTACACGATCCAAGTGGAGAACGAGGCCACCGGGCTGCGACTGGAAACCGAGGAGTTCACCATATCACGGAATTCCGAAACGGTGGTGCGAGCATTCATTCAGCCGCCAACTGTCGTCGAACCATCGATGCCAGCTGTCGTCGAACCCTCGCAACCGGTGGAGCCCATCGCGGCAACCGAGCGAGCACTGGCGGAATGGGCTATCCATAACGGGGCCATCCTGGACATTTCCTTTGACAACCAAGGAGCCTTCGTCTCGACTCTTGACGAACTGCCTCCAGTTGAATTTCGAGTTGTCACGATCAACTTCACGCCGCAACTTGGTTTAACCGATGGCGACTGGAATCGACTGCGTCAATTCCAGTGGCTGGGTCGACTTGAGTTCCAAGATCCGAAAGATCTGGTCCGCCTAGTATCGGGAGTCGAGGGAATCGAAAGTGTTACCAACCTCAAACTGCGATATGATCAAACCCAACCTGAGCAGCTTCAGCAACTTGGCCGACTTACCCGTGTCCAGGACTTCGACATCGGTGGTCAGCTCGTGGGCGATTCGGAAGCCGAAATGCTTCGGGGGCTGAAGAAGGTCTTTCGCCTAACATTCTCCGGCAGGCAGGCAACTGACGCCAGCTTGGTTCCTTTGTCACAAATGCGACAACTGACGTTCCTGTCCTTGATCTTCACGAAAGTCACCGGCAGTGGTCTGGTTCATCTTGAGAATTTGCCGCATCTCGACTCTTTGCATTTGCCATACACACCGATCGACGACGCTGGACTGACAGACATTGCAAAGCTAAGGGAGTTGATCTGGCTCAATCTCGGTTTCACACAGATCGGTGACGAAGGACTGATACCGATCTCCGGTCTGACGAAGTTGGATAATCTGGACCTTGCTGAAACTCGTGTGACCGACCGCGGACTGGCTGCGCTCAGTTCGATTGCCAGCCTGAGAACACTGAATTTGGACGGCACTCGAATCACGGATGCCGCAGTTGATCAGCTCGCCAAATTCACGCAACTGACCACGCTTTCGCTCGGCAACCGATTATCCGCCGATGCACTTGAGCAACTTGGGACGCAACTTCCCAACTGCCAGATCAACTCGATACCGCGGGACGATTAGGAGTATCGACCCCGAACTGCAGAGCGGGGAATGTATGACTGCCGGTTTGCGGGCCTGTTGATTAAATCGTAACCCGAAGCGTGAGCGAGGGATTCAACGCCATTAAATCCTCTTTAGATATCCCTCGCTCACGCTTCGGGTTACGACGCAAACAAAATCAACACGCCGTTTGACGCGAAACAACAACACATAAACCAATGCAGACCAACCCATGTTCTGCCGAAGAAATCAACCATCGAGAATGCTAGCATGAAGAAACGATCAACGCGAAACACCCGCCGACGCACGCGCACGGCGTCGACGCGAAGAACTCGCCGGATATTCTTCGAATCACTGGAACAACGCGCGATGCTGGCCGCCGACATGCTGTTCGAGGGAACGAGTAATGACGATCAGATCGTAGTGAGGGATGCCGCGACGCCAGGCATGCTTACCATCGAGTCGACGAACGGGACGTTCAACGCAGTCACGTTCGAAATGCCCACCAACTCGCTGACCATCAAAGGCCTTGGAGGAAACGATACGATCACCGTTGCTTCATTCAACTCGCCCTTCAACGGCGACCTATTGCTTGAAGCAGAAGGGATTACCGTCAACCCTGGTGTGACGATCAGTACCACTGGCAAGATCACGTTGACTGCGAAGGCCGAAGACGACGGAAAGATTGAACCCAGGGTCAACCTTGGTCTGATCGAAGTACCGTTGCCGGTCGACTTGACCGGTTTCTACTACGCGAACCCTGCGGCGCTGATCGATCTGACCGGAGCGACGTTGGTTGGTACGGCGATCACATTGAGTGCGGATGCGTCGGCACCAATCAATGCAGCACCCGCTCAATTCAATGCGTTCGAAGGCACCGGCGTTTACGTGAAGTCGAAGGCCGAAATCAAGATCGTTAACACAACCGTAACTGCCGACAGTCTGAGTGCGATCGCGACGTCCAGTGTATCGAGTGACCAAGAAGACAAAGCCGACGGTACCGTTGCCACGGGTGATGCCGGCATCTCGGTGGCAGTTGTCGACAGCGACGCACTGGCTTATGTCACGGGAACGAGCACATTGACAATTTCGGGCAACGTGAATATCGAGTCGGTGAACACAATTGGTATCCAGAGTAGCGTGGACGGCGGTGCGACCGGTACCGTGGGAGCGACTTTGGCGGTCGCTGTGGTCGGTGCAGATACTCGGTCGTATATCTCCGGCAGCAGTTCCATTGCCGACGGCGCTGACTCGGTAACCATCACCGCAACCACGAATAGCACTGCGACAAGTTCTGCAACGTCGACCGCCGGTGGTGCCGAAGAAAACACAACTCCTGGGCAATCGAAAACTCAAAAAGTGCTTTCGGACCCGGATGGAGATGGAAACACCGAAGACAAAGCTTCGACGGGCGACGGTGACATCAAGTTTGCTGGCGCAGTCGCTGTCACGGTCGTCAACAACGACACGCTTGCCTATATCGACACCAGCGGCAGCATCGGGTCCGAGGGAAAAGTTACCGTGACGTCGGCCGCGACCGACAATGCATCCGCCACCGCCAGTGGTGAAAACACCGGCGGCGGGGCAACCGGCGTGGGCGTCGCGGTTGCGCTGAACATTGTGCACGTCGACAGCAACGCTTATCTAGCAGGAACCGGCAGCTTGAAGGCCGCCGAAACGATCGACGTCAGCGCGTCGTTGGGTGTCGTCGAGGGCTTCAGCGCCTCGGCAACATCGGGGGCGGGCGCGAGCGATAAGGTCGGCGTCGCCGGTTCACTCGCAATCAATGTGGTCAACACCAACGTCAATGCCGTGGTGAAAACGGGGGCAACGCTGACGCTAAGTGGCGGTTTGACCCTAACATCCACGTCGACCACCAACACTCAAACAAACGCCGATGCACAACAGGAAGCTGCGGGCACGACTGGGATCGGTGCCTCGATCGCGCTTGGTATCGGCAACAACGACACGAACGCATTGGTCGAGGATAACGCCAACTTCACCGGTGCCAGCAGCTTATCGCTCTCGGCGTCCGGCGCTCACGCGATGAGCACCGAATCGACTGCCGGTGCCGAAGGTGGCACTGCGGTGACTCCGGTAGTTGCGATCTCAGTGGCGCTGAACGATACGGTTGCTCGTCTAGGCACTGGTGTCGCAATGACGGTCGATGGTGACGTCACGATCGAAGCCACGCAAGAAAACGAATCGACGGCAAACGCAGAGGCTTCGGCCACGGGTGATACGGCGATCGGTGCCTCGCTCGGTTTAACCGTTGCCGAAGATTCAGTCAGCGCCACGCTGATGCGAAACTTGACGACGCTCGGCGGAAGTCTGGCACTGATGGGGCGAGGTGCCGCAGCGACGCGGACGACCGCCAAGGCGGGAGCCAAGGGAGCCGAAGAAGAGGATGAGACGACGCCCGCCGACGATGACCAAGTCAATCAAGAGAACGATAAACAACTCGCGTTCGCCAACAAGCGTTCTGAAATGGCGACCGGCGAAAAATCCAAACAGACGCAAACGCCCAAAGCCGAGACTGCCGACGAAAACGGCGATGGCAAGAGCGACTCGCTCAGTGTCGCGGCTGCCATCGCCGTCAATATTCATGACGCCACCTCGACGGCAACCATTCCGGACGGTTTGACCCTGGTCATCGATGGCAATGTCACGGTAAGCACAGGCGCGAACTCCGATGCCTCTGCACTTGCCGACGGAAGCGCCGTCAGTGGCGAAGGCGGCACCAGCGTCGGAGCCGCAGTGGCGCTCAACGTCGGCCAAACCGTCAATGATGCTACCGTCGGGAACGCGGCCATCACGTCCGATGGACTGGTCATCGAGGCCCTGATGACGGACCGTGAGATCAGCATCACGCCCACATCCACGGCCACGGCGGATATTGAGAGGGACTCAATTCTGGTCGGTGAACTCGATGATTTGGCGGTCGGCGATGAAGTCATCTACAGCAACGGCGGTGGCTCGAGTATCGGAGGCTTGAGCAACAACACGACGTACTTTGTTGTCTCATTGGAAGACGGCAGGATTCAGTTGGCGACCGCTGCCGATGGCGATGCGATAGATCTGACGTCCGTCGGCACCGGGGACAAACACAAGCTCGATCGTGCCGAGAAAGATGCGATCGAGTTCAATCCCGCTGAAGAGAATTTCGCGATCGAGCTCGGTGGCGGAACCGGTTTGGAAACGGGCGATGCGATCGTATATGGCAAGGGCGATGGAGCGGTGATTGGCGGGCTGACTGATGGCGAGACTTACTACGCCATTGTCGATGGTAGCGGCAAACTCGCGCTGGCCTCTTCTTACGACGAAGCCTTGGAAGGCAATGCGGTGGAACTCACCAGCGTCGGATCGGGTGAAGAACATACGATCACCGAAGCGACACACAGCGCCGGCGCCAGTGCGACCTCCGGCGCAAGCGGTGGCAATATCGGTGTCGCCGGGTCCCTCGCAATCAATGTCACCGACGGCTCGACGCAGGCAATCTTGAAGAGCGGGGCCGGCGTGACGCTGCGTGACGGGAGCGACGCAGGCACTACCGTGGGGGACGTCGCGTTGGCGGCTAAGGCGACCACGAACAACCGGGTATTGGCAACGCCTTCCGAAGACGCATCGGGTGCTAGTTTGGGCGTCGGTCTGTCGGTCGGCGTCAATGTGGGCGATCACGACGCCACGGCGAAGATCGAAGGTAACACAACGATAACCACTGCGAACAACCTAACTCTCGAAGCGGTCGGCATTCATTTCATGGTAACCGATGCGAAGTCGGGTGCTTCGTCCGAAAAGACGGCTGCGGCGGGCGCTGTCGCGACGACCATTTCGGACAATGATACGACCGCGATGGTCACCTCAGGGGGCGCAGCCTTGGACGTTCGCGGAGACGTTCTTGTTTCGGCTGATGGCTCTCACACTCAGAACACCACTGCAGATGGACAAACCGCCGGTGCAGGAGCTGGTATCGGGCTGTCGTTGCTTTGGGAATCATGGAGGACGACGTTTTGGCCGCGCTGGATCGCGGTGTTTCAACCGGAGCGACTGCAACAGCGGGTGACATTACCGTCCAAGCCAACTCGGTTGTTGCGGTGGCAACCGAAGCGAGCGCTGGGGCTCAAGGTGCCGAGGATTCGGAGGAAGCAGAGGACACCGCCGATGCACAGACGACACGCCAAACCGGATTCGCAAAAGAGCGTGGCGGCATGTCCGATCGCACTGATATCAGTGCTCCGACCACAGGTGATCGAGTCAATGATGCGAACACCAAAGCAAGTGCGCAAACCAAGGATCCCGGCGGCGCAGGCGCTGCCGGTACGGACACCACCGGCGCCGATGCGACCACCGAAACGAAAGGCAGCACGGTCAAGGTTGCCGCCGCGATCGGAGCCAGCGTGCTGCAGCCCGAGGTCACTGCGAGAATTGCCGATGGGATTACGATCCGCTCGAGCGGCGATGTCAAAGTCTCCGCGCTGGCAGACGCCGATGCGACGACGCTAGCGAGCGGGTTAGCCGTTGCCGATGACGCTCTTGGAATTGGAGCCGCCATCACGGTGAACGTTGCGTTGCTCGACGTTACCGCCGCGGTTGGCAACGGAACCTTGAATGCCGCTTCGCTCGCCGTCGAAGCCGGCACGCCTGAAGACGAAAGCAGCGACTTCAAGTTGCGAACGCTAGCCGGTGGTAAGTCGCAAGGCGGAACAAGCATCGCCGGTGCTGTGGGTGTGAATGTTGTCATCAGCGATGTGTCAGCAACGATTGCCAACGGCGCGACCGTGACGACCGACACGGGAGCGGTGGACGTTGCATCTCGCAATGACCTCGGTATTCAAACTTTGGTCGGTGGCGCGGCGCAAAGTGAGAAAGCAAATCCAACCGATGGTACGGGAACTGGTACTGGTACTGGTACGGGTACGGGAACAACAGCGAACGGAAACAGCTTTGGTGCCGCCATCGGTGTCAATGTCGTCGAAAATAAATCCGTCGCAGTGATCGGAGCCGGTGCAACGATCAATGCTGAAGGTGACGTCTCTGTCCAAGCGGATTCCTCGATTTCGCGATTGGAAATTGATTTCCCCGATTTTCCGATCGAGGAACTCCAGGAGTTGATCACCGAGTTGCAAAAGGCGATCGTTCCCGATGTGACCATGATTGTCGCGGGTGCGGGTGCTTCTTCGGGCGGTGCCGGAGTGGCCGGTTCGGCTGCGATTAGCGTGATCAACATCACGACCACGGCGGACATCGGAGCGGGTGCCCAAGTCGAAGCCCAGGATGTGATCGTTCGCGCGGCCGATCAGCTCGCGATCACGAACTTTGCCGGTGCTTTAGCCGCTGGCTTGAAAAAGGGAGGCTTTGGTGCCGGTTTGGATGTCGTGATTGTCAATAGCGATACCACCGCCTCGATCGCCGCGTCCAATAACCCAGCCCGACCAACGTTGGTTAATGCCAGTGGCAACACATTCGTCGAGGCCCTCAGTGAAGAGGACGTCTTCTCCTTAACGGTCAACATCGGCATTGGCGCCTCGACCGGCGTGGCGGGCGGAGCAGTCGTGGTCGTTCAGAACACCGACACACGTGCGTTCATCGGCGACGATGCCAAGCTTGTCCCTGCGCCAGCGGGCATCGCGGTCGTTAGCGCAGCGGGCAGTATTTACGTTGCGGCTGATAGCAACACGTCGATCGACGCCGCAGCCGGAACCGCAACTGGCGCATCGGGAATTGCACCAGCGGATCCGGGTAGTCCGAGCGGTGGTTCAGGTGGAACCAGCGTCGGTGCATCCGTCGCCGTCGTCGTCGACGACGATAATACGGAAGCGTTTGTGGGTGCGGGTGCCAAAGTGAGCGCCTTCGGCAAGAACGGCATCGCACCGATTGATGTTCGCAACGGCACGTACAACAACGACGGTGTTCAACAAACTGACAGCATCCGTGGACTCGCCGTCACCGCAACTTCATTGGACGATGTTCTCACCGTTGGGATCGGTGCGGCTGCGGCCGCTGGAAAGGAAGGCAGTTCCATCGGTATCGGGCTTTCGGTGACCGTCAATATCCTAGAAGGCAGCACTCTGGCGCGGCTCGATAATGCCGCCATAGTCAACGAAACCAACACCGATGCGGGCACCTCTCAAACGGTCGTCATGCGTGCGTCGGATAAAACGATTCTCAACAGCGATGTTGGCGGTGCGGCGTTATCGTTGGGAACCGGTGCCTCAAAGCGTTCCATCGGCGTCGGCGGGGCCGTCGCTGTCGGAATCGTCGAAAACGATGTGCGAGCGTTGATAGATGGGGCCACGGTCAACGCAATCGGAGCGCTCGTCATGGACAGTCATTCCAAGTCGAATCTCGACACTCTGGCGATCGGCGTGGGCGGGGCTGCGTCAGGAGGTTCCGGCGGTGGACTCGCACTAGCAGGTGCTGGCAGCGGCTCGGGGAACACGATCGACAACACCGTAGAATCCGTGATTCGAAACAACTCCCGAATCAACGTCGGTGGCCCAGCCACAGTGACCGCTGTCGACGATTCGTTGATCAACACCGTCGCGGGCGCAGCTTCACTGTCATTGTCTTTCGGCAGCAAGAGCAAAGCAGGTGCGGTTGGCGTCGCCGTGGCAGTCAACGACGTTGATAACATCGTCCGCGCAGAAATCGATTCTTCGACCGTCACTTCGGCGGGCGGTCTGACATTGACGTCCGACTCAAGTCCAACGATCAAAGCGCTGACGGTCGGAGGTGCAGTAGCGGTTGCGGCGGGCGGTGGAACCGGCGGGGCACTCGCCGGTGCCGGCGCTGCGGCTATCAACAACATCGGAGGCAGCGTCGAAGCTATCCTTCGCGGAAACAGCACCGTTACCGTTTCAGGTTCCGGTGAGCTGGAATTGTCGGCCAAAGATCGCTCGAAGATTACCTCGGATGTTGTCGGAGCGTCGATCGCGGCCTCGGCCACCGGCGGCAACTCTGGGGCACTCAGCGTCGGCGTCTCGATCGCCCGAAACGAGATTGATAATGACGTCAACGCATTCATCGACGGTGCGTCCGTGACAACCACTGCGGGCGGTATTGAAGTGCTCGTGCAGGAATCTTCCGAGGTCAACGCGATCTCGGTTGCCGCATCGGTCGCGCTTAGCGGCGGCGGATCCAACAGTCTTGCGCTCAGTGGCGGCGGTGCCGAGGCCAGCAACGTGATCCTGACGAAGGCGAATGCGTACGTGAAGGATAGCACGCTCACAAGCGGCAGCGATGTCGCGATCACCGTGACGAACACCGCGTCGATCGATGCGAAGGTCGTGGCCGCATCCGCCAGTGTTGGCGGCGGTGGATCCAACGCCGCAGCGGCCTCGATTGGTGCGGCGCGTGCCCGCAACTTTGTCGGCTGGAAACTAAACGGCGATTCTTCGCCTGCCCAGTCGCAGGCCTATGTGATGAATTCGAGCGTCAATACGGCGGGCGATTTGACCGTTCGCTCGATCGCCGACCAAGATATTAATGCGACCGTGATCGCTGGCTCAGCAGCCGTCTCGGCCGCTGGCAGTAACGCATTGGGATTGAGCGGCGCCGGTGTCGAAGTCAACAATAAGATTCGGGTCCTCAGTAACGCCTTCATTGACGGAGATGGCGCAACGGGCATCGAAGCGAACCAAATCACAGTTAGCACCGACGATAGCTCGCGAGTCACAGCATTGGGTGTTGGCGCTTCGCTGGCCGTTGCGGCGGCAGGGACGAACGCGGGTGCCTTGTCGATCGGAGTATCGTTGGCGCAGAATGAGGTTGACAATGATGTGCAAGCCTTCATCCAAAATGCTGATCAACTCTCGACACGTGCGGGCAACTTAACGGTATCGTCGGTCTCGCGTGGCAAGAAGTTGTTTGATCTTGATGCCACCGGTGCACAACTCGTGACGTCGGCCGAGCTCGACGACTTGGCGGTCACGCTCGAAGACGCCCTAACGACTTCGGAGAACGAGCAAGAACAAGACGTGGCGAATGATGCAGCGATTTTTGCGAAGTTACGATCGCAATTCGCGAGCAAAGGCCATGCCTTGTCCGAAGATCTGCGACTGACGGGAATCGACGACGAGGCCAGTTGGTCGCTGGTGGATTCCGGCGACAACCAACAGGCTTACCAGATTACGCAACTGCCCAGCGGTGCATTGGAAGTTTCCTACATGACCATCCAGGCGATTGCCGTTGCCGCATCGGCCGCCGCTGGGTTCGGAGGCAACGCAGGCGTGGCACTCAGCGGTGCCGGGGCTGACGCCAAAAACGTGATCGCCACGGACACGAACGCCTTCGTCGCCAACAGCGTGATCACGGCCAGTGGCAATTTGGAATTGGACGCAACCAGCTCGCAATCCATGATCGCGACGGTCATTGCCGCCTCGCTCGCCGCTGCGGGAGGCGGCCAGGGCGGAGCCGGAGCTTCGATCGGCGCGTCGCTGGCTGAGAATTTCATCGGCTTCGACCAATCTGGCGGAACGGATGCGAACAAGGCCGCTGAGGTACGCGCCTACATCGTCGATTCCAGTATCAACGTGGGCGGTGACCTTTCGGCGTCCGCGATCGCAAATCAAGGCATTGTGGCAGTCGTTTTTTCGGGTTCCGTAGCGATCGCCGCTGGCGGTAGAGGTGCCGTGGGGCTCGGCGGATCGGGCGTCAATGCGAAGAACAAGATTGGCTCGGTGGTCGAAGCTTCGATCACCGGCGATGGCGCAAACGGTATCACGGCGGACAACGTAACGCTGATCGCGAGGGACACTTCCGACTTCAAAGCTGACGCCGGGGCGGTTTCGCTAGCTGCCAGCTTCGCCGGCAAGGGTGCCTTGTCGTTGACGATCGGTGTGGCGCTGGCCTCGAACGAGATCAGCAACCAAGTCGCCGCGTTCATCAGTGGTGCTGATAACACGCTTCGTGCGGAAACGGGAGGTGTGGTGATCGAAGCAAGTGAGATGGCATCGATTCGGTCGCGAACGGCTGCCGCGGCCGCTTCCCTTGCGGTTTCTGCTGCGGGCATTGGGCTCTCCGGAGCCGGCGCACAAGCCACCAATGTGATTCTGGGCGGAGTGAATGCTTACATCCAGGACAGTCTCGTTACGAGTGCAAGTGCCATCACAACCAAGGCGTCGAACGACTCACTGATCAACGCGCAAGTGATCAGTGCCGCTGCCTCGCTGGCATACGGGGGGGCAATCGGCGTGGCGGTATCGGTCGGTGCTTCGATCGCAGAAAATGCAATCGGCTTCACCAGTTCTGGTTCGAAGAACCCGTTTCAGGTCCGCGCCTACACCGACAATTCGACACTGGATGCGACGGGCGCCATCGTATTCGATGCGTCGACAAACGAGAAGATTCAAGCATTGACCTTTGCAGGATCGGTTTCTGTCGCAGGTGGAGCCGGAACTCTTGCCGGTGCTGGTAGTGGCGTGAACACGACGAACAAGATAGCCAATGCCATAGAAGCGTACGTTCAAGGCAATCAAGCGATCATCACTGGTTCAACAGTGACTCTGCAAGCTCAAGACCAATCCGTCATTGACGCGACGGCCGATGCCGCTTCGATTGCCGCAGCCTTGGGACTCGGCGGCGCGGTCTCAATCGCAGTCACACTGGCGGAAAACGTCATTGAAAATGATGTCAAAGCTTTCAATCAAGGTGGCGCAATCACGGCCAAAACAGGTGACGTCCTTGTCAATGCGATTTCCAAGCCAACGATCGATTCGAAGGGCCGAGCTGGTGGCGTCGCTGTTGGTGTGGCCGTCGCAGCGGCCGCTGGCTTAAATGTCAAGAACACCGTCGGTGGATCAACGTCAGCTCGCGTCAACGGCGGCAGCGTGACGGCCACAGGTGGTGAACTGAAAGTCGTCTCTGAATCGATCGCCAAACCCAGCGTGGATGGTGCAGGCTTGGCGGCTGCCATCGGACTCGGTAGTGGAACCGCATTGGGCGCGGTCTTTACCGAGTCAACGGCTTCCGGGGTCACCGATGCGGATGTGGGTGGAACGATTATCGTTGATCGCTTGACGGTTTCCGCCAGCGGTACTACCACTGTCAACGCAAGTTCAACAGCGCTAACGGGCGGAATCTTAGGTGTCGGTGTCAATCAAGCTAGCACGACAAACACTCCACGCGTCACAGCAACCGTCGCTGATCAGGCGGACATCAAGGTCACGAACAGCGCAACGATCACCGCCGTGGCTTCGGCATCCGCCGAGTCCAAGTCGATGGGCGTGACAGTGGGATTGAATAACGTCGGACTGTCGATGGCCGATCTCACGCTGAAGCCCACCGTTCACACCGTTATCGGTGATCGAGCCAAATTGGTTGCCGACGGCAAGGTCACCATCGCTTCCCGTCTCACGGAAAACATGGGGAATGTAACGACGTCGGCATCCGGTGGTGGCATCGCAGGGGCCAGCGGAGCTTTATCGAAACAGACGGTCGTGGCCGATGTGCAGACCGTCGTTGGGCGAGCTGCCATGCTTGCCGGATCAACCGGGTTGGATGTGCTTTCCAGTTCTCTGGTCGAGCTGGTTGATGAAAGCAAAGTCGAGATCGGCGGTGGCGTGTCTTTGCAGAAGGCGGAAACCAAAGAAACCATCAACACCACCGCCCGCACGATGATCGGTGGAGCCAGCCAGTTGCATTCCGCTCGCGGGACCGTCAACGTCGATGCCACCAACCAAGCCGACGTGAAGTCGGAATCCAAGACTCGCTTCTACGGACTGGGATCCGGTGCGATCGCCAACGCGACGACGCGGATCACGGGCATCGCGGGGGCCGAACTCGCCGAAACGGTGTTGGGCGCCGGCAGTTTACTCAGCGGTCCTCGTGTCGACGTCGGCGCCTCGGTCTCGACAATCAAAGTTGATTCCGACGCCGACGGTCAACAATTTTCCGCTGGCGGCGTCGTCCACACGATCTCGGTGGTGGATGTCGCTGGGACTGCCGCCGTCGAGCATCAGACGGGTTCGCGAATCAACGCGGGAGCCGCCAACATCTTGGCCGAACAAGGCGTGATCGATATCAATGGCCTCGGCGAACAAAGCAAAGGCTTGGGGCTCGCACCGGTGCATGACGGTAACGTGATTAACGACGTCTCGCTGTTTGCCGAGGTCAGGGTGGGTGCGGACGCGGAAGTGGCCGCCAACACGATCGATATCAAAGCCAAAGGCGCGACCGGCAACGTCATCAACGACAAGAACAACGATGCGGTCGGAATTCCGGTCAGTAAGATTGATGTCGGCGCGAATGTCAACACCGGCGCGACGGTGCACGTTGCCGGACAACTGCTGCCCGGCAGCAACTTTGCCAACCTCGTCATTGACGATGGCGGGGCAGTGCTATTCAACCAGGGTTTTGACGGCCCCAACTTGACAACCGGCACCACGATCACGGGTGCCGATGCGACCATCAATGGTTTGCAACCCGCCGAAGCAGCACGATTGACAATTCGCGCCGAACGATCGCAACTGAACGTCAGTACCAACGAGGACGTCATCGCGTTGGGCACCAACGAAGAGGACTTCCGCAACACGCAAGCCCAAACCGTCACGATCGATAGCGCCGCTTCGTACGCGGTTCCCGATCGCTTTGCCTCGGTCACGATCGACAACCGCTCCGGCAAGCATCTGGACATCAACGGCATCGACGTCTTGCTGACTGGAACGACCGTCACCCCGGTCATCTCACCGGCGGCGACGCTGACCGATGCGGGCGTGAAAAAACTCAGCGGCGCGATCATCGAACTGAAGAACAATAGCGAAACGGCGACGGCGAATATTTTCCTGGACGGCGCGATCAACAATCCGACCGGGATGACCACGATTCACACCACCAGCGGTTCGATCCTCGATCGCGAGACGGGTGCCACGTCACGAATCAACACGGCGACACTGGACTTGAGTGCCGGATTGAACTTGGGTGAAACGACCGCCCCGATCCAAGCCGATGTCAGTCAGGAAACCGGTGCGACGCCCACGCCGACACTCAAAGCCGTGGCCGGTGGCAGCACGCACTTGGCCCTGGCGGCGACCACTCCGGTGCAGGCACTTGCCGTTCTGGGAATTGAAGGACAGACCGGAAACGTTGCGGCCGACTTTGCGGGTAAACCGATCACCCTCGCTGGAGCCATCCTGGCCGCTGATGCCGGCACCATTACGCTCACGAACGTCGCCGCGATCACCGACGAAAACGCGAACGGGCCGGATCTTTCCGCCGGCGGTCTTTCGATTCAAGCTAGCACCGGCGATGTCGGCGCATCAGCGAATCCGCTGGAGACGTCACTGAGCAACATCGAAGTCACGACCAGCGGCGGGTTGTTCCTGGACAATAACCAAGCCTTGACGGTTGGTGGTGTCGGGCCCGCAGTCGGTTTGAATGTGGGTGGTTTAACAAGAATCGCGACCAGCGTCTCGCTCAATGTCAACGAGAACGTCAGCGGGACCGGTGATGTTCGATTGAGCGTCCGCGACGAAGCCGATGCGACCGCTAATCAGATTGTGCTCGCTGACAATGTCCAAATCGAAAGCACCGGTGGGAATCTGCAATTGCTTTCCGGCGACACCATGTCCTTGCGTCCTGGTCACAAGTTAATTGCCAACAACGGTGCCGGCGAACTGACCATCGCGATCGACTGGTTAAACGCCGATCCTGGCGTGGCCAACGCGTTCATCGTCCCAACCTCGGCGGACGACATCATACGCGCCGCCCATCTGCGTGTGGTCGGCAACAGCGATGATGATTCCATCACCATCAATGATCTGTTTATGCCGATTTCGGTGGAGGCGTCCGCTGGTCAAGACCGCGTGAATGTCAAATTGATCACCGCGCCGGGAGCGTTAACACGATTAACCAACATCGACGTCGAGACGATCGATTTCCAACACATCAGCACGGCCGCAACGAATTGGCAGCTCGACGCGGAGTTTTCCACGCAATCGATCCCGTTGTTTGCGTTACCCAACGCGATCGTGAATGTGGCTCATCTGTCCTCCGGTGCCAATCGCATCGTGCAAAACATGCACACGGTGGGATCGTCTTTCGAAAACTTGGACGTTGATTACACCCTTGGTGACGGCGTCGACACGGTCACGGTGCTCGCCATGCGACATCCGGCGTTGCTCAATCTGGGCGGCGGCAACGACCAAGTCACCGTCGGCGGCATGCGGGGCAGCGGCCCGGACGCCGTACCGGTCGATCCAGGCAATGTGCTGCGCCCGCTTTCGATCGTGGGCGGTGCTGGACAAGATACCTTTGTCTTAGTCGAACCACGCACCGGTGCCAACGTCGTTCCGATCGGACGACTCGGCCGCACGCCCAGCGGTGCCGGTCTGGTCCAAGATTACGGAAGCCTGGAAACGGCCGGCTCACCACGACGAGTCGAATTCAGCCAATTCGAACAAACGACCGTGAATCTCGGTGAGACAGCCTCGATCTTCACCATCTTCGACACCGTTACCGCGACGACCATTAACTCGGGAACCGCCGACGACGTCGTGAACGTTCGCAAGTTGTCTTCGCCGACCATCGTGAACTTGCAAGCCGGCAACGACACCGTCAATATCCAAGGTGGAGGTGCCTTGTTGACGATTGACGGCGGTAACACGGAGGAAAAGTCGATTGACTTACCCGACGGTGGCGATCGTGTCTTGTTGGGAACGACTCGATCGTTCGACAAAACCGTGGTGAATGTGGCCGATGGACTTAACGCGATCAAGTTGTTCGGCACCGGATGGGAAGTCGGGCAAGAGTTGATCTTGATGTCCGACGACGTCGCACCCGGCGGACTGGTTTCCGGTGGGATTTACTACGCGGTCCCATCGGGACGTGACATCATCCGCTTGGCGCGAACACGTGCCCAAGCGCTCGCGGCCAGCCCCACCGCCGAGAACGATCCCAATATCATTCCGCTGACCGATGGCGGACAAGGCCAGCATTACTTCACGCTCGCCGTCGATGGCAAACCTCTGTGGCCGACGATCCAAGGCAGTTTGACCGGCACCGACGCCAGCCCGCTGTTGTCGTTTGCTCAACCCGGCGAAGTCGGCGTGACGGGAACCGCCACGTTCACCAACATCGAAAAAGCCAACGTGTTGCTGGGCTTCGGTGATGATACGTTCGAGGTCAACAGTACGATCGAGACCCTCGCGATTGAACTGCGTGGCGGCCCGGGCGACGATGAATTCTTATTACGCAATGTCCCCGGACGTTCGATCGTGATCAGCGGTGACAGTGGCAAGAACGACCGCGTGCGAGTGCTCGTCAACGGTGACCCCATCGCGGATCAGTTCACGTCCTTGACCATCGGCGCCGGCATCGAACGGTTGGTGGTTGACAACACGTCCAACAACGCGGCCATGGACTGGATCGTTTCCCAAGGCTCGATGCATTTTGTTGCCGGTCAGTCGACGGCGACCGCTGACACGGCGACGCACACCTTTACCTACGACACCACCGCCTTTGCGGCTTCGCGATTGGGCTCAAGGCCTCTGGCCAACGGGGACTTGGTGCTACTCAGTTCGACCGGTGAGCTACCGCAAACGCCTTTGCTGACTGGACCTTCACCGCGTCCGCTTGTCTCGCTTGACGCCAGTCAGTTTTATGTCGTTCGCGAGCTCAATGGCAGTACGTTCAAGTTGTCGTTGCCTGGTGTGACGACACCTTTCGACCTGACGACCGGAGCGACGGGGACGATGTCGATTCGGCGGGTTTCAGAACTGGTCAGTTTGGAAGTGGCCGCGAACTCAGACTTGCTCGCCGGAGGTAACGATGTGGCGACGTTGTCGGTCGTGACGCCAGGAGACACGACCGTGGACGTCAACGCGAACCAACTCCGCATCATCGAGGGTGCGCGAGTTCTCGATCACGAAAGCAATCTGTCTCGGCAAAGTTTCCCCTCCGCACGTGTCGACGGATTGCAGGGCGTTCGCAGTGTGGTCACCACCCGTAACCACTTCGTCTTCGCGGCGGGCACGGCCGAAAACAAGATCGCGATGTTTGTTCGGCAAGTCGATCCCAACGACCCATCCAAATCACTGTTGACGTTCGTCAAAGCGATCGAAACGGGGCAGGAAAGTGGTCCCAGCAGTCCGAGTGTCTTGAAACTGAGTCCCGATGAGCGATTTTTGTATGTCATTGGCGGCGCAAACTTCAGTGTCTACGCCATTGACAATGTCAACGGTCGCCCAGATTTGGTGTGGGTTCAGGATGTGTACGAAGACGGCAGCGGCGGAATTTTGTCGTTGTCACCTGCAACACCCGACGGTCAGTTGCTGCCCCAGTCAGTCAACTTGCACCTGCGATTACAAAACCCGACGGACCTGGATTTCAGCCGCAGCTTGGATCTTTTCGGTAACGAAGACGACGGTGGAACCCACGTTTATGTCACCGACGCCGGCGACGAAGACGGCATCGCGGTTCTTCGTCGCGATCTCAACAGCGGCATGATCACCGGTGCGGTTCAGAAACTGCGAGCCGAAAACAGCTACGGCAAATCGATCGATGTCGGCAATGATGTGGTGGACCGACCGAATTTGGATCTGATATCGGGTGCCACGCATATTTTGGACGAGCCGATCCCGGGCACCATCTCGACCCGCGGTGTTTATCAGTTCTATGCCAGACCCGGTACCGTCGGGCAACGCATCACTCCATTGCTGCTCCAGCCGATCGGAGAGGATGACCATACTTCACCAACGAATCGCCAATTCCAAATCTTTGCCATTGGCGAAACTCGCACGATCGAACAAGTGGGCGTCAATGAGTTCGAATTCAAGCTGCCGAGTACGCCGGCGCAATTTGGTTCCGGTCTGTATTTCGGTTGGACCGATGGGTCGTCCTCTTTGACTGGCAATGCGATCGTCCCCTACACCGATGGCACGTCGAGTAATACCTATCTCTTCAATTCAGGCTATAGCGTTGGCAATGCGACGCCGCTGACCTCGTTCCAACCTGGCCGGGCATACTCCATGGATGCCAATTTCCAGACCGCAGTGGTTCAAGGTTTAGACAACCCTCTTTCCATTGCTGTTTCACCCGATGGCAATCGTTTGGTGACGGGCGACAGCTTGGGGCGAATCGCCACCTGGGTTGGGGCAACCGGTCAACCGTTTCGATTGCAGGCCAACTCGGGTTGGTTCCCCGAAACGGCGGGCCTCCCCACAGCGGTCAACAACCCTGATTTGGGGCGTCAAATTGACGTGAGCTTCACCGCGAACCGTGACTTGCGGATCGTGGCTGACGACAATTTGGTCCCAAGCCAAGTGCCGGCCGGATTCGTACTTTCACCGGCTACCGCATCGGCCGGTGACATCGTTTACGGAGCCTACTTCAATCCGATCACAAAACTCCAAGTGATCGTCAATCGTGCCAATCCCGGAATTGCGTTGGCTCAAATTCCAGGAGGTTATATCTCGTTGCCCAACGGCGAATCCGCCGGCGCGCTCTTTGATATCGATGGACCGATCGCTTCGATGGCCTCCAACGGCAGCTTCCTGTTCGTGGGCCTGCCGGTTAGCGATCGATTGCGACCGGCTGGCCAAGAGGCCGACGATGTTGGCGTTGTGCAAGTCTATTCAATCGGTGCCCTGGGTCAGCTCACTCCGTTCCAACATCTCGTCGCTTCGACCGATCTGAATGTGCTGAGTAAAAACTTCGGAGCGAGCATTTCAGTCGATGGCAACCGAGCGGTCATTCCTTATACGGCCCAAGATGGCTCGCAAAGGCTTCAAATTTGGGAACTCACCAATGGTATTTGGGTGCGAAGCGCTGACTTGGCCGGCGGCAGCTTAGTGGATCTGGATCGTGACACGTTCATCGTTGGTCGTGAACGATTCAATCCCGGCGATGGAAATGCGACCATCTTTCGACGCAATGTTTTTGGACTTTATCAACCAGAATTGGTGGTCAACGTGGATCCCATTGCCGTTTCGATTGGTGGCAATACTGCCACGATCGTGGGTGAAGATGGCACGGTTTACATTTACCGCCAAACCGCCACCGGCTGGGAAGAACGCGATGTCTTTGACTCGATCGCAACAAGATCCGTCGCAAGCATTCAAGAAAACGGATCGCTTCCGCAACGAACACAAATTCGTATCACGGGACTCCAGGTCAATGCCACCAACGAAGGTAGCACTAACGAATGGCAGATCCTGGTGCAATCGCCCGCCAACACAGGCCCTATCGTAGGTGACTACAAATTTGATTCGACAACGACGGGCGGGGGCATCATCAATCTCGACCTTCCGATTTTGGAGGTGACCAGCGACATTCGCATCGTTGTCATGGAAAGAGATACCGGGCTGGGTGATTCGGATGACTTCATCGGCCAGTTTTATCTTGGAAACGGAACCGGGTTGCCAAGAATTCCCGCAACCACTGCTTTCTCACCCAACTTGACAGGCGAAGATGCCAATGTCCGCGTTCGTTACGATGGCATCCACATCGACGATATGGACGACATCACCATGACGACCGATTTCATCGATTCACTCGGTGATCTTGTCGTAATCGGTGTGCCACGTACGCCTGGTTTTGCCGGCATCAATTCACCCGGTGAGGTCATTGCGTACCGCGAAGCCGAACAGCAATCGGGCTGGTTCTCCTCCGGTGGACAAATTTCTGACATCGCATTCAGTCCCGATGGCACGACGGTGTACGCCACCGACGTGTTTGGCAAGGTCTTCGTGCTGCACGATGACAATGGCAGCGACGTGCGGACACCTGCTTCGCTGCTGCTGGACCCATTGCAGAATCCAATCGATACGAATGCAATTCCATCGCTCGCCGGTGCTAGCTCGGTCCATGTCAGCCCCGATGGCAACCGCGTCTATGTGACCGCCGAACAATCCGGCGCGGTGACGGTCTTTGATCGAAATGGCGCACTCGCCACACCAAACGATTTGGGTACCAATACGTTGATCCCGAATAATGGCGGCAACTTGAACGGAGTTGCCGATTCGGCGCTCGAGTCTCCCTTCAATGTTCAAGGCGGTTTGCAACAGTTTTTGGTCACTGCCAGTTCCGGTTCGTCAACGCTTGCCACGTTTGAGTTGGTTGGGAATCAGTTCGTTCCCTCTCAAGGCAACAATCCCAACGGTGGCAACGGTCTGGGTGATGGCAATCCGCTCGACAGCGTCACCCGCGTCCAAGCGTTGACGATCAACCCTCTCAACAGCAACGTCAATAACGTCAATCAAGTCTTCTACGCGGCGGCACCGCTCGATGACGCCATCTTTGTCTTCAACCGCAACGCCGCCGGCGACACCCGAGTCGTCCAGCGACTCAAGGACGATCGCGCCGGAGCATCCGGGCAAGATGACCTGAGTCTCGCCGGCGCGAGCGACATCGTTGTCAGCCCCGATGGTAAGTTCGTTTACATCGCCGCAGTCAAAGAGGGCACGTCAGGCGAAATCAGCGTCTACGAACGCGTCACGCTTAACGACGAAACCGGCACTCCGTTTGACGGCTTACGCTATGTTGGTAAGACGCCTACGAGCGTATTCAATGCGACGGGTAACAACGACGTCATTACATTGCGTGCTCCCATCAATGGCGGTCACGTTTACGCCAGCGGCCCCAACGGGCTGCAAGTCTTCGCCCGCGATGTGACTAACGGCAACCTGACGAACGTCGCCGCAACACTGCCAATTACCGTTTCGGACATCAAGTTCGCGAGTACTTCGCGGGCTTATGCGGTTCGTCCGTCGACCAACGAACTGCTGGTCTTTGATCGCGCCGCCAACGGCACATTGACCCAAGCGGCAGCCTACACGACGCGGCTTGATAACCCTCGATCCGTTGAAATCGGCAACGCGATCAACGGACAAGAAATTGTCGAAGCTCGCTTCGTTTATGTCGCTTCGGCGGGAACGAACTCCATTTCGGTGTTCGACGAGTTCGCCGCCGATGGCAGCGATACGCAAATCAACGGTACTCTGCATCATGTGCAAATCATCCGCGAAGGTGTCGGCGGAGTCCGCGGTCTCGGCGGCGTCCACGTGTTGCAAGCCAGTGCAACAGTCAACGACACCGTGTTGCAGTTTTCCGGCAGCGAATTGGACGTGGCCGAGTCAACGATCAACACCGATTTGCCTCATGGATTGCGTACCGAACAACTGGTTTCGTTCCGAACGGCAAGCGAAGCTCCCGGTGGCGTGCAAACCGAAGACACGACGCTGTATTACGTTCGCAAGATCGACAAGAATCGTTTTCAACTCTTCACGACGCCCGAGTCCGCCCGCAGTGGCGATCCCACGGGCCGAGTCGCGTTCACTGCAGGCGATGGCAGTTACGCGTTGCACACGAGCTTGCCCGAAGGAGCTTTCCTCTACGCGCTGGGTCATGATGCAAACTCCATCGTCGTGTTCCAACGCGAGTTGGATGCGGCGAGTCCCGATGTCGGTCAATTGACGTTCCTGCAAGTCATCCGCAATCGAGTCGGAAACGCCACCGGTGGCGCGAACAACGGTTTGTTCCGCCCCGATTCGATCGTGGCCCCGAGCGGTGATACCTCGACCGTGTTTGTCAGCTCCAGCTTTGATCCGCTGCTCGTCGGCGCTCCCGGAGGATTCGTCTCGTTGCACAACAACGCCGACGATAGTCCGTCGTTGCCCCCGATCGAAACCCGATTATCCTTCTCGGGAATCAAGTCACTCAACGTGACGACCGGCAGCGGTTCGGACATCATCACGGTCAATCAGGCTCCGATGAGCGGCGGCGGAGTGGGTGCCACCTCGATTCCGATCACCGCAAACACGGGTGGTGGCGTAGATTCATTGACCCTCAATGATGCTGCCGAAGGCGTGTTGACACAGGCGGACCTTGGCGCGGGCGACGATGCGTTCACGATCCGCACGCTAGGCGATGCCGCGTCGAACATTCAGGTTCGTACGGGCGATGGAACCGACTCGGTGTTGATTGAACAGGTCGCAACTCGCTCCGGCGTGACGGTCTGGACCGAAGGCCCGACTGACAACAGCGATTGGGAAGATTTCGTGCGGGTCGCCGCTCGCGGAGTCGGACGTGACGGCAACGTAACGTTGAATGCATCGAGCGAAGATCAATTTTCCTACGAAGTCGAAGGCGAAGAAGGCAACGACCAAATCGTCAATGCCAACAACGCTGCCGGCAACCAACTTCAACTTTTCTGGAATGACGAAAACGCGAGACTCGGTAGCGTCTTCACCATGATTGATGATAACGCGCAATTACCCGGAAACATCGAGTACCAGACCTCCGACAGTGTCGTGTTGGCTTCGGTGGCGAACCCCGGTGCGATCGAACAAGGATCTCAAGTCACGTTCGCCAGCAACAGCACCGGCGTCGATGATCAAAATGGCAGCTTCGTCACGTACGCCTGGGATCTCAACGGCGACGGCCTGTTCACGGAACTAATCACGACCGAGCCCTCGGTCACGTTGTCGTGGCAAGACTTAACCGAATTCGGCTTCGCCGCTCGCGGTGGTGGCGACTATCGAGTTCCCCTTCGCGTGACTCGAAACTTCGAGACGATCGACCCGAACACCGGCGAAACTCGAGTATCTAGTACGCAGCAGAGCGATTCCGAAGTCACCGTCACGGTCAATGACTCCGCCCCGGTTGCCTTGGTCAATGGAGGTCAAACCGAAACAAACCACACCGTGCGTCTGCGGGGCCCATCGTTCACGCTGCCACTGGCCGTCACTGGGAATGATCCTTTAGGAGACGAGATTGTCAGTTGGACCATCAACTGGGGCGACGGGTCACCTGCGCAGACGGTTGGCGCGGTGAACATCGCCAGCCATCTTTACCCGCGACCAGGACGGTTCGATGTCGTCGTCACCGGACTCGACGAAAACGGTTTACAGACACAACCGGTGACAACGGTCGTCAACGTGGCGTTTGATTCACAATCGGTAAATGCGGGCTCCGCTTACACAATCAACGAAGCTCAACCGATCATTTTATCGGGTGAAATTGCCGGTTCCCCCGAATCGGCCACTTGGATTGTCAACGGTCAAAACGCGGGTACGGCTGTCTTGCAGAGTTACAACGCCTCGACCAATCAAACCGGCGCGAGTTTGTCATTGACGTGGCAACAGTTACAGGCCATCGGTGTTGCCAACGATGGAACGTTCAGTGTCGTCCTGCGAGCGACTTATGCGGGCACCGCCAATCCGATCGCATCGGCGTCGGTCAACCTCGTCGTTAACAACGTGGCTCCTGAAGCGACGTTCTTCCAAAGCGGCCCGATCAAACAAGGTGAAACGGCCACAGTCGGATTCCGCGACATTGTCGAACCCAACGACGTGCTGACGTTCAGTTACAACTTCGGTACCGGATTCGTGGTTGGTGAAGCGAACACATTGGTGCCGTCGTCGCTCGGACCTGGAACGCACTTGATCCGAGGCCGCGTTTCCGACGGCACGGTCACGCAAGATTACGAAACCACGCTGATCATCAACGACTTGCCTCCCAGCATCAACGTTAACGGCGGGTTGCCTGATCTGATCGAAGTGAACGAAGGAGCCACGACCACCCTGACTGGAAGTTATGAAAATCCCGGTGGAGGTGCGGTCTCGCTAACGACCTCGATCGGATCGATTACCAACGATCCGACAACCAAGACTTTCACGTGGACCTACTCGCCGGCGGATAACCGCGTCGGTGTGGCGAGGGAAACGATCACGATCACCGATGCGGAGGGATCCAAGGCAGTGCTTGATCTCAACATCGTCGTCAGCAATGTCGCTCCTCAAGCGGTCTTCGTTGTTCCCATGAATGTGCTCGAAGGCGCGACCGGTGTCACGGTTTCATTGACCGACCTCACGGATGTTTCCGCGACGGACTTAGCGGCCGGTTTGCGGTTCTCATTCGATTTCGGCGACGACGGTAGCTTTGAGATCGGTGACGGAGGTTACGCTGGTGGAGTCGCCGCGGCCTCGGCAGCCGTCCCGGCAATCTGGCTGGCCGATGATGGCGAGGTTCCGATCCGGGCACGCGTGGTCGACAAAGACGGCGGTGTCACACAGCTAACCCAGACGTTATCGGTGGCCAACGTGTCGGCGACACTCGGCCCGCTCACCGTGACTCCGGTGCAGTTCACTGGTTCCGGGGCGGTCCGCGTGACAGGTACCTTCTCGGGAGCCCCGTCCGCAGTGGACACGCATACGATCCAAGTCGATTGGGGAGACGGCCGAACGCATCGCTTGTCCGCCGACAACGTGATCGGGATCGCACAGCCGGGTAGCGGCTACTCGAATGCCACCGGCGTCGCGGTGACCGGCGGCAGCGGTACGGGCATGACCTTCAATATCGCGACCGAAAACGGACGGATTATCGAAGCGATCATCCAAACGCCCGGTAATGGATACCAAGTGGGCGACGTGCTGACGGTTTCAGGCGGCGGCGGCAATGCGGTTCTGACCCTGGGTGGATTCAATCAGGCCAATGGTACGTTCACGGCGGTCCATTTCTATTCGTTCGAGACCCAATCACTTCCCAACCCAATCCCCGTCACCGTTCGCGTCTATGACGACGATGGCGGCGTAGATACCCGTACGGCCTCCATCGCGATCTCCGGCGCACCCACCATCACCAGCGACCCCAACGTCACTGTCGATGAACAACAAACGCTGGCCGTGGATGTTCAATCAACCGATGCGACCAACACCGAAGGTAGTGGATTAACCTACCGCATTACCGGCGGTGCCGACCAAGCTCGATTCTCGATTCAAACTGCTAGCGGTATCGTGAGCTTCAACGTTCCGCCGGTTTTCGATTCACCGATCGATGCGAACCAGGATAACGTCTACGAGGTTCAGGTTACCGTCACCGACGGTGCGGGGCTGACCGACGTGCAAGATTTTGCCATTACGGTCAAGGAGGTGGTGGACGAACCGAACCTCGCACCGTTGGATGTGACCGGCAGCGGACGCCCCAATCCGTTCCAAGACGGAATCATTATCCTGCGTTATATGTTCCAGTTGGGAGATGATGACTTGCAGGGCCTAAGTCCTGCCGGAGCAACGCGAACGACAGGGGCTGAGATCAAAGCTTATCTCGATCAGGTTCGGGATGCACTGGATATCAACGGCGACGGCAGCCTCAATCCGTTCCAAGATGGCATCATGATCTTGCGATATCTTTTCCAACTCGGTGAAGAGGACCTCGTCGGTTTCAGTCCTACCGGATCCACCAGGACGACCGGTCAACAAATTAAGCAATACCTCGACACCCTCATGCCCTCCGGCGCGACAGGCGAACCGTTGCCGGGGCCGATGACCGGTGATGCCGAAGGGGAATTCAGTCGGTTCTTACAATCGGTTCTCGATCCGGCGGATGTCAACGGCGATGGTCAAGTCACCGCACTGGATGCTTTGAATGTGATCAACGAACTCAATCGTGATCCTGGTTCACTCGACGTTGGAGAGTGGTCAAAGTACGACGTCAATCGCGATGGAGTAGTGACGGCGAGCGATGCCCTCTTCGTGATCAATCGCTTAAACGAGCAGCCAGCCGAGTCTGAACAATTCGTGGCGACGTCGAGCGACGACGAATACGAGTCAGAAGATATCGATCGGTTATTCGCCGATAGTACGTTCTTGAATAGTCTGTTTTAGAACTCCAACCAATTCACCGTGATTTATCAACTTTCGATTTTTAGGAAATAAAGAGCTTACGATGCGCAAGCAAATGAAACGACGTCGAAGATTAACGGCCGAACGTCTTGAGAGCCGACGATTGCTGGCGGTCCTGGTTACGGCTGCTCAACCGTCGCAGACTGTCCAGGTGAGTGATCAATTTACGATCGCAACCAATTACGCAACGACTCCACCGGAGCTGACGACTGGTGTCGCAATTCGGCTTCATTTTGATCCAAGCAAAGTCGATTTTGTTCTCAGTGATGCGACGTTATCGCAGGAGTCCGTGCCGTTCAAGGTTGTGGATCCTCGTCTATTTGATGAATCCGCAAGCTCCGACGATGGCGATGCTCGAACGACGAAATACATCCAAGTTCAGTTTGCCGACTTCGTTCCACCACCGGATTTCCCGGCGAGTTTCTCCCCTTTGTTCGAAGCTAAGTTCACGGCAAAGGCGGCTGGAACGGCCGCGTTTAATTACACGTTTCCGTTTGATAGTTCGATTCCCGCTTCGTCAGCTACGGTGACGATTAACGAATCATTGCCAACTGTCTCGGTCGCGGTAGCCCCGTCGTCCGTCAACGAAGACGGCACCGGCGCGTTGGTCTACACGTTCACACGAACCGGCGAAACCACGGCCGCGCTGGCGGTCAACTACACGGTCGGTGGTACGGCCAACTCGGGCAGCGATTTTACAGCGCTCTCGGGAACGGTCACGATCCCGGCCGGTCAGTCGTCCACCACGATCAGCATCGACCCCACCGATGATTCCACCGTCGAGCCCGATGAAACGATCATGCTGACGATCACCGACGCGGCCGCGTACGATGTCGGTACCCCTGCCTCCGCGACCGGCACGATCACCAACGACGACGTGGCGGTGGTCACACCGACCGTCTCGCTCACGGTGGCCCCATCGTCCGTCAACGAAGACGGCACCGGCGCGTTGGTCTACACGTTCACACGTACCGGCGAAACCACGGCCGCTTTGGCGGTCAACTACACGGTCGGTGGCACGGCCAACTCGGGCAGCGATTTTACAGCGCTCTCGGGAACGGTCACGATCCCGGCCGGTCAGTCTTCCACCACGATCAGCATCGACCCCACCGATGATTCCACCGTCGAGCCCGATGAAACGATCATGCTGACGATCACCGACGCGGCCGCGTACGATGTCGGTACTCCGGCCTCCGCGACCGGCACGATCACCAACGATGACGTGGCGGTGGTCACACCCACCGTCTCGCTTGCTTTAGCCCCGTCGGCTGTCAACGAAGACGGCACAGGTGCACTGGTCTACACGTTCACACGAACCGGCGAAACCACGGCCGCTTTGGCGGTCAACTACACGGTCGGTGGTACGGCCAACTCGGGCAGCGATTTTACGGCGCTCTCGGGAACGGTCACGATCCCGGTCGGTCAATCGTCCACCACGATCAGCATCGACCCGACCGACGATACCACCGTCGAGCCCGATGAAACGATCATGCTCACGATCACCGATGCTGCTGCGTACGACGTCGGTACCCCGGCCTCCGCGACCGGCACGATCACCAACGACGACGTGGCGGTGGTCACTCCCACCGTCTCCGTTGCAGTAGCCCCTTCGGCTGTCAACGAAGACGGTACCGGCGCGCTGGTCTACACCTTCACCCGAACCGGCGAGACCACGACCGCCTTGGCGGTCAGCTACACGGTCGGTGGCACGGCCAACTCCGGCAGCGATTTTACGGCGCTCTCGGGAACGGTCACGATCCCGGTCGGTCAATCGTCCACCACGATCAGCCTCAACCCGACCGACGATACCACCGTCGAGCCCGATGAAACGATCATCCTCACGATCACCGACGCTGCCGCCTACGACGTCGGAACCCCTGCCTCCGCGACCGGCACGATCACCAACGACGACGTGGCGGTGGTCACACCCACCGTCTCGCTTGCTGTAGCCCCTTCGGCCGTCAACGAAGACGGCACCGGCGCGTTGGTCTACACCTTCACCCGAATCGGAGAGACCACGGCCGCGCTGGCGGTCAACTACACGGTCGGAGGCACGGCTACTTCGGGAACCGACTTCACAGCGCTCTCGGGAACGGTCACGATTCCGGCCGGTCAGTCGTCCACCACGATCAGCATCGACCCGACCGACGATTCCACCGTCGAGCCCGATGAAACGATCATCCTCACGATCACCGACGCGGCCGCGTACGACGTCGGTACCCCGGCCTCCGCGACCGGCACGATCACCAACGACGACGTGGCGGCGGTCACTCCGACCGTCTCCGTTGCAGTAGCCCCGTCGGCGGTCAACGAAGACGGTACCAGCGCGCTGGTCTATACCTTCACACGAACCGGCCAGACCACGGCCGCGCTGGCGGTCAACTACACGGTCGGAGGCACGGCTACTTCGGGAACCGACTTCACAGCGCTCTCGGGAACGGTCACGATTCCGGCCGGTCAGTCGTCCACCACGATCAGCATCGACCCGACCGACGATTCCACCGTCGAGCCCGATGAAACGATCATCCTCACGATCACCGACGCGGCCGCGTACGACGTCGGTACCCCGGCCTCCGCGACCGGCACGATCACCAACGACGACGTGGCGGCGGTCACTCCGACCGTCTCCGTTGCAGTAGCCCCGTCGGCTGTCAACGAAGACGGTACCGGCGCGCTGGTCTACACCTTCACCCGAACCGGCGAGACCACGACCGCCTTGGCGGTCAGCTACACGGTCGGTGGCACGGCCAACTCCGGCAGCGATTTTACGGCGCTCTCGGGAACGGTCACGATCCCGGTCGGTCAATCGTCCACCACGATCAGCCTCAACCCGACCGACGATACCACCGTCGAGCCCGATGAAACGATCATCCTCACGATCACCGACGCTGCCGCCTACGACGTCGGAACCCCTGCCTCCGCGACCGGCACGATCACCAACGACGACGTGGCGGCGGTCACTCCGACCGTCTCCGTTGCAGTAGCCCCGTCGGCGGTCAACGAAGACGGTACCAGCGCGCTGGTCTATACCTTCACCCGAACCGGCCAGACCACGGCCGCGCTGGCGGTCAACTACACGGTCGGAGGCACGGCTACTTCGGGAACCGACTTCACAGCGCTCTCGGGAACGGTCACGATTCCGGCCGGTCAGTCGTCCACCACGATCAGCATCGACCCGACCGACGATTCCACCGTCGAGCCCGATGAAACGATCATCCTCACGATCACCGACGCGGCCGCGTACGACGTCGGTACCCCGGCCTCCGCGACCGGCACGATCACCAACGACGACGTGGCGGCGGTCACTCCGACCGTCTCCGTTGCAGTAGCCCCGTCGGCGGTCAACGAAGACGGTACCAGCGCGCTGGTCTATACCTTCACACGAACCGGCCAGACCACGGCCGCGCTGGCGGTCAACTACACGGTCGGTGGTACGGCCACTTCGGGCACCGACTTCACGGCGCTCTCGGGAACCGTCACGATCCCGGCCGGTCAGTCGTCCACCACGATCAGTGTCAACCCGACCGACGATTCCACCGTCGAGCCGGATGAAACGATCATGCTCACGATCACCGACGCCGCTGCGTACGACGTCGGAACCCCTGCCTCCGCGACCGGCACGATCACCAACGACGACGTGGCGGCGGTCACTCCGACCGTCTCCGTTGCAGTAGCCCCGTCGGCGGTCAACGAAGACGGTACCAGCGCGCTGGTCTATACCTTCACACGAACCGGCCAGACCACGGCCGCGCTGGCGGTCAACTACACGATCGGTGGCACGGCCAACTCGGGCAGCGATTTTACGGCGCTCTCGGGAACGGTCACGATCCCGGCCGGGCAATCGTCTACCACGATCAGCGTCAACCCGACCGACGATTCCACCGTCGAGCCCGATGAGACGATCATGCTGACGATCACCGATGCCGCTTCATATGACGTCGGTACTCCGGCCTCCGCGACCGGCACGATCACCAACGATGACCAAACTATCTCACCATCCAGCCTCGCGATCACTGCATTGAACGCCAACCAAGCAGAGGGCAATAGCGGAACAACGCGGTTCACATTCACTGTCGAGCGAAGCGGATCGAACTCGGAACAAACGACAGTGCAATTTTCCACTTCGGGTGTTGGTGCGAATCCGGCCAATGCCAGTGATTTTGTAGGTGGTGAGTTCCCATCGGGACCAATCACGTTCGAACCGGGTGAAACCCGAAAAGAAGTTTCTATCGAAGTCTTGGGCGACACAACTTCTGAACAAAATGAAGGATTCCAGGTCACCCTCAGCAACGCGAGCGGTGACGCGACGATTTCCAATGCTTTCGCCCAAGGGGTGATTGAAGATGATGATCGGCCCCAGATTCAGACGAGAATATTCACGCCATCGATTGTCGCGACCTATCACATCATCCCAGGTGATCGAATTCCCACTGCGATCATATTCAGAGCATTGGCTGACACCACCGTTACCGTGTCCTCGGTAGGAGGTGGGTCGTTCACTGAAAACATTCGCGTACTCGATGGTAACCTTCAATCGATCGGCGAATTTGCCAACGGAGCGACAAGGGCGGACGTCATCGCCGGCACGCTGAATGCGATCATTTTTGAGCCGCAATCGAGTGAGCGGATTATTCTCATTCGTTCTTCAAAGGGCTATGACACGCTGGGTCAACGATTTATCAATAACATTTTTCAACCAACAGACACCAGCGGCGACGGCGTCACGACAGCACTCGATGCATTGATGGTCATCAATGCATTGAATCGCAATCAGTTTGCCGAGGGCGAACCTCTTCCAAACACGGATGCCTTGCTGGACGTCAACGCCGACGGATATGTCAGTGCTCTGGATGCCCTGATCGTTATCAATCATCTATCGCAGACTTCAATGCAGCGTATTGCTTCGGGAGAGTATACCGCGACCAGTACCATGCCTTGGAAAACCGCTGGCGAGCCAATTCGTGAGGAAAGTCCTGGAGAGGTCAACCAAACGCCTCGACGGGTTTTGGCAACTTCGATCGAGTCGGACATTACGTCACCAAGCATGGTAGACATCGCGCTGACCGAAGAATCGTCCTGGTCCGCCTCTGGAATCGAGCCGGGTTTCGAAGAAATCCAAACTGCCTCGTTGGATTCTATCTAACCGTTCTAGGGATAGCCGATCTTACTACAAATTGCATGGGGAAGCAGTGCGAACGAGACAAACCTGATAATCGAAGTTTGTTCTTTGACAAAGCTCGATGCTGGCAACTTCGCTGCCTATGTCAAAGCGGCCGATGCAATTCTCGCCCACTTGGTCGACTTAAAATCGGCGGATCATCGAACGGTCTCGACCCTCTAAGGTTTGGGATTCAACAATTGGCTCAAACGCTCGGAAAGGTCCGACGGTGCATCGACGATACGAAACGCTTTGCGTCTGCTTGTTAGGCCGCTTGTCAATTCGATTTGACGCGGCTTCAAACACAGCGATTTTGCGATGGCTTTGATGATTGCTTCGTTGGCTCGCCCTTTGTCCGCCGGTGCGGTGACGCAAACGCGAAGCGCACCGTCGTGAACTCCACCGACCGATTCACGTTTCGCCCCGGGCGTCGCATGCACTTTAAGGACGGCATCTGGTCCGTAGCTGGATAGAAAGGAAACATCACTCATTGAGCTTCAATCATGGTTCATTGCTTATTGGAATAATCGCGAACCAACGTCACGCCCTTGAATATTGCCTGAGCAAAGTCGCCGCTGGCCACCGTTGAGGTGTCTCTCACATCATCGACTCAAGAAAATCGAGGTCAGCGAAACCGTCAAGAACTCAGCGGTGGATTTCTCGGCGAACGCTGTCACAACGCAGCACGCGTACCGACGGGATTGCGGCGGGCAATTTGCGGAAATGCAACGTCACGGATTCTATCGTCTCATTCAGGGCAAAACTCGGGATCGTTAACAAATCGTAGATTTCTAATTCACCCACTTCGAATCTTGTTTCTAGTAGATGGCCCGTAGTTTCACCGAATAATTCCGAATCCACGGAAACCGTGACGTTCCGATGGTTAACACTTTCTGTGCTCGGCCAGCGAATCGCAAGATAGCAACGTTCTTCCGGAGCCCACTCCGGATACTCGATGCGGATTCCAGTGTGGTCGTCTACGATTACTTCGCCAACTCCCAATTTGAATCCCGATGGCACCTTGTCAATTGAGATCGTGACCTGCGGCGTGCTTGAATCCGGCATGACATTCGCGACAATTGGCTGTAGCGTCGTAGGCAAACCATACAACTGTCTCGCCGGCTCGCTAGTTTGCAATAGCTTTAAAAACTCAGGGCTAACGTCGTCTCTCAGTGTTCGCGTTACCGTCACCGGTGGATAGGATTGTTGCTGGGGAAACAGCACTTCAAAACGCGACGGATCGTCGGCTAAAACGTCCAGCATATATGACATCGCGGGCTGGTACTGCCAGGGAAAGGCGAGTTCAGGATACCTGGTTCCCAGGGTTGAGCCTGGTATTTCAGGGATCGCCAAGTTGCCACGAACGGCCTGCTCCAGCGGTACGAAAAGGGTTTCCTTGATTTGTTGCATCGCAGCGTATTCACGCCGGTGTTCGCGAATTTCACCCCCGCGTGTTGTCTCGAAAAACGGCACTCCGAAATGACCGCAAATGCTCGCACCACCCTGAGACGACCAAACCAATGCGACACCAATCAGACACAATTTTTGAAACAACGGTCGACCTCGCTCGGGCAACCGATACCACCATCCATCGAACAAAAACGCGAACACGAGGCAAAATAGCGTTACTGGCATGAATAAATACTTCGGCGGTACGACGTTCCCAAGCCCCACCGTTGGTCGTCCCAAACAAACCATCAAGGTCACCCCGCTAACGATCAACAGAATAGCGACGAATCGAGAGTGCAGCGATCGTTTAACCAGCTCTGGCCAAGCGTATGCCGACGCTCCCGCAATGCAAAGTAGGCTGAACGCCATCGAAATCTCCATCGCGCCAAAATCGATCAGGTGATGGGGGATCGCGATTAAGATTGATAGCAGAGCGGTGCAGATCGTGTACGTCCATTGCAGAACCAGACCACCGAGACCATGACGTTCACCGGCCGAAGACAAAAACGTTGGCCCGCCAGGTCGATGATACGCGTCATTGTAAAACACAATCGCTAGCAATATGGGAATCACAATCGCGGCAAATTGGCTGAGCCAACGCAATGAAACGGCTTCAGCATCCAATCCACGAGAGCGTCGACAGTGCCCCCATGCTTCGCAAGCCAAAAATACCAACGCGGCACAAGCGACCCAGAAACCGCTGATATTCATGAAGCATGAGTACCCGACCAGCATAGCAGTGAAAATACTGTAGCGAAGCTGAGATGTTTCGCGCCATCGGATCGTCGCCCATCCTACTAACAAGGCGGCCGTCATGAACGATTCATGAAATAACAATATGTACTCACCGGAGGTTAGTTCACCCCACATCGTCCAGGATACGAGTAGCAGAAGGAAAACCGACGTCCCCAATCGAGAAACGCCGCTGCTGCGCAGATACAAACAACCTGACCAAACTAATGCCACGAGTGATCCGACGGAGATACAGTTGTAAAATATCGCGTTCGTGCCAAACATCCAGTGCAGGCCGCGAATGATCAGGCGGCCAATCGGATAAATATGATCATTCATCACGGCGTATATCAAATCAGGCAGCGGCAAACTGCGATTATCAATTAACAGATTGAAATCGTCCGATTCAAAGTAACCCCAAACCAATGCGCGCCAGTCAAAAGACAAGACCACAATCGCACACACCAAACCCCATTTCCACATTTCACGCGAACAAACGGGTGATGATGATCCTAGATGCAATTCCGTAAGGACGCGATCAAGTAGGCGATCAATTTGCGTGCCCCATTTCCATGCCACGAAAGCCAAGGCGAATCCTGCGACTGCGACGAACGCTGCGAGCCTGGGCAATAGATCAACGATAACTTCGGCCGAATCACCCGATCCGCGTGAAAGAACCGAGAGAAAGAAGGCACGGGGTAGGCAAGCAATGATCACACCAGCAATTGCACATGACAACGCTAGAGATCGCCCCCAAGGGAAACTCGGCTGCGGATCGCTCATTCGTTCGTTTAGTTGGGGGCGGTCGGTGAGTTCGGAAAAACTTCAGTTGCGGTGTCCAGCGATCGAAGACGTTCAGCCTGCACGTCGTCAGACATCAAAATGCGCTGAAAGAATAACATCATCAAAGTACACAGGTATCGTCGTCCCATCTCACGCATCCGTAGATTGCTTGAACCCCATGTGCGGCCCTCCCAATTGATGGGCACTTCTCGAATTTGATAGCCGCTAATCAAAGCACTGAGCGACATCTCCAATGTGATGTTGAAATGGCAAGCACGGTATGGACCGCAATGTTCGATCACTTCGCGTCGATAGGCTTTGAAGGCGTTGGTCAGGTCGTTCATGTCTGTCCAGAACATCCATTGAATCGACTTGTTGACGACTCGATTGACGACCAGCTTGATTTTTGGATATCGTTTGACCTCCGATCCCGCGACGAACCGAGAACCAAATACGCAATCGTAACCTTCGTGGATCGTGCGAAAGTAACGCAGGACATCCTGTGGATGGTCTGAGCGATCCGCCATGTAAATCACGATTACTTCGCCACGGGCGAATCGCAGTCCCGTCCGCAACGCGCGACCGAAACCACCCGGCGGCTGGCGGCGGACCAATCGTACCGTCGGCCATCGCTCAGTTAGCTTTAGAACTTCCGCTTCGGTATCGTCGTGGCTGTTATCGTTGACAACGATTACTTCCGTCTGGATCGCTTCCTGATCGATCAACAATTCAAGCAGTTCACGAACGCAAGGTCCGATATTGGCCTCTTCATTGTACGCCGGAATGACAATTGAAAGCTGTGGTGAAGTCATCTTGAGCATTTCAACCAGTCAGGGTTGGCGCGGGCGTGCGTGGCGATCTCGTCGAGAATCTGTTCGGTGCTGCGTGACGGCTCCCACTGCCAATGCGATTGGGCAAGTTTGTTGTTTAGGACAATCCAAGGCAAATCGAACGGACGGTTCTCGTTGGTTGATTCAACCTTGTGTGGCGAAAATTGACGATCACACCACTGCGTTAGCTGATACAACGAATACGCCGATTCAATACCGCCGCTGACGTTGACAATCGTTGGTTTACCAGGTGTGTCACCCGCATTGATTTGTTGGGAAATCAACGTGGCAACGTCAAGCGGGTGCAGGCAGTCTCGAACTTGAAAACCCGTGCCGTGAGCACCAATGTACTTTAACGGTTGTCGGGCAAAATGGGAGTGAATCCAATAACTGAAGATGCCCTGCTCGGCGCGACCAAACTGCCCCGCGCCCGCGAGCACACCACAGCGATTAATTCGCAAAGGAAAATTGAACATGGCCGCATATTCACATGCGATCGTCTCGCTTGCGACCTTCGTCGCCCCGTACAGCGAGACCGGCGGGAGGGTTGAAAAAGTCTCCTCGATTCCATCTGCGGAAACCCCCGGCGGCAAATTTTCTTCAGCCGAATTGAGCTGATACGCACCACCGCTTGCCAGCAACGGTAGTTCGGATAATGGCTTCAACGAGTAAACCCGGCTGGTGCTGAGCAAGATCAGTCCGGCGCAACGAATTCGACAGTACTCCAGCAGGTTCAGGGAGCCGACGAGATTGTGTTCGAGCAGTTGGCGGGCCGATCCATTGCCGAGGGTTCCCGCCAGCACGCTGGGCATGGCAGCGCAGTCGATCACCCAATCAACACTCGGCAACACCTCCAAATCGCTAGCACAGCGTAGGTCACCGTGGATGAACCGTACGCCACGCCGTTTCAATTCAGGCAGGTTGGATTGGCTGCCGGAACGACTCAAATTGTCAATCCCGACGAGTTGAATCCCCGAGTCGGACTCGGTTAGCACTTTGGCGATCCAATGGCCAACAAAACCGCAGACGCCGGTAATCAAGACTTTCAAATCGTTCGCTCATTTGGTTAGGCTGTCAAAGAAAGATTGTGTTGCCATTGACGCTCATTCTATTCGAACAAACGATCCTCGAGCGGGCTTCATGGCAACAAAAGTCATGCCCAAGGTTTTCGCAGTTAGGTCGGAACCGCTCAACCACTTTTCGTTGCGAATGATACATCTTCCGGCGGAATTTACGTTGATTGTATCGAAACTTGGGCGTTGCCAGTACTCATCCCGGCAGATTTCCCGTCTATCAGTCTTCGCAAGCACAAAGATCAAAATGCCGGTGTGTCAAGTCAAGTGCTAGGTATGCAAATCAACGAGATGCTTCTCCAAACCTTGATACAACCGTTTCAATCGATACGACTCTTCCATTCGACTGCATGTGATTTGCATTGCTAGCCCTCTCGATCGTAATGTTACTTCGTTCAGGTCGTTTCTAGCATAGCTTTGCTGTTGGGTCGCGAGGGTTCTCGCGAGTCCCTTTCGTTCAAAGTACACGCTCACTCAGTCTGCGTTCAGCATCCGCATTTCTCCCTCAACGATCCGAGTGAGTGAGGCCTGTGCCGAACGATGATCCAAGAGAAGAACTCGATGTCGAAGCGACTCTATCAGGGAACTTCCAATCGTTGGAAAGATCGAACGGGACGAAAACTGTCGTTCGAGAGACTTGAACAGCGAGCGATGATGGCGCTGGATGTCCTCGATGGTTATGTCGCCGACCTTCAAGCCGACTACACCGCCCCCGACTATGTTCTCGCAGGTCCTCAAGTCGCATCCGCACCGAGTATTGCAAAACCGTTGACCATTGTCGGCGGCTCGACGATTACCGGACAGTCTGCCAACTTATCGATCCTAGGACAACACAATGAAGGGGAAAGCGATTTAAAGTACACTTGGCAAACGGTGACCGCTCCGAGTGGCGCGCCGATTCGCTACCTGCGAAACAACGACAATCTCGCTAAGTCAAATACTCTCACGTTCAAGAAGCCCGGTGACTATGGCGTTCGGGTTACCATCACCGATCTCAATGGCTTGGCGACTTCTAGTGAACTTCGCTTTCGAGTCGTATCCACTCTAACGTCGCTTAGTGTCCGCACATCGACCGGAGCGACGGCAGTGGCAAACGCCAGAATCAACTCAACCGGACCTGTTGAACGTTTCACGGTCGTCGGACTCGATCAATTTGGACGTACCATGCCGACGGCTTCATCCGTGAGTTGGCGAGCGGTGAATAGTCCCTCCGGAAGCAGACTTTCGGTGACAACAAGCGGTACCGCATCCACAGCCACCTTCAATCGGACGGGAGTATACGGTCTACGCGTCTCCAGTGGGAATGTTAGTCACCAGTTCGATGTGAACGTGCAAGCGTCGCTAAAATCACTGTCATTGCGAACGTCAGCAGGAAATTCTTTGAATTCGTCAAAGCCTGTGACAGTCAAAGAGAGTTCAACACGATTGATCGTGACAGGTGTTGATCAGTTCAATCGAACTTTTGCACCGCTGCCTTCGCTCTCCTGGACCGTTGTCAGCAAACCCTCCGGTGGAAACGCCAAGGTCAGTATGGCTGGCTCCACAGCCACAGTGAGTTTTACCGGAGCCGGTAGTTATACATTGCGGATCAAATCTGGATCGTTGAATCATTTAGTGTCCTTTGATGTGAAGCAGTCGCTTACCAGTATCCGCGCCGCCAACACGAGCGGAACCGCGATCAACACCAACGGATTGTCGACCAACAGCCTGACCCAATCATTGCAAGCGGTGGCGTATGACCAGTTCGGCAAACCAATGAAAACGCAGCCAAAAATCGCGTGGAATGTATCTTCCAAACCATCGGGAGCATCTCCTGCGTTGTCGCAAAGTGCCAACAATGTCACGGTTCGTTTTTCCAAAGCGGGTGCTTATGTTCTTCGGGCCAGTGTCGCCGGACGTACTCAATTGGTGCCAGTGAGCGTCGGTCAATTGTTGACAACGTTCTCTTTGGCCGCAACGACCGGAGCGAACGTTCAATCGCAAAAGTCGATCTCGGTCAACGGCACGAGCCATCGTTTGACAGTACAAGGTCGGGACCAGTTCGGATCACCCATGGTCGTGAACAAGCCCATTGCGTGGACGAAGATTTCAGGACCCTCGGGAGGCTCGGCAAAGGCAAGCACTTCGGGTAACGCGGCGACGATTAGTTTCACACGTGCTGGAACCTATGTTCTTCGCGCATCGGCCGGCGGCTACAACCAAACGGTATCGCTCACGGTAAACCAAGTCTTTAGGAGCATTGCGGCGGTCGGATCGACCGGACAGTCGCTTTCCCCTGCGACCGCTTCAAGCCTAACGGGTACGAGCACTCGAATCATCGCACAAGCTCGAGACCAATTCGGTCAGCCCATGAAGGCACAGCCAACGTTTTCTTGGAGTTCAGCGTCCGCTCCATCAGGCGGAACGGCTGCTGTCAATGCACGCGGCGCACAGGCGACCGTATCCTTCAGCCGAGAAGGAAACTACACCGTCAGGATCGCTGCTAGCGGACGAACGATCAACGTTCCACTGGAGGTTGCCTCGACCCTGACTCGGATCAGTGTCGCGACGGGATCAAGCACCATGCTCGTCGGTGCCCAGCAGAACTTCAGCGTCCAAGGGTTCAATCAGTTTCAAAGAGCGATGACCATCCCGTCATCGACTCGCCTTTCTTGGACATCGACTCTCGGAACCATCACTAGCAGCGGAACGTTCACCGCTGGCTCCGCCGCTGGTTCCGCGACCATCACCGCGCGTGTCGGGTCGCTGTCAGCCACGACCTCGGTACGTATTTCAACGCCGACACCGGCTTCAGGACTGCGAGACGCATCCATTTCTTCGTTGGTGACACAACTATACGCCGACGGTGAATTGAGCCGTGTCGATGTGATCGGAATTCTGCGAAGCGCTGGTGCCGATGACAATGTCAACGCCACCGAACTGACCGACTTAAGATTTTTGGTATCGGCGAACTCAAACTATGCAATGCCTACTCATGTTCGAGAGCTTGGTAAGGATGTGGTCAACAGCAATCCGGCCAACCTTCGCTATCGAGGCCAATCGGCTGGTAATCTTGTCGCCGGAAGCAGCGCCGCGCTTCTCAATAATCTTGTCGACAAGTGGTTCCTTGGGACCGATCTGCCGTCACTAACGAGTTCCAACCTCAGTTACCGAGCTGCCACAGGCACACTTTTCGCTTCTGCTCCCGCGTTGCAGGATGCCAAACAGGGTGCATTGGGCGATTGCTACTTCATTGCTTCGGTCGCCTCGATTGCGCAATCGAATCCTGATGCCGTTCGAAACATGTTCATCGATAACGGCGACGGTACATTTACCGTTCGTTTCTACGCCGGTGCACTTGGCGGTTTCTTCACATCCTCCGGGCAAGTCAGTGCCGGCTTTCGATCCGGTACGGGAACCGCTGATTATGTAACCGTCAACACTCAGTTGCCGACCTACTGGAACGGTACTTTAGCCTACTCAGGAAGGGGCCTCAGCGCCGCGAGCAACTCAACGACGCTTTGGATCGCACTGGCTGAGAAAGCGTACAGCCAGTGGAACGAGACCGGCAACTCAGGTCGCGACGGGACGAACCGGTATCAAGCCATTGAAGGTGGCTGGATGTCCGATGTCAACGCGCAAGTTCTGGGATACAACTCGACGAGCTATTCGTTCAACTCATCAACAAAGCAATCGATGATCGCAGCGCTCAATGCAAACCGCGCGATCACCTTGGGAACGATCGGTAATGCGGGATCGGGACTAGTCGGTGGGCATGCTTATGTTGTGACTGGATACAATGCATCGACAGATCGCTTCACTTTATTTAACCCGTGGGGCAATACGCATCCATCGCCATTGACTTGGGCACAACTCCAAGCCAATTGCACGCAGTTTGTGGTAGTCGATCCAACCGGGTCGATTGCTGTCCAAAGCAGCACTGTTCGTTCAGACGTCATGTCGTCGATGCTGGTTGCTCAGATCGGCACAAACACGCATTCCGACTTCACCGGCAACGGTGCAAGCGATTCGTTCTTCGAAACGGGGTGGAGCACTCAAGATTTCTTTACACCGCCAACCGCAATGTCATCGCTAACTTTGAAGAAAGACTCATCTGAGTCTTATGAGGACATCTTTCGAGACGTAACCGACTTCACTTCCAATCGACCGCTTGAAGTGGGCTACCTGATGGACGATCTAACCGTGCGAACGCTCTAAAACACCTAAGTGCCCGAGCGACGTTGTGTCGAATCGTCGACAGAACTTCAGAATGGCTGGAAACGGCATCGGGTGAGGGGTAACCACCTGCATGCACTAGAGAAAATGCTTGGTTCTTTGCGTATCGGACGTCTACCTTGTTCCGCCGAACGAATCCGCCACCGCGTTTGCGTTTGGGCAATCCGAGGGCGACGCGGCAATCAGCCTCAAGTCGACCGTATGTGATTCTCGCGGAAACCGATCGCGATCATGTTGCGGCTGAATGGGTGGCGTGGTGGCGAACAAGCGTCAAGTCAATCGCCAAGTGGCTTGACGAAGCACCGCGTAGGCTTGGGACTTTGTTTTTTCATACCATACCGTTACCAAGCGTCCGTCATCGAGCTGGACGGTCGATGGATATCCCAGGTCGCCGTTGCTCGCGTCATCGCTAATCGTTAGCGGCGACGACCACGTCCGGCCTTGATCGTCACTCAGACGAGCCAGGTTTCCGTATGGCACGCGACGATGACCGTAAGTCATCAACAAGCGATCGTCTGCGAGGCGGATCAAATGCGAGGGCAGTCCCCACACGCCGATCGCACGAGGTGTGCTCCAGGTTTGTCCGCCGTCGATCGACTCACACTGCAATGTTTCGCCGCTATTGGCTGAATTGTGATTGCGGATCTGAACGATGATTCGTCCGTCAGCGGCTTCGATCGCATGTAACTCGTGGTACTGATTCGGCTCGTCGCCTGGGCGGGCAGTGATCTCCGCGAGCCATTGCCAAGAGATGCCATCGTCATCGGAAACCGCCACACCCACGCGTGGGTTGTCGTGCCAAAGTTGCTTCCCCGCATAAAGCAGTCTCCCGTCGCTCAGCTGTGTCGGTCCATGCGGGCTGTTGACGAGGCTGTCCACCCGGGACGACCAACTCATTCCGCCATCGGTTGATCGAATCAACCAGGTCCCCAGTTCCGCCTTGCGTTGTGAGGACCCAACACGGTATCCGGCCGAACGCCAACGACTCAGTCGATCCTCCGGCCATGAACCCTCTTTCTCGGCTTTGGCCAGAATGCTTTCGTATGCCAATGAAGAGAACGAGGTGACCAGAATCGATCCCTTCGCCGTTTGCAACACGCCGGCGTCCCGGTCATCAATGACGCTATCGATCAAGGTGCGGGGCCATGTCCACGACGCCCCACCGTCGTCGGAAGTCATCCATTGAACGGTTCCGAAAGGACAAACATGCTGTTCACGCATTCCGGACCAAGCCAACATCAGCTTTCCAGAAGTTTGCCTCGCAAGCGTCGGCCAGCCACAGTACTCCATCGGCCGAGGGCTGATCTGTTTCGTCTCGATGATTTCGGCAGTCACTTCAGGCTGCTTCGATTTTGATTCGGCGAAACAGGTACTCGAGAGCATCAACGCTCCAGAAGTGCACAAGAAATTTCGACGCAAAGGTTGGAAATCGTCCATCCGGATTCTCGTCAGCAAGGGGTATATCGCGAGTGTTATGCAAACAGGCATTGCACGATTCTAACCTGAAGCGACGCGTCCGGTGGATCGTGCCATTGTCGACGCTTTCCATGGTTTCGGAAGCATGACTCGGAATGATGGCGATGGAAGTAAAAGACGTTTGTAAGTTGTCTTTTGGAACACTGATCGCAGCGGCCTTGCGATGTCGAGGGTTTGAAATCCACCGACGCCCGTTTCAGTAAGCAGCACTCGCTGCTAGACACTTGCATTCCGTCTTACCCAAGGAAACTTACCCATGATCGCTGCAACCAACACTGACACGATTCATCGACGAACGCTTCTTGTTATCGTAGCTGTGCTCATGCTCACAGCGATTGGTCTTTCGTCGGCCAACGCGGACAAACTCGACCCGACTCATGTTCCTGCGGATGCCCAGTGGCTCATTCATGTTGATTACGAATCACTGAGCGATTCCGCCATGTGGAACAAACTCCGTGAGGAGAAACCCAGTATCACGCAAGCAGTCCAGGGCTGGATGAAGAAACGTTACGGCATTGATCCGCCCAAAGATCTGAAATCGCTGACGATGTTCAGCCTAGATTATCGACAATACACCGGTTCCGTCATCGTTGAAGCAGACTACAAGGCAGACAAAATCGAGACTCGGCTGCGCAAAGCCATGAACCATCGTACGACACCTTGGCAAGACCACACCTTACATACGGTTACACTTTCTAAGCAAAAGCCGTCTGACGATGGCCCCTCCGGTGATCAAGAGATGACGGTCGTGTTGGTGGACGAGGACACCAAGGCAAAACCAGCGGGTTCCATTGGGAAGGTCCCTCGGACCAAGTTTTAGCCGCGATGGATGATTTCTTTTCGCGAATGCAAACGTGGAAATCAATGTTTATGAAACAACACGACAGTCATTCAAACCAGACCAACCGTTGATCGATCAACGCGTTCAACCATTTCGGCTCTCTGGTTCGCCTGGAGCTGATTTGGTTTGGTAGCGAGTGCTAGCGGACGTAGTGATCCCAACTGCCGTAAGTTTGCGTCTTTTTTCCCCGGGGAATGGACATCGCAATGACAACCACAGCAAGGAGGCTACAGGACATCGCGTATCCTGTTGTCGCTTCGAAAAGCCATGGGCCGATCCCGACAATGGCCGCTAGCAGCAAGTTCAAATATCGCCCGATCCGAACGACTTCGCCCATGCAGATGACCGAGACGGTGACGATCAACGCACCACCCAGATGCGAGATGTCGGCGGCCGTGCTTTCGACGTCGACGGCGAACCAAGTGGGTAAGAATACGACGATGAGTCCCGCGAACGTCGCCGAGATGAGCGTCCAAGGGAAACTCATGCCCCACAGCGATGCTTTAAAAACCTGCCACGGCTTGGCTGGCAATTCGATGATCGCCGGAGCACGGTCTTCATCGGTACAGCCTTCGCCGCTGCCGCCTTTCCAAAAGATCGTCCAAAGCGATCCGCCACGGTCGCCTCGTTTTTTGGCTTGACGCACGTGTTGGCACATCGCGACGACTTCGTCCACTTCAAGAGGCAGCATCGGCAGCATGATCAAAGCCGCCAACAAACACAACGCACACCAGCTATGCACGAGCACAGGTTGCGAAATCATCAAGACGATGTGAACCAGCCCCAGCGGAATCACCAGGATCCCAAAGAACGCAACCATCCACGGCATCATTCCCAGGCCATCCAAGCCCGACGCGTTCAGAGGCCGAAATGATTGGCAAGCTGCGCTGAGTGCGATTGAACGAGCTCCGGCTTTTGTTCGGCGACGTTTTGCGACTCACTCGGGTCATGGACGTGATCATAAAGTTCTTGCCCGATGATCTCACCGCTGCCAATCGCCCGCCATTCGGTGTATCGCCAATCAGCGGTCCGAATCGAATAGCCCCAAGCTTTCCAATCTTTTGGAGAGCCGTAGAACGGATGTTGGTGTTGAGTGAAAGCAGCTTCCTTCACGCTAACGCTAGGATCAGCCACCACCGGAGCGAGGCTTTGCCCTTCGAGACGCCAGTTGAGATCGTCATCGATCCCGGCCAGTGACGCCAAGGTGGGATAGAGATCGACAAGCTCGGCGAGCGACTTTGTTTTTTGACCATGACCGACCGAATCGCCTGGGGCTGCAATGATCAGCGGCACGCGGGCGTCGAGTTCGAAATTGCTGGTCTTGCCCCACAATGATTTCTCGCCGATGTGAAAACCGTGATCGGACGTGAAGACCACGATCGTGTCATCGCGGTGTCCTCCCTCATCGAGTGCGTCGAGAATCTCACCGATCTGGGCGTCCATGAACGTGATCGAAGCGTAGTATCCGTGTCGGTAATGCTTGATCTCTTCGTCCGTGAAAGGCCGATCGCCGGGCACGCCGCCGTACCCTCGTATCTCTCTCGAATCATGCAACGCGATCTCCGGCGCATCGATTGGCACGCGTGCCGGATTGGGAAGTGCGATCGCGTCGGGATCGTGAACGTCCCAGTACTTCTTCGGCGCGACAAAGGGCAGGTGCGGACGCCAAAATCCGACGGCAAGGAAGAATGGCTGACCGTCCGGCGGATGATCCCGCAGCATCGCGGCAGCTAGGTTAGCGATCTGTCCATCGCGGTAAGCGGTGTCGGGTACGTCGAGCGCCTCGACGACGGGTGCTTTCTTCACGTTCAATGTCCGCAGCGCCACGGGCGTGTTGTTGTACACCGTGTCTGCGGCGTGCGTGCCGCTGTGAAGCACTTCGTCGATCGACCACGATCGGCGGTCTTGGGTCTCGCCCATGTTATGAAACATCTTCCCGATGTTTTGGCAAAAGTACCCGTGGTTCTTGAAATGCTGTGGCAACGTCACCAAGGTCGAGCCGCCAGGAGCCGTCTCACGAAAGCTCTTTCGCAAATCGTCCACCTTGACGGTATTGGGTCGTAGCCCGGTCAGAAACGAAGAACGCGACGGATTGCAAACAGCCTGTTGACAGTAAGCTCGCTCAAAAACCAAACCGCGCTCGGCGAGTCTGTCCAAATTCGGTGTCATGGCGGAGCGATCGCCGTAAGGACCGATCGCGCAATTAAGGTCATCGGCGATAATCAAGAGCACATTCGGTTGATCCCCCAGGGCGGAGCTCCACCAAAAGAGCAAAGAAGCCAAGATGCAAACGCCAGGAAATCGATATAGCATCAGTTCGCGCGGGAAGAAGGTAGTCAACGGCCGAATCAAGTATGATAACACGCCCGGTTCGGACCAAAGCGTTCCCAGGCGACGAATTGCCTGTCAACCATTCTCAAGTGCTTTTTGATTCAATTGATGCTCATGATCATACGCTCACTGTTTCTTGCGACCACGCTACTGGTTGCGTTTCCGCTGCTCATCCTTGATGCCGACGAGATATCGCTTCATCCGCAAGATCTTCCTGAGCCCGCCATTGCCGGCCTTCGCTACTATTACCCGCCCGAGAAAGTCGAACCACGAATGATCGAGACCGACGTTTGCATCTACGGCGGTACCTGCGCCGGCGTGGTTGCGGCGATCCAAGCGGATCGAATGGGGCAACGAGTGGTACTTTTGGAATTGGGAAAACATTTAGGCGGGCTCAGTTCGGGCGGTTTGAGTCACACCGACGGTGGCGATGCATCGGTGTGCGGGGGCATCGCTCGCGAGTTCTATCAATTAATCGGACAACGCAACTTTCGACCCTCCGAAGCCGAAGCCGCGTTCGACAAACTGCTCGCACCGACCAAGGTGATCGTTGAGAAACTCGCTCACTTGGATGAAGTGAACAAAGAAGGATCACGGATCGTTTCGATCACGATGGAAAACGGCTTGCAGGTACGGGCCAAGCAATTCATCGATGCGACTTACGAAGGCGACCTGTTGGCTCGCGCAGGTGTCTCCTGGCACGCCGGACGCGAAGCAAACTCGGTCTATGGCGAAACCTATAACGGCATCCGGACACCGGGCAAAGGCGGCCACAACTTTCCAACGCCTATCGATCCCTACCGCGTTCCCGGCGATCGTTCCAGCGGCCTGCTGCCCCGCGTCAACGACGATCCGGGAACTCCCGGGGACGGCGATGATCGGATTCAGGCGTTCTGTTTTCGAATGTGGTTGACGAAAGACGACCCACTGCCGTTTCCCAAACCGAACGTCTACGAAGAAGAACAATACGAGATCCTGGCCCGTCTGTTTGAATCGGGGGCCGATCCGAAGATCGGTTGGAGCCTCGACACGAACAATCATCATCTGTTCGGCGGAGCGTATTTCATCGACTTCGTCGGCGGAAATTACAACTGGCCCGACGCCAGCTGGACCGAGCGGGAACGGATATTCCAAGCCCATGCCAACTACCAAATCGGTGTGATGTGGTTCTTGGCTAACAGCGACCGCGTCCCCGAACCATACCGCTCGCAAATTCGCAAATGGGGGCTGCCGCGTAATGATTATGTCGACACGAGTGGTTGGACCCATCAGCTTTACATCCGCGAGGGTCGCCGCATGGTCAGTGACTACGTGATGACGCAGCGCAACTGCCAAGGCGATGAAGTCCCCGAGGATTCGGTCGGATTGGCGTCTTACAACATGGATTCACACCATTGTCAGATGACCGTCATTGACGACTCCGTTCGCAACGAAGGCAACGTCGAGATTCCGGTCGAACCGTACCCGATCGCCTATCGAGCGTTGACCCCTCGCCGAGACGAATGCACGAATCTATTGGTTCCCGTCGCGTTATCTTCCACCCACATCGCGTTCGGATCGATCCGAATGGAACCCGTATTCATGCTGCTCGGCCAAAGTGCCGCGACGGCGGCGACGCACGCGATCCAAAGTGATGTCGCCGTTCAGGATGTCCCCTACGATCGACTGCGTGAGCGGTTACTACACGACGGTCAAATTCTCGAATACATCGGACCGCGGCGGCATCGAGGCGGCGGAACGGGCATCGACGCAAAAAGCTTGCCTGGCGTGATAGTCGACGACGATGACGCTGAATTGATCGGCCCCTGGCAAACCAACAACGTCACTCACCCTCGCGTCGGCCCAACCTATGTTCACGACGGCAACGATGCCAAAGGGGAATGCGTTGCGAAATTCACGGCACAAGTCCCCGAACCGGGGCTTTATGAAGTTCGGGTCAGTTGGCCTCCCAACGCAAATCGTGCGACCAATGTTCCAATCACCATCGGGTTCGATGGCGACCAAAAACAGATAACGGTGAGCCAGCGAACCAGCGGCAAGGACGGGTTCAACTCATTGGGTCGTTATCACTTTGGCGAATCCGCGAGCGTCGAAATATCCAACCGTGACACCAACGGATACGTGATCGCCGACGCGGTGCAGTTCATCCCGGTCGGCGATGATGATTTGAAATCACTAGAGAACGAAACGGGTCTCAAGGACAAACAGGAAACCAACGTCGCAGATCCCGCCGAGACCAGTCACAACACACCCAATATCCTGCTGTTATTCGCGGACGATTTAGGCTACGAGACACTCGGTTGTTATGGCGGTCAAGACTATGCGACCCCCAACCTAGATCGTTTGGCGGAACAGGGCATGCGATTCTCGCGTGCTTACACCAGCCCCGTCTGCACGCCGTCTCGGATGAGCCTCTACACCGGCGTCTACGCTTCACGGCACGGATACGACCGCGTGCTTCCCGTTCATCAAGGGACGAAGAAAGCCGTTGATTTCCGTGGTCGCTGGACGACTTACCCCCGCCTGCTTCGCCAGGCCGGCTATCAGACATCGGTCACCGGCAAGTGGCAACTCGCCGCCTTGGAGTACCATCCACTGCACTGTCGTGACGCGGGATTTGACTCTTGGTGCGTTTGGCAGATTTGGCGTCAGGGATCGAAAACGACCCGCTATTGGAACCCCTGTTTTAATCAAGACGGTGTCATCCGCGACGACATCGCCGATCGCTTCGGCCCCGATGTATTGGCAGATTATGTGATCGATCAAATGCGTGCTGCGGTCGACGCGAAACAACCCTTCTACATTCATCACAACATGCTCTTGCCACACTGGCCGATCATTCAAACGCCTCATGACAAGGCGAGCAATCAAGCCGCTTCGCTGGGAAGCATGATCGGTTACATGGACCAACTATGTGGTCGCATCCTCGCCGAAGTTGATCGACTCGGTATTGCCGAAAACACCCTTGTCATCTTCATGGGTGATAACGGGACCGACGAGAAAGCACCTCGCCAAACCGATGCAGGGTTGGTGCGGGGCGGAAAGTCGGATCTCAACGACGCCGGCACGCACATTCCGATGATCGTGCGGCAAACCGGAAAAATTCGAGCGGGAGTTGTGGTCGATGACTTGATCGATATCGTTGATTGGTACCCGACGATCTGTGAACTGGCGGGCGTTGAGCTTCCTGTCACGAATTCTCTCGACGGAGTTTCGTTCGCTCGCCGTTTGCACGGTGGCGAACGATCAGAACGTTCGTGGGTCAGCGGCGGCATCGGGGGCGACATCAGCCTGTTTGACGGCGAGTGGCGAGTTCGTGCTCGCTCGGACCGCGTCACCGACGCTCGCCGACTGCCTTCGGAAGCCATCGCCGAGACCATTGCCGAAGAAGACGCCGATCGAGTTGGTAGGCTTCGAGCAACTGCTCGATCCCTACTTCCAAGCCAATAGTCCCGCTTAAGATCACTTCGAAATCCCAATTCTGAATCTCATGGTCATTCGTCAAATCAGCATAGCTACGCTCGTGGATCCTCCGCGTCAACCGGGAGCGCATAGCGGCGCTGAATATAGCGGAAGACCAACCACGAGGCGGCTGCCCAAGTGATCCCGAACAGCCATCCGGCCAACACGTCGGTGGGCCAGTGAACGCCCATGTAGACGCGGCTGACGCCGATCAAGATTGCAAGAAAGATTGGCACCATCATGAGAAAGGCCTTGGTTCGCCGGTCCCGTTCGGCTCTCGCCATCACGGCTCCGAGCGTTAAGTAAACCAGCGAGGACATGGCGGAATGGCCACTCGGAAAACTCTTGGTGTAGATCTGCGTTTCATGAGGGACCAAGTCCGGCCGAGGTCGGTCGAAGCCGGATTTCAACGCGGTGCTAACTCCCGTGCCAGCAGCAATCGAGACGACCACGAAGACGGCGACCCATGGTTGTTTTTTTACGAACAAATACCCGCCGAACGAAGCCGTGAAGAGAGTTAACGCCGCGACGCTTCCCAACGCGGTGACGTCACGTCCGGCTTCTTCGAACCAGTTCGGTCCGATCGGATCGGATGTATCTCCGGGGGTTCGCATCGAAAGCAAAATGGATTCATCGAGTCGATGCGTGTCGCCTTCGAAAACTTCATCGGCGATCGAAACGAAACCCCACGTTCCGGCTCCGATCACCGCCAGCAGGATGATCGTGGCCAGTTCGTGGGAAACGATCCAGCGATAAATCGGACGAAGTGATTGCATGAGCACCGGGCGAGCAGCGGGAAAGGGGATTCACGGCCGCAATTCCTGTACCGGCACGAGGCCGATTCTTTCCGATCGAACGCTATGCGATGATGTCGTGGATCGGCTGGACTTCTTCGACGCCCACTAACTTTTGATCCAGACCACTGTAGAAATACGAGAGATGATTCGGATCGAGACCGAGTTGATGCAGGATCGTGGCATGCAGGTTCTTGACATGCAGCGAATTCTCGACCGCCGCCGAACCGAGCTCGTCCGTCGTCCCGTAACTGACGCCGCCCTTGATTCCGCCACCGGCCATCCACATCGTGAACCCGAATGAGTTGTGATCACGGCCGCTGCCTTGCGCGTATTCGGCCGTCGGTTGGCGTCCGAATTCGCCGCCCCAAACCACCAATGTCTCATCGAGCATGCCACGTTGCTTGAGATCCTTCAGCAAAGCGGCGACAGGTAGGTCGGTGTTGCCGGCGTGCTTGTTGTGGTTGGCTTCCAGGTCTCCGTGTGCGTCCCAATTGTCATCGTTGTGCGCACCGCCGCTGTAGAGCTGAATGAAACGGACGCCCCGTTCGACCAATCGCCGGGCCATCAAGCAACGGGTGCCGAAGTCTTTGGTTCGTTCTTGATTGATGCCGTACATCTCTAGCGTTGCGGCGTCCTCGGTCGATAAGTCGACCGCGTCGGGGGCCGTCGTCTGCATGTTGAACGCGAGTTCGTAACTGGCGATGCGTGAGGCGAGATCATCATTTCCGGTGCGTTCGGCCAAGTGATCCGCGTTGGCGGTCTGAATCGAGTCGATCAGTTGCCGTTGGACTCCCGGCGGCAAATCAGACGGCGGTGCCAAGTCAAGGATCGGGGCTCCTTTGCTACGGAAGACGGTGCCTTGGTAGGTTGCCGGCATGTAGCCGCTGCTCCAGTTCTTGGCACCGCTGATCGGGCCGCCGGTTGGATCGAGCATCACAACGAACCCTGGCAAGTTTTCGTTAACGCTGCCCAAACCGTAATTGACCCACGAACCGAGGGCGGGACTGCCCGACAAGATCTTGCCACTGTTCATCATCAACATGGCACTCCCGTGGATCGGCGAGTCGGCCGTCATCGAGTGCAAGAAAGCGATGTCATCGACATGCTCGGCGACGTTCGGAAACAATGAACTGACCCACTTGCCGCATTGGCCGTGTTGCTTGAAATCCCAACGTGGCTCGACGATTCGACCGCCGGACTTGTGTCCCCCGCGACCGAAGGTGGCCACGTCAGCGGTCTTGCCGTCCATGCCTTTCATCTTCGGTTTGTAATCGAACGTGTCGATATGGCTCGGACCTCCGTACATGAACAGGAAGATCACCGACTTGGCCTTGGGCGCGAAATGAGGCGGCTTGGCGGCGAGCGGATTCCGATAGGTCATCGGGCCGGAAGGCAAACCGGCGTCGCTCGCGTGAACGGAAGCTCCCGGAAACCCATCGGCGGCAAACATCGATGCGAGCGCAGCGGCACCGAAGCCACCACCGGCTTGCCAAAGAAATTCTCGACGGGTGCGACCGCAAAATCCGATTCGTTTTTGGGGTGAGTTCATGTGATTCAATTCAGGTAAGGTTTCACGTTAACCGTAGTGGCGGAGGCAACAACGCCCGCCCATTCACAGGGGGCGAGACAAACAACCCTCTAATCCAGAAACAAAAATTCATTCCAATTCAGAACCGACAAGCAATACAATTGGGTCGCCCGTGAACGAGACAATCCATGCTCGTCAATCAGCGATTGAATCAATCGATCGCCGCGAGACACTTCTTCCGCCGTCGCCGAACGTTGCAGCGCGGCGAAAATCGTACGCTCGACCACGGCAACATTGTCCGTTTCGGCAGCACCGATCGACTCAGCCAGCCGAGACGCTTGAGAGTGAGCGAAATCCCCGTTGAGAAGTGCCAACGCTTGGCCCGGTTGCAACGTTGCGAACCGCTCCTCGCAAGTCAGGTCCGGATCGGGAAAATCAAATGCGGTCAGCAATGGAGTCAACAGCGAACGTTTGACGTGGATGTAAAGGCTGCGTCGGTCACGCTGTTGTTGAGGCGAGTCGCCCCAACCATCGCCGGGCCGAGATTGTCCGGCTAAGACTTCCGCCGACAGTTTTTCGTAGAAGCTCGGGCCGTAGGTTTTTCGGTTCAGCACGCCGGCAGACGCCAGCATCGAGTCGCGAACCTCTTCGGCACGTAATCGTCGTGGATCATATCGCCAAAACAGATCGTTATTGGGATCCTGAGAGACCGCCGGTTCGATCGCCTGCGATGACATTTGATAAGCGCGGCTGTTCATGATCAAACGGTGCATCGACTTGAGCTTCCAACCTTCATCGATCAACCGATGCCCCAACCAATCGAGCAACTCCGGATGAGTCGGCGGCACGCCGAGTTGACCGAAGTTGTTGCTGCTACGAACAATTCCACGACCGAAATGGAATTGCCAAATTCGGTTCGCCATGACGCGGGCTGTCAAACGGTTCTCTGGGCTGGTGATCCAGTCGGCCAGCACTCGTCGACGACCGGCCGAACGTGCGTCGGGTTCGGGTTCAGGGATCTCGGGAACGGTTTCATCGAAAATCGAAGGGAACTGCGGGACGACCGGATCGGCGGGCGAATGCGGATTGCCGCGGAAGAGAACAAACGTTTGCCCGGGACGCGGGTTGCAAACCGCCAAGCCCATGACGTTCTCGCGCGGCGGAAGTTTCGCGGCGGCGTCCTTGACGGTTTCAAATTGCTGTTTGAGTTCCTGGTACTGCGACCATTGTTGCCCCGACAAATTGTCTTTGAGTTTGTCTCGCAAGACCCGATCGCGTTCGCGTTGATTTCCTTCGGTAGCACGTTGATCGGGGGCGGACATCTTGACGATGCCAGCTTGTTCGATCTCTCGCATTTCGGATTCGAGTTTTCGCCGTTGGTCATCGTTTTCTTGATACAAACGATTGACTTCGTCGGTCGATACGTCGATCTGGTTATTTTCGTTATTGTTGCCACGTCGCCCCCATGGCGTGATGTCGGCCAAGAACGCCAGCATGCCGTAGTAATCCGTTTGTGGAATCGGATCGATTTTGTGATCGTGACAGCGGGCGCAATTGATTGTCAGACCCAGGAACGCTTGGCCGGTCGTCGTGATGATGTCATCGAATTCGTCGAATCGTGCCTGCAATGGATCGGCGGGTTCGTCGTCCCAGATGCCAAGACGGTAGTACCCCGTTGCGGTCAATGTCTCGACCGTCACTTCGTCGAGTTCGTCGCCGGCGAGTTGCTCGCGGACGAATTGATCATAGGGTTTGTCGTCGTTGAGCGACTTGATGACATAGTCGCGATACTTCCACGCGTTCGGCTTGACGCCGTCCCGTTCGTAAGAGTTGGTTTCGGCATAGCGCACCAGGTCGAGCCAATGGCGTCCCCACTGTTCGCCGTAATGAGGCGACTGCAACAATTCGTCGACGAGTCGTTCGAACGCCTTCGGATCGGGATCGTTCACGAAAGATTGAACTTGTTCTGCAGTGGGTGGCAATCCGGTCAAATCGTAAAACGCACGTCGGATCAACGTGGCGCGATCGGCGGGTGGATTGGGTTTCAAGTTCGCTTGAGCGAGCGAATCGTAGATAAACGCGTCGATCGGATTCGCGTTCCACTCATCCGCGTCGACCTTGGGAGGTGCCGACTGTTTCATCGGCTCAAACGCCCAGTGCTTGTTCCATGTCGCGCCCTGCTCGATCCATGTCTTCAATGTTTGAATTTGCGCCGCCGTCAAGCGATCACCCTCGGGGGGCATTTGCTCGTATTCGTCGTCGCTGGTGATGCGAGCGATCAGATGACTGGCCTCAACATCGCCCGGCACGATCGCGAATGCTCCAGATTCCGTTTCGGCCAACGCAGCTTCGGCGTCGGTAAAACGTAATCCGCCTTCGGCGACATCGGGCCCGTGGCAGGCGTAACAATGCTTGGCAAGAATGGGTTGAACATCTTGGGTGAAATTCACCACCGTTTCCGCAGCGATGACCATCGGCGACGGTCCATCAAAGGCGACCAACAACACGATGGCGATCGGCCACAGAGACGGTATTCGAAATCTTCGCAATGGAATCATGACAATTGATCTTGAGAAACGTATCGGTCAAACTCCACAAGTTCGCGGAACCTGGGACATCCCGGACTCAAAGAATTATAGAGCGAATCCTTCCACAAGGGATGTGTTTAAGCGTATAAAACATTTGAATCTGCGTCATCCACCCGGCTCATCGAGTCGAATTCCCTGTCCCACCTTAACCGCCACTCGACTTACAAAGTCAGGTGGCGACCGGCAATTAAGATCACAAGGCATGCCCCCAATGAACCGTTACCAATCATCGAGACCGAATTCCATCCATTCACGCGGTATTCGTCGCCTCAACGCGATCGGGTGTTGGAGTTTGTTGTTGACCGTCATCACAACGACGTCCGTGGCGACGTCCGCCTTGGCCGAGAATTGGTTGCAATGGCGCGGCGCCGATCGAGCCAATCGTTCTGGCGAAACCGGATTGTTCCAAACTTGGGGCGATGACGGACCGCCGTTGGAATGGATGGCCGAGGGCCTCGGTGGCGGCTACGCGAGCGTTTCGGTGATCGGTCGGGGGGTTTTCACGACCGGCAATGTCGACGGCAAGCAATCCGTCGTGGCGATCAACTCTGACACCGGCAAGGTCGTTTGGAAACAACCGATCACCGGCAACGAACCGGATCACGGCTATGGCGGCAGCCGCTGCACGCCGACGATCGATGGCGACCGTCTCTATGCGGTCAGCAGCGACGGCCGTGTTGTTTGCTTGAACATCCGCGACGGTTCGCCAAAGTGGAGCCGTGACTTCAAAGATTGGAACGGCAAAATGATGAGTGGATGGGGATTCAGCGAATCACCGCTGGTCGACGGCGATGCAGTCATCTGCACACCCGGTGGCGATCGCGGTGTGGTGGTCGCACTGAACAAAATGACCGGCGAAGAACTCTGGGCTGCCGTTCTCAACGGAACCGCCGTCGATCAAGGTGGTCCCGACTTGAAACAGGGAGCCGGATACGCGTCCCCGGTGATCTCCAATGGTGGTGGCGTGAAACAATACATCCAATTGGTCGGTCGCGGGTTGATCGGCATCCGTGCGACCGACGGGGAAGTCCTGTGGCGATATGCACGGGTCGGCAACACGACGGCCAATATCCCGACCGCGATCGTCGACGGCGACTACGTGTTCACAAGCACCGGCTACAACACCGGCTCGGCGCTGCTGAAACTCACCTCGACCCAAGGCGGCGTGTCCGCCGAAGAAGTTTATTGGCTCGAAGGTCGTGAGCTGCAAAACAAACACGGTGGGATGACGCTCGTCGACGGATACATCTACTGCGGCCACGGCAACGGAGACGGCAAGCCGATCTGTATCGAGATGAAGACCGGCGAAGCGGCTTGGGGACCCGTCCGCGCTGAAGGCAGTGGCGAAACAAGCTTGATCTACGCAGACGGCCATATCCTGTATCGACGACAAGACGGAACGCTGATCTTAACCGAAGCGACTCCAAAAGAATTCAAAGTCGTCAGCGTATTCAAACCCGCCTTCCAAGAACGAGAAAGCTGGGCACATCCCGTGATTGCCAATGGCAAGTTGTATTTGCGCGAGCAGGACAAGCTGATGTGCTATCAGTTGAAGTGACCCTCCCGTCTCTCGTAGCGAAAGACGCCAAGACTTTCGGCCCCAAAGGGTGGAGTATCATCATTTATGCAAGGTGGACGTGTCACCGGAACACGGCTAACAAGCGCAGAGTTTGACGCACTACGAAGTGTTCTAAGCAACGACGACGTATGGCTATCGGTCGGAAAGTTGGACGCCAATGGAAACGTAGTCATCAAATTCCGTCCGAATGAACGAGGGAAGGCGGAACTGCATCTTCCGACAAACGCAACCAGCTACGAAAAACTGCACGAACTCGGACATTTCGAACATTGGAAGTCTCTTGGAAAGAACTACAACGAATGGATTAAACTTTCGCAAGTTGATCGTGAACGCTGGGTTCTCGATTGGATGCGGAGCAATCACTGGAATTCAATCTCAAGTGCTGAACGAAAGAATGCAATTGAGCAACTGCTACACGCTTTAAGGGAGGTTGGAGAACTATGAAAACAATACCTGCCATCCAAACGGCGATCGATATTGCCGAAAAACACTTAGAAAGAGCAGGAATTCGCGGGTTTTTCATCAGATCGGCGAAATATCACGAGAGCGAGTCGCCCGCTGAACTGCTCGGAGACCATGCGGACTTGCTTGCCGAATTCGATCATGATGAGATTCAGATCGTCGAAAGTTTTGGGCGACCTTGCTGGGCGATATCGTACGAGTACGAAGACCGTGGTGTTGATCCATCACCGAATGCTCCTACTGTTTATGTGTACGACGACGGCGAGGTAAAGCATGTAGTCCCCATGTAAGTACGTTCGCTTGTAGACGCCCCAAAAGAAGGAACGTCAGCATTTGTGCAAGGTGAACGTCTCGCCGTAACTCACTCTCAATTGATGAACGGACGAACGCAGTTTAGAGCCTATTCGAAAAGGTACTAAGCAACTACTACGCGCCTTAGAACTGCAATTGCAAACCGGCGTTCAGGCCGTGGGCCCAGTAATCGCTTTCAATAAAGCGAAAACGTGGTCGATTCGACCCGGTCAGCGGATTGTCTTCGGGCGGCAACAAGCCGGGGTTAATGTCAGTATCGATTTGGTCGCCGGCCCGAATGACCGCCGGCAGATAGACAAGCGAATAGCCGCCCGTGGCGTATAACCAATCGAACAACCGCACGCCGAGGGTCAACCCGACCTCCGGAATCATGGTGAATTGTTCCCGCTCGAACTTGCCCGAATTGAAACGCTGCGCCAACAAGCCGCCGTCGTAAGTCTCAGTCGTCCCGAACTCCGTGATCGAAGTCCGACCGCTGATCCGAGCGGTTTGTTGGTTGTTTCCGATGGCGACTCGCAATAACGATTCCAGCCATACCCGACGCAAGTTGGCTTGGTAGGTCACGCCTAACTGCAATCCGTTGAATTCGTTTTCGGTTTGAAACGATTCCGACAATTGAATTTCCCCGGGAGCGGCCGGATTCAAAGAGGTGAGATTTTCCGAAAACGACAATCCGTCCTCCAAGGTCAGGTGCCGATAGCCGACGATCCAATCGACGCGGTCGGTGTTCTGACACGTCACGCAGTTCCCGCCACAGGTCGGACACAACGAAGCCCGTCCTGCCAACAAGAAAGAACGAAGCTTGGAATCCGATGTGATCGATAGTGAACCATCGACTACACCAGGGAAGTCGATAAGTTGTGCGGTCTCGCGGTCGAAGGTCGTGTCGTAGAACGGCCGCCCAAGGATGGCGCGACCGGTCGACGCGGAAAACCCGTCGTCTTGGCTGGCCAGTCCGAAGTACTCGCCTTCGATCCCGAACGCACCCGAACGATTCAAGAAGAAGCCGCTCTTGATCCGCAGGCCGCTGGTTCCGTCGTCGTTGATCTCGCCGCCACCGAACAACACGCTTGTATTGGGAAGTCCTAAGATCGCGGCGCTGGCCTGAGCCGTGGCATCGGGACTCGTCGTCACCAGCGCCGGGGTTTGCATGCCTTCGGTAATCCAGTACAGATACTCGGCGCGGAGCCAAAGCCGCGTGGAAGTGGCCCCTTGTCCAGGTAGGTAGCCGAACGGGTTGCCCACATTAGGCATGCCTAGGTTAGGAAAACGTGCTCCGGACAGCCACGTCGGTGTCGCCCCGGACCAAGTCGGCAGACCTTGAATCGCGATCGGCGGCCCGGACGAGTATCCGGTGCTGATCCCGGAAGTCGCGTAAGGATCGCCGCCATTTTGGGCCGAGGCGGGGGCGATCCATGGGTGCCATGCAACGACCATGATCGCGACCGTCCATGCGAACACCATCGACGCGGTCGATCGCGGGCGACCGTCGTTGCTTGTGCGTCGTCGATAAATCAAGGATGGTAACACCGGATCGTTTTCTACTTTTTTGAAAAAATGACTCAAGTTTGAAATCGCTCGACCCGAGCAATCGCTTTTTCGGCCCGCCGATGTCAAGTCCAACCATGCTCTGTACCCATCTGATTCGCCAAAAACGCGATGCGGGCGAATTGACCAAAGACCAGTGGGAGTTCCTGATTCGCGGTTTTTGCGATGGTTCGGTCTCCCCAGCCCAGATGGCGGCGATGGCGATGGCGATTTGCATTCGCGGTTTGAACTCGCGTGAAACCGTCGATTTGACAGCCACGATGCTCGCCAGCGGCACCCGCCTGCCTCGCGTCACCGATCGCCCGCGGGTCGACAAACACAGCACCGGCGGACTCGGTGACAAGGTCTCACTGGTCTTGGCACCGTTGCTCGCGGCGGTCGGTTGCGACGTGCCGATGATCAGCGGTCGCGGGTTGGGACGCACCGGTGGCACGCTGGACAAGCTGGAAGCGATCGAGGGATTCGAAACATCCTTGTCGATCGATCAATCGTCCGACGTTTTGCGCCGGGTTGGGGCGTTCATCATCGGCGCAGACGAATCGATCGCGCCGGCCGATCGCAAGCTGTACGCACTTCGCGATGTCACCGCGACGGTCGAGTCGGTCGGATTGATCACGGCGAGTATCTTGAGCAAGAAACTCGCCGCGTCGCTCGATGCATTGACGATGGACGTGAAAGTCGGCCGAGGCGGATTCATGCCTGATGTCGAACAAGCCCGCGAATTGGCAGGTCGCTTGGTGGAGGTTGCCGCCGGTTCGCACCTGCCCACTAACGCGATCCTGTCAGACATGAACCAACCGCTCGGCGAAGCAATCGGCAACGCCATCGAGGTCAACGAAGCCATTCAAATTTTGCGGGGAGGGACGTGCAATGAACGTGTCGCGCGGGTTCGCGACTTGACGATCCGATTGGCCGCTCAATCACTCATCGCGGTCGATTTGGCCGGCGGACTCGAGGAAGCCCAACAAATGCTCACGCGTGCCCTTGATCAAGGAGACGCGATGGAGCGGTTCGAGCGCATGATCACCGCGCAACACGGTCGCTTGCCCACCTCGGGAATCTTATCCCTTGAGTCGCGACGCGAATGGGGGGCACCGGTCGCCGGCTGGGTTTCTCGGATCGACTGCGAAGCGATCGGCGACGCGATCATTCTCGCCGGCGGCGGACGTCGGCGGGGTGGGGAAACTCTGAATCATCGCGTCGGAATTGAATTGATGGTTCAAATCGGTCAACGTGTCGAACAAGGGCAACCGATCATCGCATTGCATGACGACAAAAACGCAATGACCCCGGATCCAACCACATGGGTCACGATCGAGGAAGCCCCCAAGCCGATGGCCCACTTGATCGTTGAAGTCATATAGAGGAGCTGGCGATTCATTCGATGGCACGAGCTCGGGTGACAACTTTGGTTTCTCGCTCGTCGGACTTCAATCGCGTCTTTTCTCAATTGCCAGGTGCTTTCTCGGGCAAGTCGAACTGATACATGAGACGGCCCTCGTCGTTGAAAAATGACACCTGCGTCTTTGGACCGGCGGTGATCTCAATGAAACCGCCACTGGGTTCGGGCGAGATGTACGGTTGAATGACCATGGCATCCGGATCGGTGCCTTTTCGATCGCCGGGGCGGACTCCGTTTCGAGAATTTTCATCGTTGAGCGCACCGCAGGCGAACTCGTTGATGCCGCATGGATGAATGCTGTGATATTGCCAGTGACGATCTCCACAAAACAGAAAAACGTTATCGATCTCATTGGTCTTTAACCAATCAAAGAACGCGTTCGCTTCATGACGAAATCCTTCCAATGAAGCGTGGTTGTCTTTCTTGTACGCGTCATCGGGGCCGACCATCGGGGTGGGGTTGATCATCAGCTTCCATTTCGCATCACTGGCTTTGAGCGTCGACTGCAACCATTCGCGTTGCTCGACGCCCCACAACGTTTTGTCTGGACCGTCGGGCGACTTATTGGGCGATCGGTAGTCGCGGCCCTCGGTCAACCAGATTTGAACGTCGCGATTGATGCGAATCGTGCGATAGGTTTTGGGATCGGTCGCGTCGGCCGGCGCGATGGGAAGTTGCTCATGAAAGATTCGAATCCCGGTCTCGGGAAGCGGTAGTTTGGTCGAGCGATTGTCCGAATCGTTGAACCGAAAATCGTGATCGTCCTTGGACCAAAATCCCGGCACGTCTTGAAAAAACTCGATCATGCGGGGGAACCGAAATTGCTCGTGCCAACACCGACGCATCTCTTCGACGGTCTTGGCGTCTCGCATCGGATTGTCGTAGTAAACGATATCGCCGGTGCCGACAAAAAATAGCGGTTCCTTGGACTTCATGATTTCAAAAGCGGGAAAACCCTGTCGTTTGTCTTCCGGAGTCGCCGTCAGTGGACCGCTGGCTCTTCCCTCGCGTCCATGCATGAACTTGATGTAGTTCATGCAACTACCGATGATGAATTGAACAGGTCGATCGCTGTCGGGGCCCGGCAATGTTCGGAACGAACAGGTCGGCCCATCTGTGCGTTCATTCTCATTGCGATTGTAGGAAGCTCGATAGAAATAAAGCGTATCGGCCTCAAGCCCCGTCAGTTCGGCGCGAACGACGTAATCGTGTCCGGGAAGCGCGGGTTGAAGGGGTGTTTCTTGCGAATTCGTGAACTTGGGATCGGTGTCCCACTTGAACGTGACGAAACCTTCGGCCCCCGGTAAATCACCGTCGTCATTCAAGTCAGTGCCGCGAGTGAGTCGGGTTTGCAACAGAGCCGAATGATGGGTGACTTCCCCGGCCATGGTTCCTTGCCCGAGCGCCACATCCGATTGCGGTTCGTATTGGGCGAAACCGATCTGGCAGAATGCCATGGTGATGACGGTCAACGCGGTGGGGATTAAATGGTTTGATTGATTCATTCTTACTTGAAGCCTATCTGAAAGGGGGGCTGACTTCTCCGGCAATACCTAAGCATCGCGTGAACATTAACTGCCACTTATTATTCACGCGATGATAAACGCACGTCGCAGCGTCTCTCCGAGACGTTGAATGCCGCGGATTTCGGAGAGACTCGCCTACGTGTTTTGCTGATTTACTGGTGCGGTTGTGCTAGCACTTAAACTTCAATGGATGCGTTGATCGAATGCAGTTCCTTGACGCATTCTAACATCACATCTCGATCGATCTCATGCACGTTGATACTGCGACCGATTGCGGTGAGCATGGTCACGGTCAGACGTCCACCGAGGTGTTGCCGGAACTCTTCCAGGCCGCGCAAGATCGCATCACTGTCTTGAAGTGCGTCACACCACAGCGGCGTCCCCAATCTTGCCAGCGTCTGACAGACTCGCGCCGCATCGTCCGTCGGGAACCCAAACATCCTCGATGAATACAACGTATCGATTGCAACCCCGATGCCGACCGCCTCGCCGTGTCGCAGCGAGTAGCCCGTCATGGGTTCAAGGCGATGAGCGGACCAGTGTCCGAAATCCAACGGACGGGCCTCCAAGGCTTCGAACGGATCGCCACCCAGTGTGATGTGATCGAGATGCAAGCGGCAGGACTCCGCGATCGCACGCGTGCTGATCGAAAGATCGCGGTCGTGGAGTTGTTCCGCGTGATCAAAAAGAAATTCAAAAAAGTCACGGTCTTTGAGCAGAGCAACTTTGACGGCCTCGGTCAGTCCGCTGCGGAAGTCTCGGTCGGGCAACGTTTGGAGTATCTTGGCGTCGTTGATGACTGCCCATGGCACCGCGAACGTTCCCACCCAGTTCTTTTTGTTGAATTGGTTGATCGCGTTTTTGACCCCGACGCCGGAGTCGGCTTGCGCGAGGGTGGTCGACGGCAAACGAATCAAACGCACTCCGCGATGCGCGATCGCGGCCGCAAAACCGGCTACGTCGAGCACCGCCCCACCACCCGCGACGATCACATAGCTGCGCCGGTCTAGGTTGTATTCATGAATCAATGAAAGCAGCGTTTCCAAAACGGCTTCGGAGTTCTTACTCGCTTCGCCGCCCGGGATCACATGCAGTGGTGCGGCCAATTCGATGCGGCCGCTCGACCGCAAGCTTTTCTCGAGTCGATCGCCGAACGATTCGGTGCGAGAGTCTGACTCAACGCCGTTCGCCCGCTGCAAATTCGAATCGACCCACAACAACACTTTGGCTGGTTGGTTTTCTTCGGTTTGCAGTACCGACAACAGCGTTTCAAAATCGCTGCCGGAGATGTCATGGGTTTGGCGAAGACGATGAGTGAACGCGACGGTAAAGGGGACGTCGATGTCGCTCACGGGGTTTCTTCTTTCCAGTCACGCCATAACCAACGCAGCGCGTCGGGGAAAATCGATCCCGCATGATTGCCGTTATGGGCACCCTCGCCATAGACGAATTGATAGTCGTAGTCTTTGAACGCGAGAGCTTTAGCCATTTGCTGATTGGCCAACGGCCAGTTTCCAAACTGATTGTCCAAGTCGGCGCTGCCGTCTTGCAGGAACACACGAATCGGTTTGCGTTCCGATTTGCGAACCATCGGCGGATAATTGTGGCCACCTCGAATATCTGTGAAACTGCCGATGTTTGACAACACCTTTCGGAACGAATCGGGGCGATGCCAAGCGATCGTGAACGCACAAATTCCGCCGGAACTGCTACCGCAAGCGGCACGCAGTTCTGGATTCTTAGTAATCGAAAACTTCTTCTCGACTTCCGGCAAAATTTCCGTCAGCAGGAACTCGGCGTAGTCGCCGCTGACGGTGTCGTACTCGAAGCTGCGGTTTTGCGGCTTTGGATTCCAACCTCGATTCTCCGGGAGGTCGCCCTTGTACCCGGGATCGATCATCACCGCGATCGTCGGTGGCATGGCTCCTTCGGCGATCAAATTGTCGAACACGACCGGGACCCGAAAGTCTCCCTTGACGCCTTCGTAGGCGTGCCCGTCTTGGAAGACCATCAATGCGGCCGGCGCATCCCCCGAATACTGTGCCGGCACGTAAACGCTGTAATAGCGTTTGGTTCCGGGGAAAACTTGGCTGTCCGTCCAGGTATGCTGCGTCACGGTGCCATGAGGAATGTCGTCGCGATACTGCGAATCCACGCCGTGTTCGTATCGTTTTTCGGCCGCTGCCGGGCGGGTCAAGAGGGCGGCACTGACGAGTGCCAGGATCCCGAGGGAAAATCGCAGTTTGGGGGAGAGCATTTCGGTGGGGTAAATCGGTGGGGAACGGGCGGGGATTGCACGTTGAGGCACATTCAGTACAACGCGTCGGCGATGATCGGCGACTAGCGGACTCCATTGTAGCCCAAAAATGTTTTTTGGCTTCCCGTCGGTCTTCCATATTCGATTTGCCCTCTCAAAGTTTGAAAAAAGAAATCATGCAACAACGACGTTTAGGCTCCAGCGCCATCACGGTCTCGGACATTTGCATGGGCACGATGACTTTCGGATCGAGTTGCCCCGAACCACTGAGCCACCAAATCTGCGACGTCGCCTTGGACGCGGGTATCCAGTTTTTCGACGCAGCCGAGATTTATCCGGTACCCCCGAGTGCGGAAACGTTCGGTGTGACCGAAGAGTTCTTTGGCCGGTGGCTGGCGACGAAACCGCGTGATTTGATCACGGTGGCCACGAAAGTCACCGGCCCGGGACACGGTTGGTTTCGACCGCCCGTTCGGCATGGCCGCACGACGCTGGATCGACACACCATCGTTCGGGCTTGCGAAGATTCGCTGCGACGCCTGCAAACCGATTACATCGACCTCTATCAGATCCATTGGCCCGACCATGGGATGCCGTACGAGGAAGTTCTCGAAGCACTAACTCATCTGAAACGATCCGGCAAAGTCCGCGTGATCGGTTGCAGCAACGAAACCTGCTGGGGCGTAATGAAAAGCTTGTGGGTGGCGGAATTGCATGAAGTCGAGCGATACCAAACCGTGCAGAACAACTTCAGTCTGATCAATCGACGTTGCGAGAGTGAACTGGCACAGGTGTGTCGTCGCGAGAACATCAGCTTGCTGCCCTACTCACCACTTGGTGGAGGCGTGTTGACGGGCAAGTACAACGACGGGCCTCCGCAGGGTGCTCGATTCACGGATTACTTGACCGGTGGCGGCGAACGTCAACAACGGATGGCCAAGCGTTTCGTCAACGATCGCACGATCGAAACGACTCGGCGGTTGATGGTGATCGCCCAATCCATCGGTGTCAGTGTCGCGGCGATGGCGGTCGCATGGAGCAAGCAGCATGATTTCGTCGCCTCGACGATTATCGGAGCCAACACGGTCGCTCAATTGCAGGAACTGTTGGTCGCTGATGATTTAATCCTCGACGCAGAAACCTTGGCGAGGATCGACGAGATCGATTTTGAAATCCCCAACCCGATGACGGAAGACGGACTACGCCGCTTGGCGTAAGCAAGGTGTTATTTAGAACCTATCCGAAAAGGGGTCTGACCCTTTGGAGGCGAGTCGTTATTCATTCGTTTGCGGGTATCGCCGGAGAGGGTCAGACCCCTTTTCGGATAGGTTCTAAAAAACAAACCATTGTCGTGAAACTGCGAGCGATTCGTGACGTCGATTCGACTTTAGCCAATTTTTGAAAAACGCCAAAGTTTCGTCTTACTTTTGGGACGCCAATTTGATTAATCCTCCAAGAGCGGGCCGTTGATTGACTGAGCCGACGGCGCTAGCGGGCTGTCGGTTTAGTGTATCCATAACATGAGGGGACAGTACCCTGTTCGCTTGAGTTGAAAGGTCTGGTATTCTTTAGCCTCACGGTCACGCCGCCGGAACCAACTCACCAAGGAAGCGACCAAGTGAGCCAGAGGCAACGCAAGGCCAGCTATTGGCAAGACGCTCCCACACCACGTGGGCAACTCGTTCTAATTCCCACGGCCCTGGAAGAACTCATTCCCCAGGAGCACCCCGTCCGACTGGTCGACGAAATCCTCGACAAAATGGATTGGACTCCCTGGGAAGCCGCCTATCACGGCACATTCGGCCAACCACCGATCCACCCCAGCGTCATGGCAAAGATCTTGCTCTTCGCCATGATCCGCCGAATCCGCTCCAGCCGCAGCATCGAATACGAGTTAAAGCACTCGATCGATTTCATGTGGCTCACCAGCGGTCGCCGCATCGACCACAGCACCATCAGCGACTTCCGCCGCAAAAACGCCACCGCCCTCAAAGACATCTTCCAACAGATGATCAAGTTGGCGATCAACCTTGGCATCGCCAACCTTTCAGAAATCTGCATCGACGGCACTCGAGTACTCGGCGATGCCAACAAGTACAAAACCTGGACCGCAGCACGTTTGGCCAAAGCACTCGAGCAACTCGATAGCCAGCTCGAAGAGGCCTTGGCCGTCTTGGAAACCAACGACGCTGTCGACGAAGATCTCATCGGCCAAGACGTCTCGGCGGATCGACTGCCAGCGGCCGTCGCGGACTTGCAATCACGCCGCGAGCAACTTGCCGAGCACATGAAGACCGTCCAAGACATGGATGAGGTTCGCAAGAAGAACGGCACCAAAGGACCGGCCCAACTTCCCAAGACCGACCCCGACAGTCGCATCCTGCCCAACAAAGAAGGCGGCTACGCACCCAACTACACACCGATGGCGACGACCGAAACATTGGGCGGTTTGATCGTCAGTGCTGACGTGTTGATCGGCAACGTCGAGCACGATCAATTCAGTAGCATCGTTGATTGCATCGCCGAAGACTTTGGCATTGATGTCGAGCGTGTTCTGGCTGATTCGGCCTACACGACGGGCCAAAACCTCAGCGATGCCGAAGACAAAGAGGTCGATTTAACCGGGCCGATCGCGGAAACCAATCGCGAAAACAACCCCGCCCAACGAAACGACCTGACCCAGCCGGTTCCCGAGGATCAACTAGGCCAGCTTCCGATGAACCCGCAAACGAAGCGATTTGATAAAGCTGCCTTCATCTATGACGAGGAGCTTGACTGTTACTTCTGTCCAGCCGGCAAGGTGCTTTCGCACCGCACGACCGAGAACACGACGCATAGCAATGGTTCTCCGGTGCAGTCGAAGGTTTACACTTGTCACGAATGTGAAGACTGCCCCTTGGCCGCCCTTTGTCGCAAGAACGTCCATGCAAGCGAGTCCCCTTCCAAGGCGAGCGAAGCGACAAGCGATCCGTCCGCAAAGGCTGCCACGGCTGCTGGGGAGAACAACCGACGCAGTCGCCCGCCGCGAGGCCGCGAGTTGAAGGACGACCAGCATGAAGGAGCCCGCCGTCGTCAGCGAGAAAAGATGAAAACGAGTGCAGCGAAAGAAGCGTACTCGCGTCGTCAGCACATCGGCGAGACCCCCTTCGCGGTGATCAAAGTGATGTTTGACCTTCGCCGCTTTCTGCTTCGGGGCAGCGACGGCGTGAATCAAGAATGGAAGTGGGCGGCAACCGCGTTCAACTTAAAGAAGATCATGAGCCATCTAGCGGAGCTGCGCGCCGAGTCGACATCGGCGACGTCCGAAGTGGCAGTCTAGGGGCAATAGGGGCGTTGCACGCCGAAATAGGGCGTTTAGTATCGTTCCTTACGCGTCGAGAGAGCCCGGAGGCAACCGCAGCCCCCCCACAACGCGATCATCCGAAGTCAACAAAAAACTTTTTCGAACCACCATCAACATCCACTAAACCGACAGCCCGCTAGCCACGGGCCTCGACGCATTACATTCTCACCATAAGGTCTGTGGCTAGCGGGCTGTTGATTTAATCGTTTAACGGCAAGCCGCAGGCGACAGAGCTTGAGAACGCAGACGCCTGCGGCTTGCCGTTAAACGAAAACGCCCAATCGTGCACTAAATCAACAGCCCGCTACCGCGTTCGGCTCACAAGAATTGCTTAATGCACTTAATCAACCGTCCGCGAGGACGGTGGGTATTGTTCAAGTAGGAAACGATGGAATGTTTTTAATCAAACGACTCGTGCTATGGTTGGTGCTTTTCGCAATCGGATCGGTCGCGGCGCAGGCCCAGCAAACGGTTCCACCGTCATGGTTAGTCAAGCAGTCTGAGGAATCGCCTAATCAATTCGAGATGATCGATGACGACGACACGGCTTCGACCGTGCCAGCATGGCAAGGCCTTTCCGCCGATACGCCGGTCGCCCAACCAACGCCTTCACCAGCGTCTGCGCCGTTGCCGATCCCTCTGGCGACTCCGCCGATCCAGGGTTCTCAGGATATCTCGCAGATGTCCGATAGTTTTGAAATGCACTCCGGCGATGTCTGTGATTTGCGACCGATTCGATCGTCACGACATGTTCGGTCCGACGACTTGTTCGGATGGCAAGCTTCGCCATGGCGGATGGGCGGTTGGTTGCAGCAAGGCTTCACGATCAATCCCGAAGACCCGGCTAACGGATCAAACGCTCCGGTTCTGTTCAACGACGCCGCGAACGACTATCAGCTCAATCAACTGTATTTTTATCTCGGCCGGGAAGCCACGATCAACGGCCAGACGTGGGATTGGGGCGGTCGCGTCGATGTCAATTACGGCACCGACAGTCGTTACGTGACGGTCCCCGGACTGGAGCGTCATGAAGATCGTTCACGTCGCTGGAATAGCGAGGATTCCGACTACGGCATCGCGTTGCCCCAAGCTTATTTGGACTTGGCCACACCGATCGGACCCTACGGCAGCGTGATCCGCGCGGGCCATTTTTATGCGTTAGGCGGGTACGAAACGTTCGCGGCACCGGAGAATTTTTTCTATTCACACGCTTACACGTTTCTCTACGGCAATGCCTTCACTCAGTCGGGCGTGATGTGGTCGGGCAAGTTGAGCCCGACGCTCGCCGGTGCGGTGTCGGCGACCACGGGTTGGGATTCGTTCTATTCCGACGGCGACGATTGGGGCGTGCGGGCAGGGTTGATGAAAGAACTCGGCGGCGGGCAAACGACGATCGCATTGACCGGTCATTACGGCAATGACTTCACCGGATTCACCGATGCCAGCGGTTCGATCAACGGCGACCGAGTTTGGGCGAGTTTGGTCCTGAAACACTATTTGCGGCCGAGCACCTATTACGTCATGCAAGCGGACTACGGATACCAAGAGGGCTCGACCTTGGAACTGAATACCGCCACCAACACGGTCGAGTTCGGTGACGGGAATTGGTGGGGCATCAATCAGTATCTCGTGCAACAGCTTTCGGAGAAATGGTCGGCGGGTTTGCGAGTCGAATGGTTCCGAGACGACTCCGGCACAAGGTTGGGAGTTCCAGTCGAATATTCCACCGGCGGCACCGTCTTCAACGGGGAAGATTATTTCGCGATCACCGGCGGTGTTCACTATCAACCTCACTCGAACGTTCTATTGCGAAACGAAATCCGTTGGGACACCTCCAACGTCGAGAGCAATCCGGCGGTACCCGGCGGTGTTGCCGGGATCAAGCCTTTCAATGACCGCAGCGATGACAACCAGCTCCTGATCGCACTCGATGCGATCATTCAATTCTGATCTTGAAACACTGACACTCTGATACGAATACCAGGCAAGGAAGCCTAACGATGAAGTTCCCTTTTTGCGACATGATGGGTCACCCGTTGATGCGGTCCCGGCAACGGACTCGGCAACAGACTCGTCCGCGAATTTCGAAACGACGCTTACTCGTTCAGAATCTCGAAGATCGGCATTTGCTCGCCGTCGGCGGATTTACGATTAATCTGAACGGTAGCGGCAACGTCGACCTGTTCGATCCCAACGGCGGGGGACTGATCCAGCAGGGTTATTTCAACGGCATCGGCGGAAACGGCGGCGATGTAGGAACATCGATCGGCACAAGCAACACTCCAGGGGCCAATAACCGAGACCCGCTCGCGGTCGACGACACCGCGACCGTCGGTGAGGACGGGCCTCCGCTGGTTATTCCCTTTGATGACTTGTTGGTCAACGATACCGACCCGGACCCCGATAATGTGTTAAGCATTCTCGCGTTTGGGAACGTCGGGACGGTTGGTAACCTTACCTTGGACGCCCAAGCCCGCACGATCTCTTACGATCCGAATAACCAATTCGAATCGCTAAACGTCGGTCAAACCGCCACAGACGTTTTCGAATATTTGCTCAGCGATGGAAATGGTGGCCAAGCAGCCGGCCAGGTGACCGTCACAATCACGGGAGTCAACGATGCCCCCACGGTAACCGGAGCGGCGACCTCGACGGCCGATGAAGGCAACCCGCTTACCAATTCAGGTACGTACGGGGACGTCGATGCTGGAGCCACCGTCACACTCACGGCTGATGTCGGCACCGTGGTCGATAACAACGACGGAACTTGGGCGTGGTCAGTGACAACCACCGACGACGTGGTCGGCCAAACGGTTACCGTCACGGCCACGGATGAACACAGCGCAGCCACCGAATTCCAGTTCAGCATTACGGTCAACAATGTGGCGCCGTTGGTTGCCGCAACCTCCGCAAGCATTACCGTCGACGAAGGCCAAACGGCCAACAACACGGGCACTTACTCCGACGTCGTTGCCGATACGGTTGCGTTGACGGCGAGCGTTGGAAACATCGTCGACAACAACGACGGCACTTGGTCGTGGTCGTTGAGTACCACGGACGGTCCTGACGATACTCAAACGGTCACGATCACCGCCACCGATGACGATGGAGGTATTACGACGACAACGTTTGACTTGATCGTTAACAATGCGGTTCCCATCGTGGCGGCGGACACAGCCTCCGTGACGGTCGACGAGGGCCAAACGGCGAACAACACGGGCACTTACTTCGATGTTTCTACCGATACGGTTGCGTTGACGGCGAGTGTTGGAAACATCGTCGACAACAACGACGGTACTTGGTCGTGGTCGTTGATTTCCACCGATGGTCCCGATGACACTCAAACGGTCACGATCACCGCCACCGACAGCGATGGCGGCCTTTCGACGACAACGTTTGACTTGATCGTCAATAACGCGGTTCCAGTCGTCGCGGCGGATTCCGCCTCGGTGACGGTCGATGAAGGCCAAACGGCCAATAACACCGGCACTTACTCCGACATTGCGACCGACACGGTCGCGTTGACTGCGAGCGTTGGGAACATCGTCGACAACAACGATGGCACTTGGTCGTGGTCATTGAACACGACCGACGGTCCGGACGAATCTCAGACGGTCACCATCACGGCAACCGACAGCGACGGCGGAATTGCGACGACCACGTTTAGTTTGACCGTCGGCAACATCGCGCCGATCGCGCAGGCCAAGACGATCAATGTCCTCGGCAATGTCCCGGTCACCTTGCCGCTTTCGCACCTGCTCGTCGGCGCGACCGACGTGGGCGACGACGTGATCAGTTTTGATTCGATCGATGACGCGTCGACGAGCGGTACGGTCGTCGTTGACGTACCGAACCAGACCTTCACGTACACACCTGTGACCGGAGCAAGCGGAACGGATTCGTTCTTGTTCACCGTCATCGACAGCGACGGGTTGACACACCAAGAAACCGCAACGATCCAGATCGGTCCTTCGCTTTGGGTGATCGATAACTCCGCCGCACCCGGCGGTACCGGAACGATGCTCTCGCCATTCGATTCGTTTGCCGCGGTCAACGACGACGGCAATGATCCCGACGCCCCCGGCGACATCATTTTTGTCGTTGGTACCGGAGTGAACTATGACACGTCACAAGGTGTTGGCGATTCACTCGGTTTCGAATTTGAAGAGGATCAGTTTCTTGTTGGTTCGGGCATCCCGGGTATGACCTTGGAGGCCTTCTTAACCGGCCAGGGCATCGCGATCCCGACCGGTACCGCGTCACTTCCGGCGACCGACGGCACGTCACCGCTGATCTTCAGTTCGACCGGCGACGTCACGACCGCAGCAAGTGGCAACACGGTTGCCGGCGTGACATTGGACCCGCAAAACAGCGCCGGTATCGCCGGCGATGGCGTCGACGACTTGGTCGTGCAGTTCACGATCATCATCACGTCCGGTGGAGGCAACGACAACGAAGGCATTCGTTTGTCCAACGTTACCGGAACGATTCGGTTGTCCGGCGTGCAGATTCAAAGCCAAAACGGACAGAGCGTCAACGGAACAGCCATTCAAATTGACGGAGGCACCGCGAGCTTCGAACTCGATGACGTCGACATCGATCAGGATGGTGGTTCATTGATCGAGATCCTCAACACGGTCGCGTCCACGTTCGTGTTTGATGAGAACAGTCAGTTGACGCTGCGTGGTAGTAACGAAGCCGCCGTCACGATCACCGGCAACACCGGAGGTACGGTTCAACTAAACAACGCCGGATTAAGCGCCGACACAACCGCCTTGGTCACGTTCAACATCACCGGCAACACCGGCTTGCAAGCAAGCACACCGGTCAACGACGCACCCGAGTTCACGTTACCTTCGACGTCGTTGCAGACGCTCGAAGACGGCGGCCCGCAAAGCCTTGTTATCGCGACCGAGATAACTCCCGGTTTGGACGCGACCGAGGCCGCCCAAACGGTGACGTTCATCAACGTTTCGGCCGACGATCCGTCCTTGTTTGCGGTACAACCCGCGATCGCGAGCGATGGGACTCTCACGTTCACCTTAGCGGGCGATGCCGTCGGGACGGCCACCGTATCGGTGCAACTACAAGACGACGGAGGAACGGCCGATGGTGGGATCGACACATCGGAAACGCAAACCTTCACGATCGAGATCATCCCGGTCAACGACGCACCCCAGTTCACCATCGCGGGCGACCCGCTTACGGTAGCCGAGGATTCTGAGTCTCAAACCGTCAACGCTTTGGCAACCGTCACGTCAGTGGGGCCGCTTAACGAATCAACCCAAACGGCCGTTTTTGAGATCACCGGCAACTCCAATCCGGCGTTGTTCGCCGTCCTCCCCGCGATCGACGCGGCGGGCAATCTGACCTACACGCCCGCCGAAAACGCCAACGGGATCGCCGAAGTCACCATGGTGGCCCGCGACAACGGAGGCACCTTGAACGGCGGCGTCGATACGTCGGTTCCGCAAACGTTCACGATCACGATTTCCCCGGCGATCAATGACGCGCCCACCTTTGATTTGGTATCGGATATCGCTGGTGACCTTTACGATGGCATCCAAACGGCAACGTTGGTTACCAATCTCAGCGCCGGCCCGTCCGATGAATCGGGGCAAACCGTGACGCTTTCGGTATCGGTCGACACCGGCGGCGCGTTCTTCAGTCAAGCTCCGACGATCGCGAGTAATGGCGAAATCACGTTCGAGCCGAACGGGGTTGGACAGGCGACGTTGACAGTCACGGCAACCGACGATGGCGGAACCGCGAACGGAGGAATCAGCAGTACCTCGCAATCATTCACGATCACGATCGGCGAACGAAACCGCGAACCGGTGTTGGCGGCGATCGACGATCTGACTGGTGATGAGTCATCGTTGATTACGTTCAACGCCACCGCGACGGACCAAAACCTTGCTGATACTTTGACGTTCAGTCTTGATGGCAATGAACCGAGCGGAGCGGCCATCTCGCCCGAAGGCGTATTCACGTGGACCCCGGATGAACAGCAGACCGGCGTGCACACGTTCGACGTGATTGTCAGCGACGGGGCCGCGTCAGATTCGCAAACGATCACGATTACCGTCAATGAAATCCTACCGGCAAGCACGTCACAGGCTGAGATGTTCGCCGGGCTGGCCCAAGAACGCGTCAGCGAAGGCGACCCGAGCTGGTTGGCTGTATTTGAATTGCAGCTTCAGCAAGCCGAATTCGGTGTCGCGTCGGCTGTTTACGTGTTGTTGCCAGGTGCGAGTTCGTATCTATCGGCGGACACGTATATCTACCACGTTGATCACGACAACGACCAAGGAACCCCGAACGTGGATCTTGCCGAGGCCTACATCGAGGTCGAGCAGACTCAATTGTCCGATCAAGAGTTTCGAACATTGGTTCATGGGGATTGGACGGTGTTGATCGATTACGACGGCAACTTCGATCCGCTCTCGCCAGCGGACGACTTCAACGATGCCAAATTCACGATCGACTATGACTTCGACACCGCTGCTGCTAACTTCGTCGCCGAAGAAGTCACGGTCGTGAATGATTCGTTCGACAACGGTGCCGACAACGACGGCGTACCGACGGGGTGGTCGATTCTGTTTGCGGGTGAGTTCTCGACATCCGACGGGGCCGTTGAGCTGAACGACATTATCGGCGACGACGAATCTCCGGTTCTGTTGTCCGACGCGTCGTTTGACCCGGCCGGTAAACAGATTGAGTTGGCGTCGTCGATCGAGTCGATCTCCGAACGCGATTCCGCGATGATCGGGTTGTACAACGAAACAGCCCAAACCGGCGTGGTTGCCGAAGTCGTTCGATTGAATGCCACCACGGCATCGCTTTCGGTGAACCTGTTTGACATTTTGTCTGACACCGAAGAGACCGTCGTTTTGACCAATTCGCTGGCCTATGACGGGACGACCTTGGACTTGCAATTCACTTTCGACGAAGCCGCTTTCCGAGTCACGGCGAACGGACTTGATTCCGGGCCACACTCGTTCGAGGCCAACTTTGTGGAATTGGACCCCACGATCCTGGGCACGTCGGTCCGTCCGCTGCTTGCTTCGGTGAGCGACGAGCACACCGAACCGAACGAGCTATCTGGACCGGCCGGTTCGATTATTTTCGGCTCGCTCAACGTCACGACGCGATCGGGGCAGCCTCAAGTCACGATCACTTCGCCGGTAGTCTTGACGGATACCAATCCCGTCGAGATGACTTGGGATGTGAGTGATGGTCCCTTCGACGAACTGGACGCTAAGGTCGTTTTGGACGACGACACCGAGGTGTTTTACGCCGAACTTGATTCGTCCGATCGAAGTGTCACGACATCGACGCTCCCGATCAGCACGCCGTTGTTCGCCGAGGTGGTTGCCGTTGATTTGGGTGTTGGCTTTGTCGGGCAACCCCAAACCGCGAACGGGTTTGCGGAATTGCCGTGGGCTCCCTTGGACGGCTCAGCGATTCCTGACCAATGGTCGCCGGTCGAAGACGCCACCGGCTCGATTCACAGGATACCGTTCCAAATCGAACTTCCACCGTTTGCCAGCTTTGACATGGCGATCGAATACATCGAACCACCGGGTGTGGATCCGTTTTACCAGGCGATCTTGGACCTGAACCTCAACGACGATCGGGTTTCGTACCTGACGACGATCGAAATGACCACGCCGGACAATGAAACGAACTTTCAATTCGGAAACTACTTGAGTGCCGATTTTGAACCAGCGGAGAATCAATCTGCCGAAGATTTCATCGCATCCCTCGGCGGCACGTACACGTTTGATGTCGACTTTGAAAACGACGGAAACGTCGACGAATCGTTTGCGGTCACGGTGGATGTTTCTGGAATCACGACGTCAACGTTCCTTGATACCGCTGTCATTAACTCTCCGGCCCAATCGGCAACCTTGGCGTCGGGTAGCCGCAGTGTCGCGATCCAATGGGATGCGGTGGCCGGGGCAGATGGTTACTTCGCGGGCGTGAATGACTACACGGCCGTAGAGACGACATCGGAATCGCGAAACGTGGAGATCGGGAACCTACCGACCGAACAGTCGATGCTCGCTTTCGTTGGTGCGTACGTTGCATTGGATGTGGCCACGGTCAACGCCGGGAACCTGACGATTGAAACCCGCGTTGTAGCAACTACGTTTACCGGAAACGATTTCGAGATTGAACCAACCTTCACCGCCGTTTCGTCCGGATCGAGTGTGGGAACGCATGGTGGCGGCGCTTCCACCGTCGGTGGTGTGAGTTTTGAATTCGTATCGCTCTCCGAGGATGCGCAATTCAATGCCGATTACTTGACACCCGATGAGCCGTACGGATTGGAAGCTTTGGCGGGCGTTCCTGAGGAAGATCAAACGGGACTCAACGGTAACGGTTTTGATTTCACCGGCGAGACCTTTCAAGCCTGGGATTTGTCGCTCGTTGATACGGCGGGCACTGCCGATGTAACCACTTTCACCCACGTTGATCTAACCTTCCGATACGATTCGTCGTTGTTGGATCAATGGCATAGTGAACTGAGTTCCGATCAGATCGAGGAGGACCTTTATCTGTTCCAGTACGACTCGTTCAGCGGGACTTGGGACGCGGTTCCTCTGACTGGTCGCGATACGAACAATGACACGTTGACGGCTCGAATCGATGAGATGTCCCTTTTGATCCTCGGTCACGATTTGTTTGGTCCCGGAATCACCAGTTTCGATCCGTTAACGGCCGCGGCGACCGCAACCAGCGACACCTGCCATGCGGTGCTGAGCAATGAACAGCTGGCACCCATCGTCGCCGAAGCGATCGAACGTTTGGCCGCCACCGGCTTGAACGGAGAGCAGATCGAACAACTCCGCAGCACACCCGTCGAGATCGCCGACTTAGAAGACGACTTGTTGGGACTAGCGTCGCCTGATTCCATTCAGATCGATATCAACGCAGCCAACCATGGTTGGTATGTAGACCCAACACCGAGCGTTGATGATGACAATCAGTCCGACGAAAACTTTGCGGATTCGATGGACCTGTTGACGGTCATCATGCACGAGATGAATCACGTTCTCGGCCACGTCGAACATTCAGAAATCGCCGATGATCTGATGAACGCCGTCCTCCCCACCGGAACGCGACGTCTCCCCGACGGGCCGACATCACAACCGATGAGCAGCGAGTTGGTGGACGAGGCATTGGCGGATCTGATTCGAGTCCAACAATGAATTGAAATGGCTTAAGCAACGCGTGTTCGGCGGCCGATCGATGGCGAGATTGACGGCGCAGGAATCGCTCGTTTGATTTGAATTTCGGGTTCTTGGGCAAGATTGACTAAGTTGGGTTCGTATATTTGATGCTTCGGATTCCAAAATTCGATGACCGGGCGCATGTAGGTCTCGCCCGTTGAACGCACCACGCGGGCGACTCGACCGTCGTGCGTCTCGACAAATGATCCGATCGGAAACAGCGACATCGCATGCAATAGCCCCCGCACGGCCTTGGCATCGAACTTGCCTTCGGGAATTGCGTTGAGGATCTTGGTGATGGCGTGGTAGGGCATCAACGCGCGGCGGTGCGGACGGTTCGAAACGAGTCCGACGTACATATCAGCCACCATCGCGATCTTCGATAAGCTATGAATATGCTCGTCACGCATCGCCCGTGGGTACCCGCTGCCGTCACATCGCTCGTGAACCTGGTAGGCCACGATTCGTGCAATGCGGGAAAGTTCGACTCCTGAGTTTGCCAGCGCATCGAGTGTCAGAATCGGATGTTGAGCGAGGTACTCCAGCTCCTTGGGGCGTAGTTTGCGTTTGGCGCGATAAAAAGTCGAATCAAGCTTTAGCATTCCGATGTCGTGAACCAAACATCCGGTACCGAGGTCATGCAGGCTTTGGTCTTCCAGCCCCAGCATCACGCCGATCGATATGGCCACTGAGCTGACATGCAAGCTGTGTCGTGATGGGTATTCGCTGTCGAACGGATTGAGCCCCAAACGCATGAACAGATCCTTGTCTTCGAGCACCGATACGATCGAACGTCGGCACACGACGGACAAATCGCCGTCTTCGGTTCCGCCGTGAGTGATCAACTCTCCAAAAACCGATTCAACGTACGAAATGTGGCTTTCGCGTTCACGCAATTTTTCATTGACCGCAGCGGGATCATATTTCGTTGTCGGCGGATTGTTCCAACGCGGATCGAGAGATGTCGTTGGCAACTCGCCGCTAGGAGTTTCCGCAATTAGCGATTCGACTTCTTGCGAATGCTCGGTTTGCAATTCCACCGGTCGGTATTCATGGTCGTCGACCTCCTTGCGGTTGCCTTGAGGTTGACCCGCCGTCATCGCCGCTAGGTCACGTTTGCTAACCGATACATAAGCGACTCCGCGAGAAGCGAGCTTCTGAAGGACACCACTGTCAATCTGGACGTCCTTGCCAAGGAGTTTCGTGCGTTCAGATCCCGGCTCGAAAATCGGAGCCGAAAGAACGCTGCCGAGGGTCAGTGCGGAAAGAGGTACTTGCGCGAATTCAGATCGATTCGAAGACACTGAGGGCATTAGAACTAGGATTGGGGGGGAACAACAAAGATGTCGACCGCCTAGCCCGATTCCAAAGTGCCCTTTTGGTAGCAGCGTCCGCCCACTGGGCGTTGTGTTAGATATCGAACTCGCTGCGCAGCAGAATGAGCCGACGTCGATAAAACGAAGCCGATGGGGCGGAACGGACGTGTCGGTTCGGCGCATTCCTTTCGACCGGCACCCGCCCCGAAATCATCCAATCAAGTTCGGTTGACGATCAATTGGTCGGTCAAGTAATCAGCCATGTCAGCCGGGGTTGGGTCGCTAGTCGCAAATTCAATCGGCAAGACGATCCCGAGCCAATCTTCCAACTCGCGGCTCAATTCGATCGCGGCAAGAGAATCCAATCCGTTTCTTGAAAACGGCGTGTCGGCGAGTACATCCTCATGCGACAAGCCACCGCGGGCGATCATCCAAGCAATCAGCCATCGTTGGATTTGAGACCGGGTCTCTTCACGTGGCGGCAGATCGCTCGGTTGCGGCAACGGGGGCAGTTGTTCGGCGAGCACCCCGTCAATCACCGACGGGCGAGACCAGCGATATCGTTCGTTGGGTTGATTGGTTTCCAGTAAATGCTTTGCCGCTTGCCGCTGGACCTTGCCACTCGTTGTGACCGGGATAGCGGCCGGACGCGTTAACAACACGACGCGAGGATCGATCTCGTGGTCTTCGATCACGCGTCGCCGAATGACGCGTGCCATGTCGGGTAACTCGTCGTCACTCGAATGACGCGATACTTCGGCGATCACCGCGAGCGATTCGGACTCGGCGTCCACCGAAGCCACCGCGACACACTGGGTGATGACACCATCAAGACTCTCCTTGGCCGACGATTCGATGTCTTGAGGGTAGTGATTTCGACCACGCAGAATGATCACGTCTTTCATACGTCCGGTAATGTACAATTCGCCTGCGTCGAGGTAACCAAGATCACCCGTGCGAAGGAACCGGCCGCCATCGGGTTGATCCGAAAGTATCGCTTGAAAACGTTCGGTCGTCGCGTCCGGTCGTCCCCAGTATCCGGTCGCCACCGATCGGCCTTGCACCCAGACTTCTCCGACCTGTCGTTCGGGTAGGCCGCGAGAGGTTTCCGGGTCGACGATGGCGATTGTCGTGCCTTCGCCCGCCGGGCCACACGCGACGATTCGCTTGACATTGGCAAGCGGTTCTTTAAAGGACGCTTCGGTCGCCTTGCCACGCATCAGATCATCGCGGCGGATGAGTGTCGTTTTCCATTCGGTGTACCGGGGTTTGCACGCCGCCAAAAGGGTTGATTCGGCCAATCCGTAACACGGAGTGAATGCGGTTGTGGAAAAACGCGAGACTGCGAAATGTTCGGCGAACCGAGTGAGCGTTTCGGCGGCAATCGGTTCCGCACCGCAAAACGCGATCTTCCAACCGGCGAGGTTCAACTTGGCCGCTTCGTTTTGATCAATTCGATCGACACACAATTGATAAGCGAAGTTGGGCGCGCCACTGATCCAAGCATCTGTCTTTGAGATCGCGTCGAGCCATTCGAGCGGACGGGTCAGAAACGTTCGCGGTGACATCAACAAGGCGTGACCGCCGACATACAACGTCTCTAAAATACCGCCGATCAATCCCATATCATGAAAGGGAGGCAACCAGAAAACGCTCTTGACCATGTTCTCGGCCGGCGGTTCGTCGTCGGTCATCAAAGCGTCTGACAAACCAAACGCGAGACGAATCGATTCCAAGTTCGCCATCAGGTTCGCGTGCGACACCATTACCCCCTTGGGCTGGCTCGTCGATCCGCTCGTGTATTGCAACAACGCCAAATCATCGGGCACAACGGATTCGAGCCGATCGCCGAAATCGATCCGCTGGCCAGTGTGATCGGCGATCGCGTCGGATGCGACAAACTTCGCTCGGGCGACTTCCGCACCGACACGCTGTAGATCGATGCCGGCGAGGGTTTTCGAATCGGCGATTAGGCGAGAAGGTCGGCAATCGCTTGCCGCCGTATCAAGCCTCGGCATTGCCCGGCCGGGTTTGGGAAAACTCGTCGGAACGGGAATCATCCGGCAATACTGACAAGCCAAAAAGGCAACGATGAATTCAATCCCCGCGGGAAACAACAGCAGCGCCCGATCACCGGGGTGGATCGGGTGGTCCGAATCGGTCATCATCCGCCAAGCCAATTCTTCGACGCGCGATTCCAGTTCACCATAGGTCAACACGCTATCGCGGTCCGTCGATCCGTTCGCTTCGCCGCGAAACGTCAACGCGATCCGTTCGGGATGAGTTTGAAATCGTTGCCGCAAGCAAGCCGGGAACGTTCCCAGCGTGGCGACGTTTGGAACTGGAAGAGGCATATGAAATTGAGAAAGCGACTCGGCGAATTGTGAGCCACTAACATAGACCCCACCCGGATGGAAGAAAAGCGAACGACCAACCCCTGCTACCGCATCATCGGCGATTTTTCAGCAGAGCGTTTAACGATGGTTTGGTTCCCCCACGCAGGTGGTGGAGCCTCGGCGCTCATCCGATCCTGCCGCGAATCACCGCTGGACGTGAATTTGGTCTTCGCTTCGATGCCCGGTCGGGAAAGTCGATTTCACGATCCACTTTCAGGATCGATCGAGGAACTCGTTGACCAACTCGTCGCTCACCTGCCCGAAACCGAACAGCCTCCCGTGTTGGTCGGACATAGCTTCGGTGCCTTGGTCGCTTACCGGATCGCCCGAGCCTTGTGTGGGGATGAGACCGTTCGGCATCGTCCCGTCGCAGGATTAATTGTCATGGCCATGTCGGCACCCAACCGATTAGGCCAGCAATCACCGATCACGCACTTGGACGACGAAACGTTTGCCGACCAACTCGACGAGCGATTCGGCGGGATCCCGAAGGCTCTGCGCGAAAGCAAAGAAGCGATGGCGTTGTTCCTGCCGACGGTTCGGCACGAGCTAAGCTTGTTGGAATCGTACCAAGACCAAACCGAAACTCCGCTCGACCTTCCAGTGATCGCCTTGGCCGGATCGCAAGATCGCGCCGCTGACGCATCACGAATGCGAGACTGGTGTCAAAAGACGACCGGTCCGTTCGATTTGAGAATTCTGCCCGGAGATCATTTCTTTCCGCTGGCGAGTTTGAATGAGGTCCAAACGATGGCCCGTAGCATGCGATAAACTTCTCAAAGCGGCTGCGCCACGCCAATACAAGCCCGACGCGCGAGCGAGTGGGCTCGATTCGCTCTTTCACATCCATCGGAACCACTCGCTCGCCGGTCTGTTGATTGAATCGTTTAACGGCAAGCCGCAGGCGACAGAGTTTGAACACGCAGGCGCCTGCGGCTTGCCGTTAAACGAAAACGCCCAAACGTGCACTCAATCAACACGCCGTCGCGCGTCGGGCTTGTGTTGCGAACGCTAGAAAAAAATCCCATAGATTGACATTCGCGAAACTTTCCGTTCCACCGGGGGTTTGACCGAATACTCCTCTAATCTTGTCGACTCGCTTCTCTGTGTGCCGAGACCCCAGCTATGCGAACGTGCGTCCTGCTGTTTTGTGCTTTCGTCGGATTTTCGAGTGCTCACGGTCAAATGGGACGATCGTTTCCGATCACGCGTCTTGACCAAGACAACGACGGAGAGTTAACGCTCGAAGAGTTTCGAAAGATCGGTGAATTCGTGCCACGCTTGCAGGCCGAGAATGCCAACGCGGCCACGTTCGCGGGTCTGGACCAGAACAACGACTCGGCGATCGACGCCCGCGAATTTGAAAGACTTTTCACGTTGCGGCGGGATCAAACTCGCGCGGATCTTCCCTTCGATCCCATCGCCGGTCCGGTCGCTGGTAATCCATTGCGGGCGGTACTGCCGAATTTCGCCGACGAATCGCTCGATGAGGTCACGCCGGCCCAAGCGAAATTCTTTCACGATCGAATCGAGCCGGTCCTCACCGCGAAGTGCTATTCATGCCACTCCGAATTGTCGGGGCAATTGCGAGGCAGTTTGCGTTTGGATGACAAACATCACCTTCGTCGAGGAGGCGCGAGCGGTTCGATCTTGGACGAAGATCCCGCCGACAGTTTGCTCGTCATGGCGTTGCACGGCGAAGATTTTTCGTTGATGCCACCCAAAGGCCGTTTGCCGGACAACGTCATCAAAGACTTTGAAACCTGGGTGTCGATGAACGCGCCCGACCCACGCGAATCGGAAGACCGACCGGTCGAGGTGGAACTGCCCGAGTCGTCGATCGATTGGGAAGGCGGACGAGCGCACTGGAGTTACCAGCAACTGCGCCCGAGCCAACGCATCGAGACGTCGTCCGACCCATGGTCGACCAGCACGATCGACCGATACCTGTACGACGCGATGAAACAGCGTGGGCTGAATCCTGTGGCCGATGCCTCTCGCGGTCAACTGATACGCCGAGTAAGCTTGGACTTGACCGGACTTCCGCCGACGCCCGAGCAAGTCGAACGTTTTGTCAATGACTCACGCGATGACGCTGCCGCATTGAATGCGTTGGTGGATCGCTTACTCGAGTCGCCTCAATTCGGTGAGCACTGGGGGCGGCACTGGCTCGACGTTGCCCGATTTGCCGAATCGAGTGGCAAGGAAGTGAACATCTTTTATCCATTCGCTTGGCGTTATCGCGACTATGTCATCAACGCGTTCAACAACGACACGCCCTACGATCGGTTCATCACCGAGCAACTCGCCGGCGACCTGATTGCGGCAAAGGATTCAGTTCAGAAGGCCCAGTCGATCATCGCGACCGGATATCTCGCGATCGGTCCGAAATCTCACATCCAGCGTGATCAGCGTCAGTTTCTGTTGGACGTGATCGATGAACAAGTCGATGCGGTCAGCCGAGGGATCATGGGGATGACGATCGCGTGTGCTCGTTGCCACGATCACAAATTTGATGCCGTTTCGCAAAAAGACTATTACGCCCTCGCGGGAATTTTCGCCAGTAGCGAAGCGTTGTTCGGCGGAGCCCGCACGGTGCAGGTCAACCGGACCACCGGCTTAATCGAGCTGCCTCGATTTGTCGACTTGCCCGTCGGGGCAACCATGACGTCTCGCGAACGAGAGTTCTTGGAGCGTCAGTTGGAACAGACCGAACAAATGCCAGCGACGCAAGCCGGACGAGTCGCAAAAATTGTCCGCACGGCGACATTGAAATCCAAGTTGTCCCATTACGATGACGATGGCAACGCGAGAAAGTTGGTGATGTGTACCCGTGAAGCGGACCCGATCGATTTGCCCGTGTTCTTGCGAGGCGAACTCGATCGCCCTTCGGAGATCGTCACTCGCGGTTTTCCAACGGTCATCGAAGGTCCTGAGTTGCCGGAGATCCATGAAGGCAGCGGGCGTTTAGATTTAGCGGCTTGGTTGACCGATCCGAATCATCCGTTAACCGCTCGGGTGATGGTGAATCGTGTTTGGCAACACCTGTTCGGTCGCGGATTGGTGGCCACGCCGGACAACTTTGGAACCACCGGGCGACTGCCCAGCCATCCCGAGTTGTTAGACTATCTTGCGAAGTCGTTCATCGACCAAGGTTGGTCGGTCAAGACGTTGATTCGCGAGATGGTTTCCACGCGAGCTTATCGTTTGGATTCAACCACCGAGGCGGCCAACGAATCGATCGATCCGGACAACGTTTATCTTTGGAAACATCCGCGCAAGCGACTGCCGGCCGAATCGATTCGCGATTCCGTCCTGCATGTTTGTGGCACGTTGGATTTGGAGCCTCCAGTCGGCTCACCGGTCTTGCGTTTGGGTGAAGGGCAGGTCCGATCGCTCGAAAGATTTCGCGGGCGTGCGGGCTTCGGCATGATGGGATACGCCGCGTCGGAAACGAGCACTCAAGAATTCCCCGAGCTATCGCAATCACGCTCGGTTTATCTGCCTGTTCTCCGCGATCACATCGATCCGATTTTGGATGCGTTCGATTTTCCCGATGCGAGTTTGGTGACCGGAGAAAGAGAAACAACCACGGTCGCGTCGCAATCGTTGTTTTTCATGAACGATCCGTTTGCCATTGAAAACGCCACGCATCTGGCGCGTTCGTTGATTCACGAATTCGATTCCACCCAACAGCGCGTCGAGGCGGCATTCGAAACGATCCTCGCGCGGAGTCCGCGTGCGGACGAACGCAAATTGGCGATCGGGTTCATCGACCAATCCAAACGGACGACCCCGATCCGAGCATGGACGTTGTTTTGTCAATCGTTGATGGCGACCGCCGAGTTCCGGTCTACGCCATAACGTGAGATAGGTTTCTAGCCTTTTTATACCACACATCTTTTTTGACCCCCACGAGCTCGTCTCGTGGGTGAATAAGGTTCGCAAGCTAGACAACGACGCCTTCCCAACCTTCTCACCAATCCGCTTACCGACACTTTCAACCAAGGCAACCACCCATGTTATCTCGACGCCACGTGCTTCAATCCATGTCGTCCGGGTTCGGATACCTGGCTTTTGCGGGAATCGCTTCGAAATCCGACGCAGCCGACCGGCGTGAGTCGGCCGGGCCGCTATCGGTTCGTCCGACCCACTTCGCGCCGCGTGCCAAGCGTGTGTTGTTCTTGTGCATGAGTGGCGGCCCGTCACACGTCGATTCGTTCGACTACAAACCTGAATTGCAACGCAACGACGGTCGAGCGATGTTTTATCCAGGGGCGCGAACCAGTCACGGCAAACTGATGGCCTCGCGTTGGAAGTTTCGTCAACGCGGCGAGTCCGGTCTTTGGGTTTCGGATCTGTTTCCCAAGATCGCCGAGCAAGCCGATCGGTTGTGTTTGCTGCGTGGGATGAACACGAACGTTCCCGCGCACCCGCAAGCGTTCTTGGAGATGCACACGGGAACGTCGCAGTTCGTTCGACCGTCGGTCGGCGCTTGGACGATTTACGGTTTGGGAACCGAGAACGAAAACTTGCCTGGCTTCATCAGCTTGAACCCGCCTTCCGGCAACGGCGGAGGCCAGAACTACGGCAGTTCGTTCCTGCCCGCCGCGTACCAAGGCACGCCGATCAAGATCCAACGCGGTGTCGCCAAGTTCCCTAACATCGCCAACCCGTTGATCGATCCACCGACGCAGCGGCGACAGCTCGACTTCGTTCAGTCGCTCAACCAATCGCATTTGACCGCCGGCGGTGATGATCGTGAAGTCGAAGGCGTGCTCGAGTCGTATGAATTGGCATTCCGGATGCAAGACACGGTGCCTGAAGTGATGTCGATCGACGACGAGACTCAAGCGACCCAAACCCGCTACGGGCTCGACCGTGACGAGACGGCGGGGTTCGGGCGTCAATGTCTGATGGCGAGGCGGTTTCTCGAAGCCGGAGTGCGGTTTGTCGAAGTCAGCCATGATGGATGGGATCAACACGCCAACCTGACGACCGATCACGCGATGCACGCCGAAGCGGTCGACCAACCGATCGCGGAGTTATTAAACGATTTGGACGAGCGTGGTTTGCTCGACGACACGTTGGTGTTGTTCGGAGGTGAATTCGGGCGCACCCCGGTGGTCCAAGGCGTCGACGGACGCGATCACAACCACAAGGGCTACACGATGTGGATGGCCGGCGGAGGAGTGAAGTCAGGTTTTTCATATGGGCAAACCGACGAGTTCGGCCAAGAAGCCATCGAAGGCAAGATGCACACGCATGATTTACACGCGACGATCCTGCATCTACTCGGTTTGGACCACGAGCGGCTCACGTATTCTTACGCCGGCCGCGATTTTCGGCTGACCGACATCCACGGCAGGGTCGCCGAGGCCATTTTGGCTTAGTACGAGCGGCGGAAGCGATTCGGCGGCCGCTCAAGGCGGCTACGCCGCAAACATACAAGCCCGACGCGCGACGGTCTGTTGATTGAATCGTTTAACGGCAAGCCGCAGGCGACAGAGAATTAAAACGCTGGCGCCTGCGGCTTGCCGTTAAACGAAAACGCCCAAACGTGCACTAAATCAACACGCCGGCGAGCGAGCGGTTACGCTGGTGTCGGGACAACCCGCGAGATCACGTTGCGAAAAAACAACGATTGTGGCGACGATTAAACAGTCTCGGCAATCTGGCGAATTTACCCCATCGGGGGTCTAGCAAAAGTGTCGTTTTTGGCCGGTTTTTTCCACAATTTTCTGAAGTCTTGCCTACGCTTAAGCAGTGTGTAACTTTTTGACTTCGGTCTTGCCCGAGCGGGGTTCCCTCCGCGTCGGACGATGCAATGATTCCGACCGAACGTCAATGGCCCAAGATTTGTTGATGGGTTTGTTCACCCTCGTTCAACCAGGAACATCATGAATCGGACTGTCACCTCTCCCATGTGTACTACCACCTTGAAGTCGCCCGCCGCTCGTCGTCGTCTGTTGACCGCCCTCATTGTAGGTGCGATCGGGATAACCACTTCGATCGATACGACCGCTGAGGCTCAAGAAGGTTGCTGTTTTGAACCGGCCTACCGGCTCGAGTGCGAGACCGTCATGCAACCTGAATTAGTTGAGCGGATGCGGGTCACCTACGAAACGCAGATGGTCGAAGAGGAAGTCACAAGTTATCGCCCGGTGCTCAAGACACGCGTCGAAGAACGAGAATACCGCGTCGCTAAACCGGTGACCGAAACCAGTTTCCGCGAAGAACGATACACGATCTATAAACCGGTCGTCGAAACGTCCTACCGCGACGAGACCGTGACGCAAACACGCTACGTGACCGAGACGGCTGAGCGCGAAGAGCAAGTCACGACCTATCGCCCGGTGACCGAAACTCAAGTTTACCAACAACAATACACGGTCCAGCGTCCTGTCACCGAAACTCAAGTTTACCAACAACAGTATACGGTGCAGCGTCCGGTTGTCGAAACTCAGTACCAAACCGACACGGTCACGTCTTATCGCCCCGTCACGACCATGCAAGCGCAAACCGTCGACGCGGGCGGATACGTTCCACAAACGACCGTCACGCCCGGCGGCGTTGGAACGGCGCTCGGTTGGAATCCACGTGCCTATGCCGCGCCCGGACCTTTGGGCATCCTGTGGTGGAACCGTGGAGCTCCCGTCGCGATTCCCGTGGCCACCCCGCCTCAAGTGCAAACCCAAATGGTCTATCGGCCCAATTTGGTTCAACAACAAATCGCACAAACGTCCTACGTGCCGGAAGTGCAGCAGGTCCAACGGCCTGTGACCGTGATGAAGATGCAACAGGAAGTCGTCACACAAAACGTGCCCGTCCAAGTGCAACGCATGCAATCGGAAGTCGTCACGCAAAACATTCCGGTTCAGCGTACACGGATGGTTCCCGAGACGACGGTCCGAAAAGTTCCCTATTCGGTGCAACGCCCGGTTACCGAAACGCTCACCCGCAAAGTTCCCGTTCAAAACCAACGTTGGGTCGCCGAAGAACAGGTGCGTAAAGTTCCCGTTCAATCGACCCGCATGGTCTACGAAACTCGCCGCGAGCCGGTCACCGTGAAGTACTACGAACAAGAAGAGGTTCGTCGCAAAGTGATGCGTCCGGTCACGGTACCGAAGTATGAACCGTATACGGTGCAGCGAATGGTCCCCCGGCAAGTCGTACAGCGTCTTCCGCTATCGTACGTCGACCCGTTCAGCCCGGCGATCGGCAGTGGTTATTCGTCGTTCTCTCCGGTGATCAGTTCCTCGCCGATGCCATCGTATTCGTATCCATCAACGGACTACCCCAGTTCGTCGTCGATCGTGACACAACCGGACGACTCTTCGGTCCGCAGCAACCGGGTGGACCCCGAGGACGACGGCGACTCGGTTCTCGAACCGCCCGCCCAAAGCGACTCCCAGAAACCTCAATCACGGATGGGTGGCGTTGAGTTTGGTGCGCCCGAGCGAGACGATACGGACAAGGATCGCGAAGAGCTCAACGATCTGTTCGACGCCCCAAGCGATGACACCAACTCGTCCGATCCTCGAGACACCGACCCGGTGGATTTGCCCGAACTGAGCGAACGCGAAGCGTCCTACCGCAGCGGTAGCTACCGCAATCACTCCCAAGCTGCCCGCCCGCAATTCCGCCCGATCGGCTACCGATCAATGTGGAATCCGACCTTCGCCCGCGAGCTGTGAATGTCACCGCCTCAGCGGCTTGTTGAGTTAGCGGTTTAGGCAATTTCTGTGAGCCGATGGCGCTAGCCACGGGCCTCGCATGTCGGCTTACTTGCCATAAAGCCCGCAGCTAGCGGGCTGTTGATTTAATTAGCCGTACCGCGTTAGCGGCGGTTTCCACGGCCGTTAACCGGGGCTAACGCCCATCGGCTAGTTGTTGTCATTCGGTGTACAACTAAATCAACAGCCCGCTAGGCGCTGTCGGTTTAATCGTTTAACGGCAAGCCGCAGGCGACAGAGCTTGAGAACGCAGACGCCTGCGGCTTGCCGTTAAACGAAAACGCCCAATCGTGCACTAAATCAACAGCCCGCTAGCAGCATCCGTCACAATGCCGCCCGGCGATCGCGGCACGGAAGGCAAGTGGGAACATGGGGAGATTGATTTCGATAAACTATCGGCATTCTTACCATTCGTTTCCCATTGCCGTTTGGTCAATTCATGCTGCTTGGAATCCGTCCGACCGTCGATTTCGCGTTCAAGATGATCTTCGGCTTGCCTCAGAATTCGGCCGCTCTGATCGGGTTGCTCAATGCGATCCTCGATCTTAAGCAGGCGATCGTTGCCGTCGAGGTTCTTAACCCGTTTAGTTACCAAGAGTTTGCCGAAAGCAAACTGATCGTGCTCGATGTCCGGTGTCGAGACGATTCCGGCCGTTGGTTGAACGTGGAAATGCAGGTTTCCGTTTACGCGGGTCTGATCGAACGACTCGTTTACTATGCCTGCAGCATGTACGTCGACCAACTGTCTCCCGGCAGCAACTATGCCCTGGCGTCCCCGTCGATCTCGATCTGCCTGCTCGATCGTGTGCTTTTTCGAAATCCGAGCAGCCACACCATCGGTTCCAAATGATCGATCGCAAGAGCGGCAAGGAGTTATCCAACGCGATCGAAGTCCATACGGTAGAATCTCCACGATCGAAATCATTTCCGCCAAAACGGAGAACAAACAAATGTACGACCAACGCGAAAAAGCCCAACGAGACTACGAATGGGCCATCTCAGGTGCCCGTGAAGAAGGACGAGAAGAAGGGCTTGCGGAAGGTGAGCGGGTAGGGCTTGAAAAGGGCGAGTTGATTGGGAAGGTTAGATTACTACAAGATTTGCTCGGTGAGGAACCATCGGCGGTGACCACCTTGGCTCAAATCAGCGTGAGTACACTTACAACCCAGCTTGCATCTTTGCAGCAACGCCTCCGAGACCGTCAAGCGTGACCCATTAACTTGCGATGACCGCAGTGCATCTACGACTGCCCGGATCGGGTCTTGCTCCAGAGACCCGATTCGTAGTTGGAAATGGTACGTATCAGAGCTTCCAAAACCTCGACAGCTTCGATACTGCTAATGGCGGGGGAAAACAGTCGAATCCGATCGCGTGGGGTCAAACGATGCGTTTCGGGTCCGCCACGACGCTCGACCCACCGATACCTTTTTTCCCATCGACAGCCTCGTTGGCGTTCCTTTTTTTGACAACTTGCGTAGAGTTAATTAGTCGAAACGCTGCGATTTCTTTTTTCGCGGCGTCTGCCATCACTATTTTCTCGAACTGAACACTTGATCGCTGATGCCGAACGAGCAGGATATCTACGAAGAGCACGTCTTGGATCATTACGAAGATCCTTACCACCGCGGCCCTTTCGAATCGGCGACGCACGCCCACGCGGGAAAAAACCCCCTGTGTGGTGATAAAATCCATGTCGATCTGCGGCTCGACGAGAACGGTCGGGTCGCCGAAGCCTGGTTCGACGGGGAAGGGTGCGTGATCAGCCAGGCGTCTGCGTCGATGCTGATCGAAGCCATTGAGGGCAAAACGATCGAGGAGGTGAAGGAATTCTCCGCCAACGAAATGCTCGATCTGTTCGGACCCAAATTGACCCCGAACCGCCAAAAATGCTGTTTGTTGGTCTGGAAAGTGGTGCAAACGGCGCTGCACAGCCCGGTTGGCGATGAATGTGAAGAAGAGGATCTGTCGTCCGCTTTGGGCGGCCCGCTCGGTGGCAGCGTCGGCGGCCCGTCGCTGGGAGAGGAACAGTGAGTACGCTCGCCGAATCGCTCGACGTCGCCAAGATTCGCCTGGAATTCCCGGTCTTGGAGCGCCATGCCAGCAGCGGCGAACCGCTCGTCTATTTCGACAACGCGGCCTCCACGCAGCGGCCCGTTTCGGTGATCGAGGCGATGAACGATTGTTACCGACATTACTACAGCAACGTCCATCGCGGCATTCATACGCTCAGCGAAGAATCCACTCAGGCCTACGAGAACGCCCGCCAAACCACCTGTGACTTTTTGAATGCCTCGTCGGTATCGGAAGTCATCTTCACCGCCGGAACGACCGCCGGAATCAATACGGTCGCTCGCTCATGGGGCGACGCGAATCTCAGGCAAGACGACGTGATCCTGTTGTTGATCAGCGAGCACCACGCCAACATTGTGCCCTGGCACCAACTCGCCGCTCGGACAGGGTGTCGGGTGGAGTTCGTCCCGATCGACGACAACTTTTTGATCAGCGATGAGGTCGTCGGCGAATACCTCAACCGCCATCGTCCGAGATTGTTCGCGTTCGGGGCCGCCAGCAACACGTTGGGATCGGAGTATCCCGTCGAGCGTTGGACAGCGATGGCTCACCAAGCGGGGGCGACGGTGTTGGTCGACGCGGCTCAAGCGGCACCACACTGGGCCATCGACGTGCAGTCCTGGGACGCCGACTTCGTCGTTTTCAGCGGTCACAAGGTTTGCGGTCCCACGGGCATCGGTGTGTTGTACGGAAAGCGGGCGATCCTCGAATCGATGCCACCGTTCCTCGGCGGCGGCGGGATGATCTCATTGGTCACCATCGACGGGTTCACCACCCACGAACTTCCCGAAAAGTTCGAAGCCGGCACGCCCCCGATCGTCGAAGCGATCGGGTTGCAAGCGGCATTGAAATACTTGCAAGACTTGGGCATGGACCGAATCCACGAACACGAAAAGCAACTCGGTGCACGTTGCGACCAAGGCTTGCGAGCGATCCCCGGTGTGCGGATCATCGGACCGGATGCCGAGTTCAAAGGTGGAATCAATAGTTTTGTGATCGAAGGCGTCCACGCCCATGACGTGTCCCAGTTTTTAGATAGCCGGGGCGTTGCGGTGCGGGCAGGTCATCACTGCACCATGCCCTTACACGATGCCGTCGGAATCACAGCTTCGGCGCGAGCGAGCTGCTATCTTTACAACACCGACGAGGAAGTCGATCAATTCTTGCAAGCCGTCGAAGACGTGCGAGCCAAGTTCGCCAAATCAGGACGACGTCGGCGCTCACGTCGTTCGCAAACTTCGTCGGCAAATCAATCCGAAACGGGCCGAACGACTTGATGAGCGGGGACCCTCAACAGTTCGCGTTCAACTTCGATGGTGGCGAAGACGGCGGAGACAACGACGCAAGTGGTGGGAGCTCGGTGGGCGAACCGGTTGCATCACGCCTTGCAAGCACGACGAGCAAACGGTTGGTCAAAAAGAAATCCGTCCGGCCCAAACCGGCATCGACCCCGGAAGAAGCACTCAGCGTTTACGAGATCAATACAAAGATCAAGCAGGCGATCGAATCGTCGTTGTCGAGTTTGTGGGTGGCCGGTGAGATCACGGACATCGCCCGTCCCCGCAGCGGCCATTTGTATTTCACGCTCAAAGACGAGCGTGCGGTCCTTCGCGGCGTGATGTGGCGCAGCGTTGCCGAGCGGCTACCGTTTGAACTCGACGACGGACAAAGTGTGTTGTGCTACGGCGATGTCGAGGTTTATGCGGCTCGCGGTTCAGTGCAGTTGGTGGTGCGCAAGTGCCAGCCACAGGGCATGGGATCGTTGCAACTCGCGTTCGCACAGTTGCAATCCAAACTTGAAGCGGAGGGTTTGTTCGCGGCGGAACGAAAACGCCCATTGCCGCGATTGCCTCGAAAGATCGCGATCGTGACGAGTCCCTCCGGTGCGGCGATCCGAGATTTCTTGCAGGCCGCCGCGGCACGTCATGCGGGCGTCGAAATCGTCGTCATTCCATCGAGCGTGCAAGGTGCGGGCAGCGTCGATCAATTGATCGAGGGACTGAAGTCGGCCCATCGTCTGCGTCCTCGACCGGACGTGTTGATCGTTTCGCGCGGCGGCGGGTCGCTCGAGGATTTGTGGTCGTTTAACGAAGAGCGTTTCGTGCGCATGTTAGCCAAGTCGCATATTCCGACCGTTTCAGCGGTCGGTCACGAGATCGATGTGACGCTTTCGGATCTCGTCGCGGACGTGCGAGCGTTGACGCCGACCGATGCGGCCAGTCGCGTGTTGCCCGACCGGGAAGTCTTGGTCGATGTGCTCGACGCGCTCGGTGCGACGATGCGTCGGTCATTGTTTCGCCGCGTTGAAAACTTCACCGAACGTTTGCGTTGGATCGAATCCCGGCCGATCTTCCACAACCCCATGGAGCTGATTCATGAACGCAGCCGGATCGTCGACGATTTAGATTATCGGCTTCGGGAACTGGTGTGGAGGCAATGGCGCGAGCGTCAACACCGACTCGGCCGAGCCGCCACGGCGGTCTCGGCGCTGTCGCCGCTGAGCGTTCTGGCGCGAGGTTACAGCGTGACCGAGACCGAAGCCCGCCAAGTCATCCGCAGCGTTGATCAGGTTAAGCCGGGCGATACGTTGATCAGCCGCGTCGATGACGGCGAAATCCGTTCGACGGTTTCGTCGGATTGATATCGCATCCATGGACCCCACTGATTGTTCATTGACGTTACGGCAACGGTTCTCGCAATCCGCAGCACATCCGGGAATCTCGGTTGGGATCGCTTGCGGTTTCATTTCGGCGGTGTTCTACACGTTGTCCAATATTGCGCTGCGGCAATCAGTCTCGGTCGATTCGTTCTTCGTCGCCGCGATGAAATCCGGACCCACAATCGTGTTTTTGACGCCGTATTTGTTGGCGATGAAATGGACCGGCCGCCGCGTCGCAGTCAGCCCGCATTTGATCCCTCGCTTTATGCTGGTCAGTTTGATCGGCCAGGTCGGCGGCAATGGTTCGTTTCAGTTCGCCTTGGGAAAGATCGGGCTGGCCGCCACGGTGCCGATTACCTTGGGATCGTTGTTGATCGCCAGCGCGGTGTTGGGCCGATGGATATTGGGCGAGTCGGTGCAACGACGCACGGCGATCGCGATCACGATTTTGATCGCGGCCGTGTTCCTGTTGTCGCAATCGGGCGAAACTCCGCTGACGGGCATTGCCGGGGATGCCTTGCGATGGGAACAATTCAGCGGGGCGATGTTCGCGGTCGGGTCGGGGGTTAGCTTTGCGATTTTTAGCACGACGATGCGCTTGAGCATGCAGCAGGGGCTTCAAAGCGCGACGGCGATGTGGATCAGCGGCATGGTCGGAACGACCGCGCTGCTGGCAATCGCTTTTTCGCGAATCGGTTTGGAAAGCCTCGATGGACTTACGGTGGGGCTATGGCAATCCATGATCTTCGCCGGGGTTTTCAACTTCGTGGCCTTCGTCGCCATCACGACGGCAATGCGAGTCCTGCCGATCGTCGCCGTTCATTTGCTCAACGCGTCGCAAGTTGCGATGGCGGCGACGGCGGGAGTGATTTTATTTAGCGAACCGACGACATGGAAACTCATCAGCGGGATCGTCTTGACGATGGCGGGGTTGATGGTGCTGGCGACCCGACGACCGTTGAAGACGTCGAAAGAGCCTATTCGGTGACACCCGTGCACGCGGGCGTTTCACTGTCAGTTTGAACTTAAACCTCAACTTAAACTTAAACTTAAACCGCTTTCTACCAGGATCGCCGCCGTATCGACGGCGGTGTTTCGACTGAGTTTAGGTTTAAGTTTAGGTTTAGGTTTAGGTTTAGGGCCAAGTGAAAGCTGGCCGGAAGGAATGGTGTCGTTGATTCGCACCGATTGACGGTTTTAGCCGTACCCGATTTTTGGCAATCCAGCCGATCGCGGGGTGGGGATGGAAAAAGGTGCACGTTCTGCCAGGCATTGGGGTCAATATCATCGTCCGTTTTTCCGATAGACACGTTAGGACCCGTCGTACCCGGAGAATCAGTCGTGCTCGTATCGAAACGCCCCACTCGTCTCGCGTCCCGCTCAAATCGCCGAAAGCTCGGCTTTTGGCTCATGTTCGGGTGCGTATCGACCGGGGTGATGCACTGCGATGTCGGATCGAGTGGTGTCGCGTTGGCGGACAACTTGGAATGGACCAACACCTTGAATCCGGCCAGTCCATCGGTGACGACGGTCTCGCAAAGCGGGCGACCGATTGATTGGAGTCAAACTCAAACACCGGCCCAAGAGAATGAATCGGAAAAACTGAAAGTCCCGTCCACGCTACCGACCGAGTCGGTTCACTCGGTCGTGGGAATTCGTGATGTCCAGGGTGCCAACTCAACGTCCCGTCCGGCCGGCACGACGATTCAACTATTGCCGCCACGACGCGACCCAGTTCCGCCAGCGGCACCAGCGAATTCCGAATTGACCCTTCAATCGCCCGCTTTTTCCGATCGTGTAGCGCCTACGGTCGGTGCATCCCAAGCGACTCCGCTGGCGACACCTCGCGCCGCCCGATTGGTCACCCGCGATGACGCCCAAATCTTGGGGTTTCGCACCACATGGCAATTGGACGTCCCCAGCTTTCGCCAGAGTGGCCAGGAAATCGTGCTTCACGTTCCTGAGAACGAAAGTCATGAAGACCACGGTCATACGCAAAACAAAGAGATTGCGGCGCACACGGATGCCCCACCCGCGGTAGCTCAGTTACAGGCTCCTGTAGCCGTCGGATCGGGTTTACCCAAAGGGTTGCCAGCGAAATTGCCTGCCGATCTGGCTGAAAGTAATGCCGAGCGAACGACAGAGTCGCGTCCTTCGGCGACTCTACCGGGCAGCTTGTCGTCGCTGCCGGTCGGCAACCGCCAGTACTTTCCTGCGTTCATGGCACCGACCGGCTCGCAAGACGATTCTGATAACGAAGCCCCACAACCCCCGTCGACCGGTCCCGTCACCGGCAGTGGGTTGCGAACCCCCGGGCCGGACTCCCTTTACGAAAACGTCCTGCGTCCCGAGGATTCCTCACCGAGTCAATCCTCGCTCGCTCCGATCGAAGAGATGCCTCCACTCGACGAATTGGTCGAACCAGAAATCGCGTCGTCAAGCACACCAGTTTCGCCGACCAAGATTGTCGACGAAGGTAGCAACGAAGGCGATGGCGAAGCCTCCGAACCGACCGAAGTCGAAGGCGACGTGTCTTTGCCCAACGATTTAACGATCGAAGATATGCTGTCCGCTGGCGATGCGAAACCAGCACGGCTGTCCCCGACGGATATCAAACCGCTGAAGATCGTGATCGATGGCCCACTGGCAGAAGCGTCCAAACTCAAGAACGCCGAATCAGAGATCGATTTAAAGGATGTCCAAGAAGACAAAGAGGCCCAAGACGACATCGAGCCGTTGCCCGTCGGTAGGTTGTCGCAGCTTGACGCGACCGGCCGTCTGAAACTTCACGCCGAGCCGACCGCGTTGGAAATCATCCCTCCGACGATTGCTCGATTGAAGTCGCCGGTTCTGCGGACGCTGCAAACCTTTCATGCCCGTACTGAAAACGCCGACTCGCGTAGCAATTGGGGCATGATGCACCAGATCATGGCCTACGGCGCGGACACTCGAATCATCGCACGAGGGCGCAACTATAGTGCGATCGCGTGGATGGCGGGCAACAACGTGTGCCGAGGTAGTCGCTTGATGACAACTGCGGGTGGCAAAATCCAAGTTCGCGAAGGCACCGGATTGCAAGGACATCAGGCGCAGTTCCTCGCCATCATGTCACTCGTGGGCGTTCCGTCGACTTATCCACTTTATGTCGGCAATCAACGTTTCCAAATCAAAGACCTCGTCGAAGTCGAAGCGGCTGCTTGCGAGGATGGCAAGGAATTAACGTTCACATTGATCGGCTTGTCGCACTACCTTGACACCGACACCACATGGACCGGTGCCAAGGGCGAAACATGGGACTTTGATCGTTTGATTGCCGCCGAGCTTTCGCAACCCATCGTGGGTGCCGCCTGCGGTGGAACCCATCGTTTGATGTCGTTCGCTCACGCCCTGCGAAAACGACGTCTCGAAGGCCAACCGATCACCGGTCAGTGGAAGCGAGCCGAAGATTTCCTGAATGAATTCGTACAATACACCTACTCGTTGCAAAACCGCGACGGCTCGATGAGCACGAACTGGTTCGAATCACCCGAAGACAACGGTGACCTAGCACGCAAGGTGCAAACGACCGGGCACATGGTTGAATTCTTATTGACCCATCTGCCTGACGAAGAACTTGGTGATATTCGAATGTCCCGTGCGATCACGTTCCTAGTCAACGCGATGGGGCGAATTCAGATTGACGATTCGGCGGTGGGCTATCGAGGGCATGCATTGCGGTCATTGGCCATGTATCACCGCCGCATGTACGGCATCGCCGCCGACTATCCCGCCCCGAGCATGGCAACGCAGCCCGCACGTAGCAGCGTTCGCCGGCAACGCTGACCCGCTTGGCATACCGTTTGCATTCGCTTGAAAGGGATTTCTCTTCCCAGTGGATGCGATGGCTATGGATTTTCTCAAAAAGACGTTCAACGAGTTTCTCAAGAACGACTGCACCACGTTGGCCGCTGCGCTGTCCTATTACACTGCGTTCGCCCTTCCTCCGCTGATGTACTTGCTGCTAACGGTGCTGACGTTTGGTTTGTCGACCGTCTATGAAGGTGAGCAAGCGCAAGAGAAAGCGATGTCGGTGCTGAAGGCCCAATCGTCCCAGATGCTCGGCAATCCGGCGGCCAGCGATGCGATCACCAAAATTCTTGAAAACAACCAACAGGCCGGCGGAAAATGGTGGAAAACGTTGTTGAGTTTTGTCGGCATCGTGATCGGGGCGACGGGCGTGGTGGCGGCCCTGCAGGCGGCACTGAACCAAGTCTGGGAGGTCAAACCAGATCCAGAAACGACCGGGATCAAGGACATCTTTCTCAAACGATTGCTCTCGTTCGGTATGATTCTCGGCCTCGGCTTCCTGCTGCTCGTTTCATTGATTCTGTCGTCAATCCTGTCCGCCGTGGGAGAACAGGTTTCTCGGTGGATCGGCATGAGCGAAACGATCATGGGAACGATTGACTTCCTCGTTCAAGCGTTGGTCGTGATGGTCGTCTTTGCGTCGATTTTCAAATTCATGCCGGACGTGGTCGTCCGCTGGCGTGACGTGCTAGTCGGCGCGGCGATCACCACGGTGTTGTTTATCGTCGGACGCTACGCGTTGCAGTGGTATTTTTCGTACAGCGACCCGGCGGCCCAATTTAGCGCCGCGGCGGCTTCGCTCGCGGTCCTGCTCATTTGGGTGTATTACACTTCGATGATCGTTTTGCTCGGAGCCGAAGCGACTCAGGTGTATTCCGTCCGCTACGGTCACGGTATTCGCCCGGAACCCAACGCCGTTCGCGTTTCGCAGAAGATTCAACGTCAGCCGACTTAGAGCTTATCCGGTGTACGTGTTCGGAGCCCCGTCAGTTAGGATAGCTGTCAATTTCAGTTATCTGACTCGGGAACGATCATGTTTAATATCCAAGATGGACGTGGAGTGCGGCGGTTTGCCGCCGGGCTGGCCGTTCTGAGTCTCATCGCGTTGATCGTGACCGCGTACCTGCTCGCGAACGTAAACCGAGAGCAGGAAATCCTTCAGCGGTTGATCGTGCATCTTCCCGAAAGCGATCTCGCCGTCGCCGAAGAACTCTCCGGCGATTTGAATCTTCAGAGCAGTCTGTCGTTCTTGCTAGTCCTCAATGCGGTCGGGACGACGATCGCATTTGCCGTCGTTGTACGTGGGTACGTCAGCAGCGAGCAGAACCTCCGGGACGTGAAGGTCTACTCGACGGACATTTTGGCCAGTATGGATGCGGGCGTCATCACCACGGATCGGAATGGAAAGATGACAAGCATCAACCCAAGTGGTCGCAATCTATTGCAATGCGACGACGACTTTATCGGGCGTCCGTTGTCGGCGATCGATGAACAACACGCACTGCTGGCTACGATTTGCGAAGAAGTCGGCACGTATCACCACCCCATTCGTGATCGCGACTACGTGGTCCACCAAAACGGACATCGCAAGACCTTGCGTGCCGGTTGTACGCTGCTTCGCAATCGCCGAAGTGATGAAATCGGAACGGTCATTCATGTCCGCGACGTCTCTGAAAAGGCGTTGATCGAAGAGCGGTTGCGACGCATGGAACGCTACATGGGGCTGGGTTCGCTCGCGGCGGGACTGCAACACGAAATCAAAAACCCGCTGAGCGCGTTGTCGCTTCATATTCAACTCCTATGCGAACGCTTCGCCACCAAAGATGACGACACCGAGGTCACCGAGTCGCTCGACGTCTTGCATACCGAAGTCAAGCGAATCAACAATGTTCTTGATGGTTTTCGCAATTATGCCACCGCAACCCAGATTGGTCGTAGTAGCGTGGACGTGCCGATGCTGATCGAGAAACTAGTGAGACTGTTGCGTCCTGAAGCCGAGAAGCGGTGTGTCAAGTTATGTGTTGAGTTACCAAAGGAAATCGTCGGATTGATCCAAGCGGATTCGGTCGGGATCGAGCAGGTACTCTTGAACTTGGCTCTCAACGGCATGGCGGCGATGCCCGAGGGTGGCGTCCTGACGTTCTCCGTTTCCCGTCAGAGCGACTGCGTCCGCATCGACGTTGCCGATACCGGGAACGGCATCCCGCCAGATATTCAGTCCAAAATATTTGACCCGTATTTCACGACTCGCAACGAAGGCACCGGAATGGGGTTGGCGTTATGCGATAAGATCATTCGCCAACACGACGGCAGCATCGACTTCCAATCCACTGAGCGAACCGACCAGCAAGCCGGCCGAACGGTTTTCTCGATCCGCTTGCCGTTGCAGTCCTCCTGAGCCCGAAAACCTCAATTCTACAATCTGTGAAACCTCAATTGAGGTCCGACCCAATCATATGAACGAAAACGAGTTTCGCGTTTTGATCGTCGATGACGAACCGAACATCCGATCCGGATTGGCCAAAGGATTGGTCAACGAAGTCGACGCGGCGGACTTAGCGGCCGACGCCGATGAGGCGATCGAACAGTTCAATCTCAGGAATTACCAATTGGTGATCGCAGATGTCCGTCTTGGCAGCGACATCGATGGAATCGAGTTGGTCCGTCGGATGCGGCAACAAAAGCCACACGTCATGGTCATCGTCATCACCGCGCACGGGACCGTCGAAACGGCCGTCGATGCGATGCGAGCCGGAGCATTCGATTTCATCTCCAAACCGTTAGATTTGAACTTAGTTCGGCAACAGGTTCGCAAGGCCCGCGACCATCTGATGTTGCGAACCGAGAACGTACAATTGCGGACACGTCTGGCCGACGCCGGAGAACTGTCCAGCATCATCGGCGGATGTGCCCCGATGCAGGATGTCTTGCATCAAATTCGACAGGTCGCCGCAACGGAGGCGACCGTGATGATTCACGGCGAGAGCGGAACGGGCAAAGAACTCGTCGCCCGAGCGTTGCACGACTTGAGCGACCGCTCCGACGGCCCGTTCATTGCGGTCAACTTGGGTGCCCTACCTGAAACGCTACTCGAGAGCGAGTTGTTCGGACACGAGAAAGGTTCTTTCAGCGGCGCATCAAGACAAAAGCCAGGTTGCTTTGAACAAGCAGCAGGTGGAACTTTGTTCTTGGACGAGGTCACCGAAATGTCGCCCAAGAGCCAAGTCGATCTCTTGCGAGTTTTGGAGACACGTCGCTTCACTCGTGTCGGTGGCGAAACCGTTCTCGAGGCCGACGCCCGGGTCGTCTCGGCCACCAACAAATCGGTGCAAACTTTGATCGACGAGAACTCATTCCGCGACGATCTGTATTACCGCTTGAACGTCATCCCGATTGAAGTCCCTTCATTGCGACAGCGGCGGGACGACATCCCATTACTGATCGAGCATTTTTTGAAGCATTTTTGCGGCCGACACCGACGTGAAATGAAACAAATTACCTCCGAGGCGATGCGTACGTTGGTCAACGCCAAGTGGCCCGGTAACGTCCGCCAACTCCGCAATCTCGTCGAACGTATGGTGGTCACTCACACTGGCGATATCATCGAAGCGGAGCAATTGCCGCCTGAGATTCAAGCTGGCATCGCAGCGCAAGGGAGCGGCGGCGAGCCGCTTCGGGAATACGCGACACTGACAGATGCCGTGGAAGCTCGAGAAAAAGAGATGATCCAATCCGCTTTGGTCGAATGCGAATTCCATCGCGAAAACACGGCGAAACGGTTGGGAGTCAGCGTCCGGACATTGCATTACAAGATGGGCCGCTACGGGCTGCACTAGCCTGGATAGTTCATTGCTCGACGCGCAAGCGGGCTGTTGTTTTGGTTTGCATCGTAACCCGAAGCGTGAGCGAGGGATATATAAAGAGGTTTTAATGGAGTTGAATCCCTCGCTCACGCTTCGGGTCACGATTAAATCAACAGCCCGCTAGTGCTTCGTCAGTATTCAAAATGAGGGTTCGCTTAAAACGTGGCACGGTGGTCCCCACCGTGATTCTCGACGGAGGACCGTCGAGCCACGCTGCTGACACCCTAAAGTCAAATGTGGCTAGCGGCATCGGCTCACAAGAATTGCCGAATACTTCTCATCAGGAAACAACGTGCAATCGGGTGCATGAAGGTCGGCAAAAATTTGCAGACGAGCCGTCTCGAGCCGATATTCGTTTCTTTCTGCTAACTTTTTTACCCGCAAAAATGCTTAGGAAATCGCGTGAAATGCCCTCTTGATGGATGGTGAAGGGATCCTTGGTACGTCCCGTGCTTTGCTTTGGCCGTTCGCCAATACGGCGAACGAATTCTCTGGCACTCACCGCACAAGCTGACGTCACCATGACGCCCCATTCGAACCAAGCTTCCGAATCCGCTTCATCATCCCATTCGGACCATCCGCTCGAGCCCACTCTTGGACATTCCCCAGCCGAGCCGCCACGAGGCAATCTGGCCGGCTTCAGTCGTTATTTCAAGTATGACTTGGTGGCCGGCGGATTAGTGTTTCTCATCGCCCTGCCGTTGTGTCTTGGGATTTCCTTGGCATCGGGTTTTCCCGCCATCGCGGGCGTCTTCACGGCGATAGTCGGATCGATCCTAACTACGTTTATCAGCAACAGCGAACTGACAATCAAAGGACCTGCGGCGGGAATGATTGTGATCGTGCTCGGGGCGGTTACGAGTTTCGGCTACACCGGCGGCGTTGATCCCGTCGCCGATAGTCGTGCCTATCAGATGGCGCTCGCCGTGGGGGTGGTCGCGGGCCTTTGCCAGGTCGCGTTCGGCATGTATCGCGCTGGCGTACTTGGCGATTTCTTTCCGACGTCGGCCGTTCACGGCATGCTCGCGGCGATCGGCCTGATCATCATGGTCAAGCAATTACCTGTTGCCGTAGGGCAGTCCGCCAAAGGCGAGCCGCTTGAGATCATTCGCGAGTTACCACACCTGATGATGAGTGCCAATCCACAGATTGCCATCATCGGCGGGGTGAGCTTGTTTATCTTGTTCGCAATGGCGTTCTGGAAGGCTCACAGCAAGAATCGACTGGTCGCATCGTTGCCCGCGCCGCTGTTGGTTTTGTTGGTAGCGATTCCTTTGGGGATGGCGTTGGACCTGACTCACGAACACACCTACACGATGTTCGATCACGAATACGCCATGGGGGAACAGTTCCTTGTCAGTGTTCCTTACAACTTGCTTGGCGCGATGGCCCATCCGGACTTCACCGTGTTCATGGATCCCGTTTTGTTGCCAACGGCATTGAAATGGGTCGTGATGTTCGCCTTGATCGGTTCGCTTGAATCGTTGTTGAGCGCCAAAGCGGTCGACATGCTTGATCCGTATCGACGCAAGACGAATTTAAACCGGGACTTGGTCGCTGTCGGTTTTGCTAACTTGGTGGTCTCGTTCATCGGAGGTTTGCCGATGATCTCCGAGATCGTTCGCAGCAAAGCGAACATTGATAATCAAGCCAAGACTCGATTCGCCGACATGTGGCATGGTTTATTCTTGCTCGGGTTTGTCGCGTTCCTTCCCGCATTGATCCACCGGATTCCTTTGGCTTCGTTGGCTGCGATGCTCGTGTTCACCGGGTTCCGATTGGCCTCGCCGAGCGAGTTCTTGCATGTCTACCGTGTCGGCAAAGAACAGTTGGTGATCTTTGTGACGACCATTGTGGCGGTCTTGGCAACCGATCTGTTGATCGGGATCGGCATCGGGATCGCAACCAAGTTCGCCATCCATTGTTACAATGGAGTATCACCGCGTTCATGGTTCGTGCCGGACTTAGACATCCACCAAGACTCGCCCGATCACGTATCAGTGCGAGCATCGCAGTCCGCAGTATTTAGCAATTGGATCTCGTTTCGTCGCCAATTGGTGAATGCCAGTTTGACTCATGGGATGAATTGCACATTGGACTTTACCAATACGCACTTGGTCGATCATAGCGTGATGGAAAACCTTCACGAACTTCAAGACGAGTTTCATCGCGGCGGATTGAAATTGGACGTCATCGGTTTGGAAAATCATAAATCGTTGTCCGACCATCCGATGGCAACTCGTAAGCTGGCCGAGTCGCTCATCTAGTGCCTCAACAAAATTTGGACGGCGAAGCCCAGTCGCACCGCGAGGTTGGTCGAAAGCCGTTCACGTTGACCGCTTGCCGACGCGTTTTGCGTGCTGAAGCGACGAATCCAACAAAGAATCGAGCTTTGGCACAGCGGATGCTTCTCTTTACGCATTGAACTCATCGACCGGTGAGCGATCTGTACGCAAAGAGAGGATACCCAACGATGTCAAATCGTGAAGAACTACAAGGGCACTGGAATCAAGTCAAAGGCCGCTTAAAAGAACATTGGGGGCAATTGACCGAAGACGACCTGCAACGTGCCAAAGGCTCCGCCGATCAACTCGTTGGCGTTGTTCAAGAGAAGACCGGTGCGGCACGAGCTGAGGTGGAGACATTTCTCGATCACATCTTGAATGAGAGTCTTGCCGATCAAGCGTCTCAAAAGTTTAACGAATTTTCCGACGTTGCCGGACAATTGGCTGCCGACGCGTCCGCCTATACACGAGAGCGAGCTCAACAGTTTGCGGCCCAGTCGAGTGAGTATTCGGCTCGGATCAACGAAACGATTCGCACCCGTCCACTTGAGTCTCTCGCGATCGCATTCGGCGTCGGGATCTTTGCCGGCGCGATGGTCTTTATGAACCGGAAGCGATAGGCATGTCAAATACGCTCGCGACCAAGAAGCAGGCCGCCGCGATCAAGCAACGGATGCAAGAGATCCGCACGCAACTTCCCTATGACGTGGACGTGGCGCGGCAAAGTGCGCGGGAGCTGTCGGATTGGAGGTATCACATGGGCCGCTATCCATGGCTGCTCGTCGGTGCCGCCGTCGTCGTCGGCTATGTAATGGTACCTCATCGAAAAAAATCGGAAGTGAAGGTCATTCATCATGACTTCGGCAATCAAGGCGACGACGCCTTGCGGCCGCAGCCAGCCAAGCGAGGATTAATCGGGGGTATCGGCGGCGCGATCGCAACCATGGCGATGAAGCAAGCCGCCACCGTGATCGCCCATCAGGTATCACAACGATTCAGTTTGCCTCACGAGAAATCACATGATCGCCATTGAAACCAGACCGCCCTACGAACAAGAACCGACGCCACCACGTGTCGGTCCGACCTCCGCATCTCATCACTACCACCAAGTCGCCATCGAGAACAACCGTTCCTTTATGTCTCGGCTGACCCAGGAGCGTCCCGCTGTGGTGCTCGCATCGGCAGCGTTGATCGGCATGGCGTTGGGCTGGATAGTCAAACGAAAGATTTGAAATGAGTCATGTACATAGCTTCCAACGTGTCACCCGTGACATCTTGGATTTGGCGGAATTGCAATGGCAACTATTGTCCGTAGACAGCCAAGCAGCACGAACGAAATTGGTCCGCGCGTTGATCTTGTCCGCCGTGGCCGCCACGCTCGCGACATCGGCGCTGACGGTCTTGATCGCGGGACTCGGATTGGCGTTGCACGACCTGAGCGAGTTGCCGATCGGACTTTCGCTCTTAATCGCCGCGACGGTGGTGTTTGTGATCGTCGGGGTCATGTTGTGGATTGCTTTGAAATCGATTCAGTCGGCTGGTGCTGCCATTGCCGAAACCAAATCGGAATTCGGGGAGAATCTTCGCGGGCTCAAAGCAACTCTGGTTTCGCCATCGACATCACCACGCAATCAAATCCGGGCAGAGTCCTTCGCGACGAACGACCTCGAAACCAGTTCAACGACGTACCAACGAAACCCCTCTCACACCTACCAATAGGAAGTAATATGTCTACGCCAGAAACCAGTGCCGAATTTCAACATCAATCCAAACCCAATGTCGGTCATGATATGGCCGGACAAGCCCGACATACGGCCGAACGAGTTGCCAATGCTGCAAGTGTGTATGGGCACGATGCGGCGCAGCACTTTGTGCGCGAACCGGCTCGTGATCTCTTCTCGATCGCTAAAGATTACGCACGCGAAAAACCAGACGTCGCCGCCTGTTGGATGTTTGCGTTGGGCGTTGTGGTCGGTTGGAAGCTGAAGCCATAAAATCGCGGGATGGTGAGGAGAACGCATTGGCGGCGAACATGTGGTGCATTTCCTGACGAGTAAAGCGCTGCCGGGTCTCCGCCGAAGCGGCTCCGACCCAGCCTACCTTGGACGCGTTGGCAGACTTATGATTTGCGTTCGAGATGGGCGAGGACAAGCGCGATATCGGCGGGGGTGATGCCGCTGATTCGTTTAGCTTGAGCCAAGCTGAGTGGTCGGACTCGGGTGAATTTTTCTCGAGCTTCATTCCTTAGCGTTACGATTCGGTCGTAATTGAACGACGCTGGAATTCTCTTCTCGCTCAACCGATTTTGTTTGTCAACGTCGAGTTGTTGCCGATCGATGTACCCGGCGTACTTGATGTCGATACAACATTGTTCGGCGGCATTCGAATCAAGTGATTGCAATTCCGGAACCGATTCACAGATCACGTCCCATGTGACTTCTGGTCGCCGCAAATAAACGTCGGCGGGCGTTCCTTGAACTCGACCTTGGTGCAGTAGTTCGCGACCGCGTTGAATTTGAGCGACCTTGTCTTGAAACTTTTCTCGACGTAGTGTGCTGATCAGACCTAGCTCGTCACCTTGAGGCGTTAATCGACGGTCCGCGTTGTCTTGTCGAAGCAACAGTCGGTATTCAGCGCGGCTGGTAAACATGCGATAAGGTTCATCGGTTCCGGCCGTGACGAGATCATCGACCAACACACCTAGATACGCATCTTGGCGCGAAGGCACCCAAGGCGATCGGCCAGCGATCGTGCGGGCGGCGTTTAGTCCGGCGATCAAACCTTGCCCGGCGGCTTCTTCGTAACCGGTCGTGCCGTTGATTTGTCCGGCAAAGAACAAACCACAAACAGCCTTGGATTCCAAATGAGGCCACAACTGCGTCGGCGGGCAGTAGTCATATTCCACGGCGTATCCGTACCGCATGATCGACGCCTTCTCGAGGCCGGGGATCAAGCGAAACATGGCATCTTGGACGTCTCGCGGAAGGCTTGTCGAAATCCCGTTGACGTAGATTTCGTGAGTTTGAAACCCTTCCGGTTCCAAGAACAGTTGGTGACTCGTTTTGTCCGCAAACCGAACCACCTTGTCCTCGATCGACGGACAATAGCGTGGCCCACGCGAGTCGATCTGGCCGCTGTACATTGGCGCGCGAGAAAGGTTCGCGCGAATCAGATCGTGGACCGCTTCGTTCGTGTGCGCGATATGACATGGCAATTGTTCAGTCGTGATCGCATCGGTCAGAAAGCTGAACGGCTGGGGATCTTCGTCACCGGGTTGAATCTCCAACCGGCTGTAGTCGATCGTGCGGGCGTTGAGCCGCGGCGGTGTGCCGGTCTTGAATCGTTCGAGTTGGAAACCGAGGCGTTTGAGTGCACCGCTGATCCCCGTCGTCGTGCCTTCGCCCGCCCGGCCGCCGGCGCTTTGAGCTTCGCCCGTGTGCATGATCGCCTGCAAGAACGTTCCCGTCGTCAGGATCACCGCAGACGCATAGTAAACGGCATCGCCTCGCACGCGAACGCCGACGATCTTGTGCCCGGCCAATTGGGCGTGCTCGCGTGCGGATTGGTCGGCTTCGGTGATCGGTTCGGTGAGTAGGTCTTCGACGGTTTCTTGCCGCAGATCCAGATTCGATTGAGACTCGATCTGCCATTTGATGTGGTTTTGATACGCCTTCTTGTCCGCTTGCGCCCGCGGGCTGTGCATGGCGGGGCCTTTGCGGCGGTTGAGCATGCGGAACTGGATGCCGGTCGCGTCGATGGCTTCTCCCATCAAGCCCCCCAATGCGTCCACTTCGCGAACGATTTGCCCCTTCGCGACGCCGCCGATGGCCGGGTTGCATGACATTTGCCCGACGGTATCCAGATTGGTGGTTAGCAACGCAGTCTTGGCCCCCAGTCGGGCGGCGGCGGCGGCGGCTTCGGTTCCCGCGTGACCGGCTCCGATGACGATCACGTCATAGTCGTAGCGATTTTGAGGTTGGTGGTGAGTCAAAAGATGAAGTCCCAGGTGGGTGAAAGCCGATAACCGATACAAAGCATTGTCCGTAGACCCTTGATTTTGACCATAACATGCGATTTGACCAGGACCGAAGTGCCGCTGTTTCGAATCAGAGTCAAAATCGGGCGGTCCGTCCGTTCGGCTCGGTCGCCAATCGTCGTGCCCGATTCATGATTGCGCTGGGACTGACCGCAGGGATTGGGGGATTCGGTGGAGCCTCGCATGTCTGCGGCGAGGTGACCGATGTGGTGTTGGGATCGCGATCGTTTCAGATTCCGTTCAACATCGCCAAGAGCGGCTCGCCGCCCCAAGAAGTTCACCTTTACATGGCCGCAACGCCGTCGCCGTCGAACCCTGGTTTGCCTCAAGGGAAATGGCAATTGCTCGACCGCCAGGCTCCCGGTGTCGGACAGTTTCAAGTCTCCGAGACATCTGAAGGGACCTATTGGTTTGCGACACGGACGATCGACGCGAGCGGACGACCGCATCCTCCTGGACCGATCGCTCCGGAACTGAAGGTCACCATCGATACCACCGAACCGGTCGTGGAGTTGGTTGCCGATGCTAGCGCCGAAGGCAAAGTCATCGCTGAATTTCTTGTCGAAGATGCCACCGGCGTGGACCAGATGTCCATCCATTACGTCACCGACGTAACCCGGCAGTGGCAGACGGCGTCGATTTCGCGAACCGCCCAGGGCGGACGGTTCGTGTTCGAACCCCAAGATCGTTGGCAAGAGCTTTCACTGCGTTTGCGGGTGCTCGATCGGGCGGGCAACGAAACCATCGTGACCAAGCGAATTCAAAAGCCGCGCGTCGCGACCAAGAATCCCAACCGGTTTGCGTCGGCACCCTCGATCGACGAAACGCCGGCGTTGCAAGCGTTAGCAGGCCAAGAGCCATCGACCACCCACGCGCAGGTCCCGAATATGACTCCGGCCAAGCCGCAGGCTCATCTGGCGGCGGCTCCTTTCGGATTCCCCGCACCTTATGGAGTGGCCGGGAACTCCGAGACGCTTCCGCCGCCATCGACCCCCGAACAAATTAGCCAAGACTTTGGTCGAGCGTTACCTGGATCGAATTCTTTTTCAGGCGTCGAGTTGTTGCCTGAAACCGCCCCCGCTGTCGAGGACTTGTCTGCACCGGCGGCCGAGCCGGAGAAGCGTCCCCGAACCGCTGCCGATGCGATGCGACCGCTCGATCAACCCTCGGTCACCGAAATGGTGCCCGCACCCACAGGCCAACCACCCGCGCCGACGCAACTGAATCGGCCGGCGATGAACGAATCGTCGTTGGAACCCAAGTTGTCCAATCAGCCTGCGCAAACGAGCGATGTTTCGTCTGATCAAGATGCCGAACCGACGGCGACTCCGTCGCCTTGGTCGCCGATCGATTCGGATCGACCCAAGTTTACCGATCCACGAACCACAGTCAGTCGATCGCGGGTTCCGATATTGAGCCTCGAGGAGTTGTCGCAGCGATCGGTGGTTCGGCACAGCCAGAGTCGTCAGTTCAGTCTTGACTATGAGATTGAAGCGATCGGAGGTCGTGGAGTGGAAGCCATCGAACTTTATGGTACGACCGACGGTGGACAAACGTGGAAGAAATGGGGCAGCGATCCGGACCGTCAAAGCCCGTTCGATATCGAAACCAACGGCGAAGGGATCTTCGGGTTCAATATTGTTGTCGTCGCCGCCAACGGGTTGGCGAGCCCCAGTCCTCTGCCCGGCGATGTTCCTGATATCGTCGTGGTGGTCGATGAGACCGAACCGGAAGTCAGCATCACCGGTGCCCGATATGGTGAAAGCGACCGAGCCGGATCGTTGGTGATTCAGTATCGTTGCCAAGATGAGTACTTGATGACACGGCCGATTGCGTTGGCGTTCAGCGACTCGCCCAATGGTCCGTGGACGACCATCGCGGCGGGGTTGCGAAACGTTGGCGATTACGTTTGGCCGGCCGATCCGCAGTTACCGCGACAGATCTACCTTCGCATCGACGCGACCGACCAAGCCGGCAACGTCGGCGGTTTTGTGCTGGAGGAACCGATCGATACTCGGGGACTCGCCCCGCGAGCTCGCATCCGAGCTTTCCGATCGATCCCGACGCCTTAGTCCACTCACTCGGCAGTGGCGGAAGCTGGTAAACTTCCGGCTCACAAGCAATGTTCCGCCAAGGCTCGTTGGGCCACTTGGGGAACGTTTCACTTACCCGAGAGATCAGTTTTGTCCATCGGTTGGCTCTGTTTGATCGCCATCAGCTTTGTTCTGATCGCGATTTTAGTATTTCGCTTGCATGCGTTCTTGGCGTTATTGACGGCTTCGTTTCTTGTCGCCGTCCTCACGCCGCAAACGCAACTGTATCGTTTTGCGAGCGAGGAGGCGATCCAAGATCGAGGCATCACTGCGGAATACTTGGATGATCACCCGATCGTCGCCGAGCAAATCGAGGCCCAGGCCGACGCGTTCTCACGGGAGTCGGCGTCGCGTCGTGTCGCCACCCAATTCGGAAACACGACCGGATCGATCGGGATTGTCATTGCGCTTGCCAGCGTCATCGGCGCCTTACTCATGCACTCCGGGGCGGCATCCACGATCGTGACCGCGATGTTGAAAGTCACCGGTGATCGTCGTGCCCCCGAAGCGCTGGCGGCGGGCTCGTTCGTACTGGGCATTCCCGTGTTCTTTGATACGGTCTTTTACCTCATGATCCCCATCGCGCGCAGCTTGCGACGTCGCGTAGGGAAGAACTACGTTTTGTTCATTCTTGCGATCCTCGCCGGCGGATCGATCACCCACTCGTTGATCCCTCCGACACCTGGACCGTTGCAAGTGGCCGCCATTCTGAACGTGGAGATCGGCGCGATGCTGATCGCCGGGCTGGGCATCGGAAGCTTGACCAGTATCGTGTCGTTGATGTTCGCAAGGTTGATCAATCGCACGATCGACTTGCCGTTGCGTGACGAAGACGGAAACGATTTACCGGAAGTGGACCCCGCCGATGATCCGGAAAACTCCGCCACCAGCCGACCTCCGTTATCGATGGCACTTGCACCGATCCTGTTGCCGGTACTTTTGATTACGATCGGCTCAGTAATTCGATCGACCAAATGGAAACCCAATGAGTCATGGTCCGAAACCGTTGATTTTGTCTTGTCACTTGGTGACAAGAATATCGCCTTAGGCATCGGTTGCGTAATCGCGTTTGTCTTGATGCGGTGGGTCGATCCGAAAGAACGCAAGGGCTTGGTCGGTGCCGCGATCGCTTCGGCGGGCGGGATCATCTTGATTACCGCTGCGGGCGGTTCGCTAGGCAAGATGCTTCATCAAGCCGGCATTGCCGACGCGGTCTCGGCGATCGCCCGCGACATGCCGGGCGTCATGATGCTGCCACTCGCGTTCGCCATCACCGCTGCGATCCGAACCGTCCAAGGTTCCGCGACGATCGCGATGATCACCTCGGCCAGCGTCTTGCAAGGCTTTGCCATGAGTGAATCGTTGCCGTTTCACCCGGTCTATTTAGCGATGGCGATTGGAGCAGGAAGCAAGCCGGTGTCTTGGATGACCGACAGCGCGTTTTGGGTAATTTCCGAAATGAGCGGCATGACAGAAAAGGAAGCTTTGCGGGTGATCTCCCCCATGAGTATCGCGATGGGCTGTTCGGCGCTAGTGATTACCATGGTTGTGGCCACAATCTTCCCCGCAGTTTAATTACCCTTGGGGCCTTGCCGCTGAACGTGAACGTGAGGGTTGTCGATGTGAGTGAAACCAAGTTCGGCTTTACCGGAGTTTTTGACATTTCCAGGGTTTGATGAAAGATTTTTCCAATCAACCGCCACCCGAGGTTCCATCGATACCCGATGGACGGACCGCGTTTCACCTTCCTGCGATGACCCGTCGTCGGGCGATTCGGGCAGTGGCGGGCGGCGTGCTTGCCTCGCCGGCATTGATGTTCAGTTGGGCGCGGTGGTGGGAACCGCATTGGTTACAGGTGAACTATGCTCCGCTAGCGATCCCGAACCTGCCCTCGACTTGGCGAGGAAAAACGATCGTGCAAATGTCCGACTTGCACATCGGAAGCACCGATCCAGACTACCTGGAATCCGTGGTGGCAACGGTCAACGAGCTGCGAGCCGATCTGCTGGTGATTACCGGAGACATCCTCGACTCGCATTTTGCCGGTTCTGATCAAACGATCGCTCGCTTGTTGTCGCCATTGAAACTGGGATCGGTTGCGACGCTCGCGTGTCTCGGCAACCACGACTACGGGCGTCGATGGCGCGAGGATCACGTGGCCGATATGGTGGAAGCGACGATGTCGAAATTAGGCGTCGAGGTCCTTCGTGACCAGCTAGTCAAACTCGACGGACTGGACGTTTTTGGTCTGGATGACTTTTGGAGTCGAAAGTTCCAAGCGTCCAAGATCCTCAAGCAGGCCAATGCCGGGCGAGCGTCAGTTTGTTTGTGCCACAATCCTGACGTTGTCGACCAACCGGTCTGGGGCGATTTCCAGGGCGTGATCTTGGCGGGGCACACACACGGCGGCCAGTGCAAGCCTCCGTTCCTGAAGCCGCCCAAACTCCCGGTTCGCAATGATCGCTACGTCAGCGGCTTTTACGACGTCGGTTCGGGCCGACAACTCCACATTAGCCGCGGGATCGGATATGGCCTGCAAGCAAGATTCAACTGCCGCCCCGAAGTGAATGTGTTTGAGTTAGGAACGCAGGCTGGGTCGCATCGATAGCGAAGACCCGGCAGGCTGTTAGCTGCTCAAGCTCGGACCGATCAGTCAGATCAGTCCAATCCGACCGATCTCTTCACTCTTCACTCTTCACTCTTCACTGCCGGGTGTTCGTCGCCGAGCCTCCTCCACCCAGCCTACTCGCCGGCAACGGAGTGACAGACTCGGCCGTGGAGTTGCTCGATGCAGGTGGCGATGAGCGCCGTCCAACCGGTCTGATGACTGGCACCGAGGCCCTCGCCGGTATCACCGTTGAAGTATTCGTAAAACAGAACTTGGTTTTGCCAGAGCACGTCGTCGCACTGTGTGCCGCTGCCGATTAAGCACGGCCGCGAGCCGCCACCTTCGGGGCACACGAACAGGTTCGTCAACCGACGATTCAATTCACCAGCGACTTCACGCAGATTCATCATGTTTCCCGATCCGGTCGGGCATTCGACCTGTAGTTCGTCGCCGTAAAACGAATGATATCGTTGCAAGGCTTCGATCAACAGGAAACTCGTCGGGAACCAAATCGGACCGCGCCAATTGCTGTTGCCGCCAAACATCCAACTGTCCGATTCGCCGGGAACGTAGGCAACGGTGTGTTGCTGATCACGAATCGAAATGCGAAACGGTTCAGCCTGGTGGGCTTTGGATAATGAACGGATCCCATACGGGGACATGAATTCATTTTCGTCCAAGAGCACCTTCAGCACACGTCGCAATCGTTCTTTGGACGGGATCGAGATCAACATGCGACGATGCACTTTGGTTGTCTCACAAAACGTGATGTTCTTCACCAAGTCGTGGCGGTTGGTTAAGAACCATTCCAAACGATTTCGGAAGCCGGGTAAGTCGTCGAGTAAATCTTCGTCGAGAATCTCAGCGGCAATCAACGGCAACAACCCCACCAATGACTTCACCTTCATCGACCGGGTATCACCGTCAATCTTCAATTGATCGTAATAGAAACCATCTTCCTCGTCCCACAAACCGCCGCTTTCGCCGCCGTTCATGGCGTCGACGATACGGATGAAGTGATCGAGAAACTTGGACGCCATATCGGAATAGCTTCGATCGTGACGGGCCAATTCGAGCGCCATCGACATCATCGTGCCGCTGTAGAACGCCATCCACGCGGTCCCGTCGGCCTGTTCCAACTCGGCACCATCGGGCAAGCCTTTGCTGCGGTCAAACACGCCGATGTTGTCCAATCCCAAAAAGCCGCCTGCAAACACGTTGTCGCCATTGCCGTCGACTTGGTTGACCCACCAAGTGAAGTTCAGCAGCAAACGCTGAAACGATTGAGCGAGGAATTTGTAATCGCGATGTCCGGTCTCGGCTTCCATTTGAAAGACCCGCAAACAGGCCCATGCGTGGACCGGTGGATTGACATCGTCGAAGTAAAACTCATAAGCCGGCAATTGACCGTTGGGATGCATGTACCATTCACGCAACAACACCATCAATTGTTTTTTGGCAAAGGCGGGATCGATGCGAGCCGCCGGGATCATGTGGAATGCCAAATCCCACGCCGCAAACCATGGGTATTCCCACTTGTCGGGCATCGACAAGATGTCCCGAGCGTAAAGATGCCGCCAATCTTTGTTGCGTCCGGCGTGCCGAGCCGCAGGGGGCGTCATGACGTCATGATCGCCGTCGAGCCAATCGGCCACGATGTAATGATAAAATTGTTTCGTCCACATCAAACCGGCGTATGCCTGACGCGAGATCATGCGTTCTTGATCGGTCGCCTCGACCGGAATCACGGCGGCGTAGAACTCGTCGGCTTCGCGCCGACGTTGATCCATGACGCGATTGAAATCATCGTTTAAATCCGGGTGGGCGTCCCCGAGCAATTCGGTGGCGGTTAAACGTAGGCGGACTGTCTTAGTTTCACCGGGCTGCAATCTCCATCGGTAGATCGCTGAGGCCTTGGTTCCATGTTGTTTCGGATTGACCGCTGTCGCTTGGCCATCAATGACGTAGCGATGAAATGCGTCTTTGGTGTAGGCGGAATAGTTCTCGCCACCGAACAGCTTGGCCAGGTTGGTTTCGTTCTCGGTAAACACCAGCTCACTGCCCGGTTGATTTTCAAACCGACATTGAAACGGTTCGAGCGTATCGTGCCGCGTGTGAACGAGATGAACATCGGGAATTGAGTTTGATTGGACTCGTTGGATCAGCGGCTTGGCCGTGCATCCTTCATGGCGGCATCCCCACACCCAAGTGTTGCGAAACCACAGGGTCGGCAAAATCGTGATGTCATGCGAGTCGGGTCCGTGATTGGTGACGAAGATTTCGATCAGCAAATCGTTGTCGTCGGCTTTGGCATAGGTCGCCGTCACGTCGAAGAAACGGTTCTCGGCGAAAATTCCAGTATCGAGCAGTTCGTATTCACGATCATTTAACCCGCGTTCGGCATTCGTTCGCACCAACTCGTCGTAGGGATACGTCGCCTGCGGATAGCGGTACATCGCTTTGGCGTACGAATGCGTCGGGGTCGAATCGAGGTAGTAATAAAGCTCTTTGACATCCTCCCCGTGATTGCCTTCCGGTCCGGTCAAGCCGAACAGGCGTTCTTTCAGAATCGTGTCGTTGCCGTTCCACAACGCGAGGCCGAAGCACAGCCGACATTGCCGATCGGTGAAGCCGAGCAAGCCGTCTTCACCCCAGCGGTAAGCGCGACTACGAGCGTGTTCATGCGGAAAGTCACTCCACGAATGCCCACCTTCGGAGTAGTCTTCTCGGACGGTGCCCCATTGCCGTTCGGACAGGTAAGGTCCCCAGCGTTTCCAATTGTTCTCACGATCAGCCTCTGCGGCGAGTCGTTGGTATTCCGCCGTAAGCTGAACATCAGGGATCATCGGGTCGTCCTACCTGGATACATCAGTGGCCTAGCAAACCACCAAAGCGTAATCGGACGACCAGCCAAATGGTAGGCTGGGTCGCAGCCGCTTCGGCGGAGACCCGGCAACACGAGGCTCGCCGAAAAACCTAAACTTAAACCTCAACTTAAACTTAAACTTAAACTTAAACTCGTTTTTTCTTGGGTCGCGGATCTGGGATGGCTCGCAAGCGCTGCTCGCTTCGGGTGCGGAAGTTGAAGTTTACGTTTAAGTTGAGGTTTAAGTTTGAGCCAACTGCCAACTGCCGGGTGTTCGTCGCAGAGCCTCCTCCACCCAGCCTACGAAATCCGCGATCGATGGGTCAGAAGTAGGCTGGGTCGCAGCCGCTTCGGCGGAGACCCGGCAACACGAGGCTCGCCGAAAAACCTAAACTTAAACCTCAACTTAAACTTAAACTCGTTCTTTCTTGGGTCGCGGATCTGGCGCTGCTCGGGTCGGGAGCGGAAGTTTAGGTTTACGTTTAAGTTGAGGTTTAAGTTGAGTTTAAGTTGAGGTTTAAGTTTGAGCCAACTGCCAGCTGCCAACTGCCGGGTGTTCGTCGCAGAGCCTCCTCCACCCAGCCTACGAAATCCGCGATCGATGGGTCAGAAGTAGGCTGGGTCGCAGCCGCTTCGGCGGAGACCCGGCAACACGAGGCTCGCTGAAAAACCTAAACTTAAACCTCAACTTAAACTTAAACTCGTTTTTTCTTGGGTCGCGGATCTGGCGCTGCTCGCGTCGGGAGCGGAAGTTTAGGTTTACGTTTAAGTTGAGGTTTAAGTTGAGGTTTAAGTTGAGGTTTAAGTTTGAGCCAACTGCCAGCTGCCAACTGCCGGGTGTTCGTCGCAGAGCCTCCTCCACCCAGCCTACGAAATCCGCGATCGATGGGTCAGAAGTAGGCTGGGTCGCAGCCGCTTCGGCGGAGACCCGGCAACAGCACACTCGCCGAAAGACCTAAACTTAAACCTCAACTTAAACTTAAACTCGTTTTTTCTTGGGTCACGGATCTGGCGCTGCTCGCGTCGGGAGCGGAAGTTTAGGTTTACGTTTAAGTTGAGGTTTAAGTTTGAGCCAACTGCCAACTGCCAGCTGCCAACTGCCGGGTGTTCGTCGCAGAGCCTCCTCCACCCAGCCTACAGTGTCCATCAACTCCGCTTAGGAATTGATCGCGGCTTTCTTCTCGTTGCGTTGAACCAACATCAACAAGATGGGGCTGGCGATGAATACCGAGCTGTAAGTCCCGACGACCACGCCGACGACCAAAGCGAACGCAAACGCGTGGATGCCTTCGCCGCCGAGGGCGTAGAGTAATACGACGACGATCAAAGTCGTCACCGAGGTAAGCAACGTCCGGCTGAGCGTCTGATTGATGCTGCTATTGATCATGTCGCCGGTCAAACGTGGGGCCTTGCCTTTGGTTTCGCGGATTCGGTCGAACACGACGATCGTATCGTTGAGCGAATAACCGATGATGGTCAGCAACGCCGCGACGACGGTTAGCGAGATCTTAAATGGATCAATCAACAGGAACCCGAGTGCGTCAGCAACCCAGTAGCTGATCGCGATCGCACCGAGTGTAATCAACACGTCGTGCAACAGGGCGACCACGGCGGCGAAGCCGTAGATGACCCGTTGGAATCGGAACCAGATATATCCGATGATGCACAGGAGCGATGCGAACAATGCACCGGCGGCACGTCCGATCATGTCACCGGCGACCTGAGCCCCAACGCTGCTGCTACTGATCCAAACCGGATCGCTACCCAGTTTTTGTTCAAGTTGTTTCATCACAGCGATCGCTTTGTCACCTTCGAGTGGCAATTGGATTCGCCATGAAGAGTACGGCAGCGCCGAGCCGCTGTCCCAATCGCCGGTATCATCGCCAAGTGGACTGAGACGAATACCACGTTCGTTGATAGCAATGCCCGCATCGGCAGCGGCGGCTTTGATAAAATCCAGCAACGCGGCTTCATTGATCAACGCTTCCTTGTCGCTGCCTTCGACACCGAGAGCGAGGTCCGAGGTCGTGAAAGCAAAACCAGGCAAGTCGATTTCTCGCATCTCTGTCGCGTCGGTGGCAGCTGAAGCTGGTGCTTCGCTGGCAGGGGTTTCAGCTGCGTCTTCCGCTTGCAAGACCGTCAACATGGTCCCGTTGGTCAGCGTTTCGAAGTCCTGCGGAACCTGCAAGAACGACTGATCATTCACATTCGGTTCGGCGATCGAACTGGTCGCTTCGGCTGGCGGCTCAGTCGTGGCACCTTTGATCTTCGTTGGCGTGATGCTGACTTTGTAGGTGCTCAATCCCACGGACTGTTCCTTGGCGAATCCCTTTTGAATAGCGGTCTTGAGGGTGTCGACTTGATCTACCGACGAATCGACTTTGAAAATTGTGTTATCGGCAACACCGTCCATGCTCACGCCGTTGACAGTGAACTGCACTTTTTCGGTCGATTCATCGTCAGCAAATGCCGCCGCGACAATACGGCGAATTTCTTCGGTCTCCGTCGGCGAATCGACACGAAATTGAACCGAAGAACCGCCGGCGAAGTCGATGTCGAAGATCCCCTGGCCTCGGCTGATCAGTGCGGCAACACCGCCGATAACGAGGATCAAGGAAATGGACAACATCATCTTGCCGCGTGCGATGAAGTCGAACTCGCCACCCGCAGACATCGCCGCTCGCATCGAGTTGACCGTATCGGCCATCGACAGCGACAGCCAACCGCGACGTTCGGCCAAGTCAAAGATTGTTCGCGAAACATAAATCGCGGTGAACATCGAGAACCCAATCCCAAGGATCAGCGTGACTGCGAAGCCGCGGATTTGATCGGTACCGATCGCATATAGCACGATGGCTGTGATGAGGGTCGTCAAGTTGGCATCGATGATCGTCGTCGTCGCCCGGGCAAAACCGTTGCGGACGGCCATGCGTTCCTTGGCACCTTTTTTCAGTTCCTCGCGGATGCGTTCGAAAATCAACACGTTCGCGTCGACCGACATACCGACCGTCAAAACCAGACCGGCTAATCCAGGCAACGTCATCGGTTGGTTGATGAATACCATCGTGGCCAAAATCATCGCCAAGTTCATGATCAACGCGATGCAGGCAACGACTCCGGCGAACCGGTAATAGTACAGGATGAAAACGAGCACCATGGCGAGCGACAAGCCGATCGCGAAGACGCCTTTTTCGATCGTGTCTTTACCCAAGGTCGCGTCGATTTGGTTTTCGGCGATCGGTTGCTTGGTCACGGTCGCGGGCAGTTGACCTGCCTTGAGGATTTGCACCAATCCGTCGACTTCTTCACGAGTGAAGTTGCCCGTGATGCGGCCTTCTTTGGAAATCGGTTGCAGAATGTTCGGTGCCGACAACAGCGTATCGTCCAAGATAATCCCGAGTTGTCGTTTGCGGGTTCCTTCGGGAGAGTTGTTCGTCGTCAAGGCTCGGAAGCGACCCGACCCGAAGTCGGTCAAATTGAACGCCACCGCAGGGCCGCCTTGCTCGTCAAACGTGCTCGCGGCGTACGACAAGTCGTCGCCTTTGATGTCCAACAACGGATTGATGATCATCAGCACTTCGATTTCCGAGAACGACTGAGTTTTCATCCACAGGGCGATCTTGACCTCTTCGTCACGGCCGAGCAGTTCTTGAGGGATGTTGAGGATCTCGCCGTTGTTGGGATTGCGTAGGATCGTTCCCTGGGTGCTCATCCGCAGCGGCCGGACGCCGTCGACCTCTTTGGTTTCGCGGCCGAGTTTCACCCAGCGGCCGTAAAGACCGTCGTCAGGTGTGCCGACGGTTTCATCCGTTGCGATGGCGGGATCGTCGCTTTCGGCTTGGTCGAACGCGGTGCTGATGATCGCTTGGTGGTCGACCTGGTTGGCAAGAATCGCAAAACGCAGTACACCCGCTTCGCTGACGAGCTTTTTAATCCGCGCGACTTCGCGATCGTCGACGGCCGGAACGATGATTTCGATCTGCGATTCACCGTAGGGGCGAATCACGATTTCCTGGGTTCCCGAAGGGTTAATCCGCCGGGTCAACGGCTCGACGAGGTCTTTGCTCGAAATCGGCGATCCGGTTTTTTCCAACTCACGTTGTTTGTCCGGGTCGATCTCATAAACCAAAATCGTCCCACCTTGTAGGTCGACGCCCAGACCGGGGAGCTTGTTCCACAGCGTCACGCCTGAACCGATGATGGCCAACATGATGAAGCCAAAACGGGTGCCGTAGCCAGGCATTTTCAGGCCTTTGGCGAGCTTGGATCCGATGATGAACGGCAGGATCAAGATCGCGGCGGCGACCAACAAGACGACCCATTGTTGGCCAGAGATCCCGCGAGAAACTTCACCGGCAACGGCGGAGTTGGTTTGCGCTAGCAACGCGGTCGACCAATCCGATGGGGCGAAACCGACGGGGATGGCCAAGGTGTGGGAAAGAGAGTGGAGAGAGGAAGGAAGATCCATCGTGACTTTTCGGAGGACGTAGTGGTTTTCGCCGCCGGGACCGAGAACGCCATTCATTGACACTTCTCGCACGAGACGGCGGCGGGAGGATAGGAGCTAGTCCGACGAATCTTCGTCGGACGCATTCTTGGAATTCGGATCGTCGCCAGGGATCTTGCCGGACTTACCCGTCTTGGCAACATTTTTTCCCTTGGCGTGTTCGGTGATGGCCACGATGGCCGATCGGTTGACTTTGACTCGCGTCGTGCCCGCCTCATCAATTTTCAAGACCACGGTGTCGCCGGCGGCGTCCACCGAGGCGACCGTACCGTGCAACCCGCCGAAGGTGATCACGCGGTCGTTCTTGGTCAACGATGCCAACATGCTCGCTTCGTCTTGACGCTTGCGTTTTTCGGGCAAAAACCACGTCAGGTACCAAATCATCGCCAGACCGGCGAACAGCGGCAACGGGCTGCTGAAGAACAATTGCAACCCCGTGGGGGCCTCGCCCTGGCCGGCTCCCTGGGCCAATAAACCCGCCTGATGAACGAACCGCGAGGATGCGTCCCCGGCAAAATACGTGGCCGCGCTAAACCAAGTCGCAAACGTGACGCTTGCCAGCTTGAAGGTCGACGGAGCCAGCGCGGGAGCCAGGGGGAACAACAAAGGGAAGGTCCAAACAGCGGGATCGGTAGCGGGGGAATACCATTAGGCAGGGGAGCATGATATGGAAGCCCAAAAATCGCCACAAGCCCAGCCACCACAATCGGGTATAAAGGAACCCATGAAAGACACGAATTCAGCGACTGTCGCACCGTCTCGGGAATCTGTGGCGGATTGCATCGCTCGTCTAGGCCCCCCGCCGGACGATATTTGGCAGCAATGGCTCGGCGAAGCCCGTCGGTCGATCGGCCAAACGGACTCGTGGTCGCCCAATCCCAACGATCCGACCTGGGCCGATTGGTTCGTCGACGACAACGGGCAATTGGTGCCCAATCCGAGTCTGGCCAAAGAACATCCCGAACACCTAACTGCGGCCGCCGTTTCATCGGACTCCACAACCTCGCCAACTGAACCCGATGCACCCGCAGACTCCGATGTACCCGAGGAGATCGATGTACCCGAGGAGTCCGCCCCGACGACCGTCGAGTTCGACGCTGATCGAGAAAGAACGCAGCGAAGTCAGACCGAACCAAACCGCTCGAAGAAAAAGAATGGGAAAAACAAGTGGATCGCTGCAGCCGGCGTTGCGGTCGCGGTCAGTTTGGTGACTTGGGGCTTCTTCCCGAACGGTCCCGAGCCTCAACCGGAAGTTCGGTCGGCTTCGGGATCGCTCGCGGCACTTGGCGGAATAGAGTCGAACGCGCCGCCACCAATGTCATCGCCCGCTCGCACTGCGGAAACCACGCGGCGTCCGAATTCCGATCCGATCGATGACAATCAATCAGATGAAAGTTTGGAAACGATCATGGCGGATGTCCCCGACGTCGCCGATTCGATCGACAATCAACTGCGTTCGAGCGGCTTATCGCTCGACGCGTTCTTGCCTCCCGAGATGCTCGCCGCGTCCTCGCCAAACCAGCCCGCAGCCTCCGCCAAATCTGATCCGACCGACCCTGATTCGCCCGCCCCGGATGGCCTGCCGAACCTGCCCATTTCGATCGACGAAATCTCGACGACCAAGACGCCCGGCGACGATGCATCCTCCCAGGCGGACGAGTCACTCATGGCGGACGATCTGTTTGCGGACGATTCGAATGCGATGGCTCAAGGGGATGGCGATCCGGAAAACGAAGCCGACGAAGCGACCCAAGAGCAGTCGACGATCACACGGGATCCGATCGCCGCCAAGACTTTTGGAATCGTTTTGCCATCGATTCCTTCGAGCAACGAAACGGCATTGCCCGATCCGATCGAATTGCTCCGTCGGGAAGAGGCATCCGGCGGATCGCTGCCTGGTGAACTAGAGCTGTCTTTTCCAAGCACCGAGAACGGGTCGGCGATCATCGACTCGATCCGATTGGTCGCCGTCGACGCCTCCTCGCGATGGAGTTTGATCGACGCGGAATCGTCCACGACCATTGCTGAAATCCGTCGTTCCGAGGATGAGGATTCGCTGCAATTCGGTTGGTCCGACGCGGCGCGGGATTGGTCCCGATCGGCGTCCTTGAGCCAAGCTCGTATCACAACCGACCAAGGTGACACGATCTTCTTGCGACCGAGCCTCGACGCCGAACCGATCCGATTGGGACTCACCAAACGAGACAACAAGTTGAAATGGAATCTGCAGTCCCCGATCACACCGAACTTGACCCAAGTCGCACTGGACGTCGTCGTCCCGAAAGATGTCGATTTGCAATGGATCGAACCGATCGACAGCGAATCCCCCAGAAACACTCGTGGCGTGGCGTTGTTGAAACTAAAGAAAGCGGAAGAGACCGCGATCGTTGTCCGGTTCGATGTGAAAACGACCCAATCGTTTTCTTTGCGAATGCGATTCGGGGCGCGTTTGCATCCGACCATGCCTTGGCAATGGACCGATGCGACGTCGATCCGCACCTCGTTGGCTGCCGTCACGAATCAACTCGAAGCCGCCGATCGGCAGTTGCTCGATCTGGACGTCGCGATCACCCGCGCCGAACGAATGCGGGCACGGCGACAAGAATACCTGCTCGAAGACCAACGCGACCACATCGACGAAGCGGTCAAGGGATGGACAATCGTCGCCAAACGTTTGGCCGAACTGGACCAACTCGTCGCGTTCTTGGAAGCAGGCGGAGAGGTTCGCCCCAAATTATCCGTGACTTGGCCGGACCAAGAGCAGGTTCTCTTCGGCGTTAACGATTAACCAACCGTTGCACGCAATATAATGCACCCTTAAAAGCCCGAAGCGCAACGGCGTGTTGATTTAGTGAGCCGACGGCGCTAGCGGGCTGTTGATTTAGTCCTCATCGAAACCCGAAGCGTGAGCGAGGGATACATACAAAGGACTTAATGGTGATGAATCCCTCGCTCACGCTTCGGGTTACGATTAAATCAACACGCCGCTAGCCGCGGGCTTTACGGCAAACAAGCCACCATTCGGAACCCGTGGCTAGCGCCATCGGCTCACAAAATGCTCCCCTGCCAGCTCGTCTGGCAGGAAGCCGAGGTTGGCAAGCTAGACGCAAGCCGCAATTCGCCCCACCTTCCGATTTTCACTTGTGCTCGCCGCTTCAAGCGGCGAGCACAAGTGAAGATCGGAAGGTGGGGAGGGCGTCGTTGTCTAGCCGGCGAACCTAATTCACCCACGAGACGAGCTCGTGGGGGTCAAAAAAGATGTGCCGCGATATGCCAATGCGAACTGAACGTTGGAACAAAAACACTACCGTGGTACCACCGGGTGAATCTGATCATGTGGGGCGAACACGACGAGGTAAGTGTTTCGTCCGTTGTGCATCGTAACCGTCGTCTGCACCTGAGGGCCGATCGAAAATCCGTCGCCGCCGACGGGAGCCATCACGATCGTTTGTTGGCCAACAGGCAACTCCGCTCGCAGGACTTGAATCTCGCGAGGCAACAGTCCCCAACACCTTGTGTCGGCCGATTCGGTGGCCGTCCAGGCACTCGTCGCGGCGAAATGAAACACGGTCCCGAGACCACCGTTGAGCCCCAATCCGTCACGCGCTTTGGCGACGGCGAGTTCTTTGCCGGTTTGGCGGACCATGGCGCGGGCGATCGTCCAGGGACGCTCCGCGTCGGCTTGTCGTTTGACTAACTCCGCCACATCAGTCAACGATTGCGTCGCCCCCAACATTCGATACGAATCTCCCGCCGTCGGTCCGGCGAATGTCATTGTCGACGACCCTTGCGACGCAACCGTGATCGCGGCGATGGGCGAGGGAGGCACCACGACCGCAGGGACCTTCACCGACGTGATCTTTGGCAATTGGATGACGTCGTCTTCCTCGTTGCTTTCGTGAAGCAACAACGTCGACGCGATCGAAACGGCTGCCGAAGTGATCGGCGCGTCGACCGGTTGCAGCACCGGTCCTCGGCCGACCATCGCGAACACATACAACACGCCATGATCGGGTCGGCTGTGCGCTCCCGTAGTAGCACGCTCGAGGTCATCCATCGCAGGACGAAAATCGGGTTTGATGGCGCTAACGAGTTGATAGTTTCGTTGGGCATCGTCAAAGTCGTGATGCGTGGCTTCTCGCAATACGCCACGCAAATAGGGCGCGAGCACCAACTCTTGGTGCGGCGTCGTGTCGAGCGACTCCGGAAAGAACTGCTGCCGTTTGGCCTCAGCGAGGCTGCGGAGTTTCCCTTGGTGCAGGGCCGCTTGGTTGATATAGCTTTCCGCATCGCCGTCGTCTTGAACGAGCGAGCACATCGCGAGCATCGTGCGGATCATGACCTCCTCGTAGCCGGCCGGTTGAAAGACCCGAGCGGTGTCGTCAGTGAGCATCGACGCGGCTTCGCCGCCGATCGCCTTAGCACCGGCCACGAGACTGCCGGTGCCGCCGACTTGGCTGACTTCACTCGTGAGATCAAACTCGTCTCGCAGGGTTCGCAATCGATTGGAGGCCGACTTTACCTCTCCCGATGCCAACTCGACGATCGCCAGATCGAGCTTCGCGGGACTAGCAAACCGACCCTTCGAATCGGCGACCTGGTGCAACAACGTTTTCGCGTTCTGCAAATCGCCCGCAACGAAAGCCTGGCGTCCTTGATCGATCGTGGCCAACTTGGCGGCGCAGCCGCTCAGGGTCACGCCGAACAGGGTGAGAACGAACGCCGAATGAAGCCGGAAACGGATCAACCGTCGGCTTGATCGAACAGACCGAAGTTCCACCATTTCCCGGCCCGCGTCTTGTGATAGCCCTTGCGGATCTTGGACGATTCCTTGATGTAGTCGCCCGAGTGCAAGTTCACCATCTCAAGCGTTAAGACATAATCCCGCTGTGTCGATTTGTTTCGGTCGGTCGTGCCCGAAGTGATCGTCGCGTAGAGCAGATAGTCGACCGGCGTTCCTTGACGGCCCAACGCCGCCGCGAAGGCGTCTCGGTTGGCGGGCAAGAACAACGAATCGGGACGCAAACGTGTTTCCAACAACGCCGCGTCGACTAGCCGACGGCTGATGCTGCGAAACGCCTGCCCCGAGTTGATTTGCGAATCGATCCGCTCGTAAAGTTGATCTTTGAAATCGACGAGTTCTTCGGCGCTCTTGTTTTCGATCCCGATGAAACAAACTCGAGCCGGACCGGTGACCAACGGGCCACACGCGGCCGGATCGACCGCTCCCGAGCCGATCGGCCCGTTCAGCGAAACTTGGCCGTCGGGTCCGATCACGGAGCTAGCCGTGTGACTGGCCATCATCGCCGGTGTTTGACCGAATTCGGCTCCAGGTATCAACGGCTCGTTCGGCGGTGGGCAACGGCCGAGCAGTTTGGCAACCGATTCATCGACCAGCGGATTCCAGGTAGCCGCCCCCGCTTCGTGGCTGCCGACCATGTCTTTGTCGTCATTGGCCAGCAAATGTCCATACCGATGGGCGCAGCCCCCGATCAGGAGCGTCGTCGTGATGCTTGCCAACAACAACCATGAAAATTGCCATACCACGGCGAGGGAAGGGAAACCGACCGAGAAAGGACGAGAAACCCCGTTGGGGATTCGGTCACGAGATTGGCCATCCATGGCGGGTCGCACTCAAAATTTAGGGATTCGCCGAAAATTCAGGCTTCGTCGGCTTGTGATTGGTCCATCAGTTACCAAAATGATCGACACAAAGACCAGAGGATGTTCGGAATTGGACCGCGCGTCCGAGAAACTTGTTACAAACTCCGTGAGCCGAATAATCCGAACGGCTTCTTTCGTCTGCCCATTTTGCCACCCATTTTGCCACGGCAAGCGATGTGTTCCATTAGAGTGGTTCACTCTTCGCCGCACCGCTTGGCCATTTTTTCATTTCTTTCCGCGTTGTTAATCCGTTCATGAGCGTCACGTTTGCCCCCCAAACTACCGAGACTGAGACTGAGTTTCCTGCAGGCGAGAAAGACGCCCCCGTCAAGCCATTGATCTCGCCGGCCTTGGTCGTCGATGACGATGATGATGACGATCTGGACAGGGACGAGTCGGATTCGGACGGCGATGATGATGGCTCGCCCGGGTTCGGCGACGACCTGGATGATTCAGAAGACGACCTGGATGAATTTGACGACATCGACGAGGACGATTTCGACGACGACTTCGACGATGATTTCGAGGAAGAACTCGACGACGATTACGAAATCGAGATTGACGACGAAATCAGCGCCGAGTTCGGTTTGAACACTGCCAACGATGACATCGAGGAAGAAGAAGACGACCTCGACGACTTCGAAGATTTTGACGCGATCGATTAGACGCGATTGATTAGGCTTCGTCGAGTAAATCGACGGCCGCAAATCGTTGGCCTTCGAGCATCGCGAGCGAGGCACCGCCTCCCGTGCTGACGTGGCTGACCTGGTCGGCGAATCCGAGTTGTTCGACCGCTGCGGCGCTGTCGCCTCCGCCGATGATGCTCAGAGCATCCGAATTGGCGATCGCTTGAGCGACGGCTTTGGTACCCGCGTCCATCGGCGGCTTTTCGAACACGCCCATGGGTCCGTTCCATACGACGGTCTTGGCGTCCTTGATCACGTCGGCGTACTTCTTGGCGGTTTCCGGTCCGATGTCGAGCCCTTCCATGCCGTCGGGGATTTCACCCGCCGCGACGACTTTCTTGTTGCAACCGGCGATGTTGCCGAAATCGTCACCGCAATGCGTGTCGACGGGCAAGTGCAACTTGTCTCCGCCTTTGGCGAGCAACTCGTTAGCCAAATCGACTTTGTCCTTTTCGACGAGGCTGTCGCCGACTTGTCCGCCTTGGGCGAGCGAGAACGTGTACGCCATCGCGCCGCCGATCAGAATCGCGTCGCAAATGCCCAGCAGATTGTTGATCACGTTGATCTTGTCGCTGACCTTGGCACCACCCAAGATCGCAACGAACGGACGGCCGGGGTTTTCGATCGCATCGCTGAGGTACTGGATCTCTTTGGAGACCAAATGTCCGACAACGCGTGGCTTGCCCGACATGGCCTCGGGGACGGCGACCATCGAGGCGTCTTGACGGTGGCAGGTACCGAAGGCGTCGTTGCAGTACACATCAGCCATCGCGGCCAATTTTCCGGCGAATTCGGCATCGCCTTTCTTTTCTCCGTTGTTGAACCGCAAGTTCTCTAGCACGAGGACTTCGCTTTCTTTCAGTGCTGCTGCCTTGGTCGACGCATCCTCTCCGACGGTGTCGGCGGCGAAATGGACGGGGCTGCCCAACATTTCACCCAGACGCGTTGCGGTTGGCTCGAGCGAGTACTTCTCGTCGCCTTCGCCGCCGCTGGGGCGACCCAAGTGACTCATCAGGATCAACTTCCCACCACGTTTGATCACGCTTTCGATGCTTGGCAGTGCCATGCGGATGCGGCGATCGTCGGTGATTTGGCAGTTTTCATCGAGCGGGACGTTGAAATCGACTCGCATCAAGACGGTTTTGCCTTGCACTTCGGTTTGGTCGATCGTTTTCTTGGCCATCGGGAATTCGCTCCGGTTGTTTGAACGTGATTGAGAAAGTTTGTGAGGTGAGAATCGCCTGCCCAGTATTGGCCAGAACGCGGCAATCGCGAAGGGGCCGAATCTTTTTCTCACGTCGTACCACCGTTACAACCGAATTGGAGAGTTACACCGACGTGGCGTCTTGGACGTCGCGATGGTGTCGGTTTGTCGTGAAATTTGGTGGAACAACTCACGACGAATCGTTCAATCTCCGACCGCCCGGGGGGGCGGCTTCCGTTTATGGGGGCGGTGCTGGTGAAATCCAGAACCACGATGGTCGAAATCCGCGAATACCCGTGCCTAACCGCCCGGACTCTCCGATGTCTCGCTGCCATGGCGGTGTGGTTGTTGGTTTGGCCGGCGACAACGGCCGAGGCACAACTGGACGGTCATATCGGAACGGCGAGTCATCGCCAAGCGATCTTGGACTCGTTACCGCTGGATCGCTTAACGGCCGAAGCCCGCAATCGCATTTTGGAAGTGGCCGAGAAACCCACTTTGTTTCGGCAGTTGCCCAGCCAAGCGATCACGTGCGACCGGGATATGTTCTTATTCCTGACTCGCAACCCCGACGTCTTGGTGGGATTGTGGGACATGATGGGTATCACCCAAGTCCAATCTCAACGGACCGGTCCATTTCAGATTCAAGCGAACGATGGTGCGGGAACACTGTGCCACGTCGATCTGGTTTATGGCGATGATCGGCAACATATCTTCGTCGTCGACGGTTCGTACGATGGACGGATGGTTCCTAAACCGATTCGTGGCAAAGGCGTGTTTGTGTTGCGGTCGAGTTACGCCACGGGGGCTGACGGCGAGACGACGATCTCCGGCACCTTGGATTGTTTCGTGCAATTGGAAAGTCTTGGGATTGATTTGATCGCCCGAACGCTCAGTCCGATCATCGGCCGTTCGGCGGACTCGAACTTCACGCAAACGGCACAGTTCATTTCGCAAGTCAGTCAATCGAGTGCCCACAATCCATCAGCGATGTTGGACATTGCCTCGCGATTGCCGCAGGTTGAACCGCCGATTCGCAAGACGTTTGCTGACACGATCGTGACCGTTGCCCGACGCAGCGCTGCGAACTCGATGAATCAAGCGGCTCAGGCCAAGGCTCAACCAACGCAAGTCGATACCGCGATGCAGCGTTAATGATCGGCTCGCCCCAGAGCCCTCACCCCAAGCCGTACTGTTTGATTTTCTTGTACAGCGTATTGCGGTTCATTCCCAACCGTGAAGCGGCTTTGGTTTGGACACCGCCACATTGGGCGAGCACTTGAGCGATCAGTTCCTTTTCGACCTGATCGACGACGGCCGCGTGAACGTTCTCATCGGGATCCGACTCATCGAGACCGCGTAGGACGACGTACCGGGTCAACGTCTTGGCGTCCATGCGATCGACATAAGCCGCTGGATTGGCACCTTGAGACGACTGCCCGGGCATTCGAGACGGTGGAACGTTCCCGTTGCCTTCACTCGGACCGGAGTCGTGCATGGGAAGACCGCCGCCAGCGGGAGAATGTTCATCGAACGATCCGGAATAGGTATCGGCGTAGGAATCCCCGGTGAGCACGCATTCGGGCAACAAGTCGATCGTCAATTCATCCGTGTCGCTCATGACGACGGCGCGTTCGACGTAGTTTTGGAGTTCGCGGACGTTGCCCGGCCAATGATAATCTTGAAGCGCCAGCATCACTTCCGGGTCGATGTGCGTCACGTAGCGATCGTTGACCTCGTTGTAGTATTCCAAGAAGAACGACACGAGTGCCGGAATATCATCGCGGCGATGCCGCAGCGCGGGGATCTCGATCGGGACGACGTTCAAACGCCAATAAAGGTCTTCGCGAAAACGGTCCGAATGCACCTGACGCATCAAGTCCCGGTTGCTCGCTGCGATCACCCGCGCATCGGTTCGATTGGTGGCGGTATCCCCGACGCGTTCGAATTCTTTCTCTTGAAGGACCCGCAACAACTTGACCTGCAACGTCATCGTCGTGCTGTTGATCTCGTCTAAAAAAATGGATCCGCCGTTGGCGGCTTCGAAACGTCCGGCTCGATTGGCGATCGCGCCCGTGAAGGCGCCGCGGACGTGACCGAACAATTCGCTTTCGAGCAAACTTTCGCTCAGCGCCCCGCAATTGACTTTGACGAACGGTCCTCCGCTACGATGGCTAAGTTGGTGAATCGCCGACGCGATCAATTCTTTGCCCGTGCCGGTCTCGCCAAGGATCAACACGGACGCGTTGGTCGCGGCAACTTTACGCGTAATTCGATCGACCTCACGCATCGCGGGAGATTGACCGATCACGCCGGGCAGCAATTGACCGCGCACACTCACGTTGTAAAAAGATCCGTCATGGTTAGAGTTCGGTCGAGCCAACACATAATAAACTCGCGGCCTAGTGATTTAGTGAGCCGACGGCTAGCGGGCTGTTGTTTTAATCGTAACCCGAAGCGTCAGCGAGGGATTGAACGCTATTAATTCTCTTTGTAAGTATCCCTGTAAGTATCCCTGTAAGTATCCCTCGCTCACGCATCGGGTTTCGATGAGGACTAAATCAACAGCCCGCTAGCCGCAGGCCTTATGATGATGAAGCAACCCTTCGAGGCCCGTGGCTAGCGCCATCGGCTCACAAGATTAGGGCAATGCACTAAATCAACAGCCCACTCGTCGCCATGGAGCCATTGAGGTGAGACGATAAATTATCATGATGACGCCCAATGGGCTATGCGGTCGCCGAAATCACGTTGCCGAATCGTCTCCGCGGCCCGACACGAGGTCGCTCGGCACGCCGACGCACTCGTCGCTTCCGCACGGAGCGAGCAACGAGTGGACGATGTCGAAACGATCGCGGCTGAGATCATACCGTTGGCCGATGCGCTCGCGTGGATCGGCCGCTGCGGTCCGGCGACGCTCAAGAGCCGTAAAGTCGGCCTGCGAGGACGCCCGATGTGGATGTGGGGGGTGCGTAGCGTCGTGCAGCGCGTCCCGTGGGGTCGCGTGCTAGTTCTGGGAACTTGGAACTATCCGATCCTGCTTTCGGGGGTGCAGATCGCGCAGGCGTTAGCGGCGGGCAATTCGGTATGGTTCAAACCCGCTCCGGGTTCCGAAGAGGTTTCGCGGACCTTGGTGCGACTCTTTCACGACGCCGGAGTCCCCGAGTCGGTAATTCAGATTCTCGGCAGCGACACGCAATCGGCCATCGAAGCGTTGTCAGGTAAAAACGGAAAGATTGATTTGGTCGTTTTGACCGGTTCGGCAGCGACCGGCCGAAAGGTGATGCACCAGGCGGCCGATCAAGTGACCGCATCGATCATGGAATTGTCGGGTGTTGATGCGGTCGTGGCGATGCCGGGATCGGATTGGAAACGAATGGTTGATTTGATCCGTTTCGGATTGCTATTCAATTCCGGGGCAACCTGCATCGGCCCGAGGCGTTTGTTTTACGCAGCCGACGATTCGTCAGCGAATGAAGCGTTGACGGGGGATTTGATCCGCAAACTCCGACAGTCTGACTGCATTACCGTGCATCGGGCGGCCCGAACGGGTGTCGCTGATGCCATCGAATCGGCGATCCATTGCGGTGGAATTGATTTGGTGGGCAAGTTCGATTCGGAGCGATTGCGATCGGAGGGCGAGATGTTTCCAGTCGTGATGTCGAATGTTTCCCCAAACCACCAGATCGTCAAAACCGATCTTTTTGCGCCGGTGATTACGTTGATGCCGTTGGATTCGATGGATTCGGCGGTCGCTCACATCAACGATTGCCCGTATCGTCTAGCGGCGTCCGTGTTCGGTCCGACCGCAGCCGCGGTCGAGTTGGCCGGGCGTTTGAATGTTGGCTGTATTACGGTGAACGACCTTGTGGCCCCCACGGCGGACCCACGTCTACCATTCGGCGGACGCGGTGAGAGTGGTTTCGGTGTGACCCGCGGTCCGGAAGGATTGTTGGCGATGACGACGCCCCGGGTGATCGCGACGCGGTCGGGGCGATGGGTGCCCCACTTGTCACCTCGAAACGATTCTAACACCGAGATCCTTACTGGCACGTTGCAGATGATGCATGGTCGAACGCTGCGTCAACGTTTCGCTGCTTTCAAGCGGCTCACCACTGCCGTGAGGGCCGGTGGTGGACTAAAACAAAGTGCGAAAGATCGAGTTCAATAACCGGCGTGTTGATTGAGACACTGCCGGTTGTCATCCCCTTCCAACTTTCATCAACGCTCATGATTGCCGCCGACCCCCAACCGTCCGCGAAAACGAAACCTCAGCACGTCGTCGTGATCGGTGGCGGCTTGGCGGGGTTGTCCTCGGCTTGCGTCTTGGCGGCCCGCGGCCACCGGGTGACCTTGTGCGACAAGAACGATTGGGTCGGCGGTAAAGCGGCGGTCCATCGTACCAACGGCTATCGGTTCGACATGGGACCGACGATCCTGACTCTTCCGAGTGTGCTGCGACGTGTCTTTGCCGAAGCCGGGAAGGATATGGACGATTACGTCAAAATTGTTCCGCTCGATCCCCAGTGGCGGTGTTTCTTTGAAGGAACCTCGCAAGCGGGCACGTCCGAAAACACCGTGCTCGATCTTGTCGCCGATGTCGACACGATGAAAAAGCACTTGCGAGAGTTCACCGGTAACGACACATCCTCAGCCGGATACGAACGGTTCATCGAAGTCAGCAAACAACTGCACGGCGTGTCCGATCGATTTTTCTTTTGGCGTTCGATCGGAGGACTCGCCGACACGATGGAAGTCGGCGGTGCGTTCTCGGCCGCCGTGCTGAAGGATGTGATGTCGTTGCGGATGGGGCGCAGTGTCGCGTCGGTGGTCCGGTCCCACGTGCCCGAACATCGTGTCTCACAGATGATGGATCACTTCACGCAGTACGTCGGCTCGTCACCGTACGCGTCGCCGGCGGTGTTGTGCGGGATCGCCCACATGCAAACCGAAGAAGGCATTTGGTACCCGATCGGAGGCACCCGCGCGGTACCCGAAGCGCTTGCCAAACTCGCCGGTGAACTGGGCGTCGAAATCCGCACGGGGACCGACATTCTGAAAATAGAAACCGCCGCCGGTGGCGTTACCGGAGTGACGACAGCCGGCGGTGAAACGCTTGCTTGCGATGCCGTGGTCAGCAATTGCGACGCCGTTCGCACCTACCGCGAACTGCTCGGCGGGACGCCTCAATCCAATGCATTCGAAAAGAAGAACAAGTACGAGGCGGCCTGCAGTGGCGTGGTCTTGTACCTCGGCTTGAACCGCCGCTACGAACAACTCTTGCATCACAACTTTGTCTTCTCGAAAGATCCGGAAGTGGAGTTCGACTGGATCTATCGCAAAGGCCAACCGGCACCGGACCCGACGGCGTACGTGTGTGCCCCGGCGGTCAGCGAACCAGGCGTTGCACCGGAGGGCTGCGAGTCGCTTTATGTTCTTGTTCACACGCCTTATTTGCGTCCCGGACATGATTGGAAGGCGATGTTGCCCGGTTACCGCGACGTGATCCTGGACAAGTTGGAACGAACGGCCGGCTTGGAAGGCATTCGCGATGCGATCGTGACGGAGGATTCTCTGACACCCGAAGGCATCCACAATCGATACCGCGTGCTCAACGGTGCGATCTATGGTTTGGCCAGCCACGGGAAGTTTTTGGGCGCTTTCAAACCGGGCAATCGACGCAAAGATCTGCGTGGCTTGTACCTTGCCGGAGGTGCGGCGCACCCGGGCCCGGGAATGCCGATGGTCTTGATGAGCGGTTGGATCGCCGCCGACGTGCTCGATCAAGACGCTCGCGACGGAAAACTACCCGGCAAGCTAGCCGGTCAATTGGATGAACGTCGCAGCAAGCCGACCACCACCGAGGGTGTAGCCGCCGGATGACCCGCGTGAAATCGGTCGCTGATTCAAACCCTGCAACGCATCGGGGCGTCGTCGCGCGTCCTGCTGCGTGGTTTCAAAACGGCTTTCATCGTTTTTTGGAAACCTACCTGAAACGACATTTCCACGCGATCGCGGTGCAGACCGAGTCGGTTCCGGCGGCGGAACTCATTCCCAGCGATCCCTCGACGCCGATGATCGTGTACTGCAACCATCCCTCGTGGTGGGACCCGTTGTTGGCGCACTTCATTAATTCGCGTTGTTTTGTTCCCCGCCAACTTTATGCGCCGATCGATGCGTCGGCCCTGCAACGTTACCAAGTCTTTGAAAAACTTGGCTTCTTCGGTGTCGATCTGAATTCGACCAGCGGTGCGGCGGCTTTCCTTCGAACGACGACGGAGCTTTTTAAACGCGACTCATCGGCGTTGTGGTTAACACCCGAGGGACGTTTCGCGGACGTCCGAGATCACGCGGCAGAGCTTATGCCAGGGTTGTCACATCTGTGCTGGAAACTGGATGCGGGAATCGTGGTACCGTTGTCATTGGAATATGTTTTTTGGGAAGAGCGGTTACCGGAATGCTTGTTTCGTTTCGGCGAGATCGTCCGAATCGAAGATTTTCCCGAGCGGACTAAAACGGAATGGTCGGAGGATTTGGCGACCCGCTTGCGCGAGAACCAATCCCGATTAGCCGAACTGTCGATCGCCCGAAACGCTCAACCGTTTACAAACCTGTTGCGGGGCAAACAAGGTGCCCGGGGCGTTTACGATTGGTCGCGTCGAATGAAAGCTTGGATGACCGGCAAGTCATTTCAAGCCGCCCACGGGGAGAAGTTCGTTGAGTGACCCTTGGGATACCTTGATATTCATCGTCGTGCCATCGCTATCGATCTTGCTGACGGCGTTGGCGGTGACGATGTTCCTCGTCAATTTGCCGTTGTTTCGTTCATGGCGAACGGGGAAGGAAGACGTTGTCACCGGACCGCTCTCATCGGTGTCCGTTTTGATCCCGGCGAGGAATGAAGCCGGCGGGATCGCGGCGGCGATCGAATCGGTGCTCGCCAGTGAAGGTGTGGAATTGGACGTCGTGGTGATGGACGACGGTTCCACCGATGGGACGGGCCAGATCGTTCGATCGATCGCGTCGCGGGATCCGAGGGTACGTTTACTCGACGGGATCGGGTTGCCTGACGGTTGGAACGGCAAACAACACGCGTGTTATCGTTTGGCTGCGGCGGCCCATTTTGAGGGTTTGATGTTTATCGATGCCGACGTCCGTTTAAGGCCGACGGCGCTGCGAGATTTGCTCCGTCGCAAAGCGAACGGGATCGGAGAGTTGCCGATCGGGTTACTCAGTGCGTTCCCGCGTCAAGAAACCGGGACGTTGTTTGAGAAGATGCTGATCCCGATGATGCACTTCATATTGTTGTGCTATCTGCCGTTTATGAGAATGCGAGGCAGTGTTCATCCGGCCTACGCGTCAGGTTGCGGCCAGTTGTTCCTGACCGACAAAGCGTCCTACGAAAAGGCGGGGACACACAAGGCGATCCGGTCGAGTCGACACGACGGATTAATGTTACCCAAAGCATTTCGCGAGAACGGGATGTTAACCGATTGTGTCGACGGAACCGACATTGCGTCCTGCCGCATGTATACCAACGCGAAGGAGGTCATTCGTGGATTGCTCAAGAATGCGAATGAAGGAATCGCGAACCGACGTTTGTTGGTTCCTTTCACGATCTTGCTAGGTGGGGCTCATTTGTTGCCTTGGCTAACATTGGTTTATGCGTTGAGCCGGTGGGAATCGACGACGCGTCCGATCATGTTGTTGTTGATCATTGCGATTCAGATCGCCGTGATTTTGGTCGGATACATTCCTCGCGTTTGGGGCGCGATTTATTTGAGGCAAAGTTGGTTGGGTGCTTTGCTGCATCCGGTCGCCGTGTTGTTGTTTCTGGGTTGCCAATGGTGGGCGATGATCAACGAGATCCGAGGCAAGCGGATCGAGTGGCGTGGGCGCAGTTGAGCAAGGCCTAGATTCGTGACCTAGGCTTGGGCAGTTCTTGTCTTTTCTTGATGCCTTCCTCGCCCCGATGGCCTTCCATCATGCTCACGTGTTTTTTCCTCGCTGTTGCCGCACATGCGATTCGCGCGTATGGGCGAACTCACGGTCCGGTGAGGGGCAGGTCGCAACGAAAACGCGGGTTTTCCTTGATCGAACTGACGGTTGTGCTGATGATCATGGCCATCGGAGCCACCATTGCGCTACCTCGTCTTGCCGAAACGGTGTCCCGTCAACGACTCGAAAGCGTCGCAAAATCCATTCAATGCGACCTCGAATTGGCTCGGCGGACAGCGATGAATCGCGGTCGAACGGTCACGGTTCAGTTTGAGTTCGATAACGCTCGCTACCACTCGGCGGACGTGATGATCAGCGCAGGTCGAAGTGAAACGTTACAGACCGACTTATCGACAAAGTTCGGCGAGGACGTGGAATTGTCAGCCGATTTTTTTGGCGCGGCGGGGATTCAATTTGACCAACGTGGCACTCCCACGATGACGGACTTGCAGGGTGCGAACCAATCGATCGGCACGATCACGGTCTTGTGCGAAGGGGGACGCCTGAATCTGCAAATCCATCCCGGATTGAGTTTGGTTTCGTTGGAGCAAGACGATTGAAAACGATCCGACCCGGCATCACGCTTCTGGAACTCGTTGTTAGCATGTCGGCGGCGATGATGCTCATGATCGGGATGTCGATGAGCCTTGGCGTCGTTCTGCGTTCGGCCGAGACGATCGAGTCGGTGGATCGATCCGACGAAGTGATCTTACGAGATTGGATCGATGGCGATGTTCGCTATGCCACCCGCATTGAATCGCCGGGAGTGAATCAATGGAATCTTCAACGCCCCGACACGAGCGGTGTCGATCAAAGCATCGGGTATCGAGTCGAAGATCGATCACTCAAACGCCGGGTCGGAAATGGATCGTGGGCAACCATCGCTCCGGATGTTCAATCGCTGACGATGCAGCGGGTGCCCTTTTCGGCCGAACTTGACATCAGCGGTTTGGACGGATTGCTCGGTAGCGAGAACGAATATGCCGAAACGGATGGTTCGCCTGTTTCGGCTTGCCCCGAGATCGTCGGTGTTCGGACGGCAATGGCCGAAGATGACGATCAATTGACGATCGACGTTCCCCCATCAGTCGCCGACGGGGACTGGTTGATCGTCGCCGGAGGTTCACGGGGGAATCAATCGTTGCAACTTGCCGGTGGGTGGTCGACGCGGGTCGATGATTCCCAATGGACATTCTCAGGCAACGTTCGACTGAAAGTTTGGTCACGACCGTTCGATCCATCGATCGGTTCAACGGTCACGTTGACTTGCTCGTCGGATACGTTGATCAACGCGGCCGTGCTGGTCATTCGACGTGCTGATCTTTACGATCCGTTTGCCGCCGTCATGTCGGATTCGACGATCTACTTGAGTGGCTCCACACGAGCCGATCCCGGATACCGCGATTCGACCCAATCGAACGAGTTGAACTTGCAAATCGTTGCGGTCAACACGCCGGGTAACGGTTCACCTTCGATGGGAATGTCAGGATATGCGGACGTGGCGTCAGTGACGAATTCCGGCGACCGCGACTGGTCACTTTATTTGGCCACACGTCAGGGATCTCTGATGCCAACGAACACATCGGTTCAAGCGGACATCCCGTTCTTGAGTGCCTACGTGCTGGCATCATTTCGGATTCGACCATGAATTTAATTGAAGTCACAGCGTCGACAATCTTGGTCGTGTTGATTCTCCTGGGCAGTGTTCAGGCGACAACGGGAATGCTGGGCAACGAAGTCATCGCGGATGCGCAGCTTCAAGCCGAATGGCACGCCAACGATTTGCTGGCCGAGATCACTGCGGTCCCTTTTGTTTCGATATCGGGGTATGACGGTTTGAGTCAATCACCGCCGACGCGAAGCGGTGGGATTACGCTGCCGGGATTAGCGGGTTGGTCGGTTTCCGTCGGTGTTGCGGACGTCGATCCGGCTGCGCCCGACAACGTGGTCGTATCGACTCCCGAATCCCCCGCGTGGCTGAAGCGAGTCACGGTGACGATGTCCGATCCGGATGGCGGTACATTTTCGAGATCGAGACTGGTCAGTCGTATTCCTCGGTCCCAAAACATCGTCGGATCGATCGATTCACTCAGTCGTCTGGAATGGAGTACATCGACAAGCACACACCGGATGAACGTGCCTCTGATCAATCTACCGGGGCAATGATCGGATGCAGATTAAAATCCGTTCGCTCAACACGCATCGTCGCTCTGGCTACGTTTATGTCGCCGTGCTAATAACGACGTTGATCGTCAGCGCCGTCGTGGCGTCGACGTTGGTGGTGAGCACTTCACGTCGGCAAATGCAGATCGATACGCGAGATCACCATGCCGCCATGGCTCTGGCCCATGACGAACTACAGCGACAACTTGCGATGTCGAGAACGCAGACGGATTGGCGAACCGGACAAACCAATAACGTTTTCACGGGATGGCGGTCCGGACAAACGTGGATGGCGGGCGGGCTGGGCCAGGTGCGTCATCGTTGGAACGATCCCGACGGTGATCTGCATGACAATCCCGTTGACCCGGTCGAGATTAGTATTCACGCGACCGTCGGCCGCGCCGAAGCAGCGATCCAAGCCACTCTGGAAGTTGAAACGCAACCGTTGTCGGTGCTTCAACATGCGATCGTCTGCGACGACGACTTACGAGTCGAAAACGGGGCTAGGTTGAGCTGCGTTCGTGGAGTCGTTGCGGGCGACGATGTTCGGGCAGACACGGGGAGCCGCATCTATGTTCCCTATGCGATTTATGCCGATGAAGCCTCCGGGACGATTGACGGAGATCAAGTCCAAGACGACGAACCATTGCCAACATTCGATTTGATTGACCTGTATTCACAAGGGGCGGTGGTCATTCCACAAAACGCGTTGAGCGTTCATCAATCCCAACGCCGGCTCATGGATCTCGTTTTGACGTCGACCCAAAATCCGTTCGGAGTTGCCGGACCGGTTTATCACATCACGCTCAACAATAAAGATTTTGTGGTTGAGAATTGTCATGTTGAAGCAACCCTGGTGATTGAAAACGCATCGAAAGTGATCTTACGCGAGGGCAACGTGATGTTGGGAGACCCGGCGACGAAGGTATCGATCATCACCGACGCTCCGATCGAGGTGGTCAATTGGCGTGGCGAGGTCGGTGACGAACGCAGTGTCCTGTCAGGTCTGTATTACACCAGTGACAACATCCAAATGGTCAATCGCCTCGATAACACTCCGATTCGGATGCGCGGATGCATCATCGCCAACGCCTGTACCGTTCAAACTCATACGACGATCGAGAAACTCGATGATCTCAACTTAGATCCTCCGCCGGGGTTTCTAGAACCGGCTTTCTTGATGGTTCGCCCACGGACCTTGCGATCGATTGCGTCGCCGTGAAGCGGCTCACGCTTGCGAAGTGGGCAAATCCACCATCTCAACGGGCATGATGACTTCGTCGGCGGGGATCAACCGGAAGTTTTCGCACCGGGAAAGATGAAACTGGCGAGGTTCTTCTCGGCAAAGGCACAATCCCAGTACGCGATCGGCGGCGGCGAAGCGGATCGGACTGATCGTGCGGCGGGTCCGTTTTCCCTTGGAATCGCGGTAGTCCATTTCGACCACCCACGCGTCGCTATCGAGCATCGCCGTTCGCAGGATTTGCAATGGTGATTTGGGTTGGCGGGTCGAGCGTGCGGGCAAGGAAATGCTGGCCAAAGGTGCATCGAGAGTCAAAGTGGTCGTGGACATGATCTTCGTGGTGACAGCGGGAAGGGCTTCGTCACGCGGCATTCACTTCGCCCCGTGACTCTGCTAACCATCATCGCAACGGCGCGGACACGTTTGGTCACTGGGCCCGAGGGAATTTATCGCCTGAGTTCGACCCGAATGGCGTCGACGTCGATCCAGGTGTCTTTTCCCGGTCGGTAGCACACCAAACTGACAAATTTGATTCGCGTCAAATCCAGTTTCCGGGAATCCGGTCCCTCGATCATTTCCTGGCGGCTGACCGTGAGATGTTGCGTTCGGCCCGGCTCGATTCGAAACTCTTTGCGGCAAACGTCGTGGTGATAGTCCGTATGTTCGTAATCGATCACTTTGACGAAAACCGACACGTCCTCCGGATAGCTCGGATCGAGCGTGACGTCCAGTTCCAGCGAAGCGGCGTCGGACCAATCGCTCGCTGTTTCGATCAGGGTAATCGCCGGATGCTCGGCATCTTGAATCAGCCACCGCATGGCGTACTCGCCTTCGGTGACGTTCGATTGGACCCGTTGTACGGAGCAATCGTCCAAATACCAACGCTTGACGTCGTTAGGTGATTCGAATGAATTGATTACCGGATACGCTCGGTGGACCTCCCAAACGTCCCGCAATATTCGCAGGGGAGCCACCGTCGACGCAACGCCCAAAACCACCGTCAACACGATCATGGCAATCGTCAAGGGTCGGTGTTCGGGTCGGTGTAAATGGTTGAGCAAGCCAATGCATAACGAAGCGGCAGCGAGAATTCCGATCCCGTTGGCGACGACATCGTGGAATGCCGCTTTGCGGCCGGTCAACGACTGTGTCAACTCGACCAAGATGCCGGCGATGAAGACACACAGCGCCACCAACGCGATTCGCCCGAGCCAATCGCGACCGAAATGGTGCAGAGGCCGGACGCGATGCCACAGCAATAGGATCGACACCGTGAATCCACCGAAAAGCGGCGCGTGAGCGAGATCCCCGACCGCTTCGGCAACCCGCCCCTGAAGAGGAATCGGAATGAGCAACACCGCAGCGGCTAAAACGAACCCGACGAGTGCTAGCCAAGCGATCGGCTGACCGGGCTCGACGGATGAAATATCGTCCGGAGTATCTTCGTTTTGTTCAGGGTCGTCGATCGATGAAGTCAACGCGCCACCTATCGACGCAGATTCAGCAGTTCGTCGATCAATTGTTGTGTCGTCGTGATCACTCGGCTGTTTCCTCGATACTGGGTGCTCGCCAGAACCAATTCGACCAAGTCATTTCCGATGTCCGTGTTGGATAATTCCAACGCTCCACCGATGACGGTGCCGATGCCGTTTTGGCCTGGGCTTCCGGTCACCGGCAAGCCGGTGTTGACGCCTTCGGCGTAGAGGTTCAAACCCCGAGCTTCCAAACCGGCAGGGTTGGCAAAACGAGCGAGTTGCAATTGTCCTAGGTCACGGGAGATCCCGTTGCTGAACACGCCTCGAACCGTTCCGTCCTCACCGACGATGAAACTGTTGAGCACGCCCGGTTCGCTACCGTCCTGACGTGTCGCCGCCAAAGTGGCTTCGGGCGTCGCCAAACCGGACACGAGCGAGAAGTCCATTTCGAATTGCAGTGGCGTGACGCTGGGCACTCCTAACCGATTGATCGAGATCGTTTCTTCGGTCGCCGTCACGAAGTTACCGTTACCGTCGAAACGAATCAGTCCCGTGCCGACGGCGATGTCGTCACGACCGGGCACGGAGTTATTGGGACTGTCGGCGTACCAACGATAGATGGTGGCTTCGTCGGTGCGACTTTCAAGCGCCGTCGTCACGCGAACGTTGATCGGAACACCGAGCGAATCATAAACCACGAAGTCGGTCGCGGCGCTTTGGCCGATCGCCTCCTGCTTGACACCGAACGCCAAGTTGGGTGTTGTGACCGTGCCGGTTTCATCCTGCAAACGAAACGATGATAGATCAATGTCGACTGCGTTCGACTCGCCATTGTTGGATACCACACGGATACGTCCGTTTTGGAGGTAAGCGCCTGGCGTTAATGTCCCTACTTCACCAAGAATATTGTTGTCCGAATTGGGAATCGGGTTTTGAGAATCGACCTGAAACGCCTGGATCCCTGACGCATCGGCAATGAAATCGAGGAAATCCTGCACCGTCGATGTCGCCGTAATATCGAGTTCCTTGGTCCCCAAGGTCCGCTCGCCTTTACGTCCGGTGTACGACAACGTTCCAAGACGAAACATGCTGTCATAGGTCACGCCGTCGCGACGAAGTACATCGGTCAACAACGTGTTGCTGTTCACCGAGGGGCCGTCCAAGTTCAAAATTCCGTTGGCGGTGTCGGTTAGATCTGAGATTTCAGCATCGGAACGAGAATCGGTGAATGTGTCGCCTGGATCGACGCTAGCGACCAAATAAAAGTTGTTTTGGTCGCCGGCGAGGTTGCGGTAGATGCGAATTTCATCATACGCCGGAAAACCTCCGCCCGGCGGTGGTGTGGGCGGCGTGGGAAATCCCTCGAGTGTGATCCGTCCATTGACCACACTTTTGGGACCGAGGAATTCACTCGGACGACTCTCTGGATCACCGGATTTGAAATACGTGATCATGTACGTGTAGTTGCCGGTCAGGTTTTCGGCATCCAGTTCAGTCGCCGATAAGGGAGTTGTGCCGTTGTCGGCAAACGTCCCCCCGGCCGGTGCATTTCCGAGTAGAAAGAAATCGCTGCCACCGGGCCCGGTCCGATAGATGTTGACGGAGGGGTAGGTCCCACCGGTGGGATCGTTGGGCAGGTTGGCCAGCGAAATGCTACCGCCCGGTCCAACCGTAGCCGACACCGTATTGGACGGGGTCGATTCGTTTCCGTTGGCGTCGACCAACGCAAATCGATACTGATAGGCTCCTGCTGCGAGCGAACCGGCTCCGCCGGGAGTCGCGGTTGTGGTGGACGCATTGGTTTGAGGAGCCGACTCGATGTTGACCCCGGTCGCATCGGGCCGAGGCACTTGGCGATCGCCTAAATGCAAACTTTCGATCACCTGTCCTGCCGAGGCGATATCACCTTCGGGCGTCAAGGTTCCTTCGAACGAAACGTTCTCGGTCGCCTTGGCGACTGTTTTGGTCCCCAGAGGTACGGTCAAAGGCGTTAACTGGGACGTTTGCAATTGAAATTTGTCGTCGACACCATAGCCGAGCAAACGCTGGCCGGTCGCGTTGACGAGTTCCGCGTTGCTGTTGAGTTTGAAGATACCGTTGCGGGTATAGAGGCGTTCGCCGTCGTTGGCTTCGACCTGGAAAAAGCCTTCGCCTTGAATCGCTAGGTCGCTGCTGCTGCTGCTGATCTCGATCGTGCCCTGGTTGTGGTTGGCGGCGATCTCGGCGACCTGAACGCCCAAGCCGATCTGGCGCGGGTTGGTACCGCCGTTGTTTTGCGACGGTCCTGCACCGAGCGATAGGGTTTGCAAGAACTGAGTCGCGAACACAACGTCGGATGACTTGAACCCGACGGTTTGAGAGTTGGCGAGGTTGTTTCCAATGACGTCAATTTGCGTTTCGGCAGCGGCCAGTCCGGTCAGCGCCGTCGTCAGTGCGGATTGCAAACCCATGGGCGTCGTTCCTTACACAGTTCAGTTTGGGGGGGAGGTATCCAAACGACCTTTCAGTAAAACGCCCGACGCGTGAAACACACGTCCTACTATCGGCGCAACCTATTCAGTCTGAATATTTCGGATGTTCTCGATATTCATCGTCTTCCCACCCACGTGAACTTTGACCGAACGCACATCATTTTCATCATTCGTTTCAACCGATACCCGTTCGACGACTCCGTCGATGTTCGATTGATCATTGGCGAGTCCCTGAACCTTGCGCCCGATCAAGCCGCTGGCCGTCACGAGCTGTTGATTGTTGGACAGGCTTGTCAACGCGTTGCTGAGTTCATCGGTCGCACCGATTTCACGGATCTGGCCGATCTGCTGAACCATTTCCGAGTTGTCCATCGGGTTGAGTGGATCTTGGTTCTGCAATTCTTGAACAAGGAGTTTCAGAAAATCGTCCGTTCCCAATGAGTTATAGCCTTCATTGGTTCCCGAACCGGTGATTCGACCGGATCGTTCGGCGGAAGAAAAATTCGTAGCCGCCGCGGTGCTTGCGGGGTTGTTGATGGCCGACATACGACAAACCTATGAACGGAAAGGACGAAACGGACTAAATCCGTCGTTTCCGTTATCAAAACCGCCCCGCTCTCCGCTACGGCAAAACAACCGTGCTCATGTGAAGCGAATGCCGCCGTCATCGAACGCGTCACCCGGGGCGGCCACCCATTTCTGGGTTTGCGAGAATACTTCATCGATCGTCGTCGATGGAGTCGAATCGGTCAACACTTTCCGCTCGTCATCCTCGGCGTCAACCGCGAGCGGCTCGCTTTGGGCTTGCCCGCCGCTCGATCCACCCGCGTCTTGGGCGTTCAATCGGTTAATCACTCGCAATGCGTCGAGTGCCGTCACCACGCCGTCGTTGGTGACGTCGACCATCGCCCCGTCGGCATCATCCCACGCGAGAGGTCGCGAGCCGTTGAGATTCAAGTCGTTGATGATTTGCAACGCATCCACGGCGGTGACGACATTGTCCCCGTTGACGTCCTCAGCTTGCGTTTGATTGAATCGCGGGCTGAAGACCGGACGAGCTTGAAAACCGCTGACGCCGCCGACGATTTCGCCGGAGGAGACGGTCACCGTCTGTGGCTCAATCAAGTAGCCGGGGTCCGAAGGGGTTGCGGTGATCTCGTATTGGCCGTCGGGCAGACCCGCCAACGAAAACGCACCGAATTGATCCGTCGAGAAACTGGGCGGCACTCCATAACGAATCGCTCGCGTACCGATCACGGTTTCGTCGTGACCGTAAACTTCGATCGAGGCGATGCGGTTGAGTTGGTCATGAAGCACAAGCGTGTGCTGTTCGCCAACGGACAAACTGCCGGTGGGGTGATTGCGAACGTCCGTGGTCACGCGACCGACTAAATTGCCGTCGGCATCGAACGCGTCGACGCGACCGTAAGAGGCGACTCCGCCCAGGGCCACAACATCAACTTCGACGTAGCTGGTAGGTTCATCAAAGACCGCTTCGAATCGCAGCCGATTGTTCATGATCGGCGTATAGAACATCATCTGACGATCATAAACGTGGAACAACGGTTGCCCGCCGCCACCGCCATAGTTGCGGACCTGCAACATCTCGTCCGCCGCAGGCGTCTTGCCTCGAAGTGTGATGCCATTGAACGTCGTCAGATCGGATTGCATCGGCAAGCTATCGGCACGAAGTTCACCATTGGGAAGATCCCCACCTCCGACCTGTTTGACATCGATGACGGTACTCTCGAGTAACGGTTCCCCGGCCGAACGAACACCGTTGCGATCGTTGTCGATGTAATTGAACCCGACCAACGGTGACGCATTCATAAGCGGCGTTGTCATGGTCGCCGACAACACTGGGCTCGTCACTCCAGTTGGCGCGTCGATGACGCGAAAGTCGATTGCCGCAAAAGACTCCGGAACATCGATCAATAAATCGAACGAAGCGATTGGTGTGTTCGGCTCCGCCACCACTTGCCAATCGCCCCCGTCGATCGACATCTCTAATCGACTGACTCGATTGAGTGTGATGTCGCTTTGAGAGCCCGACGAATTGCGGTTGGGCAGCGTGTTGACGGAAGCCTCGGCGATCAAATGAAATTGCCCTGTCGTGTCATCAAGAACGCCAGTGCCCTCCAATGACAAGGGCACGTCGAGAACGTCGAAGATCCCGTCGCCGTCGGAGTCTTGCCAACCAAGCTGCGCGAACGTCGATGCGGGCGACTCGTGCGAAGCGTACGCTGCAACCAACCGATTGAAATCGGCCATGATCGAATCTTGCTGAACAAAACCGACCGTCGGATTGTCGTAGGCGTTTTCGTTGGGGGTGTCGTAGTATCCGCGACTGGAATGATAGGTGCCGCCACCGGCGTATTCATCCATGCCCCAAAAAATATGCCCCATCTCGTGGGTGAAGGTGCTGATCGGACGCGTCGAGGTGGTCACAAAGAATTGGCCACCTGCGAACGCAAATGCACCACGGAACGAGCCGTTGGACGGAAAGAATCCGTCGGCGTCGTCGGACGAATCTGCAATCAAAATCGAAAACGCCCAATCCGTACCCAAACGTTCTCGCTGGGCATGGTTGAACGCGAGCATCCCGCTTTGCAGCGTGTGCGACGAACTAATGCCGACGAAATCTAAAAAGTCGCCGACGTATTCATCATAGTCGTCGCTGGGACGGTCGATCGGTTCGTATCCGATCTCGACCGGATTGCGGGCATAAGTGTCGTCGACGACGAATTCAAGCGTGTGAACGGAACCGAGTTGGTCCAGCGCCTCGGTCCACCAATTCACCCCTCGGGTGACCTTTTCCAAGACATCCTCGATCTCTTGGGTGGTCCAGTTTTGACTTTCCGTGTCGATCGAGCCATCCGATTCCAGGAAAATGGGCGTCACGGCAACGCGGCCGAGCAGGAACTCCCCCGTATCGGTCGGCAACGCTCCGGTGGGAATCCCCAAACTCGCCGCCATCACGCGGCGATCTTCCAGCGATTGGATCGTCAAACGGCGACGCCGATCGCGGGAAGCAAGTTCGCGTTGTTGACGACGGAATCGCACAGGCGGAATCACGGATGAGGACGAAGGAGCGAAGAGATCATTAAGACGCGGCAACCGGCCATCGAGTTCCCCCCAACCGGCAGCTGGATTGGCAGGAGTTCAGTTGCTTTCGCATCGACAACCGAATTCTTGCGACTCCGCCTACGATTAGGGTGGATCGGCTAGGTCTATCAGTCTGATTCGCTTTCTTCGAATTCTATCCCATGGATGCGAAAATCTCATCAATCGCGGAGGTTCCCTCGTCGGATTCTGCTGATTGTGCGTCTTGACGGTCCTGAACAAGCGAATCGACGATCGCATCAATCTGCATCGACACCGGCGAATCGAAGACACTCGTCTTGCTTGCCGGAACCGCCATCACGGGCTCGGGGACGATCACCGATCGTTCCGACGCAGACGCGACATTGCGGGTGGGGTCGAAGATGATCGTCGACGGTGACGCCATGACGCCATTGCCGACGGATTGATAGACCGACGCCACGATGGATTCACTGGTATCCAACGGCTCTCCGGCCGCCATCGGTTCACCGGCGGGATTCGTCGGATCGACGCCCGGGGACGTCGTCGTGTTGAGGTAGTTGATTACCCGCAACGCGTCGATCGCGTTGATCGTTCCGTTGCCGTCGACATCGGGGAACGGCGGTAAAACCAAGCCGACAGGAATATTGGTCAGATCGATCGATCCGCCGTTCGCGTTGAGCATGTTGATGATCAACAACGCATCCAACGGCGTGACCGCTCCGCTATCATTGACGTCCTCATTCTGCCGTGAACTTTGGAACGGGTTGTTGGTGATGGTGTACTGGTAGTCTTCGACTTCGCCCGCACTTGCCATCCCGTCAGGACCCAAGTTTGCCTCGTAGCTCAACCGGAAACGACCTTGAACATCGCCGAGGCTCGCGGTCGAAGGCACATCGATCACGATCGTGTTGATCGACGAATCACTGACGACCCGCAAACCGGATCCGAATGATCCGAAGCGGGTCACTTCGTTCGCACCAAAGGAACCGTCTCCGTTCCAATCGAACCAAGCGTCAAAGTAGAACGGTTGCGAAGCCGATACATGATTGTTGGTACCCGCGATCCGGTTGATGTCGACTTGGAACTGAGTTCCGAAACCCGGACGCAAGGTTCCCAATTGAATCACACCGTCATCGTTGTCGGCATCATCGTTGACGCCGTTGACGTCGGCCGTAACGCCAGTACCCAAATACAAGTCGTCAACAATTTGGTGACGTGGGCCACCGTCTTGCAACGTGGTGTTGTAAGGATCAAACGCATCGCCGTAATCGAACAAATCACCGACTAGAATCTCGACCCGCGATCCGACACGATCACTACCCGGTTGCAGACGATTGCCTGCTTTATCCGCGATGAAGTTAGTCACCACGGCATCACCCTGCGGCGTGGTCGCCGTTCGCAACAGAACCCGATCGTCGATAAGCGTCGCGTCGATACCCGCAGCGATGGCGGCATCGGCAAACGCCGCAGCGACGACATTGGCGTCGTCGTTGTAACGAATGACCACAGGCGTCGACGGACCATCGCCCGGAGAACCGATCTGGGTCAAGATCGTACCAGCCGTGTTGAGCTGGATGTCGTCTTCGTTTCCAAGAGTCACTCGTCCGTTACCTGCGTTGGCGGCTGCCAGCGATGGGAAGACGAGATTGACTGCTTGAGCGATCGCATCGGCAAGTTGATCCGGTGTGGTATTTCCGAAACCGCCGCCCGGCAGGCTGATCAGTCGAGCATCCAAATTCAATGGTATCGAATCGAAGTCGAGTTCGAACGTGACGGGCGTGCCCAAGCCACGGCCGATCGTAAACGATTGTCCGTCTTGGACGGCCGGCGAGAGTTCCCCGTCGATCACCGGGATTTGCAAACCAAATCCAGGTGCGACACCGATGGCGCTGTTGCCCGTTACGAGCACCGCGCCGGTCGGCGATGTCACCGAAATCGGCCCGTTGTTACCACGAATTCGGAAGACACCGGACGCACCGAAGGCAGCCACATCTAAGTTGTTAGCTTGAATTCCAGCCAACAACGCTTGCACCAATTCACGCGGCGAAGACTCCGGTAAGATATTCAATATCACACCGTTGATGTCTGGACCAAATACCGTCGTCACGCCGTCGCTGTCAAATTCAAACAAGATCTCTTCATTACCGTCAAAGACAGTGATCTGTTGCCCGTCATAATTCGTCAAGCGTTCTCCGTTGGGGCCCAGAGTCGTTTCCACCAACAATTGAACATCCAGTTCTTGATTGACTTGACGGAAGATGCTGTCGGGTTCGAACGAAACAAACGCATCCGACGGACTGGTGCTCGCGCCGAGCAACTGCATTCGACCAGGTTGGCCGGCAGCGGGTTCATCGAAGTGAATCGCTTCGATATCGAGAACGCCCAGTGCGGCGATACGGTTGATCTCGCGTGCTAGCAAGCGAGTGATCAATTGCGGCGTTGCTGTTGATGGTAGTTGGACCGCATAGTTACCAGAGAACGGCAGTTGTTCATTGGCGTCAATGACGGTCGTCAAATCGGTGACGAACTCGAACGTGACCTCAGGGTTCACGCCATCGAAAATGGTAATGGTCTGTCCGTTGAGAACGGAGACCTGTTGCCCGGTGAGCAAATCGGTTTGAGTCAGAGCATCTCGCAGAACCGTCAACTGAATCCCGAGTTCCGTCTCCAAAATCTGATCATCGACGAAGTTCTTTTGCCCATCACCGTAACTGGTTCCCGGTCGACCTTGGAGAACCGCAGTGTATCCATCCACGCTCGGGCTTTGACCTCCGAGGAACTCGATCGTGTAAACCGAATCGGTCGTCCAAATTCCCGCAATCGGCGTCAAACGAATCAAGTTGTCGGCGGGTTCATAAGCGAAACGATAGTCTCGACCCTCTTGGAGGACCTCGATCTTGGCTCCGACGCCACTTCCGATGATTCGTGTCAACACCAAGTTTTCGCTCGTCACGGTGGAATCGTTGATCCCCACCCCGGTTCCAGGATCGGCCGGACGGATCCCGTCGATCAATTGAATTTCAAATGGTTCCGCGATCGCACCCACGGTGATCGATCGACCGAAGCCGTCTTGATCATTGTCGAAGATCAAGTCCTGAGCCCGTGGCGAGACGAGCACGAACCTGGGGCCCGTCTGGTCTGCTCGCTCTTCCGCACCGCGGTCGACGAACGCGGTCCCTCCGGATCCGAATCGAGAGTCAAACGTTGGGTCGTCGAGGCGAGTTTGACCGTTTTGATCCAAGCGTGGAGCAAGAATCGGGCTGTCAAGAAGTCCGAGCGATTGACGTAGGTCCGATAGCGATCCTCGTTCTTCGATGGAAGTTCGGCCACTATCGATAATGGGCGTTCGCGACTGAGGAGTGAACACCAAATTGACCGGATCGACAAATACTTGATCCTGATCGTCCAGGAAATCGGCGCGGACGCCAAACCCATTCACTCCGTTGATCAGAGAAGGCTGCAGGTTTCGATAGAACGTCGTTGATCCGATCACCGTTTGAACGCTACTGAAATCGACAAGGCCCGATCCGATCGGCGGAACCGGCGGGATGGCGATACCCGTTTCAAAATTACTGATCACATTGTTGAGCAACGTCGGTGCCGCGTTGTCTTCAACACGAATCCCTATCTGACCTGGCGTGAATGCGTCTCGCAGAATGGTTGAAAGGGCACCGATGGCATCAATATCCGCCCCGCCGGGACCGAAGTTGAAAGAACCGGCAGGCGACAAATCGGTCAACCGGACGTAAGAGAAACGATCGTTTAAGCCGAAACCGAAAGCGTCCAAATCGATGGTGTTGTCCAGACCAAAGATCTCGCCGACTTGGAAAAACGTGACGTTGTCACGACTGACTTCGACACGCACTCGTTCGGGGATACCCGACTCGAAGATGATCAAGTCGGCAATGCCGTCGCCCACGCCGATCAACGAAGACGGATTGGACGAACTGCCAGTCAACAAGTTGTCGTTGAATACGAACGTGGCCGATCCGCCCGAACCGAGCGAAAGTGTAAACAGTCCGTTATCCGGATCCGTCGCCGCAATGCCATGACAATCCGGTGACCCTAACGCAGCTTCGAGATCACGGAATGAAGTCTCCGCATCGTCTCCGAAGGAAACCGATTCGACCACCACACTATCGGCGAATGAAACACTTCCCATCGGGAAGAAGGTCGCCCCGAAAACTTGCGAGCCAAGGCTCTGCGTTTGAGTGACGGTACCACCGATCAGGGTGTTGTTAATCAGGCGATCGAAGCCAACAGGATTGTTGGTGGCCGATCCTCCATTTTCCAATCCAACGATGTCGATGCCGACCTCTTGATTGAACGCAAACGTATTGTTTCTCACCACAACGCCGGGCAGGAAATTCTCGGTGTTCAATTCCGCAAAGTTGCGTGGGTACGCCAAGATGTTCGGGGTCGCGTCGCCGACGTCTTGAGAAATGACATTGCCTGCGGCATTGCGAACGATCTGCACGCCGCTGTTTTCGCTGTAAATGATCCGGCTGCTCTCGATCATGATCACGCCTTGCTCGTCACGATCGCGATTGGAGTCGCCTCGCAATCCACCGTCGGAGGTCGATTCAAACGCCGTGGCACCCGTGCCACTGGTTCGGAAACTGTCCGCACCGATCAGGATGAGATTGCGATCAGGTACATCGATTGGAGTGTTAACGCGAGTCAGGTTCGAACGCGTGGCGATAATACCTAAGATCGGGCGAACGTCGGGTGCATTGATGCGAGCGATTAAGAGATCGGCAACTTGTTCTGCGGTCGCTTCGGCGGGCAAACGAACTGCAATCCGATTCGCATTGCTAACAATCCCGTTACTCGTTCCGTCGCCGTTCTCGATGTCAAACTCGAATGTCAAACGCTGGTTCTGGCCGGCAAGAATGAACGTCGAACCATCCACGATCTCGGACGCCGAACGTGCCGTCAAAGAAACGCCTTCATCGGTAAGACGATCATTCGTATCGAAAGTACGGAAACGGGCATCCAAATTGAGCGAATTGTTCAAAAGGACGGCGCCGGATGCGACGTATTCCGACGCGTCTCGGATCTCTAACTGATACGAGCCTGTATCGGTCAATCGGCGGGTTTCATCCGGCGAGGTCAGTGCGGTATCGCCGAAATCGACAAACGCGGCATTGGGATCGATCGGATCGGAACCGGTTACCAATTCGCCACGTTCGGCGAACCCGATGATGATATCGTCGATGTAAGCGCCTTCGGTCGCATTGTCGGCGGCACCACCTCGGAAATCGCCGCCAAACTGATCACCAAAACGCTCTGACGTGGAGACGAAAGGCCCTAGGGGATCGTTGGCGTTAATCAACCCGGGCAATCGCAGTGCCGATCCGGCCCGCGGTACCAACGAGATATCACCCTCATAAAAGCGATTGGCCACGGCTTGTTGAACCGCGATCGCCACTTCGGTCGCCGTCGCATTGCGACCGACCGTTACCGGAACTCCTGCCGGCGCGGCGATGCCACGTCGATCGAGAATGCTGTTGGTCGGAACATCCAACGTCTCAACGCCGATAAACTCGACCAAAGACTGGGTCGCTTGGATATTCAATGGCGACTCGATGGCAATGGTCAACGCATAGCCGCCGACTTGAGCCGCATCGGTGGTGCCTTCAATCCTCGGATCGTAGGTGGCGTTCTCCGGTCCACTCACGCCAATGAAATAGAGACCGTCTTGTGGTGCGGTCAAAGTAATCGTGCCACGAGCGTCGTTGGTCACCGCGAGTGGACCGCCGGTCGGTGACACCAATTCGGCACCATCGGAATCAAAGAATCGAACCGCATTGTCGACACCAGGTTGATCGGCATTGACAGACACGACGATCTCAGTGCCCGCAGCAACACGGACCGAAAGCAAATCCACGTCACCCCGGTCGGTCACCGAAACCGCCCCGAATGTACCGATGGTCCCGCGTCCTTCGATCACAAGGCTACCACCGGTGTAGGGCAGCGGAGTCGCTTGGAAAACCAAGTCATTTCGGTTGGTATTTCCACTCGCGTTCGGGTTGCCGAAAGGATCTACCGGATCGGAACGATCACTGAAGTTAAACTGGCTAATCCGACGGAATTCCGGTATAGCGACATTTGTGTTCGCTTCCACGGCGTCTTGCAACGCGCCGCCGATGTCCGCGTTGGTTAGGTCGCTACCCAGTGCGACGGGGACTTGGCTTCCGGTCGCGTTTCGATTGTTATCCAACAACGCATATTCGACTCCATCGATCGTGACGACAAACAGCGCCGTCGGATCGGCATACAGAGTGTCAAGAACGTCGCCCGATGGGACAAGCTGCCCGTACTCGATGGTCGTTTCGGGTTCATTGAAATCCAGTTCGCCGCTGAACAAAGCGAGAATTTCGGCAACATCGTCGATGGTTAGCGTTGAAATGTCCTCCAGCGGATCTTCGTCTGGGTTAAGAAACGCGTACCCAAGAATCAAATCAACCGGAACTCGCGGCGCCTGTAACTGCGTGTTGAACGGCAATGTCAAGCCTTGACGATCGGTATCTTCGTCAATGAAGACGTACTCGATGCCGTTGAGGTAAACAGAAGAGAGAAGTTCTGGATTTTGGTTGTAGAAGAACTGCGGGTCGGTACCGACCGGGACAGGATTGTCCTGATAGAACAAATCGATTTCGGTTCCCGAGGGGACGACTCGCGACAAGGCAAGATCGCGATCAAACGCATCCGCAACGGCATTGGCGATATCGCCGGACGTCAAGGTCGCCAAGGGACTCGGCAAGTCGATCGAGATCGGATTGTTCAGCGTCGCTTCGGCCAAAGCGGTCCGAGTGCCGTCGTTGAGATAGTAGTCCTGGCCGTCGACACGGAACGAAGCCAACTCATTGGGGTTGGCATAAAGGTCCGCTAACGAACGTCCCGAAGGGAACACGATGGCTGGTGCCAAATCGATCGAGAACGTTTCGCCTCCGATAACGAACGTATCGTTCTCGGTCAGTTCGGCGGCCGCGACGGCGCGTATCTCGCCGGTGTTCGTGATCGTCGTTCCTGCGGTCGAGAATTCGATTCGCAGTGCCAAGCCCGCTTGACCGGCAAAAACGCCGAGGGGAACTCGGGCTTGACGCCATGTTCCGGTATTGTCGTAGAGTTGTTGAACATCGACGTCGATGTTGTCGGCATAGATTCCAGTAGTCGGATCATCAAATTCATCGTCGACACCGAGTTGATTCGCGGGCCCGCGGGCTTCGTTGTTGGTCGCGACCAAGTGCTCGACGCCGTTGGCATCAATGACGTAGACTCGCAACGTGTCGCGGTCTTCCTGGAAAAGATCGTTGTCAGGGTTCGTGAATGCGCTATCGTCATCAACACCATCGGTATTGAGGAAGTAGTTGAAGTACATCGTCGGCATGTCCGCCGGCGAATACCCGGCCAACGAAAACTCATTGGACTGCACCGTCCCACGAGCACCGCCGGGGAAGTTGTACGTGCTCTGAACTCCCTGACCATCGAGTCTCGGATTCGTCGGCAAGCCGTTGTTGAATCCACGCACGGGAGCCTCGCCGAAGGCGTAGTTTCCATTGAACGCGCCCGTGGTGTAGTTGAACACCAACGAGTTATTACCACTGGTACCGATACCATCGGATTGTTGAGGCCGTGCACCATGAAAGGCTTCGTTGATCCCGTGTCCAGCATCGCCGCCTCGCGCGCCCGTTACGTGCCATAGGTTATAGTCGAGCGTAGCAAAGTCGAGGCCTTGAGCATTGAAGATGCCCGTCGGAACGGACGACTGACCGCCGGCAAAAATGTTCTGTAATTCACCAGCGGTATTGAATGCGTAAAGTCGACCGTTCGTAGCGGTCGCGAAGAGCAAGTTAGCAAAACGTCCTCCCTCAACACTGTTCGGTCCGGCACGCAGACCGGTAAATTGAATCCCCAGAAGGTCCGTTGCGGTATCGACATAGATGCCGACATTGTTATTGCTGCCCAATGCCGCGATGCTCGATGCATCCACGCGGTACAAACCGCCGGTATTCGAAATCGCGAAGAGGCTCGTTCCGACAATCTCAAGTCCTGTAATGAGCCCACCGTTGGGCTGCCCGCCGGCCCGCAACGCTGTGCCTTGGGAGGTCACTTGCTGAACCAACGCGGTGAACAAGACGCTGCGTCCGCGAGCGGTCGCGTTGACGTTCGCAAGACGCCCGGCGTTGTTCTCTTGAGCCACCGCCTGGACGATTCGCTGTGCGATTACATCGGCGGTATCGGTCGGGAACAATTTCACCTCCGAATTACCCGGCGTCACGGCTCCTCCACCCGAAAGTGTCAGACCGGTTACCGGTGTGAGCGTTGGCGAGATCAGTTCGACGAGCGTCGCAGTCGGCATCGCCAACTGAGTGCCTTCAGATGAAACGGCGATTCCACGTCCCTGAATGATCGTCGCTAGCGTTTGAGCGAAGCTCGTCGCATCGCCCGTCCGATCGATCGGAACGACAATGTTGGAGGCTGAACTAGGGGCGCTATTGGTCAGCTCGAACGTGACCGGCGGTGCCCCTGGAGGAGTCACACGAACCAAGGTTCCATTGAGGATACTGGCTGGGTCAGTTGAAATCAGCGTGAAGCCTTGGTTGAACTCAAACGTGACCGTCGACGTCCCGTCGAATAGCGTGAACGTGTCCCCATCAAAGATTCGAGGAACGGCTTGGCCATTGAGGCCAAGCTCGGTGGCGTCACTCAGACCCAACACGTTGGCGACGTTGGTCGGATTACCGTTGGCGTCTTGAGGCGCAGTCGTGTCGATCTGCCCGATTTCTCTTACGTCCGTTCCCGCACCAGCATTGGCCAACGTCAAATTGAAGTTGGGGCCGGTCGCCAAACCAGTTTGCTCATCAAAGGCATACAGAATGTTCGTGTTGTATTCGAGCCCCGCCGCCGACGCGCCGCCGGGACGATTGCCGACGAAGAACCCGGTTTCAATACCCAAACGCGATCGGATCGTCATCGCTTCGACCGACAATCCGACATCGCTGGCTTGGTCCAAGATCTGTTGAGCCGGAGGTGCCTCGAAGTTCTGATCATTGAACGTCGAAATCCCAGCCCCGTCACTAATCACCTGGTCGATCGCGCCGGTGACCGTATTGAGACGGACATAGCTCCAAGAATCGTCGGCGGCTTGGCCATCGTATTGTGTGTAAGCGAATAATTCGCCGTTGGCCGTGAAGGCCACATCTCGGACTTCTTGTCCGTCGAAATCACCTAGGTTCACGTACTGGGTGCCGGTAAACGGATTGACCAGGAACAGGTTCGATCCTGAGTTGACGTACAAGAAAACGTCATCGAGCGAGTAATCGATAATCGAGTTCTGATCAAACAAGACCGGCGTAATCGGTCCTTGCGCGACCTGGGTGTAACTGGTCGGGATCCCGAGGTTTGTGAATCCTTCCTCGGCGATCCGGCGGGTGCTGTCAATCGGTTCCAAACGAATCAATGGGTTGGTCGCGTTGCGGTTATTGAACTGATCCAAGACGACCGGAACTTGTCCTTGATTCGATACCGCGACGAAATAAGTACCCTCGGGCAATTCAGCCGATCCGATGAACGGGTCAGCACTGCCGAATGAGCCGCGTGACAAATCACTCGCACCGCCGGTTCCCGGCAACGATAGATCGTCGGCAATGTTCGAGTCACCCCCGATCAAAACCAACTCGCCGGCGGCATTGAACACGTGGAGAGCAAGGTCGGCACGCCCCAAACCATCGGTGTAATCTAGGTCGAATACGGTTGCCAAGTACATCGCCGCGCCATCGCGGGTCAACTGAGAATAGTTGATCTCAAACTCGTACCAATCGACGTCATCGGTCCCGTCGATGAAACCGGATATGTTCGTTGCCAAACGATCACTTCCCAACGGACCGGCCGGATTATCCAACGCAACATCGACTCCATTGCGAGCCACCGTCAGTGAACCGTCTGGATTGATGGTCAAGTTGGCGGGAAGCGTTGCGCCATTAACAAACTGGGTGTCGTATAGTCCCAACCGTTGGGCGCCGGCAAGCGTATTGTTGCTGGTGGTGGCATCGCCGTCGCGATCGGTGTTGTTCTCATAGGCTTCGCCCGACAACGGGCTTTGCAGTGGACCGCCGACGACTTGCACACCGTTGCGGGCGTACAAGACATCGCTGTAGCGAATCTGGGTGCCTGCAAACACGTCAGATTCTTCGATACGGATTTGCAACTGATAGGACCCTTGTGTGGCCCCGAGACGCAAACCACCGGTCATATTGCGAAGAGTCTCTTCGTTGTCGATCACGTTGGACGTGTCACCGACGATCATGCGATTCTTGTTATCGCTGGTAAGACTCGCTTTCGATGCCGGCGTAATGGCGCTGCGAACTCGCACATGGTACACGGTCCGAACGCCTTGTACGCCCGGAAGAATGACTCTCATTCCCGCGTCACGTGAGTTGGTCGAGTACTGATCTTGGAACGGTACCAGTCCGGCACCGGCATCGAGTTGGCCGGTGGCCAATCCGAAGATCGCTCCGGAGTCGATCGCTTGCGCGCCACGTCCGGTACGTGAGTTGATCAATTGCAACAATTCGGTGCGCCGAGCGATGACGGCCGGGTCAGTATTGGCGGCATCGATCGAAAGCAGTTCTTCGATCGCAGCCGCTTCGCGGAATGCATCATCCGAGAGAACGATCGTTTGTCCGTTCGAATTGACCAGTTCAATGACCGTATCCAAACTCATGTCGGTTCGGTCGATGTCCAACCATACCTGCGTACCCGCCTCGGCGACGAACGAATAAACGTCCACGTCGGACGGACTGCTCACTTCGCCATCGACGATCAAGCCGAGTCGCCGGTTTTCGTCGCCCGATTTGCGGTCAGGTGCGATCTCACCAAGGAATTGCGAACGGCTGGCGATCGAATTGGTGTCGCTATTGCCGACGTTACTCGGTTCGTTCTCCGAGGTGATCGACGCGTTGGAATCCGAAGCCGCTTCACGAATGACGATCCCCTCCCACTCGCCCGCCAGATTCGCGTTGGCGGCCGATCGAGACGTACGAATTCCATTGGAGTTGGTATCCACGTTCGCACGACCGTCAGGCGTGAATCCGGCACCAACCGCGTCGTCGGCTAAGGAGGTCAGCACGACCGGGAAATCCGGTTGACCGATGACCTGCAAACTGCCACCGATCCGATCGGCGATTCCGACGAATTCATTCTCAGCCGTATAGGAATTCCCACCGACCACGATCCCAGCACTGCGGCGAAGCAGAGCATCGGGCTGGAAAGGAATTTCCACTTCCGGGAAAATGATGTCGGTATTGATTCGAATCGTATCGCCGGGTTGGTAGTCCAAACCAGCAACATTGATGAAGAGCGAACCATTGATCAGGGTCAACAAATCCGAACTGAAGCCGGACAGTGTGGTGCCAAAGCGATCAAGGCTAAAGTTATCAAACGCACCAAGATCGAAGGCGGGACTCAACTGAAATCCATTGAACACACCCGTTGCGAAGGTCCCCGCAACGGCTTCCGTAATGGTCAATTCGATAAAGTCATCGCCAATGACTACGTCAAAATCGACGTCCACAGGGTCGATGAACTCCACCGTCCCCGGCGCATCGAGGGAGTCAATGAAAATAAAGCCAACGTCACCAGGAACCGGTAGACCGCCAGGAGCGACCGCACCGTTGGCGGTCGTCACAAAGAGCGTTTGCTCAGGAACATCACCGAGCGTATCGAACTTGACGACAAGCGAACCGCGGGCGTCGGATTCCAATCGCAATCCGCCGTAGATGTGCTGGTTGGGAACGGTAATTTGATCCCGAACGATATGGACGATATCGGTGTCGTCCCAAACGACTTCCGTCGCGACGGCACCGCCGCGTACTTCAACACCGGCTAAACCGCCAGCAATTTCGTTGCCCTGAATCAACGGGCCACTGTTTCCGCGGACGGTGAGGTTGTCGATCGGTCCGGTCGAGCGTCCCGGATCGGTAACCTCTTGCCACGTGAAGCTGTTAACATCAAAGCTCAACGTGGGGCCCTGACCATCAACGAATGTGTTATTCAAGATCGTCGGCTGGGATCCGCGTACGAATACCGTTCCCGAGGCGTTGTTCACTCGGTTAACACGTTGTTCCCGTGGATCGTCAGGGTTGTTAAGGTCGTTCCCGCTATCATTGAGGAACCGACGTCCGTCGGCATTGTTTTCAAACCGCGAATTGGCAACTCGCAGCTCGCTTTGATGAGCCTCAATGACATTGAAGCTGGCAAATCCGCCTTCGACTTGCGATGTACCACCACCACCGGCAAAGACGGTATGGTCGAAGGAACCATCGGCACCAAAGCCGAGATAGATTCCCGACCAATCGCCCGCGTTGAACGAGGTTTGCGCACCTGCGGTCGAATCCTGGAATTGACCGTTGGTATTGAACGTGCCGCCGGTTCCGAATCGGCGATCATTCAAGCTGGTGAAGACGATGCGTTCTTGCTCCGTTCCCTCGGCGAACAGACGAGCGCCAAACGTGACGTCGATTCGAGCATCATCTAGTTTGATGATCGTGCCGGGATCAATCGTGAGGCCTGGGTCTAATCGTCCCGTGAATGCCAATGAGTTGTCACCGATCAAGTTGTCAGCGATCCGTGTCGTACCGGCCAATTGCGTGTCGATGAATGTCGTCGTCGAAGGATTCAGGCGAGCCACACGGAGGAAGTCGCCGTAAATCGGGGTGCCGTCCAAATTCGTTCCGATGACCGGAGCGCGATATAAGCGACGACCGGTGAAACCGGCTTGCGTTGAAACGGTTGGCAAATTGCCCAACGTGATCGAACCGGTCGCAGACAGGGTTACCGATCCGATGGGGAGGCTCGCGACCGTTTCAAAACCATCTGACGTGACGAACGTCATTCGATATCCGTATTGCCCTTGAGGCACGTTACCGAATCGAGTTGCCACCGTGTTCACCCGCGGCAGCGTCGTGACATTGGCGACGCTGGGACGATCCGTCATCGCCGATGCTCCGCCCGGCGTGCCTTCGATCAACAAGTTCTCGTTCAGAATGTGAACAATATCTGTATCATCAAACCTCGCATTCACGTTGAGCGTTTCCAACGAACCGCCCGCTGGGGTTTCGATACGGATCATCATTCCGTTGTAGGTGTTGTCGATGACCGTATTACCACGAACGTGAGGTCCGACCCGAACGAAGTCGCTGGTAAAGAACTCGTTGGTTCCATCTTCGGTTTGGAAACGCGATTCATCGAACCGGGTTTCCAAGAACGTATCGGGCGTGGCCGCAATGGCGGCGTCGGCAGATCGCATGATCGTGTTGTTGAGAATCGTCGCGCGTGTTTGCGCCAATTCGATCGGCGAGACGACGCGGGAGACGCCGTCGACCGAGACGCGTCCGCCACCGCCTTGAATGTTGGCGTACTGGATATGGTTGAGGAAGATTCCATTGTTCTCGAGATTTTCGCGGCTGTCGTCTTTAAAATCGATGTCACCACGAATGTCGATACCACCCCACGTGCCCGGGGTGCTTTGTCCGATTCCGACCAACTCGACAGGATTATCCGGCGTACCGAGAACCTGAATCGTCGCGCCACTACGGTCCACTCCGACGGTGGTGCTACCCACGCCGATGCGGTTGCCCGACATTTCAAATCTCACGCCCGCATCTAGAACTAAGTTCACGCCTTTGGGGACTTCGACCGTGCGAACTTCGCCGGCCGTCAGGTTGCCGCCGCTCTGGTTGGTGCCGATGCGGTAGGTGCCCTCGCCGACCACCCGGACAACCTTCACGGGGTTGGTGCTATTGCGGCGGGTTTCTACCGATTGGAAGGCCGCGTTGAGGGTGCGATACGGCAATACAATGTTGCCGTTACCTGTGTCCGATCCGATCGTGTTGTCGACGTACAAAGTCGTATTCGGATCGTTCGGCTCGAACCAGTACTGGAACACACCGCCGGCTTGTCCGTCGGAGTCACCGTCAAGCGTTAATCCACTGCTGTCGGTGATACTATCGGCTGAGGTCGGTGTAAACGAAAGGGCCAGTTCATAATCGCCTTGGGTAACACCACCACTTCCCGTACCACTGACGATCGGATCGTACTTGTCGTTGCCGGAGGCGCTCACGCCGACGACATAACGGCCCGGCTGAACGCTCAACTCGATAAGCGAGTCGTTGCTAAAGTAATCGTCATTGGCGGCGATTTCGATCGGCTTGCCGTCTTCGATTCGGTACAAACGCAACATCGTGTCGAGTTGGCTCGACGTACCCAAACGTTCCGCAATGGTCGAGATGTTGATCGTGCCTGCGTTCGCTAGCGTGAACTCATACAGGTCAATGTCATTGCTCTCGGGGCGATAGAGGAACTGACCGTTGACAATGTCGGCCGGGCTCGGGAACAACGACTCGTTGGACGGAAGCAATCCGTCGGTGGTGGCTGGTACCACATCTTGCACCGGACGGAATGGATCGAGCACACCACTTGCCGATTGGGTAATCGGCTGAGGCAAGTGATCGGCATAACCGTATCCTAGTAGCTGGCCGATTCCCAAGAACGCACCACGGAAGAATTCGCCTCCGGTGAAGTCATCGGTACTCTGATCGAAATCTTGACCGTCCAAAACTAACAAACGGTTCGGGCTATCGGAGAGATCGGTCGATCCAAGAAACGTGTCGCCCTGAAGATCTAACCCGCGAGTGGCGACCGTGATACCGCCTGCTCCGCTCTGCAAACCAACGATGGTCCCGTCGTTGGCGCCTTCCAGCGATCCGACCGCGATGCTATAGACAGGGCCAGGTGCCCCCGCAAAATCGGGGCCTGAAATGGCAGCGGCTGCGTCTTGTCCGACCTCGATGAATTGAACACCGAGGTACTCGCTGAACAACGCGGCAACCTCACGAACACGCTGACGCTGCTGTTCCGTGATTGAGCTGGTATAAACTTGGTCGAGGTCGACGGTTTGTGTGTTGAGGTCGTCCCCACGCCACTCATCGGGGAAGTTGTAGTAGATGGTTTGGATACCATCGACTTGATCACCCGCTTGATTCCAAATGCCTAGCGGCACCGCTCGTAAATCCCGAGTCGGATCATCCGGACGAATGTCGCGGACGCCTGGATAATCCGTTCCGCCAGGATACTGGAACACATTTCCCTGAGTCGCTGCGGTGTTTTCAATCCGTCCGCCTGTTAGGCGAATGCCGGTCGCTCGAGACGTATCGATTCCGTTGAACCCACCGATGACATACGGACCGGTCTGATCGCCGTCGGCGAAAATGCTATCGCCGGCTTCGTTGACCACCGCCGAGGGCGTCACGTTTTGCGGAGCCAATTGGTTTGGCAGCAAGCTGTCATTGCCGACACGCAATCGAACCGCGCCGGGCACGAACGAACCCGCATTGGTCGGATCAGGTAGACGAGCAAACGGAGATTCGAAAATCACGCGAACCGCATCGCTTCGACCAGGAATCAATTCCACCGCGATCGGTGAAACCGCCCGTCCGTCCCGGTTCGGTCCGTCATCGTTGGGCGTGACGGTGTCGCGAGTGTAGATCGCGTCATAATAGGCCGCGTTTAAGACCGACCCCGCACCACTGGTCGTGACGTCGCCGGTAAAATACACCTCGACCACATTGGGTTCGCTAATCAAGCGACCCGTGTTGTCCTTCCGCACCGGTTCGGGAACAACCGCCAACACTCGTGGGGGCGTGTTGATTTCAAACTGCACGGCGAAGTCTTCGCCACCGTTGAACGCTTCGTCGTTCGTGTTGCGAAGGGCGCGGTCACCGGTACCGTAGATCTCGATTTGGTATGTGTCTTGGGGCAACGGCTCTGCGAATCGGAAGACCACCTCGTTGGGACGATCGCCCAAACCGACGAAGCCCGGCGTGACAACGGTGTCACTCGCACCGGTAAGCGGCAACACCAATCCGGTGCTACCAGGCGTTGGAGTCAGTCGTCCACCGATTAAATCATTCGGATTGCCGCGGCGGAGTGTCGCCGTGACTAGGTTGGCGACCGTGGGATTGCTGTTGAGCGCCGTCACGAGTTGGCCGACGGTGGTTTGGAACCCCGGAGCCGAATTGAGCCGAACGTTGATCGTTTGATTGCTGATGTTGATCAACGGCGCGGTCGCGCCGCCAAAGTTTTGGGACGTCAACACGACTCGCAAATTCGTTCCGGCGGCACCAGATTGCTTCGCGGCGATCTCCAGCGAAGTGGTTTGTCCCAACTGCAAGTCGGTCACCACGCGGGCCGTATTGGCACCATCAAGGGTCAAGGCCAATCCGCCGGCGGGCAACGTGCTTAAGATCGTCGTTTGAGCATCACCGGAAATTTGGTCAACACGAATGACCTGCGATGCAGACGGCGAATTATTCACCGCCAAAGTGAGGTCGCGTACATCCGCAGGACGCGGCGACAACGTATTCAGACCGATTCGAACAACCTTGGCATCCGGATCAGCGGCCAAAATGAAGACAGGCTGAAAACGAATGACCGGATCAACCGAAGTCGGGGGCGTGTATCGCTCGATGAAAACTTGAGTGCCGTTGCCGACCACACCAGGTAGATTCGTCGCGGCGCGAAACTCGACTTCCACACGTTTGGATACCTGCGTGTTTCCGCTGGTACCCAAATCCGTGATCGCCGTTGCGGTTTCGAACGCTCCGTCGGCGCCCGCTCGCGTGATCGATAATCCCAACGGACGGATCGAATCGTCTTGTGGGGTGATTGGATTGAGCAAAGTGGCCGGGTCGATCGCCGAATGATCGTCGAACTGAAACAACAACTCGTTCGGTGCCGTTTGCAATATCCGGGTGCCGAACAAAGGTGCCGACTCGATCGATGTACCACCTTGAATCAACTGCCCATTGTTAGGCTGAATCCCGACTAACTCGGGACCGGCGAGCAACTGCCGGGCTTCAAGGGATTGTGTTTGCAAGCGTCGTTCAATGTTCGCTCGTCGCGTTTTTGCCGACGTGGAAATGCCACGCCGATCACGCTTGCGACGGCCGCCCCAGTGTTGGGAAAGCGATTCGCGAAGAGTGCGACCTGAGAGAAATTTGCCCGGTTTACCGATCGTCATCAGTGGCCTCGTCATGCCGTCGCTGCTGCAAAACCGAAGTGGTCGTGGTTTGGCGTCGGGAAGCTGTAATTCAAGGGGAGAGAAGCGTTCGAGTGCCCGCCCGTCATGCTGACCGCTGTGGACGGAAAGAAATTCGAGCCAAACACCAGTCTGGATAAGCTGCGAAGATGGCGCAGTTTGGGCCAGGTCGCAGTGAGTGAGTTTAGTTAGGGAGCCCTGCAACGCAACGAAAAACGCGTTCTACGCAGGGTTTACGCACAATCAGTCCGTTTGAAACGATTGCTCCATTGGGACGGGCGTCGGTGCGGTTGGACGTCGGCAATTTGGGAAAAGTTCCGCAAAGCCGGGATAACCGGCCATGTCGGTTGAGCTTCCCCGGGCGTCCGAAAGACCACCCGCCACCAATTAGAGGGGCAGTTTGGGTGGATTGAAGAAGGCTCGTCGCTGCCGGAATCGCAAGAGTTACGGTGCTTCACCCGGCTCGCAACTTAGTTTTGATAGCAAACCGGTCGGATGAAACGCTCCAAACTGGCATGGCCGACCGAGGTGCTGCGGCCGTCCAGGCTCGCCGGGTAGGGACCGCCGTGTTGGGTCGCCGAACCTATTTCCATGCCCGTCGGCCATCCGTTGCGAATGATCCGGCCGGCAAACCGTTCGGCGATCGGCAACCAACGCTCCACAAATGATTCGTCGCCCGCGTCGGCGTGTAATGTCGTCGTGAGCGATCCATGAAATTGACGGGCCACCTGCAGCATCTCCGCTTCGTCTAGGCAGCGAACCAGCATCGAGACCGGGCCGAACGTTTCGCTGTGCAATCGGTTCTGCTCGATCGCGATCGACGCATCCATGCCGAACCAATGAACGCCCCGGTGCCAGGGCCCCAGGTTGGCGGTGGTCGCGTCCTTTCCTTCCGATTGCGGATCCTGCGGTCGATACAAGGTCTCCAGGTTCGGGTCGTTTCGCAGCCGCTCGACGCCGTCGTCGAACGCCGCCGCCACCCCGCCGCTGAGCATCGGAAGGCGTGGTTGGTTCGAAATTTCACGCGTCACCGCCGCGATGAAACCCGGACACTGTTCCTCCAACGCCACCACGACCCCGGGTTTGGTACACATGTGCCCGTTACCGAACCGCAGCGAATTCGCAAACCCGCTGGCAATCGCATCACCTCGCCGCTCGACCGCCGAGCGGGCCAAGAACACCGGATTGGTACTGCCCAATTCCGCGAAAATTGGAATCGGGTTTTCTCGTTCCAAGATCGCCTTGGCCAACGCGCGTCCGCCGGCGGGACTGCCCGTAAACCCGACAGCGGCGATCCGAGGATGTTGGACCAGCGCGATCGAGGTTTCCGGCCTCCGGCCGTGCAACAGACTGAACGTGCCGGCCGGAAAATCGAGTCGCTCGATCACATCGGCGACAACCCGGCCGAGCAGATCACAAGTTCCTGGGTGCGAAGGGTGTGATTTGACGACAACGGGACACCCCACCGCAATCGCGGCTACGAAATCATTCCCGACGACGCTGATGGCGAGCGGAAAGTTACAAGCACCGAACACCGCGACCGGCCCGACGGGCACCATCCGCCGACGCATCTCGGGCTTTGGAAACGGCGTTCGCGCCGGATCCGCCGGTTCGAACTGCCGCACGTCCCACACCGATCGACGAGCCAGGTTCGCGAACAGATTCAATTGCCCGGTCGCGCGGACGAACTCACCCTCGACTCTCGCGGCAAGGTAACCGGTCTCGGCGACACAGCGTTCCACGATTTCGTCGTGTCGAGCTTGCATCGTCTCGGCAACGGCATCAAGAAAATCGCCGCGACGCTCGGGCGGACAGTCTCGCAAAAACTCAAAAGCTTCGTCAGCGGCGCGTACGGCTTGGTCGATCTCCGAGACGCTGGCTTCGGTGAACTCGGGTGCCAACGGTTGACCCGTCGCGGCGTTGTAGGCGTGGAAGTTGTCTGAATGATGTTTCGTCATGGGGAGGCCTGTCCGTGAACGCTCGAGTGGTTCGCCAATTCAAACCATTCTAATGTTCTACTAAGCAACGCGTGCGCCAAAGTCCGCACTGTCTCCGACTGCACATTGCGATCCCTCGCTGACGCATCGGGTTACGATTGAATCACCAGCCCGCGTTTTGGTCAGGTGCTCGATTTGCGAACGCGTCCTCAGCCAACTCCGTCAGCAAGCGCCGACAAGACACATTGACATGTCGTGACCTAACGATATAAACAGCGTGAATCCCTTTTCCCAGGAAACATCATGAAAATTGTCATCATCGGAGGCGTCGCGGGTGGCGCCTCCGCCGCCGCGCGTGCCCGTCGACTGAGCGAAGACGCCGAGATCATTTTGCTCGAACGCGGCCCCGAACCTTCGTTCGCCAACTGCGGACTGCCGTATTACGTCGGCGGATTGATCGAGTCGCGTGACAAACTCCTCGTCGCCCCCGCCGAGCGATTGAGGGCACGATATCGACTCGATGTCCGTACCGGCAATGAGGTCATTCGCATCGACCGCGACGAACAAACGGTCACGATTCGCGATCATGCCGATGGTCGTGTTTACGAGGAAACGTATGACAAGTTGATCATCGCGACCGGTGCGTCCGCATTCAAACCGCCGACGCCGGGCATCGACGGCGACCGAGTCCTGAGTTTACGGGACCTTCCCGATGCGGACCGCCTGCACGCTCGCGTGACCGCCAACGCCAAACCCGGAAAAGCTTTGAGAGTCGCCGTGATCGGGGCCGGATTCATCGGCATCGAAGTGGTCGAGAACATGGTTCACCGAAACATCGAGACCACATTGGTGGAACGGGGAGACCAGATCCTCCCGCCTTGGGATCGTGAAATGATCTCGCCGCTGATCGAGTTGCTGCATCAGCGCGGCGTTCAGGTTCGATTGAACGACTCGGTGACTAGCTTTGAAGACACCGGCGAAGAATTGGTCGTACACTTGCAATCGGGTGAAACACTTAGGGCAGACTTTGCGGTCGTTGCCATCGGCGTTCGCCCCGAGAATTCGTTGGCGATCGCGGCGGGGTTGAAGTGCGGCAAGGGTGGCGGCATTCAAACGAACGAACATATGCAAACCAATGACCCGAACGTCTACGCGGTCGGTGACGTCGCCGAAGTTCGCGATGCGGTCACAGGCGAACCAACTCAGATACCATTGGCTGGACCGGCCAACCGCCAAGGAAGGATTGCCGCCGATCATATTTTCGGTCGCGATTCAATCTACCGCGGCACTCAGGGCACCGCCATCGTTGGCGTGTTCGGACACGCCGCCGCAATGACCGGACACAGCGAAAAGGTATTGGTTCGTTCGGGGCGTGCTTACGAAAAGATATACATTCACCCGGCCGATCACGCGGGCTACTATCCGGGCGCAACGGCGATGAGTCTAAAACTGTTGTTCGATCCAAGCGATGGTAAAATCCTTGGGGCTCAAGCGGTCGGAATCAACGGCGTTGATAAACGCATCGACGTCATCGCGGTCGCGATCCAAGCGCGCATGACCGTTTACGATTTGGAAGAGGTCGAGTTGTGCTACGCGCCGCAGTATGGATCAGCGAAAGATCCGATCAACATGGCCGGATTCGTCGCCTCAAGTGTGCTGCGTGGGGATCAACCGGTTATGCACTCACACGACTTGAACATGCCATCGGATTCGAACGATCGTTTCATCTTAGACGTTCGCACGCCGACGGAATTCGATGCCGGACATATTGCTGCCGCGACGAATGTGCCGTTGGACGAACTCCGCGATCGACTCGACGAATTACCGCGCGACCGAGTGATCGCGGCGTACTGCAAAGTCGGTCAACGAGGTTACATGGCGACTCGGTTGCTTGCCCAAAAGGGGTTTGAAGTGGAGAATCTGAGCGGCGGATTTACCACTTACGAACGAGCGAAGCATTGACCGATTCCGAGATCCCCCCCCAACCGTCGCATGAATCCCTGCGCAGCGAAACGTCAGACGACGCGACAACGGCAAATACCGCCATTCCAAACTCCAGAATGGCCCCGAGTCGACAGTCGCTAGCGAAAACCCATTCTCGCGACCAGATTCGCGAACGTTTGGACCAAGGGCATCGGATCGATTACTTGCCGGATTTTATCTACGGCGCGATCGACGGGACCGTAACGACTTTTGCCGTCGTCTCCGGCGTCGCGGGGGCAGACTTGTCGTCGGGCATCGTGATCGTTTTGGGGCTCGCCAACTTGGTTGGTGACGGCTTTTCCATGGCCGCAAGCAACTATTCGGGGACCCGCGTCGAACAGCAATTACGACAACGGATGCGTTCGCGCGAAGCCTACGAGATCGAAACCTATCCCGAAGGGGAACGCGAAGAAGTTCGCCAAATCTTTGCGGGCAAGGGCTTCCAAGGCGAGGAATTGGAGACCGTTGTACGCGTCATCACGTCCGACAAAGAGCGATGGATCGACACAATGATGACCGAAGAAATGGGCATCGGTCATTCTCAACGCTCACCGATCAAAGCCGCGATCGCAACTCTGGCAGCATTCGTGGTGGTTGGATTCATACCGCTGATCTCGTTCGTTTGGCAAGCGATCTCAGCAAATGGCCTGGGCGACGCCTATCTGTCCAGCGTAATCCTCACGGCGATCGCATTCTTTTGCGTCGGTGCGGTGAAGTCGCGTTTCGTCGATCAGCATTGGTTCGTCTCAGGTATCGAGACGCTCGCCTTGGGAGGTTCGGCGGCGTCGCTCGCATACTTGGTCGGTTGGTCACTCAGTGGCTTGACCGCCGGTTAATCCGAATCTCCTCAAGCGAAAAGTGCCTCAACACTTTGTCCCTTACCGTCGGGCGTGACATAAAAAGGGCGACCCTCGATTTGGAAACCCGTGCGGGGGCTGATGCCCATCGCCGTCATGATCGTCGCGTGTAGGTCTTCGATACTGACCGGGTCTTCGATCGCGACGAGGGGTCGCTGCGGCGCGGTCGCACCGTGAACATGACCACGTTTCATTCCGCCGCCGAACATCAACACGCTCGAACCCGCCGTGAAGTGACGGTGCAATCCGTAGTGCTTCATCTCGCTGATCTCGTCGACCTTTTCGGTGGCTTGGTCGTTCGCGTTGGAACCCGGTTTGCCTTCCATCAACGCATCGCGACTGAACTCCGACGCGACGATCACCAAAGTCCGATCGAGCAACCCGCGGTCTTCTAAATCACGAATCAACCGCGCAATCGGACGATCGATTTCCGAATGCATTCGCGCCATGGTCGTATGTCCGTTGGCATGCGTATCGAAGTTCAAAAACGGAACGTACTCGGTCGTGACCTCGACAAACCGGGCACCCGATTCGACCAATCGCCGCGCGAGCAAACAACCTTGCCCGAATCGACCGGTATTGTAAACGTCATAGCTCTCCTTCGGCTCGAGCGTGATGTCAAATGCTTCGCGATCTTTGCTGCTGAGCAATCGATAGGCGGCGTCCATCGACCGCAATAGCGATTCCTGTTGATAGTCACTCATCCGGTCACGATCGGGGCTGGCATCGACAAGACGACGGAACAGCTTGTCGCGATCGGCGAACCGTTGCGACTTCATGCCTTGCGGCGGCCGGACCGAAACGGCGGCTTGATCCGGATACGGCAGATTCATCGGACCAAACTCGCTGCCGAAGAATCCCGCCGTCGTGAATGCTTTGAGTTCTTCGCTCTCGCCAACGCCTTCAAGACGTTGACCAACGTTGATAAACGCCGGCATGACTTCGTTGGGTGCCCCAAGCATCCGCGACATCCACGCACCGATGTGTGGCGCCGCGACGGTTTGCGGTGGAACGTATCCGGTGTGCCAATGATACTGGTGCCGCGAATGCAGGATGCTTCCAAGATCGGGTTGCACGTGGGAGCGGATCAAAGTGCCGCGATCCATCACCGCCGCGATGTTTTCGAGCCCCTGGCAAATTTGTAGCCCATCAACCGCCGTATCGATGGCGGGGAACGTGCTGAGCATTTCCTTGACGGGCAGCCCCTTTTCAAAGGGAAGATACCCTTTGGGATCAAACGTGTCGGGCGCAGCCATGCCACCGCCCATCCACAACAAAATGCACGCATCGGCGGTCGGTCGTGGTTGCTCGATTTCACCGAGCGAATCGGATTGCGAGGGGCTGGCGAGTAGCTGCGGCGCACCACCTGCCAATGCAGCAGCACCGGCGGCACTGAGCGCCCGCAAAAAGTCGCGGCGCACGATCGAAGCGGGGACGCCGGCTTGCAACGCGTTACTTAGGTTGTTCTCAATGTTCATAAGGTTCCTCAACGAATCAAAATAAATTCGGGCAACATGCAAACGGCCCACATCGCGTCTTGGACCGCCGTCTGATCGGGACGATCTCCCAGAACGCTGCGCAGCAATTCGAATTCCTGGTCGGTTGGTTGGCGAGTGAGCGTGCGTCGAAATAAAGATCGGACGATCGAGTCGGTGCGGCCGCCGGTTTCGTCGATCAATCGCTTAGCACCATCGGCAAACGCATCGGCGAGTGTGGATTCGTTGGCCAAATCGATCGCTTCGAGAGTCGTCAGGAGGTCCGGACGCATCGAAACGATCTGCTCACGCATCGGGCGACCGAGCGATTTCATCAGCGCTGTATTCTTCATCAACGAGGCTCGCACCATCGGCATGGCATCCGCCATCGTCGCCACTTCGGCCAACATCGGTCGGCCCTGCTGATTGATCACATTCTCCCAAACCGACAGCGCGGGCACCACACTGACGCCATGCCACGGTCCGCGAATCTGTCCCAACTTGTGCTCACCGCTCGTGGGAACATTCGGATTGAACTCCCAGCTTTCGTCGGATGGCAAACTCAACGTCGACCGGTCGCTCAGGTTCAAATGTGCTTGAAAAAAGAAACCAGCCGCGTTGGGAACATCAGCGAAATTCTTTGCGATCACAACGATCGTGTTGGCACCTTTTTTGAGTGTCCCCCGCAGTGGCACCGCCTCCGGGCGAGTCCATTCCTGACTGCCGCTGACCCATCTATTATTGACGTACATGTCGAACCCGTTGTCGCAAGTCACGATGGCCCCTCCGGAGACGACCTCGGCGGGTAGTTCGAAGGTCTTGCGGAGCACAACGGACTGACCACCCGGCGCGACACCGTTCTCCAGCGGTCCCCAAATCCACTTCGCGGTCAGTTCAGGTCCGTTACTCTCAGGGAGTCCGCTGGCTTGCGAATCGGCGTCATCCCGCGACGGGATCACGCCTCGGACCACCGGCGCATCGAAACGCTTGGGTGCCGAACCGGTGAGGTGCCAAACATTGTCGATGAACTGTTCGGCCGTCATTCGCTTGCTACGAGGACCACGGTAAACGTAATCATCGCCGAGGGCCTGTTCGCTCGCCACTTCCGTTTCCGATTGGTAAGCCGCACTCGTGGCGATCAAACGCAGCATGAACTTCAAATCGTATTGGTTCTTGACCAGTTCGACGGCCAAGAAATCGAGTAGGTCTTCGTTCCACGGTTCGCTTTGCATCGCGTCGAGCGGGTGAACGATCCCCCGGCCCATCAATTGGTACCAAAGCCGGTTGACGATTGTTCGAGCGAAACGCCCGTTTTCCGGATGGGTCATCAAGTTCGCAAGTTGTTCCAGTCGTTGCGACCGAGGCGCCGACGGATCAACTTGACCGATCTCGGGAAACAGCCAAGTTGCTTTGGCGGTTTCGCCAATCGGTTTATCACAGCGATGTAGTTCTAGAGACTCGTCGGCATAAATCGCGGCCAATCCGTAAGCGTCGTGCAGCGTCCAGCGATCGATAAAACTATCGTGGCACGAGGCGCACTTCATGTTGATACCCAGGAACGACTGGGAAATACTTTGCGAGAACTGAATCGGTAACGTCTGGCCGGCGCTGACCTCGCCACGCCACTTGATCCCGTCGATGTAGCCTTGGCTCGCTTTGCTTGGTGGTGAGATCAATTCTCGCGCCATGACGTCAAACGGCTTGTTTGCTCGCAACGACGCGTACAACCAAGTGCTTACTTGTTGACGCCCGCCGGTGATGAACCCCGTACCACTATAGTCGTTTCGCAATAAGTCATTGAAGAACGTAATCCAATGGTCCGAGTAGCCGATCTCGTCGTCCAATAACGCGTCGATCCGTTCGGATCGTTTTAATGGATTCGAGTCGGCAAGAAACGCATCAAGTTGTTCATCGGTCGGGAGCATTCCGATCAAGTCCAACGAGACACGTCGCAAGAAAGTCGCATCATCGATCGGATTCGGCCTCGCAATTGCGTTTCGAGCAAGATACTCATCCAAAATCCGGTCGATCGGGTGATCGCGTCCGTCGCGAGGCGCAGGCAGTTCGGGAGTGCGAGGCCGCAGCGGCGGTTCGTAGGACTGGATCGCAAACGTGAAATCGGCATCCCATTTCATGCCTTCCTTGATCCAACGCCGAACCAACGCGATCTCCGGTTCGCTCATCCTCGGCCGATCCGTGGGCGGCATTTGAATATCGGTGTCCGCCGAAGTGACGAGTTCCAAGAGATAGGAATCCTCGGGAGACTCCAAATCAACGTGTCCCGAATCCACAATGATCGCACGGGTATTGAGCGAAAAATCGCCTTCGGCTTCCCGTCCGCCATGACAATGAACGCAATTGCGTTGAAGCACCGGAACAATATCGTGAACGAAATCGATCGGTTCGGCTTGGACGACCTGGCCGAACCAGATGACAACTAAACCGAAGCAAACACAAAAACGAGAGGTGGGAATGGATGAACCGGCCATGAATGACGTGAAATCGTTCGGAGGGAGTTATTCAGGGAGGGGGCAAGGCTTGTTCGCTTGAGCGAACAAGCACCGCATCGTTGATTATGTTAACCTAATCTCGAACGGATTACTTGGGAATCGAATGACTCAAACGGTCAGTATGTCGGCGGTTCGACAGAAGCCCCCTGATTAACCACCCGCCGAGCGACCAAAAGAGGATCGAGAAGTGCGGGTTCATGGGATAATCAATAATGTCAGAAGCTCCAAGTCATTGAATTCAATATGCGAACGTATTTTACCGTCGCCCTTCTGGTCTGTTTCGCTTCTGCTGCCGTAGGCGAAGATTCACAGCTGTTGAATTTCAATCGTGATATCCGACCCATCTTGTCAGGAAAATGTTTTGCTTGTCATGGTCCCGACTCGCAGAATCGCGATTCCGAATACCGGCTGGATACGAGCGAGGGCGCTTTCGCGGATCTGGGCGGGTACGCTGGGATCGTTCCGGGCAACCCGGAGGCGAGTGAATTGGTGGTGCGTATCACGAGCGATGATCCCGAACTTCGGATGCCACCAGGGGAGCACAAGAATCCGCTGACTCAGCAAGAAATTGATTTGCTGACGCGTTGGGTTGCAGAGGGTGCGGCTTACTCTGGCCACTGGGCGTTTAAACCGGTCGTTCGCCCCCAACCACCACCAGCATCGGTCGCGACGGCCGGGCCGATCGATGACTTTATCGCTGCCGGGCTCGCTCAAAATCAGTTGACTTTCACAACCGCCGCGTCACCGGAAACCCTCGCCCGCCGACTGTACCTCGACCTGACCGGACTGCCACCGACGATCGCCGAGTTGGACGCGTTCCTTCAAGCTCCAGATGATCGTTTCGAAGAAACGATCGATCGGCTGATGACCAGCCCCCAGTTCGCCGAACGGTTGGCCATGGACTGGCTCGACGTCGCTCGGTTCGCCGACACCAATGGCTATTCGATCGACGACCATCGCGACATGTGGGTCTGGCGAGATTGGGTGATCGATGCATTCAAATCCAACATGCGTTATGACGAATTCGTTCGTCAACAGATCTCTGGTGATTTGATGGAAAACGCGACCGATAGCCAGCGGATTGCCACTGGCTTTTTGCGCAACAGCATGAACACACACGAGGGCGGAACCATCGCGGAAGAGTATCGAGTTGCCGCGATCCTAGATAAAGTTGACGCAGTCTCAACGGCATTCATGGGACTGACGATGCGGTGTGCCCAGTGCCACGACCACAAATACGACCCCATCTCGCAACGAGATTACTATCGGTTCTTTGCCTTTTTTAACACGACATCGGAATCGGGTAGTGGTGGTGTCAACGGGAACACGAACCCTGCCATCGCGGTAGGTCCGTTGCTTCAAGATGAATCATCGTTCCGCCAAGCGTGTCAGGCGAGAATCGCTTCGCTTGAGCATGTCAAAGCCTACCCCGAAGAATTGCTTGCCGACGCGCGCCTGAACTGGGAGCAGGAAACACTGGCCAAAGCGGAGCAAGCTTCCACCTTTGGGCATACGCTCACTGCAACCAAGGCTGGCTCGGTACCGTCATTCCCGACTCCCGGTCCGGGCAAAGTCCCCGGGCTATCTTGGATTTGGGCCAACCCGCAAGGTGCGGGCGAGTTTGCTTGGTTCCGCAAAACGTTCGAACTGACCAAAGTTCCATCCCATGCGCAGCTCTTTGTGAGCTGTGACAACGAAGCGGAAATTTGGATCAATGGTAAGCGGTTGGGATTCAACCCGGATTGGCGGACACCGAGCGTGTTCGATCTTGGGCCATTATTAGCCGAAGGCCAGAACTTGATCGCCGTGGCAGGAAAAGATTGGGAGAAAGGTGGCTCGAAGGCGGCACTGATGGCTTTAGCTGCATTCTCGGACGGCAGTTATCTCGGTACGGACGCGAGTTGGTCGGTGGCAACACAGGTGGGGGCGGATTGGAATCAGGCCGGCGAATTAAAGGGATTTGAGCCAGCCTCCGTGGTCGCTCCATTTGGCGCAGCGCCGTATGGCGATGTGTTCAACAAACTAGAAGCCGCTGATGAAACTCGCCAACACATCGCGTTAATCGCCGCTCTACGAAAACCGGACTCGCAGAGAAATCGCGAAGAACAGAACCTGGTCGCCGCCGAGTTCGCGAAAACTAATTCCGACATGTCCAAACTCCTATTGACGATCAACGGCGAGATCGATGTCTTGCAAAAGTCGATCGATTCAGGCAGGACCAGTGTGATGGTCATGAAGGACGACGCACTCCATCGGAAGACGGCGATGTTGGAGCGTGGTCAGTACGATCAACCAGGCGAGATTGTCGATGCCGGTATCCCATCGATCTTCGGCAGCCTGCCCGATTCGACTCCTCCCAACCGCATGGCCTTGGCGAATTGGTTGACCGATCCTTCCAATCCGCTGACCGCTCGTGTGGCCGTCAATCGCTATTGGCAGTTACTGTTCGGGACTGGTTTGGTGAAAACATCCGAAGACTTTGGTTCGCAAGGTGAATGGCCGTCGCATCCGGAGCTACTGGACTGGCTCGCAGCAGACTTCGTTGAATCGGGTTGGGATGTCCGGACGCTCATCAAAACGATGATGATGTCACGAACGTATCGCCAATCTTCAAACGTGAACGGGCGACTTTTAGAGCTTGATCCGTACAACCGACTCTATGCCCGGGCACCGAGGTACCGTTTGTCCGCTGAAGCGATTCGTGACAGCGAATTAGCGATTGCCGGTTTGCTCAATTGGGAGATTGGTGGCCCGAGTGTCTTCCCGCCCCAACCGCTAGGGCTTTGGAAAGAAGTCAGCCACTTCGGTTACGGAGGTTTTTTTTCGGCCCAGCATTACTTCCCCGATCGCGACGAACAGGTCTACAGACGCAGCCTCTATACGTTTTGGAAACGCACTTCCCCACCGCCCGTGATGACCACGTTCGATGCGCCGACCCGTGAGACTTGCACCGCACGTCGGTCGCTGACCAATACTCCGTTGCAAGCACTCGTGTTGATGAATGCACCGCAATTTGTGGATGCCTCTCGCGGGTTGGCGGCAAGAATGCTACGTGCCAATGAATCTATGGAAGGACAGATTTCCTACGGTTTTCGTCTCGCCACATCGCGTGAACCCTCTTCCGAGGAACTCGCAATCTTGACCACCGCGTATCAAAAACAACTGGCTTACTTTGACGCATCTGCGGATCGAACGGCGAGTTTTTTAAGCGGCCAAGTTGACGACGATAACCAACCCGGTAGCGAGGAACAAAACGCCAGCGATCGGTCCACCCTAGATCCACTGAAAAAAGCAAACGATTCGAAGTTCGCTGCGATGAGCTGCGTCGCTTCCCTGATTTTAAACCTAGATGAAACAATCACCCGCGAGTAAACGCCTAAGAACGTGTTTTAAAAAGGGGTCTGACCCTCTCCGGCGAGGCCAAAAACCCAATGAAATCGATTCGCCTCCAAAGGGTCAGACCCCTTTTTAAAACACGTTCTAACCGAATAGCGGTCTGACTCTTTGGAAGCAAGTCGGTTGACGTTACGGTTCCAGCTTCACCGACAAGGGTCGTCCCCCCTTTAAGATAGGCTTTAAAGTACAAAGAAAATGAATCCAAATCTTCTAGCCACTCGTCGCAGCTTCATCAGCCATGCCTTCGGAGGCGTTGGCGCGCTCGCGTTGGGGTCGATGCTCGATCGTAACGCGTTTGGAAGTGTCAAAGCCGTTGATTCGGGACTGCCGCACTTCCCACCGACTGCCAAACGCGTCATCTATCTGTTCATGTCAGGTGGTCCGTCCCATATTGATCTGTTCGATTACAAGCCGACGCTCATCCAGAATCACGGTGAAGAGTTGCCACCGAGCGTGCGAGGTGACCAGCGAGTCACCGGAATGACCTCGGGACAAAAAAAGTTCCTCGTTTGCGGGTCGATCGGAAAATTCGCACAGCGAGGGAAATCGGGCACTTGGGTCAGCGATCTGTTACCGTACACCAGCAATGTCGTTGATGACATCGCGGTCATCCGCTCGATGAACACCGAAGCGATCAACCACGATCCCGGCATCACTTACATCAACACGGGTTCCCAAATTCCGGGGCAACCGAGCGCCGGCGCGTGGGCGAGCTACGGACTCGGCAGCGTTAACCAGAACATGCCCGCGTACGTCGTGTTGCTCTCCCAGGGCACCGGCAAGAACCCCGGCCAACCGATTTTTTCGCGTCTCTGGGGCAGTGGTTATTTACCGTCCAATCATCAAGGTGTGATGCTTCGCAGTAGTGGCGATCCAGTTCTGTATCTGAACGATCCGCCCGGCATTACACGCGAAAACCGGCGTGAACAACTCGACGATTTAGCAGCACTGAATCGCCTCAAATTCAAAGACAGCGGCGATCCAGAAATCGAAACTCGCATCTCGCAATACGAAATGGCCTTCCGAATGCAAGCCGCTGCACCGGAGATTGCTGATTTGTCGGACGAACCCGAGAGCACGTTCGAACTGTACGGCCAAGACGCACGGCAACCAGGCTCCTATGCGTTCAACTGCCTGATGGCCCGACGGATGGCGGAACGTGATGTCCGATTCATTCAGCTCTTTCATCGCGGCTGGGACCAACACGTTAACCTGGAACGCGAACTCAAAGCTCAGTGCCGCGACACCGATCAAGCCTCCGCGGCGCTGGTTACCGATTTGAAAACCCGCGGATTGCTCGACGATACTTTGGTGATTTGGGGAGGCGAATTTGGACGCACCGCTTATAGCCAAGGCGCTCTGGGAAGTGGCCGTGACCACCACGGTCGATGCTTCAGCATGTGGATGGCCGGTGGCGGTGTTCAAGGAGGCGTGTCGCACGGTACGACCGACGAGTTTGCGTACAATATCGCGGAAAACGGGGTCCATATCCGCGACCTCAATGCAACGATGTTGCATTGCCTGGGCATCGACCACGAACGATTTACCTACCGATTTCAAGGGCTCGACCAACGACTCACCGGCGTCGAGGAAGCTCACGTCGTGAAAGACGTATTGATCAGTGTCGGGGGCCATTAGTCCCATTCACATGTCAAGCCCGTTGCCGAGCGTTCGCCAGCAGGTCAATTGCATGCGAGGTAAGTGAAATGGGCCTTTCCAGAGGTTGCCTTTCAGAGGCACGCTGATGCGGCCGTCACGGTGTAAGTATCCGTACCATTCGCCGTGCTCGGTGTCGGGAAAATGCTCGTACGACCAATCGTGCACTTGCCGGTGCCAGTCGGAGTACTTGGCGTCGCCGGTTAGTTGATACGCCATCAGCGTTGCGATGATGGTTTCATTATGCGGCCACCAAAACTTCATGTCGTGCCAGTATTCTTGAACCGGCAAACCGTTGACGTCAACGAAGTAAAGCATCCCTCCGTATTGCTGGTCCCATCCTCGACGCCACATCCAGTCGAGCATTTCGCAACCCAGCCGGATCAACGACGCGTCGCCGCGATGCCGGCCTTCGGCCATGATGAACCAGGCCCCTTCGATCGCATGGCCCGGATTGAGCGTGCGGCCGTCGAAATGGTCGATCAAACCACCGTCGAGGGCCACCGTTTCCATCACGCACTGTATGTCGGGCTTGAGATGATAGCGGCGAATGTCTTCGATCGCCCCGTCGATGATCGCGTCGGCGTCGGGAAGGTCGATTGAATCTCGCAGTTCTTGAGCGGTGTTGATCGTGATCATCGGAAAACCGATCCCGCGCGTCGGGCGAACGTCGGTGAACTTCGGCTGCACGCCTTGAGGGTTTCGATTGTGATCGAGAAAACGTCGAAAACAGGCTTCTGCTTTCCTCGCGTACTCGTCTTCGCCGGTTGCCTTGGCGAATTCACCGTAGGCGATTGCGGCGAAGCTTTCACTAAACGCGTAACGGCGTTTACGGATCGGCCGGCCATCGCGCGTCAGATGAAACCACATCCGACCGTCGGCCGGATCGAAACCGTGACGGTCGATGAAATCGATCCCGTGCCGGGCGAGCGCCAGCCATTCGTTGCGTGGCTGCACGTTGTTGTAAAGTTCACCCAGCAGCCACGTGAACCGGCACTGTTGCCAAACGCCTTTGTCGGTATCGATGACCGTTCCGTCGCGATCGAGCGACATCGTGAACCCGCCATGCTCCCGATCGACGCAGTGCCGCATCCAAAACGGCACCACGTCGTTTAGCAAGCCATCTCGATATGTCGCAATCAGCTCGCGGCGTTCAGTGGGGTTCATGTGGTTTCACTTGCTTCATCAGGTCAAACCAATGCTCAAAACAGCGGTGCGGCACTCAGAATTCTCCTTCGAGAATCTCGCTGTTCGCTTTGGTTCCGAGGGCTCCCCACAAACCAAACGGGCTCTTCAATCCAGGAGCCAGCGTTCCCCCAGTGCCGGTGTGCGAGACCATCGGGCCGCTGACGTTGCCCGATTCGATCGAGTCGGTGACGAACCGGATCGCGCCGTCGCCCATCAACACGTGGCAACCGCCTTGATGTCGACTGCTCGGCGGAAAAATGCCCCAGCGGAAGATGTCCGTGGCGGAAGTGTCGTAACAGACCGGCGCATTGGGAGGTAAAATCGTGGTGATGCCGGTAAACATCGCCAGACCGTAGGCCCATTTGTAGCCACGACGCTCCTCAACGCTTCCCGAGATCAATGTGGCAGCGGCCCAAAACCGTGGTCGTTGGGTATCGGTTCCTTGGTAGCAGCGACTCGAATTGAGATGATGGCCTGTGATCCCACGTCGAACCTGCGTCGTGATATCACGGTCTCCCAAATCGGTATTGAATTCGCCGGCCATGACCGTATTGGCCAGTCCGTCAAGGATGTCGCGGAACTTGGGTTCTAATGCCCCGTGAGCGAAGACGCCGCGTTGCGTGCGTTTGGCGTCCGCCGCAGTGCCGAGTGCTTGTCCATATTGATCGGTGATCCCTTGGTATTGGTAGTACAGTGAATCACCCAGGCAGACACCATAATTGGTTCGACCCTGCGCGGGTAAGCCGACACCAGGATCGCTTGGGCAACGATAGCTCGCGATTGACGTCAGCCAGGGTGTGTACGGCCCTTGAGTGTTGTGGTCATCGACCAGCATCCACGGACTCGGGCCCATGGCGGCGTAGCGACGACCCGCGTTCGCATGCGGCGGCTGGACCGCGAAAGGATTGCTGATTTGTTCCCACATCGCTTGCTGCTCGATGAACGGCAGCAATCCCACTAGCGCACTGAGTTGGTTCATGTTCGTGCCGCCGCCGGTCGCCGTCGGCGTGTAGGTGCTGGCCCATGACGACCCGGGATTGCGTTTGGTACCACCCGACTGCGCCGGCAATTGATTGTAGGCGGAATGGTAGTTGTGGAAACCAAGGCCGATCTGCTTAAAGTTGTTGCTACAACTCATCCGCCGCGCCGCTTCGCGGGCGGCCTGAACGGCCGGCAACAATAAACCGACCAGCACGCCAATGATGGCAATGACTACCAGCAACTCCACAAGTGTGAAGCCGCGTTTTCGAACAGGATTCATCGAAACACCTTTTGGTTATCAAGAAACAAAAAACAATGACCTGCAATCAATTAGGGTTCATTCGCCTTCGGCACCGGGAAGGGACGCAGGACCGCCGATTCCGGTCGGCTCCTGACCATTGCTCTTTGGCGCGTCGGGATTGCCCTGAAGATATTGTTCCAAATCACTTGTTTGCGGAGCGGAACTGCTAACGCCACAACCGATCGCGATAAGGCACAAGAAAAGGAACATCAAACCGATCTGAAACCGTGGCGATGACATCGAACACTCCGGGGCGTTGGACAAATAGGAAATGTGTTATAACGCGTTATCCCGCCTGCGGAGAGCTGATGGTGGGCGGGTTTTGTATCTTCGAATGCGTCCATGCATCGTGTCTTTGTCCAGGCTGACGGGGTCTCGGTCAGTTGGCGCGGCCTTTTTGGCTCAAAAAATCGAGCACCACGTGGCGACCACGTTGGATCGAATCGCTCATCAGTTTTCGAGCAAGGTCGGCGTCGCGGTCGCGAAGTGCGTCGATTAGCTGAGACTTCGATTGGCAGGTTTCTGCCGCCACCTCGTAGGTCAGCAATCCGGGATCACTCCGCTGGGCCTCGAACACGTTGACGATCGCCAAGTTATCTCGGATGACTTTGGCGAGCACCTCGTTGCGTGACGCCTCAACGAGCAGTTCGTGAAAGTCCGTCTCGTCGTCGAGCCATCGATTGAGCTGTCGTTTGGTGCTGTGGGGCTTATTGTTTTGCCGGATCTCGGCGGCAGTTTGTTTGAAACGTTCGAGTAACTCATCCAACGCGTGTAGTTCGCTGACGCTGATGTACCGAGCCGCTTCGGCGGCCGCACAACTTTCCAAGGCATCTCGCAGGACATAAAGATTGTCGAGCGATTGACGAGTCGGTTTACGGACGAACGCGCCCGCACCCGGTACGTGTTCGACCAATCCCTCGCTGGCGAGCCGATGGATGGCTTCACGCACCGGAATCACGCTGACACCGATCTTTGCGGCGAGCGATCGGTTCACCAACCGTTCTCCGGGCGTCATTTCGCCGCGAGACAATTGGTCACGAATGTATTGGTAAGATTTTTCGGCGAGACTCTGATCCATGGCAATCGGCGGGGACTTGCGTGAGGGCATTAGCGTGGCCTGACGAATCGGTGTTAAGACGGGTCAAAAAAGTGGTCGCATCGAGATAAGGTCATAGGAACGCGTTTCAATATTGACAGACCTCAATAACACCATCCGGTATACAAATTCTAAAAATCAGAAAGTCGAAAATGATGCGAAACAAGCGACCATTTTCGCGTTCCAAATCCTTACCGGCTTTACCCAGTTCCGCACCGATTCGTCAGGCCAGCATTAGCGGGGGTTGCAGGACGTTCGGCCTGTCACTACGCTTCATGTTATAACATGTTATATTTTCAGCCGCAAGCGTTTCTCCACAGGATCTCGGCATGATTGGTCACCGTTCGGGCTACGGTCCGGTTCCACGACATTGCCGCACACCGCGAACCGGATCGGCTCCCATTAACGGCCGAAAAATTTATGTGGGCGTCAGGGTTTCGTCAGTCGCTTGCCTACTATGGCTTAGTTCCGTCGGCGGAACCGGGGCGATCGCGGACGATTTCGAGGACGCACCGGCGGGGCCGTTCGAACGCATGCAGACCGACCTTGGTGTGTGGCAGGTGATCGACTCGACCGACGCCGACCGAGCGCTGATCGAGAGTGAGCATGCCAGTTGGGGTCGTCACTGTTTGCAAATCACTGGAAAGCACTTGGGGCAAGATCCCCGTGAGGGCATGACAACCGTCGAGTTGAAACTAGCCCATCGGCCCGACGCCGATTCGGAGCTTTCTTTCGTTGCCGAACGCTGGACATCGAAGCCTCCGTTTTCATTCCGGATCGACGCCTTGAACGATTCGGACTGGACCGAGATTTACAACGGTGACAGTCTCATCGAAGTCGGTCGATCCTTCCGTTCTAAAATCAAAATCTCACTCGGAGAATCGCCACCGATGCGATTGCGTTTTCGCATCAATAGTCCGCCGGCGACGGGTGTCTTGATCGATCATGTTCGGATCGCGGCACCGAAGCCGCAAGTAGTTGTCGGCGTCGAGTCCCCCGCAGTGACTTTGCCGGCTCTCATCGGTAAACCGCTTGCACCGCTCGCCAAGTTACGAATCGAAACGAACGGAACCTTGCAACCGGTCTCGATCAGGACGATCGCGATGGAACTGGATGCGACCACCGATCTCAATGATCTTGCTTCCGTGGAATTGGTCTTTGGCGGAGAAGCAAATGCATTGACCGATGGCAAGCGGGTCGATGTGACGCCGCAGTTGCGACCGGGTCGCCGTGAATTCACGGTCACGTGCCCGGAATCTTGGGGGCCGTTGGTCGAGGGTGGCAATCATGTTTGGGTCGCTTGTTCCCTTAGCAAGCATGCGGACATCAGCCATCGCGTTGGTGCCAGATTCAGTTCAATCACGTTTTCCGACGGGCGAGTGATCCCGCTCGAAGGGGCTCGAAATGCGCAGCGGATGGGCATTTCGCTGCGTGACGGCGGTGCCGATGGCGTCCACACGTATCGGATTCCGGGCTTGGCCACGACGAACGCCGGAACCTTGATCGCCGTTTATGACATAAGATATCGTGGCGGGGGTGATCTGCCGGGAGACATTGATGTCGGCATGTCCCGCTCGACCGATGGCGGTCGGACGTGGGAGCCGATGCGGGTGATCATGGATATGGGTGATGATCCTGCGTGGCGATACGATGGAATCGGCGATCCTGCGGTGCTTGTCGATCGCAACACGGGCACCATTTGGGTTGCGGGTTTGTGGAGCCACGGCAATCGTGGTTGGTGGGGCACGGGGCCGGGACTCTCGCCCGAGGAAACGGGGCAATTGGTGCTCGTTCGCAGCGACGACGACGGACGGACTTGGTCAGCCCCGATCAACATCACCGACCAAGTCAAACGTCCCGAATGGTGTTTATTGTTTCAGGGGCCGGGAATGGGCATCACGATGCGTGACGGAACGCTCGTGTTCGCCGCCCAATATCAAGACTCCGTGTCGAACAAACGTTTGCCTCGATCGACGATCATTTACTCACGCGATCACGGAATCCACTGGAGCATCGGCACCGGCGCTTTCGATGACACGACCGAAGCGCAGGTGGTGGAATCTGAACCGGGCGTGTTGATGCTGAACTGTCGTTACAATCGGGCCGGCGTTCGAGTGGTGATGACAACCCGCGACATGGGTCAAACGTGGCAAAGGCACCCGACCTCCGAGCGTTCGCTGATCGAGCCGGGGGCTTGCATGGCGAGTCTCATCGACGCGAGCGGCGTCCGAAACCGATCGAGCGATTGGCTGTTGTTTTCCAACCCCAACCATCCAAGCGTTCGAAGCCACATCACCGTGCGGGCGTCGCCCGACCGAGGATTGACGTGGCCGGCCGAGCATCAGATCTTGCTCGACGAAGGTCGCGGCGCAGGCTATTCTTGCCTGACGATGATCGACGAACACACCGTCGGGATCCTGTACGAAGGAAGCCAGGCCCACTTGACCTTCCAACGCATCCCGCTGAGTGAATGGGTCGATCACCAATGAAATCACGAATCCAACTTTTCATTTTAAAGCGTCCTTCATGACAACGCAGAAACTCTCCGGCCTGATCGCGGCGACGTACACGCCGCTCGATGATCAAGGTCATCTCAACTTGTCGATGATCGGACCGATGGTCGAACATCTCTTCCGCGTTGGAATCGACGGCGTTTACGTTTGCGGAAGCACCGGCGAAGGCATGTCGTTATCGAGCGAGGAACGCCGGACGGTCGCCGAAGCTTATGTTCAAGAGATCGACAAACGCGTCCCAGTGATTATCCAAGTCGGACACAACAGCAGCCGCGAGGCCCGGCAGCTCGCCGCCCACGCCCAACAAATCGGCGCGGATGTCATTTCAGCGACCTGCCCATCCTATTACGGGATCAACGAACTATCGGACTTGATCGATTGCATGGCGGAGATTGCTGCGGGGGCTCCGGATTTGCCGTTTTATTACTACCACATTCCGGCACTCACGGGTTCCCGAATCGACGTGGTCGAGTTTCTCAAACGCGGTTGCGAAGAGATCCCCAACCTCGTCGGACTGAAATACACTGATACGAAACTGCACGAGTTTCAGATGTGCATGGAAACCGATCAACAGCGATTCGATGTCGTATGGGGATGCGACGAGATGTTACTCGGGGCACTCGCGACGGGCGCTCAGGCCGCCATCGGAAGCACTTACAATGTCGCTGCCCCGTTGTACCGACGTATCATCGATGCGATGAACGCCGGTGATCAAGTCGAGGCGAGAAGATTGCAACTCTGTTCGATCACGATGGTGCGTGTGATGTCCAAGTATCCGTTTCATACGGCAATGAAGGCCGTGCTGGGGATGCTTGGATTGCCAATGGGGCCGTGCCGACCGCCGCAAGGCCGTTTGGCACTTGCGGAGGTCGAACAGTTGCGTGCCGAACTGACTCAAATTGGTTTCTTTGATTGGTGCGGAACCAAAACGCTGGAGTCCGTTCCCCATACCGCAGAGACCTAGCGTGTGAACATCACGTTGAAAACAACGAGTCGGATGGTGGGGTGTCGACTGTTCGGGATCGCAGCGATGATCGTAGTAGCGATCACGTTGACCGGCCCCGCCATCGCGACGGACACCGACGCCTCCAGGCGGCACGAATGGGACGAGTTGCCACCGATTCCGGTCCCTCTCGGGTTATCCGGTGCCTTCGCGGGCGTGCATGGCAACGCCTTGATCGTTGCCGGTGGCACGAACTTCGCCAAACCTTTGTGGGAAAACGATAAGGTATGGCACGACCGGATCTTCGTGTTGACCCACGACGACGACGGCTATCAATGGCACGACGGAGGCCGCTTGCCCCGGCCGTTGGCTTACGGTGGTTCGGTCTCGACCGAATCGGGCTTGTTGTGTATCGGCGGCAACGACGAGACGGACACTTACCCCGACGTGTTCATGTTGAGTTGGGACGCAGAATCCAAGCAGGTGACGGTGTCGGTGAAAAACTATCCGTCGCTACCTGAACCGTGCGCGTTCGGCGCCGCGGCCCTCATCGGCAAGCAAGTGTTTCTGGCCGGTGGACAAACCGGCGCGTCGTTGGAATCGGCGACCTCGAATCTTTGGTCGTTGGATCTGTCGCAGACGGAATCGGGGCAGCCGGTGTCCAATCCAACGCAGTGGCAAGCATTGCCTTCGTTACCCGCACCGGGGCGAGCGTTGAACCTAACGGTCCATCAACATAACGGGTATCACGATTGTGTTTATGTGATCAGCGGTCGTCGCCAGAACGGCGCATCGATCGAGCTGCTGCGTGACGTTTGGGAGTTCACACCCGCCAAGGGTCAGTGGCGACAACGAGCTGATCTGCCCCGTTGTGTGATGGCGGGGACAGCCGCCCCAGTCGGACAAAGCCATCTGTTTGTTTTGGGCGGTGACGACGGAACCAACTTCTTTCGCACCGAGGAGTTGAAAGAAAACCATCCGGGGTTCATCAAGCAGTCGCTCGCCTACCACACGATCACCGACACGTGGATCGAAGCTGGGGCCATTCCGATGAACCTCGTGACGACGACGGCGGTTCGTTGGGGAAACGACATCATCATCCCCGGCGGTGAGGTTCGACCGCGGGAACGATCTCCACGTGTCTTTCGGGTGAGCCCGGTCGCCGCCACACCTGACTTTGGTGCGGTTAACTACATGGTCTTGATCGGTTACCTACTCGCGATGGTCGGCGTCGGATTTTATTTCACGAAGGGTAATCACAACACGAACGATTTTTTTCGCGGGGGCAAACATATTCCGTGGTGGGCGGCGGGGTGCAGTATCTTCGCCACGATGCTCAGCTCGCTGACGTACACCGGGATCCCATCCAAAGCGTTCACTCAGGATTGGGTTTATGCGGTGGGAAATCTGACGATTCCGTTGGTCGCACCGCTGGCGGTATTTGTGGCTCTGCCGTTTTACCGTCGCATCGATGCGACGAGTGCTTATGAGTACTTAGAGAAACGATTCAGTTGCGGCGTGCGTTTGTTTGGCAGTGCCAGCTTCACGCTGTTTCATTTGTTTCGCATGGCCGTGGTGATGTCTCTGACCGGATTGGCGTTGGCCGTTGCTACACCACTGACACCGACACAGTCGGTTTTGTTGATGGGCGGTTTGAGCATCATCTACTGCACGCTCGGTGGAATCGAAGCGGTGATTTGGACCGACACGATTCAGACAGTGGTGCTGTTAGGCGGTGCGGTGTTGGCGATCGTGGTGTTGATGATCGGGATCGAAGGCAGCGATCGCAATCTATTTTCGCCCGCCGTGGATGCCGGAAAGTTTCGAATCGCGAATCTTCATTGGGATGCGACGTCGACGCAGATCGCCTTGTGGGTGATTGTCCTCGGCGCGGTCGGGCAGAACGTGTCGTCCTACACCGCCGATCAAGCCGTCGTTCAACGGTACATGACGACGTCCGATGCGGCGCGGGCGGCGAAGTCGATTTGGGTCAACGCGATCTTGACGATTCCGTCGACCATCTTATTTTTCACGATCGGGACGTTGCTGTTTGTGTTTTATCAAGCACATCCCGAGAAGCTCGAAACCACCATCACGGCGGACCAAGTCTTCCCGATGTTCATCGCTCGCGAAATGCCCATCGGGATCGCGGGTTTGATGGTTGCCGGAATTTTTGCGGCCGCCCAATCGACCGTTTCGACAAGCATGAACTCCACATCAACAACCATCGTGACGGATTTCATGCGACGGTTTGACTGGTGCGAGTCGGAAAAAGCCTACTTGAATGCGGCGAGGTTTTGGACGCTGGTCGTCGGCCTGATCGGAACGGGCTTGGGGCTTCTGTTCGTCAATCCAGACATCAAATCACTTTTCGACACCTTCGTGATGGTGATCGGTTTGTTCATGGGCGTCTTAGGCGGGCTGTTCATCCTTGGGGTGTTTTCGACGACGGCGAATGCCACAGGCGCTTTGGTGGGAGCGTTGGTCGGTTCGTCGGTCATGTTTTCGGTCTGGGCGGGAACGTCGATCAACGGTTACCTCTACACGACGATCGGAATCGTCACATGTGTCGTGGTAGGATGGTTGTCGAGCCACGTGGTGGGAACCGCCCCGAAAGCGTTGCAAGGGCTGACGATTCATACCCCTAAGTTTGAATCTTGACAAATGACTGGCCCGGATGATTCATAACCCGACGCGTAGCGGCGTGTTGATTTAGTGCGTGTTTGGGCGTTTTCGTTTAACGGCAAGCCGCAGGCGCCTGCGTTTTCAAACTCTATCGCCTGCGGCTTGCCGTTAAACGATTCAATCAAAAGACCGGTAAGCAATGGATGCAGGGGAATGACGGTTGCCGATCTCCTGCCAGTTGCCGTTGCGGCTATAATGCCGGGTAAATCATCGCGGACTCGCGTTGTTTCCCTTTCCAAACAAATCTAAACATGAAAAATTCGTACGATTGTGTGGTAATCGGTGGTGGACCGGCCGGAGGCACTGCGGCGGCTGTGGTGGCTCAGGCGGGGCATTCGACGTTGTTGATCGAACGTGAAGCGATGCCTCGGTTTCACGTCGGCGAGTCGTTAATGCCGGAAACGTACTGGCCGCTGCAGCGACTCGGTTTGGTCGACAAGATGAAATCGTCCGGCTGGCAACCCAAGAAAAGCGTTCAGTTCGTCACCCACACGGGGAAGGAATCCGAACCGTTTTTCTTCCGCGAGCACGACGAGCGGGAATGTGCGACGACGTGGCAAGTCGAACGCAGTGAATTCGATCAAATGTTGTTCGACCGTGCGTCCGAACTGGGGGCGGATTGCTACGATCAAACCCGATTGATCGACGTCTGTTTTGATGAATCGGTGGCCACCGACGGAATTCCCAAAGCCACCGGAGTGGTGATTCGCGACGCCGAGGGTGTGCAGCGCCAGATCGATTGTCGCGTCGTCATCGACGCGACCGGGCAACAAAGTTTTATCGCCGGGAAGTTGGGCCTCAAGGAGATCAACCCAGATTTGAAAAAAGCCGCCGTTTGGACTTACTTCAAAGACGCCACTCGAGGGGACGGCGACAACGAGGGGGCGACGATCATCCTCAATACCGAGAATAAGAATGCGTGGTTTTGGTTCATCCCCCAATCACGCGGGATCACCAGCATCGGATGCGTCGGTGACAACGATTACTTGTTGAAGGGCCGCGGAACTCCCGAAGAAATTTTCAACGAAGAGCTCAGTCGGTGCCCTGGGCTGATGCCTCGACTTCAAAACGCTACCCGGGTTGGCAAGTTCTCCACCGCCAAGGAGTTTTCTTACATGACCAAGACGCACGCCGGTGAAGGCTGGGTCTTGGTCGGCGATGCGTTCGGATTCATCGACCCGGTTTATTCGTCCGGCGTTTACTTTGCCCTGGAAATGGGTGTGAGAGCGGGCGACGCCGTGATCGAAGGCTTGGAAATGGGTGACGTCAGCGGGCAGCAACTCGGAAAGTGGGCAACTGATTTCAAAGCCGGTGCGGACCGGGTTCGCAAGCTGGTTCATGCTTTCTACGACAAGGACTTCAGTATCGGCCGGTTCATGAAAGAGTACCCTCAATATCGCAGCAATTTGACGGACCTCTTGATCGGACGAATTTTTCACGAAGACGCCGGACGGATGTTCCCCGACATGCAACGAAGCATCGAACGCACCCGCCAAGAAATGGCTCAAACCGTCGTTTGAAACGGCGGGAGGTCTCGGGCGAGCCGTTCGGCAATGCGATCGATCGCGAGGTCGATTTCCCAGCGACGATGGTCTCGGTCGCCGGCAATGTTGCTGATTCCTCGGATGATTGACAGAGGGACGTTCGCCAATCGACACGCCGTCGCCACGGCGAACCCTTCCATGTCCTCGGCCACGAGATCCGCCGTGGCCTGATCGCGAGCCCGTTCACGCCGACAAGCTGCCATCGCGGGACTCGCCGACGCCGCGCAGACGGTTAAGAGTGAAGACGCTCGTTCGAGTGGCGAGGAATCCGGTGTAACGGTTGTCGGCAGCATCAATGGCAGTCGATCAGAGATCTCGATCGGGTTACCATCTTCTGCACCTGGGAGATTCACTTGAGACCAACCCAATTCCGATGCCGAAATAAACGGGTCCCCGAATTCCCCTCCCACGCCGATTCCGTCGCACAACACTTCGGAAAACCATACCGCCGAACCGACGGCGATGTCCGGATGAAGCGTTCCGGCGATTCCGGCCAAAACGACATGATCGGGCCGATGCCGGATCAGATGACGCGTCGTCAGTGCGGCGGCGGCGATGACTCCGAAGCCGCACAACTCAATTTGCCATTGGCCGACGCCGCCCCGATGAGCGAAGGCGGCGATCAAACGCTCCCGTTCCATCGCCGTGGGAACCAGCAGCAGCGGGCGGGACACGTTAGCCACCACCGCGACGAATCTCGCTGCCTTCGAAACGAACCTGGAACCGGAAGATCTTCTTTGTCTTGCAGGTGATTTTGCCGGTCTTCAAGTCGAAGTGATCGGGGGTTTCGGCCAGGTTGATGTTCGCGACCCCGCGAAAGCCACGTTCGGCAAAGATATCGATCACCATGGCGAGGACCAACGGGTTGTCGAACAACGGGTCTTCGCTGTTGATGATGGACAGTCCGGCGATCGCGTGGCGTTGCACGATCGGCATGAACTTGTTGTGGATCTCGTGGATGACCCGGTGGAACAGTTCCCGGTGTTCGAGTTGGTAGCTATCCAATCGCCGGACGAGTTCTTGACGAGCGTGGACGGTCAGTTCGGACGCCAGGGGCAGTCCGCGGACCGCGTCGTAGGTTTCCGGATCCAATTCGAGCGACGATTGATAGTCCAGTTCTTTGCGGATTTTGCGTTCGACGTCCGCGATGTCGCCGTCGGCGTCAATGAAGTGGTAATGGTAAATTTGTTTGAGCGACTGAAGCGCGTCCCACGTTTTTTCTTTGAATACGCGATAGCGGCTTTTTGCCGCGACGGGGTCGAGGTCGGTCGCCCGCAGTTCGATGATCCGTCCGTCGCCTTCCCGCCGAACCCGCTCGTTGTGTTCGGCGATTTTGCGACCGCGGAGCAACTGTCGCTCGATACTGGTCTTTTCATCGATAAACAGCACAACCGCATGCACCGTCGGTTTGCGAAAGTTGATCGCCAACGGGGTGGTGTGATACTCGCGGTAGAGCTGATTCATTTTCTGAATCAGCAGGTGCAAACATTCGACTTGGACGCGAGTACGAGGAAATCCGTCCAAGATGCAACCGTCGCGGTAGTCTTCTTCGAGCAACTTGCGAAACAGGATGCCGACGACCTCGGTATCGCCGACCATCCCTCCGGCTTCTTTGATCCGTTCGGCTTCGGGGGTGTTTAGCAGATCACTGACGATGATCGGCGGGCAGGTTAGCCCCCGGACTTTGGCGATGAAGTTGCTGTTGGTCCCCTTACCGCTGCCCGGTGCTCCGCCGAGCAGGATCAGTTCTTTGGCGAAGCGGAGATTCTCGTGTCCGATGTTTTGTTCGAGGTCATTCCAAACGGTGTTGAAGATAACGTGCGCGTCTTTGACTTCGAGGTCTTCGACACCGGTGCGGCCGGCGGCACGAACAGCTTGATCGGTGACCAATTGATTCGCTTGGCTTTCGACGGCTTCCGTAGTGGAAGCGGGCATTTCGGGCATGTGGTCGAAATCGGGGGACATGAGGTCGGGCCGAGCGGTGTGATGAATGGGCTGGACATGAGCCGCCCATCATAATCGACGCCGCGAAACCACGAACCCCCGGCACGGTCAAGTTAAGCCCGATCGGTTTGTAACGATCGGATGGGATAAACGGATCCGGCAAGGGGGGCGTGCGGCGGGGTTGACGCCGATCGCGGCATTGATTCGGGCTGTGTCACGTTTCGTGTTCTATCCTTTGGCGAACAACAACTCGCACTCATAAGTAGCCGGGGGGCCACTCGCGATGATCAAGCTAACGCGTCTGGACGGCGAAGCCTTTGTGCTCAACGCCGAACTCATCCGCTACGTCGAGCGCCGCGGCGATACGTTCGTCACGCTCAGCACAAGCGAACGCATCGTGGTGCGTGAGACGCTCGACGAAGTCGTCGACAAGGCGATCGCTTACCAACAACAAAAACATTTCATTCCACCACCGCCCAAGTAAGGTTACGTTTCCATGGATATCGCCAGCGTCATCGGCCTGATCTTAGCGATCGGTCTGATTTTAGTGTCGATCATGCTCGGTGCGGCCCCGTTCTCCGCGTTCATCGATATTCCTTCATTGCTCGTCGTTGTCGGCGGTGCGATCGCGGCCGCGCTGATTTGCTTTCCGCTCAAGAGCATGCTCGCCAGCCCGATCATTGCGCTCAAGGTGATTCTGAATAAAAGCGAAGACCGGATGACATTAATCAAGTCGATCGTCGAGCTCGCCGAAATTGCTCGCCGTGATGGATTGCTCGCTTTGGAAACCAAGATCCCCGAGATTCAGAACTCGCTCGTCAAGACAGGTTTGCAAATGGCGGTCGACGGCACCGCACCGGAAATCGTCGAGGAAGTCCTGCGGACCGAGGTAATGGGCATGGCGATGCGACACAAAGAAGGCAAAAGCATCATGGACCAACTCGGCCGATTCGCGCCGGCGTACGGGATGATTGGGACGTTGATGGGTCTGATCATGATGCTTCAAGACATGTCCGATCCGTCGGGCATCGGTGCCGGGATGGCGGTCGCGTTGATCACGACGCTGTACGGGGCGATCGTGGCAAACGTTTTCTTTAGTCCGTTTGCCGAAAAGCTTGGTCTGATGAGCCGCAACGAACAGCTCAGTATGGAGATCGCGATTCGTGGCGTGATGGCAATTCAGTCGGGTGAAAGTCCTCGAGCGATCGATCAGAAATTACAAACCTATTTACCTGCCAAGCAACGTGAGACGGCCTGATGGACGACGGAGATGATGTCATTGGCATTCCCGAATGGGTCGTCACGTTTGGTGACATGATGAGCTTGCTGCTCACGTTCTTCATCATGTTGGTCTCGCTCAGCGAAATCAAAGAGGAGGAAACCTATCAAGCCCTCGTGGACTCGATGCAGCAACAGTTCGGTTACCAGAAAACAATCGACGCGCTCACGCCGGGCAAGTCCAAACCACGCCAAACCGAATACAACGTTCTGTCGACGACCGGACGGGCGAAGAAGAAGGATACCGCCAAAGGTGGCGTTCCGGAGAAGGCCCCCGTTGGGGAAGAGCAACACGTGCGAATCATCCGCCCGGGGCAGATCACCGCCGTCGGCAGCGTCGTGTTCTTTGAAATCGGCAGTGATCAGCTCAGCGACGAGGCCAAGAACATCCTGCGGGAGACCGCCAAAGAACTACGAGGTAAACCGCAACGCATCGAAGTCCGCGGACACGTGTCCGCCGAATTCGCGTCACGGACCGGAGGAACCGATGAAGCGATGCTGCTAGCGATCCGACGATCGGCCACTGTGAAGCGATTCTTAACCGAAGTCGAAGGTCTATCGAACGAACGTTTTCGGGTCTCATCATCCGAAGCGACCGAACCGATCTCACGCAACAAACAAGGCGGCAAGTTCAGCAACGACTCGCGAGTCGAAGTGTTCTTGCTCGACGAAACACTAGAAGACCCTCGCGGGTTTACGGAGAAGGATTAAACCTCATGGCTGACGATACGACCTCCAAAACTGATGAAGAATCCAGCGACCTTCCGATCCGCCCCCGTAGCAATACGCCCATGGTGATTGCGTTTGTGGGGCTGATCGTCGTGATCGAAACGGCAATGTTCTTTTTCCTCGTTCCCAGCGCCGAACAAGTCAGCGCGTTGGCCGAGGCTCAACTGATCGAGTCGGTTCAGGACGGAGCCGAAGAAGCCGAAAAAGAAGCGTCCGACGAAAACCGCGTCGAAGAATTCGAACTCGGAACGTTCGGCGAAACGTTCAGCCCGATCGACTCGGACCGTTCGTTTCGCGTCGAACTGCGACTCTATGGGTTGATCCGGGCCAAGAACCGCAGTGCCATGACGAAGGAATTCGAAACTAAAAACGGTCGTCTTCGCCATGAAATCCGACGAAAAATCCGTAATAGTGAGCTTTCGGAACTGCAAGACAATCAATTGGGCTTGCTCGAAAGACGAATTTTGACGACATGTAACCACTTGTTGGATGAAGACATGCTATTGGGCGTCGGGTTTCACGACTACCAATTGATCGAAGACTGAGCCCGATCGGCGAACCACAGAACTCGACGAATCGATCGGGCTAACGCCATTGCAAGGATGCGGGCATGAGCAGCACGGACAGCGGGGCTTCCCCCAAAGAACATCTCAATACCGATGACATCGAAGCGCTTCTGAACGAAGCGTCTCAGTCGCTCGCGTCGGCGAACGACTCGGCTGCACCGGACCGTGACACCGCCCGCCCTTTCGCACTGGGAGATCTCTCGCCCGGTGGTGATGACGACATTGCCAACGATGTCGATCTACTCGACGAAGTCGAAATGGACCTCCGCGTCGAATTGGGGCGAACCCAAATGCGGCTCGAGGAAGTCTTGCGCCTCCGCAAGGGAAGTGTCGTGGCGCTGGATAAACTCGCCGGCGATCCGGTCGACATATTTGCCAACGGTCGATTGATCGCGCGCGGCGAAGTCTTGGTCATGAACGACAATTTTTGCGTCCGCGTGACCGAATTGGTGGGAGGCTGAAGTGATGCGTTGGATCGTCTTGATTGCATGTGTGGGATGGTTCGGTTCAATCGGATGGGGCCAATCGACGTTATCGACCGGTGGTACGACAGAAACATCGAACCGTGCGGGCGGTCGTCCGATCGTTCTCTCGCACGGTGGAAGCAGTCACGAAAAAACGTCGGTCGGTTTTCCTTCGCTTCAACCGCCATCCCAACTGCGCAATCAAGGGCGTGAAGGAGGTTCGGTCGATTCTTCGTACCAGCTTGCTGATTCGGTAGCGCGGGACTCGTCGCATGCCGGTGCATCAGTCGAATCAAATTCGGCCGACAGCGGCCTGCCGCTCGATAGCAATCCGGAGTCATCGCGATCAAAGATGACCGGGCCGCTCGTGACGGTTTGTTCCAGCCTTGCGATCGTGCTTGCGCTGTTTAGTGCATTGGTTTGGGCGGGAAGACGTTTCGGTGGCGGCGCGGCGGTTTCGAAACCGTTGCCCGCGTCGGCGCTCTCGCCGCTTGGTCACGTCATGTTGGACCCTCGTACCAAATTGCTGCTCGTCAAATGCGGACGCCGGATTTTGATTCTCTCGCAAACGGCCTCGGGAGTGACGCCGATCTCTGAGATCACCCACCCGGACGAAGTCCGTGAATTGATCGCGAGTTGTTCGGCCGAAGCACGTGCGGTGTTTGAAAAAACGCTCCGCGAAATCGAACTCGAACCCGCCCGAGGTTTCACCGGACCCGCCGATGATCCGGTTCCACGCCCGCACGGCGGCCATCCAAGTGGCCGCTCAAGTGGGCGATTATTCGCGACGGCCTAGCCATCGCCCAATCAACCGGCGGGGCATTCTCAACGTGGCATCGAAACCCGACGCGTAAGCGAGGGATATTTAAAAAAGAATTGATGGCGTTGGATCCCTCGCTTACGCGTCGGGTTACTATATCAACAGGCCGCGATATCAACAGGCCGCGAGGTGGATTGCCACCCAACAATGAGAATGATGCCAGCCCGCTTAGTTGGACCTAAACCATGATAAAATATGTCACGCCGCTTCTGATGTTGGTTGCATTTGCCTTTGCCGGGCGCGGCGGTGCGGATGATGTTGCCCGGCCGGCGAAAACCAATGTCGTCTACATCATGGCCGATGAGCTGGGTTACTTTGAACCATCTTACATGGGCAACCCCAATATCCAGACGCCCAACCTGGATCGCATGGCTGCCGAAGGCATCCGGTTCACCCAAGGGATGGCCGGTTCGTCGGTGTGTGCGCCGACGCGATGTTGTTTCCTAACCGGCAAGCACAGCGGTCACACTTCCGTGCGATCCAATGGTGGCGGAACACCCCTGAGGGCGGACGAAGAAACCGTCGCATCGATCCTCAAGCCGCTCGGCTATGCGACAGGCGGCTTCGGCAAATGGGGCAACGGAGGACGCGGTTCGACCGGGGTGCCCGAGAAACATGGGTTTGATGTGTTCGTCGGATATTACGATCAAGTCCACGCCCATTCGTATTACCCGCCTTACATCCTGCGAAACAGCGAAGAGATGCCATTGGCGGGGAACCATGGAAACAGTGACGGCGAAACTTATTCTCACTATGTCATCATGAACGAAGCGATGAAGTTCATCCGAGAGAACAAGGATAAGCCGTTCTTCGCTTACCTTCCCGTCACACCGCCACACGGGATCTTTGACATCCCCGACGAAGATCCGGCATGGGCGATCTATCGAGACAAGCCGTGGGACGAGCCCGCCAAACGGTATGCCGCGATGGTCACGATGTTGGACCGGCAAGTCGGCGAAGTCTTGGCGTTGCTCGACGAACTCGGACTCGAAGACAACACTCTGGTTCTGTTTAGTGGCGACAACGGTGGTGCGGACTATTTTTCGTCAAAGGATCATCCGCGAGGTGTGCATGGTGCGAACAAGCATCCCGAAACAGGTGCCGAGTTTCGTGGCAAGAAAGGTCAGCTTTACGAAGGCGGCTTGCGGATTCCATTCCTCGCGCGTTGGCCAGGAAAGATTCAACCGGGCCGCACCAGCGATCTATTGTTTTACTTCCCAGACCTATTGCCCACGATTGCCGAAGTGACCGGTGCGAAAGCTCCAGCGGATGTTGATGGCATCAGCATCTTGCCGGAACTAATCGGCGAAGAGGCCGCCGGGCATCCGCAAGCTCAGCATGAATACTTGTACTGGGAAATCAACGGCCAGACCGCCGTCCGCATGGGGAACTGGAAAGCGATCCAGCCTCGGGCTAATGCGGCGTGGGAACTCTACGACTTGGCGACTGATATCAGCGAGTCGAACGATCTCGCAACGACTCACCCGGAGGTGTTGGCCAAACTACAGGCATACGCCACGCAGGCCCACATTCCGGTGATGGAGGGAACGTTCGATTCGACCGACCTGCACGAACGTGACCGAGCCGCAAAATTCGGCGGCAAGTCACCGGCCCCCAAGAAGAATAAGCGTGGGGTGAAGAAAGCAGTCGGGATGCCGACCAAGGGAATGCTTGACAACAAGGATTGGAAGATCGTTCGGGCGAGCAGTGAAAACGTCGCGAATCAAAAGTACGCGCGCAACGCCATCGACGGGGACGAATCCACGCTTTGGCATACTAGATTCGGTGCCAACGCGGCCGAACCTCCTCACGAACTGGTGATCGATCTCGGGGCAACCCGCCGCATTGAAGGCTTCGTGTATCTTGGCCGCCAAGATGGCGGTTGGAATGGTGCCGTTAAGGATGTCGAATTCTACGTCTCCGAAGATCCCGACAAGTTTGGGACGCCGCTTGTTTCAATCACGCTGGCAAAAACGAAAGAACCTCAGCGGATCGAGTGCGAAATGAAGCAAGCCCGTTACCTACTGATGCGGACCACGACCGAGTACAGCGGCGGCGAATTTGCCACCGTCGCCGAGTTGGGCGTGATCGGAGATTGAACCGGATCGACACGCCAGGGCGTGTCGGGTTTACCGACATTTTACGGTCACAGACCACTAGCCATTCCACCCGATTGTCGCTATGCTCTCGCCTCGATCGACGATCAGTCCCCTTCAAAAATTCACATTAAGCCCCTGTTTTCACCATGTATGCCATCTTTGTTGACGGTGGACGTCAGTACCGCGTTGAGCCTGGAATGGAAATCGACGTTGATTTTCGCGATATTGCGGCCGGCGAGAATCTGCAATTCGGTACCGTTTTGGCTGTCGGCGGCGACGACGGGTTGAAGTTGGGTGCCCCGACTTTGGACGGCGTCAGCGTGACCGCGTCGGTTTTGGGGACGAAGATGGACAAGAAAATCTACGTTCAAAAGTTTCGCCGTCGCAAGCACAGCAAGAAGCGAACCGGGCACCGACAAAGCAACACCCGTGTTCGAATCGAAGAAATCGCTGGCGTCTGATCCCCACGAGTGACCACCGCCGATGCCTCATCTGGAACTTGCCGATTTTGAACTTGGGGCGGTTCTGGGCGTGGGGACGGTTGGTACGATCTACGATGCCAAGGTCCGCAGCGACATCGAAGTCGCGCCCGCCGCTTGGGCGCTGGCGGGTGAGGATCTTGCGGTTAAAAAACTGCACCCTGCCGTCAGCCGCGACGAACTGATTCAGGCTCGGTTTCGCCGTGAAATGCTGATCCTCGAACGGCTTCAGCACCCCAACATCATCGGATACTTCGGCGGCGGGACCGACGAAGGCCAGCTTTTCTACGTGATGCAGCGCGTCGACGGCGGAACGATCAAAGACCTGATCGAGTCCACCGGCCCGCTTGCTTGGCCGGTTGTCGTCGATGTCGCGCGACAGGTTTGCTCGGCGTTGCAATGTGCCCACAACCACGGCGTCATCCACCGTGATCTCAAACCGGGCAATCTATTCTTGACCCGAGACGCGCAAGTGAAGCTGGGCGATTTCGGAATCGCCCGCGATCAACATTCGGCCGATTTGACGAATCAAGGTCTCACCGTGGGCACCCACGCTTACATGGCCCCCGAGCAAATTACGGGTGAATCGACGATTTCCGGCAAGGTCGACCTGTACGCGTTGGGCTGTTGCTTGTTTGAAATGCTAAGCGGACGAAAGGTTTTCTTGGGCGAAAATTTCGCACAGCTCTTCGAGCAGCACCTTCGCAGCAATCCGCCGCACGTCCGGACGCTCGTCGGTGATGTTCCCGACGAACTCGACGAGATCATCCAACAGTGCTTGGCGAAGTCGCCCGAGAACCGACCGTTCAATGCCCGTGCCGTTCAAGGTGTGATGAATGAGATCGGTGAAAAATATCACTTGGGAGTCGGCCAGGGTGAGGAAACCGTCGGATCGCTCGCCAAACGCTCCTACGGTGGCGAAGAACCGTATGATCCAAACGCGTTGCCAGATATTGCTGCCCATAACGTGACCGAAAAAGGCCGCAGGCTGCTCGAACAGCAGATCCAAGCTCGGTTAGGAGGCATTCCTCGCGACCCCATTCCGGCATGGAAACTGCTCACCCTTGTGGCGTTGGTTGTCTTGGCTGTTATCCTCGCAGTGATCTTTTCGGGTAGTCCGACGACCTAGCCGGATGTCTCATTCGTCGTCGGGTTCGGGCCATTTGTGGGGAATGCAAACCAATGACAATTTGTTATTCTCTCCGTTCAAGCTGGCTTCGTCGGATATTCGCGATTCTTTGTCAAATCGCGCCACGTCTTCAGTTCCCACCTCAGGATACGATTTGATGTCTCGCAAGCGACGCTCACTGTTCACGCTCCCCCTACTGGCAATGTTGACCATGACGACTTCCGTCACCGCCCAAGAAAACCAAGCGGATACTGAAGACGCGGTCGGCTATTTCCTTGGTTTTTCGGTCGGCCAATCGTTTGCCGGCCAAGGTTTTGAAGATGGGGATTTCACGTTCGAAGCCATGCAAAAAGGCCTGATGGACGCGCTGGCGGGCAAGGACCCGGGGCTGAATCAGGAGCAATTGGAAGCCGCCCAAGGCAAGATCCAAGCGATGCTGCAAAAACGTCAGGCCGCCGCCGAAGTTGAGCTGAAGAAGATGGCGCTGATGAACCAAGAAAAAAGCGACGTGTGGATGAAACAAAACGCGTCGGCCGAAGGTGTCAAAGAGCTGGGCAAGGGCATCCAGTACAAGGTCATCACCGAGGGCGAAGGCGGGTCACCGACCGCCGCCGACACCGTCTCGGTTCACTACACCGGCAAATTGACCAACGGGGAAGTCTTCGATAGCAGTGTCGCTCGTGGTGAGCCGGCTCAATTCCCAGTCAATCGGGTCATCCAAGGCTGGCAAATGGCACTTCAACAAATGAAAGTCGGATCGAAGTGGATGTTGTACATCCCACCTGCGATGGCATACGGCGAAGACGGGGCGCCGCCGAAAATCGGCCCGAATGAAGTCTTGGTATTCGAAGTGGAACTCCTCGATATCCTGTAGTTGCTAAGACGCTCGTCGGTCACCCGATGTTGATCACGCGTGTCGATGACGTCGATTTCTGCGGCAAAACCGTTCTTTCCGGCGGTTTCAGTTGCGATTTTGCGGGCTGTGCGGCGGGTGAGGCTTGCGTTTGTGTCATAATTTCGTGGCCGCTCTGGCCCGATCCGGTACAATCAGACGGTCTGCCTGATCCGCATTCGGATCTCGATCGCAACTGAAACCTGAAAGGATGGCTCCCATGCTCGATGACGTTCCGCCGAACCCGGACGACGCCGCCGACGCCATTGAATCTGGCACCTGCGACCGATCGTTGTCGGTTCGCCAGGAGATCAGCCGCTCGCGACAATTGGCGGCAACGCGAATCACGGTGCCAACTCCGACGAACGGACCGATGATTTCCACAGATGTGCTGCGGGACGCGACCGAACAAGACGTGGGAGTGGATGCGCCGAATGCGGATTTCGAATCCGTTGCCGTGGCATCCGATGAACCGCTCGACCCGCCGCAAGACGAATCGGTTCGCGAGGCCGCTTCGCCGCCCGTTGCCACGACGAGTCATCATCCGATCTTGCAAAGTGTGATGCTGTTGATGTCGATGCTGGTCATGCTGGCAGTGGCTCGCTACAGCGTCCCGAGTATCGTCGAAGAGATTCGTTACGCTTGGCATCGAGGCGAATTGCGGGCGGAGTACGAGAGTGGCACCGAGGGGCTTCGCAACGTGTCGCTCGATTCACTCAGTCGCGCCTACCAGATGGTGACGTCGGCGGTCGGGCCGTCGGTCGTCCATATTGATGTCCAGCGACGGGCTACCGATAAAGAGAAACAGATGCACCAAATGCTCGGCGGTGGGATGTTCTCGCTGTCCGATCAAGGTAGCGGCGTCGTCGTGGATTCCGAGGGATACGTACTCACCAATCGACACGTGATCGTCGATGGCGAAGAGATCTCCGTCACCCTTTCAGATGGTCGTCGTTTGAAGGCCCAGGTTATCGGCACGGATTCGTTGACGGATTTAGCCGTCTTGAAAATCGACGCCGATCGCTTGATGCCCATTCAGTGGGGCGATAGCGACAAGCTGCGAGTCGGTTCACCGGTGTGGGCGGTGGGCAGCCCGTTCGGTCTCGATCGTACCATCACGTTCGGCATTTTAAGCGGCAAGCACCGTATGGTTCGCGCGGGCGAACGGCATGGATCGAGCTTCCATTATCAAGATTTCATGCAGAGCGATGTGGCCGTCAATCCGGGCAACAGCGGCGGTCCGTTGGTCGATGCGAAAGGCACCCTGGTCGGCATCAACACGGCGATCGTCGGTGACACCTACCAAGGCGTTAGCTTCTCAATCCCAAGCAATTTGTCGCGTGAAATCTACCAACGCATTCGCGAGACCGGCCGTGTTCAGCGTGGTTATCTCGGTGTCAGCTTGCAAGAAGTTCCCGACGACTTGTTGATCGGAGAGAATACGAGAGTGCGGGGTGCACTGGTAACGGGTTTGGCTAACGACGGATCACCCGCCGCCTCAGCGGGTATGTTGGCCGGCGACATTGTTCGCAAGGCTAATGACGAAGACGTGATTGATGTCGGGCACTTGATGCGAATCGTCGGCAAAGCGAACGCGGGAACGCCGGTGCGATTGCAGATTCGCCGAAACGACGCCGACTTGGAATTGACCGTTACCCTTGGTGACCGTCCCGTTGAGCTCGATCCATGACGTTTCGATAAACCGAGGCCGTCTTGAACGACATCGCCGTGTCGCTGAAACACGCATCATGCCGTGTTGCAGCGGCCTCGGACATCGTTTCCCAATCATAACGTCCTGTCACAAGGGCCTCGATTTGATCCGCCAATGAAATCGCGTTACGAGGTTCGGCCAACAACCCTTCGACGCCGTGCGTGACCGCTTCGGGCGTGCCCTCAACGCGAGTGGCGATCACGGGCACCGCCGCCGCCATCGCTTCGAGTACCACCATCGGCAAGCCCTCACCGAACAGACTTGGCAATACCATCGCGTCTAAACGCGACAATTCGCCGGGTACGTCATGGGTGAAGCCGATCCAATCGATGTGCGGACCGAGGTTGAGTTCGTTGATTTGTTGATCAATTTTGGCTCGATAGGCGTCGGTTTCAAACGGTCCGATGCACCGCAATTGAACATCGAGGCCGCGTCGATGCACTTCGCTGAGTGCATCGAGTACGACTTCGAGTCCTTTGCGGTTTCGCATCAGTGCGATCATCCCGATGGTCCAACGTCCACCGACTACCGGTCGATGATCGCGGTGCGGGCGAATCGCGGGCACACCGTTATGGACGACAGAGATGTGGTCAGTCGGGAAGCCTTGTGCGATCAAGTCCTCTCGCAAGCTGTTGGACACGCAGATCAGATGCGAGCAGTTCGCCAAACTGCGTCGTTCAATCCAGGCATTGATTCGATTGCTGACCCACCGTTCGCAATCACGTGATGCGGGACTGTGAACATGATAGATCCAAGGCTTTCCGGTCCACTTCGAAGCCAATGAAGCGATCATTGCCGTTCGAGGTGTGTGGGCGTGAAGCAAGTCATAGCTTTGCGTACGAACCAAGTCCGCCAATCGCTTGGCCACTGAGAAATCGAGCCGACTCTTCATCGGCAAGCGATGTCCATGTCCCCAACGTTCGCCCGACCGCATTTCGCATCGCTCATCAAGCATGTCGGCAAAACGTCCAGGTTTGACGCTGGCGAAATCCGCGACAACGTTTTGTTCAGGCAGACATCGACCTAAGTGTGACTGGACACGTTCGGCTCCCGAAAAATGTTCCCCGTTGACGACATGCAATACACGGATGGTGCGCGAGGCGGACGTGTCCTCGGAGCGATACGTTTCCTCCATCTTCGGAGGAACCAACATCCGCACGGTACTTGGACAAGTCGGATCGGCAAGCAGCGCATTGGCCAACGGGGTGGACGAGTTCAGCGTGGGCGGGTTCAGCGTCATCAGTCGCTCGATGGGATCAGTGGGAATCAAAGAACTTTCGCTCAAATGTGGGTCACGTCGGCTGATCATGCCAACGAATTCAAACCCCCACCTAATCGTCCTCGATTGCCGCAATCGATTTGAACGAATGCAACGGTTCTAGCGATCAGTTACAATCGGTGGTTCCCCCCTCCCGCCTGCCGGACCCCACGCCGCCATGGAATCCCAACGCATGTTGACCTCTCTCCACACGATTCGTATTTGGTTTTTGATTTTTTCCGTGATGGTTGCCTCGACCGCAAGCGCGGATCTGCCCAACGGCTCTCAAAGCAAACGTCCTAATATTCTGTTCATCATTGTCGATGATCAGTCTCCACAAGATCTTCGGGTCTATAACCCGGCATCTGAGTTGCAAACACCGCAGCTCGATCGTCTCGCCGCCGAGGGCATGGTGCTCGACGGAGCCTATCACATGGGTTCATGGTCGGGAGCCGTTTGCACGCCATCGCGTCACATGGTGATGTCCGGTCGTAGCGTCTGGCACTTGCCCAACCGGCGCGGAAAGCGAGCTCAGTCCAACGGAGTTAGGCCCGAGAACGTCCCCGAATCGCTCGAAGAATTCACCATGGCGGCAGTATTCAACCGTGCCGGTTACGACACGATGCGGACATGCAAGCAGGGCAACAGTTACGACGCCGCCAACGAACAATTCACGGTGCGGCACGACAAGACCAAACGAGGCGGCACGGCAGAAACCGGCAGCGCTTGGCACGCCGAACAAGTGCTCAACTATCTCAACGAACGCGAAGCGAATGCTGACCAAGATCCGTTCTTAATCTATTTCGGCTTTTCGCACCCGCATGACACACGCGACGGTACTCCCGAATTGTTGGCCAAGTACGGGGCGACGAATCATGACGATCCCAAGTCGTTTCCTCCCGCGAGTGACGACGCGCCTGCGTTGCCGGTCAACTACCTGCCCGAACATCCCTTTCATCATGGACATCCAGGATTGCGTGATGAAGAGAACGTCAGCGGAGTTTGGAAACGCCGCGACGAGATCACCATTCGCAATGAACTCGGTCGCGAGTTCGCGTGTAGCGAAAACATCGATCATCAAATCAAGCGGGTACTTGATCGTCTTGACGCGATGGGAGAACTTGACAACACCTATATCTTCTACACCGCCGACCACGGCATGGCGATCGGGCGGCATGGGTTGCAAGGCAAACAGAATCTGTACGAACATACCTGGCGGGTTCCGTTGATCGCCAAAGGCCCCGGCATTCCGGCGGGCCAACGGGCTCAGGGCAATGTTTATCTGATGGACGTGCTCGCGACCCTTTGTGATTTCGCCGACATCACGCCTCCGGAAACCAACGAAGGTGTTAGTTTTCGTGATGTCCTGGAAGGAAAAGCATCGACCGTTCGTGAGGTGCTTTACGGGGTCTACTGTGGCGGCACCAAGCCCGGCATGCGGTCGGTTCGAAAAGGCGATTGGAAGCTGATCAAATACGACGTCTTGGAGTCAACCGTCCGTGAGACACAGTTGTTTAACTTACGTGAGAATCCCCACGAGTTCTTGATCGAGCATCATTCGCCGCGAGTGAAAGCCTTGACGGGAATCGAGCCGACCGCCGATCAGGTTGATTTGGCCGACGACCCTCGTTATGCCGACCGACTTGCCGAGTTGGAGTCGTTGTTGCACGACGAAATGAAACGTCTCGATGATCCGTACCGTCTTTGGGATCAAGACGCCGAATGATTCGACATGAATTAGGAACTTTAATCAAAGTTTGGTTGAAAACCCCTACCGTATATTCCCAACAACCCCCCCCGCTCCGTCGAGAGAAAGAGGCAAATTATTGATTAAGAAACGTGCGTTGTGGTGGGAGCGCGCATAATCAAGTGGGCACAGAAAGTTTGGGGCGAAACTAACTTCCTGGAACCTCTCTTTCTTAATTGACACTAATGGATTCACACAATCGCGACCAGGACCGGTCGTCTCTCGGAAACAATCCTGCTTCGAGTTCTCGCTATATCCCGGTCGAATCTCAACGATTCAATTCACCCGAACCTCAAATTCCTGCCGTCAAACGGATTCCTTTGGTTGTCGTGCATCCTAATAGCATTGTCCGCTATGGGATTCATCACGCCTGGTCTACCTCGCCTTTCATCCATGTCCGTGGAGTCGCTTCGAGTTGGAAACAATTGCAGCTCAACTCGGCTGCCGAACATGCCCGTGTGGGGCTTTATGGATTGCCGGTTGCTGCCGAAGCGGATTTGAAAGTCGCCTTGGCCGAGCTAAGGATGACGATCGCCGATAATCCTCAAATCAAATGGATTGTCATGGCCAATCGGCACCCCGATTCGTGTCGCCAAGAAGCGATCGAGGCGGGAGCTTATGGGTATACGGAGAGTAATTTCAGCGCTGATCGTCTGGAATCGATGGTGTTGTGGGTCGACGCAGGACGACAAGTCGGTTTTGAATCGCCGCAGCCGGCCGAACATACCGAGCCTGCATCGATGACGGATCTGGTCATTGACGATCGACATCGCAGCGACCAAATGTTGGCCCCAGCTCAACGATCACCGTCGACGCTCAGTCGCCTGTCGGAGCGTGAACGTGAAGTGCTCGAAGGACTTGCCGTCGGTAAAACGAATCAACAGATCGCCGATACGCTGTTTCTGAGCGTCAAAACGATCGAGACTTATCGTAGCCGGCTTAAGCAAAAGCTCGGACTCAAAGACCGAGCTGAGATGGTCGCGTTCTTGCGTAGCGGTCCTTCCTAGTGCTTCGTGAAAGTCTAGTTTTAGGGTTAGTGAAGTGAGCCGACGACGCTAGCGGGCTGTTGATTTAGTCCTCATCGAAACCCGAAGCGTGAGCGAGGGATACATACAAAGGACTTAATGGTGATGAATCCCTCGCTCACGCTTCGGGTTACGATTAAATCAACACGCCGCTAGTCGCGGGCACTGCTCGACGCCCGACGCTAGCGCGTTCGGCTCACCCTAAAATTAGCTTTTGACGAAGCACTAGTTTTCCGATAGCGAAACTGGCCGAGGATCTCGGCCTTCGTCTCCAATCGCCGATTGACCGGACTGCGGAGCCCAAACGGACGTGCTCAGCCTGAGCGACACATGCGAATTTCTGGTGACCTGCCTGACAGGCACTACGCCTGCGTGTCAGGTTTCTTTTGACTTATCAACAAACTTCCGCGTTGCTTGCGAAATCGAACATAGGTTTGGGTGTCGGCCTATTCAGTGTCGACCGCGACTCGGCTGCGAGTCGCGCTTTGAACCTTGAGTCGAAGCCTTGTCTCCACGTCTATTCTAGTGAGCTACGTCTGATGAATTTCAACTTCCGTTTGGCCATTGTTGCCCTTGTTTCGTGTTTTGTTGCTGTCGAAGGTTTTGCCGCGACAACTGATTCTCAAAAGTTCACGGTCACTGTGCCCGCGAACATTTCGATTGTGGCACCGATCGATGCCGCAATCACCCACGATGAATCCAATTCCAATCAACCTTTTCCGCCCCAGTCATGGCAAGTAGTTGGCAACTCGATCGCTGGTGTTTCCGTTGCGTTCTCGACCGGGTCGGCGTTCGTTCATAAAACCGATCCGACTTATAAGAAGGACGTCGTTCTCGGCCTGAGCGTTGGCACCGCGAGTGGGCCAGGCGTTTGGACCGTTAATCAACCCACCGATACGACGGATCATACCAACAGCGATAACGTCGCTACCGTGACCGCCTCCAGCAACGGCACGACCATCGCCACATTCGCATTGGCCGTTAGTTTTGTTACCGGTACCTATGGGACATTTCCTGCAGGTGATTACGAGACCACGGTCACCGGCACCGTCACGGCCAACTGATCGATGTTGCGTTGAACGGGACGTACGAGTGATTGGTTCGAGCTTCACTCCGTAAGGCGGAGTGAATTTCGAACGTTCTTGTCAGGGTTTGTCGGTATTCTTGGCGGAATTCACTTTGGGTAGCTTTTGACGTGTCATGGTTGAGGGTCTGGCAATCGTTGTGATTGCCGCCACTCGGAATCAACCAAGCTCATGTCAATGAAGTCTTCGATTTTCACGATCGCAGCTCTTTCCATTGCGATGATGTCCTTGATCGACATGCGGCCGACCCAAGCCCAGACAACAGCACGCCAACGGTTCCGAGTTGCCGTACCGTCGAACATCTCGATCGTCGCACCCGATGAGGCAGTCATCACCCACGACGAAACCAATTCCAATCAGGTCTTTCCCGCCCAGCGGTGGTCCGTTGTTGGAAACACAATGTCGGGTGTTTCGGTTTCGTTCTCCACGCCGACACCGTTCATACATGTCGATAACCCCAGTTATAAGCGGGATGCCCGCTTAGGACTGGTGATTTCTTCGTCATCGGGACCAGGCGGTTGGGTCGTGACCCAGCCTTTTGACATGACCGATTACGCCAGCAACGACAATTCTGCAACTGTGACCGCGCGAAGCAACGCAACCGGAGCGGCTTCGTTTGGTTTAAGCGTCACGTTCGTGACCGGCACCTACGGAAGTTTTCCGGCGGGGATCTACGAGACCACCGTCGTCGGCACGATCACGGCAAACTAGTGAAATGAGCATATGCCCAAGTTTCACGATCGTGTTTCCCGGTTCGTCATCCCACTGTTCAAATTGCGCGTTAACGCAATCGGCATTGGCAAGCACGAGGTTGACAGAGTATGCACACAACTTGAATCGTTTTTTCAAAAATGGTGTCTTTTGTACATTGCTCGCTATCTTGCGTTTTTATCCCATCTTGTTGATTGCATCGCTGACTGCGATGTCGCTGTGTAGTGCGTGCGTCTATCGCCCGTTGCCACACCGCACGTCGGTCGATGAGCTGATCCAAGAATCGCTCGACCGATCCAATGCGCACCAAGTCGGCGACGATCAATTGGTTCACGCCGACTTCCCCATCCTGATTGACGAAGAACTCGTCGGCGGAGGCGGAGCATGGCCGATCGACCAAGCCGTCATATCGGCGATGGGCGGCGTGGCGGTCGGACCGGCAAGAGACGATTTAATCAACGAAGATTTCTTTGAAACCGACGTCCGCGAAGTCCTCACGACGCTAACGACCGAAGCCCGATTGGACTTGGTCATGGATGACAATGTCGGGGGAATTGTCAATGCGACGTGTCGCGACCTGACGATCGACCAAGCGATTCGAAAAATCCTCTTGCCATTGGGTTTAGCCTACGCATGGAAGGGTGAGCAACTCATCGTCGCGCCGGCCGATCCGACTTCGCCACTGTTTTCGCTGGTGTCGGTCAAGCGAAACTATCGACCCTTGCACATGGAGAGCAAAGCATTGATGGAAACGGTGCCGAGTTCATGGTTGCAATACGTGACTTCGATCGAATCCGCCAAACTGCTTTTGGTTCAAGCCCCCCAATCGATCGCCGACGAAATCTTGGAGCGTTTCCAGACCGTCGACCAACCAGTTCCTCAAGTCGTCTTGGAAGCAATCATTTGTGTTGTTTCGCCCGATTCGGGTTTCCAATTCGGGCTCGATTGGCAACACGCCGTCGAACTCGAAGGGGCCAAATCACTCGCGCTCGGTGCGACCGGCCTCGCGCTCAATGGCGAAGTCAGTAAGGCCGGATTGAGTGAGGTGTTTAGCGAGTTCAGCAGTACGTCGGCATTCATCAAATTGCTCAATGAACACGGTTACTTGACCATCCGCGCGTCACCTCATGTGATGGCCAAAGACGGCGAGCAAGCCAACATTGCGATCAACCGGGAAACGTTCTTCTCAGTGCAGCCGCCTGGTAACCAAGGAGCCAACGCTGTTTTCTTTCAACAAGACATTCAGAAGGTTGACGCCGGGATCACGCTAGATATCACTCCTCACATTCGTGGTGATGTGGTCACGATTGCTATCGAGAAAGCTGAAGTCAGCGAAGACGTGCGAACGGCCAACAACGAATTATCCGTCAACCCGTTTCCGGTGATAAATCGACGCAGTGTTTCGACGACGGTCAGCGTCAAAGACGGCAAAACCATCGTAATCGGGGGTTTGGTTCAGCGAGAAACCATCGATCGCGTCAATCGCGTTCCGGGTCTGAGCCGGTTGCCCCTGGTGGGCTATCTTTTCCAAACGACCCAGCGTCAAACTCGCGACGCCGAAGTGGTGATCTTTATCTCGCCACGAATCATTCGAGCCGGTTGCACCGCTGTTTGCGAGGCGACCTACGAAACGGACAATGACCAAGATCTGCCATGATTTATCCTCGCTCCCATCGCATTCGCACAGTGCCCGTTGCGCGTCCATTCTTACATTACCTTTTGGCCAGTTTGTTGATTGCCGGCGTCTTGGGTTTGCCAGAGACGCGTACAGCGAACGCAGAAGACCCGTTGCCAGAGACGATTCAACAAGGTCGACGTGTTTCCCTTGTACAAAGTGTTGAGCCGTCGTTCCGTGTCGACCCGGTTGTGCAGCGATTGTTGGGACGTCGCGGTGAGACGCTCCCGTTCTCTTTTGAACTTGCGTCGACCGGCAAAGTCATGAATCTTGAGGTCCGGCCGGTGAACCTTCGTCAGGAAGAATCGGGAATCATCCTGCACGACGACCAAAGCGAACCAGCCGAGGGTGTTACCTTTACATCCCCGACCGAGTTCGTCTTGGGGCCAGGCGAAAAAGTCAAGATCGAGGGAACGATTAAAGTCCCACTGACTCGAACCAATTACATCTCGTTCGGCTTGTTGGTGCGAGACAGCGGGCAGCTTGATCGCGGGAACAACGACAATGTGGACGACGGAACGGTTCGCGCGGCGATCCGTTTCGTGACGCAGTATGTCTTGCGGGTTGACATCGAAACGGGTGAACAAGACGTCGGTGATATGGATCAATTGTTTTTTGATCACGCCGAACTAGTTGAAAAGAACGGACTGCCATTCGTCCGCGCCTACCTCACTAACCCGACTCCATTCGCGTTGGAATCGCAAGTTCGTGCGTCGCTGGTTGATTCATCCGGACGGGATACCGATCCGGTTCGTTTAAATATGGCTTCGCGGGCGACACTACCCGACGAGCAAAAGTATCTCGTTCGCATCATGCCTCTGAGTCGTCTGCGACTCGAAGGTCCCATCGACGGAGCAATCGCAACCGGCAATTACGGACTGGAAGTCAAACTGAGCAATGGTCGTCGCGTGATGGTCAAACGCTCGTTCCCGATTACCATCGATTCGTCCGGTTATCGTGGAATGCGAACCAAGCTCGTGACCCTTCCCGATGGCATCTCGGTGCATCCGACACAAATTGAATTGGGACGCGTCGCCGGCACCGAGCGGATGACCACTTTGCACCTGAGCAATCATGGCGAGCAACCTCGCGAGATCGAGCTGATCCCAAAAGATTATCAAGGCAACCTGATCCAAGACGTGATGCTGTCGAGCAAGAAGTTCACGCTCAAACCGGGCCGCACTCAAACAGTGCGTGCGATGTTACGAGGCGCCAACGAAACGGACTATCAATGGGGAACGATCGCCGTATCGAGCGATGACAACCAAACCGATCTGGATCTCGCGTTGGTGCATGGCACACGGCCGGAAATGCGTTTAGTTCCGGGTGAAATTCAATGGGCTAATTTGCCCAGCGGTAACGCGTTTGTGATCAAGATCGAGAATCAGGGCGAAGCATTCGAACCGTTGTTCGCTGAGCTGAAAATCGCCGCGACAAGCGGTCACCCGTTGGACTTGTCCGAAGGATTCGGGCGTTGGCTTCCACCCGGCAAAACACGCGAGCTTCAATTCTATGTTCCCGACCGAACGCCACCGGGGTCTTATCAAATCATCTTGAAAGTCACCTCGCGAGACGACGCACTCGTCGCCGATCGAACACTGGTCCTGGAGCTCACCGAAGAAATGCTCCGGCCCAGCCAACTGATCTCTCGCTGATCACGACGGAATCGGGTGTGTTATACTGGATGGCCTGCGAATTCCATTCAATCGTCCACCCGAGTCGAACGATGAAACGTCCTTCACACGCCGCGTTTCCCAACTTTTGTCGATCCGATTTCAATCGCCGAACCGCGCTGTACGGAATCGGTGCGGGCTTGGGTGCGGTCGCTTTCGAATCGTTACTGCAAGCTGAAACCCAGCAACCACATCATGCCGCCAAAGCCAAGCATTGCATCTTCTTGATGATGGAAGGCGGCCCGTCGCACATCGACACGTTCGATCCCAAACCGGAACTGACCCGCCAACACCTTAAGGCTTTCACTCGCAGCGGCGAAATGGAAAGCGCGATGTCGTCCGGAAAACGCTACTTCGTCAAAAGTCCATTTGATTTCATCAAAGCGGGCCAATCGGGTGCCGACATTTCTACCCCTTGGCTTCATCTCAAGGAGATGGTCGACGACATTTGTTTTTATCGCGGTGCCCAAGTCGAATCGGTCAATCACCCCACCGCCTGCTATCAACTCAACACCGGAAATCAATTCGGCGGTGATCCAGCCGTGGGATCCTGGGTGACGTACGGACTCGGTTCGCCCAACGAGAGCTTGCCGGGCTTTGTCGTCCTGCCTCGGACGAGTTATCCGCAAGGCGGCGCAGGCAACTGGACCAATGGCTTCTTGCCGGCGAAGTTTCAAGGGACTCCATTGCGGGCCGAAGGCAGCCCGATCCTGAATCTGTCACCTCCGCCGGGTGTGTCCGCGATGCGGCAGCGTGAGAACTTGGACCTGCTCGCGGAACTGAATCAATATCATCTGAATGATCGTCCGGGGCGTGGGGACTTGATGGCTCGCATGGAGAGCTACGAACTGGCTTATTCGATGCAAGCCGAGGTGCCGGGCGTCATCGATCTGGAGGGTGAATCACAGGCGACGCTTGATGATTACGGAATCGGCAACCCGGACACCGATGCGTTCGGACGAAAGTGTTTGTTGGCTCGACGTTTGGTCGAGAAGGGCGTGCGTTTTGTTCAAGCTTATGCCGGCAACTGGGATAGTCACGACTACATCCAAAAGGCGCACGGGGCTTTGATCCAAAGCGTCGATCAACCGATCGCCGCTCTGCTTCGCGATCTCAAACAACGTGGCATGCTTCAAGACACGCTGGTCGTTTGGTGCGGTGAATTCGGACGGACGCCCGATAATGGTTTGCGAGGCGGCGACCAATCCTATGGACGCGATCACAACGCCAAGGCGATGGCGATGTGGTTCGCTGGCGGCGGAACCAAGGCGGGCCATACCGTGGGGGCCACGGACGAGATCGGCGCCGAAGCGGTCGAATGTGTCCACCATATCCGCGACGTTCATGTCACACTGTTGCACCTGCTCGGACTCGACGACAATAAGTTGACCTATTATCACGCCGGTCGCCATAAACAGCTATCGCAGTTCGGCGGCAAAGTGATTCACGAATTGTTGGCGTAGGCCGTTTCCAAGGGGCGTTCCTTGGTTTAGTCATGCTGTATTGAGTTTCCACCACGATGAGGATTTTGAGATGACGATTTCCATTTCAAAGCCGAGGTGATGACGACACCGGGCAGCAACGCGGGGATTTACTTCCATACAAAGTATCAGGACGAAGGCTGGCCGAAGCAAGGTTACGAATGCCAGGTCAATATCACGCACCACGATCCTAAGAAAACCAGTTCGTTGTATGGAGTCGTGAACGTCGACGACCCGGGACTGGTGGATAACGTCTGGTGCACGCAGGAAATCTGCGGGTCAAGAAGTTGGATCAGAACTGAACTTCCGTCACGCCACGCGCTCCGGTGGGTAACTTGCCGGTCACGGTGATTTCCGACAGTGGATATCGCCCGGGCACCCATCGTTGATTGCTTTTGGTTGCGAAGGCGGCTTGGCGTACGACAAGTTCTTCGCCGGCAAGCAATGGCTTGTCTTGGTAGAGGAAGTACTGGCCGTTGAGATTGATTGTTAGGTTCGGAATGTCAAAGTCCACTTGGCTTTGAATCACAACCACGTCATCAAGTCGCCGAGCTTGACCGTCGATCGTTGGCAACGGTCTGCGGTCGACGAGAACGCCGACGGGAAGTTCATGCTCGCTGGCCTTACCGAACACGATGGCGTAGGCGCTCAGCGTGATCAATGGAAACAAGCACACGGCCGCCAGGGCCAAAAAAAGGCCACGGGAAGAAAGCTGCGGAGCGGGGCCGATCGAGCGGGGAGGCTCAAATCGCTCGTCGTCTGGATTTGGTAATGGCTGGGTCATGCCGAAGTCGGAACGCCGACAATGATTCGGCGTCACGAGGTTTCCGATCCGCGTCAGTTGTTAACGGCAATTTGTTCGCGTTGGACTTCGGCGGTGAGAATGGCCTTCGCGGTCACCGCGTTTTCGCCCGCTGTTTTGATAACCAACGGAACACGTTGTGAACCGGTGGCGCTGCTGGGGCTCATCTTGACACTGATCACGTGAATTTTCTTTTCGGCACCGTTGTTGGCGAATTCCACGCTCCAGCCTTCGCATTCGATCGAATCGATGGCAAACGGTTCCCTTCCGGTGATCACCAGTCGCTGGATAATTTGTTGTTCCTGCTTAACGGTTCCCAACGCGATCGACTGAGGCGAGATATTCAGCGCGGTCACGACCGTGCCGGAAACTCGCAGGGGTACCCGTGGCATGCTGCGGTCGTTGGTTTGAACGATCACCTCGTCCTGAAAGAATCCCTCAGGAGCATCTTCGCGAACCTGAACACTTAGCTCGTAGGTCGCGTTGGTCGCACCACGTTCGATTTGCTTGAATGTCGGCACGAGCCACGACTGGTTTGCTCGCATGTCAATCACCTGCCAATCGCTACGTCCGGCGTAATAAAGCTTCGTCGTTCCGATCTCGCTTTCGCCTTGGTTGATCGTTCCAATCTCCACGGCTCCGGGATGAAAAACCATATCGGACCGGATATAGCCGTCCACCTTCAGATGAACTTCACTGTAGAACGGTTGATCGATCACCACCGTCAGGGTTGCTCCCTTTTTTCCCCGAAAAGTTGGCGTATTGAAACGAGCCAACAGCGTTCCTTGCGCACCGGCGGGGATGTAGTTCGTGCTCAATATCGGCGTGGTGCAGCCGCAAGAAGCACGAACGGTTTGGATGTGCATGTCCCGCCCGGTCGTGTTGTAGATCGGAAAGGCAAATTCAGTCTTCGATGCGACCGCGACGGTACCGAAGCTATGGCTCTTAATCGGGAAGACCGAATCCGTCCAATCTGCAACGGCGGTGGACGTGATGACAGTCGCCGAAGTAACCGCCAGTGCAACGAAACGGGCCGACCGGGTAAAGAATCGCAACATCACAGGTCCCCTCCGGGAGACATTTGGGAGATTTGGGGATTGATTCAGTCAATAGTACAGCTAGGACAGGATCGGGCAAGATCGAACGGGGGGGAATCACGCAAAACTCGCAGATTCTTTCTCTTTCCTGTCCTACTTCGGATACTTAATACCGTTTTCGGGGTACGAGCGGTCAACACTTCACGAAATCCTCCCAACGCCCGACCATCCCACCGGCAGCATCGCAATCATCGATCGGGTTGGGCTGACCCAACGGATCCGTCCGATTTTGGCGCAGGATGTAGGCTGGGTCGAAGCCGCTTCGGCGAAGACCCGGCAGACCAACCATCGACGATCAACTAGACCAGCTGACTTGCCGGGTGTTCGTCGCAAAGCCTCCTCCACCCAGCCTGCGTTTGGACGCCCGTGCGTTGCGGCCCCGTCGGGCGAAACCTTGGGTTTCGCTCTTGTTGCACCGCGAACGGTTTTGCTAACCCGTCTGGTGAGTGAACGAGTTGTCCGTTTTCAGCGGATCAATCGGGACAAACCCACCCATCCAACCTCCGTCACGCAAGCCAACGATTGGCCGGGAATGCAGCGATGAACGACTTCTTCAAACGACTAAGCTGGCGTCTAACCGGCGGCATCGTCACCATCGGTTTGGGAGCTTTCGCGGCCGCCCAAGCTCAGCGGCAGGAGATCGTTGATGAGACGCCCTTGCCGGCGATGCAGGCCCCGGCTTGGTCCGACTCGTTGCCGATTCCGATCCAGGCCGGGCCAGAACAAGCACAGTATGATTCCTTCGCTCAGGGTTCATCGGCTGACGATATGATGGGCCCCAGCACGATGGGTCCCAGCGTGATGCCGGCCGCTTTTAACACCGACGCTTGGAACCCTCCCGGTAGCGACACTGGTGGTGCTTTGGTGACGACGGTCAACCATGAGGCCCCCGTCGATCAAGAATCAGCCACAGCGAATCAACAGCCGTCGGAAACTCAGCCGCCATCATTCCCAGCCATGTCGATGCCCCAAGCCGTGTCGATGCCGTTGCCCGATGCATCGGCACCTCAGGTCTCGGCACCCCAGGCCTCGGGCGTTCAGGCCTCGGGCGATCAGGTCGCGGACTCAGGCCCGTCGATGATCATGCCGGCAATGGGCATGCCGAGCGGCGACGCAACGACGCAGGCCGATTCGATGCAGGAAGCCGACTCATTCGATCCGGCCGCCTTGGCACCCGCCCCCATGAGCGAGATCTCGATGAGCGAAATCCAGTTCGATCAAGGTCCCGATGTGTCATTGCAACCATCGATGGAACCCTCGAACACGCTGGGACCACCCCGACCCAGCCGATCGGAACCCGCTTACGAATCTGCTGAGTCGGCACCGGCGATGGGCCTGCCGATGAACAACTCGCTGCGCGCGGGGCCCGCTCCGCAGTACGAAGAACCCGCTCCACAATACGGCGACTCCGCTCCGCAGTACCAAGGCCAAGCCCAGCTCGATATGCCGCTGCCCTCGCTGCCTCAACCGCAAGCGATGCCCGCCCAGCAGGCTCCTTACCGAGCAGTCAATCAAGCCGTCAACGAGACCAACAACTCTTACACCGAACCAGCACGGTACCCCAATGAGGTCGGCTCGAGCTACCAAGCTAACCCGCCGGCTCGTTTGGCCGGACATCAAACGATGGGGCTTCCAGGTGGTGCCGATCCACGGGCGTCAGGCAACTCAGGCTACGACAACGCCCGGTACGCCGATCCCAACGGAGATTCGATCGCCGTTAGCATTCCAGGAGACCGCCGTCTCGAAGGTGTGCAAACGCCGAGTGTGGTGATTCACAAGCGGGCACCCTCCGAAGTGAAAGTCGGTCGTCCGGCGACTTTTGTCGTTCAAGTTCGCAACGTCGGTTCGGCCGAAGCCCTCGGCGTTCAGGTCCATGATCGCATCCCCGCCGGGATGGAATTGATCGAAGCGACGCCGGCCCCGATCCGCACCGGCGATCTGTTGACGTGGGACCTCGGCCCGATGCCGATCGGTGACGAGCGTTCGATCACGATGCAATTGATCGCCCGCGAAGAAGGCGAACTCGGCAGCGTCGCGCGCGTCACGTTCGAAGCCGCCGCTTCGGTCCGCACCCGTAGCACGCGGCCGGAACTGAAGATCGTTCAACGTGCCCCACAAAAGGTCTTGATCGGACAACAGCTCGAAATCGAACTTGAAATTTCCAACGTCGGTACCGGCGAAGCGACCGGAGTGATCTTGCAAGAAGACGTCCCCCAAGGACTCGATCACCCACGAGGTCGCCAACTCGACAACGCGCTGGGGACGCTTCGCCCCGGCGAGTCCCGGCGTGAGATCTTGCGTCTGCGAGCGGTCCAGCCTGGCATGATTCGCAACGTCGTTCACTTGGTCGCCGAGGACGCTCAAGAGGTCACCGACTCCGTCGACGTGGAAGTCGTCGCACCGTCGCTGGGCGTGCAATTGGCCGGCCCGAGCCGCCGGTTCCTCGAACGACAAGCGACCTACATGGTCAACATCGAAAATAACGGCACCGCTCCGGCGACGAATGTCGAAGTCATCGCATACCTCGATCGTGGTTTTACCTTCGTCAGCACCGAGAACAACGGTCACTACGATTCCAACCGCCACGCCGTCTTGTGGTCGATCGTGAACTTGCCGCCCGGGGACGCCGGCAGCGTTCCACTGACGTTGCTGCCGGTCGAAGAAGGCGACCAAGCGATTCGTTTGGAAGCCGTCGCCGATCTGGAAACACGGGCCCAAAGTGAAAGCACCGTATCGGTTCAGTCGCAAGCCGAACTGAGTTTCTCGATCGCGGACACGGCCGACCCGATCGAATTGGGAAGCGAAACAACCTATGAAATTCGTGTGAAGAACGCAGGTTCTCGCAACGACACGAACGTCCAAGTTCGCTTGGTCGTGCCCCCGGGGATCGAATTGTTGCAAAGCGACGCGGAGGTCCAAACCGACGGTCGTGGCGGCTTGACGTTTGCCCCGCATGGCAACCTGCCCGCCGGCGGCGACTTGGTGTACCGGGTCCGCGTGCGAGGGACTCAGCCGAACACGCATATCATCAAAGCGATCGTCACCAGTGACCAAGCCCGGGTGCCGGTCACCAAAGAAGAGAGCACGATGGTCTACGAAGACCGTTGATTTTATGGCCGTTGATTTTCAAATTTTTTCGTTTTCACTCTCGACAAGAAAAAGTGAGGACCGATATTATTCGCGGCGCGTGAGGAAAAGCCATTTTGGTGAAAAACCATCTGGCCCCGCCTCTCGTAGTTTCCCTTTGTTGAAGGTGTCTGGGTTCGGACCGGCTTGCAAGGTTGTAGCCGATGAACCCCAGTGCCTGGCAGGACGATCCAAAGCACGATCACCCAGCCGAAAGCGCACGACGTTGCCATACCTAACGCTCGAGCCAGTTTGATCCGCCCGACACTTCGGGGGCTCAAATCTCAGTGGGTCAACACGTTATTGCTGCCCGGATGCGGCCCGATAACGGCGAGGAAAAGTCGGCCTTCGTCTGTCCGGACGAGCTGTCACCTCAGCTTCTTCTGAACAGACGATCTTGGTTCCGTTTTTCTGTTTCCTTTGACTCCACTCTAGCGCAGAGGCACCCCAGCCGTATGATCGCACCGCTACCGCTGCGTAGCTTCGAAAACGAAGTCCGTGATTTCCCTGCCGAAGCTCGCCAACGTGTCGCCCAAGTCAACCTCACCTTTGAACAAGCCCAACAGCTAACCGACGAGCATGGAAGCCCGTTGCTGGTGGTGTCGAAATCGAAACTGATCGACACCTATTGGGCCATGAAAAACTCGATGCCCGGCGTTGATCTTTATTACGCCGCCAAAGCCAACCCCGATCGTCACATCCTGTCGACCCTGTGCGCCGAGAACGCCTACGTCGATGTGTGTTCGGCTGGCGAAATGCACGCCGCACTGGTAGCCGGTTTCACTCCCGATCGGATGTTGCACACGCATCCGTGCAAGACTGATTCGAACTTACTGGAATGCTATGAAGCCGGCGTTCGTTGGTTCGTCTATGACAACCCGATCGAAGCGGCCAAGATCGCTCGGTTGACACCTGATGTGAACTTGCTGTTGCGGATCGCCACGACGGGCGCGAGCAGCAAGATCAATCTGTCGGCGAAGTTCGGTACCCCGATCGAAGAAACATTGGAGATGCTGGCCGTTGCCAAGTCGATGAACTTGAACGTTCGGGGCTTCTCGTTCCACGTCGGTAGCCAGTGCCTCAACCCGGAAGACTACTGCGGCGTGTTGCGAAACATCCGCCAGGTTTGGGAGGACGCTCGCAGCGCCGGCTATCGTCTCGAAGTGCTCGACATCGGTGGCGGTTTCCCCGCTCCGTATCGTGACGACGCCCCGACGATCGAATCATTCGGCGGTGCGATCTGGACCGGTTTGCAAGAAACGTTCGGCGACTTGGACATCCGTTTGATCGCCGAGCCCGGACGCGGCTTGTGCACCGAATGCGTGACCTTGATCACCAAAGTCATCGGCAAGAGCACCCGTTGGGGTATGCCTTGGGTTTACGTCGACGATGGTCTATACGGTTCGTTTTCTGGTAAGATGTTCGACCACACCGACTTCCCCCTGTTCGTCCAAAACGACGGCAGTCGTGAAGTCGGCCCGTGTGTCGTCGCGGGGCCGACCTGCGATAGCAGTGACATCGTTTGCCGCGACCAAATGTTGCCAGAGATGGAACTCGGCGACTTGATTTTGGTCCCGTCGATGGGTGCCTACGCCGGTGCCAGCGCCTCGCCATTTAACGGATTGCCTGTCGCCCGCAGCATCAGTTTCGGATAATCCTATCGTGCTCACAATCGCCGTAATCAGCTACCTTGCGTTGACCATTGTCATCGGGTGCGTTGCCGCCCGAAGGGTTGATGGTGCGCGGGACTTCATGGTGGCGGGACGTTCGCTGCCGCTCTACATGAATTTCGCTTGCGTCTTCGCGACATGGTTCGGGGCCGAGACAGTCTTGTCCGTTTCGGCCACGTTTGCCGGCGAAGGTTTGCGAGCGATCCCTGGTGATCCGTTCGGTTTTTCGTTCTGCCTTGTCTTGGTCGCGTTGTTTTTCGCCAAGGCTTGGTACCGGATGGACTTGCTGACGATCGGTGACTTTTATCGAAAGCGATTCGGCAAGACGACGGAGGTCTTCACGTCCGTCGTCATCGCCATGTCATATCTCGGTTGGGCGGCGGCGCAGCTCACCGCCCTCGGATTGGTGATCTCCGTGCTCGGTCAAACGGCCGGATGGCCGGGGTTGACGATCAACCACGGCATCATGATCGGTGTGGTCATCGTGGCCTTTTACACGGTCATGGGCGGGATGTGGTCGGTCGCGTTGACCGATATGATTCAAACCTTCGTGATCATCGTCGGCCTAATCGTCGTCGCGACCCTGATGGCTCGCGCAGCCGGAGGTGCCGATGTGGTGCTGTCGTCGGCGTACGAGAGTGGACGTTTGCAGGTCTTTCCCGATACCGGTGCCCGTGATTGGCTCGTATACATCGCGGGCTTTCTGACGGCGGCGTTGGGATCGATTCCGCAACAGGACGTGTTCCAGCGGGTTACCAGTGCCAAAGACGAAAAGACAGCGGTTCGCGGGACTTTGTTGGGCGGGATGTTTTACTGTATGTTCGCGTTCGTGCCGATGTTCATCGCCTACGCGGCCGTTGTCATCGATCCAGAATACTTGGCCCAATTCGCCAGCGAAGACAACCGCGAAGTCCAACGGGCGTTGCCTTCGGCGATCATGTTGTCAACGCCGTTTTGGGCTCAGGCTTTGTTTTTAGGTGCACTCGTATCGGCGATCCTTTCGACCGCAAGCGGTACGCTGTTGGCCCCCACCAGTTTGATCGTCGAGAATGTCATCAAGCCGTTCGCACCTGAGATGAGCGACCACGTGATGTTGCGATGGTTGCGAGTGGTGCTGTTGATCTTTGCCGGTGTCGCACTGTACCAAGCCCTCAGCAGCAACAACACGATGTACGAGATGGTGCAACAAGCCTACAGCGTTCCGTTAGTCGGAGCACTCGCACCGTTGGCAGTCGGATTGGCTTGGAAGGGTGCCACGACCCAAGGCGCCTTGTGTAGTATCGTCGCGGGCGTGAGTACGTGGTTGCTGGTCGGTTATTTCTCGCCTGACTTCATCGTGCCTTCTCAACTGTGTGGCTTGGCGGCAAGCTTGATCGCCATCGTCGTCGGTTCGCTGTTGCCCCAAATGAGCGGCGGTGGCCCAGCGACTACTCCTCACCCGTCTGAGTGAATGCTACGCGGTTGAACCCAAACGTCGGCTAAAGAGAGCAACGAAGCCTTAGGTTCGCGAGATTTGCCAACGCGGCACTTTCCAAATCGGCACCTGCCGTTTCATTTCGACGATGAACTCATCGATGAACCGGATCGCTTCGTCGCGATGTTCGCCCGCGACTTGTAAGACGAACGAGCATTCGCCGGCCGCCACGAACCCTTCACTGTGATCGACATCCACGGCGAGTATGCCGTGTCGTTGAGCCTGGGCGGCGGCCAATCGCGTTAACTCGCGAGTCGTCATGGGTTGATAGACTTGGTACTTCAAACCCTCGATCGGCTTTTCACGAGCGGCGTTTAGGTCTTCCACGTCGATAGATTTTTCATTCGGCCGGACGATCCCTCGAAACATGATGACCGCACCGGCGTTATCAATCGACGCCGGCGGGAACGGATATGGCGAATGGATCGGCCCGTTGGTCACGCGGACTTCAACGAGCGTCTCAATGGGGCGTTCATCCACCGCTAATCAATCCGATCAAAGCGACTTCGTCATCAGCCTCGATGAGCGATTCGGGTGCTGCGAATTCTTGATTGACGGCCAACCGGCTGACCGCGATCGACGGCTCGAGCGCGGGATATTGCCTTACCAGTTCGGAGATCATGTCGGACACTCGGATCGGAAATTCAACGTTGCTGACCAAAGCCTCGTTGGCTTGAAGCGTTAACGCCTGCGGGCCAAAGACAAGGATTCGGCATGACGGGTTGGTGGGGATTTTCATTGATGACTTCGTTTCCATTTAGAGCCTATCCGAAAAGGGGTCTGACCCTTTGGGGGCGAGTCAATTTTCGTTGCTTTTCTGGTTTCGCGGGAGAGGGTCAGACCCCTTTTCGGATAGGCTCTTAGCCTCCGATCGCGTGCATGGGACGAGATGGTCGCAGGAACGTCAGATCGTCGGTACCGTGGCCGGCTCGTTTGGCGGTGATGGCGGCGACGATCAAATCACGGATCGGCTGGTCGTCTTCACTAGTACGCAACAAGGCACGCACGTCTCCGTTGTCTTCGCCGAACAAACAATTTCGCAGCTGACCGTCCGCCGTGATGCGAAAGCGATCGCAACTGTGACAGAAAGGCTCGGTCACCGATGCGATCACGCCCACCCGACCATGGCCGTCGGCGAATTCATAGTCTTTCGACGGTGACGAGGTGTTCGCCGCAACAGGCTTCAGTGGTCCGAAGTGATCCGCAAATCGTCGCAAAATCTCTTTCGCCGAAAAGACGGATGTTTCGTCCCATTGACCGTCACTGTCGAGCGGCATGAACTCGATGAACCTGATCGGGATATCCGTTCGTCGTGTGAATTCGCCGAACGCGGTGATCTGGTGTTCGGTCAAGCCTCGCATTGCGATCGAATTGATTTTGACCCGCATCCCGATCTCGTGGGCCGCGTTGATGCCGCAGAGAACTCGGTCGAGTTCATCACGACGGGTTGTTGTTTGAAACGAAGCCGCGTCGAGTGCGTCCAGACTCACGTTGACGTATCGCAACCCGGCCGCGAAAAGTTCCTCAACTTGATCGGCCAGAAGAACGCCGTTGGTCGTCAGCGCGATCTTGCCAAGACCTTCGATACGGCTTAAGGATCCGACCAGACGATGCAATTGAGATCGAACGAGCGGCTCGCCTCCGGTTAAACGCACGTCATCGACGCCCAACGAAACGGCCACTCGGGTGAATCGCTCGATCTCCTCGAACGTCAAAATCTCGCTGCGGGGTTGATAGTCGGGGGTATGCTCGGGCATGCAGTAAGTGCATCGCAGATTACAGCGATCCGTGACGCTGATGCGAAGACTACGGTGAACTCGCCCAAAGCGATCGACTAACATTCCATTTACTTCATGCGGACGCGGCAAAGGTTGGCATCGTTGGTGATGAATAACCATGACTCACTCGGGTCGAACGTGCAATTGCTGGTCCGTCCACCGGTTACAATTCGGCCGATCAGCTTGCCTGCGGGCGTCATCACGTAAATTCCTCCCGGGCCGCTGCCGAACAACGTGCCGCTGGAATGCACCGCCATCCCGTCGGGTAGACCGGGGAATTCTTTCATGAACTCCGATGCGTCGGCCAGTTCTCGTTGGGGCCCCAGCTTACCATCTTCCTTGAGGTCGAATGCGACCCACACCGGTCGCTGCGGATCGCTTTGAGCGATGTAAAGCGTTTTTTCATCCGGCGACAAACCGATTCCGTTAGGGCGAGTCATCTCAGTGGTCAATAACTCGATCTTGCCATCGGCCGAACGCCGATATACGCCAAAATGATCGAGCTGTCGCAGTGGATCGCTTTCACGGTTGGGAAGGCCATACGGCGGATCGGTGAAGTACAGGTTGCCCGCTTGGTCGAATACCAAGTCGTTGGGGCTGTTGAGCCGTTTTCCATCATATCGATCGGCGAGGGTCAACTTGCCGCCTCCGGGCGTCAACATGGAAACGCGGCGATCCCCGTGTTCGCACATGCACAGTCGGCCTTCGCCGTCGAGCATCAAACCGTTGCTGCCCGGTTCGAGTCCGTAATAGGAAACCCCGGTGTAGCCGCTCGGGTTCATGAACGTGTCGATGCCGCGACCGGGCGTCCAGCGAAAGATCGTGTTTCGCGGAATGTCCGAGAACAACAAGCATCCCGATTCGAATTCGCATCCATCGACGCTCGCGTTGCTCGGTACCCATACCGGCCCTTCGGTCCAGGTAAACCCGCTGGCTAAGACTTCGATCTCGGCATCCTCGCCGATCAGGTTATTGAACGACGAATCCAACGATTCGATCCGCCCAAGGGTTCGGTACAGCGGGGTGGTTTGAGAGTAGGCTTGAGGCATTTGAGAGACCATTGCGATGCCCGAGATCGCAACGCAGAGAAGTAGGTGACGCATGATGGGGGACGTGGGTGAGAGGAACCGTTTGGTGGGTGTCATCATCTTAATCGCTCCGACGCCCGAGCGGTTGGGGGTTCCTTTTTTTACCACAAGGCGCCAACCAACGAGCGACTAGGTAATGGCGACTTTTAGTCGCCAATCAGGATGCGTCGACTGAAAGTCGACGCCACGTTCAGAACGCTTCCTGCAATTGCCGCGTCTGAATCGTCAAGTTGCGATCGGGATCGTCGGTCAAGTAGACCGATTGCGTCGGGAAGGCGAAATCGATGCCGGCTTCATTGAATCGTTCCAAGACCATTCGATTGACCCGTGTGGCGTGGTCCAAGTAGCTGAACCAACCGCGTTCCGTATCACGTTGAACACGGTTGGACTCCCGGTCCATCATGTACCAATAATCCGCACGCAGATTGAGGTAGTACGCCCCAAACCGATCAAACCAAACCTTCGGCGGATGAGCTTCCAGATCACTTTGGCCATCGCTGACGATGTCGTCGCTCGTCAGAATGTCTTGGAGTATTGAGATCGCTTCGTCGACTTTTTGGGGCGGTGTGTCGTAAGTGATTTGGACGTCCATCATGCGTCGCAAATATTTTCGCATCGATAAGTTCTCCACGGGATTGTCGATGAACTTCATGTTCGGCACCGAGAGAATCTCACCGGACAGCAGACGAATGCGAGTCACCTGCAACGAGACATCCTGAACTTCGCCGATCTCGCGATCAAACTTTACCCAATCGCCGTCGAGAAACGGTCGGTTGGCGAAGATCGTCAACGCTCCAAACAGATTTTTAACGGCGTCCTGCGCGGCCAATGATAACGCCAAGGCGACGATACTGAACCCGCCGATCAGCGCGGCGACGTTCCATTTAAAAACGTTTTGAAAAACGAATAATAGAAGTACGATCGTCGCGATCACCCGCAGGCTGCGACGGACGACCAGTGACATCATCCGTGCGTAGGGATCCGTATTGTTAAAAAAGCTTCTTCGAACGCCCAGACACATCAATTCAATGACGCTGACGAGCATATAAACGCCCGCAAGCACGATGGCGGCCTCGATGACATTCCAGCGGAAGTTTGAAAGCACGGGATGCATATAGATTTTCGCCGATCCGATGGCGAAACCGAAAACGGTCACCAAAATCACCGCCGGAATCATCAAGCTAGTCAACATCGGCGTGATTAAATCGTCGCCGCTATTTTCGCGTTTGTCAATTAAATGATTGACGAGCTTGTAGATCAGCCAACCGCACGCGATGCCGCCCAGAGCCCACGTCAGCGCGAGCAGCCAATCCGACGTGGCGGTTTTTTGGAAGGTCGGTTCGACGACGCTAAGAAACAACTGCCCTTCGCGTTGCTTTTGCGTTCGCGGTGGAATGTCTTTCATGCTGTCGAGCAACTTGTCGACACCTTCGGCGGTATTGGGGCTGAATATCCAACGACCATCTTGATGAACCAATACGATGCGTCCCTGGGGAGCTTCGCCCAAGGCATCGTAAGCCCACGCGTTCTCGATCCCACGAGGGAATAGTTCGTAGCGGCTAGTCTTTTCCTGCTCAACCGTCTTTTCGCCGGGAAGCAAACCGGGCGTGATTTCAGGAAGTCGATCGAAGACGCGGAACAAGTCCCTCGCGACTTGCTCTTTCTGATCGGTGGTATCGGGCAAACAATCCGTTGCACGAGAGAACGGTTCGAGTCGTCCTTGAACCACGTGATTCATTGCTTCCAAGAAAGTCATCACGGTGTCGCGGGGGCTCGCCTGTGAATCATATTCGGGAGATTCGACGCTCGGTTGATGCCCGGCGGGCTTGAACCAATCGAGCATCGCGTCGCCCCCGGATTCCATCAACTCGAAAAAACCAACTTGAGTCGATTTCGGACGACCGCCGTCAGGTTTGCTCTCCCCCGAGGATAGCAGCGACTGAGCCGACGTCACCGATGCCAGTCCGGTGGTGAGCAGAAGAGAAACGATAAGCCGAGAAAACATAAATGCTGCCGAAGCGAGACGGAAAGACATAGCCGTCTGCTATCGGTTGCAATGTTCATGCCAATGTGATTCTCGCCTAGTTCGGCGAGGCAATTGCCACTAGTGCAAGTAGTTTACCTGCACAAGCGCTTCGTAATCGAACTGCTTATCGAAACCATCTCGAAGAGGAATCGCCATGGCTGGGGTGACGATGAAGTCGTTCTTTTTGCCGAAGACAAAGTGCGCTCCGAGCGTCGTGTTAACGATGTCGAAGTTGTTTTGTAGGGCGGTGTAGTCAAACGTGTTTTGCGTGATGAGGTCAGCATCTTGCAATGTAGTTGTGTAATGCAATTCCGCGTTGCTGATCACCGCGTTCAGACCGTTGTCCGATTGGGCTCGTTGATACAAAAGACAGTGAAGAGAAAAGTCCAAGTGCATCAAGTTGGAATCCGTGAACACACCGACCTGCTCGAGGGTTCCCAAACCAGGATCGTTGAGGTTGTTGTTGACGTGAACGGGGTCGCCGTTGGCAGCGAGATCCAATTGCATGTAGGCCTGAGCGGTCCAGTCGCCCCAACGCTTGAGCACCGACGTGAACGGTTGAATTTGAACCGTTTTGTTTTCGATGTTGACCAGATCAAACCCGTCCATTGTGATCTCGGTATCGTCGGCGGTGGGGATGGACACGCCCAAACCTCCTACCCACATGAAGTCATTTCCTCGGAACAGCGAGGCTTTCCCGATAAACGCGACATTTCCCACTTCCATGTCGCGTGCTTCCGCGTCGTTGAGACTTTGGCGGCTACCATAGGTGGCAGCGACCGGTAAACGAACTTCCATCGAGAAAAGATCTTCGACGACCACGCGTTCCATGCCGACGACAAAACGGCTGATATCCCCCAAACCGCCGACGAAGTCATTGAAGAAGCTGTAGTTGAAGAAAGCTCGGTCGCGAATCTCAGGGCTGTAGTTCTCAGAAATTTTGACTCGTCGAACGCTCACCCCAGGACTGGGGACCGGACGGAGTTCGCCGTCACCGCCACCACCGATGCCTCCGAGGCTGCGAGTGTACACATAATTGTAGTACCACAAATCACCGTCCAGCGGATCACCGGCAACCGCGTCCGTTCCCGTCGAGCCGTTGGTGTAAACGATCGTTCCACCGTCATAAGTAAAACCGGGTCCGGGAGCCAAGGGTGCGTCGGTCGGCGGCAATGGTTCAGCCAGATCATAGGTGTCGATGAAGGAATCGTTTCCCGCCACATCAAATCCGGGTCCGACGGAGATCAAGTCCGGAAAATTGGAACCGCCGGGTGCGATCAGGTCAAAGGTAGGATTGGGAGACCCGAAGCCAGCCGCATAGCCGCTCGAGATGACTCGAATCGTTGTGTTGAACTGCGCAAACCCGCCGCCGGCGAAATCGCCAATGACCGTTGGAGCCGCCGAAAAAGAGCTTTGCGTGCTCGCAAAACTCGATTGAAAATCCGATGCATTGATGTTGTCAAAATTGTTCGTCGCCGGAGTATCGTCGGGTGCCGCAGCGGGAGGATCGTTTTCGGACTGCGCCGGCGGCACTTCATCCGAGGGTGTTTCCGACGGATCATCCGTTACCGGCGGATCGAAGGGCTGCGACGGTTGCCCCATCGGTGCCGACATCCCCGGTGAAAGCGGAATGGAGTCGTGATACCAACTCGGTGGCACAGGTGCCGAAGGACTCATGGGACCGTGCGGATAAACGTGCGGGTTGCAGTCGCTCGGTGGACAGTGCTGAGGGATCGTCGGTGGGCAAGCTCCGTTCCAGTGCGCGTCCGCCGCCGCCAAACGGGACCGTTCCACGACCGAACCGCCCGCCGAGAACGCTATTCCCAACCCAATGCTGGCCAAAAGACGCAAACGACGCTGGACGACGCTGGGTGACATTCTGGATGACGGCATCATGGCCTCGGGACGGATTCGATTAACAAAACGGGACAACCGTCATCACTCTGACGGTCGATTCAACCCTCACTATCGGATCACCCTCCCTCGGGGAATCATCATAATTGGTGTGATCGGAAGCCGGTCTTTGGCATTCTGACGCCGCTTTGTCAAACTGTACCGATTAACCAGCCTGGTTGATTTCAATACGTCGATCGAGGTTCAACGTAGGCTGGGTGGAGGAGAGCTTTGGCAACGAACACCCGGCGGGTCGGGTGTGTTTGGAAAGCTAACGGCCAGATGTTGAATGTCCTTGGGGACTGCCGGGTCTGCGCCGAAGCGGCTGCGACCCAGCCTACTTCGTTAAGGACGGGTTAAGGGGAGTCAACGTAGGCTGGGTGGAGGAGAGCTTTGGCGACGAACACCCGGCGGGTCGGGTGTGCTTGGAAAGCTAACGGCCAGATGGCGAATGTCCTTGGGGACTGCCGGGTCTGCGCCGAAGCGGCTGCGACCCAGCCTACATCGTTAAGGACGGGTTAAGGGGAGTCAACGTAGGCTGGGTGGAGGAGAGCTTTGGCGACGAACACCCGGCGGGTCGGTGTGCTTGGAAAGCTAACGGCCAGATGGCGAATGTCCTTGGGGGACTGCCGGGTCTGCGCCGAAGCGGCTGCGACCCAGCCTACATCGTTAAGGACGGGTTAAGGGGAGTCAACGTAGGCTGGGTGGAGGAGAGCTTTGGCGACGAACACCCGGCGGGTCGGGTGTGCTTGGAAAGCTAACGGCCAGATGGCGAATGTCCTTGGGGACTGCCGGGTCTGCGCCGAAGCGGCTGCGACCCAGCCTACATCGTTAAGGACGGGTTAAGGGGAGTCAACGTAGGCTGGGTGGAGGAGAGCTTTGGCGACGAACACCCGGCGGGTCGGGTGTGCTTGGAAAGCTAACGGCCAGATGTTGAATGTCCTTGGGGACTGCCGGGTCTGCGCCGAAGCGGCTGCGACCCAGCCTACATCGTTAAGGACGGGTTAAGGGGAGTCAAAGTAGGCTGGGTGGAGGAGAGCTTTGGCGACGAACACCCGGCGGGTCGGGTGTGTTTGGAAAGCTAACGGCCAGATGTTGAATGTCCTTGGGGGACTGCCGGGTCTGCGCCGAAGCGGCTGCGACCCAGCCTACATCGTTAAGGACGGGTTAAGGGGAGTCAACGTAGGCTGGGTGGAGGAGAGCTTTGGCGACGAACACCCGGCGGGTCGGGTGTGCTTGGAAAGCTAACGGCTAGATGGTGAATGTCCTTGGGGGACTGCCGGGTCTGCGCCGAAGCGGCTGCGACCCAGCCTACTTCGTTAAGGACGGGTTAAGGGGAGGTTGAGTCGATTGATTAAATCGGGAGGACCAGCGGTGGGATGCTGCATCATGCCTTCTTGGCTTGAATCTTCGGCGACGGTTCGTGAAACATATTGCACCGTTTCACGAAGACTCACTTCGCCATCGCGGTCCAGGTCCGCTTTGCCCGCCAAAGCCTCGAGCAACCGAGACGTGAATCGACCCAAACCGGCTTCGACGACTTCGGCGGCCTCTTCACGTCCTTCGCTCGCCGTGATCGTCATCACGACATCGTCCTGCAGCACTCGAATCGCCGACTTGAGGTCATCCTCACGCATGAAACTTTGCACGGCTCCGCTGTGGCACGAATCGAGGATTGCCAGTTTACGACACGGTAGACTCGCAAACACGCTCAAGTCAGATAACGACACGCAGTCGTTGTATTGATCGTTCATGAGATCCCGATAATCCGCGTCGGCTGAGACGAAATACCATTGTCCGGTTCGACGGTCCCGCATCCCGTGGCCGCACAAATACATGACTACCAAATCATCCGGTCCGACTGCTTCTTTCAATTGATCCAATGTCGATCGGGCATAGATTCGCCACAACGATCGAGTCGCTTGCGAATCAACCAGTTGCGTCGTGGTCACGTCATAAAGCGGTTCGGCGTACTGCCGCAAAGCGTCCGCGACCGCGTCGGTGGCTTTGGCGGCAAAGTCGAGTGGTAGGATGTTCGGATCGGCGTATCGGCTGATTCCCATCGCGATCAAATGCATCTTAGCTTTGGCCGGTGGTGTCGCTTGCAGACGACGCACGACGATGGTTTCGCGTGCCGCCGATTGCGAATTGGTTGCCGCATAAACATCCAACTGCAATTCCGTCTGTCGCGGTAATTCGAAGTCCCAGCGGAATTCGGTCGTCGTCGCATCGATCGTTTCTTGAGACTTCAATACACCGGGAATACCATCCATGAACGCTTTCACCGAAGCAATCCCCACACCAGCCGGGCTTTCGATGCGAGCGATCACTTCGGTGCTCGGTCCAGGGCCCACCGTCGGCGTCTTGCCTAGCATTTCGGGAATCGGAGAAAGAATTCGGATGCGAGGTCGCGACGCGATCTGATTGATGATTGCCGTTTCGCCCGGCGGAGGTCCGCCGCCGAGCGTCACTCGCATCGCCGCGGCCAACGACCCCGACGACAATAGCCGCCGCATCACAGCGGGACGTTCTAAAGAAGCACGAAACTGATCGGCACGAAAATACTCGACGTCTGCACCGAGTCCCCGGTTGAGTTGCCATCCGAAACGTTGGTTGCCCGCCAACGACGCGTTGTAAATGCCTGTTGGTGTCCACATCGCCCATTCACGTTCCTCATCGATCAACACCGTCGCCAGCGGATACCATGCGGGAAACATTTGGAACGTCTCGATCGGTCGGCCTTGTCGGTCCACTTCAAAAACGACTTGGGTATCGAACGTGGTTTCTGCAAGTGCCTTCCCGATCGTCTCGGGTGTCTCGGCCGTCACGGTCTTGCCCTGTTCATCGGGCCACTTCAAGCGACTGACTTGATCCCCGATCCGAACGCCACGAAAAAACAACGGACCGGCTTCATCGATGCTGGCCACAGTGAGTTTTCCGTCGAGGGTCTCGAACGTTGCGCCCCAGCGATTGACCATGTCGGATGTGGTCATGACCTCACCCAAGTTCCAAGCACACAGCGTCGCATCGTCGCTGCCGGTCAACAGGAAGCGTCCATCTGCGGAGGCACTGGTCGATCGCACGGTGCCGAAGTGTCCGCGAAATTGCCGGACAATTTTCAGCGGAACATTCGCTATGGCTGATGGGTCTGCAGCGAGTGAAAACACATAGACATTGTTTTGGCCTTCGGTGCCGACGATGGCCAACGGTTGGCCTTGGATTTCTACCGTGCTTACCGTCGTCGGACGGCCGTGAAGTTCGGGACGCAGCGGAAGGGTGCCGAGGAGCGTTTCATCCCGATACAGCTGGAAGACATTGAAGTCGGTGGCCGATGGCCGAACGGTAATTTTTGTATCGAGCCTTTGTCCTTCCAAGAACTGATCGTCTGCGATGTCATCGACGGGGACCGATTCGAGTGACAGATCCGAAAGATTGAAGACCTCCGAAAACGGCTTGTCACCATCGTCGGTTTTTGCACGAGAAATCGCTACCCGCACAGGATCGGCTTGGGCGCTCGCGGCGATCCGAGTGATCGGCTTGATCGGAGTCTTGAGCACCTGCCGTGCTGAAGTGTTCCATCGTCCCTCGGCGTCGGTGTCATGGATTTGCAATGCGTTTCCGATCGCCAAGACCACGGATCGATTCGTCGGGTCGAACACACCCGACGCTGCGGTTTCTTTCAGAACCATCGAGTCGATCAGACGGGTGGGTTGGGTGGTCAGATCGTACAACGCAACGATGGCGGGGGAATCATCCGCCTCGGTTCCGACGAGTAACCGCCCGCCGGACGCATCGATGTCCACGAACAACGGGCGACCATCGACGGAAACGTTCTCGACGGCGAGTGTATTTGTCTCCGGTTGTCGTCGCCATAGTTTCACTTCGCGGGCGGTATGACAGGCGACCGCGAGTACTCGTTGGTCAGACGACGAACGCAGCTGAGTGATCAGTCCCGGTATCTCGCCGTCGAGTCGAACGGGCTGACTGCCAGACTCCGGTGCATGCAATTGCACCTGCCAAATCGGAAACGTGAATTCGCCGCCACCCGGGATCGGGTTGCGGTGCAAGCGATTGAGATGAGTCGTGGCGATCTGGCCGCCGAAGGTCGTCATTGCGTGAAAACGACGAAACGGCTTCAATAATTTCGCGGTCGAATCGCCGTACGTACTCGTGTCTTCGCCGATGATCGTCTCCGGTCGCCATCGACCCGATGACGGATCCGTCGTCCAACGCACAACGCGTCCCGCCAAGTCCGCCGAGACCAATATGGGCGTAGCGTCTTTCGACCATGACAAACTATCCACGGTCACGCGGTGCGCGGCCGTGTAGTCGGCAAGCGAACGAATCCATTTTCCGGTAGCGGCATCGGCGACCCACACTTCCCCGGTCCCCCCCATCGCACCGTAACCGGCCATCGCAATTTCGTTTTGACGAATCGCCAAGTCATTGATAACACCACGGGGGCCACGCCAAACTTGCCATCGAACCGTCCGGGTGTGAACCCATTGCTGCGGGTTCCGCAGATCCCGTTGCCAAACATGGACATCCTTGTCTTGCCCGGCGGTGATCAAACGGTCGCCCGTCTCGTTGAATCGAACGACGTTGACTCGGCTGCTGTGCCCGTCGTAGTTCAATCGCAAGATCGGTCGCTGATCGCCTGGCGTGTCGTCATCCGCGTCCGTTGGGTCTTGGTCAGCCTTGGGGGTGGCATCGGCAACAGGGGCGTCTTTCATGTCGCCTCGCTGCAAAACCAACTCCGTCGGCATCATCGGCAACAGATTCCCGGCATCGCTTGAGTCTTGGACCACACGTTTTGTTCCTCGCAATGACGTTTCGCCAGGAAGGTCTTGAGTCGACTGGATCGCTTCCTGAGCGGCACGTCGCTCGTTTGCGTTGGGTAGACGCGTCTCGTCAGGCAATTGTGCGGTCGCAATGGCCGTCGCCGACGCGAACGCCCAAACCAAAACTCGCGTTAGCCCGCTCGGCATCGATTTGTAGAGTGCGCGGTTAATGATCATGAGGCGTTTCAAAGAACGTGGGAAAAGTACCCAAACCGGAGAAACCTTTATGGTATCCTAAAGCCCCCCGGAGTGTCGGAACCGTTTTGTAATCGCTTCGACTGGGGAACCGATTCTGACATGCTCGCGGTCGGCTTTCCGCATCATTTTCCATTTTTCATGACGGTCTGAACCCATGGGTATCTTCACCTCTCCCTTGAAAACGGGTGGCGTTGTCTTGCTGGTGATCTTCGGATTGGTGTGGCATCCCCGGGGCATGGTTTCCGCCGACGAACCGATTTCAGTGGTCGGCAATGCGATCGAATCGATGTTTTCGCCGTTGGCCGCGCCGAAACGCAAAACAATGGGATTGCTGCAGCGAAACTTTCTCGACATGGCGGGCCAGTCGGCTGAATTGGAAGTCGCCATCGTCGTCGACGGGACCGATTCGATGGCCGGAGAGTTGCAAGGCATCCGAGAATCATTGCTGCGAATGATCGGTGACCTCCGTCGGCTTCGTTCCGGTCAAGTTCGCGTTGCCATCGTCGTCTATCGTGATTTCGATTCACCCGCATCAGAAGTTGAGATGCTGTTGCCAGCCTTTTCCGCTGACGATGCCGAGATTCAATCCGCGATCGATTCGTTACAACCTCAACAAGGGGCGCCGTTCTATTACGAGATGGTCGATATCGGCGTGCATCGTGCCGTGACGAAGTTGAATTGGAGTGACGATCCGACGGTTTCGAAATGGATCATCCTGTTCGGCGATGCACCGCCCTATCCGAGTGACTTCAGCGACAAAGAGTTGCCCGACGCCAAAAGGTATTTTGCCGATGAAGTCTTGGTATCGCTTGCATCATCGCGTGGCATTCAAATTCATTGCATCCTCTGCAAGAGCACCGAGGAAACCAGCGAGCCGCACCTGGAATCGATCGGCAGCACACGGCGAATGATGGACCGATTATCGACGGAGACCGGGGGAATGGTGTTGGACCTCTCTTATCCCGTCATTCGCGAGGCGTTCACGAAGAAAAGCCAACCGCCGCCGACGCAGTACACACCAGTCCAACCGATCACATTGCGAGACTTGGCCGCCGATCGCAAGTCAAGACCGCAATCGTCGTCGATGATGATCGCGGTGTTGCCGCACGAACCTGTCTCGCAAATCTCGTTCGACCCTGAACGTCCCGCCGCTCAGGTCGCGACAGCCTTGGTCAATAAACTACGCCAGCTCTCGGGCGTTCGTATCAAGAACCCGCTCGATGTCGAACGCCAGCTACGTCGAATGCGAGCCGAAGGGCTCGACGAAATGGAAGCCATTCGCGGTTTGGCGGCGCGGTTGCGAGTCGATTACGTCGTGTGGGGTCGTTTGCAAGACGAAACGACGATGCGAACGGTCGCGTTCCGCCAACGCGACGGTTTGCCAGTCATTCAAGTGTCCCATCGTGGCAGCCCCGATGGCCTCGCCAAAGTCGTCCTGCAAGCGGCCGCTCGATCGCCCGGGAGCGATCCTGATTTCGCGAGGTTTGCCAGTGAAGTGTTGGAAAGTGCTCAATCGTCGATTTTGCAAACTCCGATCGCTGGCAATGCGTCCACGACGTCGGCCGTCCTAACCGCAATCGGATCGCTCGAACAGTCGCTCGGTGAAGCCATCGGTAGCGACCAATCGCAGCGGTGGCTCGATCGTGCCGAAGCGGCCGCAAAGCAAGCGATCGAGCAAGAACCCGACAACGGTTTGGCTCATTGGGTCTTAGCCAACGTGTCGTTCAACCAAGCCTCTGCCTTGTTCCGAGATCAAATCGAAGATCGTGCGACCGAGGCAATGAAAGATTGCAAATCGGCGTTGCGGTTAGCGTACAACCAACGCGACAAAATCGGTTCGCAACCACTCGCGTTGGAAGTCGAAGCGGACTTCCGGTTGTTGGCCCGGCGGGAAACCGACCAAGCGATCACCTTGTACGAAAAGATGACCGATCCGGAGATGCCTAGCGACACGCAGCGGCGCGGCCACTGGATGTTATCGGGTTTATACGCGGGCGATTGGGGCGTTGCGGAAGAAGTCGTCGACGCGAAACTCGCCCGCCAGCACACCGTCGCCATCCTCGCCGGTTGGCCGGACAGCCCCGAAGCGGAACAGTTACGGCAATGGTTGCAATGGGACGAAACCCGCGACGAAACCCGCCACAACTATCTTCCCAAACTCAACGAAGCGTTACCGGGTTTGGATCAATAGTGTTTTGATCCGGCGAAGCCGAATGATCGTTTCTTAAGCACGTTTAGCAATTCATATGTTTGTTCCCCACTTTCAAATGGAAATTTGATGATGCGTTTATTTCTTTGTCTTGGCTTGGTAATGGGATGCCTCTCGTTCTGCTCGATGGTCGGGTTTGCCGGCGAGCGTGCGACGGCAAGTTTTGAATCCGACGCTCCGTCACAGTGGAAGTCGTCGATCGGCAAGTGGGAAGTCCGCGACGGCGTAATGCACGGGGCCGAGCAGGAATCGGACCATCACCCGGCGGCGGCCCGTTGGTTGGTGCCGTTCAAGGACGGCAAGGTGACCGGCAAGTTTCGCAACGTCGATGCTCGCGCGGTCAACATCGGGTTCGATCCGGCACCGAGCGAACTCGACAAAAAAGGCCACCTATGTGCCCTGACGGTCTTAGCGAACAAGGTCACGCTCGCAATCGCTCCGAACAAAGCCGACCCGAAATCAAAGGCTCAATCAATCGCTCAAGCGGACATCCAAACTCCCAAGAACGAATGGGTCGACTTCACCATTACCAGTGAAGGGGACACAATGACGGTTCAGATCGGTAACGCGACTTTGAAAGCAACCCATCCGGAAATCGCCGCGAAGAAGACTGGTGTGGTCGTCCGCGTGATGGGCGGGTCGGCTCAGTTTGATGAACTGACGATCGAGTCCAAATAATCGACTCGATTGTGCGTTGTCACGCTTGAGACTTAAGGGGAGCGAACTCTCGCCAAGAGTTTCGGCTTGTTGCACTCGTTCCCAGTCTCCTGCCCTCTTAATAGGCCACATCTTTTTTGACCCCCACAAGCTCGTCTCGTGGGTGAATTAGGTTTGCAAGCTAGGCACCGCCGCCTCCCATCCTTCCGATTTTCACTTGTGCTCGCCGCTTGAAGCGGCGAGCACAAGTGAAAATCGGAAGGTTGGGCGAAGCGTCTAGCTTGTCAACCTCGGCTTCCTGCCAGACGAGCTGGCAGGGGAGCAATGCATAGAGGATTTAGTGGCGTTGGATCCCTCGCTCACGCTTTTTGAAGTTGCGCTTTTGCCTGTGGCATTGGTTTATCGTAACCCGACGCGTAAGCGAGGGATGAGTCAATATCAATTATCCCTCGCTCACGCTTCGGGTTACGATGCAAACTAAACCGAAAGCCCGCTAGCGGCGTGGGTCCGAAGGAAACCGCGTGCGGTCGCATCGTGGATTACCTTGCCGTCACGCCATGGAAGCCCGTCACGCCATGGAAGTTTCGTAGGCGGTGATCTTGTCTTCGTGCAGAAGAGTTTCGGCGATGTCGTCAAGGCCGTGCAACAGCTTATGCTTGCGGCTTGCGTCGACCTCGAACGAACGATCGAAGCCTTGACCATCGGTGATGGTTTGGTCTTCCAAGTTAATCGTCAACTGATAGGGATTTCCCTTGGCCGCTCGTTGAAACAACTCTTCGATGTCTCCTTCGCTGAGCGTGATCGGCAACAAGCCGTTCTTAAAGCAGTTGTTAAAGAAGATGTCGGCAAACGAGGGTGCGATCACGGCGCGGAAGCCATAATCGTCCAACGCCCATACGGCGTGTTCGCGGCTGCTGCCGCTGCCGAAGTTCTGTCGGGCGATTAAGATCGACGAACCTTTAACGTTGATTCGGTTAAGCTCGAAGTCCGGGTTCTCGGTCTCGCCATCATCCATGAAGCGCCAATCGAAAAACAGGAACTGGCCGAAACCGGTCCGTTCGATTCGCTTGAGAAATTGCTTAGGGATGATTTGATCGGTATCGACGTTGGCGCGATCGAGTGTGGCCACAACGCCTTGATGAACCGTGAAATTTTGCATGGTGGGAAGCCTTTGGCTTCGGCTGTTGGCGTTTAGCGGTTGGCCGAAGCGAGTGGAATGAATACGGAGGATAGGGGAGCGAAACTCGCCAAGAGTTTCGGTCTGGATGGTCGATCACCGAAAGTCGTGTCAACTTTCGCTACGGCAAACTTTCGCACTAGTTCCTAGCGGTATTGCCAATCGCGGATATCGACGAAACGGCCTTCGATCGCGGCGGCGGCGGCCATCGCGGGGCTGACCAAGTGCGTCCGTCCGCCTTTGCCTTGCCGGCCTTCGAAATTGCGATTGCTCGTGCTGGCGCATCGCTCACCGGGGGCGAGTTTGTCGGGGTTCATCGCCAAGCACATGCTGCAGCCCGCTTCACGCCAATCAAACCCGGCTTCGATGAAGATCTTGTGCAAGCCTTCTTTTTCAGCTTGAGTTTTGACTTGGCCGCTACCGGGCACCACCATCGCGCTAACTTGATCGCTGCAACGGTGACCTTTGATCACGGCGGCGGCAGCACGCAAGTCTTCGATGCGGGCGTTGGTACACGAACCGATGAAGACGCGGTTGATATGAATGTCCGTGATCGGCGTGCCCGCTTTCAGGTCCATGTACTGCAGTGCGAGTGCGACCGTTTTTTGTTCATTCAGATCGCTCGTGTCACCGGGATCGGGAACCTGCGCATCGATGCTGAGCACTTGGCCGGGGTTGGTACCCCAGGTCACTTGGGGGCGAATGTCGCTGCCTTGATAAACGTTGCTGCGATCGTAGGTGGCTCCCGCATCGGTCGGCAATTGTTTCCAACGCTCGACGGCGGCATCAAAGTCCTTGGGTGCTTCGGGGCGACCGCGAAGATAGTCAAATGTCGTTTGGTCGGGCGCGATCATGCCCGCTCGGGCTCCGGCTTCGATCGACATGTTGCACACGGTCATGCGTTCTTCCATCGACAACGCACGAATGCAATCACCGGTATATTCCAGAACATAGCCGGTGCCGCCGGCGGTGCCGATTTGGCCGATCAAGTACAGGATCATGTCCTTGGCCGTCACGCCTCGGGACAGTTCGCCGTCGACGCGCAATTCGAATGTCTTGGGTTTGAACTGCAACAACGTCTGCGTCGCCAAGACGTGTTCGACTTCGCTGGTTCCGATCCCGAAGGCGAGAGCCCCGAACGCGCCGTGGGTAGCGGTGTGCGAATCGCCGCAAACGATCGTCATGCCCGGTTGCGTGTAGCCGTTTTCGGGACCGATGACGTGCACGATGCCTTGGCGAACGTCATCAATGTCAAACAAACGAACGCCGAATTCCTTGCAGTTTTCTCGCAGCGTGTCGATTTGCTTTTTGCTGATCGGGTCGGCGATCGGTAGGCTGCGGTCCGAGGTGGGCACGTTGTGATCCGGCGTGGCGATCGTCCGCTCGGGCCGACGGACTTTTCGCCCGTTGATCCGCAAACCTTCAAAGGCCTGAGGCGAGGTGACTTCGTGAACCAGATGCAAATCGATGTACAGAATGGCCGCTTCGTCCTTGGGAGCGTGGACGACGTGTTGGTCCCAGATTTTGTCGAGCAGCGTCTGTTGACCGGGCTGCGAAGAGGTACCGGCTGCGGATGCGTCCGCGTCAGTTACCGAGGAAGAAGAAACCGGGGGTGCGGATGAGTCGGGCATCGAAAACAGGCGGGATTCGGAGAAATCAAGAAGCGAGAACCGATTCTCGCAGTGCCGCCACTGTCGACACTGAGGCCGAGAATGTCAAGATGCGCCCCGGGCGAACCTCCCGAATCAAAAGTAAATCGGACTGAAGCCTAAAGGTCTGGGACAGCTAATAGTTAGGGTTGTGGATCTTGTTAAAGATCCTACCGCTAAAGGATCTTTAACAAGATCCGTTACCCTAACTTTTTGCTGTTAGACACCACTAAACAGGTTCTTCGATGTACTCGCGCGCTGGTTCGTTTTGGCCGGGCACGATCCGCGTGATGCTGACCTTGGTGCGGCGGAGTTCTTCGACTTCGTCCAACAACCGGGTCAACAGATCCGCAACTTCCGAGCCCGCGTTTTCACCGATATTGACCATCAACGCTTTGCGAGAATTGTAGCTAAGGCCGCGTTTATCCATTTGAGGTGACTCCAAATGTCTTTGTATCGGTAAAAACAGAATAGCGGGTGCGTAGGGACGCCACCCGAAGAAGAGGGACGTCCAGAATAGACACTCGCAATTCGCCTACAACGACCACTTTACTCAACCGTCACACTTTTTGCCAAATTCCGAGGCTTGTCGACGTCGCAACCCCGTAAAACGGCAATATGGTATGAGAGTAACTGTAGCGGTATGACTGATACAATCGGCTGCAGGAACTCCGGAACTTCGGGGATCATGATGACATCGTCGGCGATTTTGCGAATTTCTGTGTCATCACTGCTCGCAATGGCGATCACGGGGCCGCCACGGGCTTTGACTTCCTCCATATTCGACATGACTTTGTCGTAGGTGGTGCCCCGTGGCATGATGAAGATGCTCGGTGTGGCGGCGTCGACCAACGCGATCGGACCGTGCTTCATCTCCGCAGCCGGGTAGCCCTCGGCGTGGATATAGCTGATTTCTTTGAGTTTCAGAGCCCCCTCTAGGGCCGTGGGAAAATTGTAGCGTCGGCCGAGGTACAACACGTTGGAGACGTCCTGGTACTTTTGGGCGACCCGGCGGACCTCCGAGTCGCACGTGAGCGCCTGCTCGACCGATGACGGCAATCGTCGCAGATCCTCGATAATCCGGCCGCCGGTTTCGAAACTCATGTGCCGCATCCGCCCGAAAAACAACGCCAGCATGGCCAGGACGCAGCACTGGCTCGTGAACGCCTTCGTGCTCGCGACTCCGATTTCCGGTCCGGCGTGCAAATAGACGCCTCCATCAGAAGCCTGTGCGATCGAGCTGCCGACGACATTGCAAATCGCCAGCGAGCGGTGTCCCTTGCGTTTGGTTTCATTGAGTGCGGCGAGGGTGTCCGCCGTTTCACCGCTTTGTGTGATTCCGAATACCAACGTGTTGTTTTCGATCGGAGGATTGCGATAACGCAATTCGCTCGCATATTCCACGGCGACCGGGATCCGGGACAATTCCTCGATCAAGTATTCGCCGACCAGCGCCGAGTGCCAACTCGTGCCGCAGCCGGTCAGGATGATCCGCTCGACGCTGCGGAGTTGTTGCGGGGTCAGGTTCAACCCGCCGAATACGGCTGTGGCGTCTTGGTCGTTGAGCCGACCTCGCATCGCGTTTCGCAGAGCGTCGGGTTGCTCGAAAATTTCCTTGAGCATGTAGTGGGGATAGCCGTTCATGCTGACTTGGCCGGCATCGGCTTCGAGCGGTTGGATGTTGACGCGGACCTTGCCGCTATCGCGATGCAGCACCGAGAATCCCTCAGCGGTCAAAACCGCGAGCTGGTGATCGGCCAAGAACACAATGCGGTCGGTCCGCCCGGCGAGCGGCGATGCGTCCGAGGCGATGAAGTTCTCACCCCGGCCGACGCCGAGGACCAAGGGGCTGCCGAATCGGGCGGCGATCATGAAGTTGGGCTTGTCGCGAAACAGGATTCCCAACCCGTACGTGCCGCGAAGCTGGGCGATCGCCCATTGAACCGCAGTCACATACCGGGCGTGTGGCTGGCCATCGATTTCGGGGGTGTTCTCGAGCCCCTCGGCGATCAGGTGGGCGATCACTTCGCTGTCGGTCAAGGACTTAAACGTATAGCCTTTTTCGATCAAACCGTCCTTGAGGACTTGGTAGTTCTCGATCACGCCGTTGTGCACGAGCACGACTTCGCCGTCGCCGCCGACGTGCGGGTGAGCGTTCTCTTCGGTGGCCGGTCCGTGGGTGGCCCAGCGGGTGTGCCCTAACCCCAAGGTGCCCTCAGGCGGCGCGCCCAAGCGGTCGGCGAGCGATTGAATACGACCGACCGAACGGGTGATTCGGATCTGGTCGTCCCCGGCGATCGCGACGCCCGCGCTGTCGTAACCACGGTATTCCAATCGCCGCAAACCGTCGACGAGAAACTCTGCCGCGTCTTCGGCACCGACGTATCCGACAATTCCACACATGCGATCGCTTTCAATCGGGAAAAAGGGTGAGAGTTCACACTTTCGTACTCCAGGCCAGGGTGTCCCAATTCGTCAGTGAAAAGTCAAGACGAAACAATCAGACCCTCGGCCCCGCGGCCCCGCTTCAACTTGAGCCTGAATCTGAACTCAGAGTCTGTCCACGGCCGGGTTCGGTGGCTGCGGTGTGTCGTGTTTAGGTTCGGTGCGAGCGAAGATCGCTTGGCTTTCGACTAAAAGATACCGCCGATTCGTGGCAACGTTTCGAAAGGTTTGGGTCAATCCGCTGGGCCAAGCGATAACGAGCTCATCGATTTGGCTGGTTTTCCCTAGTCCCAGATGCACGAGGGGCTCGTTGGAACACATGTATCCGTCCCCCGCTGTGTTCCATGCTTTGAACGTTCGCTTGCCGACGCGGGCTGATACCGTCGTACCGATCGCATCACGCTCGCTCGTGCTGCCGACTAGCTCCAATTGAATCCAATCACCGAGGGGTTCTGTGCGGTTCTCTAGCAACGAGATCTGACGATCCAAGTAACTCCCTGCGAAATCCATTCTCCCGTCGCGGTTCCAATCGAGGAGGACGAGTGTTCGACCGAGATTCGGCTGATCCCAGTAATTGCCCGAATCCTTGGGAAGGTGCAACTTAAAACCACGTTCGCCACCACGAAAGACTTGCGATTTCATTTGAAAGGGAACGCCGCTCTTTCGCTCGTCGTTCACATGTCCGTTCAGCACACACAGGTCCAACCATCCATCGTGATCGATGTCGGCGGCTTGGGTACCGAATCCGAGGACGTTGAACGAAGCGTCATGTAGGCCGTACTTTCGTTCTTCGTCAGAGAAGAAGCCATTCTTTGTTTGGAGAAACAGGTTGGCAGGCTCTTCAAAAAAATTGGTGACGTGTAGATCAAGTGTCCCGTCGCCATTGAAGTCACCCGAGGCGACCCCCATACAGGCTTGGCTGTTGCCACCGCGTCCGATGTTGCAGCCGCGAATGTTCGCCGACTCGACTAGTTCAAATTTCGATCCGCCCGCTGTTGTTCTTGCTTTCCGGCTACTCCAGAAATGATTGAAATCACCGTCATTGGCAATAAAACAGTCGTTGCCATTTCGATTGTCGAAATTGGTGATGACGACACCGAGCCCCAGTCGTGCGGGGGCCTCGAGCGTATCCCACCTGAGAAAAGTCCCATCCGGCTGACAAGTGTAAAAGTCGTCCGTTGCTTTGGCAAATTTTTGCGGCGATGCACAACTCGGATCACATTTCGACTCATGCGATGACGCATCATCGATGTAATTGACTTCCACGATCTCTGGTAAGTGATCACCCGTGAGATCCGCTACCGCCAAGCAACTGCTCCAGACCTTCGTTTTTTCGGAAATCAAATCTGGTGCGGGCCTGAAAGTGCCATCGCCCTGATTGAAGTAGACGTTGTTCTCTCCAATATTGCTGACCAGCAAATCAGGAAATCCATCTTGGTTAATATCGCCGGCGCAGACGCCCTGCGAGAACCCTCGATCGTCTGCACCGGAAGATCGGGTGGTTTCGGAAAATTGAAAATCCAACAAACGGAACATTTGGTTGGGTTGGGAACCTCCAGGCTCCCCTGGAGTCCCTCCGGCTTGGCTGATGTAAAGGTCAACTGAGCCGTCGAGTTCATAGTCAACCGCCGCGATACCACCGCCGTTGATTTGGTAAACATACATAGGTGTTCCGCCCAGCTTCGCGTCGTCGATCTTATCGAACGGGAAGCCTGAATCGTACTTCGTGACGAGTCCCAAGGTGGCTGCGACATCGATTAACCGATAGACGACTTGCTCGGACGGATGAGAAAAGTCTAGTCTCGACGCATGGTACGCTCGGTTCAAGTCGGGAAGCGGCCATTTCGATGCGGAGAATCCGAGTAATTGACGTTGTTTGGCCAATTCGATCCGATCTCGAGAAGTGGACTTTTCCCAAGCCCATGTCGCTTGGAAACGCTGCGTGATTTCGACGGCGTGTTCACGCAGTGTTCCCTGCAGTCCCTTGGATTGAATTAGCCAGCCGATGGATTCCCACGGCCTCGCGTGCTCTTGCAACGTCTGTGAGATCCACAGTGACTGTTCGTGATCGGCGGATTTGGCGATTCGAAAAATCTGGTCCAGGTCACTCAGTCGTTGCCGAAGCTGAGTTGCCTTTTCCGTTTCATTGAGCTCCTCTAAAGCAGTGATCATCGTTCGGAGCGACTCGCGGTCGGATGGGTCTAGGCGAATCGCTTCGGCACATGCTCTGACCGATTCTTTGAGACGGTTTTGCTGGCTAAGCCAAGTTCCCAAGCTGCTCCAGTACTCCGGTTGTCGCGTGATGCCATTTGGTAGTTCGGAGTATAGCCATTTCTCGTAGGATCCCGTCGGCCCGTTCTCGGCCAAGACCCGGCCATAAAACGCCGCTACCGCCGAGCTCTCGGGGTACTTCTCGGTGAGCGGGTTCAGAATTGAGATGGTCTCGTCGGCCGATCCACGCACACTCGAGTAGAGCTGACGAGCACGCCCCAGTTGAAACAACGAGACATTGCGCACGTCGATCAAATCCCCATACTCGACCAAGTGAAACGGGCCTCGAAGATCGATTAGGCTGAGCAATTCTTCGGGGCGAATTTGCTCAAGCCGAATGAGATTGCGGACATAGACGCTCGCTTCGGCCCGCCTCCCTTGCGAGTTAAGCAGTTGGGCGATCAGTCGATTGAGCTTGATGCTATTGGGTGCGACAGCGAGTCCGTTCAGGAGATCTTTTTCAGCACGTTCGTAGTCGCCGGCTCGAAGATGCCAATCAAAAGCGAGGACAAGGCGATTCTCTGAATTGAAACCCGGTTTCGATGCCAGTTCAGCCGCTAGGTCGGCCGCCGGGCCAAACTGCCCCAGCTTGTGATAGCAATCCATTGCCAATTCAACCGCAGCGGTATTACCGGGATCGTCGAGCAACGCTTCCTGTGCAGCCTTAAGAATGGACTCGGTATCTCCTGTTCTCTCCAGGTTCTGCGCGGACTCGAAAGGACTGTTGCTTTCACTCGTTGGCAACCGGGGGGATTCACGATTGCAACCTGTTAGTAGCCAGCAACCGAGCAAAACGAAAATTCCGCAGCTCGACAGAAAGTTATCGTTCAAGCACTTCGCTTGGAAATGACTAGCCATCAACCCTGAAGTTCAACTAGACGATGATCGACTCGCTTCCAAACTTCCAAAGGGGCAGACCCCTTTGTGAAGCCACTTAATAACCAGAAACGGGCGTTGCCGATGCAACGCCCGTTTTGTTTGAATGCTTATTCCGTCGACGGGGCTCGTTAGAACTCTTGGTCGATCATCTCTTGCATCTCGTCCGTACCCAGAGCACCCCACAATCCGTAGGGACTTGGCAGGCCGACATGATTGTTGGTGTTGAAGCCCGCACCGCCATATGCGATTTGGGCTTGGTTGCCCGCTTCGATCGAATCGGTGACGAATTTCACGGCTCCATCACCCATCAAGATATGGCACCCACCCTGGTGACGACTGCTAGCGGAATAGATTCCAAAGTTACCTTCACCGCGGCAAACATTGTACCCGTTGGGTGGACGGATCGTTAGGAAGGTGGTGTAGGTGGGGCGTCCATCGGACCATCGTCGCCCACGCTGGTGGTTCTGGTCGGTGTCGACGTTGGCTGGCGCTGTCGTTGACCAGAAGCGAGGGCGTGCCGGATCGATGAGCCCTGGAACCGTTTCCCAATAATTCGGTGCTCGGTCAGCGACACCATTATCTCGGTGGATCATGTTGGTGATTTCCCGAGTGTTATTTCCACACTGAATCTCACCCATCGCGATCGTGTTGGACAAACCATCGAGAACGTCGCGGAAGCCAGTGAAGGTGCGTCCATGAAACATCCCGCGTGCCCAGCGATTACCATCTTCCGCTCCCCAGGTCCCGTGGGTCGAAGGCACACCATTATCATCTTTGCCGTTGTGATGCTGTTCAAAGAAGGCATCTCCGACACAAAACACGTAGTTGGTGAATGCGACTCGATTATTTCCGGGCCTCGCAGGGTCGCTCGGGCAACGATAACCAGGGACTTGAGTAAGCCATGGCTGATAGTTGTCGTCCCAAGGTCGTGGTCCCATCGCGGGATAGGGAGGATTCCTCACCGTGTCGTCGCGGTTGAATCCAAATGGATTCACGACCTGTTCCCATAGGCCTTGTTGCTCAATGAAGGGCAGCAATCCGACGAGCCCGGAAAGGTAGTTCGCATTCCCGCCAGCGCCGGTGCCGCTTTTGTGCTTGGGAAGCTTGTCATAAGCGGCATGGTAATTGTGCAGGCCCAAGCCAATTTGTTTAAAGTTGTTGCTGCAACTCATGCGCCGTGCCGCTTCACGGGCCGCCTGAACTGCCGGAAGCAGCAGCCCAACCAGCACGCCGATGATCGCGATGACCACCAGCAATTCGACAAGCGTGAAAGCTTGCCGGTCCTTTGAATACCTCATGTCTGATAACACCCTTTTTTAGAGAAGAATATTTCTGGGAGAATCCCCAACCACTACCGGGCTCCAAGCGTAAGCATTTGACCCTTGCGTGTCAAGTATACGAGAACATACCGTTGAAGTCAATGAAAAGAGGGCCCGCGACCTGGCAAGGTCGCGTTGGCCGGTGGAGAGAGTAAAAATGCTTCGCAAGCCGTTGTGGACGCGGTTCAACGCGAAGCTCTCCTTGTCATCCACGGATAAAGGACGAGAAGTTTTGACGAGCCACTAAGATTGTTCTTTCATTTCCTTGAGCCGTTGTGCCTCGTAGTCCTCAGCGGCTTTTTCGTCTTCGGCGGTATACGGATCCGCAGTTGATGGGTCGAACTCGGCTGGTCCACCGCCACCACCACAGCCCGTGACAATCGAGAACACAGCAACAAAACAGAACGGGAACAGAAGTTTTTTCATCATCGGTAATCTAGTTTTCTTGGAGGGCACGGACAGTCGAAAGATAACGCGACCGATTCGACTTAAGCTAATCAAACTACTTGACAGAGCAAATTAAACTAACTGACACATCAAGGAATTATATTGCGGCTAGTTTGGGATGACAAGATACCAACAATCCCCTATCGGATGTTCGGCTTACTCATGACGCTCTAGCTGGGTCGGGGCGAGTTCTCCTTCAACCCATCGGTACGTCCTCCCACTTTTGATAGGGCCAGATGTTTGCACCGTCCCGGATGGCCAACGAACCTGTAGGCTGTCAACGTGCTCGCGACCTGCCGTTGCGATGACGATCCGACGTTCGTTGCTGCACATATATCCGTCGCCGGCTGTTAGTTGATGATGCCGAGTATCGTCGCCCACAGTCGCTTGCACGATGGTGCCGATCGCGTCACGGTGAGATTGCGTTGCGGTTAAGAGCAAATCGACGCTTTCAGCCTCGACCGGCGATTGGTTGATAAGAAGAGCCACTGGCTGGAACAATTGGGTGATTACGACATCGGACAATCCGTCACGATTCGCGTCGAGCGTGGCAAGGGCGCGTCCCAAATGAACATCCTCGAAGTATGGGCCAATTTGTTCTGCGGACACTTGCCGCCAATGACCACCGGCTTCTAGCTCGAAGAGTTGCGGCCGCATTCGATACTGAATATCCGTTCGTCCGGTATCGCTCACGTGGCCGTTGGTGATGATTAATTCGAGCTTTCCGTTGTTGTTCAAATCCACGAACTGGGTTCCAAAGCCAAGCATTTTGAGCGATGGTTCGAGTAAGCCGACGGCAAAGGTGCGATCTTGCCAAATTCCGGCCGAGACTTGTTCGTAATACGTGTTGTGCTCCTCGGCAAAGTGAGTCAGGAACAAATCGAAATCGCCGTCAGCATCGGGATCACCGACGGCCATTCCCATCGAAGCTTGCGAACGAGATTGGCCGCTCATTGCGAGCCCACGCACCGTGGCCACCTCGGCGAGTCCGAAGCCGGTTGGTTGCTTTTGCGCAGACCAAAGATGATTGATCGACATATCGTTGGCGACATAAAGGTCAAGGCCAGGACGTTCGTCAAGTTCGCCCGCGATCACGCCTAACCCCCGGCCGGGGTCAGACGGGCCGAGCCACTGCTTGCGGCGATCGACGAATTGGCCGTCGGGTGTCAATGACCAAACGCGATCCGCAGCGGCATCGAAATGCAGAGGTGGGCAACTCGAGTACAGCCCTGTCGTTTCACTTCGACAAGGCTGGGTCATCGGACGCGTGCCTGCGCAGTAATTCACCTCGAAGATATCGGCCAACCCGTCGGCGTCGATGTCGGCGATCACTGCGGACGTCGTCCATTCGTCGCCCTGTAGGCCGACTTGATCGGTGACGTCGCCGAAAGTGCCATCGCCGTTGTTGCGATACAAGCGATTGCGACCGATGTTGCAATCAAGTACGTCGGCGAAACCATCGGAGTTAAAATCACCGACGCAGATGCCTTGAGCAAACTCAGTGTCGTGGTAACGCGTGTGGGCGGTTACGTCGAGGAATCGTCCGGATAGGTTACGAAATAATTGATTGGGCGATGAGTTGCTTTGGCGAGCTTGGCCATCAAGATTGGCCAGAGCGAGATCGGGCCATCCGTCCAGATCATAATCGACGACCCCGACCCCGCCTCCGACACTGTGGTGAATCCAAAAGCCTTCTGTCTCGGCATCCGGTGGCAGTGCGACTTGATGCTGCAAACCGAGCTCGATCGCTCGATCGACAAGGCGTAAGGGCCGTCCCCCGTCCGGGGTGTGCTCGACAACGGTTTCGTGTTGTTGGACTGACCAGTCGATTTCAGTGATGTCGAGCTCAGGCAGGTCAAGGGATGCCAGCCACTGTTCATCCTGCCAAGCGTTGGTGCGTCCCAATCTCGCCAGAATGGCTTGGTGAGCCCGGTCAATTTCCACGACCGGATCGTCGGGTAAAGATTTGGCCAGACGCGTCCAAGCTTCAGCTTCCCAGTGCCGACCGAGTTCCACCAATTGATAGGCGATGAGCATCGCCGACCGTTGCGATCGGGAGTGACGTTCCAAGAACGTGGTTGTGGCGTCTTGAAGTTGAGCAAGTTGGTCCAAGTGTTTAGCTACCACGTCGGCACGTCTTTGATCGCCCGATGCAGTTAACGAGGAGACGAGTTCCGTCAACGAGGAGGTATCCACGGCTTGTTCGAGCACAACGGCCTTGGCGAATGCTCTCGAAGCGAGATTGTGATCATTCGTCGAGTGGTGGTATTGCCCCACAAGCTTCCAGAATTCAGGATTGGATTGCATCTCGTTGGACAGCGTTGAAGCCCATTTGGCAAGTTCGCTGGTCCATGGTTCATTCGACGTTGGTCGATGAAGGCTCAGTGCAAGCAGGGCTCGCCCATAAAGCACGCTCGCGGGCAAGAAATCAGGGTGCTTCGCGATTACGGGTTGTAAACGGCTCACCACCGCCTCCCAGCGAAACGCTTCGGCGTCCATCCTCGCTAGGCCATAGTGAGGACGAAGGTCACTCGGGTATCGGGCTAACAACTTCCGGCATGTTTCAGGATCGGGTTCACTTCGCATCGGGTTCGTCAGCATGACTAGACTTTCAACATCACCCAAACGTTGTTTCACCAGCCATCGAAGCGGCTCGATCGCCATTCGATTCAGGCCGACGGCGGTGGCCAAACCGACCAGATCGAATCGTGGTTGGATCGCCTCGGGATAGTCTTCTAAAGTCTGTTGCCATACCGAGAGCGTTTCGAATGCGGCTCCTCGGGCAAGGTGCGTTTTGGCTAGCTTATCTAGGACCATGAGCGTCGGGCGTTGGGTGTTCTGAATCGCAGTGGCGTAGAATTCCGAGGCCTGCTCGAGGTCTCCTTCGTGAGTGGCGAGGTCACCGGCTAGCTCCCAAGCCTTCGCATCGTTGGGCCGCATCAGGAGATGCTGTTGAACTAGTTGTTGTCCGCGTTGCAGATCGCCGCTTGTGATCGCTTGTTGAGCACGAACCAAATGTTCGTGGGCTGGTTGCTCGATCCGGTTTGAGTTCCGCGGTGGCGTGTCAGCGGGGCCGGCCGAATTCGAATCGCATCCCGACGAGAGCGTTAAGCCGAGCAAGCAGGTAGTGATCCCAACAATCAACATCGTCGGGGGCCAGGGAGCATTTATTCGATCCGAACTGATCCATCCAATACACATTTCGACTAACTCAATTCTTTGAATCCATGCGATCGATTTCGTATTGATTCATTTGGTGGTTGTCGCCGACCGGGCGAACCGGATCTCGCTTCCCAACATGAGCGAGAGCAGACCGCCAGTGTAACCGTTCGGAACGCACTTCGTGAAACCACCCGTTCGGTGAACACGGCTCGAAACGAGGGCATGGGATCGTTGGGAAATACCTGCGACGAAGCTACGCGGAAAAGGGGGGAAGCCGTGTGAAGTGACGAGCGAAAATCCGTCCAGGATCGTTCCTGTATCATCTTGGTGCTCTCATCTCGTATAACCAGTGTCGAGTTTGCGGCATCCCGATCACTTCCCTTTTTCATTTGTTTTGATGAAATCACAAGTCAGTACCGTCCGGCTACGTGCCGTAACACTTTTGTCAATTCTCGTCGTGTGGGCTATTCCCGGATGTGGATCGAATGAGTCGTCGAAGTTTGAGGAGTTTCGCAAACGGCAAAAGCAACGCGAACTCGACCAAGTTGGACAACCGCAGGACTTAACCACCGCTCTGAACAAGGCCAATCACGAGTTGAAATATGGGGCGCCCTCTCGGGTCCTGGCCATTACCGAGCCTTTACTGTTAGTGCATCCCGAGGACCCGGAATTGATCGTGTTGACCGCGAAGGCGTTGGCCGCAACGGGCTCCCAGGCAGATGCTGCAAACTTGATTGCGTCGATTCCCGCCGATGAACCGCGATTCGGAAACCTGTCGATCACCGAGTCATCCAAGTGGTTCTTTGAGGCTGGCCAGGTTGACGAGGCGATCGAGCGGCTAACAAACCATTTGCATGATCATCCCGACGACAACCGCGTTCGTCGCCAAGCGATCCGAACATTGAATCGATGCGGACGTCAGCTCGAAGCATCCGAGCACCTGACGGCATTGCTTCGCCGGGGTGAGATTCAGGAGAAGGAATTGTTTTCCATGTTGAACCTGAACGACTTACTATTGGATGAAACGACGGAGCCTGAAAAAAAATCGGACAGGCCTGAGAATGGTCCAGAGGCGAATGGTCCAGAGGCGTTGTACGAGTCCAAGCGGTTGAGGGAAGTGGGGCAGTATGAAGAGGCAATCCATTTCTGCCGAATTTTGCGAAACCGATTCCCCGACTCCACTCCAATCGCGGCGTTCTTGGGCCGACTACTGGCCGAGCGGAATCGGTTCGAGGAGCTGGCAGATTGGGCCGAGGGGCTCCCCAGCGAAATCCAGCGAGAGCCGGAGTACTGGTATGCGATGGGAACACTGGCGGCACATCAAGGTCAGGATCCAGTTGCAGTTCGTTGCTTCGCTGAGGCGATCAACCGGAATCCGACGGACCGACATTCAACCATCGGCTTAGCCCGCGCTTTGATACGTTGTGGGCAAGGTGATCAGGCAAGCTGTATCGAGACCAGATTTCAACACCTCGACGAGATCGCCAACCTTGCTTTGGCACTGGGGCGGAGAGCGGGCACCACAGATCAATATCACCGACTGGCAGACCATCTGGATCAACTCGACCGGCCGCTCGAGGCGTTCGCCTGGAAACGAATCGCGATGTCAAAGTCGGGTGCCACGGCCGAGGATTATCAAGCCAATGACCAAGCGAGATCCGAGTCGGGCTCCGCCTCGGCGACAGGGCGAACGCGAGCCGCCGATCGTTGTCACATCGAGTTGTCTCGGTGGCCGCTGCCGTCAGGAAATTTGGGTCAGGTTCTCCCGACTGAAAAGGAAACGCCGGCATCGTTGCCGAGCTCTCAACACGCCGAGTTAAATGACATCGCCGCCGTAGTCGGGCTGGACTTCGAGTATCAAAGCGGCGATGACTGGAGTGACGATCTTTTCTACCTTCATCAACAAACCGGCGGCGGGATCGGCGTAATCGACTTCGACCAGGACGGATGGCCCGACCTGTATTTCACTCAGTCGGGTGGCAGACCGAACGCCGAATCGGAATCGGGCCCCAATCGGTTGTTCCGAAATCTCAATGGCGAACAATTTCAGGACATCTCGGACTTCACCGGAACGGCAGACCGTGGGTACGGACAGGGCGTCAGTGTCGCTGATTTCAACCAAGATGGATGGATGGACATCTGGATTGCCAATATCGGCCGAAATGTTTTGCGAATCAACAACGGCGATGGAACATTCCAAGATCAGGCGTTACCGATCGCCAACGACAATCACTGGACGACCTCGGTAGCGGCGGGCGACCTGGATGGAAATGGACTCCCTGAAATTATCGAGGTCAACTACATCGACGATCCACGAGCGTTTCAAATCGCATGCACGCCTGCGGAAACCTGCGGCCCGAACCAATTTCATCCCGGACCGGACCGATGGTTGACGGTGACACCTAACGGCGGAATCGAACGATGGCGAGCCGGCCCGAACTCAAACAGCCCATCGTCGATCGGTCAGCAAGTCGTCGCGGCGGTCGGTCGGTCGGCTCGTGAAGGTCACGGGTTCGCGGCGATCATTGCCGATATTGATGGGGCCGGCGGCAACGACGTTTACGTCGCCAACGATGGTGACACGAACTTTTTTTGGAACCGCCAAACCGAGCCGGGGCACGCGGCCTCGCTGTCTAACGATTGGTCGGATTCGGCCGATTTGGCGGGCTGCGCCGGCAGCGCACGAGGTGGCCGCCACGGATCCATGGGACTGGCGGCGGGTGACTTCGACCGCAATGGAATGATGGATCTGTTTGTCACAAACTATTGGGACCAGGAAGCCGACCTGTATCTGCAGCAAACTCGCTCGTTATTCCGACATGCCACCGAGACGAGCGATTTGACCGAGTCGAGTAAACCGACGGTGGGCTGGGGGACGCAGGCGATCGACATCAACCGTGACGGTTGGTTGGACATGATTGTTTTGAACGGACACATCGTTGACCACACCGCTCGCGGCATTCCGTTCAAAATGTTGCCACAGTTGTATCTAGGTTCAGCGGACCGTTTTCATCTTGCCCATCATCCCGTTGAGCGGGAGACTTTCTGGTCCGAGCCGACATTGGGGCGGACGCTTGCGACGCTGGATTGGAACCGCGACGGACGCCCCGATTTCGTTGCCAACCGGCTTGACGGCCCCGCTGCGTTATTGCAGAACAACACCGACGTCCAAAACTGGCTGCGTCTTAAGTTGGTCGGCGTTGAAAGTGAGCGGGACGCCGTCGGCGCGAAAGTCATCGTGGACGCCGGCGAGCATCAATGGACCGGGTGGGTCGTCGGCGGTGGGGGGTTCCTGTGCAGCAATGAAGCGATTTTGGATTTCGGCCTAGCCGATCAAATGCAAGTCGATCGCCTCGAAATCATTTGGCCCTCAGGAACACGGCAAACACTCGATGAGGTTGAAGTCAATCGAACCCACCTGATCGTTGAAACACAGTCGGATAGTCGCCGTTAGTGTGGGACGGATCGTGTGGGACTATTCACGTAGCACGATTGGACGATGGTTGCGTTGATCCAAAAGCGCCCGGACGCGGACGAAATCGATGCGGCCCTGTTCGTCGATCAGCACTTCTGGACGTGAACTCGCGTTGAGCTCTTTTTCCATGATCTGGATCGATTCGTTGAATGCGGTCATGCGTTTGGATGCTGAGTCGAGTGGGTCGATGGGTAGGCTGAATCGCTCGGGAAGCGTCTTCATCGAACGGGCCGAGAGCAGTCTGACCGCGTCGTACGGGTCATTCAATGCGAGCAACAGAAACGGCTCAATCCACTTGGTACCGGACGCTTCCTGAGCCGGCTGCCAACCCATTGCGGCGACTTGCACCGCCCGCTGCGCCGCGTCGCCCCGCAACAAGTGTGAGACCGAAGTCGCTACCGCATCGCTACCGGAAGATCCAGCACCGGTTTGACCGTACCAGTTTCTTAAATGGCTGCTGACCCAGGCAAAACTCTGGTCCAGATGGCACAATGAACACGCATCCGGTCGATCGCTCGTTTGGCTGTCGCGGATCGACGGACTGGTGATCCGGTGACTGCGGATCGTCTTGAGAAGCCCGTATGTGGTGTGAGGCATGTGGCAGTTCATGCACCGGCTACCGGATGATTCGATCGGGTGATGGGTGTGCTCGGCGATCTGGTCTCGATAGTCATCGTGACACTGCAAACACGCTTCGTCGCCACGCATGCCTGGCTTGAGTTGGTCATCACGCCAATCGGTCAAGTCCTGATCGCCTGACGGATGCATGGTGTGGCATGACAAGCACGTCATCTCTCCGTCCTGAAAGCAGGGCGATTCGATTAGACCGTTGTATTCACGGCCCGCGATCCGGATCGTGCCATCGGACCAAAACGTGCTTCCGAGATCTTCCATCTTGGACCACCGCACAAACGCTTCGGAATTGCGATATTCCTCGGTGGCGCGGACCACTTTGGAAAACCCGGTATCGGACAACAGTTGTCCCGGTCGGAACGGATTGCCATCGCGGGCGTAGTCGGCTTCGCTAAGCACGTCGTAATCGGGAATAAAAACGCTGTGACATTGACCGCACAAATCCGCAGATGCGTGTTTGGAAAGTTGGCTCGGGTTGACAATCTGGTCCGCTGCTGAGTCCGCTTCTGTAATATCCTGCGTGTTCGCATTCTGCCCCTCGGCGAGCAAAACGGCGGCACGCGTTGAATGTTGCTGAATGTGGTCATTGCCTTGTCCATGGCAGGCTTCGCAAGCGATCCCGTGTTCGACCACTTTTGTCTCCCAGTCCTGCGTTGCGTTTCGGTAGCCTTCCTTTGGATGGGTCGCGTGGCAACGACTGCATGTCCGATTCCATGTTCCCAGCTCGATAACGTTGGAATGATGGTTCGGTTGAAGAAAACTGGAGTCACGGGGAACCCAGCGTTGCTCCTGCTTCAAAAAAACGATGTCTAATTGCGCAGGTGTGCCGTGCACGCCCGATTCGTACCAAAATACGTTCATGTGGTGAGACCCGGTCATCAATACCAGCCGTCGCCGATGGACCTGACCTCCGAGTAACGGATCGGGAAAAGTAACCGAATAGTGATCGCCTTGTTTCTCAAACGCATACGTTTTCCCTTGAACCTCGACCACTTGTCCATTAATCGCGGCCGGCGCTGTCTCTGAGTCGACCGGTTGCGTCATTGTCCGGTGATAAGACGCGTGCCAGGAACGGTGAGTCTCGACATGACATTCTTGACAAGCGTCCGACGATACATAGCCATCGGAAACGACTTCTTCGGGGCCGATCGCTCGAGAGGTTTGGCGGATTTCCTGAACAATGACCTCCGGCGCGGCCGATTTCGGTCCGACGGTCTCCGGTTCATTCGATCCCGATGAAGCAAGCGGATCAGATTCAGGAGAACTGCATCCAGCCCAGCTCAGGAAAAACAACAGGCATAAGCGTGGAGGTAATCGAAGAGCGTTTTGACGAGCGATCATCGGCAACAATTCCGTGGTGTTTTACGACCATAACTGACGAAATGAAATCAAGCGATTCCGATAGCATACGGTCTCTTCGAACATTCGGCTAATCAAACCGCGTGGGCGGATCGATCGAAGAAAGTGCACTTAAGGAGCGTGCTGCTCGGCGACCTTCCGGTTGGATTCGAGAATTCGCTGCCAATCGTCATCGTACAAATTCGCGTTCTGTCCTGAAAATGGACGAGCGGGCAGCCAGATGTCCGCTCGGATCGACCCTAAACGTTCCACGGTCGCGAGGTAGTCTTCCGCCATCGCGGTCGACTCGTCCAGCTCCCCTTGCAGATTCATTGCTTGAGGTTGAAGCGGGCTCGTCGTTCGCTGGCCTGACGTGCGTGTCGTCCAAGCAATGGAAATGTTGCGTGGTGCCGGTGGCGTTATTAAAACCTGTTTTGATTGCAAGCGGATCAAGCATGCCACACCCAACGGCAACTCGATCACTTCCATACGATCACCGAACCGTTCGGTCCATCGATCGAACGACTCGATTACCATCGCATTGGATTGAAGCTGATCGGTGACCGAACGAGGGGCGAAGATGGTCGTGGATGGATCCAACGAACCGATCCCTGAGTAAGCCACTTCCTCCGGCGTCGTGATCACCACCGCGTCAGGCTGGACCGAAGGGAGCTCGAATTCTCGGGCACGCTTTTCAAAAAATTCCCCGAATCGATCGCCACCGGGTGCGTTGAACGCAATGACTTTGCCATTTTGAACACTCGCATAAACAGCGACTCCGTCTATCTCGCCGAAATAATACAGCTCGGATTCGACCTGCTTGGCCAGTCCGTCCAAAAAATCTTTGCCGTCATGAAGTTGACGTGCGACGGCTTGTTGAACTTCTTCGCGTGCCGGCATCAGCAGTGATTTCCATTGCCCCGAGGACAGTCGCACGTCGTACCCACGAGTTTGTTGGCGTGGGTGACCGGGCAGCAGAATGTCCGGCGGGGGCATGGCTAACAAACGATCGAGCGTTGCGAGATACTGCTCGGCATCGCCCCGAAACTTGGGTGAAATATGCACCGGGTAGGTCGCCGGTCCGAAGTTCAACGAGGAGATCACATCGCCACTGAAAAAGATCCGCGTTGAATCTTTCTCGAGCAGGAAACATCGGCACCCCGGTGTGTGACCGGGGGCCGCGACGACCGTAATGGTCGCGTCGCCGAGATCGATGACGTCGCCGTCATCAAGCGTTTGGTCAACCTCAATGGGCCCGCCCTCGTAAGGCGTCCTCGGAAACAACGAATAGAGCGCATCCAAATCTAACGTGCGAAGGACATCCGCGTCTTCGGACCCGATCGCAATGGAAGCTCCCGAGAGTTCGCGTATCCGATTGGCACCGAAAACATGATCGTAGTGAGCATGGGTAATCAAAACTCGACCGACATCGCTTAGCTGAAGCCCGACCTTGATCATGCTTTCGTGGAGCAAGTGACATTCGGCTTCGACCCCGGCATCAATCAATACAATTCCCTTTTCCGATTCGATCGCATAAACCGCACTCGGAAACAATTCAGAAAGCGCGTGCACGCCCGGAAAGACAGTAACAGTCTTAGGCCCCAACCAGTTGGTTCTCACATCCATACCGGCATCGAGGATCTTCGCCGATTCCACCGTGGCGTACTCGATCGGTGGGCGAAATTCAACCTCATCTCGTTTGCCGCATCCGACAAGGAGCATGCTCGACCAAACGCAGACCGGGACTCCCCACATCCTCCGCAAAACGCCGGCAAATCGCGGGATATGGAATCCGATGCGACAAGAGATCCGATCGATCATCGACTGGCCCTAGTTACGTCATCTCCCTCTTCGATGGTGATCAACTGGTTTACCGATCCGGGGGCGGGAATTGATTGTTCAGTTCCCGACGGCCACAGCACTCGAATCGAATCGACGCTTTTCGCTTCACCGAGTCCGAAGTACAAGGGAATGCGACTTTGTGAAAGATAGCCGGATTTGCCATCGTTGACCGTCCGAAGCGTTCGGTCGCCGACACCGATTTCCACGATCGCTCCGAATCCATCGCGGTTCGATGGACCACCTACTAGATTGACCTCGAGATAGTGGATCGTATGTCGATCAGTCAAGTCGCTGATCAATACCGACGGAGTGCCACCAAAGTCATGCGTGACAATATCAAGGTCGCCATCGTGATCGAGGTCAAAGATGACCGAACTCCGCGTCCCGACGGCAGCCCAAACCGACAGTTTGCCGCCATGATTTTTGCATAGTGGGTGGCCGGCGTCTTCACCACTGCAATCGAGTTCCATCCACGGCTGAGCGGAACCTTTACTTCGCGGTTCGACGCCGAGAATGAACTCGCTATCGACAAAACGTTTTCCGTTCTCGTTGAGTAACACCGAATTGATGCCATAACGATAGTTGTAGCTCATGCTTGCGGCGATGAAGACGTCTTCAAAGCCATCCGCATTGAGATCGGCGACACTGATGCCCCATGGCCAGTAGTTCTCGGCACCAATCGAATCGGAAACCTCGGTGTATTGGTCTTTACCGGTTTTCTTATAAAACGCATTCCCGAGAATGTGATTGCCGTCGGTGGCGAGAACATTGTTTGGCAAGTTACGCCGCATCTTGGATTTTTCTTCGGCCGGGTCCAACGCATGGACCATGTCTGTGTGCATGTCGGTCACGAAAAGATCGAACATTCCGTCCCGATCGAAATCAAAAGTCTTGACTCCCATCGTTCCCCATGCGGACTCGGGGAACAACTCGCGACTGCGTTTAACAAACTTCTTGCCTTGTTGGTTCTCATAGTACTCATCATGACCCTGCATGTTGAGCAAATAGATATCGGGCCAACCGTCTTCGTTGGCATCGATCGGGCTGGCGTCGCCCGACCAACTTTTGTCGTTGAATCCGACCGCTTCGCTGACGTCCTTAAATCGACCTCCGCCGAGGTTTCGAAACAACAAATTGGCTTCATGTCGCTCTTCGTGAAGGTGGCCCATGAAGGCGGCGGCGTAGGCAAGATAGTATCCACCCGGCCCACGTTGTTCTGTGGTGTATTTCCCGACATTGGTGAGCAGCAAGTCGACCAATCCGTCGCGATCGTAGTCAAAGAACACAGCACCCGAGGAATGCCCGACGTGATCGAGTCCGGACTCGGCCGAAAAGTCCGTGAAGTTTCCCTTTCCGTCGTTGAGAAACAGCTTATTACCAGCCCGGATGCGAGTGACGTAGAGATCCGCGTCACCATCGTTGTCAACATCCGCAAACGACGCTCCGACAGAAACCTCGTCGGGCACTCCCACACCGGCGCGATCGGTGATGTCCTCGAATTTCCCATTGCCAAGATTTCGCCATAACTCATTGGTACCCAATTGGCAGACGAAATACAGATCGAGCCATCCGTCGTTGTCGACATCGGCCACCGCGACGGCCGCTCCGTGATCGTAGTGTGCAGCCTTGAAATCACGCTTCACATCCTCAACGACTTGATCGTGAAAAGTAATCTGGGTCTGTTCGAGTTGATCCTGAAATTTGAAATCGTGGAGCACTTCGTAGCTTTCCGCTTTTTTTATTTGGGATACCGCACGGTCGGTTAACCAAGCCGGATCGCGAACGTCTTCGGGAACGTCGACTTGCGTCACTTCATCGAAACGATCTGGATTCTGCTCGTCCAACAGCTTTTGAATGTCACTTCGAAGTCGAATTTTGGCGTCTTCGGACAGTGCCGGGTAATAGCCGCGGATCTGAGCGTCGTGATCAATCAGTACCAACGCCTGGCTGTGGGTGATCAACGTCGTCGCGTCGCGTGCCGACTCGACATTCATCTTGAATCCGTCCTTGCACAGTTCCCACAACTCGTCGCGATCACCGGTCAAAAAATGCCAATGGTCAAAATCAGCCTTGAAACCCTTGGCATAATCCAAGAGCACATCAGGTTGGTCGAACTCAGGGTCGACCGTAATCGAAACTAATTCAACCGGCCCCAGTTCGCCCCGGCTTCGAAGTTCGCGCTGTAGATCGGCCATCGCAGCGGTTTGAAACGGACAGGTCGCCGTGCAACGAGTGAAGATGAATGTCGCAACCCATATTTTGCCATCAAGTTCCGAACTAAAATACGGTTTACCCGCTTGGTCGGTCAGCGTGAATTCCGGAATCGAGCCAAGGATCCGAAGCTCTTCCCTCGCCATTGTGTTGTCGGTATTCGTCGCGTCAGTCGTTTCGACACCGACCGAGTTGTTTCGTTGGCTCGATTTCGTCGGAGGGGTTGGCGATCGACTGCAGCCCGTCACGGCAACCATTGCCAATAAGCAAAGTGCAGTTAGCCAACTATCGCAGCAAACCAATTTGGGCGACCTTAAGTTCGTCGCCGAATAACGAATCGATCCGGGGTGAAAAGCGATTGCCGAGTTCAACGCGTTTGTTAATCGAAGACCCATGGTGGTGCCGTAAGAGGTTGAGCGGTGGGTAGGTTGGCCATTGACCGGGCAAAATCTGGTGACGGTAGAACAATCATTCGACCGAGTAAGTTCGGATGGTCGTATCCACACATCTGGCTACCTAACAGCTCATACTGTCCGGAAGCCGGGGCCTTAAAGGAAGCCTCGAATACGAGCCCCGGTGCAGCCACTTCGTAGAGACCCGTTTCTGGAATCTCTACCAAGTATGCAAAGTCTCGGCTGGTCAACCACAAACGGACGTTCGCCCCCGACGGAATAATCCAATTCCTCACGCCCTGACGATCATCTGGGGTAAACATGATCCCGTCGGCTCCAGGATAGCGAAAGAAGAGCTGGAAATCATCCCCGACGACGTACGCTGAAACCTCTTTAATCGGGGATTCAGCAATAAAGGGCGTCGTCGCGGTGCCCATTGACCTTAAATGCGAAAAACACCAGAGGGCAGCCCAACCCACTGGGACCGACAATATCCCAAGTACAAGTACGGCCACCCGGAATCGCATGCGGGGAACAGACTGGCACATCATGGTCTGAGCCATCGATCGTCGAGAGCGGCGGGTGATTCAATGGTAACCTGAAGGAAGCGAGGTCACCTTCCTTGAGGAGTCAAAACCTACCTGGGCGACTCCATACTTGTCCAGTACTTGTTTCTTGAACTTCGTTTTCGAGGTAAGCAGCGAGCGACACCTTATTAGCGATAACGGAGGAGCCAGGAAACAAGGCCTGGGGAGGCGGGGTGATTGAGGCCTAGGCGGAGCGCAAAGACCCGCGAATGGTTCAAACTTGGTCGTCCGAAGGTTCGAAAGATCATCGGCAGGCGATGATCTGTGTTGGAGCTCGGCCGACGGTGAGCTAGAATGGTGGTATGAAAAACCTGCGTTCTTTTCGTTGGCTCACGTTTCGGCCGATTCCTGTATTGAAATGGACGGTTTTGATCGGGCTGGTCGGATTGGTCGGCGGCGAGTTGAAAGCGGACATGCGGACCTGCGAAGGAACGTATCTGCGACTAACGAGCGATATCGCCGACGAAGCTTCGCTGGCTGATTATGTCTCGTCCTTTGACGCCGCGGTGCCCCAGTGGTTGGCATTTTGGGGCCTACCGATCGACCGCGTCACCGGCTGGCGGATCGACGGTTACCTGATGGGCGACGAAGCCGCGTTTCGAGCTTCGGGAGCATTGCCCGCCACAGTGCCCGCATTCCGGCATGGTTTTGCGTCTCCCGAAACGGTTTGGGTTCAATACCAATCGACCGCGTACTACAACCGGCACTTGATTTTGCACGAAGGCGTTCATGCGCTCGCCATCGGATTGTTCGGTGGCGGTGGCCCGAGTTGGTATATGGAGGGTACGGCCGAATTATTGGCTACCCATCGAGATCCAGTCGAGACGACGACGAATGCTTCCTTACCTCTGCTCGCTCAATCGGTTCGCTCGTTTCGAATCAACGACTTGCCTCGCAACCGACAAGAGTCACCGATGTGGGGACGCTATCGGGTCATCGACGAGAAGCGTCAAGCAAACGCTTTGCCGACGCTGGCGAGTGTGTTGAAACTGCCAATGAATCTGGAAGGGGACGTGGAATCGTACACCTGGACTTGGGCGGCGGCGTTGATGTTAACGCACTATCCCGACACGCGCGACGTGTTCGTCGGTGCCGCGTTCAATGGTCTTGATCAGTCGCCCGCGTTTACGGCGAAGTTCGCGCGAGAGATCCAAAATCGCTGGCCAGTCCTGAGGGCGCGGTGGCAATTGTGGTTGAACGACATGGAGTACGGTTTCGATCCACGCATCAGTCTTGTCGGATTATCCGTCGATGATCCGCGATACGATGGCAGCCCGCTGGATTTGCGAATTGATGCGAATTACGGTTGGCAATCCGCCGGCGTTTGGTTCCCGGATCAGTCGACGATACGGGTCCGTGCCGACGGACGGTGCCGAATCGTTGCGCAATCATCGCTTAAGACGGCCGGGAGCGATCGCCCGGATGGGAACGATACGCCTGAGTTACCGCCGCAGGTCCGAGATTGGATCAGCGAACCGGCCGGAATCACCGCGAAATATCACCGGGGACATCCGATCGGCCAGCTTCAAGTTTGTGTCCTTCCAATTCCGAACCAAGACGACCGGGTGGTCAACGCCTTGGACGTGCGCCCTTGGGTCGGTCCTGTCATGACGATCCCAGTTAACCGTCCGTCGTGGTTGTTGTTCCGGGTCAACGACGTCCCCGGTACCAATGGGGTTTACCAACGCGGTGATAACGGTGGTGCATATCAAGTGATGCTTCAGTAAGCGTCTGACTTCTATTCGACAACGCCACAACTGTTATCGATGAGGTCCTGAAACAGGCCGCAAGTTCGAAATGATCCACACAATCGGCTTACTTTGACGCGACTCGCCGTCCGATTGGTGACCTCTTGAACGATGTGTGCATGCCGGTGTCGTAGGTTTCATCAATCCGAATTGCAAACTTCGGCGAACCAGCACCTTGTCTTATTTGGTCACCCGTCAATGAACGACCCCATCGCACGATTCGAATCCAACGTTCGCGGATACGCGCGATCCTTTCCCGCCGTTTTTGAATCGGCGGTGGGCTCGACCATGACCGATCAGGCTGGCCGAGAATACATCGACTTTTTTTGCGGGGCCGGTTCGCTCAACTATGGGCACAACCATCGAGGTGCCAAGGAAGCGTTGTTGAAATACATCGCCGGCGACGGCATACAACATTCTCTGGACATGGTAACGGTAGCGAAAGCCGAGTTTGTGGAATCGTTTCGTCGCACGATTTTGCATCCGCGTGATTTGAATTACCGATTGCAGTTCACCGGTCCGACGGGGACCAATGCCATCGAAGCTGCGATCAAGTTGGCGAAGAAACAAACCGGTCGGTCACATGTCGTCGCGTTCACAAATGCCTACCATGGCCACTCGCTCGGTTCGTTGGCGCTGACCGGCAACCAATACTACCACCACGAAAATTACGGTTCGCACAACAACGTTACGCATTTGCCCTTCGACGGCTATCTGCGCGGTGTCGACACGAGTTCCATCTTCGAGAAGATGTTGTTCGATCGCGGCAGTGGATTGCCCATGCCGGCGGCGGTGATCTTAGAAACGATTCAAGGCGAAGGCGGCGTCAACGTGGCCGGCGACGGATGGCTGCGACAGATCGCCGAAATTTGCCGTGTGCACGACATTCGTTTGATCATCGATGACATTCAGGTCGGTAACGGGCGCAGCGGAAAGTTCTTTAGTTTTGAACATGCGGGCATCGTCCCCGATATGGTTTGCCTGTCGAAATCGATCGGGGGTGGCCTGCCGATGTCGTTGGTCTTGATCAAGCCGGAGTTCGATGTGTGGCGTCCGGGAGAACACACCGGTACGTTCCGCGGCAACAACTTGGCGTTCGTTGCCGCAGCGGCCGTGTTGAAGCATTGGGAATCGTCGGAGTTCGAAACCGAGATCCGCCAACGCGGCGACATCATCCGCGAACGATTCGAATCGATCGCGGCACGTCATCAAGATAAAGGCATCACGGTTCGCGGTCGCGGCATGATTTGGGGATTGGATCTCCAGTGCGGCGATCGAGCATCCGCGATCACACGTCAAGCCTTTAAGTCGGGATTGTTGATCGAATCGGCTGGAGTTCGAGATCACGTCCTCAAGGCCATGCCCGCCCTCACGATCGAGATCGATTTGCTGCAAGCCGGGCTGGAAGTTCTCGAGACTGCGATCGAACAGGTTCTTGCTCAAGAAACGCTCGTACAAACCGCGCCGCTGGAGACCCCAGTAGCGATTCCAGAATCGAACACCGCGAAGACACCGATCGTTCCGATCTTGGACACGACTACTGGATTGTTGGGAATCACCTCCACGGATTTATCGCTTTCATGAGCACCGCTTCACTCGAAGAACTCAACGTCACCATTCTGTCATCTTGGTCGATCCAGTGTGAACGACACGCCGAGTCGATCGCGATCGAATTCGAAGGCCGCACCTGGACCTATCGACAGCTCGATCAAATCGCGGGCGGGATCGCCGCTTGGTTGATTCAAGATGGTTTGAAAGTCGGCGAAAGTGTGGGATTATGTTTGGATCGTTCCGCCGACGCGATCGCGGCGATGCTTGGCGTGATGAAATCGGGTGGCGTGTTCGTGCCACTGGATCCGGAATATCCCGCCGACCGAATCGCGTACATGATCGATGACGCGGCCGCCACGCGTGTAATCGGGCACGATCGCTATCGCGGTCTGTTCGAGCAGGTTTTGGAACAAAACGAACAGGTCCGCTGGATCGACGCGAACACATTGATGGGTTCGACGAGCGAAGTTTCGGTCAATCTGCCTGACATCGATCCGGCAGCACTTGCCTACATCATGTACACGTCGGGATCGACGGGCAAACCGAAAGGTGTGGAGATTTCGCACTCGTCGCTGGCGGTGTACTGCGATGCCGACATTGAATGCTACCATCTGACCGCCGCCGATCGAACGTTGCAGTTCTCGACGTTGTGTTTTGACATCGCGATCGAAGAAATTTTTCCGCCTCTGTTGACCGGTGGGACGGTCGTCGTCCGTCCGAGAGAGCGTTCCGACGACGCCAATGAATTATCGTCGATCATCGATCAAAATAACGTCACCGCGATTCACCTCGCGACCGCCTATTGGCACCAATGGGTCGACTTGATGGTCGCTACCGGTGCCAAGGTTCCAGCTTCATTGCGATTGGTCATTGCGACCGGTGAAAAGGTCTCGGTGGAGCATTACCACCGTTGGAAATCGTTGTGTGCGCATGACGTCTTGTGGTGCAATGCGTACGGCCCGACGGAAACGACCGTGACGGCCACGGTGTTCATCCCCGACGATGATTTTGATTCGCCGCATATGCCGATCGGCAAACCGCTCAAACGCTATACGGCGTTCATCTTGGACGAGGACCTGCAACCGGTCGGCGACGGACAAACCGGGCATTTGTTTATCGGTGGTCCCGCGCTTGCGATCGGCTACCACCACCGGGAAGATTTGACCCGTCGGGCGTTCGTCGACACGACGATCGACGGGGTCGCTCGACGACTTTATCGCACCGGTGACCTCGCCCGATGGCTACCCGACGGCAACATCGACTTCGCCGGTCGTGTCGACCATCAAATCAAACTCGGGTCGTATCGGATCGAACCGGGCGAGATCGAGGCGGTCATGAATCAATTGCCGGGCGTTCTGGAATCGCTGGTCGTTTACGAACAGGTAGAGACACAAAAATTCCTGATCGCTTACGTCGCCACACAAGATGAGTTATTGACGGCCGATCAGCTCGCCAATGGTTTGCGGACTTCATTACCGGCTTACATGATTCCGTCGCGTTACGCGTTCTTGGAGTCATTCCCCAAGACAATCAACGGGAAGATCGACCGGCCTCGTTTACCCGATCCGTCGTTGGCATTGACGATCGGCGGTGACGACTACGTCGCGCCGCGAAACGATTTGGAACGTCGGCTCGTGACGCTATGGGGCGAGGTATTGAACGTGCCCCGAATCGGTATTCACGATGACTTCTTTCTGCTCGGTGGAAGTTCGCTGTTGGTGACCCAGGTGATCACGCGATTGACCACTGATATGGACTTCGCGATGCCGGTTCGCGATTTCTTTGCCAACCCGACGGTCGCGACATTGGCGCGGCATCTTCAATCAACGCACCCAGATCTGTTTGCGAAGTTTCTGACCGATAGCGAACCGATCGATCAAGACGCACAGCGCGAGGCGGACTTAGTCCAACTGCGACGTCGTCTACCGACGGCAACTCCATTGTTCTTCCACAGCGGTCTGGCTGAGGATCGCATTGCGAGACTTTACGCCGTCGAGTACCGACCACCGGAAGCCGCGACCGTCTCCGATAGGACGTCGCCATCGGCGGTTTTGCTGTGTCACCCGATCGGTCACGAATACACGCGAGCGTACCGCAACTTGCAACAACTCGCCGTTGCGTTATCGAACGCAGGTCATCACGTCATGCGTTTTGATTATTTCGGAACGGGTAATTCCGACGGTGATTGCGACGCGGCAACGTCGACAATACTGCTGCAGAATATTCGCGATGCCCATAGTGAAATCGTATCCCGTTCAGGAATTATGCGAGTCGACGTGGTCGGTTTGCGACTCGGAGCCCTTTTGGCTGCGGAAGTTGGCCCAAATCTTTTCGACCGAACCATCCTTTGGGATCCGGTTCTCGACGGGGAAACGATGTTACGAATGTTTGATCAATTCCATCAACAACAACTGGTGGGTTTGACTCGATATGAACGCCCCCGAACTGAGTCGATTTTCGACCAGAGTTACGGGCATGCGATGTCGCCGGAAAAACGCGATAGTATTTCGTCGCTGCGAATACGGCCGTTGACGGAAAATGATTTCGTTGTCGTGAGTGATGGCTACTTATCAAGCCTTCATGATCGCGACTGGTTGATGCAGCAACCACACCGAACTCTAACACACGACGTGATCGGTTGGGACGATCCTCGATATACCGAAAGTGCCTTCTCGTCACCTGATAGCTTTCAACAGATTGTCTCGTTGCTCGGTTCAGATCAATCGTTTTCAATAGGAGCGAAGTAATGGAACATGCCGTTCAATTCGGTGCCCATCAAAACCTTTCGGGCATTTTCAACGACGCTCAATCCGAGCCGCACAACGGTGGTTCAGAACCGTGTGATACCGCAATCATCATGGTCACGCCGGGGATGTTGCATCATGCCGGACCGTTCCGGTTGCACGTGGACTTGGCAAAATCTTTAGCGGTACAACACCTGCCTTCGTTTCGATTCGACCTGTCGGGGATCGGCGAGAGTTTTGGCATTGGCGCGGGCGGCCGATCGCTCGATCGCGCCGTCGGTGAAATCCGAACCGCGATCGATTGGCTCAACGAGAACCATTCCATCCGCCGCGTGATCTTATTCGGATTGTGCAGTGGAGCCGACGATGGGTTGGCCGCCGCCGTGAACGATCCGCGAATCGTGGGGTTGGTCGCAATGGACGGCTGCGGGTATCGAACTCCCGGCTATTACTGGCACCGGATGATTCACCGTTACCTTCGCCGGAGTTTGGACGCTCGCAAATGGAGAAGTTGGATTCGGCGGCGGTTCATGTCCGCCCCAGACTCGCCCGCTTCGCTGCAACCAGGCGACGACATTCGTGAATTCCCTTCGCGAGCGACCGCCGCGTCTCAGATCGCTCATTTGCTTGACCAGGGAACTCAGTTCCATTTCCTCTACACCGGTGGCGTCTCGGACTACTTCAACCACGCCGGGCAATTCTCCGCGATGTTCCCGGAACTCGCCGGAGCGTCCGGAGTGACGAGTCAGTATTGGCCGGAGATCGATCACGTCGCTTATCTGTGCGAAGACCGCCAGCGGTTGGTGCGTCATGTAACCGATTGCGTGATGGAGATGGAGAGACAAGGTCGACTAAGCGGTTTCGCATCCCAAACACACCACGTGTAGCGACTACATTTGGCAACCGCCGCCGCAACATCGCGGCATTCCGCACGCTTCGCCCGACGCGGCACCCCCGCTGACCGGGAGAGATCGCCCGCCCATCGCCGGGGCGGCGGTAGCGCTCATCAAGCGGTTCAGTCGATCGTCTCCGCAATCCGGGCAAACCGGGGTTTCACTTGGCGATCGAACTAAAATCTCTTTAGTCGACGACGTGCCCGAAACTTCCGAACACTTCTTGCATTCAAACTCGTAAAGGGGCATCAACAGGACTCCGATTGGGTCATTGAAAGGACTCGACAAACGTTGCGATTGGACATTTTAGCTCATATGTCTACAATGCAACTCCCTTCCACACGATGCCCACCCCCCAACTAGGAGAAACAACTTGGCTCTTTCTGTGAAATTTCGTCGCGAAACCTCCCATCGATTCCGTCGCCTGATCGCGACCTTGGCCGTCGGGGCCGCAACTTTTGCCGCCGGCAATGTCGTTTCGGCTCAAGACGCTAGCTTGAAAATGCGGTTTGTCTACGACGGTGCTCCACCGGTCGTCGGGAAGATTGATCCGAACAAGGACCAAGATTTCTGTGGCAAACACGACATTCCGAATGAAAAATTGATCGTCAATTCGGAAAACAAGGGAATTCAGAACGTCATCGTTCACGTGTACACGCGGTCCAGTGGCGACGATCTGCCCAAGACTTCACCTGGCTCGACGACGCACGAGTTGGCCAACGATGAGTGCCGTTTCCAGCCGCATATCGTGATCGCGCAAACCGGTGACAAGCTGAAAATCACCAACCCCGATCCCGTCGGGCACAACGCCAATTTGAATTTCATCAAGAACACCCAACAGAACTTGATGATCCCGGCCGGGCAAGAAAAAGTGGTTGATCTGAAGGAAGAAGAGCCAGCACCGATTCCCGTCGAATGCAACATTCACCCTTGGATGAAGGCTTACGTTGTCGTTCTAGAACACCCGTTTGCCGATGTGAGTGATTCCGACGGCAATATCGAAATCAAAGGCTTGCCATCTGGCAAGGAGATCACATTCGCGGTTCGTTACGAAGGTGGCAAGCTCGACGAAGTCAAAGTCGGTGGCAAAGAAACCGAATGGAAACGCCAGCGATTCGAAGTCGAATTGAAAGCCGGTGAAAATGATTTGGGCGAGATTTTGGTTCCCGCCGGAGCCCTTTCGGCCGATTGAGAAATAGCACAATTAGTGCTTCGTCAAGATTTAATAATTTTAGGGTGAGCCGAACACGCTAGCGGGCTGTTGATTTAGTTTGCATCGTAACCCGAAGCGTGAGCGAGGGATACCTACAAAGGATTTAATGGCGCTGAATCCCTCGCTGACGCTTCGGGTTACGATTAAATCAACACGCCTCTAGCGGCGTGTTGGTTTAGTCTTCATCGAAACCCGCTGCGTAAGCGAGGGATACTCACAAGAGAGTTAATCGCGTTGAATCCCTCGCTGACGCTTCGGGTTACGATTAAATCAGCTGACGCTTCGGGTTACGATTAATTCAACAGCCCGCTAGCTTCGAACCTCATCGAAATGCCACGTGACGTTTTGGTGAGCCCCCCCCGCCCCTCACGCCTCGCCTCTCCTTCCACTTTTGGAAGTCCCTCCTTCATTGACCACCGTTTGTGTGGTTTGACTCGCTCATGCGAAATCTACTCCCTTACCATTGCTTCGCCTCGGCAGTTTTCGGGTCGGCGGTCTGCATGTTGCTATCCTTGCAGTCATGGTCGCAAGCCATCGCGGACGTCGTCGATCAGTCCGCCAAACAATGGGAACAAACCGGTTGGCCGTTGTTGGAAACTTACTGCGTGGATTGCCACAGCCCCGACTATTCGGAAGCCGAAGTTGACCTGACCTTACTCAAGACGCTCGAAGGCGTTCGCGAAAACGGTGACTTGGCGACCCACGTGTTGGGAATGATCCGTTTCGGCGCGATGCCGCCTGAGGACGCCGAACTTCCGACGTCCGATGAACGTCGCGAGATGGCCGATCGGCTCGACAACTTGGTCTTTCACAGCACCTGTGATTTACGGCCTCGCCCCGGCAAGACCACCGCCCGGCGACTCAACCGGGCCGAATACAACCATGCGATCCGAGATCTGTTCGGGATGGATTTACGTCCGGCCGATCGATTCCCGTCCGATGAAGTCGGCGGCGGATTCGACAACAACGCGGACGTGTTATCGTTGTCCCCGATGTTGATGGACAAGTATCTGACCGCAGCGGAGTTCGTGACTTCGCAGATCATTGTCGATCCGGAAACCCTCCCCAACGTCAATCAAACCTTCACGGGCGTGACGCTGAACCTGATCGGCGACACCCGAACGGGTAGTTTCGGTCAACGTTACGTGCAATCCGACGGAGTCGTTTGGGTCGAGTTCGACGTTCCCGTCGGCGGTCAATACTCGATCGAGATGATTGCTTCGCCGTCGAAGGCAGATTACGGCAAGGTGTTGTCAACGATGCACTCTCCCGACGGAATTTTGAAGGCGGTATTTGAACACGAAAGCCGCGACAGTTCGGGAAGCGACGACCACGAGTCGACCCGCCTAACGCTTGCTCCAGGCAAATCACGGTACTTCTTCCGCACGACTTCCATTCCGGCTGAAAAGCGTGAGGAGCTGTTGAAGAATGATCCTCATTGGCAAATCAACGAGTCGCGATTCGAACCGATTACTCAGCTAACTCAAGAGGCGATCGAAGCTTCGCGTTTGCCTGCCGGAACGTCACTCAAACCGGATCGAAAAATCGATGAGGACGAGTTTCCGTTTCGCTTCCGTTCGATCGTCGTCCGCGGACCGAGCGAATCGACGCGGGAAGATCTTCCTCCAGCGCAGCGGATGGTACTTCGGAAGATGGCGTCCAAGCGAGGCGATTATTTCGTTAACGTCGCGCCCTCCGCCAAGGAATGTTTGAAACCGATTTTAACCACCGCGTTCCGTACTCCGGTCACCGATGAGGATTTGGCTCCCTACGTATCGGTTGTCGAACAAATGACCGAACGAGGAAGCACTTATCACGAAGCGATGCGAGTCGCAATCTCGGCCGTTTTGGTTTCGCCACGCTTCCTGTTCCGGGTCGAAGTCCCCGAGACCGATGCGGATCGCAAGCTTGCCGAGTCGGGGCAACCGGTGCCGCTGTCGTCGAATCAATTGGCCAGCCGTTTGTCGTTCTTCTTGTGGAGCAGCCTGCCGGACGATCGACTACTCAAAGCTGCCTCGAACAATGAATTGAAATCGCCGAAGAAACGAATCGAGCACGTTCGACGGATGTTGTCGGATCCCAAAGCGGAATCACTCGGTTCAGAATTCGCACGCCAATGGTTCGGACTTGGTGGCCTGAGCGGTCGAGACTTCAGCGAACTGAATCGATCCGGTCGATCGGAGACGCCGGTCGAACTGAGTGCGGAGACACTGTCCCGTGAAACGGAAGCATTGTTCTTGCATTTGTTGCGAGACAACCGTCCGGTGACCGAATTGTTGACTGCCGATTACACCTTCGCCAACGAAGACCTAACGAAATGGTATGGGCTCGATCGTCCCACCGATCCAAAAGTCCCTGCCGACCAATTCATCCAAATCAATGGCGTCGATCCGGCTCGGCCGGGAATCTTGGGTCATGCCGGAGTGTTGGCGTTGACGAGTTATCCGATCCGCACGTCCCCGGTACAGCGAGGCAAATGGATCCTTGAAAACGTGCTCGGCACGCCGCCACCCGAGGCCCCGCCGGGCGTTCCGGGTTTGGAAGAAACCAAGACCGCGTCGGCCGATGCGACGCTGCGTGAACAACTCGAACTGCACCGCGCCGATCCCGGTTGCGCTTCATGCCACCGGGTGATGGATTCGCTCGGATTCGGTTTAGAAGAGTTCGATCACCTCGGACGTTTGCGTTCATCCGACAACCCCGCTCGGCGGGAAGCGGGTGGGGAATTGCCGGGCGGTCGGGCGTTCCAAGGGACCCGAGAATTGGCGACCTTGATCGCCGATTCGGAAACTCGCAAGCTCGCCGAGACCGCCGTCCGGCGGATGTTGGCGTTCGCCATCGGACGTGAACTACGACCGAGCGATCGATGCTTCGTCGAAGCCATCTTGGACGAAACGGCCAAGAATCAATACCGAGTCCGTGACTTGCTCGAACAAGTAATCGAAAGTCCGCCGTTCTTAAACCATCAAGCCGAACTGCCGACGCCGTCGGACCAGGTCGCTGATGACACGACGCCTCCAACGAAAGGGAAGTCATGACGAACCGACATCTACCAACCAACCTCAAGGGCGGTCACCGCATCGATCGTCGTACCCTGTTGCGTTCGACCGGTTTCGCCTTGGGCTTGCCGATGCTCGAATCGATGACGCCGATGGCGAGCAGCGCGTTCGCTACGCCAGACTCCGGTAACGCGTCGCAGTCCGCCCCCGTTCGCATGGCTTGCGTGTTTTTTCCTAACGGAGCGATCCCGTCGGCATGGCGTGTCTCGCCAGAACTCAAAGCAGAAAACACTGACCTCGTCACGAAAGACTGGGAGTTCAGTGAATCCTTGCGTCCGCTCGAGAACGTTCGATCCAAGATCAACATCATCGACGGCTTGGCACTCGATAGCGGACGATCGAAGTCCGACGGCGCGGGCGATCACGCGCGGGGTGGATCGACTTTCTTGACGGCAGCCCGACCGGTGAAGACAAGCAGCAACATCCGTTTGGGTATCTCGGTCGATCAAGTCGCCGCGACCGCTCTGACCGGACAAACGTTGTTGCCTTCGATCGAACTCGGATTGGTCGACAGTCGCAACGCGGGCAGTTGCGACTCGGGATACAGTTGCGCGTATTCGTCGAATATATCCTGGCGAAATGAAACGCAACCGATGCCCAAGGAAACGATCCCGCGTTTGGCGTTCGAACGATTGTTCGGAACCGGTGATGCCGCCGCCGAGCGTGAACAACGGATGGTCCGAAAGAGCATCTTGGACATCGTCCGACGTGATGCCGAGAAGTTAATGAAACAGGTCGGTCAAACCGATCGTCGCAAACTCGACGAGTACTTTACTAGCATCCGTGAAATCGAATTACGGATCGAACGCACCGAAGCGGAAGACCAAGCCTCTTTGCCGGACTTGCAAGTTCCCTTCGGTCGCGTTTCGGCGTTCCGTGAACACGTCCGCTTGATGTACGACTTGATGGTCGTCGCTTTTCAAACCGACACCACCCGCGTCGCGACGTTGATGGTCGACAACGCTGGGGGCAATCGATCGTACACGGAAGTCGGCGTGAAGGACGCCCACCATGGCCTGAGCCATCACCGCGAGAAACCGGACACGGTCGAAAAAATTCGCAAGATCGACCATTATCTTGTCGAGCAATTTGCGTACTTCGTCGAGAAACTCGATGCGACCAGCGACGCCCATGGATCGTTGCTGGATCAATCGATGATTCTCTACGGCAGCGGACTCGGTGACGGAAATCGACATACCCACCATGACCTGCCGATCGTGGTCGCCGGTGGAGCGGGCGGCCGCATCGAAGGCGGACGATTGCTGCGATACGCGAGCGAGCAACCGATGGCCAACTTGTTCATGTCAATGCTCGGAGGCATGTCGGTTCAAGTCGATTCGATCGGCGATAGCACCGGAACGCTCGCAGGATTCTTGTCGTAACCAATCGCCCCGAAGCCAATCGCCCCGTCGCGAAACTCGCCAAGAGTTTCGGAAATGTCCGATCGGTTCGCTCGCGAACTTCAACGCGATCGCGTTGCGTCGGATCCACTCTTACGATCCGACGTATCGATCGTATAGCGATCGCGCGTGCGGAATATCGCGAACCCCGTTGATCACGGCCCGCCCGTCGCGAAATAGCGTCAACGATTGGTTTTCGGAGAGGATCAGTCGGACGAAGAACCTCGACGATTGAACTTTGCCAACTTTTGCCCACGCCGTCGCGATGCGGGTAAGGTCGATCGATCGATTAACGTCGGTGCGACCGGTGATTTGAACAGCATTGCGTCCGCATAGTGTTTGAGACTGTTCGCTCGACTCTTCGGTCGCGTTTAGGAAATCGTAACGTCCTTGGCCACATGCGACGCAGTTGGTTTGGACGCAAGACGCCATCGAGATCGATCGCATTTGATTGGTCCACAAGTCGATCGACTGCACGTTCGTGCTGACCGCGTTGCGATTGCCTGAGATCCACTTCAAGGCCTCGCACGCTTGTAGGCTCGCGATCAAATGAGTCGCCGGACCGATCACACCGGCGGTATCGCAGGTCTCCGTTTCGCCGGGGGCGGGAGCCTGAGGCAAAAGGCACCGAAAGCACGGCGAGTCACCTTGAAACAAATGCACTTGTCCCGACGCGCCGACACAACCGCCATGGACCCAAGGCGTTTGATTGGCAAGTGACCAATCGTTGAGCAACAAACGCAGACCGAAGTTGTCCGACGCGTCGATCACCAAATCGCAACCGCGAAGATGTTCGTCGATATTCCATGACGTGATGTCGACGACATGTTCGCCAATTTGAATCGACGAATTGATTCGTCGCAGATGCTTGGCGGCCGCCTCGGCTTTTGCGGATGCGGCAATCGCATCGGCTTCGTCGTAGAGCGACTGCCGTTGTAGGTTGCTCCACTCGACCAGATCACGATCGATCAATCGCAATCGACCGACACCGGCGCGGGCGAGCAATTCGGCTGCAACCGAACCGAGCGCGCCACAACCCAAGATCGCGACGTCGGCGTTCTCGATGTTGTGTTGGCCGGACTCACCGATCGCGGCGAATTGCGATTGGCGAATGTAACGGTCTTCGGGGCGTGAGATGCTCATGTCGAACGAGAGAGGAAAGCCGAATCAGTGGGTTTGTAAGCCGGGTTTTGTAACTTCGGTCATCCGCCCGCTCCGAGAGCGAACCGACAACCTCCGCCGGTGACCATTTATCTGTGCACGACGATTGCTCGCCGCCTCAATTGCGACCTACCCGGATGTCGGGCGAAGCGGGCCGCTTCGACAATCCACCCTGTTTGGTCTAGCTCCGGATGGGGTTTACCAAGCCGAACGAGTCACCCCGTCCGCTGGTGCGCTCTTACCGCACCGTTTCACCCTTACCACGCATGGATCCTTGCGAACCCACCGTTCGGCGGTCTGTTCTCTGCTGCACTTTCCCTAACCTCACGGCCGGTCGACGTTATCGACCATCCTGCCCTGTGGAGCCCGGACTTTCCTCCAGTGTTCGAGATCGACCGGCACCAATGGAGCCGACCAACCCGAGCACCAGCGATCACCCCACCCACTGAATCGGCGACCAAACAGCATCGCGTTTGGATCAAGTGACCGCAAGCGGGCCTACCGGGTTACGCCGGCTCCGTCATCGTTTGAACTCGCAATGTGCAATCGAAGAAACCCGCGGGTAAAGGAAGAAACCTGCAGCTAACAATGGCTTCATGACGAGAATCGAGACCTTCTTGTTCAGTTGCCGTTTCAGGCATGTTCACCGCGACAAAGGACCGCTATAGGAAGGCAGCGTCCCCAGATCGCTTTCTTTTCTTGTATGCAACGGCATCAACACGTGGCTCCATCGAATACTCCAATCCAATCGAACGCCGTGGCCATCCAGGCTTCCGCGGTCGATCAAGAAGCCTCTCCCAAGACGATGTCGGCCTACCGGCATACCAAGATCGTTGCGACTTTGGGGCCGGCGACCGAATCTCGAGAAAAACTTACCGAGCTGATTGTCGCAGGCGTCGACGTCATGCGTTTGAACATGGCACACGGAACGGGCGATTGGGTCCGTGAGATCGTCGCGCGGATTCGAGAGGTCTCGGTCGAAGTCGGACGTCATGTGGCCGTGATGATCGACGTGAAGGGCCCTGAGATTAGGACCGGGCCGGTTAGCGAACCGATCGTCTTGGCTTCCGGCGATCGTCTGCGACTTTGTGTCCGTGAAGAGGATCTCGTCGGAGACGTACCGTCGGTGACGGTGAACTATCCGGAGCTGCCGCGCGACGTCGAAGTTGGCGCGACCGTGTTGATCGACAGCGGTCTGATGCGATTGAAGATTCTGTCCAAAGACGAACACGTGATCGTTTGCAAGGTGATGACGCCGGGCAAGATCGGTTCACGACGCCATATCAACTTGCCGGGCATTGAAATCAAACTGCCGGCGCTGACGGAAAAAGACAAGAACGATTTGCGAGCCGGTGTCGAAGCGGGCATCGACTTCGTCGCCTTGTCGTTCGTTCGACAAGCCGACGATGTGCATGCGCTGCGTGCGTTCTTGGACGCCTTGGGATCTCCCGCAAGGATCATTGCCAAGATCGAAGAGCAAGCCGGCGTGCGGAACATGCATGCGATCATCCGCGCGGCCGATTCGATCATGGTTGCCCGAGGTGACCTCGGGATTGAAATCGATTTCCATCGATTACCGTTGGTTCAAACCGAACTCGTCCAAGCTTGCCAAGCCGAGGGCAAACCGGTGATCATCGCGACGCACCTGCTCGAATCGATGATCGAATCACCGATCCCAACGCGAGCCGAGATCTCCGATGTTTGCAACGCGGTACGCGAGCAAGCGGACGCGGTCATGCTTTCCGGCGAAACGACGACCGGCGCCTATCCCGTCGAATCTGTTGAAGTCCTCAAGAGTATCCTGCTGAGTATCGAACCGTCGGTCAGCAGCCAACTGAATCAGCGAATTCAACTACGTGAACCCAAAGCCAAGATGCTGCGTTCTTCGGCGATCTTGGCGCAAGACCTAGGCCAATCCGGAATCGTGGTGTTCACCCGTAGCGGATTCTTGGCCTACGTGTTGGGGGCACTTCGCCCGCGCGGCATCCCGATTTTTGCCTTCACCGATGTGGAAACCACGTTTCGTCAAATGCTGTTGCCTTGGGGTGTTGAGCCATTCCTGATGGAATTTTCCGATGATCCCGAGGTCACCATTCAAGCGGCGCTGGAAAGGCTGCGAAATAACAAGTGGTGTCCCTCCGGTGTGTGGTTGGGCGTGATTACCAACGCCCTAGCCGACGACAAAATCATCGACACCTTGCAGTTGCGACAAGTCCCCTAAGTAGGCTGGGTCGCAGCGATAGCGAAGACCCGGCAGTCTTATAGCCAATAGCCAATCCCTACGTTCCGCGTTGGCAGCGTTCGCAAAAATACATTTTTCGCGACGCGATTTTGTCCTGGCTGATCTTGCCGTTGCATCGTGGGCAATGCGTTTTTCCGTAGACACGAAAACGCTCGTCATTGCCCAATTGCGTCAGCGGCTTGCCGGCTTCTTTTGACGTGACGCTGATGATTCGTCCGTGTTTCAGGCTGACCCGCATCATCTTCGTCATCGACTTCCACAAATCGTTGAATCGTGAGGGATCGATTTCGTTGCCCGGCAACTTCGGGTCCATTCCAATTTCAAACAGGATCTCTGCGCGGAATATGTTGCCGACTCCTGCCAAGATCGTCTGGTCCAGCAAGAGTCCTCCGATCGGCTTGCCGCTGGCGGAGACCTTCGCAAACACATCCGACTTTTTGCCGCCCGATAAAGGATCCGGCCCCAGCTTTTCACAGATCTCGGTTTGGGTTTCGTGATCAATGACACGGCACTGCGTCGGTCCGCGTAAGTCCAACGTCTGTGCCGAGCCGATCCAGCGCATTCGCACTTGGCCACGCGGTGGTCGTGGCGGAGAGTCTTGGACTGCGAAGCTGCCGTAACGCCCCAGGTGGACGTGAACGATCCGGGCGTTTTCGAACTCGTAGAACAGATGCTTGCCCACGGCCCGGACGGACGCCAGAACGCATCCGTCGATCTTTTTTGCATCCGCCGAAAAACGGCCCTGGGGCGAGGACACGCCCAACGTCTCGCCGGCGAACAGGGCGTTGTGTTCGCTAGCCAAGTAATGCGTCTTGTGGCCCTCAGGCATGAGACGACTTCGCCGCGATACGCTCGGGCAGTCGTCCTTCGCTGCGTACTGTTTCGATCGCGGAATCGAGGACTTGGTTGTAGTACTTCAGGCGGGTTTCGGCATGGTCGAGCGACCCGCCGAAAGAGCGATCCAGGTCCAGATAAATCAGCGGAACCGGAATCTCCAAAACCGACAGTCCCGCCGCCGCCGCTTGCACCCAAAGTTCCAGTGGCATTGCGTAGCCGTCGTCGGTGATTTTGAATGCTTGCAGCGCTTCGGCGCGATAGGCCTTGAAGCCACAGAAGGCATCCGTCAATGAGAACCCGAGACGCTCGTTGATGTCGGCGGTGATCCGGCGATTGATGAACATTCTTTCCTGGGGAGGCTCATCATCGCCCTCGTATTTTTTCAGATACCGGCTGCCTGAAACAATGTCTGCAGTTTTGGCTGCTTCGATGAACCGTGGGATTCGGTGCGGTTGATGTTGGCCGTCGCAGTCCAGCGTCACGACGCCCGCATATCCATGGTGAAGCGTGTACTCGAAAGCCGACCGCAAGGCCGCCCCATAGCCGCGATTGCGTTCATGGTGAATCACGTCGATTTGATCCGGTTGGCCGTCGCGGCGACTCCTCAGTTTCTCGGTCGTTCCGTCGGAGCTGCCGTCGTCAACGACCAAGATTCGATCGCTGTGCCGCAGAACCTCATCAAGAACCCCGTCGACGTAGTTCACTTCGTTATAGACCGGTAACGCCACCAGCCAGCGCGGCGGTTGAGAGGCGGAAAGATGAGGACCGGCAGACGAGTGTTCGGAAACGGATCGCGACATAAAACTTCTCAAAAAAACAGATTCCTTGCCAATGCGGCAGGTCGCACAGCGCGATTGAAGCATCATAGCGATGATGCAAGGGCTGTACCAATCGCCGCCTGGGCGGGCAAACGCAGAGGCCGCGAAGACGCGGAAATGAATGTTGATTGAAAGTTCGAGGTTCTGCGGCCCCTTTGTGCATCAGATATCACCGCTTCTGATATTGATTGAGAACAATCGATACAAGCCCGACGCGCGACGGTCTGTTGATTTAATCGTAACCCGAAGCGTCAGCGAGGGATTCAACGCCATTCATTCTTTTTTAAGTATCCCTCGCTCACGCATCGGGTTTCGATGAGAACTAAATCAACAGCCCGGCGAGCGAGGGAATTCGTTCCAGTCTTTTCAATACCAGCGAATCCACTCGCTTGCCGGCGTGTTGATTTAGTCCGTTCGTCAGTTTTTGTGAGCCGATGGCGCTAGCCACGGGTTCCGAATGGTGGCTTAATTGCCGTAAAGCCCGCGGCTAGCGGGCTGTTGATTTAGTCCTCATCGAAACCCGAAGCGTGAGCGAGGGATACATACAAAGGACTTAATGGTGATGAATCCCTCGCTCACGCTTCGGGTTACGATTAAATCAACACGCCGCTAGGCCGTCGGCTCACTAAATCAACACGCAGTTGCGCGCCGGGCTTGTCTGTTTGCGGCGTTGCCGCTTTAAGAATAGCGTGGGTAAGACCCGCTGAAAAAAATCCCCGCAAATGCGCTGAGTTGAGCTTGACTGAGTGACTTAGGTTCGCCAAACTCCCCCCTTCAATCGCCGAGGCGGCTGTTTTTTCATGCGGTATTGCACTTGCAGACATCGCAAAAACTGCTTCGGTGAAGACAACAGTGGGAGAACATGCCGCTGTGTCGTCGACCGAGTGCATTTCGTTCGTCACGAGATGCTTGTCAACCTACCCGCTAGACGGGCAGTTTGGCCACTCCTTCGAATGGCCCAGGTCCGTGTGTGCTCGCCAAACCACCCGACAACATGAGTCGTGACTAATATGGGAAAGAAATCCAAGCGGTATCGTTCCGCTCTCGCTAAACAACCCAAGGAACTCCAGCCGCTTCCCAAAGCGGTCGAGACCTTGAAGACCTACGACGCAACTAAGTTCGACCAGACGGTCGAAGTTCATATGCGTTTGGGTGTTGACCCGAACCAAGCGGATCAAATCATCCGCGGTTCGTTGGTTTTGCCCCACGGTATCGGCAAGACCCAACGCGTCGTTGTTTTCGCCAAGGGTGACCAAGCCAAAGCCGCTGAAGCCGCCGGTGCGGACGAGGTCGGTCAGGACGATTTGGCCAAGAAAATCAAAGACGGTTACACCGATTTCGACGTTTGTATCGCCGCTCCCGACATGATGGGTTTGGTCGGTCCTCTCGGACGGGTGCTCGGTCCTCGCGGATTGATGCCCAGCCCCCGAGCGGGAACGGTCACCGCAGACGTCGGCAAAGTCGTCGGTGAGTACAAGGCCGGTAAGGTCGAGTTCCGAAACGACAAGGGCGGCAACGTCCACGCGATGGTCGGCAAGATGAGCTTCGAGTCGCAAAAGCTCGAAGAAAACATCACCGCGTTCGTGAACTACATCGCCGGCATGAAGCCCCAGTCTGTTAAGGGCACTTACATTAAAGGCGTTGCCATCTGTGCAACGATGACCCCTAGCGTTCGAGTTGCCACCTAGAATCATGAGTAAATACGTTAAAGAACTGGTCACCCGTGACCTGAAGCGTCGTCTCGATGGTGTCACCGACGCGGTTACCGTCACCTGCTCCGGCATGGACGCGATTACAACCAACGAGCTTCGCGGCGAGTTGGAAGCCAAAAACATCAATATGATGGTCGTCAAGAATTCGCTGGCACGTCGTGCCACCGAAGGCTCGTCGATCGCTCCGGCATTCGAAGGTACCTCCGGGCAAATCGCCGTCCTATGGGGCGCCGAAGATTTCGTCTCGCTGGTCAAAGAAGTGGTTCGTCTGGATAAAGACTCCGCAAAGTACGGCAAGTTTGTTGCTGTCGGCGGCGCGATGGACGGCGAAGGCCTCGATCAAGATGCCGTCAAGGCGATCAGCAAGTGGCCCAGCCGCGAAGAACAACTCTCGATGTTGATGGGACAGATCCTAGGCCCAGGTGCCAACTTGTCTGCCGCCATGCTCGGCCCCGGCCGAATGCTTAATAGCCAAATTAAAAAGAAGGGCGAAGGCGACGAAGAATAGGTCCGTCCCTCTTCGTTTCCCGCAATCCCTCTGCTCTTACCGTTTCCGAAATTCCCGAATCACCTTTTTCGTTTTTGAGGTAGTTTGACATGTCCGATGAAGCAACTGCGACCGTTGAATACAGCGCCGAAGCAAAAGAACTCGGCGACAAGATCGCCAACATGACCCTGAAGCAAGCCAAAGAATTGAGCGATTACCTCAAGGATGAGCACGGCATCGAGCCTGCCGCCGGTGGTGGCGCTGTGATGATGGCTCCCGCCGGTGACGCCGGTGCTCCCGCTGCCGTCGAGCAAACCGAATTCGACGTCGTCTTGACCGCCTTCGGCGACAAGAAGTTGAACGTCGTGAAGGTCGTTAAGAACATCACCGGCGCTTCGCTGATGGAAGCCAAGAAGATGGTCGAAGGCGTGCCCGCCACGCTCAAGGAAGCTGTCTCGAAAGAAGACGCCGAGAAGATCAAGGCCGAAGTCGAAGAAGCCGGTGGATCGGTCGAGCTGAAGTAGTTCGAAACTTTCACGGTTTCTTACCTGCATGGAGTCCTGCCCGATTCGGTTTGTCCGTTCGGAATGGATCGTGTGGTCGATGGCTTGACTTTCGATCGCGTGGTGTCGTGGCGTCGGCCATGACTGAATGATTGCGGTGATTTCGGAAACAAACAACGACGCTTGTTGACCGTATGGTCGGCAAGCGTTTTTGCTGCGCAGTCGGCGGTCAGCCTCCATCAGAGCTGGTTTCAAAAAGCTGCTCGACCTCACATGCTGCGTATTGATTTAATCGTAACCCGAAGCGTAAGCGAGGGATTCAGCGCCATTAAATTCTTTGTAGGTATCCCTCGCTCACCGGCGTGTTGATTTAATCGTAACCCGAAGCGTCAGCGAGGGATTGAACGCCAATAAATCCTTTGTAGGTATTCCTCGCTCACGCTTCGGGTTACGATGCAAACTAAATCAACAGCCCGTCACGCTGCGGGTTGCCAAAACAACTAAACCAACACGCCGCATGCGTCCGGGAGAGCTAGCCGCCGAGATCGAAGGCACGCATGTCTTGCAACTAATAGACAATTGCTAACCGCTAACAGCCAATCGCTAATGATTGCCGGGGCTTCGCCGAAGCGGCTTCGACCCAGCCTACGCTTGACGGCGGGATACGACGGCGGCTTGTAAGTCGGCAAGGATCTCGATCGTTTCGTTCCAGCCGATGCAGGCGTCGGTGACGCTGACCCCGCGAACTAGATTATCGCCGAGCTTCTGGCTGCCTTCGAGTAGATTGCTTTCGATCATCACACCCATGATGCGTTGGTCGCCGTCGGCCACTTGGCTGCAGATGTCGCGACAGACATAACGTTGTCGTTTATGCAGCTTGCGACTGTTCGCGTGGGAGCAGTCGATCATGATGCGAGGCGACAAGTTGGCTTTCTCGAGCAGTTCGGATGCCATGTCGATGCTGGCGGCGTCGTAGTTGGTGTGCTTGCCGCCACGCATGATCACATGGCAGTCTGGGTTTCCCGATGTCGCGAAGATCGCCGAAGTGCCGTCTTTGGTGACCGAAAGAAAATGATGCGGACGGAGTGCCGAACAAATGGCGTCGACGGCGATTTGCACATTGCCGCTGGTTCCGTTCTTGAATCCGACCGGGCATGACAATCCGGACGCGAGTTCGCGGTGTCCTTGGCTTTCGGTCGTTCGTGCCCCGATGGCACCCCAGGCGACCAGGTCGGCGACGTATTGTGGGCTGATTAAATCGAGGAATTCCGTCCCGGTCGGCAAGCCGATCGCGTTAATATCGCGCAGCAATCCACGGGCGGTTCGCAATCCGTAGTTGATCTCGAAACTATCGTCGAGTTTTGGATCGTTGATCAGGCCTTTCCAACCGACGGTCGTGCGTGGTTTCTCGAAGTACACCCGCATCACGATCAGCAAGTCGTCGCTGACTTTCTTTTGTTGTTCGGCGAGTAATCCGGCGTATTCCCGGGCGGCGTCGGGATCGTGAATCGAGCACGGACCGACGACCACGACCAAACGATCATCGCGATGCTCGAGAATATCTTGGATACCCTTGCGGCCGGCCAAGACCGTTTCGGCGACGTTCGGCTCGACCGGAATTTCGTCGATCAGCTCACGCGGCGGCATCAGATTCTTGATGGCGCCGATTCGCAAATCGTCGGTGGGCGGGGTTTGTACTGGATTTGTCATTGAAGGGGGTTTGCCATTGAAAGGGGCTGGTCATCGAAAAGCTGGGAAAACCGCCGGAACGAGAGCGGGCGTGGGTCGCCGGAGACCCATTTTATCTCGGCAAGTGATTTTCATCGACCACCAATGTTGAGCTTCTAGCAATCGGCCCAGGTCGGACCGGACGCGACGTCGACTTTCAGGGGGACGTCCAATTCCATGACGCCTGACATGGCTCGGACGATCAAATCGGTCAACGGTTCGACCTCGTCGGCGGGGGTTTCGAGCAATAATTCGTCGTGAATTTGCAGCAGTAGCTTCGCCTGCAGGTCGCTTTCTTGAAGTTCACGATAGACTTTTAGCATGGCCAATTTGATCAGATCGGCGGCGGTTCCTTGGATCGGCATGTTGATCGCAATCCGCTCGGCCTCGGTCAGACTGCGACGCTTGGACTCAGGCAAACTCGCCAAATCACGAACGCCTTGAATTTCGCGGCGGCGACCGAGCATCGTCGATACGTAGCCTTCGGCGCGGCAGCGGGCGAGCGTTTCCATCATGAAGGCTTCGACACCCGAGTAACGTTGGAAATACTTTTCGATGTAATCGCGCGCGTCGTCTTTGGAGATCGTCAACGTCTTGGCCAATCCGAACGGACTTTGGCCATACACGATTCCGAAATTGATCGTCTTGGCGATCCGACGCAGGTCACTGGTGACGTCCGATTCGTCGACGCCGAACACCTCGGCGGCCACCCGCGTGTGGATGTCCGCATCGTCGCGGTACGCTTGGATCAACGCTTCGTCGCCACTGTAATGGGCCAGCACGCGGAGTTCGATTTGGGAATAGTCGGCTCCGATCAGGACCCAGCCTTCGTGCCCGGCGGTGAACGCGCCTCGGATCGCTTTGCCCTGTTCGGTGCGAATGGGAATGTTCTGCAGGTTTGGTTCGCTGCTGCTGAGTCGCCCCGTTGCGGCGACGTCTTGGCGGAACGACGTGTGGACCCGGCCGGTGGATTGGCAAATCAATTGCGGCAACGCGTCGATGTAAGTGTTCTTTAACTTGGTGGCTTGGCGATACTGCAGTAAATGATTTGCGATGTCGTGGTTGACCGCTAGTTGAGCCAGCACATCGGCATCGGTACTGATGCCGGTTTTCGTTTTCTTGATGACGGGCAACCCGAGTTCGTCGAATAGAACCACGCCGAGTTGTTTGGGGCTGTCGATATTGAATTCGCGACCGGCGGCGGAAAATACGAGAGCCTTCAGGTCGGCGATCTCTTTCTCGAACCGACCACTCATCGCTTGCAGCGTTGCCGCATCGACCCGAATGCCGTTGGATTCCATTTCGACCAACACATCGATCAAGGGCACTTCGAGTGTCTCATAAAGTTCTCGCAATTGCTCGCCATCGAGTTCGGCTCGCAACGCATCGACCAAACGGAACGGAACATCGACGTCCTCACTCGCGTAGGGTGAGACTTCGTCAACCGGCACTTCGTCCATGCGGATTTGTTTCTTGCCGGTGCCGATGAGTTCCTTGATCGACGTCGTCTTGTGCGACAATCGGCGAAGTGCCATGTCGTCGAGCGTGTGATTGCGTCCGCCGGGATGCAGCAGGTAATCGGCGATCATCGTGTCGGTCGTGATGCCACGCAAACGCACGCCGGGGTTGGCGGTTCGCAAAACGATCGCATCGAATTTGATGTTATGGCCGACCTTTTCGATCGCGGAAGATTCCAACACCTCCCGAAGCGTCTCCAAGACCACGGACTCATCTAGGGTTGCTTCGCCCAGCGGCGCACGGATTGGAATGTAGGCGGCGCGGCCGATTTCCCACGCGACCGAGATGCCGACCAATTGACAGGCGACCGCGTGTGTCGAAGTGGTTTCGGTATCGACGGCGATGCGTTGGCAATTGGCGAGTGTTCGAGCGAGTTCGTTGAGTTGTTCCGACGTGGTGATGGTTTGGTAATCGGTCACCCACTCGGCAACCGTCGGTTCGGCACCGCCGGCACCCTCGAAACCGCCCAGCAATTCGGCGGCGCGGGTTCGCAGGCGGCGGAATCCGAACTCTTGCAACAGCGCGTCGAGCAATTTCAAGTCCGCCGATGACCGTAGGCTGCGGCTCCAAGGAATCGGCGACTCGACGTCTTTCTTCAGCGCCACCAACTCGCGACTGAGCATGGCTTTGTCGCGACCTTCCAACAGGTTCTGTTTGCGTTTCGCGCCGGTTAGTTTGTCGGCATTATCTAAGACACCTTCGAGTGTGTCGTATTGTTCGAGGAGTTGTTGGGCCAACTTGGGACCGATCAACGAAATGCCGGGAACGTTGTCGACGGGATCCCCGACGAGTGATTGATAATCGATGACTTGGTCGGGGCGGATCCCCCATAATTCGTGCAGCTTGGCGGCGTCGATTTCTTCGTTCTTGCGGATGTTGTAGATCAACGTTTTGTCGGTGATCAATTGTCGGCAATCTTTGTCGCTCGTCACAACCAAGCATCGTCCCCCGGCGGCTTCGACCTTGGCGGCGACGGTTGCCAACAGATCGTCGGCTTCGTATCCGCCTTGTTCCATGATGCCGACGCCCATCGCGTCGATGGCTTGGCGGATGAGAGGGATTTGTTGCCGCAGTTCATCGGGCATCGCGTCCCGGTTGGCTTTGTATTGTGGGAACAGTTCGTTGCGAAAGGTGACTTCGGACTTGTCGAACGCGGCGATCAGGTAGTCCGGTTGTTTCCGCTGGATCAATTCCAACATGTCGCCGACGAACCCGTAGACGGCCGAGACCGGCAGGCCGCCCGAACTGGTCATCGGGGGCAGGGCGTGAAAGACCTGGTAGATCAACGAGTGCGCGTCGACGATGACCACGAGTCGATCGGTCAGATCGGGCATCGATTCGTCGGCCGCGGGTGCGATTTCACGCTGCAAAACCGCGGGCAGCGATCCTCCGTCGATGGCCACGGCGGCGTGCCGGGCGGCCCGTTGTTCGGGGTTTTCCGCTTGCGAGCGTGGTGACGCCTCGCGGACCCGACCGGTCTGCTGGGCTGCAGCGGCAGTTTCAGTTTGCCGATCGGTTTGGGCGTGTGGGGCCGGTTTCGTTTCCTCCTCGAATCCGCTGAGCAACATCTGGTCGTCGTTGTTGTCTTTGGGACGAGATTTGGCCATCGGTTTTGGGATCTCGGTTGTAGAATCACGAAGGAACGAAAACCGTGAGCCTACCAGATGACCGATGCCTCGCCCAAGTGGTCAGACCGGGCGACCGGTCTACCGGCCGGTCATCTTGTCGGATTCAATTTTCCCGTCGCGAACCCGCAAGATCCGCTGAGCCGCATCGGCGACTTCTTCGCTGTGCGTGACCGTGATCAACGTCATTTTCCGCTCCTCGTGAAGCTGAGCAAACAGTTCCAAGATACTGTCGGCGGTGACCGTGTCGAGGTTACCAGTCGGTTCATCGGCGAGCAGCAAACGGGGGTCATTGGCGAGCGAACGGGCGATCGCGATTCGTTGCCGTTGGCCGACGGACAACTGTTTGGGCAGGTGTTTGGCTCGATCGGACATGCCAACCGATTCGATCAATTGACGGGCCTTGTCCACCCGTTGGGCACCCGTCATGCCGCGACCGAACATCGGGACTTGGATGTTTTCGAGCGCCGTTAAGGTCGGCAAAAGGTAAAACGATTGAAACACAAATCCGATGAATTGGGAACGTAGTTCGTCGAGATTGGTGCTCGCATCGATCTTCTTTCCGTCGAAGGAAACGGTCCCCGAAGTCGGCCGGTCGAGCGTTCCGAGGATGCTCAACAGGGTCGACTTGCCGCTGCCGCTGGGCCCCATGATCGCCACGTATTCGCCCGAGTGAATATCGAAGGTGACGTGATCAAGGGCCCGCACATTCCCGTCGGGGTAGTCCTTGCATACGTCGTCGATGGACAGCAGAGGAGCGGATAACGGAGCCGGCGTTGACGAAGCGGGCGACGAAACGGCTTGATCGGACAAGGTGATTCCTTCCGTTAAAAACGATACAGTGCGCAGCCGACTTGGAGCCCCGAACTGAGTTGCACGATCAACCCCCATTGGCCGGAGGCGGGCAAACCCCATTGGCCAGAGGCGGGGAGACGGTCGTGACGGCCGGTCGTGGGATGGCCTTGAGACGCTAACATCGCAAGCGGCACGGCCGATGTAAAGGCGTCGGTCGTGGCATCGGCATCAAAAATCATCCGCTCGACCGGGATTCCGAGTTCGTCGCCGAGTTTCGTTCGCAAGTCGTTGCTCATCGGAGACGGCAATAGCCAATCGATATCATCGATCGAGAGGTCTTGGGATTGCAAAAATCGCTCGACGCTTTGGCCGACCGCCGGTATCAACCTGTCCTTCCAATCGGATTCGATCTTGGTTTCCAGATAGGTTTTCCCCAGCTCGTTGCGCAGGTTGGCGACAACATGGTAGGCATCTTGGTGTTCGGGGTAATGATCAAAATGAAATGCGTGGAACCCGGTTTCGCCGTCGTCGGATTCGCTCAAGATGACCGCCGACGCCATCTCGGTCAGTCCCAAATTCGCTTTGCCATCGAAGGCCGCGTTGTTTTCAATTTCCGAGGCCACGACCATCGCACGTTCGATTTCGCCGGCCCGGCCCATTTCACAGATCAGATGACAAGCGTTGAGGAACCCCATCGAACCGTTAAGCAGATCGAATGCGAACGTCTTAATAGGATCTTCGGCGGGTTGGTCGGCGTTGATGTCCAAGTCACCGGCGAGCAAAGCCGCCAACGCGGGTTCGGTCATGAATTCGCTGCGATAAACGCCGACGGAAATGATCAGCTCGATCGTCGATCGATCAATCTCGCCCTGTTCGATGCATTGCTTCGCGGCCGAACAAAGCATCGCCAATGTGTCCGGCGGGGTCGACGGAGTATTTTCCGATTTGTTGGGATAGGCGGTCGCGATGGATTCGAAACGAAACGGCACTGCCATGGCCAATTCGACCGAGGCGGCTTCGTCGTGCGTATCGTCCGTCGATGATAGTTCGCCATTGCGGTTCGACGGTGCGTCCGAATCGACCGATTGGTTGGCATTGGCCGCGCGGATGCGATCGGGCAAATCGTTGCACGTGTAGATCGCCGTTCCGGTCGTTTGGCCCGATCCAGAAATCGCGAATAGGATCTGATCACCGGTACGAATACGTCCGTTGTCGATTTGGTCGCGATAGGCGAGGAAGTGCGTCGTGCTCGCCGTGTTGCCTCGAACTTCCAAGTTATCAATCATCTGCGCCGAACAATCGGAATCGAACTCTTTGGCGATCTCATCCAGCGCACCTCGAATGGTCATTCGGGACGTTTGGTGAGGAATGATGTGTTGCACGTCGTCGACATGACGGCCGGATTGGCGGAGCGTGTGAACGGCGTGAGCGGCCGCGTGGGGCACGATCGCGGCGGTAACCTTCACCGCATCGGTATACATCACCGCGCCGCCGTGAGGTTTGTCGCTCGGTTTGGCGATGCACAGCCGACTGTAAGCGCCCAGCGTATACAGGTCCAGTTCGTTGAAGCCTTCGCCACTGCGTTGCGATCCGCACAATGCAACCGCGACGCCGGCATCACCAAGAGTCAGCGATGCCAATTGCGAATCCATGTAGCCGTCGATCTCGAGCTGCGCCGTTCGTGTCAGGTGCGAGATATACTCGCCACTGACAACGAGTGCATTGCGAACGGCACCCGAAGCGATGAACTTGTCGGCAACGTAAACCGCCGTCCACATGCTCGCGCAGGCGTTGGAGATATCAAACGCAATCGCCTGATCGAACCCCATCAGTTTTTTGAGCGCGATGGCGGTGGACGGTTCGTATCCGACGACGTTGAGGCCGTCGTAGCGGGAAATGTTGGCGCTTATCAACAAATCAAATTGGTTCTTGGCGATTCGCGAATGTTTCAGGCAATCGTCGATCGCTTTGGTCGCCAAGTCGATCGCGAACTCTTTTTCTTCGGCGAAATGCCGAGACTTGATCCCCGTTAGCCGCTCCAGCGGAACCCGCACTCGGCTGACGCACCCTTCGAGCACTTCGGCGGTAGTGACGATATTGGGCGGCAGATACGTGCCGACACTTTCGATGATAGATTGAAACGAGTTCATAGAGAAAGAGTCGTCACAGGATTCAGGAGGTGGGGCAAGAACTGGGGTGGGCCGGATTCAACTCGGGCGCACCAAGGTGTTGATGTAGATCGGCGATCGACTGGAATTCGAACAGCAATTCTGGGTTCAGCGGCTCGTCGCGCGGATTCAGTCCGGCGTCGTTTGCACGTGCGATGATCCGCAAACTGGTTAACGAGGCACCACCGAGGTCAAAAAAGTTATCGTAGATGCCGACCGGAGACACACCGAGTTCATCGGCCCAAATCTTCGCCAGCGCCGTTTGCCATGCGTTTCGCGGGGGAACATATTGATGAACGCCGCTCCGTGCGTTCAGGACCGGCATGGGCAACTTCGCGTAAGCGATTTTTCCCGATGCGTTGATCGGCAGGGATTCCAATACGACGACCCGACGAGGGACCAAGTATCGAGGCAACGTGGTGCGAAGTTCGGAAAGGATTTCCGCTTCGATGCTATCGGCGTGTTCGGCCAAAGTGGATCGGCGAGGGTCGTTATCGGTGAGCTGAACCCAAGCGATCAAGTCGGCCGACTTGCCGCCGTCCGAGGTTGTATTCTCGGTGACGTTCAATCGCACACAACTGATCGCGACCTGATCGAGTTGATTGATCGCGAGCTCGACCTCGGAGGTGTCGGCGCGGATCCCGTCGAGTTTGACTTGTTGGTCGACCCGTCCGAGAAATTCGAGGTTGCCGTCGGCGTTCCATCGTGCCAAATCGCCGGTGTCGTAAATGATTCCCGATTCAACAAAGGGATCATTGCGAAATCGAGCTCGGGTTGCATCGGGATCACGGTAATACCCGTCCGCCAAAATCGAACCACCCAGGTGCAAGTATCCGGCCGTTCCGAGCGGGCAAAGTCGACCTTCATTATCGAGCAGATACGCTCGTGTTCCGGGGCGGGGACGGCCGATCGGCGTGGTGCCGCGTGACCCGGCGGGGTCGACCTCATGAATCGTTGCGGTGATGACGGCTTCGGTCGGGCCGTAGGCGTTGAGAATTCGAACTTGGCGAGATTGCCACGCTTGAACCGATTTCCCGGGGAAGACGTCGCCCCCAAGAATCAGCAAACGTAATGATTCCAGCCCCGAGTCGTCGGCGGTTTGTTTGTCGCAATGTTGGAAGTAGGCGGGAGGCAAATTAACAATCGTCACGGAATGCTGATCGATCACTTGCCAGAGCGTTTCAGGTGACCACAGTTCGTTTCCGCGGGCGACAACACAGGCACCGACCGCCCATGCCGAGAACATTTGTTCGAGCGATGGGTCGAACGTCATGTTGCTGAACTGCAATACACGATCGTCGGATGTCATCTCGTAGACGCTGACCATCGAAACGATGTGTCGGGCGATCGCTTCATGCGAAACACAGACCCCTTTGGGAGTCCCGGTCGATCCGGAAGTGTGAAGCACGTAGGCGGGCGAGGTGGCCTGGGCCGTGCGACCGGCGAGTGCGTCCAATGACGACGATGACAAATCTCGATCGCCGTTCAAAACCGGAGCTAAGTCAGGCAGCCAGCCAACTTGGGTACCCTTATCGGTCGCCAGGTCGGCAACCTCGGATTGATCGGTGAATAAGAACTTGGCATCGCAAGACCGCATGACGCAATGCGTGTGAACGGCGGGGGCATCGACGTTGAGCGGCACGTAGACACAGCCCGCCTTCAAAATCCCAAGCAGAATTGCGGCCGAGGCCGGGCCGCGTTGATGGCAACAACCAACAAGGTCGCCCGATCGCAAGCCACGATCGATCAAGTAACCTGCGACGCGATCACCGGCTGCGTTGAGTTCCGCGTACGTTTGTTCTTCATCACCACAAACCCACGCGGTATGCTCGGGGCGTGAGTTTGCGTTCTTTTCCACCCATTGGTGAATCAGCGTCCCGTCCCACGTGGGCGGTTGATCGGTTTCACACAGGCGCATCAGTTCGCTGCGTTCTTGTGGTGAAACCAAGTCATACTGCGACAATCGCTTGTTCGGATCACGGGCGATCTCGCCGCACAGATGAACAAATTGATCGCCGATCCGCTTCGCCGTCGTCGGCGAGAAAAGATCGGTGTCGTACTTCAATGTTCCGACGAACGTTTTATCGGTATCGAACATCTCCAAGGTCAGATCGCATTGGCCTTCTTGTTGATCCATCGGGAAGGGACGGACCGGGAATCCTGAGATTTGGACCTGGGAATCGGTTTGATTCATCAATGTGGCCGCTTCACACAATCGCGGTTTTTGCAAACCGAACATGACCGTGAAAACGGGATTGCCGCTGGAGCGACGTCCGCTCGAGAAGCCCGGATTGACCTTGCCTTGATCTTTCGAATTCAGTGCCGCTTGACTGATTTTATCAACGATCGAAACGAACGGATAACTTTGGTGTTTCAACGCGCCGAGCACTTTGGCTTTGACGTTCGTTGCGAATTCCGCGAAAGTGAGTTCGTTGTCAACGTTCGAGCGAATCGCCATCGAGTTGACGAAGTAACCGATGACGGAATTGAACTCCGGTTTGGTTCGACCAGACGTTGTCGTTCCGACGATCAGGTCATCCTGGCCGGTGATGCGATGGAGCAATACCTTGAAGATCGCCATGGTCAACGCGAACGGTGTCACTCGTAGCGACTTGGATAACTCGCGAAGATCCGCCGTCAGTGACTCGGGGATCTGGAATCGAAGAGTCGCCCCACGGTATTCCGGTCTAGCCGGGCGTCGATAATCGGTCGGCAAATCGAGCGACGGCAACGGTCCGGCGAGTTCGCTCATCCAGTACTGCAAATCGTGCCGGCCTTCGACGCTGTTGATCCAGTCCTGTTGATGGATCGCGAAATCACTGTAGGTCGCTTGAGGGGAAGGCAACTTCGCGATCTGACCGCCGTGAACTTGCGCGAGAATCTGAAACAGCTCGTCTTGCAGGATCCAAAGTGACCAGGCATCAAAAACAATATGGTGCAAAGCGACCAACAAGACTTGTTCGTTTTCATTGATGCGGAACCAACGCACTCGAAGCAGCGGCCCGGTTTCCAGATCGAAGGGACGTTCGTACTCGGTCTTGACGCGTTGATCCAACGTGGCGGTGTCCATGTCACGGGCATCGACCGACGCGAAATCGACTTTGGCATCTTGGTGAATTCGACGTTTCAGATGGCCGGACTGAAACTCCATCGTCGTCCGCAGCGATTCGTGGCGTTGGACGAGAAGCTCCGCAGCGGTTTGAACCGATTGTTCGTCGACGGCGGCGACCACGCGGCAGGCCGAAGCGACGTTATACGCCGGGCTGTAGGGCGCCGACAGGTGCAAGAAGTACAAGGCTTGTTGACCGACGGTGGCCGCCTCGACGCGGCTTTCGTTCGATTTCGGAAGTTGTTCGTTTTGCAGAATCTCGATGAGTTGTTTTTTGAACTTGCGGAGCTGAGTCATCATCTCCGCATCGAGGGCGTTGTCGGGCGCACGGAACCGCAACATCTTGCCTTGGCACCAAAGCTCGACGCGACGCCGTTTGAGTTCATCATAAAGTTCGGCGGCGTTCATAACGCACCCTCCACCCAATCGTCCGATTGTTCCGCTCGTGGTCCCGCTTCGGCGATCTGTTGAAGGATTCGGTCCAAGAACGTTTCTAAGCTGATCGCCTCGAAGAACATCTCCAAAGGAATTTCGATCTGGAACTGGCTTTGCATTTCATCTCTCAATTCGAACGCCATCAAACTATCCAACCCCAATGCGTCCAATGATTTTTTCAGAGGAACCTCGTTGAGTTCCAAGCCCATGATGCTCGCAATTCGGTGATGCAGGAACTCGCGTAACAAGTCGGGGTCTTCACGTACCTCATCCAGATCCGCCTCCAGAACCGAAGCGTCGCTGGTTCGAATTTGAATCGGCTTGAGATGCATCGCTTCGATGCGAGCGACCGCTTGATCGTTTTCGTCTTGAATGATCAGACCGATTGACAGTTCGTCGTCTTGATTGATGTCGCCATCGACCGCTGCCCTGCGTGTCGCAACGACGGTCAGGATCTCATGGTCGGCCGGTTCGCGACAAAACTCAATGGAATCAAATCCGACCGGTACCCAAGTACGATCGACATCAGGAATCACCGAGGCGGCGACTTGAAAACAAGAATCCATCCACGCCGGATGGAAGCGATAGCCGTTGGCGTCGACGGCATCGGGAAGACACGCTTCACCCCAACATACATTCCCATCGGCGGACGCGGTGCGATTCCGCAATCCGGCAAATGCGGGGCCGTAATCGAGTCCATGATGACGCATCGATGCGTAGTGTTCGGTGGCATGAACGGGGACGCCATCGCACTGATCCATCAAAGTCTGCGTTGTCAGAATCGGAGCGTCGACGTGGCGTTGACTCAACACTTGAGGCGTCGGCGACTGAAAGTCGCCACCACGGATTCTTCCTGCGATACCCACTTCCGCCTGGGCGACCTTGGTCCAGCCCGATCCGTCCCGCATCGCAATGCGAACTCGACGGCATCCGGATGCCTCTTCGTCGACCGGCGCAACAATGATCTGCACGGTGCACGCCTGGTTCTTTCTCACTACAATCGGGCGGAGCAAACGCATCGATTCGATCGTGCATTTGGGCTCGCCCACCGATGCCATTGCCGCGAGTGTCAGTTCAACCATCCCGGCGGCGGGAAATAAAATGTTCCCGCGAACGACGTGGTCCCCGAGATATTCCAAACGATTCAGTTCGACCTCGAAGATCGTTTCATCGCCTGCGGTATCCAACTTTCGATCGAGCATCGGGTGGTCCGCCAGGATCCCAAGCGAGGCGTCTTTCGTTGTCCTGATTGCCGAACTGGATGCGGGCAGTTTGACCGGCAGCTCGTCCATCCAACGTTGAGTTCGCTGGAACGGGTAGGTCGGCAAATCAATCCTTTTCGAGGTCGGTTCAAACACAGAAGCCCAATCGATCGTGTCACCTCGCATGAATGCATCGGCCAGAGCCGACAACGTCGGGCTGGTGACACTGATGAGCGAACCTCGGGACGTCGGCATGGAGATTTCCGGCATGCTCGTTTGTCCGCTGGCAAATGCGTTCAATTTCATGACCAAGTCAGTGGTGGACTCGACCACGAATGCGACCCTATGTTCAAACACTTCGCGGGTCGTGGCGGCTGAATAACAGATATCCACCAATCGTTCGGGTACGCGCGAAAACTTGTCCGCAAACCTCTGGGCGTACTCCCGCAGGGCTTTGGGTGATTTAGCCGACAACACGAACAGACTTTCCGGGGAGGTTTCTGAATCGTGTTTGACGAATTCGCCCGAAATGGTGTCCGGACGTGTCGCACCTGGAGATAGCGGATTGGAAACCGGAGCGTCCGACAAGATCACATGTGCGTTGCTTCCGCCGAACCCGAACGAACTGACGCCGGCGACTCGCATCTTGGACGACCATCGTTGAGCGTGGGTCGTGATCTCGACCGGCCATTGCCAATCGATGGAGGGACTGGGGGCGTCGCAGTGCAGATGCGCGGGAATCGCGTTGTGTTTGATCGACAGGACGACTTTCAGGACACCGGCGATTCCCGCCGCACCTTCGAGATGGCCCATGTTGGTTTTCACCGAGCCAATCTTGAGTGGTTGATCGGGGCGGCGAGAGTTTGCAAAAACTTGCCGCAGCGCATCGACTTCAACCGGATCGCCGAGCGGCGTGCCGGTTCCGTGTGCCTCGATGTAATCGATTTGGTCGGGGGTCAACGAGGCGTCATTGATCGCTTCGCGGATGACGGCCTGTTGGGCATTGCCGTTGGGTGCGGTCAGCCCCACGCTGCGACCGTCTTGATTGACCGCTGTGCCGCGGACGACACAGTGGATCGTGTCTCCGTCACGGACCGCGTCTCGCAATCGTTTCAACAAAACGGCACCGCAACCTTCGCCGCGAACAAATCCATCAGCGTTGGAAGAAAACGTGTGGCACCGTCCGGTCGAAGATAACATTCCCGCTTGCGAGAAACTGATGCTCAATTCCGGTGCAAGGATGACATTGACGCCCATCGCGATCGCCATGTCGCAATCGCCATAACGCAAACTACGCGTTGCCAAATGCAAGGCGGTTAATGAGGACGAGCACGCCGTGTCGATCGCGACGCTAGGGCCACGCCAGTCCATCACATAGCTCAACCGACCTGCTGCCGCACCATGTGCATTGCCTGTGCTCAAGTAAGTATCGATCGAACTGAAGTCGCGACGATTTAGTCGATACAGGTAGTCGTTGCTGCAGATCCCGACAAACGCACCGATGCGTTGGCCTCGACTTTTGGCAGGGACGATTCCGGCATTCTCGAATGTTTCCCAAGCAATTTCCAACAGCAGACGTTGTTGAGGATCCAGCGTCGCCGCTTCGCGTCCGGTGATGCCGAAGAACCCGGCATCGAATTGGTCGATCGCATCCAACCAACCGGTTCGATTTGCCGTGATCCGTCCGGGTTGTTTTTCATGTTCGGCTTGCAAACTTTCGTCCCAACGGTCGCCGGACGCCGTTTCAACGGATCGGCCTTGATGAAGCAGATCCCAGTACTCATCCGGATTGGCCGCTCCGGGGAATCGACATCCCATCCCGATGACCGCCAACGGTTCACTCAACCGCTCGTGAACCCGCTGCATCCCCGCCTTGGTCTTACGGAGCGTTTCGAGAACGTTGTTGATATCGATCGAACGCGAGTCGTCAGGCGGCGGCAATTGAATCAAGATTCGGCTCCCCAGGTTTCGAATTGGTCGGTCAGATCGCCGATCTCTCGTAGCAAATCAGTGACTTCGTCGCGGTCGACGCCATCGGCGACCGAATCGGCTTGGATCTCGTTCATCTTCAGTGGTACATCTTCAAACGCCTCGGCCAGCGGACGCGAATTGTCCGATGGATCGTTCAATAGTTCGACGAGCCGTCCGGCCAAGGACCGCACGTCAGGGAAATTGAACAGCTCCACCGTGCTCATTCGAACGCCGAGCGTCGACTGCAAGTGATTGACCAGCTCCAACGACGTCAGCGAGTCCATCCCGAGGTCAAACAGCGGACTGTCGATGGGAACCGACTCGGCCGAAGGCATCGCCAGAGCCCCTGCAATGGCTTCGGTTAGGTGGTTCATCACCCGTTCGGCCTGCTCTTCTTGAGAATAGTCTGAGAAATTGCCTATCCAGCAAAGTTTTTCTTCGCGGAACGACCGGAATAATTCGGTTCTTTCGGAAAGTCCGGCGAACAGCGGGTCAGCCTTGAGGTGTTCAGGCAATTGCTCGATGAGCAACTTTCCGGCCGCGATCCTTGCCGGCACAGTTAATTGATGAGCGACATCGCCTTGGGTTGCCCCCAAGATTTGCTCCAATAGTTCGGCTCCTTCGTCGGGCATCAACATCCCGATCCCGGCGAGATCGCCTTTGCCGAGCCGATCTCGCTTGGCCGCCGATCCCACCCGAGCCCAAGGTCCCCAACCGATCGAAACGGCGGGTAGCCCGGCACGCCGTCGATGATCGGCCAAGGCGTCTAAGAACGCGTTCGCGGTGGCGTGGTTGGCTTGACCCGGTGATCCCAACCATCCCGACATGGACGAAAACAGCACGAACGAATCGATCGGATCGTCCAAGGTCGCTCGATGTAGATTCCATCCGCCCTTGGCTTTGGGATCCAAAACGGTTTGGAACAATTCCGTCGATTGCTCCGAGATCACGGAATCCTGCAAAACGCCCGCAAGGTGATAGACCGCCGTGATCGGACGCCCTTCGCTTCGGATTCGATCGAGCGTGGATTCAACCGAGTCCAATTGATCGATCGCCAACACCTCGACACGAACACGGGCACCGGCGCGATTCCAATCCTGCAGAATCGTCGCTTCCCGATCCGTCGGTTCTCGGCGGGTTAGCAACACGATGTCGTGAACACCACGCCGAACAAGCACGTCGCACGTCAGTAATCCCAAGCCACCTAAACCGCCGGAGATCAAATGGACGCCCGACGACGGTGCCGTGGCCGATTGTTCGGATACGTCATCACAGCGAACAATGGGCTTGCCCACGTTCAGCCCTTCCATCATCCAAGCGAACGCTTCCTCAGCATGATCGAGAGTGAACAACCGAGACGGAAGAGGATGGATCTCTTGGTCCGCTATCCGCTTCAATAAATCTTCCAAGCGACAGCGGATCGATCCCGGATGTGAGGCCAACGTTTGCGACAAGTCCAATGTGGAATAATGAATGTCGGGTCGGTTGGATTGAATTCGCCGAGTCAAGGTTTCGTTGGATAACGCGATATCGACGTAACGACCCTGAGGGGCAAGGCAACGCAAATTTTCGTCGACAAAGTCTTCTCCCAGCGAGTTCAAGACCACGTCCACGCCCCGACCACCGGTGAGACTCAAGATCGCGTCGGCGTAACCCAAATCTCTCGAATCGAATACGTGTTCCAGGCCGCCTGCGATCAAGAAATCGTGTTTCGACCGACTCGCCGTGGCGTACACGTTCGCACCGAGTGATCTGGCGATCTGGACGGCAGCCATGCCCACGCCGCCTGCCGCCGAATGGATCAATACGGATTGCCCGGCACTTAACTGGGCGATCGATTCGAGCGATTCCGACGCGGTCAAGAAGGCCACCGGCAAGGACGCCAAACCGACTTCGTCGATCCCTTCGCCGATCGGGCAAACCGAATCGACAGGCAATGTGACAAAATCAGCCAACGTATCCGGTGTGATCGCGACGACATGATCACCGACCGCAAACTCATCGATCCCTTCGCCAACCGACGCGACCACGCCGACGCATTCGGCACCCAGGGGCGGATTGCCGGGATAACTCCCCAACACATTCAAGACATCCCGAAAGTTCAATCCCGCGTAACGAATGCGTATTTCGATTTCACCCGTTTGCGGTTTGCGCCGTGGTTTCGCTTTGATCGTTAAACCGTCCAACGATCCACGCCGACGAATCGACAACTCGCGGCCTACCTTGTCGCTGATCCGAATAGGAAGATCGATTCGAGTTAGCTCGCGAACCCGACGGCCATGGATGTCGAGGCGTACTTCGCTACGGTCCGCAGCCGTGCCGACCAACTCATCGCACAACATCGCAAGAGCGTCATTCGAATCACCGTCAACAGCAACATCAATGCTCCGGCATCGCCATTGAGGATGCTCTAAGGTAGCCGTTCGCCAAAATCCGGACAGCGCATCGCTGATCATGCTCGAATCGCACCGCCGGGTGACCCAGTCGATTTGCATGTCGGGTCGACCAGACGGCAAAGACTCGGACCAGTTCTCGATCGTTTGCAATGTATCGAGGACGCACCGGCTGACAACCATCAGCCCGTCCGCCGGCGAATCAAACGCCGTGTCATCGATCTCCAGCATTAGCACCCAGTGGGTCGGACGCGAACGATCGCAGACCGCTTGGACCTGTTCGACGATCCGATCAGACGAAGTGACAGCCGGACGAGTGAACTCCACCGCGTCGATCATGGCAATCGCGTCGGAGTGGTGTTCATTGAGTTGTTGGATCAGTTGACGTTGACAATCACCGGTGCCGATTCCGACGAACCCGACCCGGCTTTCGGGTTGATTCTTGTCTTGTTGACGATGGGAACAAATCAAATGACTCGGTGAGGGCTGTTTTTCGTTGTCGACCGGGTCGATAAAACACGTGCCCTCGAAACCCGTGTTGCTCAGCAGTGATCGCCAACCATCGCACGACAACAAGGGGTAATCCGCACGCACGTCGGCGTCCGTGAATCGCCACCATCCATCGGTCAAACCGAATGTCAAATCCATCCATCGAGCCGGACGGGTGCCTTCGAGTACGATCAGACTGCCTCGCGGCGATAGCATCCGGGCGATATTTTGTAACGTCGTCGTCATGTCCGCCGTCGCGTGCAGCACGTTCGCGGCGATCACCAAGTCGTAGGTACCCAATCGAGAATCAAATCCCTGGGTGGCGGGATCGTTTTCAATGTTGAGAACTTGATAGTTCACAAATCCGAATTCTTGGAATTGCTCTTTCGCCGCGATGAAGAAACCGGGCGCGATGTCGGTGAAATCATAGCGGCATCGATCCGGCGGCAAACAAGGCAACACGGATGCGGTCGTCGATCCCGTCCCCGCTCCGATCTCGAGAATCCGCATTCCGCGTCCGGGCGGCAAGGCATCTACCATGCGTTGCACCGAAGTCGCCGCTAAATGATTCAGCCGTCGACCGCCGATCGAATCACGATAAACATGGGCGACGGTCGCTTGTCCGTCGCTCGGAAACAACAACGGCAAGGGATCCTTTCCCGTCCGCATGATCTCAGCCACTGACGCGGCGCATCGATCGAGCAAGACGAACTCGTTCTGGCCAGCGATCCGAGGCATTTCGGCGACCGTGGAAGTCGGAACGGCCTGGATCGTCCAACGCGTTTCGTCCGAATCGTGATCGGCATCGTCACGTCGTTGAGCGTCCCGCGTCAGCCATCTTTCCTCCGCCGCGATGGCGAGTATCCGATGTAGCAACCGTCCATGGGCGCGCAAGACGCCGGCCTGCGCGGAGAACTCGGATGTGGTGAAGGACCGACCAATCTCCCAACGTAGTCCCAATTCACTCAAAATATCGGCGACCCAACGACCGGCGAGGGCTTCGAGTGCGTTGCTGATCGTTAGCACGCCATGGTCCGCCTCAGGCATGCCGATGTACCAATCGACGTCGTTCAACTTGGGCGTGGGGCGATTCGCCGGTTCGGTCAAACGAATGCGGGGAACGAAGGTATCTTGGAACAGGCAATGTTGCGTATCGATCGGTGTGGTGGCTTGAACTTTCAAACCGACGATGTGGATTAAGACGCGATCGGACGACTCGCCGCTGATCCAGATTTCCGCCGTCGCGGACTCGTCGTCCTGCTCGAGAAGACTCGCCTGTACGTGAAGACGCCCGCTGAAATTGGACTCAACATCCGATGCGAATTCGATCCGTTGGGCACCGACCGGAACCCACGTTCGCGATCCCCACTGGTATCCTGCTGCGGCGATCGTCTGCAACGCACTGTCGAACAATCCGATACGATCGGTGTCGTCGGGACTTGCCGGCGCGATCACCGCGTCGACCCATTTGCCGGTCGCGCGAATCTGTTCGATACAGCGATACGACGGACCGTACTGCAAGCCGGCGTCGGCAAGTTGTCGGTAGTGTGTCGCGACGCACTGTGATTGCAATTGTCCGATCCGCGTTGCCGGCAAGGGCATCGACGGCATCTGGACAACAGAATCTTCCGATCGCACTCGCCAATCCGCATGGCGTTGCCAGCCGTTTTCGTGACGTACCGACCACTGGCCCGAACGCTGGTTCGCGTCCCCAGGTTTCAGACTCAGTTGGCTCGTTTTGGATTCGCCGGGCGACAAGACGAGCGATCGTTCGATTCGAACATTTTCCAACACCACTGGAGCCGTTGGAATTGAGCTTTTGGCCTGTTCTTGACCGGCCCGGCAAGCCCACCAAAAAATTCCCGCAGCGGGGAACACGATCGAAGACATCACTTGATGATCGATGAAATCGTCCGCCATCAAGACATTTTGGTAGACGACATCGTCGCCCGCTAGGTCCAAGCGAGTCCCTGGTGAATCGGTGCCACGGTGTGATTCGTAGGGAACTGCCGGCGGCGAAATTTGCAACCCGGGCGCAGAAGCTGGTTCTTCGGAGGACGGCGTGATCCAGTGGCGTGAGCGATCAAAGCAATAGGTCGGCAAACTGATCATTGGTGCTGGTGCTCCTAACGCCAGCCGCCAATCGATCTCCGCACCATGCAAGTATAACTTGGCGAGCGTCGCCCCGTGATTCGTTCCTGAGTCTGGATGATCGATGATGCCGGGCAACACGTCCAAGCCAAGTTTGGACGCGCGGGCCAACCCAGACAAGGTCGAGCCGGCTCCGATTTCCAGGCCGATCGTTGTGTCGTCCGACTTGCCAGCCTTATCGGCGGAGAGTGTTTTCAACGCCGAATCAAAACGAACCGTGTTTCGCAAATTACCACGCCAGTAAGCCGGTGTGGCCACTTCATCGCCCACCGGCAGACCTGTTTGCGACGAAATCATCGGTCGAGTCGGCGGACGCATTGGTATCGTTGCCGCGTAGGCTTCGAACTCGTCGAGCATCGGATCGATCAAGCGACTGTGGAATCCGTGTGTCGTCGCCATCGGTCGGGTCGTGATCCCCCGGTCGTTTAATACGACGGTTAAACGCTCGAGGGTTTCCGGCAGTGCCGCGATCAATGTTTGACGAGGACCGTTGACGACCGCGATATCCCAATCTTCGGTTCGACCTTGGCTTGCCTCTTCCAGTGCGGCTTGTGTATCGGCTTCACTTGCGAAAACCGCCAACATGCCGCCACGTTGTTGGATCGCTCCGGCAAGTCGGCTGCGGGTGTCGACTAACTTCAAGCCGTCTTCGAATTCGAACACGCCCGCGATCGTGGCCGCCGCGTATTCGCCCAAACTGTGGCCGACGACTCGGTGTGTTTCGATGCCGAGCTTTTGCCAAAACCGTGCGGTGGCAACCTGAATGGTATAGATCGCCGGTTGAATTTGGACATCGGACCAACCGTTGGCATCACCCCACACGCGAGATTTCAAATCATCGCCGGTAACGCGTTGATAGGACCTGGCGGCTTCATCGAACAAACGCGCGAAGGTGGGATTGGATTGATGCAACGACCGCGCCCAACCGGGATGAATGCCCCCTTGGCCGGTGAAGTAAAAATCCACGTGCGGATTTCGTTGAGCAGTCGCGTGAATCCAAGTCGCGTCGCGGGCGTCTCCGATCTTGGCTGCCCGGTATCGATAGTGACTGCGCCGGACGGCGAGAGAAAACGCGAGTGAAGTGTGATCCACTTGGGATGCGAGTGACTCGATCGATTCAATCTGTTGAGCGAGCGCGGGTTCCGATTTCGCCGACATGACGAGCGGATCGCCTTGGCGTGTGATCGTTTCTGGCTTCGCTGTCGCTGCCGGTGCCTCGGCGACGATCACGTGCGCGTTCGTGCCACTGAACCCGAACGAACTGACACCGGCAACCCGAGGGCGATCGACCTGACGTTTCCAATCAGTCGGTCGCGTGGGCACCGTGATGCTTTCATCCCAAGCGACGTTCGAATTGGGACGCTCGAAATGGATCTGCGGTGGCAATTGTTCGTGGTGCATCGCCAACGCGACTTTGATCAACCCCGCGATCCCGGCGGCGGATTCCAAATGCCCGATGTTGGACTTGACCGAGCCGACTTGCAAACGTGTCGAAGAACCGATCACTTCGCGGATCGCTCGCAGTTCGATCGGATCGCCCAGCGGGGTACCCGTTCCGTGGGCTTCGACGTAATCCAGATCCTCCGGCGATAAGCCTCCGTCGTGAAGAGCTTCGCGGATCAGTTCCGATTGCGCTTCTCGGCTCGGCGCGGTCAAGCCGTTGGTACGTCCGTCTTGATTGATCGCGGAGCCTTTCAAGACGCCATAGATTCGATTTCCGTCGGCGATCGCATCGTCGAGGGGCTGCAACAGGATCGCCGCGACACCCTCGCCACGAACGAATCCGTTGGCTTGATCGTCGAACGCGCGGCACACACCGGTCGACGACAACATGCCCGCTTTGGCGAAAGATTCGGTGGCTTCGTCGGAAAGAATTAAGTTCACGCCGGCGGCGATCGCATAGTCACATTCGCCGTTGCGGATCGATCGAATCGCTTGATGCGTGGCAACAAGCGACGACGAACACGCGGTATCGATGGTTAGGCTCGGGCCGCGAAAATCAAAAGTGTAAGAGATTCGTCCCGAAGCCATCGCGAGCGAGTTACCCGACGCGGAATACGCCGTCACCGACGACGCGTTGCTCAGTCGCAAGTAGTCCTGGTGACTCGAACCGACGAACACACCGACCGATCGGCCTTGCATGTGCGTGATCGGGATGCCGGCGTCTTCGAATGCTTCGTAAGTTGTTTCAAGTAGCAAACGATGTTGTGGGTCGATCGCGTCGGCTTCGCGGGGACTGATGCCAAAGAAACCCGCATCGAACTGATCGACTTGATTGAGATATCCGGCCCGGCGATAGGCGGCATCGAGGGAACTCGGTGACGAGGACCAGCGCATCACATTCGCCGCGTCACGAATCGCGTCCTGCCCGGAGCTTAGCAAGTCCCAGAACGCGTCAGGCGAGTCCGCCATGGGGAAACGACAACCGATCCCGATGATCGCAATGGATTGGCAGTCGTCGGAACGTTTGGATCGTTTAGATTGTTTAGATTGTTTGGGTAGATCGGATCGCGAAGACGGTGAGACCCCACACAGGAACGCGACGAGTGCGTTGATCGTGGGATATTCGTAAGCCAGCGTGGGTGGGATCTCGCGTCCGAGATACAGCGAAAGTTCTCCGGCCAATCGAACCGCACCGGGGGAATCGAGTCCGTACATCGAAAACGGCTCGCCGGGATCGATCGACTCAGCCGGCAACTTGACACGTTGAGCGACTTGCCGAACCAACCATTCGGTAAGCTTGGAAGCTTCGAGGTTGTTCTCGACCCGATCGGATCGATCGTCCCGAATGGAACAAGTCGTCGGCGTATCGATTGCTTGGTTTGAAAAGAGATCCCATCGATGCTCAACCCGCATTTCGTCGGCGAGGTATTGTCGTCGGGCTTCGCTTCGTTGCACCTTTCCGCTGGTCGTTTTGGGCAAGGCTCCCGGTCGCAACAGCAGGATCGAGATCGGCGGTAATTGATGTTCGTCGACGACGGCCTTTCGAATCGCATCGACGACCTCATCGGCATTCATCGTTCGCCGCGCCGACCGTCGCACTTCCTGAGCGATCACCAACGACTCGGTGCCGTCACGCGTGATCGAGAACGCGGCGCAACCGCCGGTCGCGGACGCATCGTGGGCCGATTCCGAGGTGCGTTCGATGTCTTGCGGGTAATGATTGACGCCGCGAACGATTAACAAGTCTTTGCACCGACCGGTGACATACAGTTCACCGTCTTTGGGATCGATCCACCCCAAGTCGCCGGTTCTCAAGTAGCGACGATCGGAACCCTCGAGGGTTGCTTCAAACGTTTCACGTGTCGCGTCAGGTCGTTTCCAGTAACCGGCCGCCACGGAAGGGCCCGAAATCCAGATTTCACCAGTCTGCGCCGGAGACACTTCTTTCAACGTGGCCCCGTCGACGATGCGGATGTCCATGTCCTCACGAGGCACACCACATCCGACCCAACGATCCGGAGTGGAGATCCGCACCGCTTCGTCACGCACGCTGCTGGTGACCAGCAAGGTTGTTTCGGCCATGCCGTAACAGGGGCAAAATTGCTGGTGCGAAAAACCGTACGGCTTAAATCGTTCGGCAAAACGATCCAAGACGTTCGGGTCGATCGGTTCAGCCCCGTTGAAGGCGACTTTCCATGCCGAAAGATCGAGGCCTTCCAGTTCCGAGTCGTCGATCTCGTCGACGCACAGACGGTAGGCGAAGTTCGGTCCACCACTGACTCGACCGTCGAACTGATCGATCGCCCGCAACCACCGAACCGGCTTTTGCAAAAAATCGATCGGCGACATGAACGTTAACGAAGAACCTAAGTGGAGCGGGTGCAACGCGTTGCCGATCAATCCCATGTCATGATGCAACGGCAACCAACCGGTCAGGTTGCAATCCTCGGTCGATCGGAAACTGTGTTGAATCAGCGTTTGGTTATGAATCAAGTTGCCGTGCGTCACCATGACACCCTTGGGCGTTCCGGTTGAACCGGACGTGTATTGCAAAAACGCGAGGGTGTCGGAGTTGATCTGCGGTTCAGCCCAATCGGCGTCGCTCACTCCGGATGATTCGACCGACTCGATGCTGTGCCACTGCACTTGCTTCGCATCAGCCATGGATTCTTGGACCGATTCGAGCAACCCCTGCGTCGTTAACGCGACCCGGACATCGGCGTCGGCGAGGATCGCGTGCAGCCGCTGGTCGCGTTGGTTGCGGCGTGGAGGATACGCGGGGACGGCGACGACACCCGCGTGGAGGCATCCGAAATAGGCGGTTAGGTACTCGCATCCGGGAGGAAATGCCAGCACGACGCGGTCACCGGGTGCGACCCGGTCGAGCAACCAGACGGCCATCCGCTGTGCCGCCCGCTGTAAATCAACATAGGAAAGCGTTTGGATATCGAAGTCGGCGGCGTTCTTCCCCCGACGTTCGGGCTGGTCGGATCGCGGCTTCAGGAACCGATACAACACGGCGTCATCACGTCGATCCACTCGGTCCCGCAGCAACTCGACAAGAGTGCGCGGCGTGGAGCGAGGTGGCTTGCTAAGATCGTTCATGAAGACGTTAAGAGCCCAAGATGCTATTTTCGCTGGGACGAGCCTTCGTCGGCGCGGCTGTGCGTTAATTTAGGCCGAGAAGGCAATTTATCACACCCCGTTCGGGGTGTAATTTGGTTGATCGCAGGCCACGATTGGTCAATTTCGATTCAACCGTCAGAATTCACACTGTTCCTTCACCCATTTCTTGTCGAAAGCCTGGAAAATTGACTCGATCCCTTGTCACCGGGGCCGCCGGATTCGTCGGGCGTCGCTTGGTCGCCGAGTTGCTCGCTCGCGGCGATCATGTGATCGCGGTGGATCGGTTCTCTCGTTTCGATCCCGAAGATGTCGACTGGACAGAGCCCACCGGGCACGTCGACTTGAACGAGCAGAAGTCACCCCCCCGTTCGGTTGGTCTTCCGGAGCGATTGTCGTTGGTCCGAACGGATATCCGTGACACCAACGCGATCGCCGGTGTCCTGACCGGGGTCGATCGGATTTTTCATTCGGCGGCGGCCGTCTCGACTCAATCACTGGCCCTATCACGAAGCATCAACGTCGACGCGACGGAGGGGATTGCCAAGGCGGCCGCCTTGCAACCAACGCCACCCGTGTTCGTCTATCTATCATCGCTCGCGGCGGCCGGGCCGCATCACGCCGCAGTCAACGAAATGGATGACTGTCATCCCGTATCGCACTACGGGCGCACCAAACTCGAAGCCGAGTCGCGTTTGCACGACTTAGCGGGCGAACTTCCGATCACAATCATTCGCCCTCCCTGCGTGATCGGTCCCGGCGATCGCAACCTGTTGGCATTGTACCAAACGGTGCGCTTGGGGTGGAACTTGGTGCTGTCCAAGACGGCACGCTATTCTTACATCAGTGTGGTCGATTTGGTTCCCGCGTTGCTTGTAGCTAGCGAGCGTGGCCGACGGTTGCAGGGACTGAATGAAGCCGGGCGAATCGATCAAGATCGCGTCGGTATCTATTACTTGACCGATCCCAAACCTGTTACGTTCGTTCAATTGGCCGACATGATCGCCTCAACGATTCAAAAAGACCGCGTGCGACATGTCCGTGTGCCTAAAACGATCGGATGGATGATCGGCGGTTATGGTGAAGTTTTGTTGCGAGTGTTGGGGCGACGCGTATTTTTGAACCTCGACAAGATCCGGGAAGGCGTTGGTGGTTCATGGGTCTGCGACGGAACACGGGCGGCCAAAGAATTGTCGTTCGCCCCGGCCGCGGATCTCTCCACTCGGATCGAGCAAACAACACAAAGCTATCGGCAAGCTGGGTGGGTTTAAGGGACAATCAAAAAGGCCGATTCACCCCAGCTTGATTTGCCGAGAGAGGCGGTGCCAAACTTGTGCAATTTGCGGATCGTCGCGATGCCAACCGTTCGACAGCCCGCTAGCTCGCTTTCGCGATCAAATCCAAAAGCGTTTGCCGAACGGCTTGCGGATTAGCGTTGGGGTTTTTCTTGCGAGCTTGACCGATCAACGCCCCGACGGCTTGTTGTTTGCCCTCGCGGTAATCGGTGACGACTTGCGGGTTGGCAGCGAGCAATTCCTTGCACAATTCGACAAGTGCGTCGTCGTCGACTGCTTCGATGCCGAGTTGGCGTTTCGCTTCGGTGATCGTGACGCGGTTTTCGATCAAATGTTCGAACACATCACGGGCGCGTGAATTGTCCAACTTGCCGTCGGAGACCTCTCGCACCAACTCGCCCAATGCGGTGGCCGATACCGGAAATGTTTCCACGGTGAATTCGCGGTCTTTCATCGCCCGCATCACGTCTTGCATGATCCACGACGATGTTTTCTTGCCGTCGCCGCTCGATGTCGCGGCCGCTTCAAAATATCCAATCATCGCCGGACCTTGATTGACAATCACGTCGGCGTCGTAGGGCTTGATGCCGTGTTGGGTTTGCAATCGTTCCCGCGTCGTTGCGGGGAGTTCACCGAGCGACTCGCGAATCGCATCAACAAACTCGACGGGCAATCGCACGGGCAACAGATCCGGGTCCGGGAAATATCGATAGTCCGCCGATAATTCTTTTTCACGTTGCTCGAACGTTTTCTCGGCCGCGTCATCCCATCCGCGAGTGGTTTTGGGCGCGGTGTCGATGGTCGCTCCGGTGTCTTCCCAATCCACTACCTGTCGTTGGACTTCGAACTCGATCGCGCGTTGGACGTTACGGAAGCTATTCAGATTTTTGATCTCGACGATCGGCGTGGCGACTTTTTCACCTTTGACGTCGATGTGTAAGTTCACGTTCGCGTCGACCCGCAAACTGCCCTGGGACATTTCGCAGTCGGAAACGTCCAGGTGAGTCAACAAGAGTTTGAGCTCGTTGAGATACGCTTTCGCCTCGTCGGCCGACCTTAAATCCGGTTGGCTGACGATCTCGAGGAGCGGCGTGCCGCACCGATTCAAGTCGATCTTCGTATCGGAGACGCCGGCGGCCTCGTCGTGCATGCTCTTGCCCGCGTCCTCCTCGAGGTGAGCGCGGACGATGCCGATGTGCCGCCGCGACTCATCGTCGGCGGGGTCTTGGATCTCGAGAAATCCGTCCGCACAGATCGGCAGATCGAATTGGCTGATTTGGTAACCCTTGGGCAGATCGGGATAAAAGTACTGCTTGCGGTCCCACTTCGTCACGGGCGGAATCGAGCATTTGAGTGCCAGACCGGTCCGCACGGACAGCTTGATCGCTTCGCGGTTCATCACGGGCAACGCCCCCGGCATCCCTAAACAAACCGGGCAGACTTGGGAATTGGCGGGCATTCCGAACTCCGTCGTGCAACCGCAAAACAGCTTCGTGCGGGTCTTGAGCTGGACGTGAACCTCCAAGCCGATGATGACGGTAACCGGATGGGTGCCCAAGGCAAGTAATTCAGAAGAAGCCATGAAGAATCGCTGCGTCGCGGTGGGTGGGAGTCGGCGAATGTTTCGCCGACGCAAAATACCCGATTACTACGGTCAAACGAAGTGGACCTGGCTACTGAAGCCCACCCCCATGGCCGTCGTCGTTTCGGGATTCGTCGTGTCTGGATAACGAACGCGAGCGGCCCGCCGCGAGCATTGACTTTTCGAGGTATCCGGCGATAATGAAGGGTGAATCCGCTCCCTAAAGAGGATCATTTAGGCGGAGAGGCCGCCGAACGTCTCGTGGAGTCGGTTCTTCACCCCTGTAAGATAAGCAAATTCACGTAATCTTGACGCAAATCGGATAGATCGATCGAATCTTTGGCGGATATCCTACGTCCGTTACGCATTTTTACGGTGGATGGTTTTCCATTTTACTTTTTGTTTTTACCTTCAATCGCAGACGGAACCCATGAACTTTTCACCGAGCACCCTCGCTCCCGAAAAGCCGATCAACGTCGCGTCCAACGGCTCGGCCAAGGCCCAAGCCGCCCAAACGTCCGCCGGAATCGGCTCGGAGCCCGAAACTCCCGAGATCACTGACGAGCAACTCATCGCCCGCTATCGCAAGACCGCCGACCGGGCGATCTACGAGACACTGATGCGTCGTTATGAACGGGAAATTTATGCCTACCTTCGTCGTTACATTGGTAACGCCGAAATGGCCGAAGACGCCTTCCAAGGGACTTTTTTGCAAGTCCACCTGAAGTGCCAGCAATTTGATCCGTCACGTCGATTCCGACCGTGGCTCTACGCCATCGCAACCAACCAAGCCATCGACGTGCAACGCCGTAACAAGCGTCACAAAATGGTCAGCTTGGATCGCCCGGCCGGCGGTCAAGAAGACGATCGAAGCGGCAGTTGGTCCGAGAAATTGGTCGGAGCGAGCACCGATCCTCTCGTTGAAGCATCGCGTGAGGAAAATGGCCGGTGGGTTCACGAAGCCGTCGAATCGCTCGGCGAACCGATGCAACAGGTCGTTGAATTAGTTTACTACCAAGGTCTGAAGTATCGCGAAGCCGCCGACGTATTGGGCATTCCAGTCGGGACGGTCAAAAGCCGATTGCACGCTGCGGTTAGCCGTCTGACCGGACTGTGGGACGAAACCCACGAAGATTCGATCGTCGAAACCCCATAAGCTGGTTCGACACGTAGGCTGGTTCGATACGTAGGCTGGGTCGAAGCGATAGCGGAGACCCGGCATCTCGGTACCTAAACCCCCAAGAGTCCAGCCAGCTTAGCATCGCGTGAACATTAAGTGGTGGCGACTTTCAGTCGCCAAACCCTGAAACGTCGACTGAAAGTCGACGCCACGTTAAGAATCCATCACTTATTGTTCACCCGATGCTTAGCATCGCGGTATCAATCAGCGGCGCATTCCGCCGGCGGTGACGTTCCGCCCCGAATGTCTTCCGACTCCGGCTACGATTGGCGTGAATGATTCGTTAAGGTAAACACTCGTTCGAGTTCCTTTTTCCTGACGTTCTTCACGCCAACGAAACTTCTGATGACATCCACCGCTGCTACTTCCGGTTCGGTTCGTCCGATTCGCAAAATTCTGGTCGCCAACCGCAGCGAGATCGCTACGCGAGTGTTTCGCTCGGCGACGGAATTGGGCATCAAAACGGTCGCGATCTATTCACACGAAGACCGGTATGCGTTGCACCGATTCAAGGCCGACGAGGCTTACCAGATCGGTGAGCCCGGCGAACCGATCCGATCTTATCTCAACATCGATGCCATCGTTGCAATCTGCCAACTTCACGGCGTCGATGCGGTTCACCCTGGATACGGTTTTCTTTCCGAGAACCCGGACTTCGCCAAAGCTCTTGAAGAGGCCGGCATTCTGTTTGTCGGACCGAGCGAACGTTCCTTGCGTGACCTCGGCGACAAAACCAGCGCTCGCAACTTAGCCAAGATCGCCGGCGTTCCCGTTCTCGGCGGAACCGCTCAATCGGTCACGTCGCTTGATGAAGCCGTCACCGCCGCCAACGATCTCGGCTATCCGATCATGTTGAAAGCTGCCAAGGGTGGCGGCGGTCGTGGAATGCGAGTCGTGATGACTCCGGACGAGTTGGCCTCGTCCTTGGAAGCCGCCCAGCGCGAAGCCAAGACCGCTTTCGGCAGCGACGAAGTCTTCCTCGAAAAATTCGTGCAACGAGCGCGTCACCTCGAAGTCCAATTGCTCGGCGACCGCCATGGCAACTTGGTCCATCTTTACGAACGCGATTGCAGCGTCCAACGTCGACACCAAAAAGTCGTCGAACTGGCACCCGCACCCAACTTGTCGCCGCAGATGCGGAGCGATATCTGCGACGCGGCGATCAAGATCGGGCGGGCCGTCGGGTCCGTCTCTGAAGGCGGCAGCGGTGGTTATGAAAACGCCGGTACGGTGGAATTTCTGCTCGACGTCGACGACAACAAGTTTTACTTCATCGAAGTCAACCCACGCATCCAAGTCGAGCACACCGTCACCGAAGAAGTCACTGGCATCGACATTGTTCGCAATCAAATCTTGGTCGCCCAAGGTTATCCGCTGACAAGCGAAGAGGTCGGCTTGAAATCGCAAGACGACATTCGCACCAACGGCTACGCGATGCAGTGCCGCGTTACGACCGAAGACCCGGCATCGGATTTCCGGCCCGACTATGGGCGCATCAGTCACTACCGCAGCGCCGCAGGATTGGGCATTCGTTTGGACGCCGGTAGCGCGTATTCGGGTGCGGTCGTCAATCCGTTCTACGATTCGATGCTGGTCAAAGTAACTGCCCGGGCGGCAACGTTGGCTTCGGCCGCCTCCCGCATGGACCGGGTGCTGCAAGAGTTTCGCATCCGCGGCGTCAAAACGAACATTCCGTTCTTACTCAAACTCGTCAATCATCCGACATTCTTGGCGGGCGAAGCGACCACACGTTTGATCGATACCACGCCCGAGTTGTTTCGCTTGCCACGTCGCCGCGACCGGGCGACCAAGTTATTGACGTTCCTCGCCGAGACCATCGTCAACGGCAACTCCTTGGTCACCGGCCGTCCCGTTGCCACGCGGACCACCCCCGCGCCGATCCCACCGTTCAAGCCGACCGAGAAACCGCCACGAGGAACCGCCGACATCTTCCGTGAAGAAGGTGTCGACGGTTTGGTTCGTTGGATCGGGCAGCAGAAAGGTTTGTTAATCACCGACACGACGATGCGAGACGCGCACCAATCGTTGCTCGCAACCCGCGTCCGCACGTATGACATGCTTCAAGTCGCTCCCGCCTATTCGCACTTGGCGTCGGAGCTGTTCTCGCTCGAAATGTGGGGCGGGGCGACATTCGATACCTCGATGCGGTTCCTGCGTGAATCACCCTGGCAACGGCTTGCCGACTTGCGTGCGGCGGTGCCGAATATCCTTACGCAAATGTTGTTGCGGGCTAGCAATGCGGTCGGCTACACGAACTACCCGGACAACGTCGTGCGTTTGTTCGTCAAGGAAGCCGTCCAAGCGGGCATGGACATTTTCCGCGTGTTCGACGCCTTGAACTGGGAAGAAAACATGCGGGTCGCGATGGACGCGGTGCTCGCCGAAGGCGGCATCTGCGAAGCATCCATTTGTTACACCGGAGATTTGCAAAACCCAGGCCGAACGAAATACAACTTGAAGTATTACGTCGATCTGGCCAAGAAACTCGAAACCGGTGGAGCTCACTTACTCGCCATCAAAGACATGGCCGGATTGCTCAAGCCGCAAGCGGCCGTCACCTTGATGCGTGCCTTGCGTCAAGAAGTCGGCATCCCGATCCATTTGCACACGCACGACACCGCCGGAATCCAAGCCTCCACGATCCTCGCCGCCGCCGGGGAAGGGTTGCAGATCGCCGACGCGGCACTCGCACCGATGTCGGGCGGAACCAGCCAGGTGAACCTGAACACGTTGGTCGAAGCCCTTCGTTTCACCGAACGCGAATCAAGCCTCAGCGGCGACACGCTGACCAAGCTGGCCACCTACTGGCAAGCCGCCCGCGAGTTTTATCGTCCGTTCGAGTCTGATGTTTTGCCTGCCACGGGTGACTTGTACGAACATGAAATGCCCGGCGGACAATACACGAATTTGTTTCAACAAGCCCGTGCCCTCGGGTTGTCGGACCGATGGGCCGGTGTGTGTCGCGCGTACGCCGAAGTGAACGAACTGTTCGGCGATATCGTCAAGGTCACCCCAACAAGCAAAGCCGTCGGCGACATGGCGTTGTTCTTGGTCGCCAACGAGATGTCCGCCAAAGATGTCTTAACCAGCGACAAACAACTCGCCTTTCCCGCCAGCGTTTTGGATCTGATCGGCGGCCGAATGGGGCAACCGCCGGGCGGTTTCCCGGCCGAAGTAACGCGAGTGATCCTGGCAGGCGAAGAACCGTTGTTGGTTCGTCCGGGATCGACGATGCCTCCGACAGACTTGGAAGACGCCAAAGCCAAAGCGGCCGAGATGACCAAGGAAACCCCTAGCGATCGAGACGCGGTGACTTACCTGCTGTATCCAAAGGTGTTCGAGGAGTTTTGCCAACACCGAGAGAAGTACGGCAACGTCGATGCCTTACCGACACGGAATTTCCTATACGGGCAACAACCCGGCGATGAGATCGCCGTCGACATCGAACCAGGCAAACGTCTGATCGTCAAATACCTGGCCGTCGGCCAGCCGTATCCCAACGGAGCCCGCACAGTGTTCTTCGAGCTCAACGGGCAACCTCGCGAAGTCGAGGTCATCGACCGTTCGCTCGATATCGAAATCAAAGCGGCAATGAAAGCCGACCCGAGTGACCCGACGCACGTCGCCGCGTCCATGCCGGGAATGGTCATCACCGTCGCCGCCGCCGAAGGCGAGAAAGTCAAAGCCGGTCAAAAGCTATTGGTACTCGAGGCGATGAAAATGGAAACGACGATCAACGCCCCGGCCGATGGTACCGTCAAGAAAGTTTACACGCCACCGGGAACCCAAGTCGAAGCCGGCGACCTGCTCGCGGTTGTCGAGTGACGGGTTGCATCCAACGCCGGGCTTTCGAATGTGTATGATTGTCCAGGGGCCATTGCCACGTCGGCCATTGCCACGTCGATACGACAACGACTCTCGAAATCACTCCACAAGGTTCGATCTATGAAGTCCGCTCTGTTTTTTGCCTGCATTCTCGCGGTCGCTTCGCCTGTGTACGCGCAAGTCAGCGATCTCCCACAAGTCGAAACGGCAGCGGTCGAATCATCCGACGCAGCCGACGTGATCGAAGTCACCGTTCCCTCGGTCGACGGTAAGGTTGCTTGGCGAGAGGTCGCCCGGATGATCGCTGAGTCCATGACACTCGACGAAGAGTCCGTCGAACGCATGCTTCCCAAGGGCGAGCTGAACTTGAACAGCCCACTGGTCGGTATCGTGTTGACCGGAATCAACTTAGCCTCCAAGGAGGCGATCAAGCTCGATCGGGTCACGACCGACGAAGGCGAACAAGCCTTGCGGGTTCGATGCCGGCGTGGACTGATTCGAGCCGCCGCCCCGGTCGAATCGATCGCGTGTACGTGTGATTGGGATTCCGATCTACTCCAACGCAGCACCACCAAACCGATCTTGATCTTATTGCACGGCTACCAAGGTGCCGCCACAAGTTGGGTTGAGTTTCGTGAACACGTCCGTGCGCTGGGGTATGGAACCGCGACGATCGCCTATAGCTTCGATCAACCCATCGCGGCTGCGGCTCAAGAAATCGCCTTGGCGACTCAAAAGGAACTCACCGAACGCAACGTGGCCTCAGCCAAAATCGTCTTGATCGGCCATTCGATGGGCGGCTTGGTGGCACGCGAATGGACCGAAAATCCAGACTTGCCCGGAAAGTCAATCATTGGACTGATCACGCTCGGTTCGCCCCACGCCGGATCGAACTGGGCCACGATGCCGCCCATGTCGGACTTGTTCACCGGTCACGAATTCAACAGTCAAGATCTCTCCGAAATCTTGTTGCACCAGTCCTCATCCCAGGGGCTCAAGGATTTGGTTCCCGAATCAGAGTTTTTGAAACAACTTGCCGCTCGACCGCGTCGTCCGGACGTGGCTTACACCGCAATCATCGGCAATCAGTCGCCGCTCGAGGAAGCCGACGTCGTCGTGCTACGAGGCACGCTGAGAACGTTCGACCGTGAAGGCAGTTTGATGCGGCTAATCCGGCCGCGTATCCGTCCTCTGATGAGCAGTTTCGACGAACTGTCCAATGGCAAAGGCGACGGAATGGTTGCCTGCAAGAACGCATCGATCCCCGGTTGTGAAGACTGCGTCATGATTCCCGTAACGCACTTGGAAATGGTACGCCGCACGCCCCGTTTCCCCGCCGATCAACCGCACCCGGTTTGGGAAGTGATCGTTGAACGGCTGGAGAAAATATCCCTATAACGGTTGGACGTACATCAGTTATCCCCGCGTTTCGTGTGACTTTCATGCAAATGATACAAGCCCGACGCGCAACGGCGTGTTGATTTAATCGTAACCCGCTGCGTAAGCGAGGGATGAGTCAATATCAATGATCCCTCGCTCACGCTTCGGGTTACGAATAAAGTGCAGTCTTCAAAACTGACGCGTCGGGTTATCATTGAGTGGATTAGGCCATTCTTGTGAGCCGATGGGCGTTAGCCCCGGTTGGCGTCCGGTTAACCGCCGCTAACGCGGTACGGCTAATTAAATCAACAGCCCGCTAGCGCAGTCGGCTCACTCAATCAACGCGTGCTGACGCGTCGGGTTTGTAAGTTTGTGACGAAGCCGCATTAAACGGACTTAAGGATGATTGCGATGAAAATCAGAAAACTGCGAGCGAGTTTTGTGTCCCAAATGAAAACAGGACGCGATACAGGGATTGTGCCAAATGGGTATGCGAATCTCGCCGCCGGAGTGAACGCGGAAGCTCGGCGCATTGTGGAAGCCAAGTACGCCGACCAATGGCAAGCGGCCGGGGTGATCGGCCGCTGGAAATTACAGCGCGTCATGGATGCCGAAATCAATGAACTTGCTACCAAGTTGATGCCTGATGTTTCATCGAAGGCGGTTTTCTAGTGTTCGTTGCCTGTTCGAGCAGCTCTCGCTCAAGCGTTTTCAAACCGTCTTCGGTCATCACAGTGAGCCGGTAGGGGCGAGCGCTTCGTTGGGGGTAGTCGCGAGATTCGGGATTCAGGCGTTCGTCCATCCCGAATCCCGCGTCTGACCCCGGGAAGCCCTCCCAGACAGTCGTTTTGCAAATCCGAAACCACATCCTGCCGTCGCTCCGCGACTCCCAAGCCGTTTCACGTTCATCGTCCCCATGCTCACGCATGGGGCTAACTGCTACCGTCGCTCCGCGACTCCCGAGCGACTCCCGAGCGACTTGAACGCGACGTTCCGCGAAGCAGTCGCGATGGCATGCCTCTAGCGGCGGAGCCGCGACAGCACGTAGCCATGCGTCAGCATGGGGACACCGGAACAAAACGAATCACCCAGCCGCGGAGCGGCGACACATCCGTCCGATGCTTCACCTAGTCTCAGTCAAACGATACTCGCGGATCGCGTTGCCCGGGAGCGGCCAAATGGGTCGGAGCGGCCAAATGGGACAGTACGCTTTGATTGTATGACCATGTCTGTTCTGATGCAGTTTTGCTCCCGTTGCAGGAACGACGAATGCCTAGACCACCTCGTGCTGACGAAGCTGGAGGACTTTCCCACGCACTCGGCCACCGAACCCGGGGACAGAGTACTTTTTAGAGAAGGATGATTGCGAGGAAAATCAAAAAACTCGCTACCCGGTTGTTTCCTGATGTTTCATCGAAGGCGATGTTTCGACGGCGGTCGCCCTATTATGGCTTCGCTGATGGACGTTGTTTCGTTCTCTCCAGACGCCTTTCCAATTCCAGCCGACCCTTTTCTCGTAGGTTCCCTACGGTTTGCTCCATTTCGAGCAATTCTTGAAGCATCGACTCGGCACGCTCAGGCATTTGGTCGGCCAAATTCGTCCGCTCGCTGATGTCCTTGCTGAGGTCAAACAACTCCGTCAGGTCTTCATCGATCCATTGAACGAGTTTGAAGTTGCCGTCGACCAAAGAGAGGGCTCGCGTGTCGCCTGTGCTATCAGGGCGGGCCTGCCACTTGTACCAGAACATCGCGTCTCGCTGGTACGTTTCGCCTTGAAGTGCTTTCAGGTAGCTGCGTCCGTCAACATGTTGCTCCGGTCGCAAAGGCGCGCCGGTGATCTCGAGCATCGTGGGATAATGGTCGGTGCCGGTTACTTGAACGGAGGAATTTGTCCCGGGCTCGATCTTGTTCGGCCATTTCACGATCAAGGGAACTCGCGTGCCGCCTTCGAAGATCGATCCTTTGCCTTGGCGAAACGGCGCGTTGGAAGTGGCGACGGCTCGTTTGTTGCCGAGTCCTCGAGTGGACAGCCCGCCATGGTCGGAGGTCAGAATAACAACCGTGTTGTTCGCCACTCCGGCTGATTCGAGTGCCCGCATGATCCGTCCGAGTGAATCGTCCGTCTTTTCAATCATGGCGGCGTAGGTCGGGTTGTTCTGCAGCGTCTTGGTTATCCCTTGCCGGTCACGAACAAAGTCGGCGTCGTTGTTCTTGCCACCAATTTCCACGCCCGCTTTGCGAAGCTTCTTGGAATATTTCTTCGTGATATCTTCGGGCGCTTCGATCGGTGTGTGAACGGCGTAGTGCGCCATCACCATCAGGAATGGTTTCGCTTTCGCGGAGTCGATGTACTTCACTGCTTCATCGGTCATGCGATCGACCAGATAATCACCTTCTTGACTCGCGATTGGGTTTTCGACCGAGTGCCCCTTCTCGACCGAGAACGGGTGAAAGAAACTACCCGTGGCCCCGGCCGACCCGGAATGAATGACGGTGTCGAAGCCTTGCGCCCCCGGATCGCCGCCTTCATGGCCAAGGTGCCATTTGCCGATGTAACAAGTTTCGTAGCCGTACTCTTTCAGTGCTTCACCGAAGGAAACCTCGCTCAGCGGCAAGTGATGTTCCTTCCCTTTCCTTTGGTCCGACTCGAACTGGACGCGAGCCGGATATTTCCCCGACAGCAATCCGACACGAGAGGGAACACAACGAGGATACGCCGAATACGCATCGGTGAATCGCATGCCCTCGGCGGCGAGACGATCCATGTTCGGTGTTTCGTACAATCCACTGCCGTAGCACGACAAATCCCGAGCACCGAAGTCGTCAACAAAGAACAAAACGATGTTGGGTTTCGCGAGTTCGTCGGAAGCGGACAGCGTGCGAATCGCGAAGGCGGGAATCAGTGTCAGGATGGCAGCAAGAAGCGTTCGCATGGGCGTAAAGAGTGCGGTGGTTGATGGGAATTTAGAAGACACTGTTAGCGGACAAAAAGGGGCTAACTTTGTGTCGCACTTCCCGGTGAAGGTGAAGGTGACGGCGACTTAGAAGTCCGTTTGCGTCTCGCAATTATACCACCAGCAATCGCAAGCGAGATGAAGGCGAAAGAGGTTGGCTCCGGGACGGCAGAAGCTGTTGCGTTAAACTGGAATTCTTGAACACCGTAGTTGCTATTAGGACTTCCACCACCATTCATTCCCAGCATCTCGATCCACACACCCGCCGTTGTGATGTTCGTGAATGATGCCGCACTGGTGGCGCCACCGGCAATATTGGTAATCCCAGCGATCGTGTTCCCGCCCAATTGAAACCAATCAAGTTCCAATGCGTTAACGTTACTTGTTCCCGTTAAGTGAATCTCCTCAGACACGTACCAAGCTCCTGCATTCTCGAGGGCAACGCGAGTGCCTGTGCCAGCATCGTCGATCCTAAGAGTGTTGCCCCCCGTATTGATTACAATGTCATCATCCGCACCGGCCGTGAAAACATAAGATCCCCCTAGATCAAATCCGAATAATGCGGTGCCGATTCCGCCGTCGGTCGTATTCCGGATGCGAAGACCGTTGCCAGAGAAATTCCGGATCCCGGCATGGACGGTTGACGTTTCGTTGTAGGTGATTCCGATCGGACCGTTACCGGACGTGTTGTCTATCGTGTAATTCTGAGAGTCCTCAACGGTAACATCAGCCGACGTATTGTTTGCATTGAAGTCAATAACTAAGGCTGCTTGTAGGGGATCGCAAGCAACACCGAACGCCGCGATCAAGGTGAAGAATTGTAAAAGTGTTTCTTTGTTCATAGGAAAATTCACGTCTCGTAGGACGAAACCGCTCCGCAGAAAACAAGATTCAGTCATGCAGCAATTCGTCAATGGCATTGATGACTTCCCGGCAAGGGAGCCACTTTTGCGACAAAATGTTTTTTTTCGATGACTTTCGCTAATCGCTTCCTTTTTCGCCCTCTTCAGTCCTAACCACATCAACAATACCTACTGAAACTTCATCAGTTCGGCTTGCACCGCGTAGTAGGAAGGGCGGGGATTGCCGTCGGTGTCGAATAGGTTTCCCTTTCGTTCGGGCCGTTGGGTATCGGAATCTCGCATCTGCCACGCGTTCCATGTCACGATGCCGTTCTTGCTGTGAGAGAGAAGTGTGCGGATGATGGCGGCGAACGTGGCCGCTTGGGCTTCGTCGTCGCCATCCTTGGTCCAAACGGTGTTTTCGGTGACGTGAAATTCGAGGTCGTGGGCGTGAGCCCACGCGATCAGTTTGTTCAAGCGGTCCATGTTTCCGGCGTCTTGCTCGAACCCCGAATTCACATGAGCTTGCCACCCGATGCCATCGATTCGCACATTCTTTTCGCGGAGATAAAGCACCGTCGCACAAAGCTTCTTCCAGGCGGCTGACTCCATGTCGCCGTGTTGGTTGTAGAGAAGTTTGACGTTAGGGGCATGTTCGTCGGCGATCTCGAAGGCTCGTTTGATATACAACGGTGGACGTAGCGGATGGGTCTCATCGAATCCGATCTGAGTCCATGGGTTCTGCCATTTTCCGACACCTTCTCGAGGACCAAACCACTCACCTTCACGAGTGATCGTTTCATTGACAACGTCAATCCATTTGACATGCTCGTAGTGGCCGTAACGTTTGCAAATGCCTTCGACGTATTCTTCCATGTTCTGCCGCAATTCTTCCGGCGTGCGATGATCTTCCTCGGCCCAAGCGGAGCATTGAGGGCTGACGCAGGCGTGCAACCGCATGATCTCGCCTCGTTCCCGGCAACGTTCGATCCACGCGTCCGGTTTTTCCCATTTCCAAACGCCCGGCTCGGGGTGCACGCCGGCTTGTTTAAACGCGTTAGCGGGCGTGATGAATTGGAACTCCCGATTGATGATCGTCTCCGCTTCGGTTCCAAGCAATTGGATACTCGTCGAGCCACCGATGACGAGTGGGCAAGATCCACCCAGCGGTGCGATTTCGCGAAGGCGGGGACCATTCGGAGGCGACAAAGTCGGTGGTTCGACTTTCGATATCTTGAAACCTTTCTTTCCACCTGTGCCTCGCGAGGCCGCTGTTTTCTCGGCACAGAGCGTTGGAACGAATAGAAAGGCCGAGCTGATTAGGAACATCAAACTCAATGCCGAGATCAGCATGATCCGATGAACGTGGTGGGGACTTGATTCCATTATTTCTTTTCAAAACATGGTGGAGGTTGATTCATTTTTGATTCGAATTCGACGACATCAGTCGTTCGCAGCCTTGGGCGTCGGCTTTCATGTGTTGCCCGAGTTTGCTAATGATCTCGTCGTATCGAGGATCCTCGGCGAGATTTTGAGTTTCCTGCGGATCGATCTGATAGTCGTACAATTCCGAAGCGACATTCTTTCCAGCTCTGTTAAGCCAGAGCGTGTAACGGTATCGCTGAGTTCGATAGGAATAGCCGAGCGCACCCTTTGATTTGAACACCGTCATCGCGCCGTCACGCACCGATTCATCCGAACCACGAATGATGGGCAGTAAACTTCGTCCGTTGATCGAATCGGGAACGGGTAGACCGGCAAGCTCGCAGAGCGTCGGAAACATATCATCCAACTCGACCGGAGCGTTCGAGCGTTTCGTAACGGATCCATGGCGTGGTCGAACGATCAGCGGCACACGAGTGGCGTGTTCCAAAGTCGTGTGCTTGCCCCACAAGCTATGATCGCCGAGGTGGAACCCATGGTCCCCCCAAAGGATGATCGTCGTATTCTCAAATAATCCTAGGCGCCGCAGTTCGTCGAGCAATCGTCCGACCTGGGCATCGATAAACGAAACACACGCGTAGTATCCATGAATCAGTTCTTGTTGTAGTTCGGTCGAAATCGGACCGGCCTTCGGAACGCCTTCGTAGCCGCGCAGTTCAGGATTATCATGCAGCGTGTAGCTGCTATCGTTCTTGATGCCACCGCGATGGGACGCAAACTGAAATTGGTCACGATCGTAAAGGTCCCAATACTTTTTCGGCGCGACGAAGGGTAGGTGGGGCTTCTTGAATCCGACGGCAAGGAAGAACGGCTTTTCAGATCGGCTGAGTTGCCGCATGAGTTCGATTCCGTTAGCGGCGATTTGGCCATCGGTTAACTCGCCGTCGGCGATCTCCGGCGCCAATACGACCTGCTTGACATCACCATACTGGATGGACGAGTGGCTCGGGGAAACGAATGGAACTGACCAAGAGAGCGTATCGAGCGATCGCTTATTGTCCACACATCGCGGGTCATAAATTTTGCCGGTCCCGGCACTGGAGTAACCGTGGTTTTTGAAATGCTGTGCCAATGTCAACACATTCGGATCCTTGGCCCGCATGTTCGTTTTCAGGTCCATGACGCCGACCGCTTCGGGGCGTAAGCCGGTCATTAAGCTAGCCCGGCTGCCACCACAAACGGGCCATTGGCAATGAGCGTTAACGAACACGGTTCCCTGTTTGGCAATCTCATCGATTGACGGCGTGATCGCAGTCGGATCGCCATAACAACCGAGAACTGGTTTCAGGTCGTCGACCGCGATAAATAACACGTTCGGCTTGGGGGACCTAGCGCGGGCGATGGTACACGAGACGCCTTCGGTAACGACTAATACGCAAATGAGAATCAAGCCGGACGCAAGACGCGCGAACGTTAGATCGTTCCGAGGAGAAAGCATGATCGGCCTTAATATCGTTTACTCGTGCGTCGTAGCAGATTCGACTAGGATTCGAAACTGATCAATGAAGTCTTCTTGCTCCGCCGCCTCTCGTCCGTGAACATGCAACCGAAACGTTAGCGTCATGCGGTCTTCACTGATCGTGAGCATGTCAGCGAAATCAGGCTGATGCTCGATGGTGTCTTCCAAGCCGGTGCGTTTGTCGCCCGGGTATACCGTTTCGGGGCAACGAAAGGCGTCCGGCATTTTTCCCGGTTCCGCTGACACGATCGCCTGGATCGGTCGCTTGAACTTTAGGGTACCCGCAGCGATCACCGATTGATCGGTACGTCGGACCGCTTTAGGCACTGCGAGATGAACGAAGAAAGTGTTCACGCGGACTCCGGTCGGCAATTCATCCTCATTGGATTCCAAAGTCGTCGGCTTCCCCGGTTCGGCGAAGGTAACCGGAAGTGGTTCGATCAATTCGATCGAGTCTTGCTCGGCAAAGACGACCGCTCGGCCGACATCCACCAACTCGCTGTCGATACGTCGAACCGATCGGGGCGGTGAAACCCGCAATTCGATATCCCCCGCGACACGAGGCATGTCATTCAGCTCGGTAATTGATTTCGCGAAATGCCGACGGGTGGCTCTCATCCGTTTCCATTCGTTGCCGGCCCGAGCCACCATGACCGCTTCGCCGGCATCGAGCATTTGCTTCTTGGAGGTACCTTTCAGGATGGTCTGCGCTTTGCCTTCGAAAACATGGACTTCCATGCCGCGTTCTTCGCTAACGAAGATACCGATTCGCGTTCCGCGATCGACGACGGTCGCTTGCGGTGTCGTGACTCGAAAACCGGTGGCCGTGGGTGGAACGTACAGACTCAACGAACCAGCTAGCAGTGTCGCTTGCATTGCGTTATCAAGAGCGAACACGGATGGGGCCTGAACGAGCAATTCGGCCTTGTTCTCATATCGCAATCGAACCGCGCCACTGACCAGTGAATACGACCCGGCGACCATCGCGTCATCATCGTCGAACGATTGTTTGTCCTCCCAAACCGCCTGATGGACTTCGACGATGCTCGCGAGTACTTCCTCGTTGCCCGGACGATAAAAACTCGCCAACGCGAACAAAAGGAGAGCGGCAATCGAGGTTGCTGCCACGATGATCTTGTACGGTTGAATGCGTTCTCGAGCGATAGGGTCTTGATTCCGATCGGATCGTTCGACAGTCGTGACCAGCTCGCGGGCTTGTTGAGCAACCAGGAATTGGTTATCGATCTCGGACGGAATCCAGTCGTCGGCCCAATTGAACCTACTGGTGTCGTCGCCGTCGTCGGGTGAATCAAGTGTTGAATCCGTTGCCGCATCGATTTCCATTCGCGCGACCTGTTCAAGGCCAGAGCACAACGTCATGAATCGCCGATACGCTTTCAAGGCTGCCGAGTCGCTAAGAAGCTTGGCTTCAAGTTCGGCTAATTCGTCCGCAGAAATCGTTTCGTCTCGGACTTTGCCGAACAACACGAACAGCTCTTTGGAACTATTTTGATCCTTCATGGAGTCGCCCCTGAGATCTCGTTTTGCACACACTTCATGAGACTCACATACAGCGAATTGATCAGTCGGCTCATTCGGGTATCGGTATATCCGATCTCCTTGGCCAATTGACGCGCCGTCGTGCCAGGACGATGACGTCGAATCAATAATTCGCGATGCGAATCCTTCAGTTTGCCCAAGCAACATTGCAGGGCCTCGAGGGAGTCTTCACTCTCGCTGTCCGACTGAGCTGCGGCTGTCATCGCGTCAACCAACTCAGATGAAAAACAGAGTTTTTGTCGCTTTTGCTTATCGATATACTTCATCACGCGATTGCGGGTGATTCCGAACACCCAACCATCGATCGACTGCGACGAATCAAAGCGGTGTGAGTTCTCGATCGCAATGACGGCCACTTCCTGCAAGATGTCATCAACGTCCGATGGATTGAACACCATTGACCGAATGAAAGCACGGAGCTTGGGTTGAGAAAGCGCGAAATAGCGGGCAACGTCGGAGCTTGTCATATCAATAACCGTTCTAGAAATCTTCGCTGATGACTTCCTTGCTGGCACGTGTGCCAAGCGATCCCCACAGACCATAACTGCTTTGCGAACCCGCGACGGCGAAACCCGTCCCTTGGAAGTGAACCGGCGTTTGATTTTGATTGCCTGATTCGATCGAGTCGGTAACAAACTTAACCGCGCCATCGCTCATCAAGACGTGACACCCACCTTGGTGACGGCTACTGGGCGGCAAAAATCCGGTGCCGTGTCGGGAATTGAAACCCATGACGGCGGCACCTCCGCCGGTCGTGTCGTCTTCGGCAGCCGCACTGGTGCAGACGGGGCTATTGGGCGGCAAAATCGTGTTCATTACGGTGAAGACAGGAAACCCAGAGGCCCACCGATAACCACGTGCGTTCGGCGTGCCGGTCGTTGTGGCGCCGGGTGACCAAAACTGCGGCCGAGCCGCATTAATCCCTGCGTGCCGCGAACAGCCCGTGGGCAGCACGTTGGCCGGCGTGGTTAAGTCCAAATCGATTGCCGGCAGCGTTCGCGTGTCACGATCGCCGAGGTCGGTTGTGATTTCGCCCATGATCAAAGTGTTGGCAAGGCCATCTAGGATGTCTCGAAAACGTTTGATCTCTCGCGGAACAAACGCTCCCCGCATCGACGCGCTTGTTTGCTGCGCGAGTCCCGAGGGATGGTTCAATCCTGCATCGGTACCTCCCGCAGTACCACGATAGGGGCTATCACCCAAGCAAGCGGCATAATTCGTCCGTCCATGACTGGGCAACCCCACGCCGGGATCACTCGGACAACGCAGTGTCGGAAGTTCGGTATGCCACGGACCATATCGATCAGGATCGCCACTGGTCAGACCATTGTTACGCGGCGCCGGTCCCATCGCCGGATAGATGATCGGCGTCCCGCCTTGGCTGGCCGTGCTGAACGGATTTGAGATTTGTTCCCAAATCGCTTGCTGCTCGATAAACGGCGTCAGGCCCACCAACATGCTGAGGCTCTCGCGGTTCGACGCCGCCCCTCCACCGCTCCAGTCCGCACCGACGCCGGACGTTCCGCCTTGATGAATCGGCAGCTGCTTGTAAGCGCTATGATAATTGTGAATCCCGAGACCGAGTTGTTTGAAGTTGTTACTGCAACTCATTCGCCGTGCGGCTTCTCGGGCGGCCTGAACGGCGGGCAACAGTAAGCCAACGAGAACGCCGATGATGGCGATGACGACGAGAAGCTCCACCAAAGTGAAGCCGAAACGGGATTTCCGGAAGACTGACATTGTTTGATCTTGATGGAAAAGGACGGCATCGATGACAAAGTGAAGAAAGGTCACACGCGTTACTTCCCCGACAAGAACTCGTGTTTGCGGAAAAAACACAAATAAAGAAATCTTTGATCTCGCGATTCTTAGAACCAATGGACCAGGAATTCCGCAAAACACTTAAGGTGGCTATGCCGCAAACATATGAACCCGACGCGCAAGCGAGTGGAGTCGCTTCCCTCGCTCGGCGGCGAGTTGATTGAATCGTTTAACGGCAAGCCGCAGGCGACAGAGTTTGAAAACGCAGACGCCTGCGGCTTGCCGTTAAACGAAAACGCATAATCGTGCACTAAATCAACAGCCCGCTAGCGTCGGGCGTTGAGCAATGCCCGTGGGTAGCGCCGTCGGCTAACTTCACTAACCCTAATTTGGGGGTTTGACGAAGCACTGGTGCGTTTAGCCCAAGAGCTTCTGTTTGGGTGCTTAAAGCGTTTTCAAACCGTCTTCGAGCGTGACCGTGGGCCGGTAGCCGAGACGCTCTTTCGCGGCGGTGATGTCAAAGTAATGATCTTTGGCCAGTTGAGCGGCGACGAAACGGGTCATCGGCGGTTCCTCTTTGCGGCCGGTGACTCGATAGATCGTTTCGCATACGGTTCCAATCGTATGCGCAGCCCGAAACGAGATCGAACGCGTCGGCGGTGACACCTCAAACCGGTCACACAGCCGCGCGATCCATTGCCAACAATTCACCGGTTCGTCTTGAGCAATGAAGTACGCGCGACCGGCCGCGTCATCCGGATCGGACGCTAATTGATCGACCGCCGCCACATGAGCGGCGGCAGCATTGATGACGTGAACGGTGTCGATCACGTTTTCTCCATCGCCGATGACACGCAACTTGCCCGACCGTGCTCGATCGAGCACGCGTGGCAACAAGTGCGGGTCGCCGTTGCCCCAGATCAAATGAGGGCGCAGCGAAACGGTGCGCAATCCTTGGGGCTGATCGGCGGCTAAAATTTCTTGTTCGGCGATCGCTTTGGTGTGGGGGTAGTGACACATCCAACGGGTCGGATAGCTAACTGATTCGTCCACACCGCTTTGATGATTCCCGTCGAACGTGACGCTCGGGCTGCTTGTGTAGACGAGGCTTCGGACACCCGCCTCGCGACATGCCGCAAGCACGTTTCGGCTTGCGATGACATTGTTTTGAAAAAAATGTTTCCACGGCCCCCAAACGCCAGCGACGGCTGCGGTGTGGATCACCGAGTCGACGTCGTCGATCGTTCGTTGCACGTAATGCGGATCGGTCAGATCGCCTCGGTGATGCGACATGCCTTGTCGAACCAGATCGGGAGTCTCACGGCGGGACAAACCCACGACTTCGTCGCCCCGGTGCAGTAATTGGCGAATGATCTCGGAACCTAAGAATCCACTGCAACCGGTTACCAGGACTCGCATCTCAACCTTCCTTGACCGCCCGCGGGTGGCGCCGCAAAACGACGACGAGCGCCGACAGCGATAGCATCAAAAGGAACGATCCAAACACAAACGGTGCACCGGCGAAGGGCTCGCCGAAATACTTGAACGACACTCGCTCGGACGTGAAATAACTGAACAAGCCGGTCGTGAAAATCAACGGCGCGGCGATGTTCGTCAGACTGATCAGCGATGTCAGTGAGCCTTGAATGCGTCCTTGCTCGGTAGGGTCTACCGTTCCCGTCACGAGACTTTGGATCGCCGGGCCGGCCAACCCCGAAAGACTTCCCACGACAATGATGCAAGGAATCATCCAACCGGCCGTCGCCAATCCGTACCCCAGGAACGACAACACCGAAACCGCCGTTGCAAAGATCGCGATGTTGCGTTCGCCGAACCGACGGATGGTCGGACGAACCAGCCCTCCTTGCACGATCATGGCCATCAGCCCGACCAAGGCGAGGATCATTCCGTTGGTAAACTCGTTCCAACCGAATCGAAACTCCATCGACAGGATCCAGACGTTCTCAAGCCCGCGCTGCGCCAAGGAACTGAATACGAATGCGACGGCGAGACCGGCCACCATGGGATATTTCCGCAATCGTCGGACGGAGCCGAGCGGATTGATCGATTGCAATTGAAAGGCACTGCGTTTTTCCGGTGGCAATGACTCGGGCAAAATGAAATAGCCGTACAACCAATTGACCAGCGACAAACAGGCGGCCGCAAAAAACGGCCACCGCAGATTGAAGTCCCCGAGAAAACCACCCAGGGCGGGGCCGATGATGAACCCGAGGCCGAACGTCACGCCCACCAAACCGAAATTCCGAGCACGGTTTTCGTCCGTCGAAATGTCGGCGATGTACGCGTTGCACGTCGAAATGCTCGCCCCCATGATTCCCGCGATCAAGCGGGCCAAGAACAACCATGCGATCGTCGGGGCCAGCGCCGTGATGATGAAGTCGATCCCGAGGCCGAACAATGACGCCAGCAGCACCGGTCGGCGACCGAACCGGTCCGACAATGCTCCGAGGATCGGGGCAAAGAAAAATTGCATTAGCGAGTAGGATGCGGCGATCACGCCGAAATACCACCCGGCCAGAGATTCATCGCCGCCGACAAATTCTTTTACCAGCGCCGGCAAAACTGGAACAATGATCCCGATCGCCAAAATATCGATCAACAGCGTCAACAAAATAAAGGCCATCGCGGCGCTGCGTCGCTGGTGCGGTGGCGTATTCAAGACGGTTTGACTTTGTGAGGCGGGCAAATAGGAGGGGACCGATTCGAGTGGACAAGTTAGATGCCCGGACCGCTCTCGTCCAGACAAGCGGGTTGTTGATTTAGAGCATTACGGAATTCTTGTGAGCCGATGGCGCTAGCCACGGGCTGTTCAAAATTTGGTATTGCGACATTTTTGTTCTCCGCAACTTCCTGTCACCTCTCCCAGCGAAGCTGGGGGAGGTCGGATCGAGCGAAGCAAGATCCGGGAGGGGGCATCCCCAGGGCAAACCAAGCCGATTCAATCAAATAACGCCCGTGCCCCCTCCCTCGCGGACTCCTGAACGTCGTCGCTCGACCTCCCCCAAACTGCGTTCGGGAGAGGTGGCTGGCGGACAAGAAACTGCTGAGAGATAAAGTAAAAACAACGAGTCAACACCGAATTTTGAACAGCCCAGCGCTAGCGGGCTGTTGATTTAGTGGTATCGCGACCCCTTTTCGTTTAACGGCAAGCCGTAGGCGTCAATTGGAGGCATCGCCGACGCCTTCGGCTTGCCGTTAAACGACTAAATCAACAGACCGCTAGCCACGGCCTCGAAGTGTGAGCCGATGGCGCTAGCCACGGGCTTCGAAGTGTGAGCCGATGGCGCCTAGCCACGGGCCTCGAAGGGCAGAGAACATGCACAAACGCCCGCGGCTAGTGCCATCGGCTCACTCAATCAACAGCCCGCAGGGGCGGTCCGACTTTCCGTTCCGAAAAATCGAGGTAGCGTGTAAGATGGGGCGATGATTGAGTTCCTTCAGCAAATTTCCGTCACTTGCTTCACCACCAGCTACGCCGTCGTGCTGGTGATCGAGCTGCTCCGCGTCGCCGGTCGGATGCCCGGTCGCGGCTTGGCGGGGTTGATCATGATGGCGGTGGGTATTTTCACGCACGTCACTTACTTAATGCTGCAGGCGACCAGTCCGGCCGGCTATTCGGTCGATCTCCCCGCCGAAATCGGACGTTTGGCGACCTGGACGGATTGGTCGCTGATGGTCGCCTTGGGTTTGGCGATCGCGTATTTCGTGCTGTACCTGCGTCGGCCCGATACGATCGTCGGTTTTTTTTTCTTGCCGACGATTCTAGGAATGATCGCGTTGGCGATGTCGGTCCGGCACCTGCCCGCATTCAACCGGGGCGAAGCGGTCGAATTTTGGCGAAACGTTCACGCGATTTCGATGGTCGTCGGATCGGCGGCGGTCCTTTTTGGATTCTTGGCCGGGGCCATGTACATGGTCCAATCGGCCCGGTTGAAACGCAAACGGGCCGGTTCAGCTTTGAGATTACCGACGCTCGAGACGCTCCAAAAACTCAACCGTCAATGCCTCGTCGTCAGTACGGTCGCCGTGGGCGTCGGTTTGATTTCGGGCGTCGTGATGAACCTGAATCGTTGGGGCGAAATACCTTGGACGAATCAAGGCATCATGTTGTCGGCAGTCTTGTTCGTGTGGCTCGCCTCGGCAACGGTCGTTGAGTTTGCCTACGCTCCAGCAAGCCACGGTCGCAAGGTCGCGTATTTGACTCTGGCCAGCTTCGGGTTCTTGGTTCTCGCGATGATCGGTGTGCTATCGACTTCCCACGGCAGCACCTCGGTCGAACCGACGAACGAGCCGGCTACGGTTCAACCGCCCCCGAACGAATCGGCCGCGAACCGACCGGCAATCCATCATCAGTCGCTTCTGCGGAGTCCTTCATGACTCTGCAGATGATCGGGTGCAGCCATCACGACACGGCCGTCGAGATCCGCGAACAGCTTTCCTTTTCCAATGAACACACTCAGTGGGCGCTCGCTCAGTTCGGCGAACGGTTTGAGGGTGCCGAGCTGGTCGTACTGTCGACGTGCAACCGTGTCGAACTATATGCCGCCGGAGGCGTCTTCGGTGTGGGAATCGGCGCGGTGGCGCAGGCGACCGGCGACGGGTCGGGAGGCCTGTCGGGCGAGAAAGCGAGACTCGCATTGAGCCGTTTCGTTAGCGAGTGTTTGGGAAAACCGCACGACTTGGTTCAAGAGCACATGACGATCCGCCAAGGCCGTGATGCGGTCGATCATCTGTTTCTCGTCGCTGCTAGTCTCGACAGTATGGTCGTCGGCGAAGCTCAAATCCTGTCGCAAGTGAAGCAGGCTTACGATCTTGCCAATGCCGCCAACGCGACCGGGCCGATCACCCACGCGGCGTTTCAAGCTTCCAATCGGGCCGCCAAACGCGTGCAAACCGAAACGACGATCCACCGACGGCGGCTCAGCGTACCCAGCGTCGCGATCGGCGAAGTCGTTCCGGAGGTGTTCGATACACTCCGTGGTAAACGCGTCGTGTTGTGTGGTGCCGGCGAAATGGCCGAAGAAACCTTGCGTTATTTGCAAGCGGGTGGCAGCGACAACCTTTGCATCGTTAACCGTGGGCTGGAACGCGCTCACGCGTTGGCTCAACAGTTCGACGTCGAGATCCAACCGTTGACGGCGTTGCCGGAGCAGATCGTTCAAGCGGACCTTTTGATCGGGACGACGTCGTCGGAACATCCGCTCGTCGACGCCGAAACGTTCGCGCGGTTGAACGCCCGCCGCAGCGGTCGGACAATGTTGGTTTTGGATTTGGCCGTCCCGCGAGATTTTGATCCGGTCATCGGTGATCTACCGGACGTGTTCTTGTACCAGATCGACGATCTGCGAGCGGCGTGCGACCGCAACCGTCGCGAACGCGAAAAACAATGGCCCAAAGCCAAAAAGATTCTCGACGAAGAAGTCGAACGGTTTTTCGAATCGTTGCAACAACGGGCGACCGGTCCGGTCATCGCGCAACTTCGACGACGCGCCGAAGAAGTCAAGACGGCCGAGCTACAACGTTTGCTCGGCAAACTTAATGGCGCGACCGATCCGGCGGTTACCAAGGAGATTGAAAAGTCATTCGATCGGTTGACCAATAAGTTGTTGCATCCACCGATGGCGTCTCTCCGCGACGACGCCGCAGCGGGTCATTCCCGAGGATTGCTCGAGGCGCTGCGACATCTGTTTAACCTCGGCGACGAAGGCTAGGCGATAGGGCTTTACTTCCACGCGTCACCTCTTCAAAACGGTGAGCGAGGGATTCCTCGCTCTTAATCGACTACGATGAATCCCTCGCTCACGCGTCGGGTTACGATTAAACCAACAGCCCGCTAAGGTTCCGGCTTCTTATAGTAACGACTTAGGTCGAATTCCTGACGCTGTTCTTGCTCCATGAGCTTGATTCGGGATTCCAATCGTTCCATCCGACGCAGTAGCGCCGGGATCGTATCCCGATCGGTCTTGGGTTTGACCGGTCGTGGAACCTTGGGGTAACCCAAGTGACGTTGCATGGCACCGAACAGATAGACCGGATCCTTACGACGGTTCGCTAGCGCGATACTGCCTTCCTTCTCGCCGAACAAGAACGGTCCCTTGCCGGTCGATTCGAGTCGCTGGGCGATCAGCCGTCGTCGATACTCTTCGCTCGCCAAAAAAATCAGATCGGCGATGTCAACCAAGCCAACCTCATCACGCAGACGATTCAGCCAATTCGACCATGCGTCGTCATAAACAGGATCAGCGGCCATCGCTTTCATTCCAGTCGGATAGCCGAGACGGTTTCGAGAAATGCATTCGAACTGAAAGAAAAAGAAGCCGCTGCGTCCGCGTTGCCGGAGTGATTCTTCACTCGCGGGCGCACCAACGCGAGCAGTCGTTAATGAACCGTCTGGCGATGATGACATCCCGGGGATCTCTTGTGCCGCATTCGATGCCTGTGCTTCCAATCCGGCGGTGTAGTTGGTCCGGATCTGTGCGTCCGCGTGGAGGATCTGCAACGCAACATCGATCGAGAATCGGCCCGTTTCTTTTTCGGACTCTTCGACCAAGAAGGTTTGAAAAGGAGCGAAGTAGTGCGACAACTTCGCCATCGCTCGGCCCATCAAACCGGAATGCTTCAGCTCGGTCAGCATGAAGTCGATCGCCATCGGCAGACGAGTCGTCGCCAGCAACTCATGTTGAAGTTGCTTCAGCAATTCCTGCATCGGTGTCTGTTCAGCGATGCGTTCACGCAGCAGACCGAATAGATAAGCCTGTTCAACGTATTCGGCGTGGGAGAGCATGGAGATTGGAGATTGAAGATTGAAGATTGAAGATTGAAGATTGAAGATTGAAGATTGAAGAGTGAAGAGTGAAGAGTGAAGAGTGAAGAGTGAAGAGTGAAGAGTGAAGAGTGAAGAGTGAAGAGTGAAGAGTAGGCTGGGTCGCAGCCGCTTCGGCGGAGACCCGGCAACCACTCACCACTCACCACTCACCACTCGCCACTCGCCACTCGCCACTCGCCACTCGCTACTCGCTACTCGCTACTCGCTACTCTCGACAAATGTCGGTACTTTCGGCCGGCGGAATCGGGGGCGAACGTTTGTTTGAGCTCTTGGCGATGCTTGCGGAACCAGGAGGCGACGACGGAAATCGTGTGGGGGTGTTCGCTGGCGAAGGTGGTTTGTCGCGGGCCCAGTTGGCCGCCCCAGATTTGGAGAAGCGGTTTGAGTTCGCGGTAGTCTTGCGGTCCCGTCGGGGCTGCGGCCACATCGACGACCTCACCACGACGAATCAAATACCAGATCGACCGACCATCATAACCTTTGGCTGCGTAGACGAACGAATAAGTTTGCCGGGCGTCAGCCAAATGGGTTAACTTTCGCAGCGCGTAATTGAGCGATTTGAGCGTATCGCGAGCCCGTCCGGCTAGTTCGTATTGCTGATTCGCGGAGGCGAGCTGCATTGTCTCTTGGGTCGCGATCAGCGGCTCATCGTTAAACCCGTCGATGAAACTTTGGGCGGCGTTGACCCGTTCGAGATATTCGGCTCGGGTACAAGCCGCTGCGCAGGGCCCCAGGCACGTCCCGATTTCCAATCGCAGGCATCCTGGACGCGGTTGCAGGTCAAACAACGACATCTGTTCGGAGTACTGAAACACGGTTTTCTGGCTGCAATCACGCAGCCGAAAAGTCTTATTGAGTGCATCGACGACGCGGCTCATGCGGGCAACGCCGTAGAACGGACCTTCCACGGCGACGCAATCCGTTGTCGGTGGCGACGAAGCGACAAAAAAAGTTTCGGCCGGTTTGCGTCCCAAGCACAAATAAACCGGTCGCTGTCGTTGTGGGACCCCCTGAACGTTGAATCGAGGCGTCCACCGACGGATCAGGTCGAGTTCGCGAAGTTGGGCGGCGAAGTCGCTCGGTTGCGTTTCCCACTGGATCGCACGAGTGTGCTCGATGATCCGCCCCGCTTTTTCTCGCTGGGACGAGTCGCTGAAATAGCTCATCAGTCGATGACGCAACGAGCGGCTCTTACCCACATAGATCAACTCGCCGGTGCGATCGAACATGCCATAGACCCCAGGCACGGGTGGGCAAAGCGAATTGACTTGGTCATGCAATTCACGGCGACGGACTCCCCCAACGATCTCGCTCGGGCGGGCCGTGTTGGAGGCCGGGGTGCCGGCCACCCGATCGACATCGACGGACGTTTGATAAGGATCAAACGGATTGGCACCGAACCCGCCTCCGGCACAGGGATTGACCTTCTTAATCCGTTTCGTTGACTTGGCACCGGCCGGACGCACCGTAAGCACGGCGTTTGAACCAATCCGATACCCGGGCGTCGCTTCGCCGACAGCCCCGTCCGAATCCGCGAGACGAGCGAACAGGGGAGCCTCCGGTGGCGGGGCCTTCCTCGAACGTGTTCGTTTGATCATCCGTGAACTTTCCCTTCCTGAGACATCGAAGTCGGCCGATGCGATCCCGCCCGATCAGCCGACGTTCTCGCTTTTCCAGCGACGGCTGATTCAACGAGCCGTCTATGGCACTGCAGACGCGACCAGTATGTCGCACATGTCGCAGCTTACCAAGCGGAATTTCCTCAGGGGACTTCTCGGGAAGCGTTTTTTTTCGTCTAATAGACGTTTGACCTTCCCCGCTTCCACGAGTGTTCTGAGACCCTATGGCCACCGAGCAGACAGACGACGCCGAACAAGAAGACCCCGCTGCCGATATCGTTCTCCAATACAGCAAAGAGGACGTCGATGAGCATGGATTCACGTCCGTTTGGAACATCGCTGCGGCTACTTGCGACAATGACACGAATCGGACCCGCGACATGGCAGGTCGTATTTTGGGGTTTTTGTGCAAGAAAGAGTACGAACACATCGTCATTAGCTCGACCGACGCGACCTATTTGGACGAGTGGTTCGAGCGAGAAAAGGCGATCCTGTACAACTGGAAGGCCGATTCGGAGACGACCGACGCGATCACCCAACACGCGATGGTGCCCGCCGCATCAATGATTAGCTTTCTGAAACGCGAAAAGTTCAAGCCGAACGCCAACTATAGCCCCCGCCGGGCCGATCGGGTTGCTTGGTTCCAAGAAAAATGGGGCGTGGGCTGAGCCTTGCTGTTCGCGTTGGCGACGATTGATTCCGCCGCTCCGCCCGATGCCGCTGGTGTTTGGGCGGACGTCGATCGTCAAACCGTGTTGCCTCTTCTAGCTTGGCTGGATTGCCTCGCACCTCACGCTCATCCGCTCGCGGTGCCGCTACGACGCCATTGGCTGCGAACGCGACGGATCGTCCAGGTCGACCCAGATTCGTGCGGCGATGCCGCCGGTCAGGCTTGGCTGCAGTGGGCGTGGCGAGCCAACGCCATCTGGGTTTCCGAGAATGGACGCGTGCTGTCCGATCCAGCCCGTCTTGCATTGCTCGATCGTGATTTGATCGATGATCTCCTGGTCACCCATCCTGACGCCGTAATCCCGGCCCCGAAAGACGCACGTCAACGACAAGCGGAAGTCGCTGCGGAACTTCGCAACCGGATGGTCGATCCGATCGAGGGGGCAATCCCGGTCCCTGGGGTGGATGAAGTCGCACCGAGGTCGGCAAAAGAGACCGCCGAACGAATCTTGGCGTTGTTTGTGGTTGCGACGCGGGCCGAATCCATTCTCAACGGCCATCCCCTCGATGTCGAGCGGATGCGAGTTCGGTGTCCGCTCGGTTTTGACGCATTGTCACCTGACGAGCGGGCTTTTTTCGCATCACCCAGCCCGCCCGCCGACGCATTTGTGTGGCGATACGAGTCGTTGATGTGTCTGCAGTGGGCGCTGGACATGCAATTCGAACTACCCTGGCCGGACGAGCATGCGGATCTCACTGCGGTGACTCGGTTGATGGTCGACTTGCCGGATCAAACGATCATCGAGCACTCGCGATTACGTTCGCTCGAAGAGCTACTCAAGGAAGCCGAACGCCACCAACAACTTTACTTCGCCGTCGCGTCCGCTCAATCCCAGGGCCAAGAGATCCCCGCCGGGATTGATCCCGGCGTAGTGTGTGAGCGACTGATCGCACTATCGTGGCTGTTGGACTTGCCGATGGCTTCGAGTTGGGACGAAGCCATCAAGTGGGTCGACAACGGGCTAACTCACTCGTGACGCAGGGCGTCGATCGGATTCATCTTGGCGGCTCGGATCGCCGGGTACAATCCGCTGATCAAACCGACCGCGACGGCGATGAACACCGCCAACGGAATGGTCTCGTAAACGATCGCCGGCTGTGAGTCGCGGATCGCACTGGGCAATGCGGCGAACTGATCCGGAAAGCTGCGATTGATTACGAAGATCGCCGCCCGATACATCGGCGGCCCCAGGAATCCCAAAACGATCCCGAGCGCCGCGCCGGCGAACGACAGTAAGATCGTCTCGACCAAGAACTGTCGCACGATATCTCGCCGCTTGGCCCCGAGGGCGCGGCGGATGCCGATCTCTCGGGTCCGCTCGGTTACGCTTGCGAGCATGATGTTCATGATCCCGATGCCGCCGACCAATAGCGAGATGCAGGCGATCAGGATCCCGATACCGAGAAACATCAAACGCAAATTCCGAGCTTGTTCGAGCAACTCCAACGGCACGACGACCGCAATGTCACCCAGCGTCGCATGCTTGGGTCCGAGCATGCTTTCGATCACCTTGGCCGTCGTCTTCACTTGGCTGACCCGCTGGACCTGCATCGTGATCTGGTTCAGCTCCATGATTTCAATTTGGAACTGACCACTTCCCCGAGTCACGATGGTGTCGCCGATGCGGGCCTGCATCGTTTCGATCGGGATATAAACGTCTTTGGAAAAGTCTTGCGAGTCGAGTGATCCGCCGATCGCGGCGGACGGATTGCGAGATTCCAAGACGCCGACGATTCGGTAGTAATCGGTATGCTCGGGCACGTAGATCTGTTTGCCGATCGGGTCTTCGTAGGGAAACAGCTCGTCGGCCACTTCCGCTGAGATCACGCAAACATTCTTGAGTTGCAGACCGTCCGCGTCACTGAGGAACCGACCACCGCGACGACGGATCTTGAGCTTGTTGACGTCCGCGTAGGCAGGAGTGCTGCCGACCAAGCGTCCCGAAACCAACTTGTCACCGTGAGTGAATTGGCGTTTGATTTCGCGAATCGGCACGGCTTGCTGGATCGTCGGCAACGTCGCGATGATGTTCTCCACTTCGCTGCGTTTGAGTCCGTACTGCGACGCTTGCATTCCCGCCATCTTTTCGTCCGGCGGCTTAATGCTGCGGACAATGATCGTGGTCGCACCGAGCGATTCGATTTGTTTCTGAACTTGGTTGCTCGCGCCTTGGCTGACGGCTGTTAAGACGATTACCGCCCACACTCCGATCAAGATACCGAGCATCGTCAGCCCGGTGCGCAGCGGGTGCAACGTCAAGCTTTTGACGCCGAGCGTCAATGTTCGCAGCCACATCATCAGCTAACACCCTGTTTCGCTTTCACGGCCAAAGCCGATTCGCGTTGTGCCAACCGGGCGGCATCGCGTCGGGACTCTTCGACCGGTTCATCGCTGTAGAGCAAACCGTCCTTGAGTCGCACAATACGGCGGGCGCGTTCGGCAACATCGTCTTCGTGGGTAACCAGGATGATCGTTCGGCCTTCTTCATTGAGTTGATCGAACAACGCCAAAATCTCATCCGTCGTGACGCTGTCGAGGTTCCCGGTCGGTTCGTCCGCCAAGATAAAGTAAGGGTCATTGACCAAACTGCGTGCGATCGCGACCCGCTGTTGTTGGCCCCCGGACAATTGATTGGGGCGGTGATCGAGTCGATCACCCAAGCCGACCTGTTCGGCCAACTCGACGGCACGGGCTCGCTGTTTCGGACCAAGTTTTCCTTGGTAGTACAGCGGCACTTGGATGTTCTCAACGACCGTCAATTGTTGGATCAGGTTATAGGACTGAAAGACAAATCCGATGCGACGACTGCGGATCTCGGCGAGTTGGTCGTCGGTCATCAATGAGATGTTGTCATCGCCCAAAAACAGATTTCCGGATGTCGGTTGATCCAGACAACCGAGCATGTTGAGCAGCGTACTCTTGCCGCTGCCCGACGGTCCCATGATAGCGACGTAATCTCCCTCGGGGACGTCAAACGAGACGCCTTGGAGCGCACGCACGGTTTCGCTCTTGAGCACGTATTCCTTGACGAGCGAATCGATCCGCGTCGCCATCGAACGAACCGCCGTATCGGCCGACGCGTTGGGTTTGTACGGATCGACCGACCCGTAGGGAGAACCCGGCGAGTTGATCGTACGGGATTCGGATGAGGGTGTGTCAGGCATCGGCATCAAGCGGCAGGAGTTTCGGAACTCGACGACGACGCGTCCGCTTGCGGTTTGCCTTGGTATCTTCCTTCGCCTCCCGCACCGCCACCGGCTTCGCCGCGCGGCGCACCTCCGCCCGGTCCGCCACCTTGGTAGGACCCACCGCCGGGCCCTCCGCCAGTTCCGGGCCGTCCGCCTGCTCCGGGACGTCCACTTCCTCCGGGGCGGCCACTCGGGCCATCTGCGGTCGGACCGCCAGGGCCGGGGCCTGCGTCGGCCGAAGCGAGGCCGGTTTCCTCTTCATCGGCGGAACCGCGTGCGACGTTCTTGGCCTCTTCGGACAACGCCAGCATGTCGCTGTTGTCGGTGACAATGACTTCGGGCAAGTTCATCAACGTGAGATGTTGACGCAGGTTCAGCACCGCCGACTCGCCCGGTTTGAGCCCCTCGGCGATACTCGCCATGGTTTCGTTGGTCGCCAAAATCTCGACTTCTCGTGTTTCGAAAGATTGGGCGCCGGTTTGAACGAGCGAATACGTTTTGTTGTCGTGTTCATAAATCGCCTGAATCGGGACTTGCGTCGCCGTGGGGATTTGCTCGACAAACACTTCCACGCTCGCCGTCATCCCGGTCCGAATCACGTCAGGTGGATCGATGATCTCGACATTGACGGCGTACTCCTTGATCGACGAACTGAACCACGAACTCGGTTCGGCATAGCGATTGACCTTGGCAACCCGGCCGGTCAGGACCATACCGGGCAACGCGTCGATGCGGATCTTGGCGGGCATTCCCCGTCGCAGCAAAGTGATCCGAGATTCGTTGACCTTGCATCGGACCTGCATTTTGGAAGGGTCGGGCAATCGGATCAGGCTCTGTCGTTCTCGAACCATGGCACCCGCTTCGACGACGAATTCGGCATTGCCACCTCGCGAGCTGTACTTGTTCGCATGGACGACCACTCCGTCGGTCGGCGCGTAGATCACGCACTTTTCGATCTGCTGTTCGATTTCGGCGACTTCCTGTTGTTGCTCGAATAGTTTGGCTTCGGCGGCCGACAGGTTGGCTTTTTGTGCATCGATATCGCTGTCGAATTGAACGAGCATTTTGCGTTTGGTCAGTGTTTGCAGAACCTTCAAACGGCCTTGAGCGGCTTCGAGTTGGTTCCTTGCATTGGCCAGGGCGAACTTATCGGCTTCCAACTGCAGTGACTTGACGAGCCCCTTGGCGACCAAACGTTCACTGCTTCCCAGGGCCAATTGAGCTTTGCGGAGTTCTTGCTCGGCGATCGCGATTTCGCTCAAAATGGCGCGTTCTTCTGTCTTGAATACCCCTTCAAGATACTCCTCACGAGCGATCTCGGCTTGCTCGACGAGTGCCTTGGCGGTCGCGTAGCCGGCCTCGGCAGTAATGACTTCGATGCGATCCTCTTTGAGTTCGATTTCGAGGTTTGACGAGTCCAGTTCGATCAGCTTGTCGCCCTGCTTGACTTTTGCCCCTTCGTCGATCACCCACAGAATAGGAGTGCCGGTGTTCCCGCGTGCCTCGATCTCGCAAATGATCTCGGTATTGCTACTGCTTTCAATTTCGCCCTGCTCGATCACCGTATGGTCGAACGCCCCTTGGGTGACTTCACTAAGAATCAGGTCATCAGGAGCCAGTTTCTTCTGATCTTCCAAATAGGACTGATAACCGAACCATCCTCCCACACCGATCACACCGACGAAGAACAACAAAATGAGCAGAGTGTTGCCCCGGCGGGTGGCCGGGGCTCGTCGGGTAGATATTCGCATGGGGAGGGGGCCGTGGTGCCGGAGGGGCGGAGGTGGGATCGCAAAACCGTCGAGCGTGCTAGTTACTCTAACACCAGCGGAAGCCAATCCGCTCGCCCTGTTCTACGAACTTTTGAAGATTTGGGTCGGCTCCCTCACCATAATCAGGCGTCAAAGTACCGGTCCGACGAGATCGCCAGATTTTCCGGGATCCGATCGGCCAATTCCTCCGCGTCGAGGGCGTACCGGGCGTTGATTTCGACGGTTACCCCATCGGTGACGTTCACTCCCGCTTGAACCAGCCAACTACGGTGCAGATCGCTGATGGCTTGCTTGGCCAGTTTGGGGGTGTCGGTCTCAGCCCCGTCGGCATTCTTGATCGGTGCAAACGCCTTGGCCGGCTCGACTTCCACCACGATGGTTCGCTTCGCCGCAGGCAGAAGATCGAAAATGAATTTCTCGAATTTGGTCGCATTGGGCGACTCGGGCTCGACGCGGTTGCCGGCTTGATCGAGGTGGGGGACCTTCTTGCTGGCACGGTGGAACGGCAGCGACGTGCTGCTGTTTTTTTCTCGAACCAGAAACTCGATGTCGAACAAATGCACGGCAATGCTGCCGGCCCATAATTTTAACCCGCCATCGGCAGTGGTCATCTCAGCCGCCGAATCGGGCAGGTCGCTGTATTCGATCACCTGGGTTCGGCCGTCGACCTGCACCACGTTGCCGACTTTCTCGGTCGGGTAACGCTTGCGAATCACTTGGCTGGTCAATTCACTTTGGGCGAGTAAATGATGGCCGATGAAAACGGGATCGCACAACGTGATTAGCGGGTTGTCGACCTGCCAGTAAAATAGATGCGAGTTGCCGTCCGCCTTCATCTTGTCGAGGCATCCGTTGCGATCGAGTGCCCGCAGCGTTCCGCCGTGACCATCTGGTGACAAAGCGAGCGAGTCCTTGTCGCTCATCAGGATTCTGCCCGATGCCGCGTCGACGGCTGGCATCGTGCCTTGTTGAAAGATGATGACCTGGTCGCGATCGAGCCCCAGGTAGTCATTCGATTCGAAATACTCACGCGTTGCCGCGTCGGTCGCTTCGCTGGTCATCAAGTACATCGGCACTGTCACGCCGTACCGTTTTCCGGTCGCGATCAATCGATCGGCGAAAATCTGAAACAACGTCCGCTCGCTCAGCGGCCCGGCGGGAAACATGCCTTTGGGCAAGTCAAACCCGAGACGGGTGCCTTGGCCTCCGGCCACAACGAGTGTCGCGATCTGCCCGGCTCGCAATGCTTCTGCGCCTTTGGCTCGCGCCTCATCGATCGTCCAGTCAGTACCCGATCCGTCGGCGGATACGGCTGGTGGCAAGTCTGCCCGAGCGGCCAAGGCGGCAAAGTCGGTCGAGGAATCTTTGCCTTCGATTAGCTGTGAAAGTTCTTCGAAATCGATTTGGTTGATCTGAGCGGCTAACTTGTCCCGCGAGGTCGAGTCGAGTTGATCCCAAAACCGCAGCAGGTGGTCTTGCTGGTAGGCGCGGAGATGTTCGAGGAGGGCGTCGTGGTTGGCGGCAGGCATGGGTGAAGAGTGAAGAGTGAAGAGTGAAGAGTGAAGAGTGAAGAGTGAAGAGTGAAGAGTGAAGGGTGAAGAGTGAAGAGTGAAGAGTGAAGAGTGAAGAGTGAAGAGTGGAGACGGCGGAACTGTTGTGTTATCAGCCCCAACGCGCTGGCTGGCTGTTGATTTCATCGTAACCCGATGCGTCAGCGAGGGATTGAACGCCATTCATTCTCTTTGAAGTATCCCTCGCTTACGCGTCTTGAAGTTGTACTTTTGCCTGTGGCATTGGTTTTTAGTAACCCGCTGCGTAAGCGAGGGATGAGTCCATATCAACTATCCCTCGCTTACGCAGCGGGTTACGAAAAAACTGCAACTTCAAAACTCACGCGTCGGGTTTCGATGAGGACTAAATCAACAGCCTGCCAGCGGGTTGCGGCTATCCAACGGTACCACAGTCAGCGAAAACCATGCCGGAACACTCAGGTCGCCGAAACGGATACCAATGCTTTATCACTAATGTCTTTGCGGCACCAAGCGCCTTGCCATCGAATCTTTGCAACTGCCTTGTAGGCCTGTAGCTTCGCGGCGCTGATCGTGTCGCCCATCGCGGTCACACCGAGGACACGGCCGCCGGCGTTGACGACGTTTCCGTCGACCATCTTCGTTCCGGCGTGAAAGACCTTCACGTTTTCCATCGCATCGGCGTCGGCGATCCCCTTGATCGGATGCCCCTTCTCGTACTCGCCGGGGTAGCCTTCACTTGCCATCACGACGCAAATCGAAGGTCGCTCGTCAAACTCCAATCCGTCCAATTCACCGAGCCGACCATCGATGGTCGCCTGCATGACTTCGGCTAAATCCGTTTTCAATCGCATCAGCAGCGGCTGACATTCCGGATCGCCCAAACGCACATTGAACTCGAGCACCTTGGGCCCCGCCGGGGTCAACATCAAACCCGCGTATAAGACGCCTTTGAAAGGGCGTCGACTGCGTTTCATCGCGTGAACCACCGGGACTAAGATGCCCGATTCGACGCGTGCGAGCGTCTCTTCGTCGAGGACCGGGGCGGGGCAGTAGGCGCCCATGCCGCCGGTGTTCGGACCGGTGTCGCCGTCACCAGCCGGCTTGTGGTCCTGGGCCGCCGGTAATGTCAATATCGTTTCGCCGTCGGTGATCGCCAGGACGCTGACTTCCGGTCCGGTCAAGCGTTCTTCGATAATGATTTCTTTACCCGCCGCACCGAACTCCTTGCGGGCCCCGATCCGGTCGATCGCGTCGAGGGCTTGCGACCGGTTCTCGCAAACGATGACTCCCTTTCCGGCCGCCAAGCCGTCGGCTTTGACGACCACATTGACCGGGTCACTCGGTTCGGTAAAGCGGTCTTTGATATATCGCATCGCATCATCAGGCGAGCGGAACGTTTGGTAATCCGCCGTGGGAATATCGGCCGATCGCAATAAGTTCTTGCAGAACACTTTGCTGCCTTCGAGTTCGGCGGCCACCTTCGATGGCCCGAACACCCGCAAACCGGCCGCCTGCATGTCGTCGACCAACCCCGCAACCAACGGTGCCTCGGGACCGACGACGACCAAACCGACATCGTTGTTCTTGGCAAATTGGATCAAACCGGCGTGATCGTCTTGAGCCAAATCCACGTTCGTCGCGTCCACCCCCGTTCCCGCGTTGCCGGGAGCGACAAAGACTTCGCGGACGTGCGAGCTTTGAGCTAGTTTCCAGGCAATCGCGTGTTCGCGCCCGCCACTACCGACAATGAGAACGTTGTATGACATGGGGATGAAATCGAGGATGGGGGGAGGGAGATTCGCTAAGTGCTTGTTCGGAAGCAATTTACCTGATCAGCAAATAGCCGCAACGCACCAGCGGCTTGCTGGTTAAATCGTAACCCGATGCGTGAGCGAGGGATTCCCTGGCCTTATTCAACTACAAGGGATCCCTCACTGACGCTTCGGGTTACGATTAAATCGACAGCCCTAGCGCGTTGCGGCTGATTGTGGTTTATTTGCGAACGAGCCTTGAGCATCACGAGAACAAGATCTCGCAATGCTAGACACTCGCCAAACGATCCAGCATAACGGGATCGTTCGGTGAAGGAGACATCGGGTCCACGCCGAGGCTGCCGATCAGGCTGCTGGGATAGCTCGATGCCTCGGCTTGCTGGCGTTTGGCTTGCACGAACGCCAAGCGATCCTTCAAACCAAGGCGTTCGACGGCTTCGTCGTTTTGGGGTTTGCTGATGAATTCGTTCAAGCGATTTTCAAACGCGGTCCAGTGTTCGACGTCGCGTTGCTGTTTCGCTTGCAATCGACGCGCGTACCAATCGCTACTAAGCAAGGACTCACGCGTGAACAGGTTGCGAACTTCCGGCGAGTCGATCGTGTGTCCGTTGTGTTCGCCGTGAACCATGATGTCCAGAACCGCACGCAACGGCGGGCACGCCAACTCGTAACCGAAATCATTGAAGTAATTCTTCGCAACGCGCGCTTGGGCCTCAGTAATCTGCAGGATCCCGTCGCCGAACGCTTCTAAGTCTTGAGTCTCCGGACGCAGGATCGAGTCCGGGAACACCTTGGCCGGGTTGTCGAACACGCGTGCCAAGTAGGTGCGAACGAACTTCTTGGTCATCCGGTATCCCAGACGACTGGCCGGGATCAGCTTGCCGTTGTATTCGAAGTCTTCGACGCGTTGCAGCATCCCTTCGGCGATCAGTTGATCCGGATCGCGTTCTTGCGCCGTCATCCGGCACCACACCTCGGGGATCAGTAACGAAATATCATGTCCGACTTCGAAATGAGGACCGATATGGCCTGCCGGCGTGCTGAACCCGCCCAAGTCCGTCAGGATCGTGGCAACGATCGCGTTGTTCATGTCGATCGCCGGATGTAGCGCGTTGAACGGTCCCTTGGTGAGCGCCCCTTCGCTACCCGCCCCCGTCGTGCTGGGGCTCTTGCCGGTTAGCGAGCATACCCAATCCATGATCAGTTCAGGCAGTTCTTGATAATGCAATGGCGAATAGACGGCCAAGGATCGAATGCCGGCGGCGCGGTCGGGTGGATTATTGCGGCGTCCGGACAACACCGCGCCCACCGGCGTCAGCACCGGTGCACCGGCTGGTAACTTGCGAAACAGCTGCATGCCCCGGATCGCGACGTAGGTGTCCAAATGGCGAACCATGTCAGGACGGTCTTGCAGGTAGCGAGGGTTCTTCGTCCGGGCTCCATCGACGATCCGTGGATCAGCGGTGCTGACGACGTAGCCGTCCTCGGCCGCAGCGGCCTTTTCCAACAACGCTTCCATCGGACCGGTGAACTTATCAAATTCGATGGCGTCGGCGATGATCTCGCGTGCCTGCTTGCTTGTTAGCGGTTCGAAGTTTGAGATGAAGTTGCCTGGACCGGAAAGGTCCAATTCGGTTTGTTTATCGAGACCGCGATGGACCGCGTCGTCGGGACGCTGGAACAATCGGTACTCGCAGTTCTCGACGAACTTATAGCTTTCCGCATCGGCGAACATCGATCCGACTAGAGGCGGAATTCCGGCATTCGCCAGCGACGATGAAGGCACCACGATACTCGCCGAGATGTCGTCTTCCCGCTGCACCTTGGCGGCCGCGATGAAGTCTTGCCGCAGCTTAAACGTCCGCCATCGGGAGTCTTCCAGTCCGACACGCAGGTAGGTTCCCACCAACGGGCGATCACCGATCTTCAATTCGTGCCCTGGCGAACCGTTGACGATATCGACCCGGAATTGCTCACGCCAATTGAACTCGCCCGGCGATATGCCCTCTTCGGCATCGGTGCCGATGAACCGCTTGACGATCAACGCGATCGCGTAAACATGTTCGGGAATGGTATTGAGCCAAGTGTTATATTCGTCGTTGTATTCCGGTGACGGCGTCAGCAGCTTGATCACGCTGCCGAGAGATCGCTTGGGATCCAAGACACTACGTGAGGCCCTGTCCGCGTAGACCTTTGCTCCATCCGAATCGGAGGCCCATCGATTGCTGTAATCTTTGGCAAAGATTTCATCAACAAGCGCGAAGTCTTTGTCGTGGTCTTTGACGAAGATCGGACCATAGAGCATGTAATCGCGTAGGCTTTTGCTGATTTCGCTCTTGCCGCCGCCGCTGACCGTACATGGCTTGTGGCAAAACACGCCTTCACCGACGGTGCCGATCAACCGCCAGCTCGGGGCGCTAGCGTGTTTGGCCAATTGCAGTTTGTAACCGCTCGGCGTGATGTAAACCTGATCGGGCGACAAGGGAATGGTCTGAGTCGCGCCGGTGGCGTCTTTCCAACGGATGTGACGCGACTTCAGAGACGCGAACGCGCTTTCAGGAATGTAGATAACCTCCGGATAAAGCTTGTCGATGCCATATCCTTCGGGTTGAACATCAATGAAGTCTGCGTAGCGTTGGGCAACTTCAGTAAAAGTCTGTCCATTGTAAAGGCGGCTTTTGGCTTGGAAGTGGTCGCCTAGTGAATACGACGCGAACGCGAGCGCCCCGCCGGCGTGCTCTTCTTCCGCGTTGCCCATCAAGTTGGCCGCGTAGCTGAGCTGTGTCTTGACCTCTTTCTTGCAATAGCCGAAATAGTTGTCGGCGATCAAGGTCACGATCACGCCGGACTCATCTCGGCAAGTTACCTTGAACGCCGAGCCGTCGTTATAAAGTTCGCCTTCGGTTTGCCAGCACATTCGGTCCCGACGTTGACGTTCGGTCGCATCGTCGTAGTGCGGCAAACCGACATCCTTTTTCGTTAAACCAACCAGATGGGTTGCCAGGATCACGCAACCGGTATGCCCGCTCCAGTGCAGCGCATCCAGCCCCGCGTCACCACCGGCAACCAACGGATCGCCAGCGTTGCCGAAGATGGACTCGACAAAGTCCAGGTTGCTACAAAAATTTCCGGGGACGAAGAAACGCGTTTCCATCGTCTTGTGCTCGCTAACGCCCTCAATCCCTGGCGCGACTAACGGACGCAACATCAACGAGACCCATGTGCGAGCGGGTTCGGGGGATTCGCTCGTGTAAGGAAGTTCCAAGTCCGATTCCGGCGGTCGCATTGCCGACTGGAATAATTTCACGAAAACTTCTTTGGGAACGGCTCGTTTGTCACCTGGAATCGGTAACCCGCCTTCAACGACATGAAACGTTCCTGCGGTCGTGCGTCGATCTGATTTCGGATTGTTCAAGACACCATTGAAACACCGATACGATTTAACTTGGTCGTTCTCGAACTTGTTCTTGCCCAGCGGCAAACTTAGCTCACGCGCCAATCCGTGTCGGTCGAGCGTCAACGAACGCGTGGGCAGACGCAACTTGTCGCCGCCGGTGCAGTCGGCAAAGTATCGTTTCAAGAACGCCTCGATCCGCCCGTCGATCGGCGGTTGATGCTGCCTCAAGATCGCGTTGCGCTCGCGGAAACTCTCCAGCAATTCTCGGGGCAACGCCGACTCAGGGTGTTCCTGGTTTGATTCGTCCGGTGGAGTCAAACCCGCCATTGCCAATTGGAAGGTCAAATAACTTTGTCGTCGTTGACGTTCGGCCGGGGACGAACTCAAGACACTGTCCCAACCGACAGAGCGTTGAAGTTCAGCGGAATCACGTTGTAAGGGCATGGGATTAGCCTTTCCAGGTTCGAATACGGAGGGTGATCGGCTCGCAAACCGCCTTTCTGCCGCTAGCGCCTAGAAGCTTACCAAATTGCCTGCAATTACCAAGGTGTCGTCTTGTCCTCGTCACTGCCGCTAGGCCGCATTTCGTTGTCATCGAGCCAACCCGAACAACCGGAGTGACCGTCATTGTTTGACAGAAGTTGGAAAACTCCGCACCAAACCTACGCGAGAAATTGGACTAAGGATGAAAGGGAAGTAGCGTCTACTAACACCCTTCCAATTTCGACACTCGCCCGCCGCGAGAGTCACTTACTCCCTCTCAAGGTTTTCTCAGTGAAGAAGATGCTCCTGTCAACGACGTTTGCCCTGGTTGCGGCAAGCTGCGGTTCGTTCGCCAGCGCCCAATGTTGCGGTTCGCCCGCTCCCGCCTGTGGCGGATGCACCGACACGGTCTCCGGCGAAGTCGCCGCCGACGGCTCGGGCGGCTGCGGCCCCACCATGACCACCCAAACGATCATGGTTCCCCAACAAGTTACCGAGACCAAAATGGTCACTGTGACGGAAATGAAACAAGAAACGCGTGAGCGTTCTTACACCGTCATGAAGAGCGTGCCACGCACCGAAACGCGTACCCGCACGGTCACCAAGTCGGTACCACGCCAAGAAACCAAGACCGAAACTTACACCGTCATGGTTCCGTCGACCAAGACCGAAACCTACACCGTTCAAGTTCCTGTGACGACGCAAGTCGCGCAAGAATACACGGTCATGGTTCCTAAGATGTCGACCGTCGAAGAGACCTACAACGTCTGCGTACCGGTCAAGACTCAAGTCGAAGTCCCGTACACCGTTTGTGTTCCTTACACCGAACAAATTGAAAAGTCGTACACCGTTCAGGTTCCTTACTGCGAACAAGTCGCTCAAACTTACAACGTTTGCGTTCCCTACACCGAAACAAGCGAAGTCAGCTACACCGTTCAGGTTCCTTACACCGAAACGATGACCGGCACCAAGACCGTTTGCCAAAAGGTTCCGGTTACCAAGTACCGCACCGTCAGCAAAGACATGGGTAGCTACCAGTGCGTGACCGAAGAAGTCCCCGCTGCTCACAGCTGTGGCGGATGCGGATCGTGTGGTGGATGCAGCAGCGCTTGCGGTTGCAACGACGGTTGTGGATCGGCTTGCGGCGGATGCACTCAAACGATCACCAAGAAGGTTTGGGTTCCCAACATCGTTTGCGAACAAGTTCCTTACACGACCTACACGACCCAACAAGTCGAACAGTCGTACACCTACGACGTTTGCAAGACTCGCTGCGAAACTCGCACACGCCCGGTTTGCGTAACCAAGTACCGCACCGAAACGAAGACCCGTATGGTCAACGTTCGCAAGTGCCGAACCGAAACTCGCACCAAAATGGTTTGCGTGAAGAAGACTCGTCAAGAAACCCGCACCCGCACCGTTTGCCGCGTCAACTACGTGACCGAGCAACGTACTCGCACCAAGCAAGTTTGTGATCACGTCGCCGAGACTCGCACTCGTATGGTCTGCCAAACGAACATGACGACCGAATCGCGTGAGCGTGAAGTCTGTGTCATGGTTCCCGAAGAAAAGACTCGTACGTACACCGTCACCGTTTGCGACCAAGTCCAAGAAGAAGTGCCTTACACCGTCACCGTTTGCGACCAAGTTCCTGAAACCAAGACCGAAACGTACACCGTTTGCGTTCCTGTCGAAGTTCAAAAAGAAGTCCAAGTCTGCAAGACCGTCATGGTCCCCAAGACGATCGAAGTGCCCGTTCAAAGCGGATGCTCGTCGTGTGGCGAAGCCGCCCCGGCAGCTTCGAGCGATTGCGGTTGCGGACAACCTGTTGCTAGCGATTGCGGCTGCTAGTGATTGATCGCGAACCTTTCGGTTCGAATCAATTGAAGTCAAGCGAACGCCGGGTTCTTTCAAGAACCCGGCGTTTTTTTTGCATTCGAGTCCTCAGTCGTTCTTGATCACGTCGACTTCGTCCGACGCTGTCACTCCGGAAAGTGGATTGTTGACGACGGCCTGCCAAGCGATCTGGCGAAACACGCGATCGAGTTCAACACTCGGGAAATCAGACGCGTCACCAAACTCGATCGGCCCATCGATCAGCTCGGGCGAGCGACCGTATAGGGTCGCGTAAAAAACATAGCCTTCGAGTCGATCAAAGCCGGGCCCCAGATGGCCGAGTTCGTCTCGCCACAAGGATCGTTCCTTTCCGCCCACAGATCGATGAAGACCGTCCACCCCTGGCAGTTCGCCTCGGTGATAACGTTCAGCGGCCAAGACCATCGCATCGCTCGTCGGCAACACAAAAACCTTTCCAGGATACTCCTGATTGAACATCTCGATCAGTGAGGCATAGGTTGTGTGCCGTTCCTTTCCCATCCGAGCGATCGTGGCGGCAGTCAGTTCGGCCTCGGAAGAGGGAAACTTTTCAAGTTGATAAAGTTGCGGCCAAGCGTCCGACAGATAGAACTTAATATCAGGGTTGTACCTCAAACAAAAGTCGATCCAACATCGGTAATATTCGGGTTGATCATTGAAGTAGGGTCCCCACATCATCACATCCCAGTTGGCGTTAGAGATCGAGGCGAGGAGTTTCGGGACCGGTTGCCCGGCGAACTCAAAAATTCCGTTCTCTTGTTCCCATTTATAGCGGGCACTGCCGGTGATGCCGCCTCCGGTATGAGTGAGCAATGTTTGTTGATTGAATCCGGCAGCTCGAGCGATTTTCGGGAGACAGCCATATCCCGGTGCCATGAAGCTGTGTCCCGTGCCGACGATCCGCAGTGATCCATCGTCGGGTTTGGGCCGCGAGGTAACCGTTCCATAGGCCTTTGCGATCTCTTGGGGCGATCGATAGCACATCGCGTCAGATGGGAATCGCTCGTCTTTCCATCGCGGATCGACCGAAAACTCACGCGGCGCTCCGCTTTGTTTTCCGCCTGCCCGGTCCTGCTTCATGAGCTTGGATCGGTAGGCATTGGCCTCCGCGGCCGTTAAGCGACCATCTCGATCAACGTCGGCTGCCGGAAATTGCTTTAGCCATTTTGCAAGCTGTTGTTCGGAGTATTGGGCAGTTGCTTGGTTTGGAATACCCAGTGAGGCGGACAAAGCGACGACGACCCATAGGGCAAAAGCGAACCGAGTTCGAGCGAGCATGTTTCGATAATCCGGAGAGACAAATCAATCAAAGATCGACAGGCGGGATTGTAACCGATTCTCGATCCTGTCTGCCAATTCCCCATTCCATAGATGGACTTGCTATACTTCAACCGTCCGTCGTGATGACGACGACCATTGGGAACATGACGCAAGGAATTGCCTCGAACCAATGCCCGCCAGCAATCCACTATGAGGCCCGCCATGCGTTCTAACCAACGAGACCGACGTCAGTTTCTTCGCAGTTCGGCGATACTTGCTTCCGTCGGATTGGTGACACGTTACGCCGATGCCGATGAAAAAGTTGCGACGGAGGTTTCGCCCCTTGAGAAAATTCGTATCGGCATCATGGGAGTCAATGGTCGTGGTGGAGCGATCGCCCGCGGGATGATGGCGACGGGACAAACCGAGATCGCTTACGTTTGCGACGTCGACGAGCGGGCTGTCGCTCGCGCGGCCGAGGCGGTTTCCAAAACACAAAACGGTGCACCGGAGATTGTCGCTGATTTCCGCCGGATCTTGGACGACCAACGAGTCGATGTGTTGGTCTGTGCTGCACCGAATCACTGGCACGCCCCGGCGACGATCCTGGGCTGCGCCGCAGGGAAGCATGTCTACGTCGAAAAGCCATGCAGCCACACACCCGGCGAAGGCGAGATGGCCGTCGCAGCCGCCAGGGCCGCCAATCGGATCGTACAAATGGGCTCGCAACGTCGGAGCTGGCCGGGCATCATCGAAGCGATCGGCAAAATCCACGGCGGCGAGATCGGTGACGTGCTTTACAGTCGCACTTGGTACAACAACCGTCGCTCGTCGATCGGACATGGCAAGACGACTGAGGTCCCGACTTGGTTAGATTGGCGCATGTGGCAGGGTCCCGCTCCGGACCGGCCATTTCGCGACAACATCGTCCACTACAACTGGCACTGGCATTGGCACTGGGGCAACGGTGAGTTGGGTAATAATGGCATCCACGCGATCGATGTCGCCCGATGGGGATTGGAGGTTACCTATCCGGTCCGAGTCACCGCCGGCGGCGGAAAGTATCGCCACGACGACGATCAAGAAACACCCGACACGATGATGTTGACCCTTGATTTTCCCGAAGGCAAAACAATCACTTGGGAGGGTTTGAGTTGGTCACCACTGGGACCTCACGATTCGCGATTCGGAATCAGTTTCCACGGAACCGATGGATCGATCGTGATTCGCGGCGGCGACTACGTTCAGTTTGACAATCAGGACAAACAAATCGCCACCGGTAATGGGGCGAGCGGCGACGCCGAACATTTCAACGATTTTCTCGACGCCGTGCGAACCGGACGTTTACCCAACGCCGACATCGAAACGGCTCACCAAAGCACGTTGCTTTGTCATTTAGGAAACATCGCTTATCGAACGCAAAGCGTGCTGAACACCAATCCCGCCGACGGACACGTGATCCAGAACGCGGCGGCGGAGGCGATGTGGAATCGTGAATACGCCCCCGGTTGGGAACCCAAGGTTTGAACCGCTTCATTAGGAATAAGAAACAACATGTTAAAACAACTCTCCAAGTTCAGTTGCATCTTGATTTGGGTAACGATGATGGTCGCTAGCGGTTCGTTCATCTCGGCCGATGAGAAGGAAACTCCCGAGATTCGGGTCGGCGTGATCGGACTCGATACTTCACACGTTCCCGCATTCACCAAAGCGTTCCATCATCCCAGCGACGACAACATGCGAGGCTTTCGGGTCGTGGCGGCATATCCTTACGGAAGTCGTGAGATCGAATCGAGTTTCAGCCGCATCCCCGAATACACCGCCAAGGTGCAAGAGATGGGGGTCGACGTTGTCGAATCGATCGATGATTTATTGGGCCGAGTCGATTGCGTCTTACTCGAAACGAACGACGGACGACCGCATTTGGAACAAGCGTTGAAAGTGTTTGCGGCAGGGAAACCGGTTTTCATTGACAAACCGACGGGATCCAACTTGGGCGAAGTGGTGGCGATCTTTCGTGCCGCCGAGCATTACGGCGTGCCGATGTTCTCGGCATCGTCGCTGCGTTTCGGTCGCAACACGCGAGCGATCCGAGGCGGCTCGATCGGTCGCGTACTCGGATGCGACACGTACAGTCCGTGCTCGATCGAACCCTCGCATGTGGATCTGTTTTGGTACGGCATCCACGGCGTTGAGATGTTGTTCACGTGCATGGGGCCGGGATGCGAATCGGTGCAACACAAAAGCCTAGGCGACACGGAGTTCGCGACCGGGATTTGGACCGAAAACCGGATCGGTACGTTTCGCGGGATGCGAGGCAATCGTCCCGGATACGGTGGGACCGCGTTCGGAGAAACTGGCACGGCCCCCGCCGGTCCGTATGACGGCTATGAACCCTTGGTCGCCAAAATCGCTCAGTTCTTTCGTGATGGAGAACCACCGGTTGCGCCGGAGGAAACCATCCAGATTTACGCTTTCATGCAAGCGGCGATGGAAAGCAAGAACCGCGGCGGCGAAAGCGTGACGATCGCCGAAGTGATGCAAGCCGCCCAGGCCGAAGCCGATCAATTGCTCGACGGTCGTCTTGGAAAATAGTGGTTGATTCGCGAACTCGCGCTGGATGTAACGCTTATTTCCAATTGGAACAAAGCACTAGATTTCCGTTCGAATTAAATCGATCAAGTCCTTCGTTTGCAACTTCGCGGCGGCGTCGGTTCCGTCGAGGATGCCGGCGACCAGTTCGCGTTTGTCGGCATGCAATTGCAGGATTTGTTCTTCGATCGTCCGTTCGGCAACCAAACGATAAACCGTGACGGGACGTTCTTGCCCGATGCGGTGGGCGCGGTCGGTCGCTTGATCCTCGACGGCCGGATTCCACCAGGGGTCCAAGTGCAGCACATAATCGGCGGCGGTTAGGTTCAATCCCGTTCCGCCCGCCTTGAGTGAGATCAGGAACAGGTCACCTTCCCCGTTTTGGAAAGCGTCGACCCGTCGTTGCCGTTCGTGCGATGGAGTCGCACCGTCGAGGTATTGATACGAGATGCCACGCTTGTCGAGGACTTCTCGCACGACGGTCAAATGCTTGACGAATTGACTAAAAACGAGTGCCCGGTGATCGCCATCGCGGAGTTCATCGACCAACGACATCAACAGTTCCAACTTGGCCGAGGTGCCCTTCCAAGTCGGTTCGACGAGCGACGGATGGCAAGCAAGTTGACGCAGTCGCGTCAGCCATGAAAGCGTTTGAATGCGGCGTCGACCCTCGTGCGAGCTCGAACCGTCGCCGACTTGTGTCAATTCGGCAAGCGCCGCCAAGCGGGCTTCTTCGTACAACTTGCGCTCCGCGTCGCTGAGTTCTGCACGCAGGGTGATTTCCGTTCGTGGCGGCAATTCTTTAAGCACTTTGTCTTTGGTGCGACGCAAGATAAACGGACGGACTAAACGGGCGAGTGATTCACGACGTTCGGGATCATTGTGCCGTTCGATCGGTTCGGCGAACCGGGTTCGAAACCGTTGCCACGATCCGAGCAAGCCCGGACTGAGCGTGCGGAATAGACTCCATAATTCACCGAGGTGATTTTCCAACGGCGTGCCCGATAACCCGAGTCGCCAATCGGCCTGCAACGTTCGGATCGCTTGCGATGTTTTTGTTTGTGAGTTCTTGATGAACTGAGCTTCATCGAGCACCAAGGTGTGCCACGGACGGGTGGCGAATCGTTTCGCGTCACGTTGCATCAACTGATAGCTGACGATCAACAGGTCGCCGGGACCGGCCGCTGCGATCACCGCGTCGCGGTCGCAGTCGCGGTAAAGCGACGGCGTCAATGAGGGCGCGAAACGCCCCGCTTCGCGTACCCAGTTCTCACCGACGCTCGTCGGGGCGATCACCAGCGCCGGGCCGTCGGCGGCCCGGTCGATCAAGATGCCTAGCGTTTGGACGGTTTTGCCCAAGCCCATGTCATCGGCCAGCACGCCCCCAACGCCCCATTGACTCAGTCGCGACAACCAGCGGTAGCCGTCGAGTTGGTAATCACGAAGCGTCGCATCGAGACCCTCGGGACGATCGGGGTTCCAAGTTGCCAGCGAATCGAGCCGCTCGATCGCCGAATGCCATGCCGCCGTGGCTTCCAAACTGACGTCGTCGCCTAAGACCTCTTGAGCCAATGGCACGGCCGCACTGGCCAGTTTCAATTGCCCTTTTTCGGAGACCAAGGTATCGGCGAGCTGCGTCAATCGTCGGCGGAACGCTTCGCTGATCTTGGCGAACCGGCGGTCTCCCACTCGAACAAGTTGCCGATCTTCGCGGACGGCGATCAACAGCTCTTGCAATGGAACGTCGATGCCGTCGATCGTGACACTGCCCGTCAAGCCGAACCAATCCGGCGAATCTTCGATTTGAACGCGTAAGGATTTCGGCGTGATCTCGCCGCGGACGCGGAACGTTTCTCCTTCGGGCCACACGATCCGCGGTGCTTCTTCGCCGGCGTCGTGCAAACGCCCCAAAAGATCCAGCGCCGCGTGATCACTAACGGCGACCCAAGCGAATTCGCCATCGCCCGACAATTTGCCCAGACCGAAACGTTCGATGATCACGTCGGCGCGGGTTTGTTCGTCGGTTAAGTTTCGTTGCAACCGAACGGGGCCTTGTTCGGTTAAGCACGCGGCCAACTCAGGCGGCTGACCGGGGACCAAATCGTCCCTGAGTCTCGGTTCGTGGACTCGCAGGGCGACTTTCAATCCGGCACCCGGCCGAGGCCGCATCTGCAACACCAGTTCGCTGAAAATGGGCCGGATCGGTCCCGCCAATTGGGGCGGCAGCGAGACGTGAATCAGCGAATCGATCGTGCTCGCGGCGAGCGCCAACTTGGCCGCCGAGCGTTCGTCGAGCATCGTGTCCCGGTAGTCGTCGCGAAGCAAGAATTGAACCAAACCACCTGCCGCTGAATCGGCCAACGTGCAAACGACAACTCGGTCGTTGATCGAATCGGCGAGAATCACCACCGGTTCGACGGGACTGGTGTGTCCGAAGATCACGTCGCATTCATGCACGTCGATGTCGATCCCTTCGACGGTCAACCGAGGCCGATACTGGATCTCGATCGTTTCGTCATCCGGGCCCGCCAACGGGTCGTTTTGTTGAAACGGTTGGTCGTCGCTGCCGCTGCGTTTGATCGGTTTCTTGGAGGTCGACTTCTTACCCGTTTGATCGATCTCGATCGGTTGCAATGCGAGACTCAACTGGCTGCTGAATACGTCGACGGCCGACGCGTTGGCGTCATCCCACATCACGTTGTCGTGGCCGGCGAGCAAACGCAACGCTTGAAACATACCGAATTGGTCTTCTCTAAAACCATGCGTCGGGATCGACGTCAGCGACGCTACCTGGCTGTCCAGAGGACTGGTCAGGAGGTTCTGTTCGAGCAGATCGAAACTGCGAACCTCGCGGCCTTTGGTCCAACCTTTACCGCCTTTGCGTTGGCGTTGTTCAAACGGTGTGATCGTCAACGGGGTGGCTTGCGAGGCTGGGTTGATTCGCAATCGCCACTGCAATCGAGTTGGTTCGGCATCGACCGGTTCGGGCCGAGCAGACGCGGCCCGGCGCAGCAGTTCATCGACGAACTGCTTTCCCGCCGCGACGGCGTCGGCTTTGAGACCGCCGAGGAATTCGAGCAACTGACCGTTGCCCCGCCGCCGGGCCATTTGCTCCTGCAACCACCACCCCGATGCGAGCGTGTGGGGGCAGCGGAGATCGCGTTGGTAGACAACGCATCCGCACTCGCAATCGGCGAACAATTGAACCGCCTCGGTGCCAATGTCGTCGTCGTCGACGAGCGGTCGCACAATGATCGCGACGGATTGCAAGCGTTGGCGGTTGCCTTGGAGTTGAAAATCAAAACGCACGCCTTCATCGCCTTGAGTCAGCGTGGGTGTTTTGACGCCCAGCATGGCGGCCTGCTTGTCGAAATCCTCGTCGTGCGAGTCCACCAAACGTTCAATCGCCTCGCCCAGCAAAAGCCCAAGCGATCCGATCTGGTCCTCGGCAATCCAATCCATGCCCAATTCTGTCCCAACTTGCGAAAAGAAGCCCTGCGCGGTTCGGCCGGTCAACCCAAAAAGACTGGGCAAAACACGCAGCTTCGAAAATTCGACCACGCCGAAAATTCGAGCGGAATAGGGTACACGTCATCCGCTCTCAACGCGATGGCTGGGCGAAATTCTTTTCGGGCCCGGCACTCGCTTTGCAACGCCTGACCCGAAAGCCCGATTCCGATCCTCTGTAAAGGCACCCAACACCATGCGTCAACAAAATCAAAAAATTCAGCTTCTTTACTTGTTTCTGGCTCTCGGATGCGCCGTCGTGCTGTTTGTCGGATGCGATGACGCGGTCACCGACGGCAAAGTCGAGACCAACAATGGTCAGGTGCAGACCGAATACACCGATCAGATCGAAGAGGACCTCGTGACCGATTCGGAAACCTTGTCCGACGAAATCCAAGGCACCGACCAAGAACTCGATGCGGATCCGAACCGTCAAGACGCGCAAAACTATCTCGACGAGTCAGATTCGTCGGCCTCCTCGGAGGGGGCTGAAAACGAGGGATCTAGCGGGCTGTTGATTTAATCGTAACCCGAAGCGTGAGCGAGGGATCAAACTCCATTCAAGTCCTTTGTATGTATCCCTCGCTCACGCTTCGGGTTTCGATGAGGACTAAACCGACAGCCCGCTCGCGCCGACCCTCCCGTGAAACCCACTTTCCACTCCAATGCGGGCACAGGTAGCGAGGGTTTAGATTGATCACCGTTCATCGAAGCGGTTGTTCGGCAAAACCGCAACGCGAAGCGCGTCGGAAATTCGAAGCGACTCGGCAACGAGCAGGTCGACTCGCCGGGCAATGTCCTCGTCGGCCAATTGATCGCCTTCGAACGACTCGCCGGTCGCATAAACAAACCTCGGGACAATGAGACAACGGAAATCCAACATCAAACTGTTCGCAACTCCCATCGCCGACATGTAGCTGCCTTGGCCGCCCGCAGCGAGCATTAACGAGACGACTTTTCCCGTCCAGGCCTTCCCGGTCAATTCGATCGCGTTCTTCAATGCCGCGTTGACGTCGTAATTGTAAACCGGCGATGCGATGAACACTGAATCGGCTTCCTTGATCAAGTCCGCCAACGCGATCACTTGCTCATGGCCGTACGCCGTCGCGCCGTCGCATGGTGGCAGGACTCGGCTTGATAAGTCAAACACTTCGACGGGTCGGTTACCGTCGATTAATCTCTGAGCCACTTCTCGAGCCAGGATACGGCTGCGGCTGGTCGGGTGCAAACTGCTGCTGAGAATGAGGTGCATGAATTCGGTCAGGTGAAGAAGAATCGGGTAACGTGATAGAAAATCGGCGCCGCGAAACAAATGTTATCAATCTGGTCAAGGACGCCCGCGTGACCCTGCACCAAAGTTCCCGTATCGGTGACGCCGCGATCGCGTTTGATCGCACTCATCGTTAGCGTGCCCAAGCTCGCCATCACGGTCACAACCACACCCATCATCAACGCTTCCCACCAAAAGAACGGCGTCGCCCAACGAAGCAGCGCGGCGATGATCCCGGTCGTCATCATTGCTCCACAAACGCCTTCCCAAGTCCGCGAGGCGTTGATTTGAGGCGCGATCACGTGCCGCCCGATCCAACGACTCCATACCCGTTCTAATGTCAACGAAAGCTGCGCGATCAAGACAAAGAACATCAGTAGGTTGATGTTACTGCCATCCCACATCGTTCCGCTGGTCCGTACCAATTCCAAATAGAGCAAAGCCGGCGCATGCGAAAGACAGTAAACGCAAACCAGCAAGCCGAACTGGATCTTCGCACATCGTTCGAGGAATCGCTTGGCGTCGCCGGCGATTGCCGCGCGGGCCGGAATGAACAAGCTCGCGTACACCGGGATCACGATACTATAAAACTCGTAGTACTCGCTGCCCGCGCCGATCAAGATGTATTGCAGCGGCGTGAATATGAAGAAGATCCAAAACAACGTGCGGTGATCGCCCCGCCGCGTAGGTGTCATGGAGATGAACTCGCGAAGCGCCCAAAATGAAACGAACGCAAACAAGACCACCAACCCCACGCGTCCGGTGAGTGAACCGATCACAAAGATCGCGACCATCGTCCACCAAACGCGCAGCTTGGATTGATAGCGTTTAACGAGCGCCGAGTCGGTCCCGTCTTTTCCATATCGCCCCATCACCACGCCGACTAACGTCGCGATCGAAAGGGCGGCCAGGATGACCGCGATCAAAACATAGGTGGTGAAGTCAGGCAAGTTTCGCGACCACGGCATCGCCCATCGCTTCGGTTCCGATCGAATCGCCACCGCGAGCCAAATCGGCCGTCCGCAACCCGTCCGAAATCACCCCGGCTACCGCCGCTTCGATCGCGTCTGCTTCCTCGTTAAGTGAGAGCGAATGTCGCAACATCATCGCGGCGGCGAGGATCGTCGCGAGCGGATTGGCGATGCCCTTACCCGCGATGTCCGGTGCACTGCCGTGAATCGGTTCGTACAAGCCCGGCCCGTCACTGCCGACCGAGGCACTGGGCAACATTCCGAGCGAACCGGGCAACATCGACGCTTCATCAGTCAGAATGTCGCCGAACATGTTGCCCGTCACGACCACGTCGAAATCGGCCGGGCGGTTGATCAAGTGCATGGCCATCGAATCGACCAACACGACGTCGTATTGAACGTCCGGGAATTCTTGTTTCATCACTTCGGCTGCCGTTTGACGCCACAGGCGACTCGGTTCCAGGACGTTCGCTTTATCGACGCTCGTCAATCGGTTCGAACGACCCTGGGCCGCTTTGGCAGCCATCCGCACGATCCGTTTGACTTCGCCGACGCTATACGTCATCGATTGATAAGCCGTCTCGTCGTCGCCGGTCCCCGAGCGACCGGATTCACCAAAGTAAATCCCGCCCGTCAGTTCACGAAAGAACAAAATGTCGGTCCCTTTGATAATCTCCGGTCGCAGTGGGGACGCGCCGGCGAGTTCATCGAACATCTTGATCGGCCGCAGGTTGGCGAACAAACCGAGTTCCTTGCGGATCTTCAACAATCCCGCTTCAGGACGCGTCTTGGCCGAAGGGTCGTCCCACTTCGGACCGCCGACCGCACCGAGCAAAATCGCCGATGCCGATTTGCAAGCTTCGATCGTGGCCGGCGGCAACGGGTCACCCGTTTCGTCGATCGCGATCCCACCAATTAAGTGCGAGCTGAATTGAAAGTCGTGACCGAATCGCGTCGCGACCGCTTCGAGAACGCGTTTCGCCTGAGCCACGATTTCAGGGCCGATCCCATCGCCGGGAAGTAAAACGAGGTTGTAATTCATGTTCGGTTTCAAGAGGTAGTAAAGGAATTTTAAATGCGGTAACGCAGGAGAGGGTCAGACCGCTTTTCGGAGAGGTTACTTAAGTCGTTCCCTGCACGATCGTGTTAGATAATGTGCCCACACCACCGATCGTGATGTTCACGAGGTCGCCCGGATGCAATGTAAAATCGCTCGTCGGAACGATCCCGGTTCCTGTCATCAAGAATGCACCGTCGGCGAACGTATTGTCGCGACCGAGCCATCCGACCAAGTCATCGAATCGACGAGCCATCTCCGCCGCCGACGTCGATTGATCGAACACGATGTTTCCGTCGCGATGGATTTTTAGGTCCACGCTAATCTGATCGACCGGAGGCAATTCGTCATAAAGGCGAATCCATGGTCCCAAGCCCGCACATTGGTCGTAGGTTTTCGCTTGTGGAAGGTACAAGGGATTCTCGCCCTCGATGTCACGTGAACTCATGTCGTTGCCGACGGTCAATCCGACGATCTTCATCTTCGGGCTGAGCACCAACGTGACTTCGGGTTCGGGCACGTTCCATTTTGCGTCTGCGCGGATGCGAAGAGCTTGGCCGTGGCCGCTCACCCGCGAAGGCGTCGCCTTGAAAAAAATCTCTGGACGGTCGGCTTGATAGACACGGTCGTAGCACGACGCGGCCGCCTCGGATTCTTCCATCCGAGCCGTTTGGCTTCGCTTGTAAGTCACGCCGGCCGCCCAGACTTCTTGCCGATCGATCGGTGGTAACCACTGCGTCACGTCCGCGATCGGGATCGGATTGCCTCGCCCCAGCGATCCGGCCGCGTCGATCGGCCGGTCGGCCGCCAAAATATCAGAAAGGCTCGTCAATGACCCACCTAGAGACAGCGGAATCACGTGCTCAGCCTCCACCAAGACGACGGCCGTGGGGGTCGAGGGGTCCAGGATCTCGGGGATCCGAATTTTGGCAATTTTCATGGCCGATAGCTTAACCAACCCCGCGTGGGCGGCTAGTAGTTGATCACAGCTGATTTTCCCGTAGCCGGAGTCGCAAGACTTCTTTTTCCGTAGCCGGAGTCGCAAGACTTCGGGGGCACCTAAGAGATCTACTGAACTCTTGCGAGTCCAGCTACCTCTTGCGAGTCTACGACTGGTTTGTCCGACTCCGCACGGGGCGCTTTATGTCAAACTTTAACGCTTGAGACGATTCTTCTAGCACAGTCTGTCCTGACTGCCGATTCAATTCCAATAGTCGTTGTTGTTTCCAATCGCCTTGCTCGCCAAACGCATCTTGATGTCTCCTCTTCCCCACACGATCGATCGCCGCTTCAGGCCCGCGCCGATCCCGGGGGGCGGCTCGAGACATGCTGCCGGGGCCGTTCTTTCGTGGATTCTCGTTCTGACGATATCCGGCAACGCCGTCGCCGACGACAACACGACCTCGAAGTGGCGAACATTCAACGCAAATCGATCCTCCGTTATCCAGAACGCCTCGATGCGAAGCGGAACCGACGGGGTTGTCATGAAACTCGCTGCGGCTACCGAGACGGAGTTATTGCCGTTGCTGCGCCCGCTCGCGCCAGAAGGTGTGACGCTGACCGCCGACGCTCAAGACCGCGTTAACCTGATTGCGACCGAAACATCGCTCTCTTCATTACTGCGAATGATCGCCGAACATCATCAGCTCAATCTGGTCATCGCCCCAGGCGTTGATGCAGCGGTGACCGTCTCGATCCGCAACGCTCACCTCGACGAAGTCCTCGACGCGATCGTGCATATCGCCGGCTTCCATTGGCATCGCAGCGGAAATCTTCTGTACGTTACGAGTGCCACCGCGACTTCCGACCCGCGACTGCAAGGCCGTCGTGTCGAAGTCTATCCGCTCGATTACGTGAAAGCCGTTGATGCTCAAACGGCAATCACCGGGATGCTGTCACCTCTGGGCAATGTCGTGATCAACGAATCCGACGCGGGCGATCAACAAAAGACCCGAGAACTGTTGATCGTCGATGATACGCCCGACGTGCATCAGCGGATCGCTGAAGTGATCGCCCGCTTGAACCGCCCGCCACGACAAGTCCTCGTCGAAGCACACGTGTTGCAAGTCAAGTTAGGCGAAAACAATCGGCACGGGATCAACCTCAGCAGCATCGCCCGATTGGGCGGCAGCCGAATCAGCCTGGGTGGCGTCAACCCAAACGCCTTCGACACCGGACCTGGAATGGTTGTCCAACTCGAAGGCACGGACCTCAACGGACTGATTCAGTGCATCCAAGAAAACACCGATTCAAGAACGCTAGCGTCACCAAAGGTCTCGATCATCAACCAGCAAGAAGCCAAAATTCAGATCGGGAGACGGCTTCCCTATACCGAGATCACCAACACCGATAACGGCAACAATATTCAAAATGTGAAGTTCTTGGAAATCGGAATCATCTTGACCGTGACACCGGTGATCACCGACGACGGCAATATCTTAATGACCGTGCTGCCGAAAGTTTCCGACGGATTTATCAACGACAATCAACAACCCGAAGAAGACGTCACGGAGGTTTCCACCACTGTCTTGATACCCGACGGAGGCGGTTTGATCATCGGTGGTCTGATCGAAGAGAAACAGATCCACTCGCTCAACGTCGTACCCGGCTTGCATCGTATTCCCGTTTTAGGAAAGCTGTTCGTCAAGGAAGAAACGGAGACCGATCGCAACGAACTCATCGTCGCCTTGGTGACCCACGTCGTCGGAGACCCTTGTGCCTTCCCGCCACGTTTCCACGAACAGCAAGAACTACAACAAGTCTTGCCGGAGTATGCCAACGGAGTTCTGGGGGCAAGCTCTTTGCCCTTTGAATCTGGTCCCATTGAAAGGCTGCCTGCCGGATCGATGCCGGTTGATTTGTTGCCAGTTGATTTGTTGCCAGTTGAACCGCTACCTAACGGATCGTTGACTAAATAGCCCGAACCGAGAACCCATTGGCCGATTGGAAACGAAACTTATCGCTACGCATCCTCGATCGGTTGGTGTTGTGCCCGACACGGCACACGATCGATGCCAACGAACTGATCCGGTTCGAGATCGAACACCCGACCTTCACCGATGTTCCATCGGCTATGACCGAAGCGTATCTGTTCACCAATGCCCAGGAACAGGTCGAAGGAACCAATCGGATCAAGCCGACGCTGGAGACGATCGGAGTCCCCCCCCGACATTTAGTATTGAAGTTCGCTGGAACAGGCGGTCGTGCCGAACGAAGTTCTGAGGCTCCCTTGAACTGGATCGAACCGCATGTCGCTGGTCCCTCGGTTCCCCAAGGCGAGCATTTCGAAGTCTGGACATGGAACCCGCCGGGCTACGGTCGCAGCAGCCCACCGGCGAGACTTGCGCATCAGGTCACTTTCGCCGAAGACTTCGCGGCACAAATCGCGCGCCATCGATGCGGCCCTGACACGACCGTGTGGTTGGTCGGCAATAGCCTTGGTTGCATCAAGGTGCTATGGCTCGCCTCGCGTGTGCAACACTGGCGGACCGATTCACTCGATACCCGCCGAATCGGTCTATGGTGTCGCAATCCGCCGGACTTGGGCCGGGTGATCTTAAGGATAGCACGTCGCTACTACGCATCACGTTGGATGCGTCGAATCGTCAATCATCTTCCCGAGACGATGGATACGTTATCATCGGCAGCCGCTTGTCGATTGCCTGCAGTGTTCCTAACGTCCGAGTTAGATTCGCTCGTCCCGGCCGAGTATCAAGCCGACCTGCATCAAGCCTACGCCGGTCCCAAACAAGTCGTGCTTTTGGAAGGTCTCGAACACGACGGATTGCTGGAAGACCAACACATCGCCCCGGTGCAGTCAGCGGCACAATGGCTGCTAAAACAAACCACGAGTGGTCGTGACGATTAAAGTTTTGTGACTTCTTAGTAGCTGGACTCGCAAGAGTTCAGAGGTTTTTCTTCTTAGTAGTTGGACTCGCAAGAGTTCAGAGGTTTTTCGAACGAATACCGAAGTCTTGCGACTCCGGCTACCCTGATTTTTGTTCCCGTAGTAGACGAGGCAACGAGTCCTTGCCAATCGCTAATCGCCAATAGCTAATTTCCACCCGCCTTATAAAGCGGCAAGTGCCGGTAATACACCTCGAGGCAATAAATCGACAAGCACGTCGTGAACAACCGCCCTGAGTTCTCGCCCCATTGATCCGCTTGAGGCGACCAACTTCCCGATTCGCCTCCTCGCTTGACCTGGTGTTGTGGAAGTTCGACTCGCATTTTGCCGTTCCATTGCTCCCACGGTTTGCCGCCGAAATGATGAATCGACTGCGTCGCGTAATACCAGTAGTAAACGTTCATGTCGGAAAAGTCGATCGGCCAGTCTTGAACCAAGGTGTCGACCCCGATCACCATCGCTTCGCGATCACGATCCCATCCCAAGTATTGACGACACAGCAAACCTTCGGCGGTCATCGCCGGCGTCGCCGGACGGCCACGCTGGTAGCTGTAACCTGCGCCCTCGTAGGTTGAGACCGTATCGAGATATCCATTGATAACACTCATTGAGGATTGGTTGACGTCCAAGCCCGCCGATTTGGCACTTGTAAGCGCCATCACGTACCACCCGGTCACCGACAGATCGGAATCTTGACGCGGTTCGTAACGCCATCCGCCTTCACTCGACTGAGCCTTCAGCGCGTAATCGACTGCCGCCTGAGCAGGACCTCGCAGGGAAGAATCTTTCGTCATCGCGTAGAGTTCACAGATCGCGATCGTTGCCTGTGCCTGCGCATAGGCCTTTTCATGTCCCGGCGCGTCGCGGGCAAAGAATCCATCGCGGCGTGATTGTTTCGAAATCAAGTATCGCAGTCCCTTCTCAACCACCGATTGATAAGGTCCCGCGAGGTGCGTGTTGCCATCGCCCTGAAAAGCCAGCATTGCCATGGCGGTCGCCGCGATGCGATTTTCCGAATAGGAGCCGTCATCAAACGGCCCCTTCATACTCCACGACCCCGACTTCTCTTGGTTGCGGGCGAGCCAACGCAATCCACGTTCGACCGCATCCATCGTCTCTTGATTGCCACCGTACATGGCCAGTAAAGCCGACTTCATCGCGCCGCTTCGACCGCTGAACATCGGCTGAACCGTGATGTCCGTCGCCGCCGAACCGATATCCAATGGCACCATCTCGACCGGTTCGGCCAATTCGACGGCGTCGATCATTTCTTGAACATCCAACTCCATCGGCACTTCGGCATCCGAATCATCTTGGTTGAATGCTGAATCCGCCGACTCGAGCGAAAACTCCTGCAACTCGACCGATTCCTGTTCGATCGCTTCGCCGAACTCCAAAACCACCCGGCTGATCCCTTGCCCGATCGGCGTCGTCCACAGAGCCAACGCCAGCAACAACGTGATGTGCAGGATCAAACTGACCAACCAGGCCGGCACCGATTTGCGAACCGGCTCCAACTTCTCACCCACATCCTCCGCCGGCGGACGGGCCGAATGAGTCGACTCCGGTACCCGCCAACGCGACACTTTCGTTCCGTTCGTCGTGCTGGCGTTTGCCACAGCGACGCCGGCGGTATGAGCGCCTGCCGATGCTGCGGTTGAGCTTGTCGCCGAGCGAGCGTCCGCTCCCCGCACGACCGCTCCAGAAGGCACCGTCGGTTCAACCGGATCCGGATGATGAAGTGGAGTGATTGGAGCCGCCTTCACCTGCTTTCCAACCGGTGGCAGCGTCGCACGGGGTGCCGGTGGAGGAGGAAGCGAACGCGAGGCCGGAGTCGGCGGCACCTGCGGAGCGGAGCGGGGGGCAGTCTTCTTCAAGACGGGAGGAAGAGGCGGCGGCGAATTGGGAAGTGGCGGATTCGGAGTCGCAGCGGGCATCCCAGACGAAAAATCGTCCGACGATGACGACGCGGGCGGATCCGAATGCGACATATCCGACAAACCAAGAAAAGACGAGAGAACCGGAAGAAAAGAAGGGGGAACCTGAATCAAGGAACGCCCGATGAATTCTACGTTAGCATAACGCAACGGCGACGTCTTCAAGAAATTCTTTTCGGATCAAAGCAAACACGGTTGACACAATCAACCCAATCAAGGAAGCTCTCCGCCATGACGTCGCCACCCGACCCGAGTCTCTGATTCAGGTTGGATGAAGAAAAGAACAAGAAGTTCTGTTTTTAATAGAAAAAAGCCGAACCTTCCTTCTCTCCTTCGCGTCACACACACATACCGCGGGATGGAGCAGCCCGGTAGCTCGCGAGGCTCATAACCTCGAGGTCGTCGGTTCGAATCCGGCTCCCGCAACTTCTTAGAACGGTTGGGACTAGTTCCGACCGTCGGGTAAACGAAAAGCCGACGTGTTTTGCACGTCGGCTTTTTTCGTTTTATCCCGTTATCTACGAACGACTTGCGCCGATTGGCTGGGGGCGGTTTTCTTTCTCGGTTCTGGTTGAGAGATGACCCGAGAACGGGTTGGTGGCGGCTGGAACCGGTTCTGGGGCGGATTTCTTACGTTCTCCGTTTCTTAGGCCTCTTGGGTTACGAGCTGTTCGGTTCTCTCTTTGGGTCGGGTTGGGAAACGCATCTAACGCTGCAAATCGTTTGTCTTTCTGGGTCGTGACCGATTGAGACGGCCAGACGGTCGCTCAAAATCGCCCGATAGCGTTAAGTTGATTTGGAGAAGCCGAGAAAAGTGTTTTCGCGTTTGAGAGCCGCTGTTGAAGTATCCGACTACCCCCGACGGCCGCTACTTTGTCCACCAAGAACGTCTGTGGCGTTGCACGAATCCGAACCTTGACGAGGCCGAGCGTCAGAGGTTTGTGAATGAATTGATGGCCGCTCGTCGCCAGGTTTGCGTCGCCAAACGGGCCGACGATGATGCCGCCCTGACCGTCGCACGTGCCCGCGTGAACGCCGCCAAAATTTCTCTCGGAGAACGCGGCCCGACTTGGTGGGATGACGACACCGACTTCACCCGGTGCCTGGTTAAGAACACACCCTACGCCAAATGGTGGGCAGAACGAGACGCCTGATCGGGGCTTCGTCGCGGCGAATTGAACGCTCAGCCGTCCAGCAGGACTTGGCCGACGACGCCGAGCAGAAACCCCAGCACGGCTCCGACGGCGGGCAGCTTGCGGTCGCCGTCTTTGGCTTGCGGTGCGAGATCTTGGAACGTCAGATACAAAATTCCGCTGGCGGCAAACAGCATGATGAATGCGACCAGCTTGGGGTACGCCGACAGATAGCTGAATCCGATCCAACCGGCGATCGGCCCCAGCGGCACCAACACACACAGCAACCCGACGATCTTCCAATCGGAACTTCCGCCGCTGGCTTTCAACTCTCGAAACGAATTGAAACCCTCGGGCAAGTTTTGCAACCCGATCAAGATCGCCAGCAACGCGCCCGTGCTTTCGCCATGGGCGAACGCCGCGCCCAACGCGATCGCTTCGGGAACGAAATCCGACACCATCGCGACCAACTGAGCAGCCGAACTCTTCGATCGAGCCAGCACCGTTTCCAAACCCCAAAACGCGATGCCACCGATCAAGAACGCCAGCACGATCCAGCCGAGCGATAACTCACGCACGCCCTCAGGCACCAACACCAACGCGACCGCCGAGATCAACACGCCGCCGCCGAACGCGATCACGCTGTGCCGGAACTCGTCCTCGATCCACTGCGGCGAAATCCGCTCGAACATCGCGAGCACGCCACCGACCGGCATCGCCGCCCCCGCGATCGTCGTCATCACCAACACCTGAATTAGCTCACTCATCCGTCGCCCCCACCCGCTTCACCGCCGCCCACCAAACCCAAGCGATCAACAACCCCTGCAACGGTAACCGAGCCACCAACGCCCAAAACGGAATCTCCGGAAACCGATCCGCGTGCAAAACCATCTCCAAGTTCGCCGGAAACACCGCCACCAACAACGCGATCAATCCCCACCCCGCCGCCCGCCGCAACTTCGGCACCGCGACACCAATCCCACCAGCCACTTCAAAGAACCCCGACACGTAAACCAAAAACAACGGCCAAGGCAAATACGCCGGCATGATCTTCAAGTACACGTCCGGCGAGACAAAGTGATTCACACCGGCGGCGATGAAGAGCAGCGAGAGAAGGCCGTTTGAGATTCGACGCACCATTGGAAGTGAGCTGACATGTAGGGATTCAGTCGTTTTCGCTCACGACGAAACGGTAGAGCTTCTCTGCAACTTCCTTCGCCCCATCGCTTAGGTCGTCAACTGTTTGAAGATGCGAAAGAGCTTTTTGGCAGAAACGGACCTTATCTTTAATTGTTCCGCTTTTGTCTGCGTAGGCACTCTTGGTGCGATCGCTGAACCGCTTTGATTGACTGGCATCAGGCAGGACCTGGTCGTCAATGAACTTGCCAAGATAGTTGAGGCGGTATGCCGTCTGGGCAAAGTCGTGGAGAGCGATTGTTTCCTTTTCGTAATCGTGAATCACGGCTTTGATTGTCGCCGGAGTCAACAGGTTTTCGACTTCGCGGACATCCAAGCGGTGGAAACGTTCGTCCAAGACCTCGGCCAGTCTTTGGTGCCGTTCATCTTTGCCGTCGTCCTTGTCGGTAATCAGAAATAGCCTGGAACAGATTCGTTCGACGTCCATGCCATCCTCTTCGTCCAAAAACGACCAATGCGTGATGTTACCGCCACCGTATTCGACGAAGGCGTAGTGCATGTTCTCGATTAAGTTAACGCTACGATCGGCGAGCATCAGTTCTAGAAACTTGCCGTAGTACAGCCGATCCGTGATTCCCTCGACCCAAATCGTGCAATTCGCGAACATGACCGATGAAGGACGCACACCGATATGCTTCAACAGTTCGTGATCGCCGGTCGTAGCGTTGCTGACGGTGAATCGCGGATCGTGTTCGGGATGGTCTTTTTCGGGGGCCTGCTTACCACAGCGGAAAATGGAACAGCCTTCTTCGGAAATCGTGATGTCCAGAAATTGGTTGGAGTGCGTGGTAACAAACACGTACAGATCAGGGTTGGGATGGTCAAAGATCGCGTCGATGAAAGCCCGTTGGAAGCCTGGGTGCAGAAACAGGTCCGGTTCCTCGATGAACAGAAACAGCGGCTTCTCTCGACGCTCAAACATCGGCAAGGTCAGGATGATCAGTTGCTGCAGTCCGTCGCCAAGCGATTGGACGGGTCGTTCGGCTTCCGTCCCGATCTTGATGTTGACGGTGTCATGTTCGCGTCTCGGAATCAATGCAACCGGTTGGTCGCGAAAGAATGCTTTGGAAAGATACTCCTCATATTGGCGGATGAACTGACGGTCAGCCAGTGATCCCAGCAGTCGATCTGTCAAAACGTCGTAGAGATCCAATCCGGTAAAGACCGTCTTGCCGCTCATTTGCGTGCGGGCTTGATTGATGTCGTCTTTCTGCGAATGCCCTTGGCGGATGTTGCCTTTGATGTAGTCCACCCAGGTTCGATCGAAGTACGCAAACTTCGAGTTGTCGTCATCAACCCCCAGTCGCATCCCACGGAGCGTTGGGACGTAGACAAATTCGGCATTGCGAAAGTGCGGCTCTGGCGTTGGATGATTCTGGTTGTGATTCATAGATCGCGGCGACGCTCGGCTTTCCAGTCGCTCCATGCCATTGACGATGGTTTGCAACGAACGAACTAAATTGTCGTAAGGCTGGCGATCAAAACTTCCACTCTGGTGTGACCTCAGTCGATTAACTTGATTTGCCAGTTCAGCAAACAACTTAACGTTTTGCTGCGTCTTCCCGATATGCTGGCTAATTGAATGAAACCCGAACGATACATTCGCAAGTGCCTCATTGGCCTTTTCGACCACATCCTGATGTCTTGAGAGGCACTCGGATTCTGGGAGAACATTGCGAACTGCTTCGCGAACTCGCATTGTGTCTTCATCATCCGTCGAAACCATCAGATTCGTTCCGGCCAAAAACAACGCCCTCATCAAACGGCTTTTGCCGGAATTGTTCGGGCCTATGAACGCGTTGAGCCTACGAATGTGACGAAGGGAATTGAATGGCGGATCCGCGTCGTAGTCGGATGCAACCGATTCCGGCAACATGATTTCTTCGATGCTTAACATGGTGTGCAACTTGCCTCGGTCTCCAATAAATTGCCTTTGGTCCACAGGGACCGTCTCGGTGCCGTGATGATGTCATCGCACCCGTTCTGATTACTCAGTCGGCCCGCAGGCTTGGTTCTCGATCGCCCTCAACTGGCGTTCGTTGCATCTTGCCAGCGCCCGGAACAAATCAGGGTGGTCGAAGATTTGCTTTGCGATCGTTGCGGGGACGTGATGGGCGAGAAGCAACAGTTCTTCTTCGTCCGCTTCCAGCACATCGGCCAGCCGGTGGATGAGAGATTCCGACGGGGAGCCGTCAAAATCGAGGCGGTCGTTCTCGACTTTGCTCAGATACGAAAAGCCGACGCCGACCAGCGGGGCGAGCTTCCGCAACGAATAGCCTTTCGATTTGCGTAGCTCGCGAATTCGGTCTCCAAAGGTGTTCGCCCGCGATTCGGCTTTTGCGTTCATAGTTCGGTCCGGTCTGGGGCCAGAGTAAGCCTGCTTGTTTGTTGACTCCGGAAATCTTACATTTGTAGCAGCTCGCAGGCAACACACCGCGAGACTTTCGCATCATCTATTTTGCCCCACCCGTTTGCACGAAGGATCGGACGCTTGAACGCAGTTGAGATTGAGGAGGCAGTTAGCAAGCTAATCGAGGCGGCGTTTGATGCGGCGGAGTTTCCGTACGCCTTCTTGGAAGCGTTCGGGAACAAAGACGCGACGATCCGGCGACTGCGCAGTACCGGCAAGAACACGACCAACAAGACCGACGTCGAAGGTGAAGGCGTCGTCGCGGTGCTGCAACGCAACAACATTCACATCGCGTCACTGCCGCACTGCATCGGTCGCGAGACCGACCTGGTCGATGAAACGATGAAGCGGTTGGCCGACTCGCCGGCGACGACCAAGCACAAAGCCAAGTTCGTGTTGGTGACCGATGGCCGAGTCGTTCATGCCGAGAAGCTGAATTCCGACGAACCGCCGTTGGTTTGTGAGTTCGCGAAACTCGATGATCACTTCGGGTACTTCCTGGAACTGGCCGGCATCTCGACCGTTCGCCAGATCCGCGAGAACGCGTTCGACATCAAGGCGACCGGGCGGCTGAACCGGTTGTACGTCGAACTGTTGCGGAACAATCCCGATTGGGACGGCGACCATGCGGCCGATGCAGCAGCGTGTGTGGAACTTTCGCGGCGAACAATACCTGTTGCTGAAATCGCCGCCGGCGTCGGGCAAAAGCCGGGCGTTGATGTTTGTGGCTCTGGACAAACTGCATCGTCAAAAGCTGAAACAGGCGATCGTGGTCGTGCCGGAAAAGTCGATCGGGGCGAGCTTTGGAGACACGTCGCTGAAAGAACATGGGTTCTTCGCCGATTGGGACGTTTCGCCGAAATGGAATCTTTGCAATGCACCCGGAACCGACGGTGGCAAGGTTGACGCGTTGGGTCGGTTCTTGAGATTGGCGGAAAGCCCCTCACCCCCAGCCCCTCTCCCCGAAGCGGGGAGAGGGGAGCCAGAGTCATTTGATCGTATTTTGGTTTGCACGCACGCGACGTTTCGGTTTGCGTTTGAAAAGTTTGGTGTCGAAGCGTTTGATGATCGCTTGATCGCGGTCGACGAGTTCCACCACGTGTCGGTCAGCGAGGACAACAAGCTGGGCGAGTTCGTGCGCGAGTTGATCGAGCGTGACCAGGCTCACATGATCGCGATGACGGGCAGCTACTTCCGCGGTGACGCCGCCGCGGTCTTGATGCCGGAGGACGAGCGTCGTTTTGAAACGGTGACGTACACGTACTACGAACAACTCGGCGGATACAAGTATTTGAAAAAGCTGGACATCGGGTACTACTTCTATTCGGGAAGCTACGTCGACGACTTGCCCAAGGTGCTCGACGAGAACGAGAAGACGATCATCCACATTCCCAACGTGAACAGCCGCGAAAGCACGCAGGACAAGCACAAAGAGGTCGAGCATATTCTGGAAACGCTCGGTGAGTGGCAGGGCATCGAGTGCTCGATGAGTCGAACCGGATGCTGCTACGACAACGCAGTGATGGAACGATTTTTCTGGTCGCTCAAACATGAATGGACCAAGTTCGAAACGTTTGCCGATCTACGAGACGCAGAGCTGAGCGTGTTCCAGTACATCGAAACGTTTTACAACTCGGCCCGAATCCACCAAACGCTCGGCTACAAAACGCCGAATGAATTCGAAGACCTTCACCGAATGAATCTCTCAAGCTAAAAAGTAGATTCCGGAGTCCACCAGTCATGGGCCAACGCAGCAATCAACCGCCCAAGAACGAGAGACACTTCACCGCTGATTAGCTATGGAGAGTTCTAATTAGCATCGCGAGCAATCTCGATATCCGCCAGAACGCGTTGATACGTCTTTCGCCAATCGACGATCCCCACGCGATTGGTCCACAATGGATTGTGGTGATTGCTTGATCTGAATACGCTTGCCAGTGTTCGGCCGCTTCGGTGACCATGTCCTGTCTTGAATCAGACGCAGTTCTCCAGGACATCGTTTATCGAGCCAGCGTTATCGTCGTTTGGCAATGGCAACGTCGTTTGCGCTCGTAAGTAGTTTTCGCAGCTCCAAAAGCGCGAGCTTATGAGCTGGCGAATTGGCGAGGTTCGTATTTTCAAGTGGGTCGGATTCGAGGTCGTACAGTTCTTCTCCGCTTGGCCATTGCGTGTAGTGGTATCGCTGCGTTCGGATCGCCTTGCCAAGCGTTTCCCCACGTGTCACCACGGTGTAGGCGACATCCTTGCCGGGTCGGTTTGAATCGCTCAGCATGGGGACGAGGCTTTGGCCCTGCAATTCCGCTGGAGCCGCAATTTCGCAAAGCTGGGCGAGTGTTGGGAACAAATCGACCAGTTCCACAAGACCCTGGCTAGACGAGCCGGGAGTGGTCGCCCCAGCTTTGATGGCATCTGGAACGCGGATGATCAAGGGGACCCGGTTACAAGTTTCGAACAGCATGACCTTGCCCCACATGAACTTCTCACCAAGCAAGTAACCGTGATCCGAAGTCAGAACGACAATCGTGTTGTCCGACAGCCCGCTCTCTTCTAAGACAGCGAGCACGGCCCCAATCTGCGCATCGATAAATGAAATGCAGGCGTGGTAGGCCTGAATGTATTCGCGTCGGAGATCATCGTTTCGGACACCAAATTCGAAGCCGAATCCTTCGTGACGGCTTGTTCTTGCGAGCTTAGGTGCGTGCTTCCAAAACTCGAGCGATGCTGGTTCGAACAGCAAACCTTCTTTGGGATACAAGTCAAAGTATTTGTCGGGTGCAAGAAACGGTACGTGCGGTTTCTGGATTCCCAGTGCCATGAAGAAGGGTTTGTTTCCAAAAGCCTTGCTCGTCAGCCACTTGTTGATTTGAATGGCGTTCTTGCCATCTTTATGCTGACGGTCATCGAGACCACTGGGACCGTAACCAGGCTGCTGCCCACGCGTTTGTGGCGCAATGGTCGGGTACAACTCATTCCACTGCTTACGTGTCTTGCCGGACGCGATCGACCCGTTCGTCGCCTCGAACTCTTCACGAATGGGAACGACCATCGGCAGTTCGTCGTTCTCGAAACGTAGCATCTGATCCCAAGCTACGTCTCCTGGATCTGCCTTCGTGTTGTGAAAGACCTTGCCAACCGCCGCTGTCCAGTACCCGGACTGCTTGAAACACTGCGGCATGGAAACCGTTCCTGGACGCACCTGGCGGATGTCAGAATTGTTGTCCAAAACACCGGTCGATTGCGGGTAAAGCCCATGCAGAAAGGAAGCCCGTGATGGTCCGCAGACTGGATATTGACAGTAGGCCCTGCGAAAGGTCATTCCGCTAGCCGCGAGTTTATCGAATGCGGGCGTGCTGATATGTGGATAGCCCGATGTTGACACATGCGTATTCAGGTCATCGCACACGATGAACAAGACATTGGGTCTCTCGGCACAATAAACCGAAGTACTTGATAAGACGCAGAGCAGCGTCACGGCGTAGCAAATTCGTGTTCGAAGCGTCATTCGTTGTCCTTGTTGAGTTTGTCGCGCAGCTGCCTTGCAGCTTGTCCAGTTAACTTCAGGTAGTGGTCACTTGGCAGGTCCTCATAGGTGAGGAACTTTGCTCCGTGGCCGGTTGGCGGATCATTGGTGCATTTGAAGATGGCGGTACCCTCGTCGACTTCGTCAAACATGGCGACGTAGATCATCTTGCACCTCGATTGAATAGCCGCATCCAATTGCGATTTCAAGAACTCACCTTTGACTCGAGGGATCGCTCCCAGTTTGTCCCCGGTCAGGTTGTGCCAGCTGAACCCCGGGAACACGACGGGCAAGTAATCGATTTGACGCTCGGAACACCATTGCAAATCTGGTCGCAGGTAATCTCGAGCGTGCCGTTCGATACCGTCTTCGTTACGATAGCGTCCGACTGTCCAAGGACTGATGATGTCGGCAAGCTCCAGCACACCGTGCAAGTCATCATCGATGGTTGAATCACGGTTCTGTTCTCGCCAACCCGTCGGCACTCCTAGCATCACGCAGCATCCGTCTTCCTTCAGGAGCTCGATCAGCTCGCGGCACTCGGAAAGCGTGTACTCACGTGGTTTTTCGCCATCGTTGAATCCGATGCCCCAGATGGCGACAACCGGTTTCCCCTCGTGGTGTTGGTACGCCAGATCGGCTGGAATTCCTCGATTTCGCAGCTTCGCCCAGTCGTCTCTCACCAGCCCACAACCATCCGCCGGAAGTCCGGACAGATCGTACATCACAGCGTACGATCTTCCCGATGCATCGGCGCCTGCACGGACGTGCTCCAGCACTGCGTCCTTGTGCCGCTGCTGGTCTTGGCGACGCAGTCCGCTGGCGAACCGTTGCAAGAAGGCTCCATCGATTCCGTATTCCTGCATCCACCGAAAGTGCCGCGCGACCGTTTTGCGATTGGCACTGCTGAATACCTCGGCCTCGCTTCCGTCGGCGTGCACAAATCCAGTTTTAAAGCGTTCGTCATCGTCCAGTTCGGTCATGTCGGGCCAAAGATCAACCGTGAGGTTTCCGGCGCCAAATGTTCGCCGGCGGTTTCGCGACCAGTGTGCCCAGCCCAAATCCATGCCGTCGCCTTCGCAATTGAACCATCCTTGGTAGCCAACCATTACCTTACCAGTCAGCGTGTCACGCCGTTGCTCGCGACGGATTGGTTCCTCGGCCATGAGTGCATCAAAGGTCAATATCACAGCAAACAAAGCGGTGAATAGTAGGCGAAAGGAATTCATTGGCGATGGAGCCTTCGTGTCGATCTGCAGACGTGGATTCAGTGATGCTGCGTACAAAGCGAATCAAACCCTCATTCAGGATTGATAGAAGTGCGTGGTTGATACTCTGGAACTTTTACGTAATTTCCTTTGCCCTTCTCCCAACGAAACGTGTCACCTTCGATGACCAAATCCCGGCGAGAGTTGAGCCTTGGGAGGGGATCAGCGAATACACTGGGAGCTGTTCGTTTGAGTTGATTCTTTATCTTGGTAAAGTTTGGACGCGACGCGAGGTTTGTCCATTCATTCGGATCAGCTTGCAAGTCGTACAGTTCTTCGCCCTTGTCGCCGTAGCAAATGTATCGCCAATCGCGATTGATCACTGCAAACTCGCCAGGAAGCATGTAGGGCAAGAAAACCGACCGGTCCGCCGCGCTCGATGGATCGCTCAGTGCCGAGGCAAGCGATGAGCCCTCCAGCGTTTGATTCGGAGCGGGAAGATCGCACAACTCGACGAATGTTGGATACATGTCAATCAAGCTCGCGGTGACATTCGTTTTCTCTCCCTCGGCAACTCCCGGGCCCGCCCAAACAAAGGGAACATTGGAGGTCCGCTCCCAAAGCGTGTGCTTGCCCCATTGGCCTTTTTCGCCGAGGTGATAACCGTGATCGCTCCAGAGAACCACGATGGTGTTGTCCGCGTTCGGACTCGCCTCCAAAGCATCCAAAACACGTCCGAGCATGGCATCGGCGTAACTCATGCATGCCAAATAGCCGTGAATCGCGTCAGGGTAAGCACCCATCGCTACAAGCGGTTCGTAGTGTTGTCGTTTGCGATTCGTGCGTTGCTTTCGGACGGCGGTTGGTAGGTCTTCGAGGTCGTCTTCGCGAATCGGCGGCAGCTTGATCTCGCCGCGATCATACAAGTCGAAGTACTTTTGCGGGCAATAGTTCGGATAATGCGGAGCATAGAAGCCGCATGCTAGAAAGAACGGCTCGTCATGTACCTTGCCCACTTGTTCGGCAGCCCAGTTGGCACGGATTGTATCGGCCATTTGCTGTTCTTTTTCGTTGGGGATGCCCGCCCACTCAAGAAACAATCCACCTTTGATCGTCTTGCCACGGTTGTAGACGCTGGCAGGGAAGGTCTCCGGAAACGGCGTGTCTTCGCCCCACGAATCAAGCGGCCAGCCGGTCTCGCGTTGGCTCGGGTTGCGAAGAAAAAACTCCGTCCAGCCTCGCTGGTCGATCGCACCAGCGGGATGATGGAACAGTTTGCCAGCACCGAGCGTTTTGTAACCCGCCTTGGCAAAGCTGAGCTGCAAGGGCTCGATCTCGGGATGCGTTACGAAGTAGTACGGGCTCTCATAGCAACCCGTCGTTGAAGCGTACTGACCAGAAAAGATTGCGGCTCGGCTGGGAGCGCAATATACACCCGCCGTATGCGCATTGGTAAAGCACACCCCACGTCCCGCCAATCGGTCGATGTTCGGCGTCAAGGCGCTTGGCGTATTCTCCAGGCAGCCAATCCAATCATTCATGTCGTCGACCGCCAGGAACAATACATTCGGCGGGCGATCCGCGGCGAAGGAGCTCGTGAAGCTGCAACAAGCAAGGGACATCAGAAAAGAAAAAGTCTTGCAGAACATCTTTAGATTGGCCTTAGCGTCAATTTGTGGTTGATTCACCTCTTAACCTCGATTGCTCCAACTCGAGTTGGCTTTCGTCTACGTCGGCCGACTGCCGCTATCGCGACAATGCTCAATGCGACGACGCAGGACGGTTCTGGAACTGCTGAGACGGTAAGCGTGAAAGTTGAGTTGTCGGTCAATGCGAAGCCACTGAAGACTTGCGACTGGCCATTCACGTTCACGGTAAAGTCATAAGTTCCATCGATCGCATCGCCATTCCAAATTCCATCGACGCCGATGGCTTGATCTTCAAACCCCGTCATCCATTCGCCTCTTACTAAATCGAACCAAGCCGAAGCCTCGTCTTTGACAATCCAGTCTTCATCAAACAGGGGACCATTGCCGCGCCAGTGAGCCGGATCCCAAAAGCCCCACATGCTGAAACCATTGACTGACTCGTGCTCAAACGATGCTTCCAAAATGTCCTGGAACAATTGCTTCTGATTGGCTGGCGAAATTTGGTTGGCGTCGTCACGCATGTCAAATTCGCTAATTGCAATTGGAAGACCGGTTTCGGCCAAAATATCCAGTCGACGCGTCAAGGCTGCCTTGCTAACCGTACGGTCCATATGGGCCTGAACCTTGATTTGATCGATGGGAGCACCGAGAACCAATAGGTCATTGACCAAGTCACGATACTGCATCGCGGCATTGTCGCCACCTGAACTCAGAATGTTGTAGTCATTGATCGCCAGGTTCGCGTCGGGCCGCAGCCCGTCAGCCCGGATAAAGTAATCTGCCCACGCATGTTTTTCGGTAGGATAGATTCCCGCATCTACAAACACGTCTGAGTAGTGCGTCACATGCAGCGGTTCGTTGAGAACGTCCCAGTCGAGAACTGTGGGGCCAGCCCCCGCATCGCTGAAGCGAGTTACGATTCCGGCCGGACCCAAGCGTTCAGCAACCAATGTGTCATGAAATACTTGAGGGTCCGGATTAGCCGCCGGGCGAAACTGGTTTGGTGTAGGCCAATCCGTTTTCTGCCAAACCACCGCGTGCCCGGTCACGGTCATGCCGTTTGCCTGAGCTTCATGGATCGCCGCATCGACGTGTTGTGGGCCGTTGTTCTGATAGGGCAACCACTGCATTCCGTTGGTCGGGATGATGTGATTGAAGTTGTCCGAAATGGCAGCTCGATAGTTCAGTGTGTCCTGCCATGTCGGGACGATGCTTGTACCGGAAAAGTCGCCGATCAACCCTCGCTTTTGATTGTTGTTGAGCGAACCGAAATCTGACTCCGCGATCGTAAACAAACGGTCGTGCACCTGTGTGCCAAACTGAAAAGCATGCTTCGTCATTTTCAAGTCGATGGTCGCATCACTGATGGCGTTTCCATTACCGTCCTGAACAACAATCGTGAGGTTCGATTTGCGGTGGGCAAGCGGGTCTTGTCCAAGCAGGCTTCCGGTCCAGAAAAACGAACTCGCCATTACGGCAAGCATGGAAGATGCAACGCAAATCTTGGAATGATTCATGTTCGTTTTTTTGGAGAAGCAGACAGGTTTGTGCAACGGCAAGCAGTCTAGTCGACAGCGACAGCCGCTGCGTTCTGGAAAAGCTAAAAACTGAAAGGGCGAACTGCTGGGACGAGGGGTGCGAGGCAAGATCGCCCCCCCATGCGACGACGTCATCCTTCGGTCGAACGCGGTCCGTTGACGACCTTAGTCATCAAGTCGTTCAAATGCGGACTGTAATTCTTGACGTGCATCGAGTGCGTCGTTCGATCGAGCGTTCTGCACAGGTCGTGCTGGTGGCTCCCACAGCTCGACGACTGGACGAAGCTCACTCTTGTTGTTCAGCATGTAGCTCCGGCCTCGGATGTGTCTCGCATCCTGGTGCTGGACATGGACCCATTCTCTTGGATTGCCACTGTTGCCAAGTAGCTGAGCTAAAAAGCTTCGTCCATGGATTTCCTCACTCGGCAGTGGAGCACCAGATAATTCACAAAGCGTGGGAAGCAGGTCTGAGAAATCGATCAGGTCGCCGCAGATCGATCCTGCTGAGATCTGCTTTGGCCAGCGGACGATCAGTGGAACGTGAGTGCCGCGGTCTGTCATCGTGCCTTTGCCCCCCTGGATGGCTTTCCCGTCACCCCACGAGTTGCTCAGATCGCGATCTGTGCCGTTATCCGCCAGAAAGAAGACGACTGTGTGGTCGGCAATGCCTTGATCTTCCAGTGTTTGCAATAGCTGGCCGATGCACTTGTCGAGGTACATCACCATGTCCGGAAAATACTTTGGGTCGCCTTTGTGTTCGTTGTGTGGTTTGCGATAGCTCTGATCTTCCGTGTCGGGCGTTGGCTCCCACGGGAAGTGAGGCAGTGGGGTCGCAAAGTAGGCCAGAAACGGCTGCTCTTGTTTGACGCTGGCCTTCATGAATTCGGTTAAAAATTCGACATCCACATCCGGGCCATAGCGATCCAGAACCTGTTCCGTGACCAGCGTTCCGTTTCGGTTGAGGTGTGGTTTCCAATACCGGCGAGTCTTTTCGCCCGCGCTGTCGAAAATCTGCCAGACTTGGTACTGGTCAAATCCGAATGCGTTGATCGTGTTGTGTTGATGAAGCAACGACATGTGCCACTTACCGGCGATGGCGGTGGCATATCCTTGCGACTTCAATTGACGGGCGAAGCTGGGTTGAGCCGGTGACAAATAGATCTCTTCCTGCCGTAGACTGTGAAGCACATCTGTCAGACCGTTTTTGAACGGATAGCGTCCGGTCAATAAGCTCGCTCGCGAAGGAGAACAGAAAGGGTTTGAAAAGCAATGGGTGAATCGCATGCCCTGCTCTGCGATTGCATCAATGTTCGGCGTCGCGTGTTTGCCTCCATACGCGGAAAGACATTCTATCCCCATGTCATCAGCAAGAATGATCAGAATGTTGGGCTTCGCCTTCGCGTCCGACGTTGCATCGATAGAAGAATGCTCCGGTTCTGTCACGGGAACAAGCCGAACGGCATCGGCAATCACATGCCCATCGGTCCCCGACGTGCTGATCTCGACAACGGCAGGCTTTTGACTCGAAAACGAAAATCGACCCAGCGAATGCCAACCATTTTCGGCGGGCTTTCGTTGTTGATTGACAGTGATCTGAGAGTCGCCGTTTGCGTGATGGATCGTAATGGGAACATTCGTGGCTCGGTTGCGATGCGATGTGTAAGAAACGTGAACTTCATATCGTCCGTCCTTCAGTTCGCTCCATTCAAAGTGAATCCTCTTCTTACCTTTGCCATCGTTGTCGTCGTGCAAATACGAGTCGCCAATGAACCCGGTTCCGAAAGTGCTTTCCTTCCATTCCCCGATTCGTTCTGCCTCTGGATCGTCTATGGCGTTCCCGTCAATCCTCGCTGAATCCTTTTTGGGCGGAGCCTTTGCTGCTTTAACTTTTCGATTCCACTGGACGATTACCTTGTTCACGTCCAGTTGCTGGCGAAGGTCGGCATACTCGACATCCTGAACGGAAGCATCCCCTTTGATTGCGAGACTCGCAGCAATCGCGGCGCTTTCGCTAAGCGTCATGAACACGGGTTCCATTCGGATAGAACCGTGAGCCACGTGGGACGTCGACAAGCAGATCGGGGCGAATAGGTTTTCGCACTCGCCCCTGCGTGGAACAATCGATCGGTAAGAGATTCCATACGGCTTCGGCGGAACATGCCAGATCACACCGTCGTGACGTACGAATCCCTTTTCGTTGACAAAAAACTGCACAACATGGGAGTCCATTCCAAACGATCCTAACCCGATTGGGTCGCGTGCCTCGCGTTTTCCCTCGCAGTCCGCTTGCGTCATCACGTAGTCGGCGACCATTCGGCGTGCTTCGCGAATGTAGATCATGTAGGGCCAGCCACCGTTGTCGGTGAACTCATCCTTTGGCAAGCCGTAGTCGGCAACTCTGTTGCGAATTGTCTCCGGCACCCGTGGGCTATTGGCCAGCGTCCACAGAAACCCACGTATGTAAAGTTCATGTGCTGCTTCAATCTCGCGACGTTCTTCGTATGACGCTTCTGGATAATCCCAGTTAGCTCCGTCATAGTCACTGCCGACGGCATGCATGTTGTTCCAGTCGACTTTCGACGCCGAGCCAGCCAGAGAATCAATCAACGCGGGTAACCGAGAGTCGCCTGCTTCGAAGTTTCGCAACAGGAGCTCGTGATCGATGGCCTGGTAGCCGGTTGGCTTGTCGATAGGAATGCGCAACTCGGGATCGGTCGTTAGACAGAGGCGGTAGTTGTACGCCTGGATCTTGCGATCGCCTTGGCCGTTCTTGAGGCCATCGATCTTGTGGACATGCGGGAGCAGTCCGCTATCGGGTTTTCCGGGGACGATGGAGGGATCGACGTCGACAATGAAATGATCCTTGTCACCTTGTCGATAGTGAACGCGAGGTTGAGTATCCCCACGTCGCACACCAGCCAGGCTTTCCCCGTACTGTTCTTCGGGCTCACGACCGACGGTGTACGTCACGCTCGCGGCCGCCATCAGGTCACCCACGTAAGTCGCGTCGATGAACATCTTGCCGCGATAAGTTTGACCGTCCAGCGTTGTGATGGAAGCGATTCGCTGACCGTCCATTTCGACGCCAGAATCGCGGTTCAACTTCGCGTTGAAGACGACAGGAACGCCCGCTTCGTCAGTCATTTTTTTGAAGACTGCTTGTCCTACGTGAGGTTCAAAGCTTCGCACAAAATTCTCGCCGTAGTGCTTCGCAATCTCGTCGTAGAACTCGGACGCGATACCGCCAAACGTATCCCTTCGCCCGAGAAAGTCTGTCGCGCCGAGCCCGCTGGCACTCATGCCACCAAGGAAGTGCGTCGGATTGATGAGAATCACCGAGCGTCCCTGACGTTTGGCCGAAATCGCAGCCGTGACGGCACCGCACGAATCGCCGTAAACAACGATATCGTAAACAGCGGCTTTGGCCGCGGGCTCCGCATGCCCGGATCGCTGAAACACAGCGAGCACCAATGTGAAAACCACGAGAGCGCGAAGTGCCATTGGCGGGCGAGACTGTCGAGAAGAATGGAAGTTGTTCATGTAGATATTCTAATTAACCTCGCAGTACGCGAATCACTTGATTGTTTTTGACGAAAAAATTTATACGGTCAGCCTTGATGGCCATTCCTGGTGGCTTCGGCTCGCCGTCCTGCCGAATGATACGCCAGGGCCGCTTGCGATGTATTGCCAGTTCTGCGGCTGCCTCAGTCGCCAGACCGATGAATTCCGTGTCGAAGGAGTGCGACGTGTGTTTCTCGGGCTGTACGAGTCGACCGATGGCGATGCTGCTTGTGACTTTCCGCTCCCCGATCCGATCGGCAAACCGTGCGTGAGGGTTTGCACCCGAGACGAACGCGTCGTTGCCGATGACCAGAAGTGGAGTTGCGTCTCAAATCTGTAGAACGAAAGCGGCGAAACGTTCCGGAGTTCGCATGCTGTGACTCAATCCTCAATCCAGCTTCTGCAGTCGCATGTCTGATGTTGCAAAAGTCCCCTTCACATTGTCCGGTAAGCGGAACCTCAGGCGAGTTTCCTCTTGAAAGATGTGTTCAACCGAAAACTCATGCACATGTTGCCGCCAATCATTCGACAATGGAATCGCGACAGGATCAACAACGCGACGCCAACCGTCCCCAAGCTCGAAATCGACAATCGTATTCGGAGTTCCACGAACGTAACACGAGAACCGATAATGTCCGGGCGGAAGTTTCCAGTCTTCAAACGAGGAGTATTCCAGCCGGGAACCTTTATCAAAGTCTCCCTCCAGGCTGATGACACGCTCGCGCGCGGGTTGCTTGGTTGGTCCATTCGCAAGAATTCGCTTTTGGAGCGTTTTGGAATTCGTTTCAAGATTCCAGTAGCGCCAGGGGTTAATCAGGTCAAGTGAAGTTGGCGCCCACCGTGCGATTGGCACTGGAACTGGGATTGGCGGTGTCTCCACCTCTCTCAGTTCCGCCGGGACCTTGTACGCCAAGGTGTCGTCAAAGCCGGGGCTGTGGAATTCAAAGCCCGAAAGTTCAGCACTCTCTGGCTTTCCTCCAACGCCGATGTAACCAAACGGATGCCAGCCGCCGCCAAGGTAGTTTTCCGCAGCGAAACGAACGCTGGGAGTCATCCCGCCCTGACGATCGAGAATCGCGAGCGCGACGACGTACTTGCCTGAAGCGACATCCTTTGGCAAGCCAGTTGTACCAACAGTCGTGTTGACTTCTTCTTCGACCTGATAAGCCTGCGACTGTTCGTTCCAATCTTCACCCGGCAGCCACTTGCGGATATCGACACCTTCCAACGGAGCTGACCAAACCACCTTCAAGCTCACAGGGTCGAGAAGTCCAACCGCCACTGGCCAATCGAGATAGAACGGTGCGCTTCCCGTGTTTCGGACGTTGAGCTTCACTGCCAGATCCTGGCCTGGCTCAATCGATAACGGGTAACTCATGGAATCAATGACAAATCGATACCCGAATGCTTTCTGAATTTCCGCAGCACCGGCTAGCGATCTCGGATTACTCTCGTCGTAATCGCTGATCCATCCCAGGTAGGTTGCGTGATAGCGTCGGATCTTACCAATCATGTAATCCCGATAGGCGGGCACCTCCATGGTTTCGTCGGGAGTTCGCCCAAAGGTCGATTCCGGCATTGCGTTTTCACGACTCTTTTGCCAGTTGTATTCGACCTCGCCTTCAATCGGCGAGCGTTTCCAGATGTGGGGATAGACGTTCGTTGCCTGCCAGGGCAACTGTCCGACAGCTTCGGTTGGAGGTTCGCGAGTGAGCGTGGCAAACGTGTCGTAGTAGATACCAAACCCCGCATCCATGAATTCGGGGTCCGTATGCCGGACCAGCACCGGCTTGTTCTTGAATGCTGATCGAAACGCCTCGGCCAGTAGTTGACGCTGTTCGCTTGACGGCGTCGGATTGTGGTGTTCACCGAAGCGTCCAATGAGGCCCATCTGGACGGCGAAAATCCGTGGATCGTTGTCCCAGGCCTTCCCCAGTTTGGCGATCAATTCTCGCAATCGCCGCTGAAATTCGGGGCTGTCGTAATCAAAGTCAGCCAGATCCGACGGCCAATACTGCTGTGGCTTTCCGTCTTCGCCGATGACACCGTTCCAATCCAGATAAACGCGTGGTACGAGTTTAATGTTCTGCTCTTCAAACGACTTCCCATGAGTCTGCGTGACCTGGTTCGTGTAGGCGATGATTCGATCGACCGAGTCACCTTCGCATGTTTCAATTTCGTTCCAATCCACGTACTTTCGCTTCAATAATCCATACCCATCTTTTTTGAAGTCGCGAAATCCCTTAAGCGGATTGTTGATGGCATTGCGAAACTCGTTCGGCTTGACGGTGACCCATTCAACACCGGACTCGAATTTTATTGTTGGGGCGTTCCGTTGTGCCAGAACTTCACCGCATGAAATCTCGGCGATCATCAGAGCCAAAACACAAATCAACAACCAATAATGCTTTTGAAACATCAAATTTCTCTCATTGAATCTAGATCAGTGCGTGAGCAATTCTGGCTCAACCACGCACTACTTGAGTCACTTTATCGTTCTCGACAACGAAGTCCAGACGGGCATCCTTGGTGATCATTTGAGGTGTTATGGATTTTCCGTCCTTGCGAATGATGCGCCAGGATCGCTCGCGTTGGTTTGCCTGTTCGACCGCTTCCTCAATCGTCAGGCCGACATACTCTTTGTCCTGGGCATGCGAGGTGGTTTCTTATCAGCACCAGAAGTGCGGTGGGAAGTCTTGAGCTTTTCATAAGTGCCTAACGGTGAAGAGGTTGCTCGATAGTTTAATGGATCAATCAGACTCGGTAGCGATTGGCGATTTCAATTGTTCGCTGTATCGCTTGCACCGCAGCGGTGTGGTCCTGTGAAAAGTTGATTCGAAAACTATTGGTGAATTGTGGTCCGAACTGCGTGCCGGGCGTGACGATGACCTCGGCCTGAAGTCGCAGCACTTTGACAAAGTCGCCGATGCTGATGTCCATTTCGGGCATCTGTGGGAAGAGGTAGCTGCCGCCTTCGCCAAGGCGCAGTTTGAATCCGTTGGCGCGGAGGAAGGCTTCGTGAATGTCGTCGCGAATCGCTTGATGTGCGGCGATTCGTGCCTGTATCCAGCCCGTCGGTTCCGAGAACCAGTTTGCGAGCACCGTTTGGCAGTAGCCCGCAGCCCTGAGTGAAACGATCGCCTGCAGCTTTTCCATGCGGTCGATCATTTGCGATGAACCGAAAGCCGCCCCCAGACGAAAACCGCTCAGCGACTCCGTTTTGGACGGTCCAATAATCGTGAGCAGGTTGTCGGAATTGAGCTTGTCCAGTCCTCGCAGATGGGTGTAGCGGACACCGTCAAAAATCTGTCGCGAATACAGTTGATCGACGATCACTCGGACACCGTGAGTTTCCGCGAGCTCCGCGATTGCAAGAATCTCATCGGGTGAATAAACGACGCCTGTCGGATTGTTCGGATTCGAGAAGACGAACAACTTCACACCGTATCGAAAACACTCTCCCAACTTCAACAGATCGATTCCACTGCCGGAATCGGTGCCGAAATAGTCCATTCCTACCGGAACCAATTCGCCTTCGAAAAACTCCACGAGTTTTCGATTGGCAAAGTAGTCCGGTTCGACGATCGCAACCTTGTCACCGCGGCCGATGTTTGCTCCCATTGCCAGGAACAGTGCCCCCTGAGTTCCGGGAGTCAAGATCATTTCACTGTCAGAATCGATGGGGGCGCCGGTGAACTCCGCAAGCTTGGCCGCGAGCTGTTCACGGATCGCCGCTTGACCTCGATATTCGGTATAGGCTTGTGAACCACCGACTTCGTAGCCTCTTTGAAACAGTTCGAGTGATCCCGGAATCGGTGGATGCGCGTCGACGTCACCGTGCGAGAAGTCGACCGGCGTTCCTACGATCCTATCGCCGCGCAGATCGATTGAGTCGACCTGTTGCCGGCCTTCCTGTCCCGGTGCACTTTCGACACCAAGCTTGGCGAACTTCTCAGTCAGAAGACTGGATTCTGGAAGTGCATTCATTGGACTTACATCTTTTTGTCAGTGGAAAGTCGAGCGGAGCTCAGGCAAAACATGCAACGGTAGCTGTCCACATGACGGCAGCAACTCCAGCTGCGTAACACGCCGGAACGAGTTGTGTTTTCACGTGATCGGTCAGATCGCAGCCTGTGGTCATGGCACTAAGAATGGTTGTGTCGGAAATCGGAGAACACTGGTCGCCAAACACGCTGCCGTTCAGGACCGTGGCGAAGCAAACCGACATGAATAATTCGGGATGAGCGACACCACTGGCCAGGCCAACATTCCATGCCAGCGGCATCGCCAAAGGGAACGCGATCGCGAATGTCCCCCAGCTTGTTCCCGTTGAGAACGCGATGATCATCGTGATCAGTTGCAACGCGACGGGCAGAGCGATGTACGGAATGTGATCGCCCAGCAAGTCGACGAGATACGTACCCGCTCCGACTTCCTGGCTGATGCTGCCCACAGTGACGGCCAGCATCAGAATGACGGAAGCCAGCACAACGCCTTTCAAGCCGTCACCAATGCCTTCAATGACGTCTCCAAGTCGCATGCCTTTAGCCAGAGCTACCAGCACCGATAACAGCAGGGCCAGGCCAAACGCCCAGTTCACTCTGGGAGTGCCGGTGACGACGAATGTTCCCACAGCCGTCCCGATGAGCAGTAGCAAGGGCACGAAGAACTCCAGCACGTGCGGCTTGTATCCCGGTGGAATCTTAGCGACCTGAAGTTCCTCCGCGCCCATGGGCGTGACACCCGGACCATCGAGTTGTCCGGTGATCCTGGCGCGCTCGCTAGCCGCGCGAATGCCGGCTCCTGAAAAACGTGTATAGCCGAGGCTCAACAGAAACGTGCCGATCACTGCGAGAATGCTGTAGAAGCTAAACGGCACGCTCCGGAAGAAGAACGCAATTCGGTCAGATTCAGTCGCCAGAAAGCTGACGCCGGGAACGAAGATCAATGCCTGCACATAGATCGGCCACGCGTTGAATGCCAGAACCGCTGCGATGGGCGACGCCGTCGAGTCGACAATGTAGGCGAGCTCTTCGTGGCTGACCTTTTCTTTGTCAGCCACAGGCTTGACGATCGTACCAACCAGCACGACGCTGACCGTTCCGCCCTGAAAGAAGATCACGCCCATCAGCCAGGCAACCAGTTTCGCTGATCGTGGCCCCTTCACAAAGTGGTCCGTCATGAACTCGGCAAACGCCTTCGCTGCTCCGGTGCGTGACCAGATTCCCATCAGCCCGCCCAACAACCACAAGTACAGCAGCAAAATGGTGGCGGCACTCTTGCTGGCAAGACTTGGCAGCAGCACGGCATCGGTGATGTCGAAGCGTCCCACCATGAAGGCGCCAACGACCACCGCAATCAGCAGCGCCGTTAACGGCTCTTTCGTCAGCAGGCAAAGCCCAATGGCAACCACGGCTGGAAGCAACGACCACAGTCCAAAATGAAATCGTGTCTCCAGCAGCGAATAGCGTTTCGTCTCGACACCTTCCTCCTGCACAGAATCGACGACCCACTGACTTTCGAAAGGTGGTCTCCCGTCGACATCTTTCAGTGCCTCCTGTCGCAGCGGTGACTCCGCATAGGGTACAACACCTTCAATCGCAGTCTCTTCGCCTTTGAACATGTACGACAATTGGCCGGCTTCGTTTTCGTACACATTGTAAGTCCTCTTTTGTTCCTGCCAGCGAGGTTCAACCTGAGCGAACACGTAAAGGCTGGCGACGATTCCGCCGATAACCACGGCCGCAGCCAATCTGCGCGCTGGCCGAAACTGCCTTGCCATGTCTGTGCCGATATCGGGCTGCACGGCGGTGCCAGTGGCCGCCTCTTCGATCGCAGGTACGGGCTCTCTGTCATTGTGCTCCCGCAGTGAATCGTGTTGATTCGGTTCGTTGCTGGACGCAGTCATGACGTCACTCTCCCGGCGCCGAGCCACCATGAAGCAAAGTCTGTGACCCGCTGTGTCTCGACGACATGGCCGGTCACTCTAACTCGCAATTCGTTTTTCTCTTCCTCTGCGCGATCCTCCAACAGACGAGCACAGTATTCACCGGGATCAAGGAATCGAACCCTCGGAAACAGCAACTTCAGTTGAGCCATCGCCATCGGAAAGCAAGTACAGGCCAAAACCGCAACGTCAGTGGATTCCAGAGCACGCCGCAGATCACTCGTGATGACCTCGTTGGACTCAGTTTCCCACGGTTCGAACCGGGCGATAACGCGTTCCAACGCGGTAGCCGCAACAGAACTCACAACCACACCGGGAACATTGTCCGTCAGAATGTCGCAATAAATTGGCTGGCTTGCGGTGAATGTCGTGCCGATGATCAGAACTCTTTGATTTACCAATCGCTCTCGTTCGCATTCGACCATGGCCGTGAAACAATTAACCATCGAAATGATCTGGCTGAGGCCGGGCACGTTACGCGAATCAGTCAGTTGCTGATAACGAATCGACAATGTGTTACATGCGAAGATTAAAACGTCCGCCTCCTTCTGCGCAGCTTCGACCCATTGCTCCACCACCGTTGCGATCGCCGTATCAGACTTCACCCCCAGCGGGTTGACCGCATAGTCCGCCATGAAGACCGCATTGCGTGCAACTCCGGCAGCCCAAAGAGACTTCAGGACAGACATTCCGCCGACGCATGAATCTGCGAGGAAAACGGGGCGTGATTGTAGTAATGTACTCGTCGTGGTTTGCATTCGCTTGTCATTACTCTGTGGCCGAACGAGCTTTCAGAACAGCTTCGTACAGTTCGCTGGAAAATTTCATTCGAGCTTCAGTGTTCAGCTGTGGATACTCCTGAGCGAAAAAGGCGACGGTGGTTCCGTCTTCGAAGTGGCGTCGAATCCAGTTCCGAGCTGCCGTGGTTCCACTGCCGCCTCCACCATGTTCGGCAATCTGTAGTTGGTCATCTTTGCACCTAACTTGCCAGCCGAACCCATATTCGATCGGATCACCGTTGTCGAATTTGCCTTGGTTGAAAATCATCTCATAACCGTCTTCGGAGAGCAGCCGTGGATCCCGATCCCACAACGCCTTGTCCCACTTGGCGTAATCGACAAGCGTGGTGACCATATTCCCGGAACCATTGAAACGCTCGCTGTCGGTCGTGTCGTTTAGTTCCAATACGTCGAAAATCCGGCGTTGCTGAAACTCATGAAACGGCTCGCCGGCGATCACTTCGATGATTCTGGTCAGCAGGACGTAGCCGGAATTCGTGTACTCGTGTTCGATCCCAGGGGCACGACGCAGATCCATCGTCTCCAACCACTCGGCATGAGTTTCATTGGTCAGGTGAGGCAGACCGCGTCCCTGCTTGAATTTCGCGATCGCAGCCTGTTCTTTCTTTTCGATGAAGTTCGCGAGGCCACTTGTGTGCCACATCAGGTCTTTCACATAAAGCTCGCGACCTTTGACTGGCAGGTTCAACTTGGGAAGGTAGTGCGAAACCTTCGCGTCCATGTCCAGTCGGCCTTCTTCGATCAACATCGCGGCGCACATGGCGGCGTATTGTTTCGTGATCGATGCCAGCCTGAGAGGAGTGCGTGACGTGACGCGGCGTCCTTTGACGAAGCCGTACCCTTGCTGATGCTGGACGATGCCGTTCTGAGTCACCAGCACGCCGACCCCACCAACGGCTTCGGTTGGAATCCATCGTCGAACAACGTCACCGATTCCGTCCATCTCAATTGCTTCGGGATCCTCGATGGGTTTTCCGTCAAGGGCCAGCGTTACGGCCGCAAACAGCAACCATGCCGCCGAGGCGAAGAGGATCAGTAATTTGCTCATTTCTTTTTCTCCAACGCGGCATCAATGAACGCCTGAATAAGTTTTTGCTGTAATTTGTTTTCCGGAACGAGCTTTTCCGGATGCCACTGAACCCCGATCACAAAACGATTCGGGTCGGTCGATTCGATTGCTTCGACAATTCCGTCTGGACTTTTGGCGACAATCCGCATCCCCTGGCCAGGATCACGAACCGACTGATGATGAAGCGAATTCACCTCGAACTGTTCTTCCCCGAAGATTCGCATCAAATGAGAGTCTCGTTCGACCGACACCATGTGATTGACATACTTGGGATGGCCACCAAACTCAGTAGGGATGTCTTGCACGAGTGAACCATGATGAGCAACGCTGATCCATTGGCATCCGAGACAGATTCCGAGAAGCGGTTTGTCCGTTTCTTGTAACCAAGCGGTGATTAAAGCTTTTTCAAACGTGTATCGCTCATCGGTAATCAAATTCGCAGCCGGATGTAATTCTTCGCCCCACTCCGACGAATGAATGTCATCGCCGCCTGGCATCAGTAAGCCGTCCAGCAATTCGAGATACTCACCAACCAAAGCGGTACTGCCGTCGGCGCACGAGAGTATCACCGGTATACCGCCACAATCCCGAACGGCACGCACATAGGTTTCCTTGTCCAAAGTAGAAATGCCGATAAGCGGCTTGGATCTTCTCAACGTCGGTGACGCGTCCTTTGCGAGTGATCCTGTTTGCGTAGGAACGCTCTGTGCCGTTGTGGTAAAAGGCGGTTCGCCAATGACGATTCGATTTGACGAAAGCCAAGTACCTACGAGTGTGACCAGGCCAATCAAAAGAAGGGTATTACGTTTCACGACTTTGTTCCGTTAGAAGCGGTCATCAGGGGTATACCAGTGTGGAGAGCTGTGAGTTGCCAACGCTGACCGAATCAATGAGCTCAACCCCGTTTCCAAATCGATTCGGTAATCGCATGGCTCCATTGGTTATTGTTACGCCCGTCGCCACATCGTTTGAGAGCAGTTCGGCACCATCGAGGTCTGCGTAATCCAAAAGCGGTAGCAATTGAGCCGCGGCTGAAATTCCGACCGACGTCTCCACCATGCATCCGACCATCGTTTGCATGGCCAGTTCACGGGCTCGTCGCAACATTCGGACGCCTGGCGTCAGGCCGCCACATTTGCTTAGCTTGACGTTAACTCCATGGAAAAGTCCGCTGCACTTTTCGACGTCCGATTCGACCAAGCAGCTTTCGTCGGCGATAATCGGAAGAACGGAATTTTCAAAAACCTGCCGATGCTCGTCCTGACGTGATTGGGCCGACAGTGGCTGCTCGATGAATTCAACGCCGAGTTCCTGCAAGGCGTGGGAATTTTCGATCGTTTCGTGCACTGACCAGCCGCAGTTGGCATCAACACGGAAGACGGCTTGAGTTCGCTGGCGAAGTTGGCGAATGATCTCGACGTCATTTTTTGTTCCAAGTTTGATCTTGAAGATCGGCCAATCGCGACGTTCCACTAACTTCTCTACCATCCGCTCAACGCTGTCGATACCGATGGTATAGCTGGATTTCGGAACGGTATTCCATTCGAGGTCGAGCATGTCAAAGGTAGGTCGCTTAGCAAGCTTACCAAACAGGTCGTGTGCCGCAGCGTCAATCGCAGCCAACGCGAACATGTCATCTCGCAACGGATGATGAAGCAGCGTCCACAGCTCGGCAGCGCTATGGTAGTCCCCGGTCTCGATGGTCGGGCAACACCGTTCGATCGACGCAGCGAGCGAATCAAGCGTCACGTTGTAATAAGCGTGCTCGGTTGCCTCGCCATAGCCCCTAAGGTCGCCGTGCTCCAGTTCAACGATCAAACATCGCTGCACGGTCTTCGTTCCACGAGCAATCGTAAACGGGTGTTCGAGCGGAATCTCGACTCGGTACAGGCAGAGTCTCACTTGCCCAACTCCCTTTTCAAATTCAATACGGCGTCTGCCAAACAAGTGGCTCCATGACGATACACGTCGCAAACTGGCAGACCATATTCCTGCTGCATACGTTCGCGTTCGGCATCGGCCTGAGTGGCGGAAACACTCCTACTGTTCATCGCAATCCCAATGAGCTTGCTGGGATGTCTCAGCGATGCATTGGCGAGATAGGCATCAATCATCGTGCGATGTGGCAACAGCGCAACGGAGCTGAGGCCTTTGACCGACTCTCGACCGACTTCGTAGCAATAGATCAAACCATCGGGAGCACAACCGTGCAAAAGCCCCATCGTTACCGCAGAAAAACTTGGATGAGAAATGCTGCCTTGCCCCTCAATCAGCAGCATGTCGTGATGTTCATTTCGCCGAATGAGTGCTTCGACAGATCCATTGACAAAATCGGAGACGACACAGTCCACCGGAACGCCAGCTCCGGATATCATGATGCCGGTCTGGCCCGTCGCAACAAATTGTGCGTCTTCGCCTCGATTGGCAAGCTCACGTTGAACCTCCAGGCTAACGACCATCTTGCCAAGACTGCAATCTTGTCCAACCGTGTGGACACGCAGGCACTCGCTGCGGAACGGAACGCCCGTTGACGTGACATGCTCGTTGTTGCGTCGCACGTCGATCAAGAGCGCTCCGTTTTCTTTTGCAACTCGGCTGAACTCCGGATCGTCCGACAAGAAATCGTGCATCCCGGAAACAACATCCATTCCGCGGACCAACGCATTTAAAATGATGTTCCGCCAAGCGGCAGGCAGCGCCCCACCCGTCAAAGCTGTTCCCAGAAACAGCGAATCCGCGTCCAAGTTGTCAAGTGAAGAAACGACCGGGACCGTCTCGCCAACGCCGAACAACTCGTCTGCAAACTTGCCATCTTCAGTCGCATCGAGAACGGCGATCACGTCACTGTGCCGGTATCGAAGCAGGCTCATCGCGGTCTTCGCGCAGAAGGGCTTCGAAAATCCCTCGGTCAAAACAACGATTCGATGATACGATCGAATTCGAGCATATAAGTCGGTGGGCTGTGCCGACAAGGTTTTTGCAACAGATGTACTCATGAATTGACTCAAAATATATGAAGTTGGTTTGGGGATGTCTCAAAACCTGAGCAGGATCAATGACACGGGCAGATGATTGACAATGACATTGCTTGCTGGAAAATCGTTAAGCACGAGCTCCGACGAAAAGATTGATCACTCATGCTGAAGACTCAAGTGCAAGTGATTGTCGTGTGGCGATGAGGCAGGTTGTCGCAACAATTCCATCGCTCGCTTGATGCCCTCTCGCAAGCGTTCAGCTTTGTCACCTTCAGCGGCTTCATGCAGAGACATGGCATGGTCGAGCAGTTGCTTCTTCAGAGCATCCGCAATCAAGAGCGATCGAATTTTACGAAAAGTTTCGCTCGAAAGAATCGCATCGATCATTATCCAATTGCGCGCAGCGTCGAATCGCAAGTCGCCGTCCTCCGATAAGCCCCGCTCGTCAAAGCTCACCCATCGAGATCTTTGAGGAGTCCCTGAAAGATCCGTGCAATAAAAGACGATATCGACGTCCAATCCCATTTGATGATTGATGTGGCGAAGTTGTTTCCCACCATCTCGATCGGAGATCTCATTGATGTGAAGCTGGGAGTGGGGCTCGTCGCCAAGCTTTTCATGCATCACTACGCCGAGTCGCATTAAACCGAAAACCATTCGATCAGCACCAAAGTTCGTATCACGATCTGGGTGAATGATTCGATAACCTACCCCCGACGGCTTGGGAAGTTCGGCCGCATGATCCAATCGACCATTCTGGAGTCTGCCCGAAGAAACACTTGGCGGCTTTGAACTTTGTATTCGCGAGATCGCGGCTTCGACTGACTGGCGAATCGAACTGAGCGATTCGTCGGCGGAAATCGGGTTCATGAAGAACAGACACAACGCTGCCAAAGCAGGGCTGGTCAACCAGAAACAGCTTCGATTGCATGAATGCAACAAGATAGATTCCTTTTTGAGTGAGAGGTGAAACGGAAACCGATCAGGGGACGGATTGCGTAGCTGTATCGGAAGCAGCTCGAGTGCCCATTGCACCCCACACGCCATAAGGACTCACTGAACCAGGTGCCGTGTATGTCGGCGGACCGCTGAAATGTACGGTTGGAGCGTTCTGATTACCCGCATCGATCGAGTCCGTGATGAATGACACTGACCCGTCACACATCAAGACGTGCACACCGCCTTGATGGCGGCTGCTTGGCGGGACGATGCTTCGACTGAGTGAACCAACGTCCGTACACAATTCGCGATTCGGAGGTGTAATCGTCGTGATTGCCGAGTAAAACGGTCGGGCAAGTGCCCACTTGTATCCGCGCTTGTTTTCGGAACCGGCTAGGTTCCCAAACTGGCTAGGGTCCCAGAAGCGAGGACGTGAGATATCGATAAAGGGAACACAGGCCGATGGCGTCACTCGTATATCAGCGGCACCCGCAGATGTCCGGTGAAGTCCATTGGTGGTGATGGCGTTGTCCCCGAGATCCGTGTTGATCTCTCCCGCCGCAATCGTGTTGGACAGTCCGTCCAAAATGTCACGAAATGAAATGTCCATGCGTGCAACGAAGGCACCGCGGCACGATGCTCTTGCCGTCGTCGCGAAAGTTGTTGAAGTCGTCCCGCTGTTACTAAGTGGGCCGGAAGTTTGAAACTCCAACGCATCACCGAGACACGCCGCGTAGTTCGTTCTTCCTTGCGCGGGCAGTCCAGCGCCGGGATCGCTCGGACATCGCAACGTCGCAACATCCGTCAGCCATGGTGCATAAGAACCGTGCGTGTTGTGACGAGCAAGATTGAGCGTTGGCCGTGGACCCATGGACGTATAGGTATTTCCAGTAGCTGGCGAAACAAAAGGATTTGAAATGAGCTCCCATAAAGCCTGTTGTTCAATAAATGGCAACAGACCGACGAATATGCTCAAATCGTCTGAATTGTTTCCCGGCGGAATAGCTGCGTCGCCACTTGGCTCTGGACCACCTTTCAAGCTCGTTCCACCCGAATGACGCGGCATCTGATTATAAGCAGCATGATAGTTGTGGAGGCCCAGGCCAATCTGCTTAAAGTTGTTACTGCAGCTCATGCGTCTGGCCGCCTCCCTGGCCGACTGAACCGCCGGCAACAGTAATCCGACAAGGACGCCGATGATCGCTATCACGACGAGCAGTTCGACAAGTGTGAATCCAGTTTTTCGATCCGGTCCAGTCATCATTTTGCTACTCCGCTTTTACTATCGTTTTCGTTTTCCATCCGATCAATTGCCTCTTGCTGTGCAATCGCGTCAGTATTCTCCTCGACGTATCGTGATAAGTCGCTGTCACTCGGGGCAACTGTCCCACCTGGCCCGCAACCGACGAAGACAAGCGAAAGATAAAGAAGCAGTGTCATTCGGGACATTCGAGAATGCATGGTCTCTCCATTCAGTAGTGTGGCAAAGGTCGCTTCGCATGGCACTATTTTAGCTGTTGCGATGTTTTCGTCATTACGCACCTGCGCAATTGTGTTACAATATTGCGCATGCGATTCGCCTGAGGACACAGCCATGCAATCACCAAAACGCTCAACGGTTCATGTTGGCGTCCTCGTCGACACGGAGGATTCATGGGGACGAAATATCGTGGAATCAGTTTGCCGTTTCGCGCAATCGCACGAATGGACATTGTTGCTCTCCCCGCGTGATCGGCACGGAAAGCTGCGGATTCCAAACGGATGGCAAGGGCATGGCGTGGTGGCGGCTCTGCGAAATCGAGCCCTTGTACGCCACGTCCGAGAACTCGGCGTTTCTGTCGTCGATGTTTCCAGTGCATCCAAGCGAGAGAAATGGTTCGGGCGAATCCAAACAGATGATAGTGCGCGTGCGAAGATGGCGGTTGAGCATTTGGTTGAACGGGGTGTTCAGCATTTCGCTTGTTATGCTCCGTCCATTGGCCGCTATTCAGACCAGCGCGCCCGTGAAATTCAAGCCTACGTATCTGGTATCGGCTACCGCTGCGATACTTACACGTCGAAACCTGGACAGCAGTGGCTGACCAACCACCGCGATGTCCGTCGATGGCTCAAGAAGCTACCGAAGCCGGTTGGCATTTTTGCTGGCGATCCTTACCCAGCGCGACAACTGGTCGAAGTCTGCATGATGAATTCGATTCGTGTCCCAGACGAAGTCGCCATCATTGCCGGAGATGACGATGACCTACTCTGCCATATCGCAACGCCCCAGATTTCGAGCATCGAGTTAGCGAGTCACCGGATTGGGGAAGCCGCCGCAAAGCTGCTGAAACGCTTGATGAAGGGGGCGGCAGTGCCACAAAAACCTACCCTCATTCCACCCATACGCATTCGCGCCCGCCAGTCAACGGACCTTTTCGCCATCGATGATGACTCCTTGAAAGTTGCGTTGCGTTTCATCCGTGAGCATGCAGCAACGAACATGGGTGTCACCGACGTTGCCAGTGCGTGTCACATCTCTCGCCGCTTACTGGAGCAAAAGTTCCGAACTCACTTGGAGTGCAGTCCGGCCGAGGCAATTCGTAAAACTCGTTTGGAGCATGTGCGCCGTTTGCTTCACGACACCGAGAAGACCGTCACCGCCATCGCACTCGAATGCGACTTCTCCAGCACCGCATCTCTGTGTCAAGCGTTTCAGAAGCATTTCGGACAATCACCCGGCCAGTTCCGGTCGAATAGAAAGTGAATCTTGGTCGAAATCGCCCTCAAGGCGGATCACGCGGCTTCGGGCCGGTTCCTGGGCTGGGCCATCGTGCAAGATCCGCTTGCGAAGCGTCTTGCAACGAGTTTCGAGATTCCAGTAGCGCCATGTATCTGCGCAAAGCTTCTAGCTGTTAACCGAGTGTCAGTTTGTCTTTGTGCAAGCACAAATTTGCCTCTGGTTAACAGCCTGCTTTTAAACCGCATCGCAAAGTCCCGTGAACGTTCGATTCTGTCAAGCGCTCGACCGAACCAGACGCAATTAACGCAAAGCATTGCCAGTAAGACATTAACGAGAACGAACAAACCGAGACTCTTTCCGGAGAGCGTTGGGTTCGGTGAGCACTAGTTCAAAGTCGTCGCAATCTATTTTCCGACGCCGCGAATGTCATCCAGTAAATCGCACGCGTCGCGTCGCAGTTCCGATTCGGTTTGAATGGTCGCGTTCATGACCTGATGCTCGTCCGTCGCAGTCATGTACGCTGGCCAATGGGAGACGCCCTCCACATTCGGATTGCCAGTCTTGGCGAACTGCACCCAGTAATCCATGAACGCGTCGGAGAGCTTGGCATCTTCTGGCGATGGGCTTTCGAGTTTGCCGAACACGTAGCCAATCTCGGCGGCGTGTGCCGCGCCCATCCATCCCCAAACGGGCTTGGTGAAGTGATACATCCACACCTCGCTGCCCTGGCTGTCCATCGCCCGAGCGAATTGGCGTGACGGCTGAACGAACCAACCGTCGGTGATCAACTGCACCGCCGCCTTTCGTGAGTTCTCGTTTGTATCTTTCAAGTAGAACTCGATTAATCGATCATCGTCCTCGCCATACCTCTCCACCAACGCACCGCGGTAGTCCTGCATATTCTTGAACCCTTGCCGACCGGCGAACATCGTGCCTTCGTCTCGGTTGGTGCCAACGATGGTGGGGATGTCGTGCTGGTCGCCGTCGGCATAGATCTCAAGCGGGCGCTTAGGAAAGACATGACCGTCGATCGCGACGGGTCAACGCTGCTTGACTTTCTCTAGCAACTCTTCGGCCGGCAGGGAACGCAGTTTCGCGATTGGATTTTCGGCATCTTCACCGAACAAACGCCTAGTCTGTCCAACACCGTCGTATTCGGCCGGTGGTCCATTGTCCGTTTCCTTCTTCAGATCTCGAAAGATCACCGGGTCGAGCCAAGGACTCTGCAAGATTGCTCGGTGAAACAGACCTTTAGAAAGCGGCGTTGCGGTCAGTAAGTAAACGCTCGTCCCGCCCGCTGATTCGCCGAAGATCGTGACGTTGTCGGGATCGCCACCGAAGGCTGCGATGTTGTCGCGAACCCACTGCAGTGCTGCGATCTGGTCCAGAATCGCATAGTTGCCCGAGACCCCATGCGGGGACTCGGCCGACAAATCGGGATGCGTCATGAATCCAAGAGCGCCCAGCCGATAATTGATGGAAACCAAGACCACGTCGCGACCCGCCAAAGCATCGCCGCCACCGTTGCCTTGGTTGCCCGATCCCTGCGTGAATCCGCCGCCGTGAATCCAAACCATCACCGGATGTTTTTCAGTCTTGGTTTCATTTGATCGCCAGACATTCAAGTACAAGCAGTCTTCGCTCTGTCCGCCTTGGTCGAAATCTTTCTGCTGCATCGACTTGGCACCGTACTCGTCGCAAACGCGAACGCCGGTCCAAGCTTCTGGCGGTTGAGTCGGTTTCCATCGAAGATCACCGACGGGAGCCGCCGCGTAGGGAATGCCTTTGAAGACTTCAATGGAGCGATCCCGCGACGGCACACCTTGGATCGGACCCGAAGTGGTTTGCACGATCGCGTCGGTCGCTGCCTTTTCCACCGACGCGGTGGATGCGTCGTCCGAATCGTCCTCCGTGATGCAGTAGACCTTCGTCAGCGTCCGCACCAACAAGTTCCCACCAGCCACGCTTGGCGTTGCGATGCAAAGTTCATCCAGCGGGCTGGTGTCCAAGATCTGGAACTCCGGTCCAGCCTGGATCGCATAGGTCAAACCTTGTTCGCTCAAACAGAACACCTTTCCGTCGTAAGCCCAAGGCGACGCCGTGAACGATCCCTTCGGCGAAAAACGACGCTTGCCGTAGGTTTCCTCGCCGGTCAACGCGTTGTGACACGTCATGAATCCTTGGTCGTAGACGGTGTAAAGATAGTCGCCGTAGACGATTTGCGTCGTATTGTATGGCGAGCATTGCGGCTGATACCACTCGATGAACTCGCTGCGATCAAAGTCACCGTCGGGTGCAATGTCGCCACTCGCGCCGGGCCGAATTGCAAACGTTGGGCGATGTGCATCCCCGACATAACCAGATGACAGATAGCACATCCCATGTGCGGCGAACGGTGACGGAATCACCAAGATCGACATGTCACCATCGAACCGCCAAAGCTCTTTGCCGTCAAGCGAATAGCTTCGGTTGACGCGTTGCCCCGGCACCACGATCTCGGTGCGAACCTCGTTCTCCCAAACAAACGGCGTCGCCCACGACATCACCTCGTCACGCTTGGTTCGCCAATTCTCGTCGCCGGTCTTCGTATCAAACGACGCGATCCAGGACGCTTCTTTGTTGTCATAAACCACGAACACCTGATCGCCGTGAACCACCGGCGACGCGGCCGCGCCGTAGTCCATGTTGGTCTTCTTCGGCTCAATCATCTGCTTCCACAGCAATTCACACTCAAGTGAATAGCAGAACAGCCCTAGGTCACCAAACAGGACGAACAATCGCTCGCCGTCGGTCGCTGGCGTTTCGGCCGCGTACGAACTCTTCGGGTGACGCGGCACCACGGGCCGGCCCGCGAACGATTCCTGCTGCCAAAGCTCGTCACCCGATTTCAGATCAAAGCAGTACACCATCCAGTGATGAACGCCCTTGGCGGGATCACGCACACCCTCCCCCAAATACAAACCACCTTGTGGTGCGATATTGGCTTCGTCGGCAACCACGGACGACACAAACACACGGTCGCCCACCACGATCGGACTGCCCCAACCTTGCCCCGGCACATCGGCAACCCAAGCCACGTTCTCAGTCTTGCTCCAACGGGTCGGCAAACCCGGTTCATCCGTCACCACACCCGTCGCGTCGGCCCCCCGAAACCGCGTCCAATCTCCATCGGCCAACCCAACGTGTCCAACGACAATCACGGCAAGCAATACGATCAAGCGAATCAAAGCGTCGTCTCCGAGAATGGACAGTGCGTACGAACCGCCCTCCCAGTGAACGCAATCCGTCGGAACCCATTCTCACCGATCGCTCGCCCCATCACCAGCTCGCGACCGAATCAACGTGTATCGCTTGGTATCGACTTGCGTTGCATCAGTTTCGCCCGATCAAGCTTCGTCGGCTCCAGTTTCCGATTGCAACCCTCTCCAAATCTCACGCTGGCGGTCCCAATCCATTTCAGCCGTCATCGGTCGCAGCATCTTCTCGTTGATCTTCGACCGTCCGACGAACTCGCGCGGCAGACAGAGCAACGCCTCTTGAATGTCGGGGGCAAGCAACGCCAGATTCATGATCTGCGTCACCCGCGGCGAACTGATCGAGTGCATGTCCGCCAGATGCATCGTGTCCTTCGCCTCACCGCTTCGCAGCATCTGGTCGAACTGAATCGAGATCGCCATCAAACGGGATACTCGCGGGATCTTGCCGCGACGTTTGACCGGGACATCGTCGCCAGTCTCTTCCTCGGTGGGTTCTTGCTTCTGCTTGGAGACCTTGTTGAGCTGCAAATTTACTTTCAGTTTGACATTAATCATGATGCCGCTTCCTCCACATTATTAGCGAGTGATTTGATGCCGGCGGGGTGCATCGAGATTGAAAGAGAACTGTCGGCGGCATCAAACTCGATTCGCGACACCAGCAACCCCAACACCTCCGCCTTTTCAAGCGTGTTCAGGGCGTTCCAAATGTTGTCGAAGTCCGAGAATGCGACCGCGACATCCGCTTCGCTAATGCGATCCGTTTGCAACCTCTCGATCTCCGCTTCAACGCGGGCCACCGATCGGCCGAGATCCGCCGTATGTTCGTGCAGTTCCGCGAGGCGGCGCGAAGTGGTCACCCCCGAACTACCAACGAGTTCGCGAATCTGTCTGTCGTTGGAGTCGAGTTGGTCCTGCAACTGAGACCGCTGCGTTTGCAATTCGCCAAGCTCGTCGCCGACTTGCTCCATCGCTTGCGTCAACACGTCCCGCCGCAACGCGTTGTCCGACGCGATCGCACGCACCTGGCCCACCACGACCGATTCAATTTCGCCGGCCGGCAAAGACGGCGACGGACAATGCTTCCGCCCCCGTTTGATCGCCGTCACGCAAGTGTAATAGCGGTAAATCTTCGACTTCCGCTTCGATACGTTATGGACCATCGAGCGGTTGCAAGCCGGACAGTACAACAAACCACGCAGCAACGCTTGGTACTTGTTGACCAAGTGCGCGCCTCCACCGCGACCGTGGCTGCGAAGCATTGCTCCAACATCATCGAACAATTTGTCGTCCACGATCGCTGAGTGTTCGCCATTGAACGTTTCCGTCTTGTGCTTGATCCTTCCGATGTAGATCTCGTTGGTCAACAAAGAATGCAGTGAAGCTTTGTCGAACGTCCGACCGCCACGAGGCTTGCCCAATTTCGTCTTCCAAGGCTTCGCCGTCCACCCGCGACGACCGAGTTCTTCGACCACCGGCGTCAACGCTTGCAGTTCCAAATACATCCCAAAGATACGCCGCACCCTGGCCGCCTCGTCCGCGTTGATCACCAACTTTGGACTCGGCCCCGACCGATCGACGTCGTACCCCAGCACCGGAATCCCGCCGGCCCATTTGCCGCGTCGCCGTTGAGCCGCGATCTTATCGCGAATCCGCTCGCCGATGATCTCGCGTTCAAACTGGGCGAACGAAAGCAGAATGTTCAGCGTCAGCCGACCCATCGAGTGAGTCGTGTTGAACGCCTGCGTCACCGAGACAAACGAAACGCCTTGATTATCAAACGCCTCCATGATCCGCGAGAAATCCAACAACGATCGACTCAACCTATCCACTTTGTAAACGACAACGCAGTCGACCTCGCCGTTGGAAATATCCGCCAACAAGCGGTTCATCGCTGGCCGCTCGAGGTTCCCGCCGGAGAACCCACCGTCGTCGTAGTGCTTCGAGATCGCGACCCAGCCTTCTTGTTGCTGGCTCGCGATGTAGTTCTCGCCGGCGTCGCGTTGAGCGTCGAGCGAATTGAACTCTTGATCGAGTCCTTCCTCCGTCGACTTCCGGGTGTAGATCGCACACCGGATTTTCGGCACCTCGGGCTTATCCGATTTTGGTTTTGTCATTTCTCACGCACCCCCAGCTTAAAGAACACGAATCCGTTGTAACTCGACCCGCTCAGTTCGCCGGCGATGTTGGACAACGACCGATACCGCCGTCCCTCGTACTCGAACCCATCCGTCAAAACCAAAACCCGAATCATCTTGCCCTTGTACAGACGCTCGACGTAGCTGCCGGGCGGCGGCAAGCGCGGATCCCAATCCACGTAACCGTCCAGCTCCGGCTTCTTCCGCCGAACGCGATCAATCACGTCTGCTCGAGGGGGCGTCGTCCGAACATCCGATGTCGCCGCGATCTCGCGAGCCCGTTGCTTCGCATGGTTGCTCAGTCCACCCTCATCACGACTCTGCAACCGCCAAGCGATCCGCCGCGTCAGATACTTGCGATGCCGACTGCGACACGCTTCTTCAAACAAGTCTTCGTACTTCGCGATCAATTGGTCGACCGTCATGTCGTCCAGCTTCGCGATTTCAATTTCAGTCGATGGTTTCATAGCGTCGCCTCCTTCGATCCAAGATCTTCTGTTTCCTCAATCACCGATTCATCGCAAGCCAACGTTGCATCGGTCTCGTCATTTGGTTTCGCCAGCACCGAATCGAACTCCGGTTCACGCACCGGTTGTCGATGTTCGTCGCGCGACACCGTCCGGCACCGCGCGACGCCTTTGGCAAAGATGGCAGCGATCGCGCTGCGTCGTTGTTCACACATGTTCTGAATTCCCTGTGGAAGAAGAAGTACCGGACGCGTCGTCTCGACCAACCGAGACCGCGTCGTCCACAGAGAGCCCTGGATCCGAACGACGATCAAGCCGTTCGGGTAAAGAGTCCGTCGGAGTTCCAGAAACAGACGCCAGCCACGAAGCCCGCCACCGCAAAACCCCACGAGCCAACAACCCAGCGACCAACCGCCGCCGCTCCGACGAAGAAAGATCCGCCGTCCCACCACCATTCAATGCCTTACCCACACGCAACCTTTTGAAAAATTCACGAAGCTACCGAGACAAACCAAATCGTCCCTCTCAGGTAACCTATGCCGTGTTTTCAAAACCCTGCACAAGCATCTTCAACAAAGCCACAGCATCCGTCCCGCTACCACCCCCAAGAGCGGCCCGGTCCATTATTCCGACGCCAGATCGCGGTTTGTAGTATTTAGTACGCAGTTCACAATCGGGGTTTTCTCACCCTCGCAGAGAATCAAGAAATGCCTTGACGCGAGTCGCTCGCCCACAACTTCTCTGGGACATAAAACGGTTCTCAGACCCGGAAGTAAAGAAAAGGTCGGCATGATGTTCATGCCGGCCTTTTTTCGTTTTTGCCCAGTAAATCGCGGTGTTTCGTGGTGTGGCAACCGCCGGCCGCGTTCTTCGTTTCTCTGGCCGGGCAGATAACCCGGCGTTGGCTGGGTTATGGGATCGGGGTGATTTGGCCCGATTTCTTGACTTCTTCGTTTCTCTACCACACCGGGTTAACGAACGTCCGACTCCCTGGGGTCGAACCGGATATGGAAAGGATTCACGCGGCAAAACGCTGGTTTTTCGAGCGATTCTCACGTGAGGGGGTGGCCGTTGGCTCGTTATGCGGCGGAGAAACAGAGAAATGCTGGGTAATGGGAATTTTCGAGATAGAGAGTACCTGCTGACTCGCTTCCGCATCGCTCAACGTTCGCGGCCGGCTGCTCGGAAATTGTTTGCTCCTTCGGCGGCCGCGTTACCTCCGCGTGGTCCACGTGGTGGACGTCCGGCTGCGTTGACGTCCCCGGCTTGGTTGTTTTGTCCGATGGCATTCTGTCCAAATGCGTTATGCCCCAAACCATTCTGTGCGTTCGCGGCATCGCCCGCTTGTCCCTGGTTGCCGCCGTTTCGGTTCTGCATCATCTGACGAAGAGCCGTGAGACCATTTTGCAGTTCAGCTTGCTCCAATCCGCCGCTGCCGTCTGCATCGAAATTGGCAATCATCATTTGAGCGAGTTGCTGGATGCTGGGCATGTTTTGATTCGCAGCATTTTGATTGGCAACGTCTTGGTTACCGAAATTTTGGTTGCCGAAATTCTGATTCGCGGCATTTTGGTTTGCGAATTTTTGGTTCTAAAGATTTGCATTGTTTTGGTTCATGCCGGGAGGCGGGCCGTCCTGTCTGCCGCCTCCACCACCGCCGGGACCACCACCCAGGCCACCTCGGCCACCGCCGCCGGGGCGTTGAGCCTCGACGGTCGGTGTGAATGTAAGCAGAGCGATGATCGTGCAGATTTGAAGAGTGGATTTCATGGCTTGGGTTCCTTGAAAGAAGTTTCGATGTTAGCGGAAGGGCGCGCGCCCTCCGGTGACGCACCGGGCGGCTTGCGACGCACCGCTAGAAAAGGAATCGCTCATCGGCGAACGCTGAATCGACGGATGCAAACCGGTCGTTACTTCCGCGGCTGTTGTTATTGTTTCGCCCGCGGTCATCGTTTTGGTTTCGCTGACGATCATTTTCCGTTCGCGTCGTGTCATCCGTCGCGGCGACAGCGAAGTCCGAAGCGACACTGGCAGCAATCGCTGCACCAACTTCTTGCCCGACGGTGTCATCGAAGTCGAAGTGAATGCCGAGGTACACTCGACTGCGACCGTTCTCGGCCATCGCTTCACTGAAGGAATCGAACGAGCGTGTCGCGTCGTCGAGCTCGATTCCGTATGCCTCTTGCAGTTCCGGATTGTCGAGCAACCCTTTCAGTTCCTCCGAGGCCAATTCAAACGAGATGTCATCGGTTCCGTAGAACTCTTGCAGCGTTCCGAACAGGGCTCCGCCGAACGTCGCGTGACCGGAGATGTACGTCGGGAACTGCGGCGTGAAGCCCGTCAGGTCTTCGCCATTGGGTGCTCCCAGTGCGACCCAGTCGGCGTCGCCTTCGGTCGCGTCGTTGCCGTCGATGTCACCCGAATGAATCGCGGTGACCGGCCGCCAGAAGTCTTCGCCGAACTTGGTGTCCCAAGCAACAATGGCAGCGTCGGCCATTGCGACGGAGGCTTGTGCAAACAACGCCGCGTTCTCTTCCAACGAGTTGCCCTGCTGCTCGGCGATCTGTATCAGCACGTCGTTAAACAGTGCGATCGGTGTCCCCAGCCCTTCGCGGTCATACGCCCAGAACAGGCCCGCTTCGGTTTGATCAGCGGTACGAGTCTCGCTATCAACCGAGCCCAGTTCGAGCACCTCGTTGTACGACTCGGCGTATTGTTCGCTGGTCAATTCTGGTGTGGTCTCGGGCGAAAATTCATCGACGGAGTTGATCGCAAATAGGTCGACGTCACCCCACGCTGGCCCCCAAGCGGGAACGTCCGGGTTAAGTGGGTCGGGTTGGAAGGTTCCCAACTCGTCGCTGTATTCGTACTCGCCCATCACGTCGAAACCATCGTTGGCACGAATGGCAAGGATCGTGTTTCCAATATCACTTCCGAGCGTCATGCTGGCATCAGTGACTCGGTCGGACGCGGTGCCTGAAATGCTCTGGGCGCGAAACGCATCGAGCGTGGCTTGCTGTTCAGGGTAGAGACCACTCAGCACGGTGTAGGCGGCTTCGGACGCGGCGATCTCTGCGGACAACTCAACGTTGCCGCTCAGATCAATTGGATAATCGTAGAAAGTATTCGCGTCGGTTCCGTCGGTCGCGATGCCAACGGCGTCATAGATCGCAAGGTTCAGGATTGCCTGCGAACGCGACGCGTAACCAGGATTCTGTTGAAAGGATTCGGCGTCCGCCAAGACTTCGCCAAACAACTCGTTCCACGCCAGCACCACGTCGGAGCTTTCGGCAGAAACGTCATCATTGTCGATGGTCTCGTCGGTGTTTTGATCTTCCGTTTCGTCCGTTGGCTGATCGACCGGGTTGTCGATTCCCGGATCGCGATTACCCAGGTTCCCGCGATCGCGATTGAGTCGGTTGATGACCATCAACGCGTCGAGGGCCGTGATATGTCCGCCTTCGTTGACATCCTCGGGCATCGCCTCGTTGTGGAAGATGTTCGCCGCCAGCAATTGACGGGTTTCCAAGTTCTCGGCCTGCGGTCGCCGACGCAGGGACTTCCGTTTGTTGAATTCTTTCCGGCGTGATGAAGTTTGGCGTGCGATCCAGCGATTCCAAAAGCGGGCCATGGTTTCACCTGTGCGATGTTCGAGAAGAGAGGAGTGGTGGCTTACTCTTCAAGGACGATCAGCAGCCGCTATTGTCACGCAAGGGTATGGAAAACGTTGCTAGCGGAACGGCGCGAGCCGTCCGGTATCGCGGCACCAGACGGCTCACGCCGTACCGCTACGTTGCAATTCGATGCCGAGCTTGCGGACGACGCCTATCCAAACACTCGGTGGAAATCGCAAGCAAGCAGTTCGAGGTCGTTCTCCGAGACGATGGGTTCGCCTTCCTCGGCCAGTTCGGCGACCGCGATGGATCGCGATCGAAACGACATTGTCGGGACTGTTGTTGGGGTACCAACCAGCCGACTTCCGGCGACGCTCAGGTCCACAATGGGCTCATCGTTAACTTCCGTCGTCGTCGTTTGCAACGAACTTGTTACGGCAAGAGGCTGCGCCGTTGGCAAAGGGACCAACTCGCCCTCGCTCGGCACACTGTTTTGACGATTCAGTTCGTTGATCACCAACAAAGCATCCAGGGCCGTCGTTTGTCCGTCTTGATTGACGTCGTACATCGCCGCGGTTGGCAACATCTCTCCCTCGGCGACTTGTTCGCGATTGAGCTGATTGATCACAACCAATGCGTCCAAGGCCGTCGTGCGGCTATCGCCGTTCGTATCGGTCGGTTGCAGAAAATTGGTCGGAACCGATGGAGTGAACGCGTCCGTGCCCGCGGTCGATCGCACCGTGTAGATGCGATTCTCTGAATGAGGCTCGAACACGATCGCGTACATCTGGCCCGCCGTCACGGTCGCCGTCATCACGCCCTGTGAATAGCCTCCGACCTCGGCAACTTCTTGATTAAGCATACGGATCGTTTGCCCGACACTTGCGGTGCCGATAGGAACCACCGAGATGTCCGCATCTGCGACGGCCCGGAAAATGATCGCGGTGGGAATGCTATCGCCGGGGATGACATGGGGGCGAACGACGAAGTCGGGTGTATAGATTCGTGTTGGCGGATTCGACGTGTCAGCGTCCTGGGTGACGACCTCGACTGCAACATCAGCGAGGGTGGCGTAGGCGGGATCGCTGCTGGTGGCGGCGAACGAAACTACCGTAGTTTGGCTCCCGTCAATCAGTCCGTCGTTGGAACTGCTGAGGGTCACCGTCTGGGCTGAGTTCCAGTTTTCTGTAGTGAACGTCAGCTGCCCCGGCGAAACGCTCGCTTCAGCCGTATCGGCACTGGTAATCGTGATGGCCACATCGGCCGTCGGTTGGCTGGAAAGCGACAAGCTGATCGTATCGGACAGTCCAGATTCGCTGACCACCGTTGAATTGCCGGATTGCATCACGACGATCCCTGGCGTTACCGCCGCGCTAACCGTGATGGTCGCCGTGTCGACGCTGGTTGCTCCGGCGTTGTCAGAAACTTGTAAGCCAACAGTGAACGTGCCTGTCGTTGTAGCCGAGAAGCTTGTCGCCACACCGGTTGCGTCATCGAACTGCCCGTCGTTGTCCAGGTCCCAAGCGTAGGTCGCAATCGTGCCATCGGTGTCGATTGAAGCTGAACCGCTGAGCGAGACCGTCTCGCCGACGGTACCTGAATAAGGGCCGCCCGCGTCAGCCGTAGGAGCGACGTTCGCAATTGCGTTGACCGTGATCGTTGCGGTGTCGGTGCTGGTGGCTCCATCGTCGTCGGTGACTTGCAATCCGACGGTGAATGCGCCCGCGACTACTGCGCCAAACGTGGCGGTTTCTCCAGTGGCGTCATCGTATTGGCCGTCGTTATCGAGGTCCCAGGTGTAGGCGGTGATCGTGCCATCGGAGTCAGTTGACGTTCCGCCGCTGAGCGAGATCGTCTCGCCAACAGTGCCCGTGTAAGGACCACCGGCTTCCGCGATGGGTGCAACGTTTTCAATGACTTCGTTGGTGTTCGCAGCACCGGGAGTAGCCGCCGACAACACAGTCAACGTCGACGATCCGTTCGGGAAACGCCCATAGGAAACGTCCGTCGTTTGTTCGCCAAAGGTGACCGAGTCGACCAAAGTCGTACCATCGGTGTGATAGAGCAGCACGCTTTCGCCACCGGCGGACAACCTGAACGAGGCGTGGTTGTCACCTTGATCGGTATCGTCATCAGCCCAGATGAGCAGGTAACCGCCAGCGTCGATGGTCGATCCGGTTGGGAACTGCCACTGTGTCGGATCCTCGGCGTCATCGGTGAGGTAGAACCCGCTGAGATCAAGCGAGGTCACACCCGGATTGTACAACTCAATCCAGTCTTCAAACGCTCCGGCTTCATCGGGGTCTTCAATCGTCGCGTCATTATCGGCCATGATCTCGTTGATAAGGACCACGGACGATTCTTCAGTGACAGTAATCGTCGCCGCATCGGTGCTGTTAGCACCCTGGTCATCGGTGACTTGCAAACCGACCGTGAAAGTGCCTGGCGTCGTTGCATCGAGCGAGGCTGTTTCGCCGGTAGCATCATCGTACTGACCGTCGTTGTCCAAATCCCATGCGTAGGATGCGATCGTGCCGTCGCTATCGGTCGAAGTCGCGCCGCTCAGCGAGATCGTATCGCCGACCGCTCCCGAGTATGGTCCGCCGGCTTCCGCGACGGGAGCAACGTTTTCAACGAGGTCGTTGGTGTTCGCAGCACCAGGTGTTGCGGCCGACAACACGGTCAAGGTCGATGATCCGTCGGGGAATCGACCGTAAGATACATCTGTTGTTTGTTCGCCAAAAGTGACCGAATCAACCAAGGTCGTACCGTCGGTGTTATAGAGCAACACGCTTTCACCACCAGCGGACAATCGGAATGCGGCGTGATCGTCGCCTTGGTCGGTATCGCCATCAGCCCAGATGAGCAGGTAACCGCCAGCGTCGATGGTTGATCCACTCGGGAATCGCCACTGCGTCGGATCTTCGGCGTCATCGGAAAGGTAGAAACCGCTCAGATCAACCGAAGTCGTGCCTGGATTGTACAACTCGATCCAGTCTTCAAATGCCCCTGCTTCATCGGGATCTTCGATCGTGGCATCGTTGTCGGCCATGATCTCATTGATGTAGACCTCCACCGATTCGGGCTCCAGATCATACTGCGAAAGAGCAGACGCCAAGAAGGTCGACCGATCCTCGATGAAGCTGGTCAGTCCATAGATGGTCCTTCTGCCGTCACTAACGTCATTCGTCAGGTTTTGCTCGAACTGTGCCGCCGTGTATTGCTTGTTCGGGTCCGCAGTCACGTCGTCGCGAATCAAGTTGGCCAGTTCGTTGATTCGAGCGGTGGCTGACGTGACGTCAAATCCATCTTCCAACATCTGCGCCAAGTCGCGAAGATAGTCGGTGCTGTACTGATCGACCGCCCAGAGGCTTTCTGCCAGTGGGCGTGATTCGTCTTCGACCGGAGTTCCGGGCGGCCCCATGGCCGTTCCCGTCGGCAACCAAAACGGATCAATTTCGACAGGATCTTGTCCTCGATCGACAAACTGGGTGAACGTGCCGAACGATTCGTTGACGTCCCAAAAGATATGAGTGAACTGCCCCGTGTCGTCACGGTCATACACGTAGTAATTGTGGGCTGCGCCGATGTAAGAATCCAGGTTCACGAATAGGTTGTTCAGCGCCAGCGAGGTTAGCGTGCTGTCGACATCCAACAACGGTTCGATTGCATCCGCCAATTCACCCGATGGAGTGTTGTTGAGCACATCAATGAACTCGATCAACTGTGAGTAATCGTTCGCGGCTTCATTTGTTTTCAGGTCGTAGAAGTCTTCATAGTCGGCTTGATCCGTTCCGAGGTATGTCAAGTCCGAACCAAAGTCGGCTCGAGGATCCTCCAGCACGGCGTCGTCAGACGCGGTTCCCTTGTAAAGATTGCCGTCTTCTTCGTCGCCAAATCGGCTTTGCGTGAACGTCGAGTCGATTTGTTCGACCGCCGTGTACAGCCCATAAAATTCGCCGTTGATCGTGACGCGTGTGAAAACGGCACGACCAACGCCTTCAACAAAGTTTGATGCGTAATCGTAAAACAGCTTTTCCCGCAGCATCGTCGGGTCGTTGAAGTTGTTGTTCAGGTTCAGCTTCTTCAAGCCCAAGAACGTCAAATCTTCAAACTCGTTGAAATCAATCTTGATCGACTTCTTGACGCCGGTTCCGCTAAACGATGAATTTCCTTTGAAGCGAACGCCCACTCCGTCGATTGCAATCCCGTCAGCAACAAAATCAGCCACGAAATAGGGGTCGTCTACGTCCGTGTCGTGCGAGGTGAAAAGCGTGTTGTACCAATCGTCATCCTCAAACGTGATCGACACCTCGTGCACATAGGTGTCGTCAAAGAACGCGGCCGCTTCATCGTCGATCGTGACGGCATCCCACGGCGAACCGTCGTCCCCTACCGCCGAAATTTTGATCGTGCCCGTGTCCACGCTGGTCGCTCCGTCATCGTCGGTGACTTGCAAACCGACGACGAACGTTCCCACCGTTGTCGATGAGAAGCTGGCTGCTTCGCCAGTCGCATCATCATATTCACCATCGTGATCCAAGTCCCAAGCGTAGGTTGCGATGCTTCCGTCGTCGTCTTCAGAGCCCGAAGCACTCAGCGAGATGGTATCCGCCGTCGTGCCGAAGTAGGGACCGCCCGCATTGGCGGTCGGCGCTAGGTTCGCTTCGCCGACGACCGAGTTGGCTGCCCCAGGCGTCGGCGTCGTCAGTACGCTGAGCGTATCGCTGCCGTCGGGCGAACGACCGTAGGCGACATCGGTCACCTGTGCACCGAACTCGATCGAGTCGACCAAGGTCGTTCCGTCGGCGTCGAAAAGAGCAACCGTCTCGCCGCCCGATGACAACTTGAACGACGCATGGTTATCACCTTGATCGAGATCGTCATCGGCCCAAATCAAGAAGTAGTCCCCTGCGGCGATGGTCGAACCGGCAGGAAATTGCCACTGCGTCGGCGCATCCACATCGTCGGTCAGGTACATACCCCCAAGATCAACCGCCTCGGTGCCAGCGTTGTAGATCTCGATCCAATCGTCAAACTCACCGGCTTCATCGGAGACTACAGAGTCGTTGTCGGCCATGATCTCGTTGAGGCAGATGTCCGCCGCAAGCAATTGGCGAGTTTCCAATGCCTCCGCCCGCAGGGGACGTGACCGCCGCCGACGGCGTGGTGTATTTCGTTCGTTTGTGCGTTGAAGGCGTCTGATGGTGCGGCTGAGAAAATCTTGGCGTTGTGACATGGTGGCAATGGTCTCAATTCAATGGTCGAAAAGCCCACTTCATCCCTTCGTGGGATATACCGAGACGTGGGACCGAGGATTTGTCGGCAGAGGTCAATGCGCCATTGAGTCGAGCGTAGTGCCAACAAAATTTTCAAATTGCCAACGCCTTCGGAGTTCTGTTGAACGGACCGAAGCGATCGGTAACTCACTTGCGGCTTTCCACTACACCAGTACGTCGAGAAAAGATCCTGCGGAGCCGATTTCACTGGCAAGGGCCTGCTCGAACGCGCTGAAGTCGACTCCGTTTTCTTCAAACAGATTGGTCAGCACCGTGCGAAGCTCATCTTGGGAGACATTACTTCCTGATTCCGTCGTCAGTTCCCCAATCGTGTCGATGATCTGGCTGATCAATTCATCGGTCGACGATTCGTCGACACCCGCAGAAACCAGGGCGGATTCCACCGCACTGGTTTCGCTTTCCTCTTTCTTCGGTGGTGGCGGAGGTCCGTTGGGGCGACCTGCGCCTGAGGGCCCCCCGGAACGCGATGCGCCCCCTGAACGCGATGGACCTCTCGCCGCAATCGCTTCCTCGACTTTCGCTGAGTCGATGCCATTGGCCTCCAATACATCGCTCACCGCAGACTGAACTGCCTCGCGGCTTGGCCGACCCGACGATGACTGCGATTGCATAGCCGAGAGCGATTCGCCAACTTGCTCAAGTACATTCGCGGACGTGGAATCATCCACACCGATCGTTTTCAGGGCCGACGCAAGCTGGTCCTCGACCCTGGGAGGCGGTCCTGGGGCACGCGAACTATTGGATGATGCTTGACTCGCGAAAGACGCTGTAGAGCTGGAGATATTCATGCTACCCCTTTGATTAAGTTTTGTTCGCTAGATGGGCTGAGTGTTTCGTCACCATTTAACTTCCACTCCAACCCATGACACGTTCCTATTCGGATACCATCGGCTGAACTCTTGCACGCAAAACGAGCGAAAACTGCGAATTTCCGGTTGTTTTTGAGCATTTCAACTATTTGCAAAAAACTTGTACAAAGCGTGGCCCTCCACATCCGCCGATGGCGCATTACCCCAGAGGGAAGGTGTCTATCGAACATCTTTCGCTCTTCGCTACTCGTCAATCTCATTGAGGAATCAAACCATGAATCGTGGCTTTCCAATCACCGTCATCGTCGGCATCGTGCTTAGTCCGAGCTTGCTACTGGCTCAGCCACCGGGACGCGGTGGTCCTCCTGGAATGGGTCAAGGCGGAGGCCCGCCCATGGAGATGATCATGCAGTTGTTCACGCAGGCGGATGCCAATCAAGACGGCAGCGTTACCAAGGCGGAGCTGACAGCGGTTCTGCAAAACCAAAGCCGCGGCAATCAATTCGGCCGAGGTGGTCCGCCTCCGCAAGGTGGTAACGCCGGTCAAGCCAACCAGCAAGCTCAGAACCAACCGCCGCAAGACGGAGGCCATCGCGGACCGCCTCCAACGCCCGGTCAAGTCTTGCCCGAACCGATTGCGCAGTCACTGAATCTGAATGAAAAGCAAACGCGCATGCTCGCCGCATTGCAAGCCGATGTCGACAAGCGACTCGCGGCGATCTTGACGGACGACCAGCAGGCTCAACTTCAAAATGCCGGCCCACCACACGGTCGCGATCATGCCGAGGGTGATGCTGGAAACCAACGACCGGATCGACCTCAACGTCCTCAGTGATTGCCTACCGAATTCGCCGCAACGCTCGCTGAAAGTTTCAGCCGCAGCTGTTCGCCAATTCGCGATGGAGAATGACAAACTTCTTCGTGACACAAGCGGTGGGTAAGCGTCCTGAGTTGGTATCCGCAGGAGTCTTGTCTGCGAACTGTTCCATCAGCCTCGTTCAAGGAAGAGACCATGTTAGTGCTGTCACGAAAAGTCGGCGAGCGAATCACGATCGGCGACGACGTTCAAATTGTGATCACGCGAGTCGCCGGCGGACGGGTGACGATTGGCATCGACGCACCCAAGCAAGTCGCTGTTCGACGCAATGAACTTGCGCCACTAGTACTCGAAACATCACCGGCAAAGTTGATGTCTGGCTTGGAAGCTCAAATCGCTTAACGGCAGAACAGCAACAACAGATGCAACGCGGACCGGGTGGACGTTCTCCGATGGGGCGCTGATTCTGATCGTTTCACCGCGTGCTCAACGGGCCGCGATTCGCCTGATATCGCGCGGCGTTGCCCACGCGGTTAAACGAGTGGCGGAAAATAATCTGTCGCTGGCGTGACATTGCTGCGCGGAAAATGCCCTATGGAAGATGAGGCGATGCTTGGCCGACTCCACTCTTCTCTTCTTTTCGTGCGAGGGTATCCGCGATGACACTACAACACCTTCTTCAAATCCTCTCATTTATGCGCGTGCGCAACGCCCCGCGATCACACAGAAAAACGCAACAAAAAAAGCGACGTCTTCGCGCCGAAACGCTCGAGACACGACGCTTGCTGGCGGCCGACTTTGATGGTTTTCGTCACAACGTCTTCGATGCCGAAGACGTTAACGATGACGGTCAGGTCACGGCCGTCGATGCGCTCATGATCATCAACGCGATGAGCCGTCAGGGCAACGGCGATTCGGAAATGTTCACCGATGTGAACAACGATGGCAGGCGAACAGCCCTCGACGCTTTGCGAGTCATCAATCGGCTCAATCAAGGCCGATCGTCCGACGACTTTTCGCGCAACGACCGCAACAACAACGACGTCGTCCCATCACTGCCCGACGAAGTCCGCTCGATCGACGGCACCGGAAACAATGTGGAAAACCCCAATCTCGGCAGCACCCGCGAGCAACTGATTCGCATCGCCGACGCCGACTATGCCGATGGTATTTCGGAACCCGCCGGAACCGATCGTCCGAGCGCTCGCGAGATCAGCAACGAGTTGTCAGAGTTCGACGGCGAAACGTTCAGCGACCGAAACCTGTCCGCGTTCATCTACGTGTGGGGACAGTTCATCGACCATGACTTTGGTTTGACCGAAGAAGCCGATGTTGGTGAATCGTTCGACATCGAAGTGCCCACGGGCGATCCGTTGTTCGATCCGACCGGCAGCGGTGAAGCGACGATTCCGTTGACACGATCGGAGTTTGATGAGACCACCGGAACATCAACCGACAATCCTCGTGAACAAATTAATCGGCTAACCGCTTTCATTGACGGCTCGCAAGTCTACGGCAGCGATCAAGCGACGGCCGATGGCTTGCGAACCTTCGAGGGAGGGCGATTGGTCATCACGGACGATGGTCTGCTGCCGCTCGGTGACGACGGCCGGGTGCTCGCCGGCGACGTGCGGGCCAGTGAAAACGTTGCGTTGACCTCGGTGCAGACTTTGTTCGTTCGCGAACACAATCGCTTGGCTGATGAGATCGAGGCGGCCGACCCGACTTTGTCCGATGAAGCGATCTACCAACAAGCTCGTGCGATCGTGATCGGTGAAATTCAAGCGATCACGTACAACGAATTCTTGCCGGCACTGCTGGGCAACCGAGCGATCTCGCGATACGACGGCTACGATGCCAGCGTTAATCCGCAACTGGCGACCGAGTTCTCGACCGCTGCGTTTCGGTTCGGACACAGCACGCTGAACGACGACGTCGGGTTCTTCGACAACGAAGGTCGCGACTTGTTTGACGAGATCGAATTGAAGGATGCGTTCTTCGCGTCGTCGTTGCTCGATGAAACCGGCATCGACTCGGTGTTGAAGTACGAAGCTTCGGCGCAAGCTCAAGAGATTGATTTGGAAGTCGTCGACAGCTTGCGTAACTTCTTGTTCGGGCCTCCCGGAGCGGGCGGACTTGATCTTGTTGCGTTAAACATTCAGCGGGGACGCGACCACGGATTGAATGATTACAACTCGACGCGGAAAGCCTACGGTTTGGACGCAGTTGATTCGTTCGCCGACATCACAAGCGACACTGAACTGCAGGGCAAACTCGAGACGCTCTACGGCGACGTTAACAACATCGACTTGTGGGTCGGTTTGATGGCCGAAGACCATGTGCGTGGAGCCTCGGTTGGCGAGCTGACGCAAACGATCATCGCGGACCAGTTCGAGCGGATTCGTGACGGTGATCGTTTTTATTACGAAAACGTCTTCGAGGGTCGAGAACTGCGGGCGATTGACAACACGACGTTGGCCGATGTGATCGAGCGGAATACGAACGTCAAAGGTTTGCAGGACAACGTGTTTTTCATGCAAGCGGAGGTTCGCGGCACGGTGACGGCTGTGGCCGTCGAGCCAGCGTCCAGTCGATCGGGTCGCGGTGGCTCGCGTGATTTGGGTCACTCGCAAGGCGTTGATGGCATCACCGTCGAACTGCTCGACGGCGATGGTGAAGTGGTCGACACCACGATCACGGACGGACGCGGCAACTATCGTTTCCGATCGTTCGCCGAAACCGGTGACTATCAAATCCGCTTGGCCGATTCCGGCGAAACCCTCGACGTGTTGGTCTCCACCGGCGACGCTCGTTTACGAGGATTTGATTTTGAGATTGTCGTTTGATTGAGATTTTTAGTGACGGATTTGCATTGACGTTCCCTACTTGATCAGTGAGCCATGTGAAGCGGCTCGGATCTCCCTTAGTTCAACACACTTGGAGGTGTATCGTGGTTCGCAAACGAAATGTCCTGTTCCTACTCGCCGGCGTAGCATCCGCGGTGATGTTCTCGTCCGGCGAGGTTGACGCCCAGTGCTCTGGTGGTGGTGGCCGGGGTGCGATGCCGACAGGCAGCCCCACTTCGCTCGCCACCAGTTCGCTCTACTCACAAAACCCGCTGGCCTCCAGCGGCTATTCTCAGGGCAACTTGATGGCGATGCAGTATCAGCAGCGAGTGTTGGCAACGCAACGCCAAGTCGCCAGCGTGATGTACCTGAACGCTCAGCGGCAGCGTTTAGCAGCGATGCAGCGTGAAGCACAGGCCCTTCCCTATCGGCTCGCTCGTGCCGAAGCGAATCGGGCCAAACGTGCCGAACGCATTGCTGAACGACTGCGTGAACAAGGTCGATCGTCCGAGGCGTACACATTGGCCTCTGTCAACGTTGACTAAAGCCTGTCACCTCTGCTCGTTTAACCGCGTGGGCAACGCCCCGCGGTTGTCCGAGATCGCGCGGCCACCGCTTTTCCAATTCACTGGGCACGCGTTTCAACGTCTCAACCGCCGCATCAACTGAGTTGCCCACGATGCAAGCCTCTTCTCACTCCGCGACGATCGTCCCTCCTCCGCCGCCGACCCGGCGCTTAAGTGTTTCGCCAGTCGCACTTCAACAAACGTCAGCAAACACAACGCGGCTTCGCTGGCGAAGCGAAGGAACAAAGCCGGCAGTGCTGTTGAAGCCCGGTCCGTCACCCAAACAACAAACGGTCGCACTCAAGTTTTATCATCCCAAGGCGATCAAGCAACGCATCGAAGACGCTCCGGCTTGGCTCGTTAGCATGGTCGTTCATTTGGTGTTGTTGCTCGTGCTCGCGTTGATCTCGACGTCCTCGGGAGCTGTCGGCCGTATTGTTTTAACGATGACTCACGGCAAAGACGAAATCACGACCGAGTTGGCTGAGTTTTCAATCGAACCAATCGAGTTAAGCGATCTGCCAGACACATTCGACTTTGATTCCGAAACGGAGGTCGATCTCGAGCCGATCGAATTTGACACCAAGATCAAATTGGCGTCGTTGGCTCCCAAATTGGAATCCCTCGAACCATCGGTTGAACTCCCGATGACGAAGCTTTCTGCGTCGGCGACAAACATGTTCGCCGGACGCACCGGCGCGATGAAGCAAAAGTTACTCAGAGAAGCCGGAGGAACCGCCGCAACCGAGGACGCTGTCTCATTGGGACTCGAATGGCTCAAACAGAATCAATTGAAGGATGGCACTTGGTCCCTACGAGGTCCTTACGATTCAGGTGCTCGCTCCGAGAACCAAGTTTCGGCGACCGCGATGGCGATGTTGGCGTTCATGGGTGCCGGCAGCACCCACCGAGGCGGTCAATACCAGAAAGAGCTTTGGCGAGCCGTCAAATGGCTGGTCAAGCAACAAGATCGCCAAGGATTCATGGCCGTCCGTTCCGCTGACCACGAAAAGATGTACGCACAGGCTCAAGCGATGATCGCACTTTGTGAACTGTACGCGATGACGGGCGATTCATGGATTCGGCCCTACGCACAAGCGTCATGCGACTTCGCCTGCCGCTCGCAGTCGCCACAAGGTGGTTGGCGCTACCAACCTCGTTATGACAGCGATACGTCCGTCACGGGCTGGTTCGTGATGGGGCTCAAGAGTGGCGAAGCGGCGGGCTTGAATGTCGACAGCTACGTCTGGCCAAGGGTCGAACGCTATCTCGACTCAGTCAGCACGAGGCCAGAGAACGATTACTACGCGGCGGTTGGTTATTCCTACAAAGTTGGCGACATCGCAACACCGTCGATGACCGCCGAAGGCTTGCTGTGCCGGCAATACATGGGGTTGCCTCGCAACATGCCGGGAATGGCCCAAGGTTTGGGCGCTCTGGTGCAAAATCATCCGATCAACGTCCGCCAGTCAGACGTCTATTACTGGTATTACGCCACCCAGTCGCTACATCACTATGGCGGTCCGCTATGGACACAGTGGAACGACAAAATGAAGGTGGCGCTGCCCGCCGAGCAAGAACTCAACGGTCGCGAGCGAGGTAGCTGGTCGCCGCAAAACGACGCATGGGGACGGCACGCTGGCCGCCTCTACACAACATGCTTTTCTTTGTACTGCCTGGAGGTGTATTACCGCCACATGCCGTTGTACGCGAGTGATTTGGACGCCGAGTAGCGGAACACGCCCAGATTCCTTGCGTGAAAATCGACGGATTTCGTTGACCACCGCTGCAAAATCCTGCTTCGCAATGTTGATTTCCCAAAACAGCCCATTTTGTCGTGGCCCGCACGGCGAAGAAATGACGCATTGATCTTCGGTGGGTTCTCCTCTTCTCGACCCGACAGAAAAGCATGTCCATAGACTCAATCGACCAATCCCAAACCAACGAAGCTGTGAGCGAAAAGATCGCCGCCGTTCGCGGAGGCGATGCGCAATCGCTCGGAAGCTTGTTGCTGCTCTATCAGAACTACTTGGCTATTCTGGCGACGACTCAGCTTGATCAGCGGCTGCGTCGCCGGATGAGTACGTCGGATCTGGTCCAAGAAACGATGCTGGCCGCTCATCGCGACTTCGGCCAATTTCTCGGCACAAGCGAAGGCGAACTCATGGCGTGGCTGCGTCAGATCCTGAGCCATTGCCTAAGCCACGCGATTGAGAAAAACGTGTATGCGAAGAAGCGGGACATTCGCCGAGAGGTGGCACTGGATCACGTTGCGAAACGACTCGACGACAGCATGGCGAGGCTTTCGCACATGGTCACCGACAAGGCTGCGTCGCCGAGCGAAGTGATGATGCGTCGCGAACTGGCTGCTGAGCTTTCCGATCAGCTTGCGAAGCTGAAAGAGAGCTATCGTGACGTGATCGTGTATCGAAATTTGCAGGGTCTATCGTTCGATGAGATTGCTCAGCGGATGGAGATCAAGTCTGGGGCGGCACGCATGTTGTGGGTTCGCGCGATCGCCAAGTTTAAAGAGGTTGCTCAAGTAGACGACAACGGAGCCGCATCATGATTTCACTTGGTAATCACAGTTCGCTTATCGACGACGACGAACCCGACTTCATGGGCGGCTTGACGGACGATCAAAAAGAGCGGATCGGCGAGCTGCTTGAGCAGTACCTTGGCGCAATGGAATCGGGTGTGCCGCCTACTGTTGAACAACTCACGCGATCGGCTCCCGAGCTTCGCGAGCCGTTACGTGTTTGCGTTGGTGGATTAGAGAGTCTGCACCGGATGGCTGGCGGGGAATCAGCGTCATCAGCGATCAGAGACAACCAAAGCGACAACAATCAACTCGGCGACTTCGTGCTTCACGAAACCATCGGCCGTGGCGGCATGGGCGTCGTTTATCGTGCGACTCAACAGTCGTTAAATCGAACGGTTGCCGTGAAGATCCTTCCTTTGGCATCAGTGCTCGATCCGCGTCAATTGACGCGTTTCCAGCACGAAGCGGAGGCGGCGGCTGGCTTACAGCATCCCAACATTGTTCCCGTTCATGCGATCGGTTACGAACGTGGGGTCCATTTCTTTGCGATGAGATACATCAACGGTCAGTCGTTGGAACAATGGATTGAGCAGCGTCGAGATAGCGACACGAATGACTGGCAAACGGCGGTTCGCTATGCCATCCAGGGCGCCGAAGGACTACAAGCAGCGCACGAATACGGCATCATTCATCGCGACATCAAGCCATCAAACTTGTTGCTCGATCAACGTGATAACGTTTGGATCGCCGATTTCGGACTCGCTCGAATTCAAAACGACCCATCGGTGACGGGACCGTCCGACGTGGTCGGGACTGCTCGCTACATGAGTCCCGAACAGGCACGTGGAGAATCGGCGATCGTTGACGGTCGTACCGACATCTATGCGCTCGCCGCGACGTTACAGGAGATGTTGGCATTGAACCCGAATCACGCAATTAGCGTGGGTCGCATGCCGCGTGATCTCGAGACGGTCATCTCAAAAGCGATGTCGCTGCGACGTGATGACCGCTACGAAACGGCGATGCACTTCGCCGATGATTTGCGGCGAGTGCTGGCAGGAGAGCCCACAATCGCTCGCCCTCCGACTTTGATCGACCGCTTGGTTCGGCAGGCCGCCAAACACCGAATTGCCGTTATCGCTACCGTGATCGTTGGCAGTCTGACGCTCGCCGGTCTCGCGGTGGGCACGACGATGCTCGCGGCTGAAAAACGAGTCTCCGATGCTTTGTTGATTCAATCACAGCAAGATCGGGCGATCACGCGCGAAGCCGTCGATCGTCTGGGAATGCAAATTGCGGAATTGCTCGCGGACATTCCTGCGGCTGATTCCGTGCGTCATCGGCTGCTGACAGAAACGCTCGATTACTACCAACGAATTGCGAACGCGGGCACCATCGCTAGTGCAGACGATCAGCAACGTTTGGACCTAGCGGTCACGTATGGAAAGATCGGTTTGTTTCAAAGCGAACTTGGTCAGCCGGGGAACGCGACCCATTCCTTGCGAGAATCCGAACGTCTTTACGCGGAACTCGCAGGAAATACGCCAGACGACGGTGAGCTGAACCTTCAATGGTCAATCAGCCAGAACAATCTCGGTCTGCAGCTTACTGAGTCCGGCGAATTTGAAACCGCGTCGATGTGGTTTGCCCGCGCGATCTCGATTCAAAAGCAACTTGGGAATTCAATCGAATTGGCCAGGACACTCAACAACCTCGGCGGCATGTTGGCCGACGCCGGTAACCCAGTTGAATCTCAACGGACATACGAGCGGGCGTTGAGCTTGCTTGGCAGCGAAAGTGTTGCTCTGCGATCGACCCTTCAATCAAATCTCGCCGGACTGCTGACCAGCCGCGATCCGGTCCGGGCGGCGGCGTTGGCGAAGGAATCTCTAACGCTCCATTTGGAAAAGTTACAGCAAGATTCGAGCGATCCTAAACTCGCGACTCAGGTTCTACTGACGCTGAATACGCTAGCCGAGGCGCAAACGGCAACGGGAGAGTATCACGAGGCGAGCAACTCACTTCGCCAAGCGGTTGCCATCGGAACCCAACTCCACAACCGATGGCCGGATCATCCGAGCTACCGCCGTGATCTGGCCCTCAGTCTAAATCAACTCGGACTCTCGCTCTCAGGGGCCGGCGAGCTCACTGCTGCCCGCGAAGCGTTGCATCAAGCCGCCACGCATGGACGGCGACTTCGCGAAACGGTTTCGCAGACCGCCGAGGTCGAAAACATGCTCGGCGGCATTCTCAACAATTTGGCGTTCGTTGCCGCGAAAATCGGCGATCGCACGGTAGCACAAGAAGTCTATGCCGACGCAATCAAGCATCAGCAACGTGCAATCGCATTGGCTCCGCAAAACCAGAAGTACCAAGCCACACTTAAAACGCAAGAGATCAACCTCTCCAAAGTCGGAGGCGAATCATGAACGACCACGATGGCACTCGTGTCCTGCGTATCGAACCGCTTGAAAAACGATCACTGTTGGCCGGCAATCTATTTGGCGGCGACGACTTGAGGATCAACCTGTTCGGTCACGATACGCGAGGCGATGATCAATCGCGAATTTTAGATAGCGATCGCTCGCAACAAGTCGCGGCAAATATTCCGAACAATCGTCAACCCACTCGCATCGTCGCCGACGCGACGACGATTCCGCCGCGACAGGACTCGCCCGCTCGTCCCCCACTGTTTGTCGTCGTCGAAGCAGCACCTCTATCCGCCACGACAGTTCCCGATGTCGAGCAGCGAAGATCTCAAGCCCCAGCCGATGCAGTCATCGACACGGCGATTGCAGCGTTCACAACCGACGAGGTCACAGAAGCAGCAGACGGAATTGTTGAAGACGATCTCTTGCTTCGCGAAGAGCGTCAAGAATCACATTCGGCTCCAATCGCAACGTCGGGCACTCTAACCGATCTCCGTTCCGGTATAAGCCGTATTCAAGTTGCACCGATCGAGCGTGACGGTGGACTCATCGAACTGTCACCGTTGGAATTTGATCTTTCTGAAGACGGCTCGCGAGATAAGTCTGAACCTTGGCAGATCGGGGCCGACATCTTGCCCAAGATCCGATCCGCCCTGGAGCAAACGACTGATTTGCACGGTCAGGTCGTCGACGCTGCCATCGCGTCGTGGTTTGGTGGGAACGCTGGAAGTGGCGGCATGATTGCGGTGGATCAGTTCAATCTTCCTCAATCAGTATTCGACACAGCGATTGAGTGGATCGATGTTGCTCTTAAGTCGGATTTGAAGCTGCACCGCTCGTTGGGCATGATTGCCGGCGGATCGATGCCGCCAATTTCCGATGTCACGCTAGACGCCATCATGGCGTCGTTAGCCGAGATCGCAGATTCGCAAACGCAACCGATCAGCAGTATTCATCGCTTTGAAGTTCCGACGGTCGCATACCCAGCGATTGCGATTCTAACGACTGTTGCGATTGCGGCGAGAAGAAAACGCTACGAGGGAAAGGGCGAGGGAATTGGCGATCTACCAGTGAGGGTATAAACGCAGAGGACGCGTTGGCGCAGAGAGCCGCAGAGGAAGTATTGATTGAGAAGGGTTTACAAAATTTAAGTGCTGGGCGTTCTTCTCTGCGTCTTTGTGACCTCTGCGTTAAAAACTCCCTCCCCCAAAAAACTACTGTCGCAGACGGTGATTTGCTTCGGCTTGCAACACCTCGAATTCGGCAAGATCAAACCACGGAGCGCCGGCAAAGCGATCGGTGGTACCTGTTTGTGCTTGAAGTTCGTCAGCGATTTCGTGGGCCTGTTTAAGCTGCTCACGAGCCTCGTCCTTTTTGCCTTCGCTCGCATACGCCATCGCTAGAGGTGCATGGAGCAAGAACGGATTCGGCCATCGCATCTCCGCCGCAGTCTCAAAACGCTCGATCGCTCGCTCATTATCGCCTGCTCGCAAATGAGCAAGGCCCGATATGTAGATTTGCACGGGGCGGGGCAACGGGACGATCAAGTCCAAGGGTGACGGGTTTGGACCGCCGAGGAACCCGTCGTCTCGTGGTGGTGGGCGGCGATCGTTAGGCCGCGGCGGAGGCTCGCGACGCGAAGGGTCACGTCTAGTTTCGCTGTCTCGTGGTCCTCGTCCACGAGTTCCCGGCTCCGGGGGTCCTGGCTCCGGGGGTCCGGGTCCACGGTGCGGCAATGCGAGCACTCGGTCGGTCCATTCTGCGAGTTGTTGGTAGTGCTGGTCGCTCAGAACATTGCCGCTGATCAAACCATTGCGAATCCATTCCCATCGTAACTGTTCGGCTTCGGACGTAGTGGACGAGGCAACGGGTCCTGTCCCCGCAGATTCCAGTTCGGACTCAAGGGGCTCATTGCCTCGTCCATTATCAAAAACCTCCGACAGGCGTTCACTGAAACGCTTGAAGTATTGGGTAGTCGCTTGATCATTGTCACTCAGTTCAAACAGAGCCGGCACACCCCACCACTGCGGCGTGTCGGTGGCCGCTCCCAATTTGAGTGCCTCGGCGAAGTCGTCGGCCGCTTCGCTCCAACGTTGCTGGCGTGCGAAATACTGGCCGCGACTTACCCATGGCAAGTAGTAGCTCGGCTGTTGTGATACCGCTTCATCAAATGCCGCTTCCGCCGCGTCCAATTGATTGTTGCCTGCCAGTGACTCACCGCGAGCGACCAACTCGTTTGCAATTGTCACCTTTTCCGCGAACGATTCAACTTCGTGAAGTGCGGCTTCCTTTTGATCACGTTCCCAGACCGCTCGTCGCATCTGCCACACGCTAGCCGCGAGTCCGCCGGTCAAGATCAACAGTATTAACGTCGCAGTTGCGAGGGCAACGCGATAACGCCGCGCGAACTTGGACAGACGGTAAATCGTACTCGGCGGTCGAGCTTCAATCGGTTCCTGACGCAAATACCGTCGGACGTCGTCGGCCAACGCGATCGCTGAGGGGTAGCGGCGACTGCGATCCTTCTCTAGTGACCGCATTACGATCCAGTCGACATCGCCACGCAGTGTCGACGACAATCGCGAAGGCTCAACGCGTCGGGACGACGAAATGGTCGTCATGCGTTCGCCCAGCGTCGTCAACCGTTGACTCGGCCGCGGCGGTTCTTCTTCTCGGATGATTCGTCGCCACTCGTCGAGTCCTGCGCTGTCCAGCCGCTCGCGATCAAACGGAGTCGCACCAGCCATCAATTCATATAGCAGCACGCCGAGTGAATAGATGTCGCTGCGAGTGTCGACGTCCAGACCGCTCATCTCCGCCTGCTCGGGGCTCATGTAAAGAGGCGTTCCGATCATCGAAAAAAAGCGAGTGTAGATTGTCTTATCGGTCAACGATTGGCCGATCGCTTTGGCGACACCGAAGTCGATTACCTTGACGACTGGTTTGTCATCGTGAAGCGTGACCATGACGTTGGATGGCTTGATGTCCCGGTGAATCACGCCTTTTTGATGAGCATGGTGCACGGCCCCGCAAACATCGGAGAAGATATTCAGCCGAGCATTTATCTCAAGACGATGGTTGTCGCAGAATTCCGTGATAGGAACTCCACGAACCAATTCCATTACGAAATACGGTCGTCCGTCGCCGGTCACTCCCGCGTCGAAAACCTGCGCGATGTTGGGATGGTTCATCATGGCGATCGCCTGTCGCTCGGCTTCAAACCGTGCGATCACTTCCTTGGAACCCATCGAGGGTTTGACGATCTTCAACGCGACTTTGCGTCGGACCGGACTCTCTTGTTGGGCGACAAACACGAGGCCGAATCCGCCTTCACCGATCTGTTCCATCAGCAGGTAGGGACCGATCTTCATGCCGATGTGCTCGATCGATTCGATCGGAGAGGACAAGATCGTTGACGCCAACCTCACGCCACCCACGATGGGATGGTCCAACATGTTCTGCGTTTGGTCGTGGGCGGCCAGCAATGCATCGACGGCTGCTCGCAGTTCGGTATCTCCACCGCAGGCTGATTGAAGATAGGCCTCTCGTTCCTGCGGACTTTCCTCTTCGATCGCCTGAATGAAGATCGCTCGTTGGGCCGCACGGTTCATGATCCGCCCGCGTCTGACATTTCGTTTTGCAACCAAGCTCTCGCGTACGCCCAATTCCGCTTGGTCGTTCGTGGCGAAACGCCCAACACCTCGGCGGTTTCGTCGATGGTCATGCCGGTGAAGTAGCGCAGTTCGACCAGCTTGACCAATTGAGGGTCCTCGTCGGCGAGCTTTGTCAGAGCCTCATCCAGGCTCAGCAAATCTTCGAGGTCGTCTGGCTTTGCGATCGCACAATCGTCGCCGAGCTCATGCCGGACAAAATCCCCACCACGTTTGTCTCGACCCCGACGTCGAGCGTTGTCGATCAAAATACGTCGCATCGCTTCAGCCGCGGCGGCAAAAAAATGTCCACGTCCTTCCCATTGCTGCTTGTCCTCGCCACCTACCAGTCGCATGAACGCTTCGTGGACCAGGGCGGTCGGCTGCAACGTCAGACCCGCTTTTTCTTGCTTCATCTTGCTTGAGGCGAGTCGACGTAGTTCTTCATAGACGAGCGGCAGCAGCTCGGCGGCGGCTTGTCGATCACCGTTTTCGATGGCGGAAAGGACTTGGGTAACGTCGTTGTTCATGAGGCCATTGTAGATGTCGATTGCGGATCACGAAGCCCGGCTTCGCGAAGCAATGCGACATCGCGTGTTCATGAGGGCCAGACTTTGCACGAATAATTCCGAATAGAAAAACTTTTGAACCTTTGGCCCGCCATGAATCATTTTGTCGCATGAATAGCCGAGCGTCCATTTCTCTTCTTCAGCACGGAAAATACGATGAAAATTCGACATGCACTATCAATGTCCGCCATTCTTCTGGCGGCTCCCGGTATCGCACTGGCACAACCGCCCGGTGGTGGTCGAGGCCCAAACGGTCACGGGGCCATAGGAGGCCCCAATGGCCCACGCGAACACGGCGAACACGGTCACGGCCCAGGCGGCTCTCCATTGGAGACCATGAGTCGCATGTTTGACCAAGTCGACGCCGACGGCGACGGTTCGATCACCAAAGCCGAACTCGAAGTCGCTTTGAATAATGAACGTCGTGAGATGGGCCGTCGTGAAGATGGGCCACCGCCAAGAGGCGAGCAGCTAAGTGGTGAACAACCAAGAGGCCAACGGGGCAACGATCAAGCAAGTCATCGTCCACCACGTGAAGGTGACAGCCAAGACGGACGCGGAGAATTCGCTCGCCGCGATGACCGAGGACGGCGCGGTGAGCAAGGTCAGCCCGGTGATCAAGAACGTCCGAGCGAACGAACGGAGGGTGGCAGTCCCGGCGAACATCGTGGTCCTGGCGAGCATCGTGGACCAGGTGGACCTCCTCCTAAACCCGGTCAGGTGATGCCCGACTTCGTTGTCGATTCTTTGAACATGACCGCAGAGCAAAAGGACCAACTCGCCAAGCTGCAAGCCGACGTCGACAATCGACTCGCGGCGATCCTGACCGATGAACAAAAGCGACAAATCGAAGAGCATCAAGCCCACGGCCCGCATGGTGAAGGTGGACCGCCACGCGAAGATCGAGGCCCCGGCCATGGTAGCGACCGCCCAGATCGTCCAGACCGCCCGCAACGGCCTCAGTAGTTGACGCCACGACACGTAACCTCTCTCAAGCAAAAACATGCGACACTCCATCTTCAGCTTTCTCTTTCTATTGATCTCTCCATCGTTGGCATCAGCCGGCGATTGGCCTCAGTTCCTTGGTCCTGATGGTCGCGCCCGTTCATCCGAATCGGTGCCGAAGTCTTGGAGCGATTCAGAGAATCTGAAATGGAAGGTCGACCTTCCTGGGACCGGTTCATCCAGCCCCATCGTGATCGGTGACCGGATCATCGTGACGTGCTACGTCAGCGAGCCTGACCCGAAGCGTCAAGTCCTGTGCTTCGACAAGAGCAGTGGCCAACATCTCTGGTCCGTCGATTTCCCGATCGACTATCGCGAAGACGGGTATCAGGGTTACATCACCGAACACGGTTACGCCAGCAACACACCGGTGTCCGATGGAAAAGATGTGTTTGTCTTCCTCGGCAAAGGTGGCGTGCATTCGATCAGCCTGGATGGCGAGAAGAAGTGGAGTGTGGACATCGGCAAAGAGTCCAGCAATCGCCAGTGGGGTTCGGCGGCAAGTCTATTGCTGTTCGGCGATACGGTCATCGTCAACGCGGCCGAAGAGTCGCGAGCCATTATCACCCTGAACAAAGCCACCGGTGAAGAAGTCTGGCGACAGGAAGCGAACATGCTGGAGTTGACCTACGGCACGCCTCGCATTGTGTCGCTCGCCGACGGCGAGCACGAACTTGTCATCAGCGTTCCGTCGGAAATTTGGTCACTCAATCCGATGACCGGCAAGTTGAAGTGGTACGCCAGTTCGCCGATGACTGGCAACGTTTCGCCATCGGTGATCGTCGACGAAGAAACCGTCTACAGCTTCGGTGGATACCGAGCGTCAGGCAGCATCGCGATTCGCGCCGGTGGCAAGGACGACGTCAGCGACTCGCACGTTCGATGGACCAACCGCTCCAGTTCGTACGTTGCGACACCGCTGTTGCATGACGGTCGCTTTTACTGGATCGACGATCGCGGCATCGCCTACAGCACCCTGGCAGACGATGGCGAAGTGATTTATCGCGAGAGAGTGACGAACCTGGAAAGCGGTCGTCCTGTTTACGCGTCACCGGTGTTGATCGGCGACAAGATATACGTCGTCACTCGCCGCAGCGGAACGTTGGTGTACGAACCAGGCGATGCGTTCCAACCAATCGCACAAAACAAGTTCGCGAACGACGAAACCGACTTCAATGCATCCCCCGCCGTCAGCGACGGAAGACTCTACCTGCGAAGCAATCAATCGCTCTACTGCGTGGCTCAATAAACGGGTCGTGCGGACACCAACCTCATTCACTTAAGAACTGTTTCCTCAATCGACTCACGAAGGTCTGCGTCCATGGTGCGAAGATACTCATCTGCTCAAGCGATTCTATTACCGGGCATCGTTCTATGTTCACTCGCTTATTCAACGACGGTTTCGTCCCAACCGCCAAACTTCCAAGGTGGTGGTCCGGGCGGCGAAGATCGTGAGGTTCTGGAACAGTTTGACACGGACGATAACGGTTGGCTTGATCTTGAAGAACGCGAGCGAGCTAGAACCTTTTTGAAAGAGAACCAGCCGGAGCGGCGTGGTCCTGGTGGGCCGGGCTTCGGCGGTCCTGGTTTTGGTGGACCCGGTTTTGGTGGACCCGGTGGCCCGCGAGGCGGTGGCGCGCCTGATGGCGGGCGTGGGTTTGGGCCACCGCCCGGTTTTGGTGGACCGGACCTCGGTGGGCGTGGATTCGGTGGACCCAACGGTCCCGATGGTCCACAAGACGGCGGACGTCGCGGTCGCGGTGGGCCTCCCGGAATGGGTGGCGATCGCCCGGAGGCGAGCGAAGGCCAGCGAGTGGAGAAATCTTCAGTCGCTCCGCTGCAAAATGACCTCTACGACACAACCGTTCTTCGGACAATTTTCGTCGACTTTGAAAACGCTGACTGGGAAATTGAACTCGAAGATTTTCATGGCACCGATGTCGATGTCGCGGCCACGCTGACTGTTGACGGTAAGACCTACCCGAATGTCGGTATTCACTTTCGCGGTGCGTCATCCTACGGAATGGTGCCAGCCGGTTACAAACGGTCACTGAACGTGTCGATGGACATGGCTGACGATGATCAACGATTGCTCGGGTACAAGACGCTGAACTTGCTCAACGGTGCCAGCGACAATTCGATGATGAGCACCGTGTTGTATTCGCACATTGCTCGCAGCTACATGCCTGCGCCCAAAGCCAACTTCGTTCGCGTCGTCATCAACGGAGAGAACTGGGGTGTCTACACCAATGTCCAGCAGTTCAATAAAGATTTCTTAAAAGAAAACTATGACTCCAGCAAAGGAACACGCTGGAAAGTTTCCGGGTCGCCTCGCGGAGGCGGCGGATTGGATTATCGCGGCCAAGACCCGTCAGCATACGATCATCCTTACGAACAAAAGTCCGCCGGCAAGAAGGCGAAGGCCAAGTTGATTGAGTTGTGCCGGGTGTTAGAAGAAACGCCGACCGAAACATTGCCGGACGCACTCGAACTGATCGTCGACGTCGACGAATTATTGTGGTTCCTAGCATTGGATGTTTCGCTGATCAACTCCGATGGTTACTGGGTCCGCGCTAGCGATTACAGCATTTTCCTAGACAAGAAAGATCAGTTCCACTTCATCCCACACGATATGAACGAAGCGTTTCGTGGTGCCGGCGGAGGGCCGGGCGGTCGTCGCGGTGGACCAGGTGGCGGGTTTGGCAGACCTGATTCCGAGATAGCTGAGCGTGACGACCGACCGCGAACCGCGCCGCTGGAACTGGATCCGATGATCGCAGCGGAGGACTCCGACAAGCCGCTGCGAAGCAAAGTGCTGGCGGTGCCAAAGTACCGCGAACAGTACCTCGCGAATGTTCGCCAGATCGCGGAAGAATCACTCGACTGGAATAACATCGGCCCTTTCGTTCAAACGCAAGCGAACTTGATTGACGACGCGGTCAAAACAGAAACTCGCAAACTGGGCAGCTATGAATCGTTTCGATCTGCCGTTTCGTCGGCAGTGATTAAGAAAGAAGACGAAACGGTCCAACCGGGGCGCGGCCACGGCAGCATGAATTTAAAAGAGTTTTTCGACGGACGTCGCGCCTATTTGCTGAAGTAGTCAGCCGACGGAGGTAGTAGTCGCGGTGAAGATTTTCCAATGCGAAGGGTTCGCAGCCTCGTCCACTACACCAAAGCATAACTTGGCGTCATCTCATCCAACCATTAACGCATCAATGAAGCCTCAGCATGGAGTTCCTCGAAGTCCCCCTATTTGACGACGACCTGTTCAAGCTTGGGGTGCGATTCATATTCAACATGACTTTCATGGTGCTCCTCTTGCGTCTGGCAATCATGCCACGACTGAAGGACAAAAGTGATTTTGCGTTCACCGCTGCGATGATGAATATGATGGTATTCTTCATCTGCTTTACCTTGAAAAAGTTGGAAATTGAACTCGGCATGGCGATCGGGCTGTTCGCCATCTTTGGGGTACTGCGATTTCGCACCGACACGATTCGCACCAAGGAGATGACGTATCTATTCATCTTGATCGGCATCGCCGTCATCAATGCGTTGTCGAACAAGAAAACCAGCTACGCCGAACTGATCGTGGTCAATCTTGTCATCTTGATCGGCAGTATTGTCATGGAACAAGTCGTTCGCAAACCGACGAAACTGCCTAAGCCGGGCAAAAGCGACGCCTCTGACCCTCTCGTTTCGGATAAGATGGCTTCGGAAGGAGATACACCATGACGGCGACAAGCTTCACACCGAACATCGCCGAGATCGATCCTGAACAATTGCCGATACCGGAGCACAAGCTGCACGGGTGGACGCACTTTGCGGGGCTGTACGCAGGTGAGCATGTCGCGGCGACAGAATTTGTCATTGGAGCGACATTCGTTGCCCTCGGTGCAACGACGATGGACATTCTCGTCGGCTTGTTGATCGGGAATGTCCTTGCCATTTTAAGCTGGACACTGATTACGACGCCGATCGCGGTGCAAACACGCCTAAGTCTTTACACCTATCTGCACAAGATCGCCGGCGACTCGATGAGCGATCTGTATAACGCCGCCAACGTGCTGATCTTTACGGTGATCTCAGCTGCGATGATCACGGTCTCCTGCACCGCGGTTCGATTGCTGTTTGACATTCCCGCTCAATTGGAATGGTATCCGACCAGCAGCCTGTTCGTGTTGGTTGTCCTTGGCGTCGGCATGATTGTGGTTCTGGTGGCGATGTATGGGTTCAATGCCGTCGCCGAGTTCTCGGGACTGTGCGGCCCGTGGCTGATCGTGATGTTCATCAGCGGTGCGTTGGCGCTTTTTCCTGCTCTAGCCGATGCGGTGATCGGACAGACTCAGCTCACTGGATTCGCTGACTTTATTGCGATCGGTGACCAATCCATCTGGACGGGTGTCAATAGCGCGGGCGACCCCGGCATTGGTTTGTTGGAAGTAATCGGTTTCGCTTGGGCAGCCAACACGATCACTCACTTCGGTCTGATCGACATGGCGTTATTGCGTTACGCCCGGAAAACGGTGTACGGACTTTGCACCAGTGCCGGCATGTTGTTTGGCCACTACATCGCCTGGATCGCTGCTGGCATCATGGGTGCGGGCACCGCCGTCCTGCTCAAGTCAACGATCGTTGAACTCGATCCCGGCGACGTCGCTTACCGAGCATTGGGATTGTCGGGCTACGTCATCGTCATCGTTGCCGGATGGACGACCGCCAACGCGAACCTGTACCGCGCCGGCCTCGCCGCCCAAGCGATCTTCCATCGGCATTCACGAAAGAAAGTCACCTTCGCCGTCGGTGTCGCAACGGTCGCGATCGCGTGCTTCCCGTTTGTTTACAAACAGATCTTACCGCTGCTGACCTACGCGGGGTTGATTGTCGTGCCCGTCGGCGGAATCGTCTTTGCCGAGCACGTCATCTTTCCACGAATCGGGCTGACTCGATATTGGTCCAAGTACCGCGAGCTTCGTAGCGGACGAGGTGACAAGTCTCCCGCCGAAGGACTCGCATCTTCGTCCACCAAGGTCGGGTTCGCCGACAAGCTCGCCACCGCGAACAAGGCGGCAATCGCATCATGGGCCATCGGCTTGGTGTTTGGGTTTGGACTGAATTATCTGCAAGTGATGTCGTTCTTCTACCTGTTCCTTCCGACCTGGGCATTCACCATCGCCCTGTACACGTTCCTGGCAAGTCGATCCGGTGCGGCGGAAAGCTACCCGGCCGAAGAATCCGCCGAGCAAAAGTTGAACGTGGCGATCCGCGAATTCCAATCCGAACAAGCCATCGCCCAAGGTGAACCTGTCCACGACAAATCGGTGTTTTCAAAAATCCTGCACACTGTCGGCTGGATCGCATTGGCGGTGACGTTGATTCAAGCATTGATTGTGATGTTCGGCAGCGGCGACATGGCCGCCTACGAACGCAACGTCGGCGTTTTCTACACCTGGGGATTTGTCTGCACGATCGTGTACTTCGGTTCCTCGTACTGGGCATTGCAACGCACGAAAAAACTTAACCGAATCCAAACATGAACGAACCAATCAAGCTGAATCAAAGCAATCTTTCGCAGTTCCCCCGCGAGATCTCGCGTCCGACGTACGACCGCAGTCGACTGACCACCGGCATCGTTCATGTGGGTGTTGGTGGCTTCCATCGGGCGCACGAAGCGTTCTATACCGACTTGCTGCTCCAATCCGAAGACGCTTCGCAGTGGGGCATCTGTGGCGTTGGACTGCGTGAAGCCGATCGGCGGATGGCGACGATCCTGGGACAGCAAGACTATCTATACACGCTAATCGTCAAACATCCCGATGGTAAAGTGGAAACGAAGGTGATCGGATCCATCGTTGACTTCCTGTTGGGCGTCGACGATCCGGGGGCTGTCATCGACCGGATGGCCGCCCCTGAGACCAAAATCGTTTCGCTGACGATCACCGAAGGCGGTTACAACGTGGACGCCGAAACGGGTGAGTTCGACATTTCGAATCCTGACGTCCAGTACGACATCGAACATCCGTCAACTCCTCGACTTGTGTTTGGATACTTAGCGGCGGCACTGAAGAAACGCCGTGAAGCTGGTCTACCCGCGTTCACGGTCCAATCGTGTGACAACGTTCAACACAACGGCGATTTGATCCATAAGATCCTGGTCGCCTTTGCACGGCTGCAGGATGCCGAGCTCGCCCAGTGGATCGACAAAGAAGTTTGCTTTCCCAACGCGATGGTCGATCGCATCGCGCCGGTGACTACCGAATCAGACATCGAGTTCCTGCGAACCAAGTTCAATGTCGATGACGGGTGGCCGGTCGTCTGCGAGCCGTTTCGCCAATGGGTTATCGAAGACAGTTTTTCAGCGGGCCGCCCGAACTGGCAAAATCATGATGCCCAGTTTGTCGAGGATGTGAAGCCCTACGAAGAGATGAAGTTGAGACTACTCAACGCTGGTCACTCCGTGCTTGGAATTCTTGGCAGCGTGTTCGGTTACCAGACGATCGACGAATGCGTCCGCGACGATCTGTTTAGCAAATACCTCCGGAAGTTCTTCGACGTCGAGGCAACGCCCGTGTTGGATGCTGTGGAAGGAATCGACCTTGACGCGTACAAAGCGACGTTGATTGAGCGATTTGGCAACCCAAGTATCCGGGATAACCTCGCCAGAATTTGCTTGGAAAGCTCTAGCAAGCTACCGGTCTTCCTCATTCCCACGATCCGCAAAAACCTCGCCGACGGTGGCAGCATTCGTTACGCGGCTCTGGTGATTGCGGCGTGGTGTTATTACAGCGACAATCACGCCGACCGTCACGGCCAACCTCTCGAAGTGACGGACACTTTGAAAGACGAACTGCACGAGGCAGCGAAGGCAACCAGCAACGATCGTTTATCATTCATGAAAGTCAAACAGGTGTTTGGTGATCTCGCCAACGATGAACGATTTGCGGAAACCTACACCGAAATGATCGACCGAGTGTATCGCGATCCCGATGTAACCGACCACATGCGTGAAGTCATCGGTGGTCGGTAATAGACCCGTCTGGCAACTTGTTTTCGGAGACTTGGTCGTACAATTGACGATCAGTCCAACGGTGCCTTCAGGCTTCCCAAAAAGATTAGTAATAATTCTTTCTGGTCTTCATTGAGCCTGAGATAGTTTCGCTTGGATTCATCTGCTTCGCCGCCATGCCATTGGATCGCATCGGTCAAAGATTTGGCGCGTCCGTCGTGAAGATAGGGTTCCGAATCCGCGACACCCCATAGCGGCGGCGTTTTCCATTCCCGCTGAAGTGCATCCCATGAAAATCGGTGTCGACCATTCAGATCAGCTTGGTTGAATTCGCCACGCGGAAACCGCGGTTGCTCGGGGTAGTCCATGGCAATTGGCTGAGGCGTCCCCGCTGGAACTAAGGAGCTGACAACTCTTGGGGTTGAACGTCTGCGATTGGGCGGTGGCCCAAGACGGTCATACGGAGACTCGGTACGGTAGGGCGGAGACAGGCTGCGATAAGATGACGTCTCGCCACGGCCATATCGACTCTGGTAAGGACTCGCAGGTGCAGTTGAACTCGTGTTAATTAACTGGTGCGCCGGAGCCGGAAATGGATCTTGCAGCTCAGGCCCCATGTCGTGCAACAACAAATCGCTATAAATGCCACCTGCGGGTGGCAGATCAGCGATGTGACAAGCGGCGCATCCAACGGTGCTGAAAACGCGTTCTCCTCGGCGAACCCGTTTGCGGTCTTCCATGGTTAGCAATTGTTTGGTGGGGGCAGGCAGGTCAGCGACGTAGCTCGTTAGATCCGCGACTTGCTCCATCGAAATATCAGGGGCCAAGCTGACGTAACGGGGGTCTGCCGGATCATTGGCTTGTCGAGCGGTGTTGGCCACGTTCAACCCCAACTCTGACGCACAAGCCCCTGCAACAAAGTCGGACAAGGTACTGACTTGGCCCCGCCAACCATACTTCCCGGCCACTCGGCCAGAGATGGTACCACCGGACGACCGTGCCTGGGCAAGCGAAACTGCTTTCAAACGATTCATGGAAATCCTCTCGATATCGCCCATGCCATGCAGCGGCGGTGAGTTGCGTTGACTGAGGTAGTAGTCGAGCGTTCCATGTCGCCCAGCAACCACCGGTTGATTCGCGATTGCATCAACGGTCCGCTCTTCCGAGTTGAACCACTCTGGCGACAAACCGTTAGGCACGCCGACGGACAATCGTTGACGGATGAACTCATAGCCGGGCCGTGTCGAGAGGTCATGAACGATGGTGTTCAACGACAGCGCATTGCCGGACACCAGTCCCGGAAAGAAATCCATGACTGAGTTTGCGGCAGGTCCGTGGCCGCCACGGTCAGTCGGCTGAGCAACGAATGGTGAGCGTGGGTCAACCGTAATCTGGGTCACATTGTGAGTTACTCCCGAAGCGCCGCCGCCAGGGTGACACGCTGCACAAGAGACTGCGTTGTGCAGCGGCCCAAGTCCATCGGCTGGGAGCATGGACGTCAGCTCCCGGTTGTCGTCGCGGGGTTGCGGACGTGGACCGCGCCCCCTAACTCGACCGTGTCCTCGAGTGCTCTGGGGTGGCATCCCACGCATTGAATCAAATTCCGTGAACGTCGGTGCCCGCTCCACGAATTCCCACTCTCGCTCAAACAACTCACGACCAGCATTCGCATCCTGGGCAATCGCCTGAGGGGCACTAATCAACGCCAAGACCAGGAACCCAGCCAATGCGTCCCGATAATTGTCACCCATGAGAATGTTCCTCGGCAATACTCGAATAGTGAAGCGGAAAAGCGGCGCAGCAATCCCTAATAAGTAGGGACGAAAACCGTTTGCAAATTGAACGCTCGCGGGCGTCGTCCACTACCTTCCAATGCTAAGACTCATGGTGGCGGATTGAGAATCGCATCGAGCGTTGTGCCCTTCGGCAAATCCAACATGCCATGGTCAGTCAGACGATCCAGTTCTTGGTAGCGGATGTCGACCAAGGAGGTCACTTTTTTGAATGCGTCCTGGACGTGCTCCTTCGCCGATTGCTGAAACGGTGCCTTCTCGGACAGCAGCTTCTTGAACAGCTTTTCATGTCGTGGGTCACTCGAAATTCGTACATGATCGAGTTCATGCAACACCAGCCAATTCGTCCAGAACGTCTCAGTGTGGGGACGCTCGCGGAACCAAACGATGTGGTCACAGGTGAGTCCGCGGCGACCCAAACGGATCGTTGTCACCATGTGCTGACGATTGCCTCGCCGCTGCACTCGACTTTGGGTGTGAAAGTCATAGCTCATTTTGTAAACGGTCAGCGCACCCAGGCGACGCCCGTTTGGCATCGTCATCGACGATGGTTTTTCCTGCGGGCCGTAGCAAAATCGAACGTCCGCCTGTTTCAGCAGTTCTGTTATTTCGGAGGGTGGTTGAGGCAGCTCGGAAAGCTCGATCGAGCCGGATTGTGCGAATGCGTTCGGCAAGTTGACGAGACAAATGGCCGCCAACGTGAAAGCTGCAATCGCTGCGAATCGGCGTTGTATCATTCTCCGTGGCTTAGCTGGAGGAAGAAAATGATCCTGGATGGACTCGTGACCTCGTCCATTGGAGTTCTTGACGGACTCGTGACCTCGTTCTCTACGAAGAAAAACGGAATCGGCCCCGGCCAATGGAGGCAAAGACGGCATCAGATGCTCGGTGAGCGTGGCGATGCGAGCGGCGTTGGAAATTGCTTCGCCCGAGTCCCTCTTCTTCGATCAACGTATCGAGTTCATCCAATGATATCCCACCGTCCTCATTCGCGTCGGCCCCTGAAATCTTTGACCAACGACGCTCGCCTACCTCGTCTTCCATCAACAGTCCATCACCATCAGAGTCCTTGGCGTCGAACGCTGCTTGCCTCGCCGAGGCGATCAGGGTATCCAGTTCGGCGATGGTTACAAGTCCATCCGCATCCGAATCACCTTCCAAGTCAGTCAGCTTTGACCACAGCCGTTCGGATACCTCGTCTTCGGAAATTGCAGCGTCTTCGTTGGTGTCAAATCGACTGACGAAGGCTTCTGCATCGCCGGCGAAAAGTCCAGCGTTGAGAATCCCACCGTGACGATGTCGGTGCTCATGTGAGTCTTGCTCATCGTCGCTCTCCTCGACCTCATCTTCGTCATCCATTTCTTCGACCGGATCGTCGGTCATAGGGTCTTCCAAGTCGGTGTCATCCGAATCGTCAATGACACCGCCGTCATCAATTGGGTCGGTGGTGTCCCCGGCATCATCGACCTCATCAGCCGGAGTTTCCGAATCGTCAACGGCATCAACCGATTCGTCGTCCAGTTCCTCAATGGTTTCGGCGTCTTCGTCAGTAGATGACTCATCGGTGGCATCAACATCATCCACTGTCGTAACCGAGGCGAGTGTCCTTGCGTTGCCACGATTGAGAGAATTGATAACCGTCAACGCATCCAATGCCGTGATTGAACCATCGCCGTTAACGTCACTCAGGCCGACGGTTTCAACTTCCGACAGATTCGTCAACTGGCTCGGGGACGACTGGTTGAGCTGGTTAATCACCATCAAAGCATCCAATGCCGACGTGTGGTTGTCACCATTGACATCCGTTGTATTGACGTAGTTGTAGTCAACCAACTCCGCGTACAGCCGTCCACCAAAGCGGTGCCAGCGTCCGCCGCGTCGCCAGCGACTACGAGTAAACGGATCATCATCCGTATCGCCGGGATCGTTGGCATCGTTATCGTCGTCACTGGTGTCGGTTCCCTGGTCTGTTGGGGTTTCGTCGACTGGGTCGTCCACTATGGGCGTATCGTCGACATCGGACGTTAGCGATGCATCAGCTGCTGCGTACAGCTCTTGGACGATCGCGGCATCGAAGTCGCTGAGAGTGTCGAACGATTGATTCGCTGAAACGAACGGAGCCAGCACGCTGCCGATGCCTTCGTGGTGGTCGAGTCCCAATGAGTGGCCGATTTCGTGAACGGCGACCCAAACGAGATCGAAGGCACGGTTGCCGAGCGAGTTGCCGACTTCCCACGCCTCCGACACGTCAAACTGAATGTCGCCGGCGATCCGAGCCGGATTGATGTCGTCAGGGAAATACGCCTGAGCGAGTGTGCCGGCGCGTCCGTCAATGTTGACGAAGGAAATGTCGATGGAATCGCGCAGCCCGGTTTGATCGGTCGGCGTGAAAGTGATGTCCGCAGCACTGGACCAAGCTTCAAATGCCGTCTCAATGGCGGCATTGGTTTCAGCTTGTGACAGGGAGCTAGGCGATCCGTTGATGGTGTAGGTCAGCTCAGCGCTGCCCAATCCAGGACCATCCCAACCAAAACTGGCCGCAAGAACGCGTCGAGCTTCGAGGGGCTGAAAAGAGAGTCGGCGACGTTTCTTGGAACGGAATTTCATAGTTTTGGTTTCGCTTGCAGGAATGTTTTGGGGCGGCGTGTCGTAGTGGACGAGGCAACGAGTCCTTCCGTTCGGGACTCGTTGCCTCGTCCACTACGTCAAACTAAACGGCTTCCGTTACTCAAACGGGTAGGTTTCACGAACCGTGGACGCCAACATCACGCCGCTTTCGTTGCCGCTAAGCTCGCCTTCGAGTTCAGCCGCACGCTTCGCCTTCAAAGCCGCGATCCGGTCCGCTCGTTTCACGCGTTTGGCTTCCGCACGAGCCAAACGCATCGCTTGAATGCTCTGCTGTTGCTCATAGCGGGCGACGGCCGCTTGCTGCATCTGCTGTTGCCGCATCGCGATCAACTGACGCTGCTGGGCCAACGATTGCTGTTGATACGCAAGTTGCCGTTGCGACGCAAAATTGTTTGAAGAACTCGCAAACGAGTTCAGTGGGGTGAACGATCCAGTCGCCAGAGACGTATCGCCGGGGCTGCCACCTCCGCGTCCACCGCGTGAGCATTGGGCCTGAGCATCTTCGGCCGCAACCAGCGTTAGGGCTGCGAAAGCCGCAAGCATTGAGATTCGTTTGATGTTCGATGACATGGAAGGTGTCCCTGTGCGAAAAGAAGAGAAGTGTGAAGGGAATCACGATATTCCCCCGTAGTTGAAGGACGTTTCGCTCGCGCCGCTGTCACACTTCAGTTCGCAGTTCTCGCAATGAGTCGTGACATCCCACAACAAAACTCGTCCTTAGAAGTTGGAGGCGGCAAATCTCATCCTCATCAAACGAGTCGGAACCATGGTTGCTTTCAATGAATCCAACGTCGGTCAGCCAACCGGCGCACAGCTTTTTCGCGGCCAGTCACGCGGCAATTTCGACTTGGTCGACCGTGAGGTCATCGGCATCCTGGGGGCTGATTGCCCGCTCGGCGAGCAGATTGTCGCAATTTCACTGCGTTGTGGCTACGAAGTTCAAGCGTTGACTCAGGGAGAACTCGGCAGTTCGCCCGACAAAGACCTTCGAGTCTTGGCCAGCAAAACGTTTGACGCTCGTCATATCCAAACGGTCGTCCGAGGCAGCACCTGTGTGATCAACCTTTGCAACGTCAGTCACCCGCATTCGGATCCACAACACCCCAGCAGCGAGTCAATCACTCGAAACGCTTTGGCGTCGATGAAGAACGCTCGTTCGGGTCGCTATCTCTGCGTGACTCACCAAAGCGTTCGCTCGCCCGGTGACGCTCGTTTCATCTCTCACGGTTTTGGATCTCGATACCTTTGGCCGTTGACTCATCGCGGGCGTTATCATGATTTGCAAAAGGAAGCCGATCTGCTCGCTCGATCAAGCATGGACTGGACGCTAGTTCGATGCCCGACGATCAAGACTGTCGCAAGCTTTGGCACCATCAGCGTCGATCGTCATCGACCGACCGGTAAATTCGTTTCACGCGATCGACTAGCGAGGTACCTCGTGCATCTCAAAGACAGCGAGTTGTACAGGCGAGAGGCAATGTTTGTCGCAAGTCAATCGCCACAGGTTCGGTACGCATGACACGGTCAGAAAGCCGAAACGAAGACGACTTGCTTTCGCAATAGGTTGCGAGGTCACTCCGGCGTTACGGGTACCCAACTATTTCGGTCGTCGACGTTGGTGACCGAAAGGTTTAGCTATCCGGTTCGACTGAAAACGCCGACGACCGCGCACTACTCGTGGCCATTGCCCGCACTGTACCGGGAGTCGCAAGTGTTACATTCATATGAGCAACGTCGAGCTGGGGGTCGTTGTATAGAATGCAGGCTGCATAAAGAAAGTTGACAGGAATGCAGGGCAAGTTGACGCAGCGACGCGATAGAGGAATACGAAAAGCGGCTGCATTGGATTGTCCAATGCAGCCGTGGCGTGATTTCAGTTGTTGCGGACGACTATTCTTCTTCACACTCGTAAGTTGGCGGCCAATCGTCAAGGATGCCGGGATAGGTGGACCAGTCTTCGCCCCAATCTCCCGGATGCACGAGCGGGAAAGTCATCAAACGCGAAACTTTCTGGAAAAGCGAAAAAAGCTTGTCATGAAACGGGGTGTGCGGATAAGTAACCATGTAGGCACTTTCTCCGTGGAGCTATTTTGGACGAAACGACCCGACAAGCGACTCGACAATGGACGTTGGCCCAGCCAGCGGTCTCGGCATTTGTTGCTTCGGCGGTGCGTGACTTCCGTGATCGCGACGATGTGCTTCAAAACGTGGCCATCGCCGTGATCGAATCTTACGAATCCTACGACGCGAATTCGCCGTTTGTCCCTTGGGCGATCGGAATCGCCAAACGACAAGTCGGGTTGTACCTGCGACGCCGAGGCCGCGATCCGCTGGTTTTTGACGACGACGCGGTCGCTTGTCTTGCGCTCGCTTTCGACGAAGAAGCCCAAGCACGGTCAGCGGCATTTGATTTCCTCGCGGACTGCATCGGTCGGCTGGACGGTCGAGCAAGAACGCTGATTGATTTGCGATATCGTGACGACCGAAAACCGGCTGCGATCGCATCTCAGTTAGACATGACACCGAACTCGGTGGCAAAAGCGCTGCAGCGGATCCGAGATCAATTGAGAGAATGCATCCACCAAAAATCATTCGAGGCAGACATCCAGTGAGCGTTAATTACGAAGACTTGATTGACCGCTACTTCGACGATTCACTTTCGAGTGAGCAGCTGGCTCAATTGAACGAGTGGATAAAGTCGGACCCAAAGAATGCGAGGCAATTCGCGTCCCGCGCGATGCTGCATGATCGACTGCGTAGCGAATTGGCCGTCGCTGACGAGGTTGCGAAAGTCGTGCTTCCCAGCCAGTCGCAGTCAATGACACGCCGACGCTGGCCGTTTGCTCTTGCGTCGACCGCCTGTGCGGTACTGCTGGCCGTTTCGCTGCTGTGGCAAGCCGTCGATGCGCCTTCGGCGTCGGCCGCGATGACTGAATTGAATCGAATCATTGAGGCAAGCAAAATGTCCGTCGATCGCACGTTTGTGATTTCAGTTTTGGATGCAGTCGTCCCGCCAAAACATCAAGATCGTCGTTCGCCCGAACGTGGCCGCCCTCCCAAGCCTTCGCTTGAAGGCGCAGTCCTTGATGTGCGTGGACCGGATCAGTTCGTTCTGGGGCGAAAGACCGCGACGGGCGAGTGGTTCATCACGGGCAGAAACGAGACGACAAGTTGGGCAATTCGACCTGATGGGCCAGTTCGATACAGCGACGATTTGGCGGAGTTCGCCCGCGATCTTCCAGGGCATGAAGACGGATTGCCAATCAATAATCTGAGTGACGGATTGGAAGCGTTGCGGACCGCCTACGACTTGGAATTGGCCTCGGTATCGGACACTGAATCGTCTGCAAAAAACGATGGTGGGACCATTCGGCGGATGATTGCTCGCAAGAAGCCCGGTTTTCGCGGTGCCGAGCGAATTGAGATCGTCTACGACGACGCAAGCGGCCAAATCAGTGAGTTGCGATTCGATCAGATGTCATACGGTCCTCAGCAGATTTCATTGAAGATGACCGCAGTTGAAGAACAGGCATTTCCCGAAAACTACTTTGACCATTCACACCACCACGGTCCCGAACGTGTCGTGGAGTTTGAGTGATGGCAATGAAACCAAAACGCATTCTTCATCTAGCAGAATTCGTCACGAATTTTGATCCGAACTGGCGAGCGTCGAAAGTCTCGACGACGTCCGTTGGACCTCTTTCCCTAAAAACACGGAGGACTCCGAAAATGATCACCAGGCAATTTCTGGTTCTGGCAATCGCGACACCAGCGATGCTGTTCTGCTCAAGCACGATCTTGGCACACGAAGGCCACTACCATGGTGATTCCGCAAATGCCACCGGATCGAGAACCTGGACCATCGGGGACGAAGGTGCCCATTTGCACGGCAGCTTCGTTGCAGCGACCGGCGACCAGATTCAAATTCGTTGTGACGACGACCAGCTGGTTAGCTTGAAAATCGAACGCTTGGCGGCGGCTGACCAAAAGTGGGTCACGCAACGACTTGAGACGATCAAACGACTGAATCAACAACGTCAACTACGCTTGGTGATCCAAAACACTCAAGCCAATGGCAAAACAGCAGCAGGCCAAAAAGTGACGCCAGCACCATTGATCCGCAAGCACTTTCAGCCGTTCGTCAGCACGTTGAAGCTTCGGTGGGACGACGACTTTTTCTATGTCGGTTCCAACGGAATTCCTGACCACCCGATGATGATCGGGATTCGCTCATGGCAACAACAGGTCCCGATCCCCCAGAAGTACTTTGGTGACAACGCATGGCGAATCCCTCTTAATCCGGTTCCAGCCAAAGAGCCCATGACGACGAAGAACGACTTTCTGCGTGGAGCGATCGCACTGGCAGTCAACGGTGTTCCCATTTTCAATCCGCTGAACAACCGAGGCGACGACGCGTTGCTGTTCGGCGAACTGGACGAGTACGGTGGCCACTGTGGCCGTGCCGACGACTACCACTATCACATCGCCCCCACTCATCTCGAAAAATCAGTCGGGAAAGACCAGCCGATTGCGTACGCCTTAGACGGCTATCCGATCTTCGGATACCAAGACGAGAAGGCGAGCAATTTCGCGCCGCTCGATTCGCTCAATGGTCACAAAGACGCCGGCGGACAGTATCACTATCACGCCACAAAGACCTATCCCTATCTCAATGGCGGTTTCTATGGCGAAGTGACCGAGCGTGGTGGCCAGGTCGATCCGCAACCGCGAGCTGAACCGATTCGCCCGGACTTGCAACCGCTCCGCGATGCGAAAATCACGGACTTCACGCAGCCGAAGCCGGGCACCTATCGCCTCGTGTACGACGTTCGTGGCAAAAAGGGATCAGTTGCCTACACGCTAGCGAAAGATGGTTCAGCAACGTTCACGTTTGTTGACACTGAAGGTCGCGAGACGACCGAGAAGTACTCCGCGAATTCCGGTGGACGCCCTGGCCCGCCACCGCCACGCGATGGTGATTCGCGTCGACCTCCACCGCCCCGCGACGGTCAAAGTGGACCACCGCCGCCACCCCGCGACGGACGCCCTGGTCCTCCACCGGGATCTGGTCCTCCACCACCTCGTGGTCCCGACGGAGGTGACATGGGTCGAGTCGATCCGCCGGTCGATCTTTCCGACATGTCGCGAACGACGGTCCCTGGTTTCGAGGTCAGCAGTGCTTCGGTCAATGACAAAAATTTTCTGTCAGTCGACTGCACTTGCGACGGTGCCGCGGAGTCACCAGAGGTCACTTGGAAAAGTGCTCCCAAGGGGACCAAGACATTCGCGGTGAGCATCTGGCACACGGCTCCAGATCAGGAAAAGTCTTACTGGCTTGTCTACAACATTCCCGTGAACGTCTCGTCGCTGAAGCAAGGCTCCAAAGACGTCGGCACTGTTGGTTTGAACGATCGAGGAAGCGGCAATTACGATCCGATGTGTTCCAAGGGTCCAGGACTGAAAAAGTATCACATCACCGTCTACGCACTCTCAAGCAAGCTGAATGTTTCTCCGCGTCAGGCGACCCGAGCGAGCTTGCAGAACGCGATGAAAAACAGCCTGCTCGGCGAGTCGACGTTCGATGTGTTGTACGAAAGATAGGTCGCAGGTTGCACGCGCTGCCGTAGTGGATCTTGCTAAAGATCCCTGAGCTTATGGATCTTTGGCAAGATCTACTATCAACATTTTCAATCCGCTGGAGTAAACAATGAGAATCACCTTCCGACGCAAAGCTGGCATCCTTTTGTTCGGTGTAGCGATCGCCGCACTTGCGTCAGTGACGACGCTCGCGATCGCACAACAACGTGGTGACCGCCGGCCGCCTCCACCACGCGGCGGTGGCGGTGCAAAACCCGAAATCGAAGACACGCAGAAACTGAACGTCTACGCGGACAACTGGTTCTCGTTGTACATCAACGGTGAACTGATCGCCGTCGACTCGATCCGCTTCATGCCCCACAACGTGATCTCGGTCGACGTCTTTCCAAGCTATCCCATGACGATCGCGGTCATCGCCAAGGACAACGCCGATCCTATCACTGCGATGGAATACAACAACACCCAAATCGGTGACGGCGGATTCATCCTGAAGATGGCCGATGGAACAGTCTCGGGAACCCACTGGAAAGCAAAATCCATTTTCCACGGTCCCATCGACCGAGACACTCGCAATCCAAAAGTCAGGCGTGAAGAGATGCCGGTGAACTGGACGGCGGTCGACTTCGACGACAGCGATTGGCAGTCGGCCAAAGAGTTCGATGAACAAACCGTTGGGCCAAAACGACCTTTCTATCAGCACGACTTTGAAGGTGCCAAGTTCATTTGGGCGGACGACCTTGAACTGGACAACACCGTCCTGTTTCGGGTGAAGGTCGATTCACCTCCGGACGGAAGCACTCCGAAACGATTCCCCATTCTCGAATCAAATTGATCGTAGGCGATCTGTCTTGATCGTGGTGGACCTCGCCAGAGACTCCCCAAAGCCGAAATGAAGTTTTTCCCAAGATCCATGACTCCAAACACTCAATGTTTATTATGAATTTCTTTCAATCAGTCAGGGACACCACCGTTGCATTGACGCAAATATATTTCGGTGATGTCTTCCGTGCCGATCAATTCGCTTTGCTGATCGGCCGCTTCCGTATTGTGAATCGTTGGAACGGAGTCAACTCGTCAGGCGGCCGGACCATGATCGTCGCTCTCGCAATAGCGACATGCATTCCCGCGGTTTCGCGTGCCGACTGGACGCGATTCCGTGGTCCGAATGGCTCGGGCATTGCGACGACGAGTGCGCCGACCGAATTCAGTGAGGGTGAAAACATTAAGTGGAAAATCGAGCTACCCGGCCAGGGCACATCAAGTCCGATCGTCGTCGGCGATAAGGTCTTTGTGACGTGTTATTCCGGCTATGGTTATGAAGCCGGTGACATTGAAGATCTTAAACGACATCTCATCTGCGTCGACCGAGTGTCCGGTAAACAGCTTTGGAAGAAGACCATCGCGGCCAAGATGCCCGAAGATCCGTGGCAAGGCCCGGGGATACCCACACACGGTTACGCCAGCAACACACCCGCCAGCGATGGAACGCGCGTCTTTGCTTTCTTCGGGAAGTCCGGCGTTTATGCTTACGATCTTGAAGGTAACGAAATCTGGAACCAAAGTGTTGGTCAAGAACCGAGCTTCAAAGGTTTTGGATCGGCCGCTAGTCCGATCGTGACCGACGAGCATGTCATCGTCAACGCGGCGGACGAATCGTTGTCGATCGTTTGGCTCGACAAAAAGACTGGCAAAGAATTGCACCGTGCCGAAGCGGATGGTTTGGGCGAATGCTGGACGACACCGGTTCTGGTGACCAATGGTGACCAAAGCGAGATTGCTCTGTCGGTGATCGGTGAAGTCTGGGGACTCGACAACGCCACCGGCAAATTGAGCTGGTTCGCCAACGGCGTGAACTCGCGGAACGCTCAGGTCAGCTTGATCGTCGACGACGGCATCGTTTACGCAACCGGCGAAGAGAGCTATGCCATCCGCGTCGATGGCAAAGGCGATGTGTCCGAAAAAAACACGCGATGGGAAGGCCGCATGCGTACCCGATACGCAACACCAGTTCTTGTTGACGGACACCTGTTCTCGGCAAGTGGTTCGGTGGTCGAGTGCGTTGACGCGAAGACCGGCGAACGTGTCTTCCAAGATCGGTTGCCCAGTACGAATGCCGGATTTTCAGGAGCCGACAGGCAACCAGAGGGACCCGGCGATCAGGACCGAGGCGATGGAGCCCGAGGCGATGGAGCCCGAGGCGATGGAGACCGAGGCGACCAGCGCGGCGGCGTCGGACGAGATCGAGGTATTCGTGATGCGGGTGGTTTTGATTCCGGAGGGCGAGGCGGCCGGGGTGGTGGTGGCGGCGATGATTTTGCTTCGCCGGTCGCTGCAGGAGGCAGAATCTATGTCGCCACAAACTCCGGAATGGTGCATGTGATCGAAGCCAAGCCTGAATTCAAGGTCATCGGGTCAGGTGACATGACATTCGATACCAGCGGTTTCGGTGGAACGCCGGCCATCAGCGATGATTGCCTGTTCATGCGCTCGAACACTCACCTGTATTGCATCGGCGAGTAGTTGAGCGCATCCGACTGAAAGGTACGCGGATCCTGACTAGACACGAGCCAACAACACGAGGATGCAACTTCCGTCGTCGATGACGGTGATGCCGGCTTCGCGTGCGGATTCGCTGGCCTGATTGTCTTCGGCTCCAGGCTGCATCCAGATGTGTTTCACTCCGGCTGCGATTGCGTCGGCGACGACTTTGCGAGTGACCTCGGGCGGTGTGATGATCGAGAGGGCTTCGGGGACGAGCGGTAGGTCGCCGATCGACGGGTAGGCTTGGTGGCCTTCGATTTCGTCTTGAGCCGGATTGAGCGGGTAGGTCTCGCGGCCGGCGGCAAGCAGGGCGCGGAAGACTTTGTTGCCGTACTTATGTTGGCGATTGGATGCGCCGGCGACAGCGTAGGTTTTCGCAGCGAAAAACTTGTCGATTGAATTCATCGTGGCGAGTATCTTTTGGGTTTCTCGGCGTTTGGTGAAATAGAATCACGGTCTCGCGCATCTCCATTTTTGTAAAAGCGAGATTTTACGTGAACCATCGTGACGCGAAAGCGTCTATCTACCTGAACTACAAGTCACATTCACAGACAAGCGAGTAACGAGCTTTCTGATGTTAACGAATATTCAATCCAGTCGACTCGAACAGATACACGAAGGCAGTCTCTTCGGCGGGCAACCGTTGAATACAGATAATGCCCCGGCGTATCCGCGTCTGATGTGACACTCGCTTTCATTAGCGAACGACTTCTTCATGAAGGCTCGGTGTCACGCAGGCACCTGAGCCTTTTTTCGCGTCCGCATCGAACGGGCAACCCCAACAACGAACCCAATTTGGGCTGGTAGCTGAGACGGTCTAGCGGCGGTCTGAAGAACCGCAGACGAGGATTCGAGCGCCTCCCGGCCCACTGACAAGGAAGATATGCGCCGACAGCAACCGCTGCGGCGATCGAAGCAACACAACATCGGATACAGGTGCAGATGGAAGCACGCCTGCTTTGGGAGCAGGAGGGTCTCGGTTCGACTCCGAGGTGTCCGACTTTTTGAAACGACAACATGGTAGTCGAGGGCTGGTCGCCCAAATCCGCCTGATACGCGGGTCGCGCTGAGTTCGATCCTCGGGGCTACCACTTGAAGTAGGTAACAGGTTTCAGGTCACAAGGATCAGGTAAACGAATCATGCAGACATTTTTGAAACGCATAGCCGCGACTGAACAGCGGGGCTGTGGTGTAACTGGCAGCATGACGGACTTCGGGCACCGACGCTTCAAGCGTTGGTCGTCGTGTAGGTGAGGGTTCAACTCCCTTCGGCCCCATTGGCTACGCATCGGCGTGTAGCTCAGGGGTGAGAGCGGCGTCCTTATAAGGCGACGGTCGCGGGTTCAATTCCCGCCACGCCGATTGAAACGAAACAACGACGACAACACATGGGATTGTGGCAGACAAGGTAATGCATCGGACTCTTAATCCGAGCGATGTGAGTTCGATTCTCACCGATCCCACTTGAGACATTTTGAAACAAGCACTGATGGTCTAACGGCAAGACTCCTCCGTCGCGAGCGGGGTGATGCGGGTTCGATTCCGGCTCGGTGCTCTTTAGCCCGCCTTATTCACCAAGCGCGCCTTTAGGGTAGAAACCATCGCGTGAAACGCTACGTTTATCGGTTCACTACAACCAACTCAAACGCAAAGCAGGATCACGCGATGGGTGAAGTACAACGTAACCTAGGTTACGTTGTACTTCACCCATCGCGTGATCCTGCTTTGCGTTTGAGTTGGTTGTAGTGAACCGATAAACGTAGCGTTTCACGCGATGGTTTCTACCCTAAAGGCGCGCTTGGTGAATAAGGCGGGATCATACTTAACCGGCAGAGTCTTGTGATCCGGGTCGGCCAATAAGTAGGCTTTGGCGGGCTTGCCAACGATCCCGTTAAAGACAACGCCCTCTGGGTTCCATTTCATGACGTGAAGATAGACCGTCCGGTCCTTTTGGGTCATGGCTCCCCAAGGAAAATCGAAATCGACCGGGGAGTAGTCTGTGCCGTAGATCGACTCGCCGTTGAGCTTCATCCACTGGCCGATTTCCGCCAAACGCTCGATTTCCTCTGGACAGAGTGTACCCTCTGGCATCGGTCCTACGTTAAGCAGGAAGTTCACTCCCCGTGCCGCGCTCAGCACCAGACGTTCGATAACATCCTTGGTGCTCTTCCAGTTGGCGTCGTTTCGGTCGTAGCCCCAGTTAAGCCGCATCGTCATACAGGTTTCAACATCGCCTTCCATACGCCGAGGGGCAATGGTCCGGTCGGGCAGCGATTCGAAGTCGGCATACTTCTGCTTGTCCGTCGGCACCCGGCGACTGTAGAGTCGGCTGCAGATCACGGTGTTCGGCTGAAGCTCACGCACCCGCGCGCCTTGCCGGTCCGCTTCGATCACATCATTGCCACCGACATCAAACCACAGGACGGCCATCTCGCCATAGTTCGTCAGCAGCTCATCGAGTTGGTTCTCAACAAATTCAAGATACTCGTCGTTCGTCATCGTCCCTGGTTTGTTCCTCCCCCGACTCCGGTGGTACCAGTCCTTGAACTGCGAATAGTAAACACCAAAGTGCATGTCCTGCTTTTTGCACTCGTCCGCGAGTTCCTTGATGATGTCGCGTTTGAATGGCGTGGCGTCCATCACGTCGTAATCGGTATATTTCGTATCAAAGAGACAGAATCCATCATGGTGTTTCGGGGGAAGACCATGGGGACATAGCACCGCAGAGGCTATTGACTTGGCACCCTGTAGCGGTAACCATGACCGGGTCGAGTTTGCTGAGTTGGTAACTATTGAGGTGCGTGATGGCACGGATGAGTCGAGCGGAAGTTTTTGATCCGGGCGAAGTCGCGGTCGGACACGTGTTTAGCCGTACCGTTAGACGGTGTTTTCTCATGGGCGATGATCCTGTCTCTGGGAAGAACTTCGACCATCGCAAACGCTGGATCGAGGAATATTTGCAGCAATTCGCCGCGTATTTCGGTATCGATCTGCTTTGCTATAGTTTGCTAGCAAATCATTTTCATTTGATTCTTAGGTCTCGACCGGACGTCGTTGCGACTTGGAGCGATGAAGAAGTCGCCCGTCGTTGGATGATGCTGTGCCCCAACCATCGCAAGGCGGACGGGTCGCCGATGGAACCGACGCAGCCGGAAATCAACGCCATCGCCGGTTGTCCGGTGAAGCGTGAAGAGATTCGCCGTCGTTTGAGTGATCTGAGTTGGTGGATGCGGTTGCTGTGCCAGCGTGTGGCAATGCGAGCCAACCGTGAGGACGAAGAACACGGCCGCTTTTTCCAAGATCGATACAAGGCGACTCGGCTCACCGATGAGGCGTCTGTGTTGGCTTGTGCGGCTTATGTGGATCTCAATCCGATTCGGGCGGCGATGTGCGAGCGGATCGAAGACAGCGATTTCACCTCGGCTCAGCGGCGAATCCAAGCCGAGCATGAAGAAGTTCGCGAAACGCCACCCGACGAAGCGACACGTCACGAAACGCCACCCGACGAAGCCATGAGCGAGCGATCCGAACCGATCGCGAAATTGCGGCATCGTCGCGATTCGTTTCTCTCGCCTGTTTCGATCGACGAGCTGCTTGATCCGATCGGCCCGTGTGGCAGTGCCACGCCGGAGCGTTGCAGCGACAAGGGATTCTTAGCGATGTCGCTGGCGGACTACTTAGAGCTGTTGGACTGGACGGCCCGTCAGGCGGCCCCAGGCAAACGTGGCAAGACACCCGCAAATGTCCCGCCCCTTCTCCAGCGACTCGGTTTGGATCCAGCGTCTTGGTGTGAGTTGGTCAGCGACTTCGGCAAGCTGTTTTGCACCGTTGCCGGTAGTCCCGACAGTGTCGACTCCATGCGGAGTCACGGCACTCATCGACGTTATCATTTGCGTCGGCGGGCACGCGAGCTATTCGCGGTCACGGACTAAGGTCCGGGATCAGCTTCTTATTTGCTTCAGCTCATCGGCCCAACAGGCCGATCGTGGATGAGGCATGCGCTTTTCTCATCGCAACCGCCGCCAGACCCGGCAAAACCAAAGCCGTCGAGGCTTCGGTGCAGGCGACTTTTGTTGAATCAGGGATGTAGCTTTGTTGAGCTACATGCGGATAGACTGGCAAAGTGTCGTGTCCCCAAGCTCCCCCGCGTAGAGCCGCGACCGGAGCAAGAATGCTGCGATGAGGCAAAGGCAGCGGGTATGTCAGATGGCGATGCGGGAGGTGTGGTGTGCTGCGATGGTCGTAAAGTGTCGTGCGTTTGGATTAGCACCGGCTATTTGATTGGTCACCCAGATCGCCCGACTGAACCAACTGCGATCAAGATCATTGATGAATGTGTCAAGAAGCATGAAGACACTCACCACGGACACATTGATGATTGCAAGGCAAAGGTTCCGTCTTTAGAGAGGCCTGATTTCAGCGCAGGCGTCGATGCGGACAAAGGCGAATGCGAGGCTTACAAAGCCGAAGAGAAGTGTATGAAAGGCAAAATAGTGAAATGCCGTGGTAGGCTGAATTGTGCAAATCAGGTCCGGCAAGTTTTAGAAATTCTTAAGAAGCGTAGAGATCGTCACTGCCGCGACTCCCTTAAACCCTAATGGTCTATTCAGGCAAAGCGAACAATGAGCCGTGATTACTTTTTGACTCAGGTTCGGGTTTGTGTAGCAATGGCCCTAATTTTCCTGCTTATCGGGTATTGGATTTACGCTTCCCACCTGAGAACGAAGAACGTGAGTGTGCCTGAGTTGCTTCGCAAATCTGAATCCATTGTCATGGAACGCGAAAACTGGACGAGTTTCGAAATAGACCCGGAAGTCGATGTTTTGGCTGATGGATATGAGGTGTACGCACACCGTGTCCCTCGGAGGCCTGGATCACATCGTATCTTGAGTTATGATTTAGAGGGCGAACTTACGAATTACTCGCGCGGGCGTTAGTTGAAGCGGGAGAAATCAAACGGGTCAGCGACGGTCTTAACTTTGGTCAATAGCAGATTCCAAAAACGTTTTGGAATTCCTTTCTGTGAGAAGAGTAAGGTGTCCAATCAAGAGAAGAATAGGAACCAGCCTATTCTGGCGGGTCATGACGGAGCGGTGGCACGACTGGAAACTTTCCTGGTTTGCCTGGGTGACGCAGCGTGCTCAGTGTGACTAATAGAAAGCGGTCACTTTTGCTTTGCCGAAGTCTTTGAGAAGTTTGCCCGCGGCGGCGTGGTAGACACGTCGGAGCGTGATTTCGATGATGCGGTGACGCTTTGCTTGAGCCGGCGCGTGCGGCGATCCCAACGCAGTTGGTGATTCTGAAAGCGAGTGAGGTGGATTCGTTGGGTGCGTGCGTTGAATCATGGTGGTGGACGCGGTTTCGTGGATACCGTGGCAGTGGCTGGACGGGGTGTGCCTGCGTGAGCATCCAAGGCGGCTTGCGAGCAGAAGTGCGACGGCATGCCGGCGGGGCGGTTGCGAGGCGCGACGGCAAGTTCACCGACTAAGTACGCCAACACCAGACGCAGCCACGGCATGAAGTGCATTGCCTGAGCGCCCGTCAGTCGACCGTGCACCACCATCGGTGTTTCGCAGTGACTGCAACGAACCCGATAAGACGTCTGACCCTCACGCTCACCAGAAAAGTCGGCTGCAATGTGATCCAGGTCGCGAGGAGGCTCGCGCCGGAGTCAGACGCGGGATTCGGGATTGACAGACGGTTGAAACCCAAATCCCGCGTTTGCCCCTTGCGAAGCAACTTTCCCGGGCTTGAGCAACTTGTTCCTCTACCCTTACGCTGAAGGCGTTGTTAGCTATTAGCCGGTGGTCGAGCGAAGCGAGTACCACCGGACAACAGAACGCCACATCTCCTTTGACCCCGAACGGGGTCGCAGCACATTCACTCCGGATGCTGCGACCCCGTTCGGGGTCGACGTTCATTCATTTCTTCGCAATCCACAGGTGCGCTGCGCGACCTGTGGCTAATCGCCTGGATCCCTTCGGGATGGTTGAGACAAGATTGCCGAGCAGCGGTTTTGATGTTTGAGAGGCTGACGGTGGGGTGAGGACTCACTTCGGAATCTTCCTGCCAGTAAACGGATGACTTAATAAGCGATCCAATCTACGGGGAGCCTGAGGGAGGCTCGCGCCGGGGTCAGGTTGGGTTTTCGGTTTTCGCGAGTCACTGAGTTACCGCACTGACGCGACGAAGTCATCGCGATCTTCCAGCACGATTCGGTTTGGCGTATCCGGCGAGATCGTCTACCTTGATCCGCTGAGCGACGAAGTGGATGGCCGAGTCAAAGAGCTACAGGGATTCGATCAACAATATCGAATGCGCCCTGGGCCTGAAAACCGAAACCCAAACCTGACCCCGCCGAAGCGAGTCAACGCCGGACACTGGCCAACCAGAAGACAACGCCTAGCACACCCGGGCGGCGAACTCACTACAATAGCGGGATGCTCTGCAAGTCATCCTCCCGCCGTTGTCCTTCTTCCCATCGCCCTCGCGTACGCCGGCGCGGGAGGCTCCCAACGGCGTGCCACCCTCCAACCCGAAACACCTTCCAAAACACCAAACGTCAATACCAACGCAACCAACAGTACAGCATCACGGCGCTGACCAACGGCGGCGGATCGATCGTCGAACGCTACGCTTACGACGCCTACGGCGGGATGACCGTTCTTGACGCAAGTTTGTCGCCGCTGACGGCATCAGCCGAAGGGAACCGCTACACCTACACCGGCCGTGAGTACGACGAGGACTTGGGTCTCTACCACTACCGCGCCCGGATGTACGACGCCGATGCCGGTCGGTTCTGCTCCAGAGACCCGATTGGGTTTGGGGATAGTTGGAGTCTGTACCTTTTCGTTTTGTCAAACCCCGCAAGTTTGCTTGATGGTACTGGGAACCAAGCCACCCGTCCCACCGTTTCAATTACCGACGGCGATGGCTGTAGTGACGGTCATAAGGCTTGCATAAATGACATTAAGCGTGCGATCAAACGGATGCTGACATTGGCCGTAAGTTCCGGACGTTCCTGCTTTACTCCATCACGCCCAAAACCCAAAGAAGTGAAATGCAGGAGTCAGGTTGATCAAGCAATGCTGGACATGATCGACAAGATGCCCATCACCTGCTCCAGCGCAGGTTCGTGCGGTGATGGTCGGTATCGTGCTGTTTCTCGCGGGGAATGCGTGGATAAAAAGGACGATGGCAGAAACCCGAGAAATTCTTGTGCTGATTGGCAAAGAGATTGCACCGCTTGTCCAGACTCGAGTATAGCCAATAGTCAAATTGAACTTTGTGTGTCTAGCCCAGGAAGCACCGGTTCACTACCGCCTGCAAGCAATGACATCCGCGTTTGGTGCAGCGACCCAAGAAAACGAAGGGATTTAGCGAGGACGATCGTGCACGAGCTAGCCCATCACATCGTTGGCGGGCACACCGATGATAACGACACGGATTCTCTCGGACGCCCCGACGCCAATGAATTGGGCGCTAACTTTATTCGCAATTGTGGTCGATAGCATGCGTGCACTTCTAATCCCGATCTGCTTGATGCACTTGGTTGTTTCTTCATGCTGCGTCACGACGGCAGATGAACTGATACCACGTCGTCCGAAGAGATTCAACGATCTGAAAACGCAGACATTCGCTTTGGGACGTTATGAGAGCTACCTTTTCAAACCTACTGACCGACTGATCTTTATCGTCGGAAAGGCGAGTGCAAGCGAAAGCAATCGGTCCGCAGTCGGGGAAAATATTGAGCTAGAGCATCCGAACGGCGATGTCGTTTTTGTGCACAGTGGTCCTGGTATCGCTGTCGATCCAAATGATGAGATAATATGTGTCTTTCACGAGGACAGCGTGCCCGCTGATTGGCACTATGATCCCGAGGGCGGGCTGCTGGTTCTAATTCAAGACATCAGTAGTTCGCGTAAGGCGAGCTACCAAGTGAAGATACTTTCAGCTGACTTGCAGATGGCACAGAATCTGACCAACGAATTTCAGCGAGGCCTTCGTAATTTGGACATCGGACATGGAGATCGCGTGAACACTTCAATTTTCGACCGAGAGAAAAGAGTTCTTGAGTTGAGATTTAGATCTGGCGTGGTCGTAGAAGCCTTTTTCTCTAGTGATCACGTTGAAGTCGGGCTCGCACCGGGGTCCAGCTAGGTTTTCGGTTTTCAGCGGAGAACGATTGCAACGTCCAATCAAAAGAAGAATAGGAACCAGTCTATTCAGGGTGGTCATGACTGAGCGGTGGCACGGCTGGAAACTTTCCTGGGTGACACAGCGTGCTCAGTGTGACTGATAGAAAGCGGTCACTTTTGCTTTGCCGAAGTCTTTGAGAAGTTGGCAGGCGGCGGCGTGGAAGACACGTTGGAACGTGATTTCGGTGATTTGGTGACGCTTTGCTTGAGCCGGCGCGTGCGGCGATCCCAACGCAGTTCGTGATTCTGAATGCGAGTGAGGGGGATTCGTTGGGTGCGTGTGTTGAATCATGGTGGTGGACGCGGTTTCGTGGATACCGTGGCGGTGGCTGGACGGGGCGCGCCGGCGTGAGCATCCAAGGCGGCTTGCGAGCAAAAGTGCGACGGCATGCCGGCGGGTCGGTTGCGAGGCGCGACGGCAAGTTCACCGACTAAGTACGCCAGCACCAGACGCAGCCACGGCATGAAGTGCATTGCCTGAGCGCCCGTCAGTCGACCGTGCACCGCCATCGGTGTTTCGCCGTGACTGCAACGAACTCGATAGGACGTCTGACCCTCACGGCGGAGGCTCGCGCTGGGATCAGACGCGGGATTCGGGATTGACGGACGGTTGAAATCCGAATCCGGAGTTTGACCTTTGCGAAACACCTTCCCGGGCTTGAGCAATTTGTTCCGCTCCCCTTACGCGTTAAGCGTTATTAGCCGGTGGTCGAGCGAAGCGAGTACCACCGGACAACAGAACGCCACATCTCCTTTGGCCCCGAACGGGGACGCAGCACATTCACTCCGGATGCTGCGCCCCCGTTCGGGGTCGACGTACATTCATTTCTTCCCAATCCACAGGTGCGCTGCGCGACCTGTGGCTAATTGCTTGGATCCCTTCGGGATCGTTGAGACGAGATTGCCGAGCAGCGGTTTTGATGTTTGGGAGGCTGACGGTGGAGTGAGGACTCACTTCGGATTCGTCTTGCAGTTCTGGCAGGAAGATTGAGGGCAGGGAAATTGTTGCCGATCTTCTTCCTGCCCTCAATCTTCCTGCCAGTAAACGGATGACTCAATAAGCGAACCAATCAACCCGTTCAGTTACCAAGAGTTTGCCGAAAGCAAACTAATCGTGCTCGATGTCCGGTGCCGCGACGATGCCGGCCGTTGGTTGAACGTGGAAATGCAGGTATCCGTTTATGCCGGTCTGATCGAACGGCTCGTTTACTATGCCTGCAGCATGTACGTCGACCAACTGTCTCCCGGCAGCAACTATGCCCTGGCGTCCCCGTCGATCTCGATCTGCCTGCTCGATCGTGTGCTTTTTGCGAAATCAGAGCAGCCACACCATCGGTTCCAAATGATCGATCGCAAGAGCGGCAAGGAGTTATCCAACGCGATCGAAGTCCATACGGTAGAATTGACGAAGTTTTCACTCGACGAGCAGACGATCGCCGGCGCAAGTAAACTGCAACAGTGGTCGTTTTTGCTGCTTTTCGCACAAAACTACGATGCCGCGACGCTTCGCCGGTTGCTGCCCGGCATCGAGTTTGAGACTGCCATCTCCACGATCGAAATCATTTCCGCCAAAACGGAGAACAAACAAATGTATGACCAACGCGAAAAAGCCCAGCGAGACTACGAATGGGCCATCTCCGGCGCCCGTGAAGAAGGACGAGAAGAAGGACGGGAGGTGGGACGAGAAGAAGGACGGGAGGTGGGACGTGAAGAAGGACTTGAACGCGGAATCATTGCCGGTCGGATCCAGACGCTGCAAGAAATCCTGGGAGATGCACCTACGACGACGGCTTCCTTAGCTGAACTTCACCTGGACGCACTTACGACCCAACTTGCCGCTTTGCAGCAACGTCTCCGCGACCGCCAAGCTTAACCCAACTTCACTTACGATGATCGAAGCTGGGGATCTCGGGGACAGAGCACTTTTTCAAGGGTAGCCTCGTTAACCTGTCCGACGAATACTGATTGAAACGATTTGGACGCTCTGTTTCTTTCCCAATCCATCAAGGCTTTGCCATGGTCCGTCTGGCTCGTCGTGAAACGATCGATCCCAATGAGATTGTCGTCGCCCATGTTTGCACTCGCACGGTTCGCAGGTGTTTTCTGATGGGCCAAGACGAAACGTCTGGAAGAAATTTCGACCACCGGAAGGTCTGGATTGAGGAATATCTCAAACACTTCGCGAGATACTTCTCGATCGACTTACTAGGCTTCGCAATTCTCTCGAACCATGCTCATTTGATTCTTCGCACGCGACCCGATGTGGTGGCGACCTGGAGCAATGAGGAAGTCGCTCGGCGGTGGATGATGCTCTGCCCGCATCGAAAGAATGCGGATGGATCACCCTGCCAGCCGACTGAGCCCGAAATCAAGTCCATCGCAGGGTGTCCAGTGAAAACCAAAGAAATCCGCGAGCGACTTTCAAGCATCTCGTGGTGGATGCGGTTGCTATGCCAGCGGGTCGCGATGAGGGCAAACCGCGAGGAAGATGAGGCGGGCAGATTTTGGCAGGATCGATTTCACGCAACGATTTTGACCGACGAGGCCGCGTTGTTGGCCTGCGTGGCATACGTGGACTTGAACCCGATCCGGGCGGCGATGTGTGAAAAGCTTGAGGACAGCGATCACACTTCGGTGCAGCGGCGGATCGAAGCCCAACGTTCAGAAGACCAGAGTTCAGAAGACCAGAGTTCAGAAGACCAGAGTTCAGAAGACCAACGTTCAGAAGCCCAACGTTCAGAAGACCAGAGTTCGGAAGCCCAGTGTGTTGAAGAATCAAATCCCGATCGCGAGACTGCTGATTCGTTTTTGGCCCCGCTGAGCATCGACCAGCAATCCGATCCGGTAGGGCCTTGTGTTTCGTCGAGCGCGTTTCGGTGTAGCGACAGGGGTTTTCTGGCGATGTCGTTGGAGGATTATCTGTTGCTATTAGACTGGACGGCCCGTCAGTCGGTCGACGGAAAGCGAGGCACGACACCGGTCTGTGTTCCGCCGATTTTGCAGCGTCTTGGGATTGCCCAGTCTAGTTGGTGCGAACTGGTCAGCGACTTTGGCAAATTGTTTTCTTGCGTCGCAGGCAAGCCCACGGTGGTCGATTCGATGCGAACGCCGCACGGACATCGACGAATGTACCTTCGCCGCCGCGCCCGCGAATTGATGACGGCATAACCGCCGTTTTTCGATTCCTCTTCCTGCGGTCGCTCTTCCGGTTTCGTTAATTTCTCGGAGCTTGGCGGTTCCACCTTATCGATCCGCGCTGATCGACACGATCAGCTTCCCGACGGGCGGATGTTCAGGCCGATATTCGTTACCTGAGCGAGGGCAATCGGCGCACAAAAACTGCAGTACCACCGTCGGGTGGCTGTCAACATTATGCGAAAGTAGTATATCCCTTTGCTCGCTTTCCATGCGAAAGTCGTATGTCCCTTTGCTCGCTTTCCTTTGCTCGCTTAAATCGCCGACGACGCCATTCGGTTGTAAAGGGCATTATTCCAAAGCTTAAACTTAAACCTCAACTTATACTTAAACCCGCTCCTCATACGACGACCGACGGATTGAGATTCGTGCTCGGTTTAGGTTTAGGTTTAGGTTTAGGTTTAGGTTTAGGTTTAGGTTTAGGTTTAGGTTTAGGTTTAGGTTTAGGTTTAAGTTTAAGTTTAAGTTTAAGAGCCGACCCGCCGCTTACGCGGCTCGTTGGGCTTGGGGGATGGATTTGCCTTGCAACTGATACACGTAACGCAACACTTCGGCGACGGCTTGGTACTGGTCGATCGGGATTTCTTGTCCGACATCGACGGTTTTGTAGAGCAACTGGGCTAGCGGTTTTCGCTCGACGACGGGGATGCCATGCTCCAACGCCGTGCGACGGATCTTTTGCGCGATCACGCCGGCCCCTTTCGCAACGACGATCGGCGCGGGCATGGAGTGTGGATCGTATTTAATCGCGATCGCCAGTTCCGTTGGATTGCTCACGACCACGTCCGCCGTTGGGACATCGTTGCTCGCCCGGCTCATCGCCAACTGGCGGGCGACTTGACGCCGACGCGCCGCAACCTGAGGGTCACCTTCGGTGTCCTTCATTTCGTCGCGGACTTCTTGGTCGGTCATCTTCAAGTCTTCTTCGTGCTTCCACTTCTGAAACGCCCATTCCAAGAGTGCCAAGACGAACAACCCCGATCCGATCCACAAGCAGACCCCGACTAACGTATGAAACATTCCCGCCGCGATCTGCGGTACCGACAAAGCGGCCATCGACATGACTTCGTCCATGTGGGTCTTGAGCGCGAAGTACGCGACAACCCCGATCAGGGTGATCTTGAACATCCCAAAGATCAACCGCATCACACCTTGCAGCGAAGCAATCCGCTTGGCGCCCGACAACGGATCGATGTTGCTCAGTTTGGGAATCAGCTTGTCTGGGGACAAGATCAAACCCGCTTGGGTGACGTTGATGATGATCGCACCGATGAACATCAATAGTAGAATGGGGGCCGTCGCGATCGCGAGACGATATGCCAAACGTAATAATTCGTTCGTAGCTTCCTGCGGCGTGTAAGCGATCAACCGAGAATTAGACAGCGCCGCTTCGATCCCCCCCGCCATCGCCGCCGAAGTGCGAGCGCCGATCGTTTTCATCGCGAACAACGCGGCTAACAGCAACGCCGCCGACGTCAGGTCTTGGCTCTTAGCGACTTGCCCTTTCTCTCTCGCCTGACGTCGCTTGCGTTCAGACGCGAAATGCTTCTTATCTCCATCAGCCATCGCTTAGTTGTCCGCCACAGCGAGATCGGCTGGCGCATTCACCGGTAGCGTTTCGCTTTGAAGCCACACCGCCGACAAGCGGTCCACGCCATTGGTGAGATCGTCTTGGAAAATCCAAGTCACCGAACCGATCGTCAATGCGGTCACAACTAGTAACGCTAGGGCGTTGACGCTCAGCCCGATCGCGAGAACGTTGATCTGCGGCATGGTGCGGCTGATCAAACCGGTGACGAGGTTGCTGAGCAACAACGCGGCGACGACCGGGGCGGAAACCCGCACGCCCGACGCCATCGCGCCGCTCATGCACTCGATCACCGAATCCATGATCGAAGAATGAAATACGATGTTCCCCGCCGGCAAGCGATCAAAACTTTCCACCAACAAACTCAGCACGACCCGGTGTCCACCCGAGATCAGCATGATCGCTGTGACCAACATGCCGACAAACTTCGCGATGGCGGGCATGCTTGCTTGGGTCGTGGGATCGACTGCGTCGCCGAGCTGCATCCCGCCAGTGCTTGTGATCGCTTCGCCTGCCAATTGGACGCCTGTGATGATGATTTGAACCGTCGCACCGATCAGCATCCCGATCACGCCTTCGCGAACGACCGCGAGCGCTAGATCAATTAAGTTGGTGATCTCGGGCAACGTTTCCATGCCGGGACGCTCGGCGAGCGTCGGCATCAACAGCATGGTCATGGTGATTGCGAGCAACAACCGCACCCGCCGTGGCACGCCCGAACCGATCGCGGGCAACGCCATCAAGACCATTCCCAAACGTGTCAACACCAGGATGCCGACGACCATGTGAGTCATCAACCAATCAAAGAACGGCTGCAGTGCGAACGGCTGCAGGGCGGGCGGGCCGTCGAGATTCGCGACCACTTCGATCATCACAATCCACCAGCATCTTCGAACACGCGTCGGGTGAACTCGAGCATCCGAGTCATTAGCCAGGGCAAACAGGCGACCAGCACGGCCGCCATCGCAAGCAACTTGGGCACGAACGATACCGTTTGATCTTGAATCTGGGTCAACGCTTGTATCAAGCCGATCGCCAATCCGGCCGCCATACCCACGATCAACATCGGAGCCGCGATCACGATCGCGATGATCAACGCTTCTCGAGCAAGGTCCACCGCGGCCGAGGTTTCCAACATCGCCAACAACATCATCCGATCGTCCCGAAGCTGTTCATCAACATCTCAACGACCAACCGCCAGCCGTCGACCAACACGAACAACAGCAATTTAAACGGCAGCGAAATCACCGCCGGGGGCAACATTAACATGCCCATCGAGATCGTGACGCTCGCGACGACCAAATCCACGATCAAGAACGGCAAATAAATCTGAAACCCCATCAAGAACGCCGTTTTTAATTCGCTCAAGATGTAGGCGGGCAACAACACCCGCATCGGGACATCCGAGAACGTGCTCGGCAGTGGTGCGTCTGGGTCCATGTAGCTGTAGAACAAATGCACGTCATCGTGGTTGCCGGCCACGTCGATTTGCCGCGACATGAATTCCCGGATCGGAATCGCGCCGGCGTCGTAGGCTTCCTCGAGTGTCATTGAAATCTCAGGGTCCGTATACGGCGCGATCGCATCGTCGTACACGCGGTTCCATACGGGGGTCATCACAAACAACGTCATGAACAACGCCACACTCGTCATCACCTGACTGGGCGGTAAAGATTGCAAACCGATCGCCTGTCGCAGCAATCCCAACACGATGATGATGCGAACGTAACACGTCGTCATCAGCAAGATCGCCGGTGCCATCGACAGGACCGTCAACAGCAACATGATTTGCAGACTGCCCGTCATGCCCTCCGGGCTGGTCCATTGTTCCGGGCCACCGGCAAGAAAATCGAGCGGTTTGGTTTCATCGTTCGCTTCGTCGGGCGGATCCAGATCGTTGCCTTGGCCGACGCGAACGGGCTCGCGGCCCAATACCTTCACGGTACCGTCGTCTTCAGTGGTTGCTTCCTCACCGACGGTCTGTGACCAAACGGGTGACTGGAAAGACCCGACGAGGCACGCGAGCACCACAAGCGAACAGCGAAGAAGCGTAAATGATTTCAGATTCGGAAACACTGGAAAGAGACCGCCGGTACAAAAACCATTGACGAGAGACCGCCGGACTTTAAAGAAATTCGCTACTTTGCCGAAAGATCGGAATTGCCGGAAGTTTCGCTGGATACGTTTGTGCGGGTTTGTCGAATAACTAGAGGATTGTGGATTGTGTCGTTCACAACGTTTCGTCGTTTGCGCAGCGATTGACCTTGAACTCCAGCCCTCCGTATCCCGTTGCAACGGAACGACCTCGCAATCGAGCGGGGCGCGGTGGAGTGTCGCGCCGTCGAAAATGCGGATCGTGGCTGTCCACCGTTTTGTTCGTTGCGACTTGGTCGGTCATCACGGGTGTCTTGTTGATGACGATCGCCAGCGTGATCGGATGTCGTCACCCCAGTTCGAGCTCCCTGAAAGTTTGGCAGGAAACACTCGGAAACCGGACGACCGAGATCGACGCGATCATGGCGAAAGTCGATGCCGGTGCTCCGCCTGTTGAAATTCCGACCGTTCCTTCGCCGCCGATCACGATCCGTGACGCCGAATCGCTCAAAACAGCCCGATATCGCGATCTGACGCTCAGTGAAACGATCCGGATTGCCTTATCCAACGCGGAGGTGCTCCGTGACCTCAATGCCACCGTGCTGCGGGCGCCCGATCAATTGGCAACCGATGAAACCTTGCCCTTGGTTCAACTGAATCCACAAACCGGCATCGAGGCGGCCCTGTCGGCGTACGATGCTCAGGTCTACGCATTGGGCAAATGGCAAAACAACGACCGCCAGTTCAACAACCGATTCTTTGGCGGCGGGGCCAACGCGTTCCAACAAGATACCCATGACTACGTTTTGCAGTTGAGCAAACGAACCGCCACGGGGGCTCAGATCGCCATCCGCAGCATCACGGATTACGATTCGAACAATGCCACCGGGAACGAAACACCTAGTGCCTGGCAGACGCAGTGGCATGCCGAGCTTCGCCAACCGTTGTTGCAAGGTGCCGGCTTGACGTTCAATCGCATCGGTGGTCCCGCAGCACTGCCGGGAGTCTACAACGGTGTCCTGATCGCCAAAACCAATAATGACATATCGGTTACCGAGTTCCGACGCGACGCGAGGAATTTCGTAAGCAACGTGATCAACGCGTACTGGGATTTGGCGTACGCCTACCGCGACGCGGACGCTCGTGCCGAAGCCTTGGAACGTGCCCGCACGACTTGGCGGAGCTACGAAGCGCAAAAAACGTCCAATCGTCGTGGCGGGGCGGCCGAGGCTCTCGCACGCGAGCAGTACTATCGATTCAAATCCGAATATCAAGACGCCGTAGCCGGCAAACTCGTCGGTCGCACCCAAGTCAACAATGCTTCCTCGGGCGGAACGTTTGCCGGGATCGGCGGCGTGCTTGCCACTGAACGCCGCCTGCGACTTTTGGTGGGGCTGCCGATAAGTGACGGTGAGTTGCTACGCCCGATCGACGAACCGATCACTGCACCGGTGATTTTCGACACCGAATCGCTCAGCGTCGAAGCGATCCGAATGCGGGAAGAGTTGCAGCAACAGCGTCTCCAAGTACAAAAGCGGGAAATGGAATTGCTCGCCGCCAAGAACTTCTTATTGCCTTCTCTGGATCTCGTCTCGATCTATCGCGTCCGAGGTCTCGATTCGCAACTGGCCGGTTCGGGTAGCGCGTTGTCCGAACTCGGTGACATGGACTTTCAGGAATACGAAGCGGCGTTGGAGTTCAAAATGCCTGTCGGATTCCGGCAAGCTCACGCGGCGGTCCAGCACGCTAAACTACAAATCGCCCGCGAGCGTTCGGTACTGCATGAACAAGAACGGCAAATTCTGCACGACCTGTTGTCCACCGTCGCCGAGGCCGACCGCGCGTTTGCCTTGGCCGAAACCAGCCTGAACCGATATCTCGCCGCGAAGGATGCCTTGGATTCACTCGACGCGAATCGACAAGCAGGGCTGCCGATCAGCTTGGAACAATTGCTCGACGCCCAGCGGCGATTGAGCGAATCGCAGACACGTTATTACTTGGCGGTGACCGAGTACATGGTGGCGATCAAAAATGTGCAATTCGAAAGTGGCACGCTGCTACAAGACGCACGCGTGATGGTCGCCGAGCTGTGATGCCCGGCTGTACTGTGAGCGCTGAGGCTTTGATACGAACTGCTCAATGAATCGCTTGTCGATTCAAACGAAGTCGTCAGTGTCGTGATCCTCGTCTCCTTCACCTTCTCCCTCGCCTTCAAAAAACTCGTCTGCGTCGGGGGTGCGGGGGTCTCCGGGGGCGCGTTTTCGTAACTTGCGTTGCAACGACCGGCGGTGAATCCCTAACCGTCGTGCGGCTTCGGAAATGTTGTTATTGCAGTCTGCGAGGACCCGATGAATATGTTCCCACTCATTGCGAGCGAGCGATGGGGCGGGAAACGCCAAGCCTCCCTCGGGGATCAACGGCTCGTCGCCACGGACGAATGCGGACAAAATGTCGTCCGCGTCGGCGGGCTTGCTCAAAAAATTAACGGCACCGGCACGAACGGCGTCGATCGAAGCGGGGATACTGCCGAAACCCGACAACATGATGATGCGGCAATCGGGTTTGATTTCCAGCAGCTTGCGTAATAAATCCAGGCCACTGCGTCCGGGCATCCGCAGGTCGAGAACCGCCAAATCGGTCGGCGCGCGAGTGAAGATACTCACCGCTTCTTCATAATTCGAGGCCGTTCGGACGGCCAGACCACGGCTTTGCATCGCGATCGCCAAGCGATCTCGCAAGATTTCCGTATCGTCGACCAGCAGGATCGACTCCGCGCCGACCATCTCAGCCGTGCAGACGAGGTTACCGGATTGAGGAGGATCAGAAGGGGTGGAAGGGATGCTCATGAGCACAAATGGGGGCATGGACAGAGTGACATCGTCGTGACACGGTGATTGCACAGACGCAGAACACTCATCGTAACGAAAATCGTCACCAACGCGTAGTCTGGCCGCGTTCGATCGTCGAGTCCCACCGCCGGTCCGCCAAACAGAATATTGCGATTGGCCTTGCAATGTTTTTGACGACAGGTTAACTCTGCCGCATACGGATATCCATCTTTTATTTGCAATGAATGCTCGGCCGTGAAGTTCGCCGTCTCCCTCCTCGCCATTCTCGTCGCCAACTGGTTGTTGTGGTCAGGTCACTTCGACAACCTGTTCTTGATCGCACTGGGGATGGGTTCATGCGTTTTGTGTTTGTTGTTGGCACTACGGATGCGAATCGTCGACGACGAAGGCACTCCGATCCAGCTTGGATTGATTCGCCCCTTTCTTTGGTACGCCCCCTGGCTGGCCAAAGAAATTGTGAAGTCCAACGTCGAGGTCGCCAAGATTATTCTGTCGCCGGTTATGCCGCTGCGGCGGAACCTGATTCGCGTCCCGACGAAACAGAAGTCCGAAATCGGCCGGGTGATCCTCGCCAACTCGATCACGCTCACGCCGGGAACGGTTTCGGTGCGTTTGCAAGACAAGACGATCCTCGTGCACGGTTTGAACGTGCAAGGCAGCGCCGACGACATCAGCGGTGAAATGGGGGATCGGATCTGCAAACTAGAAGGTTGCGACCGAATCGATAAAACGGGTGTTGGCGGCGCGAGTGCTGGCACCTCGAGTGACAATGGAGCCAACACGTGAGCACTGGGTTTACCGAGTTGACTAACGGCATCCTCGCGGTGACTTCGTTTGCGGTGCTAGTCACGATGACGTTGGCGTTGATCCGCGCGACGCTTGGGCCAACCGTGTTCGATCGTGTTCTGGCATTGAACATGTTTGGAACGAAGACCGTGTTGTTAATTTGCGTGGTCAGCTTCATGAGCGGACGCAGCGACTTTCTCGATCTGGCATTGTTGTACAGCTTGATGAATTTCATCGGCATGGTCGCGTTGCTGCGATTCACTCAGTACAACGACTTCGGTGGCGAGCAACATGACGAGCTTGGGCAGCGGATTCCCGAATCTTCCGCCAAGCGAAAGGTCTCGGCATGATCGTTCTGGAATTCATAGGCTGTTTCTTTTTGATCGCCGGTGCGGTTTTTTCGATCATCGGCGGTGTGGGTTTGGTGCGGCTACCCGAGTTTTTTTCTCGGATGCACGGCGGCGGTATCACCGACACGATGGGGGCCGGGTTGGTCGTCATTGGGTTGATGTTTCTGGCCGGTCCGAACCTGATTGCGTTCAAGCTAGTTGTTATTTTGTTCTTCTTGACGGTCACCAGTCCGAGTTCCTGTCACGCGCTTGCGAAGTCCGCGATTACGCACGGCTTGAAGCCTGAATTGGACGTCGAGTGCGATACGCCGTTGGATGAAACGGTCGCCTTGGATGAGGTCCGGCGAAAATGAATTTGATTGTATTTGCCATCTTGGCGTTATTGGCGATCACCGCCGTCGCGATCGCCCAATTGCGAGAATTGTGGGCGGTGATCATGTTCACGGGGATCTACAGTTTTCTGTCTGCGAGCTGGATGCTGATTCTCGACGCACCCGACGTGGCGTTTACCGAGGCGGCCGTGGGAGCTGGAATCTCGACGGTTCTTATGCTCAGCACTGTATCGCTGACCGGCAAAGCCGAAGACATTCCGCGGAAGTCTTCTTGGTTGCCGTTGATTACCGTGCTGTTCACCGGCGCAGCGTTGATCTACGGCACCTTGGATATGCCACATTTTGGGTCGCCCGATGCACCCGTCCAGGTTTACCCAAGCCCAACGTTTGTCGAGCGATCTCAAGATGACATGCACGGACTGCCCAACGTCGTGACGGCGTTGTTGGCCAGTTACCGTGGTTACGACACACTCGGTGAGACGACGGTGGTCTTGACCGCCGGAATCGCGGTCTTGTTGATCCTGCGCCGCGAGGACGAGAGCCAAATCGACAGTGACACGACGAACGAGGAAATACTGTGAAGTCATTTCCGATCATTCGGGTCATCACCAAGTTATTGATCCCGTATATTTTGCTCTTTGCGTTCTACGTTCAATTCCACGGCGACTATGGGCCCGGTGGCGGTTTCCAAGCGGGCGTGATCTTTGCCTCCGCGTTGATTCTTTACGGCTTGGTATTCGGTCTCGGATCGATCAAACGGGTCGCTCCGCCGATCGTGATCGAGAAGTGCATGGCGTTGGGTGTCATGGTGTACGCGGGGACCGGTGTGTTAACGATGGCGTTGGGTGGGAAGTTCCTCGACTACAACGTTCTAGAACATCACGTCTTGCCGAGTTGGCACTTGCCGTCCGGGCAACATCTCGGCATTTTCTTGGTCGAGATGGGCGTGGGCATCACGGTGACCTCTGTGATGACGATGATTTTTTACGCATTTGCTTCACGCGGTCGAACGGAATTCAACGGATCGGCGACCACAAGCCGGGCGAATCACGGAAGGAAATCGGTTCGATGAATTGGGAACAAGTCTCCGGACTGTACAACTACTGGGTTGTGATCTTCTTGATGATGACCGGCTTCTACATCGTTCTTGCACGCAAGAATTTGGTGAAGTCGGTAATCGGGTTGAACATCTTTCAAACCTCGGTGTTCTTGCTGTACATCACGATGGGCAAGGTCGACGGCGGAACGGCCCCGATTATCCCCCCGGAAATCGCTGCTGCTGCCGCACACGGGCATCAAGAGCACGCCGTCGATGCGGCTCATGACGCACACATCGCTGATGCAGGGCATGTTGCCGACGTGATTCATGATGCTGGCTTGACGCACGATGCGATCGAGATCGTTTATTCGAATCCGTTACCGAGTGTCTTGATGCTCACGGCGATTGTGGTCGGGATTGCGACAACGGCACTTGCGTTGGCGCTCGTCGTTCGGATCCGCGAAGACTACGGTACGATCGACGAAGAACAAATTTTACGATTGGACCGCGGCGAATGATGGACGCGATTCTGACTCATTTGCCCGTTCTGGCGATCGTGCTTCCGATGTTGGCCGCGCCGCTGTGCGTGGTTCTGCATCATTCGCGGGCCGCGTTCGTGCTCGCACTCGTGGTTTCGGCACTGACGTTTGCGTGCAGCGCCGGATTGCTCAGCCAAGTCTGGTCGCTCAATCAATCAGGACTTCCTGCATTTATCAGTTACGAGTTGGGCAACTGGGCTCCGCCGTACGGGATCGAGTACCGTGTCGATCTGTTGTCGGGGTTTGTGATGACCTTCGTGTCTGGGATCGGCATGATTGTACTCGCCTATGCTCCTGCTAGCGTGGACGATGAAATTCCGCGATCGAAACACTATCTGTTCTATGCGACGTACTTGTTATGCATGACCGGGTTACTCGGCATGTGCGTGACGGGTGACTTGTTCAATGTTTTTGTATTCCTTGAAATATCGTCGCTATCCTCGTACGCGCTGATCAGTTTGGGTCGTTCACGGCGTGCACCCTTGGCGGCGTTTCAGTATCTGATCTTGGGCAGTATCGGGGCGACCTTCATTTTGATCGGCATCGGTTTGCTGTATCAAATGACCGGTACGTTGAACATGGCTGACATTGCCGCACGGCTTCCGCATGATCACGCGCCGCGAACGATCTTGGTTGCTTTCTCGTTCTTGATAATCGGGTTATGCGTCAAGATGGCGGTTTTTCCGCTTCACACGTGGTTGCCCAATGCTTACACCTACGCTCCATCGGTCGTCACCTGTTTTGTAGCCGCTACAGCAACCAAGGTATCCGTCTATGCGTTTATTCGATTGATCTACGGCATAATCACACCGGGGTTTGCGTTCGATACATTGCCATTGGACAGCGAACTGATGTTCTTTTCTTTGGTCGGAATCTTCATCGCTTCGATCGCGGCAATTTACCAAGACAACGTCAAGCGTTTGCTCGCTTACTCCAGTGTGGCTCAGATCGGATACATGTTACTCGGTATTTCAATGGCCACCCCGACAGGATTGACCGGGGGAATCGTTCACATGTTCAATCACGCCCTGATCAAAGGCGGACTGTTCATGGTTGCCGGTTGCTTTGCGTTGCGACTAGGCAGTGTCCAGTTGTCAGATTGGAGGGGTGCTGGCCGCACGATGCCGTGGACGTCCTTGGCGTGGGCGATCGGCGGTTTGGGACTCATCGGCGTCCCGTTGACGGTCGGGTTTGTTAGTAAGTGGATGTTATTAACCGGCGCGTTCGAGTCAGGCCGTTGGTCGATCGGATTGATGATGTTGTTATCGTCATTGCTAGCAGTAGTTTATGTGTGGCGCGTGGTGGAGACGCTGTACTTTACCGAACCGAGCGCGGCAGCCAAGAGAGCGACCGAGGCACCGCTAAGCATGTTGATCCCGACCTATGTCTTGATCTTCGCCACACTCGTCTTTGGCGTTTGGACACCCTGGTCCGCTGGAATCGCTCATCAGGCCGCGATCGCGTTGTTGGGAGTCACGCCATGATGTCGCCCGAGAACATGATTTGGATTTCACTGCTGCTTCCATTGATCGCGGTCGGATTGATCGTCTTGTTCGGCAAGGTACCTGACCTGCGTGACGGTTGCTCGGGTACGGTGGCGGGTTTGTTGTTCATCGTGGTTTGCTCATTGGCGGTGGGCGTGTTCGATGGCGAGCGTCCGGCCTGGTCGATCGGCGAGATGTTGCCAGGCTTCGAAATCGCATTCCGGGTCGAACCGCTCGGAATGCTGTTCGCGATCGTCGCATCCGGTTTATGGATTTTGACCACGGCATACGCGGTTGGGTACATGCGTGGTCATCATGAAGAGCATCAGACACGATTTTTCGCATGCTTCGCGATCGCAATTTTTGCGGCGCTGGCGGCAGCATTTTCGGCGAACTTGTTCACCTTGTTTGTTGCCTACGAACTGATGACGATTTCGACGTATCCATTGGTGACGCATCATGGGACGGAGGAGTCCAGACGAGGCGGTCGCATCTATCTCGGCATTTTGCTGTCGACGTCGATCGCATTTTTCATGTTGGCAATCGTATGGACCTGGGCGCTCGCCGGAACGCTTGACTTTCAGCTCGGTGGTATCTTGGCCGATGCGTACCAAAGCGACCGTATTTCCGACACGGGGTTGGGCGTTCTTGTCGGCCTGTTTGCCTTCGGTATCGGCAAAGCGGCATTGATGCCTTTCCATCGATGGCTACCCGCCGCCATGGTGGCTCCGACACCGGTTAGCGCCCTATTGCACGCCGTCGCGGTGGTCAAAGTCGGCGTGTTCTCGGTCATGAAGGTATGCGTTTACATTATCGGCATCGACTTGTTGCGAGACACCGGCGTGAGCCTTTACTTAGCGTACGTCGCAGGTTTCACTCTAGTGGTTGCATCGTTTGTGGCGATGACGAAGGACAACCTGAAAGCCCGTCTTGCCTATTCGACGATCGGTCAGCTCGCTTACATCACGTTGGGCGCGTTCTTGGCAACGCCTAGTAGCGTTATAGGTGGTGGAATGCACATCGCGATGCACGCGGTCGGCAAGATCACGTTGTTTTTCTGTGCGGGTGCGATCTACGTTGCCGCCCACAAAAAGAACATCTCGGAGATGGAGGGTCTCGGTCACAAGATGCCGTTCACGTTTGCGGCATTTCTGATCGCGTCGGTCAGTATCATCGGCTTGCCGCCCGGCGGAGGTGCCTGGAGCAAGTGGTTGCTCGCGGTCGGAACCGTCGAGACCGATCAGTTAATTCTCACGGCCGCTTTAATGCTCAGTTCTCTGTTAAATATCGCTTACCTTATTCCGATTCCCATGCGGGCATTCATGCCGGCAAGAAACGGGAAGGCAGCATCGACGTCCCATCACGCCGCTGGAGAGGCGGTCAATCGTGAAGGATGGATTTCGCAAATCGACGAAGCCCCGCTGATGTGCGTTGTGCCATTGTGCATCACAGCCCTGGGCAGCGTTGCTCTGTTCTTCGCGGCGCAATGGATCTACGAAGTGCTCTTACCGATCACCCTACAGCCATGAAGACTCCCAAACGAACCGGCAAACGGAATGCTCCGACGCCGCAGAATGCAATCGCGGGCGAATACCACGACGCCGACACCCATCGGCATGTCACGCCGGCGGATGCGTCTTGGTTCGAACGCCCCGAGAACGTTAAGAAGATAATCGTTGCGTTGGTGATCGTTTGCGTCGCGTTGGTTGCAGCCGAATTTTTCTACACGAACCATCATCCCCACTTCGGTATCGAATCGAGTTTTGCGTTTCAGGCGTGGTTCGGTTTCGTCACCTTTGTCGTGATCGTTTTCTTGGGGCGAATGCTACGTTTGATCGTATCGCGACCGGAGGACTACTATGACCGTGATCGCTAATCTGCCACCGGGATTCGTGATGATGGTGGGTGCGTTATTCGTACCGCTGTTTTCACGTCGGATACAACCCTGGGTGGTGCTAGTTCTCTCGTCGATTAGCTTGGCCTTGTTCGTGATGACGCCGGCCGATATTTACGGCAAGATGGAACTGTTCGGTGCGGAACTCAACATCGTTCGTATTGACAACCTTTCAAGACCGTTCGGTTTGGTGTTTCATCTCGCGGCGATCGTCTCAGCGATCTATGCCCTGCACGTTCAAGACACTCGCCAACATGTGGCAGGCGTGCTGTACGCGGGTGCGGCGATCGGTGCTGCGTGTGCCGGTGATCTGATCACGTTGTTCGTGTTCTGGGAACTGACCGCGATCTCGAGTGTGTTTCTGGTTTGGGCGAGTGATTCGGAAAGTTCCTACCGAGCCGGCATGCGTTATCTGATCATTCAGGTTGGGTCAGGCGTTTTGTTGCTATCCGGTGCGATCGTTCAGTATGTAGAAACAGGTTCGGTATTGTTTGTACCGTTCGTCGAAAATGGCTCAGGCGATCGATTGACGTTGGCCGGACAATTGGTACTCGTCGCATTTGGAATCAAGTGCGCGTTTCCGTTGTTGCACAACTGGTTGCAAGATTCGTACCCCAAGGCAACGGTCACGGGCACCGTGTTCTTGAGCGCATTCACGACGAAACTTGCGGTCTACTCGCTCGCTCGCGGATTCGCGGGATTTGAGCCTCTGATCTATGTCGGGTGCACGATGACGTTGTTTCCGATCGTTTTTGCGGTGATCGAAAATGACTTGCGTCGGGTGCTCGCCTACAGCCTCAACAACCAACTCGGCTTCATGGTTGTCGGCATCGGGATCGGGACCGAGTTGGCCATCAACGGGACCGTGGCACACGCGTTTTGTCACATCATTTATAAGTCGTTGCTATTCATGTCGATGGGAGCGGTCTTGTATCGAGTGGGGACAACGAAAGCAACAGAGTTGGGCGGATTGCACAAGTCGATGCCATGGACGACCGGATTTTGCCTGATCGGTGCGGGAGCCATTTCGGGATTCCCTCTGTTGAGTGGATTCGTGAGCAAGTCGATGATCATTTCGGCGGCCGGTGAAGAGCATTTACTCGGTGTTTGGATTGTGTTGTTGATCGCGTCGGCCGGTGTGATGGAACACTCGGGGATCAAGATTCCATTCTTTGCGTTCTTTGCCCACGACAGCGGCAAGCGTCCCAAGGAAGCACCGTGGAACATGTTGCTCGCCATGGGGATCGCTGCGGTCGGATGCGTCACGTTGGGAATTGCCTATCCGTTGCTTTATGCATTGCTTCCCAATGATGTTGAGTACCACCCCTATACTGCGGCCCACGTGGTGACGATGTTGCAACTGTTGATGTTCGCGACGCTCGCGTTTGTGGTTTTGATGAAGACCGGGCTGTATCCGGAAGAGAAACGTGCGACGGTCTTAGACACGGATTGGTTTTATCGCGTAGCCTCGCCAACGATTCTGGGCGGCTTGATCGGAGGTATTGCCGCCGTGGACCGCAGCATTCGTTGGGCATTCTTGGCCGCACTCAGGGGCGTGCTACAGACTGTGGAGGAGGGATTTAACGAAACAGGCCTATTCGGACGAACTTGGTCGACCAACACGATGGCGTTTTGGGCCACGGTACTGCTGGGCGCCTCGTTGATCGTCTACTACCTGTAGTGGTTCGTCAAAATCTAATTTTAGGGTGAGCCGAACGCGCTAGCGTCGGGCGTTGAGCAATGCCCGCGGCTAGCGGGCTGTTGATTTAATCGTAACCCGAAGCGTCAGCGAGGGATTCATCACCATTAAGTCCTTTGTATGTATCCCTCGCTCACGCTTCGGGTTTCGATGAGGACTAAATCAACAGCACGCTAGCGCCGTCGGCTCACTTCACTAACCCTAATTTTAGGGTTTGACGAAGCAGTAGTTTTTCGCCGCGTGTTCGCCGTAAAGCCTCGTTCACCCGGCCTAGATCAGCTAGCGTCACGTTCGGGGTTCCGAGAACGCAATTGATACAAGCCCGACGCGCGCGTTTTGAAGTTGTGCTAATCGCGAGTCAAGCGTACTCGTACTCAGTGAAATGGTACTCGTACTCAATGAAATGGTACTCGTACTCGAAACACACGCACGAGCACGAGCACGAGCACGAGCACGAGCACGAGCACGAGCACGAGCACGAGCACGAGCACGAGCACGAGTGCCCGGCTCAACGGGAGATTCCGGCCCCTTGGTTTGCGTTGCGTAATTTCAAAGCTCACACATCGGGTTACGAGAAAAGGTTGGAAAACTTTGACGATTGGGGGGACGATGGAGGGTTCAGGAAGATCGACCCAATCTGCGAGCCTGGATCGTCGATCTTGACCTAGGTGTTGTTGCGTTGACGTGTTGGTCAGCGTCGTGCGTCTTAGGGAAAAGGATTTCAATCGCGATGGCTTTCACATTTCAACGAAAATCGACCATCTTGATGTTCTTGGCCATGGCAACGGTCTCGGCGACCGCGACGGCTGATTTCGGCAGCTGGTTACATCGCCAGAAGATGACCTACTTCCGTAATAGTGCATGGCCGGATCCATTTACCGAAGCCGACGCTTTGGATGTGGTGGAGCCGTTCGAGATCATGAAGCAAAACGGATGGCGTTCGCACAATACGATCGGCAACAACCTATTCCGTGCTGAAGACGGCGCGTTGCTCGCATCGGGCCAGAATCGCGTTCGTTGGATTGCGACCCAATGTCCTGAGGCGCATCGTGAAATCCACGTTCTTGAGGGACGCTCGGCGGAGGAAACGGCAAACCGCATCGCTTCGGTTCGTGAGGCGATCAAATTGCTTGACCAGGAAGGTGCACAACCACGTGTTTTCGTAACGAGCATTGTGCCTTCAACGACTCCAGGTGCGATCGCCACGAAGATCAATCGTGATCGCTTGGAACAGATGGCTGCACCGAAACTGCCGACGACAACGGCATCAGGCCAAGCTGGTGTGACCGAGTAGACCGTTTACGAATCGGGTAACCACAACGTACCCGCACGTTCGCTGCGAAATGTTCGATCGGCTTGTCGCCGTCTCGCTTTGATCCTGACGTAGGGCGGTACATAGTTCGCTCGGTCGGCGAACGAATTCGGGCTTGCTTTAGGATCCGCATGCATCGGTTCGATCAGATCCTCGATGACAAAGCCCGACCGGCAAAGACCGCCGATCATGTCTTCCCAACGGTGCAAGAACTCGGTGGCACCGGGTTCTCGCAAACGATTGGCAACGGAACTCGAGATTTTCGGATCGGGCACCGGCGCGGACCGATAATAAGCGTGATCGATCGCATAACGTCCTGAAGGACGATCGATCGACGTCTGCAGACTGACGGGCGACTTGTGCTGGCTGATGTAGAGGCCGCCATCGCGCAACACGGTCGCGACCTGCTGGTAAACGACGACGATGTCGGGCAGGTAGCAGGTGCTAACTGGATGGACGACCAGATCAAAGTCTGCACCGGCGAGCATCGAAAGATCGTCCATCGACCCTTCGATCAAGCGGACCGAATAACCTCGTTTTCGGGCCGCTTCGCGATCAAGTTCCAGCATCGCAGGGCTCAGGTCGACGACCGTGACATGCGCCCCTGCGGCCGCGTAGAGGCAACTTTGCCGTCCGCCTCCTCCGGCGAGGCAGAGCACTTTCCAGCCCTGAATCGAGCCTCCGAGCCATCCGATCGAATCGACCGTTCGCAGCGGGTCGGCGAGTTCCGCATCCGAGACAATCCGGCAAAGTGGCGCGTCGGCGGCGGCCATTTTTTGATAGCACTGCCGGTTGGCCTGCAAAATCGTTTCGCGAATTGGTTTCAAGGGACTGGTTTTGTCGTGAAAATCATGGTTTCGGGGCCGCTACGCACGGTCCCAGGGCTGGTTCATGGGCTAATTTACCTAATCTAGGAACTTTCCGCCCGTTGACGGCATCTCACCCTTGGCAACGATCCCGTTGCCCCGGCGCAAGGATCCCCACTCTACCCGCATGGATGCACCGCGTCGTTCCTTTTCGAATTGACCTTTTTTTCGAATATTAAGTTCATTGACGCGTCCCGATGATCGAGACCAGACACTATGTCAGATCCTAAAATTGATTTTCAGCAGCTTCTGAGCGACCATCTCGACGGATGGCTGGCGGGGGAAGATCTGGAAACACTTCAAAAACAACTTCACGACGACGCCGGATTGCGAGAACAGTACGAGGCGATGCTTGGCGACCGCAAAGCACTTCGTGCGATGTTTTCCCAGCCGCACCCGAAATCTCTTCCACCAGACTTTGCCCGCACAGTAGCTGCCCAAGCTGCCCGCCGACGAGACGAAGTGGATGGATTGAATGCACCTGCGAGTCCGACCGAAACGCATCGATCATGGCGACGTCGTATGGTAATCGCAACGGTCGTTGCCACTGCTGCGGCGGTGCTGGCGATGATCTCGATTCCGTCCGGCGTTGGCATTACACCGCCCCGGTTGGCCAATAGCGAGAGTGGCTTAACAGGCGTGATGCCGCTTTTGCCGAACGGCGATTCGAAAACGAATGATTCCGATCCAAGTTCGCTCGAGCGATCCACGCTCATTCCGATGGAACAATTGGCCGATGCATCGGTGGATTCGGATTCGCCAGTCGCATCGAAAAGACCAAACGCAATGCCTGACGTGGCAGAGCAGACCAAACCGGAAGAACGTATCGCATCGATTCCCTCTAAGGAGCCACGCTCGATCGCGTCGACCGGAACTGGCCAGCCCGAAACACGCCGAGCAATGGATGTTTCGACCGCTGTTGCCATCTCACAAACACCGGATGATACGCTGTCGGGTGCAGTCTTGGTTTACGACGTACGTTTGACCTCGCGTGGTCGCATCACACAACCGCTTAGTCTGGCGATGCAACGGGTTGGTTTAGCCGAAACGACGCGGCAACCGATCGATCGTTCGTTGATCGAAGCTGCTAAAAGCGTTGACACGTTCGATCCCGAATCGAACTTTCAAGTTCTCTACCTGCGTGCATCCGCCAAGCGATTGGATCGATTGTTCGAATCGTTGCTTCGTGATAGGGAGAATGTTAGCTCGGTGGCGTTGTCACTGGTGACGGATTCGCCGATTTTAAAGTTGACCGACAATTTGGAACGTGTCGACTCGACGTTGATTCGACGTGAAGATCGCGGCGTCGTCCGTCAACGTGCGGCGAGCTACCAATTGGAATCGAACGAGGGAAGCGAGTTAGCAGTGCTGCGTCGTTTGCTTGATGGCCAGACCTTCGTTCCAGTGACTCCCGGATTAACTGGATTTCCACGATCTGGAAACGGCGATGCTGGAGCCGAAACGGACGGACGTTCGGATCTGGACGGTGCAACTGATCGCGACATCATGAGTCGCGTGCTAGTCATCATCCGATAGGGTTCTTATTTTGGTGGCGACATCCATAGTGCCGCGCCTTGAATGACTCGCAGTTCACAGGCCGACATTGCCGCAGGCAATAACGTAGTCGCTCCCGTGTCGATGACGGTCGTCTTGCCGTCATGAATTAAACTCGCCTGACCGGCGATCACGGATATTAAATGGCACCGGTCGTCTCCACCAATGGTCGCATCGCCCGTGATCCGGTGCAGGTCGAAACGATCACATCGCACCAGTGTTTCTACTTCCCCAGACCTAGCCAAATCGCTGGAGCGAAGAGGCGTGACCGGGTCAACCGGACCACGATCGAAATCAGTTACGGCGAGTGATGATTCGATATGCAACGGTCGGGATCGACCTGTCGCGTCGGTGCGGTTCCAATCGAATAGTCGGAAAGTCGTGTTGCTGGACTGTTGAATTTCGGCAACGAGAAGACCGCCTCCCAAAGCGTGTACGGTGCCGGCGGGGATGAAGATGCAATCCCCGACGTTCGGATGAAAGGCATGGAGAGCTTTTTCCGTAGTCCCGGATGCGATGTGAGTGGCAAGGGATTCGCGATCGATTCCCGCCTTCAATCCGGCGTAAATGACGCTTTCCGGTTCGCTATGAAGGATGACCCATGCCTCGGTCTTGCCCAGATCCGGGGGCGTTAACTTCGAACCCTGTTCGTCGTTCGGGTGAACCTGCACCGAAAGGACCTGGTTGCAATCGAGGAACTTGAACAACAACGGAAACGTTTCACTGCGGTTTGGATTCATCGCCCAAGCGTTACCCATCAACTCAGCCGTTCGCTCGCGATATAAACCGCCGAGGGTCGATCCGGAGAGCGGGCCTTCGGCGACGACGCTTTGATCAGCCCCGTGATCAACGATCTCCCAAGACTCCGCGTAATCGTTGGCGTCGCCGATGGTTTTGCCTAACGAATCGTTCAACCGCCGCCCTCCCCAAATCGCTTGTTTGATCAAAGGGCAAAAACGCAGAGGTTCAGTAAGCATGAGATCGCATTGGAAAGAGATGGACAAAGACGCAAGTCGAATTCATTCGCCTTGGAAAATGATCGATTGAAGTCGATCGATCGACGCTTGCGTTTGTCCGTGGTTTCGCAGCGGTGGAATCCGATCGCAGAATTTTGCGTTGACACCTTTGGTGCGCAGATAGCGTTGGAGTTCACGTGGGTCACCGTCGCGGTACGCTTCGGCGTCATGATAGATTCGCGGTCCGTAGGTCGCGTCGACCAATCGCTCGATCACCATCGTCCACCAATTCAGCCAATCAAGACTCTCAGGGGACCCTTGGCTAACGTTTTCTTGCGAGGCTCGAGTGAGCGACTTGAGTTGTTTTTGGACAGCCGGTGGCAAACATGGGTCGAGCGTCGTTGCTTCAAACTGCATCGCACTGAGCAGGCTGTCTTTCGGGCAGCGTTGCACGTACGCGTCCAACAAAGATCCTCGCCAACTGCCTTTTTCGATCGGAGTTCCCGCAGTGATTTCCATCGCGATGAGATCGGCCAACTCGACATAGATGGCTTCGACGGTTGCTTCGAAAATCGCCGACGCGGGCGGAGCCGATTTGGCCGTCAGCAGAGAAACCGTCACCCGCTCGAGCAACCAGATTTGTTGCTCGGGTTCCCACATCGAATACCAATGCGGCGTTTCAAAACCGAATCCATCCGACGAGTCATCTGCATCCGAATGGTCGATCGCAAAATTCTCGGGATCGTGAAGCGGATCCCTCAACCATGCCGCCAATTCCTCGGCGAGCGGGTTGGCGGTGGCGGAATCGTCAAGCCCGTCTTGTTCGTCATCGATCCGGGCGTTGATATCGATCACCAATTGATCGACCATCATGCCGACCGCGCCGCGAAACAAATTCGCTTCATCTCCTTCGAGGCATCGCAAGCCATTGGTCAGAGGCCACATAGGCGGTCACCGAAAGGAACTAAGAAGAGAAGCAGACGACGTACTATTTTATCTAGCTCAAAAGTAATCAACAGTCGCCAGCGAAGCAAATGTTTCAACGGAGTCAAATTTCTCAGGAAAGACGATTCTAGCAATTATGATGTTCAGCAGATCGACAGAGCAAGGTTTTGTCCACACTTTGCGATCATCGCCGTCGAATCCGCCGCCAACGGTAATTAACGTGAGTCCGTGACACGATTCCCTGGCTTTCCCTTCCCTGTTCATGATCGTCGAAAGATTAGCTGAAAATGAAGATTCACTCATGCGCCTCGCTGTTTGCTTTGGTTGCGATCGCCGCCGCCGTGTCATTGCCCGGCATGATCCAGGCTCAAGAAACTCCGAAGGCGGAACCGGGCAACACTGAACCCGCTAAGGCGGAACCAGTCAAGGCAGAACCGACCCGAGCTAAACCGCTGTCCCCCGCTAATCCGACCGTCCGCCCGCTAAGTGTCACCGTCGGCCTGGTCAGCGCCGACGAGATCGAGGGGACCCTGACGGACACGACGCAGTTGCAGATGCAAACCTCATTCGGCACCGCCAGCATCCCACTCTCGGAAGTCGCCGGCATTCGTTTCGCATCCGCCAACGATGCAACGACAACGGTCGTGATGCTTAACGGCGATTCGATCACCGGGGCCACCGATGTTAAGCTAATCACCGTGGAAACCGAATGGGGCACGGCTTCGATCAATGGACCAAGCATCACGTCTATCATGCTCGTTCCTGGTCTGAAATGGAACCCTCAATCGGGGCTCAATGGGAATCGTTGGAGCCTTTCGGACGAAAAGGAAGAGACGCCGCCAGCCCCTAAACCGTCTGCAACCCCCGCACCGGCTCCCCGGTCGACGCCTGTCCCGAGCAATCAGGCTTTCCCTTCGCAAGGCAGTTTCAATAGCAGCGGCCAGTTCTTCCCAGGAAACTAGTGCTTCATCCACATTTGACTTGAGGGTGTTAACAACGTGGCTCGACGGTCCTCCGTCGAGAATCACGGTGGGGACCACCGTGCCACGTTTTCAGCCAACCCTCATTTTAAGTAATGACGGAGCACGATCGCTTATCCCGTCGGCTTGCCGGGTTGGAAAATCGGGCGTGATTCGTCACGCTAAGGGGAGTTTGTTTGTTCCCTCAGAATGAGACGTCTCATGCCTTTGGTTCTGACTTGGCTTTCGCACGCCTCCTGGCTGGTCGAGACCGATTCGTATCGCGTGTTGCTCGACCCGTTTTTCACCGACAATCCGGCCGCGGCCGTGAAGGCGGATTCGTTCGATTCCATTTCCCATGTCCTGGTCTCACACGGGCATTTTGACCACATCACCGACGCCGAATCGATCGCGCGACGGAACCGATGCCCGATCGTGTCGAATTTCGAGATCGCCGAGTGGTTTGCCGCCAAAGGGTTCGGATGCGATGATTTGCCGGCCCCGATCGGGATGAATATTGGTGGCCAAACTTCGCTGCCATTTGGGAGCCTGCGAATGGTACCGGCGGTCCATTCGAGCGGATTGCCGGATGGAAAATATGGCGGGCAGGCTGCCGGATTCGTGCTCACCGTCGGCAAACAGCGCGTCTATTTCGCCTGCGATACGGCTTATTTCAGCGACATGAAGTATTACGCCAAAGGCGTCGACGCGGCGGTTTTGCCGATCGGCGATCTGTACACGATGGGCGTCGACGATTGCATCCAATCGATCCGCCTGATCGAACCAACGTTGGTGTTGCCGACTCATTACGGTACCTGGCCACCGATCGATCAAAATCCGCAAACTTGGGCCAAGAAAGTCCGCGAACAAACCGCCGCGAAACCGATCGTGTTGAACGTCGGTGAGCGTTACGAGGTGGGAACTTGAACTACCGCAGCGCACTAGCGCAGATGAAACCTTACACGCCCGGCGAACAACCGCCGCCGGGCAAGTTCATTAAGCTCAATACGAACGAGAACCCTTACCCGCCAGCACCTGCGGTCGTCGAGGCGATTCGGGCGGCGGCTTCGGGCCCGCTGAATCGGTACCCCGATCCGGTCGCGACTAGTTTTCGCCGAGCTGCGGCCGATGCCCTTTCGTTGCCGGGACCGGAATGGATCCTGGCGGGCAACGGGAGTGATGAGATTCTGACGATCCTCGTTCGCGGATTCGTAGGCGAAGGACAGAAACTGCGTCTGCCGTACCCCAGTTATATTCTGTATCGAACCTTAGCGGACATCCAAGGTGCCGCTTGGGAACAGACTCCGTTTGTCGACGATTGGAAGTTACCCGCCGCATTCGGTCACAGCGATGATGACTTGAAGTTGGTGTTGTTGCCGAATCCGAATTCGCCCAGCGGCACGATCGTCCCGCCGGATGAAGTCGCTGCGATCGCCGATTCACTCACGTGTCCGCTCGTCGTCGATGAAGCCTACGTGGATTTTGCCGACGATGATTGCCTCGACTTGGTGCGGCAGAACGAGAACGTCCTGGTGACCCGCACGATGTCGAAGTCTTACGGCTTGGCGGGCGTGCGATTTGGGTTCTTGGTCGCCCAACCACAAGTGATCGCCGAACTTGCCAAGATCAAAGACAGCTACAATTGCGACGCGATTTCGATCGCCGCAGCCACCGCCGCGATCTCGTCACAAGATTGGCTTGCAGACGTGGTCGCCAAGATGAACACGACGCGCGATCGGATGGCATCCGAACTGTCCGCGATGGGTTTTCGCGTTACACCGTCACACGCGAACTTCGTATGGTGCCAACATTCCTCCGGCCGACACTCGGAGATTTACGAGTATCTCAAACGTAATCAGATCCTGGTCCGCTACATGGCGTTTCCCGACTGGGGCGACGGCTTGAGAATCAGTGTCGGAACGGACGACCAAATCGACGCCTGTTTGCTCATGATCGGCCGAGCCATCGGATCGTTAGGTTAGCCGTATCGTAACCCGCAGCGTGAGATCAATAAGTGAAGTATTTGTAGTGGATGATCCAGCGATGCTTAGTGACGTATTATTAAGGTGGCATAGGCTTCCAGCCTCTTTATACCCCACATCTTTTTGACCCCCACGAGCTCGTCTCGTGGGTGAATAAGGTTCGCAAGCTAGACAACGACGCCCTCCCAACCTTCCGATTTTCACTTGTGCTCGCCGCTTCAAGCGGCGAGCACAAGTGAAAATCGGAAGGTTGGGCGAATTGCGGCTCGTGTCTAGCTTGCCAACCTGGGCTTCCTGTCAGACGAGCTGGCAGGGGAGCATTACACAAGGACTTGTGGGGTATAAAGAGGCTGGAAGCCGATGCCACGTATTGTTCACGCGATCCTCAACGGGTCGTCAACTTCAATCTTCAATCTTCAATCTTCAATCTTCAATCTTCAATCTTCAATCTTCAATCTTCAATCAGAATGCCAAGAACCGCCACGATTCAGCGCCGAACCGGCGAAACCCAAATCGAGCTTTCCGTTGACCTTGACGGCACGGGCAGTGGTTCGCGTCGAACCGGCGTCGGTTTTTTCGACCACATGCTTGATCTGTTCGCGAAACATTCGTTGATCGATTTGACCGTTCAAGCCACCGGCGACCTTCACGTCGACGACCACCACACGACCGAGGACGTGGGCATCGCGTTGGGAACAGCGATCGACCAAGCACTCGGGGATCGAGCGGGCGTTTATCGCTACGGCCATTTCACGTTGCCGATGGACGAATGCCTGGTCACCTCGGCGGTCGACATGGGAGGACGGTATGCGTTCGAATACCACGCGCCGATCGGGGCTTCGAAGATCGGAACGTTTGACAGCGAACTGGTGGAACATTTCTGGCAATCCTTCGCGGCGAACGCGAAGTGCAATTTGCACGTCGTTTTGCACCACGGCAAGAACGCTCACCACATCTCCGAGTGCGTCTTCAAAGCAACCGCCCGAGCGATCCGGATGGCGGTCGAAAAAGATCCACGAAACACCACTATCCCGTCGACCAAGGGTGTGCTTTAGAATACCGTCAACGGGCAGGGAAGCCTGAAGTTCGATTTGACGCAATTCATGTCTCTGCCAACTGATCCAAAAACAAACTCCAACGCCATGACGAAGTCTCGATTAATTGCCTTGTTACTGTTGTTCACCGGTATGTCGACCGGTTTCGTGAACGCCGCCGAAACGGATTGGCCTCAGTGGCGAGGTCCGCAACGCGACGGACATGCCGCCCCGCAGTTGTTGGCCCAATCTTGGCCAACCGATGGACCGGCGTTGAAGTGGGAATCGAGCCAAATGGGTCGAGGCTACAGCAGCATGTCGATCGTCGACGGGCGCTTGTTCACGATGGGTGCCGACGAACAGAACTGCTTCGCCGTGTGCTTGGACTCACAAACCGGTAAGAGTCTTTGGAAAACGAACGTCTCGCGAGCCGGTGCTAACGGTGACTACAACGTCGGCTGGGGCGCGGGACCACGCAGTACACCGACGATCGACGGCGATCAAGTGTTTGTGCTCTCGGACGTCGGCACCGTCGCCGTATTGAAAAAGGATTCCGGCGACGTCTTGTGGTCCGTTGATTTGGTCAAAGAGTACGGTGGCCAGATTCCCAAGTGGGGATACAGTGAATCGATTCTCATTGACGGCGACCGTGTGATCGTTTGCCCCGGTGGAGCGAACTTCATGGTCGGATTGGACCGGCAATCCGGACGATTAGTTTGGCAATCGCGGGGTTACGACGCGCCCTCGCATTATGTCTCGGTGATCAAAGGCAACTTTGGCGGCGTGAACTATTACGTCACCGCATCGAATAAAGGGGTGGTCGCATTTGATTGTCAGAACGGAAACAAGCTGTTCGAGAATCCGACCACTGGCAATGACGTCGCCACGATCCCAACTCCGATCGTGACCGGCGATTTGGTCTACCATACGAGCGACTACGGGGCCGGGAACGTGTTGCTGAAACTGACCGCCTCGGGGAACACCCTTCGCGCTGATCAAGTCTATCACCTCGACGGCAAGACCATGATGAATCATCACGGTGGCGTCGTCTTAGTCGACCAAGTCATCTACGGATTCACGAAAGCCAACGGGGGAACCTGGATGGCCCAAGACCTTCCCTCCGGCGACACGTTGTGGGAAGAAAAACTGCGTGGCAATAAGAGCGGATCGATCGCCTATGCCGACGGTCGATTGTATTGCTACAACGACGGTGACGGAACGGTGATGTTGGTCGAACCGAGTCGCAAGGGTTTCCTAAACAAGGGGACGTTGACCCTGCCCAAACAAACGTCGATTCCGCGTGATCGCGGAGCGATCTGGGCGCACCCGGTGATTGCCAATCAAACCTTATTCATCCGTGACCAAGATTTGCTGTTCGCGTTCGAGATCAAGCGATAAAGGATCGGTCGTTTGAATGGCCAGTCCATGACGCCGTCGCCGAAGACGTTTCCGTTGCGATTGGCGACCGCGATTGCGGCGTTGATGCTGGTCTGTTTCGTTAGCGGACGGATGACACCCCACTTGGTGTCTGATACACCAAGCTACATCGACTATCGGTTCGCTTCAGCCGATGAAGTCGCTCGTTCGGTCCGCACACCCGGTTACCCGTTACTGATTCGGGCGAGCGAGTTGCTTTTCTCGTCGGGTGAGTCTTCGTTGCAGGCACTGGTGATTTTCCAGATCGTCGTGCATGCGATCGCCGTCACCGTTTGGCTTGACGAGTTGTTCCGATGGTCGGTGCCACGCCGCGCCGCCATTGTCGGCTGTATCGCCTTCGCCGTTACCAATACCTTTTGGGACCACATCAATACGATCGCGACGGATTCAATTTCCATGTCGCTTGGGATGATCATCGCGGCACTCGTCGTGCGAGTGTGGAGAGTCGGGAACTCATGGCGAACAACAATCGCGATCGGAACGCTGGTGATCGCGGTGATTGCGATTCGTCCCGCCTATCTTTTTCTGATGCCGTGGATGTTTGCGGCGATGATGTTTCGCCCTGCCGGTTCAGCTTATGTGGTTGGACGAACGCGATGGTTCGACGCGATCGGGATAATCATGCTGCCGCTGGTCGCGTTGATTGTCTGGTGTGGATTCCGCGGGTCGGTCACCGGTGACTATGGAATCTTGCCCTTCGGTCATCAGAACATGGCCGCCGTCACCACTCAATTGCTCGACAACGATGAACTCGCTGATCTGACGAAGGAGCGATTCGATCCGCCGCTTGCCGATCTCGGAGCCGCCATCGGCCGCGCCCGCTGGGAGGTGATGGACATGCATTCTCGAGCGGACAGTTACATGTCGTTGGAAAACCGCTGGGACGAAATGACCTATTCAATCGTCATCCCGGCAGCGGAAAGGGTGATCGGCGGGGATGTCGTGGTCCAGCATCGAGCGTTGTCAAAGCTCGACTCGGCGATTGTTGCCGAGTATCCCTGGCGATATGCCAAATGGCTTGCATTGGCGATTCGACGCGGAGTTTGGGGGTCGGCCGCGAACATGGTGATGCATCCGGTTTATTTTCCATGTTGGATTGCGTTGGCGGTTTGGGCTTTCGTCTGGTCAACCCGTAGTTCGGTACAAAAGAACGCGATCGATTGGTCTCCGATCAAGCCACTCGTGATGGTCACCGTCAGCTACGCGCTCATGAAAATCACATTCGTCGCACTCACGAGCCCGCCGATCGGACGTTTCTCCGACGCGGCGATGGCGCTCGTTCCGATGTTGGTTGGCGTTGTGGTTGCTCAGCTGAATTCATCGCGTTGATACGCAAGTCGTCCAACGTAGCGGCTATTCTTGACGGAACCGACAATCGTAACCCGCTGCGTAAACGAGGGATTCCTGTTTATCCCTCGCTTGCCGGGCTGTTGATTGAGTGCACGATTGGGCGTTTTCGTTTAACGGCAAGCCGCAGGCATCGGCGTTCTCAAACTCTGTCGCCTGCGGCTTGCCGTTAAACGACTAAATCAACAGCCCGTTGCGCTGCGGGTTACCGTAGGATCAAGCTCGGAATTCAATTCATTTTGACGGGTCGCGATTGACGGATCGATTCGTCTAACGCCGCAAGAATCCGCATGTCTGCGAGTCCTTCTTTTCCTGGCGTGCGGTTGGCTTGGTTGTTGATGATGCACTGTGAAAAGTGATCCATCTCGGATGCAAATTGGTTGACGGCCGAAAGCTCGTGCTGGATCACCACGTTCGGTTCGTCGGAACCGGACGGCTGGTGAGTCATCAGTCGCTGTCCGTTGTAGCTGAACGCGGGCGATAGTTCGATCACGCCGTCGGCGCACGCAACGCGATAGAAGTCGCTGCGATGGGTATTAAAACTGCAGTCCAAGTTCGCCAGGACTCCTGAGGGAAACTTCAGCAAGCACGACACACTTTCGGGGACTTCGCGAAACCGCGGATCGTCGCCGGGTTGATGAGCGTGAGCGAACACCTCGACGGGTTCTTCGCCGGTCACGTATCTCGCCGCATTGATCGGATAAACACCGACATCGCCGACCGGCCCGCCTCCGAGCTCACGTGCCAAGCGAATGTTAGGGGCATCGACATTGATGCAAAAGCTACCGCTGAATGTCTTGATCTCGCCAAACCGCTTTTCGTCGCACATTTGCATCACTTTGCGATTGAAGGGTTCGTAGTGCAACCGATAAGCGATCATCAGTTGCCGATTGACTTGCTCGGCGGAGTCCATCATCCGTTGGCACTCGTCGATCGAAACCGCCATTGGCTTTTCACACAAGACATGCTTGCCGGCCTCAAGGGCTCGGATGGTGTACTCGGCGTGCATCGAGTTGGGCAGCACGATGTAGACGATGTCGATCCGATCATCGTTGGCGATTTCATCAAAATTGTCATATTGGTAGATCGCGTCTTTAGCGACATCGTAGGCCTTTGCGACCGTTTTGGCTTTGGCAGGATGACCGCTGACCAACGCCCGCGGTTCACTGTAGTCGCACAGGCCGAACGCCGGCATGATTTGGCCCAGTGCGAGTTGCCCCAGACCGACGACGGCCCAGCCCATTTTCTTTTTGGGAACTTCCGGGATCGGCAGGTTGGGCGGCTGATCGTTGGGCGGAGCGAGCGGAATCTTGTTTCCGGTCGTTTCGATCGTGTTGCCGCCGACGGGCTGAATCTGCGAGGAGCTGGCTGAGTTGGACGGTGACGGAGAAGACGAATCGCTAGCTCCTGCTTGCTGACTCGCGGTCGCTGCGACGGCCGCAAGGCTGGCGAATTGCGTGAAGTTGCGGCGTGACATGGGCTGGGTCATTTTCAGTCTCGGCTTTGAGTGGAGTTGCTTTCGAATAGAAGCTGTCTGCAATCATCGCGCCGATTGTTCAGTTGGAACCTTCTGACCAATGGAACGGTCTTTGCGAACCCATTCCGTTGACGCCCCCGTTCTTTCGTAGTCGCGATCGTTTGCGACTCGATCGATGTTGGGTGGATGAACTTGTTTGAACAGGCGATGCAAAATGGACCAATGGATTCAGAACACACTCGAACAATTTGGCGTTATGGGCGTCGCTTTTTTGATGTTGATCGAGAACATCTTTCCGCCGATTCCATCGGAAGTGGTCATGCCTTGGGCAGGCTATTCGGTGAGTCAGGGCGACCATTCGTTGTTGGCGGTAGTCGCCGCAGGAAGCATCGGATCGTTCCTCGGCGCGCTGTTGTGGTATGGCGTTGGGCTATGGATCGGCAAAGATCGACTTTCACGATGGGTCGACCATCACGGGGCTTGGTTGACGATCTCGCCCAAAGATATCGATCGCGTCGACCAATGGTTTGATTCCTGGGGTGGTTGGGCCGTATTGATTTGTCGATTGATTCCTGGATTAAGAACGTTGATCAGTCTGCCGGCTGGATTTTCGAACATGAGCTTCCTTCCGTTCGCGATCTACACGGCCATCGGCACCGTCGCCTGGACCGCGTTGTTGGCGTCGCTGGGTTGGTGGCTGGGTAACAACTATGCTGACTTAACCGGTCCGCTCGGTTGGGTCAGCACGGCGGTCGTCGTCGGGCTCTTCGTGTGGTGGTTGTTCCGTTTGTTGTCTCAGAAACGCTGGTCTAAGAACGCCGCGAATGCTCGTTGAGAACGACTAGGCCGCCGTTTCCCTCAGGTTGCGAATCGGTTCTAATGACGTCCTCAACGGGGGAATGAATCCTTGGAAGAATTATCATCTCGAGCGGCCTGCCTAATCGGCATTGTCGTTTTCGTCGGCCTCGCGTGGTCGATCAGCACCGATCGTCGTCGGTTTCCTTGGCGGGTCGTCTTGGGCGGTTTGTTCTTGCAAGTCGTCTTGGCCTATCTCGTAACGGGCACGCGTGCGGGACGTTGGCTGTTTTCACGGATCGGAGATGCCTTCACTTCCGTAATGAGCAATGTCGATGTCGGAAGCGGCTTTCTATTTTCAACGAGCGATTCCTCGTCCGGCGGATTGTTGGCCACGTTCGCATTCGGCGTCTTGCCGACGGTGATTTTCTTTTCCTCGTTGATGAGCGTTCTGTATTACCTCGGCGTGATGCAGCGTTTGGTGGCCGCCATGGCTTGGGTCATGCGTTTCACGTTGGGCACGAGCGGCCCCGAAACGCTCGCCGCCGCCGCGAATGTCTTCGTCGGCCACACCGAAGCACCGCTGGTTGTGCGACCTTATCTGGACACGATGTCCCGCAGCGAATTGTGCGCGATGATGACCGGCGGATTTGCGACCGTGACGGGCGGATTGCTGGGTGCGTATGCCGGGATGGGGATCGACATCGGACACCTGCTGACCGCGTCGGTGATCAGCGCCCCGGCGGCTTTGTTGATCGCGAAAGTGATGGTTCCCGAGACCGATCGATGCGATTCGACGAACCTTCCCCTCGAACATGATGCGGAGGAATCGCCCGCCGTCTCGAACGATCCGGATTCGATGGTCGACTTAGTTTCCCCGTCGAGCGAGTCGCTATCGTCGACCAACGTGATCGGTGCCGCTGTCGAAGGGGCCAGCGAAGGGATGAAATTGGCCATCAACGTGGCGGCGATGCTGATCGCATTCTTGGCCTTGATCGCTTTGATCGACACGTTGCTTGCGGGCACATGTCAAGCGATCGGTTGGGTCGGCCCAGACGGCGAGGCACTTGTGTCGTTAGGCTTGATCCTCGGTTACCTCGGGGCACCGTTGGCGTGGCTGATCGGCATTCCGGCGGGAGAATGTTTGGTCGCCGGACAATTGATCGGCATGAAAACCGTCGCCAACGAGTTTGTCGCGTTTCAACAACTCGGCGAAATGATGCGTCGAGACGAACCACCGATCAGCGCTCGATCGGCTCAAGTACTGACCTACGCGTTGGCCGGATTTAGCAACTTTGCCGCGATCGGCATTCAAGTCGGCGGCGTGGGCGGTTTGGCACCGAAACGCAAAGCGGAACTGGCCCAGCTTGGATTGCGTGCCATGTTCGGCGGACTGCTCGCGTGCTGCATGACCGGAGCGGTCGCCGGTTTATTATTGCGTTAGCAAACCGTACCGGCGACTTTTAGACGCCGAATCTAAAACGCGCGAGCGATTAGCGACCTTCAATGATTCCATGCTAACGTCTAAACGCAGAGTTCACCGAGGCGCAGAGGGCCGCAAAAGTTGGCATTCAACATACGGCATCAAACTCCGCGATTCTCTGCGTCTCAGCGTGCTCTGCGTTTGAAGAAAACGACGATTGTGCCTACCACCATCTGCTACTTGGCGTCTTTACGCGTAGTGATGATCGATCGCTGGGCGGACCATCACGTTCGGGCGAGCGGTGCTGGTCTTGTAGAAATCCGGCGCCCAACGGTTCAACTCCATGTACATCGCGATCACCGCGATCAACATGAACAAAGTCGCCAACAACAACATGACCGTGAAAACCGATGGTGGTTGTTTGGTCGAGCGGACGCCAGGTTCATTCGATAGTTGTGTCGACACGATCGCCCTCCGTAATGTTACCTTCGCTGTAGTCACGCAAAATTTCGGCGACCGCCCGATCGGGCTCGGTCTCTCGAACTCGCAAGCGAGTGACATAACGACCACCGCGAGTGACCTCGAGAAAATGACCGGCTCGCAATCCATCGTCATAACCGATCGACACTTCGACCAACTTGCGAGGATGATTGACGACCAAAACCTTTCCGTTTCGCTCTGGCGGAGCACCATCAAGCGGATCGTTCATGTTCAATCCAGCCGCGTCGACGACTTCCTTGTACCGGGTCACCTGGGTCATCAATTGATCGTTCCGATCTTGTTGAAGCTGAACGATCCCTCGCAGGCTATTCATTTGGTCGGTCAACGACAGAGTTTCGGCAAACAGATTGTCGCGATCTTGCTGCTCGTCACGAATCGCCTGCCGTAGTTTCGCGGTTTCCGCAGTTAACTTTTCGAGTTCTTCGGCTCGACTACGGTCCAATTGAGCCAACTCGGTGTTCTTAGCTTGGAGTTGTTGTACGGTCGATTCACTCTCACGAAGTTGCGATTCGAGCTGATCGAGCTGGGTTTGCAATGCCGCCAAGGCGGTTCGTCGAGCGGCTTGCTCACGATCGAGTGCCGCTTGGGTGCGAGCCCGTGAGTCGCGCAGTTCGTTGTTGGTTCGCGCGATCGTTTCGATTTGAGCTTTCAGACCGTCATCGGCCAGGACTACATCCCGCCAATTGCGGTGCGAAGCGTTGACCGCGAGGGCCAAAACCATGAACACGACGCTGAGCAGCAAGATCAAAACCGAGAAGGATTTCCCGAGGAGATTCATGGGAAAAGGGTTCCGAAGGGACGAGTGAAGAGAAGGTGGGGAGTGCAATCCAAGAGTATAATTGGGCTCGAAAATGGGTGTCAACAAAATTGGCGATTTTGCGAGCCTCCACGCAACGGCCTTATACGCACCGAGGAATATAACGGTTGTGCCGATTGCCCGCCTTCGAGTGCAATCGGCCACAACGCGATAACGCCGTGTTGATTGAATCGTAACCCGACGCGTCAGCGAGGGATTGAACGCCATTAAATCCTTTGTAAGTATCCCTCGCTCACGCTTCGGGTTACGATGCAAACCAAATCAACCGCCCGATAGCGCCGTGTTGATTGAATCGTAACCCGACGCGTCAGCGAGGGATTGAACGCCATTAAATCCTTTGTAAGTATCCCTCGCTCACGCTTCGGGTTACGATGCAAACCAAATCAACCGCCCGATAACGCCGTGTTGATTGAATCGTAACCCGACGCGTCAGCGAGGGATTGAACGCCATTAAATCCTTTGTAGGTATCCCTCGCTCACGCTTCGGGTTACGATGCAAACCAAATCATCGGCCCGATAGCGGCGTCGGCTCACTAAATCAACACGCCGATAGCGTTCGTTTATCGACGATACCGCACGCGATCGCGTTGCGACAGATTGCACTCCATCACCGGCGTGATCGTTTTGCAGCCGTTCCTTGCAGTTTGGCAATGATTTCACCGACGATTGGCCCCACCGAATGGTTGCCAATAACCCACCGCGCGGCGGAATCGACCTGGAATCTTCCATGTTCCGAATCCTCGACAAATTGCAACAATGCAAGCGAAAGCGAGTTCGGGTCGCCTGGGTCGGCCCAAAAACACGTCGGTTCGGACGGATCCGACTGAAGTTCAGCGGTCCCGCCGGCACGGGTGGCGATAACCGGCGTTCCCAACGCGAACGCCTCAAGCACCACGTTGGGCATGCCTTCAAAATGTGACGGACATACCAATGCGTCTGCGGCGGCAATCTCGCCGACCGCAGGTGAAATGATTCCGCAAAATTCGATCTCGTGACCGTTGACCGTCCCCTTGGAATCCGCCAGCGACTCGGCCCGCCGCTGCAACTCTCCGCGTAACGGGCCGTCGCCGATGAAACGAACCCTGAATCTCGGGAAATCTTCGGGCCACGGTTGCGGCAATCGGGCGATCGCCTCGACCAAATCTCCCTGTCCCTTTTCCGAACTCATCCGACCCACGCAAACGAGATTCAGTCGTCGTTGGTCGATCGTGCTCCGCATGGGAAGCTCAGAGAGTTGAACGCTGGATCGAATTGCGTTGAGATCGACCGGGTTGCGGATCACGGAAATCCGTTCGATTGGCAGACCGTAATAGCGAGATGCCGATTCCGCGACGGCGTGGCTGACCGCGATGACTTCGTCACTGCGCCGATAGGCATCCGCCAATCGACGGCGTTTCTGTTGGACGAATCGTTTCTCGACACTCGGCAGTGCCAAGTGCGGCGGACTGACGATCGTCGAAACTCGTCGAACCGGAGTCGTGACCGACGGATGCCCGGCGATCAGCGTATTGTGAAACGCTCGGTCGTATACGACGTCGATCTTTTCGCGACGCAGTAACGCATCAAAGTCTCTCGCCTGATTGCGAAGAATTCGGCCCGGCCAACGATTGAGGACCTTTTCCAAGAACGAAACTGGCGCGGCTTCGGGGGAATGGATGACGACGTCGTCCGGTATGCGCGGAAGCAGATCGCCGACTCGGTGGGTCAGATAAAGATGAACTTCGAACGATTCCCGAGGCAGGTGTTCGGCCAACAGCGCGACTTGGTGTTCGCTGCCACCGCCCCGCATCGAACTGGCCATCAAGAGAACGCGAGTGCGATCGACGTTCACCGCTCACCCGGCCGTGATCGTCGACAAAACCCGAGCAAGCACCACGCGACGATCCAACTCGTCCCGCCGAGCGGCGTGATCGCGCCGAGGGCAGGCGTATTGGTCAAGACGAGGAGGTAGAGGCTGCCCGAAAACAACACGATCCCCGCGATCATCAACGCAAACGCAAGCCGAAAAAATCTTGTCGGCGTGAACGAGGAAGCGGCCAGCACGAGCAACACGACCGCGTGAGCAAGGTGGTACCTCGCTCCGGTATCGAACTGGCTCAATCGTCGCTCGAGTGTTTCGGCGTCGATTCCGGTTTCAGGTAAATACGATTGCAAACCGTGGGCTCCGAACGCACCGATGATGATCGCGGTTGCGCCGGCGATCGCGGCCGCGATTAAATACCCACGCGTTGGCGTTGGGGAAATCAGTGAATCGGACGCCAACGGATTGCTCATGCCGCTTTACTTCACCGCCAACATGCGTTCCAACGCGATCAGACTCCACTTGGTCGTTTCGTCGTCGACGCGGATCGTATTGACCAGCTCGCCGTCTCGCAGGTTTTCCAATGTCCACGCCAAGTGTGGCAAGTCGATCCGGTACATCGTCGCGCACATGCAAACGACCGGACTGAGGAAATGAATTTCCTGTTCGGGGTGTTCCGCTTTGAGTCGATTGACCAAGTGCAACTCCGTACCGATCGCCCACTTCGTTCCCGCCGGGGCGGCTTGAACGGTGCTGATGATCTTCCCCGTACTTCCGCTGATGTCAGCGATATCGTTGACCTCGCGAGGGCACTCCGGATGAACCAAAATTTGGATCCCGGGGTGTTCAGCTCGGAACCGGGCGACGTGTTCGGCGCGGAACATCTGATGAACGCTGCAGTGGCCTTTCCATAAGATCACGCGGCTATTCTCGATCGCCTCGTCGGTGTTGCCGCCCATTTCCAACGCGTATGGATCCCACACGGGCATTTGGTCTTCGGTGATGTCCATCGTCAACGCGGTGTTGCGCCCGAGATGTTGATCGGGGAAAAAGAAAACCCGCTGTCCGCGTTCGAACGCCCATTGCAATACCGCTCGTGCGTTACTGCTCGTGCAAACGATACCGCCATGCCGACCGCAGAACGCTTTTAAACTCGCGGCGCTGTTGATGTACGTGACCGGAATAACTTGTTCGGTGTCGATGATTTCGCCCATGTCCTGCCAAGCGGCTTCGACTTGCGCGATCCCGGCCATGTCGGCCATCGAGCAACCCGCCGCCATGTCGGGCAACAACACGTCGACTCGACGTCCGTTTCGAGCGGCCACGCGATCGGGACGGTTGGCAAGAATGTCGGCCGTTTCCGCCATGAAGTGGACGCCACAAAACACAATGGTGCGGCACTTCTGGCTCTTGGCGGCCATCTCAGATAGTTGATAACTGTCGCCTCGCAAGTCGGTGTGCGCGATGACTTCGTCTTGCTGGTAATGATGCCCGAGAATCAAGAGCTCCTCACCGAGTTCGCCACGAACCGCTTCGATTCGAGTCCGCAATTCGTCGTCGGTCATCGTCTTGTAAGGTGCCAACGGATGCTTGGCATTGGCCTCGGCGGGCTTGAAGGGTTTGCCCTTGGGAGCGGCAGCGATCGGGATCGTGGAGTCGGCCATCGGAGATATGAAAGTTTGAGAAGGCGACAATATAGGAGTGAGTCTGTCAGACTAACGTTTTTGCCAGCCGATCGGAAGTGATCGCCATCTCGGTGGATCGACGTAGGCTGGGTGGAGGAGAGCTTTGGCGACGAACACCCGGCAGATGGCTATTGGCTATTGGCTATTGGCGATTGGCGATTGGCTTTGGTTGCCGGGTCTTCGCTATCGCTGCGACCCAGCCTACTTTTGACCCAGACTACTGGTTGATTATTTGGGCAATACGATTTCTTCGTTTTCGATCGCGACCGCGTTGCGGTGCGATGTCAAATAAGTGTAACCCGCCAAGGCCCGCTCGTAGGCGGCGACCGTTTGGCCGGCTTGTTGGTGATTGATGCGTTCGTGAACGACCGCGTTTTCGACTGCTTGTTGGATCGCTTCGACCAGTTCGCGGTCTTCGTATTGCACGTATCCGAGCACTTCGCGAACCGTGTCGCCTTTGACGATGGATCGAATCTTGGTGATCTCGCCATCGAGTTCGACATGAACCGCATGCGTATCACCGAACAGGTTGTGGAGGTCACCAAGGATTTCTTGGTAAGCGCCGACCATGAATACGGCCAATTGATACGATTCGTTCGGACGCAGCGGATGCAACATCAACGTTTCGGTACGGCGACCGTCTCCAACAAACGCATCGATCTTGCCGTCGCTGTCGCAAGTGATGTCGCCCAAGACCGCATGACGCGTCGGCTCTTCCTCCAACCGGTGGATCGGCATGATCGGGAACAATTGATCGATCGCCCATGAATCGGGCATCGATTGAAATAGCGAAAAGTTCGCAAAGTAAATGTCCGACAACATTCGATCGAGATGCTGAAAGTCTTCCGGAATCTCGTCGAGTTCATTCGCGAAATCGCGTGCCCGATGACAGATTTCAAAGAACAATGTTTCGGCCGCGACGCGTTGCTCGAGCGGCAAGTATCCGCCGCTGAATAAATTCATGCTGAGGTCCAACGCGACCTGCGCGTCGTGGAACGTCTCGAGCATATTCTCCGGCGTCAGGTTCTTGTAACCATCCCACAGATCATGGACAGGTTGCTCGTATTCCTCGGGCGGACCGCAAGGCTTTTCGGATTGCAGTCGCGATGCTAGTGTCGCTTCGTCGAGTCGATTCTCGCCAAGATTGTCGTCGCTGAACGCGGGTTCCTCGGCGGCCGCATCGTCAGATGAAACCTGGGCCCATTCCGGAAGATCGGACGCTCCCTGGCTGGTCACACCCAATGTCTCCATCACCAAGACGCTGTGTTGGGCCGCGATCGCTCGTCCGCTTTCGGAGATCAATTGCGGATGCGGCACTTCGGCTTCATCACAAACTGTTTGCACGTGATAGACGACGTCGTTGGCATACTCTTGCACCGTGTAATTCATGCTCGATTCGTTGTCGGTTTGGGAACCGTCGTAATCGACTCCGAGTCCACCACCGACGTCGAGATAACCCATCGCCGCCCCCCGTTGTTTCAGATCGATGTAGATCCGGGCCGCTTCCAAAATCGCCGACTTCAATTGGCGAATGTTACCGATCTGGCTGCCGACATGAAAATGCAACAACTGAAAACAATCGCCCATGCCCATCTCTAACAGGCGATCCAATTGGGCGAGCACTTCGGCGACCGTCAAGCCGAACTTGCTTCGGTATCCGCCGCTGGCTTGCCAACGTCCACTGCCTCGGGTGGCGAGCTTCACGCGGATGCCGAATGTCGGGCGAACGCCGACCTCCTCGGCCACCTTCAAAATCAAATCCAGCTCGCTGACTTTTTCCACGACCGGCAAAACCGTCCGACCGAGACGCTGGGCCAACAGTGCCAAACGAATGAACTCCTCGTCCTTGAATCCGTTGCAGATGATCGGCACTTCCAACGTGCCCATCGCGACAGCCGCGAGTAGTTCCGGTTTGCTGCCCGCTTCAATTCCAAACCCCAGCTTCGAACCTTCCTCGACGATCTGCTGGACGACTTCACGCTGCTGGTTGACTTTGATTGGAAAGACGCAGCGATACTTATTCCCGTAAGCATGATCTTCGATCGCTTTGCTAAAGCACTGATCGAGACGACGCAATCTGTCCCGCAAAATGCCATTGAATCGAATCAGGATGGGCAACTCCAAGCCACGCTCAAGCAAACGATCGACGAGAGCCTTCAGGTCAATGAAACCAGGTTGGGTCGGGTCCGGAGAAACCAATACGGTGCCATCGGGCGATATCGAAAAATAGCCATCGCCCCATCGTTCGATGCCGTACTGCGCCGCTGAATCTTCGATCGTCCAAGGATCGTTCGTGACCGTTGCCAAATGTTTGCTGCCTGAAAGAGGGTCAGAGGGTGGACTGAACACTGCCCATGATTGCTTCTTGACAACGAATTGTCGAGTTGGGGGATTGTCGGGCTGAGGAGGGCGAGACTTGGATCGGTCGGGTCGTCGCCCAATGCGATAAGAGACCGCAAAGTCAGTGCCAAGCCGAAACCAACAAAAAATCCTCCGCCCACGTTTCCGTGGACGGAGGATCCCCATCTTCAAGCACTTGCTCGGTTGGTTATTTCATAGATTTCACCAGCATCACGCCGTTGTCAGCCATCCTGACGGGCGTCTTGACGGCAACTTGCACCGTCGAACGATTCGCGGGCATTAGAATCGGCGAGATCGAAACCAGTACCTCGCCTGGAGCTAATTCGGGCATCGAATAACTCGCGCAGCATGGCTCTGGAGCCGGCTCCGGCTCACAGCACACTGGTTCGGGCTCTGGTTCGCAGCAAACGGGTTCTGGTTCGGGCTCACAGCACACCGGTTCCGGTTCGGGCTCGCAACAAACAGGTTCTGGCTCGCAGCACACCGGTTCCGGCTCGCAACAAACCGGTTCAGGCTCGCAACAGCAACATTCGTCTTTCTTTCCAAACAGCTTGGCGAACAAGCCGGCCTCGGCCGTCGGTGCCTGGACCGCCAACATCGATCCGGTCACCGCGAGAGCCAATCCAAGTCGGACCCATTTTTTCATCTTCGTCTCCAAAACGTTGCAAGAATGTGTTTCAAGTTGCCGTCGTCGATCGGGCGTTTGCATGCAAAGCAACCAACGTGCCGGATAACGTTCCAAACCCTCTAATCGTTAAAGTCAATTCGCAAGATAACCCGCGACTGCGTGAAACCGTCGTGTTTCACAACGGTTCGTGCAGCAGGACTGTGCGGGTTGCAATCCTTCCTCGTCGGCACTTTCGGTACGCAGGCGATCGCATGTGCCCAAACCCGATGCACCGACGTTTTGATTCGGTGCAATCCTGCCTATTTTCAGAGCGACTCGAGATGGCCAATTGTTTGGTTTGGTTTCGAAATGATTTACGCACCCATGATCACGAGCCGCTACGGATCGCGACGGAGCATGCAGGAAGCGGGGGCAACACTTTCGCCCTGTACTGCTTCGATCCACGTCAATTCGGACGCTCTCGCTTCGGATTCGATCGGACAGGTCCGCATCGGACGCGGTTTCTGATCGAATCGGTTGCCGATCTCCGCGACCAGCTTCGGCGTCTCGGGGGCGAATTGATCGTGCGCCACGGCAAACCGGAAGAAACGATCGAGCAGTTGATCCAGGAGCTATCGATCGATTCAGTTCACTACCACCGCGAACCGGGAACCGAGGAATACGACATCGAGCAGGCGGTCGAACTCGCATGTCAACGCGGCCGTGTCAGAACCGTTCACCGTTGGGCTGGAACGTTGCACCTGCCTGAAGATTTACCGTTCGAGATCGCACAGGTCCCCGAGATTTTTACGCACTATCGAAAATCAATCGAAAAGTCATCGTCCCATCGCGATCCGCTCGCGGCACCGGATTCGATTCATTGCCGACTGCCGGAATGCTGTGTTGTCGGCGATCTTCCTGGCGCTACCGAACTCGGTGTCGAGCCACCGAAGTTCGATGAACGCAGCCACCGAGACTATCGAGGTGGCCAGACCGCGGGAATGGAACGACTGCAGGAATACCTATGGGACCGCGATCGATTACGCGTTTACAAACAAACTCGCAACGGAATGCTGGCCGTCGATGATTCGTCCAAGTTCTCGCCTTGGCTGGCCAATGGAAGTCTTTCCCCGCGAACGATCGCGGCGGAAGTCAGCCGTTACGAGCGAGAACGTGTCGCGAACGAATCGACTTACTGGCTGATCTTCGAACTGATGTGGCGAGACTATTTTCATTTCATCGCCGCCAAGCACGGTCGACATCTGTTCCAAATTGGCGGTTTGCAACAAACTCAATTACCGTGGTTGCGTGACGTCGAACGAATGGACGCTTGGAAGCAGGGTCGGACCGGCTACCCACTCGTTGATGCGAACATGCAAGAACTCGCCGCCACCGGATTCATGTCCAACCGAGGTCGCCAAAACGTCGGAAGCTTCTTGACGAAGAACTTAGGGATCGATTGGCGAATGGGAGCCGAGTGGTTCGAATCCTTGTTGATCGACTATGACGTGGCGTCCAACTACGGCAATTGGAACTACGTCGCTGGCGTGGGCAACGACGCGCGAGGCTTTCGTTTTTTCAACATCACAAAACAGGCTCGCGATTACGACCCCGACGGGGATTACGTTCGGCACTGGTTGCCGGTGCTGGCCAACATTCCGAGTGACCGGATTCATGAGCCCTGGAAACTCAGCCGTGAGGACCAAGCTCGATACGGCGTACAAATCGGGCGAGAGTATCCGACCCCGATCGTCGACCTGTTCGTTTCAGTTGGTGCCATCAAGTAAGAGAAGTTGCGAGTTCACGATCAGGTTTCCTCCATTGTGGAATACAAAAGCTCCCCAACATCGAGGCCTTACGAGTTGGGCAGGTTACCTCTGAAGTCTCTGCTTGTGAGCTCTTATTTTTTGATGAGTCTGAGGTTCGCTTCGGCGAAGGCCTTTCCAATTTGAGCGAATATTTTGGCACTACCGAAGTAGTGATAGCCGCCATTGGATGCGCCTTGAAGTGCTTCTCTGTCTTTGGGAGAAAGGACTTCCTCCAAAGCGAGGTCGAGCTTCTCCTGATCCGCCTTGGTGAGTCCCTCAATCCATGCATCGAGCGCCGCATAGTGTTCTGGCGAGCTTGGAGCGTATTGGTCGTTAGCATAAACCGCCAAGACGTTCTTTCCCTCTTTCAAGTATTGAGTCTGTTGTTTGTCGAGGACAATGGATCGGTATTGCGGCTTATCCTGCCACCAGATGTAGGTATGAATCCTGTGGCCGTTCAAATAAACATGATACCCCTGTCGCGCCAGAATCGCGATACGATAGGAATCGTAGTCAAGGTCATCAACTTCAAAAGTGGAACGCATGAGCAGGAACTCTTCTTTGCCCCACATTGACGAATACTCGTCCAATGTGATTCCGCTGTGATTCCAAACGCCCTTGCCAATGGGTGCCTTGCCTGTTGTCCATTGGCGGTCATCGAACTCGGGTAAATACCAATTCTCCATTCCGGCTGGCAGTGTGATGTCACGGAATCTCCTATCGGTGAACTTTTCCAATTTGTCACTCGTTTCGGTGGCATCGACCGTGACGAAACGCCATTCTCGCTGCTCTGGCAAAGGCTTTCCAATCGGCTTCCAAAACTTATCCCATGTCCGCTTTGTATCGAGCGAGCCATCTGCTTTCAATTTGTGAGCCGTACCGACGATCTCGTTATACTCGCCCTGCTTGGGTACAGCGGCTTCGATGACACGATCCCAAAAAGGAGCGGTATCAACAGCAACCACGTTCCCCTTGAACTCGGGCATTTCAGCGGGAGCGGCCATGGCTTTGCGGAAGTTGACATTCTGCTCGCCATCGACACCAAGTACGCCAATGATGAATGGCATCTTCGGAGCGGAAAGGTCATTGCGAACGTCGCGGATGAAATGTGCCAATAGACGTGAGTATTCATCGTAATCGCCATTCGGATAGGTCTGGCCATCGACGAGATCGTTGAAACCCTGAAACCATACAAACCCCGCAAGCTCGTAACCCGCCTTGGGATCATAGGCGGGGCAGACCCGAGCGGGATCTGCGAGTACTTTTTTCACATGCTCAACCATCATGCGGTAGAACACGCCTGAAGCCGCCTCTTTGTCTTCCTGCCATTTTTTTCGATCTTCAAGCTTGGGAATGCCGTGGGCACCTTGCGGATGTTTGTCCCACCGATCTTGAATCTGCTTGGACAGCTTGTATGGCCCGGCGCTTGGCGGACGAAATTCGGTGTTGAGCGACCTGCCGCCCCAAGCAGTCTTGATGATGAGGATGGGTTCCTTCAGTTCTTTCTCCATCGCGATGCCAAAGGTGAACTCAGGTCCAATCTTTCCGCGATCCTTAGTGGGTTGGTCTCCGCGTGCACCAAAGCCTGCGGTCAATTTCCCCAAGCCCTCGCCATTCGCACTGCCATCATAAGGCCCGGTCAAATAGGACATCCAAACCTGGTCACATACCCGAGGTGTTCCATCGGGATTACGCATCTCCTTGAGCAAAGGTGCCGTCGCCGGATCGTTGCCGATGTAATCAAAGGTCCGGACTTCCGCATGTCCTTCCATGTTCGACTGGCCCGCGAGGATAAACACTCGGAGCGGCTTTGACTGAGCCTCGGCCACTTGTGCGGAAAGGAGAATAAAGGCAAACAGAAACGTGGCCAGTGCTTGGGTGTTTTGCATTCTAAGTCTAACTGTTGTGTTACCGAATCTGTTGACGGACAGGGAACATTGACGGACAGGGAACATTGACGGACAGGGAACATAGTCCATTAGCGGCGTAGCACTTTGCTACGCAACCCGCTTGCGGCGTGTTGATTTAATCGTAACCCGAAGCGTGAGCAAGGGATTCATCACCATTAAGTCCTTTGTATGTATCCCTCGCTCACGCTTCGGGTTTCGATGAGGACTAAATCATGGTCATCGAGGAATGGAAAGTCGAGATCACGATGAAAAATATTTCCCCGTGGCAGAGCGATTTCCTGCTCCAGATCCAGCGGTGATTTCACCTCAATTGCCAAGGAACCATCGCTACATGGAGCGAGAACGGACTCGATGGGATCGAGCAAGAATTCATTCAGACTGGACAAAGCACGTTCTTTGGCTAGCTTCTTTATGCCCTGATCGTCTGTATCAAAGAGCTTCGCCGGAGTATGCAACCCAAACAGGGTGAGGGTGTGAAATCCCTTGGCAATCAAATCCTGGGACAGGATCGATGGGTCCGTAAGAGTATGACAATACATCTCAAGCGGCAACGGATTGGGCAACTGTCCACCGTGAGCCTGACGATACGCTACCTCCAATTGTGAGAAGCTCTCGTTGACAATCGGCCGAAACCAAGAGTCCATCGTTTCGACCGTCGCGCTGGTAAGGCGTGTACGAAGCGACAGCGCGTCCCAAGGTCGTGAAGCGAATTCCTAGATCACGGACAATCTGATCGGGCAGCAGTGAGACCAAATAAGAGTAGCTCGAAAGTCGCGCATCGTACTCAGGGAATGGATTGACACTGGTGGTGGCACCGCCGAGTTCGTCGCGTGCTTCTAAAAGCAAAACGGATTTGCCAGCCTTCGCCAAATAACTGGCCGCCACCAATCCGTTATGCCCGCCACCGACAATGATCGCGTCATATCGCTTGTGGTTTTATTTCATACTTTTCTTTACGGCCTAGCAATCGATCGAGTGTCGGTCTTGGGCGATCAAGACGTGATGCATCGAACTCGGGATCGTTCGACAATGTTGGAACTTCTTGCCGCGGTGAAGATATTCTTCGCGGGTGACATGGGGTTTGGAGACAATCGCCATGGACACGATCCTGAATCGAACAGAACGAATTTTTGTTCTTATGATGTTAACCGAAAATCGGTGCATCTTGCTATCTAGCATCGCGTGAACAATCAGTGGTACGGCGGTAGCGGTCACCGTGAACTGTATCGAGAGTGCCTGGGCGACCGCCTATCGCCTCCGATTGACTCGTTTCACAGAGCAATCATTTGAAGTTGTCAAATGACTACTGCTTCATCTCTCAAAAGGTCGTTGCAGAAGAGTTGTTTGCGGTGATCCTCCGAAGGCCGGTCAGCCCCGTCGGTGGCTCGGTCTGCCAGGCGACCAAAGCAACGCGACTTGCCAAGGTTTTCGTGACTTCGTCGAGGAAAGGCGACTCATTGTTTTGTCGATGACGAAGCGTTCGATTCGAGACGTCAAGCGGCACAAGACTCTGATTGATTACCCATGCATATGGCTCGATCTCCGCGCGACGCAGATCCTGCTGAAGCTTGGCTGCCTCATGAACCGGAGTTGCCTCGGGAAGTGTGACCACCAGGACTCGCGTGAAATCAGGATCTCGCAATCGCGGTAAAAGATTCTCAACAGCGTCGGGCATCTGGCTCGCCTGCCTCGTCACTTCCCGGTGATAGGCCAATGCGGAATCAAGCAGCAAGATCGTATGTCCGGTCGGAGCGGTATCAAGAACCACGAACCGATCCGTGCCTTCGCTCACCGCCTTTGCAAACGCTCGAAACACAGCGATCTCTTCGGTACAAGGAGATCGCAAGTCTTCTTCAAGAAGGGCACGGCCATCTTCGTCCAAATCAGCACCTGCCGTCCGCATCACTTCATCGCGGTAGTCAGCCGTCTCCTGAACAGGATCGATGCGACCGACCGTCAGACCAACAAGCTGATCGGCCGCCATGGTCGCGGCAACATGGGCCGCAGGATCCGTTGTAGAGAGGTGAACCTTAAAACCGCGATCAGCGAGTGCGACAGCCACGGCAGCCGCAATGGTCGTCTTGCCGACTCCGCCTTTGCCCATCGTTAAGATCACTCCGTGACGTTGGCTCGACAAATCATCCATCAACTCGCCAAGACCCGCAGGATAAGACTCAATCGACGTCATCTGATCCAAGGTCGGAAGTACCGGATGCTGGTCGGAACCGATCGTTCGCAACGATTCGACGCCCATGAGTCCGTCTCCAGTCAGCGGAATAACAGATTGCTTGAGTCCCCGCAACGATTCAGGCATGCCTTCGATCGCCTGCTCTGCTCGCTGTTGCATTGCCGTTGCAATCGGATCCGATGTCGACTCAGCGGTGAAGACACCATTGATGATCAAGTGTTGATTGTTGACTCCGAGGTGTCGCAGTTCCGCACTTGTGCGATCCGCTTCCCGAAAAGCGGAGGGCTCGGCGCGCGTGACCAGCACCAACGTCGTCGCCTCAGCGTCAGCAAGTGCTTCGACCGTTTTTTGATACACCGCTGCTTGGGCTTGCAAGCCTGCAAGTGGTCCCAAGCATGAAGTGCCAGTTGTGTTTTGCTCGATGTATCCCGACCAAGCCGATGGCAAAGTCAGCAGCCGAAGCGTGTGTCCGGTCGGAGCCGTATCAAAAATAACGTGATCAAAATCGGCGGTAGCATCCTTGTCACCCAAGAGCTTCGCAAACTCGTCAAAGGCCGCGATTTCAATCGTACAAGATCCTGATAATTGCTCTTCCATGCTGCGCACCGCAGCGTCAGGAAGGACGCCGCGATAAGGGCCGACCATCCGTTCCCGATACTCAGCAGCGGCAGCTTCCGGGTCGAGGTTCAACGCGAATAGACCAGGAACCGAGTTGACGGGCGTCGGCCGATTTCCCAGTGAAGTCCCAAGAACTTCGTCTAGATTCGAGGCGGGGTCCGTCGACACCAACAAGACTCGTCGCCCACGATCAGCCAATTGCACTGCGGTCGCGCACGCCATCGACGTCTTCCCAACTCCACCCTTGCCTGTGAAGAACAAGTTTCGCGTCGGCGTATTTAGAAAGTTCATGACGAATCCCTTACTCAAACATTGGAAGTCCCTAGCAGCAACCGGAATCACCGCCGCAGCATCCCGAGTCGGAAGCCATTGGCAATCTCGCCATGGCTTTCGTTGAAGTCCCCGTCCACAAAGCGAGGTTTTCGCGAGTTGGGTACTCGCTGCGGCTGACGACGCGCTGGTCAACGATCACCAGAGGCAGACACTCGACGCCTTCGTCGGTCAACCATTGCTGCACGGTTGCATTCTTGACAAACTCGGCGGGGTCCTGTGCGAGATTGAAACGTTCGACATCGTGTCCTTGAGCTTGCAACCACTCCAGGTCGGCCGCAAATTTCGGGAGAACCGAATCGACTTGCGGGCCACAAACCCCCGTCGAGCAGCACATGGCTTTGTCAAAAATCTGGACTTTCGGCATTGGAAATCTCCTGTCGTATCAAAGTTAAATCGAATATCGGCGATATACGATAAAAGAACGCAAAAAAAACTCACGTCACAAATCGGCAACGAGCGACTTGAGTCTTTCAAGTTGCTTTGGGTTGATGCAGTAACAAACCTTTGGTCCATCGACTTCACCTTGGATCAACCCTGACTCCTTCAGGATCTTCAAGTGTTGTGAAACGGTGGACTGGGCCAACGGCAAACAATCGACGATCTCACCGCACACGCACGCCTCGCGACCGATCAGCAGACGAACAATTTGAACGCGGGCGGGATGGGCAACCGCCCAAGCCAGCCGCGCAAACTCCTCGGCCGTCGGGTCGGCTTTCAGCTTGACCGGTGTCGAATCGCACGATTTGGTTTTTGACTTCTTTGCCATAACGTTTTTATATCGTCTATCTACGATTAACGATAGGCCCGGGGAAGCTTTGGGTCAAGAGTTGTTTCGGTTTCGGATCGCCACCTCGCCATCTAAGAGACTATCGCCACAAGCCTGGGTGGCACAGGAGCGAAATACCTGTTGTCCAGACGAGCCCGACCCGCCGGCCAGTTCGACATCACGGCCGCCGAGCACAACCGACTGTCGGCTGCGGCCGAAGCAGCGCATCGTAACTAACTTCCCGGCGGTGCGGGACCACGCACGCATCTGCGAAACGCCTCCACCGTTCGCGATCACAACAAGCCCGCTTTGGTCAGACCGATTGGCGGAGAAGGAAAGGGAAACGGCGTCGTTTGTGATATCACTTATTGACCAATAGGGCTCACGTGTTTGCTGACCTGAGGACTTACTGGAGTCCCGAAGCAGTCTTGTCGGCGTGTGATGGCTACGATCTCGATGGCATGGCGAGCGATGGATTGCTGCACCTGATCAATTCCGTCCCTGCGGCTTTGGACGGGACCGGCGAGCAATCGGCGGTAGACGGAACGCCGACGACGAAACCATTTTGGGAAATCCGCGACGATGAAGTTTCGATATGCTTGAAGGAGACGACATGGCATTGCCTTGGAAAGCACGATCCGTGCCGGGGACTACCGCGGTGTCGGACAGATCTTCAGACTAACATCGCTTGCCAACGTGATGATGATAGTTCACACGGCAAATGTCCAATCTCCTTTCCCTCTCAAAGAATTCCCGTGAAAACCACGTCACTCGCTCATGTGCTAAGCGTACTCCTGTTGACGACCTTTGCGACCTATGCTGCAGAGCGTGCCGAAGTTTCAGAAGGTGCCGACAAGCCTAACATCCTGTTCATTTTTGCTGATGACTGGGGATGGGGTGACCTCGGCTGTCACGGGCATCCCTACCTGAAGACGCCGAACCTAGATCGGCTTGCGAAAGAAGGGACCGATTTCCATCGCTTCACGGTCGCAAGCGGTGTCTGTTCACCGAGTCGCACCGCAGTGATGACTGGTCATTTTCCAGCACGGTATAATATCGATGGCCATTTCGCCTGGGTGCCGAGCAACGCCAAACGCGGAATGCCCGACTGGCTGAACCCAAACACTTCAACGCTTCCAAAGATGTTACAGTCGGCGGGTTATGCGACGGCACACTTCGGCAAATGGCATCTTGCCAACAATATGATCCCTGATTCGCCATTGCCGAAGGACTACGGATACGACGAGTATGGGGCGTTCAACTGCGCCGGTGAACAAATGCCGGTGCATGAGGATGCTGCTCGTGCGATCGCGTTCATCGAAAAGAGCGCGGCAGCGAAGAAGCCATTCTTCATTAACTTGTGGATGCACGAACCGCACACGCCATTCCACACGTTGCCGGAGTACCGTCGCCGATTTTCTGAACTAGATGATCCAGACAATGTTTACGCGTCCGTGCTCTCACACGCGGATGATCGGATCGGTGAAGTACTGGATGCCCTGGATCGGTTTATGTTGTCCGACAAGACGCTGGTGATTTTCAGCTCAGACAATGGACCTGCGGGCAGCGGTAGAGGGAACAAGCTTAAAACGATGTACGATTCCGCCACCGGCGATGGATTCGATGGCGGCGCCTCCGTTGGGACGACCGGCGGTCGCAACGGACGCAAGGGTTCGATCCTGCAGGGCGGACTAGGCGTCCCGTTTATCGCTCGCTGGCCTGGAAAGATCAAAGCCGGTGCGATCGACGACGTGTCGTGGATCTCTGCCGTCGATCTGTTACCAACTTTCTGCGAGATCGCTGGTGCAGTTCTCTCCGAGCGATACCAGCCCGACGGCACAAGTCAATTAGCAACCTTGCAAGGAACGCATGCTCCCATTCGCAAAAAGCCTCTGTTCTGGAAAGGCACCGGCGGCAATGGCCCCCTCTACTCGATCCTGGATGGAAAATGGCGACTGCTGGTGAACGTGAAATTCGAAGTGCTCGAACTGTACGACGTCAATGACGATCCCTTGGAAAAGAACGATCTGAAGTCGTCTCACCCTGACATCGCCAGCGAGCTGTTAAGAAAGCTTCAAACCTGGCACGCAACGCTTCCGGAGACGCCTGATCCCGAGTGCTTCTCAAAGTATCGAGACGAGAACGCCAGCCCGATGCCTCCAGAGGTTAAACCGCTCTTTCAATTTGACCCGTCGCGTTAAGTCCAAAGGTTGAGCAATGAGAATCAATGTTTGAGAACAAAGCCACCGGTCACGAAGTAATCGAACATCATAACCGCTCCACTTTCAGATCGGCTTACCAAAGAGCGAGTCGGCCGCATCATTGCCATGATTGGCGAGGAGGCGGGCGTGGTCGTTCATCAGGAGGACGAGCGGACACAGGCTCGGGTCAACGAGCACCTAAACTCCGGCATTTGTTCATGGAACCCGTCTTCAAGCGATCATCGGTCGAGACACACCTACGGCTAGCAGGCGTCATGCTACTGATCAAGTCGCTGAACCGGCTCAGTTTCCGAACTTGCGGTTTTGGGTGCGGTATTCACCCGGGGTAAGACTGGTTTCTCGTTTGAAAACAGCGCTCAGGCTTTCTTTGTGACTATAGCCTGCCTTGGGCGCGATTTGCTCGAGTGTCATGTCGGTTTCGCGGAGCAGTTGCTTGACTCGCTCAATTTGTGTCAACGTGATCTGCTCATGTGGCGTTCGCCCCAGCACCTTATGAAATCGCCTTTCCAGCTGTCGTCTTGATAGTGATGAGTACTGAGCCACGTCACCGACGTTAACTCCGTCACAGGCATGTTGACGAATGTAGCGGCACACGTTCGCCAATTCGACGTCCTCGACAGCAACCACGTTGGTGGACAATCGCTCTGAAACTGATTTGGGGGCGATGTACTCAACGCTCGCCTCGGGTAGGTAACCCGAGTGCATCTCGTGCAAAACTTCTGCTGCCCGATACCCAACTCGCTCGGCATCGGGTTTCACACTCGATAGCGGTGGATCGCACAACAAACAAATGGCATCATCGTCATCAACACCAATCACCCCGATATCATCGGGTACCGCGATATTCGCCGTGCGACACGCATTGAGCACTTGCTGGCCACGAATGTCGTTGCAAACAAATAAGCCCGTCGGCCGTTCAAGTTTAGAAAGCCATTTCGACACCGACTCGATATCCATCATTCCAGCGTACTCCAAGCTCGTCAGTGTATCACCGGGTTTGCCTTTGGACTCATAGTGCGTAAACGGGCATGATGCGAGCGTGACCAGTTCACGAAAGAATTGCAGTCGGGCTTCAGAGTACGCTGCCGAGCGAAATCCACAAAAAGCAAAACGACGAAACCCGCGATTCCAAAGGTGCTTGAAAGCAAGTTCAGCTACCAATCGATTGTCCGTCTCGACTTGGGGAACTCCCGCGAACACTCGATTGCACCGAACGTCAACTATCGGCACTCTCAACTTGCGAAGTGGTTCGATAGTGTGCGAATCGACGCGGGCAATCACGCCGTCGATCCGCGAACTCGTCATCCAATCTGGTATCGCAGAGTCCAACATCATCTCTTGATGCAGTAGCGACCAATTGACCTGAGTACGTGCGAAGTACGCGACTCCGCGAAGCAATTCGCGTCCGTAGGCTCGCGATGCCTCAACGAGCAGAGCGATCTGGGGACGAGATTTAGGATTCACGAGTAACGCCTAGAATTCCTCATGACGCAAAATATTATTGCGATGTCGCAAATCGCTATCGCTTTCATGATGGCGAGAGATATTTTTTGTCTTTATCGATTTTGGGTGTGGCGTATTCTATTCCCTATCGTGGTTCTTGTGAAGCCTCGCACCAAGGTTACCGGAATCGCCCATGACCCTTGTTGATTCAACCAGGCAACCAAGTTCAACCAGGCATCGTGATCGCAGTCTTTGGGTTTCTGGTCCACTTCGCCCCACGAAAAAGTGTAGCCTCCCCAGCGTGAGCATCGCCCGATAGAGCAAATAAAACCCGAGGTTCCAGGTGAACCTCCGTTTTAATATCTTTCCAGTTCTGAATTTTCCATCAAGCTCAAACATGAATATGCATCAATCGTCGCCTACCGTTTGGAAAGGTGAACTTCCTAAGATTGGCATTCGCCCGACCATTGACGGACGCCTGGGCGGTGTACGTGAATCGCTCGAACATCAAACGATGAACTTGGCGCGGCGTGTTGGCATGCGAGTCGAAGACATCGACATGACTGAGTTTGTGGGGCGAATGAACAAAGGCCAATTCGATCAAGCGGAGTACGAAAAGGCGCTCGCCTGGGCCAAGGAAAACTGCCCCGAAGGGAAAGACTACAACAGTGACAGCACCAAGCGTTCTCGCGAGCAAATAGACAGCGAATGGTCCGACAGCGTGAAGATGTCCTTGATCGCTCGCGACTTGATGGTCGGAAAGCCTGAAGGCAATCCGATTCATGCCGATGCGTTTGATCTTCTTCACACCTTTTAAATTAGTGAAACCATCGATGAATCATTCAAAGACTTGCATTTGGTTGTGGATGCTGGCAACCGTTGCATCCGGCCAGGAGATTCAACCGTCGGCGGAGCCGAGGATTGAGCCGACTTGGGAATCGATGGCCGAATATTATCAGGTTCCCCAATGGTTTGTGGATGGAAAACTTGGCGTCTGGTTTCACTGGGGGATTTCATCCGCGATTGATGAGAATCGTCCCAACGACGGCTCGCATTACGGTCGCCGGATGTATGGGCCAAACGACGGCGAGACTGGAAGGCAACTCAAGATGACCGAGACGTTGAAAACCATCAGCCATTCTCCCAAGAAGACATTCGTTTCACAACGAAAAACGGCAAGCTCTACGTCTTTGTGTTGACCAAGCCGACCAAGGATATCATCATCAAGACACTCGCGACCGGCGGACTGCTCGATCAAGAGATTGCCAACGTCTCACTGATGGGCAGTGATGAAGAAATCAAGTGGAACCGAAACGCATCAGGTCTAACTATCCAGTTGCCAAACACCCCGCAGGAAACGTTGGTGAGCGGTTTCCGGATTATATGCAACTGAATTGTGGTTTTCGTAGCGAAACTCGCAGACCACCAATGAACTCGCAGCTCAAAATGAATAACAAACGATGAACCGAAACCTACTATCGCTACTTAGTTTGCTCCTTGTTGCCTCGGCACTGCAGGCTGCCGACAAACCCAACATCATCTTCGTCATGCCCGACGACGCGGGCTATGGCGACTATGCCTGTCTCGGCAATCTATTCAACGCAGGGATGAAATGCGGCAAAAACACACCCTATCAAGGCGGCACCCGTTCGCCCGCCTTCCTCCGCTGGCCTGCGGGCGGTTTCCTGGCGAATGCTCAGTGCGATGCACTCACGTCGATCATCGACATTGATCCAGCGCTGACCGAGATCGTCGGGGCGTCACTTTCACCCAAAGCGAAGCAGCAGGTCAACGGATTCAGCTTGATGCCGCTGCTGAACAATCCGCAAGCCGCATGGCCGCAACGAACGCTCACACACCAATGGTGGGACGATGTGCAACCGATGATGGTGAACGAAGACACCATGGGGTTCAATCACTTCACCTTTCGAGAACGTTACGAAGAGCAATTTGGTCAGGCGGAAACCACAAAGGCTCTGCAAAGCGGGGAGGAAACACGAGCGCAAAATCCCAAAAAGGAGTCGGAAGCCAGCCCCGCGATCGACCGCGAAAAGTTACTCGAGAGACGCAAAGAACGAGTTGCGAGGAGAGCACAAGAAAAGATTTCAGAGAAGGTTTCCGACAAGCCCCCTGCGGCATCCGCAATGAAAGCCGAAACCGAGGCCCAGCCCAAAGTCGCTTCTGCCGCAGTTGTCGACGGAAAGCCCGAACGGCCCAACATCGTTGTCTTTCTCGCCGACGACATGGGATGGGGCGATTCAGGAACCTACGGACATGAACTGATCCAGACGCCGAATTTGGACAAGCTGGCCTCCCGTGGTGTCAAGCTGACGCAGTGCTATTCCGCCTGCGCCGTCTGCTCGCCTTCACGATCGGCGATCCTGACCGGCCGCCATCCCTATCGCAATGGCGTCTGGCGGCACCTCTCCGGCAATGGCGAGGAACATTTACGCGTTAGCGAAATCACTTACCCCAAGCTACTCAAGTCGATCGGCTATGAGACCTGCCACGTTGGCAAGTGGCATCTCAATTCTCTGCCCCAGTTCAATACGACCGAGTTTCCGCAGCCGAGCGATCATGGTTATGACCACTGGATGGCGACTCACAACAATGCGAATCCGAGTCACAAGGACGCGGACAACTTCGTTCTCAACGGAACTCCCCTGGGTGAACAAAAAGGATACTCGGCGCAGGTGGTAGCTACGGAAGCGACCCGTTGGCTAACTGAGATTCGCGACAAGTCCAAACCGTTTGCTTTGTCAGTCTGGGTTCACGAACCTCATTCGCCGATCGCCACGGACCCGAGGTTCGAGGGTCTCTATGTCGACCACGATAACAGCACCTACATGGGCAACATCAGCCAACTTGATGACGCGGTCGGCCAAGTGCTCGACACGCTCGACAGGCAAGATGTCAGCAAGGAAACGCTATTCTTCTTTACCTCGGACAATGGTCCCGTTGCCAGAAATGGAGGCTCGACCGGCGGTTTGCGCGGCGGTAAACGCAGCGACCATGAAGGCGGTATTCGCGTACCCGGCATCGTCGTCTGGCCGGGACACATTCAGCCCGGTTCAACCAGTTCCATCCCGGTCGTTGGCACTGACTTCTTTACAACCGTGCTCAACATTACTGGCATTCCCCTTCCCGCCGACCGAACGATTGACGGCGTGAACATGCTTCCCGCGTTGGCTGGCGAACCCGTCGAACGCCCCATTCCGTTGTTCTGGCGAACGCATGTATCGCGACCTGAAGATCGTGTCGCGATGCGGATCGGTGACTGGAAAATCGTGGGGGATTCCACCCTCACCCAGTTTCAGCTCTACGAGATTGAAAAAGACTGGAAGGAAACGACCGACCTTGCCAAGGCGATGCCGGAAAAGACGGCACAGATGAGGAAGCAATTGATGGAAGTTTGGCAGGCTATCGAAAAAGAAGGTCCCGACCATTGGTGGAATACGCCAAGCGGCAATCCGACCGCTGAATCCCAGATCAACTATTGATAAACCGCAGGAGATAAAATGTCATGATCAATCAGTTCACCGAACCGATGACTGCAGTTCTGCTGGCGTTGTTATGCCTCGCCTGGACTCACGTCGCCTACCCAGATGAAAACTCAACGAGGGAAAAAGGCCAGAGCATCTACACGCCTACCCGATTAACGACCTACAAAGAAGTCGGCGATATCGAACTGAAGTTGCACATTCTCGAGCCTGAAGGGCATCAAGCCAACGATCGTGCGCCAGTGATCGTGCTGTTCTTCGGCGGTGGCTGGTCCGGTGGGCAGCCCGAGAGACTTTATGGGCATTGATCCAGATAAGATTATCGCGGGCGGTGCCTCGGCAGGCGGGCATGTCGCGGCGGCAGTCGGAACGAACGTCTCCTTCGACGAAGAGACCGATGATCTGAAAGTCAGCTCACGACCGAGTGCCTTGGTTCTGTTCAATCCAGTGTTCGACAATGGCCCCGGCGAATACGGTCACGAACGCGTTTCCGATTACTGGGAACAGATCTCGCCCACGCATAACATTGATGACCAGACACCGCCGACCATCGCGTTGTTCGGCGATCAGGACAAGCATGTGCCGGTGGCAACCGCCAAGGAATACAATGAACGGATGGAAGCGAAAGAGGGGGGACGCTGCGATCTGTTTATCTACGAAGGTCAGGGCCATGGATTCTTCAACCATCGCGAAGATGGAGGCTCAAAGGCGAACAAGAATTTCGACGAGACCATGAACCAATCCATCAATTTCCAACGTTCGCTCGGTTATGTCAAACCAACGAACTCGAAGCCCGGAAGCAGTAACCAACGATGAACACAAGACTTTTTTTTCTGCTAAGTTTGCTCCTCGTAGCAACTCGTTTGCAAGCCGCTGACAAACCCAACATCCTGTTTATCTTTTCAGATGACCAGTGCTTTGAAACGATCGGGGCTCACGGATTGACGGACATCGACACGCCGAACTTGGATCGGCTGGCCAGAGAGGGAGCGAGCTTTAGCCATGCCTACAACATGGGGTCGTGGAGCGGAGCGGTGTGTATGTCGAGTCGCGCTTGTCTAAATACGGGCCGCTTTTTGTGGAACGCCCAAGAGGCAACTCGTGAATGTTCACAGGGTAAACGGAAATCCTGGTCACAATTGCTCTCCAGTCAGGGATACGAAACCTACATGAGCGGAAAGTGGCATGTGGGCGGGATGAGTGCGCCGAAAGTGTTTGACCGCACGGGAACGATTCGCGCCGGGATGCCGAATCAGAAGCCGGCAGGATACAACCGTCCCAAGGACCAAGCCGACTACGAAACCGGCTGGAAGCCATGGGACAAGGCACAAGGCGGATTTTGGGAAGGTGGAAAACACTGGAGCGAAGTGCTGGCCGATGAGAGCGTCACTTATGTCGAGGAGACAGCTGATAGCGAAAAACCGTTCTTCATGTATGTCGGTTTCAATGCACCGCACGATCCGCGACAGGCTCCGAAAGAATTCATCGACATGTATCCGCTGAGCCGGATCAAAGTGCCGGAAAACTTTATCCCACAGTATCCCGACCAGGGCGACAAGGGTGTGCCAATCATTCGTGATGAAAAGCTGATACCGTTCCCGCGGACGGAGTACGCTGTGAAAGTCAACCGGCAAGAATATTACGCTAGCATCACGCACATGGACTCACAGATCGGGCGGATTCTCGATGCACTAGAGAAGAGTGGAAAGGCCGACAACACTTGGATCATCTTCAGTTCCGATCACGGGCTTTCAGTAGGCCATCATGGACTGGTTGGAAAGCAAAACATGTATGAACCAGCGATGCGAGTGCCGTTCATCGTTTGGGGTCCAGGCGTGAAGCCTGGTATCAAGATTGATGCGCCCATCTACATTCAAGATGCAATGGCGACTGCGTTGGAAATCAGCGGCCAGGCCGTGCCGGATACTATCGACTACAAAAGCGTGCTTCCATTGCTCGATGGACGAGCCAAACAAAGCTACGACAACATCTATGGCGCTTACATCAACTCGCAGCGCATGATCCTGAGCGGCGACTGGAAACTGATCGCCTACCCCCTATTGAAAAAAGTAAAGCTCTTCCACGTAGAGAATGACCCACTCGAGATGAACGACCTCGCGGGGAATCCGGAACACGCCGGAAAGCTGAATCAGCTCACCACAATGCTAGAAAAGCTCATGGATGAGATGAATGACCCCATGACAACGCTCGCCAAAGCGGATTATCCACGATCAAAAGAAAAGCAATGAAGAACGTCAAAGCAGGTCTTTTGATCATGTCCATGCTGGTAGCGCTGCCCGTCTTCGCCGAGAGTCCTAGCAAAGCAAATTTGAAACCTGGGCAAAAGATTTTCGTCACCGGTAAGGTGATGGATACGGACGACAATTGGCTCAATGATGTGAATGTCTCGATGAGGCCGATTGGCGGTCAGACCAGTACGGATCCCAATGGTGATTTCGCCGTCGCATTTTTGTGGAGTGAGAAACTCAAACCAAACAAACGCGGAATCATCGCCGCATTAACATTCGAGAAAGAAGGTCATCTTGTTAAGACGATCCGAATCACATCGATTGACTTTTTCTTCAATTCAAAACCACTCGTGGTCAAGCTTGAGCCAAAGCCCATCGAGAAAAACATCGTGGGTTTTACCACGCCAATGAACACGTTCAACGCAGTTGGGAAAGAGTCGAGCGGTGATGCCGAATTTCATGTCTATATTCCCGCGTCTGTAGATAAGGTGAGGGCTGCGTTCTATCTAACTCGTCATGGAATCGGAAATATCACACACCCCATCTTGCAGAAATTCGCACAAGAACAGAAGGTCGCTCTCGTCAGCATGTATGGAGATCCAGTGCAACGAGGCCTCACGGACGTGAGCCTCACGGATATGCATGTGAAAAAACTCGCGGAGCTCTCGGGACACACTGAACTGGTGGATGCTCCGATACTCACATTTGGGCATTCCAATGGCACCGGGTTTGCCGCCTGCTGGCCCTCCCAGCGACCAGAGCAATGCATTGGATGGATTTCCTTTCACCCGGGGTTCACCGAGTATCTGAAATTCCCGAATACCGAAAATATTCCTTCCATGGTGATGTTAGGAACGGAGGATAAGTATTTTCTCAGATCCCGTCAGGACCAGACCGTTCAAGAGATGCGTCAAACGCGTAACGCCGCCATGAGCACGATGATGGAGGCTGGTGTCGGGCATGGTCCGGTCGATGCAGAAATCGTTTGGAAGTTCGTCGTCGAGTTTTGCAAAGCAGCCATCCGTGTGCGTCTTGGGGAAAGTAGTGAGCTCAAGCCGATCATGATTGAAGACGGGTGGCTAGGGGCCAACTACGATGTCGAAGCTGGCGGTCGGCAACACTTAAAGATCGCTCCCTACTCCGAATTTCAAGGCGACAAATCAACTGCGAACTGGCTGATGGACGAACAGTTCGCCAAAGCTTGGCAGCAGTATGCGCGGACGGATCACGTTGAGGGAAAATGAAAGTCGACAACACGGTCCCTATCTACGCCAGCGACAACAGCTACGCCAGCGACAAAAGCTACGTCGGTGACGTCCACGGACGCACATCGAAAACAGGACACTTCTCGCTAATCGCCACCGTCTCGAGCATACCGATTCGTTTAACGGCAAGCCGCAGGCGATCTGTTCTGCGGGGCGTCGTCGCCTACGGCTTGCCGTTAAACGATTTCATGCAAGTCGATGCCGAAGACGGGCTTAACTCAAAAGGGGTGGCGATCAGCGAGAATTGTCGAAAACAGTCTGTTTTTTTACTTCAACTGAAAGACCACTCGCGTGATTAGAAAACTGTTACTTGGACTCCTTGCCGGTACTTTGATCGTCACAGTTCAGGATGCCGCGTCTGCCAATGACGCTGCCAAAACCCAAAGTCGATTCCCTGATTTCAGTTGGGATCGTATCCCGCTGTATATGCACGTTCGCAAAGCGACGAACTTCGATGAAAACGAAATCGCTTTCCTCGCGAAGTTTCCGTTGATCACATTCGAAAAGGCCACCGGTCATCAAGACCATGGGTCTGTTGAAGCGGGAACCTTGGTTGCGGCCCGGGCGGTCAAGGAACTCAACCCGAATGCCAAGATATTGTATTACCGCAATGTGATCGTTCACTACGAAAACTATGCGGCAGACAGTGAGATAAAAGCCATACCACACGCTTTTTTGGTCGGAAAAGACGGCAACGAAAATTTGGTTCGCGGGCGAGTGAAAAGCTATGACCTTTCCAACCCGGCCGTCCGCGACTGGTGGGTTCGAAGCTGCCAAAACGTGGTCTCTGACCCGGCAATCGACGGCGTGTTCTTGGATGGAAACATCAAAGCTTTGGAAGAGGGATATCTTCGCCGCGACATCGGTGACACGAAAAAGAAAGAGACGATGGACGGCTATCACAAAATGATCAAGCAAACGCGAGAGGCGATTGGCACGGATGAACTTATGGTTGCCAATATCTTGCGCGCTCGCTTTCCCAATGGTGGCCTGGAGTATCTCCCCATGTTCAACGGCTCCTATTTGGAGGGTTTCTTTCACAACGTCGGCAACACCAGCTACGAGGACTATGTCGCTAAAGGCATTGCATCCATTCAGACGGCGGCGAAAAGCGGGAAGATCATTGCCTTCACATCGGGATTATCTGGAGCGGGCAACGGAAGTGAGATGGGGATCGACGAAGCACACGGGGAAGTTTCCTCGGACGAAGCTGCCGCCGCAGCCCTGACTTATCCGCTTGCCCTGTTTTTGATCTGTGCAGAAAAGTACAGCTACTTTCGCGTGCATGAAGGATATGCGGCCGACAACAATTCGAAGTGGATGCGATGGTTTCCCGAATACGATCGACCACTCGGTCCACCCGCCGGACCCGCCCAACGTAACGGCCATCTCTACCATCGAAGTTTTGAGCACGCCGAGGTCTGGCTGGATATTAAAAACCGTCTCGGAAAAATCAATTGGAAACCTTGATCAAGAAGAAACTCACCTGCAGTGCGTTCACTAGTGGCTTGCTTTGTGGCTGCCGTGGGTTCGCTTGTCACCGCAGAGGATATCCGCCGCCCCCGAGAAACGGGTAGGCGTAAATCAGAAATGGAAGTCGCTTTAAGCCAAACGCTACTATCCCAAGTTCAGTTGGGAGGTGACGCCGCAGTACTTTATGTTCACAAGTTGTGCGGTGAGGATTGATCGCTAGCGTTTTGTCAACAATAACAGTTTGACGCTTTCCGATTGACGGAAAGCGATTCCTGACAAACCTGAGGCCCTGAACTTCGCGCCTTTGCGATCGTCCTAGAACGAAGTGTCGATGGTCTCTCTGGCACCCCGCGTTCCAAGAGATCCCCAGAGCCCAAATGGGCTGACACGCCCAGCCGCGAGTCCTCCAACCGCGTTGGAGACCTGAGCGCTCCCACTGTCGCCCGCCTCAATGGAATCGGTGATGAATTTCACTGCTCCATCACCCATCAAAACATGACAACCGCCTTGGTGCCGGCTTCCTGGAGGAGCAATCCCCGCAGCCCCGCGGCTCGAAGTTGCCATGCAAAACTCTTTGTTCGGCGGAAGTATCGTATTGATACCGCAGTATCCAATCCGTCCCCATGCCCAGCAATAACCGCGTCGATGTTCCGCATTAATAATGGTCGTTTGAGTTCCCCAAAACTGAGGTCGGCTCGGATCAGTTCCATTGCAGGCGATCGCCCCCCCCGCTGCCACCGAATCCCTGCCGTCGTCGTTGGTGCTGCCACCTGGAGCAATACCAAACTGCGTTCGTTTATCACGATCGCCAAGATCCGTCACGATCTCACCAGCAGCAATCGTGTTCGAAAGCCCATCAAGAATATCGCGAAATCCAATATCCTGACGCGGTACGAAGAAACCTCGCTGTCCATGCCTAACTGCGATGGCGCGGGTATTGTCGACCACTTCATTGTTGTCCAGCGCGCCCCAGTCACCCATGTGGATGGAATCACCTGCGCAATACGCATAGTTAGTTCGGCCTTTTGCGGGAAGCCCGACACCAGGATCACTTGGGCATCGAAGCGCCGCAAGTTCGGTGTACCACGGCTCATATCGATTGACGGCGTGATCGCTTTGGTCCATCTTCGGATTTGGCCCCATGGCCTGGAATGTTCCAGCGGCAACCGTCAGAGGATTACTGATTTGCTCCCAAATTGCTTGCTGTTCCATAAATGGTGTCAATCCAACAAGCCAGCTCAAGTCATTTCGGTTGTTTCCAGTGCCAACTAAAAGGGTCTGAGCGTCGGTAGTGACCGGGTTGCCGCTTCCGCCCAGGGATCTTGGGCATTGATTGTATGCGGCATGATAGTTGTGCAATGCCAAACTGCACTTTAGGCGATTGCCTATCACTTCAAAATTGATCTTGCCACGAAAAAGGCCCTCAGAGAAATTGGAGGTTCTCACACCAAACCAATACTCAAAGGGCCAAGGATGGCTAAGAATATACGCTCTTGGTTCGTGATCGAATTGGCATGGCGGTGGTCTTTCGTGGCTGGGTGGTTGCGGCGGTACTGAAGCATCCAGACTTCAGCTTCAACGTGCGTTGTGCAGTCAACTTCGCAGCGGCATCGAGACGTGATCATGAATTGTCCAAAGCAAGTCGACTCCAGGCTTGTACGTCAGCAGACGAAAGACTCGCTGCCGGGCCGTGCGGATCACCTGCGCCGGAATCAACATAACAGAGTTCATGTAAGTCCAGAATTCCATCTTGATGACTCGCAGACGAGCTTCGCGACGAGTTCGTTTCTGACCTTCATTGCCTTTGACACGAATCAACATCCCGCTCCACAGCTTCAACGTCCAAGCCAGCGAAGCGAACAGCATGTAGGCGCCGTTGCTGGTCAGGTTGTCCAGCGGTGCCGCAAGCGCACCGCAAGCTTTCAGCTGGCTGATCGTGTTCTCTTGGTTGCAGCGACGATTCGCACCACCGATCACTTCACGGGCTGGAACGTCACCTGCCGTTTCGTTGGTAATGTAGAAGAAGTACTTCTCTTTGGAGAACAAGAATTGCTGACCCTTGGTGACGTCGATTTCTTTTCGCACCACAACCATGCGGTAAGCTCGCGTGCATTTGTGCGGTTGGTAGTCAAACTCAGCGTAAGATTCCGCTCGGAGCTTTTGGTTCTCATAACCTTTGGCGATCACGAACGCTTCCTTGGCATTGTCGTGCTTGACGCGTGCTTTCTCCGGTGGTGCTGGCAAAGAACCTCGCTGAAGCGGTTTCCACACCTTCTCGTCGAGGTTTTCGGCAATTTCGGTCAACGCTTTGTTGGCGTCGAAGCCGAGAATGAACTTCACACCGTCATCGTTCCAGCGATCCAGGTGCTCCGTCGATGAGAAGTCCGTGTCACCGCGAAGAACGATCTTTCGGAACCCTGCTTTGCGGCATTGATGGATCGCCAAGTCAAAGAAGAACGAGGAGTTCTCATGACTGGGGCGGTTGCCGCTTCGGTTGACTAGATACAGGACCTCTTGGGTTTGCGCCAGCGTGATGACCAACGGATGGTATCCCCACTGACGCTTGTAGTTCATGCCAATGCCTTGCTTTTTTTCGCCGTAAGTCTCGACCATGGTGCCGTCGGCCTCGATCGTGGCGACGTCGAAGAAACTGTCTTCCTGTTGTTTCCAAACCCGCTGGCGTGTGTCATTGATGGCTTGCATCACCATTCGTAATTGCTGCTCGGTGAAGCGTCGGCAGAAGTCGCCGGCAGTGGTGGGGTCGGGGATACGAACTGCTCCGACGGCATCGAGATAGGCTTCATCGTTTCGGCGGTGTTCGATGTGATCGAGACATGTTCCACCGGCGAGCAGGTTCAGCGCGATGTTGAAGACGTGGTCGGCTTCGTCGTAGGGCAGGTGCAGTTTGAAAACGTTAGCGGCATCATTGATCGATTCACGAAGCCCGATGGCCTTTATCAGTTGCATGATGGCGGCAATGCCGCCGCAGGCGACGGCTTGTTGTCGTTCGGCCATTTCCAGTTTGGTGGTCGCTGGTCGAATCATCGGCGACTGCCATGTGCCGTGTTCGACTGACAGTCGCCGGCGAAGTTTCCGTTTGCGTTGTTGGAGTTGTTTGCGTACTTTGGCGTTCACTCGAAACCCTCGTTTGCGTGCGTGGATTGAAGTCTTAGTAACCTGCAATACACGCGTAAAACGCCGAGGGTTTTCGAGTTTTCTAAATAAATCGCAAATCAAGCTTCGCTTGATTGAGGTCTAATAGCGACGGTCGGAATTATCGGACTCGGCATCGGCGTCAATCGTTTACAAGCGAGCGTGCGGATCGAAACAATGTTCGGCAAGGGAAGTCGTTTGATGAGCGACTATTCCTGGTTAGAGAGCAATGTGGGACCCCTGGTTCCGATCGAGGCGGTGGTAACAATTCCCAATTCCTTGAATGTGGATGCCGGTCAGCAATTCACTTTGCTTCGCAGCATCGAACGAAATCTCGAACAATCACCCAATGTAATCGCAGTCACCTCTTGCCTCGATTTTCTTCCCGAAACAAATCTTCCTGTCGACGGAGAATTGGCAGCGAGCTTCCACGATAACCTCGCGACGGTTTCCGGTGCTGGCTATTTCAATGTGAGTGGCATGGCGAGCCATTGGCGACTGACCGCCCATGTCACCGCACGAGGGAACCTTAATTACGGCGACGTATTGCGTGATCTGCGGGCTTCACTTTCAGCCGACTCCGATTTCAGTCTCCATGAAGGCTGCACGGTCCAGCTTTCAGGCTTGATGCCATTAGTACATGAAATCCAAAGCCAATTGTTGCATGACCTGTTTGCAAGCTTCTTGACTGCGTTTGTGCTCATTGCCGTCTTGATGACCATCGTCCAGGCCGGCTTCGTCGCTGGTGTTTTATCGATGATCCCCAATGTCGTCCCGGCCTTGGCGCTCTTTGGTTTTCTCGGTTGGATCGAGCATCCGATCGACATCGGCTCGATCATGACGGCCAGTGTTGCGATGGGAATTGCGGTGGATGATACTCTGCACTTCCTCACATTCTTTACCCGGCGTCTCAGCGCGGGCGCGACACGGACTGAAGCCGTTTACAGCGCCTACAAACATTGCGGGCGTGCGATGATTCAAACAACTCTGATCTGTGGGGCGGGGCTTGCCATCTTCGCGCTCAGTGACTTCATTCCTACAGCGCGTTTTGCTTGGATGATGGTCGCCTTACTCACTTGTGCCATCATCGGCGATCTGCTGATTTTACCCGCAATCCTGCTAAGTCCTGTTGGTATCGTTTTTGAACATCGACGCCCGAGTCGGGAACTCGGTTGTATGATATCGCCACCAGATAGCGGGTTCAGTTTACGGGCAACCGAATTAATCAATTCCGTGCCGCCCTCGTCTTCCGCTGCCGATTCCACAACGTCGCAAGTTTGATTGGTCCGACGTCGCGGAAGTGAAAAATGGATTCTTGACGCTCGGATGCGGCCTGGTTAACCTGTCTGACATGTTGACACGTGATGGATGAGGACATTTCCATGCAGATTGAAGCCATTGAGCGACAGACGACGGCGGATTTGGTGGTCCAACGGATTGCGTTGGTCATCAAGGAGCAGAATCTTTCGGCGGGCGAGCGGCTGCCAGGTGAGCACGAACTAGTCCAACAGCTCAAAGTGAGCCGACCGGTGCTGCGAGAGGCGCTGGCCCGGCTGCAGAGCATGGGACTGGTGGATATTCAGCGTGGTCGCGGCACGTTCGTGGGCAACCGAACCAGTTTGGCCAATTGTGTGCGACTGTTGCGTTCCGCGGTAACGATCTCGCCACAAGAGCTCCGCGGGTATGCCGAGCTTCGGACAGCGATCGAGGTGCAGGCCGCGCGGCAAGCTGCGGAACGGGCCACCGACGACGACATCGCTGAGTTAACGGCCATGTTGAAGCAACTTGACGATCAAAACTTGCCGTATGCAGAAGCATTGGAACTGGACTTTCGCTTTCATCGCAGGCTGATTGACATCGCGGGTAATCCGCTGATGCAAAACATGATCGAGGTGATTTACGAGTTTGTTCTGATCCAGATGGTGCGAACCACACCGTCCCAGCGCGAGAACGCACACGTCAGAAAACTACACAAGGCGATCCTCCGTGCGATTCGGGCACGTGATCCCGATGCCGCTGCTGAGGCGATGCATCAGCACATGCAGGCTGTGCTCGATCGTTTAGGTAGGGAGACGCCATGAGCAGACCGAACACCCTTGGTGCCATCGCAGATACTCGCTATCTGCCCCTCACGTTTCGAGTGTACGGGTTCGGTATCGCATGGTTCTTCGCTGCGCCTTGCGCGTTGACCGCAGCCAACGAGCCGGTGGACTTCCGTGAGCAGATCTCACCGATACTTCAGCAGCATTGCGTACGCTGTCATTCACACGAGAACAACCAAGGTGGAATCTCGTTGGCAACGTTCGATGACCTGAGTTCGAACGATTACGTTGTTGCAGGAAATCCGGATGACAGTTATCTGATCGAGTTGGTCACGCCGCAGGATGGCGAGCGGCCAGCCATGCCGAAAGAGGCACCGCCGCTCTCCGACACGGAGGTGGACGTGCTAAGGCAATGGATTCGTCAGGGCGCAAAGTGGCCCGACGGCTTCGTCGTCAAAGAAAAATCAATGGCGGATCAATCGTGGTGGGCGTATCAACCTCTCCTTCGTGAAGTTCACCTTGAGTCGACGGCCAAAAGCGAGTCACAAGAATCGGGCGAAAGGATATCCGGCGAGCGACACGGCATTGATGAGTTCATTCATGCAAAACTCGCTGAACACAACCTTAGTTCGAGTCCACAAGCGGATCGTCGCACACTCATTCGACGTTTGTCATTCGATCTCCACGGATTGCCGCCGACTCCGGAGGCGGTCAAGGCGTTTTCCGACGACACCGATCCGGATGCTTATGAAAGGCTTGTCGATCGGATGCTGGATTCACCGCATTATGGCGAACGATTTGCAAGGCATTGGCTGGATATTGCCCATTACGCCGACACACACGGTTTTGAACGCGACCGGAGGCGAGACAACGCATGGCGGTATCGCGATTACGTGATCGATGCACTCAATGAAGACAAGCCGTACGACCGTTTTCTTCAGGAACAGATCGCTGGCGACGTACTTTGGCCGGATAACGAACAGGCGGTGATCGCAACCGGTTTTCTCGCGGCCGGTCCATGGGACTATGTCGGACAGGTGGAAACAAAGAGCCCCGAACTGCGCCGCTCTGCGAGGTCGCTCGATCTGGACGATATGGCGACCCAGGTCATGACCGCCACGATGGCGATGACCGTCAACTGCGCAAGGTGCCACGATCACAAGCTCGATCCGATTTCGCAACGGGAGTACTACCAGTTGCAGGCGGTCTTTGCGGGAGTCAAGCGCGGCGACCGGGTCGTCAGTGATGCGGCTTTCAAACAATACGAATCACAGAAACAGGAACTAATCGCTCAACGCAATAAGCTTGATTTCGAGAAAAAGAGGCTTGTGGGTGAAGGTCTGAATCTTGCCGACATTGTGGGTGGCGGCAACGGATTCGGCACCGGTACGCTTCGCAATGCCATCGACCCACGCAACGGCAAAGTGCAAACTCGAGACTTTGGAAATCTCGCAAACGTGGTGACGAATCGTTTCTCGCCGTCGGCGTTTGAGTTTGTCGATGGCGTGTTCATTCCAGACGGGGATAACGGCAAGGCCGAGATTCCCATCGCTTCCAGCGGTGTCACGATCACAGGTCTTCCAACGACCTCAGGCAACGCCTGGGACATGATTCGCAACGGCCCCGTCGCGAGTCAGCATTCGCCCGAGTTGGACGGAGTCGACTTCACCAAAGAAGGACACAGCCTGCTGGGACTACACGCCAATGCCGGAATCACGTTTGATCTGGCCGCGATGCGCAAAGTAGCGTTGGGTTCCAGCCGCCTTGAGAACAACGAGGACGGTGATGGAAGCCCATCACTGCGTTTCACCGCCCGACTTGGTTATTTCGGCGCGGAGGGAAACAACAATGCCGATGCCTGGGTGTTTGTGGACGGTCGCAAAGTCGCCGAATTCCGAAAGCTGAGCCGAGCTGATGGTTTAAAGAAAATCGACATCGAATTACCCGTTTCTGCCCGCTTTCTCACGTTGGTTTCGACCGACGGCGGCAACGGCTACAGCATGGATCAAATCGGATTCGGCGATCCGCGAGTGAAGCTGGCTTCGCCGCATCCGCTGACCGACGACGAAGGGAACCTGCTTGCGGAAATCGAAGCTCAGCGTGAGCAAATCGAAGAAGAACTTGAGCGACTCGGTCCGCCGCCGCACTTCTATGGAGTTGTCGGAGAGGAGCCCGTTCCGGAAGTGCGGTTATTAACTCGCGGCAATCCGGAATCTCCGAGTGGTGATGCATTGTCTCCAGCCGCGTTCGCCTCGTTGGCGATGCTCGATCCCGAGTTAGGAACACAGGAAACCGATGAAGGAAAACGGCGAGCGGCACTGGCCCGCTGGATCACTCACCCGGACAACCCGCTCGTCCGTCGAGTCATCGTCAATCGATTGTGGCAATGGCATTTCGGCAACGGACTCGTCGATACACCCAGCGATTTTGGATACGGCGGCGGTCGGCCTTCGCATCCTGAATTGCTCGACTGGCTCGCCGAAGAATTGGCGAAGCGGAACTGGTCACTCAAAGCCATGCACCGGTTGATCGTCACAAGCGAGGCTTACCAACAGGTTACCAAAGACAGTGATCATTCAAGCATCGATGCGGATAACCGCCTGATTTGGCGACAGAATCCACGCCGCATCGAAGCCGAGGCGATTCGCGATGCGGTGTTGTTTGTAAGCGGCAAGCTGAACCTCCAACGTGGAGGCCCCGGTTTCGAAGACTTCGAATATCAGGACGCCTATGCCCCGATTTACACTTATGTCACGGCCGACAAGCCGGCGCTTTGGCGGCGTAGCATTTATCGTTACATCGTTCGCACGACGCCCGACCAGTTTCTCACCACGCTCGATTGCCCGGACCCGGCGAACCTGACGCCGAAACGACTCACGACCACGACGCCTCTGCAATCGCTCGCGTTTTACAACAACGACTTCATGCTCCGGCAAACGCGATATTTTGCCGAGCGAATCAAGTCAGAAGCCGGAGACGACATCAACCATCAGGTCCGACGAGGCTTTGCCTTGGCGTTTGGACGACAACCGACCGCTGGCGAAACTCGTCTTGCAACGGATTTCGTGAAGCAGCAGAGCCTGTTCTCGCTATGCCGCTCCCTTTTGAGTTCCAACGAGTTTGTCTATGTCGATTGAAGCTCTCTCGATCACGCTGGATGTATCACGTTTAATTTATCTCGCAGTGGAGTCGTGATCGTGGAGTGGCTCACAAGAATGAACACTTCTCATCTCAGAGGACATTTCGCATGACCAACCCGCAATTCCATTGCGATACAGCACTCACACGTCGCAGGTTTCTACAGACTGCGGGTGGCGGACTCGGTGGACTGGCACTGACGGCGATGCTGAGTAGCGAAAGCCTTGCGCAGTTACACTATGCCCCGAAGGCGAAACGCGTTATTCAGATTTTCTGTCCGGGAGGAATGAGTCAAGTAGACACCTTCGATTACAAACCAGAGCTCGAGAAGAGGAACGGATCTCCGTTTGATCCCGACGGCAAACTACAGTTCTTTGCCTCCAAGCCCGGCAATTGTCGCGGGAGTCACTGGAAATTTCGTCAGCACGGACAATCCGGATTGTGGATGAGCGACTTGTTTCCAAAACTCGCGACCTGTGTCGATGACATGGCGTTCGTTTATTCGATGCACAGTAAAACCGCGTTGCACGGCCCGGCGTGCTTCATGATGAATACCGGTTTTACCTTGCCTGGTTTTCCGAGCATGGGGTCGTGGGTGACCTATGGCCTCGGTAGCGAAGCCGAAGACTTGCCGGCCTTCGTGGTCTTGCCGGACCCGCGAGGTCTTCCGCCGGGCGGGATCATCAACTGGGGGGCCGGCTTCTTACCTGCCGAGCATCAGGCGACGACGCTCAACTCAACCAATACCAAACAACCCATCGCTGACCTGTTTCCACCCGACGATGTCCCCGAAGTCACGCCGGCAACGGATCGGGCTGGATTGGACTTTCTACAGAAACTCAACCATCTTCACCGGGAAAGTCGTCGTGGCAACAGTGAACTCGACGCCCGTATCAAGGCGTTTGAAATGGCGGCCCGCCTTCAACTCAGCGCTCCCGAAGTGACCGACCTGAGCCAGGAAACCGCCACGATGAAAGAACTCTATAACATCGACCATGCGGAGATCGGCCCCTTCGGCCGACAATGTTTACTAGCACGACGTCTCGCCCAGCGCGGTGTGCGTTTCGTTCAGATCTATTGTGGGGCAGAGAACACGACGGCCAAAAAGATTCGACCAAACTGGGACAGCCATGAAGACCTGACTCGCGACCACGGATACTGGGGTGCCGTGCTAGATACCGGCGCATCGGCGCTTCTCAAAGACTTGAAACAACGGGGAATGCTCGATGAAACGCTGGTCATCTGCACCACGGAGTTTGGGCGCCAGCCAGCCGCCCAGGGCGACGGTGGAAAAGGCCGAGACCACAATGCCGGCGCGTTCACGGCATGGCTTGCCGGCGGCGGGATTAAAGGCGGTATCGGTTATGGAGCAACCGATGAACTCGGTTTCAAGGCCGTCGAGCATCCTACCTACAGCTACGATTTACACGCGACCGCTCTCCATCTGCTGGGCGTCGATCACACACGTCTGACGTTCTATCACAACGGCATCGAACGACGTCTCACGGATGTGCATGGGCAAGTCATGAAGGAGTTGCTGGCATGAGATTGTTCATCAGGATTCCCATTGGCATCGTCGCGATCCTCGCTGCCGTCATGGCTTGTTCCGCCGCAAGTTCGCAGGAGGGAACGATCGATTTTCAACGTGATCTATCGCCGCTATTGCAACGAAGATGTTTGAGTTGTCATAGCGGAAATGAACCAAAAGGCGATTTCTCTCTGCAAGTCGCCGACGCGGCGATGTCGGGCGGATACATCGAACCCGGGGACGCGTCAGCGAGTCATCTTGTTGATCTCATCACGCCCGTCGACGGTAAAGCGGAGATGCCCAAAGATGCCGATCCGCTGACGTCAGACGAAATTATGTTGATCCGAAAGTGGATCGATGAGGGTGCGAGTTGGCCGCAAGGATTGACGCTTCATGAACCGCGTGTCGATGACTTTAACTGGTGGTCTTACCAACCGCTGATCCGTCCGCCAGTTCCCCAAATCGATCACCGGTGGGCGACGTCCTCGATCGACAAGTTCATCCTCGACAAGTTGAATCAAAAAGAACTGACGCCGTCGGAACCAGCCGACCGTCGCACTTTGATTCGCCGAGTGACTTATGACCTGATCGGACTTCCGCCGACTCAAGAACAAGTTGATCAGTTCGTCAATGACACTGACCCCCAAGCCTACGTAAAACTGGTTGATCGATTGCTTGGATCGAAACATTACGGCGAACGCTGGGCACGTCATTGGTTGGACGTCGTCAAGTATGCCGACACGCATGGTTATGACAAGGACAAACTGCGAGACAACGCATGGCCCTATCGTGACTACGTCATTAGATCGTTCAACGAAGACAAGCCGTATTCGCGTTTTGTCCAGGAACAGGTTGCCGGAGACGTTTTGTTTCCGGGCCAGCCGGACGGGATCCTCGGACTCGGTTTCATCGCCGCCGGACCGTGGGACCACATCGGTCACGTGGAAGTTCCCGAGACAAAGATCGACGGCAAGGTGGCTCGAAATCTCGACCGTGATGACATGGTTTCCAACACGCTCAATACGTTTTGTAGCGTGACCGTTCAGTGTGCTCGCTGCCACAATCACAAATTCGATCCGATCACTCAGGATCATTACTACGGACTGCAATCGTTGTTTGCCGCCGTTGACCGCGCCGATCGTGTTTACGATTTGGATCCAAACGTTCAGCTCCAACGTGACGAGTTGGAGGCTCGCCTGGCAGAGTTGCGAAAGCAGGAGAGTGAATCTGCCAAGGAAACCGCCGCGTTGGGCGGTCCCAGGCTAACCGAACTCAAGAAACAGATTGCAGAGTTTCAGGCGAAAACCAAAGTCGTCAAGAAGCCGCAGTTCGGTTATCACACGGCGACCTCCAATAACCAAGACGATGAAAAATGGGTGGAAGTGGATCTTGAGAAAAAGATCGAGGTCTCTCGGATCGTGCTGCGTCCATGCCATGATGATTTCGGAAACATCGGCGCAGGTTTCGGATTCCCTGTTCGGTTTCGCGTCGAAGTGTCCGCGGGCGGGGATTGGAAAACGGTTTTCGATCAAACCACGGCCGATTTTCCGAATCCGGGATTGTCGCCGGTGGAAGTTGCGACAACCGACCAGATGATTCGCAGGATTCGTGTGACGGCCACTAAGTTGGCCGATCGCAAAGGCGTCTTCATCATGGCCCTGGCCGAGTTGCAGGGCCTGAAGTCAGACGGCACCGATGTGGCGTTGGGAGCGAAAGTCACATCAGTCGATTCGATCGAAGCGCCCGTGCGTTGGGCGAGACAAAATCTGACCGACGGAGAATGGGCACAGAGCGGCGATCCGGATCTACAACAACAGCTCGATGCGGCGACCAAAGAGTACGACAAGATCATGGCGTCGATCAATACACCCGAGCGAATTCGGCACGACGATGAGATCCGCAAGGAAATTAACCAGACACAGGACCGGCTCAGTAAACTGCCAACGGGAAAGATGGTTTACGCGGCAGCGACCAACTTCCGGCCGCAGGGCAGTTTCATGCCCACCGCAGGCAAGCCGCGGATGATCCGCGTACTTCATCGTGGAAATGTTGAACAACCCGGCGAGCCCGCAGTCCCTTGCGTGCTGCCGTTTGACGAATCGGACGACTTCTTGCTTGCGACGGAACTCGACGAGAGTCAACGCCGCGCCGCGCTGGCCCAATGGCTGACTCGCAAAAATCATCCGCTGTTATGGCGATCGATCGTGAATCGGATTTGGCAGTATCATTTCGGCCGCGGAATCGTCGAAACGCCCAATGACTTCGGACGGATGGGGGCCAAGCCGACTCATCCCGAATTGCTGGACTGGCTGGCGGCCGAGTTCCGCGATTCCGGTGAATCAATGAAGTCGCTGCACCGTCTAATCGTCACCAGCAATACATACCAGCAGTCAGCCCGGCACGATACTGCCAATGCGGCGATCGATGCAGACAACCAATACTTGTGGCGAGCCGATCGACGGCCGAGGAAATCCGAGACTCGATTCTCGCGGTCAGCGGTGCGTTGGATCCGAAGATGGGCGGTCCCGGTTTTTATCTGTTCGAACTGGAGAAGACGGCACACTCCCCGCACTACGAGTATCATAAGTTCGATCCTAACGACACAGCTTCGCACCGACGCAGCATTTACCGATTCATCGTACGGTCGCAGCCCGATCCCTGGATGACCACGCTCGACTGCGCCGATTCATCGCAAAGTACTCCCCGACGAAATGAAACACTGACGTCACTGCAAGCTCTCTCGATGCTGAACAATCCATTCAACCTGGAGCTGTCAAGGCGTTTTGCATCACGCGTCGAGCAGGAGGCCGGGGATCTGGAGTCTCAGGTCCAGCGTGCGGTGCGGTTGACGCTACAACGTCCCGCAAGCGAAACAGAACAAGTAGAACTCGTCGACTACGCTCGATCCCATGGCCTACCCAATATGTGTCGAATGCTGTTTAACCTCAATGAGTTTTTGTTTTTGGACTGAACCCCTCCTACAGCAGTTATCATTGCGATGAACTATGAATTACCCCATGCCAAACAGACGTGACTTTCTAAGCAGCGGCGGCGCCGGTTTCGGTAGCCTCGCACTGGCGGCGATGCTGCAGGAGGAATCGCAAGCATCATCGGGCGGCGTGGTGAAAGTCTTACACCATCCGCCCAAAGCGAAACCAGTCGTGCAATTGTTCATGGCGGGGGCTGCCAGCCATATCGATCTGTGGGATCATAAACCGATGCTGGAAAAGCATCACGGAGAAGAATCCGATTTCGGTGAACACGTGGAGGCGTTTCAAAACGGACTTGGACCATGGATGAAATCCCCTTTCAAGTTTTCGCCGCAGGGCGAGTCGGGAAAGATGATCAGCGAGGTCGTCGAGCCCCTCGGCTGCTGTGTCGACGATATTGCGTTTGTGCATAACATGGTCGGCATAACCGGCGTGCATTCGCAAGCGACTTATCTGCAGGCAACCGGCTTCCAACGCCCCGGCTTTCCCGGCATGGGCTCATGGATCAGTTACGCGTTGGGATCGATCAACGAGGACCTACCGACCTTCGTCGTCTTGCCCGACCATCGCGGTTATGCAAGCAACGGACCCAAGAACTGGGGATCAGCGTTCTTGCCTGCCAGTTCGCAAGGGACCGCGATCTTTCCTCAGCGTGACAATCCGATCGAAGACCTGATGCCCCACGCCGACTACGTTACCCAAGAAGGCGACCGCGACGGACTCAAGCTGCTCAATCGCATGAACCGGCGATATCAGCAGCAGCGTGACCACGATTCTCGGCTCGTCGCTCGAATCCGTTCCTATGAATTGGCGGCTCGCATGCAGCTATCCGCACCGGAAGCCTTGGACATTTCAGGCGAGCCAGACCATATCATGAAAATGTACGGGCTTGATCGACTTGGTGCGACCTATCCCGACGAGATCAACCCTGCCGAGGAAGCGGAATACTTTGGGCGGAAGTGCTTGATCGCTCGAAGGTTGCTTGAACGGGGAGTGCGGTTTATCCAAATTTGGTCCGGCAACGACAACGGTTTTCCCCGACGCAACTGGGATTCTCATGAAGATATTCAGCGTGATCATGGACCACTGGCGCGAGGCATGGCCGTTGGCACCGCAGCCCTGCTGAAAGACTTAAAGCAAAGCGGCCTGCTTGAGGATACGATTGTCTTGTGGACCACCGAGTTCGGCCGCATGCCAAGCACACAGGGAAACAAGGGACGCGACCACAATCCATATGTCTTTACGAATTGGCTCGCAGGTGGCGGGATCAAAGGAGGCGTGACCTATGGTGCGTCGGATCAGTGGGGATACAAACCGCTCGATCGAAGCAATCCAACACAGGTCTACGATATTCACGCTACTATTTTGTACTTGCTCGGCATCGACCACACACAATTGACCGTCCGGCATGACGGCATCGATCGACGTCTTACCGACGTCCATGGACACGTAATCAAGGACATTTTGACATGAGCAACTTAGTAATCTCAAGTAGTGGAGTTCCGCTGAATTCTCGATCGATGCATTCTTGGCCTTATGGATTTCTGTTGAAATCGACTTGGAGTTTCATCGTGTTCGCGTTCTTTTCCGGAGCGGCGTTCGCTTCCAATGCGGAACCGTTTGAAAGCTTTTTGGCGGAGCACTGCTTTCGGTGTCATGGCCCTCAGACTGAAGAAGGTGACATTCGTATCGACCAGCTTTCGCGTGACTTCAAAGCGGGAGTGGACTCGCACCACTGGGCCGAGGCGCTCGATAAGCTCAACAGCGGCGAGATGCCTCCGAAAGATGAACCGCAGCCGACTCAAGACGAGATCGCAGCGTTCGTCACCAAACTCGACTCGTTGCTGAAGGAAGGGCGAGCAGCGAGGATGGCGGCGCGGCCGGCGGTCTCACATTACCGTCTCAGCCGCAAAGAGTATCAAAACACGGTCTATGATTTGTTAGGCGTTCGATATGATCCGGCCAAACCGGGAGAGCTGAACGAGGACACGTTGTGGCATGGATACGAACGCATCGGATCGCAACTTTCGCTTTCGCCTTCGCATGTGGACCGCTTTTACCGCGCGGCGGACATCGTGCTCGACCGCGCCTTCCCCGCCACGTCCAGCGACGCTCGCAAAGTTCGCAAGACGGCGGCCGAACTGCGATACGGAGGCGGCAAGGAACAGCAGGAGGCGCTGGATCGATTCGGCATCAAGCGGCCGATGCGCTACCTTCTTTTCCCCGGTCGAGTCGAACAAGCACTTTCGTCCAACTGGTTTGGACAAACAGGCCCAAGCCACAGCGGGCTTTACAAACTACGATTGCAGGCCAGCGGTACGCGTCCGCCCGGCGGCCAACCGGCGCACCTGAGCATCGGCAAGCAAACCAGTGAGGAGACTGTTGAAGGACTCGTTGAATTTGACATCACGTCATCGGAAGATACTCCACAGGTTTATGAGTTCGAAGTCTTTCTCGAAATGCCAACCCAGTTGCACTTCGCCGTGGTGGCCACCGACGTGGTGGACCGACGTGCCGGTGCCGCATTCCGCAACGCGCTCGCTAGTCGGGGTGGATACATCTTCACGCACAGCAGCGAAACACTTCTGCTCAATCCCAACGCTCCGCAGATGTTTGACGAGAGTGGCAACGGCATCTTCTCGACGGTGATCCTCGACTGGATCGAATGGGAAGGGCCGCTCGTCACCGAGGATGAAAAATCCCGGCGTGATGGTGTGTTGCCACCAGACGACGCGACTCCTGAGGTCGTCGCCGAGCACTTGCGACGCTTCGCCGAAAACGCATGGCGGCGGCCGGTGAAAATGGAAGAGTTGAAGGACTATCTTGAAACTTACCACGTCGAGCGCGGAGCCGGCGAAAAGCCCGCTGATGCTTTTCGAATCATGCTGCAGAGCGTGCTGACATCAAGAAACTTCATCTATCTCGTCGAAGGCGAACCCGACGCACGCCAACACCTTACCGATTGGGAACTCGCCACACGGTTGTCGTACTTCCTATGGAGTTCAATGCCGGATGACGCTCTGTTCTCCGCAGCCAGGGACGGAAACCTGAGCGATGAGCGTCTGGAGAAGGAAGTAGACCGGATGTTGTCGGACGACCGGATCAACCGTTTCATCGACGACTTCTCGCGGCAGTGGCTGCAATTGCATCGCGTCGGGATGTTCCCACCGGATAAGAAGCTCTATCCCGCCTACGACGACTGGCTCGAGACGAGCATGCGTGAGGAACCGGTCGAGTACTTCCGCGAAATGCTCGCAAATAACCTGCCGATTGAAGACTTCCTCGATTCCCAATGGACGATGGCCAATGCCCGGCTTTGCGATTTCTACGGACTGGCCGAGCCGAAGAAGGACGGTTTTCAGCGAGTGTCGTTCAATGCCGAAGACCATCGAGGTGGACTGCTCACGATGGGCGCGGTGCTCGGGTTGACCTCCGACGGGACGCGACACCGACCGGTGCACCGCGGCGTTTGGGTCAGCGAAGCGATCTTCAACAGGACTCCCCCGTCACCTCCGGCCAACGTGGATCCGATCGAACCCGTTCCGCCCCAAGGAAACAAGATCACCATCCGCGATCGAATCGAAGCACATGCTAAGAACGCAAGTTGCGCCGCCTGCCACCGCAACATCGATCCGCTCGGATTGGCGTTTGACCAGTACGACGCGATCGGCCAATGGCGCACCCGCGAGCACGTCCCAACGGGTATCGGTGAAGATCCGCCGGTGGATGCGTCGGGCGTGATGCCCGACGGTCGTCCGTTCACCGATTCGGAACAATTCAAACAACTGTTACTCGACGACCGCGAGAAGGTCGCCCAAGCTTTCATCGAACACCTTTGCACCTACGCCCTTCGTCGCGTACTGACCGTGGATGATCGGGACGGAGTCCAAGCGATAGTCGGCGAAGCGAAGCGACATCAATACCGCGTCAGAGACATCGTTCGCTCGGTGGCTTTGTCGGACTTGATTAGGAAACGCTGATTCGGTGGAAGAGCAAAATGATTAATGAGTAGTGGAGATTGGAAAATGCATAATGAAGCGAGGATCGAAAGATGAGAATCGACTCGGAAAGGAGCCAATATTGAAGATCGACTGTTGATGTTCGCTGTTCGCGTTGGGAAGGCAGTCGATGCATTGCCGGAGACTCGGCTTGGACGACACATTGCCGGACAACTCGTGCGGTCGGGAACTTCCCCGGCTCCCAACTATGCCGAAGCTTGTGCGGCTGAGAGTAAGAAAGACTTTATTCACAAGCTCGCGATTGCATTGAAAGAGCTTCGTGAAAGCAGCGTGTGGATACGAATGATCGTAAAATCAGAGTTACTTCCCGAACAAAGGCTCGAACCACTTCAGGACGAATGCGATCAGCTTTGTAAGATCATCGCCAAATCGCTCGTAACTGCGAAATCCAACCAAACACGACGGGACTCAATTAGTAAACGAGAATGATTATTGATCGATGAATAATAGAAAATGAAAAACGCAGAATCGACGAGCAAGCAAACATCCCTCATCGCGAGAAAACGCATAGCCTTGCTTAATTTTTCATTCTCCAGTCTCCATTACTCATCAATCATTCTCTTCCACAATGAAAACAGAACCACTGACCCAAGGAACCAAGAACGATGAACTACCTTTCCCAATCCTGGCTGATCGACCGCCGCCATGCGCTTCGTGCGATGGGCACTTGCATCTCACTTCCATTCCTGGAATGCATGGTCCCATTGAATGCGGCGGAGAAGCAAACGGAGACGCCTCGGCGAAGCGCTTTTATCTATCTCGCCAACGGTGTTCATTCGCTGAACTATCAGATCACGACTCCAGGGAAAGACTTTGAATTTTCAAGATCACTGAAACCTCTGGAGAAATACCGCGAGGTTGTCACTCCTGTCAGTGGACTACATCATCCAGGAAGCCTGGGGCACCATCACAACTGCATCAACATCTGGTTGACCGGCGGAAAGATCGGCCCGTCGGAACGCAACACGATCTCCGTCGACCAGAAGATGGCCGAAGTCACCGCGCAGCACACTCGATACCCTTCCATGGAGATTGCCCTCACGCAGGGTTCCCTCGCCTGGACCGCAGACGGCGTCCAGCTTCCCGCGATGCGTCGTTGCAGCGAGATCTTCAAGTCGCTGTTCGAAGAACCGAAGGGAGGCATCGAAGCGCAGCGAAAAGCGTTGCGCCGCAAAGCCAGCGTTCTCGATGACAACCTCGCGGAGGTACGGCGGCTTGAAGAGCAGATGGGAGCGGCCGACAAAGGTCGCCTCGATCAATACCTTACCTCGGTTCGCGAAGCCGAGATCCGGGCACGACGGGCCGATGCGTGGCTCGACACGCCGTTGCCCGAAATCGCCGATGCCGACCGCAAACGGACCAACCGGGACGTGCCCCAAACCCAGGCGGGCGACTATTTCCGCACCGTTTATGACCTCATCGTGCTCGCCTTCCAAACGGATGTCACTCGTGTGGCCACGTTCAGCCTCGGCGGCGAAGGCGATGCGTTCGCCATACCGGAGATCGGCATCACCGAGTCGCGGCATCAGCTCAGCCACCACGGCGGTGATGAAGGCTACATGGAGAAGCTCACCAACTACGACACCTTCGCCATCGAGCAGTTCGGTTACTTCCTCTCGCGACTCGAAGAGACAAAAGATCTCAACGGAAAGCCGCTGCTGGGTTCAACGATGTCGCTCTTCGGCAGCGGGATGTCTTACGGCCACAGCCACGGGAACGCTAACTTGCCACTGGTGTTCGCTGGCGGAAACGACCTCGGACTTAAACACGGTAGCCATCTCGACTTCAACCAAGATCACTTCGACGGTTACCAACTCGACAATCCCGGTGCACACTACGGACTATGCAGCCGTCCCGCGAATCCTGACGCTCACATGAGCAACCTGCTGCTTCTGATGGCTCAACGCATGGGCGTGGAAACCGACACGTTCGGTGATAGTAATAAGGTGATTGAAGTGTAGAGCGAATTTTATGGTACCGCGTTCAGCCCTAGAATTTTCATTTTTCAATCTCCATGAATCAATAACCATTCCTCCGAAGTGCGAACAAACCACAGCGAGAGAAGGAATGATTATTGAGTAATGAGAGATGAAGAACTCAAAAGGGATATCAATTGGAGAATCTGTTTGAGCAAGCATACAACAATGAGTCGTTTTTTGCATTTTGCGAGATTGCTTCCCGCCTTTTCGCTGGGGATGTCGTTGATTTTGGTAGTCCCCGCACCTGCAGCCGAAGTTTCGTTTCGTCCCGAGCCGGGAAAGTTCCCTCCGCTTGAAAAGGCACACTCCTATCGGGGCGAACTGGTCTTTGTGGATCATGCCAACCGTCGTGGCAGCATCCGTGTGCAAGGAGACGGCAAGTTTTACAGAAATGATCCACACCCCTTCGCCATGCTGCCCTATGGCATCGTGAGGTACCACGGCGCTCCGGCGGATCTCCGCGATGTTCCGCTCGGCACCGTGTTGCACGTGCGAGCCTTTCTCCCGCCTGACCCGAAGCAATCCGCAGTGCCGGTCTTGCCGGTCGACAACAAGGAGAAAGATGCAGGGCATTATCGTGGAACCGGTGTCTTTCCCGCTGAGAACCACGTGCTTCTCCTCGAGGACGAACCCAGTCACTGCCTACGCGAGGGGTTGGCTTGGAAGCTTATCGAAGTGGAACTCAAGGACGACGCAGGGAAGATGATCGCCAGCCGCGAGCCGAAGGCCGGCGGTGACGGTAATGCCGCAAAAGAAAGCTTGACTTTCGATGCCGCTACTCGCATCTGGCGCGGCCGTGAGCGTATTCGGGTTGCGGACCTTGTCGCCGAAGAAGCATGGCCCGCCAGCGGAAAGAAGCAACTCGATGGGCAGGCCGTCTTGCTCGGAATCACTTGGAAACCGGCACCCGGCGACGGCTTAAGTGGTGCCTTTACTCAATTCCATATCTCGGACATCTGGTTGGACGACGACGCCATCGAGAACGCGGCCCATTTTCAAACCGAGACGCACAAAACTTTTATCCGCAGCCGCTGGATGCCGGCCTGGATTGATGCTGTTGAGTACGGCAAATTCGGCCGCGCAAACGTGACCGCGACGCTATTCGGCGGCATGGACGACACGCTCTATCAAGACTTTACAAAAGGCATCGAGGCGCAGATCAATGGAGCCGAGAACACATTGAAGCACGCAGCCGGCCACTACGGGCCGTCCCACGTCGCTTCGAGTGGCAAGATCCTTGACGTCACCGCAGCAACGGGAGAAGTGCCTCTTGGCAGCAGCGGTATCCAAATCCATATCGAGACCGACCTAATCATCGAAGGCATTCGCCCCGGAAGAGTGGTCCGCATTCGACCGGAAAGTTGGCCCAAGACCCAGATCCCTCGGGAGGAATATCTTCTTGAAAACAACCCGGAGGATCGCTTTCCGTCTCCCGACATCTTTCCGAAATACTGATTTTTTGTTTTCTTTGTCCTTCGTACTTTGTTCTTTGTTGGTGCGTCATGATCCGTTGCTTGTCATTGGTTCTGGTCAGCTCGCTGTTTGTTGCTGCGACTGGTGTTGGCGAAGACACCGGAACAAAGAACGATGAACCAGGAACTAAGAACGGCGCCCCCTTCCGCCCCGAGGCGGGGAAGTTTCCTCCTTTGGAAGAATCGCTTCCCTATCGAGGCGAGTTGATATTGGTCGATCATGCCAACCGTCGCGGCAGCATGCGCATTCAGGGAGAGGGGACCTATTTTCGAAACGCCCCGCACCCTTTTGCCATGCTGCCCTACGGCATTGTCCGCTATCACGGAGCGCCAGCGGATCTTCGGGATATTCCAGTCGGCACTGTCTTGCATGCCCGAGGTTTTCTTCCGCCCGATCCGCAGACCTCCGTTGTGCCGGTGCTGCCGATTGATAGTCGCCAAAAAAACTCAGGCTACAGCGGCGCTGGTATCTACCCCGCCGAAAACCACGTTCTTCTTCTTGAAGACGAGTCCAGCTACTGTCTTCGAACGGGCAAAGTCTGGAGGCTCAAGGAAGTGGAACTCCATGACAATGCCGGGATGATTGTCGCCAGTCGCGAACCGAAGGAAGGCGGTGACGGCAAGACGAGCGAGGAATCGATGACCATCGACGCCGCCATCCGCATCTGGCGCGGCCGCGAGCGTCTCGGTGTCGAGGACCTGGTCGCCGAGGACACTTGGCCCGCCAGCGGAAAGAAAGCCCTCGATGGCCAAGCCGTCCAGCTCGGGATTACCTGGAAGCCGACACCGAGCGGAGTGTTCACCCGATTCCACATCTCGGATATCTGGATGGACGAGACCGCGATTGAACGTGCTGCCCGCAATCAAAACGAAACGCATAAGGCGTTCATCCGCAGCCGCTGGATGCCGGCCTGGATCGATTCCGTCGAGTACGGCAAGTTTGGACGCGCCACCGTGACGGCGACGTTGTTCGGCGGCATGGACGAATCGCTTTACGCCGATATCAAGAAGGGTGTATCCGCCGTCATCAATGGAGTTGAAAACACCCTGAAGCACACCGGCGGCAACTATGGCCCGGCGCACATGGCCTCGAAAGGCACCATCCTAGATGTCTTCAAAGCGACCGGCGACGTCCCGCTGGGCAGTAGCGGCATCCAAATTCTTTTCGAGACCGACCTCATCATCGAAGGCATCCGTCCCGGCCGTGTCGTGCGGGTCTGCCCCGCGAACTGGCCCCAGGTCGACCTCCCTCGTGAAGAATTCATCGGTGATGGCAGCAACCCCGATGATCGTTTCCCGAGCCCGAACATCTTTCCCAACTACAAGAAATGACCCAGAGAGACCTTCGCTGTCGGTGACCAACCATGACCGAACAGCAGTTTCGATTTAACCAACGGCGATGCCATCACGATCGAAGCAGCGACCAATACGATGCACATCAAGAATCGCCACGAATTCCTATAACCGTTCTCGGCCTTCGGCCGTAAACGTCGGTGCGGCTCATCGACTCGCAATGCATCAGACAACGGATCGTGATTAGCATCGCGTGAACATTAAGTGGTGGCGACTTTCAGTCGCCAAACCCTGAAACGTCGACTGAAAGTCGACGCCACGTTAAGAATCCATTACTTATTGTTCACGCGATGCTTAACAACAAACACGTTCGGCTCAAGCTTCGTGATCCGTTCCATGTACTCACGATATTCGCTCGTCCCCAGTCGCTCGCTCTTGTCCTGTCGGTTCTCAACGGACCGCGTCATCGAGTTGTGCGTCATTGCTTGGTACGCGCGGTGCGATGCCCACGCCGTTAAACCCAAATAGGACTCATGCACCTAGAGAGCGGGGATTCGAAGTTTTGCGATGCATGGGTCGAAAGAAAGCGTTGAACTCCCGTGCCCAAGCTGGCTTGGCTTGACCCTGTTGATCGTGGATAATCCCTTGGAAAGGTCCACTTCAGTATGCACAAAACCTCGCTTAGTCTTCTCGAACGCATCCGACATTCGCCTGAGAATGAGGGTTGGAATCGACTGGCGGATCTCTATGCGCCGTTGGTTCGCGTGTGGTTGAGAAGGTACGACGTTCAGGACAGCGACGCGAATGACCTTGTTCAGGAAGTGTTACTGGCCGTATCCAAGGAAATCGCCACCTTCGAGCATCGTGGGCAGCCAGGCGCTTTTCGAGGATGGCTCAAGGCGATTCTGATTCATCGGTTGCGGAAATTCTGGCGTGCAAGGGACCGTCGCCCAGAGGCTCGCGGTGACTCAGACATCGATGCCAGGATCGCACAGTTGGATGACCCAACCAGCGAAACGAGTCGGATCTGGGATCGTGAGCACGACCAATATGTCCTCCGGCAACTGCTGACGCTTGCGGAGCCGCATTTCGAGCCGAATACCTGGAAGGCATTCTGTCGCGTGGCTTTGGAAGGAGCGAAACCGGATGTGGTAGCTCAGGAAATGGGAATTTCCCTGAACTCGGTCTGCCTCGCTAAGTCTCGTATCACTCGTAGGTTACGCCACGAGGCGGCAGGCTTGATCGAGTCGTCGTCAAGTTTTTTCCCAAAGAGCTGACAAGATTTCTCGCCAGCGGGTCTTTGTCACTAGAAGCGATTCGTTCGATCCGAACTCAGCCAGTATTGTTGAATCGCTGACCAACTTCAAAAGTCGTGCGTCCGCGACAGAACAGTTATCCGAGAGATGTCCCATGCCGAAACTTACCGACCACCCGAGCCGAGAGGAATTGAGTGCATACAGCCTTGGGCAATTGCCCGAGGAAAGAGCGATCGCTATCGATAGTCATATCAGCGAATGCGAGCCTTGCTGTGAGACCATCGTTGAACTGTCGTCCGAAGACACATTCGCAGGTTTGTTGCAGGAAGCCGGTCGATTGCCGACGGATCAGACGGCCGATCACGACAGTGCAACGGCAAACTCGGCTTCTTTCGACGACATTCCACAACCTCTGAGCGAACATCCGCGTTATGAGATTCTCGGCCTGATCGGCAAGGGTGGCATGGGCGACGTCTATCAAGCCCGTCACCGGAAGATGGAACGCACGGTGGCGCTGAAGGTCATCAATCGCGGACTGGTTCAAAAAGCGGAAGCTAGTGATCGTTTCCATCGTGAAGTCAAAGCAGCCGCACAACTTTCTCATCCCAACATCGTGACTTCGCATGACGCCGATCATGCCGGTGACTTCCACTTCATGGTGATGGAGTTCGTTGACGGAATTGATTTATCTCAGACGGTCAAGAAGCGAGGCGCTTTGCCAGTCGCAGAAGCGTGCGATTACATCCGGCAGGCAGCGATCGGACTGCAGCACGCACATGAACGCGGCATGGTGCATCGCGACATCAAGCCTCACAACATGATGGTCACGGCAGATGGCACCGTAAAAATCCTCGACTTCGGCCTTGCCTCGCTGGCGCCAGAAGCATTGGTAGAAGCCAGTTCAATCGAAGCTCGCGGCGAATTGACGGCGGCTGGCGCGATCATGGGAACGCCTGACTTCATATCCCCCGAACAAGCCGACGACGCTCGCAAAGCTGACATTCGCAGCGACATCTACAGCCTTGGGGCAACGCTTTATTATTTGCTCTCGGGTCGAGTGCCGTTTGACGATGGCAGCGTGATGCAAAAACTCAAAAGTCATGCACAGTTCGAACCCGCCCCGTTGAATTCGGTGCGCGACGACGTGCCTGAAGAACTTGTGGCAATCGCGTCCAGGATGATGGCCAAGGATCCCGACGAGCGGTATCTCACGCCAAAGGAGGTTGCAGAAGCGCTTGAGTCGTTCCTGCGAACTTGGCAACCGGGTGAGGAAAACACGCCTCGACAAGGTGCCTCAAGTGGTGGAAACGATTCCGGTTCAGGCGGGCAAGAACCCCTGCCTGACGATTCGAATCCCAGCCGGCTGCCTATGGTGGCAAAGTTCCTGCTCTACACGTCGCTATTTCCTATCGGGCTCTGCGTCGTGAACGAATTCGTTCCCCTGGGAATGTTTAGCAGCGATACGGATTGGGGCTGGTATATCTTGCTCCTATCGCTTGCTCTGTCAACAATTGGCGGCACCATGTTAGGTGTCCACCAGGGGATATCAAGCATTAGTGACGGGCAGCGCGCGAAAAGGATGACGACGGACAATACTCTCCTGATCATCATCTGCTTAGCCGTTTCTGCTTTTATTCTTTTAACCTACTTGAGCGATGATAACATGCACATTGAGGTCACGCCGCAGTCTGACCGCATGACTCTGGGGACACACCCCCTGACGATCGTTAATACTTCCGGAGAGAAGCCGTTCGGCGGGACACACAGGACCCATAACGACAAAGCCGCTGGGATCACAACCCATTCCTTCGAAAGCGCCAACGGTCGATACAAGATCACGCTGGTGGACAAAGTTCTGACAGTCAACGGCGAAAAATACACGCTTGAAAATCCGACCGACGCGATTCGCATCGTGGACGACCGAGTTGAAATCACGCGTGTTATGGTGGGACCTCAGAATGGTCAACCATCTGTTCGCGACAGTGTTCAGGTGAGTGACGCATTCCCAACGTTGCAGATTATGCGTGTCGAGGAGGAATCGACAAATCTCGGCAGTGATGTTCAGAGAACATGGAAGCTCCAGGGACGCGGATTGGACATGGTCTTCGCACAAATCCTGCACATTTCGAATGGAGAACGGCGGACCGCCTATCAAACGAAACTCGAATTGAATGACGCCGGTCACGGCGACCGGCAGGGACAACTCGTGCTCCACAGTCAGGATCGCCCGAATGACCAGGTGGCTTTGTCACTCGATCTCTCATTTGGAAACGATCACGGCGAATCGAAGTCCGAGCCAGTCTCCTTTGCAAAAGGGCTTGGTCTGAGTTCCATATCATCACAGAGCCTTTGGGATGCTCAGCACATCGATCAAGATGACATCGCGTTCCTTTTGACCCGGGCTCAATATCCGTCCGATGAGAAAGGCAGCACCAGGCATCGCATGGACGACCTCGGGGCCATGGTGCGGGCATCCCAACAGGGAGCAGAGTTTCTGGTCGTCATCCTGCATTGGGAAGCCGTACGCTGGAAGCCGAAGGGTACCACCAACAACGGCGAAGTCACAGAGCGGATACTCGACCGGATGAAGAAAGCGTACGCCGAGTGCAAGTCCTACCGTGATTCCGGCGTCATCAAGTCTGTGTTTCTTAAGAACACTGTCTCACCCGAATTTACTGTTGAGTATTCGTTCGATACCGCATTTGTGCGTCCCGACCGGTTTCGATTCGAAATCAAGGACGAGGATGACGAGAGGTCGCTGATCTTTGTCAACGGGCAAGACCTTAGAACCTGGTGGGACGTGGAACCGGGAATCCAAGAACCGGAGTCGCTGGAAATCGCCATGTCTCAAGCGATTGGTTTCACGGGGGGAGATGTCGGTCGAATTCCGGGCATGCTCATGCCGCAAAGACTGGGGGGGTGGGTTGACTTGGACCTCATCGACCCGAAGCCGATCGAAGACGGCGAGCTGCAGAACATTGAATGCTTTCGTTTGGAATACAGCTTCCGCGACGAGCAAGTCACACTATGGATCGATAAGCAGTCCTATCTCGTTCGACGGATTGACGAACGGATCAAGGCTGACGACGTTCGCATCGAGCGGACGACGACCTACGATCCAACGATCGACGGCGAGATTACGGATCAGATGCTCGAATTCGATCCGCCTGCTCGGCGAACCGCCGATGACAGTGCGAATACACTTCCGGACTCGGCCCTCGGCGAGCCAGCGGAAGCAGCGTCTGCGTCGGATGGGTCGGCGGCAACTGGTGACCCAGATACGTCGCCCAATGCCAAACCGATCACCGAAGAGGAAGTTCGCAAGCTCGTCCGGAGGGTTGCCAAGGATTCCGACTTCAAGCAGCTTCAGGGCGAGTGGGAATCTGCCTCGGTCACAGAAGGCGGAAAACAGCTTACCGCCGAAAGCGGCTTTGCCGGTCTCCTGCTCCAGATCAAGGGCGACACGTTTGCCATCACGGAAAGGAAGCGGAACGGTGCGAAGTCAGAGGTCGATACGGGCCGCGTTGAGATCAACAGCACAACGTCCCCCAAGACGATTGACTTCCTTGGCCGCGCCCAACCAACGATTGGCATCTACGAGATTAAAGACGGTGCGCTGCGAGTTTGCTTGGTCGAACACTCCGGGACTGAAAGCCCTCGGGGTGAACGCGTCCCTGACACGCAACCCTTGAAACGTCCCACGACCTTTGAATCTCCGGCTGGCAGCAAGGTAATGCTGCTGGAGTTTTGTCCGATGGCAGAAAACGAGTTTCAAACCGTCTCGCAGCTGATGCGTCAAGCCAATCAACCTGACCCTGGCAGTCAGTTGGCGATCAACGAATTGCTCCGCCGTGAGAACGGGAGCCTGCTCGACAGCGATCAATTGAACGACCTCATCGACCTGATACTCAAACACCAAGTCGACCGGGAACGCCGCTGGCGGACCGGGATGGGCGACCTGATCGAAGAACGCTGGGTCGATGGTAAGCTGGATCGCGACATCTGGGAAAAATACACCGCGCAGTTCCTCGTCGACATATGCGAACTCAAGGTCCGGCCGCGGATCGTGATCGGCTCACCCAGTGGTGTGCTCGTTCAGCGGAACTTTCGGGACTTGCGGTGCGGAAGCGGCAAGTACATCGAGTTTCTGCTTCGAGAAACCAACGGGGTCACCCGTGTCGGTTCCACGATCGTGGGGCGTGTCGACCTTGCCAGGACCACAATCGGGCACGACAGTGAGGCGTCTTCGGCCAATTCAAGCGCCCTCACCGAGCAACAGTGGGAGCCCATCAAGCCTGGGAAACAAAAGATCACCTTCGATGTTGAGTTGGCCATTCTGGAATCCGTCGGCCCGGAGGGGGATGAGGGGTTAGACGTCTTCGCTTCTCGGAAGGCCACCTTGGAGACAGAGGCGACATTCCTGCCGGCGGGCCAGTCGACGGTCAATCTCAACGTGGACCCAGCGATGAAGGCCGAAGTCGAACGCGCCATTACGCTCAAGCGTGTCGAGATGGGTCCAATCTCACAGCCAACGACCGGCGCGAATTATTCTGCAAGGGTCGTACTCGCCGTCCAGCCGCGGCCGATCGACAATATCTTCACCATCGTTCTGAAGGATGGTGAGACTGAGTACGACGCTGGATCGTACGCTCACATAATCGCGGCGGGAGATGGAAACGACCACCGCATCAACATGGCGGGCATCGCAGGCGACCTGAGCGGCAAACGTATCGACGTGATCCTTCGCCCAGCCCCCGGCGAGGCAGAGAATTCAATCGACCTCTTCGAAATCTGGGGCGAAGAAATTGTCTTCGAGGACGTGCTGGTTCAGTAGAAACAGCAGAAATGAGCCGAAACAGCAAGGCGTGGACCTTGGTTGAGATGGCATGGGTGTTCCGCTCATCGCCCATTGGCCAGGAAAGGTCACGGCCGTTGCGGTGGACGACAAGTCGTGGATCTCCGCCGTCGACCTACTGCGAAATCGCCGGTTCGAGTTTTCCCGAGGGATAGACGACGGTCTTATTTGACCAAGCTGCCACCGCAACTTGATCCACAACCTGCCGTGCATCCATAGCAATGGTTGGCGGTTCGAATGGCGCGTTCGGCCAGTAGGTCGTCCGTCAGTTGCGAGATGTGAACTCGCTCTGCACCTTCAGCGACCACAAGGTCGAGCATTTGATTGAAGTCGCAATCATAAATCAATCCGTTCCAATCTACCGAGATCAGAGAACGGCACATCAAATTGTCGATGGTGCTTGGATTGAATTTCTGAATCAGCTTCTCCATGTACTCATCGTACTTGCCGCGTCGCAGCAGGTCGTCCAGGAATCGACTGACCGGCATATTGGTGATCGTCAGCAGATTGTTAAACTGAATGCCATATCGGGAGTCCAGTTCTGACTTGTATGCGGCCTCCAGTTCATGTTGCCCTGGAGGTAGACCGAGACCAGTTGGATTGTAGACAAGGTCAAGCCGCAAATCGGAGTTCGGCTGTGCGTAACCAAGTTCGTTCAACCTGCCAATGGCTTCGATCGACTTGCCGAACACTCCGTTACCCCGCTGGGCATCGCAGTTTTCTTCTAAGTAGCATGGCAGTGACGCGACGACGCTTACCTGATGCTCGGCTAAGAACTCTGGCAGATCCGTAAAACCATTTGCTAGTAAGATCGTGAGATTACAACGATCGATGACTTGCTTGTCGAGCTTCCGCGCTTCTCGGACCAGCATTCGGAATTGCGGATTCATTTCGGGAGCGCCGCCGGTGATATCAAGCGTTTTGACCTCAGATCTCGCCAGAAAGTCCATCACGTGTTGGGCAGTTTCGTGCGACATGCTCTCACGACGATCTGGCCCAGCATCGACATGGCAATGCGTGCATGTCTGGTTGCATAACTTGCCGACGTTAATCTGCAGGGTGGTCAGTTGCTTGCGGTAGAGCGGCAAAGCGACGTGCTCGGCAAGCTTATCGCTGAACGCAACGACGGGGCTACATTGCAAGATATGCAATTGCTCGCTGGGTGAAGCTAGCCGGTTCCCCGTGCGGACTAAAGTTTTGAGTTTCATAGTTAGTTGTTTGGCAAGTTCGATGCGGTAGAAACCGGCGTCTTCGAAGGCTTTCAAGAATTCATCTTCCCAAAACCTACCGGAAAGACAACCTGATCATTTTCCGAACAATTCTCGATCAGACATGAAGCTGGTCTCAACCGTTGGCACGTCGATTTTAGGGGGAAGACTCCCCTTTGCGATTATTGCGCCTATGCGTGAAACCCGATAGAGCATGAATAACAACCAGCCGCTGAGAGCTTAGAATGGTGCAGATGAATCAAATCTGATTCTGGCCTGTAAGCTTGAGCGGTTTGCGCCGACAACGTTTCGCTTACCCCTTTCCATGTAAAGACATCCGCCGCAATGGTCATCGACCCCGATTTTCCGCACTCTGACGAGTCGGCCAAGTTATCCCAGGAAGGGGATTCTCCTCAGAAACACGGGAACGCACTCAAGATCGGCTTGCTAGCTATGCTCGCAGTTGCGGCGTTAGGGGGATATTGGCTGATTGGGGATCGGCTGTCGTTGGAGTACCTTGCGACGCAAGAATCTGCTCTGCGTGAATACCGCCAAAGCTACCCGTTTTTGGCGGCGTTCGTGGCCATTGCGGTTTATGTCGCGGTTGCGGGGTTTTCGCTGCCTGGAGCGGTTGTGCTTACGTTGGCCTGCGGCTGGTATTTTGGATTCTGGCAAGGCCTGCTCGTCGTTAGTTTCGGCTCGACTGGCGGAGCGACAATGGCGTTCTTGATGACACGGTACATTCTTCAGGATTGGGTCCAGCGAAAGTTTGCGAAACGGCTCGAATCCGTTAACGATGTCTTTGATCGCGAAGGAGCATTCTACCTCTTCACACTGCGATTGATTCCGGCCGTCCCATTCTTTGTCATCAACGCAGTCATGGGGCTGACCAAGATTAGTGCGATTACGTTTTGGTGGGTTAGTCAGATTGGCATGTTGCCCGGAACTGCAGCCTACGTCTACGCAGGCTCGACGGTTCCCAGCCTGACGCAACTTGCGCAAGAAGGAGTTGGCACGGTCATCAGTTGGCAATTGTTTCTCGCGTTTGCGATTCTCGGACTGCTACCACTCGTGATCAAACGCGTCATGGCTGCCGCGAGATCATTCACCCTTCAAAACGACTGAAAAACATGAGCTATCTCGAGCAACTAGAACCCGCTGACCATCACAACCAAACTTTGCAGTCGAATGTCCATCCGATCGACTGGACTAATCCTGTGCCTGATGGCCGCTATCACCTCGTCGTTATTGGCGCTGGCACCGCAGGCTTGGTAACCGCAGCCGGAGCCGCAGGGCTGGGAGCTAAAGTCGCACTCATCGAACGCGGATTGATGGGAGGCGACTGCTTGAATGTGGGTTGTGTTCCTTCCAAAGCTCTGATCTCTGCCGCGCGGCAAGCAGCAGCGATACGCGAGGCCGGGCAATACGGAATACAATCGACTTCACCGAAAGTTGACTTTGCCGAAGTCATGCAGCGCATGCGACGACTGCGGGCCTCAATCAGTCCTCACGACTCAGCGAAACGGTTCAGTGAGCTTGGGATCGATGTCTTCTTCGGCCAAGGTACTCTCACGAGCAGCAACACGGTTGTCGTGGGAGACCGAACGCTTCATTTCAAGAAGGCAGTCATCGCCACAGGAGCCCGTGCCGCTGAGCTACCAATCCCAGGCTTGAAGGATACCGGATACCTCACTAACGAGACTTTGTTTTCGCTGACGGAATTGCCCAAACGATTGACCGTCATCGGCGGCGGTCCCATCGGCTGCGAGATGGCTCAGTGCTTCGCTCGCTTCGGATCACATGTCACACTAGTTGAACAAGCATCGCACATCATGAGCCGCGAAGAAGAAGACGCTGCCTTGATCGTTCAAGATGCGATGCAAAAGGATGGCGTCGAGATCGTACTTGATGCGAAAGTGATTCGTGTCGAGATGGATGGCTCTGATCGCGTGGTTGTCGTGTCGCGGGCCGGACAAGAAGAACGAATTTGTGGCGATCAGATTCTGGTCGGCATCGGCCGAACACCGAATCTCGATGGACTCGGACTTGAGGCCGTCGGTGTGGCGGCGCATCCAAAACACGGTGTTGAAGTCGACGATCGATTACGAACGACCAACACGAATATCTACGCGGCAGGCGATGTCTGCTCTAAGTACAAGTTCACCCATTCGGCGGACTTTCTCGCTCGTATCGTCATTCAGAATACGCTGTTCATGGGACGAGCCAAAGCCAGCACGCTGATTGTTCCCTGGTGTACGTACACGTCTCCTGAAGTCGCGCATGTTGGTATCTATCCCCAGGAAGCAGCCGATAAAGGCATCGAGTTAAACACCTTCACTCAGCCACTCTCGGGCGTTGACAGAGCCATACTCGACGGAGAAATCGATGGATTCGTTCGAGTGCATTGCAAGAGAGGCTCCGACCAAATCCTCGGTGCCACGATCGTGGCTGCGCATGCCGGTGATATGATCGGCGAGGTTGTCATGGCCATGAAGCATCGCATCGGCTTAGGGAAGATCGCATCCGTCATTCATCCCTATCCAACTCAGACGGAAGCCGTCCGCAAACTGGGTGACCAGTTCAATCGAACCAAGCTGACACCGACCGTCAAGTCGCTGTTCAGTATATGGTTACGTTGGACACGATAGGTTGATACGAGGAACCTGCTCAAAAAGAATGCGTTGCTTCGCCAACGCGGCTAGGCCAAGAAAGTGTCGGCGATTTCGCCAAGTCCGTTGTTCGCTGCCATCAAGACGTAAGAATGCCTCATGGATCAGAGTTGTTGCCTGCGGAACTTGACCTACTTGCTCGTGCTGCATTCGATTTTCCGGCCCGTTAGCGCGGTTCATCAGTTGCACAAGCCTCTTCGAACCATGCGGTCCCATACATTCGCTATGGCGGTGGGTGGCTTAATCGGTCGCAATGTTCGATCCGAGATCGGTCAATCGAAACGATTCGAAGTCGTTGCCGATTCGTCTTGTTTGCATTTGTTGCAATGACTTGCGAGCGTCGCAGTAATCCAACGCCAATACCCGCAATGACGTCGGTAGTTGCCGAATGATCGCGTCGGTATGCGGGTCCGCATTCTCGAAAATCAATCGATCGACCCAATCGCCATGAACGTCGACACCGCTTGGATCCAACTTCGACGCGACATGACGGATCAGATTGGACAGCGAGTGTGTCGGCGTGGTCGATCGTATCTTTTTGGCTTGGGCACGCAACATCTGCTCGGTTTCGATCAACGTTTCGGCTGCCATCCATGCGTCCGGGTCACCTTCGGCATGAACGGCAACGACAAACCGGGCTTGGCCGATCGCACGCATGGCATCTTGGTCTTCGCCCAAGACCGGGATGTGGGAAAACGCTTCGGACACCGGGTGACCTTCGGCGGGTTTTCCGATCGCGATGACCGAAACATCGAGCAGTCCGGCGCGGAAGCCCTGTGGGACTCCAAAGGTGACTTTGAATTCTTTCTCTCCTTCGAGCACTTGGCTCGATGTCCAACGCAACTTGTAATAGACCCCGCGTCCCCGTTCGATCGTGCCTGCGGCGGTCACGGCATGCAACGGAGCCTGACGATCGAACTGAGTGGATTCGAGATGTTTTTGAGCTTTGTCGAACCCCATGTGACCGCTTGCGCCCACGAATGCTCCGTGCACCTTGATCGGCGCGGCGTCACTGGACATTCCGAATGACGACGATCGCTCGTCGGTAGTCTTGATCTGAATCGGACTGGCGTATTCGCTAGCCGTTTCCGTGCGTGGTGCGTAATCGACCACTCGCCAAGAAGTCGATCGCGGGACACAGCGAATCATCCAACGATCAATGTCAGGTAGCTTGGAACCACAGACCAACGAAGAGAGTCGTAGGGACACCTCGACGGTCTCGCCAACTCCGCCGGGCAATACGATGTTTTCGTCGACGTTCGAGACGGGGATTGCAACCGCAGTCGGAGGCAAATCAAAAGAAATGCATGAGGCGTCGCCGGCGGACACGCCAATGGACGCGGGAAGGGTTGCCAAAGCGACGGTGATCGCGGGGATCCAACCAAACAAGCGAGCGGGGGCGGTCTTCATTTTTCGTTCTCCGTTCCGATACAGTGGGCTGCGTTGCCGAAAGTTCGCGTGGACGATCCATGTCAATGACAGAGACGACAATGCGAACGACATGCCGGTTCATCCGACGGGCAACCGATCCCTCGTGGATACGGGCGATTCATAGCTGTTCGAACCGCAACGCAATCATGCCGTTTGAAAAGCGAAAGGCAAGTCGAAGTAAGCCGATGCTCTCGTGCAGCGTCTGGCAACGCAGCATCCACCATCCGTGAAACAATTAGCTGTTGGCTATTGGCTGTTGGCTGTTGGCTGTTGGCTGTTGGAATCCACCTCTCGCTTCTCGCCACTCGCTTCTCGCTTCTCGCTTCTCGCTTCTCGCTTCTCGCTTCTCGCTTCTCGCTTCTCGCGTCGCCGTGAAACTCGTTTACGAGTGCATCCGAGGTAAATCGCTGCCGGTGGCGATGATCTCCGCTTCCATTTTGGACAGTTGGTCGAGTCGCTCTCGGACCAACGCACGCGGGGCAAAATGTTCGGCCAAGCGAACGTAGGTCGTGTGGTGCCGTGCTTCGCTTTCGAACAGCCCGGCGTAAAAATCCGCAAGCTCGGAATCTCTTTCGCGAACGTGCTCACTTAACAACGAAAATCGCTCGCAGCTTCGGGCTTCAATCAACGAAGCGACCAGCAAGCGATCCACGGCCCGGTCTGGCTCGGCCGACCGGATCAGACGATTCAACTCCCGGCCGTAGGGGCCGACCGCTAACCGCCGAAAGGGAATCTGACGTTTTTCCAATATCTCGATCACCATGAAGAAATGTTCGAGTTCTTCTTCGACGACCCGGCTCATTTCACGGCACAGTTCAAGATCTTCGGTGTACGCGTTCATTAGGTTTAGCGCCGTCGTCGCGGCTTTGCGTTCGCAATGAGCGTGATCGATCAGCAGTTCATTGAGGTGTTGATCGACGTGCAACAACCACCGCTGTGTCGATTCGGATTGCAGATGCAACATCGCGTTTACCCCTTCAACAACGCTTCGGCAAACGAATCCGGATCGAAGGCAGCCATGTCTTGCATGCCTTCACCGAGACCGACGAATTTCACCGGCAATTGAAACTGATCTCGAATCGGCAACACGACGCCGCCTTTGGCCGATCCGTCGAGTTTGGCGAGCACGATGCCGGTGCATCGGGCCGCTTCGCTGAACCCTTTCGCTTGACTGATTGCGTTTTGTCCGGCGGTTGCGTCGAGTACCAGCAACACTTCATGCGGTCCGCCCGGCAATCGCTTGTCGATCACTTTGCGAATCTTTTGCAGTTCTTGCATCAGATTGCTTTGCGTTTGCAGACGTCCGGCGGTATCGATGATCGCGTAATCGGTCCCCAAACTGATTGCTTTATCGACGGTTTGGTAGGCAACACTGGCGGGATCGGCGCCGCTGGCCCCGGTGACGATCTCGCAACCGATCCGTCCGGCCCAAATGGTTAGTTGTTCCACTGCGGCGGCGCGAAACGTATCGCCGGCACCGAGCACCAACGAATGTCCTTGGGAATGCAGCAAGTGAGCGAGTTTGCCGATCGAGGTGGTCTTGCCGCTTCCGTTGACCCCCACGACGAGGATCACCGTCGGAGGGGAATCGGACTTGGCCAATCCGCCGTGGTCTTGTCGCAACTGTTGTCGTATCTCGTCGGTGATCGTTTCAATCACCTCCTCCAGTTGCACGACACGCCCACGAAATTTCTTGGCAACTTCGTCCTTGATCAAATTCGCTGGTTTGATGCCCATATCGGTGCGAATCAACCTGGCGAACAGCTCGCCGAGGAACTCTTCGTCGACCAGCCGCCCTTCGCTCTTGAAGAGGTCGCGAATATCGGTCGCGAGCACCCGGCGGGTTTTATTCAAACCACCCGTGATTTTTGCAAGCACGCCACCAGAACCGCGCGGTTGAACCGGTTGAATCGTTGGCTCAGCATCGCCCGATCCGGTGGTCGCGGCGGGCGGGGTCGGATCGGGGTCAGATTTCTTGGAACGCCAAAACGCCATCGGGTATCAATTTCCTGCGGTTGAATCGAGATTTCCCGAATTGTGCCGCGCCGGCTTCGTTCTCACCACCCGGCGTCGGTTTGTGTTCGAGAGATCTCGGTTATACTGTTACACTGATCGGGTGGGGCGTCCCACACATCGCAATTCTTGTGCAATCCATCTCCATGGCCGTCCAAATTCAACGCGGACTCGAAATCGTGCCCGGCTATACGCTGGTCCGGCGCGTCGGTTCTGGAATGGCGGGCGAGGTCTGGGTCGCTCGAGCTTCCGGCGGCGTACACGTGGCGATCAAGGTCATTCGCGATATGAGCATGGTCGGGTCCAAACGCGAACTCGGCGCGCTGCGGATTGTTCGTGAGGTCAAACACACCAATCTGTGCCCATTGATCGGGGTGTGGTTCTTCGACGCCAACGGTGAACTACTGAGCAACTCAGCGACCGATGAGATTCTCGGCCAAGAGTCCTCGTTGATCGATACCGACTTCCTGTCGACTCAGCACCCCCTATCGGGAGATTTGAGAGAAACGCCGGCGGTCCGACTGGGGCCGAACCGTTCGGAATCCAAGGAAGACCGCTTCGACGCGCACAGTACGGTTGGGCCGGATGAAAACGACATCACCGGTGGCGAGCTCGAAGAAACCTCGGACATCTCGGGTTACCAGTCGTTTCGCGGTCCTGCCGACGATAACGGGACGGAGGAATCCTCTTCGCCGCTCGGCGAAGCTCGACAAATGGTCGTCGCGATGGGATTGGGTGATCGTACGTTGTTCGATCGCCTCGTCGAGATGCGGGCGCCGGACAACCAACCCACTCAGCCCGATCCGCTGCACCTGCCCGGAGGTATCCACGCTAAGGAACTGATTCGTTATATCGCCGGGGCCGCGTCGGCGATTGACGAATTGAATCTCAAACACAATATCTATCACTGCGATATCAAACCGCAGAACATTTTGGTCGTCGGTGGCAACGCTCAAGTGTGTGACTTCGGGTTGGCCCGTCGTGTTCACGAAAACCGGCGGACTCAGTTGGCCATCGGTACGCCCGCCTACGGCGCACCGGAAATGTTGTTCGATCAAACTTACACGAAAACGATCGATCAATATTCTCTGGCCATTACTTACTACGAACTCCGAACCGGCAAGCTGCCTTTCGAAACGACACGACGATCGACGTTCTTGCGTGCCAAGGCCCAGGGCGAATTGCTGCTCAATCTTTTGCCGGCGGCCGAAGAAGCGGTCATTGCGCGGGCGTCGGACTTGGATCCCGAACGACGCTACCCCACCTGCACGGATTTTGCCGAAGCCCTCGCCGCCGCGATCGATGCCAAACCGGACGAACCTAAGCATGACCCAAAGCGATGGATGATCGCGGGAATAAGCAGTGGGATTGTCGCCCTGGTCGTAGCGTCATGGGCAATCATGAACTTCGGCAATAACGGCAACGATCTGGTCGACAACGGGACTTTCAAGGATCTGCCAGACCTCCCCGCGGAGATCGTTGAAGCGGTTCAGCCAACCGAAGCCGCCGCAATGGATTCGGACACCACAATCGAACCAACCATCGGTAAGGGGCCAACTGCCAGCGACAAACAACCAAGCGGGGAACCAATGACGGTCGTCGAACCCGCGACATCATTAACACCATCGCCACCGCCGCCACCACCTCCTCCGACGCTGGACGATTTCATCGCCGAAGCGAACGATCAAGCCACTCAATTAATCGAGCGATTCGGCGAGCTGGGTGGAACGGCCAACGGACAGGCATTGTCCAAATCGGTGATGACGGAAATGCAGTCGTGGCTTGACCAACTCGCACAAGTCCGCGAACTGCCACCGCTCCGCGACGGCGTGTCGGCGTCGCTCCCCGACCCACTGCAATCGAGCGTATTGCAATCCGGGTTACCGGCGACCGGTTGGGATCTTCTGGACCGCTCGACGCGGATCCCTGCCACGTTCATTGCCGGAGTCCTCGCTTGGGACTCAGGCCGTAGTTCCAACGCTTTAGAACTTTGGTATTCGATCCAGAACGAGAACGAACTGATTAGTTTGATCGACCCGACGCATCGTCGCGGCGTCGTCGAACGCGTCCTTCCACGCTTGATCCAAGGTACCGGTGTCAATGACTCCAACACGAAACAACATCGGTACGCTCGCTCGACCGCGAGTTATCAAGGAGTGCTGAACTTGCTGGCAGACTTTTCGGTCGATGTGGCCGAAATGCGGCGTCAGGTCGACGGACAGCGTTTTCTGCTCAGTGCCGCCAAGAAGGACCCGGAATCAGGTTTGAAACTTTGGCGATCGTTGCGGTTGAACGAACAAGAAACAACGCCCCAGGCGGGATTTGCATTGGCAGGTCTGGTCGACGTTCGGCTGGCCCAATCACCGCCGAAGGAAGAACGCGGCAACCTCATCACTGAGCGGATCGTTGCTTGTCAGCTTCAGGACCCACTCACCAACCAAGACTCGGTGCCTCCATCGGACCAGACGGTTGCTAACTACAACTTACTGCGATCCGAAATCGAGTTTCCCGACGACGGACTGCCCATCGTCCCTGATGCGCTTGCCAATTCAACGGTTGAAGATTTTTGCGTCCGCTTCGCCGGAGCCTTGGTCGGGCTACCCGCTGCCAAGGGTCATGATGTTTTCTTAGCACGACTTCAAGACATCGAGCGGGTTGCAGGGATCGCATTAGCATTGTCGGACGAGGACTCGCGGCAAGAGGCGATGCGATTGATCGCGGCGGAATCATTCCTGCAGACTCGATACGAACAAAATGACGATGTTCCGCCGACCCGCATTATCGAGCGATTGCGAGCCTATGGCGGCTCAGAATCAAGTGATTCCGTCAACGACGTATTTGTGAACTCCCGCATCGCCGACCAGAACGGGTATCTGGCTCGCGACGAAAAACAGATTCGGAGTTCCTATCAACGTGCCCAAGAACTCTACGGTCGTGTCGTCGATGATCCCAAGACACCCGCCGACCTTCGCGCGAGCGCCCTGCGATGCCGAGCAAACCTACTGACGCGGATTGCTGCCATCAGTAACGACGAAACGATTGTATCACTGCTCGACCAAGCCGCCGCCGACTCGGAACAATCGTTGAGCTTGCCCTCACGCTGGCATTTGGACAACGATGATCGATTGATGACCGCCGCCGAGGTCAATCTGGCGATGGTTCGGCTGATCGATTCGTTGTCGGTGCAGCGAAAACAAGATTTCCTCGATGATGCCGATCAATATCTCGCCCAATCGATCGCCGAACGCGACCGGCGAGGCTATCCGTCCCACCCCCATGCAACCGCACGACTCAACGGATACCTATTGGACCTCATCGACAGTCCGCCCGGGCCTCGACGAGATCAAAAAAGTCTTGATGCTCGCCGTTGGATGCAAGCCAACGCGACAGCACCGTTAAATCCACCGGTCGGCGATATCACGATGACGATCAATACCACTTCGTCGCGTTTGCGATGCCACTGGCATTGTATGTGTTCGATGGTGCTCAGCGAGTTGAATGCAAAGAGTTCGGCACTTGCCCAGATTCAGTACGCGTACCAAGTCGGCCAAGAACAATTGGACGTCGGTGATGATCGTCGACATTTAGCGACATTGGTATTGACGCGTCTCAAGAGCACGGCATTGTACGCGAGTATCGCCGCCGGGCGAAAACCAGACGCTGACTTGATCGACGAACTCATCGAACTGTTGAACTCGATTGAAGACCCCAAGCCCGATTACCGGGCAAAGCAAGAGCTATTCTTAAACGATTTGCAGGCGATGAAACGGTAGATTCCCATCGACTTCTGGATCAGCGATCGCTGCGTTCGATGTCTTTTGAGCGCATTGGATACAAGCCCGAGGCTCGACGGCTCGTTGAATGAATCTTAATCCGACGCGTCACGCGCGGTTGGTTTCATCGTAACCCGAAGCGTCAGCGAGGGATTGAGCGTCATTAAATCCTCTGCAGGTATCCCTCGCTCACGCTTTTTGAAGTTGCGCTTTTTTCGTAACCCGCTGCGTAAGCGAGGGATCATTGATATTGACTCATCCCTCGCTAACGCTTCGGGTTACGATGTGGACGAATTCAACACGCCGTTACGCGTCGGGTTTGTATGAATGTGGTGTAGCCGTCTTTAGTAATTGTTTGACGCGTATCACTCACTCAAACCATTCAACCACGTTCTCAATTCGGGATCTTCCGGCGGGTTAGTCAACAACATCAACTCGGCTTTTGCGATCGCTGCTGCTCGATCGCCGCTTTGGAACTGACAACGGATCGCTTCCACCTGCGCCTCAATACCGCCTGGTGCATCGCTTGGTAAACCCTCAGCGAGTTCCGTCCACAGTCGCGAGGCCAACTTCAAATGAGCCAGCCACTGGGGATGCGATCGAGGCGTCGTTGATAGCGTCGATGCCATGAACCGTAGCCATTGTCCTGGGTCGGTCGATGCCCTCATCTGCGTTCGCATGAAATCCAATGCTCGGTCGGTCTGACCGTTTTGGACCATCCACCGCAATCGATCTCGCTCGGTACCGCCGTCATGTTGCAATAAAACGGAAGCAATAACGGAAGCCGTCTCAGGACGTTGTTCGATGTCCCTTTGCAATCGCCATCGCACCGCTGCCTTCAAATTGGAATTTTGTTCGATTCGATCCCAAAGATCACCGAACGTGGTCACTTCCGGCGTTGTTCGGAACTCGGCAAGACGTCGAAAGATCGGGTCGATGATCTTGTTGCTCTCGGGGATGGTGTCGCCTAGGAGGGCAAGCAAACAAAGTCGCAACTGCTCCGTATCGAATTGCTCATTCGATTCGTCCAGTCCTCCCAACGTCCCCCGCATGACCGACAAGGCTTCCCGGTAGTCGTCCGCCGCAAGCACCGCACGAGACCAGAGTTCGCGGCTGCGTATCGGGGTGGTTTCGTTTGCGTGATCGATGGGAACCGTCGTGGCGAACCGGGCCGCCTCCAAAAGGTCACCCTTTCGCGAGAGAATCTCGATCAACCAATCACGGGCTGATCGGGAAGCATCCGATTGAGGCCACGACAAAAGACATTGTCTCAAAATCGTCTCGACCTCGTCGTCGTTCGCGGTGACCGATTGACTTGCCAACGACGCTGCTTGCAAGACGAGATCCGCCGATTGAGGCCGATCGGAAAACCGCCCCGCGACTTGCAATAACAGCTCCTTGCCCGCATCTGGCTTGGTTAACTTCTGTAAGATTGCGGCGGAACTGACCGCCGAGTCGATCGCCCGATCCGCTCGGTCGTCTTGCACCGACGCCTTCGCGAACGCGATCGCGGCTTGCAAAAGTTTCTCGGTGCGGTAGTAGTAACGCCCGTCGGCTCGCATCAATCTTGGATCGGACGTGACTTGTGACGGCTTCTCGCTGAGTTGCCGTTGGCGAGCGACCCATGTTTCGGCGCGACGGCGGGCAAACGGACCACCACGTATTTCGATCGTGTCCAACCAATTCCCTAATTTCGCCGCATCTCGCAATGGTGACGACCAAAGAAACTCAAGCATGGCGAGGTCCATCGCGGTCGAGTTTGCCGCGTTGACCGGATCGGCACCGTAAAACGCTCGCAGCGACCGTTCCGCTTCTTCATATCGGCGATTGGCCAGGTCGATACGAACCGACATCACCAATTTCTCCGGTGCAGTGGATGGTGCTGAAGCGTCTTTTTGTGACGACCAAACCTGTTGAGCCGCCCATCCTTCGCCGGCCTGCAGGTGGGCGTCGATCAACAGCCGATTGAGTTCGCCCGCAACCAAATCGCCCGGTCGCTGACGTCCATCGATTTCGGAAGGGCGCGATGGCAGTTCAGTGGACGCGGCTTGGATCAAACGAACGGTTTCATGGGCCGCTACGACGGCGTCGGGCGATCCTGCCAAGAAACATTCTGACTGCATGGCGGAAAGCTCGATCCGACGCAGCCAGATCAGACTTCGTTCGCGACGTAGCGATGCGATCGCCTCCGCGTTCTCGACTGGATCACCATCGCGTTGCCGTTCGGCAAGCTGACGATGGGTTCGGTCAAGCTGACCGGATAAGTCGTTGTCGACTTGTCGTCGTCGGTCGATCAAGCGGAGGATCAAGGATTCCGGTGCCCCGTGCACGATCGCCTCCGTAAAATCCTTTTTCAGGGTCTCGATTTGGCTTTCAGTGGTGTCCCGGTTGTCCAGCTCGATCCGGTTCGTAGTGGTCGTTTGACCGGTCGCTGACTGGATGTTCCAACCACAAGAGACGATCAGGAGCAAGATCTCGATAGGTCGAGACCATTGGTTGTTCCAAAGAAACTTACAAAGAGGCGAGTACACGGGCGGCCGCGTCGATGGTTTCATCAATGATTGCTTCATCATGCAAGCGGCTAAAGAACAACGCTTCGAACTGACTGCACGGCATGTAAATGCCTTCGCCGATCATTCCCCAAAAATATCGCCCGAACGCTTCACGGTCACAACGATCGGCATCGGACCAACACGTCACCGGATCTGGGTGGAAAAACAACGTCATCATACTGCCCACATCGGCAACGGTGTGAGGAATTCCCGCTTCGGTGGCAACGCGATCGAGCCCGTCGGCGAGCCGGCGTCCCATCCGTTCGAGCTGTTCATACGGCGGATCATTCTTGAGAATCTCCAGCGTCGCCGTGCCCGCCGCGACCGCGACCGGATTCCCGCTGAGGGTTCCCGCCTGAAACACTTTTCCTGCCGGCAGGACTTGATTCATGATCTCGGCTTTTCCGCCGTACGCCCCCAGTGGCATTCCGCCGCCAACAATCTTCCCGAGGGTGGTCATGTCCGGCGTGATGCCGAATCGTTCCTGAGCACCGCCGAAGGCGACACGAAACCCGGTCATGACCTCGTCAAAAATTAAGATCGAACCATGTCGCGAGGTTAGGTTGCGAGCCGCGTGTAGAAACTCCATCGTGGGAACGACGCATCCCATGTTCCCGACGACGGGTTCCAAAATCAACGCGGCAATTTGATCACCCATTTGCGTGAACGCCGCCTCAAGCCCGGACACATCGTTGTAGGAAAGCACGATCGTGTCCATGCCCGCCCCCGGTGTAACGCCTGGTGAATCGGGGACGCCGAGCGTTGCCGCAGCGCTTCCGGCGGCCACGAGCAGCGAATCCACATGACCGTGATAGTTGCCCGAAAACTTCACGATTTTATGACGCCCCGTTGCGCCGCGGGCGACCCGAATCGCGCTCATCGTCGCTTCCGTACCGCTGTTGACCAATCGAACCTTCTCGATACTCGGGACCGCCTCGATGATCTGTTCGGCGAGTCTCGATTCCGCTTCGGTGGGTGCTCCGTAACTGGTCCCACGCGATGCCGCTCGCGTGATTGCCTCAATGACGGGTTGTTGGGCGTGACCCAATATCATCGGTCCCCAAGAACCGATGTAGTCGATGTATCGCCTACCATCGAGATCAAACAAATACGGGCCCTCGGCTCGCTCAATGAACAGCGGGGTACCGCCCACGGCACCGAACGCCCGGGCAGGCGAGTTGACTCCGCCGGGCATCAAACCGACCGCCCGTTCGAACGCGGCGCGACTGCGCGGTCCGGCTGAAGAAGACGTCATGGAAGTGGACGGATTTGCTGAGGTCATCGGTTGGGCTGAGAAAGAGACAACAAAATGTTTAATGTGCGATGCAGCATCTAATTTAACGTAGCGGGATTCGGAGGAATTCCAATTGTATCGGGCAACTCTTGCGGGCTGTTGATTGAATTAGCCGTACCGCGTTAGCGGCGTGTTGATTTAGTTCGCATCGTAACCCGAAGCGTGAGCGAGGGATACATACAGAGGATTCAATGGCGTTGAATCCCTCGATCAGCGGGCTGTTGATCTAGTCCTCATCGAAACCCGAAGCGTGACGGGCTGTTGATTTAGTTTTCATCGAAACCCGAAGCGTGAGCGAGAGATACTTACAAAGGACTTAATGGTGATGAATCCCTCGCTGACGCTTCGGGTTACGATTAAATCAACACGCCCGTGAGTGAGGGATCTATAAAGAAAATTGAATGGCGTTCAATCCCTCGCTGACGCTTCGGGTTACGATTAAATCAACACGCCCGCTTGCCAAGTCTGGACGACAAAATACGTCCCGACGAAAGAGCAAGCTAGGGTTGGCAATGAGTCACCGGGCGGATTCTTCGCGAAGCGTCGGCGTCGCGTAAGCCGGGCGTATTTCATTGAGGATCGACCAACCACAACCACCCGCCACGATCGCGATCAAGAACCAAATGCCTCGAGCGGTCGGCTTGCCGAATCGTGAAGAGAGCGCCGCCATGGAGCGAATTTGATAGGGCCGGTTCCAGGGTCCGCAAGCGATCGCCAACGCGATCACTGAAACACCAATGGCCAAGCAGCCCACTAACAGTTCATCCGAAATCACGTCAACCCGTTCCCACTGTCACTTTGCCGCATCCGTCGACGAATCAAGCGACGCTGCATCCTTGCGGTTTCAAGATCAGGATTGATATCCAAGCAATGATCCAGTGCTTGCAACGACTTTTCCATGTCTCCCCGAAGGAATCGAATCTTGGCGAGGCTTTGCCATGCCAAGTAGTGAAAACGACAGTGCCAAAGACAAGCTTGGTAGGACCTCTCGGCTCGCTCGTAGTCTTCCAATCCGTGCCAACAGATCGCCAATTGATGATGGGCCTCTGAATACGTCGGCGCGTGTTCGATCAAGATCAACGACAACGACAAAGCGGCCGCGTATTCGGCACCGTCGTTGAGATGCATGACACGCAACAGTTGTTGATGATGCAGAGGTGCGGCGTCACGAATCAAAACGGCCCGGAAAGAATCGTCGGCAACCAATCGAACTCCTCGATCATCGTTGGAAATCGCACGGCCGAGAGAGTCAAGGCAACGGTGATCACCGAGCATTCCCAATGCCAAAGCCGCGGCACGGCGTTGCTCGATCTCGCCCCGCTGAAGCAGTACCATCAGCGTCGAAGGCGTGTAGTATTCATCCACCTCATGGGCAAAACGACACGAGTTGGCGGTTTGAAGGTAGCGTCGATAGGCCGCAGCCAACCGGGTCGTGTGAACAAGCGGGGTCGTCACGTCAACATCCATAGGGATTGGAATTTTCGGTTCAATCGTTTTTTTCGCTGTCGTCTTCCCGATCGTTGTCGGGCATTCAGGAGAACGGCTTTTTTCGATCCCCTTCGTTTGACTTTTCGATGTTAGACTGATGAATCTGATGGGCAAGATGGCAAATCAAAAAGAGTTGGAACGAATCGTCGTGAACTACTGCGAAGATCCCCCGCCGCCGCCGCGCGGATTTCGCCCGATGAAAGGCCGAAACCGCGTAATTCGTTGGTTTTGGGCCCCATTTTATGTCCTCGTGTCGATTGGATTGATCGCCGATTCGGTCGCCACGGCCCAGCCGCCGCCCGAGAGCCCTTTTTCGGGCGAGTCGCTTCGACATACGAAGATCACGTTAACCGTCCAGAATCAGGCCTTCAGCGACGTGTTGCGACAGCTACTCGAAACCGTCAACATGGGTATCCAGGGAAAAACGGGCGATGTATCAGCCGAGCCCGTCGATCGCGATCGTCCATGGTCTTTATGGCTGGACCGTCGCGTCGATCCATCTCAAACCGTCGACGTGACTGTCGACGCGACTCCCGCCGCCAAGGTGATTGTGGATGTCCTTGAACCGATCAGCTTGACGGCCTATCCGCTTCCCGGCGTACTGCTGGTCGGACGCAGCGAATGGGTGGAGTCGACGCTGGCATGCTTGCCGACACCCCCGATCGCGAAAAATCGAGCCGACGCCAAGCAAGCAGATCAACGGGAGCTAATCTCGATCGCTTGGCCTAGCGGAACGACAGCCGCCGAAGTGCTCGCCATGGCAGTTTTGAATCAATCCAACGTTGATTCCAAAAAGACTCCGGATTGGTTGCCGCACGACGTTTGGGGTGGTGGCCGTTTGATCCGAGTCGACCCGACGCTCGCCAGTGCGTTGATATTGGCACAATTCGACCTTCGGTTGCGGCGCACCAATTCGCTCTTACCATTGCTCACTCGATCACTCGACGCCGGATCGAGTGGCGTGGAGGTCACCGGTGCCGCTGTCCGTTCCGATGCATCTCAAACCCCCGTCGGCTTGCCATCGACGGTTACCCGATGGGCCGAAGATGAGCAAAAGGATCCGTTCGCAAACTTTGAATTCAATCAATCTTACCCCGCCGGCGAAGCTGCTTTGGCCGTTCGGCAAGCGATCCAGCGGAATCAGCTTAAGGCAAGCGTCCGCAGTTCCAACAACGCACTGAACATCCGCACGACGGCCAAGAGTCACTTGATTCTATTGAAGACGTTGTGGTCAATCGTGCCAGAGAATCTGTCGCGAAGGAAGCCTTCGGATTCCGAACCGGTGTTCGATCTCAAACTCGTCAACAAGCCGGTAGGCGAAGTTCTCAAACAGGTCGCCGCCTCGGCGGGCAAAACCATTCGATTCGAGCCGGGGACCGAACTTGCCACGGAGCGATTAGTAACTTTGGATGCGGTCAAGAAAACGCTCCATCAACTGGCCCAAGAGGTCGCAGGACAAGTCGGCCTCGACGTGAATTGGGAAGACGAGCAAGTCATCGTTACTCGACCATAACGCGTTCATCTGTTTACCCCGAAACTCCCGGCCTGGATCGTTCAATCGATCGAAGTCCGACCAGTCGCCCGAATGCGCGGGAAACAGCTGGTCGATTTTCAGACAGATTGATCGTCGGCGTGTCCGCCATTCTTAAGCTAGTGGTCTGTCACAGCTAAAAGTTAGAGTAGTGGATCTTGTTAAAGATCCTGTAGCGGTCGGATCTTTAACAAGATCCACTACAGCGAACCCTAATGTTTAGCTGTGACAGACCACTAGTGGACAAAACGCGGTCGCCTTCAACTCGTTTGGCAAGACATTTGCACTACTGGATGGACATACGCCTTTGAGGCAACCGACCAGCAAGGAAGACGGGACTGAGCCGCCGCTAGAGCGGCCCCGAATGTCCACCAAGATGGGACTCTATGAAACAAATCACGACTTACCAGCAGCGATTGCGTTTGGCCGTTTCCATGGCGGATATGGGATTGATCGAGATTGACTACGAGAAAGACACCGCTATCGCCGACGAACGCGCGGCAACGATCTTCGATTTACAGGCCGACGTGCCGCTGGCTCGGAAAGAAGTGCATGAGCGATTTCACCCTGCTGATCGTGCAATCATCGAGCAGAAGATTCGGGATAATCTCGACCCTCAGGGGAAGGGCCACTTTTCGATGGATCATCGCGTCCTCCGTCGCGATGGTTCTGTCCGCTGGCTGAACGTTCGCAAGCAAGTTTTTTTTGAAGAAGTCGGCGGGCAACTTCGTCCCGTATCCGGTTTATTGGCCGCCGTCGACATCACGCACCGCAAACGCGTCGAAGAACAGATGCGCCAGTCCCGTGATACGCTCGGCCAACTGGTCGAGGAAAATCCCTTCGGCGTTTACGTCATCGATTCCAATTTTCGAGTCTGTTATGCCAGTGCCGGAGCACGAAAGGCTTTCGCAAATATTCGATCGCTCATCGGGCATGATTTCGCTGATGCGATCGCTTTGATCTGGCCTAAGAATGTTGCTCAAGAAGTCATCGATCGATTTCGCCACACCTTGTTGACCGGCGCGACATATCACGCACCGCAACTGACTCATCAACGGGCTGATATTGATCTTGTCGAATCGTACGAATGGAAGATTAAACGCATCAAGCTGCCCGATGAACAATACGGTGTAGTGTGCTACTACTACGACGCAACCGAGCGTCAGAATTGGGAACAATCGCTTCGAGAAAGTGAAACCCGTTTCCGCCGGATGACCGACGCTTCGCCCGCCGTCGTTTGGGTCACCGATGTGAATCATCAGTGCACGTTTCTGTCACGTGGTTGGTATGAAAATACTGGCCAAGAACCCGATTCAGGTTTGGGGCTCGGCTGGCTCGACATGATTCATCCAGATGATCGGGAGGACGCCAAGCGGGTCATCTTGACCGCCATGACACAGCGCGAGCCCTTCGAGTACGACTACCGGTTGCGGACACCCGATGGAAGTTACCGCTGGGCGTTGGATTCGGGCCGTCCGATTTTTGCATCGCCAAGTGGATCGACCGAATCATGCCAAAAACCGACAGGGGAGTCGGCGAATGACCCGACCGACGTCCAGGCGACGTTCGAAGGTTACGTCGGCAGTGTCATCGACGTTCACGAACGGCATAGCGCCCAGGAATCACTTTCGCGTCACGCGGCGAAGCTTGAACGAAGCGAAAGCCGGTTGCAAATGGCGGCCGAGGCCACCGGGTTCGGCACTTACGAATTGGATGTCTTGACCGGCGACGCAGTGTGGTCCGACGAGATGTTTCGAATCACCGGAGTCAATCGTGATCGGCCGGTGTCGCCCGATCAAATGGAGACCCTCGTCCACCCACTCGATCTTTCCCGGTTTCGAGAACTCGTTTCCAGCCTTCGTGTTCCGGCGGGGCCGGATCGATATCAAAGTGAGTTTCGAATCGTCCGGCCCGATGGTCAAACTCGTTGGGTCGCCGACAGCGCGAGAGTTTATCACGACGAGTCGGAGCCGCGCCAAAATCATTCGCGGATCGTAGGGACACTTCAAGACATCACCGATCGCAAGCTGTTCGAGCAATCGTTGCAGCGGGCCAAGCGAGCCGCCGAAGCGGCCAATCGATCCCGCGGCGAGTTCCTGGCCAATATGTCCCATGAAATTCGAACACCAATGTCGGCAATTTTGGGCCATGCTGATATCCTGCGAGATCATTTGAAAGATCCCGACAACATTCAAGTCGTCGAAACGATTCGTCGAAACGGGAGATTCCTGCTCGAAATCATTAATGACATTTTGGATCTCTCCAAAATCGACGCAGGAAAGTTAGAAATCGAGCGTGCGCCGATGCAACCGGATCGCCTCGTTGCTGAAGTACGTTCATTGATGGACGTCCGCGCATCCGAAAAAGGCTTGCCGCTGACGATCGAGTTCAAGAACCGGATTCCCGAAAAGATCGAGAGTGATCCGGTTCGGTTGCGCCAGGTGCTTGTTAATCTTTTGGGCAACGCGATCAAGTTCACCGACGATGGCAACGTCCGGTTAGTGATCAGCTACGACGAAGACCGCCAGCGATTAACGTTTGACGTGATCGACACCGGCATCGGGATCCGCCGTGACGATTTGAACCGAATTTTTGAACCCTTCAAACAAGCCGATAATTCGGCAACCCGGTCGTTCGGCGGCACCGGGCTTGGCCTGGCCATCTGTCGACGCCTTGCCGAAGCTCTCGGAGGTCAAGTCACTGCCCGTAGTAAGCTCGGCGATGGGAGTCAGTTCACCCTATCGATTGATGCTCCCGCTCTGGGGCCGTTGATTCAACCGAATCTGAGTCTCGACCGGCGAGGCGAATCCGATGCATCGCAAGTTCAGCTCACCGGTCACTATTTGATCGTTGATGATCGACGAGACATTCGGTATTTGGCCCAACATTTCATTGAGAAAGCCGGAGGCACGGTGACGACGGCGACGAACGGTCGCGAAGCGGTGGAAGCCGTTATGTCGCCTTCCACTACCGGACTCGATCTGATCGTGATGGACATGCAGATGCCGGTCATGGACGGCTATGAAGCGACGCGAGAACTGCGCCGGCGCGGTTGCGAGTTACCAATCATTGCCCTGACTGCCAACGCCATGAAAAGCGATCGCGATCAATGCCTCGCCGCCGGATGCACCGACTACACGACCAAACCACTCGATCGCGATTACCTGATTCAACTGATCGATCGCCTGACGATCAAGAAGACAACTCAGCCAGGCGGTGCATCGAATCCTTGAGGTTTCCATAAAGATCGCGGTAGATCGGAAACAATTCGTTGTAGGTTGCCTTGGCCTTTGCGTCCGGTTTGGTTTCTTCGGCAACCTCGATCGTTGCTTTGCAAGCTTGTTCGATCGACTTGTAAGCGCCATCGCCGACGGCCGCCAACAACGCCACTCCGTACGCCGGTCCCTGTTCGACTTTCAATGTCGTGATTTTTTTACCAAACACATCCGCTTGCATTTGTCGCCACAATTTGTTCTTGCTGCCGCCGCCGCTGGCGCGGATTTGACGAACCGGTACCCCCATCGATTCGATGATCGCCAAGCTATCTCGTAGCGCGAACGTGATTCCCTCCATCACGCTGCGAGTCATCGCCGCGCGGTCGTGGGTCAGGTTCATGCCGACGAATGCGCCCCGCGCATGCGGGTCGGCGTGCGGGGTGCGTTCACCGTTGAGATAAGGCAGGAACACGAGCGAACCGCTGCCTGCGGGAACGCCGGCGGCTTCGGCTGTCGCGGCCTCGAACGATTTGGCGGCGGGAACGCCCGCGAGACCTTGAATCACGTTTTCGACCCACCATTGCAACGATCCGCCACTGGTCAGGTTCACGCCCATCATGTGCCATTTTCCACGTACGGCATGACAGAACGTGTGCAACCGTCCGGCCGCGTCGATGCTCGGTTCGTCACTGTGAACGAACATCACGCCGCTCGTTCCGATCGACGTACTGAGAAGTCCCGATCGGACGATGCCGTTGCCGATCGCGCCAGCCGCACAGTCACCTGCGCCTCCGACGACTTGGCATTGAGTTGTTAAGCCGAGTTGTTTCGCCGCTGCGGCGGTGAGTTTACCCGTCACGTCTTCGGACTCCACCACGTCGGGCAGCAGGCTGCGATCGAGTTGCAATCGCCCCAACAGTTCGGTCGACCAATTGCGAGCTTGAACATCCAACAACAACGTGCCACTGGCGTCGCTGACTTCACTGACATATTCACCCGTCAGGCGGCGACGGATGTCGTCTTTGGGAAGCAATACCTTAGCAAGCTTGTCGAAGTTTCTTTTTTCGTTGTCCCGCAACCAGAGAATCTTGGGAGCTTGGAATCCCGTCAGCGCCGGGTTCGCAACCAACTTAATGAGTTCTTCACGCGATCCGGCGGCGGACGTGATCGACTCGCATTGGACGGCCGTTCGCTGATCGTTCCATAAGAGCGCCGGCCGAATCACGTTGTCTTGAGCGTCCAGAAAAACCGATCCGTGCATTTGTCCGGACAACCCGATCGCCTTGACATCGTTCTTGTCCACTTTGGATTGACGCATGACCGCTCGAACGGTTTTCACCGTCGCATTCCACCAATCCTCGGGATCTTGCTGAGTCCATCCGGGACGCGGTTGTTCCATCGGGTAACCGGCATCGGCCTCGGCCAAGACTTTACCGGATTGATCAATGAGAAGCGTCTTCGTGCCGCTGGTTCCGATATCGATGCCGAGGTAGTAACTCATGGGTTGTGTTCTGAAAGGGGAAAATGAGGTGAACCGGGCGGCAGTATACCGCGTAGCGTCCGGCGGATGAGGCCCCCTTCCGTTTCCCCCATTTTCATTTGTGGTCGTCCCGTTTTATGACTGTTTCGAACTTCTCGCCGGAATCCGTCCCCGGCTCATCGGAGGTACTGAATTCGCCAAGTGTAAACCGGGGGTTGAACCGCAGAACTTGGTTGGCGGGTGCCAGTTCACTGCTTGCCGTCGCCGGATGCACGCATGATCCGACGGAGACACCATCGGTTGATTCGAAATCCGCGTCCGTCGTCAGCGGCGTGCCACTGCGAATCGTGTGGGTGGGAAGCGATTCCGAAGTCGAAACAATGCGTCGGACTTGGCGATCGATCAGCGAACAACCGCTCGACATCCGTCTCGCCAAGCCGATCGACTTCTCAAAGGCCGGATCGAGTGACGCCGGAGCGTTGTTCGAACAAGCCGGTAAGGCCGATGTGGTTGTCTACCCATTGACGATGATGGCCGAGATGGTTCATCAGGAACGGTTGATGCCGCTGTTGAGCGATCGCATCACGGCAGATGAGTCGGACGTTTTCGTCACGTCGGGCCGTCGATCAATGCCGGCCGCATTGAAGGTTGCCACTTCGTTTGCGGGGGAAAGCCGGGCCGTCCCTTTGGGCGGCCATCTGCCCGCGCTCTTGATCGGGGAAACGCTGGCGTCCGGAGAAGCCGCCGAGTCCGTGACCACATGGGCCGACTACTACGAACTGGCCAAGCGCAGTGACGGAAAGTGTGCCGAGCCCAGCGCCGCCGGGTGGGCTGGAGCAACGTTTTTGTGGCGACTTGCTAGTAGCCTTGACACGACTTGGCTGTTCGACCGCGAGACGCTCAAGCCGCTGATCGATCAACCGGATTACGTTGCTGTTTTGGAACAAATGTCCCAGTCGGTGAAGTTGAGTTCGGCGACCGATGGACGAACTCCTGGCCAGATCTACCAAGGCGTCGCGAAGGGCGAGTTGGTTGCCGGAATCGGTTTCCCGACCAACCGATCCGAAGGCGACGAGACCGGCACCCAATTGTCCTTCACCGCGCTGCCGTCAAGTCGCATCGGCAATGAAGACGAGTTCTCCACCCTTGCCGCCACGGGTGATTTAGGTCGTTTGATGATGAACCCGTTCATGTTGGTCGGATCGCTCGCATCGTCGTGTCGACAAACAGCGGCCGCCGATCAATTCCTCGACTGGTTGGCGGGCGGCGAAGGTAGCGAGCCGCTCTATCGCAACATCGATTCGATCATCGACGTCCAATCAACCTCTGGGTCAGGCGACTCGGGCGCAGGCAATGGATATGTCAAATGGTTGCGCAGTCAGCTATCCAACCCCAACGTCGTTCCCCCGCTACAACTGATCGGCGCTTCAGAATACTACATGGTACTCGACGAGGCCGTTCGCGAGTGTGTTCACGGTCCCGTCAGTCCCCAAGCGGCGTGCGATAAGATTGCGAAAGCTTGGTCGAGTTTGCACCAACGATTCAATCTGGCCAGCCAACAAAGAGCTTGGCTCAGGGCTCAAGGCATCGCGTCTTAGCGTCGTTGTGTTTTCACGCACTTATCGTGGAACGGCTTTGCTGGTTCCCTTAGCTTGCCAACCGCGGCTTCCTGCCAGACGAGCTGGCAGGGGAGCAATCCATGAGGACTTGCGGCTGATTGATTCGAGCGTCTTACCGCGTGACTTCGGTGGTTTGCGATCTTGCCACGCCGCCGGGGAAGTTGCGACTGACCGCTTCCAGGACCAGATTGAAGGTTTGCGGCTGGTTGCTGCTGAGCACGAGTTCGTAGTTGATCGTTTCGTTCGCCTTGAGCGATCGAATCTCTTGAAGCAGGATGGTGTTTCCCGCTCGGTCGAAACGGCCCAGTTCAGGGCTGGTGGTTTGCGTCAAACGCCCAATCGAAACCCCTGGCGGCAGCTCAAACCGGAGCTGTACCGCGTTGTCGATCCGATCGGTGTCGTTGGTCAGCGAGATCGAATACCGGATCGGATCATTCACCCGCGGCGAGATGTCCCGTTGGAACACGTCCAATCGCAACGATCCGTCTCGTCGATTGTTCGCACCCGAGTCGAATCGGCTTGGCGGAGCGGACGGTTGAGATGAAGGTGCCGGCGTTCCGGGCCCACCCGGAATCGACGGCGGCGTCAATGCCGGCGGAAGAACGGGAGGGGCCGTCAACGGTTCGTTGGGAACCGTCGTGGGGAAAATTCGAATTTCGGTGCCGTCGCGTCCAGTGGCTCCTTCGGTGGACTCCGCCGTGAATACGAATTGACTCCGTGGGCTTTCCGATTGAGCCCGGAACTCGGCTTCGAGAACGGCGGTTTCCCCGGCGGGTATCTCCGTGATCGTCCACGCGATCAAATAGGGCGTATCCAAGTTGCGAGGAAAATCGATCGTCGCTTGTTCGGGAATCAACTGCGGATCGTAGGACATCGTCGCACGGACGTTCTTCAATGGGATACTGCCCGTGTTCTCGACGCGGCCTCGCACGAGCACTCGATCACCGACGACCAAACGATCTCGCTCGGGCGAGACCGTGACGGACATCGCCGGTGTCGGTGGCGGTGGGTTGATCACGGTAACACATGACTGCGCTTGAGCTTGTTGTCCGCCGGCGGCGGTCGCGTCGAACGTAACACACCTCAGGCCGGAGTCGGTTGGAATGAAGGTCACTGTCGTAGCCCAAACTTCACCGGGTTGGAGTGGTCCGCCGGTTTTGTCATTGCGAACTCCTCGGATTCCTTTCTCGGCGTGCAACATGCCGGTGTCTCCGACCGCAGCCAATGAGACATCTCGTAAAGGCCGATCGCCGGTGTTCTCGACTTCGACACTGTACATCACTCGGTCGCCGGTCTGATAACGCTGTTGTTCAGGAGACACGCGAATCACGAGCGACGGACGATAGATGTCGATGCGGACCGAGTCGTTGGCCGCCAACCCGCCATCGCCACGTGCTTCAAACCCGATCGCAATCGGTGCCGTTGAACTGAGCTTCAACGTCAGGTCAAGTTGTTGTTGCGGTGGGATCGTTCCGATCTCCCAGATCACTGAATTGGGATAAACCTTCGCGAACGCATCGCTGGAGATCACATTGACCCCTTCGGGAATGGAGGCTCGCACTTCAACGCCGGTGGCATCTTGATCACCGGGGTTAGCGATGTTGGCGAATACATCAAACGGAGTATTGTAGGACGCGATTTCGGGGGCGCCGGCTCGCAACGTAAGCTGGGGACTGGACCACGTGATAAAAGCTTGGCCTCGACCGAGCGTTAAATCCGGCATTTTCTCGGATGTTCCTCCCGGCCGAATGATGCTGATGTTCACGACGGCATTCCCCGACGTTCCCTGAACCGGTTCCAAAGTTGCGACCGCGTTGCCGGAGTCGTCGACGTTGACTTCCACAACTGACGATCCACCGGTTCCGGCGAACGTGGCCAATTCCGGATTCATGATTTCATAACGGACTTTCCAACCGCGAGCCGGCACGGAACCTTCGGCGCTGGTGACCCGCGTGTTCAATTCGGCCGCCGTTCCGGCGATCAATCGCTGCGGTGCAGGGAATTGCCATCGGGCATCGACCCAGTAGACCGTTGCACTCGCTTTGCGCTGATCCCAGCATTCACTATCGGGAGCCAGCACGGTCACGTGCGAAGTTCCTTCGCTGGCACTGCTGAGCGACATCCACGTTTGTCCCTTTTCCAACTTCACGTCGTCGTTGGGATTGGCGTTGCCACGCGTGATCAAAACTTCCTTCGTGCTGGTCACACCGCGAGCGTAAGTGGGGTCTTGCTTCTCCGCCTTGGAGATGCCCGCCAAACGGTGCAGGACACCTGGATCGTCGTCACCGACCTCGATGATATTGCCGACGCTGTCGCGTGAGAGCATCCACTCGAGCGGTTCGCCGACTTGCAAATATCCGTCGGTTCCACAAATCCCACTCAAGAAGATCACTTCACCACCGACGGGAGCGACGATCTTTTGCGGGGTCATCAAGATGCAACCGCGTTTGCCGCGTGGAGGCAATTTGCAAGGTTTCGTTTCGGTGATCTCGGAACCGTATAAAACCGCCGGCGGCCCGGTCAAACAATCGCCACCGCATCCCGGACCGGGAACACAGGGTCCACCGGCAACGCCGCTGCCGATCGCAGTCGGGTCGGCACAGGCCGGCGGATCGACGGGTTCGGGAAACGCGGCGTTGGGAAAATTGAAACCCGGCGCACTTAAACAGCAACCGAGATTGCCGAGGCAACCCAAGCATCGACATGGACCACTCAGTAGCGAGCACCGCCCATCGGTGCATGGCAGCGCGAGCGAGGTCGTCGTCGGCAGCGGGGCGAACAAGCAACTGCCCGTCGAATCGATGGCGGGCAAACGCAAGTTCGTGCAACCGATCGATGAAACGAGTAGGAACCCGACCACACACATCCACATCGACGCCACGCGTGATCGCTCACGAGCGGTAGGTCGGGGATCGTCAGTGATCGCAATTGGGGCCATCGTTCCATCGGTCGATTGAAAAAAGATTTCGTCCGTAGGAACGCTAGCACGCAATCACGCGATGAGACGGCTATGCAAGGTCTAAAACCCAAATTGTCTGAAAAGCCAAATACCGCCGGTCCGATTGTAGGGATTGACCCGATAGTGAAGTCCCATCCGCTTCTCGTCAGGCCGCCCGACGCGATCGGGCTTCAATCGGTTTTTGAAAATAGGCGCGGTACTGGGCGATGACCCGCTCGCCGATCACGTCAAATCGATGAGCATGAGACCAAGACAACACCGAGTGAGTTTGGGCGGCAAGATCGCGGTACGATCCGTCGGTCATTCGAACCAGTGCAGTGATCGCTGGTTTAGTCAAGATCGGCGCCGTGGCACCGGCGTGGTGCAGAGCCAACCTGACGCAGCGGACCATGTCTCGTGGATCCGTTCGGGTCAACCGGAAAGAGGGCAACCGGAACGAGGGCAACCACCGATCTACGTGCGGGCTTCCTGCATGATCTTCGATTCGAAAAAGTACGACGAAAGAACCAACCGATGAAGATTGACGAGTCACCCAGCGCTGAAAGGCTTGCGCTTGCGAAAGGCGAAACGCGTGGACATACACGAACAACAACGCGTCATCGCACTTCAGATCCGTGACCAGCTCGCTGCCGATTTGCTCGACCGTCTCATTACCCCATTTGATCATTCGAGTTTCTAACGCGACGCGATCGATCCCTCGGGTGTCACTGAACTGACGAACCGCCGTCGACGCTCCTGAGCCGATCTGCGAACGCAACAACAGAACTCTCGGTTCGCTCGGCTTCTCGAATGCACGATTCTCAAGTTGAATCAGCTCGGATCGTAACCAGCTCATCAGACGAGCGTGTGGCGGGCTGCGAAAGTAAAAGTCTGCTTGTGTCGATGGCGCACAATCGGACCGGCTCACGCTCATCGGATCGTCGGCGCGAAAAGGCGACGCGATCAATCCCCAATGTTTTAACGCGGCGTGACTGAGTGGCTTGATCGAACTCAATGAAAAGGATCTCCGCAAGAAATGAGTTGCGTCGGTCGAGTCAATGGGCCAAGCAATACCGGAGGCCCGTCCTATCGATCGTCGCAATCATCGAATCCGCTGCGGATCAACAGTCCGGGGCGTTAAACTTGACGCAATCGCTTCCGTCAAACTCACTCAACGGTGATCGAAATCCACCCTTCGGAAAGATCAATCGAAATGATTTCAAGTAGGCGGCCGGCCAACATCGGGGCTTTGATGGTGGGCGGCACCGGTAAATGGCGGTGCAATAGTTCGAGCGGGAACAATTTCTCGAATCCTTCTTCCAGGTTCGCCTTGATTGCGGTTTGGCTCAGACTCAAACGGCGGGAACTCGAGAACGAGAACTGGACGTCTTCATCGCGGATCAACCACATTTGGCCCTCCTCGCCGATGACCGGACGATAGATTGCCGAGACTTCAACGGGAACCTTCAATTCTCGTCCGTCTCGTGATAGCCGAGTCGCACGAAGGCCCAATCGCAACGTTTGATCGCCGGCTTCAAAATAGACGGGCCTGAAGTTGGCAAAATCGATTTCGATTGCTTCTTGTTGCTCCTCACGCTCGGGTAGCTCGATCCCGAGGACTTCGATGATTCGTTCGATCCGTTCGGGCGCGAACGTCTGACCTGCCAACAAGCGACCAAACGTGTTGCCCAAAATCGATTCATGAATTTGAAAGGTGGCGAGATAGTCGTGATGAACACCGTCGTTACGACGTGATATTGAATCACGAATCATCGCCGCCGATGGAGGAGGAGCGGCGGCTGCGAATCCGAGCGGGTGCTGCATCTTGGCGTGGGCATAGACTTCGCTCGACGTCGAACCGATCTCACGCTGCAGCGGCGGGAAATCAAGCCGACTCAGCCAAGGGTTGAGTTCGACGTCAACGTCAGGAATTTTTCGTCTGGCCGCTTCGTTGGTCTGTTCGACAAAATCCTTCTCGACCCGTTCGCGAAGTTTCCTCTCCGAGATGCGTTCGGCGATCGGCTTGGATTCGTTGGCCTGTCGCATCGCAATCTTGCGGACGATCTTGAGCGGGTGATGAATGCGTTGAATTCGCGTCGAGATGTCCGCCGTCGTGACGGGTTCACCCAAAATCATTCGCGTGGGAGTGATCGCTAATTGTCGAGCCGTATATACCGTTCCCGTGCCGGTGGAATCCAACGAAATCGGTTTTCGAAAGCCACGGGTGGAGGTCGCAAAGGTGCCTCGAAGTCGTAAAATCATGCGGACATAACCGTCCTGAGGTAACAGTTCAGCAGTGACGCACCCGGTCACACGAGCCTGACCCCGCAACCTCGTTCCTAGAATGCATTCGTTAACCACATTCGGGTTGTCGACCGGTCGTGATACGGCGTCGGTGACAGGTTCCCCGTTGATCCACACCCATAAGTTCGGATGCATGAATCGCGAACGGATCATCTCCCGCAGGCGACTTGCTTGGCCAGCGTCGGCTAACCCGCCAAGGAATAACTCCATTTGGTCTCGCTGTTGTGCGTCGAGGTCCCGCAACGCATTTTCATCGGAAAGTAAATCGGCTAACCCGTCGAGCTGTTTCGCGACCAAACTAAGGCCACGCTCTGGATCCGCGTATCGTAATGCCGCAATGTATCGGTCCACGGCCTCGCGAAGATGCACGATCGCGGGCAACTCCAAACCTCGCTCGACCCCACGAAGCTGAGGCAACAACCCCAACGCTGCCCGCCCTTTGGTCGCGATGGTTTCGTTGGACTCGATCGCCTCGGCAAGCGGCTGCATTTCCAGATAGTCCATCCAATCATCGAAATTCGATGCCGAAGTCGCTCGCCGAAAGTACTGCCGAGTGGCTTCGATCGCCGCCGACATCGAAGCTTCCGCCGATTCGAGATCCGGTAGGCTCTCCGCGTTGAGGTTGGTTCGAATCGCCGAAATCTCGGCAAGCCAGGCAGGCGAATCGATGTTCACGCGGGAAGATTGCCCGAACGCTGCCGCCTGGATGGTGATCAGTAGAACGACCGCGACCGACCAAACCGCCCAACGTTGAAGACGGTGGGCGCGGGCGGCGACTGGGAAAGAGATTGCGTTTAAAAACAACTGGCAGCTGGGATGCTTGGGGAATCGGGGCGTCTGGGTGGTCTAGGCAGAGTGGTCGCGTATTCTAACCTGGATCGCACCGCTTGTCAGCGATTCACAAGACCGGCAAACCCATCGGCTTTCGGCTGCGAATCGAGTCCTTTTTTCGCCGGCCCGATTGCGGGAATTGGGGACCGAACATCGCTTCGGCATACTCGTCGATCTGCTCGGGGGTCTCGAAATAGCGTTCGTAGCACCAATCGTCCTCGAATTCGCACTCGTTCGTCGTATATTCCCGGCAAATTTGGGGCCGAGTTTCGTAGATTCCGCAACGATTGTCGTCTTGGAGATGCTTGCAAGTCGTGTGGATGAGCAAGTACCAGGTATCCTCGTCCACGAACACCGTCGCCCGATCGTGAAGCAAATACCAACGGATAAAATCAAAATCTTTCCGCGAAACCGGCTCATCGATCGGCAATGCAAAATAACGGCAACATTTTGCCGAGCAGTGATCACAGAGATTTTCCCCCTTAGGAAGATCGGCCCGACGGCGAACGTTCGGCGAAGTCATGGGCAATAACCAATTCAACAGTGAAGATGGGCAAGGATGAGACCGGGGCGGTAGTAATTTAGACAAGACTTCGTTAGCCTCATACACCCCCGCCGAGCCCACCTGATCGGGCCCGCCACCCGTCACTCGCCACTGCTCACCTTCGCATGGAAGTCGTCATCACTGCCTTGGGCCCCGACCATACCGGTTTGGCCGATCCGATCATTCACCACCTGACCGGCCGAGGCGCTCGGATTGCGGAAATTCAGATGTACGATCACGACGAACAGTCTTTGTTCGCGATGATGTGCCGAATTCAGTTCGACGAATCCGGTGCCATCGCTCCAAGCATTGAGTTGTCGCAGATCCAGGATGAAATGCGGCAAATCGGAGAACACACGGGGCTATCGATCCGAGCCTGGAGTCCCGACGCGGCGGCGGTCTCTTCCCATCGTGCGTCCTCCAAAAAACCACGGTTGGCGGTCGCCTGTACCTACGTCGAACACACGCCGCGAGCGGTGTTGCAAGCCGTCGCCGATGGCGTGATCGGTGCCGAGATTCCCGTCGTTCTTTCGAACCGAAAGAAACTGGGTTTTTTGGCGGATGAGTTTGGATGTGAGTTTCGCATGATCGGCGATGGCGAAGGAGGCGCGGACAACGGTGCCCTCGTCGCCACGCTCGATGAACTTGAGATCGACTATTTAATCTTGGCTCGATACATGCGAGTATTGCCCGCCGAGGTCTGTTGGCAATTTGCCGGTGGCCGGATCATCAACCTGCACCACGGTCTGTTGCCTGGGTTTCCCGGTTTCCGGCCCTATCATGATGCCAACAACGCGAGAATGTTGACGTTCGGGGCGACGTGTCATTTCATCATCCCCGAACTTGATGCTGGAAATCAAACCATTAACCAGCGGACTTTTTCGGTCGCCCCCGGCACACCGATCGAAACGATCATCGCCGAAGGCGAACGCGACAACGAACCGAAATGTCTCGTCGAAGGCGTCCGCCGCGTGGTTGACCGCGAGGTGTACCTACATTTTCATCGCGTCGTACCGCGAAAAACATAGCGGCTCAATCAACATCGCGGATCACTTCATTGATCGCTATCGGCGGGGTCACGTCCGTCGATCCAAGGCCCGCCGTACTTCATGTACTCAGGCGAGTTCAAGGTGCTGCCGTAGTCGCCGGCTTGCCATCCTGGGATATGCACTGCCGGGCCGCCAGCTAACGAGCGGGCTTCCCACTTCGCCGCCCAACCCGGATCTTGATCGGTGATCTGGTGACCGTCGACAAAGAAGACTTTGCCTTCGCGGTAACTTTGGGCACCCAGGTTCACGACCGACATCGCCGCCGCGCCCAAGTCGGGTTGGTTGTTACACATCGACGGGTCGTTGGCCTCGCATGCGTTGAGCCAATTTTCAAAGTGAGCCAACGTCGTGTTCTTTACTGGTACCGTGGCGATTCGTTCGGATTCTTGTCGGACGTGAGTAACCGGACCACGCTCGGGGATGAAATCGAATCCGTCAAAGCTTTCACCGTTGCCAAACGCGAACGTACCGAAGTGACCTCGGATCAATTGGTTGACCCGAGACTCTTCGTTGCACATCGTCGCCGTAATCAAACCTTGAACGCCTTCGTTGAAGTCCGCGACCACGGTCGCGACGTCCGGCACGCCCCGACCGTCGTATTCCAAATAGATACCGCCCGCGCCGATTACCCGCCCGGGCACTCGCAGTCCGGTCGCCTTGAGCATCGATGTCGTGCGGTGAACAAATAGATCCGTGAACATCCCACTGCCGAACGGCCAGAACCGACGCCACTGCTTGTAAACCTCGCGATTAAACGGCATTGCTTCGGCGAGATCATGTTCGCGACCAAGCCAGCGGTCCCAATCGACGGTTTTGGGCGTCATGTCCGGTGTCAGTTTGTAGTACCGCCATTGGCCGACGTCCGAGTTGCGAAAATACTCCGTTTGAAAACCAAGCACTTTGCCGAGTTTTCCATCGACGAGTAGTTTGTTGACCTCATCCCAAACAGGCAGGCTGGTCGATTGGACGCCAACCTGCATCACTTTCCCGCTCGCACGCCATTTATCTTCCACGTCGAAGGCTTCTTGCACCGTTTTGGTCATTGGTTTTTCACAATAGACGTTCAAGCCGGCCGCTAAAGCATCAATGGTTTGTTTGTGGTGCCAGTGATCGGGAGTGCCGATGCACACCGCATCGAGGTTTTCTTTCTCGATCATCTCGCGGTAATCCACGTAGCGTCCCGGTTCGGTGCCGGTTTTGTTCTTGATGTGATCGGCGACCTTGTCTCGTTGAACCTGAAACACCTCGGCCACGCCGACCAGATCGATCGCCCGGCCGGCCGCGTGCAATTCGCATAGCGATTTCACATGAGCCCCGAATCCCCGCCCGCCTGGGCCGATGAAGCCGATTCGCATTCGTTCATTACTGCCCGCCGCAGCGGCAGCGGATTTCGCGGACAGGGTTGCGGTACCAACAGCAGCGATGGTCGCGGAAGTTTGCAAAAATTTGCGACGGTCGGTCATAGGTCGACTCTTCAGGTGGGAGAAAAAGGTGGGGGCGTCGAAACCGCGCCGAATTGGCGGGGCATCGGACAACACAACATAACTCGCGAGTCGTCGTAAAACAAACTTCATGCGAGATCGCCCGATGCGCTGCCAAACGGAAGCCGACATCACCATGAGAACTTTTGGCCCGGCGTTTGCTCCCATCTGGACTGGTAACACGACGCCCGAAGTTTCGGGCCTCCCTTCCCACTCAAAATGAGAGACAAAGATGACCTTTACGAAACTTAGCCTTGGCTTCTTGATGACTGTTTGCATGGCCGCCGTTGGTTGCGATGAAGCCCAATATGACAATGCAGTGGAAAACTATAACGAGGAGCTCACCGAGCGAAACGAGGATATCTCCTCGATGAACGCGGATGGTGCAGTGACTTCCGATGAGATGGAAGACCTCGAGGACCAAAACGAGGACGTCGTCGAAGCCGCCGGCGAAGTCGCCGAACAACAAGGCGACCTTATCGAATCAAAGACCGACTGATCGCTGGCGGAACGACTTCTCGCCCGGCGCATTCTGAATCTGCCGCCACATTTAGCCTGCTACCGTTAATCGGTTGCGGGCTTTATTTTTGTCGTTTTCAGTTGCTCTCATTGATAGGATCTTTCATGGCTGTCCGGATGAACGTTCTGGTGCTTCGCCCACCCGGTAACGGCTCCAAAGCTCACCACCAATTCGACGACGTGATCGGTCAATTGCTTGGTCGCCCCGGGCTGGACGTGACGTTGCTGGAACGACTGCCCGGACCCGACGAATCCACCACCGAGCGACTCGCACTCGAATCACTTGGCGGGCATATCGCATGCTTGGCGTGGGCTGGTGCGAGCGAGACTGTCGATGAGCTCGCCGCTGCCGGAAAGTTGATGTCCCGACGTCCGCATCGCGGTGATCCCGATGCCGCAAGCGTCAACGGAACACCAGTCGGTGTTGGGGTCGGGCGAATGTTCTTTTTTGACATGCGTCTTCCGGGAGCCAATGTCTCGATTTTCGGCGACTTGCAAGCATTGTTGAAGACGCTGCAGACACCCACGTTTCAAATCGGGCCGGCCGCCGCTGAACCGAAAACCGCTGAACCGAAAAGCTTTGAGCCTAAAACCGGCGCTCGCACCCCGGTGGTCACCCTCGCCGCATCCTCCCCCATCAACCCAAACGCGGCGTTCAATGACAACCATCGCGTCGACCCGAGGCCTGTACCTTTATCTGCACCAAAGCAACCAGCCCTTGAACCGCTGGCCGGAACTCCGGAAGCTTCAAAGCAATTGACCGAGGACGGCGACGATCTCGATCGACTCGTTGATAAACTTGACGAACTCGATCTTTAGTGCTTCGTCAATATTTGAAAAAAGGGTTGGCTTAAAACGTGGCACGGTGGTCCCCACCTTGATTCTCGACGGAGGACCGTCGAGCCACCTTGCTGACGCCCTAATGTCAAATGTGGATGAAGTACTAGGCTGTCGCAGCCGTTGTCTGCCGCGTTGTCGCGACGGCTTTGGGCTACTTCGGCTGGACCCGGTATTGGCAACAGCCGGTCCGGAAAACTCTGCGATCGGTGTCAACGGATAATAAATGGATCTACCGAGTGGTTACTTTGGAGTCGTTATCGGATTGTCGAGCCATCTTCAATTGATCGAGCAACTCGGCGACGCGATGGGGGAATTTAGACGCCAAGTTAGTCGTCTCTGACGGATCGTTCGCTAGATCGAACAGTTCCAACTTGTCGGCTTGTTTGTTCGCCGAGACAACCAATTTCCAATCGCCCTGTCGTAACGAACTTTCTCGAAAACCTGGGCCGGCACAATAAAGTGCACGAACGGAGGGCGGTTGATGTTGGAGCAATAATTTCGTCAGGTCGACACCGTCCCAACGCGGGTCGTCGGCAGGTTTGAAACCAGCTAGGGAGCAAAAGGTCGGCATCCAATCAATGATCTGCACCGGAGCGGACACGCGTCCTGGCTTGACGTGACCGGGCCAATCGACGAGTGTCGGCACGCGCGTCCCGCCTTCATAAACGGAACCCTTCTGACCCCGAAACGAAGAATTGTTACCCGGCAAACGTCCTTTGGGTGCATCGTTGTCGGGGTACTTCATATCGCGATTCTCGGCCGTGCTGCCTCCGTTGTCGCTGGTGAAGACCACGATGGTGTGATCTCGTTTGCCGATCGAGTCCAAGGTCGCCAAGATGCGGCCGACCGAATCGTCTAGATGCATGATCGATGCGGCGTAATGACGTGCGACCTCTCCTTCAATCGTATCGGGGACGCGCGTGAGCCACAGTTCAGGTTCATCCACTGGTAAATGCACAGCCGTGAATGGCACATACAAGAAAAACGGTGTTTTACTTCGGTCCTTCAACCAAGCGACCGCTTCATCAGTAATCAGGTCGGTCACATGGCCATCGACGTCAATCAACGTTTCATTTCGGTGCCACGTTTGGGAATAGGGGCCGCTCTTGTAGCGGTGCGTCCAAGATGTCACACCACCTGCCAGCGATCCATAAGAGTGATCGAATCCGAAATGATTAGGGCCTTCGTGCGGTAGTGATCCGAGATGCCACTTCCCGGTCAAACAGGTTTCGTAACCCGCCTGTTTCAAGGCACCGGCCAAAGTTAATGTGCCAAACGGTAACGCTTGATTGTTCTGCGGATTGACGACACCGAAACGGCTCCAACAACGCCCCGTCATCAACCCGGTTCGGGTGGGACTGCAAACGGGCGCGACGTAGTGGGACTCCAGTTCCAATCCACTCCGAGCGAGGCGATCCAGATGAGGCGTGGGTGCGCTGCCGCCGTGAAATGCGACGTCCGCCCACCCCAGGTCATCGGCGATGATGAACACGATGTTGGGCTGCGCTGATGGCGTCTGTGCTTGCGTCGGCGTGGATTGTCCGCTGACTGCGATTGCCAAAAAAATTGAAAACAGAAGTGGTTTCATGGGGGGCTCGACGAAGGACGTTTCTGGGGACTCACTCAGTTCGCCGCATTCTAGCATATTGACATGCGCCGTCTCGCTCTTGATCGAGACGGCGGAGTCGAGTCCCTTTGGCGACCGCGCCGGCCTACGACGAAAGCGGCAGCGAAATCTGCCGCATCGAGATCGGCGAGCGTTTTTGTTTGACGGCGTGGATACGATGGATCAACTGGTCATACCCGTTGACCATCGAAGTGAGCGATCCAGTATCCATCACCAGTTGCCGACCTCGCTCTCCCATCGCCCGACGAAGTTGTGGATCGGCCAACAAGTCCGCGATGGCACCGGCGAACGCGTCCACATCCTGACTCGGAACGAGCCGACCGGTCTGCCCGTCGATCACGGTTTCGCCGATCGATCCGACATCCGTAGCGACAACCGGCGTCTGACAAGCAAGGGCCTCCAGGATCGAAACCGGAGACGCTTCGTTGAGGGAACACAGCGTGAAAATGTCACATGCGGACAGCAGACGCGGAGTGTCAGATCGGTTGCCGAGCAAATGAATCCGATCGTTCAAACCAAGTTCCGCTCGCAACGCTTCGATGGTGCCGCGTTCAGGGCCTTCACCAATAATCAGCGCGTGCAGGTTCGGGTATTTGTCGCGGAGGCGATCCATCGCAGCAACGAGCATCGAATGATTCTTTTCCGGCCGAAGCGCGGCGACGATGCCGATCAACGAATCCGTTGACGCGAGTCCGAGTTCTTGGCGAACTTGCGAGCGAGCTTCCGCGACCGGGTGAAAACGATCGCAATCGACTCCGTTTCGAATGACGTTGACTTTATGACTAGGAAACCCTTCGAACGTTTTCAGAAACTCACCGTGGGAGTCAGCAACACCGATGAACGCGTCAGTGATGGGCGTCAAGAGACGGTTCAGTCTTCCAACGCCATCGGGCCATCCGGTTGAATGCAGCGCCGAGGCGATCACACGAACCCCAGCGAGCTTTGCGGCCAGCCGGCCCCAAAACATCTTGTCACCGGCACCGACCGTAACAACGGCGTCGATGTGACGCTCGCGAAACAGTCTCGCTAGTCTGGCGACGACCATGACGTCGTACTTGCCGCCGACGAGGTTCGCGTGCAATGGATACTCTTTGGCGATCTCATCCCCGAGCGGTCCGGCTTCTTTCAAACAGACGATCTCTGGACGGACGCGATTCGGATCGAGTCCGCGCATCAGGCTGACCAAGAGCATTTCCGCCCCGCCGACCGGCATGGATGTAATCACAAAACAACAACGAATTGGTGGATTGCCAAGGGTCATGCGAGTGAGCTGTCGAGTTGGTTGGCAGCATTGGGTTCGATGAGCGAAGTCTGCATCGAATGATTCATAGCCGACGGAGGATTGACGATGATGTCGTTGAAGGGAAGCGCCGGTTCAAACTTTAACTTTCTTTCGTCAAAGGTCAGCCAATTCTTCAAGCGAATGAACTCGCGATCGCCATGAATACGTCGAATGTGAAACGAATCGTTGCCGACTAAATTGTAAGCACCAAAAGCACTGCAGACACCCGCAAGTCCGCATTGGCGTGCCGTCTCAAACACCGCCGGACGCATTTGCAACGGCATTCCAAAGGGAACCGCCATGTAGCGGACGGGGCCGCCGATCATTGCTTCGAGATCAGCCTTGGCATCGATGATTTCATGTTCGAGCTGCTCTTGTTTCGTGACCCGGTTGAAATCGACGTGGTTGGCCGTATGCAATCCGATCTCAATCCCGCCACAAGCGGCCGCACGCAATAATTCGGGTGTATCAACGGCGAGCGGCTGCCCTTGGGCTAGGTCGTGTTCGAACGGACGACCGTGCCGAATGTTCTCGGTCGTGACAAAGTAGGTGCATGGGATTCGGTGACGAATCAAGTATGGCAACGCGAACTGGGAATTCTCGGCATAGCCATCATCGAACGTAATGGCGACGGCGGGACGGGGCGAATTCCTCGTTTCGATCCGTCGTTGAACTTCGGCAAGCGAAATGATCTCGAAATTCTCGCGACAGTAGTCCATACTGCGTTGAAACCCTGCCTTGGAGATCGTCCATGAATTCGGGTGAGTATCCGCGACACGGTGATAGAACAGAACCGAAATGGGGGCCTCTTTGCGTGCACAAAGCTGATCGATTCGCGTCTTGCGCAGTGATCGTTGGCTGTGGTATCGCAAATACAGTGCGGTGGTTCGGACTGGGTTCATGGCGGTCGGGAAGATGTTCGCGGAATGTTTGTGTGGTCTTGGCGATTTTCCTACCCAAGGTTTAAGTTACATCCGCCATCGCGAGAGGGAATGAACGTCACTAGCTGTTGATTTCATCCATCGTCAAAGTGGAGCTTTCTGAATTTGACTGCTGGTACGATTGTGCCGATTGGTAGAGACATTCCATGGAAACAACCCAACGTCGACGAATCGTCATCATCGGTGCCGGCGCTGCGGGCATGATGGCGGCCGCCGTCGCGGCCCGTCGCGGCGCCGAAGTGATCTTGTTGGAAAAGAATCGCAAGACCGGTGTCAAAATCTTGATGTCCGGCGGAACAAGATGCAATTTGACTCAGGATACCGACGCGAAAGGGATCACCGAGGCTTTCGCTCATGCCAAACGTTTTCTACAACCGAGCGTGGGTCGGTTCTGTCCGGCCGATGTGATTGCCCATTTCGAGTCGCTGGGCGTCGCGACGAAACGAGAGGTGACCGGCAAGATCTTTCCCCAGAGTGACCGCGCGGTCGACGTTCGCGATGCATTGCATCGAGACATGATCAACGCAGGAGTCCGCTTGGAAATGGACTCGCCGGTACAAAATCTCAATCGGCTTGACGACGGCACTTGGGCGGTCACGACGAAGTCTTCCGAGGGAATGCATGAGGTGCTGGCCGACCGAGTCATCGTCACCAGTGGCGGTCAGAGTTGGCCGGGATGTGGCACGACCGGCGACGCATACGCTTGGTTGCGAAATCTCGGACACGAGATTGTTCGACCTCGTCCTGCATTGGTGCCACTGGTGGGCGGCACCGAGGCGACGCGTAGTTTATCCGGATTGACGCTTGATGATGTGATCGCGGAAGTGTTTACCGATCAGTTCAAATCAGGCAAGAAGCCGAAAGTGCAACGTCGATCGTCTTGGCTTTTCACTCACTTCGGATTTTCGGGGCCGGCGGCGATGGACGTCAGCGGCGCGATGACGGAGATGGACGAAATTCGGCAGGCGAGGTTGCGAGTTGATCTGATCCCTCAAGTCACCGAGGATGAATTGCAGCAGGTCTTCCGCCAACAAAGCGGACAGAACGGCAAACAACACGTCTCGACGGCGTTGGCGCGTTGGTTGCCTTCACGGCTGGCGGAGGTTCTTTCGACCGAGTGCGGGGCACGGACCGACGCGGGCGAGAAAACGATGGCGGAAGTTTCCGCCGAAACTCGACGTTGTCTTGCCGATCGGTTGAAACGATGGTCGTTGCCCGTCTATGACACTCGCGGGTTTGCCAAAGCGGAGGTGACCGCCGGTGGCGTTTCGTTGAAAGATGTCGACCCGAAGACGATGCAAAGTCGACGGTGCAACGGTTTGTTTCTCGCTGGCGAGGTACTCGATGTCGACGGTTGGATCGGCGGATACAATTTCCAAGCCGCCTTCAGTACCGGTCGCGCCGCGGCGATCGCGGCTTGCGAATAAGCTTCGACGCTTCGTTATCAGTCTTTCACCGTCGAAATCCGATGCCTTGATAGACGAAGCCATATTCATCGAGCGGTAGAGATTTCAACACGTTGCGTCCGTCGAAGACGAATGCAGGCTTTTGCATGGACCGATAGATCGCTGGAAAATCCACCTTGCCGAACTCATCCCATTCGGTCAACACCGCGATCGCATGAGCGTTGCAACAAGCCGCTTCGACGGAGTCAACGACCTCAACGTTCTCCGCGATCAGTCGGGCAGACGCTTCGGATAGTTCGGCGTCGCCGTTGCGAAGAACGTCCTGGAGATCCTTTTTGATCTGATCGGCGGTGACCTGAGGATCGTAGATGCTCAGCTTCGCCTTTTCACGTAAGAGGTCGCGACAGACATAGATCGCCGCCGATTCTCGCGTGTCGTTGGTGTCTTTTTTGAACGCAAACCCCCATATCGCGATCTTCTTGTCCGATACGGTGTTGAAAAGCGTGCGAACGATTCGATTGACGAATCGTCGTTTTTGATAGTCGTTCATTTTGACGACTTGTTCCCAGTACTCGGCCACCTCAGGCAAGCCGAAGTATTCACATAGATAGACCAAATTGAGAATGTCTTTCTGAAAACACGAACCACCAAACCCCACCGACGACTTCAGGAACTTGGGGCCGATGCGCGAGTCGGTACCGATCGCCATGGCGACTTCATCCACGTCCGCTTCGGTCGCTTCGCAGAGTGCCGAGATAGAATTGATCGACGAAACTCGCTGGGCCAAGAACGCGTTGGCGGTCAGTTTCGATAATTCACTACTCCAAAGATTCGTCGTCAACAGTCGCTCGCGAGGCACCCAATGGGCGTAAACATCGACGAGTGCTCCGATGGCCGCTTCGGACTCGCCGCCGATCAGGACGCGATCGGGCGAAAGCAAGTCTTCCACTGCGGTGCCTTCGGCCAAGAACTCAGGGTTGCTCAGAACATCAAACGTAGCGCCCGAAGATGATCCACTCAAGATCGCCTTGACGGCTTCAGCGGTTCGGACAGGCAAGGTCGACTTTTCAACGACGATCTTGTGACCGGTTGAAACGTCGGCGATCTTGCGAGCACACTTCTCGATGAACTCCAAGTTGGCGGCCCTACCCGCACCGACGCCGAAGTCCTTGGTCGGCGTATTGACGGAAATGAAGATCATGTCCGCTTCAGCGATCGCGGAATCGACCTCACACGTGAAGTGCAAATTACGACCACGGCTTTCCATCACGATTTCGTGCAAGCCCGGCTCATAGATTGGTAACGTGTCGCTGTTCCACTGTGCGATTCGGGTCGCGTTAATATCGACGACACGTACTTCGATGTCGGGGCATTGCTTGGCGATCATCGCCATCGTCGGTCCGCCGACGTAGCCGGCACCTATGCAGCAAATTTTGCGAATCGGGGTAATCGTCGGGGACGCGTGTGCGGGCGAAACGGTCGTCATGGCTGAAAAATCGAAGAGATCAGAAAAGGATTCAGACGGGAAGTCGATCTTAATTCAACTGCATTCCATCCGTCTGAACACGAAGCCAGAATTCAAGACTTTACGATTGTAACGGTTGATTCGGCTGGGCAACGGGTGTGGGTCAGCTGATCGCTTCGAGCTGGCAATCTTCGAGTTTGACACTGACGCCTTGTTCCATGAACTGGACCGAGACGAGCAAGCGACGCTCATTCTCGCGGCGAATGATCGTCCCTTCGTATCCCGAAAACACGCCGTTTCGAACACGTACCCGCTCGCCGGGCTTCAAGCGACTCTCCAAGGTTAACGGCACGCCCATTTCGATCAAATCGCGAATTTGGCGGAGGTCTTTGATCAACTGGGGGACATCTCGAATCGGATCCGCTTTGAGCACGACGCCGGTGCAGACCGCCTCGTAACGGGTTTCGTTGTCACCCCTCAAGAAGACATAGGTCGAGAACAATGGCACGAACGACGTGCGAAACCGTCCGCTGGGGGAGCGAACTCGTTGCTCGATCAGGGGAGCGTAGTGCGGAATGCCAGAGACTCGAAAGAGTCGCATAATTCGCTTTTCTTGCCGTGTTCGTACGTAGAGCAACCACCAAGGCAAATCCAACGACTCGTCTTGGTCGAGGAGGTCGACGGGATGGCAGTCCGGTTCGTGAGGAAGAATCGGCATGGGGACTAATCGAGGGGGATTGGCACAGCGAACTCGTTGATCGATCCACTGCGTTCTGAGCGGACACGATCGTTCATCGATTATCTTTTATCGTCTCGATCGAGTGGATAGTCCAGCAGGCTTATCGGTTCGGCCGAATCACTGATCTGCCACAGCCTTCGATAGCCGCTTGAGACGACGTCCGTTTTTCTCGCGACGAATTCATCGTCGAGATTCTCAGATGCAAACGGCCCTATCATTATCATCGGTTCGAACCGTTCGTCGACAATATATTGCGAGAGGGTTGGATTGCAACGCAGATGACGTTCGGGCGAAAGGTGCAGTCGCTCGGCATCGAGTTCGCCAATGACGTAGCGCAGGTAAAGATCGCTTTCGACGATCGACGTGACTTCCAAGCCACAGACTTCGCACAGATAGCCTTGATCGCATTTAGCCACGAGAAAACGTACTCCTTCGACTGGAAAAAAAGGCGGCTACGCCGCAAACCTACAAGCGCGACGCGCGAGCGAGTGAATTCATTGGGATTGGGAGTTTTGGAGCGGATTCCCTCGCTCGCGATTTTTGAAGTTGCGCTTTTGCGTGTGGCATTGGTTTTTCGTAACCCGACGCGTAACGGGCTGTTGATTTAATCGTAACCCGATGCGTCAGCGAGGGATTCGGCGCCATTAAGTCCTCTGTATTTATCCCTCGCTCACGCTTCGGGTTTCGATGAGGACAAAATCAACACGCCCGTAAGCGAGGGATGAGTCGATATCAAATATCCCTCGCTTACGCAGCGGATTACGAAAAAAGTGCAACTTCAAATCTCGCGCTTTAGGCTTGTATCGATTACCTTCAAACAACACCGAACGCGGCGATAGCTGATGTAAAAAAGCAGCCGCGATCGGGAGAATCGATACGACCGGGCCTTTTCACTGATCATTAAGGTCGCCGTGACCCAACTTTTTTGACTAGCAGGTTTCGTAGCGTAGGTTTCGGTAGTGAGAGAGACGAGATCCTTGTGGTCTTATCGCCCGCGCCGAGATTCTCATGGTGTGTCGCTATGAAGTCTAGGTTCGGGTCAGCCGAAGTTCCCTGACAAAGGCAAACCGTTCGAGAGGGCGGGGCGCAAAACCACGGGTCCGTGAGTCGGTTTGATGTAATCAGTTTTGCATCAGGCTTGGCTTCAGGAAAGCCGGGTTGCCTGGAAAAGTGGCGATGGTTTCGATTCGAACGAGTCGGAACCAACGTGTGCTGAACCGCGGCGTGTCAGACGAATTATCGTTCGACGGAGGCTGCTTACAACGAGTTGATCCACTTCGGATCAACTGATTTAACTGTCGCCGGGTCGCCTTCCATGCGGTGGTGCCCACGAATCGTCTGGAGATAGACATGAAGAAATTTGCTGAAAGTGTTGTTGAATTCCTGAAGGAAGAAGACGGACCGACTGCGGTTGAGTATGCCGTTATGTTGGCGTTGATCATCGTGACCTGCTTGGTTGCTGTTCGTTTGGTCGGTACCAACGCCAGCGCCAAGTTCAACGAAACCGCTGCCATCCTCGCCGCTCCTTGATATTGCGGCTAGAGCTTAGCGCTACGGTCGAGATGACTGTCGCGACGCTCGTATGACTCCGGCGAACAAACCCGGGGACGCGTTGGGAATTCTTCCCGACGCGCCCCGGTTTTGCAACGCTGGTAACTGATGGATTGTTTCGCATGATCCTGTGTCGTTTCTACTTTGAACTCGCGTTGTCGCTTTTTGAATTCGTCGTTCCATGAACTATCCACTGCTGCCCGCCGATACCGCTGCTTATGCATGGCAACTCGCCTGCTGCGGATTCACACTGTTTTTTGCACTGATTAGTTTCGTGATCGGACCTCGATAAGCGAGTTTTCGCTTAGTCGAGCACTTTACCAAACACACTATTCGCCGAGCACACCGGCGAACGCACCCGGGGAAATAACATGGCCACCTTGCTTCAAGCCATCGCTGAAAATTGGACGATCTGGTTTGTTACCGTCGTCTTGATCGTCGCCGCCGTCATCGACGGCATGATCCTGAAAGTTCCCAATTGGTTGACGTTTCCGTTCATCATTTGCGGATGGATCCACTGTACCATTCAAGCCGGATTACCCGGTTTAGGGTGGAGCTTGTTGGCGACCTTTGGCGGAATGATGATGTTGCTACCGCTGCGAAACGTTGGCGGCATGGGTGCCGGAGACGTGAAACTACTCGCCGGGATTGGTGCCTGGTGCGGCTTGTGGGTAACCCTGCAAGCCTTCGCCGCCACCGCCATCGTCGGCGGAATCATGGCCGCCTTCATGATCTGGAAGAGCGGTGACTGGATCAAACATTACGCCATGGGACTGAGAATCCTTCACGAGTGGAAAACCGTTAAGAATCCCGAACAACTAGCCGCGATCGCTCGTGAGCGAAAACCAACCATGTACCTGTTGCCCTACGGTATTCCGATGGCCATCGGAACGATTCTCCTATTCGCATCAACCGGAATGTTGATCTAGGGGGGTTAGGGGTTTTTTCGGGAATGGTCGGTTCACGTTTGAGTCGCACGTTCCGGCCCGCCGATGAGAGGAAGACGACTGATTCAATGGATCCGCACGGACGCCGACAAAGAATCCAACCTTTTGTCACTTTGAGCCTTGTTCTCAATTCAAGTTTGTCCTGCGGCTCAATAAGAGCCCATTCATTTAGTCCTACCTTTAATACTTCGTCATGAAAAATAAATCCGTTCCCCTGCTAATGGCCATCGTTTGCGGCACCATCGCCGCAATCGGATTAAGTCAATGGATGCAGGCACAATCGTCGACCGAAGCTGGTGTTGCGACGGTTGAAATTTTCGTGACCGCCAAAACGATCGACATTGCTGAGGAAATCACGCCGGATAAAATCCGTTTGGAGCAATGGCCCGCCGACCGCGTTCCCAAGGGAACCAGTGGACAGCTCAAGGACATCGAAGGCAAATTCGCGCGTCAACGTTTTTACGAAGGCGAACCGATCATGCCGGTCAAGTTGATGGACGACTCAAACGGTTCTTCGCAAACGATCCCCCGTGGTTACAGTGTTGTATCGATGCGAGCAGATCCTGAAAGCAGTGTGGCGACTTTGGTACGACCGGGCGACCGGGTTGACGTCGTTGCTTACTTCACCAAGAGTGAATTGATTCCCGAGACGATGGCGAAAACCGTTCTGACTGGTGTTCGCGTGTTCGCAGTGGATGGTCGCACTGACCGCGAAACCGAAGAGGACAAGACCAAAGCGGCTCGATCGATTTCGTTGCTGATTCACAAAAACGATACACCTGCATGGACCTACGCCAGCGAGTTGGGAAAAATCCGCTTAACGCTGGGGAATCCAACCGACATCATCGACGCTGTTAGTGAGAATGACGGAAACGGTGCCGGTCAGGAGTTTTTGCAATGGCTCGCCGACCATCAAGCGGCTCAGGCAATCCGCCAAGCTGAATCGAAAACCCCGATTACAACCGTCGTCAAGCAAGAACCCGTTGCCGTGAAGGAAAAAAAGAACGGGTTCAAAATGTTGAAGCTGTCCGGCGGCGTGCTAACCGAGTATTGGATCGAGGAAGGCAAGCAAGTTCCCGTTATTCTTAACGAATCGGGCAAGGGCGGCGTCCAAGAACAAGACGCAGACAGTCGCGTCGACAGCAATAATGCCGGCGGCCCAAAGGCACCACACGATTACAGCTACCTCAACGGTTCTGAGAGTCCTTTCTACCAGCCACCACGTTCGGCCGAAGGCGAACCAAGGCGTGTTGGAGAAGAGTCACCACCCCAAGAGTAATTTACGTCCCAACCGTTCCACTCCGGAATACCGTCATTTCGCATTTCGCAATGTGCGACAAGACTGTTCAAACGTACCATTGCGAGATCCGTTCAACGATGAACCCCGTGTTTGCCGATGGACTTATTATTAACTCACCGCTAGCAAGGATGTTACGGTGAGGTCTCAAACCAATCGACCCGACCGGCAAGGATGCCAACGATGCGAGCTAGTATCTCGACTAACAACTTCCCTTTTCTGATAGTAGCCGTTGCCGCGATCAGTCTTGGTTCGTTGAGTTTCATCGGTTCGGCGTCCGCGCAATCTGCGGATTCCGCTTCAATGCTTGCATCGATCGCCGGCGACCACAAGATTGCCAGTCCGGTCGAACGAATGGAATTGATCGTCAAGACGAGCCGCATCTTGTCGTTGGGAGATCGAATCCCACGGTTCCAAGTCCATAACGAAGAGGTCCTCGGCGCGACGCCGGTCAGTGAAAATCAAATTCAGATCTTCGCGAAGAATCCAGGAACGACGCAAGTCAACTTGTGGGATACCGAAGACAAACTCTACACCATCGACGTCACCATCGTCGCCGACGCACGCGAGGTCGAAGGGATTCTGAATTCGCAGTTGCCACTGGCGTCGTTGAAGGTCATGCCGATCAACGAAAGTGCGATCGTCTCCGGTTACGTTACCAGTGTGGACGATGTCGATCGGGCCGTCGCGATCATCGAGCAGTTTTATAAAGTTGTTATCAACAATATCGAAGTCGTCGGTGTGCAACAGGTATTGCTGCACACGAAGATCATGGAGGTCAGCCGCACGAAGCTGCGACAACTCGGTATCGACTGGTCATTGAACGAAACAAATTTCGCGCTCCTGAACGGTCCGAGTGAACTGCTCAACGTGCCGGCCGGTTTACAAGAAGGCGCTAACAATGCGTTGGGTTTCACTCCCTTCGGTGGCGCAACGAACTTGAGAGTCGCAATCGGAGGTGAGTTTGAGGCCTTTGTCGAAGCACTCGACGAGCAAAAATTGGTGAAGCTGCTGGCAGAGCCCACTGTCGTGGCCACACATGGTCGTCCCGCCCGGTTCACGGTCGGTGGACGTGTCCCGAACGTCATTCCAGGGGCAAACGGCCAGCTTCAAGTTACCTACGAAGACTACGGAACGAGCATCGATTTCTTGCCGTTCGTCGTGGGCCCGGGACGTATCCGACTCGAGGTTCGCCCTGAAGTCAGCGAGCCAGACCCGAGTCGTTCTGTAACGATCAACAATACGAACGTCAGCGCGTTCACCGCGAGGTATGTTGAAACCGCAGTGGAGATGCAAGCGGGACAGACGTTCGCTCTCGCCGGTTTGTTGCAAACCCGCGTCGACAGCATCGTCAAGCGAACGCCGTTCTTTGGTCATCTACCGTACATCGGAGCGTTCTTTCGTAACGTTCAGGATCAACACAACGAAATCGAATTGCTGATTATGGTTACCCCAGAACTGGTCGATGCGATGGATCCTTACGAGGTACCACGGGGTGGGCCGGGAACGAACTCAGATATACCTGACGAGCATGAGTTCTACTTCAACGGACATATCGAGGTACCCAACTTGAAGGGCGATGATTGTCACCAATCGGGCGGCGAATGTTACCCGGCTGATGTGGCACCTCATGGTGAATCGATGATCTATGAAGATGCAACGATCCTTCCTGGCGGTTTGGGAAAGAACGTTTCCAAACCCTCTGCTACGACACCGATATCCAACCGTCAAGCTTCTAGAGTCGCCTCGGTGCCCCAAGAGAACCAACCACAGCAACGTTCGATCAAGCCGACGTACCCGCGATCTCGCGTTGAATCTGGCACCCTATTGCCCGCTTCGGCCGTCATGCCCGGTGCGATGCCCGCTGTTGTTGGCGAGGGTGTCACCGTGATGCAACCAAAGTACTGAATCAAATTCCACACCGCCAACGCTCAACTTCCAGTTCTCCGAGTGATTGATTATGAGTAATGTCTTACGATTGGCCTTGGTCGATCCCAACGACGCTTCCCGCGAGTCGCTTAAAGCGATGTTGCTCGGGATGGATACGATTTGGTTGGAGGCGGATTGCTCGCGGTACGAGTTCTTTCCCGATATCATCGAGCAGACGACACCGGATGTCGGTGTCGTATCGCTGGACAATAACCCCACCACGGCGATCAACCTGATCGCCCGCATTACCGCTGAGTGCCCCGATACCGCGTTGTTGGCAGCGAGTGAAAGCAGTGACGGGCAACAGATTCTCAAGGCCATCCGTGCCGGAGCCCGTGAGTTCTTGACCCTTCCACTGGTCGATCAAGAGCTCTCCGAGGCGCTCGACCGCATCAGTATGGCAAAGTTCGGCGGCAACGACTCCCGCGGACGTGCGTGCCAGGTGATCGCGATCGCCGGCGCGACCGGCGGCGTCGGGTCGACGAGTACCGCAGTGAACTTAGGATGCGTGCTAGCTGAAGATCCGCGAAATAGCGTTGCCTTAGTCGACCTGGATCTGGCGTTGGGTGATGCGGACGTATTCTTAGACGCCATTCCTGACTATACGATCGCCGATGTTGTTCAGAACATCAGCCGTTTGGACATTCAGTTGCTTAAGCGTTCATTAACGAAACATAGCAGTGGATTGTATCTGTTGCCGCGTCCGGTCGAGTTGCATGACGTTGCTGGGATCCAACCAGACAGTCTGCGCAAGGTAATCGGTCTATTAAAAGCTTCGTTCAGCCATTTGATCGTCGATCTATCAAAGACTTACAGCGACTTAGACATGGTGGCGATCGAGACCGCGTCTAAGGTGCTCTTGATCACCCAACTGGATTTGCCGTGCCTTCGCAACGTTGTTCGCTTGATGATGAGTTTCGATGAGACCGAAGGATTGCAAGACAAGGTCGAGATCATCGTCAATCGTGCTGGACTCGATGCCGGTCAAATCAGCTTGAAGAAGGCCAAAGAAACATTGGGCCGTGAGATCTTCGCGTTGTTACCCAACGACTATCGTACGATGGTGGAAGTTCGCAACAATGGCGTGCCGTTGATTACCCAGGCACCCAAGGCGGCACTCACTCAAGCGTTCCGCGATATGGCGGCTCGGTTGGGTGGCGGAATCGATGCGGATGATCACGACGATCACCACGATTCTGAACACGCCTCCAGCAACGAAAGTCGTTGGAAACGCTTTTGGCCCGGCCAGACCAAAGCGAAGGGCTAATGATTCTTTAGTCAGCGTTTATTGGTCGGTCGGTTTCTCAAGGACTGCTTCCGCTTGGTCGCTACGTGCTACCAAGCTTTTATAGACGCTCGGGTCAATCGATTCGCTTAGGAACTTGACCGACGCGTCCCCCATCGCGACGGAAGCGCCTCCGGCATGGTGGCTAGCCAAGCCCCCGACAAAAAGCGGGTCGCGATAGGTCTCGATCGGTATGTCCGAATTGATCGGCGTGCCCGCATTCCGCAGACTGCTCCGCGTTCCGCTGAGCCATCCCAGGTCATACTCCGGTGGCGAGAGTTTCTCGCCAATGATGATCGTGTATGCCGAACCATCGGCGATATCGGATTCATCGATCCATCGATCGAGCATGAACACCCCGGTATCGAGCGGGCTGATCGGATTCGACTCCGCCGCGTGCAAGCCCACGTAGCTCGACGTGTTGGGCAGCTGAGTCTCAGCCGCAGCTGGACATCGCAGGAACGCCAAGTCGACTTCACGCGGCAATCGATTCGCCTCGGAATAGACTCCGTATTCGTATTGGATCGATTGGTAGAGACCCTGGCGATCCAGGTACGGCAACAGGCTGGAAATCCAGTTATGATGGTAACCCTCCGGCAGTGAACGGACAACTTCGTCGCGATCGAGTGCTTCGGGCGACAGGTCTTGTTCAGCCGAGCTAGGCCGGTTCAAGTTGGCATTGAACGAGAACGTACCGCCGGGAAGGTGTCCGAAGTCGTCGGCATAGGATTGCGTCGCGATTGCTAAACGGATCAAGTTTTGATCGCAATTACTTCGCCGCGTCAAGGACCGCACGTCACGGACAAAAGGAATCGAAATCGCGAGCAGGATGAACAAAATCGCCGCCACCACAAGGGCTTCGACCAACGAAAATCCGGCGGAAGACTTCATACACCCACTCTTGAATCAAAATTGCACCGTTACAAAAAAGCATCGGTTGTTATAGTAGCACGATCTCAACCCCGCCTCCATTTGCAATCACTCGCGAATCATTACGTGAAATTTCCTACCCTGATTGTCGTGATCACCTCATCGATTTTGACAAGCGTGTCGATCACGCCTGGGATCGCGGACGGCCAAGAATCCACCGCATCGGATGTTCCGCGAGCGGCGTTTTCGGTCATGACTTGGAATCTGGAATGGTTCTTTGATGATTCGAAACAAGAAAATTACAGCCCCTTGTCCCAAGAAAAATCTGCTCCTTCGCGGGGCGATTGGAATTGGCGACGCGATGCCGCCGCTAACGTGATTGCTCAAACCCAACCCTCGGTCGTCGCAGTCCAGGAGGTCGAAGGTCAACGAGTGTTGTGGTACCTGTCACAAGCCCTCGATCGGCAGCATCAACTCAAGTATGACGAATACCTAATACAGGGAAACGATCATTTCACCGAGCAGGATGTCGGTTTTTTGGTCGAGTCGAATACCGAAATGGTTTCGTCCATCCGCGGCAATGTGACCCCCCGGATGAAAAAAGCGGGACGTTTTGGGAGTGTCTCCAAACACGTTGCGGCCGTTATCGATGTTCCGGTCGGAGATCAAACAGAATCTATCTTGATCGTCAACGTGCATTTGCGTTCGGGCGAGAGTGGTGCCGCGATCCGAGCGAAACAGGCGGCCAGCTTGAACGAATGGATCCGTCGCTGGTCAGCGAACCATCAAATTGATCACTTGATCGTGCTGGGTGATTTCAATACCGAAGAATCCGCCGGTCAAATCAATCTCGGAAGTGAGTTGGCAGTCTTTCAATCTCGTTCGACCGAATCGTCCGATGATGACTTAGTCGACTTGCACGATCACATTCGCCTTGGGGATCGTCAAACGCACCTGTTGACGGGCAAACAGTTCGATCGAATCCTGGTGAGTCCGTCTTTGATTATCGACGAACCCGGTGTTCTCGACCTGACACTCGGCAACGTTTCAGTCCGACGCGATTTGGTCGTTCAAGGCGATGTCGACACGCCGGTCGAACACTGGGAGCAGTTCTGGCAAATGCCCGAATCGGAGCGAGACCTGAGTGATCATTATCCGGTAATGGCGGAGTTCGTCATCCAATGAATCTACCTGCCGATCGCCCTGAATCCGAATCGAGTCGGTCTGAATCGACACCTCCGAATCCGGAACCGATGATCCGTTTGGATGATTTCATGAAAGCCGCCGGGATGGTGGGTACCGGCGGCGAAGCCAAAATCCGCATCCAGGCGGGCGAAGTGATTGTCAACGACGAAGTAGAAACTCGCCGCCGCCGACAATTGCATACCGGCGACGAAGTCAACTGGAACGATCAGATCTGGTTGGTCGAGTTAACCGACGACGATCCGAGCTCTTGAGCGATGAGTTGCAACCGGACGGCGTTCATTCGTCCATCCGCACGCCGATCGTCAACAATAAGTTGGCGTAGCGTTGTTGGTCGCCGGTTTGGATGGTGAGAACATGGTCAGGAGTGATCACGTGGTCATAAAACGCCCACTTCTCCAGTGGTGTCAGCTCAAGGTTCAACCCAGCCTCCTTGATCGATTGACGGTAGTCGTCCCAAACCGGCGGATCACCGCCGAGCGCGTAGGGCCCGTCGACTTCGGTTTGCATGGTAGCGGCAGCCTCGATCGGCACAGCCGATAAAATCGCTCGCAAGGCTTGATCGACCGTAATCAGTCCGGGCGAAAGATTCATGCTAACCAACTTGGCATGAGGTCCGCGTTTGTTCAGTGCGGGATAATTGCCATCGGCGATCAAGATCGTGCTGTGGTGACCGGCAGCGGCCAAGACCGCCGAAATCTCAGGATGGATTAATTGGCTGCGAAGCATCGAGAAGTCTCAAAGAAAGGAAGGGTCAATTGATCTGAACGGGGTTAGTCGCCTGTTTGATTTTTTGTCGCATCAAGTCGGTCGGCGCGTCTTTGCCCGTGAATAAGCGGTACTGATAGGCGGCTTGACGAACGAACATGTCGACGCCGGTGATGACTCGGGCTTGTTTCTGCCGGGCCTGCTTGATGAGCAACGTATTCTCCGGATTGTAAACCGTATCGAAGACAACCATGAACTGATTGATCGCAGCCTGTTCGTAGGGACTGTCGTCAACATTGGGGTGCATTCCGACTGGAGTACCGTTTACCAAAAGGTGCGCTTTGACGTCGTGGCGGAGTTCCCAATCGATGGCCGTGCAGCCGATTTCGCTAGCGAGCATCTTCGCCCTTTCTTCGGTACGCGATGCGATCACGACGTCGCACTTGCGTTGACGCAGTCCCCAAGCGATCGCCCGCGAAACGCCGCCGGCGCCGAGAATCAAGGCGGTTTTTCCCTGCATCGAATTTTCGGTTCCGCGCTCGATCTTGAAGGTCTCCTCGATGCAATCCATTGCGGCCCGGTAATCGGTGTTGTATCCGATTCGGTCCTCGCCGTTGAAGATCATCGTGTTGATCGCACCGATACCCGTCACGCTAGCTTCGGCTTGGGTGCAATAATCGACCGCCGCCTCCTTGTGCGGGATCGTGATGCTGATCCCTTCGACTCCGATGTCGTGACAAGTGTTCATGAACGTTTGCAAGTCGTCCTTGGGGACACGGAACGGAAGGTATCTCGCGTTGATTCCCGCATCGACAAATGCGGAATTGTGAATCAGTGGACTGTGACTGTGGGCGACCGGGTCGGCAATCACACCGAACAATGCGGTATCCGCGTTGATCGATTCGTAGTGATAAAGACTGTTCATCTCTTTCCAGTTCAATTGCCCCGGCGCGAGTTTTTTATCGGTGCTGAACGTTGCATAGGTGAACGGCGAACCCACCCGATTGGCGAGGATGCGAGTCATCATGCCGGTCTCACCCATGCAAATGCCGATCGTGGGGATCTTCGCCTTTTGAGTGAGTTGGATCATTCGAATGTTATCGGCAAAGGTGTTCGCCATCGTGGCGATCTTGACGATGTCGGCGTCTTCGGCGGCCATCGCCGCGTGCAATTCATCCAACTCGTCGGGTGTACCGCTGAAGTCGTGATAACTAATGATGCGTTTGGTCGATCCATAGCGAGGGATCTGGGAGGCGACGTCGGCTTCGATGTCGATGTATTCAACGCCAGCGGCGATCGCGCTGCGTAACAGCATCAGCCGATCCGCTTCGGACCGTTCCCACCGGCCGCCGTCTTCCTTGCGACGAACCGCCACCACGACTGGCCCAGGCCGGTCGTCGAGAAGCCGTTTCAAATTGACCGCTCGAGAAATGAAGTCGAGCCGCAACTCGACCAGTTGGGCACCCTGTTCGACGAGATACTGGTGCTCGGCGATCATTCGTTTGTGGCGGGCGCGACCCAGGCTAACGCAAATCATGTAGTCAACTCAAAAACGCTTCGGGGTGGTAAACCGTCGGGGATGGACATTGAAATGAGGGATCCAATCGCCTTGAAATCGCTCGGGTATGCCCCAGGGAAGGCAAACACTGGCCGAATTTCGTCGGTGATCGACACGTCCCCGGTCGGGAGGGCGGTGGTCAGAGGGTATAATAAACCATCCCTTTCCTACCAGACGCCATTGTCGAGAGATCAGAGTGTTGCTTGCCCCCCGAAGTTCGCTAGACAGTTTGGGCCTATTATTGCCCTTGATGTTCTTGCTGGTATTGGCGATGGACGCAAGTCCATCTCGAGCCGAATCGACCCCAACCTGGACGACCGCCCGCGGCAACGCGGGCGCGACCGGCGCGGTCGACGGGCGACTACCCGATGACCTCGTCGTGATCTGGGAACGCCAGCTTGCCGAGGCGATCGAAACGACGCCCGTCAGCGACGGTCAGCGGGTCTATGTCACCGATGTGATGGGCGGGATCGAGGCATTGAATCTGACCGACGGCGGCTCCGTGTGGCGCAAAGATTTGGACACCGGATTCGTGGCTGCCCCGGCGATCTTTATGCCCGCCGATTACGCCACCGCACAAAACCTTCGATCCGAGCCATTGCCGACGATCCAAGCCGAAACGGCCCAAGCCGAAACCGGCCAAGCCGCACCTAACGACCAACCAAGTTTTGATCAGCCGATCCTGGTCGTCGGTGACGTCGAAGGCAACGTCTATGCATTTCGAGCCGTCGACGGTGAATTGCTGTGGAAGCAAACGACCGACGGCGAGATCAATGGGTCTCCGTCGTTCTTCCGTCTCGAGTCGAAAACAGATGATTCGGACGCCGACGGCAACTCGAAACGAATCGAGATCCGCGTTTTGCAAACCAGCCAAGACGGAAGCCTGTATTGTTTCGACCTCGCGACCGGCACCCTGGCATGGAAATACGAGACCGGCGACCAAATCCGCTGTGCCGTTTCGATCGGCGACGGTAAAACTTACCTGGGCGGTTGTGACGCGGGCTTGCACGTCGTTAATCTTGCCACCGGGAAGGCTGCCCGCGAGCCTCTTCCGCTCGAAGGGCCGACCGGCAGCACACCCGCCATCTCGGGCAACGAAGTGTTTGTGCCGATCATGGATGGTATTTTGTACTCGTTCGATCCCGAATCGGGCAGCGTCCGTTGGCAGTACGAAGACCCCGATCGCCCCCAGGATTACCGGGGCAGCGTTGCGATCGGACCCGACCGCGTTGTCATCGCCAGTCGCAACAAACACGTCGAAGCGATTGAGCGATCGACCGGGAAAATGCTGTGGCGAACGACCTTGCGCCGCCGCGCCGATGCCTCTCCCTTGATCGTCGGCGACGATGTTTGGATCGCATCGACCGACGGACAACTGTTACGATTAGGACTCAGCGATGGATCGCAGCGCTGGTCGTACGAAATCAAAGGCGGCTTTTACGCCGCGCCGGCGATTTTAGGCGACCGTCTCGTCATCGCCGACGACGAAGGCGTTGTGCGATGCTTCGGGCCGAAGCCTTGATCAAACGCCGCACAGCGTATCGTTCCGATCGACATTGTTTCCCTCCTACACCCAACCACATCTCACCCACCCCAAAAATAGATCATGAGTAGCACGTCCAAAGATGAAAAAACGGAAGTGGGCAGTGTCTTCATTTCCAACTACCCGCCGTACAGTCAATGGAACGCCGAGGCGCTCGATCAGGTCCGAGAGCGGCTCAATTCGCCGCCTCAAAACGACAGCCCCTTGGGTCTTTACTTGCATATTCCGTTTTGCCGAAAACGTTGCAAGTTTTGTTACTTCAAGGTCTTTACCGACGTCAATGCGGCCGACGTCCAGCGTTACGTTGACGCGCTGTGCAATGAAATTTCGATGGTCAGTAAGTTGCCCGTGATGGGCGATCGTCCCTTCCGTTTCGTCTACTTCGGTGGTGGTACGCCGAGTTTTCTATCGCCAAAGCAATTGACCAAACTCGCCGATCGATTGCGTGAACACATCACGTGGGACGGTGCCGAAGAAGTCACGTTCGAATGTGAGCCCGGTACGCTAAGCGAAACCAAAGTCAAAACGCTTCGAGAAGAACTCGGGGTGACACGTTTGAGCCTTGGCGTTGAAAACTTCAACGACGCGCTGCTTGAGGAAAACGGTCGCGCTCACCTTTCCAAGCAAGTCTTTGCCGCGTGGGAGTGGATCGAAAAAGCGGGTTTCGCAAACGTCAACATCGATTTGATCGCGGGAATGGTCGGGGAGACCTGGGACAACTGGAAAGACAACATCCGCCGAACGATCGAGATGTCACCCGAAAGCGTCACGATCTACCAAATGGAACTGCCCTTCAACACGATCTACAGCAAAGACATGCTGGGCAATCATACCGAAAGCCCCGTGGCGACTTGGCAAACCAAACGGGACTGGGTCGACTATGCGTTTGATGAACTGATCGCAGCGGGGTACAAGGTCAGTAGCGGATACACGCTGGTCAAAGACACCGGCAAAGTGAATTTTTCTTACCGGGATAACCTGTGGCAAGGAGCGGATTTGATCGCGACGGGCATCGCCAGTTTCGGGCACGCCGGTGGGGTCCACTATCAAAACCTGCCGCACATGCCCCAGTACCTCGAAACGATCGAGTCGGGCGAATTGCCCTTGGGGCGGGGATACGTTCCCACGCCGCATCAATCGCTCGTCCGCGAGATGATTTTATTGCTCAAACGTGGCCACTTGGAATTGGATTATTTCCGCGACAAGTTCGACACGGACATTGTGGAGCAATGGCGTGAGGTTTGGGAAAGCTATGTTGAACAAGGTTATGTCGAATTGCATGACGACGAGGTTCGCTTGACCCGCGAGGGTTTGTTGCGGGTGGACTCGTTGTTGTCGGCGTTTTTTGAACCTGAACATCAGAACGTCCGCTACACATAATGAGCCCGATTTGGCAAACGTCGCGTCGCACACTGACGCCGAACTCGCGGCCTTTAGTGATGGGAATATTGAACGTCACGCCGGATAGTTTTTCCGACGGAGGACGTTTTTTCGATTCTCCCGCGACGGACAATGAAACGCTTCGTATCCATGACGCGGTCGAAGCGGCGATGCAAATGCAGGCTGACGGCGCGGACATCATCGACATTGGTGGCGAGAGCACGCGACCGTACAGCGTCCCGGTCTCCGACGAAGAGGAACGACGCCGTGTTGTCCCTGTAATCGAAAAGCTCGCCGGTCGGTTAAGGATTCCGATCAGCATCGATACGAGCAAAGCGTCCGTAGCGCAAGCGGCGATCAAGGCCGGAGCCGAGATCATCAACGACGTAACCGGATTGGAAGGTGATCCCAAGATGATCGGGACGGCGGTTCAATCTGGTGTCGGCGTGTGCGTGATGCACATGCGAGGCACCCCGCAAACAATGCAAGATGCACCGACCTACGAAAACGTTGTCGAAGAAATCCGCGACTATTTGATCGCGCGACGCGACGCATGCCGGGAGGCCGGGATCGAACTTCAGCGGATCTGTTTGGATCCCGGAATCGGATTCGGTAAAACGCACGAACACAACTTCCAATTGATGCGAGGTGTAGCGAGGTTCGTTGATTTAGGGTGCGTGTGCCTGATCGGCCATTCCCGAAAAGGCTTCATCAAGAAGTGCTTAACCGAAATGGTGGAGCGATCCGGACAAGCCTACGATCCTCTGGCCGGCACGCTGGGTGTCTCATTAGCCGCCGCCGCCGCCGGTGCTCATGTCTTGCGTGTCCACGACGTCGGGCAAACCGTGCAAGCATTGGAGCTGTTTCGCCGTTGCTATAACGCACCGGTCTAAGACGCAGGCGAACGAATCAGGTTGAGTAAATCGCCGATTTGACGATGTGATTCGATCGGGTGACGCAGTGATTTCTCCGGCATCACGTCATACCGGTTTTGGCGACCGACCCGCTTGCGATGAATGAATCCACCCTCTTCGAGGTCCTGAATGATTCGCTGAACGGCCCGTTCGGTGATCCCCACACGCATCGCCACTTCACGCAAAACGATCTCCGGATTTTCGTCCAGCACGATCAGAACGTGCGCGTGGTTGGTTAAAAAAGTCCAGTTCCGAGGCGAATCACTCGCAGTTCGGCTCGAATGGCTATCTTCGGCAGAGGTCGAAGCGGTCATGGGGATGAATGGCTCAGAGGGGACGCTATCGTGTTTTCAAGGGTGCCTAACCGGCCATACAGACTTAGCCGGTCATCACGTTCACTCTTAGTTTTCGCCGAAACAGCCGCGAGGACAACCCAAAAAATGAAACTAAACTCACGAAACCCAATTGACGACATTGATGTCGTGCTTTATTGTTCGCGTATTCCGTTTCGTTTCTTGGAGACTTTCGATGTTTGGACTCACTTCCGACTGGTTGCCGTCCCTGACGTTTCTGCTGGCCGTCCCGATGATCGGTTTGTTCGGTTTGTCGTTCGCTAGTTCCGGCTGGGCGGATCGTCACGCCGGTTGGTACCGGGCCTCGGTGACTCATTTGTTGCTGGTCCAGTTTTTGGTTTCTGCTGTGATGACGATCGGTCTCGGAGTGGGATGGGTGCCGATCGGGTCGGTATTGTACTGGTCGCCGACGACCTTCTTGCCGGAGGGGCTTTTTTCGTTGTCGCTGCGAATCGATGGAACATCACTCCTGATGTTGACGCTGGTCAGTTTCGTCGGCTGGGTGACGGGACGATTTGCGTTTCGATACCTCGATGGCGAGCCGCACCAGGGTCGTTACTTTCGTTTCGTGTCTTGGACGATCGGCGCGGTCTGTGTGATGGCAACGTCGGGCAACTTGCTGATGCTGTCGATCGCGTGGGTGGCGACCAGTCTGGGGCTGCATCAATTATTGGTTCATTATCAAGACCGCGCCCCGGCACGTCGCGCGGCGCGATTGAAGTTTGTGATCAGCCGGATCGGGGACGTCGCTTTATTCGCCGGTTGCGGTCTGTTGTATCGCCTTTTCGGAACGTTGGAACTGAATGAACTTTTTGTTTTAGCGATGACACCCTCCGGTCCATCCCAAATCGCAATCGCCTCGGTGGAATCGGGCGAGATGGGGTGGGTGGGGTTCCTGTTTGTGCTGACGGCGATGACGAAATCGGCGCAGTTGCCATTTCATTCTTGGTTACCACAGACGATGGAAACACCGACCCCGGTATCCGCATTGATGCACGCCGGCGTGGTCAATGCGGGCGGATACCTTTTAATTCGCACCTCACCGTTGATGATGCTTGCGCCGGAAGCATTGCAGTTGCTCGCAATTGTCGGTGCGGCGACGGCGGTGTTCGCGTCGTTGGTCATGTTGACCCAAACCAACGTAAAGAAATCACTGGCTTACTCGACCGTCGCGCAGATGGGCTTCATGATGTTGCAATGCGGCTTAGGCGCGTTCGCGGCGGCGATGTTGCACCTATTGGCCCACTCGCTTTACAAAGCGAATGCGTTCTTGCGGACGGGCAGTGTTTTGAACGACCGCCGCTCGATGGTGGGTGCGACCTGGAAGAGTTTGTTTGATCCGGACCGTTCACTGGTTACCGGCTGGGCGACCTTGTCGCTCGGTATTTTGATCGCTGCTAGCGGATATGCGTTATCGATCACGGTATTGGGGTTGAACGTGAGCGAAAAACCGGGCGGATTCGTGCTCGGATATGTGCTGTGTTTGGCACTGTCGTACTGGGTCGCGAATGTCATCGTCAACATCGGCACCTGGGCTGCGTTCGGTATGGCATCACTTTCGGCGGTGACGTTGAGTTTTGTTTATGTGGCCAGCTTCGTCGTCGTCGACGCGATGATCGCGGATCCCCTTGTGAAAACACCCTTGTTGATCACCAACACCTGGGCGATCACGTTGATCGCGTTCGGTTTCGCCTTTCTGTTTGTGATCCCGGTATTGATCGGCAGACCGCCGCGATGGGCGGCGGCTTTTTACGTTCACGCCACGCATGGGTTTTATGTCGACGCGATCGAAGCTCGGATGTTGCGCCGGGTTTTTAACCTGAATTCTTGAACCGCTTGACCACCTTTCGAACTTTCCATCAACCCTTTCATCAAGAACTATCACACATGAACGCTCTTGCCACCGAACCGATGATCGCCGAAATACCCGATTCCCACCATTGCAGTGCAGCGGCGAGATTCGCTCAAACGCTTGCCGGCGTGTGCGGGAAAATAACGCCGGTGTGGCCGCTGGATGACTACGTCGCGATGAATCCTTATGCGGGTTTTGCCGACCAAACGTTGATCCAATGCCATCAGTCATTCCGCCGATTCTGTGACGGCACGTTGTTGATGCCGATGCACTACTACGCGGCCCAGTTCAGCGAGGGCAAGGTGACCCGATCGGACATCGCCGAAGCGATCCGGCAGACCGAAGAATCACTTGTTGACTCGAGTGAGCTGCCATCGTTGGCGGAGATCGTGTTCACGCTCAATCAATCGCTTCGGCGTCAAGCCAGCGTGATCGAATTCGGAACCAAAAACGAGCCTCCTGAAGGACGATGGGGTACGGCGATCATTGAAGAGATCTCGCGGCATTGTTCAGCCCACTATGACCAGGGCCAAGCCACATGGGCGAGCCCCTTTCGAAGTCGATCGCTTTACGACGCATGGCGAGAGATGATGAAACTGGATCGAAAGTTTGAATGGATGGGCGTGAGTCAATTCCGTCAGTTCGTCAGCGAACTGCCCGACGATCCTGCTGACGCCATTCTGGCACTGTTGATTCGACTCAATGTCCCTGAATCGCAGTGGGAATCGTTCTTGCTATCGCGTGCTTTTACCGTGCCCGGTTGGTCGGCATGGGCCAAATATCAAGGCGTCATGGCGGAGCGATCCGGCGGAATCGCCGACGAAGACTTGATCGGCTTATTAGCCATTCGATTGGCATACGACACCGCGCTCGGACATCCTATTTCGTACTGCGATCATTTGCGTTCCGAACCGGCTTCGGCGGACGTTTGGGTGCGAACGATTCTATTGCGGGCAACGGAGATCGCCATTCAGAATCGAATTCTCGAATCCATCAAGCAAGCCCGGCTCGAAAGGCCGCTCTCGACGGTTTCGAATGCAGCGTCCATTGACCCGGCGACGTCGGATACGGCGAAGGCAACGAATCCGTTGGCTCAAATGGTGTTTTGCATCGATGTGCGGTCTGAGCGAATTCGTCGCCATATCGAGGCGGTCACATCCGGCATCGAAACGTTCGGGTTTGCCGGGTTCTTCGGTTTGCCGATTGAGTTTGTGCCACTGGGTCGCCAGAGCGGTTCGGGTCAGGTGCCCGTGCTGTTGACACCGCAATTCCAGGTTCATGAAACCATTGCGGGTGTCAGCGACGACGAAGTCGAAACCGCCGCTCAGCAACGCGCCGTCATTCGCTCGTGGCGAAAGTCGTGGAAACAGTTCGCCACCTCCGCGGTCGGATGTTTTTCATTCGTCGAAACAACCGGCTTGTTGTCTGCGGGCTCATTGCTTTCCCGCACGTTACGGATCGACCGATCGGGGTGGCGAGGCCCCAGTAATCCGAGTCGCGACGCAATCGGTCCGAACCATCAACTTCGGTTGACGCTCGCCAACTTGGAAGAGCAAGGGATCACGTTACCCAAACGAATCGAAATGGCGACCGCCGTCTTAACGAATTTAGGAATCACCCGCGATTTTGCCCGATTGGTCGTGTTCTGTGGTCACGCGAGTCAAACGGAGAACAACCCCTTGCAGGCCGGCTTGGATTGTGGGGCTTGTGGCGGTCACTCGGGTGAATCCAACGCAAGGTTTGCGGCGATGTTGATCAACCAACCTGCTGTGCGAGCTGGCCTGGCTGAGACGGGGATCGTGATTCCCGAGTCGACCCATTTTTTGCCCGCCGTTCACAACACAACCACCGACGAGATCGTTTTCTATGACTTGCAAGACGTTCCCGCTTCCCATCAAAACGATTTGAAGGAGTTGCAAGAAGGTACGGCCGCCGCCACTCGATTGACCCAAGCCGAACGCATGCCGTTGGTGGCGAGCGATTCGATCACGGACTTGCTCAGGCGAAGCCTGGATTGGTCCGAGGTCCGACCCGAATGGGGATTAGCGGGCAATGCGGCGTTCATTGCCGCGCCCCGAACATTCACCGAGTCGATTGACTTGAACGGACGCGCGTTTCTGCATAGCTACGACGAATCGGCCGACCCGCATTCGCAGGTGCTCGAAACCATCATGACGGCCCCACTTGTGGTTGCGCATTTAATCAACATGCAGTATTACGCATCGACGGTCGACAACGAACACTTCGGTAGCGGTTCCAAAACGGTTCACAACATCGTCGGCGGATTTGGCGTTTTGTCGGGCAATGGCGGCGATTTGCAAACCGGTTTACCGATTCAATCGCTTCACGACGGGAAAAAGTGGATTCACGAACCAGTTCGATTGCTGGGTATTCTGGCGGCCCATCGATCGGCGATCGACGGAGTGTTGGCCAAGCATGCGGGATTACGCCAATCGATTCTCAATGGTTGGTTGAATCTGATCGCGATCGAAGACGGACAACCCTACCGATGCACCCATACAGGACAATGGGAAGCCGTCTAGTGCTTCGTCAATATTTAAAAATGGGTTGGCTTAAAACGTGGCACGGTGGTCCCCACCGTGATTCTCGAAACGTGGCACGGTGGTCCCCACCGTGATTCTCGAAACGTGGCACGGTGGTCCCCACCGTGATTCTCGAAACGTGGCACGGTGGTCCCCACCGTGATTCTCGACGGAGGACCGTCGAGCCACGTTGTTGACACCCTAACGTCAAATGTGGTTGAAGCACTAGAAGAATTCATCGCGTGGCGGACTTGATTGAACTGAGTCCTCCGTCGACGGCGATGTCTTGGCCGGTGATCCAGCTCTGTTCAGGTGAGAGTAACCAGGCGATCAGGGAAGCGATGTCGCCCGGCTCGCCGAGACGCCCCAGCGGGTGCATCGCGCGGCTGGCTTCGGCTGAACGTTCATTTTTCCAGACACGAGCGGTTAACTCCGTTTGCACAAGCCCCGGAGCGACCGTGTTGATCCGGACACCTCCGGCACCATAGGTGGCTGCGGCCGCTCGCGCCATTGCGACCACGCCCGCTTTGGCGGCGGCGATCGCTTCGTGGCTGGTCAGTCCGATCGCGGCTCCGCCGCTGGACATCAACACCAACGAACCACCGCCGTTCTTTTTCAAGCGGGGAGCGATCGTTCGAACCACACCGAACGCGGTCACCAGGTTTTGATTGATGACGTCAAGAAGCTCTTCCTTGCTCGTCAGGTGAGCGGGCTTAAGCAATATCGAACCGGCCAAGTTCGCCGCGCCGTCGAGGTTGCCGAACTGTTCGATGGCTTGATCGGCGATCTCGGCGAGACGATCCCAGTCGGTGGCATCACCGGCTGCGTAGGGTTGTCCCAACTCTTCGGCCAACGCGGAAAGTTTTTCTTCGTTGCGACCGACCATCATCACGCGGTTGCCCGCAGCGGTTAGACGTCGGCACAAATCGGAACCAATCCCTCCGGCGGCTCCGACGATGATGTAAGCAGATTGATGATCGGACATGTCATTCACAAATAGAGTAAGAGCCTATCCGAAAAGGGGTCTGACCCTCTCCGGCTATACCAGAAAAGCAACGATTATCGAATCGCGTCAAAGGGTCAGCCCCCTTTTCGAATAGGCTGTCGAAGTAATCGATGTAAGTCAGGGTATCGCGTCGGCAACTACCCATCGTCCGCATTGATCGGGTTGTTCGGTTTCTTATGTCTGTTTCCTTTCCGACACTCCGACGCGGTTGTGCGACGTCACTGATGAACGATTATTTTCATCGTCCACCGTGTCGATAAGAATCTTTATCACCGGCTCATTCAACCGAGATGGCTGCGGCTCCAAGCTGACGCGGCGATCTCAAACGCGGCTGATCTCGCGAAAATCAAACCCTCCCCTAAGCCGATTTTCGCACGGCATGTTCTGGCACCCACACCAGTCAGACATGCCGGATCAGTACCGCGGCCTCTCAAAGGCGCAAACGAATCACCACGACCTTTTCAAAGAGAACACCCATGGCAAAGAAAGACACCTTTCGGGTCGTCGCACGTGGCAGCGACGGTTCGTTGCAAATCCGTGACTATCTAACGATCGATCCCTTGACCGAAAGTCACGAACAAATCGGCATTGACGATTGCAGCACCGATTTAGCCTTGCGCGGGTTGCCTGTTTTTCGCGGATTAATCGGTCCGATGCCCGAGGGCAAGAACATCGTGCGATACGAAACGCCTGAAGTGTTTGAGATGCTCACCAAGGAGTGGGGCGTGACCAAACCGAAGAAGCGTCGTCGACGAACGACCGCCGCCGCCGATGCTGAAAATCAAGACAGCGAAAACTCGGAGCAGCAGGTCGCCTAGCGATATTGTTCGTGGCAGTCGCTACAGCTTTGTGTGATCGCGCCCACGGCGGTGCGAACGGCCTCGAAGTCTTGCCGTTCGATCGCCGCAACGACCGAGCGGGAAGCTTTGGTCATCGCTCCACTAAGCATCGCGTAATCTTCGTCTTCGGCGTCGTCCATGCCTTCTTGGACAAGGATGACGCCGAGGACCGATAATAACTCGGCCAAACGCTTGACCGAATCGACGTTCTCTTGAGCCGTTGCTGCGTCTCGTGATTGGTCACTGATCCGATTGAGTAGCTCTTCGGCGTATTGCATCAGTGGTCCGCGGTCGGCGATCATTTCCCAATCGTTGGGTTCTTCACTCGCTTTGGCGGCCGTTAATCCGGAACCCGAAACGAGGTCTTGCAAATCCGCCTTGCGAAGTTGTGCTTCGTTGTACACCGGAGTCGAACCTGCGGCGCACGCCAGTGCTGTTTTGGCCGTTAAATCTCGCGCCGTTTTCGCTTCCGATTTCCACCGCACATCGCCGGAATATTCACTGATCACGGCAAACAAGGACGCCAGGACGCTCAAATGTAGGCGAGCATCCTGATATCCACCGCCGTTGAACGCGCCTGGGGTGGTGATCGACGAGTCGTATTTCAACTTGACGCGTTTGATTTCGTCCTCCAGCGAGATCGGCGAAATCAACTTATTCCATCCGCCACCGCTGTCACCGGACTCATCTTCGTTCGCCGTCGACGCATTGGCGGACACCGTTGCGGCATCCGCTTGGCGAAGTTTCGACAGTGTCGGTCGTTCGCCGCGGAACGCACTCGACAAATCGGAAAAAAAGATCCGAGAGGTGACCGCGTTATTGAACTCGGGCGGCTGGGCTCGCTGAGATTGAGCAATCGCGTCGGTTTGGGAACCCAGCATAGTCAGCAGGAACATCGACGCGACCAGCTGCGACGTTGGTATTGTATGGTTACGGCGTAGCCGCCTCGCAAGTGAATTCAAAATCATGGCCACATTCTCTGTTTTCATCATCAGCCCGGTCGACACGTCATCCCGAAGACGCATTGATTATATCCGCACCCGACACCGGTGTTGATGGCGGTTGGCCAATTAAACTGAAATTGAGACTGCTGCTACGCCCCATCCCCCAAATCAAGCCGTTCGCCATAGCGGCGTAGGACTTGTTCTTTGAGCATGGCCAATTCGGGAGCGTCCATTATCGGGTCCTCGTCGATCAGTTCCTGGGCCATTTCACGAGCGACCTTCAACACTTCCACATCACGGCTCAAGTCAGCGATGCGTAGAGGCGGCAATCCGCTTTGTTTTTGTCCTAACAAATCACCCGGCCCGCGCAATCGGAAGTCCGCTTCGGCGAGTTCGAAACCGTCCGACGTTTGTTCAAACACTTTCAATCGTTCGCTATCTTCCGGTGATCGCTCGCCATCGGTGAACACGCACACGTGGCCGGCGTGCACGCCGCGAGAAACTCGGCCGCGTAATTGGTGCAACTGGGCTAATCCGAACCGGTTCCCGCCCAATATGGTCATCACGGTCGCGTTGGCCACGTCCACTCCGACTTCGATCACCGTCGTCGTGACGAGAATATCGATCTCGCCTTCGGCAAATCGGTCCATGACCGCCTGCTTTGCTTCCGGTTTCATCCGGCCGTGCAGAAGCTCGACCCGCAGTTCTGGGAATACTTCATGGCTCAATTGCTCGTATACGCGGTTGACCGACGTCACGTCTTCGACATCCTCCGGTGCAGTTTCAGGTGTTTCGGATTCGTCACCGACCCGCGGCGCTACGACGTAGACTTGTCGGCCTTCGGCCACCCGTTGTCGAATGAACTCCCACCAACGGTTTTTCCAGCCGTCGCTAGCCAGGTACGTGTGAACCTCACCGCGACCGGAAGGTTTTTCACGCAGCGTGCTCAAGTCCACATCGCCGAACTGCGTCATCGCGACGCTTCGTGGGATCGGTGTCGCCGACATCACGAGATAGTGTGGGTCGATGCCGCCGAGTCGCAATCGCACTCGTTGCTTGACGCCGAACTTGTGTTGTTCGTCGATCACGCACAGCCCTAGCGAATGAAATTCGATATCGAATATCAATGCTTGAGTGCCGACGATCAGATTAATTTCGCCCGAGGCGATCGAGCGAAGTGTTTCACGTCGCTGCGACGCCGAAAGCGAACCGCATAACAATCCGACCTTCACTTGGCTGTCCGCGAGAATCGTCGTCAAGGTTCGAAAATGCTGTCGCGCCAGCACTTCAGTGGGCACCATGATGGTCGCTTGGTGACCGCAGGCGACCGCCATCATCATTGCGAAGATCGCCACGACGGTCTTGCCACTTCCTACGTCCCCTTGAAGCAATCGATTCATGGGAAATTGTCGCTGCATTTCCGAAGCGACCGTTTCAATGACTCGCAACTGATCGCCGGTCAACTCGAACGGGAAACGCCGCAGAATGCGTTGCTTGATTTGAGGACTGCATGTCATCGGCGGTGCCCGCAATCGCCCCGTCAGCGTTTGACGGCGCATGGCCAATGCCAATTGCATGACAAACAATTCTTGAAAGACCAACCGCATCTTCGCGGCATTCAAAGTCTGCTCGGATGCCGGGCAATGAATGCTTCGCAGTGTTTGTGAAATCGACGGAAGTATGTCCCCGATATCCATCCCCGCATTCTTCAAGGCGTCAGCGATTGCGATGCGCAGGGGTTCGGGCATCACCTCTTTGACCTGGTCGGCCACTTCGTTACAGACCGTTCGCGTCAGTTGGCGTAGTTCGTATTCCTTGACGCCTTCGGTCAGTGGGTAGACCGGTAAAATCTCACCTTGGTGTTCATGAGCCGAGGCGAACTCTTCGTCGTCGAGTATTTCGTACTTGGGGTGGGTGAATTCCCAACGCAGCCCCGCCAATTTGGGAGCGCCGCTGAGCCGCACCGCCACACCGAATTTCAGCTGATCGGCGCGAAACGGCTGATTGAAAAACAGAAGCCTCACGGCCCCAGACTCATTCTCGACGATCGCCCCGAAAACCGATTTCCCGGGCGAGCGAGAGGCCAATTCACATTCGGTGATGCGGCCGATCAAGGTCGCCGGTTGCCCTTCGCGAAGCTCGTCGACGCGGGTCGGCGGCGGAGGGAATTGATGGTCCCGAGGGAAAAAAAACAGTACATCTTGCGTTTTTCGCAGCCCTAAACGGGCGAACCGGTCTGCGCGAGACCATCCGATCCCCGGCATCGCTTTGAGTGTCGTCGACAACGTCACCCGCGGTTCATCGGCTGCGGAATCCGCCGCCAAAGGGAGCTCAGATGATTGGGGACTTGGGTCGGACAAGGCTACATTCAACGATAAGAGGCCGGGAATCAAACTCAATATAGCGTTTCGAGGCCCAGATCATCAGAAGGCATCGGGAACGTCTTGTGGGCGTTCGGGTCAGCGGATATTCTTGTGCCTTGCCTCGCGGATGTGGCGGAATTGGCAGACGCGCTAGACTCAGGATCTAGTGCCCGTTTTAGGGCGTGGAGGTTCGAATCCTCTCATCCGTATTTCTTTAACGCGGAATCGTGCTCACCCGCGATTGCAAATCCAGTTCTTGATGGAGCGACCTTCCCAACGGTAAAAAAAGCAATCTTGGGTCGCGTTCGCTGTCCGTTCGACGCAAGTAGTCAAAGCATTCGGGAATTGGGTGCGGCAACGACGTGCATCCAACCATGGCAGCTCAGATTCTGCGGTGAACCGTATATCCGGCAATAAATGCTAAATATCCGGCAATAAATGCTTATTGTCGCTGAGCAAATCAACGACGACGGAGTCCAGATGAGCGAACATCTCACCGAAACGAATGATTCATTTGATTCGTACCACAGGTTGCTTGGGATTTCTCCGCAAGAACAGCCCCCATCGTCTTATCGGTTGCTCGGCATCGATCTGTTCGAGAGTGATCGCGAGGTGATTGACGCCGCCGCCAACAGGCAGTCGGTATATCTGAAGGGATGTTGTTGCGGCGAACACGCGGCATTTGCTGAGCAATTGCTAAATGAAGTCGCGGTGGCGCGACTTCGGTTATTGAACCCCGCTTCCAAACAAAGATACGACAGTGAACTTCGCGCCGCCCTTTCACAGTCGGGACGGGAGTCCTTAGAACTCGTTCCGAACCAATCCCTGCCTGCCCTGCCAGTTAAGCCGACAGCACCCGCCGTCCGCGTCCGCTCTCGAAGCCAGAAGAATCATTCGGGTGTCCTGAAACTGATGCTCGGGATCTTTGTTCCCAGTATTTTAAGCCTATTGGGGGCATGGAAGTTTGGATTAACCGACACAGGGGGTGTGCAGAGAGGCGTGTCGCAAGCCAATCTGCCGACGCCTAACAGATCGGAATTGTCTTCCGCTTCCGAACAACCTGAAATCACGCCCCAAGCCGCGCCGAACCCGCCGTTCATTACCAAGCTCAAACCAGATTCGCGGCCTACCGGTTCCATTTCAGAGCCTGGTTCCCAGACGATGCCCGCCTCCGTGAACGCCCCAGTCCAGGATACAGGCGGTTCTCGGTTTTTCGATATCAAGTCCGAGCCGGAGCCTCGCACAGCCTCCGATTCCGATCCCGGTACTAAGACGTCTTCGGAAGTGAAAGAGCGTCTCGAGTCGTTTCGGGCAATGGCCCAGGATGCATATGAATCCGGCCAACGTCACGGTAATTTGCCGACAAGCGACCACTATCGCGGCGCACGCATAGCGGTGCCAGAGAACGAACTCGAAGACGCTCGTGTAAAGGTCCAGAAAACATTGGCAACTGAGATTCGCGAGGCACAATCACCGCACGACAAACAACACTTCGCAACCCGTTGCTACGAGCTCGCCCTCGAATCGGAACCACCGGCAGACAAGTACGTGCTATTGCAACTTGCGAAAGATTCGTTTGTTGATGCTGGCGACTTCAACGGAGCCATGCTCACCATGGATACCATGGAATCGAGATTTGAGACGGATCCATTCGATGACCGCGTGGCCACGCTGATAAAACTCGTCCCGAAGATGTACCGACCATCGGATCAGGTCTCCGCCGCAGACCGTGCTGACGCGTTGATCGCAACAGCGATCCAACAAGATCGCTACAAAGCCGCGATCGAGCTGGCAGCCAGCGGTAAGAAGATTGCAATGGAATTTCGCAATATCTCCATGTCCAATAAATTTCAAATGTTATCGGACAGAGCGACCTTATTGCAAAATGCACAACCGACCGTACAGGCCGCTCGTGATCGTTTACAAAGCGAACCCGACAACGCCAAGGCAATCGAATATCTCGGTCGGTACCTGTGCTTCGGCAAGTCGGATTGGACCGCAGGTCTTCCGCTCCTGCAGCGAGCTGAAAATGCTATCCTCGCGGGGCTGGCGAGATCGGAATTGCAAAATCCTCAATCGACACTCGCCTTCAATGAACTCGGGAACCTATGGTGGGAGCTAGCTTCGATATCGAAGAGCGACGAGGTGCTGGCTCGAGAGAGTCAGCGGCGAGCTGTGCATTGGTATCGGCAAGCTACCGCGAGCGGACTGAAGGGTTTACCTAAGGCCGCCGCAGAATCCCGCCTCGCTCGATTCGAATCGGAACACGCCGGTGAGATCGCCGCGCAGAACTCGCCCAACGTCGACAACCGCGAGCCCACGCCGCCCCGTGGTGTGCCTCGCGAAGCCATCTATTTCAACGGCAACTGGTATCTCTTTTCTCAAAAAATGGTCAAATTTGCCGAGGCTGTTGCGTTCGCGACGCAGGCGGGTGGCCGATTGGTCGTTGTCCGCAGCCAAGCCGAAAATGATTTTCTAGTTGAACACATCAAAGGCCGGCTTTGGCTAGGCATGATGCTCAAAGACGGCACTTGGTACGACTCATTAGGCGAAAAACAATACTTCTTTCTTTGGGATAAACAGAATCAGCAACCTGACGGCCGCACGAACGAAGTATTCGCTGCGATTTTCTGGCGTACTAATTTCTGGCACGATTATGCAGAGGACTCGCTATATTTCGCGGTCGAATGGGGAAAAGAATGACGCGTCAATCACGAAGTCGATCATGTTAAAGATTCGACCCACAACCTTCAGACGATGTAATTACTGATCGCAAAATCATTTCGTCCAATGGCCATCAGCCCCTTTGGTTCGCGAGCCTCTATTCCATCCACCTTCCCATGCCCACAGAAAGTGATCAGGCAACAATTGATGAATCACATTGTTTTTTGCGTCCGCCCGGATGGTAACTGAGTAACTGTTCCGGTCGATCTCTTGCAGTGTGTAATCGACCTCGCCATTGGGATTAAGCTTGACCCAGCTTCCATCGGGTAGTTTCTTGAAAACGATCCCGTTTTCGGACTCGAATTGCAACCTGCGCATTGCGCTGGCCTCTTCGGCTTTGCCCGCGTCCATGCTCATGGCCTCGCTGTTCACTTTAACTATCATTTCAGCCGGTTTTGATGGTTCTTGTTTCTTGATCTGTTGCTCAAGTTGTTTTTCAATCGCTTCAAGCTGATTGTTAGTGCGGAAAAAGTCTCGCGCCTCTTCGTCAGCGGAGTCGATTTTCAGAATTTGAAGATACGCGTCACTGGCGTATTTCAAGTCCTTGCTTGCGACTGCGTTTTTAGCGAGCGGATGGATTTCAAGGATTGCTTTTTGTCGGGCCAGTTTGATAGCGGTGTCGACTGCGGTTTGCCAAAAGGCGAGCGTTTCATTTTTCTCTTTGATCACATTCTCCATTCGTTGAAGTGCCTCTTCAATCGCAGTTGCGGGCTGTTGAGCGATTGTTGACACCGGGCAAAAGATCACGATTAGAAATAATAGCATGCGGGTCATGATTTCTATTCTGCATAAAAAATGGAACGTGCCTGTATGATGATTGCCAGGAGTTTAACGTCCGTCATTCGCTCGCGAAACGTGTTTCTTCCGCTAATACTGCCGCGTGATATCGCCCAAAAAAGGTGTCCGGGTGTGCCGGGTTAAACCGGTTTTGGATGGAGAATGAAAGGCCTTACGTGCGGAATCTTCGGGGATAGGGAATCTTCGGGGACAGAGTCTTCCGCCGAACAGGTTGACTTGTCAACCTGTTCGGCGAAACCTGAGGTGGCCTGGGTTACGGGGGCAACGCGAATGTTGAAGTTGAAGTGGTGAATGGTGTCACCCGACGCTGCTCTCGTTTTCTTGCAGTAGGAAAACGCTTGCTCCCCCGGGGCAAGCTCGGCGGTGGCAGATCCTCCGAGACAATGATTAGGTAGCTATCAATTGCGATCCCACCGGGACAGGCCCGGCGGAAATACGAAGAACGATGACCGACTCGCAACCCTGCTTCCACCGGGCTCGTCCCGGTGGAGCTAACAGTTGACGGCTACTCACCCGCTGCCGATATTCCCCTGGATCTCCGCTCCGGACTTGCGGGCTGTTATTTAGTCCTCATCGAAACCCGAAGCGTTAGGGCTTGGTGACTTAATCGTAACCCGAAGCGTGAGCGATGGATTCAGCGCTGTTAAGGCCTCTGTATGTATCCCTCGCTGACGCAGCGGGTTACGATTCGTTCTGGATCAGTGGATCAGTGGATCAGGGAACCAGTGGATCAGGGGACAGAGCATTTTTTCGCTGACCGATTCCGAGGATGACGTCACCAGCGACATTTAAGGTGGGGTTTCGCCGTGGTCAGATACGGGATTCAAGGGGTAGCCACGCTGCCGTTTCTTTTTTCGCGAGCGGTACAGCCGCTCGTTCCCTTGTCGGACGAAACGGTGAATGGCACCATCCTTAATTTAGGGAGCCCGAAGGACAACTCGGGCGACGCACACTACGTGCGACGCGGCTGTTTCGGCTGGAGGCCGCCACGCTCAAATTTTTCGGGCTTGACACCCGGCTGATGTCCAACTAATTCTGGATTTCAGGTCTTTTGATTCAGCGCGATTTTTTTCGGTTGTCGTGCAGCCGGTCGTGTTGATTCCCCCTTCGGCCTTGCGATAGTTTCGACTATCGGTTCACCCAGTGACTCCGTTCACCCAGTGACGAAGGATGATTGAACATGCCTGATCCCAACGAAAAACGATCCGCTCTGGATCGCTTCCTAAGCGGACTGTCCGAGTACATCTTCCAAACCAAGCTTGGCATCGTCGATGTCCAACTCGTGAACTACGTCAGCGAGTTGTTGCTGCGTTTCAATCGAGTCGATGCGATCCAGCGCGTCCGCCGACCGGACGGGCAACCGGCCACGGAAGTTTTTCAAATGCTCTGCGAAGCCGAGCGTCGGATCGGCACGGCGCGGCGCGAGGTCCATCGCCACATCGGCGACGTCACATTGTTCTGGTCAGGTATGTTTCCCGAGAGCGTCCGTGGCAATCGTCCCGGATCGCCGGATCGCTTGCTTGATTATTTCCAGCACGGAAAACGTTCCTACAAAATTGCTTCGACGATCGAAGGCGAAGACGATCGGCCACCATGCGAACTTCTCGATCGGTTGAGCGAACAGTTTGAACTGTGTGCCTATGGCCTCCGCGAGATTCGCCGCGAATGGGAAGAATCCGAACCCGGCGAGCATCTGCTGATTTCTTAAGGCATGACGTCCACGTAGCCTGGGTCAATGTAGGCTGGGTCGTAGCCGCTTCGGCGAAGACCCGGCACGTAGCTGTATCTTAAATTGAAATCGGTAACATGCTTGTTTCAAACCAATAGTCGCAAATGCTGTTGACGGTTTTCTGGAAATCGTCGAAGTCGACCGGTTTGACGATGAAGGAGTTGCAACCCATGGCGTAGGAGTACAGCACATCGGTTTGTGCCCGTGAAGTCGTCAACACCACGACCGGCAAATGCTTGAGCTGTTCACGTTGGCTTATTTCCATCAAGACGGCCCGCCCGTCCATGATCGGCATGTTCAGGTCCAGCAAGATTAGGTCAGGTGTGATCGCGTTCGCGAATGAACCGACCTTCATCAGATAGTCCAGGCAAAGCTGCCCGTTGGGAACGTGATGAATTTCGACGTCGTGATGAGAACGAATGAAACCCTGGCGAGCAAGTTCGACGTCATCCATGTCGTCTTCGACGAGAAGAATATGTGAGGTTCGTTTCATCGAAAATCCTCTTCGGAAGGGTTGCGTCGCGAATGCCGACTCAGTGTGACAAAGATAATGCGTTCGAGCAGGTGAGGTGTGAGATCATTCTTGCAGGCGAAATCATCCGCGCCGGCGGCGATGCAGGCTTTTCCTACCGTCGCGTCTTCTTGACCGGTCAATACGATCACGGGGACCTTCGGGAAACGTTTGCGGATACTCGTAACGGTCTGGACTCCTTGACTATCGGGCAGTTGCAGGTCCAGCAACACCAAATCAAGCTTGTGCACATCCCGATCAGCGGCAATCGCGTCACAGAGTTTATTGAATGCAACTACGTTCACGGCTTTGTTGCCACGCTGCAGCATTTCAACGGTCAGCACCAGATCATCTTGGTCGTCTTCCACGATCATCACATCGATACAGCTTTTCGGCGCGGTGCCGGGGCGATCGGATATAAGTGCCTGTAGGGCCTCTTTCACTTCCGTCATCGACATGTAACGGTCTTCGGGACGATAGGCGAACATCTTTTCACACACCGATCGAACTTTTGCCGGTGCAACCGACTCGGGCAATGGCTTCAATCCAACACCTCGAATCAAGTTGACAACTTTGTCGCGCATCTTCCGACCGGTCACTCGGCTTGTCCCGGTCAGCAAGTAAAACCAAGTCGCTCCGAGCCCGTAGATGTCTGATTGAATGCTCGCCGACTCCAGCGATCTCGCTTGCTCGGGCGCCATGAAATCCGCCGTTCCGCAGAGCATCTCGTATTGGGTTCGAAACCGAGGGTGCGATTGGGTCGAGTCGTCGATTTCGGTGAACCCGTCTTCGGTTTCTTCGGTGAGAACGGCTAGTCCCAAATCGGTAATCTTAATTCGCCCCGCGTCGAGCATCAGGTTGCCTGGTTTGACATCGCGATGGATCAGGCCTCGTTGATGTGCATGTTCCAATCCTGACGCCGCGTCGACCATATACGAGATCGTTTCCTGCCAATCCAAGGGTCCCTGCCGGGTGACTCGTTGATGTAAGTCAGGACCGGAAAGTTCCTCCATGACAATGAAGAGAGTGTCGCCTTGCTCACCGACTTCATAGGCGATCACGACATTCGGATGTGCTAAACGTTGTACCAACTCCATCTCGCGACGGAATCGTGACGACGACCGAACGTGTTTGATGATCTTCAACGCGACGTAAGCCGAGGGATCGATCAACGAACGAGCACGAAAAATCTGCCCCGCCCCGCCTTCACCTAAAAGTGACTCGAGTTGGAAGTTACCAACCCTCAAGCCGATCATGTCAATTCCGCCGCTCGATCCGTCTAACGAGAAATCTTCGTTCTCAAAGAAATGCGATAACTCTTGGTGAATCCGTTCGAGCTGCCGGGCCGTGAACTCGTTGGTCTGTCGGAGTCGTTCGACGATCGAAGTGAAACCCGGAAGCGTTCTTGCACTTTGATTGGAGGTTTTCGATGAAGAATCAATCAACTCCGACACGACTAACTCGCTCCAATAATTGTTAGTGGGTGCGTTCGCACCGTTCCGCTCTGCCGCCTAATTTACCACTTCGGAGGGGGCTGGTGTGAAATTTGGTTTGAAAAGTATTGGCATACAGATCCAAAATCGTGAACCTCCTTGTGGATTGGGCTCCACGTGGATCGTCCACCCGTGGCGTTTGACGATCCGCCGACAGACGGCCAATCCGATTCCGGTTCCTTCGAATTCCTCGCGGGAATGCAGACGACGAAATATTTCGAATATCTGCTGGTGGTACTTTTCATCGATCCCGATTCCATTGTCTTCGATGCACACCCGCCGTTCATTCGCCGTCGAATCCGACCAAATGCGGATGACCGGCTTCCCGTGATTATATTTCAGCGCGTTGCCGATCAGATTGGTTAACAACTGCGAAACCTGAAACGCGTCTCCGTAGACGTCGGGCAAACTCGCGATCGACAATTCGGCTTGACGTTCTTGAATCACAGCGTCAAGCAACTCGACCGCATCCATGACCGCCGCATCGAGGGACACGGTCTCAAATTCACTCGCGCGAGATTCAACTCTTGAGTAGGCGAGCAAATCGTTGATCATCGCTTGCATCCGCTTGACGCCCGAAACGATTCGCCGAATGTAATCGTTAGCTCGATCGTCAAGATTCACTGCGTAATCTTTTTGCAGAAACTGCGCAAAACCGGCGATCGCTCTCAGCGGAGTTTGCAAATCGTGCGAAGCGACGTAGGCGAACTGCTGTAGTTCGACGTTGCTCTCTTTCAACGCTTCGTTAACTCGCTTCAACTCACGATCGGCGTTGACTTGATCGGTGATGTCAACATGCACGCCGGTCATACGGATCGGTGGTCCATCATGGCTAAAAACGCCTTTGCCTTGGGCCAAGATCCAGCGATAACTCTCGTCCCGGCATCGCAGCCGAAAAATCGATTTGTAATCTTGCATGCGACGTGCAAAGTAATCGGCCACCGTCGCGAGCGCTTGGTCATGGTCGTCCGGGTGCAATCGCGACTCCCATTCCTCGAACGTGCACCAAGGCACTTCCGGCGGATAACCCAACTGGGCTTTAAAAGAATCAGAATAGAAGACTTCGGAGGTCGCCGGATTCCAATCCCACATTCCGATATTGCCGCCCGTCAGGGCGAGTTCCAGGCGATCACGAGCGATCTCCAATTCGGACCGAAGATGGCGATGTTCGTCCATCGAGTTTGTGTCGTGGTCGGCCAATTCGAAGTCTCGGCGATTCAGGTCAGGGACGGGTGCCGGAGCGAACGCGATGCCGTTGCTCAATGCAATTCAACATAACGCATCGGCGAGCCGGGTTCTTGCAACAGACGGTGATGATTGGCTCGAACTTGATGTCGGGCGAGCGGCAGCCAATCGCCGACGGCGTCGGGAAGCGGTGCCAAGCCGACTCGTTTCATGACTTGGTTCAGCCGAAACAGCAAGGTTGAGTCGCACGCGTAGTCGTATAAAAATCGAGTTTCAGCGAAGCGGCCGAGCGTCGAGGAGATTTGGCTCGATGGTTTGCCACTGATTTGGTTGACGACTCGCTCGATTTCGGTCGTCGGAACTTCAGCAAACAGATCGTAGTAACGAGCAACCAATTTTGGCGTTTCCGCCAAATAGTTCGCGTCGAGCAACATCTCGATCAAGATGTGCCCGACGAAGGTCGGGCGAAAACCGGCGTCGCCGGGCAAAAGGTCTCGCAACGCAACAGCGAACTCGAGGTTCATCCGCACGAACGTCTCGCCGCCATGAAACCATCGGTCGTCTCGGATGTGTGCCAAGATGCCTGCCGCTACGTCGCGGGTGATCGAATCTTCCGATTGTAGAAACGGAGTCGCCACTCGGCCACGAACGCGAATCTTGCGGTCAATCACCGATAAGAAATCCGGCACGCCGGTGCAGACGGCAACGACGGGTTGATCGAGATACGGTAGTGCATGGCAAAAAAAATTCATGGGGCCAAACGACCAGCGTTCGGTTCCATCGGAGTTCCGTCGGCACCAAGCGTCAATCCGGTGATCCAGTCGGACATGGACCATCTTAAGTCATCGTGGTTCTTCGAGATCGCGTGATTCAAGCGCGAAGCCAATCGCTCGTTCTCTTTTCGCATCCAAACTTTGCCGATCGTATGCTCGGCCAGGTCGCCGATTTCCTCCGCCACATCACCACCGATCTTGCTGATTCGTTCGACCTCAAATCGCTCGATCTTCAACGCGGCTTGCTCGATGTCGGCGTTCAATTGCATAGCCGGAGGGACTTCGGACCAATCTGGTTGGACGGCTAGGGTCAGTATGGTAGTGAGCGATAGAGTCATCTTGCCGCTTATCTCAATACTGTAGAGCTGAAAGCCCAGGTTCCATCGTTCCACGCGGACTGAAAAATCAGCCGGCGTGCGAGCAGCGGCTTCGATCCGCCACCTGTGAAGGTCTGGCGTGACGGAACGAATCTCGACGGATTCGTCGATCGTTTCGTTTGCCATGGTCGGCTTCGCGAGGTGAGGGAGATTGATCCGGTACTGGACCCATCGACCGTGCCGAAGTTCCTTCTTTCGTCGGTTCGTTTTCAGCTTCCAGCCGTCGCGGCGGACTCGCACCCCCGCCCAGACTTCTTTGGTGTTGCCCCAGTCATCGTCACCGGTAATCGTAGGTGGTATATGGCGGATCATCTGGTTTGCCAGCCACTGAAACGATTGCCGGGCTTGGACGGGCGAGATCGAGGCCGTTTGAAGGGGAGTTTCCTGGGCCTTTGTTTCGTTAATCGTCACAACGGATAACAACACCGACAGGACGGCCCACGTCAGCAGAGTCGAAAATCGTTTGGTCGGGGAGTCAAGTTTCATGCCGGGATCATAGGCGAACGGGCGGGGGGGATGTCGAGGTCGTTTCGGTACAGCCGCTGGCGTCCTGGTCGTTTCGGCTCGGTCAGGTACATTAGACGCGAGTCCGTTTTGTGCTCCGGCACACCTTTGCGATTGAAATTGCGGATAAAAACTTCGATTTGATTCCCATTCCTCTTCAAAGCATGGCATGAGCGATTCCCAGGCTGAACCCCCATCCCAGGCGGAAAAATCGCCGCGAGTCGGAACGGAACTTCGGTCGGAAACCCGATCACTGGCCGAGACTTGGTTCGGGCGTGAAGTCGCTCCAGGCGAATCAATCAATGCGGAACTCCAAATCACCGAAAGTTATAGCGGTCGGAATATCTCCATCCCGATCCGTGTGATTCGAGGCGGCGAGCCGGGACCGTCGGTGTTCGTGGCCGGTGCATTGCACGGCGATGAACTCAATGGAACGGGGGCGATCCGGTCCTTGTTGTCCGATCGCGAATTCGTCGTGCGGCGGGGGACGACGGTCATGATTCCGGTCCTCAATGTACTGGGTTTCGAACGTCATTCGCGTTATTTGCCCGATCGTCGTGACCTCAACCGATGTTTTCCCGGCAACGCGTCGGGAAGCATGGCGATGCGGATGGCGCGAGTGATCTTTGATGCGATCGTCTTGCGTTGCGACTACGGGATCGATTTGCATACCGCCGCGGTGCGCCGCACCAACTATCCCAGCGCAAGGGTGGACTTCAATAACGAACAGTGCATGAGAATCGCCAAAGCGTTCGGGGCCGGCGTGATCTTGGACGGAAAAGGTCCCAAAGGTTCCTTCCGCCGCGAGGCGACCGCTGCCGGATGCCCGACCATCGTGGTCGAGGGTGGCGAGGTGTGGAAAGTCGAACCATCGGTCGTCGAGACCATGACGCGGGGCATCATCAACGTGCTCAAGGAACTCGGCATGGTCGACGGCCAACCCGATGTGCCGGTAAACCAAGTACGTATTCGAACAACCAAATGGATCCGCGCCGAACGCGGTGGTTTCTTGGACCTTCACGTTGCCCCCGGTTCGACCGTGGTCAGCGGTCAACCCTTGGCGACCAACAGTAGTCTTGTCCACGAGGATCAGAATCGACTCGAGGCACCCTTCGACGGGATCGTTATTGGAATGTCAACGCTGCCCGCCGTTCAACCCGGCGAACCGGTCATTCACTTGGGAAAACTCGCCAGCCCCAATTCGGCAGCCCGCGTCGAACGCAATACTCAGGCCGACGAGCTGCAACGGACGACCCAAGCTCATCTTTCCACCAACGTCCAGGTGACCGAACCGGGCAAGCTGAGCCGGCCATCGTCGTTGTAGCTCAGCGGGTCGGTAGTGGCATCGGCGGAGGCCTTTTGATGGCCTCGTCCTAAGCGAAGTCCTGCGTGTTAGGAACCAATTCAAAATCGACATCGCCGATCACCATGTTGCCCTCGTAGAACCATACGTCGTCAAAGCCGGTGCCCGTCGACACGTAAGTTCCATCGAGTTGCAAGAGCACACGGTAAGCACCCGTGCGTGTGATTTGATTGAATCGATAACGTCCTTCGGCATCCGAGATCGTTTGCGCGATTCGTTCACCTGCGCCGTTGTAAAGTTCAATCGTAACGTTGCCCACAGCTTGGTTCGAAGTCGTCGCAACGCGGCCTTCGACCACGCCCCAAACTCGGAATACATCATCTTGGACGGTGTGGACGGTTGAGTTGCGAGAAATGATTTGGCTAAGCGTTGTTTGGCGAATCGCCTCAACGGCATCGGATGAGAACACGTTTTCGTACCACAATCGATCGGCGTCGCGTGTTCGTGTGAATTGTTCCGCGATGATCGTCCGGAAAGTTTCTCCCATCGAACGCCCAGGTGCGGCATCTTCGGCCAGACCGCCGACCCACAAATCGATCGAATCGACATCGCCGTAAAGATCTCGCAACTTGTTTTGCAGATCCACGTCCGACGTGATGTCACTGAAGTCATCGACCGGATTCAAACCATAAGCTTGTCGGGTTGAATTGTAATCAGCTAGCCCGTGGTCTCGTCCACGCTGAATGTTCAACGACGCCAAATCAAAGCCGCCGTTGCCTGGAGCTCCGAACAAGAAATTACGCAAACTATCGACGATTTGATTATCAATCGACTGCGCCTGAACGGATGCGGCAAACTTCAATGACGAGTCGATACCACGTTCTTGCAAAATAGCGGGGGCGAAGAACGCCTCAGCCAGGGACATCGGGTCATGGAGCGGATCGCTGTACGTGCCCATGAATTCGACTTGGTCGTTCAACATCGTGTGCCCGACCCGATACGCAGCGGTGGAGAACTCCGTTGCGATTCCCGGATTGATGTTCGAATCGTATCCACGATAGGCCGCAATCGCGTCTTCGCCAAGCAAGGCGGGAAGGAACTCGTTGTATGTAATCGCCTGTATTTCGGCGATGACGATCTTGCGTGCTTCCTGGAAGATTTGTTCATCAGACCATTGCGGTGAGTCGGCTTGGATCAACTCTGCCCATCGATTGTGCTCGCGGATGAACAGGGTGTGCAGCGTGGTCAAATTTACGTTTTCCATCGCTCGAATGTCGCCGGCCATGAAGTTACCGTTTGCATCAATCGGCAACAGATTGCCGTTGCTGATTTTCATTCGGCCGCCTGTCAACTCTCGCAGTCGATTGGCGGTCTCGGCATCCGATCCGTATACCATCGAACCGTCGATAAAGGCCGTGATACTATTGTCGTGCTGGCGAGGGTTGGCCGGACTCGTGCCGGTTCCTTGACTCGCTTGGGATCGCGTGAGGTTGATCACGACAGCACCGGTTCCCTGGGGATCAAAGAATCGATCACCCGTCGGAACTAAGATCGCCAGCGATTCGCCATTCTCTGCAGGCGTTTCGGTCAGATCCATGTCATGATCGATGAACTGCCCCCATACATGAACCATCACCGAAAGTGCTTCCGGATTGCCGACCGACCCGGGCGTTTGGGCGACGATTAGGTTACTGACCTCCCGGGCACTGGGCAGGCTTTCGCCGACGGCCTCGGATGTCCCATCGGCGTAGCGTGCCGGGGCGATTCGCAATAATTGCTGTCCAGCACTCCCCCAATCATCGAACTGCAGATGATTGCCGATGCCGTTGTACGACCGGGTGTCAGCATCAAATTGCAAAAATCCCGTTGCGTGTAACCACTCGCTGCCCCGAAACCCGGTGACGATCCCGTCATCGGCACGCCAAGTTCCCGTCGAAATCACGTCCGGGCTTTCAGCTTCAAAGGCAACACCGTCGATCATGATTTTGTCGACGACGAGGTTCTTGTCGAAGTTCGGTCCCATTGACCCGTCGATCAATTGAACACGAATCCGATTCGCGTCGATGGGCTGGTCAAAGACACCGTCGGTCGCGAATACGAACGTACCGAAGATTCGGTCCTGGACATCGCCGCCGACACGATCCCATCGCTGGACGACTTGGCCATCGATTGCCAATTCCATCGACTCGGTTCCCGTTTGACCGGCCGCATAGATCGTGATGAAATGCTCGGCGCTGCGCGCCGATTCGGCATATTGGAAGTAGCCTCCCGCGTGCAGGAACTCGGATTCAGCGTTGCCCGGTGTGACGCCGATGCCCGGTCGCCAAGTCCCCGTGGAAAACACGCCTGACGATTCGGTTTGGTATTCAATTCCATCGATCACGACGCGATCGATCCGAACGTTTCGGTCGACGACGCCTGGTTCGTGGAGATCGTTGGTAAAGACAACTCGAACGCGGTCGGCCGAAACGGCGTTTTCATTGTTGAAAACGAATGCGTTGAACTTGCCTTCGGCATCGTTGCCACCAATGTTGGACCATTGGGCGACCGTCGTCCCATCGATTTGAAGCGAGAGGTTTTCTTCGCCCGTTGACCCGGCCGCGAAAACGGTAATGGGCAACACGGAAGCGTATTGGTATCTCGCGGATTCCGAAACCACGATCGATGATTCGATCGAGCCGAACCGTTGCTCCAAAGTCCAATCGCCTCCACGCCGGCCGTTGCCCGTCGCGTCAATCGAGGCGGCGACATCGGCCGAGGTGAGATCCGCGAGCGTACGCAGTAATGAACGCCCCTGTTGCCCACGCCCCACGTCGCAACCGTAGATCAAGATATCGGCCTGATCCGTTAGTGCCGCCCTCCACGAGTGCACCCATTCGGCCCGGGACGTCAACGATTGAGCGTCAATGAGATCCCGGCCAAGCTGAATCCGTCCATCGCTTCCATGGCTGATCCAATGCAGGCTTTCGATTCCTGATCGGCCACGCAGGATCTCGGTGATTTGCTCGATCGCGTCGACTTCCGATGAAATCAAGACGACCTCCGCGTTAGCGGGAAGATCGGCAAGCAGCACTGCCTGATCGTCGACCCGCGAATCCACCAAAACGATCGTAGTTCGGTTTGCGACGTCTTCCGAACTTGATAGGAAAGTTGCTTGGGCTTCGCCACTGCCGTGCCCGCCATGGATCGCGGAACTCTCACCCGAAAGGGGAACCGCCGACGAAGAAACGGCTGCGGCGACAACATCACCAGCATCGCCGGCGAGCATCATCCGGGCCTCGAGCTGCGAAATGGACGTGAATCGGTTTGATGCGTTGGCACGACCAGAGTGACGAGAACGCGAAGTCGATCGCCGAAAGAATATCATGTTGGCAGGTAAGAAATCGGGGAAGGTGGTCCGCCCCTCCTGTGGCGTCCGAGTCGCTTCAGATGTCGACCCGGTCGAGGAGCAGGGGAGATCCCCCCGCATCGTTCGAGAGCAGTTTAATTGCTACAAACGGAATAACCCGAATCTCTCAACTCGATTTTGCCTGAATACCGCCACTCCGCCCTTCTGCCCAATGAAAGCCTTCTGCCCCAATGAAAGCCGTCTGCCCAATTACCCGCTTTTTACCAATTAACCCCTTCTCGTCAATTAAAACTATCTGCCAATAAAAAACTGTCTGCCAATAAAAAACGAGACTCAAAAGATTGAGTCCCGCTTTTTCGTTCGGTTCGATACGTTGTTGCAATGCTTAGTTGCAGCAAGGATCGCATGGGTCGCAGCAAGCCTTGGCTGCTCGCTTGGCAGCGAAGTGAGCCTTGAGCTTAGCGAACAAGCCTTGGCGAGGTGGCTCGCAGCAAGGATCGCATGGGTCACAGCAAACGGGCTCAGGAGCTGGGCAGCAAACCGGGGCTGGTGCTGGGCAGCAAACAGGCTCAGGAGCTGGGCAGCAAACGGGCTCGGGTGCTGGGCAGCACACGGGCTCAGGAGCTGGGCAGCAAACTGGCTCGCAGCAGTCAGCCTTCTTCTTGAAGCAACCGAACAGACCAGCTTCGGCTTGAGGGGCAACAACGGTGCTGACAACAGCCAACAGGGCAACGGCCAAAATCGTACGGATCATCTAACTCTCCAGTTGGGGGGAATTTTAGCCTGCGCCACACGACGAGGCAATTTGCGCAGAGTTTACGGACTGTCGGCCAGCCGTCAACTGGGAGGACGATGTCTAACTGGGAATTCTTCCTAATTCGGGGGGAATACAGCAATTGGGGCGATTGGCAGCGAAAATAGCCGCCGTCAGCGGCCTGCGGCTTGTTGATTTAATCGTAACCCGATGCGTCACGGCGTGTCGATTTAATCGTAACCCGAAGCGTGAGCGAGGGATACTTTTAAAGAGAATGAATGGCGCTCAATCCCTCGCTGACGCATCGGGTTACGATTCAATCAACAGCCCGCTGGCCAAGAGTTTCGGAAACGCTCGAAAATCACCGGAAGTCTTGGCGACTTTCGCTACGGCCTCTCGGTTTCCAAGCCCTCAGAGGCTCCATTTCGCCCAATCCAAAAAAAAGTTAAGATTCGGGTGATTTTGCGGGTCGGATTGCTCGATACAATCCGTAAAGTCCCTGCATTCGGTCTGGTTGGGCTACCGTAGCCGTCCCATCCCACCTCTCTCGCCATGCTCTCCATCAGTCACCGACTCCGGGTGACGTTAACCTCATGATTGAAACGACCGCCAAAAAGATCCAATCCGTTACCGGGATCACCGTTCGCCTGTGTGGCGACTCGGGCGACGGAATGCAGTTGCTGGGAACCCAGTTGACCAATACCTCGGCATTGGCTGGCAACGATGTCGCCACATTCCCCGACTTTCCCGCTGAGATCCGTGCTCCTCGAGGGACCCGGGCGGGCGTATCGGGATTCCAGGTGCAATTCGCGAGCGAAGAAATTTTCACGCCCGGCGATGTGCTTGATGCGCTCGTGGTGATGAACGCCGCCGCTTTCGTGACCAACATCGGCGACCTCCGTAAAGGCGGCATCCTGATCGTCAATGAAGACGGGTTCAACGACAAAGAGTTCAAGCTCGCCAAGATGGAAAGCAACCCGCTTGATGCGGAAGTGCTGATGCAGCAGTACCGAGTCGTGAAGGTCAACATGACCAAGATGACCCGAGACGCCGTTGCCGAACACGGTCTGTCGACGAAGATCGCGGACCGTTGCAAGAATTTTTTCGCGATGGGTTTGGTGTACTGGCTCTTCGGCCGTTCGCTCGAACCGACGCTGCGTTTCATCGACGCTAAGTTCGGCAAGAAACCCGACGTAGCCGCCGCCAACATCGCTGCCTTGCGAGCCGGTTGGGCATTCGGTGAAACGACCGAAGAGTTCGGTGAAAGTTACCAAGTCGAAGCCGCGCAGTTGGTGCCGGGAACTTACCGCAACATCATGGGCAACCAAGCACTCGCTTGGGGTTTGATCGCCGCGTCAAAACTCAGCAACAAAGATTTGTTCTACGGGACGTATCCGATTACGCCCGCTTCGGACATCCTTCATGAGTTGACCAAGTACAAGAACTACGGAGTTCGCACCTTTCAAGCCGAAGACGAAATCGCGGCAATCTGCGCCACCATCGGAGCAGCTTTCGGCGGCACGATGGGGGTCACCGCAAGCAGCGGCCCAGGTATCGCACTCAAAGGCGAAGCGATGGGACTCGCGGTGATGTTGGAGTTGCCGATGATCATCATCAACGTCCAACGCGGCGGACCAAGCACCGGGTTGCCGACCAAGACCGAACAGAGCGATTTGCTGCAAGTCATGTTCGGCCGTAACGGCGAAGCACCGATGCCCGTTCTGGCACCGCGTTCGCCTGGTGACTGTTTCGATATGGCCGTCGAAGCGTGGCGGATCGCGACGGAGTGCATGTGCCCGGTGATGTTGTTGTCCGACGGATACATTGCCAACGGCAGCGAACCGTGGAAGATACCGACGGTCAGTGAAATGCCTAAAATCCAGTGCTCGCATCCCGAAGGTCGCAACGGTGACGAACCATTCCTTCCGTACGCCCGTGACGAAAATCTCGCCCGCCCGTGGGCGATCCCGGGGACGCCGGATTTGATGCACCGCGTCGGTGGATTGGAAAAGGAAGACGGAACGGGCAACGTTTCCTACGATCCCGATAACCACCAACACATGTGCGAAACGCGTGCGGCCAAGGTCGCACGAATCGCAGATCGAATCCCCGAACAAGACGTCTTCGGTGACACCAAAGGCGACGTACTCGTTGTGTCTTGGGGCGGTACCTACGGGTCGTGTCACACCGCCGTGGATCGTTGCCGCAAGGCTGGACACAGCGTTTCGCACGCACACATTCGGTATCTCAATCCGTTGCCACGAAACATCGGCGACTTGTTGCGATCCTTCCGCACTGTATTGGTTCCCGAGCTGAACTCAGGCCAATTGCGGATGTTGTTGCGAGCCGAATACTTGGTCGATTGCATCGGCATCAACAAGATCAAAGGCAAACCCTTCACCGTTACGGAACTGGTTGAAGAAATCTCGCACCACGCCACCGTGCTGCGTCAAAGCAAAGCCGGCTAGCGAGATCCTCGTAGGCTGGGTCGCAGCCGCTTCGGCGAAGACCCGGCATTCCCACTGAAACAGCATCCGCCGCCAATCACGCCACAATAATCCACCTGAACTTTCCAATCCAAAATGAATTTACCCGTCCTTAAAGCAGCCGATTTCGCGTCCGATCAAGACGTCCGCTGGTGTCCTGGTTGTGGCGACTATTCGATTCTCGCCCAGATGAAGAAGGTGCTGCCGGATCTCGGCGTGCCGCGCGAAAAGATCGTTTTCATCAGCGGGATCGGCTGCAGCAGTCGATTCCCCTACTACATGAACACCTACGGGATGCACTCCATCCACGGACGTGCCCCGACCTTCGCGACCGGACTGAAATCCACCCGACCCGACTTGATGGTTTGGGTAATCACGGGAGACGGCGATGCGTTGTCGATCGGCGGCAACCACTTTATCCATTGCCTGCGCCGAAACCTCGACATCAACATCATTTTGTTCAACAACCGGATCTACGGTTTGACCAAAGGCCAGTACAGCCCCACCAGCGTCGAAGGCCAGATCACCAAGAGCACGCCCATGGGCGCGATCGATCACCCGCTCTCGCCACTGTCGGTTGCCTTGGCCGCCGAAGCGACGTTCGTTGCCCGCAGCATCGACGCTCACGTCAAGCACCTCGGCGATACCTTGCAAGCGGCCGCCGCTCACAAGGGTACTTCTCTGGTCGAAGTCTATCAAAACTGCAACGTGTTCAACGACGGCGCGATGGCTTACGCCCAAGAAAAGAAGCAGCGTGTTGAGAATGTGGTCGAATTAGAACACGGCAAGCCGCTGATTTTTGGTGAAAACAGCGACAAGGCCATTCGATTGATGGGCAACCACTTGGAAGTCGTCAACACGGCCGACGTTCCCGCCGATGATCTGTTGATCCACGACGCTCATGATCCCAATCCGGCGATCCAGATGATGCTCGCCCGAATGCGATATCCCGAGATGCCCGAGCCGATCGGCGTCTTGCGACAAGTCGAAGGCGTGGCAACCTACAACGACCAAATCAACGAGCAAGTCACCGCCGCGAAAGCAGCCAGAGGCGAAGGCGACCTTGATAAATTATTCCGCTCCGGCGACACCTGGGACGTCGCTTGAGCGAGATGTCGTCAGACATCCCAAACCAACCACCTAGAATCGGAACATCCCCATGCCACGTGATAAAACTTTTGACAACATTACTCGAGCGATCGGCGACACGCCGATGGTGCGAATCAATCGTTTGGTTCCCGCTGGCGGTGCGACCGTGTTCGCGAAATGCGAATTCTTCCAGCCGCTCAACAGCGTGAAAGACCGCATCGGCGTGGCGATGATCGAAGCGGGCGAGCGTGACGGACGGATCAACTCGCAAACTCACATCATCGAACCGACCAGTGGTAACACGGGAATCGCACTGGCATTCGTGTGCGCCGCCAAAGGCTACAAGCTGACCCTCACAATGCCCGAGTCCATGTCCGTCGAACGCCGGGCGCTGCTGCGGGCGATGGGCGCGAACTTGGTCCTCACCCCCGCCGGCGACGGGATGAAAGGTGCCATCGATACGGCGCAGGAGTTGGTCAATAAGACCGACAACGCATTCATGCCGCAACAGTTCGAGAACCCCGCCAACCCGGCGATCCACGAAGCCACCACCGGCCCGGAAATTTGGGCCGATAGCGGACATCAAATCGACGCGATTGTCGCGGGCGTAGGCACCGGCGGAACGATTACTGGTGTCTCGCGGTTCCTCAAAAAGATGAACCCCGATTTCAAAGCGTTCGCCGTCGAACCCAAACATTCGCCCGTGATCAGCGGCGGATCGCCTGGCAAGCACCGCATACAAGGCATCGGCGCGGGCTTCATCCCCGGAAACTTGGACACGTCGATCATCGACGACGTGGTTCAGATCGACGACGAAGACGCGTTTGCATGGGGACGCAGACTGGCCAAAGAAGAAGGCATCGTCGGCGGAATCAGCAGCGGAGCGAACATGTGCGCCGCCGCCCTCGTCGCCGCCCGCCCGGAAATGAAGGGCAAACGAATCGTCACAATCATGTGCAGCCTCGGCGAACGATACCTCAGCACACCACTCTTCGGTGACCTCGCTCTTTAACTCTCGAGCCGAAAACCATCAGCAGCTGTGGCGAGCGGCTGCTGTTTTCTTAGGTTTTTAGAAACGCTCTCGACGCCTGATAGCTTCATTGACATAGAATTCGTCGTGGTCAGTTTCGGCAGGGCTGGGGGATGGTCATTCCCCAGCCCGCCCGTCGACGCAACGAATTCGTAGTTCGCGCGGTTAGGTTGAATCGTTTTCAATCAGTCGTCTATCAACGCAAGCAACGCGTCGTCAACGGCTTGGTGAAGTCGTGTCTTCGCATCGCGTCGGTCACGAGTGTCGATTCGTCCGTCACCGTTGATATCTTCATTGATGTTGAGTTGATCTGAGGCCTCGACACGACCATTTCCGTTGGTATCGCCGAACAATCGGAAGAATTCGAAATGTCCGTCATCGAACTGGCCATCACCGTCCAAATCCATCAGAACTCAATAGAAGCCATCGCCCGCAGCCTTCGCGCCACCGAGCCCGTTAGTACCAAAGTCCAAACGAATTGAATTGCCATTCGCAACGGCATTCACTCCGCTAACGATCGTTCCGCTCCCAGCTTCAGCGTCTGCGGCATTCACCGCAAATCGTTCCACACGCAGTCGATTGTTTGCCGCGAGATCCGCAACGCCGGCAACATCGTTGAAGAGCACATCCAAATGGGTGATGTAGGTAGCTTCAGAAACGTTGTGGCGTCGATGTCCCCAGGTCCAGTGAATACCGCGAGGCGAACACGAACACTGCCTCAGCACAACGCTGGGCTGTTCAAAATTTGGTATTGCGACATTTTCGTTCTCCGCAACTTCCTGTCACCTCTCCCAGCGAAGCTGGGGGAGGTCGGATCGAGCGAAGCAAGATCCGGGAGGGGGCATCCCCAGGGCAAACCAAGCCGATTCAATCAAATAACGCCCGTGCCCCCTCCCTCGCGGACTCCTGAACGTCGTCGCTCGACCTCCCCCAAACTGCGTTCGGGAGAGGTGACAGCCGGACAAGAAACTGCTGAGAGATAAAGGAAAAACAACGAGTCAACACCGAATTTTGAACAGCCCAGCACAACGCCATTCGCCGACCTCGATCTCTAGGCTTTTCGTCGGGCCGGATCAAGGATTCGAATTGGGTGCAGCGGATCAAAAACGAATGTTGAAATGATCGTGTCAATCACGAAGTATTGACAGTCCAGGCCTAAGTTCCTTCTCGGCTTGGAACCCTTCTGGCAATGTTGGGTTCAACGATGTCAGCGGGGTCGCTAGGGTGACCTAACATGCGACGTTCTAAATCGGTCGTGAAGATCACCGATCCGTCGGTTGAGAATTTGACGCACTGGATGGACGCACCTCGATGTCCGGGAAGTGTGAAAAGCTCTCGCGGCGTTTCATCGAGTGATGGGGAAGCGAACCAAACAATCAATGTTCCGCTTTCATCCCCTGTTACAAACACGTTCTCGGTTGGCGACGAGGCGATCGTGCGGATCCGCGTCTTGGAGTCCAGCACGCCAAACGAAAGCGGAGGCTGATCTCCATCCTGGTCAATACGATGGATGGAGACTCGGCTTCCGGTACCATGATCTCGCAAAACGCTTGCATACCAGCGGTCATTGCCATCGGCGACTGTGTCACGGAAGTAACCAACGTCCTGAATTCGGTCACCCGCGAGGTCTACCGATGCGACGGACACTGGAGATTGATAGTCGTTCGCGCGACTGGTTTCACTGAGTCGCCCCGAGGTACTGGCAATTAATAGTCGATCTTCGAGGGGATGCCAAGAGGCGTTGGCAACGTCGTCCCATTGCCGCAGAATCGTTTCTTGTTCGATGTCAAAGAGAATGGCGTTGGACGATTTGTCGTCGTTGGAAAGACCGACGGCATCACGGCCCGATGTACTGAGACGAATGTGTTGCAGTCCATCGCCGAAACCAGCCAGTAATCTCCATTCAGGTTTCCCATCGGTTCGATCGATCTTCCACAAACAGCCGTTATCTTGAAGCACCACCCAGCGATCGCCGCCCCGATCAACGGAAGCCGCGATACAGGGAGTTCTACCGGTACGGTGTACCCATTGATGGGGTTTCTCATTTCCAAATTGAATATCTCCGTTGACTCCCACGGCGACCCAAGTACTTGAGTTGATTTGTCGAAGCCCGCGGAGCGAATGGGTCGTTAATGCCAAACCGATCGATTGCAGCGGGATTGATGCGATTGTCTCATCGGTCAGGTTGGATGTGAGCCTGAGGTCGCGATTCATTGAATCGACTTGGCCGACCGTTGGCTGGTCCGACCGATGGGGCCATCGAATGCGAGTCAGTCGCGAAATGACTTCGCCATCGGTACTACGGACGATACTGACCAACTCGTCTTCTGCTTCGGAAAGGCTTTGAATGCGGACGTCCAATGATTGCCAAGCACGCACCCGCTGCAAAATTCGAAGCGATTCGATCGGGTCGGAGAGAACCGGCTTTTCAATGGAATCAGCGTTGACGGCGAACCTAGCAATTCGTCCATTCTCATAAATAATATAGAAGTGTTTTCCTGTCGGCGACCAAACACCATCGACAGGACGGGCTTCGGAGTACGCGGCCAATTGAAACTGGCTGAGTGTCGGTTTGGCTGCGTCGATGACGTCAATGAGTTGCACCGCACCGGTTGCCCGAACCAACATGACCTGAGATTCCGAGGCCGGGTTAGTGACTGCAAAGATGCTGCCGAAAGGATGCGAAGATACCGAGGAACGTTGGAGATCGATTAGATAAGTTTCTGATTCTCCGCCGACGCATGCGATCGATCCCGTCGCTGCGATCGTCACCCGGGATTCGGATTCGCTGTCCAGGTCCAGTCGTGCAACCATATTACCGGAACTCATGTCCCACTGACACAATTCGGTTTGGGTCATCGGAGAATTGGTCACGTAGACGTTGTCGGGCAAGCGACGGGCCAGGGTAACGAGTTGCCCGTTATGCGGTGCAAAGGCCATATCAGAAATCTCGGTTCCTGGAGTATGTCCGATGTAATCGATGGCATAGGAATGAATCGCACCACGACGCCTCATCGAGGAGAGACTCGACGTATAACGAGACAGAACACCATTGGCATCGATCGCTTCGAATGTGTTGGCATGTTCGCTTGCAAAAACCCCCATCACGACGGCTGAAAGTCCGTCGACGCCGTCTTTTGTTCCCAACGAGGGTACCACGTTCCGCCGGGACGCTTGGCTGGCAAGGTCCCATCGGATGGACATTCCGGATTGATCAACTGCAAAGACCGATTGGTCGTCATTGGAAAAGTCGCACCACTGGAGATTATTGGAAAGTCCTGAAAGTGTTTGTTGATAGTCGACAGATTGGACGTCACCACCATCGGGCAATGACCAAACATGAGCGACCGGCTCGCTTCCGTAGGTGAGTGCGTGACCATCGACGCCGATCTCGATCCGTGTCACTCGTGTTGCGTGCTTACGGGGCAATACTTCCGCTACCAAGACGTACTGATTTCTTTCTGCGCTGAGGTGGTGAAGTTGTCCCGTCTCCGTTCCGACGAGCAAGTCACCTTGGGTTCCGAACGTCGCAGTGGCTGACAATCCATCGAGCAAGAATGGAGGCAATTCAAACGCGGTCGTTTGGGCATCCTCGAGATCCACCTGCACAATGGCATGTGCGACCTCCCCTTCCGATCCAATGGCAATAAGACAGTTAGCGACGGAGCGGCCTCGAGCCATTGCGAATTGAATCGATCGCAGGCTTCCTTTCGCCACCGCCCGCCGCGGTGCTGTCGAGAATTGACCGTTGCTTCGCTTCCATATCCAAAGACCACCGTTCACTCCGCCAACGAGCCATTGTCCGTCGGGACTGTAGCTCATGTTCTGCATTGGTCGCGCGGCGATACCGGGTAGGGATGTGATCAAGTTGGTTGACTCATTCCAGACATACGCTGCGGAGCGTTTACTCGCATCGATGGTCATGAAAGCCAACTCACTCCCATCGGGAGAAATGGCAACGTGAACCACTTGTGCATCCACCTCAGGCATTTCGAGCGGATCGACTCCACCATCGTTGCCGAACCGAAATCGATGAAATCGACCGTCAGTCTCGCTCGTGGCAATGATGGGTGCATTCGAAGCCAAACTGATTGAACTGATCCGCTCGCCCACTTGTACGCGTGGCAGGTCTTCGTTGGTCAACAGTCCCACGCGGCGAAAGGCCCAGTTACTCAGAAGGGGTGGCGTTTGTTGGAAGTTGGTCTGAAACTGGTTCTCGATCGTCTTGATTTCCGAGAGCAATTGACTGCTTCGAACGACGTCATGCTGTTCCGCTTGGGCGAGCGCCAAGTTGAGCCGCGATTGGTAGCTACCTAAGGTCGTTACCATCGCGCTGCGTAGCGATTTCGCGAGCGCGGCGGATTCGGCATCCCGTGCGGCGACAGCAGTTGCGAGAGCGGCCTTTTCACTCTTCAACGCATCTTCGGCAACCATCCGTGCCTTGGCTTCGTCTTCACGCGCCTTCGTTTCGGCAATCGCTGCCTTCCGTGCTTCTTCGGCCGCTTGCTCGGCGAGCAGTTTTGCTTTCATCTCAGCTTCGGCGGCACGAATCGCCTTTTCCTTGGCCAGTTTCTCCTGCGATGCGGCTCGTTCAGCATCTTCGCGAGCCTTACGCTCGGAATCATTCGCGGCGACAAGCTGAGTATTGGTTTGGGCGAGCTGACCTCGCTGCTTATCGATCTCCAGTCGGGCCGAGTTCAAAAAGACAGAGAGGGCGGACAAACCTACGACGGCACATAGAATGACGGTGGCAAGCACTTTTCGCAATCGCTTGAACTTTTGCTCTCGCGAAGCGGCCAGATCTCGTGCCTGTTTCGCTTTGGCAATCAAATCGTCTTCGGCCGGAACTCCCGGAACCAACGTTTGCATGCACAGGTCGTAGTCGCCTTGTTCAAATGCACAGTGTCCGTATGCGAGTCGAGCGACAGCGATTTGCTTTTTGGCGGATTGATTATCGGGCCAAAGTTCAAGTGCTTCATCAAGACTAAATAAAACTCGCGAAAACTGCTGGTAGTCACGTTTGTCTTGGGCGGAGGCCAATAGGCTGGTCGCCCGTTGTGTAATCGCAATACTTTCGGAATGGCGACGGTACTCCCTTATTGCGTCTTGGAATGCAGCGACGGATTCGTACCGATCCGTAACTTCGCTTGCCATTGCAATTTTCGCGATCGCAACGAGTGCATCGTTTTCATCGTGCGGAACAAACTCATTGCGAACCGCTGAGAGCAAGCATTCGGTTACCTTCTTTCCTGGATGAGGTGCCCGCCCGGTGACGACCTGAAACAACATCGCCCCGAGCAAGTAGATATCACTCCGAGGACCGATCCGCTTGACATCATGTTTTGCCATCTCGGGTGACATGTAGGCTGGTGTGCCGCCCAGACCAAAGGGTTGATGCCGTAGAACGCTGATCGCCAAACCCCAGTCCATCACGAGAACCTCACCGAAGGGGCCCAACATAATATTGTCGGGTTTGAGATCGCGATGGATTATCCCTTTTGAATGTGCGAACCCGATTGCATCGCTGACCTTCATCAAGATGTCGATATTCTCTTCGCGTGACCTATCTTTGATTGCTTTCTGCCACGGGGTACCACTGACCAATTTCATAGCGTAGAACAAAGTCCCGTCTGAATTGGAACCTAGTTCATGGATGGGAACGATATTGGGATGGTCGAGATCACCGGTAATCTGTGCTTCGTAGAGAAACTTACGCTTACTATCGTCATTGTTGTGCTTGCCCGGCTTGATTGCCTTAATTGCGACGGTGCGATCCATGGCTTTCTGCCTCGCCGCGAAAACAACTCCCATCGCACCTTCGCCAAGTTGCTCTAATAACTGGTAGTCAGAATCATCGCTATCAGGGGCATCCAGGTCAGCCAAGGAGCGTGTACATAGTCTGCCGAACAAGGTGGCGCTGGCAATCTGCTCATCGCCGCCCATCGAGCTCATCGGATTGCTACTATCGCCGCCGATTTGTCCCCACATGCGTGCTAGGTTGGATGCGTTCCCGGTGGCGCCGAGTTGCGAGTTAAAGCCGGATCCCGATGCGGCTCTTCCGCTTCCTTTTCGGACGTCTTGAACAGACGATGAATCCGCATCCGAGTCCATCGTTAAGTCGCCTTCGGCTTCACTGCCGAGGGAAGGCGAGTGAGAGTCCAAGGTGACGTCACTCTCGGAAGAGTGATCGGGAATCGACTCAATCGTTGCCGCGACGGATTCATCAATGGTTTTCTCAGGCTCATGCCAATTCAAATCCAGAGTCACGTCGACCGCATCTTGCACGGTTGCGTGTCCGCCCACTGAATCGCTTTCTTGAAAAGTCTCTGGTACCGAGGATTCAGTACCCGGTGACACGGTAGGTTCATCGATGGTTTCATTAACCGTTTCGGCGACGATTTCCCTTCCACATTTTGGGCAGACTTGCTCGTCGAATCGATCTTGGTGATTCATCTTGCAATGCGGGCAATAGCTCATTGGACGTCTCCCTCATGACGCGTTGTATTGTTCTGATGGCGGGCATCTAACCGACGCCAACGGCGCTGACGCCGATCAAAATTTCTTCCCGCCTGTGTTTCCTCTGCCGCATGTGATGAACCGCGTTGGCTGGTTTGTTGATGGATGCGTTTGCGACGCCGAACAGAAGTCGCTAGCAGAACCGTTCCGACACCCGATTCAACGACGGCCGAATCGTCATCGGATTTAGCTTCTTCTTTTGTGTCTGAGTCACCGGCACCTTCACCGCCAGGCGGCAAATTGCGTTCCTCCGTTTCGCTGTCAACATTGCTCGATGGATTCGGCTGAGCAAAAGACACATCGCCTACGTCGCGTGATTCGAAATCGCGAACCGTGAACACTCGCAGTATGCTCTCGCCAGTTTGAGGATCCGACTCAACAATCACATAAACACCGGCGGAACGCATCGGGTCGCTGCGATACTCTCTCATCAATGCCTCAACATCACTCGGGGACGGGGTTTCGGTCCCGAGCACATCTCGACTGCTCAATACGCGCTGTCCGGCTCGCAGCTCGGGTACGTTGCGTAGCTCTAAACCCTTGTCGGTTGAATCAGCTAACGGTTCAGTTTCGAGAATCAGCCGCCGTGTTGGGATCTCAGAATCTTCAGGCTGACCGTTTTCGTTCTTGTCGTCGAATCCGACCGCAAACACGGCTACCTCTTTGGACTTCTCAAATGAAACGGGGATCTCGTCGTCGGTTGACAGAAGCGTCGTCGGGTTCATCGAGATGTCCGATACCGATCTTGTTTGAACGAAAAACGCGTCACCGATCACAATCTCCGTCGGCATCGAGAATGTGGGTGGGACGGCGTTGGATAGCACTCCGAAGATCTCGTCGGTCGCGCTATTTAAATCGACTGAAACGCTATTCAAGTCCGCCCGACCGCCGGCTTCAAACAAAAAGAAGTCAGTGGACCGACGAGCAACAAGCGTAGTCGGGAGCTCGACAAATGTATTCAGGAAAGTTGAGGTGAACGGGATAGCACGCTCAAAGACCACCGCGTCGGACGAGCCCACGGCGTGAGCTGGGATGGCTCCCTCAAATACCGCGTTGGGTCCCTTCACACCGACACCGTTGAGTGTCGAAGCGTCGGCTTCGGAAAAGGTTTCGAACAATTGGCTCAAGCCATCAGCATATCGGACAATCGTCAAGAACCCCGCTTCATCGGCGATGCCGATCTGGGTCGAGACTCGTTGTAAAACATTCTGTGCGCCCGAATTGATTGCGAGATCTTTGGTATCAACCGATGTGGCGATCGAAAGGAGAACCGATTCCGTCGACTCGAACCCTGCCGGGCCTTCGTTAGCATCGAACGCATCGATGATCAAACTTGTTTGCAACACGCGTTGAGCGTCCGCTGGGCTCAAGCTTGCATCGTACGTTTCGAAACTCCCGACAAGAACAAGTTCATCGCCCGCGATGAGCGTCATGGAACCATGTTCAGGGGTATGGTTCTGAATTGAGACGCGATTCGATATAGTGAGATTATGCCCGTCAGCGGTCTCAATGTAGAGGTTGACTGCATCGCCAGCACCGACGTACTCATCGACATCAAGCGAGGTTTGATTGGTAAGATATAGGCCGTATCGGCCACCCTGGAACTCGATGAAGGAAAAATCGTCGGTGATTTGTCCGAGTGTTTCGCCACTAATGAAATTTGGTGAAACATTGACGCTCGGTTCAATATTCTGATTCAAAGCTCCCAACACTTGGGTACCAGTTTCGTCGGCAGTCCGGTTCAGGGTGAGTCGAGAATCGGCTTCGATGGAAGCATTCGCTTTCACGCCCCCGGACAGTCGATCGAATCGAGTTTCGGCTAGGTGAATGAACCCGTCCGATGTGAGATTGGCGGATTGTGCGATCAATCCAGATGCCGAGGAAACACTGGCTGGAACAAGATTTTCAACACTGGTTTCACTAAACAAGTTCAATGTCTCGTCGGCGATCACGGTATGCAGCAGCATGGCGGTATTCTCATTGATGCTCACGTTCACGCCGGTCACTTCAACGACAACTCCAAGTTCGACAAATCCTGGGCGTGCGATGCTCACGTCGTCTGTCGTGGCGATCATTCGGACGTCGCCCAGCATTCGCAGCACATCGTTGGCTTGATCGGCTAGCGAGATATTTGTTCCTATCATTTCCGTTTGACCACGGACTTCAATGGTGGCCCCGAGCGGGTTTACGTCGGAGATGCTGCCACCGCTGGTCAGATGCAGGGACGCCGCTTGGACGTGGGTAAGCTGAGTACTGCTGTCTTCGACGATGATCACATCAGAACCACTAACATCAAGTCGCCCAAAGTCAACGCGATCGCCGACTTGGTTACCAAGACTGATCGCATGGCTTTCCGAATTGATGATCGCTTGGTCGGCAATGCTGATGCGGATATCCGCCGCATTGGTAACCGTACCGTCGACGACTAGGTTCAATGTGTTCGCGGTCAGTCCGTTGGTCGTGTCAAAAGTGGTTTCGCTATTCGACTGCGAAGGGACTTCGACAATCATCAGATCGCGTGTGGTTCGGAACGAGATGGCTCCACCTGGATCGGCGGTAAATGCGGTCAACTTATCGACGTTATTTGCGAAACCCAACTGTATATCACCAGACGCCGTCTCCTGTCGCACTCCAAATTCGTTCGCTGTGATCACACCTTCGGAGCTCTGGGTCACGTTTCCATCGGCAATCAACCGAACATCCGCGACGCCAGCATGGATTGCTTGGCTGATCGATAGGCTACCTTGGGAATCAACCAGAATGTCTCCGGCATTGGTGGTTACTAACCCGGCGAGAGTCGAGCCAGCTACGCCCACCGAAGGAGCACTGTCAAAATTGGCACGTGCGACGCCCGCGAAGTCGATACGCGATACAGTCAGCGAATTCATTTCCCAAACAAAGATCCCGGTCGCACTACTGGCCGCAACCGAATCAACATCCGCATCGATGGACCTTGCGTCGGCAACCGACACGTTGTTGCCAGACGTCACATTCCCGATTTGGCCAACGGAATCACCATCGGAATCCGCAACTGCAACAAGGTTTCGAGAAGTCACATTGGTTATCGAAGCATTGTTATCAAGGATGTCTCGCTGAGCGTCCAAACGCACATCGGCGGATCCGGCGTTGATCCAACCAAGCAGAATATCGCTCTCGTTGGTGGCACGTATGAAAACGTTTCCACCATCTGTGTCCGTGTCAGCGACTGGCGACATGATCACACCATCGTTTCCGACCCCTTCGACAGTCTGATTGAATGCCGAAATGAAAATAGTGCCATCGCCCGACGTCGACACATCTGCGTTCTGAAAAATATCGTCGTTAGCGAACAGAGTGACATGACCAGAGCCGGTTTGAACATTTGCATTGGTGATGACATCACTGGAAAAACCTCGCGCCTCGAAAAGCAAATCGCCAGCGCCAACTACGTTGACGCCGATTCCATCGGTTCCACCGTTGATCGTGATCCTGCCGTTCTCGGTGACCAGCTTGATCGGACCATTGACGCTTGTCGTCAAATCTTCCAGTACAGCCAGACTGCGTGCTTCGCTCACATCCGTTGTTCCGCTATCGAAGTCGCTGCGACGCACACCTTCAATGTCAATGCTCACCGCCGACGCTGTATCGACCATAATGGATCCTCCAGCAGCTAGTTCTCGCAAATAGATGCCGCTGGCGGATAAGGCTGCCACCGTGTCGACATTCAAGTCCATCGCGAGGTTGTTCGTGGACGATGTCGTTCCACTTGCGCCACCGATGATGGTTCCGGCTCGCAAGGACAACGATGTTGAGGCTGCCCCGATTGTTTCTTGAATATTGATTGACCCGGCGTTGGCATCCGTGATGCTCCCGCCGGCTTGCAGTGCGATCCGGTTAGCGGTCGCATTGGTGACACTGATCACACCGAGCGTGATACTGTTGCCCGCCAGGCCGAGTACATCTTGTCCCCCAGAGGTGATCGTGGTGTCCCCGTTCATCGTCCAATTGCCTGCGCTCGCTTGGACTAACACGTCGCCGGTGGTTGTGGTGATGTCTCCGCTGTTCGACTGGGTAACGTTCTGGGCCGCGATCAGGCCAACTTCGCCTGCGGTGCTACTGATGAGTGCCGTTTGGCGAATGTCCTCACCGGCTTCGATCAGGATATCCCCGTTGAGGCTCGTGACGGACGAATCGAGATCGATGTCGGTTCCCGCAACCATGTAGATCGTGCCGCTGCCCGAAGTGGTCACTCTCTCGCTGACTTCAACGCTTCGGTCGGCATCGAGCGTGATGTGCCCCGTGCCGCTGGTGATGCTGGCATTGACGATCACGTCACTGCTGGTGCCCCGTGCTTCCAACAACACATCGCCGGTTCCGTTAGCACGGACACCTGCAGTGTCCGCACCACCGTTGATCGTGATCCTGCCGTTCTCGGTGACCAGCTTGATCGGACCGTTGACGCTTGTCGTCAAATCCTCCAGTACAGCCAGACTGCGTGCTTCGCTCACATCCGTTGTTCCGCTATCGAAGTCGCTGCGACGCACACCTTCAATGTCAATGCTCACCGCCGACGCTGCATCGACCATAATGGATCCTCCAGCAGCTAGTTCTCGCAAATAGATGCCGCTGGCGGATAAGGCTGCCACCGTGTCGACATTCAAGTCGATCGCGAAGTTGTTCGTGGACGATGTCGTGCCACTTGCGCCACCGATGATGGTTCCGGCTCGCAAGGACAACGATGTTGAGGCTGCCCCGATTGTTTCTTGAATATTGATCGACCCGGCGTTGGCATCCGTGATGCTCCCGCCGGCTTGCAGTGCGATCCGGTTAGCGGTCGCATTGGTGACACTGATCACACCGAGCGTCATACTGTTGCCCGCCAGGCCGAGTACATCTTGTCCCCCAGAGGTGATCGTGGTGTCCCCGTTCATCGTCCAATTGCCTGCGCTCGCTTGGACTAACACGTCGCCGGTGGTTGTAGTGATGTCTCCGCTGTTCGACTGGGTGACGTTCTGGGCCGCGATCAGGCCGATGTCGCCTGCCGTGCTACTGATAAGTGCCGTTTGGCGAATGTCATCACCGGCTTCGATCAGGATATCCCCGTTGAGGCTCGTGACGGACGAATCGAGATCGATGTCGGTTCCCGCAAGCATGTAGATCGTGCCGCTGCCCGAAGTGGTCACTCTCTCGCTGACTTCAACGCTTCGGTCGGCATCGAGCGTGATGTGCCCCGTGCCGCTGGTGATGCTGGCATTGACGATCACGTCACTGCTGGTGCCCCGTGCTTCCAACAACACATCGCCGGTTCCGTTAGCACGGACACCTGCAATGTCCGCACCACCGTTGATCGTGATCCTGCCGTTCTCGGTGACCAGCTTGATCGGACCATTGACGCTCGTCGTGTGTAGGTCTTCCAGTTCGTTGACCGAATGATCGAAGTTGACGTTGGCAGATGTCGCATCGTTGAAGATGCGATTTGCATCGATTTCGACCGTCACTGAGGCCACGCTGTCGACCGTAATCGAATCCCCGTCGGCCAGTTCTTGTAGGTAGATTCCGCTGGCGGATGAAGCGGCGAGGTTGGTGACTTCCGTGTCGATCGCATTTGCGTTGGTCGCAAGTCCCAGGTTGCCAGCGTTGTCGCCGATGGAGTCTCCCGCAAAGATGATAAGATTGGTCGCTCGAACATTGGTGGTCGGTCCTCCAGCATCGTTGTTGTCGAGTACGCTATCGGAACTAGCAACCAACGATACATTCGTCGCATCAATCAGCCCGAGCCGAAGTTTACCGCTTGCGGCGGTCGCGATGACGTCGGTTCCTGCGTCAATGGATGTACCAGCCGCCATGGTGATGTTATCGCCGGCTTTCATTGAAACGCTACCACCCGTCGTGATGTCCGCTGTGATGGTGGCGGACGTTTGGCTAATATCGATACCAGAATCGATACCAATATCCCCGGATGTACTCGTTAGGTCAGCGTTCAAAGTCACATCGTTAGCCGCCACGATCAAGATATCGCCATTATCCGTCGAAATGCCGGTTTCATTGGCATCGGTGGTGTCGTTGAGCAAGACGGAGCCATGGACCGCTTCGACGAGAACGGAGCCGGTTTCAGTGGTGAACAGATCGTCGTTGATCGTGATATCGTTTCCGGCGGAAAGATGAACACTACCGGTACCGCCGTTGATGTCCGCGTTGGTGATAATATCTGTCGTCGCTTCATCGGCTGCGATACGGATGTTTGCCGCTCCGGTAGCGACAACGCTGTTGCCGTCGGTGGAACCTACGCCGGTGGCACCGTCGTTCAAGGTAATGTTGCCACTAGCCGTCGTCAGGACGATTGAACCGTTGGTGGCGACGAGATCGCTTTGCGCTGCATCGTCGATCGTCGTCAGGCTGCTATCGGAGTTGACTTTCTGCGTGGTCGCAGCAACGTCAGTCACCGTGATCGCGTCGGTTTCGCGAAGAAAGAGGCCACCAATGGAGGTTCGCCCCGAGACAGAATTTATCGTCGTTTCCAAATGGTTGCCCGCCTCACCGGCTCCGATCGCGGCGTTCAGCCGCAAACTGTTGGCGATGATATCCGGTGCGGAATCACCGGCAGTATCCGCATCGAGGATCGATGCGAGATCGCTAGTAAGGGCAACATTGGCGTTGGTGGTGATTCGTCCCAATGTCACGTTGCCCCCCGCATCGGCGTGGATATCTCCGTCGGTTGCCCTCAGCACGGCATCGGCGGCCATGGTAAATGCACCGGTACCCGCATCAACGTGAATGGTGCCGGTGCCGGTCGTGTCGACTGAAACGGTTGCCGTGAGTTCAATCGCGTCAGCGGACATTAAAGTGACGTGGCCCCCGGCGCTGCGGACGTCGGCGTTGGCTGTGATGTCGGAACCAACGTTCTCGGCGCTCAACAGAACATTGCCCGCGTCAAGATTGATGACGTCTTCGTTGACGACGAGGGCGCCTGCCGATCGCAGTGTGATGTGGTCACCACCGGTGACATCATCATTCGCATCAGTGATGGCGATGCCCGACAGCAAGTCAAACGTGCCGACGGTGACGCCGCTGCCGTCGACGTCGTGCAATCGGATGCTGCCGGATTTAGTGACGGTCGCGAGGGTGTTGACGTTCAAGTCAATGTCATCGACGGAGCCAATGCCGCTCCCCGCCCTCAACGCAAGTTCGTCGACGGTGATGTTCGCTACCTCCTCGCCCGCAACGAACATCGTGAGGTTGTCCGTGATGGATCCCGAATCATTACCGTTCGAATCGGCGGTCAGGCGGGCGTCGCCCGACGTGCTGCTGACGATGCTAACGGCGATACTATCGGTCGCTACGAGCGTGATTAAGCCGGAGCCACTGCCGGTGGTGGTTCCGTCGGCCATCGAGATGCTGCCGTTGTCGGCCGTTATGACGATGGTACCAGCTCCGTCGGAATCTCCCGTGACGATGTCTGCGTTCTGGTGGACCACGTCTGCTGTAAGGTCGATATTGCCGCTGGTGGAACTGACGACACCGTTCGTTTCAAGTGTTCCGCTGTCAACATCAACGACAATGTCGCCGCTGGTCGTCCGAATGATCTCGTTCGTTGTGACGTTTCCTGAGAACGCATGCAGGTTTACATCGCCAGTAGTGGCGGTAACTCCGGTCGTTTCCGCGAAACAACTTCCCGCCGTGATGGCGTCAACTGTGAAGCCTCCGTCGTTGATGAAATGAATCGCCCCGATTGAGTGCGCAGCGAAGATATTGATATCATTGGTGGTCGATGAGAGTGCAATTCCGCCCGAGCCCGATCGGACACCAAGGGCATTTGCGTGGATCGCACCCGAGGTTTCTTTTTGAAAGATCTCGCCGTCGGTACTTTCTGCCTGAAGACGAACGCTTGCGGCTCCTGCAGAGATGCTTGCTCGCAGATCGAGATCGTCATTGAGGACGCATAACGTCACGTCATCGTCCGTCGTTATGATGCCGTTGGATGCGTTGACGGTTCCTACCGTCAGTGTATCAGCGTCACGATAAGCAATCGCTCCATCGGTGAACGCAGCGATCACGTCGACATCGTTGCTGACGCTCTGGTCCAGCATGAATGATCCTGCTGCCGCTTCGCTAATCAACTCCAGCGAATTGCCAACGATGTTTCCGGTGGCCGCTTGGGTTGCCGCGCCTTCACCATTGAGATCGAGTCGTATGATGCCAAAAGTCGTGTTGGCGGTGATAGCGCCATCGAGCGTCATTTCTCCGATGTCGTCATCATCGTTGAATCCTGAATCAAGTATCAAGTTGCCCGCGACGGCCTCGATGATCGAACCGCTCTGTAACCTGAGACTGTCGCCTGCTTCAAGCGTGATATCACCAGCAGTTGCTCGGACCGTTACCGCCGCGTCGACAGTTAAATTGTCATCGGCTGCCGCTGCTTCATTTGCTCGAAGGACAATTGAATCAGAAGTCGTCACGTTGTGACTGATTGTGAGCGACCCATTTACGATACCCAAGACTTCGTTCGTAACCGAGGAGGCACTCAACCCGACGCCACCGCCACGGCTTGACGTGTCTCCGATGACGAGCCCACTAGTGTTTTCGAATCTCGCGACTCCTCCGACTTCCAACGCAAGCACATTGGCGTCGATCTCGAACGGCACGACACCAAAATCCGCATCCGCTCCGTTGGCTCGGATGGTCAGTTCATTGGCGATGAACTTGGCGTCGCCGGGGACTCCGAGTTGGCGGATATCCGAATCGGTCACCGTAACGAACAGACTCCCTGACGTTTCGATTCGGCTATTCCTTGAGACCAGCACACCGTCAACCGACATTCCACTGCCTTCGCCTTGACCAACGATCACGATGGTTCCGTCGCCAGTGTCGCTAATCATGCCACCCGCGGCACCGGTGAGAAGGACCCCAGTATTCGAATCACCGGAACCGCGACCTACTCCCGCGATGGTGATGCCACCACCATGGGAACGAACCGCCGTGTCACCAAGTGCTGTCGACGCGACCACAACGCCGCTGTTACCGGAACCGCCGTCTCCGCCAGTGCCCGTGATAACGACTGCTCCGCTCGCGAAGACCTCCGCGCCGTCGGACAAGAGCACTCCCTGATTATTGTCACTCGAGTTGATAGACGAAGCATCCTGGCCGTTGGAGCCTCCCGTGCCAACAAGGTTCAAACCACCTGTTCCAGCTGTAATCCGGGCGGACTCACCGACAACGAAAATTCCGCGGTTGAAGTTATCTCCTTCTCCGCCGGTCCCGGCGATCGAGACATTTCCCGACCCACTGGCCTGAACCGTGCTCCTGTTTACCAGTACGCCAAAATTACCCGATGTCGTTGCGTCGCTGGTACCGATTCCCACAACGGAGATATCACCGCTGCCTGTGGTTGACAACATTGCGTTAAAGAACCGGATCGCCCCAAAATTGTCGTTGGCCAGTGGTGAATTTCCGGCGTCGAATTGGATCTCGCCGTCCTGAGTTGTGATCGAACTCCCAGGATTGAGAATGATGGTACGGCCAGCGTTGAAGGTAACGTTACCGGTTTGGCCGCTCGTCGTCGCAGCGGTCGTATCGATCGCGATGCCTTCGACAACGATCGATTCTGCGGTGACCAAGAGATCACCTGAATTTCCGAGCACGTGGTCCCCCAGCGTTAGATCAGTGTTCAGGTTCACTGAATCGTTACCGGTGTCTCCGTCAATAAAGATCGCCGATCGAAATTCCGCGTCGATCGAATTGATGTTGACGACATCATCTCCAACGCCGGCGTTAATCGCTAGCCGCGTATTGGAGTTAGCAAAACTGATATCCGGTCCGAGCGAAGATTGGATCAGGTTATCAACCGCGCCGAACGCGACGTCCGGCTTGATCTCATTGCCCATGAAGTCGGTGGAAATCATTCCAACGAAGTCACCGGGAGCGGTCACCTCAATCGTTTCGTCCCCGCCGTTTTCGGTCGAGGAGTACAAGAACGATCGCTGATCAACACTCAGTTCATCGCGAATCGGCTCGACGCCCGAGAATGTGATCACTGTCGATAGAAGACCATCGACAAGCGTGATCGTTCCATTGTGCCCCTTGATCGGATCGGCTACGCCCAACGCATAAACGACCGAATCCACAACAGGTTGGTCGGCCTCTGATTTCAGCAAGACCAACGTGTCCCCGCCGTTGATTCCATCGCTTTCGAGCGCATTGCCATTCCCGTTCTGAATGCCACCATTGAAGGTGATGCCATTGATAAGACTGAAGTGCCCTCCTTGAGTCTCGGTCGGCTGCACGATAATGAAGACGTCGTCGCCGCCGTACCCTTCGAACGTGAATGAATCGACGTCGGTAAAATGAAACGTTCCAACAAAGTCCGGAGCGACGCCGGTGACGTTTCGCGTTAGCGTGAAATAACCATCGTTGTCACTGGTAAATGTAACCATCAACAGGTCATCTTCATCGGTTCCGGTCACCAAAACGTCTTCGGTTCCGAACGAATTGAGTTCTTCCTGATTGGCGCCGATATGCGGAATGCTCGTCGTGATGTCGCCTTGATACTCGGTGGACTGATAACCAGCCGACGAGCCGAATCGCAATTGATAGAACTCCTCCAGTGAATCGCCAACGAATGGGATGTTCGGGTCATCTCCGGCGAAGAATGGATTGGCGGTAGAACCGGTGATGTTGCTGGGGTCGAGCGTTTGATTGGAATCGGCGTAAGTGCCAGCTGCACCGTTGAAGAAGGCGTTGTTTAAGACAGCGGCGTTGCTTGGTGTAACGACGCTGTATCCTGTTACGGGAGGCAAAGGTGGAAGTTGTTGCAAGAACAGTTCTATGCTGGTGCCGCTATCGCCGAGATACGTGTTCTCTATCGTTGGGGCTAAATCAAATCCCCAGTGGGCGACGAGGTCCGTGTGAGCGCTGACACCATTGTTGCGGATATCGAGCAGTTCTGTAGTAGAGAGTGCTGAATCGTACCAAGCAATGTCATCCATTAACCCGTCAAAAAAGCGGCCGCTTCCCGGATCACGTCCGACATTCATCAGTCCATTGACCGTGTCCGTTATGGAAGTCCAATTAAGATCGCCGGGGCTAAAATTGTTGAGGTACGTCGACTCGATGCCGTTCAGATAGACCCGCATCTCGGAGGATGAAAAGTCCCATGTGTACTGAATGTTATGCCAACCAGAATTCAACGTTGTTCCATCACCTCCACTGCGAATGACAAAATCGCCGTTGCCGGTAGTCCGTCCATAAAGCTGCCCGCCACCGTTGGTGCGATATTGCATCTCAAAGCCTGAATTCTCAGGGCCTTCGAAAAACTGGTTGCGCGTCCCCGTATTGTCCATCTGCACCCAGAAGTTCAACGTTCCGCCTTCGCCGACATCGAAAGTGGGATCCTGGAAGGTCGCGAAGTCATCCGCTCCGTCAAACGATAATGCCCCGCCAAAGACGCCCTGGGAGGCTTGGTACTCGGGACCGAACGGGACAATGCCCTCGGTCGTCAGGTGCAGTGGAATGCCATTTTGGTTATCGACGGCAACGTTTCCGGATATCTGATCAAAGTCCCAGTGAGCGAGCAGGTTGGCACCGGTATAGGCACTCACTCCGCTTTCCTTGATCGACATGATTTCCGACGCGGTGAGCGCCTCGTTGAAGATGCCGATGTCATCCATCTTGCCCGGATAAATCCGGTCAGGGTTAGCCGGATCCGATCCCACACGAATCAGTTGATCGGCGGTGTTTGCTGCGGTTGACCAAGACGAATTCGCCGGTGTGAAGGCCCCCAAATACGACGCTTCAACGCCGTTAAGATAGATGGCGGTGGACTGGGTGGCAAAGTCCCAGCTAACGGCAACGTGTGTCCATGTGTCGGCCGTAAAAGAGCCCGTCGAGGAATAGGTGAGCGAGCTACCTTCACTGCTATCCGGATAGAAGTAGATTGCCCCGTTTCGGAGAGTGACTTCGACACCGCCGCCATTGAAGAGTGAATGTCGTTGACCGCCGACATCTTCCGGGTTGATCCAAAACGCGATCGTGCCGGCAGAACCGATGTCAATCAATGGGTCTTGCAACACTCCGAAGTCGTCCACTCCGTCGAAATCGAGTGCTCCATCAAAGACGCCACCGGTCGGTATCCAAGCTGGATCTGTTGCTCCCGGTTGAGGACCTCCATAAGAATAACCGTTGAAGATATTATCCTGAATCAGGATTTGATCGGTGTTGGCGGTGTAGGACGGCGTGATGTAAATGGCGGCTGGTTGAGCGAAGACTCCGTTTTGGTTTTGGACATTCGTGTCGTCCCAGTCGAACGTGTTGTGATCGATGACCAGTCCGTCGAGGGTAAGCCCCGCGTTCGTAATCGTGATCGTGTAGTTTTGGTCGCCGCCGGACTGGAAATCGATCGGGTCTAAACCATTGGCGAAATAATTGAACGAGATTTCACCACTGAACGCGAAGTTGTTGGGCGCCCCCGAATCGCCTTGAGGACCGATCGCGATGGGTCCCCAACGGAAGTGGTCTTCGCGGAACTCGTTGCGAGTGATCAGGAAGTTCTCGCCGCTTCCGTGTTCACCGTCACGAATGGCCGCACGTCCCCAACGGCCTTCGAAAATAGAATCGGAGACTTCCAATCCGTCTGCATTCTGTTCAAAGACGATCGCGCTGCGATAGCCTTCATCGAGCGACGGATCGTGCCCGAAGGTCTCACCGAACTGCACGCGATTGATCGTCGTGTTAGCGGTGGTCGTGATAACAACGTACCCCGAATAGTCGTTGCTGGTGAAATTCTCCCAACCCAATTGGGCGTCGCTGATCGTGACGTCGGCAGCAGTGATTCTGATCGCTTCGGCAAACCGATTGCCCGGCGCTCCGGCGCTTCTGATTTGGGTTTGATCCAATCCCTGCCCGTCAATGGTCACGGACCGATCGATCAGCAGAGTCCCCGAATGAACGAAAGTCCCAGAATCGACATGCACCGTTCCACCGGAATCGACCGATTCGATTCCTTCGGCTATCGTCAAAAAACCGTCCACGCCGGCGATACCAGCTTGGTTGCCTGGCGTTGTGAAATCGACATCCGCGATCAGAGAACCGGGCGTTTGAGTGAAGCTGTTGGATACATAAACATCAGGCTGTGCTGCGGCAAGTCCGATCAGCACGACATCATTGCCGTCACCGCCGTTGTAATGAATTTGATATTGGATTCCGCCCGCCGCGGCGACGACAGCCCCGTCTTCCAATCCGTGGAACCTACCCGTCACCAGGTCGGTCGATCCATCGTTGTCAATGATGGTGTAGACATCGCGTGGATTGTTCTCGGTCGAGCCGATATCTTGCAGGTCGAGCGTCACGTCGGAGGCGATGACGACCGTTCCGTTCACTTGGACTTGGTCGTAGTCCGTGCCCGCAACGCCTCCCCGGGATGCGTCCGTCAATACTGCGTTATTGTTATCGTCAACTTCTACCGTGAACGTCGAACCACTATTGAGCACGAGGTTACCGGTAGTGACTACTCCGGGACCGTCCCCAGGTGAGAAATGGCTGCCCGATTGAATCGTCACCGTTCCCGTGATCGTGCCGTTGGTTCCCTGCAGTACTCCACCGCTAACGACCACATCGCCATGAAAATCCAGGTCCATGATGTCGACAACAAGATCCGCACCTGAGTCAGCATCATCGATCGAGATGGACTGAAGACTCGGTGACAACACCGACAGCAAATTGGTACCGCTGCCGGAAACCGAAACTCCGTCGGTTCCCGACCAGATTCCGCTATCGAGCGTGAACCGATACTCGTTGCCGTCAGCGGTTTCGGCAATTTCGAGATTCGCGTTATCAAAATCGGCCAGCAGCAAGTCTGCCACACCGGCCAGTTCAAAACTGGCATTCAGCACTCGACGAGGCTCGAGCACCCGAAAAGCGAGTGGGGATAGCGACTGCCGACGAGAAGGCGTTCGGCAAGCATGAGCGATGCGATTACGCCGCTCGATCCGTTTCCGCAGTTTTTTCAGCAGTGCACGCATTCTAAGCTCAATCAGTACTGTGAACAGAATAAGACCGAACTAACGGCATTCACGCAAAAAATCGCTGATTCAGCTTATTCCAACTTGCCGAAGGCGAAAGTATGAAATTGGAATACGGCCTAAATTGGCCGATCAATAACCTCCCCTACAGAGGAAGCCCGGTTGGGGGTGACAATCATGACAATTGTATCAATCAGATGCTCGGTGAAGCATTTCGTTCCCTGGTGCTTGCTTTGGATCACCGTCGCGACGGTCAATGGCGTCTTCGCGGCCAATACATGGAGCGACGAGGCGGGTAATCGCCACACGAACGAACCCTCGCTGCTGAGTTCCGACGAAATCTTGAGTGGTCTCGCTGAGCCAACGGACTTGTTCGCTCGACTCTCAATCCACTCGGCATACCGTGACGCGGTCAGTTTGACGGACGTCCAAGCACGTGGGGACCTAGCGACAACTCCGACCCTGGGAAGTGCTTTCCCGGCAAGCTACACCTGGATGACGCCGGGAACTTATCACCACCCGTTGTATTTTGAACAAGTCAACCTAGAGCGATATGGGACAGGCGTTCATCCTTGTCTCCAGCCGGCGTTATCGGCAGCGCATTTCTTCACGACCATCCCACTATTGCCCTATAAGATGGGCGATCAGTGCCCAGGTTCCACTGAGTATTCGTTGGGACATTATCGTCCGGGCGACTGCACACCGCATTATCTGCATCGCCGGCCATGGTCGTGGCGTGGTGCGGGGGCCCAAGCTTTGTTCACGACCGGACTGGTATTGGCGGTCCCCTGATCGACCAATCGCTAGTCCCCATGCAATAGCCTCAGCATGAAATCTCGCACGCGTTGTGCGAGAATTCGGGGTGGTGAATCGATCGAAGCCGATACGATCGCATTGTGGCTGGGACAAACCGCTGTCGGCTCCACCACAACATTGACCGAATAATGAGGGGTCGCGGGCCGAATTCGACCTCTGGGATCGATCAACGAACGCAACACGGTATCGCTTTGAAGCGGTTCGGGAGTTTGTTCTAAGGGTCGGGCGGAAATGGCTTCCACTCGTCCGGTGAAGATTGAATTCAAGTCGCGATCGAGTCGCAACCTTGTCGTCGCCCCAACTCGGACCCAGGGTAACTCCGCTTCGCTGACCAAAATTGCGGCGTTCCAAGTGGTATCCGACGCGACCACAGCTAATTGCGTTCCTCGCGGAAAGACCGCCCCGCGATTGTGGAGGTCAAGGCTGCGTTGGATGGCACGTCGACTAATGGGCGTCGCATCCGGGCGAGCCGAGAGTGGCGTCATCCGTTCGCGTGCCCCCGTCATCACGATGCCGGAAAGCGGAGCATGAACGCTCAGCTCGTCGACACGTTCGTTGACCTGTTCGAGTTGCGGTAAAGTCTTCTTCAGCGACTGCCTCGCCGTCGCGAGCTGACTCGCAGCTTCCAAGTCATCGACTTGTCTCGCGGCGAGGTCCTCGATTCGCTGACGAAGTGCCGCGACTTCGCCGGAAAGCTGAATCTGTTGTAGTCGCAACTCAATCGATTCAAGCTGAACCAAAAATGCTCCCGCGCTAACGGTGCCGGTCGCAGCAGTCGCGTCGAGCGGCTTGAGCAAGGCAGCATCGGCGGGTGCGTAAACCGACTCGCGTGGCGATCGCTGTACCAGCCCCCGGCAGACAACGCGAGAGGGCAATGGAACGAAAAAGAAGAAGTAAATAACCAATCCCAAACCGACCAAACCGGTCAAAGTCATCCAAGGACGCAGCTCGCTTCTTTCCCGGCGGATGAATCGAATGATCTGATGAACGCGTCCGTAGGCGGCGAGCAGCACGCCGAACGACAATGGCAATAGTACCCACTGCAAACCGAGCGGATTCAACCACTGATAGAGACCAACGAAAATCAAACCCAACAACAAAAGCCGATAGGCCCACGCCGCAACACCATAGATTCGCAACCATCTAGCGTCGGCGTCCCAATGCGTTGTTTCAGTTTGATATCGAAAGAACACACGACGAACGAGTGAATGCACCGCCTCCTGGCTCTGTTGAGCGAGGTTGGGGATGCCGACCCAATCACTGAGGATATAATAACCGTCATAACGCAGCAGCGGGTTCCCATTAATCAGAACCGTTCCCAACGAGCCGACCAGCATAATCGAGAACGCCACACTTTGAATCGGTGATGGTTCCGTAATCATCCAAACAATGGCGGCCAACGCGGCACAGATCAACTCGACGATCATTCCCGCACTCGAAATCATGATCCGAGCGAAGCGGCTTTCGAGTTTCCATGCGTCGGACACATCACAGTACAAGCAAGGAACCAAGACCAACAACATGACGCCGACTTCATGGCACTCACCGCCGAAATGACGACATGCCAACGCATGTCCCAGTTCATGGAGCGATTTCAATAGGACAAATGCCATCGCAAAATAGAATACCCCCTCACCAGCCAATAGTTGCTCGAGCAAGCGACGGTCAAACCATTGAGTCGACATCACCGCAGTTGTGAAGGCACCTACCAAAGCCACTAAGACCAACGACACGATTAGCAGGGCGGGTCGAAACAGGATGCGTCGCAAACCATCGAATCGATCGAGCAGTGGAGTCGGATCCAACAATGGAAGCCGCATTGCCAAAGGGCTGCCGACGAGGGAAAGCCAGCGACTGCGATGCTTCCGCCGCAATTGATCCTCGGTTCGTTGAGCCGAAACCACACCGGGAATCTGAACAATGCCTTGCGATTCCAGACGTCTGACAAATTGGGCCAGCTCACGCTCATCCAAAGGATCCAGAGCATTTCTTTCCCGCCAAACAGCCTGAATTTCAGGAAGCGTTTTTTGTCCCTTAAACAGGCTCAGTAGACGATACTCGCGATCACCGAACCAAAAAAACTTGAGCGTAATCGGGTCTCGTGCCATCCATCGCGTGCGTTGTTTGCGCGTGCGGCGAGACCATTGCAAGTCCGAACGCAACCAAGGGCGAATCATTGGTCGACGTCGATCGTCCAAATGACTCCCGCTGATCACGTTCCGCTGCCTTGAATCGAGACGGTCGTTCGCAACCCCGGCCTCAAGCGCCCGCCGGCATTGTCCACATCAACGAACACCCGAACAAGATCGCTAACCGGGTTAATGTCGGGACTAACGAAGATGACGGTTCCTTTCGCTCTTACGGCCGTCTCCGACTGCTGAACGAACACTTCAGCCGTGTCACCAATAGCGATCCGACCAGCATCGGCTTCTTTCACGAAGCCTTCCACTCGCAATCGTTCGAGATTGACGATCGTAGCAATCGGCGTCCCTGGTTCAACCCATTCACCCGCCCGGTGTTCGACCGAGACGATAACGCCTTGGGTGGGTGCGGCCATTACGTGTTGGCGAAGCGTCGTTCTTATCTCGTCGACATGATTCTTCGCCAATTGAGTTTGCACGGTCAACTGTTCACGCTGTTCGTGAGCCCGCCGAACTTCCAATTGCGCACGTTCGAACACAAGTTTGAGTCGATCAATCTCATTGGGAGGATAAGTGTTGGGCACGGAGCGATTGGCATCGATTGCCCGGCGGTATTCGTTCTCCGCAACGGCGGCTGACTTGGTGGTAACGAGTACATCGATCTCGCTATTGTTCTTTTGTTGTGCCAAGACGAGTTCAAGTTCAGCGCGGGCGAGTTGAACACGAACATCATCATCGCGGATCGAGGCGATTTGGTCGCCGTTCACTACCGAGCTTCCGATATCAACCGGCACCTTCTCGAGGACACCTTGGGCTTCGGCCGCAACAGTGACCGTCACGATCGTCTTGAGGATAGCATTCTGCAGTGAAATCATGATGCGACCGGACAACTCCGATTCCTCACCAAAAACATACGGCGTGGTAGAGCCAATAGTGACCATCACAACGGACAACCAAGCGACGCATTTAATTCGGCGCGAACCGACGTGCCGAGACAACACCGCCGGATGAGCGAAGCGGTGAACTCGTTTCATATCATGATCGCTCATCTTGAATTCCTTTTATGTTAAAACCAGATCCGACGCTGAATCGCTTCCCAGATCGGACGTCCCCAGACAAACCACCGCGGTTTCGTTCCGCAAATCAAGCGACCATCTACGGTCGCACCAAGCGACGACCGAGGCAGGGCCCCTTGTTCGACGCCAAGATGCACTTCCACCACCGCACCTTGCGATGGGTCATGGACGACTTCGGGTGACACCCATGTCACTTCACTCGAATGCTTCGTTTGTGGATCCGATCTGAGTGCGTACTCAGCAACAACCATCCTGGGCGACACTTGATCGGCATAGCGTTCCAAATAGCCCGCATCGCGATCGGGAATCAATAACTCGATTCTCCATGGAGCATTCGTGTTAGCGACTCGCATTAAAACGTCGCCACGACTCACCGGGCGATCCAACAGGTTTCGCTCGATCTCCCATCCGATAATCTTACCGTCGATTGGACTGACAATTTGCAATAGCTCGCGCTGAGCCTCGAGCAATCCGGCTTGCTCATTCAAGCTGTCCAATCGAATGGCGAGTTCCTTCAACTCCGACTGCAGCCGATTTTCAAGTGCGGGATCCGGAATCGCCGAACGGACGAGTTGATTGATTGTAATCTCGATACCCTGTCGCTGCGTTTGGACCTCTCGAATGCGGCCGGCGACTTCGGAAATTTGGATCTCCAGCTCGGACGACTCCAGAATTGCGATTACGTCGCCTGTTTGAACCTGATCCCCGTCGGCAACTTTCAGCTCACGTACGAAACCTTCTTGAGACGCAAAGATCCAACGTTGATCGATCGGCTCGAGCGTCCCCTCGCCGATGATTGAAAACGTGATCGGATACATGGCGACGATCGCCATGACACCGAGCACTGAGATTCCTGTGGCCCATCTCACCATCGGTTTGGATGATGATCGATGGCTGGAGCGTTTCAAATAACTACGCAACCACTTCGGAACCCGATGCCAAGCTTTCGTTTGATGCCAAGTGGATTGAAGCGAATGGCAGGTCGCTTGCAACCAAACTGCGGCGGTAGCAAGCCGGGCCTCGGATGCCCACTGGAGTAGTAAGACGTGGTGCCCGTCCCAAGGGATCGAAAGACTAAGTTGTTGGTGGGATTCGTCTCCTGCCGGTCCAAGGGCGTTCGCGTCGTCGAAGTGATCGCGAGACTGGACTGAAAAATTCGGTTGACGGGTTTTCGTTGTCTCAACCGCCGCCGCTTCGATTCGTTTGACCGCCTCGGTACGTCGGTCAAGATCATCGACACCGCCAACGGCGAGCAACCGAGGTTCCCCCGTCGCATTCATTGAGAGTAGACAGACCCGATCCGCCGGTAGCAGCGAACTGAGCGAACCAACCAGTAACGAAGTCGCTTGTTCATCGTCGTCTGTATCCAAGAGTTGGTCCTGAGCGACCGCAAGCTCACGTGATCGGGATGCTTGCGATTCGACAAACGTTTCCAGATAGTGTGCGAATGCGATTTCGGCGAACGCTTCGATAATGCCACGCATCGCCCCCTCGATCGCGGTGTCACGGTGTGAGGGCCACGTGATGACAATCCCACCGTATCGCCAAGTCGAAGGAGATAGCGAACAGCCGGTGCGAGATAGTCCATCTGCGGGATCGACATTCTGACGTTTCGTCAAGCCGATCCAGCGACGTGTCGACGCGTTGGAATCGGGGCTCGAGCTTCGCTCGCGATGCGTTCCAAGTTGGGAGGCAACCCATCGGGAATCGGCGATCGGTGCAGGGTGTCGTGCCGCGGCAACGGATACGAAATAGTCGTCGTTAATCGGATGAACTGCGACGACATTGTGAGCCCCGAGTACATCGCAAAGTGAGCCGATCACCGCATTGAGAAACGCCTCCGGTGCCATCTGACAGCGGAGTCGCTCAAGTTCATCTAGGCGTTCATCGATATGCGTAACAGAAACCGACATCGGGACCGCGACGATTGGAATGATTAATTGTTCGGTTTGAAATGATTGCCCCCGATTGAACCACACCACGGCGGGGAAATTGTCGGAACTCCGCCGAACTGGCCTAAAATCGACCGATTCCAAGTGAGAGTTGTAACGGTCCTATCGATTTTGGCGTTCGTGATCGCAGTCTGACTCCTGTGGTATGAATATTCCCGAGTGTAGCGGGGGGATCGAGACCGATGACCTAGGTGGAGAAAGGATTCTCGCAAATAAAGTCATTTTATGGATAATAGGACTCACCACCTGCTGGTCATCGCGTTAACGATCCAAATGATCGGCGGCTGCGGTTTTCATTCGCAAAAGGTGAATTTCCGGGAAGCTTGCTCGCCAGGTGTGCCACTACACCCGAGTTGCGGCCCGCAAGAACTGCGGCCCGCCGACGCGGACGTCGAATGCTGCGTCGGGCTGCCGATGATGGAAACGATATCGCCACTCGATATCGACGAAGAATCTCTGTCCCCGCAGAACACGATTCCGCTCACTGTGGACGACTGCCTCCGCTACGCGCTGGAAAATTCTCGAGTTGTTCGCGACCTCGGGGGCGCGTTGTTGCGTTCGCCTGACTCGGTTGTCACGCGATTTGACCCGGCTCTGCAATATTCCAACGCCCAAACGGGCGAACAGGCCGCACTCAGTGCGTTCGATGCCAATCTGTTCGCCTCTGCATTGTTCGAGAAAAATGATCGCGAACTGAACAATCGATTTTTTGGCAACCAAGGTGTCTTTCTACAAGACCTGCATAATTACGAACTGGGCGTTCGAAAGCGTTCCGCAACGGGCGGGCTGATGACCTTACGTCAGCAAATCGTCTATGACAACAACAACCAGCTATCCAACGGTTTTGGCCCGAACACGTACGACAACATCGTCGACGCCGAAATCCGCCACCCGTTGATGCAGGGGGCAGGTACTCAATTCAACCGAATCGCCGGGCCTGGGGCGAGTGTGGGACAACTCAACGGCGTATTGATCTCGCGGGTCCGCACCGACATCAGCCTCTCGGAGTTCGAAAAAGCAGTCATCGACTTGTTGGCCGATGTAGAGAACGCCTATTGGGATTTGTATTACGCCTATCGCGATTTGGAAGCCAAGATCGACGCTCGCGATATCGCCAAAGACACCCTGAAGCGATTGCCGAAGAACGCAACATCGAGCGGGGACGTCGCTCAGGCGGAAGAACAAGTCTTTCGTTTTGAAGCCGAGATCATTGACGCCTTGAATGGCCGTGCCATCGACGGGACTCGAACCAACAACGGCAGCAGTGGTGGAACCTTCCGGGCTATCGGCGGCTTAAGGTTTCAAGAGCGAAAGTTGCGGCTAATCATGGGCATGCCCATCAACGACGGGCAACTAATTCGCCCAGCTGAAGCACCGACCGATGCACCTGTGACATACGACTGGAACGCTTCGATTGCCGAGGCGCTGCACAATCGCCCCGAACTCAAACGCCAGGAATGGATCATCAAACAGCGACAGCTAGAGTTGACGGCCAATCGAAACTTTTTGAAGCCACAACTCGACCTGATCGGCCGCTATCGCTTTCGCGGCTTTGGTGACCGACTCCTCGACGACGACAGCGTCAGCAACGCAACCGCGTCCCTCTTATCCGGTGATATGCAAGAGTGGCAAGTCGGGGTGGAGTATCAATCGCCGGTTGGTTTTCGCAGGGCTCACGCCGCCGTGCGAAATTCGCAAATAGCATTGAAACGCGAAGTGAATGTTCTCCAAGAACAGCAACGCTCCGTCCACTTCGGACTGAGCAACACGTTCAATGAACTCAAGCGTGCCTTCGATAACATGACTCTCCAAAAGCAACGGGTCGACGCGATCATCCGTCAACTCAATGCTTTGGAAACGAAAGCGGCTAGTGGAGACAACCCGGCTCTGGACGTTCGTTTGGAGACCCACCGTCGACTACTCGACGCGCGACTGAGATTTCATCAAGCTCAGATTGAGTATGCAATGGCGATTCGCAATGTTCACTTTGAGAAGGGCACGCTGTTAACTTATTGCAATGTGTCACTTTCGGAATCCGCACCCACTGTGGAAGCTTACCGCGACGCCGCCGTGGTGGAAGAGAGTCGTCGCGTTCAATACGCCCCCGCCCACCGCGACCCAGTCGTCGGCAAAAACCGATAGTTGATCCCCCAAATGGCTCTTTCGCCGAATCGGGAATCACTCTCAAGACGAGGCCTAGCGTTATGTCAAAATAAAAAATCAGGGTTAGTGAAGTGAGCCGACGACGCTAGCGGGCTGTCGATTTAATTAGCCGTACCGCGTTAGCGGCGGTTCCCGCGACCGTTAACCGGGGCTAACGCCCGTCGGCTAATTGTTGTCACTCGGTATACGATTAAATCAACAGCCCGCTAGGTTCGGCTCACCCTAAAACTAAATTTTGACGAAGCACTAGGATCGATTGTTGCCAAGACCTCAGCGAATCGTGAAAAACAGCTTGGTGAAGGAAAACCAACCCGATGATTTCTTCCGCAAAGCCAATGACTTCAGCGGAGCGATGTTGGCACTGGATCAATGGGGCAAAAGAATTCCCAGCCGATCCCGCTCCTCCGCTGCCAATTTCTCCGATTTTCATGAATTGAAGACGCCCGAATTCGATAGCGGGCAATACAACGACATCTTCGATCTCGAGACCGACATAGAAAATTTGATGGGCGTTGAGGGACTCGAACCCCCGACCCTCTCGGTGTAAACGAGATGCTCTAGCCAACTGAGCTAAACGCCCTTGGGTAGAGCTAATAGCGGATCACTATTAGCTCTCGGATTTGGGATTTGCACTGGATTGATTTGCTAGCGAATGGCCAATCGTTAGCAACGGATCGCGTTTCTCAGCGAACCAGCAGTTGGGTGCGTTTGTTGCGACGTTCGGCTCGCAGGCGGGCGCGGCGGTTGGTTTCGCTGGGCTTTTCGTAGAACTCACGACGACGCATTTCTTTTTTAATGCCGCTGCGTTCTACCAATTTTCGGAATCGTCGAACTGCTTCTTGAATCGTTTCCCGATCTCGCACCAATAGCTTTACCATATCCGCTTCGTAAACCCTTCGAATTGAATTCGTTGCATGTGAAAACTCCTCCGATTTTGAGGAACTAAAGGAGAGCAATCGTCACGTCCAACCCATCCGTAGCGGTTAACGTGGTAATTCCCCTCGTGAGAGGGCGAGATGATAACGATCCGAGGACGCACCAGGCAACCTGGGAACGCCCAAAAAATTGAAAAATCCGTTGAAAAACGGCGTTTTATCGGACAACCTCGCTGAAAATCTGTTTTGCTCGCTGGCCGATGGGGGTTCACCTCGGTCTAGAAACGTTAACCAAAGGCGAAGGCACGCGGCTGGCGGGGTGTTATTTAGTCCTCATCGAAACTTGATGCGTGAGCGAGGGATACTTAAAAGAGAATGAATGGCGTTCAATCCCTCGCTGACGCTTCGGGTTACGATTAAATCAACACGCCGTGACGCATCGGGTTACGATTAAATTAACAGCCAGCTAATGGCATTTTGAAAGGTCCTAATGGGACAGAATCTCATCCCACAAAAGCGTCTCGCGTCGGACTCCGTCGCTGCCGTAAAAAACGAGGGATTGGGTGTTCAGGTCGGCAATTGCGGTCAGTTTCACACTTCGTGGGCCATGCAAGCAAAAGAAGAATCCGCAGGTTTTTCCACGTCGAATGACCTCTCGCTGCGTTAACGGGAACTGGGCCGGTTCCAACGCCCCAAGTTCGCATAGCTTGTTTTCCACGAACTGCCGCATGTGCGACATGTCCCAAGCGGGCAGACTGAGTCCGATCATCGACTTCCTTTTCTTCTGGAGGCGGCCGGTCGTCGAGTGGAGGTGACCGGCGAGTCAGGGATGAAGACGGTATCGTCTGATCATGCCGGGTTCCTTAGCTGGGGCACGTGTAACGCAGTGTCGTGACGATCGCTCACATTGGGCATAGTGGGTTCAACTCAAAGACGCTGGAAAGCCCGAAAATCGCTCAAGCGGTGAACGCCGGTCGGCGGCGCGTTCGGGTGTCGCTATCATATTCGCCGGGAAGCAGCCGATCAGTGCACCGAAATGTCGATCACCGGCCAACTCGATGCCGAAATCGCAGCGTGCAGAACTTCAAGGAGACGACGTAGCACCCTCATGTCATTGAATCGTCAAAAGAACGCTTACTGGTTTCAACTCGTGATCGGTGCGTTGGTCCTCGCGGTGCTCGCGCCGATCAGCATCCTCGGTTCCCAGGCAGCGTTGTCGACGATGTTCAACGCGCCTGGACTTTGGTTGCCCGAAACGTTGCCGGTTCGAGCGGAGTATGAGGAGTTCACGCGGCGGTTTCAGGGCCAAGAGATCGTGATGATCAGTTGGGAGGATTGTGAACTGGGATCGCCGGAAATCCCGTTGGCGATCGCTGCATTGCAAAAGTACTGTGTTCCCTCGGCTCCGGTACCTGATGAGTTGCGCTATCTCGGCGAAGAGAAGGGATTGCCTCGTCATGGCGATCCGATCGACGAATCCAGATGGCTCGCGGCGCGGCGTGATGCCCCCGACTACCTCGAACTGCTCACATCGGGCCAAGCGATCTATGACATTTTGAATCGGCCCCCAGCGAGTTTCAGTGATCAAGGAATTCGCGCAAGACTCGCCGGAGCGCTCGTCGGGCCGGACGGGAAACAAACGTGTTTGTTGGCGACGTTCTCCGAAGCCGGACACTATCTTCGTAACGAGTCCTTACCCCGAATGGCTGCGGATGTGGCCAAGGCGTTGGGCATTGAACCGGCGGACGTTCGGATGGCGGGGCCGCCGATCGACGGAGCGCTATTGGACCACGAAGCGACTGCGTCGATCGAGAAATTCACGTTGCCTTCCTGCGTTCTCGGCGCGGTGATTTGTTGGTTGTGTCTGCGTTCGGTGCTGTTGACATTCGTCGTGTTGTCCGTCGCGATGATCGGCCAAGGAATGTCGTTGGCTGTGGTTCACCTGGTCGGATTGGAAATGAATGCCATCCTGATCGTGTTGCCGCCGTTGGTGTTTGTTTTGACCGCTAGCGCGGGGATTCATTTGAGCAATTACTACCTCGACGTGATTGAGAGTGACCCTACGATTGATCCAACGGCTGCGGCCCGCCGTGCGATCCAAGCAGGCTATGTTCCCTGCTGGTTAGCTGCGATCACGACGATGATCGGATTGGGCTCGTTGGGCTTGGTGCGATTGTGGCCGGTCAGTGCATTCGGGGTGATCGCCGCAGGTTCCGTGCTTGGAACGCTTTTAATGTTGCTGACCATGTTGCCCGGGGCGATGCAATGGCACGCGATAACGATGCAACGTCGAGGTTTGATCAAGGGCAGGGTTCAGCCACGTGCGGCGATTGACCAACGTTTGCGAGTGTGGCTGGATCGTCACTGGCAATCACTGACCGGACGAATCCTCCGCTATCCGATCGCCACGGTCGTTTTGTTTACGTTATTAACCGTTGGCACATCAACGGGGATGCCGTTGTTGACCACATCGGTCAACGTACCGCGAATGTTCCCGCCGGACAGCTTGATTCACCGTGACTATCAGTGGTTCGAAGACCACTTGGGCCCAACGATCAACGCGGAGCTCTTGGTTCGAATGAATCGTGTTATGATGCCCGACATCATGGAGCAGTTCCGGTTAATCCGCGACCTCGATGACGCGATCCGCCGCATCGAAGGGGTCGGCGGCGTGATGTCAGCCCGGACGTTCTTACCAACGCCGCCGGCGACCGAGAATCGTTCGGTGGGCGCTATCGTCCGAGAAACGAACATTCGCAAGCAAATCGAAGGTGACGACGCGTCGCTGAACCGTTCCGGTTTCTTCACCGTTGACGAGCAGGGCAATCCGATTTGGCGAGTTAGTTTTCGCTTTCCATTCGACAACGAACTCGATTACCGCAGCGAGCTGAAGCGTGTGCAGGACATCGTCGACGAGCTCATCGAGGAACTGGCTCCTTCCGACGCAGTTTCGTTGACTTATACCGGCGGGATTCCGATGTCGACCGGATCGCAAGACGTCCTGTTGGATGATCTGTTTCGTAGTTTCTTGGCTGCTTTTGGCGTCGTCGCGGTGGTCATGATCCTGTTGCTGCGCAGCGTGATCGGCGGGGTGCTGGCGATGTTCCCGAACTTGTTTCCTACGATCACCCTGTTCGGTGTGATGGGATTGATCGACATGCCGTTGGACATCGGCAGCGTGATGACGGCCAGCGTCGCCTTGGGAATCGCCGTCGACGCAACGATTCACTTGTTATCTCGTTACTCCGTTGAAATGAAAAACGGGCAAACTCGGCACGAAGCCGCCACCGAAGCACTACGAATTTGTGGACCGGCAATGTGGCAAACAACTGCCGTGTGCGCGATTTCTTTGTCGGTCTACGGCTTATCCCCGTTCGTGCCGACGCAGCGTTTTGCGTTGATGATGTTTGGATTGCTATCGGCTGCGCTGATCGGCGACGTGTTCCTGATGCCCGCGATCTTGGCTTCACCGTTGGGCAAGTGGTTGTCCCGAGTATCGGTCGAGTAGCTTCAGGCTTTCATCAAGGTTGTGCTCCGCGATATGTTTGCTGGCGGGGCGGTCAACGTCTCGTCGATCGCGGTCGAAGATTGGACGTTGATTAAAGGCTCTTTTCGCTAACGAGCACCGTTTCACTGAGCACGAGCACGAGCACGAGCACGATTGGCAATTCGTGCTGGAACGAGGTGATTATCTCAAATCAGCCAGCAGACTGCGGACTAGTGCTTTGCCTAGATTCAACTTTAGGGTTGGCAACATTAGCCGTTTGGGCGCTAGCGGCGTGTTGATTTAATCGTAACCCGAAGCGTGAGCGAGGGATTCATCACCATTAAGTCCTTTGTATGCATCCCTCGCTCACGCTTCGGGTTTCGATGAGGACTAAATCAACAGCCCGCTAGCGGGTTGTTGATTTAATTAGCCGTACCGCGTTAGCGGCGGTTTACACGGCTGTTAACCGGGGCTAACGCCCATCGGCTAATGGTTGTCGTTCGGTATACGACTAAATCAACAGCCCGCTAGCGCCAAAACGACTAATCCTAAAATAAAGTTGGGCAAAGCACTAGGTTGTCGGCAATTCGACGAGCTGTTTGCTTTTGGCCATCTCGCGGATGTCTTCGGTGATCTTCATCGAGCAGTACTTCGGGCCGCACATGCTGCAGAAGTGGGCGCTCTTGAAGGTATCCTGGGGCAATGTTTCGTCGTGATATTTCTGGGCGGTTTCCGGATCGAGGGACAAACGAAATTGCTCTTTCCAATCGAACGCGAATCGGGCTCGTGACAACGCATCATCACGGTCTTGAGCCCCGATGCGTTTGCGGGCGACGTCGGCGGCGTGGGCGGCGATCTTATACGCGATCACGCCTTGCTTGACGTCTTCCTCGTTGGGCAGGCCGAGGTGTTCCTTGGGCGTGACATAGCACAACATCGCCGCGCCGTGCATCCCAGCATTGGCCGCACCAATGCAGCTGGTGATGTGGTCATAACCGGGAGCGATGTCGGTGACCAAGGGGCCGAGCACGTAGAACGGCGCACCGTGGCAGACCTCGATTTGTCGCTCGATGTTCATTTGGATTTGGTCCAACGGAATGTGGCCGGGGCCTTCGACCATGACCTGCGTTCCCTTTTCCCAGCCCCGTTTTGTGCATTCACCGAGAACGTCCAGTTCAGCGAACTGGGCCGCATCGGAAGCGTCGGCGATCGAACCCGGTCGCAAACCGTCGCCGAGCGACCAAGTCACGTCATACTCACGCATGATATCGCAAAGGTCGTCGAAGGCTTCCAGTAGCGGGTTTTGTTTATTGTGTGCCATCATCCATTTGGCGATGAGCGAACCGCCGCGGCTGACGATGCCGGTGATGCGATTGACGGTCAAATGCAGATGCTCCAACTTCACGCCGACGTGAATCGTCATGTAGTCGACGCCTTGTTTCGCTTGATGCTCGACCATATCGAGGAAGTGCTGGGCGTTCATGTCCTCGATGTTGCCACCGAGTTCTTCGAGCATTTGATAGATCGGGACGGTGCCGATCGGCACGGGGCTCTTTTCGATGATTTGGCGGCGGATGTTGTCGATGTCTTTGCCGGTCGACAAGTCCATCACCGTATCGGCCCCGAAGTGAACGGCCGTGTGAAGCTTGTCGAGTTCTTCACCGACGTTGCTTGTCACGGCGCTATTGCCGATGTTCGCGTTGATCTTGCACTTCGCCGCGATCCCGATGCACATCGGCTCGAGCGATCCGGCGGCGTGGATTTTGTTCGCGGGGATGACCATTCGGCCCACCGCCACTTCATCGCGAATCAGCTCCGGCGAGAGGTTCTCTCGCTGCGCGACGAATTCCATTTCAGGGGTAATCTCACCCGCGCGGGCGGCCAGCAGTTGTGTCATTCTTGTCGAACTCGGGTTCAAGGTATCAAACGGGACGCCCCTTTATACGGTGGTGGCGTCACATCGAGTAGTCCGCTCAGTTTTCTTCCAAGGCAATAATTTTCCGCAAACGGCGGGCGTGTCGCTCTTGCGGCGTGTAGCGTGCCTTTAGGAATGCGGTAATGATTTCAAACGCCAGCTCACTGCCGATGATCCGACCGCCGATACACAGCACGTTCATGTCGTCGTGCTCGACCCCTTGCCGGGCTGAATACGTGTCGTGGCAGATCGCCGCACGGATGCCCGTGATTTTATTGGCCGCGACGCTAACGCCCACTCCACTGCCGCAGATCAGCAATCCCCGATCAGCTTGGCCGGAGTTAATGCGTTCGGCGACCTCGACGGCAAAGTCGGGGTAATCACAGGCTTCTTCGTCGTGAGTTCCGCAGTCGAGCAGCTCGATGACATGGTCGCTGAATCGCTCGATGACCAGGGTTTTGAGCTGGAATCCCGCGTGATCGCCGCCAACAGCCAAACGCAAGGAAATGGGCGAATCGTGATCAGACATGTTGCCGCCGGAAAGTCGCGAAGAAAAGGTTTGAAAGGAAAAAGCCGGAAAGAGTCGGGCAGAGGATACACGCGAGGGCCAAGAACGGCTAGTTGGTGGCCGAAGGTGGCCGGGTCGCTATCATCATGAGGACACTCCTATGACGAGATCCCAAATCGTTCACCCCTCCAACAACCGGAACGCTCCGTGGCACGACTACTCTATATCGAATCGTCTCCTCGCAAGGCTCGCTCGAAATCGATCGAGGTCTCCAATGCTTTCTTGGATGCCTACAAGGCGGCCAATCCAGACGATGAAATTGTGATCTTGGACCTTTGGAACATGACACTTCCCGAGTTCGACGGATACACGATCGACGCGAAGTATCAGGTATTGCACGGCCAAGGTTTTGACGACGATCAGGCCAAGGCTTGGGAGGCCGTCGTGGCGTGTTGCGACGCGTTCAAGTCCGCCGACAAGTACGTGATCAGTCTTCCGATGTGGAATTTTGGCGTTCCCTACAAGTTGAAGCACTACATCGACGTGATCGCACAGCCCGGTCAGACGTTTTCATTTGATCCTGAAAGCGGATACAGCGGCTTGGTGACGGGCCGGCCGGCGGTGGTCATCTACGCACGCGGCGGGTCATACGGCGGCGAAGGATCGGGGATGGATCATCAGAAACCGTACGTCGAACAGATGCTGGGGTTTTTTGGGTTCACGGATATACAAAGTGTCGTCATCGAACCCACCTTGGCCGCCCCACAAGATGTAGCTTCGACGGTGCTTGCGGCGGTCGAAAAGAGCAGGTCGATCGCGGCGAAGTTTTAACGAGCCTTCGATCGCGAACCCGCAGGGCATGGGAACGTCTATACTGGTCCTATGCCCACGTCGCTGACCTTGGATCTGCCGATTTTGCTTCGATGCCACGGCGGCCTTCATTTGGCCGAGCCGGTGGGGTTTCCGGAATATGCGTTCTTGGCGGCCACTCCCGAGGACGCCGTGGCGGTGACATTGCGTCGGCTCCAATCGGTGATCAAACGGTTCATGCCCGGCGAGTTGGTCATGAGCTTGGTCCGCGGTGAAGTCACGCTTTCGACATTGGACGTTGAATTCAAACCTGAGCCCGGCCAATCACACTGGCAGCAAGCATGGACGATTCCGCTGGACGTGTTGCGATATCGGGTTGAGTCGGCGGTGGAGATCGCCGTCGTTCCGGCGCTGCAAATTCGCATCGCTGCGTCGGTGAAGACGGACGTGGACCGACTCGTTGCTCAACAAGTTCGCGCGACGATCCGTCGTTCGCGTGAATCGCTCCTCGCGACGTTGACGACTCTCCACGAATCGGCAGGCTCGACGTTGGTATCGCGACAGCTAACGGTGAAATTGCCGACGCCATCGGAGCGGGCACGGTGGGACGCAAAAGACTCTTCGAGCGGCCGGCCGACGCTCAGCAAAGTCGCCGTTCGGATCGATCCCAACTCGATCCGTCCGGCCTCGCACCGGGACGGCGAAGTCAAGCAGCTCGGTGACATCCTTTCCATGGGCGCCGCCAACGGTCGTCGTGGCGGATCGGCATTGCTAGTCGGTCCAACCGGCGTGGGCAAAACCGCCATCTTTCAGACCTGGATGCGGTCGGTTACGCCGCCCCCGATCGTGTACGCCACCGACGGTTCACGACTGATTTCGGGCGAATCGGGCTTTGGCGGTTGGCAACAACAGTGTTTGCGTTTGATCGACGAAGCCCGCCGCGATCAAGTGTTGTTGCACCTCGGTAACGCGGTTGAATTGTGTCAGTCCGGTCGCGCATGGGGCAGCGGCGGAGTGGGATCCTTGTTGGCCCCTCGAATTGCCGACGGGACGATCCAAGTTGTCATCGAATGCTTACCAGCGGAGCTTGCAACATTGCAGCGAACCGAACCGCATTTGGTCGAGGCACTGACGCCGTTGCACGTGACGCCGCCGGATCCCGCGACGACCCGCGACATCTTGCTCGACGCGGCTGCGAACTGGTGTCCTGTCGATATCACCGAGACACTGCGACAGAAAAACCGCAAACGAAAGCGAAAGGCAAACCGCCGGGCCGGGTTCACGCTTCCAAGCCGCGCCCCAAAGGTCGTTTCGCGTTCGGTAACGCCTTCCGTTGAGCCTGACGCTCTTTTGTTGCTTGATCGTTTGCATCGGCGATTTCCGACCGTCGGGGCGTCGCCCGGTCGGGCGTTGCATTCTCTCGACGCGATGCTCAGTGAACTCGTCGGTGAATCCACCAATCGCTCAGTGGGCGAATCGGCGAGCCAATCACCAATCGAGCGGACCGAATTCCCGGAAACAATTCCGCATCCCGGCAAGGGCCCGGTTCTTGATGTCGCAAGGGTGATCGAGGGGTTCAGTCGACAAACAGGTTTGCCCCGATTTCTTATCGATACGGGGTCGCCGCCGGATTTGGATGCGATCGGCAAGGAATTGTCGTCACAGGTTCTCGGCCAGGAGGCAGCGATTGATCGTTTGGTCGATTTGATCGCGGTGTTGAGTACTGATTTGTCACGCGGCGACCGACCTTTGGCGTCGTTGCTGTTGATCGGTCCGACCGGAGTCGGAAAGACGGAAACGGCCAAGGCACTCGCTCGATTGTTTTACGGCGACGTCTCGCGGTTGGTCCGAATCGACATGGCCGAGTATGCCGACCCGATCGCAGCGATGCGTTTGATCGGAACGGTGTCCCAACCCGACGGTGTCTTGACTTCGGCAGTGCAGGCTCAACCGTTCTCGTTGATCTTGCTAGACGAGTTTGAAAAGGCCGATCATTCGGTTTTTGATTTGTTATTGCAGGTCATGGGCGAAGGGCGATTAACCGATCGCGCCGGTCGCGTGGCCGACTTTCGCAATTCGATTTTGTTAATGACCAGCAACCTCGGCGTCGAAGACTACCGCGCCAATGCCATGGGCTTGGCCGCCATGGCTTCGGCAACCGCCGACACCATAGCCAACGCGTCACGATTGGAAAGCCACTTTCGACGGCGCGTCAGTGAGTTCTTGCGGCCCGAGATGCTTAATCGTATCGACCGCATCATCGCCTATCAGCCACTCTCGCCGGAGACGATCCATCAACTCACTCGCAGTCAAATCGACGACCTGCGCCGACGCGACGGGCTGCGTGAACATTCCGGCGAGTTGACCGTCGATGCGGCCGTGGTCGCGTCGATTTCCGAGTCCGCTTACCAACCCCAATTTGGCGCTCGCCCGTTGCAACGTGAGATTCAAGACCGATTGTTGGTACCACTCTCTGCCGTTGTGCAAAAGGCCGTTGTGCAAAAGGCAGTCGTGCAAAAGTCGCGGCGAAACGGACAGGACATCCACATTGAATTTGTTGCCGATCAAGTTCACGTTCATCGCAAGGCATTGTCGAAAACTCCCAAACACAAACGCGACCTGGATAATTCGGTGCAGGAATTGGTATCCCGAGCGTCGCTGTTGCGTCGTCGCAGCCAATCGCTCCAACAGTGCGATCCGTTTATGGAGGTTCGCAACCGACACGAGTGGTTGACGCGAACGATCAAGCATCAGCTCGCCGCGACGACCAAGCCTGAAAAACGTCGCCGGATTCGGTTCGGCGAAAACGCGTTAGAACGTCAGACCTTGGCCACGACCATCGCACGATGTCGTCGCGTCGTTCGCGACGTGGAAAAGTTCGAAGCTCTATTACTCGAACGTACTCACAATCTCCAACCGATCGACGTCGAGCGTGCTACCCGTCGGGCCGACGTGTTGGAGGACCGGCTGTTCACGACGCTGACACAGTTGTCGCATTCAAAGTCCAACAATCACGACCGCATTACACTCGTCGTTTCGGGCCCGAATTTGGCGATCGCCACGCCGTTGTTGCTCGCTTATCAGAAATGGGCGTCGTCGTCGGACCGATCGATGGAAGCGCACGTTTTGATCCGACGTGGCCGGAATGGGGAATCCGACCCGGTTGTTGAAAGCGAAGGCTGGCAGGACAAGCCGGCGTTTCGATTGGCCAGCCAATCTTCAAGTTCACAGTTGCCCGAAAACAAGGATTTCCGATCTCACGGTTTAGCCGCTTTCGCGATGCGCAGCGGTCATTTCGGCAAGCGGCAAGACGCGCTGAAGAATTTACCCGATGGGACGCTCGCGGTGATGTTGACGTTCCGTGGCCCCGGTGTCTCTGGACTGATCGCGGGAGAGGCGGGTGTTCACAGTTTCAACCTTAACGGATTTCGTCCGTCCCGGGCGAACCACGATGCCACCTCATCGGTCATGGTGGAGTTGCACGCCACATTGCCGATCGACTACGTGGCCCCAGACTGGTTGATCCAGGCGGATTTTCAATACAACGGTTATCCCCGCCGAAATTATGACCTTTCCAATGACATGGTTCAGGAGTTGAAAATGGTCGATGTCGGGTTCACGTATTCGTCGATGCCGGCTCAAACCTCGAAATTGGACCGTAGCGGCCGGTGGCTCGAAGATGTCCTCGAGTCGCATCATCGGGCCACCATGTGGGCGATACTCGATCAGGGTTGGCCGAGCGACGAATTTGGCGCGCCGTTTTAAACGGACGGACCTTCAATCATGCAATTCATCATCCCGGTCTACATTACCTCACGCCGAGAAACCGGAAAACAATGGTCCGAGCGGGGCGAGTTGTATTCCGTTCGTCCGCTCTTGATCGATGGCCCCGAAGGATCGGGAACGAGTTTAGCCCGCGTCTTATCGCGTTTCCAAGATCGGCTGCGGGTCGTATTGCAAGATTTGGGACGTCAAACCGACCATCGACCGCTGCTTCGATTTCATTATGCCGATCCTATTTCGAGCGAAGTGGTGAAGTTGAGCCTAAACCTGCGCGACCGAACGGCGGATTGGAAGGTCATGCTGGTCCGCATGGGTACGAAGTCGCATCGCACCGTGTTTTCGCCATCGTTGCCGACGTTGTGGTTTGATGTCTTGCCTCATCAGACGATCCAAGAACGAGCGACGGAAGTTTACCAGGATCACTTCCGCAAAACGGCCCGCCACCAAGGCGATACGGATTCCGTCGTGGACATGATTCGGGAGCTAAGCATTCAAGGCAAAGCTTGGGTGGATACGGTCTGTCTGGAGATTCCGCTGGGCGTTGCCACGCCGAAAACCGTTGATCCGCTACGTGCGTTGTTGGGCGGCGACGATGTTTCCGACGGTGCATCGGAATTGCGAAAGGTGGGGCGTTGCCTGAGCGAACTGCCGCCCGAGCAACTCAGTCGTCCGATCGGTGTGGCCGGCGATCTGCGGCGGTTGCGGACGCTGTTAAGTTTGGGCGACCGTCGCTGTGTGGTCGTGGTCGGTCCACGCGGGAGCGGCAAGACGGCACGGATCGAAGGTGCCATCGGTGGAATGCCTTCAAAGAAGGGACGGCGTCAATTCTGGCATCTGTCGCCACCTCGCTTGATCAGCGGTATGTCGTACTTAGGTCAATGGCAAGAACGGGTATTGGCCATCCTGCGGCACGCCCACCGCAAAGATCATACGTTGGTGTTTGACGACTTATTGGGGTTGTTTCACGCGGGCAAAACACGTGACAGCAGCATGTGTGTTGCCGACATGCTGCGCAATCAACTCGACGCACTGCCCGTTCGAATCTTGGCCGAGATGACGCCCGAGGCTTGGTCCGTGTTTCAGAATCGCGATCCCAAGTTCGCGTCGCGTTTCGTGGTCGTGCCGGCCCGTGAAATGAATCGCGACCGAACGACCCGCCTGCTGATCAAGACGGCTCAACGACTGGAATCCATCCATCGATGCCTGTTTGATTTCGCAATCGTTCCCGAGATCGTTTCGCTGCAAGACCGTTTCGAGAAGGCATCGGTTTTGCCCGGAAAAGCGGTCGCCGCGCTCAACTCATTGGCGACCAAACATGCCCGCGGCAAGATCGATCGCCATGACGTGCTCAGCGATTTCGCCAGCCAAACGGGACTACAACGTTCGATCTTGGATCGACAGATCCACGTCAAGCGGTCGGAGATGATCGACCAGGTACGTCGCCAAGTTATCGGTCAAGACGAAGCGATCGACGTGTTGGTCGATCGTGTGATGGTCGCGATCGCGCGGATGAACGACACGTCGCGGCCTCTGGGCACGTACCTATTGGTGGGACCGACCGGTGTGGGCAAGACGGAAACGGCCAAAGCGATCGCGTCTTGTTTATTCGACGAAGGCGGTATGATTCGGATCGACATGAACGAGTTATCAAGTCCGGATGCCGCGTCGCGTTTGATCGGAACGTTTGACGCGCCCGACGGTCTGCTGACCGCTGCGGTTCGTCGCCGACCTCACGCGGTTCTGTTACTTGACGAAATCGAGAAGGCCCACCCGTCGGTGTTGAATGTGCTGTTGCCAGCCCTCGGCGAAGCCCGACTCAGCGACGCGCGAGGACGTGTGGTCGATTTGAGTGGCCTGTTGATCTTGATGACCAGCAACCTCGGTTCGCGGCAATCGCTGTCGACGACGGGTTTCGTCGGAGGCGACGATTCGGCGATGCGGCAAAAAACACTCGTGCGTCAAAAACACGATCGGGCGGTGCGAGAATACTTTCGTCCCGAGTTCTTCAATCGCATCGACGGCGTTTTACACTTCGATCGGTTATCCGACGAAACGATTCGGCAGATCGCGTGGTTGCAGGTCCAGCGATTGTTGAAACGCGACGGCTTGCGGCGGCGGAACGTGTTGATCGATATCGATCATTCTGCCATCGACGCCACCGCTCGCCGGGGCGTCAACGCGGCTATGGGCGCCCGGTCTCTGAAACGGCAAATCGAACGTGACCTGATCCGACCTGCCGCCGAGATCATAGCCGCAGAGACATCCGATGCCCCCACGTTGCTGCGGATTGAAATCGATCCGAGTGGCCGTTTGGTTGTTCGTCGTAAGTCGATTCGTTACCTCGAGCATGGCGAACCGATCGATCGAACAACGGCCCAGTGGTGCGATTTGGTCGAAAAAAAACTTGACGAGCTTCGGTCGCCGTTGGACGAGCAGCCGGTTCGTTGGGAGCTCGGATCATCGGGTGAGGGCACGACATCGGGTCACGCGGGCGGGGTGAGCCCGTCCACCTTGGAGCACATCAACATCCGGGAATTGTGGCGAGATTGTCGTTCCCGTTTGAATGATCTTCGCGAACAATTGTCGCAAGAGCCGAGCGTGCCGCCGGTAACTCCGGTGCATCAAGTTGGTTCCCCGCCGAACCGTGATAAACTGCAAGCAAGCGACAAACCCAAATCACACCGACTCGACTTTCAGGCCCACGAAGCGATCCAAGACTATTTTGAGAATCGGTCGATGCCGGCGGGACCTGCAGACCTGTGCCAGTTACGTGACGAGTTGCTAATCCATGTGGGAAGATTGCAATCGCAATTTCAACATCGTGGACAATCGATGCAGTGGCGGGTCGTTGTGCGAGCGTTCGGCAACGGGGATTCGGCCGTCGTGCCGAGTCGTCGGCGGGTTTTAACCGGTGATTCAGTAGGCAATTCAAAGCTGAAAGCCATGATGGAAGACTTCGACGACATGACTCGGCTTGACGCAGTATTCATGCGGCGGGTGCTGACCCATTGGCTTTCTGAGATTGAGGGATTGGACGTGCAAGCCGAAGCCGTCGGTCCGGAATCTTCCGGCGATGCGACATCCATCCTCGTGTCGGGGGCTCTGGCGTTCGCTTCGATCTCGCAGGCTGTAGGCGGTTGGCAGTTTGTGACCGCGCAGGGTGCGGTTTGCATCATGGATGTTCGCGCCGAGCCGGTTGATCTTCACGGTTCGCTTGAAGGTTCGCCTGAAGATTCGCTTAGCGGGTCGCTTAATAGCGACCGAACGTTCGAACACGCCGATGACTTGCCGCCGATCTCTCGGATTTTTGACGAACGCAAACACCACTTGGACCTTCGTAGCGGTCGCCGGATCGAGTCGAAGAGTCTGTTCAACGCCGCCATCGATTTGCTTTGCCAATCCACCTATTGGACCGGCTCATGACCGCACAGCAAGTGTCTGTTCTGGTTTCGCAGTATGCCGACGACTTGTTCACGGCTTGGGTGATCGACGGCCCGCAAGTGTCCGCGGGAGGTTCCACCGCCGCGGAAGCGTTCGCCGCCGTGCGGCAGCGAATTCGCAAACTGGAAAAGACCGAACTGGATGAACCATGGCCTGACGCGCACGCCATGACGCTCGAACGAACGACGGTTTCGGTGCGGTTGTTTCAACACGATCGCAATCGCCGAACGCCTGTCGGTGGCGAGATTCGGTTGCCGGTTCGTTACGCGGTGAAGCAATTCGCCGACAACTCCATCGAATGTTTCCTTGTTGATTTTGATAGCGAGTTCTATTGTTCGTCGACGACGGAAATGAAACGACTGATCGATGAACACGTTCGCGGCTACGCGTCCCAAGTTTCCGCACACACGATCGCCGCCCTCACACCGCCGTTGCGTGACGAAATTCGTCCGATTCGCGTCCGCCCTCGCGAGCGACGAAGTGGGGCGGCGATCGAGCTACCCAGTGAATTGTCGGCCGTCGCGACGCCGGTTTTGAATCAACGTCGCGGCCCCGGCTCGCGGGATCCCCTGGTCGTTTACAACGGCCCGTGCGAGGCCACCACGAAGCTATCCGGAGGCAGCGTTCTGCTGGTCGGTCCGACGGGATGTGGCAAATCCACCGTAGTCAGTCGGGTCGCGTGGGAGCTTCAGGACGAACTTGCCAACGCGGCACAGGCAAATGATGATTTTGATCCAGAATCCGATTCCACTCCGCGTGCCAAACGGAAGTTCCCACCGGTTTTGTGGCAGACATCCGCCGAAAACTTGATTGCCGGCATGGCGTACTTGGGACAATGGGAAGAACGCGTCGAGCGGATCATCGCCGACGCCGATTCGATATCGGCAATCTTGGCGTTTGAGTCGTTGATCGATTTCGTGCGGCTCGGCGGTCAAGGGCCGACGGATTCGTTGGCTGCGTTCTTGATTCCCTATCTGCGGCGTGGCGAATTGAGTGTGATCGCCGAAGCTACCGAGGATGAAGTTGAAGCGATTCGGCGATTGTTGCCCGAGTTGCTCGGATGTTTTGAGATCGTTCGATTGGAAGCGGTTTCAGATCACCGCACTCGAGCGATCTTGACGACGATGTTCGGGCAAGCCGAACGCGATCATCGCTTGACGATCGATCGTGATGCGTCGTTCTTGATCGCCCAATTGATGAAACGGTTCTGTCCGGCCCAGGCGCCGCCCAAACCTGCAATCGATTTGTCTCGGCGGCTGATCCAGTCGGCGATCTCCGACAAGCGATCAACGATCTCGCGTGCCGACATCATTGATGCCGTGACTCAGCGGACGGGCGTCCCGGAAATGGTCCTGCGAGACGATCGCCCGTTGTCGGTTGATGAGGTTCGACGCGAATTGTCGGAATCGGTAATCGATCAGTCCGCTGCCGTGGATGTCGCTGCGGGCGTCGTGATTCGCGTCAAAGCAGGCTTGTGTGATCCTGATCGTCCGATCGCCACGTTGATGTTTAGCGGACCGACCGGTGTCGGGAAAACCCAGCTCGCGCAGTGTTTGGCCAAGTATCTGTTCGGTTCCAAGTCGCAACGATCTTCCAGCGATCTCGGTCGACCGTTGGGCGATCAACCGATCGATGACCGATTAATACGATTGGATATGAGCGAGTACGGCGGCTATGACGGGGTCCATCGTTTGACGGTCAACGACGACGGCGACGTGGCGGGTTGGATCGGTCGCGTTCGAAATCAACCGCTCAACGTGCTTCTGCTCGACGAGTTCGAAAAGGCATCTCCGGAAGTTCACGACGTATGGTTGTCGGCATTCGATGAGGGACGCATCACCGACCGCTTCGGACGTGTCACGTCGTTATGCGGGACGATCATCGTGTTGACCACCAACGTCGGCGCGTCTCGCACGTCGGCCGTCGGGTTCAGCGGCCTCGACCCGCAACAAGGAGTCTCGCGAATCGACAAAGCAATTCGAAACGCGTTCCGTCCCGAATTCCTCAATCGTCTCGATGAGATCGTTTCCTTCAATCCCATCAACCCCGAGACCGCTCGGCGGATTGTGATCAAGGAGTTGGAATCACTGCGTCGGCGTGAAACGATCGTGAACCAACGCCTGCACCTTGAGTGGACGACGGCGTGCGTCGATCAACTCGTCGAAACCGGCTTTGACGCGAAACATGGTGCCCGCCCGCTGCAGCGAGCGATTGAACAAAGTATTGTTCCGCAAATCGCCCGCGCCATCTTGGCGAGATCGCCTGACAATCAACCCTGGACGTTAGAATTAAATGAGCAGGAGTCGTAGCCTTATCGTCTAGCGGGATCGGGTAGACGAAGACACAACAAATCTCCATCTCCGCGAATGAGGACTTGCTCGCCCACCACCACCGGAGCGGCCCAACACGGGTACGTGATCGCTGGCCGGTCACCGTCGGATTGATCCAGATTCCAGACGGCGAGTTCGTCGTACTCATCAGGTGTACAACGAACAATGTGCAGCGGGCCGGTTTCCTTTAGTACCAACAAGATTTCTCCGACCCGGGTTGCGGTGCTGCGACGACGATCGAGTGCCGTCCACTTCACTTTCCCCGTAGCAAACTCCACGCACCGAAAGTCGCTGTCGGGTGCGTTGCGGCCGCTGCATGCGTAGAGATGGCCGTCGCAGAGCACGGGGGTGGATAGATGAGAACGCAGAGATTGGTTGCGCCGATTGTTTTCCGGATCACGCCAAACTTCATTGAAATCCGCTTGACCATCCTCGATCTTCACATCAAACACGACGGAGCCTAAGTCGTAACAATCACCGATCAAGACCCGTGTTCCTTCGACGACGGGCGTCATGGCGTTGACACTTTCGAGGATGTCCGCTCGAAAGCGAGTTTGGCCGATCGACTTGCCTTGGCGGGGATCGATCAAGTGCAGATGTTCACGGGCGAGCATCAAGACATAATCCTGGCCATCGATCTGCATCGTTCGCGGGCTGCTGTAGCTCGCCAGATCGTTTCCGCATCGCCAGAGTTCTTTACCCGTCGATCGATCAAAAGCCACCGCAAGGGAACCGTTGGGCGAGACGCGGTCGAGCCGTCCCGGAGCGATCGCTTGATCCGCTACAGGACTGCCTCCGACCATCACGATGACAAGATCGCCAAGTACCAACGGTGCCGAACCAACGCCGAAGAAGTTCTGAACGACGGAGTATTTTTCGTTCGTATCGACTTGCCACAACTTCGTTCCGTCGTCGATCGCCCAAGCCGTCAACATCCCCGCCGCGCCGAACGAAAACACCAAGTCGCCGTCGCACGTCGGACTGCACCTTGGTCCGGTTTCGTACCCATAAAGGTCGCGATAGTTTAATTCATAGGTTCGCTCCCAGATCGTCTTGCCCGAGTCCATCGCGATCATGCGAATCCGTTCGGTACGTTCGGATGCGTCGAAATGGAAATAGGCCCCTTCTTGCACGACGCCGAGCCCATAGCCGTCACCAACCGGAATCGTCCAATCCAGCTTCGGTTCGACGTTCCATTGTCTCGCAGCCATTCCAACGGCGTTGACCGAGCCGCTGAAGTCCGAGTTCAAAAAACGCGGCCATTGCAACGCGGGGCTCGCGGTAGTCGGAGGCTGGGCGAGGACCGAAGCGCCGAAAAACGCGTAAGTGAATACGCTCAACCACAACGTTTTTAGCGAAACGCCGGGTCGACAATGGGGGGGAATCGACATCAATCTCTCGCAATCAAGCGGGGCAAGGGGAATGAAAAGGACCATCATATCCCAACATTCGGAATCGAGCAGGACGACGTCGAAATTGGATTGTCGCCCGCTTAGCGAGCCTGTAACGTGGGCGGTGCAAGAGACCACTTTTCGTAAGTCAACGACCGGCAGGAGGCCGACAGTGCGGACGATCCGATTTTTACGTTTTGCGATTCTGTTTTGGGCGACGATCGGATCGATCGTCTCGTCGTCGGAGGTTCCCGCGACACCTCCGGTCGTCCCACCTTCGGAATCCAAAGCGTTTGCGGGAGCGTTGTCGCTCGAGTCACTCGAAAGATCGCTTGCCGAAGTGGAGCAGACCGATCTTCCGGTTGAAGCCAAGCTTCAAGTCGCCGACAACTACCGTGCTGCGATCGCCAACGTTAAGTCTGCGGCCGCCAACGACGCAAGACACCAAGCGTTGATCGCGGAAACGGAAACCGTTGCGCAGCGGGCCACCCAACTACGCAAAGAACGCGAGTCGCTTAAAGACAAGAAGCCGGCCGTCGATGCGAACCAAAAACTGCAGGAACTCGAACAGCTCCTCGTGAGCGTCGACCTGCAGATATCCACGTTTAAAAAGGCCCGCGCCGACGCCGATGCGGAACTCCAATCTCGCGCCCCGCGACGCAAGGAGATTCGCGAGAAGATGGAGGAAATCCGCAAAAAGATATCTGACTCGGAATCTCAGCTTCGTTCGTTGGCAACCGCTGAACCGACGCCCTCAAGTCTGTCTCTTGCGGCGCGACTATCATCGCGGCGTTTAACGTTAGAGAAGGAGATTCCGGCGCTCGAAGCGGAACTGACCAAGTTCGATGCCGAGGAGTCGGCTGATTTGGTTCGATCCAAGATCGAGCTGGCAACGCTCAACTCGGCCCATGCTGAAAAATTGGCAGCACTTTTGCAAGAAAAGATTAACGCCGCTCGTGAGCATGCGGCGCTCGAATCCGTTCGTGTGGCGAGGCAAGAAGCGGTGGCCGCCGATCCGGCGTTGAAGATTTACGCCGAGCAAAACCAGATGCTCGCCGAACAGCTCAAGTCCACCGCCGATGCGATCGCCAAAGTCGAAGGCGAGCTAACCGCATCGACTACCATTCATCAAGATCTGATTCGCGAGTTCACTCAAACCCGGCGGAAAATCGAATCGGTCGGATTGACCAGTTCGGTCGGTGCGCTCCTGCGAAAGCAATTAACTACGTTGCCAGACGTGGAGACACGCCGTAAGGCAGTTGCCGAACGGCAGGGCAGGATCAATGAAACTCAGTTTCAGCTCTTTGAGTATGAGGAACAACACGAAGACCTAAGCGATCTGGACCGAGCCATCGGTGACGCACTCGAATCCGCCTCGCAAGAGGACTCCACCGACGATGTGTTGCTCGAATCGGCGGCACGCGAACTGATGGAGCGTAAACGAGAAATGCTGGATGAACTCGTCCGCAACACCGGGAAATATTTTGACACGCTGATCGAACTCGACATGGTCGACCGCCAGGTTGTGGAATTAGAAAATGAATACAGTCGATACATCAACCAACGCGTACTGTGGATCCGCAGCGCCCGTCCATTGACCGAAGGCGTCCTGGTGGATGCCTCTCATTTGTGGTGGTTGCAGGCGAAGCCTTGGACACAATCGATCGAGCCATTTGTCAAGGATGCTAAATCTCACCCGATCGCTTACGGTTTGATCGTCTTGGTCTGCGGAATGTTGTTGATCAACCGCCGCAAGTTTCGATCACGGATGGACGAGCTCGGGGTCGTTGCCAAGAAGGTCAACTGTCGATCGATCATTCCCACGCTACGAGTGCTGATCCTGACGACGGTGGTATCGCTCGCATTGCCGCTGTTGTGCATCCTGCTCGGATGGCGGTTGGGTCGGGTCGAAAGCGACACCGAATTGACAAGCGCGATCGGCCGCGGCCTGTGGACGTTTGGACTTTTGTGGGCTTCGGTCGATTGGATTCGCGTCGCCTGTCGACCTCAAGGATTAGCCGAATCGCACTTCGGTTGGCCCCAAGAGGCGATTCAACTGTTTCGCAGCGAATTTCAAGTGGGAGCTTACTTGGCGTTGCCGATCGCATTCGTTACGTCAGCGATGGCGGCGAGCGATGGCATTCACGAACGCAACGACGCGCAGCGGATCGGCTTTGTGATCGGAATGTCGATCGCGAGCGTCATCTTTTATCGCCTGCTAAGAGTTGGCGGACCGCTTCGAGATTACTTTCATTCGACGAACTATCGGGTGGTGAAGAAGCTGAAACATGGCTATGCGTTTGCCGCCGCAGTAGTTCCTGGAACGCTCGCGGCACTCGCCGTGGCTGGGTATCTCTACACTGCCAAGACACTATTTTGGCATTTGTTTGCGACCTGTGTTTTTGTGGTCGGCTTGGTCGTCATTCGAGCCCTCCTTTTTCGCATGCTGATGTTGAGGCGACGACATTTGAGCATGGAACAGGCTCGGCAACGCGCCGTGGCAGCCCAATCGGCGGCAGCGCTGTCCGCCAACTCGCATCCGAATGCGGCCGTACATTTAGTTGGAACAGGCAATGACTCGCCGATGGTCGCCGGGATTGTCACCGAAGACAAGCAAGCCGATATTTCGGCGCATAGCCTGCAATCACGACGGTTGATCGGCAGCGGAACACTTGCCCTGGGAATTGTCGGCATGTGGATGATCTGGATCCAAGTGTTGCCTGCATTGAGCATGATCGGTAATTACAAGGTTTGGGGGACTTCCACGGCCGCCACCACGACCAGTTCGCCGGCCGTGCCGCTCGTATCGATGCCGTCGTCGCAATCGGCTGACCCGGCGACGAGTTCGTCGACGTCCAGCACTGGGGACGAAATCCAGGACGAATCGATCACGCTTTCGGACCTTGCCTTAGCGGTACTGATTGTCGTCGTGACGTTTGTCTTGTTTCGCAACGGGCCTGGGTTGCTCGAAATTTCGGTGTTGCAGCAGCTGCCGCTCGACACATCGGTTCGCTACGCGATCACGACGTTGGTCAGCTACGCGATCGTGATGATCGGCACGGTCTCGGCCTGTTCCACCATCGGATTGCAATGGTCGCAAATTCAGTGGCTGGCGACGGCGCTGACGTTTGGGTTGGCGTTCGGGCTTCAGGAAATGTTTGCAAACTTCGTAGCCGGCTTGATCATTCTGCTAGAGCGGCCGATTCGTGTGGGCGATATCGTAACCGTCGATGATGTAACCGGCGTTGTTTCCCGGATTCGCATCCGCGCCACCTCCATCACCAACTGGGACCGGAAAGAATACGTCGTTCCGAACAAAGAATTCATCACCGGCCGTCTGCTCAATTGGACGTTGTCCGATCAAGTCAATCGAATCGTGATCGACGTCGGTTTGGCGTACGGTTCGGACACCCAACTCGCTCGAGAATTGCTTCTGGAGGCTGCCAACAATCATCCGTTGGTATTGAAGGATCCTGCCTCGATTGCGTCATTCGAAGGCTTCGGTGACAACGCATTGAACTTGCGATTGCGAACGTTCCTTCCCTCGCTTGAGAACCGGCTGCAAGTCATTACTGAGCTACATACCACAATCGATTTGTCGTTCCGCGAAGCTGGTTTAGAGATCGCATTCCCGCAACGTGATTTACATATCCGTACGGTGGGCAAAGAGGCCAAAGCGATCGTCCAAGCGGCAGTCGAAGATGACGTGCAAGAGCGACGGGAAGCAGCTTAGGGTGTGTTCTCGAAGCACACATTCCAACTATCAGGGGGCGGACACGTGAACGTCATCGACTCGTGGCGAGTCGGGTGCTGAATCGTTAACCGATGGCTATGCAGTGCGATGCCTTCGGCCCATGTCGCGGAACTGCCGTATTTGCGATCGCCGAGTATGGGATACCCCCTCGAGGCGAACTGGACCCGGATTTGGTGCTTACGACCGGTCAGTGGGACGACCGTCATCAGAAGGTCTTCCCCGCGATGTTCGATGATCTCGAACTGCAGTTCGCTTGCCTTGGCGTCCGGTCGGGGATGTTCGCAGGCGCGCATTCGATGCGCGGCGTCGTCTTTATAAAGATAGTCCTGTAAATGACCGCTGACCGATAGCGAAGGGCGACCGACCATGAGGTTCGGCTCCGGCCGGACGATGCACAGGTAGCTCTTTCGCAACGTGTCGGTGGTGGCCTGTGAAACGTTCGCGTGTGGGTCACCAGCGATCTTCGCTTTCGTGGCGAACTGTATATTCAGTCGGGCGGCGGCTTTGCTCGTCCGGGCTAGCACGATCACGCCGGAGGTCATGGCATCCAGGCGACTGACGATTCCAACGTACACACCGTGAGGCTTACTGTATTTTCGTTTGAGATAATCCGCAGCCAAGCCGTGTAGAGTTGGACGGCCGGCATCGCCCATCGTAGACAGCCCAGACGGCTTGTTGACAACGAGCAAATGGTTGTCTTCGTAAAGCACATCAAGCTTCATGCGATCAATATTCATCTACGCGGTGGCGTGACCGTCGACCCCTCGCTTGGGTTCGCGGCTCCCGGCGTATCTTGCTCTGGCTCAAGTTGGCGATGTCCGTGTGGGCCATCGGCACCCGGTTTTAAGGATTCACGATTGCGAGTGTCGCCAAGGTCATTTCCTTCGAACCGATCGCGATACAACCAGCGTTCCCAGACTCTAGCCTTGCGAAGATGCGGATCATCGGGGGACACGACGTGTCGTTTTCCGCGGCGGGTTCGAAGTTGCAACATGCCATCCTTGTCGACATTTTCGACGACCCAAAACTTATCGACCGTGTACCGGTACAGATTTCCCTTGCTTGCGGCTCGGACATTCTCGGCCCTTGGACCTGGGATTTCGCTGCTTTTTTGTTTGCGATAGATCACCCAGTTGCCCGGCTGATAGTGAATTTTCGAAAAAATGGAAACGTCCTCCTTGGTATCAACAACGCAATCCGGGCCGCTGGACCCCTTATCCGACCGACGACCGAATTACGGAAAACGATTGTATCAGTCAGGGTGGCGTCGCACCATCGTCGATGCGACTTCACATCGCGGCCGTCATTTTGGTGCCAATTTCAGCAGAGACTCACGATGATTTTGAGTTAAACTGGTTCCTGGACGCTGACGCCGTCTTGTCCCAAACGTTCCGCACGTTGCCAACCTGAATAAACCTGCATATCGCATACCCACCCGAACACTGATGATTTATTTTATTTGCTGGGCCGTTTTCCTCACCGTGCTGATCCTGGCGACCATCGTGACTGCAGTCATGGGCAATCGAGGCACGGGACGCAAGGCATCGTCTGCACAGGACGAGATAGACGCGGAAGAAGAGTTCGGCGATGAACCGATGGGCGAGCCGGAGATGGAGGCAGAGTCGTTCGCCGAATCGGAACCGGCAGAGTTCGCCGAAGCCCCCGCAGACGATTTCGCCGAGTTCGAGAACGAATTCAAATAGGCCTTGAAGCGACGCTCGAACGAAAAAAGCCGCAGCATGGTGTATGCTGCGGCTTCGTGTCGAGATCTTTGAGTGGCAATGATGCCCTCGGCGATTAGTTACTTCGCAAGAGTTCTTGAATTCCGAAGGTGAAGAACGTTCCGAGACCGAAGTTCAGGATTTCTTCCTCGCACTTGTATTGCAAGATCAAGGTGTCACCTGGTTGAACCAACGGTCGGCTACGCGGATCGTTGATGGCTTTTGCTAGGTCGACTTCGATGGCGATCTGTCCGTTGCATGGAGTTTTACGAAGGATGTAAAGCATCCCCGGCGGGACGCCACCCACCGCCGAAGCTCCGCCGAAGCCGCCCCCGCCTCCTTGTCGGATCGTTCCACCGATACCTTGCCCGGCGAGAGCCATCGCACCGAGGACGTCCAAGTCGTAGTCACGAGGAAGCAAAAACTCTCCGCCTGGCAACAATCCGCCGGTGTAGAACACTTCCGTTTCACGGTTCTCGATGTAGACGATGTCGCCATCTTGCAGGGTGATATCGGCTTCGGCAATGTTCGGAATCACCCCTGGGCGAACTCGCAAAGGAATCCGCAAAATCGATGGATCCTCGGGAAGTGGTGGTGGGCAATAGCATGGATCCGCGGCAGCCGCACGCTGGCTGGCATAGAAGTCGCGAAGGAAATCGGCTCGCTTACGTTTATCAGCTTCGCTAGCACGAAGAACGTAAACTTCGTTCTTGGCGTTCAATCCCGGCAAGCCGCCAGTTTCCACCAAGGCGTGAAGCACGTCATTCTTGTATGCAGGTAGCTTTACCAATCCACCCGAGGCAGAACGGTCCGATCCGCGGATCACGCCGCCCGAATTTGCCAAGTTGGCGCTGCCCGCTAAGGCGGCAGTATCCTCTCGCACGACGATCACGTCGTAGGTTCGCTCTTTAATCAGTGTTACGATCGGGCGAGCCTTCTCTTCACGAAGAATGTCCTCTTCAATGTACGCTTCGCGAATTTTGTTTCGCACTTGCTCAAGCGTCAGACCGGCAACCTTCAAAGGAGCGATCAGCGGCAAGGACAGCGTGCCGTCGTTTTGCACCGCGATCGGATAGCCGATCGACGGTGGTAACGTGCTGTTCTCTTCCGGAAAGTTCACCGGTGGCGGTTGAGGCGGTTCGTTTGGCGGGTTGAAGGGCAACACGCCCTCGATGTAGATACCGAGGATATCGTCCGGGCCAAGTTGATAGTCTCGTGGCGGTTCGAGCGACAACAGAGCGATGTCGACCGGAACGAGATCGTTCTTGGGCGGCGGGAAAAAATCGGGCGACAATCGATTGGCCGGAATGCCGTTAATCGGTTGGGTCAGGCTGGAGCAACCCGTCAGCGAAGTCGCAACTGCCACAAGCAGGGTGCCACCGATCGCGTCTCGGAGTCGACGCCCCCAACGGTTGGCTAGCAAATTGGTGTTCATCCTTGAACTCTCCAGAAAACGATCGGGTGACTGTTCGCCCGTGATGATGGTTTGGTGTGTGGCTCGGGTAACGGGCCGTAAGGAATGGTTCAAACAGTGGTCGCTTCAAGCAGTTCGCTTGGTCATCCGACACGATCGATCACGGTTTTGACTTACCGAAGATCTCTTCGATAACGGAGTCGATCTCGGCTTGGGACGGTTCCGCGACTTCATCTGGCAGAGCAAATGAATTGCTCGGCAATACCGGAGTCAGTTCAACCTGGGATAGTTCGTTGCTTTCCTGACCAGACTTCGAAACCAGCTGATTGATGTCTCTATTTTGAGGCTGATAACGGCTCAGGTCGTTGGCAAACGGGTCCTCTTTGATCGGTTCGGCGTTCGTGTTCGGTTTGAGGTTTTGAGGCGATACATCCTTCGGCATTGCCGGAGGAGTTGCGCCGGGGACGCCATCAATGTCGGCATCAGGCTGGTCACTCGAGGACTGCAGGTCGGCTTCCGCTTCACTGACGTCCTGCATGAAGACCTTTCCAGGAACAAGTGTTTCTCCTTCGCCCAAGACCACTCCCGGCGGCAGGCCGGTTGCATGGATCGGCGCGGTCATTGGTACCGCCATCGGCACAGTCATCATGTCGATTTCACACGGTTCGACTGCTGGCGTCGGCATGGCCGTTCCGGTCATGGACGGCATCGTGTACTGCACCGTGTTCAAACGGATTTGATTATAAGCACCGATGCCGTCTTGTTCGGCGGCTTTGGCTCCCAAGGGAAAGCCTTCGAACCAAGCATTGATCGCGGCTTGGCCGTTGCCGCACTGGTGCCGCCAGCCCCAATACTGAGGCGAGACGACCGTCGGTGTGCAACCCGACCCTCCTGTCGCGACTTCCAAGTAGCCCGCGATAAAACCGGCTTGCAAGTCTTTGGGATAGCAATGGTTCCGGTAACAATGCCGGACCTTCATCCATGCTCGAGCGGCCATCACTTTGTTGCGGTGGCTGACCATAAATTCGTCTAGGCAATCACTATTGGATACCTTGGACTGGAGTCCACCCAACATGGTGCAACCGGTCATCCCGGTGGCTACCAAACCAAGTGACAACCCGAGCAGAATCCGCTGCAGACGTATCCGTTTGCGGCACCGAGTTCCATGGTCTGAAAGGCAATCAGCGGCGGGCTTCTCGTGAAACCCGAAAATGTATTTGTTCAACACGGTCATTATGGCCGGCTCCCCTCGCGGCGGATCGTTCACTTCACACGTCAATCGCGTGAAAGGTTTCCTGCCACCATCTCGCCCCCCATAGGCTACAACGGCGTTCAGAATTCAGGTCATGACTGTTGGAGCGGTTATTACGCTTCGGATCACTTCCCAGAGCTACTTATCGCCCGTTCCATGCGATCGGTTTAGCCAAATGTTTCTGAAATCCGGATCGCAAGCGTCGAATCAGTCTTGACGGACGTGGGGATCATGCCGAGCGTACCGGTCGCGGTGACCTTAACGATTTAGCCTCGCCGAAAAGGGCTGATCCTTCTCGGCGAGGCTACTGGGTGAACTCTCGGCGTGTTGGTGAAGCAGCGATTGCGACCTACAGGTCAAAACGATCCGCGTTCATGACCTTGTTCCATGCGGCAACGAAATCAACCACAAACTTTTCCTTCGCATCGTCCGACGCATAGACCTCCGCGATCGCTCGTAGTTGTGAATTCGAGCCGAATACTAGGTCCACCGACGAAGCACGCCATTTGACTTCTCCCGTGCTGCGATCACTTCCCTCGAAGAAATGGTCGCATACCGCCGACTTTTTCCACTTCGTACTCATGTCCAAAAGATTGACAAAGAAATCGTTGGTGAGTGTGCCCGGTTCATCCGTCAGAACGCCGAGTTTCATGTTGTCCGCATTCGCATCAAGAACCCGTAACCCTCCGATCAAGACGGTCATCTCAGGCGCGGTAAGCGTCAACAGATTGGCACGATCGATCAATAGCTCCGGCGCCGGTCGGTCCATTTTCGAGTGCCCGAAGAAGTTGCGAAAGCCGTCCGCTTTGGGTTCCAAAACTTCAAACGCCTCGACGTCGGTTTGCTCGTCGGTCGCGTCGGTGCGTCCCGGTGCGAACGAAACCTCAACGTCAAATCCGGCGTCTTTGGCGGCTTGCTCGATGGCGGCGTTGCCACCCAAGACAATCAAATCAGCCAACGAAACCCGAGTCCCGTCGGTTTGCGACTGGTTAAAGGTCTGTTGAATCTTTTCGAATCGTCCGAGGACAACGGCCAATTCAGCCGGATTGTTGACCGCCCAATCCTTTTGCGGAGCCAGACGAATCCGGGCACCGTTGGCGCCACCGCGTTTGTCGCTGCCTCGAAACGTTGACGCCGAAGCCCAGGCGGTCTTAACCAATTGCGACACCGATAGCTCGGAATCCAATAGCATCCCTTTGAGTTGCTCGATGTCGTCGGCACCGATCAGCGGATGATCGACCGCCGGTACGAGGTCTTGCCACAACTGAGGCTCCGCAACCTCCGGTCCGAGGCAACGCGAGTATGGACCCATATCGCGATGAGTCAACTTGTACCACGCCTTCGCGAATGCGGCTTCGAACTCTTCGGGGTGGTTGTGAAACCGTTCCGAAATCTTCTTGTAAGCCGGGTCAGTGATCAACGCGATATCCGTCGTGAACATCATCGGTGCGTGCGATTGACTCGCATCGTGAGCGTCGGGAACCGTTCCTCGAGCCGATTCTTCCTTCGGCGTCCATTGATGGGCACCGGCTGGACTTTTGGTGAGCACCCACTCGTATTGAAATAGGTTCTCGAAATAGCCATGCGAAAATTGCGCGGGGGTCGACGTCCACGCGCCTTCGAGTCCACTGGTGATCGTGTCACCGGCGTTTCCGGTTCCCATCGTGTTGGTCCAACCGAGCCCCTGCTCTTCAAGGCTTGCCCCTTCCGGCGCAGGACCAACGAATTTGCTCGGGTCGCCCGCACCGTGTGCTTTGCCGAACGTGTGGCCGCCGGCGATCAAGGCAACTGTTTCTTCGTCGTTCATCGCCATCCGCCCGAACGTGTCGCGAATATCTTTGGCAGCCGCCAGCGGATCAGGCTTGCCGTTCGGGCCTTCCGGATTGACGTAAATCAATCCCATCTGAACGGCCGCGAGCGGATTGTCGAGTTCACGATCACCGCTGTAACGTTCGTCGGCGAGCCATTTGGTTTCCGGCCCCCAATTGACGTCCAGTTGCGGTTCCCAAACGTCGGCACGTCCGCCGGCGAAACCCATCGTCTTGAAGCCCATGTTTTCGAGCGCTACGTTCCCGGTCAATACCATCAGGTCGGCCCAAGAAATGTTGCGGCCGTACTTCTGTTTGATCGGCCATAACAGTCGTCTGGCCTTGTCGAGGTTGGCGTTGTCGGGCCAGCTATTCAAAGGAGCGAATCGCTGGGTTCCATAACCAGCTCCGCCACGTCCGTCGGCAACTCGGTACGTGCCTGCACTATGCCAAGCCATGCGAATGAAGAACGGACCGTAGTTGCCGTAGTCGGCCGGCCACCAGTCCTGAGATGTTGTCAACAGTTCATCGATGTCCGCTTTGACCGCCTTAAGATCCAACTCGTTGAACGCTTTGGCGTAATCAAACGCCTCGCCCATCGGATTGCTCTTGGATGAGTTCTGGTGCAGGATTTGAAGATTGAGTTGATCCGGCCACCAATCGCCGTTGTTGAAGCTGCCGGCCGACGTGTGTCGCTCGCCCGCCGGTGGAACCTGCCCCATGACAGGACACTGGGCGGCCGGGGCACCGGCCTTTGCAGTCGTGGTTGCGGTCGAACCGGACGTCTCCGCCGCCGATACCGCGCCCAGCATCGTCATGCTCATCAGCACGGAAGTGAGTTTGCGTTTCATGGATTCTTTACACTTTGGGGATGATGGAAGTCGTTGCGGCCGGTCAACATGACCGTCTCGCGTGTTCCAAGATACTTTACGCCACTGAGAACCCTGCGTAAAATGCAACGTCAGGATATCGGCCATGCAAAAAACGCATGGCGAATTCCCGCCTTGGCTCGCGTTCGATGACTGATCGCCGCGTTTGTTGTCATCGTAACCCGAAGCGTGAGCGAGGGAGACATATCGAGGATTGAATGGCGCTTTATCCCTCGCTCACGCTTCGGGTTACGATTAAATCAACACGCCGTTGCGCGTCGGGCTTGTATGCTTGCGGCATAGCCGCTTTAAGAGGTTAGAACATGGACACCGACCAGCTTTCCCACTTCCAATGCGTCGCCGAAACACGCAATTTCACACGGGCCGCAGAGCGTTTGAATGTCTCGCAACCCGCCCTAAGCCGTTCGATCCAGCGGCTCGAGGAAGAAATCGGCCAGCCTCTGTTCGACCGTAAGCCTCGCTCGGTCGACCTCACCGACGCGGGGCAACTTTTTCTAAAAAGAGCCCAACAGATCCTGTTGAGTCTCGAGGATTGCAAAGCAGAAATTTGCGACGACGGCCAAAGCGGCCGGATACGCGTGGCGGCGATTCCCACCATCGCTCCATACTTCTTACCCGGATTGTTGAGAGATTTTTCCAAGTCCCACCCGAAGGCGCAGATTTTGGTTCAGGAAGACACGACCGACGAGATCATGCGGTTGTGCAAGCAAGGGGAACTGGATGTTGCGATCGTCGCGTTGCCTGTGTCGGCCCGCTACGTCGAGATCAAACCACTCTTTGACGAAGAACTCAGCTTAGTGATGCCGAGCGATCATCCGTTGGCAAAGAAGAAACGCATTCGCATCGGCGATATCGATCGCTACGCGTTCATTTTGCTCAACGAAGCTCACTGCTTGTCGGACAATATCGTCTCGCTTTGTCGACAAAAGTCAGTTCAACCGGTCGCGATCGAGCGTGCAAGTCAATTGGCGATGGTGCAAGAACTCGTTTCGCTCGGTCATGGGATCTCGATGATCCCCGCCATGGCGATGAACCTCGATCGAACCAGAAGCCGCGTGTATCGATCGATCGAGGGTACACGAATGACGAGAACCATTGCGGCGGTTTGGAATCCGTATCGGTTTGATTCGCAGTTACTAAAAAGCTTCCGAGATTCACTGTCAGAATACTCGCATCGCTTCTCAGACCGCTTGTGATTCCGTCCGACTCATCAACTGAACGAGTTTTTCACAAAACGCATCCAAATCATCGGGATTGCGACTGGTAGTTAACACGCTGACGGAATCCCGTCAGCGTTTTCTAGCTGGCACGTTGGGTGAGCGATTCTCGCCACGATTGCGACAATGCCGGGCAGTCGGCCAATGCTCGGTCGCGGGCGGGATCACGCGGTTTGGCAAACATGACATCGTTGGCCGCCGTGATCGACCATTGCGGGTATTGACGGTCGGTCAACCGCATCACGTTACCAGCTTCAATGATTCCAGATTGCAGCACTCGAAAATACCAACCGGTGAACCTGGTTTGTTGAACAAGCACAGCAAGTTTGGGAAGATACCAGCGACGCGATAACTTCCAACAAGGTTGCCGCGGTTGTGAGATTTGTAGTACACAATCACCAACCTTGAACGTATCTCCGATGCAAACATCCGGTTCCACCAGCCCGGAGAGCGTCAAGTTTTCACCGAAACATCCGGGCCGCCAATCGATCTCGGGATACGTTTGCGACCAGAATCCGAAACGCTCCGAAGCGTACGCGCAGACCGCTTTGTCGGGTCCGCCGTGATGCACCAAGTCGGCTTGGTGATCGCCGTCGATGTTTTCCGTAAAAACCGACACCGGGCCGCTTACCGGTCGCTTGATGATCGCGGATTCCCAAGGTTTCCCGGTGCCGACATCGGCATCCTCAGTGGAATCAAATTGACGAGGCCGGCCGACTTGGATCGAGACCACATGAGGCGACGAGGGCATGGCGTTCTTTCAGTCAGGGTAGCGAAATTCGCCAGGAGTTCGGAAGCACACAACACTTAATGCGGCTACGCCGCAAACATAGAAGCCCGACGCGCAACGGGCTGTTGATTTAGTGATATCAAGACCTCTTTTCGTTTAACGGCAAGCCGTAGGCGTCGACTGATGGCATCTCTTGCGCCTTCGGCTTGCCGTTAAACGATTAAATCATCACGCCGGCAAGCGAGTGGAGTCGCTGGTATTGCGAAGTTTGGAGTGGATCCCCTCGCTCGCGCGTCGGGCTTGTATCAATCGCCTGAAAAAACACCGAATGCGGCGATAACTGGTGTAGGCGAGTCTCTGAGACTCGTAATATTCAACGTCTCGGAGAGACGCTGCTACGTGCGTTTTCCAAAAACGTTTATCGGGTGCTCAGTTTTCGATCATCCGAATGACCAGGTTGTTTCGATGGATGACGTTTTCGTACGGGCGGTGTCCCAGAATGGCTTCGATTTCCAGATTCGAACGCCGAGCGATGAGTGACAATTCGCTGCTTCGATAATTGGACAAACCGCGGGCTATCTCTTCGCCTTCGGGCGTTAGCAGACTCACCACGTCGCCGTGCGAGAACGTGCCGTCGACGCGAACGATCCCCACGGCCAAGAGGCTGCGTCCCTTATCGCGGATCGCTTCGACGGCTCCGGCGTCCAAGTGTAAGACGCCCTGCACGTTGGCGGCGCTAGCGATCCATCGACGACGACCTTTTAACGTTCGTTTCGGCGGAATGAACAACGTGCCCACCGACTCGGACGCAAAGATCCGATCGAGCACGTCGTCTTGGCGACCAGGACCGATGATCGTGGGATGGCCGTGCGAATTTGCCAACCGGGAAGCTCGCAGCTTGCCTTCCATGCCGCCTTTGCTGACTGCAGAGAGCGTGTCTTTGGCCATCGACATCACGGTGCCGTCAAGATCGCGAACCATCTCGATCCGTTGGCTGCCGTCGTCGTCGGGGTGACCGTCGTAGAGCCCATGAACGTCGGTTAATAAAATCAACAAGGCATCGTTGAACAATCCGGCGACGTGAGCGGCCAATCGATCGTTATCGCCGAACGTGGTTTTCAGCTCGGCCACGGCAACGGAATCGTTTTCGTTGACAACGGCGATCGCACCATATTCGTGAACACCCATGAGCGCATTGCGGACGTGAAGGTATCCCGATCGACGTCGCAGGTCGCTCTTGGTCAACAACACCTGAGCGGCGTGATAACCGTGGCGAAGTAATGAGTCTTCATAAGCCCGAATCAAATCCGCTTGTCCGATCGCCGCGACAGCTTGCAGTTTGGCAATGCCGATCGGCCGCGCGGGTAGTTTCAATTTCGCAACGCCCGCGCCGACGGCACCACTGCTGACCATGATCACATGCCGGCCGGTGTCGGCGATCCGTGCCAATTGGGCCGCCAAGATATCGACACGGTTCAGATCGAGTTTTCCATCATCGGTCGTTAGAACACGCGTGCCGACTTTGACAACGACGCAACGCGTTTGTTCGATGATCTGTTTTCGGATCGCGGCAAGTCCGTCGCTGGAATCGATCGCGTCGGAAGCGGCCACAGAATCGGCGGAAGAAGTGGGGTCTATCACAATAAAAATTACAGTTGTTTGGCGCCGAAAGTGTCGCCTTGGGTCAGGTCACCGGTATTGAAGCCTTTGGAGAACCATCGCACGCGTTGTTCGCTCGTGCCATGATTGAACGTTTCCGGTTGAACGTAGCCTTTGCTGCGCCGTTGCAGCGTATCATCGCCGATGGCCTGGGCCGCATTCAAGGCTTCTTCAACGTCGCCCGGTTCAAGGAAGTCGTACATCTGGTTGGCATGATGCAACATCACTCCGGCAAAGAAGTCGGCTTGAAGTTCCAACCTGACCGAATACTTGTTGTATTCAACCTCGGGAACTTTCTGTCGAATCGCGTCAACCTGATCGGTATAGCCGAGCAGTTTCTGAACGTGATGGCCGACCTCGTGAGCGACTACGTACGATTGAGCGAAGTCACCGGGGGCATTGAGTTGCCGGGCCAGTTGCCCGAAGAACGCCGTGTCCAAATAAACCTTCTGGTCGGCCGGGCAATAGAACGGCCCCGTCCCGCTGCTGGCCCTCCCGCAACCGCTGTCGACTTCGTCTTTGAACAGGACCAGGACCGGTTTTTGGTACGTCAGCTCATTGGCGGCGAATAACCTTGTCCAGACGTCTTCGGTATCGGCAAAGATGGTGCTGACGAACTCGCCCGCTTCTTGTTCGGCCGCCGTCAGTTCGCCACCCGGCCCTTGGACGGCGGCAGGCTGATTTTGCTGTGCCTGTTGAGCCTGCTGCAAAAATTGCTGGGGATTACCACCAAGCAACGCAATGATGACCGCAATCACTAACACGCCCAAACCGCCTCCGACGGCGGCAACGGGACGCCCCATGGTCCGCCGGTCTTCCACGTTTTCGCTTTGTCTTCTACCTCGCCAACGCATCACTGCGCTCCATCGGTGTCTTGGATGATTTCCGAATAATCGTGCATTTGATCGCCACCTTGGCGAGTCACGATTGTGGCAAACTGGTGTGACAACGGGAAGGAGTCGCGCCGAACGCCCAGGCGACCAAATCCGAATTTCAAATTGTCAACCGGCCGGATTCTGCTTTAATGCACGGACTGAAACGTCCGAATGGCCAATCGAGCCTCCTCCCAACAGCCCTTTTTAGTGGTTTGATGCAGCTTCCGATCTACCAAAAGCCTGAACTGAACATCGCCGTCCCACCTCAAATCGAGGCGGCAACCGACGTCCAAACCAGCCGTCCACGGGGCCAATACGCCGTCGTCTCCTTGGGATGTCCCAAGAATCTCGTCGACACCGAACAAATGCTCGGTCGTCTGGACGCGGACGGTTACCGGATGGTCGATTCGGTCGAAGGGGCCGATTTTGTGGTCGTCAATACATGTGCGTTCATCGATTCGGCTCGCGAGGAATCGATGGCGGCGATCGACGAAATGTTGGCTCTCAAACGCGAGGGCAAACTTCGCAATGTCGTTGTGACGGGATGTTTAGCCGAACGTCAGCAGGGCAAACTGCTCGCAGACCGTCCAGAAATCGATGCATTGGTCGGCGTATTCGGACGCAACGACATCGTTTCGGTTGTCGATGATTTGTACTCCGGTTTGGAAGAACAACGGACGGTATTCAAACCCGCCGCCGTCAATCCGTTGTCCGACGCGATGCGATCGGCCGTCACTCCGCGACACTTTGCTTACTTGAAAATCAGCGAAGGTTGCGACCGACTGTGCACGTTTTGCGCGATCCCCAAAATGCGAGGAAAGCACTTCAGCAAGCCGATCGAACAGGTCATCGACGAAGCCAAACGGTTGGGCGATAGCGGTGTTCGCGAAATCGTGGTCGTTGCTCAAGACACCACCTACTACGGAATGGACCGATACGGCGAGCCACGCTTGAAGGAACTGTTGACCGAACTCGATCGAATCGAATCGGTTGATTGGATTCGATTGATGTACTTTTATCCGATGTACATCGACGACGCGTTGATCGATACGATCGCGGGGGCGCAGCGGATTGTTCCTTACATCGACATGCCGCTGCAACACGCCAGCGATTCGATGCTCAAGCGGATGGCCCGCAAGACGACTCGCAAACTGCAAACCGAGATTGTCCACAAACTTCGTGATCGGATCGAAAACCTCGTCATGCGAACGACGATGATCACGGGTTTTCCCGGCGAGACCGAAGATGATTTCAAAGAGCTGCTCGATTTCGTTGACGAATCGCAATTTGAAAACTTGGGCGTGTTCACGTACTCGATCGAAGAAGACACTCCGGCCGCACGCCTCCCCGATCGGGTCGATCCGGAAGTGGCAATTCGTCGTCGCGATGAGTTGATGGCGTTGCAACAGAGCATCGCATTCGATTGGAATAACAGCCGAGTTGGTGGCGTCGAAGACGTCCTCATCGACGCCGCGTTGCCGGGCCAACAGGGTGTATTCATCGGACGGACCAAAAGCGAAGCTCCGGACGTCGACGGTTTGATTTACGTTTCGCAAACCGACGAGGAATCTCCCGTCGAGATCGGCCAAATCCGAGCTTGCGAGATCGTCGCGTCGCAAGGCTATGACCTAGCGGCTGCAGCCATCTAGGCACGAAAACCGCTTGCTCGGTGTCTTGTTGATGCGGTTATCTTCACTCGTTCGCAGGCTCCTGCGCTCGTTATCCTACTCATCTTTCTGACCCCCACGAGCTTGTCTCGTGGGTGAATAAGGTTGGCAAGCTAGGCACCGACGCCCTCCCCAACCTTCCGAGTTCAACTTGTGCTCGCCGCTTGAGGCGGCGAGCACAAGTTGAACTCGGAAGGTTGGGATAACTGCGGATTGTGTCTAGCTAGCCAACCTCGGCTTCCTGCCAGACGAGCTGGCAGGGGAGCAACACATGAGGACTTGTGGCCTATCAAGAAGGCTCCCGCCTCCCGATATCAATGGATCACGAACTGATCCGACTCACCCATTGTTTCGCTCGTTCCTGCAATTGTTGCAATTGTCTGACTTCCGGTGCATCGGATCGTTTGACCAGCCCATCTTTCAAGCGGTTGATCCACTCGGGATCGTTGCTGTTCTTTTCGACTTCGCTGGCCAATTGGGTATCGTCGGTTTCGGCCACATAACGCAAACAGGATTTCAAGGTATGAGCGGCGGTGGTGAAGGCACGTTGATTGCCCGAGCGGCCGGCTGTGTCGAGGCGGCCGATTAGCTCCGGGATCTCGATTGTGATCGCTTGGCAAACCGAACGCATCGTGGATTCATCGTTGCCACAGTGTTTCGCTAATCTTGATTTCCAAGCGTCATCGCCGGTTACCGGCGACACCGATTCATCACCCGCTTGGGTACCGACCACGGGCGACGAGGCATCAATGACCCGGCGCATTTCATCAAGCAGTGGTTCCAAATGGATCGGCTTGGTGATGTAGCCAACCATTCCGGCGTCGCGGCACATTTGACGATGTTGGTCGGTGACGTGAGCGGTCAACGCGATGATCGGCGGCGCGACTTGCCCGGCCTGCTTTGATTGCCGAATGATCTCGGCCGTTACCTCCGTGCCGTCCATCTTGGGCATTTGCAGATCCATCAAGACACAATCGAAGTGCAGCTCACCTTCCAAGTGCCGTTGATAAACCCTCAGTGCATCCGGCCCATCGTGGGCCGTTTGAACGACGTGCCCGGCGGCGAGGAGTTGGTCATGTATCACCAAGCGATTCGTCGGGCTGTCATCGACCACTAGCACCTCAATTGCGTTCGGTCGCGCTGAAGCATTGGCGGTATCGCGTTCATCGGCGAACATCGCGGCGGTCGCCTCCTCCGGTGGCCCCATTGAGGTCGCGATCGCGTTTGCCGTTTCACGTGTTGATACTTTCGGACTTCGTCGAGATTCTCGTCGCTGCGATGCCTTGAGTCCCCGACCGGATTGTTTCAGCGGCATACCGGCGAGCCAACGTCGGAGTTCATCCGGATGGACCGGTTCGATCATCACGGCGTCTTCTTTCTTGGCACGTCGAGGGGCCGGTTCACCCGCGCGAGTTAGCCACAAGACGTGGTCCTCCGATTTCCTCGCTCGCACTCGGAACGCCGTGTCGGCGGTCGCGCTGGTTAGAATCCAACGCACCGGCGACTTCCCTTGTTGACTTGAAACGGATGTCGGTTTGAACGCCCGGAAACCGGTGTCACTGATGGTTTCGACGAGCGCTTTCTCGATCGTTTCATTGTCAACGGAAAGAACCACGGCTTCGAGACGGTGGGCTGCGGTAATTGAGTTGCGAAGGTCGGCATTCGGATCGACACCGTCGGCGAGAGGAAGATTCAGATCCACGATAAAGCGGCTGCCTTGGCCGATCTCGCTTTCGACCAAGATGCCACCGCCCATTCGTTGCGCCAGACCGCGGGCGATAGCGAGTCCCAATCCGGTCCCGCCGAATTGCTTGTTCGTTCCCAAGTCGGCTTGTTCGAACGCGTCAAAGATGCGCGCTTGGTTCTCCGGCGCGATGCCGATGCCGGTGTCTTCGACAATCAATCGGAACCACTTGCGGATCTCGGCCGGTTCACCGGACGACCCGCGTCGTTTCCTCTTATCCGGTTGGTCCGTTTGTGCGTCATTGACATCAGGATGAGACTCGGCGGAAATCAATCGCAAGCTGACTTGGCCTGCGGCGGTGAACTTGATGGCGTTGCCGACCAAGTTGACGATGATCTGGCGAATTCGTTTGGCGTCGGCGACCACATGACGAGGGACGTCCGGGTCGATCGAGAGGCTCAGCCGTACCGGCTTGTCGGCCACCCGAATTGCCAAACATCCGAACGCGTCACCGACGATCGAATGCAAGTCGATCGTCGCTGGTGCGATCGCGACCCGCCCGGCCTCAATGGCGGAAAAGTCCAAGATGTCTTCGATCGCATCATGCAGCAGTTCGGTATTCTGACTAATCAAATTCACGTACCGCCTAGCAGGGGCCGGGAGCGTTTGCTGCGCGAGCAGTTCGGTCAATCCGCGAATGCCTCCCAAGGGCGTGCGCAGTTCGTGTGAGATGCCCGCCATGAACTGGGTCTTGGTTCGGTTGGCTTGCTCGGCGGCGGCTTTGGCATCCCGCATCGCTTCGAACGCTTGTTGTTGCAAGGTCACGTCACGAATGATCACGGCACGGCCTTCGCGTTCACGACCGCTTGACGAAGCCGAAACCAACTGGCCGGTCGAGGAAGCTTGGTTTCCCAAGGGAATGATGTGCATCGATACTTCGCTATCAAAGGCGACACCGTCACCGCGCCGCAGTCGCAGATGATGCCGTCGCGAAAGCGGCAAACTCGACCACGTGGGAAACGCTCTAATCCCAGGTAACGGTTGATCGATTAAAGATGGTTCGGCATGGTCCTGTTCACCATCGATGGGGATCGATGAATTGTCGTCGATCGGCATGATCAAGTGTTCGAGCGGACGACCGATCAGCCGGCCACCGCCGGCGTGCAGCATATCCGTGGCCGACGGGTTGGCCTCCATGATGATTCCGAGTTCGTCGATTAACAGTACCGCGTCCCCCGCCGCATCGAACAAGGCGCGTTTACGAGCTTCGCTGTGACGCAGTGCGATTTCACTACGATGTTTTTCGGTGATATCCCAAAAGATCACTTGGACGCCGATACAACGCCCGTGTTGATCGTACTCGGGCGCTTTAAAAACCTGAACAAAACCCGGTTGCCCATCCACTCCGGGGTGTTCCTCGACTTTGTCGATATTCTGGCCCGTCGTCATCACCTTCATGTCGTCGGCGCGGTATCGGGCCGCCACGACCGGCTTATACAAATCCGCGTCGGTGCTGCCGATGACGTCAATCGCGGCCCGGCCGAGTTCTCGACAGAAAGGCTCATTGGCATACGTGAACACTCCTTCGGCGTTCTTGCGAGCGACCTGCAAGTGCATCCGTTCCATGATCGATTGGAACGTTGTTTCACTTTGGTCAAGCCGGTGCTGCGTGGCTTGTCGGCGTGCCACTTCATCTCGCAAAGCATGGTTGACGCGTTCGATTTCGCGAGATCGCCGACGAACGTTCTGTTGTAAGAAATGCTGGTGCTCGAGTCGCTGCCGCAAACGCCGCCGAAGGTAGACATGAAAATAGCCGGCGGCCAAGATGGCCAAGAGCGTCCACAGGCGGACGAAATCGAACGAGAAGTTGGCCGACGAATTCGCGGCCATCGTGGAGACATACTCGCCGAACTCACGGATCGAATGACCAAACAAACTACGATCGGCGATTCGATCAAGCCCCATCGGCCATCCGTTTCCGTGTGACCCGAAAAAGACATGCCAAGTCCCGGCGATCGCGACGGCGGCGGCTTGCGACGCGGTCACTTTGGTGATGAACCGGCGGTGCAAGAATCGCCAAGCGATCGGCAGTACCAGCAAGTGCAAAACACAAAGCCCCCACCACGGCGGCGCCGCCATGTCAACAACCATCAATACTGCGATTCCCGCAAACCACCAATGAGGCGGTCGCATTCCGGGGATCGCATGGGCTCGCAGATCGAACATTCGAATCACTCAGGCTGGTTGGTGGGTTTCATCGTTTCTGGCATCCATCACAAAAGAACGTCGACCGTTGGGCTTGGACGATGCGGCGGACTCGACCGGTAGGGCACCTGACACATGGTTCGTCTTTTCGATCATAGACTCGGTGCAGATTCTGGTAACCTCCCGGATCGTTCAGCGCGTTGCGATACGTCCCGTCGCTCAAAGTGCTTCCCTCGTTGGCGATCGCTTCATCCAAGACTTCCGTGATGGCCGCTCCAATTCGTTGCCATTTCGGCCGGCTCAGGCGATCGCATCGAGTTCGCGGATCAATCCCGGCGGCAAACAGAATCTCGACCGCGTACAAATTACCAATTCCCGCGACGACGGTTTGGTCGAGCAACGCGACTTTGATCGGACGGGTGGTCGTCTTTAGACGGCTCCTCAGGTCGTCGGCCTCGATCGCGAGGGCGTCGGGGCCGAGGCGTTGATCGACCTGTGTCGTGTACTGTTGGGGAGTTAGCAATCGAATCGTTCCGAGCCCCCGGCGATCCCAAACGAGCAGGTCGGTGGACGGTCGGGAATCAGACGACAATCGGACCCGCAATCGCAGATGCTCGACCGAAGGAGGATCCGCGAGCAGTACCAAACCACTCATCCGCGGTTCGATCACCAATCGCGTTTCATTCTGCAAACGCAACATCACGCGTTTGCCTCGGCGTTCGATCGCCGCGACTGTTTGGCCGCGAAGGCGTTGATCGAGCGTGGCAATGTCCGGTTCAATCACGCAGGGTCGACAATCGCAGGGTGGTTGATCGATCCCATCGATCTGCATTCCTACGATCGATGCGATCCCACGACACATCGTTTCCACTTCGGGAAGCTCAGGCATGATTCATGGTGTTGTTTGGACCCGTAACAATCCGAGCGTCTTGGCCGTCGGATTGACTTCGAACTTATAGCGATCGAGATAGCTCAATCCCAACAACGGTTGAGCATTTCCGGCGATCGGTTCGAGCACCACGGCGTCGACCTGCTTGGCTTCGAACTCGCCAACGCGGACGGAATCCAACTCAATACGCCGACCCGTGATCCGCTGTCCGTTGGCAAGCGATAAGTTCACCACGGGGGCATCATTCGGAATGGACAAATTTAGTTTGATAGCCGTATCGGCGGGGAGCGTGATGACAGTCGCGCCGCTGTCGACGACCATCTCGATCGGTTGGCTGTTGACACTCACCATCGCGAACAATGATCCGCTGCTTCCGACTTGCAGGTCGATCGAATCTTGAAAAACTTCTTTCTCAAATGATGCTAAACGTGCATGGAGCGAACGCAAAACCTGAGACGAATCAATGTCGATCGGCACTTCAAAATTGCGATGCATGACCGTCAACGCGATCTTAACCTGTGGGTCCGATAAAGATTGCTTCAACTTTTCATTAAGCCCATCGAGTGTTCTGCGAGTTTGAAAGACTTTTTCGGAATAGGCCTCTTCCGCTTCGTTGAGTTGTCCTCGAAGCGTTCGGATCGTTTCTTGCTGAGATTGCTGAAGCCGTCGCGTTTCGACGCTTTGGCTGCGTGTGGCGTTGATCAAGGCGACGATCCGATTATTACTCGCGACGTCCGTCCCGGCGATTTGAGCCAATTGCAGATTTAAGTCACGGTCGGTTCGATTGAGCGCAGAGAGGTTTTGTGAAAGTGTTTCGAGCTGTTTTTCGGCCGATTCGAACTCCGTTTGTTTCAATCGCAAATCTCGACGTTCACGTGTCAATGCACTCAGTTGCCGAGATAAGTCCGCCGACTCGGCCGCTTGGAGGCCCTTGCCGCTACGTCGCAATCCCGCCTCTTCTAGCACCGAAACCGCTTTCTCAACGACTGAATCGGCGTATTGACCGGGCTGTTCCGCCCTGCATCGTGCGTCGAGAGACAAACCGCTGAAGACTGACAGAATGATCAGTAGTAGGGTTGCGTTTGCCAGTCCAAACCGTTGCGAATCGCGGTGGGACGGATCGCGGTGTCGAGAAGGCATGGTGTCGCTCGCTTGAGAAAACTACAATCGGAATGAGTTTTCATTGTAACGCAACGAGATGCCGAACCAATGGACCCGCCCATGGACCAGCACGATTTCTCAAACACGGACCCTTCCTTGAGCCGCCCGACCCCGATGACGTGTCCCACTTGCCAACGCAAATTTCTCTCGGACGAGTCTCCGACGCCGCCGTTTTGCTCAACGCGTTGTCAGATGATTGATCTGGGGCGATGGTTCAACGAGGACATCAGTGTCCCTTACGAGGGCTCCCCGGGTGAATCACCGGTCGAATACCGAGATGAAGACGATTGATTCTCGCCTATCGTGACCCGCTACTTCCACTTCTCACTTACCTCTATGAGTACCCATGTCGCATTTGACACGACTTCGATCCCGTCTCTTGTTCGCCGTCGCCCTGGTGCTTCCGACGCTCGGATTGGCACTACCAGCTGGTGCGGCCGATAAACCGAATATCATCTTCATTCTCTGTGACGATCTTGGTTGGGGCGACTTGGGTGTTTTGCATCAAAACGATTCCACGCATTCACGAAAATTCACCACGCCGAAACTCGATGCGATGGCTCGCGAAGGAGCCCAACTACGAAACCACTATTGTCCCGCGCCGGTATGTGCGCCGAGTCGTGCGTCGTTGCTATTGGGCGTCCATCAGGGAAACTGCGAAGTTCGTGACAACCAATTCGACAAAGAGTTGCCAAACAATCACACACTCGCGACCGTGATGAAAGCCGCCGGTTACTCGACGGCGATCATCGGAAAGTATGGATTACAAGGATCGCCGCCTTCGAAGAACAAGCGTGAGGGTGGATCGGCATCGCTGTGGCCGGCTTATCCGACCAAACGCGGGTTTGACGAATTCTTCGGTTACGTTCGACACGTCGACGGACATGTTCACTATCCGGCTCACAACTGGGAATTCGGTAATTCCGAGACTCACCAAACGCCAAAGGAGTTTTGGCACAACGACGAAGAAATCTCCGCCAAGTTGGACAAGTGCTACACGACCGATTTGTTCACCGCCTACGCAAAGCACTGGATTCAAAAGCAAACGACCGAAAACAAGAAACCATTCTTTGTCTATCTCGCCTACGACACTCCGCACGCGGCACTGCAAGTTCCCTCAACCGCCTATCCGCAGGGGCAAGGTGTCAAGGGTGGCTTGAAGTGGATCGGTGAAGACGGACGCATGATCAACACCGCCAAAGGGAAAATCGATTCCTACCGGTACGATGAACACACCGGCCAAGGGTGGTCCGATGTCGAAGAACGATTCGCAACGATGGTTCGGCGAATCGATGATTGTGTTGGGGACCTTTTGCAAACGTTGAAGGATCTCGATATCGATGAGGACACGATGGTGGTATTAAGCAGCGACAACGGGCCCCACCACGAGTCATACCTCAAGAACGCCAATTACGATCCGACGTCGTTTCAATCCTACGGCCCGTTTGATGGAACCAAACGCGATACTTGGGAAGGCGGCATTCGTGTGCCCACGTTGGCCTGGTGGCCGTCGAAAATACCGGCCGGCACCATCGATCCCTCGCCCAGCCAGTTTCATGATTGGATGGCGACGATGGCCGCTGTTGCAGGCACGAATCCGCCTGCAATCTGCGACGGTGTGTCGCTGTTGCCGACGTTAACACGAACCGGACATCGTGACAGCAGTACCGTGTACGTCGAATACGCCCAAAACGGCAAGACGCAACCCTACGAGGATTTCGAAAAACGCAAACGCCAACAAACTCGCAAGCAAATGCAGGTCATCATGTCGGGACGCTACAAAGGCATCCGTTTGGACATCAAGAACCCGAAAGACCCGTTTCAAATTTATGATTTGCAAACCGACCCGAGCGAATTGAACAACTTGGCGGGGACGTCCGACGCAATGAAAAAACTGCAAGACGAAATGCAGTCTCGCGTCCTGCGTCTGCGTCGGATAAATGAATCAGCGAAACGCCCCTACGACGAAGTTCCCATGCCCGCGCTAGCCGGGTCAGCTCAAGGCGAATCGTCCAAGGGTATGCTGATTAAGAGTGTGGACACGACGTTCGATTATGTGCCCAAGTTCGACAGCATCGCGACCAAGGACCAAACGATCCTCATCGCCCAAGACCCGGCAAAGTTTCTCAGCGAGTTGAAGCCTGATGAGATCGCCGGTGCCTATCAATTTCGCGGATTGTTGGAGGTTCCCAAAACGGGTGAATTTACGTTCGAATTCCAATCCAATCATCCATCATTGGTTCGTGCTCACGAAGCGGTCTTAATCGACAACGATTTCAATCATCATCCCGGCCAAACGGTGAAGTCCACGATCGCTCTCGAAGCGGGTTGGCATCCGTTCGAGATCACCATCCTAGGCGGCGAAACCAAGCCGCAGTGGCAACTCACAAGCGATGGTATCGAAACCAACTGGTTCGTTCGCTAACATCGCGTGACGCCGCGAACACGAATCAGGGGAACGTCGACAAACGGATCGATTCATCGGCCGTTTGTTCCTTCCAATCCTTGAGTGCCTCGATCAATCGGCTTCGTTCGTTAGCGTACTTAGGTGAACCGGACAGATCTCGCATTTCGTCGGGATCGTTGTGCAGGTCATAAAGTTCCAAGCGGCGAACCGTTCCTTGCAAGTTTTGTGGGTCCATCTCGGCCAAAATCTCGTATTGCCGGGGGAACTTGTCTTTTACCCTCAACGTTTCGCCATAAGTTCGATTGCCCCACGGTTTCTTTTCGCGGGTGTCGGCGTTGACCTGCCGCCACGCTTGCTCGACGTTTTCGCGATAAATCAGCTTCCAGCGTCCGTCAAACACGCTGCGTTCTTGGATTCCATCGTTGGGCAAAGGTCCCCGATTGGAAATCTCGTTGACAATGTACTCGTGCCCGCCCTCGGCATCGGGATTCGCTAACAACTCGGCAAACGATTTTCCGTCGAGCGACTGAAGATACTCGTCAAGCGAACGACCACTTTTGGCGGCAATCGAATCGGCGGGAAGTTTCATCTCGCAATCGCAGCGGCTTTCGATCCAATCTTCGAGCGTCGGCATGATGTCCATTCCACTAATCAACTCGTCGCAGCGTTGACCGGCCGGAATCCCTGGGCCCGCAACGACGAAGGGCGTCCGCAGTCCAAGGTCGTACAACGTCATCTTGCCGTGCTGGAACGTCGGGCCGTGATCGCTCATGTAGATCACGATCGTGTCGTCGGCGTGACCGGAGGCTTTGAGCTTTTGCAAAGCGGTGCCGGCGACCGCGTCCATCTTTTCGATTCCGGCGAGGTACTCGGCCCAGTCCTTGCGAACCTCCGGAGTGTCGGGCAAGAATTCAGGAATCTCAACCTTGCTGGGTTGGACCCGAATCGGTTCCTTGTCGCTATTGGGATATGGGCGATGGGAATAAGGGATGTTCACCATCAAGAAAAACGGACGCTGCAGCTCGCTTGCTCGCCGGAGAAAATCGTCCATCTGCGCCGTGTCGGTCCGATGAAACTCGTCGTACGGAAACTTCTCGTTGGGAAGCACGTGTAACTTATGCGTGACCCCCTGATAGTAGCCGTTCGCGTCGAGCAGTTCGGTCAATGTGACGAATCGGTCATTGATTCGATTTGTTTGTGCCAGTCTCAAGCCACGTTCGGCGTTGGTGACTGCCGACGCAGGTTTGTGAAAATTATGCGTGTTGTTGAGGATGCCGTTGGTATGGTTGTGCAAACCGGTGTAAATCGCCGCCTTGGACGCTGAGCACACCGGGTAGCCGACAAACGCATTCTCGAAATAGATGCCCGAACGAGCCAACCGGTCCAGATTCGGCGTTTGCAATCCAGGCGTGCCCAAATAACTCAGATGCGCGCCCTGGTCTTCCGCGAGGATGAACAAGATGTTGGGCATTCCGGTCGGAGTTTCCAGCTTGGATTTACCAACCGGTGCTCGACTCAGTTCATTCTTTTTTTTTTGCCGCCGCTGAGATCATAGATCGCGATCGACTTGATCAGCATCTTAGGCTGCTTGGCATAAGGATCAAAGCTTCGAAACGGATCGATCCGTAATTGACCGACCGGGGCCTTTTCGTTGAGCTTAAACAAATAGGTACTGAAAGTTTTGGATGCCTTGATATCCCGGCCGTCCATTTGGGTCGCGTTGAAACCGCCTTGGGGTGATGCCCAGAAAAACTGAAGCGTTTCATCGGTAACCGGATGGGCTTCGATCGCAAGCACTAAGTCCCCTTGGACCGCCTGATTCATCGTGATTGCCAGTTGCGAATCGTCACCGGTCGGCGACAACACGGCGTGATCATCGATAACTTGCACGTCCAAATGGTTGCGTGACTTCCATCGCTCGACGGAGGAGGGGTTGGAGAAATCCCAAGCGATCAATTGTTTGGCACGGGTCATGTCGATTTCATCGGGATTGATCGACGTGTCTTGCGGTTCGGACGTTTCCAACGCCTTCGACGCCCGACCGATGCCGTTGTCGGCGACAAAGGAGTAGCTTCCCGAACCGACCTTCAATTTGGCTTTACCGTCTGCCGCACTGAGGAGTTGCACATATTCGTTGGCGGAAATCGGTTGGCCGCCTTCGGTGATCGAATCGGCGTCATCGGTCGGCAGGTAAACGGTCGCCGTCGTGTTGGCGGGAACCGTGACGTTCAAACGAAATTGACCGTCTTCAATCTTCCAGTCGCTGAGGATCATTCCGCGGATAGAATCATAGCTCGCAGTGACTTGGTCGATCGGGTCTCGCATCGCATTGCTGTTTGCGCGTGGGGGACGCGGATCGATGATCACGTTCGCGTAACCGGGGCCGTCGCTGCGGATGCCCGCAAGCGTTCCGAACATCCATTCGCACACCGCTCCGAAGGCATAGTGCGAGAATGAGTTCATGGCCGCGTTGTGTCGGCCGAATGCGTCTTCTTTCGTGTAGCTGTCCCAACGTTCCCAAATCGTTGTCGCGCCGTTGGCGATCTCATATCCCCACGAGGGAAAATCGCGTGATTGCAACAGGAACGTCGCCAGGTCATGTTGTCCCGATTCGGACAGGACCGGCAACAAAGGACGTGTTCCCAAGAAACCCGTCGACATGCGATTGCCGTTCTTGGCAATCATTTCTGCCAAGTACGCACCGGTCGCCTCGCGTTGGTCGGCGGGGATCAAGTCGGCAAATAACGCGAGGGCTTGTGCCGATTGCGTCCGAACGTTCACCCGTCCGTCGGAATCGACATACTTTTTGTTGAACGCTTGCTTGGTTCGATCGAATTGATTGCGGTACTGTTTGGCTTGATCGTCTTCGCCGATTGCCTCAGCCATCTCCGCCATCATTTTTGATGAAATCGCAAGATAAATCGTGTCGACGAAATCTAGCGGCGTCGACGCTCCTTGGGCCAACCAATCGCCCCAAGCGTTGCCGTGGGCAATCCCCAAATCGTTTTGGCTGGTCCGTGTGCGCCACTCCATGAACCGGGTCATCGGTTCCCAGCATGTCCGGATCACGCGTTGGTCACCGTAGGCTTGCCAGATCGTCCAGGGGCAAATCACTCCGGCGTCGGCCCATGCGGTACCGAAGTCCCAACCGTGCTGAAATGTGAACGGTGCGTATCCAGGAAACGCGCCGCTGGGTCGTTGGGATTCCATCAATTCGCGCAACCACTTGGTATAGAACGCACCGATGTCGGCATTGTACGCGGCGGTACCGACGTAGGCCTGTGCGTCGCCCGTCCATCCCATCCGCTCGTCTCGTTGGGGACAATCGGTCGGCAGATCCAAGAAGTTCGAACGCTGAGTCCAAACCACGTTTTGGAATAAACGGTTGACCATCGGATCGTTGCATGTGAACTCGCTCGTCATTGGCGTGTCGCTGTGCATGACCAACCCAGTGACCGCATCGGTGGACGGTGTTTCGCCCTCGTCGGTCGGGAAATTGCTCACCTCGACGAATTGGAAACCGTGAAAGGTGAATCGTGGTACGTAGATCTCACCGTCCGGATCGCCCTTGCAAATGTAGTAGTCGGTCGCGCGGGCTTTGCGAAGATTCTCGGTCATCAACCGACCGTCGGGATGCAACATCTCGCCATAACGGATCTGAATCTTGTGTCCGGCCGGGCCTTTCACCTTCATACGAATCACGCCCGCAAAGTTCTGTCCGAGATCAAAGGTGTAAACGCCCTCGTCCCGCTTGGTGACCGACTTGGACGGGATCTCTTCGGTGATCCTGACGGGAACACCCGGAAAAGCTTCGAGCTTGGGGCGTTTGAAACCGAGGTTGCGAGGTTCGCCGGTGATCTGCGGCCCGCGACCAGCAGCATCGGGATTGCGGGCTTCATAAAACATCGCCACCGTATCGCCGTTGGCCTCCGCCGGAATCGCCGAATCCCACGCCGAGTCGTCGAACCCGGCGGTCGCCCACCCGGTCATCTCGCGGCGAGCGTCGTAGGCTTCACCCATCAACAAATCGGCTTCTTGGATCGGTCCCGCTCCGGTGACTTTCCAAGTCGAGTCGGTTGTGACGATCTCCGTCGTGCCGTCGCTGTAATGAATCTCCAACTGAGCCATCACGGCGGGAATTTTTCCGTAATTGGAACGGCCATTTTTCTCCGTACCCATTCCGGTCAACAAACCGAACGCGACGTAACCGCTGTACCAACCCTCGGCGACCCAAGCTCCCAAGGCGTTATCGCCATTTTGAACCAAGTCGGTGACGTCGTAGGTGTTGTAATAGGCCCGCTGTAAGTAGTCGGTCCAACCGGGAGCGAAATAGGCGTCACCGACTCGCTTTCCATTGAGGTGCAGTTCATAAATGCCAAGGGCGGTCGCATAGACGGTCGCACGCTCGATCGTTTTCTCGCCAGCATCAAACTTCTTGCGATATTGCCTCGCTGCGGGAAGGTACAACGTTGACGTATCGGTATGAATCGCAGAGTCGTCGTCGTAACTGATGTAGTTCGCCCGCCAATCGTTGTCGTTCAACAAACCCATTGACCAGGTCGCCGTGTCGCTCCAGTTCGACGGATTCCCTTGGGCGTCCCAAGTCTTGACTTTCCAAAAGCAAACTTGCCTCGATTTGAGCTCCTCGCCTGCGTAGGGAATGTGAAGCGTCTCGCTGGAGGCGATTTTGCCGGTATCCCATAAGTCGCCTTGGTCCATTGCCAATTTTTCAGAGTCGGAAGCAACGAGGATTTGATAGGCCGTTTGTACTTGACCACGACGATCGGACTGTACTCGCCAAGTCAAACGAGGTTCGGTTTCGTCGATGCCCAGAGGATCAACCAAATATTCACAGCGCAAGTGAACCGGCGTCAAAGCGCCATCCAACGAATCAGCCGAAGCGGAAGCAGCGACAAATGTCAACACAAAAAGTATCAATAGCGAGCGGATCATGGCGTCGAGTGATGTCATTGAGAGCGAGTATGTGGGGAATAACACGAGGGATCAGATTTCGACTTGATCGGCATCGATGCCGACTTCGCGTCCCATCCACCACGGGGTGGTCAAGAACCAAACGACGGTTCCGATGAGCCCCATCGTCAAGACCATGTCATGGCTGAGGGATCCGGCGAAGTACAAGACACTCGGAAGCGTGACCAACCCGAGTGCGACCAGGGAGACGAGTTTGCAGAGCGTATTCATGATTCGATTTCTGTAGGAAGTTGAATTAGATCGTGGTCGTGGACGTACCTAGCCAACGGTGGCCTAGCCAACGGTGGCTGGCTTCTGGGTTATTTTGCTCAACAGCAGATAAATCACACCACAAGCGATCCAGCAAGGAACGACCGCGTAGGCGGCGAACAGCCCCTGCCAAAAGATCAGGTACAAGCCGACCGCGACGGGTAACAACCACGCAATCAAGACGGCCACATTGATTGAAGATCCGTTTCGCATGGCATATTCGTCGTTCAACCCAAATCGTTGCATCAGGTAGTAGTCAACGAACACGATCGCCCCCATCGGGCCGAGCACGGTGCCGTAGGTACCGACGAAACCGAGCAATTGAGCGGAAAGGTTGGGGAACGCACCGGCTAGCGTGGCGACGCCGCCGGCAACTAGCGTCATGACGACCCGAGGGCTTTTGGGGAAAACGCCTTGGAAGGCCAATCCGGCCCGATAAATTGTCGGGTTCGCGGTCGTCCAGCCGGCGATGACGACGCAAATGATCCCGGTCCAACCGAGAGCGCCCCAGGCTAACGCACCGGGGTTGGCGGTGGCGTCTTGGGAAAGTTTGATCTGTGCCGCGAGCAGCAATGCGGCGGCGATCCACGCCATGTAATGCCCGAGAAACATTCCGATCGCAGGTGCCCAGCCCGATGATGGGCTCTTGGCGAAACGAAAGATCGATAGATCCGCCATGCCGAAATGCATCGCGCCGTTACACAACCAGGCGAATACGACGATTTGCCAAAAACCAAATTGCTGTACGCCGTTTTCGGCTTGAACGAACGCAATCGCGTCGGACCAGTATTGGCCTTGGCGGAGTGCCTCGACGTTGTTGGCGTCCATTTGCACCAACGAAATCACACCACAGGCGGCAAAAATCGCAATCATCCAAGGCGCGGCGATGTTGGCGACTCGGGCCACCATTTGGTAACCGGCCGCCGCGATCGCAGCCATCACCACGCCGACGATCACGACAAGAACCGTGAACGACGGCGCACCCAATCCGAACGTCGATGCCGGTGTCTCATAAAGGATGCCGAATGGAACGCCGACGGCACTGGCCGATACGGTGACCATCGCACCAGCGAGGAAACAAAACAAAACACCATTGATGACGTTATAGAACTTAACCAACCCGCCCCCGGCGATTCGTTCGAGTTGATAATACAACGTCATCCTTTTAGCGATCGCGATCGGAGTCACGAGATAACGCCACGTCAGCACGGCCAATAAATTGCCCAGCAACAGGCCGACAATCAGATCCTGCAGGCTCGCTCCGGCGGCGAGGAACAGCGGTCCGATCATGAACTCCGTTCCGGCGGCATGTTCGCCCGCGTACATGCCCCAAAATTTACTGGCACCTAACAGAGCTCTGTCAGGAACTCGTTCGCGTTCGAATTCACCGGATCCACCTTGTGATTCGTCGGAATCATGGACGGGGGCGCCGGCATCATAAAGGTTGGATTGGTCGGACAAGGAATCGTTCCTAGAATGGGGATGAATGACTAAACCGATGCTTCGACTTGAGTTCGATGCGACAAAACGGACGACTCGTAACGGCGAACCTCGTCGAGCCAAGCCCGGCCGACGGGGACGCTTTTGGTTTCGCAGTAGTAATCCCAGACGGCACCAAAAGGCATACTCTTTTGTTCTTCCATGAATGCCAATCTCGCCGTGAAGTCTCCTTCGGCTTCGAGACGCTGCAACTCCGCGGTCGGTTCTAACAGAGCCATCAACAATGCCTTGATCGTGTTGCGAGTTCCGATCGTCCAAGCCGCAATACGGTTAATGCTTGCGTCAAAGAAGTCCAATCCGATATGGACGCGGTTCAAATGATTTCCGCGAACAATTTCTTGCATGATGGCTTGTAGCTCGTCGGTCATCGTCACCACGTGATCGCTGTCCCATCGAACCCCGCGACTGACGTGCAGTAACAGCTCAGGCACGTACATCAATGTCGACGAAATCTTGTCTGAGATTTGTTCGGTCGGGTGAAAGTGTCCTGCGTCCAAGCACAATACCTTTTCACGGGAGATCGCATAGCCAAGATAGAATTCGTGCGAGCCGACGACATAGCTTTCCGATCCGATGCCGAACAATTTGCATTCAACCGCATCGAGCGTGTGCGTGGGATCGAGTTGATCGGCAAAGATTTTGTCGAGTGAGTCGGCCAGGCGCCGACGCGGCAACCCGCGATCAGCCGGGCTGTCTTTGTAACCATCCGGTACCCAGAAATTATTGATGCAAGGATTGCCTTGTGATTTGCCCATCGCTGAGGCGATGTGCCGACAAGCCGAACCGTGATCGATCCAGAACTCGCGAATGCCCGAATCAGGGTGAGCGAGGGTCAAGCCATCGTTCGCTTTGGGATGCGAGAAATAGCTCGGATTGAAATCAAGTGACAACGACTGGCTGGCGGCCCAATCGATCCAGCCTTGAAAATGCTCGACGCCGATCTGGTCCCGATCAACGTAGCCGTCGAACTCGCCGTAGAGTGCGTGCAGGTTCAAACGGTGCTTGCCGGGAATTAGAGAATACGCCTGTTCAAGATCCTCGCGGAGTTCATCGGCGGTCCGGGCGCGCCCCGGATAATTGCCCGTCACGGCTAAGCCGCTGCCGAGGGTTTCACCCGTGTTTTCGAAACCGGCGACGTCATCGCCCTGCCAGCAATGCACCGAAATCGCGACGGATGCAAGGGTTTCTAACGCCGACTGCACGTCAACGCCGATCGATTGATACCGTTCGATGGCGAGACGAAAGGCGGCTTCGATAGCAGATGAATGGCCCATGGGACTGCCTCAATGGGAAAACGGTGGGAAGCGTGACGGAAATGATTCTTCCGCTAAGTCCGCATAATTACAAGTTGCCGACCGGTCACCCGATCAATTTACTCGATTCCAACATCGCTCACCTTCACGATCGTGCCGTCGTTTAGCACAATAGTGCCAAGCTGTGATTGGACGTATTGATCGTCTAAGCCATTGATCGCTATGCACACCGGAAAATCGACGAACGTTCAGGAGTCCGATGATTCATTCCCCCGATCCGATTCCCGTGCTGCGTCGTGCCGATTGGTTTTCCGACCCGACTTGCCCGATCGCCGTCGAACGCCAAGAACCTCAAGATCCGATCGGTCTGCACGCTCATGACTTCTGTGAGATCGTCGTGATCACCGGCGGGCATGGACAACACGTTACCGGCGAAAACCGGTACGACCTGAAAACCGGTGACACATTCGTCATCGGAGGCGCACGGCCTCACGACTACGTCAATCTGAACGAACTATGCCTGATCAACATTCTGTTCGATTCCAATGAGATCCCATGGACAATGGGTGACCTGATGTCGGTGCCGGGGTATCACGTGCTGTTTACGCTTGAGCCTGCGTTTCGCGAACGGCATCGATTTGATAGCCGACTGCGCCTCTCACCGATGGATTTGGCACACACGATCGACATGATCGGCAGACTGCAAGACGAGCTACGCGCAAAACGACCAGGTTATCAGCTGATGGCGACGACGATGTTCCTGCAACTGGCGACTTCGTTGTCGCGTCTGTACGACCGCTCGCGAGACGACCAAAGCCGCTCGCTCTTGCAGATTGCCGACGCGATCAGCCACATCGAACGAAACTATACGGAGAACGTAACGTTGGACGAGTTGGTGGAAATTTCTCAAATGTCACGTCGCAATTTCCTGCGAACGTTCGAGCAAACGATGGGATACAGTCCCATTCAATACCTGATTCGGTTGCGAATCCGTAAGGCTTGCGAACGTTTGAGAACGGACCGTTCGAACATCACCGAAATCGCCATGTCGGTGGGCTTCACCGACAGCAATTACTTCAGCCGCAAATTCCGAGATGTGATCGGTGTCTCGCCGCGAGATTACAAAAGCCAATACTAGTACTTCAACCACATTTGACTTTAGGGTGTCAGCAACGTGGCTCGACGGTCCTCCGTCGAGAATCACGGTGGGGACCACCGTGCCACGTTAAATCAACAGGCCGCTAACGGCTTAACCGTAGTAACAAAGATACGAGGTCGGCTCTTCGATCTTGACTTGGAACTTTTGGTTCGCGTCGACTTCGAACTGTTGGCCCGCTTTGAACGTTTCGAACGAATCGCTACCGGGCAGCTTGGCGAGGATCGCGCCACTGGTCACCTTCATCAGTTCGTGTTCGCTCGTTCCGAACTCATAATCACCCACCGCCATCACGCCGGATGTGATGCGGCCTTCGGAGTTTTCGAAACCGATCGATTTGACTTTGCCGTCGAAGTATTCGTTCACGTTCATGGAGTTAGTTGATCCGTCGGGAATGTGTGGTTGCGTATTGGGTAAGTCAGCCTGGTGTGCTTTAAATCGCCAAACGACGTTGGTCCTCGGCGAGCACTTCGAGCCAATCGGCGTGTAGCATATCGTCTTCGTCGTCGTCAGCTAGCTGCCAAGACGCGGGAATCGGTTCGGACTCGATGGGTCCCGCCGAATCGACGTTGGAGTTAAGGAAATTGATGACCTGCAAGGCGTCAATCGCGGAGATGAATCCGTCTCCGTTGACGTCCACGCTCGAGTCGAAATCCGTGTTGCCGAATTCGCCCGATGCGGACGAGATCGCGTTCAGCCGATTGAGCTCGTTGATGACGATCAGGGCATCCAAAGCCGTGACCCGATTGTCCAAGTTGACGTCCTCGGCGGCAGACGATACAGCGGTCAACCCGGACAAGGACGCGACCCCGGCCAACAAAGGCTGATTGATTCGCAATCGCGTCTCACCCAGACGGATTTGCGAGACGCCGAGTGGCAAACGTCCGGAATCGATTACACCATCGAGAAGTGTTACCGAAGCGAATGCTTGGCCCGGAACCGTTCCATCAGCCGGATCAGCTTGAAAGATCGCCGTTCCAGGACGGATCGCCCGCATCGTGATCGTGAATAAATCCGCCGGACCTTCATGCGATAATGATTCTAAATCCAGTTCGTTCAAAAGGAGAGTTGGATCCGGAATCGCCCCACCGAACTCGTCCAGCACCCCAGCGAGTGCCGACAAAGATTCGAGTTGGTTTTGAGCAACCGCGAATCGTTCGCCGAACTGAATCGAAAGGGGAACGGAGTCGGTACGATCGAAATCGACCGGATTGACCAAATCGCCGGGGTACAGCAAATCAAGAAACGCGGATGCGACCCCTTGGACTTGATCGCTGTTCAGGTTGCGCAAGTCGTCGACCGAAACGCGAACGCGGAAAACATCCCCGACGTTCACGCTTGTGATCACATTCTCGGTCGTTGCCGAAATGGCTCGAACATCAATCGACGCCATCGAGTTCATCGACGACGGAGAACCGACAACCATCGTAACGGTTCCCGACGCATAGGCGTTTTGGGTCGGATCACTTGACTCGTCGGGCTGGCTCTCGGCAGTGTAGGTGAACTGTTCCACTCCGACAAATCCATCGACGGGTTGATAAACCAGTGTGTGCTCAGGAGTCAGTACCAGCCTTCCACCGGCCGAGCCATCTCCCACCGAACGAATCCGCAAAGGACGCGAACCGTCGAACGAGTCGTTCGCCAAGACATCAATCTCGCAACGGAATCGCGACGGATCACATTGATCGGGAAGGGGAATCAACATGGTGTCGTCGACGGTTGTGACCGTGCCGATCCGGTCGGCGACTTCGACGTGCACCTCGGCGTAATCCAATCGACCCGATCGATCCGTGACTCCATAACGCAGCGTCACTGGACCGATGTAACCAGGAGGTGGTGTGTAAAGCAACACCTGAGTTCCCGCCGGGGTCGCGGTGGTCGTCAAGTTCCCCAACGTTGCCGATAAGTTTTCCGGATCAATGTTCAACGGATTGGCGATCGAAGTCTGGTCGTTGTCCAGAACGCTGAGCGGCGAGTCGATGGCATTTCGTGAAACCACATATCGATCATTGAAGGCAAGTCGAGCGGCGTCCTCGCTAGCGAAGATCCTAAACGCGTAGTCCTCGACCTCGCCCTTGGATTTGTGACCTCCGATTTCCGCACCCGGCGTGTCGGAGTATCGAAAACGAGCAAACGTTTCGAGGATTCCGTTTCTTGGAAACGAAAGATTGTTTGGGACCGCGACGACGATCGAGGTGCTCCCTTGCCCAGGCGTGTCGCTTTGCCCATCGGCATCGCCTCGGATGACTCGATCGCCCACGATTAACTCGCCGGGATCGAGGAAGTCTCCGTCGGCATTGAAATCGATCCAGCCACGTAGGTAACCGTTGCGACCGGTCATGTTGGTGACGTCGACGATGATCTCGCCGTCGAGACCCGCGATCAACGCGGTTGTGATCCGCACGCCGTCGTCGTCATTCTGACCCAACCGATCGTCGCCGGTTGCCGTCGCGCTCACTCGTGGCGATGGTTCGCTGTCCACGGTGCTACCGAGAAACAGGTCGTCGCTAACACCATGGCTGGGGCCTCCCGATGCGATCAGTGTCAGATACGAATTGGGCGCGTCGCCATAGTCTCGAAGGTCGTTTTGGGCTTCGGTCAAGCCAAAGTCCGGCCCGTTCATGCCCGGTTGGATTTGAAACACCTGGGTCAACGGTGTGGTGCCCCGGAAACCGTTGGGCCGGATGACCGTCACGGTGACCGATTCCGGATTGGTGGTGGATAACTCCGCGATGGGGATCTGATACACGCCGTCTTCAGCGACCACCTGTTCATAACGCTGACCGGTGCGATTGTTGACCGCCGAAACGGTCACGCCGGACAAACCACGTTCGCCGACGTTCGCGCCGTCGGCATTGAGGTCATTGAAGACACGTCCGCTGACCAACCGAATCGGTTCGGTGAACGTTAACCCGAAATCACCGCCATGAATGTCGGGGATACCCAACGTTGGCACGAGCGAGAAAGAACCAGGCAGGCTGCTCAGTACGAAAAATCCACCCGGATGCTCACGGTCTTCTCTCGTGTCATCCGCCATCTCGTCAACCACTCCGTCAAGATCTTTGTCAGGCAGATCGCGGTCTTCACCGTCTGCATTCTGAGTTGATTCGGCTGCCCCACGGACGGAAATCAACTCTGGTAACAAGTCGCCGTTGAGGTCCAACAGTTGAATCTCGTGATCACGAAACGGCGGCGGCAAAGTAATCCGTGATTCCTCATCGTTGGGAATGGGATTGTTCGATTCGGAATCGTCCGGCTCCGGTTGAGTCAATGCAGGTCTCGTCGAAACGGCTAGGTTCTCGACATATCCTTCATCAGTGACAGAAAAGACTTGCACGCGATCAGTCGTCCGATCCGCCACCACGAGACTTTGAACGACACCACTGGAAGCATTCCAAACTTCCAGACTCGATGGCACAAGGGAAGTACGCAGACCACCGGTTCGCACGAAACTTTCGTCTTCGACGGAATACAACTGTAGGTTCTCTTGGTTGGTGCCAAATCGCTCGGCTACCGTCGCGATCACGACCGTCGGCGTGTCGCCGGACTCATGGTCGACGACGACCATGTCGACCACGTTACCGCCCACGTTTCGATCCGACCGGATGTAATCCACCACCAGTTCGTCGGTCGGTGTTGCCGGATCATCTGTTTGCAAGACGTTGGATTGGTAGACCCGCACGTTACCGTTAAAGGAACCGACGACGATGTCATCGAAGCCATCTAGGTTCAGATCGTCGACAATCAGGGCCCGCACGTCCGTGCCACCGGCGGGAAGATGCCATTCGGCTCCGGCGTATATCGGGTGCATCAAGGAAATGTTATTGCTGCCCTGACTAATGCTGACGACATAGGGCGTCGATTGGCGACCGAGTGTACCGATTGCGAGCTCGATAGGTGATATGGTTCGCGATGCCGATAGGTTGGGCAGGAACAGATCATCAGCAAACGCTTGACGTATGTTCGGGAACGACTCAATGTCCAGAAGATTGCCGGTTGCGTTGGCCAATACGATCGGATCACCAAACCGGTCAAATTCCCGTTCAGGATCGAAACGACCGGGCAGAATTGCGACATAATCGTCCTCGCCACGAATCGTCGCACCGATCGACGCAATGACCAAGTCCATCAGTCCGTCGTTATCAAAATCGCGGGCGAGAATCGACGTCATGTCGGGAGCGATCCCCGGCACAGCGACGCTGGGGCCCTCCACGAACTTCACGTTGAGAGTCCCTTGGTTTTGAAAGGAATTGCCATCGTCTGCGCCGGAGAGTTCACTCATCGGAAAGTTGTAGAAAATTTGAATCCGGTCGATGCGTTCGGACGAGCTTGTCGTTCCGACGGCTAAGTCCAATCGTCCGTCGCCGTTGAAGTCCGCCGAGGTGAACGGTCCGGCGTCGCGTAGTTCGCTATCAAACAGTTCGGTTGCGATTCCGGCAGGTTCACCGAATTGGTCGCGGATCGGAAAGGTTTGCAGACCTGTGTCGGCTTGGACGCTGACGATGTAACGTTCCGGGCCTGTGATCTCGCCGTCGGGCGTTCGCAAGGTCACGCCGGCGGGCAATAAGTTATTGAACTCGTATCGCCCCGATACGGTGATGGAAGGCTCAACGATTTCACCGTACGCATTGACGACCGTACCAACGACTGGATTGGACTCGGTTTGAGAGTCATCGGGTTGCCCCAACACGACGACCGCGCCCGTCCACAAACGATCGAGCCGATCCGGCGTCGCACCGGACTTGCCACCGTTGCGGTTTTCATCGTGGTAGACGGTTCCCGAGATCGAGGTAAGCGGTGCGGCGGTCAAGTTCACGTCGGGCTGGTCGCGACCGTCGGCTTGAACAATCACTGTCGCACCAAAACCGGTCGCCACATAACCATCGAGCCGCTGCTGGCGCAATTCAAAACGCCCCACCGGCGGTGATTCGATGCGGTACGTCCCATCGGATTGAGTTTGGGCGAACGCTTCGTTGTCGTCCAAGCGTCCGTCGCGATCTCCGTCCAAGTAAACCACGACGCCGGCCAAGCCCGGTTCGCCGGGCTCCGCAGCACCGTTCCCGTTGAAGTCGACGGTGACCGTTCCCGCGACCGCCAAAAGTCGACGCCCCTCGAGCGGTTCAACGAGCATGCGACGGCGATGGTTCGTCGATGGTTTCGCGTGGCGAGACGTTCTTAACCAACGGGAAGCTTGACGGCAAAATCAAAGGGTCATCAAACACCAGAATGCAAAGGAATGTAGGCCGCGAAACGCAGGGCTCGTGGTGAGGCCTGCACAGTTTAGGGGGTTTGTGACGGCTTGCAACCAATGTAGGCCTACCCCTGGCCCGTCGAAAAAAGCTTTTGAAACGCGTTCTGCTACGAGATAAGAACTTTCAAGAGACTCGCAGACCGCTGGTCGAGCCCGGCAATTTTCAGGCATTGAAAGACCACGAGAAAATACAGACGGCTACAATGACGGCTTATTGATCCGCCCTCTATAACCGAATATCGACCTATGCGAATTCATCCGTACTTCGGTGTCTTTCTTGCTTTCAATCTAGTTTTTCAATCGGCTACAGGGCTACTAGCGGCCGATCCGACTTCGCAAGCGAAGACGTTCATTGAAACGTCCGGTGTAAAAGGCGGGTTTGTTGTCCATCTGGGAGCGGGCGATGGAACTCTAACCGAAGCGCTTCGGCAGAACGACGCGACTCAGGTACACGGATTGATTCGAGATGCGGCCTTGGTCGACGAGGTTCGATCTCGCGTGCGGGCCTCGGGCGGATACGGCGACGTGGCGTTCGATCATTTTTCCGGTGCCGAACTGCCGTACGTCGACAACCTTGTCAATTTGCTAGTTGCCGAAGAACTGGACGCTGTCTCGATGCAAGAAGTCCTTCGCGTTTTGGTGCCCAACGGCGTGGCCATGATCAAGCAAGACGGAATCTGGACGAAGACCGTCAAACCGCGGCCTGAGAACATTGATCAATGGACCCATTATCTACACGACGCGACCGGCAACTCAGTCGCCCATGACGACGTCGTCGCGCCACCACGGCACTTGCAATGGGTGGGCAGTCCGAGATGGTCCCGACACCACGATCGCATGGCGAGCATGAGTGCACTCGTTTCGACCGGCGGGCGAATGTTTTACATCATGGACGAAGGCAGCCGGATCTCGATTCAGTTGCCACCCAAATGGAAACTGATTGCGCGAGACGCGTTCAACGGAACGATCCTTTGGAAAAAAGACATCGCGAAATGGCAGCCACACCTTTGGCCGCTCAAGAGCGGACCGACCCAGTTGTCGCGTCGACTCGTTGCGATCGACGAAACGGTTTACGTGACCTTGGGTTACAACGCACCATTGACAGCGCTCGATGCCGCAACGGGTGAGGTGTTGCAAACGTACGAAGGAAGCGACGCAACCGAAGAAGTCATTTCGACGGGCGATTTGTTGTTCCTCGTCGTGCGAAAAGGCCAAGCGGAATTGGAAGATTACGCGCCGCTTCATCCCGTCGTGGGCGATCAAGCTCGGTCGCGTGAATTCTTTTGGAATGAAGAGCCTCGCGTACTGATGGCGTTTGAAGCCAAGTCCGGCAAACCGTTATGGGCCAAAAAGACGAAGATCTCGCCCCTATCTTTGGCGGCCCAAACGCTTCAGGGCGATCAAACCCAAATCTATTTCCACGACGGCGAGAAAGTGGTCAGCTTGGACGGACGATCGGGAGAGTTGGCATGGGAAAGCGAACCGGTCACACGGCGTCAATCATTCACGTTCAATTTCGGACCTCGACTGGTCGTGTACGAGGATGTCGTCCTGTACGCCGGTGGCGACGGCAAGATGATCAGTTCCGACGCCAAGACCGGCAAAAAACTCTGGGACGCTCAATTTCCAAGTAGCGGTTACCAGTCGCCTCAAGACTTAATGGTCGTCGATGGATTGATTTGGCTGGCACCACTTACTTCGGGTAAGGACTCCGGCGTTTACACCGGACGCGATCCGCGAACCGGTGTCGTCATGAAACAGTTTGCCCCCGACGTCGACACGTATTGGTTTCATCACCGCTGTTATATTGCCAAGGCGACCGACAATTACTTGATCCCTTCGCGGACCGGGACCGAGTTTGTCGATCCCGACAGCGAGCACTGGGACATTAACCACTGGGTTCGTGGCGGATGTTTGTATGGGGTGATGCCGTGCAATGGTCTGACTTATGCGCCACCACATAATTGTGCGTGTTACCCCGAGGCTAAATTGTTCGGATTCAACGCGCTCGCACCGATGGCTCCAACGCGTCCGATCCCCAAACAAGTCCCCGAGTCGGGACGGCACGAACAGGGGCCCGCCTTTGGGCGAGAACTCACCGAATCGGATACCTTGACGGAAGCCAATGATTGGCCGACGTATCGGCATGATTCCAACCGCAGCGGAACGACCGGCATGCCGATCGACGAGCCGGTCAAGCAAAAGTGGCAAGCCAAATTAGGAGGTCGTTTGACGTCACCGGTGATCGCCGATGGCCTTGTCTATGTCGCACAAGTTGACCGGCACACGTTGCACGCGTTGAACGAATCCACGGGGTCGATCGAGTGGTCCTTCACCGCCGGTGCCCGCATCGATTCCCCGCCGACCGTTCACCGTGGTCGCGTTGTTTTTGGTGGCGCCGACGGTTGGGTTTATTGTTTGACACCTCAGGGTGAACTCGTTTGGCGTTATCGCGCCGCGCCGTTGGATCGACGCACGATGGCGTATGAACAACTTGAATCGCTTTGGCCGGTCCATGGTAGCGTACTGATTCATAATGATACGGTTTACTGTGTTGCGGGTCGCTCAAACTTCCTCGACGGTGGATTGCGGTTGATACGATTGGACTTAAAAACCGGCCGTAAGTTATCCGAGACCATCATGGATGAAACGAATCCGGAAACCGGCAACAACATGCAAGAGAAGGTGGCCATCTTGCAAATGCCCGTCGGTTTACCAGACATCCTGACCTGCGACGGACAACACGTTTTCATGAAGTCACAGAAGTTCGACCTGGAAGGCAATCGATTGGAGATCGGTCCCAATTCAGGAGATTTTGTTGGCCAGGTCAGCAAGCAACGCGGGCCCGACGCCCACATTTTTGCACCGATGGGTTTCCTCGATGACACGTGGTTCCATCGCTCGTACTGGGTTCTCGGACAAAGCTTCGCGGGCGGCCATGGCGGCTACTACCAAGCAGGCCGGTTTGCCCCATCGGGTCGCATCCTCGTCAACGGGAATGGCTATGTCTACGGTTATGGTCGTAAACCGCAGTACTTGCGATGGACGACCGTGCTGGAGCATCAGCTGTTTGCCGCCGATCCGAATCCTCCCGAAATCCCGGAAGTACAAGGTGGCCAAGGCAAGGGAAATGGCCAAGGCAAGGGACAGCAACCAAGCGGTTCCGGCATCTCATTTTCTAAGTCTCAAAGTTTGAATCCCCTGGGCAAACCGATCACGGTGGAAGCGTGGATCACGTCGACTCAACCGCAAGGCGTGATTTTGGCGCGGGGTGGACCAACCGCCGGGTTTGCCCTTTCGCTCAAAGACGGCAAACCCGAGTTCCATGTTCGTGCTCGCCGGGAGCTGAGCACCGTATCGGGTCCCAAACGGATTATCGGCGGATGGCATCACATCGTCGGCGTACTCGACGAATCGAAACAGATGCACTTGTATGTCGACGGTGAACTTGCCGCCACCGGCATTGCTAATGAACTATTGGATACCGATCCGGTTCAAGGACTTGATATCGGCGAAGACGGACAGTCGGCCGTTGGCGACTACCAATCCCCGATGCCGTTCGTCGGAGTGATCGATGAAGTTCGTTTGTATTTTGAAGCCATCGACGGCGATCGCATCACCAAGCGATATCGTGAAGGCACCGAGTTGTCCTCCGATGCGGTTTTGGCGGTTAGCTTTGACGACGGAACTGCCCGCGACCACAGCGTGCATCGCAACAACGGAACCATGGACGGCGTCCGCTCGATCGAAGGCAAGTTCGGTCAGGCCGTTCAATTCGTGGCAACCAAGCGACAGGTCGGCAACAAAAAAGCGGGCGGGAACAGCACCTTGAAACCGGGCGAAAGCCTCGTCAAACCAAAGTGGACCAGTGACGTGCCGATCTACGTGCGTGGGATGGTACTCGCGGGTTCGAACCTGTTCATCGTGGGACCGCCCGATACGATCAACGAAGAAGAAACGTTTGCCAAGCTTTCCGATGACGATGATGAAGTTCAACAAGAACTCGCGTTGCAGGATGCCGCGTTGGAAGGCGAAGACGGCTCGTCGTTGTTGTCGGTAAGTATCGACACCGGCACGATCTCCAACGAACTGAAATTGCCTTCGCTGCCCACCTGGGACGGTCTCGCCGGCGCCAACGGAAGCCTTTTCTTATCGACGCTCGACGGTACGGTAATGTGTTTCGGACAATAGTTCGTGGTTGACGGTTAGCGGTTGGTTTCGATTTCTAAGTAACGAGCATGTTGATATCTCTACTCATGGCGACGATGATCGTCATGCTTCACACCGCCGTTGACGCGCCGGCCGCCGAGGTCGACTTTGTTCGCGATGTTCGTCCGATCTTTCAGAAGCATTGTTATTCGTGCCATGGTGAAACGAAGCAAAAAAGCGGCTTGAGATTGGATGTCAAATCAGAAGCCTTCAAAGGAGGCGATGCCTATGGTCCGAGTTTGGTAGCCGGACAGGCTGACGAGAGTCCCGTGATCGAGTTAGTCAGCAGCGATGATGACAATTCGCGGATGCCCCCCGAGGGCCATCCGTTGTCGACCGAGGAAATCCTCACGCTGAGAACATGGGTCGATGCGGGGGCGGTTTGGCCTGACGGGGTTGATTTGGCGCAGTTGGAAGATCGTCTTAATCACTGGTCACTGAAGCCGATTCGGTCGCCCAATGTTCCACGGCTCAGCGACGACGATTGGTCTCGCGGCGCGCTCGATTGTTTCATCTTCGCGAGTTTGCAAAGTCACGGTTTGGCACCCGCACCAACGGCGGATGTGGTTAGCTGGCTTCGTCGCGTTACGCTCGATCTTACCGGGCTCCCGCCGAATCCGCAGGAGACGACGGATTTCGTAAAAGAGAGCCGGAAAGGAGAGTCGGCGTATGTCGAGGTCGTTGACCGACTGTTGGAGTCGCCTCGTTACGGCGAACGTTGGGGACAACATTGGCTTGATGTCGTCCGATATGCCGATACGCATGGTTTCGAAGTCAACACCGAACGGCCCAATGCATGGCCTTACCGCGACTACGTGATTGATGCGTTTAATCACGACACGGCTTACAATCAGTTCATCAAACAACAGATTGTCGGCGATGCGATGGGCGCAGACGCGGCGACCGGCTTTTTAGTAACGGCATCGGTTTTGTTGCCCGGACAAATCGGCAAAGACGCGCCGTCGATGCGGCTGGCGCGGCAAGATTCGCTCGACGAGATCGTCAACAACATCAGTCAAACGTTTCTGGGTCTGAGTGTCGGATGTGCGCGCTGTCACGATCACAAGTTTGACCCGATCAGCGCGAAGGATTATTACGCGATGCAGGCCTTCGTCGCGGGGGTCGAGTACGCCGATCGTGAAATCCAATCGCCCGAGGCGGAAGCGGCGAAAGCCGAGGCCGAGCGATTGCAAGAACGCGTCTCGCAAATCGATCAGCGGCTCGCCAGCTTCGTGCCGTTGGCTCGTCCGGTTTCAACCGACGATGCGGATGCAGAAGTGACTAGTGTCAAACAGAATGTGCCTGTCGCTTCGAAACGTTCCTCTATACTCGCGACCATCAACACCGATCGATTTACTCCCGTAAGGACGACGCGGCTTCGCTTCACGGTTTTGGCGACGAATCGTTTGGAACCTTGCATCGACGAACTGGAGGTTTTCAACAAGGCGGGGCAAAACATCGCGTTGGCGAGTTTGGGAACCGTCGCGACGACATCGGGCGACAAGATCGTTGCCAATCGACACGAACCGCGTTTCATTCATGACGGCAAGTATGGGAATTCTCGCAGTTGGATGTCCAGCGGCGTAGGCGAAGGCTGGGTTGAATTGGAATTCGAGACCGAGCAAGAGATTGACCGTGTCGTGTGGGGACGCGATCGGCAAGGCAAATTCAATGATCGACTGGCAACGGAATATCGCATCGAAGCGTTCGTCGGCGATGCCTGGAAATTGCTTGCCGATTCGACCGATCGCGAACCGAGAACCGATGAATCATCGAAAGCGCCGTCGATTTGGATCGCGGGACTGACCCCCGAAGAGGCTGGCCAAGCAAGTGGCTTGTTGAAAGAGAAAGCGGAACTGGAAGCAAAAATCAAAGCGGCCGGCAATGGTCAGAAAGTATTCGCCGGAAGGTTTCGCAAGCCGGACGAGATTCACCTGCTCAGACGCGGCGATCCGGAACAGCCTGCCGAACCTGTCGTGCCGGCGGTGCTCAGTGCGATCGGGGAATTGTCGTTGCCCGAGGCGACGGTCGAACAAACACGTCGCCAGACGTTGGCCGATTGGATTGCGTGCCCCGACAATCCGCTTACCGCTCGAGTGATGGCGAACCGAATTTGGCAATGGCATTTTGGCGTCGGACTAGTCGAAACGGCGAACGACTTTGGACGAAACGGAGTCGAGCCGTCGCATCCCGAATTGCTCGATTGGCTTGCGCAAGAACTCATTCGATCGGATTGGTCGATCAAGCGGATGCATCGCTTGATCGTCTTGTCATCGACGTATCGCCAATCCACACAGCACAACGCGGACGCGGAAATGATCGATGCGGATGTCAAACTGTTGTGGCGATTCCCATCGCGCAGGTTGGAAGCGGAAGTGATTCGCGACGGGATGCTTGTCGCGAGCGGACAACTGAACATGAGGATGGGAGGCCCCGGGTTTGACCTTTTCAACAAGCGAGGCGGGCTATCGGGATTCACCCCCGTGGAGTCGTTTGCCGGGGATGGCTTGCGAAGGATGGTTTACGCTCACAAAGTGCGTCGCGAACGGGATGCGGTCTTCGGCGCGTTTGATTGCCCCGATGCGGGCCAGAGCACTCCGCGTCGTGTGGAATCGACAACACCGATTCAAGCACTCAACCTGTTCAACAGTCGTTTCACAATCGAGCAGTCCGAAGCGTTCGCATCGCGAGTGAAGGACGAAGTCGGCGAAGATGTGATCGCTCAGATTCAACAAGCGTATGAAATCGCTTTGAACCGAAAGCCATCCGCCGAGGAATCATCCGACGCCGAACCGGTCGTCCGCACCCACGGCTTGCCAACCCTATGTCGTGTCTTGTTCAACAGCAACGAGTTCCTATTCCTCCCCTAAACTTAAACTTAAACCTAAACCTAAACCTAAACCTAAACCGACCCGGCCACTTCCAAACGCCAACGACAACGCCACCCCCAACCATGAACCATCCGACCCATCGCCGGAGCTTCCTATCCGACTCCGCCACCGCACTCGGTTCGATCGCATTACTGGATCTGTTGGCCGGGGACCGTCTCTTGGCATCGGAACCGTCGTTCGATTCGAACGGCACGCCGGTCGTCGATCCGGCGCGTCCGTTCGTCCCGCGACCCAGCCATTTCCCGGCGAAAGCCAACAAGGTCGTTGTGATCTTCTGCGCCGGTGCGGTCAGTCAGCTTGAGACATGGGACTATAAACCGGAACTGATCAAACGCGACGGCAAGCCGCTCGAAGGTGGCCTGGCCGTGACGTTTCAAGGCCCGGCCGGTGACCTCGCTCGTCCGCAGTACACCTTTCGGCAGCGCGGCGAAACGGGGAAATGGGTCAGCGACATGCTTCCGCATTTGGCGGAACTAACCGACGACATCGCGTTCGTTCATTCATTGACTAGCAAGAGCAACACCCACGGCCCGGCGGAAAACTTTCTATCGACGGGAACACCGCTGGACGGCTTTCCGAGCCTCGGCTCATGGGTCAGTTACGCGTTGGGAAGCGAGAACCAGAATCTGCCCGCTTATGTCGCGATGCCCGATCCGCGAGGCGTTCCGCAAAACGGTTCCAACAACTGGGGTCCTGGTTTCTTACCGGCCGCTTTCCAGGGAACGCCGATGAGTTCGAAAGAACCGATTCGGCATCTAACGGCTTCCGGCGTGAGTGTTGAATCCGATCTCGCCGCCCGAACGCTATTGCAACGCGTCAACGAACGACATCTTCAACAACATCCCGATGACGGAAAACTCGCCGCTCGCATCGCCAGCTATCAACTCGCCGCCCGCATGCAGCTCAGCGTTCCCGAGATCACGGACTTGAGTTCTGAACCGGCCCATGTCTTGAAAAGTTACGGTGCCGATGACGAGTCGAATCCCAATCGGGCGGCGTTCGCCCGCAACTGCATCTTGGCCAGGCGAATGATCGAAAGTGGTGTTCGGTTCGTGCAATTGTTTAACGGGGCATACGCCAGCGGTGGCGAACTGAATTGGGACGGGCACAGCAAGTTGAAGGAACAGTACGACAAGCACGCCGCCATTCTCGATCAACCCGCAGCGGCGTTGATCAAAGACATGAAAGCGAGAGGCTTGTTAGAAGACACGTTGGTCGTTTGGTGTACCGAATTCGGCCGGATGCCGTTCTTTCAAAAAGGGGCCAAAGGTCGTGATCACAATCCCGACGGCTTCACCTGCTGGATGACCGGGGCGGGCGTGAAGCCGGGCGTCAGTCACGGGTCGACGGATGAACTCGGACAGAAAGCGGTCGAGAACATTCGCCCGTTGTACGATTTCAACGCAACGATACTGCATCTGCTGGGCCTGGATCATGAGCGGTTGACGTTCGTGCACAACGGAATCGAACGCCGCCTGACGAACGTCGAAGGGCATGTGATTAAAGAGATTCTGACTTAGTGATCCCACTTTTGAGATTCTTATGAAATTCGTTCTCGCATGTCTCGCATGTTTCGCATGTTTCGCTTTAAAGCTTCTTCAAGCCGATGTTGCGGTCGATGCGGCTGAATCGTTCATTGCGAGAGAAGGGCAGCCACAAGCCGAGATCATCATTGATGAGAACCCGACGCGGATGCAACGTGTCGCCGCACATGAGTTCCGGATGCAAATCGAAAAGATCAGTGGTGCGAGATTGCCGATCGTAACCGCACCGAGCGGTCAGCGGGTAAAGATTTTTATCGGTACGAGTGAACACAATCCGATTACGGCCGATGGACTCAAAAACGGTGCTTACCGCATCACCACGGGATCGGACTGGATGGCGCTCATCGGTGACGACAGCGAGTTCACGCCCGGCGAACCGTTTGCCAAGAACAACGGCGACATCCCTCGAGCGCAAGCCGAATGGGAAAAGATCATCGGTGCCCCGTACGGCATGCCGGCTCGCGGTTTGTACAAGAACCGTCTGCGACTTCCCGGCGACATCGGCAAACCCGATGGCGCGATCACGCAGCCGAAAGAAACCCTCGACATCTGGGGACTCGACGAACGTGGCAGCTTCAACGCCGTCTGCGGCTACCTGCGCAAGCTCGGCGCTCGATGGTATCTGCCGGGCGAACTGGGCGAAGTGCTGCCGACGATGGCGACGATCCCGTTGTCGCAAATCGACGAAACCGTGCAGCCTGATTTCCCGCTGCGTCAATTCAACTTTCGTTTCAGCACCGCTGGTCCCGAAACATCGATGTGGGTCATGCGTCTCGGTCTGCGAAATGACGAACGACTACAGATCGCTCACGGCATATCGACGATGACCAACCACCAAGCCGTGTTCGACGCGCATCCGGACTGGTTCGCGATCTACGGCGGCAAGACGGACTTCAAGCCAGGCGATTCAAAGTGCCAGGTCTGTTACTCTAACGAAGAACTTTTCGACGAAACGGTACGGTGGGCAAGAGCGTTGCTCGATACTTACAATTTTGAAACCGTTTCGATCATGCCGCCCGACGGCTACACCGCGATCTGCCAATGTGAAAAATGCAAAGGCAAGGATTCACCCGAGCGGAATGAGCGAGGTCTACTAAGCGATCATGTTTGGGACTTTGTCAACCGAGTCGCGAAGGAGATCGCTAAGTCGCATCCGAAAGCCAAAGTACTCAATTGCGCCTATGGCGTTTACACGTTGCCGCCGCTGAACATCGACAAGCTCGAACCGAACGTGCAAGTCTGCATCGTCGGCGGCCGGCGACCGATCAATAAGTCGGGCGCCAAAGGCCAGGGCGAATCGTCACCGGAAGCTTTGCGTGCGGCATGGTTGAAGAAAACTGACAATCCTCTGTTGAACTTTGAAAACTATCCTTTCACTGATCGCGGTTGGTACCTGCCCAGCTTCGCGGCCGGTTCGATCGCCGACAGCATCCACGCCACGAAAGGAATCTCCGCCGGTGAAGATATCTGGCTCAGTGTGTCGCGCGACTTCGGCAATAAAGACATCGGGCTAAACCACTTTCTGGTTTACTTCACCGCTCGCATGTATTGGGGCGGACGCGACGCGCACGTCGACGCGATGATGCGTGAATATTGCACTCTGTTTTATGGTCCTGCTGAATATGAGATGCTCGCCTTCTTTGCTTATTGCGAAGCGAACTGGATTGAGATGGATCAGAACAAGGCGAAAGCTGACGAAGCGCTCACGTTGTTCGACAAAGCAAAGAAGCAAGTCGACTCGGCGAGCGTTTACGGGAAACGGCTCGCCCTGATCGACGATTATCTCAAGGGCCTACGTATGAAAACGCAGCAACTCGGACAGAAAAGAGGCCCGGTTCCGAAGGTGCGGCTTGTCGGCGACGCATACGACATTGTGATCGATGGAAAACTCGATGACGAATACTGGCAGAACTGTCCCGCCGCGGCCACAGGCCGATTCCGGGAACTGCAAACCGGACGAACGCCGACGTTCGAAACCTCATTCAAAGCCGGATGGCAAGGCGGCAATCTGTACTTTGCGATTCGATGTGACGAACATCCCGGCGAGAAACCAGTCTCTTCTTCGACTCACGACGACGATCAAGCGATTTGGCACGGCGACGCTATCGAGATCCACCTCGCCACGGAAACTCATTCTTACTATCAGATTGCCATCAGCCCCACCGGTCATATCGTCGATCTCGATCGGGCCGCTTCCAAGGGACAGTCGTTGAGTTGGGATTCCAAGGCCGAAGTGGGCACGCACATCGCCGATGATCACTGGACGGTCGAGATTCGGTTGCCGGTGACCGCAGACGAGAACGATCCGCTGAACCAGGTCATCGGTCGGCATCCGACGCAGAGTCTTCCGTGGCACATCAATCTATGTCGCCAACGAATCCGCGACGACGGCCTGGAACTCAGCGCGCTGTCACCGACCGGCACAACGGGCTTCCATGTCCCGATGAAGTTCGCACACTTCTACGACGGACGCTCTCACCAGTTCGATTCCAATTCGGATGCGACTGATTTTGCCATCGGCTTTTCCCGAGCCACTCAGCAACGCAAGGCAGTTGCTTTCCTAGAGCTTTCCGAAATGGAAAAGATCAGTGATCTGCAAAAGTCCGTCGCATTGGAACAGGCGGCTCTGTTGGACAAAGCAAACGCCGAGTCGATCATCGACCGCATGCCGATCGCATCGGTGAAAAAAGCGGCACAGATGCAGCACCTACTTGCCACGGGAAAAGCGTCCGAAGTGATCGCTCAATTCGCCGATGAGGATTTGAAATCGTGGCCTTTCTGGAAGCGCGGTGACGGGTTCTACTTGCGAGGGCGAGCTTATTACATCCTCAAAGAGGGGACGAAGGCGGAGGCGGATCTTACCCAGGCTTTGCCTTGGACCAGCGAACGACGCAGTCGCGAGTCATTGCTTTTGACGCTCGCTTTGAACCGCGAAACCAACATGGCCGATGACGACGGAGCGTTGGAGGGATTCATGGGCATCGTCGCCGGTCGCGAACGCATTGGAGGTGCTGGAGAATATGCCGCACTACAAGGGATTGCTCGTATCCAAAGTCGCCGCGGCCAATACGCCGAGGCGTTAAACACTCTCAATCGAGCCGATCCGGATCGTTTGCAAGGAACTTGGCGGGTCAATATTTTGCGATCGATCGAAGAGGTCAGATCGGCGCAACGCGACTCAATGAAGAATCGCGAGATCGACTAGTAGCGAGTTATGCTAGTGGCGGCGACTCTCCGTCGCCGTTTCTTCTATACTATGCTCCCCTTCGTTCCTCACCACTCGCCCCGCTGCATTCGGAGATTACTGTGCCCCAACCTGCTTGTCCGCTCTGGCTCAAGATTGTTTTGATCGCCGTCGGCTTGATACCGATTTTGATTTCTCACCAAGCTTATGCGGTCGCGACGGAGTCTGAACTACGTGGCTCGCGACCAAATGTCATTTTGGTGATCACGGACGATCAAGGTTACGCGCCTCTCGGTCGAGTCGGACATCCATGGATCCAAACGCCGAACCTGGATCAACTATACGATCAAAGCACCCGGTTCGATCGATTCTTGGTCAGCCCGACGTGCGCACCGACGCGATCCGCTTTGATGACCGGTCGACATCCGATGAAGAACGGCGTTACTCATACCATCTTGGAACGGGAACGGATGACGCTCGACGCTGTCACGTTGCCCGAAACGCTTAAGAAGGTCGGTTACACGTCGGCGATCTTTGGCAAGTGGCACCTAGGCGACGAAGACGCCTACCAACCGAACGCACGCGGGTTCGACGAATCATTCATTCATGGGGCCGGAGGGATCGGGCAAGCGTACAACTGTAGTTGTGCGGACGCGCCGGGAAACAAGTACTTTGATCCGGTGATTCGCCACAACGGCACGTTCGTCCAAACGAAAGGCTTTTGCACCGACGTGTTTTTTGATGCGGCGATTGATTGGATCGAAACGACGAGCCGGAAAGATTCACCGTTCTTTGCGTACATCGCCACCAACGCCCCGCACTCTCCCTACATCGCTCCAGAAAAGAATGCCAAGCGGTTCTTGGATCTCGGCCTGAGCGAAGGTGAGTCCGGATTCTATGGAATGATCGAAAACATCGACGAGAACATGGGTCGGCTCGCGAAAGCAATGGCTCGCTTGAATTTAGAAAAAAATACGATCCTCATTTTCATGTCCGACAACGGCTCAGCCGGTAACGGTTTGGGACGAATCGGGAAAGCAATCGGAACCACGCCCGACGGCAAGAAACTGGTTGCGTACAACGCGGGCATGAAAGGAACCAAGGGTTCACCCGACGAGGGAGGTGTGCGGGTGCCATTTCTCGTTCGTTGGGACGACAAGATCCAAGCCGGCAATCAAGTCGATCAGATCGCCGCACACATCGATCTGTTTCCAACGCTCGCGGATTTCGCCGGAGCCGAACTGCCGACCGGTCAAGTCGAGGGCAGGTCCCTATTGTCATTGATCGCCGACCCTGATGCTACTTGGGACGATCGATACCTTGTCACCCACTGCGGTCGTTGGCCGACCGGGGCCGAACCGAACGACTTTCAATACAAGAAGTTTGCCATCCGCAATCAACGGTATCGATTCGTCGACAATAGCCAACTGTTTGACATGCAGTCCGATCCCGGTCAAACACAAAACGTGATCGAATCTCACCCTGAGGTCGTTGCCGCGATGCGCAAGGCGTAAGCGTTCTATCTGCCCAGGCGGGTGAACCGGGGCAGTGGGCCGCGTACTAGAAGTCCGAGTCACCGTCGCCGGTTCGTTGGGCGCACTCCAGGTGCTCGCACAGTTCCACGACCGCATCGAGGTGGGGAGGGGGGCGTTGTGCGCGGTCGGTCAAAATCAGACTCGCAATCCGCTTCGCTGCGTTTCGCAATGGCCAAACCTCAAAACGCAGAACCGATTTCGTCCTTGGTGAATAATGCGGGTTCAATCACCACGGATCGTTCGGCTTACATTCGCGGAGTTCTGGAAGAGTAAAGCTGAGGTATCGAGTGCAATCGACGACAGAACGTCTTCGGATCTGATTAGAATGTTGCCATCTCATCCGTGGTAGCGTTCGATTGAAGGAATGAAATGGCTTTTCGACCATCCCTATACTGCCGAGCTATTTGGTTATGCATTGCGATGGGATCGGCTGTCGCGGCGGAGACTCGTCCACCAAACATTCTGTTTCTTTTTGCCGATGATGTCGGACAAGAGGTGTTGGAGTGTTACGGCGGCCAGTCTTATCCCACGCCGCACTTGAACGAATTGGCACGGACGGGGATGAAGTTCCGTCATGCCTACAGTATGCCGGTTTGCCATCCGTCGCGATTGACGTTGATGTCAGGAAAGTATCCGTTTCGCCATGGCAAGGTGGCCTGGGGCGATTATCCGCAAGCCGCTGAGGAATTGACTTTTAGCCGACGCTTGCAGCGGGCAGGTTACACGACCTACATCGCGGGAAAATGGCAGTTGTGTCTGTTGAAAGATGATCCGCTGCATCCGAAGCGCATGGGCTTTGACCAATGGGATTTGTTCGGATGGCACGAGGGCCCTCGCTACTACGAACCGATGATTTATCGCAATGGGACGGTCCGCGAGGATACGATCGGCCATTACGGTCCAGACCTCTATCAAGACGGTCTGATCGAATTCATGAAAGCGAATCGTGATCGACCTTTCTTGGCATATTATTCGATGGCGGTTGCGCACGAGGTTACCGACGATTTGAATCCGCCAGTGCCGCACGGCCCGTTTGACCGCTATGACAGTTACCCGGAAATGGTTGCCGAGATGGACCGCGCCGTTGGACGAATGGTTGCCGCCTTGGAGGCGCTCAAGCTACGGGAGAATACATTGATCTTGTTTCTTGCCGACAACGGTACGCCACCGGAGATCATCATCCGCGCCGACGGATCGGATTTAATCCGAACGCCCGTGGTCTCTCGGCGCAACGGGCTCGATGTGCCCGGTGGAAAGAAGCAGCTCACCAACGCAGGCACCAACGTGCCGATGATCGCCAATTGGCGTGGAACGATCCGCCCCGGTCAAGAAGTCGATGACCTGGTCGATTTCAGCGACATCATGCCGACGTTTCTCGAACTCGCCGGTGCTTCGCCTCCTTCTGATCAGGTCCTAGACGGAGTGAGTTTTGCTGATCGGCTTTTTGGCACCGGAGTTTCTCCACGCGCGTTCGCTTATTGCGAAGAAGCCGTGCTTCCCAAACCGGGAGGTGTCGAGCCCGACGGAGTCAGTTCAGGGATGCGATGGGTGCGAACACAAGATTGGAAACTCTATCGCGACGGACGCTTGTTTCACATGTCCGAAGATCCTACCGAAGCGTACCCCTTCCACGCGGAACAAGATGACTCAGCCCGTCATGCCGTTCGTCAAAAACTCGTAGATGCCTTCGAGAACCTAGGGCTTTGATCATACATATCCAAAGGTAAGGTCATTCAATGACGCGTCGTACCTGAAACTGCACGTGCGGTTCTTCGGATGGTTGTATCTTAAATGGTTGGCGATGGCTAAAGGCATTGAACACCTCAGTCGCATCATGCGGTTCGTCGCTGGCATGGGCGTGGATCAAATAACGCAGCACCAACGGTTGTTCTTGGGACAGCCGATATTCGGCTTCAAAACAACACGCGGCGCCCATCCAACCGTCGTCTCGAACGTGCCAGTGTGTCGGATGACATGGGTTGTCTGGATGATCGAAAAAGGTCAGCCCTGCCGTGACCATCTGACGCGATTCGCCCTGGCCGATGGCAACCGGGCCACTGTAGTCCATCCATCGGGCGGGTTGACCAAAGACAGCCTTCTCTCCCTGCAATCCTTCACTGCTCGTTAGGCGCCCCTGGCCAAAGTGCGCGGAGATGGATTTGGCAACACGAACGGCCAGCATTCCAAAGTTCGTCTTATCCAACTGCGTCTGTTGGCGACCTTGTCCCGGTCGAAAGGTTGTTTGAATTTCTAACGCGTATTCCTCCTTGGGAAGCGGCAACAACGCAACGATCAGCTCTTGCTCGATCAATTCATCGCCTTCGATGCCATACCAGCCGCATTGGGATGCCATGACGGCTTCTTCATCACCGTCTTGATAGGCTATCCACCGTTTCTGACGAATTTGGGTGCCGCGATCGTCTGCCCAGAAGTCCTGTCCGTCGACCTTGTGATGCGCAAACCAGATGCTGCGATGGTGATCATGGTTCGGTGCGCCGGGATGACCGATTCGAGTGAGGTCACCGCCCTGAGGACCACGAACGGGATAGAAAAACGGTCGAGGCGAACCGTCGTCGAAATTCCAACAGGTCTTTTCGACTCCGTCGATTCGAAGCGAGACTCTTTGCCCAGGCAAAGGCACCACTTCACAACGCACCGGCATTTCCGGCGGCTCGGCATTGCAGGTCTGGCCGCTAACGCTCATGACGACTACGAGTATCCAAAGAAGGACTCGAGCGACCAACCGTGCAGTTCGTTTTCTCATTTGGGGGTTCCGGGTGCTTTCTTCCAATTCGAATTTAGGGTTGGCCGCTAGAGCGTTTTCTCGCGGTTACCAGCTGAAACCGGACGCTAGCGGGCTGCTGATTCAATCGTAACCCGAAGCGTGAGCGAGGGATCGAACGCCATCAATTCTCTTTTAAGTATCGCTCTTTCACGCATTTTGAAGTTGCACTTTTTTCGTAACCCGAAGCGTGAGCGAGGGATAATTGATATTGGCTCATCCCTCGCTCACGCTTCGGGTTACTACAAACCAATGCCACAGGCAAAAGCGCAACGTCAAAACTCACGCAGCGGGTTTCGATGAGGACGAAATCAACAGACTGCTAGGCGTGATGTGATTAGGCGATGATCTCGTTGACCACCCGACCGTACACGTCGGTGAGTCGAAAATCACGTCCGGCGTAGCGATAGGTAAGCTGCTCATGATCGAGTCCTAACTGGTGTAGCAGCGTGGCATGCAGGTCGTGCACGTGAACCTTCCCTTGGACGCCTGTGAAGCCAAATGGATCGGTTTCGCCGAATGCGAAACCTGGTTTGAATCCGCCACCCGCCAACCAGACCGTAAAGCCTCCGGGGTTATGATCGCGTCCGGTTCCGTTGCTTTGCGAGTACGGCGTACGTCCGAATTCACCGCCCCACCACACGATCGTGTCTTCGAGCAAGCCTCGTTGCTTGAGATCGGACAACAATGCCGAGATAGGTTGGTCGACCGCTTTGGCGTGTTCGGCGTGCTTGGGCAAATTGCTGTGTTGATCCCAGGCCGGATTGGCGGAGTTATCACCGTAGTTGACCTGCACGAACCGAACACCGGCCTCGCATAAACGGCGTGCTAACAAACACTTCTTACCATAGGCTCGTGTCTCGGGTTGATCGAGTCCATAGCTCGATCGGGTCGCCTGCGACTCGGTGCTCAGGTCCATGACTTCGGGAGCGACTTGTTGCATCCGCCACGCCATTTCATAGGATTCGATCATCGCATCAAACTCGCCGTTGGCAATGTCGCGTCGATCCGCCTGCACACGATTGAGTTGTTGAATGAATTTCAGTTGATCGGCTTGCCGTTTCGGATCCGTTAATCCCGGTCGCGTTAAACTATCGATCACAAGCTCGTCGGTTTCGGCCCCACCGATCGGCGTCCCTTGAAACCGAGCGGGCAAGAAAGCATTGCCATAATTTCGAGGTCCTCCGTTACCGATCGACGGCGAGATCGAAACGAAACCGGGAAGATTGGCATTCTCCGAACCGAGCGCGTAATGAATCCATGATCCCATCGAGGGACGTACAAAATTAGTTGCACCACAGTGCAAGAACAACGTCGCTGGCCCGTGAGCGACGCCGTCGGTATGCATTCCATGCAAGAAGCAAAGGTCGTCCACATGCCGCGCCGTTTCGGGAAACAAATCCGAAACATGTCGGCCGGTATCGCCATAGGGACGAAACTTCCAAGGCGAACGCATCAATCGATGTTCGCTTGCGCGTTTGCCGGTTTTGGCGATCGTGCGCGCGTCATCGAACGACATCGACTGACCGTCACGTTTGGCCAACTCCACCTTGTAGTCAAAAGAATCGACTTGGCTGACTCCTCCTTGCATGAACAGAAAAATGATTCGCTTGGCTCGCGGTGGGTGATGGGGCGCGACCATCCCCGTGATTGATCCGGTTTGGTTTGCGGCGACCTTATTCGCGGCCCCCGCAGTCGAAGACTCGGCCGCCAATGCTCCCGCAGCGAGCGCACCAAACCCGCACGCGGTTTGTTGTAAAACTTCGCGGCGGCCCAATGGTAGAGAAGTGACGGGGTTCATCCGAGGTTATTCCAAATAGCGAAAATCGACCGATGCGAACATGGATTGAACTAGATCGGGAAGACGGTCATCGGGTTGCAAGAACGTCTCGCACATCTCACGTTCGGCCGAACTGGGATACCGCCCGTACGCCGATAAGAAGAGACGATCGAGCAGGGAAACGATTCTAGTTTCATCGGATTCACCAAAAGATGCACTGCCAAAACGTTTGGCGGCGTGTCGTGCCCGCTCGATCACCCAGGGATGATTCAACATCACTAGTGACTGGGTCGCGACCGTGCTTCGCGGTCGTTGACCGATCGAGACACTGCTGTCGGCGAAATCAAATACTTGATACAGCGGCGGCAAGGAATTCCGCAGCACCGGATGGTAGACGCTTCGCCGCGACGACTCATGACGATAGTTGAAATCGGCTTTCGTTCCCGTCCGAATCGTCGGTCCGAAACGCGTGTGATCCAACTCGCCGCTGACCTGCAACATCGCATCCCGAAGACTCTCAACGGGAATGCGTTTTAAGTGAGCCGACCACAGCAAACGATTATCCGGATCGACGCTCGCAGCAAGTCCATTTTGGGAACCGACTCGTCGTCGATAAGCATCGCTGCGGACGATCATTCGCACCAAGTGCTTCGTCGACCAGCCGCTTTCAATCAATTCGTTTGCCAGATAATCGAGCAACTCGGGATGAGAGGGCTGATCGCCCGTCGTACCAAAGTTGTTTTCCGTCGCAACCAGTCCCTCACCCATCAACCAACTCCACACACGGTTGGCGTAAACCCGCGCGGTCAAAGGGTTTGACGGATCGGCCAGCCAATGGGCGAGCTGTCGACGTCCACTGCCCTCGATTTGGGACGACCAGTGCTCCGAACGTCCGATCGCCGATAGGAACCCGCGAGAAACGCGTTCACCTTCATGATGGACGATGCCGCGAACCCGGATGGCAATCTGATCGACCGGCTCGCCTTCGAGGATCGTTAAATACTTCGGTCGCTTCGCGAGTTGTTGCTCGACGTTCGTCAATGACTTTTTGAGATTGTCGAGTTTCGCCAACTCGTCGGCATCGTTGGTTTCGTCGACGATGTCGTTCCGGGTGGCGACCTCACCGACGGGCAGAAACTGCACCGCGTCGACGATCACATGACCATCGGCGCTGTTGTTGGACACCAACACGAACGCTTGTCCGTTTTGCTCAAACGGATACGTCCCGAGGGAAGTCCAGATGCCGTCGATCGGTGGTGTCTTGCGCTGATTGACGCGAACGGTTTTGGCTTCGTTCGCACTAAAAACCTGCACCTGAACCGCTCTCGCCCGATTCGTTCCGGGGGTATAGGCGAGACGAACTTCGTAGTCGCCCGCCGGCAGTTCGGAAGGTTCAAACGTAGCCGTCTTCTCTCCCAATCCGCTGTGGCTATCGTGCAGGTAACCGCTTTCGACATAGCCCGGGACCGATTGCGACTGTGTCCATTCGCCGACCAAAGTGGCATCGGAGTCGTCGATGACGATGCCTGGTAACTCGCGCAGACGAATGCTTTGTTTCGTCTTGGATTTTCCGACTCGTTTCTGCAAAATCGTGACTTCCGATCGAAGTTGGTTGGCTTGGTCCTCCAATTGCTCGAAATGTGAGACGGAATCGTCGTCGAGTGGCAAAGGCTGTTCGATCCATTTCGAAAGGTTGGCATGCTCGAGTGAAATCGTCGATCGGAAGATTCCCGCGAGTGAGTAATAATCCGCCGTCGGGATCGGATCAAATTTATGATCGTGGCAGCGGGCACAGCCGATCGTTTGGGCCAAGAACGCACGACCAATTGTTTCGAGTTGTTCGTCGATATAATCGAACTCCAACTTGGTTTTGTCTTGATCTTCCAAGTTGTTATTGCCCATCGCCAAGAACGCGGTAGCCGTTGCTGCTTTCTGGCGTTCTTGAAGGGTATTCCCACCGAACAGATCACCGGCAATTTGGTCGCGGATCATCTGGTCGAATCCGCGATCTTCGGCGTAAGCGTGAATCAAATAGTCACGATAACGCCAAGCCTCCGACAAGACAAAACCACGCAATGTGATCGACTCGGCATAACGAGCCACGTCCATCCATCGTCTCGCGAACGTTTCGGCATAACCCGGCGAAGCCAACAAAGACTTCAACAGCACATCCCATTTCTCAGGTGAACGATCTTGCACAAATGCGTCAATCTGTTCAGGAGTAGGCGGCAAACCGGTCAGATCGAATGACATGCGCCGTAGCAACGCTAAATCATCGGCAATCGGTTCGGGTTGTAAGTCGTGGGATTGCAACCCCGCCAACACAAACCGATCGATTGGAGACTGAGCGGGGGGCAAGTCCTCGACCGATGGACGTTTGATCGGCGCGTACGCCCAATGTTCGGTTGCCCGCTCGACCGGCAACGCGGTCGATTGGATCCGCCCGGCAGTGTTCCCCTCACGTGGATCATAGGCGCCGTCTTGGATCCAATCGCGGAACTGTTCGATCGTCTCGGCATCGAGTTTTCCATCGGGCGGCATCTGCAGATCGGAATCCTGATATTCGATTGCCCGCATGAGTAAGCTTGATGCAGGATCGCCAGGAATCACTGCGGGACCGAGGTCCCCTCCTGTTTCCCAACCACTGCGGGAATCGAGCAGCAACTGACCGCTCGCTTCGGTGTCCGTGGAGTGACATTCCAAGCAATGCTCGATCAACACCGGTCGAATGTGCGTTTCAAAGAATACTTGTCCACGTGGACTCGGCGTATCGTCGCAATGGCACCGCTTACCAGCGATCAACATCGACGCGGCATAAAACGCGAGCAGCCCGAACACGGGCCAGTGGCGGGATAATCGCATCTGAAAGATCCGGCGGGAAAAGGGAAGGCAGGACCCCCAGTTTAGTCACTCGAACGACCGGCTCGCAACATGCTCGAGCGAATCGTTCGAAGATGCGAAATGGATACAGAACGTCAATCGACGCATCGCCGCATGTTCAAACTACGAACAAGCTCGACGAAACTAGCTGCACAACAACAGGTTCTCAAAAAACATTAAGATTACTAGCACGACGTGAAAGCCATGAAATTGCAACGAACAAAAGGACATTCGCCGCCAACCCCCACGCGGAGGCGTGGAGCGGTGCGATGGCTTTGGCCTCGTTGACCCACCGCAGTAGCGGCGAAGACGGATCCGAAAAAAGTGGCGGAAAAAGCGAAGTAAAACAGAACGCCACTATCAGACCGCAGGCTAGACCGGCAATCGCCGCCTGTTTCGTTCCACGTTGGATAAATAGAACGTCAATGGTCATGGGCAGTAATTGAACGCTGAAGGCGACCGCAAACAGAGCAAGGCCGACGATCATTTGCATGAAACCGGACAAACTGCTTCCGGGACGACTACCTATCAACACGAATGCGAGTGAAACCGCAGTGGCCACCACAATGACCACTTGACCCGCCAACACTCGCTCACGCTCGTTCGAACTTCGGTGCACGAAACGACCATAAATGTCTCGAGTGAATAATGCGCTGAGTGCGTGCAGATTGCTGTCGGCGGTGCTCATGGCTGCGGCCATGATTGCCACCACTATCAATGACGAAAAAACGGAACCGATGGGACCGCCCATTAGCTTTGGCAATAGGTCGTCCAGCATGACAACGAGGATTTGGTCGTAGCTGGCGATCTGTGCATTCGGCAAAACGCCCGAATCATCGATTTGAAGCGGATATAGAATCTGCCCGCCCAGCCCGATCGGCATGATGGCGAACAAAAACGATGCCGTCAGAACGATAGTAAAAATCAGCGCACTGCGCCGCAGCGTCAGCGAGTCGCGAGCGGAGTAGAATCGCATCCACTGGGCGGGTTGAATGATGCCGCCAATCGGCATCAACAGACACACCGTGAAGAGCATCGGAAGCTGCCAGAAATTGGTATTACCCGGAACGGTTAGAGAGGATTTTGGCAGCTCGCCAATGCGATGGAGGAACTCGACCGGACCTCCCAGACTCACCAGCAGGGCGACGCCGCCAAATGCCATCCCTGAAATCAACAATAGACACTGCAACGCATCCGTCCATGCGACGCTCCGCATTCCTCCAATCATGATGTACAGCGCCGTGATCACTGATAAGACAATCGCTCCAACTTCGAATGCGTGTTCGGACCGATCAAACAAAACCGCCGCGAGTTCCCCGCCGGCTTTGAGTTGCATCATCACGTAAGGAATCGCGAAAAGGAAACCGACTAAAGCGATTAATAATCGAAGTACCACCTCACTCCCGTAGTGGTCGCACAACATATCAGCTTGTGTGATGTAATTCCCTCGACGCCCCGCTTTGCGGATGCGGTCACCGAGTAGATAAATACACACACCCGCGACCGGTACGTTGAGACTAACCAGCGCGAAAACGACGCCCTCGCGATACACCATTCCCGGCGCACCGAGCAATGCAAACGAACTAAAGAAGGTGGCCATGATCGTCATCGCTGAGATCAACCAGCCCTGGCCTCGGCCCGCCAAATAGTAATCGTCTTCGCTATTCTCGCTACACCGATGTCCGAGCCAGCCGAACACCAACAAGATGACCAGGTACAGCAGCACTACCAGGACGGGAATGGATATCACGCGTGCACTCCCTCTTCGTCGTCGGTACTCGACGGCGTCATTGGCGGTTCATTCTCTTCGTCAGACGACCGGCTCCACAGACAAAAATAGGCAATGAGCACAACGCCAACTTGTACGAAGTACCAAAGGATGCCCCACGCATAAACCAGTGGAATGCCTTGGATGGTATCTGGCCGATTGACAAGAAGCACACCGGGGCCGGTGCCCATCACCAGGCTTAAAACGAACGCCAACGTCAAACTGTGTTTCAACCAACGATTCGTCGGAGGCGTGGATTTGGAAGTGGGGTGCATGGCGAAGCCTGTTACGAGGGTCTCTCGACGCCCGATCGTTCAAACGCGGTCGACAGATTTCGGTAGCAAGTGCGTGCCGCAGCAACGGCATCGTATCCGGCTCGTTTGGAAACCATTGAACTGACTTCACAATTGATGTCGCCTCGATACCCGCCACCATGAAGACGGCTAATAAGATCCGCGAAATCAATATTTCGCGTTTCGCCCGGCAGTTCAAAAACGACCCGATCATCGACTCTTTTCACATCCTTCACAGCAACATGAGCCACATAGGGAAGAGATGTTTCAATGGTCTCAATGAGAGGCAAGTCCCGAAACGCATAGTGACTATAGTCAAAAACCATTCGCAATCGATCAGGTGCGCCGAGTTGCTCAAACAGCCAAACGGCTTCGGCGGGTTGCGAAACGACGCCTCCTCGATGAGGTTTGATCGCGATCGCCGTTTGCGTTTCGTCTGCCAAACGGACCCACCGCCCGAGGCGATCGCGGAGGAGATTCTTGGACGACTCAAAATCGCCGCCACCGAGCACGGTTTGCACGAGCGGTGGTGTCGAAGGTGCAAGTTCGTGAGCGAGTTCGGTTGCCAGTTTGAGTCTTTCCAACGCAAACGCTTGTTGCTTGTCGCTGAGGGGAGAAACATGCTCCATCAACGAGGTAAGTCGCAACGAGTGTTCTTCCAAACGCACACGTATCGCTTTCTTTCGTGCCTCCGAAAGCTCGGCGGAATCGGCGTCCCATCCTTCGCGGACCGCTAGCTCGACGGAATCAAATCCAATCTTCGCCAGAACGTCGATCGCGGTTTCCGACCTCAGCGATGGCATACCATAAGTGCTGAACCCGAGTGTACACGTTCGGATCGAGGGGCTGAGGCGTTCTTGACCTGAGGCCTTGTTTGCCCGCAACATGGCGTTCATACCACCGGTCATCAAGGCGCACGTGCAACCGCCAATTACGTTGCGTCGAGACAAAGGTCGGTCCCACGAACTCGACACCGACACTGGTCTCGATTGATTTCCCAAGAAATTGGCCTCTACAAAAAGATGGTTTGCTCGACACGTCCAAGGTTCAGGATTCTATCGGACCGAAAGTCAGACGACAAATCTTCGAATACCGGCCCCAAAACGTTGCATGATTTGGCTTTCGGATTCAGCTAACATAAGTCTGAGGTCATCCTTTGCCACGAACCCGTTCAGAAACGCTGACATGACTGAACCATCCAAACGCACTCCCGTTGTTCATCATGCTGCGTGCATTTTAATGGTTGCGTTGGGCGGCATGAACTCGTCTTTCATCCGAGCAAATGATTTCTTCGGCGAAGTTCCCAGCTTCGGTGAAGTTCCCAGCGAAGCCGAGCGGCAAGATTTGGTGAAACTACCGGACGTGATCTTCATCATGATCGACGACCTTCGGCCGATGCTGGGCTGCTATGGCAATCCGCATCTTCAGACCTCGAATATCGATCGCTTGGCGCGTCGCGGAATGGTTTTCGATCGTGCCTATTGCCAGTACGCCAAATGCGGGCCGTCGAGACTGTCGATGATGACGGGCCTACGTCCCGATTCGATCGGTGTCTACGACCATCGGGAACGAGAGGTCGCCGACTTTCGCAATCGTCATCGGCAAGCCGTTTCAATGGCAAAGTGGTTTGGTGAACAGGGATACCTTACTCGCAGTTTTGGAAAAATTGATCACGACGGATGGGATGTCGATGAGGATTGGTCGGAACCACCGTCGCCGGGACGCGAACAAGAAATGCTCGAAATCGTAGACCCGAATAACCCTACCGGCACGACGATCATCGCGGATCGGTTCAATTGCCCGGCCTGGCAAGATCCCAACGTTGACGACGATCATTTGTTTGCCGGTCGAATGACTAATCAAGTTCTCAAACTGGTGAAGACCCGTGACCCCAATCAGCCGTTGTTTCTTGCTGTTGGATATCGCCGGCCACACCTTCCGCTCGTTGCGCCACGACGTTTCTTTGATTTGTATCAACCAGATGAATCTTGGTTGGCGACCAACCCAAATCCGGCCAAGGATTCGCCTGTTTTGGCTTGGTTCAATTCCGACGGCTATACCGGCGCGATCAAGAAACAAGGATTTACAATTTCGAAAGACATCAGTAATCGCGAAGCGAGACGATTGAACGGTTACGAACTTCGAAGCTATGTCGGTGTTCCGAACGAGGGTGAGATTCCGCTGCAAACCCAACTGAAGATCGTTCAAGCTTACGCCGCGTGCATCAGCTATGTCGATTCGCAAGTTGGCCGCCTCCTTGATGCAATTGATCGATCGCCACGCGGTGAGAAAACCATTGTTGTCCTGTGCTCCGATCACGGTTGGCATCTCGGTGAACAGGGTGCGTGGTCAAAGATGACGAACTTTGAGGTGGCGACTCGTGTTCCCCTGATCATTTCCGCTCCGCAGGTGACGCCAGGACGATCATCAATGTTGGCGGAATTAGTGGACCTTTACCCCACACTTTGCGAACTGTCGGGCATCCCACTTCCCTCACATCTCGAGGGCGAAAGTCTAACGAACGAGGTGCGGAACCCCGGTCGCGCAGAACAGCAGAGATTTGCCTTGAGCCAATTCGCTAGGCAGCGAGAAACGTACATGGGGCGAGCCGTGCGGAGCGATCAATTTCGATACGTACAATGGACTGAATCGAAAACCGGTAAGCTCGTCGAGTTGGAACTATATGACCACCGGATCGATCCGCACGAGACCGTCAATGTCGCAAAACGTCCGGAGTACGCAAGTGAACTGAAGAAATTGGAACAGTGGGTACCGCAATTCCAGAGCAGGTTGACATCCCGATGATTGACAATTCGAAATGCTCGACAGTGATGTTACACAGGATCTTGGCCGGAGCAACGGCTGTTCTCTTGATTGTTATGCCGATCGGAAAGGTGCCCTGTGCGTGTTCGGACGACTTCGTTCCTGTCAACACGCAACCCCATGACGAATCGCCGCTTTCCCCGAACGAGGCGATCCAACAGTTGACCGTTCCGCCGGGATTTGAAATCACCCTGGCGGCGGCCGAGCCCGAAGTTCAGCAACCGATCGCGATCACATATGACGACCGCGGTCGATTATGGGTGGCGGAAAGCTATTCGTACAACGGCAGCAAATTCACGGACGAACCGCACGACCGAATATTGATCTTCGAAGACACGACGGGGAATGGCGTTCTCGATCGGCGGACTGTGTTTTGCGACGGGTTAACTCATTTAACCGGATTGGAAATTGGGTTCGGCGGCGTCTGGATCACCGCCCCGCCTCATCTGAGCTTCATTCCCGATAAAAACCTTGACGACGTCCCTGATGGCGATCCGATCGTTCATTTGGACGGTTGGTCTCTCAAAGCGGAACACAACAGCGTCAATGGATTGGACTGGGGCCCCGATGGTTGGCTGTACGGTCGCCATGGGATCAAACAGCCTTCCCGGGTGGGGCGTCCGGGAACTCCCGCCGAACAACGTGTTGAACTCAGTTGTTGCATCTGGCGTTACCATCCGATCGAGCATCAATTCGAAGTGGTTGCCGACGGTACCATTAATCCCTGGGGACTCGATTTTGATGAACACGGCGAAGGCTTCTTGACGACGAGTGTGGTCGACCATTTGTGGCATTTGATTCCGGGCGCTCACTACGAGCGATGGAAAGATCGCGGCACACATCCGGATCCCTATGCCTATGAGTTGATGTCCGCAACTTGCGATCATTTGCACTGGGCATCAGGGCAATTTGACAAGCAAAGCCGAGTAGCCGCGGGCAACCTGGACCATGGTGGCGGGCACTCGCATTGTGACGCAATGATTTATCTGGGAGGTCGTTGGCCCTCGCAATATCACGGTGCTCTGATGATGAGCAACATTCATGGTCGCCGTATCAATTGCGATCGATTGTTATTGGACGAGATCGGGTACCGTGGAATCCATGAGAAAGATTTTCTGGTTGCGAATGATCCTTGGTTTCGGGCTGTCTCGATGGAGTACGGTCCTGACGGCGATGTCCATCTGACGGACTGGTCCGACAACGGTGAATGCCATGATCGAGACGGCGTGCATCGTACGAGTGGAAGGATTTACAAGATCTCGTGGGGCTCACCCCGCCGTGTCTCGGTGGATTTGCAGAACGCCTCGGACGAGCGTCTCGTCGAATATCAAACGCATCACAATGAATGGTTTGTCCGCCATGCTCGACGAATCTTGCAGGAACGCGCAGCCGCGGGAAACGACATGTCCCATGCTGACGAAATGTTGCGGCAAATGTTTCAAGAGAGTGATCATTCGGTGGTTCAGCTTCGTGCGATATGGGCGTTACATGCAATCAACCGTTTCGATGAGTCGTGGCTGAACGAGCTACTGATCAATCCAAACGAACATGTGCGCTGCTGGGCGTTGCGGCTTATTCTCGAAAAGGACACTGTTAGCCAATCAACACTGCACGAGATTGAATCTTTGGCAAAGCGAGATCGTTCCGGATTGGTGCAGTTGACCTTGGCTTCGAGCATGCAACGGATTCCGGTCGGAAAACGTTGGCCGACGCTACTTCCCGTTGCTGAACGGTCTGATCGATGGCAATCCGACAATCTTCAACGAATGATTTGGTATGCGTTGGAACCAGAAGTCGCCTCCGATCCCGCTGCGGCTCTGAATCGGCTGGACCACGTCTCATCGGTCATTCGACGATGGATCGCCAGACGCATCACCGAGATGCCTGGTGATGAATTCGAGTTAATTTTTGACAAACTTGATCGAACGCATCGATCGGAAATCATGGCTGACCTGTTGGAGGGATTCAATCAATCTTCCGCCGAACTAAAGACGTTGTCTTCCGAATCAATCGCGACGATCGAACGTCTGATACGCCATCCCAATGCCGACGTTCGTTTGGTGGCAGTGACGACTGGAGCGAGTGTCGGTGGCGAGAGAACAATACAAGAATTTCGGACGCTGTTACATGACAGTGCGACCGGGCTCGAAACGGCTCAAGGAATCTTATCCGGTATGGTCCGTCGTGACGTAAACGGTTTGCAAGACGACTTAAAACGATTGTTCACCTCCGGGCGATTGGTGGTTCCCGCACTACAGGCCGCTGCGACACTCAAAGCATCATCGCTGGTTCAATCGGTATTGGACCGATATCCGCATTTCGATGACGCAGAAAAATCTGCTGCCATCGACTTCTTGACTTCTCGAAAACCAAACGCAAAGCGTCTGCTCGATGCAATCGAACAGAAAACAATTCCGCCATCTGCTCTCTCTGCGGAACAGGCGCGTCAAGTCCGCGCGTTCAATGACGTTGATCTGACAAAACGATTGGAGAAACTGTGGGGAAGCATTCGGCCTTCACCCGAAGACCGATTAACGCAGATTCACCAATGGGAGCAAAAACTAACTACCGTAGCACTCGAGCAGACCGATCTGACTCGAGGCCGCTACCTCTTCAAGCAACACTGCGGCAATTGTCATCGACTTTTTGGTGAAGGCGAAACGATCGGTCCAGATCTTACCGGTTCCAATCGTGGCAGCCTTCACTACTTGCTTTCGAATGTGATTGACCCAAGCGCTTCGGTCCCCATTGATTTTCGCTTGGCGGTCGTGTTGACCCTCGATGGCCGGGTCGTAACGGGAATTCTCGCAGGCCGTTCAGCGAGCGGGTTGACGATCAAGACCGCCCGCGAGACGGTCAATCTTCCCGACGATGAGATCGAATCGTTCGATCTTTTGCCCCAATCGATGATGCCCGACGGACTGCTCGATCCACTCAGTGACCGAGAGGTTCGTGACCTGTTTGCGTGGCTAATGCAAGATGCCAAGATCGAAAAACCGTCTTCAAAATAGGCGGCTTATCGTGACGAGAGTTCCATCGGTGTCTATTTTTTTGAAATCTTGGCGTGTGATTTTGCCTTCGACACGGACTAAAACCACTAGAGCGTTGCTCCTATTCGATCTTATGGTTCACGTTGTTCGCTGTTTTGACGCTAGTCCGACTGTTCTCACTAGAATCCCCCATGCAGACACCTGAGACACGACCGAGTTTAATCGTTCGGCTAGCCAACGCCGACGATCAGTCGGCGTGGTGGGCATTTGTCGATCGGTACGAGCCGTTTTTAAAACACCTGATCGCTCGGCAGGGTGTTCCGGCACAGCATGTCGCCGATGTCAGTCAGCAGGTTCTCGTTGCGATCGCGGGCTCGGTCGGCCGTTGGACCGATGATGGACGCAACGCTTCTTTTCGTCGTTGGGTCTCTCGCGTTGCTCGCAACGTAGTCATCAAGTTCATGACCCGCCAGCGCCGTGAGATCGGCGGACAAGGCGGAACCGATCACCTGATTCAGTTGGCCGAACAAACAGCCGATTCGGATCCCAATTTGGAACGACAATATCGCCACGAACTGATCGTTTGGGCCGCAGGAAAGGTTCGCGGCGAGTTCGCCGAAGCAAGTTGGCAGGCGTTTTGGGCGACGATGATCGACGGCCGCGATGTCGCTGAGGTCGCCACCGAACTGAACCGATCAGCGGGTAGCATCTACATGTCACGATCACGCATCCTTCGACGCATCCGCGAAACGATCGATGAGGTGATGCAATGAATCGCAACCCCAAGGTCGATCGATCGTTTCCGTGGGCCCAATCCGGTCACCCGACCGATGCGATGCTGCTCGCTGCGATCACGCAACAAGCCGACCAGCCGACCGATGAAGCCATCGCGGAGCATTTGGAAAGGTGTCCGTCGTGCTGCCATCGGATGGAATCGATGGCCACTGGTGATAGCGGCGTTTCGGACCAAATGGCCCCGGAACACGCAAGTGACGGTGACATCGCTGCAGAAATTTGTAACGCACTGCGGCGGGAAACCGAATCCGATCGGTCATCTGCAGAGATCGGTACGTCGGCCGAGTTTCGTCACGAGTCGATTGTCGACTTTGCCGTTGCCTTTTTGGAACCGACCGATCGTGTCGGTGCGATCGGTCGGTTGGGCGGGTTTGAGATTCTTTCGGTGATCGGCCACGGAGGAATGGGCATTGTACTGAAAGGGTTCCAGGAAGAACTCAATCGTCCGGTGGCGGTCAAGATCATGTCCCCGCACTTGGCCACGATCGCATTGGCGCGAAAGCGGTTCTTGCGTGAGGCACAAGCGACCGCCGCAGTGGTGCATCCCAACGTGATGCCGATTTTGTCCGTTAGTGAATCGTCATCACTACCTTTCCTCGTGATGCCATTCGTCGCGTGCCATTCGTTGCAGCAAAGACTCGATGTCGACGGTCCATTGCCGTTGGTTGATTCACTACGGATCGCTTTGCAAGTCGCGCAGGGCCTCGCCGCGGCTCACGCGCAGGGATTGGTGCATCGCGACGTCAAGCCAGCCAACATCTTGCTCGAACGTGGCATCGACCGAGCGATGTTGACGGACTTCGGGCTCGCCCGAGCAGCCGACGACGCGACCGTCACCCGCAGCGGCGTGATCGCCGGAACTCCACAGTACATGTCGCCCGAACAAGCTCGCGGCGGGGCGATCGACGCACGCAGCGATCTGTTTTCACTCGGCAGCGTCATTCACGCGATGATCATCGGTCGGCCGCCGTTTCGGGCGGAAACCAGTTACGGCATTCTTCGCAAGATTACCGATGCGACGCATCAACCGTTAAGAGACCAGAATCCCATGATTCCGGTTTGGTTAGAACGCTTGGTTGATCGTTTGCTGTCGAAAGATCCAGCGGACCGACCGGCAACGGCGGCGGAACTTGCGGACACATTGGAAGCGTGTTTGGCGCACGTGCAACAACCCACGACCTTCCCATTGCCCAACTCGCTGATTGCTCGCTCCTGGAGTCCATTGATGAGCCGAACGTTGAAGATCTTGCTCGTAATTTTGGCTGGCCTGCTAATTCTTCCAGCAGTCATGTGGATCACGTGGGGATTGTCACATCCGGATGGCAATGCAAAAGCTCTCAATCCCGGCGCAGCGAAACGTGTAACGCCGTTTCCGCTGGCCATCGTGAACTCACCAGAATTGGTCGAGCCCATCGATTCGGACGAGACATTGGAAGAAGAACTGGCAATCCTCACCAATCAAATCAACGAACTACTCGAAGAAACCTCGCCGTGAAATTTGTAAGAACCTTGAACTCGGTTGTTTCTCTCACTTCAATTGGAAGGTCAGCAAGATGCGTTGCCCACTCATCGTAACCGTAATCCTGTTTTCGCTTTTGTTGCCCTCCAAAACTTTGCTGGCGCAAGGGATGGGAGCCATGATGGACCCGTTTGGAGGCGGAATGGGCGGTGGTCCGTTCGGAATGGGCGTTCGTCCGCTCAAAGTCGTCATCCTGCTGGGGCCCGATTACGATTTTCAAAAACCGCCTTTCATCAATGCTCAGGAAATCGTTCGTGCCTTCGGGCCGGACGAGAATGGAGTGTTGCAACTTGGTAGGCCGACACTCGACACGGTTCGCGTCGACGTATCGAGTCCGATTCCGCAGTCGAAAACCCGTTCGGTGGCGGTGTCTCATCCGAATGATTTAGAGGGCCCAAACCTTGATGCATTCAAGAAGAGGATGCGACTGAGCGCGCTTCGGTTCGGAATCAATGAAGTTGAATTCGTTCCCCTCGAACCGAACGATCGCGAAGACACTGCCCGAGTTTGGCTGCGGGAGCCGTACCAATCTGAAATGGGGTTGGCGGAGCAGTCTCAGACGCTATGGAGCATTGCCAATTCTCTCTCTATGGCGGTGGAGCCTGAGAACCCGTCCCCCGCTGTCCGTCTGGATTTGTTCGCCGCCCCCGAATCAAGCGGCATGTCACAGGACATCGATAGCATGGAGATGGGCGGCGATTATGGAATGGGCATGGACTCGGGAATGGGTATGGGCATGACCACGCTCGAGTCGCTCGGTCAGCAGATCAACACCAATTCAAAAAAACGCGAAGCTTTGGCGACACGAATGAAGGCTTTGGTGGCGGAGATCCAAGCGTCGCCCGAAGATAATCGAGAGGCAATGAAGGACCAGCTCGCAGAAGTGGTTCGGGCGGATGTCATGTTGGAACGCTCCAATCGTGAACTGAGAGTGGAACAACTCGAGTGGAAACTGCAAGAGCTCAAGCGTCGTCTCGTGCGTCAGGCGAATCAAACCGAACAGACCGTTCAAGAACGCTGGGAATCACTTTTAACCACATCGATTCCCAACGGGTGAGAGCCTATCGACTAGAATGGGATCCCGCGCCGTTCACCGGGACGATTCATCGCTTGCTGGTAATGACTCGGGACGACCGCCTCGAACTCATGCCCTCAACTTTTTATTCCATGTTCAAACCAATAACGATACCTGTTCTCTTCACTGTTTTTGCATTGGCGACGGTTGCGGGGATCGTCGCTGCCGATCCAAAACGCCCCAATGTGCTCGTGATCTACACCGACGATCAGGGAACTCTTGATGCCAATTGTTATGGTTCCGACGATCTAATTACGCCTCACTTTGATCGGCTCGCGAAGACTGGCATTCGTTTTACGCAGATGTATTCCCCCTCGGCGATTTGCTCGGCATCGCGGGCAGGTCTGTTGACGGGAAGGTTTCCTGCTCGCGCCGGCGTGCCCAGCAATGTGTCGTCTCAGGAAGGCGTGGCGGGCATGCCGACCGGAGAAGTCACGATCGCCGAAGTGATGCGATCGGCCGGCTATCGGACCGGACACATCGGAAAATGGCATCTTGGATTCACGCCCGAGACGATGCCCAACGCGCAAGGGTTCGAATCTTCATTCGGGCACATGGGCGGATGCATCGATAACTACTCGCACTTTTTCTACTGGAACGGACCGAACCGTCATGACTTGTGGCGCGACGGCAAAGAAGTTTGGCAAGACGGACGTTACTTTGGCGATGCGATGGTCGACGAATGTCAGAATCTGATTTCACAATGGAAGGACGAGCCGTTCTTTATTTATTGGGCGATCAATTGGCCGCATTACCCGCTGCAAGGCACGGCGAAGTGGCGTCAAAAATACTCACATCTCCCCAACCCGCGAGATAAGTACGCCGCCTTCGTTAGTTCGCTCGACGAGCGAATCGGATTGGTGATCGATCACCTCGAGAAAGAGGGTTTGCGCGACAACACGATCGTCGTCTTGCAGTCCGACCATGGGCATTCGGTCGAAGAACGAACCTTTGGTGGTGGCGGCAATTGCGGGTCCTACCGCGGTGCCAAAGGCTGTTTGTTTGAAGGCGGGATCCGGGTTCCATCGATCATTTCGTGGCCCGCAGGCATCCCCCAAGATCAAGTTCGTGATCAAATGGCCGTCGGATGCGATTGGTTCCCGACGCTGATCGAACTGACCGGCATTGAGATGCCGGACCACCATCTCGACGGTGCGAGTTTGGCAGCTGTCTTGAAAGATCCCAACGCCACGACGCCGCACGAAACGTTTTATTGGCAACTCGGAAACGGCAAGAACGCCCAATGGGTCGTTCGAAAAGGTGACTGGAAACTATTGGGTAACCCGACCGACCGAACCGACCCGGGATCCTTGGGGAAAGACGACAAATTGTTCTTGGCCAACTTAAGCCAAGACCCGACTGAGGCGACAAACCTCGCGACACAATACCCTGACGTGGTTGAATCCCTTTCGCAAATGCAGCAGCGTTACGCCGCCAGCATTACCGAGACGATTCAAGCGAAAGCGGAGCCTTCGCTTAATTGATGACCACATTCGGCGTTCGATATCACGGTTCGCCGGGATGCGAGCACCGAGCGAGGTTCTGACTCGGAAATGATCGGGCTTTCAAGGGAAAGACCAAAAAAAGCCCCCATAACCCTGGGGATTATGGAGGCGATAGGCCAGGCAGGACTTGAACCCGCGACCAAGGCATTATGAGTGCCCTGCTCTAACCGACTGAGCTACTGGCCCGTTCTGTTGTTCCGTCTAGTCTAGTCGACTGAGACGGCGGCATCGAGACGTCTTGGTGCTGGTGGTGGCTCGTTCCCTTGTTTCCACGCATGAATGATCTACCATGTCGGGTCCGCTCGACTCCGCGCCCAACGTTTCAAAGTCCCCTCATGCCCCGCCCGCCGTCATCCCGCTCCTCGCAATCGAGTCGGTCGAAACCTCGTCAGCCGAAATCGTCTTCGCCGCCGTCTGTCACTTCGTCATCCAAGAAACGATTGAATCAATTGCTTGCGTCGGCGGGGTTCGGTAGCCGTCGTCAATGCGAAGAGCTGATCCGAGAGGGCCGCGTCTTGGTCGACGGCGAGATCGTCACTGAACTCGGGACGATGTTGGATTTGAGCGAACACAAGATTCAAGTCGATGGCGTGCCTCTGAAGCCGCAAAAGCTAGTTTATTACGCGGTTCACAAGCCCAAAGGGGTGGTTTCGACGAACTACGATCCACAAGGTCGGCCGCGGGTCATCGATCTGGTTCCGCCGACCGAGCGGGTCTTTCCGGTCGGACGCTTGGACCGAAACAGCGACGGTTTGATCCTGTTGACCAACGACGGCGACTTGGCTCAACAACTTGCCCACCCGAAGTTCGGCGTGACAAAGATTTACCGCGTGACCGTCGCCGGTGAAGTCCGCTCCGAGACGATGCGGAAGATGCGCGAAGGGATTTATATCGCCGAGGGTCTGGTCCAAGTCGACGGTGCCAAGATCTTGAAGGCTCGCAAGACCGCGACCGATATGGAAATTCGTTTGCGAGAAGGCAAGAACCGCGAAATCAGGCGAATCTTGGCCAAGTTCGGACACAAAGTCCAAACGTTGCGCCGGATCGCGATCGGTCCGCTGAAGCTGGGTGAAGTGCCGGCCGGCGCGTATCGCAAATTGACCCACGTCGAAATCGATAAGCTTCGCAATATCGCGAATCAAGCGGCCAATGCGCCGGAAGAATCGCTAGAGGAGCGTGCCAATCCACGGCGAACGAACAAGACAGGTGTCAAGACGGCCAAGCGGCCCGGACAATCATCGCGGCCTCGCGGTAGCGGTTCGCGTCCGCCAGCCGGAGCGATCGCCGAAGCTTCCTCGCGTCAAGCAAGCAAGAAACGATCCACCGGGAAGACTCGTCCGCCGGCGGGTGACCGGCCGCTGACGAAGAACCGTCGGCCGGTCAAGCAAAAGCGGACCGACGCACCGGCCCCGGACCGAGATTCGCTGCGGGTCGGATCGGTGATCATGGGTGACGAGTTCAAGGCGGTCGATCCGAAACCCAAAACGAAAAAACGGACCACCAAGAAAGCTGGTAAGAAGCCGACCCGGGCCTCGGTTTCGGCGTCTCGCAAACGCAAAGGCAAACGCTAATTCATGACGACGACCCATTACGCCGACGCGATCGCCCAAGTCCAAACGCCGTTGGTAGTCAACCAAGCGATCGCCGAGAACACGTACTTGATGCGGGTCTCTGCCCCGCATATCGCCAAGACGTTTCGTCCTGGACAGTTCGTCATGATCCGGATCGCTGGGATGGACGCACCGCTGATCGGTCGCGCCTTCGCGATCTACGATGTTCACAACGGTGAAGACGGAACGCCCGAATTCATTGACTTGATCTACTTGCGCAAGGGAGCCTTGACGTTACCGCTTTCGGCGGCTCCCGTTGGTACGCAAGTCTCCTTGTGGGGGCCGCTGGGCAACTCGTTCATCGATGACTCTTTCTTGGGCGAGCCGCATTCCCGTCAACCTTGTGATCGTTTGATCATGGCCGTTGGCGGTATCGGTCAAACGCCTATGTTGGTAACCGGACGTCACGCATTGACCAACGGTTGGGCCGGCCGAGTCGAGATGATCTATGGCGCCCGGCGAGCATCGCTTTTGGCCGGTGTTGATGATTTTCGAGCCGCCGGTTTCGCGTTGACGTTGTGTACCGACGACGGCTCCGAAGGGCAACAAGCGCGAGTGCCGGATGTGTTGGCGGATCGATTGACGCAGTTGCGTTCCTCGTCGCCCGAAGAGCGGATTCGGATCTTGACGTGCGGGCCGGAGATCATGATGGAAAAGGTCGCCGAAGTCGGGGCCCGGTTCGGTGCCGAGGTCCTCGTGTCGATGGAAACGCCGATGGCGTGCGGCATCGGCATTTGCTTCTCGTGCGTCGCCAAGATCCGGCTTGAAGATGTTGCTTCGGAACATGTGGCCCCGGGACAGTGTGAGTGGGATTACAAACGCACCTGCGTCGAGGGGCCGATTTTTAACGCGTGCGAAGTTTGCTGGTGAGCATCGCGTGAACATTACGAACTGTTGATTTTCGTCTCCATCGTAACCCGAAGCGTAAGCGAGGGATGAGTCAATATCAATGATCCCTCGCTTACGCAGCGGGTTACGAAAAAAGTGCGACTTCAAAACTCACGCGTCGGGTTAAGATGAAATCAACAGCCCGCGAGTGGGTTACCGGCAAGGTAATGACCCGTCAACGCGACGGCCATCGCGTCGGCGACGTCGGCGGGTTCGGGAACGGTCGCAAGCGAAAGTTGCAACTTGACCGCTAATTGCATTTGCGATTTTGAGGCATGTCCGTTGCCCGTCATGACTTTCTTCACGCGTGTCGGTTCGTAGTGCGTGATCGGCAAACCGGCTTCGGCGGCGGCCAAGCAAATCACGCCCCGGGCGTGTCCCATCAAGATCGCCGTGCGGGGACGCTCATAATGCGAAAAGAGCTGCTCGATCACGACCGAGTCGATCGGGTGTGCCGCGATCACTTCGCGAACGCCGTCGGAAATTTCTTTAAGCCGTTGTGGCAACGTGTCCCGGGCTCGGCTGCGGACGACACCGGCTTCGCACAATTTCAGGTTGCCACCGTCACGCGAGATGACGGCGTACCCGGTGATGTTCAATCCCGGATCGATCCCCAGAATGCACTGGGCGACGTCCGGGCGGTCGACTACGAGCTGCGTTCCCAAGACGTTCCTTCTTTTTTATCGAGCAAGGCGATGCCGAGTGCCGAAAGCCGATCGCGGATCGCGTCGCCGGTGGCATAGTCTTTCCGCTCGCGGGCTTCCTTGCGAAGATCGATCAACAAACGAACGACCCCATCGAGCAATTCCGCAGAGGCTTCGTCACCGCCGGAAGCGACCGGTGGTTTGGCGAACAGCCCGAGCACGCGACTGAGTTCGGCGATCACGATCGTGGCGGCAACCAAACTTTGCACCGGGGCGGACTGCACATCCGCGCCGGCGGCGAGTTTTTCCGAATCGATGAAACGATTGAGCGTTCGCAACGAATCGAATAGGACACTGATCGCGGCCCCTGAGTTGAAATCGTCGTCCATCGCGGTGAGGAACTTTTCACGGATGCCGTGGATCTCCGTCAACAAGGCGTCCTGCCCAGGATCGAAACTGCCGGCGATTCGGGTGCGAGGCGTTTCGAGTTGGTAGAACGATTGACCGGAGATTTCGGCGAACCGATCAAAGAAACGATAGAACGCTTCGAGCGACGTGCCGGCTTCGGCCAAGGTCTCTTCGTTGTAAATGATCGTGCTGCGGTAATGGGTTCGCAACAGGAAGAAACGGATACGTTCGCCGGTTTGCGAGCGGATCAAATCGGCCAAGCCTCCGGCACCTTTGGAGCGGCTGATCTTTCCCGAGGCGGCTTCTTCGACGGATTCACTGGCGGCGTCTTCGCGGTCATTGCGACCACCGACTTTGCCTTTCTCGCCCGCCCGCATCAGACCGTTGTGCATCCAATATTTGACCATCGGCGCGTCGTGGCGGCAGGCACTTTGGGCGCGTTCGTTTTCGTGGTGCGGGAACATCAGGTCCAAGCCGCCGCCGTGGATGTCGAACGTTTCGCCTAGGATTTCATGGCTCATCGCCGAACACTCGATATGCCATCCGGGACGCCCGTGCCCCCAAGGGCTCTCCCAACTGACTTCGCCCGGGCGAGCGGATTTCCACAGCGCGAAATCGCCGGGGTTGCGTTTCTTGGCCGCCGCGCCGCCGCCTTCGCCTTGTTGGGCGTCGACGCTGCGGTTGGACAATTGGCCGTAGCCGGGGTCTTTGGTCACGTCAAAGAACACGTCGCCGTCGATCGCGTAAGCGAATCCTTTTTCCTCGAGTGACTCGATGAACCGGATGATCTGATCAATGTGGTCGGTCGCTCGGGGCAGATGATCGATCTGGTTGACGCCGAGTTCCTTGAGGTTGGAGAGATAGTCCGCCGTCATTTCGACGGCAATTTGCGACATCGGAATGCCGCGTTCTTGGCTCTTGTTGATCAATTTGTCGTCGACGTCAGTGATGTTGACGACCCAGGTGACCTCGTAACCGCTGTAGGTCAGGAAGCGTTTGATCGTATCGAAGATCACCGGACCGACCATGTGACCGATGTGCGATTCGGCATAGACAGTCGGGCCGCACAAATACATGCCGACGCGGGGCGGACGTAGCGGGGCGAACGGCTCTTTCGTCTTACTGAGGGTATTGTAGACCCGAATGGCCGGTCGCGACTGATCGGAGCCATCGACGACGGCGGGGGCGGTAGCGGTCAAACTCATCGCTTCACAATATGCGGAAGAAAGGGGTTAGGGGGGAGACGATTGGGGCAGTATAGGAGCAATCGGTGGTTCGAAGCGAGTGCAGGTTTGGGGAAGAGGTTGTCAGGTGTCAGGTGACAGGTGACAGGTGACAGGTGACAGGTTGCAGGGTCGGGGAAATTGGAATAATTCGGATAATCCTCAAAGTTGGCCGAGGCGGTCGCCGATACCTACTCTCGGACGATGTTCTCGCGCCGCTCGGTGGAGCGTTTGGCGTGAGAATGTTGTAGGGGGGCTTTCCAAATAACGGCCCGTTTTGGGGATTCACTACGCCGCTGCGTTGCGGTTTGTCGGTGGGTTTCACGAGCGGTCGCTACGCAAGGGAAGTCCAGGGCATGAATCGCTCGCTGTTTCGCTATACCGCATATCTACAACTCGCTCTCGCGATTTTGTTCGCTTGCGGTTGCGCACCGACTCAACCATTCTTTCTCAACGAATCGCCTGACCTTGAGTATTATCTCAATTCAGCGACAGGGATCGAATACCCCGATGTCGACGTTGAGAGTCTGCCCGACACGACTCAGACGCTGCGCCCGTTAGCGATCGGCAATCACGACTATCAGTTCTGGAACCTTCCTCTCGAGGAAGCCGTTTCGATCGCGCTAGCGAATGCCAAGTTCTTTGTCACTACCAGCGGCATCGCTGAGGCCCGACAAAACGTTTCCGATCAATTCATCAGCGGAACGGCCGACCAATTCGGCAGCATCTATGACGTGGCGATTCAACAGTCGACCACTCAATCGGTCCCGCTGACCGTCGACGGCAACGGCAACCGAGTTTTGCCTCGGGGTGTTTTGCGAGCCAACCAAGTCGGTGGCGTTGAAGACGCGTTATCCGAGTTCGACGCTCAAGCGAGCGGATTTTTGAACTACTCCAATACCGACCGACCGAACAACAGTCCTGTTGCGGCCACTCAAAGCGACGACTTCAATATTCAACAAGCGATCAGTAAGCGAACGGCCACCGGTGGCGTGGCGACATTGCGGAACCAATTGATTTACGGTCGCAACAACTTGGGAGAGATCGCGCCGAACCTGCGTCAAGTTCCCAGCGACTACACCGTCACGATCGAAGCGCAAGTCCAGCAACCGTTGCTGCGTAACCGCGGCACGTTGGTCAACCGCATTCCGGTTGTCTTGGCGAGTTTGAACGAAGACATCTCGATCGCCGAATACGAAATTCAAATCCGCAACTTGGTTCGTGATGTTGAGGTCGCTTACTGGGATTTGTATGTTTCCTATCGCAACGTGGCCACGTCGATCATCGGTCGCAACAGTGCGATCGCGACGGCTCAGTTCGCTCGCTTGGCTTTGGAAAACGGTACCGGAACACGTCAAGAACTCGCCCAAGCGGTTGAACAGTACTATCAATTTCGCGGCTTGCTCGAATCGGCCATCGCCGGATCGAACCTGCCCGGTCAAGACCGCCAAGGTGTTTACGGTGCCGAGCGTCGTTTGCGTGAGTTACTTGGTATTTCTCCGACCGATGGACGCTTGATCCGTCCGATCGACGAACCGACGATCGCTCGTGTCGAACATGATTGGAACGAATCGGTTGCCCAAGCGTTGTACTTGTCGCCGGAACTGCGTCAAACCAAAACCCGTATCAAGCAACAAGACTTGGAATTGATCTCGGCCAAGAATCAAATCCTTCCCGAAGTCAATCTGTCGTTGCTCTATCGTTGGGTCGGTGTCGGCGACACGCTGGGTCCTCCTAGCGGTGGCAGTGCTCCGCCGGTCCAACCGGGTAGTAGTGCGTTGGATGCACTCACCAGCGGCAACTTCCAAGAAGGTGCGATCCGTTTGGAAGTCACTCCCGCACCCTTCGGTGCCCGACGTGAACTTGCCCGGATTCGTGGTGCGAAACTACGTTTGACCCGCGAACGGGCGAACCTGCAAGAGAAAGAACGATTGCTCGTCAGCCGTTTGTCCGATGCGGTCGCCAAGGTTGCCACCCACTACCAACTCGTTCAAACCAACGCCCAACGTTGGCAAGCGGCCGAGCAAGAAGTCGAGGCCCGCTTGGCGGAATTCAAGAACGGTCGTAGTCCTGTCAACGTGGTGCTGCAAAGTCAACAACGCCGTGCTCAAGCTCAAATCGATTACTACCGAGCCTTGGCCGAATACAACAAATCATTGAACTTCGTCGATTACCTCAAAGGCACGATGCTTGCCAATAACAACATCGTCTTGCGAGAAGGTCCATGGAACAAGAAGGCGTACTGGGACGCGTTAGAACGAGCACGTGAACGCAGTGCCGGACACAAACTGCAATATGGCGTAACCCGACCGGGTGTCGTCCGCACCGGACCGCTGCGTGACGCAGCGTCGGCCGCCGATATCATCGGCAGTGGCACGATGACTCACGGTGAAACCATGATTCCCGATAACACGTTCCTGAATGATCCCAACGATCCGCTGGGGTTGAACTTGGAACCGTACCGCAGTCCGGTCGAAGTCGACGATCAATCGCTGCTCGAACTCGGTGACCAGCCTGCTGACTTGCTCAGTCCCATGAACGCTCCGAGTTTGGAATCGGTGCCCACACCGGCACCACCATTGCCTACACCCGACGCGATGCCTAACCAAACATCAACGGGCGGTCCATCAAGATGGCAATCGGCGGAAAAAATCCGACCGTCCGAAGTACGATCCAGTACGGCACGATCCAGTACGGCACGATCCAACATGATCGCACCCGCCGGGTACGAAACACGATCTGGCGAACCCTCGTCATACGAATATGCACCAGAACCGGTCCGCCGGATTCCGATCAGCCAATGAGAAGGCGTCGACCAAGAAACACTTGACTTTCCGTGTAGGGGCGGAGGCTTGAGTGGTTGTCGCCGGAACACGCGCTCTGGATCACGACACCACTCCCACGACTAGCTCGATCGGTTCATTTCGGTGAACCCTTCGGGCTTTTCGTCGTTGAACGTGAGGTATCCTTGGATCGATCTCTTCTGCAGAATCAGATTGATTTCGTGAGGTGGAATGTGAACACCGCCTTCCATGAGGCTCCCACTTCGACAAGGCTTGGCTACATTTCAAAACAAACGATTTCAAAACAAACGTTAGACGCGATGAGTATCAACCACCAACCAAGAATCATTTCCGCTTCGATCCGGGACGTTCAATTCGGAACGAGTGTCACGGTGATCGAGCCGGTCAACCTGTACGAATGCGAGATCGGCGACGGGGCATTCGTCGGCCCGTTTGTGGAAATCCAACGGGGGGTGAAGATCGGGGCGCGGACTCGCGTGCAATCCCACTGCTTTGTCTGTGAATTGGTGAGTGTCGGCGAAGATTGTTTTATCGGGCACGGAGTCATGTTTGTGAACGACTTGTTTCGCGGCGGTGGGGCTTCTTCCGATCCGGCTGACTGGAAGCCGACGAAGATCGGAAATCGCGTTTCGATCGGTTCCAATGCAACCCTGCTGCCTGTCTCTGTTTGCGACAATGTCGTGATCGGGGCAGGCGCGGTCGTGACCAAGGATATCGTCCAACCGGGGGTCTATTGCGGCAACCCTGCGAAATACCTGCGAAGCCTGCGTGCCGAGGAATCCTAGCGTCTGATCCCGATTTGACTTCAAGGTTTGGACGTAGCGGAAACTCGTGACGACGAAAGGCTATACATCGGGCGAACAGGAAGTATTTTGGAGCACGTCCTCTTTCTTCGAGTTTTTCTTCGCCGGCCGACCGTGTCTGAATCTTCGCCCCCTTTGTTGAGCCGACGTTGGAAGGTGATTCTGAGCGTTGCGATTTTGGCTCATTTAACGGCGGTGTTCGCGCCTCCGATGGCATTCCAAAGCCGCGGCCCACGGGGGCTCTCTCCGTCGGTGGCGACCTTGCTCGATCCGTTGGCAAGTTATGGCCAGATGCTTTATTTGGATCGCGGCTATGCGTTTTTTGCACCTGATCCTGGTCCCAGCCATCTGATTACCGTTGAGATCGATGATCCCGCCAGCACAGACGCGGATGCGAACCGTTCGCCGGCCGAAGTTCGGCGTTTTCCGTCGCTGAACGATCAGTGGCCGCGTCTGTTGTACCACCGTCATTTCATGTTGGCAGAGTTTCTCAACGATTCATACCAACCGGCCCTGCCGATCGAAGCGGCTTCTCTGGTCGGCCCAGACTTACCGGCCGAGGAGCTTCGTCAGTGGCGGTTGGGACGCAAACGATATGAAGCGATCGTCGGATCGATGACCAAACATGCGGTTTCGCGGATCGCAGGAGGCCCGGGCAAGGTCGTCAAAATCAATCGGGTGGAGCATCTGATTCCGGACTTCGTCGGATTCACAACCCGCAATGTGCCGCTGAACGAGGCGGATTCCTACATCACACTGGAAGACTTCCCGATCACGCTCGAAACGCTTTTGGGCAGCCGTCCGGAATCACTTCCCCAGCCGGGATTCACCGAACCGGTTCCCGCTCCGACCGGCGAACCTGCCAAAACCGGGGAACCAATATCGAACGAAAAAGCGGCGAACGATTCGAGAGATTCCAAAGAAAACTTGACGAATGAGTCGGAGACGACCGAGGCCAAAACCGAATCGACTGTCGATGGCGAGGCGGCACCGTGATCGTCATGTTCAAGAAAATGATCGGGAACTGGTTTGCCGATGCCGTCCAAACGTGGGACCGCTTTTGGTTCACTCCTCGGCACGTCGAAACATTGGCAGTGCTCCGCATCCTCACCGGGGCCATGTTGTTGTATTCGCATGTCGTACTGGCGACGGATTTGGAATCCTTCATCGGCCCCGACGCTTGGATCAATAACGAAACCGCTGCGGCACTCCACGACGGCAGCTTCGGCGAAGGCACGTCCGCTTGGTCGTACTTATGGAACATCGATAGCAATGCGGTCGTATGGGTTCACCACTGTATCGCGATCGCCGTCTCGGCCGCATTCATGGTGGGATTCTTGACGCGAATCACCGGCCCGCTGGCTTGGTTCTTGCAGCTGATGGTGATCCATCGATTGATCGGCAGCCTCTTCGGACTCGATCAAATCGTCACCTACTGTGCCATGTATTTGGCGTGGACGCCTTGCGGAGCCGTCTTTTCAATCGACGCGTGGATAAGAGAACGCCGAGTCGATGATGGGGCGGAATCATCGGGCCGATGGAAGAACTGGCTGTTCCCGAACGATCAACCGAGCGTTTCGGCGAACGTGGCAACCCGATTGTTACAGTTGCATCTGTGTGTGATTTATTTGTTTGGTGGCTTGGCCAAAGCCCGCGGACAACTTTGGTGGGACGGGACGGCGCTTTGGTTTGCGGTCGGAAATTATGAATATCAGTCCTGGGATGTGACGTTCTTGTCGGACTATCCGTCGGTGTTCACCGCATTGACACACCTGACGTTGATGTGGGAGGTATTTTATTGCGCCTTGATTTGGCCGAAATTGACTCGGCCGATCACGCTCGGTTTGGCCGTCGCGGTTCACGGTGGCATTGCACTATTCTTGGGAATGATGACCTTTGGCACGATGATGATCGCCGCCAACGGAATTTTCTTGAGCCCTTGGTTGTTTCGCCGACTGCGTGGCTTTTCTCCGCCGCATGATGCCGAAATCGCGATGCCAACGTCACCAAAGTCGACGGCCAATCATTCGGATCTGCACAAACGCTTGGACGAATTAGAAAAGGCAGAAACCGCGTTCAAGAAACGTTACGTCAAGTTGAAGAAACGCGAAGCGAAGGTCCAAGAACGCGACGAGCGATTGAAGGCAACCAAAGCCAAGCTACGCCAAAAGCTCCAAGACGGGACACTGAGTATCAACGACAGTCATCTCGACCAACTCGGTTCCGAGTCCGGCTTGCACTTGGACCATGATCCGGATGAAGAGGGTTCGGCCATCGACATGAACCTCTCCGACCGGGATTTATTGGAGTAAGGTCTGCCTACCTTGTCAGCGGCCGTCCTCGGTCGATATAGTTTCCCCAAACGTCCCCCACACGTGGGTGCTTTTTTTGCGACACGTGGAAGGTTTCCGACACGCGGGAGATTGCTCGATGGGAGATTCGCGATGATTTGGTTTCTGATTGGAATAATGGTCTATGCGGCCATCAAGATTCTGCCAGGGTGTTTGTACACCGTTTCGCCGGATCAACGGGCCGTGAAAACACGTTTCGGCGCGGCCGAACGGTTACCGATGATGGCTGAGTCACCGGATATCGCATTGCCGATCGATCCGTCCTTGTCCGAAGACGAACGCAAGCGATATCAATACCCGCAAGTACGCGTGATCGGTCCGGGTGGACCTTACTTCAAGTTGCCTTGGGAAGACGTTTACAAGGTCAGCGTCGCGACTCAGTCCGTCGACATTTCTTGGGATCCTTCCAAGCATCAGGACACGATCGAAGCGGTCACGAAAGACAACTTGACCACTGGCGTGAACGGACAAATCCGCTACCGGATCAGCGAGAATAATCTTTACCCTTACCTGTTCGGTGTCAGCCGACCGCTCGAACACGTGATGGGCTACTTCGTTTCGGTCCTCCGAGAACGGATCGCAAACTTCGTTGATCCCAAAGGCCAAAGTCTGTTAAGCGAAGACGACTTACCTCGTGACGGAGAAACCGACAGTGCGTCCGGTGGTAACCACATGGGCAAAGGCAGTGCCGTCGAACTATCCGAAGGCGTCTCGATCAACGATCTTCGCAAGAATTTGCCGTTGCTGAACCAATACATGGAAGAGCAATGCCGTTCAACGACGGGGCGCTACGGGATCGAACTCGATGCTGCATTGATCACCGAAATCGATCCTCCGCCGGAAGTCGATCGAGCGTTGTCGGCAATCAATAGCACACGCAACCAGGTCGCCGCTGACATCAGCACGGCGCGAGCCGATGCCGAACAGCAGATCACGATGAGCGCCCGCGCGGTCGAGATCGCCACTAACAATGCGCAAGCCGAAGTCGCGCCGCTTCAAGAACTAGCGGGCACGTTGTCGTCGATCAAAAAAGAAGGTGGTTCGGAATGTCTCAAAGCCTACCTCCGCAATGCTCGGGTGCCTTTGTACGGTAAAGCCGCTCGAGTCGTCATGATGGAAGCGAAAAAGACGTAGTGGCAATTGGCCGTAGGCTCGGTGGAAGAGGACTTTGACGACCAACACCCGGCAGCGGTCTCAGCAAAAAACATGGTTACTATGCTCGTGCCGGGTCTCCGCTTTCGCTGCGACCCAGCTTACTTGATCTAAAAAACACCTTATCTCATTCATCGACGAGTTCATCATGTCCATCGCTTTGTTCATCGCCGGTTTCATGTCGATTCCGTTGCTGCTGGCCGTTTGTCGTGCCTTCGGCATTTACACTTGCGTCCAAGAGTGCGAGGCGCAAGTCTTCACCTTGTTCGGCAAAGTCATCGGAACTCTCGAGCGGCCCGGTTTGCATTTGCCGATCTCGTCCTTCGGGCCGCGTGCGATGTTGATCCCGTTTTTTGGCAAACGTTACGTCGTCAACACCGCCTTGCGACAACATTATCTTCGTGGCCAGATGGTCAATTCCGAAGAAGGCACGCCGATGGGGGTTGGGATTTGGTACGAAATGCAAGTCCAAGAACCGATCGCTTACCTGTTCACTAACGCCAACCCAGACGGATCTTTACAAGCCAACGTGACCAGTTCGACGATCTCGACGCTCAGCAATCTCGAGATGGAAAAGATGCTCGAGGACCGTCACAGTCTTTCTCGGACGGTTCGCAAAGCGGTCTCGCCATTGTCCGAAAAGTGGGGCTACCGGCTTGGTTCGGTCTACATCCGCAAGGTTGAGTTCACCGATCAGCAGATGGTCGACAACATCACCGAGAAGGTCGTCAAACGACTTGTCCAAGTGACCAGCGCGATGAAGCAAGACGGTGAGAACCGCGTCGGTTTGATCAAAAGTGAAACGGCGTTCAAGGTTTCCCAAAAAATGGCCGAAGCCGCCGCAGCCCGCCCCCAGATCGTCGGCCGTAAACTCAACGAGATCGGCAAGCAGGACCCGGAGGTGCTCAGCACAGTCTTGGAGGTAATGGAAATCAACAGCCTGTTGGAGTCGGGAGCGTCGATCGATGTGCTGCCCGATAGCGGCAATATGCTTTATCAGATCGGTTAGAGCCTATCCGAAAAGGGGTCTGACCCTTTGGAGGCGAGTCGATTTTGGTTGCATTTTTGGTATCGCCGGAGAGGGTCAGACCCCTTTTCGGATAGGCTCTAATATCAGCTAATGCCGTGTTGATCCAAGGAACTCGTCATTCGGCTCGTGTCGGATCGTGTCCCCAATTTTTCAATGAGTAGGACCATGGCCGCTCATCAATATCGCCGTCAGGACGCTGGGCGGTATGTCTCTTGATGTAGCCCACCACTTTTTTCATGTGCGAGAAATCGTCGTCGGACAGATCCGCTTTCTTGGTGCGTTTGATCTCGACGATTCGTCGTCCCGAATGATGACCGGTCGATTCGCTTGACGCCGCGTCCTTCGCACCGACCGATTTAGACTGCTCTGTATCGAGCCATTCCTCGAGTTCTTTCGGCTGCATGTTCACGAGATCATAAAAGGCTTCATAAGTGGATTGCTGTTCTTCGGTCACGGTTTCGCTCACGGTGGCACCTCGGCATTGAAACGAGACAACACAAGGGAATGGATTGTTCAATGAAGAGCGTTGTCGGCAAAAGCCATGCCGACCGATCGACCCCACGGCACAAGATTCGCTCTCGCAACTTTGATATTCATCGATTTCGATCCATCTCATCCATGGTTCGCATTCGACGATCTTATGACGCCAATCCCGCCTACATTGACTGGATACCTCTTAATGTGCCGATCCATTTTTCAAATCTGTTCCATCTCAATCGCCCTATTGCACGTGGGTTTGTTCGGCAGTGACTCTTCAGCCGATACTCCGGAGAAGACCCGAACGACTCCGAGTGTTGACGCTCCAATTTCAAACAGTGACGAGATGCGACGTCTGAAAGCGGTCTCGAGCGAGATCATTGCTCGAACGAACGACTTTCGTGCCAAGAATGATTTGGAGTCGCTTTCGGAGGCTCCTGATCTGACCAAGGCGGCGGCTAAATTTGCTAAGTACATGGCGGAGACCGACCGCTATGGCCACAACGCTGATGGCAGCACACCTGCGGCGCGAGCCGAAGCGGCCGGGTATGACTATTGTGTCGTCCGCGAAAACATCGCCTACCGAACCAACACAGGCGAACCGACACGAGCATCGTTGACTGAACTATTCGTGAAGGGTTGGATCGATTCGCCGGGACATCGCGAGAACATGCTCGCCCAGTATGTGACCGAAACAGGCGTCGCAGTTGCGACCGACGACGGTGACACTTTCTATGCAGTGCAATTGTTTGGGCGTCCTGAAACACGCTCGATCGAGATTGAGATCGCAAACCTTTCCGATCAGACCGTCACACTCGTCACCGAATCGAATGGCAACCGTGACGAATTCGCCTTGCAACCTCGCATGACGTTCAAAATGCGACGTTGCTTCCCAACAACGATCGAATTAGCCGGGTCCGAGAAAACCGTGAACGTCAATGAAAGTGAATCCTATACGATTGAAAACGGTCCCGTGCTGGCGAAGCAAACGTCCGATCGACCGAGCGAATGATGCCTTCCGAACAAGATGCACCGTTGAATCACGTGAAATGCCCTCAATGCGGCAACGAGGTCGACGACCGGGCCGTGGCATGTCCTCGCTGCGGTGAGAAAATTTATGTCGAACATCCAGGAGGAATCACCCCGACTCGAAATCCTCCGGTTCAATATCCGGGGGAAACTGAACGGAAAGGTGAGAATCCTCCCTCAATTTGACGTCTGAAAAGGCGATGAGTTCGAAGAGACCCTCAATGACTCTTCGAAGGTCTCCACTGATGAACCTTCGGTATAGTTGAAACAGACTCGCACCGTCTGCCCTGATGCCACTTCAAGGGGTGTCTGGAGCGGTAGAACGAGATGTTGGTTTGCCCATGTGATCGCTTCTTCATTAACCTCGTCGATCGCCAGAACGTTCTGCGTTAACAGGCGAACCGCGTTGAGATAACCATCCTGTCGCGTGGTCAACTCCTCATCAAACTTGAAACATTGGGGGATGGTATGCGCGTAGCCGAAGTTGGCGTAGGGGATTAATTCAGAAAGTTCGATCGTTCGTGGCTGAATCGAACGCGGAGCTTGGAACATCGGCACCGGAGCCTCGTAGCCCGCAAAGTTGAATGACTGCTCGACCAACTGGATCATCAGAACCGTTGCTTCGGGAATGAAAATCGGTAGGGGAGATTTCGGAAACCGTCGTCGGTGATTTCGTTTGAATGCCGCAATCACGCTGGCTTGTCGCTCACGGAGCAATCCGACGTGCAGCATCTCGCAAATGACGGCGCCAACAGGTTTTTCGGGGACAAACCGCGTCGCGTCTGCATGGACCACGGTCACCGAATCTTGCAAACCGTTGCGTCGGATTAATTGATCGGCAATGTTGAAAAGCTGAGGATTCCGCTCAACGCAGATCACCTGAGCACCTCGACGGGCGGCAAGTGACGACAAGATTCCCGTCCCACCCCCAAGTTCGACGACATTCATCGCCGGACGGACGATTCGTTCGATGGCCCGCGCGAAAGCGTTTACGCGATCTTCATCCTGGAGCATGTTGTAGTGATACAACAGCGGGATGTATTGGCCGAGCATTTGCTCGTCCGATTGGGAACAGGCATTTCGATCGGGTGGGGCGGTTCTGGCCGCGGTGATGGAAGTGTTCATTCGATGGACGTTAAGAAATCTGCCGTCGCGACAGCAAGCCCAAGGACGTTTCATTGAATCCGTTTCAAACAACGCCTCACGTGAAGAGTCCGATCTGACTAAAATAGTCGGCTCCGTTTATTTACTTTCCGCTTACCGAGAACCCTCACCATGACACGACTTAGGCCACTGACGATCACTGCCACCCTCGCGGGACTTGCACTCTTGTCATTTTCGTCCTATCTCATCGCCTCCGCCGAGGAGTATATCACTGGCATCCAGTGGGAGACGCCACCGATCGTGGATCCGGGCGAGACCGACGACGCACCACCCTCGGACGCGGTCGTTCTGTTCGGCAAGTCCAGTGATACCGCCAATTGGAAAAATGGCGAGCGTTGGACGACCGACGGCGACATTCTGATCGCCGGTAAAGGCCCAATCACGAGCAAGCAGGAATTCGGCGATTGCCAAATCCACGTCGAGTGGTCCGCCCCAGTGCCCGCCGTTGGCGAAGGCCAAGGCCGGGGCAACAGTGGTATCTTCATGATGGGGATCTACGAGTTGCAAGTCCTCGATTCGTACGAAAACACAACGTATGTCGATGGCCAGGCAGGTGCGATCTACAAACAACACCCGCCCATGGTGAATGCCATGCGAAAGCCCGGCCAGTGGAATACTTACGATATCATCTGGACTGCACCGAAGTTTGACGATCAAGGGGAACTGACCTCACCGGCCTATATCACCGCGATCCACAATGGCGTCGTGATTCAAAACCACTTCGAATTAAAAGGTGACACGCCCTTCAACCGTCCTCCGCAGTACAAAGCACACAAGCCGACCGGTCCAATCTCGATCCAAGACCACAACAACCCTGTCCGGTTTCGAAATATTTGGGTCCGTCCGATCCGAGAGTTGACCGGTGAACAATCACAGCCCGCCACCACTTTGACTCGGCCCGAACAAAAGAAGCCGGCCAAGTCAGAAAAGAAGTCGCCTAAGAAATCCGAATCGGATAGCCCGAATCCGTAACCGGAGTCGCACCACTTCGGTAAAGGCAAAGGAAAATCGCGGCTGGTTGCTTAGCCAGCGACGGTGACGCGATTGATCACACGGCGGCCTTCGGCGATCGGCCGCACCGCTTCTTGAGCGAGTTGTTTGTGGTAGAAGCTGCGAACATGACCGGACAAATGAATTTCATCGTCATTCTCATCGACTCGCAAGAACCGCAACTCGGCAACTGAATTGGTCGCCAGAACCGCCAGGGCGGATTCCTGTTTCATCGTCTCGACGGAATGAATGGCGGAATCAACGCGGAGAAGTTGCTCGCTTAGTTCATTCTGCGGCTGACGGAGCAAAATGGTTTCGCAATGACCAAGATCGGTCTGATCGTGCGACAGCGAATGGGGAGACGACGTAAGGGAAGACATAAATACCCAATCCTTGCGGGAGCGATAACCGAGAAGCCTTGTTCGCTTAAATGTTTCCGATAAAGCGAGGCTGAGCCAGATCAAAATTCGCATTTTTTGAAATACCGCTCAGCTCGCCCCTTAAATTAGGAAAGACAGCGACTTTAGGAGGAACCGATCGGCGTTTACATGCAAATTCGGGACCCTTATCTGCCGTTGCTGGTCAAACTGTTTGACTTCGCGCCCCCGTGGCGTAGATGTTTCCGTGCGTGCAATGCCGGAGCATTGCGCCGAACAAGAATAGGGAATCGAGGCTGAGGGCATCGTGCTATTTGATTTTGTCATTGCCGTGAGTTTCGTGTCGACCGGTTTATGCTTGGGCTGGGTCGCTCACGCACTTTATCGTGCTGGCGTTTTGTCCAGTCCCGCTGTTTCGGCACCGGCCCCGGAATCATCGAACGTTGAAGCGACGTCAGTGGTTGACTCGGTTGCCACCGCTCTGGCACCGGAACAGGTCACGGCGGTTGCCGATCGCATACGAAGTTTTGCCGCCACGATTGCGGCCTCGATCGACACGCACCAGACCAAATTGGAAGCGGTCAGTTCTACGCTCAGCGGTACCGACTTAACTCAGGCACCGCCCGGAATTCTTGAGGCGGTCGAACAACTTTTGTCGGCCAATGCGTCGATGCGCCAACAGCTCCAAGAGTCGCAAGAACGATTGCGAGAGCAGTCCAAGCAGTTACAGTCCGCTGAGCAGCGAGCCCAAACGGACGCATTGACGGGGGTCACCAACCGCGGCGAGTTCGATCAACGCATCGGTAAACGGTTCGCCTTAGGCCCATCGCAAGCCGGTGTCTTGGTTCTGGCGGATATCGATCATTTCAAGCGGTTTAATGACGAACACGGGCACCGCGCCGGCGATGAAGTGCTTCGGCAAGTCGCCCGAGGACTTGAAGCGAGGTTGGAACCGTATGGCACCGTCGCACGATTCGGAGGCGAAGAATTCGCCATGTTGATCGAGCCAGAAAGCTTGAACACGCCCGGTGACTTCGATGAAATTCTGCAACTCGTCGAGCAAACGCGAATCTCCGTCAGTACCCGGGAAATTCAGTTCGAAGAAAAGCGATTGAAGGTCAGTTTGAGCGTCGGCATCGGCGAGCTGCAGCCTGATCAAACGCTGGGCGAATGGGTACAGAAAGTCGATGATGCGTTGTACCGCTCCAAAGAATGCGGACGCAACTGCAGCCATTACGTATCAGCAGATCGAATCATTCGAGTTGCATCGCCATCACCGGCGCTCGCGGGAACAATGCCAGAACATTCGCTTCAGGCAAACGGGGCGTCCGGTTCCGGCGTCGCGACGGCGAACCGGTCGGTCGTCGACGGATCGGTCGCGACCCTCGCAACCAAATGGCAACCGGCCAATGTCGATGAATCGGTGGATCATCACGATCCGTTAAGATCCTTGATGCTTACACTGGATTCAACCGAGTCAACCGAACGCCCGAAAACGCTGGGATACTTGCCCGATCAAGAAACGCTTATCGAAGGCGTGTTGAGCACGCTTCAAACCCGGCGTTTGACGAATCGGCCGCATTATTTTGTGGCGATTCAGTTATCGGGAAATCCATCGGGCGCATTGATGCGATCATTGTTGCAACTCGTTCGTGCCGCGATGCGAAGTCAAGATAGAATCGGTTGCATCAACCACAATACCCTGTTGATTCATTTACCCGAATGCGACGAAGCTGACGTGAATCAACGAGCCGAACAGATTTGTCTGTCCGCCGGTTCGATCGGGGTTCAATTGGCATCGATCGATCGCGAGCAACAGTCCGAGCGTCTGTCGATTGGGATCAATCGTTTGGATTTTCTGGACGAATTGTCGGTTTCTGCGCGGAAGCACTCAGGTTCGTCAGGGCTACCCGATGCCAACCAAATCCGGGAAGCGATCGTTCAATCAAGAGCGGTCGCGTTGTTGGCTGCTCGTCAACCGGCCGGCGCGATGCCGATTTATGTACGCGAAGCCATGCTGGAATCCATGGCCTGATCGATGACCGCCTTGGATTTCTGATAACCTTCGGCGGCGACATCGGCGGCGGGTCGTTCCCAGTAAATCGGATTGAATAGCTCGAGCGAGAACGTGCCGACGAAGCCATGTTTGAGTAGCATCGCGATCGTTTCGACGAGCGGACACACGCCGTCGCCGGGGAACACCCGGTCTTTGTCGCCGATCTCGGCGATCGAAGGTTGGGCGGGGTAGTCGTTGATATGAAACAGCGGCATCCGGGACGCTTCGATCATCGCCAACCCGGTCATGTCGTTGCCGCCTTTATAAATGTGATAGAAATCCGGCAATAAGGCGGCAGCGGGATGGGCGGCTTCGGTGGAAACGTAAACCAGTTCGCTGAGCCGGCTGAGCGTCGGCGAGAATCCCCAAAGTTCGAGCAACGGCGTGACACCGATCTGTTCGCCGATGACCAGCAGATCGCGGTACCGACCGGCGATCGTCTTGAGGTCCAAATCGCCTTGCTTGGCCAACGCGTCGGCGTTGTGGGCACCGATCGGCGGAGCGGCCATTTGATGCCCGCCGAGTTCACGGACCATCTCCATATCGCGACGCGCTTCGTCCAATCCGGCTTGACGTTGTCCAGGATCGCTGACGATCCACTGAGCGAATCCGATCGCCCCGGACAAGGCCAGACCGGAATCGTCGAGCTGTTTTTTCAAATCGCTCAATCGGCCGCCGCCGTCAACAAATTGACGCAGGTCACGGATCCAGGGTTCGATTCCGTCATATCCGGCCTCGGCGGCGACCCTAATTTGATCGGGTACAGATAGTTTCTGGCCACGGATCGTGCTCGTGTTGAGCGAGATCGGAGGACGCGAGACGACATCGGCTCGCCGAGGTTCGGATGCGGTTACCATTGTTTGCACTGAAGTCGGCATGAGCCAAGGAGTGGAAGCGAGGAAACCAAAAAGGTGACGACGATCAAGGGTGAAGGACATGATAGGCTCATCAGAAGGAATAGGCTTCAAAGCGATTTAAAAACTCAGGATGGGCCCCCTTAAGATGAACGAAATGTTCATCGATCATGACAGGGGTAACCAGTCGGGTGCGAAATATGGCGTAGAACAAACCAAAAAGAAGAATCAATCCACCCGCCATAAGGCAAAAGCTTCCAGCGAGTTCGGCGTCAGGACCTTGTCCCATCATCATGATTCCGGCAACAAACAGGATCGGCCCACCTAAACATAGTACCCAAGCGTTGCGAATCCGTTTGCGACGAAGGACTCGCCAATGATCGCTCAACGGAATCATCACGGTAGCGCGTTTGGATACAATGATCGCGATCAACAGGTAGATCAAGACGTTAAGCAGAATTGCCAACGCAATCCACTGATTGTGCCAACTGAGTTTCCGCCGCAAACGATAACCCGCAGTCGGTTCGTTGCTTTTAAAGCAAATGTCGGGCAACGTGGCATCACGGTGCATGATCAAGATCCTCCCCTTGCGATAAATCTGGCCTTGCGGGCCGATGAAAGCCGAGTTGGAGGTGGGAGTGTAGGGGTTGATGGGAGTTTGATATGGATTGTCGATGGCCATGCGTGTGCTTTCACAAGAGTCGAACTGCGCAACTCGACTCATCATATCAAAACCAAACCCGCGAGCATTCAACGGGCGAACGAAAAGGTTCCTCGACGGAACGTTATCGCTGAACGGCTTGGATGAAGGGCGGCTGCCAGCTCGGGGCCAACGAAGCATCATCGATCGTCATTCCCGCTTCGATCTGTCCGGCATGATTGACCAGGGGATGATCGGGGGTTTGTCCCAAGGCTTCCGCGGGGAGGAATCCGACCCGGCCGTCTTCGTAGAGCACGTTGATGCCGCGACCTCCATGGCTGATCAAGGTCGGTGCCGTGGTCGATTGGTCGGATTGTCCAGGACCGTTTCGGACGATCGCGGCATCGCTCATCACGGCAAACGACGATCGACCCTGGAAACGAGGTGATGCAAAATAGTCGCCGTCGCGGACGCCGAGATTGTAGGCGTAATGACCACCTGCGGTCGTTTGCATCCAACGAAGTTTCTCGATCGCGACCAACAATCGCTCGTTCATTTCAGCATCGGCAGGACCGTGGCGGTTGATCGCCATCAATTCTCGACCGACTTCATCGAGTAACGATAACGTCACCAGATCGGGCGAGCCATTGGCATCGGCCGACATAGCATTGGCATCGGCCAACATAGATGGTCCCGCATCGGTATTCCAACGTGTCGGCCAAAAATGGTCACGTTTGAGCGACGGACAGAGCGTCCGTTCGATCCCGTGCAACAATCCCGCTTCGCGGAGGCGCGGGCCGTACATACCGGCGAACGCTTGATAACCTTCGGGTGCAATCGATGGTAAACGCTGTTCGGCGTTGCGATTGACGAACTGAGTCATCGCCACGCCCAATTCACGCAAGTTGTCCTGGCAAGCTTGCTTTCGCGCGACGAACCGGCCTTCGATCATCGAAGGCAATGCGATCGCGATGACGACGCAAGCGGCCGTCACCGAGGCCAACCAATCTCGCCAATTCCAACCGTGACCACCGCCCAACTCGGCCACTGGGGAGAGTTGAGAAGACGAGCGGATCGTCACAGCGTCCTCCATCGCCCCGTCGTCGAAATCGCCGAGTTGCTCGTGATCGTTATCCTGCGGAAGCATCGGGGGCAGCGACGCGAGGGTCCGAGCGACCAAATCGACCGGCGGCGGCTCGATCTCAGCGTTTTGGTCGGCGGCATCGAGGCCGTTGAGGGCGGCCTCCAACTTGGCCAATTGGCGGCGTGCCTCTTCGCTGTCGCGCAGCCAAGCTTCGACACGACGCATTTCGTCTGGTTCGAGCGCTCCGAGCAGGTAGCCGATCAAATCTTCTTGCATCAGCAAGGCAGCCGAGACGGGAGGGAAGGGGTGGGAAGGAAACAGGTCATGTTGAACTGATTTGCTCTTCTACGGTCATTCCCCCATCGTGGTTCGGATCGGCTGTCAAGGGTAATCGGGTCGCTCAGGAGACCGAACCGACAAAAGTAACCCGCACCGTGAGCGAGTGACTCCAGCTCATCCCTCGCTTGTGCTCCGGGTTGCCATTGAGCCCGTATTCAGCTCCTCTGCCGCGCTGGGACGAAAATAATTGGGAACCGCGTCCAGGGGAGTCATCAGTCTACCCCAGGACTCGGCCCCGGTCATCCAAATTTCGGCACCAATTCGTCCTACCCCCGCGGCCCGTGAGCGGAGCGGATCGGAGTCATCTGCGATGAAAGCCACCCCGGAGGGTTCTAAAGTCGAGCGGTCGCCGGCGAAAATCCAGGGTGCCGATGACTCGGTCGACGACGCGATTTCCTCCAACTGAACTTTCCACTGGGCCTTGGAAACCAATTCAACGGACTCGATTTCGGCGAGTTTTGGATGGGCGGTCTCGGATTGCGATCCCACAAAGCGTCCCCGGAAAACTTGGCCCCGGTAGGCCGCCAGCCCCACCAGGACGTTGAACGGGCCGCGAAATGACGACCAATCCGGTGATCCGGATCGGGCAACGACGGCGGAATGGGCGATCGCGGCGAGAGAATCGACCGCTACGAGAGGCACATCCCAGGCGAACGCGAGGGTTTTGGCGGCCGTGACGGCAATCCGCAATCCGGTGAACGAGCCCGGTCCGATCGCCACGGCTATGTAATCGGGTGCCCGGATCGTCTTGCCAGATGCCGAAAGGATCTCGTGGATCATCGGAATTAATGTCGAGGCCGCCCGGGCTTGCGTGTCCAAATGCCGGGCCGCGACGACCAAGTCGCCTTCCATCAAAGCTACCGATCCGTCGCGTCCGATCACCTCGATCGCGAGTCCAACGGGTCGTTTCGGAGTCATTACGGAGAAATCTTGTCGATAGGTTGTCGTGGAAAATTCATAAAGGCTACAATCCTCGCCTGCCGAATGTACTTATTTCGATTCTTGTTTGTTGAGGGATTCCGTGAAGCGAGCGTTAATCAGCGACATCCACGGCAATCTCGAAGCGTTGCAGGCCGTGCTCGCGGACATCGACGCGATTGGTGTGGATGAAATTTACTGTCTGGGCGATATCATCGGCTACGGGCCCAATCCATGTGAATGCTTGGATTTGGTGATGAAGCGATGCAAAAGCACGATTTTAGGCAACCACGATCAGGCCGCTCTGTTTGATCCCGACGGGTTCAACCCGATGGCGCTGCGGGCGATCTACTGGACTCGCGACCAACTCGACGGCGGCCATGGTAGCCAGGCACAAATTAACGCCCGCTGGGATTTCTTAGGCGAATTGCCGCGATTCCTCAACGAAGGGACCTTCAAATTCGTCCACGGTTCGCCTCGCGACCCGACCAACGAATATGTTTTCCCAGAGTACGTGTACGATACCCGCAAGATGGAAATCCTGTTCGGCAAGGTAGAACAGTACTGCTTCATGGGGCACACCCACTTGCCGGGCGTCTTCACGACTCATTGCGAATTCATTTCTCCCGAGGAATCAGACCATACCTTTTCGCTCGGGCCGAATAAACTATTGATCAACGTGGGCAGCGTCGGCCAACCACGGGACGAGAACAACCAATCGTGCTACGTGATCCTGGATACCGACGCGATGACGGTCACCTACCGCCGCGTGACCTACGATTTCGAAGCCACGGCCGCCAAAATTTACAACGAACCCGATCTCGACGACGCGCTCGGCGATCGACTGAAACGAGGACATTGACTCTTTGACTCGCACCGCCATCCTCAGTGACATCCACGGAAATCTTGCTGCGCTAACGGCGGTTTTGGCGGATGTCGAATCGCAAAAAGTCGATCGAATCGTTTGTTTGGGCGACGTCGTCGGTTACGGGCCGGAACCTTGCGCCTGTTTGGACACCGTCATGCAATTCGATTTTTGCGTGTTGGGAAACCACGACAGTAGCTCGTTGTTCGACCCCGAAGGTTTCAACGTGGCCGCCGAACAGGCCATTTTCTGGACGCGAACCCAGCTCGAACGGGTCGGCAGCGATCCCGAAGCGAGCCGACGCCGGATCGAGTATTTGTGTCATTTGCCGCGAACGGTGCGTGAGAACGACTGGTTGTTCGTTCACGGATCGCCACGCGGACCGACCAACGAGTACGTCTTTCCCGAAGACACGCAAAACATCAAAAAGATGGAAAAGCTGTTCTCGCTCGTACCGCGTTTGTGTTTCCAAGGCCACACGCACGTGCCCGGCATTTTCACGTCCGACCATCGTTTCGTCCGCCCGGTCGATACCGGAACGGGTTATTCGCTGCGAGATCCGCAAGCCAAAATGATGATCAACGTCGGCAGCGTCGGCCAACCCCGTGACGGCGACCCGCGAAGCTGTTACGTGATCGTCGAGCCCGATTTTGCCGAGTTCCGCCGAGTCGAATACGATATCGAAGCGACCGTCAAAGCGATCGAAGCGGAATCCGATTTAGACAACTTCTTGGGTTATCGACTCCGCGAAGGTCGTTGAGGATTTTTCCAATGCATCGCTGGAGAGCCAATTGAGCGATTTTTCCTCATCCCAGTCGAATGCGGAACCGTCCGGCGAGGACGAATTAATCGCGAAGTTACTCGCCGGCGACGAGTCCGCCCTCGAGGCGTTCTTGCTGACGCATTACCAATGGCTCGACCAATATATCCAGCGTCGAATCCCCGCCAATCAAAAGGGGCGGATCAACAGCGAAGATATCATTCAAGAAGTCTACCTTCGTGTCTTTCGAAATTTGCCGTCGTTTCGGGCAGAGGGAAGGGAGCAGTTATTTGCGTGGCTGCAAACAATCGCGAGAAACACTTTATTTGATGCCTTTCGCAAGCATCGCCGCGACGGCAAAGTCACCAATGAAGCGGATGCTCCCGCTCAAAACGAAGACAACATTAACCATCTGATCGAGGAGTTCGCGGTCTCCTCGGACCCTCGAAGCTCACAATGCTTGCGGGTCAAAGAACTCCGCCAAGCGTTCTACGTGGCTCTCGGTGGGTTACCCGAAGAGTACCGCCAAGTGATCGAAATGCTGTACTTGCAACAACTCGAGCTTCCCGACGTGGCTGAGCGGCTCGGTAAATCAGAAGGATCGATTCGCGGCATCCGTACACGGGCTCGTCAACAACTACGCGAAGCCTTGATTCGATTGTCGCTGTACGTGTAGCGGCACTAGGAGCCTATCCGAAAAGGGGTCTGACCCTTTGGAGGCGAGTCAATTTTCGTTGCTTTTCTGGTTTCGCCGGAGAGGGTCAGACCCCTTTTCGGATAGGCTCTATGGCTGTTGGATTAGCTCTTCGATGCCCTCGATTCCTTCCGCCGCCGGTTCTCGCTCGGGAGGCTGCGGTCGTTCGCTGACTTCCGTCTTGGCAACCTCAGCCAAAGGTTCACCATAAAGGGCGTACAATTCCATCATCATGGTGTAAAGCGAGTGATAGGCGTTTTCACTTCCCGAAGATGGCTTGGAAAACTTCAGTCCGTTCCGTGACATGAAGGCAATCAGCGTCCCCGCATCCCGGCCATCTTTATCGGGATCGAAGATGGTGGACGCCGAGACGAGCCGTTCCGGGTTGCGGCGATACGCCTCGAGCTCGACCGTTTTCTGGGACAAGAAATCTTCGCCTCGCATGATCGCTCGCCACTGTGCGGTCGTTAAGCCTTGTCGTCCATAGTCCGGATAGAGTTCAAAAAACTTCTGCGACATGGAAGCAAACACACGTTGCATCCGTTCGGCCGCCCGTTGGTGCATCGCGTTACGTTCGTTGGTCGGATGCTCGTCCAGTTTGGCGACGATCGAATTGAGTCGTTCGATTTCACTGCGGTGCATTGAGAACGCCTCTTCTCTGAAAACATCCGGCCAATCGAACGCGATCGGAGTGGGTTGGTTCAGAAGAAACTCGATCGAATCGATACCATTGTCTTGTTTGATCTTGAGTTGACTATGCATCGTTTCGTCGAGCTTCCAGCGCTCATGTCGGGTATTGGATGAAAATGTTTCTTCGAGTGGAATCCCATAGCCGATCGGTGTTCCGACGAATTGGTCCAACATGAAGTTCAAGTTCGTGTGGGAGCCTCGTCCGGAGAGTCGCGGATGACGTTTCATGTATTCATAACGTCGTCTCGCTGCGGTGTCTTTCAGACGCAGGGTTTGATCGGCGGCAACGTCATACAGATCTTTCCGCCGCATCTTGCTGCGCATGTTTTCTTCGTGCCGCTCGAAATAAATCAAGACCTTCTTTTTCCATAGGTCCAGTTCAAGATCGACCGCCTCGGCCACTTTTATGCGCGCGTCGGCGAGAAGATTAAGATACTCACCTTCGGCCAACATGAATTCGCTTTGTGCTTTTAGTAACTCCGACGCCGCTTGAATCCGCTCCGCCAACGGGTCACGGTTGCCGCCATTGACACTCCCCTGACCACCCCCGATCACCACACCGGGCGCGTTCCCGATGGGGAGATTTCCGTTGCCGTTACCGTTGGCATTGCCGTTTCCATCTCCATCTGCGGCATTCTCTTGTTCGCCGTCTGCATTGGCGACATCGTCATCGTCGGCCGATACGCCCCGATAACCAGTGCAGAAGGGTGGAATCGTGAGCACGCACAGGAGCGTCAGCACGGCGTGCAGATGATTTCGCGACATGATGATTTGCCTTTGCGGTGGTTGGGCTGGAGTTTGGGCTAGGGTTTGGATGATTCGGCCTGTTCGATTGCTTGCTGGATCGCTGCTCGCGTTATCAAATGAAGTTTCGCAGGTTTGCCTTCGGTGGCGTTGTCCGACGGGGCACGTTCGGGCCCGCGATACATTCCTGCAACTCCGCCTCGAAGATCAACGATCGGGCAACCATCGAAAAGAAAGTACCTCCAATCATCTGACTGGCTATCAAACGTAGCCAGCCAGCTCAGAGGCGCGCTCGAATCGTCCGTAATCAGCATTTCGTTGACTTCGATCCCGTATTGACCGATCTCCCGCGATTCCCCGGCTTCGTAATAGGCGGCATCGGATTCGATGGACGGATGGCGAAGTTGCAACCGTTTCTTAGCTTGAATCGGCGATTTGCCTTGCTGAGGTAGATAAATCGATTTCTCTGTCGTCGCCGAATTGACTCGAATCCATCCGACGTCATAGCTGTCCGCTTTCAGACGGAGCCAATACTCGCTGCGACGGAGTTCCCGCAAACGATTGATCAACGGTTCGACTTCGGATTTTGCCGCACCGTCATTGGAAAGCTGCTGAATTTCTTTACGAACGGTTTCAGATTGGCCGGCAAACTCGGCGAGTTCTGCGACGCACGTTCGATAAGTGTCATGAACGCCAGTGGATTCAACGACGCGTTCCCACTGGTCAAAGACACGTACGACAAAAAACTGGTATCGATTATTTTCCAATGACTCGATCACGTGAGCATTCGTAAGAAGCAAATGGGGGGCTGCTTCCCAGGCGACGGCGAAATCAAACAGGTGCGTTTCGGTTTCGATCACGATCAAGTACATCGACTGATCGATATTGGCACGGGCGGAAACGTTCGGTCCTTGAGCGGCGGTCGTTTTGGTTTCGTTTTGGTTCGGCCTCGCGCGATCGGAGTCTTGAGGCGGATTGGCGGGAGATTCTTCGGTGTCATCGGGATCGGATTGAGCGACAACGATCGTCGAGGGTCCCGTGGTATCACCGGCACGGGTATCACCGGAAGGGACAATGCTAGCAGGGACAATGCTAGCAGGGACAATGCTAGAAGGGCCATTGCCGGACGCGACCTCAGGCTTCGCGTCAAACGTCGAGTTTGAGCCTGTCTTGAGCAGCGACCAAGCCGACAACCCAGCCACGAGCAATGTCGCCACCAAGATGCCGGCATACCACCAATCGGATCGATGGTTTGGTGCGATGTCCGTGATTTCGGAGGCGGGCGGTTCGGCGATCAGATGTCCGTGTCCGGTCTGGCCGAACACGGATCTCGCGGTCAATTGCGTGACGCCCACTTGGAACGGTTCGTCGGCCGATATCACAACGGACTTAACCCGATGATTATCGACCCATGTTCCATTGGTGCTACCGCAGTCGATCAACAGGATCTGTTGGTTTGGGTCAAGGATCAACATCGCGTGACGCCCCGATACGGCCTCGTCATGAGCAATCAGGTAGTCGTTTTCGGACGCATACCCGATCCGGATCGCCAGTTTGGCGAGGCTAGGATCGGGCCACGGCATCTCAATCACGCCTGCCAAGCGGATATGATCCGAGGGCCTACAAGGCGTCGGCTGCGAGACGACGTTTTGGTTGACGGTCGTCCCCGTCGAGGAACCTAGGTCTTCGAGCTGAAATCCAGACGGATGCCGATTCAATCGACAGTGAACGGGCGCAACAGCGGAGGAGCGAATCCAAACGTCGCAAGACGAATCACCGCCGAGAGTCCACGTCGAAGTCATCATGAAAAACGTCAACCTCGAAACACAAAGCGTTGTTCACCGAGTTGGAACGCCGCATGGGGTCTCAATCGGACTTGAGTGATACGGTACCAGATCCCGTTAAGCGAACCCGCATTCTTGATCGACCAGCGGTTTTTTCGATCCAATGAAATGAGCGCATGCTTGAGGTCCAGCAGCCCGTCGGCGAATGCTTCGAGATCATCGCAACGATCCCGTCCGATCCAGGTCCCGTCTGGGTCGAGTGTCAAACCGTCGACGGGTTCGCCGCCAACGATATGCTCCCAACACACTTCGGTACCGATCTGCGTGAATCGATAATTGTTCGATCCGATCAACAGTTCATCACCATTCTTGAGCACCGCCCGTTCGATCATGACATAGGTGCCATTTTTGCTCTCCAGATCGCGCAACCACCACCGCCAACCGTCGTTCTCTTTCTCTCGCGTGATTTCGGCGTGCCGAGAGGAAATTTGTTTGTCGTGTTCGATCAGGACTTCGCCGCTCATCCGTCCGATAACGTTTCTATCTTTCCGCAAGGCGACGGTCGTGAAGGTGTTTTGGTAATCATGGCAAACGTCGAGGTGAGCCATCGGCGGACGTTTTGACGGCCGGAACGGGATCGTCGGTCCGTCATGACGTTCGGCAGTCGCTCCGCCGCCCGAACCGCCGCCGTGAGCTGGTGCTGGCTCACCGATCGTTCGGGACACCTGTCCCGTCAAATGGGAATCGATCAAACAGGTCGCGCGAGCATCACCGCCAGCGGGAAGCACCGTGGTAAATCGCGGGTCAAACTCGCTTTCGTCAGGTTCCGCCTGCTCGCGCATCGCGTTGATCACGCGAACTTTGTCAAGTTCTCGTCGCAAAGAGTCGGCGATCTCCGGATGCCTTGAGATCACGTCGGCATCGAGAATCGTTTCCCCGTTGCCTCGTCGTTTGAGAACATCCAATGCGATGGTTGCGGCTCTCTCCTGATCGCTTTGCATGATTTTGAAAAATCTTGATTTTTTGTGTGCGCCGACTCTGCTATCGGGCGTTTGCTAGATGTACACTGAACGGGTCTCAACGGGCGAGACCGGCACCCCCCAGACTTCACTATTTTACCTGGAACTTAACGATGAAGACACTCCAAAACATTCGATCGGCCGCCAAACGATTTCACAACAACGAAGACGGATTGGAAGCGTTGCAGGTCGTGATGATCATCGCCGTGGCCGCCGTGGCTCTGATTTTCGTCAAGAGCCAGTGGGACGGTGACGACGGCATCAAGAAATGGGCAACCGACTTGATCAAGAGCGTCGTCAGCTTCAAAGAGTAAGCCGTTCTTCAGTCGTCGGCTTCGTTGTTTCGCTCGCCGGCATTTGCCGGCTGGAGCTTTAAAATCACAAGAACGATTTTTCCGTTTTCGCTGTGCTGCGTCACCGAGTAGAGCTCATTGGTGGGACTTTTCAACCGCCAATGAGACCAAGCCTTGGTGTCTCGCTCGACCTCCCAGCCCTCGTCACGCCATAGCTGAAACAGCTTATCACGACCGAAGGACAGTTCGAGGACGGTCGCGGCCGGCTGGCCGGTTTCTGAATACCGGGTCGCTGTCACGCGGGCGTGGTCTGTAAGCGGCAAATTCCAATCCGACGCGGTTAGACGTGGTTCGCCCTGATGGATCATCCCATGGTCTTTCGACTTCCTTGGCGATGCAAACGTCAGTAGCCTCAGTGGCGGTTCGGAGCCGATCAGGATTTGCAACACCAATACCTGATCGTTCGGGCCCACATACAGCTTGGCTTTCACTCCGTTGGAATCGATACGATGAACCGCACACTCGTTTTGGTGTGTTACGTCGGTACCGAGCGATTCGAATGCATCAATTAGCGGTCGCGACTCTTCGGTTGAAATCCCAGCGAACGTTTCGATCTCGGGCTCAGCTCGATAGCGTCTTTCCGCTTCCTCAGCATCTTGTATCTCCTCAGCACCGACGCGAAACTTCGCGTCGGGCAGTTCCCACAGACCGCCTTGCAGGAACTCTAGCGGGGACGGCACTTCAGATCTTTCGTCAAAGAGCTCGCTGATGTCATTCCCGCCGGAGCCCGAATTCAAACCAGATCCCGAATTTACATTCTCGGTGGCTCGTTTTGCCTTTTCTGAGTCATCAACGTAAAACAGCGAACTCGGTGAAAAGATCAGCCAACCGGACACCGCAATGACAAACATCGACGCAACCACTTTGGACATCCATGGTTGTTTTCTGGTCTCATGTTCGTCAATCATAAGTATCACTGAGGCAGCTTGTCGATTTCGGCTTGTGACTGCTGCTTGGCATCCTCAATGACTCGGATTTCTTCTCGCTTCTCGGCGATTTCACCATTCTTCATTCCGATCTGCGTACTTAAGTCAGACATGTCATCGGTAAGCGTCTGAATGTCACTTTGCAATAAATTCGCCTGCGCCAGCAAATCCGACCGCTCTGGGGAGCCTGCGGGAAACGTCGCAGCCTGCTCACGCAATTCCGTCTGCTTGTCGATCAACTCCTGACGTTCGGCATTCTTTTCATCATACTGCGACTGCAGCTCCTTTCGTTCGGCAATCAACTCGTTGAGTTCATCTTTGAGTTTGTCGATCTGATCCTGCATCTCTTGTTGCTTCTTTTCGAGCTCGTCTTTCTTTTCATTCTTGTCCTTCTCGGCTTGATCGATCTCGCCCTGATTCGGAAGCGATCCCATCGACAACAAGGTATGAATCAGGTCACGGGCGAAATCAGCCACTGCTCCGTTGCCGCCCAGCATCTTCTCAAGAATTTTGAAATGTGGTTCTTTTTCATTGAAGGTTTGGACCTGATCGGAGTCCCAGGTCCCTGACAAAACCACGTTGGTCGAATTGGTATCGATGGTTCCACCGAGCCAAGAATAAACCTTGACCGAACGTTTTCCGTCGCCCATTGCACGACCTGTGTCAGCGGTCATCGTCGCGACAACGCTCAACTCGTCGTCGGCCCAGGTCGATTGATCGCTGCGATCTTTCCAGCCTTCATACCGAGCCACGATCGCCGAGTCGGATTGTTCGAGCGTCACGCGTCCGAGCATAAAAATGAACCCGAAGAGCAGCATCAAGAAGGGCAGTCCCATTACAAATTCGAGCGGTGCCATACCGCGACGATCTTTGACCGCATTGAAGGATGATCGGGTTCTCATTTCAGTGTCCGCATTCTTTCAATGGTTGTTCAAAATCAGGATACTTTCGCGACCGCCCCAAAACGACCGTCGAAGGCTAGCGTCGGTGAGCAACACTTGCGCTTTACTCAAGAGTTTCTCGGGTGTGATTGGCGTCAGCTTAGCTTGCCAATTCAGTTTGATTTGCGGTCGCGCAGACGATTTGCCTGGATATTCGATCGCTCCAGCGGTCCATCCCAAAGTGTCATAACCGACGGTCGGCTGTGCCGATCCGCCGCCGCCGGATCGTTGCGGCCGTTGTTGAGGATTCGCGTTGTAGACCATCGATTGGGCGTAACAGACAAAGCCATCTGGGTTCTCTTGGCGGAAGAATCGCCGGACTCCAACCTTCGGTTGATTCTCACTTCGGACGAAACCGACGTGGCAAAACAATTGATCAATTTTGGTTGATGCCTTTCGCCGGTTATCCCAGTCGTTGAAATCTTCCATGCTTTTGTGCCATCCGGCTCCGTTGTCCGTTTCGTTGAGGCCCTGCATAACGTAGAGCTTGATACCCATTCCTTTTTCTCCCGACCCGCTACTATTGGCTTTGTTATGATTGACACGAGTCAATTCATTTTGAAAGTTGCGACTCGTATCACCGCGAAACAGTTCGACCGATTGATAAGCGTACTTTTCGCTCCATTTTTCGAAGGAACCACCGGCTCCGGAAATAGGTGCACCAAGGATATGAAACGGTTTCTTGAGCGTTCCCGCGATATTGTTTGTCCAATACGCGACCCAGGGAAAAGCGGCTCTCATTAACTGGGAACGATCAATTTTGGTTGTTTTCTCTTGCTCAACGGGAAAGGGCGGAATGAGATTGGTAGCGGTCGCCAACAGAGTACTGCTGGGGATCGCGACCGCGTCGTTTCGCTCGGCGATCTTGATGGCGGATTTCGCCGCAAGGGTCGAAAACAAACTGGGTGTGTTGTTGGTGCCGCCTACTAATTTTTGATAGTTGTAAAGCAGCTTGATTGTCCCCGGTATGCCTTTCTTAAAAGGCGACAAAGATCGGGCAAGTATCTCAAGACCCTCGAGCACCAAATACTCCTTCATGATCGCGAGTTCCGTCACGGTAGCGGCAACCTGTGTGATCACACCAGCTGCCATCAAGGCGACCCCGGCGGGCGTCGTGGGAAATGGCAAGAGTGCTTTACCTGCCTCGTACATTACCCAACCGGCTGTATGAACTCCGTAGGCAATTGCCAATGCCGTCTTGAGCTTTAGCTTACCTTCATAAATCGTTGAATTGGCATCCGCTTTCGGATTCTTCTTCACTCGATCGTAAGGTGGTTGGAGGCCCGGGATGGGCTGCGAGTTTTTCGCGATGTTGTAGGCAATCTCTAACCCAGTATTTGCTGCTTGAATCTCAGGCGAATTATTTTCTTGCCCACCTTTGTCGTCGAGCCATGTTCCGCCCAACGAGTGATGGATCACATAAAGGGCATTGAGTTCACCGATCAAATGATTGCTCGCGGTCATGGCATTGAGCCCACGGGCAATGGAAACACTGGCGGAGTAAACCGATGCGTCCGCCGCGTTTTGAGTTTCGATCTTCCCGTTGATCGTCGCTCCGGTATTGAACAGCAACCCGGCGAATACCATAAAGAAAAACAGACCGACCGGGATCGAGAACGCGACCGTTCCGCTTTCGTTTCGATGCCATGAAATGGTCAAATCGAACAATCGATGAGCAATCGGTGGAGTTTGGTTGCGTCTGATCATTTCCTTCTCATCAATTAAAGTTGAAGTATCGGCTCATGAAGGCAGGATCGTACGGTACACCGAGTCGCGGGGTATCTTTGCAGGCTTCCGACGGTAGCGTGACGGTTGTTTGGATGTCTCGGGCGAAATAGAGCGGACTGAGGAATCCGCCCGGCGCGTCGTTGTTGAGCACCCGGGCCGCGACAGGAATATGTAGGTGCATTTTGTGCTTGACGGTGACCCTTACGTCTTCGTTCCAAACGGGAGCCTGCTGCTTAAAACTGTCTTCAAACTCAACCGACGTCGCTAAGCCCGCGTAGATCAGTTTGTTCTTGACATAGCCTTCCCGGGCCAACGCGTTGGGTTGCTTGATGATGGCGGAGGCTTTGCCGGTTTCATTGTGTTGTTGTGCCAAACGAACATACATGTCCGAATACAGGTCGAAGAACTGATCCAGTGCGATCGTATGAATTTGCGGATCGGAAAACGGGAACTCACCCGATGAGACCGTCTCGGCAAGCAGAAGCGGGAAGACCCGCTTAGCGTGGCTTTCGTATCCCGACGAAAACGGCGTCATGCCCAACATCGCCGCTCGATTGGCGTAATACTTGGCGTTTTGCAGCCCTTTGGCGTCGGATTCGGGATCGGAAGAACGCCACACGATCGCCGAACGAGCCGCGGCGTAAGAGGCGTACACGCTGCCGCACTTGACCAGCAAAATCAACGTGCACTGGATCATCACGCACACGAGGATCAATATGAACGGAAACGTTAAGACATACGGCAATGCGTAGGAGGCTCCTTTTTCCTCGCGGAAGAACCGTCGAAAGTGATGGAGTCGCAGTTTGCGGACGCTGCCGGCGATCATCGCGACGAGGATAAACAGGCTGACCGCCCAAACAACCCAAACGTCCTCTACCGATTCCACATAAGGGTTCTGGTTGATGGCGGCGAACGGATTGAAAGCCAAAACAACGTTCATAATAGTGGGCTCCCGATCATGGTGCCGATCAGTGTGAACAGGACACGCAGTGCCCGAACACCGAGGAATGCAAAGAAGACGATCGACGGAAACATCAGCGCCGTCGTCATCACCAATTCGATCGCCGACATGCCACCACGTGGCTTTCGATGCGCGGTCGGTCGGCGCCGACGACGGACGGTGAAAACAGGAATCGGATTCATTGGATTGACCTCGTTGACGCGTTCACAGTAGAGCGGCGATCAACACGCCCGATGTAAAGAATGGAGCGAGTGGAAATTGTTTTTTGAGCAAGACGCGATGTTGCGATGGCGGCGGTGCGATCATTCCGGGAGCCAATCGGCAGCCGATCGATCGAAAACAGGCGATGAAAAGTTCGAGCGGCCCGATCGTCCAAATTGCGTAACATGCCAAAGCCGCGCCGGCGACGATGAACGAATACAACATCGCCTGCAAAATCATGTCCCAGCCCAACAAAGTCCCCAGACTCGCGGCGAGTTTGACATCGCCCGCCCCGCCACCGGACAAACTGAAAATCACAAACATGATCGCGAGCATGCCCAGTCCGCCGCCGAGCGAGCTGCCCAAGCCGACGGCTCCCAACCAAGCGGACCAGTTTTCCGCGAAATGGGCGATCACATTCAAGCCGATTCCGATCACAAACGCCGAATAGGTCGCCCAATTTGGAATCCGCCGGAACTGCAAATCCAAAACCGTAGTGGTCGCGAGCAACGCCAGCACCACGAAACCGGCAACACCGCCGAGCGTCCAGTTCACCGGCAGGACGCTTGCCCAAATGCACCCGCCCACAACGCAGCCGATCGCAAACGTTCGGTAGGGATGGCTTTCAAAATCCGGCATCGAAAACGGTAAAACGGTGTTTTTTGCGAGGGTGGACATGCGTTTGTTGGGGCTCATGAACAAGGGAACGCATTGTGGTGACGACTTTACGAACGAGACCGCGACGCAAGCCGCACGGAAAAAAGATCCAAACAATGAAGTTTTATGATCCGTTTTGGCTGCCAGGCTTTGAGTCGGCGGTCAGATTAGGTGGGGTCGAATCGGGTGGCGGAAGGGCATCTCGTGACAAATCGATCATGTCACCCAAACCGAGGGCGTAGGCTTCATGGGCGAATGTGGCGACTTCGCCGGTCCAATGCATTTCGCCCGTCAATCTGCCGGCGGCATCCCGCCCGGTGCTGCGAAATTCGTAGAGCGTTTTGGCGACGTACATTCCTGACTCGTCGAGTTCCAACATTTCGTCGATCGAGTGGACACGCCGTGATCCGTCGTCGTAGCGGCGGAGTTGAATCACTAGATTGACCGCCGAGGCGACCTGCCGCCGGGCGACTTGGACCGGCATTTCCACACCCGACATCAGGCACATCGTCTCTAGGCGAATCATCGCGTCGAGCGGCGTGTTGGCGTGGGTCGTCGTCATCGCGCCGGCGTGACCGGACAACATCGACTGGATCATGTCGAGCGCCTCGCCGCGTCGGACTTCGCCGACGATGATTCGGTCCGGCCTCATTCGCAGCGAATCAACGAACAAGTCTTGGATGGAAACCCGTCCGCGTCCGTCCGGCGACGCCGGTTGCGCTTCGAGATACACCGTGTGAGGTTGGTTGAGCTGTAGTTCGGAACTGTCTTCGATCACGATGATGCGTTCGTGTTCCGGGATTGACGTCGACAACGCATTGAGCATCGACGTTTTTCCGGTACCGGTACCGCCGGAGATGATCGTATTCTTGTGAACGACGATCACGACCTTCAAGAATTCCGCCGCTGCGGCGCTCAGGCTCCCCCACTGGACGAGCGAATCGAGATCGAAAGTCGATCGTTTGAACTTTCGAATCGAAATGTGTGGTCCGCCCCGTGAACTCGGGGGAATGATCACATGCACCCGCGAACCGTCGGGCAGCCTGGCGTCCATGCTGTGGTGATCTCGGTCGACAACCCGATTGACGTATTCGGCGATGTTGCGAACGGCCGCCATCAGCGCCGGCTCATCCGGGAACGCCAAGTCGGACAATTGCAAACGGCCCGCTTTTTCAAAGAAAATGGTCTCGTGACCGTTGATCAAGATTTCCGAAACATCGTCGTCGTTGAGCAACGGGGCGATCGGCGAGAGGAAATGCCGCACCGTTTGACGATAGATTTCGGACGGTTTCATGAACGCCGCTGAGGTGCCGAGTGAAAATGCGACCGAGTCAAAAGGCCTTGTCGCGGGTGATGCTCGCGTGCCATCGGTGGTTCGGTTATACTCGCCCAAAACGGCGGAGAGGGAACCCCCAACCCCCAAGGATTCAAATCATTACAGATACGAACCACCAATGCAATGACCGACATCGTTCGCCTTCATCACGAATCCAAATTCGCAAAGTTATATGAGGGTGTCACGTCGCTGGGCAAACAGGTTGCGATCAAGGCGTACCGCTCATCGATCCGCGACAATACCCGTTTGCGAGATCGTTTATACGCCTCGGTGAGGGATGCGGCGGCGCATCCCCATGACCACCTGCTCGACTACATTGATATCGACCGTGAACAGGGTTGGATCGTTTCGGAGTGGATGCACTCGACGATCCATTGTTTGTGCCCAAGTGATCGGGGAACGTTTCCCGCTGGAACTCTCACACCGGACGTCGCGTTGACGTGCCTGCAACAAGCCTTGTCCGCACTGAAGTTTTTGAACGATCTTGGTCGCTTTCACGGAAACTTGAAACCGAACAATATGCTTACCGACGTTACCGGTAACATTCGTCTGAGCGATCCCTTCATGCTCGCCGTCGATGCCCCAGGAGTCATACCGAGCGTCGGAACACCGAAGTACTTGGCTCCGGAAATGACCGGGACGCTGGCTTCAATACCCGGTCCGGGAATGGACTTGTACGCTTTGGGCATCTCGTTGATCGAGTTGATGTCGGGAGAGCGGTTCACGGAGTCGATGACGGGGATCAACAGCCGGACCCCGGATGACGATATGGTATGGCTTCGTTGGCACGGCGATCTCGACGCACGCTTGCCTCCGGTGAACGAGCTGGTACCAGGGTGCCGCGAAGACCTGTCCCAGGTTCTCGACCGAATGGTCATCAAGGATCCGCATCAACGCTATCGCTTTGCCAGTCAGGTGCTGCAAGACTTGGCGGTGTTCTCGGCTTCGGTGTCGCCTGCGAATCGCCCACACCAAGGCAACTTTGTTGGCGACCGCTCAGGCCCTTCGCCTTCGCCCGTTTCTCGCGAATCGATTGGTTCGGAACAGGTTTCCTCTACTCCAGTGCGTTCGGCCGGCGGACATGGAGGTGCCCCGCGTCCCACGGCTAAATCCCCTACTACCAAATCTTCATCCACCAATACTGCGGCCACGCCAACCGGGGCCCGTGATGATCGTCGGGTGGCGACGGCTTCCGATGTGATGGATCGCCCAGACGAAAACTTAGTGATCGCGATTGCATCGGGGATCCGCGCCGGGGAAATGATTGGACTGGATTGCTATCGGTTCGATGTGGGGTTTGAAAACGATTGCACGATCGTGGTTGACCCTGAACATCCAGATGGCTCGCCGGAAACTCGCGTGCGAGTCTCTCAATCGAGTAGCGGTTGGACGGCCCAATTGGTTTCGGGCACGGGCGCGTTCATCAATCGATCTTTGCTCCGCTCGAGTTCCCCGCTTCGCTCGGGTGATTTGATTCGAATGAGCTACGACGGCCCGGACGTTCAATTCTTTTTACAAAGCGGCAAGCCGAGCATCAAACGATTGGCGGCGGACTATCTGGCAACAAAACCAAACCCGACCAAGGCTCCGACGAACGCCCCGGCGACATCAGACGCAAAGAAACCGATTGCCAACCGAGTTCATCAGGCCAGCGGAAATAGCGCCGGAAGATCACCGAACGCGTTGGCTCCGCTGCCGCCCCGGCCAACGTCGTCGGCACCCCTACCGCCCGGATCAAAACCGACTTTGGGTAGTCAATCCGCGCCACTGCCCCCGACGGCGAAACCTGTGAGTGCCTCGCACGACCCGAGTTCTGACGAGGACGATGGGAGTCGAAAAACGATGGTGCTCGACCGCTATCTATCCGATATCCAGTCGGCACAAGGTGCAGCACAAGAAACGCCCCAGCGTTCGGCGGCAAGACCGTTCGGCGATGCTCGATCGAATGCTCCCGCACCGCCATCGGCACCAGCAGCTCAGAGTGTGAATTCAGCGGCTCCTCGTCCTCCCGCCGCCCACCCCTCCGCACCCCAACCCACTCGTTTGCAACCTACGCCGACTCAGACGACGAACGCTTCGGCACCCCAAGGCGTTGTTTGGACTCAGCCAAAGACGTGGGACAAAACGACGAAAGATCGAGTCTTGATCGGATCCGCCATTGTCGTGGCGATCCTTGCGGTACTGTTCTTTCCGACCGGCGATGATTCCGATCGTGATGGCTCGTCGGAACCCGACAACATCTCCTTGTCTACCGAGAACAACACCGAATCGGAGGCACCGGAGTAATGCAGAAATTCCCTGTCGGTTTTGATATCGGGACGACCATCTCAGTCGCTGCGTATGTCGATCAATCCGGCACGCCGCAGGTTGTCAAACAAACCGCGTCGACCGGTTTGGTCCCGAGTGCCATTTTCTTCGACCGCGAACCGATCGTTGGTAAACAAGCGGTCGAGCTGAGCGTTCAGTCATTGGACAACTATGCGGAGGGTTTCAAACGCGATGTCGGCAAGCCGCACTATCGAAAACGAATCAACGGCTTAGACATCCCTCCGGAAATCCTTACGGCATTCCTGGTCGAACACCTCACCAATCAAACCCGACACCTTGTCGGCGAATTGTCCGAGGTCGTTGTCACGGTGCCCGCGTATTTCGATCAACGACAACGATCGGCGACGCAACGTGCGGTTTCGATCACCGGCCTGAACGTACTCGATGTCATCAACGAACCGACGGCGGCCGCGATCGCGGCAGGTTACGAGCTCATTCGCGCAGGCGAAACCGACACGAAGCGAAGGATCCTGGTATACGATCTTGGCGGTGGGACATTTGACGCGACACTGCTCGAAATCGACGGAAGGATCTTTCGAACACTCGGAACCGATGGCGACATTTACCTCGGCGGACGCGATTTTGACGAACGGATCGCGACCAACATTGCCGAAACATTCATCGACCGACATGGGATCGATCCAAGATGCGATCCCAGTGATCTGCTCCGGCTTGATCAGTTGGCAACCCAAATCAAACACGCCCTTTCCCAGAGCGAGTCGTTTGATGTTTCCTTCCAACATGCCGGATTGCTTTGCGGCTTTTCCTTTGGCCGTCGACTCTTCGAATCGTTAGTCGGTCCGCTAGTCGAGCGGACGATCATGACCGCCCAGTCCGTCATCAGCGAAGCTGGTTTCGATTGGCCCGACGTCGACGAAATCCTCTTGGTCGGAGGCTCGAGCCGCATTCCGTTGGTTCGAAAGCGGCTTGAAAGTGAAACGCAAACGCCGGTCCGCATGGTCAGTGATCCGGACACTTCGATCGCCAAAGGAGCGGCGCTGTTTGCCGCCCTGCGTAGCGAAACGGATTACTTGGACGAAGCCTCCAAATTCGATGTGGTCAATGTCAACGCGCACAGTTTGGGGATTCAAGGTTTCGACCCTGACACCCAACAACGCGTTAACAAAATTATCCTTCCGCGAAACACACCTTTACCGGCGACAGCAACACAAGTCTTCACGACGATGGCAGATGGTCAACCGAACGTTCGCGTGCGGTTGCTCGAAGGCGAAAGCGAGAACCCCCTGTTTTGTACGGCACTTGGGCAGTGCGTGGTGCATTTGGATCCTTCGCTTGCCAAAGGAACCGAGGTTCGCGTGAGTTGTTCATACGATGCCAGCGGAAACATCACCGTCGCATCGAATGTTCCCGCCACCAAAGCATCAGCGTTTGTCGAACTTCGCCGTGAAGGATTCGCCGAATTGGATTCGCTGGATTCTTGGCGTCGGCGGATCGCGGGAGATGAGGCGGGCGAAGGGAGCCTTGATGCGTCGGCGACCCCGCTTCCCAAAATCGTCATGCTCAACGAAGACTCTAGTTTGGAAGAGCTGCTCGAACGATTGGATCAGATCTACGCGTATGTCGGGCGATCGGTCAGTGACCAAGCGGTGCCGACCGAAGCGATCGCTACCCAACGACTCGCCAAAACGCTGCAAGCTGAAACAAATACTCTGAAACGATTGATCGCCTTACTGGGACTCAAACAGCAATCGAAAAAAACACCGCTTGAAAAAATGCAGCTACAAGGCGATGTCGCACGCGTTCGCATGGCATGGGATCAATCCAACAAACTACTTCAACACTCGTGCATCTCACTCGGACGCACTTATCTGCGTTTTTCGAACGCCGACACGATCGAGAACGTTTCGTTTCAAGAAGTCGAACGACTTCAACAATGGATACAACGGCAACTTGATGCACAGCAATGAATCGGGCAAGTGAACTTGCAATGAGTATCCAATAGCAATGGCACCCTACAACTACTATCACCAATGGCTCGGCATCAAGCCGAACGATCAACCACCGACGTTGTACCAATTGCTGGGCATCAGCCAGTTCGAAAATGACCGCGATGTGATTCGAAATGCGACCGAAAGGCAATCGCTGCACGTGCGCCGTTTGGCGAGGGGACCATTTACCGAAATCGGCCAGGCGTTGCTCAACGAACTTGCTGAAGCCAAACTAACCCTGCTCGATGACGAAAAACGCAACGCCTACGACGCTCGACTTCGCCAAGAAAGCCTCCATGAATCCGAGTCCAAGCCCGTTCCCGCCGGTGAACAATCCTCTGGCAAACTGGCCCCCGGTGAACTGGCCGCCGGTGAACTGGCTCCCGGTGAACTGGCCCCCGGTGAACTGGCCCCCGGTGAGAAAGTCGACGATCAGCAAGCCGATGACTCCGTCCAGACAACCGGTGACGAGGAGCTGGCCCGACAGATCGATCGAATCAGCGGGAATCAGCCAACCGGAAACACGATCGAAGAACCGCCGAACGTTACCTCCGAGGGTCGGCTCAACGATCGCCAGACACAATCGACGCACATCCAACTGACACGAGAGCAAGCCAAGCAAAGTGGACGAGAGGGTTGGGTCATCGGATACAACACCGGCTGTCATTTTCACGTCGATTGTCCCGTGGTATCGAATGTTCATTGCAAATTCACTTGGATCGCCGAAGTGCTATCCCTGCGTGACTTGAATTCGACCAACGGAACTTTTGTCAATCGACGTAAGATAAGATCGGTCACTCGGATCCGTCTGACCGACTTGGTCACCTTAGGAAGAGACCACCGGATCATTTTCCCGAGAGAGTTGTTCGATTCCGTCTCGATCGCGCGCGTCGGAGCGTTCATCTTCGTTGGACAGGGCAGTGGCAACGAACTTCGTCTCGAGTCACCCGCCGTGTCGACCTACCACGCGAGACTCGATTGGATACAAGACAGGATCGTCGTCGTCGATTTGAATTCGACCAATGGGACCTTTGTGATCAATTCAAGCGGCAAGAAACGATTGAGCGAGCCGTATCTCCTGTCCAAGAACGATCGAGTGTGTTTCGGGGATCTCACACTTGAGTATCAAGACATGTTTGAAAAGCTTATTCACCATCAACTGGCAATGACCAACGGGACCCTATGAGCCATACCATCAAACTACTCGCCGCTGTCGGACTGGGGTTGCTCGCGGCGATATTGAACTTTGTCGTGATTTCGAGCCGAACAAACCCCGTCAAGTTCGCTACGCTCAAAGAGGCCGTGCGTGCAGGGACGACGATTACCACGGATATGATCACTTCGATTGACGTGCCGGCCCAGTTTGCCGAATCCTTGTCAAAAAGTGCCGTCCCGATGGAAGACATGGCCGTGCTCAGCGGCAAAGCGGCGAGCCAAGACATCGAGGCCGGTATCTTGCTGTTGTGGGATTTCGTTCCAATTCGGGGCCCCCAATACGATCTGCGAGACGGGGAAACGGCGGTTTTTATCGACGTATCTCGCAGTCCGGTAGCTTCCATTTCTGTCGGCGAGCAAATTAGTTTCCGCCTTCCCATCGATGATCAAGAAAGTGGGTTCGAATGGATCGGGCCGTTTCGTGTTGTCACCGTCGGCGACAATCGAGTTCGCGGGGATCGAAATGATCGCGTCAACGAGATCAGCATCGCGATGCCGGAAACGACGACGGATCCGCGGTTCGTGAAACTTCAAAGCTACCTCGATCGTGTTACCGATGGTGAAGACCTGCCACTGCAGATTCGAGCACACCGCGAATCGTGAAAGAACCGAAACACGACCATGAGAATCGCCTTCAACCGACTCGGTGATGCGTCACCCACCTACTTCAACTCGACCGAATCGATCATACGCATCGGCTCGAATCCGTCGTTAAACGACATCGTTTTGAGCAATCCCTACGTTTCGCCGACCCATGCGATTCTTAATCGCAACGGCGATACATGGGAATTGACCCCACTGGGCGATAATGAAATCATCGTCGGCCAAAGCGCGGTGCGAATGGGCGAACGGGCGATCATCGGGCATAGCGAATCGATCGAGATTTTTCCCTTCACGCTCAAGATCGAAAACGCGGTCGACTTCGCTGGTGATGACGCATCGCTCGACGATCAGATCTCAAGATTGGTGCTCACGATTCACCGTGACTTGCTTGCTCGTTTGGACGTCGAAGACGCCGATGATTCGAGGAAACAATCCGATGCCTTCTTGTTGCAGCTCGAGCATGACATCGAGGAACTCGCTAGGACGCACGGATTTGAATCACCCGAAAGCGAATCCGTCGTCATGCATTCCGCCGCCATGCAAACGCAGGGTGCCTTGCTACGTCGACTGATCGAAGGACGTCACGATGAGGTCAAAAGCAACGAACTATGGACAAGGATGTTAACGTCGATGCCCGACATGGAACGGACACTTGACGAGTGGATCGCCGAGATCGAGTCCGAATTATCCGTGCAAAAGTCCGCCGATCTGAGTGAACGCATTGCTCAGATCGAGCGACGTTTCCACGACCGCTGGAACCTACTGTGCGGCAAACGCAAGATCACCGGCCGCAGTGACTTCTTGCGATACCTCGCTCATGCGTACGTGAAGAAGCAAGTCAAAGACATCCTGTTCGGCTACGGACCGCTCGAAGACCTCATCCGGATGCCGAACATCTCCGAGATCATGGTCGTCAGCCGCGACAAGATCTATGTCGAGAAAAACGGCGTGCTTGAAAAATCCGGTCGGCGGTTTGTATCCGATGACGTCACCGTCGCGATCATCGAACGGATCGTCAACCGCGTCGGACGACGCATCAATACGGCCGAACCGCTCGTCGATGCGAGATTGCTCGACGGTAGCCGTGTCAATGCGGTGATCGCACCGCTGGCCATTAGCGGTCCCTGTTTGACGATCCGGAAGTTCCCCTCCAAAAAGATGCTGATCGACGACTTAGTTCGTAAAGGTGCCTTATCGCGAGTGGCGAGAAATTTCCTGCAAGCGTGTGTTCTCAAAGGTTGCAACATTCTGATCTCCGGCGGGACGGGAACCGGGAAAACGACCATGCTCAACTGTTTGAGCGACTTCATTCCTGACAAAGAGCGGATCATTACGATCGAAGACACCGCCGAACTGCAACTTCAAAAACAACATGTCGTTCGGATGGAGACGAAGTCGGCAAACTTGGAAGGAACCGGCGAGTACACGATTCGCGATCTGGTCAAGAACTCATTGCGAATGCGTCCGGATCGCATCGTTGTCGGCGAGTGTCGCGGCCCCGAAGCGCTCGACATGCTCCAGGCGATGAACACCGGCCACGATGGCTCGATGACGACGATTCACGCGAACACCGCCGAAGACGTAATCCAGCGACTCGAAGTCTTGGTCCAAACGGCGGCGGACCTGCCGATCTCGTCCATCCACAGCCAAATCGGATCGGCGATCGATATCGTGGTGCAGCTCTCCAGATTAAACAACGGTCGACGTTGTGTTTCGCAGATTACCGAATTCGTCGGCTACGATAAGAGTGAGCAGGTACTCCGAACGAAGGATCTTTTCTTGCTCGATGATGAAACCGATGACGCGGAATTGATGCCCACTGGTGCGTTGCCTTCGTTCATGAGCGAACTGCTTGCTCGTGAATTGATCGACCTTGATGCTTTTTACCGTTGAGACGAACATGCTTTTGTTTCTTGCTTGCCTCTCGATTGCTGCGGCGACGTTTCTGACGATCTTCTCGCTCGGACCAACCTGGGATTTGGTGACCGGACGTTATCTGGCCGACATCAAGCCCAAATTACGGCGGCTGAATATCGATGACTCGGCCCTCGATCGATACATGCGATGGTGGGGCGTGACGCTTGTCGGCAGCTTCGTTGTTTTGGGCATCATCATGCAAATGATACCGATCGCGTTGTTTGTTGGTTTTGTTATCTTTGTCTCACCCCGCTATTTCCTTGATTACATGCTCGATCGGCGGCGTTCGATGTTGCGGGACCAGTTGGTGCGGGCGAGTGTCGGCGTTGCCAATGGATGCCGTGCCGGTCTCGGATTGCCGCAAGCGATTGAAAAGGTCGCGTTCGATACGCCCGAACCACTCTCGCTCGAACTCAAGCGAATCTCCCGAGATTACCGGGCCGGCCGACCGTTACAAGATGCGATTCGTGAAGTTCAGAAACGACTCGATATCGAGTCGTTTACCACGTTCTCCTCCGCGATCATCGTGACGTTGCAAAAAGGCGGCAACATCTCGACTTCGTTGGAACGCATCAGCCGCGGGCTCGAAGAAATCCAGCGGCTCGAACGAAAAGTCGAAGCCGACACGGCGGCGGGCAAACGAATGGCCGTCATCCTGAGTTTGTTTCCGATCGGGTTCTTAGGAATGTTTTATGTTCTCGACCCGGTTTCGACCGGCGTGTTGTTCGAAACGTTCGTCGGCCAATTGGTGGTCTTCACCGTTTTGGCGATCGTGTATGTCGCTTGGAAGTGGTGCTTAAGCATCCTGGATTTGGATTTGTAACTCGATGAGACCCTGGAATCAAATATTGGTGAACCCATCATGATTGCGATCAGCAGTGCGTTGTACGCCGCCAGCATCGGACTGCTGACGTGGGCGTTGTTCGAAATCGTTACCCGTGAGCGAGTCTCGTTGCGTGACGTGGGACGTTTCGAGATCGAGCGTCGCGAATTGTTGCGTCAACGCAATCCGACCTATCGACGTTTTGAACCTTTGATCGACGAATGGAACCGCTCGCGCAAGATCAAACCAAAAACAATCGAGGAAACCGATTTCCAACTCGCCGCTGCCGGTGTCCGTGAGCCCTGGACAGCGACGGAGTATCTGAATCTGAAATTCTGCGAAAGCTGCTTCATCGCGGCGTGCAGCTTTTTGGTGGGACGATTCATCCTTGGTTCGTCGTTCTTTGGATCGGTCTGTTTGGGCGTCCTCGTGTTTTACGTCATGCAGTGGTCGGTCGCGCAGACGCTTCGAAAGAATGCCGCCAAACGGCAATTGATCATGAAGCGACGATTCGCGGCGGCGATCGATTTAATGGCTTTGATGATGGGGGTCGGAGCCGGATTCGGCGAGTGCCTCGATGTGGCAGTCATTGAGAATCGCAACAACCCGCTCGGTGAGGAACTGGCCCTCGTGAAGAAGGAAATTCAAATGGGCGCCGTCCGTGGGAAGGCATTAATGGGGATTGCCAATCGAGTTCGCGATCCCGACATCACCGAGGTCATCAAGTCGATCAACGAAGGTGAAGAACTCGGCACTCCACTGAGCGGTATTCTTCAAAATCAAGCAGAACAAATGCGGATGAAACGGTCGCATTGGGCGGAAAAGGCAGCCGAGGAATCCCAAGTGGCCATCGTTTTCCCCGCCATGCTGATCATGCTGGCCTGTTTACTTATTGTCGTTGCCCCTTTCGTGCTAACCGCATTCGCCGATGGAGAGTCATTCTAATGATGCGTTTGAGTGTTTTTTCAGATCAATCATCACTCGGTCAGTACGACTTGATACGTGGTAAACAATCCGTCGGCAGTGCGGCGACCTGTGACATCGTGATCGCGCATCCCGAAGTCAATGCGTTGGCGACGATGGTCGAAGTCAGCGGTTCGGCGGTGTTTGTTGAGAACAAGAACCAGTACCCGATCTACGTGGGACAGCAACTCGTCGACGTGGGCGGGATGGCCGAATGGCCGGTCGGAGCGACGATCGGCTTAACCCGTAGTGTCACTCTGGAACTCGCGGACACGACGAGTGTATCCGTCGATGCCATTGAAAAAGGTTCCGCCCAAGACAAAACGATCCAAAACGCCGTCCAGGTTGTGGTCATCGCCGTCTGTGCCATCCTCTGCTTTTACATGCTCGCCAACGACAAGGGATCCTCAGTCTCGACAACCGGATCGGAAGTTCGGTTTGATGAATTAGTTCAACGATACGAAGCCGCCGGCGGTAGTGAACTGAAGAACCTAAGCCATGGGCATCGTGTCCTGTTGGGATACTTGACGGAAGCCCGCAACATCGAACGACGGTGGGGCCGATCCAAGTCCGACGAAGCGAGAGAAGCCTATGAGATCATATTGCGTTATCATTTAGTTGGGGCCAACAACGCGTCCGATTCACTCGTCGATGAAACGCGGCAGTTTGCTTCGAGCCGAATTGCCGGTTTGCGTTGATTCCTCATGATCGTTGCGTCACCGACCGTCCGGTTTGATTTTGGCCCGGTCGTGGTAATCTGTTGAATAAAACTAGGCTTTGAATCAATGCGTTTGGCGAGGCGGATCAGTGAGCAGTGACGAGGCCGACGAAGAACTCCCTCAAAAACCGCTGCCGAGATTCTCGATCCGCTGGATGATCGGTTTGGTAACGGTGGCTGCCGTCTTCTTTGCGATATGCCAAATCGCCGTTGGCGGGAATCGATGGGCTCAGGTATTCGTTTTGCTCGTCGGCATCGCCTTCGCCACCGTGATGTCTTACGCCGCCTTGTTCTTGTTCGGGATGGCTTGGGATTCGTTTTTCACCAATCGAGGTGTTGCCCGTCGTCCGACTGGCCGACGCGGACAGCCGACGCATCTTGTTGGCGAGACGACACCTCCAGAGAAGCGTTTGAACTCAGAAAAGATCGTCGTTTGGCTCGCGGCAATGCTTCTTGCCCTGTCTGGCTCGAAGTCCTTCGCGGATGTGAACTGGGTGGGAACCTATCCGACCGGCGGCAAAATGCTGGACTACACCATGCTAGTTGGCACGGAGAAACAGCCGGGCCAGGGCGGCTACCTCAACTTGCATCTGCAGTTCACGCCAACACGGCGTGTGTTCACGGCCGAGCACAATGTGACCGTGTTCGTTTCCAGCCACCATCACTACATGGCTCGGTTGGCGGCGACAACGTCGCAGTCTTTCAAGCTGGATCAATCGGGTGAGATTGTGACTCATCAAATGTTGATCCCGCATTTTACCGCGACGAACCAATTGCAAATCTGGGTCACCGAGGATGGACAAGAAGTCTCGGATCGGAAACTGACGGCTTACCTTAACGGCAACCAATTCACTTACGTCGCACAGCGATGGACGATCGGAATCGTCCATCGCGGGCTCAACGATCCACACTATCCGGACGTGCGCTCGTTAACGACAATCTTCGGAAAGAACGAAAATACACTGGCACCGATTCCGGAGGAAGACGACAAGTCGGTTCTGACGTGGAAGGAGAAAGCCGCCTTGGTTTCTCAAACGCAAGCGGCTTTTGTCCAATATCGCTCGCTCGAACAACCTCACTTGGCTGAGCATTGGTTAGCCTATAGCGACTTGGACTTGGTGATCGTCGAGGCATCACTTTGGTCTGAACTGAAGGAAAGCAATCCGTCGGTCGTCGATTCGTTGTCTCAGTTCGTAGCCGCCGGTGGCGTGCTGCTTCTCTTCGGAACCGATGCGGCCATTCTCGAAACGAAGGCTTCGTTTGGATCGCAAATCTTCGAGAAGCCATCGGGCCGCATCGTTCCCAAACCCGCCGACGTGATCGCAAGGTTGGACTTGAGCGGTCCGAATGACACTTCCCCACTTTCCGATCTGCAATGGAACGGATCGATTACTAAACAATCGCAGTACGGAAATAACCAATTTCGTACTCGAAAAGCGGTCTACGATGACTTGGTCAAGACGAACAGCGAAATGGTCGCAATCGTTCCTCCGGAGGAACTGGCTGACACGATCGAAACGGCGGTTTACGGCTTGGGAAAGATCTTACTGATTCATCAAGAGAACCCGTTCCCAGGATCGTTTCAGTTTTGGATGACGTTGGAAGCGGTATTATTGGAGAAGCCCCTCGCGACGCCATGGGTCCAACGACACGGTTTGCGATATGATCATGGCAATACCAACTATTGGCGGTGGTTGATTGATTCAGTGGGTGGACCGCCGGTGAAGGCGTTTCTGACGCTCAACACTCTGTTTGTCTTGATTGTCGGACCGATCGCTTACCTCGTCTTGCGAAAGTTCGATCGGATGTACTTTCTGTATTTTGGCGCGCCGGCCTTGGCTGTGTTCTTTACGAGTGGTCTGTTTGTTTACGCGTTCTTCTCCGATGGCCTGGGGACGAAATTGCGAACCCATCAATGGACTTGGGTGGACGCGGACAACCAAGTCGTCGTTTCTCAGGATCGTTCCAGCATCTACTCATCGTTCGGAACCGATGCGCTGCGGTTTGATCGACAATCGCTAGTTTTGCCCGTCTTGCCCCTTTGCGTGCAGGATTTTAGTCGCAATGGCAACATCGGGTTTCCGCCCAATGGTCGCGTACGATGGACCGATGAGGCTCAGTATTGGTCAGGCGATTTTTTGCCGACTCGGTCGCAAGTTCAATACCAAGTCATTCGCCCGGAAACGGGTACCCCATCACCGTTGAGTTTCGAACGGAAGTCCGACGCAGACCAAGTGCTCGTTCACAATCGTTCCCACTTGGCAATCGGACCACTTGTTTATCGGGATTCGAAATCCCGTTACCATTTCGTGGACCGCGTCGCCGCCGGCGCATCGATGGTCATGCAGCCGTCTTCGCAACAGGCCGTTGGCGATCTGATTAGCGACGACGAACTTCCGCCGGTAGGATTGGTACCCAACGTCCGCAGCAATTGGTCGCGGGCTTACAACCCGAATAATCCCGCCGACGATCGTCCGATGCTGGAGCGGCGTTTGGAGCGATGGATGAGGAGTTTGCCATCGAACGGCTTTGTTGGTCTTTCGGAAGTCGATCCTGCTCGGTTCCCCACCGAGTCATCCGAAGTATCGATCGCCACCCACATCATCATGGGGCTCGCCAAATGAGCGAAGACGCGGTCATCGAACTTCAAAACGTTTCACGATCGTTTGGGTCGACTCAGGCGGTGGATGATGTCTCCTTTAGCGTTCCGCGAGGTAGCGTGTTCGGATACATCGGCCCCAACGGCGCCGGCAAAACCACGAGCATGCGGATCTTGGCCACGTTGGAGATTCCGAGCGCGGGCGATGCCCGAATCGAAGGGCTTTCATCTGTAAACGATCCCGATCGTGTTCGGACGCGGCTCGGTTTCATGCCGGACGCGTTCGGAACCTACCGGAATACCAACTGCGCCGAGTACCTGGACTTTTACGCACGATCCCACGGACTCGTCGGCCGACAACGAACCGCCCGTATGAGATGGGTGATGGACTTTACGGGACTCCGACCGCTAGCGGACAAACCGATCCGAGGGCTGAGCAAAGGGATGCGACAGCGGCTGTGTTTGGGCCGCGCACTGATTCACGATCCGTCGGTTTTGATCTTAGACGAACCGGCAGCGGGACTCGATCCTCGCGCCCGAATCGAACTCCGCAAGATCATCCGCACGCTCGCGGCGGACGGCAAGACGATCTTGGTGAGCAGCCATATCCTGACCGAGTTGGCCGAGATGTGTGACCGCGTCGGCATCATCGAACAAGGCCGACTCCTGGCCACCGGATCGGTCGAAGAAATTCGCGGTGACGCGGCGACTCATCGCCATGTTTGCATCGAAGTCATTGGTTCAACGGAGGCTGCCGTTGACTGTTTGGAATCGAAAGACTTTGTCACGAAACTTCGTATCGAGGGTTGCCGGATACATGTCTCCATGACGGGTGACCGTGACACCCAAGCGGATGTGCTCAAGGAGTTGCTCGATGCCGGCGTCCGTATCTTGCAATACCGAAGCGATGATCAAACGTTGGAAGACGTCTTTTTGGCGGTGACGAAGGGACAGGTTCAATGAGACAAGAAGGCGAATCGATTCCAACACCATCGGGACCGATGCTCGGACCGACCGTAGAAATCCCGCATCACGCCTTGGCCCTCGATCCGGAGGGGGACGGCTTTCTCGATTGGATCGATCGCATCACATTTCGTGTGACCGATCGGCTCAATCCGATCTTAATCAAGGAAGCACGCGAGTCGCTCAAGAGCCTACAGTTCTTGGTGACGTTCTTTTTATTGTTGATTGCCACGATCCTGTGGACCATTTTGGGAATCGTTTTCAATGCGCCAGAGGTTTACTACTTGCCGACCGGTGGTGCGATGTTGGTCGGTTTCTATTTTGTGATGGCGGTACCGATCTTCGGTCTCGTCCCGCTAGCCGCGTATCGGTCGTTGTCCGGCGAGATCGACAATGACACCTTCGAACTGCTTTCGATCACCCAGCTCGCCAGCCGACAGATCATCCGTGGGAAGTTCGCCAGCGCCGTGCTGCAGATGTTGCTTTATTTCGCCGCCGTCGTTCCGAGTCTAGCGTTCACGTACCTGCTGCGCGGTATCGGACTAGCGGAAATCAGCATGGTGCTAGTCGCGGTACTGATGGCGGGTTTTTTCTTAAGTGCGTTCGCACTGATGATTGCTCCGCTGATGACAGGGTTTGTTGGGCAATCGTTCGCCATGGTGGGTTTGGTGGCGGTAATCGTATTCGTTCAGTTTATCGTCGCAATGATTTGTTTGGCGGGCATCATCGGCGAGAATCTCGCGGCGACCCGGGAAGCCTGGATGTTCACCGGATTGACGTCCTTGATGACGCTTACTTTTGTGGTGCTGTTTCTAAAAGCAGCGGCGGCGCAGATCGCACCGGTGACCGAGAACCGTAGTACCTCGATTCGATACTGGATGTTGTGTCAGCAAACGATGTGGATTGTCACCATCATCAGTGTCTCGATCTATTACGATGATTTCGAACCGATCAATTTCGGCAGTCTTGTCCTGGCCGCTTACTGGCTAGTAGCGGGAACGATTTTCTTGGTCGAACCCCGAGAACTGAGTCCTCGGGTTCGTCGTGATCTTCCCTCAACGTTTGCGACACGGGCGTTTTTGACTGCGTTTTCCCCGGGGCCGTCGAGCGGGTATTTGTTTGCCGTCTGCACGGGCAGCGTCGCGATCGTTGGGCTGAGCCTCTTTGGGACGTTCGCCAGGTCAACGAACGTCACGACCGAACCGATCTTGTTCGGATTGACCATGGTCGGTTATTTGGCTGGCTACCTTGGCATCGTGCGGTTGCTGACGCTGCCGTTCGCGATCCGATCGAAGTTGTCGCTGCCGCTTGCGTTGATTGTTCTGTTCTTCGTGTTGATCGGGACCGCATTTGCGCCCTCGGTCATTCACGTCGCGATCAACGGCGATTTGCCATCGCAGTACAACGATCTCGAGATCATCGACTGGGCTTGGACGGCCACCGCCGGTTTCGAGCGAAGCGGCATTCCCTTTCACTTATCGCTCATCGCAGCGATTGCGGGTGGGGTGATCACGATCGCCAACACCCTCGCGATGCGGGATCTGTACCAGTATCGAAAAGTCGCCGTTCCATCGCGAGTGATTTTGGACCGCAGTGGAAGTTAGCATCGCGTGAACATTAACTGCCGCATTATAAAAATGGCATAGGCTTCCAGCCTTTTATACCCACATCTTTTTTGACCCCCACGAGCTCGTCTCGTGGGTGAATAAGGTTGGCAAGCTAGACAACGACGCCCTCCCAACTTCGGCTTCCTGCCAGACGAGCTGGCAGGGGAGCAATCCATGAGGACTTGCGGGGTATAAAAAGGCTGGAAGCCCATGCCACTTATTGTTCCCGCGATGCTTAGTGGTTCGAATGCCTTCTGGTGTGGATGAAGCGAGGGCTATTTCCACCACCTACCATGTTGCGGAGACACGCTGTTTCGAAAGCGGCTACGAACACTGTTTAGATATCAGGGGCATCAATGGGGCAAAAAACAAGCACGATCGATCGGCAGATGGGCTCTTGCGTCGACTTGCGGCTAGTCGGTTGGGGCTCAATGTCGAGGAGTTAGCATCTGGATTCGAAGTCAGTTCCAAAACGATTCGTCGCGATCTGGAACGATTCCGTTCAGCCGGCTTTCCGCTCGGCGGTGTGCTCTGTTTCGACGAAGCGTTCGCCCTGGCCCTCTCAGTTACCGAAGGCATCGGCTGTGCGTTGAGTGATCGTTAGTTTCAATCCTTGTTGTTCTGGATTGGCTTCGAAGACCGCTCTGGAGCCGTAGAAGCAAGAAAAGGGGAAGGTGGTAGATATCCGAAACGACCCCGCTCCCCTTTTCTTCTCCCTGAACTCAAACGGTTCTTTGCCTTGCACGATTAACCAGGTCGTGTCAACGGCCAGGTCTTGGAATTCACTGGTCGAACCGTTCGGCCACGTGACCGTCACTTGATCGATCTGGTCGGAGCGTCCCAACCCCAAATGCAACACCCGCTCGTTGCTGCACATGTAGCCGTCGCCGGCAGTCAACGGGACCGTCCAGCTAGTTTCCTTACATCGCACACGCAGGCTGGAACCGATGGCATCCCGCGAGGCGATCGTCCCTTTCAGTTGAAACTTGACCCAATGATTGTCGTTTTCGGTTTGGTTCACCAGGATTGCCAGCGGCTCGGTCTGATGAGTCACGGCGACGTCGACGTGTCCATCACGGTTGACATCGCACAACCAGAGGGATCTGCCGACATGCGGGGTGTCGAAGTAACTGCCTGGCGACTGAATCTGCTCCGAAAAAGTGCCTGATTCATTCATGCAAAAAAGTTGCGGTGGCTGGGCATATTGCAGACTTGGATCGTCCGATGGTTTGTTGCCGTCCTTGACCGGCATCGCAATGTGTCCATTGCTGAGAACCAACTCGGGAAGCCCGTCACAATCAAAATCGACGGCCTGACTTCCGAAGCCGACCCAAGGAAGCGTTGGCTTGGCGAGTCCGCGCCGGCTGGATTGATCCTGCCACAATCCGGGAAGAATCTGTTGGTAGATTGTGCTCTGCTCATCCATGTAATTTGTCACAAACAAATCGGGTCGGTGGTCAAAATCGAAATCGGCTACCGCGATCCCCATCGATCCTTGAGGCTGCGACTGGCCGTCAATCGCAAGCCCGCTGACGATACCGAGGTCGGTGAACCCGGTTTCGGCCTCGGAGGATTTCGACCAAAAATGATTGTTGCTCATGTCATTGGCAACGTAGATGTCATTTCCCGGCATCTGATCGAGCGAACCCACCACAACGCCCAGACCACGGCCAAAGGTCCCGGGCGAAATATTCCATCGCTCGTTGTAAGGTTCCAACTTGCCTTCCGCGGATCCTCGCAAGACGATGTCCGCTGCTGCCGCAAAAACGAGGGGTGAGCAAACGGCGTTGACGTCACCACTGCGGCAACGACGTGTCAGGACGCTGGGGTCATCCGAATATTGCAGCGACACCACGTCGGCGAGAGAATCACCATCAATGTCGGCAATCGCCCCGCTGGTCGACCAGCCTGATGAAATCGTGTCGTCGACTTCGTGCCGTGCAAAGGTGCCGTCGCCATTGTTGATCAGAATGCAATTCGGCCCGAAGTTGAGTTGCAGGATATCGGGAAACCCGTCTTCGTTGAGGTCGCCGACCGCGATCCCTTGGCCGAAACTTTGATCGCCCACTTGAGCCTGATCCGTGACGTCCAAGAAGTGACCGTCGAGATTGCGAAACATTCGATTGGGCCGAGAGTCTTGTCGCGGCGGTGTGCCCCCGGCATCCGTGACATGCAGATCGATCCAACCGTCGAGATCAAAATCAATCGCGCCACCGCCGCATCCGAAGATCGTGTAGAACAATGCGTCCGGCGCATCCATCACCTCCGACGTTTTCCCGTGAAAGTTGACTCCGCGTGACGTCGCTTCGTCGCGTAGCAAAATCGAGGTTGATCTACCCGGCGACGGAATCGCCGCCTGCTTTTCTCGATCCGGTGAGTCCTTGCGTGCGATCACGTCGATCGATGGCGGAATGTCCAGTCGCATCGAGAATTCTTGCCGCCCGAGCGTGACTTGCCAGGGTGTCGACTTGGTCAGCTGCTTGACGATCGTGTTGCGCATTTGGCCGACACTTCCAGTCTCAGCCGGAAGCAGCGTGCCTGCTGCGGCCCAGGCCTCGGCCTCCCAGAGACGTCCCAATGTATCCAGCGTTTGCGCAACCGATTCGCAGGTTGCAGGCGACGTTTGCCCCTGCACGACAAACCGCCAGATTTCTTCCTCCAGCCGTGCCAGGTCTTCGGTTCGCTCGCGTACGGCAGAGCGAAACGCGCCGGTACCCCACTGCGGCGTCGCCTGTAGCGAGGTGGCTAGCTTCGCCCATGCCAAGTTGCTGTTGGGATCACGCCTCGCGGCTTCGGCATAGCATCGCAAAGCGTCTGGTTCGTTCCCCACATCGCGAGACCAATCACCAAGAGTCAACCAGTATTCACTCTGTGAGTCGATATTCGCTGGCAAGTGGGAGTGCCATGCCGCCAGCTGCTCGGTCGATCCGCTCACGGCGAGCACTCGCCCCAGCAGCAGCTGGGCCACGACAAAGTCTGGGTGTTTGGCGATGATGTTCCGAAGTTCTTGTTCGGAAAGCTCGTGTTGACCTGACTCAAAATTGGCTTTCGCAATCCCGAATCGGAGTCGCAAATCCTCTGGGCGACGCTTGGCCATCGCTTCGATCGTTTCCGGAACCAACGCTTGGCCAACCCAGCCCGACAGGTAAGTCAGCAACTGGAAATCGAACTTACGCTGTCGAATCAAATGCCGACCGTGCGGCACCGCCAAGTCGTGGCGGCCCATTTCGACGAGCACATTGAACAGCGTGCGACGTTGCTCATCGCGGTCTGGATACTGCGCTAATGCGGACTCGCTAAGTTCGACGGCATCGTAGAAGCGTCCAGATGAAACCAAGGCGATGAAAGCCTGGCTGACCAAGGCCGAGTCGGCAAATCCATCCTTACGCACCGCATCGAACATCAAGTCAGCGGATTGGTCCACACGGTCGTTGTGATACGCAACCTTGGCCAACAATGCCAACACGTCAGGCTGATCGTGATATTTTAACGCGATGGATTGCGAAGACTTGTCCGCTTGCTGCCAATCTTGGCGTTGGACTGCCGTGCGGAACGCCTGTAGTTCATCCGAGTTGCCGTCCGGCCTGATGTCACGTGAATCGTTCGATCCATGGCAACCCGCCAGCAGCATCCACAATGCGGCAATCAAACAGCTCACTCGTGAAGCAGAAACGCTTCGCGTGGGATCAGACTCGGGTTTCGGGTTTTGATAGCAGGGTTTTCTCAATTCGCTTGGCACGTTTCCGAACTACACTATTGGACTCAATCAGTTCCGTTGCCCATTTTACCATATCCGACGAACTGTCAGGATGCCCCAAGCCAAAACGCTCTGATAGTCCGGCAAGTGTTGCGGATGTGAAACGGCGACAGAGGTACGCCGCCACGTCGCCTCCACCCGCACCGCTTCGAAAACCAGAATACTCAGCAGGCGACACACCATACTTCTTCGCGGTGTTCTCGATGACATCATCAACAGTAATCACTGACGACCGGCGAGTTTGCCATTCAAATTTTTCGGCATCTTCATTTGCTGCTAATTGCATTACCCTACATAAGTTATCGCCGCGTTTCACGCGAGCCTGCGGCGATTTCGTCGTAGTGGAACTCGTCAAGAGTTTCGTTCGGTAAAAGCGGCGCGGTCTGAAAGTCTTGACGACTTCCGCTACATTTTGCGGCAAAACCGCCTTAAGAAGAAAGTCTTCACTGCCGTAAACCCAGTCTTTCAGGCGATTAACACTTGCGTCGGTTGGGCTGACTAAGCCAGCCTTCACATACTTTCGGTAAGCCGCATTAGGATCTTTTCCGCCATTGAGTCCTGACCCCACGCGAAGCGTTCACTATCCTGTTCGAGAAACATATTCCCTGCCCGAAGACATTGCACCCATTCCCCAGCGAACGATTTCGCGTTCGACTGGCGGCAAGAGCCGTATGAGTCAAGGTTCATGTACGGATCTGTGCGGAGGTGACTGGCGACGGTCGTCCCTACCGCGATCCTAACAAATCTCGGGGACTGGCCCCCGACCGCACACCAACGCCACGGAAAGGAATTCCAAATTTTTTTGGAATCTGTTATTGTCCAAAGTTAAGGGCTCATCCGACGCTCTAGAACGCGATACAATTCATTCCGGAGATCGGAGTGAGTTCGCACGAAGCCTCGCGGATAAGTTCTACAACCCGGCCTCTTTCATCTCTTTCTCGTACTGTGCCGGATCGACCCCTTCAGGAATACCGCTGGACGGTTCGACGGGCGGTTCCGTGACAGTCAATTCGGTCGAACCTCCACATCCAGTGTGCAACAAGCTAAACATTACCAAACCACAGACCAACAAAACGTTTCTAACTGACCACATAAGGGAAACTCCTGCGACGTTGAAGAATAAGAACTCCTTAAGAATGAGCGACGGCCAAACCGGTTGCAAGTAGCCTATCGCGGTACTAAGCTGAATTTAGTCTTGTTGTTTGTTTTTTTGTCCGTCCGAGTTCGATACTGATGATTGTGCGACGGTCGCTTATCGCGTTTTCGACACTGCTTCTGGCGGTTTTCATCTTTGCCGTGGCATGGCCTCGAGCTCGGATCGAACGCGTAAGACCCGATGTTCAACAACCAAGTGAAAGGCTCGCGCCGGGGTCAGGCTAGGTTTTCGGTTTTCAGCGGAGAACGATAACGAGGTCCGATACCGAATCGGGCAGGTGCCACTTACTGCACTGGAGTGAAACGTCGCTTCAACAGTCCACCGAAAGATGGCCTTTCTTATTGGCCGACAGGGAAGTCCGCCATCGCTTGCGGCACGAAGCCGCACGGGCGTTGGATCCAAGGGAAGACGCAGGCGACGCACGCGAAGTGGGTCGCTGCTGTTGTCGGCTGGAGGCCGCCAGTGGGGAGTAGATCACTGGACGACGGCGACAGGGCATCGCCGCATGACGTAGCCCGGCGACACGATGCCGCCCGGCTAACACGACTGGGAAGGCCAGCGGGCACACAGCAAGATAAGGGGAAGGGGGTAGATATCAGAAACGACTCCGCTCCGCTTTTCTTTTCCGCTCCCCCTTTTCTTCTTCCGACGGAGGACCGTCGAGCCACGTTGCTGACACCCTAAAGTGAAATGTGGATGAAACGATAGCGCCATCGGCTCACAAAAACTGACGAACGCACTTAATCAACACGCCGCCAGCCTGATCGGGCTCGTCTTGCGGCCGAGTTGGTGATTTGGGTAGCCTGCGAACGGTCTGAATCTGAATTTCTCGCACGTTTTGCACGGATGCCATCGTGTTGCCACAATCTTCTTCGCCTCGCGTTTCCGCGCCATCGCCTGAATTTTCGGCGAAAACGCGACGGTCGGCGATGCCGATGCTCGAGTGCGTCCGCGTCATTCGCGACACGATGATCGCCGAATCTGACGCGATCCGCTCGGCCTGCGATGAGGCGTCCACCGCTGCGGTCGAAGCCGCTCAGCGGATCGCGGACTGCCGGGGCAGCGTCGTGTTGACCGGCGTCGGCAAGGCGGGATGGATCGCACAAAAACTCGTCGCGACGTTAGCCAGCACCGGTTCGCCGGCCCATTTCCTGCACCCCAGCGAAGCGATTCACGGCGATTTGGGGCGGGTTCGCGGGGATGACTTGGTGATCGCGTTTTCCAATTCCGGACGCAGCGAAGAAGTCGTCCGCGTGTGCGGTTATCTTCAAAAACAAGCGGCCGGATTGATCGCCGTGACCGCCACGACCGACAATCCACTAGCCGATCTCGCCGATCACGTCGTGCCGATCGGACGGCATGTCGAAGCCTGCCCCAACGGGCTAGCTCCGACGACCAGTACCACGGTGATGCTCGCTCTGGGCGATGCGATCGCCATGCTCGCCTCGAAACTGAGAGGCTTTGCCGCCGATGATTTCGCCAAGTTTCACCCCGGTGGCGCGCTCGGTCGCAAGCTCGCCAGCGTCGACGATGTGATGCGACCGCACAGCCAATGCCGGCTGGCAAACGACACCGTATCGATTCGTGAGGCGATCGCCAGCCGATCCCTCGAACGCCGCAGCGGCGCGGTCATGTTAATCAACGATCGAGGGCAACTTTCGGGGATATTCACCGATAGCGACTTGGTCAAACTGTTGCAACGACGCGAAGAGTTCAGCCTCGATCGACCGATCGGCGAAGCGATGACCCGCAGCCCGGTGTGCGTTCGCAGCGGCCAGACCCTCGGCCAAGCCGTCGCGATCCTATCCCAACGACGCATCAGCGAACTGCCCGTCATCGACGATCAAGCATGCCCGATCGGGATGATCGACATTACCGACCTGATCGCGGCCGGAGACGTTCGTCCGGACCTGATGACCAAGTCGAATCAAACCGATTCATCTGCGGTCGTGAGACTGTTTCCCGAATCGACACGATCGACTCCCAACACGCATTCGAAAGATCCATCGTGAGTTCGCCAACGCCGGAAGTCCCCCGCATGCCGACCGCCGACCGTTTGCGATCGGACTTGGATTGGGCGTCGCAAATCCGCTGCATCTTGACCGATGTCGATGGCGTCTTGACCGACGGACGCATTCAATACGCCGCCGATGCGGGACGAGTCTGTCATGAATTGAAATCGTTTCACGTCCGCGACGGCTTGGGGATCAAACTTTGGATGATGGGCGGATTTCACTTCGGCATCATCACTGCGAGGCAAAGCAAGCTGGTCGCCCATCGCGCGAAAGAACTTGGCATCCAACATCTTGTCCAAGCGGCCGGTAACAAATGGATGGCCGCCCAAACCATGATGAAAGCCATGGGAGTCTCCGCCGAACAGGTCGCTTACATCGGCGACGACTTACCGGACTTGTGCGTGATGCGAAAAGTCGGCTTGGCGATCGCGCCAGATGACGCCGCGACCGATGCCCGCGAGGCCGCCCACTGGACGACCTCTTCCCTCGGCGGACAAGGCGTCGTTCGCGAAGTCATCGAGCGATTAATGCGGGGCGGCCAAACATGGCATCAACGCGTCGCCGAATTGGAAGCTGATCCAGTAACGCCGCAATCGTCTTCGGAAGGAGACTAATGGGCGGATCGTTTCGCGATTATTTGATGGGGCTGAGTGTCCTCGTTCTGATCATGGGCGGATACCAAATGACCGTGGCTCGATGGCTCGAGCCGCCTACGGTCGATCGCGCCCCGATCCCTAAACGTGTGCTTCAAGACAACGATGAAACGTTAGTCGATCTATACCCAGACGACGCTTGGCAGCGTGGTCGTTCGATTCGATTGAAGACCCAAGACGGAATGCTGCTGTTTCAGAATTGGGAGCAAGACACCGAGGATCGCGCCGGCGGAAAGAAATGGCGACTGTGGCCGATCACGATGGTCATCGGTCGCGGCTTGCAGGCCGACGGATCTGAACAGCCGATCGTGATCGAAGCCGCCCAAGGTGCCGTCATCGAGTTTAGTGACTCGCTCGATGTGATGAGCGGCGTCGCACCCACGATTCAACGCGGCCAATTGATGGGCGAAGTTCATATCCGACGGATCAATGCCCGGGTTAAAGAAAACATTCAAGATGGTTCCGCTTATCAAGTCGACCCGTCCGCCGCAGGTGATCAAGACCAAACGCTTGATATTCGAACGGCGAACGTCGGGATCGATCGTCGCAAAATTTGGACGACCGAGGCGATTCACATGCAAGTCGGCCGGGCGACGATGGTCGGACGCGACTTGACGTTGCACTTGGCAAGTTCAGCGGGCGGCACCTCTAGCCAATCAAACATCTCCCGATCGCTCGACCGCATGGAGCTGATCTATTTGCGTGACCTGACGCTGCCGCTGGGCGACGCGAATGACCCTGCCGGGACGGATCAAGGGCTCGTTCAAATTCGTTGCGATGGTCGGATCGAGTATGACTTTGCGATGGACCAGTTGTTGCTCGATCGGAAGGTTCGCTTGGTACGAACAACCAACGAAGCGCTCGCCATGTCCGCGTCGATGCATCCCGGTTCCACCCCGATCGATCCGACGGAATCCGATCCGACACAAGACCGGTTTGAATGTGAACTGTTGCGTTTGACCCTGCGAGATCCGCTGAATTCCCATCGAACTCGAGAAACCGCGATGGACTGGATCGATCGGATCGAAGCGACCGGAAACCCGGTGCGTCTTTCGATGCCGACGCAAGGTTTCCAATTATCGGCCAGTCAGGTTCAATTCGATCCGATGGAAGGTTGGTTGATTGCCGAACCGATGCGAACGCCGGGGCAAACATTAGGTCAATCGCCGACTCAACGTTCCGACTCCGGCGATGCGATCCGTATTCAACACGGTGATTTGATCGCGATGTTGTCGCGGATCGTTTATCGTTTCAACCCGAAAACGCCCAAACAACTCGGTACCGTCGAAGTCGTCGGCCGCGGTGACCTGCAATACCAGTCGGAAGCATCGGTCTTGAAATCATTTCGATGGCGAGACAGCTTGCGAATCTCCCCCTTGGACGTCGCCACGCCCGATGCGATGGACGTGCGGTTCGGCGTTTGGTGTGACGGCGCGATCGAAGCGACGTTGTCCGACGGAGGCACGTTCACAACAGATCGGATCGAAGGTGTTCTCAAGCCCGTCACCGACGACCAAAAAACTGCGTTGGGTCAAAACAATCAACCGGGCTCGAGTATCAACCACCAATGGTTCCCCGATCGGTTCGCGGCGATCGGCCACGTTCAAGTTACCTCGCCGACGCTGGTAGCCAGTACCGAGCAAATGAATTTGTTCTTCGAACAGAAGGTGCTGCATCCAGGCACTGCGGTCGCGACCGAATCGGATTCGTCGATCCGTCAATGGGTCAGCCAACCCGGTACCTCCGGTTCACCCAGTACCTTTGGTTCCAACCCATCGGGCGAAACGATATCGTCGGACGTTCGACCGCCCGCGACAATACGAGGCGATGAGGTCACGGCAAAATTAACCTTCGGCGATCGAGCCCTCACGGCAACCGACCTCAGTGTGATCGGACGCGTCGAAGTCACTCATCCGCTCGAATTGAAACAGTCGGCGTCATCGCAGAAAGACGGACGTCCATCAAGCCTGCTGGCGGTGTTGACCGGCGATCACTTGCGAGTCCGCGACGGTGGCGGAAGTGACGTATTGCAATTAGGCAGCAGCTCAGGTGTGCCCGCAAGACTACAAATGGGCGATGGCTACTTCATCGGACCCGAGATCCAGGTACGTCCCGACGACAACTATGTTTGGATTCCGTCGGCCGGTGAGTTCGTCTTGCCGAGTCAATTCCTGCCGCCGCTGAACCGTCTGTCGGGTAGCTCCGACGCAATGGCTGGTCCAGGCGATATCGACTCGGCCCGATGGACTCGCAGTCCGCGATGTCGTTTCGGCGGTTCGATGACGTTCGATGGTCAAGTCGCAACGCTCGATGGCGGAGTCGATTTGGAAGCCGCCATTGTGACGAACGATCAACCTGCCGAAATCCTCGCTCGTGGTGACGAGCTGAAATTCATCTTGGAAACACCCGTTGAACTGAGAACGCCCGCCACGTTCCAAACCACTCGGCTGAAACAGATTTCGCTGCTGCAAACCGGGGCTCAACCCGTCCAAGTCCGCGTCGATCAGTTCACCGCCGACGGGATTCGAGAATCGCGTCACGAACTCGCCGTCGCCAGCCTGAACTGGATCCCGGCTCAAACCCCAACAACCTCGCCGGTCGATCAAGAAAAACTCGCCGGCCAACTCGTTGCGCCCGGCCCGGGGTCGTACCGAGGCTGGATCCGCGGCGTCAAGAAAGACGACCAAGCATCATCGACTCGCGATACCGCCAACAGTGAGATGGCATCGATCGACGTTCCCGGAATGATCGAAGACGCGACCAACAAGCCACAGACCAACCCCGAGGAGATCATCATCAATGGCGTGCATCTCGTTTTCCAAGAGGCGATGCGAGGTGACTTGCTCGCCAAATCACTCACGTTCACCAGAGGCGTGCGGATCGCCCGACGAATCGTTGCTGATTTTAGTGAGACTTTCGAAGCGTCCGACTTGGATCAACTCGGACTGGATGATCTGACGCTCGATTGCGATCAAGTTCGGTTGTCGATCGATCCAGCGGTAACCTCGCCAACCCCAAAGTTTGCGATCCCCGGTCGTCGAGCCTCCCGTCAACCGCCCTCGCTCGAACTCGAAGCCTCCAGCGGCGTTGTCTTCCGCAGCCGAACCGACCGTGGACTTTCCGAAGCCACCGCCGATCGGTGCAGTTACGCGGTCGCCAAAGACTTAGTCACCATCCAAGGCATCCCAGGACGCCCGGCACGTTTTCAGCAAACCGATCCGTTCGGAAAACCCGTCATCAACGTAGCCATTCGCACAATGACGTTGCGGCTGAAACCGTTCGAGCTGCTCTCGTCGCAAATCGAAAGCATCAATGCCGACTTCGCATCCGGAGCCGACGATCGCAATCGCAAATGACACGAAGGTTGATTCGCAACATGACGCGTGAGTTTTAAAGTTGCGATTTTTTCGTAACCCACTGCGTAAGCGAGGGATCATTGGTATCGACTCATCCCTCGCTTACGCAGCGGGTTACGATTTAATCAACTGCCCGCTAGCACCGGGACTAACGCCCATCGGCCAATTGTTGTTATTTGGTATACGACCAAATCAAGACGCCGGCGAGTTCTGATTTTGCAGAGAGTGCCACCCACAAGCGATTTCTTCAAACATACAGCACGCTGAGACGCAGAGGACCAGAGAACTAAATGAGGCAAGTCGAACACAAGGTTCTGCGGCCCTCTGCGTCTCGGCGAACTCTGCGTTCAATCTTCAGCACGGATAATTGAACGCCCCACTGACTTGCTATCGCGTCGCCATGATTTGGATCATGCTATCGTGACTCGCAAACGATCTGAAACACACGGATTTCTACTGAAGGTTCACCGAATTGTCTTCCAATCCACCCCCGTATTACTCAGTCTTTGACCTCTTCAAGATCGGCATCGGGCCGTCGAGTTCCCATTCGGTCGGGCCGATGCGGGCTGCGGAAATGTTCCTCAAGGAACTTAAGCAACGCGGCCAGTCCGAAACCGTCTCGCGCGTTCGCGTTGATCTGTATGGATCGCTGGCCTTGACCGGGATTGGGCACGCGACCGACGTGGCCGTGATCATGGGATTGTGCGGTGAAGTGCCCGATCAAATCGATCCTGATTCGATCGCCGAGAAGCTATCAACGATCCGCGAGACCGAGCAACTCCCGTTGGCGGGCAACCGCCCGATCGTATTCAACGAAGATCACGATTTGATTTTCAATCGCAGAATCGTACTGGACGCACATCCCAATGGCATCCGTTTCCAAGCGTTCGTTGACCGTGAGACCGAGACGCCGGTTCACGAATCGACGTATGCGTCGATCGGTGGCGGGTTTGTGGTTCGGGTCGAGGCCGCGAACGACCAGGAGTCGGTCACGCCACCTGCCACCGCTATCAACGTCGAAGTTCCGTATCCATTCTCGTCAGCACGCGAACTGCTGGAACTCACCCAACTTCATCAAATCTCAATCTGGGAACTCGCTTTCGAGAACGAAAAATCGTTCCGTTGCGAACAAGAGATTCAGACCGGTCTTCGGAAGATTTGGGAAACGATGCAGGCGTGCGTGACTCGCGGATGCCAGAACGAAGGCATCCTTCCGGGCGGATTGAACGTCCAACGACGGGCTCCGGCACTGTTTCGAACGCTCAGCAAGAATGCCGAGTCGATTGTTCGCGATCCGATGTCCATCCTCGACTGGGTCGACCTATACGCCTTGGCAGTCAACGAAGAGAACGCAGCGGGCGGTCGAGTCGTAACGGCACCGACCAACGGTGCGGCGGGAATCATCCCTGCTGTGTTGCACTACCTTGATCGTTTTTGCCATGCCGTTACGCCGACAACCATTGATCATTTCTTGTTAACCGCATCGGCGATCGGATCACTGTATAAACGAAACGCGTCGATCTCCGGTGCAGAGGTCGGTTGCCAGGGAGAAGTCGGCGTGGCATGCTCGATGGCGGCAGGAGCCTTGACGGAGGCCTTGGGTGGCACGCCCTACCAGGTCGAAGAGGCCGCAGAAATTGGCATGGAACACAACCTCGGATTGACTTGCGATCCGATAAAGGGCTTGGTACAGATCCCCTGCATCGAACGCAACGCGATGGGAGCGGTCAAGGCGATCAATGCCAGTCGCCTCGCCCTGCGGGGAACGGGCCAGCATCACGTCTCGCTCGACCGGGTGATTCGCGTGATGAAACGAACCGGTGCCGACATGTCCACGCGATACAAAGAAACGTCGCGAGGCGGCTTGGCGGTGAACCTGAGCGAATGTTAGGCTCTCGTTAAAACCCTATCCGAAAAGGGGTCTGACCCTCTCCGGCTACACCTGAAAAGTGACGACTATCGACTCGCCTCCAAAGGGTCAGACCCCTTTTCGGATAGGCTTGAAAAAAGGAAACCATGTTCTTTGCGAGTGACAATTGGTCCGGCGCGGCCGACGAAGTGATGCAATCGCTGACGCGTCATGCGAGCGGTTTTGCACCGGCGTACGGGACCAGCGACTTGGACTTGAGTTTGGAACGGCGATTCAACGAACTATTCGAACGAGAAGTCGCTGTTTTCTTCGTCGGCACCGGAACGGCGGCCAATTCGCTAGCACTGTCAGCGGTCAACCGGCCCGGCGGTTTTGTGTTGTGTCATCGCGAATCGCATCTGATCCAAGACGAGGCGGGAGCACCCGAGTTCTTCACCAGCGGTGCCCGCTTGTCGCCGCTCGACGGCCCGTTGGGAAAGATCAATCCGGCGGAACTGGCCAGAGTGCTTGATCGTTTCGATCCGACGTTCGTTCACCGTGGACAACCGATGGCGGTGTCTTTGACTCAATCGACCGAGGTCGGTTCGTTGTACTCGCTCGACGAGATCGCCGAGCTTGCTTCGCTGGCCAAGAACGCAGGACTGCCCGTTCACATGGACGGTGCCCGGTTCGCCAACGCGTTGGTCAGTTTGGGCGTTTCACCAGCCGACATGACATGGAAAGCGGGCGTGGATGTGTTGTCGTTCGGTGGCACCAAGAACGGTTGTTGGTGCGCCGAAGCGGTTGTGTTCTTTGATCCCGCGCGGGCGAAGCAACTACCATACATCCGCAAGCGAGCGGCACAGTTGTTCTCCAAAACAAGATTCATTGCTGCGCAGTTCCATGCTTATTTGGATGATGACCTGTGGCTGCGATTGGCGACCCATGCGAACACGATGGCAGCTCACCTGGAGGCTGGTATTGTCGATCGTCCGAACATGCAATTGGCTTGGCCACGCCAAGCTAATGAGTTGTTCGTTCAAATGGCAAAGAGTGAAGCAAAACGTTTGAGCGACGCGGGTGTGAAGTTCTACGCATGGCCGATCCCGGCGGATTATGAAGGTCGTCTGCCGGACGGGTACGGTCTGTATCGCTTCGTCACGTCGTTTGCAACGACCCAAGCGGAGATCGACCAATTGGTCGGACTGATTGAATCGTAACCCGAAGCGTGAGCGAGGGATAATTGATATTGAATCATCCCTCGCTTACGCAGCTCTTTATCCTACACATCTTTTTGACCCCCACGAGCTCGTCTCGTGGGTGAATAAGGTTTGCAAGCTACACACCGACGCCCTCCCAATCTTACGAGTTTAACTTGTGCTCGCCGCTTCCAGCGGCGAGCACAAGTTAAACTCGGAAGATTGGGAAAACTGCTGCTTGTGTCTAGCTTGCCAACCTCGGCTTCCTGCCAGGCGAGCTGGCAGGGGAGCAATATATGAGGACTTGTGGGGCATAAAAAGCTTACGCAGCGGGTTACGATGCAGACAACAAGAACACGTCAATAGACGTCGCGATGGTATCGCCCGTCCTTGGTCAGTTCCTTGAGGTACGCGGCGGCTTCCTCGTCGCTTAATCCGCCCTGCTCGGCGATCACGTCCTGCAGCGCGCGATCAACGTCTTTGGCCATTCGTGTTGCGTCCCCGCAAACGTAGAACACACCTCCTTCGCACAGCCATTGCCAAAGTTCGGCGGCGTTCTCTCTCATGCGATCTTGCACGTATACTTTCACATCACCGTCGCGGCTGAACGCGGTATCGAATCGTGTCAACAAGCCTTCGGATTGATAGTGTTTCAGTTCCTCTTCATAAAGAAAATCGAACGCTTCGTGCTGGTCGCCGAAAAACAACCAATTCTTCCCGTGAGCTTGGGTCGCGGCGCGTTCTTGTAGGAAAGCGATGAAGGGCGCGATTCCGGTTCCGGGGCCGACCATGATCATGGGCGTCTGCGGGTCGGCCGGAACGGTAAAACCGGCATGGTTGGGTTGAATGAACACGCGGATCGTTTCGCCACACGCGATACGATCGGCGAGCATCGTGCTGGCGACGCCTTTGCGGACACGTCCCTCGCGTTCATAGACGACTTTCCCGACGGTTAGATGCACTTGATTGCCGACTTGTTTCATACTGCTGGCGATCGAATAGAGCCGTGGGTTAAGTGGCTCAAGGGTCTCGATCACTTCGGTCGCTGTAACGGTCGCACCACGAGCGACTTCGAAAACATCGAGCACGTCGAAACCATCTGGGACTCCTTCGTCGAGCATCGTTTGCAGTGTGGCCTTGGCGACGTCGTCGGAGATGCGTTGCATCAGTAGTTCGATCAACTCATCGGAGGGATCCTTCAAACAGCAGTCTTCGCACAACGCCTGCAGTAGTGGCTTGTCGTTGCCGGCCGGCGTTGTCACCTTGACTTGTGAATCGGCGGCCATCGCATCGATCAGCTTCGCGGCCAGATCACCACAATTGGACGGATAGATGCCCAGTGCATCGCCGACTTGGTAGTTCAATCCGGAACCAGATAGATCGATCACGACGTGACGAGTGTCTTTGGCGGATCCCTCCTGATTGAGCTTACGTGATTCGATGAGTTTGGCGGTGAACGGGTTTTGCCGAGACCACTGGGCCGCTTTTCCGTTGGTGGCCGCCCCACTTGTTGGCATGCCGTTGGTTGCCTTGCCGTTGGCTGATCCGTTGGAAGCCGTGCCGTCCTCGGATGCCTCCGCAAGAATCTTCTTGATCATCTGCTTGGTTTCTTTGCCACCAGGGCTGCACAGAGTCAAGTTCTTTTCATCGCCGTTGGCGATCGCTTCGCTGTAACTTTCGCAGAGGTAGCCGCATGATCCACAATCAAGCTGGGCCATCGCCGCCATCAGCTTGCGTTTGATGGGTCGACCCTCGGCGAGTTCCATGCGATCGACGATAGGTAACGACGCATCATGCCACGGAAAGTCTTCCTCTTCTTGCTTCTCTTGCTGAGCGGTATCGACCTCGCCTACGGCAGTCATCCCGATCGCCAATGCGGTGGAAGGATCTCCGGATTGCATTCCGGTCAGGCCGGCAAAGAATCCGTTCAGCCAGGCGCGTTGTTCGTCATTGAATGGGGCCGTTTCGGGCAGGAAGCTCGTCATGGGACTATTGCAATTGTTTAGAAAGGGTCAATTCACGGAGTTGTTCGTCGCTCTGTCGTCGCGCGAATTCGACGAACGCTTCGCCATCGTGGCGATGTTCGAGATATCCGCCGACAAGGCCGACAATCAGCGGCGAGAGTTGTTCAAACGGCACGGATTGCAGCAACGGTCGGGCGATTCCTTGACGTTCGCCCCATCCACCACCAACGACGACGTGGTAGCCGTCGACCATGTCATCGCCCTGTTCGACTTGGCAGGCGATCAGTCCGATGTCACCGATGTAATGTTGAGCGCAACTGTGGTGACAACCGGTTAAGTGAATGTTGATCGGAACGTCAATCTCGAGTTGGGATTCCAAATCGGCGGCCAAGGCGATCGCGTTGGCCTTCGTATCGGCTCCGGCGAATTTGCATCCGGCGCTGCCGGTGCAGGCAACCAAACCTGCTCGAAACGAGCTGGCCTCGTATTCGAGTCCGCACGCTAGGATCGCTTGTTGTACATCAGGAATGTCGGCCTCTCGGATTCCAGGAAGAATCAGATTCTGCCACACGGTCCATCGAATCTCGCCGCTGCCGAACTCGTCGGCGATCCGAGCAAGCGAGCGAGCCTGATCGCTCGTCATGCGACCGACCGGTAAGACAACGCCGACGTACCAACGGTCGGACTGTTTTTGACGATGGAACCCGACGTGAGCGAATCGATCTTCGTTGTCGACGATCGTGACGCGTTCTGCGTCGACGCGTCGCAGCGTTTGGCCGTGTTCCACTTCCACCGCGTCGATGAACTTTTCAAATCCCCATGCGTCGAGTACGTACTTTAATCGGGCTTTTTTGCGGTCCGTGCGATCGCCGTTCTTGACGAACACACGCACGATCGCCCCGGCGACTTCGACGCATTCGTCGGAACGCAACAGCACGCCGGTATCTCGGGCGAAGTCTTGGTGCCCGGTGATCCCGCCGAGCGTTAATTGGAAGTAGACACCTTCAGGTAAACTTTCATCCGCATTGGTAGATTCAATGCGAACGGCCTTGAATCCGATATCGTTGGTGTCTTCTAACGATGCGATCCGTCCCCCACCGTCGAAAGCGATGTTGAACTTGCGAGGCAAGCCGTACATCTCGCGATGGTTGAGAATGTAATGGTGCATCCGCTTGGCTAGCGGGATCGTTTCGATTAACTCGTCTGGATCGATGCCGGACAAACAACTTGCCGTGCAATTGCGAATGTTGTCGCCGCCTGAACCGAGCGAGATCAAATCGAGTTCGCGGATACCGTAGAGCATGTTGGCGGCTTGATCGGCGGGGATCTCGCGGAACTGCAGGTTGGCTCGCGTGGTCACGTCAATGTATCCGCCGGCGCTTTGATCGGCCAAATCGGCCAAACCGTTAAGTTGCCACGCCTGTGAGATGCCTCCGGGGATTCGCAGTCGCATCATGAACGAATCTTGCGCCGGCGCGACGTGAAAGAGTCCATGAAATTTCGTCAAGAACACATCGGTGCCCTTGGGAAATTCGCTCGCTCGCGAACGTGCGATGATTTCGTCCCACATGTCCAGTGGGTTCTTGTCCTGTTTGGCGATTTCTTCTTTGCAAAGTTTCTTGCCCTGAGCAATCGTGTCGGCTTGAGCCAGCAAAGCGATTCGTTCGGGTCCCACAGGCAGGGCATTCCCATCGACGGTGGTCAAGCCCTTGCCGAGTTGAATTTGGGTTCCGCTCGCGTCGTTCCGTGCGCTATTGGCCAAGACCGGCAATCCCGCGACCGCGCGAGCCACGTCGGCACCGAACGTGAATCCGCTGAGGTATTGCTTCTGTTCTTCGGTGAAAGCTTGTTGGTCAGACATGAGATCGTATGGGTTGAGATCGTTTCGCGGATCGTGTGATCCGTACGGCGCAGTCCTTGTAACTTGGCTGGCCACTGTGGGGATCGAAGTGCGACAGCGTGATTTGGTTGGTAATCTCGTAGTGCATCGGCATGAACGCTTGACCGCGTCGGACGGTCGCCGTCACGTTCGCGTTTGCTTGAATTCGTCCTCGTCGAGATTCGATGATGACGAGGTCTCCGTGATCGATTTCCCACTGGTCGGCATCGACCGGGTTGATCTCGATGTAGGCTTCTTGTGGGTACAACATTTTCAACACGGGGCTTTGTCGCGTTCGTGTTTGCGTGTGCCACTGGCTGACCGTCCCGCGACCGGTGAGCAACATGACCGGATACTCGGAGGAAGTCGGCTCGGGCATCGGCGTAATGTCATCAACGATCAAGCGAGCCTTCCCGTCGTCATGAAAGAACCGCCCGTCCGCGAAAAGACGACGTTGCTGGGGTGGCCGGGACGTTGCTTGTGCATCGTGTTCGGTCCAGGGCCATTGGATGCCACCGCATTGATCGATCTCCGCGTAACCATCAATGCCAGTGATGTCACAAGGTTGGTCTCGGCTAGCTCGTTGCATGATGCGAAAGACCGCCTCGGGATCCGTCCACTCTGCGAACTGTTCGGCGGCGCCCCAGTAGTGTGCGATGCCTTTGAGGATCTGGAAATCAGCGAGAGCTTGACCGGGCGCACGACGAACTTTTTTGAGCAAACCATAGCGTCGCTCGCTATTGATGAAAGTGCCTTCTTTTTCACCCCACCCAGCCGAAGGGAGCACGAGATCGGCCAGTCGTGCCGTCTCGGTCGTGTGATACATATCCTGGACAGCGAGAAAGTCGAGTTTCCCCAACAAGCTGCAAACATCCGATTGATCGATCCAGCTATGGGCCGGGTTGGTCGCGATTACCCACAAGGCTTTGATCTCGCCTCGACGCACGCCCTCGATGATTCGATCGTACTTCCAACTGCCCTGGGACGGGATGCAATCGACGTCCATGTTGAGGGCTTCGGCGACTTTGATCCGGTCGGCTTCGCTTTCAAAACGGTGATGTCCGAATAGGTTGGTCGTGCTGCTCCACAACCTCGATCCCATCGCGTTGCACTGGCCCGTGATGCTGTTGGCACCCGTGCCGGGTTTTCCAATGTTGCCGGTGATCAAAGCGATATTGATGATCGCTTGTGCGGTCCGAGTTCCTTCGTAGCTTTGGTTGACGCCCATCGTCCACCATAACGAAACCGCCTTGCCCGTCCCGATCGATCGTGCGGCCCGAACAATCGACTCTTCACTGACTCCGCACGACTTTGACACGGTGCCCAGATCGAACTTGGCAACATGTTCTCGCAGTTCGTCAAATCCCCTCGTGTGGCTGTGAACAAACTCGTGGTCGACGTGATCATTTTCGATCAACCAATTTGTGATCGCATAAAGTAGGGCGAGGTCACTTTTGGGACGAAGCTGCAGATGCTGAGTCGATGCCATCGCCGTTTCGGTACGACGCGGATCAATGACGATAATCTCAGGGTTATTTCGGTTCCGCAGAACACGTTCCCACATGATCGGATGACCGATGCAAGGATTCGCACCGATGAACACGAGGCAATCGCTCTGTTCAAAGTCATCGTAGGTAAACGGCGGGGCGTCGAAACCGAATGATTCTTTGTAGGCAGACACCGCCGTCGCCATGCACTGGCGAGTGTTGCCGTCCCCGTGACGAATGCCCATGGCAAAGCGGGCGAGAGCGCCCAAGAACGCCATCTCTTCACATGGGATCTGTCCGGTTGAAAGGAAAGCGACCGAATCCGGGCCGTGCTTGGCTTGCACGTCTCGCACTTTTTGGACGAATGTTTCGAAGGCGAGTTCCCATGAGATCGGCTGTAGTTTTCCACCCGAATCTCGCAACAAAGGTGTGGTGGCCCGTTCGTCGGAATCTAAGACACGAAGGGCTTCCCATCCTTTCGGACACGCCATTCCCAAGTTCACCGGATAGTTTGTTTCCGGCGTCAACCCGATCGCTTCGCCGTCCTTGATATGCAATCGCAAACCACAACCGGTCGAACAGTATCCACACGTTGCCGTGGTGGTGGTGTCCGCAGCGAGTGAATCATGCGTCATGCCGAGACCGTGTTGGCCCGGCTTCAACAAGAGCTCCCGCGTCATCGTGCCATCACGACGTTGCAAGATTGGTGGCAATGGAAGGATCGATACGGGTTTTGTCCCGGTTGATTGGCCAATGCTCATCGAAGTGTCCCCGGCATGCGATCGTACACCACGCTCATGAAGTACAGCAGACGTTCGAGCGACTCGGCCGCCGTCATCGCGACGATAGCGAGGATCAAGGAAGTCCAACTGATCAGTTCGCTTTGAATCGTGATGCCTCCCATCGCCACGAGGCACAACACGATCCCCGCCCAGCCGCTTGCCAGTCGCATCTTTCGCAGATGGTTCAAGTGCGTGGTGGCAAGTCGATGACTGCGGACGTCCAATGGGTTGCTTAAGCCGTGGCCCTCGCTGCGAAGGTGAAAACTCATTTCCCACATCAACTTGGTCGCCCCGGCTAGGGCTGCCGATAAGATCATCAACATGATGACGCTAGTCGGTCCACCGCCAAATCGGATCGTTGCCGCCACCAACACCGCACCGACAACGACGCCGGTGCCAAAAAATCGCGGCAACGTTCGCGTCGCCCGCCAAAGTTTTCGCTTCGTCGCAATATAAATCATGGCACTGCTGTAGAGTCCGGCAACACCGAGCAGGACGGCGACGCCGAGCGAGGCTTTAGCGGCCCAGCCCGGAACGGTGATCCAAGTTGGAATTCGATCGAGGACCGCGTCGGGTGTATACGAGGCGATCACCGGCAACCACATCAACACGACCGCGACGCTCAACGCCCCGACATATTTCCCCAAGATGACTGCTTCACGGCTGAGCCAAGAAGTCCTTAGTCCCAAAAACACCCGCCAAGCTCGTAGTGGCTGGCCAAGGTGCAAGGGAGCGATGTTCAATCCGACCAAGGCAATGATCAGCGATGCGGCGGCGGTGATGCGGACCGCATCGAGGGGCAACGACTCACCGGCGATCCACAAAACGGACGACGCAACACGTTCCAACAAAATCATGCTGACTGAGATCTGCGTCGCAACGAGCATCGCGGCCAACGGCCAATGACTTTCCGCCACCGGATCGATCGACGCATCCTGAGGGATCGCCTCCGCAATCGCCGAGCCGCGTTTGGTCTGATACCGAGTGGTTGGTCGAGTGATCGACGAAACCGGCGCGCCGGCCACCAAGCGATCGCTGATTGCAAACGATTGGCCCGTCACGACCGTGCGGATCGAGATCGCTTCATTGGGACACGATTGAACACATGCCGGGGCTTCGCCAACACTGAGCCGTTGATGGCACATATCGCATTTACGAACGATTCCCAATCGCTTGCTGTACTTGGGAACTTCATAGGGACACATCATCGTGCAGTACTTGCAACCGATGCACTGGTCATCGAGATGCCGAACGATGCCGGTGACGGGATCTTTGTCGTACGCCTTGACCGGGCATCCGTTCAAACAACCTGGATCTTCGCAGTGATGGCAGGCCGTGGTGACATGCTGAACGCCCGGTGCGATCGCGATCGGCAAGCCGTCTGTGACGTCTTCGCCGATCGTCAGCGTTCCGACTTTCCGCCACGATTCGGTTTCTTCGAGTCCATTAAGTGTGTGACAAGCCACAACGCAGGCTTTGCAACCGCTGCACGCATCGAGGTCGACTTCGAACGCGTATTGCTCGCCTTCGCGCGGCGGCGTCGCAGGCATCAATCGCCGATAATAAACCGCTTGATCGGGTTCTTGGCTGGCTTCATGGATTGACCGCTCGCCGAATGACTGATTCGCATCGTGAACACGTGAGAACGCTTCGACGGCCGTCAGTGAATGCTGCTCTTGCAACAACATTCCCACCAAATCAAAGCCTCGGTCATCGGAATCATCCAGCGGCAAACGTGGGCTTACACGCTGCGTTGAAGTTCGTTCGATGGGAAGGACGCTGGACAAGGGACGACAGACCGTAAAGGTTCTCTAAAACAACAACACCGCGAGGCTGGTCAACGTCACCCCGTCGAAAAATGGAATAACGAGTCCAGAGGTGGGGCCGGGCAACGCCAGACGCGGATCACGCCCGGCGAGTAGCTCGTTCGGATCGTCGGTGACCATGGCGCGTTTTTCGGTGCGCATGCGAACGAAGGGTGCCGCATCGCAGTGGCAGACCGTTCCGATCGGCAAGGCGTAATCGTCACCGAGTTGATAGTAGGCCGACGAGGTCAATTCAAAGTCGTTCGAATCGGGAAGCACCGACCAAACTTCCATGCCGCGCGCGATCGGCGTGCTGACCGAACTGATCAAAACCGCCGCCGCATGAAACCGATCACCGGCGATCGGGATTCCGATCGCCGTTCGCAGCAAGTCCGCCGATGCTCCGGCGGCCCGTAAGAATCCGGTGTGATTGGCGAGGTCGTCGTGAATCACGGCGCAACGTCGGTCCCAAACTTGGCCCGGTAAACCGTTGCCCTTTTCGAAACGCACGAACGAACTGACGTTATGGAACCGTTCCATCGCGCCGTAGTAACCGTCTTTCAGGGCCACTTCTTCGTAGGGACCGATCGGCTCCCAAACCTCGAACACTCCGATCGGATCTTGAATCGTTTCGTCGCTCTTGCGTGACAACAACACGACGATCGAGACGATACGATTGTCACGATAAACGGGAATGGCGATTGCCGAGGCGGCATCCAACGGCAATTGCGACGTGGTGACTTCGGCCGTGCCGCTGGCGAGAGCTCGGTGGACGACAGGCAATACCTCACCGAAACGATTGTGCGCGAAATGACCATCCGCTTCGACGTCAAAGACGGCAACGTCACTGAGGTAACAATTCGTAGGGATGGAGGAAGTCGTCAAGGAACTGGACCAGGAATCAATACGGTGAAGAGGTAAAATCATCAGACGGATGCCGCAGTAGGTTCGGTTTCAGCCGGGGTACTTTGTTTGACTCGCTGCCGAGCGTTGGCCTCCGCCTGTAGCTTCTTATGATCCTGTTCTTCGAGGAACTGAATCATCTTGCCGCGGTACTCGTAGTACTCCGGATGATCGAGCACGTCAGCACGTTGCCGCGGTCGTTCGAACGGCAAACTGAAAATCGCACCGACACGAGCCCGCGGTCCGTTGGTCATCATCACGACCCGGTCGCTCATGAACAGCGCTTCATCGACGTCGTGGGTGACCATCACGGTCGTGACCTTGTCACGCATCAAAATCTCAAGCAGGATCTCCTGCAGTTCCATCCGTGTCAGCGAATCAAGCATGCCGAACGGCTCATCGAGCAGCAGCATCTTCGGTCGCAAAGCGAACGCACGCGCGATACCCACACGTTGCTGCATTCCTTGGCTAAGATCCTTGGCCCGCTTATTCAGGCTCCCGCCCAGCCCGACGAGATTGAGGTAATAACTCGCCAAGTCGATCCGGTCTCGTTTGCTCGAGCGACTGTAGACTTGGTTAACACCCAACATCACATTGTCGAGCGCCGTCATCCACGGCATCAGGCAGGGCGATTGAAACACCACCCCGCGATCCGGACCGGGACCGTCGATTTCGCGACCATCGATCACAACCCCACCGGTCGTGATCGGGTTCAATCCGGCAACCATCGTCAAGACAGTACTTTTGCCGCAACCGGAATGCCCCAGCAGCGCCACGTACTCGCCTTTGGCGAGATTTAGATCGAACTCTTCGACAATCACGACGGGCCCTCTATGGGTGTCGTAGGTCTTGCCGAGACGAAACATTTCTACATAGCCACGCATGGCATTGAACTCATTATCGGGGACTTACCGTGGATTGGACTCAACGCGGAGGCGTGTTGTGAATCGCACGGAAGGGACGACTAAGATCCTGTGGCTCGATCTCGGGCAATCGAAACTTCAAGTGCTGCGTCGACGCTTGTTCTTCCTTGCGGGCTCGTTGACGCACGGCAACGAGGTAGTTCGTCACCGCATTGCGAAGACCTTTGAAGTGTTCGTTATCGTTCAGTTCCGTCTTGTTTCGCGGCCGATCCAAACCCACGGTGAAGACCGGACCGAGCGAGGCGTTCGGCCCAGGATTAAGCGGTACGATCCGGTCGGCGACCATGATCGCTTCGTCGACATCGTTGGTGATCATCAAGCAGGTTTGTCGCTCCTCACCCCAAATTTTCAGGATCTCGTCACCGAGCTGCGAACGGGTCAATGCGTCGAGGGCAGAAAGCGGTTCGTCGAGCAACAGGACTTTGGGCTTGAGGGCCAACGTACGAGCGAGCGAAGTTCGTTGTCGCATCCCGCCGGAAAGTTCGTGCGGCCGACGATGGGCCGCGTGACTCAAACCGACCATTTCGATGAAGCGATCAACGTGGTCACGACGCGCTTGTTTGGACCAATTCTTGAAAACCGCATTGACTGACAACGCGATATTGCCACGAACGGTTAACCAAGGAAGCAACGAATAGTTCTGAAACACCATGCCACGTTCGGGCGACGGCCCCGTGACCCGTTTGCCGTCCATGGTGATGGTGCCCTGGTCGGGCTTGATCAATCCGGCAAGCAACTGAGTGAAAGTCGTTTTTCCGCTACCGCTGAATCCGACCACGGCGAGGAACTCACCTTCGCGAATCTTTAGGTTGATATTGCTGAGAACTTCCGTTCGCGTCACGCCACTGCCGTAGCCTTTGTAGACGCCTTTCATCTCGATGATCGGCGCGGGCGCGTGGAGGACCGGATCGGGCGAATCCGATCGTGTGATCTTGATCGTTTCGGGGCGAAGCAACACACTCATGAGATTCAATTCGAGCTATAGCGTTCACGGATAAAAGATCGCTCCGCGGCCGGTGAGCGTCCCCACACACATTCCGACCGCGGAGCGAAAGAGTTTCGATGATTAGGCCGGAGCCGGATTACCGAAGCTGACAAGATTCCTTAAGAAGATCATCACGCGATCGAGCAACAAGCCGATCAAGCCGATCACAATCACACTGAACGCGATTCGGGCGTAAGTCATCTCACTGCCGTTTTGAAACTCGTCCCAAACGAATTTCCCCAGGCCGGGGTTTTGTGCGAGCATGTCGGCGGCGATCAACACCATCCAACCAACCCCAAGACTGATCCGCATTCCCGCGAACATCAGGGGCAAACTGGCCGGCAAAATGATCTTGAACAGTCGCTGTGTCCACGACAGTCTCAAGACGTCGGCGACGTTAATGAAATCCTTGTCCACACTCGCAACACCCAGCGTCGTGTTCACGAGCGTCGGCCACAATGAACACAAACAAACCGTCGCAGCCGAGATCAGGAAAGCTTTGTCGAACATCGTCTCACCGGACGAGTAGCCGGCGCAGTACCACATGATGACGATGAACGCCAACGGTAGCCAAGCCAGCGGACTGACCGGTTTGAAGATCTGGATGAACGGCGTCAACGCCGCGTTGAACCAGGAACTCATTCCACAGAGCACGCCCAAGGGAACCGCGACGAGGGTGGCCAACATGAAACCGAAGAACACGGTCTTGATGCTGGTCCAAATTTGATCGATGAAAGTCGGCGCACTGGATGCCTCGAAATTGGCTGCCGCGACGGCTCGTTTCTTCAGTGACATTGCCTTGGACGCGAGCGCCTCGCTTTTGGCTCCCTCGGCTCGCTGAGCTGCTTGATCGTAGGCGGTTGCTTGTGCATAAAACTGAACCGCCTCACCCAGCTTCTCGCGTTTGGCGGCGCGGTCGGCTTCTTTTTGCGCGAAATGCATCGCGATCAATTCACGTCCGGCCTCGTAAGTCGCTATCGGGCTGGGCAGTTTCGCACTGTCGGTAACGACCGTCCTCGCCGCCGCACTCCAAAGTCCCACGAAAATCGTTACCGCCACGATCGGAAGCAGGATGAACTTCGCGATCCCAACGAACTGCTCCTTCTTGTCTTCACCGGCAGCCAGTCTTACGAACGGCTCCAGAATTGGCAGACCTGCGATTTCGCAGAAACGTAATAGGTTTCCTCGCCAGTTCATTTTTCAGGTTTCAAAGAGTGTGGGGATTGAAAGGTAATGGGCTCGCGAGCCCGTTCGCTACTGAGCCGCGAGGGCTCCATCGTCCTTGTAACCGATCTCGAACGAATTGATGTATCCGATCGGATCCTTGGCGTCGTACGGATTGCCGTCGATGAACTCCGAAGTCACTTCGCGATAGCCGTCATAGTCGGGTGCCGGAATCTCATTGGGATCAAGCTTGCCTTCGCTGATCAACATCTCGGCCGCTTGGCGATAAATCTCGGGCTTGTAAATCTCTTTGGCCGTTTCCGCATACCAACTCGCTGGCTTAGATTCGGTGATTTGCCCCCAACGACGCATTTGCGTTAGGAACCAAATGCAGTCGCTGTAGTGCGGGTAACTCGCGTTGTATTTGAAGAAGACATTGAAATCCGGCATCTCGCGAACGTCGGTTTTCTGAAACACGAATGTGCCGGTCATTGAGTTGTCGATCACATCCTCTTCCGCGCCGACATAGTCTTTACGGCTGAGGATCTTCGCGGCCTCTTGGCGGTTGACGAGCTTGCCCGATTCATCGGTGGCGTCGAGCCATTTACCGGCACGGATTAATGCTTTGACGACCGCCAAATGTGTGTTCGGATTGGTTTCCGCCCAAGTCTTGGAAACACCGAAGACCTTTTCAGGATTGTTTTTCCAGATGTCGTAGTTTGTCGTGACGGGAACACCGATGCCGGCCATAACGGCCTTTTGATTCCACGGTTCGCCGACGCAGTAACCCTTGATGATGCCCGCTTCAAGCGTTTGTGGCATTTGAGGTGGCGGCGTGACGCTCAACTGCACGTCGGCGTCCTTAACGCCCGTGACGTCTGTCTCGGTATACAGGCCGGGGTGAATCCCTGCCGCGGCGAGCCAGTAACGAATCTCGTAATTGTGCGTGCTGACCGGAAAGACCATCCCCATCGGGAACGGTTCATTTTGTTTTTGTTTGTATTCCGCGACGATCGGCTTGAGACTATCTGCCGTGATCGGATGCTTGGGCGTTTCCGACTTCAATGCCGGATCGTTTTCTTGCATTTGCGCCCAGACTTCGTTGCTGACGGTGATGCCGTTGCCGTTGTAATCGAGACTGTAAGCGGTGATGATCGGTGATTTGGTGCCGAACCCAATGGTGGCACCGATCGGTTGACCGGCGAGCATGTGAGCACCGTCAAGTTGCCCGTCGATCACGCGATCTAAAAGCACCTTCCAGTTGGACTGAGCTTCAACTTCGACGCTCAGACCTTCATCGTCGAAGTAACCCTTTTCCTTTGCGATGACGATCGGTGCGCAGTCGGTCAACTTAATGAATCCGAACTTCAGCTTGGTCTTCTCAAGACTCAGCATCTCGGCGGGAGCCTCCGCAGTTTCGTCGATCTTCATCGAAGAGACGTCTACCTTAGCCGCCGCATCGGCGAGGTCATCCAAAGTGATGTTGTCCGAGGAACACCCAGCCAACAGCATCAAACCCATCACCGACGGGGCAAAAACGGCTCGCATGATCCCGATCGATCTACGACGCGGCAACGGATCCGAATCGGGCCTGCATAACGTCATGGAGCCGAGGGCAAAATCATGAAGGTGAAATCTGGACACGCGGTTTCCTGCTGTGCTTTCGGTTGGAAGTAAGCCTCGAGGTGCTCGCCCATTTTTCGAGCGACACCTCAGACGAACCAACACGAAAGCAACACGTGGACCATGTCTGTGAAACTCGTCCGACCAAACCGCCTAATGTTGGTTTCGACGCCGCTAATCGCTGTCCCAGATGAAGAAGCCTCCTTAACGAGATTGGTTTTCACCTGTTTTCACATACGTGTTCAGACCGTCCTCACATCGGGAGCAGCCGAGTTCTGCACAAAGAAGTGGCACAACAGATGGACCCCTTGCCTGTTGGCTGCGCAAAAAAAACGGCCGGCCGAAGTGATTCGGCCGGCCGTCGTTAATTGGCCCAGTGATTAACCGGGGCTCGGTTCTCAAGAAGTGGATCTTGTTAAAGATCCTCTCGTTCCCTAGTACTGAGTTTGGAACTGTGCGTAGAAGAAGTCAGCATCGTTGTCCTCGTCGGCCGGCCCGATCGTCGCGGGGTCGTAATAGTCTCCCGCTGCGAAGTGCGAGTAACCGAGCAGAATGTTGTTACGAGCATTCAGGTTGATATTAAACAGAATGTCGATTTCGTGGCCGAGGTCTTTCGAAAGTGCTTGCGTTCCACCTGCATTGGGGTTCTCGTAGGGAGTCATGACCACGCTGTAAGGCGTGGTGTCTTCGACCAAGCGGAAGTAGTGGTACCACACGATCATCGAAACCTTCTCGTTAAGCGGAGTTAACGAGAAGATGTTGAAGTCGTGGAGGTTCTTGCGTCCGAACAAGTCCATGAAGCCGTTGTACTTGTGAGCCAGCGGGAACAGGTGATCGTAGCCGCCGTCGCCGCGAGCTGCATCGGCAAAGTCTTCTTCGCCCGACGCATAGTCGTAGTAGAACCATACGGTCGGGCTCAGGAAATTGGTTTCGACTTTGCGACCCAAACCGGCGGTAAAGAAACCGGCCGAGTGGTCTTCCGCCGTCACATCTTCGCCGAACTGATAGGCACCTTCGAAGTCATAAAGTATCTTGTTCTTGGTGGCACCGCTGACCCGGCTACCGATCGTGTGCAGGCTAAACCCGGCACGGGTATCGTCGTACCCGAGGTAGTAGGTCTCCAGGTCGCCCAAGCCAGTATTCTTCTGAGTCGCATAGATGCCGTAGAAGTCTTGAGCTGAATCAGCTTCGTCCGCATCGTCCGGGTCAACGGCAACGAACTCGGTCCAGAACATATCCAGTGACGTGTCACCATTCTGGTACAAGCCACGAACCCCTTCAAAGGTGCGGCGAGTATTGGCCCAATCTAGTGGCGAGACCGTTCGCTGGGCACCGTAAAGAAGTTCCTGGCGGCCGACACGCAGCGTAAACTTGCCGAAGTCGTTGTCGAACAGTTTGACATCGGCGAACAAGTTTTGGATGTCCAGTTCGTTGACTTCGATCGGACGAGGATTGAAGTTTTCACCATAAGAATCGGCGTCCAAGACTTCCCCGTACAAGCGGACGGCATCACACAATTTCCAGTCGGCGTACAATCGCTGACGGGTTAACCAAAAATTGTCGTCATTGCCGGTGACTCCGACTCCACGATGGTTGCGTTCGTTGTGGTAGCGATATCGACTCTCTCCGCCGAAACTCATTGTTCCAAATGGCGTATCGAGGTTCTTGAAGTTATCCGAGAAAAACGTCGGACCCTTGAAGTGAGGATCATTGAGGTAGCTGAAGTTGTTGCCGTAGAAGACACCGCCGTAGGCTTTCTTGAAGGCAGCCATCGCGGCGGCCTCTTTATCTTTGTTCGCAGCGCAGTTGCAAGGCACTGCTGAAGCATACGAAGGATAGGATGGCACCGGTTCAGCTAGCGGCGTGGAAACACTTTCTTCAACCGGTTCGACTTGGAGATAGGCATCAGCCGTGATGGATTCGTCGTTCACAACTGGCTCTTGCATCGCCGTTTGAACGATGACGTTTTCAAGGCCGCTTTGATCGATCGTCTGAGCGGCGATATCGCCGACACTGAACCCGGCAAGCACGATGGACAACGCGGACGCGAACGCCCGTCGCCGCCGAAATATTTTACGCGACATGGGTGGATTTCCTTCCCTGGATTGGGTGCAATTGAAATGGACCGATCTCGCCGCGCCGATGAGTCACTCCCCTATTTTTGAGGGGGCCGAGCGGAGTGTCCGCATCATCCGAGACCCGAAGGTTTGCTTCTTTGAATCGAATCGGATCGAAACATTGGAAATGACAAACCTTTCAGCTTTCGTATCGGGCGAAATCGCACACTTTTAAAGGGCAAGTAGCCAAAGACGTCTTATCCAACAAACGAACACTGACTGATCGTTGCATTGGAAACGACCGAAACAATCGGCACAAATTAAGGCGGCGGGCAGATTCAACACCGCCATCAGCGACAGCGGCACTGGAACCACCAAAACAGCCTCATAGCGGGCCGAATGATCGCTCAACCAATCGTTGACGCAATCGCTCCGCTCGCCTGATCGCTTCGCCATACGTCTCCTGATCATCCGCCGCGATCGGCTCGACCGACTCGATCACCTCATCGAAAACAAGACGGAGAGAAGCCGGATCGGTCTGCCCATCGACGCTCAGCCGACCGATCAGCGTGACGGCCCAGTACAATTGATCGGCCAAACGTGTATGAATTTCGTGGGACGGGTTTGTTCGACTCCGCTTGATCACTCGGCGGACGAACTCGATCAGTCCAAGCGTCTCTTGGTCGAGCGGATGCACCGAACCGCTCAGACATTCCGCTGACCAACTTCGAATTTCTTCGTCCTCGTCGTCGAGCAACTCCAAACACCGAACCCCAACTCCCGAGACGCTTTCATGCGACGCGATCTCTTGCAGAGTCGATAAGATAGTCGTGCTATCCTGGTCGTCCCTGAGCGCATGGATGTAGTCTCGAGGTGGTGATGTCATGATCGGGGCGTCTCGGGCTAAGGTGTTGTGCTTTCTTTTTACTCGGTTTTTGAACTTCTTAAAACGGCTCGACTTTCATGATTCCACTTCGCGATGATATTCCCAGCCTCACGACACCTTTTGTCAATTACGCGGTGATCGCGATTTGTTCGCTCGCTTTCCTGGCTCAGCAAACATCTACGGATCAAAGCGAGGGCATCATTGCCTCTTACGCGATGGTACCGGTGCGACTGAGTGACCCCGATATCGTCCCGGTAATCGAAACCCAAGCCGCCGTTCGCACGGCTCAAGGCATCGAGGTCGTCAATGTCCGACAAGAACTCGGACCGTCCGCCGTTCCGCCATGGATGACCTTGGTAACGTGCATGTTTTTGCACGGCGGATGGATGCACTTCTTGGGGAACATGTGGTTTTTGTATATCTTCGGCGACAACGTCGAAGACCGCCTCGGCCACTTCGGTTATGTCTTGCTGTATTTAGGGACGGGGGTGATGGCGGGTTTAGCGCATTACATTAGCCAAACCGACAGCCCGGTACCGACGCTCGGGGCCAGCGGCGCGATCGCCGGAGTGATGGGAGCCTACGCGTTCTTGTATCCTCACGCTCGGGTGTTGGCGGTTTTGCCGTTGTTCGTCATCTTCACCACGTTCGTCGTTCCGGCTCCCGTGTTCTTGGGACTGTGGTTCGTGATACAAGTATTCAGTGGAATCGGTTCGCTCGGTGTGGGCGTTGGTGGCGGTGTGGCTTGGTGGGCACACGCCGGTGGCTTCGCCGCCGGCATCATTGCGGCCGTGATCATCGGACGATTGCCGATGGGGCATGGCCCGGTGACCGCTCGTCGTTTCTAGTACTTCCTTGACGGTACAGCTGAACCGCATGGTCACGATACCAATTCGATGCTTCCTTCAGTTCGTCGTGTCTCGGATCTTCCAAGACAAGCTTGGGGACATGACACTTTGCCAGCTCATCCGCATGTAGCTAAACGGAGCTACATCCTTGATTCAGCAAAAGTCGCCTGCACCGAAGCCTCGACGGCTTTGGTTTTGCCAGCTCTTGCGGCGTTTGTGCAAGAAGCTTGGGGACATGACACTTTGCCAGCTCATCCGCATGTAGCTTGACGGAGCTACATCCCTGATTCAACAAGAGTCGCCTGCACCGAAGCCTCGAAGGCTTTAGTTTTGCTAGATCTGGCGGCGTTTGCGATGAGAAAAGTGCATGCCTCATCCACGATCGGCCTGTTGGGCCGATGAGCTGAAGCAAATAAGAAGCTGATCCCGGACGTTAGTCCGTGACCGCGAATAGCTCGCGTGCCCGGCGACGCAAATGATAACGTCGATGAGTGCCGTGACTCCGCATGGAGTCGACACTGTCGGGACTACCGGCAACGGTGCAGAACAGCTTGCCGAAGTCGCTGACCAACTCACACCAAGAGGCTTGATCCAAACCGAGTCGCTGGAGAAGCGGCGGGACACTTGCGGGTGTCTTGCCACGTTTGCCTGGGGCCGCCTGACGGGCCGTCCAGTCCAATAGTTCCAAGTAGTCCGCCTGCGACATCGCTAAGAATCCCTTGTCACTGCAACGCTCCGGCGTGTCACTGCAACACGGGCCGATCGGATCAAGCAGCTCGTCGATCGAAACAGGCGACAGAAACGAATCGCGACGATGCCGCAATTTCGCGATCGGTTCGGATCGCTCGCTCATGGCTTCCTCGGGTGGCGTTTCGTGACTTGTCGCTTCGTCGGGTGGTGTTTCGTGAACTTCTTCATGCTCGGCTTGGATTCGCCGCTGAGCCGAGGTGAAATCGCTGTCTTCGATCCGCTCGCACATCGCCGCCCGAATCGGATTGAGATCCACATAAGCCGCACACGCCAACACAGATGCCTCATCGGTGAGCCGCGTCGCCTTGTATCGATCTTGGAAAAAGCGACCGTGTTCTTCGTCCTCACGGTTGGCTCGCATTGCCACACGCTGGCACAGCAACCGCATCCACCAACTCAGATCACTCAAACGACGGCGAATCTCTTCACGCTTAACCGGACAACCGGCGATGGAGTTGATCTCCGGTTGGGTCGGTTCCATCGGCGACCCGTCCGCCTTGCGATGGTTGGGGCACAGCAACATCCACCTACGAGCGACTTCTTCATCGCTCCACGTCGCAACAACGTCCGGTCGAGACCTAAGAATCAAATGGAAATGATTTGAAAGCAAACTATAGCAAAGCAGATCGATTCCGAAAGTAGCAGCGAATTGCTGCAAGTATTCCTCGATCCAGCGTTTGCGATGGTCGAAGTTCTTCCCAGAGACAGGATCATCGCCCATGAGAAAGCACCGTCTGACGGTACGGCTAAACACGTGTCCGACCGCGACTTCGCCCGGATCAAAGACTTCCGCTCGACTCATCCGTGCCATCACGCACCTCAGTGGCTACCAACTCAGCAAACTCGACCCCGTCATGATTACCTCTGCAGGGCGCCAAGTCAATAGCCTCTGCGGTGCTATGTCCCCAAGGTTCTGCCCAAGGTTCTGTCTGCGGTGCTATGTCCCCAAGGTTCTCTGAATTGACACACGAATTTGCCGCACGGATCGGACAAGAGTACTGTGAACACGTTCGTCGTTCGATTATCGACGTTGATGAGATCGGGAAGAATGAGATGTTTCGTTTTACGGACAAGATGCCGACGAACTTTTGGCACATGGGATTGATCGCTCGAGTATTGCCCAACGCCAAGATCATTCATGTCCGTCGTGATCCGATGGACGTTTTCGTCTCATGCTTCAAGCAAAACTTGACGTGGCCGTTTTGTGATCTGCAGGCGATTGTCCGGTATCACGCCGCTTATTTGAAAATCATGGAGTATTGGAATCTCGTCCGTCGGAGCTTGGCGGAAGTATGAGAAGGTACTGCTGGCAACATTGGGTAAAAAACAGATCGGAACGCAGGTCAGTTCGCCGTAGCCGTTGTGATATAAACGAAGGCAGACTTTTTCGAGGCGAGTCGATATTCGTTGCTGTTTTGGTATCGCCATAGAGGATCAGACACCTTTTCGAAAGAAACTATGGCTTCGTTCCCACCATCAAGCCGAGCCCCAAACGGCTTGCCGCGATGAAGGTAAACTGCACGCCGGTGAATCCGGCACGCTCGATCCGCGATTGCGCGGCGGCCAAGTCAGGAACGTTCCCGTGATGGGTTTGAACTTGCATGCGGAGTGCTTCGAGCGATTCCGCGAGCGACGGACGGTGGGGGCCTCGGAATGAATCGATGACGATCAGTTTGCCACCCTCCTTGAGCGTGTCGTGACATCGCCGTAGTACCGTTTCGATTTGATTGTCGGCCAAACTGTGAAGCCGCTGCGCGACGACAACCAAGTCGAACGTGTCTGCCTTCAAGGAACACGTCAACAAATCACCGACCTGGGTTGAAAACCGCTCGCCTAGGCCGATGGAAGTAGCCGTTGATTTTGCCGCCACGAGTGCCGGTTCGGTATCGATCGCGGTGATTTGCAATAATGGGTCGCGAAAACCCATCGCGCAGCTCCAAACCGCCGATCCACATCCGAGGTCGAGCAATTCCAATGCGGCTACCTCGGCTTCGGGAGAATCTTCCTCCGGCGGTCCCAAGTTCAAGATCTCGGCGACCTGCATCGCGGCCGGCGTATGAACCCACTGGGTCGCCGCGATCGAATCAAAACGCTGCTGAGGAACCTCGTCATCGGCGACCCGATCGACTGTCGGGCGGTCTGTTTTCAATGTATCGGCCAATTGCTCCCACGTCGCATCGTCTAAGTCAGCGTCGTATTGGCACAACAGTCTGGCCGTCGACGACAACGCGTAGTCTTCCTGGTACTGTTCGATGATCCCGATCGCGATCAACGATTCGATCAACAGCAACAACCGGTCCGGCGCGATCTGCAGGTTTTCGGCGAGCGCCGGTAATGTCTTTTGGCCTTCGGCGAGTTGGTCAAAAACACCCAATCGGCGACCGGCACGCAGCACGTGCGACGTCGCATTGATCGTCATCAATTCTTGATAATGGTCTAACGTGCGATCTTGCGCAGACATGGATTCTTCCTTGAGGATCGAAGAAGGCGTCAGGTGAAAGGGACGCGGGCGAAAAAAAGCGGACTACCAATCTTCGCCACGAAGTCGGGCGATTTCCATCGCGTCTTTGTCACCACGACCGGACAAACAGATCACCAAGTGTTGCTTTTCGGACATCGTCGCGGCCACTTCGATCGCTTTGGCGACCGCGTGGGCGGTTTCCAATGCACATAAAATGCCTTCGGTCGTGGCGAGTCGTTCGAACGCCTTCATGGCTTCGTCGTCGCGGCAGTCGATGTAATCGACCCGATGGGTGTCTTTCCAATAACTGTGCTCCGGTCCAACGCCTGGATAATCCAAGCCGGCGCTCATCGAATGAACATCGCATGTCTGGCCGTCTTCATCCTGCATCACGTAGCTGTAGCTGCCGTGCAGCACTCCGGGACTGCCGTAGGAGAGCGGCGAGGCGTGATCGCCATCCGCGTTGGACCGCCCGCCCGCTTCGACGCCGACCATCCGCACGCCTTCGTCTTCGACGAACGGATAAAACATCCCGGCCGCGTTGGAGCCGCCGCCCACGCACGCGACGACGCAATCGGGCAATCGGTCGAACGAGTCTCGGCACTGTTCGCGTGTCTCACGACCGATGATCGCTTGAAAATCACGCACCATCATCGGAAAAGGGTGCGGACCGATCACGCTGCCGATGATGTAATGCGTGTTCTCGACCGACGCCATCCAATCTCGCATCGCCTCGTTGACCGCATCACGAAGGGTTCGCGATCCGCTTTCGACGGGGCTGATGGTTGCTCCCATCAACTTCATGCTGAAGACGTTCGGTTTTTGTCGGCGAATGTCTTCGGCCCCCATGTAGACCGTGCAAGGCAATCCGAAGTGAGCGCACGCGGTGGCGCTGGCGACGCCGTGTTGTCCGGCACCCGTCTCGGCGATCACGCGGGTCTTGCCCATTCGCAAGGTCAGCAGGGCTTGGCCGAGCGTGTTGTTGATCTTGTGCGCGCCGGTGTGATTGAGGTCTTCGCGTTTGAGCCAAATCTGGGCCCCGCCGACCGAATCGGACAATCGTTTGGCATGATACAGCGGGCTGGGGCGACCCACGAAGGTTTTCAACAAACCATCGAGTTCGCGTTGAAATTCAGGGTCACGCTTGGCGTTGTCGTACTCTTGAGACAGTTCATCGAGGGCTCGCGTGAGCGTCTCCGGAACGAATCGCCCCCCGAAGTCACCGAACCGACCTTGCGGGTCAGGGACTTGTGCGGACGCGTGGGCGGTGGCGGAATCGGCGATACTCATGAAGGGGGTTTCGCAGTGGGTAAAGAATGGGGAGTCGCAACAGGGATGTGGATGACTTACAAGCCGATACGGGGCGTTTTCATGTTTGTTTAACCGATTGTCACTGGAGAAGAAAACTTGGTCAACGCGAACGAGCGTCCGTTTAGTACTTTTCGACCGCGAAACGTCTTCGGCGTCGACTTCAGCGGCGCCCGACTGGCCGGCAAGAACGCGTGGATCGCCGAGTTGAACGTGATCGGAGATCCCGGCCAGACGACCTCGCCTCCGCTGAAATTAAACGACCTCCGCCCCCTCGGCCGGGCCGCCGGGGACGACGAACGGGACGTCGTATGCCGATTCCTGGCCGATTCGATCCTCGCCAGCCATGACGCCCTGTGGGGGATGGACTTTCCGTTCGGATTGCCGATCGAATTGGGATTGGATGATTGGCCGTCCCAACTGGAGCACGTTCGCTCGCACGACGGTGATGCCAAGTCGTATGGTCGCGATCTCGTTAAAACCGCCCAGCTTGTTGGCAATGCCATGCACATCCGCCGGTTAACCGATTCGGAAACCAAGACGCCGTTTGATTGTTATCACTACCGGATCATCTACCAAACGTTTCATGGGATGCGTGATGTGCTGGCCCGGGTCGCCGGCCAAGACGCGACCGCCGTGATGCCGTTTGAGGCTCATGCGTGGCGAGCCAAGTCCCCGGTCCGCCGGGTCGTGGTCGAAGCGTGCCCGTCCTCGACGCTCAAACGATGGTCACTGCCGCATCAAAATTACAAACAACCCGGCGATCAACCTCCCGACGCGGTCCGCCGTCGAACGCGGCGGGCGATCTTAAAAGTCTTGAGTTCATCGGTCGAAATCTCGGATCACCGCTGGCGGGTGATGATGAACAATCCCGGCGGCGATGCGATTGACGCCGTGTTGGCTGGCGTCGGCGCGTGGCAGTCGTGGTACCGCGATGACCACTCCGCGATCGCCAACCACGAACGATACCCGATCGAAGGTCGGGTCTATTGTTGAGTTCTACTCTGTCAGACGCTCGGTGATTTGGTCGGCGGTGCGGCGGAGCGTGGCGTCTTCGTCGAACGCGGATTCGATTTTGCGAATCGAGTGCAAGACGGTCGAGTGGTCTCGACCACCGAACGCATCGCCGATTTGCGTCAAACTGGATTCGGTCATCTGCCGCGACAGGTACATCGCTAATGACCGGGCTCGCACGATGTTTTGACGACGTGAACCGCTTCGCATGTCCGACGACTTGACGCCCAAGTGGCGGGCCACGGCGGAAGTGATCGACTTGATCGAAATCTCTTCCTTGGCACCCACCTTGCCGATCGCCGATTCGATCGCTTCGACGCAAACCGGCGACTCGTTCATGCGGCACCACATCGCGACCTGCTTGACGGCCGCATCCAATTCACGCACCGTGACGGCCGCATCCAATCCTCCATCGAGCAACCGCCACGAATCCGGATCACTATCGGGCAAGTGAGCCATCATCAATTCACGCAAAATCGCGTGACGCGTTTCGCCTTCGGGCGGATGCAAGGTGACGGTCAATCCGGGCAACGTGCGACTGACCAACGGTGAACGCAAACCACGGATCTCCGACGGTAAACGCCGGCAGGTGACGATCGTGATGCGTCCGGCCGCGTCGCGAGCTTCCAAGCGTGCGGCGAGTTCTTCTTGCGCGGGGGCTTTGTCGGCGATCGCGTGCAAATCATCGATCACCCACACGACCGCTTCGTCAAGCCGACGGCGCATCCGAGGCATGTCTTTGGAATCGATCGACGAAGCGAACTCGCGGGCGAAGTCGATCGCCGGTTGATACAAGACTCGCGACGAGAGCACTTTGCTGGTGACGCCCGGGTTCCCGTCGCTCGCCGTTTCGGCGTCCGCGTTGATCGAATCCCAAATCGAATTGATCCCGATGCGTTGGGCGATGTGAAGCGCCAGGGTCGTCTTGCCGACGCCCGAAGGGCCGACCAACAACAACGGCCGAGCGACTTCGATTAACGGTTCGACCGAGTGATCGCAAACATATCCAGCCAAGCGGTTTTCGCGGCCGTAATAAAACAACGGAGTGACCGGTTGCACCACCGGCGTCTCGCGTCGTCGACGCCGGAGCGACGGACGCTCCAACGCGAACGAGGAAACGGTGGTGGGAGTCGGTGCGACCATTGATTGACGAATGAAGATTGAAGATTGACGATTGAGCGAGGCCTTAGCGGATGTCGCCGAGCCTCCTTCACCGGGCCTGCATTAGTTTACGCAAAACTCGCCAAACTAGCCATCTTTTCCACTTAGTTTTCCACAATTCGAACGGCTGTTCGGGTACTGAATTTTCGGGAAACCAGCTCGATCGCTCTAGCAATCTCTTCCTCGGTGGAAAACTTTGACATCCCGAACCTTAAGGCCGAGTCGATCGCCGGTTTACCGGCCCGCATCGCCGTCAACACGTGGCTCGGCGGGCTGCTGCCGCTGCTGCACGCCGAGCCGCTGCTGCAGGCGACGCCGGCCATGTCCAAACTCATCAGCATTTCTTGGCGATCGGCGCCGATGAACGACATACACGAGGTCGACGGCAATCGTTCGCTGGCATGCGAACCGTGGATTTCGATCTCGGGATGGCGTTTTTGAAGTTCTTGTTCAAATTGGTCACGTAGACGGGACATTTTGGCGGCGGCGGCCGGCTGCTCGGCCACGGCGAGCTCCGTCGCGGTCGCGGCGGCGATCACCAACGGCACCGGCTCGGTCCCCGGCCGCGTGCCTAGTTGCTGTTCGCCACCGAAAAGCGAGGGTCGCAATTCGATGCCGCTGCGGAGCCACAAAAACCCGACGCCGACCGGGCCGTGGAACTTGTGCGGCGTGAACGTCGCCGCATCGATGCCCAACTCCTGGAAATTGACGGGGACTTTACCGATCGATTGGGTGGCATCGACGTGGATCGGAATCCCAGCGGCCCGGCAGATCGCGGCGGCTTCGACGATCGGCTCAATCACGCCGGTTTCGTTGTTGGCGGACATGATGGAAACCAAGCCGACGTCATGCCCGGCGCTGCGATGTTGTTCGATTAGGGCCTGCAAATGTTCCAGTTTCACGACGCCGTGGCGATCGACGTCGATCAAGCCGACCGGTCGCGACGAGGGGCCGTCACTCAATCGCTTCACAGCCGCCAAGACGCTCGGATGCTCGATCGCGCTGACCAGAACCGCCGTCCGGACGAGGTTGCCCGGATCGGGGTCGCCGATGCCAAAGATCGCCGCATTGTTGGCTTCCGTTCCTCCACTGGTCACGATCAACCGGTCGGCCCCCACGCGGGTCAAATCGCTGCCCAGGGCGCGAGCGATTCGGTCCAAGGCCGCATCGAGTTTCGCCCGCGCCCGTTGACCGACCTGATGTTGGCTCGATGCGTTAAGCGGCCCAGCGGCGAGGGCGTCGGCGAGTACGTCGGCGACGCGTGGATCGATGGCGGTGGTGGCGTTGTTGTCGAGATAAATCACAGGAATCAATCAAGTCGGCGGCAAAGGTGTTAAGTCCGATGCCGCTTCGGCTGCCAATGCGTCGGCCAGGTCATCTTGTCCGGCGTCGCGCATGTCCCGAATCAGGCTTTTGTATTCCTCCTGCAAATAACCACGAACCAGCGATCGCAGCGTCGCCGGATTCTCGCTTTGACGGACGATCTCAAACAGACGCGGCAACAAGATGTAAAGTTCTCTCTCGGCCAGTTTCCCGATCGTCGGCCAGAGTTCCTTGGCCATCTCGGGATGATCGTTGGTCCACGTTTTCCAGTACGAGTCCCCGCCGGCGTGGTATCGCAATTGTTTCATCAACAACGCCGCGTCGTCATGGACCGGCTCGCCTCCGCCGTTTTTCAGCGAAACCAAATGCCAGAGTGTTGGTTCACCCGGCGGTGGCGTGATCAGATTCTTTTGGGTCAGTGTCAGCGCCGTCATCGGCGTCGAAGTGTCGCGGCGAATCGGGGTGATCTGCCAGTGAATCAGCGGAATCTCGTAAAAAGTGAACGTTCGTGACCGAAAATGGGTGGGCGAAAACTCTTCGCCTTCGACATAGCCGCCCAAACGAACGATCAAAAACAGCACGCCGGCCAACACGACCGTAGAAATCAACAACACCCAGAACCGGGCCAATCCAGCGGCGCGGTGGGGCGGTTCGGGTTTGGCGGCGGCGTTCATGTCGGCGAGTGGTAAGTCGGTTCGAGGAAACGTTCGGAATGGTCTGGTGACGTCGGGATCACTCGGGCATGATGATCGAATGACTCCTTATTCTGCACCCTGGCGACGCTCGATGCGATGGCACCGATCCAATTCGTTGCCGGGGCCCCTTTCTGCGACGAATGGCGGCTCTTGGCTCGCTGCCGATTCGATCCTTCGAACCGCCGTAAGACTCCGCGTCTCGACTCGGACGGCTGGGACAAAGAGTCTATCGGATCGACCGGAAAATCATGACGGTGATGTCGCTCAGGCACGCGATTCGCGGGAGCCGCTCGATCGCGGGTTGGCCCGATGCCGGGTAGAAGCATTGTTGCTGATCGCCAAATCGCCGCTAAACTACCGGCGACTGGCGTCTTTGGCGGATTTAGAGGATGCCACCCAGGCGAGGACCCTGGTGGCGGAGTTAAACGATTTATACGATTCCAACGGTCGAGGAATTCGAATCGAGCAAATTGCCGGAGGCAGCCGAATGATGACCCGAGCGGTGGTCAGTCCTTGGTTGAGGAAACTAGGGGTTTTGCCGCCGGCGATTCGATTGAGTTGGCCGATGATGGAGACGCTCGCCATCGTTGCGTATCGCCAAGATGTCACGCGTGCGGACGTCGAAGCGGTACGAGGCGTTGCCTGTGGCGAGATCCTGCGTCAATTAATGTCGCTCGATTTAGTCAGGATCAGTGGACGTAGCGAAGACCTTGGCCGACCCTACCTTTACGGAACCACGAAACGTTTTTTACAAATTTGCGGATTGGCGTCGATAAACGCTCTTCCTGCGATTGACTCGCGAGGATTCTGTGATGATGTTTCTGGTTCTCCAGACGTCGCAGATTCAAGCGACGATTCCCCATTTCCCCCAAGCCAAGAATCGGACACCCGTTCCGGTTCGCCTGTTTCTAAGGAGTCTGACGTGAGTATCGCTTTGACCGACGCTCTCGCCACCGATTCGGTGTTGTCGACCTTCGCCACCACCACGGTCGGCGAATCCCTCGCCGCCCCCGTGGCAAGCCCGCTTGATCCTTCGGCCGTTACGGACCTCAGCGATGCGGTAGCCGTCATCGAAGACGAAGAAGACGACCTGTTCGAAAAAGGCCTCGAAGACGACGAAGAGGAATTCGTCGACGACGACGAGGACTGGGATGACGACGACGAAGAGGACGACGAGGAAGAAGACGACCTCGAAGATGAGGATGAAAGCGAAGAGGACGAAGTCGAAGACGAAGCCGACGCGAGTTGGGAAGAAGTCGACGACGATGAAGCCGACGAAGATTGGGAAGATGAAGAAGAAGACGACGACGATTGGGAAGAGGACGACGACGAGGAAGAAGAAGAAGAGGACGAGGAATGGGACGGCTAGTCCTCACTCGTTTACGAAAAACATCCATCCCAAATCTTGTTTCGCCATTTCGATTGGTTCGTGTAACGCGATAGCAATTCGAAGTGGCGTCGTTGATCCCATCGAAAAATTTTCGTCAAAGACTCGGTTTGCATTGGCGTCCTGGAATCAAACCTGAATCGCAATTGTTCGATCGCTGAAAAAAAGTTTTTTCAGTTTGATCGTCAATTGTGCATCGCTGAATTCCAGGACCAAAGCCCGTCAACCTTGGGTTAGAACAGGTATTGTTCGTCGCCTTCTCGTCGGCGTACTAAGAGGTAGTCGTCGGATTCGCTGAAGAATGCATCGACTCCTCGTCCTCCGTCGAGTCGGTCTTTGGCCCCGTCGCCTTGGATCGATGCGGACAAGTCGGCGATCAAGTCGGCGAGACGATCGGCGACACTGTCGGTCGATCCGGACCAACGGGTCAACAGCGAGTCCACGTCGGTCTTGCCGGGATCGGGGGTGAGTTCGTCACCGATGAGCAAGTCGTCGTCGTCACCGCCGGTCAAGCGGTCGGTTCCGAGTCCGCCGATCAGGATGTCGTTGCCGTTGTTACCTAATAGACGGTCCGCACCGGCGTCGCCTTGCAAGTAATCATTGGCACCGCCGCCGGTCAACTTGTCGTCGCCGTTTCCGCCGTACAGACGAACGGGAATCATCAGTTGGCGGTCGGTAGAGATATCGTCGTCGCCGTCGCCGCCGTAGACTTCGATACGACTGATGTTGTCGTACGTCGTTCGGGTCCACTGGTTGAAATCGTTTCGGACGTGGACTTCGACTCGATTCGGTGCCCCTCGCAGCGCGACCAAACGGATGTCGTCGGCTTGGTCGGTTCCGCCGATGATCAAGATCCGCATACCGACGTTGGCCGGATCGTCGACCAAGGACGCGGAGCCAAATGTGAGCGGCAGGGTCGCATTGGCGAAACCGTGTTCGTTGTCCGTCATGGCGACGGAAACGTTGAACGTGCCGGCCGAGGGCGGCGTGAAGCGGAACGTGTCTCCCGAACCGCCGGCGATGACTTTGCCGTCCGCATCGGTGACTTCCCAAACGAACGTGGCCGTGGCACTGATCGGCAAATCAGTAACGGAGACAAACAACTCGGTCACTTGTCCGACGACGCCGATCGTGGTGGGAGGATCCAGTACGATTGTGCGGGCGACCGGCGTGGGCGGGTCGACGTTGCCGGTGTCTTCGGGTGTGGTACCCGCGTTGTCACCGATGGACCAAGCCGAAGCATCGACCGAACCGACCGCGGCGTCGAGGAACAGACGTTGTTCGACGGCGGAACTGCCGGTGAAGCGGCGGTCGCCCAGTTCGTCGTCAAGATACCCACGAGGTTCGTCGGCTCCGTCGTCGTAGGCGCGGTCTTCGGCGGTGACCGATCGAATGTCATCGTCGCCGTTACCACCACGCAGGATGTCGGCACCATCGCGTCCATTGAGTTGATCGTCGCCGGTTTGTCCGAGGAGCTCATCGGCACCGTCGCCGCCGTCGAGTTCGTCTTCGTTGGTGATCACGGTGACCTTGGCGAAGACAGGCTGGTCGAGCAAGCGTCGCAGCGAATCGTCACGGAAGCCGGTTTCGAATTCGACTCCGTCGAGGGTTTGGTAAACGGTCGGCGCGTCAGCGAACAACGGACTGACGATCGAGCCATGATCGCCCAACATCACGTCGTTTCCTTCGTCACCATCGAGTTCATCGTTGTTCAAGTCGAAAACGCTATCGATTTCGCCGTGACGTTTGGCGGGCAACATGGTGTCGCCGATTTCAGAACGTAAACGAGCGGTGGTCGCGTCGGCCTCATAGCGTGCGGTCGTGGCCAAGCGTTCTTCGACGGAAAGTTCCGTCAAGAGGGCACGCAGGTGTCGTTCCAGTTCGCGTGTTTCCAGCGGCGTCGTCGGCGTGGTGCTGACCAGTGGCGTGACGAGGTAACCGTCGTCGCCGATCATGCTGTCGTTCCCGTCGCCGCCATGGAGTTCATCCAAATCCCATTGACGGTTGACACGCGGAACAAAGGCGATCCGATCAAGCGTGGGACGCAGCGACAGTTGTCGAACGACGTCGATCACGCGAGCGTCTCGGCGGGCGGCGAGGGCGGCTTCATTGGCGATTCCAGCCGTTCGCAAGGCGTCGTTGAGTAGGTCGGTTTCGGCTACGGTTAACCCCAGATCGACGGGCGTGCTGGGCAGATCGCTGGCGTTTCCGTTGACGATCGGCGCGATCATCGTGGCGTTGCCGCCGACGATTGTGTCGTTGCCTTCGTCGCCGAACAGGTCGTCTTCGTTGAGATTGAGAAGATGCAAGTAGACATGCTCGATCGAATTGCCGCTGAGCACGGGTAGGCTCGGTCGCGTCGTCCTGGCATCATCGATCAGGACATCGATCACGCCCAAGTGAGCGACGCCCATCAAACCGATCGCGTCGACGGCGAGTGTTTCCAGATCGGCGAAATAACGCTGCAAAGCGAGGGCGTCGTCACTCGGGGATGTGATTCGTGGCAGGCGATAAACTCCATCGTCACCGGCGATCAAGTCGTTGCCGTCACCACCGGAAATCGTGTCCGCTCCGATTCGGATCTCGTTGGCTCCGATGTCGTCGCCGTTGATTTGTTTGCGAACCAGTTGATGGTCCATCGCCATCGCGTCGAGGGCCGTCATGATGGTGGCCATGGCGTTTTCGACCGAGTCGATCGTGGCATCGAGTGTCGGCAAGCCGGTGCGCAGTTCATTGCTGATCAACAGGTTATCGCCGAAGAGCAAGTCGTCGTCGTCACCGCCGTTGAGGGAGTCGTTGCCTTGCAATTCACCGGCGTGGCCGAAGAAGTGCGGCAGGGCCAACAGCGAGGGCGCCAATCGGAAACCGTCTTCGGTCAAGATCGCGTCTTCGTTGGCCAGCGACTCGAGCACGGGATTGAGCGACGAGACGCGATCCCAACGAGGCGGTTCGGAGACGAATCCGCCGACGCGTGCGACCATTTCCGCCGCGACGACGTGACCGTCGGGATGCAAGTCGAGTCGCAGCCCGGTCCAGTCGTCGGCGAGGGCGTCGACGCCGATCAATCGAATCGTGTCGAGCATCTGCGGCAGGTCGGTCCAGGCACTCGGCAAGTTGACACCTTGATCGCCGATCACGACGTCGTCGCCAGCGTCACCGCCGAGTGTGTCGTTGCCACGGTCGCCGATGATGACGTCGTTTCCGTCGCCGCCATTGACGATGTCATCGTTGGCATCGAGCAAGTCGACAAGGATCGCGACGGTTTGCCATAACCCGGTTTGCGGGTCGTTGCTCTTTTGTCCGAGTCCCGTCGCCGCTGGCAGATGAACGCCGGCGAACAGAATGCGGTCGGCGGCCAATAGTTGTGCCGCCAAGTCGGCCGGCGGGTTGTTCAAGTTGACCGGGTCGATCGGAATGATGTTGGTGACCGTTCCGATTTGCTCGGTGACCATGTCGCGGTGCCAAACGCCGTCGGCGTTGAGGCGTGGAGTACCTTCGGGCTGCGCCGAATCGGGACCGTGGAAGGCTCGCAGGATCTGACCGGCATCACCAAGAATAAAGTCTTGCCCGGCTTCGCCATGCAGGGTGTCGTTACCGATGCCGCCGATGATTTCGTCGGACTCATCGCCACCGTGAATGGTGTCATTGCCGCGTTGACCGATGAGAATGTCTTGTGCGCCATCGCCGTACAGTTCGTCGTCGCCGCCGATCCCATCGCGATCGTCGTAAGCATTGATTTCGCGAATGACGATCGTTTCGAACGGTGCCATGTAGGTTTCCCAAGTGCCCAGTTGAACACTCAGCAGCGTTCGTTCGATCAAACCGTTGTCACCCAAGATGACGTCTTCGTCGTCGTCACCGTGGATCAAGTCGTTCGTATCGTCACCGAAGGGAACGTTGTGTCCGCCGACCAAGTCGTCTTGTCCGATGCCGCCGTTGATGATGTCGTAACCTTGGCCACCGAAGACAAAATCGTCGCCTTCGTCGCCGTTGATCACGTCATCACCGCCGCCGTCGGCACTGGTGATGAATCGGCTAATCACCCGTCGATCGACGGGGCGTCGGAAGTCGACTTCGGCGTGATCGCCCAGAATGATGTCGTGGCCTTCGTTGCCATGGAGCGTGTCGTTGAAGCTGCCGCCGATGATCGTATCGTTGTCTTCGCCGCCGTAGATAATGTCGGCACCGCCGATGGTCGGATCGATCGTGATGATCTGATCAAGCGTCGATAAATCACCGTCGAGACGATAGTCGATCGATCCGTTATCACCGAGCAGCACGTCCAAGCCGGCGTTGCCGTTGATCGTATCGTCGGCGGCCCCACCGAGGACCACGTCATCACCACCGCCGGCGACGATCATGTCGTTACCACCGATCGCCGTGGCGGTCGTTTCGATGAAGATCAAATCGCCGGTCGCGTTGAAATTAGCGATGCCGTTATCACCCAAGATCACGTCACGGGCGTCGCCGCCGGTGATGTTGTCGGCTCCGAAACCGCCCAAGAGAATGTTGGTCGAGTTGCCGGCGGTGATCGTGTCGTCGCCGCCTTGGTCGTGTACCGTCGTTTGCACGTCGGTGATGATGCCGGTCGTCGTGTCGAAGTTGGCAACACCTTCATCGCCGAGGATCAAGTCGGCGACGGTGTCACTGCCGGCGAGCAGGCGGTCGCCGCCCGCACCGCCGAGGATAATCTTGCGTCCGACGCCTGCGGTGATGAAGTCTTGGCCGCCGTTTTGCCAATCAATTGTTTCGGCGAGTTCGAGAATCCCGAGCCCCAAACCGACGGCGAGTCCGTCGGCGTGGAAGAATCTCAAGCGTCCGTTGTCACCGACGAGGATGTCCGATCCCGATTCTGGGTTCAATACTTGTTCGTCGCGACTGTGGTTGATGTAGTCGGTTCCGAAACCTCCGAAGATACGGTCGTCGCCATCGTCGCCGGTGATTTGATCGTCGCCGCCGACGTCGGTCGATTCGCTTTGCGCGGTCACGACGGCGCGGTTGGTCAACAACAACATCGCGAGCACTTCGGGTGCGTCGTCGTCGGTTTCGGGCGTGTCGGTCCCGGTCGCCGCGATCACGGCTTCTTTGGTGATACTGCCGTGGTCACCGAAGATCAGATCGTTTCCGTCGTTGCCGAACAGATTGTCATCACCGCCGGTGATCGAATCGTAGTTCACCGCATAAGACAGGCCACCGACTTCGATCGAACGGAATGCGTCTTCTTGTTCGGTCGTCAATACGACGGGCGCGACAACGATGTCGAGTACCTTGAGGGCCCGATCGAATCGCGTGGTCAGGTCGGCATTGAGTCCTGAGTCGCCCATGATTTGGTCGTCACCGCCACGGCCGAATATGGTGTCATTGCCGCCACCGCCGAGCAACAAATCGTCGCCGTCGCCGCCGTCGATCGTGTCATCGCCCAAGCCACCGTAAACGGTCACGCCGAACGTCGACGTGATGTTGAACACGTCGTCACCATAGTGGTCGTAAGCGATCGAATTGCCGCTGCCGATGCCGGCGATGCCGGTGTAACGGAAGCCGTCCTGGAACGTATCGCCGAGCAGAATCAACGGCGCGTCGACGTCATTTTCGATCAACAGATCACCATCCACACCGAGTGGTTGTAGCACATCGTCGATGGTCGCTTGGGTAACGTTGAAAATGTCTCCACCACGAACGCCGTCGTTGGTGTTGCCGCCACCGTGAACGACGGTCATCGTGCCTGGTGTGGTCGAGGTGATGTTGATCGTATCGTCACCGCTGCCCAACATGACTTCGACAACTTCCAAATCGACGTAACTGATCCCGGCCGGCACGATCGTGTCGGGATCGCCGCCTTCGCCTTCGACGACGACGACCTGGGTACCCATACCCAGTCCACTGATCCGTCCGGCGGACATGTCGACGGTGTCGTCGGTGACGCTGCCATCGTTGAAGACCAGCAACGTATCGGTTTGGACGTTCTCATTGGTCGGATCTTCTTGGTCGGGCAAAACGCCTGCAGTCTCGCCGGGCAGCATGATTGCGACAGTAATGACTTGGTTCCCCGAGGATCCTTGGCCGCCACGGATCGTGATCGGTCCCTGCATCGCGGACAGCAGGTGCCCGGCATAAGCGAATTGTTTGGTCGGTTGACCGACCGGTTGGAAAGTCGGATCGGCGGCGACATCCACGGTCACCGGCAACCACCAATTCGTCGCGTCGAACTCGATGTAGTCGGGCCCGCCGTCGACACCAGCGATGATCCGTGAGGGTACGGCGTTGGAGGTCAAGATGGTTTGTCCGTCTTGCAGCAACGGGATGCGAACGATCGCATCGGTCGCGACGCCACCGGCCGGGATCTCGGGAGCTTTGGTCAAGCGGATCGTGTAGCTGTCGGTGACGTCGCCGTTCTTGGAGACGATCGTTTCTCCGTCGCTTTGTTCGATGAACGCGCCCGCGGTTTCGTCGTCGTGAATGTCGACATTGACGGTCGGGCCGGTCGTGTTGAGTAGGTACTCCGCCGGGCCGCTCTGAATCGTGTGCGTGACGACCCGAGTCATGAAGTTCTCTTTCACGCCATCGTTGTTGGCTCGCACCGTGACAACCTGAGGCGTGTTCCAATTGCTCGCGTCGAACGTCAACGTCGTGATCGGATTGCCGAGCGAATCAAAGAACTCCAATTCGGAACCGTCTTGGCCGAGTTCGATCGTCACTTCGGACGAGTTGCCTGGACCCTCCGGTGCCAACAGATCGGGACGTTGAGGCTCGGTGGTCAACTGGACCGTGTAGGTGTCGTCGATCCGTGTGGTTGCGTCGCCTTCCAAGACCGTCGTGTCGACGGTTTCTTGGATGATCAAACCGCCGATGTCGTTATCAAACACCTTCACCTGAACGTCTTGCAACGGCATGCGGAAGAAGTCCGGATGGGTCGACAGCACCGAGTGGCTGATTTGACTCAGCCGTTCGCCTTCGATCGCCAGGTCCGACTTGCCACGGACGAGGACTTCGTGAGTCGCCTTCCAGGTACCGTCGCTACTTCCATCAAAGACCACGACGGCCGAGGGAACCCAGGTGGTTCCGCCATCGGTCGAGATCTCGAGCGATTCGCCTTGGCGTCCTTGTTCGTCACGGTTGCCCGTTGAGGCGACGGCGGCCGAGATCGTCACATAGACGAACTGGTTTCGATAGTCGTATGCCCCGACACCGGTTTTTTGCCGATCGATGACCATTTGAATCGTGTAGGAATCGATCGCGTCGGCGGGCGTCAAGGAATCCTCGATCACGACCGTGGAGCCGCCCGATTGAGTGATCGTGATCGCACCGGCGACGGTACTAGCGGTGACGCCGCTGCCTCCGCCGCTACCGGCGACGGTCACGTTGACGCCCGGAACGATCGCCCCGTCATATTCCTCGTCGACGTCGCTCTCGCTGCTGTGATTGATCACGGCACTGTTGCCACGATTGTCGGTCGAGACAATGTCCGTCACGACGTCGCCGCCGATAGTGATCGTGTCGCTACCGAGCCCGCCGATGATCGTGTACGAAACACCCGCCCGGGTGCCGAGGACATAGAACGTGTCGTCGCCTTCGAGGCCATCGACTTCGATGGCTTCTTCGACACCGTCGACCGTGACGTTCAACCCGGCTCCGAAGACGCCGTCTTCGGTCAACACGAACGAGTCGGGGCCTTCGGTTCCCACGGCCGTGACCGTGTCGGTGCCGTCGCCGCCGTTGATGCTGACCGGGGCGTTGATGTTGTATTCGATCTCGTCATCGCCTTCGCCGCCTTCGACCGTCGTTTTGCCTTCGATCAAGAATGCGCGGATCAAGAACTTGTCGTTGCCGCCTTCGCCTTCGAGCCGAATCGCCGCCTTGTTGCTGAAGACGGTGAACAGGTCAGCCCCGTTTCCGCCATAGATCACCATCGGCATCGAGATGCCGTAGCTCAAGAAGCTTCCGTTGGCGAGTTGTTGGGTTCCGATCGAATCGTCTGGTCCGAGATCGCCGCTGACGTCGGGATCGAACCCGAACACTTGCCCGATTTGGAACGAGTCGTCTCCTTCGCCGCCGTCGAGCGTCGTGATGACGGAATTGTCATCGCTAACAAAACTGTCGTTGCCCCCGAGAGAGTTGACTCGCAGACGCCCGTTGATCGCGTCGGTGTAGTCGATGCGTTCATAGGTCGACTTCAATCCGTCTTGGTCGTCCGGTTCGGTGGGGTCTTCTTGCAAGAGAGCCAGGAAGTTGGTTCGCAACAGGAAGAGATCTCGTTCGGCGGTACCAAGAACCAAGATGCGATCGGCTCCGTCATCGGCGTCGCCGGTGTCGTCGACGGAGATACGTTCATCGCCTTCGCCGTCGAGTGTAATGTTGATGACGTCAGTGCGTCCGCGACCGTCGATGTAGTAGCGATTGGTCGCCAAGTGTTCGATGAACATCGTGTCTTCGTCTTTGCCGCCAAAGATCCGCGTGATCGGTGCGGCGATGTTGGACAACACGTACACCAACGCGCCGGTGTTGTCGTCAATGTCGCGAACATCCACATCAGCGTGATCGATGTCGTTGTAATCGGCTCGGATTTCGACTTCACGATGAACATCAATCGTCGGATGATCGTTCGGTCCGCCGCTGGTCCGAATCATCACATCATCGCCGACATGCAAGATCAAGTTGCCTTCCGTATCGGGCGCTCCGTCGGCGACATCAACCGTGATGCTCGATTGGGTATCGATCAATAAATCCTGCCCGGTCGACGCCAAATCAGGCAGCGTGATGCGAACGTCGCCACCATCGGTGTTGACGATCGTGCCGATGACCAGCGAACCGGCGATGTCACTGACATAGATCCCGTCGGTCGCGGACGCATTGAGTCGTTCGGTTGGATCGGCGGGAACGGGGTCGGTATCGGGCCGGGTCACGTCCACCACCACGTTGTAGGTGGCTCGTGAATTGATTTCCAAATCGTTGGAGCTCGTTCCAATGCTTCCCGAGTTTCCGTCTCCATCGCCAGCAGTCAAGTTGACCGTGTTGCCGGTCACGTTGATGAGTGAATCATCGTTGACATCAAGCAAACCGCCAACGCCGACCAAGGTCACGTTCGCGTTCAAACTGGTGATCGTATCGATCAGCATATCGCCGGTCGTCTCGGTCAACCAAATCGACGATTCCGCTTCGGCGTTCACGCTTCCTGGGACAGGCGTATTGATGTCGGCCGTGTACGAGGTGTCGATCAAGATCGGCTTGATCGCCGTTCCGATCGTGGAATTGGCGACGCCGCGGGTGTCGATGACGAGATGACGGGTTTGGACGTGCGGATCGCCGGCCAAGTCGTCGTCGGTGTTGAGCAATCGCCCGTCAATCACGGAGCCTTGCGTGAGCAGGGTCGTGGTCGCCGAATTGGCCAGCAATTCGACCAACTTCAGTTCACCCAGGATATCGAACTGGGCGATCGTGCCGTCGATGTTCAGACGACCGATTTGGGTGGCGATGTCATTGCGAACATACACATTGCCCTGAACATCACCGAAGATGTTATCGCTGACGCGGAAGTCAACCGGCGCGAGAGCGGTGCCCACATTCCCACCAATGAGTAGTTCGATCGTGTCGGACTTGACGTTCCAATCGGTCGGTTGTCCGTTGCCGAATTGTTCGAACAACGATCCCGTGGCGACCAGTCGCACGGCGTCGTTGGATTCCAGTTTGCCGATCGTCAAATCGCCGTCGGTGACCGTGATGTCGATCAGGCTATTGGAGAACGCTCGCGAAACGGTGAGGTCATTGAAATTGAATAGCGTGCCGTTGATCGTTTCCGAACCGGAACCTTGAATGACGCGGAACGCACCGTCGACGCTTCCCGAAAGTTCACCAAGGGTGCTGACCAAGACGCGGAACGGATCGTTTTCGCCGGCCGTGGTTCGCAGGTTGACGGCGCTAATGCTGACGTCGCCGCCGGCGATGACGGCGGCGTCACCGTGCAGGTTATCGATCAAGCCGTCGTCGGACGAGACGCGGACGTTTCCGCCGGTGTGAATTTGTTGCACGTACAGGTCGTTGGTCCCGTAGAGGGCCACGTCGCCTTCGGCCAAGACCAAGATGTTCCCGGTCGTGGCATCGGAGTCCACCGTCACGGTGATGGTTTCCACGTTCACGTCGTCGACGATTTGCGCCGTCATTCGCTCGGGCGTTCGGTTGTCGGCGACCCACGCTCCGGCGCTCATGTCTTGGGCGAACGGTGTCGTGATCACGCTGCTGATCGCTTCCCAACGATCGGTGTCGGAGAAATCTTCGGTGGCGAATTCGATCCGTTCGGAATAGTTCTCGCGAGTTTCTTGGGCTTCCCCTGGGGTCATACCCGTCGTATCGGTTTCCGTATCGAGGACGAGGAAACGATAAAACTGAACGGTCCCGTCGTCGTCCAAGTCGGTCTGCATTCGAACGATCTGTGAATGCCGAACGATGGACGCGGTATCGAGCCGATTGTCAAAGTTTGGCGTGACCGGCGTGGTGGTGAAGTTCTTGGTTTCGACGTCAGGGGTTCGCAACGTCCATCGCGACGTGTCGTTGAAGTCTTCGCTCGACAGTTCAACCACGACGGCGGGATCCCCGTCGGCGACACCGATGAACTCGAAGACGCCATAGTTGTCCGGGTCGTCTTCGTTGAGGACGTGGTCGCCATGAGCGAGCGTGACGCTGGAGATGTTCTCAGTGACACCGTCGTCGTTCGTGTCGACGATGTTCCTCAGAACGATGCGACGCCACTTACCGGCATCGCTAAAGTCGTCGTTGTCGAAGTCGTAGGTCGAGACCGTATCGCCGAGGTATTCGTAGGTGACATAGTGAACCCCGATGATGTCGTCGACTTGCGTTCGCGATAGGAACGAACGGTTTTCGGTCCACAGGTCGACGGCGTCTTGGTATTCGGCCGCGAGCAGTTGCGGCGGGTCTTGCGTGTCCATGAAGTCGAGTTCACTGGGCAGCGCCAAACCGTTCTCCAGATCGAACGAGCGGACTTCGGAAAGTTGTCCCAAACGACCGGTCGGCGGATTGACCGCGTCGTCGGTATCGCAGATGTGCAGTTCGATGACATTGGCTTGAATGTTCAAGGTCTCGCCGGTCGCGGCAGCCGAACCGTTGTTGATCTGATCGACCAACGGGAATAAGGCCCGCGTCAAGGTTCCCGACAGAGGGCTGGCGAATCGATCTTGAGGGATCACTCGATCTTCACGTCGGGTTTGACGATCATCGGGCAACCCGCCGACACCTTCAGGATTGACTTCGGGGATCAAGATGACCTTGTTCGGGTCGTAGGTGACACCGATTTCAGCGGCCGTCAAATCGAAATCTTCGTTCGGGTCGTGCCCGTCGGGGGCGGGACCGGCGTCGGTCGTGTAGTCGAACGTGACGAACGACAACGGCGACAAATCGCCGGGAGAGTTGTAGAAATCAACCAACGCCCCACGTCGATAGATCGGCGGGTCGGGGTTATCCGGGTCCATGAAGTCGTAGTCGGCGTCGAAGTGCGTCGGGATAATCGCGGCATCGGCACGCGAAGTCGCCAGACGGAACGAAGTATCGCTGTCCTTGACGACGTAGAAGATTTGTCCGTCACTGACGCCGAGTTGCATCGGACGTTCACCGAGATACTGACGCAGTTCGCCGCCGTCGTTGGTGACGAAGTCGCCCGGCAGGATTTGCAAACTCTCGCCGAACCGCATCTCGGACGTGTTCGTTTGCACGCGGATTTCGACATAGTTGTCTTCGTCGGTGAAGTCGATCTCGTGAACGTTCACGTTGATCGCATTCTCGCCGATGTATTGATACTGTTCACCGGCTTGGTTGGTGATCACGTTGCCGGTCTGCAAGAGAACGTTCTGGGGTGATGCCGGATCGTTGTCTTCGACGATGACGGATTGAAGGGTCCAGTCGATCGGATCGAGCGTCACGGAATCGGCAATACCGGCATTGGGGCCGACGTCACCGACAAAGCCCGAGGCGAAACTGAGCGAGATCTCGTCGCCTGTTTCGAGACCGTGAGGCGTACCGGTTGTGATCGTGCTCGTCGCCAGATCGATGCCGGCGAGGCCGTTGATCGTCGACGCCACCCCATCGACGATTTGTCGTTGGGTTTCTCGCCAATAGCGATGGTAATTGTTGGTCAGACGCGATTGATCGTTGATCATCGACTGTTCAACGGTATCACGCGCGTTGCGTCCGGTGATGGCGAGTTGTTCGTCGAGTTCGGCGATCTCTTCGGGGGTCGGGCCGGCGAAGGTTTCGACGATGCCGTCGCGGATATCGCCGTTGTTAGTAGCCAGGAACACGCCGCCGGTGAGTGAGCGGACGGCGATGCCGACCAACTCTTCGATCGGTTGGCCCGGTTCGATTTGGCTGTTGTAGTATTCCGGCGAACTGAGGATTAAATCACCGGCGGTTTCTTGGATGTAGATGTCCGTTTCGGCGAACGCGGCGAGTCCTCCGGTATCGGCGACGCCCGCTTGATCGCCGAAGCGATTGCTATCGATGCGGACCGGATCGGTGGCGCTGCCGATGCCGCCGATGCGAGTGCGGATCTCGACTTTGTCACCCCGGACGTGCCAACTGTCGGCACCAAAGACGCTCGGTTCCCGTTCGGCGTCGGGCTTAACGACGACTCCGTTGGCGGCGGTGATGAAGACGTCGCCGTCGGCGTCGATGCGATCGATCGTGATCACACCGGGGTCTTCTTCGACGACGACGCTCGAACCGGACATCGGATCAAAGAACGCGGAGAAACCCATCATCGGCAACGGTTCGCCCGAGGGTCCGCCGACGGCGTTCGGGTCGGTCGGCGGATTGGGACCGATGGTGTTGTCGCCGGGTGATGCGAGTGATTGATCGTTGTAGCTGAAGCTGGTTTGCTTTTGCGCCGTCGTGGTGTTGGTGATCCCGTCGATGCGGACGGTTCCTCCAGCGCTAACGGTGATCGGGCCGTTATTGGTTTCGACGTTGACATTGATGTCGCCACCGGAATGCAGTTCCGGAGTGACGCCAAAGAAACCGATCGTGTCGGCACCGACGATATCTCCGTCGGAATGCAATACAACCGTGTTTCCCGCGTTGGGTAACGGGTTTCCGTTGGAATCGAGATTCCGTGGCAGACTGATGTCGCCCTGCAGAATGATGTCGCCGACGCTATCGATCGAAACGTTGGAATGGGTCGCGCCACCGATGAACGAGATGGAGATCGCGTGATCCGCTTTGAGCGTTTGTGTGTAGTAGTCCGTCAAACCGGTGATCGTGGTGACTTCGGTGTGGATGGTTTTCTTACGCAACCAGCCACCACCGGTGGTCCAGCGACGACGACGTTCACTTTGGTTGGCGAAGTCACTGCCGACGACGTTGGTCGGGAACAAACCTGCTGCGTTGCGTGAAGGCGGTGTCGAGGAAACGTCGTCCCATAGTCCGGCGTCGCCAAAGTTTTGGTTGGCGAGAACAAGTTCGGTCGCGGCACCTTTGTAACGGTAAAACCGAGTCGGCTGACCGTTGACGAGGCCATTGACAGCGTCATAAACGATATTGGTCGCGTCGATATCCACGGTGGTGTCGAACTCTTGCGTGTAAGTTACCGTGTAGGCTCGGTTCAACGCCGCGTTGACGTAGCCTGGGTCTCCGGGACGCAAGACGCTTTCGGATTTCAGTACCGGTTGTGAGTCACGGAAGTTATAGACTTCCCATTTGTAACTGGAGTCCTTGACGAGCATGTCGCCGAAGGAATTATCGCCGAACAGGTTGAACGATTTCTTTTCGAATTTGCGAACCGAAACCTTGGTTTTGTCTTGGCCTTCGATCCAAACGTATTGCAGGTTGGGGACTTCACCAATGTTGAATTGGTCAAATCGTCCAGGCACGTACCACATTTGCGTTGCCGTGTTCACGTCGCCGGCTGACGTGCTGGGATCATCCGGGGTTCGCGTACTGGCGCTGGTGTAGTTGATCCGCGCCAACGCATCGACACCCGCCGCACCGGCGGTTCCGCTTTCGAGGACGCCGGTAAAGTGTTCGGCATGCATTGCACCATCGATCATCGAGTAGATCGTTTTCCGTAGCGTCGACGAATCGACCAGGATGATCTCGCCGGTTCGGTCGGTGGTCGTGTCGATCTCATTGACGATGATCGAGTAGGGACTGTCGTTGTCGATCTGCACGCTGGCGTGACCGTGAGCGGCGACGAGTCGACCGTTGCCCGTGGACATCAATTGCCCGGCCAAAGTGATCCGTCCGCCGGTCGGCGCGATGCGATTGACGACGATCGCGTTCTTGGTCGCGTCAAAATAACCATCGACCGGGACTGACACTTCGCTATCGTTGTCGGTGAAGCGAATGCCGGGCAACGGACGTCCTTCCGAATCGGTAAGCGAATCGGTGGTCACGTTGCTGCGGAAGTTTTCGTCGATGTTCAGCTTGATCGTATCGACACCACTTTGGATCAAACCGTTGACGTTGAGATAACGGGCGGTGATGGTGATCGCGCCCTGAGCGGTGATGGCCGCTTCGTCGCGTGCGATGTTGCTGGCGAGACTTTGTCCCGCACCGGCGACGGGCCGAATCACAAACCGCGTTTGGTAGAGTCTCTGCGGGCTCCAAAAAATTTGGAAGAATCGATTGTTGCGGATGTGTTCGGGATACACGAATACGCGTGCGAACTCGAACGGCGGAATGACCGCGTCGGCACCGTCGGTGAACACACGCGATCGAGTATTCCCGGCGTCGTTGTACACCGACGAACGGAAGTATTGGTAATTCATGTACTGGCGAGGATCGCGATTGGTATGCAACCAATCCTGCGAGTTCAAATTGAAGTCGTTGCCCGCGTTGACCGTCACGGACGAACCGCGAATCTCGCCGCTGACATGGATGCTACCGTCGGCGTTGGAAACCAAGACGGTTCCGTTCTCGTTGATGATGCTGCCGTTGATATACAGGTCGTCGGGTGCGCTGAATGAGATCGCTTCGTTGGTTGCGACGTTGACGTCGTTGGTCGGCGATAGAAGATCCGCATCTTCGGGCGAGATGACCTTGTTGACGACGCTGATCGTGCCGGTGCCGAATCCGTCGCCGTCTTCACTTCCTGATGCGAGCACGTTGTTGAAGTACACGTTGCCGGGCGTGAATTGTTTGAGTTCATCGTCGACAACCATCACGCGGCGGTTGTCACGAACGACGACGTCCCCGACGACAGGAATGAAAGGCGTGTTGTTGACAATGCGAATGCCGCTGTCTTTGCGGGGTTCGTAGTCGGCTGTTGCGGTGTACGCGTCCGCTTCGATGAAGATGCTACCCGGGGCCGCAAACACATCGGGCAGATCGAGGAACATCGCATCGAGTTCGTCGCGAACCGATGTGACTTCACCGACGCCTACGATCGTGTACGTTTCGAGCAATCCGAGGTCCGCGAGCGTGCGATTAATTTGTTCGAGTTGAACTTGATAACGGGCAATGGCTTCGGCGTTGTTGGAGTGCGATGCCATCCATTCCATCACCTGGTTGCGTTGTTCGACCAACAGCGTCCCGACGTTGCGGTAGGACAGTTTCGGCAACGGCACGTCGGGATTCTTGATGACGTAGAACTTACCGTTGAGGTCGCTTTCGAATCGCAACGTTTGATCGGAATCGAAAGACGAGGCGTTGAGTGCTTTCGTGTTGTATTCGGCTTCACTGATCGGTGTCCAACGCAGCGTATTAGAGAAGTCTTCGTCTTGCAGAACGACCTGTTCACTTTCGAGCAGCGGTAGCGGGTTGCCTTCGTTGTCCTTGAGGATGAACTCGTAGTGCCCACCGAGGGTTCCGCCGGCGAACGCGTTCTCGCCGTTGAATTGAACCAGCTTGACGACGGTTCCCAGACTCACGTCGACGGCGATTTGATCCACGTTCAGCGGTGCGAAGTGGTAGTTGACTTGAGGATCGAGCGGCAATGTGATCGCGGCCGCGAAATCATAGTCGGCTTGGGAGCTGATTAGCCCCGGGTCTTGATCGGTGCCCGCGAGTTGCGGATCGGCCAAGCCCAATCGGCCGCTGACGTCGAAGCCGTGATCGGCGAGGTCCTTGGCGACGCTACGAATCGCCAACACGGACTTGTTGAAAATGCCGGCGGTGATTTTGGAAGCGTCGTTTCCGGGGACCGAACCGTCCGAAACGATGACTTGATTGTGATGGTTGATCCGCACGTTGCTGGGGACTTCGTAACCGTACGGTACGGCCGATAGCGACAAGACCATTCCGTCGGTTTCGGCCCTCAGGGGAATGCCGTCGCTGCGTTCGGCGATCAGGACGACGTCTTTGAAGCCTTCGATCCGCGAGTCACGGTTGATGTCCACGACGGTGGTCATGTTGATGTTCGCGTCCGGCGTTCCGACCGCGATGCTGGGACCTAGCGACGCGGTGGTGACCTCGACGTTACTGAACAGCGAAACCAAATTGGGCACTTGGAAGTTGCTGCGTCCGGCTTGCAAACGGATCTCAGCTCCCCGGACTAACGAATCGGTGACATTGACCGACGTATCGACGTTGGCGTTCGCGTTGGCGTCGGCACCGGCGGCGACGTGGACGCCGGCGGCGAACAGGTTCGCGCTCGGGAACAATCCGATGTCGCTGACCGTGGCAACGTGGACGTCACCGCGGCGGTTGATGATTTCGGCGGTGTCAAAGTTCACGTTCGCGTTTGTGTGAGACGTGATGTTGCTGATCGCGGTGGTCAGCCCGAATCCAGAGACCGCTTCGATGCGAACGCTATCGAAGGCTTCGCCGTTGGTCGTCGCTTCGATCTCGAGCTTGCCCGGGTTGTCGAGGGTTCCGCCGTTGACTTCGATCGTCGCGCCGCTGGAGACATCTATGTTGGCGTCGAGCGGATTGCTCGATGTTCCGATCTCGGTGTTGCTGACCAAGACGGTGGCGCTGGCCAAACCGACGCTGCCGCTGCGGAGGTTCGGCGTGTTGTTTTCGCCGTCGCTCTTTTGGACGGTGTTGTTGGCCCCGATCGACAAACTCGCGGCGCGGACGTTGGCGTTGGTGCCGATGTTCACGTTGGCGTCACCGGTCATCCGGGTCAACGTTCCCGCTCCGGCACCGGTTCCCAATGCGATCGAGTAGGCATCGGCGAACGAGTTGCCGAGCTGTGTGTTGGACGAAACGATTTGCATCGGCCCGGCGGTGATGTTCGCGTTCTCGCCGATTTGGACGAGTGTTTCCTGGTCGCTGATGACTTTTGATTCCGACGCCGACGCGGCGATCACGCCGCCTCCGGCCGCCACGGTGCTGGCGATGAGGTTGTCGGCCGACAGTGCGGACAACGACAAGCTTCCCGCCGTGATGACGGCACCGCCGGCAATGTCGACGAGGACTTCAGGAACGGCGACGTTGCTTTCGGTGCGATGTCCGCGTTGGATGTCCGCGAGCATCGTGCCCACCGCGATCGCACCGAACGCGCCACCGTCAGCGTCGGCTCGTGCTCGGCCGTCCGATCGGGCGACGACTTCCATCGAATCAGATACGTTGATCAAGCCGCCGTCGACAGTCGCGTCGACTTTGGTATTGAGAACGACATGGGAATCGTTGCCTTGGGCACCAACCAAGGATGCCGAGACGCCGACCGCGCGGGTTCGACGCACGTTGGTATCAGAGGTCGCAAGTACCGACAAATCGGCCGAATGGATCGAGATCGGATCGATCGAGGCGTTGATGGTGCTGGTGTTGGTGTTGCTGATCAGGGCGACGCCGATCGCCGCACCGAGTCCGACGGCGACGGTAACACCGACCGCGTCGGCTTCCAAGTCGGCGGTTTCATTCGCGTTGACTTCGATTTTGTCTTCGACGGACACGACGACGTCGCCGCCAAGGTGCGCGGCAACATAGTTGTTGATCGTGTTGTCAAGGTTCAAGCCGCCACCGCTGAACGCGACCAGACCGCCTGAAACCGACGCGGTCACGCCGTGAACGTTCAGGATCGACATCTCGGCGGCGTCGGCTTGGATGATCAAGTCGCCAAACGCCATCACGCTATACGGTGTCACGGGATTGGTTCCCGAATCGCCATCGACCCATGCTTGGACGTCGGCTTCGATCGTATTTTCGACCAGCGTGACGGCGATCGAAACCGCACCCAATGACGCCGCCAGGGAGGCTCCGACGGCTTCGGTTTTGTCGATCTTGCTCTTGGCGGTCGCATCGACGATCACGTCGTCGGTTGCCAATAAGTTGGTACGAGAAACACCCGCGTGCGTGTCGCCGGACAATACGGTGATCGATTCGGCTCCGGCGGCACTGGCGGCCCCTCCGATCCCGATGGCGGCGGCGACGCTGCCGGCGGCGGTCACGGTGCGGACGGTCTCGTCACTGGTTGCGAGGATTTCGATGTTCGTTCCGGCGGTCAAGTTCGAGTCGGTAACCAAGGCCATCGTTTGATGGGAGTTGGAGCCACCGGGAGCCGACGAATCGCCGATCGTATTCTTGGCGAGCGCCACGCCGATGCTGCCCGCGGCCGCGCCGGTACCACCGCTGATCGCGGCGGAGATCGCGAGCACGAACGAATCGATATTGGAGGTGTTCGTCGCGGTGGCGAACACGTTCGATGGGGTAACACCGAGAAAAGCCAATTCGGGCGGATCGTTGGGGTCGGCGCCGACGGGCGTCTCGTCACCGTAGATCATTTGCCCGAACGCGGTGACGACGGAGTTATCGATCGTCGAGAGGACTTGGTTGTTAATGCGATTGGTTGCCGTCGCTCCGGCACCGGAGAATGCGCCGCCGAAGGAACCACCGATGGCGATCGACATGGCCGCTGCCGCGCTGACGGCGTCGATCGTGGCGTCTTCGGTCGCCGACACGCGGACGTCGCCGGGGAACTGCGTTGCGGGGCCTTCGAGGCTCGGCTCGGTCCGGTAGGAGTGAGTGTACTCGGTCAGTGGATCGCCGTTGCCGTCGACGTTGCTGGTGTCGACGGTCGAGGTCACGTCGGTGCGTCCGCTGGTGAAGATCCCTCGTGAAAGGTTTTCGATGTTCGCGTTGATGTCGTTCTCGATTACATTCGTCGCAAGCGATACCCCGATCGTGAGTCCGATGCCCGCGCTGCCGCCAAACGCAAAACTGATCGACGCGGCGGTTGCGAACGCGTCGATGACGGTGCGATCGCTCGCGTCCAAGTCAACCGACAAGGTGTGGATCGAAGGCAGCTCCGTGCCGCCGAATCCCAGCATCGAGTCATCGGTCACCCCGGCAACGATCTTGCCGCTGGGCGTTCGGTAACCGGGCACGGCGGAAGCGGCTTGTTCGCCAAAGATCCCCGAGCGGATCGCCAGAGCGACTTCGTTGTAGACCCCGACGCCGGTTCCCGACAAACCGACGCCCGCGCTGCCGCCGCCGGTGGCAGCCACGGCGATGGCGAGTGTTGTCGAATGAATCGTCGCGGTCGAATGAGCGTCGGCGCTCAAGGTACCCGAAGCGATGATCGCCGAACGGGTAACGCTCGCTTCGATGCCCGCTCCGGCGTCGACTTTGTTGGTCAACTCCCAAAGGTCTTGATCGTTGAAGTCGATCCGTGCGACCCAGCTTTCGTCGCTCGTGTCGCCGCCCGGTCGAGGCGGCGCAGCCATCGGAGTGGCGCCGAGATACTTGTAAACATCACCGGCACCTGGACCGGCGTGAATCTTGACGGTGTCGTTTTGATTGATCGTGATCGTGGGTGAACTGGCGGTCGTGTACGTCGACGCAGCCGTTCCATCGATCGTGTAGCCGATCAGGTTGCGGGCCAGCGACACGCCCATGGCGGCCCCGACACCGGTACTGCCACCACTCGAAGCGGCGATGGCGAGCGACAATACCAAGGCGTCGATGTCGGCCGATGCGTTAGCATCGAGATCGACTTTGCCGTCGGCCGAGATTCGGCTGTCGACGATCAAGGCTTGAGTTTGCGTGGTGATTTGATTGAGAGCGTCGGCACCAGCTCCGGCCAGCGCCACGCCGGTGCTGCCTCCGATGGCGACGGCCATCGCGGCGGCAAACGCGACCGCGTCAATCGAACCGGTCGAGGTCGCCGAAACGGTAACGTCTTGGACGGCATAGTCGCGGTAGTCGTAAGTTCGGTCGGGGCGGTTACCAAATTCATCGGCCGGTCCCTGATCGGTGTAATCCTCGACGATGGTTTCCATCGTGACGTCATCGATCGTAGCGATCGTTTGCGAGCCGATCGTGTTCTTGGCCAAACCGACGCTGATCGATAACGCAACGGCGGTACTGCCACCAACGGCAGCGGACAATGAGGCGGCTCCGGCGATGGCGTTGATCGCCGATTGATCCTGCGCGGCGACGGTCACGTCACGAGCGGCGAAAGCATGATCGGGCGCGTTGCCCGGGTTGATTTGCGTGTCGACGTCGCGAATCGTGGCGGTCGTGTCGGCATAGATCTCGTTGACGACGGACGCACCGGCACCGGCTAAGCCGATGGAGGTCGAACCGGCTGAACTGATCGCGGCTGCGGCGGCGATAACGGTCGTCGAGATATCTTGCGAACCGGTCGCTCGGACGTTGACGTCGCCTTCGGCTTGAACCTGCGACAGATTGATTTCGGCCCGGGTCGAGCCTTTGTGGTCGTTGGAGTTTTCGGTTCCGATGACGTTCTCGGCAACTGCGGCACCGATGGCGAGGGAACCGCCCGAGCTGGCGCTTTTGGACAACGACGCGGCGGCCGCCACGATCGTCGAAACGATGCCGTGATCATTGGTGGCGATGACGTCCACATTTCCGGTGGTCGTGTCGTCATCAGCGAGATCACCGTCGACTTCGACCCCGACGACGCTTTCGGAGATGCCCGCGTAAACTTCCGTCATGATCTCGTTTTTGGTCGACGCACCGGCACCGCTCAGTGCGATCCCCGCTTTACCACCGGCGGCCGACAGAGAAGCGGCGACGGCCAACGCGGAGATCGACGAACCGCGAACGGTGAATCCGGTATCGCCGCGGCTGATGATGTAGCTTTTGCCTGCTGTTTCATCGACAAGCAACCAGGACAACCCTCGCTGCTTTTTATCGCTTTCGCCTTCCTCGGCGACGACCTTGATCGTTTCGGTTTCGAGTTGGCTGAGCGTCAAGGTGTGATCGTTCGCGGCGGACGAACCGATGATTTCAGCGATCAAGGTTTGCTTGAAGGACAAGTCGTCGTTGACGTCGATCAAGTTCTCGTCGACGAGCGGTGTTTCCTCAAGGTTATCGTCGTCGGATGAAGCGTCGTCGAGTTTGGCGGCGGCTTCGTCGGTTGAACCGGGTAACGTGATCGCCGTTCCATCTCCGCCCGACGCGGTGGCTTTGACGTTGACTTGGTCGTCGGCGTCGATTTGGCTTTGATCGATCCTTGCGATCGTGGAGCCGTCGATGCGGTTTTCGGCGATCGAAACGCCGACGGTGAACGCGACGCTGTTGCCCACCGACGCCCCTGCGATCGACAACGCCGCGCCTACGGCGTAGGCCCGGATAAAGGATTGTTCGTTGATGAGCACGTCAACACGGCCGGTCGTATCGATGTCGGAGTTAGCTCGAATTTCCGCGAGGGTTTGTTTATCGACGTCGTTGATCATGCCGACACCGGACGCGGCGACGGCGACCGAGGTGCCCTTCGTTGTCTTCGCGATCGTGGCGGCGACCGAGGTGGAGATAGCCAGGATTTCCGCCGCGTCGTTGACGTCAACCATCACGTCGCCGGTGGCGTTCAAATCCACGTCACTGATCACGGCCGATGTGGTGCCGGTGATGTCGTTCCAAGAGAACGAACCGGCGATCGCAACGCCGACGCCACTTCCCGGTTTCGTGCTGCCGGTCTTGGTGCCGCTGATGCCGGCCGTCAGTGCTAAGATGCTCGCGTCGCCGTTGGCGGTCACAGTGACGTCGTCGGCGGTGTTGACGTGAGCGTTTTGCAAGTCCGCGACGACGTTGAGGTCGAGGTCGTTATTGGCGAAAGATCCAGCCAAGGCGACGCCGACGGCATCGGTTTTGGCACCAGCGACTGCACCGGAGATGGCGGAGATGCTGGTCGTGTCATCGGCGAGGACGGTGATGTCGCCGGTCGTGTCGATTTGCCCCCGGGTTCGGATCGCGGCCAACACGTTGCTATCGATTTCATTGATCGTCACGTCGCCGGCGATCGCGATGCCGCTGCTGCGTGAGGTCGCGTTCTTGGCGCTACCGCCTCCGGCGGACTTGGTGGTACCTTGGCGGGCCTGTGTCTTGGCAACCTTGGTCCCGGCCATGCCGACCGTCCACAGCGAACCGTCGGCGGTGGCCTGCACGTCGATGTCACCGGTCAGATCGAGATCCAGCGTGCTCGGGTCGGTATTGCTTTCGTCGGATTGTCCGATGATTGCGGAGACATTCCGGGTGATGTCTTGAACGCCAACACTGACGCCGACGGCCGCGACTCCTGCAGTTTGCACGGCACCGACGACGGAGATGTGCGAGGTATCGTCGTTGGCGAGGACTTCAATGCCACCGCCATCGACGTCGACATTGTCGGAAAGTTGAGCGAGCGTTGTGTTGGTTTGATCGAGCGTCGAGACGCTGCCGCTGATTCCGACCTTGCCGGATTCGCCGCCGGTTTGGACGAAGTCAAAGCTGAACATTTTTTCGTCGGCGGTGATGCTCAACGTGCCACCGGCCCCGGTCCGCACGGCGACGTTTTCTCCGATCAGGGCAACGGTTTCATTGCTGATCGATTGGATCAGGGCCGAGCCGCCCAGACCCAAGGTGCCGGCGCGGTTGCCGACCGGCGAAATGGCGTCCTTGAAACTGCCCTTCTTGGCCGCGTTCTTGAGGTATTCCGGGTCGGCGTAGAGGGTCATCACACCGGCGACATTGATCAGTGTCATCTCCGTTTCAGCGGTGACCGCGACTGATTGGGAGGTCGTGTTGTAGTCTGCGTCTTGGTTAATTCTCACGTCGTCGTGAACGATCGCCTTGGCGATGTTCTCATAGTCCGTCTTCGCAACCGAGGCGGTCACGGACAACTTGGCCGCGCCCTCGACGCCGTTGTTATTGTCGGCGACGGTACCGGCACCGGTCGCCTGAGTCGATGCCCAAACATTGATGATCTCGGTCAAGCCGAGATCCGTGCCGAGGTTATTGCGAATCGCTTCGAGGAAATTGATGTTGAAGAAGTCTTCCGCGTTTTGGATCTTGGTGATCGCCTGGAATTCTTCGCTGAAGGGAATCAAACCGATCGGATCGATCAACAGCGGGTAGGACACCGCTGCGTTGACACGGACGTCGCCACGGGAGTTGATTTCGGCGTGGTTGGCACCTTGGCTTTGGACGAGAGCTTGTGCGTCGTTGGTAACATAACCCAGCGCGATCGCCACGCCGGCGGCGAACGTTTTGTCTTTGTCTCGCTTGCTTGTTCGAGCCTTGGTTTTGGACTTGGGTTTCGTGTCGGCTTCGTCGTCACCTTTTGAGCCCCCATCGTCGGAGATGATCGTGCCTTGGGCTTTGAGTTTGTAGGCTTGTTCGATCGTCGCGTTAACGACCACATCAGCTACGGCGAGATCGCCGGCGTCGTCGGGATTGATTCCCGCGTTCAGTACCGCGTTCTCACCAACGATCGCGCGGACGATATGATCGACCTCGGCATAACTGAACGCCCCGGCGACACTGAACAAGTTGTTGATCTTGCCACCGGTTCCACGCAGGGCGTCTTCCCGCGAGTTACTGTCATTGCCACTAGATTTGGCTTTGCTGTCTTTGAAATTGGCTCCTCGGTTGAGTCGCCCCTTGGTTGCGGCGTTGTTGAACTTCGGCGCGTCGCCGATTCCGGTTCCGGTTTCCACCGTATTGGTCGCGTCCAGTTTCGCGTCGACCCCGATACCGCTGGCGTAGTCCAATTTGAATTGATGAACGGCTCCCGTCGCGGTGGCGAAGTTCAGCGGGATCGCGCCGGCGGACAAGGCCTGTAATCTTGTTTCGTGCAGCGTGATCGTGTTGGCGTCGATTTGGTTAACGAAATACGAACGACCGCTAGACAAGCCTCGTATCGGACGATCCGCTCGCGTCACTTCGCTGGCCGACTCGAATCCGTGCGAAGCGCCGACGCCCGGACCGGTTAGGTCCAACGCATCACCGTCAGCGACCAAACGCAGGCCGAACTCGTTTTCGTCGATGTACTCGACGTAGTAAGTCGTGCCGTTGGTCAATCGAAACGGATCAACACCGTCGATGTAGGCGATGCCGTTACCCGCCGGGGCCAGATAGATGATCTCTTGGTTGTCAACGAAACCATGGCCGGGCAGGCGAATGGCGTCGGTAGCCGCGTCGACGATCGGCTTGACCGTCGGATCGAATCGAACCAAATGCAAGTCACCCGCCGGGGCGACGACGTTCGGGGTAAACGTGAGCGCGGGCAGGATGCTTGAGCCATCCTCGCCGTCGAGTTTTTCAAGTGTGTGCAGTTGGTCGATCGCACCGCCGATCGACAGGCTGATCGGTTCGGTTTGTCCGACTTCACGAAGTTGCAGCTCGTCACCGTTGACCGCGATCGCTTCGTAGGTGCGACCGTTCACCAAACCACCGATGACCGAGTCGCCACCCGACCCGCTGGTGCGATAGATGAGTTGGTCCCCGGTCAAGAACCCGTGATCGCTTAAGAAGATGATATCGTCATCGTAGTCAACATCGCCGCGCACGATTTCGAAAGCGTGGAAATCGATTCCCAACTCCGTCGGCGCGGTGATTGAAACGACACCTCCACCGACTTCTTTGACTCGGATGATGTCGTCGCTGATGGTCTCGATCGTGTACGTTTCGTTTGCGGTCAGGCCACCGATGGCCGGGCCGCCACCGGTGCGATAGACGACGGTGGTGCCGTCGATCAATCCATGATCCGGGATCCGGAGTTGGTTGGGCAGCGTATGAGTGCCGTCGGTGTAGTTGACCAGCGGTGTCGAAAGCGACGCGTCGAAGGTCGTCACGATCCGTTCAGTTTGGAACCCCTCGCGATCATTCGGTGTGAACGCCGAACCGGTCAGGTTCAAGGCGATCCCGGCAGTCGCGTTGTTTCGAGCGGTCGCCTCATCGGCACCGGTGGCCAATCGGAAGCGGCCTCGATCCAAACGAATGACGAAATAGTCTTCCGCATCATCCAGCCCAGCGTGAGGACTGCCGTCGCCGGCGAGATAGCTGACCTTTTGCCCGGTTTCAAAGCCGTGGTTTTCGATGAAGAACGTATCCGTTGTGACGTCGACGATCGCGGGCGTCAGGGTATGACGAGTCCCCGTTCCCACTGCGTCCAAATCGATCGCGTTTCCGGCGAGCGCGTCGCTCGGATCGGCCGCCAATCGCACCAGCCCGACCTCATCAACGATCGCGTAGTAAGTCGTGTTGTGCGTCAATCCACCGATCGCCGACCCGGGGTCGACGGACGAATAAAGAACCGGTTGTCCGGTCGCCAAACCGCTGGCGTTTTCCAAGACGATCGTATCATCGGCTAGATCGACGACTGCGGTATCGGAAGCGTCAAAGACCAACCCGCCGATCACTTCGGCGTGCAATTCCGTTCCCTCGTCATCGAGCACCGCAGGGGTTCTGAATTGATTCAGAAATGTGTAGCGAACAAAGGTTTCTTGGAATACCTCGTCATCGACCGCATAAACGATTTCGTCTCCGTCGACGAAACCGTGTGAGGGCAACGTGATCTCACCGGTCGCCGAATCGACGTTGGACGTCGTCGGTTGGAACTCGACTTCGGCGTGATCAAACGCAAACACATGAGCGTCGCCATGGCCACTCACGCCGACGCCGTCACCGCCGTCGATATCACGAAGGTCGATCGCCACGGTTGGCGTTGCTTTTTCGGCCAAGGTGACGGTGGTATCACCGCCGACCGTCGTGGCGGTCAAGACGATGTAGTCGGTGTCGTCTTGCAGACCGCCGATCGGTTGGAGCGAATCGATCGGAAAGGTGACTTCGTCGCTGCCACCAACTCGGTAACGAATCGTGGATCCGGGTTGAACGTTTGATGATGGGATCTTGATCGTGTTGAGCGCGGCGTCGACGACGCCAGGCGTGGAAGGATTGAAAGCGACGGCGTCTTTCTTTTGAAAACTGTGATCGGCATTATCACGAACGAGTGTCGCGTCGACTTCGATCGGTTGGGCGGATTCGCGAACGAGTTGGAACTCGTTCGCGTTCAAAACGATGACGCGATACGTCGCGTCACCGAGCAGACCACCGATCGAATTGACCGGCTGACCTTCGATCGGTTCGGGCGCGAGATAGACGACCTCGTCGCCGGTATTCAGGCCGTGATTCGGAATAACAATGCGGTCGCTGGTTCCGGTATTGGCCGCCGATACATCGATCGCGAGCGTGTTGCTGGAACCGCGTGCGGTAATTTGACCATCGACGACGGTTCGGATTTCGGTGTCGTCCAACCCGATCGCGATCCCCAAACCACCACGTCCGTCAACGTAAATTTGCACTCCGGCGGTGGCTTGCGTATTGACTTCGCCAACCGAATTGACATTCACATTGCCGCCCGACTGGATCGCGACGGTCGAGTCCAAACTGGTGATGGCTTTTGTCGTTGAATTGGCGACGGCCAACGACATCCCCATCGCACTCGTGTTGGCGGGCGACTTGCCGTCGGTGTTGTCTTCGTCGGCGGTGTTGATGTCCGTCGTTGATGTGATCTCCGCGTTCGTGGTCGCGGACGAGACGATCCGGACATCGCCGCCGGCGTCGATGAGCGTGTTGTTGTGCAGGGTCGTCGTCGATCGGCTGGTCGCTTGGCTGTACCCGGCCGACAAGTTGTTAGCGACATCCGTGATTTGGGTGAACTTGCTCGAGTTCGATTCGTCATCGGTATCTTGAACCGCCACGGCTTGTGTTGCCGCGTCGGTGACCGTAGTGGATTCGATCGTGACACTTCCGGTGGCATTGATGACGGTCGAATTCAAATCAACGTCCGTGGTGCCGCTGCGCATCATCATCGCGAGGGGAACGTTGGGCAGATACTTTTCGGCGAGTTCTTGCATCGCGCCGCCGATGTAATTGTTACCCCATGCCGGAAGTTCATCGAGTAGGTTCTCGTCTTCGGCGGTCGCGGTGATGGTGACATTACCGGGAACGTCATTGACGGTCGTGGCGGTGATCGTCGCATCGCCGATCTTGATGTCGACGTTCTTGTTGTCCAAGCCGAACGGTCGCTTGGGGCTGATCAGGGAGGCTTTGCGGGTCGCGGTCATCGTGATGTCATGACCCACGATCGTCACGTTGTCGCCGATGTCGATCAAACGTGGCGATTCGATGAAGCCGGAGAAATCGATCGGCGAGTTGCTGATCACGGACAAGCCTTCTTCGAACCCTCGCGATTCGAACGTGATGTCGTCGGCCGTTAGACTTGCGTTGTCGCCGACATAGATGCTCTCGGCAATGAGTTTCAACGATGCCCCCGGCATGTTGATCGTGCCATTGATCTGAATACTGTCGTTACCGAACCCCGCATCGATTTCCAGTTCCCCACTGGTGGGAATTGCGAAGGTCTTGGTTTCCTTGCTGAACGTGAGCGAGTTGTACGCCTCGGTCAGTTGCAGTTGGCCTCCGACTTGAGTCAGCACCATCGTGTCGTTGCCGGGGGAACCGATGTAGTCGGCGGCGAGCAGTTGCCGTTGTTCGAGCGACTCGAAGGTGGAAACCCGTGATCGAATCGTGTTCTTGCGACCTTGTTTTTTGGTCGAGCGGGACCTTCGCGTTTTGCCCGTCTCGGATTGAGCGGAGCGTCGGCGCAATTGTCGAAGCACGAATTCGATATTCATCGGCGATTCCCAATTCCATTCGGGGTCTTTCGGGTCTCAACGCCTTCCTGGCGTTGCCGCTTCGGTCGAAGCGGTCTCCAACTTGAGTCAAAAGCGGGATTTTGAGACAAGTCAGTGGGTGGGTGTTAATTAGTCAATTGCGCCACACGCCGCCAGATGTTTCACGGGGCGTTTCAGGTACGTTTTCGAAATAGTTTCACATCGGTATTTCATTCCGACGCGGCGTTTTGCTACTTCCGCAACATGACACCTCCAATCCCCCCCGAAACGCATGTTTTTTTCGATCGCGCCGGCGACTGCCACATCGGCATCGTGGGTGGCGGGACGGCGGGATGGATGAGTGCCGCGACGCTCAAACGGCGGCTCGGGTGCCGCGTTACCGTCGTCGAATCGAGTCAAATTCCCAGCATCGGCGTCGGCGAAGCCACGATCCCGGCGATGATCGACTGGCTGCACAACATGGGCATCGACGAAGACGAATTTATGCGTCGAACCGGTGCCACCTTCAAGCTAGGGATCCGTTTCGACGATTGGGTCGAGCCGCAACATCGTTACTGGCATCCGTTTGGAAACTGCGGCGGGACGATCGACGGACTTGATTTGGTTCATCATTGGAACCACGCCAAACAGGCCGGTTGGATCGCGCCGTCGGTCGCCTACACGGATTTCAGTCTGCAGACGAGAATGTGCGAGCAAGCACGCGGGCCGCGCGATCAAACCGGCCGCTGTGTGCTCGACAACTACGCCTATCATTTGGATGCCGGTCGGCTTGCGGTGTTCTTGCGTGAGATCGCCTTGGCCGAAGGCGTCGAGCATCGAGTCGGTGACGTCGTCGGGGCACGTTGTGATCGAGACGGAAACTTGAACGAAGTCTTCGTTGAGAATCAAGCGTCCTTGGTGGCCGATCTGTACATCGATTGCAGCGGGTTCGCGAGCGTCCTGATCGATCGAGCGATGCACTCGGGTTGGACGGATTGGTCGTCGCAATTGCTCTGCGACCGAGCGGTCGTGTGTCGCAAGCGACCTGATTTCGATTCGACATCACCGCTTCGTCCGTACACGATCAGCACTGGCATGAACGCCGGTTGGTCGTGGCAAATTCCGCTACAAGAAAACACAGGTTGCGGTTACGTTTACTCGTCGGCGCACATCGGCGACGACGATGCACGTCAAGAACTCAGTCGACTGATCGGCGTTGACGAAGACGATACGGACTTCCGCACGTTGGGCATGCGAGTCGGGATGCGGCCGAATGGTTGGGTTGGCAACTGCGTCGCGATCGGGCTTTCCTCGGGCTTCATCGAACCACTCGAATCGACCGGCATTTTCTTAGTTCAACGCGCCTTGGACGAACTCGTCGAGTGCGGCCGTGCGGAATTATTCAATGCCCGCATGAACGAGGTCTATTGCCAAACACGAGACTTTGTCTTGATGCACTACGTCGTCTCAAGGCGCCGCGATACCGCGTTCTGGCGAGACGCCGCGACCGTCGAGTTGCCCTCATCACTGGCTCGTTTGCTGGAAGTTTACCAGCGTGAGGGCCATGTCTTGCTACCCGATCACGCCCCCACGTTTGCCGAAGCGAACCATCACTTCATCTTAACGCCGGCGGGGATCACGCCGGGACGTCGTTTCGCGAACTGCGACATGTCGCAACCCGAGATGCGTGAGGTAACGACCGAGATACTGGAATCGGTCGTCCAACAACACCATCAACTGGTCGCCAAGTTTGCCTCGCACCGGCGTTGCCTGGAATTGATCACCGAACCACCACCTCCGCTCCCACCTCAGGGGCTTTCGCCCTTTCTCGCCGTAGAGATCCTATGCTCATGAACGTTGACCATCACTTTGATCCTGTGATCGCATCGGGGCGCGCCCGAGGCATCGTATCCATGTGGATGCTCACTCTCGCCATCACGTTGGCCGTCGCGCCGTCGGTTTGGGGCCAAGCGAGTCGAAAGAATTCTCAATCGAACGAAACCTCAGGTTCACAAAGCATTGCACCGGAGGACTTCGAACGACTGATCGGCGGTTACAGCCCCTTCGGAACGCCGCCTGCCGCGTCCGCGTCATCGCAGTCGATCAATCAGGTTTCTCACGAGAACTATGGCGTCGTCGACCCGGTCTCGATCCAGCTCGCCGAACTGCAGTCACAAATCACATCCCAAGAGGCCGCCCTGTCTCAACTTCGCAGCCAACTGAACTCGCCACTGCGAAATCAAGGTCGTCAATCGCCACGCTATTTCGCAACTTACGAATCGGTGATCGTTCAACCGGTCCAAAGCAACACGTCCGCGTTCATCGTCTCGACCGCAGAGGGTTTCTCGCAAGTCATGTTCCCCTGGAAATTGGAACATAGCCCGCGGGTGGAGTTCGGAGTCATGCCGGCCGAGGGCAAACTCGGGTTTCGGATGCGTTACTGGCAATTTGACCACAGCAATTCGTTCGCAGCCAACGACGCCAACGGTTTGATTCCCGTCGGTTTTGAAGGCATCGTGGGCTATTTGACCGAGGACGGCGACGTCACCAGTGGTGCCGAATTCATCCAAGAAGGCACCTTCACCAGTGAAGTGCGGACGGACGTGCTTGATTGGGAGGTTCAGCGCACGCTGAGCGTTCCGATCGATCTGTTCGCCGGCATTCGGTACGCCCGAGTCAAACAAGGTTACACCGCTATCACCGACGAAGGCAACGTGTTTGCCGACACGGAGTTTCGCGGGATCGGCCCCTCGGCAGCGATGCGATTCACCCATGTATTGCCGCTAGACAAGCTATCGATCTTCGCCGAAGCCCGCGGGTCGTTGTTGTTCGGCAACCAAGATTACACGATGATCGACTCCGTCAATAACATTCGACAATCGCTCAACCGAATCAACGTGGATGATTGGAGCGATCTATCCAACGCGATGGTCACCAACGCGGAGATCAAATTTGGGATTCAATACTTGCCCGTCAATTGGTTGGCCATGCGAGTCGCATTGGAAGGACAACACTTCGGCGACATCGGCGGACCCAACCCGCCCGCCGTTTTCGCGGGCCCGGATCGAGGCTTGAGCACAGACGGTCCGCTCGATGACGACCTCGGCTTTTATGGATTGAGCGTCGCGATCGAAGCCGGCTACTAATACCATCGAGGTCTGCTGAGGCCCAGAAATTCATCCTGCACGGGACGTTTCGCTATCTGTCCCGTTCAAACCTAAACTTAAACTTAAACTTAAACTTAAACTTAAACTTAAACTTAAACTTAAACCTAAACCTAAACCTAAACCTAAAAGCCCCCCCAACTCACCGTTCGAGAAAACACCGCCCATGCCCGAACTCGCCCTCAGACGCCGTGAAAGATCGGCTTGTACGAGTGTGAACACGTTACCGCAGGAGCCGGGTTTAAGTTTAAGTTTAAGTTTAAGTTTAAGTTTAAGTTTTGGTTTTGGTTTTGGTTTTGGTTTTGGTTGGTAATTGCGGTGGTGCGAAAGGGACCCTGCGTAAAAACCGGACTCGGGTCGAATGCTAGGGAACCGACGGGTCGACCCGTTCGACGTCCAATACGACATCGGCGATCAGCCGATTGGGGTACTGGGTTAGTTTCGCGTCAATGCCGCGAAACCATTGCAGGATGGGCGCTCGGAAGTCCGGCGGCGGTGTCGAGCCGGGAGTCACTTGATCTTGCCCCCATGCGGTGCTGGTCCAGTGCGTTGCGTCGATCGGTTCGTATTGACCACCCAACGGGCATTGGACGGTTCCGCCGAGGATCCGGCGGGCCTCGTCCAACGCGGCAGCCGGTGGTACGTCCAATTGCGTTGTGAGGGATTCCAAAAACTCCGCCCCACCGACACTCATTTGCGACGCTCGCTCGTACAGCAACGTATTGACGTAGCCTTCGAGCTGACTGCCGCGAAGGTCTCCGATGTGGCCTCGGACTTGAGCCGTATCGTCGACTTCTTCGGCCGCCAACACCGGCAGAGTCGCCGTCAGCAAATCAGGTTGAAACGACAGAACGCTGAACCCGCCTCCGGTGAACCGGTACACGCCACCAAGCAAACGGTTCATCCCCGGACCGACCGGGGTTCCCCGGCCGAGGCCCAGCGGCAATCGATCCAGCGCGCCGGGGTACGGATAAGCGCCCAGATAACCGGGCAGAGTCTTCAGCGCCTGGTAACCGCTCAAGATCCCGTCAATGTCGTCGATTTTCGGCGGCATGGAATCTTTGATCGCGGCGAACAAGTGGGTCGGCGGTCCGAGTTGGTCCGACGCGACGTGAGCTTGCAAGGCGACGATGTCATCTGGACTGAAGCGGATCGAGACCGGAGTCGGCGGTCCGAGTTGTTCCGCCCACCAGCCGTAATTGGAAGGTTGCCAAGGGGCGATTTCGGCGTGAATGGTCAACCGCTCGAGCCTCCCTGTCGATACGCCGTCTCCATCCGGTTCCGCTTCCACAGCTTGTCGCTGGATTCCGACGAAGATCGGATCAAGGCTTGGGAATTGGTCTCGATACGCACGGGTCATCTCGGCATACCAGTTCGCCTCGGCTGCCGTGATCGTCTCGATCGGATTGTCGGGTATCGGTAAAAAGGTGCCCCGTCCTCCGCGTCGTGTGTCCATCACCCGCTGTCCGACGCTGACCACGCCGCTGCCGTCGGGACGTTGGCCGAAGCCGTTAGGCAAGAACGAGGCCGCCACCAGTTCCTCGATTTCGGTCGGAACCGGCTGCCCATCGGGCGTCATCGAAGCGGCCGCCAAGCGGGCCAAATGCACCAACGCGATGTCGGCTTCGGATTGCATGCGACGTCGCAACTCGATCAAGTATTGAGGTGACAATAACCCCTGCAACATCCGCGGTGAAAAGTACGCGAAGATCGTATCATTGCGTTCGAGCGGCATGTAATGGCGGGCGGCCCGGAACCCTTCGGTCTTGGCCAAAGATTCCCCGGTTTGGCCGATCTCGAGAAAACGGTCCGCGATCGCTTCGGAGTTGGCAAGGCAGATGAATCCGTCTCGCTCGACCATGAATGATCGCACGGCATTGTCGGTCGAGCGTAGTAGCGTGCCTTTCCCGTGCGGCAACGTCACCTCCTTCAACGTGATCGCATCGGAACTGTTGGCGAGCGTTTGCCGTTCGGTGTTCAGATTGGTGCGCAACAAAAACGTGTTGACCGGTTCGAAGACGGCGCCCATCGCCGCACCGTCTTGCATGAACAAATCACTCCCGATGAGGGCTTGGTCGGCGATCACGGTCGGACCGAGCATCCGGCCCAACGCGGTCATCTGGACGCCGAGTTGTTTTTGCAGTCGCGACGCGCCGTCGTTGGCTAGGCCACTGAGCGTGATCATGCGGGAAATATCGCCGCCATACTCCGACGTCAAATCTTGAAACCACAAATAGTTTTCGAACTTGCCGTAGCGAATGTAGAAGTACTCCGGCGGAACTTGAGCGGCGAGAGGCTCGATCGCCGGCTCCGGCGTACCGTCTGGTAAACCAGAGTTTTCATGACGCCATGCGATCTCGTCGGGCAACGGCATCGCGGCGACCGAGGCATCGAGCGTCTCGGAAGGATTTCCGATCGCGGCGGAGGCGAACACCTCGTCAGAAATGTCGGCCGCACCGCCGATCCAACGCAACGTCATCATCAGCGGGTCGTCGGATTCCTGTTCGTCACGTTGGCCGTACCAATTTGGCAGCGGCAGGTTCAAACGGTCCGACAACATCGCGATCAGGTAATGTTCGATCCAGGGTGGCGTGTCGGTGGCGTCAATTTGTCGTTTTGTTTGGGCAGTGAATTCCGACCACCACTGCGCAAGCCACTGTGCGTGCCGCTGCGGATCCTCGACCGGCACAACGGTATAGCTTCCCACCGAGATGCCGCGATCTTGGATTTCGATTTCAAATGGTTCCGCACCTTCGAACAGGAACGTGATTCGACGAGCATAAGTTTGTCGCCGGTCGTCCGCGCCGGTGATCTCGCGGATCAAATTACCAACGCGCCCGAGCAACCGACCTTGACCGAGCGGCGGCAGCGGTTGCTCCGACGGAGGGCGGGAGACTCGCGATTGCAGGTTCTCCGAGACGGCGAACCGAGCCCGGTCATTGGTGGCCAATTCCAGCGGCGACAAATCGCCGAGGACGGGCGTTTGCAGCGGAATTTCGATCGTCGCGATGTGAAACGGTTGACCGGCGGCCGTCACCGCTCCGGCCTGCGCCACCGGAACCCTCGCCGGGACCTGGATCCCACGCGGAGAATTGCCGGGAGTGGCATTTCCGGGGAGCTGAACGCCTCCGGGCGGTTGGGCCGATGCGTGGGGGACGTTCGCCGCCATCAGGGCGATCCCGATCAGCAGTACCATCGAACGAGAGTCTTGAAAACGCATGGTTGATTGCAGAAATGGGATGGGGGGAAGTGAGTCGCGATGACCGGTTTCGCTCAAACGCGGTTTGAGCCATCTTAGTTAGCATTCATTTCGACGCACCTCCCTCCGAAAGTCAACCGTGGCCAGCCCTTCTCGCAGCGGCGTTTTTGCCGAAGCAACCGACCAGCGACTCGAAGCTTACGCCGAAAGCATTTCTTTTGATTCTCGTCTGTACGAGCAAGACATTCGTGGTTCGATCGCCCACGCAGACATGTTGCAGTCGGTCGGGCTGATCAGCGAAACCGAGTTCACGCAAATCCGAGAACAGCTCGAAGTCATCCGTGGCCGGCTCGATCGCGGCGAACTGCCCCTGCGTTTCGAGCTCGAAGACATTCACATGCACGTCGAACAGGCGCTCATCGATGCGACCGGCGACGTCGGGCGAAAACTGCACACCGCCCGCAGCCGCAACGACCAGGTCAGCACGGACGTGCGGATGTGGGTCCGCGAATCGCTCGACCAAATCGACGCGTTGTTGCTGGATCTGCAGCGAGCGTTCCTGAGTCGTTGTGACGCCGATTTCGATGTCATCTTGCCCGCTTACACGCACTTGCAACGCGCCCAGCCGGTGCTCGCGCCACACTATTGGCTTGCGTACATTGAAAAGTTTCAACGCGATCGCGAACGGGTCGCCGATTGTCGCAAACGGGTCAACCAATGTCCGCTCGGCATCGCTGCGGTAGCCGGAACGACGCTTCCGATCGACCGTCGCCATACGGCCCAATCTCTCGGTTTCGAAGGCATCACGGCGAACAGTTTGGACACCAGCAGCGACCGCGATTTCGTCTTGGAATCCACCTTCGTGTTGTCGATGATCGCCTCGCACCTGAGTGGATGGGCCGAGGAATGGATTTTGTGGAGCACGGTCGAATTCGACTTCATCCAAATCCCACAACAATTTTGCACCGGCAGCAGCATCATGCCGCAGAAGGTCAATCCCGACACGTTGGAGTTGACCCGTGGCAAGTCCGCTCGCGTGATGGGCAGCCTGCAGACGTTGATGTTGTTGGTGAAGAACTTGCCTCTGGCGTACAACCGCGACCTGCAAGAAGACAAACCGCCGATGTTCGATGCGTTCGACACGACACGAGCGATGTTGGAGTTGGCAACGCCGATCGTGGCCGGCGCGACATTGAAACGCAAGTCGATCGCCGCTCGGATCGAGAAGGGCTATCTCGATGCGACGACGCTGATGGAATGGATGATTCAAAAAGGCATGCCCCAACGCACCGCCCATCACCTCGTCGGCGCGATCGTGGGCGAGGCGATGAAACGGGAGGTGCCGTTGGCCGAGTTGCCGATCGACGAACTCAGCCGACTCAGCGACGGGCAAATTGACGCATCAGTAATGGACGTCTTGGGCACCCAAAATGCCGTCGCCGCTTTCCGTAGCGAAGGCTCCACGGCCCCGGACCGGGTCCGCGAGCAAATCAAGGTTTGGACCGAGCGTTTGTTCAACTGACACTGTGCAAAACCGGCGAATCTTCTACAGTGCGATCCTAGTTTGATGAACAAAACGGATCGGGTTTAGCGGAAATTCAGCGGAATACGGATGAACAAGAAAAAAGTCGTCATCGTCGGCGCCGGACCGGGCGGTTTGGCCAGCGCGATGCAGTTGGCCAAAGCGGGATGTGAGGTAACGATCCTGGAACGTCGCGATCGTGTCGGCGGGCGTACCTCGGCGATCGAGATGGACGGGTTCCGTTTCGACTGCGGACCCACGTTTTTCCTGTACCCCCGCGTCCTGAGCGAGATTTTTCACTCGGCCGGCTACGACCTGATGGACGAGGTGCCGATGGAGCGACTCGATCCGCAATACCGGCTGACCTTCGGCGGCGGCGGTCAGTTGGACTGTTCGGCTGACATGGAAAAAATGGATCGGCAGATCGCCCAGTTCGCTCCGGCCGATGTCGGGCAACTCCAAAAATACATGGACGACAATCGTGTCAAACTGGAGAAGTTTCGTCCGATCCTCGAACAACCCTTCAGCTCCCCGCTGGACCTGTTGCGGCCTTCGGTCTTGGCGGCGGCGAGCAAGGTTCATCCGCTGCGAAGTTTGGGCCAGGAACTCGAGCGTTACTTCAGCGACCCGCGGTTGGTGATCGCGTTCGCGTTCCAAGCCAAGTACTTGGGCATGTCCCCGTTTAACTGCCCGAGTCTGTTCAGCATCCTGTCGTTCCTCGAATACGAATACGGCGTCTTTCACCCGATCGGCGGATGCAGCCGGGTAAGCGAGCGGATGGCCGAGATCGCTCAGGAAATGGGCGTGATCATTCGCTTGAACGAACCGGTCGAATCGATCGAATTGCAAGGCAAACGATTGACGGCGTTGCGGACCTCGGAAGGTCGCTACGACGCGGATGCGTTCGTCATCAACGCGGATTTCGCCGATTGGATCACCAAAACCGTCCCCAACGAAATGCGGCGACGCTGGAAGAACGAACAGGTCGCCAAAAAGAAGTTCTCGTGCAGCACTTACATGCTCTACTTGGGCATCGAAGGACTGTACGAAGACCTCCCGCATCACAACATTCACATTAGCGAAACGTACGACCAGAATCTGCGCGACATTGAATCCGATCACGTCATTAGCCAAGACCCATCGGTGTACGTTCAAAACGCCTGCGTGACCGATCCGACGCTCGCCCCGGCGGGTTGCTCGACGTTGTATGTGCTAGTTCCCGTTACGCACCAACACGCCAACGTGGACTGGTCACGCGAATCGGATCCGTTGCGAGAAAAAACACTGGATCAACTCGCCGCGATCGGTTTGGACGACGTCCGAGACCGGATCCGCGTCGAGCACCGCATCACGCCGGACGATTGGAACTCGGACTACGCGATCTACAAAGGTGCCACGTTCAACTTGGCGCACAACCTCGGCCAGATGCTGCACCTGCGACCCCGCAACCGTTTCGAGGAACTCGACGGCGTGTATTTGGTCGGCGGCGGAACGCATCCGGGCAGTGGTTTGCCGGTGATCTATGAATCGAGCCGAATCAGTTCGCGGTTGTTGTTGCAAGACCTGGACATCTCGACCGATTTCATCGAAGAGTCCGCCAAAGGCATCCCGCCCGCGCCGCACCAACCTCCGACGGGGCTCAAGCCGGCAATGGTGTAGACACGTGGTCAACACGGTCATCTACTTCATCGTCAATTGATGAAGCTCTGGTCCAGACATGCGGAATGCAGCGTTATGAGGACAAGCGTAAACGCAGCTAGGCTTGCCGTCGATGCTGCGGCATAGGTCACACGTGGTGGCCCGTTGCTGCACTACCGGTTTGCGTTTGCCGCTGCTGCGAATTTGATAGACCGTTCTCAATCGGCCTTTCTCGTCCACTTCTTGTTTGGGGAACCCGTGCATGTTGATGTTACCGTAAGGACAATTATTCGCGCACAAACCGCAACCGATGCAATAGTCCTCGATCTCGATCTCCAACGATTCGCCGTTGCGATGGATGGCGTCGACCGGGCATCCGACCAAACAGTACGGGTCCATGCACGAACGACAACTGCTGGCAACGAGGTACTTGTCAAATCGCAACCCGTCACGGACCAATCGGGTCACACCGTCGTGTGTGTCGGCGCACGCTTTGGTACATTCGTCACATCGGGTGCATCGTTCCAAATCCAAAACGAGCAGACTCTGCGCAAGGTATAAACCTTGTTCGAGGAAGTCTTCCGTCTCGACTTGCTGCATTTGTTCTTTGGCGTCTTCGTCACGCTGCAGCAATTCTCGCATCCGATCGCCCATACTTTTTCGGATCTCGGGGAATCGTTGCACCAGCTTGCGGAAGTGCTTGCCTTGGATGCGAATGAGTTCAACGTGATCGAGGGCCGAACAGGTCGCGGTTCTGGTCCCCGGCGGCGTATCGGGCTCGAACTCCGCCGCGTAGATGCGGCGAAAGTCGTCCAACAAACCGATTTCACCAAACGCCGATCCGGGAGCGAGATAGTTCAGAACACGTTCGGTTCCCTGAAAGGTTTGACTGACTTTCACGAATCCCAATCGGATGATGTAATAGTGATCGGCCGGATCGCCTTGTTCGAAAATCGTTTGGCCAGGCTCGACGGATATTAGGTCGACGCGATCACGAAGCGCCTCGGCGGCTTTCCGACGCACGTTTTCTTCGAGTGGTTCCAAGATTGGCAACGATTGCAAACGATTCGATAGCGAACGGCTGCGGTATTTCTGATCAAGGATTTCGCGACTGGCGGAATTTCGTTGCAACATGTAGAGGATGTTGCGTTTGATCTCGAGGACTTCGGACGGTTTTGTGGCCACCACGGTGGCGCTGCGAGGGTAACGGTTCAAACACGTCATCTCGCCGATGATCACGTCGTCGGCATCCACCAAGATCCGCTGTTGGTCATCAAGGGACGCGCCGGCAAAGTCCGACAAGCGGGCTTTGCCGCCGACGGCTTCGATAACGGTCTTGATTCCACCGAGAAGTCCCCAAATACCATCGGCGACTCGATTTCGGACCGCCCCGCGTTGGCTGGAGATGAAGACTTCGAACTCGCCGCTCAGGATCACAAACGCGGTCGAGCCGTATTCGCCTTCGGTACACAGCGTTTGTCCTGGCTGAAGTGTCCGGCGGACGACGGCGGCACCGTTGAACTGCAAGAATTTTTTAGGAATGCCGGCGAACAACGAATAACGACTGAGTTCTTCGGCGGTCACGATCGTCCCGTCGCTGTTGTTTTCTTTCAACTCGTCTTCGAGACGTTTGATTTGCGTTTCGATGAAGGATGGCTGAAACTCGAGCGCGCCCGTCGGGCAACTGATCGCGCACTCGCCACACGAGACACAACTGCTCTTGCCCATCGGATCATCAAGGTCGAATGCGATGTGGCTGTCGTATCCTTTGCCCGCGATGCCGATCACGTCATTGCGTTTCAAGTCATTGCAACCACGTCGACAACGACCGCACATGATGCATTCGTCACGATTGACCTGGATCGTTTTGCTGGACAGGTCTTGCGTCCGCTTGATCGTAGCGGGGGCAAACCGGGATCCGACGATGCCGAGCCGATCGGCGATGGCGACGAGCTCGTTGCTCGATGTCTTGGGATTGGAATCACGCACGTCGGCGGGCGCGTGATCGGCCATCAATAGCTCAACGATCGTTGAGGTCGCCTGACGCACCCGAGCCGCGGCCGCCGGGTCGGCTTGGCTGGCGACGGTGTTGACGATCATCCCGTCGGTGACGCGTTGGATACACGATGGCACCAACTTACTGCGCGGGCCACGGCGACTCATTTCCGTCGCTTCGACCATGCACACGCGGCAAACCCCGATCGGCGGCAGATGTTCTTTGTGACATAGCGTCGGGATCGGGTGCTCATTGTGTGAGCCTTGGTGGTGCGTTCGATCTTGACCGGATCGTTCGGGACCGGGACGATTCGCAAAAGCCTTGGTCGTCGCGTCATAGATCGTGGTCGGACGGGGAATCGGTTGTCCTTGGGCGTCGCGAATGACTTTTCCCTGGGAGTCCGTCGTCGGAACGGCCAACTGCACCGTGACTTCGATCCCGTCGATCGTCAACGTCACGGTTTGGTCGAGTTCCGACGCGGTGGCCTCTTCCATCCGCAACAGGTTGCCGTTGAAATCCCGAGCGAACAGCGCTTCGTCGTCGATTTGAACCTCCGTCGGCACGGGGCTACCCAGCAGCATCGAAAGATCCAGCCGCGATGAATCGGGATTTTTGGAATCATTCATGATCGATCACACGCGCGGCGGGCAAGTTCGGGAAAGAAGCGGAGGAAGGATTGCAGCGGGTTGCTGGCGACTTGGCCGAGACCGCAGATACTGGTCGCTTGCATCACGCCGGAAAGCTCCATCGTCAAATCACTCAGGACCGGGAGTTCACCGATCGAAACTTTTCCGGCCAGCATTCGTTCGCCCATCTCGGTAATCTTTTGTGAACCGATGCGGCAGGGAACGCACTTGCCACACGATTCGTTTCGATAGAAGCGACTGTTGGCGACCGCTTCGGCTAGCACGTCGCAACCTTCTCCGTAAACGACGATGCCGGCACCGAGCATGTAGCCGATCGCCCGAGAGACTTGGATGTCCAGTGGTAGGTCTCGCACGTCGATTTCGCGAACACCCGCAGGCAGACGTTCTTTCAGATTTCGTTCGTTCAAGTACTCGATCGGAATTTTGGGCGGCAACAGCCCGCCCGACGGACCGCTCAGCGCGACCGCAGCGATCCCGATGCCGTCTCGCATCCCGCCGCAGTGATCGTCGATCAGTTCGCCCAGCGTGATCCCGGTCGGGACTTCATAGACGCCTGGAAGACGAACGTCGCCGCTGATCGAGAACAGTCGCTTGCCCTTCATGTCTGTTCCCGAGCCTTTGGCCAAAACGGTGTCGCGGCGTCCTTGGCTCGCGAACCAATCACCACGGTCTTTCAAAATTGCGGGCACCCAAGCGAACGTTTCAACGTTGGACAACAAAGTCGGTTGATCGTGCAAACCGTTGGTCATCAATTCCGGAGGCCGGTTGCGTGGTTCGGCGCGTTTGTCTTCCATCGCTTCGATCAATGCGGTTTGTTCACCACAGATATAACCGCCTGGACTAGGAAAGACCTCCAATTCCATCTGGTAACGACTACCAAAAATGCTGCGCCCGAGCGCGCCGATCGACTTGGCACGTTCGATTTCTTTTCGACATTTTTCGATCTGTTCGGGGTATTCATGGCGGATGTAGAGATAACCTTCGCGTGCACCGACGACCATCCCGGCCAAGATCATGCCTTCGATCGTCAGGTGCGGCGTGAGCAGCAAGATCTCACGATCTTTGAACGTGCCCGGCTCGCTCTCGTCGGCGTTGCATACGATGTATTTCTTAGCCTCGGAGCCTTCCGCTTCTCGCACGTCGCTCCATTTCAAATAGGCCCGCCCGCCGGCACCGCCCATACCGAGCAGCCCGGCATGCTCGAGGGCCGCGAGAACACCTTTGGGCGTACCGCCGTCGTTGACATAGGCGCGAATGATATCGTAGGTCGGCTCCTTATCATAAATGTCCATATCCCATTGGCCGCGTTTTTGGGTCAACGTGTCCCAGTCGCTGTCGTAACGGAACGATTGTTCGTTCGCCTCAGCCTCGATCGCCGCCCGCAGACGTTCAGGGGTGGCGCTGGCAACTAAATTCTCACCCACCATCGCCGCCGGAGCCCGGTCACAACGTCCTAAACAGGATACGCCGCAAACTTCCACGTCGGTGCCATACTTTCGCCCCGCCCATTCGGCCAAACGATCTGTCATCGCGGTCGACGAACGCAAGTGACAACTCATGTCACGACAAACATGCACGACGACCTTGGGTGGCGGCTCGGTTCGAAAGTGGGGAAAGAACGACACGACCGCGCCGACGCGGTGCAGCGGGACGTCGCACTCTTGAGCGATTTCGACCATGTCCGTTCGACTCAGGTATCCACGTCGATGTTGGCGGTCATGCAAGGCGGGAATGATCATGGTGTTTCAGCGGGAATGGGGTGACCAAGGGAATCCAATGCTTCGGCTCGAAAACGATCCGCTCGGAACCCCTTAGGACTCATCAGAAAGTTTGTCGAATTGAAACTGGTATCACTCGCGTCGAAACGCAGGAGTTGTTCGAGTCGAGGAAGTTTGGCGTTGAGTCGATTGGCGATCACGGCGTTTTTTCCGGAGCGAGTCAAATCCTCGGCAACCGCTTCGATGCGCAAGAACTGAATCGCCGCGGCGTGCCAATCGACCGGCGGGTTGGCATGAAGATCATCGATGGTTTCGCCCAATACCGCCATCGGGCTGGGGAATCGCTCCGCCGCTTGTCGAGCCATGTCACTAAAATGCTCCGCTATCTGCGGACCGATTTCGGCCATTTGTTTCGGATCGTAATTTTGTGGCGAGAGCGCGGACAACCATTGCTGCTTTTGTCGCAGGTTCAATAACAAGATCGAATGCCACGCATTCCATACGGGCAACCCATCACTGATATGCAAATCGGACTTCTGAACCTTCCCCGCCGGCAAATGATACGAGTCGCTCGAGAGCGATTGATGACAGGCAAAACAATCGAAGTCGGCCAGTTCAGGCCAAACGACGTCGGAACGTCGACCAGTCTTGAGGTAGTCGCTCGCTCGTTCGGCCGACAATCTTGCCGCAGCCGCCAAACCGATCGCTTGCCCGACTTCACGCACGCGGATGCTGGAACTAAATAACGCTTGCTCTTGATCCGATGTGGTGTCCCAGTGCGCAGGTAGGTTCACGTGATAGGTCAACAAATCGAATCGCAGTGCCGGGTGCCCGGCGGCGATCATGTCATGATTGACATCCCGCACCAAACCATCTTCGGTGCGTGATCCGACATGACATCGTAGGCAGGTCTCTGCACGACCAATCAAACTTCCGTTGTTTCGAAAACCGACGCTTGGTTCATCTTGCAACCGCCGCCAATCCGGACCCACATGTTCTTCCACCCAACCACCGGCGTGACCGTGGCATGATTCACACGAGACGCCACGACCAAGGATTTCGTCAGAAAGTTCGCCCGCCGGTTGGCAAGCGGCCGCGTCGACGGTGACATGGCAAGAAATGCAGCGGGTTCGCAACACGTTATCGTAAACGACCGGTGATTGAGTCGACTCGGGGGCCAAACTCGCCACGATCCTTTGCGACAACGGCCCACGCAATACAACCCCCGCGTGGGCGTGCGGATCAAGGGCCAAATGCAGCGGCAGCGAACGCGCCCAAACCGGCGATTCCGGCGATTGGTTGCCGTGGCATGTCGTCGTCGCGCACGAAGCATTGGTCAATAGTTTGCCAGGCTGTGCCGCGACCTCTGACGACGCCCCAGCGATCACCGACAACGAAACAATGGTGAGAATCACAAAGTGACGTTTCACCGCGATCCCTCCGCTAACGGATCGGTGTGATAGCGATGACACAGGGTACATTGGTCGCTTGCCCAAGTCGGCATTCCGCCGAGCAAACTCGGATCCCATTGAGCCAGTTCAGCCGGAGCCTTCGTCCCGGCCGGTCGATGACATGCCTGACAGATTTCGATTCCACTAATCATGACACGATTGGAATCATCGAAGTCCAACTTTAAATTCTCCGTCGGCATCCCGGACGGGTCCGCTTCGGCATGGCATAACTGACATGCTAACTGGCGATGAGCCGCGTGATCGTAATAGCCGTGATTGAGCCAACGACCGGGGATCAAAGGATCGGCCGACGGGTCTCTCATCGCCAAGATCGCTTCGTCGGTGATCGACTCTTGGTCGTGACACTCCAAACATTGTTCGGCGACTCGTTGCCGCGCGGCCGCGAGTTCGCCGGGAGTGACCTTTCCGTCGCCCTGCGGCAACCGTTGCGGGCCGACACCGAGAGTCGCTTTCGAGCGAATCTCTTGCGATGAGCCGGTCGCCGTGCCCATCGCGCGGTCACCCTGGATCGTCGCCGCCAACATTTGATCGAGCCTTGACCAAACGGCCGCGTGCGGAAGTTCGATCGCCGACGGCGAAGCCGAGCCGGACGAGATCGAATGACACGCCGAACAATGTTGGTCAAACTGGATGGGGGCGATGTTGCCGCTCAACATCACCTGATCGATCGAACTGGAGTCGCCTCCGGATCTTTGGAATTCTTGACCGGCCAAGGCGTGGCAGCTTGAACAATCCAATTGCACCACGTCTTGGTCGGATTGCCCAGAACGTCGATATCGGGATCGGTCCTCGCTTCGCAAACGATCGATCGTCATGCCACCCACCTCGCCCGGGGCGACCTGCCCGGGCAATAAATGTTGATGATGGCTGAAACGGATGCGGCCGGGATCCTCTTGTCCGAGCGATCGAAAATCGCCGTGCGTCGACTGATCGAATCCGACAACGGATACTTTATGTTTTGGCTCTCCGATGACGACGGCATTCAAGTCTGCGTGACACTGCGAGCAATCTCGCTGCTCCATGGCGGTAAGGTCGTGATCGCGACCCTGGTGATCGGCGTGACAGCCCGCGCAGTTTTGATCGATGCTTGCGAAGGAAGCGTGCATGGACGATCGATAGTGTGGACCGACCTCGTGACACTTCTGACAAGCCGCCTCCAAATGCTCACGAGACTGGGCCTCATCGATGCCCAAGATCGGCAACCATTGCGACGGGGCGTGCGGGTCCAACGGAGTGAAGTCCTGATGACATTGGCTGCATTCTTGTTCGAATGAAGCGTGAACGGTCGCAATCGGTCCGGTGCTCAACTGATTCCCTGTACGATCACCCGGTAGGGTCGCCAGCACATAACAACCGTAGATCGCACCGAACAATACGCCCGAAACGATCCCGATCGTCCGCCACGAATCGATCACCGTTCGACGTTTGTAATAGTCGATCTGAATCCGTTGAGATCGGTCCTTGCCGGTCGGCGATTTGGGAAGCTCAGCCATGTTACCAGTACTTTAATGCCGTCCAGATGTGTACAAGCAACAAGATTGTTGTCGCGATCGATACGCCAATATGAATCGGCAGCCAGCCATGTAACCAACGATGCACGTTGGCTTGAACATCAAATTGCCGGCGTTGTTCGCACGCTTGTTCCAATAGGTCGACGACGCCGTGGCTGGTGGTTTCACAGTCTTTGCGAATGCTCTGAAAATAGAGTTCCGCACTTCGGCGATTGGTGACCGGACTTTCGACACGACCACCCTGTTCGAGGAAGGGTTGGATGTTATCGAACGCCGTCCAAAGTACGTCTCGGTCGTCTCGGCCGTCGGTCGCCTGCCGCGTTTGCAAGGTTCGTCCGGATGTCTTGCCGACTTGGCGGATCGCTCCGATGACGATCGTTTGCGTGACCGAGATGTCAAGTTCCTCCTCGACTTCGATCGGCTCTTGACTCTTCGAGCGACGTTGGCCGCAGGATGAAATCAGCATCCGCCGAATGTCATCGATCGCCAATCCCGACACATGGTCGATCTGGCTGTAGATCGTTTCGCCAGGAACATTACGAAGCAGCCACCTCGGCAAGACGTTTTGAATCGCCCATCCGTAGATACCGCTGAAGTAAGCGACCGCAAATACGACCATCAAGGTCGCCGGAAGATAGCCGCCCAAGTGAAAGCCACAATGAAGTACCGCCAGCGGGAAACAAATCATTCCGAGCCACAGGTGGGCCGCCATCCAGTACTTCGTCGGAAACAACCGCCAACGACGCAGAGCCTTGCGAGGCCACAGAAACATCTCCGCGAAGATGATCAAACCGCTCGCGATCCCGCAAACCAATCCCGGAGTGCTGCCGCCGCCGAGCCATCGCCCGGCCGCGTTAGATTCGGTGACGTACCAAACCGCACCGCCAACGATTAGCAACAACGCCAGTAACCCGAACGGGAAATGCAGCTTCCATTGAGAACGGTCGAGTAACAAATTCGCTCCTAGTTCAGTTCAGCATTTTGAAAGACGACCACACCACAAATACACGCCCGACGCGCAACGGCGTGTTGAATCAGTGCGCGTTTGGGCAGCTTCGTTTAACGGCAAGCCGCAGGCGTCTGCGCTTTCAAACTCAGTCGCCTGCGGCTTGCCGTTAAACGATTCAATCAACAGACCGGCAAGCGAGCGGCCGGCTTTGTTCATTCATCCCGCCACGCACGTTCAAAACCGTCTCGACTTAAACGATTAGCACGATTGTACGTGAATCCAGTCAGCAGTGTACTCCATATGGGCTGTTCGTGAACAAGCCTTGCCGGTGGAAAGTCGATCAACAACGAAGTACGTAGACCAAAACCTTCCGCGGCCATGGATGGCCGCCAAACGGGAAGTTTCCATGGACGGAAATCATTTCATTTATCTTCGTCGCTCCACCGGGGTTCTCAGCTTCCTTCTTCTATTGGGCTGGGTTGTCCTTGAAGGCGGTCCGATTGCTCACGCCGACGAGCCGACCTGGTCGCCCCATTCGCCGTCGTCGCTCGATTATCTGCACCAAGGCATCTTGCGTAGCGATCTCAAAATCCTCGGGGCCCAATCCTGTGCGGCGGCAAGTTGCCACGGCGGACCGCGTCCGGGTTCGGTACACGCGTCGGTGGTCCGCAGCAATGAATACCAAATGTGGTTCGAGAACGATCCCCACGCTCAAAGTTGGAACACGTTCTGTTCCCCCGAATCGGTCGCCATGATGCAGCGTTTGGACATCCTCGATGCCGACGGAGAAATCACCGACCCGGCGGGCTACGACAACTGTTTAGCCTGTCACAACTCAACACCACGATGCGAAGTCGGCACGTCCCGGGCGATCACGTTTCGTCGCGAAGGCGTCGGCTGTTCAGGTTGCCACGGTCCATCCGAACAATGGATCGGCACCCATTCCCAAGACGAATGGCACGAACCCGCCGTCAGCCAAGAGGGTTACGTGCCGATGAATGACTTCCTGGCACGAGCACGAGTTTGTGCGTCGTGTCACATCGGCGACCAAGACCGCGACATGAACCACGACATCATCGCCGCCGGTCACCCGCCGCTGCGATACGATTTCGCGACCTATCACCATCGCCAACCCAAACATTGGCGTGATGCCCGATCGAACGACGCATGGACCTACGAAGCTCAACTCTGGTTGGCCGGGCAAATCGCCGCAACCGACGCGTCTTTGTCGCTGTTGGTTCGCCGCACCGATCCGGTTGCCGGGCATGCTTGGCCCGCGCTATCGAGTTATGATTGCTCGTCGTGCCACCACTCGCTCGGATTCGCCAACGAACGTTCCCCCTTGAAAAGTCTGAACCAAGGCGGAGTTCAACAAGCCGTTGCCGTCGCCTCCCGATGGAACGACAGCGGTCTGCGATTCATCCTGCACAGCCGACTGCAAAACGGAATCGCTCAGGAGATCGACTACCGATTGCTCGATCAACTCGATCAATTGCGCAACACGATGGAAGCATCCGCGACTCCCGATGTGGCGGTCGTTCATGAGCAAGTCGTCGAACTGCGTCGTTCGATCTCCCATTGGGTCAATGTCGTTTATCGCTCCATTTCGCCTTCGTTCACGTCGGCGGATTTGGCCGGTCTGGTCGTCGATGCGGCGTCGCGTCGCGAGTCGTACGCGACGTGGGAATCGACCGTGCAGCTCTACCTCGCCGCCGTCGCATCGCGAACCGTGTGGCCCGGTGACGAGACCACCTTCGTCGCCGAGCGACTGCGAACCGGCCTGGGCTACCCCGACCATCTCGATACGCCCGAATTCGAAAAAGCGGACTCTGGTGCCACCCTGCAACGCCACGAAGCAGCTAAACTATCGATCGAATTGGCCGCTTGGCTTGGCAACGTCCGAACGCCAGACTTGAACTTCTGGGAAGGCGAACAAGCCGCCGCCGAGAAGAATCGCGAAAAATGGCAAGCTACCATCGACCGGATCAACGAAACGCTTCGTCAAAAACAAACCAAGCGTCAGGAAACACAACCAAACGCGCAACCAAACGCACTGCCAAACGCAATGCCAAACGGTTTGCAAAAAAATGCGCCGGAGATGCCTGTTCCCGATAAGGCGGCACCTTTGATCAAACCCGACACACCCGAACCGAAAGTCAAGTCACGCCAAGAACTGCTTGATGAACTTCGCAAGCGTCAATCCGACGCTCTCAATAATCCGTTTGGAAACGATTGACGTTGGCATGTTCAAATTGACCACTCACTTATCGAAGTCGTCCGCCGCGTTGGCTTGCATCGCTGCCGCTATCGGACTCCTCGCCAGTTCATCGGTACTCGCCCAAGATTCGGCCAAGCCCGAACCGACGCCGGAAGATCGTCTCAGCGATCCGGTCTACATGGCCTGGATTAGTGAGCCCGCGATCACCGAGTGCATCAATTGCCACTACGAAGGCCCCGGCTTCAGTGCCGTCGTGGCCGCGGGCTCGGGCAGCTTGACGCCGTTCAGTCGCCGCGAGGAAATGGAAGCTTGGATCAGCCAAGACAAACACACGATCGCCCGCCGACGGGTCGAGCCGTTCTCGCTCGAACAAATGGACGAGGAGCTGATCAAGCTTATCGACGAACTCGATCGCCGTGCCGACCAAATCGTCGCCCAAAATCCAAGACTTCGGCTCGATCGTTCCAAGATCGGACTCAAAGGTGTCCCCCAAGATTGGATCGGGACCAGCAACCAGCTCAGCCGACGAATTTGTGAAAAACTCTGGGGCGAAGGCACCGTCGATACTCCCGAAGGATACCAACAGTTTCACGACGCCTGTTTGACCTGCCACGGAGGCGTCACGCCGGGACAAACCAAAGAACGTCCCGAAGGCACGTTCACCTCCGCGCCGATCGGCATCGATTGCCTGTATTGTCATCAAGACGGAACCGAATCCGCTTGGGAGAAAGAGCACTTCGACAGCGACTCGTGGCGATTGGCAGCGCCCGAATACAAGTCGGGGCGGGGTATGAAGGATCTCGTCAACACCGCGTCCCAAGCGTCAATGTGTTTGGATTGCCATGTCGGTAACCAAAGCAAAGGCATGTTCGTTACTCACCAAATGTACGCCGCCGGACATCCACCATTGCCTTCGGTTGAAATCGAAACGTTCAGCCAAGAAATGCCCCAGCATTGGCAAACGCCCGCTCAGCTCTACAAGAACTTGGCTGGCACCACCGACAAAGCTGACGCGGATCGCAAAACATACTTCGCCGTCAATTATCCTGGCGTGACGGGACAGATCGATGCCGACCAAGTTTATTGGAACACTCGCAAGATGATCCTGTCGACGTTGGTTGCACGCAAGAAAACGGTTCAGTTGTATGTCGATAGCGTTCGCAGCAAGCAATGGGGTGACTATTCACTCTACGACTGCGCCGCTTGTCATCATGAGCTGCAAAGCGACAGTCAACGGCAAGCTCGCTACCTCGCTTCGACGTCGTCGGTCGTCGCCATGCCGCGTACTCCCGGTCGTCCCCGTCAACACGAGTGGCAATCTCCGGTATTGAACATCGCCTATCGATTCGGCGGCCAACCGTTGTACGAACGAGTCGTCGACCTCGAGAAAAAATTGGCGGAGAGTTTCGACGCTCAACCCTTCGGTCGCCCCGAACAGGTCGCTGCGGTTTGCCGAGACCTTCTGCCGGTAATCGACCAAATCATCCAGGCCGCTGAACGCCGCCCGGTGACGTCATCACTCTCGCAATCGATACTGATCGGATTAACACAGACCGGTGCCGCCGAAATCACCAGCTACGACGCCGCCCGCCAACTCGTTTGGGCGATCGACGTGATCGGCAAGGAACTCGCCGATCAACCCGGCGTATTGCCCGATGAAGCCCGTCAACACATCGAGCAACTCCATCAAGTCGACCAGTTCGGATTGGAATTGGACCTGCCGTCGGGCCGAGAGCAATCCATCTACCCCGATTCCCTGGGCCAAGACCTCAAGCGCCGAGCCGCGTTCACCCCCGAAGCCCTCGCAAGCCACCTTAAAAACCTTGCAGGACTCATCCGCTAGAGTCATGTTGGTTTCGTGGATTAGTTTTCTCTGCTCGCGGTTTCGCGAATTCAAAGCTGCGTCAAGGTAGCGACGTAGCGTGGCAATGCCATCAGAAGTTGTTGACGCTCTTTCGCGTACTGTGGAACATTCCCGTACAGTTCCAACGCGTGCAGACGCACCGAAGCGGCTTCGCGTGGGGGCAAGCGGACGGCGATCTTGGACCATCGTTCAGCAATCTGGGCCATCGCTTCGGGTGTGGCAGATTGGGTTTGTAGCAATTCCCATTCGGCTTTGGCGCACGACGCGAGTGCCGGTTCCGCGGTCTTGGTCAACGAAGACAATCCTTTTTGCCATTGCCGTTGTTTCAGACAACGAACGCGTCCGAGGAAGCCTGACACGTCGTCAGTTTCTTCCAAACGGGAGAATTCCGAAGCATCGGGAAATGAACTCATCGCGTCGGTGATCTCTTGGAACTCGGCAAGGAGCGTTTCGTCCTTTGCCAAAGCCGCCAGTCGCGTCACATCGATCAACAGCGGTTCGATCAACTCGGCCCGTTGGATCGGTTGCAAGCGGTCGCTTACTAGGATGCGATCGATCAGGACCGTTCCCTGGTGCAGCATTTGGTTCAAGTCGTCGGTGATAACGACTCGCTTTCGGGCTGCGCGCCACGACTCGATCAAGATCGTGAGATCTTGAAGTGGTAGATGACAACAGGTCAGACCGTCAGGGTCGTCCGCGGCCGGATCGGTTGGGATCACTTCAACATCCAAGACCGGTCCATGATCGCGCAGCCGAGCAATAATCATTGACAACGGCTCGACCAACCAAGCGGCTTGAAGCGATAACCGAGAAGCCGCAGCGTGTTCAAGCGTTCCGAAACCGGATAACTCGGCTTCGAAGTCCCATTGATCGATGAGTGTTTTCGCCGTCACGCCGGTGAATTGGCGAGCAGCCGAGGGCGTGTTTCGCCAAAGGTTGTCGGCGGCGGTAATCACCTCGTCGGAATTAAAAGCGGGTTGCTTAATCGGTACCACATCTTTGGCGATCATAGGCATCACGTCGTCTGAGTTCGACGACAGTTCGTCTAATTGTGAACTCAGCTCTGCCTCACTTCCGTCAATCGCCTTTGCCAAGGCGGCAAGCAATTCGTCCGTCTGACTTGCATCCGGTTGGGTTGCCGGCATGGGATTCTGCGCAAGCGGAGGCTCAGTCGATGCCGGATCGACCGGTAGCAAATCGATCGCTGGCATTGGAACGGGTGCGACTGGGATAACGGGTACTGGGATGACGGGTGTCAGATCGTTCGAACTCAAGACCGGTGCGGGTAAGACTTCGGAATCGAGCAACTCAGATGAACCGGGAGTCGCCGAAGGCTCGAGGGTGTCGGAATGTTTGATCGTATCGGGCAGCTTGGCAGGTTCGGTGGGCAACTGATGGGACGCAGTCTGAGCGATCACTTCCGGCGTCGGCATCGAAAAGCGAATTGCATAAATCAGTAGGAACACAGCAGTGGCGGATGTTGTTGCGATCAATCCGACTAAAAATCGCTTGTCATGAACGATCGTTTGCCACATCGAGGTGGCCGAGAAAGATCGCAGCTCGGCATACGTCTGCATCGCCTCGTTTCCGTCACGACTCGAGTTTGCGTCAGCACGTTTTGGCCGAATCGATAGTGTCGTCCGACGCGTGTCCGATGCTGGTTCTCGTGATCGGATAAAGGGAGGTGCTACAACAGCCATTCGGTGACCAAACAAACTCGGTGTTTGGTCATCCGAAATAGGTTCATTGGAACATTCTAAGTCCATGCAAGCGGCATACGACAACACCAATGGCAAGATGCGGCCGACGCGGATCTGTTGAAACGAACTGTTGCGAAACCGCGGGTCAATCAGTCGGTACGTCGTCCAGAGCACGTTGGCGACTTGGTCAGCGACGTCCTGCGTTTGATCCGGCGGTGCCGAACCCCAAATCGCGGCCGTTCGGCGACGGGCGGCGCTGCGGATGACCATGATACGGGTTTCGTGTTCCTCCACTCCGATCCGTTGAAAATCGAGGCTTCGAACCGCTTCGAAACCGCTGCCAACAACGAATGACGGCAACTCGAATTGAGGCTCAATCGATTGATCGGGGCCCTCGTCCGCGTCGATCTCATGGCCGAGGATCTCGAATTTGGTATTTTCAACCACTCCGTCACCCTCGACCGTATCGCCATTATCCAGAATCCGCGAAGGCGGATCCGGTGATGGCATCTCGTTGGTCGTGGGCAGGGTGGACATCGCGAGACACGATTCCAGGGTAGGCGGGGGAGGGACTCGGTGGGCCAGGACCCTATCATACGCAACCACCTGAATAGGGGCACGAGAATTTCTCGCATTGGCACCGATTCGCGCATTGGACTCGGTTTTGCGGACCGGATCCTCCAAAAACTTTTTCTCTATACGTTGCAAACTTGGAAAGCCTGGGCCAGGGAAGCGGCGGGGTCGTCGCTCGTCGGGATGAATTCCTGAGCGACGTAGCCGGAATATCCGGTTTCCTGAATCGCTCGCATGATAGGTGGATAGTTGATTTCCTGGGTCAAATCTAGTTCTCCCCGGCCAGGATTCCCGGCGGTGTGATAGTGCCCCACAAACTTCGCGTAGCGGCGGAGATGACGGATCACGTCGCCGTGCATGATCTGCACGTGATAGATGTCGAAGAGCAATTGAAAGTTCGGTGAGTCGATCGCCCGAATCAAATCCACACATCGCTCAATATCGTCCCCCCAATACCCCGGATGGCCCTTCATGGGGTGCGTGTCATCGACACTGTTGAGATGTTCGAGCACGATTCGAACGTTATTCTGCTCGGCGTACGGAACCACCCGTTTCCAACATCGAATGCAATTCTCGAATGCTGCCGTATCGGAAATGCCTGGCGTTTTCATCCCGGTGAAGGTGATCACCGCAGGGGCTTGATGCTCGACCGCTAAATCGATGCTTTCACGAAGTTTGGATTCGACCTCGGCATGGTTATCCGGATCGAGCGGGCCCTTGGCGAAGCCGTGACTACCGACGAGCGAGATTTTCAGACCGAGTTTTCGGACAGCCTCATAGTCCGTTGCCGGGATGCCTTCGATCGCTTCGAGTCCGATGCGTTTGGCGTGTGCGGCTAAAGTTAAGGTTGGCATCGGTTTGAAACACCAACCCATCACACTTTGTCGAATGGGCGAGGAAGCGTTCTGCATAGAATCACCTTTAGGGTGGGAAAGAGCGGGATGAGAGCGTCAGGATTCATTGAAATCGCCATTCTAACGACGTGAAACCGAACCGGTGACCACAATCGAAAAATTCGCTTCAAGCTCCCTAGTCGTTAAAGTCGATAGTTCCTTTACCGGACGCTCTGGCGTCGAGTCGTGATGGGGTGCTACATCCACCCACATCGCCGCTCGTAACTTTGCTCGTAACTCCGCTCGACGGCTCACCGGTGCCTATGCCATCCGTTTGTTCTTACCGCGATGATTGAATCCAACGTGACCACGCATTCAGCTCGAAACCAACGACACCGCTTCGCTTGTGACCGGGAAATTGACCGGATGGCCGGACTCGGAAACCCCAAAACAGTGAACGTGTCCTTGGCTCAAATGACTCGCTTGTTGATCCATGCGAGCGAATCCAATCGCACTTGGCTGCGAGATTTTAAGGACGACGTGGTTCGAATTGATTCGGACTTATACGAAGTCCTTCTCGCCTACCAATCGATCACCGGTTCAGGTGAATTGACGCGTCCTGCCGCCTGAGTTTCAACGACTCAAAAACTCCGCTCTTGCATTCCTCTTTTTAGGAGACTCCCGTCATGCGTTCGATCGCCGTTATCAATCAGAAAGGTGGCGTTGGTAAAACAACCAGCAGCGTCAACTTGGCCGCCGCGCTCGCACGTGCCGGACGAAAAGTCTGCGTGATGGACTTGGACCCTCAAGCTCATGCTTCGTTGCATCTGGGGATCACTGCCATCGACGGCGAGGCGACGATGTACGAGTTACTTTGCGGTGACGCGACGATCGAGCAAGCCCGTCAAAAAATCAACGACAATCTGTTTGTCGTGCCATCGAACCTCGATCTCGCGGCAGCCGAGATGGAACTGGCCAGTGAAGTAGGGCGTGAAATGATTCTCAGCGACAAACTCGCCGAGGACCCTGAGGATTTTGACTACCTGATCCTGGACTGTCCGCCGAGCCTAGGTGTCTTGACACTCAATGCTCTCGTGGCGGTGAACGAAGTGTTCTTGCCGCTGCAGCCCCACTTCTTGGCCCTGCACGGGCTCAGCAAACTGTTGCGAACGATCGAAGTGGTTTCGCGGCGGATGAACAGCCGTTTGCAATTGTCCGGCGTCGTCTTGTGCATGTACGATTCGAACACCCGTTTGGCCGCCGAGGTCAGCACCGACATCGATCAATTCTTCAACGTTTCCAAAGACGCCGGTAAGTTCTTTCGCAATGCGAAGTTCTTTGATACCCGCATCCGACGCAACATTCGTTTGGCCGAAGCACCCAGTTTCGGTCAATCGATCTTCGACTATTCGCCCGATTCAAACGGTGCGTTCGATTATCAGTCACTAGCCGAAGAAGTCCTGTCGCAAGAGTTGGCCGACAGCCAAATGGAAGAATCGGACCGATCGGCGATCTTCGACAACAGCAACCCTGCCCGCATGGCGGCGTAGGCGTTCTCGTCGTCAATCATTCGGGCGGTGGATCTGGTTACGGGCCGCTCGATGGCGTTCGACGATCGAGCCACCACAACATCACTCCGCCGATCAACGTGGACGTTCCCTCGCCGAGCGTCCACCAAGTGGGCAGCCCCGACATTGCGTCGACAATCAGTTGCAATACGCCGAACGAAATGGTGCCCTTGGCCATCCAACTCACCAACGGTCGGTAACGCGCCAGATCCGACGCGACGAGCAACATCACGGCCCCGACATACCCGTACAGCAACGAGAGATTTCGAGCCAGATAAAACGTCAGCGGGTGTTCGGGGAACGACTTGATTCCTAACTCTTCGGCGATTTCGATCATCCATCGCTCGGGCATCAAGGCGGCACCGAAGGCGAGCAAAGCGGTCAAGCCGACGAGCCTCAAGAAGATGAGAAGATACCTTTCGTTCATCGTGCGCGGTCTTCAGGTCCGTGGTCGGACGGGCTCTTATTCAAATCTCAGTTCTCCGTCCGCATCAGTGTCCGGGTTCGGCTCAACGCCGAGCGTACTCGGTCCGTTGCCCGAATTTAAGTAGTCGCCCAACCCGGGCTCATTCACCGCATCATTGCCCACGGTTCCCTCTTCGACCAGGTCATTGGCTTTGAGCGGATCACTGGCGTATCGCAACCACCCCATGCTTCCCGGCGCGATCATCGGATCTGCAACCGACAACATCGGGCGGGCCGTCACGATCGCCGGGTTGCGACAGGGACGATTGCAACCGGAGCATCGCGAACACGGTCGGTCCGCACGCCAAAACATCAGTTCATCCAAACACGATCGCGACGAAACAAACACACGGTCACCCGGTTGCAATTGATAATTCGACGAGGTGTTGCCCATCTGCACGATCTCGCGATAACAAACCGGCAATGTCACTCGGCAATCGCAAGGTTCAGTCGGACGAGCCAACAAAATCTTGCAAGGATTGGCCGATGTCGTCAATCCGCCGGCGGTCACGATCGCGTCCAAGACCGTTTCAAATCCCGACAGCGGATATGCACCTGGGGCGTTGACTTCACCTAAGACGTAAAACCGATGAACGGGTTCGAGCATGCGGACATTGACGGCGATCGAGTCGCAATCTTCGGGCAATTCGGGCAGGTCAATATCCTGACGGTCTTGCTTTGGAAAGAATTTCTGGCACGACTCACGCTGTTGCCGGATTTGATAGGCGATCTGTTGCTCGATCAGCGCTTCGGCCTGCTCCAGGTTTTGTCCGGCAACGACGACCCGGCCGTACGGTCCTAGATCCACCGTGCCATCGGCTAACACAATTTGGTCGGCCGGCAACCGCAGGTCTCTTTCCAGGTTGACCGGTTCGATTAACAACGAGTCGCCCGGCTCGAGTGCGTGGGGCGGCAACACGGTTTTGGCGTTTTCCCTCGGCATACTGGCGGGGATGCGGGACGCGTCGAGCACCTCTTTCGCCTCACGCGTCAAGGTCGAATTCGATGGATAGAGCGACATCCCTAGGCTGCTGCACCCTGCCGCCGCGAGACAGGGGATTAGGCATAACAAGCCTAACAAGGCATGGGGCTGCAGGCCGTTGTAACGCATCGTTTCCTCCTTCGCGGCGAATTCCATCCAAGAAGTGGAATCGGCTTAGCAAGCACAATACGTACGGCAGAAACATCCCGCACCGTGCGACCGGTCCATCCCGCACAGTTTCTCAAACATGCAGTCCTAAGCATCGCGGGATCAATAAGTGAAACATTTGTAGTGGATCTTGTTAAAGATCCTCCTGCAAAAGGATCTTTAACAAGATCCACTACGTCACTTTAACAAGATCCACTACGTCAGTTGATGATCCCGCGTTGCTAACGGCGTGTTGATTTAATCGTAAACCGCTGCGTAAGCGAGGGATGAGTCAATATTAATTATCCCTCGCTTACGCAGCTCACTGTACCACACAAGTGTGGTCGGATTGGTTGTCTGATTTTTTTCGAGAATCGGGGCCGAAAGCGTCCCATGCGTGGGACAGGTCGTTGACTCGTTGCAGTCCAAGCCAAAGAGTCTGGGCTCCCGGTTGAGTACTTTTGCGGATCACATAGCCGCCCAAAGTAGCGATCAAACGGATCATTTCGTTGAGCGTCGGTGGCTTCGATGGCAACGCCTTCTTCGTCACCACCATGTACACCGCTTTCCACTCGCTCGGCGTGAACACGATCTCGCAGTCCATGTCCGGGCAACTGCGGCCTAAGTGACACAGGTACAGAACCTTCCAAGCCACTACCAAAAAAACCGCCAGGCAGTTATCGAACCGACTGAAACGCTCGAACAATCGCTCCTCCACCTGGCAACCCGATTTCAAGGTTCGGAAATAAATTTCAATCGTCCAGTCATACTGCCTCCATAGAAGTCGGGGTTATTCTTCCGTCGGTATTTGCTAGCATTATTCCCCAGCTGAATCCGAATTCGGGTTCGGTTTGGGTGTGATCAGGGCGCGAGGATAGG
>NZ_SJPM01000001.1:1023085-1583780 GCF_007859915.1 Neorhodopirellula pilleata
CAAACAACGCCCGTGCCCCCTCCCTCGCGGACTCCTGAACGTCGTCGCTCGACCTCCCCCAAACTGCGTTCGGGAGAGGTGACAGAGATCACCCAGTCCTTCGGACTGGGCTGGGCAAACGGATGGGTCGTTGGCCCGAAAACCGTGCCGACCCGCTTCGGGCCGGGGAGGGTTACGCTTTGGGCTTGTATCAACCGCGTTCAAATAGCGCGAAATACGGCGATAGCTGATGTCGAATCCGCGACCCTTTCTGGGTCGAGAGATCGCGCAGATCACTAACCGGAGGAGTTCGCTGCGCTCGAACCTCCGGCTAATGGCTATGATCCCTTCGGGATATAAACCTTGCGCAAACCAAAACGCCCGCAACACGAACCTTTTGACAGGCCAACGTTCGAGGGTTGATGGTTTAATCCTCATCGAAACCCGACGGGTGAGTTTTGAAGTAACGCTTTTGCCTGTGGCATTGTTTTTTCGTAACCCGCTGCGTAAGCGAGGGATGAGTCAATATCAATGATCCCTCGCTTACGCAGCGGGTTACGAAAAAAACGCAACTTCAAAACGCGTCAGCGAAGGATACTTAAAAGAGAATTGATGGCGTTGAATCCCTCGCTGACGCTTCGGGTTACGATTAGATCAACAAGCCGCTAACTCATTGTACCCGCGTCTGCACTGGAGTTACTTGGCGGCGGCGTAGCGGTCGGCGACGGCGTCCCAATCGACCGCGTTCCAGAATGCGGTGATGTAATCGGGGCGACGGTTTTGGTAGTGCAGGTAGTAGGCGTGTTCCCAAACGTCGAGGCCGAGAATCGGAGTTCCGCCGATTCCCGCGACGGCCGCGCCCATCAAAGGGCTGTCTTGATTGGCGGTGCTGCCGACTTTGAGCGAGCCGTCTTCAACGTACAACCATGCCCATCCGCTTCCGAAGCGGGTGGCGGCGGCGTTAGCGAATTGTTCCTTGAAAGCGTCGAACGATCCGAAAGCCGAGTCGATCGCCGAGGCAAGATCGCCCGAAGGTGCTCCGCCTTTGCCGGGGCCCATGACGGTCCAGAACAGCGAGTGATTGGCGTGACCGCCACCGTTGTTGCGGACCGCGCCGCGTTTGTCGTCGGGAACGGCGGACAGATCGGCGATCACTTCTTCGATCGATTTGGATTCCAATTCATGTCCCGCCAAAGCGTCGTTCACCTTGGTCACGTAAGCATTGTGGTGCTTGGTGTGGTGAATTTCCATCGTCTTTGCATCGATGTTCGGCTCGAGGGCATCGTAAGCATACGGGAGTTCGGGCAGTGTGTAGGCCATGGTATTTCTTGGTTAAAGGGAGGTATTGGGAAACAGAGTCGAGATGTGTTAGACGATAACACGTCGTCTAGGGGGCTGGTATCGGGCTTACCAGATTCGGATGCGGTTTTCAGGGGCAACGTACAACGGATCGTCTTCGTCAACGCCGAAGGCTTCGTACCAAGCATCCATGTTGCGAACGATGCCGTTGACACGAAATTCGCTGGGGCTGTGTGGGTCGGTGATCAGTCGTTTGCGTAGTTCTTGTTCGCGATAGAGACGTCGCCAAATTTGCGACCATCCCAAGAAGAATCGTTGATCGCCGGTTAACCCGTCGATCACGGGTGCCGGTTTGCCGTCGGTTGACAATCGATAGGCGGCGTAGGAAACGGCGAGGCCGCCCAAGTCGCCGATGTTTTCACCGAGCGTCAATTCGCCGTTGACGCCCATGTCATCGAACGGTTTGAACGCGCTGTACTGGTCGACTAAACCGGAGGCTCGTTGATCGAATTCTTGGCGATCTTGGGGCGTCCACCAATTTCGAAGGTTTCCGTCGCCGTCGTACTTGCTGCCTTTGTCGTCGAACCCGTGGCTGAGTTCGTGACCGATCACGGCACCGATTCCGCCGTAGTTGACCGCATCATCGGCGGCCATGTTGAAGAACGGTGGTTGCAGGATCGCGGCGGGGAAGACGATCTCATTCATCGTTGGGTTGTAATAGGCGTTGATCGTTTGCGGCGTCATGTGCCATTCGTTGCGGTCGATCGGTCCGCCGAGTTTGGCAAGGTCTCGGTTGTATTCGAACTGGGCGGCGGCGATCATGTTGGTTGCCGGTGAGGCATCGGTGATCGTCAAGTCGGAATAATCTTTCCACTCGTCGGGGTAGCCGATCTTGGTATTGAATTTGGCGAGTTTTTCGAGAGCTTGTTTCTTGGTGCCTTCGCTCATCCAAGGCCGCGACTGGATCCGCGCGGCGAAAGCTCGTTTGAGGTTTTCGACTAATTCGTTCATGCGGGCTTTCGCTTGTGGGGCGAAGTGTTTCTCGACGTAGAGTTGGCCAACGACTTCGCCTAAAACATTCCCGGTCGCGTCGACGGCTCGCTTCCATAGCGGTTGTTGTTCGTCGGTACCCGAAACGGCTTTGCCATGAAATTCGAAATGGCGACGTTCGAGGTCTTCGGTCAGGGCGGAAGCATAACCGTCGATGATTTGAAACTTCAGATAGTGCTTCCAATCGTCGAGCGGTTTGTCCTGCAAGACTTGGTCGATCGTTTCAAAGTAGCTCGGTTGGCGAACGACAAGGTTCTCTTGATCGGCCAGACCGGCGGCGGAAATCATTGCCTCGGCGTCGAATTCGCCGACGAGTGCGTCAAACTCTTGTGCCGATTTCAGATTGTAGGTTTTCTCGGGGTCTCGGTTCTCGGTCTGGGTCCACTGTCGCTCCGCGATTTCTTTTTCGATTGCGACGACCGCGGCGGCAGCTTCGGCTGGCTGATCCACACCGAGCGTCGCTAGCATTTCGGCGACGTAGGTTTGCAATTTGGCTCGCAATTCGATATAGCGTTCCTCATCTTCGAGGTAGTAGTCACGGTCGGGTAAGGTCAAACCCGATTGCGTCAGATAGACGATGTATTGGTCACTGCTTTTGGCATCGACACTGACATACGGTGCGAACGGCCCATAAACGCCGTGCTTGGCCAATTCGCCGAGTGCGGTCGCAAGTTCTTGCTTGGTTTGGATCGATTCCACGCGATCAAGTAGTGGCTGGATCGGTTCGATGCCTGCTTGATTGCGTTGCTCGAGGTTTTGGACGGACTGATACATGTCGCCGACCTTTTGGCTGGGGGAACCTTGGGCGGCGTCTTCGGCGGCGGCTTGTTCGATCAGCGTCCGGACTTGTTCGCGTGTCGCGTCGTCGAGCACGGTGAAGATGCCATAGTTCGATTTGTCCGCCGGGATCGGGGTGTTCTGCAGCCATTTCTCGTTGGCGTAGAGATAGAAGTTGTCACCCGGAGTGACCGATTCGCTGAACAGCGATTGATCGATTCCGGATACCTTCGCCGCCGTCGAGGTGGTTTCGGCTGATAGCCGGGCGATCGACGCGGGGACTCCCGGAAAACCAAGAGTCCCGATCAGCAACCCTAGCGACAAGAAGAAAATCTGCAATTTCATCATCAATCCATTTCAGTGAGGTGAGTGGGCGGGCGAATGATTTCATGGGGAAGTTCGGTCGCCAACGGATTCTGGGGAATACGTGGTGGTTTGGCCAGAGGGTCGCGGCGTGCAAGGATTGGAGTGAACATAGTGCCAGAGTGAATGCCTTGTCGTGAACGAGATGAATTCGGCTGTGGGCGAAACTGTTTTTTTCCGAAGTCCATCGTCCGATTCGACGTCCGCTGACAGGCATCAAAACGCATACAACCCTCAGGATTATCTGGAGGTTCCGTGCTTAAGCGGGGGTGGGTATCATTCCCCCACTCTTCAAAGCTACGCATCCGGTTACACTGAGGTAATTCATATTTAGGCGATCTGGGTAACCAGCAACGGTTGTGCCCCGCAGGGAACTTTTCACGAGAAAACCTTTCAAAAGCGAGCGTTGTGGACTTCGAAACCGGAAACGACCGAATCAGCTTCGCGCTTGGCGAGAACGGACATGTTCCGACGACCGGCTTGCGAACTTCCACGGCTGGGCCCTTGCCAAAGGATACGCCTGCGCAAAACCGAGCCACCGGATCGAGCGGGGTCAATCGCGGCGACTACCACGCGATTCAGCTTCCCACGTTGGTTCATTACTGTTTGCACTACGCCCAGTCGCAAACGGCGGATCAGCCGGCTTTCACACACGTGACCGACACGCCGGGAAATCACCAGCGACTCAGTTTCGCGGAACTGGATCACCGTGCCCGAGCGATCGCCGCCGAGATTCAAGAGCGAGGCGGTGCCGGACATCCGGTGTTGGTGGTTCAAGATCCGGGCGTGGATTACGCGGCGTCGTTGTTCGGTTGTTTGTACGCCGGGGCGATCGCGGTCCCGGTTTATCCACCGCAGATGTTGCGATTGCAACAGACACTACCACGCTTACAGGCGATGGTCGCCAACGCGGGTGCCAAGTGCATGATCAGCACGCGAGACTTGATCGGCAATCAGGTGTTGCCGATGTGGCAGATGCCGCACTCGATGGCGATCGCGGTTGACGAGATTGATCTCGAGGCGGCAAGCCGTTGGGACGGTGCCTTACCGAAGCCGGACGATATCGCGGTTCTGCAGTACACATCAGGGTCGACGGGCAATCCCCGCGGTGTCGTCTTGCCGCATCGCGTGTTGCTGAGCAACCTCAACGCGGTGATTGAGCATTATCATTTCGAAGGTGCCAACAGTGTCCAATGGGTGCCGCCCTATCATGACATGGGTTTGATCGGCGGGATCTTTGTGCCGATCTTTCGTGGTGTGGAGGCCGTCGTCATTTCTCCGGTTGATTTCGTCCGCAACCCACTGCTTTGGTTGCAATGTATCGACCACTATCGCGGAACAAGTAACGGCTCGCCGAACTTTGGATACGACCTCTGCGTTCGGCGGATCAAGGAAACCGATTGCGACGCCGTCGAACTGGACTTGAGTTCATGGAAGGTGGCGATCGCCGGCGCCGAACCCGTTCGCGCCAACACGCTTCGTCGATTCACTGAGAAGTTCGCCCCTTACGGATTCGCACCCGAGACGTTTTGTCCGGCATTCGGGATGGCGGAAACGACTGTGTTCGCCACCGGTACGCCGCTGGGGCAACCTTATCGTTCCATCACCGTTGATTCGGCCAAGTTACAAACCGGTGAACTCGAGCTGATCGATTCCTCTGTGACCGATCCTAACGTGCATCCACCATCGGCCACTCAAGAATTAGTTAGCTCGGGTGTGGCCGTTGAATCGATGGCGTTCGAAATCGTTGATCCTCAATCATGTCGCCGTGTGCCTGACGGAGCGATCGGTGAAATCTGGTTCCGTGGTGCATCAGTTGCAAGAGGTTATTGGAACGATCCCGAAGCAACCGCCAAGACGTTTGACGCTCGCATTCAAGATGACCCTGAAAACGAAGCCCATCGATTTCTACGAACCGGTGATTTGGGATCGCGCCTTGACGGCGAGTTGTTCGTCACCGGTCGTTTGAAAGAATTGATCATTGTTGGCGGACGGAACCTCTATCCTCACGACGTCGAAGAAGTCGTTCAGTCGATCAGCGAGTCGTTTCGGCCTGATACGGGGACCGCGTTCTCGATCGACGCGGGCGATCGCGAAGAGTTGGTCGTTGTTCAAGAGTTATGGCGTCCCAAGAAGTTCAACGCTCACGAATTATTGCCCGAGATCGTCGCGGCGTTGGCCGAAACGATGCAGGTCACGCCTCATGCGGTTGTCTTGGTTCGTTCGGGCACGTTGCCCAAGACCTCGTCCGGGAAACTGCGTCGAAATGACACCAAGAATTGGTTCCTTCAAGGCAAACTGAATGAGTGGGCACGCTGGCAATCCGGCGGCGAAGTGACCGAGACCGAACAGGCGTTCGAGGCTCCCCAAACCCCGACCGAGATTTGCGTTGCGGAGATTTGGTCGGAACTGTTGCAGGCCGATCCGATCGGTCGCCAAGACAACTTCTTTCATCTCGGTGGTGGGTCGCTGTTGGTTGCGCAAATGTTGACCGAGTTGGCCGAGCGGTTGGACATTCGCGTTGGCATGACGACCTTGTTTCGTTATCCGCAACTTTCATCGTTCGCGGCGGAAGTTGATTCGCAACCGGCCTCGGAACTGGACCACGATTCTTCCGTCAAGAATCAATTGGCACTATCGGCGTCGGCAGCGAATCGAACCGACCTTGACGGGCTTTACCCGTTGTCGGATGCCCAAAAGCGGTTTTGGTTGTTGGATCAGTTGGGAAAGACCAATGCGTTCGTTTACGTACCGGTTTCCATCCAACTAGGCGGCAATATCGATCTGCCTCGTCTGCAGTCGGCGATCGACGCCTTGGTGGCTCGTCACCCGATGCTGCGGTCACGTGTTGTCGAGCGTGACGGCGACGTTTTTCAGTTTGTGGATCCTGATGCCAAGGCCCCCGGGATCGCCATCGATCCTGCATCGGCGTCATACGAGTCGTTGATCGATGTCGGACGATCACCGATGTTCCATGTTTCATTGCATCAGGGCGATGACGGAACCAGCCGGCTCGATTGGTTGTTTCATCACATGGTATGTGACGCGACGAGCGTCGAGATTTTACTGAAGGACTTGAACGAGTTTTATCGCGACGGCGTGACCTCGGAAACGTCTGACGATTCGATCGATTATGTTGACTACGCCGTTTGGGATCAAAGCGACGATCACCATGCAACGTTGACGGCAGCGAAGGATTACTGGCAGGAAAGACTCGCCGGTATGCCGACCGAACTGAACCTTCCCAAACGCGAAGCCGCCGATGAATCGGGAACCGCGTCGGTCGTTTCCCATGCCTGGAAAACTCCGGTGCAGTCCGAGGTTTCGGTCCGATTGACTGAGATCGCGACGAAGCACGGCGTGACGGTGTCGATGCTGTATCTGACCGTCTTTGAAACGTTGCTAGCACGGTATGGCGATAGTGATGATTTTGCCATCACGGTACCGACGTCGAATCGTCCCGCATCGGGTTTGAATCGGACGGTCGGTTGTTTTGTCAATCCAGTGATGTACCGCGCGACCGTTGATCCGAACCGAACATGGATCGAGGCGATCGAGACGACTCGGGATCGATTGTTGGCGGATTTGGATCACGCATTGGTGGCGGTGGATCGAGTCATCGCTTCGACGGCGGTCACGCGAAACGCTGAACGCATGCCCCTGTCGCAAGTCATGTTTTTGTACCAGCCACCGATGGGAGCTTGCGACCGCTTGGGCGACGTGCCGGTCCGATCGATCGATGCGGATTATTCGGCCGTCACTGCGTATGATCTTTCACTTGTGGTGCAACCGGGTGACGAAGTGAACGCGTCAACGGTTTCCTTGATCGCCGGCGAGTCAATGGATCTTGGAGTCGCCCATGACTTTTTTGAATCCTTCCAGGTCGCACTGGGCCGCATCGCCACATCTCCGGATGATCCTCGTCTGGCCGAACTCTTGCCAGATCCACCAAGGACCAACGCGGTGGTTGAACTCGCCGGTAGCGTAGGCTCGTCGCGATTTCAAAGCGTCATCGATCGGGTCGGCCAACACGCGACCGCCACGCCGGACCGAGTCGCCATCGCGGACGACCGTGGATCGATCACTTACCAACAACTGGATGAACAAAGCGATCGATTCGCGGAGGCATTGAGACAACGTGGTGCTGAGCCGGGCGGCTTGGTCGCAGTCGATTTGCCTCGTTCGCACGCTTTACTTGTCGCGATCGTGGGTATTTGGAAGGCGGCTTGCGCTTACGTGCCGTTGGATGCATCGTTGCCACCGGAACGTCGTCGGCAGATCATCGAAGATGCCAAACCGATGATGGTGGTTGATCAGCCAGCCTATAACCAGTTCCTCTCCGAGGGCAGTAGCCAATCGAGTTTGAGATCGACCGATGGAGATGGCGTCGGCGATGACGATCGAATCGGTCGACTGAATCCCGATGACCTCGCCTACGTGATGTACACATCCGGTTCAACGGGCAAGCCGAAAGGAGTCGCGGTGCAGCACGGCAATGTCGCCAATCTCTTGGCGTCGTTCGCCACTTTGCCGGGGTTTGATGAATCCGATTGTATGCTGGCCGTGACTACGGTCACGTTCGATATTTCCGTCTTGGAAATGATGTTGCCGCTTTGGTCCGGGGGCCTGGTTCGCATCACCGCCCATCGCATTAGCGACGCCCCCGAAGCGGTCGCTGAAGTCATCGATCGGTCCCGACCGACTTATATCCAATCGACGCCATCGGCGTTTCGGATGCTTCTTTCGACAGGTTGGAAGCCACGCCGAGATGTCACGTTGCTGTGTGGTGGGGAGCCGCTGATGCCGGATTTGGCCGGTGAGCTGCTGGCCACCAACGATCACCTTTGGAACGTCTACGGACCTACCGAGACGACGGTGTGGTCGACGGTCCGGAAGATCGAATCGAGTGATGAGATTACGATCGGTCGACCGATCGCCAACACAACGACTCGCATCCTGGATCGCAACGGCCTCGATGTTCCCCGAGGCGTCGTTGGTGAATTGCTGATCGGCGGACACGGGGTCGCTCGCGGCTATTTCAAAGACGAAAACCAAACCAATGAACGATTCGTTGAGATAGGCGATGAGCGGTTCTATCGTACCGGCGACCAAGTTCGAATGCGGACGGAGGGGAATCGCGAGGGAAACTTGAGCGGTGAGTTGGAGTTCCTCGCTCGCAACGATCGGCAAGTCAAAATCCGCGGGTTCCGTGTCGAGCTCGACGAAATCGAATCGGCACTTCAGCGATGTGATTCGATCAATCGTGCAGCCGTCGTGGTGCGTCGTGGCTCCCAAGGAATCGAGCGGTTGGACGCGTACTGCGCCGTCGATCGGGAATCCCTTCGATCGTTCCAGACTGACGATTTACGCCGGCAGCTTTCGCGTTTGCTTCCCGACTACATGATCCCGTCGGCGATCGAGATCGTGCCGGAATTGCCGCAAACGCCGGCGGGCAAAACCGATTACCGGGCGCTACCTGATCTAGGAGTGCCGATCGTTTCCGTCGCAAGCGAACCGCCACAAACTCCGATCGAACGGACGCTCGCGGAGGCTTGGTGCGAGATTTTGGAACGAGACACCGTCGGTCGGCATGATCATTTTTTTGACCTGGGTGGCAATTCATTGATGGCGGCGCAGTTGTTCGCAAGGCTGCGACAACGGTTTGAAGTGGATCTGCGATTGAGTGAGATTTTTCAACGACCGACGATCGCAACGTTGGCCGAAGCGATCGTTCGCAATCAATCCCAAGCTTGGTCCGACAACATGGAAGACTTGTTGTCGCAACTTGACTCTCTTTCCGAAGACGAAGCCTTGAAGGCGCTCGAGCAAGATTCATGATCCAACCGAATCCCAAACGCGAACTGGACTTTCTCATCATCGGTGCGGGCCCGGCCGGTATTCAGATGAGTTACTTCATGAAAAAGGCGGGCTACGATCATTTGGTCCTCGAAGCCCACGACCGCCCGGGAACGTTCCTGGAAAAGTACCCGCGTCACGGCCAAATGATTTCGATCAATAAGGTCTATACCGGTTACACACAACGGGCCGCGCAGCTTCGTTACGATTGGAATTCGTTGTTGTGTGACGACGACGACGTGGCGTTGGCGAAGTATTCCAAAGACTACTTCCCGAAGACGGAGGACTACGCCCGCTACACGCAAGATTTCGTCAAACGATACGATCTCGAGATCCAGTTCAACACCCGAGTTGAATCCGTCAACAAGGCCGGCGACGGGGACGAAGGTTATCTCGTGCGGGACCAACACGGCATGACTTATCATGCACGTTGTTTGATCGTCGCGGTCGGCGTGCAGAAGCCTTACCTGCCGAACATTCCTGGCATCGAATTGACCGAGAACTATTCCGACATGTCGATTGATCCGGAAGAGTTCGCCGATCAACGGGTGTTGATCTTGGGCAAAGGCAACTCCGCGTTTGAAACGGCCAATCATTTGATCGCCGCCACGCGGGTGACGCATCTGTGCAGCCCCAGCCCGATCAAGATGGCTTGGCAAACGCATTTCTTTGGTCACCTCCGCGCGGTCAACAACGACTTTTTGGATACCTACATTCTCAAGGGCCAAAACTCGGTTCTTGATGCTGAGGTGGAATCGATTGAAAAGGTGGACGGTGAGTATCGGGTCGAAATTCGTTTCACCCACGCCGAAGACCAGCGGGCGACGATGGCCTACGACCGCGTTCTTTGTTGCACCGGTTTCCGGTGGGACCCGAGCTTCTTTGATGACGATTGCCAGCCCGACATGGCGTGCGAAGATCGCTTGCCGGCGATGACGAGTGCTTGGGAATCGACAAACCTGCCGGGGGTATTTTACGTCGGCACGATCATGCAGATTCGCGATTTAAAGAAAACCATGAGTAGCGTGCTGCACGGGTTTCGATTCAACACCGCCTGCTTGTTCAACTTGTTGTCGCAGCGATATCTGGAGAAACCCTGGCCATGCGACTGCTTTGCCGCCGATTCGCACCTGATCGCCGAGAAAATTACGCACCAAGTCAGTTCCGCGGCGGGTTTAATGCACCAACCGGGATTTCTCGGCGATTGTTTGGTGATCGATGACGAGACCGGTCAGGCAAAGTATTTCGAGAACATTGCCGTCGATTACATCCAAGAAAGTGATTTCGCCAAGAACCCGCATTACTACATCATTACGATGGAATACGGCGAGTTTGACGGCGATATTTTCAGCAAAGACCGTGATCCCGATGCCGCCAAGGCCTACGATGACGCTTACTTGCATCCGCGCATCCGCCGTATGTGTCGCGGTCAAATGTTGGCCGAGCACCACATTTCCGAGTCGCTCGAGAACGATTGGCGAATCGGCGAACATCCCGGCGAGCGGCCGTTGATCCGCGCCATCGGCTTTAAGGGTCTGGACGATCCGAGCCAGTATCAGCAAACTCACCGTAAACAACTCTTGGCGTTCTTGGACCAACAGCTCGCCGTCGGCTCACCCGCGATCGAACCTTGTGATTGCGGCAATGGCGACGCATGCCAGTGCCAGCGGTCGGTCGCCACCCCGATCACGACGAACCAGTCCGTTGGAAATTCATGTCCGATCTCGAGAAACGGTTAGACCAACTATCGCCTGCCAAGCGGGCGTTATTGGAGAGGATGATTCTCGAGCGCGGCGGACAGGTTCCCTCCCGGATTCCAGTTCGACCGGCCGACGCGCCGCCCGAGTTATCAGGTGCGGAAAAACGGCTCTGGTTTGTCGACCAGATTGCCAAGGACGATCCGTTTTACAACATGCCCCTGGCGGCGGATCTTCACGGCAAACTTGATCGCGATGCCTTGCAACGGGCGGTGGAAATTGTGGTCGGCCGACACGAGTCGCTTCGCACGACTTATCATCTCGCGCCGGACGGCATCCCTTATCGCACCGTTCATGACAACATGCCGGTGCCCTGCACGTTTGTCGACCTCTCTGAGGCGGGCCAGAAGAATCAGGGCGGCATTCGAGAGGTCTTGAAACGCCGAATGCGGGTGGCCGGGCGGGCTCCGTTCGATCTGGAAAACGGTCCGCTGTTGAGAATCCATTTGTTTCGTCTGGACGACGAGCATCATGTGATCGAACTGGTCATGCATCATATCGTCTCGGACGGTTGGTCGATGATCGTGATGTTGCGTGAATTAACGATCGCCTACGAAGCCATCGTCGCGAGTGACGAGGTTGAGTTGCCCGAACTGGCGATCCAGTATTGCGACTTTGCTCATTGGCAAAACGAACGCTTGTCCGATGACCGCATCGAATCACAAATGCAGTTTTGGCGAAACCGACTCGCCGGTGCGCCGACGGTCTTGAATCTGCCCATCGACCGACCTCGGCCGGCGATCCAAGATTTCGTAGGGGCGACCGTCGAATTCGAATTGTCCGAATCACTGACGCGTCAGATCAATGAGCTCGCGATCGCCTGCCAGACGACGCCATTTGTGATTTTGATGGCGAGTGAAGCGGTGTTGCTGTCGCGGTATTGCGGTCAAACCGATCTGGTCCTTGGGACCGCCTCGGCCGGGCGGGTTCACTCGGAGATCGAACCGTTGATCGGGTTCTTCGTCAATACGCTGCCGCTGCGGGTCGAGTTGCAGCCTGGAATGTCGTTCCATGAATTGGTTCAGCAAATTCACGAATCAACCCTGCAAGCTCATGAGAACGCCGAAGTTCCTTTTGAAAAACTGGTCGAAGAACTCGCCCCGACCCGAGACCGAAGCTATTCGCCGATCTTTCAAGCCGCTTTGGTGATGCAGAACCTACCGCGTGACCATCGTTTGGCTCGCGACCTCAAGCGAACACCGAGTCTGCAGGTTCGTCCAACATTGGTGGACAATGGCACGGCCAAATACGATCTGACGTTTTTCTTGTGGGAAGAAGATCGCCGATTGATCGGACATGTCGAATACCGATCTGCGTTATTGGATCGCTCCACGATCGAGCGGATGATCGACTCGTATCAAACAATTCTATCGGCCGTGGTGGATGCCCCCGAAAACCTTATCGTACATTTACCAGTCGTTTCACCGGAACAGCGGGCTCAGGTGATCGATCAGTTCAATCAAACCGAGCCCCTTGAAACCACGACACAACTTTTACACGAGTTGATCGAGTATCAAGCCACTCATCATTCCCAAAAAGTGGCGGTGATCGACGACGGCAGAGAATTCACGTTCGAACAAATCGTTGAACGCGCTAAAGTCATTGCCGGGCATCTCATCCGCTCGGGCGTTGGTCGCGAATCGGCGGTGGTGGTCCGTTTGCCACGTTCGGTTGACCTGATCACGTCGATCTTGGGTATCTTGAAAGCGGGCGGAACGTTTGTGCCGCTCGATCCGGAACTCCCGCCGAGCCGCTTGCAACATATCGTCGAGGCAACCGATGCGGTGACAATCATTGATTCGCAATGGTTGATGAATCATGGCGACGCGGTCGTCCGCGATTCCCACGTCGAAACGGTGTTTCCGGAAGTGCGTCCGACGGATCGGGCTTACATCATTTTCACCTCCGGTTCCACGGGGACCCCGAAAGGAGTTGAAATCGAACATCGATCGATCGTCAACTTCGTTCTCGCTCAAATCGATCGGATGAAAGTGACGTCCGCCGAGCGATTCATGTTCGGTTTCTCGCCTTCGTTTGACGGCGCGATTTCGGAGATTTTCTATTCGCTCTCGTGCGGCGGAACCCTCGTTGTCGTGAAGCAGTCGACGTTGTTGGATCCGGTTTCGCTCACCGAATTTTTGAATCGAAACGAAGTCACCGTCGCGAAGTTCCCGCCGGCGCTGTTGGCCATGCTCGATCAAGAGAAACTACCGGGGCTCAGAACGGTCGCTTCGGCGGGCGACAAACTGACCGGCGAACTTGCGCGGCGATGGCTCGAGAATGGACGATGTGTTTTCAATGGTTACGGGCCGACTGAAGTTTCGGTCGGGTGCAGCATGATGCCGTTGCACCAAAACTGGTCGGGCGATAAACCGCCGATCGGCAGGCCCATGAAGCAAATGCGGATGTACATACTCGATGAACACCGACAACCGCTTCCGATCGGTGTTACCGGCGAAATTTATATCGGCGGACGCGGCGTCGGTCGCGGCTATCTCGATTCACCCGAACAAACTGACGCGGTTTTCGTTGATGATCCGTTTGCTCGTCCGCCTTATCCGGACTTGAGCCATGCTCGGATGTATCGCACCGGCGATCTGGGCCGTTGGTTGCCCGAGGGTGTTGTCGAGTTCGTTGGTCGCGCCGATGACCAAGTGAGTTTGCGCGGATATCGAATTGAACCCGCCGAGATCGCCGCCGCATTGGAAAAGTTGAAACTGGTTCGACAGGCCCACGTGATCCAACGCTCCGATCGTGAATCGGCCCAAATCGTCGCCTACGTCGTTCCTGAATCGGACATCTTGAAAGCCGAACTGGCGACAGTTTCGGAGACCCAACACGTTTCCCAGTGGCGAGACCTGTTCGAACAAACCCACCGAATCGCCCCACCGGTACTCGATCCGTCGTTCAATATCACCGGTTGGGTTAGCACATTCACCGGCCAACCGATCCCGACCGCAGAGATGCGAGAGTGGGCAGATGGAGCGATCGATCGGATCACCGGCTTGCAGCCCAAACGGGTACTGGAAATCGGCTGCGGCACGGGATTGTTGTTACTGCGGATCGCGGGTCGGTGCGAACAGTACGTCGGTTCGGACCTGTTGGAATCCTCGTTGGATAACATCCGCAAAGAGTTGTCGCGTGATGATGCATTGCGATCAAAGGTCCGTTTGCATCACGCCAACGCGGACGACTTCACGCACCTCGGTGACGCGCAATTTGATTGCATCGTCTTGAATTCGGTGGTTCAGTATTTCCCATCGATCGAGTATTTGCGACGAGTGTTGACTGGAGCCATGCAGCATTTGCGACCGGGCGGTTACTTGTTTCTCGGGGACATCCGCAACCTCCTACTGCAACGAACGATGGCCGCTGCGGTGGAACGCGAACACGCCGATCCGACGCTGCCGATCAGTGAACTCAAGCACCGCATTCGATCCCGAATCGAGCATGAAGAGGAGTTGCTGATCGATCCACGTTGGTTCGCCGACGTGCAGGCCGTGCATCCGCGTCTATGCGATTCCCGCGTGTTTTTAAAAGCCGCTCAAGCTGACAACGAACTGAGTCAGTTTCGTTACGACGTGGTCATAAGAGCCGACGAAGCGATCAGCGATTCCGTTCTAGCGAGTCTCGGGGCGACCAACTACGTCACCCAAGACGCCACCGAGCGAGCGACCGCATACGACAGTTCTCTACAACACCTCGAAACCCTACCCGACACAGCCACGGTAGCCGACGCGAAAAGGTGTCAGGACTCTTTTAGCCTCTCCCCTGCGAAAAGGGTTCGGGACTCTTTTGGCCCCGCTGCGAACGATCCCACCGCTGCCGAGTTGACCCGATTGCTGACCAAACGACTGCGAGATCAATTGGCCGAGCGGCTTCCGTCGTACATGGTTCCGGGGGCGATGGTCGTGATGGACGAACTCCCTCGGACGATCAACGGCAAGATCGATCGTGATTTACTACCACGCCCGACCGGACGCCCCGCCTGGGCCGGCCAATTCGAAGCCGCGTCGACGCCCACGCAGCGGCTACTTGTGGAAGTTTGGGAAGAACTGCTCGACACACGGCCCATCGGTATTCAGGACGATTTCTTCGAATTGGGTGGACACAGCATGCTGGCGGTGCGGATGACCAGTGAGGTTGAAAAGCTGACCGGTCAGCGGTTGCCGCTGGTCGCGATGTTCCAAAAGGCCACCGTTGCTCATTTGGCCACCTTGATCGATCAGCCGGAATTGGCGTCGGCACATTCGACACGCGTGCCCTTGTTCGTCCCGGCTGCGGGCTCCTCGGATGCACCGCTGTTTTGTGTTCACCCGGCGGGCGGCACGGTATTTTGTTACCGCGATTTGGCGAAGGAGTTGTCTGGCCAGCGACCCGTCTATGGATTGCAAGCCAACGGAATCGACGGGAATCGTCCGCCTCATGAAACGCTCGCCGAGATGGCGGCCCACTATGCGCGCGTGATCCGTGAAACGCATGGTGAAGGCACCGTGCATTTGGTCGGTTGGTCGCTCGGTGGGAACATTGCGTTTGAGGTCGCCCGTCAACTTCGAAAGCGAGGCACGCCGGTCGGGATGGTCGCGTTGCTGGATTCCGGACTGCTCTCGCCCGACGCGGAACTCCGTGAAGAAGATTTTCTTCCGTTGCTATCAGCGTTGTTTCCGGCCGAAATGAATTTAGACCTGGAAGAACTCCGTCAGAAACCGCAGGCCGAACAACTTCAATTCTTCATCGAGCGAGCTTCGCAGGCAGGCATCGTTCCGGGCGAACTGGGCGTTGAACAACTCGCCGCCAACAACGCGATGCACGTCTTCGGCGTGTTCCAAGCGAATGTTAAGGCCGTTCACCAATACATTGCCGAGCCCTACAACGGAGAAGTTCATCTGTTTCGGCCGAAGGACCAGGGCAAGACCAACTCGCTATTTGACGACCCCGTATTAGGATGGCGTGGCGTTACCAAAGATGTCCACGTCCACGAAGTCCCCGGCGACCACGCTCATATGCTGCAGACTCCTGCCGTGACGGTGTTGGCCGAGCATTTCGAGCAGTTGATGAGTCAGTCCAGCTAGGTCCCAGTCCAGCTGGGTCCCAGTCCAGCTAGGTCCAATGGGTTCTGCCACGGAATGGCAAACGCAGAGGACGCTGAGACGCAGAGGGCCGCAGAGGCTAGGATTGATTAAAAGTTTGCGACCCGAGGACCAGAGTGTGATTTTTCTTGTGTTGATGCGTCATGTAAACAGCGTCCGCCGATCGTTCGGTTCGAGTAAGCTTCCTTCGCAGAACGTTTCGGTTGTGTCTCGGCGGCCCTCTGCGTCTCAGCGGCCTCTGCGCTTTAAGATCCTTCGATATCCGTTTCAGATTAAATAAGTTTTGAAGAACACAAATATGAAATGGCTTTTCCAACGAACTCGCCCCTTGCCGCCGACCTTGTTTGTCGCCGTCATGATATTGGCAGGATGGATTGCACCGGTGTGTCCGGTGATGGCAGAATCCGAAGAGTTCCAGCCCGATCAGACCGGGTTTGATCGAGACGCGTTTCCCCTCCTGACGACGTTTTGTTTGGATTGCCATGGTCCAGACACCCAAGAAGGCGAGTTCCGTGTAGACCGTCTATCCGAGCAAATGACCGATCGGGCTAACGCATCGCGGTGGGCCGAGGTCGTCAATGTTCTCAATAGCCACGAGATGCCACCGGAGGATTCCCGGCAACCCAGCCCCGAGCTGGTTGCGATATTGGTTGATTGGGTGACCGGTGAAATGAAGCGGGCGGAGAAGTTCAATCGCAGTGCCGATGTTGTACTCCGCCGGCTCAACCGGGCCGAATACAAGAATACGATTCGCGACTTGATCGGAGTCGAATTCGATGTTTCGGCATTTCCCGAAGACGCAAGTGCGGGCGGGTTCGATAACAACGGCGGGGCCCTGTCGGTTTCGCCGATGCAGATTGAAACCTACCTGCAGTCGGCCCGAGAGATCTTGGACAAGGCGATTGTAACGGGCGAAAGGCCCGAATCGATCCGTTGGCGGTTCGAACCTGAATCAGGCGATAGCGATGGCAATCGCGTGAAGTACGGCGACAACAACGCGATCGTCAATGGTGGCCAAAATCCCGTTTATGGAAACGGACGGCTGATCGCATTTGATCGCTGGAACAAGAGCATCAACGCGCGTGATTTCCGAGTCCCCACGCCGGGGCCTTATGTGGTTCGCATTCACGCCGGTGGCCTCGTACCGACTCGCGAAGATGTCGTGAAAATGGCAACCCGATTCCATCAAGAACTGTTTGATAATCGGATGCGAGAGAAGCCGCAGGACGAACGACATCATCGCCATAACATGGATCGCGAGATCGAGCACATGAAAGTGTCATCGATTTACAACTACGGTCCTCCACGAGTACGCGTCACCGTGCATCAAGGAGGTCAACCGACGATCATCGGCGAAGCCGATGTGACGGGCGGCATCGACGATGGGAATCTGCAAACGCTTGAGTTTCCTGGTGAAATGGGGACCGAGAAATCCGGCATCACCTTGCAAAACTCGTACACGCTTCGGCGAATCCTTGAGAACATCACCGTCCATGGTCAAGACGATTTCCCTCGCCCTTCGCTATTGGTCGATTGGTTCGAGTTGGAGGGCCCGGTTTATCCTGTTTGGCCACCCCAATCACACACACGATTGCTTCCCAAGCCGATTCCGGAATCGGCGAATGAACAACGCGAGTATGCCAAAGAGGTGTTGACGCGTTTTATGCCTGCCGCCTATCGCCGACCCGTTGAATCGGCGGAAGTGGCGGAGAAGTTGTCGCTCTATGATATGGCGTGGAAGCAAACAGAGGACTTCATCGAATCGATCAAAATTGCACTGACTTCGGTGCTGGTTTCACCCAATTTTCTTTACCTTGCCGAACCGGAAGACGAATCCGAATTAACCGATTTTGAACTGGCGTCGCGCCTGTCGTACTTTTTGTGGTCGACGATGCCTGATGACGAACTTTTGAGTCTTGCACAGGACGGTCGGTTGAGCGATCCGAAAACGCGAGCGGCTCAAGTCGATCGAATGCTAGCGGATCCCAGGAGCGTGTCACTGGCCGAGAACTTTGCGGCCCAGTGGTTGGGCTTGCGTGAGATCGGTGCCAATCCGCCGGCGGAAGATCTGTTCCCTCGCTACGACGATCACTTGGAAGAATCACTTGCTCGCGAATCCAAAGCATTCTTCATGGAAGTCTTGTTAAACGATCTGTCGATTTCGACGTTCATCGATTCAGACTTCGCGATGCTTAACGAACGCTTGGCTCGGTTTTACAACATCGAAGGCGTCCGGGGCGACAAGGTTCGCCGGGTTTCGATCGATCCGTCGACTCATCGAGGCGGTTTGCTGACACAGGCTTCGATCTTGACGACGACCAGCAACGGGACCCGGACGACGCCGGTCAAGCGCGGCACCTGGATTTTGAAAACGCTGCTCAACGCGGATCCGGGACTGCCGGTCGCCAACGCCGGTGAAATTTCACCGAAGGTTCCCGGTCTCGATAAAGCAACGGTGCGACAACGTCTGGAGATTCACCGCGAGTTACCGCAATGTGCGCGGTGTCATGACAAGATCGATCCACTCGGGTTTGCGCTGGAAAACTTCGATGCGTCGGGTCAATGGCGCGAACGCGAAGGATTCGGATACAAAGGCCGCGTCGGTGATAACGATCCGTTGATCGACGCGACCGGACGATTACCGGACGGTACCGAGATCGACGGGATCGACGGGCTCAAGGAAGCGTTGCTCGCCCGACGTGAGCAATTGCACGAGGCACTCGCAACCAAACTGTTCAGTTATGCTTTAGGGCGAGAGATGACGTTGGTCGATCGCGAGGACATCCGACGCGCCACGATGCTTACTCAGACGCATCGCCCCGACCTGCGAACGCTGATCAAAGCGATCGTGATGAGTCAATCATTTCTTCAACGATGAGATGCCGACGATCGTGATACAATGACAATCCGGCAGTGGATCGTACCGAACTACTTGGCTCCGTTTTCACGGAACATTCCTCATTCCCTACTTCGTCATCATGAGTGCTCATCCTTTTCGTCTGTCGCGTCGTCATGTCTTACGAGGCTTGGGCGTCTCGCTCACATTGCCACTGCTCGACGTGATGAAGGAAACGCAAGCGGCCCCGTCGAAATTCAAACCGCTTCAACGCAGCGGTGCGGCGCATCCTCGGGCGGTGTTTTGTTACGTCCCCAACGGTGTCAACATCCTCGAATGGATGCCCAAGGACGAAGGTGTTGATTACACGCTTTCGCCCACACTGAAGACCTTAGAGAAGCACAAGTCCGATTTTACGGTGTTCACCGGACTCGGTCATCCCGCGTCCGATGGTGGGCATGCGGGAGCCGACACGTGGCTGACGGCCGCTGATTTGGACGCCACGCCGGGCAAGGACTATCGCAATTCGGTGTCGGCCGATCAGGTGATCGCGGCGAAGCATGGCGAGGAGACTCGGTTCCCGTCGCTTCAGCTTTCTGATCAGTCCGGAACCGGTTCGGCATTGCACTCGCATACCTTGTCGTTTGATCGCAATGGCACTCCGCTGCCCGCCGAAAACTCTCCCCGCCGGTTGTTCGATCGATTGTTTGTTCCTGAGTCGAGCGCCGACCGCGAAGCCACACTGAAGCGCTACGCACTGAGAAAATCGATCCTCGATAGTGTTCAGGAGGAAACCAAACGACTCGGCAAACGACTCGGCAAGTCCGATCGAGAAAAGCTGGCTCAATACTATCAATCCGTTCGCGAGACGGAGACCCGCGTCGATCGATTGACGAATTGGGTCGATGTCCCCAAGCCCGAAGTTTCCGATCAGGATTTGCAACTCGACAGCCAACCGGGCAACGCTCACGACCGGCCGATGTGGCTCGACGTGATGTTGGAACTGAGCTACCTCGCGATGATCACCGACACGACTCGTGTGATCTCGTTCGAGTGGTCACGCGAGGCAGGTGGATTCGGGGGCGGTGGTGAGAATCATCACGAACTTTCCCATCACGGCGGTGATGCCGAAATGCTGAAACGACTCGCTCAGATTGATCGTTTTCATTTGCAACGACTCAATCGGTTTTTGGATTTCTTGTCCGAGACTTCCGAAGGTGAGGGCTGCATGCTTGACCAGACGATGATCCTGTTCGGATCGGGAATGAACAGCGGTGAGGGTGGCGAACACTCACCAAAAAACTTGCCCATACTCGTCGCGGGTGGCAAGTCGTTGGGGGTACGTCACAGCGGACACGTTGCTCATGATCCCGACAAGCATCCACCGCTATCGAATCTTTTGCTATCGATGATCCAAAAGACCGGAGTGGAAGCGGACCGATTCGCCGATTCGACATCGACGTTGGTTTAGAGCCTATCCGAAAAGGGGGCTGACCCTTTGGAGGCGATTCGATATTCGTTGTTTTCCTGGTATCGCCCGAGAGGGTCAGACCCCTTTTCGGATAGGCACTTCACTTTCAGCGAGATTCGGGTTTGGGGACGTGGCGATATTGACCGTGGTTTTGCTCCGCGATCCGTCGCATTCGGGTTTCGCCTTCGCGACTGTAGTAGCTGATCGTGTGAATAATACTGACCGGTGATTCGTCGCCGAACAGGTTCGTGACTAGGTTGTTTTCCTTCAAGATGTCTTCGATCTTAGCTGGGAACTCACCGTCGGATAACAAAAAGATCACATCGGGTTTGAGCGTCTTGAGTGCATATTCGAGTGGTTCGTAAGGAGCTCGACCGCGGTCCATGGAAACCCGCATCGCCCACGCTTTCAAACGTGATTTGTTTTCGGGCGTTGCGTACACGCTTCGCGGTTCGTCTTGGTCGGCCCTTGTGATCCGCATGTAGTCACAATTGGCGTCGAAAAAGATGACATAGAAACGCTGCTTTGGGGTCAACATCTCGATCGAATCCAAAAGGGCGCGACGGGCCGACACGAACGCGTCGCCCATGCTGCCTGAGCTGTCGACTAAATAGACGAAGTGGTTGCCGCCACCTTCGACGCCACAAAACTCCATCTTCGATTGGGAATCCGACTTCAGGGCCTTCAGCGCCGACGAACTGTTCAGGTTGGGTTGGGACAACGAAGCCATCGATGCCATTGGCTGCGAGACCGCCGCGACGACATCGGATGTCACGTCGACCTTCGCCATTTCGCCGAGCGGGCTGACGTCATATTGGGTTTCATCAGACGCGGTTTCGGTGGGTTCGTCCATGGGCTCGACCGCTTCAATTTCAAACGTTTCCATTGCCGATTCGCTCGATTCACTCGTCGACGCGGAAAGGGCGACTTGGTCCTTTGGCATGGCATTGGACAGCGTGAAGCCCGCCAGGATGACAAGGATCAAAACATGAATCGCGGTGCTAACGACCAATGCCATCGGATGGCGGCGGCGGGTCGTGGTCTCGTCTTCGTCTGTCAGAGCCACGATCGCGACGGGTGGCTCCGTTTGCGATTCCGTCGCGGTTTCGGCCACCGGTTCGTCGTTGGCCGCAAACTTCGGATCGTCAGCAGCGTCGACTGATTCACCGTCAGGAACGGGCAGAACTGGAGCACCATTCACTGCACCTGAGTCCGCCGCAGCAACCTCTTCCGAATCGTTGCCGGGCGACTCGAGTGGTTCTTTCGCGTCCAAGTGCTCCGCTTGGGAAGGTTCGGTTACGACCAACGCTGCTTGCATTCGAGGGGCTCGAACCGAGTGATGAGCGGAGTCAACTCGAAACAACGCATCGGAGTCGCCCGCACCGCCGCCGGTACGCATCCGTTGGGCGTATGCCACCCGCGCATCGCGAATGGCGTCCCAGGATTCGAATCGGCGGACCACCTTGGGAGTTGGAGCGATTGGTTCGAGTGGCGAGCTCTCATCTCGGCGGGAGCTGATGTCGGAGATCGGATCGACTCGCGACCACGAATTCAACCGGCCGTCTGATAGTCCGAGTTGCGATAGCTCGCGATCGGAAAGCACTTCTCCCGCATCGATCCGCTCGATCAGTTCTTCGAGATGTTCGGCGGAAGCTTCCAAGCGAGCCGCGTTGGCTTCCAATCGTGCCGCTTCGGCTTGGCGACGGACGCGAATCAGTTCGTGTTGGATTCGCACCCTCGGATCGAGATCACCCATTGGAGGGAGGCTCGGCGGAGGATCCATCCGAGGAGAATCACTCACCGGAGGGTCACTTGGTCGATCGGAATTGGGCTGATTCATTGGTTTCGCTACCCGCCCTTTCGATGAACTGAATGAAGCATTACGGAGTCATGAGCAAGCGTTGGAATTCGCGGATCCAAGCCGGATGTGCGGGCCAGGCTGGCGCGGTGACGAGGTTCCCTTCGACGTGGGCCGTGTTCATGCCCTCGCCGGGTGGAACGTATTGACCTCCCGCGGCGGTCACCTCCGGCGCAACGGCTGGATAACAACTGCATTGCCGTCCGCTTAAGACGCCGGCGGCGACGAGGATCTGGGGGCCATGACAGATCGCCGCGATCGGTAGATTCCGCTCGGCGAAATGCCGCACCATCGCCAGTACGTCCTGATTGAGCCTCAAGTATTCCGGCGCACGACCTCCGGGGATGACAAGTGCGTCGAACGATGTGAGATCGACGGCGGAGAAATCTGCGGTGACGGCGAACCGATGCCCCGGTTTTTCGGTATAAGTCTGATGACCCTCAAAATCGTGAATGGCGGTCGCGACCGAGTCGCCAGCTTTTTTGCCGGGGCACACTGTGGCGACGTCATGACCGAGCATCAGCAACATTTGAAAGGGCACCATGGCTTCGTAGTCCTCGACGAAATCGCCTACGAGCATCAGGATTCGCTTGGCCGGGCCGGTCGGAAAGTCTTGCGTCATGTTCAGAACGGGGCTCTGTTTGGGGGGAGACTAGATTATCAAAGGATGGCTCGAACCACTTTATCCGAATTGGAAGCCGTGAGGGCGGCAGATCGGAGGCGAAAATTGGCCTTTGTGTCGGCAATGGATTACAATGGGACTCGCTCTTTTCTCTTCTCTTGGACGATCTTTTCGCGGATCAACGTCATGACCCGATTTCAGCCGATGCCAGTGTCCGTGCCATTGTTCGATCGAGCGTGCTGCTTTTTGCGGCCTTTTTTCGGGACATTCTGTCTTTTAGTCGGGATCGCTTCGTTGCCGGAATTGCGAGCCGAACATGCGTTATTGACGCCGGATGAATTATCGCGAACGGATCTGGAGGAGGCTTGGCAACGCCAACTCAGCACTCCGGCGGGAGCGCAATCGATCGTCGACCACAAAATCCACGTTCATGGTGACGGCGTGAAACAGTACGTCGAAGTGGTAGGCAAAACAGGCGCGACCGATCCCACGAAAGCGGCTGCGCCGAAAGCCACCAAGGGAACCGATCAATCTCAAAAGGATAGCGGATCGGGCGGTAAAGGCGTGATCTACGCGCGGTACTTGCTCGAGGTCGTCGACGATCCGGCCACGGCGGGCAATGACGCCACTGGGGTTTCGACGACTGGTTTAATGTCGTCGGACCAGCGTCGAATCGGCGGACTCGGACGGGCCGCGTTCGGTCGTGGTGAGTTCGCATCGAGCGGTTTGCTCGATCGCGCCGAAGCAGAACGGCTCGCTCGAAACGACATCCGGCGTCTCAAACTTCGTGGGATCGAAGCGGAAATCCAATCCACTGAAGTTCCCCGCGTGCGGCTCTATACACTGTTTAATGACGGCACAATCGAGTCCCGAGATGCCGAAACCGGCGAATTAGTTTGGCTGCACCGGGTCGGTTCGCCCGTCCGAGGATACGGCGGACTGAGTGTCGGAGACCAATTCATCACGATCCTCAACGGGGGCGAGATTGTTCGTTTGGACATCGCCAACGGTCAAGAACTCGGCACCGATCAAATGCGATACGTCCCGCTCCGTGGCGTCAAGCAATGCGGGGAGTTCGCGGTCGTTCCGTCGATCGGCGATCGAATCGTTGCTTACCCGTTGGTCAATTTGCGCCGGGATATTTTTGAAGAGATCGTCAGCGGGGCAGCCCTTTCGATGCCGACCCGCGCGATCGGGTCCGAAAAACTTTGCTGGGGCAGCGAAGGTGGCTTTGTCTATGTAATAGAGATGGCCGGTGAACCCAATATCCAGTTTCGTTTGAATACCGATGGAATTGTCGTCGGTGCACCTGCGGCGGCACCGGGTCAACGGTTTTTCTTCGGTTCCGAATCGGGCCAAATTTACGGATTGCGAGCCACTCGATCCGGCCAAGTCCTGTGGAGCCGTCCGACGGGCGATCCGATTTACGATTCACCTTATTTCTTCGACGAGAAGGTTTTGTTTCGATCCACCTACGGGAACCTAACCTGCGTGGACGCCAGCACGGGATTGAGTGTTTGGGATCGGTCGATCGGTGGGATCGCTGAGGTGATCGGTGTTTTGGACGGTCGCGTCTTCGCTCGGACGATGTCCGGTTCGATGGTGGTCTTGGACTTAGGCACCGGCAAGATCGCGGTACGCTTGAATAGCATGAGCCCTCGCGTGCTGCAGACGAACGTCCAGACCGATCGCATTTACTTGGTCAATAATAGCGGGACGTTGCAGTGCCTGCGTCCGGTGGGCAAAGAAATGCCGACCATTTCGACGACGACTGAAAAGCAGGCGGGTGCCGAGCAACTCGCCGCAGACGAGAAACAGAAAGCCAAACAAAAACCCAAAAACGATGGCGGGGCGGATCCGTTCGCTCCCGCCATGGCGGACCCGTTCGGTGCTGGTGGCGGAGCGGATCCGTTCGGTGCGGGCGGTGGGGCCGATCCATTCGCGCCCGCCGCTGGCGGGGCCGCCGACCCGTTTGCCCCGGCGGGCGGAGGCGACGATCCCTTCGGAGCCAATCCGTTCTGAGGACGCCTCACGCTCGAGCGGATCATTTGCTACACTCTAGCCTGCTAGTTTGTGGCTTTTCGTCCGTTTTTGTCGGCTTTGCGGCCGTCCGTTTATGAGCGACTCATCCTCCCCCGACTCCGCCCCCGAACGCACCTCGCCTGATCCTCAAGATCACTTGGACGATCCCACTTCACCGCCTTCGGTTGCGGTCGAAATGCCAGGCGCGCAAGGCATACCAGTCGACGAGAACGGTGAGCCTGACATGCGATCACCTGCCGCAAATTCGCAGTACACCGATAAGGACTTGCAACACCTTTCGGACCTCGAGCACGTCCGGGAGCGTCCCGGCATGTACATCGGCGATACGACCGCCCGCGGGCTGCACCATCTCGTCTACGAAGTCGTTGACAATTCGATCGACGAGGCGATGGCGGGATTCGCGAAAACGGTCAGCGTCGTCGTTCATAACGACGGTAGTGTGACGGTCGACGACGACGGACGTGGAATCCCGGTCACCAAGCACGAACAACTTTCGGAGGAACTCGATCGGGAGGTCAGCACGCTCGAGGGCGTGATGACCGTCTTGAAATTTGGCGGCAAGTTCGAGAAAGGGGCCTACCAAACCTCTGGGGGTTTGCACGGTGTTGGCGTGACGGTCGTCAACTTCCTCAGCCAATGGGCCGAAGTCGAAGTCAGTCGCGACGGATCAACGTGGAGCCAACAATACGAACGTGGTGTCGCGACGGGACCGATCAAGAAAGGTCGGCCGACGCAGAAGTCCGGCACGAAGGTGACTTTCAAAGCCGACAGCCAAATCTTCAGCACCACGAAGTACAGCTTCGATGTGTTGCAAAAACGCTTGCAGGAACTCGCGTTTCTCAACAGCGGTGTGCGGATCAAATTCCTTGATGAACGAAACGGCGAAGGCGGCGATTACAAGTACGAACGCGGGATTGTCGAATTTGTCGAACACCTCAATCGGGCCAGTGACGCGTTGCACAGCGACGTGATCCATTTCGTTGGACATCGGGAAGGCGTCGAGTACGACATCGCGATGCAGTACAGCACCGAGTTTACCGAAACGGTGCAGTCGTACGTCAATAACATTCACACGGTCGAAGGCGGCACGCACGTTTCCGGCTTTCGTTCGGCATTGACGCGAATGCTCAACAATTATGGCAAAAAAGAAGGACTTTTTAAAACCACCACGCCGACCGGCGACGACTTTCGCGAAGGCCTAACCGCCGTAATCAGTGTCCGCGTCCCGCACCCCCAGTTCGAAGGCCAGACCAAGACCAAACTCGGTAACGGCGAAGTCGACGGGATTATCACCAGCGGTGTCGGCGAGCAATTGGCGAAGTACTTGGAAGAAAACCCCAAGGTCGCCAAGATCATCGTCCGCAAGGGTTTGCTCGCCGCCGAGGCTCGGGAGGCCGCTCGCAAGGCCAAGGACCAACTCCGCAAACGCAAAGACGCCCTCGGCGGCGGCGGATTGCCGGGTAAACTTCGGGACTGCATCTCCAAGAATATGGAAGAGTGCGAAGTCTATCTCGTCGAAGGTGATTCGGCCGGTGGATCGGCCGAAGGGGGACGGATGCGGGAGTTTCAGGCGATCTTGCCGCTGCGCGGAAAGATCATCAATGCCTACAAAAGTCGCGAAGACAAGGTGCTCGCCAACGAAGAAGTCCAGTCGATGATCCAAGCGATCGGGACAGGAATCGGGGCGGACCAAGACTTAACACGTCGTCGTTACAACAAGGTCGTCATCATGACCGACGCGGACGTTGACGGCAGCCATATTCGGACCCTGTTGCTGTGTTTCTTTTATCGCCAAATGTACCAACTCGTCGCCGCCGGGCATGTCTACGTTGCCCAGCCTCCGCTATTTCGCGTTACGCACGGCAAGACGAGGTATTACGTGCAAACCGAAGAAGAAATGAAGTCTCAACTGCTCGAACGCGGTTTGAGCGAAACGATTTTTGAAGCCGAAGACGGCCGGCGGATCGAAGCCGAGCAGATGCGAGCCTTGGCCGGAGCACTCGCCGGTATGGAAGACGCGATCCTGGCCTTGGAGCGACGGGGCGTCAGCCTAAAAGTTCACGCAATGCGATTCGACCCGGTGACCGGGAAACTGCCGCCGTTGTTGATCGCTTTGCAAGGCGAGGAAAACTGGTTCCATACTCTCGAAGAGGTCGAACAGTTCCTCGCTGATCGAGGGGCGATTTTGGACATGGATCTCGCTGAAGAGGAAGCCGAAACGGAGCAATCCGGCGACGACGCGTCCGCTCAAGCAGCCACGGCGGACAAAGCCGACCAGCCGGAGCGACTGGTCGCCCACCTGACCGAGTTGCACGAAGTCCGCACGATCAACGGCGGTTTGAAAGATTTACAGCCGCTTGGTTTCGGACTCGATGACTTGATTCCCGCCGACCGAACCGGGTCGACAACGCCGCGATTTGAAATCGTTCGCGGCGAAGACGTCCGGCGGCCCATGGAAGACCTCCGCGCTCTACTACCGGAAATCCGGGCGGCCGGGGAAAAAGGTCTTTCCGTTACCCGCTTTAAAGGTCTGGGTGAAATGAACGCCGAAGAGCTGCGGGAAACGACCCTCGACCCTGCCAACCGAACACTGATCAAGGTTAACCTGACCGATGCCGGGGCGGCCGACGAAATGTTCCGGCTCTTGATGGGTGACAAAGTTGAGCCTCGCCGCGAGTTCATCGAAACCCACGCGTTGGATGTCCGCAATTTAGACGTCTAATGCTTTTTTAAGCTTGGAAGCTGGGGTTAACGAAGTGAGCCGACGGCGCTAGCGGCGTGTTGATTTAATCGTAACCCGAAGCGTGAGCGAGGGATTCATCACCATTAAGTCCTTTGTATGTATCCCTCGCTCACGCTTCGGGTTTCGATGAGGACTAAATCAACAGCCCGCTACCGCGTTCGGCTCACCCTGGGCTAAACAAACGGATGGGCCGTTGGCCCGAAAACCGCACTGACCTCCGCTCGCTTCGCCGAAAGGCGTGGTACCAAACTTACGCAACCCGAAGTCGCGGCAACCCCAACTTTCTAGCAGACCGGGCAGATGCCCTGCCCATGATCGGCAAAAACTTCAAATCACAAAAAAACAGACAATTTCCAGAATTCACCCAAAAAAACGTGGATAAATTACCTATCTTCGCGTATCATCAACAGGAATCTCCTAATCGGAACTCTCCACCCCGAGTTTCGGCCTGAGTACCCGTTGAAAATACCCCATGAGAGTCACGCTATGAACCGTTCAATTGCCTTAGCCGGCTTGGTCTTGATGACCATGACTGTTGCCTTGGCTGAAGAGACTTCGCTTAAGTCGACCAATTATTTGACCGTCCCACAGTGGGTCAGTCCTGAGACTCCGGGCGAGTTAACCGGGCGTGTCGTTCTTCCGTCGTCTTCAGGGTCCTTGTCGACAATCGCAGATGCGACTGTCGTGATGACAAACGATCGTGGCGCTTCCGTTCGTGGCAAAACCGACTCGCAAGGAAAATTCAAGCTGAGTGGTGTGGAATCGGGAGTCTACGCAATGACCGCGCGGGCCAAGGGAGTATTTGCCTGTTGTGCCATGCACGTGGTTGATGGACAGTCTCAGTTTCCGTCCGAGGTCGAATTGTCGGCCGCTGCGATTGACTATTCTCTCATCAAGTCTTCGATCATTCGATATGTTCCGCCGGCCGGGAAGTTTAGCCCCGTTTCGATCGAAGCGGCGGACTTCAGCAGTGTCTCGGCCTTCGCTGTCAATGCGACACCTTTTCGAGTCATGCAGAGCGACGACGGTGGGCTCCGAGGCCAAATTCGCCTTGCGGGCGCTGATGTGGATACTGCCGGTTTGAATAACGTGTTTCTTGTTCAAGACGGTGAGATCATCGATCGGGTAGTCACTGACGAGAGCGGGAGGTTCCAATTCGAGAAGGTCAATACAGGTGACTATTCGATCATGGCGCTTGGGCAACGCGGAATGGCTATGATCGGATTCGAATTGGTCGGCGAATTGGAGCAGGTTTCGTTCAACAATTTCAACGGTCAGCAAACGTTGGTCGTCCAAAACACTCCCTCGGCACCGGAAGCCATCTCCAGAGGCCAAATCGTTTTGCCCGCAGGCCAAAAGCTATCGATCACGCTTCCCAATGAGGTGATCGTGCAGATCGCTCCTTTACCGCAGGCCGTAGAGTCAGTTGAAGAAGCGTCCGATGAGCCGTTGGACGAGGGAGTCATTCTTGAGGAAGGCTTCCCCATGGCAGACGCGCTTCCCGTTGACCAGTTCGGCAACCCGATTTCAGGCTTTGATCAATTCGGCAATCCGATCACGGGCTTTGATCAATTTGGTAACCCGATCAGTGGTTCACCCGGCATGGGTGGACTCGGTGGTGCACCAGGTGCCGGCGGGGCAGCCGGTGGTGGTGCTCTTGGTGGCGGTGGTGCAACTGGCGGCGGGGGCTTCGCGGGTGGTGGCGGTGCCGGTGCGGGCGGTTTGGGTGGCGGACTTGGTGGGCTTGCCTCTCTAGCTGGTCTGGCTGGTATCGCTGCGGCGACGTCCAACGACAACAATTCTGGAACCTTGGCTCCTCCTCCTGCAGCCAGCCCTGCGGCTCCCTAACGCTTCGTCAAAATACAGAATTAGGGATAGTGGAGTGAGCCGACGGCGCTAGCCGCGGGCATTGCTCGACGCCCGACGCTAGCGGGCTGTTGATTTAGTCGTTTAACGGCAAGCCGCAGGCGACAGAACTTGAGAACGCAGACGCCTGCGGCTTGCCGTTAAACGAAAACGCCCAATCGTGCACTAAATCAACAGCCCGCTAGCGCGTTCGGCTCACCCTAAAAACAAGTTTTAACGAAGCACCCGTCCGGCTTCCATGACTGAGAACACTGAACCTCGAAGCGAATCGCTTCGAGGTTTTTTATTGACCTGTCACCTCTAGGTAGACACTTTCCGGCGCGGCATAATGGATTCAAGCCCGCCCATTCTCGTTTTCCATTCCCCGCCTGAGAAATCCATGAGCATCGTCGACGAATCCATGAACAGCGAATTAAGCAGTGAGGTCCAATCCTTAGCGTCCGCCGCTCTCGATCGGCTAAACGAACACACGCTCAAGACGGTGCATTGGCACTTCAGTGAAGAGACCGGTAGCCCTTTTTGGCTTGAGAAAAAATCGCAATTGAACTTTGACCCACTGACCGACGTGAAGAGTTTTGACGATCTGAAAAAATTTCCGCACTTCGAAGACGAGTGGTTGCGAGGCGGTCCGATTCGTCGTTGGGTTCCCAAAGGCCATGCGGGTAAGCCCGTTTATGTGTTCGAAACCGGTGGCACCACCGGTATTCCCAAAAGCCGCATGGTGATTGAGGATCACTGGAAGGATTACGAGCTCTTCAGCGACACTTTGCCAGAGAAGTACTTTCCGCGCGGCGCGAACTGGCTGATGCTTGGTCCCAGCGGCCCGCGGCGTCTCCGGTTGGCCGTCGAGCATTTGGCCCAGTACCGTGAAGGGATTTGTTTTTGCATCGACTTGGATCCACGTTGGGTGGTGAAGCTGATCAAAAAGGGATGGATGGAACATCTTGAGGAATACAAGAAACATTGCATCGATCAGGCGGTCACGATTCTTACCGCCGGCCATGACGTGAAGTGCATGTTCACGACGCCGAAGCTACTTGAATCGCTTGGCGAAGCTCTCGAAGAGAAAGGCACCAGTCTCAGCGAAGTAGGAATTACGGGGATCTTTTCCGGCGGCACTGAGTTCACGCCGCAATGGACCCGATTTTGTGTTGAGGAACTCCTGGGTGGTTCGCCGGAGGAAGGCGGCGTCTTCATGACACCGACTTATGGCAATACGTTGATGGGTTTGGCGTGTAGCAAACCGATTTCTGCCGAGGACGGTTACAAGATTAGTTATTATGCCCCGCAACCTCGCGCCGTCACGGAAGTCGTGACATTCGATGACTACAACCAACTGGTCGGCTACGGCGAGACCGGACGTGTGAAACTTTATACGCTAACGGACGAGTTCTTCGTTCCCGGTTTCATGGAACGTGACGAAGGCGAACGCGAACTTCCCTTCAAGACGTATCCATGGGACGGTGTCTCCGGCGTGCGTCCGTTCCACGAACTCGCCAGCGCGACGACGGTCGGCGTTTACTAATTGCCTTTCCAATACCATTGTTTGTACTCCACTCGCTGTGAATGTTGCGACGCTCGTTCACGGCAGTCTTTGTTTTGGGAACCGGAGCCTAGCGGCTCGTTGATTTAATCGTAACCCGACGCGTGAGCGAGGGATCATTGTTAATGACTGATCCTTCGCTTACGCATTTTGAAGTTGCGATTTTTTCGTAACCCGCTGCGTAAGCGAGGGATCATTGATATTGACTCATCCCTCGCTTACGCTTCGGGTTACGAAAAACTAATGCCACAGGCAAAAGTGCAACTTCAAAACTCACGCGTCAGGTTATGATGCAGACTAAATCAACACGCCGCTAACACCCTTCGGCTAACTAGCGAGACCGGATCTCGTTGGGTGCGAAATAGCCGCACCAAATGACGAGTCAACAAGCACTTCACCGAATCCCGTTCGGTAACGTCCAACTCAACCCATCGCTTTTTCCATATACCAAATTTGTTCAATACCATGATCACCCTGAATCCACTCCGTTGGGGCAAGCAGTACGAATCGCTCGACTTCAACGAAGTCGTTCACTTTGATACCGGCGAACCGATCGCACGCGTTGGTACGGTCGGAGGCGGGATTGTCGGACGCGATCTTAAGCAAGCTCACAAGGCTCGCGAAGCACTCTTGGAAGTCCCGACGAGCGAACTGATTGAGATGAGCAAAAAGGCGGCTGAACTATTCGCCAATGGCACATTGACGGTGGGAGATTCGGCGCAGAGTGTCGATGATTTTGTTCATCAACAATCCGCCAGCACCGGATTGCCCGAACACATGTGTCGTTCCAATATGGCAAAAAACAGCTTCGTGCTCAGCCGTATCGATGAGATTCTGCAGTGCTTGACTCGCGGATTGGATCTATCGATCCTGGCAAATGGATTTGGCGATGAAGGCCGTGGCGTCACGGTGAGTTACCAATGTCAGACTCCGATCCTCGGTGCCGTGCTCCCCAATAATTCGCCGGGCGTTCATACGCTATGGCTACCTGCGATCGCATTGCAGGTTGGATTGGCGCTCAAGCCGGGTTCGCAAGAACCTTGGACTCCCTATCGGATGGTTTCGGCGTTCATGGAAGCCGGTGTGCCCGGTGCCGCGTTCGGTTTATACCCCGGTGGCCACGATGCGGGCGGCGCGATCATGACCAAGTCTCCACGCAGCATGATCTTCGGAAGTGCTCAAACAGTGGCGCAGCACGAAGGCAATCCTCGGGTGCAAGCTCACGGGCCGGGCTTTTCGAAGATTCTATTGGGCGACGACGTGGTCGATGATTGGGAGCAGTATCTCGACGTGATGGTCGAAAGTGTATTGAGCAATTCCGGCCGAAGCTGCATCAACTGCTCGGGCATTTGGGCGAGTCGGCATACTCGAGAAATCGCCGCAGCAATCGCCGAGAAAATCGGCCCGGTCGATGTGTTGCCTCCCAACGATGACGATGCTCAATTGGCTGCGTTCACTGTTCCCGCGATGGCTACCGGTACCTGGGCAATGGTCCAACAAGATATGGCCGAACACGGGGTCACCGACATGACGGCCGATTACGGTGACAAATTGATCGAGCGTGAGCATTGTGCGTACTTGAGACCGATGGTCGTCCACGCGGACTCGCACCAGCGGGCGGTCGCGGCCAAGGAATACATGTTCCCATTCGTTAGCGTTGTCGAATGCCCTCAGTCCGAGATGCTTTCCAATATCGGCCCGACATTGGTGGGCACGGTCATTACCGCCAACGAGGACTTCATCACCCGAGCCGGAAGATGCGTGGAGATCGATCGTTTAAACGTCGGTCCCATTCCGACGAATCGGTTGAACTGGTTGCAACCGCATGAAGGCAATATCATCGAGTTCTTATTCCGTAACCGAGCTTACCAAATGGCTCCGCTGTTGACGGCCGCGCACGCTTAGCAGCGCGTGAACATTAATTGCCGCATTGTAAAAGTGGCATAGGCTTCAAGCCTGTGTTTTTATTTCCACAGGCTGGAAGTCTATGCCACTGATTGACGTCGCGAAACTTAGTTTTTTGGTACAGCGAGATACAGTGTGGGCGGTTCGCCGTCTGGGTTGTCGCGGCTAGAGAACAAGGCTGCAGCGTTGTCCTCTTGACCGCCCGCGATGACGAATGTGAGCGTCCTGCGGCCCGATTTGCGAACAAAATCCGTTAAGGCTGGGCTTTGAAAGGAGACGTAACTTTCGTCTGTACCGATAAACTCCAAGTCGACAAGTTGATCGAGAGATTCAAGCCCGTTGGCAGACTCAGAGTTTTCCCACTTGATAGCGAAATCGCCTTCTTCTTGCCAGTCTTCGGCTTCGGCGGTGTCCGCGCCGTAGAGCCTCAGTTCGACCTTGTTGCCCTTGACTGGGGTCAATGATTTCAACCTCACGATGACGTCTTGGATTTCGCTCCGATCCACGTCAACGGACTGTAAGTCGAAACGCAGGTAAGCATGTTGTGCGTCTTCTCCGTTGACGCGTTGAACCATCAAGTTGTTCTTTTTGCCAAAGGACAGTTTGGGCTTTATCTTTCTGACGGTGGCGTCGGCACCTAAGCCAAATTCAGCGGTTACCGGTATGGATCGAGTAGGAACTTTTTTCACAACCGGTTTTGGGCTGGCAACGTCATCGAGCATTTCGGGCTTCATCGAATCAATCGCGGCGATGTCGTCCGTCCTTATGGCGACCGAAGATTCCGATCGGGTTTCGGGAAGCATTGAATCCGGCTCGCTTGGGTTGAGCGAATCGTCAGTGGACGATAGAGATGGCTGGGCAGTAGCGGGTGCATTGGATCGGCCTTGATTTTTTTGTTCGCCTTGAGACTTCTGGTTTCCTTTTCCTTTCCCCTTGATGGGCTGATCTTTGGGACGTTGTTGGTTTTTGTTGCCCGACGGAGTTTTCGTGTTTGGTTGTTCGACGGGTGGTTTCTTGACTGATGAATTATCGTCAGGTCGTTCGGGTTTTGGCGTCGAGTTATTGGTCGGTGTGTTGTTCGCTGGCCCGGCATTCATTGATGCCGAGTCAGGCGACGGGGGCAGCACAACGTAATTTTCTTGATCCGATGGCCAAATCATCCAAACGCCCAATGCCACGAACGCTAGCGTGAGACCGACGCCAGCCGCCAGCCAGACGACGGGACTAACCGTCGTCGCGGGAGCGGACGGCTTGGTTTCCGAGCGAACGGGCGTGCCGCCTTGCTTGATTCGCGACGGCATGGCTGGCGCTGATGCTGCGGGCGAATTTGGATTGGGGAGGGTATTGAGTGCCGGGATCGCAAGCGGATCGTAGTGATCGAAGGCCGGCAACTCCTCGATGATCTCGATCGGTTCTTCGACTTCGGTCGTTTGCTTGCTGACAACCTCTTTGAGACTCGCTTGCAGCTTATTGAGTGACAGTGCGACCTCAGATTTGGCTTCGCATTCGACGGCCACTTTCTTGAGCCGTTTTTCCAGCGCGGCTGCGGACGCGGGGCGATCGACCGGCTCCTTTGCCAGAAGTTGATGAATCAAATCGGCGAGTGGTTGTGGGATGTCGGGATTTAAATCTCGCACTCGTCGCGGTTCATGCGACAACAAGGCCACGAGCTGCTCCGCGATCGCCGGTTTCTGAATCGGCAAGCGACCCGTACACATTTCGTAGAGCACGACACCAAGACTGTATAAATCACTACGATCATCCAAAGGATCGCTGCGAGCTTGTTCGGGCGTCAGATAACCCGGCGTGCCACACACTGATCCGACGCCGGTAAACTCATCGAGCGGTGATTGAGCGAGGGCGAGTCCAAAGTCGAGAATCTTGATCCGATTGCTGTTTTGTTCGATCCAAATGTTGGCCGGCTTGATATCGCGGTGAACGATGCCTTTGGCGTGGGCAGCGGCGAGACCTCGCGAGATTTGGCTAGCGTAATCGATTACCTTGACATAGTCGCGAGCCTCCTTTCGTGCGTTAACGGCTTCAAGCGTTTCGCCTCGCAACATTTCCATCGCCATGAAGGGAGTGCCTTCATGGGTGCCGACTTCAAAGATAACGACCACGTTGTCGTGGTGAACCGCCGCCATCGCTCGAGCTTCTTGCAGGAACCGCTCGCGACTATTGGGCGTCGACGCAATTCGCTTGTTCATCACCTTGAGGGCGACGGCACGTTCCAAGACGGTGTCTTCGGCTCGAAAGACAAATCCCATGCCACCTTTTCCGAGTTCACCGAGGATTCGGTAGTTGCCGAGCATTCCCAAGTCGCCTGGATGCGTTGGTGGCTGCAAAAAATCGTAGGCGTGGGATTGGGTGGTCATGGATGAACGAGAAGAGAAAACGGCATGCCCGAATCGTCTATATCGTAGTACAACGGCACCTCGAAGTGTCGCTACAACAAATTCATCGGGTCGATATCGATCAGGTATTCGATGTCCTCTTTTGGATCAACTTTGAAATCCGCCAGCGCCCGGCGGATGGTCTCTCCCACGACGGCCGCTTCGGATGCCTGCAATAACAGGTGGAATCGGTATTTGCCCCGTAGCCGCACGATCGGTGGAGGGGCCGGACCGAGGATCCGGACTTCGGCATTGAGCAGATCGCGGGCCGATTCAAGCCTCGCCAAAATGGCATCGGCGACCGTTTCGGTTTTGTCCTCGAGCGGTCCGCGAATGATGATGCGGGCGACACTCCCGAGCGGGGGGTAGTTGAATTTTCGGCGATTGACCATTTCGCCTTCGACGAATTTCAGATAATCGTGTTGTGATGCGGCTTGGATTGCCGGGTGCTCCGGCGAGAAGGTTTGCACGATCACGCGACCACCACGGTCGCCGCGCCCGGTCCGGCCGGCGACTTGGGTGACAAGTTGGAAGGTCCTCTCGGCGGCCCGAAAGTCGGGGAAGTGTAGCGCCGAATCCGCATTGATCACACCGACCAGCAGCACATTGGGGAAGTCCAACCCCTTGGCGATCATTTGGGTTCCGAGCAGCAAATTGATCTCGCCGCTACGAAACTCCGACAACACCCGCTGGTGACTGCCAGGGCGTTTCATCGTGTCGCTGTCCATTCGAGCGATCTTGGCGTCAGGGAACTTGGACTTCGCTTCGACCTCCAATTTCTGTGTGCCCAAACCTCCGTACCGAATCCCATCGAACCGGCACGCCGGACACCATGGAGGGGTTCCGATGGTGTAGTCGCAGTAGTGGCACATGGCTTTGCCGCCATCACGATGGTGCGTCAACGGCATGTCGCAGTCGGGACATGCGACGACATGCCCGCACGAAGGACACTGGATCGTCGTCGCGAAGCCGCGTCGATTGAGCAACAAGATGGCTTGTCCTTGGTCACGCAAAGTTTCTTCAATCGCCGCGTGCAGCGGACGACTGATCGCACCGCTGACGCCTCGTTCGTCACGGATTCTCAAATCGATCAATTGCACATCGGGCATCGGACGATTGGCGACGCGATCGGGCATCGAAATCAATTCGGCGTGACCGCTTTGCGTTGCGTGCCAGGCTTCCATCGACGGGGTCGCCGATCCGAGCAGCAAGGGGATGCCCAGCGCCATCGCGCGGGCATGAGCGACCTTGCGGGCGTGGTATCTCGGTTGGGTGTCTTGTTTGAAGGAAGTATCGTGTTCTTCATCCAGCACGATCAATCCCAGATTCGGCAAGGGCGCGAACACGGCACTGCGTGGTCCGATCACCACTTGCACTTCGCCGCGACGGATGCGTTGCCAATGAAAGTGGCGTTCCGACGGCGACATTTGCGAATGCAGGACCGCGACGGAATCGAATCGACTTTCAAACCGACCACGGGTTTGCGGGGTCAGACTGATTTCTGGAACCATCACGATCGCAGAACCGGCTTGAGAAACCACATGCTCGATGGCTTTGATATAAACTTCGGTCTTTCCGCTTCCGGTAACGCCATGGAGAAGTAAGGTCCTGCCGCGACCGCCATCGATGGCCGCGTTGATCCGCTCCAGCGCAACGGTTTGTTGCGGTGTCAGGGTGAAGTCTTGTTTGGCTTCACCATCGTTGGTTTGTGCTTGAATGCGGATGCCGGTATGCATCTCTCGACGAACTTCGGGAACGATGCATTCCTTTTTTCGCAACCGCCGGATCGGATCTTCGGTGCACTGAGCGGTAACGGCGAGTTCAGCCGCCGTCATCGGTTTTTTCTGCACGATCAAGCATTCGATAACGCTCTTTTGTTTGGCCGGCAGCTTTTCAATTTGTTCGGCTGTCAGATCGGGGGACACACTAAAGTAGGTGGTTTGGCGAGTGCCGGCTGCCGCTCGCACGCTTGAGGGGATGAGCGTGTCGAAGACTTGGCCGGCCGGGACTTGGTAGTAATGACTCATCCACATCACCAAGCGAACCAACGCTGCATCACACAGCGGCGACTCGTCGTACAACTCAGTCACATCTCGCAGTTTGCGATGTGCGGACGATCCCTCTTTGATGCCCACGCACCAGCCCGGCGTTGCTTTGCGGCGATGGCCCAAGGGGACCCCGACCCTCATGCCGGGCTTGAGTTCTTCGCGAAGGTGATCTGGGATGCGATAGTCATAGGGACCGTGTGGAGATTTGGCAAACACGATCGACGCCAAACGCACATCCTCCTGGACGGTCAATTCCCACGGCGGAGGATCGGTCTCGAACAGTTCAGCCTGTTCCGGTTCGTCGTCAGAAGGAGGGGAAGCGTCGGGCAACAGATGATCGGAAGTGGGTGGTAACCAAATGGAATTGGCCGATGTACTCGACGGCACCAGAAGATCTTGGAGCAGAGAGTCAACGGAATCAAGCGATGGTTTCATCATAACGGCCGATCGAGGCGGAACAACGATTTGAGTTCCCCGATTATCGGGTCGGCGTTGGACACGTCTGGTCCATCGTCAGATAGGATGAGTCCAATTTTTCCGATCCGACGGATCGAACCGATCTTGATGGCCAGTGTTGCAAACCCGGGTGAAACGATAAACTTCGGGAATGAGCTATACACGAAGTCCCCAAAACTCTCGACCACCCCGTGGTAAACGTCCGCAGCGATTCGAAGAAGCTGGCGATCCGATCGCGCTGCTGGAGTCGGTTGGTCCGGTTGAAACGCCGCCTGATTTCCAGTCGTTTGATGAACTCGACCTCTCGCCCATCATGCGGAAAGCCGTCGCCGAGGCCGGTTTTACGAAGCCCTCGCCGATTCAGGCGGCCTTGATTCCACACGCGTTAGCCGGGACGGACGTGATCGGCCAGGCTCGCACGGGTACCGGAAAAACCGCCGCGTTTTCGATCCCGATCCTCGAGCAACTCGATTCGCTCGAAGATTGTCGCGACCCCCAAGCGTTGATCATCGTGCCGACGCGTGAATTGGCCGACCAGGTGGCCGGTGAGGCGGCCCGATTAGCCTACGGACTTCCCACCGAGATCGCGGTTCTCTCGGGCGGCAAAAACATGACCAAGCAGCTCCGCCAGCTCGAAAACGGGGTCCAAATTGTGGTCGGGACCCCCGGTCGGGTTCATGACCACCTGCAACGGGGAACACTACGGACGAACAAGGTTTGGTCCGTCGTCTTGGATGAGGCCGATCGGATGCTGGACATCGGCTTCCGCCCCCAAATCGAAAGGATTTTGCGCAAATGCCCGCGAAATCGCCAAACGCTGCTGTTGTCGGCGACGTTGCCGGCGGTCGTCCGTCGGTTGGCCGAAAGTTACATGGTCCAGCCCGTGGTGATCGATTGCTGTCGCAACGAGATGGCGGTGGAAACGATCGAGCAACGCTATTTCACGATCAGCCAGGAGCGCAAAGTCGAATTGCTCGAAAAGCTGCTCAAGCGTGAAAACCCCGAACAGGCGATCATTTTTTGTCGAACCAAACGGGGCACTGATCGGCTGTATCGCCAACTATCCCACGATTATCACGGGGCCTGTGGTGCGATGCACGGTGACATGCAACAACGTGAACGGGACCGAGTGTTGCAGAGTCTCCGCGATCGAAAGCTGAAGATCTTGGTGGCGACTGATGTGGTGGGTCGTGGGATCGATATCACAACGATCTCACATATCATCAATTTCGACGTTCCGCAGGATTGTGACGATTATGTCCACCGCGTCGGACGCACCGGCCGCATGGGTCGTGACGGAGTCGCTTACACCTTTGTCGTCCCAGGCGAGGGAGAGGTACTGACGAGCATCGAACAGCGGATCAATAAACTGCTGATTCGGGACACAATGGAAGGTTTCGACGCGCCCCCGCCAATAGCGGATGAGCCTGAGAAAGTGGCCGAACCGACCGAAACGCGTCGGAGCTTGAACCCGATGAATCGCAAGCGAAAGTCCCGCCGGTGAGGATAATTGACGATTGACGATTGACGATTGAAGATTGTCCAGGCAGAGGCTTCCCGATCTCGCCTCTCGCTACTCGCTCTTAGGGAACTTTCTGAATCGGCTCGCGTCCAAGAGCACGCGGAACTATGCCGATTAGTGGGAATGAATCGGCCCGAAATTCCGGGGCAGATCACTCTACCACCCACATGGTGCAGGCGGTCGCCCCGGTCCCCGGGCGTTTTTACTCCTACGACCGTCGTAGCCGCCCGTCGAGTCGTTCGTTGCGGTAAGTAGTGGTTGCGCAAAAATTTGCGACGGCTGCGTCCCCAACTATACTCGGCGGTCTGTGTGTGTCCGTAGGCTTAGGTCGTTCAAGCATCCTCTTGAACGATTGAAGGTCTTTTTCGGTCGCATACAACCTTGTCATTTACGACTGGGCTTGGTTGTCCGTAGCGATGCGTTGGGTGCATCGCCCGCCGGCACAACGAAGCTCCAAGATCCACATCAAGTGCGACGCGGGGCGATCATCGGAAGCAATTTCTTTCGATAACGTCCGCGTTACTCTGCCTAGAAGGTTCGGTCTATGACCTCGCGTCAGCGAAACTCGTCGTCTCCCTCGACTTCCCCCGATTCATCGTCTCGTTCGAGCAAACGTCCCGCGAACAAACGTTCGACGGGAAGTCGGCATATGCGGCGGCGGAACCTGCTCGAAACGCTCGAAGCCCGGCAATTGCTTGCCGGTCCTCAGTTGATCGGCATTCAGCCTAACGAAGGCGATTTGATTGACATCCGTGACGATCAAGGGCGGATCGTTAACAATCCCAATCAGGTCTCGGTACTCGACCTATCGCCCCGTTTGATGACGTTCCGGTTTGACGACAACCAGCGTCTTGACCCGGCAACCTTGGATGCGGTGCAATTTCTGAGGGCGGGTGATGACGGCGAATTAGGGACCGCTGACGACGTCAAAGTCACGCCTGGCGCGGTGACGTTGGGTGACCCTAACGAAAACGAGATCGTGGTCCGGTTTGCCGAGTCGCTCCCGGATGACGAATACCGTATCAACATCTTTGGTTTCGATGATCCGAGTGCGGGGATTGTCGGTTTAAGGAACGTCAACGGCGAATTGCTCGAACCTTCGGTGGCGTCACGTCGCGTCGAAGTCATTGACTTCCGTTTGGACTTGGGTGCGTTGATCGAGGCGGTCGTTCCACAACCGGTCGTTCGCAATGCCGACGGAACGTTGACCCAAAACCGCAACGAAGTGGTTGTTTACTTCAATGAAGACCCGTTGTTTGTTGAGAACGACAGCACGGGCAATCCGACGGCTCGATCGGCAGAGAATCCGCGTTTCTATCAACTGATCTTAACCAACGACACCGTCTCGACCCAAGACGATGAGGTTTATGAGCCGGTTCGTGTGGTTTACGACGAAGACACATTCACGGCCCGGTTGTTTTTCGAAACCGATATCAATGAATTAGAAAACGTTCCTGTCGGTGGCGGGACATTCCGTTTGCGGATCGGCGCAGCGGTTGGGGCGGCGACGGATCTTAAGCTGCAGCCAAGCGAATTGGTTCCGACCCCATCGGTCGCGGTTGATCTAGACGACTTCGGAACTCGGATGATTTTCCGTTCGAGATTAATCGGTGAAAACCAGCCAGCTACCGCAGTTGTGTTTGAAAACAGTGGTTTGGGTGGACTGCAATTGTCACTCGTCGGCGGTGAGCTGCGGATCGACTTTGGCGGTGGTGTTCCGTTGGCCAGTGACATTGAGGCGGCTGTCAATTCGGATCTGCAAGCCAGAAACTTGTTCTCGGTCGAAATCGAAGGTTCGACGACCCAGCCGCTTCCCGGTCGGTTGGTCGGTGCCGAGCCGTTTGTATTGGTCGGTTTGGGCGATACGTTCACAACGGCTAGCGATCTTGGATTGATCGGAAACACGGGCAGTCTGCAGAGCTTCTTGATCAGTGAGTCGATCTCGGCTCAAACAACCAGCATTGTGTTGCCCGGTGGCAACGAGGATCCGGGCAGTCGCCAAGTCGATACGGATTTCATTCGGCATCTCAACCCTGCATTTTTGCCCAACGCCGGTAACGGGATCACTGAAGTCGCCTATAACTTCAGCGGAATCTTGGCGACGGTCGGCGATACCTCATTCATTAACCAAATTACCGAACGTCAACAGACTCGGATTCGCGAAGCGTTGGATCTTTGGTCGAATCGAATCGGAGTTCAGTTCCGCGAAACCCAATCGGAAGGGATCACTTTCGGTGTTGGTGATTCGAATCGCTTAGAGCCACTGGTTGGCACAACGGTTCAAAATTTCGGCGTGCTCGATGCAAGTTTGCGGATCGATCCGAGTTTCCAAAACTCGGCGATCATCTTCAACAATCAAGTCACCTTCGGAACCGCCTACGCCGAAGACTTCACGCGAAAAGCAGCTGCCGGTATCGGGCTTCTGTTGGGGCTTGAATTCGCACCTGAATTGCCACCCGAGTCTCTGCTAACAGGGACATCGCAATTCTTGGAGGACACGATCAATCCCACGACGCTCGGTGCGTTAAACGACCTCGAACCCGTTTTTCCAGGTAACTACGACGTACTGCACGGGCAGTACCTGCACCAGCCCGACAGTGTTGATATCGATTTATTCCGATTCGAAGTCAGTTTGGACGATGCCGATCGATTGGGAACGTTGACGGTGGAAACGTTTGCCGAACGTTTGGCCGAGTCGAGTTTGCTCGACACGACGATTCGGCTGTTCGAAGAAGTCACCGCGACCGCCACAACCGATTTCAATCTCGGCCCGAGCCTGCAGGTTGAGTTCTCGGCCGTTGATGCGGGTCGACTCGGCAACGGGATACGCATCGAGTTTGTCGAGTCCGATCGTGTGGCGGGAGATACGGCAGTTCGCGTCTTGCGTCTCAGTGGCGACAATGGCGAGCCGCTCGATAATGCCATTCTGCTGGACATTCCACGTCGAGGCCGGAACATCACCTCGGTCCCGGTAAGTGATTTGATCAACGCGGTCAACTCGGACGCGTTCGCCTCGCAATTGGTCACCGCTCGCCTGGTAACGGGCACATCGGCAACGGACATTTCGAGTACCAGCGAATTGATTTTGCGTGCCCCGCTGGAATTGACCGGCGGCGGTCTGGTGCAATTGGCTCGCAACGATGACTACTTCAGTGAAGACTCATTCCTGCGAGCCTCATTGGGTCAAGGTGTTTACTACATCGGAGTGTCGGCCAGTGGGAACGACACCTACGATCCCGAAGTTCCCGACAGCGGATTCGGTGGACTGACTCAGGGTAAATACGAAGTTCTGGTGAAGTTCGATCCGAACGTGGACGAGGAGAATGTCCTTCGTGATAGGGACGGATTGGGCAACAACTTGCCCGGAACGCCGATCGACGGCGACAACGACGGACGTCCCGGTGGAGTCAACCAATTTTGGTTCCAAACTCGTCCCGAAGAGCGAATCCTGCAGTTCGATTTGGGGGGATCGGCGATCACGCCGAACCAGACGATTCGGATTGTCAGCGGATCAGGTGTCATTCGAACCTATGAGTTTGTACCGGTCGGCGGTGTTCAACGAACGCCGGGTAGTAACGTAGTCATTTACAACGCGACGCTGGGCGCGAGCGCGCCACCGGAATCGCTTGCGAGTGCTCTGATCAGTGCGATTCAATTAACCAGTCCGATTACCGGAGTCACGGCGGCACCACTGCCAAACGGTACCGGAAATCAGATTCAGTTGTTCGGCGAACGTTCGGTCCAGCTATCCAGCAACGCCCGCGGAATGACCGTTCATGGCAAGACCATTTTCGTCGACAAGACCGGACCGACCCAAGCGGCGGGCAGTTTGTTGTCGCCGATCAACAATATCGCCAGCACCACGGAATTGAGTGCTTTTTCGATCGCCCTACCTGGTGACCAAGTCCGCATCGTGGGTAACGGAGGTGACGATGGTCGTTTGGAAACCGAGAACGACAACTACAGTTACCAGTTCGGCGTTCGAGAAATCGGCGGAGGCCTGAATGAAGATGGCGCCAACATGGAAGTGCCCAAGGGCGTCACGACCATGGTTGACGCCGGTGCGATCTTGAAATTCCGCAGCGCTCGGATCGGAGTCGGTAGCAGTAGTTTGCAAATCGACCGGAGCGGATCGTTGTTGCAAATTCTCGGCACACCACGTTTGGTACAACTTTCCACAGGCGATGATCCGAGCTTAGTTGACTTTGATCCGATCACCACCTTGGTGAGCAATACGGAAGTTACCGGAGGATACCAAGACGGCAGCGTGATTTTGACAAGCATGCGAGATCGTCTCGCCGATTCCGACGCCGCCGGTTCATCGCCCGTAGCCCGACCGGGTGACTGGGGTGGGATCGTTTATCGTAGTGACTTTGATCGGGTCCAGGGTCGATTCAGCCTCGAAGACGAAGGGATCTTCGTCGATCGCGTCAATCATGCCGAGTTCCGCTTCGGCGGCGGCAGCAATGTGCTGGTCGATTCCCAACAACAGCTCGTTAATCCGATCACGATGTTCAGTCGTCGTCCGACGATTTCGTTCAACGAGATCACACGCAGTGCCGATGCGGCGATCAGCGCGTCGCCGGACACGTTCGAGGAAACGACTTTTCAATCCCCGGTTTTCCAGGCCTCCGGTGCCTTCATCGCGGATTACAGTCGGTCCGGGCCGGACGTGTTCTCCAATACTCTGGTCAATAACAGCATCAATGGAATGTTCATTCGGATCGCGACGGGTCAATCGCAACCACCGCGCACATTGACGGTGGCGGGACGATTCGACGACATCGACGTGGTCCACCATTTGGCCGAAAATTTGATCATCGAGGGAACTCCCGGTGGATCGATCAGTGATGGAATACGCCCCGAACTGGTCAGTTCTTCGGGACAGATCCTCCCCGGCGGAGATCTCGCTGCGGGGGCTTATCGTTATAAGATGACTTTCGTTGACGAGTTCGGATTCGAGTCGGAGCCGAGCGATGCCAGCGGCGTCTTTACCGTGCCGTCGACGCTAACGGGTGAAGGTTCATCGATCGAACTTCGTAACCTGCCGGCGATTGGCGGAGTTAGCAACTTCGTTTCACGCCGGCTTTATCGGTCGATTCCAGGAACGCTTGATGATTTCGTGTTCATCGCCCGCTTGGACGCGTCGGGGCAGACGTTTGTCGACGACGGTTCGCGTAACTTGACCAACAGCACTCGTCTGGACCCGACGCTAGCCGGTATTCGTGGCCGTTTGGATGCTTCGCTGACGATCGATCCAGGTCTAGTCATCAAGCTCAACGGGGCTCGAATCGAACTGGGACACGGCACGCAACTACTGGCCGAAGGCACCGATCAACTTCCGATCGTGTTGACAAGCTTGTTGGACGACCGGTACGGCTTTGGAGGCACTTTCGACACCAACAACGACGGCGATGTCGCGGATCCTCAGCGTGGTAATTGGGCCGGGATCTATGCCGGTCCCGGGGCGCACGTCGGTCTGGATTCGGCGGTCATCGCTTACGGCGGTGGAATCAGCCCGTTGGCGGGCGGTTTGACAAGAGGCTATGTGCCACTGCAATTGCAACAGGCGACCGGACGAGTCGTCAATACACGGTTTGAATTCAATCAGTCCGGCCAAGCTGGTGCCGGTCCGATCGGCAGGTTCGGTAGTCCCGGTGTTACGCCGTCGGTGATTCATGTTCGCGGCAGCCAACCGACGATCGTCGGGAACGAGTTTGTCGACAACCGCGGAAGTGTGATCGATATCGATAGCAATTCGTTCAATGCGGAACGAATCGTGGACTTGGGTCGCGAGACCGGTGAAATCGATCGCTTGATCGATCTGGACGACAACTTCGGGCCATTGATCCGTGACAACTCCTACCGGATCGTAGCCAGCCAGGCTGCCGCTCAACAGCAATTCAGTGGAATGGAAATCCGTGGCGGACAACTGACCACCGAAAGCATTTGGGATGACACCGACATCGTACACATGCTGTTCGATTCGATCACCGTTGGTAACTTCCATTCCTCCGGTGGTTTACGATTGATGAGCCGGGCCGAAGAGAGCTTGGTTGTCAAACTGAGCGGTGAGGGCAATGGCTTTAGCCCGACGTTCGGTACCGGTCTGACCGCGACCGGGACGGTTGGCGACATCGAAAACCGCATCGGCGGCACGGTGCAAGTCATCGGTATGCCAGGCTCGCCGGTAATTTTGACAAGTTTCCAAGATGACACCGTGGGCGGTGGTTTGGAACTCGATGGAACTCCGTTTACCGATACCAACGGCGATTCGTTTGGATCGCGACCGGAACCGAATGATTGGCGGAGCGTGTTGTTTGACCAGCACAGCAATCTGACCAACATGGAGTTCATCCTAGAACGAGAACTCGATTCCGAACGGTCTCCTGGCTTGAACGGCTCGGTCACCAACGCTCAAACTCTCGGTCAATTGGCAACCAGTCCGATTACCAGCGATGAACAGCAGCGGCTCGGATTTGAAGTCGAGGGTTTCTTGTCCCAGGCCAACGATGTCGACACCTACGCGTTCTTGGCTCAAGCCGGAACTCAAATTTGGATCGATGTCGATGCGACCAGCTTCACCCTTGACACGATCGTGGAAGTGCTGGACCCCGACGGAACGGTGGTCGCGCGAAGCAATAATTCTCGTGATGAGGTTGCCGGCACCGCGACGGTGGACGCATTGGACCCGAGCGTCGAGGGATTGGTCGGTTCGCTCAAACGAGATCGTGAGTTCGATGATTTCCTCGACTTCAATTCGGTCAATCCACGCGATGCCGGCTTGAGAATGACATTGCCGGGCCCCATCGGTGAAAACTCGACTTACTTCGTGCGTATTCGCAGTGCCTCGATGAATCCCGACGACGCCACCGGTGGATTGACAAAGGGCGGTTACCGTTTCCAACTACGTACCCACGAAGAGCAAGCGTTCTCGGGAAGCATGGTCCGATTCGCCGATATTCGGTATTCCAACCATGGCATTCACGTTCGAGGCGGGATGTCGAATTCACCACTTCTTGGTGATGCGCAGGAAAACGAACAGTTGGGCGCGTTATCAAGCAACGACTCGCCTGTTACGAGCCTGAACACGCCGGGCCAACGTGCCCAGTACCTCGGCAATCTACTACAGAGCCGTGACGGTTCGTTTAGCGTCGGAGGTCAATTAAGCACCTCGGCCGACATCGACTTCTATCAGATCGACGTCAACGGTGCGTTAGGTGCCACCGGTGGAACCACGGTCGTGTTCGATATCGACTATGCGGACGGATTTAATCGACCAGATACGATGTTGTCTTTGTTCTACGATCCCGACGGCGAACGTGGACCTCTGCAACCTCGTTTGGTGGCGATCGGAAATGATAGCAACATCTTGGAGGATCAAGGCCTACCCAATGGTGATCCTCTGGATCTACTCAGCCGTGGTAGTATTGATACCGGTGATGCCTACATCGGTCCGGTAACGCTGCCTGGAGGTAATGGCACTTATTACATCGCGGTTTCCGGTGAAGGTACCGTTCCCGAAGTCTTAACCGATCCTCTGGTTCGTTTAGAACCAGTCGACTCGGTCATCCGGATCTTTGACGATCAAGTCAATTCGCTGTTGCAAACGACTGCGCTGCCTCCGCGCGAGGTGGGACCGTTCATCGATACCCAATTGTTGCCGTTCGGTTGGTCGGTTACGACCGACCTAGCATTGAACATTGGTCACAACCTACGACAAACCTTCAACGGTTCTCGGCCGATCGATTTATACCCCAGCAGTATTCAAGTCGAAACGGAGTCAAACGATTCGTTCCTGACTGCGGATTCCCTCGAAACGGTCGCTGGTTGGAGTTTGAACGACGATCCGAATGTTGGAAACAATTTTGGAACCAACACGTCGCAACTTTTCCCTCACACGAAAGTGCTCGGCCAAACATTCAATGAGGTCGTCGACGTTTTCCAATTTGACGTGACGGAAGTCAACTCGACCGTCATCCTGGATATCGACGAGGGCTTCAACCCGTCTCTTTTCACATCGAATCCGGGGCTTGCAGGAATCAATGTGGGGAACCGGGACATCTCTACGTTGGCGACCGATAGCGTCAATTTGAAACTGCAATTGTTCGATGTGTTTGGAAACCTCCTTGCAACGAGCAGCCTCGCACCCGCCGATGACGGCGCCTTGGGCAGTACCGCGAATCCACTGAGTTTGTTCTCCGAAGACCCCTTCATTCAAACGACCTTGCAGCCAGGGCAGTACTTCGTTGCCGTCTCGCCTGAAGCAACCACTTACGATCCAGTTACGGGCGTTTTCACGCTTCCTGTCGCCAATCGACCCCGCAGCGGAACGTATGAACTGAATGTCTCGGTCGAACAACATGCGGTCATTGGTGGTGACCCGAACAACGAATCGTTGTATTTCGATCGTTCAGAGTTCCGGGGTGACTTGGACAGCGAATCGTTTGATTTGGTCGGGTATACCGACGCGGACCAACCGATGCTTTATTTCGACTACCTGCTTCGTGATGTCGGCAACGATGCCGTACGCGTGACCGTACGCAGTGATCAACAACCCAATGCCGTAGTCGTGATCGGCAACACCGAAGGCGTCCTTGGCGCTGATCCGGGTACCCCGTTGTTACAACGCAATGGAATCGGTTCTTGGTTCCAAGCCCGCATTGACTTGGGTGCGTTCGCGGGCGATACCGGCGTCACCGTGCAATTCCAGTACGACACCGATTTCTTCGCAGGCGAAGGCCCGACGCTTGAGGGCAACGGTCTGTACATCGATAATTTCATCGTCGGTTTCGCCGAACGCGGCGAGCTGGTTACCGGTGCGCCTTCGGCACGACTCGGATTTACCGGGCAATCGCAAACGGTCACTGGGGAATACCAACTCGAAATTCGTTCCGGACAAGCTTACCGGGATACCGGGCTGGTCAACGCGGCAGACGTTTCGACGACGTTCGACACGAATGATCGGTTGTCACGATCGATGACTTTGGTCGCTCCGCTTCCCAATCAGATTGTCGATGGCAACACATTCTCGCTTTCGGATAACGTCCGCGAAGTGACTTTCGAATTCAATCGCACTGGCTCGTTCACGGCGGGTAATATTCCGATCGACATCTCGGCCGCCTTGACGCGAGCAGACGTTGCCGAGGCGATCCAACGAGCGATCAACCTTCCGGCCGTTCAGGCGTTTGTTCAGATTCAAGCGACGGACATTGCCGGACAAACGGACGGTTCGAGCCGAGATGTTCGCGTTGCGTTATCGGGAGTAGTTTCCGGCGATTTCATCGCCGTGGATAGTCTTGCCGACGCGCCACAAGCCGATAGCCCGTTGGCACCGGGCGGGGGTGTCCTTCCCATTGCGGCGATCTACTCGAACATGATCGGCGACGCCAACGTGGTCCGGACCCAGGATCAAGTTATCATTGATTCGAACCGGATCAGCGATGTCCACACGATTGGCATCTACAGTGAGCCGGCTGACCGAGATGTCGACCCTCAAGACATTAAGTTCCCGCCTGAAGACGGAGTGGTGCAGGGCAACTTCTTCAATTTCAATACGGGTAACGTCAACGTACCCGAGCGATTCTTGCAACAGCCGCCGATCGGTAATTCAACTCCAGGCGCCGTTCGCAACTTGCCGACTCTCAATGACTCTGTCATTGGCGGTCTGACTCCGGGAATCTCGATCGTCAACAACACGATCGACAGTGCCGGTTACGCAGGGATCCGAGTAGAAGGCCAATTGCGGCCGTTCGTTATCGACAGTGGCTTCGTCGCTAACGACTTCATACTCGCTGAAAATTTCGGTGATCAAATTAACGATGGGTTAACGATGACGCTCGATGCCTCTGGCACTCGGGTCACGTTCGAATTCGAAGAAATCACCGGTGACGTGACGCCCGCCGGGGGCAGTGGCCAGGCCGGTGGCGACGGCTACGTGGATGGTCACGTGCCGATTTATTACCGCCGGACGTTCCCCACGGGCTACAACAACCGATCCTACGGATCGACTCGTCACGAAGTCATGATGGGGATTCAGCAAGCGGTCTTGGGAAGCATTCTGGTCACCAATGATCTTGTGCAACTCGTCAAGCCGACGATCGGACCATCGATTCAGTTTGGCAGCGAATTAGAAGAAAGCCGTTATCTCAGTGAGATCTCTTTCCCCACACCTGCAGTTTACCTCGAGGGCGTAACGGGGGTTTATTTCGATAGTAGGTTCCAGAAAGTTGGTGGAGGCAATCCGTTTACCGTAGGCCAGGCGGCGATCGGCGAGGCGGCTCAACCGTTCGCCAAAATCGTCAACAACACGATCTACGGTCAAGACGGTACCGAATCGACCTTCCAGCAAGCCGCGATCACTCAAGGTGCCGACGGCGACGATACGCTTGCCGGAGCGGTGCGCACCCAGGTCGGTCAGGCACATGCATCGATTTATACGACGACGGCAACGATCGGAAATGGCAATACTGTCAACGATCCACGACAAGACGCCGATATTTATGAAGTCGAGCTTCGTGTCGGCGATCGTTTGATCGTGGATATCGATACGATCCCGGGTGCTGGACCTGACACGTTCTTGCAATTGTTTAACGAGAATGGTGTGGTCATCGCATCCAACGCTCAAGGGTTGGTTCCCGATCACTTGGAGACCAGCACGGATCCGACCACGTTTGACTCGACGATCGGCTCGACGGTCGATCCATTCTTAGACTTCACCGCCACCGTGGGCGGAACGTACTACGTCTCGGTTACTTCGCAGGGCAACGAAAGTTTTGATCCTAATTCGATCTCTGGACGCGACCTCGCGACCGGCGGGTTAGGCGACTATACGATCGCCATCGAGGCCTACGCGGCTCGCCAGTTCGTCTTCAGCATTGATAACGACATCGAAACCCGTGGAGGTGGTAACCTTGGTACGACCGGTCCCGACCTCGATAATGCATTTTTCACGATCACCCAAGTCGCTGACCGAAACGATCCGCTCGCGGTGCCCGGTACGACCAACACGGTGCGTTTCGAGTTCAATGTCACGCCTGCTGCTGGTGTGGGGGGCTACACAGCTCAGAACGTAAACGGCCAGACGGTTGTGACGATCAATGTTCAACCGGGCGACGGGCATCGTGTCCCCGAACTGATGGTCGGCATCGCCGGGGCGATCAATGATTTCATCGTCGGCGGTTTCAGCCTGCTGGGCAATCACGACCGTGGCAACGGCCCGATCGATGCTCAGATCGGTGCCGTGAGCGGCCCTATCGATCCGGTTTTGGCAACACCTCTAGGCGGCGTCGCCGGCGATGGGGTGGGTTCGGGTGCCTTTGGTCCCGTTCCACCGCCTTACGCGGGCTTACTTGGTGGCGGTGTCGATTACCAATACGGATTCGGTCACGATCGTTTGGTTTCGGTCGGTAGCACGTTCAACGGAACGACCGAAATGTATCTTTTGATCGAGAACGCCGCAAAGATGGAAGTCTCGGGACTCCCATTCCATCTCGATCCACTCCCCGGACGCAACACCGATCAGTTACTTCCCGAACACGGCGTCCTCATGGCCGGCGGTAGCAGCGGGGTGATCTTCAACAACGTATTCTCGAATCTGCATATCAGTGTGGACAACGAGGAAACTCGGCGACTCGGATTCAACACCGTAGGTCCCGACCTTCACCCCAAGAAGGGCGAAGTGGTCGTTACCAGCAACGCGTTCCAGCACGATCAACCGGCAAACAATCGTTTCCGTGACAATATCAATTCGATCAACAACGGAACCGGAATCGTTCAAGACCCGAGCAATGTCAATGGTGGCACCGACGACTTCAACGTGACCCTTGGTGGTAATGATCCGTTATTTGTTCATGCGGCGGGCGACAATTTCTTGCCCGCGCTTCGGGCTGAAATTATCGACACGGGCATCACTTCGGTCCTCGAACGCGATCGATTCGGTGCGGTCAAACAGAGTGTCGGGCTGCCGATCAACAATGTTTTGGCACCACGTCGTGACGGTATCGGTGTCTTGCGTGCGGACAATGACGCGGTCGCGCCTCCGAGCGGTTTGGGTGGGTCACTGTTCTTGGATCTAGGCGCCAATGAACGTGCCGACTTCAACGGACCGGTCGCGATCATTCTGAATCCACTCGATAACGATCCGGCAGGATTGGATGCTGACGGCAACGACACGTTCATCGATCGACCGGTCGGAGGTTTGAGTGAGTTCATCATTCAGCTTCGTGACACCGGCGATTCCGCCGACCCGTTCACGGGCGTCGGATTGGATGGGGATACCGTGATCGTTTCGGAACTTCCAGGACTTAGAAAATCGGGCGACAACGTCACCGTATTCGAGAACGATCGCTTGTTGGTCGAAGGGATCGACTATCGCATCCGTTTCGACGAAGTCTCCAACAATTTGTTCATCACACCGATCGCCGGCATTTGGCGAAACGATCGGTCGTACCGAATCATGTTGAACAACCGTGACCGAAACGTGTTGATCGCTCCGTCGCCGGACGACGTTGAAGACGGTGATCAAATTCGAATCACCGATTCGGACGGCGGAACCGTCGTGTTCGAGTTCGAAACAGGTTACCAGTTGTCGTTGCCTGAGCCGTTAACACTCGTCGTACCTGAATTGGGAACAGACGTCGGCGGGATCCGCGATGGAGACATCTTCCAAGTCGCCAATGGAACCAACAATCCTGTTGTCTTTGAGTTTGACGTCGACGGTGTTCGTTTGCCGGGATCGATTCCGATCACGCTGCCGTCCGGTCCCACGCCGATCGATGCGATGGACAAGGACGATTTCCTGCGAGGGATTGCCGAGAGCATTCGAGAGGCGTTGATTTCACCTCGGACCGATTCGTTGGGAAATCAGTTGCCCGCCCCGTTCGACTTCGATGTTAAGGTCGTTCGCGAACCCGAACTGCCGGGCGACAACAGCGAACCAGATCCGGTCGTGAGTTACCGCGTCGTTCTGGGAGCCGAACCAGGAACGACAGTGAATACATCAGCGGGCGGTTTGCAACAACTTGCACGCACGTTGGCCCTGAGCGTTCCGACCGTAGGCGGGGGTGCCGGCGGTATTCAAGACGGCGAAACGTTTACGATCTCGGACGGATCGATCACACGGACGTTCGAGTTTGACGCCGATGACACCATGAACGATCCCAATGCCATCCGGATTGAGGTGGCAAGTCTGTTGGTGACTCGTAGTGGTCTGGAGATTGCCGATTCGATCGCTCAAGCGATCATTGATTCCCCACTGTCGCTTACGCCTAGCGTGAACGGAACTTTCGTTGCCTTGAATCTACCGGCCAACGGCGTCGTGACGACCTCGCCGGGACAAACCCGCGTCGTGGGCTTGAGCCGACCGGTTAACGATGGCGACATCATTCGAATCAGTCGCCAAGCCGAAGCGTCCTCCCAGGCGATCGAAATCAACGGTTTCTTCCCGAGTGGATTGCCGGTTGATAATTCACCTGTTGATTTGGACGACGTCACCTTTACGGTTGAGTTGCAAGAGGGCAACAACGTTGCCCAGCAGTTCGTGTTTGAATTCGACAGCAGTGGCGAGGTGCCACCGGTGGTCGGCATCGGAAACACGGCAATCGACGTGACCGAACTGATCACGCCCGAAGGTGGCACACCAACTCTGTTCTACGTTTCGACCGACGAATTGACCCGTCGGATCGCGGCGGCCTTGGTAGCCAAGGGAATCGATTTGAGTCCGATTCCACAAGACGAATTCGTCTTCATTACGGTTCCTGACGGCCAGACTTTAACCCTCGATTCGGACTTCTTAGGAATCGGTTTGACTGACGAAGCCCAGTTCATTCCGCGTCAAACGCTGGAGTTCCATCTCCGTAGCGACGTGGACCCGACAGGCGCGGATGTCACACCGGGGCACATTCCGGTGGTCTACGACTTGACCGACACTTCCGTCGAACTGGCCGAACGCGTCAGTGCGATCTTGAACGCGACTGCGGTCAGCCAGAACGAACAGGAACTCGCCGGTTTGTTGCAACAAATTGCGACCGCCGAGGCCGCTAGCGAGGATGCTCAGGGCGTCACCAATAGCGAGTTGTTCCAACAAGCTCTCGCCCAAATCTTCGCCGGACGTGAAATCCCGACCGATCCGATTACCGATGAAGTCATATCGCTGTTGCCCGGCCTATTGAATACCAGCGAACGAACCGCTCCGGGACAGATCTCGGTTGCCGTTGATACCACCAATCCGGTGCTGTTGACCGTTACCGACACCAGTTCTTTGGTCGTGCAAGGCGAACCAGGAGTGAGCGGAGGCAGCACTGTTCAAGTCCTCGGCCCGTTGTTGTTGAACATCCCGACCCTTGGCGGCGTGAGCGTCATCAACGGAAGTATCTTGGTTCTGACCGATGACGACGGCAATGATGTGGTCTTCCAGTTCTCGTTGGCCAACGCACCGTTCAACAACATCCGTCTTGGTGCCAACGTCATTACGTATAGCACCAATGATACGCCGGATGTCTTGGCAACTGCTTTAGCAGCGTCGATCAACGCGTCGACCGCCGGATTGCCTGCGACGGTCGTCAACGGAACCCAAGTTTCGCTCGGCCGCATCGATCGAACTCGCGTCAGCAACACGGGTCTACCCGGATTCGCCGGAGCCAGCGCGATCGGCATTCAGACCGGTATTGTCAGTGATGGCGAGATATTACGAATTCGCCAAGGCGACATCTCGGTGTCCTACGAGTTCGATTCGGTCGAGAACGGTGGCGGTGTTCAACCTGGCAACGTTCAGGTTTCTTTCCAACCGAACAGTTCGCCCGGCGATATCGCCGAAAGCTTGGCGGCGGCGATTCGTAACAATCCCGGCGGTCTACGATTCACTCCCGGTCCCAACGGCGAGGTTTTCCCGATCGCCGAAACCGACGAGAATGGCGTCTTGACCGGCGGTGTCATTTTGAACGATCTTCCCGGAACACAAGTCGACATCTCGGCAGCGCCGACGCTCAACGTTACCGGTGTTCCCGGCGGTGCGATTCCGATCACGATCTCGCCTCTGTTCAGTTCGGAGGCGATTAAACAAGTGCTCCTGCGAGCTTTGAATAACGTTAATCGCCGTGGCGAAGATCCGACGACGACGATTTTCGCCGAAGACCGCGGTGGCAATTCCTTGTTCCTCAACAATGCTCAGATTGTGGAAGGTCCGATCGACAACTTCCTTTTGCCCGCGATCAAAGATAAAGTCGGCAACAATTTGGAAGCCAATCGCGACGATCAGACAACTCAGTTTACGATCAACCTGTCCGACATCGCGTTGGATTTCGGCGATGCACCCGACCCGGTTGGACTGATTCCCGGACGTTATCCGACTCGCTTGCGAGATAACGGAGCGAGACACGTTGTTGGTTCAGGTCCACTGCTGGGACGTAGCGTCGACTCGGAACTCGATGCTCTGTCGGTTCAAACCGCCGACGGGGACGACTTAACCATCGTCGTCGGTGGTGGCGGAGGGTTGTTCGCCAATCGTTTGGAAAATGGCGTTGTTAAAGTCGATATCAATCCAACCAATGTGTTCGATGTAACCGTGTTTGACGGTGAAACATTCACCATCGATACCGGACCACAAGTCGCAACGTTTGAGTTCGATACCGACGGCATCTTCAACGAAGACAACTTCGTCATTTGGCCTCGCGGCTATCAAGGCGAACGTGTCCTGACCGCCGCCGATTCGGCGCTCTTGTCCGAAGCGAATATCGCTCTTGGGATTGAAAACTCGATCGAACAAAGCCCGATCAACCCCGCCAGCGTACGGACGGTGACTGATCCGGTATCCGGTTTGGTAACGGTCGAAGTTTCCGGTGATGATGAAGACGGCGTCAAGTTCACCAGTCCCGACAATCCGTTGGGGATTTTCAATCCGAGCCCCGGATCGGTCACGCCGATCGAAATCACCGTCAATGGTGAAGGTGTCTTGGAAGCTTGGATTGACTTCAACGCCGACGGCGATTGGGACGATCCAGGTGAACTGATCATCTCGCCCGATCTCGAGTTTCCCGAAGGCACGCCGAACCCTGCCCTCTTCGGGCCCGGCGAAACCATTCGCACCTATAACATTGAAATTCCATCGACCACACGCACAAGCACCGGTGACACCTATGCACGATTCCGTGTGTCACGCAATGGAACCGGCTCTCCGGTCGGGCTTGCGCTTAGTGGCGAAGTCGAAGATTATCGAGTTCGGATCGTCAATGGTACACCGCCGACGATTACCGATACCTCGTTGAGCTATGACATCAACGAAGGCGGATTCCTACAGGCGAGTGACGATATTGGCATCGATCAATTCACCAACAACGACGGCTTGTTGGTCGGAGTGCAAGGTGAATTCAATCCGGTATCGAATTCCAATCGAACCGTAGAAATCTTCGCCGCTGACATCGGTGAACGGGAACTCTACGGTGCGAATGGTGAGTTGGCAGGTGTGATCACGATCGCTCGCAACGGCACGTTCACGTTCGACGCGACCGACGACTTCGCCGGTGAAGCTCGGTTCCTTGCCGACGGAACCCCGTTCAGTGTCCGCGTGACGGATATCCGCCCGAACGCCCCTGGTGATCAATTGGTTGGCAATGAACGGATCTCGGTGGTCATTCGCGTGGCACCCGTCAACGATCCGCCAACGCTTCGACCGGGTATTGTGCCTTCGGACGTGTTGGTCACTCGCACGATCAACGAAGATAATGTGAATAGCCAACAGGATCAAACGATTCCTGGACCGGTAGTCTTCAACGCATCTGAATTGATCACACCGTTCTATGTCGCCGGACCGGGCACCGAGCCGGCCGAACAAGAACTTGTGTTCTTCTCGGCAGGAATCGGAACAACCGCGTTCCGTACGCTACAGGGCGGCACCTTGTCGATCGGCTCGGGCGGTCGCACGATCAACTACACGCCGCCTGCTAATTACAACGGTCCGGATCCCGATGTGTTCACCTATACCGTCTCGGACCGCTTGCTTAGCACGCTCCCCGGTTCGATCGTCAGTGAAACCGCTCAGATCCAAGGACGCGTTGAGATCGTCATCAATGCGATCAACGACAACCCGATCGTGATCGGCGAATCCTATCAAACTCTAGAAGACCAACCGATCACCATTCCGATCTTCGGCGTCCCTGGGGGCCTACCCGGTATCCTCGATAATGATGAACCGGGGCCACCGGATGAAAAGGCTGCACCGGCGCGTCAAACGATTTCGCTCAAGCCGAACCAGTTCACAAGTATCCAGAATGGACAGATCGTCCCACTGCGTCGCACGCCAAATGGTGGAACGATTCGGCAGGTCGGTGACAATCTGATTTACACTCCGCTGACTAACTTCAGCGGTACCGATCGGTTTACTTACATCGTCGTCGATTCGGCCGGAGCGGAATCGACCGCTACGGCGACGATCGCGGTGGGTGACATCAATAAACCGCCTGTATTCAGCGGCGTTCGTGGTCAACGTGATGGATCTCAGCAACCGGTCACCCGCATCGACCTGAACGAACGCACTCAAAGTGGCGAACTCGAAACGTACGATTTGAATTCATGGTTCACTGATCCTGACGGTGACTCGCTGAGTTATTCGATCGCATCGGTCAACAACACCCAGTTGATCCAGCCCTCGATCAGCGGCGACGTTTTGTCGATCGAACTGAGCGTGTTTCGGTCTGGAACAACCTCGTTCACGATCACCGCGACGGATCCGTCCGGGCTTTCGGTATCGCAACCGATTACGGTAAATGTGGCTTCTTCAGCAGATGCTCCGATCGTTGCGGGATCGTTCGATCCGACTCGGGTGCTCGAAGGCAGTGTCTTCACCGGAGATCTCAAACGAGAGCTCGGAGAGAACGATGGATTGTTCTTGGACGTTGATGGCGACAATTTCTCATACCGAGTCGTTCGCCTTGGTAATCTCAGCAACCCGACGGCCAGCCAAATTGCGGCGCATCCATTGGTGCGCCAAATTGAGTTCGTCGGCGATTCCGTCCGGATTGTTCCTCAACCCTTCAAGACCGGCTCAGTTGTCATCGAATTGGAGGTGTTTGATGGCACGTTCGTCAACAGTCACTCGTTCACCTACATCGTCGATGAGATCGCAACCGCGCCGATCGGAAACTTCACCGGCGATGACGCGTACACGGTGCCGTTGGGTGGTGTGCTAAGAATTACCGATCCGAATCTCGGATTGCTTCGCAACGATTTCGATCCTGATCCAGGATCCACGATCCGTGTCGATGCCGCTTCGCTGACCCAACCGGTCGGCGGAACCGGAACGGTTTCGTTACTCGGTCGGACCGATGGTGCGTTCTCGTTCACGACCTCCAATGGTCCCAACCGACCGGTCGCCGGTCAAACCGACACGTTTACCTATCGCTTAATCGACAACACGGGACGCTTGAGCCAGCCGATCACGGTCTCGATTACGTTCAACCAGTCGAACTTCCAAAACCCGATCGATCGCTACGACGTGACCGCCGACGGTTTCGTCACGGCCGTCGACGCGCTGCGAATCATTAACCTGCTCAACGAGCGTAACGGTAGCGTGAACGTCAGCGATTTGGAAACGACGCCTCCGGACTATTACGATGTCAGCGGCGACGGAGTCGTCACGGCTGTCGATGTTTTGCAGGTCATCAACGAACTCAACAATCGTGATGTCAATGGAAACAACGGTTCGAGCGAACCCATTCCCGCCGACGCGATCGGAACATCGGATTTCGGCATCACGTTGATGACGGCCGCCACCGACAATTCGGCGGATTCAATCGATGCGAGTCGGTACCGCTCGTTGGCGTCGACCCAAGCGTACGCGACGGTTTCGGGAACGAACTTGGGTACCGCCAACCGTGAAGCCGTCAAAATCGATGCCATCGATACGAACGTGGCGACCGACATTCATTCGTCCGTCGACTCGATCCTGACGGGGGGATTGGAACTCCAGTCGAGAACCATGAACCGCGCCGAAGAGGCGGTCGGAAGTCTGGCTTCCAACTTAAGATCGTCACAATCAGACGAGTCGGAATCGTCCGAGGAGGCTTTTGACTCCGCCCTGGCGGATCTGTTTTCTGAGTTTTCCTAACCTGACTAAACTGCACTGCTTCACTCACCGGGCGGTTTAAAGGGAACTTTTACCGCCGCCGACCCGTCTGCTATTCCCCCGATTCAATCCTTTCAAGGCCTCGGTCACCCATGACCCACCGACGAAACGCCGATTCTAAACCAGCACGCCGCGACGCCAAACGTCAACCTCGCCGTTCTCTCAAGAGCTTTTCACCGCGGCATTTGCAGCACCAAACGCTCGAAAAGCGGGAATTGTTAGCCGCTGAGATCATCAGCGGGCCGCGACTGGTCAGTGTCGAGGCCGGATCGGTGTCCCAGATCCGCCTCGATGGAACCAGCGGGCAGAATCGACTCGACTCCTCGCCTCGAGAGCTGACATTCCGTTTTGACGGAAACACGGCCCTCGATGGTGGCACGTTGCAGGGCATCCGGATCATCGGCTCGGGGGGGGACGGCACGTTCACCGAAGGAAACGAAGTTCTGATACAGCCTGGTTTTCTAGGCTTCGCCGACGACGAAATCGGCGACCGCGTTGTTGTGGCGAGGTTCGCCGAAGCATTGCCTGATGACCGTTATCGAATCCAAATCGCCGGATACGACGACGTCAACAACAATGACGTTTTCGCCAACGGAAGCGTTGTCAACACGAACATCACTGCACTTCGCGACATCGACGGTCGGGCGATTTTGCCGGCCGATCAGGTCAACTCGCCTACACCCTCACTGAACATCGACTTTGAAGTCGAGGTCGGTCCGAAGGTGGTCGCGGTCGTTCCCCAACCGATCTCAGGAACGGCGGGCAACCGCGTGCAAGCCCGTGATGAGATTCACGTGTACTTCAACGACGATCCGTTGTCGAATCCGGTGGCGGGCAAGATTACCAATTCGTTCACCCCCGGCCCGGGCGAAAGTCCGTCGAGCCTGCCGGTCGTGGACCCTAAATTCTATTCACTGTTTTTCACCAACGACACGGTTGAAAACACGGACGACGGCATTCGTTTCACGCCGCAAACGATCATTTATGATCCCAACGCCAATTTCGCGATCTTGCGATTTCAGGATGATTTGTCGGCGTTGACCGGACGCGCCGACGGCGTAGGGACATTCCGTTTACGAATCGGCAGCGGTGACGATTTGCCAGGTTCGCCCGAAATCGTCAACCTCGTCAACGAGGGCGTCCCGGCACTGAACCCGGACGGCTCCCCCATGCTCGACGGTGCCGGGAATCCGGTGTTGCTCAACAACGATTCGTTCGATGGCTTGAATCAGAACGTCGTTCCGTCGGCCTTTATCGGTGACCCGGACGGACGCGGCAATGCGGAAGTGGTGTTCAATCCCGCAGGCGGATTGCAGAGTTTCGTTCTTCAAGGCGGCTCGATTCAAAACTCGGGGAAATATATTCCACCTTGGCCGGGTGCCTACGATGCGCCGGGATCGCGAGAGCAACGTCGTGACGCGAGCGTCGTGGGACGCATCGATTCGACCGACGGCATCAATATCTTCCCATACAACTTTGCCGACCGTTACGGCGAAGACGCCCAAGGCAATCCGCTCGACAATGCGATCACGCCTGCGCAGAAACAACGTGCTCGCGAGATCTTTGATCTGTATGAGCTACATCTGGGCGTGCAATTCGTCGAGACCGAAGATTCCGGTTTGCAGATCGCGACCGGTGACCTTCGCGCTATTCAAACGACCGCCGATACCGGTGCCGGCGAAGGCACTCCGTACAGCTTATACCGGGTCAATGAACGCGATCCGTCGCGAGGCATTTTGGTGCTCGAAGCGGATGAAGGTTGGTATGACGGTTATGGGTTGTCACCTGACCAGCGACCGAGTTGGTTCGTCGAAGGTCTGCGTGGTATCGGCAACCTATTGGGGATTGGCGACCTGTTCGAACTTCCCGACGGGGTCGCGGCGGGCGGCAATAGTCCTGACGAACCCAACAGTGAGTTCTTCTCCAACGATGGGAACTTCAGTGACGGCGGTGCGAATGATGTACGTAATAACCTTGCCGGTTTCCCTTCGATTCCGACCGAACCTGACTTCCTGAGCCAAAGTGACATCACGATCGGCCAAGCGTTGCATCGTCCCGAGAGCAGCGACGTCGATTTTTATTCGTTCACCCTTGATGCTCCGTTGGACACGAACATCCCCGCCGACGCGATCTTGGGACGAGTGACGCTCGAGACGTTTGCGCAGCGGCTCGATAACGTCAGTATGCTTGACACCCTCGTCCAGTTGTACCGCAAGACCCCCGGTGATAATGGCACTTTTAATTTCGAACTGATCGCGCGAAACGACGACTCGTTCGGCAATGACTCGTTCTTAGAAGTCGACTTGTCAGCGGGCGATTACGTCGTCGGTGTGACGAGCACCGGCAATGATGCCTACAACGGGGAGCAAGCGGGCACGGGAATCGGTGGCCGCACCGAAGGCGACTACGAACTTCGCATCACGTTCGACAACACGACATCGCAAGCGGGCGTCGATGCATTGGTGGATCGACGTGGCACACGGCTTGACGGAGATGCCGATGGAAAAGCCGGGGGCGATTTTAACTTCTGGTTCCGAACGGCACCGGACGTGAACACGCCGCCGACGGCCAGCGACCTTCCACGCACCATCTTTGTAGTCAAGGACTCCGACGGCAACGATGCCAATAACGGATCGCTGACTTCACCCTATCGAACGATCCAACGGGCGATCGCGGAATCGCGTCCCGGCGACATTATCCGGTTGCTACCGTCGGCGGGTGCGGACAACTTGGTAACGGCGATTGACAATCCGAACACCCCGGTCGACGAAGCCGCTCAGGCCCTGTTGGACAACCGAGCCTACGAACTCGGACGTGGTCGCGCCGGCAATGTCATTTTGGACGACGGCGAAAGATTTGAAATCCCGCAAGGCGTGACCGTGATGATCGACGCCGGATCGATTCTCAAGTTGCGAGATTCCAAAATCGTCGCCGGAAGTTCGTCGGTCGATCAAGACCGCTCACTCGCGGCGATTCAGGTTCTCGGCACACCTAACCAATCGGTTATCTTCACGAGTTACAACGACGAGACGTTCGGATTTGATACCAACCCGATCAATACCACACCGGTCAGTGGCGATTGGGCGGGCATTGAATTCCGCAACGACGTCGACAACGCCGAAGGACGTGGCAATTGGGAAGATCAAGGAATCTTTTTGGATTTCGTTTCCCACGCCGATATGAGATACGGTGGTGGCCGAACCGGTATCCGGGATGAAGTCGTCTCGCCACTGAACATGGACGAAAGCCGTCCGACGTTGATCCACAACCGAATTCGTTTCAGCGCCGATGCGGCCATGAGTGCTGATCCGAACAGTTTCCGCGAAGACAACTTCCATTCGCCACGCTACCAAACGGTGGAGTACTTCACGAGCGACTACGATCGCGCCGGGCCGGAAATCTACGGCAACATCCTGACCGACAACACCGTCAACGGTTTGTTCGTTCGAGTGGAAACACCCGCTGCGGACGTACTGGAAACGTTGACCGTCTCGGGACGATTCGACGACACCGACATCGTCCACGTGATCAGCGAAGTCTTGGTAATCGAAGGTACTCCCGGCGGTCCGATTCTGCTCGAAGATCGCCCGGATCTGGGTAGCGTGACGTTGAACGCACGGACGACGACGGCATTGAATTCGAACCCAGGTTTAGCCACGGGATCTTATGAATACTTGCTGACCTTCGTGACCCGTGAAGGCAACGAATCGCTGACCAGCTTCCCGACGAGCCGTCGTGCGTTGATAGGCACGTCCAACTCGATCTTGTTGAACAACTTGCCCGAAGCTCCTGACGAGTTCATTGGACGGAAACTCTATCGCGGCGTGGTCGGTACCGGCGGGCTCATTGAATACCAACTCGTTGGTCAGCTCGATCGAAGTTCACGCACGTTCCTTGATCTGGGACAAACTCGTACCGGCAGCCCGAATATCGATGTGGCATTCGATGCCGGCGGAGTGGGTGCCGCGCGAGGTCCCGCAATCGGAAACTTGCAACGCGATCGGACTTACGATTACCGCATCACTTTCGGAAATGAATTCGGCGGTGAAACGCGAGCGAGCAACGCGACCTTATCGGTCGTTGCGGAACAAAGCGGAACGATCGAATTGACCAACTTGCCCGTCCCACCGACGGGCTATGATTCCACAAATATCTACCGGCGCAACCCCGCGTCGGGTGAATACTTCCTCATCGCCGAATTGAAGCTTGGAGAAACCGAACTTCTTGACGACGGGCGGGTCCAATCGGTTCAGGTCGACGGCTCATTGCTCGGCCGAAGACTGGGAGCCAATGCCAATGGTGGTTCGAAACTATTGCCTCGTTTCGATGCCCGGCTGACCATCGATCCTGATTTGATCGTAAAGTTTGATACCGCACGAATTGAAGCCACCTTCGGAGCCGATTTCTACGCCGAGGGCACCGACAGTCAACCGATCATCTTCACGTCTCGCGGCGATGACGAATACGGCGTCGGCGGAACGTTCGACACCAACAACGACGGCGCGAGTATCGGCGAGGCGGGGGATTGGGGCGGGATTATGTTCCGTCAAGGATCAACCGGGTCCCTTGCGTTTGTTGACTTGCGATTTGGCGGTGGTGAAGCACCGGTCGAGAACGTATTGACTCGAGTCAACGCGTTGGAAATCTTGCAAGCGAACGTTCGAGTTGTCGATTCAACTTTCGTCGAAAACGGTCGCGGTTCAGGGGTCGTTTTCGATCCGACCAACACTCGCGAAGGACGCGGCTTCAATGATGACGCCACCATCTTCATCCGTGGTGCGCAACCGATCTTGATCGGAAACACAATCGTCGATAGCGAGGGGGCCGCGATCAGCATCAACCCTGACGCGTTGCAATTCCAATCCCACACGGATATGGGGCGATCGATCGGTCTAAACGAACGTTTTGATCTGCGACCGGATAACCAGGGCCCGTTGCTCATCGACAACCAACTTTCGGGCAACGCAATCAACGGTATGCGAGTCCGCAGCGAGATCGTCACGACCGATAGTGTTTGGGACGACACAGACATCGTCCACGTCGTCGAAGGTCCTATTTTCTCATTGACGCACCACTACCACGGTGCGCTGCGACTTCGCAGCGAAGCGGATCAATCGCTCGTGGTCAAGTTTGGCCCCAATGGAACACTCGTCGGCGGCGGTCGTCCGCTGGACATCGACGATCGAATCGGCGGAACATTGCAGGTGATCGGACAACCTGGATTCCCGGTCGTCTTGACGAGTCTCAATGACAACACGATCGGATCGGGTTTCACCCCCAACGGCCTATCCAACGCGGATACGCTCGGGGCGACCAATACGGCTCCGGCGGCGGGAGATTGGATCGGATTGCAACTGCAATCGTATGCCAATGATCGCAACGTTGCCTACGTATTCGAGAGTGAACGGGGAGACGCGGGTGCGATTACAACCAACGCGGCTCCCGAGAATTCGCAAATCCTCGGCGGTCTGGCTTCGCGTGAGTCTGCCGGCGACGAAAACAAACGACTCGGGTTCAACGTCCATGGGACGCTGGCTTCCAAAAACGATGTTGATACCTACCGATTCACGGCCCGTGGGCAAACGGTCGTGTTCCTGGACATTGATGAATCCTCATTCGGACTCGATACGATTATCGAGTTGGTCAACGAAACCGGCGAGGTGATCGCCCGCAGTAACGACTCGGCGGCCGAAGCGATCGGTCGGCAATCCCTGTTTGTCAACTCAAACGTGGATCAGGGACTCACCGCCGACGCGGTTCGTCCGCTGCCGACGGCGTTGAACAGCGGTAATGTCGAATCGGCCAATCCGCTCGATGCCGGGATGCGCGTCATCCTTCCCGGATCGGCAGGTGAAGATATCACCTACTATGTTCGTGTCCGTAGCAACAATGCGCAAACCTCCGGTCAGTATGAACTGAGCGTCCGCTTGAGCGGGACCGACGAAGTTGCCGGCTCAACCATTCGCGGTGCCGATATCCGGTATGCGACTACGGCGATTCAGGTCAGCGGTGCACCACTGCATAGTCCTCTCGTCGGTGACGTCGGTGAAGACGTCATCTATATCGATCCGACTCCGGGAAATCGCAACAGTGGCGACGAGTCCACGCGTGAAACGCAAGATAACCGATTGAATGCACAGTTTAACAACGCTCAATCGATCGGAAATTTGCTGACGACGGACCGAGGTTCTTTGACCGTTACGGGTGAAATTGGCAACCTCAACAATTCGCTCAGCGTACCAGCACTTTACACCTCTTTGCTCAATGAGCGACTAGAAGATGTGGACGTTTACCGGGTCGATCTCTTTGCCCAGCAACTCGCGCCGGACACATTCGATAGCGAAAATCGCTTTGTCACGACCACATTCGATATCGATTATGCCGACGAATTGGCGCGAGTGAACACCGTTTTGTCGGTATACGACGCCCAAGGCCGATTGATTTTAGTTAGTCGCGACAGCAACGTGACCGATGATCAGGGACGCCCCGGTCAAGGCGTCGACATGAGTAACCTATCGGGAGGTTCGGCAGGCGTTCTGGACGCGTATATCGGTCCCGTCGAACTGCCCGAAGGCACTTACTTCGTCGCCGTAAGTAGCGAGGCGGCCGTTCCCGCCGTGTTGAATCAATTCTTTGAAGAAAACCCGACGAACCCGAATGTTCGATTGATGCCATTGAATTCGGTACGTCCGATCAGTCGGGATTCGTTCGAAGACCGGGATTTTGCGGACACATTCGGCCGAAACTTAGACTACACCGCCGAACGACCGTTGATTGAACCTGCTTTTGACGAACGATCAGCGGTCGCCTACACGCTCGACGACATCCGATTGTTCGTGAACTATCAAGGCGGTATCTCCGGCAACAATGCGTCAACGATCGCTAGCTTCAATCCGTTTACCGGTACGATGGAACGCCTGATCGGCCAGTTCGGGCCGGCAACGCGAGACCTCGCAATCCGAGATGATGGTGAGTTGTTCACCTATAACTTGCCACCCGGAAACAATCCAAACGATGGTAACTCAGGTAACTACCTCAACATCAGCCCGACCAATGCCAACGCGAACAATGAAGGCGATGATGGGATCGTCTTCCGTCGCAGCAACAATGCCTTTGGAAACACCGAGGCCGATCCAGACGCACAACTGCTGATCAACGCGATGACCTTTCGAAGATCCCCCGGTGGATTCGACGTAACGGTCGGCTTTGACGAGAACGGTGATCCGATTGTCGAAAATCTTCCCGATATCAATCGTAGTGTCGTCAGTGCGAATGAACGATTTTGGGTCGTGGGCAACCGAGATACGGCAGGTCGAGGCGGAGAGATTCCGCTGTCACTGCGAACCAACATTGTCTACCAGGCCGCAAGCAACAACGGTGTCATCACATCGTTGGGTAGCACGAACGACAATGCCGATCGGAACTTCCCAAACAATGTACCTTATGAAACTTTCATGGGGCCGGCGTCAGATGAACGTGAGTTTGGTATCGTCGATACTGGGCTGATCGATCAAAGCAGGGGTGCCGATGGCGGAAGTATCACTGGCATCGCACTTCGAAACAATTCTGCATTGAACGGTGACTTAGTTGGCGTGACCGACAACGGCGGGATCCACGTTTTTGATCCCACCGACATCCAAGATGCGCCCATAGGCACCACGGCTGAAGGTTACGATCGGGTCATCAACACGGTTTACTACGGCCGACTCAACGCCGATCCGAAGCACATAACGGCCGAACTTGATGAAGAGTCTGGCATTCGTTTCCCAGTGTTCTCCGGACTCAGCGCTGGACCGCAGTTCGTCGAAGACGAAGCCTACGCGGACACGTTCTTCGCCACGACTCCAGATGGCTGGATCTACGCCTTCACTCTCGAGACAGCCGTTGATGGCTCCTCAGTCGCTGAACCGGCGAATATTTTCTACAACGGTCGATCGGCAATCCAGTTGAGCTTCTTTAGCGAATTCAACACCGATGGAGTTCCTGTTCAATCCTTCGTGGGCGGAAGTGGTACGCCGACGGGACTCGCCTTCAGTAATCTTGAGGTGAACCCATGGCATGTGACAAGTGACCGTTTTGCCGATGACGGTCACGGACAGGTCACGCCGTACGACCTATCTCGACAACCGTTGTCGATCGGAGGCGGCAGTAGCCTCTACTTCGGGTTCGAACTAACCGCCAACCAAAACGACAACGCGATCGCACGTCCCGACGACGATCCCCTCGGACAAGTTGCGCCGGGCGGATCTCATGGTTCGGTCGTGTCGGCACCCTTCGATCTGCGTGAATTCAGTTCGGCCGACAAGCCTACTCTCTACTTCACCTACCATATCGAAGTCGAAGACAATGATGATTATTTGCCAGGTGTGCGAAACCAACGTGATAGTTTCCGAGTATTCGCTGCCGGGGACGACGGACAGTGGCAGCTTCTAGCAACCAATGACGACTTCCGCTCACTTGAGCTTGACGACGAATACGACAACCACTCCGAAACGGGTATCTCTGTTCAAGAAGTATTTGATGACAATCCCAACGGACAGTGGCGGCAGGTTCGAGCCGACTTATCACCGTTGGCAGGCAGCAGCGATGTGCGAATTCGTTTCGACTTCAGTACCGCCGGATCGATGCGTACCCAGTTCGGAAGTGTGGAACTTGTTGGCGTTGACGCGGATAAAATAGCCGACAATGCATTGACCACCCTCGAGTTCGAAGACGAAATCATTCCGGTGCTTCAAGTAATCGGGACGACCGATGTTTTAATTCCCGATGGCTTCAATTTGACTCCGAGTCAAGGATTCTTTAACGGTGATTCGCTGTTCATCCAGTATCGTGATCCCGTCAACAATTTCTTCCGAAGCCATCAAGTCCTGTTTGTCGAAGCACTCTCGGGGTCCTCGAGCACCTTCTTGACCGAAATCTTGATCGATCCATCGGCGACCGCTTTTGAGATCGCCAGTGAGATTGCCGCAAGCGTTCCGACCGGGCTTCAACCGGAGTTGATTGGCAGCAATGGCCGACTCAGATTCAATACCGCCACCTTCATTCAAAGTTCCAATTCGTTTGGTTTCGTTCGCCAAGAAGATCGTTCCGTCGTCCTACAGTCGGTACTGGGACGAGACCTGATTCTTCCTTCAGGTGACAACCTTCTAAGCGGACAAAGTGTTGTCATCGATTCGGTCGACGGCCAATCGACTGTTGTTCGGTTTGTCGATGCGATCAATCCGGGCTCGACCGACACGCAAATCGTTATCAATGTCGCTTGGACTGCCGATGACGTTGCCACGGCGGTCGCCGCAGCGGTACCCAATTCGCTGCGGCCCCGTTTCGATGGTGACGGCCGTTTGAGTTTCCTGAATGCGTCTAACATTCAAGTCGACTCGACCATTCTTGCCGGACAATCCAATCCGCTTCCTGTTGTCGGTCCCGCCGGACGACAGATTCTGACCCCGACGGGTGATTTGGCGACTAGCGGCGAAATCATCCGGGTCTTTTCTAACATTCCGACCCCGTTCTTCGAACAACTCGAGTTCGTTCGCGTGGGCGAAACGCATACGAACCCGGTGACGACGCCGGTGTTCTTTGAATCCGGTCAAACGAAGTTTGAAATCGCGGACGCGATTCTGGCCGTTCTTCCGGACGGTGTCGCGTTCATCAGCGCTCAAGGTGACGTCGTCTTTGACGACCCGTTCGTGTTTGTTGACGTCATTGCGGCGCCGACCTCGATTGAAACGACCACGCTTGCTCAAGCTGATGTGCGAACGATCATTGAACTCCAAGCTGGCGATGAGCTAAACGATGACCAACGTTTGACATTGACGTCATTCGACGGAACTCAAACGGTGACGTTCATTTTCGACGACGACAACATGGTGGACCCGAGTTTAATACCGGCCAATACAAACTTTATCGTTCCGTTCTCGGATACGGACACTGCACTGGATGTGATTCAACGTGCGTTCAACTTCCTCAACAACGATCCGTTATTACAAGCCGCATTTGTTCCAACGATCATCGACGACAATCTTACGGTCCTCGCTAACTTTGATTTCGGCGATGTGGTTCTGAACCAACGTCCCAACCTCTTTGGTGCGACCAACACCGACGCGATCCAAATTCAGATTCCTGCCGCAGGCGCGCTGATCAATTTGGAACAAATTACCTTTAACTTTGGACCGACGAGTTTCCCGATCACTTTCAGTGACGGCGGCGGCGGACCTGACACCGTGACTTACAACGGTCCGCTAACTCCTGGTGTGAATTCATCACCTGCTCAAATCGCCAATACACTGGCTAATGTTCTTCAAGCGTCTCTTCCGAACGGTGTTTCGGTCGGTTCGTTCAATGATCGCGTGATGGTCTATGGAAACGGATTGTCGATCGATCCGCTCAATGCCAACTCGCAAATCCTGACGGCGCAGTTTCAAGCTCTTGAAATCACCGTGCCGGACGGTGTTGATCTGAATGATCGCGATACGATCGATATCGATATCGATCCGCCGGGTAACTCAGTTGTTCGTACTACGCCAGTCGTGCTACGTGACCTATCGTCAGCCGTCCCGCCGGTGCCGGGCGCGTTCGACCTCGGGTTCTCCTCGACCGACACGGCAGCGGATGTGCGAGATGGATTGATCACCTTGCTTTCGCCATTTGCGGTTCCGCCGCGTTTGGATCCTGCTAACAATCGCCTCCTCGTCGTTGGTGCCGAGTTCAATACGGATGTTCCTCCACCGGGGATCGCTGTGGGACTGGAGCCAGTCATCAGCTTCGATCTATCAGGGGAACAACTGCGGACCGGAGAAACGATCCAGCTCAACGCCGATGGAATTGACGTTGATATCGTGTTCGTGCGAGCCGGCTCTTCGATCTTGCCAGTACCTAATACGGTGTACGTTTCGTTCGAGGAAGACACTACCTCCGAAGAGATCGGAAATCGGGTCGTCACGGCCCTGCAAACAGCCGGATTCAATGGTTTCGCCGCTGTTCCGACTCTCACCGGTTTTGGTCTCGCCCGCCGAAACTTCTCGGACCCAACCTTTGTCGCCCCGCCGGTTACTTTCGTCGACGAGAGTTCCGAGCTAAACACCTATGGCGTTCCGATTACGCTTCCACCGGCCTCGGAAATTTCCGAAGGCGAAATCGTTACGATTTATCGGAAAGATCGACCACTCCTCCAATCGGGAGTGGACTATCAATTCACGTTCGTTGGAACGGGAGCGGAGAACGAAGTTCTGCTGACTCCAAATGCGACTGCGGTCGAAGTTGCCGCGGCGTTTCGATCGGCTCTTGAGTCCTCACTACGACCAAGAACACTCGGTACTTCGGGCCGAGAGATCTTGATCGTCGGAGCCCAGTCCATCGTCACTGAAGTTGGTTCGGCGGTCATCAGTTTTCAAGCAAGCGAACAGCTCGCGTTGGATGGAACCGTTGTCCGCGCCGTACCCGTCTTGCTTGATGGCACGATGGACTCGGTCGAGGTCACTGAGCGTTTGCAAGCCGCATTGGCAGAATCAATCGGTACCTATGAAGCACGCTATCAAAAATTCTTGTCGACCGCCGGCAGCGAAGACTACAAGGCTTACGTCAACGACCGCATCCGGTTGTTTAACACGACCGTTGTGGACCCAGGTCCCTACGGTCTGAGTGAGGAACTTCCTGGCGATGAATTTGGCCTCGACACTCCAAGCTTCCTCGGTACCAGTCAAATTAGCACGGCCGGTGCATTGAACAACACCGTCGAAGGTGTCTATATCGATGATATCATTATCGGTTCCGCCGAACGCGGCGAGGCCGTTCTCTATGAGAACTACCTGAACCAACCCGGTAACGCCAATTTTGTTATCGACCCGGAATACGTCCCAGACAGTCGTCCAGATGCCGTCCAACCGGAGAACCCCGATGAAATTTTAGTCGGGCCCTATTCGCTGGAAATTCGGACCGCAGACCAATACGGCGTGCCTCAGGACTATGACCCAATCAATCTGGTGCTCGATGAGCAGCAGGGTGCCGGCCGATCATTTGATAGCAACGATCGCTTGGCCGATGGAGCGGTGACAATGATCGCCCCGTCGGGTGTTGACTTGATCGACGGCGACTTGTTTGTACTCGATGACGGCAACCGCCGTTTGACGTTCGAGTTTGACAGTCGGTACACTCCAGGCGTCGACGTCGACCTGGGACATGTCCCCGTATTGTTTGATCCTGCTCACACGGCAGCCGAGGTGGCGGCATCGATTCGGGATGCTATCAATTCCGATCAATCGCAAGACACCCTTTCGATCCTGGCGGCGACCGGTGACTCACGCGAAGGCGGCGTATCAAGTTCGGCGCGGATCGAATTGTTTAGCGGTGAACTTTCCAATCAAAACCTTGACGGAACTTTTTCGTCGGGCAAGTGGTTCACGCCGACGATCACGGTTAACCCTGGATCAGGACGCAATCTACGGCTCGACCTTGTTGCCGAGGAAACTTTCAAAGGGAATTACACAAGTCGTCGCGTTGCCATCATCGATCATGACGCCGACACCGTCGATTACGTCGTCTACTCCGATGAACTTGCTCAAGCGGCCGTGCCGGGTTACGTCTCCGGCGATACGTTGTTTGCTATCGGGAAGATCGGTGATGCCGTTGACATCGGTCTTTCTCCGGTTACGGACGCGGACGATGGAAGCATCCTGGGTACGGTCCCAGAATTTGATATTGATGTCATTCGCGTTTATCTCGAAGCCGGCCAAGGCATCGACCTGGACGTCGACACGACAGGATTATTCAGAACCGGCGTCGGATTGCAGTTGCCGTTCTTGGCCATCGTTGAATCAGGGACGGTCTTCACTTCAAGTCAACTGAACTTTGCGTTTGCTCAAAGCCAAGGCGGTGAAACGGCGATCTCCAGTTTCGTGCAACCAACTGTTGCCGTGGGCGAGACACAAGCAGGCGCGAACCTGCAGTTCACCCCGCAGCGATCTGGCTACTACGACGTCATCATCAGCAGCACGGCGGCTTATGGAGGTGACCCGGGGCCGGTCAGTCTTCAAGACAGCCAAACCGGTGATTATTTCCTCTCAATTCGGCCGACCAATGATCCGGGCGTCCCGCAACGAGATGTCATGATGGTCGACTATCACTTCGGTAAGACCGACGTGAACCGTGTCGACGAGCAAGGCCAAATCATCATTGAAGGCAACTTCATTCGTGACTCAGCCGACACAGGAATCTCATCGGTGATTGGCGAAGCCGGTCAAACGATCGAGTCGATCCCTAACGGTTTTGCATTCGACGATTCCACTCGCCCCGGCAACGCACGCTTGCTCCGCAGCCGCAATCCGTTCGGGCTCATCCCAGGGGCCGTGATCACCAACAATGTTGTGATCAACTCCGGCCAGATCGGCATCGAAATCGGTGGCGGCAATTTTGGCAACAACGAACTCGGCACTCCGAACATCTTCAGCCGGGTGGTTAACAACACGATTGTTAATAACGGCTCCGGAACCGGCATTGATGTCTCGGGTCGGGCCGCGCCGACGTTGCTCAACAATATTATCGTTGGCTTTAATAATGGTATTGACGTTGATCTCGTCAACGCTCAACTCACGCAAGCCGATGGCAATGCTTACTCACGCAACGGAAACGACAGTAATTTGCCGTTGGGACAGACTTCAAGGGTCATTCCTGATACGGTGCAACTGTTCGGCACGACAAGTTTCATTCCGCTAGCGGGTAGCGGATTCATCGACAATTCGTTCGCGTCCTTAGTCGACCGCTCCGATTTCGTTCAAACCGTCAAGCAGCCGGTCGGCATCGCTTCTTCACCGATCTTGGCCCCGGCGTTTGACATTTACGGTCAACGACGCGTCGACAGTGTCTTCGACCCGAACGATGGCGGTAGCGGCGCGAATACGTTTATCGATCGTGGTGCGATCGAGAATGCCGACTTCCGTCGACCCGATGCGGTATTGAATAATCCATTCGATGCACCGGACGCGACTGCAGCCGGTTCACCGATGGACTTGACATTCGATGGCGACGTGGATGCTCAATCCTCGTTCGTGCGATTGGTCAACCCGAACAACTTTACGGAGTTCTTTGAAGTTCAACTGATTGACGAAGCGGGCACCGGTTTGGATGCTTCGACGATCACCGAACAAACGGTCTTGTTGACCGAGAACGGACGCCAGTTGTTGCCAGGCCGTGACTTCACGTTCGGATATAGCGAGAACAGTCGCACGATCCGCTTGACTCCGTTGGCGGGAGTTTGGAACCAAGATTCGGTTTACGAAATCACGCTGAACAATCAAGTGCGCCGAGTGCTTGCACTGGGTGATGGTGGATCGATTGCTGACGGCGACCAAGTCGTCGTGACGGACGAAACCGGTCGCGAAACGGTGTTCGAGTTCGACAGCGGCTACACGCTCAGCGTACCACGCGGACAGACGCTCGTCGTTACCGACGTTGTCACTGGATTCAATGACACTGACACGTTCCGGATTACTTCGCGTGATGGCACGCAAATGGTCACGTTTGAAATCGATACCAATAATACCGTCGCTCAAGCCAACGTGGCGATTCCGTTATCGGGAACAGGAACGGTCGCCGACGTGCGTGATGCGATTCTGCGCGTGCTCAGTCCATCGCTATTCACCGATTCGGCCCCCGGTGCCATCGATTACGCTGCGTTGCTCGGTCTCGCGCCGGTCGCGATCGGCAACGATTCGATCCAATTGGGTACGTTGCCTGCATTGCTCTCTAACACGGTTCCGGCAACCACCTTGTTGCCTGGTCACACCGTCGACCTCGCGAACGTGGACTCGGGTCTGCAATTGATCGGCACGATCGATTCGGTCGATGATGGAGATCAATTCACCTACACCCGAGGCGATCAAACGATCACCTTTGAATTCGATTCCAATAATACGACGATCCCCACGACCGAAACGAACACGTTCCGAAAGATCACATTCAATCGAACCGACACGCCCGATCAAATTGCCGCTTCGATTGCCGCCGCTCTTCGCGGGGCCAGCATCGACTTGAGCGACGCTCGCACGATCGGCAATGGACTCGTTTCGATCGGTGGTGAGCCCGGTGATTTCATTGACTTGCTCTCAAGCAAGTTATCGCTCGACGGAACGCCTGGCGTAACAGATCGTTTGACGATCACCGTCCCCGATGGGGTAACCGGAGCGACAATCAATGGATCCATCGTCACGATTTCGGTGGGAAATCAAACCGAGTCATTCCGTTTCACGACCGATGCAACCCAGGTATTCGCGGAACTACCTGTGGTCATTGATGCGACTGCCGATTCGGCCACGATTGCCAATGCGTTGCGTGATGCGGTTCTGTTGACCTTGGGAAGTGAATTGATCCCCACGACGGAAGGTCCGATTCTTTCTCTCGGGGAGACTCCGGCCGGTTCGAATAGCCAGTTCACTACGGTCGACTTGTCCCTCGCACCTTTACTGACTCAAGCTGGAGTCAGCGGTGGTGCGATCGCGGTTCAATTCGTCCCAAGCGACTCGTTGCCCGCAACATCGGTCGCCGCATCATTGCAAATGGCGATGAATGAAGCCGGTTTGGGCATCGACGTTTTCGCACCCGGCGGTGGCGTATTGTTGATCGCGGGAACGTCCGACGTTCGAACGATCACCGGCGGCGGAACAAACCAAACGAGCAGCCAAATCATTCCGGCGGTGGCGGACTTGGCGGGCAATCCGGTCAATCCGACGCGATCGAATAACGAAACCCGCTTTACGATCATCATGCCAGAAGTCGGTTTCGACTTCGGCGACGCACCGCAGTCGTACGGCACTGTGTTGGTCAGCCCAACGCCGAACCTGTTGCCCACCGATGGCGGCTTCATTCAAGGCAATGGTGCCCGACATGCGGTCATCGGCGGCGGTAGCGATAGCCGACTCGGCTTCGTGATCGATACGGAGAAAGACGGCCAAGCGTTTGATCTCGGTTTGTCCGACGACGCCCGGCGTTCATTCGGTTTCTCCGCGATCGAAACGACCGCATCGTCACCGACCAATGTTAATATCTCGATCGAAGCGGTTCCTCAACAAAATGAGTCGATCACCGTCACGATCGGATCGACGCTTTATAAGTTTGTTTTCGCAGAGCCCGGAACACCGTCGTCAGGCGGTCAGTTCGCCGTGCCGTTCTTGCCCGATGACAGCTTGGCCACGATCACTGCATCTTTGCTCGCGGTGATGCAAACATCGATCACGATCCCTGGTATCTCGATCGCGGGAACGAGCGGACAATCGAACCGTATCAACGTGCGGACATTCGCCAGCAGCGGCAACCCCGCTGCCGTGATTAGTTTGAACGTCGATTCAGCGTTCTTCTCGAACGCCTTCAGCGTTGACGAATCCGATCCGACAACTCACACGCTGACATTCACATCGACACCGGCATTGGGGCAGCGAGTCTTGCTGCGTTTGGCTGATCAAACGGCAGTTTACGAGTTCGTCGACCCGAACCAAAACCCGCGCCCGGGAACGGTTCCGGTCTTAATCAGCAACAGCTTCACGACCGAAGAAGTCGCCGCAGAGTTGCTTGAAGCCATCCGCCCGACACTGCGTCAATTCGGTGGCGGTTTCGAGGTCGGTTTGGACGCGAACGACCCGTCGACGATCCGCTTAACAGCGCTCGATGACGAGGACGGTGTTTCGATCGTTCAGTTCCGCGAAAGTCCGACCGATCCGCCGATGTTCTTCTTCGGACGTTATGCCGACAACGGTAGTGAGTTCGGTGCCGCCGATGCAGGGCGTGTCTTCGGCTACCTCAATCCGCTCGATCCCGCCGGCACGAACATGCAGGTGTATGTCAGCGGAGGCGGTTTGATCGATGCCTGGATCGATTACAACGGCAATGGACGTTTTGATGAGGACGGCACCGAACAAGTTCTTCGCAACATTCCCGTAATCGATGGCATCAATACGCTGAGCATTGCTCAGCCTGAGTTTGCCGTTGCGAACAAAAACACATGGTTGCGCATCCGTTTGAGTGACGCGGGCAATACCACACCGACGGGCGTTGCGATCGGTGGAGAGGTCGAAGACTACCAAGTCTCAGTCTTCAACATTGAGCCACCACAAGCGCAACCCCAAGACTTCGTCGCAATTGAAGATACGCCGCTGCGGATTGAGGCATCGCTCAATGCCACCAGTCCGCCGCTGGAAATCAACGAGAAGACGCTGATTGATCCGTTGACTCAAACGAATCAATTGCTGCCTGTACGTTATTTCCCGCAGTTACCTCGATTGACCGTCGAACCGGCAATGACCAGTTTTCCGGGCGACGATGTTTTGACTTACAAAACGCCGCACGGGAAGTTGGAAATCAACTTGACCCTTGGTGATGACCTGACGGGTTCGTTCACCTACACCCCTGAACCGGACTTCTACGGGTTAGACGTCTTCAAGTATCGCTTGTCGACTCAACAAAACGCGAACTCCGCAATCGAAGACATCGATTCATTACCGGAAGTCACCATCAGCGTGCTTCCTAAGAATGACGCGCCCGGGGCGACGCCTCAGTCTTTCGTTGGTTTTGAAACGACTTCTGATGGTGCCGATTCCACGTTGGTGATTTCCGCTTCGGACTTAATCGCCGGCGCAATCCCGGATTTCCAACCCGATGCCACCGGCGCACCACAAGATGAACTCAATCAAACGATCCTAGTGCGTTCGATCTCGACGGCCGCCGGCACGATCGTTCCTGGGGGAGCGACCAACAGCTTGACGACGTTGCAAGGTGGTACCCTCACCGTAACCTTCAACGACATCAATAATCCACAATGGATTGTGGAGGTTCAATATCGACCGGCCGACGATTTCAACTCCGACACCGGAGTGCTCGACGCCTTGGCACTCGATGAGTTTACGTTCACATTGATTGACAACGGGATCTCGATTCTGCCGACGGATCTCGCCGACCGATTGGTCGTTTTGGACACTCCAGTGATTCCGGGCGACCCGAATTCGCGTCCCCTTCAAGATGACTTCTTGTCGCAATCACCGTATTTCGTAAGCCCGGATACCAATCCTGCCTCGAGTACGTTTGGCCAAACGATTCGCAATCAGTTCCGACGCGCCGATATCAACGGTGTCCTGGCTCAGTCAGTTGCCGCGACGGCAACCATCCGCGTCGTTCCTCGCAACGATGCTCCGGTCTTGGCGGGCGACTATGTCGGATTGGCCGACGCAACCGGTGCGCCCAATGCCGCCTATAACGCGTTCTATCCGACCAATCCACCGGTTCCGTTGGAAGACCAAACGTTTGTGTTCTCGTCGGATTACTTGTTGCTCAACGATCAAGCCGGCCCGGATACCGCGATCGACGAACTCGCACCTCGTTCGACCAACGATGGGGCTATTCGAGTATCGGGCGTGTCGATGGCGGCGGGAAGTGTGGGCCGTGGTACGATCAGTTTGGATCCGGCTACCCGCTTGATCACATTCGTTCCGGCGGCCAACGTCTACGGCGAAGTCACCTTCGTGTACGAAGTCACCGACAGTGGTATCGACGAAGACACCAACATTGACGAATCGAGCGTCAGTGATCCGGCGATCCGCGGTGATCGCAACGTGGCTCCGAAGACCTTCCAGATGACCTCGACGATCTTCGTCGAACCGGTCAATGATGCTCCGGTCGCCTACGACCGTCTGCGACGAGTCAACGAGGACACGACGTTGACGCTGGATGCCGCTACGTTGCTCAGCGCCAGCCAATCGACGCCGTCTCAGATCGTCGTCAATTCGGCGGGCGTTCAGCTCCCTGACGCGGACGATCTCATCAATGGCGAGCTGTTGATCCTCAGTGCGACCAACGGACGACGAACTGCGATCGAGTTCAACACCAGTGGTGTGCCCTCGGTAGGCACTGACGGTGTCGTGCGTTTCATCGCCGGGGAAACGGCGGCTGATCTCGCGCCTCGGCTGGAACAAGTTTTACGAACGCTCGGTTTCGGCGGAACTGCCGTCGGCGATCAAGTGCTATTCAACGATGCTTCGAATATCTCCGCGCCAACGCGTCCGAGTTTGTTGAACATCAACCCGGCGACCCAAACCATTCGTCTTCCAGCCGGGACAGACCTACGCGACGGCGAACGGATCACGTTGACCGAACCGAACGGCGATACTTTTGTATTCGAGTTCACAACGACCGGCAGTGTCGCTCAAAATGTGATCCCGGTCACTTTCAACGCATTCGACACCTCCGAACAGATTTCGCAGTCGCTCGCATTGGCAATGTCCGATGCCGGCTTTGGAGCGATCGCTGACACGACCCTGATTACCCAATCTCGCGTCCAAGTCAACAACGCCATTTCGATCTCCAAGAGCCGTGCGACGTCGACGATCCAGTTGTTCGGAAACGAGGTTCAATTGCCATCAGGCTTGTCGTTGCAAAACGGCGAACAACTGATCATCAACAATATTGCTGGTGGTCAAACCATCGTTGAGTTCGGAACCGGTACCACCCCGAGCAATCCCAACTTCGTGTTTGTCAACTACTTATTGACGGACAATGCGTTGACCCTCATGGATCGCCTGGTCACGCAGTTGAACAGCGATCCCAATGCGGTGAACGTATCGGCCACGCCGATCACGTTGACGACATGGGATGTCGAGATCAAAGACTTCGCAGGTCTCGCGATCAATAACGCGAACTCCCTCATTCAGTTTAACGGAACGTCATTGGTACTTCCGCCGAGCAACCAATTGATCGCGGGCGAAACGCTGACGTTCACCAATAATCTTGGTGAAACCACCGTTGTGGAATTCAACTTAACGGGAGTTCCATCGGTCGGAACGGACATCGTCGTTGATTACGTTCCTGCGACCTCGGCAACCCAGATAACGACGGATCTGATCTCGGCACTGACCGGAGCCGGGATCGGGGCAAGACTTGAGGGGAACGACATTGGATTCGGGAATGTCCAGACGATCGCTCGTTCGAACGCTCCCAACGGTATCACGTTGGGCGGCACGGAGATCACCGTTCCCGGTGGGGGATTGTTGCTCGACGGGCAACGGTTGACCATCTCGGACCTAACGGGCGACTCCGTCACGATCGAATTCAATACCACCGGCAACGTGCCCGATGGCGTCGATGCCGCCGTGTTCTTCACGCCGACCAGCGACGCGGCCTCGATTGCGATTACGCTTCAGGAACAACTCCGTTCGATCGGTCTGGGCGCTATCGCCGACATCGGGGCGCTAGACGTTGCGCCGGGATTCGCGCGTGTGTCGTTGCAGATTGTCAATCAAGGCTTCGTCGGAGAACTGCCCGCCGCGCCGGGCAACTTCAGCGTCCTGCTTGATGATCCGTTTAACGAAGCAATCCAAACACCTGATCTGCGAATCGTTGCCGTAGGGGTTGGCGGCACTTCTCTGGACCTGCGAACCCAGGTTGGTCTGACCAGTGCAAACCTGTTCGACGCGGTCGGTGACGGAACCGAAGAAGAGCGAGTCGAGAAGCGACGAGCGGCGGGACTCCCTGGCGAAGCGGTCTTGATCACTCCGAACGGAGGTGTCTATCGATTCACGATTGCGACTGAAACGCTACCTTCAGGTGCGACACGTCGTTATTTCGATACGATCCAGTTCACCCCTGCGGCCGATTACAACGAGCAACTGCCGTTTACGCCACGCGAGCTTTTGACGTACACGATCGCCGATAACGGGCTGACGGAAGTCACTCCTGGTCCCGATCGAAATCTACCGGTTGCGTTTTCAGATGCACTGGCGCCGGGAACACTCACGATCGCCGTTGGTGCGATTAACGATGCCCCGACGTTTGAGAACAGTCAAGTCATCAATGTTCGCGAGCGAGACGACAATCTGACCGTCACTCAAACGCAGTTCATCACGTCGATCTTCGCCGGGCGTGCCGACGCCTTGGACGAATTGCAATCGCAGCAGATCGACTTTAGCCAGTTGATCTACGTCAGTGGCGATCCGACGATTCTCAACTCGACACCGGTCATCAATTACACACCCGGTGCGATCGACGGTTCTCTGACAATTTCGCCTGCCCCGGACCAAGTCGGACAAGTTGTTTATCGCTTCAACGCTTTTGAAGTCGATGACACCAATTCCACCTCGCTGCCCGCGATGGTGACGATCAACGTGCGTCCGGTCAACGACATTCCGCGGATCAATGAGGACATCAATGGTCTGACCAATTGCGTGATCGCTACAGCGGACGCCGCCAATCTGACGTGCAACCAAGCGATCGCGGGACGCTTCACCGATGAAGGTTTCTCAGTCTCCGAAGGCATTGATACCAACGGCGACGGTTTCGAAGATCAGGCCACGATCCGGTACACCTTGCGTGAAGACAACACGCAACCGATCGACGGTGTCACTGGTGCGGTTCAAACAGGGAACTACTTCATTCCGTTGGACACAAACTTCCTGCGTACACACCAAGACTCATTACCGGCTTCGATCCGTGAAGCCATTTTCGTTGGTAGCTACAGCCGGATCGGTCTGCTTGATATCTATGATGTCGGCCCGGATAACGAGATGATCGGTGGACCCAATGTTTTCAATCCGACGGGTGGCCCTCAAGTCTTGGAACTGTTCGATTTCCCGGATCGCACCGCACTTCAAGGTACGCTCAATCGCGAGTTCGCCAACATCAACGGCGTGCCGACCTTCATCGGATTGTTGTACACACCACCGGTCGACTTCAATAACACTAGCGGAGCCGTCGACCAATTTGCGTTTGTCGTTCGTGACGACTTCCCCGGTGACGGTGAGTCCTACTCGCTGCAAACCAACTCGTTGATCCAGGACCGCAAGCAAGCCACTTCGATCGTTGAATTGAACCTCAACCCGGTCAACGATCGCCCCGAATTCTCGACCAACGACTTGGAGTTTGAAGTCGTCGAAGATGGCTCGCTACAAGTGATTAACTCGTTCGCCTTCGGCATTTCTGCGGGACCGAACTTGACGGCGTTCGATGAAGTCGATTTCCGCACCGGCCAAACGGTGAACTTCACCGTGGCCAGCCTCGCGGACAACCCAGACGCGTTCGAACAATTTTTCACACTGTTCCCCACCGTCAGCCGCCAAGGGCAACTGCGGTATCAACCGGCACCGAACGTGTTCGGATCGTTTGAGTTCGTCGTCACGCTCAACGACAACGGCGAGGATGACCCTCAACCCGGCGAACCTGATTTCGGTGACAATAGCATCCGAGGCGATTTGCAGTCGTCGATTCCGGTCACGCTGACGATTCATGTTCGCCCGATCAATGATCGACCGACGGTCACATCGCCATTGAGTCAACCGAGTGGCAAGCCTCTTTCATTCGAGATCACCGAAGACGGCACCGCTGATATTTTGGTCAACGACGACGGAACCAGTCCTGGTTTGCTCGACGTGTTCAACGTAGGTCCCGCCAACGAAGCCGGGCCGACGATTCCAGGTGGCAATCAAACGGTGTCGCTAACTGCACCGATCCCGTTGACGACCGCACAAGGCGGAACGTTGACCCCGATCCGTGACCAAAACGGACAAATCATCCGATTCCAATACCGTCCTCGTCCGAACTACGTCGGCCCCGACAACTTCATCTACACGGTGACTGATAATGGTGTGACGGTTCCGTTGGGTACCAACGGAACACCGGTCAGTGAACCCCAAATCGCAACTGGCACCGTCTCCTTCATGGTGTTGCCCGTCAACGACGCACCTCAGTTCAGCGGTGGCGGCGATGTCTCCTCGCCCGAGGATTCCAATACCGGGCTCGGACGCGGTGTCGTATCGATTCCGAACTGGGCGACCAACGTCCAGGCGGGCCCTCCCGGTGCGAACGATGAAATTGGTTCGACCACGTCACCCGGCCAGGGACTCCAATTCGAGATTAATTCGGTAGGAGGCGACTCCGGTCTGTTCCTCGTACCGCCGACTGCCGTAGTCAATTCCGATGGCACCGCGACGCTGAACTATACAACGCGACCGGACTTCAACGGTTCGGCCGTGTTCACCGTGCGATTGCTCGATCAAGGACCGAACGATCCCGGCAATGGCGACCAAAACAATACGATTGCCAGGACGTTCACAATCACGATCGACCCGATAAACGATGCCCCGTCGTTCTCCACCGCCGGGATTGTGAATGTTTCGGAAGATCGCGGGCCGTTTACGACTCAGTGGATCACCAATGCATTGCCTGGTCCCGCAGTTCCCGGAGACGAAAACTTGCAGACGATTTCCTACACGGTAACTCCGGTAGGTAACTCCGATCGCAATCTGTTCACTTCTGCGGGTCAACCATCGATCAACAACTCGGGAGTACTTGCGTTCACGCCGGCAGCCAACGCCAATGGTACGGCACAGTTCCGCGTCGTCGCGACGGATTCCGGAGGCGCATCAAGCAGCCAAGTGACGTTGCAAATCAACGTGCAGGCGGTAAACGATCTCCCACAACCGGTTGGAGATCTGATCACCACCAACAACGCGGGCACCCCGTTGACCGAAGACGATGTGCTGACGCTGACTCCGGCACAGCTTCTGGCAAACGATGTCGACATCGATCTGAACGATACGATTCCTGACGAACTACAACTCTACTTTGGTCCTCTGCAGTTGAACGTGCCGGCAATTGGTGCCGACATCGTCAACGGCAGCGTCTTGGTCATCTCGAATACCAACGGCAGTCCGACCACGTTCCAGTTCTCGTCTCGAACGAATCCGTTCGCGAACATCCGTCCCGGTGCGATCGTAGTTCCATTCGGATCGACTGATTCCTCCGCCCAGTTGGCAACAGCGATCGTCAATGCGATCAACGGATCCAATGTCGGATTCGCAGCGACCATTCAAAATGAAACGCAGATTTCGTTAGGCCAAGTCGCCTACGACAGGATCAACACGACCGGCGTCGCCGGGTTCACAGGGGTTGCGTCCAGCGGAATTCAATTGGCCAACCAGGTTCAACGGTCACAGCGGGGCGCCGTGGTTTCGTTCAACCCGAACACCCGCTTGGTCACCTACGATCCCACCGAATCGCGAGAACTTCAATCGTTACGTCCCGATTCGCCGGTGATCAGCGACTCGTTCAGCTATGCGGTCACCGACCGTGCCGGAAGGGCTCAAGACCCAGTTCGCTTCAGCAACAGTGTACTCGTCACCTTGAACGTCAGAGGCGTTAACGACGCCCCGATCGTTCGACCCGATACACCAACACTCAGCGCGACCGGCCCGACCACGATCGACGTGTTGGCCAACGATGAAGACATCGATGGGATCATTCGTCGCGATACCGTCGCCATCACCAGCCTGCCTTCGTTCGGAAGCGTGAGTGTGAATGACGACGGGACAGTGGTCTATTCTCCGTTCACCAACTTCCCTGGAATGGATGAATTCCGATACCGGGTGCTCGATGATCGCGGTGCCCAAAGCGGCGAAGCCGTCGTCACGATCAGTCCCAATGTCGCTCCCATCGTTCGCGATGATTCGGCCATCGCATTCGTCGGTGAATCAATCAACATTCGCGTTCTCGACAATGACATCGACTCCGATGGATTTGATCTCTCGAGCATTCAAATCGAATCCGGTCCTTTCGCCGGCGATATCACCCCGCTTCCTGATGGAACGATCCGGTACACACCTACGATCGGATTCACCGGACGTGACACGTTCAATTATTCCGTGGCCGATTCACTCGGACGCCGCAGCGGTCTAGCAACGGTCGATATCCAAGTTGTTGCCAGTCGCCTGCAGAATCCCGATAACAAACACGACGTCAATGATGACGGCGAAGTCTCGGCACTCGATGCGTTGTTGATCATCAATCACTTGAACCGATTCGAGCAGTTGACCAACCCGACATCGGAACAAGACTTGATTGTTGATGAGTTCGATCCGAAACCGAATTATTACGACGTTTCGGGCAACCGTATGATCTCCGCTGTCGACGTCCTTCAGGTCATCAATGAACTGAATCGTCGCGATACATCAGGAAGCGTTAGCGAGCCGTTGCCACAAACGGTGTCGGCTTCGGTGACGGGCAACGCGCCTGTTACGTTACCAGCCGTCACCGCTGGCATCGGCCAATCTTCATCGAGGACCGTTGCCGAGGGCGAGCCATTCGAGTTCGCCTCGGAAATGTTCCCCGAACTGACCAAGACAACCTCAAGTTCGATCAACATCGATGAGGATGTTCTCGATCGCCTCGCACTCGCTTTGCAATCCGATGACAAAGAGTCTGACGATTCGAACGAAGCGTCGATGGACGACTACTCATCAGCGATCGACGCGGCCATGTCGAAGGTTTTGTAATATCGGTCAGTAGAGATCAATGATTCTGCCCACGTAAACGAGTTTCTCCGAGGCTCGAGTCAGCGTCTCGGAGAGACGCTGCAACGTGTTCTGACGCATATCGGCCGAAGCTACTGCTTCAACCACATTTGACTTGAGGGTTTCAGCAACGTCGCTCGACGATCCTCCGTCGAGAATCACGGTGGGGACCACCGTGCCACGTTTCAAGCCAACCCTCATTTTAAATGTTAACGGAGCACGATTGAGGTACTTCGCCGAGGGGCCTGGTTATCCGCTGCCCCCCTGCAAGGCGTCGATAATCCACTAAAAAAGGCTTTTGTGTTGACACGAGGCCCTTTAGGTGCTGATAATGGCTTTATCATCATTTTGACACGTCTTCATTTCGGCGTGGTAATCGGTCTTGAAACCCAGTTCGCTATTTGAAAGGAAAAGCTTAGACAAAACGTAGGTAAAGTTCCGTTCATCTGAGGTCACTCTCGCAACGACACCAGAACTATCCCCTTGAGTTCTTATCGTATTCGCTCAAGTTCGGTGTGCTAAACGTTGGAGATTGCTGATGAATTTTAGTTCTGTTGAGGCGTCATACGGAGCCGTTGAAGAATTGGAGTGGCCGGACATTTGGGACGACTACGAACGAGCGGTACGCAATTTTGCCGACGCTCACCGCCGTCCATGTGAAGAGTTCGGGATTTCCGAAGAGGTCGGCGGCCCCTTGATCCATCAACTTCGGTTCCTCGATCCGAAGGGTGAATGCATCGCCGCGCTTCAGCGTTGGCAGGCATCGCTTCACAAAGCGGAAGATTCGCTTCGCCGACTACTCAAGCGGTTGCCGGACGATTGGCGTTCGGCCAAAGTGCTCGATCGAATCTCGCGACTATTCGAACTCGAGCAATGCGCGATCGACGTTAGCTTGGTCGAGTCACTGCGAAAGATGCACGTTGACAATGAGTCATTGGTGGATTTGGTTGCCTTCTCAAAAACTCTGCGAGGATTTGAACACGCTGTCGAAGCGATCGAACGTGTCGGCACAAAGGAAGCTCGCGAAGCGATTTCACGTATCGCTCACACCGTCACCGAACATCCCACTCGACTGAACCGACTCGGCGATGCGGCGATCGCGATCTCCGTGCAACTGAATGAGCCCAAGGTGATTCCCTTGCTGGTGAACCGGTTAGCGGCCGCCTACGCGAATGCCTCGAAAGAACCGCCACCGATCGGCCAGAACCAGACTCTCGAGAGTCCGCCGATCGGAAAGATCGTGGCGCAACTTTTGACGGTGATCGAGGGCTCAGGAGACCGGCTTCAAGAGAAGCTATTGATCCAGTTGGCCGGACTGGGACTCGTCGATACTTCGCCCGAGGAAGTCGAGCGCCGAAGACTCGAAAACCCGCATTTGGGGGTCGAACAGGCGATGATCACTCGAGACCTGCTTCCCGTTCGAACGGCCGCAAGACGAGAAATCGAAAAACGAAAAATCGCTTCCTAACCTACCCGCTTCCTAACCTGCCCGCTTCCTAGCCAGCCCATTGACCCTCCCTATTGAATGGCAGCATTGAAGGACGGATTTTTAAGGAGTCTTGCAACCGATCGAGCAACCGGCACATCCCCCGGCGGTCCCACATCCTCCAGCGACCTCGGTGCCGCAACCGGGGCCGCAGCCGACGTTCATCAGTTCGCTCAAACGAATCGATTGAACTTCGTTTTCGTATTCCTGAACGATCACATCGGTGAGATCACGCCCTAATGAATCGACCGGGCCGAGGAAATGAAGAATCAGAGTGTTGCCGTCAAAAAGTTGGTCAACATCCAGTAATACGGCGGGCGAATCGCTCGCCGCCAAAACCTGTTGGCATTTTCGTACAGCTTCGTTCTTGTATTTTTGCAGACGGTCGATCAACCGCTCGTCATCGTGGGTCACTCGACGCAAGATCCGCAGCGACACCGAATCACGCTCGGTAATCGTATCGATCGCTCGGATGCGGTTAATCACCGTGCCTAATTCAACGCCTCGTGGTGTTTGCACGAGCACGCGAGCGTGCCGTGGGATCTCCGGTGCAGTCGGTGGAACTGCGGATCGCGTGTCGGGAAGCGATGAGTTGGTCGACGTGGGACCCTCCGGGCCAGACGCTAGATAGCAATCGCCCGCAAATCCGATTTGCACAAGATATCGATGGGGCCGACTATTCATGCTTGCTCAGTCATCTGTGGCCGAGCCGACTTTGCTATCGTCTTTCTTGTATTGATCCAAGCGACGATACAACGTGCGGGGACCGATCTCGAGGATCGAGGCCGTCTCTTCTCGGTTATTGCCGGTCATCTTGAGGGTCTCTTCGATCGCCCATCGCTCGATCGTGGCGAGTGGTTTACCGATCAGGTCCGTCGGCCCCTGGCTCATCGACGCCATGATTTCCTGGTCCAGACCATCGGCGCGTCCGTCGGTCAGTTCAGGGGGCAAGTCGTCCTCGTCGAGCGAACCGTCCGTGTCGAGCACAACCATCGTTTCGACAAAATTACGTAATTGCCGGATGTTGCCCGGCCAATCGTAGGCAAAGAATTTTTTGGTAACCGCCGGAGTGAAATGGGCCGACAGTTTGCTGTGACGTTTCAAGAACATCTTTCGGAAGTGATCCATCAATGCGATCACGTCGTCGCGACGATCTCGCAGCGGTGGCAGTTCGATCGTCACCACCTTCAAACGGAAATACAGATCGTTGCGAAATGTCCCGTCGTCGATCATCTCTTCGAGCGGGCGGTTCGTCGCGCTGATCAATCGCACGTTCACCTTGATTGATTTATTTCCACCGACACGGGTGATTTGATTCTCTTCCAAGACTCGCAGCAGTTTGATCTGGGTACTCATCGGCATGTCACCGACTTCGTCCAAGAACAACGTTCCCCCGTTGGCGTATTCGAAGGCACCTTCGCGGTCGGAAACGGCGTCGGTGAACGATCCTTTGACGTGACCGAACAACTCGCTTTCGACAAGACTTTCGGAGACCGCCCGCGTGTTCAAAGCAACGATTCGCTTGTTGCGTCGTGGGCTATTTTGATGAATCGCTTGGGCGACCATTTCCTTGCCCGTTCCGCTTTCCCCGGTGATCAAAACGGTGGCATCGGTGGCCGCGATTCGACGCAGCCGATCAATCACCGTTTGCATTTTCTTGCTGGTGTAGATGATCCCCTCGAACCCGAATCGTTCATCGAGTCGTTGCATCAACTCGGTGTTCTGACGCCGAAGCTGGACCTTTTCAGCAGCCTTTTGAGCGATCGCTCGCAGGCTCGACGGCGTGATCGGTTTCTCCAAGAAACTGAACGCGCCCTTTTGCATCGCTTCGACGGCGATCGGGACGGTGGCGTGTCCGGTGACCATCACGACTTCGCATTCGGGTAGTCGTTGTCGGGCGAGTTTGAGGATTTTCATTCCATCGACATCGTTCATCACCATGTCGGTAATGATGATATCGAACATCTCACGTTGGATCGTTTCGGCGGCCTGGGGGCCGCTGGTGGCGACTTCGCATGGATAGCCCACTTTTTCCAGGCTCTCGGTCATCGCGCGGGCGTGGGCGGCTTCGTTATCAACAACGAGAACGCGAAAATCGGAGTGTTTCAGCTCGGCAGGTTCACTCGGTTGTGACTCAGAGGTGTTTGCGGAATCCGTACTCATAAAACGACCAAATCAAGAAACGTCTAATCGGCTAGGGGCTCAACGACCCGTTCGCCCTTATCTTAACGTTTCTTAAAAAATACCGTAGGGCATGGGATCTTTCGCCGTGATGCTGCCTATTTCAGATCTTCCTTGATTTTCTCGCCGAAGGTCCGGTTGAATTTTCGGACTTTATTGGCAACGACGTATTGGCAATAACCCGCGTTGGGATTTCGGCGATAGTAGTCTTGGTGATACTCCTCGGCGACGTAAAACTTGGCGGCCGGTTCGAGCAGCGTAACGATCGGTCCGCGAAACTCACGAGACTGGTTCAGTTTCTCGATATACTTCTCCGCGATTTTTTTCTGTTCGGCATCCTGGTAGAAGATGCTACTGCGGTATTGGGGGCCGACGTCTTCGCCTTGGCGGTTGAGTGTCGTGGGGTCGTGGACCTTGAAGAAGACTTCGAGCAACTCTTGAAAACTCGTTTGGGCCGGGTCGAAGAAAATCTGAACGGCTTCGGCGTGACCGGTTTTTTTGCCACAAACTTGTTGATATGTCGGGTTCTCGACGTGACCGCCGATGTAGCCGGAAACGACATCGTTGACGCCCCGCATCCGCTCGAAGACCGCTTCGGTACACCAGAAACAGCCACCAGCGAGCACGGCAACCGACTCGGTAGCTTCAGAAGAATCCGCCGTCTTCGAAGGGGGGTCGGCCTGGATTTGCGGCGTCGCCAACAATATGAGTGCCCCGATCGCAAGGCAAACCGATGTCCGGCGGGTAGTCAGATTCATAAAAAGCTCCTTTCGGGGTCAGCGACTCAAGGCCGAGCGGCGAGGGAATTCATACTCGTCATTCATACGCAGTCGGCCGACGATCGGTTTGATCGGTGCTTCGCGACCGTGGATCTTCGAAACAGTCTCTTTGAGCCTATCCGAAAAGGGGTCTGACCCTCTCCGGCGAAACCAGAAAAGCAACGAAAATTGACTCGCCTCCAAAGGGTCAGACCCCTTTTCGGATAGGCTCTTAGAAGTCGGTTCTTCCAAAATACCAGCACGCGATCGACATCACCACAAAAATGAACAGGAAACAACTGACCAACGGACGAGTGATTCGATACCGCACGACTTCCTGGTCGCCCCAATCGCCGCCGCCGATCACCATGGATTGATTTCCCGAGACCATCGCGGCCGTCGTGTCGCCGAGTTGCAAGACTTGCGGGGTCAACCATTCCAACGCACCGATGCCGTAATAATCGATCCGACGCCAAACCGAACGCGGCGGCGAGATCGACTGAATCAGTCGAACTTTGGCGTCCTCGGCAATTTGGAATCGGCTGATCCGGTCGACGTCGTGAGCAATATTCAGCATGCCCAGGTCGCTGGAATCGTCGGCGGCAGGACCGATCGAGGCGTGCCAACTGATGCTTTCAATGTTGTCCAGGTCGATCCGGCTGAGCACGTCAACGGAGGTGTCACTGGGGCTTTCGCCGACCACTTCAATCAAATCAACATGGCCGGAAGTAGTTCGATACAAAAAACGGTGATCACTGATCGCGACGATTTGAATCGGAGTTCCCTCGATCAAAGATTGCCTCGCCGGGTCGTCCCAAGTGCCTTGCTGCGTGAGTGATGTCGCGTCCAAGATTCGTAACGCTTGGTCGCCATGTGCGATCAGCACGTATCGATTCGAAGCTGCGATGACCGGCCCGGCAGATTCGTCGCTGCGATCGATTTCGGTTCTCGCGGTTACTTGCCAGCGTTGATCGGTCGCGGCGGCTTGACTCGCCTCGGGAGCTTCGAGTCGGAACACACGGTCACCGGTAAGCACAACGATCGCCTTTTCTGAAGGCAGTGGAACGACGCGGGCGGGCGGGCTGAGGGTCATGACCGACGGCAGAATCGACGTAAAATCCTCGGTCGCACCGCCTTGCATGGTAACCAACGCACGCAACCAAGAGCCGACCGACTTGGCGGCCGGTTGGCGTGCTGCTGCTCGAGAAGCCAATGGCGTTTCACCTTTCGGCCCGGGCTCGTCGCTCGGATTCGCTTCGTCCAAGTTCGCATCTTTCGCATCGCTTGGTTCAGCTTGGTCGGCTGATCCGAGTGATTCCATGATCTTGTCACGGGTTGTCAGCAACAGATCGGCGGTGTTGATCGCCAAGACTTGATCGTCGTTTAACAACATCAAGCGTTCCGTCGCGGTGGGTAATCGAAGAGTCGGTTGAGGCTTCCAATCTTCTTGCCGCGGAAGGACGATCAGGTCGAGTGATCCCGAGCCGAAGGGATTGAACCGACCGTTTCGAATTCGCGCAGTTAACAGATGGTCCGCGTCCAATGACACCGGTGACAAGATTCGATCGTTCGTCATCGCTTCGCTGTCGATGATCGGTTCCCATCGTCCGGCCGGGGTGGTGGATTCGATCGGCGCCGTCGTTTCGGTGTCGCCGAGCAGATCCAGTCGCACCAAACCACTGCCACCGGTGACGGCGAACAGATCATCTCCGGCCATCGTCATGCTCGCGATGCGATCGGGCTGAACGATCCTCGCATCGATCACACCGCCGATGATCCCGACCACAACACAGATCGCAGCCAAAGCTCCAGCGGCGGCGATGGAAATGATCGCCGAACGCCATTTCAAACCGGCCAACACCGACACGCTGTAGAAAACCGCGAAGATCAACAACGCGACCGGAATGCACCACAAAATCCGAGCATTCCAAACGCCCAAACGAAGTGCCGCGATCAGGTACAAGCCGATCACGAGCTGAGTCACGCACAACAACACGAACGCACAACCGCCGACAAACTTGCTAACGATCAAGGCCCATCGCGATACCGGCTTGCTGAGCAGAAGGTGCAGCGACCCGGTCTGTAGCATGTCGGGAACGATCGACGCGGTTACCAACACGCCAAGGAACACCAGCACCAACCCGAGCAACCAGTTGACCAAGATGGGGATCACGAATTGATTGAAGATCGTTTCAAACTGCGATCGATCGATTTGAAACTCGGTCGGAAAGTCGAGACCCGCGTAGGTTAACAGGACCGATCGGGCGCTGCGGGCTTCGAACACACCCGGCAAGGCGGCTTCGATCCGAAGGCGGGATCGCCGCTGGCGAAGCGACGTAGCGAGTTCATCATCGCTGGTTTCATCGAGTTCGCGTAGCTCACGCAATCGCACGGTGGTTTTCCATGCCTCGGGTTCATACCAACCTTCCTCGCCTTCATCCCTCGATGCATCAGATTCAACGAGTTCATTCAACGCATCGGTAAGAAGATCCAAACGAATGCGGACTTCGTCGCCCTCGCCGACGCGTTGCAACTTGCGTTTCATCTCGTCGGGCATCGCAGCAGCGAGTCGCCCGATGGCTTTGTCCTGGACTTCAGGATCGACAATACCTTGGGCGAGCAACGCTTTCATTCGCGTCCCGTTGTAGATGTCGAACCATCGGAACTTGGTCGTGTAGTCTTCTCGTAATCCGATCGGCGCGAGTGAACCGAGTAATAACCAAATCGCCAACATCGCCGCCCACAACACCCGAGAGGCGAGCGCCGAATGAAACGAATCGATGATGATCGCGAGATACGGCTTGAACAGACTCATGGACCTTCCGCCGCGTTGATCAAACGCATGAATTTGTCTTCCAGGGTTTCTCGCACGGGTTGCAGACGCAGCAACGAACCGTCACGCCCGCGAACGATATCGACGATGCGGTCGATCGACGATTGTTGGTCGCATGTGAGTCGGCCCTGCCACGTGTTGCCATGATGGGCAACCCAATCTCCGGTTGCGAATTCAGAAATCTGTTCCGCTGTTTGACGGTGAATGGTATCGTCGCCATCGGGCAAACGGTAAACCAAATCGAACGTCATCCCGGAATCGCTTCCGCCGCCGGCAAGTTCCGCGATCGGACCGGTCGCGAGTACCTGCCCCTTGGCCATGATCGCCAGGTGTGAGCACACCAGTTCAACTTCGTGCAAGATATGACTATTCAAGAAGATCGTTTTGCCTTGATCTCGCAGTCGTTCGATCACCCGCCGCACTTCGCTGCGCCCGACCGGGTCCAGGCCATCGGTGGGTTCGTCCAAGATCAACAAGTCCGGATCGTGCATGAGTGCTTGGGCCAACCCGAGTCGTTGCAACATTCCCTTACTGAATCGTTTGACGGATTCTCGGTCACGTCGTTCCAAACCCACGATCTTCAATAACTCGTCGCTGCGTCTTGCGATCGTCGCCGAATCCAATCGACTGAGCCTGCCATAATATTTCAGTGCGGATCTTGCCGTGTGATGTCGGTCGACCCGCAGGGATTCGGGGAGGTAACCGACTCGTTGTCGCGCCGTTGAGGACCCGGCCGGCAAACCGAACAAGCTCGCCCGTCCACCGGTCGACCGGATAACACCGAGCAGGATTTTGATCAACGTGGTCTTTCCGGCACCATTGGGACCGAGCAGTCCGAACACTTGGCCGGCGTCGGCTTGCAGCGAAACGCCGCTGAGAGCGTGAACGTTGCCGCGTCGAAACAACCCGCCGCCCCGATAGGTTTTTTTGAGCTGGTCGACGTGGACGACCGTGATTGGGTCCGTAGCTTCCAAACCGCTGCTCACGCGAGCAGATTCCGAACCAATAGATAGAACAACATCAGCGCGGTGACCGCGATCACTCCGGCCAACAACAGGCGATGGGCGGGCTGACGCCACGAGGGCGTGTTGACTTCGCGATTATAAATGCTGCGAAAACGCTCGCGTTCGTTGCCGCTATCAAAGATACCGTCCTCGACGAGTTCCTGGATCCCGAATTGGACCGAATACTCGACGACGCCGTGGATGTTCTGCCGCCGACCGTGCTCGCCGACTCCGATGCCTTCGAAATACCACAACTGGTTACCGAATTGGCGATCCGTTTCGCACCGATCATCGACGCAACGAAGATTGATGATCTCGCTTGTCTCCAAACAAAAGTTGGCCCGGACGAGCGCACGGCCGCTATCCAAACGCACTTGGCGCAGGACTCGTTCTGAATATTGACGCTGGGGAGCTTGAGCACGCATCTTTCTTCTCCGTAGGACGACCGCAATCCGATCCCCGTATTATTGCCGCTCTGGGAAGCTACGTCATCGGTAAGACGGTAAAATTTTACCCGCAAATGGGGAATTGTCGTCTACTCGCTGTGCGACCATCGTGCCAAAAGACGAAAATCGGCCCCCCGCAGGCCCCACTCTCGCACCGTGGACCGGATCCTTCCTCGTGATACGATGATGGGTAAACACGGGGCGGGAGCCGCAATGTGCCGCCGCCCAACCTTCCTGAACCTACCGCCGACTCAATTTTGCTTTGCTAAGATCCCAAGAACGTCGACCGATCACCCTTCGGGCCCCGATCACGCTGGGGGTGGTGCTGATCGTTTTGCTGGTGATTTTGACGGCCGTTTGGGTGACCGGCACGCTAATTGGAGCGCTTCGCGGCCAAGCGTCACCCGAGTTGTACTGGGCAATGCTATTGGCCGGTTCGGTGTTGTTGATCGCCGTATTGGCCGGGGTGATTGCCTATTTGGCACTGAGCGTCAAATCGTTCAATCTGAACCGACGCCAATCGAATTTCATCGACGCGGTGACCCATGAACTGAAAAGCCCGATTGCGTCGTTGAAATTGTATTTACAAACGATGACACGGCACGCTGTGAACCAAGAACAAAGCGAAGCGTTTCACAAGATCATGCTCGAAGACGTCGAGCGATTGGACACGCTGATCAACCATTTACTCGACGCCGCGAGTGTCGAGCGGGGCGTGATCGCACAAGAGGCGAAAGATTTTGTTCTTGTCGAATTGATCAAACAGGTCGCGACGGCGACGTGCGTACGGTACAAACTGCCCCCTGAGACCGTGACGATCGATTGCCAAGATATTTTGTTGCACGCTCCCCAAATCCAAGTCGAGATTTTGCTGCGGAACTTGGTCGACAACGCCGTTAAGTATGGCGCGAACCCGCCTCGTGTTCGCATCATGGCTCAACTGACTGCTAAGCCGGTTCCTGTTACCAAATCACGTTTTGCTTCGCGGCGGTCATCCTCCCACGGCCAGCAAACCGCCGAACTCACCGCCGACGCCGCACCGTTGGAATCCGGGGAGGTGACGATGTCGGTTTGCGATAATGGTGTCGGCATTCCAGCGAACCTGCGACGCAAGGTATTTGGTCGCTTCGTCCGTCTGGGCAATGAACTCGAACGCAGCAGCCCTGGAACAGGTTTAGGCTTGTACCTCGTCCGCAACGTCACCCACGCGCTAGGCGGCCGTATCAATATTCACGACGCGCAGAATGTCGACTTCGGCGAACCCTTACCGACGCAGTCAAGTGAGAACGATACCGGCGGGCCGACTAACCAGGGAACTCGTTTCGATATCACGCTACCGAACGCGCGATTGCGAGCGACAGTTTAAATGCAAGACCAGTGCATAGCTAATTAAATCAGCTCTGGCGCATCGCATTGATAATCATGGCAGCGGTACAGCGTCGCCCGTCCGTCGACGGAGGTTTTGCCCGCGATCAAGACATCTTTCACGATCAGAGCCGACGAGGTTTCTCGGGTCACCCATGCAACCGTTGTCCCCGGGTGGTATGGACCGAGAACTTTGGTTGCGATTTTGTCGATCGGTTCTGAATCCTCGACCGCGATCACCCATTCGCCTCGATGGTGATGGTATTCATCGAGCACCGCGATCAATGCCGAGCAAGCACGTGATTGTTCACGAATGACGGTCTCACCACAACGAAGCGTTTGCTCGACGCGTTCGGTCCAATCGTGATTGGTTAGGCGAGACAATCTCAACAACGCCATCGCCGCCGATGCATTGCCGCTGACCATCGAACCGTCGTGCCAATCTTTGTTGCGAGTGATCAAGGCATCGGAATCCGATGCGGTGAAATAGAAACCACCCTCGTCGGCGTCAAGAAAACGGGCAACCATCGACTCAGAAAGTTCCACCGACGTGGTCAACCAGCGTTCTTGTCCGGTGGCTTCGTACAACGCGATCAACGCGTCGGCGAGCAACGCGTGGTCGTCGACATATGCGTTCAGATGCGATGTCCCATCGCGGTAGACGTGCAAAAGATTCCCGTCGCCATCTCGCATGTTTGCAAGAATGAATTCGGTCGCGCGGCGTGCCGTTTCGATAAAATCGCTACGACCCAAAACGACGCCCGCAATGGCAAAGGCACGGATAGCCAGCGCGTTCCAGGCCACCACGATCTTATCATCACGGCCCGGCTTGACACGTGCTTCGCGATGTCGACGCAACGTCTCACGGTCATCTACGAGTTGCCGGTGCAGTTCGGCCGGATCGACTGACGCTTGATCGGCCCAAGATTCGATCGTTCGCGGCAAATTGGGAATCGAACTGCCTTCGAAGTTACCTCGTTCGGTAATGTCATAAATCGCACAGAAGCGGGAACCGCGTTCTTCACCCAACACGGCGATCACCTCGTCGGGCGTCCAAACATAGAATTTACCTTCGACTCCTTCGCTATCGGCGTCTTCGCTGCAATGAATTCCGCCTCCGTTGCCATTTCCTGCGCCGCAGTCGATCATGTCACGCTGCAGGTAAGTCAAAATCTCGATCGCCACGTCGGCGTGACGGCGGTTGCCGGTGACTTGGAACGCCCGGGTGTAAACCTCGGCCAACAGGCCGTTGTCGTAAAGCATCTTTTCGAAGTGCGGGACCAACCAACGGCCGTCGACGCTGTAACGTGCAAATCCACCACCGATGTGGTCACGAATCCCGCCCGCCGCCATGCGGTCGAGGGTCAATTCCACGGCCTCGATCAATCGCGAATCGCCGGTGCGAAATCCGACCCTCAACATCAAGTCCATGTCGGTCGCGTGGGGAAACTTGGGAGCCGAACCGAACCCGCCCCAGGTCATGTCGACGGACTTGAGCAGGTTCTCGACACTGACGCCGACGCGATCCGGGCCGGGCACGTCGGCGGCCACATCGCCGGTGCCTTTGGCGAGTTGAGCGAGGGCTTGCGTGATCTCGACGGCGTGCGAACCGACATCGCTGCGACGATTCGTCCACGCGTCGACGAGGGCTTCGAGCACCTGAGGAAAACTCGGCATCCCGCCTCGCGGGTGCAAGGGCCAATAGGTTCCCGAATAAAATGGTTGGCCTTCGTGGTCCAAGAAGACGCTCATCGGCCATCCGCCATGACCGGTCATCAACTGGACGGCGTTCATATAGATTTGATCGATGTCAGGCCGCTCTTCTCGGTCGACTTTGATGCACACGAAGTGCTCGTTGAGATAACGACCGACCTCGTCGTTCTCAAAACTCTCATGCGCCATCACATGGCACCAATGGCACGCCGCGTAACCGACCGACAAAAACACGGGCACGTCACGCTCGCGAGCAGTCGCGAACGCTTGCGGCCCCCACTGTACCCAATCGACCGGATTGTTTTGGTGTTGCAGCAGATAAGGGCTAATCGATTCGGAGAGCGCGTTGGGCATGACGACGTGATAGTGGTATTAACTTATTCCCCGTCGTGCGAACATCGTTCGTTGGTCAGTTACGACAACGGAGGAAAATAGTGATTGATAAGACGTCAACTCGCCGAACCAGCAGTTTGCAGGCCGTCGAGGAGTTCGGCGGCGGCTTCGGATCTGTTTAAGACGTAATAGTGAATCCCGGGCACGCCGTTTTTCATCAGATCGGTCGTTTGTTGTCGGGCATGATCGACCCCGACGCGGAATTGGTGTTCGGGTGAGTCGTCTCGGGTCATCTCCACCTCTAAACTAGCCGGGATGGCGGCTTTGCACATCCCAGCGATCCGTTGTGCCTGTTTGAAGTTGGTCACCGGTAAAATTCCCGGAACCAGTGGAACCCGAATTCCGGCCGCTTCGCATTGATCGCGGAAACGATAAAAGTCGGCGTTATCGTAGAACAACTGAGTGATGATGATATCCGCCCCGGCGTCGACTTTTCGCTTGAGGTTGTCCAAGTCGGTTGTCGCATCAGGGGCTTCTTGGTGAACTTCGGGGTAACCGGCGACGGCGATACCGAGTTGAGGAAAATTTGATCGGATCAATTCGACCAATTCGTTGGCGTACCGCAGCCCCCCCTCGGTGACACAAAACTCTTCGGTTCCCTTAGGTGGATCACCACGTAACGCCACGATGTAGTCGACTCCGATTTCGGTCGCCTGCGTCAAGTATTCGCAAAGCTGTTCGACGGTCGATCCCACGCAGGTTAAGTGGGAGGCAACCGGCAGGTTGGTGATTTCCTTGACTCGTTTGAGAACTTCCAGCGTCGCCCTTTGGCTCGATCCGCCGGCTCCGTAGGTACAGGTGAAATACTGTGGTTTGAACTGCAACAGACGCTCGACGTTGAGGCACAAGGCCTCGATGCCTTCTTCCGTTTTGGGAGGGAATAATTCGAACGAGACCGCACAGCCTTCGGTGCGATATTGGTCGGAAAGCGTCATAGGATGAGTCATTTCAAGTAGAGAACGGCAGCTGAAAGGGCTTCGTTAGTGAACCAGTATAGACGCCACGGGTGAATTGCCAACTCGGCGGGCTGCCGCCCGCCTATCGCTGATAAATCGGCAGATAGTGGTAACGAACCCCGAGACTCAGGATGGCTAAAGCGGTGGAATAAACCATGCCGATATTTCGTTCCTCCCCGTGTTCGCTGATCCAATGTCCCGCGTCGGATTGCAATTCCAACAACTCGTCGCTGGTGACTTTCCCGGCGACCTCAGCCGCTTCGCCACCGACTTGATGCATTCCTTGGGCGTAATAGTACATCCCATAAAAAAAGTATCGATCGCCACGATTGGGAGTGTGCTGAAGCAGCCATCGAGCGGCGGCCGCGACCAACGGCGAATCATACTGACCGCAAGTTTGCATGGCGAGTAACCCGGCGGCGGTCATCGTGAACGACGGATGATGCGTTCCAGGTGTATAGGCAAACCCGCTAACTTGGTCACGAGGTTGGCCGTTCTCATCGAGTGGCGAAACGAAGGAATTGATTAAATAGTCGACGGCCTGTTCGATCGCTTCAAGCGGCACATCGAGCCCATCGTTCTTGGCCGATCGCAACGCCATCACTTGCCAAACCGAAACCGACAGATCGGAATCTTGGGCCGAGGGTGTGTACCGCCATCCGCCTTGCAGCTTGGGCGGTTTCACAACGGCTTGCGATTTCAAAATGATTTTCAAGGCCTCGGTAAGCGAGTCATGGATGCGCCGGTTCTGTTCGATCGACGAGCCCATGCCAAGAATTTCGGTCAACATCAAGGTGGTGATCCCGTGACCGTACATCCGAGATCCGTCGCGCTGGCCGAAGTAACCGCCGTCTTGGTTGCGCGGATTGAGCACGTACTCGATCGCCCGGTGCAGGGCCAAACCTTGAGGCGTTTTTTGATCGGCAACGATGCCGACGGCGGCCAAAGCCATGATGGCTAATGACGTCATCGCGGTGGCGTGCCCCCGATCGGCGATCGAGCCGTCGTCCTGTTGCTGTCGCAACAATGCGTCGATGCCGCGTTCGATCGAGCGATCGATTCGATCGGGAACATAGAGGTCTTCGATGCCCTGGCCGTTGGTCGATAAGACATTTCGCGTGGCGAGCACCGGCAACAACGAAGCGACCAAACACCGTCGACGACTGAATGAGCGTCGATCGACTTGTCGCTGGCGAGTTCGAGGGATCATGGACTGGACTCCTTCGATCGGGATCGTGCCGCTTCGGCCGAGATCGCCTGGAAGTAAGCTTCGATCGCGGGGCGATAAGACATGGGCAGGCTCGTTTTACGATCTTGAATCACGTCGTTGTTTTTTTGTTCTCGCAAGTTCCCCCATTGTCCATCAACCCGTAACTGGCCGCGCGCGTCGATCAATCCGCCGTCGGGCATTTGGCTGCCATCACCTGAGACCGTTCCTGGTTGGCCCGGTTGGCCTTCCGATGGAGTGCCCGTATCGCTGTTAGAATTCGGGTCGGCTTGTCCGGCCGAGTCACTCTGGGCCGAAGACGGATCACCGGCCTGGGTAGCCGAGGCGATCTGTTGAACTTGCTTTTGACGCTGAGCGGCGAGCTCACGGATCGCTTGCTCGGCCGACGCGGCCAATGTCGGCGATGCTTCTCCGGCGGTGGACGGTTTGGTCTGTGATTGGCTTTGCGATTGACTTTGGGTACTTGATTGATCGGACGCTTGGGAAGATTGAGATTGCGCCACCGATTGATCAGCGGCGGCGGATTGATGAATGCCGCGATCGAGCTCATCCAAGGTTCGAGCCAGTTTCTCCGAGCGAGAGGCTTCGCCGAGAGTGCCTGTCGAAACCTCTTTCATCGGGCTCGGATCGGCCGGCGCGGCCCCGTTACGATCGTCTTGGCTTGCGTCGGCTTGATTGGGGTCGGCTTGATTTGCCGCAGCCTGTCTCGCGGCCATTTCGTTGGCGGCGGCGAGGAGTGATTCGATTTGTGAAATCTGATCGGCTTGCGTTTCGAGTCGTTGAGCCGCCTGACCGAGTTGCCCGCCGGCACGCTGAGCGGATTGGCTGCGTTGAGATTCCGAATCAGCCTCCGGTTTGGCACGATCGGGTTCGTTTTGATTTGGTGAGGACTGCCCCGATTGGGCCAACGAATGTTCCGCGGGCAACATCGATTCGTTCAAGGTCGCTTGCAGTTCCGACGCGGCTTGGTCGAGTTGTTCGGCAACCGCTTCGTTGCCCAAGCGTTCCTCGTGGCGAGCGGCACGTTGCAAATCTTCGGCTGCTTGACGGACCGTTTGGTTGGTTTGACTTTGTTGTTCCGCCAGCCGTCGTGCGGCCGCCGGGGAAGGCAAGAGAGTCTTAGCGAGTTCGTTTTGGTCCTGCATCGCCTTTAAGTCCTGAGCAATTCTTGCCAATTCATCAGTCGATTTTTTCGCCACGCGGGCAAGCAACTCGGCCGAAGGATTCTTGGCTTGGAGATCTTGAACCGTGGATCGACGCGAGTCGGACAAACGTTGAGAAGCTTCCTTCTCAGCTTGTTCAGCGGCCTGACGAGTTTGTTTAGCTTGATCGCCGGCGCGGATCGCTTCTTCGACCCGTTCGCGACTTTCTTGAACTCCTTTTTGCGCCCATTCTTCGTTGGGGTGCTTTTGAAGTTGTTGTTGGGCTTGTTCGAGTTGTTTTTCGGCGCTGCGTTGTTGATTTTGCGCGGACTGAACTCGCTTGCCCGCCTCGTCGCGCCGTTGTTGCCAATCCTTCTCTTGGCGGGAAAGTGACTGCAACCATCGATTTTGAGTTTCGCGCTGCGCTGATTCCAACTGCCTTGCCTTCTGTTGGCGAGACTTTTCGTTCTCGTGAACGTTGTCATTCGCCTTGGCATCGGAATTCTTTTCCACTTCGCTAACATTGCGCACGGCTTCATCGATCGATTGTTGCAATTGCTTGTTGGCCTCCTGAAGATCCTTCAATAACGCTTGATCGTTTTGGACCTGTTCGGCTTGATCGACGGCGGCTCGAAGTTGTTCACGCGATTGGCGCAGTTTTTCGCGAGCGGGTTGATCTTGGTTCCATCCGCTGACGCTTTCGGCCATGGATAGCCACTGGTCATCGACGGCTCGTGATTGGTCAGTCAATGATTTCAGTTGATCACGCAATGCGCGTTTCTTTTCTAAGAATTCCGGGTCCGCTTTTTCCAGCTCCTGTTGAAGGCTCTTCTCTTGCTTGGCAGCCGAGCGAACAGCCTGTTCAACAGCGGCGGCAGTCTGCTGCGAGATCTCCGCCAGCTCGCCTTGCATGATTTGGTCGCCGTCGAGCCGTTGTTCGAGTCGCTCGAGCAACTCTTCCGGAGTGGAATCGGCGGCCCGAGCGGTCGCATTGGCTGCTTGAGCGGCGGATTGCAACTCCGACAAAGGTGAAGCCTCACGCAAGGCCTGACGTGTTTGACTGATGTCCTTCCCCGCGTCAGCGGCGTCGAAATGTTCCGCAGTTGTTCGTAACGTTTCGGCAAGTTCTTCAAGAGCGGTTGGGGCGTCTCGAGGATCTGGAGAATCGGGTTCAGCGTCGGCTTTTGCTTCCGCAACGACGGCTTTCATTTGTTCCTTGAGTGTCTCCAGCGCCGCGTCGGCATCCCGGGCCAATTCTCGTTGAGCTTCGTCTGTGTAATCGGCCGTGTCGGCGCGGTCGGCCAAGTCTTCGGCGAGGGCATCGACCTTCTCTTGGAGCGTTTCAATGGCAGCTTCATCGTCTTGGTTCGCATCTTGTTGCGAATCGAGTTGCTCTTGGGACTTCTGCTTGTCGGGTTCCTGCTTGTCAGGTGTTTGCTTGTCGGGTGTTTGCTTGTCGGGCTCTTGGTTCTTTTCGCTTTGTTGCTCGGCTTCCTCGGCAGCGTCGCGGGCCAGTTCACCGGTGGTGGGAAGGTACTGCCGCAACTTGCTTCGTGCGTCGGCCATGGCTGCTTCGATCGTTGACAGGTGAACCTGATAGCGATCTACCATCGATTGCACCGGAGTCGTCGCCGAAAGAAACGGCTTTGGATCGTAACGTCTCGAGGTGGTCCATTGACGTGCTTGCTGGAAATCGTTGTCCCACCGGGTGGCTTGCAAGCTTTCCATCGCTTTGGCGTCCACTCCGCCATCGCGCAATAACTGCAGCGGCGTTTCACTGACTACCTGATAGTGTTCCAAACGCAAGCCTTGTCGGATGGCACCGTCGGCCAAATCATTCCCGTAACGTTCGCGGTCGGCCAAGTCTTGTAGTTGCCCTTTCAAGCGAACGGTCTGATTTCCCGCCTCCAGAATCGAAGCCGCGCGACGAACGGACGCCAACACGTTGTCGACGGTCATTGATTCCGGTGGCGTGAAATCCTCGTTGGTGACGGCCTGCACCACTCGGCCGATTAACTTGAAGTCCGAAACTTCCTGAACGTTGGAATCCCGTCGCTGCCGTTGGATCGTTTCGGACCGTTGGTAGCCATCGATGACCGCTGTCGATTTTTCGTTGCGGCGTAGCCTCCGGATCGACTGTTCGGCAGCCGCATCAGTGATTTCAGAGGTGTCTTGTTGCTGAAGTGCCTTTTCCGATAGCTCTCGAGCGCGATCCCAATTCCGCTGGATCTCTCGCAGTCGCTCGATTTCTTGGAATAACATCCAATCACTTCGATTGAGTTCCCGTACGGTCGACGCAATTTGGTTGAATGTGTCACCTTGTAACAACGACGTGGTCAGATGGTAGCCGAGTTCCTCGACGATTCGCTTCATTGCTCTTCGAAAATTAACTTCGACGTCGGGATTCTGCTCGAACTTTAGTTTGTCGTTCTCTTGTTCGATGCGTGCGGACAATTCGACTAAATAGCGGTGCAATCGTTCTTGGTGCTTGACCGTGTTACTAGGCAAATCGGCCTGCATTGAAGAGGCCAGTTCGCCGACTTGTCGGAGTCGCTCGATCATTAAGTCGGCTTGGCCGGGCAGGCGGTCGATCGGGACGGTCGCATTCTCGTCGGCAAGAACCTCCGCATCACTCTGAATCATTTGTAGATCTCGCATGAGACCTGCGGCCAATTCGACGGACAAATTCCATTGCGCGAATTCGACGATTTGCTTCATCGGTTTTTCGGCACGCGAAACCAGTGATGCGATCTCGCCTGCAAGCTGCTGTTCGGATCGTTTTGACAACGGCGGTTGACTTGACCCCATCTCGTCCCAAGTCTGAATCGCCATCGCCATGTCGGTCATCGCTTGGGTCGCATACCGATCCATGAGTATCCAGCGTTCCGCCGCGACGGAATCGTTCGATTTCGCGACATAATCGGCGATCGTCAAACCTTCGGCCGGGTCCGCAATTCCGGCGGCTTTTTGTGAGGAAATTTGAATTCCGCTCAGTTCAGCCCAACTCGATTCGAGCCCGGTCAAGGTCAGCGTCCAGTCGGGATCGACCGGAGGTGGTTCCTTGGATTGGTTCTTCGCATCCTTGGTCGCGTCTTTGAGTAGATCGACAAAACCGGCGAAGTCGTCGAACCAATTCTTGACGCGGCGACTGAAGGTTTGAAACTGACGCAGTTCGTCGTGGCGTGACTCATCAAAGTCGCTACCGGCGATGAATACATGAATCCACTCGGACGCACCACGATTGCCAGCCCGATCGATCGCGATCAATCGCGTTTTCAATTGACTACCTGGTGAGAGCATCGCCGCAGGGCCGTTCGCGTCATGATTCATCATGTCCCAACGCAGCGTCACTTGGTAGCTCGACCGGTCGTCGATCATTTCATCCGAAGCAACCGACTTGTCCGCTCCGTTTCGATTATTATCGGTGGAGTGTTCTTGAATCGGTAACGGTCGTTCGATGACCTCGCCGTCGTCGAGGACGAATTGTTGAGCGAACTGGTCCATGGGCAAGTCGTCCTGGATCGTGCCCGCCAAATCAATCACGGCAGCGGGCGAGACGATTTGTCGATTGGCAGTTCCACTATTCCAATCCGCGACAGGAGCACGGTCGATCACCGGATCGATGCTGAACCGGGGTGAGAAGGGATTGTTCAGCCCGCTGTTTGTGCTGACCGCATCGACTCGATAGGAACCCGGCGTTTTGATGGGAATCTGGTATTGGAAACGAAGTCGCGAATCATCCACGCTCTGCACCGGAATCCGCAGATCGTTTTGGCCGTTGCCGAACAAAAGTTCGACTTGTTCAACGGGTTGATCGAACGTCACAATGACATTGGCATTGGTCCCGACGATTCCGACCAAATCACCAAATTCGTCCACGGTGTTTCGCTCGGCAAGCCGCGAGTAGCGGGGAAATTCGTAGAGTTTCTCGAACGAAACCATCCTCGGCCGAGGCTGAGGCGTCAACGTGTGCCACAACGTTTCGGCGTCCCCGGCGAGAACGCGATAACGAACCGGGGTTTGATGAACTTGAACGTTCACCGCAAACGTCTGAGCCCCGTCCGAGTCGCTCGCTTCGGACGATACCGCCGGTCCGCTGTTAGGATCAGAGGGCATAAAGTCGCGCGGCGACATGAATAACATTTCATTCAGTCCGTCCTCACCCTGTCGCTGCAAACGAACGTTGCCCGAACCCAATCGAGATACCGTGACGGCGACGGCGACCAAGTCACCTTCGGCCACCGAACGCGACGGCGGCGTTGGGCGAACGATTTCAATTTGGGTGACCGAAGCCCGCTCGATGGGAGCGATCGGAACGATCACGCGAGCCAACCGGCGGGGCAATTGCAACGACGGCACGAGGCTGAGCAATCCAACCAAGCTCGCCAACCCGATCACCGCGATCGTCCAATTTCGAATCAATCCCCAAGGCAACATTCGCGCGACTTCGAGCCGGGAGACTTGATCGGCGACTTGGGTCTGCAATGCGCCACGGAATTCGGCCGAACCGTTGGTGGGGCTCGCATCGCCCAATTCAACTGCCGATAGCATTTGCTCGTGTAACGCCGGAGTGGCGGTCTCCATCCGCTGGGCGATCGCCGTCCAGTCGCGTTGTCGTGATTCGCGGATGCCGAACCGCCACGCGGCGATCACGGCAATTGCATCAACGACCAAACTCGCCACGACTCGCCAAACGGTCTCCACGCGTATGAATCGATCTGCGACTACGAGCAATAGCACCCCGACGACGAAGACCACAAACCCGATCGCCATTCCACGAACCGACAACAATCGGGCACGACGATCGGCAAACGTTTCGAGCGCCGAACGTGTCGGTGTGAGTAGCTCACCGCTTGATACCGGTGAAGACGTCGCGGTCGGCGGCGGTAGTGTTTGAGTTCCCACGTTCATGTCCTCTTGAATCGGATCGTTCACATCAACCCCACTTTCTTGCGAGCCCACCATTCCAACGCCAACAAGCAAACGATCGATAGGAACACCCACCACGTTTGCCAAAGCGCGGTGTCGGACTCCAATATCCGACCTCGCGACAGCGGCGCGATTTGATCAAACAATTCTTCCACCGATGACTCGTGGACATAACGCCCGCCTCCCGCTTGAGCGATTCGGCTGAGCGACGGTTCGTCGACCGACGTTCGATCGAGTTCACCCGAGCGAGGTGCCTGGACCCAAATCGGCGACGACGCCTTGAGGGCCGACGCGTCGTAACCGCTTGCGCGGATCCGGACATCGTATTTCCCCGCCGGAAGAGGCAACGTTTGACCGACATAAGTGCGACGCTGAGGGTCTTCTAACCGCATCGCGATCGTACCAACGACTTGTTCATTTTCGAGCAATAACGCGTCGACCGTCGTGGCGTCCAAGATCGAACCCGCTTCCGCATTCGAGCTTGCGTTGATTCCACCTTGGTTGTCTTGCAACAACCGAACACGGATGGTGGCCGACTGCCCGATGTCGTAATCGACCTTGTCGGTTCCGATCGCGACAAACTCGTCGCGCACCGCATAGGGAGGCTGCATGGCCGCCGTCATCAACTGAGTCCAAAACCGACGGTGTAAACGGCTCTCGACTTTGTATCGCCAACGCCATGTTTCATCGCTGGCCAAGTAAAAAACTCGCCCCGCACCGAACAAACGGGTCACCAACCACGGTTGACGTTGATCCTCTTGATCGACCGCTTCCGCCCAAACTTCGGCGTCAAGTTGCGGTTCGGATGCCGCAATCGATTGCGGGGCGGGCAGGCTCTGCCACGCTTTGGTGATCGGCTTGGCTTCCGAGTCGAGCAACATCACCGGATGCTGAGCCCCCGCATCGGTCGGTTCGATTCGTTGGATTGTTGAAACAGGATTGTTTGGCGGGTTCGTTGCGAGGTCGTCGGAATCGAATCGAACGGGGATCAACTCGGCCATCAAGTTCGGTTGCTCCGGATCAGGCGAATCCAACAGCGTTCGAATCCGATCATAGCGACCGTCGATCACGATCAAACCGCCACCGCGACTGACAAATTCACTCAGCCGTAACGCGTCCTCTCGCGTCCATTGATTTGCCGGAATCTCGCCCAAGACGACTGCGTCATAACGCGACCAAGCCCGAGATGACCCGGGCAATTGGCCGGGATCTTCACCGCGTTTTACCTTCTCTTGATCGGTGCCTTCGCCGAACAAAATCGTATCAACTCGCCACGCCGGGTCCCGCGTAAATAGATTGCGCAGATAACGAATTTCCCAACGAGACGAGCCATCCAAGATCAACAATTCGCGATCACGACTGGCCGCGGCGACGCGGAAATCGATCGAGTCATTTCCCGGCTTGCCGACCATCGTCGCTGTCCCATCAGAATCGCCCGTCGACGTGACGACTTCCGCCGTCAGGGGCAAGACAACGCTATCCCGATCAACGCCTCGTAAATCCTGACCGCTGATCCGGTTCATCAATTGGTCGACGGGAAAATCGAATGCCACGGGCGTCTTGCCGTCGGTGTCGATCGCAATCTCTTGCGACCAAACCACCGTGTCACCGCTGCGGATCTGGACTCGCACCGAACGATCACGAACACCGAAATGTTTCAAGTAGATTTGCCCGGCCAAGCGCCCATCGTCGGCGACCCGTTGCGGGGCATCGACGTCGACCACGCCCACATCGGGCGGCTCGTCGAGGCTTCCCATGCCGACCGCGTGAACCTGCCATCCGCTTTGGGCGAGCTTTCGTGACGTATCGGCCGCGTCGACTCGCTGGACGCTGTCACGGCCATCGGACATCAAGACCAAGATCCGTTCGGGAGCTTGATCTGAATCATTCGAATGGTCGTTCTCGGCCAAGGTGGAGATGTCTCGCAACGTTCGATCGAGAGCGGTTTGCAACGGGCTGCTAAGGTCCGTATCCGTTCCGTCGGCATGTTCCAACGAATCGGCTACCGATGAATCGTATGACGAACGTGAATCCGGTTCAGACCCTGGTACCAATTCGTTCGAATCTGAATCCCATACTTCGCGAGATTGCCTGTCAAAAACGTGAACTTCCATTGCATGCGTCTCGGATAAACGATCGATCCATCCGCGCTGCTCCGGCCCACCGAACAACAAGTCGGTCGCCCGCCGCAATCGCGACTCGGACGAATCTCCTTGGGTACTCGCTTGAGAATCCGACTCACCCATGCTCGCCGAACGATCGATCGCCCACACCACGCGGGCGGGAGTTCCGATCACTTGCCGACGATGCCACGTCGGTCCGGCCAATAACAAACATGCCAATACGACCGCCGTGCCTCGCATTCCGGGCAACAGCCAAGACCAAGGCGACGACAACGTGCGCGTCTCGCGTAGATACAACATCATCGTCGCGATGCCCATCGCTATCGACACCGTCACGACCAACCACACCGGCCAATCAACGGTAAATCGCAAGTCCGCCATCAGATAGGCATCTAAGCTCAGACTGCTCACGATGCCCCTCCCGATGCGGCGACCCTGCGCGATGGGGCATTGGACGCGGCGAACTTGCCCGGTAGCCGGGCTTTCGTTCCGCCACGTTGTTGCCACAGGACCTCGGCGACCAACACGATCAGCAAGATCCAAATCAACGGACGCCAAATTTCCAAGCCGAACCGATCCTGCTTCGCACCAGCGACCCATTCGCTCGGGCTTGAAAACGATCGGCCACCGATCCGCTCGATCGACCGTTGCAGCAATTCGGGTGCGGCGGCCCGCAAGATCGATTCGTCGGACGAAACGTCAATCGCCCTGACCGCCGCGACGTGAGGTTCACCCGCGTCGGTTGTCGATGTCTTCTCCGTCTCGTTTCCATCGTCGGACATAGGAACGAACCGGTAAATTCCCACCTGCGTCGTGTCGGAATAACGCACCGGCTCAGACGCTGACGCGGGCAACACTTTGGTTTTGCCGTCGGGCGTCGTCAAACGCCATCGCGACGGAGCCGAACCTTTGGGCGGCGGGATCATGAACATCGATCCCGGCGGACCGTTGAGCCCCTCGGCACCACCGGCGAGGTCGAGCACCAATTGCTGAATCAACGGCAAGAACACCGGACGAAGTGGTAGGTTCGACCAGGCCGTATCACACGGAATCGCGAACTGAACCACACGTCCGCCGATCTCGCCTGAGCGACGCTGAACTACCAGCGGCAATCCGGATTCCGAACGCATCAGAACTTCGGTCCGGTCGTCACGCGGTTGCAACTTACGAACCCGTTGAAACTCGACCGAGTCCAACAACGAATCCCCCGAACCGCCCAAGACCGCCCACGGTGCATAGCGTCCGCCCGGTGGTTCGATGCGAAACGTGCCCGTAAATGTTTCTTTGTCAGAACCATTCTCGGAAACCTCGCCTTCGGTTTCGTCCGAATCATCTTTCAAGCTGATCGTCTGCATCGGCGAGGCCGGCAACCACTCACACTCGCCCAACGATTCAGCCGCAACTTGATCGCCATCGAAGACCAAGACGCTGCCGCCTTGATCGAGATAAGCGACGACGGCCTCGTTGAATTCCTTGTTAGATAACTCTTCGACGTTGGCGAACACGATCAAATCGGGCACTTCTTCCTCACCCTGATTCGGAAGGTTCAATTTCGCAAACGAACGATGGAACGACTTCGATGTCACGACTTTGGTCGAAACCGTGTCTTGGATCATTTCATCGCGGCGATTCGGTTGCGTGTTCCGTTGCGATTGCCGTGTTGCTTGGAATGCGAACGGGCTGAGTGCCAATTTCAAGAAATCGGTTTCACTTTGCAATGGTTGGTCCGATTCGTCGCCGTCGACCAACCAAACGCGGATTTGACGCATCACATCGATTGCCAAGCGTCGTTGATTGTCGGCCGACAAGGCGTCGTCGTGTTGCACCGAAAGCGTGACACTCGCGCCACCGACCCGAGCAAACACGTGCTCCCATCGCAACGTCGCGCTGCCGCGCGGTGACAACGAAACGTTCTCGGAATGAACGTCCGCTCCGTCGATCGCCCACACGCAGCGTAACGCCGGAAGCGAAGCCTCCGAGTGATTCTTAACCACCGCCGACATTCGCGAAGGATGATCAACCAATACAGCCGGACTTTCGATCTCGATCGATTCGACGACCACGTTCCCTAGCGCATCGGATGGTTCTTCGGAAGCGATGTTCAAAAAATCCAACCCGATCGGAGGTGTCATCGATTCGATCCGTTCGGACAATCCCTCGATCACCTCCGGGGAAGCCGCCGCCAAAACGTTCTCTTGAAAATCGGAACAAACCACGACCCGGCGAAACGGGTGCGATGCGGTCGTGCAGGCTTCCACTCCGGCGGCGACCATCGAATCGAGTTCGGCTTCGGCCCCATCGAACCGAAGCTCACGCAACTGCTCGCGGGCATCGCGGACCGATCCGGTCGTCACCGGTGAACCGATCCGGCTGCTGCGGATCAAGATTACTTCGTCTTTTTGCGACAGTGAATCGAACACTTGATTGACCGCCGACAACGCTTCGCTCGAACGCCGCGCCGCCGACATCGACCGACTGTCATCGAGCACCATGATTAATGAAATCGGTTGCGATCCCGGCATCGATCGCATCGACGAGATCAACGGCCGCGCCATCGCCAAAGCAAGCAACAGGGGAATCGCACATCGCAGGGCGAGCAAGATCCAATGGTGCCACTGCATCCGACGCCGGTTCGCTTGAACGACGTCACGCAGCAAAAACATCGCCCCCCAATCCATCGTGCGATAGCGACTTCGAAACAACAAGTGAATCGCCAGCGGCACGACGAAGGCCAACGTACCAAACGCCATCGCGGCATTGAGCAAACTCATGAGGACGCCCTCACGGTCGAAGAGATCCCCATGGTCGACGAGACCCCGCCGCTTTGCCGCATCACGACAAACCGAGCCAACGTTTCGACGAGCGGTTGATCGGTCGTGATCATCAAATGATCGACGCGGTGACGGCGACACGCCGATGCGATCATCGCATTATGACGTTGCAAAGATTCAAGGTATCGATCGCGTATCTGACGCCCGTCGATGATCTCGCTTTGGTTGTCAATTTCCAAATCGCGAAATTCGATCCGCTCTTGAAAGGGGAAATCGGTTTCATCGGGATCCAACACCTGCAGGAAAATGATGTCCTGCCGTGACGCCCGCAGCAACGCCAACGAACGCCCCAACGATTCGACGTCGCCGAATCCGTCGGAGATCAACACGACCAGACCTCGTCGAGGCAGCTTGACGGAGGCTTGACGCAACACCGTGCCCAAATCGGTTTCACCTCCGCGTCGATCTTGGGCCATCATCGTTAAAAGAACTTGCAAGTGCGACGGCAACGTTCGTGGCGGGACGTAATCACGAAGTTTTGAATCGAACGTGATCAAACCCACCGAGTCTTGGCTGGACAACAACAAGTACGCGAGCGCCGACGCCAAGCCCGCCGCGTATTCCTGTTTCGTGCCTTCCCACCACGCCCCCGTCGCGGCGGACGGGTTGGCGTTTCGCGTCAACGAGATGGCGCGGTCACCCCGGTAGGCCATGCTGCCGCTTTGGTCGACCAACAACATGCACCGCAAACTCGTTTCTTCTTCGAATTCACGAATGTACAGTCGATCGCTTTTGCCGAACGCCTTCCAATCGATGTTCCTCAGCTCATCGCCGGGGACGTACGGGCGGTGTTCCTTGAACTCGACGCTCGAGCCCTTGTGCGGCGATCGGTGCCGACCCGCCGTCAAACCTTCGACCGCTTGCCGAGCGACCAGACGCAACGAAGCGATCCGATTGACGTCGCGGGCGCGAAAAAGATCAGCAAATCGCATCAAGGATTTTGAGACAGGCGGGAGGAAGTAAGGTGGGAAGGCGAGGTAGGCGAAGCCTGTACTAGTTTAACGGGCCGAACGCCCAGCGTCTTGCTTTTGACGAAATAATTCCGGTCAACTCGCCACGAAATAAGAACCGAAGCCGCCCAGGTGCGTAGCAACCGGGATCGGCGTAGACCGCGCTGAAAACACCGATTCAATCTCCCCTCTGATAGGAAACTCGGCGATGGCCATTCGTGAATCGTTCCACCAAGCCTCTGAAATTGCTTCGAAGTGGTTCCTAGCGGGAGCCCTGTTGACCTTCGGAATGTTGACGATCGGTTGTCAGCCGGCTCCTGACACCGCCGCCATCGGAACCACCGCCGACGAACATGACCACGATCATGAACACGGCCATGACCATGATCATGCACACGGCGACGAACATTCCGACGATCTCGACATCGGTGCCCTGAAGCCGATCGAACCGGCACCCACCCCTGAGTCGTTTGATGCCGGAGTGGATCAACTGGCGTCTTTACGTGATACCGTTGCGAAAGGTTTTGCCGACAAAGACATTGATTCCATTCATGGCGAACTGCACTCGGTCGGCAACCTACTCGAAAGCATCGAAACACTGGCCCAGTCCAGCGAAATGACCGACGACCAAAAGAAAGAAGCCGCTACCGCGATCGAAAAACTGTTCGACGCCTACGGCAGTGTCGATGAAAAACTGCACGGAGGTGAAGGCAAGGATTACTCCGAAGTCCAAAAGGAAATCAATTCGGCGATCGCAACACTCAGCAACCTGACCAAAACGGAAACGAAATAATGGGTTTACCTTCACTCCGCTCAATGTCGCCGATTCGATTCGCGGCCGCGTTCACGTTGCTCGCCTCGGCGTTGATGATGATCGCCGGCTGCGAGACCGCGACGCAAGAGGCGAGCGTGCCGACCGAGGCGGCTGTTTCGTCGGAATACTTGCTCGCCGAAAGACCAGCCGAAGTCTCGTCCTTAAGCGACGCAGCGGAATCATTGGGCGGTGAGACCAAGCCGATGACGTTGATCGGCAAAATCGACGCCGGTGATTTTCCCGCGTTCGAAGCCGACTCCGCGACCTTCATGCTCAGCGAATTGCCCGCCGACGGGCATGGCGCCGACGACCCCGAGCACGAAGACAATTGCCCGTTTTGCAAACGCCGGGCCGCCAACGCGCCCAAGGCGATCGTGCAAATCGTTGACGGCGAAGGAAACGTGATCCCGACCGATGCCCGTCAGTTGATCGGCTTGAACCAAGGCGACAAGATCATCGCCGTCGGTGAAGCCTCATTCGATGAAGCGGTCAACGCGATCACGGTCAAATGCCAAAAAGTCCACGCGATCCGCTAAGTTTCGCTTCGCGGGAACAATTAGTGGTGGCGACTTTCAGTCGCCAAGTCCTGAAACGGCGACTGAAAGTCGCCGCCACTTGCAGAATGCGTCACTTATTGATCTCGCGCTGCTTAGGGTCAACCGATCGTGTGAACCGAGATGACGTTGTTGGCGTTGGCGATTACGTCGCTGCCGCTGACAACGACGATCGTGTCTCCGGGCATCACCAACGTTCCGTCTTCTTCGATTTGGTCCTTAGCCCATCGAGTGACGTGCTCGATTAAATGTTGGGTATCTTCGATGTGTTCGCAAAACATCGGCTCGATTCCCCAAAACAAGTTCATCCGTCGGACCGAGGCGAGGTGGTCGCTGACGGCGACGGTCGGGATCAACGACCTGGTGTTACTTTTCACCCAAGCGGTGCCGCCGGAGTGAGTCGCGATCGCGATCAATTTACTGCCGATCGCTTCGGCCACTTCCATCCCCGCTCGGGCGACGGCGTGCGTCATCCGATTGGCCGGGTCGATGACGCCCTGCGATGCGGTCGCCGCCGGCAAGGCTCGCTCTTCGGTTTTCCGCATGATGCGGTTCATCATCTCGACGCTCTGCCGCGGATACTCCCCGATCGCCGTTTCGCCGCTGAGCATGCACGCATCGGCGCCGTCGAGAACCGCGTTGGCGACGTCGGACGCCTCCGCTCGCGTGGGACGAGAACTATGGTGCATCGATTCGAGCATTTGAGTCGCAACGATGACCGGCTTCATGAACTGTTTGCACGTCGCGATAATGCGTTTTTGAGCAACCGGTGTTTCCGCCACGTCGATTTCCACGCCCAGGTCACCGCGGGCGACCATCACGCCGTCGGCCTCCATCACAATCCGCTCGAGATTATCGAGCGCTTCGGGCTTTTCGATTTTGGCGATCACGAGTGCGGAACACTCGTAACTGTTGAGCAGGTCTTTCAAACTGCGAACGTCTTCGGGCGTGCGAACGAATGACAAACTAATGAAATCGATTTCGTTTTGCGCGGCCCAGATCGCGTTTTCGATATCCGTGCGGAGCATCGCCGAGACCGACAACTTCACACCTGGCAGATTGATTCCCTGGCGCGAGCGAATTTCACCCGACGCGACGATTCGGCAAACCGCGTTGTCTACCGTCACGTTTTCGACTTCTAAAGCGACCGTTCCGTCGGCGAGCATCACCCGATCACCGATCTTGAGTTCGTCGATCAATCGTGGATAGGAACTCGTCACTTCCATCGGCCGGGTCGACACGGTCCCGCGAACGAACGTCAAATACTCACCGAGCGGACAGAACATCGGCTCAGAGACGAGTTGCCCCAAGCGAATCTTTGGTCCGGCAAGATCCAACAACACGCCGACGGGAAACCCGGTCAGGGCGGATGCTTCACGGATGTTGGCGAGTTTTTCGGCGTGTTGCTCGATCGTTCCGTGGGCGCTATTGATTCGAAAAACATCCACACCTTCTTCAATCAATTCCGCCAATTTCGAGACACTATCGCAGGCCGGACCGACCGTCGCCACGATCTTGGTGCGTGCTTCATTGAGGCGGGGACGAGGCATGGGTTCTATCCGAAGAGCGAAGAGAGTCGAGTGATTTCGTTGCGCCGGGATGATAACCGAACACGCTCAACGCGAAAACCGACTTCGTTGACCACTCTACCGGACGCTACAATCCCTTAGCATCGCGGGATCAATAAGTGACGCATTTTGCAAGTGGCGGCGACTTTTAGTCGCCGTTTCAGGACATGGCGACTGAAAGTCGCCACCACTTGTTGTTCATGCGATGCTTACATCGGCATCTGTGTGATCTTCACCGCAGCGCCGATATCAATCGCAGGCAGGGTATCGACTCCCTTGGCAACCTCGATTTTGACCGGTGTGGTTGCTTCTGCTTGATACTTCGGATCGACGACTAAGAACGCTTTGGCGGATCCACCTGAGCTCGGGCTATCCACGGCCTCGGTGGTAGAGTCACCATCGATTGCCATTTTATATACCGTCACCTTGTAGGTTCCTGGAACAACACCCTCATACTGTCCGAGTGTTTTCAAGCTGACCTCCCCTTCCGCGTTGGTCACACCACCACTGGCCCACCGACTAATGTTCGGATCGTCGGCGATCAGTTGGACCGTAGCGCCTTCAAGCGGCACGCCTTGCTGTATTACGGTCAATGCAAGCGGCTGAAGGTCCGGCATGCCATCGGGCCGCGGCTCACCGGTACAACCGACGAGAGTGAGCGAACCAAGCAGGAACAAACTAACAACGGGAACGGAACGATTCAAAGAGTGTGTTTTCATAAAACTAACCGGTTTAAGAGCGAACGAGAGGTGAACTAAAAAAGATCGTTGCGAAGTGACTTCCCTTATTCCATTAAGTTGACTTCGCTTCCTTGTGGAGAACCAAGTGCTCCCCAAATCCCATAGGGGCTTTCACCACTAGTGACCGAAGGCGCGTTGATGTTTCCCGAGTCGATCGAATCGGTAATGAACCGGACAGCACCGTCAAACATGAGAGATTGAACGCCTCCCTGATGCTCACTCGAAGGTGCGTACGTACCCCAGCTATCGTTCGTGCCACCGAACGCACAAGAGGGAGCATTCGGAGGAAGCGTCGTTGTAAACTTATTATTGACCGTTCGCCCGTCACTCAAGATGAGACCCCGCCACACATCAGCACCGGTGAGATACTGCCGGGGATTATTGGCGGCGCGGGGGACGTTCATGCAGGGGCCGGGTAAAGACCGAGACCCGTTGTAAATCCCGTTGAAGCTAGCCACATCGCCTCGGACGGTTGCTAACTCGCGAGGCGTACCGGCAACCTCACTCATCGCGATCGTATTGGCCGTCCCGTCAAGAATGCTGCTGAAGGAACGTTTGGACTCACGCATAGCCGTCGGGAGCGAGGGCAAGAACATACTTCGAGCGTCTCCTTGAGCAGTGGCCGACGCTTCCTGAGAATTCACGCGGCCGTTGTGCCACATCTCGTCGCCAACGGAAAAGACATAAAGACACTTGGAGATACCATTGAACGCCGTCTCGCTCGCGCCAGCCGACGAAGGACAAAGGAAGGCCGATTGAGGCCCCGCCGCACGCAGGGCGGGGCTATCCCACGGGGCCGAACCGGGAGCAGCCACTTTTGCATCTTGCTCAAATTGCTCGTAGAGATTCGACATTTCGATGAAAGGCATCAAAAACATCGCCGCGCTGACCGGCCTGGTATTACCCCAACTGTATCCCTGAAACGACACCGCACCGGCGGGAAATTGATTGTAGGTGCTGTGGTAATTATGAATCGCTAAGCCGAGTTGCTTCATATTATTCGAACACTGCATCCGGCGGGCTGCCTCTCGTGCAGCTTGGACCGCAGGCAGTAGGAGACCGACGAGCACGCCGATGATCGCGATCACCACGAGCAACTCAACGAGTGTAAAGCCGCGTCTCGCGGTTGGGAAACATTTCATCATAAGGGTCCTGCTAAACATTGGAGTCAAGGATTGAACGGTAATACTTCGTCGCGTTGCGATTCATTAAACCGTCAGCTGATTCCTGCCCCGAGCCGCCTGCGGACAGTTGATGATGATCAAATCGAAATCAACGGATGACGATCGACAGCATCAAGAATTGGCATGCTGCTGACCTTAAGCAACGGACATTCCAATGTCTGTCGGCGGAGAATGGCTCCATTCACTGCACATGCCTCTGATCACCTGGGAAAGCCGCGAGCTCAACGAGCTTGATCCGCTGCGGTGCCTTACATCGTCTTAATGCCCGATGCGCTGCCATTGTGAAACTAAGAGAAAAACAAGGTTTTTCGAACATTCTTTGGCAGGCTTCCGCCAAACCAATAACCGCCAATCTCCGGAGGGGGCGACCAATTGGGGGGCGGGATGCGCAAAAAACAAGCGGACTTTTTGAAACATGTTCAAATGAAAGGCTCATTCACATTCCAAGCGTCACAGAAGTGATTGCGGCAATTCAATGCGAGCGAAACAGAAGGCTCGGCTCGCAACCTGCATCAACTCGACCGCACACAACCATCATGATGGTTGTTCCGCAGCGACTTCAGCGACTCGATCACGTCGCGGTAATTTGCGCCGGCGCGATCACATCGGCGTCTTCTGGGACGCCTGACCATTTGGGCAGGTCCGTGGCAGTGGCTTGCCAACCCGGATGGACCAACTTGGCTTGACCGGATGCGGCGGAAGACTCACCGACCCAGCGGTAACGCGCAGGGGAGGCATCTGAAGATACCGGGATCGATTCGTTCTCTTTGGCATCGACCAGCTTCTCAATTTTCAGCATCCGGTCGAGTGATTGACGGCATTGTTTCAAGCATGGCCGCGCCGCAGCACCGACTTGGGCGTCTTGGTATTGATCGAGGTCTTCGTGGATCAAATCGATCAATCGAGCTTCCCTCTGCAACGTCGCCAACAACGTGATCGCCGGGTTCTGTGCCGGCGCGGCCGGTTTTTTCTCCGGCGCAGGCTGTGGTTTCTCGGGCGTGTGCGAGATCGCAGGCACGGGGTTTTCGCCGTCGAGCGCCAACGCCATCCGCTCGGCCGCTTCGCGGTCAAACATCGCTTTGAAAAACGCCCTGAAGGCTAAACCGATACGCATTGATTCGTTAAATAGTGAAGAGTTAGAAGATCGGACGGACTCGACAGATCAGACCAATCGGTCCGATCTTGGTTATCCGATCATGATCCGACGGCCAATTCGGGATTACTCGGTTTGGACGACGCCAGGCACTTTCCGATTTGGCGGACCGCTTGGCGGAGACGATGTTCGTTCTCCACCAACGACATTCGCAAATAGCCTTCACCGGCCGCACCGAATCCGCTGCCGGGACTGACGGCAACGTTGCCTTCCTCGAGTAACTTCATCGCAAAGTCCATCGTGCTCATTTGGCTCTTCCACGGTTCGGGCACTTCGGCCCAAACGAACATGCCGGCCTTGGGCGGATTGACGTTCCATCCCAGTCGCCGCAAACCGCTGACGAGGACGTCGCGGCGCCCTTGATAAATTTTGGATTGGGCGAGCACGTTCTCTTCGGTGTCTCGGAGTGCCACGATGGCCGCGATTTGGATGGCCGCAAACATGCCGTAATCGTAATAGCCTTTGATCGTCCCGAGTCCGCGGACCATCTCGGCGTTACCGGCACAAAAACCGACCCGCCATCCGGCCATGTTGTAGCCCTTGCTCATCGTCGTGAACTCGACGCCCACGTCTTTGGCACCGGGCGCGGACAAAAAACTAGGCGGCAGATAACCGTCGAAAGCGACGTCTGCGTAGGCGAAGTCGTGAATGACCATCAAACCGTACTTTTTGGCCAGACGCACGACTTCGACGAAGAAATCCGGTTCGATCACGGCCGACGACGGGTTGTGCGGGTAATTGACGATCAAAATCTTCGGCACCGGCGTCATGTTCTCGCACGTGTAAGCCACGTTGCTCAAGAACTTGTCGGGATCGGCGACGTCCAGCGCGACCACGTTGCCCGACGCCAAAATCACACCATACATGTGCACAGGGAAATACGGCGATGGAATGATCGCCGTGTCGCCGGGGCCCATCAGCGCCAGACACATGTGCGAAAATCCTTCCTTGCTGCCCAAACAGGAAATGATTTCGCTTTCGGAATCCAGTTCGACGCCGTACTTGCGTTGGTATTTTTTGGCGACCTCGCGGCGGAGGTTTCGAATTCCGTTTGATTTGCTGTAGCCGTGGTTGCCTTCGTCGGCGGCCGCATCGGCGAGCTTTTGAATCACGCTCGGATCAGGCGGGTCGGACGGATTGCCCATGCCCAAATCGATCACGTCGTCGCCGGCACAACGTTTTTGGTACAGCGAATTGTTGATCCGACCGAACATGTACGGCGGCAAACGATCCACGCGAGAGGCAAACTTCACCTCAAATGGGTGGGGAACCGGATCGGTCGTCGGCGAACCGATCGCCGGTGCGTCGATGTTGGGATGATCGGAATCGAAGGAGTCACTCATGTCGACGCTGGAAAAACGTGTGGAGGGAAATGGACGGCAAAATTCAACCGGACGGGTGCATTGTCACACGCATTGCCGGTTGGCGTGTAGGGGGAGCGAGCGGTTTTTCGGTCAAAAGGTTCGTGCCAGCCAATCGGTTACCGTGATCGCGCCGGCAGCGACCACCGCCACGGAGAGGATTTTTCGTGCCGCCATCGAAGGCCAATCTCCGGTCCAAACGCATTTCAGCCCCATCAAGACGACGGTGATCGCCACCGCCGCCAACGCGGTCCCGCCCGCATTGACACGAAGACTCGTGGCGAGCTCGCCCCTCATGAAATGGCTCCACGACGTCGTCATCCCGCAAGCCGGGCAGCGGATGTCAAACAGGACTCGCATCGAGCACGGCGGCAGCCCGAGTTGCTGATGCGTGCCGAGGCCGGCAGGATCGGGGCTCAACAATCGGGCTGTCAGAAGAGGAACCGACAACACCATTGCCACGGCCGCCCCGAGGATCCGAACCCGGGCGGCCTGGGAGGGACGTCTGGCCGCGTCAGGTCCCACGTCGATTGCCGTACCAGCGGATCTGCATGCGGTCGCAATAGCGATATCCATGGGCTTCGCACCACGGACGCAACCACGGGGCCGCCGCGTCCAATTGATCGTTCGTGACGCCTTGAGGCATGATCCACACGGCCGAAGATTCAACGGTTAACGACTTGACGACCGATTCGATCTCTTCAAATTCATCGGGCGAGTCGACGACGAATTTTACCTGAAACGAAGGTGCCCGCTCGATCAAACGTCGCATCGTTTCGACCGGCAGACGGCGTTGTTCGTGTTTTATTGCCCATCCAGGATGCTCGGCCGGGTCCGGCGTGCTGGCCGACAACTTGGGGCTCAGCGACAACAAATCGCACCCGATCGCGACATCGACGGTGCCGGCCGTTTCGATCGTTACGTGAAAGCCTCCGGCACGAAGTTGATCGGCTAAATCGCCGATGCCGGCCGCGACAAGCGGTTCGCCGCCCGTCAGGACGACGTGGGAAATCGGCTCGTCCGAACCGGCCACGCGGGCCGTTCGGGCTTCGTCGACCAACGATTCGATCGACCGCCGCTGGCCTTCGGGGTTCCAAGACGCGTAAGGTGTATCGCAGAACCAACATCGCAGATTGCAACCGCTGGTTCGGATGAAGAAGCTCGGTGTGCCCGTCAAAAGACCTTCGCCTTGGCGGCTGGCGAACGTTTCGGCGATCCGCAAGGTGGCCGAATCGTCGGCAAACGAAGAAGCGTCGGCGAATGCCGAATCGGAAGAACTCAACGATTCCCGCCCCTTCATGGTTTTCGCGGCGATCGGTACAACAACACTCTGTCTGACCAAAACGATTGACCCATTTGATTTGTGATTGAATCTCCGTGAGCAGTTTCCGCGACACCCTCGAAGTTTTCGACAACCCGGCCCCGCAGCGTGATTTCAAGATCGAGCACCATTGCCCCGAGTTTACCTCGGTGTGCCCCAAAACCGGGCAGCCGGATTACGGCACGATCGTGTTCACCTACATTCCCGACGAAGTCTGCGTCGAGCTAAAGAGCCTCAAAATGTACCTGCAACGCTTTCGAAATGAAGGCATATTCTACGAACAGGTCACCAACCGGATTCTGGACGACTTCGTCGCCGTCGTCAAACCACGCCAACTCCGCGTCGAAAGCCGCTGGACCCCCCGAGGCGGACTCAACAGCAACGTGATCGTGGAGTATTCCGCCAGCGACCGTGGCGTCGAGCTTTAGTGCGTCGACAGCCTACCTGATGTACTCGACAAACGTCCAAATGATCTGAATTCGGGCCCAATGGTAACCCGCAGCGTGAGCGAGGGATGAGCCGGAATCCCTCGCTTACACAGCGGGTTACTATGTCAGCGCTGCCTACCTATCTCGGGGGACACCATAGCGCTGTGCACATTTGGTCCGGTTGTTGCGTAAAGTGACGTGTTGGTTGCTCGAATGCCAAATTGACGCTTCCAAACGTTGATTTTTGGCGGGCGAACCAAGATTCGATTTCGCATTACGAATTCGAACAAAACTACTCACACTCACCAACAGGGTCTCCCACCTCGATGATTTACTTTCTGTTCGTTTTGCCTCCCTTCCTGCTTGGTCTTTACGCCCAGTACAAGGTGAAATCGTCGTTTACGGCGATGAGCAAGGTGCCCGCACGGATGTCCGGTGCGACGGCGGCTCGCCGGATGCTCGACGCGGCCGGGTTGCAGTCGGTCGGGATTGAGCAAGTCCCCGGCCAATTGTCCGATCATTACGACCCCCGCGCGAAGGTTTTGCGTTTGAGCCCGGACGTTTACGGCGGGCATTCGATGGCTGCCCTCGGGGTGGCTTGCCACGAAGCGGGACACGCGTTCCAGGATGCCGAGCGATACGCTCCGCTGGTGATTCGCAACATGGCGGTGCCGGCGGCGAATTTCGGCAGTGGCATCGGGGCGACGTTGTTATTTGCCGGTGCGATCTTCGCGATCCAGCCGCTGATGTGGATCGGCGTGATACTGTTTTCGGCCGTCGTGTTCTTCCAGGTCGTCAACTTGCCGGTCGAATTCGACGCCTCTAATCGGGCCCGAGCCCACTTGGTCGAGTACGGTTTAATCTCCGCTCAAGAAGAAAGGTATGTCGCGAAGGTTCTCAACGCGGCGGCGCTGACGTATGTTGCGGCGACTTTACAGTCGATCATGACGCTCGCGTATTACCTTTACATCTTGACTGGACGACGTGACTGAGATTCCATCGAACTTCCTCACGCCTGAGGATTATTTCGCCGCCCTGGATTCTCCGGAATCTCTGGCGACCAAAGCGGACGGCCCCACCGGACAATTACCGCTGACCGACGAGATCCTTCGTCAATGGACCAGCGGAGATTTGTTCGGTTTGACCCAAAGCGTCGGCATGGGATTCGACCCTCGACGCGTTCTTGGGGATCAATACTTGATCCTCAGCACCCAGGGCGGCGTCCGCAACCCTGACGGAACGCCCGTGGCGCTGGGCTATCACACCGGGCACTGGGAGGTCGGCTTGCTCGTGCGGGCCGCCGCCGAGCAAATCGAAAAGCACGACGGCGTTCCGTTTGCCGCGTTCGTCAGCGATCCCTGCGACGGTCGCACCCAAGGCACGCATGGGATGTTCGATTCGTTGCCCTATCGCAACGACGCAGCGATCGTGATGCGGCGGCTGATCCGTTCACTGCCGCAGCGAAAAGGCGTGATCGGGATCGCGACGTGCGACAAAGGTTTGCCTGCGATGATGATGGCACTCGCCGGAACCGGCAATCTGGCCAACGTGCTGGTCCCCGGTGGCGTGACGTTGCCCCCGACCGTCGGCGAGGACGCCGGCAAAGTCCAAACGATCGGGGCTCGATACTCGCGCGGCGAAATGACCTTGGAGGAAGCGTCCGTCGCCGGTTGCCGGGCGTGCGGAACGCCAGGCGGCGGTTGCCAATTCTTGGGCACGGCGGCGACCAGCCAAGTCATTGCCGAAGCACTCGGGATGACCGTGCCGCACGCGGCGCTGGCCCCCAGCGGCCAACCGATCTGGACTCGGATGGCCCGCGATTCGGCTTCGGCCGCTGCGGCGATGCACGCGGCTGGCATGTCGATGCGAGACGTGTTGACCGAGGCCGCCTTTGAAAACGCGATGCGGATGCACGCGGCCGTCGGCGGCAGCACCAATCTATTGCTTCACATCCCCGCCATCGCCGCAGCCGCCGGCATCCGCCGTCCCACCGCCGCCGATTTCCGACGCGTTAACCAACAGGTGCCCCGGTTTGTTGATTGCCTGCCTAACGGTCCGGTCGGCCATCCGACCGTGCAATTGTTTTTAGCCGGCGGGGTGCCTGAGGTGGCTTGGCACTTGCGCCAAGCCGGACTCTGGAACGGCGACGCCAAGACCGTCACAGGGATGACCTGGAACGAACTTCTCGATGCCTGGGAATCCTCGCCCCGTCGGGAAGTTTGTCGCGAACGATTGCGGTTGGCCGACGGCATCGACCCCGACGACGTGATCATGTCGCCCGCCGTCGCCAAGCAACGCGGCCTGACGAGCACGGTGTGTTTTCCCGCCGGTAACTTGTGCCCGGAAGGCTCCGTCATCAAGGCCACCTCGATCGACCCATCGGTCATCGATGCCGACGGGGTTTATCGAAAACGCGGCAAAGCGAGAGTGTTTGTGACCGAACGCGATGCCATCGCGGCGGTCAAAGGCCAATCCGCACAACCGATCCAAGAAGGCGAAGTCATCGTGTTGATCGGACGCGGGCCGATCGGCTGTGGAATGGAAGAGACCTATCAAATCACTTCCGCCTTGAAGTACCTCTCGTTCGGAAAGACGATCGCGTTGGTCACCGACGCCCGATTCAGCGGCGTGAGCACCGGGGCATGCATCGGGCACGTCGGTCCGGAAGCGCTCGCCGGCGGACCGATCGCCAAAATCCGCGACGGCGACGTGATCGAAATCAGGGTCGATCGAAATACGCTCGACGGCAGCGTTGATTTGGTGCAACCGTTTGATGGAATCAGCGTCGCCGAAGCATTGCGAGATCGGCCGCCGCATCCGAGCCTACACGTCGAAGACGCGATCCCCGACGACACCAGGTTGTGGGCCGCCTTACAACAAATCGGCGGCGGTACATGGGGCGGCTGCGTCTATGACGTCGACGAGATTCTGCGTACGCTTGAGGCTGGCCAAAAAGCCCTTCAATCCGAATCCGCCACGACTTCTGCTCGGTGAGTTTCCCGCCATGATCGACGATCCCATTGCTTACCGTCCCGAAGCGATCGAACGCGTGGGTGATTCGGGCATCCGAATCCGCTGGAGCGACGGCGAGACGTCCGACTGGAACGCCCGACAACTCCGCGATGCATGCCCGTGCGCCACCTGCCGCGAAAAACACAGCAAGTCGGCATCGGACGCCGAAAAATCCGCCGCCAATCCCAAATCGCTGATGTTACCGGTCCTCAGCGCCGCCGAAGCCCGCCCGATGCGGATCGAAGGCATGCAACCGGTCGGCACCTACGCCTACAACATCGCCTTCAGCGACGGTCACAACTCAGGCCTATTCACGTTCGCAAGACTGCGACGCGAAGGGTTGTGACCACCAGAACTCCGTATGTGGTTCTGTTTGTCCTCGAAATGAAGTAGGCGAAACCGAGGACCAGAGCATCGGGCCTTGATGCTCGCCGTTTCATCGACTTGCTCGTGCCGGTGAAACACCGAACCGAATGACCGATTATAGTGCTTTGTTTAAGCCCGCCGTCCCCCTATCGGTATGCGATATGAAATTCAGATCACTTCAAACACTCTGCTCCCTTTCGTTCTTCTTTGTCGCGATCCACTTCGTCGTCGCGTTCTCGACACCCTTGACCGCGAATGCCGACTCGCCCAATGCGAGTGAATCAGCTTCTCGTCCGAATGTCCTGTTCATGATCTCCGATGATCTGAACTGTCGTTTGGGTTGCTACGGTGATCCGCTTGTCAAAACGCCCAACATCGATCGTTTGGCGGCCCGAGGTGTTCGATTTGAAAACGCCTACTGCCAATTCCCGCTCTGTGGCCCGTCCCGCAATTCGATGCTGTGCGGACTGTATCCAGACGCGACTGGGATTCTGCGAAACGCGGAAATCTTTCGACAGTCGATCCCGCAACACATTAGTTTGCCTCAGGCGTTTCGCTTGAGCGGTTATTTCGCCGCCCGGATCGGAAAGCTGTATCACTACAACGTGCCCAATAGCATCGGCACGAACGGTCACGACGATCCAGGCTCTTGGGAAATGGAAATCAACCCCGCCGGTTGCGACCGCATGATCGAGGAATCGGATATTTTCACGCTCAAGAAAAACAGTTTCGGAGGCACGTTGTCTTGGTACGCTTCACCACGGCCGGACGCGGAACACACCGACGGGATGATGGCCGAGGAAGCCGCTTGGGTACTGGAACGTTGCGCGAAACGGAAAGACCGACCGTTCTTCTTGGCCGTTGGTTTCTTTCGTCCTCACACGCCGTACGTTGCACCCAAGGAATACTTCGAACCCTACGCGTTGGATGAGATGCCGCTGTACGACGACGTCGAACAAGATCGACTGGACTTACCCGCACCTGCATTGATGAGCCACAAGCGGGAGCATGATCTGCTCAATGATGATCTTCGGCGACAAGCGATTCAGGCGTACTATGCCAGCACGACTTTCATGGACGCTCAAGTCGGCAAGGTACTCGACGCCCTCGATGCCAACGGTTTGAGTGACAACACGATCGTGGTCTTTACCAGCGATCACGGCTACCACTTAGGCCAAAAAGGCTTGTGGCAGAAACAAAGCCTATTCGAGGAATCCGCCCGCGTTCCAATGATCATCGCCGGGCCGGGTTTTGATGGCGAGGGCAAAGCCGCCGAGGCTCCAGTTGGATTGATCGATCTCTACCCGACCCTTGCCGATTTGTGCGACGTTGAGGCACCCTCGAATCTTGCCGGACAATCGTTGTCACCGATCTTGAACGACGTCTCCGAGCCAGGCCGTGGTTACACGATCTCGCAGGTCATGCGTGGCCGCTCGATCGAACAAGACGCCTTCCTGGGTTACTCGATCCGCACACCCCAGTATCGTTTGACGCTATGGGACGACGGCGAGCGAGGCATCGAGCTTTACGACCACCAAGCCGATCCGTTGGAAAAGCGAAATTTGGCTTATCGGTCCGACTCATCCGACATCGATCCGGCGACCCAGACCACGATTGATTCACTTGCGAAGACATTGCGAAACCAAATCAAAGAAGCGACCCCCAAGGAAGGCCGACCGATGGTGTTGCAAACAGACTGGGCACCGAATCTAACCAATCCGTGATCCGATCGGATTCACATTCGGATCATTCATATGACATCTGTTCATGATGATTTCGGCGCCACCACGGCGATCAACATCCCGGCCAGTAAGCCGCCGACGTGGGCACCGTTGGCGATGCCGCCGAGCAGACCGGTCATGCACAGCACCAAGAACCCGAGCATGAACTTCACGTTGAACGAAGGGATCTCGACCGGGTAGCCTGATTCGACTTTCGGTCGAATCCATACGAATCCGAACACCCCGAACACCGCACCGGAGGCCCCAATCGCGAGCGGCCATTCGAGCCAATCGGGCAGTAGGATTTGCGTCAACGTCGCGGCGGCTTGGCAGATCAACAACAATAGCAAATAAAACCGTCCCCCGTGGATTCGCTCGACGACACCGCCGAGGATGTACAGGTTGAACATATTGAAGACCAAGTGCATCGGGCTGCCGTGCAGTAAGGCCGGTGAGAACAACCGCCAGACCTCGCCCTGCTTCATCGACAACAGAGCGTCGCCGGTTCGTTGCCACACGCTCGGCTCGACGCATGACAACGCGTTGTAGATCCGTTCTTCGAGCAACTTCGGACCATTCAATGTGACTGCCGGATCAGCAAACTTGGTCGCGAAGGCAACGATCGTGGCCGCGACGATGATGGTGATCGTAACCGGGATCGGCCGGTTCATTAGCCCGGGACCGCCGAGACTGCCTACCCCTTGTCCGGCCGACGTGCTGCGAAGTTTCATCTTCGCTTTCTTCTGCAGTTTCAGCTTTCGCGCGACTTCCTCAGATCTCTCGCGTCGGAGCCGTTCCGCTTCCTTGCCGACGTCGTAAACCGACGACGTCGGATCGGCCTGAAACGATTCGAAAAAGTTTTGAGCTTGGGCAACGTCCTGCTCGTGACGAATCCAGATATCATGGGGCGTTTCCGCAGGCGAATCAGCCGGGGCTCCCGCTTCGGCTTTCGCTTCGATGGATTTGGTTTGCAAAAAGTCGCAAAAACGATTGGCAGTCGCGTCGCCCGTCAGGGTGCCGATTCGCCGCATAGGAAACGTCCAATTTTCAAATAGTAAAGAATTCTTTGGTCATGTTCTACGAATTTACGCGTCTGGACGCACCCCGGCCTACCAAGGTCGCGGCGATTTTCGCGATTCTTGTCTATTCGCTCGCAATCACTTTCTCGGCGACACTCGCCCAGTCTCCCGATTCCTTCCCCCAGGTGGACGACACCGAACCGCTCGCTGACGAAACCCCGCTGCCGACGCCAACTGAGTCAGCGGCCGCAATCTCGCTGCCCAACGATTTTCGCGTTAAGGTATTCGCCGCCGAACCGGAGGTCCGCAACCCGATCGATTTGGCGTGGGACTTTCAAGGTCGTTTGTGGATCGCCGAGAACTACACCTACGGCCAACGATCGCTCAGGTTTCGTGACGATTTGCGAGATCGCGTGCTCGTGTTTCAGGACGATGACCAAGACGGCACGCCGGAGAAACGGACCGTCTTCCTGGACAATGTTTCTAAGTTGACAAGCGTGGAGGTCGGTCGAGGCGGCGTTTGGTTGATGTGTCCACCTCGATTGTTGTTCGTTCCCGACGCCGACCACGACGCCGTGCCCGACGGGCCGCCGCAAACGGTGTTGGACGGATTCACCGTCGCCGATCAAAACTATCACAACTTCGCCAATGGATTGCGGTTCGGTCCCGACGGCTGGCTATATGGCCGGTGCGGCGGATCGTGCCCCGGCAACGTCGGGCCACCCGGCGCATCGGAATCCGAACGTGTGGCACTCGAAGGCGGAATTTGGAGATATAGCGTCGACCAAAACCGTTTTGAGGTCGTCTGTCACGGCACGACCAACCCCTGGGGACACGACTTCAACGAGATCGGCGAGTTGTTCTTCATCAACACCGTCAACGGACATTTATGGCACGGCATTCATGGCGCCCATTTCATGCGTCCCTTTACACTCGACCCGAACCTGGACGCATATGAACTGATCGACCAACACGCCGACCATTATCACTTCGATACAACGGGCAAATGGACCGACTCACGCGACGGGGCCGCCAATGATTTCGGTGGCGGTCATGCTCACTCGGGCATGATGATTTACCAAGCCGACGCGTGGCCGGCCGCGTACCGCGGATCGTTGATGACGTTGAACTTCCATGGACGTCGCGCGAACGTTGAAAAACTCGTCCCGAGCGGAACCGGATATGTGGGCACCCACCAGCCGGATTTCTTTGTTTCGTCGGACGTTTGGTTTCGTGGAATGGAGATGTCGCCGGGGCCTGATGGCAACGTCTTCGTGCTCGATTGGAGCGACCTCGGTGAATGCCATGAACACACCGGCGTGCACCGCAACAGCGGCCGAATCTTCAAAATCGTCCACGCTGGCGAAGGCTCCCCGCCGTTTAACCCGAATGAACCGTTCACGGCGATCGGTTCGGCCGGTCCGCTCGAATTGGCCCGCACTCAACTCAGCACGAATCGATGGCATTCCCACCAAGCTCGAATGCGGTTAGTCGAAATGTGCCGATCGGGAAAACACGGCGAGGCCATCAACGAGGCCGTCAAGTTCTTGCAAGCGACCGCCGCGAACTCGTCCGACGTTCCGGAAATATGCCGATGTTTGTGGACGCTTGATCAAATCGATCCCGAGTTTTCGCCAAAAGATTGGATGAATCACGCGTCGCCGGTGGTTCGCGGTTGGGCGATCCGGATGATGACCCAGCGATGGCCGATCGACGATTGCTACGGACCGACCGCTGACAGTCGAGCGTCATGGAAAGACATTCACGCCGAGGTCTCCACGTGGATCGCGGATTGGGAAACTTTGAACCTTGATCAAGACGCCGCGTTGCGTTTGATCGTCGCGTCGACGTTGCAGCGATTGCCCGGCGATCTTCGCTCCGGTGCAGCGGAACGTTTATTGACGATCAGTCGTGATCGCGACGCCGGTGATCACAACCAAGGCAAATTGATTTGGTACGGGATCATGAGCCGAGCCGCCGAGCATCCCGACGAGATGATTCGCGTTCTGCGTGTGTCCAAGCTGCCCGATTTGACCAGCCTGATCGCCCGCAGTTTGGGCGAACAAATTCAATCGAAACCAGAATTGCTGGACGAAATTTTAGAGTCCCCGATCGCGGCAGCGGACGCGGATTGGTGCCGAGCCGTCTTGACCGGTTTACAAAAAGGGGTCGTGGGTTTGCAACGTGTCCCCATGCCCGCAGCGTGGCCTGATTTTCGGCAACGGGCGGTTACGTTGGACCCGACCTCGGCACCGTTATGCGAACCATTGGACAAACTCTTCAGCGACGGGCTCAGCCCGAGCGAACTGATCGGAATGGTCCACGACTCGTCTGCCGACATTCAAGATCGGCTGTCCGCCATGGTGGGGTTGATCGAGAACTATCACCGAGACGATGTTCAACCAAACGACGGGCCGGACGACCGGGCTGGAGACTTGATTCGTTTGGCCAAACCGTTGATCGGCGATGCGCGAATCAACCTAACGCTCGCCAGATCACTGAGCACCATTGCCGACGTTCGGGTCGGCGATTTGCTGATCGATCAGTACCAGCGATTCCGGGCGCCGCTTCGTTCGAGCGTCGTTTCGCTGTTGTGCGGCCGAGTCGAATTTGCGGGTGTGTTGCTCGATGCGATCGAGGAAAAGAAGCTCGGCAAAGACGTTTTATCGGCGGCGCAAGTGCGAGATGTGATCGCGTTGGCCGACGAAGCGTTGACGCGCCGGATCGAAACGGTGTGGGGCCGCGTAAGGGAAACATCCGGCGAACGACTCGCTGAGATCGATCGCTTAAAGGATCACTTAAAACCCACCGTGATCGCCGCCGCGGATCTTTCGGCCGGACGTGTTTTGTATGACCGGGCGTGTGCGTCGTGCCATCCATTATTCGGCAGTGGTGAGAAGGTCGGACCTGATTTGACGGGCGCGCAGCGTTCAAGCTTGGATTACTTGCTGCACAACATCATCGATCCTGATTCGGTTGTCGGTGCGGACTACCGCGCCAAGAAAATCCTAACGGTCGACGGCCGACTGCTGGTCGGATTGGTAACCCAGCGAACACGTCGCACACTGACATTGGCCTCGGCGACTCGTATTCAAACGATTCCGTTGGACGAGATCGAAAACGAATTCGATACCGAGCAATCCCCCATGCCCAGCGGTTTGTTAACGCCGATGTCCGACGAGCAGATTACCAACCTGGTCGCTTACTTGATGTCGCCGACGCAGGTTGAGTTGGAATGATCCTGGCGAAGCAATCGATTTAGTAACCGGTTACTTGGCACGTTTATGTGGTCCCGAAACCGGGGCTAGCGGGCTGTTGATTGAGTGCACGATTGGGCGTTTTCGTTTAACGGCAAGCCGCAGGCGTCTGCGTTCTCAAGCTCTGTCGCCTGCGGCTTGCCGTTAAACGACTAAATCAACAGCCCGCTAGCGTTGGCCTGTCAAAACGTTGATCTAGACAGAGGCCTTTCACCATTGCGTTTCTTCGATTGGTCGCTGCGCTGTCAAAAAGTTGGCATTGACACTGTGATTCCTGTCGATGTTTTACTTCCGCGTGTCACCTCTCCCGAACGCAGTTTGGGGGAGGTCGAGCGACGACGTTCAGGATTCCGCGAGGGAGGGGGCTCCGGCGTTGTTTGGTTGGATCGGCTTGGTTTGCCCTGGGGATGCCCCCTCCCGGATCTTGCTTCGCTCGATCCGACCTCCCCCAACTTCGCTGGTGGAGGTGACAGGAAACTCTCGTAACCTATAAATCGCCGTATCAACAACGTTTTGACAGTCCAGGGCACGCCCGACGGTAGCATCGCTTGGAGCAGAGTATGTGCATTGGCACAAACTCGAAACGCGAAAACCCCAAGTTTTGAACAGCCCAGCTAACGCCCAAAACGGCTAATTCGATCAACGGTCTCTGCGGTAGCGGATCAATCCGCCTACCGTTTGCACGAATGCTTTCCAACTCGGGGCCAGCGATTCGTCGAGCATCTCGCCTTCAAAGCTGGTCGGGACTTCCATCACCACTCTGGCCCGGCGGGCCATCTTGGCGGTGACTTCGGCGTCAAATCCTCGGTCGCACTCTTGTAGTTTGATCGAGCGGATCAAGTCGCCACGGAACGCCTTATGCGAACTCTCTAAATCGGAGAGTTTCAGCCCCGTTGTCCAGTTCGCTACCAACGTGGTCATGCGATTGGACAGACGGGCCACGAGTCCGACCCCACGTCGCGTGTCGCGACGCAAACGGCGCGACCCGTAAACGGCATCGGCTTGGTCTTCCAGGATCGGCCAAATTGCTCCCAATAAATCCGCAGGATCATAAGCCATGTCGGCATCTTGAATCGCCACAACGCGTCCGGTCGAATGACGTAGCCCCATACGGATCGCCGATCCGCGACCGTGACTTCGTTTACGCTGCAGCAGCGTTAAGTTGGGACGGTGATTCAGACCGCGGACGTAGTGCGAACTGCCATCGGTGCTGGCGTCGTCGACGACGATGATTTCGCAGGACGTCGGCATGACTTCGTCGATTCGGGCGAGCACCTCAGGCAGGGTTTCGCGAGCATTGCGAACGGGAATGATGATCGAAATGTCGATCTGACCGACGGGCATGCGGGTTTGGTCGATCGCTTGCGCCTCTGCGATCAGATCCAACGTATCGTCGATGCGTTGCAGAATCTCGTCTGTATCGAGCCGCTCAATCTGCGGCTTGTACGTCAACGAACCGTCGTCTTGGGTGAACAACAAATCGCGTTCGCCGTGGCACGGGTCGGTGTTTTGGTCGGCCGAACCGGGCGAGTTGGTCGGGATCGAGTGAAGGATCGTGGAGGTTGCCATAGCCAATGCCCATAGATTCGAAGTCGGCGAAAATCAATTCGGCGACTCGTCAGGTGGGGATCACAATCGGATCGACCCAAGGTTCGCCATGGGAACTATGGGTCACGATCGCGGGGTAAGTCGCACTGGGAGGCAAAAACCGAGCAAAACAAGACGGCTCTAACCATCCAAATAATCGGAAGATGACAGTTATGACGAATGCATCAAGGCGAACTACATACCCACATTCAGTTAGACCTCTTCAGGAAAACCACTGGCCTGACGGTATTGGTCCCGGTCGTATTGCTGACCTAACCATCCATGATCGCTTCTTTGATCATCCGCACCACCGCCTGACGCGAAAGCGCGACCGCTTCGAGTTGATCGACGTCGAGCCCTAGCTCTCGGCCGATTCGTTTAGCCAGATCGACGTCACGAACGCCGTAGTACTGATTAACGGCGCGACGACCGTGCTGTTCATCGGCAACGTAAATCGTTTGGCTGCTGATGCGAAAACTGGATTCATAGGCATCGGCAAGCTCGTCGATCCACTGCGGCGGCACACGACGGAGCTGGCAATGCTCGATGCTCCATAGGTCGTCGCCGGTGCACTCGTCGAGCAACGACAACGCCACATCTGGCCGAATCGTCATTTGAAGATCTCGTCAATTTTTGCGGCCAAAATAAAATCGTTCTCGCTCAGCCCGCCGATCGCATGGGTGGTTAATTGAATCGTCAGATGACGATATCCAGTCAAATGCAGGTCGGGATGATGCTGTTCCGATTCGGCTAATTCGGCGATCCGATTGATCGACTCAATGACGCCCATGAAGGTTCGGCCGTTGACTTTTTTGGCGATCATTTTCGATTCCCCGTCGAGTTCCCAGCCCGGCAGAGACTCAAGATACGCTTCTGCTTCGGTCCGATGAACGGCCGGTACTCCCCCTTCGCAGGGCACGCAGTGGCGATGAATCAAATCGGTCATGAGGGCTCCTTGAAAGGGTAGATCTTGTGTCGTTCGATTGTAGGGCGGCGGGTAGCGAAAGTCTCCAAGACTCTCGGCGACCGGCACTCGGCCGAAACTCTCGGCGAGTTTCGTTATCCTAAGATTCAATTTTGGCTGAAGACAGGTTCCGTCTATCTTAGAGCCTATCCGAAAAGGGGTCTGACCCTCTTCGGCGAAACCAGAAAAGCAACGAAAATTGACTCGCCTTCAAAGAGTCAGACCCCTTTTCGGATAGGCTCTTAAGAAACCGGGTAGCCGTCATGCTATCGAAACCGCTCGGAGTTGTTAAATTGCGTGGATGAGCAACGCGAATCGTAAAGCAAGCGGGAACCCCCAGGCGAATCAATCGGCCGACTTCTCGGACTCCGACGCGGCGTCGGCGGAAGAGGCTCGTTGGGTTGAATCGATTCGCTCGGGCGACGAAGCGGCTTGGCGAAAACTGATCGATAGCTACGAAGGGCGTTTGCTCGCTTACGTCCAACGGCGACTTCATGATCGCAGCATCAGCGAAGACATCGTGCAAGAAACCTTCGTCGGATTCCTAGTCTCATTGCCCAACTACGACCCGCGGCGTCGGCTGGAAAATTATCTCTTCTCGATCTGCAGCTACAAGCTGACCGATCATTTGCGAGCCTCCGGACGCCGGCCGACGCTGCCGCTGATGGGGCGTGGTGAGTCCTTCGGAACGTCCGGTTCCATGTTGCCGATCCCCGGTCCCGGGCGGGTGGCCAGTTCCATCGCTCGCAGCGCCGAGCGACAGGACCTCGAACAAAATGTGATCGCCGATGCCATCCGGGAACAAATCGAGCGATGGCGAGAAACGGATAACCTGATCAAACTCAAAGCCATCGAGATGATCTTCGTCGGCGGAGCGGGCAACATCGAAGTGTCTGAAAAACTTAGCTTGACTCAGCAACAGGTCGCGAACCTAAAGAGCGATTTTTTGACACGGCTCAAGGCGATCATCTCGCGTCAAGACCTCGACACGGGCGTGTTCCCCGAATTGGCGGAACCACCCTGTTAAAGTCCGTTTGAGTAATGTTCCGTTTGCGTTAATGCCCATCGACAAACTTCATGTCGTCACGGACCGTCAGTCGGCCCAAGATATCGGTGGCGATCGACGTCTCCAGCGTGCGTACGCTGCCGTCACAAAAAACGAAGTTCACACCACCGGTATGGTAGCTTCCGAAACTCAGTTGACGATCTTCCATAGGGAACCGGGCTAACGGATAACCGGGACCACCGCAACGCGAGAAGCTGCCCGGATGATCGCCGTTGTAGATCGCACCGTCTTCCTGCGCGATACCTTGACGTGTCGGACGGACGTGTTTTTCGCCGACCAAGATCGTATGACTCGTTCCGTCGGTCAGGCTCGCGTAAGTCGTCCGGCTGCTCCAACTCACCAGCTTTGCTCCCGGTGGCGCGTAGTTGCCTTCTGGGAAGGTTTCCGGATCGGTGACACCGCGTCCCATCACCAATGCGCCTTTGGAATGAATCCAATTCCAACCATCGCCGAAGCCTGCCGAACACGCGTAGTCGCTGACGATGCCGGGCACATGACCGCTGGTTTCAAAGGGCGACAGGATGTCATCGTTCTGAATGCTTATCACACCGCCTTCACGCCGTGAGGGGCATGAATACACCGGGATGTTGGTTTGCCGTGCCGTGTCGCTCTGGTAATAGTATTTCAACTGGTCGTCCCACTGGTCCGGCAACGCGATCTGCTCCAAGAACGGCAAGATCAAAAATGCCCAGCTCGTGTAGTGGTCGTAGTTGCGGCTGGGCGGCAGCTCTTTGCGTTGGCTTTCGAAGTTCTGCACCGCGAGCCCGATTTGTTTCAGATGATTGATACACTGGGTTTGCCTGGCCGATTCGCGAGACGCCTGAACTGCGGGCAAAAGCAATCCGATCATCACGCCGATAATAGCGATCACAATCAACAATTCGATGATCGTAAACGCCGATCGATGCGGTCGTAAACAAGATCGCTCCGATGAGACGCTCCGATAGGCGGCTCTGGAACGGCCCCAACTCGAGTTCGACATCAACCCATTAAAAAGAATTTCATTACCCATCGGGTCGCCTACCTGTTAAAAAAGGTACCGAAATGAAGCGGCGAGACATCCGTCGCTCTGGACTCGATCTCAGTGATTCGTCACCCCATGACATTGTTTTACATTAAAACCGACCTTGATGTTGCTGGTCCATTCACCGGAATTGAAATCCGGGAAGCTTCCTTGGCCGGCATTATCCGTCCACAAACTTACCTTTCCGGTTCCGCCGACGGCCCTTGGGTGGCCGCCGAACATGCGGGTTTGTTTTCCGAAACGGGCGTGGCATTGCCCCATCCTCCAGGGACCGCCGTGCCGATGTTTCAGACGCGAGGAATGCCCGGCGCGTTCATGGGGCCCTTCAAATTAAGGGAGTTAATCGGTTTTGCGTGTCAGGGAATGCTGCCGCCCGGAACGGAACTGCAGAGCGATCCGTCGCGTCCCTGGATTCCGATCACCGGCACGGGGATCCTGCCGGCTTGTTTGCGAGGCGACTTGGTTCGCATCGAAGAGAACGGGCGGTTGTGCCTGCGGACGGTGATTCCGGCGGACTTGGAACAACGCCGGCAACAACTCGAAACCCTCCAATCGCCGATCGACCGAGCCAAACAAATTAAAGCTTCCGGTGCGACCGCCGCTCCGTCGCATTCCAAAGCGGTCGTCCGAACGGACCAGGACGCGGCCGTCGTCCCTCCGCCGATTACTTCGCCATCGATCGCCGCATCACCGACGCCTTCCCGTTCCGATGCGACTACGGACGCGGTCGCATCGGCAGTCCCGGTATGGAATCGTTCGCTTGGCGGCCTTTCAACGAGCCTCGTTCGCCTGGGGGCGTTGGTCACTCGGCCCAAGGTGGCTGCGGCGGTCTTGCTGGTGGCCATGTTGACGATCGGGTTGCCGGTCGCCTATTCGTCTTGGGCGCGTCAGCCGATCCCACGTCAGAAAATCTTGGGCGAGTGGGTGTCATCTCTCCCGAGCACATCCGAAACCGCAAGGCCCTCCGTCGGAGTCGGTTTTTTCGAGGACGGATCTTGCGTCTTGGTTAATGCTTCGGGAGAGTCCTGGACCGGCGATTTCGAATGGGCCGAACGCACCGATCAGGGCAGCAAGTTCCGCCCGCTCGATCAGGTGACCGTCCGCTACGATTCTGCCGCGCCGGGCCACGTTGAAGACACTGTTGTCCCGAGCGACGGTTATTTGCGGTTAAGTGGCTTCGTGAAAGAGCCACCGCGTTTGAACGGTCACCCGGTCCGCGATTTGTTTGTCCGGCGGTCCGGCGATCTTCTGAAAGTGGGCTATTTGACGCAATCCCATTGGGTCGACGGGCGTCATGGATTGCTCGCGGCTTGGGTAGAACTGCAGCGAGTGCCAGAGACTTCACGATCGGTCGAAGATATCCTGCGGGACCTGCCCGAAGAGTTGCCAACGGGAAATCAGTCGGCCGAGAACGCGAAAACCATTTGCCTCGCGATCGATGAAGCCATCCGCGGGCGTGAATTCGAATTCAAAAACCAGAAAGCATTTCGTCACGGATGCTTTACGTTTTCCCAAACCGTCGACGCGGGCTATCTACTCAAGCACCTCGGTGTGCCGGATGTCGCCCGCCCGTTACGCGAATTTGAAAAACAGCCGTCTTACAATGGTCCGTCGATGGACGGAGCTCAGTTGTTTCGGTACGACTTCATCGACCTGTTCCTCAGCCCCGAGGGCGAGCTGATGTTTATCGAAGTGGATTTAGACGCAGTATAGATTCGATGCCGCGCTGACTAGATGTTGTCCCGCGACGGACTCATTAGCCTTCGACGATGATGCCCATGCTGCGGGCGGTTCCTTCGATCATCATCGCGGCTTGGCCGATGCTGCGAGCGTTGAGGTCTTCCATCTTCGTTTGCGCGATCTCTTCGCACTGCGCACGGGTCACTTTGCCGACCTTGTCCTTGTTGGGAACACTGCTTCCCTTGGCGATTCCAGCGGCAGCCTTGAGCATCGACGCAGCGGGTGGGCTCTTGGTGATGAAGTCAAAACTGCGATCGTTGTAAATGGTGACGACGACCGGAATCGGCGTTCCGTTGTATTCCTTGGTGCGATCGTTGAATTGCTGAACGAACTGGCCCAAGTTGACGCCGTACTTACCCAGCGATGTACCGACCGGAGGTGCTGGGGTGGCTTGTCCGCCGCGGACTTGGAACTTTGCTTGACCGGTAACTTGTTTTGCCATGGGAGTAGCTGTTAGCTGTTAGCGATTGGCGAATTGCCTGTTTCGAAGGTCAGCGGAACGCTGACGGCAATGCAATCAATGGTTGGTGGGATGGGTTAAATGAAGATGGTTTGAAAGCAAGCAGCTAACGGCCAAAAGCCAATAGCCAATAGCCCTCCTAAAGCGGTTCGACTTGCCAGTGATCGAGTTCCATCGGGACGCTGCGTCCGAAGATGTTGATGATCACGGTCACGCGACCGTTGGCTTCGTCGACCACGTCGACCTCGCCTTCTTGGTTTTCAAAGTTGCCTTCCTTGACACGAACGCGATCTCCGACCTTGAAAGGGATTGAAGTTTTGATCGGAGTGTCGTCTTCGTCGTCGACCAGTGGTCGATTAATGAATCGTTCGACGTCCTCGGGTTCCATCGGCATCGGCTTACCGGCGGCACCGGTGAAGTCGCTGATTCCACCCGTTTCGCGGACTAGGAACCAAGTGTCGTCGTTGATGGCCATGTAGACCATGATATAGCCTGGCAACAACTTGCGTTTGGTAACGCGACGCTTGCCATCGCGGCTGAACGTCGCAACGTCCTCGCTCGGAACGACGATATCGCCGATCTGATCTTCCATGCCTTCCATCTTGACTCGCTTGCGCAGCGCGTCGGCGATGGAGTCTTCGCGGTTAAACGCCACCTTCAAGATGTACCAATCCAGCGTCGACTCGTCGGCATCCTTGGGCGCAGGTGCGTTAGGATCCTTCGGAGCCGGGGGCGGTAACGAAGGCGCGGATGTCTGCGTTACTTCGCCTTGCTCCGAGGAGTTGGGTTCCGAGGAGTCGGATTCGGAGGCGGATTCGTCGTTGATGATTTCGTTCTCGATTGATTCGTGGTCGCTCACGAGGTAACCCCGACGGAGCTAAAGATGAATTGCCAGATGACGTCGAACGCGAAAAGCGTAATCGCCAAGAAGAAGATTGTGAAGATCACCACAATCGCCGCGCGGATCAGCTCGTCCTTACTCGGCCACGTCACCTTGTTCATTTCGGCTTCAACGGCGATCAAAAAGTCCGCAAATCGCGGCCAATTGACTAGTCGAAATCCGAACCACAAACCAGCCGCCAACAGGACTCCGGCGATCGAGCGAGCGACCACGGCGTTGTTCATCATCCCCGGCAAGAACGTGTACAACCGCCAACATCCCAGAGCGACGATGACAAAAATCGCCAGCGCGGTTAATTGACGAACGATCCGTCCCTGCGTCGGTTTGTAAACCGCCGAGTGAAACAGCTCGCTCATCAGCGGTGATCCGGCAGTCCCGGATTGAGTTAAATCTTTCGACATCCGTATGGTCCTTCGCCGCCAATCATTTGACGACCAACGTTTTACGTAGTAGGCGTTTCGGTGTGGTGGTTAGCAGGGGCGGCGAGAGTCGAACTCACAACCGCTGGTTTTGGAAACCAGTGCTCTGCCAATTGAGCTACGCCCCTGTGGGAAGCTATTAACGTTTGGCCAATAGCTTTTGGCTTGTATCGACGCTTCAGCCTTGGTCGGAAACTCCGACCAAGGCTGTCGCGAGGCTTTTTTATCCTACAGGCTTGGATCGATCGGCCAAATGCCAATCGCTAAAAGCCAATCGCTTATTGAACGATCTTCGTCACAACGCCCGAACCGACGGTACGGCCGCCTTCGCGAATCGCGAAACGAACACCGTCATCGATCGCGATCGGCTTGTGAAGCTCGACGGTGACCTTGACGTTGTCGCCGGGCATGCACATGTCGGCATCGACGAGGTTCGCCGTTCCGGTCACGTCCGTGGTACGGAAGTAGAACTGAGGGCGATAACCGCTGAAGAACGGCGTGTGCCGTCCACCTTCGTCTTTGCTGAGGCAGTAAACCTCGGCTTCGAACTTGGTGTGTGGGTTGATGCTCTTGGGCTTGGCCAAAACTTGGCCGCGTTGGATGTCTTCACGTTTGACACCACGAAGCAGGCAACCGACGTTGTCACCTGACCGACCTTCGGTCATTTCCTTGCGGAACATTTCGACACCGGTGCAGATCGTCTTTACCGGGGTGTCGGACAAACCGACGATTTCGACTTCTTCGCCGACTTTGACCACACCACGCTCGATTCGACCGGTCGCCACGGTACCGCGGCCTTCGATCGAGAAGACGTCTTCGATCGCCATCAAGAACGGCTTATCGTCTTCACGGGTCGGCTCAGGAATGTACTCGTCGAGTGCATCCATCAGTTCGCTGATGCCCCTGCTGGCGTCCGGATCCGAAGGATTGTTGTAAGCCGGCAGCGAGCTACCCTTGATGACGGGAACGTCATCGCCGGGGAAATCGTACTTGCTGAGCAATTCGCGGACTTCGAGTTCGACCAATTCGAGCAGCTCTTCGTCGTCGACGAGGTCGCACTTGTTCAGGTAAACGACGATGTAAGGCACACCGACCTGGCGGGCCAACAGCACGTGTTCTTTGGTTTGGGGCATTGGTCCGTCGGCGGCCGAAACGACGAGAATCGCTCCGTCCATCTGGGCGGCACCGGTGATCATGTTCTTGACGAAGTCGGCGTGGCCGGGGCAGTCAATGTGGGCATAGTGACGATTGGCGGTTTCGTACTCAACGTGAGCAACCGCGATCGTCACGGTCTTGGTGGCGTCACGAACGGTACCGCCCTTGGCGATATCCGCGTAGCCTTTGGCCTTAGCCAGACCCTTGGCCGCTTGCACGGCAAGGATGGCACCGGTGGTGGTGGTTTTACCATGGTCAATGTGGCCGATCGTGCCGACGTTGACGTGGGGTTTAGTACGCTGAAATGCTTCCTTAGCCATCTTGTTCACCTGCATTCGCGACCCATGCCACTATTCCCCAGAGATACGCCCTGAAAGAACCCTCCTCGCCCTCGACCGTGTTCACACCCACGGTGGTCCGATGACGACTCGGCCGCACGAATCGCATTCGATTGATTCAATCGAAACGAAACGGAAATTGTGTCAGACGCTCAGGTTCAACTGAACGCCAAAAAGCTGCTGATGGGATTTGAACCCATGACCTCATCCTTACCAAGGAGGCGCTCTACCCCTGAGCTACAGCAGCGAAGCGGCGTTGCCGCAGCGATTGGCTTTTGGCGGTTAGCGATTGGCTCGAGGAAACAAGCCTCGAAAGCCAATTGCTAAACACCAATCGCACAAAGCTTCGGCGACGCCGCAAAGCGGGTGAAGGGAATCGAACCCTCGTATTCAGCTTGGAAGGCTGCTGCACTACCATTGTGCTACACCCGCAAAAATCGTTTTTCGGCAATCATTTGTTGACAGTCGGCTTTTCAGCCCGCCCTTGGCGGCCATGTATTTTCGAAAGCTAACGGCTAACAGCTAATCGCTAAAAGCTTCTTCAATGGGGGCTACAGGATTCGAACCTGTGTAGGCATAGCCAGCGGATTTACAGTCCGCCCCCTTTAACCACTCGGGCAAACCCCCCAAAAACTTGTCGGTCGTGTATGGAACTGATTTACTTAGTAAACGGCAATCTCTTCGTGATTCATCAGGTTGTTTGAAATCGGGCTGACGCAGAAAGCCAACGGAGGGATTCGAACCCACGACCGGCTGATTACAAATCAGCAGCTCTGCCAACTGAGCTACGTTGGCCGGTGTTCCCCATTGACTGGGGACGCTTGGCCGGCAATTTCATCGCTGAAACGCCTGGTCACTGCTTGTAGCAACTTCCTACAACTTCCTGTTCAAAATTTCAATGCTTCCCTTCGGCATTCGTCCAAATGGACCGAATCTTGGGCGGTTCGGCTAGGTTCGTCGGCGAAGGGAAGGCAGAGTGTACCGATCAGCCGTTCGGCGACAAGATGGAATTGAAGCAAAAATCTGCCTTGAAAATAAAAAATTCTGGTCGCTTACGCCTTTATGGTCCGAGAACGGTTGTTCAAGACCGAACGAGAGCTAACCCAGCTCGTCTTGATGCGACGACGGATGACTTTTTTTGAAAGAATCAAAAAAGGCCACCTTGGTTCGCCGCCGGACCCCTGGTATCACAGCCAAGATGATTGAAAACACTGAAAATTCTTTTCCCCCGGACTCTCCGGCGGACGAACAACCGGCTGACGGCCACGCGGCGGGGGAACAACCCGCTGGCGAACATCCTGCTGTCGATTACCCGGCGGACGCGCGAATCGACAACCAGGGCGAGGATACTTTCGAGGCCGCGTTGGCTCGTTACGGGATGGAGTTAGATGAACCTCTCGCTGCGTCGCTGAAAACCTACGCCGAAACGATGTGGCGATTCAATGAGCAGTTGAATCTGACCCGCCATACGACCTGGGACTTGTTCGTCGGTCGCGACCTGCGGGATTGCTTGCAATTAGCCCACCTGATCCAACCTGACGAAGAGATTCTCGATTTGGGCAGCGGCAACGGAGTGCCCGGCATCCCGTTGGCAATCATCCGTCCGGATATTGAAGTGAGCTTGGCCGAATCGGTCGGCAAACGGGCGAAAGTCCTGGACGAATTGGTTACCGAGCTCAATCTGAACGTGCCGGTCTACGCCGCTCGTGGGGAACATCTGCTGGATGACTTTCGCTTCACCACCATTGTCAGTCGTGCCGTTGGCAGTCTGTTGAAATTCTGTCGCTGGGTCGAGCCGCATTGGGGGAGCTTTGATCGATTGCTGCTTGTCAAAGGACCTAAATGGATCGAAGAACGTGGCGAAGCCCGCCACCACGGCGTCCTCAAGGGACTCGAATTGCGGGTCGTCGCAAGCTATCCGTTGGGGAACCCACTTGAAGCCGAAGAAACGATCGATACTGATCCAGCATCCGGCAGCGGCGAAGGCGTGATCTTGCAGTTGTCACGCAAAGGACACTTAACTTGAAGCGGCTACGCCGCGATAACTGAGTCCAGCTAACCCAATCGGGCAGATCACACGCAAGCGGACGAAACACCCGCCCTGCGAAAAACAGATACTGCGGACTATACTCCCGACGGCCACTCCGATTTTCAGCGGCCCCTTTTCGACGGCCGACTTTGCCTTACTCCCTCAGCCCTTCCGAACCATGTCAGATTACAGCCTCACTCACTTAAAACAGCTCGAGGCCGAGAGCATCCACATCTTCCGGGAAGTCGTCTCGGAATTTCGAAACCCTGTCATGCTCTACTCGATCGGCAAGGACTCGGCGGTGTTGCTGCACCTTGCACTCAAGGCGTTTCATCCCGGCAAGCTGCCCTTTCCGCTCTTGCACGTCGACACGACCTACAAGTTCAAGGACATGATCGACTTCCGCGAGAACTACGTGCGGAAGGAATTGGGGATCGACGTTCTCGTGCATACCAACCATGAGGCGTTGAAACTCAATATCTATCCATGGGTCGATTCCGAACGACACACCGAATTGATGAAAACCGACGCGCTCAAGGCCGCTTTGGACCATCACCAATTTGACGCCGCTTTCGGCGGTGCCCGCCGTGACGAAGAAAAAAGCCGGGCCAAAGAACGTGTATTCAGCTTCCGTGACAAATCTCACCGTTGGGACCCCAAGAACCAACGCCCCGAACTTTGGAACCTATACAACGGTCGGGTCAACAAAGGCGAATCGATCCGCGTCTTTCCGATGAGCAATTGGACCGAACTGGACGTTTGGCAATACATTCACATGGAAAACATTCCCATCGTGCCGCTGTATCTATCGGCCCCTCGGAAGGTCGTCAAACGTGACGGCATTTTGTTGATGCGGGACGACGACCGCATGCCGCTGTTGCCCGGTGAAGTCGAAGAAACCAGAATGGTCCGCTTCCGAACCCTCGGTTGCTACCCGCTCTCGGGTGCCGTCGAAAGCAACGCGACGACGCTGCCCGAAGTCATCCAAGAGATGCTGTTAACGAGAACCAGCGAACGCCAAGGCCGGATCATCGACCAAGACGAAGGCGGCGTCGGCATGCAAAAGAAAAAAGAACGCGGCTATTTTTGATCGCTGCGCGATCGCGATTGGCTGTTGGCTGTTGGCTTTTTGAAAAGCCCGGTCTAATTGCAAACAACGAATCGCGTCGTTGGACCCAAACCTTTACCCGATTCATCCTTGTCGGCTGTTAGCCAACGGCCAACCGCCAACCGCCAACCGCTACCTATGTCTCATCAATCTGATCTGATCGCGACCGACATCGACGCTTACCTGAAACAGCACGAGCAAAAGCAATTGCTGCGTTTCATCACGTGCGGCAGTGTCGACGACGGCAAGAGCACTCTGATCGGTCGCTTGCTTTACGATTCCAAGTTGGTCTATGAAGACGAACTCGCCAAAGTCCAAAGCGATTCGGTGCGTCAAGGTAGCGTCGCCGGAGGTTTCGATCCTTCACTGTTCATGGACGGCCTGAAAGAAGAACGCGAGCAGGGCATCACGATCGACGTGGCGTACCGATATTTCAGCACCGCCAAACGCAAGTTCATCATCGCCGACACTCCCGGCCACGAACAATACACCCGCAACATGGCGACCGGGGCGAGCACCGCTGACCTGGCAATCATCTTGATCGATGCACGGCACGGCGTCTTGACCCAAACTCGCCGTCACTCGTTCATCGTATCCCTGCTGGGTATCCGTCACGTGGTCGTCGCGATCAACAAAATGGACTTGGCGGAATACAGCGAAGATCGTTTCAACGAAATCTGTGCCGACTATCGATCCTTCGCGACACGCCTGGATCTGCCCGATCTGAACTTCATCCCGATCAGCGCCCTCAACGGTGATAACTTGGTCGATCGCAGCGAGTCGATGCCGTGGTACACCGGCAGCACGTTGATGAACTTCTTAGAAACCGTCTACATCGGTTCGGACCGCAACCTGCAAGATTTCCGAATGCCGGTCCAGTATGTCAATCGCCCCAACCTGAACTTCCGCGGTTTCTGTGGCACGATCGCTTCGGGCATCATTCGTCCGGGCGAAGAAATCACCGTCTTGCCGAGCAAACAAAAATCCAGGGTCAAGAAGATCGTTACGTACGACGGAGACCTCGACGAAGCGTTCGCACCGTTGTCGGTCACGTTGACGCTCGAAGACGAAATCGACGCCAGTCGCGGCAACATGATTGTTCGCAGCGGCAACTTGCCTCGTAGCGAAAGGAACGTCGAAGCGATGCTCGTCTGGATGGGCGAGGATGCGATGGTTCCCGGCAAATCCTATTTGATCAAACACACCACGCAGACATTGCCCGGCAGCATCCAAACGTTGAAGTACCGCGTCGACGTGAACTCGTTGCACCGCACCCCCGCGCCGACGCTCGAGCTCAATGAGATCGGACGTGTGTCGCTGGAATTATCCGGCCCGATTCACATGGATCCCTATCGCCGAAACCGCTCGACCGGCGCATTGATTGTCGTCGACCGGATCACCAACGCGACCGTCGCGGCCGGCATGATCCTCGACCGCGGTGCGACCGGTCCCCAGCGTTCCGTGTGGGACGATGATCTCGAGTCGGCCGATGCCGATGGGAGCGAAGTATCAAGCGTCTCGAGCGAAGAACGAGCCGCTCGGTTCGGCCAAAAGCCAGCGACGGTCTTGTTGACCGGATTGACCGGCAGTGGCAAGACCTCAATCGCCCAAGCCGTCGAACGTAGGTTGTTCGATGCCGGTCGCGCCGTCGCGGTGATCGACGGCGAACAAATCCGCCGCGGACTAAGTCTTGATCTCGGCTTCACCGCCGAAGACCGCAGCGAGAACCTCCGCCGTGGCGGTCACCTCGCCCACACGCTCAACGACGCCGGGTTCATTTGCGTGGCATCGATGGTGGCGCCCTCGGAAGACGTTCGTCAAAAGGTCGCCAAGTTGATCGGCGAAGACCGATTCCTCGTCGTTCACGTCGCGACGCCGGTGGAGGTGTGTCGCCAACGTGACACGAAGGGCCAATACGCTCAAGCTGACGCCGGTGAACTGGAGAATTTCCCCGGCGTGACGGCGGAGTATGAACCACCCTCTGCACCTGATTTGGTGATCGACACTTCGAAACAATCCATCGGCAATTGTGCCGACGCAATCATCGAGTTACTCAAGTCCAAAGAAATCATCAAAGCGTAGCCCCATACTTCACGTCCGGTTGATGTCATCGTAACCCGACGCGTGACGGCGTGTTGATTGAGTGCACGTTTGGGCGTTTTCGTTTAACGGCAAGCCGCAGACGCCTGCGTTTTCAAACTCTGTCGCCTGCGGCTTGCCATTAAACGATTCAATCAACAGCCCCCTTAAACTTAAACTTAAACTTAAACTTAAACTTAAACTTAAACCTAAACCTAAACCTAAACCTAAACCTAAACCTAAACCCCCAGAAACAACCGCCCCCCCCCGCTCGAAGTTTAGGTTTAAGTTTAGGTTTAAGTTTAAGTTTAAGTTATATTGGGCAGAGCGATCACGATCCTTGAACCTAAGGCAATCAATCAGTCGATGACCATCTTTCACCCAACCACTTCCAAGCTCGCCATGTTTTCGGCGGGCTTGTTTCTTTTTTCAACGTTCGCCTACGTTCAGGAACCCGCCGTGAGTGCTCCATCGAATTCGTCTGACATGCTTGCCTCCTGGCCCGGTCCCTACGGCGGTGTCCCGCCGTTTTCAACTGTTCGTGTCGATGAATTCTCCGCCGCCTTCGCGGAGGCCTTGGCCGATGCGGCGACGGAGTTCGAAGCGATCGCGAACCATCCCGATCCTCCTACGTTCGAAAACACAATCTTGGCCATGGAGACGGCGGGCAAGACGCTCGATCGTTTGGAAGTCCTGTTCGACGTTCACGCTTCGAACCTCAACGTCGGTCCGATTCCCGACTTGGAACGTGAGATCAGCCCCAAGCTCGCCGCGCACTCCGATTCGATCACCCAAAACGCCAAACTGTTCGAGCGGATCGAAGCGATCCACCGCGACGTGTTTGAATCGCAAACGGTCTCTTTGGAGCCCGATGCAAAACGTTTGCTCGATGAAACATTCAAGAACTTTGTGCGGTCGGGAGCCCGCCTGAACGAGGGCGACAAAGCCAAACTGTCCCAGATCAACACTCGCTTGGCGCGACTGTTCACGGACTTCAATCAAAACGTTCTCGAAGAAGAAAAACAGCACGTCACTTGGATCAACGATCAATCGGACTTGGCCGGTTTGTCGGAATCAACGATCGAATCGATGGCGGCGGCGGCCAAGGCAAAGGGCGGCAAAGCGTCCTACGCGATCACCAATACCCGATCCTCGATGGATCCGTTTTTGACCTATGCCGAAAACCGAGATCTCCGCGAACAAGTTTGGCGAAATTTTTATTATCGATGCGACAACGGCGGTGAGCACGATAACCACGCGATCATCCGTGAAATCTTGAGCCTGCGGGCCGCCCGTGCGACGCTACTCGACTATGAATCGCACGCTCACTGGCGGATGGAATCCACGATGGCGGCGAAGCCTGAAGCGGCAATGGATTTGATGATGCGAGTTTGGAAGCCCGCCGTCGCCCGCGTCGCCGATGAAGTGGCCGACATGCAGGCCATCGCCGATGCCCAGTGCGACGCCGCCGGACAACCGCGTATCAAGATCGAACCTTGGGATTATCGCTACTACGCCGAGAAGGTCCGTAAACAAAAGTACGATCTCGATATGGCGGAGGTCCGACCGTACTTGCAATTGAGCAAGATGACCGAAGCGATGATGTACTGCGCCGAAGAACTGTTCGGGATGAAGTTCCAACGGATCGGCAACCTGCCGACGTTTCATCCTGATGTCACAGTTTACGAAGTCATCCGCGATGGCCAACACATGGGTTTGTTCTACCTCGATCCGTTCGCCCGCGAAGGCAAACGCAGCGGCGCGTGGATGACCGACTACCGCGAACAATCCGGTTTGGGACTCAGCGGTGACAGCGGCATCCCGGTGCAAACTCCGATCGTTTCGAACAATAGCAACTTTGTCGCCGGTGGTGCCGGTGACGGCGACGAGTCGTCAGCCGTGTTGATTTCCTGGGACGACGCGACCACTCTATTCCACGAATTCGGACACGCCCTGCATGGGCTATGCAGTCGCGTCCACTATCCCTCTCAATCGGGCACCAACGTGGCTCGCGATTTCGTCGAGTTTCCTTCGCAGATATTGGAACATTGGCTATCGACACCCGAAGTCCTCAGCCGCTTCGCGGTCCATTTTGAAACCGGCGAACCGATGCCGCGCGAACTGCTCGACAAGATCGAACGCTCGTCCAAGTTCAATAGCGGATTCGAAACGGTGGAGTACCTAGCCTGTGCGATCTTGGATATGAAGTTGCACGACCGCGACGCGGCAGGCATCGACATCACCGAGTTTGAAAAAACCGAACTGGCGGCGATCGGAATGCCCGATGAATTGCCGATGCGGCACAGACTGCCGCACTTCAGCCATTTGTTCAGCAGCGATGCTTACTCGGCCGGCTATTACAGTTATCTGTGGAGTGACGCGTTGACCGCCGATGCCGCCGAGATGTTTGAACAAGCCGACGGTAAATACTTCAATGAAGAAGTAGCCGGTAAATTGTTTGATCACATTTTGAGCGTCGGTAATACGATCGACCCGGCGGAAACCTACCGAGCGTTCCGAGGCCGCGACGTCAACACGGACGCACTGCTCCGCAAACGCGGCTTTCCGGTTCAGCGGTGAGGGCTGGGCTCAGTTTCCAAATAACTTATCCAACCGCAATCTTTCGAGGCTTTTGTTGAGTCCTTGTTCGAGTTGTTGTTGGCCGCGTCCGAGTTGTTCTTGAAGGAAGTTTCCGGCGGCGTCCTGGGCCGCTTTCATGCCCAATTGGGAAACGACTTTCTGAATCCCGGCTGAGTCGAGACTGGGCCGATTGAGCGTTCCGTCGATCGGCAGGCTCATCGTTTGACCGGCAAGTGATCGCAGATCGCTGCCCAACCATTTTGCGTCGAGCGGCACTTGGGCCATCAGATTCAAGCGGCCGTCGAAGTCGACTTGACCACTGGTGATGACGCGGGCGCGATCAACGTCGAGTAGCAGCGCGCGGTGATCGACGACGCCACCGGCGACTTGAAACTCGATCGTTTGGGCGGGTAACGAGATCAACGTGCTTCCGGTGCTCGGCGGGCGGACGTTCGATCCGATCGCCGCGAGGGCTTGCAATTGTCGTGCGCCGGCGATCACTTGATCGGCCAACGGGCCTGCGGTCATGCGAACCTGGTCGATTTCCAAACGACCGCGAATTTGGCTGCGACGGGGGTCGTCGATGTAGACGACGGCTTGCTGCAGATCGGCTCCGAAACTTCCTTCGACGCGGGCGGCGTCCGACGCGATCGGGGCGAGATATTTGAGCCACTTGTTGGTCATGTCGGGCGTTAGCTTGACGTTCTTGGCGACCGGCCCGGGCGTTAACTCGATCCATAATTCAGGCCGGTAATGAACGTCGCCGGCAACGTAGATCTCGCCATGGCCCGGGCTGATGCTCGAGCCCGCGATCGGTTCCAGCGGGGCGACTTGGGGGCCGATCATTCGCGGCGTCAGACGGCTCGGCCCGAGCACCGGAATCGTGCTCGGTGAGATCGAGACGGTGTCTTCGGTCATCTTGAACGGCACCTCGGCCGGCCCGAACAACATCCCCGCCGTGTCAACGGTTTCCCAACCCAAGTTTCCTTTCACGGTAAACGCGTACTGGCCCTGCTTGTTTTGGGCGTACATGATCTCCAGTGGTGTTTCGTGCATGCCTTCGGCGACGATGCTCGTGCCGCTGAGCTTGGTCAATCGGTTCGAAACCTGGTCCATTTGGAACCGTGCCGGGCCGCGGAGTTGGACGTCGGCGATCTCGTTGAAATACGAAGCCGTGCCGGCGAGGTTCACGCCGCACCAATCTGTCGACGCTTGCAACGATTCGCTCTGAATACTCATCCGGGCGATGTCGAGTTTGAATTTACCCTCGACCTCGACGGCCGGTTCAGACCATACCGAGACAGTGGTTTTGCCGGTCTCGAGCAACTCAACATTTCTCGCCGAGATTTTGGTGTCGACGTGCAAGTTCAACGAGTCACCGACCAAGGTGGTGTTGCCTTCGAGTTTGCCGCGAACTTTCCATTCGCTCGTGTTCGCAGTGGCGTTGGCGGGTCGAGTGAAGTTGGTCAGCGCGGTCGGCCGGTCACCGGCCACATCGCGGGCAATTCGTTTGGCGGTCGTCGTTTGCAATCGATCCAAGTCGGCCCGCCATGCGATCTCGATATCGGTCATCGAGTTGATCCACTCGCCTTGCATCGCTGCAGATAAGGCGTCGCCGACGACGGTCATCGATTGAATCGTGACTTCCTGGCGTGGCCAGATCGCTTTGCCGTCGAAGTGAACCTTCACGAGTTCTTGTTGAAAGTCACGATCGGACATTGGCACTCTCAACGAGCTGAGTTGACCGTCGATCGCTTGCAGCGAGACTTCACCATTTCCGTTGAACGATGCTCGCGCGGTCACGTTCAGTCCGCCACGGCATCCGATCAGGGACTCGGGCATCCATGGCATCGCCAAGTCGATCAGCGACTCGATTTTTCCTTCACTGCGAACGCGCAGCGGGATCATTTGATTGCGGTCGAGCCCTACGATCGTTTGAACCAACTCGGCGTCCGCTCGAAAGCCGTCTCCGGCAAGTGTGATCACGCCACGCGAAAGTTCCTCCAACGACCAACCGCCCGCCGAAGTCGACGTACTGGCGCGATTGATCAATCGTCCTTCGACGTCGATGATGGATTTAAGTTGCTTTTGTTGCCACAGAGTTTGTGGGGCGACTTGGAGGGCCAAGTCGTTGATGTCGCTTTCCCCTTGCAATCGCCAAATTCCGTTGGTCGAGGAGTTCCATCGTAACTTCGCAACGATATCGCCCTGAAGTTCTTGGCCGTTTGTTTGAATGATCGGTTGCAACATGCGGGCGAGTTTGCCGAAGTTGATTTCCAGTTCGGCGGAACCCGACGCGAGATCACCCAGGCCACGGATGCGAGCGAAGGGACTGAGCATTTCAAACTGTTCGGCTCGCAATTGGGTCGCGTCACTGGCGACGATCGCGGTCGCGTCCATCGGAGCGATTCGGACGGGCTTCCCATCGGCCGTCGCTTCGATCACGTCGCTTTGCACCACCAAGCGACGACGACGCTGAGAGTTTTGATTCGATGAATTTCGAGTGGCCACCGATGGCGCCATCGGTTCGATTGTCGCGCGGACGACGCCTCGCTGCAGCGTCGCGCCCTCCCGCAGCGGAAGCAATTCAGGTAGCGCGGTATTCAATCGTGGCAAATCGATTTCGATGTTCGCCGTCGCGTCGACTTGGTCCAACCAAGCCAAAGGATTGGACTGGGAACCGGAGAGAGAGATCGAATCAGCGAAGGAACCGTCGATCGACACGGCCGCAAAGTCGGTCTTGGCGGTGACCTGGCGAGCGAATAGGCGCCCCGGTTGCCAGGTTGCGTCACCGTTGACTTGCATCAACTCGTTGCTCCACAAACGGCGACGGTCATTCGAATCGAAAGCCGCCAAGTTGCGAAGTTCGATCTTTCGCAACGACACGTTCGGGTAACCCGATGAAGGAATATCCAGTGTTGCGGTTCCTGACAAATCTCCCGTAATCACCGCCGGCAATTCACTTTCAGGGAATCGCCGCGCGACCAAACTCAAGATCGACATCGGCAGCGATTTCGATTCGATCGAGAGCGATGCCGGCAAGGCGTCCGCCATCATCGAACAGACCAACGTTCCTTGGACCGATCCGTCGCTGCCACCGGGTTGGCTGAGGACGCCCTGCCATTGCGATTGCAGTTCGGTCGGCGTGATGACCGCCGAGGCGTTGGCCTGTTTGAAAGACCACATGGCATTGGTGACCGCGTCGGTCAAGTCGATTTGCAGTCCTTGGATTTGAACATTGCCATCGGGCGTGAAGGTGGTCGGCTCGTCGGTCGGTGCCAGCAAGTCCACCAAATCTTCTTCGACCGATGAGTTGCGATCAGAGATCCGGCCGCTCAATCGCACGTCTCGCAAGACGATCTCGCCGAATTTCCCGGCATTGACTTCGCCACCGAGCAATTGCGGCAGGGTGAGGTTGGTTTGTAATTCGCCGATGGAAACTTCGGTACCGGCGCGCGCGCCGACCATTCGCAAACCGACCACGCGGGCAGGCGTAATCCAACCGATTTGCAGTGAATCGGCGTCAGCCTGCCAGCCGTACGCTTGCATCGTTTGTGCTAAATAAGAACGCCCGATCGGTGATCGGCTGACCAAACTCGGTAGCGCCAGCACGACCAAAGCAACAAATACGAGCGTCGTGATCGCCACGGTCCGCTGCCGTCGCGAACGGTCGGCCCGTCGGTGAAGAGTGCGTTCGGTTTGAGCCCGCTGGATTTGGGACAGTTCGTAGTCGATTGCCGAGCTGTCCATTGCCGGTCTGCGTCGCATCGGTGCGTCTCGCTGAAAAGAGTAGATCCCAACCTTCTCTATAGCGAATCGAGCTGCCTCAGCGCAAGACCGAATTATTTTCCACCGATCCAATCCTCCTGGAACCAAAATTGGATCCGCAGACCTAGCGGGTATCCGGCCGTGAGGGTTTCAGCCTGGAATCGAATGCCTGCTTGATGACCGATCGATGGATGCCGGGGAGTTACTAAGAGACCTTGAAAATGAGGCTGAACCAAACGCAAGCCGTCATCCCCGGATGCATCACGGTCGTGCTTGGTCGGCAGGGGGCCTCCGTTGAGGGCCGCGAGGGCGGGGAAAGGAAGACGGTCCGAAGCGCGCGGTTGGATGACTTTCCAACGCGTTTCAAACGACTCGCGCGACGCCGTACGAATCCGAATCGGTTCCCCACAAGTCGGACGCAAGGTGCCCATGTGTTCGGGCGACAACAGCGCGATCAACTCCAGGTCCCCTTCACCGACGATGTTCATCAACGTATCGCCTTCACTTAGATACGTGCCACGAAGGGAGGCGAGATTTGCCGCGACGACATGTCCATCACGATCCGCCCGGACCAATAAATCGGAATGACGACGCTTGACCTGTTGCCATTGTTGTTCGATCGCGACGGCTTGCTGTTTCAAACTCAAAACCTCCGCCTCGTCGCTTTGACTGAATGCTTGTCGCAACAGCACTTCGACGCGTTGTTGATCGATCTGCAGCGACCGGAGTTCTTGATCGAGTTCTTCGTTGACCAATCGCAGCAAGGGTTGACCTGTTAAGACTTGCTGTTGATCGGCGACATAGATTTTGTCCACAAAACCGCTCGCGCGGACGCGAACAACGGTCGACGGTGAGAATTCCGAAATCACCGGAATGCAGACGAGCGACGGCAGTGGCATCCAAAACACAAACGCGAGGCTCACCAGGCCCGTCGCACCACCGAGAACGATCCCTCGAAAGAACTGAATCGGGTTTCGATCTTTCAAAGTCCGCATGAATCCGATTAGGCGCGCGGCCGGGACGCCTAGCCACAAGACGCCGCCGATGACCGCGATGACGACGCCCGCGCCGTGAAACATGACCGACGCGGCGAGACTCAACGTCAAGCAGACGAGCACCTTCCATACGATCGCCGCGATTCCGTAAACCTGAGTGAATCGCTGCCGCCAACCGATCAAGCCGCTTGCGCGCCTTTCCGATTGCCCTAGAAAAAAGCGGCGGGCAAATCGTCCAACGCTGGCTTGCCCTTCGCCGGCCAGGTTGGGGATGTCCACCCAATCGGCGAGGATGTGATAACCGTCGAATCGCATCAGCACGTTGGCATTGAAAAGAATCGTCGTGACACCGGCCGTCATCACCACGCCTTGGCAGATCGAACGTGACAAAGGCTCGTCGTGAATCGTCCAAACGATCATCGCCGCCGCTGCGATGACGGCCTCGACCCACATCCCGGCGGCCGACACCCACATCCGTGACCAACGTGATTCCAATCGCCAACAACTCGTCACGTCGACAAACGCCAATGGGGCCATCAAGACAAATACGACACCTCCACGATTGACTCGACAACCTTGTCGATAACAGGCGATCGCATGGCCGAGTTCATGGATCGCTTTCAATCCGACAAAACCGATGCCCAACCAAACCCACTTGCGAGGGTCAAACAGTTCCACGCTTTCGCTGACAAACTCCACATGATGGCATCCGAACAGGATCAACGCGATCAAGATCAAGACGGCACCGGCCCAAATCGCTGGCGGAGCGAGGACCGGAGCCAAGCCGATCGCAAGCGGCGCGAGCCAACGTTCGACTCGCGGGATCGAAAATGGAACCCAAAACGGATTGAAACGGCCCATCAGCCCGCCGATCGTTTTCGGTTTCCCGGCCACAGAACTCGAACCAGAATGATCGGTTGATCGATCAGGGTACCGATGGCTGCGCCGCGACTGACCCAATGCTTGCTCGTCGACGTCGTGAACGATCTTGTTTTGCAATAACCATCGGACGATGGTATTGGCCTCGTCGGCCGTTGGTGCTTCGCGTCCGAGTCTCGCGGTTGCCAAACTGCACGCCTGCGGCAACGAGGTTTGTCCGTCGAGCAACGACATCAGAAAGTATTCGCGATAGCCGACGCGAAAGAACTGGTGCGAATGTGGGAGCTCGACGCGGTAAACCAATTCACCACGTTCGTGGACAGGCCACACTCGGACGTCGTCGGCAACACACAAACGCATCGTCTACCACCTCACCCAATCACGTAGGGCGTACCACGGTCGATGGAACCAATTCCAACCGATGGCATATTGATCGGAATAGATCTTGCCGCGGCCGCGCATTCCAGGTTGCAGTCGATTGTCACGATTGGGCAACCGCACCTCGGCGACGAACACATTATCATGATCCCGAATCTCGGCCCGGGGGTGAACGTGCTCGATCGTGCCGACATGTTGCTGGTCCGGATCGGCGTGCGTGGCGATTCGGACGGTCATCCCGGTTCGAACGTATGCGATCTCGGACTCGGGAATCCACAACTGCACGATCATCTCGTCAAGCGGGGCGACTTCGAACAGCGTCTCGCCGCGAGACAACGGCATCCCCTCGCTGCTTCGCCAATCACCGCTGACGATCATACCAGCGACGGGGCTTTTGATTTCTAAATTGGTTTGACGTTCGATCAACCGTTGCGTTTGGGACTTCAGACGCCGCGACTCCAGTTCGGCCAGTTGTCCGGCGGCGAAATCGTGTTCGGCGATCCGGCCCTTGCGGGCTTGTTCGGCCTGTTCCCATTGCGATCGTACGCCGACCAACTCGTATTGAATTTCGCGTGGATCGATCTCGGCCAACACCTCGCCTTGGGCCACCACGTCCCCGGGACGCACCCGGCACTTTTTCAATGGGCCATCGAACGGCACGGCGACATACCGCCGCATCACCGGCTGCAGTTCCAACGGAACCGAGACGCTGTACGTTGCAGGCATGAACAAGAACGCGACGAACATGACGACCGCGATTGCCATCATTCGCCATCTCGCCGGTGAAACGGTCGAACGCGTGATCGATCGCCAAAGCGTTTCCAAACGTCCCGGTTGCAGTCGTTCGATCGCGACCAAACGGCCCGTCAGCAACGGAGCCATCGCATCCAAAAAGCGGGAGACGGAATCCGAGCGAGGTTCGACCACAATGAGCACCCCGCGGCACCCATCGCCGTCGTCGATCAGCGGGATTGCGATCAAAGATTGGCTTTGGGTCGATCGAGCGAACTGTTCGATCGCGAGCGTTCCACCGCGACGACTCGGTCGATCGGAATGCCAATCAATCCGTTCGCCGATCACCGCGATTTCTTCCCCCGCAGCGATGGTCTCGGCGATCTCCGCTTGAACGTTAGGCCGGTCGCGTGGCGAACCATGAAGGTCGAACGTCGTGTCCGCCAATAATCGCATCGGCGAGGTGTCGCCGGTCCGCCAAAGTATGCAAACGCGATCCGCCAACACGATGTCAGCCAATCGATCTGCGAGTATGCCCGCCGCGTCTTGCAATCGGTCGGCTTGGTCGAGCTGCGAGTTCAATTCGATCGCCGCCGCCAAAGCTTCGTTCTCGCTCATGACGTCGGAGCTTGATAAACCAGACGTACACGTAGGCCCCGGATGGAAAGACTCCAGTAGGTTGTCGGCGATCGGCGAAAATGAAGTGTTGTTCATTAACGTTTCAATGCACCGGACACATTCTTCGCTTTTTCGCTTACAAAACTCGCCGGTGATCGTTCCAGGTCCCAGCGGCAGACGACACCACTTCGCAACTTACCGTCGGAGTTTTCGATCCGAACCGTGACTCGGACGGAAGCACTCTCGGCGTCGGCTACGGGAGCGATCGTTTCGATGACTCCCGTGGTCGAAAGGTTTTGGAAACCTGTTTGCAGCGAAACTCGCTGATTGGTTTCCCATTGGTCGACTTGATTGACAGGCACCGAAAAGATAACCTTCAGGCGATCAAGTTGAACGATCTGCATCACCACCGGATCGGTCGGAGAAACAAACTCGCCGACATCCTTGGTGATCGAAAGCACCACTCCGTTTAGCGGAGAAGCGATTCGTCGCTGTTGGATTTGTGCGCTGATTCGCTTCAGTTCCAAGTCACGAATTTGCATGTCTTCTTGGACGGCGAGCAACCTCGTCGTCGCTTGCCAGAAGTTATTCTCGGCGCGATCGACTTCTCGCTGCGTTGCATTGCCGGCGGTGAATAGCTCTCGATAGCTGCGGAGCTGCTGTTCGGTCAGCGATCGTTCGGCTTCAGCCGCACGCTGGGAACTGACCGCGTCCCGGCTTGCCTGGGCCAAGGACTTTGACACCTGCAAAACAGTGTCGTCGAGGCGGGCGACCAACTGGCCTTGGCGAACCGTACCACCCTCACGCACGAGAATCTCCGCGAGCACACCCATCTCCGCCGCCGGAACGTCGATGCTCGCGTACGGCTGGGTGAACGATTCCAATTCGATCGCGGAGGCTTTGCCCGGCAAGATCCCTGAAACCACCAAGACCGCTGAAACAATCGCCGAAACGGTAGTGAAGAACGCTCGCAATGAGTATGACGAAAACATTTAGATGGCCCAACATTCGGTCGGTCGGTCAGAAGCAGTGCTAGACGAAAGCGATGATTGATCGCTGATCTCAACGGCCAATGCATCAGCCCGCCGCGTCGCCAAGCGTTGTTGTTGTTCGGTTTGAATCCGCTCGATCGCTCGGACGATGGCCGGTCCAGCGATCTCTTGTCCACGACGAAAGACCCGCTCGATCGCGCGGCAGACCCAAGGTCCATGATCGACCAATAAGGGGTCTTCGGCGGAGACGAAACATCGGGCCGATCCCGGATCGCCGCAACGGGCCCCGCGTCCGATCAGTTGTCGGTCGACCCGAGCAAGCGAGTGCATTTGCGTCACGATTACGTGCAACCCGCCCCGGTCACGGACGTCGGGTTCCAATGCGATGTCGGTTCCTCGGCCGGCCATGCTCGTCGCGACGGTGATTTGTCCGGTCCGGCCTGCGGCCGCGATCACGCTCGCTTCGTCGGCGTCTTGGACTCCGTTGAGCACTTGATGAGGCTGCGACACGGCGGCCAGTCTCGCCGATACGTCACGGCTCTGATCGATACTCAACGTTCCAATCAGAACGGCACGTCCTTGGGAGGCGAACTTGATCGCCTCGTCAACGACGGCATCGTATTTGAGCGTCCTGGTGATAAAACACTTCATCGGCAGAAGTTCTCGACGACTGGGCAAGCGGGTCGGAATCTCGTGCACGATCAGTTGGTAGTTCCGTACAAGTTCTCGTTCACAACCTCGGGCCGTACCGGTCATGCCGGCAAGGAATGGGTAGCGACGGAAGTAGCTTTGCTTGGTCGTTCGCGCCAACGTTGTCGGCTCAGGCGTGACCGCGAGCCCCTGGTAAGTTTCGACGGCTTGCTGAAGACCACGCGACCATGTTCGATCTTGGAACAAACGACCGGTGGCACCATCGATCAACTGGACTTTGCCCTCATGGATGATGTAATGGACATCACGTAGGAACGCATGACGCGCCCGTAAGGCGGCGTCCACGTATTCGTGCCAAGTGCGTTTCATGGGCGTCGACGGCGTGAAGTCCCGGTAGATGACGTCCATCCCCGCCGGAGTCAATGAGCAGGCTTGGTTGCCGGAGAGCTGATACTCCGTCCCGGCTTGTAAGTGTGCGGCGACTTCCTGGGCCAGATTGAGGGTTGCGGAGTCGTCCAAGTTGGAATCGCTCGAATACGGATCCACACCGCTCAAGATCAGCGGCGAAATGGCGTCGTCTAGGAGCACATCGTCGACCTCGTCAATGATCGCTGCGTGAGGGCGACGCTGTCTGGGCGTGAACGAATTCTGTCCTCGCAACGCGTTGAGAAGTCGGGACCCAGGTTGTCGGGAAACATGTATCTTTCGCTTCCACGCGTCACGGAGGAAATCAAACCCGAACGTGTGTGAGGCGGCGAAGGTCACATCAGCACGATAGCCCAGACAGGCTTCCCGGTCGTTCGCTTGATCATGAACGTATCCACACGTCAGACCGAGCACCGCGTAGACATCGCTAAGGAGCACGTGATCGCGTCTTGCAAGGTATTGGTTTGGGGCGGCAACATGAACGCCCGCTCCACTTATCGCTTGGACCACGGTCGGCAACACCGCCGACAACGTTTTGCCTTCGCCGGTTTGCATTTCCGCGACGCCGCCCTGGCACATCACGAGCCCGGCTTGAATCTGAGTATCGAACAGTTCGATCCTGTGAACCCGCTTGATCGCCTCAACCACGATAGCCGCCGCTTGAACCCAAGTTGGTTCTTGATCGGCACGAATACAGTCGCGAAGGGATCGCAGGACATCATCGGGTCGTTCGGCCAGATCCTCGGCAAGCTCGCGGATACGTTGGATCGTCGGTTCAAAGATGTTTTTCAAGGGATCGACTCCATTACGTCGCTCGCCGGTTCGAATGGAACGTCGACTTCCGTATGAACCTGCAAGAGGATTCCCATGGCCTTGCGAAGTTGAATCCACGACATCGCGTAGGCGGCCTGCGATGCGGCAACGGCGCGTTCTTCATCCGCCGTTCGTTCTTGGGCATCGAGCAAATCTTCGATCAACAAGACTGCCGACTCGGAGGGATCGGGCAACCAACGCCAACGCTGATACAGGTAGTCGACTTCCGCTGCGGCGGCGGCCACGGACTGTTTGCGTGCATTGAGTTCGGCGTAGCTGGCCTGGGTTTCCCGGACCGCGATTTCGACGGCGGTGATCGCCGACTCGGTGGTCTGCTGAAACTCATAAATGCTGCGGGTCAATTCCCACTTGCCGCGTTGCAAACGGGCTTCATTGGCACGATTTCCGACCGGACGTTCGAACACGAATCCACCGGCAAACGAAGGGCCGCCTTGGGTGAACTGGTTGCCGATCGCTCCGAACGTGTTCGTGCTGCCATCGAGCCCGGCGACGTAGCCGCTCAAAATCAAATCCAAACGCGGCAAGACTTGATTGCGCGCCGCACCGACTCGCGTTGAAACGGCCTGGATCTCCCGGAGAGAACTCGCGATGTCAGGGCGTTGATCCAACGCCGTCAAAGTTGCCTCACGCGTCGAAACATCGATCGGTTGATCCATCGGCATGTCCTGTGGCAACCACTCCCAACCGGAGGCACTAACCACCGCAGCATCGCCGGTTAATAAACGTAGCCGGGACTGTGCATTGGCGATCCGAGTTTGGATGCGAATCAGTTCACTACGTCGCCGGGTGATCGCGACCTCCGCTCTCAGGATCTGCCGCTGTTGCGAATCCAACTCGACGCGGCCCTTCAGCGTCGCGTGCAAGTCGATCGCGGCTTGAGTCAGTCGCATCCGTTGCACATACTCGGCGCGGGCTTGGTACAGTTCCCAATACGCTCGCGTGACATCCACAAGATGGTCTTCGATGTCGTTTCGTACTTCCGCTTCGGTAAGTTTGACATCGATCGATGCCAAAACCACACGCGTCATGTTGACCGCCCGCCCGCGATCGCGAAGCAAAGGTTGCGAAAAGTTGAGTTCTAGTCGAGAAGTCCCTTGGCCGTTGGGAACCAGGAACGTGGAGTTGTTCGACTGAAAGCCTCCTCGCTGAACCAGTTCCACGTTTCCGCCTGTGCGGTTTTGTTTTCGCAAACCGATCGCGGAGCCGAATAGGTCATCGCGAAATCGAGTCGATGCATCACCGGTCGTCAACACGCTACCGATCGGATCGTTCGTGCCGGTGAACTTGGCGTCGATGAACGAGAGCGTGTCAAACTGAGCGTCCGCGATAACGAAGTCGTTGCACCGGATCTTCGGCTCGGTCAACAGGCCTAAAATGTACGGAGACGACATCAACGAAGTCTCAACAAGCAACGTTGCGTCGACCGGGACGGGACGACCCAGATCCAACGGTTGCGCGACCATGACTTGCCACCACATCGGCCCGGCGACCTGGGGAGAAGCAAGTGGAGTGTTCACCGGCAACGTTGCTACGGGCGGAGGAGCCGTATCGCTTTGAATTCTTGATCGATAACTATCGAGCCGATGGGAATGTGGTCCCGGATAGACAGGCGGCGGGATATCGGCGGAGACCGATAAGCCAGCAGGAAACGCGGGACCGTCTGCCATCGCCGCCCATGGTACCCAAGCCGTGACGGCGAACACAACCAACGCGAGTCCATCAATCAGCGCAGCAAGCAACGATCGCCGAAGGCGACTGAGCGATTTCGCTCTCGTTGGTTGCCCGGTTTGGAACAAAGTTTCACAAACGTTGTCAAAGGAAGACGCCCGGCAGGGAGCGTCGAAACCCGCGTTGCTAGTACAACGCAATCAACATGAGTTTTCGGCACAAACGGCGGGTGATGAACATACGGTACTCAGTTTTTTCGTCAGTCCCGTGAGGGAAGCCTCGGAATAGTCGCCCCAAAGCGAACCAACGGAATCGTTCAGCCAATCTTCCCAACTTGCCTGACCCAGAGTTTCGGCGTGTTCCTGCATCATCGGGTAGCGTTCCCTGGACCATTCTCTCCCGCGCGCAGTTTCACATGGTGTTTCAAGATCACGACTGGTTGCAACGATTTCGCATCACGACGGATCAATTGCTGACAAAGCTCCGCCGTGAGGTCGCCAGCGACGCGGCGACCGTGCGGCTCGGGAAATTGGAACCGCGGTTGCTATTTAGCGCCACGCCGATCGACCCCGCGCTGGCGGAACCTGCTTTCGTTGACAGCCAAGAAGATGCGGCAATGGTGATGTCGGTCGTTTCCGAGGACATTCAAGACGGTGCCGTCGCCTCGACCGTCGCCGGACCGACATCCCAAGCGACCGACTTGATCATCATTGATTCATTGGTACCCAATCTGCAGGAATTACTCGATGACCTGAACCGGTCACGTCCCGACGCGTCCGTCTTCATCTTGGACGGAAACCGCGACGGTGTGCAGCAGATCACCGAAATCTTGGACTCCCATTCGGGCCTCGCGTCGATTCACATCGTCTCGCATGCCGAAGATTCCGCCGTTCGTTTGGGCGACGCTTGGCTCGGCCCTGACAATGTGAACGCTTACGCCGGTCAACTCGCACAGTGGCAGTCGGCATTGTCGGTCGACGCCGATATTCTGTTCTATGGATGCGACCTCGCCTCAGAAAGTTCAGGACGTGAGTTCCTGGAATCGCTCGCCGCGTTGACGGGTGCGGATGTCGCCGCCAGTGACGATGACACGGGCCATTCGCGGTACGGCGGTGATTGGGATTTGGAATTCACCGTCGGCATGATCGATTCGCCGATCGCCGTGAGTGAATCATTCCAAGAGAGTTGGCTGGGCAAATTGGCGATCATCCAAGTCGATACGTTTGACGACGAGGACAACTCCAATGCGACCACGTCTTTACGTGAAGCAGTCGAGCAAGCGAACTCGGGCGATACCATCCTACTAGGCGTGGGGACCTATGAAATACGATTCGGTTTGATCCAAATCAACGAAGACATCCGCATCGAAGGTGCCGGTGCCGGATCAACCACGATCGCACGGACCCAAAATAACGGACGAATATTCGAAACGAACAATACCGCCGTTGTTAGTATCTCCGGCGTCACCATCCAAGGCGGAGAGGAAAACAACGGGGGAGGAATCTTCGTGAATAACGACAGCGTTTTGTATCTTTCTGACGCCGTGCTGCAGGACAATACGAGCAACAAGGGCGGTGCGATTCACGTTCACGGGACCGCTCACTTGAATCGGGTCTTGCTCTTCAACAATACCTCTACGAACGACGGCGGCGCGATCTCGTTTCACGGTAGCAACGGCGGATCACTCACCAACGTCACGATCAGTGGCAACACCACCGCCGGACTGGGCGGTGGTCTATGGACGGATTCGGACGTGACGATCACGAATTCAACAATCACTAACAATGCCGCCGCCGATGGTGGCGGAATTTACGAGGACGATGCGGATGTCGAGATCGCTAATTCCATCGTCGTCAACAACTCCGCTTCGACCACCAATGACGACGTCTTCGGAGTATACATTTCGAACGGCCACAACATCATTGAGGTCATCGGTTCTGCCACCGGTCTTGCCGGCGACATCATCGGTGACGACGCCGGATTGCTCGCCCTGGCCGACAACGGTGGGCCGTTCGCGACGCACGCCATCACCTCCACCAGCGCCGCGTTGAACAGCGGTTTGGCCCTTGGCGGATTCACAAACCCTGGCGGAATCACGACCGACGCTCGAGGATACCAACGCGATTCGCAAACCGACATCGGCGCGTTCGAACTTGGCTGGACGCCTGAACTTTGGTTGACGACGAGCAATGACGTCGCTTCGCCAAGCGGGGTCAACGGTCTGAACGCATGGGACAAAAGCGAGATCATCGGACTTGGAGATCCCAACCTGTCTTTGGGAAGCGGAGGAACCAACGGAACCCTTGCATCGAAGTTCGATCTAAACGCGTTCGCCGACGATGGTTCCGCCAACATGAACGGCTTTCATTTCGTCAGCCGAAACATGACGATCGGGGGTGCCAATGCGATCGAACTTCGGCAAGGCGACCTATTGTTCACAACCGGTAGTGAATCGTTTCACTCCGGCGCAGTCAATGTCTCCAATAAGGACGTCGTCTTGTTTCGACCCGACACCGTTGGTGACTATTCCTCGGGTACCTTCTCGATCGTCCTCGACGAAATGGCGTCGGGCAATCTGTATGCGATCACGCTTGTCGAAAAAACCACCATTCTCGGGGATGTCATCCTCGAAGCTGGCGATTTTCTCTACAGCAACGTTGTTACTTTCATCGCTAACGACATTTATTGGTATCAGACATCGGACGTCGGTGACGGGACCACGGACGGAGTCCGCGTCAAGCTGATTGATGGCGATGACCTCGGGATCAGTTCCTGGACAGGGGACATTCAAGGGATCGATCTGATCGAAACCCGAATCACGATTGGCGGACAAACATTGGAGTCGGGAACGTTGCTCGTCAACGTCACAGGGACCCAAGACGATGTCGGTGCCAACGGAATCACCACAACCGAGGACGATATCATCGCATTCGATCTATCGACGACGACACACGGAAGTGGCACCGCCGCAGGCACCGCATCGATCTTGATGAAGGCCAGCGACATCGGGCTCGATTCGACACCGGGTCGTCCCAACGGATTCTCGCTCGCCTATTCAATGCCGGCGACCGCAGCGCCTAACGTTGCCCCTACGGCGATCTCTTTGAGCACGACAAGTATCGATGAAAACGTCAATACGTCGGGTGGCCTCTCGATCGGTAGTTTCACCACGACGGATGCCGATACCACCGAAACATTCACCTACGAAATCGTCGGAGGGGTCGATGCGGCGCTGTTTACTATCGGGGGTGCCAACAATGATGAACTGCGGATCGATGATGGTTTGCTCGATCACGAGCGGCGTTCATCCTACCAAGTCGAAGTTCGGGTGCGGGATTCAGCGTCAAATTCACTGACATCCGTGTTCACGATCATGGTGAATGATCTCAACGACGTGGCACCCGTGATCACCGCCAATCAAGTTTTCAGCGTTTCCGAATCCGCCGCCAATGCAACCGTTATCGGAACGGTCGTCGCGACCGACTTGGACAGTCCCGGTTCGCTCACCAATTGGACGATCACGGGAGGCAACTCAGAGGGCGTTTTTGCAATCGACGCGTCGACCGGGATGCTCCGCATTGCCGACAATTCGACATTGGATTTCGAGAATCAAACGACCTACACCCTTAGCGTTCGTGTCGGCGACGGAGTATCGCAGTCTTCCAATGAAACCATACAAATTAACGTCGTCAACGTTTCCGAAGTGAACGCGGTTTGGTTTTCGACGTCAAGTGATGTCAGCAATTCCGGCAACCCAGATCTTGCCGCTTGGGACCAGGACCAAATCATTCAACTCACCGACCCGAACCTGAACTTCGATCCCAACGGCGGAACGACCAGCGGTCTACTGGGAACGACCGGGTTCAAAATATCAAACTTCAACTCCGGCCCATCGGCCCGCATCGAGGGAATTCACGCGGTCTGGTCAGACTTGACCGTGGGTACCGGGGCCAATCAATTTGAACTACGTGCGGGAGATTTGATCCTAACGCTGGCATCCGATAACGTGACGTTGAACAGCGAAACCGAACCTGACCGCACGTTTGACAAGAACGATGTGTTCGTATTCCGCCCGACAACCGAGGGCGATTACACGGCGGGCAATTTCTATCACCTACTCGACGATCCGCTGAACGCCGGACGCATCCGGGGTGTTTCGTTGGTAGAAAACGCCGGCGGCGTTCAAGTCGGTGACACGACTTTGGCTCAAGGAACGTTTTTGTTGGTACGTGACGGTGCAAACGAAGAAGACCGAGTCTATACGTTCCAAGCTGACACGATCGGGCTGGGGAGCACTTCCGGAACGAGTCAGATCTTGCTCGAGGGCAGCGGTACTGCCGAGACCGCAGATGGTGGCAATCTCGGCTTTTCTGAGCGAATCGACGCCGTACATATCGTTGCATCCGACCGCGTTATTGGCGGTACCACATTGCTAGCGGGCGACCTTCTGTTGTCAACCTACCAAGTCAATTCGATTGCCGGTACCGCGGTGGAAGACCAGGATGTGGTACGACTAAGAATGACGACGACTCGCATCGGAGGCACGCACTCGACAGGATCGGCAGTCGTGTTCCTTGACGCCAGCGACATCCAAATGCAACCGGGAAGTTCGTCCGAAGATATTGATGCGGTCACGCTCGTCGAAGGCGCACTGGCCAATCGAGCTGTCGGACCGATCGCGGATACCAACACCGCCGCGAACGGTATCCTCGAAACCGCGACGCCAGGAACATCGGTCGGCATCACGGCGTTCGCGACGGACCCGGACACGGGTGACACGGTCACCTATACGCTCGATGATGATGCATCAGGGCGATTCCAGATCAACACGGTGTCCGGTCAAGTCACGCTCAATGACGACCTAAACTACGAAGCCGCCTCGAGCCATCAGATCACGGTTCGCGCTACCAGCAGCGATACGTCCTTCCGCACGCTCGCGTTCACTATTGCGGTTCTCGATGTCAATGAAGCACCGACGTTGGAATTGTCCACCGACGCATTGACGCTCGCCGAAAACACCAATACATCCACGTCCATCACCGTGGCCACGCTCACCGTGAACGACGACGCCTTGGGCACCGAAGTGATTACCTTGTCCGGTGCCGATCATCAGAAGTTTGAAGTGATCGGGAACACACTGAGGCTGCGTGCGAACACCGTGTTGGATTTCGAAACGCAATCAACCCTGGAAGTGATTGTTTCAATCGACGACAACACCGTAGGTGCCACACCGGACGATTCCCAACGATTCGAATTGACCATCACGAACGCGAACGATGCCGCGACGGGGGCACCCGTCATTCAAGGCGACTTCGTCGTCGGACAAACATTGAGCGTCGACACATCCTTGATCGCCGACGAGGACGGCTTGGGAGCGTTTAACTACCAGTGGTTGCGTGGCGGAACCGAGATCACCGATGCGGTCGATTCCGTTTATACCTTGCGACCGGAGGACGTGGGCGAAACGATTCAAGTCGAAGTGCGTTTCATCGATGGGCAATCCAATCAGGAAGGCCCGCTGACCAGCATCGCGACGACGACGGTCGCTCGGTTCAACACCGCACCGACTCTGAATGATCATCAAATGAACGCAGTCAGCGGCCAAGAAATCTTTGTTCCTAAATTAGTGTTCGAGTCGCTGGCAACCGATCCCGAAGGCGATGAACTGACGGCCGTTTTGGTGACTCCGCCCGAACATGGAACGCTGAATCTCGCCGCCAACGGGCGTTTTTTGTACAAGGCGGAGGACGGATTTATCGGCCAGGTAACATTCCAGTGGATGGCGAGCGACGGTTCACTGATGAGCAATGTCGCGACAGTCACCATCAATGTTAGGCCTCCCCGAATTTTAGTCCCCAATCCACCGACGGATTCACCAACGAACCCAGGCGGCGAATCGACGAACACGGGTGATTCGGACAACTCAACGAACTCATCCGACAATGACGACACCAGTTCGGAGAATTCCGATACATCATCCAGTTCCGACGAAACCTCCGAAGCAGCTGACCAAGCGACCAGCCCGATCGCCAAGATCAACGGCGGTGAATCAACCGACGGCACAAGCACCGCCCAGACCGGCGCGAGCGGAGAGTTGTCCCTGGCGCAACCATCTGGTACCTCGACGAACGAAAAAACGGCTTCCGACCAAACGGACATCGTCGCTTCGTCGTCCGCCTCGAATACGGCAGATGCGTCTGATCGATCAAATCGCTCTACACGCACCAACAGCATGTTGGAATCAACCAACATCACCCGCATCGATAACGAAGGTGCCGCTCTGGCATGGGAGGACATGGTCGCGTTGACGCGTCCGGGCGTGATGTGGGACGACTTGGACGATCGTCGAGATCAAGTGGAGTCACAAATCCAAGGCGACTTGATCGTGGTCGGTTCCGCCGGCGCGGCCGCTTCAAGCATGACCGTCGGGGTTCTGGCCTGGGCGATGCGAAGCGGATTCCTGGTTTCAGGACTCATCGCACACATGCCCGCGTGGAGTGGTGTCGACCCGTTGATGATTATGCAGGGCGTGTCGGCCGATGGTCGGGGTGCCGACCAAGAAACACTGGAAGAACTCATGGATCGCCAATCCAAGGCGATCGATTCGGAGGAGACCGCCGTATGAGATCACCGCTCAAGCGATTCACATCTTGTTACAACCGCATTCCCGTGCGTTTGCGATTGTCTTTCGGCCTGGTCGGATTGATGACCGGAAGTCTGCTCGTCGCCAGCGCCGCCGGGTTCTTTCCCAACGAACAGCGTGAAATTTTGCGGAGCCGCTCGCGGATCTGTGAAACCCTCGCGATCAGTGGCACGGCGATGGCCTCGACCGGACAGATCGAGTCACTGCAGGTAACCTTGGAATCGGTCGTGCACCGAGATCCGCAAATCCTTTCGATCGGCTTAAAAAGCGTCAATGGCGGTTTGGTTGTTTCGGCCGGACCGCATGAAGAAGTTTGGCTGCATCCGGATTCGCAAGACGCTACCCACATGAGCGTCCCAGTTTACCGCCAAGGCAAACAATGGGGCGAAATGCAGATTCGATTCGAGCCAACCGGCGGACTTTGGGGACTGAACCATTGGGGGCCCGCTTGGTTGTTGATCGTCCTGATTCCCGCGTGTCTGATCCAGTTTTCGTTCTTCCTGCGTAAGACATTGCAAAGTTTGGATCCTTCCGGTGCGGTTCCCACCCATGTCGAGAAGGCACTCGATACCTTCACCGTCGGGTTGGTGTTGCTCAACGCCGATCAACGGACCTTGTTCGCGAACAAACGTTTGACGCAGTTACTCGATATACCCGCGAGTGAATTGGTCGGGAAGTATATTTCGGCGTCCGACTGGATCATTGCCGACCGCGATGAAGGGGAAAAGACTCTTCCATGGGAAGAAGCCCGACAAATCAACGATTCGGTTCACGATCGAATTCTGCAGATGGACGTCAAGGGCCGACGTTTAACCTTCACGGTCAATTGCACACCGATTACCGGCCAAGGGTTCTTGACCACGTTCGATGACATCACATTGATCGAAGAGAACAAAGTCGCATTGGCTCAAGCACGCGATGCGGCACAACACGCCAACGAAGCCAAGAGTGAGTTCCTCGCCAACATGAGCCACGAGATTCGCACGCCGTTGAACGCCGTCTTGGGGTTCACGGACGTGCTGCGTCGTGGATTGGTAACCGATTCCGATGAAGCCGTCGATCATCTAAACATGATTCACCGGTCCGGTGCCCACCTACTTGAACTCATCAACGATATCTTGGATCTTTCCAAAATCGAAGCCGGTCGGATGGAAGTCGAGTCGATCGACACTTACATCGACGCAGTCATTATGGATGTCGCCAATACGCTCAAGGTGCGAGCAGACGAAAACGACCTTGAATTGAACGTCCGTTTGGAAACGGCCATCCCCCGCGTCATTACGTCCGATCCGACGCGTCTGCGGCAAGTGATCATGAACTTGGTCGGCAATGCGATTAAGTTCACCGAATCAGGAAGCGTGTCGATCATCGCGGCGATGCGTCAATCCGAATCATCCGCCGGATTTGAATCGTCAAAGGTGTTGCGAATCGATGTCATCGACACCGGAATCGGAATGACGCCGGAACAACAAGCAAGGATTTTTGAGTCGTTCTCCCAAGCCGACAGCACCACGACGCGGAAGTTCGGCGGCACGGGGTTGGGATTGTCGATTAGCCAACGTCTGTCTGAATCACTCGGCGGACGTCTGACCGTTGAGAGTAAACCCGGCATGGGCAGTACGTTTCGCGTGGAGTTGCCGATCGACGATGAGGACACGTCTGATCTGATGTCGCCGAGCGAGTTCGAGGATCTGCGACGTCGTCGGACGAACGAAGCCGTCGCCGCGAAGTTGATTCGATTACCTGCCAAACGCGTCCTGGTCGTCGACGATGGCGAATCGAATCGCCGATTGATTGAACTGGTTTTGACACGAGCCGGAGCTTTGGTCGCGACCGCCGCTAACGGTCTCGAAGCGATCGAAAGCATCGCCGAGGAAACTCCCGCATTGGTGCTGATGGACATGCAAATGCCCGTGCTCGATGGCTATACCGCCACCGAGCGATTGCGGGCCGCCGGATTCACCATTCCGATCATCGCTCTGACGGGCAATGCGATGGTCGGTGACCGTGAGAAGTGCATGGATGCGGGATGCAACGACTTCCTCAGTAAGCCGGTCAATATCGACCTGTTGTTGCAACTCGCAGCAACTCACCTTGACTCGGCGTCCGAGCCACATGAGTTCGTATCACCCATGTCCGTTGGCACAGCCGACGCGATCGAGTTTTCATCATTGTTACCGTCCGCTTCAATGCCTTCGAAAACGGATCGCCCGATTTTCCCAACGCTGCCGATGGATGATCCTGACTTCCGAGAAATCACAATGGGATTCTTGGATCGACTGCCCTCGCGATTAACGAATATCGAAATCGCCATCGCGGCGATGGACTTTGAAACCGTTCACAGCGACGCTCACTGGCTTAAAGGTGCCGGTGGAACGGTCGGCCTGGACGTCTTCACCCCCGTTGCGAAACAGCTCGAGGAAGCCGCCAAGGCGAGAGAAACGGAGTTGGCCAGCGAGATCCTACGACAACTTTACGAATTGAGCGATCGAATCGTCATTCCGGCAACACAAACGCCTCATGCGACAGCCCCGCCCGCCGAGGATCGTTCAAGCGGATCGTTAGATGAACGATCTGATGAGGGGCCGGTCCTCTGCACGTTACCGATGGACGATCCCGATTTTTATGAAATCGTTATCGGATTCGTTAGGCGACTCGACGAGCGCTTGCCAAAGATGGCCGAGGAACTCAATGAAGCGAGGTTTGAAGATCTCGCGACTAACGCCCACTGGCTTAAAGGGGCCGGCGGGACCGTCGGTTTTCCCTCGCTGACTCAACCGGCGTCGGAATTATTGATTGCATCGAAACGCCGGGATCCTGACGCTTGCCGGACCCAATTGGACTATTTGCGATCAACCCGACAGCGAATGGTCGTGGGAAATGCTGCTACAAGCGGCATAACTGACAAACCCCCAACCGTGTCGTGTTGAGCAATCCCACAATGACGAACACAACCCGTCGCTGGTCAAGGTCGAGTCTTATTTTTCATCAGTGAGGGTTCGCTCTTACATACTGAAGGCTAATCCGATCAATGGTAGGCCCCGTTTCGGATCGGCATATTTCAAACTTTTGTCTGGGTTCCATGAGCGATTCAACGATTACCGTTGCACCTTCCAGTACCGCCTTCTCCGCAAACCCGCTGGGGGCGTTGCCGGCGGCAACGTCCGCAGCCAAACCAGTTTTGGCGGATCGACCGGCGCATGTGTTGCCTGGCAAAATCATGATCGTCGACGACGAGATCGCCAACGTATTGATCGTCAAGAAATACTTAGAGCGAGCCGGCTATCGTTCGTTCGAGACCACGACGGATTCGGCTGCCGCGATACGGATCATTAATGCGACGAAGCCGGATATCTTGCTGCTGGACATCAACATGCCGAGCGTGGACGGTATTGAGATCTTGCGAGAGCTCCGCCGCACACCCGAATACAAACACTTGCCGGTTCTGATTCTGACGGCCAACACGGACGAAAACATCAAGTTGACTTGTTTGGAACTTGGCGCGACCGACTTTCTGCTCAAGCCCGTTGATCCGATGGACCTCACTCCGCGGGTTCGAAACTCCTTAAAAATGAAGTCGTTCCAAGACCGTTTGCAGCATCACGCGACGGAATTGGAAATCAAGGTCGAGCAACGCACCCGAGAATTGGAAGCGTCACGTCGCGAAGTCGTTTACTGTTTGGCCCGTGCCGCCGAACTTCGCGACAACGACACCGGTAACCATGTGATCCGAGTCGGACGTTTTGCCGGGATCATTGCCAAGAGTATGGGCTTGCCTGAATGGTTCATACGCGACATCGAGATGGCCGCTCAACTGCATGACGTCGGCAAGATCGCGATCCCTGATGCGATTCTGCTCAAACCCGGAAAGCTTGAACCCGAAGAGTTCGAGATCATTCAAAACCACGTCAAGTTCGGTCATCAAATCATCGAACCGCACGCCGGTACGGATGCCCGATTGCTGCGTCAACACGTGGACTTCGGCAGCGATATGCTTCGCAACGGTAGTGCATTGATGCGATTAGCGGCCAGCATCGCGCAAACGCATCACGAACGATTCGACGGCACCGGATACCCGCTCGGGTTAGCCGGAACGGATATTCCGCTCGAAGGACGAATCACAGCGGTCGCGGACGTTTTCGATGCGTTGTCGGCCGAACGTCCTTATAAGAAAGCGATGCCGCGTGAAAAATGTTTCTCGATCTTACGAGAAGGACGCGGGACCCACTTCGATCCTGATGTGCTCGATGCATTCTTCGCCTCGACAAAAGAAATCGTCCGAGTCCAACTCGACTTCATGGACCACGTCGAACCGATCAAACCGATTGTTGCCGCGCCGACCTCATGACACCGGCTATCGGTCTTATAGAGATCCAGGTTCGGCCTGAGCACACCGCGTCTGATTCAGATCTCTCTCGATTTGAATTGTCGAATGGCTGATTCGAAAGTCGTGCTCCAAATCGTGCGCGATCTGGCGCAATAATGCGTCGTCGCTTTCAATGCTGGATTTGACCAAGTGAACCGTGAGCGCCGTTTCCGTCGTGCTGATCGCCCAAACATGCAGGTCATGGACCGCTTCAACACCAGGCAACGCCGCAAGGTAGTCCTCCACGTCGCCGATACAAATGTGTTTGGGAACCGACTGCACGGCGAGTTCAAACGAATCACGCAGCAACCCGAGCGTGGCAACAAAGATGATAACCGCGATCAAAAGGCTCATGAGCGGATCGATCCACTGCCAGCTAGTGTAAAGGATCACGGTGCCGGCAATCGCCACGCCCAACGACAACAGCGCGTCGGCGGCCATGTGCAAGAACGCACCTCGAAGATTGATATCGTCGTGCCTGCCCTTCATGAACAACAACGCGGTCACCGTATTGATCACGACGCCGATCAACGCGACCACGATCACGGTCGGTGCCGCCACTTCGCTGTCGCTGGCGAACCGTCCGATCGCTTCCCAAGCAATTCCCCCGACGGCCAACAGAAGCAACAGGGCGTTCAACAACGCCGCCAAAATGGTGGTGCTGCGAAGACCGTAGGTGCGAGTTTGGGTCGGATGGATCTTGCCCAATGCGTAACCCGCCCACGCCAGCAGCAGTCCCAGAACGTCGCTGAGGTTGTGTCCCGCGTCGGCGAGCAGCGCCAACGAATTGCCGTAAACGCCGTAAGCCGCTTCGATCACAACAAAGATCACGTTGAGCGAAACGCCCACGGCGAACGCGGTGCCGTAGTTTTGTTCTGTGACATGATGGTGAGAGCATTGGTGCATGGACGGTAATCTAACACGGAATCAAGATCGTCGGGCCGGGGTCGCCCCATCGCTCGAAGCCATTCCAAGTTCAAAGGAATTTTCGCGAGTTTTTTTGGGTGTTTTCCCGCATCAATGATCCTGTGTCCACGGTCGATGATATATCCAGGGCAACAAGACGAACGGCTGACCCCTGGGGCACGGGGGCGGTCGTCTCGTCTTGTTTTTTGCGTCGAAGGCATCTCAGGGCCGGCGGGATGTTGATTTAGTCCGCATCGCAACCCGCTGCGTAAGCGAGGGATCATTGGTATTGGACTCATCCCTCGCTTACGCAGCGGGTTACGATTAAACCAACAGCCCGCCAGCATCGATTTGTCGTACTACGAAGTCGTGCGAAGCGAATCCTTGGAGTATCATGGTGCGGTTGTTCCGCTCCCACCTCCCCCCCCACCCCGCTTCCCACCATGCCCCCACGTTTGTTCCGGCAGATTGCCGTAGCTGTTCTCGGCGTTTTCTCTCTGTTCGCTTGGCCGAGCGACCTGTCCGCGCAAGGTCCCGCCGCCGAAGCGACCCGCCAAACCGAAGTCGATGCCCGTTTCCAGATCCTTTTTGATGGCGAATCACTCACCCGCTGGAAAGGCAACCTGGAACTTTGGTCAGTCCAAGACGGTGCGATCGTAGGCCAGACGACTGCGGAAAATCCGATCAAGGCCAATACCTTCTTGATTTATCAAGGCGGCGAAACGGCGGATTTTGAATTCCGATGCAAGGTCCGTTTCGAAGGCAACAACTCGGGGGTTCAATACCGCAGCGAGCTGGTGGATCCGACCGGGTTCGCGCTGGCGGGCTATCAGGCCGATTTGCACCCCAATCAAGAATACTTCGGCATGATGTACGGTGAAAGAACAGGCCGCGGCATCATCGGCCAGCGGGGCCAACGCGTCGTCGTGTCGCCGGACGGCAAGTCCAGCGTCGTCGGACAAGTCGGCAACAAAGAGGTTTTTGTCGATAGCGAATGGAACGACCTAAGAATCGTCGCGGTGGGCAACCGGATGATTCATCAAGTCAACGGAATCACGACGCTTGATCTGACGGACAATCATCCCGACGCGAAACGAACCGGCAAGCTCGGCTTGCAACTGCATCAAGGCCCGGCCATGAAGGTCGAGTTTCGCAATCTGATGATGCGTCCGCTCAGCGGCCCCGAGGCGGAGCGAACACTCGATGCGGCCGTTAACAGCGTCCCACCCAAGACCGATTCACCCGATGATTCCGCGTCAACCCAACCGAAGGACTCCGACTGGCTCAAACAGAAGCCCGTCCCCCAATGGGTTTGGGCTGATCGATCGGCATCGAATCAAAAGGTTTGGTTTCGCAAGACCTTCGCGATCAACGGGGACGCCAAGACGGCACAGCTTTACGCAACTTGCGATAACCAATTTCAAATTTGGATCAACGGCGAGGCCATCGGCAACAGCAACGCTTGGGAAAAACCGATCCAAACCGACGTCGCCAAACACCTTCGCCCCGGCCAAAACGTGATCGCCATCGAAGGAAAGAACGACGGCGGGGTCGCGGCTTTGTTGGTCAAAATGCGGATCCAAAACAAAGACGACTCCACTCAAACCGTCGTCACCGACCGTGGTTGGTTGCTGACCGAGACGGAACCTCAGAACTGGCAAGGCGTTGATTTCAAAGACGAGACATGGTCCCAAGTCAAAGTCATTCAAAAGCTCGGCGAAGGACCTTGGGGGATTCCCGGATATCAGGCACCGGGTTCGTCGTCCGGCAAGAACGCGGATCCCCTGCACGCCAAAAACGTGATCGTGCCACCCGGGTTCGTCGTCGATCGTATCTATCGATTGACCCCCGACCAAGGCAGCTGGGTTTCATTGGCCACCGATCCGAAGGGACGCATTTATGCTTGTGACCAAGCCGGGGCAGGCTTGTACCGTGTCACGTTACAAGAGAATGGACCCGCCCAAGTCGAAAAGGTGTCGGTCGGTCAGTTGGCCGGTTTGTCTGGAGCCCAAGGATTGGTGTGGGCGTTTGATAGTTTGTGGTTTCACCGAAACGGCGGCCATCTTTATCGACTGACCGATTCCGACGGAGACGACGTTTTGGACACCGCCCAAGAATTCCCCGGCGGCACCGGCGGCGGCGAACACGGCAACCATGCCGTCGTCGTCACCGAAGACGGCGAGGCGATTTACATGGATGGCGGCAACCACGCGGACTTGGCCGAAACCGAATCAAGCCGTGTGCCGACTTGGTACGAGGGGCTGTTGCTGCCGCGTATGTGGGACAGCAACGGTCACGCCCGTGGCCGAATGGCACCCGGCGGCTGGGTGACGCGTTTGAATGTTCAGACGCAAAAACAAATCCTGCACGCGATCGGTTTTCGCAATCAATACGACATCGCGTTGAACCGATTTGGCGATCTGTTTACCTACGATGCCGACATGGAATGGGACCTGGGATTGCCGTGGTACCGACCGACGCGGATCTGCAACGTCGTCAGCGGTGCCGACTTCGGATGGCGAAGTGGCAGCGGCAAATGGCCGACCTACTACGAAGATACTTTGCCGCCGGTCGTCGACATCGGTCCCGGCTCGCCCACCGGCGTGGTCTCGGGTACCGGGACGGCGTTCCCGACTCGCTACCAAGACGCGATCTTTGCCCTCGATTGGACGTTCGGTACGATCTACGCGATCCACCTGCAACCTGACGGTGCCAGCTACACCGGCAGTGCCGAACCGTTCGTCTATTCGGTTCCTCTGCCCGTAACCGACGCAGTCGTCGGCCAGGACGGTTCGTTGATCTTTGCCGTCGGCGGCCGCGGCACCGAGTCAGCGATGTTCCGCGTTCGCTACGTCGGCGACGAAGCCACCACGGCTCCGGTCGCGCCGGGCATTAATGACCCGGCCACGGTCGCGCGTGGTCAACGTAGACAATTAGAAGCTTTCCACGGGGTCGAACATGCCGACGCCATTTCGACAGCATGGCCTTATCTGGCCAACCCCGATCGGTTCTTGCGACACGCCGCGCGAATCGCCGTCGAAAGCCAACCGGTCGATCGCTGGTCGGCGATGGCCCTGAGCAGCACCGATCCTCAAACCGTGATCACTTCGGCTGTTGCGTTGGCTCGTATGGGCAACGAATCGCACGCCGGGCCGTTGCTCGATCATCTTCTGTCGCTACGTGCGGAAGAACTCGACGACGCCAAACTGCTCGGTTTGTTGCGTGCTTACGCATTGACCTTCATGCGTTTGGGCGATCCCGCCGAGGAGCAGCGAGAACGAATTATCTCGCAGCTTGACCCGATGTTGCCCAGCGCTAACGCCGACGTGAACCAAGAGTTGATCCGTGTCTTGGTTGCCCTGCGACACCCCGGTGTCGTTGCCAAGGCGATGCAGTTGATTCGCGACCGAGGCCCTGCGGCGGCACCGGATTGGTCGCAGATTGCTTCACGCAACAGCGGTTACGGCGCGGGCGTTCAACGAATGATCGACAACCCGCCGCCGGCGCGTGAGATCCAATACGCCTTCATGTTGCGAAACATTCGTAAAGGCTGGACGTTGGACTTGCGTCGTGAATACTTCACCTTCTTGAATGAAGCCGCCACAGCGTCTGGAGGGGCGAGCTACCCCGGTTACTTGACCCGCACCCGTGACGAAGCCCTCGCGCTCTGCAGCAGCGAACAACGCAAGGCCCTCGAAGAAATCACAGGTGAGGATTTCAACCCGTTGCCGGATTTCGAGATCCTCCCGATCCGTGGACCCGGTAAGGTATGGACGATGGAGACCGCGTCCGCCGCTTCACGCGGCAAACCCGATTTCGACGCCGGACGGTCGCTGTTCTTCAGCGCCCAATGTGCCGCCTGCCACCGTCTCGCCGGACTCGGAGGTGACATCGGACCGGACCTGACCAGCGTCCGAAACAAGTTTGACGAAAACTACGTGCTCGATGCGATTGTCCACCCCAGTCGGGTGATCTCGGATCAGTACGGTTCCTCGACGGTGCTTTTGGCCGATGGCACGATTTTGACCGGATTGGTGGTCGAACAAGAAAACGGCAATTTATTGGTCTACCCTAATCAGACCCAAGGCAGCCAAGAGCCGCTTCAAGCGATCAAGGTCGACGCGGACGACATCGAAGACATCAGTGCATCGAAGATCTCTCAAATGCCTGAGGGATTGCTCAACAACCTCAACGCCGAAGAAATACGCGATCTGATGGGTTACTTGATGTCCGGCGGCGATCCCAACGATAAACGCTACCGTAAATAGGGTCTGCTCCGTCAAAACGTAAAAATTAGGGTTAGCGAAGTGAGCCGACGGCGCTAGCTGCGGGCATTGCTCAACACCCGACGCTAGCGGGTTGTTGATTTAGTCGTTTAACGGCAAGCCGCAGGCGACAGAGCTTGAGAACGCAGACGCCTGCGGCTTGCCGTTAAACGAAAACGCCCAATCGTGCACTCAATCAACAGCCCGCTAGCGCGTTCGGCTCACCCTGAAACTAAATTTTGACGAAGCACTCGTGTTGAGTGTTGACGATACAACTCTGGACGAGGCAACAAAACCCCAGTTTCCTCTTGACATCGATGTGATGAATCCTGTCTTTAAAACCACCAAGCGGAGGGATGGATTACTATTTGCAATAGACAGAATTGAATAATGGTAATTCAATAAGACTCATCACCAACCTGTCCTGTGTTCCAAATGACTGCATGATGGCTAGCAAAACGAATCCAGCATCCTGCCACCCGTTCAGCTTCGTCCAAGCCCGCACCCTGATCGCCGATCTCCAGCGTCCCAACCCGTGGATTTACTGGGCGGATTTTTTGGTGTCGATCATCATCGGCCACATCACGTTGCACGCCATTTTTTGGATGCATCGGCTGTATGGTTTTGAGCCCTGGTCGATCGCCGTGATGGGGTTGTGCTATGTCGTCACCGTGATTTTGTACATGCGGGCCTTGATGTTCATACATGAACTCGTGCATTTGCCGGACAAAGGATTCACGTTTTTTCGCATCGCCTGGAACGGACTGTGCGGAATCTTTTTCCTGGTTCCATCGTTCCTGTATTACCCGCACGTCGACCATCACCGCCGCAAACACTACGGCACCGAACACGACGGCGAGTACTTGCCGCTAGCGAATCGTGGTCCATGGATGATCGTTGGGTTCATCGCCCAGGCCTTGATCTTGCCATTGCTAGCGGTGCTACGTTTTCTGGTCATCAGTCCGTTGTGTTGGATCGCACCGAAACTTCGTCCGATCGTTCACCGCCACATGTCGACGATGTTGGTCGACCCGACCTACCAACGGCGGGACTCGTCACCGAAGGTGATGCGGATCGTGATCTTGCAGGAGGTTCTGTGCTTCGCTTGGTTGGTTTGGTTCTTCATTCGCGGGTATATCATGCGTGATCAACTGATCGATCCGTTTTGGTTCATTGCGTATTCCGTCGGCGTTGGCATCTTGGTGCTCAACGAAGTGCGTACGTTGGGAGCCCACCGCTGGACCAATGACGGCGGCGAGATGAGTTTCGCCGATCAACTAACCGATTCGGTGAACTTTCCCGAGCGACCTTGGATCACCGAACTTTGGGGACCGATCGGAACCCGTTACCATGCGTTGCACCATCTGTTCCCCCGACTACCCTATCACAACTTGGGCGAAGCCCATCGACGACTCACGGCGGGGCTTCCGGCGGATTCGATTTACCATCAAACGAACGAAGTCTCGTTGACCGCAGCGATCCGAAAATTATGGCAACAATCCCGAGCGGCGGTCGCCCGACAATCGCAAACCAGCCCGACGAAAGTGCCGGCATAGGAAACGACGGCAACCTTCCGACGGACGTATTTGTCCCGATCGGATTTTTCTGTTGTGATGCGATCGGACAAAACGGATGGCTGCCGACCGATCAGATTCGGTTGCCCATCGAGGATCTCGGTTTCCGCCAAGGCGTGACCGCCGTCGAGCGTCTGCGAACCTATGACCGCCGTCCGTTCGCCGTCGATCGTCACTTGCAGCGGTTCGCTCAAACGCTTCGATCGATCGGAATGGACGCGAGTGTTTCGATGGATGCGATCGAGCGGTTGATCGATGAGATCATTGATCGCAATCGCGATTGGGTGAGCCAACAAGTCGACGTCGGTATCACCGTCTGGGCGACTCCCGGTCGTCGCTTGAGCAACCAAGGTGGCGTGACCTATGCCGTGCATCTCAATCCGATCGATCACGAGGCGGTCCGGATTCGCCGCACCGAGGGGCAGTCGGTGGTGCTCACCGATATACGACAGCCCGCCCCGGATTGTTGGCCTCGGTCGGCGAAGGTCCGCAGCCGCTTGCATTATTTCTTGGCCGATCAACAGTCCGAGTCCATTCGGCGAGGCAGCACCGGTGTCTTACGAGACGAAGACGATTCGTGGACCGAATCGAGTGTTGCCAACTTGGCGTTGGTAGTCGACGATGAATTGGTCTTCGCCCCCGTCGACCGGGTGTTGCCTGGCGTGACGCAGTGCATCGTCCGAGAGATCGCATGGAATCAAGGCATTGATTGTCGAAACCAACTGATTCAAACGGTGGATATCGGTCGCGCCCAAGCGATGTTGTTGATGGGCACGGACACCGGATTGTGGTTCGCCAGTGAAGTCTGGGATGGTCAGGGAAATTGCATCCGATCATTCGATCGCCCCACCAAAGTTTCCCTCACCAAGCGTCTGCAAACAGCCATGCCACAATCATCGACAGGGTTGCCACTGTAGGCTGGGTCGCAGCCGCTTCGGCGGAGACCCGGCATTCTGCAGCGCGTGGATCATCAATGCTGGCGTCGCTTGCCCGATTCCTGACCAACTCGCAACGATCTTTGAGATCAACCATCCGAAAGGCGAGAGACTCTACTTCGATTGGGAAGATTCAATGTCGGCAACGTTCGGAACGAGCGGCAGTCGAGTCGCGGCACGTTTACCCCATTCTAATGACACGACACCGATCGGCCCGACGATCCGCCTTTCGGATTTTAAAGATGGTCAGGGAAACACAGTCCTATTCAGCGAATCGCTTTACGCGTTGCCTTGGCACCGATCTGGATTTACCAATGCGGAAGATCTAATCTTCGTCCAGCAGCCAGATGAAATCATTTACCCGGTCCTTAGTCGCTTCACTAACGCAATGGTCTGGCAATCGATTGATTATCGAGTATGGCAAGCACTGATGACTCCCGCTGGGCGAGATCAAGTACCGACTGATGGATGGTAGCGACGTTAAAAATCATCTCGTTAGGATCGACCACGGTGCACGATTCAATTGGCAGCGGATTGTTTTAGATAGTGTCTGCGTTTGCGAACGACCAAAAGGATGATCGCGAGAGCCGCTACACTCGCCAACACGAGTATCCTGACAACGAGACGTTGAGGTGAACGTCGCGGCTGAACGACCAAGGGTGCGATTTGTCCGTAATCGGCCGCAAACATCTCATCTAAGTTTTCTCCGCGTTCGCCCCAGTTCTTTTCATCTTGCTCGATGCGCCGCTGGAGTTGTTCGGCTTGAATTAATTCCGCCCGAAGTTCGGCCTCAACCGATTCGATTGATTCGCCTACCTGCATGGCAATGGCCGCTTGGGCGAGTTCCCGATTTCTTGTGCGAGCTGGTTCGTCGGAATTGTAGGAAGCGACCAAATAAGCACGCGCGGCCAGACGATTCGCGTTGATCGAATCGCGTTGCTCCGGGGCAAGTTGGGAAGCGAGCAGGTCCCCCAACGCGGCCAGTAACACCGGCGAATCGTGGTTTCCGAATCGCAGCATACCGATCAACCCCCGGATACCGGCCTCGTACTCATCTACCGATTCCTCTGCCGATTTATTTTCATCTCGTTGATGATAGAGGTATTCGTCAAAACGCATCGGAAACTGTAAAGCGTGGGTTCGGTTTGTCCGGACGTCTTTTTGCAACAGATATTCAACTAATCGCTTTTGATAGATTTCTCTTCCAAAATGCGCTTTCGGATTGATGGCCAGTGCCGCTTCAATGTGTTCAATCCCTTCTTCCAGTCGACCGGCATGTATCAGGAACGTAGCTAAATTTGCCTCGGACTCATAACGTCCGATCTCAGGCCAACGTGATATCTTGGCGTCGATGACTTCGATGGCTTTGTCGTGTTGGTTAAGTTTTTCGTAGGCGACCGCAATATCGTCATAGTCACTTGGCGAACGCTGATCGACCGGCGTCGATTCACGGTCTTTGATTCGCCACCGGTAGTAATGTTTGCTATGTCGGGGAAAATAGCCGACGATTGATTCCAATGCAGTGGGCACTGCCGAACGTTCCATAATGAGCGTGTCGTAGTCCCACAGACACGCCAAGGGAAGCAATCCGGAAAGGCTTAGAGTCAGTAAAAAAGTTACGCCGTGCGTCATCGTCGTTACTGTGTTGGGTGAGTTATGTCCGCGTCAGCGGAAACTTCGGATGAATAAGCTAATCACTAACAGCCAAAGGCCAATTGCCGTAATGCCGGGTGTTCGTCGCAAAGCCTCCTCCAGCCAGCCTACTTTTGGCCAGCCTATCTTTTCTCTAGGTCGAGCAGGAATGTTTTGCGGGCTAGACCTCCGGCGAAGCCGGTTAGCTTGCCATTGCTACCGACGACGCGATGACAGGGAACGAGGATCGAGATCGGGTTGCGGGCGACCGCCGCTCCGACCGCCCGGATCGCCGCTGGTCGGCCGATTCCGATGGCGACCTCGCGATAGGTTTGAGTCTCGCCGGGAACGATGCGGGTTAGGTAACGCCAAACCTGAGTTTGGAACGGCGTCCCCACGAAATGATAGGGGATGCGGAACTCGGTTCGCTGACCCTGAAAATACTCGTCGAGCTGCTCGACGATGGTGGTTAAGATACCGGCTTCCCCGGTCGCGGATCGGGTGTTCTCAAGCGGATCTCGTGAATTCCAGTAACGGGGCTGCGGTGAATGATCAGGGAAGTACAATCCAAGGCACCCGTCGCGGCGGGCGACGATTCGCAATTCGCCAATCGGACTAACCCAAGCAGTTTGAAAATGGGGCGTCTGATGTTGGCGCGTTGGAGTGGACGTCATGACCGTCATCGTCAATTCCTTGTGAGTTACCTTTGAATCCTTTTTCCTCAAGACGAAGAGTCTATATGATTTCTCAACGCAAGCATGTTTTTTCTCGCCGGCAAGCAGCGGCATGGTCGGTTTTTACCGGCGGCTTGATCGCCGCGACGGTCGGGATCGTGGGGCTCGAACCGGCGAACGCCCAAGAGAAAACGTTCGTTTCCCCGACGATCAATTTGGCGAACCCTCCCGAATCGCTCAATACATCCCCGATGCCGATCGAAGTTGTGCGGGCGTACCCGAACTTGAACATCAGCCGCCCGATCGTGATCACCGGTGCGGGCGATGGCAGCGGTCGTTTGTTTGTCGCCAGCCAAACGGGTGAGATCTTTGTATTTGACGAAAGCAACGAACAGGTCGACGAACCCGAAATGTTTGTCGACTTGAGCGACCGGGTGATCTACAAAGATCGCGAAAACGAAGAAGGCTTTCTCGGGTTGGCGTTTCATCCTCGGTTCAGTGAGAACGGTAAGTTTTACGCTTACTACACCACATCGGACCGGCCGCACGTTTCGGTGCTGAGTGAATTCCGAACCGTCGAAGGCTCGCAAAACCGATTCGGTGACCCGAGTTCGGAGCGGGAACTGATGCGGATCCAACAACCGTTTTGGAACCACAACGGTGGCACCGTCGCGTTCGGTCCGGACGGGTATCTGTATGTCGCGTTGGGCGACGGTGGAAAGGGCAACGATCCGCTGAAGTCCGGACAAGATCTCAGTAAGCTGCTCGGTTCGATCCTGCGGATCGACATCGATCAAACGCAAAATGATTTGCCCTATGCGATTCCGAAGGACAACCCGCTCGTGGGAAGAGGAGCCAGTGTTTGGCCGGAAATCTATGCGTGGGGCGTGAGAAACATTTGGCGAATGTCGTTCGACGAACCGACGGGACGACTGTGGGCGGCCGACGTCGGCCAGAATGAATGGGAAGAGATCAACCTGATTCGTAAGGGCGGCAACTACGGTTGGAGTCTCCGCGAAGCGGCTCATTCATTTACGCTCGATGGCAGCAAGGGATCCGAGGCGACCCCCAGCCTGATCGACCCGTTGATCGAATACCCGCACACCGACGATTGGGGTAAGTCGGTAACCGGCGGGGCGGTTTACCGCGGCAAGGCGACGCCTCAACTGGACGGGTACTATCTCTACGGCGACTACGTCAGCGGCCGTTTATGGGCGATGAAAATTGACGAAAAGACCGAAGCCGTTTTGGAGAACCGCCCGATCGCGTGGCAGCAACTTCCCGTATTCACGTTCGGCAGTACCGACACCGGTGAAGTCTTGATGAGCACGATGATGGGCGGAGGCCAAATCTACCGCTTCGTCGCCAAATAAATTTGAGTGCTTCGTCCAGGTCGAACCTAAGGGTAGCGAAACTCGCCAGTCGTTTCGGTCTGATCTGCTAATCGCCGAAAGTGACGCCTACCAGATTTCCAGTTCGATCGCTTCGCCTTCGGCGGGGCGGTCGATAAGGGCTTCTTCAAACGTGGGCGGCCCAAGTTTTCCGCGGGCCGCGTTGCTGAAGCCATAACGCTCCGTCGGAATGCCCAACGCGTTTCGATCGAGTTTCTCATTGTTGTTTTTGTCGTGATAAACCGCGATTGCAAACGGCTCAGCCAGGACATCGTTCGGAATATCGTAGGTTGCTTGACCGTCCTGTCCCGCTTCGAAAGCTTGTTTCCAGATCGCTTGACCGGGATCGTTGAAACTCTCCGGCGTGCGATAGATCGCGATCCGAATCGATCCCCCTTCTGCGGCCCCGGTAACGATCGTCCGTGTTGCGCCCGCGAGCGAGCCTGATTCGCCGTTTTCCAATCCGGAACTCGGACTGATCAGATTTCCCTGCACGCTTTGGATCGCATCGGCCGAAGGGAACGCGGGTGGGCGAAATCGGTTTTGTTGAAAATAGATCAGCACGCAACCGAGGAGGAAAACGCCACAGGCAAACGCCATCAAAGCTGTCCCGTGATTTTCTTGCCATTGGTTCGAATATGTTTTCCAAGAAACGTCGCCCCGACTGGAAAACCGTGTTGGTTTGGGGGTATCGACGACCGGTTCGGCCTGCGTTTCGACTTCGTTGCTCAATTTCATACCTTTTCAAAAATGACAGAAAAGAACGTTACCTGATAAGGACTAAGACGCTCGGAACCGCTTTCAGGTCCCCGCTCAGGTTAACCGATTGGAACGCCTTTCGCGAACTCACTTGATGTCTTAGACTATAGTGATGACGACACCGCGTGATGGTGGCGACCCTTGCGATTGCAAGCTGTGAACCTGGTCAGGCCTTAACTGGAGCAGCCATAAACGGTGCCGCTCTGTGTGGGGGTCGCCTCCAATGCGCGGTGTTTTTTTCTTTCAACCCCGAACACGTTTCGTCCATGTCCGGAAATCCTGGAGCCGCTGGAAAGTCGCCCGATTCCGGTGATGGATCGTACGTCGTTGTCGCACGACGGTATCGTCCTCGAGATTTCGATCAGCTCGTCGGCCAAGACCATGTCGCCCGTGCTTTGCAAGGCGCGATCGAAACGTCCCGCGTCGGCCACGCGTACTTGTTCACCGGAGCCCGCGGGGTGGGCAAGACCAGCACGGCGCGGATCTTTGCCAAGGCGCTTAATAACCCGGGCGGGCCGACCTCGCATCCCGACAGTGACAACGACATCGCCCAGGCGATCGATTCGGGCGAAGACGTCGACGTGATCGAAATCGACGGGGCGAGCAACCGCGGGATCGATGAAATTCGCTCCCTCCGGGCGAACGTCGGCGTGCGACCGAGTCGTTCGCGGTACAAGATTTATATTATCGACGAAGTCCACATGTTGACCGGTGCGGCCTTCAACGCGTTGCTCAAAACGCTCGAAGAACCGCCCGAACACGTCAAGTTTATCTTTTGCACGACCGACCCGGAAAAAATTCCGATCACGGTCCTCAGCCGTTGTCAACGATTCGACTTCGCGCCGGTCGAAAGTAGCAAGATCGTCGGGCGTTTGCGTGAGATTGTGCAGTCGGAAAGCGGCACGGCCGACGAAGAAGCCTTGGAACTGCTCGCCCGCCGCGCCGCCGGTTCGATGCGAGACAGCCAATCGCTACTGGAGCAAGTCCTCAGCTTCAGCGACGGGCATTTAACGGCCGATCAGGTCCACGTGATGTTGGGTACCGCCGACGACCAGCGGTTGCACCAGCTCGCCCAAGCGATGCAGCAGCGCGACGCGGCCGACGCGTTATTGCAAGTCGACCAGGCCATCGCGGCGGGAGTCGACGCCGGACGCCTGACCGAACAAATGCTTGGTTATTTTCGCGACTTGATGACCGTGGCCGTCGGATGCGATGCCAAGTTGATGCGTTATGCGGCGGCGTCCATGCATCCGGCACTAAGCGAACTGGCGCAAAAATGGGGACTGCAAACGGTCCTTGCGATCGTCGGGCTGGTGGATGAAACGCTCGTGCGGATTCGGCACAGCGTTCACGCTCGCGTGCTACTCGAATCGACGTTGATTCAAATCTGTCACCTGCCCGACTTGCAAGCGATCGTGGACTTGACTTCGGCCAGTGGTGCCGCCGGAGGCTCGGCAACGGTCGCGGCAAAATCAAAACCGGGTAACATCGAAAAAAAAAACGCGATAGTTAACCCGGTCGCCCGGACTGCGGGGATCGCATCGTCGCCGATAGCATCACCGGCAACGGTGGCTACGGACGAAGCCCCGTCAGCGGCGGCCCCACAAGCGGCGGCACGGTCTGCTGCCGTCGCACCTTCGACGCAATCGCCCTCCAAGCCCGCTGATACGTCGCCCCGCGACCAGTACACCGATCCGATCACCAACGACATTTTGCAGTCGACCTGGGAGCAAGTTCTCGCCGAGATCGATCCGATCACGGCGACTTTGGTGCGGGCGACCGAACGGGTCGAAGCCCCCGAACCTGGCGTTGTTTGCCTCACGTTTCCGGAGTCTTCCGGCCTCGCGATGAGCCGCTGCGGATCGCCCACCAACCGCGATGAGATCGTCAAGACGATCTCCCGCGTGACCGGCAAACAGGTTTCGTTGGCGTTCGCCACGGGCACCAAAGCGAACGTGGTTCAAAAAGAAGTTGCCAAACCGAAAGCTAAAAACCGCATGCAGCGGATGCAAGAAATCGAAGCCAAGCCGATCGTGCGGGCTTGCATCGAATTGCTCGGTGCCGAAATCGTCAAGATCGACACGCCCCGCTGAACTGGGCATTCAATCATTCGGTTTTGTTCCGGTTTCGCTACCTTGAGATTCAATCTTGACCGAAGCAACAAGCACACTGCCCAAGTAAATCAACAAAACACATAGGCGAGTCTCTCCGAAACTCGCGGCTTTCAACATCTCGGAGAGACGCTGCTACGTGCGTTTGGCCAAAAACTTATGTTCGTGTGCTTAGGCAATCGGGCGACTTAGCATCGCGGGAACATTAAGTGGTGGCGACTTTCAGTCGCCAAACCCTGAAACGTCGACTGAAAGTCGACGCCACGTTAAGAATCCAGCACTTATTGTTCACGCGATGCTTAACACCCGATACAGGGCGATGCACTGACGGTGGCGCCGCATCCGCCGCAACCACTGCCGACCGCGGGCGCGGTCATCATGACGGGAGCGCCACAGCCATTGCCGCCTCCGCAACCACCTTCCATCACCGAAGGACCCACGTTGATGGTTTCCCCGTGGACCATTCCGACCGAAGCATTGCTGCTCGTGCAAGGCGAGATCGTCTCTTCGACCAAGGTCGGAACCATTTTGCAAACCTGAACGGTTTGTTCTTTGGTTACCGTGTATGGAACGCTCACGGTGTACTCTTCGATTTCTTCTTCGGCGACTTGCTCGTAGCGAGTCGTTTGGTAAGGCTCGACGGTGTACTCAGGCACGTTGTAGGTGTAGCTGACTTCCTTGGTACGCTCTTCGGTCGTGTAGGTGACGTACGGTACAGTCTGCGTCTTGGTGACCGTGTTGTACGTTAACGTCTTACGCATCCGCGTACGGGTCTCTTCGTTGTACTGGACTTGCTTCCGCATGCGGGTGCGAGCCTCGTCGACGTAATCGACGACCTTCTTGGTACCGGTGCGAGTCTCTGGGTGATAAACCAATGTCGTGCACTGATACGGAACTTGGATCGACTCTTGTTCGTAAACCGTGTAGGTGACGACTTGCGATTCTTGACTGCTGGTGGTCACCGGCACCGTTTCGGTTTGAACATTCGGAACCCAAACGCGTTTGGTTTGGGTGGTGGTCGTCGGTCCACAATTCGAGGCCGTTGCGACGATCGGAGCGGAGTGGCTGACGCTGCCCCCGCATCCACCGTAGCTGACGCTCCTGCAGCCACCGCAGCGTGATGAGCAGGGACTTGATCCGCACGGGTTCGACGAACCACATCCACAACCGCTTCCGCTGGCGTAGCTCACACCACTGCCGCAACCACAACCGGTGCCGCTGCTATAAGCGACGTTCGTGGCGACCGGAGCAGCGGCCACTTCCACGATCTGTTCTTCCCAATGTCCATAGTCCTTGGTGACCGTTTTCATTTCCGTCTTGGGGACACAGATCGAAATCGTGCGAGTCTTAGTCACGGGTACCGCGTTGGTGACCGTGCGAGTCTTTTCCTCGGTGACGACTTGCGGGACGTTGACCGTGTAAGTGAAAGACTCGTCGCGAAGTTGTGGAACTTTCACCGTGTATTCTTCGGGCACGTCGACCAATGAGGGAACGCGAACGGTGTAGGTCTCGGGAACCTCATTCCATTGTGGCACCGTCTCGGTGATCTCGACGGACTTTTCGCTTTTGACCGGAACGAGGACCGAATAGGTAACCGTCTTGGTTTCCGTTTTGGGAACATTGACCATCTTGGTGCGGTAGTTTTCCTCGACGATCGGCACCGTCTTGTAAACCGTCTTGGTGCGATAACGGGTTTCGCTGCGAGTTTCCTGAACGCAAACCGCTTGAGTCTCGGTCACATAAGTCGGCTTCATCACGACGCGGTAGGACGTCATCGGCTCGCACAGGGTTTCCGATGCGGGCATGGAACTAACAGACACGGATTGATCGTAGGAATCACCATAGGAAACGACGGATTCGGCGTAGGTGGCACCGCTGGAAACGACGTAGCCTTGGCCACAGCCGATCGCGCCACCACAGTGACTGCTCACAACCGTTGGAGAAACTCCGCACGGGTCAGAACATCCCCCGCATGGCATGCATTGGGCTGACGCGATGCCGGCACAGGAGGCAAGCATCGCGGCAGCGACGCTCAGAAAACGGGGAAGGGTCTTCACGAGAGGTTCCTCTTCAGAGAAATGTGTACACAAGATGACTGGCAAACCAATCTAGGACCAAGCGAACTGGATCCGAGCGGAGCGTTCGTCCACGAGATTAGACGGAACATTTGCCTGTACAATCGTTTTTACCAGTTTTTTTGTCCCATTTTTGCCAACCGTGACATTGAACACATCTCGCCTATTGCATGCAATCCACTTAAACACTTTGTTCGCTGCAAATTAACACGCTTTTTGGACTGCAGCCGAATCGTGCGGCTAGCGGGCTGTTGATTTTGTCCTGATCGAAACCCGATGCGTGACGGGCTGTTGATTTAGTTTGCATCGCAACCCGAAGCGTGAGCGAGGGATACCTACCAAGGATTTAATGGCGTTCGATCCCTCGCTTACGCATCGGGTTACGATTAAATCAACACGCCGGTGAGCGAGGGATACTCAAAAGAGAATTAATAACGTTCAATCCCTCGCTTACGCATCGGGTTACGATTCAATCAACAGACCGCCTGAGCAGAAATCCCTGAAATAAAGCCTGACATTGGCGTTCTCGGGGGTGGGGAGTTTCCGCCAGGCTGTGATAAATTGCGTGCTGCAATGCATTTTCCCCCCTCCTCACCGTCTCGGAAACCACGCGGATGATATCGACGACCTTTCACGGAACTCGGAAATACGCTCGTCATGAACCGCTCCGGCGGATTGTCGGCTGGCTCGGAACAGCCGGTTTTAGCTTGGGAGCGTCGGTCGGTTTGAGCGTCTCGAGCGACGCCGCGAATCCCGGCCAGCCCGTGGTCGCTCGTGTCGAAATGCGGTTTGCGACCGAGGATGAGGTTGTCGACATTATCTCCAAAGGCGACCTGTTAACCGTCGTGGAAGATCGCGGCGAGGATTACGTGATCGTCACCCACGAGGGCACCCGGGGCGCCGTCGACAAGGTCAACGCCGTTGAACTCGCCGAGTCGACCGACATTTATACGGAATTGATCGAGGAGTTCCCCGACGAGGGACGCTATCACACGCTCCGAGCGTCGGCTTGGTGGGCCTTGGGGAAACAAAAAGAAGCGATGGACGATTTCAACGCCGCGATCAAGAAGGGTTACGAAGAAGCTCACGCTTACAGCAGTCGTGGTTTGTTTTACGCGGCTCAAGGAGACCATGACGCAGCCATTCGCGATTATGACAAGGCGCTTCAGATCGACCCCGAAGACGTCACGCCGATGATCAATCGAGCGGCCGTTCACATGGCGCAGAGCGAATTCGTCAAAGCGATCGAGGATTACTCGGCCGCCCTCGAAGTCCGGCAAGATAACGCAGCGTTACTTCGTCAGCGTGCGATCGCCCACAAGGCGGCTGGAAAACTCGATGACGCGATTGCGGATTTCGATCGCATCGTCGACATGAACCCCAAGGACGTCGCGGCGGTGATGGGACGTGGCTACATCCGTTTTCAACAACGTGAGTTTGCCGCTGCCGCATCCGATTTTTCAGCCGCCTTGGAACTCGACGATCAAGACCCGGTGGCGTGGAACAACCGCGGCTACAACCGATATCAATTGGGCAAGTCCGCTGCGGCACTCAAGGACTACAACCAAGCGATCAAGCTGGCCCCGAACTACGCGCTTGCCCACCAAAACCGAGCGTGGTTGTTGGCGACGGCCGATGACGAGTCGTTGCGAGACGGCGAGGCCGCGATCGAATCGGCTGAGAAAGCTTGCGAGATCAACGCCTACGGCAACATCGGCGACCTGTCGGCACTCGCCGCCGCATTGGCGTCGGTCGGCCGCTTCGAAGACGCCGTGGGTTGGCAAGAAAAAGTCGTCGAGTTGGCACCCGAAGATGTCAAAACATTCGCCGAAAGAATGCTGAACCGTTACCGCAACGAAAAACCCTACGCCGCCGATCCGGTCGCGGCCGAGAAATCGGAAAAGGAAGCCGCCGAGGCGAAGGCCAACGCGGAAGCGGAAAAGAAGAACGCGGCGGCTTTGGAAGAGGCGATGAAAAAGAGTAGCGAGTAGCGAGAGGCGAGTGGCGAGATCAATCATCCGTACGGATGAAATCTAACGAATGCCAAGCATGCAACAGGAAGATGCTCGCACCTCGCACCTCGCACCTCGCACCTCGCACCTCGCACCTCGCACCTCGCACCTCGCACCTCGCACCTCGCACCTCGCTACTCGCTACTCGCTACTCGCTACTCGCTACTCGCTACTCGCTACTCGCTACTCGCTACTCGCTACTCGCTACTCGCTACTCGCTTCGACACGTAGACGATCGCTATTCCGACAAACAAACATCCGCCGGCGGTCGCTAGCCAAGTCGGCGGAAGGTGGCGACTGGCTTCCATGTCGGCACCCAAAAAGTCGAGCTTCTCGTGGTAGCGGGCGACGAGTTCCAAAAGTCCGTTGTGCAGGAAGTGCATCAGCATCCCCGGCAACACACTGCCGCTACGATACGCCAACCACCCCAGCAGGAATCCCAAGAAAGTCGTCGGCAAGAATCGTTCGACCAGCAAGGTGCTGCCGACAAAAACGTGAAATAACCCAAACAAAACGGACGTCAACGCGATCGTTTGCCAAGGCCGCAGGGCTTTTGAAAAAGCGGAAAACAGATAACCACGAAAACACAACTCTTCGATCACCGCAGGCGTCAGAGCCATCGTTGCCAAAAGAATGACCGGCGAGATCGTCTTCCATTTTTCAAGGACGCCTTTGGTGCGTTCGATCTGGTCTTCGTTGAGCAACGCGATGCCCCATTGATCGGCAAGCACCAATGCCTCATGTGCGAACGCCCAACCGCCCAGCGCCATCGCACCTCCGCCGATGAAGAACCCGATCGACGTGCGGTGCATCCGATAGGTCGCCCGGTAGCGGTGACGTCCCAGAAACGTCGCCACCAACGGAATCAGCCCAAAGGCGAGGATCAAGCCGATCGCATTGAGCCCTAATTGCCAAGCGACGCTGACTTCGGGCCCTCGGGTGCGGAGCCATTGCATCAACGCGTTGGAAACGATGAACGAGATCGGCAACAGAAGCGCGATCACCATGCCGGCTTCGCCGATGGTCGGGGTCAAGGTCGCTTTGGCCGGACGTTGAAACAGCGATCCGATCGATTGGTCGCTGGTCCGCGTCACCGCGTCGTTGCCGAACAACTTGGCTGCGACGGCCAGCGCCGCGATCGCATACAGCACGGTCGTCGTGATCGCGATCGTGGCACCTAAAACCGGCACGGTTCCGGATAGGATTTCACGCGCCAACAACACGATGTTGATCAACGGCGCGACCGCGAGCGGACCAGATAAATCGATGCCGGGCATCAACGACAACATCGCCGGAGCCAACGACAACAACATCACCGGGATCAAATACGCTTGGGCTTCTTTGAAGGATCGAGCAAAGCTGGTCAACGACAACAACACGGCGGCAAAGAAGGCACTGAAGAGCACCAGCAGCAACAAAATTTGAATGATCTGCGGCAGTCCCAATCCGGCTCCGTCGCCCGATAGCAGCGGCATCAGTCCGGTTAACGAGAGCGTGATGAACATCGCGCCCAAGTTCGCGATTGCGGTCATCATCGCGACGGTCACAACGGCGATGTACTTGGCCAGCAACAGCCACCACCTTGGCACCGGCGATGCCATCAAGGCTTCCATCGTACCTCGTTCGCGTTCGCCTGCCGTCAAGTCGATCGCGGGATAGACGGCCCCGGTGATCGTCATCAGGACGAGCACCAACGGGATGATCGAACTGAGCACGTTCCCGCTCGGCTTTTCGCCGACTTCTTCCGTTCGGACTTCGAAACTCGAAAACTCCGGCAGGACACGTTGCAAGATGTCGACGGCGTCTTTGAGTTTGAGCCATTGCAAACGTTCGACAAGGATCCGTCTGGCCGATTGACTCGCTTGATCACCTACAAACGCGGTAACGGTGATCGAAGTCGGCTCGCCATCTTCGATCACCAATTCCGCTGCGACGTCCAATTGATTGGCTAATAACGCATCGGTCGCCTTGACCTCCTCGGTCACGACGACTTTGAATTCGGCAAGGTTTCCGCCACTGGCCTCCAAAATCGCTTCGGGTGGTTGGCTGCGAGGATCATTGAGCAGCGATTGCAGCCACTCGCTTTCGGCGACCGTGTCGACGCCGACGACGAACCCGGACTCGCCGGGACCACCGGAGGACAGCAAGAATCGATTCAACGCCATGCTCAGCAGCGGATAAACCAAGATCGGCATCATGACTAAGGTCAGGATGGTTCGTCGATCTCGCAGCGTTTCGCGAAGCTCTTTTCGACTCAGACGGGCCAGCCGAGACCAGGAAAGATTCACGCGGGCGTCTCGGTGAGGGTGGGATTCATCAAGTCGTCAAACATTTCAACCAAGTGTTCCCGTCCGGTACTTTGTCGCAATTGTGAAAGCGTTCCGTGATGTCGTAATCGACCGCGGTGCAGCAACCCGAAACGATCGCACAACCGCTCGGCCTCGTCGAGACGGTGAGTACAAACCACAACCGCCTTGCCGGTTTCTCGCAGATGCCCGATGTAACGAAAGATGGTTTGAACGCCGACAACGTCGAGACCCCGAGTCGGTTCGTCGAGCAGCATCACGGGGGGATCATGGATCAAACCGCGAACGAGTGTGACGCGTTGCCGTTGCCCGGTCGAGAGCGAACCGGCCCGGCGATCCAGTAAACCATGGATGTCCATGACGCCGGCGAGTTCGGCTAGGCGGGTCTCGGCGGTCTCAGGCGGGACCCCGTACAGATCCGCGAAGTAAAGCAGCATTTCACGAACGCTCAGCCACGGATAAACCCCGTCACTGGCCGAAACGAACCCCAGTTTGGCCTTGGCCGCGAACGGGTCGACCGAGGTCTGAATTCCCGCAACCTCGGCAATTCCCTCGTCCGGCACCACCAAACCGAGCACCATTCGCAATGTGGTCGTTTTTCCCGCTCCGTTAGGACCGAGCAACCCGTAAACTTCGCCCGGCGCCACCTCCAGCGACAACCGATCGACCGCGTGAACGGTTTCGTTCTCGGCGGTAAAAAACTTCGTCAGTGACTGGATTTTCAGCATCGATTCGTTTGCCGAGTAGAGGAGGTTTCGCGCCGCAGACCCGGCAAAGTCCCTCGCCGACGCGGATCGGCGGGTTGATCTAGTGAGCCGACGGCGCTAGCCGCGGGCTTTACGGCAAATAAGCCACCATTCGGAACCCGTGGCTAGCGGGCTGTTGATTTAGTTTGCATCGTAACCCGAAGCGTGAGCGAGGGATACCTACAAAGGTTTTAATGGCGTTCAATCCCTCGCTGACGCTTCGGGTTACGATTAAATCAACACGCCGCTAGCGCCATCGGCTCACAAAAACTGACGAACGGGATAAATGAACATGCCGGGATGCGACCGGCTCGAGTACGCAACCAGCGAAGCTTTGGGTCGGCACTGGGTTTTCCCAATTCCGACCTTGTCTGATTCTAGGATCGCGGATAGGCTCGAGGGAGTTACACGGATGTTTCACGCGATCAAGGGCCAGGGAGGCCGTCAGATGCGCAAGTTGAGAATCTCGAGTCGACTTAAGGGTCGTTTCCGTCGTTCCCCGAGCGAGGCTTTCACTGAGGGCGGTCCCACTGGTGATTCAAAACCGGGCAATCCCTTGCGCCTCGCCCAAGCCGGGACCACAGCACCTCCGAACGGGGGGATCGCTGACAATTCTCTTGGCCCGCATCGATCCAAGGCATCCGATTCGGCCATTTCACGCCGGGGCACGCCGGTAACCGGACTGCTGCAGCGATATACAATCCGCGGCAAATTGCTGTTCGGAATCGTGATGTTGGTTGCCACGATCATCACCCTTACCCTCGTCGGATTGGCCGGGTTTTATCGCTACCAGGCCCTCGCCGACGCTATCAGCACCCGGGCGACGGAACTGCCTTTGGCCACCGACCTGAGTCAGTGGGCGGCCAGAGCCCGAGACAGCAACGCCAGCATCTGCCAGATGAAATCCCGCGAAGGGATGATCGATTCTTCGGTCCTGGCGACTTCAGATCAACAGCTCGAGCGGCTTCATTTCGACCAAGCCATGCTGGAATTGAATTTGATCTGGAGCCGCTACGGCGATGCGATCGGGCTGAGTTGCTCGATCTGCGATGGTCCTGTTTCACGACATGCGCAAACGATCCAGTCCGACGAACTCGCCGCCATGCTGATCGATACCGAAGAACAGCAAGACTCTCTCGTCGCGATCGGCCAGACGATTCACGAACTCGATCGACAGCGGCAGGACCCGCGGGCTCAAGCGGTCTATCAACAAACCGGTTGCAACGAACTCGCCGAGGTGCTGGATCATCTCGTCGAGCAGTGCAATGAGCACCTCGATCTAATCCACGGCCAAATGGCTCAGTCGAGCGACCACGTCCGCTCGCAACATCGATTCGGAATTGCCTGCGCTTGGATCGCGTTTCTTGTCGCGAGTCTCGTCACATTCGTGATGGTGATCTATTTCCAAATGATGGTCATCGGCCCGTTTAGCAATCTGGTCAGCAGCGCGCGGATGGTGGCCTGCGGGCAATACGAAAACACGATCGACTTGGGAAGCGACGACGAAATCGGGGAACTTGCCGCGATTTTGAATCAAATGACCGATCGGTTCCGCCGCAGTTTGGCGCACATCCAAGAACTCGTTCAACAACAAGACGAGGAAATCAAGATCCGTTCCCGTGAGGTCATCCGCAACGAACAACTCGCCAGCGTTGGTTTTCTCGCTGCCGGATTCGCTCACGAGATCAACAATCCGATGGCCGCGATCGCTTGGAGCGCCGAAGCGTTGGAATCTCGCGTCAGCGAATTGCAAATGCTTGCGCCGGAGAATCGTTTAATGGATGACGAAATGATGGAGTCGTTACAGGAAAGTTTGCAACGGATCGAGGGCGAGGCGTATCGTTGTAAATCGATCACCGAGCGAATGCTCAGTTTCAGTCGCGTCGGGCAAGTCGAACGCGAAATGATCGACGTGGTCCCACTGGTCAAGGACGTCGTGGATCTGATCGGAACGTTGGGGAAATATCGATGCCAAGACGTCTCGGTCACCGGCCTTGAAGAACTGATTGCCTACGCGAACTCGCAAGAAATTCGTCAGGTCGTCTTGAACTTATTGACCAACGCGATGGAGAGCGTCGACGAAGACGGGCGAGTCGTCGTCGAGCTGAAACACGACGGCGACTTCGCGAGCATACGTGTACGTGACACCGGATGCGGGATGAGCAACGAAGTCATGCAACATCTGTTCGAACCGTTTTATACGCGTCGACGCGACGGCTCGGGCACCGGATTGGGGCTGAGTATCTCTTATCGCATCGTGTGCCAACACGGCGGCCAGTTGATTCCTCGCAGCGAAGGAATCGGAAAGGGCACCGAAATGGAACTTCGATTGCCGACCGAACCGGTCGCCCCGCCATCGGCCCAGCAACCGCTCAGGCAAATGAACCAGACACCTTGGCGAGAAACATCACGAGCCGCCTCCACGCCGCAAGCCGCCTAACACACAGTCGTTTCGCGAAACTTTTAGCCATTCAATCACCTACGACCAATCTCACCATGAACGCTACGCCTGTCATCACTGTTGAACCGACCGCTAAATCCAGGTCGAACGGTCCCGCGAAATCCGGCGGCGACTCCTCTGCCAATCGAGGCGCGGCAATGCATGTGTTGTTCGCCGACGATGAAGAGCAAATCCGCGAAGTCATGCGGCGGGAATTGCCCCGTTTGGGATACCGCGTGACGATCTGTCCGGATGGTTTGACCGCGTTGGATGTTCTCAAACGCGAACGGATCGATTGCCTATTGGTCGATCTGCACATGCCGGGACTGACCGGCATCCAATTGATCGAGAAAGCACGCGAGGTCCGTCCAGAAGTCGAAGCGATCTTGATGACGGCCAATCCCGACATCAAGAGTGCGATGGAAGCGTTCAAGCACGGGACCTATCTGTACTTGGACAAACCGACCAAGCTGACCGACATCGCCACGATCTTGGGAAGGGTCAGCGAACGCCGTGAAGGCCGACGGTTGATGGCCGCCCTGATGCACCGGCTCAACCGCGCCGAGGGCAAAGGCGACTTGATCGGGGAACATGATTCCATGAAAGCGGTTCGCAAGTTGATAGGTCGCGTCGCCCCGACCGATTCGACCGTCCTCATCCGAGGCGAAACCGGGTGCGGAAAGGAATTGGTCGCACGAGCGATCCATGAACACAGCCTGCGAGCGGACAAGCCATTCGTGGCCGTCAATTGTGGAGCCCTTCCTGAGACGTTGATCGAAAGCGAATTGTTCGGCCACAACAAGGGTGCTTTCACGGGGGCCGACATGACGCGGGTTGGGCTGTTCGAGGTTGCTAACGGCGGCACGTTGTTCTTAGATGAAATCGGTGAATTGCCGCTCGCCGTCCAAGCCAAATTGTTGCGGGTGTTAGAAACCGGAGACATCCGACGACTCGGCGATAACGAAAACATCCACATCGACGTTCGTATCGTATGCGCGACCCACCGCGACTTGGAAAAGATGGTCAGCGAACAGACTTTCCGAGAAGATCTGATGTTCCGCATCAACACGTTTGAACTACGCGTGCCCGCGTTCCGCGAACGGATCGAAGACTTGGAAACGCTTGCCAACCATTTGGTGCGCCGGCATCGTCGCGACGGCGTCGACGGCCACCTGTTCACCCCCGAAGCGATCGACGAACTCAGGGGGCACCAATGGCCGGGCAATGTTCGCGAGCTCGCCAACGTCATTGAACACGCTTCGGTCCTGTGCGATTCCCTACCCATCGGGGTAGAGCATTTGCCGGCGCACTTCTCGAGACGACGATTGCGTGATGATTTACTCAACGCCAAACCGATGTCCCTGAAAGAGATCGAGCAACTCGCCATCGATCGGGCGATGGAGCGTCATTCAGGAAACAAAAAGGCGGTTGCCGAGGAACTCGGTGTGAGCTTGAAGACGCTCTACAACCGCCTCAACGAAGCTAACGAGAACGACTCCGCAGCCGCCTAACAACCCGTTTTGGTGACACTCCGTCTTTATCCCACTCAACATCGATTGACGCGTCGATCGAAACATCGATGCCAGGGGCTCGAACGGAACTTAGCGAGGCCGGACCAAACGTTCGAGGTAGTCCTCGGTGTCGCGATGCAGCACTTCTGCATCGGTCATCTCGCGTCCAGCCTCCGGCTGTTTTTCTGGAATCAAACGGACACCACTTGATCTCCAAGCGAGCATGGCGCGGCCAACCACGAAGATCACGACGGGCAACGTCGCCGCCAAACAACCTGCCGTTAGTGGGATCAGGTTCATCATCAACAGGAAAACGGGTTCCAATACAAAGTCGGACCCACTATCGAACGGGATCGCGACCGCCGACACCAGCTCCATTGCCGACGAAACCAATCCGACGAGGATCGGTAACAGCGTCAACGGAAAGAAGGAAACCAACAGGTTCTCACGCTTGACCGAAAACGTGAGATACAACGCGATCAACGTTAGCCCGATCGATAGCACCGCGAGAACGATCAAGAGCGGCCACCCGCAAATCTGCAAGAACATCGTCAGTGACATCGGGGCAATCCTTCACAAAGTGGCCGCGTCCATGGGACGGAACAGCAAGGGTATCGAAAAACGAGAATTGTGCAGTCTCTCGCGTTCCCGTCCAGCGTCCTTGTCGCAATCTTCACATTCGCGTTTCGCCAACCTGGACGTGCCTTGATCGCTCAGGGCACCCACACGACATTGACCAATCGGGCGTTCCACTGATTCTCGGTATGATCACGCGTGCTTTGTCCGCGATTCTCATCAAAACGAAACAATGCGATCGTTGCCGCGGTGTCGGTGAGTTGCTCGGCCGTCGCGGCCGGGATGAATCCTTTCCCCATCGAAAGTCGCAAACCATGCAGCTCGCCTGAAAAGAACCGAGGCCCCTGTTCGATCGGCAGGATGCCTTCGGGAACCCCGCCAAGGTATAAGCCGAGCCGGCTCGGAAACGGTTCAAAGTTGAGCGACCGGGTTTGCACACGCTCTCCATCGATCCACAACTGCAACTGATCTGTGTCACGAACGGCGGCGACCATTTGCCGTTGTCCGAATCGTACCGGTTCGGCGGAAACTTCTAAAATGGGTCGCCCCCGATGCATGGCGGCAACACCCCATCGGTCATCCTTCGAAAGGAATAAGATCAAACTCTCGTCGCCTAACCAATTCACCAAGTTGGACGGAGACGGCCCGGGTTGCGGCGTTACCCAAGCCTCGATGATGGCGATGGTATTGATCGGTATGTTGAATCCTTCAACTTCTGCGTAGCTCGCTTGTCCGTCGAATCGCAAGCCGTTGGCGGTTGCCTTTAAGTCGGTTCCAAAACCAAAGAAGTGATTGACCGCTCCTAACATCAATACGACCGCGACCGCTAGACCCGCATACTGGAACGGGCGACTGCGTACGGAATCGTTCGGGGTTCGTACATTTTCGGGATCGCGAGAAGACAACGTCGGCTGATCGCACGGTTCGAGCCATTGCGACAGCGCCTCCTTCACTTCGCTCATCGTTCCAGGCCGTTCGTCGGGAGCCTTGGCCATCATGGATCGAACATAATCGCTCAAAGCGATCGGAATCGATTCGACGCCAACGACATCGACGAGTCCCGGAACTTCCGCTTGGCAATGTTGCAAGACCGTGTCCAACCCGGTATCGCCTTGATAGGGCGCCTTGCCGCTTAGCAAATAAAACAACGTGCAACCAAGACTATAGATGTCGCAGCGCGCATCAACCTGGTCGGGCGAACGCGCCTGTTCTGGTGAAACAAATTCAGCGGTCCCCAACATGTGTTGAGAGCTGGTCAGCGGCTCGCTAGATGAAACGCCATCCAGTTCGCTGCGCAACTTCGCCAGCCCGAGATCGAGGACTTTGATGTCGCCCTTAAAGTCCAACAACAAATTGCTCGGCTTGATATCACGATGGATCACTCCGGATTGATGTGCGTATTGCAACGCCTCCGCGATCTGAATGCCGATTTGCAAGGTTTCTTCGACTGGAATCGGACCATCTTGGGCAACGATCGTTGAAAGCGTTTCACCTTCGACCCACTGGGTAACCAAACACAAGACACCATTGATTTGCCTCGCATCTAACGCGGCTAAGATGTGCGGGTGCGATAGGCCGGCCGTCGCGTGTACCTCCCGTTCGAACCGTTTCCGTGCGAGCGGATCGTGATGGATGGATTGCCGCAACACTTTGATGGCGACTTGCCGCCCCATCAATTCATGCGTGGCTCGATAGACCTCGCCCATTCCTCCGCGTCCGATAAGTGCTTCGATCACGTAGTCACCAACCCTTTGACCGGCCTGCCACTCGTGCGGCGATACGTCCATGCCGATGGCTGATTCCATGAGTTGACTGATTTGATGATCGTCGTAGGTCGGGATGAGTTCTTGATAGGCTTTGGAATGAATCTCGATCCCAAACCGGGTTCGGTAAAATACATCCAAGTAAATCAACTCACGGCGAAACGATTCCGATGCGAGTGGCGGCTCGTCGTCGATCGATTGAAGGTAGTCACGCAACGACGCGTGTTGGGTTTGTTGCCAAAGTCGCTCGAATTCGTCGCATCGGCGATTGATCCAGATCATCGTCGATGAATCGAACCCGCCAAACTTGGTCGACCCGGCGCCGCTCATGGGAGACTATCCGTTTGCCAAAGCTGTTGAATTGTTTTGAGTTTGCGTTGCACGGTGCGTTGAGTACAACCCAGCGCCGCAGCGATCTCGGAGGGCCGACTGCCTTCGATACTCGCGATCGCAATCTCTCGCAAATCCGTGTCACCGGTTAGATCGAGTCGCATCAGCAAACACTCGAGTGAATCCGACGCAGTCGCAACCATATCGGGTGTAGGTTCCACGCTTGAGATTTTTTGCCAGTCCGGAATCGATTGCCCAGTCGTAGTTGTCGATCCGCGTTTTTGACGATTCTCAAATCGAATCGAATCGACGGCCTTGTTCATCGTGATGGTCAACCTGGAGTGCCAATCAGCGATCGTGGAATCGAGCGGTTCGGATCGTTGATTCGAAGGCGTCTTCACAGCAGCTATTACGAACGAATGTGAGTGCGTTTGAAAAAATTCAAAAAAATGTCGCGATCAAGGTCGTTTCGACGAGGAGATCAATAGAAACTTTCTTCTCGCACTTTCATCAAACCTTTTTGAATGAACCTAGTTTACTTCAATCTCGCTGTCGCGTTGGCAGTTCTGGGTGGCGTCACTTCGTCGATTCAGGCAGCTCCGGTGACCGTCATCAACCCCGGATTCGAAGACATCAGCGGGGAATCGACCTTCAATGAATTCACCTTCGGCCCGCTCAACGGTTGGGACCTGTATGACCCCAACGGAATCACCAATGGCGGTGCCGGAAATACTTACTTCATCGGAACGTTGAGACCCACCGCACCGACGTATTTCACCGCCGGAGCACCGGAAGGCCAGCGGGTCGGGATCGCGTTCAATTTCGAGGGCAGTGGCGGAAACGGCGAGTACGGGATGTCGCAAACGCTCACTGAAACCCTCCAGGCGAACACTCGCTATACCCTGCAAGTCGACATCGGTAATATCGCATCGGGAACGGGTCTTAACGGAGATTTCTTTAACCTGGATGGTTTCCCCGGCTATCGCGTCGATTTGCTCGCCGGCGGAGTGCTGTTGGCTCAAGATAACAACTCGCTGAGCGGCTTGATCGGCGAAGGTGATTTCTCGCTGAGTTCGTTTTCATTTCAAACCGGCGCGACTCATGCCCAGCTCGGTCAGTCACTTGAAATACGGTTAGTGAATTTGAATCAAATCGATGCCGCGTTTCCGGCGGCGGATCTGGAAGTGGATTTCGATAACGTGCGATTGTCAGCGACCTCCGTACCCGAACCATCGTCATTCGGTTGGCTCGCGATCGCGTTCGCCGCTTGGTGGAAGCGCCCACAAAAAAGGCCGAGAGCGGGATCAAGATCCCACGCCCGGCCAGAGTAGCAGTTCAATAGACAGCCTGCGGTTTCCTGATATCAAGAGCCGCAGACGACAGCCGCAGACGAGCATGCCTAGGTCTGAGATTTCTCCGTTTCAACCTTTGCCTGATCCTTGGTGTCATGGGCGACCACTTTCGCGTCGTCCTTCAATTGCTTCGGGTGCAAGCCTTCTTCTTTGACAGCCTCGTTGATCGAACCGGCTGCCTTCTCGGCGACGCGTGTGGCCCGTTCGGCCAAACTTTCGCCGGTCAAGCCTTGAGTTTCCGCAGAATGCTTGGCCGTTTCGATTGTATTTTCGACGGCATGTTGGCCACGTTGGTAAGTCTCTTCGGCCTGCTGACGAGCTTGATGGATCGTTTCGTCGGACGTCTCACCCATCCATTCATCTTCAGGACGAGTTCGTGGGATCAAAGCACCAGCTATTGCCCCCAATGCCATGATGCCCAGCCCTAAGGCGAGCGGCGATTCCTGATGAGCCCGTCGCACACGGCGTTCGGCCGAATCATACAAAGCCGAGATTTGCTGTTCGGTCCGGTCGGATGCGGATGACATTCCCCGGCCCGTTCGCTGTTTTAAACGTCTCGTGCCTCGGGCGGCATCTCGGGCCGTTGCACGGCTTCGCAGATAAGCGCGACGCGACGCACCACTGGTCTTGGATCCGGCGGATGACACGGCATCGCCGACCGACGACGCGGCGGACTTAACTCCATCGACGAACGCCGACGCGGTATCACTGATCGCTTCGCCCGCAGAACTAGCTGCACCGGAAACCTTTTCGGATGTCGATGAAGCGGTCGATTTCGCCGAACGAGTGGCCCGATCCAAGACGCTTTCCGACTCGTCATCAAAATCGCTACTTGGAAAGAGAAGGCCCGGATGATCATCCGCCAAGCGGTCCTGTTCTCGGAGCAATAAATCTTCGTCGGTATAATACGGCGAATCGTACTCAGCGACGGGTTCACGATCATCAATGCCGATGAGGTAATCGTCTTGTAAAGCTCGACCCCGTGGGATCGGTTCACACTCGTCCTCGTATTCGTCTCGACGGCTGCCCAGTGCCAACCACGCCAATCCGGCGCCGACCAGGGTCGCACCGATCGGATTGTCTCGCACTTGCCGTCCAAGGTTGTTGGCGAAATCGCCTGCAGCCGCGCCAGCATGCTTGGCCGTGTCGCGGGTTTGCGGACTGCGGAAGATTGAGATCACATCATCGAACAGATTGCGTGGATTCAATCGTTCGCTGAGTTCATCGAGCGTCTCATCCATGGCACCACGTGTTTGATCGATTCGGTGTTTGATCTCGCTACTGTCGCGATACTCCAGATCGTCGGTCGGCGGAATGCGATTGACGTGTCGACTATTCGAGTGATGTCCATTGGTTTCTAGCGGGTCTTGGCTTGTAGCCATTGCTTGTCCTCCTTCAATGATTCTTTGGTTCGTTGGGGCACAGGCGAGATATTCGCGAGTGCCTGTTTCGCGCTGGAAAACATCGCCAATCCGATGCCTCCCACAACGACGCCGACGATCAGCGGGGCGATCCACAAGGCGTGAACCGGCAATCCGGCCAATCCGATGGCAACGTACAGTCCATACGAGGCGGCCAGCAGCAGGAAGATTAAACCGAGGTGCGCGATCGCGCTTCCGGCGATTAACAATCCCGTGTTGCGACCAACCGCACTGGCCTTCTCGCTTATTTCGGTTTTCGCCAGCGCGACTTCTTCGCGAGCCAATGCGACCGATTCGTCGCGAAGTTCTTTGATTAGATCCGACAGCGATCGAGATTCGGGCGCGTCGTACTCGTCAACGCGATTTTTAACGTTGGTTTGATATCCGGTACTCATGATTGGATTCCTCCCTTGGTATGCAGGGCACTGTTCGCACGAGCCTTGACCGGGTCGAGCGAAGCCACCACATCCGTCGTGATCGCGGGATCGGTTGCCGGAGCCGGGGTATCGAGCGATTGAGCCGACTCCACGACCGTATCGGGATGGTGACCGAATGCGGCCGGAGGACGATTGCGATCAAGCGACAGGTCTTGGCGAGGATGATTGCTTCGTGGCGGCTTGGATGCTTTCAAGAATCGCATCGCAGCTAATCCGGCGACAAACATTCCACCGTAGACAATCTCAGGACGCCGACGGGCAAAGTCCTGGACGTCGTCCATCAGCTCGCTAACGTCCTTGGATTCTAACGATTGTCGACAGCGATCAAGTTGCTCGGCGGCAACGTCCACATAGCTTGCAATCGAGTCGTGTTGCTCTTCGTGCAACTTGTGCGATGCCTTTCGGATTGCGTTACTAAAAACGCCGATCTCCTCTGCCATTCGCGTTTTTTTCTGATGCGCATACTGCACTCCGGAACGTTTGGCTTGTTCGGCTGCCTCACAGGCTTTCTGTTTAGCCGCGTCGGCCACCTCAGTGGCTTGACGTTTCAATTCTTCTTCCGTGGCAGATGCTTGCTGTTTCACCGATTCGGCGGCATGCGACGCAGTTCGGCGTGCATGTTCGGTGCCTTGATGGCGATGTTCTTGCGACTTGTCATCGGGCGCGAACGTTGCGCTCGAACTGGCATTGGTCGCACTGTGGGTGGTTTGATCCATTTTCAAACTCCTGTGTGCGAGTAATTGGTTGATACACCATCAACAAGTTGCAACGACTATGCCAAACGGACCTGAGTCACTTCGCCGCTGCGACATCGCTGCATACCAGCAGGTGTTTGAACCAGCAATTCGCCGGAGTCCTCGATTCCTCGGCAAATTCCTTCGACGACTTGTCCGTCAACCACACATCGCACACCCCGCGACGTTAACACGCAACGAGATCGAAATGAGGCCACCACATCGCTAGTCTGGCCCGATAACTCTTGTAATCGCTCGATCAAACGCGGCACCAACTCCGCCAATACCTCCGCTTGCGAAATCAATCGGCCGGTCGCTTCGACCAAAGACGTGGTTGCCAGTTCGTCGAGCCGCGGGCTTGATCCGATATTCAATCCGATACCGATGATCAACAGCGGTTTGCTTTCAATCACCGTTTCGCTCTTGGGCTGATCCACCCGTTCGATCAGAACTCCCGCAACCTTTTGTTCCAACATCCAAACATCATTGGGCCATTTCAGACCGCACCGTGTGGGGCCAACGAGATACTCGATGGTTTCGGCAATCGCCACACCAACGGCAATCGAGGTGAGTTCGTGATAACCGGGCCAGACAAGCGAGAACGCTAATCCATCGTGGCGAGCCGTCCACGATCTTCCCATTCGGCCACGTCCGGCGGTTTGTTCGTCGGCGACAACTAAACGCGGCAACAGGGACTTTTCCAAAGACGATGGCGGGTGCGAATGGCTGATTTGTTGAATCCACCGAGCCGCCTCCGTGTTGGTCGAATCCACCGATGCGAGATGACTCGCCGACGACAAAACACCCTCTTGCAGAAGCGTCTGAATGGCACGTTGAAGTTTGGAATTGAGAGCGGTCACGGTACGCCAATCGACTCAAATAGCCAGTTGCGAGGCAGCCAAACATCCTAGCGTTGCTAGGACCGCAGTGGGATTGGCGATCGTCGGATGCGGTAGAACGGAAGCGTCGACGATCGACAAGTTGGTCAAGCCATGAACGTTGAATCGGTCGTCGACGACCGGGCCGATCGCGCACGTCCCGCCGGGATGATACAACGTTTGCGCATAACGTGCGATCGCGGCGACAAGCTGTTCATCACTCTCTCGCCGGCGTCCAGGCACGGTTTCAAATAACCGCATTCCGGACTCGCTCAGGTGCACGGCCATGTTACGAGTCACTCGCACCCCCTCGATCATTCGCTCGATGTCATTCAGATCGTCCAGATAGCCTGCCTCAATAACGAGTCGGAATCCAGACGACGATGCGAGGTCACGGAACAATCGGAGTTGGCCTCGTGATCGTGGTCGGGTCAGGCTCACCCCGAGGGTTATCGCCGCCTCGGCTTTGGCGTTTGGGTAACGCAGGTAATCCGTCGGCGTGACGTGCCACTGGAACTCATGCTCCCGATCAAATCCACCACACTCGGCGATATTCGAAGCAAGCGGTCCCGTTCGGCCGTGTTGCCAACGCGTCAAATCGCTCATGTTCGGCGGCGTGCCGGGGAACGCTTGGCCGTCGTGCGAATGAACGACCGGCATGATCAGATGATCGTGCAGTGATCGCCCAACCGCCGGCAAATGGACGGACGTCTTCAGACCAAGTTGACTGAGTTCATCGGCGTTCCCGATTCCGCTCTGCATCAACAGCCGAGGCGTGCCGAGAGATCCGGCACAACTGATGATTTTCGTTTGCGATGACAGATTGGTACGGTTCGTTGAATTCGAATCCGACCAAACGACCGACTCGATCCGTCCGTTGCTCACATGCAACGTCGAAACCGATCCACGGATGATTCGCAGCCGAGCGGCGGCAGCGGGATTGTTGTGCCTCACATCGTCCAACAACTGTTCGGTGGTCCAGCGGCGCGAGTTCCGATTGATCCGGCGATAAGCGGCGAACGTTCCAAAGTCAGACCGCATCGCCATGGCAGCAAGAAACAGCCGCGATGGTTCACTGAGGTAACTGGGACTTTCGGTCGCCATCCGATTCATCGCGACTTCAAAAGACCGCTCGAGTTGACTCGGTTCCAGACCAGCCTCACTCAGCATCCGCCAATCGTGACGATGAGGCGGTACCCAAATCATCGCATTGATCCGACCACTTCCGCCGAGCCCGCGTCCACGGGGCCAATCCATCTTCCGACCCGCTAACGAGCGACTCGGTTCGGTCGGGTGTGAATCGTCATCGGACGAACCGAGCAAATGCAACCAGCGGCCCGGTCGCTGTCGATCGGTCGCATTCTCGGCTTGTTCACCGCCCGCTTCGATCAGCCAAACGTTCGCGTCGGTTCGCGTGATTAGCTCGTGGGCAAGCAAGCATCCGCAAACGCCGCCACCGATAATAACAAAACCATCGAAACAATCACGCAATCGTTCAGCTCGCAGGCGTTTGCAGACCTTCGGGAAGGATACCCTGAGCGACTTCGTCGTCCCATTGATCCATCAACGGCCATCCGTCGGCGAGCGTGCCAAAGTCGGCCATGTGCAGATAGCCTTCGACACGACCGATCACGCGATCCAACATCGCGTTGTCTTTGGCGAAGATGGGGCCGTGGCTCGGAGCAAGCCATTTGACGTCACTATCGCGGATGCGGGTCAACGATCCGATAAACGCTTTGATGTCGCTGCCGTGGTGAGCGTCGATCGCGCCGATGCAACCATCGCGATAGATATTGTCACCGGACAACAATACGTCGCCCATTCGAAACGCGAGTTGGCTATCGGTATGCCCCGGTGTATGCCACACCTCGAGTTCCAAGTTCCCGACGCGAATGATATCTCCGTCACTGACTTGATGTTCGATTTCGACCGGTGGCATTTCCAGGTTGAGGTTCTGTGCCTCGATTTCGGCAAGCGTTTTCAACTTGTCGCCGGTCTGCAACGGTTCGACCGCATTGGGGTGTGCCGTCACGGATGTCTTGAGGGCCTGTTTCGCTTTGGCAAGACCTTGAATGTGGTCGACATCGGCGTGGGTCGCGATCAACGTCTTGCACTGCGAAAGCGGAAAATCCAATTCGCGAATGATGTTGATGAAATCATCCACGGTTTCTTCATAACCGATATCTATTAGCACCCATTCGTCCTGGTCGTAAACCAGATACAAGTTACACCCAAGAACCTCGCCGGCTTGGAAGTTGAGTTCGATGACACCAGGAAAAATGGGCTTGCGAGGGATCATGCGGTTCGGTGCAGGAGGAGTGAGAGGAGTCGGGCGGGTCGAGTCGCCGCTCGTTCGGACGCAGTGTAAACCTTTTCAGCGACCTTCGTCAGACCGCCAAGGTTACCAATTCTCGGGCGCAAGCGTCCGCGTTGGCACGGATCGCCTTTTGTTCGAGTTGCTCGTCGACCAAGTGGTAGAAAACATCGCGTTGTCGTGGTTCAAACCCATGCTCGGCGATCGCGTCGCGGATCTGTTGGAGCGATAGAAAATGCACCGTGCCGGCTTCGGCGACGACGTTTTCTTCGATCATCAAGCTGCCCATGTCGTTGGCACCGAACATCAATGCCATCTGGCCGATCTTGAGCCCCTGGGTGACCCAACTGCTCTGCAGGTTGGGGATGTTATCAAGATACAAGCGAGAAACGGCGAGCATTTTCAGGTACTCGAACGAACCCGTTTTGGGGACTTCGCTCATTTCCGTATTTTCGGGCTGAAACGTCCAGCAAATGAAAGCCGTGAAGCCGCCCGTTTCATCCTGGACTTCGCGAAGCCGCCGCAGATGCTCGACCCGCTCGGCCAGAGTTTCGACGTGACCGAACATCATCGTCGCCGACGAGACGCCGCCGAGTCGATGCCAAGCCCGCATCACCCCGAGCCAGTCGTCCGTCATGACTTTGCCGCGGGTAATCTCCGCCCGCACCCGGTCGTTCAGAATCTCCGCACCACCGCCGGGGACACTGCCCAACCCGGCCGCCTTGAGTCGTGATAACACTTCCTCGATCGTCAGCTTGTTGACCTTGGTGAAGTGATGCAATTCCGGAGGCGAGAACCCGTGGATGTTGATCTCGGGAAAATGCGACTTGATGTCGCCGAGCATCTCCTCATACCAATCGAGTTTGTACTTGGGATGCAAACCACCCTGCAGCAAAATTTGGTTGCCGCCAAGCTCGACGGTCTCTTCCACTTTCTTGAGCAACACGTGCCGAGGCAACACGTACCCTTCGTCACTCTTGGGACCACGATAGAACGCACAAAAGTTACAGACCGCGGTGCACACGTTGGTGTAGTTGATGTTCCGATCGATGTTGTACGTTCGGTAGGTCTCCGGGTGCATGCGTCGCGAAACCTGATCGGCGGCCGAGCCGATCGCGGCGAGCTGATTGCTCTTGAGCAACGTTAACGCGTCGTCGTCACCGAGTCGCTCGCCGGCAAGGGTGCGATCCAAAATCGAACGGATGCGGGAATCATTCATGAAGATCAAACGGGATTGAAAAGCGGATTCAAGAAGCGGGTGAAATGGTCTTGGTCGGCACGGGGTTCGATCCGGAAATCAACCCGATCGAGGCGGCCTTCCGGCGAAACGTTTCCAGCCCCGAACGTTCGCCGGGGCCGAGGTGAAAGTGCAAGTTTTCAGCAAAGTAGCGGTGCAGGTCTTCGTTCGTCAAACCTTGTCCGGCCGCTTCGCGGACGGCGATCGATTCGAAACGGTCGATGCCTTCGTCTCGGCTGGCGTCGAGGGCCTGTTCGATCCGGCGGGCTAAACCGGGTTCGATGATGCGATCACGACGGGCGACCCACATCGCGAACACGAATGGTAGCTCCGTCCAACGGCACCATCGATCGCCCAAGTCCCAAATTTCACGATAAGTGCCTCGGGCCGGATGCATCGCGCGATCCCCGATCATCAGCAACGCGTCCGCTTCAATTTCATCGGCCTGCGAACCGATCGGAAACGGCACCGTTCGTGGGGTCAGTCCGTGCATCTCATGGAGCAACACTTGAGCCATCGCCGCCGATGTACGGCTGCCTTCGTCGAGCGCCAACGTGCGGACCTGACGCATCGGCACGCGGCTGAGCAACCGAACGCTCCACACCGGCCCGCGACAGGCGATTGCGGCGGTTGAAACAATCTCGTAGTCGGATTGATTGCGGAAGTATTCGATGCTCGGAATCAATGCCACATCCAATTCGCCAGCCGCCAAATCGCGAGCCAGCCTCGAGGGCAGATCCAAACGCAAGCTGCCCCACCGGCCGAGGTGCTGCGGCAGCGTCTCGACGAGCGGTTTGGTGTTGAGATAGGAAACGGCACCAAAGCGGAGCATGAAAGTTGAGCCGGCGGTAAGGAAAGGGAAACGTTACGAGGGATTAACCGCTTCGGCGAGCCATTTACAACCCCCAATTTCAAGCGAAACGACGACTCGCCAACCGTCGCCACGCCCGCATGTCGTGCGGGCCGGCAAACTGCACCAATATGGAACCCGGGGCGGCGAATTTCGCAAAAACGGTTTCGTGAAACTCATCTTCGCCCGGCCAAGGATAACTGTATACCACCGCAAAATCATCCAGGTCCAACCCGAGTTCATCGTACGCCGACGCGACCGGATGACCGAGGCTTGGTAGCGTCGGATCGTCCGCCAATGCTTCGGCACCGGCGGGAAGGAAATTCCCCACAATGAGTTCCGGCGGCGATGCGTCCCCGACGGTCTCAGCGGCGACGTTTTGTCGCAAGCCATCACGCATCGGCCCGGTCCAGTCCTGAACCGTTTTCCGGCCATGCTCGATCAACGTGACCTCCGATTCGATCCCGATCGCGTTCCAGCCCAAGGCGTCGGCCATCACGGTCACCGCCGCGAAACCACACCCCCACTCGAGGAACCGGTTGCCCGTTTGCACCTGCGATTGGCGGATCCAAGCGAGTGTCTGGAAAACCAACTCATAGTCAGCGGCGACGAATTGCTCGATTTGAGGAACGTCCCAACGATCCTGAAACGCTTCAATCCGTAAATGCAGGTCGTGGATCATCCCACGAACCGCCTTAGGAAGCGGACGTTCATCCAGACCGGCCGGCAAATCAATTTTTTCGAGCATGAAGCGTGGTGAAGAGAGGAGAGACTCGGAACGATCGGAAAACAGAAAACTGACGAGCCAAGTTTGACGCGAAACCAGCAAGACGCGATACCATGAACACACTGCGGGGTTCTAATCCTTCGCCGTCATTCAAGCCACCCGGAGTCGATTTCTGATGTCGTGTCCCGCCCTTTTCCGATTTTTTCAAACCTGTGTAGTGGTCGCGATAGCCATTTCATCCGTTTCCGCTGCCGACACGGTGTCGGAATCGTCTGCGACGTTGCCGTCGTGGTCGTTGACGAACGTTCATGGCGAAACGATCACGGATGAAATCCTGATGGAATCGTCCGGCGATCCGTCACTGGTCGTGGTCGCTTTCTTGGGAACCGAATGCCCGCTGGCCAAGTTATACGCGCGGACGCTCAATCGATTGCATCAAAAATACGAATCCAAAGGCGTTCGTTTTTTAGCCGTGATGAGCAATCGCCAGGATTCCCTCGAAGAGATCGCGGCGTTCGCCAAACGTTCTGAACTTCAGTTCCCGATTGGAAAAGACTTGGCAAACCGGTTCGCTGACGCGATCGGCGCCGAGCGCACCCCCGAGGTTTTCGTCTTCGACGCCGACCGGTTGCTGAGATATCGTGGGCGGATCGACGATCAATACGGAATCGGAACGATCCTTGACTCTCCCCGGCGCAACGACTTGCAAATCGCGATCGACGAACTTCTCAGCGGTCAAACCGTTTCAACTCCGAAAACCGAGGCGGTCGGCTGCATCATCGGTCGACGCAAAGAATCGACGAGCGAGCAAACCGAAGTAACCTTCCACGAACACGTCGCGCCGATTCTCGATCGTCACTGCGTCGAGTGTCACCGTGAGGGCGAGATCGGTCCGTTCGCTTTACAGGACTACGACGAAGTGGCCGGATGGGCGGACATGATCGTCGAGACGACATCCGATCGCCGGATGCCGCCTTGGCACGCGGGCGAACAATCAAGCGTTACTTTTCGCAACGAACGAAGACTGACTGACACCGAACTCGATACGCTACGCCAATGGGCAGAAACGGGAACCGCGCGCGGCAATCCATCTCAACGATCGGAATCCTCCGGCGACATCACCCGTGAAGACGGATTGGTGCGTGACGACGAGGGAAAGGTCTGGCAACTACCTCGGCGACCTGACCACGTCTTCAAGATCACCGAATCCCCCGTCGACATTCCGGCCTCCGGCGAGGTGAAGTATCAGTATTACCGGGTCGACCCCGAGTTTGATCGTGACGTGTGGGTTTCGGCCATGCAATTGCGTCCCGGCAATCGCAGCGTCGTCCACCACATCTTGGTGTTCGCCCGCCCGAAAGGATCCAACGAACGCTTGCACGCCGAACGCGGCTATCTCGATGGATACGTTCCCGGTTATCGCGTGGAGTCCTTCGCGCCCGGTTACGCCAAACGAATCCCGGCTAATAGCGAACTGATCTTTCAAGTTCACTACACGCCAACAGGTGTCGACGAACAAGACCTCAGCGAATTTGCGTTAGTCGAGGTCGACCCGGCCGAAGTGACCCACGAGATCCACACCAATAGCAGTTTGAACGTTCGGTTAAACATTCCTCCCGGTGAAGCGAATTACACGTCGACGGCCCGTTCGCCAAGCATTCCTGCCGGAGCGGAATTACTCGCGATGATGCCACACATGCACGTTCGCGGAAAATCGTTTCGGTATGAACTGCAAACCCCTTCGCCGTTTTGGTCGAAACTGACTGCGGGGACGGCGGAGGATCACCAAATCCTGCTCGATGTGCCACGCTACGATTTCAACTGGCAGACCGCGTACGTGCTCACCGAACCGATCCCACTTCCCCAAGGGGCACGGCTGTTTTGTCGCGCGGTGTTCGACAACAGCGAAGCGAACCTGAGCAACCCCGACCCCACCGCGACCGTCCGCTGGGGCGATCAGACGTGGGACGAAATGATGATCGGCTATTTCCACTACGCCTTACCCAAAAAATAACGACCCGCAAAACCGGGCGTCCGATGCACGCCCCTTAGAACGTGTTTTAAAAAGGGGTCTGACCCTCTCCGGCGAGGCCAAAAACCCAATGAAATCGATTCGCCTCCAAAGGGTCAGACCCCTTTTTAAAACACGTTCTTAGCGTAGGTGCCGCTCGAATAGGCTCTAAATCAATGGCTCGCTAGGTCGACCCTGCAGGGTTAAAACCACGGTTCGCGAGGCAGCCTGGTCGCGGTGCTCGCACAAATAAATCCCCTGCCAAGTCCCCAGCGCCAGCCGACCATCCCGAACCGGAATGGTTACCGACGCCCCCATCATGGAGGCTTTTACGTGCGCCGGCATGTCGTCAGGACCTTCGAGCGTGTGGACGTAGGGGAGATCTTCGGGAACGGCGTGATTCATTGCCGTTTCGAAGTCGACTCGCACATCCGGATCGGCGTTCTCGTTGATGGTCAGTGACGCGCTCGTGTGCTGAATGAAACAATGCAGCAGCCCGATTTCAAGTTCGGAGATCTCCGGAAAAGCAGACGTGATTTCGCGGGTGATCAGATGAAACCCGCGCGGTCGGGCGGGCAGATGCACTTCGGTTTGGTACCAGTTCACTTCCAAATGTCCGTTGAGAAGGAGTCGGGCAAAAAAAAATGGAACTTTTTTTCTTAGCGATTCCGGTCGTTCGGTCTTTCAGGATGTTAACGACAAAAGAATTCGGAGTCTTGCCCCCGCACCCCGCCTTGACAAAATCGGCATCGGGTAAATCGCCCTTGGCCCCGCCAACGCCGAGCAAAGTCGGATTCCGCACCCTTGAAGAAATCGTGAAGATTTTGGGCGGTAAAGAGGGAACCCGTTTCGGAAAAAACAACGCGATCGGAAGGGCTCGCCCAAGCGAACGCAGGCACACGTTCGCACCCTTTTGTGCGACCACCCCCCTTAGAATTTTCTTGACTGGGGCGGAATTGAGCGAATAATCGTTGCGTGTGTGATGCCCAAGGTCGAAATGAGTTTGACGCCGGGCCATCTCAATAACTTGGTTGATCGTGATGCACCAGGATGGAACACGATCGAGATTGGAAATTTAAAGAGCGTATGAGTCACTGCAAGAACGTTTTCGAGGCCATCCTTCGCTACGGCCATGACGAAGACTTCACCCCCCAGGAAGACGAACATTTCGTCGCCACCGACGCGCCAGCGGGCAGCCCCGAGAAAATCGAAGTGCTGCGTCGCCGTGTTGAGTTGGGACAGCCGTTGTGGCATACCACCGACCGAATCGACTACAGCGGTTTGACCGGTGCGATCCGCCCGCGCGAGTAGGCCCCATGGGCCATTGTCATGAATTAGCCCGAGCGCCGAACCACCCTCCCAAGGCTCCGGGCTGACCCAGAAAACCTCGAGTGAAAGTCACTCGAGGTTTTTTCGTGCCCACGCAGATGTTTTGAAAAAGACTCCTCGTGTTGTCAAACGCCATGAACCTAATGCTGGCTAGCGCAGTACACTACGCTTGCGGTTCGGTCATCTTCCACGGGTCGAGCGCTTCGGCAAGTTGATCAGCAGGAAGGATGCCTTTCTGCTCGCACAACTCGCGGATCGTTTGCCCCGTCTTGAAGGCTTCTTTGGCCAGCGCCGCGGCTTGTTCGTATCCGATCAACGGGTTCAAACTCGTACACATCGACAAGCTCTTTTCGACGGCCGCATTGCAGGCTTCTTCGTTCGGTTCCATTCCGTCCAGACAGAACTCAACAAACGCCCCACAGCCGCCGTCGAGCAATGCGATCGATTCCAAGATCGTGTGCGCCATCACGGGCATCATGATGTTCAATTGGAAATTTCCACCGCACCCGCCGCTGATCGTCATGCAACCGTCGTTGCCGATCACACGAGCGGCGATCTGCATCAGCGATTCGCACATCACCGGGTTGACCTTTCCCGGCATAATCGAACTGCCCGGTTGCCGCGTCGGCAACTTGATTTCGTAGTAGCCGCAACGGGGACCGCTGCCCAACCACCGAATGTTGTTGGCCAATCCCAAGAGCGTCTGCGCGATGCATTTGAGTTGACCGTGAGCCTCGACCAGTCCATCGCGATTGGCGTTGCCTTCGAAATGATTGGCGGCTTCGACGAACGCGATCCCCGTCTGTTCGGCTAAATGGGCCGCGACACGTCCGCCAAATTCAGGATGCGTGTTGATACCCGAACCGACCGCCGTGCCACCAACGGGCAACTCGAGAACGGCGTCACGGGCTCGTTCGGCTCGAACGATCGACATCTCCAACTGGCGAGCAAACCCGCCGAACTCCTGGCCCAGACGCAGAGGCGTCGCGTCCATTAAGTGCGTGCGACCGATCTTGATGATTTTGTCCCACGCGGCGGCCTTTTCGACGAGCGACGCGTGCATCCGCCGAAGCGTGGGGATCAAGCGATGCTCGATCTCAACCGCAGTGGCGACATGAATCGCGGTGGGAAACGTGTCGTTGGTGCTCTGCCCCATGTTGACGTGATCGTTGGGGTGGATCGGCTTGGCCTCCGCCAGACGGTCCCCGCCGACGATCTCGATGGCGCGATTGCTCAGCACCTCGTTGACGTTCATGTTGCTGCTCGTCCCGCTGCCGGTTTGAAACACATCGACGGGAAACTGATCGCTCATTTGACCGTCGGCGACTTCTTGGCATGCTGTCAACATGGCTTGGACCTGCTCGTCGCTGAGCGGATTTTTGCCCGAACCGGTCAGTTTTCCCAAATCACGATTCGCGATGCCGCAGGCCAATTTGACCCGGCCCATCGCCGAAATCATCGATGGAGGAAGACGCCAACCGCTGACCGGAAAATTTTCGATCGCGCGTTGGGTTTGGGCACCGTAATAGGCATCGGCGGGAACGTGAACTTCGCCCATCGAGTCACGTTCAGTTCGGGTCGGGGTCATCGCTGGCTATCGATTTGCATGGAGAAACGGGAAGGTTAACTTCCCCAACATGCTAGCCAATTCAGCGACGCTCTCGTAGCCAGGGTCGCGTAGGCTGGGTGAAGGAGGGCTTTGACGACGAACACCCGGCATCGGGCACGGTGGCTGTTGGCTGTTGGCTGTTGGCTGTTGGCTGTTGGCGGTTGGCGGTTGGCGGTTGGCCAAAACCTAATTGCTAATTGCTAATTGCTAATTGCTAATTGCTAATCGCTAATTGCTAATCGCTAATCGCCACCACCCTGCCGGGTCTCCGCCGAAGCGGCTGCGACCCAGCTTACTTTTGGGATCCGATCAAATTGGCCTGAGCGAGTTGGACTTCGGTGGCGACGAAGGGATTGGTTTGGACCTTGCCGGGCGTGAAGGCATTGGCGACCTGCTGCGTTTGCCCACCGTTGGAGGCGTTCGAAACCGTCTCATCACTCGACGTGGATGCCGAGGGCACCGAATCGGATCGGCAGATAAAGGGGTTGCCGACCGGGCCGGAGTAATGGCGTGACCGCACGCCCGAAGCCCCCGGTTGACCGTGGTAACCTGCCGGGGCCGTCACTTGGGGCGGGGCCGCGAACGGGCTGATTCCGTAGGGACGGTAATGGCGGGTGCCGTAGTAGACCGGCGGATTGACGGAAAAATACGGCGGAGTCGCGACGCTGGACCGATACTGAATCCCGTAAGGTTGATAGAAACCGAACGGCTGAAAACCATACAATCCGGGCCCTTGAGCGTAGGAAGCACTTCCAAACGCCAGACTCGCCAAGGCGAACAGAGCGAGCGTCACCCAACGGTTCGAAATCGAGCGAGAGTTTTGGAAAAGAGAAGCCGATGCGCATTTCATGGTGAGACTGCTTTTGTTGATAGACTAGGTGCGGGCATCCCCATGCCGACTCCACGTTAGTCACGACCTACAATCCTCGCAAATAAAACTATTGGCCGTTTTCGCACTTCTTTGCCGTCTTTTTCCTCCGCCAACTTGACTCTTGCCATTTCGTCCTCGTCGCCCGAACCGATATCGACACCACCGGCACGTGCTCTTCGCATCGGCTGTGTCATCCATTCGCTCAACGGCGGAGGCGCCGAACGGGTGATGGCCGGACTGGTTTCCCGATTGGCCGACCGCGGGCACGCCGTTACGTTGATCTCGCTCGATGATGGCCAGAGCGATCGGCACACCGTCTCCGAAACCGTCGCACGTCGACCACTTGATGTCATGTCGACGGTGGACCGTTGGGTCCCCACATTCCAACGGCTTGCTCGTTTACGTCGTGCGGTAGGTAGCAACGCGTTTGACGTCGTCTTGTCATTTTGCGACGCGACAAACGTGTTAGTGCTTTTGGCGACACGCGGGGATCGGTCGGCACCCCCGATCGTTGTCAGTGAACGAAGTGACCCCGCCTTTCAATCTCTCGGAAGGTTGAAAGAGTTCTTACGTAACCGGCTCTATGGCCGCGCTTCGCGCGTCGTATGCTTGAGCGACGAAGTCGCGACGACATTACATCATCGAACCGGCGTCAATCCGATCGTGATTCCCTCGGCCGTTGACCCCGTCAGCGAATCTCGCGATCTTCAATCTCGTGCGAGTCAACACGACGGCGAGCGATTGACGATCATCGCGGCGGGCCGACTCGAACACGAGAAAGGCTTCGATCGTTTACTCAACGCATTGGGGCATTTGAATCGAACCGATGGGATCGCTGACTGGCACTTGGAGATCTTAGGCGAAGGCAGTCAGCGAGACCGCTTAGTCGACTTGGCGGCGAGTCAGGGGGTCGCCGACCACGTGACGTTTCGCGGATGGGTTCGGCCGATCCAACCCAGTCTCCTGTCGTCGGATTTGTTTGTCCTGCCAAGTCGTTACGAAGGTTTTCCGTCGGCGATGCTTGAAGCGATGGCGTGCGGCGTCGCGGTCGTCGCCGTCGACGCCGGTGGCGGCGTCCGCGCGGCGATCGAACACAACGACAACGGATGGTTGGTCGAGAACAACGAGGCCGCACTCGCTGCGGGCATTGCGCATTTGGTGCGGAATCCAACGTTGCGTTCTCGATTGGCATCCAACGCATCGCGGATCAGCGATCGCTACTCGTGGGATACCATGGTCGACGCGTACGAACAAGTGCTCGTCGATGCTTATAGAAAATCGCCTACGGCGCGATAATAAGAGCCTACCCAAAATTGCGGTCGACAAAACAAAGAGGCTCGTAGGCCGACAACAACTAAAACACCGAGATTATTGATGATCGGATTTTGCTCATGGATCTGGTAACATCCTATCACCACTCCATTCTTGTGCCGCTTTTTGATGCGTTAGGGTCTGGTCGGAACACGATCTGGCAAGTTGCCTCCGTGATACTGTTCGGTTGGATGGCGTTTCTTTCCCTCGAGAAATACGCGCCGAAGAGACACTCTCGTTGGCTCTCCTCGGACTGGCACTACTGGCTTGCAATGATTGCCACGATTCTGATCGTTCGAAGCGCCTCTTGGACTTTCGGCGAAAGCAATGTTGACGAGTCAGAGTGGATGGCGGGTGCGATCAAGCTCAAAGACGGATATGCATTATGGGGAAATCATGATGCTCATACCAGCGGTCCGCTCATTGCTCAGACTCTTTATTTCTGGGACTTGGTTTTCGGAAACTTGAATTATGGAACAGCCAAGCTATTGACTTGCCTGATTTGGACGGCAACTTGTGGTTTCACATACCTGACAATATCTCGAATGAGCGGAAGCCGAATCGCGAGGGTCTCTACAACTCCGCTTGTGTGGTGCATCGCTGCGCTACAATCAACTGATTTTGTGGGATACAACGGGGAACACCTACCCATATTGGTTCTTTCCGTTTCGACTTGGATCATGGCCAGCATTCATGATCGACTTCGAGAGCATGGAAGGGTTCATCCAGGGGCGCTGATTGCATTAGGCGCAGCACTTGGCTTGCTTCCATTGACAAAACTACAAGCTGTCCCGATGGGGGTATTCCTTGGGGTAAGCGGGCTCTTCCTTCTCCGTTCGAACAGCGGATGGAAAACCCTGCTTTTGGCAGCCGCCTCACCTACACTGCTGTGGTTCGCTTATTTACTCGCAACCGATCAAGTGAAAGATTTTTCGACCTCATATGTTCTTGAGAACTTCAGCCACGCAACGAGTCGCTCTTCGCTTTCGATGCTAGAGAGAGTCATCTATTTTCCGAGGGCTTGGCTCGGCTTGTTAGATGGCCGCTGGTTTGTTGTTGCAAGTCTTGGTTCGATATCCTTCGGGATTCTATATCGAATTCAAAACTTCCGAGATTTCGTGTTCGTGAGTGACTTTAAAATCGCATTATGGGCGATGTCCTACGTGCTCGTCGCGTGTTACTGCGTGATTCAAACGGGATCTTTCTATAAACACTATTATCTTTTCTTACTTCATCCGCTAGCGATCGCTTCCGCGGCAGTTCATACTTTCATTTTGAATTCTCTCGCCGACCGCAGGGGCGCGATCTTAGCCGTCTTTTACGTTTTGATGTGCTATGCAAGTTCGCTACTGCCAATCTATCGAGGAAATCTGTTTTTAAAAGATTTTTCTTTCATTCAGTCGCAACAATCGAACCTTTCGGAAGTCTCTCGTGAAATCAATCGTATTGCGGACAAAGGGACTAAGTTGGCTGTATGGGGTTGGATGCCCAGGATCTATGTTGAAACAGGATTACCGATGGCAACCAAAGTCGCCCATACTTTCAACGTTTCAACACCCGGTCCGAATCAAGCCTATTTCGTCGGACGTTATGCTGATTCCCTGATGAGCCATGACAAGGTTATTTTCGTAGACACCACCGGCAGTTTTGACTGTGATTTCTTGCCAGCAGAGTCTCATTCGCATCGACAAACACCGCCAATCAAACGCATTATCGATCGCGAGTTCACTTTTGTTGGGCAATGGAGAGGTTGTGCGGTCTATCACAAAGACGCTGCGAATACAATTTCGGTTAGTGACGACGCGGTTTCTCTTCAAGACTCCAAATAGCGGGTCTGACGGGCGGTTGGCAAGCAACTCGCTCTGAATGAATGCTTGGCGAGTGGAGATGGGTTACAATGGAACGTCCCGCCTCGCTCCCGCCCATCCAACCCGCCGCCTCATGAGAAAACCGAAACCTTGCCGCCGTGCCCGTTGGTGCTCGTCCGGTGACGAAGCCCTGTCTGATTTCACGCTGTTGTTGTCAGCAGTTTTGGGGATGTTCTTCACCACCACCCTTAGCTGCGCAGATGATGCATGGCAACGCACTTTGGCGTCGGCGTTGGAACACCACTGTGTCCATTGTCACGGACAAGACGGCCACGCCGAAAGCGACGTGAACTTGGTTTCGATGGATGCCGAGACGCTTTCAACCCAAGTCGAGTTGGTTCAACAGTTGATCGATGTATTGGATCAACACGAGATGCCGCCCGCAGATGAACCGGATCTGAATTCTGATGTGCGACGATCTCTGGTCGAAGGGCTGAAGACAATTCGCGACCAGTCGGCAGCGCCGCGAAGTTACGTCAAGACTCCGATTCGAAGAATGAATCGTTTTCAGTACAACAACGCAGTGCAAGATCTGTTTGAACTTCGGTGCATTGTCTTCACGCTTCCCGAACGCATGATGCGAGCCCACCGAGGATACTTCGATCCGTCAACGGGAAAGATGCCCGACGTCGTCTACGTCGGTAGCCGACCGTTGGGAAAGTCACAAATGATCGAACCGCGCCTTGAGGGTGTCGCCGCCTTTCCTCAAGACTTGCGAGCCGAACATGGGTTCGACAATCGAGGTGACCACCTTTCGCTTTCGCCGCTATTGATGCAGTCGTTTTTGAACCTCGGAGATTCGATCACCGATAGTCGTGATTTTAATTCGATCAACGTCGGTATTTGGAATTCCTTCTTCCGATCGCCCAAGGTGCGTCTGGAGCGTGAACCATTGCGGGCCGAGATCCAGGCTCGCGTCAATCCGTTTCTTCGCCGCGCGTTTCGTGGCCGCGTGGACACCCCAACGAGTGATCGCTACGTCGGCTTTGCATTGTCGCAAATGGATCAGGGTGCTGATTTCACCGAGGCAATGAAACGGGTAGCCGCCGCCGCGCTCGCGTCACCTCGATTCTTGTATCTCTACGATACCAATCACGGAGCAAACGAACTCAACAATCAAGATGGCCGGACGTATCGGATCGACGATCATGAATTCGCGTCGCGACTTTCTTTTTTCTTATGGGGCAGCTCGCCAGATATTGCGTTGTTGGACTTGGCCGACGCGGGGCGACTGAGCCAGCCGGACGTTGTCGACGAACAGGTCGATCGAATGTTTCGAGACAACAATCTCAAACGATTCTGTGATAGCTTTCCGTCTCAGTGGCTGCAGTTGGAACGCATCATTTCATCGGTTCCCGACCGCGAAAAGTTTGATGATTTCTATTTCGCCAAGTACCGCAAAAGCATGCACATGATGATGGAACCGCTGCTGCTTTTCGAGACCATCTTGATCGAGAATCGCCCGATTATCGAATTGATAGATCCCTCGTTCACTTATCGCAGTGGTTTGCTCGAATCTTTTTACGGTGACTTGGCAACCGTCAGCGAGAGCGACCGAACCAAGCCGAGCGGCGAGGTCGGGATAGCCACTTTCACTCGCCGGCCGATTACCGATCGACGTACCGGCGGCGTGATTACCAACGCAGCGGTGATGACGATGACATCAGGGCCTCATCGGACGCAACCGATCACCCGAGGTGCTTGGATCGCGACGGCCATTTTCAACGACCCGCCTGATCCGCCGCCGGCCGATGTACCACCGCTGGCCGAAAAGCCAGCCGCCGACGAAGCCGACATGACGCTGCGTGAGCGATTGGCGATTCATCGTCAGCGTGCGGATTGCCGCGGTTGTCACGAACAGATCGATCCGCTCGGATTCGCGTTGGAGAACTTCGATCCGGTCGGACGCTGGCGCGATCTCTATGACAATGATCGCGAAATCGACGTCAGCGGCCAATTGTTTCGCAAGCACGACTTCGTCGACGTGATTCAGTTCAAGGATGCGATCGTGGCCGAACAACGCCGTTTCGCTCGAGCGTTCACCGAACACCTGCTATCGTTCGCATTGGCCCGGTCCCTGGGGCCCGCCGATCAGATTGCGATCGAGAAGATTGTCCGGGATGCCGAACAAGATGACTATCGGATTCAAGACTTGATCAAGCACATCATTCACAGCGAACCGTTCCAAACCGCAACCTATTCTTCCGGGACATCAACATGAATTCATGGCATCGAAGAACGTTTCTCCGAGGTCTAGGCGGCAGCGTGTTGGCGTTGCCGTGGATGGAAAGTCTGGCTCGTGGTGCGACCGACAACCAAGCGATCCCGTTGCGGATGGTTCATTACTACGTCCCGATCGGCGTGGTCCGGAGGGGCTTCTTTCCAGGCGAAGCGAATGATGTGATCCCCAAAGGCAATTTGGGAAACGTGATGACTTCCTTGGGAAAACAAGATCCGTTCTACAGCGTCAAGCCGCTCGAGGAACTCACGCCGACGATGCAGCCGTTGGAACCGGTCCGTGACAAAATCAATTTGATTACCGGTATGGACCGTACGTTCCAGCAAGGAACCGACGTCCACGCCCAGTGCGCGTCGTGCTATCTCAGCAGCGCCGTGCCGTACACGATCCAAGGGACCGCATGGCCGCTTGATCGAACGCTCGATCACATCGTCGCCGATCACATCGGGCAAAACACTCCGTTCGCAACGCTCGAATTCAGTTGCAACAGCCACCACGACAACAAAGAATCCATTTACTTCGACAATATCTCGTGGTACGGCAGCGGTCATCTCGCGCCTTCAATTCGTGATCCACAAAAAATGTATCGGCGTCTGTTCTCAACGTCACAAAATGAACGTTTTCGCGACGTGACCGATCTGGTGTTGTCGGACGCACGGCAGTTGCAACAAGACCTTAGTTACGGCGACCGGCAGAAGTTTCAAGAGTACTTCGACTCCGTTCGGACGATCGAAAAGCAAATGGACCGGCTTGCCGAAATGAAATCGGAGTTAGCGAAAGTGGACTTTGATGAGCCGGCCGATGCCTATCTTCCTCGGGGTGAGTACATCCGATTGATGGGTGATTTGATGGTCGTGGCACTGCAGACCGGATTGACCAATGTGGCAACCTTCATGGTCGGCCCCGAACGTTGGGACACCCCGTACATGTTCGAGGGTTTGTTCGACAAGCCTCGGAGTCATCACCAGATGTCGCACAACCAAACCAAAATGATCGACGACTTGTTAAAAGTGGATCGCTTTCACATGGAGCAATTCGTTTACTTGATTCGACGAATGGATGGTATCCAACAAGCCGACGGATCATCGCTTTTGGACAACACATTGATGACCTATGGCAGCGGACTCGGTGACGGTTCAACGCACCAGTACAATGATCTACCGATCATTGTCGCCGGAGGATCACATCGCGTTCAGTCCGGACAACACATCAATCTTCCCGAAGGAACCCCGCTGGCAAACCTGTGGTTAACGCAGGCCAGACTGATGGGACTGCCGTTGGAGCGTTTCGCCGATAGTACCGGCACCGTCGACGCTTTGGTGGCCGAGCGATAGCTCGATCAACTAAGAAAGATATCGGTTTCGGTTAACGTCGACGTCCTGACTTTTTATTTCTCCAACGCGGCGAACTGCTTCGCGGTCAATTCGGCGATTCCTTTCTTACCCAGTGCCAACATCCGGACGAGTTGCTCGTCGCCGAATGTTGCCTCTTCGCCGGTTCCTTGAATTTCGATGAATCGTCCGTCGCCGGTCATGACGATGTTCATGTCCACATCGGCGGCTGAATCGAGTAGGTAGTCCAAGTCCAGGACCACGTCGTCGCCGATCACACCCACGCTAATCGCGGCAACACTTTTTGGCAAAACCGCTTGCGGGTCGACCGGTGGTAATGCACCGATAACGGGCATTGCAGCTAATTGTTTCACTGCCAGTGACAAGGCAATGAACCCACCCGTAATCGAAGCCGTTCGTGTGCCCCCGTCGGCCTGCAATACGTCGCAATCCACCGTGATCATTCGCTCGCCCAAAGCGTTGAGATCGATGATCGCCCGTAGGCTGCGACCGATCAAGCGTTGAATCTCTGTGGTCCGCCCGTCGACTTTGCCATCACGATCACGGCGTTTTCGAGGACTCGTGCTGCCGGGCAGCATGTTGTACTCCGCCGTCACCCAGCCCTTCCCTTTGCCTTCCATCCACGGCGGGACGCCACGCTCGATCGACGCAGTGCAAAGCACGATCGTTTTGCCGCTGCGATACAGCACGCTGGCGGGATTCGATTCAAGATAACCGCACTGGATCTGCACCTCACGGAGTTGATCGTGAGGCCGAGTCGGTTCGTTGGAAAGGGTCATGAAAGTCCTGATGTTTAATGAAGCAACGACCACAGCGTTCGAAATGAAAGCACGAACACCACCGCGGTACCGGCAACCACGCTGACGTAAAGCGTCTTGGAAATGCGATGACTTCGCAACGACCACAAGTGCCATAACAAAACGATCGCAAGAATCGGAAACGCGAGCACGGTCAGTGACTGAGCCACGACGATGAACTTAACAAGATTCATCCCCGACAACGAGGCGAGTGCCGCGATCGCAAATCCGACCAACAGTACCGCGACGGTGGCTCGACGAACCGCCGCCGAATCAAATTCACTGGGTTTGCCGATCGCGTCAACGAAGACGACCCCACCGATCAACGCATTGACCACGAACGAACTGACCGCGCCGGCGAATACGCCGACGGAGAAAATAATGCTAGCCCATTTGCCGAACAACGGTTCCATCTGCGACGCCACCGCCGTGGCACTGGTCAATTCGCTGACGTCGACCCTCCCGTGCAAGGCCGCCGCCGAGGTAATGAAAAGAATCATTGTCATGGCGGCCAACGCACCGATCCCCACGACCGCATCGAGCACACCGGTTCGCAATTCGGACGCGTCCCATCCTTTCTCGCGAACCTGGTACGTTTGAAAGAACGCACCGGCGACCGAGAACGTCGTCGCGAACAAAGCCGCAATGCCCAACCATGATATCGTCGCATTGCTTGTCGGTCCGCTCACCTCGGGCAATTGAGGAACGAGCCCGCCAGCGATTCCCGACAACGACGGGGATGCCGCCCACATGCTTGCCCCGAACGCCACCAGCATAACGCCGACCAACAAGGTCATCCCCGTCTCCAAACGGCGGTACAATCCCGTCTTGCCCGCCAATAGAATTCCGATGACAAGGACGTTGAAGAGCAATAGACCCAATACCGCTTTCCAAGGCGACACGACTGAAACGTTGGACTCGGGCATCAAACCGTCCCAAGCCATTAACATGGCGTTATTATTGGACGCTTGAAATAAAGTGATCGCGACGAGCAACGACAAACCCACCAACCAAGCCGCCGGACGCCCGAAATGAACCGCGATCTTTTGACACGGCGTTTGTCGGTCCAAAACGCCGATCGTCATTGCCGCGACGGTCATCCCCATCATCAATAAACCAGCCAACGGAACGACCCACAGCAACGCGTATCCGAACTCGCATCCGACCCGGCTAGCGTTGACGATGCTTCCCGGCCCCAATACAACGGCGGCCACGATGATCGTCGGACCCAAACGTCCTAAACGGGACCACCAGGTTCGCTCCGGTTTCGACGTTAAACTCATTCTCTTTTCTCGCTCACGTATTTTTTCAAACGTTTATTTTGAGAGTCTAACATGTTCACCATCATGACGAACGATCCGGTCGGCATGGGCCGTGTGACCGCAAACTTGGCCGCCGATCATTTGCGAACCCTGCTGCAGAATCAAGATCATGCTTACATCGTCGTCGCCACCGGTGCATCGCAATTCGAAGTCCTATCGCACTTGGTAACCATGCCCGACATCGACTGGGCACGCGTCACCGGGTTTCATCTGGATGAATACGTCGGATTGTCCGATCAACATCCGGCGTCGTTTTGTCGGTACCTTCGCGAACGCTTCGTCAGCCAAGTTCCGCTAGCTGATTTTCATTACTTGCGAGGTGATGCCGACGCCGAGCAAACGATTGCACAGACCGCCGAGATTTTACGTCGTGTTGAAATCGATCTGACACTATGCGGGATCGGCGAGAACGGCCATTTGGCCTTCAACGATCCGCCGGCCGACTTCGAAACCGATTCTGCTTACTTGATCGTCGAACTGGATCAGCCTTGTCGTCAACAACAGGTCGGCGAAGGCTGGTTCGCCAGCCTGGACGAAGTGCCCACGCACGCGATGAGCATGTCGATCCGGCAAATTCTGAAAAGCAAAAAGATCCTCTGCAGCGTGCCAGACCGACGCAAAGCCGAAGCCGTCCGATCGACCTTGGAAGACGAGATCTCCCCGATGATTCCCGCCAGCGTTCTGCGCCGACACGCTGATACCACGTTGATCATTGACCAAGCCGCCGGGGAGCGACTGTCGCCGGAAACACGGTCGGAGATGAAACAAGGATGAATCCGCCGGGCCCTTTTATCGACCTGCAGGTCAACGGTTATGCGGGATTGGACTTCAACGCCGATGAGATCACACTGGACGAAGTCGTGCGAGTCGGACAACGCCTTGCCGACGACGCGGTGGAGAAGGTGTTGGTGACCCTCATCACCGCGCCGTTGGAGACGATGATTCGGCGGATCTCGCGTTGGTGCGAGATTTTGGATCAACTCGATGGTGACGCGTCGCTGAGCCGGTTCCATGTTTTTGCCGGGTTTCACATCGAGGGGCCCTTCATCAGTCCGGTCGATGGGTACGTCGGCGCGCATCCGAGGGAGGCTGTCCGACCGGCCGGTCTGGACGCTGCCGGTCGTTTGGTCGACGCGGCTTGCGGCAGGATTCGTTTGCTCACGCTCGCCCCTGAGCAAGACACCGGCGGCGTGGTCACTCGCTGGTTAACCGATCAAGGCATCACGGTCGCGGCGGGGCACAGCGACGCGTCGTTGGATCAACTGAAAGCCTCGATCGATTCCGGCCTTCGGATGTATACCCATTTGGGCAACGGCTGCCCGGCTCAACTCCCGCGCCACGACAACATTATTCAGCGAGTGCTGCATCTATCCGATCAACTCGCGATCTCATTCATTGCCGACGGCCATCACATTCCCTGTATGTCCCTGGCTAATTACCTGCGGTGCGTCCCGTCGCGTAACGTGATCATCGTCACCGATGCAATCTCGGCGGCCGGCTTGGGACCGGGCCGTTATCCGCTCGGCGATCAGACGGTCGAGGTGGATCAAGACGGCGCGGCATGGTCCGCCGACCGCACTCATTTCGCCGGTTCGGCCGCCACGATGCCGTCGATGTATGCCACGCTGCACGACCGGCTCGGCGTCGAACAGCAGGAGTTACAACACTGGATGCGGGCCAACCCGGCTCGGATGATCGGCGACGAATAGACTTCGGCGGTTTCTATCGAAAAACGACCGGTAGTAAGGTCCGAAGTTGAGCAGGTATCACTTCAGTAGATTTCGAAGGAATTTTTGGTCGGGTTCGCACAGCAGCTGAATTTTCAACACAACTTTCGCGCCATCTCGCTTTTGCAATTGCACGTAGCCTTGCTTCGCCGCCAAGAACTTGGCTTCTGTTTTGTGCTTTCCCGAGTAGTCGGTCCAAGTCCGAAATTCGTCTATATCAGGCACTTCGTCCTGCAGAGGATTGTTTTGATTTGCTATTTTGATCGAAGCGTCGGGGTCACTCTCGGGATTGGATTCTTGAGGCTCGTATCCAGGTAATGGCGTTTTCATTTCAATCAAATGGATTTCCTGAGATTGGTCGGGCAAGACGCAAGCGATAAGGTTGTGCTGTGGACTACAAAAAAAGCGTTCATCCAACGGCAATCCGTCGTTGGCGTCCATACCCATCATATCGAGCGTTAAGTTCCCAGGCAGCACGATCGTCCTATGTACTTTCCCGTCGACGGTGCTCACTACCTCCCAGGAAAAGTCCACTGTTTGAGGTTCGTCACTTCGTGGGCGAGGACCCGACAACGATGCTTCGCGGTTGAGGCGAGCTTCTTCGGCTGTCTCGCGGGTAATGTGGCCGAGCGATAGAAAATAATCGTCGCTCGAGGTGGGTAAGTTCAGTGGACGGTCATAGAGCATGCCGAGGTCGCCAGCCAGGACCGTTCCTGAAGTACAGAGCAGTGCTCCGGTTGGGCTGACGTAAGCGTACGCCGTCTTTTCAAGCTGGTCGTAACGCCATTCTCGTCGCTGCTGCGTCATCAGATGAACGACGGGTTTACTCGTGGCCTCCATCCACATGCTCACAACATTACCTTTATCGTTCATGCGGAGTGAATATTTAGCTTTCAGAGGCATCCGATCGAGCAAGGTTGGTTGCCGTGTTTTTTCGCGTACTTGTCCCTCAAGCAAGAATGAACTGAAACGACCTGTTTTTTGATCCAGTAATAGCGTCGACAAAACTGACTGACCCGGCATTTGGGCGATTACACTAACCGGCCCGTCTGTCGAAGCCCCCCAATCTGCGAGATGGATCACCGCGTCATTGGCTAGGTCTCGTGTCCCAGAGGGGACGAGGTCCGGCAACCGGTAACGCTTTAAGTTCCGCTCCGTCCGTCCGAACGTGACAATCGTTGAACGACCAGCGACAATGATGCGATCACGGCTGTCTTCAATCCGCCCCGATTCGGTCTTCGTTTGCAGGTCGACCAGCACAATCGAGAGATCGGCTAGTTGCACGACCAGATAGCGACCATCTCCCGCTGGGATCACGCGTCTGATCGAACCCTTGAAATCGATTACCGTATCGGTGTCGGTCAACGGTCGATTCTGGGCTCCTCGCGCTGCTGCGACCGCATCGGGCTTTGTGGCGGCATTCATTAATTCGTCAATTTGATCCATATCGACGATGAGCGGGCGACTGTAGTGTTCTCGTCTGGTTGGATTGGGTAAACGAGGATCGCGTGGCATTTTCCATTGCAGAGCAATCACAGGGCCATCCCCAGGGATACGTTCGATCTTTAACGGGATGACGTTATTGAGGGTCGCGCCGGGAGTCAAAGATCCCATTGAACCGATTTTTTGGAGGCCCTCGATCGCCAGCCATCCCATATCATCGCGTTTCAATTTGATCGATGATTTGTTATCAAACCTTGCTGCGGTGAGGACGGGCGTTTGGGTGATACCTCCACCAACGTCGAAGAATGCATTGACTCCGCACTGCAACCCAAAGTCGCCTCGCTGCAGAACAACGTCACCAAATGAATGTGGCATTAATTCGACAAGCTTCCAGGCTGGGACGGCCAAACCGATTTGTGAATGGGTAACCTTCGCCACCGAAATTCCCACGAGATGTCCGTCGGCATCAATAACAGGCCCGCCGGAGTTGCCCGGGTCAATTCCGCCAGATGTTTGCAAGTACTCCGGAATTCCCTCAAGCCCACGCCGAATACTGCTCACGGTTGTTTCAGAGATGGTGACATTCGGTCGACGGCCACCGACACCGAGGATTTCGCCGAACGGAAAACCAGCCACATAGACACGCTGAGTTTCTAAAGGCACAAAGTCTCGCGACGGCTGGAGCACTGCCGGCGGTAAGAAATTCGCAACGGCCAATAAAGCGAGGTCATCTGCGGCTGAATAAGCATGCACCGTCGCAAATACGATTCTCTCTTCGGGGCTGCCCGGATTGCTAATGCATTTTAGCAGAGTATCTCTTGGGGAAAGATTAGGGTTACCGGGAGGTTCGATCGCTTCTGCGACGACGTGATGATTCGTTGCAATGAGCGTATTGTGATTATCAGACCACACAATGAACCCGCTGCCGCTAGAACGATTCTCGCCATCGTCGTACTCAATCAACACGGATGCACGTTTGACAAGGTCGAGAATTTCCGGCCTGAGTTGTGCCATCGCCGGCTTGGGCAACAGCATGCTAGCTAACAGGCACAGCGTCACTGCGGTATCGACTACTCGAGAATAGCGGATCGGCATTCGGCCACTTAACCGAAGAATTGCGAATAACATCAATCATCCTACAAATGGGCTGTCGTTACCTACCCAATAGAGTGCATTTCGATCGAACCTGCAAGCAAATACGGGACTCTGCACAAGGTGATTTGGTCAAGCTTATCTCGAAACAAGGATTATTTTCTGGAGGGCTCTCTCTGGCCTTTTCGCAGAGGTTCTCGATATGGCTTTCGGCTTCGAGTGAGGGGAACTCTCGCGTCTGTTTAATATTCCGTGGAAGTGTTAAGTCGGTCGAGTTTCACGTTGGAATCGTTTTGAGTTCATGACGAGCGGCGAAGATGCCGATCAATCCGATTGAAGCGTGCCCGCACGAAAGCGGCTCGCCCAACAATCCGGGGGGATGTTATGAAATCTACACGCACCACGTGGCGCCGAGTCTTCGCCATCGGGATGGTCATGTTCGGTTTGACCGCCACGCATCTGACCGGGATCGACTGGATGTCCGGCGTTGGAGCTAATAGCGTCGGTAGACACGACAGCGGAAATACCCTGTTGGCTCAATCGCCGCACGGCATTACCCCGATGAATTCGGCGAACTCGCAGGTCTATCAATTACCGCCGGTGGATTCGAGTGTTCGGCAAGTCGTCGTTACGGCGATGGCCGTCGATCCTCGCGGTGAGTTCTTGGCGGTCGCCGGCGACGATCACATCATTCGTATTTTGAACGCTCAGACGATGCAAATCGCTCATGTGTTGGGCGACGGCGTCAATCGTAGCGACAGCGGTGAACAACGCCCCGGGCATTTCGATTGGATCCGCACGCTGGCTTTTGATGCGTCGGGTTCCCGGTTGTGTTCGGCAGGCAATGACGGCCTATTGTTGATTTGGGACCGGCGACGTGACTTTGGCCTGATGCAAAAGATCGATTCGGCTCCGGCGCTCGCGTGCGTTCGTTTTTCGCCATCAGGCAAACAAATCGCCGCCGTCGGTTTCGATTCGCAGGTGTTTTTGATCGGTTCGGCGAGCAGCCAAATGCCGAAATTGACTTGTGATTGCGTGGATCTGCGGTGTTGCCGATATCGCGATGATGGTTCGACGCTCGCCGTCGGCGGACGCAGCGGCGCGGTCCACTTTTTCAACCCGACGACGGGCGAACTGCAACACGAACAGGGAATTCACGAGTCGCGAATTCGAGACTTCACCTTCATGCCGAATTCCAATGTTCTCGTCAGTGTTGCCGAAGACGGGACGGTCGTCCGCTACGACAGCGAACAACGCCAAATGTTAGCGAAGCGACGAATCACTTCCGGTCGTTTGTTCGCCGTCGTGGCGATCGATAGCCAGACGTTCGCGGCTGCGGGAAGCGACGACGAAATCCACTTGGTGAAATTGGTCGACGAAGACTTCGGGATGAACGTGGTGAGTACCTTCAGCGGCCACGTCGGATCAGTCGCCACGCTGGCGATGGTCAACGGAACTTTGGTCTCAGGCGGCTTTGACGCCACGATCCGGCGGTGGTCGTTGCCGGAACTGTCCTCGGGCCCCAACAAAATCGCGTTAAAGAAAACGGGCGTTAGCGGGGTGGACTGAAGCCCGAAAGTCATTGCGACTGCAGCTAAGTCCTTGAACAGCGATCCAATACGAATGATCTCGGCGGCACAGGGAGGTGCCCAACGTGAATCAGAAAATCAATCCAACGCCGCGTCGGAGCACGTTTCGAAAACGCCTTGAAAGCTGGATCGGATCGTGGTCGCCGCTCGGCTCGTCAGTGGGCGGCGCTTCAGCGAACAAGTCGCGATCGATGCGGATCGAACCGTTGGAATCGCGTCGTTTGATGACGGCTGATCCGATTCACGTCGGGGTCGTTTATTTGGAAACCGATTATCTCGAGACCGATTCCGGGAGTGATTCGCAAGGAGACCGCTTCATACTTTCTTTCACCGGTGGCGCGCCGGGTACCAAACTGACGGAGCTTCGTATTCGGACGGACAAGGACTCCGACGGGGTCGGCATCGGCGACCCGATCTTCGATACCGCACCGGGCGGACGTGGAAAGAACGGCTCGCATCCGTTCCTGCTCTCGCCTGGACAATCCGAACAAGTCGCCGTGGAAGTCACCGACGGTGGCCAAGAGTTGATCCTGCGACCGGTGGACTTCCAAGCCGGCGATCAGTTGATGTTTACCATCGATGTCGATGAAGTCTTGCGGAACTTCCCGAATCTGGATCAGTTCAACAAGTCGCTCGACGTGATCACCTCGGGGCAGGAATTTCAAGACTCGATCCTCGAGGCCGTGTTCGACGCCCCCAATTATTACACGGCCAACGCCGACGCCTTGTTCGTCAACGACTATGGCGATCCTCGAGCTTCGTTCGGCTTGAATCTTCCGGCCGATGAGAGCAACGATCCTAACAGCCGCCCCAACCGATCTGCGGCGGCGGTCGGAACGGCGCGACAAGAACCGATACCCGCTTCGATTAGCGGGTTTGTCTATCGCGACGACAATGATTCGGGAACGAAAGACACCGGTGAGATCGGACTCTCGGGCGTACGTGTTCGTCTTGAACCGATCGATACGATCGCACCGCAGGCTTCCTTGGTGACGACCACGGGTGCCGACGGATCTTATCAATTCAATGGCATCATGCCGGGCCGTTACCGCGTTATCGAGATCGACCAACCCGCCGGATTACAGGACGGAACCGACGCGGCCGGTACGATCCGCGGCAGCGTCGTCGGGACTGCGGTGAATCCCGGTGATGAAATCAATGGCATTACTCTTGCCGGTGGCGATGCCGGGATCAACTACAACTTTGGCGAATTACCGCTCGGTTCGATCGGCGGATTCGTTTATTTGGCGGCCCCCGGGGCCGATTGCGACGGCGACCACGAGGCCGACGGGAGCACGCCGGTCGTGGGTGCCGAGATCCAGCTAGTCAATTCGTCTGGACAAGTCATCAAGACCACCACGACCCAAAGCGACGGAAGCTACCGCTTCAACGATTTGCCCAAAGGGGTTTACAGCGTTATCGAGATCACCCCGGCCGGTTTGATCGATGGCGGGGCGCATGCGGGTGAAATGCGGACGTTGGCATCGAATCTGTTAGTCGCCGTGGGACGCGCGGTCGATGCCGGCACGATCAGCGACATCGCATTGCCGGCCGGCGGTCGCGGCGAACATTACAATTTTTGCGAAGCGGCACCGGGATCGATCTCCGGCGTCGTTTACCACGACCGCAACGACGACGGCGTTCGCTCGAGCGGCGAAGAAGCCATTGCGGAGGTATTGTTATCGCTGATCGATTCGATCGGCAACGAAATCGCCACCACCCGTACCGACAATCAGGGCCGTTATCATTTCGCCGATCTGGCACCGGATACCTATCGCGTCGTCGAGACGCAACCCGCTGGATTCATCGACGGCAAAGACAGCGTCGGATTGATCGCCGGTGACCGTGTCGGTGCCCTCGGCGGAGATAAAGACTCATTGGTCGATGTGGTGCTGCGTCAGGGGCTTCATGGTGTCGAGTACAACTTTGGCGAGCGGCAAGTCGCGTCCATCAGCGGCCGCGTTCACGTGGATCTCGACGAGGACTGTGAACTTGATCCAAACGAAGTCACTCTCGAAGGAGTGTTGATCGAACTGAAGGACGCATCGGGAAACACGATCGCCACGACGCGGACCGGTGCCGATGGGATGTATCGATTCGACAATCTTGTGCCCGGAACCTACAGCGTCGTCGAACAACAACCGGCGGGCTACTTTGACGGAGGTGCCAAGGCGGGCAGCGAAGGCGGTCGTGTCGACAGCGGCGATCGCATCAGCCAAATCAACTTGACTTCCGGCGTCAATGCGGAGAACTATGACTTTTGCGAACGTCCGCCAGCGCAGATCTCCGGTTCGGTTTATGTCGACACGGACGCGGATTGCGAGCGGGACGCCGACGAACTCGGGCTCGGCGGCGTCTTGATCGAACTGATCGACGATGCGGGTAATGTGGTGGCGACGACGACCACCGATGCCGACGGCCGGTACACGTTTACCAATCTCCGCGCCGGAGAATACACGGTTCGCGAAACACAGCCGGACGGATTTTTCCACGGCGGACAAGTCGCCGGCAGCCACGGGGGCAACGACTCTGCGGCCGATTTGATTTCTGCGGTCGCGATCGGATGGGGACAAACACTCACCGAATATGATTTTTGCGAACTGCCCCCGTCAGAGATTTCCGGGGTGGTTTATGTCGATCGAGATGAAGATTGTTTCCAGGATCCCAACGAAGAAGGTCTTTCGGGCGTCTTGATCGAATTGATCGACGCGACCGGCAATGTGGTCGCGACGACCACCACCAACGCCGACGGCCAATACTCATTCACCAATCTTCGCGCCGGAGAATACACCGTCCGCGAAACACAACCGGTGGGTTATTTTCACGGCGGTCAAGTCGCCGGCAGTCACGGGGGTAACGATGCGGCAACCGATTTGATCTCGGCCATATCGATCCCTTGGGGCCAAACACTGACCGACTACAACTTTTGCGAACTTCCGCCATCGGAGATTTCCGGTGTGGTCTACGTCGATACCGACCAAGACTGCGTCCGTGATGCCGATGAGGTCGGCTTGGGCGGCGTGTTGATCGAACTGTTCGACGAGGCCGGACGGTTGGTCGCCTCGACAACGACGGGAGATGACGGTTCTTATGAGTTTACCAATCTGCCGTCGGGCAACTACACGATCCGCGAGACCCAACCGGCCGGGTATTTTCAGGGCGGTCAAAAAGCGGGTAGCGGCGGCGGGGACGACAGTCTCGACGACGTCATTTCGCAGATCCAAATCGGCGTCGGTCAAACGCTGGTGAACTATGATTTTTGCGAAGTCTTGCCGGGCTCGATTTCAGGCAAAGTCTTCAGCGACGTCAACACGAACCGAAAGTTTGACGACACCGAACTTCCTATTTCAGGCGTCTTGATCGAGTTGGTCGACACTCAAGGGATTGTGGTCGCGACGACACGAACCGACGCCGACGGGTGTTACCGATTCGATGGATTGCCGCCGGGCACCTATCAAGTTCGTGAGACCCAACCGGAAGGATTCTTCCACGGCGGCCAGGAGGTCGGAACGATCGGCGGACGCATTCTCGCATTCGACGTGATCGGCGAGATCGTCGTTCGCGGCGGTGATGCTGGGGAGGAATACAATTTCCCGGAACTGCCGCCGGCGACCATTTCGGGATTCGTGTTCCAGGATGGCGACGCGTTGGTCATGAACAATGCGCCCGATCCGTTGGACCTTCGCCAATTTCGCGACGGGCAATTGACCGACGACGATGCACGATTGTCATCCATCACATTGGAACTCCGCGACTTCAGCGGTGTGCCGATCGACGCGGCCGGCAATCAACTCGGCGGCACCGGAGGCGTGATTCGGGTCACGACGGATGCCAGCGGATACTACGAATTCACTGGACTGCGTCCCAACCGCGTTTATTCGGTCTATCAATCGCAACCGGACGGTTTCATTGATTCGCTCGATACGGCCGGATCGACGGGCGGCTTGGCGGTCAACTTGGCGGACTTGGGCGTGGACGGTCTTGCCGTATTGACTCAGCGGCTCGCACCGGGAGCCGATCCGAACTTCGATGCGATTTTCGATATCGTGGTCGCCCCAGCGGAAACGAGTCAGCACAACAACTTCAGTGAGATTGTGATTAAGGATCAACCGTTGATTCCGCCGCCGGAGAACGATCCACCACCTCAGATTATCGCTCCTCTGGTTCCGATCCAAACATTTGCGACGCCGATCCGACCGGTCGGGTTGCCGCAGTTTGAGGACGTGCCGCCGCCGGTCCTTGCGAACGACGAATGGGAAGTCAGCTGGCACTTGAGTGTCATCAACGGCGGATTCCCTCGGGGCGATGGACAGGACGAAGAAGGCTTGTTCACGGTAGCCGGCTTCACGATCAATGATGGTCGATTAGATTTCCAAAGAGCGTCGGCCCGCGATGCCGACCAAGATGTTCTCTTTGGTGGATTGCCGGACTTTCTGTTGCAAGTGGACCTCTCGAAAGGGCGTTGGCAGTTTCTTCCACGCAAGTCCGAGCTTGGTTCCGGTGACGAGGAAACGCCAACCCAGATCCGGCTCGGACACTCCGACGCGGTCGCCTTGACGGGCGACTTTAACGGGGACGGCGTCGATGAAGCCGTTTTATTTTGGAGCGGCCAATGGTTCGTCGATTTAAACGGCAACGGCCTATGGGATGCGGGCGATCTGTGGGTGCGCATGGGCACGGAACTCGATCGTCCGGTCGTCGGGGATTGGGACGGGGACGGAAAAGACGACGTCGGTATCTTTGGTCGGCGTTGGCACAATGATGCGATGCGGATTCGCCGCGATCCGGGGCTTCCTGATCCGGCGAACCAACGTCGACGACGTTTACAACGTGAGGATTTGGTTCATCACGAACCGACCGAAGAAGAGCGACAACAACGAGTGCTGTTGCGTGGCCAAGACGGCGAATTACTCGCCGACGCGGTCGACCACGTATTCCAATACGGCGAACAGGTCGACACGCCGCTGGCGGGTGATTGGAACGGAGACGGCATCGACCAAATCGGTGTGTTCCGGTCCGGTCAATGGTTGCTCGACGAAGACGGCGACGGACGTTGGACGAGACGCGACCAACCGTACACGTTCGGTAAGCCTGGCGACGAGCCGGTCGTGGGTGACTTTGACGGTGACGGGATCGATGAGATCGGCGTCGTGCGGGGCGATCTATGGATCATCGACACCGACGGGGATCGCCGATTGACAGGTAACGATCGTCGGATTCAAGTCCCCCGTTCGAATCCGGACTCACAACCGATCGTCGGTGATTTTGACGGTGACAAGATCGACGAACCTGGTTACTACGACGCCGGTTGATGGCCGATCAAAGTAACGCGACACAAGTGTTGCCTGCTATGATGGGATGCTCCCCCGTCGTTCCCTCGTTTGCAGGCGCATCATGTTCGTCCTTTCACGCAATATCCGAGTTGCCGTTATATTGATCGGAGTCGTCGCTGGAATTTTCCAATCCGCCCGCGTTCAGGCTCAAGACCAACTCACAACGCTAACGATCAATCGAGAGATCGCGGCCAAGGCCCTTCGTGATGCGGGTGGCTACTTTCATCAACAAGTCGCTCGGCATGGCGGTTATGTCTATCACACGATGCTCGACACGAATCAGCGTTGGGGTGAAGGCATCGCTAGTGAGGATCAGATCTGGGTGCAGCCTCCTGGAACGCCAACGGTGGGGCTCGCGTTCTTGCGAGCTTATTTTGCGACCAACGACCCCGCTCTATTGGACGCCGCCCGCGATGCAGCCGAATCGCTCGTCGCGGGACAATTGAAATCCGGTGGTTGGACTAATTGCATTGACTTCGATCCCAAAGGAAGCCAAGTCGCCGATTATCGCAATCTGCCTGGTCGCGGACGCAACAACTCGTCACTCGATGACGGGCAAACGCAGTCCGCGTTGTTGTTTCTGATGGCGTTCGACGAAGCCACCGAGTTTCAAAACGCCTCGGTACACGGTTCGGTCGGGTTGGCCCTTGAAGCGCTGTTGGCGGCGCAGTTCGGCAACGGCGGGTTCCCTCAAGTTTGGACAGGCCCGATCAACAAAGGGATTTCGAAAAAAGCAAGCTTGCCCGAACAGGACGCTCAAACGGTGACACGGATCAAGAACTATTGGGACATGGCGACACTCAACGACAACGTCACCGGCTATGTCGCCGACGTCTTGATCGAGGCGGACCGGATCTACAACGATCCCAAGTTTTTGAAACGACTGATACGATTAGGCGGTTTTCTGAAACTCGCCCAATTGCCGTCACCACAAGCGGGTTGGGCGCAACAATACGACGACGAAATGCGACCGATCTGGGCCCGGAAATTTGAGCCGCCGGCGGTCAGCAGTGACGAGACGATGGAGGTCCTTGAGACGCTCATGAAGATCAGCTTGGCCACGGGCGACCGGAGTTTCCTCGAACCGATCCCGGCGGCCGCCAAATGGCTGCAGGCTTCGCGACTTCCGGCCGGTGATTTTGCCCGTTATTACGAATGCGGAACCAACCGTCCTCTGTACATGAAACGGGTCGGAAAGAACTACGAACTGACCTACGACGATTCCGACTTGCCCGATCATTATGCTTTCAAGATCGCTGACCGAACCGCGACGCTCGGCCAGAAATACAAGAACGTGTTGGCAGGCAAGCCATTGCAACCTCAAACGCCGATGTCGAAAATCACCCAACAGGCCGTCACCGCGATCGCTAGCCTTGATGACGAACATCGATGGGTCAGTGTGTACGATGGAGCCAGGTTAGTCGGGCAACCCAAGATGCCGATCGGTGCGAGGTATCTTTCGAGCGAAATGTTTGCCGAAAACATGATGGCAATTGCGGACTACGTGCGGATGATCGAGTGATCCGCGAAACAAACAAGAAACTCAAATTCACTTTAAGTGCTCGCCACTCCCCATTGGTGTTCCCGTCTCGGACTTACGATTTGCCCGAATCCTCCCCTAACCCATCCGCCACCATTCAACTTCGCGATGCCACTGTTCGGTTCCCTGACGGTATCGATGCGGTCGCGTCAGTTAGTTTGGAGATTCAACCCGGGGAGCGGATGGCGATCGTCGGACCGAGCGGTTGTGGCAAGACAACGCTATTGCGTGCCATCGCTGGGTTGCAACCATTGACCTACGGGACGATCGAGCGAGATCAAGACGAGAGCGGATTTGGGTCGACTTCATTTGTATTTCAGCAACCGGCGCTGCTACCGTGGCGACGCTCGCTCGGCAATGTCATGCTTCCGTTGGAACTGCAGAATCGAAACAAGCTTGCCGGCAGACAACAACCGGTCGATCGTGCGGGTCGGATCGAGGCGGCCATGAAGGCCCTCGGTGAGGTCGAACTTACTGAAGCAGCGGACTTATTACCGCATCAGCTATCTGGCGGAATGCGGATGCGAGTTTCGATCGCACGAGCCTTGGTGAATCAACCGAATCTGTTGTTGTTGGATGAACCTTTTGCGGCGCTCGACGACGTCTTGAGAATGCAACTCGGAGACTTGGTGACCCGATTGTGGACGACTCACGGTTTCACGATGGTCTTGGTCACACACAATATCGCCGAGGCCATCGAGCTTTGCGATCGAATTTGCGTGATGCATCGTGGCCGAGTCAGCGTCGTTTTGAACAATCCGGTTCACACTCAACATGACTTCGCTACTAAGTCAGCTGACTTGCGACGGATGCCCCGGTTCGGAGAATTTTATGGCACCGTCAGTGATCATTTACGGGAGGTCGTTCGTTCTTGAAGAATGAAATTCATGAATGAAGAATGGACCGATCGGCACGACCGAGCGAGAAAACGTTGGCTGACGGAATTAGCATTGTCGTCGGCCAGCGTGATCGTCGTTGCGATCATCGCCGTCGTGGTTTGGTACGGCAGTGTTCGTTGGTTCGATTTGCCGCGTATTTTGTTGCCGACCCCAATGGAGGTCGTCGATGCCGGCTGGCAACGGCGCGGCGATCTGCTGTCCGCTGGGGCAATGACCTTGTATACGGCCACGGTGAGTTTGATCGTGGCGATCGTGATCGGCTCATTGCTGTCGATCGTATTTAGTCAATCGAAGCTGCTCAAGCGAGCATTCTTTCCCTACGTCGTGTTTCTGCAGACAGTCCCGATCGTGGCGATCGCGCCTCTGCTGATCATTTGGAGCGGCTATGAATTCCGAACGGCCGTGATCGCGACCGTCATCATTTGTTTGTTTCCCATCGTCAATAACGTCACCACGGGATTGATTTCGGTCCGCGTTGAACATCGCGAACTGTTCCAACTTTATGGTGCTTCACGCTGGCAAACTCTCATTCGTTTGCAAATCCCGACGGCGATCCCCTATCTGATTTTAGGGGCGCGGATCAGCAGCGGATTGGCAGTCATCGGTGCCATCGTCGCGGAATTTTTTGTCAGCAATGGGGCCGATTACGTCGGCTTGGGCGCGTTGATGACGGCCTGGCAAGGCTTGTTGAAGACGGATGCCCTGATCGCCGCCTTGGCCGTTTCGACCCTGCTAGGATTGATCTTGTTCGGAGCCGTCGTGTTGATCGGTCGGTTCTTCTTGTACCGCTACACGCGGGTAAACTAGTGCTTCGTTAAAATTTAATTTTAGGGTGCGCCGAACGCTCTAGCGGGCTGTTGATCTAGTCTTCATCGAAACCCGAAGCGTGAGCGAGGGATACATACAAAGGACTTAATGGCGATGAATCCCTCGCTCACGCTTCGGGTTACGATTAAATCAACACGCCCCTAGCGTCGGGCGTTGAGCAATGCCCGCGGCTAGCGCCGTCGGCTCACTTCACTAACCCTCAATTTAAATTTTGACGAGGCAGTAGTGGTGTTTTTTTCCTTGAGGTGGACTATGTCGAAGTTTCCCATCGCGTTGACCGGATGTATCGGAGCGATCGTTTTGGTGTTGACCGGATGTGCGGGTGATCGACCGGTCGATGCCAAGGCAACTGCTCTGGCAACCGCCGGTTTGGAAACCGTTTCCGTGCAGTTGAACTGGTATCCCGAGGTCGAACACGGTGGCGTGTACCAAGCGATGGTTGACGGTGGCTATCGTGACGCAGAGATCGAGATGACGATCCGTCCGGGCGGACGAGAAACCCCGGTCGCCCCGGAATTGTTGCTCGGTCGCAGCCAGTTTGCGATCACCAATGCCGACGACGTGGTGTTGTTTCGCAAGGAAGGCGCGGACATTGTGGCCGTGTTGGCAGCGGTTCAGGACCATCCGCGTTGCCTGTTGGTTCGAGCCGACAGCGGCGTCGAGGGATTCGATGACTTAGCCGGGATGACATTGCAGTGCCAACCCGGGCGAGCGTTTTTGCCCTTCCTTCGTCAGCGTGGGTATCTCGAGGGTGTCCGCGAGGTGCCGTACTTCAACTCCATCGCCGCGATGGTCAACGATCCTAAAACGATGGTGCAAGCCTACAGCGTTGCGGAGCCTTTAATCGCCAGGCAACAGGGGCTGGAAGTGCGCACGTTGATGGTCAGTGAACTGGGGTGGAACCCCTACTCGAGTGTTTTGGTCACGACAGGGGAATTGATCCGCAAATCTCCGGAATTGGTCCGCAAGGTGGTCCGGGCGACTCAGGAAGGCTGGGTTGACTATCTCGACTCCCCCGACCGTGCCAATGAAGTGATTTTGAAAGCAAATGGCCATTCGATGACGCCCGAGGCATTGAAATTCGGTAGTGAGGAGTTACGACCCCTGGTTTACGGTGGCATTCGGGCGATCGATCAGGTCACCGACGCTCAGCGAAACTCGCTGGGCCAAATGACGCAAGAGCGGTGGCAGCGACTCCTGGACCAAATGTCCGAGCTGAAATTGATCGAGGATGGGTCGATTACCCCAAAAGATTGTTTTACGAACGAGTTCCTGCCGTAGAGGGCTGGATTCGCGGATTTCCCGCCGAATCACGATTTTCGCCGCGAAAATTGCGATGTGCGGCCGGTTCGGACCTTCATCTCTCGGCCGAAGACGCTGTCATTTGACCGGCGATCGGGCGGTAAAATGGCTTGCCGCCGATCCCAAGGGGGAACCAAAACCCCGTCTCATCCGTCCAATCCGGCAATACTGGTACAACCGTTTGGGAACCAAAATTCGTTTCGACTGTCGGGAACCCGAAGGGAATTGCCATTGAAAGGTCATTGGGGCTGAAGGCGCCGTCTCGATCCGATTACGCTGTCAGTCGAGTTAATCTGCGCGGATTGGGTGACCGCGACGGTCTGTGCCGAAAAACCTTGTCCTACCGATCCCTGCGGGTCGACTTTTCCGATACGTCTCGCTTTTCTAATTGCTCGTTTGAAATCGACGCCGATGAATCTTGCTCGAAAATTACGTCAACGTTTGGCTCAAGCTATTGCTTCGGACTCACAGACTTCCCGTCCCTCGGCCGACCATCGTCGTTCATCAGGCGGCTCCCGTCATGACGTGAAAGTTTCTGCCGCCCGGGGCCCGTTGCTGCTCGAGTCGCTCGAACGGCGCCAAATGATGGCGGGCGACGTCGAGCTGTTATTCACCGATCCGTCGGGGGATATTCCTGATATTTCGGCGATGACCGATCAATCCGCAGCAACCGGTTCGAGCAGTCGTGCCGTCGGAAATCTGGCCGCCGAAGGTGAACCTGGTTTGAATCTGGTCGCTTTGGCGAAGTGGCTGGGCGATCAAGGCTTCGAGTTCTATGGTGCCGAGTGGTGCCCGTTCTGTACCGAACAAAAACAGCTTTTTGAAGACGGCGGCGAATACCTCCCGTTCACTGACATCACGTTGCCCAATGAGACTCGGTCACAGGATCCTCAATTTGCCAGTTTGAACATCACACAGTACCCGACTTGGATCTTGCCGGATAATTCTCGGCTCGTCGGGGTGCAATCGATCGAAACCTTGATGCAACTGAGCAACTTCACCAACCCGACCGACGAGCGGCCGACGTTCGCGACGATCGGGGCTCAAACGGTGGCGATCGGTTCGCCGCTGCACATTCCGGTCGATGCCTACGACGCCGAAGGCGGCCCGCTGACCGTGACGGTCTCTGTGGCCAATCCTTCGTTGCTTTCCGCCACGGTGTTGACCGGCAATCGTTCGTTGCGTTTGGACATGGACGGTTACGGCGACATGGTGTTTGAATTGTTCGAACAACGGGCCCCGGTCGCGGCCGGACGGGTGGCGACGTTGGCGGAGGACGGTTTTTACGACGGCATTATTTTCCACCGGGTCGTCGATGACTTTGTCATTCAAGGCGGCGATCCCCAAGGGACCGGCACCGGTGGATCACCCTTGGGCCAATTCGACGACGACTTTCATCCCGACTTGCAACACAATCGCTCGGGTGTGCTGTCGTTCGCCAAGTCATCCGACGACACCAATAACTCTCAGTTTTTCGTGACCGAAGTCCCGACCCGTTTCTTGGATTTCAATCATTCGGTATTTGGACAATTGGTCGAAGGCGATAAGGTCCGCGAAGCGATCAGCGAATCCCATGTGGGAGCGAACGACCGGCCGACCAACACCGTTCGCATCAATAACGCGACGATCTTCAATGACACCGAGAACAGCGTCGTGATGTTGAAGGCGCTCGGCGGAACCGGAACGACCAACGTTACCTTCACGATTACCGATAGCGATGGGAACCAGTTCCAAGAAGTCGTTCCGGTTACCGTTACTCAGGACGTCGACGCCCAGAGTAACCCGATCAACAGCCAACCGTACCTCAACCCGATCAACGATCCGGTCGTCGCCAATGGCCGAAACGCGACGTTGCAACTCGGAAGCGTCGACGTCGAAGGCGACCCGGTTCAATACTTCCTATCGGGCACCAACGCCAACGCGACCGCGACGATCAACGCGACCACCGGTTTGGTCCAAGTGACCGCTGCGGAAGGCTTCACCGGCAGTGTCGATTTTGCTGTCGGTGTGCGTGCCGCGACCGGAGCGGGCAGCGCGTCCGATAATCAGGTCGTGACGTTCTCGTTCAATCAGTCCGCAGTCGCAACCCCCACGTCGATCGATCTGCGAGCCAGCAGTGATTCGGGGACCAGTTCGGCTGATAACATCACAAACATTGGTTCGTTAACATTCGACATCACGGGTGTGACCCCCGGGGCCACGGTCCAAATCGTCGATACTTCCGACAATTCGGTGATCGGCACGGGCACGGCGACGGGCAGCACTATCGCCGTCACAACCAACAATCTATCGGCCATCGGACAAGGGACCTATACCCTCGCCGCCCGCCAAGTCGTTGGCGGTAACACGGGCAGTTTGTCGTCAACGATTACCGTCGTCTACGACACCACGTCGCCGACCTTCAACACGGCGACGGTTCGCACCACCGCCAATGTCGACACCGCGTACTCCACCGACTTGGTGAGTGCTGAAGAAGGCAGCGGTGTGATTTATTCATTGGCCGGTTCGCCTTCGGGTGCGACGATCGTTCCCGGCACTGGCGTGATCAATTGGACGCCCACACAAGCCCAACTGGGAACGAACACCTTTACGGTGGAGTTGCGAGACGCCGCCGGAAACGTTCGCAGCGAAAACTTCACGGTCAATGTGGCGGGAGCGCCGATCGCTGGCATTCGTTTGGAACTGACCGATGCGAGCGGAAACCCGATCAATTCGATCGATGTCGGGCAACAGTTCATCTTGAACTTCTATGGCGTCGATGAGCGACCGCAGATTGACCGTGGTGGGATATTCGCGGCCTTCGCCGACGTGTTGTTCGATAGCACCTTGGTTCGCGCCGTTCCGGGTACCACGATTCAGTATCCCGTCGAATTCGGAAACGTCCGTCGCGGAACGATTAGCGCTGGACTGATTAACGAACTCGGTGCGGCTAGCAGCTTGACGACGCCGACCAACGATGAAGAAACGCTGGTGGCGAGTTTGAGGATGGAAGCCCTGGCCTCCGGTACGGTTAATTTCATCAGCGAACCGGCCGACCAAACCGGTAGCGAAGTGTTGGTGTTCTTTAACAATGAACAGGTTCCCGTCGAGGCGGTCAATTACGGCAGCACCACCTTGGCAATCGGGCAAACTTTCACCGCAGTAGCCGACACTTTCACCGTTGCCGAGGATTCCGTATCCAACCTGCTCAACGTGCTCGCCAACGACACCATCGTTAGTGGTACCGGAACGTTGAGTGTGGTCAGCGTCACGCAACCGCCCCAAGGCGGCACGGTGACATTGACCGCGGGCCAAGTTCGCTTTACCCCGACTACCAACTTCGTTGGTACGGCGGAGTTCACGTATCGCGTCTCCGGTCCCGGTGGCGTCCAAGAAACCGTTCCGGTCACCGTGACCGTCACCGGTGTCAATGATCCTCCCGTTGGTGTCGATGACACCTTTATCGTCGATGCCGGTTCGGGTGCTAATTCGCTTGACGTATTGGCCAACGAAGCCTCCACGGCTGAACCGGGTGAAACGTTGACCGTCACTGCCGTTTCGGCAACGACTTCCGGCGGTACCGTGACGATCGCCAGCAACGGACAGTCCGTTAATTACACGCCACCGGCGTCCTTCGTCGGCACCGACACATTCACCTACACGCTCAGCGACGGTAGCGGCACCGATACGGTTTCAGTGACTGTGACGGTAAACCCGACCGATAATCCGCCGACCGCTGTGGCGGATACGTTCCCCGCCACGGGCGGCGCTGCGATCAACGAAGACTCCGCTCAAGCGAGCTACGACGTGCTCGCCAATGACACTCGCGATGCGGACAACCAAGCGTTCGAGATCGTGGCCTTGGGGACGCCTTCGGCGGGTGGCACGGTCGCGATCGGCAATAACGGCGCGACGCTGTTGTATCGACCGGCAGCGAATTTTAACGGAACCGAAACGGTCACTTACACGATCCGAGATACCGGAGGCGGGCTGGCCACGGCTACCGCGACGTTCAACGTCACCGCTATCAACGACCCGCCACCGATTTCGGCCGGCTCGATCACGTTGCTGCGCAATTCCGGACAAACGACCGTGCTTTCGATCAGCGACCTACCGACCAACCCGGACACTGGCGAAGTCATCCGATTTGTCAACCTGACCACGCCGACCAACGGCGGCATCGCGACCATCTCGGCAAATGGACAGTCGATCCTATTCACGCCGCCGACGGGCAACTTTACGGGCGACATTACTTTTAATTTTGAAGTCGAGGACGCTGCCCAAGTTCGTAGTGGCCCGGCAACGATGACCGTCACCATCGCCCAATACAACGAGCGTGCGTTCGACATTCGATTCAGCGCGTCAGCCGATCGGTTCCTCAGCGGCAATTTGGCGGCTTTCACTCTATCGGGTACCAATGTGCTCAATGAAACGGTTTCGGTGCCATTGAACGCCAGTTCGGTCGTTGTCAATGATAACGGCATCCGAGTGCCTGGACTGTTGCCAGGCACCTACACGCTCAACATTCCCGCCATTCCGTTTTTGCATAACGGCGATCAATCGCGATCGATCAGCATCAACAGCGAGATCGAAGAAGGCGACGAGTCGATCGAAGTCGGATTGGGCGGCATCAAAGCCCAATACCTCAGCGTTGCCGATTGGTTCGGATCGGCACCACGGCGGGCGGTCCTCGCGGTCGTCAGCCCCGGTGGCAACGCGCTATTTGCGCAGGCCAGCGGTGCCGCCAACAGTGCCCTGTCGGGCATTACCGTCGGCATGAACGCGGCCGGATCGGCGATCACGGTCAATGCGACACGATCGACAACGGCGAACGGTTCAACGACCCAGCAGCCGGTATCCGGTTCAGCCAACATCAACGATAGCACCGCCGTTCAAAATCGCGGCGTTGCCGGTGATATGCGTTTGGTACTCGTCAACCTCGATGAAACTGGAGTGGCGCTGACCGCGCCGACCAGCGGAACCGGCGGATCGGGTTCAAGCAGTACCACGACCGCCTCCGGTGAACCGCTCAGCCCGCAGGTTGCCGCCGCGTTGTCCACCAACGACGTGTTCGTACCCGGCGTGAATCCATCCTCTTCAGCCGATTCAACGTCTCCAACCGCGTCCGGTGAGCCCCTTTTCATTGCGGAATCGGATGAGAAATTGGTGGGGTCGGAAGACCCCGTCGACGTCGCGATGACGCAGGTAACCGAGGAATTGACGCGAGTGTCTGGCGCTGGCGACGCGGTGGCAAACGACTCCCAAAAAACGGTCCAAACGTTCACTGAAGCCGTGGATCGGGTCTTGACAGACGCGTAGTCGACGCCTTTCGGGCTCGATTGAGCCCTTTTTTAGTAAAAACCCGTCAAAACGGCCGGTTTTTGCCGGTCAAGAGGGTTGCGGGTTTTTTGCCAGCGACTTAAACCTGCGTCGAATTGGAGCGAAACAGATTTGTTTTCTCCGCGTTTTCGAATCCAAAAGTCCTTTCGAGTTTCTCTCACTCCTTAAACAGGTGTCGCCCATGCCCGCAGCTATTCCACCCAAAGCTCCCACCAAAACCCAAATCCTCGCCAACATCGCTGAGGAAACCGAACTGAGCAAGAAAGACGTCGCCGCCGTCTTGGACGCGTTGGCCGTCGAAATCGAAAAGTCGCTAAAGAAGGGTGGCCCTGGTCAATTCGCGATCCCAGGTCTTTGCAAGATCGTGCTCAAAGACGTCCCCGCCAAACCCAAGCGAAAAGGACGCAACCCGGCCAACGGCGAAGAAATCTGGTTGGCCCCTAAACCCGCTAGCAAGAAGCTGACCATTCGCCCGCTCAAGGGCCTCAAGGAAATGATCTAAGGGCTCGCTGAGTCTTTCCCCGCTGATCCCTCCCACCCACCAGTGCCTTCGCCAAACCGCCTTCACCGGCCCAGCTTTGGCGAAGGTCTTTTCGTTTCTGGGCTGGAGTTTCCCGCCCCGGTTTGCTATTTCCGGTTTGCCGATTGACGCCATGCGTTCGTGATGACCGGAAACCTAGTAATGATCCCACCGAATCGCCTTCCGACGAACCGTATCGATGTGATCCGTTTCGTCACGATCATTGTTCTCGCCGTGTATGCGTGCGGTTCGAACCTTGCCGGTCAACTCGTCGCGAATGACTTGTTCGTGGTCACGGAGGTCTATCAAGGCGAGCAGCCCGAACCGGTCGAAATCCATGAAATCGCGATGGTCGAGGGAGTGTTTTATGATTTCCCCAGCAAGGACGATCAACCGTGGACGCTGTTCGATCTGCCCCAGTCTCGCGTTGTGCTGCTCGACCGCAAGCGAAAACAACGTACCAGCATCTCGACCGAAGACCTCATCCGGATTACCGCCCAAGCCGACGCGGCGGTGACCGATCCGGACATGCGACGAAGGTTCGGAATGGATGGGGTCGTCGAACAAGGCAGCGCCGGTGAGTTGCACCTGACCTACGATCAGACCCGTTATCAAGTCCATGCGGCTACCCCCGAACGTTCCGAATGGGCACTTCAATACGGTCAATTCGTCGACTGGGCTTGCCGATTGAACATCGCTCGGCCCCGAGGTGTTCCGCCGTTCGCTCGGATGCGACTCAACGAAGCAATGACTCGCCAAGGCGTCTACCCGCAACGCATCGAAGTTGAGATGGGCCGGAAAATCGGCGTCGACCCGACGCCCGTTATCGTGCGACTGAGTTCCCGCACGACTCTTTCATCAACGATCAATCCCGAAACACGCAAACGAATCCAAGAGGCTCACTCGATGCGGGTTCTCTTCGCCGAGATTCCATGGGACGAATATGAGTACTAGTTTGGCACCGGTGATTCGCAAGAAAAGCATCTCGGCCAAGATCGGAGCTTTGCTGACGTTGTGGTTCTTCAACTTCGTTCGCCGGTCAGTGCGTTTGCATGTGACCAACGATCGACGTGAGCAAATCAAACGCGACAGCACCCGGCAATTCATTTATGCAATCCTGCACGCCCACCAGGTCGCCGCCGTGGCACTGTCGGACCCGAACACGGGCGCGTTAGTCTCCCGTTCGCGTGATGGCGACATTGTCGTCCCTTTGCTCAAGGCGTGCGGATGCGTACCGATTCGCGGCAGTAGCGGCCAAGGACGCAAAGGAGGTGCGACGGCTCTCACCCAAATGATCCGTCACGTCCAATCCGGCCATCCCGCCGTGCTCGCCGTCGATGGTCCCAAAGGACCTCGCGGCAAGGTTCAAAAAGGCATCGCCATGCTCGCGCAGAAAACGGGTGTTCCGATCTTGCCCGTCGTCATGGTTCCGCAGCGGCGATACATTCTCGCCAAAGCCTGGGACCGATTGCAATTGCCGATGCCAACGAGTGTCCTGAAATGCCGGTTCGGCGATCCCATCTATGCGCACGAGCATGACGACTTGGACGAAATCTCCCGGCGCGTCGAAGCGAGTTTGGCATGGTTGGAACATTGCGTTGATCCTGAGGAAGCTCAACTGAACCGCGACCGATCCGGTGATCCAATACCGCTGGAAGTCGTGCTCGAATCTGCTCACCTGCCGTTGCCCGAAAATATGCCGACGACGTCATTGCGGCGGGCTGCTTGAAAGATCACGCACGGAGACAATCACTTCGCAACCAATAGTACCGTTTCATCTCGAAACGTCTTTGCGTTCAGATTGATGCGGGAACAATTCAAAGAGTTCGGTTTGGCCTTCGACCACGACGTAATCAAAACCGGCACGAACATGGTCGATCGATTGCCGTCGTCCTGATGGCCAGTCAATCTGAAGAGTATCGAGCACGTCGTTGAAACCGGTACCGATTGCGATGCGGCGTTGATTGGATCCCAAATAACCATCGCCCGCTGTAAGCTGGACGTGAATCCTTTGTTGACCGATGCGAGCGTTCACGTTGGCTCCGATGGCGTCGCGATGCCCCTCGGTTGCGATCAGGATCAGGCCGACCGATTGCCCCGATGACATTCCCGCAGCTGAGTTCGGTTTGGGGCCGACAACAGTTTGATTGATCAGCAGAGACACCGGTTCGAAAAGATGGGTGATGGCAACATCATTGAACCCGTCTCGATCGACATCGAGCGAAATCAGCGACCTACCTAAATGATTGGTTTGGAAATAATCGCCTAACGTCGAGCGATCCGGCTGATACCAGGTCCGCTCGGCGTCCAAGCGAAAAAGTTGTGCGGGCATGGCGTAACCGATGTCATCTCGTTTGACGTCGCTTACGTGCCCGTTCGCGACGACCAATTCAGGCAGTCCATCGTTGTCGAAATCAATCCACTGCGTTCCAAAACCGAGGTAGTCCATTGAGGGCTCCGACAAACCGGCCCGGTACGAGCGATCCATCCACAAACCATCACGGACTTGGTCATAAAACGTATTGTGATCCTCGGAAAAATGCGTCACGAACAGATCCATGTCTCCATCGGAATCGTGATCGGCGACCGCGATTCCCATCGATGCCTGTGACAAGGACCTACCACTGACGGCAACGCCTCGGGCGGTTCCGATTTCCTGCATTCCTTCGGCATCGGACGACCACAGATGATTGGCGGACATGTCATTGGCAACGTAAACGTCCAACCCCGGACGCTCGTCCAAACGTCCAGCAACCACCCCCAACCCGCGACCGGGGGTTCGCTGGTCCATCCAGGCATCGGTTGCTTCGGCGAAAGTGCCGTCGCCACGTCCCGACCAAACCCGATCCGGTTCGGGATCAAAGTCCATCGGGGTACAGGCGATGAGTTTTCCGGACACCCGCGAACGACAGGGCTTTTCGTAGGGTCGCGACCCGCCACAGTAATTGGCTTCGAACAAATCTGCGTGTCCGTCACCATTGAAATCCGCAATCACGCTGGAAGTCGTCCAGGTTTTGCCTTTCAAACCCACCGCGTCGGTCACGTCGGACCATGAGCCGTCGCCGTTGTTGCGAAACAAGCGATTGCGTCCGATATTGCCGATGAACACGTCCGGCCATCCATCGTTGTTGTAATCACCAACGGTAATACCCTGAGTAAACCCCGGATCGAATAACTGGGACACGTCGGTCACGTCGGTAAAGCGGCCGGCGACATTGCGGAATAGACGGTCGGTATCCGAATTGTCTTGCATCGGCTGCCCGTTCAGATCGGCGATCGCCAAGTCCGGCCATCCGTCCAAGTCGTAGTCGACAGCCGCGATCCCGCCTCCGTTACTTTGATAGATCCAATGCCCTTGTTGGGCCGCGTCGTCGGCGAGCGATGTGGTGTGTTGCAGTCCGAATCGTTCGGCGCGATTCGAAAATCGAATCGTCGATTCAATCGGAACCAACTCACGCGTCGGAGAACCCGTCGACGTCGATCGACCGTCCGACTCGGTCGCGGCATGAAGATCCAGATTCAATGGCGGCAAATCACTTAATTGAGACGTCAACTGATCCAGCATTTCGGAAGATTGCCAAGGCGTTTGCGGACTGAGTTTGCCGCGGATCTGGAGATACTCGCGTTTGGCATTCGGCTCCGGATCGTCCGGTAGCGTCAGTGCCATCCTCGACCACGCTTCGGCTTCTCACCATCTTCCCAAGTCCACCATCACTCGGGCGACGGCCATCGCTGCCGATTGAGACCGTGTCTCTCGTTCGTGGAGCGTTTTGACGGTGTCGTGCAATCGAGCCAGCAGCTCGTTCCTCGCTTCGACCTGTTTCGCCGCCTCGATTCGATCAATCCGCCGTAGCACGCCGATTAGATAGGTCAGCGTCTGTGAATCATTTCCGTCGTGGCGGGTCGCCGCTTCAAGAAAAGCTTTGGCAGCCGCTTCGTTCTGTCCTTGTTCTTGCAGCATGATGCCGGTGGTTAACCAAAACAACGGCGATGACTGCGCACCGTCGGGCCGATTTTGTCGCCATTCGTGAATCTGATTTGAATCGTCCAGTTCGATGACCGCTCGGCCGTAAAGGGCATAAGCGGGAACAAAGTCGGGGTGTCGTTCCAAAACCGCTCGCAACCGTTGAGCAACTTCGGCCCAACGTGAGTTCATTGCGTCGACCTTCGCGATGCCAAACTGGGCTCGTTGGTCCTCGGGACAAACGGACAATGCTTTCTCACACAGGGCAACATCCGGTTGCACCTGAGAAGGTTGTGCCAATACCGCCAATCCTTCTTCTTCGCCAAGGTTGTGTCGGGCGAGCCATCGAAGTTGTTCAATGGCCACCTCTTCGGTTCCCATGACGGTAGCCAATCCGGTTAAGTCAGATCTTTTCTGTATTGCATCGGGAAACTGCTCGATCGTTTGTTTTTGCACCCTCATCGATTCGAAGGGGCGACCGGCCGACATGTACATGGCCGCTAACCGATTCCGATCCTCAAGCGAGGCGTCAACATTCCCCTGCACCAGAGTGCTCATCAAATCCGTCGCGAGGTCCCAGTCCCGGCGATTGGCCGCGACCGAAGCAAGCATCCGTTGCACAGACTGATTTTCAGGTTCCAGTAGCAACGACTGTCGCAGCAGTTTATCGGCCTCGTCCCACTGTTGTCGCGAGATCGCCAACTGAGCTTGGTTAAGCGGATCGGACCGGTTCGGTTTCGCCGTAACCTGTTCATCGATATCGACACGGGATGAGCAACCGCCCCAAAGAATGATCGCTAAGGAACATCCGACCACACATTTAAATCGCAAGCGTTCCGGCAAAACCATTAAGAATGAACCAACAGTGTCAAGAAATCGGGAGGATCAATTTGTTCGCAAAATAACAGTTTTTTTGCGTTTTATCCGATTCATCCAAGATGACTTTTCGAGAAACATATTGCAACGTGAATGTATGCCCCGGTGAGGTACGCCTAACATCGACGACAGTTCCCTCAACTCCTGGGGATTTCGCAAATCAGCATTTGTTTTGCGTGAATTCACATGACACATCTGAATACTTGCGACGATAGTAGGGGTTGGCTATGAGCCTTTGACCGAGCATGACGCTTGATCCAGCCCCGTTCGCGGCAAAACCGGACGGTTCACGCAGCGACCTGGTCCCGCGTCGTTTCAACCCTGTGCCCATCCCCCTTTTTCCTATTCTGATTGCTTTGGAGATTCGTAATGAAGAATGATACACCGAGACGACTCGGCTTCACCTTGGTGGAGTTGCTAGTCGTGATTGCCATTATTGGCGTTTTGGTTGGGCTATTGTTGCCCGCCGTCCAGGCGGCTCGTGAGGCCGCCCGACGCATGAGCTGCAGCAACAATTTCCACCAGTTGGGCTTGGACTGCACAACTATCACGCTGCTTACGACAAGCTACCGATGAGTTATGGCGGAACTTGGCACTCTGCGGGTGGCAACGACGACACATCTAACCGAGGTCGCTTGAGCTTTTTGGTCGGCACTCTGCCGTTCGTCGAGCAACAAGCTCTTTGGGAATTGATCTCCAACCCATATCAAGTTCCTAATTCCAGCCCGGTACGAAGATACCCGGCGATGGGGCCGGTTCCATTCCGTAGCGATTACGCGGCGTGGATCACTCAGGTTCCTGCTTTCCGTTGCCCGAGCGATCCGTCGGTGCCCGCGCAAGGCTTGCCCGGCTACACCAATTATGCCGCATCCCATGGCGATTGTTTTTGGGAACAAACCGAAATCGGTATTCATGAGGACGGCACACGTGAAACCGATCCCGGCTGGGGAGAAGTCAATTCCAAGAAATACGCCCGAGGTGCCTTCAAGGCCCGGCACTTCACCGGGTTCCGAGACTTCCTTGACGGAACGGCGAACTCCATCATGGCCGGCGAAATCGTCGTCGACTCGGGCGAGAAAGAAATCGTTGGTACGGCATTGCGAGCCGACAACGCGGTCGCCAATACAGCCCCGATCGCATGGGCGACCCAAGCGGTCGGCGGAGGTCAAGTCGATCCCAATCGTCCCCAGTTCTACACCGTACGACACGGTGAATTCAATCCGGACGATCGAGGTCGTGGTCGCCAGTGGGCCAACGGCCGTGAGATGTTTACTCGTTTCCACACGATTCGCCCACCAAATAGTTACAACGTGATGCGCTGGTGGGACAACAACGGCATGTGGGGTGCCTCGAGTCGTCACCAAGGCGGTGCTCACGTCTTGATGGGCGACGGAGCGGTTAAGTTCATCACCGACTCGATCGATACCGGCAACCAAAACGCACTACCGCTGATGGATGGCGGACGCGGTTTGGGTGAAGAAAGCCCGTATGGCGTTTGGGGTGCGGCGGGAACGATCGCCAGTAAAGAAACGCTTAGCTTAGATAACTAAGATCCCTTGTTGAACGTTCGCTGATCAAGGCGTCTTGCCTTGATCAGCTTCAATGGTCAATACCTTACCTTCCTACTTTCGATACGAAAACACGAACTGATGTTGAAAAATAGTTTGATTTACGGATGCCTTGTCGCCGCGTTGTGTTGCTTCACGGTCGGCTGCGGTGGTGATACAACCACCAAAATCGCCGAACCTGTGCAGAAAACACAAGCAGAACTTGATGCCGAGTCGGCCCAAAATGCGCCTTCTCAAGACACCAAGTCTCAACGCCCGGGTGCATGACGCAATCCATTGCTTTATCCCGGCGGTGGCAGTTCATCGCCGGGATATCTTTTTGCTTGATCTCCTGTCTCGGTTGCGACTCGTCTCGTGTCGCCTCGCCTCGCCGCCGTCAACCCAAATGGCTCAGTCGTCCCGGTTGAATTCCCCGGAGACAAGACTGGCCTTGCGGCCGACCTCTTCGCCAAATGATGCAGTTGCCTCATATCAGCAACGGCTTCGAGACAATCCCGGATCGGTGCCTCTGCACCGAGATTATGCGCACTTGCTCAATGAGCTGGGACGACGCCATGAAGCGGCGCAGCATATTCGTGTGCTCTGTAAGATCGGCGATGTTCGAGAGGAAGAATTGCACTCGTTGATGGTGCTTAGCGATGCCGGCACTGATAGGCCGTTGGACCGCGGTGGCCGTGCACGCGAACGTTTTACCGCCAACGATTATCAAACTGCCATGCGAGAACTAGACTCGCAGTGTGACGGGGCTCCCGAAACAGATCGGACGGACAGCAGTGAGGTGTTGTCTTTCGCGATGCAGGCGTTACGAGGCCGATGCATATCGGAACTCGGCGACCACGAGAGTTGGCTTCATTGGATATCCCAGGACGACGGAGACCCCGAGGCATTTACCAACCGTTGGGCGTTCGCCGAGTCTTGGGCTGCGGTAGGAACTTGGCTGGTCAACGAACAGCGATTCGACGAAGCGGTCGCCCCGTTAGCCGAGGCGATCAAACTGGATCCGACTGACGTGCGGAGCTATCGCAGGATGCGGCAATGCCTACGAGCACTTCAACTTGTAGATACCGCCGTGCAATGGGACGAGCGATTCAACACATTGCGGTCGATCACTTTGGCGAGCAACGAACTCGGATCAACCCATAAAGGTGACCCCGCGAGATACCGAGTCGTCGTCGAAGGCTTGACAAAACTCGGTCGATCGCTCGAAGCGGTATTGTGGACGGCAATTTCGCTTTCTCACCAATCACGATCGACGGAGGGCCTCGACCAAGCTGCCGCTCAGCGGGAAATGGATCAATTGAATCGGACCAGAATCGAACTCGTCAAGTCGGGCGATGCTTTTCCGAGTGCATCAACGCGATTGGCAGGACTTGAATTGGAAGCCTTTCCTCGATTTGATTTGACCGCTCAACGTAAACGGTGGCTGGCGGGGGCGAAACTGATCGGATCTTCCCCACATCGCCCGAGCCAAGAAGAATCATTTCCAACCCCGCCTTCGCCGATGCCGATTTTCCGAGACGTGGCCGCTCAGGTGGGCCTGCACCACACCTACCAAGTGGCCTCCAAGCCGCAGGATGCGGGTTTCATGATCTATCAAACCTTTGGTGGCGGCGTCGCCGTGTTGGATTATGACATGGACGGCTGGTGCGATCTTTACCTCGCCCAAGGTGGATCTGACTTTCCGGAGTTTGTTGGATCGACGAGCGATCAACTACATCGTCATGTTGACGGACACTTGTTCGACGCGACGATTGCCGCCGGCGTTCTTGACTATCGCTATACGATTGGCGTCACGTCAGGCGATTGGAATCAAGATGGCTTCGCCGATCTCGCGGTCGCACACTTAGGGGCCAATGCACTTCTGATCAATAATGGTGATGGAACTTTCCGGTCCGAACCGACGGACTCTTTCAACGATCGCACGTTGGTCAGCACCTCGATCGCGATGGCGGATCTTGATGGAGATCATTTGCCAGATATCTATGAAATGAACTATGTGCATGACTCCACCATCAATAGAAAGCCATCAGTCGATGACGAAGGTATTTTTGAGATGGTCGCGGTAGCCGACTACCGTCCCGCGATGGATCGGCTACTGTTCAATGACGGTCGTGGCGAACGTTTTGTAAGACCGATTAGCGAATCGAATGATGATCGCAGTACCGGACTGTGCGTTTTGATCGCGAATTTCGATACGCATCTCGGCAACGAGGTCTATGTCGGAAACGACGTCCGCCCCAATCAACTTTGGAATCGCCAGCAGAACGGCCAATGGATTGATTCAGCACCACTGACCGGCGTGGCATTGGGATTCGATGGTTTGCGTACCGCATCGATGGGTATCGCCGCTGCGGACTTTGATCAATCGGGTTCCTTCGACCTTCATGTGACCAACTTCGAAGCGATGCCGTCTCGGTTTTATGTCAGCCGCGGATCGACATTCCAAGATCGAGCCATTTCGTGGAATTTGAATCGTTCGACCACGCCACTCATGGGGTTTGGCACGCAATCACTGGATCACGAAAACGACGGGCGGCCGGATTTGATCGTGACAAACGGGCACATCGAAAACATCCCTCTGGATACATCCCCGTTCCAGCAACCCATGCAATTGTTCCTCAACCGTGGCGATCATTTTGAGCTCCTAGAAAACGCAGACGCCGATCACTACAGCGGCTCGAAACACGTGGGAAGGTCGATTGCTCGACTGGATTTCAATCGTGACGGAAGATCAGACTGCATCGTCACACATCTTGGCGAACCGACGGCGTTGCTGATCAACCAGAGCGAATCTGCCTTCCACTGGGCCGAATTTCAGTTGGTCGGTATACGTTGCGAGCGAGATGCGATTGGTGCCAAAGTCGACGTACGCAGCGGTGCAAAGCGTTGGACGAACTGGCTCTTCGGTGGTGACGGCTACCTATGCAAAAATGAACAAGTCGTTCCGTTCGGGCTGGGCGACGCATCATCGATCGACTCAGTCACAATTACTTGGCCCGACGGGATAGAGCAAGTGATTCTTTCGCCACAAATCGACCGACGTCACATAGTAATTCAAGGGATGTAGACCGCGTATTCGGTTGGTTCGGGAATCAATGCTTGAAATCGATGCTAGAGCGAGTCTCAACGCTGTTTGCGGTATTTGCCTGGCGGAATTCCTTTGGCTCGACGAAACGCCACGCTCATGTATTCCTCACTTTGGAACCCGGTTCGCAGTGCGATCTGGGCGAGCGATAGATCGGTCGTATTGAGCAAATCGCAGATTCGGTTAATGCGGCGGCGGATGATTTCCTGATAAATCGTTCGTCCTACGGTTTGGCGAAACCGTGACTCTAAGGTTCGCCTTGATAGTGGCACGACCTTCAACACGTCTTCGACATTGATGCCTTCGCAATGGTGGTCTCGAATGAATCTCAAGGCATCAGCAATGTCGGCGTCTTGAACGGCGACAATGTCGGTCGACTGCCGCGTGACAACGCCAAGCGGTTCGATGAAAATCCCCAGCGGATCGACCGTGCCGCCGTTCATCAAGGTATCGAGTGCTTGAGCGGCTTCAAACCCGATCCGCTTGGCCGCCGGTATGACACTCGATAACGGGGGCGTACACAGGTCACAGAGCACTTCATCGTTGTCGACGCCCAACAATGCAAGCTGCTCGGGAACTTTGATCCCGACGTCTCGGCACGCTTCCAAAATCTGTTGAGCTTTGAAGTCATAACATGCCAACAGCGCGGTTCCCGGCGGCAGCGTCTTAAGCCAACGCCCCAATTGCTTTTTCTCCTGCGCGATCGTTCTTGGGACGGTCTTGGTGCCGGTGTTCGGATAAACGTCAACGGTGAAGCCGGCTTGCTCGACGAAGTGGACAAACCCTTCCTGACGCAGTTGGGACCATCGATACATCGGCTCGCCGCAGAACGCAAAGTGCTCGAATCCCCGCTCGCTCAAGTGCTCAAACGCCGCTTGACCGATTCCCATCTCGTCGATCTCGATCCAGGGTACTTCCGGCATCAACCGAGCCGCACTGACGTCGACGATCGGAATGTTCTTCGTCTTCAATACTTTGACCATGGATTCATTTTCAATCCTCGCGATCACACCGTCACCCTTCCAAGTTTTCAACCAGGGTGGTGGCCCCGCGTTGCGTTCCTGTTCAGGTAGCGAAATCTGCCACAGTTCATTTTGGTGCATGTAGGAGGCGATGCCTTGCAACAATCCTCTCGAGTAAGAATTGGAGGTCTCGACCAGCAACGCGACGCTTCGACTCGGTTTCATAGAAGGGTTCAGGTTGTGATTCCGGCGTAAAAATGGAACAATGGTGCGTTCCCCAGACGCCAGCCTAACCTAAAATCGCATGAATGATGCGCGGTTTTACATAGTTTGACGATCTGGCGTGTTTAGAATCGTCAAAATTGGTTCGGACAATCTGATTGATCCGGTTTGCTTCGGAGTTCGCTTGAACGCTTCCCTCTTGCTCTTGATCGCCTTGTCGGGAGTTCTTCCCACCCCAACCTTTCGGGTCGAGGTGGTCGATGATTCCAACGGTTGGCCGGTGCCATTGGTTGAACTGGAAACGACGCATCACCTTCGATACGTCTCGGACAATGCCGGGGTGATCACGATCGACGCTCCCGAGTTATTCGGTGTTTCGACTTGGTTTCATGTCCGCGGTCATGGCTATGGTGTCGACGCCGATGGGTTCGGCTATCAGGGGGTGCGACTGAAGCCAACCGCTGGCGAATCAATCACCGTTCGTGTTAAGCGAAAGCTGCCCGCGAAGCGAATCGGTCGACTGACCGGCGGCGGTTTGTTTGCCGAAAGCCAAAAACTCGGTGAACGATCGGATTGGAGGGAACAACGAATCTTTGGATGCGACAGCGTTCAGAACGCAGTGCTGAACGAACGTTTGTTTTGGATTTGGGGCGACACCACGCTCGCGAATTATCCGCTCGGACGTTTTCACTCGATCGGCGCCACCACCCCGCGGCAACCACTTTCCTCTCTTCATCCGCCGCTATCGCTACGCTACAACTACTTCACCGATGCAGACGGGGTGCCGGATAACCTCGCCAAACTGGCCGGCAGTGGACCTACATGGTTGTTCGGATTGGTCACGCTGCCCGACGACCAACAGCAAGATCAGATGGGGGCAACCTATTCCAAAATCAAAGACGGTTTGACGGAGTACGAAAAAGGCCTTTGTATTTGGAATCAAGACGCCCGGCGATTTGATCCCTTGAAAGTGGTTTGGCGGCAATCCGAATTGCAATCGAGGCCTCCGCCGATGCCTCACGGCCATGCGATCCTTTGGACCGATCCCGAAGGAATCCGATGGGCATTATTCGGCGATCCTTTCCCGAGCATTCGCTGTCGTGCGACGTGGGAGGATTGGTCCTCACCTGAGCGTTGGCAACCGGTCGCAGCTCCGCCGGCAATTACCGCGAAGGATTCCGGCACCACCGTGGTTCCTCACCGGGGCGCGATCGCTTGGAACGACTACCGAGGTCGATGGGTTGCCGTCTTTACGCAAAAAGACGGCGATTCGTCTTCGCTCGGTGAGATCTGGTACACCGAATCCTCTTCCCCGTTGGGGCCGTGGTCGTCGGCAATCAAAATCGTAACGCATGATCGCTACACGTTCTACAATCCACAACTGCATCCGGATTGGGTCCCCGATGGATCACCGATCTTATTGTTCGAAGGTACGTACACGAACACGTTCTCGGGCAATCCTACGGCCACGCCGCGTTACGATTACAACCAAATCCTCTATCGTCTCGATTTGGACGAACTTTCCCGCGACTGACTCATGGCCTCCAAAATTCTGTTACTTTTGCTCGCGGTGATCGTGTTGATCGGATGCGATTCACAATCTCAATCGGTGTCCGTCGATTCAGTCCCCATCGCTCGGATTTCGCCGGAAGAATCCATTGACAGTCAAATCGAATCTTTTTGTGGAGCTTGCCACGGGGTTCCTCGGCCGGAGAATTTCCCCAAAGATCGGTGGGCGGAAGAAATCGAACAAGGCTACCGTCTGTTCTTCAAGTCGGGGCGAACGGATTTACGGCCCGTCCAACCATCTAGCCGCGTTCACGAGTACTATCGTCAATACGCTCCGGAACGATTGACGATCACCCAAACGCCCCCGTTTTCGTCGCACGATCGATCGTCGGGCGAGCCGACATCCCAGGAATCGACCGAAGATACGGCGTGGTTTCTGCGTCGTGACTTCCCGATCTTGGTGGAAGACGAACCGCTCTCGATTTCACACATTTGCTGGCTCGGCGATCCAAGCCAGCAACCATCGTCTGCACCAGATTTCGAATCGATCACGCCGGCAACGAAGGTATCTCATGAACCAGCTTTGCTGGCGTGTGACATGAAACGCGGGCATCTCGTTCGCGTGAGTCTCGAAGACGGGACTCCGTCACAGACCGAATTCATGGGGCGTTTTCGAAATCTAGCTTTTGCCGAACCGGTCGATTTGGACCAAGATGGCCGAGTTGATTATTTGATCGCAGATCTAGGAAGTTTCGTGCCCGGCGATCACTCAAAAGGCAGAGTGTATTGGCTTCACCGCGACGCGGGCGACCAATGGGAAAAAACGATCTTACTGCACCGCGTCGGTAGAGTCGCGTCGCTCGAGACCGGGGACTTCGATGCCGATGGTCAGATCGACATTCTCGTTGCCGAATTCGGTTGGCGCGAAACTGGGAACCTGCATTGGCTGCGAAACACGACCACCGACGCAGGTGAACCTCGTTTCGATGCCGAGATCATTGACGAACGCTCAGGTGCCATTCAAATTCAAAAGTGCGATTTGAATGCAGACGGTCAGCTCGACTTCGTCACCGTGCTTACTCAGGAGCATGAATTGGTACTGGCATATCTGAATGATGGTCGAGGGCACTTCACTCCACAGACGATCTTCGCGGCCGATTATCCGTCGTATGGCTCAAGCGGGATCGAACAAGTCGACTTCGACGGAGACGGCGACCTTGACATCTTGATGACCAACGGCGACGCGTTCGATGATTATATGCTCAAACCCTATTTCTCGATTCAGTGGCTAGAGAATCGCGGCACCTACCCATACACCCATCATCACATCGCGGACATGCAGGGTGTCTATCGAGCGTTACCGGGTGATTTCGATGGCGACGGAGACATGGACGTGATTGCGACCGCTCTATTGCCGAAACGAATCGACAATCCGACCGATTTCCCTCTGCACAGCATTTTGTTGCTGGAACAGGACGGTGTTCAGTTTCACCGGCATGTCTTAGAAACGGCAAACTCCAATCATGCTACGCTGGAGGTCGCTGACTTCAATGGCGACGGTCGGCCGGATTTCGCCACCGGTGAATTTTGGCCCGATTCGAAAGAACGAACCCTTTCAGTCTGGATCAATCGGATGCAAGGTTATCGAACAACGCAATGAACCCGAACCTTCGCACCGGCATTATTTGGATCGTTGCGGCGACCGCGATTTTCGCCGTCGCGCTCGCTTGCTTTTGCATCGCGTTAGGGTTGGATTTCAAGAACGAAGGCTGGCAAAGCAGCGGCGGCTTTGAAAATAGCAACGCGGAGGCCGTTTGGAGTCGTCCGCTGGTCATCGGCTCGACGATCGGATTTCTGCTCTCGATTGTGATTTTCTTCGTGGGCGTCCAGCGAGTCTCGCAAAGCTCCTCGGTCGACTGATCCGGTGCGAGCACCGATGAATCGCTTCCAATAAACGGACGCGGCGATAGAGAACCAAGTAACCAGCGCTAGCGAGATCGTCGGAAAAAACCACCATGGCGAGTATCGCCACTGGATTCGCCAGTCACCTGCGGGAACGAGGATCGATTGTGCGAGAGAACCTTCCGGACGAACGTTCAGTTCGATCGGTGATGCATCCGATGTCCCGATGGCGAGAGCTGTGGCGGTCCAGTTCCCATCTTGGTAAACGACTCGGCGAATCGTTTCCGGTCGTTGCAAGTGAACTTCGATGGAGTCCTCTGGGACGATCATCGCGGGTGGTTCCACAAAGGACGACGGGCGGACTGGTTCCCATCGGATCTCACCGTCTTGGCGAACAATTGAACCGACGATATTCCATTGAGACATCCATCGGTCCCACTGCCGTTGCCTTTGTTGTGGTGATTGATTCGCGGTCACTTGCCGAGCCGTCACCCAAAATTCAGCAACCGCCGCCGGGCGAATCGATACCAGCGAATTGAATTTGGCTTGATTGTTTTCCAAATGCCACCTGCCGAACCACGACGATCGCAACGTCGCTTCGACCTCCACCATCCGGTCGACGCTCGACAAGGCTTGCCATCGCGGCAACGCACCACCACGGGGCAACGTGTTCATCCAGCTCATGCCTCCGGGAAAGTCCGGCGATGTTTGCAACCGTTGGTGTTCGGCGATCCGATTGATTCGCGGCACAAGGTCGTGATGGGCAAAAACCAAGTCTGCTGCGACGACGATCACGAGCACCGGCACCCAACGTCGTCGAGCCCCCGCAGACTTCGCGTGCCGCAAGCCCCAACCCAATGAACCAAGCCCGACGACAACAACGAACCAGTGCGTGCTGGTTGCCAGATAAGCTGATTTGGCAAGGTCTATTTGAAACGGTCCCCAATAGTAATCGGCGACACCGCTTGCTTGAGGAAGTCGATTGACCACTGCACTCAGAACGACCAAAACGACAAGCAATCCGATGAACGTTCGCCAAGCCCAGCGAACGACCGACGGGCACGGTTTTCCGGCCGTCACGGATGCACCAAGTTCCATCACCAAGGCCCCTCGCGCCAAGCCCAATGCCAACGACAGTGTTACGAAGGGCAACCATTTCGACGGATATCGCAGCGCGTCATACCCTGGAATCCAATCCATCATCCAACCATAAAGTGGCGTGTAGGATCCCATTGACGCGAGCAGCGAGACCGATCCGATAACCGTCCACTCCATCGCCATCGATGACCGCAGCCATCGCAACCAAGCTCGCTTGAATCCGATCTTGCCGAACCGTGCAATCAGCACCGAAGCGAAGAGCCAAGCCGACGCTCCCATGTAAACCGTCGGAGTCCACAACGCGTTGTCGGGACGACCGCCCTCACGCTCAAATGCGATTCGGTCCCAGCGATGATGGACCGGCCAAGGGGTGCCGTAGAGATTCGGTATCCCGAATTCAGCGATCCGCCAAGCCGGGAACGAGAACGCAAACGCGTTGGAACGCTGAACGGCTCGGTTGCCCGTCATGGACACTCGGTCGCTTTGTCGAGACCAGTCGATCGAGGCGGCGAGCTGAGGTGCCGACAAGGCCGCCGCGATTGCACAAGTCGTGATCGTTCGTCCGATCAACCAACCACCTCGTTTGTTCTTCGCACGCAGTGAAACCAGCCACTGCACCAGCAAACGTGACAACGAAACCAAACCGAGCATCAACACCGCATGAAACGCGGTCGACGGGTCGCCGCCCAAGATCATCATCGCCATCGCGACGGAGGCTAACGGAACACCGTGACATGCGTTCGCCAATCTCGCAGTCAAATGAACCTTTACGGTGGTAGCCGCAACCGAAGGACGAAGCAAAGCCCCCATCAGGAACGGCAACCAAGCGGCACTCACCAAGAACGGCGGATTGGTCGCCAAGAATAAAACCGTCCCCGATAGCGGGTAAACGATTCCGGCAATGGCTGCCGACCAGGGACGGCATCGATAGGTTCGAGCCAACCAATTCGCACTCAACGACGCCAGAATCAGATGGACCGCCACGTAAACGCTTATCGAAGTCTCGGCGGTCCAGTCGGCGGCATACACCAGCATCCGAACCGGATAAAAGACCGCAGTCGTGGTCTCACCGGCCAGTGACATGCCTGTCAAGTCGAGCGGGTTCCAAATCGCAGCTCCGAACGCGTTAAAAGGATGTTCGGCGCAGCGTTTGGCAACGTAGTCGTACAACGGCGTGTAAAAGTAGCTAACGTCGCGAAACGCCAATCGATCGGTTCCCAGCAAGACGCTCGCCAGCAACGCGACGACGCAAACAGGCCCCACCAGGATTGGCACCCATTGGGTCCAAATCCGAACGGTCAGCGAACCTTCGCTATTGCCCGACCGGAACCCCGGTCGCTTGGCTGCGGAGCATCTCGGCGCGTCCGAGGACGTTGCCGGTCGGCTCGATCGCTTGGGGAACCAGTTCAACATCGATGATTCGTTCGTCGCGAATTTCTCCCGGCCACAGCGTTTCGCTCACGAAATCCAAAACAGGCAATTGGTACCAGGGCGGCTTGATTTTGCGGCGGATCGTTTCGGTCCGGTAACCGTCCTTCTCGATTCGCAGCTCTCGGGTGCCATAGTAAACGAAGCTCGTTGCTGCGGGTGAGGTGCCGATCAATTGATTGTCCACCGACACGGTCGCACCCGGAGGGCTGGTTCGGACCGTCATCCGCCGACGCACGCAACCGCTGCACATCGCGAGTGCAATGATGACAATGAACCAAAGGTGGCGGCGAGGGTAGTCTTCGTGAAACACAGACGATCGGTGATGGCGATTCGACGGGTAGTGGCGTTTCGCACAAGGCGAACACTCATTTTCGTAACACGGAAGGATCGACCGTCACCAGACCAAATTTCAATCGCATACGCCGAGATCATCATCGAGCGCATCGAGGATCAATTTCAGTTCCGCTTCCTCGTGATCGTTGAACTGAGCCAGGAAACCATCAAATCGCACCAATACTTTTTCTTGAGCGGTGGTGACTTCGGGCGTCACCCCTTCGATCGGCTCGTCGCCCGTACAGGCGTCCGCCGCCGCCTCGGCCAAATGACGGGCTTCCTCAAACAGCACCGCGTGTTGGGAACGCAACATGTCCGCGCAAGCCGACAGTTGGGCATCCGATTCGATCGCCAAATCAAAATACCCGTATGCCTCTTCCAAACCGAAATGTAACGCGAGCTGGTCCCGTAAATCGCCAAACAATTGAATCAGTTCACCCCAATGATTCGCGGCCGCCTCCCGGGGGTGGGTCAATAACCTCATCCGATCGAGCAAGATCTTGAGATCCCGGTTGTCGTCTTTAATGTCCTTCAAAAACGCTGCGTTAACCGTCAACCGACGGTTCGGTGGTGGGGGACTCGCGGGTGAATCGGACATCAGATCGTTCCTGCCATGGAGAAAAGTGAGGTTTCTTACTATAGCCCAATCTTTCAACAATCGTCAGCGGGTGATCGCCGGACCTTTCCAGGTCTTTGCAGACTGCGTATCTTCGCTATTTGGTAGAATCCGCAAACTAGCAGAATCCGCAACCTTGTTGACGAAGAGCCCAGGCGATGGCGAACCGCAAAAACCGACGACGTTTGATTTTGGAACCTTTGGAGGGTCGCCGTTTGCTTGCGGTGGCGACCGATTTGGCGAACCTTGCCGGACGCGTTTTCGATGACCTCACCGGCGATGGATTCACGACGGGCGAACAAGTTGCCGGCGCGAACTTGAACCTATACCGGGGCGACGGTGACGGCCAATTCGAACCGGGCAGCGGCGATACCGAGATCCGAACGACGACGACCGATGCGAACGGTAACTATTTATTCGAACGGCTAACGGCGGGGCAGTATTTCGTTCTGCAACCCGAACAGACCGTCAACGGTCGAACTTTGCCTCGTTCGGTTTCGCCGCCGATCACGATCACGGCCGATCAAGTTGCCGGTCGATTGATCCGCACCATCGACGGGTTCGATCAAACTTTCCAATCGGTCATTGACGAAACAAATGACAATACCCCCGTCACCTCGACGGCGGCGGCTCCTGAAGCCATCGGCGGTTCGCGAGATTTGTTGGTGGACAAGACGAGCGACATCGGTTCGGTGCAGTTGATTGTTAACGATCCGGTGTCACCCAACCTTCTGCAGATCGCGTCGGAGGCGTTCGGCAGCGGTCGCCGGATCGTGATCTGGGACGGAGCCGGCGATGACCCGGCGGTCGTCGACGACGGTGGTTTGGGAACAATCGACTTAACCAACGGCGGCCAAGCAGCCGGCTTACGACTCGTCGTCGGTGCGGACTTGCCATCCGGCGCGGCTGTCGTGCGTTTGTATTCCGACGACGGTTCCACATCCACGCGCGGTCGCGTCAGCGAAGCGACCTTAAACATTCCGGCTCTGACAACGCAGCCGACCTCGGTCGAGTTCTTGCCGTTCGCCCAGTTCAGCACTCGACCTGGTGCGACCGGCGGAGCTGATTTAGCCAACATCGGGGCGATCGAATTCGAAGTCATCGCCGGCCCGAATTACGATGCACTGGCGGACTTGATCGGCACGATCGGACCCAACGTGATCAATGTTCCGGATTTTGATAACTTTCAATCCGCCGACTTAAGGCTCAGCAAACAACTCACCACCGCAGTTGCCAACGTCAACCAACCGGTCACGTTCTTATTGAGTCTTACCAACGACGGACCAGACACCGCCACGGGAATCGTCGTGACGGACAATCTGCCCGCCGGGATCACCTACCAAACCAACCAAACATCGATCGGAACTTTTACACCTGGAAACGGCCAGTGGTCGATCGCGTCATTGCCCGTCGGCGCCACGGCGACGTTGTCGATCACTGGACTATTGACCGCATCGACGCCGCAAACCAACACGGCGGAGGTCACCGCCGCGCAGCAGTTTGATCCTGACAGCACTCCCGGCAATTCGACCGCTGGCGAAGATGACCAAGCAACTGTCGTGGTGACGCCGTCGCAGATCGATTTGTCACTGACCAAGACCGTTTCCGACGCGAGCCCCAACGTCGATGACCCGGTTTCTTTTACACTTACCCTGACTAATTCTGGCGGCAGCGCCGCGACAAATGTCGTCGTTGAAGACAGATTGCCGGCCGGCCTCGTCTTGACGGGCAACACTCCCTCGACCGGAACATTCAATGCTTCCAATCGCCGCTGGTCGATTCCTTCCTTGGCGGCGGGCGGGACGGCAACGCTCGTGCTGGAAACCCGCGTGGCTTCACCGGGCAACTTGGTCAACGTGGCGGAAGTGATCGCCGCCGATCAGTTCGACATTGATAGCACGCCCGGGAACAATCTTGACGCCGAAGACGACCAAGCGAGCGCGATCGTCCAAACTCGAACATCGGATCTGTCGATCGACAAGACGCTCGTTACCCCCGGTTCGACGATCGGTGACAACGTGACCTTCACGATCGTCGTCAACAACGCGGGGCCCGACCCGGCGACGGGTGTTCGCGTTCGCGACGTCCTGCCCGCCGGACTCGCCTACGTCAGCGACTCGCCCTCGGTTGGGGACTACGATCCGGCGACCGGCATTTGGACCATCCCGGCGGTACCGGTGGGCGCGACCAATAACGCGACATTGACGCTGGTCGCCAGCCTGCAAAACGCGATCAGTCAAACCAATACCGCCGAGATCATCGCCGCCGACCAATTCGATCCTGACAGCACGCCCGGCAACGCCAACGCCACCGAAGACGACATAGATTCGGTCGTCGTCACACCGATCACTGTGGACTTGGACCTGACCAAGACGGTCTCCCTTGCGAGGCCCGTTCCGGGAGAGACGTTCACCTACACGCTCAATGTCCGCAACACCAGTCAAAACGACGCAACCGGTGTTGTGGTGAGGGATCCCTTGCCCGGTGGAATCATCTTCCAATCCAACACCGCCGACCAAGTCTATTCACCAACGACCGGAACCTGGACTGTTGGCAACGTACCTGCAGGAGCAACGCGAACGATCGAGATTCAAGCGATCTTGAATCCGAACCGCGCCGATATACTTAGTCCGATTTCCAATACGGCTGAGATCACCGCGACAGATCAGTTCGACATTGATAGCACTCCAGGCAATGTGATCGCCGGCGAAGACGACCAAGCCTCCGCAACCGTCACACCAGCAAGAGCCGACTTGCGGCTTTCCAAATCGGCTAGCAACCCACAAGCCAACGTAGGCCAAGAAGTCACGTTCACCATTTCGACGACCAACGACGGGCCAGATCCGTCAGGTGTTTTTACGGTCTCCGATCCCGTCCCGACCGGGGCGTCCTTGGTTCGCTCGACTCCGTCGATCGGAAGTTATGATTCGGCGACTGGAATTTGGACGGTACCTGGACTTGGTACCAATCAAACCGCGACGTTGGCGATCGTCTTGCAAACCGCTTCGCCGGGTTCGATCAACAACGTGGCGCAAATCAGCTCAGCTAGTTTGCCCGATCCGGACAGCACGCCGGGGAACTCCGTCCCGGGCGAAGACGACCAGGACGACGCCTCGATTCAATCGCAAGCGATCAATTTGTCATTGCAAAAGAGCGTCGACAAGGCCACACCACGTATTGGCGAAACGTTTCGATACACGATCGAAGTCACCAACAGCGGCCCCGACACGGCGACCAATGTGGTCATCGGCGAAACGATCCCGGCACCCATCACGCTGGTCAGTAGTCTTCCCGAAAGCGGCACGTTCGTCACCTCAACTCGACGCTGGTCGATTCCGTCCTTGGCGGCCGGCGCGACGACCCGATTGTTCTTGGACGCACGAATTGATTCGATCGCCGGTCTGCCGAGTGGCGGACTTAGCAATGATTTAACCAACACCGCCGAAGTTCTTTCGGTCGATCAAGTTGATACCAACAGCACACCCGGTAACAACGATCCGGCCGAGGACGACCAAGATTCCGCCACCGTGCGGGTTGCCATCGCAGACATATCATTGACCAAGACATCGCTCACCCCGGCACCCAATGTGGGCGATTTAGCTCGATTCGAAATCGTCGTTTCCAACGCCGGGCCGGACGTGGCGACCAACCTCGTGATCCGCGACGTCTTACCAAACGGACTCGTTTATCGATCCGACACCCAAAGCGATACGGCGGGCGATTACAACAACGTCACGGGATTGTGGACGATCCCATCCCTCGGCGTCGGCCAGACCACGTCGTTGCAAATCAACGCCGATGTGACCTCGTCGGGATCCTTCACCAACACCGCCGAGTTGATCGAAGTCGGTCAAGACGATCCCGATTCGATACCTGGTAACAATCGCATCGACGAAGATGATCAAGCGACCGCCGTGATCACGACGCCGATCATCGACTTGTCACTAAGCAAAACCGTTGATCCGTCACGGCCTTCCGTCGGCAGTGAAGTTACCTTCACACTGACGGCAACCAACGCCGGTCCCGATACGGCAACCGGCGTCGTTGTTCGCGACACGTTGCCAGTGGGGTTCCAGTTCGTATCGGCTGATCCTTCTCCCGCATTCGTTTCAAATGATGGAATTTGGACAGTCGGCACGTTGGCCAGCGGAGAGTCTCGCAGCTTACTGGTTCGCGGCACGGTGACAGCGACGGAACTGTTTGACAACCGAGCAGAGATCATCGAGGCCGACCAATTCGATCGCGATAGCACGCCTGGGAACGGGTTCAATAACGGCGAAGACGACGCGGTCATCGTCCCTGTCACGCCCGCGAGCGCGGACTTGTCACTAACCAAGACGATCAATGATGCGACACCGAACGTCGGCCAAGACGTCACGTTCACCTTGACGGTTCGCAACGACGGACCGGATGTTGCCAACAACATCGAAGTCCTCGAGTCGTTGCCGGGTGGTTTGACCAACATTCGTTCTCAAACGGCGTCGGGGACGTACAGCAACAGCGATCAGATCTGGCGACTTCCCGAACTGCGTGTCGGCGCGACGGCGACGTTGAGCTTGATCGGCACTGTAGACTTCGATGCCAACAACACGACGTCACCCATCACCCGGACCAACTCGGCCGAGATCATTGCATCATCCCAGCGTGACCCCGATAGCACGCCGAACAATCAAAGCACCAACGAAGACGACGACGCGACCGTCGAGTTTGTTCCACAACTGATCGACTTGGCATTGACCAAAACGATCGACAACAACCGACCCAACGTGGGACAGACGGTCGCTTATGAAGTCTCGCTCACCAACGACGGCCCAAGCGACGCGACGGGTATCGTCGTTGCTGATCCACTACCGGCTGGTTTGACGTTCGTTTCGGCCAGCCCCGAAGTAGGAAGCTACAACCAATCAACCGGTCGATGGTCGATCAATCAATTGAACGCCGGTGCGACGGCGCGATTGATCTTACGGGCGAGCGTCGCTCCCAACGCCAACAATGTTGATGCGATTCTGCGTGACGGCATTGTCAATACCGCCGAAGTCTTTGCGGCCGATCAGCCCGACCGTGACAGCACCCCAGGCAACAACGTTGAAAACGAAGACGACTTCGCAAGTGTGCTGCTGACGTTTCCGCGAGCGGATCTGTCGTTGACCAAGACGGTCGACAATCCAAACCCTGATCAAGACGAATTCGTCGAGTTCTTGGTCACGCTCAATAACGCGGGACCCGATCCGGCGTCGGGAATCGTAGTCCAAGAGACCATTCCACCCGGACTTGGCGACGTGACCGTCACGCCATTGGAAGGCAGCTACAACGCCGCGACGAACCGCTGGACCGTCGACACCTTGCCACCGAATCAATCGGCGTCCCTGCAGGTCCGAGGTCGAATCACGTCGTCGGCGATTTTGAACAATGCGGCTGAAATCATCGCCGCCGATCAATTCGATCCCGACAGTGTTCCCGGCAACGGACAGCCCACCGAAGACGACCTCGCGAGCGTCGCCGTGACTCCCCAAGTCGTCGATCTCAACGTTACCGCGACGGCCGATCCCCAAGAAGTGATCGCCGGTGACACATTCACGTTGACCGTGACGGTTCGCAACGGGCAAACGATCACGCCGTCAACGTTAACGCAGATCACCCCCCTGGTCACGGACATCAACCGGCCTATATCAGATGCTAGTGGCGTTGTCGTTGGGATCGATATTCCTGCGGGACTGACGTTATTGGCCGTCGACCCGACCTCGGCCGTCTTCGACCCGCAGACCGGTCGCTGGGTAGTCGGTGATCTGCCGAACGGTCAAAGCCAACAGTTGCGTTTGACGTTCTTGGTCGAGTCGGCAAGTGTCAAGTCGTTCGAGATCGAAGTCTTGGAAGCGAACGAGTTCGACATCGACAGCAATCCCGGCAACAACATCCCCGCCGAAGACGACCAAACCAGCGTTACCGTCCGCCCACCGCGAACATTGTCCAAACGATTGTTCCTGTCGCGGTAGATCTTTCCAAAGCAAGACCACCGCAACGCACTTTATGTGCGGTTCTTCTCGGAACTAGTTATTGAGTCATCCGCTTACTGGCAGGAAGATTGAGGGCAGGAAGATGATCGGCACAAATTTCCTGCCCTCAATCTTCCTGCCAGAACTGCAACACGAATCCGAAGTGAGTCCGGTGGTACTCGCTTCGCTAGACCACCGGCTAATTCGGGGCAATCGTAAAGATACTTGCGGTCATCGTAAGTGAAAACGGGTTATGCTTGGCGATCACGGAGACGTTGTTGCAAAGCGGCAAATTGGGTTGTAAGTGCGGTGATGTCCTTCGACTTCAGTTCGCCATCAGCTGTAGACGGCTCTCCAAGCAACTCCTGGAGAATCTGAATCTTGCCCGCCAATTTGCCTTCCTCACGTCCTTCTTCGCGTCCTTCTTCACGTCCCTCTTCACGGGCACCCGAGATGGCCCATTCGTAGTCTCGTTGGGCTTTTTCGCGTTGGTCATACATTTGTTTGTTCTCCGTTTTGGCGGAAATGATTTCGATCGTGGAAATGGCGGTCTCGAACTCGATACCGGGCAGCAAACGGCGAAGCGTTGCGGCATCGTAGTTCTGTGCGAAAAGCAGCAGAAACGCCCACTGTTGCAGTTTACTCGCGCCCGCAATCGTCAGCTCGTCGAGTGAAAACTTGGTCAATTCTACCGTATGGACCTCGATCGCGTTGGATAACTCTTTGCCGCTCTTGCGATCGATCATTTGGAACCGATGGTGTGGCTGCTCGGATTTCGCAAAAAGCACACGATCGAGTAGGCAAATCGAGATCGACGGGGACGCCAGGGCATAGTTGCTGCCGGGAGACAGTTGGTCGACGTACATGCTGCAGGCATAATAAACGAGTCGCTCGATCAGACCGGCATAAACGGAGACCTGCATTTCCACGTTCAACCAACGGCCGGCATCATCGCGGCACCGGACATCGAGCACGATCAGTTTGCTTTCGGCAAACTCTTGGTAACTAAACGGGTTGAGAACCTCGACGGCAACGATCGGCTGCTTGAGATTGAGAATCGCGTTGAGCAGTCCGATCAGGGCGGCCGAATTCTGAGGCAAGCCGAAGATCATCTTGAACGCGAAATCGACGGTCGGACGGATACCAAGAAGCATAACGCGACCAAACGGCAATGGGAAACGAATGGTAAGAATGCCGATAGTTTATCGAAATCAATCGGTCTTGTGTTCCCGCTGGCCTTCCCAACCGTGTTAGCCGGGCGGCATCGTGTCGCCGGGCTACGTCATGCGGCGATCTACTCCCCACCGGCGGCCTCCAGCCGATAACAGCAGCGACGCACTTCGCATGCGTCGCCGCGTCGCCTGCGGCTCCCCTTGGATCCAACGCCCGTGCGGCTTCGTGCCGCAAGCGATGGCGGACTTCCTGTCGGCCAATAAGAAAGGCCACCTTTCGGTGGCCTGTTGAAGCGTCGTTTCACTCCGGTGCAGTAAGTGGCACCTGCCCGATTCGGTATCGGACGTCGTAATCGTTCTCCGCTGAAAACCGAAAACCTAGCCTGACCCCGGCGCGAGCCTTCTCAGTAAGTGGCACCTGCCCGATTCGGTATCGGACGTCGTAATCGTTCTCCGCTGAAAACCGAAAACCTAGCCTGACCCCGGCGCGAGCCTTTCCTGCCCGATTCGGTATCGGACGTCGTAATCGTTCTCCGCTGAAAACCGAAAACCTAGCCTGACCCCGGCGCGAGCCTTTCCTGGATCTTCTTCGAATTCACGTTCACCATATGGATCGTATGCATTCAAAGTATTTGAACCAACATACTCATAGAGGCTCCATTTACTTCCCTCGTACCCAATTGGGCTCTGGAGCAAGACTCGATCGGGGGTGTCGTAGATGTTGGTGCCGGCGTTGTGGGTGAGCGTTTCATCCCAATTGTCGATCACGGAGTCGTTGTTGCAGTTCGGCAAGACGCTTCGTAAGTGCATCGGTTCCTTCGGACAGCAACACGGACTTCGTCGTAAGTGATTCCCCCAGCAGTTCCTGAAGCGTGTGTACCTTCCCAACAAGCTCGCCCTCTTCTCGTCCTTCTTCGCGTCCTTCTTCACGTCCTTCTTCACGAGCACCCGAGATGACCCATTCGTAGTCTCGCTGGGCTTTTTCGCGTTGGTCGTACATTTATTTGTTCTCCGTTTTGGCGGAAATGATTTCGATCGTGGAAATGGCGGTCTCGAACTCGATACCGGGCAGCAAACGGCGAAGCGTTGCGGCATCGTAGTTCTGTGCGAAAAGCAGCAGAAACGCCCACTGTTGCAGTTTACTCGCGCCCGCAATCGTCTGCTCGTCGAGTGAAAACTTGGTCAATTCTACCGTATGGACCTCGATCGCGTTGGATAACTCTTTGCCGCTCTCGCGATCGATCATTTGAAACCGATGGTGTGGCTGCTCTGATTTCGCAAATAGCACACGATCGAGCAGACAAATCGAGATCGACGGGGACGCCAGGGCATAGTTGCTGCCGGGAGACAGTTGGTCGACGTACATGCTGCAGGCATAGTAAACGAGTCGCTCGATCAGACCGGCATAAACGGAAACCTGCATTTCCACGTTCAACCAACGGCCGGCATCATCGCGGCACCGGACATCGAGCACGATCAGTTTGCTTTCGGCAAACTCTTGGTAACTAAACGGGTTGAGAACCTCGACGGCAACGATCGGCTGCTTGAGATCGAGAATCGCATTGAGCAGTCCGATCAGGGCGGCCGAATTCTGAGGCAAGCCGAAGATCATCTTGAACGCGAAATCGACGGTCGGACGGATACCAAGAAGCATAACGCGACCAAACGGCAATGGGAAACGAATGGTAAGAATGCCGATAGTTTATCGAAATCAATCGGTCTTGTGTTCCCGCTGACCTTCCCAACCGTGTTAGCCGGGCGGCATCGTATCGCCAGCGATGGCGGACGATCGCGTCCGCCAAAAGAAAACGCCGCCTTGCGGTGGCCTGTTGAAATGTTGCTTTACTCAGATCCGGCGGATGGGTCACCTCCCTGGATCCCGAAACCCGTGGCTGACCCTAGAGACTCCCCTTAGATTGGTTCGCTTAGCATCGCGTGAACATTAACTGCCGCATTATAAAAGTGGCATAGTCTTCCAGCCTGTGTTTTCGTTTCCACAGGCTAGTATTCCAGCTCACCTTGTTTTTCGGGTAGACCGTAGTGGATCTTGTTAAAGATCCCATGCTGAAAGGATCTTTAACAAGATCCACTACCCGAAAATTGAACTGCAGAGGAATACTAGAAGCCTATGCCACTTATTGTTCACGCGATACTTATCCTGCCAGAATTGCAACACCAATCCGAAGTGAGTCCTTACCCCACCGTCAGCCTCCCAAACATCAAAACCGTTGCCGGGCAATATTGTCATCAACCATCCCGAAGGGATCCAAGCCATTAGCCACAGGTCGCGCAGCGAATCTGTGGATTGCCTCGTTCTTAGAACTCGCGGATCAGGCCGATCGTGATGGCTTGGGCGGTCAGGTCGTTGTAGAACGCGGATCGGGATGGGCTTGCGAAACCGGTTAGTCCCGCGGGGTCGAGCTGGCTGAGGTTCAAGAGCGGGTCAACTTGCTCGCCCGCTCGCATCACGCGGCTGAGATAGATCAATCGGTATCCCACCGAAACATTCCAATCTCGGTTCATCCGGTGGCTGAGTGTCAGTTCTAATTCAGGGGCGATGGCGAACTCGTCAAAATCCTCGTTTCCCGAGTTGGTTCCTTGGGCCAACAGACCGCTATTGCGAGTCGCAACGTCGGTGCCTCCACCGACCAACGGTACTGTTGAGGTTGTCTGGCCGCTGATGTTCAAGCTCGACGTGGTGACGCCTAAGCCCAACTTCAGCATCGAGGCCAGTGACCAGCCTCCGAAACAGGTTCGGCTGCGGACGCCCAAGGCGGCTCCGTGGAAGTCGTTGTCGACCGAGAAACGATCGGTCTCGTCGAGTGTCGTACCGACGGCCAAACCGCCACCGCCGCCGATGACGCGTTTGAAGTCGTTGATCGTCAACCGGTCGTCGAGTTGGTAGTAGGCGTAACCGACAAAACCCTCGAGTTGACGGTCTGGTTCGCAGATCAACATGCCTCGTAGCAACACATCGCCGGCGGAGAACTTCGTCGAGGCGAGCACGTTGATGTTACCAGTCAGTTCACCGGGGAAGGCGACCAACTCGGCATTGTTTCCCACACCGGTCGGCGATACGTCGACGAAGGGACGGGCAAGGATTCCGAATGTGGATGAATCTGCGGCGAAGTTCTCGTCCTCCTCATCGGCAAACAAATACGACGCGGAGACCCCCAACCCGGATTCACCATGGAAGTAGTGTCCGATCTCGAACCGTCCACCGGAACGTTCGCCGTCGATGATTTCACGACCGCCGAACAAAGTTTGGGTGCCGAGTGTTGTCAGAATCCCGGCATCAGCGCGGGCGGTGCCGACCGGGCTGGTCGTGACCAAAGCGGGCACGTTTTGTCCGTCGAGGTAGAAGTGCATGTACTCCGCTCGCGCCCAAAAACCGTCCATCGGGTTGGCGAGAATCCGAGCGATCTTTTCGACTCGCGGATCAATCGGCGAACCGGCATGATGACCGCACGAGGAACAATTGCCTGCCGAGTCACATTGCCCGGTCGAACAAGACTCGCAATCCGATGCCATCGGCGTAATGTCATCGACATTCCATGGTACCAATGTGGGATCGTAGTCGCCGTCCATCTCCATCGACCCGTCGATCGGCGGAGCCAAAGTCGGAACCGAATCGCTTGCCAATTTAGACGGCAACGGGGCTCCGATTCGTATCGGCGTCGGCGCCGCACCAAGAAAGTATTCGCCTTCGTCGAGTTCCCCGTCGATCAACTCGCCCGCTTCGTTGCGGATCTCCACGCTGGTGACTTCGCCGGGTTGTTCGCCAGGTTCCTCCCGGAGAACTCGCGAAGAAGCGGGCATCGCGTAGCCACGAACGGGAATGCGACGTTTCGCTTGGGACGAATTTGAGCGTTGGGGGGATTGCGCGTCGGCCCCGAGACCGCAACACAATGTTGCGGCAATCGCCCAAGCCAAAGGAGTTCGCAGAAATTTCACGCCGTCGTTCCCAATGAGATCGTCGCGGTGTCGGCCGCACCCAACGAGGAGAAAACCGAACGGGAAAACACCCGTCGGCGTCGGGGGTAACAAACTTGAGACAAAAGAGTCAAGCGGGAAAGGATTTTTCGAGTTTCCCACCGCGTTTCATGGCAATTCAGAGACCCGTGTTTATGCTGGCAATGAGACCTTTTGCCGCCTTTCGGACTCATCGATGCCCAACTCCGCCTCACGATTTCCACGCCGTCGGCGTCGTCTGCTATTGGAACGGTTCGAGAATCGTCGCGTATTGGCTGGCCTCGGTGTCGACATCGAGTTTTCGGTTCCAGGCGTGGGGGAGATCACCGGTGATGTGCTTCGTGGTGAAACGGTCGTTGTTGATGTCAAGGTTCAAGATGTTCGTGAGGCTGCGCAAACGCCTGCCGGAGTGATCGCGTTGCCACTGCGTTATCAGTGGAACTCGAACGAACTCAATGCGGTGCGTCCGCTGGATAATCTTCCCAGTCCACTTCCTTTGGATGACGCGCTGGTGACTGGCGATTTTCCGCTGCAACGGCTCGTCCAGCCGATCGAACAATCTGCCAACGGGTCGAGGGTTTTGCCGCGTGTCCAGGGGGCGGCCTTGCCGAATCAAACGATCGGGCAAGCCCTCGGAACAACCCAAAGCGACACCTTCAGTACGCTTCAGTTCATTGCCGAGGCAAACACGAACGAGGCCGACTTCACGGTCACGCTCGCCGGATCAATGTCGTTCGCCGATGCGGCGGTTTTGGACGGCGTTATTCCGCTCGATCGCACGGTCGCTGTGGAGGGTATCCCGTTAGCCGTTCGGGCGTCGATTGGGATCGTCGGTGGTTCGCTTAGCGGAATCAAGTTCAACGACGTCAATGAAAACGGCATCCGCGACGCGGGCGAAGAAGTCGCCGGGGTGACGATTCAGTTGGACACAAACGGCGACGATGTGGTCGACTTGGAAACCGTCACCGCCAACGATGGTACCTACCGGTTTGACGATTTGCCCAAGGGAACTTACACGATCACCGAGGTCGCACCCGATGGCACGGAGGTTTTTCTTCCGGTGTCGGGCGAATACACCGTGACATTGGATCAAGCCAATCAAAATCCGACCGGGTTGGACTTTGGCAATAACGTACTGCCACCGGTGACCAGCGATGTCAGTGGCACGAAATTCGACGACCTTAACGGCAATGGCGTCCGCGATGCCGGAGAACCCGGGTTGGCGGGTATCACGATCCTCCTCGATCGCGGCAACGATAATTCGCCGGAGAGGATGACGGTCACCGACGCTGATGGCAACTTTCGTTTCACCGGTGTCACGGCGGGGAACTATTCCGTTTCCGAAATGCTGCCCGCTCGTACCGTTCGCACGACACCTGAGACACCATTCGTGATCGATGTGACACCGCCCGATGCGGTCACCGGATTGCTGTTTGGGAATTTTGGCTTGACCAACCTTGGTGGATTAACGTTTGAGGATCTTGATGGCGATGGTGTTCAAGACGCCGATGAAGTTCCGCTGCCGAACGTGACCGTCGAACTCGATCTCGATGATGACGGCACGGTTGATTTCACCACACAAAGTGGCAACGATGGACGCTATCAGTTCACGGACGTCGGGCCGGGGACGCACCGAGTCATCGAGATTGTCCCCAACGGATTCATGGCTACGACGCCGGTGTCGATCCCCGTTGAAAACCGCAGCGGTACCGATCGAAACGATCTCAACTTCGGCCTTCGCACTCCACCACCGATTCAAGGGAGCATCAACGGATTCGTTTACACCGACAACGACTTTGACGGCGAATTTGACTCCAATGAATTTGGACTTCCCGGGATCGTCGTGGAACTGTTCCGTGGTGGTGAGATGATCCGAACAACCCAAACGCAAGCCGACGGCAGTTATCGTTTTGCGGACCTGCCAGCGGGTACTTATCGCATCGTACAGACTCAGCCGGATCGGTTTGCCGACGCGTCAATTTCACGCGGTACGGTGTTACCGAGCGGCGAGACTCGCGGTGCGACCGTTGGGCTGAACACGTTCGAGGGTTTGGTCTTGGGCGATAACGAGACCGCGATCGATTACAACTTTGGTGAGATCCTGACTGCCGTTTCCAAACGAATGTTCACGGCGTCGGCGAACCTTCGTGGCGAATTGTCCAGTTCGATTTCGCCGACTGAGTTTCGCGTCAAAGGAACCGCCAGCAACGATCGGATCACGATCGAAAACCTCAACGCCAGCGGTGTTCGGATCACCATCAACGATCAAGCACCTGTAACGTTCACACCTGGGCAAGCGTCGTTGATTCTGATCGATGGCCTCGGTGGCGACGACCGCGTCGACTTCTTAGGCAGTGACGCGTCCGAGTCATTTTCCGCCACGCCTTCGCGAATAACCGTAAAGACAACGTCACAATCGATTGGTGTGTTCGGGGTCGAAGACATCCGCGTCGCGGGTGGTGGCGGCAATGACGAAGCAATCATTCGCGACACGGACCAATCGGATCAACTCAACGCGACCGGCAGCGTCGTCGCCCTGCTTGCGGAGAACGGAAGTCGCATCGGCCTCATGAACGTGCCGAGGGTCCAGGCGATCTCCGCAATCGACACGGCGTCCGATACGACTAACATCGACACGATCGACTTCGTCTTGGAACTCGCCGGAGACTGGACCGCGTCCCCATGACGAGTCGTTCGTGCGGCATAAAAACTACGACGCGTTGGCGTAGGCATCACGCAAATCGCGGATCTTGTCGTGGCCAGCTTTGACTGATCGGTATTGGTTGCTCAAGACGTCGTTCATCGCACTGCCGGCGGTTTCTTTCAAGACGTCTTCGTAGGCAGCCTTGATGTGGTCTTCCCCACGCTCGGCCTCGGCAAGAATGGCATGAGGATCGCCGCCGCTGATCTTACTGCGGACGTTGATCCAGATTCGGTGAGTCTTGGCCGCGATACTTCCGTCGTCTTCCGCATCGTCACCATTGAATTCAACAAACTTCTGCAATTGTGTTGCCATCTCGCTGCGCTGATCACCGATCTCGGTGAACAGTTGGGACAGTTTTGCGTCGTTGATCTCTTCGGCGGATTCGTGGAAGCCGTTGTAAGAATCGATATTTGCCCGAATCAGCTTTTGAAGTTTGTCGATAGTGGTTTGGTTCAGATCTGTTTTCGTTTCGTGGTTCATGTTCTAGTCCTCGTTAGGTTAGGAATGCTCGCGCGGCATAACGCCGCGACAGTCATCTTCTCACTGACGCAAAGGACATGCCGAAAGTCACGCTGCCCACTATGGGGCCGGGTGAATCCGGCGAACGCGATGGTTGTTCGTATCCCCGATGAATACGCTGCCTTCAGATCCTGCACAAATACCATGTGGGCGATCCATGTGGGCAGCGGTCGCGGGACCACCATCACCTTTCATCCCACGTCCGGTAGGCCCACTTCCGGCGATCGTCCAAATGTTTCCCGATCGTTGATCGATCATTCGGATGGCTTGATTTTCGGTATCGACGACGAACACCTTCCCATCGACAGTGATCGCGATGCCTTTAGGGCCGTTGAACGTTGCCGCTTTCGCGGGGCCGCCGTCTCCGCTGAAGCCCTGTTTGCCTGTTCCGGCAACATGGGTCCATTTTCCATCGGTTAGCGACAGTTTCCAAATCGAATGGCCTTCCCGCAGAGCCACCCAGAGAGAATCATCGTCGATCGTCAATGCCCGCGGGCCGACGACCGGCTTGCCCAACGCGGTCGCCTGATCGACCGGCAGTTTCTTTCCACCGTTGCCCGCAATCGTTTTGACCGAGCCGGAACGGAGGTCGACCCGGCGTATCCGGTGGTTACCGATGTCGGCGATATACAAACCGTCTCGGTCGTCCAGTGCGATACTGTGTGGACGATTCAGTTGGATCTCGGTCGCCACGCCGTCGTCGCCGTTGTATCCGGAAACTCCGGTGCCCGCGATGGTGGAAATGACCCCGGTCTTGGCATCGACGCGTCGAACAAGATGGTTTTGCATTTCGACGAAAAACATATTCCCGTCCTGATCGAATCGGACTTCGTAGGGTTCATTGAGTTCGGCTTGCAAAGCCGATCCACCGTCCCCGGAATAGCCCTTTCTTCCACAACCGGCGACCACGCTTAAGTCGCCCGAATGAAGATCGATACGCATCACTCGGTGGTTCTGCACCTCGGTGACATAGAGTGCGCCATTGGGCCCGACTTCAACACCGAACGGCTGTCCGACATTGATGGCGAGCGCATTACCGGACGCCCCGTTGTTGTCGGGCAGTCCGGTCCCGGCGACCGTTTCGATTCGAAACGATTCGCCGAGGTCGGCGGCCTCGACCTGTACCAGGTGGTCCAACAGCAAGACCAGAAAAACAGCAACCAGAGACACTACGATTCGTATCATTGAAAATCCATCAAGCTTCCGCCATTGAAACCGGTGACATGGCAAAGCAATCCATCATGAACTCGAGCACTTGCGTGGCGGAAAAACGCTCTTTCGGTAAACCGGGTTCATAGTGGTGCTTATTGAACACGTGAGGCAGAATATCAGACTTCGAACGCAGCGCCATCCATTCCGACGGAAATAGTAAGTCGGAAGTAGATTCATTCAATCGCAGCTCGATATCGGTGTGTCTCCGGTCCGAAAGAATGCTTTGACATCGTTCCTCGACGGCATAAGGGTTCCCCTCAAGGATCTGCAGAAAGAATCCGTCCAAGAATAACAGGCCACCCGTTAATCCGTTGTGGCTGTTGCGATTATGCGCTGTGCGGATAATGTCATAGACATCCCGGATTTGAACGTCACCGACCGCGCGACTGGTATAAAGAATTCGTTGGTACATGATTAGAATTGGATTTGAGGTTAACGAGCGTATGATTGGGGGTCTTGAGCGAGCAGTTTCATCACGGCGTCGGCCGTGATCGGTTTGCTCAAAAAGTAGCCTTGAATCTCCGAACATCCGGCCGCACGAACCGACTCCATTTCCCCACATGTCTCCACTCCCTCGGCGGTCGTTCGCACACCCAAACCGATTCCTAACGAAGCGATCATTTTGACCAGGGCGGTTGATTCGCTGTGTTGATCCGAGCCGGTGACGAATGATCGGTCGATCTTAATCTTGTCAAATGGGAATTTGCGGAGATAGTTGATCGACGAGTATCCGGTGCCGAAGTCGTCCATCGCGATGCGAACACCGAGATCCCTAATCTGATGCAGCAGACCAAGCGTCAAATCCGTTTCCGCGATCAAAGCGTTCTCGGTGATTTCTAGCTCCAATCGCTCCGGAGCCAAACCGGATTCTTTCAACGCGTTGTGAATGACTTGAAACAAGCGTCGATCACGCAGTTGCACCGGAGAGATGTTGACAGCCAATCCGATATCCTCGCTCCAACGAACGGCTTCTTTGCAAGCCTCCCGCAAGACCCACTCGCCGATCGGAACGATCAATCCTGTTTCCTCCGCCAAAGGAATGAACTGGTCCGGTCGCATCGGCCCCATCGTCGGATGCGGCCAACGAATCAACGCTTCAAAGCTAACGATCCGATTCGCTTCCAAGTCCATGACAGGCTGATAGTTCAATTCGAAACCATCGGACTCGATCGCAAGTCGCAACTCGGTCTCGAGTACCCGACGCGTTCGCATCGCCGATTCCATCTTGGGTTCAAAATAACGCAACACGCTGCGTCCGTACGACTTTGCACCGTAAAGAGCCAAGTCGGCGTTCTTGACCAAGTCCTCCGAGTTGTCAGCGTCGTAAGGTGCGATCGCCACACCGATGCTCGCCCCCAAGAAAAGCGGTTGTCCGTCGATGATGAAAACATCATTGAGACTTTCGATGATCTGGTTGCCCAGCCGTCTCGAAGACGATGGTTGGTGTTGGTCCGCCTGCATGATCACAAATTCATCACCACCGACCCGAGCGATCAGTTCACCGTGTTGACAAAGCTGTTGAATCCGATCGGCAACGGCGACCAAAACCTCATCTCCAATCGGATGACCATACATGTCGTTGATCGGCTTGAAATGATCTAGGTCGATATAAAGGATCGCGATCTCTTGGTCGTCCGACATCGTTTCGACCCGCGCCGAAAAAACCTTGGTGAAGGCGTGGCGATTCATCAACCCCGTCAAGGCGTCCAAGCAAGCTAGCCGAGACAGGTCGGCCGACTCGTTTTGAAATCGCCCGATGTCTTCGTGTAGCATCACCCAACCACCATCCCGCTGAACGCGGCATGTGACGGCAATATGACGGCCATCGGCCGTTTGCCAAATGCGAGAGACTCCAGGAGACGCGAAAGCATCTGTCATGGCGTCGCGAACGTCTCGGCGGTCAATCAGGCCGATAATCTGGCCGATCGACTGGCCTTCCAATCTCAGATCGGAAGGCGCGTCGTAGAGATCGCCAAACAACGCGTTGGCATGGACCAAGCGGTCTCGTGAATCGAATCGACAAAGACCAAACGGTAGACAGTCCGTCCAGGATTCGTTGGCGTCGGAACCGACGAGAGTTCGACGGTCTAAGAAATCACCCTTCGTCTGACGATCGGTCAGACGATCCATACTATGCATCATGATTTGCCCTCAAAAGTTGCCCCGTCGCATCTCGTTCGATAACCTCCACTCAAGCAGGCACGAACTATGGCGACGCAGGCATATAGCACCGCCCCTTTGACCGAGTGCTCAAAATGAAACCTTTCGCGGTTCGCGATGATCAATCCTCAACGCGACGGTGCGGTTTTAAGGTCTGTTCGTTGTGCACCGACGGGACACTGATCGAGTGATCATCAGCTAGTTCACTAAGTTGATCATGTGGCGTTTTTTCGCCACCGGTCGTGCAACACAACGAAACTCGGCACGAGCACGGTGCGAACGTACAGGGTATCAATCAAGACGCCCAAGCCGAGAGCGAACCCGAGTTCGGTGATCCCACGCAGAGTGGTTTGCTGCAGCGTCCCGGTCGTCTCGACCGGGGCTCCGAACAAGCCGCTGAGCATCGGCCACCAAGCTGACGACGTCATACTGAGAAAGGTTGCCGCCATGACAAAGCCGCACGCGGTAACGATCCCACCGGTGCGGGCAACCGCTCGTCGCACTGCAGCCAATGAACCGAGCCGGCGACGTTCTTCCATGATTCGCGTGACCAAATAAACATTGTAATCTTGCCCGACGGCCACCAAAATCACGAACAAGAACAGAGGCAACTTCCAATCCAATCCCAGGAACTCAGGTCCGTCGAGAAAACGGAAGAAGTAATACGTCAGCCCCAAGGTCGCGTAATAACTCAACAACACCGTCATGATTAAATAGATCGACAGCACGGTCCGCCGAAGTACCAGGATCAAGACCGCCAACACCGCGACGATCACCGCCAGTTTGATTCGCCGTGTGTCCGACAGCGTTACTTCACGAAGGTCCACGATCGACGGCGTCGTTCCGGTGTAAAGTAGTTGCCACTGGGTCCCCGTGAGTGCCTTGGCATTGTCGAATGATTTTTGTATCCGCGAAGAGATGACGTCCAAACGATCGGCTGCGTCTCGGGAAAACGGGTCGACGTGAACAATCACATCGAGCCGTAGCAAGCGATTGGTGTATTCGGGTTCCCCGGCGATGAAATGCAAACGGGCCAAGCGGTGATTTTGTAGCGTTCGCCGCCGCCACGCGTCGCTGCTGAGCAGTCCCATGTCGCGATCAGGGGGGAAATCGCCCAGCGGATCGCTCATCGTTCGAACGCGGCGGACGCCTTCGGTCTTATACAACAACTTAGCCAACCGATCGCGAGTCTTGGCCATCGTTTCTTCGTCTTGATCGCGATCGGCCAACGCTAAAACCGAGATCGGTGCGAGTTCTCCCACACCAAAATGTCGATCGAGCAAGCTCATGCCCTGGCGACTGCTGGACAGGCGATCCAACTGGCCGGCCAAATTGTAGGTCACGCTCTGTTCGTGGACGGCACCACCAATCGCGGGCAAAATCAAAAGTATCCATCCGGCGGCGAGAGTCCATTTCGGATACCGCGTCAGCGCGATCGCCATGAAGTTCCAGAACCGACTTCCGGAGTTCAGCAAGCTCTTGCCTTTGGTCGAGTCGCCTTCATAGAGGTCCCGGGTAGACAGTAATTGGATTTTAGGCTGTTCCGATTCCCGCGTGATTCCGGTCGGCCAAAAAACGATCGGCCCGAGTAGTCGCAACAGGGCGGGTGTTAACGTCATGCAAACCAACAGCCCGACGCTCAAACAAATAGCAATGATCGGCCCGGTGTGATGGAATTTTCCGAAGTCAGCAAACCACAACATTCCCAAGCCGACGATGGTAGTCATGGCGCTACCAAGCAACGCACCGGAGACGTTCGATAACGCCCGTGTGCAAGCCACCGGCCAAGGGTGCGAGGCGGCTTCCTCACGAAGCCTTGCGATCAAGAATAAACAGTAGTCCGTTCCGGCTCCGAACAAAATCACGACAACAAAAATGCGACTCGTCGTGTAAACCCGCAAGTCCAGCCCCGCCCATTCTAAAAACACCGAAGCGCGGGTCAACATCGTGACCAACGCCATCGCCGTAACCACCGCCACGCCGATCGAAATCAACGGAACAGCCACGAGCAGCGGAGCACGGTAAATCACCGCCAAGATGATCAGAATCATCGCCACGGTGAACCACTCGGTATAAGTAATCGCCGAGCGTGCGGCCAACAAAGTTTGCCCACCGATCGCCGCCGAACCGGTAATCCGCACCTTTAAATCTTGCGAAGGTCCGAGCTCATCAACACGAAGGTATTCGGTTTGGTAATCGCGACAGCGGTCGATGATCGCTTGAAGCTCTTCGAGCAACTCGATGTTGCCTGTCGCCGCCAATTCACTCGACAATGTCAAGACTGCGATCTGAGCACGAGGACGCTTGAGTTGACCGCCGATGACAGTATCTTGCCAACTGTACAAATCCAGCAACACTTTCCAAGCATCCAAGTCTCGTTCGGTCACGGGCTTGGTTTCGGTGGCGATGTCCGGTCGCAAGACGACCGCTGCTTCGAGGTCACTAACGATCAACGACGTATCGGTCTGCGCGTCCGGTGAGAGACGCGTTGCCAATTGGCTGCGATCCCAAAACGCGATTGCCAACCGAGGTTCATAGTCAGTAACTTCGGCCTCTGGGACACGATCACCTAGTAGATCATAGAACTGTTGATCGATTTCGAGAGCTTGGTCGAGTGCCTCGGAGGCCACATCGAACCAACGTTGGGTTGCGATCGGTACAGCGGCATCGGCCGGATTCAAATCACCCGATTGCAATCGCTCCGCCCGCCGCCAACTAACCTCGGCCAACCGATGGTAAACGCGTCGCAGAATATCCAAACCGAGCAATCGATCCGCAGCGGTCCATTGGTCGCTGTCCTTGGCCAAGACGATGACGAGGCTGCTGCGGGCTCGCGTTCCCGTGAACGCCCGGTCGAGTATCCGCCCGCCTGCCACGCTCGTTTGAGTCGCCGGTAAGTATTCGAAGTCGCCATCTAACGCCACCGCGTTCCAAGACGGGGCAAACAGCTTTGCCATTATTGCGAGCAACAACCAGACGATCATGATCCATTTCGCGTTGGCGATGATCAACTTGGCGAACGAAGACTCGGTCTCGGTCGATTCGCCATCGTGCGTCGCGGCCGATCCGCTGTCGTTAGTCACGTGAGGAGCGTCTCCGGTCGCGATCACGAGAACTCGATTCCGATTTTTCCGATGTGACCTCCGCTGCCGCCCCCAACGTCGCCATCGCTTGTCGCAGTGTCTCGGCGGAAACGTCGCCTGACAATCGAACGATCTCGATTTCGCCGCCGGGCATCGCCGCTTGATCCAGTTTGTCGATCATCGAGACGATTAAATTGAGCAATGATTCCCCTTCGGCGCTGACAACAATCGTGTTGCCGATTTCATCGACACCCAGCGACAACTTGCCGTTGAAGGAAAAGTCGTTGCCACCACCGCTTTGTCCGGATTCCGAATCTTCCAAGCCTGATCCTTCCTCGCGATTGCTGGATCGTTTGACGTTCTTCTGCCCTTGCTTGCCGCCGGCGAACGCTTTGTCATTGCTGCTCAGAAGATCGCGGTAGGCGTCTTTCACCGTGTCCGCAATTTTCTCGGCTCGGCCATACTGGATCGTGACTAATTTGGTGTAGCGACTGCGTTTGGAATTGACTGGTTCGGGCACGTCCCACAAGCGAATCAATTCTTCGATCGTTCGCAATTGCTCGGCACTCGCACCGCTCACGATGATCGTGTTGGTATCAGAATTGGCCAAGAATCGAAGTTTGCCGGTCTTCGCCAGTCCGGTCGGCGACTTCTTTTTATCATCGTCGCCGTCACCGAAATACCAACGATAAAAATTATCCGCAGACGAATCGTCTTTGTCTTCGTCCTCTTCAAAGTACTCTTCCAAATCGAGTGTCAACAACGTCACCGACGCATGCTGAACTTGAAATACGTGATAAGGACGACGCGGCGGCTTGATCTCCAACATCAAGTTCTCGAGCTGATCAAGTGCCTGGGTATCTTGCGACGAGAGCACCAAATTCCCTTCAGAATCGATGCGGATTTCGATCGGCGGTTTGGACGCGGTGGGATTCGACGCCGCTTGTTTTGGCGAGGAATTTTGAACCGTTAGAGTCGTGGCGGTCTCATCGCCGCTCGGCCGATACGCACGTTGAGTTAGTTCCACGTCATCTTCACTGACCTTCGCGGGCGGATCAGGCAAGACACTCTCGGTGCCTTCCGATTCGGCGTCCTTTTCCGCGTCTTCCAGGACCTTTCGCTTCGCTTCTTCGATCGGATCGACGAACTCGGATTCTTCCGGCAATACCAATTCATTGCCCGACATGGATTGCCACTGGGCTTTGAGTTGTTTGAGATACTCGAGTGTCTCCGGCGTTGTTGACGCTTCGATCGTGCGAACCATTCGCCCGCTTCCTCCCGGTGGAGGCAGTTCGCCGAGTTTCATCAACAACGTGCGAACTTCTTCCATCTCGGCCTCGTTGGCCCACAACAGCACCTGTCGGTATCGCGTGTTGGCGGCGACACGAAACTCATCCTTTTCCTCGTCCTTGTCATCGTCGTTTCCACCGAAGCCGTAATAGTACGATCGGCGGTTGTTGCCGCTGTCCTCTTTTTCATCTTTCTGTCCCATCAGAAATGCGATCGACTCGGCGACCTCGGCCGGCTCCAATCGACGCAGTTGCAAGACCTCGAAACGACGTTTGCCACCGTCAAGCCGTTCGATCAACGACTTGATGATGAACCGGTCGGCGGCAGCCCCCGAAACGATGATCGCCGAGTTGTCTTTGTCGACCCGGATTCGCGTGTTGGGTTCGAGCACGTTCATCTCTTGAGCGATCTCGATCAGCTTTTCAGGATCGAGCGATACCAAACGAAAGACCTCGACCCGGGCGCTCGCGTCGGCGAGTGATCGCAAAGAACCGCCGGGCACGTCGATCCGTTTGAGGAACTCGGCCGCGACCGCGACTCGATCAATCGGTGCCCGCACGAGCACCGAGTTTTGCCGAACGTTGGCGACAATCGAAATCTCAATTTTCTGGTCCGGTTCGGGCGGCTTTCCCTGTTGCTGTTGTTGCATCCGCTGCATCATTTGGATCTGCTCGCGCGACATCGGTGACGGGTCATCCTTCTTCACGCCCAAGAATTCTTCGAGCAACCGCTTGGCCTCTTCGGCCGGAATATGCTGCAAACGAAACTCGGGTGCCAACGCGTCGCGGCTCGCGGCGTCGCGTTCTTCCGATAATAGCGAGGCGACTTGACGCAAGTTCACCGCTGCATCCATGATCTCGATCCGATTGGTCGTCGCCAACGGCGTGATCTTGCCGGCACCACTGAGCATCGCTTTGAGTTCTTCACTGAGCTTTTCAGCGGACAACCAACCCGCATCCAACATCGTTCGAACAAACGTGTGGTCGGGCAACTTCTTCAGTTCATCGGGATCGACTCGGTGGACCATTCCCGGATTGATCGCGTCGGTCTTGACGATCGTGATACCGCCGTCGAGTTGCAACATCGTGTAACCACGCGAGAGCAAATGTCGATTGATCAAGTCCGACGTTTCACGCACGTCCAAACGTCCGGGACTAACCAAGTTCACCAGGTCGCCGGGCAATTCTTGCCAATCGATCGGTTCGTCAGCGATGTCGGATAACCAACCGATGATCGAAACCCAACCTTGATTTCGAAATTGAAAACCAACTTTTCCATCATCGCCCAAGGTTGCTTTGAGTTCCGCCGGGTCACCTTCGGGGACTTCTAATCCGTCACGACGAACGATCTTCGGCTGCGACGATTCGGCACCGCCTTCTTTATTCTCTTCGCCGGGTTTTGCATCACCGGGTTTCGCGTCGCCGGGCTTTGCGTTACCCGGCGGAGAGGGACTGGAATCGCCCGGCTTTGATTCGCTACCGCGTTTGATCGCTTCGGCTTGCGCTCGCGCCATCGCCGCGCGCGGGTCCTCGTCTGCAAATGTCTTGCCGATCGCGGGAACGAATGAACCGATCGCGAAGGTAGAAAAAATGAGACACCAAGCGATCGAGAAGAGCACCTGCCGTCGAAGTGGGGAAAACCTCACGGAGTTCTGCCAATCAGAAAGGGGGCGGAAAGTCCAACCTAATGGAGGAAGTTGGGGCTTCCAGTATGACTGCGCGCCGGCCAATTCACAAACACGAACCGAGAGCCTATCCGAAAAGGGGCTGACTCTTTGGAGGCAGTCGACATTCGTTGCCTATTTTTATCGCCGCAAAGGGTCAGCAGGCCAGGGTCAGCCCCCTTTTGGATAGGTCCTTAGCGTCGCGGCAACCAACCCGCGACCGACGGTTGTTTCTTCAAAGAAATCTCCGATTCGCAGCGAATATCACGGTCGTCGGACTGCAACCGGGCAAAGAAAATGACCGAATCACCCTGAGGAACACGATCTTTCCAGCGGATCGGCACCGTCATCGCGTATCCATTGCCTTGGTTGCCCCGGCTGAGGGTTTCCAGTTCATGAAGCTGTTCAGTACCAAAGTCCCACCGACCCAACTTAGCATCGTCGCCGGTCTTGGTCGGATCCAACGCGATGATACTCAAGTGAATCGAGCCTTTGGGCAAAGGACGGGTTTTGATCGCGGTTTCTGCCTGAAGACTTTCGGTCGGGTGAATACTGCGGCCCAGGATCGCGATCGGATGACCATAAGCATCGTCAGCGCGAACGACCAAATCCACTCCCAAAGACATCGAGGATTCCGACGATTCAGCCGCAGTCGATGTCTCGGCATCGTTTGTTCGTACTTGGCTGGAAGTTGAATCGATGCGGATTTTCGTCGGCTGCAGTTCAATCGGCGGCACCGAACCGGCAAGTTGGCCAAGACCGCCGAGCATCGTTGTGCTCAATGGAAAGTCGATTTTCCCCGGCGGTCCGTCCGGGCGTCCGTTGGGCGCGTTCGGCGGCGTCGGTATGCCGGGTTCGATCGGATCGATCTTCAGGTCATTGGTGCCCGGTGGCATGGGGCCTCCCGGTGCGGGCAACAGATCCGGAATCATCATCGGCCCAGACGGCTTCCGGGGCGGCGAACCGGATGAAGACGGATTCGATGGTGGTGATTGCAGTTGTCCTGGGTCCAAGAGCGTGCCCGGGTCAACCAAACCTTCCGAATCCATCTGAGGTCCGGGATCGGTCAACTTGCCGGGGTCAACTAACGTGCCCGGGTCGACCAGCGCGTCGATATCCGGCAAATCGCCGAAATCTCGGGGCTGGGTAGCCGATTCCGATCCGGGCTTGGGCGGCTGATCGGTCGACGCGTCCGGCCGTGGCTTGGGAACCGAGGCGGGAGGTGGGGTGTTCGGTGATTTCGGTCCGGGCGGGATCGTTTCGAAGGAATCCGGCAACGGTACCTTGGATTCGCCGCGACTGCGAAACGCGTCGTCGACCGGGGCGTCGTCGAATCCATGGCCGAGGTCGCCTCCCTGACCCGATCCACGATACGGCTCCGCCGGAATCAGTGGTCCGTCGGTATTCGAGTTTGGATCAATCAGGTCGCGCAGCCGTCCGCCCCGTCGAGAAGGAGGCGCGTCGTCGGTCGCGCATTCATCGCTTCGGGCTCGCTCACGACGAAGCTTGTCGATCAGGACACGATTCTCGTAGTCGGCCTCGTAGAGTTGGTCCTCGAGCACCCGAACTTCGCGCTGCAGATTCTGTCGATAAAGATCCTCATGAGCCCGGCCGCGACACCCCGACAGAACGACCATCGCCGCCAATCCGCCGCCACCCAAAATCGCCTTGACGAGGCAGCGGCCGACACCAGCCGACGCGTCGGACGGGCAACGGCCGGCTCGAGCAGGTTCCGGTTCGACAATGAGGAAGGGGCTAATCAAGGCTATGTTCGCGAGGGACCACCAAAGGCCAAATCAAGAAGGCAAAAAGTTTTGTAAATTCAGCTCAAGTTGGGGTTATCAAAAGCCGACAACAGGTGTCAACGGGAACGGGATTCAATAATTTTTGCATTTCCTCAGCGGCCAACGCCCTTGACGCCTCGGAACTCTGCTCGATAAACTCTGCCCCTCACGCGACCGAAGATGTCCGCGTACCACGAAACGGCCCCACCCAGAGCCGATTCGTCGATCCTTTACCGGATCTACCCATCTAAGGGGGATTAGCTCAGTTGGGAGAGCGCTTGCATGGCATGCAAGAGGTCATCGGTTCAAGTCCGTTATCCTCCACTATCGGGGACAAGAAGCCCTTCGGCGAGTACGTCGAAGGGCTTTCTTATTGTGGGGACTAGAGTTACGTCATCGAGTCGGCAGTTCAACCAGACGATTTCAAGGATCTGACGTTTTTCATCGTATTCCGCTGTAAGCCATTTCTGGCTAAGGGTTTGAGAAAGTTCAAACACCCTTGATGCAAGTTCCGCGTTTTCGTCGCGTGTACGGTTTAAGGCTTCGAGTTGCAGCACGATGGAAGCGTGCCGGTCTCGGAGTTCCGTGTTCTTTTTTGCGAACGTATCGTCGTCAATCTGACCGTCGATTCGCAGGTTCAAAAGACGATCCTGCTGGTCGGCAAGTAACGTCGATTGACGTTGAAGCTCCGAACGCATGCCTCGCGTTTCTGCTTGGGCATCCTTGGTTTTTGAGGCGAGTACGGCCCGGAACCAGTCACGAATGCTATCGTCCTCGATACGGATTTTGTCGAAGAAGGCCAGCACCTGAGCATCGAAGTCTTCTTCTTTGATTCTCGTGCGGGGATGCCCCGGCTTGTTGTACTTGGTGCAGCGGTAATAGATGTATTCGCGTGGTCCGCTTTTCGTTTGCTTGGTTTTGATCTCACCAGTGATCTTGTGGCCGCAGAAGTCGCAATCGATGAGGTCGCCCGCGAACGTGAGCGTGTGAGTGACCTGCTGTCGGTTTCCAAGTAACGTCTGAACGCGATCCCAAGTGGTTCGGTCAATCAAAACGTCATGCTTGCCCGGAAACCAGTTTCCCTTGTACCGAATCTCGCCGATGTAGGCTCGATCGTTGAGCATGTTGTGGACTGACGTGCGTTTCCAATCTGGATTGTCTGCACGGTAAATGACACCTTCGTTCTTGAATCGTTTGACGATTCCATCAAGCGTGCAATTGCCGTAGGCGTAGAGTTGAAAGATGTAGCGGACGTTGGCCGCTTGCATAGCAGACCACTGTGGAAGTCGCGTCCAAGTAGATTACCACCACATGTTCACGGCTATTGTCCGTGAGTACAGTCCTGACAAACTCCGCGACTTGATGTGGTTCGGTGAAGGAAGATCTCATTTCTTGAGTGGTTCGATAATTGACGATCACCTCTCGGATGTGCGTTTCCTCAATATCAGGTTTCGTTTCAAGTACATTCATATATCCTCTGTTTTGAAAATCGCAGGCAACTCGGCAGGTTGCAGCGTTGGTTTTTCCATTCGTAGTGCCCGCCGCTGGCGAATTCAGCAGACACGGCAAGTCAAGGTGGAGCCTCGGCCTCTTCAACTCAACAGCCGGCCGAGCAGCAGCGGCTCGCTATAAGCGAACGCGGACCTTGACGCCGTGATATGATCAGGACTCCCAAGGCGGGGACCTCTGCATTCGGCCATTGTCTGCGTTAGGGATGTGCAGGGGCGTAAGCGTCCGCACGGACCGAGCGTTTAGCGAAGCCCGTAGCAGCCCGGCCCGCAAGGGAAACGCCCGAGAATCACATTTCCTTTCACCAGAGAACTGCTTGCGCCAGTAAAATGAACTGCGGCTAATCGTGGTTTGGAATGGCTCGCCAACGTAATGTGACAGCAACGAACGTTGGGGATCACGGCAGTCGCAGGACGCAATTGCATTTTAGTCGCGTCGGTAGTGCATGGCGACCGCGCCGTTTCGGAGCGGCGTCGCAGAGATTAACTCGAGCCGTCGCGTACTGGTTAGCCCGCTCTGATATAGGGTCGGGCCGTGGCCGGCGATCACAGGATGTACGAGGAATTTGTACTCGTCTATCAGTTCCAGACGGTCCAACTCCGTCGCAAGCTTGCCGCTGCCGAGAATCACGCCGGCTGGGGTTGCGTCCTTGAGTTTTTGCACGCCCATCCGCAGGTCGCCAGCGATGTGGTGGCTGTTGGTCCAAGGGAAGTCCTTTCGCGTCGATGACACAACATACTTCGGCTTGGCCTCCAGACTGACAGCCCACTCGCGGATTGCTGGCGGCACTTCCACGTCACCGCGGGCGACGGAGGGCCAGTAACTCTCCATCATCTCGTAGGTGACGCGGCCCCACAGCATTGCCCCGCCCTCCTCCAAAAGGCGAGTGAAGAAGCCATTTGTTTCGTCGTCAACGATTCCCTTTTGGTGGTCGACACAGCCGTCCAAGGTGACGTTGATGCTGAAGGTTAAGATGCCCACGGTAGCTAGTCTCCTCCGAATTTGTTTTGACGGCTTGAGGGCAAGGGAAAGAGCGGACGAATCTCAGCCGTCCCTCGTAGTGACCCCGGAATTCTGGCGGCGATGGCGATGGCCTCGTCGAGGTTTGCAACACGAATCAGGAAATAGCCGCCGAGTTGTTCTTTTGTTTCGGGAAAAGGACCATCGACAACCGCTCGACTTCCGTTGCGAATCCGCACACAGGTCGCGGTCTCTGGCGACTGAAGAGGCGCTGCCGAAACGAATTGCCCGTTCGCGTGCAGTTGATGGCAGAGGTCGACCGACTCCGCCAGTGCGGGTGCGTGTTCTTCGGGCGGCCAAGCCCCTTCCTCGGCATACATCAGCAGGATGTAGTCCTTCGGTTTTTCCGCATCGGATGGAGGACGTTGGCTTGCGTCTCCCTCCGGGAGCGACAACGAATCGGGTAACGAGAGAAGCGGTCTTATCTCGACTGTTCCTTTCATAGCTGGCGGCAACTTGCTGGCGATTTCGATCGCTTCGTCGCGGTCGCCAACGTCAATGATGTAATATCCGCCAAGTTGTTCGGTCGTTTCCGCATACGGGCCGTCAGTGATCTGACGTTGACCATTCCGAACACGAACACATGTCGCCGCCGTGACCGAATACAAGGGAGAAGAGGCAATGCACTTTCCTTGTACAGCCAAACCATCGCGAATGCTCATGGATTCGAGCATACACTCAGTGCGTTCGTCCTCGCTCCAACAATCCTCGGCTCCATACATAAGCAGCATGTATTTCATGTTTTGCTCACCACTGCTTCACTATTGGCCGCTGGGCGGGAGTCTGTTCCAAACGCCAACTTGAAAATTTCTGGTCGGCGTAATGCGAGTCCGACCCACGCAATTACCCCAACGATTACCGGAAAGTACCACGGTTCGCCAACGCGAAAGTGAGTGAGGACGGCTCCACCGAGGTACCCTGTCATCAAGATTGCTCCCAGAAACGAGGTACGCGGGATCAGGTAAATCAGAGTCACCGTGATCTCCAGCACTGCGATTGTGGGGAGCAAATCAAGTGGCAGCCCGAGTTTGGCCATCATCTCATTCTTACCGGGGAAGTCGGTGAACTTTGGAACGCCGCTGGCACCGATCATGAACAGACCGACAAGTGCGGTAAGCACCCAGCCAGTGATCCTCGCTTTTTTTGATTCACGCATATGATAGTTCCTTTGATTGTTTGTTAGGTTTCATGTCCTCGCTACTCCTGCATCCCGCTTAGATCCATCCACATCATTTCCCAAACGTGACCGTCCAAGTCAGCCAAATTACGGTTGTACATGAAGCCCAAATCCTGCGTTGGATTGATGTCGGCAGTGCCACCGTTCTTCGCCGCCAACTCGTTTAGTTTGTCCACCGCTTCCCGATCATCGCATGATAGAGCCAGCATCACTTCGCTGGAATCCGTTGAAGGGATTGGGCGACTGGTAAAAGTCCGCCATTTCTCGTGAGTCAACAACATGACGTGAATTGACTCGCTCCACACCATGCACGCGGCTGTTTCATCAGTGAACTGCGGATTATTCTCGAATCCCAGTGCCTCATAGAAGGCCATTGATGCCTTCAGGTCAGCGACAGGTAAATTTACGAAAATCATTTTTGACATTTGTTTCTCCCAAAAGATTAAGTTGTTCTGTTCTATTTAATCAGTAGTCGAATGGCCCACATACAAATCGACACAGAGTTGAGACTTTATTTGTCCCTGAAGCTTACACCGATATTGAGTTGACCGGCCTACCCTCGCAATCGGCTCTACTCTGTCGCTCTTGCAGAATGTTCGCAATTAGACAGCATCTTTCGCCGGTCGCTTTTCTGCATTCGGAAATAGCTTCAGGTAGTTGTGGCTCTCGTAAGAAGTTCAAGCACCTTCTGGAATTTCCGGCTCGACAAGATTCGCCAGTTGCAATAGCGACTCCTGCCACCCGAGGTAACACATCTCAGTCGGAATCACATCGGGAATTCCTTCCTGCACGACACTGATTTCGGTCCCGCATAACACCTCACGAAGAGTGATGGTGTTCGTCATTTCGCCGGGCAGTCCGGGAGCGTCGAACTTAGTCGTGTATCGGATCAATTCGCCCGGCGTGAGTTCGACGTAATTGGCAGTAAATGAGTGGGCATTGCCGGTTCCAAAATTTGTGAACGACATCCGATAGCCGCCTCCGACTTTCGCGTCTATTTCATGGACCTTGCCGGTGAATCCGTAAGGCGGGAGCCATCGAGCCAGCGCATCGGGGTCGAGGAAGGCCTTGTAAATTCGCTCCGCAGGGGCACGAAGAACTCGGTGAAGCTTGACGGTGTTTTTTGAATCGGTCATGGAGTGTTTTCCTCAAAGTAATAGTTGTTTATGGTTAGTCGAACGAACATCGCTGAAATCGACATCTCTGTCAAATTTTATGCCAAAATCAGTCTTCTGGGCCGATGAATGGCAATTTGAACCCTACCTCCATTCCTCTACAAGTCTTCATTTCCGCTCATCGTTAGCCGCTTGATGTTTCTCAAACATTCGGCTAACTCCTTCATCAGCGGCGCGAATTTCAAACGGCCCAGCTTTCAGACCAGGATGCGTCGACATCAGAGCAATCGCGTGGTTCAAATCGCGAGCTTCCAGTACGTTGAATCCGGCGAGGACTTCCTTTGTTTCGGCGTACGGACCGTCTTTGACATCGACCGCCCCGTCCTTCAGTCGCAGCGTGGCAGTATTGCGACTCGAATCGAGCGCTTCGCCACCTAACACGTGCCCACGACGATGCAGATCGTTGTGGTAGTTAACGCACTCGCAATTGCACTTCGTGGCGGCCTCGTTGAAGTCGCATGGCTTCTTCGCCGTAATAGGACGCTCGCACGGTACTGGAAAGTTCGGCCAGCGATACGCCCATCGCCTTGGCGTCTTCTTTGATTTGTAGGCGGTATTCCCATTTTCCGGGCCGTCCGCCTGCGGTTACGTCGTGAACGCCGGGGTACTTTTCTAGTTGCTCAACGCAGGCCGTGACGGCGGCTTCGAGTTGCGGAATGTCTTCGCTGCGAGCCAGCAGTGAGAATTCAATCGGCAACCCGGCCAGACCGCGTGGTCCGGAACCGAACGAGACAATATCGGCTCCCAGAAAGTCGCCCGCCTTCTTTCGCCAGCGTTGCACGAACTCCTGGCTGGTGAGTTGTCGATCGCCGACTTCGATCAACTGCACTGTCAAGCTGCCGACGTGGCTACCCGATGAAACATCGCCGTCGGTGCTGGCTCCGTAGCCGACCGTTCGATGCAGTGCGCTGACGACGCCATCGGGATTTTGTGTCAGTCCTTCGTCAATGGATTCCTGATTGATCTGCTGAACAGCTTTTTCGAGCCATCTGGTGGCTTCGTCCGCGATGCGTTCCGGAGTGCCGTCCGGGAAAGCGATCATGACGGTGCAGAAGTTGGAATCGATCTGCGGCAAAACGATGTAAGGAACGATACCGCTGCGAATTGTGCCGACGGTCACCATCAAAAGCGTGATCGCACAGCAAACGACGAGCGCCGGAAATCGCAGCGAGAGTCTGAGTGAGGGCAAATACAGTTTTTCGATAAACACATTCAGGACGGAGGAGACAACTCGATTGATGTATTGAATGCCGACCGCCAGAAACCGAAACGGACGGAACAACCATGTCGCCGTTCGCATTCCCGCTCCATCTTTGTGGGCGAGGTGCGAGGGCAGAACGGTGAGTGCTTCGGCGAGTGAAAACAGCAGGATCGCGATCATCGCGAACGGCAGGACTTCTGTAAATCTCGCCAGTCGTCCGGTCATGAACAGCATCGGCAGAAATGCGAGAATCGTGGTGAGTACGCTGGTGACTACCGATGGCATAACTTCGACAGTGCCGTCGATCGCCGCGTCGCGAAGTGACTTGCCCATTTGACGGTGCACGTAAATGTTCTCTCCGATCACGATCGCATCGTCGACCATGATGCCCAACGCAATCAGAAAGGCGAACATTGACGTCATGTTCAACGTTTGATCGGAAAAGTACATCACCGCCAATGCACCGGCGATGGATAATGGGATGCCCATCGACACCCATATCGCCAAACGCAATTCCAGGAACAGCGTCAGCAAAACGAACACCAGCAGCAAGCCCTGCCAGCCGTTTTTGACCAGCAGCAAGAGTCGAGCTTTCACGTCATCGGTGCGATCGCGGAAATAGATGAGTTCGTAACCAGGAGGTGCGTCGTAGTTGTCAACAAATTGTTTGACAGCGTCCCCCACATTGATGATGTCTTCTGTTTTGGCCGAGTCGATTTGCACGGCCAAGCCGGGGCGTCCGTTGATGCGACTGATCGCGGAATCGTCGGTGAATTCGTCACGGACCTCGCCAAGATCACCGATGGTCAGGACGACTCCGCCAGCGTCTTTGATCAGTGGAATCGCAGCGATCGTTGACCCGGTCGACTGCCGATTGCTGCCTCGCAGAAGAATGTCCTGCGATGACGTCTTCAGCGTTCCTCCCGGGACTTCGATGTTTTCGGAGCGGACGACTTCGGCAACCTGCGACAGCGTTAGGTTGTATTGGCGAAGCACGTCTTCATTGATTTCGACGTCGATTTGGTAGTCGGGAACTCCAACGACTTCCGCTTGCGAAACATCGTCTCTTAGAAGAACCTCATCGCGAACTTTTTCGGCCAGTTCACGCAGGGCCAGGCTTGCCTGAACGGAATCATCGTCTGGTCCCACGACGCCGATGCTGAGTGCGGTTGTGCGTGGTTGCTGACGCTGAACGACGGGTTGTTCGGCGAGTGCAGGGAAGCTCGGGATATTGTCGACTCGCGAACGGACTTCGCCGAGGATTTCCTGCACGTCCGCTTCGTCGACGCCAGAATCTAATTCGACCATGACATTGCCAGCGCCTTCGCGAGCAACCGACGTGATCCGGTAAACGCCGGTCACGCTGTCCGTGTCGATTGGTCCAGGCCGAGTCCGTCCTGACGACTTAGAACACCATCCCAGGCGTACGTGCGGCCACCTCGTTCGTATTCAATCGTCACCGGAACCGGTGGGAGTTCGTAGGCGTTCTCACTGGTTGAATCAGGAGCTTGCAGGAATGGCATATCTTCACTGCGAAGGCTGCACCGAACTTCGACGCTGGACGTATCTTCCAGCATTGCGACCATCGCCCCCGGAACAAGGTTCGCGTTTTGTTCAACACGCGCTGCAATCACGACACCTGAAAACGGAGCGACGATTTCCGTGCGATCAAGATCCAGTCTGGCTCTCTGAAGCTGCAGTGATGCGAGTTCGCGGGCCATCTTCAACGCCTTCGCACGCGTATCAAAACCGCGAATCTCATTTTCCTGAGTCGTGGTTTGTTGCATCGCCGTCAACAGCGCCAGTTCGACCGCATCCATTTCGGATGCCGATGTCGCACTATTTCTGCGCAGTTGGTCCATGCGGGCAACTTCGCGTTGTCGAACGGTTACGACATCGCGGCTGATCTTGATCAACCGCTCGGCATTTTCGATGTCGATTTTCAGGCGTTCGAGTTCGACGTCGGCACGTGCGACTTCCTGTTCAAGACGAGCAACTTCCAACCGGTAGTCGCTGTCGTCGATACGCAGAAGTATCTCGCCCTGGTTGACGTAGCGTCCGGGGCTGAGCGAGTTCGATTTGAAGACCACTTCACCGCCAACGCGAGCCGAAAGTTCGACTTCGCGATGCGGAATCACCACTCCGCTGGCAATGATGTTCAGAGCTCCGGTGTGAGGCCGGGCCTGGACCACTTCGACGGGCACCGACTTGCGGACTGGCGGCTTTTTTTGTTGCGGTTTGTCACGGAGACCCATTGCAAAAATAAACCAGCCACCACAAAGCAGCACCGCGATCGGTGCAACCCAATGGAAGAGGATGGTGTTTATGGCAGGCTGTTTCATTTGAAATTCTTTATCGCAATACGCTCTAAATGCCTGCCACGAATCTCACGAACTTTCACGAATCAAAACTCTTCCACATTCGTGTCGATTCGTGAAATTCGTGGCCTAAAACGTTACCTCGTCCGACGTCCGCGACCGTTCTTCGGATCAACTTCACCCCAGTAGCCGCCGATGATGTGCGGGAACTTACCTGGCGTGACGTGATAGTGTGGGCCACGCTCTTCGTCCGTGTGCAGGTTGAACTCGTTGAGCGGATTGTCTTTGTCGTCCTTCGCCAGCAATCCGTCCGCTTCGTACGGTCCGTAAACCGGAAAGCCGTCGAACGCGAACCCGATCACCGACGAGTGCATTCGGCCTTCGTCACTCCATGGCGTTTTCACGCAAACAGGATACTTGTGATAGTGATAGGCACTTTGCGGACTTGGGTGACCACAGCAGCGATCCAATCGCCACACGGCATCGGTCTCAAAGATGTGGTCAAACGGGTTGAAGAAGATCACGCCGTTAGTTGCCACACCGATTGGTCCCATGGGAAGTCCGCCGTTGGAATTCTGGGAGTCCATCGCGATCGGATCTTTTGCCAGCTTCGGATACTTTGGCAAATACCACGTGTTGGCCTTTTCCTGAATGTACGAAGGATTGCTGTCCAACATTCTCCACTTGTCAGGGAACGTCGCGGTGGGATGATTCGGCAAGTTGCGGCTTTGCATCACAATGTGATCATCGGTGACCGTAATCACGACCGAGTCTGGCTTGTACTCATCTTTCTCAACTAAGTTGCCATCAATATCCTTATAGCCGGCTCGCAACCACGAAGACATGTTGCCAACGAAAGGAGCTTCAAAGCGACCCGATTTGTAAAGCAGCTGATCAGAGTTCTTGTAGTTGAACTGCTTTGGGACGTCCTTGTTGCCGCCTTGCGGATCGTAGTACCAACGGCCACCGAGCGCGACGAGTGAGTCGATGTTCGGTTGCGGGAAATGACGGTCCGCGGCTGCCGGCGGTTGATAGTCGGTCGGCGTTGCGATCGAACGCAGGTTCATCGACTGCACCCAGAACTCCGCCTTCTTACCTTTGCCCTTCCCGTCAGAAAACCCGACGCTTAGTTTGACCGAATCGACTTCAGCAAACGGCGTGTGAAAATCCATCGCGTAGGTTCGCCAAATCGCATGACCGAGACTGTCGTTTGTCGATTCGTCTCGAAAGTCTTTTCGTTCTCGCTGAACCTGCGGGTAGATGCGAGTTTTGATCAGGTCCAGAGAATCAGTGCCATCCCTTTGAAAGAACTCGACCTTCAGATAAAGATTGTCGTTGTCGACATCAAAACCGTCTTGAGCCAGGCCAGTAATATCAAAGCGATACCAGCGGCTTTTCGGCGAGACTTCGGAGCTGACCATGGAAACCTGACCGGCCATTTCGCCATCACCGTTCTTGTCTGTGCCAGAGAACAGTCGCACTCTGCGGCCGTTGGATTCGACCAATCGGTCGCCAAGGATGTTGTATTCGGCATCGCCTAGAAGTTCCGCGTCGGCCAGCGACGAACCTTCTTGAGTAGCGACGTCGGCAGAGACAAGGATCATTGGCTGCGGTTGGGCACGGCTGTCGAACGGCTGGTCAGCCGCGACTCGTTGCTTGAACAAATTCAACTCGTCAGCAAGATGATTCGCGATCGCGTTGCGTTGTCCGGCAAGATTGTTTTCTTCGTTGGGGTCGTGAACGATGTCGTAGAGCTCCCGGTCGCCGTCATCAGATACAATCAGCTTCCACTGATCGCGGAAGATCGCGAAGTCTGCTTCAGCAATCACCAGTGTTCGCGATTTCACTACATCGTTAACAAGATTCCCCCAAACGTTTGCACCATCAAGCGGCTTGGTTGTTTTCAGTGAAACGCCTGCCGCTCCAGCGAGTGTGGGCAACAGATCATGAATTGCGACGAATTGCTGCGACTTCGTGCCAGCCTTTGTCGCGCCGGGAGCCTTCACGACACAGGGAACGCGAATTCCGCCTTCGTACACTTTACGCTTTTGGCCTCGAAGCGGTGCGTTGGTTCCCGTTCGTGCCGCGCCATTGTCTGAAGCAAAGACAACGATTGTTTCATGACTCATGCCCTGCTTCTCAATCGTTTCAAGAATTTCACCAATGCCTTGATCCAGAGAATCCACCATCGCGGCGTAAGTTGCGTTCCGCTCGTCCAGCTTGTTGCTGTATTTGGCGATCAGGTCTTCAGGAGCCTGAAACGGAGTGTGCGGTGCGTTGTAGGCAACGACCATGAACAGCGGCTTTCGCTTGTCGCGTTTCTCAATCAGTTCAACGGCTTCACGCGTCAAAAGGTCCGTTGCGTAGCCATCTTCCGTAACCGTTTTCCCATTGCGCTGCCAATCCGTTCGGTCGCGAATCCCTGTATGTTTGTAGTAGTCGATATGCGCATCCATGAACCCGTAGAAGTGATCGAACCCGCGGCGATTCGGATTGCGTGCCATATCGTCGGAGACACCAAGGTGCCACTTGCCGATCAGTGCCGTTTGATAGCCCGCATCCTGGAAGTCTGATACGAGCAAACGTTCTGTTAGTGGCAGGCCTTCGTCTCGAGGTCGCACGGGACCACTAATTCCGTAACGCCCGGGAAAACGCCCCGTCAACATCGCTGCGCGAGCCGGACTGCATGCGGGGTAGGCGTAAAAGCGTTCCAGTTCCAAACCCTCGTTTGCGAGCTTATCGATGTTGGGAGTCTCGGCGACTCCACCGTGAAACCCGACGTCCCCCCAGCCAAGGTCGTCCGCGAGCAGCACGACGATGTGCTTCAGTGGGCTCGTCGTTTTCGTGGCCTCCTGTTGAGCTCGCAGAGATGTGGCGTGCGAAAACAGGGTGCATAAGACTACCGACACCATCAGGAGTTGGCGGGGTTGAATAAAGAATGTGTTGATTCTCATAAGGAGTCTCGACTGATAAACTGTTGTTTGGATGGTCTTGCCTTAAGAAACCCGCCAATTCTCAGCAATCTACAGCCACGACAAAAAAAGTTTCATGCTTGATGACCTCCAACAACGACTGGCTGATGGCGACACAAGTGTATTCGGAGAATTGTTCACGATTCACCGTTCAAGGTTGTGGCAGATCGTCCACTTTAGACTCAGCGATAAAATCCGCGGGCGCGTTGACACGGACGATGTCGTACAGGAAATTTATCTAGAAGCGGAACAACGGCTGAGACATTACGTCGATGGCGACTTTCCATCCCTCTTTTTGTGGCTACGTCTCATCGTCGGCCAAACGCTCAGCAAGATTCACCGTACACACCTTAAAACCGAATCGCGATCTGTGCTGCGTGAAGCGAATTCCGGTCGTTCAGGCCTGTGGGGCAACACGTCGCTGTGCCTGTCTCAGCGTTTCATCGCCCATATCACATCGCCCAGCCAGGTCGCTGTCAAAGGTGAGCTGATTGACGAAGTGCGACAAGCTCTGGACGGCATGAGCGAAATGGATCAGGAAGTTCTCGCCCTGCGGCACTTCGAAGAACTGACCAACCAGGAAGTCGCCATCGAATTGGGTATCAAACCCAAAGCCGCCAGTATCCGCTACATGCGTGCGCTGGAACGGTTGCGAGGTGTGCTGGAAATGATTGAATGATTCGTGGCAAAAAACCTTCTCCCGTCTGTAGATTCGATTGCCCGCCGGGGTTTAAGACTAAGAACCTATCCGAAAACCTATTTGCCCTCGCGATGATTAAGAACTTTGACTTCGTCTCAAGGCACGACGACGAGGCAATGAACATTTATTGTCGAGAAGGAGTAACGAAGAGAGAAGTCAAAAGTCTAATCATCCCTTTGGGTTACGTAGACTGTCAGTTTTTCTCGTCGTCATTTCTCATCGACGATGAATGGTCATCGCCTCTTCGAAAAGTTCCTAGAGCCAAACTAACAGTCTTAACGTAACGCGAGTGAAGAGGTTTTTGGATAGGCTCTAAGAACCCATTCTCCAAACCCCGCGAGACCATCCAATGCGCCGCACTGCACTTTTAATCGCCGTTTATTGCCTGACGTTTTTTGTTGCCGATTCAATCGCGCAAGCTCAGCCACCCGGAAGACCAGGAGGTCCCAGTCAACAAGGGCGTGGCGCTGGCGGGCAGTTTGGTGGGCCCGGTGGAGGTCAGGGGGGACAGGCTGGGCAACAGGCTCCGCCGTGGCTGGCAATTTTTGATGCCGATTCCGATGGTGAAATTTCAGCCGATGAAATCAAAAACGCAACGGCTTCACTACTTAAGCTCGATCGCAATCGTGACGGCCGGTTAACAGGTGAAGAACTTCGTCCAAACGGAGGCTCAGGCGCACAAGGCCGACCCGGTGGTCCGGGCGGCGGACAGCAGATGCGGGAACAACAGGGGCAACGCGGCGGCCCCGGTGGCGCACGCCAGGGTTCAGGAAATGCCGGAGGTCCTGGTGGGCGTGGCCCGGGCAGTGGCGCCCCAGGAGGTGGCGGACGTGGCGGCGACCCTGCACAAGGGGATGCGGCATTTGCGGCTCAGGTCCTGACGCTTGATACGAACAAAGACGGGCTGATGACGCTTGACGAACTTCCCGGACACATGCACGACGCGTTCGAAATCGCCGACGCGGATAAGAACGGATCACTCAACGATAAAGAGCTGCTCGTACTTGCGTCACAGTTTCGCCGAGGCGCGCTGAACCCCGACGCTGACCAGGAAATGAAGAACCCACCGACTCAGGGCCGCCAACCAGCTCAGGGCGGTCGCGGGGCTGGACAAAGTCCAGGACGAGGTGGACAGGGCCAAAGTGGACAGGGCCAAAGTGGACAGGGCCAAAGTGGTGGACGAGGTGGTCAGCGCGGAGGTGCCGGCGGTGGTCAGGCGTCTCGTGGTGCTGAGCGCCAACGGCCTCGTGACAGAGTAAGTCCTCGTGACGCGCAATTCAATGAGAAGCTTCCGATCGGCTCAACGCTGCCGGACTCGTTGCAGCTTTACAATGTTGACCGCAAGTTGGTTGCTGCCAACAGCATCTTCGACGCTAAGTACACCGTCGTCGTCGGCGGGTGTCTAACATGTCCTGAATTTCGCAATTCCTATCCGGAGATCGAAGCGGTCGCCGCCGACTATCGCGACAAAGGTGTGCAGTTCTACTTTCTGTTTCAATCGCTCACTCACCCGGAAAACTGGGGCTATGTGCAGCCGACATCGATTCAGGAACGCTTCGCTCAGGTTGATCACGCGAAAGAGTTGCTCAAGACGTCGATTCCCTGGCTGACTGACACGATGAATGGCGAGATGAAGCAGCATTTCGGGATGACGCCAAATTCACAGTTCGTGTTCGATCGCGATGGCAAAATTGTGCATCGAGCTTCGTGGGGGCGAGGATCCAGTCTGCGTGAGTCACTTGAAGAACTGGTCGGACCGTCTGAAAAAGTCACAACAGTCGCTGAACTGAATCTGCCTCAGTTTACTTCACAACGAACCAACCCCAACGACATGCTTTTTGAACGCAAGACGCTCGAGGGCATTGCCGCTCCACTGAAGGTCGTGGCTGGTGGCGAAGAGATGCAAGCCGAAAGTTTGAAGTCGCTCGATTTCACAGAATCCAATCGCTACGCCAAGTTGCGTCCTGAAGCCGATCAGCAACTGCTGCGAACTGGAAGCGGGCAACTGTACCTCGGTTTCCGACAGGATCCGATTCTGGGAGCCGAATGGAACAACCTGGCAACTCCGCCAAAGTATCGCATCACGGCCGATGGCGTCACCATCACACCGGCGATGGCCGAAGCTGAAAAGCTCAGCGTTGAATCCGACACCGAACCGCGTGAGTTTCTGGTCGATGTTAAGAACTGGGAAGCTGGCAAGCCCATCAAGGTTGAGATTCAATACTTCGCCTGCAACAAGAAAAAGGGCTGGTGTAAACCCGTTACACAAGAGTTCACAGTGTGGCTGGAGCAAGATCGCACGGCTGGCATGGTCGCAGGTCGAAGCCATTTTCCAGGTGGCGGAGGACGAGGCGACGGTCAGCGTCGAGGTCAGTAAGTTCCCGCAGCGGAACTCGTCAGGAGTTTCGGCATTTCGCAATCTGTGCAGACCGACGGTCTCTGCGGCTTCTGATACGATGCAACCCCAATCATGATGGCTTCTGCATGCACCGCTCGATTGCAACCAACTGATGCAACCAACTGAATGAAAGTTTCCGAACCTACTGACGACGTTCTTGAGTTGGTCGATGTCCATGCAAGCGACTTTATTGCCCGCTACCGCAACGGTGATCGGCCGACGGTTGAGGAATACGCAAATCGGCATCCTGAGCTCAGCGATTCGATCCGTCGCATGTTCCCACTTGTCGCGTCCATCGAACGTATCAAGGTGAATGAGCAGGTCGAAGCAAGCGGCGGGGCGACTCTGGCCGGTCGTGAAATTTCGCAACTCGGCGACTACCGCATCATTCGCGAAATCGGGCGAGGCGGGATGGGGGTCGTCTTTGAAGCTCATCAGGAATCACTGGACCGAGTTGTCGCCATCAAGGTTCTGCCGAAGCAAAGCCTGTTGGACGACGAAGCACTGAAACGCTTTCGCAGGGAGGCGACAACGGCCGCGGCGATGCATCACACCAACATCGTGCCGATCTATGGAACCGGCGAATCGGATGGCTCGCACTATCTGGTGATGCAACTTATTGATGGAAAGTCACTGGACTCTGCGAACACTACCGACACAGAAACATCCTGCACCGACGTGGCTCGCATCGGCGAACAAGTTGCCGATGCGATTTCGTATGCTCATGCCAGCGGAGTGATCCACCGAGACATCAAGCCCGCCAACATTTTGATTGAAGCGAACGGAACCGCGCAAGTCACCGACTTTGGGCTCGCGAAGAACGTCAACAACGACATCACCAACACTCGCACGGTCAGCGGAAGCCTGCGGTATATGGCTCCCGAGCGATTCTCTGGAGTATCCAACAAAGCTGGCGATATCTATGGCATCGGAATCACGCTTTACGAATTGCTTGCCGGTCGACCAGCCTTCGACGCGACCGATGCCGAACACCTGATCAGCTCGATCACAGGTGCGAGCCTGAAGCCCATCCACGCCGTCCGACCAGACGTACCGACGGATCTCTCGACCATTGTTGGCAAGGCGATCCATGTCGACCCGTCGCAGCGCTACCAATCCGCCGCCGAACTGCGAGACGATCTGCAACGATTTCTTGCTGATGAACCCATCAAAGCCAGACGGATCTCACTTTGGGGCCGACTCGTTCGCTGGGTACGCCGCAATCCCAAGCTTGCCGCTGCGGTTGGAACGTCGGCTTTCGCGCTGATCGCCGCAACCATCGTTTCAACGATTGCCTTTCTCGTCACGTCAGAAGCGAATCAGCGTTCTGTCGATACTTTGCAAGCGTCTGAGCAAACTGTCGATCTCGCGCTGCAGTCACTCAATGGTGTGGTTGATGTCGTCTCGCAAACACCAAATTCTGCCGACCTTCCGCTTGGGGAAGTATTCGAAGACGACGACTTGTTGCCGAATGTCGGCATTGAACCTTCCCCCACTTCCGCCAAGATTCTGGAACGTCTCCAACCGATCTACGAACGACTGTCGCAGCAATCGCCCACTCGCAGCGACATCATTTTGCAAAGTGTCGATTCCAGTATTCAACTCGCGCGAATTCAGCATAGCCTGGGGCGAACGTCGGTCAGTATGGAGACGCTTAAATCCAGCATCACGTTGCTGAATGAACGTGGCAAGCCCGCGTCGATTCCGGCTGACGATTTGCAACTGCGACTTGCACGTTTGAACAACGAACTCGGAGCCTTGTACGCCACCGATTTCAATCGGACGGAGTCGATGCAATGTTTCGAAGTCGCAGTCGCCGCCGTGTCTCGGCTTGACGATTCCAACACAGCCGGACAGACGGAACTCGCCCGAGCCCACTTGAATCTGGGAAGCCGTCCGCCGCAGCTTCGTCGCGGCGAATCGCTTACGCCCGAGCAGCGAGCCGATGATCTTCAGCATATTCAAAGTGCTATTCAGATTCTTGAGGAATTGAAGAACTCTCAATCGCAAACCAGGACGACCAACATCTTGTATGCGAACTCGCTATTAGGTCGATCGCGTCTGGCAACGACTCCACGAAGTAGACACACAGACTTCCGAGCGGCAGTCTCAATTCTTCGCGATCAATTGCATGCAACGCCGGACGATGCCGTCGTGCGATTCGAACTTGTCGAAGCGCTTGCGGATGTTAATCTTCGAGGTCAGCGTTCGCCACGACAGTTCAACGAATCCGAAGGTCGCCTAAAAGACGCGTTAGCAGAAATCGCAACGCTTCGTGCGAGCAGCCCGGACAATGCGGTGTATCTCGCAACCGAAGTCCACCTACGTCACAAACTGTCGCGAATCGCCAGCATGCAATCGCGTTTGGATGATGCCGACGTTCAGTTGAGCGAAGCGATCCAGCTACAAACCAGGCTCATTCAGACGTGGCCCACCAGCGTTCGACATCGTTGCTGGCGGGCAATGCTGTATCGCAGTCAGTCGACGTTGTACCGACAATGGCAGAAGCCCGACGCGGCCAACGCAGCAATCGCCATGGCGCAGGCCGACATCGACGCGATCGACCCCCAATTCACAGACCACCCTCTCGTTGCCAACACACGCGACTTGATTCGCGAGTTTGCCAACACACAACCGGAGCTCAGGCAATAACCCAACATTGCACTCGCCCCATGTTCGCAGCCGCATCAACGTGGCTGCTGACTCAAGGCCGTTATTTGGCATCGCGATTCTGTCCGCATGTGACAACCCAAATCTTGCCAAACGACGCGAAAGTGGCTCGACGAGTGCAATGGTTCGACACTTCGCTGAAGCCGCGTTCAGGGCTTCAGCTTTTGACCATCGGCCACTAGCCGCTCGCGCAGTTGGGTATAGTCGACGTCCTGAACGGGAATATCCTGCTCGACCGCCACTGCGGCCGCAGCCCCTGCGGATTGCCCCAGAACCATGTAGACCGGCTCCATTCGGATCGATCCGTAGGCGGCATGAGAGGCCGACAGACAAACGGGCACCAATAGATTCTTGCATTCACTTTTGCGGGGCCGAATCGAGCGGTAACTGATCGGATAATTGAAACGCTTTTTCCAAAAGCCACCTTCCTCTCGAACCTTGCCGTCGGTGTCGACAAAGCGACTGACCAAGTGCGAATCAAACCAATAGCTCCCCACGCCAATGGGGTCGTCGCAAGTACGCTTGCCCCTGATGTCCTGTTCGATCATGACATAGTCGCTTTGCATGCGGCGAGCCTCGCGAACGTAGATCTGGTAGGGAAAGTTATCCGTATCGGTGAACTCATCTTTGGGCAATCCGTACTGTGACATCTTCTCGCGGAGGGACTCAGGTACGCGCGGGTCGTTCTGCAGAAACCAAACTTTTCCAAGTGCATAGTCCTTGTGCATTTGGGCGAGCTCGGCCCGCCGTTCGTAACCTGCTTCCGGCCACTCGAAGTTCGCTCCGACAAAATCGCAGTGATTGATATCGGTCTTTCGATTGGGCATCGGCGTTACGGTGATGATTCCCGTATTCACGCCGGCCTGAGGATTTAACGCCAGCGTGCGAGCGTAATGCTCGAACCAGAGCGGATTGTAATTGGCTGGCTTGAAGATCGGCCGCATGTTGTCTGGCGCATCAGTCAGCGTCATGCGGTAGCAGTACGCCTGAATTCGGTTGTCGCCTTCCCCGACCTTGCCAGGAACTTCGTGCAGCAGATATGGCAGGTAACCGGAATCGGGATCGTTTTCAATAACGTACGGACTGATAGAGACACCATCTTTGCCAACGACATCTCCGGGCACGATCCCGTTAAGCGTCTCGCCGTATTGACTGTTCGGTTCTCGACCAACCGTGTAGGACACCCCAGCCTTGGCCAACAAATCGCCTTCGTAAGTGGCGTCGATGAAAATGCGACCGGACACTTCGCGTCCGCTTTCCAGACGCACCGCGTGAATCGATCCGTCGACCATCCTGACCCCATCCGAAAGGTCCAGCCGTTCGTTGCGAATGATCTCGACGCCAGCTTCATCCAGCATGTTCTCGAACACAGATCGGGCCACGCTGGGCTCAAAGACCCACATCATCTTCAGTTTCAGATTGCGTCCGGTGAAGACTCGGCGCGTGATCGAATCGAAATAGGGCTCGGGCTTGTCTCGTGTCCATGCGGCTGGATCGGAATAGTGATTGAAGATGCGTTGGTAAAACTCACGCGAAATCCCACCAATCGATTCGTGATCGGGGATGTCCGTCGCGCTGAGCCCCGATCCAGTCATGCCGCCCACCTTCCCATGCGGGCAGATCATTTTGACCGTCAATCCCATCCGCGCCGCCTGCACCGCAGACGCGATGCCCGCAGACGTACCACCATAGACGACAACATCTGCCTCATTACTGTCGCCGCTGAGCAATCGGCTGAGTTTCGCCGGATAGGTTTGTCCCGTGGCAGTGCCCGCACCTTGAAGATGGCTGCCGAACGTAATGCTGTCTCCCAGGCATACGATCACGTCACCTTGCTTTACACGTGGCCGGATGACTTGCGCGATTTCTTTGGCAAGTTCCAAACCACCATGTGCAGTGAGGTGATTGCCGTCACGCGCCCCAGAATTGGCGACGCCTCGTATCAACGAGCCTTGGCGGTCCGAAACCGTTGACGCGACATCCTGGTTTGGGCTCAGAGCAATGATGCGGGCATTCCAGTCGACCAGCAATGCTTGTTCGCGTTCCGCAATTTCACGCACTGCGCTGTTGTATTTTTCGAGATGTGCCTGCAAGCTTTCACGAGCTGGATGTGTCGGATGCCTCTCCTTCAGATAATCGGTGTTCACGGGATGGTTCGTCACCAGCGCAACCGTCTGGGCTCCAACCCGGCGCCACTGCTTAATAAGCGCCGTTAAATTCTGCGAATACTTGTCAATGCTGACGAGTTTTCTTGAGTTCATCGCGTCATTCATGCCAAGCATGATCACGACATGGGTCGGCTGATCAGCTTCGAGGCGCCCGCTGCGAATCAGCGTTTCACTTGAGTTTTCGCCCGGAACGCCGCGATTAAGAACCGTGACCTCACGCGTTGACGATTTCTGGCCAGACACGGGATCCGCTGCGGCGACGTACAACTGCGCGCAGATAGCAATCCAAACGGCCAAGGCAAATCGAATCTTGTGGATAATTTCCATAATAGCAAGCTGCAGTAAGAATTGAGGAGGGTGTGGTTCGTCCAGGATAAGGCACAGATGAAGGGCAGAATCAATCCGTCCTGCGTTTTCGTGATGCAGGATTTTCTATGATACTAATCAAAGCGTCAGACTAGGTTTCGCGGAAACGAGCGAAAACGTAGTGGCACTCAAATCTGCGACTCTGCGTGCGATAAGCAGATGGATAGATTCCGATTCCGGCAACCGGTTCGTTTATGTTGGCGTTCTAAAGTTCTTTTGCGAGTGAGCAAGTGAAAAACCGAAAACCCAGCCTGACCTCGGCGCGAGCCCCTCCATACCGCACTGCAAGCCCGTCAAGAATCGTTAGACAAATTTGAAGCCAAGTCGGCTGGAAAGCAACATAAAGACCCTCTTTATGCCGGTTGTATGTACGACTTGGATGACAGTGTTGGCATTCTCCTTAAGAAATTAGATGAACTCGGCTTGGCCAGCAACACGCTGGTCGTCTTTACCAGCGACAATGGTGCCACCGGAGGTTCGCTTCAGGAACCGTTACGCGGTAACAAAGGATGCTATCACGAAGGAGGGATTCGTGAGCCGTTCATTGTTCGCTGGCCGGGCATGGTGAAACCGGGATCACGCTGTGACGTGCCCGTCATCAGCGTCGATCTATTTCCAACCTTTCTCGCAGCAGCTGGGGCCGACGTTCCTGAGGGCAAGGTTCTCGATGGCGAGAGCTTGTTACCGCTACTGAAGGAAACCGGGCCGCTTCAACGCCATTCCATCTTCTGGCACTTCCCAGGCTATCTCGACTCGCCAGTAACCCGGGGCCGCGATCCAGTCTTTCGCTCCCGTCCGGTGAGCGTAATCAATAAGGATCATTGGAAACTGTACCTCTACCACGAAGAATGGCAGCTCGACGGAGGAAGGGAGAAGCTGGCTACCAATCGCGCGGTCGAGTTGTACAACCTCAAAGAGGACATCGGCGAACGACAAGAGCTTGCGAATATTAAAACGGACAAGCGGGATGAGTTGTTGGACGAAATGCTCCAATGGTTCGACAAGACAGACGCGAAACTTCCAACCGAAGTCAACCCTGACTACGACCCAGGGACTGAATCACAAGGTAAGGGCAAGCGAAAGAAGCCCAAAGGCAATAGGACAAAGGGGAACAACGAATGATTGTTACTCTGATTTATAGTCGGACTTACGCGGTAGCGATCTCTGCCGTCGCTGCGTTACTGGCCTTGCCCAGCTTCGTCCATGGAACTGCACGAGCCGACGAAAATGTGTCCGCTATTTGTTGGCAGCCACATGACTTTGCCTTCACGGCAAACACTGCGATTGGCAATCCATTTCAGACTCAATTGACCGCATTGGTGAACGGCCCCAATGGAACGTCGTTCACGATACCAGGATTCTACGCCGGAGATGGCACATGGAAGATTCGTGTCGCACCTACTTCGGAAGGTAATTGGTCGCTTACGACAAAATCCGGCGTCTCTGAACTGAACGGAAGAACGGTATCGTTTTCGTGCATCAAGAATTCAAACCCGAACGTCAAAGGCGTTTTGCAGGTCGACAAAGCTTATCCACACCACTTTATTCTTGCCGACGGCACGCGTTTCTTCATGCAGGCATACGAGTACGACTGGCTGTGGGCTCTCGACATGGGCAAGCCTGACGTCCCCACGGTTGAGAAGTCGTTGGATTTGTTGGCTCGACACGGATTCATCTACGTCATTCTCAATACCTATGCTCATGACACGAAGTGGCGAAAGGGCAAGAGTGGTCCCGACGACTACGGTCCGCCAGAACTCTTTCCGTGGGAAGGAAGCAACGAGTCGCCCGATCATTCGCGGATGAACGTCGATTATTGGCAACACTACGATCGCGTAATGACGGCAATCATGGAGCGAGGCATCCAAGCCCACATTCTGATCAAGGTTTACAACAAGTCGGTGACATGGCCGGAGAAAGGCAGCCCGGAACTCGAACCCTCGGACACGCTCGTCAGCAACGGATATTGTCTGGCACAGCCTGGCCGTGAATACATCGCTTTCCGGGCCAATGCTCAGTCCTTCACCCTGAACATTGCCGGTGCACCCTCTACGTTGACCGGCGAATGGTTTCATCCACTGACAGGCAATCGCAGCTCTGCGGGAAAATTCGAGAACGGTCTCGCCAAGGTTGACCCACCGACCGATTCCGGCTCCGCTCCTCTCGTCCTGCATGTATTCACAACGCCAAAGAAAACCAGTGATCGATAGTTCCTTGTTGATCGAACTAACATCCATTTCTTCGCAATTACCAACGCCATCCAACTAAGAAGCGAAACATCCACCCATGATCCGAACACAAATTGTCGCTCTGGTGGCATTCGTCGCGTTCGCTTCTGTTGCAGGAGCAGATCAGCCACCCAACATCGTTTTGATTCTTTCCGATGATCAATCATGGACCGACTACGGCTTTATGGGGCATGACGCCATTCAGACCCCGAATCTGGACAAGCTGGCAAGGGACAGTGCCAGGTTCCGACGCGGCTATGTGCCAACTGCACTGTGTCGGCCGTCGTTGATGACGCTGATCACGGGGCTGTATTCGCATCAAAATCTCGTTACAGGAAACGATCCGGCTGCAACGGATGCTAATCGAGCACATGCCACTAAAGCAGGAGAAAGTGCTCGCGAATTGCTGATCTCCAACATCGACAAGCATCCGACCGTGCCGAGAATGCTGGCTGAAAAAGGCTACCTCAGCTTTCAGTCCGGTAAGTGGTGGGAAGGCAGCTTTCAACGAGGCGGGTTTACTCACGGAATGACTCGCGGCTACCCGGAAAAGGGCGGACGGCATGGCGACGACGGCTTGAAGATCGGTCGCGAAGGGATGCAGCCCGTTAACGATTTCATCGACACGGCCGTCGATATGAAGAAACCCTTCTTCCTATGGTACGCGCCGTTCCTGCCGCACACGCCTCACAACCCGCCGGAACGGATTCTGAAGAAGTACCAGCAGGAGGGGCGGACGGAATCTGTCGCGAAGTATTACGCCATGTGCGAATGGTTTGATGAAACCTGCGGTCAACTGCTGGGCCGGCTTGATGCAAAAGGCATCGCTGACAAAACGCTCGTCGTGTATGTCACTGATAATGGCTGGGTTCAGGATCCCAACTCGAAAGGCTACGCAGCGAGGTCCAAACGCAGTCCCTACGAAGCGGGAACTCGCACACCCATTATGTTTCGGTGGCCTGCACAAATCCATCCTGCCGATCGGCCGGAATTGTGTAGCAGCATTGATATCGTTCCCACGATGCTGGCCGCAGCCGGTGCAGACATACCGGCGAACCTGCCCGGTCTCAACCTGTTGCCCAACCTAAAATCGGAAACGCCGATCGCTCGAGATACCATCTTCGGTGAATCGTTTGCTCACGATATCGCGGACATCGAAAACCCGGAAGCATCGCTTCTGTACCGCTGGGTAATTGAAGATCAAACCAAGCTGCTGCTGACGTATGACGGTGCCCCGGGCAAGATGAAGTTTCCGCCGTCCGGTGGCGAGCCGCAGTTGTTCGACCTGAAGAACGATCCGCACGAAAAAGTGAATCTCGCGGCTCAACAACCTCAGGTTGTGAAGGAACTCAGAGGTCGGCTGATCGACTGGTATCCGGTAACGCAACGCAAGCAAGACACAGTTGCTTCGGCTGAGAAGGCGAACGAAAAGACACGTCGAGCAAAATAACCATTCACGATTCAGAATCGCAGGAAGAAAGCTTGGGGCCGGTTAATTTCCGAACGCAGTACTTCTGCCGCTAACCAATACACCCTATCCAACAACATTGAATGAAGACGACGATGAAACACACACTGTCACTGATCCTCTTTGCACTTCTCACAACCTCCACAGCGCGGGCTGCTGATTTGGAAACGCTGTTCAACGGCAAGGATCTGTCCAGCTGGAAAGGGCTGGCTGGTTTCTGGAGTGTTCAGGACGGCGTGATCGTTGGCGAGACAACTCGCGACAACACGATCGATGCCAACACATTCCTGGTATGGCAGGGCGGCGATGTCGCCGACTTTGAATTCACGGCGAAGGTTCGATTCAAGGGAAATAACTCGGGCGTCCAGTACCGCAGCCAATTCATCGACGAGCCAAACTTGGCGTTGATGGGGTACCAAATGGATTTGCACCCGGCCGAAAAGTTCTTCGGCATGTTGTATGGCGAGAAGTACGGAAGTCGAGGCAAGATTGCGACTCGTGGGCAGAAGGTCGAGATCGACGCGAACGCCGCAGTGAAGCAAACCGGCAAAATGGGTAACGAGCAGAAGTTCGCCGACTGGCAGTGGAACGAAATCCGTATCATCGCCGTCGGCAGCCGATTGATTCATCAAGTTGGCGGCGTGACGACCATTGATGTCACCGATCAGCATCCAGACGCGATGACCAGTGGCAAGCTGGGGCTTCAACTGCACAAGGGGCCGCCAATGCGAGTCGAATTCAAAGATCTGCGGTTGCGAAAGCTTGGTCTGCAAGAGGGCAAGCAGCTTATCGCGACAGTGTCTCCCCAAACCAGCGACAATACTGACACGAAGAAAGACGCCGCAGCTCCCGCCGCGACGCAGTCGCAAGCAGGAGGTGGATCAAGAAACCGAAAGACCGATGCCGGCAGTTTGCGTGTCGCGAAGGGATTCAAGGTGGAAACGGTGTACTCGGTCCCGCAGGAAACTGAGGGATCATGGGTTTCTATGACCATCGATGACCAAGGCCGGTTGATTGCATCCGATCAAGGCGGACTGGGTTTGTTCCGAGTCACAATCAAAGGCAACAGTGAACCACACGTCGAAAAGCTGCCAGTTGACTTGTCGAGCGCGCAGGGACTGCTGTGGAAGTCAGGGTGCTTGTACGCGTCGATCACAGGCAAAGGAATGTATCGCGTGACCGATTCGGACGGCGATGATTTGCCAGATCACGCCGAACTGCTATCGGAATATTTTGGCAAGGGCGAACATGGCAATCACGCGTTGGTCGACACGGAAGACGGCAATCAGATTTATGCGGTTTCCGGAAACCAGACTCCATTGCCGTCCGCGGATAGCATCGTTCGTCGACGCAATCCATCGCATCAGGAAGACTTGTTGCTGCCACGGCAGTGGGATCCGCGAGGCCACGCAGCCGGCATCCTGGCACCCGGCGGATGGATCACGCGATTTGATCCCGCCAGCAGAACACACGATCTGTTCTGTGCGGGTTTTCGCAACGAATACGATGCCGCTTTAAATGCCCACGGTGACTTGTTTACATACGATGCCGACATGGAATGGGATCTTGGTCTGCCGTGGTATCGACCGACTCGAATCTGCCACGCGGTCAGCGGAGGAGACTTCGGCTGGCGCAGTGGTTCGGGCAAGTGGAAGGAATACTACGAAGACAGCCTGCCCCCGTTGGTCAACATTGGCCCGGGGTCACCCACTGGAGTCGTCAGCGGTCGCGGCACGAAGTTTCCCGCGAAGTACCAGCACGCGGTGTTTGCGCTGGATTGGACGTACGGTCGCATCCTGGCAATTCACTTGACTCCTGATGGAGCAAGCTACGCAGCGGAATCCGAAGAGTTTGTTGCCGGGCCGGCTTTGCCTGTGACTGATGCTGTCGTGGGTGCCGACGGCGCACTTTACTTTGCAACTGGCGGGCGGGGAACGAAATCGGAACTGATGCGAGTGGTCTACACGGGGAAGGCTTCGACGGCCCCGGCAGCGCCCGCCGCGTTGCCGGAGGCTGCGAAGACGCGGCGAAAGCTGGAAGCATTTCATGGTATCAGTAATCCTGTCGCCGTCGAAATCGCTTGGCCCTATCTTGCCAGTGACGATCGTTTCCTGCGACATGCCGCAAGAATCGCGATCGAATCACAACCCGTTAATGAGTGGGCTGCCAAAGTTTTTCCCGAATCCTACCCGCAAGCAAGAATTACGTCCGCAGTGGCGCTGGCTCGCAGGGGTAATGGTGGTCATCGCGAGCCGTTGCTCGCGAGTTTGAATGAGCTGCCATTTGGTGAACTCGATGTTGCAAAACAACTCGGCCTACTGCGAGCCTACGCTCTCGTACTGGAGCGACTGGGCAGTCCGGCCAAAACACAACGCGAGCAGCTGATCGCGAGGCTCGATCCACTCTTGCCGTCATCGGACGCAGACGTCAATCATGAACTGCTACGACTACTGGTGTTCTTGCGGGCACCTACTGCGGCAGCGAAGGGCATGCAGTTGATTGCGAGTCGAGGTACCGGCCGACCGGTTTCTTGGAGTGGTGTGGAAAAATTGAATGCTCGCTATGGCAACACGTTGAAGCAGATCACAAAGAATCCGCCACCGACTGACGCAATCGACGTCGCTCTCACGCTTAGAAGTCTTCGCAACGGATGGACCCCCGAACTTAGGCGACAGTACTTTACGTTCCTGAACCTGGCGGCGAAAGCCAACGGAGGGGCCAGCTATCCCGGCTACCTGACCAATATTCGCGACGAAGCACTTTCGACATGCAGCGACACAGAACGTCTGGCGCTCACCGAACTGACAGGCGAAAACTTTAACCCGATTCCCGATTTCCCGATCGTTCCACCGACCGGGCCTGGCCGAGAATGGACTCTCGAAGCCGCAATCGCTGCCGTCGACACGAAAAACTCCAACAAGCTGGATTTCAATCGAGGGCGTAGTTTGTTCCACGCGGTTAATTGCGGAACATGCCATCGCTTTAGCGGTCTCGGCGGTGGTGTCGGACCCGATCTGACCAGCGTGCCCAACAAGTTTACCCGCAAATATCTATTGGAAGCCATCGTTGATCCCAGCAAGGACATCTCCGACCAGTATCAATCGTCGATGGTGTTGCTCGACAGCGGCAAAGTGCTCAATGGATTGGTCGTTGACAAGGACGACGAGACGATCATGGTCTATGGATCCGATCCCCGATCAGAACCGACGATGGTGAAACGATCCGAAATCGAAGACCTGAGCGTGTCTCAGATATCACAAATGCCCACAGGCTTACTGAACCAAATGAACCCTGACGAGATTCGAGACCTTGTCGCGTACATCATGTCAGGCGGAAACGATCACCACAAAGTTTATCTTGGCCGCGTTAGAAAGAAATAATCGCTGCTTTCACTCACAATGGCCGCAATCCACGGGAACAAAGCCTATTACGCGGCGTGGCGTTGGCGTTTTGAGGTTGGTTCTAGCCAGGTTTGCATCGATGATAGATCCTCTTGCCAATTCGAACCGGTTCGTCGGTCGCAGAACGAACGGAACATGCCGTCGACGGTATCACACAGCGTTCGGACGGCGTCGATTCGGTCTTCGGGGCCGAAGTCGTCGTCGTCTTCGTCTAAATGTATCTTCGCCCCGCTGATGCCGAAGGTTTCCGCTTGCAAGGTCAGATCAAATTGCTGCCCGTCGCGGACAATCGTCATGCCTGTTTTACGTGGTAGCTTGCCGCTTTGAATCGCTTGCATCGCTTCGGGCAACTTGTTCGGGCATTCAGCCGAGATGGTTTCTTTGCCGTTCTCGCCGACGGGGCATTCGAGCGACAAGGTCTTGGCCAACATCACCGTCACTTCGCCCTGCTCATCGGGTAACGCGATCGTGTCGGATTCGTTCTCGAGTTTCCACCATAACCACAACAAGAACTCATTACCCAAGAAATCTGGCGAGGCCGAATGCTCGTTCGCCCAGGCGACCATCGAATGCGATTGATGGGCGACAAAGTTGGCCGGGACAACATCGTCCATTTCGGCGTATCGCCCGGCGTCGGTGGCCCAGTCCAGGGCGATCGTTCCGGCGCTGACGTGGCCGAGTTGAACCTGAAAAACGAGTTCGATTAAGTCCGCACAGTGGCCACTGGCCGTTCCGGCGGTGCCGCCGAAGTACAGCATTTCGTAGCCGATGTCCCACAACAATGAGTACGGTTGGAACTTGCGATACTTGCCCGTCGCCGCTTCGACTTCGCATCGTTGCTCGACGGCTTCCTTGGCTTCCTTACGCTGTGCCTTTGTCGGCACGCCGCTGGGGTTGTCTTTGGCCAATGCTGCCAGCTCCATCGACAACCAGGCGTTCTTGATCGCCGAAGGGACTTGATTGGTGTCGATCCGAATCCCGAAATGGACGGCTTCATTGATGACGTTTTTATTCAAGTCAAAATCTTGATCGAAAAGGTGCGCACCGCCCAAGAATCCGGTGTGAATGTTCTCGGTCGAACTCGTTTCGGTTCTTCCGGCAACGTACTGTTGCATCCGCTCAAGGTGCTCTTGGTCAAACGTCTCTGACGCAAAATTCTCGACCCGAAAACGCTCGAACGATAGACTACCGGACAGGAACGGCATGAAAGCAACCTCAACAGAAACGACGAGATGAAACGCGTGTCGAGGGCTTATCGTCTCATCGCCGACCGAATATCCGGCCGTCAGTCGGGACTCGTCGCCGTCGTGATAACCGGTGCATCCTGCTCAACCAGATAAACCTTTTTCCCGGGGTCGTAGGCCAGTAGTTTCACGCGCGAACCTTTGGGAATCACTTCGCCGGCGGTGCGAATGTTAATCAATAACGGTGCCGCGTTGGTCGCATAGCGAGCCCGCCCGAACGATCCGTCGACTTGGCGGGTTTCCACCGAAGCGGTGCCGCCGACCAATGTCTCACGATGGTAGTGCGTCGGCGGGACCAACAAGCGATGCAGTGGCGATGTTAAGAATCGCGTCAACACGACCGCGATCACACCGTTGCGAATCGCCAGCAAAACACTGGGCAACCATATCGGGGCGTATCGCCGGGAATCAAATTCGAACCACATCACATACGTGACGACCCAAAACAGCAGACTGAAGACCGCCAGCCAAATCAACAACGGCACTCGATCCAGATGCACCGCTTTCAACGTCGCCGCGGCGAATCCGCCCAGGAAATCACCGTGAACATCGTGTCCCGGATCGACCGAAGCGTCGGTGTTCAACCCTGCATCCACCTCGACTCCAGGATCGATATCGACTCCAGTATCAACGTTGATATCGGGACCGCCGAAGCCGAAATCCGGAGTGAAGAACCCGAGCAACGAAATCAGCACGAACGCCCACACGAACATCGCCAGCAGCGTCGCCGGCCACATCGGACCGATGAAGAGGTGCTCGACAAAGCGGTCTGACCAATGCGAGGTCAGCAATGCATCGGCCAACGTCGGCGTTTGAACCGAAAACCAAGTCAACACGGAACTAATTCCTTGAGAGTAAGCATTCTAGTCCCGGCAATGCGGGAGTATTTCTCCAGGCCCGAGTCGAATGATCTCGGGGCGCAGCGACCTCGCATGATTCTAACAAGCTTTTCCGAATGCGGGTTAACGCATCGGGTTGCCCTCACTTAAGGAAGCCATGTTTCGTCGAAAAAACCGACCGCCGAGAGCACACCGGGTAGCTGCGTTGTCGCCCCGCCCCGCACATCGATCAAAGCCCAATCGGGAAGTTTGGGCGTTTGCCGAGCATTGTTGAGGTAGTCGTATTCTCGATACGTGAAACCACTATTAAGCACCACGTAGCGGTTCGGTGAGACCGGATTGGGGTAAATCATGGCCGCAACGTGGCCCGCGCTGGGGACCGAATGATCGCCGATTTGGATGGTTTCGCCGTCCCATCGGATCGGCATCAGATCGATCAAACGCTTGATCAACGTATTGGATTGATAGTCGCCGAACAGGATCAAGTGATTCGATTCCATCATCGCCGGGTCCACTTCCTCATCCTGGACTGCTCGTATGTCGCCACGAAAGTGTCTTTGCCATTGGTCCATTGCGTGGTGCGACTCGTCTTCGATCCACTTTTGAACGACAGGATCGTTGCTCTTGCCGCTCGGAAGGACGAACAAGAACGAGTCCATCAGCGCGTCATCGATCGGGCCCTGCAACCCCGGACGCTTCACCAAACCTGCGGGGGCGAACGCCTCGACGAGCGACCAATGGTCTTGATCACGCTGAAGATGAGCCTGCCATGATCGATCCGACCGGACGAGCGGTCCGTTCAATGTTTGTCCGCCGATCTGGATAAGGACCTCGCCTGATTTTTTTCCTGGCCAACGGCCCGGCTCAAATCGCAGCGACAATCGAGTGACATTGTTGGCTTGCACTTCGATGGTATCGTCCCTGATGATTCTTGCATCGATGTTAGCCATCTTCCAGTGTTGTTCTAAACCTTGGATGTCGATCCAGTGCATCTGGTGGTAGCGCAGCGTCGGGGTGGCGAAGCGGACACGTCGTGGTGTGGCATTGTCAGCCACGCGTGACAACGAATCCATTCGCCGCTCGATCTCGATCCGCGATTGCGGATGGATGCTGTGCCCGGTCTCCGGTCCGATGACGTGGACCATGTCGATGTCGAGTTCACGCAGCGCCGTCTCCATCGCGTCGGCGGCTTGTTTTTGTCGATCAATCGCGCCGCTGTAGGCGACCAACGGGCAGTTGGTTAGGTTCACTGCGAGTGGCGGGTTGTCGTAGAGCTGCCACAGTGTTTGCTGAAACAGCGGCATCGTTTCGCGAACATTCTCGCCCTGAAACGTCCGCAAGAACTCCGCCGTTTCAGAAAAACCCGCTCCAGGATTGGCGGCAAACCAACGATCGGCGTAGCGGGTCGCGAACTGCCAGCACCCCGCTCCGCCCATCGAGAACCCTCGGACACTAATGCGGTCGCCATCGACGGGTAAACGCGATTGAACGTGGGCGAGCGCTTCGAGCACGTCGATTTCGCCGGCGAATCGAAACGCGTTGCAGTACCGACCGTAGGGATGCAAGACGATCGTGTCGGAGGGCGTGAAGGACTGCCCGGGATGGAACTTGCCAACGAGTTCACTTTGTTTGGCCAAGAATGCGACCTCGCTCTGCGTTTCGCCACGGCCGTGAAACCAAACGTCCAGCCGACGGGGTCGAACGTCGTTCTGTCCTAATCCCTGAGGAATGATGACCGAGTAAGGCTGCAGCGAACCGTCGATCCGCGAACGATAGCCACCGATCAGCTCTCGTTGAGAGCTACCGTCACGAATCCCCATGACGGCCGCCCAATCGCCGCCACCACGCACGACGTCGATCCGGCGTTCGGCTTCGCCGAGCAACTTGGCCGCCCAATCGGCTTCGCGGACGTGATAGAACTGGTTGAACTCAATCGCCATTTCGACCGCGCGGGGTAACACGAGCACTTCGCTTTCTAAGTGGCGGCGACTTTCAGTCGCCGTTTCAGGACTTGGCGACTGAAAGTCGCCACCACCTGTTTTTCCCGCGATGCTCAACGAACGCCAATCCGACCGGATCGCTTCACATCGGCGTCGGAGTGATTCGATCACTGCGGGCTCGATCTTGATCCCCGGCGGCGGGATCGGGCGAACCTGATCGGCCTGATTATCAGCGGGTCCGTCGGAGAACGCGGGGGTAATCAAACTTGCCAAGAGGCAAAAAAATCCGAAAAAACGTGATGGGGAGAGCACGCTGGTGAGTTCCTTTGAGTGTGAATTTTTCCATTTGAGCTAAAGGGTAGCGAAACTCGCCAAGAATTGGGGCAGGGACCCGCAATCACCGAAAGTCTTGGCGTCTTTCGCTGCGCCCTAACCCTAAGAACGTATCCGAAAAGGGTTCTGACCCTTTGGAGGCGAGTCGTTATTCATTCGTTTGAGGGTATCGCCCGAGAGGGTCAGACCCCTTTTCGGATAGGTTCTTAAATCGAGGCCGTTCTGAACGGTATCTTCTGATTTTTTGGCGTTGATTCCCCGCCAACTGCCGATTTACAAGGAATACTTCTCGAACGGTTTTTCCGTTTTTCCAAATCAACCATCGCTTTGGTCCCGCAGGTAAATCCCATGTTGACCGTCTATCCGTTTCGTCGCTGCATGGCCCCCATCGTCGTCGTCGCCATCCTGGCGACGAACGCTACCCCCGCCAAAGCGCAGCACAACACCCAACGCGGGGCCACCTTCGGCGGCATCACCGGCGCGATCGCCGGTGCCATCATCGGCGAAAACAATAACGAAGCCGGCGCGGGAGCCGCGATCGGCGGCGCGATCGGTGCCGTCGCCGGCGGTTTGTTGGGTAACGCCGCTGATAAAGACAACGCACTGCGGCAACAACAATACTACCAGTCACGCCAACAATACGCCGCACCGGTCTATGCCGCACCGCAACCCGTCGGCGCGGTTTCCTTCACCGATGTAATCTCGATGAGCCGCAGTGGTGTGGGCGACAACGTGATCTTGAATCAAATCCAATCTCGTGGTGTGCAGCGACAACCGGTCGTTTCAGACATCATTTCGTTGCACCAACAGGGCGTCAGTGAAACGGTGATTGCGGCTATGCAACAAGCCCCCACGGGCAGCCAATTGGCGTCCGCGCCGCAAGTCGTCGCCCAGCCGACGATCGTCGAATCGCCCGTCATCGTACAGCCTCGCATCCACACTTACGGTGTGCCGGTTTATCACGGCTATCCGCATCGTGGACACGTCTACCGGGCCCGGCCGAGCTACCACATCCACTACGGTCACTGAGCCGGCGGATCGGTTTTTCCTATTTTCCGCTTCGATCAGCCTTTACCTGCCAACCCATCGGCCGATATTCTGACGCGTGAAACCCGATCTCTCGATCGGACAATGGAACCAACGCAGCAAAGGATTGTGCCATGGGTGGCGCTGTGATGTTATTGATCGCCGCGACCGTAGGAGTCACCTACGGCTGGACTCCCGACGGCGGCCGGGGGGTGAAGTACATCATCCAGATTCCGCCCGATCAAGTCGAACAAGTCGTCCGCAGCGGTGAAATCGCCAGCCGCATTCCGACGGAAATTCAGGGCCACGTCAGTGAAGTCGTCGTTCGGGTCGGTAACGGAACCTTGCCCCGCGTCACGCCCAGCAATCTGGCACGGGCAGATTTCCAGGCCGTCGAGCCCAACCAAATCAGCGGGCCCAATCAAGCTGGCGCGTCCCGGCATTCGGACGGAGGCCCGATCTCGTCGCTAGCGTCCGACGATTGCGCGCCATTGCCGATTCCGGCGATGAATAGCCCGATGGAGCTCTCGCCGATTCGCAATCCGGACGCCGCCACAGCGATGATGAAGCCCGCACCTCAAGGTGGTGGCATGAATTTGCCGGGTAGCCTCGGTGTTTCGCAATCGAATACGCCCCGACCGTCCACCAATCCGTTATCCAACCCATTAACCGGCCCCTCGACCACCTCCTTAGCCGCTCCGCCAACAATGAATTCGGCCGCCAGTGGGTTGGCTGGCAACGGATCAACGAGCAACCTGGCAACCGGCAACGGGATGAACTTCAATTTGCAACAGACCGCCCGGGACGTACTCGGAAATGCCACCGATGCGGCGCGCAGCACGATCAATAATGCCGTCGATCGTGCCACCGGCAACGACGACCCACGCAGTCGCTTGAGCCAACCTGTCACCTCAACGCGGAACCCCGCAGCCACTTCGCAGAGCGAACAAGATTGGTACGACTTGCGGAACGGTTCACGCCGTCGTCCGTCGACCGATCCGGTCGAAACCAACGTCGCATCCAACGGCCAGGACGCGTCTCGTAGCCCAAGCTTGTTAGAAAACTCCAACTTCGGACGTTTGCCCTCGGGCCTGGACAACTACAACGGCGCGGATGCGAACGCCTCGGCATCCAATCCCCGTTATTCGAATGATTCGCAAACGATCGATCCGAATCGCAACGTCAACACACAAAACGTTTCAACGCGTCAACCCAACACCCAAACCACCCCTCGCAGCGAATACAGCGATCCGTCTCGCAGCGGTGCCGATCGCAGTTCCAGTTACGATTACGATCCGAAACTGACGATTGCCCAAGCACAGCAACTACCAATCAACGGATACAGTTTCGACTCGCAAGGTTATCCGATCGATCGACAAGGCTATCGCCTGAATCGTTTCGGCCAACGACTCGACGATGCCAACCGAACGACGGTCGCGACCAACGAAAATTCCAGCGGGTACGACTCCACCAACCGATATCCGTCCGGTTCGAATCTAACCGATGTCAACCGCAACCAACCGGCTTACAACACGCAGACCGGCAACGGAACTCAGTACACGCAGAACGCGGGGAACCCGGCTCTGGTACAGCCGCCGTTGGCTCCAGCACCCGGGCAAACCGCCGCCACGGGAGCCTATCCACAGGGACCCTTTGCGCCGGGAACCTATCCGCAAGGTACCTACGGGCAGGGCAATCTTGCCAACGTGAATAACCCATACGGCTATCCCGCTAACAGCGGATCGGGTTTGATTCCTCAATACAGCGATCCGCAATACAGCGATCCTCGCTACAGTGATCCGAGATACACGCAGTTGGTCGGCAACCCCTCGACGACCGTGAACCCGAATCTGCCGTCCGGGCTGGCACCGATCGGTGACCCGACCACGCGTTCCGGTTCGCCTACGCGGACCACCGCCGACGATGAACCACGCTCCAGTTCTGATGCGACCGGCATCTCGACGGTCGATCGATATCGCGAAGCTTTGCAGAACCCCGAGCAAGTGGCCGCCCAACCGATCTTCAACGCGATGCTGTTACTGTCGGTGGTCACGAACGCATACTTGCTCTTCTGGCTAAAGAACTTACGTATGCAGTTCCGTGACACCGTGGCCGCCAAGCGTTCGTCCAACAGTGCCGGGTCCTTAGCGGCGAGCGTTTAGAACGTTCCCGTTGATGATGTCTCTCTGCGACCCTTTCAGGGTCGAGAGATCGCGCAGATCACTGACCGGAGGTGTTCGCTGCGCTCAAACCTCCGGCTAATGGCTATCATCCCTTCGGGATATAAACTTGCGCGAACCGAAACGCCCGCAACACCAACCTTTTGCTAGTCCAGTTAATATCGGCTAATTGCTGTAAATCGGCATGCGACTAAATCAACAGCCCTAGTGCTTCAACCACATTTGACTTTAGGGTGTCAGCAACGTGGCTCGACGGTCCTCCGTCGAGAATCACGGTGGGGACCACCGTGCCACGTTTTAAGCCAACCCTCATTTTAAATATTGACGACGGCACTGCCGGGGCTATCAAAAAGTTGGTGTTGGGGCGACTTCGGGTTGCGCAAGTTTGGTACCACGCCTTTCGGCGAAGCGAGCGGAGGTCAGTGCGGTTTTCGTGCCAACGGCCCATCCGTTTGCCTAGCCGAGTCCGAAGGGCTGGGTGATCGATGGCACGTTACCTGGTAGGACAACGGTCCGGCCGTTTGTTCACGTCACTAGCAAACGGCCGGACCTTCGGCCCTACATGGATCGCTCGCCCATTCAACCCAGCCCTGCGGGCTGGGCTAGGTAAACTGCCGGGCCTTTCGCCCTGAAAGACTGCCCCGACATTCGTTAGAGGTCGGAGCCAAGCCGGCATGCGGAACAGAAATAAATCTTGGAAAGCTCGTGTCGACACCAACCTTTTAGAGGGCAAGCATGGTGGGTGGCACCATTCGGCGATTCGCTAACGAATGTCGCAGCAGAATCTCAGGGCTAAACCAAGCCATTTGCCGAGCCCAGCCCGCAGGGCTGGGTCGACTGGGTGGGCACAAAAAAAGGCGGCATCCGAAGATGCCGCCTTTGGTTTAAGTATAGAGAATACGTTATTCTCAATAAGCGTCATCATCGAGAATAAATTCTGGCCAAGGCACATCGCTACTTTTCCCTCGCGGGGTGAGCAAGGCCTGATAAACACGGTAGTCAATTGAATCTGCGACGAAGCGAGTTCCCCCATCGGCCATTCCACAGTTGACTCCGTCGGTATGGGCCGATGAAGGTCTCGCAAGGTCTTCTGCATTTGCGGCGGTCATCTGCTCAACAAAGATGTCTTCAGCAACGCTATTTCCACCGCCATTAATTAGGTGTTTTTTATTGATCGCACTGGGCGAACCGTTCGACCAAGCGTATGTGGTCGAAGCGCTATCCTTGTCTTCATAATGCCACACCATGCCTTGAGTGAAGCTTGCATACGTGCCGCCATTACCCACCGAGAATGTAATGTCTTGGGACGGTGCGGCACCCGTTGGTGTTAGGTCAGTATCAGCTGCCGCATCGTACAGGAACCCAACACGGTGCCAAGGCATTGCCTGAACGTTCTCACTGAACAGGATCGTGTTTCCTTGACCGTCCTTGAAGTCATCTAATCGGACCTTAGGACCGATCGGTGCTCGTTCGATTGGAGGACCTACGGCGGTTACGCCAGCGAACTTGTTATTGAACGCACCATTCGCTCTATCCATTGCGTCTTCAAAATTTACCGTTCCACCGCCAGAGGATGCAGAGTTATTAAAGCTACGCAGCCCATTATTAGAGATGTAGCTGTTCCTGCCGTTCGCCGAATCATCATTGGGATTGCTGGGGCACTGCATGATGGCGAGGTTGGGTGACGCGAGTTGGTGAAAGCCTTCTCCAGCCTGTCCACTTGTAGCTTCAAACTCGCCGCCGGTGCTATCGAGGATCGGGTATCTGTCTTCGGTCCAATGCTCATAGGTTGGTTGAGCATCAAGCCATGGGAGCAGTGAGACGACCCAAGAGCCAAGCTTTACGTGCCTGGCTGCTCCAGCGGTTGCCGTTGGGTCAGTAGGATCGAATGGAGCTGCTGCTGGCGTTTCGTAGAAACCGAAAACCTGGGCATATCCTGGCAGTTCTCCCTTTGCATTCTCGAACTGAATTGCAGCCAAAGCCAAGTTTTTGACCTGCGTGCTGCACTGGTTCCGTCGTGCTGTTTCTCTCGCGGCGTTGACGGCGGGGATGAGGAGGCCCATCAGGATGCCGATGATCGTGATCACGACCAACAGCTCGACGAGCGTGAATCCGGAGCGTTGAGTTTTCATTGTTTTTCAATCCAGTGCAGAAGGTGGCCAATCCAGAAAAGTGGCGGCGATGCGGAGGTGAGAAGGACGGCGAATCGGGATGGTCCGATCCCCGTTGCCGCAGTTGCATGCTTGATTATTCCACAGACCTAACGAACATGCAACTCAAACCCGTGCTTTATTGGCCGGTGAAGGACGTTATTCTCACGTTAATCGCTGGCTCCTGAGCCCCCAGCCGGGTGGATCCGCAACGATGAAATCTCTGTTTTGATCACCCCAGGGTGCTCTCGAACGTCAGCTGGTTGAACCGGAACGGGCTGGACGCGGCCGCACGGCGAACTGGACAGCTGGGCAAGCCAGAGTGTTTGGCCACTTTCACATCGTGGGCCGCTCTCGGCCTGTTGATTGAATGATCCGACGGTGCTAACGGGCTGTTGATTTAGTTTGCATCGTAACCCGAAGCGTGAGCGAGGGATACATACAGAGGACTTAATGGCGTTTAATCCCTCGCTCACGCTTCGGGTTACGATTAAATCAACACGCCGTCATGCATCGGGTTACGATTAAATCAACAGTCCGCTTTTCGGCTCACAAAAACTGACGAACGCACTCAATCAACACGCCGCTGTGGGGGGCAGTGAAACTCGTCAAGAGTTTTCGCCCCGCCGGTAGATACCCGAAAGATTAGCCGGCTCCCGAAAGTCTTGGCGACTTTCACTACGGCGGAAAACGGCCGAGCCTAAACCTGGACAGCGGAATCTACGCCTAGTTACTGACCCGTTCGACGTAATCGCCGCTGATCGTGTTGATCTTGACCACGTTTCCTTCTTTGATGAATCCGGGCACGAGGAACTCGGCACCGGTTTCCATCTTGGCGGGCTTGGTGACGTTCGTCGCCGTGTCACCTTTGGTACCCGGTTGGGTTTCGACAACGAGCAACTCGACGTGCTGGGGCGGCTCGACGATGATGGCCACGCCGTTATAGAGCGTCATCGAACACTCCATGCCGTCTTTAATGTATTTCCAGATATCACCGGCAACGTCGCTGACCACTTCGTACTGTTCAAACGTCTTGCCGTCCATGAACACGTAATCTTCGCCCTGGCGGTAGAGGAACTGCACGGAAGTCGTTTCCACGTCTGCCGATTCGAGCGAATCGCCGCCTTTGTACGTGCGGTCGAGCGTCGTGCCGCGAATGAGATTCTTCATCTTGCATTTGTACAACGCATTGCCCTTGCCGGGCTTGACGAACATCATTTCGGTCATCAGGTAAGGTTCACCGTCAATTTGGACTTTCAGGCCTTTGCGAAAATCGCTGGTGTTGTACGTTGCCACGGCGGGCTTCACTCCATACGGAAAAGAAGAGGGTTAATCAGGGCGATGCGGAGAACCAGTTTAACGACCCGGCGGCATGTTGTCCCGCCCCACTGCGATAAAGAAATCAGACGCGGCCAAGAAATCAGACGCTCGGACATCGGTGGTGAGCCAGCATACGCCGACGAGCGGGCATGGTTGGACTCGATGAAAAACGCAATCCGGTCGGCCGGACTCTTACGAGAATGCTTAGGTCTGCCCCTCGAACAGACGGGTGAGTTGGTGCCGGGCGAGGTTTCTTCGACCACCGAAACTTGTTCGAACACGAATGCTTCCATCGCTGCGGCCGACTACGGTTTTCCGATCTTTGTTACCCGCGAGTTCGTTTCGCGAATGCGACCGGGCGACCCGAACGATCCGTTGCTGCGTCAGGTGCTGCCGGTTTCCGACGAAGCCGCCGTGGTCGACGGGTTCGGCAGCGACCCGGTCGGCGATTTGCACGCCAACGTGGCTCCCGGCGTACTACACAAGTATCACGGCCGGGCCCTCGTGGTAACGACGGGCGCGTGCGGAATTCATTGTCGGTACTGTTTTCGGCGCGAGTTCCCCTATGCGGCGGCGGGATCGCGGGGTCAAGCCTTCGAGCCCTCCCTGCAATACCTCCGCGAGCATGATGATATCGAGGAGGTCATCTTGAGCGGCGGTGATCCTTTGACGATGACGGACGCGGCGATCGATTCGCTTGTTGAACGAATCGAAGGCATCGATCATGTGACAAGATTGCGGATTCACACGCGAATGCCGATCGTCGTTCCGTCGCGGGTGACACTGGGTTTGATCGAGCGTCTACGCAGCTCACGCCTGAACGTTTGGGTGGTCGTCCATGTCAATCACGCGTCGGAAATCGACACACCAACCCAGGCGGCGTTGGAACGTTTCGTCGATGCGGGAATTCCGACGTTGAACCAATCGGTATTACTCGCGGGAGTCAACGACGATGCCGCGACGCTCGAACGTTTGTCACGACGGCTGATGGAATGTCGGGTGATGCCGTATTACCTTCACCAACTCGACCGGGTCACCGGTGCGGCTCATTTCGAAGTCTCGCCGGAGCGGGGCCGAGAGTTGATTGCGGAACTGGAAACCAGGCTGCCTGGGTTCGCGGTGCCACGTTACGTCGCGGAGTTGGCCGGGCGGGCATCGAAGACGCGGATCTAGGTAGCGAAACTCGCCAAGCGTTTCGGAAGTACGCTTCAATCCCCGTCCAACAGATTGCCGAGCGAACCGAGGATCGAACCTTCACCGCCGCTGCCACCGGTGCCGCCGGCGGTGCCGACGATCCGTTCGGCGAGTCGACGCATCGGCAGACTTTGCAACCAAACACGACCGGTGCCGCGCAGCGTCGCCAAAAACAATCCCTCTCCGCCGAGGAACATGCTTTTCAAGTTCCCGGCCCGTTCGATGTTGTATTCGATGTGCGGTTCGAAAGCGACCAAGCATCCCGTGTCGACCCGCAACGTTTCATTCTGCAGCGTTCGCTCGATGACGGTGCCGCCGGCGTGAATGCACGCCAAACCATCGCCGACAAGTTTTTGCAAAATGAACCCTTCGCCACCGAACAACCCGGTACCGAGTTTCCGCTGGAAAGCGATCGAGACCTGAGTCCCGAGCGCCGCACACAGGAATGCGTCCTTTTGGCACAACAGGTCATTGCCGGGGATCGTCGATAGATCAATGGGGATGATCTTGCCGGGATAGGGTGCCGCGAAAGCAACGTGACTCTTGCCATGCCCTTGATGCGTGAAGTGCGTCATGAACAAGGACTCGCCTGTGATCGCCCGTTTGCCCATCGACATGACTTTGCCGAAAAAACCTTTGTCCGGTTCCGAACCGTCGCCCATCTTGGCTTCGAAAGAGATGCCTTCTTCCATGTACAACATCGCGCCGGCTTCGGCGATCACCGTTTCACCGGGGTCCAATTCGATGATCACCATCTGCATGTCGTCGCCTACGATCTCATAGTCAACCTCGTGAGTGCGACGATTCGAATGAAGCGACATGGCGTATCCTTTCGTGATTGGCGAAAATATGAGTGGATGTTGGTCAACGAGCAGTTACAAATACCGAAGACATAAAATCCCGGCTACCCAAAAATCGTAGGCTGGGTCGCAGCGATAGCGGAGACCCGGCAACGGAGTGAGCTCATCGCTCTCAACTACAACTTAAACGTAAACTTAAACGTAAACTTAAACTTAAACTTAAACGTAAACCTCTACCTGTCCGCAGGACAGTCGGGACTCGGAGCTTCGCTCGCTGGGGTGACATTTAAGTTTAAGTTTAAGTTGAGGTTTAAGTTTAGATCTTCGCGAAAGTCGCCACGGGATTCGGCGATCGTCTGGCTAGGCCGAAACTCATGGTGGATTTCGCTACGCTTAGCTTCCCCCAATCGAAGGACGCGTGGTGGCAATCGGCGGCGAACTGCGTCACAATCGGGTGCCCGCTCGTTCCCGTGTCAGCGAAGGTCGCCAAGACCTTCGGCCGCTCCCCTCCACGTCTTCCTTCCCCCCGAGATGAATGATGTCGATCGATCGCATTTGCTTTTCCCATTGGTTGTTGACGGCTCTCTTGGTCGCCCCCGTCGTCGCCGACGACGTTCAGTTGACCGCCACCACGGCAACGGCTTCGGTCGACGAAGTGGCGACGTGGCCGCAATGGCGGGGCCCGTCCCAGCAAGGAATCGCGCCGAATGGTGACTTGCCGTCGAAGTGGTCGGAGGAGACGGCATCGAAAATTCAGATCCCCGGCAACGGAGGAAGCACACCCGTGGTCGCAGGCGACCGGGCCTACCTGACCAGTGGTGTCGAGGGCGCGAACACGCTGATGGCGATCGACTTGAACGAGAAAAAAATCGCTTGGCAGGTCACCTTGGGTGACGACCGCGGCAACAAACATCGCAAGGGCAGCGGCAGCAATCCCTCGCCGGTCACCGACGGTCGTTTTGTCGTGGCGTACTTCCGCAGTGGCGATTTAGCATGCGTCAATGCCGATGGTAAAAAAGTGTGGTCGGTGAATTTGCAGGAGAAATACGGCGAGGACACGCTATGGTGGGACCTCGGCTCGTCCCCGTTGCTGGTCAATTCGATGGTCGTCGTCCCGGTGATGCAGACCGGACCGAGCTATTTAGTGGCGTTGGACTTGGCGACCGGCGAGTTAAAGTGGAAAGCCGATCGCAATACGGGAGCCCCCGAGGAAGCGGCCCAGAGTTACTCAACGCCTTTGGCGGTGAACGTCGGCGGACGTGAGATGATCGCGGTGATGGGCGCCGATACCCTGACGCTCAACGATACGGCGACCGGCGAGGAGATTGCTCGCATGGGCGGATTCAATCCCGACGCCGAAAAGTATTTCCGTTCGATCGCCTCACCGGTCGCCGAAGGAAACCTGATCGTTTGCCCGTACTCGCGGGGTGCGACGTTGACGGCGGTCGATATGGAAAAACTCGCCGCCGGCGCGGGGCGTGATGCGATCGTTTGGCATCGAGATGACATCGGCAGCGACGTGCCGACCCCGGCGATGCGAGACGGCATCGTTTATTTGATTTCCGATTCCAAGAACAACAAGGGTACGGTCTCGGCTTTGGCGGGTCAGACGGGCAAGACCCTGTGGGAAGTTTCGCTGCCGCGGTCGCGGGTCAGCTACAGCAGTTCGCCGTTGATTGCGGGCGATCAGTTGATGGTCACCGGTGAAGACGCGGTCACCGCCGTGGTCGGTCCGATCGGGGCAGAAGCGAACGCCCAGGTCGTTTCGGTCAACGAAGTCGCCGATTCAGACCAATATACCGTCGCCAGCCCCACGCCTGCGGACGGCCGATTGCTGTTGCGGACAAAGAGTTTCCTGTACGTCATCGGTGAATAAAACGCTGCTAGCGGCGTGTTGATTTGATCGCATCCCGACGCATGACGACGAGTTGATTTAATCGTACCCCGAAGCGTGAGCGAGGGATTGAACGCCATTCATTCTCTTTGAAGTATCCCTCGCTCACGCATCGGGTTTCGATGAGAACTAAATCAACACGCCGGTGAGCGAGGGATTTAACGCCATCAGATCCTCTGTATGTATCCCTCGCTCACGCGTCGGGTTACGATGCAGACTGAATCAATAGCCTGCGACCGCTGAAACGGCTATGTGAGGCGCCGTCGCTCGGCGGTGGATTGGGTGATCCCCTTGGTCGTTTTCGGGCGGTTTCGGGCTGCATGATGCGAACTGATGGCGACCAGCGGTACACCGCTTGCTACAATCTGCGGTGCTCAATCCACGCCGAATCTCTGCCGTTTTGGCAAAAATCTGATCGAAATCGCCTTCAGGATGAAAAGATGACAAAGGACTCTGGGTCCGACTCCAAAGAACCGTCCAAGAATAAGCTGCCCTCCGGTTCGAACCCGAAAGTTCCTAACGACGGTGATGGCTCGCGTCGTAGCGGGAATCCTGTGCTGATCGCGATCGTGATCGCCGGTTTGGCGGCGATGCTGTTTCTTAACCGCACCGAGCCGCGGGCCGAGATCACGGCCAGTTTTTTCCAAAAGGAACTCGCCAAGGACAACATCGAACAGGTCCGCATCGGCGATCTGGAGGTGACCGGGACGTTCAAGGTTCGTCCTGAAAAACCGGTGACCGATGACGACGATGCGGCCAAGGACAAAAAAGCCGAACCGCTCTTGAAAAAATTTGTTTTCACCCGCCCGGCGGGTGAAGAGTACGCCAACTCGTTGGCGAAACAACTGCAGGCCGAAGGTATCACCGACTACGCGTTCTTGAAGCCCGATTCGACGGCCGCCTTCATTCAGATTTTGCTGATGTTGGCGTTGCCACTGGGGATCTTGTTCCTCGTCTTCACCATGATCCGTCGCTCACGCAATGAAATGATGGGCGGGGGATTCCTGTCCGGTTTCAGCAAGAGTCCGGCGAAACGCTTCGAGGCGACCGACAAGGTTATCACGTTTGGTGATGTGGCGGGGCTCGACGGCGTGAAAGCCGACCTGCAAGAAATCGTGGACTATTTGAAAACGCCTGAGAAGTTTCAAAAGCTCGGAGGTCAGGTACCCAAGGGCGTCTTGCTCAACGGGCCTCCGGGAACGGGAAAGACGTTACTCGCACGGGCCGTGGCCGGCGAAGCGGACGTGCCGTTTTTTAGCGTCAACGGTAGCGAATTCATTCAGATGTTCGTGGGCGTGGGAGCGAGCCGCGTGCGAGACTTGTTCCGCACGGCCAAGGATCAATCCCCGGCGATCATCTTCATCGACGAGATCGACGCGGTCGGTCGTCAACGCGGCGCCGGTCTGGGCGGCGGTCACGACGAACGCGAACAAACACTCAACCAAATCCTGGGCGAAATGGACGGGTTCTCGGGAACGCATGCGGTCATCGTGATTGCGGCGACGAACCGACCCGACGTGCTCGACCCTGCATTGTTGCGACCGGGCCGTTTCGACCGACACATCACGGTGGGACGCCCGACGATGAAGGGCCGCGAAGAGATTTTCAAGGTCCACGTTCGCGACGTGCCGCTCGGTGACGACGTGGACTTGCGTCGCTTGGCCGCCGGAACCGTGGGCTTAACCGGGGCGGACATCAAGAACATGGTCAACGAATCGGCTCTGTGGGCCGCCCGCAACGATAAGAAAGTCGTCGAGATGGTCGATTTCGACTACGCCCGCGACAAAATCTTGATGGGGGCCAAACGCGAAGAAATTTTGCAAGAAGACGAGAAGGAGAAAACCGCCTACCACGAAGCCGGTCACACGTTGACCGCGTGGCACTTGGAAGGCTCTCACATCGTCCACAAGGTCACGATCATTCCTCGAGGACGAGCGTTGGGCGTCACGCAGTACGTGCCCAACGAAGACCGTCTCAGCATGAGCAAGAAGGAACTCGAACATCAATTGATTGTCTTGCTCGGCGGCCGCGCGGCCGAAGCGATCGTGTACAACGAGACCTGTGTCGGTGCCGAAAACGATCTCGAGCGGGCGACCAGTATCGCGCGGCGGATGGTCACGCACTGGGGCATGAGCGCCAAGATCGGTCCGGTCAGCTACAAGACCAGCGATGAGGATCCGTTCCTGGGCCGCGAGATCCATCAATCGCGTCAATTCAGCGAACACACCCAGGAGCTGATCGACGAAGAGGTCGCCCGGATTCTCTTGGAAGCCGATCAGAAAGCCGAGCAATTACTCCGTGAACATCGCGGCCAATTGGAAACGATCACTCGTGCGCTACTCGAACGGGAAGAACTCAACGAAGTCGAATTGACCGAACTGATCGGCCCCTCGATTCACAAACGCAAGGGCGATACCGAGGGCAAGGTCGAACAGATCATGGCTCCCGAAGGTGCCGCCGAGCGAGCCGACGCGTCCGCCCCTATTTCTCGCGTCGATCGCTAGTCCGCAATGGCGAAAAAGAAAGGCAAGATGCGGGCGGAGTTCCGCAAAAAGCATCAAGGCCGAGTACGCGACGCGGACCTAACGCGTCAATTTCGTCAACGCGATCATGAACACACGATCGAAGATGTTGTGCAGGCCGAACGACTCAGCGGGAAGGGCGACCTGACCCGCAAGCGCACCGTCGCGGGGTCTCAACGTGATGAAGAGGACGATGGCGGACTGCAAGTTGATCTCAAGGTCGATCAGACCTCGCTGATCCATGGACGCGTGCTCAGTGTTCATGGATGGCAAAGCAAAGTGCTATCGGACGATGGTAGGCTGTATGCTTGTGCGACGCGGCAGGTTTTGAAGTCGCTTGCAACGGATCAACGTGGCGTTGTCGTCGCCGGTGACCGCGTATGGTTTCGATCCCAAAGTCGCGAAGGGGCGAGCATCCGAGCGGCCGAACGCGCCGACGAGACGGTGGTGGCCGACGGCATGATCGAGCGGATCGAACCACGGCACGGAATCATCTGTCGAACCAGTCGCGGGAAACAACATGTCATTGCGGCCAATGTCGATGCGATGCTGATCATCGCCAGCGCTGCCGAACCAGGCATCAAGCCAGCGCTGATCGATCGGATGCTCTTAACGGCGGAGCAGTATCGGATTGAACCGGTCGTCGTGATCAACAAGATCGACTTGGTCGACGCCTTGTCGTTGCAAGCGATGATCGGTGTTTACGCATCGATCGGATATCGAGTCTTGCCGACATCCGCGTCATCGGGCCAGAACCTCAGTTACTTGCGAGCGTTCCTGCAAGATCGGCAAACGGCGTTGGCGGGCCAAAGTGGTGTCGGCAAGAGCAGCTTACTCAACGCGATCCAGCCGGGACTTGGCTTGGCCGTTTCCCATGTGAGTTCGGAAAATCAAAAAGGCCGACACACAACGACGGCATCTAAATTGATCCCGCTCGCCGGTGGGGGCGCGGTATTCGATACGCCCGGCATTCGCCAATTCCAACTGTGGGATATCGAGGCGACCGAGGTAGCCGGGTTGATGCCGGATCTACGACCGTACGTGAGTTTGTGTCGTTACCCGGATTGTTTGCATCTGCACGAAGACGACTGCGCGGTTAAGAACGCGGTCGCTGATGGTCGAATCGATGCCCGCCGCTATGACTCGTATTGCCACCTGCTCGAAGACGACCTATTGCCCCAGTAATCCTGCCAAGACCATCGCCAGTTCAACTTAAACTTAAACTTAAACTTAAACTTAAACTTAAACTTAAACTTAAACTTAAACTTAAACTTAAACTTAAACTTAAACTTAAACTTAAACTTAAACTTAAACTTAAACCTAAACCTAAACCTAAACCGTCAGCTTCTTCCTAGCTATCATACAGACCATCAGGTATCTCGCAGGCGTTACTCTCGAACTGACTGGGAGAGTCCAAGCATCGCGGGATCAATCAGTGAAACATTTGTAGTGGATCTTGTTAAAGATCCTCCTGCAAAGGGATCTTTAACAAGATCCACTACGTCAGTTGATGATCCCGCGATGCTAAGTTTAAGTTGACGTTTAAGTTTAAGTTTAAGTTTGTTAATGCGAGTCGAGCTACCAACGTCCGGTCCAACGGTCTGTTTGCACGATCCGGCGGGCTTCTTCGCTAATGCCGTATTGCAGGTTGGGTTGATTCAGTTCTAGGAACACGGTGTATTTTTGGTGAACCGCATCGCTGAAGACGACCGGCGCATGCGATATTTTCAAAAGGTGAACCGGGATGCCGTTCCAACGTCGGGTGAAGACGCCCGCATCGAGGCTCGCTTCGCCCTGCAGGCCGTAGTGTGTTGTGAGGGTCGAAACGATCCGCTGTGTGTCGCCGGTGAACCCATGCAAATTGATGCGTTGAATCTTACCGGACTTATCGAAGTAGTAGGTCAGCGTCCCAGCCAGATCATCGGCGCGGATGCCGGTGACGACCGGCACGCGCAAGCCTTCGAGCTGTAAATCGGCCAACACCGTACTGACCCGCGAAAAGCGATTCAGGATTGCCGGCGATGTCAAGTCGAAACGCAACGCTTCGCGGATGTCTTCGACGTTGTTGCCCGCTAATGAGGGTGCGGTTTCGGTGTCCGAGGGCATCGCGCCGAGTTTACGTGCCAGGTCTTCCTCATAACGATAGCGCACCGAAGATACCGGTCGTAACGTTTCAACTTGATGGTGCGCGTTGACCGGATAGCGATCCGATCCGAGCGGTTGAGTCATGCCTCCGGGCTGAGGTTCGCCGCCGGCTTGCCCCCACAACGAGGTCGCCCCGGTTGATTGAAAGGTTTGCGAGATGGACGACGTCGCGTCTCGTCCCCACTGGGTTTCATTAGCGACGTAGGGAGTCCCCGCAGCGACTGCCAAGACGGCTATCTTTCCCACTCGTGAGCCGATCATCTTCGCCACCACCGGGCCGTTGTTGTTTTGAATTCGGTTCGATCCGTTATCGAACGCCGCAATTCAAATCATCGTCTAATCGCAAGGCCAAGCCGATCGAATCAGTCGATGATGGATTGATCGATAGGACCGCGACAACCGTATCGGGTTTGGGTTAACGGGCAGCGAGTTTCGCTTCTTCGGACGCGATCATCTGCTTTAGGATTTCGTCGAGCGAGATGCGGATATCCCAATCGGGATAGTCGCGGCGGAGCTTCGTCAGGTCGCTGATGTAACAGATATGATCGCCCTTCCGGTTGTCTTCGCCGAGCGACCATTGGACTTGATGCCCAGAGATTTCCGCGATCTTGTCGATACATTCGAGAACGCTGGCCGCGTTGCCGCGTCCGCCGCCGATGTTGTAGACCTCACCTGGGCGAGGGCTCTTGGCGAACGCTTCGAACGCTTTGACCACGTCGCTGCATTCGATCTGATCGCGAACCTGTTTGCCTTTGTAGCCAAAGATCGTGTACGGCTTACCCGTCACGGCGACGTGAACGAGATAACTAAGAAACCCATGCAGCTCCACACCGCTGTGGCTGGCACCGGTCAAACAACCGCCGCGGAAGATCCCGGTTTTGATTCCGAAGTACTTTCCGTACTCCTGAGCCAGGACATCGGCGGCAGTTTTCGAGGCACCAAAGAGCGAGTGCATCGTTTGATCGATTCGGCAATTTTCATCGATGCCGCTGTAATCCTTCTCGTCGGCATATTCCCAACGTCGGTCGAGTTCCTTCAGCGGTAGCTCGTTGGGGGCGTCGCCGTAAACCTTGTTGGTGCTCATGTGGCAGAAGACGGCACCGGGTGCGAACTTCCGGGTCGCCTCGAGCAGGTTGAGCGTCCCATTCGCGTTGACTTCAAAGTCCAAGAACGGAATCGCGGCGGCTTTGTCATGCGACGGCTGGGCGGCGCAGTGAATGATCAAGTCGGGCTGTTCTTTTTCAAACAACCGCAACACGCCTTCCCGATCGCGGATATCCAAAACCACCGTGCGAAAATGGTTCGTTTCCTTCTCCAATCGGCTTTGATTCCACTTCGTACTGCCTTCGGGGCCGAAGAACGTTGCACGCATGTCGTTATCGATGCCGATCACTTCGTCGCCTAGAGCGTCCCAATGACGCACTGCCGCCGAACCGATCAAACCGCTGGAACCCGTCACAATCACGCGCATGGCGAATCATCATTTATGAAGTGGAAAACATTTGGCCGGATAAGGCTTCCCCAAGCCGGCTGTTAGTGTAATCAACCTTTGCCAAGACGAAACCTAAGTGACTGAAAAACCTAGGCGACGGATCGATTCAGGAGCTCGGGTATCGGTCGAACATCCAATTTCGATCGGGCCATTGATCTTTCAGTAGGCTTCGGGTTGTTTCCAAACGACCAGTAACGTTCGGAATAAAATCCGTAGGTCGAGTGCCAGCGACCACGTTCGAATGTATTGATGATCGAACTCGACCCGACGCTGCATCTTTTCGATCGTTTCGGTTTCGCCCCGACATCCACTGACTTGGGCCAATCCGGTGATTCCGGGCTTGACCTTATGTCGCATCATGTAGCCACGAATCAGTCCGCGATATTGTTCGTTATGAGCCGTCGCATGCGGTCGCGGCCCGACCAAACTCATGGTGCCTTCGATCACATTGAACAGTTGGGGCAGTTCGTCCAAGCTGGTGCGTCGCAGAATCCGCCCCAACGGCGTGATGCGGGGATCGTCTTGGGTGGCTTGCTTGACCACGGGACCATCATCGCATACTCGCATCGTTCGGAATTTCCAAACGCGAATCTCTTGTCCATCAAGACCATATCGTCGCTGCCGAAAGAATACTGGGCCGGGCGAGGTCAGCTTGACCGCAGTCGCGATCATGCACAGGGGGACAGAGATAACGGCGAGGCCGACCGCAGCAATGGCCAAATCGGCGATGCGTTTTGCCGCGCCATCGATGCCGAACAGCGGATTTTCGAAAACGCTCACGGCGGGCAATCCACCAACTTGCGTCCATCGAGAGTGAAGTAATTCAAAGACGAAGAAGTCAGGGACGATGTAAACCGACGCCGTCGTGTCGCTCAGTTCATCCAGCAATGACCGGATTCGCTTTTCGGCACGCATCGGCAAAGTCACCAAGACGGTCGAGACTTCGCCAGCGCGAGCGGCATCGACCAAGTCGTTCAAGTCCCCAAGCAGCGCGGACGAATCGCAGTCGAGCTTACTTGCCACGGTCGCGTCGTGTCCCTTGTTTTCATTCCCGTTCTGATCGTTGGCCACGTCCGCCATCAGTCGATCAGCATTTCGGTCGTCATAAAAGCCGGTGAACGTGAACCCGAGTTCTGGTTCCCGTTGGATGTTCACTCGGGTGCGCTCGCCCAACGGGTTCCATCCGGCGATCGCGACGGTTCGCGATCCGATCCCCCGTCGAAACATGCCCACCTGAATGATTCGAAGGCACATCCGCGTCAGCCCGATCATCGCGGGGCTCATCCCGACCCAAGCAAAGATAATGCTGCGGGCGAACAGATCTCCGTAACGGGTCGCGAATAAAATCAGCATCAAGACCAATACCGTCAGCGACCAGGTCGCGACTAAATGAATGATCTCGTTGTCGACACTCGGGCCGCGATCGCGTCGATGCAATCCGGTGAACTGCGAGCACAAAAAGAAAGCGATGACCGCCATCAAACCCAGCGGCCAAGCGGTGTCGTCGACGTATCCACGCGCGACCAGTTTAACCGTAACAAGCGAAGTCATGATCGACGCGGCGTCCAAGCACGGTTGAACAAACTCATACCAGTGCCGGTCGCCAAAAATTGCATTGGGCTGTCGGGAGATAACGTGAGGTGACGACGACATGGCAAACCGAAAAGACGACAAGAAAAGGCGAGTGCATTCACCCAAACTTAGGTCGCAAAGCGATGTCGAAAAGATAAAAACAGGGCGATTCCCACATGAAATCCCATGGAAGCATAAGCATCGCGGGATCATCAACCGACGTAGTGGATCTTGTTAAAGATCCCTTTGCAGGAGGATCTTTAACAAGATCCACTACAAATACTTCACTTGTTGATCCCGCGATGCAAAACGCTAAGTTTGAACCCAGTCCATACCCAAGTCCAACCACGTTGCTTGATGCGTCAGTGCCCCGCTGCTGATGCGGTCCACGCCGGTTGCAGCGACCGCAGCGATCGTATCGATATTAACGTTTCCGGACGCTTCCAACTCCACGCTCACGCCCGCCGCGTCACGGGCCGCTACGGCCGCTCGCAAGTCTTCGAGCGAGAAATTATCGAGCAAGATAATATCGATGCCGGTCTCGAGAACCTGCTCGAATTGGTCGAGACCGTCGACTTCGATTTCCACCATTCGCGGCGCAAGGAGCTGGTTCACTTGCCCGCCCCGCATCGCGACAGCTCGTGTCGCCGCCTCCAGCGCCGAAAGCGGTTGGTCCGGCGATTGACTTGATCGGCCTAGCGCCAAGTGGTTATCCTTGATCAGGAACCCATCGTACAAGCCCGTGCGGTGGTTGTGTCCGCCTCCGCAAGTGACGGCGTACTTTTCCAAACGCCGCCACCCGGGTGTCGTCTTGCGGGTGTCGTAAAGTCTCGCATTGGTGCCCTCGATACGATCGACATAATGCCGTGTTAACGTGGCCACACCACACATACGCGATAGCAAATTGAGAGTAACCCGTTCACTCGTCAAGAGATCCCTCGCGGAACCCGAAAGCTGAACTAACGGCGTTCCAGGCTCAAACCGAACCCCTTCGCCGACAAGCACCTCGACCTCCAGGTCGGCATCGAACTCGTCGATGATCCACGGTGTCAATGCGATCCCGGCCGAAACGCCCGCACCGCGTGCAACAATTTGACACGCTCCCCGACGTTCGCTATCGATCATCGCGACGGTCGTCCAATCCAACGCCACATCGAGATCCTCGGCGATCGACAAGCGGACCAATTGCCGCAGGTCGTTCTCGAGCAACTCGTCCATTACGACGGGTGAGTAATCGGGACGTTTTGTTGATGAATCTTCGGGTAAGCTGGTCAACTCTGTCTTTCCTTGTACGCGAACGCTGTGATAACGTGACCTCATGATAGGCGAATACAAGATCAACCGAACCACCCGAAGGTGCCACGTCAGCAACCGACCGCTGGAGCCTGGGGAAACCTATTATTCCGTCGTGACCGAACACGACGAAGATTTCAAACGGATCGACATTGCCGCCGATGCGTGGACCGGCCCGCCTGAGAATTGCGTCGGATACTGGAAAAACCGCGTCCCCCGGCCTGAAGAAAAAAAACGCGAACTGGCCCCGCCGGAAGTTCTAATCGAGATATTACGATCCATGACGGAGCCGTACCAAGCAAAAATGCGGTATCTGCTGGCGTTGATGTTGATGCGAAAACGGCATCTGCGCCCCGTCGAATCCGCCGCCTTGATTCGGTCCGAAAGCGACGCCAACGAACGGGCACCGAGCCCCAACGACGTCGCACAGGAGTCCGCCGAAGCCGACACGAGCGAGCAGATGGAGCTGGAGTCCAATTTGGACGGTTCGACCGTATCGGTGGTCGTATGTGACATTGCCGCGAGCGAAGCGGAAAGCCTACAAGCACAATTGGTCGATCTGCTTTATCGCGAAGTGGAATAAGACAGTTCAAGCCAAACGATTTTGGGAAGGACCCCGCATTCGTGTTCCGCTGCTTTTATTCGACCGTAGTGAATCTTGTTAAAGATCCCGTGCCGGATCGATCTCTAACGAGATCCACTATCCGAACATGGAGATGCGTCGGTCTACTGGTGACGCGAGTGGTCCTGACGTTGGTGGCATTGGCGTGGACCAATGGTTGCTCCCGATCGGTCCCCGTTTCGACCGCACCACCACCACCGCCGATCTTCGACACCACCCCGGACATCAACGCCTTAGCAGCCGCGATCAATCGCACCGATGCGATTCGCGAACTTTCGACGAACTCCGCATCGCTGGACGTGCTGAGCATGACCGCCGTCCCCAAGCTGACGGCCAACATGCACCTGCAACGCGAACGCAACTTTCGACTCAAGGCCAGCATCCCGATCATCATGGGCAGCGGCATTGATTTGGGAAGTAACAACAATGAGTTTTGGTTCGAAGTCCCCGAAGGCATGACCCAAACGCTTTACTATGCCAACCACCAACAATACGCCAGCCAACTCAATCGGGCGATTCTGCCGGTCGACCCGAGTTGGATGATCGAGGCGATCGGTCTGGCGAGACTCGATCCACAAACCGTGTTATCCGGACCGGTAACCCGTACCGACGGATTGATCGAAGTCCGCAGCGCCATTGCCACCCCGGCGGGCACCTATCAGCGGGTCTGTTTCATCGAACCGCAGGCCGGCTACATCACCCACTTGTTTCTTTACGCCCCCGATCAACGATTGGTCGCCAAGAGTCACGCGACGAAGCACCAATACTACGAATCGGTCAACAGTGTCTTGCCGCACGCGGTTAAGATGGAACTGTACCCGTCGACCGGCCCGCCACTGGCGATCCAGCTCGACGTGGCATCCTACAGCGTCAATCAATTGCTCTCCGGCGATCCACAATTGTTTGCCATGCCCGAGACCCGCAACCGCGTCGATCTGTTGCAAATCAGCGGACTGGCCATGACCCCCAATGCCGCCGCCGGATCACCATGGGCCCAACCGATCACGAACGCATCGGGCCCCCCCACCGCCTACACCGCCAACGGTCCGACCGGCCCACCGATGCGAGGAATTCGTTACGAGTAACAACCTCCGACATTAGCTATCAAACCTAAACCTAAACTTAAACTTAAACTTAAACCGGCTGTCACCCTGTCCGCAGGACAGAGACGCCTAGCAATCGCGGATTGTCGGAGAAGTTTAGGTTTAAGTTGACAAGCAGAACCAACTCACACCATTCGCATTTTCTGCCAACTGCCTTGTAGGTATCGAGCGGCCATCGCGACGGCCAGCGAGATCACCCAGCACGTCAACACCCACCACCACCAATTCAGCGCGACATCGACGCTGGGGGTGCCAAGCTCCCAATCCGGCTCCAACGCGATCCCGATGGCCAAGGCGATGATCGATACGGATAAACCGGCAAGCAATACGAACCACGTGTCACCGGCCCCTCGCAGGACCCCCGCCAAGATCAACTGGGTCGCGTCGAGCAAAACGTAGATCGCGACGAATCCCAATAAACCTTCGGCGATTCGCAGTGACATTGTCGGGTCGGACGCAACTCCATCGGACGTCAATGCCGGCGGACTGAGTTCATACAGTGAAATCAACAACTCGGCACCGAACCAATACGCCAGCGCCCAAGCGGCCGCGTATGCCCATGCGATCAACAATGCCGCGTGAACCCTGGCAATCGCGAAACGCGGACCGCTGCGGACCAAATGCTGTCCGACTAAAACCGACGCGGCGATCGACATACCAACGAGCGGGATGAACGCGATCATATTGAAGTTGATTGCCATCGTCGTCGCTTGCAACGGAACATCACCGAGTCGTCCGATCATCAACACGATCACCGTGAACGCACCGGCCTCGGTCGTGTACATCAACCCGGCCGGGAAGCCGAAGTAGATCAAACGCGACATCATCCGGCGGTCCCAGCACAAACCGCGAAGGATTCCATAGGTGTGACGGAAACGCGGGCGCAGCAAGATCGCGCCATAACAAATCGGCTTGAACCAAAACGCGATCACGCTGGCGATCCCAGCCCCCACGATTCCCAACTCTCCGATCCGGTCACCTTGACCACCCCACCATGCCGGGTCGAGTCCGAAGATCAAGATCGCATCGAGGACCAGATTCAATAAACCAGAAAAGACACTAACGATCGCGATCGTTCGTGTGCGGTGGGTGCCGGAAAAGAAACCCGACAGCGCGGTTTGCATCACCTCGGCGGCTCCGCCCCACATCAGCACACGAAAATAGACCGCTTCCATTGGGATCAACTTCGGTGTTTGGCCGGTCCACTGAAACAGTCGTTCGGCGTTCCATCCGAGGATCAAGAACAGCGGCATCGTGGCGAGCGAAAACCAAATCGACTGCCATAGCAAACGCCCGATCCGACTGCGTTGCCCGGCCCCGACGTATTGACTGGCGATCGCGCCGGTCATTGAGGCGATACCGACGAACACGCAGATGCAGACCCAGAACAAATTGCCCGCCGCCATCGCCGCTCCCATCTGCGACGGTTCATGCCACAACAAAAACGTTCGGTCGACAAAGAGTACTAGCGAGAACATGCCGGTGCTGATCATCAGCGGGACCGCCACCCGCAGGACCTCGGCGATCGCCTGCTTCATACCGTCGTCACGGCACCGGACGCTTTCTTAAACAACCGATCCAGGACGCCGTTGATGAACCGTGGGCTGTTCTCGCCGCCGTAACGACGCGCCAACGTCAACGCTTCACTGATCGCGACCTGGCCGGGCGTTTCGGCGAACAGAATTTCATAGGCACCTAATCGCAACACATTACGATCGGTCACCGGCATTCGGTTGAGCGCCCAATTGGTCGATAGCTTTTTCAACTCAACGTCGATCGAGTCGCGATGCTGCAACGTACCTTCGAGCAGTTCGGTCGCAAAGGTCGAAAGCAATTTCCGACCCTGTAAACGCGAACGAATGAACCGGCTCCGCGCATCAACATCTCGCCAATCATTCAGATCGGCTTCATAGAGAAGTTGCAAGACAATTTCGCGGGCGCGTCGACGTGTAGCCATGAAGATAACATGCCTTGCCGACCCTAGAATTGTCAACGGGTGCTCAGTGGCTATTGGCTATTGGCTATTGGCTATTGGCTATTGGCTATTGGCTCAACTGACTTAAACCTAAACCTAAACTTAAACCTAAACTCGCCTGCAACATGTCCGCAGGACCTACACGCCGTGCGAGCTTCGCTCGGTGGGGTTTAAGTTTAAGTTTAGGTTTAGGTTTAGGTTTAAGTTTTCAAAACACTGATAGTGGGCTGGGTCGCAGCGATAGTGGAGCCCCGGCAGGCTGTTGTTCGATCGCAAAAAGCTAATCGCCAACAGCCAATTCGCCCACTGCCGGGTGTGCGTCGCAGAGCCTCCTTCACCCAGCCTACTCAACCGCCAGCCTACTCAACCTCAGGCGGCTAGGCTTGGAACGAGCTTCCGCATCCGCAGCTCTTCACTGCGTTGGGGTTATTGAACGTGAAGCCTTGCTTTTCCAAACTGTCGAACCAATCGACTTCGGTGCCGTCGAGATACAGCGCACTCTTCTTGTCGACCACGACGCTGACGCCGTGATGTTCGTATTTTGAATCCGTCTTTTCGTCGTAGCTGTCGTCGAAGTTCAACGTGTAATTGAATCCGCTGCAACCTCCGCCGGCGACGCCGATACGAAGCAGCATCGAGTCATCAAAATTGTGTTCTTTGCGGAAACGAATGACTTCTTCAGCGGCACGTTCGGTCAGTTTGATGGCCATCTTGGGGGTGAACCTCCGGAAGGATGGAAATAGATGTGTTGGTGAGAACCGTTCTCATTGTACCCACGGTCAAGCCTTCACGGCAAGTCAATGTGGAATTCACTTGGTAAACTGATCAAAACGAACATAACCCTTTCCGAGTTTGCATTGATGACGCATCCAAACGCCCCCGATCCGGACGAACTTTGGATGAACGAAGCGTTGGAACTCGCCGCTTTGGGGCAGGGATATGTTGAGCCAAACCCGATGGTGGGGTGTGTCCTCGTACGCGACGGATGCATGATCGGGAGGGGTTACCACCAGATCTACGGCGGTGCACACGCGGAAGTCAACGCGTTGGAGGACTGCTCGAGTTCCGGTGAGGTTCCCCAAGGTTCGACCGCTTACGTGACGCTGGAACCGTGTTGCCATTTCGGCAAAACACCGCCTTGCGCCGATGCCCTGATTCGTGCCCGCGTCGCTCGGGTCGTTGTCGCGGTCACCGATCCGTTTCCTGCCGTCGACGGAGGCGGGATAAAGCGACTTCGAGAATCCGGGATCGAAGTCATCACCGGCGTCGGCGCCGACAAATCCGAGCGATTGTTGGCTCCCTATTTGAAACGCGTGCGAACCGGTCGGCCATGGGTGATCGCCAAATGGGCGATGAGCATGGACGGTCGGATCGCAACATCGACCGGGGAGAGCCAATGGATCACCGGGAACGAGTCTCGTTATGAGGTCCATCAACTTCGCGGACGGGTCGACGCGATCGCCGTGGGCATGGGAACAGTGATCGCCGATGACCCTCTGTTGACGGCCCGCCACGGCGGACCGCGGACTCCGATTCGGATCGTCTTTGCCCGTCACCGCGTGCCGGACTTGAAGAGTCAACTCGTGCGGACCGGTTCGGAAACGCCGACCTGGATCGTCGCGGGACCTGCCATCGCCGATAGTGACCTGGCACTACTGGCCGATCATGATGTCGAGACGATGCGTTGCGACAGCGAGAACTCGGTCGATATGGTCGACGAAGTCCTTCAGCGGTTAGCACGCGAGGACAATCTATCGGGGCGTCCGATCTCGAACCTAATGATCGAAGGCGGTGGCGGGTTATTAGGTAGCTTTGCTGCAGCCCATCAGATCGACGAAGCCCACGTTTATTTAGGCGCCAAGTTGATCGGCGGACTGAAGTCACTTGGTCCCTTCGGCGATCCCGGATTCCCTCGCCTTGCCGACGCCACACGCTTTGAAATTCAAAGCGTCCAAACGTTCGGGCCTGATGTCCGGGCGATCTACCGTCGGATCAAAGATTGAACCTTGAGTCCATCGTGAGGCTCACCGTCGCGAAACTCGCCAAGAGTTTCGGCGATCGGCACTCCAGGCCGAAACTCTTAGCGAGTTTCGCTCCCCTAAGATTCAATCTTGATGACGCCTTAGTTACCGAAACCGCCGCCACCACCACCAGCGCCGGCACCAACTCCGGCACCGGCACCGGCACCACCAGCTCCACCGGCTCCACCTCCTCCGCCTCCGGTATCACCGGTGACGAAGTTGAACGTGGTGACGTCGCCGATCTGCGAGAACAACGGCGCGGGACTGATCCGAACATACCGACGGTCGGCCGAAATGATCGCCAACGCCAAGAGCGAAGCCCCCTCCGGGATCGTAGTGATTTCAGGCCGGTAACCGACAGCTCCCTGTGGGAAGAAACCGCGCCCGTTGTTGCCGATCGGTCCGGTCAATCGCGGATCGTTACCGCCCGATGAACTCAGTGACGGGAAGTCCCGAAGGAAGTCTTGCAGGATCTCTTGATTGCCGATCCCAGGTCCGGCCGCCGGACCGGCAAATTGACCGAGCACTTCCCGGCCGGCTTGTCGCCCGAATTCTTGCAGGTGCGCCAATTGTGCCTCGGCGAGTTCCTCTTTGCGCTGACCGGATCGGACTTCGAAGACAACCAGTGCGTTTTTCTCCATCAATGGAATCTCTTGGCGGATGAATTTTTGTGTCTCGCGTCCGATGTCGGTGAGAATCTCGACGGTGACTTTCCCCGTCGAAACGTTCCCCCAGACCCGGCGCAACAACACACGGTACTCGCCGCTGAATCCTTTCGGGCAAATGTAGGTTTCGCAAATTTGACCGGCCGGATCATCACCGGCACCGGGGAACGCATCGGCGAGCAGGCTTCCACCTCCGGCGCTCGTCGGTGTCTCCAACGAGCAGACCGTTCCGGCGGGTTCTTCAACTGCCAAGTCAATGTCCGCGTCGCCTGTCCAACAGACGCGAACGATCGCGTCGTGCGATGCGGCCCGACGGAGCGCTTCGCTGAAACTTGCCGCTGCCTCGGTGTTGCCCTTGGCGAGTAAATCTTGGTGCGTCGCGCGGGCGACCAAGCGAGCCTCTTCGACGAGCGGTTGCATTTTTTCAGGCCAAGCTTGACTGAGCACGCCTTCGCAGGCCCAAGCCAGGTCGTCGGGGCTTCCGAGTCGCTGCGCCAATCGCAAACCGGTTACATAAGGTTCGCGGCGGTTCGGATCGATGTTGGCGAATTGGCGGCACAACCTCATCGCCGCTGCATCACGACCGATCGCTTCGAGGCGCCCGATCACATTCAATACATCGTCAGGGGTTTCTGCAAAATCGACGGCCGACAAGAGTGCACGTTCGACTTCGCTATCTTCCGCACCGGTCGCTGCTAAGGCGATCGCGTACGCTTGATACATCCAAGGTTGGATATGTCCGGCCGAGATCGCTCCCGCGATGACGGCGCGGATGTCGTCGAAACGTTCTTTCGCTTCGTCTTCCTTGCCCGCCTCTTGAGACGACGCCACTTTCACGTTGAGTTCGCCGACGGTGGCTTTGACGCGACGATCGAGCACGGTCAAGGCTTCAGCCGAATCGATCTTTAGTCCAACGAAATACTGTCTCCATAAGTCGTCCTTGGATTGGCCTTCGACGGCTTTCAACCGAATCGGTCCGAAGTCATTAGCACTCGGTTTGGTAGAAGTCGACGTGGCCGATGTCTCCGATGCCGAGCGGATATCTGATGAGGGTGTCGATGTTGCGGTATCGCGCACCGGAGTCGAGCCGGCCGAAGCTTTTTGGCTCTGTGGAATGTCATCGGGAACGACAAACATGCCACCTCCGCCGCCCATTCCGCCTCCGCCCATGCCACCGCCACCCATGCCACCGCCGCCCATGCCGCCACCCATACCACCACCCATGCCGCCGCCCATACCACCGCCCATGCCACCACCGCCACCGAGGGCGATGACGGGAACGACGAGGTCGCCGACGGGATAGACCTTCGTGACCAAGTTGGTTTCGGCGTCTTCTTGAGTCGTGATGTTGAGCACTTCGTCCTGGATCATGTAGGTCAATTCCAAGTCACGCAGCATCAAACGCAAGAACGATCGCAACGACACGTTCTCGAGTGAAACGTCCACCGGTGTATCTTCGGTCAGACCAATCCCTTCAAGAGCGGCCCGGTTGATGATGATCGGAATGTCGTGCTGTTCGGCCAACACACGAACCGCTTCGTTGAGTGGTGTTTCGAGAAACTGGTTGGATGTTTCGTCATCCAAGGTCGCTTCGATCCGTCGTTCCGTTTCGCTGTCACCGACCAGTTCGATCGCACCGTATTTCTCAATACGTCGACGGCTGAGTCGTTGCCAAACGTCCGCATCGGGATAAATGATCGGAGGATCATCGACGAACGGAATCGCGGACTTAAGCACCAACGAGAACGCGTCGATGAAGTTGCGTTCTCGAATTTGTTTGTAGCGACGGTCACGTGCGTACGTTTGCAACGCCAATGTCTGCTCGGGGGCTTGGTGTCCGATGACGCTGTCGAAGGTGATGGTATCGCCCGCCATGCGAGCGATTTCGAGCGCCACGCCACTGTCCGCTTCGACATAACGACCTTCGTCGATGAGCGCGTTCATTTGCGCCGAGAGGGTCTTGATCCGGGCTTCACGCCGGAAGGTTTCTTCAAGTAATCGAGCCGACGCGGTTGCCCCTGCTGCGATTTGTTCGAGGTTGGCTTGCTGTTCCAAGAAAGCGGCTTCGCGGGCGGACGCGATTTGGATCGATGCGCGAACTTCGCCGATCAATTCACGACGCAATTGCGGATCGATATCTGGTGTTGTTTCCACGCGGGCGAGCAGACTCTTCAGACTACCTGCCACGCCGAGCGGATCTTGGCGAATCAAACGACGAGCTTCTCGAAGCTGTGCCCGTACTTCGGCACGCAACCGTCCTTCCTCTCGGCTTCGCAATCCCTCGACGCGTTGCATCAACTCACCGCCCGATTCGAGCAACTCGTCGTCACCAGCGGGCATTCCGAAGCCGCCATCAAGACCACCACCGAACTGGTTCGGTGCGGCAGGCGGACGGACCGCCGGCGGGGCCACGTTGCGTGGAGGGGCGATTCCTGGTTGCGGAACAATCGGTTCGTCGACCATCGGAGCGTCGCCGACGTTACCAAAGGGGGCATCGGCCCCGAACGGATCATCGGCTGCGGGCGCGACGGGTTCGGTCGCAGGTGCAGGCGGGGTAGGTTGAGCGGGAGGTGTGGGCTCGGCAGCCGGGGCAGGTGCCGGCTCAGGAGCACCGAACGGATCGTCGGTCCCGGCGGCACCGAACGGGTCGTCCGCCGCGCCGCCTTCCATCGCGTCTCCGCCACCGCCGAACAAGTCGTCGAACGGATTCTTATCGTCCCCGTTTTGGATGATAAGCGTTTGTCCGGAAGGGTCCGAAAGTTTCAACAGTGCTTTGGCGTCTTGGTTGTTCGGATCGTCTTGCAAGGCTTTCTCAGCAACCGCCTTGGCACCGCGAAGGTTCCCTTGCTGCAACGCCATGCTGCCCGCTTCGGCCAGAGCCTCGGAGCGGCGCACCATCCACTGCGCCGTCTCGCGAAGCATCGGCGAGCCGGCCGTCGGCAACATCAAGCCAAGGTTGTCTTGGTGTTGAGCGATCAGTCCGGGCAAGAAGGCCATGTCAGGATTGCTCGCCTCGATCTCGGCGTCCGCGGTCAATGTAACTTTCTCGTCCGAACGCACCGTCGAACCGCTGATAACGAAATCCAGTTCAGACATTTGCGACGGTGCTTGGCCGATCAAAATGGTGTCTCGGTCTAAACGCAGCGGTGGCAATCGTTTGCCGTGGACCCATGAGACGGAATCGCTTGACGCCTCTTTCAATTCGATACTCGATAACCAGATCGGGCTGATGCGGGCTGATCCCGCCACGCTGGCTGCGATCACACCTGGACCGCCGACGGCCGGATCGCTGCCGACGACGCCGATCACGCCACCGGTTTGGTTGGCCAGGATCGCCATCGTTTCAATGTTCTTGGTCGGACCCACGGCGATGCTGTGGACGCTGATTCGCTCGCTTCGCAATTGATCGACCAACCCTGCGAATCGGCTTTCGTTTTGGACCGCGTCGATCGACGTGCCATCCCCGATGTAGACGATCGAACGGATCGTCCCGTCCGGACGAGCGGCAAACTGCGAGACGGCGTGTTCGATCACGCTGACGAGGTTGGTGTTACCAAGCGGTAAGCGGCGGTCGAGTTGTTTCACCGCAGTAATGACTTCAGGAGCCAACGCGGTCGTGAATTGTTCTGTCAACGCGGTCGCTCGCACGTCGGCGGCGAACAGGCGGACTCGAATCGATTCATCATCGAGTCGACGCAGCAACATTTTGACGGCGGCCATCGCTTCTTGGCGAAACGCACCGACTTGGCTGGCCGAGGTGTCAACCAACACGACGATGTCGGCCGGTAATTCCGAGACGGTTTTCATCAATTCGACGTCGGCCGAAGGCTGAATCGAAACCGCGATCGCTCGGTCGGAACGAGTCTGGTCTGCTGATTCCTGACTCGCTACCGCCGTGGGCTGATAACTGACCACGCGGACGGCGGCCTCGGCGGTCGCGGACGAGTCCGCAGCATTCGCAGGAAGGGTGCCGGCATACCCCAACGCCAAAGCAAGGACGACGGACGCCGTCGCTAAGTTGGTCGGACGGCGGTGAAAAACCGATTCGGGACGGAACATCTTCATCAGAGGCTCGAGATGGAGAAGAGAGGAGGCGATCACTCGCAGATTCACACGAATCACTCAAAAGCTGGAAAAGTCGACGTCGAAAGCAAAACTTCCGACCGATACGATTTCCCAGTCTATTTGTGCGATCTTCAGAATCCACGAAAAAAACGAGGTTTCAGGGGGCCGGATCGGGAAAAGGTCGGATTGTAGGGTGTAGCATTCTGCAACACATGTTTCAAAACGCCACAACACTTCACCGCAATCAGGTCGAATTCCGATCCGCACGCACTGTAATGCGATTCCAGGGCCAAAGGTGAGTCGACGACTGACCTGCCGGGTCTCCGCTATCCCTGCGACCAAGTCTACGTGTGCCTACGAAAGTCGTTTTTCCTCGCTCGGATGCGATTCCAACCAGCGGGCCATCGCGGGGCCGACGGTGCTCATGGGGACCCATCGGTCCCTTGTTTTATGGCTTTGTAACAGAGTCTCGGGCTGAATCTTGCCCTGGTCGATTCGCAGCAACAAATCTTGTTCGGTGATCGGTCCGACGCGTTTTCCGCGCTGAAACCAACCTTCGCTCATGTAGAACCAATCTGCGGTCATTGTCCAATTTCCTAAAAAATGAAGGAGCTGCGAAAAACGCTGGAACTCCGTCGGATGGAACGCCCTGGTTGAGATGAGAGAAAAAACGGCAATAAGTGAGAATCGGCGTCAATAAACGCCATCTACGCGATTTTAACTAACTTTGCAAGACAAGGTGGCGGGGGTCAGGCCATTCTGCGAGAAAAAAACCGATCGCGCGTCGTCCAACTTTCAGCAGAGGCGGCAAGCGGGCGTGTTGATTTAATCGTAACCCGAAGCGTGAGCGAGGGATCGAACGCGCTCAATTCTCTTTTTTGTATCCCTCGCTCACCGGGCTGTTGATTTAGTCCTCATCGAAACCCGAAGCGTGAGCGAGGGATACATACAGAGGCCTTAATGGCGATGAATCCCTCGCTCACGCTTCGGGTTACGATTAAATCAATAAGCCCTCACGCGTCGGGTTTCGATGAGGACTGAATCAACAGCCCACAAGCGAAAGGTTCGTTAAATTGCGGATTGACCTTCAGTCGCGGAACGCCGATTTGGTACCCCGGACGTTCTCGAATTCACTGATCGACCTGATCCTCCCGTCTCGGAATTCCGACATGGCGTCCGAAAATCGCTATCGCACCCCAACTCATTCGCAATTCCATAGAAAACCGCGTTGGTATTGGTTGCTTGTTCCCACGGTCTGTTTGGCCGGAGGATCATTCGCCGGTTGTCACGACGGGCCACTGTATGCGCTCAAACACACCAATCCTTATTTCACGATGCAGCAGTGGAAATCGGATGAACAAATCGGTGTGACCGACCATCGCCGTCGCGAAGAATTGATATCACTGGCCGAGTCGATGCCCACCCTCCCTCAGGATCGCCAGCAATACTGGTCGAATCACTTAACGGAAATCTACAACAACGATGAAAGTGCCGAGATGCGTCGCTTGGCCGTGCTAGCGGCGGGCAAATCATCTGATGGTGCGATGATGGGTTTGATTGAAAAGGCTCTCGACGACGAGAACCTAAAAGTGCGGATGGAATCGTGCCGAGCGTTGGGCAACCGACAAGACGAACAAGCCGCTCGGCTACTGGCGGCTACGGTAGGCAAGTCGCAAGACAAAGACGTCCGGCACGCTGCCATCGCGGCGCTGGCTCAACATTCCGGACCGATCGCCGCCGATTCGCTGAAGCTCGCCTTGAAAGACCGCAATCCGGCGACTCAGGCGTTGGTAATCGGTTCGCTCCGACAAAGCACCGGCAAAGACTACGGCAACGACCCGGAAACGTGGATCGCCGCATTGGAAGGAAAAGACGTCCCGTCCCAGCCCAGTCGGGGAACCGGCTTAGGCTCGTTTTTCTAGCCCAGATGTTGCGTGCCAACGGTGCACGTCATCGCCACACAGTGGGATATCATCTCAGCAATTGAACGAGGGGCTGATGTCGCATAGCGGGGCGATTAAAATGGCAGGATGAAAATCTGCTCAAGCACCAACGTCTTTTTGTTCACAATCGTTCTGACCTGGTCGTCCCTTTCCGTTTCGGAAGAGAGTAGACCGCTCGAAAAAATCCAGTTCAGCCGCGACATCCTTCCGATTCTGTCGGATCGCTGCTTTCACTGCCATGGGCCGGACGCGGTGAACCGCGAGGCTGGTTTACGGCTCGATCAACGCGATTCGACTGTTGATGAAATGGCTGTCATCGTGCCCGGCCATCCTGACGACAGCGAACTGCTGACGCGAATCACAACCGAAGATCTCGATCAGTTGATGCCGCCGCCGGATTCACATCGAAAGCCACTTTCGGTTGCCGAGATCGACCTGTTGCGTCAGTGGATCGCCGAAGGTGCCCGTTGGGGCAAACACTGGGCATTCGAGAAACCGGTTCGGCCGAGCGTCCCGGACGTTAGCATCCATCCGATCGACGCATTCGTCCGGCGTCGCCTTCAAGACGCAAGTTTGGAACCTTCGCCGGAGGCGGACCGACGGACTTTGATCCGCCGCGTCACGTTGGACTTGATCGGAATGCCGCCTTCGATTGCGGAAGTCGATGCGTTTGTTGCTGACGATTCCCCGCTCGCATACGAGAATCTTGTGGATCGCTTGTTGGCAAGCCAACACTACGGCGAGCGAATGGCTTGGCCGTGGCTCGACGCCGCGCGGTACGCAGACACAAGTGGCTTTCAGGGTGATCCCGAACGTTCGATGTGGCCTTGGCGTGATTGGGTCGTCGATGCGTTGAACAATAACATGCCGTTCGATCAATTCACGATCGAACAACTTGCCGGCGATCTGCTCGAAAACGCGACGCCGGAACAGCGGCTTGCTACGGGGTTCAATCGCAACCACATGCACAACGGTGAAGGCGGTCGCATCGCAGAAGAAACACGCATTGAGAATGTGTTCGACCGTACGGAGACAACAGGAACGGTATGGTTGGGTCTCACGTTGCAGTGTGCTCGCTGTCACGACCACAAGTTTGATCCGACATCGAATGAGGATTACTTTGCGTTCTTCGATTTCTTCAACCAGACGTCGGAGTCTGGTGGCGGCAACCGAAGCTTAGCCGTTCCACCATCGATGGACTACGTTGCCCCCGAGCGTCGCGAAATGTTGGATACGATGCGAGAGAAGGTTGCCGAGTTAAAATCAAAATGGACAGTTGCGTCGGAAGCTGCCGAGACTGCCCAGCGGACTTGGGAGTCGGGCCATCTCGAACACCGTGATTCGGATTGGCATGTGCTCAATGCAAACTCAGTCACCTCAACAGGCGGTGCGACGATCACCGCCGACGAAGACAGCATCATTCATGTCACTGGCGAACGACCCGAAAAGGATGTCTACGAAATCAAAGCCGTTAGTGAAATCGGGAAGATCACCGCTGTTCGGCTCGAAGCACTCCTTGATCCCGAGTCGCCCGCCAAGAGTACCGGTCGGGACGTCAACGGCAACTTTGTGTTAAGCGAAATTGAGTTTTTCGCAAATCCCGATCACTCACCGCCAAGCGAAGCATCACGACTCAAGTTCGCCCGTGCGGAGGCGTCTCACGAACAGAACCAATACTTCGTCCGTTATGCCATCGACGGCGAACGGGCAGGTAAGAATGGTTGGGCGCCAGGGGCACACACGCACAAGGAACCGAGTCAAGCCACTTTCATTCTCGAGAATCCCTTGAACCTTGACCGAGAGACAACTCTTCAGTTTCGGCTTCGGTTCGAGTCCTCTCACCAGCAACACACGCTCGCCAAGTTTCGTTTGCTCGTCACCGATTCGAATCAACCTGCGGCCGAGGATGTTGCGGTCAGCCCCATTCTTTCGAAGCCTTCTGGCGAGCGAAGTGAGCAAGAAAAGATTCAATTGCGAGAACATTTTCTCATCCATCATTGGCCAGACGTTGCCGAATCCGTCAATCGATGGAAGAAAGCAAAAACGGAACTGGAGAGACTGGAAGAAAAGAACAAGCCGGTTCCCGTGATGGTCATGGATACCGTCAAGAGTCCACGCGAGACGCTGGTGCTACTCAAAGGAATTTACAATAGCACGACCGACCAAAAAATCGTCGCCAACGTTCCGGGGATGTTGCCTCCGCTACCACCCAAGGAGGGCGACGCTCGATATTCGCGTCTCGATCTGGCTCGCTGGATTGTCTCTCCGGAGAATCCATTGACCGCTCGGGTGATGGTGAACCGTTATTGGCAGCTCTTCTTTGGACGCGGCATCGTCGCGACGCCCTCGGATTTTGGTTTGCAAGGTGCTCAGCCAACCCATCCAGACTTACTCGACTGGCTCGCCGTTGAATTGGTTGAATCTGGCTGGGACGTCAAGCAGATGCATCGACTGATCGTTACCAGCGAAACGTATCGACAATCGGCACGCGTCAGCGAAGAGATGCTCGAGCGTGATCCGCTCAATGAAAAATTAGCCCGGGCATCTCGCTATCGAATGCCGTCGTGGATGATTCGAGATGCTTCGCTTGCCGCCTCCGGATTACTTGTCGATCGACTCGGTGGTCCGTCGGTGAAGTCGTATCAACCTGACGGGATTTGGGCGGAAGCCACTTTTGGAAAGATTCGGTACAACCAAGATTCCGACGAGAATCTCTACCGTCGATCACTGTACTCTTTCTGGCGAAGAATTGTGGGGCCCACTGTGTTCTTCGATTCTTCGAAGCGACAAACCTGCGAGGTGCAGCCGAACTTAACGAACACGCCTTTGCATGCATTGACGACGCTCAATGACATCACCTTCGTGGAAGCCGCCCGCGTGATGGCGGAGCGAATGATTCAGAAACACGATTCGGACCGCGATCAAATCGTCGAAGCGTTCACAAGCTTGACGTCCAGAAACCCGGTGACGGACGAACTTGATCTACTAGAAGATCGATTGGTCACCACCCGTGACCAATTTCGCGGCGACTTAGATAACGCGGCGGCTTTATTGTCCGTCGGTGAATCATCGCGTGACGAAACGATTGATGTTGCTCATCACGCCGCACTGACCGCCCTCATCAATACATTGATGAACCTCGACGAATTTTTGGTGAAACCATGAATCCATTGCAAGAACATTCTCGTGTGCTCACTCGTCGGCAATTGCTGGGACAATCCGGCCTCGGGATCGGTGCCGCGGCGATGAGCACATTGATCTCTGGAGCCGAGCGAAATTTACATGCCTCGTCGCCTGATCCGACGGCAATGCGGCTTCCACACTTTGCTCCCAAAGCCAAACGCGTCATCTATCTGTTTCAAAACGGGGGACCATCTCACGTTGATTTATTTGACTATAAACCCAAACTCACCGAACTGGCCGGCCAAGGGTTACCCGCTGAGTTGACCGACGGAAAACGGTTCAGCACGATGACGGCGAGTCAGGAAAAGAATTTCGCGCCGGAGATTACCAAGTTTGCCCAGCGCGGTGAGTGTGGGAAATGGATTGCGGACGACTTCCTTCCTCACACCGCAGAAATTGTCGACAAGCTGTGCTTCGTGTCTTCGATGCAAACGACGCAGGTCAACCATGCACCGGCAATCACGTATTTCATGACGGGATCCGAGATACCCGGCAAACCAAGCATGGGTGCCTGGTTGACGTATGGACTCGGAAGCGAGACGGAGAATCTGCCGGCTTTCGTGGTGATGACCAGTCGTGACAAACAAGCGTCATGTGGCCAGATCTTTTATGACTTCTATTGGGGCAACGGTTTCTTGCCAAGCAAGTATCAGGGCGTGAAGTTTCGCGGTGCCGGTGACCCAGTTCTCTATTTGTCCAATCCGGCGGGAATCAGCCGTCAGTTGCGTCGCGGGCAACTCGATGACTTGGCCGCCCTGAACGAGATGAACCTGGCACGCTTAGGGGATCCTGAAATCGCGGCAAGAATTGCTCAGTACGAAATGGCTTACAAGATGCAAGCCTCTGTTCCTGAGCTAACGGATCTTTCCGACGAACCACAACATGTGCTGGAGATGTACGGTCCACAAGTCCGCGAAAAGGGAAGCTTCGCGTACAACTGTCTGATGGCGCGGCGTTTGGCCGAACGCGGTTGCCGGTTCATTCAATTGATGCACGCCGGTTGGGACCAGCACGCCAACCTGGACACCCAACTGAAGATCCAATGCGAGGATACCGATGCTCCATCGGCGGCATTGGTCAAAGACCTCGAGCAAAGCGGATTGTTGGAAGACACCCTGGTGATCTGGGGAGGCGAGTTTGGTCGCACGCCTTTCCAACAACAGCGTCCCAATCAACCGCGCGGACGCGATCATCATCCTTACGCGTTCTCGGTATGGATGGCCGGCGGCGGAATCAAGCCCGGCATCTCGTACGGACTGTCCGATGATTTCGGATTCAACGTTGCCGAGAATCCCGTCGAGGTTCACGACTTGCAAGCGACGATCTTGCATCAACTGGGGATCGATCACGAGCGATTCACCCACCGTTTCCAAGGTCTCGATCAACGTCTCACGGGGGTGGAATCGGCGCGAGTGGTCCACGAAATCGTTTCTTGAAAACACCCTCAATCAGGATCGAAAAGGAGTCCGAAAACCATTTTTTCTGTTCAAGTCTGCCCACTCTCAATCGACTGTCTTGATTTGGCCGGTTCCGTTTCGGCTGCCATAGTGGTCCTCTTTCTGACTGCCATCGCCACGCATCCTAATAGAAGCAAAGGGGTGCCAAAGACAACGACCAAGAACAGCGTTTCGCGTCGATCCCGCCAAGCGTGGTAGGCGTCCGGCACGGAGATCGACGGCAATTTTGGCGAGGGTCGTTCGGTATAGCCGTCCCAAAAGCTCGGGTCTGTGTCGGGGTGTCGTCCCGCTTCCAGTCGCTGCGACATGAATGCGAGTCGTTCAGCATGCCAATCGTCAGCTTCGCTGCGAAGCTGTCGGTAGGTGGGATCAAGAAGGAGTTCGGCCTTCACAAAACCGGGTTGTGGCAGTAACGCCTTCAAGCTTTCTCCTTGCGGCGAATCAGGGAAGAACGAGCCTCGGCCCGAGTCGACCAACTCAATACAGCGTAGCCAGGCGAGATAGGCGAGCGAATTTCTTCCGCCATCACGGCCGGGCGAAAAACCCACCGAATCACGTTGCAGGGCGACATTCAATGCGTGAAAGACGTCGATACTCTCCCACGCGTTACCGAGCGAGATCAGACCAACGAGACCCCGCACCGCCTGATCGGCCTCCTCCGGATCGGTTCGTTCGCCATAAATGTCCTGAAAACTCCAATCGAGAAAATTGGGAAGCTCCTGCCATGTGTGCGTTTGCGGCGGATCGACGATCCATCTCATCGCCTGGAGCTGATACTTTTCACGCCCGTAATGCGCGTCGGGGTTGATCTCGAGAGCCTTGGCGATCTCGTCGCACGCGGACTTGACTTCGTCGATCCGTGCTCGATCGGCTCCTTGAACGATCCAGCGGTGGACGAGAAACGTACCAAGATTCGCGTGATACCGGTAAAGATGCTCTCGGACCTCAGGTTGTGACTGGTCGAGCTTATCGAGTTCGCCTCGCTTTTTGTCCATCCAGGAGATCGCGTCGTCATTGCGGCCGAGACGGTCGCAAGCGACCCCGGCATCGTCGTAAGCGATGAGATCGCCGGGAATACTCTCGAGATGAAGAGTCACTCGGTCCAGTCGCATTCGGTAATACAGTGGCGGATTCCGCGGAAACCGGCCGGTCACCACAGCAACCACCTCGGGCATTCCGCTGGCCTCCTCGGTGGGAGTATCCCGATCCCAAAGGCAGGCGAAAGCTGCAGTGGGCAGACCCATGAATAAGGCAATGACAAAAGCGTAATTTTTCATGGGGTCCCCATTGCTAAAAGCGATCATTCACTCGTCGTTGTCGGTTTGGGCCCGCCGGTGCCGGGCTGGTGGAGTTCGTTTCGAATCCATCGCAATCCGTCGCGGTTTTCCAACAACGATTCGTAGGCGTCGAGTTCATTGCGGTGGTCGAGGATCCCGATCGGTCCGTCATATCCGCTGTCGACGACCGTTCGAATCATTTCCAGTTCGTATTCTCCTTTTCCGATGCCGAGAATTTTGGGTTGTTCTTGACGGTTCATCCCGTTCAGGTTCAAGCACAAAACATAGGACTTCATGAGTTTCCAGTTGGCCGCCCATTCGTCGATCTGAGAATGACCGTGATGAAAATTGTAAACGATTCCAACATGAGCCATACCAAGCTCCCTTAAACGCTCACATACCGCGACTAGGTTCGTCGGTTGTCCGCCCCAGCCGCCATGGTTGTAAAGTCCCAATTTGCAACCCATCGACCGGGTCCGCTCGGCAAGCGGCAACATCTCGCGAACCGCCGATTCGACTTTCTCGGCCTGCGACGTGCCAGCATTGTCGGGAAGCGTCTGCCAAATTTGCGGGTGCAGATCATATTTCTCGAACAGCTCAAACGCGGCTTCGTGGACGCTCCAGAATGCAAAGAACTCGATACCGTGTTTTCGATATTCCAGAATCTCTTGTTCGAACGTAGGCACATGTTGCGCGCGCCAGTCGTAGGCACACCGATCAATGCCCAAGGACACGAGCATCTCTGCTCGAGCGGCAGGATCACGTTGTTTGGCATCGAACGGGACGATGCACCATGCCACCAAGTTCTCCCGGCGAAGGACATCGGGATCGCCCTCGGCCGCGGTGGCCAAGGCTGGAAACCAAGCTAGACCGAACGAAGAGATCGCCAAAAAACAAGAAGCGATCACGGAAGAAGTCGCGATCCGAATCGATGGGGTGGGTGTATTTTTCATTCTGGTATGATAACCGTTCACGTCCGCGTGCGCTGCGAAAGCACCGCGTCGTGATGCTTCGAGTTCCGATCTGCGATTTTCCTTGCGGAGATGTATATGACAAGACTGATCTTGCTGCTTTGCTTGATCGTTGCCAGTTCGAGTCGTTTGGTATCCGCCGACGAGCCGACTGAAACAATGAAGGTCATCACTCACAACGTTTGGTACGGCTTCACCCAACGTGGCGAGCCGCGTCGCTCACAGTGGTTGAATTGGATGGCCGAACAGGCCCCGGATGTGGTCGCTCTTCAGGAGCTTAACGGCTACACGCCCGATCGTCTCGCTGCCGATGCCAGACAATGGGGGCACTTGCATTCGGTGCTACTCAAAGAAGAAGGGTTTCCGACCGGCATCACTTCGCGCTTCCCGATCAGCGACGTCCGACGGATTCGCGAGGGAATGCATCACGGTCTGCTGCGTTGCCGGATTCGAGGAATTTGGTTTTACGTGATTCATTTTCACCCATCCAACTTCGCAAGTCGCATTGAAGAAGCTGGACATTTGCAAGCCGATGTTGCGACGCTGCCGGAATTGAATCCGAAAGTGATCCTGGCTGGTGACTTCAATGGATTCTCGCCAGCGGACCGGTCACATTACGATACCGATCTCGAGCTTGAACCGTTCTTCGAGATGCTCGACCGTCACAATCCGGGGGCACGGAACCTGAACGAAGGCAAATTAGATTACGGCGGTTTAGAAGCCATCCTGTCGCAAGGATATGTTGATCTGGTCGACCGTTTTCGCGGTCGAAGTCAACCGTTTGTGGGCACATTTCCAACGTCATTGGTCGGCGATCAAAACCATGGGACCGATCGACGACTCGACTATCTCTTCGTCAGTCCGAACCTACTGCCCCAGGTTGAATCGGCATGGATATTGAAGGACGAGATAACACGGCGACTATCTGATCACCTGCCCGTCACCGCGACGCTGCGTCTGTGAACAATATCGTAGCGACTCGTTTGCGGTTGCTTGCGACTTTCAAGTCAACGACCAATCGCGTCGTTTACGACTGCTGGGGATGCCCATTTTCTTGCGGTACTTGGTTACCGTTCGGCGGGCGACCGTCATGCCGGCGCCGCGTAGTTCGTCGACTAAGGCTTCGTCGCTGTAGGGTTTGCTTTTGTCTTCCTTGTCAATCAAATCTTGCAGCTTCAATCGAATCGTATCCCATGCGACGTCTTCGCCATCGTCGGTTTGAGTGCCACCGACGAAGAACCGACGCAGTGGCAAAATCCCACGCGGCGTTTGAATCCATTTATCGTCAACGGCGCGACTGACCGTCGTGACGTGGACCCCGACCTTATCGGCGATCTGTTGCATCTTGAGCGGTTCGATCGCTTCGGGGCCTTCGTCGAGGAAACGCTTTTGATGTTCGACGATCGCTTCGGCTACTTTTGTCAGCGTGCTGCGACGTTGTTCGATCGAATCGATCAGCCACTGGGCACCGCTGATTTTCTGTTTGATGAATTCGCGTTCTTCGGCCGAACAATCGCTCGCTTGCAAACGTTTGCGGTAGTACTCGCTGATGAACAAGTTCGGAACGCGATCATCGTCCAAACGAACGCGATACTCTCCGTCCTCGTCGACTTCGAGAATAATATCTGGGGTCACGTTGGGGACGTAGGTTTCCATGAACGCCGCCCCCGGCTTCGGGTTGAGCAGGTGCAGATCCTCACGCAGTTCTTGAATTTCTTCGATCGTGAAGTTGGTCTTTTTTGAGATTTGCGGCAAACGATTTTCGGCGAGGTCGTTCAAGTGATGCTTGATCAACGTTTGCAATTTTTCGAAGTGCGGCAACGACGGATCGAGTTGCAAGATCAAACATTCGCTTAAGTCGCGGGCGGCGATGCCGGTCGGTTCGAGCGATTGAACGATTCTTAAAGCCTCTTCGGCTTGGGCTAAGTCTTCCTTGGAGTGACCGGGCGGTAACATGTCCGCGATAGGAGTCCGCAAGTATCCGCCGTCGGACGCGTTGAGCGTGCTGATGATCCGCTCGGCGATTTGCTCGACGTCATCGTCGATATCCAGTTCGGCTAACTGGTGCAACAAAAAGTCATTGAGTGATTCTGGTCGCGACTGCGCATTGGCCATCATGTCGTGACGACGGTCAGCTTCTTCGGACATGCGGTTGGCGCTGCGACGGAACGAGTCGTCGAACGTGCTAGGCAGTTCGGAGTCCATGTTCAGCAAACGCTCGAAGTCATCTTTGTTGTCGTGGTCGTTGTCGACCACCAACTCCTTTTCGTCCTCGCTCCGAATGTCCTTGCTCGGGGAATCGTCGTCGCCATCGTCGGGTGATAACGGATCTCCACTGAGTTGTTCGAGCAACGGATTCTCGTTCATCTCTTGCTCGATTCGTTCCTGCAAGGCGAGCGCATGCATCTGCAGGATTTCCATCGACTGAATCATCCGTGGCGCCAGTTTCTGAACCTGGCTTTGTCGGGCGTGCAGCCCCACTGACATCCGCATGGGAGTATTTCTTATTTCGAAAAGACTAGTTGAGACGCGTCGAATTGAAGTATACAGCGAATTCAATGCCAACCGCAGAAGTTTTCTCGGTTATAGCTTTTGACGCCCGGTTAACGCATCGGCAATTATCTCACGATTGGCATATTCCAACACGCTTCCGGCGGTAATCCCGCGGGCCAAACGGGTGATCTGGATCGGGAATTCGCTGAGCTGGTTGGACAAGTACAGCGACGTGCCATCTCCCTCGACGGTCGGGTTAGTCGCCATGATGATCTCCACAAAGTTTCCTTCGCGGACTCGATCGACCAAGGCATCGATGGTCAGCTGGTCGGGCGTGATCCCGTCTAACGGCGCGATCCGCCCCAACAGGACATGATAAAGCCCTTGATAGGCACCCGACGCCTCGAGGCTGAGCAGATCTCGGGGTTGCTCGACGACGCACAACCGCGTCGCATCGCGTTTGGGGTCCGAACAGATTTGACAAAGTTCATGTTCAGAGAGGTTGTAGCACGCGGCGCAGTACCGCACGTCGGTGCGCACGCGACGGATCGCATCGGCCAGCGCCAGTGCGTCTTCTTCACGTACTCGCAATAAGTGAAACGCCAATCGCTCGGCGCTTTTGCGACCGATTCCCGGTAGTTGGCTGAGCCGATCGACGAGTTGCGAAACCGCTCCGGCGTGTTTGCTCATCCGTTGCCGCCGGTCAGACTCGACAGCAAACCGTCCATGCCGGGCAGGTTGAGATCCAGCTCCTTGGCCAAATCGCTGACGGCGGTGGCATACATTTGTTTGGCTTCGGCTCCGGCGGAATTCGTCGCGTCTTGAATCGCTCGACCAAGCGTTTCCGGCGGGACGGAACTGCCGCCTTCGCCACCGAGGACCTTGGGATCGACGTCGACCGATTGGACTTCGCCGACCCCGTTCATGGTAACGGTCACGTGCCCGCATGACGAACTTGCGGTCACGCGTTCGGATTTCATCCGTGCGTTGAGGGCCTGCATCTTATCAGGCAAATCTTGCAATTTGCCGAAAATCGAAGCGATGTTCCCGAGGTTACCTAGCCCTTTGAACATAAAATTCTTTCTAGTGTGAGTGTGAACGAGACACGAGATGGGATGATGATGAAGTCGACACCAGCGATCGCCGACGAAGCTCCACGGTTGGGTTTGCCGACTCGATCTTAAAGAGAAGGCGATCAACGAGCGATCCCCGATTGTCGCATGCGATCCCTGTTTGCCAGAAAAAGCGTGCGGCGGTACACTCCCGCATTGCCAGCAACCGCCGCATTACATGAAAGAACGGCTCGATGAGTTACGGCTCCGACGTGGAAACCCCTTATGAAACGATGAGGGGCCGAGAATTCCCCGCAATCCGACAGTTCACCATTTTTCTTGAGAACCGCGTCGGCCAATTGCTCGAAGTCGTTCGGCGATTCGAGGGCACCGGCATCCGGATTGTCGCTCTTTCGATCAACGACGCAGCCGAGTGCGCTTTCGTTCGATTTTTAATCAGTGACCCCGATCGAGGTCGCGAAATTTTGGAACGTTCGGGGCTCGCGATCATCGAAACCGACCTGATCGGGGTCGAGCTACCCGAGGGTCCCCAACCGTTGCTGCGGGTTTGTACGGCGCTCTTGCAAGCCGAACTGAATATCATCCAAGCCTACCCGTTGATCGTTCGTCCGCACGGCAAGCCTGCGGTGGCGATCATGGTCGAAGGCATCGACTTGGCGATGAAGACGCTTCATGAAAAAGGGTTTCGCATCATTACCGAAGCGGATTTGGACGGCGATGACGTTACAGGCGATGGTGTTTGAACGGTCAAACGCATACAAACCCGACGCGCAACGGCGTGTTGATTGAGTGAGCCGACGGCGCTAGCCGCGGGCTTTACGGCAATCAAGCCACCATTCGGAACCCGTGGCTAGCGGGTTGTTGATTTAGTTTGCATCGTAACCCGAAGCGTGAGCGAGGGATACATACAAAGGATTTAATAGCGTTCAATCCCTCGCTGACGCTTCGGGTTACGATTAAAACAACACGCCGCTAGCGGGCTGTTGATTTAGTCCTCATCGAAACCCGAAGCGTGAGCGAGGGATACATACAAAGGACTTAATGGTGATGAATCCCTCGCTGACGCTTCGGGTTACGATTAAAACAACACGCCGCTAGCGCCATCGGCTCACAAAAACTGACGAACGCACTAAATCAACACGCCGGTAAGCGTCGGGCTTGTATTCGTCGCGTTCAAAAACAAAACGAACGCGGCGATAACTGATGTAATGCCTCCTTTTCTCGTAGCAAATCGTTGAATGTCTGAACCTATCCCCTACGATTCATTCTTGTTGGTTTCTTTCGGCGGTCCCGAAGGGCAAGATCAAGTCATGCCGTTCTTGGAAAACGTCTTGCGAGGCAAGAACGTGCCTCGCGAGCGGATGCTGGAAGTCGCCGAGCATTACAAGCATTACGGCGGCGTCAGCCCGATCAACGAACACAACCGCCAACTGATGGCGGCGATTCAAAACGAGTTCGCCGCCCACGATGTCAAGCTTCCGGTGTATTGGGGCAATCGTAACTGGGATCCGTATTTTGCCGACACTCTCGAGCAAATGAAGGCGGACGGTTGTCGGCGGGCATTGGCGTTCTTCACCAGCATGTTCAGTTGCTACAGCGGATGCCGCCAATATCGCGAGAATATCATCGAGGCTCGCGAGAAAGTCGGCGACGGGGCGCCCCTGGTCGAGAAAGTCCGAATGGGATTCAACCACCCCGGATTCATCGCCGCGATGGCCGAAAGTGTCACCGAAGCGGCCGCCAACATCCAAAAGACTCCGGGCGACGTGAAATTGCTGTTCACCGCTCACAGCATCCCGATGGGGATGGCGGACAATTGCGATTATGAAAAACAGCTCAAAGAATCGTGCCGTTTGGTCGCCGAGGCGGCCGGTTCGAATGATTACGAGTTGGTTTACCAAAGTCGCAGTGGCCCGCCGAGCCAACCTTGGCTGGAACCCGACGTTTTGGACTGGATCGCTGCGGCCGACAACGCGTCAAAGTTATCCGCGCTGGTGATTTTGCCGATCGGTTTCGTCAGCGACCACATGGAAGTCATGTTCGATTTGGATGAAGAGGCGGCGGACCTTTGCCGAGCACGGGGCATCGCGATGGCCCGAGGCAAAACGGCGGGCACGCATCCAAAATTTGTCGCCATGATCCGCGAACTGGTCCAGGAACGCTTGGGTATCCAAGCCGACAAAGCGGCACTCGGGGACCTAGGGCCGTGGCACGACGTTTGTCCGCAAGATTGTTGCCTGTATACCCCGCGTCGCCCTCCGGTCGCGGCGAATTAGCATCGTGTGGACGATAAGTGGTGGCGACTTTCAGTCGCCAGGTCATGTAACGGCGACTAAAAGTCGCCGCCACTTGCGCAATGCCACACTTGCGAACACGTTTGTCCGGTTGGGCGGAAGTCATCGAATCGCTAAACTGCCCGCTGCGATCTCCCGCTTCCTCACCTTCAGTTCGTTGATTGAGTCATGCCGCGTCTTGCCCACCAAGTTTTTTTTACCCTGAAGAACCGCGATGACGCCGCCGTCGACGAGCTGGTCGCGGCCTGTCATGAGTTCCTCAATGGCCACGATGGGTTGATCGATTTCGCGGTGGGACGCCGCGAACCGCGATACCAACGACCGGTCAACGCCGACTACGACGTTGCCTTGCACACGGTATTTCAGGACCAAGCCTCGCACGACGCCTACCAAACGGCTCCTCGGCACTTGACGTTCATCGAACAACAGAAAGAAAACTGGGCGAGCGTCCAGGTCTTCGATAGCAATCTGACGGATTGATTCAACCGGACGTCCGTTCGCAAACCGTTCATTTCCACCCAACCAACCTAACCAACTCAGAGGCTTCCATGAGCGTTCTCGTTACCCAACCGGCTCCCAATTTCACCGCCACCGCCGTCATGCCCGACGGCACTTTCAAAAACGACTTTTCGCTAGCCGATTACAAAGGACAATACGTCCTGCTGTTTTTCTGGCCGTTGGATTTTACGTTCGTTTGTCCGACCGAAATCATCGCGTTTAGCGACCGGGCAAAGGACTTTTCGGATCTCGGCGTGCAGATCATCGGTGTTTCAGTGGACAGCCATTTCACGCACTTGGCATGGACCAACACGCCTCGCAATCAAGGCGGCATCGGCAAGACCGAATACCCGTTGGTCGCCGACATGAACAAGCAAATCTCCCGCGACTACGACGTGCTGCTCGATGGCGGCGTGGCTCTTCGAGGCTTGTTCTTGATCGACAAAGAGGGCACTGTTCGTCATCAGGTCGTCAATGACTTGCCGCTCGGACGCAGCGTTGACGAAGCCTTGCGGATGGTTCAGGCGTTACAATACTTTGAAAAGAACGGCGAAGTCTGTCCGGCCAACTGGCAGGAAGGCTCGCGAACGATCAAGGCCGACGTCGAAGGCAGCAAAGAGTTCTTCGGCGCCGAATACTCAGGCAGCTAAACATGTGGACCGTCCGAAATCGAGGCGAGTTGGAAGCGGTTAACGAAAGTGAACTGCTCGTCGGTCACGTCACCGAAGGTGGTCACGACTGGGTTTGTCGCGCCACCGGAGGAACCGACGGCATCTCGTTGGGCGATCCGGACGGATTGTTGCATGTGTCGGTGCGTGGATCGGGCACTCCGGGTTCGGGCAGCGACTTGCTGCCGGTGGCGGGCGAGCATTATGTCAAATTCGATCAATGGAAGATCGATTTCCCGCAAACAACCGGCGAGTTTTCACTACGGCTTTCGATTCGGGTCGTCGCATCGACGACGACTCGATGCGTGCTCGAGCCGACTTTTTCGATCCAAACTTCGTTGCTCGATACTCATCCGACGTTGGATTTGAAATCGGTCGGCGGAACGGTCGATCGTCGCGTCTTGACCGCTGCAACGACGGGGGACTCGGTCTCCGTTTGGACGATCAACTTCGCGGGAAACGCTGGAATGATTGCCGTGCTGCTCGGGCCACATGACGCTCCGTTCACGACCGATCAGTCATCCGAAGACAAAATTCGGTTGCAGCTTTTCGGCGAATTTCTTGAAAAGGGTGTGATCCGAAAGGCTCGCCCTTGGGTCGTATTGGACCGATCTGAAGCCGGCATTAAGGATGACGAATTGGCCGGGCTGGCCGATGCGTTGTGCCAAACACCCCTGCCGTTGGTGTTTTAACCGGTTCGATTTCGGTTAATTCCCGGTTCTGATTGTGTTCTTGCCCGGTTTGGCTTTTCAAGAATTGCTCCAGCGGCAAGAATGCCGGTTTGGTCTTGTCCCCCCGTTCCCATTCGATCGGCCAGCAATTTCGTGGATCGCCGCTTTTCTTCCTTCGTGCTCTTTTCGACCGCGTTTTTTCTTATTTACATGTCGTTGCGGGTGATGTTTGTCCCGCCTCCGGCACCTCCCGTCCCGGTCGCTGCGGTCGAGGATGTGGCTCCCGAAGACGAAACCGGTCCCGAAATCTCCTCAATCGCCGATCTGGATGACCCGGACGCGAAACCCGCTGAAGAAGAGAACATCGAGCGACCCGAGCAGCCCGAATGGCGAACGCTCGGCTCGATGGACCCGACCACGGGACATTTCATGCTCGTCACCCTCAACAGTCGTGGTGCGGGCATCGAACGGATCGAATTGACCCAGCGAAAAGAGAACGGCCGACTGAAGTATCGCCGCGTCGACGTCCGCAGCGGATACATGGGCTACTTCGCCGCCAACCCGCTGTCGACGATCAACGGCGTCCGCGTCAACGTCGTCGGCCCTGGAACGCCGGCGGCTTTGGCGGAGTGTGAGGACGAATCCGTCGCCGATGGATTGCGGGCCGGTGACGTTATCGTTTCGATCAATGGCGATCTGATCAGCAATTCAGTCGCGATGGACGAGTGGATGCATGGTACCGAACCGGGCGATCGCATCCTCGTCGAAGTCATCCGAGGCGATGACACCGACGGTGCCGGCGAAGCCGACGTTTCAAGTAAAGGGCGTTCATTGAAGTTCGCGATCGTTTTAAGCGAACACCCGCTCGACCTCGTTCGCATGGCCGACATCGCGGGCGAGGACCAGATCCCCGGCAACCTGTCACGTCTATCGGCATTGATGACGGTCGGCAAAGTCGGGCGTCGTGAGATCGCACCGGGTGAGAAAACGTTGACGGCGCTCAATGACCCAGGCGAATTGATCTGGTCGGTCGCCGAAACTCAAGACAACGATCCGGCCGGCAAAGTCCCCGGAGAGGAAGGGCCCAGCGACGAAGGCCCCGGAGACGTAGCCCCCGGCGACGAAGCCCCTGGCGATGCGAGTGAAACGATCGAATTCGAGGTCCGCTTGAGCGAATCGGAGATGAAGGCCGCTGGCGGCCGCGCGATCGGGATGCGTCGTTCCTACTCGCTGCAACCGGGCAGTTTCGTGTTGGACATGGATGTGCAAATCGACAACCGGTCGGACGAACCGCAAGAACTCGCCTATCGCCTCGAAGGCGTCAACGGCATTACCTTGGAAGGCTGGTGGTACAGCAACAAAATCAGCCCGAACTGGGGCGGATCGGCGGCCCGCGACGTGGTATACCGAACCACCACCGAAGGACACGAACTGGTGTCCGGATATGGTCTGCTCAAACGGGCTCGCGCGGCCGCGACGCCGGACGACCAAAACCTTTTCGCACCTGATTCGCCGGCACCGGACCGGGCGCTGAAGTATATCGGCGTCGACGCTCAGTACTTTACCGTTGCGTATTTGCCGCCCGAAGGCCAGGACGAGTTCACCTCTTTCCGTCGCGCGACGGCAGCTCTTGCCGTTGACGCATCTGCGATCCCTGAAAGCCAAGAGCGAGCGGTCAACACAACGTTCTATCTCGACAGTGCCGTGGCCATGGTGCCGCCGGGATCGAGTTTGAAACAGAGCTTGCGAGTATTTGCCGGCCCGAAGCAGCCGGAATTGTTCGCCAAGTACGGGCTGGACGACTGCATCTATTACGGTTGGTTCTCTTGGCCCGCGAAGCTGCTCGGCCATTTATTGCACTTGCTCTCCGGCGTGGGGAACTATGCGTTGGCGATCGTGTTGTTGACCGTTTGCGTGCGGGGTGCGATGTACCCGTTGTCGAAAAAAGCTGCCGTGAACGCTCAGCGGATGCAGGAACTGGCTCCGGAACTGAAAAAGATCACCGAAAAGTACAAAGACGACATGGAGGCTCGCGTGCGAGCCCAGCGTGAACTGCAACAGCGAGTCGGCTTCAATCCGTTGTCGGGTTGTTTGCCGATGTTCGTTCAACTTCCCATCTTCATCGGCTTGTATCGAACCTTGTCGGTCGACATTGAATTACGGCAAGCCGCGTTCGCATCGTGGACCACGTGGGCATCGAACTTGGCGGCTCCCGACATGCTGTCCTATTGGGGCGATTGGTTGTGGGAGTACTTATCCGGTCGCGGCACCGGATGGCTCGGCCCGTATTTCAACATTCTGCCGGTCTTGGTCATGTTGTTGTTCTTGGTCCAGCAAAAGATGTTCATGCCTCCGGCGACGGACGAGCAAACCGCGATGACGCAAAAGATGATGTCGTACATGACATTGGTCATGGGACTGTTCTTCTTCCGCGTACCGGCGGGGCTGTGCATCTACTTCATCACCAGCAGTCTGTGGGGCATCGGCGAACGGATCTACGTCAAACGAACGCTGCCGACTTCACCCCACTTCGACAAGGCGATCCTCGAGGGCACGGTCAACCACCGGGGCGGATCGGGCGAATCTGGAGGCGAACTGGTGGTTCCCAAATCGCCAAGTCCGTCCGGCGGCGAAGGGACGTCTTGGGCGGATCGCTTGCGTCAGAAGATGAATCCGGAAGAGCCTACCGCTCCGTTGCCCCGAGACCGAAAACGCCCCCCGGCGGCAAAGAAGAAACGGCGATAGGTGCCTGTTCGAATATGAATTGCCTAATAAATCAGCCGCAACTCGCTAGCGGGCTGTTGATTTAATCGCAACCCGATGCGTCAGCGAGGGATGAGTCAATATCATTTAACCCTCGCTGACGGGCTTGTTGATTTAATCGTAACCCGAAGCGTGAGCGAGGGATTCAGCGTCATTAAGGCCTCTGTATGTATCCCTCGCTCACGCTTCGGGTTTCGATGAGGACTCAATCAACAGCCCGTTACGCGTCGGGGTTCTATTAGGACTGAATCTTCAGGCCGTTTTGCTGCGGTGCCGCTGATAACTGGCCAGGTAAGTTTACGTCCATCCCGACCGCCCGTTTTCGGTTTCCGCCTTTGCGATTATCCTATCGCCGGTCGCGAACTGTTCGCTTCGACCCTTCCCACCGATCCCACTCCATCCACTCTCGGTTCATTCGTGCTTCGCTCTCACACCTGCGGTCAACTCCGTAAATCCGATGTCGGTTCGCCTGTCACTCTTTGTGGTTGGGTTGAAAACAAACGCGACCACGGCGGAGCGGTCTTTATCGACTTGCGTGACCGCTATGGTTTGACCCAAGTCGTCGTCGGGCCGCCCGAAGCGGGCGCTGCGATCATCGACGCGGCCGGACACGTGCCTGCCGAAAGCGTTGTGCTGATCCGAGGTGTTGTCGCCGATCGTCTCGAAGGGAAAATCAATGCGAAACTCGCCACCGGTGAAATCGAAGTTCGAACGGAACACTTTGAGATTCTGTCGGTCGCCCAAACTCCACCCTTCACGCCCGGCCAAAGCGATCTGCCGGGCGAAGACCTGCGGCTGAAGTATCGTTACTTGGATCTTCGTCGCAAAGAGATGCAGCAAGCCTTGATCCGCCGCAGCGAGATCATTAAGTGCATGCGTGATTACTTCGCCGAGCACGATTTCATCGACGTCGAAACACCGATCCTCGGACGCAGCACGCCGGAAGGGGCTCGCGATTATCTCGTCCCGAGTCGCGTTCATCCGGGCAACTTCTACGCGCTGCCCCAGTCCCCGCAGTTGTACAAACAAATTCTCATGGTCGCCGGTTTCGATCGATATGTCCAAGTCGCCAAGTGTTTCCGCGACGAAGACCTGCGAGCCGACCGCCAACCCGAGTTCACGCAATTGGACTTGGAGATGTCGTTCATCGATGCCGACGACATCATGGCGTTGATCGACGGTTTAGTCGCCCGAACCGCCAAGCAAGTCCTCGGCAAAGATATCCAGCTTCCGTTGCCACGGATGACGTGGGACGAAGCGATGCGCCGCTTCGGCAGCGACGCGCCCGATTTGCGTTTCGGCTTGGAGATCGTCGACGTAACCTCGGTGGCGGCGAAGACCGACTTCCGCGTGTTCCGAGGCACCGCCGACGCCGGAAATTATGTGCGTGGCATCCGTGTTCCCAATGCAGCTACCGCGTATTCACGTCGTCAGATCGATGATCTGACCGCGTACGTGCAACAAGATTTCGGTGCCAAGGGTTTGGCGTGGTTCCGGGTCGAAGACGACAAGACGTTGTGGAGTCCGATCGCAAAGAACTTCGAGGCCGAACATCTCGAAGAAATCCGCACGATGCTCGGTGGCGAACCGGGCGACCTGCTGATGTTCTTGGCCGATACTTGGGAGGTGACCTGCAAGGGACTATCGGGCCTGCGCAAACGACTTGCCGCCGAGTTGAAGCTGTACCAACCCGGTGAGCTGAACTGCAGTTGGGTGACCGAGTTCCCGATGTTCGAACGGGATGAAGAATCCGGTCGTTACGTGGCGATGCACCATCCGTTCACCGCGCCGCTCAAGGAAGACCTTCCCAACCTGAAGGAATCTCCGGAAAAATGCCGCGCTCAAGCCTACGACTTGGTCATCAACGGTTCCGAGGCGGGCGGCGGCACGATCCGAATCCACGACAGTGCGGTGCAATCGCAGGTATTCGAATTGCTCGGCATGGACGAAGAAACGGCCAAGGACCGGTTCGGGTTCCTGCTCGATGCGCTGCGTTTCGGAGCCCCGCCGCACGGCGGAATCGCGTTGGGGGTAGACCGATGGGTAATGTTGTTTGCGGGACTCGATAACATCCGCGAGGTGATCGCGTTCCCGAAAACCCAGAAAGCTACCGACATGATGACCCAGGCCCCCGGCGAAGTCGACGCGGCCCAGCTCAACGAACTGCAGTTGAGAACGGTGGCGGTTAAGACCTAACACCGATCAACCGAGCATGCCCAAGATCCGCAACCTCGTCCTCGTCTTGGGCGACCAACTCAATCACGACTCGGCCGCGTTTGCCGGATTTGATTCCAAACGCGATCGAGTCTGGATGGCTGAGAACGATCAAGAGGCCACACACGTTTGGTGCCACAAGGCCAGGTTGGTCGCGTTCTTTTCACCGATGCGGCACTTCCGCGACGAATTGATCGCCGACGGCAAGCAAGTCCTCTATCACGAATTGACGGGCGATCGCCGCAAGCGCCGTGGATCGAGCTTTCAATCGATCCTCGACAAAACTCTTGGCGAACATGAGGTCGAAAACGTCCGTTTCGTTCACCCCGGCGACTATCGAGTTCGCGAGCAACTTCGCAGCACGCTCGAACAAGCCGGCGTGACTTTCGACGAGTTACCCGACGAGCACTTCTATTGCTCGCCCGAACGTTTCAATGAATGGGCGACGAACCGCAAGTCGATGATCTTGGAACAGTTCTATCGTGTAATGCGAACCGAACATTCTGTCTTGGTCGATTCGAAAGGCGATCCTGAAGGCGGGCAATGGAACTACGACAAGGATAACCGCGGCAAGTTCGGTAAGGCCGGACCCGCGAACCTGTTTCAGCCGATCTCGTTCAAACCAGACGAAACCACACGCGCCGTCATTGCGATGGTCGAAGATCGATTCGCCGACCATCCGGGCACGCTCGATGCATTCGATCTCCCGGTGTGTCGCGCCGATGCGTTGGCATACCTGGACGATTTCATCGAGAATCGCTTGCCTGATTTCGGCGACTTCCAAGACGCGATGTGGGGCGGGGAGAAATTCCTGTATCACTCGCGACTATCCAACGCGATTAACCTGCACCTGCTGTCGCCTCGCGAGGTTGTCGACGCCGCCGTCAAGGCGTACCACGAGGACCGCGCACCGCTTAACAGCGTCGAAGGTTTTGTTCGGCAAATTCTAGGTTGGCGGGAATACGTTCGAGGAATCTACTGGAACAAGATGCCCGAGTACGAAGGTCTCAATTCACTCCGATGCGACCCGGACCAAGATGTGCCCGCGTTTTTTTGGGATGGTAAGACGGACATGGCGTGTGTCGCCGACGCGATGCGATTGCTAATCGATACAGCCTACGCACATCATATTCAACGACTGATGGTCTTAGGCCTCTACGCTCAGCTCCACGGAACCCACCCCGCCAAGTTTCACCAATGGCACATGGCCATGTATGCCGACGCGATCGATTGGGTCAGTTTGCCCAACGCGTTGGGCATGAGCCAATACGGCGATCACGGCTTGATGGCGACCAAACCGTACTGTGCCACCGGGAAACATATCCAACGCATGAGCAATCATTGCAAGTCATGTCGCTACGATCCCGCCAAATCCACCGGCGATGACGCATGCCCGTTCACAACGCTGTATTGGGATTTTCTGGATCGCCACCAAGACACGTTCCGGGGCAACAACCGCATGACGCTGCAACTCAAGAACGTGGAAAAGAAATCAGACGATGAAATGCAAGCGATCCGCCAACGTGCCAAGCAACTCCGAGAATTTTGGTCCTCTTAGCTGCGCCGAACCCTCGTTCCCAGGCTCCCGCTCTCTTGATAGGCCACAAGTGCTCATGGATTGCTCCCCTGCCAGCTCGTCTGGCAGGAAGCCGAGGTTGGCAAGCTAGACACAAGCCGCTATTCGCCGAACCTTCCGATTTTCACTTGTGCTCGCCACTTGAAGCGGCGAGCACAAGTGAAAATCGGAAGGTTGGGAGGGCGTCGTTGTCTAGCTGGCGAACCTAGTTCACCCACGAGACGAGCTCGTGGGGGTCAAGAAAGATGTGCCCTATCATCGCGGACGTGTTTCTTGAAGACTTCGTTGAGTCGCTTGGTGATCGGGCCGACTTTTCCGTCGGCGATCAAGCGACCATCCAACTTCACCGCCGGAATCACTTCGGCTGCGCTGCCGGTTAAGAAACATTCATCGGCAACGAACAGGTCGTGACGCGTCAAGGTTTCCTCAGCGACTTCGATGCCTTCTTTTCGGGCTAGCTCGATCACGGTGTTGCGCGTGATGCCTTCCAGAATTCCGGCGTGTATCGGCGGTGTCAACAATCGACCGCGACGAACGATGAAGATGTTGTCACCGGTGCATTCGGCAACTTCGCCCTTATGGTTGAGCATCACCGCTTCGACACAACCGGCCCGGATCGCTTCGATCTTGGCCATGATGTTGTTGAGGTAATTGAGCGACTTGATCCGCGGGCTCAGTGCCGCCGGATGGTTGCGGATCGTCGAAGCGGTCACAAGATCCAAACCTTCGGTGTAATACTTTTCAGGATACAACGAAATCGAATCGACGATGATGATCACTTGCGGGTCATCGCATCGAAAAGGATCGAGTCCCAACTGGTTACCACCGCGAGTCACCACCAATCGGATGTAGCCTTCCTTCAGGCCGTTCTTGGCGACGGTCGTGTTGACGGCTTCTCGCATCGCATCGATGTCGATCGGAATGTTCAACGCGATCGCGCGAGCCGACTCATAAAGTCGGACTAAATGATCTTCGAGGGCGAAGACTTTATCGGCGTAGATTCGCATGCCTTCAAAAACACCATCGCCATAGAGCAGGCCGTGATCGTAGACACTGATTTTGGCGTCTTCGCGCGAGAAGTATTCGCCGTTGATATAAATCGCTTGAGCCATAAATTCAAACCTAGAGGCTAAGAGCCTAACCGAAAAGGGGAGCCTAACCGAAAAGGGGTCTGACCCTCTCCGGCGATATTAGAAAAACAAGGAATATTGAATCGCCTCCAAAGGGTCAGACCCCTTTTCGGATAGGCTCTAAAAGTAACGGTGGGGAACGCCGGAAACCTATCGACGAACGCGTACTCAATCGACCGATGCGGCGGTCACCGCGCCCACCACGTGGGCGTCAAAATAATTGGTGGACATGCCGGCGTCGACCACCACCGACTGCGAAACGATGCCGCTCGATCGCGGCGATAACAAAAACGTTGCCGTCGACGCGACTTCCTGTGTGGTCACGGCGCGACCGCGCGGGATGACTTTTTCCGCGAACAGATAGGAATCGACGTATCCAGGAATTCCCGCCGACGCACTCGTTTTCAATAGACCAGCCGAAACGGCGTTGAAACGCACTTCGCTGAACCTGCTAAAGGATTTCGTCAGGAACGCGATCGATGATTCCAACGCCGCCTTGATGGGTGCCATGAACCCGTAACTCTCGCTGGCCATTCGCGTCGTGCTGATTCCAATCGTGACTACCGACGCGTCGCGTTCGAATCGCTCTCGAACCGCGTTGCAAACCGCGGTCAGCGAAAACGCGGAGATATCGATCGCCTGTAAAAATTGCCGGCGAGTCGTCTCGTGGAACGGTCGCATCCCGTCGCTGTAATCGGCGAAGGCGATCGCGTGGACCAAGCCGGACAATCGAATATTCTCGTCGGCCAAAACTTGAGCGAGCGAGTCGATCTCGGATTGCTGCTCGACATCGCAAACGATCACGCGGCGATCCTTGAGCAGTTTTTGCGTGCTCTCGCGGCGAGCGTCGCTGCGGACGGTGTAGATGACTTCGCCACCGGCTTGTTCGATTTGCTCCGCGATCGCCCACGCAACGCTTTTTCGATTGGCCACCCCCATCACCAGGTATGTTTTACCGGCCAGTCCGAGAAAGTCGGCGATCGGACGATTGGCATCGTCGCTCATGATTGATCACCGTCGGAGGAATCACCACCGCGAGGGCTGGTGATGCTGCACGCAAATTCCAAACGACACGTCGTCTTGCCACCGAGCAGCATTTTGCCGGACAAGAAAAAGGCGTTGGACAATCGCTCTTTGAGCGTCACGTGAATGTCCACGGTATCCCCGGGGCGGACCATGCTCTTGAACTTCACGCTATCCATGCGGGTCGCCACGGGAACGAACTCGCCGACTTCAGGCGTGTGATCACGTAATAGGATCGCACCGGCCTGCAGACAGCACTCGCACTGGATCACGCCTGGCACGAGCGGGTAGCCCGGGAAGTGACCTTGAACAAAAAAATCGTCCGCCGAAAACGTCTTGCGGGCGTGAATCGTTGTCTCGGTCATTTCGACGACTTCATCGAGCAAACGCATCGGTTGCCGATGGGGGATCATCGCTTCAATTTGCTCCGGCCCGAACGATCGGGAGAGCGAGGAAGTTTCGGTGTTCTCAGGCGTGGTCGACATGAATTTCGAATCGGATTACGAGGAAACGGGCGAGCAGTATAAGACGCACCCCGCCGATCGCACAACGTCGCCCCGATCCGTGGCCAGCGAGGATGAAGACGACGGTAAAAACGAAACTTCTTGCTGATCGCCACCAGGACAGACTCCACCGAGCTTGCGGGACGTTGATTGCAGCGGTATTGAGCATTTTCGTTTAACGGCGAGCCGCAGGCGTAGGCAAAACAGGGCAACGACGCCTACGGCTTGCCGTTAAACGACCACATCAACAACCCACAAAGTTGGTGGCGTTTGCCAAGAAGTGTCTTAAAAAGCAGGGTTAGGATGTTGGATTGCGCCGACCGGTCGGCACTGTCAATTCTGCCGCGGCGGCGGAGTTCTGTAAAATCTCGTCGGTGCTCTGCGGATCGATGTTTCGACACGTTTCGGTCAAACGATCGGCGAGGTCATCGAGCCAGTCTTCCCAAGTGTCTACCGTCGTGCCTTCGGGCGGGATGTTCGCCATCTCGTCGAGCAATAAGATCATACGCAAGCAATGACGAAATAAAATCCCCTCCTCCTTCTGCAGTTTGCGGGTGACGACGTAGCGGTCAAAGTTACCATCGAACTGCATCAATTCGCCGACGATCCATACCGGACGAACCCGGATATCATCGACCTGCGGAAAATCGTCTCGGAACAAACGCAAACATTTTTCGCCAATTGTTAATGGCCAGACCTTCGGTTCGTCGAACATCACCCGACCGAAGCCTTTGTTCTCGATCTCTTCCTCTTCCTCCTTCTTACCACCACCAAGTTCTTCGATCGTCGCCAAACCACGCTGCAGAAGCAGCGGATCCAAACGCGTGGTCGCGAGCGTGCCCGGCGGCATGTCTTCGATCCGAGGCAAGCGAGTGAATCTTGCGACCGTTCCGGGGACGTCCAACACGCTTTCCAAGACCGCGATCCTTTCGTCGTGATCGGCGATTGCCAAATGATCGGCCAGGAACACACCAAACAACGGGTTGATGCTCTTGAGCTGGACCAATCGGCTCAACCGATTCTTCGCGACCGCAGTTTCAGGACGATAATCTTCTAATTCATAGCCGCGCGTTTCGATCAACTTCGCTTGGCTGGATTCTTCGTCGGCGTTCGACTCGGGCGCATCTTTTGGTAACCCGATCGCAGGCGCGGGTTCTTGGTCTCGCAAGTTGTCGAGAATCTCACCGAATAAACCGCCGGTGGCCGGTGGGGACTCATTAGCCTTGGCGGCGTCGGCTTCGAGCCCACGTACGATCTCGCCCGGAGTGGGCGCCTTCTTGTCTCCGGGTGCCGGCGGGGCCTTCGCAGCGGCCGCCTTGGGCGGAGGAGATAATTCGATGCAGCCGGATCGGTGCAGCGTTATCAACATCCGATTCAGGTCACGCTGAGCCGTCTCGATCCCTTTGGGCGGCATCAAACGTCGTCCAACGAGGTCGCGGATCGGCTGGATGTGAGGGTCTTTTGAAATCAGATAAGCCAACAGACGCCACGGCAAACGACCTCGGCTGATCAGATCGGCCGACTTGGCCGTTTGCAGTTGTTCGAACTGGGCCGGTGTCCAATACGTTTCGCCCGCCCGTCGTTTGGGCATTTTTTTCTTGAGCTGTTTCCGCGCCTTCATCAACCCAGGATCTTTTGTGTCCTCGGGGATCTGGTCGAACTTTTCTCGCCACCGATGTAGCTTCACATCGTCTTCGTGGGCGAGCGCATAAACGTAACCGCGATCGTCAAACTGAGGACGTCCCGCTCGTCCAAAGATCTGCTGCGCCGATGCGGTTTCGACGAGCGTTTTCTTGTCTTTGGGCCCCTTGAGCAAACTCGGCAACACGACGCTACGGGCGGGAAGGTTGATCCCTGCGGCGAGCGTTTCGGTGCAGACGCAAATGCTGAGCAGTTTTCGTTGGAAGAGTTCTTCAACGATTCGCCGGTATCGCGGCAGCACCCCGGCGTGGTGCACGCCCACGCCTCGCATCAAGATTTGCTTGAGCTTCGGACCGACGCCCGTTGAAAAATCGGTTTCGTTGAGGATATCGGCCAGTTCGGCTTGACGGGACTTGTCGATCAGCGACTTGCCTTTGAGCATTTCGGCCGTCGTCCAGCATTGGGACCGGCTAAAACAAAACATGAGCGCCGGCGTGCGACGTGATGCATCGTCTCCCTCGGCGATTTTCTCCGCGAAATCATTCAGCAGTTCGTCTTCGACCCACTCGTATTGCAATGGAACTTTCCGCTCGGTGCCCTGGACGAGTTGCAGGTTTTTGCCGTGAGCGTTGCGCAACCATGTCGTGAACGCGAGCGAATTGCCGACCGTGGCGGATAATAACAACAAGCGGACATGCTTGGGCAATTGTCCCAACGTCAACTCCCAAACGATTCCACGTTCGTAATCGTTGAAGGAATGGAATTCATCCATCACCACACACGACACATCGTCGAACGAAAAGTTCTCGGGGTTGAGCAACCGGTTCAGCAAAATCTCCGCGACGACGACGAGCACCGGAGCATCCGGATTGACGGTTCGGTTCCCGGTCACCAACCCCACTTGATCAGCGGAAAACCCCCAACGCACGGCGGATTCTCGCAGTTCGTCGAGTTTCTGGTCGGTCAATGCGATCAGCGGCGTTGTGTAGTACATTCGCGAGCCGCTGCGTAGAGCTTCATAAACTGCGGCTTCGGCGATCAACGTCTTGCCCGTCCCCGTCGGCGCGCACACCAATACTCCGTGACCATTGGTCTTTATCGGGTCGCCGGTGAAGTACGCCAACAACGCCTCTTCCTGAACCGGATAAGGGGCATAAGGCAGCTTGTCAAAGTATTCCGTGGCGAGTGTGTCGCGATCGATTTCAGACGGGTTCATAATGATTCGACGCGGCAGGGATAAAATGGATGAGAACGATTGACCAAGTCAATCACTCGCGGGCGAAATGGGGGATCGACAAGTGACGCATTTTCAACGTGGCATCGACTTTCAGTCGACGTTTGTCGATAGGCACAATGCAGTTGTTCTCGCTGAACGTCGGCCTGGTAGCGAGACTCAACGATCATTCGATTGTGAGCGATGTTGGCATCATCGCCTACCGACTCGATCGCATCGAGGACCGCTTGATTCATGGCGGCGACCGCTAGGGCGAATGCGTCGTCCTTCGAAACACGTCGGATCACGTCGATTTGATCGACCGGGTGCAACCGGGCGAAGTCGATCCGATCGGTCAACAATTCCGATTCCTCGGGCGATCCGTGGAGAAACGTCATATCGGGACGCATCGTGTCGGGAACACTCGCCCATGCTTGAATCGCCTGTTCTCGCCATCTTCGATTCATTCGCGTTATCCAATCGGCCGGGCCGGGGATCCACAGCGAACCGTACAGGTTTGTCAAGCGCAATCCCTCGCGGGCGAAGCCACCGGTCACCGCCGGCAAATCGCGAGCGATCACCCTTCGATCAACCAACCACGGTTCCAGAAACGCCATCCCGAACCCTTCGGCGACGCTGGTGGATACAACGCAGTGGCACGCGGCGAGGTTTTCGATGAACGAAACATCGGGATGTTCACCGGCATCGAAAACCACGTTGGGTACCAAGTCGTGAGCGACTTGGTGCCAACGATCGTAGGATGCCGCTTCGACCGGAGTCGTCGGGCGTAGTGTCAACGCTCCGACGCAGGGTTCGATGACATCGGTTGGATGAGCGGCCGCAACGTTTGTCCGGTGCAGCAACTGGCACCACAGCAAGAACTCACCGATGTTTTTTCGGCGAATACCGCGTACCGGATAAAGCAACCAGCGAGACTCGGCACTCACTCCGAACGCGTCACTGATCTTTCGCATCGCGGTCGGGCGATCCAGTTGACATCCCGGAAGATCGACCGAGTTGGGAATCAAGTGAACCCGCGTCGCGTCGATCCCCGAATCAATCAAGACATCGGCATCACCAACCGTCAAGACCGCGTAATGGATACGGGGATGGCGTGGATAGAGGAGTCGGTCGAGCCTATCTCGCTGAAGATCACTTGTTTCGGCCGGAAGGAGTTGCTCGATCAAATGCCGATAGTTGGTCGGCCGCTGATCCTCGGCGAAGTCGTGAATCTGCAACAGTATTTGCCAACCCGCTTGAGCCAACCTGGCAATCACCAACGGGGACGCGGCGTTCTTTCCTAGGCTGTGGTTGTGCCAATGGATGATGCTGTCACTTGGATCCAAACCGTGCTCGCGTAAGCCACGATCCAAGGCGTTGAACATTTCGGTCGCCGCCAAGTCGGTGAACTCGTGACCCTGCGACTCCTGAACTCGATGCGAGTCATATTCGAGTGAATCAAGGATGAACGCTGCGACGTTCTCGTTAGCGAACCGCCGCAACCCGGACGTTCGCGGTCCGGAAACCAAAACCACGCGAGTATCTTGAACCAAGCACTTCACATGGTTTTGAACGACTTGAGTTACGCCACCGGGTTCGAAATGGCAATGAACGATCGCGACCGCGCGAATCGGAGATTCGTCGGAGTTCGGAACATCAACTGTGTCAAGGATCGGCATTGCCCAAATAATAACATCCGGAATCTAGTGAACTCGTTGTCCCGGCAATGCTCCCTCATCGACACCGAGGATAAAGACTTCAGCGCCACCGGGACCGGCTGCGGTGACCATTCCCTCGCTCAGTCCGAAACGCATTTTGCGAGGCTGAAGATTGGCCACCATCACGACCAATCGACCAACAAGTTTTTCAGGTTCGTAAGCCGCCTTGATGCCTGCGAAGACCTGCCGAGTCTCGTCGCCGCCTAAACCCAAGGTGAGCTTGAGCAACTTGTTTGCTTCGGGGACGTGTTCGGCCGATAGCACGCGTGCGACTCGCAAGTCGACCTTCATGAAATCTTCGATCGTGATTTCGTCGGCGAGCGGTTCGGCCTGGAGCGGCTCGGGGCTATCGTTGAACGTTGGCACCGGTGTCGCGTCGGATTCGGCGGCAGCTTCTTCTTTGCTTTCTTCGATCATCTTTTCAAGGTCTTCCAGTTGGACTCGGTCCATCATTCGGTTGAATTTTGCCACACCGCGACCGACTAACGGTGTTTGGCTTTGTTCCCACGACACGATGGGATCATTCAAAAGTTCACCGCAATCTTTGGCCAACGAAGGCAAGACAGGGGCGAGGTAAACGGCCAGTTGCCGGAACAGATTCAACGCAACCGTACAAACGTCGCGTAGTTCGTCTTGCCGCTCGGCGTCTTTCTTCATTTCCCAGGGCTTGGCGTGTTCGACGAATGGGTTTGCGGCATCGGCCAATTCCATGATCAGCCGCATCGCCTTGGCGTACTCACCCTGTTCGTAAGCTTCCGCGATCGCATCTCCCTTCGCGGCGGCGGCGGCAAACAATCCACCATCGTCGGGATAGGATTCCGATAGACCGGTTGAATGTGCGAACTTGCCGACCCGGCTGGCCAAGTTGACGACCTTGCCGACCAAGTCGGAGTTGACTTTCTCGGTGAACTCGGCCAATCCTAAATCCAAGTCTTCGACCCGAGCGGAAAGCTTTGTCGCGTAGAAATATCGCAGTGCCGCCGGGTCAACATATTTGAGAAACGTTTCCGCTTTGACCAACGTGCCGTCACGTTTGGACATCTTCTTGCCGTCGACGTTGAGGAACCCATGAATGTGAACTTTGGTGGGCAACGAATACCCGGCCGTCTTGAGCATGCCCGGCCAAAACAGCGTATGGAAATACGTGATGTCCTTGCCGATGAAATGGTGAACTTCGCACTGATCGCTCTGCCACCAATCCGAGAGTTTTTCGCCATGGAGGTCGCACCACTGTTGCGTGCTGGCGATGTAACCGATCGGCGCGTCGAACCACACGTACCAGTAGTTACCCGGTGCATCGGGGATTTCGAATCCGAAGTAAGGAGCCGGACGGCTAACGTCCCAGTCGCGGAGTTCGTCGGCTAAAAAATGTCCTTGAAGATAGTTTGCGGTTTCGCTTTGCAAGGCACCTGATTTCGCCACCCAATCACTCAAGAAGCTATGAAGCTTTTCGAGTTGAACGAACAGGTGCGGTGATTCTTTCAGAACGGGTGTTGCACCACTGAGCGTGCTGACCGGGTTGATCAGATCGGTCGGGCTGTAAGTGTGGCCGCAGGTGCAGTTATCGCCGGCTTGGTCTTCGCGACCACATTTCGGGCAAGTCCCGCGAACGAAACGGTCTGCCAAGAAGGTTTCGGCTTCCGGATCGAAGAGTTGTTCGACGCTCCGCTCGGCAATCAAGTCTTGTTCGCGCAGGGCGTTCCAAAAGTGATGACAGATCGTGCGATTTTCTTCGCTATGGGTGCTTCCATAATGATCGAATTCGATTCCAAAGCCGGCAAAATCACGCTGGTGCGAAAGGCTCATTTCACCGATCAGCTCCAGTTCGCTGCGTCCCTCCTTGCGTGCTCTGATCATGATCGCGGTACCGTGGGTGTCGTCGGCACAGATATACAGGCACCGATTGCCAGCCAATTTTTGGAACCGCACCCAAATATCGGTTTGCAGGTATTCGACCAAATGCCCGATATGAATCGGTCCGTTGGCGTAGGGCAGTGCGGCAGTAACGAGCAGGCGACGCGACATAGGGCTCAGGTCAGGAAACGAAGGGCGGGATCATCCAAAGAACAGCGGCGGCGATCAAACACTTCGCCAGACCCGTCGAGGAAGATTCTTGCAAAGTCGGCTCGCCACCACCACCACGGGCGAAAGTCTTGGCGTCTTTCGCGAGCGGACTGTTGTTTTAGTCCTCATCGAAACCCGATGCCTGAGGGCGTGTTGACTTAATCGAAACCCGAAGCGTGAGCGAGGGATCCAACGCCATTAAATCCTTTGTATGTATCCCTCGCTCACGCTTCGGGTTTCGATGAGGACTAAATCAACAGCCCGGTGAGCGAGGGATACTTGCGAAGAGAATGACTGGCATTGGATCCCTCGCTTACGCATCGGGTTACGATTACATCAACAGCCCAGGGGCTGTGCCGGCTTAAAAAAATAAAACGACTCACTTTTTGTGGTCGACTTTCAAAAAAAGCATCAGTGCCAACCCCCCAAACGGGAGCCTGGCGTTAATTTTGCAGATTTTTTGACGGACAACTCTGGACATCCATCCACACGAGGTGATAATCGAAGCCACAAGAGCATCCTTGAGCTACCCCCACACCCCCAATTCCTGTCCAAGATGTGACTGCCCCCCCGCCTTCAAAACCCACGTTGCCCGCCTGTGGCTCCTAAGCATCGCGTGAACATTAAGTGGTGGCGACTTTCAGTCGCCAAACCCTGAAACGTCGACTGAAAGTCGACGCCACGTTAAGAATCCATCACTTATTGTTCACGCGATGCTAAGCTAAAGGCCTAGGGCGTACTGGCCACGAACAGTCGCTCCCAAAAGCGATTGATGATATCGACGTTCCAGATCGGATGGTCGCGTGCCGCAAGCCTAGTGCCTGCCGAGCGAACAGAAGAGACGGAGACGTCACGGTACTTCACAAGAAATGAAACTTTGACATTTTTTCGGGAAGTTTGGTTACTAGTTACTCGATCCGGTGTTTTTCGTAGGCGGCTCGTGCAGTGCTTGCCGAATCGCCTTTACTACTTTTTGTTTCTTGAAGGAAATGCAGATGAAGAAAGTTCATGTGCGACGTGGCTTTACGCTCGTCGAACTGTTGGTCGTGATCGCGATCATCGGAGTTTTGGTTGGCTTGTTATTGCCAGCCGTCCAAGCGGCCCGCGAAGCGGCCCGTCGAATGAGTTGCAGCAATAATTTCAAACAACTCGGCTTGGGCGTGCATAACTATCACGCCGCCTATAACCAAATCCCGACTCAGAAATCAGGCACGGGTCGTAACGGAGTGGCGACTTGGGATGTGAGTAACCCTAATGGCAATTGTGAAGAACTGAGTGCTTTGGTTGGATTGCTACCATTCATTGAGGCGCAGGCTTCATGGGAGCAAATCAGCAATCCAAACGCCCCTAACACCGATGGATCCGCAGCTGTTAGGCCCGCAATGGGGCCAACTCCGGATAATGGAACAGGGGCTGCGAACTACGGTCCATGGAATACAGAGCATCCTTTCTTGCGATGCCCTAGTGATCCTGGTGCCGGTTTGCCTGCTGCTGGACGTACTAACTACGCCGTCTGCCTTGGGGATAGCCCGATGTCCTCAACTGATGGACCGACCACTTCAACACTGGCAAAGAACAATTCCAACGCTGGCCAAATGGGTCGGGCAAACTGTCGTGGAGCGTTCGTCCCTCGTCAAAAGGCTGCGTTCCGTGACATTCTCGATGGTCTGGCCAACACCATTATCATGGGCGAAATCGTCACGGACCTCGGCGACCGCGATGCTCGCACGAACCCGCGTGCCGCTGGTGCGATCGCTACGACGTTGCTGTTGAATCCGTCACTGTGTGGTGTCGCACCGAACGTCGATCCCGCTCGTCCTCAGTTCTGGAATCCAACCGGCGTGACGTTGATCAATACCGGCTCAATTGGTCGTGGATATCGCTGGGCGGACGGCAATCCCGTTTACACCGGCATGATGACAATCTCGCCACCAAACACGCCTGCATGTGTTACCACCGAGGGCATGAACGACGGAACGACTACTCTACTGACGACTTTAACGGCGGATAAGAGGTATGGATTGATGCCTCCGGGCAGCCGCCACCAAGGCGGGTGCCATGTGCTTATGGGTGACGGTGCCGTGAAGTTCATCACCGACTCGATCGAAGCTGGCACCCAAACCGGAAACACGGTCGGTCATATCGGCAATGCGAACGCATTCCGTCCTGCCGGCTCGCAATCCCAATACGGATTGTGGGGTAAACTCGGTACGAAGGCTTCTAAAGAAGTGATCGATGCGGAGTTCTAGTCGAAGAGCTCTGGTTGAATGAACGAATTGCCGGCTCGACTGGGTTTTCCCAGCCGGGCCGGTTTCTTTTTACTCCAATCGAAGTAGCCTCCGCTGGAACTCTTCGTTCATTGCGGCGTGATACCGTGCCGGTTCCCCAATGATTCGTTTCCAGACCTCAACCTTTTGCGATTCGAAATCGATCGCCGCTTCGGGTGACGAGCGAAAATGCTCACGCAAGCGGACTGATTGGCCGAGCAACCGGGAACCTTGGCTGACCACGTAGACCCGGTGGGTCGTTTCGCCGTGACGCGGCTTCTCTAGTAAACGAACGGGAACTGTCCCACACAATTCGCCTACCCAATCTGGCTGGTCCGTTTCTCGAAAATTCAAACCTTCGATCAACATCGCCGCGTCGGACAGGTCGACCGGATCGGCCACGACGGCTACCGCGTCGATGATCGGCCGGGCGATCAAACCGCTGATCGCGGTCGAACCAATGTGCTCGACCGCGACGACGCGACCGTCACACGACTGCAGAATACTGCTGCGAGTTTGCTCGAATTCCTGTCGCCACCTAGGATCGTGGTACATCAATCGAATTCGATCGGGATCGTCGTTATCGCAACCGTCGAGCCATTGTCCGGGATTCACAAGCGGGGTTCCGTGGTGCAAGAGTCAAGCGTAATTGGTTCAAGAAGCGTCTATGAGCCCAGTGGTCTGTTACAGCTAAAAATTAGGATTGGCTGTAGTGGATCTTGTTAAAGATCCGACCGCTACAGGATCTTTAACAAGATCCACTACCCAAAATTTCTGCTACAGGATCTTTAACAAGATCCACTACCCAAAATTTCTGCTGTCCCAGACCACGAGTCGCCGCAGAGGGTCAGACCCCTTTTCGGATAGGCTCTAATTTCAGAATGCGGATCTTTGGGCTATAACCTAGCCGGCTCATGTCGGGTACGACATTTGCTTTCCGATCCTCAATCGCCTCTGCATCTTAGACGACCGTGAATTCATCTGACGAGCTACCTGATCGCCTACGATCGGAATCCAATTCCGCCCCCCCGCTTGTCGGTGTGATCATGGGCAGCCGCAGTGATTGGGCGACGATGACTCATGCCTGTGAGATGCTCGACAAACTCGGCGTCGCCTACGAGAAATCGGTCGTTTCGGCGCACCGTACGCCTGAGCGGATGTTCCAGTACGCTCGTTCGGCCGCCGGTCGTGGTTTGCGGATCATCATCGCCGGCGCGGGCGGGGCGGCTCACTTGCCCGGCATGGTGGCTTCGGAAACGATTCTGCCGGTGATCGGTGTGCCGATTCAAAGCCGGGCGTTGCAGGGTCTCGATTCGTTGCTCTCGATCGTACAAATGCCCGGTGGCATTCCCGTCGCGACGATGGCGATCGGCAATGCCGGTGCCAAAAACGCGGGTATCATGGCCGCTCGCATTTTGGCGATCTCCGACGCGGATCTGGCAACTCGTTTGGAGACGTTCGTGAAGCAACAACACGACGAAGTGATTGCATCGGCCGACCTGAGTGATTTATCGTGATGCTCCCAAACCCAATCATTCCCCCCGGTTCAACAATCGGGATGGTCGGTGGCGGTCAGCTCGGCCGGATGTTCGCCGTCGCGGCTGCGAAACTCGGTTACCGAGTCGGCGTGTTCTGCGGCAGCAGTGACGAACCGGCCGCCGCCGTGGCGTCGTTCACGGTTTGTGGTCCGCTCGAAGATCACTCGGCGATCGAGGATTTCGCCCGGCGTTGCGACGTGATCACGTTAGAGTTTGAAAACATTCCCGCTGAAACGATCGCAGTTTGCTCGCGTTATGCGCCCACCTATCCGGATGCGTCGGTGCTCGCGACGGCGCAGGATCGTCTGATCGAGAAGACAACGCTTCGCGATGCGGGCTTGCCCGTCACCCCGTTCGCGGCGGTTCGTGATGCGGTCGAAGCCATCGCCACCGCAGCAACACTCGGTTGGCCGATGATCGTCAAAACACAGCGCAGCGGTTACGACGGCAAAGGCCAGCACCGGCTGAACACCGCCGACGATGCCGCCGAGGTTGATTGGCAGGCCGGAGGTGAATGGGTTGCCGAAGCGATGATTACATTTGACCGCGAAGTGTCGGTGATCGTGGCCCGGACCGCCGACGGTCGATCCTCCACGTTTCCGGTATTCGAGAATGAACATCGCAATCATGTCTTGGATCTAACGACGCTCCCCGCGTCGATTCCAGCGAGTGTGGAAACGGAAGCCCGCCGCATCGCCATCGCAGCGACCGAGTGTCTCGATGTCGTCGGTTTGCTGTGTGTCGAGATGTTTGTTCGCGGTGACGAGGTCATGATTAATGAAGTCGCGCCGCGGCCTCATAACTCCGGTCACATCACGATGGAAGCGTGCGCAACCAGTCAGTTTGAACAACACGTCCGGGCGATCTGCGGTCTGCCGCTCGGGGACACTTCGATGATCGTTCCCACCGCAGCAATGATGAATTTGCTGGGCGACTTATGGGTCGAGGATTCGCCACCGAACTGGCCCGCATTGCTAAGCATCGACGGCGTGTCATTGCATCTGTACGGCAAACACGCCGCCCGGCCTGGTCGCAAGATGGGTCACATCACCGGCGTCGGAAATCAAAAAGAAGCAATCGCCGAAAGATTGAAAAAGGCAAGAGCTCAATTGAGCCAAAAAACCTAAACCTAAACCTAAACCTAAACCTAAACCTAAACCTAAACTTAAACTTAAACTTAAACTGACACGCCGCGGTAAACCGTGGCTTACCCTCGCTCCGATCATTGGCGATGGGGGTATTGGCTAGCTATTGCTGTTGCGGTTTGAGGTCGGAGTTTAGGTTTAAGTTTAAGTTTAGGTTTAAGTTTTTTGGGAGGCTTTTGTATGGAAGCGATCCCTTCTCTATTAGCCATCGTCTCGTCCGCTTACGTCGAGGAAGTGGCGATCGAACGGGCTTCGAGTTCTTCCCAACGACCGAATTTGGTTTCCAATTCGGTTTCAAGCGAGGTGAGTTCTTGAGCCTTTTTGGCGATCACATCGCCGCCGGATTGATAGAAACCCGGATCGGCCATCTCTTCGTGCATTTTTGCGATCTTCGCTTCCAACTTCTCGATCTCTTGAGGCAACGATTTAAGTTCTCGCTGTTCGTTGTACGACAATCGTTCCGCCTTCGGGGCCTGGTTTTCTTTCGTGGTCTTCTGCTGCTGGGCGGCTTGAGTCTTGGCGATCGTGCCGCGGGCGTCACCGAGTGAACGCGATTCGTCGTCGCGTCGCAGTTTGGCGGCTTCCCATTCGTCGTAGCCACCGACGTACTCGTTGACGGTGCCTTCGGCTTGGTCGTTCTCGAAAACGATCGTACTGGTGACGACGTTATTGAGAAACGTTCGGTCGTGGCTAACCATCAACAGCGTGCCATCGAAGTTGGCAAGTTGTTCTTCGAGCATCTCCAACGTCTCGGCGTCGAGATCGTTGGTTGGTTCGTCCAAGACGATCACGTTGGCGGGTTGGGTCATCAGCTTGGCAAGCAACGCACGGTTGCGTTCGCCGCCGGACAGGTGTTTGACCAACGTGCGAGCTCGTTCCGGTGTAAACAAATAGTCTTGCAAGTATCCCAAGATGTGTTTGGTTTTGTCACCGACGAGGATCTTGTCACTGCCCTCGCCGATGTTGTCTTGGACGGTCGCTTCGGGATCGAGTTTGTCTCGCAACTGATCGAAATAAGCCACCTTCAAATTGGTGCCCAGTTTGATCTCACCGTCGGTGGGTTCCAAACGACCGAGGATCAACTTCAAGAGCGTCGTTTTGCCGGCACCGTTGGGACCGATGATGCCGATCTTGTCGCCACGCATCACCAAGGTGCTGAAGTCACGGACGATCACGCGGTCATCGCCGTAGGAAAACGAGACGTTATCGAGCTTGGCAACGAGCGCACCGCCGCGGGCGGCGACTTGTAAATTGAGTTTCGCGGTGCCTTCTTGGGATCGCCGTTCGGTTCGCTCGACGCGCAACGCCTTGAGCGCTTTAACGCGGCCTTCGTTGCGAGTCCGGCGGGCTTTGATGCCTTTGCGGATCCAGATTTCTTCTTCGGCGAGTCGCTTGTCGAACAATGCGTTCTGTTTTTCCTCGGCTTCGAGGGCTTCCGCCTTGCGTCGCAAGAATGTCGGGTAATCGCACGTCCAATCGAACAAACGTCCACGGTCGATTTCCCAAATCCGATCGGCAAGGGACTGCAAAAACGAACGATCGTGGGTAATGAACATCAACGTGCCCGACCATCCCTTCAAGAACTTCTCCAACCATAGAATCGAATGAATGTCCAAGTGGTTGGTCGGTTCGTCGAGCAACAGCATGTCCGGCTTGGCGGCGATCGTTCGGGCTAAAAGCACCCGGCGTTTCATTCCGCTGGATAGATCCTGGAACATCGAGTCGCCGGACAAGTCCATCCGCGAGAGCGTTTCCTCGATCAATTGTTCGACTTCCCACGGCTCGCGGGTCTCGTGATCGGCCGGACCGAGCGATGAGCTCATGCCCTCGATGTCCGTCGATCGTGCGGCCATCACATCATGGACAGGCATTTCGATATGGCGTGGGACGTCTTGCAACAGCCGAGCGATGCGAATGCCCGCATCGGCGGTGATTTCGCCGTGGTCGGGTGTGAGGTCGCCGGCCAACATTTTCAGCAGCGTCGTCTTGCCGGCTCCGTTGCGACCGAGCAAACCGATCCGGTCGCCTCGGTTGATGCGGGCGGAGACGCCGTCGAGCAATTGAGGACCGCGAAATCCGATCGAGATGTTATCTAAGGTGATCATGCGTGAGTGGGTTCGTCCGAGTTTTCCATTGACTCGCGGAACAATCCCGCGATGACATCTTCGAGGGGCGGGTCTTCGACGACGACGTCTTCGATCGAATGATCGCGGAGCGTCTCGGCGAGCAATCGCGGCACGTCGCCACGAGGGACTTTGTATTGAATCTTTGGCCAGTTTTCGTTGACGACTTCGCCGAGTGACTTCGGCAAGGACAATGATTCGGATGCGGCGAACTGCAACGTGACTAACTTATCGCCGCTGAACTTGTCGATGATTCCCGATAACGATCCGTCGTACTGGATCGTGCCCCGGGCGATCACAACGACGCGTTGGCACAGCGCGGCGATGTCTTTCATGTAGTGACTGGTCAACAGGATCGTGATCCGACGTTTCTCCTGGTAATACTTCAAAAACTTTTGAATGTTGTGTTGAGCGATCACGTCCAATCCGATCGTCGGCTCGTCAAGAAACAAGACCTCGGGGCTGTGCAGCAGCGCCGCGATTAATTCCATCTTCATCCGCTCGCCCAACGATAACTCACGAACGGGTTGGTCGAGTAATCGAGTCACGTCGAGTAGGACGCTCAGTTCGTCCAGTCGGGCCTCGAATTCTTTCGCGTCGACGGCATAAATGTGTTGGTGCAAGCGATACGATTCGCGAGCGGGCAGATCCCACCACAATTGGTTCTTTTGGCCCATCACGAGGGCGAAGCGGCGGCGGTAGTCGTTCTGCCTCAACCAGGGGACATAGCCCATCACCGTCGCCGTTCCGCCGGTGGGCTGGATCACACCCGACAAGAGTTTCAGCGTCGTCGTCTTGCCGGCTCCGTTGGGGCCAAGGAAGGCGACGAACTCGCCCTGCTCGACGGTTAGGTTGATCCCCTTAACGGCTTGGACTTCACGGAACTCGCGATGAAACAACCCCCGGATGCTGCCGCCGATGCCCTCTTGTTTTTGATAGACGCGATAATGCTTCGATAGATCGTTGACTTCAATAATCGGCATCAAACTCGCCCGGCCTCAAGAATTCACGGAAAGCCGTGCATTGTAGAGGCCCGAGCGGTTTGTTCGCAGTGGGGGCGAACCTTACAGTCGGCGGATCATCACGTCCTTGAATTCCACCCCGTCGCCATGTCCGGCGAAACCGAAGTGACCGGTCTTGCGGTCTTTACCAGGATGCGGTTGGTCGCCCATCGTTTCGGTGACATTACTGAGGTCGGCGTTCAGGATCACGTTGCCGTTGAGTTCGACTTCGATCGTCGATCCGACCACGCGAACCTGCTGGAAATTCCATTGACCGGCCGGACGTAGATAACCTCGGGTCGCGGCAACCATCCCGTACGCCGAACCGTGAGCTTGTCGCGGGTCGATGTTCTTGTAGGCGGGGTGATCGTGGTCAAGTACTTGCAATTCCGTCATCGCGACGTACGCCGGGTTGCCTTCGATCGGGGCGCGAATGGCCAAACCATTGTTCCCCTTGGGTGGCAACTTGATGAACAACCGGACGACAAAATCGCCGTACTCTTCGGCGGTTAACAGATTCCCGCCGCGTCCCGGTTTGCACCGGATCGTTCCTTCGGGGGTGACCTCGTAGTCGTCGACCGCACCAACCCAACCGTCGAGCGTCTTGCCGTCGGTCAGTGGTTGAAAGTCGCCATCCTGGCCGTCGGAGAGGTAAGCGTTGGCGGCGTCGGCACCGAGCGGCTTGAGCCACACGTCACGCCAACGGATCTCGCCGCCATGGGTTTGCAATTGGATCGGCCCACGACGACGCAGCGGTTTGCCGCGGTCCCAGAAGTTATCCATAATCGCCCGATCGACGACCATTTGATCGTTCAACCAAACGCTCGTTCGTGAACCGACCTGAACGACACGCAAGTCGTTCCACTGACCGAACGGGCGATCGGCGAGCACCAATGGATCTTTACCGGGAGCCCCCGCGGGATTGTTCCACAAGCCGCCACTGCCGAGGTTGGCACCGAGTTTGAATTTGGCCTCGTCGGTCGAGTCCCAAATCTGAACTTGCGGGCTGCCTTTGAGATACACGCCACTGTCGGCACCGGCGATCGTTTTGTACTGCAGGTTCAATTCGTAATCTTCGTACTCGTCGTTGGTCGTGAGGTACGGGCCTTGTCCGTCGTTGACCAGTTCACCGTTCTCGACACTCCAGTGCTTGCGAGCCTCCTCGTCCCACTGGGACAATTGTTTCGCACGTTCTTCGGTGGACATCGCGTCGAGTTTCGCCGGATCGAAGTGTGTTCGACCGTGCCAACCGTCCAAGTTCACTCCGTTGAACAAGCGAACGTTGCCGGTGTTGTCGTCGGCGTGCAAAGTCACTGGCCAACCGGGAAATTCATTTTCGGGATTGCCGTCGGTGGCATCGATTAGAAATCGAAAACTGTGACATTCGTAGGTTTGCGTCTTCGGATCGATCAAGATCCAACCAAACCCGCTGCCTTTCTCGTGAGCCTTGACGTACCGATTGTTTGCCTTGCCGACGAGTGGGTTACCAACCGCGTACACGTAGACGTGGTTACCTAGACCATCGAGGTACTCGCCCGTTTGAGGCAGACCGTGATGGGGCCGGTTCGCGTGCGGCATACCGACTTCATCGGGACGCCACCAACGCGGATACCCGGCTGAAATCGCGGGCACACAAAAAGACCAATTCGAATCGCGCTGTCGCTCGACGCCGTATTGGCAAAGCGACGTGAGGTGTTGGTCGCCATTGACGTGCAGTGCTTTGGATTTTCGGATGATGTCGATCGCTCGATTGCGAGCCGTTTGAGGCCACCCTCCCGAATCCAAGTCCGCCTTGAGGTATCCGTCGTATCCGCCGTGGTGCGTCGCGACGCCCGCGAAGACCGTTTGAGACAACAGCACTTTGATGCTCGCATTTCGCCAATCGTCGGCCCATGCTTTGAGAAATGTTTCTTGTCGTTCACCGAGCAACTCCAAGCCTGGTTTGTCCAAGGCTGAGGTATCGAAGTTCCGATCAAGCACATGGTCGGCCCGGCCAGAACCGGTTTCGACTCGTTCGGGACCGCTCTTCCATTGTCGATCGCCCAGAATCGCGAAGCTGACGCCGCCGTAAACCATGTCGCCGTAATAGACGCTCATTCCCTGTTTTGCTGGCGTGGGATCGAACGGGTCGGGGTGATGACCCGCGCAGGTTTTGTGAACGGCATTAACCATCCGCACCGGTTCGCGGTAGCCGCCTTTGGACGACGCGCCCGGATCGCCCTGGTCCATCGCCGCGCCACCTTCACCCCAGATGTTTCCTTGAAAGACATCGTGGTCGTCGGGGATGCACAACGTGGGACTGTGCCGCATCGGTTCGCGGAACGCCCAACCGAATTGATAGTACTTACGCAAGTAGTTGACGATGGCGTCCTCGGCCGGTTCGCGGATGATTCCGAAACCACCGTGGCCCTCATAGATTTGATCGCCTGAAAAATAAAGCAGATCGGGATCGAGTCGCAACAGGTTCTCCGCGACCGGGGCGTAGGGGAATCCATAATCGTTTTGGCAAGTCAGCGGAGCAAATTTGACCGGGCGACCTTCCGGGTTGGCTTTGATCGTTCCGGTCCAATCATGAAACGTTTCGTTGCCGTCCTTGTGTCGTTGCCCGTAGACGACTTGAAACGAGACGTCTTCGGACGCGTCCCAGTTGGGAATGCGAAACGTCGCCGTCCAGGCATCGTGATCCAGCTTCGCTTTGCCGAGCGACTGCCAAACTTCGCCACGTCGGACCTGCAACTGAATTTCATCATTGTCGTCGTTGCCCATCGGCGGCGTTAGCGCCGACAGTTTCAAAACAAAACCTTCGTCGCTGCGGGAATCACTCAGCGAATACATCGTCCACAAGATTGGGCCAAAGACCGCATCGGGGTCGACCGTGAACGCTTCACCCGAAACGTTCCAATCAGCAAACCGATAGCGGGCACCGCCGAAACGCGGCAACGGTTTCATTTGGAAATTGTTGACGATCGCGACATTGCCCAAAACCGCATCGGCGGCGACTTCGTGAGTAAACGAACCGAGTGACTCGCCCTTGGAATCGGAAACGGTCAACGTCAATTCGACATTGTTTCCCGATGGCTTGCCGGTGACAGCAATCTTCACATCGGTAGGGTCGATCTCGCGATCGGGCGCTTTGGTCTTGGCGCCGATCGTGAGCTTTCCGTCGCTGATGCCGACCGGAACTCCGTTGCCTGCAAAAGCGTTGCTCTTCGTTTCGTTCAGTTCGCTGTGAACACCGATCAAGAATCCGACGCTGTCGTCTTGCTTGCCCTCTTGGACGCGTGACACCGAGACCGACATGGCGAACGGCTTTTGGGCATCGGTCAATTGATGGGTAATCAAATGGACGTTGCGACGTCCACCCGGCGTCACGCATTCAGCGGCACCGTCGATGACTTTCCAATCTTCCATCGGGTTGGCCCAGTACTCCTTGCCCAGCCAAATCCGGTCGTGGTCGTTGTCCCATGAGGATTGATGATGATTGGCGGGTACGCCGGATTGGCTCACAGCGTTTTCGGCGGTTTCATTCTCGGCGGCAAAGCCGTTGACAGTCGAACCGGCAACGGAAGCGGCGGGCAAGACGCCCAAAAGTTTGATCGAATCGCGACGTGAGTATCGAGACATGGTGAGGTTTTGTTTGGTGGGAGTGGGATGGAGGGCAAATGTCTCGTCACACGATTTTTGAGACATTTAGGATCGGCTAAAGCTTAACAAAGCCACACGGCGTCGTGTTCCCGCTTCATCATCGGTAGCCGTGTTTGGTCCGTAGCGAAAGTCGCCAAGACTTTCGGTGATTGCCAAACGCTTTCGAAACTCTTGGCTAGCGGCTTGTTGACTTAATCGTAACCCGATGCGTTAGTTTTGAAGTTGCGATTTTGCCTGTGGCATTGGTTTATCGTAACCCGACGCGTTAGCGAGGGATGAGTCAATATCAATTATCCCTCGCTCACGCATCGGGTTTCGATGAGAACTAAATCAACAGCCCGCTAACGGCTAGACGTGACTTTTTAATCGTCTGCGTTTCGGGATGTATCGTTGTAACTTTGTCGTCTGAAAAAAACGCTATTTGGCAACCGTGGTGATCGTCTTGCGCTGCTCGACGGGGTACCAATCGGCAATCGCCGCAGCCAATTCGGCGACGACTTCGGGATGATCCTTGGCCACGTTGTTTTGCTCGGTGGGATCGGCGATCAAGTCGAACAATTGTGGACCTTTCTCAGTGCGTGGGTGAGTCGACGCGTAGCGATTCGTTTCGCCATCATAGGTCAACAACAGTTTCCATTTGCCTTTGATCGCCCAGCGGAACAACAACGAGGCTTCCGGGTTCTCGATATCGGCGATGTCATGGGCAAAGGACTCACCAAAGATGATGTCACGGTCGATCGGGTCGCCGGAAGTCAGGTTGGGGATCAAGTTCAGCCCCGGTAAACCATCTGGAATCGGGGCGTCGGCGGCGGCCAACATCGTCGGAACGATGTCGATGCTCGATGCCAACTCGGGACGGTCACCGGGGACAATGCGACCGGGCAACCGGTACATGATCGGTGTTCGCACGCCGCCCTCGTAGGGAGTTTGCTTCGACCGCGGTGCGTACTTGCTGCTATTGGGATCTTGAATCCAACCGTTGTCGGTTACATAAACGACCAACGTGTTTTCGGCCAACTTGCGATCGTCGAGCATCGTCAACAGTTCGCCGCAGGTTTCATCAAACCATTCACACATCGCGTAATAACGGGCGACCGTGATCGGATGGTTGCCCTTGTACTTGTCGAGCAACCGTTGCGGTGGAGTGTGAGGCGTGTGCGGCAGGAAGGGAGCGTACCAAACAAAAAATGGTTTGTTTTGTTCGGTCGCCATATCGAGAAACTCTTCAACCGGTTCCATGCCCTGGCGTCCGATCTGCAGCCCGTCGTCGCCATGACGTCCGCCGGGTTCCGGAAACCCGCGTGTCATCCCGTGAGTGAAGCCGGCATTGCGATAACTGCCCTCCCACAACTTGCCACTTTGATGGCTCAAGTAGCCCTGGCGTCCCAGGATTTCCGGAACGGTATCGAACCGATCCAAGTAGGAAACCAATTGGGCGCGTCGTTGTCGATCAAGTTCAGAGCCGGGTTTGGCGTACTTAGGCGACGGGTCGTTTCCGGTCACGCCGTGAACCGACGCATAATGTCCGGTCAACAGCGTCACCAACGATGGACGACACAGCGCGGTGGGAACATAACCGCGACGGAAGACAGCGCTCTCCTTGGCGAGGCGATCTAAATGCGGCGTTTGAATGTCGGGATGCCCCATGAAGCCGTAGTCGGTCCAGGCTTGATCGTCGGAGATCAACATCACGACGTTGGTCGGACGCGACGAACGTTCATCGGCCTCCGTGGTGATCGCGTGAGTAAAAAAAACTCCGATCGAGAGCAAAAACAAACCGATTCGATTGAGACTAATCATGAATTGAAGATCGTAAGTAGGCTGGGTCGAAGCCGCTTCGGCGTAGACCCGGCAGGAAGTTAAGATTTCTTGTTTCGCTTTTTCTTGAGAGTATCCGGCTTGGGCAGCACATCGGCCGACTTCGCCCATCGCGTCCATTGCTGCATCATCGCCTGCTTCAGCTTCGGATCATCGATCGGATTCTGTTCGGTTCGATCTTTGGCGAGGTCAAACAATTCCCACTTCCCGTTGCCTCCCTCGCGAACCAACTTCATATCGCCGATCCGGACCGCCGCGTTGCCTTCGTGTTCCCAATAAAGCGGCCGATCGGAAAACTCGCCCTCGCCGTTCAACAGCGGCAAGAGACTTTGTCCCTGCATCGGTGTCACAGCGACGCCACCATGTTGTTCGGGATATTCCGCCTTGCCGATGTCGACGCAAGTCGCCATCAGGTCGATCAGGTGGGTCGGCGTTTTGATCCAGTCCGATTTCGGCGAAATCCGGTCGGGCCAATGCGCGATCAGCGGCGTGGCGATGCCGCCCTCGTGATTGAAATGTTTGTACTTGCGAAACGGCGTGTTGTTCAAATGAGCCCAGCATTGGCCGATGAACACATTCGAGTGCGGATCACCGGGATGGTCGCCGTCATATCGGCCAGAGATGCCCGCCTCCGCGTTCCCGCCGTTGTCGGACAGGAACAGGATCAAGGTATTTTCAAGCTGCCCCTTTGATTTCAAACCCGCGACCAACTTGCCGACGCTGTTGTCGATCTCCTCGATCATCGCGGCGTAGATCGCCATCATGTCGTCGTAGCGAACTTTCTGCTCGTGTGACAACGAATCCCAGGCCGGGATGACATCCGGGCGAGGTTCCATTTCCCACGACGGGTCGATCAATCCCGATTCGATTTGGCGGGCGTGCCGCTCGATTCGCATTTGATCCCAGCCCTTCATGTATTTGCCACGGTACTTCGCGATCGTCGATTCAGGTGCCATGCAAGGAAAATGCGGTGCGATGTGGGCGCAGTACCAGAAGAACGGCTTTCCCTTTTGGCTCGCCTCGTCCACAAACTTCAATCCCTGCCGCACCCACAAATCGGTTCCGTACCAAGGTGGGGCGAACATGGGGTCGTCTTTGGCGACCTCTTCACCGTCCAAAAACAATTTCGTGTTGCCCTTGCTGCCGGTCTGATTCGAAAAGTGCACGCCACCAGCGGGCAGGTTCAAACTGCGGTCAAAGCCGCGATCTTTTGGCATTCCGCCTTCGTCATGACCGACGTGCCACTTTCCCGTCATGGCGGTGAAATAGCCGGCTTGTTGCAAGACTTCGGCGATCGTGACGCAGTCATCACTGAGCCGGCCGAGGTAGCCCGGTGTGCCCTGGTCCGTTGTCATCCATCCAACGCCGGCTTGGTGGGAATACAGCCCTGTCAGCAAGGATGCCCGAGTCGGACAACATCGCCCGGTATTGTAAAACTGCGAAAAACGCACTCCGCCGGCGGCCAACGCGTCCAGGTTCGGAGTCGGGATTTCGCTGCCGTACGGCCCGATGTCGCTCAACCCCATGTCATCGACCATCATCACGACGACATTCGGGCGATCGTCTTCATCCCCGAACGACTCGGCCGCCATTGATTTTTCCGCAAATGCAAGCCAGCCCGCGTTCACCAAGAGCATGAGCACGATCAGCACTGGGCAACGAAAGACGGCGAATCGGTCGGGTCGTGGATGCATCAGCGGCGTCTTGGTGGGAGGGCAGGTTGCGAGTCAGCTTACGTTCGCTCCGTTGTATCATAATCGTGCGCATTGGACAGGAAATACCGTTGTTGATTGCCCCCGTGATCGCCGGTCGGGTGAGGTTGCCAGCGATTCGGTTTTCCGCTATCATGCGGGGCCTGAATTTCAAACCATCCAATTTCCCTCGATTTAGATTCGTCCCATGACCATGGACCGAAGCCTCAAGGTGCAAGCCGGGGCCATCAAAAGCCGTAATGTCCTCACCCGCGCCGAACGAGTGGCCCGACTGAAGGAAATCGACCGTTTCGACGAAAATGCGGACATCATTGGAATGGCGAAAACCCGCGTCCAGAAGATTTCGTTGAAGAAAAAGAAGAAGGTCAAGAAGGCCGACGAGAAATAATCGTCAGCTAACTTCCCGCCCATTTAGGCGCAACCGAGGTTGCCATCGACTCCACGCAGCGGTCAAGCGAACAGCTTGGCCGTTTTTGCTGCGCGATGAAGTTTTGTCGCAATTAAACTGTCGAGCCTAAGAATGGTCTTGCCATCGAGCGGCCAAGAACCGAACCTAGGGGTCGGTTCCAATCAGAGTTTAGGACTAGCCGCAGAGCGTTAGCTCACGGTTACCAGCGAAAACCGGACTCCAGCGGCGTGTTGATTTAATCGTAACGCGATGCGTGAGCGAGGGATGCCTCGCCATTAACCAGATTCCATCCACTCAAGTCCCGATCAATCTCATGTCGACTTCCGAAGTGATGCCTAACGATACCCGTACCCACGGCAATTCGTCTTTCGGTGACCAAGCGGCCGCCCAATACGATCCGATGGGCGACGAACTGTTGCATCAAGATGACGAACCGACTCGCGACCCGCAGCGAATTCCGAAGCCGGAGGAGGTACAACCGATTCAGGTGATGTGGCGATATGTGATCGTGCTGTCACTCGTCCATGTGGTGGCTGCTTTGGCATTCGTCCCCGGCTTGGCGGGCTACCTGTTTACTTGGCCGGCTCTGATCGCCGCCATCGCCGGGCATTTTGTGTTCGGCATGATGGGAATTACGATCGGCTACCACCGCTTGCTAACTCACCGAGGCTTCACTTGCCCGAAATGGCTCGAACATACCCTCGCGATTTTAGGAATGTGCAATCTTCAAGACAGCCCCGCACGCTGGGTTGCGATCCATCGTATGCACCATCAGCACTCCGACCACCAACCCGACCCGCATTCACCTTTGGCGAGTTTCCTGTGGGGGCACATGGGATGGGTTGTTTGTCGCCACCGTGACTTAGATCGAACGAGTCGTTACGAGCGTTATGTCCGCGACCTATTAAGAGACCCGTTCTATCTCAAACTCGAACGCAAGGACGGATGGTTTTTCGTGTTTCTCGGACACGCGATCGTGATCTCGATGATCGGTGGACTCGTCGGGCTCGCCGTCAGCGGCGGAGATTGGTCGATCGCGCTGCAGCACTATTGCAGTTGGGCGGTGTGGGCCGTCGCCGTGCGTACGGTGTTCGTGTTGCACGGGACTTGGTCGGTCAATTCGCTCGGCCACGTCTTTGGTTACCGCAATTACGAAACCCGTGACAACAGCATGAACAATTGGCTCGTCGCCTTGATCAGCCACGGCGAAGGCTGGCACAACAATCACCACGCCGCGCCACGGGCGGCCGCTCACGGCCACAAGTGGTACGAGTTCGACATGTCGTGGCGAGTGATTCAATTCTTTGAATTGGTCGGATTGGCCAAGAACGTGCAACGTCCCAAAGCGGTCAGCGTCGCCGGCAAAACGCTCTCGTCGTAATGCCCAACTCCGTCGTCACGGGAGCCTCCAGCGGTATCGGTCGCGCGATCGCGATCCGCTTGGCACGCGACCCATTGAGCCAAACCGTTGTTCATTACCGAGGAAATCTCGAGGGAGCCCGGCAAACGGCAGCAACGATCGAAGCATCCGGCGGGATGTGCCATTTGATTCAGGCCGACCTGAGCCAAGCGGATGACATCAGCCGTCTAGCCGATCAAGCGTTCAAGCAACTCGGCACGATCGACGCTTGGGTCAACAACGCCGGTTTGGACGTGCTCACCGGAGAGGCGTCGGGCTGGACCTTCGATCAGAAGCTGCGGGCGTTATTGGACGTCGATTTGTGCGGCACGATTTCGCTATCTCGAATCGTCGGCGATCGATTGATCGAACAATCCCAAGCCTCCGGCGCACAAACTGGTGCGCCGTCGATGGTTTTCATCGGATGGGACCAAGCCCCCGAGGGAATGGAGGGCGACGCGGGAATGATGTTCGGGCCGGTGAAGGCCGCTGTGATGGCGTTCGCCAATAGCCTAGCCCAAACGCTCGCCCCGCACGTCCGTGTTAACACCGTCGCGCCAGGATGGATCCAAACCGCGTGGGGCGAAACCACGCAAGGATACTGGGACGAACGGGCGCGATCGCAAGCGTTGATGCACCGCTGGGGACGCCCCGAAGATATCGCCGAAGCGGTCTCCTATTTAACGTCCGAGGCAGCGTCGTTCGTTACCGGACAAACAATCAACATCAACGGCGGCTTCAACCGCCGCTTTGAGTTGTAATTGTAGGCTGGGTCGCAGCCGCTTCGGCGAAGACCCGGCATGAGCCGGGGTTCAATCACGCATTCACCCGTTTCATCCTCAGCCAATCGGTCGGGTATTCATCCTTTGCCGTCATCGGGACGCTGAGTTGCGAGACGACTCGGAATTGATCAAGCGGCAGGTCCACTCGCGTGTCGCCTTCCAGGTTCGCCCACACTCGAGTCCACCACAATTGATCACATGCGGGCAACCATTGCCGATAAATCTCGCCGCCACCGACGACATACACGTCGCGTTGTCGTGACTCGGCGAGAATCGCGTCGGCATCGCTGACAGTCGTGACGCCTTCGGCGGACCAGTCCGGGTTGCGGGTCAGCACCCAGGTTCGGCGTCCCGGCAACGCGCGTCCGATCGAATCAAACGTCTTGCGTCCCATCAGCAACGTTCCGCCCATCGTCAACGCTTTGAAACGTTTCAAATCGGACGACAACCGCCAAGGCATGTCTTGATCCAAACCAATGATCCCGTCGGGGGTGGAAGCGACAATCGCGATCAACATCGGTTAGAGCTTACCTGGTCCACGAATGTCTTGACCGACACGCTTTTGCAACGAGTCACCCAATTGAACTCGATACTGCTCCGCTGCGGCTTGCAACTCGACAACAACGTCGGGGTATTGATCCATCACGTTGGTTGTTTCGCTCACATCGTTCTCAAGATCGTACAGTTCGAATCCGCTGGATTGTTGCGAGTAATCGGTCGGCATCCCGCCGGTTCCGCCGGGCCGACCGTTCAGCGTTCGATAACGATGCGGGAACACCAGCTTGAATCGTTCGTTGCGGACGATCTGCAACTGCCCGCCACCGTAGTATCCGGCGAAACTGGTATGCGGTGAAACGGCACCGGGAACATCCAGCATCAGATCGACGATCGGCTTGCCATCGATCGTTCGCTCAGGAAGTTCCGCGCCGGCCAATCGAGCAATCGTCGGCAAGAGATCGATCGTTGAGGCGAGCTTGTCGCAGGTCGTTCCCGCAGGGATGGTACCCGGCCAATGCATCAGGCAAGGTTCTCGATAGCCGCCCTCCCACATCGTTCCTTTGCCTTCACGCAGTCCGCGTGTGCTGCCCGCATGATCGCCGTAGGATAGCCACGGTCCGTTGTCGCTGGTAAAGACAACCAGCGTGTTTTCTTCTTGCCCGGCATTTTTGATCGCGGACATGATCTGCCCGATCGACCAATCGACTTCCATCATCACATCACCGAACAAACCCACGCCGCTTTTGCCTCGAAAGCGATCTGACACATACAAAGGAACATGAACCATCGGATGCGGCAGATACAAAAAGAACGGATCGTCACTCGATTTGTCTTCAATGAACTCCACACTTCGCCGGGTCAGCTCGACGGTCATCTGTTCCTGATCGGCCGGCTGGACATTATCATTGACGATCTTCACCGGTGAACCGGCGACGGCTTCCATGATCGGCAGCGGTGGCCAGTTGCCGGGATCGGTGGGGTCTTTCTTTTGCCGCCGAATGGTGTCGGGATGCAACGGCCACATGTCGTTGCTGTAGGGGATGCCATAGAACTGATCGAACCCTTGGTTGTGAGGCAAGAACTTCTCGTGATGCCCCAAGTGCCATTTACCGAAACAGGCCGTTCGATAGCCGACGGATTTGCAAACCTCCGCGATCGTCGTTTCGGCCGGATCCAATCCGATATTTGATTTCGGACCGAGCGCTCCCGACAGCCCAACTCGACGGTGATAGCAACCAGTCATCAATGCCGAACGCGACGCACTGCATACCGCCGACGAGACGACAAAGTCGGTAAACCGCCGACCACCTTGGGCCAACGCGTCCAGGTTCGGTGTCGGGTATTCGGTCGCCCCAAACGCGCCGATGTCACCATACGCCATGTCATCCATGAACACGACGACGACATTAGGCCGGCTGCCAATGACTTCCGATACGGCCGAAGTTTTTTGTGCGGCGGCGGGTGAACAGATAAAAGAAACAAGCACGCCGGCAAAGCAAGCAAATGTCGTCAAGGTCGATGGGGATGTCATGATGAAACTCGGGCGGGGAAGGCAATTCAAAAACCGAAAACAGGATAGCTCAGCGGCTCATCAGCCGATCATCCTACCACAATCCCGGCGTCTTTCACTCCTTCTGGGAATCGCGAAACAGAGCCGCTTCAGGGTGCTGCATTGGCTTGGCGATTGAAGCGCGACTACAATAGATCGGATTGTTGTCGCTTCGAACGGAAGGATTGAAACCATGAAGAAAAGTCCGTTTCCGGGGATGGACCCCTTCCTTGAATCTCGGTGGCCTGAAGTCCACGCGAGATTGATCGTCTATGCAGCCAACCAACTCAACCAGCGACTGCCCAATGTATTGCAGGCTAATATCGAAGAGAGTTTGGCCGTCTATGAGCAAGACGAGGTCCGCTGGATTCGACCAGATATTCACGTTGCAGAGGATATCTCTACTGAGACCACCGAAGCGGAGACAGGTACCGCAGTCCTCTCTCAGCCCGTCGTCGCCCAAGCCATTATCGTCAAGCAGTCTCCCTACAAAACGCGTCACATCGAAATCGTAGACCGGGGCGGGCGGGTCGTCACGGCGATCGAGTTTGTCAGTCCGTGGAACAAAGTCGGGACGAAGAATCGGGAGCAGTACGCCAAGAAACAACTCGACTACATGAATTCCAAGATCAACTTAGTGGAGATTGATCTGGTTCGTCAGGGCAAGTATGTTTTGGGTGCCCCGATCGAAGAACTGACAGAAGCTCAATTGTCAGCCTACATGGTTTGTGTCTATCGATTTTTGAATCCGAACCAGTTTGAAGTTTACCCCGCGCCTCTCGACCAAGCGTTGCCGAACATCCCGGTCCCGTTGCGATCCCAAGATCGCGATGTCGTTTTAGAGTTGCAGCCCTTGTTGGATCAGTGTTATCAAGACGGACGCTACTATCGAATCGACTACACTGGTGAAATCAAAGGCAAGTTCAATTCGGAACTGACCGACTGGATGAGCCGACGACTACGAGAAATACTAGGCCGTCATAGTTGAGATCGACTTGAGCGGCCGCCGGGATCAGCAAGTTCAAGGCGCCCTCTTCGGTTAACGAATCGACACGGATCGGGTCGGCGAGCCAATTCGCATTTTGGATCGTTTCAAGTTCGTCCGCCGAGAGACCTTTCAGGAATGGAACAGGGGCGGCGTAGGCACCTTCACTGTACGCTTTTTGTAGGACATCGCCGTACGTAGTACCCAAGTCGGCCGGTGCCTCGGGACTCGCGTAACGCCCGAGTCTCGCGATCTGGAACCAGTGGTTCCAAGACTCGTCGATCCGCTCGGGCATGGGCGTTTGCGACTCGACAATCGTTGCCGATGCATAACTTAATTCAACTTGTAACGATTCTGCGGAATACCGGGGCCCGCACCGAACCCATATGCGAGATGCCAGTATCTTGCTTGGGATCATGCGTTCCATTGGTGATCTAAAGTTCAAAACAGGCACCCAATTGCTCGGGTTCCGTTTTTCCCAACGATCGACCGCGCCGTGTCCAAAGAACTATCTGTCCAAGCTCAACAAGCCTTTCAAGTCGTCGCATTGTTGGCCACCGTGTGCGTCGTGGGCATTCATTACAAGTCCGACATCCCCGATAGTCCGGCGATCGAACTTGCGACTTGGAATCAATTGACCCAAGAGTTTCTATTCGGGGCGGTCGCACGGGTCGCGGTGCCCTTATTCGCATTCGCAGCCGGACTGTTTTATTTCCGCAGCGATGACGGAAGCTGGGCGTCGTATCGAAAGAAACTAAGGCAGCGAACACGTACCGTCGCGATTCCCTATCTCCTCATCGGAGCGATTGCCATAGCGACTTGGTTGATCGTGAGGGTTCTCGAAAAAGAAGCCATCGACTTGTCGACCGGTGAGCTGCTAGCGATGTGGGTGTTGCGTCCGCCCGCCGAACAGCTCTGGTTTCTCCGCGATCTGATGGTCTTGGTAATCGTCGCTCCGGTCATCCGCCGTTGCGTCGACCATCCTCGATGGGGACGCGTGGCGTTGACAACTCTGCTCATCCTTTGGGTCGGAAATTACCAATGCTTTCCGGTTTTGCATGGTTGGTACGTGCTCAACCTGGAAACGCTTTTGTTTTTTTCAATGGGATGCATGGCGGTCCAAAAAATCTCTTGGTTGGAAACGCTCGGCCGAAGCTCGGATCGAGTCGTGGCGATGACGTTTTTGACTTGGATGATGCTAGCGGCGTGTCGTGTCTATTTAAGGCCCGATTTCGATATCTGGTACACGTCGCAGCACGGCGTACTCGACCTCCTGTTACATCAATCGTCCATTTTGGTAGGAATGGTCGCGTTGTTTATGATCGCATGGCGGCTCCGTTATCAAGCCTTCATCGGGTTGTCGGGAGCTTCCTTTTTTGTCTACCTCGTTCACGAATTTCCGCTCCGCGCGGTCGTCTCGAAGATCGCTGACAAATTGGTCGATCCAACGACGTCGTGTTGGCTTGCTTTTCCGCTTGTCACCGTCGGGTGCTACGCAGCGGCATTGATATTCGCGGCGGTCTGTCCCAAGGGTTATGCTTGGTTAACGGGAGGTCGTTTGCCTGGGAACGTATTGCACGGCTGGTCTAGCAAGAAGGTTCGTCCGGCGATCAAGGGTTCGCTCTGATTCGGGCTACTGTCGGGCTTCCACGCAGAACAAATGACGGGCGCCTCGGACAAACAATTGGTTGTCCACCGGCGCAGGAGTCGCGTCGACCGTTTCGTTCATGGAATTGGTGGAAACGATTTCAAGCTCGTTGCTCTCACGTATCACGACGATCGTACCTGAACGATCGGTCAGGTAGACGTATCCTCCGGCCGCGACGGGAGACGCATAAATGGACCCTAACCCGTCGATGCGAGCGGTAACATAATGCGGCTCGCCGGTGGCAGCGTCAACGCAGGTCAACAACCCCGTCTTGCCTTTGTAGAAGTACAAACGGCTATTCGATAAGAGCGGCGAGCCGATATCAGGGGTATCGCGGTCGCGGGTCCAAACGACGTGAGAGGTGTCCTCAATGTCGCCGCGACCGTCGGGACGAAATGCTCCGAGGAACGAACCTCGAAAACCGCTGCCGACAAACACCAAGCCGTCGCCGGCAACGGGTGAAGCTGCGGGGCGTTGAGTTTGACCTCCTACGTACCAAAGGAGTGCACCGGAGTCAAAGTCGTAAGATCGGACCAGATTCTCACCGGTGGTGATGATTTGCTTCTTGCCGTCGTGCTCGATGATCAGCGGCGTTCCCCAGTTGGAAACCTCGTCACGGGCGACCTGCCAAACGATTTCGCCCGTGGCGGTATCGAGCGAATATAGCTGCGAGGGACCTTCGTGGTCCCAGGGAACGATCAATCGGTTGCCCGAAATCGTTGGCGAACTTCCTTCACCGAACCCGTTACGCATTTGCATGTTGCCGAAGTTACGCTTCCAAACCAGTTCACCGTCGAACGTGTAGGCGTACAGACCGCGCGACCCGAATGAGGCATAAACACGAACACCGTCGGTACACGGTGATGCGGATGCGTAGGTATTGGTTTCATGAGTTCCCTCATGGGGTGTCCCTTCGGCAGCCACGCGTTGCCACACGATCTTGCCCGTCTTGCGATCGATGCAATACAAAACGAAACGATGCGATCCGTTCGGGTTGTCACGTTGCTCGATCGCCGACGTCACAAAAACGACGTCTTGCCAAATCACCGGCGATCCCGATCCAGAGCCCTCGATGGGGGTTTTCCAAGCGATGTTCTCGGTGCTGCTGAAGCTGACCGGAGGGTTGGCATCCACGGCAACGCCATTACCACCCGCGCCACGCCAATGTCCCCAGTTCTCGGAAAATGCCGTTGCTTCAACAACGACAACGGTCAGGAGCGTGACAACGAAGAGCAAATACTTAGGAATGAAAGGGCGAATGAGCATGGGCATGGGTTGATTGAAAAAAGGGATTCGAGCGGCTCGTACCCCGTCTGTCTGAACTGACGGGAACTATAAGCACCACCGCATAAGTCAATCAGCAAAGCACGTAGGCGAGCCTCTCCGAGGCTCGCAATATTCAACGTCTCGGAGAGACGCTGCTACGTGCGTTTAGCCAAAAAATTCATGATGGGATGCGATACCGTAAGCTACTCGCCTCGTTCGGGCGATCCGCCTGGGCGACGTCCGCGACCGCCGTCTTCAGGTCCGCCACGTCCTTCTGGGCCTCCACGCCCTTCTGGGCCCCCACGCCCCCCGAATCCGCCGCGACCTTCGGGACCACCACGACCTTCGGGTCCGCCACGACCTTCGGGACCGCCACGACCTTCGGGACCGCCACGTCCTTCGGGCGGACGGATCGAGCTGAAGTCGAAGGGCTTGCCCTTCATCTCTTCGAATTTTTCTTTTTGCTTGGGGTCGAGTTGGTCGAGTACCTTCGCTTCGACTTCTTTACGCATTTCCGTCATCTTGTCGCGGATGCCTTCGCGATCGCCCGATTGCCAAATTTCGCGCATCGAATCACGCATTTTCGTTTCTTGCTCGCTGCGAATTTGCTTTAGCTTTTCGACCTGAGTCGTCGTCAGCCCGATGCGTTCTTGAACTTCAGGTTCACCCAAGGCCATGATGCCTCTCATTTGGAGCATCAGTTGTTCGAGACGCTCCATTTGTTCTGGGAACAAAACTTCTTTGAGCATCACTTTCTGTTCTTTGGAGGCTTCTTCACGCATCGCCTGCATTTTTTTGAACATCTCGGCCCGTTCATCTTCGCTAGCGTTGCGGAAATCAAATCCTTCGGCGGGACCGCGAGGCCGTTCTTCGCCGCGTTTAGCTAGTTTTTGCAACGCCTCTTCTTGGTCAGGCATGATTTCGAGTTCTTCGCGAACTTCGGCGGAGCGGAGCAGCGCCAATTCAGGCGCACCGCCGGCACCGCCCGGACCACCCCGCATGCCGCCAGGGCCACCGGGTCCGCCTGGGCCACCGGGACCGCCGCCGAAACCGCCTCGGCCGCCAAACCCGCGATCACCACCACGACCTTCGGGCGCCGATTGGGCTCCGTCGTCACCGCGTTGTGGCCGCTGGGCGAAAGTGGAGTCGGCCTGGATCCCCGTCGCGACGCCGATCAAACACGTCAACAGGAAGGATAATTTGTTCATTGTGAAAAGCCTCAACATGCGAAAAGAGTGGGTCAGTTAGGGGTTCAAACCCAATCCAAGCCCAAAGTAGCGTCGATCGTGGAGACTTTCAGTATTTTCGAGCAACTTCGTAAACCGTATCGCTCGTGCCTCACCTTTTCGGAAAGGCTCTTAGTATCCCCAACCGCCTCGGAACATGAAGGCTTCGTTGAGGTCGCGGTCGTGGGGGGAGACTTCATAATTAAGTTCGCGGTCGAACACGACCCCTGCTTCCAAGAATGCACGCCGCTGGCCGGTGCGGATCAAGTCGCTGCGGCCCCATTCGAACCCGAAAGTCACGCCGATTTGATTGATGTCGACTCGTTCTTCGAGATTGCTCGCCCGCGTCACCGTCCAAGAATCCCCACCGTATTCGCCCGCCAAATACCACCAAACGTCTTGCGTGCCGATGGTTCGCCAATACTTTGCAAACTTGGGCTCGGGGAAGAAAATGTCGAATCGAGTGTAGGGGTCAGGCTGCCAAAGCAGGCCGCCGGCCGGCAGTAGCTTGATGCTCTGACGATCCAGGTAATAGACACCGGCTTTGAGCGTCGAAGCAGGCGTCAAACGAAACGACACCAAGCCTTTGCCCATCACGCGGATACTGTCATCGTTGAAGGTGTCGAAATCCGTGTAAGCACCGACACGAACGCCGAGTTCCCCGCCGATGATTTGATTCGGATCGGTCTGCCAACCGAAATCGATGAAGCCGGCATAGGCGTTTCCGGGCAAGTCCGCAGGACTACCGGCCGTCGTGACCGGCCCGTCGAATAGATAGAGCGAAAAAGAGGGGACGACGTACAGCGGGCGATTGCTGTAAAAAAAGTTTCCGAACGCAAACCCGATCGATGCGTCGGTTTGGTTCAGCCCGACTTCATCGTCCCCGTCCCCGCCGCTGATGTAAGTGTGTCGTAACCGCGGCCCGTGCAATAATTGGTAGCCGCCAATGCCCCCGCTCGGGAAAAGGCCGCCTGGAAAGAGGGCCCCGCCGCTGCCGAAACCACCCGCGCCGCTGATCCCGCCGGGGAACAGCGACGTGGGAGATCCCGAAGGGTAAGCCGAAGCGGGAAACGGATCGCCAACGCCGCCGCCGAACGCGTCGCCGGCATACGGACTGCCGTACGTCGCGTTTCCCACAGGAGCCCCGAAAAACCCTCCCTGGGGAGGCGCGGAACCGTAGATTGATGGTGCCGAATAGGTAGATGCCGAGGCGGACGGCGTGCCGAAGGGGACCAACGCCCCGGTCGGATAACCTGCACCTTGGTACACACCGGTCGGGTTGGAATTGCCGCGAAACCAGTTGCCCGAAAACAGCCCTCCCAAAAGGCTCCCGTTAGGATACGACGGGTTCCCGCCTACCGGCGAGCCCAAGGAAGCGGTTCCCGGTGATCCGAAATTGGATCCGGAGGGAGCGAACGTGGTCGGCCCCGAAGCATAAGGCGATGGCGCCAATGGATTGATGGACGCTCCGCCGAACATCGAACCGCCGGGCTGGACGGCGTAGGGATCGAAGGACGGATTCGTCGTCTGAGCCAAGCCGGACGGGGCCAAGCCGGACGGGGCTGTCGAGGGAAATGGGGATGCCGAGGGAAATCCGGATGCCGGATTCGAAAAACCGCCTGAATTGAACGGCGCCCCCTGATTCGTCGGACCGATCGGGGATAAGTTCGTTTGCGGGGCGGTACCATAACCGGATTGTCCCCATGTCGGTTGGGGCGTCGGAATCCAATAAAAAAACCCGACGATCCCGAAGGCGAACGCTGCGATTGACCGGCTTCCCCGACCGATCGGCAGACCGGTGGCCCGCCGACGTTGGGAAGTTCGATCTTTCGATCTGGTTGGCAAGCAATTCGCTCCGGCTCGGGAAAAGGGACCGATGATCGCCGCATCGTCGACTTGCAGACGCATCGACGTCGGACGATCGGCATCGTAACTTGAATCGATTTACTGATTTTCCCAAACTTCCGTCAAGACAAACCCAACCTTTAAATCCTCGACCGACCCAATCCCATGGAAGATCTCGACATTTCCCAGTTGGCGACGTACCTGCACGTAACGCCCGAGCAGATCAAAAAAATGGTCGACCGGGGAACCTTGCCGGGCCGCAAAGTTGGCGGTCAATGGCGGTTCAACGAAGCCGAGATCCATCATTGGCTCGAAGAGCGGATCGGATTGAGCGATGCCCAAGAGCTCGATGAAGTCCGCGCGGTATTGCACCGGCAAAGCGACACGCAGCCGCGTCCGCTGGCCGAACTGTGTACCGTCGATACGATCGCCATCCCGCTTTCGGCTCGCACCCGAGGCAGCGTGATCCGCAACATGGCTTCGCTGGCGTCGCAAACCGGGATGCTGTGGGACGCCCCGGCGATGGCCGAAGCCGTGGCCGAACGTGAGAAACTGCATCCGACGGCGCTGGATAACGGCGTCGCGCTATTGCACCCGCGTCGTCCTCAAACTTCCATCTTGGCCGATTCGGTGTTGGCCTTGGGCATTTGCCAAGCCGGTTTGCCGTTCGCCGATCGTGGCCAATTGACGGACATCTTCTTTTTAATCTGCTCTTATGACGACACGAGCCACCTGCGTATCCTTGCAAAACTCAGTCGGCTCGTGGCCAACGAAGATTTCCTCGCCGGTCTACGGGCAAGCGATTCGCCCGGAGATGCCTGGGCGATATTGAACGAAGCGGAACAGGCGATTGATGAAAACCAATCCTTCTGAACAGCCACCTCAACGAGAATCATCCGTGTTGTGGATCGGAGCGACCGATCACCCGGAAACCCTATCGGTATGGAAATGGTGCCAAGATCATGTCGACATGATTGCCGTCCGCTCGAGCATCCAAGACGCGGTGCACTCGCCGCCCCGGTCTGCGGTCGACCGAGTGTTGATCCTTTCAACGAATCGTTTCGACGTGGCTACCATGCCGACCGCAGGCAATCGCATCACTGAACTGCGACGGCAACACTCCGGCGCATCGTTTTTGTTAATCCGGGGACCATTGGTCGCACCAACGGTGGCATTGCCGCCGACCGATTCTTTTCTCTCGAGTGAATGGATCGAATCCATCTCGAGCGACGAAGCACTCGTCTATCTTGAATCATGCCGCCGCCGTCGCGAGCAGTCTTTCAGAACGAATCATCCGCCAGTGTTTCCGGTCGTGATCATCGCATCGCATTACTCGATCGCCGAAGCCTACATGGATTCGATCTGCATGTTCGATACACCGCAACCACGCTGGACAACTTGGCAGCGAAAGCTAAGCCCACAGACCTCACGTGGCGAGGCGACGATACTATGGGACGACTCGGTCGCGACGCCGGCGACCGGCGACCAATGGCGACGTCGTCTCGGTGCGTCAGGTCACCTACGTCATCTATGGGCAACCGGCATCGCCACGTCAGCGCAGCGAAGGGTCGCTAAAGAAAACGGCATTGACGAGATCATTGAAAAACCAGGGCGTTTGGAATGCTTGATCGAAGCACTCGAATCGCCGCGATAATTCAAGAGCCGAACATCCGGCGAAGGGCTTGTTCGGCGGCATCTTGAGAATCGATCGGCCCTTTGGGACGCAAGTGGCTTGGCAATTTGGCAGGTTCCCGCTTCGCTCCGTCTTCGAGTTGCTCTTCTGCGGCGTGCTCGGCGGCGGCATGCTCGAAATCGGCCCTCTCGCCTGCCGGATCTTCCTTGGGGAGTTTCAACTCGGACGACAAATTGTCCTGGCCTGATTTCGCTTCGGTCGGTGCAGCGGCGGAATTCTTGTCAACGGCTATCGCAGCCTCGGCCGCTTCCTTTAAAAGCGCGGCGTCGACGTCGCGAACGGTCATGGCCGTACGTGTGAGTGGGCTATCCTCGATGTTGATATGCAACGACGCGGCGATCGCGTCGAGTTCATCAAGCAGGTCACCTTGCAACGGGCTGTCATCATTGAAGCCGGAGTTTGCTTCGGACCGACCAACCGAATCGAGACCTGAGACGGGCGAAACGCTCGTGCCCGCTGAGTTCGTTCCACCTAAGCTTTCGGCAGATTGGCTCGGCTGCAAAAGGCTCGAGCCGGAATGTTCGATCATCCGAAACTTCCATTTCCCTACCTGCAGCTTGTCCCGATGTTTGAGTTTGACCGCCTTTTCGTTAGCGATATCGACCCCGTTGACCTTGGTGCCGTTTCGACTACCCAAGTCGCGAATGTAAATGCCTTCGGAATTGCGGACGATCATGCAGTGCTTACGGCTCACGTCGGGCGTTTGAAGCACCAGATCGCAGTCTGCACTGCGTCCGATGACGAGTCGCTTGTCACCCACCGACACCGTTTCACCACGCTGCTTACCGTTTCGATAAATCAGTTCGTAGCTAATCAAAAGATCACTTCATCGAGAGGAGTTGCTGTGGCCGCTGTTGAATTGCTCCATCGGCTCGCCGACATACGATAACCAACTGGGCGACTGTTTCTCGACATCCAGATGATTCAGTTTTCGTTGGATTTTGATGAAGATGTGGCCGTTATGGGGTCATCCGACGTATTCCGTTGCGACTTGATGAAGAGATGATGTAATCCGCTGTTTTGCTCTAGCGAACCATCCTCGCTCCTGTGAAGTTGTTATCCAAATTTGGACAGCACCTCGATGTGAGTGACAATCGAATATGGCATCTCGCGAATCGGAATCGCCCCTCTATCTGCCGCCGATTGACGGTTTGCGAATGCCGCCGGTGACGGAGGAATTGATTGAAGTTGTCGCGTTACTGTTGTGTGGAATCTCGCCGGAAGTCCGCCAACAGCCGATGAGCCAGTCGCGGACGCTATTTGAACTGCGCCAAGATCCGATGTCCCCGAAGGTGGGGCCGAGTTCTTCTCTCTTGCAGGATCATCGCTACATTCTTTCTCCGATCGTCGGAAAATCGGGTAAGCGACTCACCGAACAAGAATTTGAAGAGAAGTGGCAACAGTCCAAGAGCATCGCCGGCTCTCAACAATCGACTCAGTTGCTCAAGCTTGTTCATTGGCTCGGACGACTCGAACTGGATGATGAAGGACAAGACTTGTCCCATCCCAAATGGCAGTCACAAATGGCCGAGGCTGTGCAGCACGCGATGCCGATTCAATTTTATTTGTTTCATTCGGCGAGTCGGCGGATCGATCGCGAAGCATCTCATCGAAGAGTCGTAGAGAATGATCGTTCATTCTGGTCGAAGCTCACAGCGGCCCTCGGAATGAAGGGTGGACAGGGATCCCCCCGTGTTATTTTTCCGGAAAACGTCTCGGAGGAGGCGGAATCCTATTTAGTTGCGACACTGAATTTAGGTCGTATTCTTCGTAAGTTGAAGCAAAATTCACGTCAGAAACGAGCGTGAAACCATCTCGAAGTCCTCATTTGAGTGGTTCCCTTCGAGACGGTTTTGGCTAGTCTGTCAGGTGACAACCCAAGTTCATGATCCCGGTTTCGCGCATCGCGTGCTCTCACGACGGTGCAACGTATTTGACGAGCGATTTCTATGAATCATCCGGTGGCTCGACCTGTTCGAACGCTGCTATTGAGCGACGTGCATCTCGGATCCAAGCACACCCAAACGGCCCAGTGCTTGGATTTCTTGAAATCCTATCAACCCGAACAAGTTTATCTTGTCGGTGATTTCATCGATGGATGGCGGACAGCTCACGGGTGGCATTGGACTCCTTTATGCGATGAAGTGATGGATTACTTCGAGGACCTGATGGCCAAGGGGACCAAGGTCTTTTACACGCCTGGAAACCATGACGCGTTCTTGCGAGACATCGATGGTCACAATTTGATCATGGAGAAGTTCGCCGGCAAGTTCGCGGATGTCGAGATTGCCGACCAATTCGTTTTCGAGACCGTCCGAGGTTGGCGACTGTTGGTCACCCACGGCGATTTGTTCGACGTCGTTGAAACGCAAGCCCAGTGGGTCTCTAAAATCACTTCGATCGCGTATGACGTGATCTTAAGTTGCAATCGATTGGTGAATCATTGCGTCGGTCGACGTCACCGAAATCCTTACGGTGCCTGCGCGTGGTTGAAGTCGCAAGTCAAACGTGCGATCCGATTCTGCAGCGGGTTCGAACCCAACTTGATGCAGCACGCAAGAGCGGAAGGTTGCGAAGGGGTCATCTGCGGCCATGTTCATACGCCCAACATGATTCACCGGCCTCACCTGCTTTATTGCAACACAGGTGATTGGGTCGAGAACTGTACAGGATTGGTCGAGCACCACGATGGCCGAATCAGTTTAGATTCGATCTACGGCAAGACACGGACACTCGAGCTACCGCAGCATCATCGCGCCGGTGACTTCGGCCATGGGCCCAATGATTGGTCGGCCGATTCGAGCGAGATTTCGGCCGGTCAGCTTGTCGGTTGAATGTCTGCTTACAGATAATCGAGCAAACTTAAACTCGCGGTTTGTCCGACGAACCGCATCGAGGCTTCTAAGGCAGCTTGTCGCGCCTGCAATTCGCTGATCACGGTCGCCAAGTCGGCATCCAACTCGTCACTGAGTTGGGATTGCATCAAGACCGATTCGTCTTGGACAGCCGATTTGAGATCTTGCAAGTTGGCGCTCCACACGCCGACGCGTCCACGGGTCCGGCTGCTCGTGTCGAGGTCCTTATCCAATTTGGCTTGCAAGCGTCCGATCTCGGAAATGTCGTTGGCACGGACGGCTTTTTCCAGACGCAGCAACGTATCGATCGCGCCCCCCGCATCCCGGGGGCGATAGTCAACGCCGGTCAAGATGGCCGAACCACCGACGACGGTGCTCGTCGATTCGGTTTCGCCGAGCGGGATGAGTCCGAGTTGCGTGCCAACGTCGCTGGCACCGGGCTGTGTCACGCGGATGGGGCTCAGTCCGACCGGAGATGTCAGTTCCAATCCATTTCCGACATCATTGAGGGTCAGACGCACGCGACGCGTATCCCGATTGAGCGGATGATTGGCCACCAAATCGATCACATCTTGGATCGTTTCGGCCCCGCTCAGTTCGAGATCCAACACGACCCCGTCGGGGCGAGTGATCACCAGGTCGGGGCCGCTCGAGTTCAAAAAGATGCCGCGATCACGGTTCAAGTCGTCGAGCAACGTGTTTTCATCTGCGGTCCGGATGCCTAGCTGTGCCGCTGCATCGCCACCGTTCTCGCCGACACTATAGTCCACCCCCGAAATCAAACCACGCAGTTTGATTCGGCCGGCGGCCTCATCTAATTCCGCCTTGACTCCCGCGCCGCTGCGGTTGATCGAAATCAACACGTCGCCGATCGTTTCGGCTTCGCTTAAGTCGATGGTGAATCGCTCGTCGCCCTGATCGATCACAATACCCGCGGAGAGGTCCAAGCCGTTGCCATCGTCCAGCTCGTCGAGTGGTGTGGCGAGCGTCACCCGCGGGGACAGCCGGTCGCCAATGATCGGCGGTGCACGAAACCCCTGCGGATTGGAAATGTTCAAATCCTTGGCCATCGAACTGCCTTGCAGGTCCGCGATCGCGAGCGTTCCCGGCAAAGTGTCGGCGTACTGAATCGTGATCGAATCGTTATCCAAACGGACGCCCAAGGCGCGGCCTCCGAGCGTCACACCTCGCAAAACATCCACGACGTCACCGATGCTCGCGGTGTTGCGAAGATCAAGCTCCACGCGTTCATCGCCGTCGGACAAACTGATCACGCCGCCTCGGACACCGGCGCCCTGTCGCAAATCGACCAATCGCGTGTCTTCGTTCAGTGCCGCCTTCAGCGAAGATCCTGTATGAAAGACCGACGCGACCCCGATGGCGTCCGCACCGGTCACGGTGAAGCGTGAGTTCGTGCCACTGCCGACCTTGGTTTGCCCGACCGCGTCGGTTCCGTCAAATCGAACGGTTCCGTCTGCATGGGTCAACGCTTCGCTTGGTTGCAGTACTCCGCCGAGCAATTGATGGTCGATGAACATCGAGTTTCCCGCGGCAACGATCGAATCCATGTTTTGGCGGATTGTGATCGCCAGAGCCTCCAGTTCATCTTCCGATAGAACGCTTTGGGCTGCCTCGACCGCCACACCTCGGGCCGTGATGAGCGCCGCGTCGACCCGGTTGAGGGCCACGTCGGTGGACTGATAAAAACCTGCGGTCAGATTCGCATTACGGACGAGTTGTTCGCTGTGAGCGATCCCGCGTTGCAATCCCAAGGCCCGGGCCGCCGCAGCCGGATCGTCGCTGAGCCGCAGTACCTTCCTGCCGGTACTGAGCTGATCGTACTGCCGCTGAATCGCCAGCTGGTCGTTGTTGAGCTGAAACAACAACCGCTGATTATTCAACGGCGCACTGGTGCGATTCGTGGAGATGGGAAGAAGCGGCATCGGCCTAGTTCGTCGAAACGTTGAACGCTGAAAGCACGCCTGGGTGGAGAAATGCTGGTTTCGAGCGTGGGATTGGCGGGAGCGGACCCTCTCAGGCTGTTCAACCGGAACCCCGCTTTCACTTCTTTCGGCACAATCGTCGTTTCAACTCAAGTCATTTCGTATCCGTACTGCCCAAGCCCGCTTTTCGATCACGAATCAATAGGCTCGTCAAGTCGCTACGACGCACCGTCGCGACCAGACGATGGGGTGCCTCGTCGGTAACCACCGGAACACAATCGTCACTCGTGCGGCGAAATAGCTGCACGGCATCGCGAACGGGTTGAGACGGATGCAGCAGGACTTCAGGAGGCGTGGCCAAATCGCCCGCACAAATCAACTGGTCCGAATGCGGGTCAAAGAACGCTTGATTGAGCAAATCGAACCGGATCAACCCCACGACGCAGCGATCGTCGTCGATGACAGGATAGGTATTGTCGTGAGAATGTTCGACAAAATGAACGACTTCGTTAAAGTCCGCACTCTCGGCGATTCCCTCAACGGTCCGCCGCATCACCTGCTCGACGCGCATCCGCTCGGATAACGCCACTTTCTTGTCGAGCAAACCGGCCGATCCGGCCAGACGCGTGAACACATTTTGCAGCGCGCTGAGCGGTGTACCGAAAGTATGGTGAATCGAGTTCGCGATCGGCATTTCGCCGCTGCGAAGAACGGCAGCGCGGGTCAACAATGGTCCCAAAATTTCAAACACCACGACGGTGCCCAAGATGATCGTCTGGACTTGGCCTACGATCTCAGCGTTGCGAGATGTTGCCGTGGCGCTGAGCGAAATCGCCACACCCGCTTGCGCCAACATTGCCGGCCCCAACCACGTGCGTATTTCCGGCGAAGCTTCTGTCCGCGACGCGACGACCCAAATGCCGAGCACTTTTCCTACGCTGCGCAAGACAACGTAGGCCGTTCCCACCAATCCCACATCCATCAGTAACGCGACATTCAGTTCCGATCCGTGAACGGAAAAGAACATCACCGTGAGCAATCCGCCGATCGAATCCAATTGTGCAGTAATCTTTTGAGTGCCGCTGGATGAGTTCACCACCACCACACCCACGACGAGGAACACCAACATGTAGGGCAATTGCCATTGCTCGCTGAGCCCTAGCAACAGCGCCGCCATCCCCACCAAAAGCACCAACCATCGACGCGTGTGCATGATCTCACACGCGTAGCTCATCACCAAACCACCGACCAATCCAAGGACAAACGCACCGCCGAGGGATTGGACCAAGCGAAACAGTGTCGCAGAAATCGACAGACTATCGCCGCCGGACCCACCCGTCGCTGTGGCCAATTCGATGCCCAACCAAACCAATTCAAATACGATCACCGCGACTAAATTATTGAGCGTCACCAACGTGCCCGTCAGGCTAGTGACGGGGCCCTCCGCGTTGGTTTCTCGCAAGACGAACATCGTCGTCGCTGGAGCCGTCGCCAAGGCCAGCGTTCCTAATAGGGCCGACTGCGCCAGAGTCATTCCACATAGATAAGTACCTACCGTGACGAGTGTGGCCGTGACGGTCAATTCGCCGATCGACAGCGGAATCGCCCGTCGTGCGATTCGGCGAATTTGATCAAACGGAAACAGCGTCCCCAAATAGAACAGCACCAACGCCATCGCGAGCTTGGTCAGCGGTTCGAGAAACCGATAGTGATCGTGTGGAATCACGTCGAACGCGCTCTGTCCGAGCAACATGCCCGCGATCAAATACGCCGTCACTTTGGGTAGCCGCAACATTTCGCTGGCCAGACCCGCAAAAAGACTCGCCGCCAACAACAAACCCACCGTCGTTGCGATGTGAATCGAATCGACCGGCACCAGGTGCCCAGAATTCGCGGAGATGGACTCAGACAGTGTTTCGAGTGTGCCCGAAGCGATCGCAACCGCTTCCTCAACCGAAGTTTCAGCGAACAGGTTCATGGGCGGCGGCAATGCAAACGGGAAGGTTAAACGAAAATCAATTTCCACCGCGAGCAAGACGGCACGTTAGTCTAACCGATCGCGACGTCCACCCCCAGATGAGTCAATATCAGTTATCCCTCGCTGACGGGCGTGTTGATTTAATCGTAACCCGAAGCGTGAGCGAGGGATTCATCGCCATAAAGTCCTTTGTATGTATCCCTCGCTCACGCTTCGGGTTTCGATGAGGACTAAATCAACAGCCCGTGACGCATCAGTTACGATTGAATCAACTGCCCGTTGGCAGGAGGCGCGGACTTCAAAAGTTGCCTGCATTGCCCTCATTCCCTACGATAGGGGGACTCTGCATCCTCGTTCGCAAATGGTAGGAGTTACCGATGTGTTGTTTTGCCGGCCCCGTGCGTTCGGTCGATTCGACTCGAATCTTTGCTCGCTTGACCGACCGTGGAACACAGTGGATCGCGTACCAGATGCGATACGACTCGGCCGAACCGAACGCGATGATCTTACCGCTGCCGGTTCGCATGTCGTCCCAAGTTCGTCAGAACGACCCCGAAAGTGCGATTCGATTTGTGGACCTTTCGGGGTACGAGGATCTCTTCGCCGACTTGGATCGAGGGTTTCCTCGGCTCGAATCACCAGCCGAGGATTCGTTATCGGTTGAATCCATACCCTTGCCGATGGCCAACATTGAGGTCCACTCTGTGGGAAGCTTTGACGCCTCTTTTGTCCCTTCGATCGACCAGTTCGAACGCCTCGATCCGCGGTTCGTGATCCCTGAGAAAACTTGGGCTGCGATCCCGGAGTACCAAGATTACAGCTTCGCAGTGTTTCAGCTAAAAGAACTCCGAGGAGAAGCCCATCCGATGGCGTTTGAGTTCCAGACCCGTCTGCCCGATACCTTATTTTTTCCGACCGTGCACATTCACGACGGGGAGGTTCACGAGGTAGAGGAGTTCGATCACTCGCTCTACGGTCAACACCCCAACCTCGACGCGGCGGCGGGCGACTACACTGATAAGACTGTTGAGGCGACGGGGATGGTTCGGTCCAACCGGCCCGCTGCGGCGTTTGTCGATGTCAAGAAAAGTCAAGCAATGGTCGATGGAAATCTTTTGGTCCATCGTCGCAAACTAGGCGGCCGCTTGCCCAATCAAGATACTTGGGTTTCCACTCAACCACCACAACGTCCGACCGTTGGTACGTTCGGTTGGACGTTTCGCGGTTCGGCGGCTCTCGCAGCAATGAGTGCGGCGACCACATGGATCGTTCGTCGACGCCAAACGATCAGCCAAAAAACGTGATTGCTTGTCTTGCCAAAGAGCAGCTCTCCCACAACGAAATCCATCATGGCGGACACGCCCGTGTCCGCCGAAGGTGCGTTGCCGTCGGAATTGAACCCGGTCACTTTGGGCCGGTACGAGCTTGTCGGTGAAATCGGTCGAGGCGGGTATGGGATCGTCTTTCGGGCCGTCGACACCGCATTGGGTCGAGAGGTCGCTCTTAAAATCGCTCGTCCCGAAGTGGTCAACGATGCGGCCGGATTAGAACGTTTCAAGAAGGAAGCTCGCGCCGCCGCGACCCTCAACCACCCGGGGATCGTGCCCGTCTTTGATTGTGGCGAGATCGACTCGTTTCACTTCTATGTCATGCCGCTAATCGACGGTGAGCATTTGGGACGCTGGTTTCAAAATCAAGCACTGCCGTTGTCCGAAGACTTGGTTGCCGAATTGATCCGCGACCTGGCCGTATCGCTGCATCACGGTCATGTCAACGGAGTGGTCCATCGCGACGTTAAGCCGCCAAACATTCTGATGACGCGTCAATCGGAGACGGATCGTTGGACTCCGTTGTTGTTGGACTTTGGTTTATGTGGTGACCTGGATCGTTCGATGTGTACAACCAGCTTTCTAGCCGGAACGCCGAAATACATGTCGCCAGAGCAGGCCAGATTCGGCAAGCGTCGCATCTCGGCGGCATCGGACATCTATTCCCTCGGCGTCGTGTTGTATGAGTTATTGACCGGAACGACACCACATCAGCCGACCTCGGTTCCTGACGCGGTCATGATGTTGCACACCCGCCGCGTCACGACACCCCGGGATTATCGATCCGATCTCAGCGAAGGACTCGAGACGATCTGCCTGAAATGTCTTCGCAAGGACCCCGATCGACGGTATGAATCCGCGAAACAGCTTGCCGACGATTTATCGGGCTTTCTAGAGAATCGCCCGATCAAGGCACGTCACGAAACTTGGTGGGAACGGCTCGATTTTGAGATTCGCTACGGCGATTGGGAACCAAGGCTGGGATGGGGAGTGATCGCCTTGAATGTCACCACGTTCGCGTGGGCGGCGATCGGAGCCGCCGCGATCGCTTGGCGGTTTCCCGATTCTCAGGGTGTGACTAACGGAATCCGAGAACTCGCGACATTCTTAACTGCCGTCGCATTGCCCCTGCATCTCGGTGGCATCTACTGCGGCACGCGGATGGTCCGTCGCGCAATCGGGTTTCGTCGCCTCGCGGGGTTCGCGGCACTATCGGCCGTTTGGGCGGCCATGCAATGGAGCCAATTTTTTAGTAACCAGTCGCCGCTACAAATCTATTCCGGACAGGCGTTCGCTCAAGTGATGGTGTTCTTGATGATTTCGTCCTCGTTTACCCTGCAAACAATGATGCTCGCTTTCGGAGCACGAGCGGCATGGTGCCGCGAACAAATCACCGAGGATCCTTGATGCGTTAATTTGCGGTGTTCAATTCACTGACAGCCGCCACACCGAGGAGATCGCCACGTTGCGAACAGAACTGTTCTAGTTGATTGGCAATCTCCACGTCACCGCCGGCGACGGCGCGGCGAGCCATCACCATCATCTCTGGCATCACGCGACCGACGGGAACATCGTCCGGAAATAGCTCCATCGCCGCTCGCAAGGCTTCCCCCGGACGACCGATGCGGTCGAGCAAGTCGATATACGTTTCGATCGCACCGCTGCCGGCAACGTTGACGTCGACGGTGCGGGCTCGTTGTTCGAATAACCGCAATGCGGACTCCACATTTTGTCCGGCCAAAGCCGCGAAGAACGCGGCATGGGCCGGATAGAAATCGACAAACGGCTCTTCGCCGGGGTACTGGAAATCCGCCGGTAATTTGCGACCGTATTGGCATAACTGGATCGCCTTGTCGATCGATTCGGCATCGTCGAGCACGGTCGCGAATCGCACCGTCGAGGCAAGATGAGTCGTGTCGAGATGGTAGCCGCCACCCCCAAGAATCCATTTGTATTTCGCAATCAGATCGCCCAGCGACAAATCTCTTTCATCACGAATGATGTCGTCAGCGCTCACGCCGTTGTCGTTGGCACGGCCGGCGAAATCATTTCGCACGAGCGATGTCAACTCTGCATAAAAATGATTCAACAACACGCGTGAGGCGATCTGTCGTTGCACTCGCGGACGTTGGGCGATGGCTTGATCGTATAGCGTGATCGAATTGCAAGTGCCTTGATGCTCGATGACGGCTTGGTAACCACGTCCCAAATCAATGCCTTCGTGCAAGAGCACGTGGACCATCTCGTCGTAGTTCTCGTCGGTGATCGGGACATCGGCGAGCAGGCGTCGGACGAGTTGATTGTCGCCGACGGGCCGCAAGTACATGTAGCCTTCGCCGACCTTGCCGTTCTCGATCAACATCGCGCCGGCTTGTCGACACGCATCGAGCAATCCTTCTTCGAGCGACCGCTGCAATTCCGGGTCACCACCGGTTTGCGAATCGAGGGACTCGTCGGGCAACGCCATCATGGGCAACCCGTGTGCGAGCCGACTTTTCATCTTCAAAGCCTCGAACAATTCGACGGGCCGTTTCTCGCGGCGGAAATAAGCGATGACCTCGTCAATCCGTTTGGCCGGATCGGTACTGAGTCGTTGCAGTAAATCAGGGTCGAGTGAAGCGGATTCCACAGGCATTTTCAAAGCGAGTCTTTCAAAGGAAGTGACAGTGCCCTTTCAACATACCCCAAAACCATCGCTTTCGTAGGTAGGTAGTAGGTAGGCTGGGTGGAGAAGGCTCGGCGACGAACACCCGGCAGTTGGCAGTTGGCAGTTGGCAGTTGGCTTTTGGCTTTTGGCTGAGATGTGCTTTTGCCGGGTCTCCGCTATCGCTTCGACTCAGCCTACTTTGGGTGCGTGGGTTGTTAGCTTCGCTGCGATTTTGATGGCGTGGATGCTGGCTTGTTCTCCCGTAGGCTGGGTGAAGGCGCTTCGCCGCACACCCGGCATGCTGTTTCAATCGTCGCGTTCACGTTGGAGCTGCCGGGTCTCCGCCGAAGCGGCTGCGACCCAGCCTACGTTTGCGGAAGATGGATTTGACGGATTTTTTCGACCTCTTTTGGTGTTAGCTTGCGAATGAGTCCTCGATCCATCATCCAATCGAATCGACCTTGGCTGAGCGCATCGTATCGCTTGAGGGCATTTTCTCTTCGCACGGTTTCGAGTTGGCGTCCTTCGAGTCGGTGCAAATGCTGCTTAACCACTCGCTTTACCGGGATCGAATCGGCCAGGAACGCGGCATCGACAAACTGAGGGGCAAAGATATCAGCCAACGGCAAGTTTTCGCGCGGCGTCACGGCAGTCATGACCTCAGTGAAATCTTGGTACGGGGAGACGTTGCCGGCACCGCACGAACCCGCAACACCCGACGGATCGGCGACGAGCGAGTTCAATTCCAACAAATTGCGTTCTTCGATGCCCGACGTTCCAGGCATCTGAAACCATTCCAACAGCGCGAACGTTGTCCCGTCACCATCGAACAGCAAAACCGATGCGGATTCTTTGGCACCGATGTGATCTCCGACGGAAAATCGCAGGGGAGTGAATCCGAGATCACTCAGGTCTTCCAAGCGCGCCGCCCACCGAGACATCGGTCGCGCCGGCATGTCGGCACGAGCCAAAACGGTACTACTGCCGACCGGGCCGAAACCGGAATTCGGCAAGATGCCGCCGCCGAAAAAGCTTTTGACCCGCCAACAGGCAACGAATGTCCAAGCGATCGGCCGCGGAAGTTGTTGCGACAGAAAATTCACCATCGAGCCGAACGGAACCGCATCGAGGCACTCGCCGTAATAGGTCGGTTGCGTCGGGCTGTCTTTCGCATCCATGGACTACATCAAACCGTCAAATGTATTATCGGGGTCGACATGGTTGGCGATGACCGCAAGCGGGGGCAAACCGGCGGCGGCCAGCAGTTGATCAAGCTTCTTCGAACGTTCGTTTTCATCGAGCGGCCCGGCGACCGTCGCGCGGCCCCCGCGTTGTTTGTCACGATCCGTCATTTCACCGATCGGGCCATCGGTGAACTTCTTTTTGAAACGACGCTCGATCACTTTGAATGCGATGGTTAAACCAACGCAGACGATCGCGATCGTGATCAACGCGGCTTTCAGTTGCCCCGCGATCAGTCCGAACAGGACAACCGGAGCGGATAACAACATCGCCAAGCAACCGGTGGCCTTGATCGCGGTTCTCTTGATCGAACTTCCGACGGCACCAAAGATCGTGCTGAGATCGAATCGCTTGGTCGACAAAATCTTAGGGGTCAAGCTGGCGAGAGCTTCGGCGTCGCTCATCGGGATCCCCGACGGACCGCTCGCGGCACACTGATCGGCGTAACCACCGGTGGCCCAAGCGACTTCCCATCCCTTCCAATTACGCTGCAGCATGGGCAACAACGTATGCAATTTGGGGCCGCCCCAAACACCGATCTTTCGCTTGCCGAAATCAAACCAGATGCCTTCCCGCACGACTTTCTCGGCGGGAACCTCGGCGGAGTCGAGCTTGAGCAATCCTTCAATGGATTGCTTGCCGCCGCCGAAAAGGTCTTGAGAAATCTCGCTGAGATGTCGATGACGCACCGCGCCCCTCTCGTTGATCAAGGTGATCCAAGCACGCAGTTCGTCATTTCCGAAAAAGGCAACGTCGTCGTCGTCCCCGTCGTCGTACTCTTCCTCTTCCTCGTCCTCGTCCCCATTTTCATCCTCTTCGTCATCGTCCTCGTATCGACCGGACGCGTGGAGCACTGTCTCGGGGCGGTCGTCGAGTAGGTCCGCTAGTAAGTCTGAATCCTCGACCGTCAATGCGTGAGCGAGTTTCGTTTCGCCGGCCGCAATCACGAGATCTTGGACGCCTCGGGCAGCGTAGCGGATCTCGTAACCAGGCCAACTCACCGCCATCAATTGACGAAGCACGTTGGCGACCCGGGGGACTTCCAATGATTGATCGTCGCCGTCCCAAACCAAACGGCGCTGATCAAAGTCGACGACGACCCCGCCGCAAACGTCGTCGCTCCAGTGCTCGTCTTCGGATTCTTGATCTGGCGATTCCTGTCGCAACCATCGGTCGAGTTCCTCCGGTCCCCAAACCAAGTTGCGGTACATGAACACGTGCGCCCATGAATCGAAATAGGTTCGTCGCTCACCGTCGCGAATGATAACGAAGGAAGCGGGTTCACTCATGATCGGTTTCCGGGTTTTGAGAAGTGGGTTGTTGTTTCAAGCGGGATCGCTCTCGTCGATATTCGGCGTGAGCTCGTTCATACTCGTGCGCTTTGTTCGCGGCGCTAATCGCGTTGTAGATTCCTCCCCCGACGAAGAGCAAACCGAACAGTGGAAACAAAAACGTGCCGGGAAAGGGACTCGACGCGGTTATCCCGAACGCCATCACCGTCCAGATCAATCCGAATGCGGCGACGATCACGCCACCAACCATCGCTCCCCCTTTGGTGGGCAGACTCTTGTGACCGTGCTGGCCGGTAACCATGAAGTCCTCCTTACGTTGTTCCCACTGACGATCCAGATCCGACATTTGTTGTTGAGCCGTCAGCCGGTCGACGTGCTGCTGGAGTGCTTTGGCGGTTTGATTGAGTTGTTCGATCGACTCGGTAAACGTGACACCTTCGTCACGACGAATGTGCAATTGCGTGTGACAGTGATTGCACTTGATGTAGTTGGCAGCTTGAGGCACTTTCAGCGGAGCACCGCATGAATTGCACAGCAAAGATTCCAATGACGTCATGATGGGAAACGGCCAGAAGAGAACAGAAGCGATTCGAAGAAGTCGGCGAGCATCCGAAGCCCGACGCGAATTCTAAACGATCCACCGGCATCTTGGGGAAGGGGACGGTCGTTCGGCATCTTGTTTGCTGATGCCAGGGTTTTAGTGCTTCGTCAACATCGAATTTTGCGGTAGCGAAACTCGGTAAGAGTTTCGGCTCAGACCACCAACCACCGAAAGTCTCGGCGACTCTCGCTACGTCCCACCGTCGCGTCCCGGTGTCCAATTTGGCTGACGCAAGCTTTTCGATAGAACCAACTTCTGACTCAGTGGACATATTCCGATGGACTTGCAAGTCACCGATCGCGTTGCCGTCATTACCGGAGCCTCCTCGGGTATCGGGTTGCATACCGCTAAACAACTTCAGTTCGAGGGCGTGAAACTGTTGCTGACGGACATGCCCGGCGTGAATTGGTCCGATGCGGAATCGGTGCTCGGCGATTTTGAACTAGTCGAAGCCGATCTGACCCAACAAGATGAATGTCAATCCGTCGTCGATCGCGCCATCCATCACTTCGGTGGCTGCCACATTCTCGTTCATAGTGCTGGCATCACCGGAGAAAAAGGGCATCCACTGGAAATGTCTGACGAAGCTTGGCGAGAGGCCTGGGACATTGACTTCCTTTCCGCCGTTCGCATTAGCCGGGCAGCCATCCCAGAAATGCGAAAGGCCCAGTGGGGACGTGCCGTTTTCATCACCAGTGAAAACGCGGTTCAGCCCTATGCGGACGAAGCGGTCTACAACACGGCCAAGGCTGCACTGGGGTGCTTCGTCAAGAATCTATCCAAAGTCGAAGGAAAACACGGGGTGCTCATCAACTCGGTCGCTCCCGCGTTCATCGAGACGCCGATGACCAATTCCATGATGGAACAGCGGGCCGAAGAAATGGGGATCGATGTTGAGGAAGCGGTCGCGTCGTTCTTGGATCAAGAACGACCTGGTATCACCGCGAAGCGACGCGGTAAACCAGAAGAGGTTGCCGCCATCATCACAATGCTGTGTTCCGAGCGAGCCAGTTTCGTCAATGGCAGCAACTATCGCGTTGATTGCGGCAGCGTGATGACTGCGGATTATTGACCACCGCTCAATCGAATCCGAACAATCGTCGAATCTTCGTTTCACGATTGAAATGCCGAGCGTCATCGGGGTCGCTAACGACCGGCAAACGAACCGGCTGGGGCAAATTGCCGCGACTGATATCGGCCTGGGGCGGGGGAGCCAACGAGGCTTCGACTTCACCGGGTTCGGCTCGGATCAATTCGGACGCCGATCCCATGCCCTCGACCGCAGGGGCCAACGCGGACGTTTCCTTAAGTAATTCATTCGAAAGCGAGGCATCGACGGTGCGTTCTTGGGTCGATAGGCGTGATATCCAATCGTTTAAAGTCGCGATTAATTGAGACTCGTATTGGGCGATCGGCGGCTTGTCGGTGTTGTCATCGTGAGCCGTCGTTGCCATCCGCAACAATTCGCTGCCATCGCCGTCGCCCGGCCGACAGTACCGCAGCGTGCTTTTCAAGTTTTCAACCGTTCCCGATTGTCCGACTCGTGATCCTGGGTGAGGCATCTTCAGTTGCCAAGATCTTGATGATTTTTCGTCGTGGCATTGTCCGCATCGTGAGATCAAGATCGGTTGAATGCGAGAGGTGAATGAATGCAACTCCTGGGGGGCCGTCGTTCCATTGAGATGGGCCAGGCCGAATTCGTCGGATCGACCGCTCTCTTGATCGGCTTGTCGATCGAAACTGGCTTTACGAACATGCGTGGTTGAATCCGTCGCCTCGTTCGTTTGGATCGTACGTCGAAGTCGAGATTCCAATTGCGCTGCGACGGGGTGGTCGGGGGCGAGCTGATAAATCTGCAGCAGTAGTTTGGTGGCCTGGTCAGGCATTTGTTGATCGACGCACCATCGGGCATCGTCCAATAACTCACTAACGCTCGATTGCCAACGGCGACGTTTCATGGATTGCCGAACGTCAAACAACGATTGCAAATCATCGCGAATCGCAAACACTTGGTCGTTTCGAAGGGTGAGTTCCGACCCCGACCCCCGGCGGATCACGACCGACGATCCATGAGTCGTTACCTCGCCTCGCAGAACATGGTCGTTTCGCAACAAAACGAAGCGAGTCGCCGATTCCGGCGTCCGGTCACCGGCGTCCACGCCGGTTGGATTCACCCAGCCGATTGAAGCGGACTGCCAAAGGGTAAACAGTGCGAACAAGAGACAACCACGCTTCAGTCGACCGACCGAAACGCAGCGAATTGGAGAACGAAGATAGTTGGTGGTTCCGCCCATGCTGCCGAGGGCTACCAAAACAGGCCCCCTTGAGTCAAGGAAGCTTTGAAAACCCCGGATTGCCCTTCCGATCTCGCCCCTCCATCGGACAGACTACCTTCCTCGCTCCCGCCAAGACGCGTCCAGACCGACGTCATGTCGTATGTCGGAAGGATCACGGCGTCGTCCTTTCTCGGGAGTCCAAGACCGTCTCGTCGAAGCCCACTGTTGTCTATGAATTTCCTTCGTTCACCTCGCCCATCTAGGATTTGGCTCGTATTGGCGTTGACGCTTGGCGGCGTTGGCCTTTGGTTGACTCCCCACGCGAACGCGCAGAACGGGACCGAACCCAACAAGTCCGTTGGAGACGAACAACCGGCCAGCGGCGCGGAAACCGAAACAACCCCGCCGTCGGTCATCCCGCTGACCAACGCCGAAGCGGTCGCGACCGAGATCAAACGCGTCACCGACGACGTCACGCTGGATGAGAACATGCGTGAACGGATGCTGTCGGCCCTGAAAGAAATCGACGCGATGCTGGCAAATCAACGCCAAGCCGCCAACGAATTGGCGGCCTACAAAAAGTCTTTATCGCGAATCGCAATCGACAAAGAAATCGCTTCACGTAATGCCAACCGCGAAATCAGCCAACCGCCGGAGATCAATGGCCGGGCGTTATCGATCGAAGAACTGAAGCAATACGAGATCAAAGCCGGAGCGAACTTGGCGGCAGCCCGGGAGGACTTGCAACAAGCGGATTTGGCGATCACCAATCGCAAGCGGCGTTTAGAAAAACTGCCGGGTGAAATCGCCGCCCGACGCCGTGAACTGGAAGTCTTGGAAGCGTCCTCCATCGGTGAACTCAGCGACGATCCCGGTGGGACGTTCCGTCGAGTCCGAGAGACACTGCGTGAGAGTCAAATCGCAAGCACCCGCCAAACTCTCGATGCCTTGCAAGCCGAACAGTTACTGCTCGAATCGCAGGTCGATTTGTTACCTCTTCGCAAAGCGGCCGAAGCCAAAAATGTGATCGAGGCCGAATTGGCTTACAACCAATGGTCAGCTTTCATCCAAAAGCTACGTCAAAACCAAGTTACGAAAGAACTAAAAGAGTACCAGTCTGAGATCGAAAAATCCGGAGGCGATGTTAACGCCTCCCAAGCGCTCAAACTGAAGGACGAGTGGGTCGAAATCATTGGCGAAACCGACCAAGCCGATCGGATGCTGGCCAAGGAAGAAGTCGAGACGAAAAAATGGGCGGAGAACCTCGCTAAAACCGAGCTAGATATCGCTGAAGCGAACATTTCCGGTGAACAGCTCTCAAGCGGTGTGGGGTTGCAGTTGCAACTGATGAAGAACCGATTGCCGTCCGTTCAAGCGATCAGCCGCCAAATTGCGACCATTGACGAAAACATCGAACAACGGCGGGAATTGCAACGACAGGTTGAACTGACATTGGAAGGCATCGACGATTCGATCGCCGGGGAACTTCCGATGGAAGTTTTTTCCGAACAGGTCATTATGGGCAACCATCGCAGTCGATCCGGCCTCCCCGAAAATGAGGTTCGATTGCTCTCTAAGTTCATCGCGGACCTCGAAACGCATCTTACGAAACTAGTCGAACGACGAAAAGAACTCGAGCGTCAGCTCAAGATCGTCAACAAATTGGGCTCGGAAATCGACTCGCATATCATCTGGATTCGCAATGACGCGGTCTTTCGTTTGCGAGACATTCCGTTGGCGTGGCGAGCTTTCCGATGGATCATTCATCCCCAGCATCTCGGTCTGCTGGCGATGCGTTTGGCGACGGGTTTCTGGCAACGCCCGGAGTTGATCCTGATCGCGGTGGCGGCTTTCGCGGTCATTTTGGTCGGTGGCGCGAGGTTGCGGCGAAGGATCGTCACGCTCGGTCAACGCGCATCGAGTCGGCAATACTCGTCGTTACGTCCGACTTTCGCGACGACCTTGTTGTCGTTTGCTTTGGTCTTACCATTGGCCTTGTTGTTGTGGATCGTCGGCGACGCGTTGATCGGTTCGCGAGGAGACGAGCCGCTCGTGCGGGCGGTCGCCAAGGCGTTTCATCTAGCCGCGATGGCTATCTTTCCGATCGAATTATTACGTCAATGGCTGCGTCCTTCTGGTTTGGCGGTCGCGCATTTGGGAACCGACGAAGATTCAATCCGCGGTCTGCGACGTTGGCTTCGCGTGCTAATCGACTTGGGAGTTCCGATCTTAATTGTTTACGCAACGTCGGTGAACTTGGGACGGTATCAATTGACTCTGGCACTCGGTCGTGTGCTGTTGATTGCGGGGATGATTTTGCTGAGCGTTGTGTTGTGGCGGACGCTCGAACCGAAACGCGGGATATTCTCGGTCGCCATCCGCGACAATCCCAACGGCTGGTTGGCTCGCCTGCAGCACGTTTGGTTCTTGCCGATCGTGTGGTTGCCGATCGTGTTCGCGGGAATCGCGGTGGCGGGATACGGGAGCGCGGCGGCGGTATTGATTCGACAATTCTATTTCACGTTTTGGTTGCTGCTCGCGGCGTACTTCGTTGATGGGGTCATGCGTCGATGGTTGTTGACCCAGCGACGCAGTTTGGCGTGGGCGGTCCATCGCGAGCGTCTGGAAGAGTCCGAACGAATCGGAGGTGTCGCCGGATTGGAAGGAGTCGAAGTCGAACCGACATTAGGTTTGGAGGCTGCGGAGATCAATGCCCAAACGAGCCGATTGATCAGCACGTTTCTCTTCATCGCACTCTTGTTCGGCATCGCTTACGTGTGGTCGCCCGTGTTGCCTGCGATCGGTTATCTCGAAGCGATCCGGATCTCCGAAATCGCCGACGAGAAAGGGGAAATAAGCTACGTCACCTTGGCAGACTTGTTGAAGGCGATCCCCGTGTTGGTGCTCACTTGGGCGTCGGTTCGCAACCTTCCCGGTTTGATCGAAGCGGTTTTGTTAGAAAGATTGCCGCTGGAAAAACCGGTTCGATACGCGATCACGACGTTGGGAACGTACGCGTTGCTCTTTGTCGGCTTGACCTTTAGCGCTCACACATTCGGACTGCGATGGGACAATATTCAGTGGCTCGTCGCCGCGCTCGGGGTTGGTTTGGGTTTCGGCTTGCAGGAGATCTTTGCGAATTTTGTCAGCGGTTTGATTCTGTTATTCGAACAACCCATTCGTGTAGGTGACATCGTGACCTTAGGTGATACCACCGGGGTCGTTGCCCGCATCCGGATGCGAGCGACGACGGTCACGAATTGGGACCGCCAAGAACTCATCATCCCGAACAAAGACTTGATCACCGGACGGCTAATTAATTGGACGCTTTCCGACACGACCAATCGGGTTGTCATCAATGTCGGCGTCGCTTACGGCAGTGACACCGACAAAGCTTGCGAATTGCTGCGAGAGATCTGCCAACAGCATCCCGCAGTCAAGAAAGATCCAGCGCCTCTGGTAACGTTTGAGGGGTTTGGTGATTCGACATTGAACTTGGTACTACGATGCTATTTGTCGGATCTCGATAACCGCCTCGCCACGATTCACGATTTGCATACCGAGATCAACAAGCAGTACTACCGCGCCGGCATCGAAATCGCATTCCCGCAGCGCGACTTACATCTACGATCGTTGCCGAAAGAGCTGATTGATTCGCTGGTCGCCGGCAAACCGAGTAGCTAACCGGTGCCGTGGATCCCGCATTCGTGGATTCACCTACACGACCGGCAGTTTCAAGAAAATCGGGAAAAGCGGCAAAGTCGATGAAGTATCCCGAGCTAATGTGCCGATCCAATGGCTCTAGGGCGGATTGATTCCATCACCATTCCAGCCAGACCCATCAAGTCGAAGCGTGAAACTGGATTTGAATCCATTCGCTTCGACCGGTCGATCGCACGGTCGGCCCAACTCGTTACAAGAAGAGCGAAAGATGAACGATTCACGTTCCTATCGAACCGAGTCCCAGGCCGAGCAGACCGCATCGACGCGTCGATCACGGCGCCGTCTTTTATTGACCGCGTTGGTCGGTGGAACCGTGAGCCTATCGTCGGTCGGCTGTGCTTCACGTTCGATGTCGCTGGCTTCGATCAACCCGTTCAAAGCCAAAACGGCCGAGGCGGTAACGGCCGTTGATGAAACGCCGGGTAAGCTCGCTTCGACGACCGGCAAAGTCGCTCAAGGAACGGTGACGGCGACGAAGAACGTTTTCCAGAAGGCGTCCAGTCGTGTAACCGGGTTGTTCGCCGGTAAAGACGAAACACCTGAACAAGATGATCCACTGGCGTTGGACAATTCACCGGAAAAACTTGAGCCAGATGTGTTCGTGGCTAATGGGCAACTTTGGGAATCGACCGGCAACCTCACCAAAGCGATGGAGAGTTACCAAAAGGCTCTTTCCGCTTCACCGAATCATGAGCCGGCCTTAACCAGCATTGCTCGATTGCACTTTCGTGAATCCAACTATCCACAAGCTGCCGAGTTCTTTCAAAAATCGATCGCACAAAAACCAGATGACGCAGCGTTGTTTAATGACTTGGGCTTGACCTTGAGCAAACTCGGACAGCATGACATGGCTGCCCAAACTTTGCAGCGTGCTCTACAAATCGCACCGGGCACATCTCGTTACGCGAACAATCTCGCCAGCGTGTACTTCGAATCCAATAAGGCTGACGAAGCACTCAAGGTGTTGCAAGCGAATAACAAGCCCGCCGTCGCCCACTTCAACATGGCCTTCTTGCACTACAAGAAAGGCCAAGTAGCACAGGCTCAAGCTCAATTGAATTTGTCGCTCGCACATGAGAAGGACTCGGCAAGCGATCCGGCAACGAAACGGGCGATCAGTCGCTCCCGTGAGATGTTGGCACAAATCAGCCCCGGGTCGGCGTTGCCGAACACAGGGTTGCCCGGTGTGACACCTGCGGTATCGCCGACCGGTCCGATTGGCCCGGCCGCCGGCCCGGCAGCGACGATCGCCGCCGCCCCAGCACACCGCGCCAACCAATCGCCTCAGGTGCTCGGTCAACAAGTCATCGGTTCGATGACTCCTCAACCGAAACAACCCGGCATGCAGCCGACCGTTCCAGGTAGTACCTCACCGGTAAGCTATCAAGATCCACGCAGTTACATGAACCCACAGGTTCCAGCTGGGGCCGCACCGCCGTCGATCAGTATCCCGTCGTTCGGTCAAAACCAAACGGCCGCACCCGCAGGCGTTTCCAATACAACGTCAAGTCCGAACACCAGTTCGTTCACGATGCCTCCGGCGACTCAACCCGCTGCCACGGCAACTGCACCAGCAGCGGCAACACCGCCGAGCACGTCAGGTTTTACTTTGCCCGGTGGCTTCCAACTGCCAGCGAGCCAGTAGTCAGCACACTCGTTCCCAGGCTCTCGCCTGGGAATGCACTGTCTCGGAGGCTCTGCCTCCCGATCCCTAGTGCTTCGTCAAAACTTAATTTTAGGGTGAGCCGAACGCGCTAGCGGGCTGTTGATTTAGTCCTCATTGAAACCCGAAGCGTGAGCGAGGGATACATACAAAGGACTTAATGGCGCTCAATCCCTCGCTCACGCTTCGGGTTACGATTAAATCAACACGCCGCTAGCGTCGGGCGTCGAGCAATGCCCGCAGCTAGCGCCGTCGGCTCACTTCACTAACCCTAATTTTATATTTCGACGCAGCACTAGGTTCGCAAGTGCGTACAAAACGACGACCCTAGACCAGACGTTCCCTATTGCAATGCAGTTGGTGAGTCGTCCTCAGGCGGAATGTTCACTCGCCTGCGTCCAAGATAATGGACATGTTCTCACGGATCATGGCCGTGGCGGGCTTTCCGTCAACGGTGTATTTCACGCTCAAGAATTTCGGGCGGCCGGGGGCGGGATCGCCTCCGAACGCATCGCTGAAGTTGGACTTGTCCAACACCACCATCGGCGAGTCCGAGGCGGCTTTCTGTAACGCTTCGGTGACATCGGTTTGTTGGTCGCCGGCACCATAGCTTGCCTCGAGAATTTTCAGGTCGACTTTCGGAATCCCGAGTTGATCGAGCAACTTGGCGACCTGCGGATTGCCCGGGATCTTGCGAGCGATCGAAAGCCCAACCGACTTGGCTCGATCAGCCAACGCGGGGTCTGAACTCAGGTCAACGACCGTTTTGAGCATGAACCCGCTCGGATAGCGGCCGGCCGCATCGAGCAACAATTCTTTTTCTTCGGTTCGGTCGACGAACTCCATCGCGGCTTGAACCATCTCGTGACGCTGCGGCGGTGCCATGACGAATTGACGAACCAAACGCAAGTATCCACGGGCCGCCCGGATTCGATAGGGGTTGGTCGGCTGCTTGGCAACGGCGGCAAGCGCCGTTCCCGCGTCAACGCTCATCCAATCACCGAGCAAGCGAGTCGCGGCGTCTTTCATCGCTGTGGAACCTTCCGTGGCGACTCGTCCCAATACCGCCAGCGCGTCCGGTCCACCCATCGCTGCGACGGTTTCGAGCAAACTCAATTGGGTTTGCGGAGTCGCGCCGGCCATCGCATCGGAAAGGATCTTGGCACATGCGGCCTGATCGGGCATTCGCACGCACGCGGCGCGAAGTGCCGTCATCGCCTCGGTCGTGTCCTGTTTGGAACTGGTCGATCGTTGAATCAAAATCGGAAGCTGTTCCAAGGTGGCGACCTGTCCGAGCGCCGCAAGCGCCGCCGAACGCACCGCTTTGTCCGAATCATCGGCGGCGGCGAGCAAATAGTCGACGGCATCGATTCGCCGTGCCCCGACCAGATTAATTAGCGTGACCTGCTGTTCTCCGGTCGCTTGGGCGAGTCGACTTTGTATCGCCGCATCGATCTCGGGATGATCCAATTGGGCAAGCGTTTCCTTGGCCGCTTCGGCCACGGGGGTCACATTGTCCGCCGCGGCCGAAAGCAACGTTTCGACACAGGTCGCATCCCCGATCGTCTGCAACATGCCGATAGCGGCCAAACGCACTTCGGTCTCATTCGACTTGATCGCCGCTAACATGGTTTCAATGAAGCTCGCATCGCCCCGGTCACCCAAGGCGATCAAGAACAACGGCTTCTGAGCGGCGGGCACATTTTCGACTGCCTTTTTGAGCGCGTCGACGATCCTGTCGCCTTGGATCTGACGTGCGGCCGAAAGGGCAACGAAACGGATCCGCTCGTTGTCACTGCCCAGCTTCTCGACCAACAAAGTCACCCCGTCGGTGCCGCGTGAAATGATCGCGCCCCGAGTGGCTTCGACCATGCGAGGTGGGGGAACGTCGGCCGCTAAAATGGAATCGTAAAGCTCGCTTGCTCGAACCGCGTCGCCTTCGGACAGGCTGTGTTCGGCTGCGAGCACAAGGCCTTCGGCCACCGCCGAACGAACCGCATCGCGAGGATCATTGAGATTCGCCAGCAACGTGGTCTCGACCGCATCACCGCCGACCTTGCCGAGCGAAACAGCGGCGGAAGCGGCGACCAATTCGTCCTCACTTTTGAGTTTTTCGGCGAGAGGTTCGACGCTGGCGGGCGCACGTAACACTCCGAGCGAATTGATGATACCGACTAGCGAAAGCCCTTCGGTTTGATCTATTGCGGCGATCAAAGCGGATTGAGCGTCCGGTGTCGCGATGGCTTCGAGTGTGATCCGCGCCCAAGAGGTCAACTCGGGATCGGTCAACAATTCAGCAACTGCGGGGACGCACTGGTCGTCACCGAAAACGGCCAATCGCTTGCAAGTAATGGCTTTGTCCGCTTTGGCGGTCTCGGCAGCGGTCAACGTCGCGATCAAATCAGATTGATCAAACTTTGGTGGGCTCGATTGGCAATAACCAACGCTTGCGCTAGAGAGTACCGCCAGTAGAACGAACGATCGGGCTGTGGGGAATGAAAAATTCATGGGTAAGTACAATTGTGAGTAAATGTCAAGAAGAAAGAAGCAATCAAGGTGAACGGGGTGACCACGCGATCAGACGCGACGGTCATGCGATACTAGATTCGGTACGGCTCACGCAGCGCTTCGCCGCGGAGTCGGTTGGCTTCATCGTCGTTGACGAACTCATAGGTGGTTGGGTCCAAGGTCACCTGACGGCCCAGATACAGAGCGACGTTGGCGGCGTGACAAGTGATGTGAGCGTAACAGGCAGCTTCGGCGCTGGCCCGCGGTTCACTTCGGGTACGACAGCAATCCAAGAAGTCTCGGACGTGGAACGTGGCCGGATAACCACCGATCTCTTCGATCTCGCGACCGGCCAACAATTCCGGCGAGCTGAGGATGAACTTTCCACTGTCGCCGGTTTCGATCCAACCTTCGTCACCTTCGAATCGCACCGGGCACGATCCCAGCGGCAACCATCCGTCGTCGCGAATGACGAGCTTCACGCCGGAGGGATACTCCGCCGTCAATCTTGCGTTCTCAGGTGGACTGTAGGTGATCGCTGCCGTCGAATCGGCGCGGGCGGCCCATTGGCAAAGATCGACACAGTGCGATCCCCATTCGAGCACGCCGCCGCCGACCAAACCGCCGCCCTTTTCGAAATTGAATCCGTCCAAGAACTTCTCGTTGTAAGGGCGGTAGGCGGCCGGGCCGAGGTACGTGTTCCAATCGATCACGTCGACCGGTGGTTGTTCTTGCGGAGGCAACCAACCGCTCATCTCCGCCTTCATTCCACGCGGCTGAGCGTGAACGGTGTGCAATTTACCCAGTCGACCGGTACGGGCGAGCATGCAAGCGAACTCGAAGTGAGGCAGATTCCGACGCTGCGTGCCGGCTTGGAAGACCACTCCGGTGCGCCGCATGGTTTCAGCCAATTGCAAACTTTGGGCGATGTTCTTCGTGCACGGCTTTTCACAATAGATATCTTTACCCGCGCGGGCGGCGGCGCACGCCGCAGTGGCGTGCCAGTTCGGGCCGGTCGCGATCAACACGGCGTCGATGTCTTCGCGGCTGAGCACTTCACGGTAGTCGCGATAAGTGTCGCAGTCGGTGTTGTTGTGATGCGCATCTACTCGCGCCTTGATGGCTTCCCGTTGTGATTGTTTGACGTCGGCGACGGCGACAAACTGCACGTCGTCTTGTTCAAGAAAACAGCCCAGGTCATAGGTGCCGCGACGACCAATGCCGATCCCGCCGACAACGATCCGGTCCGAAGGGGCAACCGCTCCGGCGAGCCCGAGTGTGGATGCGGACACAAAATGGGGAATCGCCAATGAACTGGCGGCGGCAACCGTTGATGACTGCAGAAACTGGCGTCGTGAACGTGTTTTGATCGATCGGGACATGAGGCGGGATTCCGTCTGGGGGAATATTTCGAGTGGAACAAGGCGAGCTAGGCAGCCTGTATCGCCATTTTATTCGATTTTCCCACCCTTCGCGACATGCCAACGATTCCAGCCCTGTCGATTGAGTCGATCACCCCGTCAGCGCCGATTTCACCGGTCGCGACCGCCACCGTGGATTTGGCAATCAAGCCTTCAAGTACTCGCCGATATGAGAAATCGTGGGTTTGATCCAAAGCGGGAGTAAGGAACGATGTGGCGAAGTCTATTCATGGCGTTGGGAATCATGGCGATCATCATCGGCGTGGAAACGTTGCTGATCGATTCGGCGAGCATGTACGCCGCTGCGGAATCCACAGCGGCCGATTTCATCGATCCCGGTGCGACCCCAGCGCTGCGAACGGAAGTTTGGGAACCGGGCGAAAAATTCCCCTGGGCGATGCTCGCCATCGGCACCGTCATCGTGCTCTACGCGATCACGCTACCGAAACGCTGGCACAGCCACGGTGCCGGTTAGAGTTTGCCGAACACGACGCAAATCGGTGTCGGGACCGTTTGGGTTTCGCGGATGAAGGTCAGCTCGCCGGACTCCGGTTCGATTTTGAAAACGGTCGCCGTGTTGCTATCACGCCCCGCCGCGATCAACCATTGGCCGGTCGGATCGATGTTGAAGTTTCGCGGCCATCCGCCACGAATCGGTTCAACTTCGATTCGTGTTAATATCCCATCGTCTCCAACGGCAAACACACTGATGCTGTCGTGACCCCGGTTTGCGGAGTACACGTACTTGCCGCTGGGATGAACGCGAATTTCAGACGCGCTGTTGAAGGTTTCCTTCGCTTTGGTTTTGTCCGACAACGTTGCAATGGTTTGCCCCGCAGTCATGGTCCCCGATTCCGAATCGTAATCAAAAACCGTGATCGACAAGGCGAGTTCGTTGAGCACATAGATTCGCGAACCGTCTGGGCTGAACTTCATGTGTCGAGGGCCGCCACCGGGTGGGCATTGGCCGAAACCATGATGCGTGATGGCGGGCGTCGATTGATCTAGTTTCCAAATAACCACCTTGTCCATGCCGAGGTCGGGCACAAACGCAAATCGATCGTCCGGAGAAGTTCCGGTCCAGTGCGCGTGCGGTTGGTCTTGTCGGTTGCCGACAACGCCCGACCCGGCCTGAGGCAGTAGTTCGGCGTGGGATCTCACCTCGACCCGCCGTGCAATTGCTCCGTCTTCGGCAAGCTCATAAAGGGTCGTCGAGCCACCACCGTACTGTGCCGACAACAAGACCTTGCCTGCATGATCGGTTGACAAATGAGCCGCGCCACCGTCACCAGTGTCGACAGAGTTGATCAATCGCAAAGTGGCTTTGCCGGCGGTGCCTTCGACTCGATAAGCGGAAACCTCGTTACCACCACTAGCGCTACCGGTCACGTAGAGCGTCTTACCGTCCGGATGCAGCGCGAGAAAACCGGGCGAATTGACTTCGGCGGCCAATGTAGGCTTGGTGAGCTTGCCGTTCTGGGTATTCAGCGCCGCGTGATAGATCCCGCGACTATCGCCACCGCGTGGGGTCGTAGTGCCAAACCAAACGTCCACGGTTTCCGCGAAGACGGTCGATGCCATCGTGGCCGACAGAAACGACATCAAGAATACAGATCGGGCAAAGAAAATCGGTGGCATGGTGATTTCGCGAGGGTTCGAAGTGGGGAACAACCAAGTCGCGATTCTAACCCAAGTCGGCCGCCGATTCGCTAACCAAAACTGCCATGAGATAACTCTTCAAGCTATTGACGACCTGACGCACACAGGGCGCGTACCCGGCGCTGCGGCGGTCTCGATTGCGGACCGGCGTCACAGTGACGATAATTTGAGTCTGGCTGAACGAGTTGCCCTTAACCCCGCGCACCGCCTTGGTTTCGTTCAAGTGAATCTTGACGTCGAGAGTCATGTGATGATCGGCCGTGCGGCGTCCCGATCCACCCTGAACGTTGATCCGCAGCGACAACTCGCTGCCGGTCACGTTGATGATTTCGGCGCGATGGTCGGAGATAAAACCTCGCAGCTTTTCCACCGCCAAATCGGTTGGAACCGGCGTGGTTAGGTGGAAGTCTTGTTGCTTCGATTGAGAGGACGAACTGAGCCAACTGAACCATCCGCCCGTTTCGGGCTTGGTGTCCGGTTCGACCAATCCACTGCCCAGTTGCACGACGCGGTTACGACCGTTTTCTTTGGCGGTCATCAAAGCACGGTCGGCCCGCGCGATGACGGTTTCGGGGGCGTCACCGGTTTGATATTCGGTCACACCTAAACTGACCGTCACCGACTCACCGCCGAGCCCTTTAAGAGGGGTCGTTTCGATCGCCCGGCGAATCTCTTCGGCGCGACGGGTCGCCGTCGCATTATCACTATTGATGGCCAAGAACGCGAATTCCTCACCGCCATAACGAGCGACGAGATCGCTTCCCCGGGTATGATTTTGCAACACGGCGGCGAACTGAATCAGCGCTTCGTCTCCCGCTTGGTGACCGTGAACATCGTTCACCTTCTTGAAGTGATCGATGTCACACATGATCAAGCTAAACGTAACGCCTTGCTGTTTCGCTTTCGTCGTGCAATGCATCAATCGGCTATCAAACTCGGCGCGGTTGGCCGCACCGGTCAGCGGATCACTGGTGGCTTTCTTGTGTAACGATTGAATTTGATTTTGCATCTCGGCTCGGTCCGAGACATCACGCACGATGACCACTGCTCCGCCGCCGGACTTCTCGTTCACCGGGGCGACTTGAACAATGATATCGCGGCCTGCGTTTTCGGCCGGTTTGTTCTTGCTGGAGTTTTTGTCTGTTTCGCTGGAAACCTTGCCCGATCGCAAACGCATTGTCCGCGTTACCACGATCTGCCGTTCCAAACATTCCTTCACCGGACAACCGGCTTCGATCGACTTGTTTTTATCTTCAAAGTTCAGTGACTCGGAATCCCAGTGCTTACCGACACATGCCGAAGCGGCAACTCTGGTCATGAACGCCATCGTGTCGTTCCAGTAGAGGATTTGCCCCTCGCGATCGGTAAACACCACACCGTCACGGAGCTGATCACCGAGCGTCTCGTAGAACGGCAAATTCGCCGCGCCACCGACCAACTCACTCAGTACCGCAGGATCAATCGACGATGGCAAAGTGGAGTGGTGTCCCGAACCGCCGGATGTCAGGTGGCGTCCGAAGAAGCGGTTCGAAACATCGGGTGAAACCTGGAGTTGTTGCAACCAACGATCGACCACACATTCATGAAGCATCTCGGGGCGTTTTTCGAGCATGTCGACGAAGTTACGAGTTAGCTCTGGATCGAACTGAGTACCACTGCCGCGAAATAGTTCTTGTAACGCTCGCTCACGACTGAGCGCGCCTCGGTAAACCTGATCGGTCGTCATCGCATCGAAGGCCCCCGCGATCGACAGCATTCGCGCGCCGACCGGCAACGCGTCACCACGAACAAAATCTTCCTGCCGTCGTGATTCGTACCACGTGTCGCTGTGACGGACGATTTCAAGCAAGACTTGATCGTTGGTGCAACCTCGCAAGATCTCGCAACCGAGTTCGGCGCAACAATCCATCGACATTTGTTCTTCAATGGTTAGCTTGCCTGGCTTGCGAAGGATTCGATCCGGGATGCCGATCTTTCCGATGTCATGCAACAACGCCGCGACTTCGATCTGATCTCGCAAGTCCGCATCCATGCCCAGTCGCTCGCACCACGCCGAACACGACAATGCGACGCGAAGACTATGAGCCGCCGTGGGGGCGTGTTTGGTTCGCAATGCATAGAACAACGAAGTGGCCATGCCCAAGCGAACCATTGCCAAACGGTTTTCGAACTGCCGTGCGACCTGGTTCCCGTTTTCAGCGTGGGCCGCCGATTCGCTAGACGCTTGCCCACCAAGGACGGCCGACGTTTGCCCCAAACGCACGATCTCGCCGGTGGCGGCTTCGCCCAATCCAACCAGCAAATCGCTTAATCGAGAGGCCGACTCGCCACTCGACGGTGAATCGGTTTCGGCGTTGACCGCATCGTTGGCAGCCCCGTCTCGGGAAACCGAATCCCGGGCAACCGGAGGCAGCGGAACCGCGACGTCGGGCGAATGCAACGAATGGAAGTGATCGGCAACGTGGTCGTTCATGAAAGTCGCGGAAGGTTCGGCGGAGCGGGTCGACGTTGGAAAAACCTAGCTCACGCTCAGGTGAGTGGATGTGCCGAACTGAAACCTTCCCCTGACTCCGACACCCTGGGGGGCCACCCAATCGGACCATTCGCTACGATTAGAACAACCCGTTTTACCGATACTGCGACGTAAAAACTTGCTCTTAGGGACCCTGGTACTTACTATGCAAAGGTAACGATGCGGGGGCAGCCATGCTAAAAAGTCGCGTCCGCCCGTTCTCATCTACTTTCCTCGCGAGCCAATGACGTGAGCCTCTCCGACGTCGATCGCCTACTGCTTCAACGATGCCTCGATCGCGAACCGCGAGCTTGGCAAAATTTCGTTGATCGTTTCGTCGGTTTAGTGGTCCATGTAGTCCAGCGAACGACCGACGGTCGGGGGCTTCAGATCGACAGTGCCACGCGCGACGATTTTGTCGCGGAAGTTTTCTTGGTGCTGGTTCGTCACGACTTCGCCGTCCTGCGTCGATTCCGGCGACAGTGCTCGTTGGCGACCTACTTGACTGTGATCGCCCGACGGGTCGTAGTACGCCGTTTGCACGCGATGCAAAACGAAGCCGCCGGCGGACACGCTCACGCGGTCGCCTCCACCAACGGACATGCGGGCGTGCATCCGGCTAATACGCATTCGGCAATCGAACGGATCGACAACACCGAACAGATTGAATATCTGATGACTCGCCTCGATGACCGTGAAGCCATGATCGTGAAGATGTTCCATCTCGAGGGAAAATCGTATCACGAAATCAGCCAGGAAATCGGCGTCAACGAAAACACCATCGGACCGACGCTACATCGTGCCCGCCTGAAGATGAATCCCCAGTAACTTCGGCAAGTATTCCGTCACCGCATCACGTCAGCGGTTGATTGAAAATGACGCACCGAAGCCAACGCGACCCCGCGTTTGGAGGCCTCATATCGTAGGGCTCGTTCGAAAAACGGGAATGCATAGCGCGGATTGCGTCGCAATGAGTACCGTTCGATCGCGACGACTAACTCCAACGACAGTTTCTTCTCTTCGACCAGTTTCACGACGTGTCGAAGGTAACTTCGCTGCACTTCGGTGGTCGCGTGCAGCCGATTGATGAGCTGTTCTTCCAACCGAGCGACCGGGTCGATGTCCGCCGACAATGTCCGTGGCGCAGTGATCTGGGCCGACACGTTCGATGTTGCCAAAGTCGCGAGTGCCACTGCGATGACGTAGCTCAGCAATGAAAACGGTAGCGATCGAAGCATAATTCAAATTCCGGAGATTGTGTCTAGAAACTCATAATGCGGCTACGCCGCAAACCTACAAGCCCGCAAGCGAGCGAATTCGCTGGTATCGGTAAGTTTGGAGCCAATTCCATCGCTGACCGGTCTGTTGATTTAATCGTTTAACGGCAAGCCGCAGGCGACAGAGCTTGAAAACGCAGCCGCCTGCGGCTTGCCGTTAAACGAAAACGCCCAAACGTGCTCTAAATCAACACGCCGTGGCGCGTCGGGCTTGTATCAATTGCGTCCGAAAAACACCAAACGCGGCAATGACTGATGCAGGCATGGGACGCCACCGATAACGAGAGCACTGTCATACTTCAATCTTGGCATCGCGTGAACAATCAATGGTGCCGACCTTCGCTACGGTTAAAGCACTAACAAAACAGGGCACCTTCATGCAAGGTGATTTCGAACGGCGTCACGTCGTCAAAAAAAAGGAGCCGCCGGACATACCGACGACTCCTTGTTCATTGAACAGGTGATGGAGGAGACTGAGACTACTTCGATTGGCCTTTATCGCCATCCGACGATGAACCCGCCGTGACGGTCTCTTCGCTCTTCGGTTCGGGTAATCCACGCACTTCGCCTTCGAAGTTCAACCGCGTTACCTTGCCGGAATCGTTGCGATGAACGTCGATCACGATTGTATCTTTGCCTTCGAACGTTCCACGCAAGAGCTCTTCGCCGAGTGGGTCTTCGATGCGTTGTTCCAAGGCACGACGCAGTGGTCGAGCCCCGTAATCGAGGTTGCTGCCTTGTTTGATCAAGAACTCCTTGGCGTCTTCGCTCAATTCGAGTGCCAATCCACGTTCGAGCAAACGCTCGCGGACCTTTTGCAGTTCGAAGTCGATGACACCCTTGAGGTCTTGTGTCGTCAGGTGACGGAAGATGATCGTGTCGTCGAGTCGGTTGAGGAACTCGGGACGGAAGACGCGTTCGATTTGATCCATCACGCGGGTCTTCATCGACTCATAACTCGCGTCCCCGTCGGGTTTGGCGAATCCGAATGCCGCTTCGTTCTTGATCGCTTCGGCACCGGCATTGGTGGTCATGATCAAGATCGTGTTGCGGAAGTCGACGTTACGACCGAACGAGTCGGTCAATCGGCCTTCTTCCATGACTTGCAACAACATGTTGAAGACGTCCGGGTGAGCCTTTTCGATTTCGTCGAACAGCACCACCGCGTACGGACGGCGTCGAATCTTCTCGGTCAACTGACCGCCTTCTTCGTAACCGACGAACCCGGGAGGTGCCCCGATCAAGCGGCTGACGTTGTGCTTTTCCATGTACTCGGACATGTCGATATGCACCAGTGCGTCGGCGTCACCGAACATGTACTCGGCGAGTGATTTCGCGAGCAACGTTTTCCCGACACCGGTCGGACCGGCGAAGATGAACGAACCGGTCGGTCGCTTGGGATCTTTCAAACCCGAGCGGCTACGACGGACCGCCTTGGCGATCGCCGTGACGGCTTGCTCTTGGCTGACGACGCGTTTGTGCAGTTCCTCTTCCATTTGCAACAACCGCAAGCTGTCTTCGGTCGACAAACGGGTCAGCGGAATGCCGGTCATCTTGCTAACGACCTCGGCGATGATTTCCTCATCGACGACGCCATCGGTTTGTTGGCTCTTCTCACGCCATTCCTGAGTGATCTGGTCCTTCTTCTTACGAAGTTTTTCGGCCTGATCACGCAGATTGGCTGCCTTCTCGAAATCTTGGTTCGCGACGGCGTCTTCCTTTTCCTTGTTCAGGTTTTCGACTTCCTCGTCGATTTCCTTCAGATCCGGCGGACGGGTCATCGTGCGAAGACGAACGCGAGCACCGGCTTCATCGATCACGTCGATGGCCTTGTCGGGCAAGCAGCGGGCGGTGATGTAACGTTCGCTCATTTCGACCGCAGCCACGACGGCATCGTCGGTGAACTGGACGCGGTGGTGTTCTTCGTAACGTTCGCGGAGTCCCTTGAGGATCTCGATCGTTTCCTTCTTTCCGGTCGGTTCGACCATGATTTCTTGGAAACGACGGGCCAGAGCGTTGTCCTTTTCGATGTACTTACGGTACTCGTCCAGGGTCGTCGCCCCGATGCACTGGATTTCACCACGAGCCAAGGCGGGCTTGAGCACGTTGGCGGCGTCAATCGCACCTTCGGCACCACCGGCACCAACGAGCGTGTGAAGTTCGTCGATGAACAGGATCGTATTCTTAACACGGCGGACTTCGGTCATGACCGCTTTGATGCGTTCTTCGAACTGGCCGCGATACTTGGTACCGGCGACCATCATCGCGAGGTCCAACACGACGATCCGTTTGTCGGCCAGGATTTCGGGGACTTCGCCGGCGATCACGCGTTGTGCGAAACCTTCGATGATGGCGGTTTTCCCCACACCGGCTTCGCCCAACAGGACCGGGTTGTTCTTGGTACGGCGGCACAGAATTTGGATCGCGCGTTCGATTTCGCGTTCGCGTCCGATGACCGGATCGAGTTCGCCTTTCTTGGCCAATTCGGTCAGGTCGCGACCGAAACTGTCTAGGGCCGGGGTTTTGGACTTGCCGCTCTTGCTGCTCGCGCTTCCGCCGCCCGAACCGCCTTCGCTATCACCAGCGCGTCCGCCACGTTCGCCGACTTCGGCTCCTTCGAGGCCGTGGCCGAGCAGATTGAGGACTTCCTCACGGACGTCTTCAAGCTTCAGGCCCAAATTCATCAGAACCTGTGCGGCGACACCTTCCTGTTCACGCAACAAACCCAACAGGATGTGTTCGGTGCCCACGTAGGAATGATTCAGGTTGCGAGCCTCTTCCATCGAATACTCGATGACTTTCTTCGCTCGCGGGGTTTGCGGCAATTTGCCGACGGTCACCATCTCGGGACCGCTTTGGACGAGTTTTTCGACTTCGAGTCGGATTTTTCGCAAATCCACGTCGAGGTTCTTCAGCACGTTGGCGGCGACGCCACTGCCTTCTTTGACCAGCCCGAGCAGAATGTGCTCGGTGCCGATGTATTCATGATTGAATCGTTGAGCCTCTTGGTTAGCCAATTGCATGACCTTCCGGGCTCGGTCAGTAAACCGTTCGTACATGTTCTCTTCGTCCCTTCAAATGATCTGGTTCCGAACCCTGCCGCGTTAGCAATCCTTTAGCAAGACGCCCCCCGAGGGAGCAAGATCGAGCCTGCCACGGACGCGACTGGACTGTCAAAATGGCGAATCTTTCGTTTGGAAAACCCACTAACGCAAACGGTACGCCACAACTAGGGTGGAAGACCAGTGGGAGTGGCCTAAGGCTGGGAAAAACGTGAAAATAAACCGCCTAGACGGTTCCGTCCCACAATTCCCCCAACCGTTCGCATTACTCAGAGCTTAACGTCTGTACGGTTTGGGGGGGATAGGAGTTTGCCGGTTCCGGTAGGATCGCTCGGATCGTTTCGTAAAGTCGCTTTCCGGCTTTGGCACGCTTGATGTCGTCAAAGGCACCGAAGTCACGGCTGTCGTCGCGTAAACCGTATTCGAACTCACCCATCGGGCTGGCGAATGAAATCACGACGAAGTACAGCAACGTCGAGGTCGCCGATTCGCCCGGTGTTCCCATCTGCACTTCTTCAAGCCTGATCGATCCGATCGAATCCGCCGGAATGCACCAACGCTCTTTCTTGCCTTCGAAAAGCAAACGGGCCCCTTTCGGATCGACCTGCATCAGGGCGGTCTCGCGAATTTTGAAGACGAGTTTGTCGAATTGATCGGTTTCGCGAACTTCGATCTCAAAATTGCCCCGGGCATCGACGTCGATTTTGTAACCGGTCCGCTGTTTGATTTGCGTGCGAACCATTTTTCCGAGCGTACGCGAGGTCGCCGCCGTCGAGTAACGTTCAGTGATCTGAGCCATGACCATCATTACCAGGATCGTTAACACGACGACGATGATCCATTCGTAACCGACCAGTTGATTCCAATTCTGGTACAGGTACCAAATCATGTATCCGACGCTGACCGCCCAAATCAAGAAGGGTAAGCACTGTTGCACGATCGCCCAGATCATCGCCGGTGGCGCGATCAACGAAGCTTGCTCGTCTCCCAGCGTTTCGATCGACGCCGTGCGGTTAGGCCGGCCTTCGGTTCGCTGCCAAGAGTACGATTCGGCCACCGTCTTGTCCGTCGCGGGGTCCCAACCGTCGAGCCGAATGGGGATGCCCGCCTGATGAATCGCACGGGCCAATCGACGCAGTTCCGTGAGCGTTCGGCCGGGGGGATGAAGTTGGTGAGCGGTAAAGCGGTCCGTTACGCGCTGAACCAGTGGCAGCCGCTGATCGTGTTCACCGAGGATGGCGGGCTGCCGATTCACAACAACGACACCGAGCGAGATCTTCGTCGTCTGACGATCGGTCGCAAGAGCTGGTTGTTCTTGGGCAGCGAGGCGGGCGGTGAAGTGGCTGCGAGACTGTACACGCTGACCGCCAGTGCCCACCAACACAACCTGGACTTGTGGGCGTATCTGGAGGACGTGCTGCGGCGTCTTGCTGGTGGCGATTCTGACCTGGACGCGCTGCTACCGAACGCCTGGGCGAAGTCTCATCCAGACAAAGTCCGCAGCTACCGCCAAGCGGAATCGCTGGCCCGCGCCGCCCAAACCAAAGCCCGCCGAGCCCGCCGGCGGAAACCGAACCGCAAATAGTTCTGCCGAAAGCTTACTAACAAACCACTGACTATCCGGCGTCATCGTTAAAGCCGCTATTGCAAGTCGATGAACAGCGTGGAATCTTGCAACATTCGCTCAGATTGGCTGGCGAGCCGTCTCGCAGTGTGCGATAACTGTTCGTGTTAACGTAGAGGACTTCGCACTTGCTAGTGCCCCGGCTTGGCGGAGTTTCTCGATGGCGTAGGGATCGGATTGTTGCCCCAATCCGATCCCTTGCCCGCCATCGAATCTTCAGGTTGCCCTGCTTCAGCATCGCTCTTGCACGGGACGCCGCTCGAAAAATGTTGATTTTTGGGATCGGTTATTTCGGACACGGATGGGCTGGTTTGCAATGGGCTGGATGGAGTGATTTTATCGGCTAAGAAGGTGATCCGCTTCATCCGGAACGGTCGTTCTGGTGGGAACGTGTCACGAAAGTTAACGTAAATGCAAAAGCCTCCCGACGTTCCGATTCACTATCAATCGTCCTTCGACGAAGAGAAGGCGTCGATATTGGCTGCCGTGTTTGAGTGGCACCATTCCGAGCACAGCCAACCGCTGGGTCTAGATTCATTCGAGTCGATGGTCGCGATCAAGAATTTAAGTCGGGTGATCACGTTCGAAAATGCCGCCTTTCGCCGCTACATGCTGAACGAAAAATCAGCCGTCGGATCGACACTGGATAGCCACTTCCTGCCCCACCTCGTGAAGACGTCGACCGATTCCGACCGGCTCATTCTCGACGGAGTCATGAACATTGAGATTGAGCATCTCTGTCGTTGGGAAAACGGACGCACAGTTACGATGCGAACGTTCAAGCGTCGGCTCGATGAACTGAAAAGCCCCAACTACGCGATCATCGTCATCTCTCGCGCGAAGGAATACGTCGGTTCAACGGAAGCGGAAAAACGAAAAAGTTTGAACGAAGTCTTGTCGGTTCTTCTTGGAATGGACGAAACGGATCGTACGATTTGTCGCGGATACGTCATGGGTGATTCGACGAAGGAGATCGCCTCGCGCGTCGGGCTAACGACCAAGGCAGTTGAAAACCGTCGTCACAAGATCATGGACCTGATGGGCGTTCAAAAACCCATCGATATTGTGAAGCTCATGGTTCGCCTGCAGGAAAACGGTCTTATCGACGATCAGTTTTAGGCTCCTCTCAGACAGAGCGTTCGCCGTGGTTTTCCGAACCGAGCAACTCTTCAACCGCAGCCTGGATGCCCCGTCGAGGATCTCGGGAATCGGCTTTGACAACGATACCTGGAAAAGCCTTCAACGCCTCTTTGACCTTAGCAAACGCTAGTTTGCCAGCACCTGAATCACTTTCCGGGAGTAGGGCAAGCAGTTCCGACTTGCCCTCTACCCTTGCAATGACTTCATCAGCCGTCAACACTTTGCTCACCGCAGACACAACTTCGCGAAGGGGCCACTCCTGGTCCGAAGGCACTTTTAGACTGAGCAGCGTCGCAGGATGGCCGAACTTCTGGCATCGGATTTCTTCCGCGGCCGCGTATTGTTCCCATCCGGCTTGGCTGAGCGCTCCCGATTCGCGATCCACTAATCGCGAAACATCCAACCGAAGTTCGCTTCTCGCTTCGGCAGACGATTTGAGTTCTGCGACGAGGCAAGTGCTTAACAGCCGACCGATCAATTCGATCGCGTTCTGTTCCTTGATCAGCTCATCACTTTGAGGGAGTGGATCAATCGCGCACAGAGTGCCAAACAGCTCTCCATCGGCATCCTTCAACGGAATCCCAACATACGCGCCGATTTGCACTTGGGAACCTATCGGTGCTGCTGCGTACGCAGGTACATCGTCCGACCGAGGGGAGATGCAAGGTCCTCGTCCAATCACCATTTGCGAGCAGAAGGAATCAGCCCAGCGAAACACGGCACCTGGCTTGACTCCGTAACCATGGTCTTCAGCGTGCAAAACGATCCAGTCATTCTCTTCGGTACGCGTTACCATCCACAATCCGAATCCGTATCGGTTGTGCAGGTACTTCAATACATCAGCGGCCGCGAGTGCGAAGGTCGGATAGGGCTTGTGTGCGGGCATGATTTGGTTTTCGAAGTGAGACACCATGCGGGAATAAATGGGGTCAAGTATCGTCGCCGGAACGGTCCTTTAGGTGCCTGGCACAGCCATGCCCACTAACGCAAACGGTACGCCACAACTGGGGTGGAAGACCAGTGGGAGTGGCCTAAGGCCGGGAAAAACGCGAAAATAAACCGCCTAAACGGTTTCACCCCGCTTTAAACCAACCGTTCGCATTACTCAGAGCTTAACGTCTGTACGGTTTGGGGGGGATAGGAGTTTGCCGGTTCCGGTAGGATCGCTCGGATCGTTTCGTAAAGTCGCTTTCCGGCTTTGGCACGCTTGATGTCGTCAAAGGCACCGAAGTCACGGCTGTCGTCGCGTAAACCGTATTCGAACTCACCCATCGGGCTGGCAAACGAAATCAAGACGAAGTACAGCAACGTCGAGGTTGCCGATTCGCCCGGTGTTCCGACCTGCACTTCCTCGAGCCTGATCGATCCGATCGAATCTGCCGGAATGCACCAACGCTCTTTTTTGCCCTCGAAAAGCAAACGGGCTCCTTTCGCATCGACCTGCATCAAGGGTAAGCGTTCTATCTGCCCAGGCGGGTGAACCGGGGCAGTGGGCCGCGTACTAGAAGTCCGAGTCACCGTCGCCGGTTCGTTGGGCGCACTCCAGGTGCTCGCACAGTTCCACGACCGCATCGAGGCGATTCTGGGGGAGGGGGGCGTTGTGCGCGGTCGGTCAAAATCAGACTCGCAATCCGCTTCGCTGCGTTTCGCAATGGCCAAACCTCAAAACGCAGAACCGATTTCGTCCTTGGTGAATAATGCGGGATAACCACCTTACCATCGACAGATGGGTTTCAGACATCTTACCAGAAGGATTATAAACAATGGCAAGCTATGCATTCGAGATCGAGCAAGGGAAATTCTTGGACATTGCGTCTGAAAAGCAAGAAATGGACCTGCCGAATGATTGGAAGGTTGAGCGACTTTCCGTGTCGGAATTTTGTGTCAAGCTTAAATCCGGATTGCTCGATGATCCCATTCAATGGCTTCGCGAAGACTATCTGCAAGAACTAACGCGAATACTGGGAGAACTTCAATCCTACGCAGATCCTTCATCCAAAGAAATAGTTCAACACAATATATCAGAACTAAGTAATCAACTGTCCACTTATCAGCCGCTGAATCTTCTCTTGAGTAAACTTCGGACGAATCTCCCAGAAGAACGATGTGATTTCGTCTACGAGATTGCGGAGTGGCCATTTGCCGATGTTTCGCTGATCAGAACAGTAGAATGTACAGTTGATCGCCTTTGCTTCAATGTACTCAATATGATTAAGGCATCTTATGATTGTGGATGCATACCGGTTGGTTGGGTTGAGATGGATCGTGAGCACCAAAATTATCACAGCGGGACGATGGTAATTTTAGATCCGAATTCATAGTGACAGTTTAGTGTCGAAGAAAAGCACTGTCGAAGAAAAGTTGGACGCAGAAAAGGTGTCCGGTACGAATGGCACGGGCGTTAGCGATGGCAATCAAGATGTCGTTGCTCTGAGTTGCTGGATTCACTACCGGTAGTGCTAGCAAATCGTCACGTTTATTCGCCAGCATTTGCAATACCAAGATTGGTTTGAAATCACGGCGAAGCTCCGTTGAAATGGTGGTTCTCAACGTCACTACTCGCAGGAGCGTTCACCGTGAAAGATCAGTCTACCGACTCACCTCCAGATCTTCAAAGCAAATTGCGATCGGCTAAATCGCTCTGCCTTGATCTGCTCCTGCCGAAACCCGAAGTCCTCACCATGTGCGATGAGATCGGCCATGAATATCGCGATCGAATCTACAACCCGATGATTGTCGTCTGGATGTTCATCACCCAGGTACTCTCGAAGGATCACAGTTGCCAACAGGCGGTCACACGTTTCAATGCCTGGCGTGTCGCTCGCGGACTATCGAAAGTCAGTAGTGTCACGACTGCTTACTGCAAGGCACGCTGTCGATTGCCTGAGGAACTCTTTGAGCGACTGCTGGCTTGGACCTCCAGTCGATGTGAACAAGTCACCAACGAATCATGGTTGTTCCACAACCGCATCGTTGAAATGGTTGATGGCTGGACGGTGATGATGGCTGATACTGATGAGAATCAAGAGGAGTACCCTCAGATGACGAGCCAAAAGCCAGGATGCGGATTTCCGATTGCCAGAATGATCGGAGTGTTTTCCCTCGCCACGGGCGCGATCAACCATACCGCGATCGGCCCCTACAAGGGAAAGCAAACGGGTGAAACCTCACTGCTGCGAACGGCTTTAGACCGTATTTTGCCAGGCCGAATCCTACTCGCCGATCGCTACTACGCGAGCTTTTAGTTATTGGATGCCAGTGAGATGCGTGGCATCGACTTGGTCGCGCGAGTTCATCACCTTCGCAAGGTCGACTTCAGACGCGGGCTCAAGCAAGGGTATCTCGATCAACTTGTCGGTTATCGAAAACCTCAGCGTCCGAAATGGATGAGCGAAGAGGAATATGCCAAATATCCGTCGCTGGTTCTGGTTCGTCACTTGAAGTACAAGGTCGAACAGAAGGGCTTTCGAACTCGAGAGATCACGCTGGCAACTACGTTGCTTGACGCCGAAGTCTACCCGGCTGAAGAGCTAGCTTCGCTGTATGGTCGGCGTTGGAGTGTCGAACTTCATATTCGAAGTCTAAAGACTCAAATGCAGATGGATCATCTACGTTGCAAGAGTCCACAGATGGTTCGCAAAGAGATTCACTGTCACATGATCGGTTACAATTTGGTCCGTGCTGCGATGCTGGCTTCGGCTTTAAAGTTTAGGATGGATCCTTGCCAGCTGAGTTTTACCGGGGCGATGCAAGCGATTGAAGAATTCGCCTCGTCACTTCGCCTGGGTTCACGTCGTCGAGACGACCAGTGGGACAACTTGCTTGAAATCATATCCGAGTTGACCGTGGGTCACCGGCCCGGCCGACAAGAAAGAAGAGAACTCAAGCGTCGCCCGAAGAACTATCGACTCATGACTTGCCCACGCAATCCGAACCGAAACCGTTACGCCACCGCAGCTTAGGCTTACGCCCGTGCCATTCGTACCGGACACCTTTTCTTCGTTGTCCTTCGCAAGATAACGTTTGGTCATCGTAGTGAAGCGGGTGCTCATCGGATGGCGCAATTGATGAGTGTTGCAGAAACGGCTCGCCGTCACGGTCATCGCCCCAGTGACATTTATTTTGAGTTGCTAACCCGGCCTCCCGATGTGGTATTGAAACGACTCTACGCGGGGCCGCTTGCAAAAAGTCGCGGGTGAATTGAATCTGCGGCCTTGATCAAGGGTCTGGTCCGAACAGACCGCTTTTATGAAGCTCTGAGCGAAGATGCAGCCACAATTCAAATGAATTGAACTGGGCTGATTGCTGCGCCGAGACAGCGTCAACGGGTCTCTACCTCATTGATCGCTCTCCAAATGCGACGTCAATCCGGACTAGATGCCGCGACAAGGCGACTACGGCACAGCAAACCTTCCGGAACCAAAATCTGAGACGCGTGAGCGCAACCGGCGTCTCAAGCAAATTCAGGCGTTTGGGGACTAAACTGTTACGGCTTTCGTCATGCGGCGGCCATCCAGGCCGCCGCGTTCAGCGATCTATCCCTACCGGCGGCCTCCGGCCGAAACAGCCGCGACGCACTTCGTGTGCGTCGCAATGTCGCCTTAGCCTTCGATGGTAACCAACGTCCAGGCTCCACCGTACTCAGGTGCAACTGTTTGGTTACGGATTGGCTGAAAACCGAAAACCGCGTCTGACCCCGGCGCGAGCCCTCCGCCACCCAAAAAGAAGCCAGGAAATGTGGAAAAAATCAGTCCAACAATCTACCGCATCGTGCTGCCAAATGCACGCACTGAGGTTGAAGGGACATCGAATTCTCATGGAATTCAACTCCTCTAACAGCTCCGCCACCTGACTGTTCGGACAGTGGCTAGATCGAATAGGCTTTACTTCAGTTTCAGTGTCGGAAGTGTCTTCCGGATGACTGATGGGGCTTGAATTGGTTAGAATCTGAAATCTCCATCCACTATCCGCTCCGAGTAGGTACGGCCGAACGATCTGTGAAACTGCTCGTGTGCCATCGCATCGAAGTCAGAAAACAAAGTTGTCTGGCTAGGACCGTCCATCGATCGCAACCGCATGGACCTCTGCATGAAAGACGGGGGCTTTCGATCTCTTGCTCATGCCAAAAGGCTTGATCGTGATTCAAGCTGCCTGCGATTCACCATGGGCTATCAAGCAATCGCGACTCAGGATCTTTGGTCGCAATACCAAGAGCAACTTGACCAAAACACCCCTACAGTTGTCTGGGTACAACAGGGCCAAACGAGTCGATTTCTGCAGGCTTCTCGCTACCGTGGGTTGCCCAGCATGATGTACCTGATGGATGCTCAGTACAACCCTGAGCAAGTCCGGTTGGCCGCCGACCAGGGTGTCGCCATTGTCTGCCTTTCGGCTTTCCTCGCAACGCACGTTTCACGGAATGTCGGGTGTCACGCCGAAACGCTTTACCCAATCATCGATCAAACTCCACGACCGCAAATGAACGAAAGCGGTGTGGGGGCCAAGCAAAACGGATACGTGCTAATGGTCAATGCCTATGCCCAAAAGGGAGTGGGCACATTCCTTACGCTCGCTGCCCTGCTTCCCGATGTCCGCTTCCTGCTACAGGAAGCGTGGCCGTTGAGCAGTCAACAGATGTCTTGGTTACGACAACAATTGACGGGACTTCCCAACGTAACGTTTCAACGGTCAGTCATGGACATGATGCCGGTGTATGACGGCGCATCAATGCTGATTGTTCCCTCCGTGTGGCAGGAAGGCTTCGGCATGGTGGCCGTGGAGGCCCAAGCAGCCGGAAAGCCTGTCATTGCCAGTCACATCGGCGGCCTTCCTGAAAGCGTCGGTAGTGGCGGCATCCTCATTTCAGATCACGACAACCCAATCGCCTGGGCCAACGCGATCACAACACTTCGCAATGATTCAACCACATACGCACGGTTGATCCATCAAGGCTACGAGTCGCTTCAGCGTGAAGAATTCAGTGAGAAGCGAGTCGTCGAAAAGTTCGAACAGATAACGAACCAACTAATTCATCGCTGACGCCAGGCATCGTTCCTCGGCCAAGAACAAGCAACTCGCGACTTATCACCGAACAATCCCACAAGTAGCTCGGGTAGTTGCCCGGTTTCGTTTTCAGGTTTTGGCTGATCATTTCTTGGTCGACTTCTTCTTTGGGCGACCGCGGGGACGCATCGTTGACTCCAAGTCGAACGTTCTGGCAATGTGCTCCACCCATGTTTCGCTCCCGAATGGGACTCCCCGTTTAACACTCCAGTCTAGTTGTTCTCGCTCCGGTTGACTGAAATCCGTCGCGACGAGCTGAACCCAATTGGGTGTCCGACGGATCGGCCAAGCAGATATCCGCTGCGAGAATGCTTTCGTCTTCTGCTGCCAGTGACGCAAACTGCCAAACCTCCAGTCTTCGGGTCGCTTACACAGTTTCGCGGCGTAAGCATTTCGCTCGACGTACCGTGCAACGGTCAGGAAGTGTTCGTCGCTTTGGACGGGGAACGACTTGAACCGGCCCTGATACACATGCCCCATTCCGGTCGTCTTGTAGTGGGCATGATACCGCTGAGTATGAGTCAGCCCAATGTAGTGACCGAAACGCCCCATTTCCCCGTCCACACTTGGACGGACCAAAAGGTGATAGTGATTTGGCATCAAACAGTACGCGAAAAGTTCTATCTTGAATCGCTCCAAAGCCTCATCAAGGATCTTCTCAAACGCTTCGTAGTCCGCATCCTTTTCAAAGATGGTCGCACGAAGGTTCGCTCGATTGAGCATGTGATAGCAATGCCCAGCCGCATCAGCACGTTTGGGGCGTCCCATGTCAGGCATTCCAGCAAGGAAGATAAAGTTTCAAAACCCCAATTTAAGCGAAAATAGCAGGCTGGTCAACCGAAACGGTACCGGACACCTTTTCTTCGACTTGATTTCTGGGCCCCTTGGTGTGCGACGTGCTACGCTCCCGTGGCGAAGATGCAGGAAATCATGAAGCGAAACCAAGATTGGGACGGAAAAGTCGAAATGATTACCGTGTCTATCGACGAGGACCTGGATCGAGCGGTCGAGGTTGTCGCGAAGCAACATTGGAATCAAACGACGAACATGGCCACCAGCCTCGACAAGTTGAAGGACGTCGGTGTCTCCGTGGTGCCGGTAACCATCATTGTCGCTGCGGATGGAACGATTGCAACAATGGCAGGATCGCATGCCCTCGACGTTGAAAAGGAAGTCAAGGCGTTACTGGCAAGACAATTGAACAAATAGATCGTTTAGCTCAGTGTGCGAGCAATCGTCAGCGGACAGAGAATGAAATGAGACAAATCACCGTAGTAGCCATTGGAAACGGGCAGGTCTTTCTGCGAGCGACGCTTACCGGCGACAAAGCCAAACCAGAATGGAAACGCTCGCACGGCAAGTTGCAGACGCCGCTCTTCCCTGTTCAATTGTCCCGATAAAAGAAGGAATTGCATGGCTACCGCATCGTCCACAAACGATAATCTGCCGACGCTGCATCTACCAACTTCTTGGCCAACAACTTGGCGGGCGACGGTGGACCGTAGAGAAAGTTGATGTCCGTCATGCCGTCGAAATCAACATGCGGGGCAACAAGAACTAATGAGATCTGCGACGTGCTCGCTCGCGTTTTTCATCGCTGAAACTTCGCTGTTCAACGGGTGGCGGGTCGGTTCCGACGACTTCGTGCCAAATCGCTTCTCCGTAGAGTTCGGCTCGCTCCTTGCCGAGAATCCCTTTGCCAACGTGAATCGCATGCTCGTCGGTCGCTAGATAGACTTTGTAATATTGGGCATTGCCAATTTGAGTTCCCATGCGGACGTAAAGACGGCAAAAGTCGGCCCGCCGAATGTTGTAGCTGCCACAGAACAAAGTCGCACCCGAACGAAGTTGTGCCGAATCTTCCGTCACAACAATCCGGCAGCCCCACATCAACGTGTGAAGAAAACCCCAAGTGAGAAGAGCACCCAAGATGCCGACAACACCAACAAGCAACCAGGAGGCTCCTCTATGAAACAAGGCGAAGCATGCGACATCGGTTGCGATCATCGTGGCCGCCAGAACCGCCATCGGCACGAAGGACATTTGCCCACGAATCCGAAGTCGCTTGCTCCCATCGGACTTGTCGTCGAAGCGAACTCCATGAGAACGAAGTCGTTGTTGCGGCGTGAGATCACCTTGAAGAGCGGCAACGAGGCTCTCGTCGTTCTCGCGTGACAAACCACTGTCTTTGGTGATGAAGACCGGGATTTCGCATTGTGATTGGAAGCGTGGTCCACGACCGTTGCTTCGTGCGGTTATCACCCACTGGACTTTACCAGGCTGCGTTTCAGGCAAATCGTCGGGCACGAAGAAATCAAATGGAATCGCGGACCCGTCTCCACCTGCAGGCGTCAAATCGGCAGCGAGTTCTTGCTCATCAGACCAATGCATCACAGCTTGAGTTCCGGAGTGCGATTTCCTTTGATGACCAGCTTGATCGTGTTTTCGCTTTGTTTCGTCGCATCGAAGTTTGATGACGGTTACGGTTCCCGGACTTAGATCTCGCTTTGTGCATACCACGCCACTGACATGTCCGCCGATCACACCGGGCACACTGGCCAACTTCACAATCGTGGTCCCTTCGATCAACTGGCGAAACACGGCCCAGCAACAGATCAACACGATCAGAAACGTGATCGCTGGGACAATCGACAACAATATCGCAACGGCGTTTCCTGCCCTCAGTTCGCTAGGCAGCAGGATCGCCGTGGGTGCGGCAAGCAGCGCAAAGAAAAAGAACGCCGGTAGCCATCGCCAAACGGAATCGATCGGTGCCGAACAGAATTCGTTCGACAGCTGTTCGGATGTAGAGGCAGAGTTTTGAGGATCCGCATCGCGGCGCAAAACCGCCCGCCATCGGGACACCTCTGAAAGACCGATGCCACCAAAAATTCCTGCGAACACGGTAACGAGCAACATGATCGAGGGACGCATCTCACGATCGAGGACGGACTGAGCTGGATTGCTCGGATTGACAAAGCACGGACACGGCTGACGCTGCTTCTGATACTTCCTCAGCCGAGTGGCTGTATTCCGCTGCCAACCTCGAAAGCCATCATGACCCCACGTGTGAATGCCAACCCGGTCCCCAGAGTAGGCTTGGCCGCGATATTGATAGTCGTACGTCGCTTCCGCTCGATAGGAATTCGAGCCCTTTTGATTTTTTCGACTGCTGAGGTTTACCGAAGTGAGCCTTGCTGGGACCTCGTCCCAGCCACTCATCCGATAGCACGTAATGACGTTCCAATACAAAATGCCAAACGCTCCGACAGCAACCGTGCCAAACGCGATCAACGCAAGCATCCTCCACGATTGACTCAATGTGTACTCCTTGCACATACGTGTTGAAAACGAATTCGACCTCGAGCCTCCATTCTAGAGTCCGTTGGCAAAGAGTTACATCGTTCAACCCAAAGCAACAGAGGACGCCGCGAATTTCGTCGCCAAGTCCGGCTCGTGGCAAAGTATCCGCATTATAATCAGGATTTTCTGTAAGACGCATCGCGGTCGCGTTACCAACAACAATAGAACGCGAGTTTGCAACGCAGCGTAAAGGCAGTTTGTGGTTGAGGAAGATCCAAAGTTGATATTCACGCGGTGGCTCGAGGAGCATAGTTCTTCGGTCATTCAGGTCGCGCGTGCCTACACGCTGACCAGCGAAGAATGCCAGGACTTGGCTCAAGAGATCCTGCTGCAAGCTTGGCGATCGTTGCCGAAATTTGAGGGCCGCGCGAGTGCGGCGACGTGGTTTTATCGGGTGGCGCTGCACACAGCGATGAATTGGCACCGCAAGGACCAGCCGCGCCGGGTGAATCAGAAACCGTTGCTGGAGATACACGACCCTGCCTCGAATGGCACCGACGGCGTCGATCAAGTGCAACAGCGAGAGACAATCGAGCAACTATACAGCGCGATTCATCAGCTACCGAAAACGGACGCCGCGATCGTGTTGTTGTATTTGGACGAACTGAGCTATCGCGAGATGGCGGACGTGTTGGGAATTTCAGAGAGCAATGTGGGCGTGAGACTGATTCGGGCGAAGAAAGCTTTGTCCACGTTGTTGAATGGAGAGTCCGATGAATCTTGACAAATACCAACAGGCGTGGAAAGCGGACGCCGATCAGACGCGCGTCACGATTGACATGGACTTGCTCTCGCAAGAAGTTCAGCGATCTCAGCAAGGTTTCCAATCGTCGATTTTCTGGCGGGACGTTCGTGAAGCGGGAATTTCGCTAATCTTGATTCCCATTTGGTTGGTAATGGGCTACACGATGTCGTTGTCGTGGACTTGGTACCTTGGCATACCTGCCTTCATGTTCGTTGCCGGTTTCATTTTGCTGGACCGTAAGCGAAACCCCCAACGGGCGAGTGAGCCGGGGGAACCACTTGTTTTCTATGTGAATGAGTCGTTGACGCAGGTCGAGCATCAGATCTGGTTGTTGCGGAACGTGTTTTGGTGGTACTTGTTGCCATTCGGCTTGCCGTGCATGGCGTTCTTTCTTGATACTGCTTGGGCGACATCCAGCGACTGGTTGGAGTTCGTTCTCTTTGGTGGCTTCCTGAACCTGTTCCTGGTTGTGATGTATTGGGGCGTCTATCGACTGAATCAAAGCGCAGTACGTGGGCACCTAGAGCCACGACGCCAAGACCTAGTGAAGCTTGTGCAAAGTCTTGAAAGCAAAACGACCGATGACGACGCCGGTGACATCATGGAGCTCGTGTCTGCACTGGCCGATCCAGTGCGCAATGTTGGCCTGAGTCCCGGGTGGGGGCGTTGGGCGGAGAATTGGAATCGAATCGTTCCCTCGTGGCGAGAAGCAGCCTGGATCATTTTGCCGACACTGATCGGCGCTTGCTGCGGGTTCTGGTATTCGATACCTGATATGGGACCTGTGTTATTTCAAGCAGTCGTCGCCGCTGTCATCCCGTTCGAGGTTGCGCTCGGAATTGTGTGGCTACGTTCGCATCAAAAGCAGAAGCGATTGATTGCGACAGGCGACGAAGTGAATTCGCAAGACGGCTCGGTTCGTTCCGCGAAAGCGGACACGGAATTGCTTGCGACTCCCAAACGCTTGCCACGGGCTCCCGCGTTCGTGATCCTTGTCTTGACTTTGCTGATTGGGGTCATGGCATTTGTTGCTCTCTATGCATTTTTCGCCGAGATCCACGGTACGTCAACACGAGCATCTAAATTGGAAGACGTGAGTGCATTTGATGACGAGGCTATCTCGCACCTGGATGCGTGGATGCAGAGAATGTTTGACGACACGTACCCAAGTCTCAGTGCCGTAATCGTTCGCGATGGCGAGGTTGTTTATCAGGGCGTGTTTGGGTTGGAGGATATCCAGGAAAACAGGAAAGCGACTCCACAAACTCAGTACAACGTCGCATCGGTGACCAAGGCCTTCACTGCCTCGTTGGCGGTCATCCTGCATGAACGTGGCGTGATCGATCTGGATCAGCCTGTCGTAAAATACCTTCCCGCGGGCGTCTCCATCAGCACGACGCCCGAGATCGGCGCAGCAATAACGCTGCGGCAGCTCGCGACGCACACGTCGGGTTTGCCAAGAGGTGTGCCGGGCCAGGTTCAATCGGTCGAAGGCTGGTACCAATTGGAGCCCCAAAGGCTCTACGATCATCTGGCTAAGGTGACGCTTAACCAACGCGACCCTGTTGCCGACTTAATGCTGAAGCAGCAGCCTGAATACAGGGAAGAATATTCCAATCTTGGATACGGGCTTCTGGGACATGCTTTGGAACTTGCTGCGGACAAGCCACTGGACCAATTGATGCAGGAATTGATCTGCGATCCGCTGATGCTGACGCGAACGGCGATTCAGGCGGACGAAACACTGCGGCCGGCTACCAATTACCCCCACGGTTCACGAATCGCAAAGACTCACTCGTTCCAAGATCGCATGGCGGCTTCCGGGGGCTTGGTTGCTTCGATTGAGGACCTGGGGAAGTTCGTGGCGGCTCAAATGAAGCCAGGCGTATTCTCTCGTGAAATGCTCGAGCAACTTCACGCTGAGACAAAATTGCCGGATGGCTCGCCATCCGGCAGGTCACTCGGTTGGTCGGTCCGTCAGCGTGAATCGATCGGGCGCATCTTGAAAAAGAATGGAGGCCGAAGCAACTGCAGTGCGTGGATTGGATTCGCTCCCGAACATGGTGTCGGCGTTGCGGTGGTTACCAATTGTGGCGGGCCGGATGTCGATCCGATCGGCTATCGGTTGTTGGAGATATCCATTCCTCGTTCGCAGAAGAAGCTGGTAACGAAAGACAGCTTTGCGAAAGTGGCTCCATTCACGGGCATCCGCTGGGAGCAGGATACGCCGATCGTTTGCGTACGCGGCCAATGGCGGACGCTGGTCACCATCAATGAAATTCCGATCGCTCGCATCATGGAGTTTGCGAACAAGGAGTACGGAGGGAAGGCTCAAAAGAGATTCGCCGAGGACTTGGTCGAGGTGATGTCGAAGATGGGCAACCAGCCGGATTGGAAAGTGACGTTGGAACTGCGGTCAGAAGACGGGCAGGTCGAGCAGACGCAGGTGTTGATGACCAAAGAAAATCGTGAGCTTGTTCGGAAGTCGCTGCGTTCATGACGGCTGCATCGAGCTGTTGCTTTCCAACCATCAGGCTCGCTGACGGTCAGGTGACGTGAAGAAAGCTCCAGGTGGTTAGCTCGCCCCTGAACTTATCCTGCAAAACACGCGTCGGAGAAAACCCGACGAACCTCGGAGGATCGTGGAAGAAGTTGAGTCGGCGTGGAACTTATAGTTAGCGGCATTTGAAATCGATGCTGGACAAGGATGGATGCAGAGTCACGAACCCATAATTGGGGTAATCTTTTTGAGATTCCCGGTAACAATCAGTGTCGACACTCGGGTTGCTTGTAGGAGAACATTGTTTTGCAAGGTCCAGAAACACGTCCGACGTTCATTGGCAAACTCGCCAATCCTGCTTCCGAGCAAGCTTGGTGTGAATTCGTGCGTCTGTACCACGACATCATTTACCGCGTTGCACGGGCTCGTGGCCTGCAGCATGCGGACGCGGAAGACGTCACGCAGGAAGTGTTCGCGATTGTCAGTCGCAAGGTCGAATCGTTTGACTGTTCGGCAGCCGGTTCGTTTCGTGGTTGGCTACGAAAGTTGGCTCGCGATACGGCGGTCGACCGACTTCGGCAGCCCAAGCATGATGTGGGTTCAGGCGATAGTCAGTTGCGCCAAGCATTGGAACAGCGTCACGCATCCGACGACACGGCGACCCTGTGGGATGTCGAGGTCAAGCGGGAGCAGCTGTTGCGAGCATGCGACCACATTCGCGATCAGTTCTCCGAAACGGTGTGGCAGTCATTCTGGTTGACTGCCATCGAACACCTGTCCATCTCAGTGGCTGCAAAGCAACTGGGGAAATCTGAAGGTTCCGTTCGCGTCGCTCGCTGTCGCGTCATGGCCCGCTTGAAAGAAGAGGTTGATTCCGATGATCGCTCGATTTCACTATGACCGCCGTCAGTTGCAAGGTTTCCTCGAACAAGATCCGTCGGCGGAAGGCGGCGAGATCCAATCGCACGTCGAACAATGCGATCAATGTCAGGCCGAACTTGAAGTCTTAGCTGAGGCGGATTTCGACTGGGAAGAAGCCACCGAACTGCTGAGGCGGGTGCCGCTCTTTGCGACTGATTCGCCCAGCGCGAAAACCTCGACGAATGACAGCCCGCCAATCCTTCAGCCCACCGATCATCCTGGGTCGCTAGGACGCTTCGCTCGTTACGAAATCATGGAGATTCTTGGTCGCGGCGGGATGGGGATCGTGATGCGAGGGTACGACACGTCGCTTGATCGCCACTGTGCGGTGAAAGTACTGGCCCCGGAATTGGCAACCAGTGCCGCAGCGAGAAAGCGATTCTCTCGTGAAGCAAAGAGTGCCGCCGCCGTCGTACACTGTCACGTCGTGCCGATTCAGAACGTCGATGAGCATGATGGCCTTCCATATCTCGTCATGCCGGTCGTCGAAGGCAAAAGTCTGCAACAAAGGGTCGAATCCGACGGTCCTTTGTCGGTCATCGAAACCGTTCGCATCGCGATGCAAGTCGCCGAAGGCTTAGCCGCCGCACACTCGCAAGGTCTCGTTCACCGCGACATCAAACCCGCCAACATCTTGCTGAAAAACGGCGTTGAACGAGTCCAGATCACCGACTTTGGATTGGCTCGTGCAGTCGACGATGCCAGCATGACGCGCAGCGGCGTGATCGCCGGCACTCCACAATACATGTCGCCCGAACAAGCTCACGGCGACGAAATCGACCATCGCAGTGATCTGTTTTCGCTCGGCAGCGTGATGTACTTCATGCTCACCGGCCGCAGTCCGTTCCGCGCCGAAACCACGATGGGCGTACTCAATCGAATCGGCAACGACGAACCCCGTCGTCTGCAAGCGATCAACCCCGAGATTCCCGTCTGGCTGGCTGGCATCGTGACGAAGCTGCTTTCCAAATCGCCCGCAGATCGATTCGGCACCGCGCAGGAAACTGCTGAACTACTCGAAGACTGCCTCGCCCACGTCCAGCAGCCAACCACAACGCCACTCCCCGAATCCATCGCTGCTTTGGCACCTCAAAGAAACCGCCGTCCACCTATCGGCAAGTATATTGTTGCAGCAGTGTTCGGGTTCTCGCTGATCTTCGCGGGCGTTCTGGTCATCCTAGAAATGAACAAAGGCACGCTGACGATTGAGTCCGAGGCGGATGATATTCCGATTCGGATCATGCAGGACGACGACGTGATCGAAAGATTGACGGTGTCCAAGTCCGGAAAGGCCACTCGAATTGCGGCTGGGAACTACGTGGTCGAACTTGATGGTCACTTTGAGGGTCTGGAGGTCAGCAACGGGACCATCGCGTTGAACCGCGGCGGGGATACTACTGTGAAGATTACGCACCAACAGCGCGCAAGCCAGAAATCGACTGTACAAGACAAAGCACTGATCGGCTCCTGGCGAGTGATGGACGGGCCGGAGGAAGTCGAACCCGGATACGAGTTGGATTGTGACAAGATGATGACGTTCGACGAAGGTAGGGGGAGTTACCAAACTGAAGATGAGACTCCCATCCAGTTCAGCTATCGCGTGCTACCAGAAAAGATGATTCGACTCACCGTGATCAATGGAGCCTCAACTGGGAGCGCTAGAGAGTCGTTGTACCGATATAACTTGCCAGACCCGAACCATCTTGATCTTCAGCCTTATGTCGAAGGGAAGCCGACACCCGAAAAAATGACTCTAGTGCGCATGGGCGAAGCAGAGGAATTATCGACGCATGCCTCACTGACTGTTCCGGTCGACACCAGCGATACCTATGGCTGGGCAGACCACGACTTCGTGGACTACCACAGGATGCTGATTGAGAGCGAGAGTTTTCTTGGCTCTCTGACCTGGCCCAGTGAGATTGACCTGATCCCAACTGGGAAAGACAAATCGACCGAGTGGCTGAAGAAGCATTTGGATGTAAAAACGCTGAAGACCAACGTAATCGAACTTGGCATGCATGGCCACGTTCGCAACAAGGTTCAACGCGACCAGATTTTGGCGAAAGTCGCCGAGGCGTATCGAAACAGGATTGCGGATACCAAAACAGATGCAGGGCAGGAAACGATCCAGCGTCTCAGGAAGTCGCATAGTGATGTCGTTAAAGAACGCGATCTAGCGACAGCGAATCATTCCCGCCTGCTAAAGGATGCACCCACCGACACAGGCGAGCTCGCAGCATCGCTGGATGAACTCGTGCGGCTCAATGAATTGCTCACCGTGCTGTGCTATCGGCTGATAGAATACGGAGTTCCCGCCATCGCCGGCTCCACCGAGTCGAGTCTTCGGGGAAAAGCAATAGGTGCGAAAGCTGGAAAGGGTGCCAGCGACCGTGATCTTGACCGACTGCTGGCCGACGCGATTCGCCAGTTTAACGATCATCAAAGAGTCGACCCCGTGGGAAGTAAGCAACCACTGTTGACGGACGATGAAGTGATCGCGGCGGTACGCGACCTGTCCCACGAGTTGGAAAGTCTTGACATCTCGGAAAGCGACTATCAGGTTCTTCGTGATGCGATTCAGCGCGGAAAAATCCCGAATCACTGGACGATTGAATCAAGCAACCGGTTCAAGCTAAGCGATGGTCGAATTGGGGAACGTTGGGGGGGCCAGCTTACAATGCGGCGTGATGATCATTCTCAGCGCACTTACGTCTTCCGAAGTCGATACGTAGGCATCGAGCCAGAAACGCCAGCTTCGACACAGCCATTGCTTGCTGGTCACGTCTCGCTGACCGATTGGATCGCAAAGGTGAATGAAGCGGAGCCAGCGATCTATTCGCCATTGCCTGACTTGCCCGTGACCGAACAGGAAATCATTGCAGCCCTTTCCGACCTGGTTGATAAAAAGCAATCAGCCAATTTTGAATCGGAGCGAAGAACACTCCAGCAAATGATCGACACACGCTCTTTTCCGCCAGACGCAGAATTGACATTGTTCAGACCTCAGCGTCATCGAACAAACGGGTCACGTTGGTCAAATAGGGATGGATTTGAGTCCAGCAAGTGGACGTTGCATTTGAGATACCCTTACATCAAGGGCGATGAAAAAATCATTACTGCTGACATCATTGGACAACGAACCATCACTTCTATGCCGGTGGACCGCGTCGCCGACGAAGAAATCCAGTGGGGGCCTCCCGCAGCCGATGGACTCCAGTTTGGCGTTGCCGTCGAAGTGAGTGATAGTGACGACATCAGCGATTCGTTTTCGGGTGTGGTCGCGCTCTACACGCCCCATTTCTATCTTCGTAACCCAAGGGTAGAGGAAACGGAATTTGTTCAATTGCCTCGTCTCTATCAGCACTACGACGTAGACGCTCGCACCGCAACCGGCGAGCAACTACCAACGAAACAGCGACAGGGTTACTACGGTATTTCGACCATAAACCTTCCAGATCAATTGAATCGCAGATGGCGAATTTACAAACCTGCCTCGTCCTCTCTTGTTGGGAACTATACACCAACGTTCTTCGAGGAATCATTGTCACTGGAACCGCCCGATGGGCGATTCTTCGACACCTTTCCAGCCGTTGCCGTGAATGCGCCGCTCAACACACCGCTCCGTGTCAGGATCTCCATTCCGCATCCTTTGCTTAGCGATTCAACCGATATGATGTCTGGAGAAATCAGACTGCCAGGGTTGTCAGTCGCCAGTCCTCTTGCCGCAGCGAGTGAGGAAAATGTCGGCAAGAATGAGAAAAAGGGGTCGGAAACTATGGTCACGGAGGTCGATGGCGAGTGGCACATGGTTGAGGCTTGCGATACGAAAGGTGTCTCGCTGGAGGTGCGGCCTCACAACCGAACTTACCAAGGCGACCGCTGCACTGCGGCCTGGGCAGGTGGTGGCCACGAATGTCGAATTCAGGTGAACCCCGACGCGAAAACCATTTGGTCCTTTATCAAGGACGAGGATCATTCCTTCTTTGTCGATGACTACGAACTACAGGGAGGTAAGCTGATCCTTACCAACGATACGGGTACGGGTAAACGCCGCGCGGTCTATGAACGTGGCCATGTTCGTATTCCCGATGTCGTTCCGGAAGTCGCCGAGCAGCAGGTTGCGCGGTGGCGATCCGCTGTCGTCGAAATCATGGTCACCGGAACTCAGGAAGGGACGGTCGATGAACCGCATTCCGTTGGTTTTGGAGTCGTCGTGAGAAAAGATGGCACGTTGGTTTTGCACATCAACAGCAAATGGGGTGATATCGACAAGGAGCAGGCCAACATCAACGCCAAGTTCGACGACGGATCCCAGGTTCCGCTCGAACTAGTTGCAGGGAATTCCAGCGTTCTAGTTCTACGCCCAAAAGATCCCGTTGCGCTCAATCACCACTTCCCATTTTCTCTTGGCCCGACCGAGGTCGATGATGAGGTCTATGTTGGTCAGCTAACGCTCCCATCGACGGATGCCGACGCCACACACAACCTCGTCGCCACAAAAGTCCAGCTAGCACAAGCAGATCGCCGCATCGCAACCATGAACTCTCCAGTCTGGCAACTGAAAGCCGTTCAAAGAATCCCAAACTCACACTGCTTGCCCGTCCTCTCCGGCGATGGCGAACTACTAGCCATCACGATGACCAACACCGGAGGTCTCCTGCTGGCGATTCCAACAGCTCGTTTGATCGAGATGTTTCCTGAACCATTCGCTCCTGCAGAAACCGAAAAGGTCTCGGCAGTGGATCAGCGTGAGCGAGATTCCAACAACAAAGAGAGCCCACAGTTGCCGCACACAATTTCCGTATCCGAAGATGCGGACAAAAAGATTCCAGTCGATTTGAGTTCTAAGGGCGTAGATGTTCCGCCGATGGCATTTGACACGCTCGAAGATTTCCTGAAACCCGGCAACGACCTGTTCGATAAGCAGATGTTGGAGATTGATAAACGATTGGCAAAGGCTGAGAAGGGAAGTGCCGAGCACGCGTTGTTCACAACCAAGAAGAAGCAATTAAAAGAGCAGTGGGATTTGAGTGTCGCTCAAGTCAAGGGCATGGTTGCCGCAGCGGAAGCTGGGAACCCCGTACAACTTGCACCGATTGTGATTCCCAACAACCCATCACCGTGGCGTGCGCCGTTGCCTGACCCACTTCAAAAACACGACGAAGAGATTGCCCGGGTGCTGGCGGGAACGTGGGACATCAAGCGCGACACTGGCCTGGAAGAGGAACTTGATGGCACCGAAGTTGCCATCGAAGAGTTGACAGCAATGTTCAGCAAGAACATGTTGATCGTCCACCTTAAGATTGGAGATGAACAACATGAGATGCACTACATGTATCGCATCTCCGGTGACAAGATCGACCTCTGGGGATACGATCCTATCAATAAGCAGACTGATCGCGATCACCCAATGCTGGGCTCTTACTCGCTAGAGAACGATACTCTCCGCATCTGCCATCATGATCAGGAAATGGAAGTCGGCCAGCCACAGGCCCGTCCTCCCGTTCACCCCGGCAAAGGCTTGGTGTACTGGGAACTGCAGCGTCGAAATTGATTGCACGATTCAAGGCGGCTGAGATTGTCTTTGGCCAATTGGCCACGACCAGCCATTCGACCTTCACCAACACACACCGGAACACCGACTATGTCCGACTCAATGATTACCGGGACAATCGACGCCATCGCAGTTGACGAAAAAGGCGTGCTGCTTAGTTTCGTCCCGACTGGGAAACCATCGACTGCACAAGCACCCAATTTTGGTGACTTTCCCTTTCGCCTCGATGCGTCAAGCAGATACCTAACAGCGATGCTGGAACTTGCGAAATTCGCAATGGAAAACGGACTTGTGGTAACGGCATGTGGGCGAGGCGACGATCGAGACGTTGATTTTGTGCTGAACGATCTTCGCGTTTTCAAAAACAACGAATAGGAAACCGGCAATCACGCCTAAACCTGATCAAAGGGAATTCGAGCAATAACGATGTCCCGATCCAAAGTCCAATCCGAGACGTTGAGGTTGAGGTTGATTGGAAGTTAGATTTCAGGATCGGTTCGATCGTTCGTTGGGAGCCGCTCATCATACGAGCACGAGTTTTGGTTCACTCGCCCTGCGTGTGAGGTTGCTGAGTCCAGCAAAGCCAGTAGAATGATCAGGTTTCGTTTTCCAAAAGCGACCCTCGACGAAGTTGCTTGGGCGAACTGCTGTACGATGAATACTGCACTCACCTGCCTAGGCATCAAGTTTGTCCAACCAAATCGTCTATCGGTCTCGCTAATGAACACTCGGAATCCATCGCGATGAAATTCTCGATTGCGGCAATGCTGGCCGTAACGGCTTGGCTTGCAGTGACGATCGGGGTACTCAACGTATCCGATGATTCTGCTTGGCTTTTTCAAATGTACGTACTGCTTTTGCTTTTGATTATTCTTTCGTCGGTGTCGTATCTACTATCCGTTGATAATCTCAGAACATCGTGCTTGCGAATTGGGTATTCCATTGCGACTTTGTTTTTCCTGGTTTTTTGCTACAGCAACATGGAACCGGATATTCCAAATTTGTGCGGCACTCTGACGAGATACTTACTCGATACGGTTGGTGTTTCCGATGGTAGGCTTGCACTACACAATCGAATTTCGTGGCTGTTGGCGATTTACCTCGCTCCAATATTTGGGGGGCTCTGCGCGGCGACTTGCACACTCTGGAGTCGTATCCTCGCCGCCAAATCGAACTAGCAATTAATCGCCGACTGAGTCGGAGCTCGCGTCTCTCGATCGGCCACGGGGCGAACGGGTCGCCACCGCCAAGGCACTGAAGGCGAAGATCGAATCTTCGCCGAAATTACGTGAATCTACTGTCTTCCGTGGGCTTTCTGCCCAAATCCGTTACGCTTCATGTAACGCTACGCATCTTTGTGTGATCTGTAGGTAGGAGATTTGATTTTGCAGGGTCCAGAAACACGAGCGTCGCTGATTGCCAGCCTCAATGACCCGGCTTCGGAGGAAGCTTGGTATGAGTTTGCGGCTGTCTATCGCCCGCTCGTTATTCGGGTCGCTCGAGCAAAGGGACTGCAGCATGCCGATGCGGATGATCTGGCCCAAGACGTGCTGGCAGCCGTCGGGAATGCGATTGGATCCTTCACAACGACCGGCGAAGGCTCATTTCGGCGTTGGCTTTATCAAATCACCCGCAATTTGGTTGTGAATCAATTGACGCGGGGGCCGTTTTCGGGTCAGCGTGGGCCGATCGGAAGCGGCAACAGCGACGTGCAAAAGTTTCTGAGTCAGGCTCCGGCACCCGGCGACCAGACCGCCACCTTGTTTCAACTCGAATACCAGCGTACTCGATTTCAACAAGCCGCTACGAAGGTGAAAGATCAGTTCAGCGAATCGACTTGGCAATGCTTCTGGCTGACTTCCGTAGAAAATCAGTCAGCCGAACAAGTCGCGTCCTCGATAGGCAAGACTGCTGGCGCGGTTCGCGTGGCGCGGTGTCGCGTGCTGGCAAAGATTCGCGAAGAAACTCAAACCGATACTAATGAGTAGGTGACGTAAATGATCGCAAGATTTCATTACGACGACCAATCGCTGATGCGGCTGCTTCACGATAATCCTGACGACGACGCAAGCGACATGCAGAAACATGTCGAAAGCTGTGACGCATGCCAATCAAAATTGGAAACGCTTTCCAGTGGTGGCTTGAGCTGGGATGCAGTCAACGAGTTGATGCAGCAGGACGATTTGTCACCTGCCACGGAACGAAGCGAGCCGCGGAGTGGCATCGCCGAAGACGTGGAGGGATCGCGATCTTCCGCAGCCACATTTCTACAACCAACCGACTATGTCGACTCGCTGGGTCGTTTCGCACGCTTCGAGATCATGGAGATACTCGGTCGCGGCGGGATGGGGATTGTAATGCGAGGATATGACACGGCGCTCGATCGTCACTGCGCGGTGAAGGTTCTTGCGCCTGAATTAGCAACGAGCGCCGCAGCGAGAAAACGATTTTCTCGTGAAGCCAAGAGCGCGGCGGCGGTCGTCCACCCTCACGTCGTGCCGATTCAAACCGTGGATGAGCATGACGGCCTGCCGTATCTCGTCATGCCGGTTGTGGAGGGAAAAAGTCTGCAACAACGTGTCGAATCCGACGGTCCTTTGTCGGTCATCGAAACCGTTCGCATCGCGATGCAAGTCGCCGAAGGCTTAGCCGCCGCACACTCGCAAGGTCTCGTTCACCGCGACATCAAGCCAGCCAACATCTTGCTGGAAAACGGAGTTGAACGAGTCCAGATCACCGATTTCGGCTTGGCTCGCGCGGTCGACGACGCCAGCATGACACGCAGCGGCGTGATCGCCGGCACTCCACAATACATGTCGCCCGAACAAGCTCACGGCGACGAAATCGACCACCGCAGCGATCTGTTTTCGCTCGGCAGCTTGATGTACTTCATGCTCACCGGCCACAGTCCGTTTCGAGCCGAAACAACGATGGGCGTGCTCAATCGAATCGGCAACGACGAACCACGTCGGCTGCAAGCGATCAAACCCGAGATTCCCGTCTGGCTGTCAGGCATCGTGACGAAGCTGCTCTCCAAATCGCCCGCAGATCGATTCGAGACCGCGCAGGAAGTTGCTGAACTACTCGAAGACTGCCTCGCTCACGTCCAGCAGCCGACGAACACGCCGCTGCCTGAATCAGTTATCCCCGCGTCGGCTCCACAGCAAATCGGCCGCCCGCCGATCGGCAAGTTCATTGCTGCCGGAGCATTTGCGTTCTCATTGATCTTCGCTGGCGTGTTGATGGTGCTGGAGTTGAACAAGGGCACGCTGACAATCGAATCCATTGTGGACGACGTTCCGATCCGAATCATGGAGGGTGACGATGTCGTCAGGAAGCTCGTGATCGGTCGCGAGGGCGGCAAGACGCGACTGCATGCTGGGAAATACACGCTCGAAATCGACGACCGTGACACGAGCTATGCGATCACCGATGGAGTTGTGATGGTCAAGCGTGGCGAAACCGTGATCGCGAAAGTCACTTACGTTGAAAAAGACGATCGCAAATATGGACCATTGGCGCAGCAACGACTGTCCAGTGCAGTACTGGAATTCAACAACTTGTATTCCAAGGATGGGAAGGGCAGGCCTCAGCAACCGCTTACTCAAGGAGAAATCACCGCGTGTCTGTCTTGGAAAAGAGGGAACGGCGAATTATCCGATGAGGTATCTGCCGCCATTCGCACAATGCTTTCGACTAGAGAAAGGCTCGTGCCGCCAAGCTGGGAGATCACGGGCGGACTAGTACGTCATCCGAGTGAGCACGGGATCGTTCAGACATGGGAAGTGAATCTGGAAACCAATGGACTTTCCAAACCTATCTCCATTCGCAGGTCAGCAATCGCCCCGCCAGATTCGATGTTAAAACCCAACGAACATGATGGAAACAATGTGGGGACAACACCGATTTCCGACATGGTTGATTCCTTCAACAAGTCGTGGAAAGAACGCGACGATTTCGAGAGCCTTACCCATCGTTTGCTCACTCACGGCCTCGATCTGCCACCGCTGACGATCGATGAAGTCCTGGCTGCGATCGCACTATGGCAATCCAGCCGAAAGACAGCGGACGTCGATGATGCAATCGTCCAGCAATTGAAACGCATCACGGAAACCCACCAATTGCCAACTGATACAAAATTCGAGTTGGTGCCATCGATTAAAGATGACATTGATCAGTGGTACGACATTTCGTTGATCCGCATGCATGTCCCACAGATCGACGTGCCGGGATCAACCTACCCAGTGACGATTCGCCAGCAGTTCATTGAAACAGATGACAACAACCTCTCCGCCACGCATTGGGGTCACGCGGGCAGCAACGGCATTCAGGCTGGCTTCCGATTGCTTCCACCTCAGCAATCTTACCAACACGACCAGCTAGTCGAAGTCGAGTTCCTTTATCGAAGCGTGACGAGCAAAGAGATTTCGGCGAAATTGCCGACTGACTTTCGCTACCAAAGAGTTCGGATGGGAACGGAGGTCAAATTCGCGTCGACGATTGACGTTCAAAAGCAGAGCGGAAATGGATTCACCACTGCCAATCTCGGCGGAGAGCCGACCATCGCTGGGAGACTGCGAATGCAGTTGTGTTTAGATAAGGCAGAAGAACGAAAGGAAGGCGTCAGCTTGATGGCGGTAGTCGAACCTGGAAAAAGCTATCAACTCCAGTTCGTGGTTCCCAATCCCGGTGTCGACGCCGCAGGCGAGCCTCTCGAAACCAAAAGATCGAATTACTTCAGCACTCCGCTTTTGAAGCCGAAACAACAGCAACCGCTGTTTACGGGGCACTGGTATCAACATTGGGGGCGATCAATTCCTGGACATCAATTCCCAGACCAATCGACACCCGATCCCGATTACATTGACCCGTTCATGATTGGCATGTCGCTGGGGAAAGCCGACGCGAGCCAGATTCCTGGTTACTTTGCCGGCGGACTCAAGGTCACGAAGGTCGCTCCGCACAGTCCAGCAGAAGCGGCTGGCATCGAAGTGGGTGATGTTCTGCTGTCATGGTCAGGCCACAAGATCTATGGCGACGATGCGAGTGCGAACTTTCTGAAATACAACCTACCGAACAGGGAACTGCGTGAGCTTCAGGAAAAGATGAACAAGCTCGGAAGATGGATGGGATCAGGCAACATCAAGTTTGTCATGCTGGATCACCGCTCCGGTGAAGTGATCGACATCGCGCCGTGGTACGGTGCGTTGGCGGGTGGCGGTCCCAACAAGGCTGAAGTCATCAGACGTTTACAAGAGCGAAAACGCCTTCGAGATCAGTGATTGGGCGTTACCGGTTGGCAGTGATGTCGCGTGGAACCGCTTCGGCTGTCCACGCTCTCGGCTCATCGAAGCTTATCCCACTGTCTGCATCCTCGACGGCGAATCCGACGAAATCTGAATTTTGAGGAAGTAGTCAGGATCGGCAAATTGCGTGCTTTTCAATTTTTCTGGTCATTTTCTGCATTGCCGTGCGACAGAAATGGTAGCGGTGGGTTGATCAGACCACGACCGCCAACGATTGGATGATTCAACCAGCGAGACATCGGTGTGAGCGACGACTGGAAAACGATTGTGCGAGAACAGGGGACTGGCGTTTATCGGATCGCCTGGCGGATTCTCGGTAATGCCGATGACGCAGACGAAACCGTGCAGGATGTGTTTCTACAGGCCCATCAGTACAAGTCGCAAAACGACGTCGACAATGTTGTGGGATTGCTGAAACGACTCGCGGTTTGTCGTTCGCTGGACCGATTGCGCCGACGACGCGCTGAGGTTTGTTTGGATGACGTAACGGTCTTTGATCGTGAATCAGGTCCAGAGGATCAAGCCGTTGGCAAGGAACTCGAGTCGATGTTGCGCGACGCTGTTGGGCAATTACCGGGGCGAGAGGCGGAGGTGTTTTGCCTGCGTTATTTCGACGAACTCACGAATCAGCAAATCGCGGACGCTCTTAACATGACCACCGCCGCGGTCGCTACGGCGATCTACAAGGCTCGCACAAAACTCGCTGCCACATTGGCTGACCTCAACGAAGGAGTTTCCTGATGCATCACGAATCGAACAGTTTGAACTTGCTCGGAGATCTGGATGTCCCATTGCGTGAAGCAGTGCAGCGGGTTTGCTCCAATGACGTGCCGCGTGATCGTTTAGAAGCTTGTTTGGAAAGGGTGATGGATGCCGTGCCCAGCGATATTCCATCCCCTGACCGGGAAGCCGTATCCAGAGAACCGACTGTCCATCTTTCGCGAACCAAGAACCGGCGTCGGTGGATCTTTGGTGTGACGACCGTTGCTGCTGCGACGCTGGTATTGCTGATTCATTTCAGCATGACATCCGTTAGCTTGGCCGATGTCGCTCAAGCGGTCAGCCGAAAGCCGTGGATTCACATGACGCTGCGTGGAACGGCCAAAGGGACTGCGGAACGTGAAGAGGAATTTTGGTACTCGCCGATTCGCAACGTGTCGGCAACTCGGCACAACGAATGGACGAAATTCAGTGACCATACTCTCAGGGTCTTCTGTTCCTACGAAGCTACCGAACGCGTGTTGTACCGGGTTCCGGAATTCGACAAAGGGCAACAGAGCCGACTAGCTGATTTCGTCGAAGCCTTTTCCTTGCTGCTAGCGAATGGTTCGGCACCGGACGACCCGCTAGCGAAACTGGAATTCCTGGGAGAGCGTCGTGATGGCTTAACGGTCGAGAATCAAAAAACGCAAAAGGTCACAGAGACTGGTCGCGAATGGCTGGACTACACACTGACGCTAATAATTCAGGGCATGGAGCAGCCGATCAAGGTCTTGTTTCGAGTCGATCCGATTTCAAAGCTGCCGCACCTTGGTCGCGCCACCGGACAGCAAAACGGCCAATCGTTTTCGATGGAGGCTACATTCGATTATCCGGAAACAGGGCCTGAGGACATCTACGCGATGGGCGTTCCTCGAGATGCGAAATTGGTTGATCGAGTTCCGAAGGATGATTTGGCCAGATTGATTGCGGGCGTCGCAGCAGGACGTGTGCGGTTCGACGACTTTCGCGCCGTGGTTGTACATACTCATGGAAAGGGGCCTTCGTGGAGAAACCACCAGGTCGAGGTCGTTCACCGCAAAGGAAATCGCATCCGTCGTGACTTTGGGTTCTTTGAGGTAGACCCAGTCGAACCGCCGCAAGATGCTGACATGAGAAAATGGTGGACCGGGCGCGCGAAAGAAGCCCAGTACCAACCAGCCAGTATTGCGATTGCCGGAGTCGAACGGATGTTCGATGTGCGGACGATCAATCAGCCCGATGGAAGCCAGCGTCGGGAAGCGGTTGCTGGACGACCCCTGGGAACAGGGATTGATGCTGAGCAATGGATACCTTCCTTCTATACGCTCACGCCAGACTACGCAGGTCGTCCTCCGCTGGGCGTCCCGAGCCAGAACAAGGAGGCGATCATCGAGCCCGATCGAGGTGATGGCCCAGAAGGGACCGTGTTGCTGCGAGTTGCTACCAGTGGTCGCTCGGACTCTGCGTCGAATCCAGCGGACAACAAAAAGCGTGCGTTGCCTGGAGGATGGCGATTCTGGATTGACCCGGATCGTGAACACTTGGTGATGCGGTGGGACATGCACGGAATGTCTCATATAGTCGAGTCTGTCGCCCAATCGCCCAAAGGTCGCTGGTATCCAACTCGCGTGCGTCGTACATCTTCACGTCCCAAAGCCGGGGATGACATCACAGAATTCTACGTTGAGTTCGATGTGGAGATTCCTGACGCATTGTTTGATCAGGAAAAGCCATTGCCGGTGGAAGAGCTGTTTCCGAAGTCAAAATAGGCGGCAGGCTCGAACGGCTTAAGGAAATTTCAAAATAGGGCGCACCATCAATCGCTCGACAGGCTCCGAATAGTTTGACATACGGCAAATTTTAAGGGGGAAATTCAGATGACATCAAACACACCCATTCTGGCACTTCGGTTTGCCTTCTTGCTGGCCGTTGCCGTGTTTCTGGTTGTCAGCAAAAATGCGGTGTTTGCTCAGCAGCGATATCAGGCGATGTCGCTGAGCTTGCTGACCGAACTGCCAGAGCGGGACGGGGTTGCATCGCAAACTGCTTCGCAGCAGAAACCAAAGAGAGGCGAGTTGAAGCACGCGGACGAAGCAAGGATCTCGCCGCCGTTTGCCTTCAATCGTGACGACAAATACGCGGCTCCCGATTTCGAGGCATTCTTTCCGGATGATCCAGAGGGAGGAAAACAGCTCGATGCGTTATTCAGCGGCTTGTTGGGTGGACATCACAAGCCGGAAGACGTTTTGGCCGCGATTCGCCAGGGACTCCGGCACACTCAGGTTTATCACAGCCAGGTGTTGGCTCAGGTCGGTGGATTCGTATGGGGCGTCAAACAGCAAAACCCGCAAGCGATCGAGTTGTTGTACCACGCTTCGGACTTTCGCGGGCCAGTGTCAAACGAAGGGATGTATTACGGGCTGACGGTACTGAAAAAACATCCGCTGAATGTCGTCCGAACGCTCGTCAATAATTACGAGCAATATGGTGGCCAGATGCAACGCCGGATCGGCTGGGGGCTGGAGACGTATGGTGGTTCATCGCAGTTTTCTGAAAAACTGGATCAGTTGCTTGAGCAATCGAATAAGCTCGGTGACAACGCTGTGATCGCCGCGTTGGAATTGCACGAAAAAGCCGTAGGTAAGCGATCACCCAGAATCGGCTCGCTTGCCAATCGCGGAAGGTTTGTCGTCGGGTTTACGCACCAAGACGTGCAGGGCGATCAGGAATTGCGTGAGCATCTGGAACGCTGTGTTGAGGCGAAGATGATCCTGTCCTTCGTAACGCGAATCGACCACGGAAAACACGTGGGTGTTTGCCTGCTGCAAGGCATCGGTGCGCGAGATCGAATGATCGAAAAGCTGGACGCCGATCCACGGACAGAGCTCACATTCAACGAGACCTTTTCTCCCATGGTGTTGAAAGTTCGGCAGCTCCGCGATTTAGCAGAGTTTCTGCCCAATGGCCTGCCCAGCGGAGCCAAGCCGCCTTATGCGCCACCGCCAGCGAGTGAGTCCTTCGCGTACAACGCAACCGACGGCTATCGGCCACCAGACTACGAGAACTTCTTCCCCAACGATGAAGCGGCAGGCCGACGACTCGAAGAGCTGTACAAAAACCGAGAGACCACCGAACTGACAGCACGACAACAACTTGAGATCTTCCGCGACGGACTCAAGACAGCCAACAATGGTGCCAGGATGTGTGGATGGGTGGCGTCAATTGCTGGCTGGCCGGAGGACCCGTTAGCGAAAGAGATTTTCTATCACGCCGCCGACCCGAAATCTCCTGACATGCTCAGGCGTTTCGCTGTCGACGCTGGCTTGAGCGGCAATTGGGATATGCCGCCAAACGTTCTGCGATTGTTCGCGGAACTTATCGTAACTGCTCCCCAGGACCCACGATACGCGAACAACCGAAGCAGTGAAATCGCTGGAGTACTGAAGACAGACCATCAGAAACTGGCCGTCGCAGCGCATCTCGACAAAGCTCTTGAACAGCACGAGAACTACCTGCCCGACAAACTCGCCCGGCTTACAGCAGCCTACGAGCAATTGACGCAGCGCAAGCCATCGAGCTACGAAGCGTATGCCGACAAAGGCGACTTCTTCGTCGCGTTCTCGCACAACTCCAACGACTTGCCGGCTGCGGTTTCTGAGTTTTGTGATGAGTTCTTTACGGGCAAGCCGTACTTTGTGCGATCCGTTGTCGGCACAGTCGGGAAGATGCGGTCGACTGCGTTCGCGATCGTGAGCGGGCATCGTGGTATGACGCAGTGCGTGGAAGACTTGTTAAAGAACAAGCAGCTTTCAATCGTGTTTGCTGGACCGTTAACATTGCTCGACGCCTCACCTGAGTGGAAGGCGACTATCCAGGGTGAGACTGCCACAACCTGGACTCCCGAGGAATATGCCGATGCGTTTGGACATCTCTATCGAACGCTGGGCAGCGAATATGCGCACTTTGACGTCAAGCAGATCGACTGGATAGCCGTTGGTAAGGAACTGCTACCTCGCAGCAAAATGTTGAAATCAGGCGAGGAGTTTTGTCTGCTTTGCCAGGAATTGGTTGCCAGGCTTGAGGACAGTCACGCCTACCTAATGCCGGGCAAACTGCAACCGACGTCTGCTCCAGTGCCGCTCTTTGATCCCGGCTTCGCCTGTCTGTTGGACGCCGATGGACGCCCCATTGTGTATCACGTCGATCGTCAATCTTCAGCAGATCAAGTGGGGCTGACAGTCGGCAGCGTGGTAACGCATGTGGGCGAAATTGAGGCTGGCGAGCTGTTGGAACAAATCACAAAACAGACCAAACGCTACTCAGGTTACTCCAGCGATCGATACTTGAAATACCACGCCGCCCAGTGGATTGGCCGGCAGCGGGAGAAGGGTGCGCCGGTAAGACTGCGTGTTATAACCCCCGGCGGTGACGAAGCTGAACTGCGCATGGTTGCAGACCAAGGTGTCCGGTACCTGCCACGCTTGCCCGTTCCGATCGATGACATCCAAGATTCCGCCAGCGTGGCTTGGAAGCGACTCGATGAGGAAACCGGATATATCTACGTTCGTCGGATTCGCAATGACCTGATCGCTCAACTCGACGCGGCAGTCAAGGAGTTGAGCGATTGCGAAGGGTTGGTCATCGATGTGCGAGGAAACAGTGGTGGCGGATTTGATGCAGCACGATCGTTCCGCAACTTCGATCTGACGGATACGGCTGAACCTGATCGCCGCCGGTTTTCGGGGCCGATCGCTGTTTTGATCGACTCGCGATGCATCAGCGCCGGCGAAGGCTGGGCAAGTTGGTTTCGAGCGAACGGCCGCGCCAAGTTCTTCGGCACCACCACGGCAGGCGCCTCGTCTCGAAAGAAAACCATTGACGTTCTCGGCGGCGCGTACCGCGTGATCTACAGCGTCAAACCCTATCGCGGTTTCCTTGACCGTCCCATCGAACGGCTAGGCATCGAACCCGATGTCGTTGTGCATCACACGGCGGAGTCGATCTCACAAAGTAAAGATCAAGTTCTCATGGCGGCCCGTCGGTATCTTGCAAAAGAAAAAGAATAGTTCCCTTCGCGATTTGTGACCTACACGAAAGAATGGTGTAAACACGGCATGAGAATCGCTCAACGACTCACACCGACGCTGCTCTATTGGCTACTCGTTTGCGTGGCCTTTGGACTTGGTTTGGCCGTTCCCGCAATTCTCCAGTGGACGGGAATGCAGCAAAGTCGGACGCCGCCGCTCGTTCCTGCAACTGCCATCGCTTTCGTCATCGCAGGTCTGGCGGTTTGCCTCTCGCTCCCCTACCTACCGATCCAACAAAGCGAACTCGATGCCGAACCAAGTCGACCGATTCGTTTTGACTTGCGCACGTCGCTATTAATGACGATGGTAGCGGCCATCATCATCGCCGCCCTCGTCAAATTCACGACCGTGGTGAGCGGTGTGCTGTTCGTTTCCGCGTTGATCTACACAATTCGAGTCGCCGTGCGAGATTCTCGCTTTCGCTTGCCAATCGGCGTACTGTTTGGCTGCATGTATCTTCCATATGCATGGCTCGTTGGGCACATGGAGCTTGGTCGGTTGTGGATCGCATTGCTGTGGATGCCCAGCGCGATGCCAACGCTACTCCCCGCAGGATTTATCTCGCACTTGTTGGGGCAGCGAATGCCGGAGGCCTTCTGGCTAGCAATTTTGCTGACAACCACCGAGCTGCTCGTCGGGACATGGATCATCCGGCTGGGTCCCAAATGCACGATCACGTTTCTCGTCTTCGTCTTGCTCACTGCACTGTTCAGTTCGTTCGCGTTTCGCTGCGCGGTGCTGGCGTAGAAACGGAAAGGCAAAATAGCCTCGAGTTGGCAAGGAGTTTTGGCGAAACTCCGGTGGGCGAGCCGAGCTGTGCAGATGTCTTACCTGACAGTTTCAGAAGTTTTCTGACAGAATGCTGCTGGGGATGTGTTAGTCCCTGTAGGAGACCATTTTGTGAGCGAATTCCCTGAAACACGTGACAGCCTGCTGGTGCAGGTTCGAGACCCCGGAAATCGGGATGCGTGGGAGCGGTTCGCCTCAATTTATCGGCCCGTCATCGTGCGAATCGCTGTGTCGCGCGGATTGCAACACGCGGACGCGGAGGATTTATCACAGCAGGTGTTGATGGCGGTCGCGGGGGCCGTCGGTGATTGGGAACAACGTGACGAGTCGATCAAGTTTCGGCATTGGCTCAGCCGTGTCACGAAGAACGCGATTCTGAATGCCCTGATGCGGACGCCCAAGGATCAAGCCGTGGGCGGGTCGTCGATCGAGAATCTCTTGCAGGAAATCGTGGATCCCGATGGAGCCACGACGGAGCTGATTGAAACCGAGTATCGCCGCGAACTCTACCAGCGAGCCGCAAAAACCGTACGCGTTGAATTTCGCCCCGAATCATGGCAAGCATTTGAAATGTCGGTTTCGGGCAACGTGTCGATCGAAGAAGTCGCCAAAGCGTTTGGCAAAAGCATCGGCGCAATCTATACCGCTCGCAGCCGAATCATGTTTCGACTCAGCGAACTGATCTCAGAACTTGAGGAACAGAATCAATGACCAACACACAATCACTGTGCATCACGCCCGACTATTTCCTCGCGTTCCTACGCGGGCGGCTCAGCGATCGTGAAGAAAGCGAATTGCAATGTCACCTGGATACGTGCGAGTCGTGTCGACTGCGATTGGAGACCACAGCCGCCGACGCGCCTGCTTGGAAAGAAGCTGAGCGATTCTTGGGAGCAACTTCCGAGCGACATTCCGATGACGATTTGTCGGTTGATAGCGTGAGTCGGACGTCACTACAGATCGAACAAGTACTCCAGTCGCTCGCCCCCACCGACGACCCACAATCGCTCGGTCGCATTGGCGGCTATGAAGTCACGGGGGTGATTGGCGCGGGCGGGATGGGCGTGGTGCTGAAAGCTCATGAGCGGGCGCTCGATCGCATTGTGGCCATCAAAGTGATGGCTCCCCATCTCGCCAGCAGCGGGTCGGCTCGCAAGCGGTTTGCTCGGGAAGCCAAAGCGGCCGCAGCGGTCATCCACCCCAATGTGATCGCCATTCACGGCGTATCGAACGAAGGTTCCCTTCCGTATCTGGTGATGCCATTCGTGGGCGGCGATTCGTTGCAAAAGCGACTGGATCATGATGGTCCACTAACGACGACCGAAGTGTTGCGAGTCGGCAGTCAGATCGCCGCTGGTCTGGCAGCAGCCCACGGCCAAGGTCTCGTTCACCGTGACATCAAACCCGCCAACATCTTGTTGGACAACGGGGTCGAACGTGTCTCAATCACTGATTTTGGACTCGCCCGCGCCGTCGACGACGCAGCGATGACTCGCACCGGTGTCATTGCTGGCACCCCGCAGTTCATGTCCCCCGAACAATCGCGAGGCGAATCCATCGACCACCGCAGCGATCTATTCAGCCTTGGCAGCGTGCTGTACGCATTGTGTACCGGACGCGCTCCCTTCCGAGCGGAAACAAGTTACGGAGTCCTGCGCCGCATCACCGATGACGAGCCAAAACCGATTCGTGAAATCAACGCTGACATTCCCGAGTGGTTGTGCGCGATCATTAGCAAACTGATGTCAAAGCTGGCCGAAGACCGCCACGCATCAGCGGACGAAGTCGCCGAACTACTCGAAGACTGCCTCGCCCACGTTCAGCAACCAACGACCGTTCCTTTGCCGAAAGCGATGGAGATGAATTCGATGCAAAATCGCATGAACTTAGTTCCGAGCCAAAACAAGCCTGCGTTTCTTTCAGTGGGCCTGGCGTTGGCAATTATCCTGGCGATCTTTATGGCGTTTAGGGTAATTGATGGGCGATTCAGTCCGTTACCGGTCGGTAACTCAGTTAGCAACAACGTGGAGAGCAAGGTGCGTCGGACAAGTCCCACCGGCGCACATATTGGTACCAACACTGCTTCTGTTGTGGTGGGGCATGATGAAATCGACGTGCACTATGTCGTTTTCTATGCTGGGAACTTTCAAACTTCATCCAGTGGAACGCATAATACGCAAGGAATGTCTTGGGTAGATCGTGGCAGCATTCGGCTAGGGAAAGATCGTTCGTTCGGATACTATCGCGAGTCTACAGATCCTTTTGATTTAGCGATCAACGGTGAGGAATTCGACCTTCGGCAAGGTCGGGTGCTTGAGCTGACTGATGAAGGAAACGTACAGCAAATCAAGCTGTTTCCTTCGTTACAGGATGCGTCGCAACCCGCCCGCGTTGCGGAACTCATTGACCAGTCGCGTCTAAGCAATGAAGAACCGATTACCAACGACAAACTGCGCGAGCAACTTGCGGTAGTCGAATCTCAATTGGCTGATTTGCTAAAAACACACGCGCCGACACATCCACTGGCAGTGAAAATTTCGCGTTCTATTATTGAACTGAAGAATGAAGTGGGCGAGGAGTCCCCCAAAACATCTACTCAGCTTCGCCCGTTTGACAACTGACGCGAATCGTCATTCCGCTCCAGCAATTTCGATCTAAAAGGACTTTCGATGAACACGAATACCACGAGGCGGCAAGTGCTAACTGCCGCCGCAGCTTCGCCCCTCTTATTGCCAACGGTTGCAATGGCAGGATCAACAGAGGCGGAAGGGCTGACCGTAGCAACGGGCCAAACCGACGATCGAAACACTGGACGGTCGGGGTATTCCGTCGATATGCTCGTTCTCGACTCGAAAGACTTGTCGCCAGTCGTTGGTGCTTCCGTCGAAGTGACATTGATTGGTCCAGATAGCGGAGACGGCGGTTTTGCTGCCTTCGCGACGAACATGATGGGAATTGCAACAATCAACGAATCGCTTTGGCCCGGCCGATATCAAATCAACATTAAGGCACCGCAAGGATCCAATCTCCGGGACGCGGAATTTGCCACGCCGGAAACATTGCTGGTGGTTCTTAAGGACGGCTCCTACTCGCCGCGAGAATTTCGACTTGCTTCCAAGTGAACGTACCCGACGGAAGCGTTCCACTGACTTCAGACGGCTGAAGTGTTACGGAAATTCCTGTTTATTCGTGCAAGATCAGCGATCGGAGTTATGGATCGTGAAGGCTCTCGGAGTCGTTGATCCCGCCGGGGCAAGCCCGAAGCGGAAAACCAAGGATGAACGAGGGAGAGGGACGCGTTGAGTCAGCGATGGTAGCTGCCAGTTGTTTGCTCCGCCGGGGCAAGCCCGGACGGAAGCATTCGCGCTAAGTATCCGCCTCCCCGCTTCCGCCGGGCTTGCCCCGGCGGAGCCAACGACTCAATGCTGGTGAATCCGCATTGCGCCGCGATACACATGCAAAATCATAACTTTTTGCTCGTTGTGTCAAAGAATGGGGCTGAGTCGCGTATTCTTTTGTAGAGGAATATGCGAGTGATGACACCAACACCTGAAACGAGCGAGAGTCTGCTGATTCGCGTCCGCGATCCTGAGGATCGTGCGGCTTGGGATCGGTTTGATGCGATCTATCGTCCGGTGGTCTATCGGGTTGCTCGGCGAGCGGGCTGGCAGCACTGCGACGCCGAAGATCTGACGCAGCGAGTGATGGTATCGGTTGCCAAAGCGGTGCCGGAGTGGCGAAAGGATCACAGCAAAGGTGGCTTCCGAAGTTGGTTGTACGCGATCGCTCGAAACGCATTGATTAGCACGTTGCGAAAGTCGGGACGTGAGCCAGCGGGCGGCGGCAGTGAGTTTTTACTGCAATCGCAAACAATCGAAGGACCGGCAAGCGAACTGGAGCGTTTGATCGACCAGGAACATCATCGCAGCCTGCTGCGTCGAGCCGCCGAACTGGTTCGCGATGAATTCAAGGACACGTCTTGGCAAGCGTTCTGGTTGACCACGCTCGGCGAACTCTCGGTTCCCGAGGCAGCCGAAAAATTGCAGCTCTCGACCGGCGCGGTCTACGCGGCTCGCAGTCGGATTCTACGTCGACTGCAGGAAGTGGCTGGGCAATACGATCACGAAGAAAAGGCGACGCAATCATGAATCGACAACAGCTTCAAACGCAATGCAACCCCGACGCATTGGAACAGTTTCTCCAAGGGACGCTTGGCGGCAGCGAAGCCGAAGTGCTGGAACTGCACTTGACGCAGTGCGAGTCGTGTGCCGAGCAAATCCAACTTGCCGCCCAACGCGATGTGTCATGGCAGGAAGCTCAAAACCTGCTGGCAGCCGACGAGTACGACAGCCCTGAACAGGTCTCTGCAATCACGTCGCTGCTATCAGGCGAACAGGATTCCATCACCAAGCAACAAACGGCCGACGTGCTCTCTCGCGAGATACGTGGCTGGCTCGATCCAACCGACGATCCGCAGTCGTTAGGTCGATTTGCGGGATACGAGATTGTCGGTATCGTCGGCCATGGTGGCATGGGGATCGTGCTAAAGGGTTTTGAGTCGTCGCTCAACCGTTACGTCGCTATCAAAGTTCTAGCGCCTCGTTTGGCAACGAACGGTAATGCACGCAAACGATTCGCTCGCGAAGCCCAAGCCGCAGCGGCGGTTCGGCACGACAACGTGATCGCGATCCATCGTGTCGACGACTGGCACGGCTTGCCATTCTTGGTGATGCCCTACGTCGGCGGAATCTCATTGCAAAAACGTATCGATACCGAAGGCTCGTTGAACATCGAGCAGACGCTACGAGTCGGCGTACAAATCGCATCGGGACTCGCTGCCGCTCACGCCCAGGGCCTAGTGCATCGCGACATCAAACCGGCGAACATTTTGTTGGAGCAGGGAGTCGAACGTGTTACCATCACCGACTTCGGCTTGGCTCGCGCAGCCGACGATGCTTCAGTGACTCGCACGGGAGTGATCGCAGGCACGCCGCAGTACATGTCACCCGAACAAGCCGACGCTCGGCAGATCGACGCCCGCAGCGATTTGTTCAGTCTCGGTAGCGTGCTTTATGCGATGGCTACTGGCCGCCCACCTTTTCGCGGCGACCACAGCTTTGAAGTGCTCAAACGCATCGTCAACGAGCCTGCACGCCCCATGCGAGAGATCGAAGCGTCAGTTCCCGAATGGTTCGAGCAACTGGTCGCTCGCCTGCACTGCAAATTCCCCAACGACCGTTTTGATTCCGCCGAGCAAGTGGCCGATCTACTCGAAGACTGCCTCGCCCACGTCCAGCAACCAACCACAACCCCGCTCCCCGAAGCCGTCACGAATCCCGTAGCGGAAGTCGTCAAGAGTTTCGGCTCTCGCAGTGCAAACCCCGCATCCGAAAGTCTTGACGACTTCCGCTACCCACCGATCGGCAAACTGATTGCCGCTGCCGCCTTCGGATTCTCGCTGATCTTCGCAGGCGTGTTGATCGTGCTGGAATTGAACAAAGGCACGCTGACGATTGAAAGTAGCAGTGACCAGGAAGTCCCGATCCGCATCATGCGAGGCGACAAAGTTGTCCAGCAGTTGTCGGTCACTGAGGACGGCGTGACAACGCGATTGAAGGCCGGTAAATACATCATTGAGATTGTCCAGGGCATCGACGGCTACCAGCTCACAGGCAACCAAGTCACGCTGAACCGAGGCGAGAACTGGATTGCCAAAATTACGCAGTCGAGGGACGAGGCAAGCCCTCTGAAAAACAATGTTCCATTTGCGTCGCAAGCTGATGTCGAAACTCGAGAGGGATTGCTCGACGGTTCGTTCGTAACCATTCCTCTGAAGCTCGAGTGGCATCCAGAAGAAATGATGAAGCGTAATGTTGGACGTCGCTATCTGACTGTTCTAGCCGACGGAATCATAGCTCATGACACAGCATCAAACGCCATCGCGAAGGTTCAGTGGGGAATTGCCTACGACTGTCGTCTGGAGTCTTACGAAAAGGCGCCTGACGATGGGGCTGGATTTTGGAAGGCGCGGTTGTTCGTTCCCCGCAAAGCGATCTATTCGATCGGGGCGTTGTGGTACAAGGATACTATTCGCACGATGCGCATTGGTGATCGCCACACACCCGTTCCAGCACCCAGTCTGACGCAAGACGATCCGCAATCCGAAATAGAGGAAGCCATAGCAGACGGCCACAGCTTGCGATTGGTGAACGTCGAATTTGAAGCACAAGGCGAATCATCAGGTAGGGCTGCTGACAAAGGTGCCGCCCATCTAAAAAAGTCGCCTAACGTCGTCGTCGTGGGGGGGGACGAGCAGACCCAGAAAGCTGTCCAGAAACGCGTTTTGCAGCTGATTGAGGAAGTGACTCAGCAATGGGGTGGTCCCCTGCAACAAAAGATTCGGGCGGGAGAGCATCCTCCGATCAAGATCGTCATACAGCTCCAGTCGACGAAGGGGCTTGGCACCATCGTTGGAGCCTCCACGATCGTCCATCATGGGACGCTTCCCGAATTGCTCGACACGCATCTCCCCACCTTGATCGTCCGCCTCGTTCTAAATCAACGCATCAACTTTGTCTTGCCCGAATGGTTGAGTAACGGTATTCGCACCGGCATGACGGAGCAGGACTCGGGAAATCAGTGGGCGACCTTGCGACGAGTTCGTGACACAAAGCAGTTGATGCCACTACAGGACCTACTGAAGCACTCAGTCGCTACCGTCGGGCCCAATACTCCGAGCGGCGCGAAGAAGCGTCAAGCTGACGAGAATTTCGTCGCTCAATCAACTGCCTTCTGCCAGTTTTTCGTCGATCTATGGGGAAACGAAGCGCTCGTCCATTTTGTGATCTCGTTGCAAGAGAGCGAAGTGGCTGCTTTAGAGCCTTTGGACATCGACTCGCTCACTGTGTTGGAGCGTAAGTTTCATTCGTGGATTCAGAAGAAAACGCTGGCCAAAGAAGCGGTGTCGAACACTGCTAACCCTCGAGGCGAATCCCAACGTAGCGAAAACGATGGAGCGATAGCCTCAAGCCTAGCACCGACGCTGGCGGAGGCGACGAAGCAGTTTAACGAGCAATCGGCTGAGGATCGTCGAATACTTTTCGATCCGCCGATTCCAGATTTGACCGAGGCGGAATTGCGTGATGGGTTTCGTATCGCATCTCAAGAGTACGATCAAGATGGCGAGCATGATATCGCGAAAGCACTCGCGAAGATCGCAGAAACGGGAAGGATGCCGGAGGGAGTAGGAAGCAATCTGGTTGCGTCTGGAACGGTATCGCGCGACGAAAACGGTGAAATCGAGAATCGACAAATCGTCCCTGGTTTAATCATTCAGCGTGACGCATCATCGCATCGTTTGGTGTTACTGAAATCACTGTCGCTTCGTTATCGAAACGATGGAACATCCTCAACGAAATACGGCGATCAGGGCGGGCAGGTCAGCAAGAGCTTACAGAATGACATTCAAGGAAACTGGATCGTCGAGTCACTCGTTGATGGATTCAAGCCCCATGACGATGAATTGCGACCGATGCGGATGAAGATCGACGGCGACCTCATGCTGGTCACTGTCAATTCAGTAATCTGGGAAAGCCCAATCAGGTTGACTTGGCCAAAGGCTGGGGCGGATGTCCTGTCAGCGAACGCACCTCAGGCAATCGACCTGACGTTTGACCCCAATGGCGAACCGAAAGGGAAGCCGGATCTTTATCAAGGAGTCATTCAGTGCGATGGTGATACGCTGACGATCTGTTTTGCAGAATCGTTTCGACCGAAACGTGTTATTCAAGGCTCAAACGTCTACTACCTGAAATGCCGCCGCGAAAAGGCGCGCAAGAATACCGATAGCGACGACAGTGCCGTTTTTCCAGACGGTTGGAAACCTGGCGAAAACCCTGACGCACTCGCTGCGATGAAGGGTTGGGTGGTCGCCTGGGATGTCCGAGCGGCTCAATCAATTGGGGGTGGGAAGCCAGGAGCCATCTTACGAATGTTTCCAGATGGACGCATTGCGGCTGTCTACGGTGTGAATGCGCCACTGGTAAAAACCCGAGTCTCGCCAAAACAAGTGGAGAAACTTGTCGAAGAATTGAAGCAGCGGGGAAGCAGGCGAGAGATCGACAAGTTGTTTCCAATTAAGAATAAACACCCAATGCTCGCGCAGGACTACGCTGCGCTGCAATCTAATCTGGAAACCACTGCCAAAGAGTTGAACATCGGAGATCCTCTGCCTTACTCACTTTGGGACCAAACGGGCAATCGAGTCACAGTGGTCGACGATGGCGAGTTGTATGACCTGATGAACATAGAGCCGCAACATCCTGAACGTGTCGACCCGGCGATACCAGCGGGGATCGCCGGCTTGTCAAAGGACATGCAGCGTCAACTCCTGGGGTTCGTTTATCTAGCCACTGTCGGCGGGAACGAGGCGTTGTCCGAATGTCTTTCGTTTGCCAGTGCAGAGTTACACGAGCAAGACGAAAACACTCCGATTCAGCTATCAATGTCACATGTCCATTGGTTATCGCGAACACGCACTGGCGTTGAAGCCATGTTTCACTTTACCGCTGACTCAACGAAACTGAGTTTTCCATCAGGCCAAATCCTGGTCAGTCGTGCCGAAGGCGGACGTTGGAAAGTCAAGAATGCCGAGTATTGGCGCGATGCCGAAACATGCGAGCGATGGGGAGAAGACGTTGCAATGACGGAACTCGAAGGCGTTTGGCACCTGGAGTCTGCGGTTGATGCTGATGGCAAGGCACGCAAAATCACCCGGCCCGATCACTGGACGTTTCGTGGCAATCGACTGCACTTTGAGTTCGCAACAGCAGGCCACTTCGCGTGCGATGTGGAGGTCGATCCGACGGCAGGCACGATCCGTTGGCTCCAGGACGGCAAGGACCGATTTAGCAAAGCGGACTACAAGTTGGAGGGAAACCGTTTGACGATCAACGAGCGTCCAACACAGAAAAAGATTCTGCTGCGCGGACGGGCGGCGAAGACCCGGTCGGAGCAAACACAGCCCGAGAAACAAAGCTACGATGGGAAGTCTGCGACGGATCGTTCGGACAACGCCGCTCAAGCACCAAAGAGTGTACCGAGTACCAAATAATGTGCCGGGGGAATTTCTGATCCAGAATTCACTCATGTCTCGAAAGGAGACTTCTGGCGATTTCCACTACAAATTGAGAGAATAATTGGCCCTGCGACGAATTCGGAGAATCTTGCCGCTGTGGTTGACCGAAGACCTCGCCATCTCACTGGACTTAGAAACCAGCTACGAGCAAACCTGTCGCGATCTGCGCATTGCGTAGTCAGGCGAGCAGCAGAAAAACACACCAATCCCAACTCGATGCGTGAGTTTAGTTTCGCTTCCGCCGGGCTTGTCCGGCCGGAGTAACAAGTAGCAGCGACCACCGTCAAGTCCCTTTCGCTAATTCTAAAGCCCTAGAAATAGGGTTGCCCCTGCGGACTCACGTCACTATTCTCTAGTTATCTAGAAAACCAGTCAGGGAGCGAGTGATGGCGAGACCGAATTCGGAGCATCCGACGGAGCTGGAGCTGCAAATACTGAAAGTGCTGTGGGACGCGGAGCCGATGACGGTTCGCCAGGTGCGTGAATCTCTGGCCAATGACGGTCGAAAGCTGGCGCATACCACGTTGATCACGATGCTGAGCACGATGGTCGACAAGGGGCAGGTCGAAAAGCTGAATCCGATGCAAGGTAAGGCGTTTCGGTTCTCGCCGCTGATCGGTCGCGACGATGTCTCCAAGGGTATGCTGGGCGATTTGGTGGAACGAGTTTTCGATGGCTCGGCGGAGGCGGTGATGCTGAGCCTCTTCGATGTGACGCAGTCCGATGAAACGGAGTTGGCGAGCCTTCGTAAGTTGTTGAACAAGAAGATGCGGGAGGCCCGATCATGAGCCAACTATCGGTCGATTGGTCTGAGTTGTCGTTGCAAGGGATGCTGACGTTCGGTCATTTCTTGTGGCAAGGTTGCCTCGTGGCACTCGTGCTGACGATTGTAGAACGATTGTCCTCAATCGTTTTGCGTAGCTCATCAAGTAGACGGTACACGCTTGCTTGTCTCGCCTTCTTCGCTCTGCCGATTTGCGTTGCTTCGACTTTTGCCTGGGTACACAAATCGCGTGGGCCAGTTTTGTTGGTCGCAGGTTCTCCGGTCGAGTCACCGGCAACTCCCGTGGCAAGCGTCAGCGAACCGATCCCGCAAGACAACAGAGCGGACGTTCCGATGCTGCCGGCACCAGCGTTGCCTGCTGAGCCAGAGTCGCCAGTTGCAAGGCCGCTTGAAACACCTAGTCTTTCGGTGACGTCCGTCTCATGGACGCAGCAGATCCAATCGTATGCACCTTCCCTTCTGATCGCCTACGCCATCGGCGTCCTTTTGATGTTGGGACGATTTGGGCTGTCGGTTGTTGGCAGCTCACGGATACGGCGAACGGTTCAACCAAACACGGACTCCAGACTGCTCAAAATCGTGACCCAGCAATCAGCACGAATGGGGCTGGGGAAGCGGCCAAATGGGTCAGGCGTCTTTGTTGACTAAACCTACCTCTGCACCGGAGTGAAGTGGTGCTTCAAAGGGAGATCTTGGGGACACGACACTTTGCCAGCTCTTCCGCATGTAGCTTAACGGAGCTACATCCCTGATTCAACAAGAGTCGCCTGCACCGAAGCCTCGACGGCTTGGGTTTTGCCAGGTCTGGCGGCGTTTGCGATGAGAAAAGTGCCTGCCTCATCCACGATCGGCCTGTTGGGCCAATGAGCTGAAGTAATTAAGAGGCTTGATCCAAACCGAGTCGCCTTGTATCGATCTTGGAAAAAGCGACCGTGTTCTTCGTCCTCGCGGTTGGACCGCATTGCCACACGCTGGCACAGCAACCGCATCCACCAACTCAGATCACTCAAACGACGCCGAATCTCTTCACGCTTAATCGGACAACCGGCGATGGAGTTGATCTCCGGCTGGGTCGGTTTCATCGGCGAACCGTCCGCCTTGCGATGGTCAAAGTTCTTCCCAGAGACAGGATCAACGCCCATGAGAAAGCACCGTCTGACGGTACGGCTAAACACGTGTCCGACCGCGACTTCGCCCGGATCAAAAACTTCCGCTCGACTCATCCGTGCCATCACGCACCTCATTGGCTACCAATTCAGCAATTTCGACGTCGTCATGACTTCCGTCACAGGATGCCAAGTCAATTGCCTCTGCGGTGCTATGTCCCCAAGGTCTCTCCTCATCGAAACACGATGCGTGAGCGAGGGATGAGCCAATATCAATTATCCCTCGCTGACGCATCGGGTTACGAGAAAAGTGCAGTCTTCAAAATGCGTAAGCGAGGGATACTTAAAAAAGAATGAATGGCGTTCAATCCCTCGCTGACGCATCGGGTTACGATGCCGACTGAATCAACATGCCGCTTGAAGTTGTCGACATCCATTGAGAACTCGCCGAGCGATTCGGTCGTTGGGCGTGAACGAATCGATCAACAAGGTTGCGATCGGCTGGCCGGCTGATATGAGCGTTCCTGATTCCGGGATGTCGGCGATTCCGGCGGGTGCTCGGTTCGGTTGGAAACGACCGTCCTGTTTGGCGTAGACGATTCGTTTGCAATGAATGGACATCGATGGAAGTTCGTTCCATTCAATGGGGTGCCCGGCGATGGCATCGCAGTGCATCCTCATGAGTGATTGGTGCTCGCCGAAGTTGCCGCCATGAATCGCGGCGCGTTCGATGACTTCGCACGATCCGCTGGGCCGGCAGTTGACCTCCAATAACCACCATCGGTTGTCACGGTCACGAATCAAATCGAGATTGAACAAACCACGCAGGTGATGCGATCGAGCGAGGCGATCGGCGACCCGTTGAATCGCTTGGTGAGGGAAACCAGGCTCGAACCAAGGTCCGATCGAGCCCGCGTACACGAACGGAAGCCGACCAATGCGTTTGCGGAACGATCGGGACAACCCCAGGATTCGAGTTTCGCAACCGTTGCTGATCGCGACGACGCCAAAACTGCGACCGCGAACGCGTTGTTGCAAATAATTTTCATGAGACTCGAACGCTTCGACCAAAGACGCATTCGCGGGGTCCCAACACTGAACTCCCAATCCGCCGGCTGAGCGATGTTTTTTGATCAACCACTGGCCGGTAAAAAGCGGCGATTGTCGGATAGAAATCTCGTCGAAAAGAGTGGGGGGGACAGAGATCGGGCCTCCCTCGCAGGCGGCGATTAAGTCCGAGATTCCGATGTCGCTTGAAATCGATGCGATTCCGCCGACAATCTTCACATCCGCCTTCATCCGCCGAGACAACTGTTCGATCGACGCCCGCAAACGTTCCGGATCGGCCGCCGTTTCGTCGGGAATCTGTTCAAAATGCTCGCAAACCGCGAGGGTATCGGTGTCGCCGAACAGGTCCATGCCGATCACGCGGTATCCGGCCCTCCGGGCGGATTGAGCGGCCCAGCGGACCGACGCCCCTACTAAAACGATCGACCGGCCTGGAATACGCGAATCCTGGGGCTGCGAATCGATCGCCTGCTTGGCGTCGTTGCTCGAGTTTGTTACCGTTTCCGCCTGCAAGACCCACCCATCACTCTTGGTGCAAACCTCGTGTGGGGCAAGGACCTCGGGTTCCCCACCGGTCGCTTTCTGTAGAACCCCTTACTCTTTCCTTGAGGCATCCTGTCATGCATTTTCACATCGGAGAAGCCCTGGTCGGCGACGGCAACGAGATTGCACACATCGATTTGATGATCGGTAGCAAGAACGGCCCCGTCGGCAACGCATTCGCCAACGCTCTGGCTAACCAAAGCGAAGGCCACACGAATCTGTTGGCCGTGCTCGAACCCAACGTTGCGGTCAAGCCATCGACCGTGATGATCACGAAAGTGACGATCAAAGGCATGAAGCAAGCCGTCCAAATGTTCGGCCCCGCTCAAGCCGCCGTCGCTCAAGCGGTCGCCGACGCGGTCAGCGAAGGCATCATTCCAAAGGATCAAGCCGAAGAACTCGTCTGCGTTTGCGGCGTGTTCATTCACCCCGCCGCCGAAGACGACGAAAAAATCTACAAGTACAACTACGAGGCGACCAAGGAGTCGCTCAGATCGGCCATGGCCGGCAAGCCTACCGTCGACGACATGCTCGCCAAGAAAGACACGGCGGCTCACCCGTTCAAGGGTTTCTAGTTGATTGAATTGCCGGGTCTTCGCCGAAGCGGCTCGACCCAGCCTACTGTTGAAACCGAAGACATCGCCTTCGACTCGCTATGAGAGCTTCGGGAAATTTTCCCGAAGCTTTTTTCTTGAACTCAACTTAACGGCCACTCGTTAACTGCCACTCGAGGACAACCTCATGTCTGCCAAGATTCTATTTCAGTTTGACGTCGACGCTCACCCGAGTTCGTTCGATGGTGTGGTGGCGATCGATGCGGGTGTCGATCACTTGTTTCAGTACGGCAACGTCGACCCGTCCAACGTCGAAGGCCTCGTTCACGGCGGGATGTTCACTCGAGGCGGCGACGACCTCAAGAACACCGCCATCTTCATTGGCGGCAACGACGTCGGCAAAGCCGAAGCGTTATTGAAGGCCGTTCAAAAAGCGTTCTTCGGTCCCGTTCGCGTCTCGGTGATGCTCGACGCATCGGGATGCAACACGACCGCCGCTGCGGCCGTCGCATCGGCATCGAAACACACTAGTCTGAGCGATTCCACCGCCGTCGTTCTGGGCGGAACCGGGCCGGTCGGTCGCCGCGTCGCCCAGATGCTCGCCCGCGAAGGCTCGCACGTGATCCTGACGAGCCGTTCACTCGAGCGAGCCGAATCGGCGTGCGATGCCATCAGGGCAAAAGTAAACGAGGCCAGACTCGAAGCCGCCGCGCCGGACGACGATGATGCCAAACTGAGCATGCTGCAGCGTGCCCAAATCATCTTCGCTTGTGGTGCCGCTGGCGTTGAGTTGATGAGTGAGGAAGAATTGAATCAACTGAGCGACCTGAAAGTCGCGATCGATCTCAACGCCGTCCCTCCGGCGGGCATCGGCGGCATCGCAGCGTTCGACAAAGCCAAGCCACTCGGCGAAGACCGCCAGACCGTCGTTTACGGGCCGATCGGCGTGGGCGGATTGAAGATGAGAACGCACAAAGCCGCCATCGCGAAACTGTTTCAATCCAATGATCAAGTCGTTGACGCCGACGAAGTCTATGAACTAACGCGGCAACTCATTTGAAAACGGCCGGTCAGTTGATGACTGACACAAAACGGTCGCGCGAGTGAAGCCGAAAACGACATCAGGCCTGAGTATGACCGGCGATGGCCGCCATGTTATTGGATTGCCCGATCGAGTCGGGCGTCAGAACGACTTTCACGCATTCGTCCTGTTTTTCTTGAAATACGCGATACATTTCGGGAGCGTCATCGAGTGACATTTGCAGCGTTTGATCGAAGGGACCAAACGCAGTCCAACGCGATCGCTGATCGTCCAGCGGCGTGACGGATTGCAAGTGCCGCATGACGTTGGGCAGGTTCGATAAGTTTCTCCACAAGTCATACAAATCGCGACGATCGCGATTGATATGAACCGTCGAGATGATCTTTCGACCGTGTCCATTAGCAACGCCTGGTTGCTTCTCGTCTTGAGCGGTATCGACGCCGAGTCGCTGGTAGACTTCGCAGTGTCCCGTGACACCTCGATAGATCAATGACGCGCCGGCGATCAGGCCGACTAAACGTAGTTTTGAATGGGGCAGCATGCCGTACACGATCAAACCACCTCCGGCCAACAGCGAACCGATCTGTTCGTTTTGCCCGACGTTGCGGCGTTCATCAGCCTGACAACACGCTGTTGAGGAAAGAGTAAGTTGGCGATTCATGAGCAAATCCTTTAAGAAAACAGGTGGAATCGATGGCAGACGGTGACCTTGAGTAAAAAGCCACCGCGTGCCCACGATTGCGGGCGATTGCAAGGCGGGGGAATTGCAAACGATGCGCCAAGGCGGGCGGCAGATGGAGAAGTACCCATTGTGCTGGTGCGAGAGAAAATTCTTTTCACTCGACGATCCGATCCGATAGACTGAAGCGACTCAGCGGAGTCTCGTCGCTCGATCCGATCGGGCAATCTCTTCTCTTTCGAATCGCGGTGCATGATGAAACGAATTTCGGCAGTCAATCGGGTTGGGGTTTGGTCGGTCGCCTTTCTCGTCGTTGCGTTCGCCCGCCCGGCATCGGCCCAGCTTCCGCCGCTATCGCAACCGGTCCCAGCCGGCGGGGCCGCGGAAAACGCGGGCGGCGCGGGCGGTGGATCGCTTGCGGACTTTGATTCGTTGATGACCTTAATTCAGCAAACGATTGAACCGGATACGTGGGAGGCCCTCGGCGGCGTCGGCACGATGGCCCCTTATCCGGCGGGCGTGTTGGTCGATGGCGAAGGACTGGTTCGGGACCGAACCGAACGGCCCGAATCGTTCGACGATCCAGCCGACACGATCGCCAGGATGCTCGCCACCGATGCCGATCGGCAACCCGACGCCAACGCGGACGACTGGCGATCACCCGCGCGGGTGCGGTGCGTTTCGCTCCGCCGAATGATGCAACGTTTGGCCGCCGTCGCGATCAGTGGTAAAGAGATTGCCGCCGACGATCCGCTACGCTTCATGGCCGGCTTGACTCGGGTCGAGGTGCTGATTGTGACACCCGATGACGTGATCTTGGCCGGACAGGTCCGTGGGTTCGACGAAGTCGGGGGATGGATTGTCGATGTCGAGACTCGATTGCCAACGATGAGTTTGGTTTCGCTCGCGGTGGGTTTGACGGCCTCCCGATCGAACACGGCGTTTGGATGCACGATCGACCCGAGCACCGAGGGCTTGCAGGCCGCGGCTGCTTTCGGGCAACGTTTGGTAACCGGCGAGATTCCGATGGTCACGGCCGCCGATCAATTAGCCAAGTCGCTCGGCCGACAAGCCATCACCGTCTTCGGAACGGCGGCGGATCACGAAGTCGCTTATGTCATGGTCGAAGCCGACCGACACATGAAACGTCTCGCACTGGGCGACGAACCCATGCCTGTCGGGGTCCGCAACTATTTGCAAACCATCGCATCGACCGGAGACGGCACGCCGCCGTCGGACCTCTTACTGCGTCTCTGGTTCACATCAAAGTCTCTTCACTTGCGACAAACCGAAGTGGAAAGCAATCAAGTCGTCCAGATCGCTGGCACGCCGATCAAACTGAGCGGCCAAAACGAACTGGCTCTACAAACTGGACAGCGCGGCAACGTCGTTGTTGATCCCGCAACGATCGCTTTCGTCGATCACTTCAACCAAAATTGGATGTCGATTCGCTCGCAGTATCCCATCTACGGTGCATTGGAATCGCTGTATGCATCGACCGCGATCGCTGAGCTCTGGAAACGCAAAGCCAACACCGGAGATCATGAAACCTTGCAACGAGCGGCGATGTATTTCGCGGCACAACAGGCCAAGAAACTCACACCTCCCCGCGAAGTCGATTCCATCGCGGTGTTTCATCGCTACAAACGAGGTCGAAAACTACATCAAGTCTTGTTGGCCAGCGGGGGCGTGAAAGTAACGCCGCAGGAACTGATACCGATGCGAAGCGACGCCTACGCGGGACTCAAGTCGGTCGCCAAACTCGCCGACCAACGGCCCGACGACCGATGGTGGTGGAACTCGGTCGCCGAATGAGAGTAGCGACCGGACGGTCTAGAATAATTCCACCTCACCCGACTCTCGTTCGAGCGTACCGTCATGACCGACGGCGGGATCGATATCGGCAAGATCCGTGTCATCGCATAGGCCGGTTTCGATCAACGACTGCAGTTTTTGAATATCATACGCCGTACGCATGAGATCTTGGCTGAGGGGATCTTGAAACTGTAGTTCGGAGAGGGCGATCTGCGAATGTGTCATCAGTTTCTCATTACTTGACGTGATTTCGTCGAGCGTTCGTGCAAGAGAATCGGATATCTCTCGGGAACGAGTTTCGACTTTGCCGACTTCATTCATCACCTGACTCGAGAACGAATCAAGTTCGTTCTTCATGTCGCTGGCGCCCTCACGGAATTGCTGCATGGCCTTGTCGACCACACACACGGATTGCTTGATGTTTTCATTGACGGTTTGGATCTCGTCGGAAAAGGTTCCCATTTGGGAACCGACAACGGACATCGCTTGTCCCTTGTCACCGAGCCTCGCAGATTCGATCTGCGCGTTGATCGCCAACACGTGGCTGTTTTTGGCAATTTTTTCGATCTTGGCGATCGATTTTTTCATTTCTTCAAAGCTTGCTAATGAATCGGCTGCCATCCGTTCGTGATGCATGCAGAACTGCTGTGTTTTCTGAACGAATAGGTCGATACTTCGTCTTTGGTTCTCGAGCAACTCAGCAATACTGTCGTCAGTATCGATACTGCAGTTGATGGACGCGCCTCCGCCGATCACTCGGCATAGCGAGCCTGTTGCGGCGACGTTGTTCTCGTTGGCGAGATCAAACAACGATGAAATATGATTGCCGACCGAAACGACGGCTTGTTCGGTCGTCTGACGTGCTTTCGTCAAACTGTTGGTGACTCGTTCACTGATCCGCTTTCCCATCACGGTTGGATCGGTCGGATCCGTTGTGGAAAACGGCCGCCTCGAATCAACGAATGCATCGATCCGATTCAGCGTTCCCGCCGAGCTGAACATGATCCGTGCCATCAACGTCAAACGACGTGGAATCGTTCCGAGAAGCCGCCAATTAGACAACTGCGTCGAAGGCGACGATTTCATGTGGGCAATGATGTTGGTGGCCATGTTCTGCTCTGAAATAGAATCGAAGAAGTAGTTCGAGATAAAAAGAATTGGACTTAGGCTGGTACGGAAACCAGTTTCTCAACCGCCGCGATCAACAATTCGGCCTTGAATGGCTTGACGATCCAGCCCTTCGCACCCGCTGCTTTTGCTTGGGCGATCATTTCCTTGGAACCTTCGGTCGTTAACATGACGATCGGCAGTCCGGCATTTTTCGGGTCACTCTTGACTTTTTGGACCATCTCGATGCCATTCATATTCGGCATGTTGACATCGCAAATCACGCAATCGATGCCGCCTTGTGCGATGCGACTGGCACCTAATTGTCCATCGCTCGCTTCGACGATTTGGAAACCAGATTGCTTCAAAGCCATTCCAACTTGTTGGCGAACAGATGCTGAATCGTCAACGATTAAAACTGTAGCAGTCATGAAAATACTCTTTAGGTGTGAGGAAAGTGAAATCTGGTTAGCAAAGCTTAGGTTACAACCGGAATTCCGTGAGACTCCAGCAACGAATTGGTTTGGGGTGTCATCTGGGAAAGCGGGAAGCAGAACCGAAATTCAGTTCCCGAGTTGGTTTCGCTTTCCACTTCGATGGTGCCGCCGAGGTTCTCGCATTCTTGTTTCAACGCGGCCATGCCGACCCCGCGACCGCTGGTTTCGGAAACTTCGTCAGCACTACTGACACCGTCTTCGAAAAGAGCGTCGATCAGTTGGGAAGACGTCTCACAGGGAATGCCGTGCTTCTGCGCGCTCGCGGCGATACGTTCCCAGTTAATTCCGCGGCCGTTGTCGGCCACCGTAACGACGTAGCGATCACCTTGAATATGAGTTTGTAATTTGAGTTCAGGTGGAAGCTCTTTTCCTGCCGCTTCTCGCTCTTGTGGCGTTTCGAGTCCATGATCCACCGCATTTCGGACGACGTGAATGAACGATGCCCAAAAGCCGCTCCATTGTTCCGGTTCGGTTCGCAAATGATTGCCTTCGATGCGAACGACCAGATCACCTTTGCCCAAACGTTCGGCCAAACGACGAGCTTGCTCGGCAATTCGGTTCAGTCTTTTCTCGGTGCCTTCTAATTGCCAACTTGCCACGTCGACCGCTAAAGCTTCGGCCGTTTGGCCATTGAGAATCTGCAGAAGGTGGCTGCGATACTGTTCATCGGTAAGACGCAGTTCACAATTGTCTTCGTTGACAAGCCGGCGTAAGTTCCCTCTCGCGGTCGCCCAACATCCCAATAGCTTTGTCCAAAGGGAACCATCGGGGATTTCATGGTATTCCTCAAGGTGGTCTTCGATTGCGTGACAAGCATCGGCGACACGCTGTAAGCCGAAGATCGACGCGTTGCCCTTGAGCGTATGGACGCGTCGTTTAAGCAGGGCCAAATCCGAACGCGGCTCAGTACGCAGAGCTTCGACGATCGCCTCGGCTTCTTGAAAGAAGTCGAGAAAACCTTCTCGGTCGGCTTGAATACCATCGATCACCGCGATCATCTCACGACTTTCGGCTTCGAGTTTCTCCCTCTCGACTTCCGCCGTGATGTCGGTCAGAACGACCGCTAGGCCAGTCACATTTCCGCCGATCTCGATCGGATTGTATTGGATCGACAGCGAACGTTCGTTCGCGTTCAAACGAGACGGCAGTTGATCAATCGTCAGTTCGATCGGCATGAAGCCGTCGAACACTTCGCTGAGTCCCATGTCCATCCATTCGGCAGTTTTCAAGTCGTGTCGGCTGATCACATCGAAGATCATCGAACCCGGCTCGATCGCACCAAGCAGATGGTCAACCGCTGCGGAGCGCTCTTCACTGATCCGGCCGCTCGAATCGAGCGTGAAGAATCCCTGTTTGACCGAGTCAAGAATCAAACGCATGTCGCGGTTGCGAGTTTCCACTTCGGCAGTCCGCTGGGCGACCTTCTTTTCCAAGCCGATGACGTTATCGAAAAAACTGCGGGCGATGAAGCACGCGGCGACCGATTCTAGAACCACGAATGCGGCATGAACCCCGACGACCCAAATAGGAGCGTCATAATTAAAAACGCTCGCCGGCAATGCCAGCCATAGCAGCGTGTGGTGCGCCGCAGCAGTGACGGCCGCTGCAACGACTACCATCGGGTTAGCGAACACCGCCAGCAGCGCGATCAACACGAAAAAGTAAAAGTGCATCTCGATCTGGACGGGCCCCTGGCCGAAGTGCACCAACAGGCCACCCATGAACATGGCCGCGACTCCCATGATCGACGAGATCGAACGCTTGTTCTTCCAGGTGCTGATCGCCACCAAAGGCCCGGCCAGCACGGCCGAAGTGAGTACCAACGCGGTCCAAACACCGGTGTCGTTGAAGTAGGCGATGAGCGTGAAAATCGGCAGGTGGAGAGCAAAGAACCCCATTGCAATCCGGTTCATTCTCGCCAAATATTGGTCTTCGAATTCGGTCACTTCGTTGGGAAGCAACAGATAGCTTTTGAGTGCGTTAAGCATAGGTTTTGGCCTTAGAATTCCTTTAAATTCAACGGGTCAACAATGGCGCGCAAGCTCTTCGAAACGGCGCATCCGTAGAGCGGTAGGCCCTCGACGTCTTGATCGGCAATTGTTTTTTGAATGATGGTTTGATCTTGGATATCAAGTCCCTGCTTGCGAGACGTGTATCCTCCGGAGTAGCGGATGGTTCCTGATCCGTCACTGACGACTAACAACGGTGCCGATTCGACACCATATAACTCTTTAAGTTGCGCTGGGGTAACGACATCGACTTCAAAACCGAGTCCGATGGCGTCCGCTTGCCCTTGTTGGTCTTGGCCGATCAAGACGATCCGTTCGATAGCTCCGGGGATTGGTTGGCGGCTCAGGACATGCTTTAGGACGCGACGGGAGCAAGGACAATCGCCATAAAGAAAATGAAACGCGAACACTTGTTTTTCGCTGTCCGACGGCGTTGCCCAACCGACCGTGCGGGGCACAATCTCGCCCGCTCGAGGATGCGGCAGCGTCACCCAGTGCCCCACCATCAAACTGGCGCAAACCAACAATAAGCCGGCGACCCAGGTCGAGAAGAACACTCGTTGAAAGATGGACGTGACAGCGAACCTGTCCATTTGCCATTGCCCCGTGAAAGAAATCGATTGCCCGAGAGTCCAAGCGGCATCGCGTGCCCCCCGAGCTCTAAAAGAAAATGGCTGACAAACAGCAACCCCTAAACATTTGCCAATCAAAATTGTCAGGAAAAACGATGCGATCGGGGCAAAACAAGACGACTGAACCGATCGATCCGCTTTCTCCGGTGGCGCAGGGGCGTAATCTGAACAAAACACAGGCATCGGGCATGCTTTTTGGCAACGGCACGCTAAATGCATATCGGTGCTGGCCGCATGGAAGCGGTTCGAGTTGCCTAAAGATTGGGCACTGTTGCCTCGCAACAAACGACTGAACGACTCAATTCCAAGATCGTTGGCGGCGATTTTGGAGTCACGTTTCCAGGCACCCATTGCTGAATGTCTATCGCTCCGCCATCTGCTCATCCAACGGCTTCAGCTTCGGTTGCATCGTTGCCACCCATTGCCGCTACCCGGCGCAGCCGCTTGATAATTGTCGGTGGTGGGATGGCGGCCTTCGGTCTTTGTGACCGCCTGAGCCGTCGTGGATCGATCGTGGATTTTGACGTCACCATCTTTGGCGAAGAGCCTCAATTGGCCTACGATCGGGTCAATCTTTCGAAGTTCTTCTCAGGTCGATCCGCCGAGGAACTCTCGTTGGCGACTTCGGATTGGTACACACAACATCGGATCGATTTTCGCACGGGCTGCCGAATCGAGAGGATCAATCCGACGCAACAATTGATCTTTGATGAGCACGAGCATGCTCACGCTTATGATCAACTCGTCTTGGCGACCGGTTCACACGCATTCGTCCCCCCGATCGCGGGTTCGCGATCACCGGGTGTTTTCGTTTACCGCACGCTCAGTGACTTGACGTCGATCGCTGCATACTGCGAACGCGTCGGGGCGAAGGCGGGCACCGTGATGGGTGGCGGTTTGCTGGGGTTGGAAGCGGCGAAGGTATTGGTGGACCTTGGACTCAAGGTCAGCGTGATCGAGATGGCCCCCGGTTTGATGCCACGGCAGCTCGATTCGGAGGCGGCCAAGCGTTTGAAGTCTCACGTCGAATCTCTCGGCGTGGCGGTGCATTTGGTTCGGCGAACCGAAAGCATTGAGCCGATCGAAGATGGCCGACTCAGCATTCAGTTCGCTAACGCGGACCCCCTCGAAGTCGATGTGATGATCATCGCCGCCGGGGTTCGGCCGAACGATTCGATCGCCCGTTCGGCAGGATTGGCAGTCGGCCCACGTGGCGGAATCGTGGTTGACGAAACACTAAGAACGAGCGATCCCAAAATCTATGCGATCGGAGAATGCACGTCTTATCGAGATCACGTTTACGGTTTGGTGGCTCCCTGTTATCGCATGGCCGATGTTCTCGCAGCCCGCCTGAGCGGAGAGGAACTCCGATTCCAGGGTGCCGACGAGTCCGCTGAGTTGAAGCTGATGGGCGTCGACGTTGCCACATTGGGGCGAACGATCGGCGAGTCTACCGACGGCATCGTGTTGAAATACGAAGACGAATCAGGTTATCGGAAACTGTTGATCGAGCGTGGACGAATCGTCGGTGCTTCGTGCATCGGCCCTTGGGAAGACCTGCCCATGATCCGGCACGCGATCCACGAGCGATCTCGTCTTTGGCCTTGGCAACGAAAACGTTTCTTGCAAACCGGTTCACCTTGGACATCCGAGGGAGCCTTGCCGGTCGCGCAATGGCCCGCCGACTCCGTGATTTGTTCATGCTTATCGGTCAACAAATCGACGATCGTCTCGCTGATCGACCAAGGCATCTGCGATATCCCCACGATCTCCCAACGTTGCGGTGCGGCGTCCGCTTGCGGTAGTTGTCGCCCGTTGGTGAGTGAGTTGGCCGGTGCCCCATCGAGTGACACCCGGGTCCCCGGTGCGACCACGATGTTGGTTGCTTCGTTGATCGCCGTCGCGATGGGTTGGGTTTGGATGCTCATGCCGTCGTTGGAACTGGCGTCGAGTGTGCAGTCTTCGTGGCGGTCGGTAGACGTCCTGTGGCGTGACGATCTAGCACGCCAGATTACCGGATTCAGTCTGCTGGGTCTGACGTTGGTCGGGCTGATATTCTCGCTTCGGAAACGAATGGCATGGTTTCAATGGGGAAGTTATGGGACATGGCGCGCCATTCATGGGATCTTGGGTACCGCCGTCCTGATCGGATTGGCGGTCCACACCGGGCTGAAGCTGGGATCGAATTTGAACTTCGTCCTGGGCGTTTGTTTCATCGCCGCCGGGGTACTTGGCGGCGTCGCGGGAATCGCCAGTAGCTGCGAAAGTCGCACCACCGGACAAGCGGCGATGTGGTTGCGCAAGTGGCGGCCCCGCTTGACTCAAATTCACCTTTGGGTGACTTGGCCGCTACCCGCGCTGGTCGTATTGCACGTAATCAGTTTCTATTGGTTTGGAGACTGAGCGTATGCGAACGAAATGGATCGCATGGGCGGTCGTCAACGTAGCGGTCTTGGCCACGTTCACGATCGGATTGATCGCACCGGCGTCAAACCTTCCGTCGGAAAGTCTCAAGCGTGCATGGCTGCCCGGCGAGACCACCCATGGGCACTATCAAATCGAACTCGATTGCGATGCCTGTCACGATCCCAGTGGAAACTCAAGTGAGCCCTCGGCGTCGGACGTGATGCAGGACGCATGCATTTCCTGCCATGGTGAGCAACTCGAACTCGCCAACGACACCCACCCCTCCAAAAAATTTCGAGATCCGGTTCATGCCGACTTGTTGAACATTATCAATGCCCAAGATTGCTTGACGTGCCATCGCGAACACGTCCCCGATCAAACCTTGAATATGGGACTGACATTGCCCTCGGATTATTGCTGGCATTGCCATCAAGACATCGGCGAGAGCAGGCCGAGTCATGTCGGGATGACTCACGACACGTGTGCGACGGCAGGCTGCCACAACTATCACGACAACCGCGCGTTATACGAAAAGTTTCTTGCCGACCATCACGGAGCCTCCGATCACATCGAGGGTGGGCGAGTACCGCATCGGCAAACACGAGAGACCCTCTCGCGGAGTGATTGGGAGATGGTTGCCTTGTCGCTGGAACAATCCGATGCACCAGAACCGGTCGAGACGACTCCCGAACTGCTGCAAGACTGGCAAGAAACCGCGCACGCCGCTGCGGGCGTGAACTGTTCGATGTGCCACGGCGGATCGGAATCAAAAACACCAACGGCAACACCATGGAACGATCACGTCGCCATGGAAACGTGCCAGGAATGCCATGCCAAACAAGTCGACACGTTTGTCACCGGCAAGCACGGGATGCGATTGGGAGCGGGTATGTCACCGATGAACACGGCGATGGCTCGTTTGCCGATGCATACCAGTTCCGGCGGCCAAGACGCCGTTCACGGTGGTGCCGCGCACGCGGAGTTGACTTGCAATGCGTGTCATGCCGGACATCGGTTTGATACGAAATACGCCGCCGCAGAAGCATGCTTGAACTGCCACGCCGATGACCATTCGCTCGCGTATGCCGATACCGCCCATGCTGCACTCTGGGCTGCCGAGCTCGACGGGTCTGGTGAAGTCAATTCGGGCGTATCGTGTGCGACCTGCCACCTGCCACGCCTGGAAAGTGGTGAGGGTGTTTTTGTGAACCACGACCAAAACGCGAGCCTGCGACCCAACGAAACGATGGCTCGTGAAGTTTGTTTGAACTGCCACAGCCTGGAGTACTCGCTCAGTGCTTTAGCCGATCCGCAGGGCAAAACGCAGTGCTACGGCAACCCACCCACGCAGCGAACCAAGTCGGTCGAGATGGCCCACGAGTGGTTCGAGCAACAAGAGGCCAAGCGGCGAGCCCGCCAAAAGCGTTCACCCTGATGTTTGAGTTTCTAACCCTTTGAAAGTGATCCGAGATGAAAATGAATTTCACACGTACCGTTCTCGCGGAGATCCTTATCGGAATCGTTTGCGTTCCCACGATCGGTTCGATGACCGGTTGCAACCAATCCGAAGCAAGTTCGACGCCGATCGGTGGGATCACGCCTCAACAGTTCGCCGATGGCGTGCATGCGGTGATGATGGCCGACCGTACCGTTTACGCGACGCACGTAGTCACGAACCTCAAGAAACAAGACGCGCCGGTTACCGCTGATGAATATTGGCAGGATACCGAACACACGATTCCACTGCCCGCACAAATGTTCCGCATGGGTGCTGAACTGGTCGACGAGAATCCACAAGCCGGATTCACCTACTCTCTACGTAGCGAATGGCCGCTCAACGAACAACATACCGCCAAGAGTGAGTTCGAGGAAAAGGCACTGAAATACATCGCGGCGAATCCGGGCGAGAACTTCTACGGCGAGGAAGCTTTGGGCGGAAAGAACTACTTCGTCGCCGTCTATCCCGATCGCGCCGTCGCCGAGGCGTGCTGGACGTGCCACAACGACCATCCCAATCGTGGCGAAAGTTATCCGGAGTTTGGCAAAGACGACGTCATGGGCGGCGTGTTGGTGCGGATCCCGATGCCGTAGTCCTTCCGTCGCAGCTTCGCTCTTGGATCGATCGTAGAGGATCTTGTTAAAGATCCTGTATCTTATGGATCTTTAACAAGATCCACTACCCAAAATCGAGCTGCGATAATTGAGGAATGCTTTATCAAGATCCAATCTTTGGGTAGCGAAACTCGCCAAGAGCTTCGGCCTAAACTTAAAGTCGAATTTGAAACGATTCCAACTCTTATACGAAAGCAGAATGTCATGACTCCGGAACAAGTTACGCTCGTCCAATCTTCATGGGAACAAGTCAAACCCATCTCTGAACAAGCCGCCGAGCTGTTTTATGGTCGTCTGTTCGAACTGGATCCTTCGCTCAAGCCGCTCTTCAAAGGAGACATGAAGGAACAAGGAAAGAAATTAATGGCGATGCTGAATCTAGCGGTCACTTCGTTGACCAAGCTCGACGCCATCGTTCCTGCCGTTCAAGATCTAGGCCGGCGGCATGTGCAGTACGGCGTTCCCGACGAAAGTTACCAAACGGTCGGGGAAGCCTTGCTGTGGACGCTCGATAAAGGGCTCGGTGAAGCATTCACCGAGGATGTCAAAGAGGCATGGACCCAAACTTACGTGACCTTGAGCACGGTCATGCTCGACGCAGCCCACGAAAGTGAGCCGGCGGTATCTTAGCATTTCGGCTTGAAGGCTCGGGCGTAGCGAAAGTCGCCAAGACTTTCGGAGAAGAACCCGCGTTAGCGGCGGTTCGCCGAACGTGAACCGAGGCCAACGGGCTGTTGATTTAGTTTTCATCGAAACCCGATGCGTGAGTTTGGAAGTTGCGATTTTGCCTGTGGCATTGGTTTTTCGTAACCCGAAGCGTAAGCGAGGGATGAGTCAATATCAATTATCCCTCGCTCACGCTTCGGGTTACGAAAAAAGCGCAACTTCAAAACTTACGCATCGAGTTACGAAAAAAACGCAACTTCAAAATGCGTGAGCGAGGGATAATTAAAAGAGAATTAATAGCGTTCAATCCCTGGCTGACGCTTCGGGTTACGATTCAATCAACTGCCGTTTAGTCTTGACCAATCGGCAGCTGGCTCGACACAGTTTTCAGAAAAGCGAAACTTGACGTGCTGGCATGGCCGCATGACTTCGTTGCGGATCTGAAATCCTGGGGCTGATGAACATCGGATCGATCACGTCGCAACGATCCGCGCAGAACAACTGCAAACCTTCGCTGACGTAGCGTCGACACGTTCGCATCGCAATCTCGGGTGTGTTGTTCTCATCCGAAAGGTGAGCCAAGCACACCCACTGTAAATTTGCCCCGGCGTGATCTCGGACCAACATCGCCGCCTCGTCGTTGGAAATGTGGCCGCCTCGACCGGCGATGCGTTCCTTCAGATGATCCGGATAGAATCCGTTTCTCAACATGGCGTCGTCGTAATTGCTTTCGATCATCAACGCATCGAGTTCGCCGATCCACGGGTTCAAATCATCGAAGTGATGTCCCAGATCGGTCATCAGCCCGAAACGCGTTCCCTCGACGAGGTCTTCGACGACGAAACATACCCCATCGACGGCATCGTGCGGGGTCGCAATGGTGTAAACATTCACGTCGCCGAACGTCAGTTCTTCACCGGAGCGAAAGTTCCGTACGTCGCGGAGTCGGCCGGTGTTGCGTTTCTTTTCAACAACCCGTTGCGTCGCCGGTGTCATGTAAACCGGCAAACCGAATCGTCGATGAATCGGTCCCAGTCCGGAAACATGGTCGCTGTGATCGTGCGAAACAATCAACGCGTCGACGTCATGAATATCGTGGCCATGAAGGGCCAGGCGGGTTTGTGCTTTGCGGCCGCTGATGCCGGCGTCAAAGAGTAAGCGTGTTTGTCCGATGCGAACAAACACGCAATTACCACTGCTTCCTGATTGCAAAGAGATGACTTCCATGCCACCGAGTGTAGCGGTGGCGTGGAAGCTTGTCATCACTCCTGCGGGCGACGTTCCCTTCCGCCGGGACGTCCGCCTTCGGGACGCCCTTGCCCCGGCCGTCCCTCGCCGATTTGTTTGAGTTCCTCTTTGGAGAGGACGCCGTCTTTGTCTCGATCGATTCGCTCGATCATCATTTGGGCTCGTTCGGGGATATCGGCAAGTTCATCCTTGGACAGTTCTCCGTTGCCGTCTTTGTCCATTTGCATCAATCGTTCGATCATCGGATTGCCTTCGCCGCGTTCCCGATCGCCGGGTCCACGGTCGCTAGGGCCACGATCCCCAGGGCCACGGTCGCCGGGGCCACGGTCGCCGGGGCCGCGATTTCCATCGCGAGGACCGTCTCCGCGAGGTCCATCTCCCATCGGGCCCATGCCCGGACGCATTCCGGCAAAGTCGGGTCGCATTTCGGCGTGGTCTAATCGACCGTCGTCGTTCTTGTCGAGCTTGCGCAGCGCGGCCGTTGCATTGGAAATCTCGTCGTGGGAAAGCTCGCCGTCGCCGTCCGCGTCGAGGGCTTTTAAAACGGGCAGCATTTGCATCATCCGGCCTGGGTCCATACCACCGGGTCCACCGCCGGGGCGAGGTCCGCCGGGTCCGCCAGGAGGCGGGCCGCCTGGGCCACGTCGATCTGGGCGATCACCTTCGGGGCGATCGCCCTCGGGGCCACGACCTTCGCGACCACGAAACTCAGGACCACGGCCGTCTCCCTCTCGACGTTCGGTCCCACGGCCGTCACGGTCGCGTCCTTCGGGCGGATCGGCTTGGACGAGAGAGCTTGTGAAACACACCAAGCCGGCTGCGGCGAGGCTAGCCAGAATCTTGGATCGTAACTGAATCTTCGATCGTAACATGGGGAAACCTTGTGGTTGAAAAGGGTCAAACCGGAGAAGGGGGCAGTCGCTGGGAATCCCAACGTCTACCCAGATCAACCATCCGCTATCATCAAAGTTTCGCGAAAACGCTTAGAATCCGCGTTGCAGTCCTGGCGTGATGTCCAGCTCCAAGGACGCGAACTGCCCGCGTTCGATCTGTTTCCACGCGATCGCGCCCATCACGGCGTTGTCGGTGCACAGTTCCGGCGGTGCGATCACCAGCTCGAAACCATCCTCGTCGGCGGCCTTGGCGAGTTCGCGCCGCAAGCATCCGTTGGCGGCCACGCCGCCTCCGACGAGCAACCGTCTGACACGGTTTTGCTTGACCGCGCGTCGACTCTTGCGGACCAACACGTCGACCACGGCGGCTTCGAAGGAGGCGCAAATGTCGGCTTTGACTTGATCGCTGATTTCGATGCTCGAGAAGTCTTGACGACCTGGGCCGACGATCGCGTAACGGACCGCCGTTTTCAAACCACTGAAACTAAAGTCGAACGTTCCGTCGTTGCGTTTGCCTCGCGGGAAGTCATATGCGGTCGGATCACCCTTGACTGCCCATCGAGACACTTCAACGCCGCCGGGAAACCCGAGCGATAACATCGCGGCCACCTTATCGAACGCTTCGCCTGCGGCGTCATCGATCGTCCCGCCCAAGTAAACCAAGTCGATCGGACTATCGCATCGATACAACGTGGTATGACCGCCGCTGACGATCAGCCCGATCGCCGGATAGACGCTTTCGTCGCCGGGCTGGCTCAATTGACAAGCGTAAAGATGCGCGTGCAGATGGTTGATCGCGACGAGAGGTCGATCCCACGCCATCGCCAATGATTTCGCCGCGACGACTCCGACGAGCAAAGACCCGGCGAGTCCGGGTCGATCAGCGACCGCGATCGCTTGCAGGTCGTGCCCCTGGACGTCTGCCTGTTGCATTGCCGTTTGGATCACCGGCAGGATTCGCTGCAGGTGCGCTCTCGCGGCGATCTCGGGCACTACACCGCCAAACTGTTCGTGAAGTTTTTCTTGCGTGGCGATGCACTCTCCTAGAACCCGACCATCACGAGTGACGACCGCTGCCGCCGTCTCGTCACAGGTTGATTCGATGGCCAGCAATACGCGATCGGGGTCCGTGGCGAAGGAACGCGACCGAGGCGATGAAACAATACTTTCAGACATAACCAGGGCAAGAGATTCTAAGACCTATCCGAGAAGGGGTCTGACCCTCTCCGGCAATACAAAAAAGCATCCAATATCGACTCGCCACTAAAGGGTCAGACCCCTTTTCGGACAGGCTCCTACTGATAGGCAGCACCGGCGTGGAACTCGCGTCTCAGGATTCCTTACCTTGGCGGGATTAGCAATGGGGCGTCAACGGACACGCCTAGACGCAAAACCGGAGGTGCTAACGTCGGATGCCGTTTACTGGCAAACCCGTGAACATAGCTCTCGCCCTCGCCGATGGTCTCCGAAACGATGACCAAGGTCACTCCGCCGTTAGTGTCGTCGAGTAAGAAGTTCAATAGCGTTTCGCCTTTGATTTCAAACGTATCGGTTACCGCCGAGCTGGAGATATCAAACTTTCCCAGCAAACGTGTTTTGGCGGGGTCGAGCTGACTATGATCGGCAAACAATCCGGGGCTCTCGTTCCAATCAATTGTATCCTCATCCCAAATCTCAGCGGACTCGTCGGTGAGCCCGTACACCGCAACGGTCGTCGTCGGCGTCATCGCCAAGTAACCGATGCCTGAGGCCGCACCTTGCAGCTGAAGTTTCGCCGTTCGAATGTTGCTGCCGGGCGGCAACAACGACAAGTCAAAATGCAGGTAAGCTCGCCGTCGCCAAACGCCCTCTTGGACGAGTGATTCCTTCACTAGGATCACACCAACGTTGCCCGTATTCGGCCTTTCTTTTCCGGCGATCACATACGCATCGCGTCCGTTTCCGACTGCGGTGGAAATCTGCATCAAGCGAAGAGAATCTGACTTCGCAATGGTTTCCGATTCGAAAGGTGTCGCATCGGCAAAGTGATCCATCGACTCGATCGTTGAACGCGACATGCGAAGCGGCGACTGCGTCGTCACAGCAACCATCTTGCCGGTCGCTAGATGTTTCGCATCCACTAGCCCTTCAATGACGTTAATGTCAGATGTGCCTTCAGAAGTCACATTCACGCCGAACACGGTTCCTCGGTCTGTTAATGTCGCGGTCGGCGTTTCAATCACGAATCCTTCTCCACCGGGATGGACTTTCGCAAACACTCGTCCCAATCGCACCAAGCATCGTTCGGAGCTGACTAAGTCCACACTGGCTGGTCCTTCGAGAGTCACATCGACCAGTGGAAATTTCAAAACGGCGATCCCCGAAACGAGCGTCAATTGGCCGCGTGTGAGCGAGGCACCTTCCATGGTGGGCATGTCCGACGCACCCCAGTGGCAGTTTTCCGTCAACCCCATGGTTGCCACGAAGTGTCCAGCCCGTTGAAGATAAAGGGTGAATGCCGTGGCGAAGGCGAGTAGGAAACTAGCTGCGAGGACTGGATAGTACCAACGGGAACGCAGCCTCTGCGGCGCACGGCTCATGCGCGAGTCGGACTCCAAGAAGAACGACGTATGCACTCGCCCTGGCACTCGGTCCGCTTGCAAATTGAGCGCAGACTCTTGATGCATATACTCGACGTAGTCGCGTTTGATCGTGTCATCGGCAAGAATCCATCGTTCGAGCTCAGCAACCTCGGCGTCATCGGCCCGCTGATCAAGAACCTTGTCCCGAAGCTCGCGGTAGCGAGCCCAACTCTCTTGTTCGTTCATTTGCGTTGAAGCACCTTTCACTCTTCGCTAGGTCGTCGATTCGTCGGCAATTCGTTTCGTCACACAATCATGAAGTGTCTGTCGCACTCGACTGAGCATTCGACAAACAGCAACCGGTGATCGATTCGCCTGCGAAGCGATCACCTCCACCGAGGCACCCGACTCATAACGGTGATGAACGAGCTCTCGATGGTGTTCGGGCAAAAGTTCAATACAGCCATCGAGGGCCCGCAAACGCTTTTCGAAATAAGACGTGTTTTGGACCAATTCATCAGAAACGGCATCCAAGAAAGCATCACTGAAGACCAAATTCTCGCGTTTTTGACGTGACCGCCAAGCTCGCACTTGATTGAACGCGATCGTGCACGCCCAAGCCCCATAATTCGTTCCGATCTCGAACTTCGGAAACTCACGCCAAAGCACCAGACTGGTCTCCTGGAACACATCATCCACGTCCTGTTGGGTCGGCAACAAGCTTGTCAGATACAACGTGATCGTCCGTTGGTGTTTCGCGAACAAACGCAAGAACTCATCGAGTCGCTCTCGATCAGCCGCCGAGTTTCCTAGTTTCTTAAGCACCGCTTGCCCCATTGAACCTGTGTTTCCGCCGATTCAATAGAGCAACGGCGCTGTTTTTTGGACGGACATCAGAGGATTTTTGCGGAATTTAATGGCTTTGGGCGTCCAAACTCGCCGACAGCCGCTCTTTATTGAACAAGTCTTCTCTTTCGAGCGAAAGATCGCTCCTTTTCTTCATAAGTAGGTGTTGTTATGAAAAATCAATCTAGTCCGCGATCTGCCTTCACACTGGTCGAGCTACTCGTCGTGATCGCAATCATTGGAGTCTTAGTTGGGCTGTTGTTGCCCGCCGTTCAAGCGGCCCGCGAGGCGGCACGACGCATGAGTTGCAGCAACAATTTCAAGCAAATCGGTTTGGCACTGCATAACTATCATGCGGCATATAACAAGTTGCCGGCTGCCGGAACGGGCACTCGACAACACGTCGGACGGCTCGGGATGTTGGTGACGATTTTGCCATTTATCGAACAGCAGGGTTTATGGGAAATGACAAGCAACCCACTGCAAGTTCCCCCCGGGACCACTCCGGCCCCGACCGGCGCGATCAATGGCGTTTGGCCCGAGTTCGGCCCCGGCGGTGGAGCCGATGTCACGACTTATATCCCTTGGCGAACCCAAGTGATGGGTTATCGATGCCCATCAGATCCTGGTGATGCGGTCGCCGGACCGGCGGTCACCAACTACGCCTATTCCGTTGGCGATGCGATCAAGCGAATCTTCTATAATCGCAATACAAATTGGAATACCTCGCCCCCATCGACTCCCAATGCGTTTCTGGATTTGGGTGCCGAACGCGGCGTTTTTCGACGTGAAGACCCGCGTGGATTTCGTGACCTTCTCGACGGGCTAAGCAACACCTTGGCGATGGCCGAGATCGCAACATATTTGGGTGACCGCGGTGTCGTCGGCGGTTCGATGGACCAAAACGTTTACCCGAACGCCGCAGGCGCCGCAACGGTTGCTCAGAACCCGGGCATTCTCTTGACGAAACTTGATCCGCAAAGACCACGGTACTACGCATCGGGCGTCGGCGTTTACACGTACTTTGCACAATCACGCGGCCAACGTTGGTACGACGGATTGATGGTCGGAACGGCCGTCAACACGGTTCTTCCGCCCAATTCCCCGAGCGTGTTTGGGTTCAATAACTATGGGACTCTTTGGGAACACGGAGTTTATAGCGCAGCAAGCCGTCACCAAGGTGGCTGTCACATCCTGATGGCTGACGGCGCGGTCAAGTTTGTCACTGAAAGCATTGATGCGGGCAATAGCGGTGCGCAGAGCATCTCCAAGGACCACAATAACGTCGGCGAGAAGAGCCCATATGGACTGTGGGGAGCTTTAGGAACGATCGCCTCTGGCGAAACCGATTCGCTTTAGAGCCAACCCGAAAAGGGGTCTGACCCTTTGGAGGCGAGTCGACAATCGTTGTTTTTTGGTATCGCCGGAGAGGGTCAGACCCCTTTTCGGATAGGCTCTTAGTTTCACTTTCGCCATCAGTCCATCTATTTAACTCCACTTTGAAAAAGGTCTCAGTTCGTCATGAAGTATCTCGTACTCATTGGTATTGTTTTCGTTCTCGGCTGCGGTGGTAGCAACGACACCACGATCGTCCCTAACGACATGAGCCCCGAACAGGTTCAAGCGGAAATCGAGGCGAACAACGCGATCGAATCCGCGCCTGCGTCGGGCGGCGGCGTCTGATTCTCCTCCAGAGAATTCTTCCCAACACTGCTACCGCTGCTGATGCGAAGGGTAGCGGCTCACAAGTCAACCGTTTGCATCACGTTGTAAGTCGGGCCGCGTTTTTCCAGAAAGCTGCCGATGACCTGAACGTGGTCGACGGTCATCGCACCGAGGGCATCGTGTTGGTGTTTTTGCCATTTCTCGATAACGGTGTCCGAGGCCCGCCGCGAACCGCTGCGGACGCGGCCGAGCGTTAGGTGTGGCACGTAGTCGCGAGGCTCGCGTTTGAAACCCATATCGGCATATCGGTCCTCCAGCGTTTGCACCATCTTGGTTAACGTTCCGGTGGGGTCGTCGACATCGACGCTCAGAACTCGCGCCCGGGCGACGTCGGGCAGAAAACCGGCACCGCCGAACAACAATTCGAAGGGCTCGTAGTCACGGCAAACGTCCGCGAGCACCTGGCAAATCTGCGGAGTTTCCACATTTTCGACTTCACCCAAGAACTTCAGGGTAAGGTGCAGGTTATCCTCGGGTACCCATTTGATGCCCCCCATTGATTGGCTCCCCGTTGATTGGCTCCCCATCGACGATTCGCCTCTGGGCGGCGATGCTGTGGGTCGTTTGGACGTTTTGCTTGAGGGTGGTTGCCAAACCGAATTCGGTTTGGCGGATTCGCTTGCCGGACGCATCTGATGCACCCAACGGATCGCCTCGGCAGCAATGGACGACGGCAACGGAATCGCAAGAAAAGTTCGGATAGTCTTCATGAACGACAGTTGTACGGCAAACTTCGCCAAGGTTGAAGAGTCGGCAAAAGCTCCCTCGACGTGGTTGCATGAATTTGTCCCGCCGCCATTCGTCCCGAATCGTTGGTTTCGCGGCGGACACTTGCAAACTTTGATCAGTCCGAAGGAACGAAAACTTTTTCCGGCCGACGGTGCTACTTATCAGCGACACCGGATCGACCTTGCCGACGGGGACGCGATGGCGATCCACGACGATACCCCGCCGAATTGGGATCCGAAGCGAGGCAGTGTGCTGATGATCCACGGGATTTGCGGTTGTCACGCGGCCGGATACATGGTGCGTTTTCAACATCGGCTCAATGCGATCGGAATCCGTACGTTCCGACTGGACATGCGCGGCTGCGGCGATTCGGGCCCGATGTGTGGTTCGATCACGCATGCCGGACGCAGTGAGGATGTATTGTCAGCCATTGATTTCATCGGCGACTTGATCGACGATCCCGCCAGCCCGATCGGCGGCATCGGCGTTTCTCTCGGGGGCAACCAATGGTTACTCGCGGCTGGACGCGTTGGCAATGGGTTTCACGCTCGGCCTCAAGCATGGTCCCGTGTCGGTCCGATCCTGGCGATCGCCCCGCCGATCGATTTGCAAGCCTGCAGTGACGCGATGCAATCCCCCAAACTCCGTTTTTACAATCGATACTTCATCCACAACTTGCTGCGTCGGGCATCTCCGATGTTGCGTCAAAATCCCATTTACCAAAACGCAATCTCTCGGCCGAAACCCAGAACACTGAGGCTGTTTGATCGTTTGATCACGGCCCCGTTGGGTGGATTCAACTCGGAAATCCATTACTACGGTGAATCGTCGGCAGTGAAAGTCGTGGAGCATATCAACGTGCCCACGATGGTGGTCACCTCCGCCGACGACCCCTTGGTGCCGATCGAATCATTTGCACCGTTGGACCGATATCGCAGCGAAAAGACCGAGAATCATTCTCTAGTGCGATTGATGGTAACCGCGGCCGGCGGGCATCATGGGTTCTTGCAACAAGATCGAACGTCCTGGAGCGACGAACTGGTCGCCGCATTCTTTGAACCACATTAATAGCCTATCCGACAGCCGATTTCCCCGCGAACATTATGGCGAAAACACCGCCACCTGACCGAGCGAGCGAGTTACAATGCTGAACCCATTTTGCTCTACATCAGTCATCGCCGCTTTTGGTGGTTTTTGAACGCAATTGATAAAAGCCCGACGCGCGAGTTTTGAAGTTGCGCTTTTTTCGTAACCCGCTGCGTAAGCGAGGGATAATTGATATTGACTCATCCCTCGCTTACGCTTCGGGTTACGATAAACCAATGCCACAGGCAAAAGCGCAACTTCAAAACGCGCGAGCGAGGGAATTCGTCCCAAACTTTTCAATGCAGGCGACTCCGCTCACTTGCCGGCGTGTTGATTGAGTGCACATTTGGGCGTTTTCGTTTAACGGCAAGCCGCAGGCGCCTGCGTTTTCAAACTCTGTCGCCTGCGGCTTGCCGTTAAACGATTCAATCAACAGACCGTCTCGCTTCGGGCTTCTATGTTTGCGGCGTATCGACCTTAAGGAATCACTCGCTATGCTCTTGGTTCGCTATCGCATTGGTTTTCTGAAGCTCGTCGTCATAGTCAGCCTTTCGACCGGCTCCGATGCGTATGCGGCATTGACATTTGGATTGCAATTCACGGCCAATGCGACATCGCTGTACGATGCCGCGACCCAGCAGTTGTTTCAAGACGGCCTCAATTTCTGGGACGATATTATCGACGGACACCGTGACGAGGTGAGCCGCAACTGGGTGATCGAGGTCGATGCCTTCAATGAGCCACCAGTTGACGGCGGCATTCTCTTGGGTTCCGCCGGGCCATCGTCTCTCGCATTTTCCGGCGTGGTTGCGGACGCTCACACGTCCAACAGCCGTTTCATTATCTCAACGGCAGGAAGAGCCCGATTCAACACTAATCCTGCGGCAGTCTTAACTCTTGACACAATTAAACACGAGTTTGGACATGCGTTGGGTATTGGAACTCTCTGGGAAGATAACGAAGTCTACAACGACGGAGAAGACAATAATTCGAATCGAACACTCGCAGTCGGAACGCCAGGGCAATACGTTGGGCAGGCGGCACTCGCAGCGTACCGGAATGAATTTGTCGGACAAGAAAACGCGACATTCATTCCAGTCGAACTGGGCGGGGGCGAAGGAACCGCCCACGGCCACTGGGACGAACAAGACAATTTTGGACAGTCCAACACTGGTATTGTGGACCACCAGGGACGCGATCTGCGTTTCGAACTCATGACCGGCTATGCGGCACCCGGTGACGATTTTTTGGCTGAGTTCACACGTCAGGCTTTATTCGATATCGGCTTTACGTTGCACGCAGTGGCCGTTCCTGAACCTAATAGCTTGATGCTCTTGGCATCTCTTGCCATCATGAGTGTCGCTTTGCGAGGGCGTAACTCGCGTCGGCAACCACTCGCAGGTACAGACAAAAGAACGGACACATGAACATCGATCAAGGTCACCGACTTAACCCTAGAATCGGCTGGATCGGCACCGGCGTGATGGGGGCGAGCATGTGTGGGCATCTGATCGATGCGGGATATGAGGTGGTATTGACGACTCGCAGCCGCGAGAAAGCCGAGACGTTGTTGCAGCGTGGGGCATCGTGGGCGGACACGCCGCAGGAAGTCGCCGATCGGTCGGATTTGGTTTTCGCAATCGTAGGTTATCCCTCCGACGTTCGTGACGTTTTCTTGCATCCCGATCACGGCGTCGTCGCTGGGGCGCGGCCCGGATCCGTGTGGATCGACATGACAACGAGTGAACCGTCGCTCGCGATCGAGATCGCCGAAGCCGCCGCCAAGGCGGGCGCTGCCGCACTCGACGCGCCGGTTTCCGGAGGTGATCGGGGTGCCCGGGAGGGAACGCTTTCGATCATGGTCGGGGGCGATGCGGCGACGCTCGATCGAGCCATGCCGTGCTTGCAAACGTTCGGCAAGACGATCGTGCACCAAGGCCCCGCCGGATCCGGACAACACACCAAAATGGTCAACCAAACGCTGATCGCCTCAGGGATGATCGGCGTCTGCGAAGCCTTGATCTATGCCCATCGGGCGGGATTGGACTTGCCGACCGTTTTGCAAAGCGTCAGCAGTGGCGCTGCGGGAAGTTGGTCGCTATCGAACCTTGCCCCGAGGATCATCGAAGGCGATTTTGAACCTGGTTTCTACGTCGAGCATTTTGTCAAAGACATGGGCATCGCACTGGCCGAAAGTCGCCGCATGAATCTGTGTCTGCCTGGGTTGGCGTTGGCCGAGCAGCTCTATCAGAGCGTGATCGCCAAAGGTGGCGGGCGGCTCGGGACGCAGGCGTTGATGAGGGCGCTGGCAGACATGTCGGCGGTCGAATTCAATGACCCCCACGAGCTCGTCTCGTGGGTGAATTAGGTTCGCAAGCTAGACAACGACGCCCTCCCAACCTTGCGATTTTCACTTGTGCTCGCCGCTTGAAGCGGCGAGCACAAGTGAAAATCGGAAGGTTGGGCAACTTGTGGCTTGTGTCTAGCTTGCAACCTCGGCTTCCTGCCAGACGAGCTGGCAGGGGAGCAATCCACGCCTCCATTCACCGATTTTGGAATTCGCCTACTTGCGGCGTCGATCCAGGTAGTTCGCCCAAATGAGCTTGGTACCCAACGAACGATACGGTCGCCAAATCTCGGCCCGTTCGGTCACGTTGGCGGTCGTTTGCTTGCCCTGGCGATACACGACCCCGTCGAGTTCTTCCAAACCGGTCACCAGCGCCAAATCTCCGACCGGCAAAATGTCCTCTCGGCCGAGTGCCATCATGAGATAAATATCGGCCGTCCAGTCGCCCAAGCCGAGTCGCGATGTGATTTGTTGGCGAGCCTCGTCATCACTCAAACGTGCCAAACCGGCGACCGAGAACCGTCGCGCCTGAACGTCTCGGGCAAGCTGACCGACATAGCGAACTTTTTGACGCGACAAACCACATCCCGCTAGACTCGCGTCGTCGAGCAGTCGGATTCGCGAGGCGTTGACGGCACCGCCACAGGCAAATCGCAATCGATCAAACGTGGCTTTGCCCGAGGCCAACGACACCTGTTGTTCCAAGACAATTCGCACCAACGTGGCGAAGGTCGCCGGCCGTTTCCAAGGCGACGGATCACCGAGACGCCGACGGATCCCAGCAAGCTTTGGATCGCGTCGGCAAAGATGATCAAGTTTTGATGACTCGTTAATCAGCAACCAGGTGAATTAAAGAGTCGCGCGAAGTTTCGCACCATTGCCGGCTTGACCGAACGCGGTCATTCGGGCGACGCAAACTTCCTTCATCGCGGTGCGAGCGGGTTTCAGATAAGCACGCGGATCGAATGCCGAGGGGTCTTCGGTCAACACCTTGCGGATCGCGCCGGTGATCGCCATCCGGCAGTCCGTGTCCACGTTGATCTTGCGAACACCGCTCTTGATGCCACGCTGGATCTCCTCGACCGGCACGCCGTAGGTTTGCTTCATTTGGCCGCCGTACTGGTTAATGATGTCTTGCAGTTCTTGGGGCACGCTGCTGCTGCCGTGCATGACCAAGTGCGTGTTGGGCAACTTGGCGTGGATTTCTTCGATGCGGCTCATCGCCAAGACTTCGCCGGTCGGCTTCTTTGTAAATTTATACGCACCGTGGCTGGTTCCGATCGCGACGGCGAGTGCATCGACTTTGGTTTCTTCGACGAAACGTTGGGCTTCGTCCGGATCGGTGAGCAATTGATCATGAGTCAGTTCGCCGACCGCGCCGTGACCATCTTCCTGCTCGCCTTCGCCGCTTTCGAGGGAACCGAGACAGCCGAGTTCGCCTTCGACACTGACGCCGCGAGCGTGAGCCATCTTCACGACTTCAGCGGTCACGCGAACGTTGTAATCGTAATCGGCAGGGGTCTTACCGTCTTCTTCGAGCGAACCGTCCATCATCACGCTGGTGAAACCGTTTTCGATCGCCGACAAGCAGGTCTCGGGACTGTTGCCGTGGTCTTGGTGCATGACGATCGGAATGTGCGGATATAGTTCCGTCGCTGCGATCATCAAATGACGCAAGTAAGCGTCTTGGCTGTACGAGCGGGCTCCTCGGGACGCCTGAATGATGACCGGCGAATCGGTCTCTTCGGCGGCTTCCATGATCGATTGGATTTGTTCCATGTTGTTGACGTTGAACGCGGCAACGCCATAGCCGTTTTCAGCGGCATGATCGAGGACGACGCGAAGGGGCACCAGAGCCATAGGGAAATTCCTGCATTGGGAGAAAGATTGTCGGCGAATTCGCGGCAATTATCGTCCAGCAGACTGAATTCGCAAGGGGCGCAGTGGATCGCCCCCTCAGGGTCGCAATGGGCACCGACGAAGCCGCCTTCGGGTAATTTCCCGCCCACGACGACTATTTTTCCTTCGTATTGGCGAACTCAGGCCGGATCGCCTGAATTCGCTGTCGCGCCGCATCATCCACCCTCAAACCCAATTCGCCGACCGTTTTGGCAATTTGAGCGATCGTCGACATCCCCAGCTTGCGACCGATCGAAGCTTTGTGTTGCTCGATCGTTCGGGGACTGCGATGAAGCAATTTGGCTGTTTCAGGAATCGTGTGACCATGGCCGAGTAAAACAAAAACTTCCAATTCTCGAGCGGACAATCGTTCGAGTGGTCCCAAATCAACCAACCCGCTCTCTAACACTTCGGTTTCAGTACTCTTTTCCTTCTCGTCAGACGTTGCATAGCGGGTTAGCACGGCTACGCAACGGTCTTGGCAGAGACGAGGGTTGGTTGTGACCACAGTTCGCGATTCGCGACACTCTTGACAATCGTTTTCATCCGGACAATTCAGCGGCATTAGAGTGGAGGCAATTTGACGGCCGCGCATCACATGAACGATCTTCATTGGGCGATTCTCATTGATCGTCTTCTCGATCCACCGCATTCGCTCTTCAGCGAACTCATGGACAAACACCTCTCGCATGTTCTTGCCGATCATTTCATGCTGAGAACCAACGCCAAAGAACTCCAACGACGTCGCGTTATGCGAAAGGATCGTGCCATCACGAGTGGCGATGACGACGCCGATTCGGGCGTCTTGTTCGATCAGAGAGATAAGGTCAATTTGACTGAGGGGAGAGGTCTTCATGATCATCTTGCTGTTTGAGCCGCGGGGCCAACAAACGACCCCACTTTATCAGCAGCAAATGATGTTCCGAATAAGGTGGATCGAGCGACTTGGCGACGATTGAACGCGAGATCGGGGGCTAACTGCCTTCGACATTGCGATAGCCGGACTGTTGACGGTACGGCCGTTCATTCATCAACGCCGAAGTCTCGCGTCCCCGGCTACTTTGAACGCGTCACCAATACGTCATCGATCATGGCAAAGCGATTGACCGCCAATCGTAAACGACTTTTGGTGGCGTGACCGATTCCCGCCGATTGAAACGAACCGATCTCATCTCCGTCAATCCGAACGTGCATGGAGTCGCCTTCGATCGTGACCTGGAGGTCATGCCACTGTGACGGATCCAGCTTGTGTTTAAATTTCTTAGACGTTGAGGCGATCAAAGCTTTCTGTTCGGCGGTGAGCGATTTCGCTTGGTTGGCCTGACGAATATCCAATCGCATTCGTCCGGTTTTCATGTCGATCAATTCGACCGCTTGAGTCGTGATCTTGGCCATGCAAATGTGTCCGGCGTGGACCGACTTTTCGTTCATGTCGGCGATGTTGATGCCGAGATCATCCTGAGGCCCGATCTTGAAACGCAGTTCGATCGTCGCATCTTGGAAACTCGTTTCATGGGTCACTGAGACACCGTGATCGGCATCCGGGTGACGCGTGATGTGCATGACACCATCGATCAAATCAACTTGTTGATTCCCCTTCGCCCGAGTGCGACTGTTCGTTCCCCAACCGTTGCCGATGTGTTCTTGGCCGGCGATCGGCTCGTCGCGTTCGAAAGAATCTTGAACCAAGACATCGGACCGCGTGACCTCCTCGGCGACTGCGAAGCGAAGCGGTATCGCACCCGCTGTCACGAGCGTCCAACCCAATGCGGTCGCGACGCAAGCAATCCGGGTGAAGCGTTTGGTCAACACGGAAGTACTGAACGAAAAGAAAAGAGACATATACGGTTCCTTGACGCGATGATTCGAAATGAGGGAGATGGGACGACGATTAGACTACACCATGCCACAAAGCAAAAACCGAGCAAATCAGCACCACCCCAAGCCGCTATCGCCCCCAAAAGGTGGCCGCCCGCCGCCCCTAAACCGCAAACTCAGCCAAATATACGCATAAAACATTCGCAAACCACCCACCAGGGGGTGTAGTGCGGATTCTTCCCCAGTTACATTGTCACCACGTGATTCACACCAGGCTTCCCTTCGGGGGGGTGGTCACGTGCGTGAGACTGGAAATCACTGATCTTTGAAAGTTGGATGTCTCCCTGATGTGCTTACTCGCTGTTCAGTATCGTTTGGTCCCTGAAAGTCCTATTCTTGTTGCGGCCAACCGCGAAGAGTACGTCGATCGCCCCAGCCAAACGCCTTCGATTCAATCGGGCAAACCCCGTGTCCTTTGCGGGATCGATCAAAAGGCCGGTGGCACCTGGTTAGGTGTCAATCAAAACGGCCTGTTTGTCGGCTTGACCAATCGAGCAACCGTGACCCCTTTGTTCGGCCAACGTAGCCGTGGCCAGTTAGCGATGGATCTGCTTCGATGCACCTCCTCGCGACGAGCTCTCGAAAAGGCGCAAACTGAATTTGCCAAAAATCGCTACGAGGGTTGCAACATCGTGATCGCTGACGCGAAAGCGGGTTATGTGATCCACGCCGATGAGCGTCAAGAGGTGGTCGAGATGCATGAGGGCCTCAACATCATCGGTGCCCGCAATCTGAACGATCCCGACGATGCCCGAGTTCAACTGGCCCGGCGACTGTTGACGTTGCAAACGCTCGATTCACCGGTCAAGTTCTTGGCCGTCGCGAGTAAAGTATTCGCCCGCGCACCGGTCGGTCCGGGGCGTCCGAGCATGGTGATTCGTAACGGCGATTACGCGACGGTGAGCAGTTCGTTGATCGCACTGGGCGTGAAACCACGTGACGCGATCTATCAGTTCAGCAACGGCGCGCCCGATGACAACAAGTACGAGGACTATTCGCCGATGCTGCGAGATATCCTCAGCCGTGGCTTACGCGAAGCCCGCACCAAGGCCAAAGTTTCCTAGGCGGCAACGCAGCATAATTCAAGCATACAAGCCCGACGCGCGAGCGAGCGGTTCGGTGCAATGACTCCACTCGCTTGGCGGCGTGTTGATTTAATCTGCATCACAACCCGCCGCGTGAGTTTTGAAGTCGCGTTTTTGCCTGTGGCATTGGTTTTTAGTAACCCGCTGCGTAAGCGAGGGAGGAGTCAATATCAATGATCCTTCGCTTACGCGTCGGGTTACGATTAAATCAACAGGCTGTTGAACGCCGGGCTTGCATTAACAAGGCTGACGCAAGGGTCCGATATCCGGCCGATAACGAAAACAGCCACGCCGAACCGCATGGGCATCGACGTGGCTGTCGGGGTATCAGTCGTCCGTGGACTTACCCATCCTGGCTTAGCTATTGGAAACCGATTCGGTGTCTTCGATCGCTTCTTCGGAATCCAAGTCGTCGGCTTCGCCGCCTTCGCCGTGCGGCGCGATGTATCCGCCTGAGGCAAGCACTTTGTTCTTGATCTCGTCGCGGATGTCGGTGTTCTCGATCAAGAAGTTGCGAGCCTTTTCTTTGCCTTGGCCGAGATAAGTTTCGCCATACTTGAACCAAGCCCCGCTGCGACTGACGACTTTGTGCTCGGTACCGAGGTCCAACAAGTCTCCTTCGAAGCTGATGCCGTTGGTGTGCATCATATCGAACTCGGCAACGCGGAAAGGCGGTGCGACTTTGTTCTTGACGATCTTGGCTTTGACGCGCTGACCGACTTGTTCTTCACCGTCCTTGAGCGCGCCGATTCGACGGACGTCGATGCGGCATGAGCAGTAGAACTTCAGCGCCCGGCCGCCGGGCGTCGTCTCGGGACTGCCGAACATCACGCCGACCTTCTCGCGGATTTGGTTGATGAAGATCACCGCCGACTTGCTCTTGGCGATCGCACCGGTCAGTTTCCGCATCGATTGGCTCATCAAGCGAGCCTGCAGTCCGACGTGGCTATCCCCGATCTCGCCTTCAAGTTCCGCCTTGGGGACCAACGCGGCGACCGAGTCAATGATGATCACATCGACGGCGTTACTCTTGACGAGCATTTCGCAAATTTGCATCGCCTCTTCACCGCTACTGGGCTGGCTGACCAAAAGGCTGTCCAGCTCCACGCCGAGTTTCTTGGCCCAGCTCGGGTCGAACGCATGTTCGGCGTCGATGATCGCGGCGATCCCGCCGGCTTTTTGGGCTTCGGCACCGATGTGCAAAGCCAAGGTCGTCTTACCGCTCGATTCCGGGCCGAAGATCTCGATGATCCGTCCCCGCGGGATGCCTTGGCCACCCAACGCCATGTCGAGCGACAATGATCCGGTGGGGATCCCGTCGATCGTGAGTTTGTGCGACGCCCCGAGAGGCATGATCGCGCCCTCTCCGAACGACTTTTCGATCTGTTGTAAGGTGGTTTTGAGCCCGGGCTCTTTTTCCAAAATCCGCTTCATGCCGGGATCGAGTTTGACGCCCTTGGAAGCCGCCGCCGTGGCCATACGTGGTTTCTTAACCATATCCGTGTTTATCCCTGTTCCCTAAAAGAATTCTTTTCGAATCTGTCCGAATTTTCCGTACGAAGTGGTCGGCTGATCGTATCGCTTAGAAACCGCCCGGACAACGAAATATTCCGCAAATGCGGCAATTTCATTCGAAAACACGGACATTTTTTCCACAGCGATTTCTCGATGCCGAGTGAGTCACCTTGGCCTCACACGAATACTATCGCACCGGGCGTGGACACGTTTGGTCACGGCAGACCAAAAATAGAATTCCAACGCATAAAAGCTGAGCCAACGCAAAGCATCCCGGCGGCGTTCGGCGAATTTTGGCCAAGGCAGCCTGCAGCCAAACCGGCTCGGCCCGACGCTGCGCAACGATCCGTTGAGAAAGCGTCAGCTCATTTTGCGTTGCCCACCCCCAAGTCGAAACGTGCTCCCATCCCTCGGACGTTCGACGCCATCCGACCGGCAAAACGGCCCGCCCGATGCGATCCGGTTCCAGTTCACTCGACGCGAACGATTGATTGGCTGAGTGTCGGTCGGCGTCACGGTCGGCACGGCCTGGCGTCGCGATCGCCGAAAGCGTCTGCGCGGCAATCAATAATGCCCCCAAAAAAAGCGTCGACCGCAAACGCCGACGCATCCATCCCAAGGGGTCATCCCCACATGCCGCAACCACGACGACCTGATCGGAAGAAGCCGAGACGATGGATCGGTGGAAGCGGGGCCGGTGGAAGAAAGACAGAGCTTGCATGCTCTCTTCCCAAGCAACCAACACGCCGCAGAACAACACGCCCGCCCCGCTTACGCTCTAAGTGTCGTCGAGGCAAAAGGTTGCGAGTCAGGATGGACGCCAATAGCGAATGACTCCCCTCGGCTGTCATGACGTTTCAAAGCAACATGTGTGGCATCGAAGCAACTTCTGTTGATCGTAGAAACCACGGAAACCGTTACAATCAAGTTCGCGTCGCCTTGCGTAGCGAAGGCTCGAAATCCACAATCACGGTTTGGATTCTGCAACCTTTCCCCCAACGTGATCCTGATTCTCGTGGCCGATTCCCCTTCCAACGTCTCTTCCCCAGCGTCAACCGACGCCGGAAATCCCACCGATCTGACGGACCCGCATGCGGCCCGGCGTCATAAACTCGAAGAGATCATCAAACGCGGAATCGATCCCTGGGGTAGCCGTTTCGATGATCGGCTGCTGGTCGGGCAATGCCGTGACCGGATCGGCGAGATTCAATTCCAAACCGCCGACGGCCGAACTCTCGAGCTTCCCGACGTGGAATCCGAAGAGGTCGATTACCGCCAGTGGAAATCGGACAACGGCCCCGGCGAAGAAATCGGGCCCAAGGTCCGCGTCGCCGGACGTATCTTACTCTCTCGAGACAACGGTAAACTAATCTTCGCCAACATCCGGGACTGGACCGGGGACATTCAGATTTTCGTCGGCAAGAACCAAGTCGGCGAAGAGAACTTTGATCTCGCCAAACTGCTCGACCTGGGTGATCTGATCGGCGTCGAAGGACGTCTGGGCCGTACCAACACCGGCGAACTGACGGTGTTCGCCGAAGAAGTCACGTTGCTGACCAAGATGCTCGAGGTTCCTCCGGAAAAGCACGCCGGGATGACCAACACCGAACTGCGCCAGCGGATGCGCTATGCCGACTTGGCATTTAACGACGGTGTCATGCAAACGTTCCTCGACCGTACCAAGATTATCAAAAGCGTGCGCCGAACGCTCGACGATCAAGGGTTCTGCGAAGTCGAAGGCCCGACCTTGCACACCGTCCCCGGTGGAGCGGCGGCTAGGCCCTTCGAAACGCATCACAACGCGCTCGATATGAAATTAACGATGCGGATCGCATTGGAACTTCACCTGAAGCGATTGATGGTCGGTGGCATGGAACGTGTCTACGAACTCGGGCGTGTTTATCGCAACGAAGGCCTCTCGCCACGACACAACCCTGAATTCACGATGATCGAAATCTATCAGGCGTACGGCGATTACGAATCGATGATGGATCTCACCGAGAAGATCATCTGTGACGCGATCGATCAAATCGGTGGCGGATACGTTCGCGAGTTCAACGGACAACAAGTCGACTTCACACCACCGTTTCAACGCCAAACCTATGCGGCGTTGTTCGAGAAAGCCACCGGAGTCGATCCGTCCGACGAAGCCGCCGTGATCGAGTTGGCCAAGAAGCTCCATTTGGAAACCGCCGGCAAACACCCTGACGTGATCCGCAACGAGATCTTCGAAGAGAAAGTCGAAGACTCGCTGCAAGGTCCGATCTTCGTGACCGATTACCCCGCAAGCATTTGTCCGCTAACCAAACGCAAGAGAGGCAACCCGGACATCGCCGAGCGATTCGAGTTGTTCATTTGCTCGATGGAATTAGCCAATGCTTACACCGAACTGAACGACCCCGACTTGCAAGAAGAATTGTTTAAGACGCAACTGGACGGTCTCGAGGAGGAGGACTCGATGGCCAAGATGGACCACGACTTTGTGCGGGCATTGCGTTACGGAATGCCACCGGCAGGTGGTTTGGGAATCGGCATCGACCGACTGGTCATGGTGCTCACCAATTCAAAATCGATCCGAGACGTGATTTTGTTTCCCGTCTTGCGTCCGGAATAAATATGCCGATTCAAACTCAGAGTGAAGCCGCCACCGACGAGACCGCCGGCCGGGTGGACGCGTTCGTTCGCCGTTTGACGGAGACTTCGCACAGCCAATCGCGAGGCATGATCGATCGCGGATGCGTCAGCATCAACGGCAACGCCTGCGATGACCCTGCTGCACCCGTCGCTGTCGGGGACTTGGTCGCCGTTCGCTTCGACCCGACGCAACGTTACCGTCCCAAAAAAGAACGAAATTGGGACGATCGCACGTTCACCATCGTGTACGAAGACGAACATTTGATCGTCGTCGATAAAGCCGCCGGGACGTTGACCGTGCCCACCGATCGCGGTGACCCGAACACGTTGGTCGAACGTGTGTCGATTTATTTGAGCCACTCGAAAACCGAACGCGAGGCTTGCTTGGTTCACCGACTCGATCGCGAAGTCAGCGGTCTGTTGATTTTCGGCAAACACCAACCGATCGCCGACGCCCTGATCGAGCAATTCAAATTGCAAAAACCCGAACGGATTTACAACGCGATCGTCGCGGGAAGGATGCCCAACGACGAAGGCACCCTGCGGGCTCATCTGGCGACCGGAAAGAACCTCGACCGTTACGTCACTGCGCCGGGCAAGGACACCGAAGAAGTGATCACGCACTACCGAGTGATCGCGCGTTACGAAGACACCACGTTAGTCGAAGCCAAATTGCAAACCGGTAAACGCAATCAAATCCGCGTTCAACTTTCCTACGCCGGTCATCCGATCTTAGGCGACCCGCACTACGAAAAGGAACGCGCCCAACATCCACGTTGGATCCGACGCCGGATCGCATTGCACGCCTTGTCGTTGGAATTCATTCACCCGGTCAGTGGCGAACCGATGAAGGTGACCTCGCCGTTACCATCGGCCATGCAAAAGTTCATCGCCGGCAGCCGAGTCCGCAAATAAGATGGATCGCAGCAAAGTAGGCTGGGTCGCAGCGATAGCGGAGACCCGGCAACCGCATCACTGTTAGCGATTGGCGTTTAGCTCAACCGCGTTGGACGTTAACGACCTCTTGCCTCGGTTATTCACAACACGAACCGCAGCTAGGGGGCTGTCGGTTTAATTAGCCGTACCGCGTTAGCGGCGGTTTGCACGGCCGTTAACCGGGGCTAACGCCCATCGGCTAATTGTTGTCATTCGGTATACGATTAAATCAACAGCCCACTAGCGCCGAACAGCCTAACGAGCCTCTCACCCCCGTCGATCCGATCGACTTACCGGATCGTCACCGAAGACCCTTCTGACAAGATCCCAAAGACATCACGCGAATAGTTCCCCGCGATGCTGATGCAACCTTGATCGGTCGGCTTGTCCGCTTGAGGGCTTCCGTGCAAGCTGATTCCTGAACCGAGATCGATCCACATCGCACCATAAGGGTTGCGTGGATTGCCCGGCGGCACCGGATTGCCCGAGAGATCGTAATACGTCTTGGCGGAATTCTTTTCTTGGATCGTGTACGTGCCCGCTCGCGGCACCGGGTCCGTGCCAACTCCGATCGGGAATCGACCAGCATACAAATCACCGAGGAACAACGTTAGTTCTTGATTGCCTAAATCCACGTCGGCTCGGAAGGGCCCACGAAGAACCTTTAAATCGGTTCCCGGCAACACCGTCACGGGGTCGTCGATACCATTGATGTTGGCCAGCAGTTGCCAAGGCACATCGTACTTCTGAGCAATGTCCATCAACGTTTCGCTTCCGCTCACACGGTGCGGTTGTTCGAGCAAATGTTCCGGTGAGTAAATCACTTCGCGAGCCAAAGGATCCAATCGGATCAAAAGCTCTTCACGCTGATCGCTGGTCAGGTTCGGGGTCTCGTAAAACAAGCTCAACGTCGCCAATGCTTCGCGTCGTCGATCCGAGGTGTATTGGCGATCGGCCGTTGCGATCGCGTTGGCCAAACCGGCCGCCGCCAAATCGGCTTCACGGGAAGTCTTCGCCGGTACATCCGCCTGCATCGCGTCGGTCGGATCGGGCAGACTGAAGTTGGAACCGGTCGACGGGTAATCTTGATTCGGATCCGGTCGGATTGAGGACCCCGCCGTCATGCCCACATCTGGCAAGCGAGCCGCCTGTGCGTCTCTGTTCGGCGAGTTTTGAGGAGCGTCCAGATCGCTCAATTGAAACGAAGCCGCCGAACCGTCGTCCGAGCCGACATCGGCGAAGGTTTGATCGACCGCACCAAAACTCATCGCATTATTGCCCGAGACTTTCGGATTCATTCCATTTGAATTCGATGCGACCGTTTTCGGCGGTGCCAGTTCTTCCAACGTGCCCGAATCGATGCCGAAATCGTCGAAATTATCGGGGAAATCATCCAGTCCCGACTCGACCAACATCGACTCAACCCCCTGAGGCAAGGGATCAGGCGGGGTGGTCATCGAGACGTACGCCCCATAAAGGACGGTCATCAGTAGGACGACGATGGCGGCTGTCTTGAGCGTTTGCACAGCGGTCTCTCCCTGCCGAATGGTCGTTGGTGAGTCTCCGAGACATCCTGCCTCGGATCGATTTCCCACGAACGGTTGTGCGCGAATATGAATTTTGGGGGTGAACCGAGTCGATCGTCCACCTCTGTATGAAGGACATAGCGAAATGGTATTGTTGGAGACCAGATCAATTATCCTGGTCCGGTTTCACGTTTCATCATTTTGATGGAATTCACCCAGGTTTCCCTCGAATTATTTAGGTTTGTCATTGCCCGGTCCTCACCAACTTGTCGATTTCGGTGATGGTCGCAAGTTGGAATCGTTGGCCGGACGGTTGGTCGATCGCCCCAGCCCCGCAGCGGAACACGCGACACCCCGCCAACCCAAACTCTGGAAAGATGCCGAAAGTCATTTCGATCTGGCATCGCGGACTTGGACCCATCGAACACCGTGGCCGGACGACTTGAGCTTGGAGTTTGTCCCATCGGCTAATCATTTGCCACTCTTGGTGCCGGTCCAACCGACGCCGTTTGGACACATTGGCATCTTTCCTGAACAAGCCGATAATTGGCGTTGGTTGATTCAGACCGCAGCGACCCAGCCGACTGCGACGAGTTCGCGACGGGCTTCCTCGCCGCAACATCAAGCCCTGAACTTGTTCGGCTACACCGGCGTTTCAAGTCTCGCGATCGCCCGCTCGGGGATGCATGTCGCCCACGTCGATGCCGCTAAACCGAACGTCGAAGCGGCCAAACGCCTGGCCGCCGCGAACGACCTGGCCGAAGCACCGATTCGCTATCTCGTCGACGACGCGGTCGCCTTCGTGCAACGTGAAATCCGACGCGGCAACCGCTATCACACCATCGTGATGGACCCACCCGCCTACGGTCATGGACCCAAGAGCCAACGCGCCCCTCGCCGAAAGGCGACCGACGAAACCGGAAAACGTCCCGCCAAACAAGCGAAGGCTTGGCGGATCGGTCGCGACCTACCCGACTTGATGCAAAACTGCTTGGACTTGATCACCGGCCGTTCGTTTCGGCTATTGATCACCGGGCACTCAGCCGAAATGAATCAAGCCGACGTTCTGGAAGTCTTGCAACGCAAGTTATCGCACCGGCGGATCGGTCGCCTGGACCCTGTTTTCGAAACCGGCCGGATGACTCTGACCGATCCCTCAGGCCGAAAACTGGACGCAGGCTTCTTTGTACGATGTCTGGTTAGCTAAGAACCTATCCGAAAAGGGGTCTGACCCTTTGGGGGCGAGTCGTTATTCATTCGTTTGAGGGTATCGCCGGAGAGGGTCAGACCCCTTTTCGGATAGGTTCTAAGCATCACGACAACGGCTCAAGATCCCGCTTGGCGTTCTCGGCGACGCATCCGATCGATTCGATTGCGATGATGCAACAGAGTTCTAAGCACGTCGAAACTGGCTAAGACCAGTATCGTCAACAGCACCAGCATCGCGCTCATCCAACACGAGATCCACCACGTTTGATTCTCCGGTGTCGCCCAAGTCGCGGCCAAAATCATCAACCCGCACAAGAAGAACAGCGAGTTGACCCGTCGGCGCGAACGAGTCCGCCGCGAAAGGTAATCTTGATCGATGGGATCGTTCAGTTCATCGTTGGGCCATCCCACCTTCTCGGAATGAAACAGCCAAACGGAGAACCCCATCAGGGTCAACGCGAGGATCAAGCCGCCGGCAAACATCACGCCGCTCCTAAAATGAATCGAGTCTCAAACACTAGCGGATCTCGGACTGTTCCAAGATCCATTGATGCACCACCCAAGTTACCGCAGCCAAACTCGAACCGCTACAGTTTTCCGGAATGTCCTGAGTCGTGTGCCAATACTGCGGCGCACGAAACCCCGGTCGGGGATAGTCGAAATCGATCAGGTCTGTCGTCGGAATCCCAGCGATCTGATTCAACGGTAAATGGTCATCGCGAATCTCCTGCATCCGCGTTCGAGGCACAAACGCCCGCACGCCCAACCGATCCGCCGTCCGCCAAATCGATCGTGTGACGTCGCGGGCGTATCGCAAGCTATTGCGTTCGTACAGCAACTGCAATTCACGGTCGCCGACCATGTCCAACAAAACACCCGCCCGGTAAGGAACCGAGGGCGGCGAGATCCGGTACTGCTGGGCAAAGAACGTCGAGCCCAAGAAGAACTCGTCGCGGCTTTCGTCAAAGATGAACTCTTCGGCATCGAACAACACCACGTCGACCCCGATGTCCTCGGGCAGAGCCGAGAAGTGATGGCTCATTTCCATCCAAACTGCCGTGCCGCTGGCCCCATCGTTGGCACCGACAAAAACACCGCGTGGGTCATCGCGATCGCGATCGGGAAACGGGCGGGTATCGTAGTGAGCGCAACCGAGAAACCGGATCGGTCGTTCGGGGAACCAAGAGGCAATCAGGTTCGACATTTCAACCGGCTCACCGGTTTCGGGATGCCGAATCGTCTCCGTCTGCAATCGCACGTCCGCGCCGTTGTTTTGAAAAAACTCGACAAGAAACTGTTTCTGTTGTTCGAACGCGGGTGATGCGGTCGGCCGCGGACCAAACTCGCAGAGTCTTTCGAGATAGCCCATCGCCCGCTCGGCCGAATAAATCGCCGGAATCGGCCGACTGGTCAGTTCCAACGGCCGCTCCAATCCACGATTGGACGTCTTCCAATAAACCGCCAAGCCGCCCCCGATCCCCATCCCCAACACGAGCAACGGCCACCACCGCCGCAGCGGCGAAACGGGCCGAACGTTCGCGGTCGAAGCAAAAGACGAAGCGTGTGGATCAACGGACGAGAATTTGTCGGGAGACATCCCCTGTGAACGCACCCGTCCAGCCTTCGGTTCGGAAACGCTCATCAGGAAAACCCCATCATCAAGAAAACTCCATGACCCTAAAGTCCGCGACGGCCTTCCACGCCCCAACGACAAAGGGCAGAAAACAAGACGACCGAAAAACAATACCCTAGCGAACGAGCCCGGATTCCGGTAGAGTTTGACGTTCGAAAGCGGCCCGGTACCCCCGAGTCCTTCGAATCGGGATGTGGCTCAGCCTGGATAGAGCGCTGCACTGGGGGTGCAGAGGTCGCAAGTTCGAATCTTGTCATCCCGACTCGGCAAAACATTGCTTTTTTTGAATTCTCCTGGATCATGAAAACGTCAAATGCACGTTTCATGCACGAATCAGGAGTGTTCCGATGCCACGGCAGCCAAAGCCCTTCTTCCGCAAGCAAACTCAGAGCTGGTATTTTTCGACCGGCGGCCAGCAAATTAAGCTCGGCAAAGACAAGGATGCGGCCTTCACCAAGTTCCACCAAATGATGGCCGACCCGGCCACGATTGCGACGGACAACACTACCCTCTACCAGCTCAGCCAGACCTATTTGGACTGGGTGAAGACCAACCGCAAGAAGGCCACCTACGATCGCAGCCTGCACTACCTGAAGAGCTTCATCGACAAGGTCGGAAAGCAGCTGAAGGTCACCCACCTGAAGCCCTTCCACGTCAATCGTTGGATCGACAAACCGACCTGGAACTCGACCAGCCGTGCCGACGCGATCGGCGTCGTCCAGCGAAACCTCAACTGGGCCGTCGAACAGGGATACCTAATCCGCAACCCGATCGCTGGGATGAGAAAGCCGAAAAAGAAACGTCGGGATGTGTTCTACACGCATGAGCAATGGAAAAAGATCCGTGATCATGCGAACGCCCCTTTCGACGACCTGCTCGACTTCCTGTACTGCACCGGCTGCCGTCCGTTCGAAGCCCGCACGATCGAGGCCCGCTTCATCCTTGATGACATGGTCATCTTTCCGACCGACCAATCTAAAGGCGAAATCGAACCCCGCGTGATCTACCTCGTCCCCAAGGCCAAAGCCATACTCGATCGCTTAGCGACAGAGCATCCGACAGGACACGTCTTCCGCAATTCGCAGGGCCGGTCCTGGACGAAAGACTCGATCAAATGCCGACTTGATCGAATCTCCCAAAAGGTGGGCTTCCACGTGATCGCTTACGGGGCCAGACATTCCTGGGCCACCCACGCCCTGACTTCAGGCGGCATCGACTCGGTCGCTGCCGCTCACCTGATGGGCCACAAAGATCCCGCAATGGTCGCACAAGTCTACAGCCACCTGGCCAAGCAGCCCGAGTTCCTGCGTGCTCAAGCGGCAAAAGCGATCCAGGGTCATGCGTCCGAGCAAGACGATTCATCCAATCAGCTCACTTAACCCGCTTGGCTGGGCGTGCAAAAGGAAAATCAGCTCCGGTGTCGGCCGCCGGTGCGCGATAGCCAACTGGCGAAACCCACTGCAGCAAGATGAGCTTGTCGGGTTTCGTCGGCTCACGGTGCCTTGCCCTATGCGGACTCTCGCACGCTTGACTGCTTTTGAGTCCTGGAACTTTTTCTTCCTCAATGCGAAGCTTAATCTGCACGACCTCCCGAAGTGGCAACTTTCCCGGGACTACAAAGCGATCACGCCCGAAGCCACCGACGATGAACTTCGCACGTTCATCGAAACCAAAGTCATCCCGCAGTGCGGACTGTGCCCGAGCAAATGCCCCGCCTTCGTCCATCCCGATCCTTTGAAATGGAGTTCACTGCAATGACCGCACCCGGCCCCTACCGACCACCGATGCCGCCATACCCGTTTGCCCACCGTTCGATCCGCCCGACAGCGCACCGCACGATGCCCCGGAGTTGCCTGACGGTCCTATTATCCTGACGCCGCGACCGGAAGAGCCAGTTGTGATCGAATCCCCTTTGCCACATCACATTTGGCCGCGGCTCCCGCCGGACCATCCTTATCACTTGCCGCCGGGGCACTCTTACCCCGACGACCTCCCGCCCGGTCACCCCGGAAGCGCGTACCCCGGCATGCCCGACTATCCTGTCGTCCATCCCGGCGACTGCGGCGACGACTGGCCCAGCTACCCCGGCATCCTCGACGATTGGCCGCCGTCTTACGACGACTACTCAATTAGAAATACGCCAAGCGATCTTCAACGCTGGCTTTTTCGTGCTTTCGCAATGCATAGAAGAGTTCGTGCTTGGAGTCGGGTTGTCCGGATTGTTTTGGTCCAATGTGCTGGTGGTGTACTACTAATCATGCCGAACTACACGGTCGATCTTTGCACTACGGATGTTCCTTTGGTGACGTAGGCTTTCAATCAGGAGAAACCACGGATGGTTTCATACGCAACGATAAGACCGGTTTGGCAAAGCTGCGCGATTGTGCTGTTGGTGACGATCTGCGTCGTCGGTTGCAAATCGCCGCAGCCGTGTTGTGATCCCGGCCTGCCGGCGCGTGAGCTGGCTTGTCGCACTGGCGTGACGATGCAAAAGACGCCGCCGTGTCAGCAAGTGATTCCGCCGGGCGTGGTTTTGGAAGATGGCCTGAGCGAAGACGAAGCGGTGTTGATCGCACTGTCGAACAATTCGGCGTTCCAGGCGACGCTCGCTCAGTTGGGCATGGCCCATGGCGATGCGGTACAAGCCAACCTGCTGATGAACCCACAGTATCTGATTTACTTCCCGACCGGGGCGAAGGAAGGACAATACACGCTGTTTGCGCCGATCGAGTCGTACCTGTTGCGACCGTCTCGGGTGAAGGTCGCCAATCGAGAGTACCGACGAATCGGCGAGACGCTCGTGCAGAACGGACTCGATTTGGCTCGCAATGTTCGCATTGCTTATGCGGATCTGGCCGTCGCGACTCAGCAGGCTCAGCTCGCGCAGGAAGCATTGCAGATTCGCGGCGAAGTGTTTGATGTCACCGAGAAGCGTTTGGAAGATGGCGACATCAGCGAACTCGAAACTATTACCGCCAAGGTTGACCGTTTGAATGCGAAAGCGGCGGCCGGCGTGCAGGATCAAACTGTTGCAATTACCGAAGCTCGCTTGGCGACGTTGATCGGGTTAACTCGGTTGCCAACACCGCTCTTACCGTTGCCGCTGCAATCGCCGACGCTTCGGATGCTGGACGAACAACAACTGATTGACCAAGCTTTCGCTTGCCGCCCGGATTACAACGCAGCGAAGTGGGCGGTCGCGGCGGCTTCGCAGCGCTCACGTTTATCGCGATGGTTGTTCCTACGGATCGACGGAGTGGTGGACGTACGCAGTGATCCTGGCGGACGCACTGGTGGTGGGTTACGGTTTGACATCCCGATCTTCAATCGCAACGAAGGCGGAGTGATCCGAGCGGACTGGGAAGTGAATGCCGCGATGCACCAGCGTGATGCGATCGCGGATCAAATCGTGGCCGACGTTCGCACTTCGATTCGCACGTTGCGGCAAGCGTCAGATAACTTGCGAGTGTTGGAGCAAGAGGTCGCGCCGGCGTTGGTTGAATCGCTGGACATCTCACGAAAAGGTTTTGCCGACGGTGGAACAGACTATTTGTTGGTGTTGCAAACGACGACGCAGTATCTCGACGCGAAAGCCCGTATCCTCGATCAGAAAGCAGCCTACTCTCGGGCGCTCGCCGAATTGGAACGAGCGGTAGGATGCCACTTAGAAGCCGGCCTGGTGGACTACGAAACTTTGATGGAGGTCGTCGACGTGCCGCTTGCGATGCCAAAGGAAGAACCGAATGAGGGAACTGAATCGGACCAGCCGGATACAAAGCCGGTCGATGCGGCCCCAGAGGACGAAGATGCTGACAAACACACGAAAGATCTAGCGGACTTACTGGAACTTGACGGCAATCACTAGATTTGCCCACCTATCGCCCCAGCTTTCGGCAACTAAGCTGTTAGTAAACACGAAAGCGGCGAGTCCAATCAACGAAAGTTAGCCGCGGCAATCCCGGCAGACTTTTGTTCATGAAACACTCTCACCGAATTCTCATCTTCGCGACATTCGCGATCAGCGTCGGCCTCTTGCCGGGCTGCCAAAAGGCGGACAAGTCCAAATCCGAATCGGTCAAACCGGCCAAGGTCGAAAAGTTGCCCGTCGAAACTGACTTGGCAACCATCACGCTGACCGAAGACGCAAACCGGCGGCTCGGCATCACTACTGCGGCCGTCGCCGAGCGAGAAGTCATCCGGCGACGGACGCTCGGCGGACAAGCCATCGTGCCGATCGGCAAAACGATTGTCGTATCCTCGCCGCTGGCCGGCATCGTGACTCGGTCGGGCGACCAAGCGATCCCGCCGCCGGGAACTCGCGTCGCGGTAGGCACTCCGTTGCTTTCGATCAAGCCGCTTCTGTCGGCTGAACGAGATGTGATGACGCCGGCCGAACAAGTTCAACTTGTGGGCGCACGAGCGAACTTGATGGCCGCACAAACCGTGGCCGCTGGCGACGTGGACCGTGGCAACGCGGAAGTCGAAGGCGCTCAAATTGCTTTTGACCGTGCATCCAAACTTTTCGCCGACCGAGCCGGTGCGAGGCGAGCCGTCGACGACGCGGAAGCTCAGTTAAACATCGCCAAATCCAATCTTGCAGCAGCCAAAGAACGCGATAAGCAACTCAAAGAGCTGTTGAAGATGCTGGACGTGCAGTCGCCGGATGGCGAAGTCACCCCACTGCCGATGACCACACCGATCGGCGGCCTGGTTAATCGTGTCGACATTAGCGAAGGCCAAACGGTGGCCAGCGGTACGGTGCTGTTCGAGGTCGTCAATCTGGACACGATCTGGATTCGAGTCCCCGTGTTCGTCGACATGCTTGCGGAAATTCAGCAAGACGAACCGGCCAAATTGGTATCGCTCTCCGGAGACACACTTCCGCACGACGTGATGGCAAACCCCATCGCGGCTCCTCCAACCGCCGACGCGATGTCGTCATCGGCTGATCTGTATTACGAAGTCGACAACTCAAAGCTTGCACTGCGTCCTGGTCAACGAATCGGTGTGGAGCTACCGACGTCTAAAAAAGCATCGTCGTTGGTTGTTCCGAACGCCGCGATCTTGTTTGACATCTATGGCGGCGGTTGGGTTTACGCGATGACGGGCGAGCGCCAGTACACTCGCAATCGCGTCAGCGTTCAGTTCGTCGATGGCGACGAAGCGATGTTGGCGGCCGGCCCAGAGGTCGGAACGAAAGTGGTCGTCGACGGTGCCGCGGAATTGTTTGGCACCGAGTTCGGGGCTGGCAAATGAACTGGCTGATCACAACCTCGCTTCAGTTTCGACTCCTTGTCATCGTTCTCGCCATCGCACTGATCATCGTTGGCGTTCGCACGTCCGACTCGGTGCCGCTGGATGTCTTCCCCGAGTTCGCACCACCACTGGTCGAGATTCAAACGGAGGCTCCCGGCATCGCGACCGAAGACGTCGAAAGTCTGATCACGGTGCCGATTGAGAACGCGGTCAACGGTATCCCGTTCGTGCAAACAGTGCGTTCAAAATCCGTGCTCGGTTTGTCGAGCGTGCGAATGATTTTCGAGCCTGGCACGGATTTGCTGACCGCCCGGCAGTTGGTGCAGGAACGGCTGGCACTCGCCGCACCAACGCTGCCCATGGTCGCTCGGCCGCCAGTGATCTTGCCACCGCTGTCTTCGCTGAGCCGTTGCCTCAAGATCGGGTTGTGGTCGGATACGCAGTCGCAGATGGACATGACGGTGCTGACCAAGTGGACGATCCGACCGCGGCTGATGTCGATCCCTGGCGTAGCGAATGTCGCCGTTTGGGGCGAGAAGGAACCACAACTGCAAGTCGTCGTCGATCCGGATCGTCTTAGAGCGAACAACTTGACACTCGACGCGATTCTGCAAACCGTCCGGGACGCCACGGCTGTTGGTGCGGGTGGTTTTGTCGATACGGCGAACCAACGTCTGGCTTTGCGGCATGTTCCCGCAGTCTACACGCCCGAGCAACTGGGCGAGATCGTGGTTGGGTTTCGCGGGCAAAATGGCAACGTACAGATCCCCGCCACGGGACCGACCACCATGCCATCGCCCGGCACGCCGCTGCGGATCAAAGACGTTGCCGAGGTCACCTATGACTACGCTCCTCCAATCGGTGACGCAATCATCAACAGCCAACTTGGGTTGTTATTGATTGTTGAAAAGCAACCGTGGGCCAATACGCTCGATGTGACTCAAAACGTCGAAAAGGCGATGGCGGAACTAAAACCCGCGATGGGTGAAGTTGAATACGACACGACGATATTCCGCCCGGCGACGTTCATCGAACGAGCACTCACGAACCTCGGTCATTCGATGTTGGTCGGATGCGTGCTGGTCGTGATCGTGTTATTGCTGTTCCTCTTCGATTGGCGATGCGCGATCATCAGTGCGACCGCGATTCCGCTTTCGTTACTGGCGGCGGTGCTGGTGTTGTACTACCGCGGCGGCACCGTCAACACGATGGTGCTGGCCGGATTGGTAATTGCACTCGGCGAAGTCGTCGACGATGCGATCATCGACGTGGAAAACATCATGCGTCGGTTGCGGCTGAACTCGAAGCTCGAAAAGCCACGAAGCAACTTCGCCGTCGTCCTAGGAGCCTCTTTGGAAGTGCGTAGTGCCGTTGTCTACGCAACCGTCATCGTGATCCTGGCGTTCCTGCCAGTGTTCTTTTTGACGGGACTGGCCGGAGCGTTCTTCCGCCCGCTCGCCGCAGCCTACATCTTAGCCATCCTTGCCTCGCTTGTCGTCGCACTCACCGTGACGCCAGCCATGTCGTTGATGTTGCTGCCCAAGTCGGCCCAACGTCGCAGCACCGACGGACCGCTTGTGCGTTTGTTCAAACGCATTTACCGAACGGTCCTGGGATTTGCTTTGCGGATTAAATGGGGCACCATCGCGGTCACGCTCATCCTGTTTGGATGTCTCGTTTCGACCATTCCGATGCTGGGCGAACAATTGATGCCCAAGTTCCGCGAGACCGACTTCCTAATGCACTGGGTTGAAAAGCCCGGCATCGGCATCGACGCGATGAACCGTATCACGATTCGTGCCAGCGACGAAATGATGGCCGTTGATGGCGTACGCAACTTCGGTTCGCACATCGGCCGCGCTACCGTGGCCGATGAAGTCGTCGGGCCGAACTTCACCGAACTCTGGATCAGCATTGACGACGACAAAGACTACGACGCGACGGTGGCTGAAGTCCAAGAGATTGTCGATGGCTATCCCGGTTTGTATCGCGACTTGCTGACGTACCTGACCGAACGGATCAAGGAAGTTCTGACCGGCACGAGTGCGTCGATCGTGGTGCGGTTGTACGGACCCGACTTGGATCAGTTGCGTTTGACCGCGAAAGAGATCGAAGCGGTGATCAAACCGATCGAGGGCGTGACAACCTTGAAAGTCGAACCGCAAGTACTGGTGCCGCAGATCGCAATCGACATGAAAGTCGAAGCCGCATCGCAGTTCGGTTTGACGCCAGGCGTGTTGATGAACAACGTCACGACGTTGGTGAACGGAATGCGAGTCGGCGAGATGTATCGCGACCAAGCGATCTTCCCCGTCGTGGTCGTCGGCGAAAAGAAGTTACGAACCGATCTGGCAACCCTGAACGACTTGATGATTGACACGCCATCGGGTGCTCAGGTTCCGCTTTCGACGGTCGCCTACCTGACGATCGTGCCCGCACCCAACGTGATCGCCCGCGAAGGAGCGTCACGCAAACTGGACGTGACCTGTAACGTCGACGGCCGCGACTTGGCCGCCGTCGCCAGCGACATTGAAGCGGCCGTGCGAGACAAGATCCAGTTCAAAACCGGCTACCACCCCGAGTTTTTGGGCGAGTACGCCGAAGCCAAAGCATCACGCCAACGCTTGCTGCTGCTTTCACTGGGCAGCATCCTCGCGATCACGATCATCCTCTACATCGACTTTGAAAGTTGGCGATTGGTGTTGTTGATCTTGATGGCGTTGCCGCTTGCCCTCGCCAGTGGCTTGTTGGGCGTGTTCGCCGGCGGCGGCATCATCTCACTCGGTTCGCTGGTCGGATTCGTCACCGTTCTGGGCATCGCTGCCCGCAACGCGATCATGCTGATCAGTCACTACCGACATCTCGCCGAAGAAGAACCCGGCATCACCGCCCGCGAGTTGATCCTGCGCGGAGCCGAAGAACGCTTGGCCCCAATCCTGATGACGGCCCTCACCACCGGCTTAGCTCTCGTACCCTTGATCTACACCGGCGAACTCCCGGGCCAAGAAATCGAATACCCGATGGCCCTCGTTATCCTCACCGGCCTGGCCGGGGCCACGATGGTGAATCTGTTGGTGCTGCCGGTCCTGTATTCTTGGTTAGCACCGAAGAACCAAACCGCATGAATCTTTGGCAATCGCTATCGACCAGTTGGCAGTTCTGGGCATTTTTGTCGGCGCTGGCGGCCGCATTGACGGCGGTGTTTGCCAAGCAGGGTGTGAAGGGCATTCCGCCGGATGTGGCGACATTCGTTCGCACCGTCGTGATCCTGCTGTTTGTCTCGGTGATGTTGTACCTGTCGTCGCAGTTCGGCGTCTTGAAGTCGTTGTCGCGTCGTGCGATCGCTTTTCTTGTTCTATCCGGCCTTGCCACCGGGGCGAGCTGGATCTGCTATTTTCGAGCGTTGGATCTGGGCAAGGCCGCGCAGGTCGCGTCGGTCGATAAGCTGAGCGTTGTGTTGGTTGCAATCATCGCGATGATCTTCTTGAAAGAACGACTCTCTCCCATCTCGCTTACCGGCATAGGCCTGATCACGCTGGGGACCGTGCTGGTGGCATCGGGAAAGTGATCAGCGAAACACGAACATCTTGCGGATCGTGTAGTTCAGCACCGTGGAAAATGCAATGCAGGTGACGGCGGCTAGCAAACTGGGCGTGTTGAAGACGGTAATTAGAAGACGTCCAAACTGCAAACCGCCGAAGTAGCTTAGCAGTGAGACACCGAAGAAGAGAAACGCCTCGGTGGTTGGGCGGTGGCGTCCTTGCTCGAAGACCCATCGTGAATTGACCCAGTAGCTCACCGTGTTGGCGGTGACGAACGCGACCGTCTTGTCGATGGCGAAATGTCTTGATCGAACGATCTCGCTGATGCTGATGCCGTCACACGGTAGGACGAAGGTTTCCAGCAGGTGAAAGCCGAATAGATCGACCAAGGCAGTAAACGCACCGGCGATTAAGTAGCGAACCCACTGGCGGTGCAGCAGGTTCACGCCGGAACCGTCGATGCGAACCGATGCGTTAGTAGTCAAACCAGACCCCCATTCCAAGATAAGACTCGCGTCGTTGAAAGAACGAGAATTGGCTTGTTGGGCCGTCACCGTACTGAGCACCGAATCGAATGCGACGTCCCGATTTCAAGCTTTGGAACGACCATCCCGCTTGCACCGTGGTGGAAACGTCGTAGTCGACTGCTTCGCGAAAGTTCAAATTGACGGCTGCGAACGGAGCACCTCGCCGCATGTTTTTCGCGATTGGCGTGTACTCGGCTCCGGTCTGGAACTGATACCGCTTGGCTCCACCGGAAGCACGAAACGCGTTTGCAAACTCGCCGTACAGCCGCATGTCGTCACGCGGCCGATAGCTGCCGCCGACAATCCATGACTCGGTGACGTAGTTGATTCGTGTGAACGTCGGATTGCGGATCAAGTATTCGTCACCGACGTGCGAGCTGATGTGAAAGTAGCCGATCTTCATCGCCCAAGGACCGTCGGCCCACGTCATTTCCGTTCCAAATCGGTAATCCATTGACTCGACATCTTCGGCGTGCAATAGATCTAACCGAGTGATCACGGCCCCTTCCAAATCCCACTGCCAACCGGATGCACCGTGAGCTTCGCCGGTTCCGTAGCGAAGCAATCCGACGCGTCCACCGAGCGTTGCGTCCCAGAAAATGCCCTCGTTGTCGTCACCAAAGATGACCGTCGAGATGCGTGGCTCTTGTGGAGCGGCCAAGTATGATTGCCACAACAAACCGTCGGGAAGCAGATGCCATTGATCGCTTTCTGTCGTGCTGCCCAGGCAGGGATCGCAACTGTCATCGCTGAACGCGGCGATGTCGCCAGTTAAAGAATTGCGAAAACCAGTTTGCTCGATAAGGTCGGCGTCATCCCACACGAAACCGTCCTGAGCGACGGCAACGTCGCCAAGCGAAAGAACTAGAGCGAGCATGCAGCCCAAGTGAAACCAAGTCCTTTCCATCTAACGGCTCACCTTCCCAGTCGACGCGACTGTCTTCGCGACCGGCGTGATGCGTGACGCTCGATAGACATGTTCGTGGCGAGGTGAAACCGTCAAACGATGCGTGGAAGCCAAAACCTCTCGCGTCCGTTCGATTCTCGCGTCATCGGTTACCAATACAAAATCGCGTTGATTCGACGCGAAACCGACGAACTCGTCTTCCCACTCGATCGAAAACGCCACCGTCTGACGCTGCGATAAGTGAAAGGTCGCCCCGTGCGGCTTTTCGCCAAAGAAAACGATCGCCGCATCGGCGTCGTCTTCAGCGACTCGGAAAGCTTCAACGTACACCGAGCGTTCGGAAGAGATTGTGGGCAATAGAACCGTGGAAGCGAACAGCATCACGCCAACTGAGACCATGGCCGTTCCCGCCCAAGCCAATCTGTCTACCGCGATGTTGCGATTCCAATTCGCCAGCACGATGGCCAACACGACGACGCACCCAATTCCCACCAACACACTGACTGGCGAAACAGAACCCGCCAACCATGCGTCGACACCGATCATGGATCCACAAGCCATGATCAAAATCACGGTCGCTCGCCGCGGAAACGGAATCAAGTAGTTCGTGATTCGATCCACCGCATCGCGACGAAACACGGTTTGATCCAGCATCACGCCCATCGCCAAGCAGATTAGCGGGATCGCAGGCAAGATGTACGTTGGCAATTTGCAACTGGCCGCCGAGAAGAACGCCAGCATCCAGACTGATCCGCAAACCAGGAAGCCGAGATCCTTGGAACGCAGCGAACGCTTGCGACTGGCCGAACTTGCCACGAACACACCTACCGAAGGCAACAACAACGACGCCGGAAACATCGCCGCGAACACGATAGGAATGTAGAACCAAAACGGCTGCTCGTGATTCGACCCTCTCATGAACCGTTGATAGTTGTGCTCCCAGAAAAAGTAGTCCACGAATTGCGAATTGAATTTGGCCACCGCGATGTACCACGGCACGCAAACGACCACCATCGGCACGACGAAGGCGACCCAGTGCAGTATACGAGTTCGACTGTGATCGGCCCGCAACCAACCGCTGACGATCAACGGCGGCGCGCACAGCACCAATGCCACGGGGCCTTTGGTCAACACTCCCAAAGCGCAGGCGACACCCGACACCATCCACCATACCGGGCGATGGCGTTGGCCTCGGACCGCGATGTAACCGGACAACAGGCAAAGGGTCGTGAAGAACGTCAGCAACGAATCGAGAATCAGAAACCGACCCGAGAGCACGAATCCGCCACACAAAGACAATGACATCGCGCCTAACCAAGCCGATCGTCGCCCCACCACGCGGCTACCCCAACCGAATACGAACAGAATCGTCGCCAGCGCCGACAACATCGACGGCAGTCGTGCCGCCGTTTCCGTCGTACCGAATGTCCGAAACGACAATGCCGTCAACCAGTACATCAATGGCGGTTTGTCTAGATAGGCTTTGCCGCCCAGGGTCGGCGTGACCCAGTCACGTGAGTCGATCATTTCGATCGCGATTTGGGCGTACCGCGTTTCATCAGGTTCGATCAGCGGGTAAGCCAGATTCGGAACGAGGACCACGCACGCGGTGGCAATCAGCGTCACCCATGCCACGCAACGTTGACGCCGAGACCAACCGCTGGCCGGGGAAACGGCCTGTTGCGCAGGCGCTGGGAAGTGATCGTCCCACACATGTCGCATCTTCGTTTTGTAAGGTATCAACATGGGTGGTCATGCGGGTTGATAGACAAGTCGTCGCATCATCAAAGCGCTGACGAAGATAAATAGGAGGTTCGCGATCCAGACGCCTTGGGGAACCAATCGTCCGTCCTTGGCCATGTCCAACGTCAGCGCAAAGATCGGGTAGTAGACCAACACGGTCGGCAGAAACACGACGCCAAACGTTGTCATCGTGTCTGACGCTTTCATGCGGATCGCCAGCGGAATGCCAATCAACGACATCGCCAGACAGGTGAACCCGCTGGCCCAACGGCGGTGCATTTCGGTGCCGAGGCGGTGCAGTCGTTGGCGTCCGCCCGCAACGGCCGCCAGCCGAGAGTCTGATTCAGGACTACTGATTTCGTCGGTCCGCGACATCAGGATGCTGAATGCCGTGTGAACCGCGATCGCATTCTCGCGGCGACGAATATCGTCGCTTTGCCTCAGCGACGCGGTTGGTAAGTCTCGCATCGACATGTGGGAGGGATGCGCGACCAACAAGTCGACCACCGGGTCCATGCCCAGAGGAATCGTATGCACAAATGTTTCGGGGAACACAAAAGACGCCACGCCGCCCACGTCCGCCCGACTGCTGGTGATGCTCAATTGCAAACTCTCATCGGCTGCTTGATAGCTGAGCTGTGCCGTGTCGGCGGTAATCGTGATCGGCTCCGCTCCGGGCCGGCTGATCTTGATTTGCGGCTGCACCAGATCGCGCCCGTTGACATCACGCACCGACATCGAAAAGCTGTCGTGCTGAAAGCTGTGGTCACGCTGTAGTTTGTTGTAGGCGATCTTTTCGACCGATGACAAAACAACTCGCTGCACGCCATGAAATCCCCAAGTGAATGCGATGTTGATCAGCCCGACGGTCGCGATACTTAGGCTGGCAGTCAACAGGACCGCAGGAATGATCGACGGCAACAACGAGATTCCGACCGACTGCATGGCGATAAATTCATTGTCGACCGACATGCGACCGTAAACGGTACAGACGCTGAACAACGCCGTGCCGGGCACAGCAAGCGACAGTGCATTGGGCAGAGAAAACGGAATGAGTCGGATGACGCCCACCGGCCCGAGGCCCTGATTGATCGCCTCGCGAGCGACACCGATGAACATCACCAGCATCGTGATCACGAACAGCGATACGAAGAACGTGACGAAGATGTCACGAGCGATCCGTCGTTGGATCGTCGTCAACATTCCAGTTCCCTTTGCTTCGCCAGGTCAGCGTCCGCCGCCTCGCGAGCTTCCAAGGCATCGGCAAGCTGGCGAACGATGGCAAGGTCACAGGGGACGCATCCGTCGCAGGGCCGGAAGCGGGGCTGCGAAGCGAGCAACCATCTCACGAACCACTTCATCGCTTGGCTCTTTCGCTTGGAGCCACCGGTTTCGCCGCGATCTGCGTGGGGCTGGCGGTGTTGGTGGCTTGGAAAATCGTGGCGGGACCACGTTGGCCGACTTCGGTGAGTTTGGTCGTCTTGGGCATTTGTTCGGCCAGCGCGCTGGCGGTGATTCGATCGTCCACGATTAAGATCGCCATGCCGGAACTCGACACGAAGTCGGCGATACCCACGTCATCGACTTTGGCGAAGTTGGGGATGTCGCTGCGATCGAGGTAGAACGGCACCTCAGAGAATTCATGGTCGATCGTTGCGATCGGCAGTTGCTCGGTGACGGCGATTTGATCGGCAAGCGGTGAGGTGTCGCCGAACAGCGTTTGCGAGCGACTGTAGGCGGGAACCATCTGGTGCATCACCATGATGGCGAACACGAACGAGACGCCGGCGGACGATACCCATGCGATCTTGGCTTGGTGCCGATCTGCCATTAGCAACAGCGACACCATCAGCAGCATCGCCCAGAACATCGCCCAACCGAACAACGAAATGCTGGCTGCTTCCGTCCAAACGATCACGAACAGCACGAACGAAACACCAGCCAAGCAAGTCGTCGCGGTTGCCGTGCGTGCGGACCAGAACCGGGCGAAGAAGTATTCAGTCGGGTTGGCTGCGTCTTTGAGAACTTCGTTGAGGTAGTGCCCGATCATCAGCGCCAGCGCCGGCGCGGCGGGCAACAGGTAGGTTGGCAACTTGCAGGCAGATAGTGAAAAGAACACGAAGCACCAGACACTCCACAGCAATAGATAGCCCACCGCTGATGGTCGTTTGGTTCGTGCCGCCTCGTCACGCCCGAGCAGAAACTTGGCATAGGGAATCGTCAGAAATGACCACGGGTGCCCGGCAATCAACAACACCGGAACGAAGAACCAGATCGGCTTAGGGTGAAACTCACCGGCGAACCGTGCGACGTTGTGTTTGTAGAAGAACTCGATCAAAAACGTCGGGTCTTCCTGGTGAACCAACACGAACCACGGCGCGGCGATTATCGCGGCGACCGCACCGAGTAGACCGTAATGCCACCACCGGATCTTTGCGTGAGTTTCCGACAACCAAGCGAACGCAAAAACCGGCGGCAGCCAAAGCACAATCGCGATCGGACCTTTGGTGAGAAACGCAAGCCCGATGCAAACGGCCGATGCGATCCACCAGCCGAGATGCAATCGTCGGGATCGGACTGCTTCATACGCCGTGAAAAGCGAAAGCGACACGAACAGCGATAGCACACCATCGAGCAACAGATACCGGCTCGTGAACGCAAAACCGACGGACAGGAACAACACGATTCCGGCCAGTAGTCCGATTCGCCGTCCAAAGATCCGGGAACCGAAGAACATGGTCGAGGCGAGCGTGCCGAGCGCCGCCAGTGCCGGTACAAGTCTTGCCGATGCTTCGCCAATTCCGAACAGTTTGAAACTGACCGCACACAACCAATACAGCAGCGGCGGCTTGTCATAGTAGGTTTGAAAATTCAGTTGCGGCAAAATCCAATTGCCGGTCGCGATCATCTCGCGAGGGATCTCGGCGTAGCGAGTTTCGTCCCGGTCGATGAGTGGATATCCGAGATTGGTCAGCATGAAGACGGCTGCGACTAGCAACAACGCGGTTTGAAGTAGCGGAAGTCGCCAAGACTTTCGGCCGGACGTATCCGCCGCAGGAGCATCGAAACTCTTGGCGAGTTGCGATTCGGGTTGTGTCGTTGCAGCGGCCGGAAACTGCACCTCGTTCCACCAGTACCTCGCCAGCGCCGTCAGCACTTTCGGGATATGCCGAACCGACACGGTACTTTCGCCCAAAATTCGTGGACGATGCGAAACCCCAACTTCACAAACCGACCATCCGAGTTGCCGAGCCTGCACTAGCATCTCGGAGTTGACCAAGAATCCGTTGCCGGTAATTCGCAGATTCTTCGCTACGTCACGGTCGAACATCTTCAGAGCACAATCGACATCCCGAACGCCTGTTCCCAGCAACAGACGAACGAGCAGGTTATAGACCTTCGAGTACAAACATCGCAGCGACGTGTCTTTACGGTCGATGCGGTATCCGCAAACGATGTCATAGCGACTGGACAGCAACACGAAACGATCCAGTTCCGTCAAATCGAACTGGCAATCCGCATCGGTGAAAACCACCAACGACTTCTCCGCCGCCGCGAAGCCCGAGCGGATTGCGGCACCGTAACCTCGATTGGGCGAATGCTGCACCATGCGAACACGATCGTTGCTGGCGGATAACTCGCGAACGATCTTCGCGGTGTCATCGGTGCTGCCGTCATCGACGACAATCACTTCGTAGTCGGCGGTGACTTGCGAAAGAGCGGCGTCGGCTTCGGCTACCGCTGTTGCGATCACTTCAGCTTCGTTCCAAGCCGGAAGGATCAGCGAGATGGATCGGCGGTGTTGTTTCTTGTCGTGCATCCTTGCACTTCCTTGATACGATTGTCTTAGTAGTTCGTTCGGTGTAATGATTACGGATTGTCGGTGCGTCCTCGCAACGCCAACTCGTAAAGACTTAGTAATTGGTTCCAGAATGGAACCCGAAGCGTTCGCGAGGATCGGATTCACACAAAATCCTCGCGGGCGCGTCGGGTGGGTCGTCAATCTTCTTCGTACAACAGTTCGTGCATCTGCACGCGGTCCTCGAACAATTCGAAGTCGCGGACGTGCACGCCGGCTTCATGCAGGGCACTCGCCGTCCATGTTGGCCATGGGGACCAATCGCTTCGCTGAGACGCCATCGCGTTGGTGGGCAACCAGACTTGCTGAATCAGCACGGCACACAGCAGCAACACCGCCATCGCCGCGATCCCGCGCCAGCGAGATTGCGGACGCTCGCCCTCGGCCAATTCCACCAGTCGGTTGCTGCGACGTACGAGGGCGCTGGGCTGGTTGCCGAACGCAAGCGTTCCCTTGGGGACTTCGGTACACGACACACTGCCGCAACGCTTGGCCACCTTGGCCAGCGTTCGCAAATACGCGCCGAATTTGCCAGCGGTCTTCGCGGCCACTTCGTCGCACAGATACTCGCGAGTCAGTTCAGCACCGCGTGCCGCCATCCAAACCATCGGATGAAACCAAAACACGGTCGAGCAAACGCCTTGCAGGAAGTGCTGCATCGGGTGCCGGGTTCGCAAGTGTTCGACCTCGTGCAGCAGAACATGCCGCAGCGTCGCGTCATCGTCGGTCAATAGAAACGTCGGCAACACGATCACTGGACGGTGTAATTGCCAACAGAACGGACCTTGGATTCGATCGGAAGTCAGGATGGAGAGATTTTCGTCGGCGAGTGATCCCACGTCAGTTCGTTTCAGCAACGCTTCCGAGTCGATGGGCTCACACTGTGTTTTCAAAAACCGCAACAAACCGATGCACAACATCACTCGCCGCAGCACCGACCACGCCGCACCGATGGCCCAGACGCTAGCCAATGCGATCGCGATGCGAGTTTGCCAAACGACGAGGCTGAGCATGGACTCGCGAGACCAGTCGCCGGGGAAATCGAACAGTCGGCGGTGCGGCAACAACAATCCGGCGGCGAACAATCCGATCACGCAAATGAAACAGATCGTCCACAACCGGCACTGGGACCGCGCGTCGGTGATCCAGCGTTGTAGGACAAGCGTCGCTGCAATGACCACGGTGATTTGCAAACACAGTGTGCAGCCGACTTCAAAGGCGAGCCGGGAATCCACTACGAGTCTCCGAGTTTGTCGGCGGCTTTCTTGACCGCCTCGATGTCGGCGGCCGACACCGCATCGGATTGCAACAGACTTAACGCTAACGACCTCGTCGATCCGCCGAACAACTGATCGGCGAGCGATTTGATCATGCCTTTGCGGACTTCTTCGCGGGACACTTTCGGTTTGTACGTGAACGCTCGGCCGATCTTCGCGCCGCGACGGACGATCTTCTTGTCCTCCAGAATCTTCATCGTCGTTAGCACGGTCGTGTACGCCAAGTCTCGGTCGATGGACTCGACCACGTCATTGACGGTCACGCTGCCCTTGTCCCAGACCACGTCCATGACTTCGGCTTCGCACTTGGTCAGTTCGACAAGCTTTTTTGATCGTGGCATGCTATCAAGTTTGAAGAGGATGGGTGAAATTTGAAACGGGCTAGTTGGTTGCGGATTCGCGAAGCTGCGACCATTGGTGATACAAACGCAAATCCACGTCTTCGGTGACGAACGACACGTGACCATCGCCCCACAGGAAATTGGCTCCGCCGGGGTGACGGCTCGAGTAGTCGCATTCATCGGCAAGCGGATTATTGATGCCTTCGAGGCTGGAACCGACCAATCGGGCCGCAGCGTCTTCGCCGGCCAGGCTGACTCCGATCCACGTCGAAGGAACTTGGGCCATGGTGCGTTCGCCGACGATCAACGTGTTGGATAGCCCACGCTGAAAATCGCGGAAGCGTCTGGATTTGTTTTCAATGAACGCACCATCACCGATTGGAGCGGGAATCTCGTCGTCGGCTTCGATAGTTCCGAACATGGCGACATAGTTGACAGTTGGCAGACGCATCAATGCCACCGGTTCGACGGTCGCACTGAAAGCCGCCGCCATCGACGCCGGCCCTTCGTCTTTATCTTCAAACAACGTAAACATCGGCTCGGTGATGTCGGACGGACACAGCATGATCGCAAGCGACGTTTCGCGAGCCCTGTTCAGTCGCGGATCACTCAGCGGCAGCTTGACGTCGATCTGACCGGCCAGGGTGGGCTGCTCTAAGTACGGCAACAACGGCACAGCCCATCCGTACGCCGACGATTCGGTGAGATCGAATGTCCAACCGGCCGGCAGTTCTTTTTTGGCCGCGTGATGATTGTGCATTGCCAAGCCAACTTCACGCAGATGACTGGTACATTGGATTCGTCGAGCAATCTCGCGGGCGGCTCCCAGTACGGGCAGCAGCAGACCGGCTAGGATACCGATGATCGACATCGTGACGAGCAATTCGAGCACGGTGAAACCGCCTCGCCGAGTTATCGGTGAAGCTTCAAGAGGCCGACGGGAGTGTTGTTGATTCATTTTGCTGGAACCACGTCCTTGTGGGTTGATGGTCGAATGATACGAATTGATTAGTTTTTCAACAAGCCCGGTTTGGATTGCTGCAAATGGGCTTGCGGCGACGACTAAGGAATTCGTAGTTAGACGATTCTGGGACATCGTGGCCGAAAGTGTAGGAACCGAAGTCGCCCAGCTTTGAATTTCATCAAACTGTGCATTGGCTAGGTTCCTTTTCATGACTCGGGTTCATCGGATCAAACGAGTCTGGTCGGTGTTGGTTGCGATCACGATCATCGTATCTCTGTCGCCGAATTCGTTGCAGGCAGATGATCCGTTCAGCACCATGGCAGATCCGCCGACGCGGCTGGTGTCGCTTCCGAGTGCTTGGCAAGACGTTGTCGCTGCACCTTCTTTTGATACCGAGTTGATCAGCCCCAAACCAATTGGTCTCGCCAACTGCGACGGAATCTATGATCCGTACTTGATTGAAAGCCAAGTGATTGCAACGGGACGTCCAACCGTCGTTGATCGCGGCACGCTTTGGCAACGCATCAAGTCGGATCACAGCAACTACTACGACCTTCATTCGTTCAAGCTCCTCGCCGGCGGATTTCTGATTGGTGCCGCGGTTGCCAACACGCAGTTGGACCAGCAACTACAGGACCATTTTCAAGGCAGTGTTCGCAACGCGACCAGCGACGATTGGTTCGAGGGACTGCACGGCAGCAAAGAACTCGGCAACGGTCGCTACACGTTGCCAATCTTCGCGACCGCGTGGGCGGCCGGAGCGTTCTTCGACGAGACCCCCGCGCTGGTAACCACAGGACGCTGGGGCGAGCGTTCATTGCGTTCGTTCTTGGTCGGTGCGCCGCCAATGATCCTGGCTCAGCGTTTGACCGGCGGTTCACGACCGGGCGAAAAGGACCGAGATTCACGTTGGCTTCCCTTTCAAGACAACAACGGTGTTAGCGGCCACGCATTCATGTCGTCGCTGCCGTTCATCAATGCGGCCAAGATGACAGATCGACGTTGGCTCAAAGCCACCTTCTACGCCGGGTCGCTTCTGGGACCTTTGTCGCGAGTCAACGACGATGACCACTACCCGTCGCAAGTCGCACTCGGCTGGTGGATGGCCTACGTCGCCGCCACCGCGATCGACCGCACTGAAATGGCTGGTGGCAACCTACAGTTCTATCCCTACATGGCCGATAGCGGCGGTGTGGGTGGCCTGTTTGAGTTCCGCTACTAACAAGACACGCGGGAGAGACGGAAGTCAGAAATGGCATTCGTTTCCTGCAATTCTAAATTTCCAGAGATGAAACCAAGCAACGATCGCTGATGTTCGCGTTCAGCAACTCTCGAGCGCATTCCACTCCAGATAGCGATGAAGTGACGACTGGTGCAACCAAATTCCGGCTCAAGGCGATATTACTGAAACCGGCAGACGACGATCATTCAGCTTTATCCGATCTGGAATCGGCAGCCCTCGAAGTAGCCACCGTATGGCCTAAATTGCGACCAACACGACAAATTAACCCGCACCATTGATAAATTGAAGCGATTGGGAAACGGTTACCCGACCGGAGAGATCCGATCAAGCGATACACTTGAATGCGTCGAAACGACAGACGTGCGATGCTGGCGACCAATACCGCTTCGATCGTGATCCGGAGCCCAAAGGCAAATCCGCCGAACCGCTCTTAAAATTCCCGAGCGGTGCCTTGGTTCATTTCGCCGTCAGTAGCAGCGAAGTGCGAATGACGACGCACCTGAAAGGAGCCAAGACGTTCTTCCTTCCGTTCAACTTGGGCGACAACGGCGCCGCCGGTAACCCGATCAATCCCGACGGACATAAAACGGCCTACCTTTGGCAGCGCGTCTTCGCCCGCGATTTATGGCTGGAAATTCTTGGACGCTACTTGGTGACCGAGCTGGATAAGAAGAAGCAGATCAAGTCAGTGATCTTCCCGCGTTTCCATCAACTCGATTCAACGCTTCAGCTCCGTGCGGCGGTGCTGGAGGAGGGGCCAGGTCAGAAATATCTCATCCAGCATTCGGCGGGCAGTGGGAAAACGAAAACGATCGCCTGGACGGCTCACTTTCTAGCCGACTTGCATGACGCCAACGAGAAGAAGGTGTTTGACTCGGTGATCGTGATCTCGGATCGAAACGTCATTGATGGGCAACTTCAAGAGGAACTCGCCGCCTTCGAACGAAAGAAGGGCGTCGTGGCGACGATCGAGGGCAAGAAGGGCAGCAAGAGTTCGCAACTGGCCGACGCACTCTCGGGTGACAAGAAAATTGTCGTCTGCACGATCCAAACCTTTCCGTTCGCATTGAAAGCCGTTCGTGAACTGACCGCCACCGAAGGCAAAGCATTTGCCGTGATCGCGGACGAAGCCCACAGTTCCCAGACCGGAGAAGCGGCGACCAAGCTGAAAGAACTGCTGTCGGCGGAGGAACGCGAGCAACTCGATGACGGCGGTGAGATCAGCAGCGAAGATGTCCTGGCGGCACAGATGCGATCGCGCAGCGATGACAAAAACATCACCTACGTCGCCTTCACCGCCACGCCGAAACCCAAAACGCTTGAACTGTTCGGTCGACGCCCTCAACCAGACCAGCCCGTGTCGGGCGATAACCTGCCGCAGCCTTTTCACGTCTACTCGATGCGACAAGCGATCGAGGAAGGTTTTATCCTGGACGTTTTGCAGAATTACATCTCGTACAAAATGGCATTCAAGTTAGCCAGCGGCGGCAAGGAATGGTCGGACACCGAGGTCGAACGATCGGCCGCGATGAAAGGCATCATGGGTTGGGTGAAGCTTCACCCGTACAACATTGCTCAAAAGGTCCAAATCATCGTCGAGCATTACCGCGACACCATTGCTCCGCTGCTCGACGGACGAGCCAAAGCGATGGTCGTGGTCGGCAGCGTTGCAGTTGTTTCGATTGTCGGGATTCGCTGCTCATGAGTCGGTTCCTGGTAGACTGGTATTGTCTTCGCTAACAAGAACAGAAGCAAAGCGGGGAAGAAAGTAACTGAGAATCTTGCGTCGATGCAGGCGAGAATACGCATGGAACTTGGATAACAGCAAATTCCAGGAAAAGAATGTTACCTCGCCGAGTTTTTGCTTCTTCTCCTTGCGCGGAGTCATGTGTTGCGGTCGATGGCGTTCTCAGCAGTAAGGAACTGTCCATAAATACCCTCCTGATTTCGTAACCCGACGCGTCAGCGAGGGATACATACAAAGGACTTAATGGCGATGAATCCCTCGCTCACGCTTCGGGTTACGATGAGATCAACACGCGCTGACGCTTCGGGTTACGATTCCCTTGCTCGATGCAAATACCGAAGTTATTTCCGAACGGTTCCTAAAGTCCAGCGATCAGCATGCTTCCGAATCAAAACGATTTGCAAACCACTTGCAAGCGATTCGTACTTTTTGAACCGGAGGTCGTTAAGAAATGCCGGAGTATGTTGAACCGAACTCTGACATGGACGCTTTTTTTGCTCATCCGAGAATAACCCATCGCAAGACTCGCAACTGGCCAACACCAGGTGGTCAGCGACATTGGTATGCGATCGATCCGAAACTCATGCTTGAGGAAACGCGAAACTTGCTGGAGTGTCTGCCGATTGGAGCGTGCGCGCAGAGTTTTGACTGGAAATATGACAGTCCCAGCGATTCCGGCGCTTGGGTTGAAATACAGCGGTATCCAGACATCTGGACGGCGAAGTTCTCTAACCACGGCTGGGCGTCGTATCCGGTGCCGATTGATTTTGAGTCTGCGGCGAGAATGTTTTGGGACGGACTGCTCGTCGACACGCTTTACTTCATGGGCTACCAGCGAAACCGAGAACCCAAAGCAACAATTGAACACATGGCTCACTCAGGCCTTTCACACGATCTGCCTGAACAGTTCGAGGAACGAATTAAACCGCAGATCGTCAACCACATCAAACGGCGGGCAGCGGAAATTGACGGGACAAAGCAAACCCCTGCCGATCCTCACGGCGGTTGAGCATCGAGCGTGACACAATTGTTGGAGTGGATTTCGCATGAAATCTTAGCCGGGAATTCTGATGAATCCCACTACCATCTCGCACAACATTCAAAGGTTTGATAATGAAAACTGTATTGCATTTATTCATCAGTTTTTGTTTTCTCTCCACGGACATCGCTGCTCAAGTCGCACTCATTTCTCACGCCGTATACGGCTTCGACCCGATAAAACAGAAGTATACCGCGACTTGGTACACGAACTTCAATGCGATTCCATTCCAAGGCGAGGCCGACATTGAACCTGAGCAGGATTGTCTCAACTTTCGCATGAGCCATCCACTGATCGCAGAGGGCGAAGCGGCGTCCCATCCTCACACGGCTCACTTTTACCGCATTACGTTCGTCGACGCGACACGGTTGAAAATCCAGTTGATCGAGACCGTTGTCGGGCGAGATGAGAAACAGCTTCAGGGTATTGTTTCTTTAGTCACCCAAGCGACTCGATGCGCCAGACCGGTGCCGTCGCGATGGTTCCTTCCAAGTAGGCCACGGAATCAATATTCCGGAATCGCTCAACGACGGTTGCCGGTTGCATCCACGCTACCGGGTGACTCCAATGATCACTGTGTTTGAACATTGCGTTTAAAACCCGTCGTTAATCCTCTCGGAAACATCGTCGATGTCATCGATCTCAAAATTTTGGTTCGTGTTCCTGTTTTGCGTGGTGTCGGTGCCTTGTAGTGGCCAGGACGTTGATATCACCGCAGATGTCGTGTACGGACACAAGCTCGGACTGGCGATGACATGTGACGTCTTCGCACCAAACGAAAAAACAAACGGTGCCGCAGTTCTGTTCATGGTCAGTGGGGGTTGGTATTCCCAATGGTCGCCTCCCGAACAGACGCAGGTACGGTTCAAGCCGTTGACCGACCAAGGATTCACGGTCTTTGCCGTTCGTCACGGGAGCAGCCCGAAGTTTTCGATTTCCGAAGCGGTTGCCGACGTCCGGCGCAGCGTGCGTTTCATTCGTGCTAACGCCGAACGGTTTCAGATCGATCCGAATCGAATCGGTGTCTTTGGGATGAGTGCGGGTGGCCATCTATCGCTGATGCTTGGCACGGCTTCGGATGACGGAATCGCCGACTCGAAAGATCCCGTCGATCGAGTAAGCGATCGCGTTAACGCGGTGGTAGCCTACGTGGCACCGAGCGATTTGCGAATCATGGCCAAGGATTCGCCCGAGCGGCTCGCGTCCTACGATCGTTTTCCCGCACTGGAGATTACGACCGAAGCGGCCACCCCTGATTCGCCAATCGTCCACGTCAGTCCCGATGACGCGCCGACGTTGCTGCTCGCCGGAGCGAAGGATGACTTGGTGCCGATCTCGCATAGCCGGAACATCCACGCCGCATTCGAGCAAGCCAAGGTGACCAGTGAATTGATCGAGTTCGAGAATGCGGGACATGGATTCGGTGGCGAGGATGCGCGGCATGCGACCGACGCCATGGTCGATTGGTTCGTCAAGCACTTGAGCGAATCACCGGCTAACTGAGCTCGGTTCTTACTCACCTCGGCGGCTTACCCATGGAAAATGATCGGCTCGGTCGCATCTACGAATCGTTCGCCCGACCGGCGTTGTTTCGGCTCGATCCCGAAGCCGTTCATCACGGCACCGTGCGAGCCTGTCAAGTTGCGGGGGCGGTTCCAGGCCTGACGCGTCTAGCCGGAAAGCTGTTTGATTTTTCGGCAAACGAACTGCAGATCGAAGTCGCGGGGATTCCTTTTCCCAATCCCATCGGACTAGCCGCCGGTTGGGACAAGAATGGTTTGGCCCTGCGGATGCTCGATCAACTCGGGTTCGGCTTCGTTGAGATTGGCTCGGTTTCCGCAAGCCGTTCTCTTGGCAATCTCAAACCCAGGCTTTTTCGAGTTCCGTCCGCCCAAGCGATCATCGTCAACTACGGTTTACCCAATGATGGAGCCGCCAAAATCGCTTCGCGGCTGAAGCACAACATCCCCAAGGTTCCTCGCGGAGTGAACTTGGTAACGACCAATCGTGGACCGACCGCGGCCCCCAGTTCACCGGATGAAATCTTTGAGGACTATGCGACGAGTGTGTCGCTCGTTCAAGGGCACGCGAGCTACCTCACGCTCAATCTCAGTTGCCCCAACGCAAACGATGGAAAGGATTTCTTTGCTCAGCCGAATCACATTCACGAGCTACTGTCTCGGCTAGCTAGTGGTTCGATCACGGTTCCGATCTTTTTAAAACTGCCACCGGTCGATTCACCCAAGGAGCATGATCGCTGGCTTTGCGAAGTGGATGAATTTGACTTCGTGAAGGGCTTCGTGTTCAACCTGGCCCCAGGGAAGCCGGCCTGGTTGCATCTCGGCATTGATACGACAGGAATGCCCGGTGCGGTTGCGGGTGCACCTGTTCGGCAACACCACAATCGCTGTATTGAAAGACTGTACTCGCGTATGAATCGCAAACGCTACACGATCATCGGCGGTGGCGGGGTATTCAACGCCGATCATGCGTGGGAAAAGATTCAACTCGGTGCATCACTCGTCCAGATCTATACGGCGTTGATCTACCACGGGCCGTCGGTCACGCGGCGGATGAACGAAGGGTTGCTCGAAAAAATGCGTCAGTTCGGGTTCCGGAATCTTGCCGAGGCCGTAGGATCGAAACACGATTGAAACAACGAACGAGGCAACGAGTCCGCTTCATTGTTCCAAGGGCTGAGCCTGCAGACTCCAACCGTGAAGGATTCCGAACCGGTCACTGCGGGTTCCGCGGATGATCAATTGCCAGACTCCCTGGATTGACTTTCCGTTGAACGAACTCAAGCCTGGCTGATTCTTCAAGAGACCCTCGGGGATGAATTCACCTTCAAAAGGAGGGCGAGCTCTCGTGATCGGAAGGGAAGCTTGGTCGTTAAAAACGGTTTGATCGAAGTTGTCGTCGTTGCCGCCGACGTCCGTGAATAATTCGATTCGTTCGCCCTCGGGACCCTCGAGGTACGCATCGAGGTGCGACGCATGCGAGTGAGTGATCGAGAGTTGAACGTTGAGATCGGCGATCAAGAAGTTTTCGCTAATTTCAATTACTGAAATAACGGTGCGGCCGGGCGGCAATGTCTCCGCTGACTTGCTGCCGAAGACCCCTCCCATCACCGCTTGGGAGTTAACCAGTTCGTTCGCCGTCAATAACCCGTCCGCATTGACGTCGAGAGAATCGAACTCGGCGATCAACTCCTCGTTCGGTTCGGGAGCGAACTCCGCCATGGAAACTTGGCTGTCGCGGTCGAGATCACGTTCATAGAACCAACCCGGGATACCTTGTTCGTAGCCTCCTGCGGCTTCTTGGATGGCATCGACATGGCGGCTCAATTCGTCCCGCGAGATTTCTCCGTCGCGGTCGGTATCCATCTCGCCGACGGGCATTCCCAGGTTGGCCGACTCGTTTCGATCCAAACGTCCGTCACGGTTCTTGTCGAAACGTGACATCAGGCTGTAGGACAGCCAATTACTGCTTCGACCACGGGTCCGAGAGCGACCTTGATCGTCGCTCTCGCGGCCGGTCGTTGAAGGGGCGATTCCGTTGCCGGTGCGACGAGCCTTTTGAATTAATTCGCCCGAATCGTCGGCAAGGATTCGACGTCTGGCATATCGTTGTGCCAATTCTAAACGGGTCAGTCGATCGTCTTGATTGAGGTCATCATCAAACGGATCTCGATAGGACCAATCCGCACGTCTCGCCTCGGCGCGATCAATCACACCATCCCGGTTTCGATCGTGTCGACGCAGGGTCTGTTCCGCTTCGTCGAGATCGCGCTCGGTATACGGAAATTTCAATTTACCAACACCGAACTCAGGGATCATTGGTTCATCCCGATCGGCACCAAATGAGCGTAGCTTTCCGACTCGTTCGGGTCGGACTTCATCGCGAACAACGCCGTTTTGTTTCGCGAAATAAAGTCGGGCGGCTTCTTGAAGTTTGTCGATCGCATTGGGGCGATCCAACGACATTCGCCTCGCTTCGGCGATTCGTTCAAGGTAAGGACGCGACAACGACGTGATCTCGTCCGGCTCGATTTCTCCGTTGCCGTTCGTATCCAAACGTTCGAGCGATTCACGTAGTCCGGCTTGAGCAGACACGGTTCGGTGTTCCACGCTATTCCAAGTCACCCAAACCATGGCGACGCAGACGATTCTGGCCGGCTGTGAATGGGTCAATGATTGTTTTCCGAATTGCCGTGCCATGCTCAACGTTCCGATCGCGAACGGGAATCACGTGAGGAAGATGAAGATGATCGACCGCTCGACGACGTTTCAATCATCAATCCTTGAAGCGCCGCCTCCACGGCCAAGACGTTCGTTGGCACGATGACCTCGATTGCTTGCTCGCCCCGCGAATCGATCTTCTTGATCAACGAGTCGACTTGCTCCAACAAACTATCCGGGGCGGTCACGATCAACGAGTTGCTAGGTTCGTGAACGGCAACGGTCATCTTTGGTGCCAAATCTTTCGGCTCGGAGACTTTGGGCGATTCCGCTTTCTTCTCGTCATCTGGTTTCGTTTTGGAAGCCTTGGGGTCGGGTGCCGACCTTCCCGTACTATTGCCGGTATCGGAACTCTTGTCATTCGAAACCACGCGATCCCCGAATGCTTGTCGGATTACTTCGGCCGCTTCGCTGGCCTTAATGTTCATCAGTTCGATCACGTTGGATCGACCGTAGGTCAATACATCGGTCGCGCCAACGGGCTTGTCGATGATGCGGAGATAATCCTCGATCGAGTCGATCTCTTCGGTCGTGCCTTGGGCGATCAGACGGTTCAGCCGTGTGTCCGAGACGACCGTGGTCGCACCCATCGTCAAGGTCATCGTTCCATTGGACGTGGACAAAAAACTTCCCGACAACAGCGAAGAGGCCGTGCTGACGTATCCGTTAACGAGTGATGCTTCGGTAATATCCTGCAATGAGTCCCCACCGTCGAGAAGCTTGGCAAGCATCCGCAACGCGTCATCGGAGCGAATGTATTGCAAATAGAACACGATCGGGGCCGCGGGGATCGTGTTGGTGGGCCCGGATACGACACGAATCAGCTCCTCGAACCGATTCAAGGCTTCGACGTCATGCGACTGGAGCAGCAGCCCTTGCTCGGTGATCTGAAAGTGAATCGATGGTGGGGTTAAATCTACCGATTCGATGTCCTCGCTGGCACGTTGCACACTTGCCAACGAATGACCGCTAGAAGACTGTCGAATCGGTGAATCGGTGGTGTCGAGGCGAGATTCGACACTTGGTGGAACCATCCGTCGCTTTTCTTCAGGGCGTTGGGTCTCTGACTTTGTATTTCTTTCGGACGAGTACTGGGCCGGAATTCGCTCGGTTTTGACTGGACGAATCGTGGCGGAGGGGAGTTGCTTAACGGAATTCGCGCCTTGCCAAAACGGGATCGCCATTTTGAGAACTTTCGCCGATTGACTCGGTGACATCGGCACTCTGCGAAGATTCTCGTCTCCCGAACTGGGCTGGGACGCCTCGAGGTCGGCGATGATCGCCTTGATCTGATCGATCTGTGGCTGCTTGGCTCGCACGAACAACCTTCGATTGGCGGCATCCGCATCGATCTTAGGCAAATTCGGGGCCGGTTCGTCATCATCATCGTCGAGAGACGGAACCAAATCGAGCATCTCTTCGAGTAAGCCGATTGCGTAATAAGCGTCGACCGACTTCAGCGAGATCACTTCAAAGGCAGCGTCACTTGCCTTCAGTTCGGCAACCGTTAGTTCGATTTCACGTTGTGTCGCTTCGTCCGCCAAAGCCACGATACTGCCGGCGGCCTCGTCGATCGAAAGCCGCACCGACTTTCCCGCCAACAAAGTCTGCAGGACGTCGTACACTAACTCGACGTTTCCACCTTCAACCAAGTATGACTTCAGGATCGAACCGCTTTGGATTTCTTGGGCACCCGCATCGGGTTGATCGATGGCTTGAACGAGGCCTTCGATCAACTTGATTTTGTCCTCGACTCCAGTAGCAAAGATGGATTTGCCTTGTGTGTCGGCCGATAGACTGACATCGATACCGATCATTTCGTCAGTCGCCAATCCCAAGTGCGGCCGCGCTACGACGAGTACGTCTTCGGCATCAACATGCTGCAACTTGAAACTCTTAACGACAGTTCCGTTGCTCATCGTTGACGGTTCGAAAGAGTTCAGGATCGCTCGGACGCTCTGCAATTTCGCGACCGTGTCCGTGATCATCAACTGATTGGTTCTCGGCAATACCTTGGGCATCGTCATCAATTGCAATGCGGACAACTCGTCAACGGCCGTGTCCGCATCGAGTTCGCTGAGTTTGAACAAACACTTCACCACACGGTAGGGATCCAGCGATGTCAACCGAGCGGGGTCGACAAGCTCGGCGAGCGCATCGAGTTGAGCTAAACTTCTCGCGTCAGAGAGATTGATCAACGCAAGTAGATTGCCTGACCGCACCAAAGAATAACCCTGAGGGATGAGGAACAAATTAATCCGATCGATCGCCTGATCGGCCGTGAATGCGTGATCGTCTTGATAGGAAAAACTCCCCGTCGGCATTTCTGCATACTGAAGAGGCATGTCGGCCTGCAAAGCGACCCATTCGATGACCTCTCGCCACGGAGCGGCATTGAACGAAAACCGGATTTCCGAATCCGTGTTTTTGGGTGCTTGATCCTCACGCTCCGTTTGAACCGGATCGGCCGCATCAACAGGCTCCGCTTCAACAAGCTCCGCTTCGTTCGGGGGAACTACCTCGATCGCATCTTGGCCGTGGATCTTGGTCGAACTGATGCTGAGTAGGATCAGTCCGACGATAACGAGGCGAATGACGATTTCTCGCGTCAATGTTTGATTGATGTTCATGAGGTTCAATCGTGGTCGAACAGCCCGATTCCGTCCGATTGAAACAAGGGAACAGAAATCTGGTGTCGATCCGAGGCAGGGACCGTCATCAGGCGATTGCCTTTTTGACGGCTGGAGGAAGGTGGGACGAACGGAACGGTAGGAGGTGTCTAGCGAAATCGGTGAAAGATTATTTCAGCGAGACACCCCCCCCTCACAGGGGTGGGTGGTTTGACATTCGAACATAAAGTGGGCCGAGATCACTGGGCTCGGCGAACCGGCACCGCTTTCATAGCATAATCGAATTAGCCCGCCCTGCGCAGTTGAGTTTTTTCCTTGGGAAGCAGAAAAGAACTCAGTACACCTTCCGGCCACTCTCTTCTCAAGGATCGTCTTGATGCCTGCCAATCACATTCGCTCCATTTTGATTGTTTTGGTCATCATGGCGATGGCATTGTTATCCTCGGGAAGTCCTCTCGCGTGCACGGTCATGCGTCTGAAGTTGGGCGATCAGTGGATCGTGGCGAGAAACCATGATTGGGTATCCGGCGGTGGATTGGTGATCTTCAATCCGCGTGGCATTTCCAAACAGGCAATCTCGCCCAACCAGCCGCTGCGTTGGACATCCCTATACGGGAGTGTGTCGATGAATCAATTCGGCCGGGAGATTCCGTTTGCCGGAATGAATGAGAAAGGCCTCACGGTCGATTTATTACAACTCCGGGATACGCAATTCCCTGACCGATCTGATCCGCGATCATCGGTTAACGCGATCCAGTGGGTCCAGTACCAACTCGATTGTGCGGCGACGGTTGAGGAAGTCATCGCGAGTCTCGACGAAGTCCGACCGCAACCGTTTATCGAGGTGCTCGAGAAGGTGCATTACTTCGTCACCGATCCGAGCGGCGACGCAGCGATCATCGAGTACCTCGACGGTGAAGCGATCGTTCAGCACGACCCGGCCTCGGCTTGCGTTCTCGCCAATTCGACGTGGAAGGAATCCCGCCGCGCGATTCAGCAGAACGATCCGCGTGGCAATAGCGAAACACGAGTGACTTTGGCTAACCGCTTGGTCGGGGACGCAGCGAACTTGGATGAGGACACCTCTCCGATCGACTATGCCTTTGATGCGTTGCATCGAGTCCGTCAACCGACGACGACGCAGTGGAGTTTGGTATATGAGCCGGCCCAAAAACGGATTACGTTTCATACTCGAATGAATGAGCAGCGGCGTTGGATCGACCTCGATGAATTGTCACTGGACAAAGCCTGCCCGGTTGTCTGCGTTGATATCAACTCGCCTCATTCGGGGAACCTCGCCGAGCATTTGCGGCCGCTGAGCACGGAAGACAATCGTCGAATCGTCGACGAGGCCTTCGACGCCATCGTGCCGCCCAGCTTTCTCCGCTCGGCCGTCAAAGGGCTGGTGGTCCAGTACGGTGAATCGCTCGAAGCGTTGCCCCAGGACACCTTGTCGAAGTCCACCCCGTAGTTCATTCTCGTGCTAGCGGGCTATTGATTTAGTCCTCATCGAAACCCGATGCGTGAGTTTTGAAGTTGCACTTTTTTCGTAACCCGCTGCGTAAGCGAGGGATAACTGATATTGACGCATCCCTCGCTTACGCATTTTGAAGTTGCGATTTTCTCGTAACCCGCAGCGTAAGCGAGGGATAACTGATATTGAGTCATCCCTCGCTTACGCTTCGGGTTACGATGCAGACTAAATCAACAGCCCGCGGCTAGCGCCGTCGGCTCACTAAATCAACACGCCGCTAGCGGGCTGTTGATTTAGTCGTTTAACGGCAAGCCGCAGGCGATAGAGCTTGAGAACGCAGACGCCTGCGGCTTGCCGTTAAACGAAAACGCCCAATCGTGCACTAAATCAACACGCCGCTAGCCCCGTCGGTAGGTTTGGTGAAACGTTCGGGTGTTCGATCCCATCACAATGAAAGACAGCACTGATGAGTTCTAACGGCTCGGTAGTTCCACGCGTGACCACTCGGACGTTGCAAAAGATGCGCGACAACGACGACCCGATCACGATGTTGACGGCGTACGATTACCCGATGGCGCGGTTGCTTGATCAGGCTGGTGTGGACGTGTTGTTGGTTGGTGATTCGATGGGGATGGTCGTTCAAGGTCACGACACAACGTTGCCGGTCACGATGGATCAAATGATCTATCACGCCGAAATGGTCGGTCGGGCTACTGATCGAGCGATGGTGGTCGTGGACTTGCCGTTCCCCGAAGGCCAAATCGGAATCGAACGCAGCATCGAAGCGGGGGTTCGCGTGCTCAAGGACACTCGCTGCCACGCCGTCAAATTGGAAGGCGGGGCCGAACAAGCCGACCGGATCGCCGCGATGGTGACGGCGGGCATCCCGGTGATGGCGCATGTCGGACTACGTCCTCAGAACATTCATGTCGATGGTGGGTATCGGTTGCAGCGGGACACGGATCGGTTGGTCGCCGACGCCCGCGCGGCGGAGCAGGCCGGCGCGTTCGCCGTTCTGATCGAATGCGTGCCCTCGTCGGTCGCGGCGGCGATCACCGACGCGGTCAAGGTACCCACGATCGGGATCGGCGCGGGGTCCGCTGTTTCGGGGCAGGTGCTGGTAACTCACGATATTTTGGGGCTGACAACTGGCTACACACCCAAGTTCACCCGCAACTTTGCGGAGATCGGCAAGGCGATCGGTCAAGCCGCCGCCGACTACGTGGCTCAAGTGAAAAGTGGTGGTTTCCCCAGCAAGTCCGAGAGTTTTTCTTAACCCGCCTCTATCCGATATCGCCGCGATTGGAATGACTCGATCGACATTCATACAAGCCCGACGCGCAAGCGAGTGGTCTCGTTCCATTCGATCACATCCCCCCGGCTCCACTCACTTGCCGGCGTGTTGATTTAACCGTCTACCGAACTACAACAATTAGCCGATGGGCGTTAGCCTTTTCTAGCATGGTCAAGAGCCTTTCTGAAGATTGTTTTGTTAGTGTCTTTGCGCACCGCTTTCAGGCTGTTTTTGATTCGTTTCAAAAACTTGCGGGGTGCTTTCGTCTTTCAAGTCGCG
>NZ_SJPM01000002.1:0-189245 GCF_007859915.1 Neorhodopirellula pilleata
CCTCAGCGACCAAAAGGGTTCCTGGGGGAAAGGGGGCCTTACGGAGCGATTCGGCTCAAGCAGCGACCAAAGCCAAACTTGATCAAAGGTTGCCAACTGACAAAGGCTCGTGAATAATCCGGGCTAGTGCTTTGTCCACATTTGACTTTAGGGTGTCAGCAACGTGGCTCGACGGTCCTCCGTAGAGAATCACGGTGGGGACCACCGTGCCACGTTTTAAGCCAACCCTCATTTCAAATATTGACGAAGCACTAGCGTCGGGTGTCGAGCAATACCCGCGGCTAGCGGGCTCTTGTTTTAGCCCTCATCGAAACCCGAAGCGTGAGTTTTGAAGTTGCACTTTTTTCGTAACCCGCTGCGTAAGCGAGGGATCATTGAAACTGACTCATCCCTCGCTTACGCTTCGGGTTACGATTAAATCAACAGCCCGGTAGCGCCGTCGGTTCACTTCACTAACGCTAATTTTTTATCTTGACAAAGCACGAGTTGGGAACATGCAGATGCCAACGTGTTGACCCCCACGGCTCACTTCCAAAACGATGGCCGGACATAACGCGAGAGCAATCGACCGATCGCCCCAACAGTACGCCACGAAACCCGAGCGGCTGGGTCTTGCCAAATCTCTTTGGATAGTTGCCATGCCGCTCCCGCCGGTGAACGATCGAGTTGATCGAGGACCGCCACCATCCGATCATTCCATGGCTTGCGGCGTCGGCCCAAACGCGAGGCTTTTGCGAGGCCCGGTGATAAACTCGATTCAAGCTGATTTCGGATGCAATCGTTTTCTTGTTGAAATCGATTTTCCGAAACATCCGCTTTGCTCAACTCCACCACGGTCTTGGATTGGTCATGAAGGCGAAACATCGCGCCCACATGATCCGAGTAAGTGACATGCGGGAACATGGCGAGGTATCGCACCAACAAATCCCAATCAAATCCATAGTTCAGCGCAGGATTGATTCCGCCACAGTCCCTCAAATGGTCCATGCGGAACCAAAGACCAGGTTGGCTAAATGAATAGTCGTCACATCGTAACATAGACAGTGCCGACAGATTCGAGTTGTACATCATTGAGCGTTGATCGACTGGGGAATTTCCGTTAGCGTCCTCGACCTTGACGCGAAAAGCAAGCAAATCCGTCTTCGGCCCGACACACCGAGCCAATTCCCACAACGTCCCTGGTTCGAGTCGATCATCGGAATTGATCCAATTGAACCATTCCCCGTCCGCCAGCGCGAGCCCCTTGCCGATCGCATCGGACTGCCCCCGATCCGGCTCGCGGATCACATGATCGATCTGGGATTCGTAACGGTCCAAAATTTGATGACTTTCATCGGTACTTCCCCCATCGACGACGATGTACTGCAAGTTCGGGTAATTCTGTCCGAGCACCGACCGAATCGTCTCTTCCAAAAATGCCCCCTGGTTATAGCTTGGTGTGATCACCGTGATTCGTGTTAACACGGAATGCGTATCAACACGCCCTGTCACTGGCACGACGTCGTCATCCCACGGCCATCGCCCCGACTGGCACGCTTCAGGGGAAACTCGCTTGGAACTCACCGAACCATCCTTGCCTCAGTGTTTTGGGACACCACGACCGCCGCGAAATGTAATCAAGATTCACAAACCCTCGACGATTTACTGTTTTTCATGTCCATTTTCATGTCCATCGGCGAGCGGAATGTTAACGGCGAACACGGATACCGATTCATTCGGCAACGAAGATGTAGCCGGGATCCATGGTTAGATACCATTCTCGCCACAACCGTTGAGCTTGTCGGAGCTTGCCATAATCTTGCTTGTCGCCGCGTACGATCTCCAGCCCAAAACCTTCGAACTTACGACTAATAAAACGCAACCCATCCCGAGCGAACGTTCGAACGGTGGTATCGGGATCGTCGAGCGCGAAAATAAGAGCGGGAACGACGCGAATTTCATCACTTTGCCCCAGCAAGCGAGCGGCGACGCGACGAGCCTGCCAAGACGAAGAACCACGCAACAGCCGGACCAAACGATCGATCTGCGCTTTCCGCGCGGTCGGCTCGGTCGCGAGCTTCATGTCTTCAGGAAGCGATTTACTTTCAAGAGAATCGGCACCATCCCCCTCGAGTATATCGAGCAAGTCGGTGACCGCTGCTGCGGGCGTTTCGCCTTTGATCTGAGTACCATCAACACGTATATTGGTCGTGTCCCCCGGCAGACCAAACCCGCCTGCGAGCGTCCCTTCCTGGCTTTGCTCGATCGCCTTCTGAGTGCTGCGACTGAGGAAGAGCACCGCAAAAGCCGTAGATACCGGGGCCGTGCTGTATCTAATTCCAGCAGGCCATCCACTCTTCCCGGTTTTACTGGATCTCAGCCATGAAACACCTTCGTTATACCAGGCAACGTTCGGCTTCTTCTCTAATTTCAATGCAATTTCTCGGAAGCTTTCGTACCTTTCGACGGTGTAGATGTTGTAGTAGGGCCAATCAGCTTTGACATCTTTGTTTTTCGCAAGCCACGTGTCCGCATCTTTAATCGAAGTCAAGATCGGCTCAACCGCGAAATCGGGTCGCTTAATTCCTAAGTTTTCAAATCCATCGACCAAAGGTCTTGCTGCCTCCGGCAAGTTAGGATAGGTAGCCAACTTTTGAGCTTCATCGCCCCACAATCGTAGTATATCAGCAGCAATTAAAAGAGCACTTCCTCCTGCGTACGTCATCGACAGCTTAGTCAATGGCTGTTTAATTCGAGTCTCTTTGCCCGGGTCGACACCCTGGTATGGCCACGCACCACTCGGATCTTGCACACGAAGCAACCACTTGATCGTCCGAACAACTCCTTCATAATCAATCAAGAGTCCAGCACGGTCCATTGTCCAAAGGGCAAGCATTGCATACTGGGTCTGCGATACATCACCATCTCGCTCTCCAGCATACCCATAAGCTCCGTTCCCATATTGTGACTTCCGAAAGTACTTCTCTAAAAGCTTAAGCTCTTTGAGATAGGCTGCTCTATCGACTTCGGCGAACAGCAGCGTGCAAACGGCAGCAACATAAACGGTCTTGCTTTCATGACCACCAGGATCTCTCCCCATCGTTTGAATGAATGCCTGAGCAGAGCGAATTCCTTGCTGCACAACCGGAAGAGCCGGATCGTGCTTTAATTTCATGGAAGCATAAGCCACCAAGGCATGCTCCCCAAATCCTCCCGAGAAGGGAACATCAAGTTTGTATAGTGTGTCTTTGAAATTTTTTGCTAGATAATCGGTACCGTCATCGATCATCGCAACGACCTCGGGGTCCTTCGAGGTGTAGGCCGAAGCATATTGATGCATGCAAGTGAGTTCCATGATTAGCATGGTCACGAATACAAGAAGAGTTTTTGAAGTGAACATCTAGGTTGACTCGCAGAAATGAAACGACAGCACACCTCGATTGTAACTGTCTTTTGCTCGCACCAACAGGATTTGAAGGGAAGGTACCCCTCGGAATTTTGCCGTTGGAGTGAGGCAGATCCGGACGCTCGACCTGCGCAATAGCACGCCACCACCCCTCTCGGCAGCTAACCTCACCCCCTCTGCCGAATGGGTATTTCTCTTAAATGCCAAGCTTTCGGGCATTTTCGACCGATATTCAAAGAAAAATCAACCTAGAAAAACTTACCCGGAAGCCGAAACTGACTCTAGCCAGCAATCACACAAGACGCTGCGTCAACTCTCAGGCCCGGTTCGGTGAATGATTTCCCCGACCCATCAAAACGAAGCCTCGTCTCCGAACCTCGAGAGCGAGATGTAAAAACGAAGCCCCTGAAAAGAACAAAATGATTCAATTGCGACCGGTGAGTGCTAGGACGAAATCACCGCCATCACGCTGGCCTTTCCTGCTTCGGGAAATTTCGCAGGCAGTCTGTGCCGAAGTGGCCTTCAATATAGCAGATGACTATCTGGAAATGGTTTTCGGCGGCAACTTCTCGATCGATACTATGGAGACGATCCATCTCAGTAAGCACACGGAAGGTCGTCTTTTTTTTTAGTCCTCAAGTCATCTCCGATAACGGCTTGCCAAGCCAGGACTTAACAAGACAAAAGGACGTGAAAGCGGCGTTGTCTAGCTACACCCTTGAATGGTCTAGAATCAGAGTGTATTCTCGAAGGTTTCTGGGCATTTTCCAGATCTTTCGCCTGACTAGGCTGAGTTTACTGCCAAAACTCGAGCTTCAAATAGAAAGAAGTGTGAGCGTTTTGAATTTGAATTGAAAGGTCGTTTTCGATTCAGGAAACACGTTTGATTTCTAAGTAAAGCTTTCGCGGTTTTGAAAAAATGACCGCAAAGATACCGCTGGAACTTATCATTCGAATTCTACCGAACTCCGGTAAAACACAATCCTCGATTAGCGTTGCGATTTTAACTCATATGCCCGCTTCTCAAATTGAGCAATTCAAACTACCACACACGCGCATAAGTCCCGTCTCTGGGTGGAGCCTACCCGACCTCGGTGAAGTCTTTCGCTATCGAGATTTATTCTTTGTTTTAACGCAGAGACAGATTTCCCTAATCTACAGGCAAAGTGTGCTAGGCGTTGGATGGGCAATTCTTCGACCGGTCGTTACAACTTTTGTGTTTTGGCTTATTTTTGGCAAATTCGCTGGCCTTGAAAATTCGCAAGATACCTCTTATCCGGTTTTTCTGCTTGCTGGACTTGTACTATGGAACCTGTTCGCGTCTTCGCTAAGTGGGGCATCTGATAGTGTTGTTGCGCAATCACACATCCTAACGAAGGTCTACTTCCCTCGTTTGATCCTGCCCCTATCGGCGGCAACGGTACCAGTCGTCGACTTTGTGATTCAATTCGCAGTTTTAGTCTGCATGATGGTGATCTACGGATTTCCTCTGAACGTGACCCAACTTTGCTTTCCGTTATTCCTCGGCGGAGTCATGCTAACCTCTTTGGCTGGCGGTATTTGGCTAACGGCGCTTCACGTGCGTTTTCGCGACGTCAAACAAATCGTCCCTTTTTTCCTTCAAATGCTTCTTTATCTCACACCAGTGATTTACTCGACATCCTTGGTTCCCGAACAGTGGCAATGGCTTTTACGCTTAAACCCGATGTTCGGAATGATTGAAGGATTTCGTTGGTCGCTTCTCGGAACGCCGCCACCTGAGTGGATTTCCCTCGCGTCGTCGCTGGGGCTTACAACACTACTGTTGATAACCGGATTGGTGTTTTTCCGAAGAACGGAAGCGTCTTTTGCAGACATTGTCTAAACTATGATATACAACCGCGAGTCAATGACTTGGCGTGCAACACTCGGGGACTTGACGTGCAACACTCGGGCAAAAACTCAGTGATGGTCAATACTGCAATCCAAGTTGAAGGGCTCGGCAAACGTTATCGCCTTGGTCTTACACAAACCGATTCTTTGACTGACCTCGCTGCCAGCATCACCCGCCGAATTTTTCAGACAGCTCCTAGGTCTGCTCAGAACACCAACAATACAACAAGCGATCCTGATTTCTGGGCCCTAAAAGACGTAAACTTATCAATCTCGCGGGGTGAAGTCTTTGGTATCATTGGGCGGAACGGCGCCGGGAAAAGCACGCTTCTCAAACTAATCTCGCGTGTTACAAGCCCGACAACCGGAACGATCGACATGTGGGGGCGGGTTGCGAGTTTGTTGGAAGTCGGAACAGGGTTTCACCCTGATCTGACGGGAAGGGAGAACGTATTCATGAATGCAACCTTGCTCGGCATGTCACGCAAAGAAGTCCGCAGAAAAATCGATGACATAGTCGATTTCTCAGGAGTCGAGAAGTTTTTTGATACCCAAGTTAAACGCTACTCGTCCGGAATGCGAGTGCGACTGGGATTCGCAGTCGCGGCACATTTGCAGCCTGATATTCTCATTGTCGATGAAGTTCTTGCGGTTGGCGACGCTGAATTTCAACGCAAGTGCCTTGGCAAAATGAAGGAGGTCGCAAACGACGGTCGAACGGTGCTTTTCGTCAGCCACAACATGGCCGCAGTGCGTGGCCTATGCACTAGAGCCTGCCTTCTTGAAGAAGGCAGGATGACCGCAATAGGCGACCTCGACGAAATTGTCAATAATTATGTGCGCACTCAAGGAGAACGTGGGACGGCAATATGGCGATGGCGTTCCAACACGGAAATACAATTGAAAGGATTACCAAGAATCCGCCCGATCCAGTTCTCCTCTACAAGCGAAGACGGAACCCCATGCCCGATCTTTACGACGAGCCAAGCAATTGTACTGCAATTTACTTTCGAATTACTTCATAACATCGACGATCTACGAATCGGATTTCTGCTGAGAAACCAATCGAATGTCACCGTCTTCGGTAGCAATACCACAAACACATTTCAAACGTCGTCAAACAAAGACAATACTCTTTCCGTAAGTTGCATCGTACCCAAGAATCTACTCAATCAAGGCATATATTCTGTAGACATAGGCGTCGATCGAATACCCATGGAAGCCGGCAAATTCTTGCAAGAAGACGCAATCTGTTTTGAAGTCACTGATGTCGAAGGACATGGCATTGCCGCAGAACGTTTGCCAGGAGTCGTACGCCCGTGCCTCCAATGGAGAATAGGAGGCCAATTTGAATAACACTCCTAGCCATGAATACTCTGTTGAAAACGCTGTCCGCTTTGAATGGGGCAGCGTTTCCTGCGAGCTTGAACCGAACCGCTCACGAATCCTGGAAACGCATCTCGTTGGCCCAAGAATTCTTGATGCGGGTTGCGGGGGAGGTGCCTACACACAGTTTTGCGATGAACTAGGAATGAAGGCGACCGGCATCGATTTTCATAGTGAGTTTCTCACATTAGCCCGGACTCGTTTTTCTTCGCCAACTTTTTCCTTGGCAAATATCACCAACTTACCCTTTTCCGACGGAGAATTTGACTCGACGTTTTGCTTTGACGTGCTGGAGCATGTAGACGACCGGGCTGCGCTGGCAGAATTGCTAAGGGTCACCAAACATCGAGTCATACTCGCTGTCCCACGAAATGCGGATGAAATGCTCTCCTTCAACCTCGTGTTCTCGACATATCGAGACCCCACCCACCTGCGTTACTACACGGAGGGTAGCCTGACTTCGCTGATTGAATCTCTTGCACCAGACGCGCGAGTGGAAATAGTTCCTGAGCTCATGTTGCCGACTCGTAAACTTCTGCTGCACTTGTGCCGCGCCGAAGCCGTAGGTACTGAAGGAACAATAGGATACCTCCTGAAAATAGCAAGGAAAATCGGCTTACCGGTCGGTTCCCTCGTTCATCAACGTGGGATTCGACGATTGGAATCACTGGCTGCGCGATCCTGGAACCAGATCCCGACCGGCCTGATTGCGGTAATCATCAAGTGAACAACGAATTCAAGCCTTGCATCGATCGTTATGTGCAGTCGAATGACCTCACTGACTCAAAAGCCTCTACGTTAAAAACGACGCAGTTCTTCTGCTGGGCAGCTGTTCTTACAATTGCGTTTCATGTGCTCTTGCAGTTTGACTTACTATTCTCGCAGCCGCAATTTGAGTTCGGCGATTTCGCTGCAAACAGTTTTGCGATCGACGACGCAGCCAAGTTAGAAAGAGTTCTTGGGAATTACTCCCGATTCGGATTCTCCCATCCAGGACCAGCATTCTTCTATATTTATGCCGGAGGAGAAAAACTATTTTACGACTGGCTTAAATGGTGTCCGGCCGAACACAACGCACATATCCTCACAGGAATTATACTTCAATCATTGTTTTGGGCAGTTTCGGTCACTGCGATCAGAGCCAGAATGACAAACTCGCATTCGGCGATTTTGATAGCAATGATCCTTTTGGCTTATTTCCAACTCACAGGCTACGCCTTCACGAGCATCTGGCCACCGCATCAGTTGCTCATGCCTTTTTTTTGCATGCTAGTCACCGCGACGTGCATTCTAGCGGGCGACCGAAACTGGCTATGGGCATTTGTATTATCTTGCTGCTTTTGTGTACACGGACATGTCGCCCAGCCACTTTTCGTGGTGCCACTTACAATCATGGTTGTTAGTTCCATTTTTTATGATTTACTTCAACGGTCAAGAAAACACGATGTCTCCCTGCGACGCTCGTTAGTAACATCAGTTTCAACAAAGCAAATAGCATTCTCGATCGCTGCAATTGCGGTATCTATTCTACCGTTGGTAATTGATCTTCAGTCCGAACGGTTTAGCAACACTGCGAAAATTATTGAGCACGCAATAGTAAACCGGAAACTCGATCACACGATGCTTGATTCTTTCATTTACTACCTAAATTTCTATTCGTTTTGGGGCAGCCAAGAAGTACCCGACCTGAAATTAGGCCTTGCTTTCTTGCAGACACACGGTTGGATTTGTGCTGCTTGGTCTGCTGGCCTAGCCGGTACCGCTTTTGCCTTTTGGCAATCAAGAGGGCATCACGCATCAGTAAGGCATTGTGCCGTTTCTCGATGGACCAAGATGGTTTTATTTCTGTCGCTTGTTTGTCATATACTAACGATTCGTTGGGGAATGATGATGGACGGCGAAATGTTTGCGTTTAATGGTTTTTTTAATTATGCAATTATCGCATTGAATATGGTTATCTGCCTAACGGTTATCTCGGGCTGGATTGGAGATCGACTTTCCGCTCCGGTTTGCGTATTCGTTGGAGCAACAATTATTGCCATAGTTTCAGTCTCTCTTGAACCGCCAGCAGAAATCGACAAGCACCCGAGTGACTTGCACCCGATTCCTAAGTGCATCCCGCCTCGCGAGATCACCAATGAATCGATTGTTTATTTTCGGTCATTTAACAACATGGGTTCTTGGGCGTGGATGGCGGGTCAAGCAAACGCCTGGCGAAAACAAGGCTTTCGGATCGCGGTGCCACGTGATCTAACACTCATACTTGGCGAGAGACGGAGCATTGAATCGCAACTCTGTGACGCAACAGGTGCGATACACTGTGTCGACTTCATGGGGCACAGAAACACAGACAACGGCGTTTTCGCCCTTCTGAAATGTACAGACCAGCTTACGCGTGAAGATTGTGAATATCGGTGGTCAATGCAAGAATTAGCAAGACACCAAAGTGGCTTTGTGATGGAGAGCGACACAAACCTGACCGATTCCGTAGTTACGGTCGGAAGAGTTAGTACATTGGTGATTCCTGCGATCGGCCAACTTCCTGAGCTAGAGTTACAGTTGGAGGCCGAATCGTTTCTAAGCCAGCCTTCGCAATTTGAACTGTCTCTCGGGGGAACGAAAATTTACTCTGGAAAAGTGGCCGGCCGGGAGACATTTATTATTCCGTTGTCACAGTCCCTTGTGAGTCGAGTCATAAAACAAAGAACAGCACTTGTCTTTTCAATGTCGCCTCCCGACGCAGATGCTGCTTTCTTTCGTTTGCCACCACAGCCCACCACAAACCTTAGAATCTACTCGGTTGAGCTGCAACGCCCAGAGTGATTGCATTGCAACCGTGTCGCAATGCGTTGACAACCTTTATATGATGCGGATTGAGAAATTGCAATGAAAGTCCTCTATGATGCATCCGTTCTCGGTGCAGCTCGCATATCGCAGAAGGGACGAACAGGTGTCTATCGTGTCGTGAATGAAATCGCAAGATACCTCATCGCGCGCGACGATATCGATCTCTCGTGGACGGCATTTGGCAACCACAACCATCTAGATGATGTGATCGAAATGTCAAGGAGCGACCCCGAGATGGCGGCCCCTGTCGTTGCTTCAATTTGGAGGCGCCATTGCCTCGATCTACTCGCAAAACCCTTGAATCGAATAGCAGCCAGCCATCTCTATCGTCTCGTTGCCCCCATTCTTCCCGCCGTGGATGAACTAAAAAAGCGAGCAACCTTTAACGAGAAACTCCTTGAAGGCTTTGATGTCCTACATAGTCCGTTCGGAAAACTTCCCGATGGAGAGCCGGGGAAGGGTCCGGTGCGAGTCATTACAGTGTATGACCTGATTGCGATTCGTTTCCCAAGTCTATTCGAGAATGGAATTTCGTTGCAGATCGAGGCAACAATTCAGAGTATCCTGCCGAGTGACTGGGTGCTCTGTATATCAGAAGCGACACGTCTTGACCTCCTTGACTACCGCCGCGATCTCAATCCCGACAGAGTGCGAGTTACCCCACTAGCAGCCGGAGATTGTTTTCGACCATGCGAAGACGAGATCCAGATAAACCAGGTTCGAATCAAGTACGGCATACCAGCAGGAGCATCTTATTTCCTGAGTGTTTGCACGCTTGAACCACGTAAAAATTTAAGGCACCTTATACGCGTCTTTGAACGCAATTACATGGCTTTCCCGCAAAACACTTATCTTGTACTGGTAGGAGCCACGGGCTGGCACCTTGACGAGCTGATGCGTGATATCGAATCCAGCCCGATCGGACGCGTTTTACCCACAGGATATGTTCCAGATGAAGATCTGGCACCGCTCTACAGCGGTGCGATTGCATTCGTGTACGTGTCACTTTACGAGGGATTCGGCCTTCCGCCATTGGAAGCGATGAAGTGTGGTACGCCCACGATTACTTCTGATAATTCGTCATTGCCAGAGGTAGTTGGCGATGCGGGGATTATGGTTCCAGCAAACTGCGAAGAATCCCTTGCCGCTGCGATGCAACAACTTGCGAGTGCACCTGAGGTTTGCACGGACTTGTCACAGAAAGGTCTAGATCGTGCCTTGCTTTTTTCCTGGGAAAGGTGCGGTCAGCAAACGGTACAGACGTACTATGATGCCATCGAGACTAGAGAGTAGATCGAAAACTCGCGATTAAAGCGTGTCACTCGAATATCAATAGGTTAGTTCTGCTATTTTAAGAGCCCATCCGAAAAGGGGTCTGACCCTTTGGAGGCGAGTCGATTTTTGGTTGCATTTTTGGCATCGCCGGAGAGGGTCAGACCCCTTTTCGGATAGGCTCTAATGACAACTGATTGTTAAACGTTCCGATGAATTGCATTTACGTTTTGTTTTTATGATTGAAGCCACTACACATTGTGCATGTCGGAGAAGTCTTTCATCCGCTCAAGTTTCTATGCAACGGGGGCGTATAAAGATCGCGCAGTGTCAAACAATTATTCATGACTCATTGTCATTAGAGCGAGTGAAATGAAAGTTTGGATTGACGGTATCGCATTTGAAAACGCTCAACAAAAAGGTATCTGGCGAGTATTTTTCGAAATCATGTCTCGGACAAGCCAGGTGATTGATTACACCCTCTGGCTACGTTCAGCAGCAAAACAACCGATTCCCAGGGGAGTTCGCGTTTATCAAGACAATGGCCGTGAAGAGATTGGACGATATAGCCTTTCAAAGCGCATCGTGCGTCGACTGGCAAACCGAAGCGTTCCCAAAGAGTTGAAAAACGCAGACCTTTTTCACTCCACTGGATTCACCCTGCCATTGCATGACGGGATCAAAACCGTCAATACGGTCTATGATATGATTGCGGAGTCGCATTTTTACATCGGGATCCGGGAACTGGAAGAGGGCATTTCCGTCAAGCAGCAAGCATACGAGCGAGCATGCTTGCTGTCATGCATTTCGCAAGCGACTGCGTCTGAGTTGACCGCTTATCAGCCACATCTAACCTCGAAAGCAAGGGTCATCCCGCTCGGACATGAGCATCTACTAAGTGAAAAGTCGACCGTACGAGAATCAATGGCAGGTTCAATGAATGCAGCACTCTTCATTGGCAATCGCTATGGCTACAAGAACTTCGTCAACTTGCTGTACGCCATGCTCACGTCAGCATGGCCGCCGAAGGTCGGCTTGCATGTTATCGGCCCCCCGTTCTCGTCGGCCGAGCTAGCGTGGATCAAAAGATCTGGATTAAGCGATCGCGTTAGCCATCTTGGCTGCTTATCAACCGCTGGTCTTTCGAGCGCTTATCGAACAGCCCGTTGTTTAGTTTTCCCAAGCTTTCAAGAAGGTTTTGGATTGCCATGCCTAGAGGCGCACTCGTTCCGATGTCCACTTGTTTGTAGTGATATTCCTGTCTTTCACGAAGTGGCAGGTGGAGCTGCTTTGTTCTTTGATCCTCATCTGCCCACCGACATTGCTCAGCAAGTGAATCGGATCGGTGACCCGAACGTCCGACAACCAATTATCGACGAGGGGACAGAGAATCTACTTCGCTTTTGTTGGGATACAAGCGCGCAAAGGACGGCGGAGTTCTACGAGGAAGCGTTAAGACAATAACAATTATTGCCGCTTGGAAACACGGAAGTATTTGCTTTGAGCGATCGTAGAGCGAACGTCGAGACGCCAACAGATCCCAAGGTAAGCAGGGTATTGAGAATCCTCCAGGATTGGCAACGTTCCAAGAGGGACTAATGAGTAGCCTGTATCGGGCAGTGTAGCAAACCGAACCAAGCGAGATTCTAAGGTGACGCCCACGATCTCACCGACAATCGTCTCAAAATCCTGCATCTCCGCAGCGGATTCGGCCTCGGCGGAATGGATACTCAACGGACCAAGCGTTTCTGTCACACCAATGTCGCTGCGCAGGTGATCCAAATCGGCATCCGCCAATGGTGATAGCAACACTGCAGCATAAACGCGACCGTCAAATGGGATTGTTGCTAGCGGTGTTTTCGAAGAAATTCGCAGCGCGGGCCCACCCGAAACACTTTTACCTATAAGTCGCGTCGCAGCATCGACAATTATTTGACTTGCTTCTCGATTCAAACTGGGGGGGCCTACCATTGTTATTCGTTTAGGGCCGGAAGGATTTTCGGGATCCAATGACTCCGATTCGATCGACAAAAGAAATGCGGCACTCGATGTGTTTTTGCGAAGATGAGCCGAACTGGCATTTGCGAATGCAGACCGCCAATGCATTAGTTCGTCCGTCGCGAGTCGGTAGGCTGCCAACTGCCCCGGCAACTCGGGGGATAGAGAAGCCATCTTTTCTAAGCTCAATTGACATGCTTCGTACAGGCGATCGGACCGACCGCCTAAACGACGCTGAGCAACACTGATATGATGCAGCAAAGAGCCCAATGCTCGCCGCACATCGATTGGCGACTGGGACGCCGCTATCATGTCAATCGTAGTCACATAGGATTCAATGCCTTCTGTGGTTAAGTTGCCCAATGCTTGTTGAATTTGCGAGGGCGCATTTCCATTTTTTGAGTCGATCAGATTGAAGGCGACCTCCAATGCGTGTGCTCGAATTACCGCTGCGGAACTCCTGCCCCACGCTTCGAGAAGCTCGGACATCGCGGTTTCAATTGTCACGATCGGATCATCCGTGTTCGTCAATGATCCCTCGAGCTCGGCCCGAATTTCCTCGCCACGTGCTTGGAAACTCATGGCGATTTCCAAGTTTTTCTCGATCTCCGTCCTGGCTGCTTGAGCATACCTGTCCGCACGGTTTTGGGCGATCATCGCGTCACCTGCGGCAAGCACCTCATCAAAATTCAATTTGTATTGGTTTCGCGTGATCGGATCGAATGGCGAGGTTTCAATTACAAGATTTAAGCCTTCTTTCTCCATCAGCGATTCGAATGCATCGAGCTGATTGCGAGCCAAAAACTGCTGCGATTGGTTGATGACTTTTTGTAACCTGGGGAGTGATTTCTTTAGCCTCACATCAAGTTTAACCTTAAGTTTTTGACCTTCTAAAGTATTCCCCCAACTTACAATCAGATGGTTAATGCCTCCGCCTATATCTCGCAGCCTTTGCTCAAGGTCGTATCCAGCTGGCTCGCCCATCTGCTGCAAATGTCTTGAGTCCCGGATGGCTTGGAACAAATCGCCCATCGCCGCCATCAGCTGGGAGCTTGGATAAGCTGACGCTTGGTTTTCGAGGCTCCGACAATGTAAAAAAAGATCCCAAACTTTCTTTTTGGTTGCGTAAGTCCGAACAACAAGTTCTTTTGCTTCAGGAATAGTTGCGTGAACATCAAGCGGAGCGTATTGGTTTCGATCGGATGGATTTGCTGAGATATTCAAAGGGAAGGCAACAATCAATATCACAAACCAGATTAAATTAGACTTGGCTGACGGCATGATTTAACCACGTATTGCTAGACGGATAAAATGACTGATAAAAAATTGTATCAGAATTTTTCACCGAGGAAGCAATTGGAAATAACTTCGGTATTTGGTTGAGATCATGCCCGGTCAGCCGAATCGGTGGGTTTGATTTGGCTCAGGAAGCTTTCCGAATTGTTGATGCCGGGCAATGAGTTCGCCGTTTCTGGCTTTAAAACCGTAGGCGGTTTATCTGGGGCGATTTGATAAACCAACGTCAAACGCTCGTGACCGCAGCGATGAGCGATCTCGGCCGGAATCGTTGACGGGGCTGCGGAGCTACCGGACTCTTCGTGCACTGCGGTTCCATTTCGCATCCCGAAAAACAAAGCCATTTTGATTTTCGACTTGATTCGGCATGGTCTCGTTTCCATCGTATCGGTGCGGGATGTTGCTGGCGTAAAGCAACCGTATCAATCAACGATTCCACCTACCGAATTAGCGGCATAGTCAGGACTCTCATTCATATTAGAACCATCGGATTCGTGGACAACACCGCATAAAGCAGCCGTTAATTGTAACAAACAGCGACACGCCGTTGTGCCAATCGGTAACCAAGAAGCTTCCCGGCCGTTATGCGGCCGATCTTGGCCGTGAGCTTATCCCTGCAGGCGTTTGGTCCAAGTGAAAATTCGCAGTGGCGGCAGGTTTCGCATCACGAACTGCGTGTGGGGGGTACCGAAGAGCGGTCGGGTGAAATGCAGAATGTCGTCCCGCAATTGATAGGCGATGAATGTGCCGCCGGGCGTTAACACGTCATCGATCGATCGAGAAATTCGCTTGGCGGTCGCTCGCGGAATCGAACTGAAGGGAATCCCTGAGACGATCACGTCGGCTTTCGTCAGATCATGAGCACGCAAAATCTCGATCAAATCGGCCGCATCCCCGAGTCGGCTGGTCAAGCGTGGGTCCTCGATTTCAGCCAAGGCGTCGGCCAAATCGGGCGTCTTTTCGACGGCGAGCAGTCGGGCGTCGGGCTTCATCGATTCCAACAAAGCGAGTGTCGTCCCTCCGGCACCGGGCCCTAATTCGACGACCGTGTCGGCCGAACGGACGCAATCTCGTCTGGCAATCCGTTCGGTCAAAAACACCGAGCTTGGAAAAATCGTGGCGACTTGAGTCGGCTGTTTCAACCACGCTTTGAAAACACAAGCGGCACGCCGTGTGTATGTCGAGGCTAGGGGACGTTCGAGCGTGAATGCCATCGTGGGTCTCGGGTGATCATTGAGTGCTTAACCGAAAAGGGATCTGACCCGTTGGGGTCTCGCCTGCGAGGCTCAGGCCCCTGTTCGGTATGGCTCTCAATACGGTGGGAATCAATCAATCTCGAATTGTAAAAGCAAAGGACGTGCCATCAATCCGGCATCGGAAGCGATTCAGAAATCTCCGAAATCGCAGCAATCACGCGGTCGAGATCCGCTTCGGTCGTTCCGTGGCCGGCACTGACCCTTAGCGTGCCATGGGCTCGGGTGTCCAAATAGTCGTGCAACCGGGAAGCGCAATGATATCCGGCGCGAACGTCGATCGAAAAATCCTGGTCGAGAATCGCGGCGGCGTCCGAGGCGGGCAACATCGGTCCGAAGTCAACGCTGGCGATGGGCAGTTCCCCGCGACGGCCGACGACACGGATGCCGTCGACTTGCGCGAGTCCGTCGTGCAGTCGATTCGCCAAGACGGTAATCTCCTCTGGGATGGCTCCTGACATTGTCTGTCGCTGGACCATCCGGTCCAGTGCCGCATCCCATCCGGCGATCGCTGGGACGTTCATCGTTCCGGCTTCCAAACGGCCGGGCATGGTTGCCGGCATGTGGTCGGACAGTCCGTCTTGGCCGCTGCCGCCTTGAATCGTCGGACGAATGAGGTCGTGCAGAGGGGGCGACAGTACCAGCATCGCGATTCCCGGTGGGCCTCCACAACCTTTGTGTGCCGGCGCGGCCAAGATATCGACGCCGAGTTGTTGGACGTTGATGGGAAAGTAGCCGAACGTTTGAGCGGCGTCACACAAAAACCAAATGCGGTCTTGTTCATGACCCGATTGACGACGTGTCTCATTGATTCTTGCGATTGCTCGGGACAATTCCGCAACCGGTTGGATGATTCCGGTCACATTGGACGCGTGAGTCAATGCAATCATTCGAGTGCGTTGGGTGATCGCCTGAATCATCGCTTGTACGGACACGTCGCCGCGGGAATCACACGGCACCACGGTCACGTTGGCGGTCTGATCCGTAGAACCACTTGATGCAGGTTCAGCCGTGGCTGCGTACATGGGACGCAGGACGGAGTTGTGTTCTACCGCCGAAACGACGGCGTGATCACCCGGTCGCAAGATCCCGTGAACCGCCGCATTGATGGCCGCAGTGCAACCGGAATGAAACGTCACGCAAGCGGACGACTCCGCCTCGACGTGTTCTGTTAAACGGCGTCGGACACGATCGACAATCCGCTGAGCCTGTCGCGCGGCGGCATAGTTGCCACGCGACGCACTCGCGCCGGTGTCGACCATGAACTCCACCATCGCCTCAACCACCCCCGGAGCCTTGGGCCAACTCGTCGAGGCGTGATCCAGATACAAACGATTCGTTTTCATGCCCCCCACCAACGCCGCAGGGCCGGATACCCGGGGTCGATGCCGCTCATCACGACGGCGGCGAACATCAGCCCCAATGACATTGGAATCGGCATCAGGAGCAAACCGATCATCCCCAATGCGAACAACCAAGCGGCCGGATGACGCAATCCGTTGCCAGAAGACGACTGATTCGATTCCGAAGTCACGATCGATTTCGGTTCTTCATGATGTCCATTTCGATGAGATTTTCTTCGAGCGAGTGGAAAGATAACGGGGACAAAAACGAACGCGGTTGCCGCCACAAATACCCCAGCTCGCATGATGTGTTGGCGAGTGGTTTCGGGTATCCAACCTGGATGCAATGCCAACCGGGCAACCGGCAAGGTACGTTGCCTCCATTGAAACGTCCAACGCGGCAGATAACCCGGCGGTGTTGATAGCGACAAGAAGTCTGACCAATTACCGTCGGCTAAATCATTAACCGTGACCCCGGTGTTGGAAAGCGGAACGCTGGCGAACGATTCGGAATCTCCGGCAAAATAACGGGTCTCTTGATTCATGATGAAGCGATCCATTTCCGACCACGGTAGAACGATCGATTCATTGACATCAAATTCATCGAGCGTTACGACCGGTGGTTTGCGAACCACTGAACTTTCGGTGGAATCCGTTGGCGATTCCTGGTTGTCCGGCAACTCGTCTTGACCTACCGTTCGCCCTACCGAACGCGATAAAACATGAAAGCGTTTCAACCATGGACGCATCCAAACCGCAACTTCCTCGTCGCGTCGATCGGCCAACGCGTCTGACGAAGCCGCGATCGCTCGAACCAAACTAGATGCTAAGATTTGGCATCGCAATTCGGGCGATATCGGTGACTCGATCCAATCGGCAGCATTTGACCGAAACGGCTTGCGGACGTCGGTCGTCTCGCACCAACTGATTGTGGCGGCTTCGTCGGGATCACTCACGCCGACCAAGCTGGGCAACAATAGCGAATATGATTCATCCGGCGATAGCGGTGAATGGAAATCTCTCAATCGAAACGACGTTAACACTTCCACCGTTTGACTGAGCCGGCTTAGCGGCAACGGTACGTCCCATTGCTTTAGCTCCCGGCTGGTTGGTTCGATCGGGACTTCATGCTGACTGTAGTCATCGTCAGAATCCTGTTCGGATTCAAGTTCCTGCAGGTCGGCCGGTCGCGTCGCGGCCCAAACACCGAGCAATTCAGAAGCCCCCGAATGACTCAGCCTCACGAACGACTGATCACCGGGCCAAATGTCGAATCGGCTTATCATCAACGCCCGCGATTCATTCGGACGAACGAGCACACGATGATCGGCGTGGAGACACTTGGCGCGTCGATTCGTTTGAGGCAACGTCTCCAAATCGATCGACCATCCAGGCGAGGTCACCGCGTAGACGGAAGATGCGGAGTCATCGGGCAATCGCATCGGCGACGAAACCGTCCAACGCGGTTTTTCCACCGGTCCCGCGAAATTGCTCCGCCATCGGACCTGTTCGTTGGTCAGCCGGGTCGGAACGACCACATCAATCCGATGGCGACGCGCATCGAGAATGCGGATATCGGGAACACTGACCCGGGCCGTCTCGCTAACCGCCAAGCGGCTGACCAGTCGAAACTTGCGAACCGGTTGAGTTTCGGTCGTGACCGCTTGGGCTTCCGACGACTGGGATGCTTTTTCAAGAATAGACGATTGTTTCTCCGGCGCAGCGGAACGCAACTCGATCCGCATGACCTGCAACGCTGGGTCCAAAGTTGGTTGCCGAGACGAAACACACAATGGATCAATCTGCAATGAATCGCACCAACGGGTCGGCAGTGCCACGTCAATGAAATCGGGACAGAACTTGCTTTTGATTTCGCAATCCGTTTGAGCGGTCCATCGGCCTTCCTCCCATCGCAACGTAATTCGAGAATCCACATCGAAGAGTGAGTTAAGCTTGCGAACCCGAAACCGGGCATCGCCGACCACTCGACCGAGAGGTCCGGTCGCTGTGAATCGCTCGACGAGTACCTTCCCGGCGGTCAGCAACGCAGCGGCATCCTCCAATGGTTCGGTGATGCGTTGGGCATCGAGCGACTTGATCCATTTGAAATAAGTATCGAGTGATCGGGTAATCTGCAGATCGTGAATTTGTTCAAATTCCGCTTCATCGAGTGATGCATGGCTACCCGATACGTGCTCGAGTTCCATCCAACCCAGCTTGAATGCACCGTCGGAAGGCGATGACTTGGGTGTGTTTGGTTTGGACTTGATCGATTCATGGGGTAGCACCGCGTCGACTTCGATCACAAAACCGCTGGCCGGTCCATCGAAATACAGCGTCGTTTGATCGCCGTCGGGTGTGCGACGACGAACGACTTTCCAAGGGACCATCGTCGAGTGGGGTGTAGCATTCGCGTTAGCGGTCGTTTCGCCAGTCTTGGTCGCGATGGGTTGGGTCGCGTTATCGAGCAACTCGCTCGTCAAATCGCGAGATGGAGAGATCGCCGGCCCATCGGCTACTGCATACCGCCAATCCAAGATGCGAGCCTCCGACGGCATTCGCAATGAGTACTGAGACGTTCCCGATACTGAAATCTCCTTGGGTGAAACGGGAGGCTTGATCTCCGCTAAAAATTTGATGCGTTGCTCGGTCTCGTTGATATCAATGGCGTGCCGAGTCAACCACTGCGTTCGCGGTTTCTCTTTCGGTCGAAGTTTCAAGCTGCCGACGAATCCGACCGTGGCCCGATCGATCGATCGCAGGTATCCCGACCACTGGGAATAGAATTGATCAACAGCAAGAGGCTCGACGGGAAGCGGTTCGGACCAATTCGCTTGCACCTCGCTGGAGAAAGTCCACGCCGTCCAAGGAAGATTATCGCCCGAGATCGAAACGTTATCGCTGATGGATTCGATCGGTGACTCTCCAACCCAAACTTGAGGCAGAGCAACCTCCCAAGCGGCGTCACCGGAGGAGGCGCGAAGATCCGCCGGCGTGGGAATCGACCAACCCAAGCGGATCGGTTGTTTCGGAGACGCTAAAGAGACCATCCGCAGTGATTCAGACCCCGTCGCATTATTCGGGTCCTCGGAAATCGTCCGCCGTTCGATTCGCCAATCTTGACACAACAACTCGACGCCCGGCAGCGTCGACTGCAAACTCACGACCGCTCGTGGGGGGAGTTCGAGCCGAGGTTCCATTTCGCATTCGACGACCGTGCGATCTTTCTGTGCATAAATCCAATAGCGAATTCGCCACTGATCCGGATCGTTCCAAGGCAGCACGGCGGTTGACGAATCGTCGAACCGAAAACGAAGATTTAACGCGGACATCGTTCCCATCGCGATCGTGCGAGAATCGGACGCGAACGGATCGTTAATCGACGGTTGATCGCATGGAATGAATCGGCTCGATCTTGGTGTTTGGATCATCACCGAATGCACGTTGCGTTCGGTTTGAATCGTCAGCTCAGAAATCGCCAGCGTTGGTATCTTCACGTTGACTGATGCCCAAGGCGAATCCCAGTCGAGCTGGCAACGCAAAACCAATCGCACCGCCAAATCCTCGTCACTAGCCGTTTCGATCCACAGCCACCCGTCTTCGTCGCGACCGAAACGAGGCGGCAATCCTGCTTCGACGATGCTGTTGGCCGAGACGGAATCGAGCAAGCGAACGTCTTGAACCTGCTCGGCCTGGTAAGGCAATCGCAAGCGTTTGGCGTCGCCTATTCTCGTCAAGCCGAGGTCGACCTGTAACCGCACGCAGTCCCCGGATTGAAGAGCTTCCACCATCGCCGCCGCTTGCTCAGCCGCCGATTGTTCGTTCGCGTCGCGTTCGAGTGAACTGGTCGATCGTAATCGCAATCGATATTGGGCCTGCGCGATCAGTGCGTTTTCGATTCGCGGACCGACGTCCTTGAAAAACAGCTCGTTGTAAAATGCCTCCGGGATATAGAGTTTGTCGCCCAGAATCTCGCCGTCTTTTTTTAACGGAACCAACACATCGATCGCAGGTCTGGCCGGGTCGTTCGCATCGTACCGAGTTGGGGTGACAACACCTTTTTCGTCGTTGCCCTTACCCTTGCCCTCGACTCGATTAACTTGATCGGTCGTCTCCTGCGAATGCGCATTGGTGGGATCAAGCCACGATGACGAAAGACTCAACCAAACGGCAATGATCCAAGGCAAGATCGCCGATGATGAAAAATCAACATTGGAGTTCTCATCTCGTCCGGCATCATGAACTTGCGTCGCCGGTAAACCGGACGAACGATTCGAGCCCGCCGAGGCGTAAGTCTGCCCGCTCGGGGAAACCGAATCACCAGGCTGGCGTGGCCCGTCCAAACGGCGTAATGAAGTCCATGCGTCCGACGGCGATCGATTGGAATCGGCTTGTTCTTGATTGCGGCGAAGCCAATGCGATGTGGAACCTTGCAACGCGGCGAGCGTCAGCGGCAAGGCTACGAATGACGCCATCGGTAGGATCGTCGACGGCCACAGGATACCGGCAAGGATCGCCAAGCCGATACCCGAAGTGATGATCGGGATACCACGGATGCCCGTCATGCGGGCGAGCCCCAACAACAATAAAGCGGACAACCATCCGATTCCACCCACCATTCCGCTGGGCACTAACAGGACGGCAGTGGACGAATCCCGTAGCCACGGGATAAAGGTCGTTTGCAGTGCTAAAGTCCCAGATGCCATCGTGACTTCTTGATGGGCATCAACGACCAATTCATTCAATTCAATATCGGGGAATTCATACCAGCGATACCAACGATCGTTCGAGGCCGGAGAGATCCAATCGACGATCAAACTGACCCAGCCGGGATCCTTCGCATGGGGAATCACGGCTCCTTGACCTGGAATGATCTTGGGGGTGACAACGTTGCCGTCAAGTCGCACTTTCGTCAACTGCAAGCCTGCCGGAAAGGACAGTCGCAGATCGGAGTCCGTCCGTGCCAAACAACTTAATCGCAAGGTATCGGTGCCACCGACCGATGCGATGCACTGCAACCTTTGCTGAACGACCAAGACGGCCGGAGGTGCGAAGCGACGACGTTCGACTTCGATCCAAGGTTGATCATCGGCTTCGTAGCGAAACCTAGACCAAGTTTGGTTCATCACCGGTTGTTCCGCATTGGCGGTGAACGAATTGGCGGAGATCGCGTTGGCATTCAGCGGATTGGCTAGGGCCGGAACACCCAACAGCGAATCGGTTTGACGGCGCAACTGCAGCGACGGATCGATCCAAACCTCCGCCACTTGGGATGCCGCGTCTGGAACGTTGGGAAGCCCTAACCACACACCGTCCGATGAAGCCACACTCCCCACGATCGATCGTTGCTGGCGGCCGATTAACGTGGATTGATTGGAATGTTTCGCCGGCAAAGCAATACGGAGCTCCCATACCCCGATCGATTCGATCCATTGCCGTGCGACGTCCGAATCGGCGATCGGAATCTCCGGCTCATCCGGCCGCATGCGGATGGACCAACTCATACGAGAAGTTTGGTCGTCATCGCCGTCGCGTCCGGCAAATCGGATACGCATGCTCGAAATCACCCCTGACGTACCTTCGGTCTTGACTTCGATCGTTCGGCTCAGTGACTCCCATCGCGGGTCTGAACGTTCGGCGACGATTGGTGCACCGGAACCGCCGCCCAAACCGATGATCGAGCGAACCGATACCGATAAATCAACGTCCGGGTTTTCTAGTTCGACGAGCGGCGTCGATTCAATCGCGCCCCCAAATACGATCGCATCACCGGGTAATGGAGCAAAGAATCGCCGCTGCTCGGAATTCAGATCGGCAAATTCGATCCGCGACGGATCGATCGCCGCTTTTGCCGTCCAACTCAAGTTCGCCGGGGGAATGATCGTCGCTAACAACTGACCGGGACAGTCATTGACTCGCATCAACCATAAGGGTCCAAGCATCGTTCGTCGTTGGGGATCTTTTGCTTGGTTGTTACCAACAGATTGGTTCGAAGCCGGAACGGCGCTGGACGGGCTGCGCTCATCGGCCTGGGATGGGGATAGCGGTCGCTTCGTCGGTGCAGAGACACTGACGGGAGTCTCGGTAATTTGTGGTTCAGGAATCGCTCCGCGTCGTGCTCGAGCATTCACATACAATGTCAAACGACCGTGCTGATGCTGGTCTGTTTCGACTTCATCGGCACCGGGCCAAATCGTCAATCGACGCGATGCCCCTTGGCTCACTTGAGCGGTCACGTTCCGCCGCGCCGCGCCGACACCCACGAAATCGAATTGAAACCCGTCTTGCACCTCCAAAGTAATCGGTCGGACCGAACCAGAGGGCATTTCGACAATCAACTTGGCGCGAGCTTGGATCGACGTTTCATCCACTTCGAAACGAATTTGGTGACTAGCAAACACCAACGCATCTTGACGTTCGATCTTAATCGACCACGGGTCTTGGTCGGTCGGCGCGGGCCCCGATCCGACCCATCTTGTCGCTGTTTCGACGCTCAAGTCATTGGACTGGGCGGCAAGAACTTCAGATGAGATCGCTGGTGTTTTCGCGATGGATGATGTCGTCGATGCGATGCTCGAGCTACCGATCGTCCAGCCTCCGGGAAGTTGAAAATCCGATACCAACCGAGTCGGTTCGATGTCCAATTGCAATTGCCATGCTTGGGGCGGCACGAAAAACTGGTTGGCATCAAAGATCGGCCTCGGCAACGGCAATCGGGTACCTGAGTTCGGGACGGAACTGACGCCTTCGTATACCAGCAGCGTCGAAGTCGAACGTGGACCTTCGTTATTCGCTTTCAATTCAATCGCATCTTGATCCAATGGTATCTCGCGACCGTCGCGTTGTAGCGAAGTGAGTTCGCCACCCTCCCAGCGAATCGGAGGAAACTTAGGTTGACGATCCAAGGTCAAACGAGCCGACCATTTGAGTTGGTCACCAACCAATCGCGCCGACAGTCGACATCCGCGGACGACCGTCATTTCAGAAGGCTTGGTCGGTCGAGGTGATACGGTCAAACGGATTGTCGACTGGGGGATCGCTGCAATGCGATACCAGGCTCGGCCGATTCCTTCGGCGGTGTCGATCTTCGCGATGGATCGGATCTTCTTGAAATCAACAGGCTCGACCGTTCCCCGCTCGACATCGATGCTTTCATTGGCATCGACGGAAACATAAAAGTCCGTCACCGTGGCGTCTGGTAAGCGGATCAACCATTGCTGCCCTGAATGAGTTAGCTCGGACCGAAGCGACCAATCCATCGTTACCTCAGCACCCGGCGAGCCCACGATATAAGTGTCCCCTCGTAGGCCGCACAGGATCGACGATGGAGGAGCCGCCTCATCCGCAGTGGCGTTTGATCGCCGCACCGACAAATTCAACGGCCCCAATCGAAATCGCCGTGACGAGGAATCGCTTGGTTGGCCGGGCAAGTAAAGCGTCGTCGATAAACTTTGCAAGATCGACTCGGACGTTTGCCGAGCGTCTCCGAGCGTCGCTGGCGAATCAACCGATGTGCTTGTCACTTTGGCGAGAGCAAGACAGCGGGTGATCGGCAAATCACTCATATCGTCGTCGGCCGAATCATCATCAAGAATGGCCTGGTTAAGTTCATCGATCGAGATCGGGCGAAAGTCTTCGGGAACCAAGTCGGCGATTTGCGATCCATAAAGCCCGATCCAACGAGGAGACCGGCCACGCCAAGAAGACGTCGCTAGAGGCGAATCCGTCCGGTCGACGGCATCGACGGCATCGACTGATTCGACTGATTCGACTGTTTCGACTGTTTCCGCAGGCTCGAGTGCATCGCTTTGCGGTTCGTCCGCAATCCCACAACCGGCCCAAAAGGCCCAACAAACGACCGAAAATGAAAGCGTGACCCATCGCAATTTTAGGCGAGTGGCCGTCATCGGCTTTAATAATGCGGTCGCGATGCCTCTATGACGCGAAAGACTTGACGATCTGGCCTTCACGAAGATTCCCCTGGGAAATCACGATCGAGATCTTTGGCCGAATCGTCTGCGCGTCTTTCCTCCGGCCCGACCTTGGGTGAGTATTCACGCGTCGTACCGACGCCCACCGCAATCGGCTGATCGGCGTCTTCGATCGAATTGCCTGTGTTGCGAGTATCCCGTCGGCGACTCGACCCTGAATCGGGTTGGCGGGCTATGGATTCATCCGAACGCGGCGGCTCTTCGGGATGGTCGCTCGCACGTCGGCCACGGTTGCGAGGATGGGACGGTCGTTGACGCGCCGAGCGTGAATCGCTTTGGCGCGGACGAGTTGCATTGCCCCGAACACTTCGCGTGGTCAACACTCGCTGCCGGTTTCTCGGAACGGCGATCGCTGAAATCGCGTAGAACACCGCCACCAAACTCAGCGAGATCATTACCAACTGGGCCGTCAAGACCACGCCATCGGGGGCGATCACCATGATCCCCGCCAATCCGATCGCCAGCGCGAACGCGGCGAGCGGGTGATGAAGGGAGGGTACCCATTCGTAGGCGAGAGCCAAAATCAACACCAAGCCGCCGACGACCAGCCATAACATCGTGCGTGATACGGTGAGGGCCGAGAACGAGTAGGAATTGCCGGCGAAAAACAAGTAACGATTCCCGGGTACCGAGAACGATGAATCCAACAACGATTCGCGGATCATTTTCGCGGTCAAATCATTGGCGAGTTGATTCGCATCTCGCTGTTCCGGGGTGACTTCGTCCGCGCTGGGATCGTTCGGGACTGCCGCCGTCGTTTGCCCCAGATCAAAACCCGAGTCGATCGTCCACCGGATCAAGGCGGGGTCGCTGACCGCCGGTAGCCGTTGCATCTTCAAGCGATCTTGTTGCCATCGCATCGCGCGACCCGATTGCGACGCAGCCCAAAACAAGTGCGAATCGCTCGGAACGACCAATTGCCAATACTGCATCCCCGATCCCACCGGCAATCGAATCATCGGTTCAATCTTGGCGTACCAAGGGTTGCCTTGGTTCTCGACCCAGATCCGAACGTCGAGCAAATGGATCGTTTCCTGTTTCGCCACCGCCTGCCGGGACGTACCGGAAGGGTTGGGCATAACCGAACTTGCCGCAACCGAGGGTGAACCGTTGGCGGAAGTTTCCACCGATTGAGTGCCATCGACGGTGCGTGTCGAAGATTCAGGCTGCGGCAGATCGATCCGTAGTCCTTGAGCATCCCAGACATGCTCAGTCGGTTGTCCGTCCAATCGAACCTCGATCCGAATCGTCTTCAAAGACGCGGGTAAACCCAAACGCACCCGACTGCCGTTCTTTACCGAGGCCAACAGGTGTTCGTGGCGAAACTGCTTGCTGATCAAGCTTCGCAAATAGGAGCGAGGAATTTCGGTTTGCTGTTCTTCGCCCACGCGACTGCGCAGGAGAATCGGAACGGGAAAATCTGGGACGATCGGAAAAGACCATTGATTGATCCGATCCTCCTTCGAATCGATGATACGAAACCCAAACTCTCCGGCGTTGATCATGTCACCCAAGATCCCACCAAGTTCCGGTGAGACTCGCCACAAGGAACCGCCCGCGTCGGCAATTCCGAGCGGGAGTTGGACGAGCAACGGTGTTTTCATTGTGACACGTTCGGCCAAGGGAATCGGCAATCGAATCACCCCCGCGACGCTGCCTGCGGGATCTCCGCTACTTGCTAAGGCAGATGCGTTTGAACCGTCCGCCCTGGTGTTGAGGGTCTGAGGCAAGATCGGCTGGCGAAAGGCCAATTCAATTTGATGCGTCCCTGACGTCAACTCCGGCGAGACAATCTCCCATTCTTGGCGGGAGGCGAAATCCGAATGAACCCTCGAATCAGGCCGATCAACTAATCGGGCGATCGCGGGTTTTCCGTTCACACTGACTCTCCAGCCCGGATCGCCAGTCGTCATCGCCGAACTGGCATCGGACCCCGATGAAGTCTCATCCACAACCTTATTCTCTAGTGCATTCACTGGTTCCTGGAGAGGCGAAGGCAACGAGAAACGCAAACGACCTTCAAGATCCAATGAACTGTCGAGCGACCAGGACGACTGTGTCAACCAGTGATCTGACGACTGAACCAACCGAACGATCGAACCCCATTGCAGCTCCAACGGAAGGGGTACAAAACCTCCTTGCAACACCCAATCCGACTCAAGATTGATCAAGCGAAATGAAGGTTCCTTGATGCCATCGATTCGTTGCCACGAGGGACTTGCGGCCAAATTAACCAACCACGTTTCGCGACGTCCGCCCGTGACGGCCAAATTCACATCTGTCAAAACAGCGGTCGAATCGGACGATTTCAAACGCGGAAGCGTCAGTGATTGAAACGGTGTACCGTTGTCGGAAGATTCGGCGGCCAACTCCGCTGTGATCCGATAACGAACCGGCCATTTTCCGTCGGACGTTTCGACCTGCCACAGTGCGACCGAGTCTTCCGTGGTGATATCAATTGACGGACCGCGCGACGTCGATCCTGCGGAACTCGAACTTTCCGAAGACGGTTCAACGACGCGGATGTCCAACAATCGCCAAGACCCGAGTTCAAAACGCAACCCCGTCGGATCGATACCGCTGCCACCCCCGGCGATATCCATCGTGATCGTCGCGGCACGACGGGTCACTTCCACGTTCACGTCCGCCGTTAAACGCAGTTGCTCCTGTTTGCTCGACAACCAAATCGGAAGCTCGAATCGATTCTGGCTGAATCGAAATGGATAACTAAGTTCACCGTTCTTTTCGCCGGATTGGGACGAAACGACCGCGTCGACCCCGAGCTTGGGACGCCAACGCAAGCGATGGTCATCTGATGTGAGAATGGTTACCAAACCGCGATGGCCGATCGCGCCGATCACCTGAGGGACCGACAAAGTCCACGGCGTGTTGGCGGACGCATCGGTCGCGACCTGCCGGACTTGCAATCGCAACTGAACGGCGGAAGGAGCGGCGACCGACTGACCAGTCCACCGCACCCGGATCGGCTGTGCAGGATCAACGACTTGGATGTCCCACAGCGTCTCATCGGGGTTACCGCTGGTTGCACCGGACTTTCCAACGCCTGCATTTGAAGCCGACGCGGATGATTCACCATCGATCGAATCTCGAGTCGTTGTGGGAGCCTTGATGATCTCCGGGGGAGATAACAAAACCGAACCAGGCGGTAGAGTGAATTCAAATCCGCTGATGGGACCTCGGAGGTTTCGGGTCGACAACCGAATGTCCATCGTCAACGGTTCAGTCGGTGCCTCCCACTGGACAGTGGTTTCGGATTCGACTTCAAGAAGGTTCCCCGCGTCACGCACCGATCGTTGTAGCGACGACCATTCCAAGATCATTTCGCCGCCGCCGCATTCGATGATAAACCGGTCCGTCGAATCCACTCGGCGAACGACTTCTCGGCCACTGCCCGAAACGTCCAGCGACGCTAACACGCTCGTCGGCAACGGGGCATCGGAAGCACGCTTGCCTCCAACACCGACGTACTCAAATCCCATCGTCGTGGAGACCGCGGGAAGACTTAATTGCATCCATGATCGCCGAGGCGAATCCGTTTCGACTCGGTTTGAAAAACTCAGTTCGATCGAAACCAAACCAGACGTTTCCTCATCAATCAATGTGGACGGCAGGACTAATTGGTAACCGCCGACGGTTGGCACGGCGGCATTATCGAGCGGGCGAGTCGCAGTGCTATTGGGCGCGGCGATGAGTCCGTTGACGCCGCTCTCGTCGACGCCCACGGACGATGCGTCGGCGATAGGTTTTAAACGCACGTAAGCTTGCGACAAGATTTGATCGGACTGAAACCATCGAATCGTTGCCGGACCGAGTAGGTTGGAGTCGGCAAACCCCAAATCGACGACCACGTTGGGTCGCCCGGACTGGCGGATGGCAGAAACGTCCAAGCGAACCACAGCGGTTGCCTTCAATTCACCTCGATCGGAGACCCGATAATTCATATCGCCCGTCGGACCGGATTTGTCAGCGAGTGATCGAACTTGGACTTCTAGTTCGAGCCGCTCGAGCGTGGCGAACTGTTCGTTGGCTTGATAGCCGCGATCTCGCTTTCGCAACCGATCGATCTCTTCGAACGACATCCGCGGCATCACCACCGGCGTGCTCGATTCATCCTGAAACAAGAACGCCTGCGGACGAATGCCCTGCAACGGCCCCGACCAAGGCGAGTCAGATTGCAATAGGTTCGGCGGCGGCAAGGTGCCCGGCGGCTGCGCGGTGGCGGTGACCGCGCCATTGATCGCCGACCAAAACACCGCAACCCACGAAATGACCGCATAGCTGAGGCTGCGGATTGCCCGTCGGCAACGCTCCAAATTCCCAAGCGGATTTTTCGTCGGCGAAGTAACTCGCAACGACGGTCGATAAGCGGCGGGCAGAGCGGAAACAGCCACGGCGATGCTTCGTCACGCCGAAGTGGCGTCAACATAATAGAGAAGAGAAGGTGCGACGCGTTCCAGTTTACGCAAATTACGCGATCGGCAAAGGCAAAACCGTTGCATTGTAGGGGTAAGCCGAGCGGCAAGTCGTGAATTCGTCAAAATCGTTTTTTCCGAAGCCAACGACACCACCCAAACAGACGCTTTTTACGCACTTTCGGTTCGAAACATTCTGCCCACCCTCGAAATGCGAGCTAGTGTTCACTGGTCCAGATGAGTCTCGCCTCGGGCATTGATGAACCCGAACGACCAATTTGTCCATGCCCCCCAATGGATCCAACCTTCCATGTTCATTCGCTCCCTTTCACCCCTGAAAATCGCGTTCGACCCGGCCTGGATGATCGCTGGAATGGTCATCGCGATGTCGTCGATCGTCTTAATCGACCGTGCTTTCGGCAATGGCCCCGGATATACCGCCGCCCAGTCGCGATTGTCGTCGATCGGCAGTCCCGCCGAGCCCGCCGATCCGAATCTGACGATCGGCAGCGAAACGTGCGTGAAATGTCATGCCGGCGAAGTCAAAGTTTGGCAGTCGACGCCACACTGGCGGACGTTCGACGAACTGCACCGCCGACCGGCCGCCAAGGAAATCGCCGCCAAACTCGGGGTCGGTTCGATCAAACATGATGGCCGATGTGCCAATTGCCACTACACCCAACAAACGGACATGGCCACCGGAGACGTTCACGCGATCGCCGGGATATCGTGCGAATCCTGTCACGGGGCCGCGAAAAACTACCTCGACGTGCATCACAACTACGGCGGCGAAAATATCACGCGGGCTACCGAGTCGCCCCAACACCGAGCCGAGCGATTGCAACAAAGCATTGCCTTGGGGATGCGAAACCCGGTCAATGTGTTTCTGGTTGCCCAAAGCTGCTTGCGATGTCACACGACCGCCGACGAAGAACTCGTCAACGTCGGGGGGCACCCGACAGGTAGTCTGGAATTCGAATTCGTTTCTTGGAGCCAGGGCACGATTCGACATAATTTCGTTCGCACCGACGGGAAACAGAACGACCCCAGCTCGATCGAGCGTTTAAGGTTGATGTTCGTTTCAGGCATGATCGCCGAACTGGAAGCAAGCCTGCGGGCGACGGCCAAGGCGACTCAAAAAGCCACCTACGGGATCACGTCCGCCCAGCGAACAGCGAGAGCCGCCAAACGGATCGAGAGCGTCGCCCAAAAAATCGATTCGCCGATTCTCGATGAACTGTTGAAAATCTATGCCAGCATCGAGTTGAAGCTCAACAACGAAGCCCAACTTACGAAGGCTGCCGAGATCACGGCCCTGTTAGGATACCGATTCGCCAATGAAACCGACCCTCGATCGCTCGCCGGACTCGACGCGTTCATCCCGCCGGCGAGTCGCTGGAAATAGTCGCCAACCACTCCCCCGCAACCTAGACGATATACCGTAGCCAAACTCGCCGAGAGTTCTTGAAGTTGCGGTAATTGCGGGCCAAGGGTACTCGTACTCAATGAAATGGTACTCGTACTCGTATTCGAAACACACTGTCGATTACGAGTACTAGTGGTCTGTTGATTTAATCGTAACCCGAAGCGTCAGAGAGGGATTCAGCGCCATTAAACCCTTTGTAGGTATCCCTCGCTCACGCTTCGGGTTTCGATGAGGACTAAATCAACAGCCCACTAGTACCGCCGAGGGCTGAGTACGAGTACGAGAGCCTGGTTTCACGAGAGCCTGGTTTAATGCGAGTTCCCGGCCTCTTGATTTGGATTGCGCAACTGCAGAACCTAGGGATTCGGCTTGGGCGACGAAGTCACCGAAAGCCTTGGCGACTTTCGATATGGCGGCTGCTCATTGCCCGGCTGCGACGGTGCCGGCGAACTGTCCAACCCAATCGGAACCGCCCCAATTACTGGCCTTCCCCGCCGGCTGGACAACCGAGCGTGACGCGGCTAGGATTAGCACAAACGTTTGTGCTCCCTCGCGCCCGCGTCCCACCCCCGATGCGTGAGCGAGGGATTCATCACCATTAAGTCCATTGTAAGTATCCCTCGCTCACGCATCGGGTTTCGATGAGGACTAAATCAACAGCCCGCTAGCGGCGTGTTGATTTAATCGTAACCCGAAGCGTGAGCGAGGGATTGATCACCATTAAGTCCTTTGTATGTATCCCTCGCTCACGCTTCGGGTTTCGATGAGGACTAAATCAACAGCCCGCTAGGCGCCATCGGCTCACAAGAATTGCCTAATCCACTCAATCAACAAGCCGCATGCCCGCGCCCGCCCATCCCGTCACCCTGAAGAACGTTGCCGAAGCGGCGGGAGTCAGCGTGTCGGTGGCCTCCCGTGTGCTCAACGGCAAAGCCAAGACCTATCGGATCAGCGACGCGACCGAGACTCAGGTTCGCAAGGTCGCCCAGTCGATGGCGTTTCAGCCCAGCCAAGTGGCCCGGTCGCTGCGGACGAAACGCTCCGGCTTGATCGGCGTCGTCGTTCCAGACCTTTCGAATCCCTTCTTCGCCGCGATCGCCCGCGAAGTCACGCTCGCTGCCGAAACGGATGGGTACAGCGTGATCGTCGCCGACAGTCGCGAGACGACCGAACGCGAACGAAAACTGATCGGCGAATTGACCGCCCGCCAGATCGAAGGGCTGGTCGTTTGTCCGGTGGGGATCGATTCAGGTCACTTGATCGAGGTGCATCAATCAAAACTGCCGATCGTGTTGGTCGATCGGACTTTCTTGAACTGCGACCTGATGCAAGTGACCTCGGATCACCGTGTCGGCGCTTATCATGCGGCGGCACTGCTACTCGCTCAAGGCCATCGAACGATCGGCGTCTTGCAGGGATTGCCGGGAACTCTTCCCAATGAAGAACGTCTGGCAGGCTTGCAGACGGCGTTCGCCGAGGCGGAGGTGGTCTTCGATCCGACACTCGTTCGAGGGGACAATTTTACCGAGCGTTCAGGATACGAATCGACATCCGACTTGCTCAAGTCACGTCCGGATATTACCGCTTTGTTCGCTCTGAGTACGCCCAACGCGATGGGTGCGTTGCGGGCCGCCACCGAAATCGGCCGACGCGTTCCAGATGAATTGTCGATCGTGACGTTCGATGATTCGCCGTTCGCCGACTTGATGCAAGTTCCATTGTCGACGGTTTGCCAAGACGTCAGCAAGCTCGGAGTCAGTGCATCGAAATGGTTAATTCGAATGCTACGCGCTAAGCGTGCCTACCAACCTGCTTTGCACGAAATCAAAACAACACTCATCGATCGTCACTCCATCGTTCCTCCCCCAAGGTTGCTCTCATCATGAAACGAATGCTTGCCCTCCACTTGATCTCAGTCGGGTTTCTTTTTGCACCGCTTGCGACGCCAATTACGCTACATTTGGTCGCGGCCGAACCGGTCAAGTTGATCTTCGATACCGACATGGGCAACGATTGTGACGACGTGCTCGCCTTGGGCATGATCCACGCGTTGCAATCACGCGGTGAATGCGAATTGCTGGCCGTTACGATCACCAAAGATCACTCGCTCGCGGCGCCATTCGTGGACGTGGTGAACACGTTCTACGGACGCGGAGACATTCCGATCGGGGTTTGTGACAGTGGCGTGACGGATCACGAAGGACGGTTCAACGTCTTGGCGGCCCAGAAAGACGAGGGCGAATATCGATACGCTCATGACCTGATCACCGGCGACGATACGCCCGGCGCCGTCGACGTTTTGCGTCAAACGCTCGCCGATCAAGAGGATGGTTCCGTTGTGATCGCCCAAGTCGGCTTTTCGACCAACCTGGCGAACTTACTGCGTTCGGTCGCCGACCAACACAGCGATCTGAACGGCATCGAATTGGTCCGCAAGAAAGTACGACTGCTGTCGATCATGGCTGGTGCGTTTACCAAAATCCCCAACAACGAAGGCCAGCTATACGATCACAAAGAATACAACATCATCAAAGACATTCCTTCGGCGCAGTATTTGGTAAATCACTGGCCGCAGCCGATCGTGTGGAGCGGATTCGAGATTGGTCGCTCCTTGCCGTATCCGAGTGAAAGCATCGAGCAAGACTATCGCTACGTCGATCATCACCCACTTGCCGAAGCCTACGTGCTTTACAATCCTCCACCGCATAACCGGCCGACTTGGGATTTGACATCTGTGCTGCACGCCGTTCGACCGGATCGTGGTTACTTCGACGTATCATTACCCGGCAACGTCATTGTCGCAGCGGACGGTTTGACGACCTTTCAAGCCGATGAAGCGGGGAAGTCGCGCTACCTTCAGTTGACCGACGCCCAAAAGATTCGAACAACCGAGACGCTCGTTCAACTATCAAGCCAACCTCCGACCCAAGTCGACTGCGAGCCATGAACGTGGTTCCACGAATCACGGTGGTCGGGTCGATTAACATGGACCTTGTCGTTCAGTGTCAACGCATTCCTCAAGCCGGTGAAACGATTTTGGCCCGTTCCGCTTCTGAAATCTGCGGCGGCAAGGGGGCCAACCAAGCGGTTGCCGCTGCCTTGGCCGGGGCCAGTGTTTCTTTGGTCGGACGAGTCGGGCGGGATGCGTTTCGCGATCGGCTTTTGAATAACCTGCGAGTTCAGAACGTCGACATCACTCACGTTCGTACGGACGATCACGTTAGCAGCGGATTGGCCGTCATCTCGGTCGAAGAGTCCGGCCAGAATGCCATCACGGTGGTTCCTGGTGCCAACGGACGGGTGACTGCGAGCGATGTCCGTGACGCCGAATCGGTGATCCGATCGAGCGATCTGTTGATGTTGCAATTGGAGATCCCGATCGATGCCGTCATGGAAGCGATCCGCATCGCTCGTCAGTGCGGCGTTCGCGTGATGCTCGACCCCGCGCCCGCACCGAACCGAAATAGCCGGAAGAGCTCGATTGCGGACCAATCATCCAACCCTGAAAAAAGAACCGATTTTTGGGATGATGACTTGCTCACCGTCGATTTTTTGTGTCCCAACGAATCCGAAGCCGCCGACTTGGTCGGCCACGGCGTCGATGATCTCGTTCAAGCCGAAGCGGCCGCACGAACGTTGCACGCTCGCGGTGCCGCCAATGTGGCGATCACGATGGGGGACCGCGGCGTGATGGTCTTCAGTGAAGGCCGAGCGACCATGATCCCGGCATTTCAAGTCTCTGCCGTCGATACCACGGCGGCGGGAGACGCGTTCGCGGGCGCGTTCGCGGTGGCCTGGGCTGAAGCCGGTTGCCAAACCGCAAATATCGTCGACGCCGTTCAGTTCGCTAGCGCCGCCGGGGCGCTCGCCGCTTGCACCCACGGAGCGCAGCCGAGCATGGCCACGCGTGACCGAATCGAAGAACTCTGGAGAACCCGATGAAACGAAATCGATTCAATTCCATTTGGACAATCGCGGCGTGCCTGTCGCTCATCATGGGGTGTTCGGCGTCGAATGACCCGTCCAATGAACGCTCGGATGATCAAACCAGATCGAGCACGCAGGCCAATCCGGAATCGGCTGACGATCCGGACAAGCCACGCATCGCATTGATCATGAAGTCGCTCGCCAACGAGTTCTTCGCAACGATGGCCGAAGGTGCCAAACAACATCAAGTCGAGCACGCCGACCAATATGATTTGGTCATCAACGGAATCAAAGACGAACGGGACCTCAGTCGCCAAGTGTCGTTGGTCGAGGAGATGGTAGCGGCGGGCGTCGACGCGATCGTGATCGCTCCGGCTGATTCGAAAGCCTTGGTCCCCGTCCTGCGTCGGGCGCATCAAACCGGAGTGGTGATCGTCAACATTGACAACCGTCTTGATGCTGATGTGTTGAAACAGGAGTCCATCGCGATCCCTTTCGTCGGTCCCGATAATCTCGCAGGTGCCAAGAAAGTGGGTGATTACCTGGCCGCGAAACTGCCGGGCGAAGATCGAAAGGTTGCGATCCTGGAAGGCATCCGCACATCGTTCAACGCTCAACAACGTTTGAAAGGATTTGAAGCGGCGATGCAGGAAGCGGGAATCGAGATCGTGGCCAGCCAATCGGCCGACTGGGAGATGAGTAAAGCCAACACGATCGCTTCATCAATGTTGAGCGAACATCTCGAGATCGACGCGATCCTTGCCGCCAACGATTCGATGGCGCTCGGAGCGATCGCGGCGGTCAAAAGCGGCGGACGCGCCGGAGAAGTCCAGATCGTCGGATTCGACAATATCACCGCCGTTCGCGAAGCGATCAAGGAAGGCAAGGTCTTAGCAACCGCCGATCAACATGGTGGGGACTTGGCCGTCTTCGGAATCGAAGCGGCGTTGAAATTGATCGAAGGTCATGCCGACGCCGAAGACATTGAAACCCCCGTCGATTTGGTAACGGCGGATAGCCTGTAACTGTAATGGAGCAAACTGAAAGCTCAGTCGGATTTTTTAGAAGTCACGTCAATTGCTAGTCAATTGCTAGTCAATCGTGCTCGTGCTCAATGAATTGGTACTCGTACTCCAAACGCACTGACGAGTACGAGTACCGCCGAGGGCTGAGTACGAGTACGCGAAACCAAATCAACGCGAGTTCGCGGCCCTTCGGATTGCAAAAGCGTAACTGCGGAATTGGATTGCCGGGTCTCCGCCGAAGCGGCTACGACCCAGCCTACTCTTCACTCTTCACTCTTCACTCTTCACTCTTCACTCTTCACTCTTCACTCTTCACTCTTCACTCTTCACTCTTCACTCTTCACTCTTCAAAATGCCCCCCCTCCTCCGAACAAACCGACTGACCAAACGCTACGGGGACGTTACCGTTCTCCGGGACGTTTCGTTGGACGTGCGGGCCGGTGAGATCCATGCATTGCTGGGGGCCAATGGGGCGGGCAAGAGTACCTTGTGCCGAATCATCAGCGGCCTGGTCACTCCGTCCGATGGAACGATGGATTTGAATGGGGAGTCTTTTTCACCGCAGCACAAGCAAGATGCCGAATCGCGTGGCGTCGAGATCATTCAACAGGAACTCAATCTGGTCTCCACTTTGTCGGTCGCCGAGAACTTGTTCTTGACGCGGTTACCGAATCGTTGGGGATGGCTGCGGACCAGCGATCTGCACCGACGAGCCCGCGACGTGCTGGATCGTTTCGGTTTATCGGACGTTCCCACCGATGTGGCCGTCGGTTCCCTGGGAGTCGGTCGACAACAAATGGTCGAGATCGCCGCGTCGCTCGCTCGCGACTGCAAGCTGTTGATCCTCGATGAACCCACCGCCGCGCTTTCGGCGACCGAATCACAGAACCTGTTTCAGCATTTGAGCGACTTGCGTGATTCCGGCGTAGCCATGATTTACATCAGTCACCGGCTCGATGAAGTCGCCGTCATCAGTGACCGCATCACCGTCCTGCGCGACGGTCGGCATGTCGATACTCGGTCGAGTGATTCGTTGACGACCGACGAGATGGTCGATTTGATGAGCGGTCAAGTCAATGCATCGGCGAGGTTGCAACACATCGACCATCGAACCGATGAGGTCGCGATGCGGGTTGAGTCACTCTCTCGCGGGATCGTGAAAGACGTCTCTTTCGAAGTTCATCGCGGCGAACGTTTGGGGATTTGTGGATTGGTTGGGTCGGGCCGAACGGAGCTGTTGCGTGCGATGTTTGGTGCCGATCCGGGCGTGGCGGGAACGGTATGGTTGCAACGCGATCAAGTTCACCATCGCTTCTCGCATCCCGCCGATGCGGTCGCCGCCGGGCTCGCGATGGTGACCGAGGACCGCAAAGACAACGGCCTTTTGCTCACCCAATCGATCCGGGCCAACGTGACCTTGGCGTCGCTTCGGGCTCGGTTCACAACCGCCGGCTGGCTTAAACGGCGAGAAGAACGCGTCCAAACCGAAACGATGAAAGAGTCCTTGGAAATTCGCTGCGAAAGTATCGAACAACCGGTCAAGACTCTCAGCGGCGGGAATCAACAAAAGGTCGCCGTGGCCAAATGGCTCGTCCGCGACGCCGATGTGTTCTTGTTTGACGAACCCACCCGCGGCATCGACGTGGCCGCCCGCCGCCGCATCTATCGTTTGTTCGAATCCCTGTCGGCCGATGGGAAGGCGATTGTCATCGTCAGTAGTGATTTAGAAGAGTTGTTCGAAACGTGCGATCGAATCGCCGTCATGTCGGCCGGACGATTGGTCAAAACGTTCGAGCGAAATAATCACGAATCATCAAGTCAAGACCTCTCACCTTGGGATTTCGACGACATCATGCAGGCTTCGTTTTCGGGATACATGCAATGAGATCGTTCCGCCACTGGGTTGTGCAGTACGCGGGACTAATCGCCGTGTTGTTGTTATTGATCGCCGTCTTCAGCATGATGAGCGACCATTTTTTTCAGAAGTCGACCTTGATCACGATCGCCAATCAGATTCCTGATCTAACGTTCTTGGCTGTCGGCATGACGTTGGTATTGATCATCGGCGGGATCGACTTATCGGTCGGTTCGCTGTTGGCACTGTCTTCAGCGGTGCTCGGGGTATTGATGGCCGATCAAGGCTGGCCGATTGCGTTCGCTTTACCCATCGCTCTGTTGGTGGCCGGCAGTTGTGGTTTGATCAATGGAATGATCTCGATCGGCTTTGGTATTCCCTCATTCATCGTGACGTTGGGGATGCTCGAAATTGCCCGCGGGGCGACGAAGGTCGTGACGGACTCTCAATCGGTCTACATCGGCAGTCGCATCGAATGGTTCGGGCAACCGCTCGGCGGGTTGCTGTTGTCGCCCGCGTTCATCGCGTCCTTGGTCGCCGTGATCATCGGTCAATTGGTGCTGACTCGAACGATCTTCGGCCGTTACTGCGTGGCGATCGGCACGAATGCGGAAGCGGTTCGAATGTCGGGCATTCGTGCGGCACCTTATTCGATTGCGGTGTTTGGGATCAGCGGTCTGTTGTGCGGCTTGGCTGGATTGGCACAAACGTCGCGACTTTCGACCGCCGACCCCAATGGTGCCATCGGGATCGAACTGGCCGCCATCGCCGCGTGTGTGATCGGAGGAACAAGCCTGATGGGCGGACGGGGCAGCGTGATCAGTTCTTTTATGGGCGTACTCATCATCCAAGTCCTTCAAACCGGTCTCGCGCAAATCGGAGTGTCCGATGCGAACAAACAAATGATCACCGGCGTGGTGATCATCGTCGCGGTCTTGTTGGACGCCCTCAGAAACCGTTGGAGTCAAAAATGAAATTTCGAACCCGTCTTTTGGGCACGTTGATCTTCACTTGTCTGTTCGTCACGCCGGCGATCGCGCAACCGGTCCCGGTCATCTTTGATACCGACATCACCGGCGACGTTGACGACGTGCTTGCGTTGGCAATGTTGCACACGCTTGCGGATCGTCACGAGTGCGAGATCCTCGCCGTGACCGTCTCCAAAATTAATCCGCTCGCCGCTCCCTTCGTCGACGCGGTCAACACGTTTTACGGTCGGCCGGATATTCCGATCGGTGTCACCCGTGACGCCCAAAAGCGGGACAGCAAGTATCTGCACTTGATCCAACAGCGAGACGGCGACGAATTGCGATACCCGCACGATCTTACGTCGAGTGACGCGGCTCCCGACGCCGTCGCAACTCTTCGCCAAACGCTCGCCGCCGCCGAAGACCACAGCGTCGTGCTGATCCAAGTCGGCTTGGCGGCAAACTTGGCCGACTTGATCGAATCCGCCGGCGACGGACACAGCGATCTCAGCGGCATTGAGTTGGTTCGCAAGAAAGTGAAGGTGGTCTCCGTCATGGCCGGGGCGTTCGCTGCGATCGACGGCAACGATCATTTCCTCGAAGCCAACGTCCGCAACGGGATCGATTCGATGCAGCGATTTGCCGACCGGTGGCCGTCGGACGTTCCGGTCGTGTGGAGCGATTTTCGGATCGGTATCGCCGCCCCATATCCACGCGAAAGCATTGCCAACGACTTTCGTTATCGCGAGCACCACATCGTGCCCGAATCGTATCTATTGCACAGCGGCCCGAATCACGATCGTCCGACCTGGGATCTGACGAGCGTACTCTACGCCGTCCGTCCCCATGACGGGTACTTCGGATTGTCCGATCGGGGAACGGTTCGTGTCGACGACGACGGCTTCACCCGTTTCCGACCGAACCAAGATGGTCGCGATCGATACCTCATCATGACGCCGATTCAAACAGCCCGCGTGATCGAAGCTCAACGATCGCTGGTTAGTCAACCACCCAGGTCGGCAAAATGACCATTCGACCAAAGCCGCACCGACGGTAATGAATCAATCAAAAAGCCTTTCGTTTACACAATATGAAAACGATGGGCCCAAAGATTGGATAGGTTTGTCTTGGCGCATGACTTGCGGACGTGATGCATCCATTAAGCATCGCGGGATCAATAAGTGAAGTCTTTGTAGTAGTGGATCTTGTTAAAGATCCTCCTGCAAAGGGATCTTTAACAAGATCCACTACTCTTGCGTCGCATGGGTTTTCGGACGTCCGCTGAAATCAACGAGGAACGATACGCGTTGAAAGCATTGCGAGGCGATTTCGAACGCATCATCTCGCGTGACGGAGTGCACGCTGATCCGACGGCAGCCTTCGCTGCGGCGAATCAGTAAACCCTTGGATGTTTAGACGAAACTGAAGGGCAGGTACTTCGACCGTAGCGCCCTGATTTGCGACCGTTCGAAAATCCTCCGCAAAGATTCAAGAGGTAGCACGATTCAAGCGGTAGCACGTTTCAAGGGGCAACAACGTGGAACAACTCGCTCGCCTGGATAAGCCGGGGTTCGTCGTCACCTTTGGCGAGATAGAGTTCCAGCAGTTCATTGCCTTCGTCTTCGTAGTACTCGATTCGAATCGGATGCTTGCCGGGGGCAGCGTCGATCCACCCGGTGCGCAGTTGGGAAGCATGATTGCCGCCATTGTCGGCGACGAGCCTGTCGTGGAAATAAACCTTCGATCCATCGTCCGACTTTGCACCCAGCCGATAAAGTCCCGCCTCTTTGATCTCGATCAGTCCCTCAAAACCCAATTCATAGTGATCATCACGCGGCAGATTCGGGGGCGTGGCGGTCGGAAGTGCGACGACCTGTGGTGTTCCCTTGGGACGCTGGTCGTCAGAAAGCGGATCGGGGATCTGCGGATCGTAGACCGAGGTCCGGCAGATCAATCCCGCAGCCACGCTTTCGTCGACTTCGATGCCGCCATCACGGTTACGCGGGATCAACTGAATCGGCAAGTCGAGTTCCGTTTGCTTTTCTTCGCTCGTTCGTCGCACCGTCAGAATCACGTTTTGATCGGGTTTCCACTCGAATTTGGTGAACTCCCAATCGATCGGGTCCCGCAACCGTCGCCCATCCACGGCTACTACTTCTTCGCCGATTTGTAAACCGGATTCGAATGCGGGCGAATCGGTGGCGACGCCGGTCACCATGACGTCCGGACGTTGCGGATCGATTTCGATTCCGCTGACATAGCGATGCCGCAATTCGCAGTGCAGAAGGTCGGCAAGGCAACGACGGACGACATCGATCGGGACCGCGAAATGAATCCCCTCTTCGCCTCGGATGCTCGACGTGACGACTCCAATTTGTTGGGCGTCCAAATTAACGATCGCACCACCCGAATTACCCGGATTGCTCGCCGCGTCGAATTGTAAATATTGTTGAAACCCGTTCGAGTCCTGGGTCGCCAGCGCCAATGCGTTGCCTCCGGCGATACTGGTCGCGCTGACGATCCCAGACGTCACCACGATTCCGCGGCCGCCGGGACTGCCCAGATTCAAGATGGTTTCACCGAGCATGACTTCGTCGGCAATGCCCAAACGAATGAAGGCAAACGGTTTTCCGTCGAGTGGATAATCGGGAGCCCCCGGACGATTGAAAGCCGGACCGCCGAGTTCTAAGACGGCTAAATCAAACTCCGGGTTCTTGCCGATTAAACTCGCTCGCAGCGGTGGACGACCACCTAAGAGCACGACGTGCTGATCGCCGACGACGTGAGCGACCGTCAACAAAAATCCGCGTGGATCGACGAGAGAACCACTTCCCGAAGCTCGACCGTTATCTCGAAACGAATAAACCGCCCCGACTGCCGGTTGGAGATCGCGAATCACGGCCGTGGCAGGGGTCCAGCGTGCCGATAGCTCGGGCTCGTCGGCGAGCGTCATTGAATGAACGCTCACCAGAGCGAGCACGCTGACGATGCTATTGCCGCTAAAGTGTGTCAACATGTTGGTGATTGAATACATGGTTGCTTGAGTCAAGGAATGTGTCAGTCGTTTCACGGATGCTGGCTGGAACTCCCGTAGGCTGGGTCGCAGTCGCTTCGACGGAGACCCGGCAATCCTCCAACGATTGGTCAGGAACAGATAAAGATTTCAGTAGCGGGCATGCCGGGTGTTCGTCGCAAAGCCTCCTTCACCCAGCCTACTTAACTGGGCGGGCGATGAAGTTTCGCAGGTAATCATGGGATTGCTGTAACGATTGCACGCGGGTCATTGTGGTCGCTTCGTAAACCCGGTCTTCGACCTCGACACACACCGGGCCGTCGTATCCGGTATCGCCCAAGACCGAACAGAATTTCCCCCAGTCGACTTCGCCCAGGCCAGGCAATTTGGGATGATGGTAGCGTGACGGTAACGCCAGGACGCCGTAATCGTTCAACCCTTGTCGGTCGATACGGACGTCTTTGGCGTGAATATGAAACAACCGATCTGAGAACTCCTGCATCGGCTGCAAGTAATCCATGTGCTGAAAAACCATGTGCGATGGATCATAGTTCAGACCGAACGATGAACTCGGTATGTCCTCGAACATCCGCCGCCATATCGCGGGACTGACCGCAAGGTTTTTGCCGCCTGGCCATTCATCATCGGAGAACAACATCGGGCAATTTTCGATCCCGATGCGAACTCCTACGCTCTCGGCCAACTCAACCAACGGCTTCCAGGTTTCCAGGAAACGCGGCCAGTTCGCGTCGATCGTTTTCGTCCAATCTCGACCGACAAAACTGTTGACCTGCGACACACCAAACCGAGGTGCGGCTTGGATCACTTCGCGAAGATGGGCGACCGCGGCAGCAGCTTCTTGAAGGTCCGGCGACAACGGATTGGGATAATATCCCAAACCGCTGATCGAAACGCCCGTTTCATCACACAGCCGCTGGACATTCTCAACGCTATCGGAGGACAAGTCGGTCACATCCAAATGAGTCACACCCGCATAGCGTCGCTCCGCCTTACCCGGCGGCCAACACATCACTTCGACACATTGATAGCCCAACGAAGCCGCATGACGCAGCACTTCTTCGAACGACAGGTCAGGCAAGATGGCGGTTACAAATCCTAGTTTCATGAGAATGCTTTGATGATCTTTGCTTGGAGATTTGGCGGACAAGTGTTGGCACAGAGTATTGGCGGGCGAGGACGCCACTGCATCGATTCGTCCAACAATGTAACAAACCACCTCGCAGGAATGTGTCGTGCTCTCGATGAATCGCTCACGCGGCTATTTTGTCGGGATGACGGTCTGTGCCCGCGTACATTATCTTGGGCTGGACTGCCGCTGCATTCTCGAATTGGAATCCATGAATGAAACGAAAAAATCGATCAAGACCCGCTCAGTCGCCACCCAAACCATCCTCGGCGGGCGAAGTTCCTGGTCGCCAGCCGCCAAGTCATCCAGAATCCGCTCACTCGTCCGCATTGCACAATGAGCCATCGGCACCCGAAAAAACCTCAAGCGAAAAACCTTCGGCCGAGCAATCAGCAACGGGCGATTCTTCATCGACGAACGTCCCACCGATGCCGGATGGCAATCCGGTCGTCGGGCGGATGAAGGAAACGGCCCCGGCGGCTCCTGCAGGCAAGCAAATTCTATTTCCTCAATTACCGTCCCTGTCCCGGATCATGTCGGTGGTGATGTTGATGTTCGGGATCCTGGCCGTCGGGGTGCTGTTCTATCAGTTGATGATCGGGTTCTTTGTGCCGTTGTTTTTGGCGGCGCTGTTGGTGGTCATCTTTCGCCCCGTCCATCTTTGGATTCTCAAACGAACAGGAGGTCGCGGACGTTTATCGGCCGCCTTGACCACTTTGCTCGTGCTGTTAGTCGTGTTGATGCCGCTGGGCATGTTGGTGTCGATCGCGACGACGCAGTTCACCGTTTTGCTGTCCCAGATGAACGGCAGCATGTCGGTGGCACTCGACCGTGTCCGTTCTCAACTCGGACTGGATCTACCTCACGCCGAGCATTTTCGACAACTCGATCGTACGGTCGATCTTCTGGGTGTCGCCGAACCGGTGATCACAACGGCCACCGCAACGGGCGAAGTCCGGACGGATCTGATCGCCAAAGCCAAACAACTTGACCAAGCGGCTTCGATCATCGTTTATTTGCAAGAAGATCTCCCGAGTGCCGACACCGCAGTCGAGGAGGCCGAAAACGCGATCGCAAGTATCGAGCGGTTTGCCAATGGTTTGCGCGAGGCCGACCAAATGCGTCGAGATGAAACCGAATCGGGAACGTTCAATCCGCTCACCAGATTGAACGTCTCCGAGCAATTTGAAAAAGAAGCGGTTTTTACCGCAGCGGCGATTCGCAACTGGATGAATCGAAAGCTCGGCGGCACATTACAAAGCCAACTGAAACTACTGGCCAACCCTGACGAGACCGATTTCGCTCGGCTGATCCGTGGAGCACGCGAGTCCTTGCAACCACGTTTCGTGCGATTGACCAGTGCCACCGGCAGCATCGTGGCTCAAACGTTGTTTGGACTGGTGATTTTGGTCATCGCCGTTTATTTCTTTTTGATCGATGGCCCGGCGATGATCACAACGTTAATGCGGTTGTCCCCGATGGACGACGCCTATGAGCACCAGCTGTTAATGGAGTTCGACCGAACCAGCCGTGCGGTGGTCTTGGCGAGTGTTCTGTCGGCGGTGGTGCAAGGCATCTTGGCCACGATCGGATTTTGGATCGCCGGCTTCGATCAAATCATCTTGCTGTTGTTCTTAACCAGCTTGATGGCGTTGGTTCCGTTTCTCGGTGCGGCCTCGGTTTGGGTGCCCTGCGCGTTGTGGTTAGCCATCGTGGAACAGCGAATGATTCCGGCCGTGCTGCTCGCGATCTGGGGAGCCGCGGTGGTCTCATCGATCGACAACGTCATCAAGGTGTTTGTCTTGCACGGACGCAGCCAACTGCATCCGCTGTTTGCACTCTTGAGTGTGATCGGTGGCGTTTCGGTGTTCGGACCCATTGGAATCTTGGTCGGACCGATGGTGGTCGTGTTTCTACAAACGCTTCTGGAAATCCTCAACCATGAGCTAAAAAGCGAGACGTCCGCATCGAAATCGAAAGACTCCTAGTGTTTTGTCCAACTTTAACTTTAGGATTAGCCGTTTTGGCGCTAGCGGGCTGTTGATTTAGCCCTCATCGAAACCCGAAGCGTCAGCGAGGGATACATACAAAGGACTTAATGGTGATGAATCCCTCGCTGACGCTTCGGGTTACGATTAAATCAACAGCTTGCTAGCCACGGTTCCGTCGCAAAAACCGGGGCTAGCGCCCAAACGGCTAATGTTGCCAACCCTAGAGCTGAATCTAGACAAAGCACTAGATCCAATCTTCAATGACCTTGCCACCCACGTCGGTCAGGCGAAAATCACGTCCTTGGAAGCGATGAGTGAGTTTGAGGTGGTCCAGCCCGAACTGGTGCAACATCGTCGCATGGAGGTCGTTGACATGGACTGGATTCTCGGTGACGTGCCATCCGATTTCATCGGTCGCCCCGTAAGTCATTCCGCCCTTGAATCCGCCGCCGGCCATCAACATGCTAAACGAATACGGATGATGATCCCGACCGGTGCCGACTTCTCGTTTGCCGCTTCGGTTTTCCCCCAGCGGCGTGCGGCCGAACTCGGTCCCCCACACCACCATGGTCGAATCGAGCATGCCCCGTTGTTTGAGATCGCGAATCAACGCGGCGATGGGTTGGTCGACACATTTGGAGTTGTACGGCAGCTCTTTGGGAATGTTGCTGTGATGATCCCAAGACGCATAGATGATGTTGATGAATCGTACGCCGCGTTCGACCATTCGCCGGGCGAGTAAACAGTTCTTGGCAAAGCTTTGATACGTGTCGCCTTGCTTCCCTCGTCCTGAAAAGTTCTTGGGTTCCTCCCGATCAAGACCGTAGTCGTCAAGGGTTTGTTTGGTTTCAGAGGACAGGTCGATCAGATCGGGCGCTGCGGTTTGCATCCGATACGCCAATTCATACGACGCGATTCGTGCGGCGATTTCGGGATCGTTGACCTCCGCGAACCGTTGTTGGTTGGCGGCCCGCAAGATATCCAAACCTTGACGCTGCAGTTCGGCCGGGACTCCGGGAGGATTGGCCAAGTTCAACACCGGTTCGCCCTGATTGCGAAACGGCACGCCGGCGTAGGTCGATGGCAAAAAACCGGATTGCCATAGCGTCGTCCCTCCAGAAGATCCGCGTCCACTCGTCAACACAACATACCCGGGAAGATTCTGCGATTCGCTACCGAGTCCATACGTCAACCACGATCCCATGCTGGGCAATCCGAACGTTCCCCGGCCGCACTGCATCATCAATTGACCGGGGTGGTGATTGAATTGTTCGGTGTGCAACGAACGAACGAGCAACAGATCGTCGGCAACCTCGCCGAGGTGTGGTAACAACTCGCTCAGTTCCATTCCCGATTGGCCGTGCTTTTGAAAAGTATACGGCGACCCTTGCAGTAGCGCGTTGTCTTTCTTGATGAACGCGAAACGGACTTTTTCGAGCATCGACTCGGGAAGCGGTTGGCCGTGCCGTTCTTTCAAGACCGGTTTGTCATCGAACAAATCGATGTGAGAAGGCGCCCCCGCCATGAAAATGAAAATGCACGCCTTGGCCGGACCGTCGAAGTGCGGCGGTTTGGGGGCCAGCGGATTCGCGTCGGGGTCGGAGGTTGTTTGGTCGGTTGATACTTGTTCGGCGGTCGCCGCTTGCATCAATCCGTCTTGCGTAAGCATTGACCCGAGGGCCGCCATGCCCAAACCGCTGGCCGTCGTCGTCAAGAACTCCCGCCGTGTTCGCAAGGCGTGTTGCTCGAGTGCGTGCTGTTGAAAAGGTGTCATGGATACGGTTCCTAATCGCGGACAATGAATTCATCGAGGTTCAGAACCATTCGAAGCGTCGCGATCCAAGCCGCGTTCTCTTCAGCATTGACCTGATCGTAACGATGGTTTGAGGCAAGCCGCGCCGCGTCATCCGGGTGCGACTGGTAGTACTGCCTTGCGGTTTTCAATAATTGTTCAAATCGATCGAGTTCCGACTTCTGTGGATGACGAGCGATGCACAAACGCAGTGCGTATCGCAGACGCTGGCGATCGTCGCCGCCGCCTTCGATCAAGACCCGCCGCGCCATCGCTTGGGCCGCTTCGGTAAAGACGCCGTTGTTGAGCGTGACCAACGCTTGCAGTGGCGTGTTACTCGTTTCACGTTGCAGACGCGTCGTGTTGGAATCGGGACAGTCGAAACTGATCAAGGTCGGGTGCGGTGAAGTGCGTTTGAAGAACGTGTACATGCCACGTCGATAGGCATCGTCGCCTCCGCTGGTAGTCCATTTAAAATTATTCGCGTAGCTGAGTTCCGCGACCCCAGGCGGCAAGGGCGGGAACACACTCGGGCCGCCGACTTTGTGGCTCAGCAAACCGCTCACATCAAGATGCAAATCGCGGATCACTTCGGCCGACACACGCAAGCGGTTTTGTCGGGCGAACAAGTCATTGGTCGGGTCCTTTTGAACTAAGTCGTCGCGGTGCGCCGATGCTTGCTGGTAAGTCGCACTCATCACGATGGTCTTGATCAACGTCTTGCGACTCCACATCATGTCATGGGAAAACTGCCACGCCAGCCAATCGAGTAATTGAGGGTGTGTCGGTAGTTCGCCACGGACGCCGAAGTCATTGACGGTCGGCACAATCCCACGTCCGAACAGATCAGCCCAAACGTGATTGACGGTAACCCGGCTGGTCAGCGGATGAGCGGGATCGACCAACCAAGATGCCAAATCGAGTCGGTCGGCAGGATGTCCTGTTTTTCGAGAACGCAGCGGATGCGTACGCGAGATCATCTCCAAAACGTCGCTTTGGACTTCCTCGGCGGGTTGTAAAAAATCACCACGGTGCAGCAACTTGGTCTTTCGGTCTGCCGCACGGATCACCCGTACCGTCATCGTGGGGCTTTCGGGAGTTTGCTTCTTTCGTTTTTCTAGTCGCTGAATCAATTTCGATATTCTCGGATCGATACTCGCTACATGGTAGGCGATTGTCTTGACGTTTTTCGCCGACCGTTCGGGCGGAGCGACTCGCAAGGCCTCGGCGACCTCCTTGGGTAGGTTGGCCAACGGATCGAATCCGCTCATGGTTGAGAGGCGAAAGCGACCGAGCGTGTGCTGACCGCCGTAGCTCTGATCGATCACGACGCGCAAGTAACGATGGTCGCTCGCATCCAACGGAACCGTCGCGAAACCGATCCATTGATGCTGCTTTCCCGTCTCAGGCGAGATCGCCCAGCCCGTTTTCTCGTCGGCCGAAAGGGCACCTTCGGCTGGGAATTTCGATTGCGAAAAATCAGAAGTTGCCGCCGTGAAAACAACCTCGACCGGATCTTGGAACTCACGGTCGGGGCTGACAAACAATCGGATTTGACTGACGACAAAATTGCCGTTGGGAGCTCGCCCGGGCCCTTTCTTGGCCAGCGTCTCGTCGGTGAGAGCTTCCAAACGGATACCGGTCAGCGGACGTTCGGGCAGCTTGAACTCCAGCGAGTATCGGTCTTGGTCGGCGACCGAGCCGGTAACCAAAAGCGAGCCATCATCCTGGGACGCAAATTCAGCTTCGCTGTCCGCAGTGGCGCTGAGCACGGACGGCGTTGCAAAGCTGACCGGGTCGCGGTCCGCTGCGGCAATGGAGTCCGTCATCTCGGCGGTCCATTGATCGATCTTTGGCTGAATCTCGGCGATCGCGTTTTCAAGTTCCTGTTCCAACTCTTGAACCTGTCGATCATATTCGGCTTGATCGATTGCGTGCTGCCGCAATGCCTGTTCACTGCGAGGCACGTCCATGTTGGCTTCGTCGGCGCTGTTGAAGAACGCAAAGAGTTGAAAATATTCACGCTGGGTGATCTGATCGTACTTGTGCGTATGGCAACGAGCGCACGTCATCGTTAAGCCCATCCAGATCGCGCCGGTCGTTTCGGTGCGATCAAACGTGGCTTCGACGCGAAACTCCTCCTGGTCGACACCGCCTTCCGTGTTGGTCAGCGTTTGCCGATGAAACGCGGTCGCGAGTCGTTGATCCGTCGATGGTTCTGGCAAGAGATCACCGGCGAGTTGTTCGATCGTGAATTGGTCGTACGGCAGATCTCGATTGATCGCATCGATGACCCAGTCACGATAACGCCACGCATTGGGTCGAGGCTTGTCCTTTTCATATCCATCCGAATCCGCATAGCGCGCCTTGTCGAGCCAATGCCGCCCCCAACGCTCACCGAAGGCTTCCGAAGCCAACAGCCGATCGACGAGCTCTTCATAGGCGTCATGCGACGAATCTGCAATGAACGCATCGACTTGCTGCGGCGTCGGGGGCAAACCGACGAGGTCGTACGACAACCGCTTGATCAACGTCACACGATCGGCGTGCTCGGACGGTTCAATACCATGGTGTTGCAAATTGGCGAGGACGAACAGGTCAATGGGATTACGAACCCATTCGCTACTCTTTTCCGTTGCCGGCAACGTTGGCTCGGTAAGTGGTTGATAGGCCCAATGCGTTTCAAATGCGGCGCCGCTTTCGATCCAACGAGCAAGGTGGCCGATCTCTTGGTCGGACAAACGTTCACCATCGGGAGGCATTCGCAGCGAATCGTCCGAGCTCATAACTCGGCGCATCAACTCGCTATTCTCAGGTTGCCCTTGGATGATCGCCTGTTGGCCTGAATCGAGCTTCATCGTCGCTCGACTCGAATCCACCAACGACAAACCCGCTTCGGCCTCATCGGGTCCGTGGCAGACGATGCAGTGTTTCGCCAACAGCGGTTGGATGTCGCGACTGAACCGAGTGACTTCGTTCGCAAGCGTCGGCGTCGGCTGCGAGCTCGCCGAGGAAACCAATGTCAAAGCAGCTATCGAAAGGAAGACGGCGAAAAAAAATGGGCGAACAATCGTCGAGATTATCCGACTTGCAGTCACGTGCATTTTGAAAATCATCGCTTTGGTCTTTCCATATCGTTCTTGATTCCGTTCAGATGCTCGGGCACGAACTCGGGACACGGTGATCTTTCGCACGAACCGCCAAGACTCAATGGCACAATCATAATTCGAATTCTAAGTTAGGTGGCGGACCGAAAAACGAAATACACGGCTCCCATGATACAGAACGCAGCCCACAGATAATCGAGTTTGAGCGGTTGCTGCATGTAAAAGACCGCGAATGGCACGAAGACGCTTAGAGTGATTACTTCCTGCAGAATCTTCAATTGGCCGAGGTTCATCTGCGTGTACCCGATTCGATTCGCGGGCACCTGAATCAGATATTCAAAAAACGCGATACCCCAGCTCACAAGTACGGCGATTATCCACGGCCGACCATCCAGGTTCTTTAGGTGAGCGTACCATGCGAACGTCATGAACACGTTTGACAGCACGAGTAACGCTGCCGTCTTCCAAAACACGGGTCCCATTCAAACCTTCTCCAACTGCCAACGATGAGGTGAGCATTCGAATCGCCAATCGCCCGAAATCGGTGAGATCGACCGTTCGGTACAATAAACAACTGAGATGACCATCGAAACAAGACTGATCGCGAAGACGACTTTGCCGAAAAAAACCAAACCCGCAAAAAGTAGTCCCATGCAGACTGTGCATGACAGAAGACTAGTGGTCTGTCACAGCTAAACATTAGGGTTCGCTGTAGTAGATCTTGTTAAAGATCCGACCGCTACAGGATCTTTAACAAGATCCACTACCCTAACTTTTAGCTGTGACAGACCACTAGCGCCCCCGAGAGTTTGCATGTCCCGAATCAGGTTGACGCGCGGGCGCAGGTTTGCAATCCGTGCTGCAGCGATCGGATCCGGAGTCGCTTGATACTTTTGAACCAAGAGTTTCCGGATTTCTGCAAGCACCTTCGTTCTTTCAAACTGAAAATCACGCAGATTTCGCAATCAATGCTATCACTAAAACGGAGCTTGAAATTTCGCGATCAAGGTTTCTGTACTTGAGCAGAATTGGAGTCGACTTCAGTGGAAGTTAAATTAGCTGGTGATATCCCTGCCCGCATGATGCGGCACGCGGCCAGTAGTTCAAATGATTGCTTGACCAAAGTCTCGACTTGTGCGTCTTCGTTAGTTACCGCGATCGCATTGGAGGCGGCCTCAGAAACAATCCCAATTTGAAACCTATCCGCCGTTTGACGCAATCGTTCGGCTAACGCGACAAACGATTGACCGTCGCCATCGTCGGCTGCCTCGACGAGCCGTTCTATTTGCTCGCCGATGGCAAGCAGTACGTCGCCGTCGGATGAAACCCCAGAATTTAACTCGACTTGAAGTGCTCCGGATTCGACAATTTCAATAAAGTATTCGGTCAAAACGGGATCAAACTGCGATCCGGAGCAACGACGAAGCTCGGCGACGGCGCTCGTGACACCCATGCCTTTTCGATAGGGTCGATCAGAAACCATCGCGTCGAAAGAATCGACGATGGTTAGAATGCGTGACCCAATCGGAATATCCTCTCCCCAGAATTTTTGTTTCTCGCTGCATTGGACACCACCGTATCGGTAGTGATGGTACTTGACAATGTCTGTCAAACCTTGATTCTTGAACGAGTGTCTTATGATCTCTACTCCGATCCGATCATGTTTCTCCATGAATTCCCATTCTTCAGCGTTCAGTGCCTCAGGTTTAAGGAGGATCGCATCTGGAACGCCGACCTTGCCGATGTCATGCAGCAGCGCTGCAGTCTCAACGACGTAAACGTCCTTAGGACTTAAGACACGCTGAGCGAGAAGCGAAGCATACGTTGAAACGCGGTTGGAGTGCATTGCGGTTTCATGGTCTCTGAAAGTCAATGCAGAAAACAGCGCCGTGACAGCCGAGTAAGGTATCGAGGGAGCAACGCTCGCTTCTTCAGCGGGTTTGGTGCGAGAAATCTTGGATTCATCAACGATTAAGTCTGCCGGAACAGTGTCAAACCTAACAACCTGGTTTCGTCCATTTCGTTTAGCGACGTAAAGACATTTGTCGGCTTGGTCAAGCATGTCTTGGGGAGCGGCGGCGCCCAGTGAGAACGCCGAGATTCCGAGGCTTGCCGTGATTGTGAAATCTGGGAACTGCATTTCGCTCATCCGGATGCGTATCGATTCGGCGGCAGCCTCGGCATCTGCAATGTCGAGTCCGGGCATGAGAATTGCAAACTCTTCGCCGCCATAGCGGCAAACGACGTCATTCTTGCGGGTCATTTTGTTGAGCAGAGCACCGGTTTGGCGAAGCACTTCGTCGCCCATGCTATGTCCGTAGGTATCATTGATCGATTTAAAGAAATCGATGTCCACCATCATTCCGCACAACGGTATGTTGCTGTTTGTTGCTTCACTCCAGTGCTCTTCAAACAGTTCAAAGAAGGTTCGGCGATTGATGCAAGACGTCAACGGATCACGGGTAGCTAAATAACGCAATTCCTCGTTCTGTTTTGTGATTTCCTTTTTCGATACACTCAACTCTTCCAATGTCGACAAGAGCGCAGAACGGTTACGTTCTAGTGGCGTTACGTCGGTGAACGCCATCATCACCCCTTTGTACTTGCCCTCGTCATCGAGTACCGGCGACGAGTTTACCGAGAATATCGATCTGATTTGGCCGTTAGCATCGGCTAGTTGCATCTGAGTTCCGTGCACCGTGCCGGCTGGAATCTCGGTTGTGCTGCAATTAGGTGCCTCTGAGATTCGCCACGCCAAATCATACAGACCGCTCCCGAGAAGCTCTTCTTGGGTCTTGCCGACATACTTCGCGAAACTCTGATTGGCTAAGACAATACGGTCTTCGGTGTCTATAACGATAACGCCTTCGGCAAAGCTGTTGAGCACTTCTCGAACGCGAGGTGGCACGCTCTTGTTCGGATCGAGATAGCGTAAAATGCGACGCAAATGCAACCAGCACGCTAGACCAACGAGCATTGCCACAAAACTCAGCAGTTTTGCCAATGAAGGACTGACGTATTGATTCGCTCCAGCATAAATGGGGCTGAATTGGATTTCGATCTGGCCCCACTTTGTCTTCGTGTTTTCTATCTGCACCACATAGATTCCGTCCTGATGCCCTACAGCAAGATCGTTCCACGTTTCCGCATGCGAGCCCACGGCGACAACAAGGTCACCGTTGTGTCGACGCAATCCCACCGAGATTAAATCGGGGTTTTGAGTAGCGAATAGTTCGAACTGTTTTCCGGCTTTTTGGAGATCGTAATCTCCGACACAGGCACTGATGTTTGCGGACAATGCCTCGCACAACTTGGCCCGATTTGCTACCTGATATACACGTTCGTCTGGTATGAGCCCAGCCAAATGCGCAAGAAGAATCGCCGCAATGCACAGCATGATGATGCTGAAATTGATTCGAGCGAGGCTGCTTATTTTCATGAGCTTGATTCCGACTCCGACTGCATTCCCGCAGAGATAATCTGAGCGACGGATTTGTCGTCTACGTTAAGGCATCGTGTTGGATTATTGACAATATGGATCACGTCAAATCCAGCCCAGGTCGGAAGGGAGGAAGCGAGCAGGGAAAACAGGTACGATCCTCCGACGCACCATGCCGCGATGCCTGCGGAGGCCCCAACGAACAATGTTGTTGCGGTGCCGCTGGCCAGCTGGAGTGTTGCTTGGCGTTCATCCTCTTGCGACAGGAACTGACTTAAGCTGAACTGTAGGTCAGAGTTTTCGACGATGAAATTCATTCGTGCCGATTCTTCGGAATAATCCGCAGAAACCAGGATCCTTCGCAAATAGGAACTCCACGGCTTGAAGGTCATTTCGGTTGTTTGCAAGTTTCCGAGATTTTGTTCTTTGCCGTCAGCGACACTCTGGGCAATCATGCCATAGAGCAGATCCGTGTCCTTGGGTGGTAAATTGCCCGAGTCGTCGGAAGTCTTGGCCGTTTCGTCCACCTCTGTGGATGGTCCCATCGAATGCTCAGGAATGAATTCTGGGGGCGTCGTCACTGGGTTTGATTCAGGTTCGGACTCAGGCAGCGGCTCTGGTTCTGGCGTTGGATTTGGCGGTGGCGGCGGAGGTGGCGGCGGAGGTGGTGGCGGAGGTGGCGGCGGAGGTGGCGGCGCGGGACCACCAACTGAGACCAGGATCGTGACCGTTGCTGTGGCGGAATTCACGCTGCCATCGTTAGCGGCATAAGTGAACGAGACTAATCCATAAAATCCTGGTGCTGCTTCATAGCTCCAGCTTCCGTTTGACTGGAGTGTCAAGCTACCGGAACTTGGCCCAGCGATCAGCACGGCAGTCAAGGAATCGCCCTCGACGTCCGAATCGTTCGCGAGTAATCCATTTGACGCGTTGATGTTGATCGTTTCGCCAACGTTGATTTGTGCGGCATCGTCGACTGCGATGGGGGCGTCATTGATCGCGTTGATCGTTAATGCGACCGTGGTTTCACTCGAATACGTCGTTCCGTCAAAAACCCTGTAAGTAAACTCATCAATGCCGTTGAAGTTGTGGTCTGGCGTATATGCGAATGATCCATCAGTTTGAAGAATCAATTGCCCGTGAGCCACATCTTGATTGAGTACAGCAGTTAAGGTGTCCGAGATATCGTTGTCATGGTCATTCGAGAGTACGTTGTTGTTTAAGACATTGTCTTCGTTCAACGAGTAGTTGTCAGCAACTCCGACTGGCGTATCGTTGACGTTGGTGACGGCAGCAGTTTGCGCCGAAGCGAGCGGTCCTTCGTTGTTGCCTTCGCCGTCGGTGTAGGTGACTTCGACGCTGATTTGCGAACCGACGTCGGCGTCACCCAGCGTATAGGTGCTGGCCGTGGCTCCGCCGATATTGACGCCGTCTCTCAGCCATTGGTAACTGAACGCTCCCAAACCGTCGTTGTCACTGATGCCGCTGGTGTCGGCGGTCAGCGTTTGGTCTTCGGTTACCGTGCCCGTGATGGCTGGAATGCCAACCGGCGTATCGTTGACTGCCGTGATGTCGACGTTGACCGTACCAAGATTCTGATCAACTCCACCACCAGTGCCGGTGTTGCCGTTGTCGTTAATGACGACCCCGATCGTATCGGCGTTATCACCGTTGGTGTGCGGTGTACCATGAACGTAGGTGATGTTGCTGGCGTTGTCGAAGTAGTTGTTGAGGTCGGTCAACGTGCCGGTGAACGTCCGAGCCGTCGCCGTGCCGCCAATCGTGATGCCGGTCCCGGCGGCGCCAGTCAGTTGGCCGCCTGTGGTAGTGGAAAGAGTGGCGGTCAGTGTTCCGCTGGCGGCATCGACGTCACTGAAGTTGATCGCGGAGAGATCAATGTTGCTGGCAACGTCTTCGGTGACGGTGATGTCGGTTGGCAAGCTGCCAACATTGGTCGGATCGTCGTTGGTCGCGATGAGGTTAATCGTTTGCGAAGCCGAGTCTTCTTCGCTGCTGCCATCAGCCGTCAGGCCCGGATCGGTGCCCGTGTTGCCACCGTCGTTAACCGTGACCGTAATCGTCGTCGAAGCCGAAGGCGTGTCGCTGCCGTTGTTGTAAACAATCGAGCCTGTGCCAACGCCAGTTAGCAGGTTATTGATTTGCGCCAACGTACCGGTCAGGATCACGCTGCCCGTTCCGTTGCCGCTGCTGATCGCAATCCCCGAATCACCCGCCGCGACCGCGATCGAGCCTTCACCGACGGCAATCGTCGCTGTCATTGTGCCGGATCCCGCATCGACATCCGTGACACTGAAGCCCGTACCATGGATATTCAGGTTGGTCTGTTCATTGACGCTGTAAGCAGAACCGGGGCCAACCACATCGGGAGTGTCGTTCACTCGTTCGATGACGATATCGCGAGTGACCGTGTTGCTGTTGTCGTCACCATCGTTGACTGTAAAGCTGACCGTGCGATTGGCCGAGGACGGATTGTCGCTGGTGTTGGTGTAGGTGATTGAACGCAGAGCGGCTTCGTACTGAGCCAGCGTGGCGGAGCCGGTGAGAGTCAGTTCGCCTGTTGTGGCATTCCACGAGCTGCTAATTCCATTCTGGTTGTTGAATGCCAGAACATCTTGTCCGTCGACATAGTTACCGGTGATGGCCACGACGGCCGATTCGATGTTTGTACCGTCAAGGTCGGTGATTGCCAAAGTCGAAGTGATGGCGACGGTTCCATCGTTTTCGGTGTAGTTGAGTGCAGTGCTTTCTATGGAGGTCTGGACGGGAGCATCGTTGACCGCTGTGAAGCCAATGTCACGCGACTGAGTGTTGCTGTTCGCGTCGCCGTCGTTGACGGTAAAGCTGACGGTGCGAGTTCCTGTTGTCGGATCATCGCTGAGGTTTTCAAACGTGACGCTGCGAAGTGCCGCTTCGTACTGGGCCAACGTGGCCGAGCCGGTCAGAGTCAGCGTGCCGGTTCCCGAGTCCCACACGCCGGTGATGCCGTTCTGGTTCGTGAACGCCAAAACGTCTTCGCCATCGGCGTAGTTGCTGGTGATCGCGATAATCGCCGATTCAATATTTGTATCGTCCACATCGGTGATCGTAATCGCCGACGTGATCGCTACCGCTCCGTCGTTTTCGGTGTAGTTTAGCGCCGAGGCTTCAAGCAAAGCCGTGAGAGGTGCATCATTCGTCGCCGTGATGTTGACCGACGTATTGCCCGTCGCTTGCAACGCTCCGCCGGTTCCTTGTGCGCCGCTGTTGCCATCGTCAAACGTCCAGTCGATTTGCACACTCGCCGGTGGTGTGTCGTTGGTGTTGCTGTACGCGATCAACTGCATCACTTCGTTGACTTGGGCATTCGTTACGCCGATCCCGAACGTCAGCGCCAACTGTCCGCCGGTGTTGGTGTAGCTGCCGATGTTAGTCGACGAAAGTTCCAACGTGCCACCGTTTAGAACCAGATTACCGAACGCTGAAAACACATCTTCGCCATCGGCACCACCGCTGCGAGCCAGCGTCAGTGTGGCACCGCCAAAGTCATCGATGTTGCTCAGTTCAGCATCCAGTATTGCGACGTTACCATCGAGCACCACGGCCGAGCCCCCTTCAATGAAAGTGGGATTGCCGTTCAGGGTTGATCCAAATGTCGGCGCATCGTTGATCGAAGATACATTGAACGTGAGAACGTCGCTTGCTGTGCTGAATGCGGTTGTTCCACCGGTGATAGTGGAATCAACCTTGGTTCCGACAGTACCTGATGTCCGGTCCCAGGCTCGGTATTCCAGATTGATCGTGCCGCCGTTTTCACCGTTGGGCAACAAGCGAATCTTGTCCGTCGAGCGTAGCACTAAAGCGTTATTGGCAGAGACCGTACCGATACTTGTCCACGTTGATCCGCCGTCAATGCTGTATTCCAAAAGTCCAGCGGTGCCGGTCGTCCCAAAGATCGCGAGCCCTTTCGTAAGCACGCTATCGACATCCGTCACGCTGGCGTTCAAGAATGTGGAAATCGTCAACATGTACGATGCGGTGTCTTCGGTTGTGGCATAGGTCGGAGCGTACGGTACAAGAACCGGCGCATCATTGACCGCAGTCACATTGAACGTAATCGAATTGTCCGTCGGATCACGGTCGATTCCGCCGTTCGCGGTGCCACCATCGTCCTGGACCTGGAAACCAAAACTCGTATAGTTCGTACCATTCGCATCTGCGGTTGGTTGGAATGTTAACAACCCGCTATCGATATCCGCTTTGGATACCCAGTCGTTGGCAGCGAGGGTTGCGTCGTTGTACAAAAGCTGACCTTGGCTTGGGAGAGATGTGATCCAAACCCGATCGAAGTTGTTTCCTTCAAGATCCGTAAAGCCAAAGTCAGCAGCGGTTAACGTATAGGTCGCATCTTCAAGAATCGTGATCGTCTTGTTCGCTCCGCTGGGTGCGTCATTGACGGAGTTGACTGTAATGGCAACGGTTTGGGAATCGAATCCGTTGTCGCCCAGAATCGCGACAATTTCAGATGCGGTTAAGACACGATCGTAGATTCGCACGTCATCAAGGCTGCCGACGAACGCGTTTGCCCCAGTTGATTTTCCGCCGATGGTGATGTCGGGCGAACCGGTGACACCCCAGTCAATGTCACCGAAGTTGAACGAACTGCTGTTGATCTGGACACCGTTGAGATAGAGACGCACGATATTCGTGGTGTCATCCAGCGTTGCCGCGACGTGATTCCATCCTTCTCCAGCAATGTTGTTGGCTGAGTTCAGATTGTTGGTCGTAAGTCCTTTGGCATGGACCGCCATGGAGTAACTTGGGTTGGTGCGATCAAGCGTCACGAAGAACTCGTCACCAATCGACAAGAAGACTTGTTCCTGTTGTCCGGCATCCAAGTTCACCCAGGCCGCGAACGTGACTTCGTTGCCCAGACCCAAGGCACCGTTGGTGATTCTGATCAAGTCATCGCCGTCAAACGTCATCACATCGCCGCGCTCGGGATCGCTGGTCAGCGTCGGATCGCCGGAAGCGGTCCCGTCGTGACCATTGCCGCTATCGTCATCGGTCGAGCCGTTTAGGAACTCATATCGGGCATACAGATTCGCTTCGGCGGCCGCGTCGGAACCGGTGGTCACCGTTAGCGTATCACTGCCGTTGTAGTTGGCGTTGCCGAGGTACTGCAAACCATCGAGCGCCGCGTTGATGTCGGCTTCGGTCCCAGAAATTGCGATCGTCGCGCTGTTGTTACTGGTTCCGTTCATAAACGAAATGCCAGCGGTTGTAGCCAGAGTCAGCCGACCATTGGTCACACTCAGCGTCGCCGTTACGATCGGGTCGTTGTTGCTTCCGCTTTCAATAACGATTGCATTGCCGCCGCCGCCGGAGAATGTCAGCGGAACGTCTTCGTTCACGGATTGAGCAATCGGCACGGTCAAGAATGCCGGTTCATCGGTGTTGATGATGTTGACCGTCGTGATGCCGGTCGCGGTGAGGTTTCCGCCACTGCCCTGGGATCCGCTGTTGCCATCATGAAATTCCCAGGTAACGTCAACGCTTGTCGGCGGCGTGTCGCTGGTGTTCGCATAGGCAATCGACTGCAGCGTTTCGTTGACGAGTGCCTGGGTGGCGTCTGCGTTGAACGTTAGAATCAGATTGCCGCTGGCTATCGATGAGACGGTTCCGATGTTGATGCCCGACAGTGTGATGTTTCCGCCCTGAGTCAACGCGGCGAGATTGCCGGTCGCACTGAACACGTCTTCGGCAACTCCGCCACCGGCGCGATGCAACCACAGGAAAGACCCGTTGAAATTGTCTGCCGCTGAAAGTTCTGCATCAAAGATCTGTACGTTGGCATCCAGCACCACTGCTGAACCACCTTCGACGTAGGTCGGATTACCGTCCAGTTGGCCCGATTGATAGCTGGTATCGAGCGTACCGTCGGCGTTCAGGCGTGCGATCAAGGCACGTGAGAAACCATGGCGACTATCGTAGCCTCCAACGACAATCTTTTCCTCCACTCCGTCGTCATAGAGTGAGATGTCATAACCGTCGGCGTAGTCATTGGTCAGACCGGAGAGCCAGACGCCGTTGTCACCGAATCCGGTATCGAAACTTCCGTCGGTATTCAGCCGTACCACCACCAGTTCGTAACCGTAGGCGCTGTTCGTTTCAGCCGTTCCGACCACCAGCAGCCTGTCATCGGACTGCTGGATGACTTTGACTCCGTAGGCCGAAAGGACGTCGGGATGTGTTAGTGTTGCTGTTCCACCTACACCAAAGCTCGTGTCCAGGACGCCGTTACCATCGAAGCGAGTGATGACCAGATCGTTGCCCAGTAACCCGGTAACCGCGATCTTGCCATCCGATTGAACGACCAGACTGTTGGTCTTGTGTCCGACCGAAAGAATTCCGTCCCCATCAAACGTCGCGTCGAGTGCACCGGCGGTTGTCAGCCGAATGACGTGATTCTCGCCCGCGGCCAGAATGCGACCATCGGCCAGAATGGTCACTGAACCGAGACGTTCACTGGTACCTCCAAGATTGACATTAACGATCCCATCGCCATCAAAGGTCGAATCCAGCACACCCGCGCTGGTGTATCTCGCCACAAACGAATCCGGTCCATTCGCGCCCACCACGACGATGGTGCCATCGGTGTGCACGGCGACTTCATACGCATCGTCGTTGCCATTGACATCCGTCACCACCACTCCGCCAGTGCCGAAGCCGGTGTCCAGAGTGCCATCGCTGTTGTACCGAGCCAGTCCGATATCGCTGCCAACGTCACCCGTGACCAGGAACTTGCCGTCCGGCTGCTGCTTGATGTCTTGGATATAGGCGATCGACGATGCCTCGAAATAACCGTTGATTCCAAAACTGGTGTCAAGTTGGCCGTCAGGCCCCAGTTTGCCAACCACCGAGTCAATGTTGGAATTGTAAGGCGTGAACAAGACGCTGCCATCAGCAAGTGCCAGGGACGCAACATTCTGGTTGTATCCTGGCTCGCCGTAGCCAATGGCGAAACCGCCCTCGGAACCGAACGTCGGTGCATCGTTGATGCCCGTGGTGACGATCGCAGCCCTTTCAATGGTCGTGGAAAAGGCGGTGCTGCCACCATTGACAGACGTGCTGACGTACGTGCCCTCGCTTCCCGTCGTTTGGTCCCAGGCACGAAACTCAATTCGCTCGCTTTGCGAGGAAGTTGCATTCGGCACCAACCGAATCAGGTCCGTTGATCGCAGAAGCAGTGCGTTGAAAGTTGAAACTGAATCGACCCGCTGCCACGTCGCGCCACCGTCGATCGAGTAGTCAAAGGCGTTGCTCACATAGGTCACCGCAATGCCTTCGACGGCCCCCGCATCAGCGTCAATCACCCGATCGCCGCTGACGCTGGCCAGCAACGAAGCAACCGTGTTACCAGCGTTGTTGACGTCGTCTTCTGAAATGGTGGTAAAGGTAGTTTGCTCGTAAACTGAAACATTATCGAGGTAGCCATCGACCCCCGTCGAGCTCGCTGAGACATCGGTGAATGTCAGTGTCGTCGTTGTCGAATCGGCGACAAATGAATAGGTGAAAGTGGTGAAGGTCGTTCCTGGCACCGACGATGTTCGTGTGGCGATCAGGAGGTTGGTGGCACCATCGACTTTGACCTGCATTTGCTGGCTGAGCGAGCCACTGTCATCCCGGTATTGGAATGTCAGCGTGTACGTTTGTCCGATGATCGTCGTGAAAGACTGTGATGCCGTATGCGGACCTGCGACATCGCCCTCGCCGAATCGCAGCGCGTTGCCCGTATTCGTGACGGTTCCCGTTGTGCTCCAGCCGGTTAAGTCACCAGTCTCAAGATCGCCGTTGACAAGCAAGTTCGTTTGATTGATCACCGGTGCATCGTTGGTCGCCGTGATGTTGACCGTCGTGCTGCCAGTGGCCTGCAGAGCCGCGCCGCCTTGTGTCTGCACGGTGTCTCCGCCGTCGTCGAACGTCCAGTCGATTTGCACACTGGCGGGCGGTGTATCGCTGCTGTTGGCATAAGTGATCTGGCGCAGGATGTTGTCGACGTCGGCGCTGGTTGGGATTTCGCCATTGGCATCGGTGAACGTGATGACCAGTTGGCCCGCCGTGGCCGTGGTGTCAAACGTGGCAATGATCTGACCGCTCTTGAGCAGGTTCCCGCCGGACAGCGTGATGCCGTTGCCGTTGTTGAAGCTCAGCACATCTTCGGCAGCCGCTCCGCCGTTTCGAACCAGCGTGACGCTTGCTCCGGCGTAGTTGCCGTAGCCTGAATTCAATGCATCCAACTCGGCATCGTAGACATTGACATCATTGTCCAGCACCACCGCCGCGCCGTTTTCGGTGTAGGTCGGTGTGCCGTCCAGCGTGCTGGCGGCAGCGAAGGTGGTGTCCAGCGTGCCATCGCTGTTGTAGCGAGCCAAGGCGAAGTCATAGTTGTCGCCATTGTCGCTGTCCCCTGCCACCACGATCTTGCCGTCGGCCTGCACGACGACGCTGTATCCAGTGTCATACAGCGTCCCGATGGCGGTGGTCAGCTTGCCGTCGCCGGAGAAAGTAGTGTCCAGCGTGCCGTCGCTGTTGTAACGCACCAGAGCGAATTCGTCGTTGCTGCCGATCGCGCTGTATCCCGCCAAAAGGATCTTGCCGTCGGCCTGCACGGCAACGCTGTAGCTTTGATCATGCCCTGTGCCGATGGCGGTGGTGAGTTTGCCATCGCCGGAGAAGCTGGTGTCCAGCGTGCCATCGCTGTTGTATCGCACCAATGCGAAGTCTTGATTGCTGCCATTCCAGCTGTCCCCTGCCACCAGAATCTTGCCGTCGGCCTGCACAGTGACACTCTTCCCAGAAGCATTGTAGGCCCCGATAGCGGTGGTGAGTATGCCGTCGCCGGAGAAAGTGGTGTCCAGCGTGCCGTCGCTGTTGTAACGCACCACGGCGAATTCATCGTTGCCGTTGGTGCTGGACCCCGCCACCAGAATCTTGCCGTCGGCTTGCACGGTGACGCTGTTTCCTTTGTCATGGCTCAATCCAACAGCCGTGGTGAGAATGCCGTCGCCGGAGAAGCTGGTGTCCAGCGTGCCGTCGCTGTTGTAACGCACCAATGTGATGTCTTCGTTGCTGCCGTTCCAGCTGGTTCCCGCCACCAGGATCTTGCCGTCGGCTTGCACGGTGACGCTGTTTCCCGTGTCATGGCTCGCACCAATGTCCGTCGTGAGCATGCCGTCGCCAGAGAAACTGGTGTCCAGCGTTCCGTCGGTGTTGTAACGCACCAGGGCGAAATCATTATTGCTGCCGTTGAAGCTTCGCCCTGCCACCAGGATCTTGCCGTCGGCTTGCACGGTCACGCTGCTTGCAGTGTCATTGCTCGCACCAATGGCAGTAGTAAGCTTGCCGTCGCCCGCGAAACTGGTATCCAGCGTGCCGTCGGTGTTGTAACGCGCCAGTGCGAAGTCATCATTGCTGCCGTTATCGCTGGTTCCTGCCACCACAATCTTGCCGTCGGCCTGTAGCGCGACGCGAGCTCCAAAGTCGTCTTCCGCGCCGATAGCAGTGGTCAGCGTGCCAGCATTGCTAAAGGAGGGCGGGTCGTTGACCGCACTCACCGAAACGGTACTGGTGACCGTGCTACTGAGCTGCCCTTCGGCATCGAGTATTTGGATGTCGAGTGTTCGATTACCTTCAGTGGGTGTGTCCGAGCTGTTTTCGTAGGTGATGCCTTGTATCAGCGACTGCAGATCAGCCAGAGGGAAATCACCACCGAACTCCTTGACGATGGTGAAACCAGTTCCATCGAAGTCGATTTCGAAATCCGTACTGCCCACCGTGCGAGTGACCACATCTCCGGTGCCGTAACTAAAGGTGTAGCCCGCCACGGTAACAAGCTCACTGGCACCGTCCGGCATCGCGGACAGGGTGATGTACAGATCCTGGAAGGACGTGCTATCGGCATCGCTGATAATGATATCCGTGTCGGAGATGTTGACTGCTCCGCCATCTTCTGTGAAGGATACAGAAAAGTCGGTTCCAATGTCGTTGGTGCCATTGAGGTCCACGACTGGAGCATCATTGACGGCGGTGATATTGACCGTCGTGCTGCCGGTGACTTGTTCTGCGGAACCGCCTTGAGTTTGAACACTGTCGCCGCCATCGTCGAACGTCCAGTCAATCTGAGCGCTTGCTGGTGGCGCGTCATTGCTGTTGCTGTAGGCGATTTGCTGCATCGCTTCATTGACGAGCGCATTAGTGGCGTTACTGTTGAAAGTCAGAACCAACGTGCCGCTGGAGTTTTGCGTTACAGAGCCGATTGTGGTGGCGCCAACGACCAAGTTGTTTGATCCTTGAGCTAGCGAGACCAAGGTTCCTGTCGCCGAGTACTCATCGTCGGCACTTGCAGCACCGTTGCGAACAAGCGTCAACGTTGCTCCGTCGAAATCGTCGATGCCCGAAAGCTCTTCATCAAATATTTGAACGTCGCCATCCAGCACAACCGCTGCACCGCCTTCTGTGTATGTTGGTTTGCCGTCGAGCGAATTCGCGATCGTACCAAACTGCTGGTTCAGTGATCCATCGCTGTTGTATTTAACCAAAGCGAAATCTTCATCGGTGCCGTTGTTACTCCGTCCCGCCACAACAATCGTGCCGTCACTCCCAACACTGACGCTGTAGGCTAGATCTTGACCCGGTCCAATGGGCGTTGTGACGATCCCGCCGGTGCCAAAGGTATTGTCCAACGAGCCGTTCGTGTTGTAGCGAACCAAAGCGAAATCGTTGTCGGTGCCGTTGGAACTGTATCCAGCCACAAGGACTTTTCCGTCGTCCTGTACCGTGACGGATTGACCGGAATCGCTGGTCGAGCCAACAGTTGTCGCCACCAAACCTGTACCACCGAATGTGGCGTCCAGCGTGCCATCGGCGTCGTATCGCAGAACCGCAAAGTGGCTTCGTGAATCAAAGATGGCTCCCGCCAACAGAATCTGGCCATTGGCTTGCAACGTGACACTGTTCCCAATTCCGGCAACCGCGCCACTTGGCGTCTCCACAATTCCGTCGCCACCACCGAAGCTCGTGTCGAGCGAACCGTCGCTGTTGTAGCGAACCAAGGCAAACGTTTGCCCGCCGGTTGAACCCCTACCGCCCAGAAGAAGTTTCCCGTCAGCCTGAATAGTGACGCTAAAGGCTTGGTCTACCCCAGACCCAAGTGGCGTCGTGACGATTCCGCTTGCGCCAAAAGTACTGTCGACGGTCCCGTCTTCGTTGTAGCGAATCAGGGCGAAATCTTGATTCGTGCCGTTGAAGTAATGTCCTCCGACCACGAATTTTCCATCAAGCTGAGTCGTGACGCCCCAACCTCGATCTTCCCCCGCTCCGATGGGCGTGGAGACGATTCCGTCGCCGCCACCAAAGGCGGTGTCGAGCGTTCCGTCGGCGTTGAAACGCGTTACGACGAAGTCATCCGTGCTGCCGTCGTTGCTGTATCCAGCGATAAGAATTTTGCCGTCAGCCTGCACAGCGATGCTGTTTGCGACTTCGGTATTCGCCAAGATGCCCGAAGTGGCAATCCCGTCTCCGCCGCCAAAGGTCGTGTCGAGCGATCCGTCAGCGTTGTAGCGTGTCAACGCAAAATCAGCGCCCGTGCCGCTGCTGGTCGTCCCCGCGACAAGAATTTTACCGTCCGGCAGAACGACCGTGCCCGCGCCGGCATCATAATTCGAGCCGACCGCCGTCGTCACGATCCCATCACCCACATCAAACGTCGGAGTATCGTTCACCGCGTTGACCGTGATCGCCACGCTGTCGGTTGTTTCGGTTTGGTCCGTCGCCAATGCCGCAATCTCGTCGCTCGACAAGGCACGCGTGTAAACTCGAGCGTCGTCGATCAGGCCGTCAAACGCGTGGCCTGTTCCGTTTCCGTTCTGCCCGATTCGAGTGACGGTTCCCTGATTGTATTGGATCGACTCGGTTGCTGTGTCAGTCAGGACAAGTTCGCCGTTGATGTAGATCGCGACATCACCGGTCGCGTCATCTATCGTCGCGGCAACATGTGTCCAGCCCGCATCGGAGATGTTGACGTTCGTGCGGACTTCTTGCCAGCTCGATGTGCCGCGAATGATGAAAGTCAGACCGTTGGTTCCGTCGATCGAGCGTAGTGCCACATTGTCGCCAAGTGATATGATCTCACCGGAGTACGTACCCGAGTTCACGTTGACCCAAGCAGCCAGCGTCATGTCAGCCGGATTGCCGAACATGCCGGGGATTTCAACATACTCGCTGTTGTTCAGCGACAAGACATTCCCACGTTCCGGATCGCTGACGAACAAACCCGTCGTGGTTGGCGTGCCATCGTTCGCGACTCCTGCCGCCACGTCATCAGCGTTTCCTTCAAAGGTGTAGTTGCCAACCAAGTTTGCAGCGACCGCCGTCGTGATGTTCAGCGTGTCCGCGCCGTTGTAGTTGGCGTTGGGAGTGAACTCCAAGCCGTTGAGCGCCGTGTTGATGTCACTTTCGAGTCCTTCGATCACCATCGACGGCGAACCGTCGGCACCTTCGACAAACGTGATGCCGATCAAACCATTAAGCGACAGAACGCCGTTGGCGACACTCAATGTGACGCGAAGCGGAGTGTCCGCCGCAATGCCGTCGTCTACGCTGATGACGTTGCCACCCGAGTAGACAAACGGGGTGTCTTCGTCGGTGGTCGCCGTCGCCGGAGCCGTGATGTCCAGATCAACCGAGGTCAGAATATCGACCGTCGTGCTGCCGGTCGCCGTCAATGCGCCGGGGCTTCCTTGAACCGAAACACTGTCGCCACCATCGTCGAACGTCCAGTCGATCTGAACGCTGGCCGCAGGTGTGCCGCTGCCGTTACTGTAAGCGATTTGCTGCATCGCTTCGTTCACCAGCACATTCGTGGCATTGCCGTTGAACGTCAGCACCAACGTGCCGCCCGAGTTCGTCGTGACCGAACCGATCGTCGTGGCTCCCACGACAAGGTTGTTTGCTCCTTGGCTCAACGTGACCAGCGTGCCGGTCGCGGAAAATTGATCGTTGGCATTGGTGCCACCGTTGCGAACCAGCGTTAATGTGGCTCCGTCAAAATTGTCAATCGCCGACAGCTCTTCATCGAACACTTGAACGTCCGCATCAAGAACAACCGCCGCACCGCCTTCGATATAGCTCGGATTGCCGTCGAGCGTATTGACAAGGTTGCCAAATGATTCGTCAACCGTGCCATCGCTGTTGATTCGTGCAACCTGCACGTCGGTTTGCCCATCAGATCTGTTACCAATCAGAATAATGCTTCCGTCGGCATTGATCGCAATTCCTTTGCCGTAGGCATCACCCGACTGAGGCATTGTCAGCTTGCCGGTCGTGTTAAACGTTGTGTCCAGCGAGCCATTTGCGTTGTATCGTACAACGGCAAAGTCATTGTTTGTGCCATTGTTGCTGTAACCTCCGACAACGATTTTTCCATCTGATTGCACCGCGACGCTATTGGCATCATCGGTCCCTGCACCAATCGCAGTAATGACTTTTCCGGTGCCGTTGAACGTTGTGTCGAGCGAACCGTCGGAGTTGTACCGAATGATGGCAAAATCAGCGGTTCCGCCGGCAGAGGTGTATCCGACGGCCACAATCTTGCCGTCATCCTGAATCACAATTTCTTTCAGGTAGTCAGTAGAAGAGCCTGAGAAATCAGTGTCGACTTTCCCATCGCCGCTGAATGTCGTGTCCAACGTGCCGTTTGTGTTGTAACGCGTCAGCGCAAAGTTGATTCCCTCAGCCGTAGCCGCGTAGCCTCCGAGTACAATTTTCCCATCGGACTGAATTGCGGAGCTGACACCATAAGCATTTCCAGTACCAACATTGGTCGTGACGATTCCGTCGCCGCTAAAAGTCGTGTCGAGCGATCCGTTGCTGTTGTATCGCACGACCGCAAAGTTGATGTTACTGCCATTGAAGTGAAATCCCGAAACAACGATCTTGCCGTCGGTCTGAACCTGCACGCTGGCGGCGGCTTCACTGTTTCCGACCGCGGTCGTCACTATTCCATCGCCATCAAACGTTGTATCCAATGTGCCGTCGTTGTTGTATCGAGCGACGGCATAGAAGTTTCTACTAGAGCCATCGTTAGCACGGCCGGCAACGACGTACTTTCCATCCGCCTGCTGAGTGACACTGTTTGCAGTATCAAATCCGGGCATAATGTCGGTGGTATTAAAACCCGTTCCGTTGAAGGTCGTATCGAGCGACCCATCTACGTTAAACCGGCTGATACCAAATCCGCTTGCTGAGCCCGGTGTTAAGCCGTAGCCTGCAACGACGAACTTGCCATCGTCCTGTAAAAAGACACTGTTACCGTAACTGGATCCCGACCCGATTGGCGTTGCCTCCAAGCCATCGCCAACACTAAACGTTGGTGCTTCATTGACTGGAGCGACTTCCCGGAAGTCAACCTCGCCGGTGGCATAGGTCGACTGCAAATCGTTGGCCGGATCGTTGGTGCTGCCGTTTGGATCGGCGTAAGTGGCATCGCTGACGGCTGCGATCCCCGATTCGGCCTGATCCGACGTGCCATCGTTGTCACTGTCGGTGTCAAGGTAATCAGCCGTGCCGTCGCTGTCCGTATCGACCGGCGTCAATCCGCCGTCGGGAAGACCGTTGTAAGCCGTATCCACACCACTGGCATCAACGACTCCATTGGGCGCGACATAGCCTGCGGTCGTTTGAGCTTCGATATTGTCCGCAATGCCGTCGTTATCGCTGTCCAGATCAAGGCTGTTGATCAGGCCATCGCCGTCGACATCGTTCGTGCCAGACGTTGATCCATCCAGATTCGTTAGCGTGATGTTGCTGAACGAATAGGTTGTCGGTGTCGAGTCGTCATAGAAAGACGTGTCGACAAAGTAGTCTTTACCAGCCGTTGTCGTTGTGTTGCGGACGCTGATGCCGTTACGCTGATAGTCAACATTCGTACCGTCGATTTCAATCGTGAAGACATCGCCAGCGGAGAAAGCCGTTGCTGCAACAACGTTGGAGCTTTCCTCATAGATATAGAAGTTCGCGCCAGCGAAGTAAAACTTGAAGTCGCCATCCTCCCAGCTATTGGTGCTGTTCGTGCCAGCTTCGTTCAAACCGATCATCACGTCTCCATAGGACGCATTGTCGGCGGTGAAATTGAACTTGAATGAATCGGTGTAGCCAAGCGTGGAAAAATTGTCCGAATGCGTGGAGATGCTCCACGTATTCGTCTGCGAACCGCCATAATTGTAGGTCAGCGTGCCATTGCCGCCGGTGACCGATGACCCTGCGACGTTCGTCCAATTGGAAATTTCGGGATCGACCGTCACATCTTCAACGCTGTCCAGAATCCCATCATTGTCATCGTCCAAGTCAACGCTGTCGAAGACGCCGTCTCCGTCGGTGTCTGGCGTCGCATAGCGGGAGAATTCAGACGAATTCCCGCTGGCGTCCGTCGTGACGAGCGTAATGTGCTCGCTATCGGCAATCGTCGAACCAGCCAGCGTGCCCGTGAGCGAGGCTTGCCCATCAGCAACGCCCGTGATCGTTCCCATATAACGCTTGCCTTCGACTTGGCCGCCATCGACGTCCGTGCTGGCGTAGAAGTCGATCGAGTACGTTCCGCTGGCAAGCGTCGTGGTGTCGATGTCGTAAACGAGTTCGTTGGAAACATTCGATTCGACGGAGTTGATCTCGGCCCAGTTCTGCAGGTTGTTCGGGCCGGTGTCGGCATCGTTGGGAGCGCCCGTATCGTTCGCGGTTGGCCCATCGTTTCCAAGGTCAATGCCAAGGCCAGCGTTTCCGTAGATCGAGTTTCCACGAATCGTGTTTCTGATTGGAATCATGGTGGTCGAGTCGACAACGACTCCCGCTCCGCTACTGGCGGTAATCACGTTACCTTCACCAGCATTGATTCCACCAAGTTGATTCTGGCTGGCCCCCCATTCAAACAAAACGCCTACGTCATTTCCGGCAGTGACCGTTCCGGTCTCGTTCGTGCCAATAAAGTTTCCGTAAATCGTAACTCCGGTCACTGATTCACCGACCAGAATTCCTGTGCCGCTGTCTAGAATTTCGTTCCCAGCCCCTACGCCGCCGATGACATGGTTATCGCCTGAATAGAGGTAAATGCCGATGTTTGTGTTTCCCAGAACGGTTGTGCCATCTGCTCCAAGGCCGATCCGGTTGTTCTGGATAACAAAACTGTCAGTTCCCGAATCTTCCAGATCAATCGCATATGTCGTGCCAGCAATAATGTTGCGATGATCATCGGTTGCTCCACCAATTGTGTTGCTGTTCGCACCGTTGGTTGCGACTACACCCTGATAGGCACTACCGCTCGCCAGCAGGCTATTTCCAGTAGTATCGGTGCCCAGAAAGTTCCCAGCAATCAAATTGTTGTTTGCGCTCGTCGAATACAGGTAGATGCGTTCGTTGATAACATTCCGATCCGACGCAACGACGCCTCCGATCGTATTGTTGTCACCAACAACAAACATCCCGTCGCCAGTGATTGCTTCACCTACGCCCGCATCAGTTCCGTCGCTGTTGAATTGTCCAATCCAGTTGCCCGCGATCGTGTTGCCGCTCGATCCATCGTCGATTATGATACCGGTGTCAACATCGCGAATCACCAGCCCGCGGACTTCACTGTTGTCAGCGGTGGCACTGAAAGTCAGGCCATCGAACCCTCCGCCGTTTCCGTCCAGAACGATCGGCAGAAAACTGCCCTCAGTCCAACCGGTCTGCGTCGTACCGTCGATCGTGACCTGTTCGGTAATCGCATCGAGCGCCGATGACAGGTTGATCACCTGTGTGCCGCTACCAGCAATGTTAAAGACAATCGCGTCATGCCCCGCCAACGCGTTGGCATCGGTGATCGCTTGACGCAGTGATCCCGCACCGCTGTCGTTGGTGTTCGTCACCGTGAATGTCGCCAGCAAACCTTCCCACTCGGCTTGAAATGCAGCGCTGACGACGATTTGCGTCTCGATCTCGCCGACGTTGTATTCGAGCAACCAATTGCCACCCAGCGACTCGGCACCGATCAGCGTTTCGCTGGCGGCGATATCGGCTCCCGTCCACTGGGCGATCGATTCCAGCAGATCACGGCCGGCTTGAGTACTCGCCAGATCGCAACCGTAGAATAAAACGTCGCCACCGGTCTTCAATGCACCCGACCACTGAGCAAACTCGGCTTGTCGGCTCTGGGCCGCCTGGGCATCGAACCAAGTGCTACCAAACTTAAATGCCCGATCAGTTCCGTGGGTGATGAAGTGAATCGCGTCGAGCGGCCCGCCAAGCTGCGATAAATAGTCGTTGACTTGAGCAAGTCCATCAGTGTTGCTGTCGACAAGCACGATTTGCAATTGCGTGCCAGGGACACTACGACTTTGCAAGTCGGCAAGAATTGTTTCGTAATCCTCAACTCCGGTGTCAACGAATACGAGCTCCAAGAATTCGCTGTCGACCGAATCGAACATCGGGGCGAGGACTTCCGCTCCGATCGGCTGATGGCTGGCGGTGACATCGCAATCGCACAAGGCGGCCACGGAATCGATCAGCATCTGCCCATCGTCATCCGCCAAGTCGCAACCGTAGAAGTACAAATCCGCGTCGGTATCCAGCGCGCTGGCCCAACCGGCGATCTCGCTTGAGTAGCCAACGAGTGAGTCGTTATTGAGGACCGTGCTGCCCAATTGGATTTGGCCATCGCTGCCGTGGGAGGCAATGTGAATCGCGTCGATCTGGGTGCGGCCCGCTAGGGCTTCGCTGATTTGCTGGATGCCGTCGCGAGTCGGATCGACGAACACGATTTCAATTTGCCGCGACGGATCGCTGAGCGTGGCGATATCGTCGAGCACTTGTTGCAAGTCATCAATGCTCGTATCGATGAAAATCAACTCGCGTGAAACATCAACGGCACTTTCATGGCCCCCGTCCCAAACCACGTCACTTTCAGTCGCTTGATTAACCGCGTCAGCGTTATTCTCTCCGCTCCCTTCGTAGGAGACCACTTCATGGGCAAAAATATCGACGGAGGCACTTTCGGCCGTTGAGTCTACGGGAGCTTCGGCAGCTTCGACCATCGGAACGGCGCTGTAGAGGATACGCTCCTCGAGCACGAGCAGATCCAGCTCGCGGGCTGGAATGCCAGCGGCTTTGCTAGCAGCTTTGGTTTTCTGTGAACGCAGTTGTGCGTCAAGTTTTGTCAGTATTTTGTGTAGCACGGCTCCTCCAGTGATTTTCCCCTTCGTCCAGCTTTCGAGACTGACTTAGCATCGCGTGAACAATAAGTGATGGATTCTTAACGTGGCGTCGACTTTCAGTCGACGTTTCAGGGTTTGGCGACTGAAAGTCGCCACCACTTAATGTTCACGCGATGCCTACGAGAGGACGTGCGCTCCGCACGGATTTTTCCCCGTGGAAATCTACCCCCAGGAATCGTGCACTGATTGGATTAATGCTCTCGTCAAAGAAAATGCCTGGTTAAAGGAGAGCAAATGCGTTGTCCTGGACGCTTGGGCCGTCTTTAACGAATAGCCGTTGGAAGTGATTGTGCGTTCAGTTCAAGCAGTAGCGATTGGGAGACGATAAGTGAGATATGGAATTCTCTGCGCTCAAGATACGTTCGGCGGGGGCAGCATCGCGGCTGGTCTCGACGATAGTGCTAGGCGTTTGCCTAAATTGGGCAGACGTAAGTACTTGCTGCGCTCAGGGATCAGACAGCGTATTCGATCAGCCTAATAATTTTTCCACTCTGCCCGATATCGACGGTCTGTGGGAACTCCCGGCAGCTAGCGAATTGTTGCCGCCTGCGGTCATCGATATGGATCAAGCCCTTCAGGTCTGGAACGAATCGCAGGTGGATGCCCGAAGCGAAGGCATTGTTTTGCAGAATGAACTGCCTCAGCCGATGATCGCTGAACCATGGTGGTCAGTACCGATCAAGGATTCCATTCGGCCGGATTTGCATGCGTTGCCCATCGATCTTGATACCTTGTTTGCGCTGACGGCCGCTCATTCGGGGCGCGTCCAGGCTGTCGCACAGGCACCGTGGGTTAGCCAATCACAAGTTGAACAAGCTCAAGCAGCTTTCGATCCGACGCTGTTCAGCGACAATCGTTTCAACAGCACCAGTGACCCTGTCGAAAACTCGTTGACGACTGGCGGACCACCACGATTGCAAGACAACATCGTTGGCTTGGATTCGGGGCTTCGAGGGCAAAATCAACGAGGGACGGATTATCGCGTCGGACAGCGTTTTGGGCACAAGAATAGCAACTCGAATTTCTTCTCCCCGTCGGATCAGGGGACCGCACGGCTCTACGGGAACTTGACGCATCCACTGATGCGTGGCCGAAAAATCGATGTTAATAGAAGCTTGGTTCTGACGGCGCAGTTCGAAACGCAAGCTGCGAGAGCTGAGTATCAAGATGCTTTGCAAAAGCAACTGTTTCAGGTTGCCGACACCTATTGGTCTCTCTACACCGAAAGAGCCTCGTTTCTACAACGCCAAAAGCACTTAGCCCGAGCAAGTGAGATTGCGGAACTCCTATTGGCAAGGGAAGGCTACGATTCATCCAGTAGTCAAGTGCTCCGCGCGCGAGCCACCGTGGCCAATCGATTTGCCGACTTGGCTCAAGCAGATGCAAGCATCAGAAATCTCGAATCGCGTTTGCGAGCACTCATCAATGCACCTGAATTGACTGACAATCGGAACGCAGAGTTTCTGCCTCTGCAATCCGCAAGTCTTTTACCGTTTGAGTTTGCGATTGAAAATGAAGTCGCAACAGCCCTCGAAAGACGTCCAGAATTGGCTGAACTCGCTAGTAAACTGGCAGCTACCAATGTTCGGTTGCAGCTCGCTCGAGACCAATCCAAACCGACGCTGAATCTCGTTGCTGAAGGCTATGTTGCTGGGCTGCAGGGCCAATCCGATATCCCTGGTGCATTTGTTGATCAATTTTCAACAGGACGTCCCGGTTACGCCGCAGGTTTGGTTTACGAACGCCCCGTTGGCAATCGAGCAGCGACCGCTGCGGTTCGCCAGAGGCAATTCGAAATCGCTCAGCTCGGCCACTTGATCGACGAGGCGAAGGAAAACGTCCGAGCTGAAGTCGAAACTGCGGTCCGAAATGTCCAAGCCGCCAAGCAAGCCGCACTAGGCCGACAGCTCTCCGTCGACGCTACAAACGCTGAAGTCGAATCCCTGAAAGACCGCTGGCAAACACTCGGCAACGATCCGCAACTAGGCCAACTGCAACTGAACGATTTGCTTAGCAGCCAGGACCGTTTGTTACAGGAAGAGCAGAATCTGTTGCAAGCCTTGGTGCAGTACAACCTCGCGATACTGGAAGTACAACGTTCAACTGGTGTCCTGGTGCAGTTCGCCGAATGAAAGTAATTCAGCCGTCTGCGCGTCGGTCTTTTCGGGGCTGAATCTGTCGTAGCATTCACAACTCGACCCTCCCTTCAAGCTGGCAAGCCTGACGTAAGGGGCACAGGATGGAGTGCGAACGGGGAAGTTGGCGTTATAATCGCTATAGAACGCATTTCCTCTGTATCATCTCGACTCCTCCAAATTTGATCGCCCAGATCGTCGACCGACACGGCAATTAGGCCTTAGAGTTCTCCGAGCAAAGTCTTGGAATTTTTAACTCAATTTATTGCCCGTCCATGTTTTCCGAAGAAGTCATGTTTTCAACGTCACTTCGAATCAAGCTAGCCGGAGTCATACTCCTCTCGCTTGTGGCTGCACCGGTGTTTGCACAAACTGCCACCTATAACGACGCATACACGATCCAGGGCTTTAGCCAGCCAAACCGCGTTTCGCAAGTCGCGAGCGCCACGTCCGGTATCATTCTTTCTTTCAATGCAAGTGAGGGCGATCGAGTTCGTCAAGGCGACTGCCTAGTGCAACTCGATCACCGCATTCATGACGAAAAACTGGAACTTGCACGCGTTGCAAAAGACTCGCTCGGGGATTTGCAAAGTGCGGAAGCCGAACTCACTGCAAAAAATGCACGGCTCGATCGGCTCATTGAACTCTCAAGTCGCAACCACGCCACAGCCGTCGAGCTGATGCAGGCTCAGGAGGATTCGGCGATCGCACGCGCCAATGTACAGCGTGCAAAAGACCGTTTGGCTCAAGCGACAGCCGATCATGCCCGGCTGCTCGCGGAATCGAATCAGTTCTGGATCAATGCACCGTTTGATGGGGTCGTCGTAGAATTCGCCAAAGAAGTCGGCGAGTATGTCGGGCCCGGCGAGGCGGTGATCTGCACGGTTGCCGAGCTGGACACCTTGTGTGTTGAGTTCCTATTGCCCCGACACTACCGCGATAGTTTCAATGTCGGTGACGACGTCGATGTCGTCTTTACGGTCGCCAACGAAACAGTGCGTGGAACGATTCAGTTCATTTCACCGTTTCCGAATGGGGAGACCAATACGTTCAAGGTGAAAACTCGGGTCGACAACTCATCGGGTCTACTGAACGCCGGAGAGCGCTGCCAGCTCCGCGTCAATTCCGGCTCACCACCAAAATCCGATTCGCCGAGCAATTTACAACTCAGCCAACACAGGCTTTAAGCCGTAATAAACTCAGCTGATCGATTGTACGCCAGGCCTTCCAGCCTGATTTGATGGAATCCCTGACATGATGGATTTCAAACTCAGCCTAGAAAGGCTGCGGAACGTTTTTACCTTACCCACGAACAATTGCTCATGTCGATCACGGCGGAAACAATCGAAAGCATCCGAGCGCCGGAGGTTCGTCGGACGACTGAGTCTATCTCGGAAACCCATGATTGGTCCGTGCTGCTCGCCGGAAGTGGTGACGCTGGCTATATCCAATGGCGTTTGGTCGAGAAGGCATCAATGACGATCTTGGCCGCTTCGGCCAACCCAGATTCTACCTTCCGTACGCGTTCAGCAGAACTTGCTGAAGTTGCCATCCGAACGGGGCTGCGCCAGTCGTGTATCCTTGCCTCTCCCACAACGGCAATCCTCATCGCCGAGCCAATTCCGGCGATCGACAACAATTGTCTTTGCGTTAGCTTTCCCTGCCAAGCCAACGAACTCGACGAGAATGCCGTTGCTCGGCGAATTGCTATTGTGGCCAGAGCCGCCTCTCTATATTCAGCCACATCACCCGCAGCGACGACTCCCGTTGTTGCGCCGCCGGTTGACCTGCCTTCATGGACCGAACTGGCGAATTTGATAAGGAAAAAGCTGCTGGCAGGACCGAGATCAAGGTTCAATGTCTACCTTAGTACCTTATTCGCTTGCGTGGGGGTGTGCTTCATTCCCTGGCCACATTCGATCCATTGCGATGTGGTCTGTGAGCCAGTCGTGCGTCGCTACGTTGCGGCTCCGTATGACGCAAGACTATTGCGTTCCGATGTTGTTGTTGGGCAACAAGTCAAACAAGGCGATTTGCTGGCCACGCTCGACGGTGGTGAATTGCGCAGTCAGCTTGCGTCTGTCCAAGCCAAGCTTGCTCAAGCCGAACAACGTGAGCTTGCAGCGCTCTCAACCGGCGATCACTCGAAATCGGAATTTGAACGTCTTGAGGTCGAGCACTTGCGACGCGAATCTGAATTGCTTGAACGGCGGCAAAGGAACTTGGAGATTCGTTCGCCAATCGACGGCGTTGTCGTTACTGGCGATTTGGAACGAGCCGAGGGAGCGCCGCTTTCGGTCGGAGACAATCTCTTTGAGATCGCCAGCCTTGACCATCTGATTGCCGAAATAGCCATACCCGAGCAGGACATTTTGTTTGTCAGCGATGATCTGAGGGTGTCGATTTTCGTTGACGCCATGCCGGGAACGCGACTTGAATCGACCATTGAGCGGATTCATTTGCGCAACGAAATCCGAGACAACACCAGTGTCTTTATTGCTGAAGCGAACTTATCGAATGACGATGCTTTGCTCCGTCCCGGAATGATCGCCAAAGCAACGATCAATGCCGGGTATCGCGCAATTGGTTGGCAACTGTTCCGTCGCCCTTACAACGCGGCACGCCAGTGGGTTGGGTGGTAGTCCAATGTCGTCACTAGGTGATAATGCGGCTGCGGTGCCGGGCCTTCCAGAGTTGATGCCATTGCGTCGTGGTCTGTGCCTGCATCATCGCCGTGAATCTACACAGGTCGTTCTTGAGGACAATGTCCGATCGAAGTTCTATCGCCTCGGTGCGGTCGAAGCATTGTTTATCCAGAATTTGATCGAAAATGGCTCGACGGCTCACGCGTTCTCCAACGCCAGCCAAGTGGATGCCTCATTCACGATCGAAAACGCAGTCGGGCTATGCAAATGGCTTGCGATTAATGAATTGACGGCTGCGAACAGCGCGAACGGTGGGACGACGCCCGATCGTCCCGCGAAAGGGGCAAGCACGCCGAATCCATTCGCACTCGCTTTCTTTTGGAAGATTCCGATTGTCAATCCAGACCAGTGGCTTCAGACGTTAGTCCGGTATTTCGGTTGGCTGTTTTGCTCACAAGCCCTGCTCCTAGGACTTGCCTGTTTCCTGTTGGGCGTATTGCAGACATCGGGCAACTGGGCTGAGTTTTCCAACAGCTATGAGAACTTGTTCACTCCTTGGCGCGGCCTAACGCTGGCCCTCGCCTGGCTCGTTTTGAAAGTCATTCACGAGACCGCGCATGGTGCCACTTGCCGTCGCTACGGAGGCGAAGTCAACGAAGCCGGCTTTGCCATGATCCTGCTGATGCCGATCGCCTACGTTAACGTCACGTCCAGTTGGCGGTTCGCGTCGAGGTGGCAACGTCTGCATGTGACTCTCGCGGGAGTAGCCGCCGAACTGTTTATCGCTGGGCTTGCTTTAATCGCTTGGAACCTTTGCGACTCGCTGCCGCTAAAGCAAGCCGCTACGGATGTGGTACTGCTTGCGACCGTTAGCTCGCTGCTGTTTAACCTCAATCCGTTGCTCAAATTCGACGGATACTTCGCGCTCGCCGACGCAACGGGAATCGACAACCTTTATTCATTTGGTCAACGTTACGCCCAATACTTCGGTAACCGATACATTCTTGGGCTGGATGCCGAGGTGCCTACACTGCCGGGTTCACGTCCTGCCTGGATCAAACTCTATGGACTGTCGGCTGCTGTCTATCGCGTCTTCACGATTTCAGGTCTGCTGATTGCTGCTGCGGCACTCTTCAAGGGAGCTGGTATAGCCATCGCGATCGCGGGCGGATTCTCGTTCATTGTTCGACCACTTTGGACTCTTGCAAACCATCTTTGGAAGCTGCACGGCGAATCGGAATTGTCGCTCGCGCGGCTAGCGGTAAGATTGGGATTGCTGGTGTCACTTGTATTTGGGGCGATGTGGTTCGCCCCTGTCAGTTTCACTTGGACCGCCCCTGCCATCGTGCAATATGACCCACCTGCCGTTTTACGTTCGCGATCGGCAGGCTTCATAGCCGCGCTTCATGCGCGTGATGGTCAACCCGTTGTCGAAGGCCAAACGATTGTGACGCTTCGCAACGACGAACTGGAGCTTGAACTTGCAGGTCTTCGCAAGGAGCTCGCACAAACGGACCAAGAAATTCTTGCCGCGCAGTGGAATGCAGATTCTTCGAAGCTTGGCGACGCACAGTCTCGCAGAGCAGGTCTAGTCGAACAAGTTGAAGAGCTCCAGATCCAGGTCGACTCAATGGCGATTCGTGCACCGAATTCAGGCACACTGGTCGCTAGAAACCTTCACTTGCTTCTGGAAACTTACGTCGAAGCCGGACAAGAACTCGCTGTCGTCGGCCGAGAAGATTCGAAGCGTTTGAAAGTTTCCATCGCTCAAATAGATGTTAAACAAGCTGCGGAATGGATCAATCATCCTCTTCGAATCGTGGTCGATGACGCGCCTTCGATCACAGCAAGCTTTTCGCGAATAGAAACTCGCGCAGACGACAGCTCGCCTGACGACTCACTATTGGCTACCAACGGTGGCTCGTTGCCCGCAGTGCCTTCTGCCGAAGGCGCTGTCCATTTGATGGAGCCCCGAGTCAATGCCTACATCCGACTTACCGCTGCTCAAGCACTGCAACTGCGAAGCGGCAAAAGAGCTTACGTAAGTATCGGCAACAGCCAACAAACCCTTGGCGGAATCATTTATCAACATTGTTTTGATTTCATCGATTCTTTCTGATCGCGAATGCAACAGAATTTGAATCGCGTGGCACAAACCGGATGCGCCTTTGGCGTTTCGACAACAGCACGCTTCGCCGGCTTGGACCTTGCTTCGCAGCTATTTAGAAATCAAGATGTCGAAGGTTCCCTCCTTTCATTTCGATCCCGGAATCAGTTCGAGCCAGGCTCGAGCCGCCCGCCGACGCTGACTTTGAGACCCAGAAAGCTCGATTGCTCGAAAGCATCGTAAGATTTCAAGATTTCGACGGCGAACATCCTCCTCACCCCGTCCTAGGAACACTGACCCGAGAACAAATGATGCACTTACCAAGCCACCACACCACTAGCATCAAATCCGGTACACGCACCGATCGCGAGCAATCGATGCATGAAAAGATCGATAAAGCCGCCAAAAGTTAAATTTAGAGCACGCAGTCAGGTTTTGGATTCGACGACATCTCAAGAGCGAGCAAGTATGGAAAGTGAGAGCCGACAAAAGTCAAATGACGGAAGGCAGATTTCAGTTGCGGGAATGCTGGCATACACCGCACTGTGGGCATTGATCATCTGCCTTTCTCGCGAAGCCGTCAATCTACAGCAAGGCATCCATTCAATCGCACAGGCCCGACTGTCCGAAATTCTGATGCTGATTGTGACTGGGTTGCTTTTCGTGGCAATCGGGCTTCCGATTGCAATCGTAGTTGGGAGAACGCCGAAGGCGGTTCCAATTTCGCTCGGCTGTTTCTTGGTTGGATTCATTGCGATCCCCGTCCTGGTGGTAGTTTTGGTAACGCTAGGCAGTTTCGGCGTTATCGACCTCGATTAATGCGTGCCACCGAGAATCAGGTTTTCACGAGAGATCGCGTCTTTGCCCGCAAACTTCGGACGCGTCCACTTGTTGCTTTATTGGGAACGATGATAGGGCGGCGAGGAGCAAAAATTTGATGAATTTGAGCACCCGGCAATTTTTGGCCCCACGTTAACCCGAGAAGGCGTACGGCACTTGGTTGGGCTATCCGCAATATGGCCTCGTGGTGCCGGCGATCGTGATCTTTGTACTGGTTGATATCGTTTCCATCGTTGGTTTGCTCAGCAGTCGACCTTCGAGAACCGTCACCGCCGTGCCCGTTAAGTGGACGCGATCACCGGCAATTTCACAGCTCACCCTGCCGCCCCGGGACGACGCTTGGTAACCCACCAATGAAGTTTTCTCAAGCCGATTTGCCCAATACGGTGCCAAGCAACAGTGCGCCGAACCGGTGACGGGGTCCTCGTTGATGCCGCAACGAGGGGCGAAGAAACGCGAAACAAAGTCAATGTCACTGCCTCGGCAGGCGGCCGTCACCATCACACCACGTGTTTTGATCTCCGCAAGTGCGCCCAAGTTTGGCAGAAGTGATTCGACAATGCTCGAATCTTCGACAACCACCAGCAGGTCAAATTGGCTTTGCAAGACCGTCGCCTCCCGAAGTCCCAGCGCCTGGCATACCTGCTCGGCAACTATCGGATCGACATCTTCGGCGGCCGGCGTTGCGGGGAAGTCAAGCGTGATCCTTGAACCGGCCTTTACGCAACGCAACTCACCGCTGCGAGTTTGAAATCGAATCGGCAAACTGGTGTCGACTTGATTCTGTTCAATCAGAGTATGTGCGGAAGCAAGCGTTGCGTGTCCACACAAGTCGACTTCCGTCGCCGGGGTGAACCAACGCAGGCGAAAGCTATTTGCCTCAGCCGTTGGAACCACGAATGATGTTTCGGAAAGGTTCATCTCGGAAGCAACACTCTGCATCCACTGATCGTCTGGAAAGTCATCGAGAATGCACACGGCCGCCGGATTTCCTGCGAACGGTCGGTCGGAAAACGCGTCGACTTGCCATATCGGAATACCTGTTTTCGAACTCATTCAGGACTCTTCATGAATTTGGTGATTGGTAAATGTCCGCTGTTACCAAGGAGAGCAATTCAAGCCGATGTGGGTTCACGAAAGCCGAACTGCGTCCGGGCTTGAAAGCATCAGTGAAACGTCTGGAATCGATAAGGGCCGAGTAACCTCGGGCTACAGCAGGTTTCGGGTCCGTAACATGAAATCGAAAATTCACTTGATGATGGTGGCTCGCAGAATCTGCGGCAACCTAGTCGCGGTTGAACGGGCATTTCCGCATTCACGGTTGACGAGCAAGCAGGACGAGAATGCAACTACCATCGTCGATCACATTGATGCCGGCTTCTCGTGCCGATTGGCTCGCTTGTTCATCTTCGGCCCCGGGTTGCATCCGGATGTGTTGTACGCCGGCTGCGATCCCATCGGCGACGACTTTCCGAGTGACCTCGGGTGGCGTGATGATCGAGAGAGCTTCAGGGACGAGCGGCAGGTCGACGATTGACGGGTACGCGCGATGGTCTTCGATTTTGTCTTGTGCTGGATTGAGAGGGTAGGTCTCGCGTCCAGCGGCGAGCAGGGCGCGAAAGACTTTGTTACCGTACTTGTGCCTGCGATTGGATGCGCCGGCGACTGCATAGGTTTGGGCGGCGAAGAAACGTTCGATTGAGTTCATAATGTGTCTCGCTGGAGGGTTGGCTCTTCCGCAGAATCGGTGGGTTCAATCCCAGAGTTTTGCAGATAGGAAATTACCAACCAGCTGTTTTTTTCAGATTCAAATACCATTTTGAAAGCGATTCCCGATTCGGAACTGGATTTTCCGAGGTTTGAATTCCTGCGTCCAAACGGCTGAAAAAGGTCCATGACACCCTTCGGCGCACCCCGACCGTGATATCCCTGGCAAGTTGCGTTCCCGCAGAGACTGCTTCCGTTTCTCGCGACCGATTCAAGCTACCAGATGCAAGTCGCTCTAACAAATCATTCGGACGCCACCGCGATGCCTCCAAAAATCCAACAGCCCAGGCGTATCCCCGACTTTCCGGGATGAACCAAGAAGATCCCGCGTTCAGCAATTCCTACGAGACGACCGATGGTTACCCTTGGCGCCGCTATTAACCTTACGCCGGCGTCGAACTAGTCATGGGAACCGATTCAACAAACTGCTGCTTATTCCGGGGTTTTCAGGCCCAAACTCCGGCCACTTCACGCTGTCTTTTATCTGGCATTCGCGTTGTTTTTGCCATTCCTCCCGTCGCAGCTGTTTTGTGACTATGTTTTGTGGCCATTGATCTGAAACCTGACCGCAAATCTGAATTGCCCGAGTTCATGACCATCCAGTTGATAGTGACCCACGCGGGCGGTGCCCACAAAGATGAATTCCTTGCCTGTAGCTTGTTGGCCCATTTGCACGGGGTTCCGATCCAACGCCGCGACCCAACGGATGATGACTTAGCCGATCCATCGATCTGTGTCGTTGATGTGGGGGGTGTTCATGATCCGAGCCTCAATAATTTTGACCATCACCAGTTTCCACGCGATGCTCCGCCTCTTTGTGCCTTATCGCTTGTACTCCAGAGCATCTCACTTTACGAGGACGCGCTGTCGTTCTGTGCCTGGCTTCGTCCGGCGGAATGGCTCGATACGCTAGGCCCAAACGAAGCTGCCAAATTAATGGGGATCCCGCGTACTGCGTTGGCAGCACTCAATTCTCCGCTCGACATCACCTTGCTGAACCGATTCGCGAAATACACAGAACTCGACTCAGAAAGTTTGATCTACCAAGTCATGTGCTTGGTGGGCGAAGACATTGTCGACTACTTGCGGACCTTGCGCAAGCGATTGGACTACCTGAAAGAGCACAGCCAATATTGGACAATTGAAACCGACGGCGAACCGATTGTAGCTTTGTTCCTGGAAGATAGTGACACCATTTCCGATGATCCATCGTTCGGGATCTACGCGTTCATCGAGAGCGAAGGAAAAGAAGATGAGATTCATGCGACGGTATACCCTGATCGGCGTGGCGAAGGATACGGATTGGCTCGTTATAATGACAGCCAACGTTTAGATTTTTCACAGATCGAATCACACGAGGACGTTCGATTTGCTCACAAACGTGGCTTTGTCGCTAAAGTCAACACGACGGATCCGACGCGGCTGAAGGAACTGTTGCAACTCGCCGTGGTCACCGTTGTTGATCACGACATCGACTGCAAGATCGACGGCATCGGAGCGATGTCGCTGAAATCCGAGTTCGTTAAGAAGGCCTGACCGGCCGCGCGAACTACGGCCGAAGTCGCATCCCGATTAAAAGGTACGGTGATTGCAGTCGAGTTTCGTTGATTTCACTATCAACGAATTCGCTGAAATTGAAGCAACCGCTTTCATTTTCTTCACAATCACAGGGACATCGTCCATCATGAATTTTCGACCTAAGAATCTCAACGAACAAACCATCGTCATCACCGGCGCGAGCAGTGGCATCGGGCTGGCGACTGCCCGCGAGGCGGCTAGCCAAGGTGCCCAAGTTGTGCTCGTTTCACGCGACGAATCGGCATTACGGCAAGTCGTCGAGGAACTGCAAGGGGCCGGAGGCGATGCGATCGCGGTAACCGCCGACGTCGGTGATCCTGATGCCGTCAACGCGATCGCCGAAAGTGCGATCGCTAAGTACGGAGGTTTCGATACCTGGGTCAACAACGCGGGAGTGAGTATCTACGGTTTGCTCGACGAGGTTCCGGTCGAGGATCACCGGCGGCTTTTTGAAACGAATTTTTGGGGCACCGTATACGGATCGCTCGCTGCGTTGCCCCACTTAAAGGACAACGGCGGTACGCTAGTCAACGTGGGAAGTGTTCTGAGCGAACGGGCCATTCCGCTGCAGGGAATGTACAGTGCTTCCAAGCACGCCGTTAAAGGGTTCACCGACGCGTTAAGAACGGAAATGATGCACGCGAAACTTCCCGTCAACGTGACGCTAATCAAACCGAGCGGCATTGATACGCCGTACGTGGAACACGCCCGTAATTACACACACAAGGCCGCGACTCTGCCTGCACCGGTCTATGACCCATCCTTGGTCGCCGATGGAATTTTGTCTTGTGCGACGACCTATCGCCGCGAACTGACAATCGGGGAACAAAAGGCATATGAATGGTTGGAAGCCACCTTCCCGGGTTTAGCAGATCGAATGATCGCCCAAACGAGCGTCGGCCAACAACAATTGGAGCGGCCGCCACGCCATGCCGGTGATAATTTGTTCTCGCCTCCCCCAGTTTCGGATCCGCAACAGCGAGGTGAGTACACCGGTTACACGATGCCGATTTCGCCCTACACTTCGATCGCAAAACATCCTCTGGCAACGCTCGCGATCCTAGGAGGGGTGCTCGTCGGGCTCGGCGCTTTAACTCGCGTGAATCGTTGAAATCGACGAACCGTTCCGCTATCAAACGCAACGTAATTAAGGTTAGCCGCCAATCTATTCTGTGCGGAGAATCGCGAAACGTTACGTTATCAAGTTGCGGCTGTTCAGATAAGGTTAGCTGATTGAGTCGCAGAGGTACCGCGACCATTGCCCAAGTGACAGATTGCCAATTCCGCAACTACAATATCCGCTCACGGTCGAATTCGATCCTAAGCACCTCTCAGCAGAACACGTAGGCGAGTCTCTCCGAGACTCGTAGCATTCAACGTCTCGGAGAGACCCCAAGGCCTACTCAAAGATTTGGTCGTAACCGACCAATAGATTCCAAAGAATCCCAAACATCATCTACCAAGGCGTTATTCCCATGATCCATCCGCTCCACATCACCACCCACGTTTTACTCGCATCCGTGTTCGTCTTGGCGAGTTTCGGTCCCGAACATCACGTCGCCGCCGAAGGATTTTCGATCTCCCGTGAAGCAACTCAAGTCACGATCGAATACAACGGCGAGTTGGTTACCAAATATCACTACCAGGACACTGATGCGAGGAAGCCTTACTTCTGGCCGGTGATCGGCCCCCAAGGCAAACCGATGACGCGGGCGTTTCCGATGGAGCAGGTCGACGGCGAACAGCACGACCATCCCCACCACCGTGGAGTTTGGTTCGGCCACCAAGGTGTCGGAGGTTTTGACACGTGGCTGGAAGCCGCTTCGACGAACGTCAAAGGCGACAAACGAGACGAGTTCTTGGCCAGCTTGGGCACGATCGCACATACCGGATTCACGGAACTGTCAACGACTCAAGACCACGCCGTGATCCGCTCGACGAATGATTATCTGGACTCGTCCGGCACCCAGCTCATGGCGGATGAACGGTCGATGGTTTTCCAAATGAACGATGGCCAACTTGTGATGGACTTTGACATCAAGTTGGTGGCCAAGTACGGCGACGTCGAGTTGCAGGATATGAAGGATGCCGGGCTAAACGTTCGCGTCCCCACGTCCATGTCACTGACCCATGGCAAAGGGCACATCGTCAACAGCGAGGGAGACTTCGACGGCGCGACATGGTCAAAGGCCGCCACATGGGTTGATTACCACGGACCGGTCGAGGGCGAGCAACTCGGCATTGCGTTTTTGAACCATCCATCAAGCTTTCGCCACCCAACTCGCTGGCATGTGCGTGACTACGGGCTGTTCACGGCGAACGCCTTCGGCCCCAAGAGTCTCGACCCGAAAGAGACCTCCGGCACGTTCACCTTGAAAGCCGGTGAAGAGGTCTTGCTACGCCATCGCCTGATCTTCCACCAAGGCGATGCCGAGGCCGCCGGTATTTCAAATGCCTACAAAAAGTATGCGGAATAACGTCCTAGCAGCTAAAAAGAAAGCTAGAAAGGTACCACCCACGAATGGCAGAGTCGTTTGGGAGTGGTTGGGCATCGGCGTTTAAGATGTCTGCCTCCGGGCCGGCTATTTTGACAACCGGAATGAATCAACAATCAAAAGATTCTGCATTCGGTCGCTGGCGAGGAACGCTACACTAGAGACTTGGTCCGCAGGTTCCCACCTTTGAGCAGGTTATGTCGAGAGCGATTTGCTGTTTGATCACATTTTTGATCACCTTAGCGCTGGCTTCAGTTGATTGCGTGACGGGTACGTCCGACGACGCGATCAACTTTGATCAAGACATTGCACCGATTTTGCAGCGGCACTGCATTGAATGCCATGGCGAAGAGGAACAAAACGGAGGTCTACGTCTCGATCATCGGGAGGGAGCCTTTGGGGAGACAGACTCGGGCGAACAGGCGATCAAGGCGGGCGATCCAGGCTCAAGTGAATTGTTAATTCGCGTTTCCTCGACAAGTGAGGCGGACCGAATGCCCCCGGAGGGCCCGCCGCTGACATTTGAGCAAATCGACCGATTGGCGAAATGGATTTCCGAAGGTGCGTCTTGGACGGACAAGGCCGACGACCCGAGCCATTCGTCTGAGGAGACACATCACTGGTCGTTTCGAGCATTGACGGATGTGCGTCCACCGAGCGTCCAAGACGAATCTTGGCCGCTCGGCGGTTTGGATCGATTCATTCAGGCAAAACGTGAGGCGGCCGGTTTGGAAGTCGCCGTCGACGCCGATGCGACGACGCTGATTCGCCGTGCCACTTACTCACTGACCGGGCTTCCGCCGACGGCCGAGGAAGTTCGAAAGTTTTGCGAGCTTGCCGATTCTCCCCTCGGCAAACAGAGAGCGTTTTCGCGACTGGTCGATCAGCTCCTGTCGCGTCCGAGCTACGGTGAACGTTGGGGCCGTCATTGGATGGACTGGGTCCGATATGCCGATACCGCCGGCGACAACTCCGACTATCCGATTCCCCAGGCATATCGATATCGGAACTACGTCATTGAATCCTTCAATTCGGATGTGCCGTACGACCGTTTGATCGTCGAGCAAATCGCCGGCGACCTGTTACCAGCTAGTACACAGGAGCAGCGCAACCGACAAACGATCGCCACGGGTTACTTGGCGATGTCGCGTCGTTTCGGATCCTTGATCGAGCGATACCCATGGCATTTGACGATTGAAGACACGATTGACAATCTGGGACGCACGATGCTAGGCCTCACCGTTTCGTGCGCACGTTGTCATGACCACAAGTTTGATCCGATCACCACCCGGGACTACTACGGTCTGTACGGTTTCTTTGCCAGCACTCAGTATCCGTTGCCTGGGCTGGAATTATTCCAAGCCCAGCATCATTTCGTTCCGCTAGTTCCGCCGGAGCAGGTGCAGGATGTTGTGGGGCCACATCAGCCCAAGACCCAGAAACTGGCCAATGAGCTCGAGCGATTGCTTCAAGAGTGTCAACATAAATCGATCAAGAACGCGGTACTCCAACGTGAAACGTCGCTCGATCAGCAACGCCAAATGCGAGATGAACTTGATCGGATGCTTTTGAAGGCTCGGCAAGCCGGCGAGCGCCTCGCCGATCACCTCAAGCAAATTCCCGCCATGGAAACGGCCTACGCGGTACAAGAGGGTGAACCGACCGACGCAAACATCCAAATCAAAGGCGAGCCAGATCGTCCGGGAGCGACCGTAACGCGACGGTTTCCCGCCGTCCTCGGTGGCCAGGAACTCACCGGCCAGCAAGCGACGATGGGCAGCGGCCGGCTTCAATTAGCACAATGGATCGCCAGCCCAAAGAATCCGTTGACCGCCCGGGTGATCGTCAATCGGGTTTGGCAGCGACATTTTGGCGAAGGATTGGTTCCCACAACCAGCGATTTCGGCTTACGTGGTTCGCCACCTACGCACCCCGATTTGCTGGATTGGTTGGCGAGGGACTTTATCGAGAACGGGTGGTCGATCAAGCACCTTCATCGGACGATCATGTCCTCGCGAACTTACCAACTCGCCAGCCAAGATCTGGATGCGAATCTACCGGCCGATCCCGAGAACCATCTCTACTGGAAATTCAATCGGCAACGCCTCGACGCGGAATCGATTCGTGATTCATTGTTGTCGATTGGTGGATCGCTCGATCTCGCGCCGCTGAACGAGCCCCATCCGTTCCCCGATCCGAAGGCTTGGAAGTTCACTCAACATCATCCATTCAAAGACAATTACGACAGCGATAAACGCAGCGTGTACTTGATGAGAAAGCGGTTGACCGCCGATTCCTACTTTCAGACTTTCGACGGACCCGATCCGAATGTCTGCACCAGCGATCGCGACGCGTCGATCACCGCCTTGCAGGCACTGTACTTTGTCAACGATGAGTTCGTGCACATGCAAGCGGACCGATTCACAAGCAAATTGTTGGAACAGGTCGGAAGTGATTCCGAACGTATCGAGTATGCGACGTTAACCATCCTTGGTCGCGAACCCAGTCTCGACGAAGTCGAACTCATTTCGCGTCATCTTGCCTCCGTTGAGCAGCAATTAGGCGGCGTGTCGAATACAGCCAACCGCAGTGGCGGCGTCTCGCACTCGGCCTGGACGAGTCTTGTTAGAAGTCTTCTTCGTTTGAATGAGTTTCTCTATGTCGACTAGGCAAATTCCCAATCACGCTGCTTTGAATCGTCGTGCGTCGATTCGATCGATGGTCGGCGGTTCGTTACTGATGCCGGGTCTGATCTCGCAACTGCTCGCCGGCGATGGCGATCCCATCGCCACCGGGATCCATCATGCACCTCGCGCGAAGTCCGTGATATTCATTTATGCGACCGGCGGCGTTTCACACATCGATACGTTTGACCCCAAGTCGCCCACCGGTGGACGCGACGGAACCGGTTCGGATCGACTGATGGGGAATCTATTCGGATCTCAGCGGAACCCACGCTGTGGCACCGAAGTGAGCAATCTTTTCCCTCACCTCCGCGAAGTGATGGATGAAGTGTGCGTGGTCCGGTCGATGAAAGCATCGCATTTCGATCATTCCGAAGCCACCTTGGGGATGCACACCGGATCACCGACTTTTGCCCGTCCGAGCATGGGATCATGGGTCAGTTACGGCTTAGGAACGGTCAATCAAAATTTACCCGGTTTCATCGTGATCGCCCCGCATCTTCCCTATGCCGGTACCCAGGTCTACGCGAGCGATTTTTTGCCCGCCTCGCATCAGGGCACGCGAGTGTTACCGGGTGATCATCCGATCGCCAATTTAACGCCGCCTCGAAACAGCGCATCGTTACAAGAATTGGAATTGAAATTGGTCGACTCGCTCAATCGCAAACATGCCGTCGAGCGGCCCCACGACGATGCTTTGGCTGCGCGGATTCGTTCGTTCGAAACCGCGTTTCAAATGCAGCAGGCGGCTCCCGAAGCATTCGATCTGAGCGGCGAACCGGAGGACGTTCGGCGTCTCTATGGGCTGGATCGCAAAACGAAAGGCCCGGCCGCCGATTTCGCATGGCAGTGCTTGGTCGCTCGTCGCTTGGCCGAGCGAGGCGTTCGATTCATCGAGCTAATTGACACGGGATCCCGTCCGAACTGGGACTCGCACGGCGAAATGAAAGAACACGCCGATCTTGCCTACAATGTGGATCAACCGACGGCGGCCCTGATCACCGACTTAAAACGTCGAGGCATGTTGGACGAAACGATCGTTCTTTGGGCGACCGAGTTTGGACGCACGCCTACCCGGGAAGGAAAGAACGGCCGCGGGCATCACCGGGACTGCTTCAGTATCTGGTTGGCCGGAGGCGGCTTCCGTGGTGGTCACGTTCATGGCGTGACAGACGAAATCGGAAAGTATACCGTTGAAAATGAAGTCGAAGTCCACGATTTACATGCGACGGTCTTGCATCAATTGGGAATCGATCACACCCGACTGACGTTTCGCCACGCCGGACGGGATTTTCGCTTGACCGATGTGCACGGCCGCATCGTGAGCGATCTGATCAGTTAAACAACAATTCTTTGACAAGCACCTGTTCGATCGGTAAGAACACGGATCTCTCGGGTCGGTTGCGTTTTCTTACTTGTATCGATGCGACCGGCGTTTCCTCTCGAGTGTTTCCAAGCGATTGGCAATCCGCATTCTGAATTTCGGTGATCACTTCGGCGTACGCAGAGGATTTGCTTGAGTACGGCAATGTGATGATAATGGGGCATTACTAAATTGTTTACGCTCTGCACTCCCTATTGATCCCCAGCGATGAAACCGGTTTCCAATGTTCTGTTGAATGTCTTCGTGATTTGCTGGCTTTGCGTTTCAATCAGCGCCGCCGAATCGACAGCGCCCAATATTCTGTTCATCCTCACCGATGATCAGGGCTGGGCCACGCTGAGTTGTTATGGTTCGCAGAAGGTCCCCACGCCGCATTTGGATCGTCTTGCCAGCGAGGGTGTGAGGTTCACCGACGCGTACGTCATGCCGCAGTGCACACCGACTCGTGCGGCGTTGTTGACCGGGCAGCACACAGCGCGAAGCGGAATGTGGCATGTCATTCCGTGGTACGGCCAGCCCTGGGCGCGGATGACTGAGCCCGCCTATCGCGAGCAATTGCCGCGAGAGTGGCCGATACTGCCCAAAGTGCTGCGTGATCACGGTTATTCGACCGGCATGGCCGGCAAATGGCATCTCACCAATAACGCCGACGGCAACTATGTGGAGTTAAAGGACGGGAACGCGTATGGTTTTGACTTCGTCGCTTCACGCGGCCCAGGGTCACAAAACGAAGGAGACAAATGGGTCGATCATCTAACCGACTCTGCCATCGGCTTTATCCGCGAACATAAGGACAAACCGTGGTTTTTTTACCTGGCTCATCACACACTCCATGGCGTCGTATCGGCGCCGGCCGAACTGGTAGAAAAACATCGCGACGCGGGCACACCCGAGACGGGTATGTTCAATTCGACTTACCTTGCCGCGATCGAGCATCTCGATAATAGCATCGGTCGACTCATGGCCGCGCTTGATGACATGCAACAGCGAGAGAACACGATCGTCGTATTTCTTTCCGATAATGGTGGCGTCGATACCGTTTATCACATCGGAAGTGAAACCCTAACAATCAATCGTCAGGAGTTCGACAACGCGCCGCTGCGTGCCGGAAAAGGTTCGCCTTACGAGGGCGGTATCCGGGTGCCCTGCATCTTGCGATGGCCCGCGAGCGTGCACGCCGGTCAGACGATCTCCACGCCCGTTCATGTGACCGACTGGATGCCGACGCTGCTCGCTGCGGCGGGTTGCAGCGAAGCGGGCATACCGGACTGCGATGGCACCAACCTCGTACCACTTTTGCAAGGCGAACGAATTCCGGAGCGTCCGTTATACTTTCATATGCCGCTCTACGATCTCCGCTGGGCCGTGACGCCCTGCGCCGTCATTCGTGAAGGAGATTGGAAGCTCATTGAGCACTTCGGAGACTCGTTCGATGTCGACGCTCGATACCAACGGGGACGAAAACTCGAACTTTTTAACCTTCGCACTGATCTCGGCGAGTCTCGGAATCTTTCCGACGCGGAAAGCGACCGCGCCGACGCCATGAGATTCAAACTCCATGCTTGGTTAGAATCCATCCCCACACCTATCCCAGCGGAAAACTCTCACTTCGATCCTCATAAGCAGTTTGACGAGACCAAAGTGAAGCAGGCGTGGAACCGGTAACATGTTCCTATCCACCGCTAGGCAGTCGTCTGCAAACAAGTTGCCCCCGAGAGTAGCCATTGTGAAAAGGCCAGCCGTTCTTACGATCGTCATCCTCTTGTTCAGCGGCATAACGTGCAAGAGTGAGGACAGTTTTAAACTCGATCCTTCGTTGCGAAATTTCTTCGGCCAGCATTGTTTGGATTGTCATTCCGACGGTACCAGCGAAGGAGGTTTGGACATAAACGCGTTAAGCGAAGATCTGACCGATGCCGAAACGATGCGGCGATGGGTGTTGATCCACGATCGTGTGGCCAGCGGTGAAATGCCTCCCGATGAAGATTCGCTCACCGATGAAGCGAAAAACCGATTCATTGATCAACTTGCCGGGACGCTTTACGACGCCGATTCCGCCCATCGCGAAGTGGTGCTGCGGCGACTCAATCGCGTCGAGTACGAAAACACCTTGCGTGATCTGTTCGAATTACCGCACGTCGATATTAAAGAAATGTTGCCCGAGGACGCGAAGTCGCACGGATTTAACAACATCGGCGAGGCATTGTCGGTTTCCACCGAACAGATGATGGTTTATTTACAAGCGATCGATCACGTCTTGGATGAAGCCATCGGTCCGCCCGAGCGTCCGGAAACTCGAGTGAAGACATTAAATCTAAAGGAGTCGGCTCAAAGGGCCTTGGGGAAATTGTTTCGCGATGAGCCTGACGGCGTGGTCTTGTTCAGTTCCGGCTATTCGCCTTCGCAATTAAAGGGTTTCGATACTCGCGTACCGGGATGGTATCGCTTCAAAATTCATGCCAGAGCGTTTCAGTCGGATCGGCCGATGACATTGCGAGTCTACGCCGGCGATGTGATCGGAGGCCGCGGTGAAAGCTGGCTGGCCGGTTACTACGACGTCGCGCCGGGAGAAGCGTGGACGGTGATCGAGTTGGAGCAACGACTCGAACCCAGAGGCAGCATTCAAGTCACAACCTATCGCAATGGTGGCCATGAGACCAACGCTGCGGAAACCGATCGTAGTGGAATCCTGATCGGCGATGTCCAGTGCGAAGGACCGATCATCGATGCATGGCCGCCTCCGAGTCGTGTTAAGTTGCTCGGTGACGTCGATCCGGACACCGCCACGGCCGAGGATGCGGTGGCAATCCTGAAACGGTTTCTGCCTTTCGCGTATCGACGTACGACTGAGCCGCAAGAAGTTGAGCCGTTCGCGAAACTGACGCGGCGAGTACTCGATGACGGGCGGCCATGGACCGAGGCGCTGCGTCAGGGAATGAAAGCTATTTTAATCTCGCCCGAGTTTTTGTTTCTTGAAGAACCCACTCGCAACCAAATCAGCGATTTCGCGATCGCGTCGCGGCTATCCTACTTCCTATGGAAGTCGATGCCCGATGCTGAGTTATTGAGTCTTGCCGCACGGGGCCATTTGTCTCGGCCGGATGTCTTGCACGCCCAAGTCGAACGCTTGCTCAACGATCGGCGAGCCGAGCGGTTTGTTGAGGACTTCACCGGCCAATGGCTCGATCTGTACGACATCGACTTCACCGAGCCCGACAAGCATTTGTTCCCTGAATACGACGATATCCTTCGGGCATCGATGCTAAGTGAATCTCGCGGTTTTTTTCGGGAGATACTTGCGAACAATTTGAATGTGGGTGAGTTCCTGGATTCCGACTGGACTGTTTTGAATAGCCGCTTGGCCGAACATTACGGCTTGCCTGATGTCGAAGGCCTCCATGATCGTCGCGTGAAACTATCCCCCGACAGTCCGCGTGGTGGCGTGATGACGCAAGCGGCGGTATTGAAAGTCACCGCCAACGGGACGAACACCTCGCCAGTTTTGCGCGGGATCTGGATGCGAGAAAACGTATTCGGAGAACCGGTTCCGCCTCCTCCGGCGGGCGTTCCGGCGGTCGAACCCGATATCAGCGGTGCGACGACGCTGCGAGAACAACTTGCCAAGCATAGTGATTCGGCATCCTGCGCCGGTTGCCACGACAAGATCGACCCACCCGGATTTGCTCTGGAGCGATTCGACCCGATCGGTGGTTGGCGTGATTGGTATCGCAGTACCACCGTCGGTGAGCCGATCAAAGATCGTTTTGCCGATTCGCCGATCAACAAGGTTCGCGTTCGATATCGCAAGGGACTCCCTGTGGACGCAAGCGGCGTGACTCCCGACGGTCACGCGTTCGAGGACTTCCGCGAATTCAAAAGGATCTTGGCGGCCGATCAGGAACCAATGGCATACAATCTTGCCGAGAAACTATTGGCATTTGGCCTTGGTCGCACCACTGGGTTTTCCGATCGCCCGACCCTCCAAAAAATCGTAGCCAAGACTGCCGACGACAACCATGGCTTCCGAACATTGATCCACGAAGTCGTTCAAAGCGACGCGTTTCGTAAACCCTAGCTCGACTTTCGGATTCGAGCCTCCCCGATCATTCGAACTTGGATCGTCTCTTACCAAGGACAACCGAATCATGACTAACCGCCGTCGATTCCTTCGCGCTTCGGGGGTCTTGTTATCCCTGCCCTGTTTGGAAACCTTCGCCGCTCCAGCAACCACAAGTTCACCACGACGTCGCACCGTCGCGATCAACATCGGGCTCGGTCTGCATGGCCCCAATTTGTTTCCGCAGAAACCCGGTAAAGACTACGAGTTGACGCCATATCTTCGTGAGCTTCAAGATTTCCGAAACGACTTCACGATTCTTTCGGGTACATCGCATCCGGGCGTCGATGGCGGTCACTCGGCGGAGAAATCGTTCCTCACCGCGGCTCCCCATCCCGGCAGTGCGAGTTTCAAGAACACGATCTCGATCGATCAATTGCTCGCTGAGAAGGTCGGTGCCCAATCACGATTCGGTTATCTCGCGTTGAGCCTTTCCGGACGCAGTTTATCCTGGTCCCGCAGTGGTGTTGAACTGCCCAGTGAAACGCGACCATCGAAGTTGTTTGAAAAACTTTTCCTCGACGGTAAACCGGACGAAAAGCAAAAACAACTTCAACGACTTCGCGACGGTCAATCGATCATGGATACGGTAAGTGAGAACGCCCGCCGCATGTCGCGCCGCGTCAGCCGCCGTGATCAACAAAAGTTGGAACAGTACTATTCCGTCGTCCGTGATACCGAACAACGTTTGCAATCGGCCGAGCAATGGGAGCACGAACCCAAGCCCGATGTCGACCGGCCGATACCGAAGGACATCAGCGACAAGACGGAAATCATCGGGAAAGCTGAGTTGATGTATGACCTCATGCATTTAGCGATCGCAACCGACAGCACTCGGGCGATCACGTTCTTTAGCAATGGCATCAACGCGGTTCCCAAAATTGCGGGCGTCACCCAAGACTATCACAATCTATCCCATCACGGCAAAGATCCCGAAAAGATCGAAGAGCTGACCGTAATTGAAACTCAGCAGATGCGGGCATTCGCCGGCTTCGTTCGCAAGCTTCGTGATACTGATGAGGACGGCGTCAGCTTGTTGGACCGGACACAGATTCTGTTCGGATCGAACCTGGGTAACGCCAGCAGCCACAACAATCAGAATCTGCCGATCCTGCTCGTTGGCGGCGGTTATCGTCATGGGCAACACTTGGCATTCGACCCCGAGAACAATCACCCGTTGCCGCAATTGTTTGTCACGATGCTGCAACGAATGGGTGTCGAAACGGATGCTTTCGCCGGGATCACCGGCACGCTGCCGGGCTTGGAATTGGTTTAGCGGTCGGGAACCAAGTAAGCCAACAGATCCGCCATCGCCTGAGGGTCGATCAGCTCGTCGAACCCGTCGGGCATCAGTGATCGACCGGTGTGGATGATCTGTTCGATATCCGTTCGCAGCACCGTTTCGGATTGTTTTTCACCTCGCCGAAGCGTGAGGGTGGTGGTGCCCTCGTCGACGATCATGCCCGATAGGATTCGTCCGTCGAGCGTCACCAACGTATAGTTCAAGTATTGCGGATTGACTTCGCGATTCGGATCCAGCACCGCGGTGATAACCGTTTCGACCCCACGGGCTTGAATCGCGGCCAGATTCGGTCCCAGTTCATATCCATGACCGTCGACACGGTGACAAACGCTGCATTGTTGCCGAAAAATTTGTTTGCCGTTGTCTGGGACGCCCTGAAGTTCGTTGAGTGCTTCGCGATACCGGTTAACGATTCCTTGGTGACGTGTTTGGTCCGCATCCGAACGGTTTGCCAAAACGCTCTTGATAACGATCCGAGTTGGGTCTTCACCGCCATTGGCTGCAAAACGTTGGCGAGCCGCCAATTGTTCTAGCAACGGTTTTCGAATCGATTCCGCGTCCTTCTCGGAAAACGTCGGATCGGTTTCGATCAGACGTAACATCTCCGTCGCCTCCGCACCGATAGCCGTCAAGACCGCCGCTCGCATCCAACGATCGTTTGAATCCTTTGCCAACAGTTTCACCAAGTCGGCTGCCCGACCGGCATAGGAGGTGGTGCCTAGAGTGAAGGCCAGTTGATAACGCACTTCGAGAGACGGATCATCCAACAATCCGATCAGACCACCCAAGACGTCATCGCGTATACCAACGTTCTCTGATAAACGCACCGCGTGGCGACGTACCTGAGGATGCTGGTCTCTTAAAGCTGCAAGGATCGTAGACTCGTCAAGTTGTTCGAGTCCGTCCAGGGCATACATCGCGTGCATCCGTCCCAGCGGTGATTGAGAACCAATGGTCATGTCTCGCTGCGGACCAACGGCGTTGGGGTCTTGTCGTTCAAACAACAAACGAGCGGCCGTTTCACGATGCCACGCATTTTCGTGCCCTAGAAGGGATACCAATTCCGTCGTCGGCATTTTCCGGAGTGAAGCCTGCGAACGTGGCTTAAAACCGATGGGAACGATGCGATAGATTCGACCGCGGTTGCGACCGGACGTGAGGTCAAGATGGCGTTTGATCTCCGTTGGCAACGACAGGGGGTGCTCGATGACTTCACGGTACATGTCGATCACATGCAATGATCCATCGGGCGCGTTGGCAAATTGTGCCGGGCGGAACCAAGTATCTCGTGAGGTGACGAACTCATGATCGACGTCGATCCGTCGGGCGATCCATTCCAATCCGTTTGACTCGAGCTGTTTGCGGTGAATCAAATTGCCGCCGACATCGCCGACGAACGCGAATCCTTTCCATGACGCGGGCCACGCGTCGCCCCGATAAATCGTGACACCGGTTGCCCCGGTAAAGTAGCCTGCCGCTCGGCCGCCCCCTTCGATCGGTCCCTTGGCTTGGCCGGACACGCGGAGCCGCGTTCGCACAATCCGCCACGGTTCCACGGGGCTGGTTCGGAAGACTTCGGCTTGAGGGCCATCGGCGGCGATCGAAACTCGAGCCGCTGGAGCAGCGGCAAACGGATTGCCGGCGACGTAACGATCTTCGTACATGACCTGTTGGATGTGGTCGCTGTTGGACGAAACAAACTTACGTCCCCAGTCGTCAAAACTCATGCCGTGTTGGGCCGCCCCACTGGTCGGTTCGAATCGATACGTCCGTGGGTTGAGAGCGAGATCACGGCCGCGGATTGAAAACCCTGCTTGTTCGGCCGGTGCGTGTGGGTGTCGAATGTCGCCGCCCACGCTGCTGCAGGCGATGTGAATGCGGTTGTCCAATCCCCAACGAAACGAGTTCAACAAACCCTGGACGTTCGAGGTGCCAAACCCGGTCAGGACACGTTGCCGAAGGTCAGCCTTTCCATCCCCATCGGTATCTTTGAAGTACAGCAAGTCGGGTGCGTCACCGACGAACAGGCCGCCGTCATAGGGAAACATGCCGGTTGGCCAAGACAACCCGCCGGCGAATTCGGTACGAGTGTCATAAACGCCGTCGTCATTGGTATCGATCAACTTGGCGATTCGCGAGATCCCGTCGTCGCGGTTTTCGCTATAGCCTCGCATCTCGCAAACATACATGGCACCATCAGCGTCCCACTGGATCTCGACCGGGCTGGCAAGCAACGGTTCCGAGGCAACCAGTTGGATCTGAAAACCATCGACGATGTCGAATGTCTCCAGTGCAGCGGCGGGTTCGGTCGGCGCGATTCGCGGAAGTTCGTCCGAGTAGTCCACCTGTTGGGCATGCAACGTCAGGCTTACGATCACCACCGAAGCAAAACTAAGAATGCTTTCTACGACGGCGAAGTTCCATTGCGATCGGATCATTGACTTGCCTCCTTCGCTTCAAGCAACTGTCGTATCCCCGACATCAGCACCGTCTCGGCGGCGGGGGCGACGTTCGAAGCCCGTTCACTGGTTTCATATCCGCCTTGGTCGTAAGCGACTGCGCTGCCAATGTAACCTGGCCCATAGTCGCCATACGCGGCCATGGCGACACGCAAATCGGGTCGCATCGCTTTGGCCGCGAGTTGGTATTCGACGAACAATTCACCCGGCATATGCAAGACGCGAACGTCCCCCACCGTCAAACACGAAAGTTCAATTTTGTGGCCGCTTTGGCATCGCATCAACCAAGCGAGTTTGTCGGGACCGCCCCAATAGCTGATCCCATCCCAAGCGTTCAATTCTGCGGTGAGCGTGTCGCGATCCAAATGGTTTGCCGGAGGCAGCGACACGGGCGCGACCGACCAATGGATGTCGTTCGCGTCGATGGCAAACTTCGTGGTCGATTCGAAAGACTCCCGCATCGCGTCGGCCACCCGCGAAGCAAGGATCAATCGATTCTCGTTTGAGCCATCGTTATACTTTCCTGCGCCAATGTTGCCTCCGGCACCGTTGAAATGAACGTACATCGGGCCGGGGGAGTCTTGGCTGCGGATGAACCGAGCGATGCCAGGAAAGTCAGGGCTGGGGATACCGGTGCGGTAGTAGCTTTGCGGGTGACAGGCGTAATAGCTGAGCACGGCTAGCGGCTTGTCATCGTTCCAAAACGACAACGAGCTAAGGACAGGATCGATTGTCCCGTCCGGCAACGCCCGCAGCTTGGGATCTCGTGTGGCGGTGTAGCGGGTCGCGATGACCTTACCTGATTCGTCTTGAATACGTCGGTTCGACGCCACCTGATGTACGTCGGCGGAGCCAAAGCCCGCGTGCGTGATCGGTTGTGCCTGGGCAATGGCCGCTTCGATCGCGACCGCCAAACGATCCAAGACCTCGCGAGCAAATGAGCCGTCATGTGCCCCTAAGTTCGACGCGCCGACTTGATGCAAGAGCATCTCGGCACCGAAGTCGGAACGTGGGGCGTCGTGTTGGTGCAGCGTATGAACAGCCACGTGAGACGGTGTCGTTCCGGCCGCTTCGGCGATTCGACTGCGGAACCGATCATGGCTTTGATTGGCGATTCCGATCCAGTCGACGGCGCACAACACGATCGGTTGTTCGGTCCCCGTCAAAACAATGCCGCGACAACGCAACCCCAACTCGTCGACACGACGAACCCGATCGTAAGCCATCATGAACCCGACGGGCGGCGTCACATCGATATCGAACGAGGCCAATGAAAGTGTCTGCCGAGATGAATCGCTGGTGATGATATCCGACGCGGAGTCGGATTCATCGGCGATCACCGTCGATCCAGAGATTCCGATAAAACACCAACAGATCGCGACGAAGACAAGTCGCGACGAAAACGAAGTGCGAGATAGATCATTCATTGATTCAGTTCACGTGATCGGTCGGGCGGGAAAGTAGCGAACAGGCGATTCGCCGGCGGGATGGGGGAAGCCTGATTGTAGGCATCGGCGGAGCTTGGCACAAACTTTGACTCATCCCTCGCTGACCGGGCTGTTGATTTAGTGCGTTCCTCAGTTTTTGTGAGCTGATGGCGCTAGCCACGGGTTCCGACTGGTGGCTTGTTTGCCGTAAAGCCCGCGGCTAGCGGGCTGTTGATTTTGTGCACGATTGGGCGTTTTCGTTTAACGGCAAGCCGCAGGCGTCTGCGTTCTCAAGCTCTGTCGCCTGCGGCTTGCCGTTAAACGATTAAATCAACAGCCCGCTAGCGCCGTCGGCTCACTAAATCAACACGCCGTTACGCGTCGGGTTACGATGCAGACAAAATCAACACGCCACTGGCACGTTCCCGCTGAGTAGCGAACTTTCATTTTAAATCGTATTTAGCATCACATGAACGTTAATTGTCGCATTATAAAAGTGACATAGGCTTCCAGCCTGTGTTTCAGTTTCCACAGGCTGGAAGCCTATGCCACTTATTTGCATAAGCGCTCGCCAATTCCCATCTGACGATCACGCTATGAAGTTTTTACCGTGTATTCTAATCCTTGGCTTGACGACGACACCTTCGGTTGCCAACGAGCGTTGGAACGTGCTATTCATTGTCTCTGATGATTTGACCTCGACGGCGCTTTCGTGTTACGGCAACACCGTATGTCAAACGCCCAACATCGACGCGTTGGCCGCGCGCGGCACTCGATTCACTCGCGCCTATTGTCAGGGAACCTACTGCGGCCCATCGCGGGCGTCGTTCATGTCAGGTTACTATCCGCACGCGACGGGCGTGCTCGGATACACCAACCCGAGGCCCCAGATCGGTAATCGTCCGACATGGTCGGAACATTTTAAGAACCATGGATACTACGCCGCTCGGGTTAGCAAGATCTTTCACATGGGCGTGCCCGGCGGCATCGAAGAAGGTGGCGACGGACGTGATCACGACGGCGGCAACGGTGCCGACGATGAACGTTCGTGGACCGAACGGTTCAACAGCCCTGGGCCGGAATGGAAAGCGCCCGGCGACGGCGAAACTCTCGAAAGCAACCCCGACGGTACCCGGCCTGTTGTCGGCGGTAATACGTTTGTGGTTGTCGAAGCCGACGGAGATGATCTCGTTCATTCCGATGGAAAGACCGCGTTGAAAGCATCGCAATTGATTCACGATCATCGGGATTCACCGTTCTGGATGGGTGTCGGGTTCGTTCGACCGCACGTTCCGTTTGTCGCCCCTCGTCCTTACTTCGACGCGTTCAAACCTTATGAAAAGTTGTCCTTACCGGAGAGGCTGGAGAACGATTGGGACGATGTTCCGAAAGCCGGCATCAACTACAAAACCAGCGTGAATATGAAGATGGACTTACGACGCCAGCGAAAAGCCTTGGGAGGTTATTACGCCTCGGTCGCGTACATGGATGCTCAGGTCGGAAAAGTCTTGGCGGCGTTGAACGACTCAGGTTTGCAAGACAGGACGATTGTGATCTTCACCAGCGACCACGGTTACCATTTAGGTGAGCATGATTTCTGGGCGAAGGTATCCTTGCGTGAAGAATCCGCTTCGGTGCCGTTGATCATCAGCGTACCGGGTAAACAACCGGCGGTCTGCGACAGCCTTGTCGAACTGCTCGACTTGTACCCTACGCTGTCAAGCTTATGTGGATTGCCGATTCCCTCGAATATCCAAGGCAAGGACATTTCGCGGATGCTCGACGATCCGTCCCACTCCGTTCGCGACGCCGCGTTCAGCGTGGCCCCGATGCGCAAAGGATTCCTTTTGCGGGAAGATCGTTGGGCGTACATTCAGTACGGTGAAGAATCCCAGCAAGGTCAAGAGTTGTTTGATATGGACAATGATCCACGACAGTTTCACAACTTGGCATCGTCCCTTGATCACGCCGACGAATTAAGCCGATTGCGCACAAATTTGTCCAAGAAATTAACGACAATCCGAGACAACGATCTATAGAAGCCTTGCGTCGCTTGTTGAATTCAACGCCTTGCAAAAAGATAGATTCGTTTAAGAGCTCGACTCGTTTTGCCAAACCGGCGGCGGATACGATGCGTGGTTCGGGATGATCGCGATCATCAACAGGAACAGACCGACGACAATATGATTTTGGTGAACGAATGGCGGCGGAGTTCCCGCCAAACGGCCCCACGCGATTAAGCCGACCGCGATCACGAGAATCAGCAAATGTGCGTGCCGCGTCGGTCGCCAATACGAAAGTCCCGCCAACACACAAATAGTCAACGCAATGATCTGATCGCCCCATAGGATGGTCGCATCAGATTGGACGCGGAATACAAACGGACTCACCGCCAACCAAACCGCCGTCATGATCTCAACAACACGTCCCCACATCACCTCACCTCCCTTGCGAGTAATTCCTCACCGGCAACATCAAGTTCGGAGGTTCGAGAGCCCCAGAACGCCTTCCATAACAAGCCGGCGCTATGGTGGTTTTTCCAGACGATTCGTAGATAAGCAAGAGACACGCGGACTTCGTCCCAGGCCCAGTAGACCAGGATCAACGAAATCGCCGCTGTGACCAAGCACAGAAAACACCATTGACCCACGACGAACGCTTGGAGAACAACCAGAACCACACTCACAATGCCCAGCGGGATGACGTCGATGCCGAATAGAATCACCATCCAAGGCCGGTATTGCCAACGTCGAGTCGAACCGGCAAATCCCAAGATGGCATCACCCAAATAGGCAATCACGCCTAACGACGCGTCGTGAATCCCGAGAATCGCGTACATCGATTTAGCCGTGTCCGACTTCAGAACGCGGTTGCTGCCGTCGCCGAATACCGGATCATAGGTGGTTTCTATGAGATCCCATTGATACATCGACAAGTGCGCTGATATGGCGGCGGCAACAAACGCCAGCAGACAGATAGGAATCCGTTGGCTCCATGCCGACGGATTGTGTCGATACGGTGGTACGGAAGCGTTGAGCTTCTGATTCGAATGCGATGATTGCCTCATCCGCTCAGCCCATTCTTGCGGCACCATTGGTCTGGGTCGGACTTGAGCAAATTGGTCATCTTCGGCAAGGTCGTTGACAATTGATGTTGGGGCGTCCAATCAATCAATTCTTTCGCCCGCGAGATATCAAGTGCGTAGTGATCGTCGGCCATATCAACCATGAACGGCTTGATGAAGGCATCACCGCCTTGAACCGCATCGACCACCGCAGCCCCGACCTTGGCGAGTGGCTTGGGAACAAAGTGCGTCGCCCAATCTTTGCCGTGCTGTTGTTGACCGATCATCGACTGCAGCTCTTCGTAGGAGAGCGGGTCGGGTTCACCGATCAAGATCGCGGTCTTGGGTGGAATCGCATCACGTCGCTCGACGGTGCGAATGATGGCGTCTACCGCGTCGTCTACATGCACCGCCGACTGACCGACCCGGGTATCACCGGGAAAGAAGTGTCCTTGAAAATCCTTTTCATAGATCCGCTTCATCTGCTGAACGATGGTCGGCTGTTGTCCATAATCGGTATAGACTCCTGAGATCCGCAAAAAGACAGATCGCACGCCGGGATGACCTTCACAGATAAGCCTTTCTGTTTCGATCTTGCTTTGGGGATACGGCCACTTGGCTTCTAAGGGATCGTCCTCGGAGATCCGCTCACCGATTTCGCAAGGCTCATGAATCAGCATCGTGCTGGTAAAGATAAACTGCTCGAAATCAAAACTCTCGAGTGCATTGAGTAGTCGATCCGTACCGTTGATCGTGACTTTCTCATAGAGACTGCTATCGGCACCCGAGAAGTCATAGTACGCAGCCATGTGAACCACGCTCGCCAACTTTCCACCGGTCAATTGATGGACCTGATCGACGGCGGCTCTTACCGAGACAGAATCAGTTAAGTCGCATTCGATATCCCGAACATACGCATGATGTTTCGGCGGCTCGGGAAGTCCCACGCGATCAAAACCGAAAACTTGATAGCCAGCGTCGGCCAGTTTGATGCAAACCGGATAGCCTAGTAGCCCCGTGCTTCCGGTCACGATGATGGCGGGTCGGTCTGGCTGGTTGGATGGTTCTGACATGGTTTCACGTGCGGAATGCGGTGATGTTTCGATGCGATAGCTATCTTGTTTGAGGAACGCTCCGCAAAGTTCATGCCGGTGAATACGTCGTCGAGATGAATCAAGAAAAGACTCAGCACAAGTGCGGTTTTTTGTTTGATACGAACGCATAAGCGACGACATTGTCTCACGCTAAGAAACTGCTCGGGAATTTCTTTCTGATTTCGTAACCTGACGCGTGACAGCGCGTTGATCTAATTAGCCGTACCGCGTTAGCTGCGGTTAGCCGAACGCAAACCGGGGCTAGCGGGCTGTTGATTTAGTCCTCATCGAAACCCGAAGCGTAAGCGAGGGATACATACAAAGAACTTAATGGCGTTTAATACCTCGCTCACGCTTCGGGTTCCGATTCTCTTGCTCGTTGCAAATACCGAGTTTAGTTCCGCACAGTTCTTGAACAAACGAGTCGCTCGTGCAGAGCCTTCCTCTATAGCCGGCTGTAGATGACCAAGCCGCCGATATAAACGATGAGGACGACGAGCGAATCGACGCCCATGCCCATCACCGTGCGATCGCGACGCTCGAGAATTCCCCATAGGTAAACAGCGGTAACCGTAATCCCGATCGCACCTAAGAAGGCGTCGGCGGGATTCATCGCATTGATGATAGGACCGTCTCGGTAAGCCAATTCGGCGGGCAGGAACAAGGCGATCTCAAGACTGTTCGTCCCTAGGATGTTGGCCGCCGCCATGCTATAGGCACCCACAACGATCCCACATACGCGGTGAACAACAACACCGGCCAGAATCCGATACCGCCGTAGGAAACCAGTTCGCCTGACGTCACGGCGGCAGATGCCAAAGCAACCAAGGCGATCAATAATACGCCAGCAATCAGCAACGACGATTGAGGTGAAAAAAAAGTCAACGGGCGTCCACGCAGCACCACCGCGTCGATCACCGCCAGCACCGCGATCTGCATCACAACCCCGCCTAACAGATTGGCCCCCGCCATCTCGGCGGCGTTGGACCAAGCGGCGGTCAACGTGGTCGCTAATTCTGGTAAACTGGTCGCCCCGCCCAAAAGTAACGCCCCGGCGAACGCCTTGCCCAAACCGGTGCGGTCGGCAATTAAGTCAACGTATTTGCTGAGCTTGGTTCCGGCTAGCCATACCAATACGGCTCCGACGGAGAACACTCCGAAGTTGATCGGCAATGAGTTGGTGCTGAAATCGGTCATTCTCGACCGCGACGCAATTTCCGCACCGGAACCTGCGTACTGTTGGTAAGCTGCGTTCGAACTTCTTCGAATACCCATCCAAAAACTGAACAAGGTCTTGCAAATTGATGAAGTCGCCAATCGTGATCGCTCACCGTGGAGCAAGCGGGTACGTTCCCGAGCATACCCTGATGGCCAAAGGGATGGCGCACGCCATGGGTGCCGACTTTCTTGAGCAAGACATCGTCGCGAGTAAGGACGGGGTCCCGGTCGTCTTACACGACATACATCTCGACACGGTGTCCGATGTCGCCAAACGATACCCGGATCGTTGCCGTAGCGATGCACGTTTTTATGTGATCGATTTCACGCTGGATGAACTCAAGCAACTTGCGGTTTACGAACGCTTTCATCCCAGCACCGGCAAGGCCGTTTTTCCTGAACGATACCCGTCAGGAGAAGGCGACTTTCGCATCTCGACGCTGGCCGAGGAGTTGCAATTCATACAAAACCTCAACCGCACTTGCGGACGCGAAGCGGGGGTCTATCCGGAGATAAAGCGGCCCGTTTGGCATCGCGACCAAGGCATCGATCTGACGCCAATCGTTTTAGATGTACTCGCTAAGTTCGGTTACACCGAGAAACAACACGCATGCTATGTTCAATGTTTCGACGCGAACGAAGTCATTCGAATTCGAAATGAACTTGGCTACCGAGGCCGTTTGATTCAATTGATTGCCGACGGGCATGATGTCGAATCAGGCACCGATTACAAACGACTCAAGACCCACGAAGGACTCGCCGAAGTCGCATCGGTCGCCGACGGCATCGGGCCCAACCTCGTCGATGTCGTTGGATTTTCGGCCACGGGTGAACCCGTCGTGGGGGAACTGGTCGCTGCCGCGCAGGGCTTCGGCTTGCTAATTCATCCGTGGACGTTCCGTGCGGACGCATTGCCCGCCGGCGCCATGTCGACGAAGGCCATGCTTGACGCTTGTATTCACCACGCGAAGGTTGACGGATTATTCACCGATCAACCCGACGTCATGGTCGAGTATCTTCGTTAGTGCTTCGCCAGATTTAATCATCTAGTTTCGTGACTTAAGCCGACAGCCTAACGGTCTGTTGATTTAGTCGTTTAACGGCAAGCCGCAGGCGACAGAGCTTGAGAACGCAGACGCCTGCGGCTTGCCGTTAAACGAAAACGCCCAATCGTACACTAAATCAACAGCCCGCTAGCCGCGGGCTTCACGGCAAATAAGCCACCATTCAGAACCTGTGGCTAGCGGGCTGTTGATTTAGTCCTCATCGAAACCCGAAGCGTGAGCGAGGGATACATACAAAGGACTTAATGGTGATGAATCCCTCGCTCACGCTTCGGGTTACGATTAAATCAACACGCCGCTAGCGCCATCGGCTCACAAAAACTGACGAACGCACTAAATCAACAGCCCGCTAGCGTGTTCGGGTCAACCTAAACCAAACTTTTTACGAAGCACTAGCGTTTTGGTGCTTGAGGAGATGACGTCTGCGTTCGGCCCCGAGTTGCTGATCGCATCGGCGCGTCATTTCTTTCAGCCGGTTTTGCTTCTTCGGACTGTTGTCGCAAAGCGATCATCGCTTCGGCGTCACCTCGTTGCAACAACTGCCCGTTGGCGGCCCAAGCAGCCCAGGTGCCACTCGGCTTGCCCGCGTCGTAGTAACCCGTTGCTTCTTTCATGCCGTTGGGGTGCCACCAAGTCCACTCGCCGACCTTGGCGTCCGCTTCGATTTGACCGCGTCCTTGAGGCTGGCCGTTCTCGTAATACCAAACGAACTCGCCGTTTTGTTTGCCTTGATCATAGGTGCCCACGAAGGCAAGTTGTCCGTTGGGGTGCCAAGTTGATACCAACCCATGTCGCACCGGTTCGGTGGAACCTGCGGGTTGAGTCGAAAAGCGTGAATTCCACCAATCGTGTTCCGCCATCTCGTTGGCGTAGGGAACCAACACATGAGATTCTGATTTCTTTTTCTTCTGGGTTCGTGACTCGTACCAATCCGTTTTCGTCTGCACGATTCGTCCTCGATCCAGTTCGATTCGCTGTGGCTTGGAGGTTTTGGAATCGTTCACGATGGCAGGGCCGTGGGGCACGTTGGAATCAAACGTTACTTCGCGAATGACGGCTCCTCGGCTGTTGTACCAGACCGAAGTGTCTTCACGATTGCCGTTCTCGAATTGCCAAATCAGCACGAGGTTTCCTTTAGAGTCTGAAACCGTCCATGCTCCGGATAGTTGCCCGTTAAGGAATGTGGCGTGCGACTGAAACGGAGGTTGGAAACCTCCATCAAGTGTGTTCGTTAACTGCCGAGCTTCTTCGACCCCGATGGTTTGCCGCCATTCGCCCTCAAGTTCGCCTTGTGTGTAGTTTCCGCTGCGGACAACTTCACCTTTGACGTTGTACTCGATGTACTTGCCGTGATTGACGTAGTTTCCTTGGACGTCCTGGGCGACTTCACGCTCGATGTGAACATTCCCGTTGTTGAATCGCTGGCGGATGAGTTCGGTCTGCGAGCTAGCCAGCCCTTTTTGGGATACGCCACTTGATGAAGCCTTGTTGTCAAACTGATCGGTCACAATCGACAGGCTGCTTTGAAGTTCTTCGCCCAAGTTAGGGTCGGTTAACCACTGTACCTCGTCAGCATCAACATGCGTTGGCAGTAATTCCAATGACTGCGCATGAGCAGACGATCCGATCGAGATACTCAGTAGGGTCAATGTCAATGAAAGCCGACGGATTTTCTTGTGATTCATTTGATCTAGCGTCCTTGAAGAATATCAGGGCGAGGGTGGGGCAGGCTGATTAAGACGAGCACGGGACAAAACATTCCGATGCGATCGACCATTCCGCAAAAGCAGTGGACTGGTGTGCTCGGTGTACAGAACTTGATAGATGTTTAATCGTGAATTGAGCGTTTGCACCTTACGCCAAAATCTAAGCTGTCAATTAGGTAAGATAGATCGATCTTGTCTGCGTGCGTTCGTGAGCAAAGACAGTTACAATCCCCCCCATCGAATTTCGCTTCGGTGCGGAGATGCTACCAATTTGCACCTATTTGGCCTTACCCCCACGCTTGGAATCGTTAAAAGATTGATGCTCCAACCGAACCGCCTGTCTGTCTTTTTCATCTCATATTTTCTTGTCTTCACAACGACTGCGGTGGGACTCGGTGAACAACCAACGTCCGCGACACTTGTTGAGTTCGTCGTAGGCGATTACATAGATGACGAAGGTGGTGACTGGCACCCCAACGCGAGTCTCGTCGATGGCCCCTTCGGTATTGACATCGATTCTCGCGGATCAATGTGCGTGGTCGAATTGACTACAGGGAGGCTGCTTAAAAGCAATGCCAAAGGCGAGTTCGTTGTCTTGAGCGAAGCGGCAGAGAAAGGCTACTCGGGTGACGGTGGTCCGGTGGCTCAAGCCAACTTCAACGGGCCGCACAACTGCGTCGTATCAGGAGATGATCGCCTCCTGATCTCCGACACATGGAACCATTGTGTCCGGAGGGTCGATCTGAATTCGTTGGTGATTCAAACCGTCGTTGGGACAGGAACGAAAGGGTTTTCAGGTGACGGCGGGCCCGCCGATTCGGCGACGTTTAACGACATCATGTGCGTCGAACTGGATCATTCGAAACAAGTTTTGCACCTTGCCGATCTTAAGAACGTTCGGATCCGCAATGTGGACCTCACGACGGGCATCGTTCACACCGTCGCGGGCAACGGCGAGAGAGGGATACCACGCAACGGTGCCCGAGCAACCGAGTCACCGCTTGTGGATCCACGGGCGGCAGCATCCGATGTCGACGGAAATCTGTATGTGCTCGAGCGAAACGGTCATGCCCTGCGTGTCGTACAAAGCGACGGGACCATTCGCACCGTCGCCGGAACCGGAAAAAAAGGTTATCGAGACGGGCCTGCATTACTCGCGGAGTTCGACTCGCCGAAACATATCTGCTGTGACCCGGCCGGAAATGTTTACGTTGCTGACGACCAGAACGGCGCGATTCGAAAATACGATCCGCGTTCGGGCCAAGTCACAACTTTGTTAGGACAAGGTCACGGCGATCCACGGATTCGACTTCAACGCCCGCACGGCGTGCGTTGGCACAAATCAGCTTTATATGCTTTGGACACCGGCCACAATCGCATCTTCAAACTGACATTCCATTAAGAGCCTATCCAAACCCCCGCCTAAATGAAGGTAGCCGAGCGAAATGCCGAACCCGTGGACCGGAGTAGGAAACCCATACACCCGTGTCGAAGTCCTGGACCGACTTCACGCAACGCTCGATCGTGGTGAACCGATCATCGCGGCCGGAGCCGGCACGGGCATCAGCGCCAAGTTCCTCGAGAAGGGTGGCGTGGACTTGATCATCATCTACAACTCGGGCCGATTTCGCATGTCCGGCCACGGGTCTACCGCCGGGCTGATGGCCTATTGTGATGCGAACGCCGTAGCCATGGAGATCGGGGAATTTGAAGTCCTACCCGTCGTGGAAGAAGCTCCGGTAATCTGCGGTGTTCACGCGACGGATCCTCGCCGGCGCATGTGGCATTGGTTGCTGAAGGTGAAAGACATGGGATTTTCGGGCGTCAATAATTTCCCTACCCACAGCATTATCGACGGACAGTTTCGGCAAGTGCTCGAAGAGACCGGAATGAGCTTTCAAAAAGAAGTTGATACCGTGGCACTGGCCCGCAAGATGGATCTGTTTACGATCGTCTATGTCGGTCAACCAGATGAAGCCCGCGCGATGGCCGAAGCCGGAGCGGACGTGGTGATCGCTCATGTCGGCACGACGATCGGTGGTGCGATCGGTGTTCAAGACGCCGCTTGCACGATCGAAGAAGCGGCGCAGCGCACCCAGGCGATCGCCTCGGCCGCGATGAAGGTTCGCAGCGATGTGATTTGCCTCTCGCACGGTGGCCCGATCTCGACCCCCGCCGACGCCGCGTACATCAACGAACACACCGATGTCGTGGGTTTTGTCGGCGCGTCAAGCTTGGAGCGGATGGCGTTCGAGGAATCGTTGACCGACTTGACGCGGCAATTTAAGCAGATCCCCGTAGAGCGTAAAAACTAGGGGACTCATTCATGGCAACGATCGCCGTCCTTGGGACGCTGGATACCAAAGGGCTCGAACACGCATTTCTTGCCGACGAAATTCGGCGGATCGGGCATCAACCGTTGTTGATCGACGTCGGCACCGGCAAGGCGGCACAGGTCAATCCCGATATCACAAGCGAGGAAGTTGCCTCGGCCGGGGAAGTGGATCTTGCTGAACTGAAGCAACGCGGTGATCGTGGCGAATGCGTTTCTGCGATGGCGATGGCGGCGCCCCGAATCCTCGAGCGATTGTTTCGTGACGGGCGAATCGATGCCGTTGTCTCTCTCGGCGGTGGCGGTGGTACCGCGATTGCCACTGCGGCGATGCGTGCGTTGCCGATCGGGTTTCCCAAGCTAATGGTCTCAACGCTCGCTGCGGGAAACACCGCTCACTACCTCGGTGACAAAGATATCACGATGATGCCAAGCATCGTCGATGTCGCGGGGCGCAACCGTATTTCACGAGCGGTTTTTCGACGTGCTGCTGGAGCGATCTGTGGGATGGTCGACGTGACCACGGTCTCCAGCGACGATCGTCCTTTGATTGTCGCTAGCATGTTTGGGAACACGACCGAGTGTGTCAACGCGGCAATCCCCGTCCTTGAAAGTGCGGGCTATGAAGTGCTCGTCTTTCACGCCACCGGATCCGGCGGTCGTGCGATGGAGTCGTTGATTCAAAGTGGTCTCGTTGACGCGGTGCTCGACATCACGACCACCGAATGGGCAGACGAACTCGTCGGCGGGACACTGTCGGCCGGGCCAAACCGTCTTGACGCCGCCGCTCAGGCCGGCATTCCCGCGATCATCGTGCCGGGATGTTTGGATATGGTGAACTTCGGCGAGCGCGATACCGTGCCGAGTGAATTTTCTGACCGGAAGTTTTACGTTCATAATCCGCAAGTGACGTTGATGCGGACCAATGAAACGGAATGCCGGGAACTTGGACGGATTCTCGCCCGCAAGATCAATGCTTACACGGGCCCCGTTACGGTGATGATCCCGCGACAGGGATTGAGCGTCATCGGTGGGCCCGGCCAGCCGTTCCACGATCCAACGACGGATGCGGCCTTGTTCGATACGCTAACTAGCTTACTTTCAGAGAACGTGAAGGTCGTTTCGATGGATCACCGAATCAACGATGCGGCGTTTGCACGTGCATGTGCTGAAGCATTGCTAGACAACCTTCAAGCCAAACGTGAGGGCACATAGGAACTGTTCGCAAATAACTTCCTGATTTCGTAACCCGACGCGTCAGCGCGTGTTGATTTAATCGTAACCCGAAGCGTGAGCGAGGGATTCAGCGCCATTCAATCCTCAGTATGTATCCCTCGCTTACGCTGCGGGTTACGATGCGAACTAAATCAACACGTTGGTGAGCGAGGGATGAGTCAATCTCAATGATCCCTCGCTTACGCTGCGGGTTACGAAGAAAGTGCAACTTCAAAACGGACGCTTCGGGTTTCGATTGTCTTCCTCGATACAAATACCGAAGTCATTCCCGAACATCGCCTCAAAAGTCGACCCGCTCATCCTCGCCGTCGAATCGGGCTTCGAAATCGATCTGAGTCAAGTAGGTTTTTAGCGCGACCATCTCGCGTGCATTGAGTTGGTCTTCGATCATCTCAAGAGCTTCCTCAATGAGATTCACCATGCGATGCACCTTTAGGTAATCCCATTCCCGGTATTTCTCGCCCGGACTTGACCGCTTGGCAAAGGTGTCTTCGATCGGCTTGCGATAGGGCTTGAGCGATTGATGATCCAGGGGTGACGGCCAATAGATTTCGCCCGTCTCACGGTCAAGCTGATGTTCGCCCAGACGATCGGGCGCGCCACGGGCCGCGATTTCGCGGGCGTCCTCGGCGGTAATGTCGATCGGATCATCGACCATTTTATCGCGATATTCGCGTAGTTCGTAATACTGTTCGACTCGCTCCTCGCGGTTTTCCAACCGTAACCGCAGCGCTCGTTGCAACTCTGTCACCGAGAGTGACCTCAGCAGTGCGCCCTTTCCTAAGCCACGAGCCAAGTCGCCACGGGCCTCGAGAATATCACCGGTTGCGGTACCGACATCGCCATGATCGTCGACGTAACCGTCACGGTAAATGCCCGCCCCTAAACCAGGAACGTCAGTTCCAAGATAACCGTCGTCAGCACTCGAACGTGGCGGGCAAGCCACATGAACGAAAACAGCGGAGAAGACGACGAAGAAGGAACGTTTCAGTAATTGTGAATAGCAATACATGACGGAACCTGAACCATGTTGATCGGTGAGTGAACAGTGCGGGCGTGATACTCAGTGTCAACGCAGGCACAAAAAAACTATCTCAGGGGTTGTCGTTTACAAAGGTTGTGTAGTGAGGTAGTTGTGTGAACCAGTAGGGGTCGCAAAGCTCATTCCATTTGAGGGCCAAAGTGTTGGCGGTCGACTGAAGTGTGCGGTTTCGTTTCCGGTTACTGGCATGGCGAATGCTTTACGTGAGGCATTCGCCTGACGTCCGGCGACATCAAGTATCGAACGACCCATGCGAGATCAAACGGAACGACTCATGATTGATTCCCTTCAAGAAAAACTCGAAGCCGCACATCACAATGTTCAAGAAAAGCTCGGCCGCGAACCTGACGGCCGCAATGCAGGAATTGGGAAGACCGAGAACTTGATGGCGTTTGGTGCGGCGATCGCGGCAACTTTTTTAGCTCGCAACGCATTGCAAGCGAGTTGGAAATTCGCGCTCAACCGAGAACCGCCGAAGAACCCGGCGAGTTCCGAGGTGGACTGGAAGGATGCGTTGTTGTGGGGTGCTGTTTCGGGCGCATGTGTTGGTATGGTTCGGATCGCGTCACGGCGTGCGTCCTCGTCGGCTTACCGTAGTTGGAGGTCGCCGGTTTCATGAGCAGCGAGATCGTCGAAACCGAATGCTCGCTAGCGGTCTGTTGATTTAGTCGTTTAACGGCAAGCCGAAGGCGTCGGCGATGCCCCCAATTGACGCCTACGGCTTGCCGTTAAACGAAAAGGGGTCGCGATACCACTAAATCAACAGCCCGCTAGCCGCGTCGGTGCGGGAAATATCGGAATCGTTCCTTCCTCGAATGAAGGAGATTCGGCGATACTTGCATCGACGTCCTGAATTATCCGAACAGGAGTACGAAACCACTCAATTCGTTTGCGAATTAGTGGATGACTTGGGCCTGCAAGCAAACGTCGCTCAAGAAAAACGAGGGGTCACAGTGGATCTCGATTCGGTGGGCGAGGTAAGTCGCCGTCGCGTTGCGGTTCGTGGAGACCTCGACGCATTGCCGATCCAAACACGGTCAACGGCGGAATACGCCAGTCGTCACGACGGCGTCATGCATGCTTGCGGGCACGATGCACACACGGCGATCGTTTGGGGCGTCTTGGCGATCCTGAATGATCTGCAGAAAGTCGGAATCACATGCTCACCCTTTCGAGTCCGCGCGATTTTCCAGCCCGCCGAAGAAACGAGTACGGGGGGCAAACATATGATCGCATCGGGCGCGCTGGAAGATGTCGACTCGGCACTCGCGTTGCACGTGGACCCGACGAGATTGGTCGGGACGATCGGAGTTCGCAATGGACGTCCGTACGACGTTTGTCGATACGATCAGCGGCGACAAAATGGCGGCTCGTTTGATGGCGGCGTCCGACGAGGATTTTGATTTGGAAATGCTCGGCCTAACAACCTCGCACCGCGACGACATCCAAGAGTGGCTAGTCCGACGCGACGGTATCTTGGTCGTGGCGGGGCCGACCGGAAGTGGCAAGACGACGTTGCTGTACACGCTTGCCAAAATGCTCGATACGCCGGAGCAGAGCATCGTGACATTGGAGGATCCGGTCGAGAAACGCTTCGCAACCATGACCCAGATTGAAATCGATTCGGAAAACGGATTGAAGTTCGCCGACGCGATGGTCGCTTCCTTGCGTTTGGATCCCGACTATCTGTTGATCGGCGAAACTCGCGACGAGGCAACTGCAAACGCTTCGGTGGCGGCCGCCAATAGCGGTCGCACGCTGTTGACATCGATGCACTGCAATGATGCCGTGGGTGTCGTCACGAACTATCGCTTTTGGGACGTCAGCGACCTGGAGATTGCAACGTCGTTACGCTTCGTTATCTCGTCGCGATTGGTGCGAAAACTCTGTGATCACTGCAAAACCGAGAAGCCACTGGACAGTTCGGATGCTGCTTGGCTAGAGAATCGCGAAATCAATCTTTCGAAATCGATGGGCTCCGTCGGTTGTTCCCATTGTCATCACACTGGATACAGGGGTCGGATCGGAATCCACGACTTATGGCGGATCAATGCGGAGACGTCCAAAGCGATCCGCGCCGGGATCGACGTGAGTGAATTGCGACCTTCGGGCAACCGCACGTTGTTGCAACAAGGAATCGACCGGGTTCGCGAAGGCATCACGACGGTCGAGGAGCTCCGCCGGGCAGGCTTAAGTTAACCAAGTAGGCAGCGTCAAAGTAGGCTGCGTCGAGTAGGCTGGGTCGAGTAGGCTGGGTCGCAGCGATAGCGGAGACCCGGCACCAACCCACTACCCACTAAGCCTTTGTGCACCGATAAACAAACGCAGGTGGCAAGTTTCGCCAAACCGTGGGGCTTCGTTCGACCGAATCGAAACTGGTCCGCAGGCGTTTGGAAAACCGCATGCCAGCCGGTAAGACAACACCTTGCCAGTAAGCGAAGGTCGCAAATCGGCCGCCCGGACGCAGGACGTTCATCGTCGCATCGAGAATGCTCGCTTGAAGTGATTCCGGGAACGACGCCCAGGGCAATCCGCAAATGATCGCATCGACTTGCTGCATGCCTTTGGCTTGGCACAGTCGCTCAACTTCGGCGGCCGAGTCTTCAAACACCTCGACGCCGGGACATTGGGCACGGGTGATGCGAGCCAATTCAGCCGAGCGTTCGATAGCAAAGAAGTTCGCGTCGGGATGCAGTCGTCGGTGAACGGCCTGGGTAAAAACGCCTGTTCCCGGTCCATATTCGACGATGTTGCGGGCCGTGTCCCAATCGAACCAATCGACCATCACGTCGACCAAACCCTGACTGCTCGGGGCGATCGCGCCGACGGCAGTCGGATTGCGAGCAAAATTCTTTAAAAACGTCCACGCCGAAGATCCGGCGGCGTCGGGGGGGCTGGCGTCGGAGATGTTTCGGCTTCCTTTGCGAGTGGGCGATCCGCGTAAGTTACCGTATCAAGGCCGATCGGGGAATCGATTCTAGGAATCGAGATCGTCTTCGGCGACCTCGACGTTAAGCCCGCGCAGGACTTCGGAGAGTTTTGCTTCCAAGTCATCCAATTGAGCCAGCACGTCGTCCTGGCGGCGCTCGAGATCCGCCAAAAGTTGACCGGGAGCATCGTCTTGAGGACCGGATAAAGACAAGGGGAACATAGACCACCCGAAGAAGAAGGTTTTGACGATCAACGGCTCGAATGCGATCCGCTTCCGGTGGTGACGATCGGCGGTTTCGTAACGACAATCGCATCGTCGGTGGGGTCATGACGGTGGTCCGAGTGAGGCAATTTTTGACGGTTGTATGGCTGGCAGCGGTTGTGCGGAATTTGATATCAGTGGATCGAAAGAGTCGGTTTTTGCGCCGATCGAAGTGAATACGCCGGTTCCGAAAGGTGGCATGAGGGTGACGACGAGCCGTCAAAGCGGGCTTGCTCGAAATCGCCGGTGGGTCGTGATGGCCCTCGTCGCGTCGTTCACCGCTGCGCCGCCGTTGGGTTGCCGGGCCATCGTCAAATTCGGCGAAAGTCGCCAATCGGTCGCCGCCCGACGTTTATCCCGCCAAGGCCTCACGGCGGCCAAGCAGGGGGATTGGAAGTCCGCCGAAACGTTGTTCAGCGAAGCACTCGACGTTTCCGGCAGCAACGACGCCGCCCACCGGGGTCTGGCGGAAACCTTGTGGCAACGTGGCCAAACCGAAGACGCGATCAAGCATCTCCGCCAAGCCGTCCAGCTCAGTGCGGGCGATCCCAAGCATTTGCAACGGCTCGGGCGGATGTACCTGGAACTCGGACGGGTCGACGAAGCGGCTCGGCAGTGCGAGATCGCCCTGCAATCCGACCGAGAGTGGGCCGCCGTGTGGGCGCTTTGGGGGGATTGCGAAGCGGCTCGCAACCGCCTCGATTCTGCCTTGGCGGCTTATCATCGAGCACTCTCGCTGCAACCTGATTACCCGTACGCCCAAATTCAAGCCGCCGAGATCTATCATCAACAAGGTCGTCACGACCGATTGCTCGCGACCTTGGACCGGCTTCACCCCGACCACGACGCGGCGGAAGCGGTCAACGGTAGTCAAATGGACGGACGGCTGATTGCCGGACGTTCGGAATTATTGCGTGGACTGGCGATGCGGGAAGTGGGGCGATTCGACGAAGCGAAACGCTATTTAATGGCGGCCGCCCGCAAAAATCCGACCGACGTGACAGCCCGGCTGCAACTGGCAGCCTCGGCGATTTCCACCGGGCAAACGTCGACGGCCCAAACTTGGTTGGCCGAAGCCATGCAAATCGACCCGGAAGCCGTCGCGGCTTCCGGATGGGTCCGCACCAGTATCGATGCCTCGGTCATCGACGCCGCACTGGCCGAGGACTTCTCGACCCGCGAAGAGCAACGCGGATCGCCGATGGAGTTTCCAATGGAGCGACTACCAAGCGCTCGCGTGGCTACGACAGCGGATGGGTTTGAGTGAAGAGTGAAGAGTGAAGAGTGGAGAGTGGAGAGTTAGGAGTTAGGAGGGTTGACGGCTTGCGATCCGGCTGCCGACGAAGGACATTGATACCGTCAGGCCTCCGGCAAGCCAAAAAACGATTCGCCAAACCTACAGACTCTCCACTCTCCACTCTCCACTCTCCACTCTCCACTCTCCACTCTCCACTCTCCACTCTCCACTCTTCACTCTTCACTCTTCACTCTTCACTCTTCACTCTTCACTCTTCACTAATGTCCAACACTTCGCTTCATTTCTCATGGCATTGGGAGGACACCCTAATCGCGGGGAAATTGCGTCCTTTGGCGGCGGCGTCGGACCCCGATGGGATGCTGTTGGACGCTTGTCGTCGTCAAGACGAAGGCGAACAAGGCGTGATCGATCCGTTTTGGGCGACGACTTGGCGGGCCGCTTCGGGGTTGGATCGGTATCTCGACCGGGTGGATATTTTCAACCGGCGGGTGCTCGAAGTCGGTTGTGGTACCGGACATGCAGGCATCGCTGCGGCGCTGCGCGGAGCCCACGTGACGATGACCGACGGAGTGGACGACCCGCTGCATTTGGTTCGATTGAGTCTGGCGAGATTGGGGCTCAAGGCGGAGGTGCGGGTGTTTCGTTTGGGCGAAGACACGATTCCGGGTGATCCGTTTCCGTTTATCCTCGGCAGTGACGTGACTTACCTCCGCGAACTTTGGCCGGGCCTGTTGGCGACCGCCGAAACTCATTTGGCCGACGACGGGCAAATGCTGCTCAGTGACCCGCAACGAGTCATCGGTAACGAGTTCCGCGAGTGGATCGCCGACAAACCTTGGGACTACCATGAAGAAACAATCGCATTGGAAGACGACCCCGGCCATCCGATCCGCATCATGCGTTTGACGCGATCTCGTTGAAAAGCAATGAACGATTCATGAACATCTTGCCCGCCTCTGCGTTTCCTGATCCTGAACAAATCGAACCACTCGATTTCCTTGTGATCGCGCCACATCCCGACGACGCCGAAATCGGCATGGGCGGCACCATCATGCGAATGATCGATCAAGGCATGCGGGTCGGCGTGTTGGACTTGACCAGTGGTGAACCGACGCCGCACGGCAGCATGGAAATCCGCGCCAAAGAAACCGCAGCGGCGACCGAGATCATGAAGTTGACCTGGCGAGGCAACGCCGGGTTGGCCAACCGGGCCCTCGAGAACACGCTGGCCGCTCGCCAGCAAATTGCCTCGTATGTTCGTTGTCTGCGACCGCGATGGTTGTTCGCGCCGTACTATCACGACGCACATCCAGATCACCTGGCGGCGACCTTGTTGACCGAGGCCGCTCGTTTTCACGCCAAGTTGTCCAAGACCGACATGCCGGGACCACGGCACCATCCCGAGCGATTGTACTATTACTTTTGCATCCACTTGCGGTTGGCGGTGCAACCGGGATGGATCGTCGACATTTCGGAGCAATGGGATCGAAAAATGCAAGCGGTGCGAGCCTACGAAAGTCAAATGATCACCGGACGTCCCACCGAACCGCCCACGATCCTCGATCGCATTCGTGACGAAGGCGCTCATTGGGGACGATTGATCAATCGTAACTACGGTGAACCGTTTGATACCAAGGAACCTCTCGCGATGACCAGCCTCCGTGACCTGCTCTAAACGCCAAACCGATGCCTGATCTAATCGCACAGGGGACCGAACGTGATTCACGTTGGCGGCGGGGGTTACCTGAGTTGGCCGCCGGTCGCGACGTTTTGATCGGTCGCGAGCCGAGAACTTCCTTTGAGGTGGCGCAGCGTCGACACGTCGCGGCGATCCCGTGGTCCATTCCATGGGACAAAACGATCTCGCGACACCACGCCGTCTTGACTCTACTTGAGGGCGACCGAGTTCGAGTTACCAAAGACCCGCGCGGACGCAATCCGATTTTCTATCGTGGTCAACCTCGGGAGACTTTCGTCGTCGTTCCCGGTGAACACTTCGTCATCGGCGAGACCACCTTCACACTCGCCCGACGTCCGGGCTTCACCGCCGGCGTGTCCCCCGCACAAACGGGAGCCGATCAGGCCGTGTCCGTTCGCCGTGGAAACGCACCGGAGGGTGATACTTCGAAAGCTGCGGAGGGTTTCACCCCTGGTGGCGATGCGGACACCGGTGACGCTTCCGGTTTGCCAATGAATCCTCCGGCGGTTCCGATGGGCGATGTGACCGAGATGGCGTTTGCCGCCTCGGCACTGCGGCAGCGAAGTTTCCGCGATACCCAAACGCGGATCGACCTATTGGCCCGATTGCCGGACTTGGTCGCCGGCAGTGTCGGTGACGAAGAATTGTTCGCCCGCGTTACCGATGCTCTCTTGCGAGCGACACCGTCAGCGTCGGCCGTGGCGATCGTCAAAGCCTCCCTACCCGACGAATCACACGGAACGTCCCAAGACGTCGGATCGAATTCGCAGTCGATGCGGATACTGCACTACGACGTCCGCGACAACCAAACCGAGTCCCAAGACGTCAGCTCCAAGCTCGTCGCCGCGACGCTGCGTCGACGTGAAAGTGTGTTGCATCTATGGGAAGCGAATGATCACGCGATCGCGAACCAGTACACCGCGATGGCCAACGTCGACTGGGCGTTCTGCGTGCCGCTGCGCAGCGATGCGTGTCGCGGTTGGGTGCTCTATGTCACCGGCAGTCGCTCGTCGATCGCCGCGAGCGGTCAACGAACCGACGATACCAAGTCGATCATCGACCGACTCAGCGACGACGTCAAATTCGCCGAAGTCGTCGGTTCATTGATCTCGGGGATTCGACAAACGAATCATTTTCAGCAACGTCACGCGGCGATGCGACGGTTCTTTGCGCCGGTCGTGCTCGACGCCATCGCGGGCAAAGATTCCGAATCATGGTTGCAACCTCGCGAGTGCAACCTGTCGGTGATGTTTTGTGACCTACGAGGTTTCTCGCAAACCTCGGAAGTCCACAGCGATCAATTGCTCGTGCTACTCGAACAAGTCAGTGCGGCGTTGGGCGTGATGACCAAGCATATCCTCGAAACCGAGGGCGTGATCGGAGACTTTCACGGCGACGCGGCAATGGGCTTTTGGGGATGGCCCTTACCGCTGTCCGGTTCGATCGACCCCAAACTCGCGGCGACCTTGGCCGCGGCCAACGCCGCGTCGGCGATCCGCCGCGATTACGCGCGAGGCGATTCGGTCTTTCGTTGCGGTATCGGAATCGCATCCGGCCCCGCCGTCGCCGGCCGGATCGGTACGGTGGATCAAGTCAAAGTCACCGCGTTCGGCCCGGTCGTGAATCTGGCCAGCCGGTTGGAAGGATTGACGAAGGTGTTCGGCGTTGAGGTCTTGGTCGATCAGGTCACGGCGAATCGTTTGATCGATTGCCAAAAGGAATTACCAGACGATGCGCCCGAGCGTGTGATCTTGCGTTATCTGGGGCGAGTCCGCGTGGCCGGGATCAAGACGGCCGTCGAATTGCATCAACTCGTCGTGCCGATCGAGGGGCAGCCCACACTTGATGAAACCCAACGTCGCCAATCCAAGTCGGCCTGGGACGCGTTCACCGCCGGAGACTGGGATTCGGCCTACGAGCAATTGCACCGGCTTCCCGCCTGGGATCGTCCGAAAGATGTTTTGCTACAAAAAATCCTCACCCATCACCGAACCGCGCCACCAGGTTGGGATGGTGTTCTTGAGTTTGGGAAGTAAGCAGGTGCCCAAATTCAAGAACGGAGTTAGTTTGAAGGTAGAGTCGAACCGTAACCAAGTTTGGGATTCATACTGAGTCCAGATTCCGGTTTAAGTTTAAGTTTAAGTTTAAGTTTAAGTTTAAGTTTAGGTTTAGGTTTAGGTTTAGGTTTAGGTTTAGGTTTAGGTTTAGGTTTAGGTTTAGGTTTAGGCGGAACGGAGGTTTGCTTCTTCAATTACCCTTGCGTCAGCGAACCACTCTTCACTCTTCACTCTTCACTCTTCACTCTTCAATCTTCAATCTTCAATCACTGCGCCTTCGATTTCGTTCCGCGGCTGCTGAAAATGATCGCTTGTCCGTCCATCAACGGTCGGGCGGCGGTTGCGAAACCTCGAGCATAGAGATGTTCTTTCAAACGTCGCAGTTCCGCGAAACTGTCTTCGAAAACCCAGACTGTGATGGTCGTCGACGCGGGGTCGCGGCCGGCCAATTCGATGTCCAAGAAACTGCTCGAACCGAGTACCTGCTCGATCGGCTGGCCGACCGATTCGTTGATCGGTTCGAACGCGATTGCGCCGATGCGACCGGCCATGGTGGTCACGATTTGACCGTTGCGGTTGGCTCGTCCGATTTGCCGTTCGATCACAAAGTTCGCGATGTAATCCCGCAGCGGGCCGACCGACGACGTCGCGGCCCCTTCCCGCGTGAGCATTCGTTGGGCATCTTCGCGGACTTGTTTGAGTAGCGGCTCGACCGGAATGACGGACAACCGACCGGATTTCAAACGGAAGTCGATTTCATCGCCGAAAACGGTCTTAGCCATCGGCGTCGGCAGATGTTCGACCGCGACGAGTGGGGCCTCTTGATTGGCCAATCGTTCTTTTGTACCGGCTAATTCGGCGATCTGTGATTCGGTCTCGCGGATTTCTCGTTGTCGCTTGGCGATCAAGACTTGGGATTGATCCAATTCGGCTTGCTTTTCTTTCCACGCCTCTTCGGCGATCGTGACCAAGTCGAGCAATTGCCCGCGGGCTTGGCGGAGTTGTTCGATCTGGCGATCGTATTGTTTCAGATTGGCTTCGAGCCGCAACGAATCCCGTTGCGCCGTGGCGGCTTGGATCGCGATCTCGCCGAGACGATCGAGTTGCGTCTGCGATGCGTACTTGCCCGGAGGCGTCGGGCCGAGTTCTTCGACGAGGTCCTCCGGAGAATCGATCAACAGATCAGTGACGCGTTGAGTTTGCGTTCCCAACACGACGACCAAGATGATCAAGATGCCGACCAAATTGGCAACGATATCCAGGAACGCATCGTGTCCCATGTCCATCGTGGTGCGACGACGTCCTTGTTGGCTCATGGCGTCCTCCGATTGATTTCGACGCCGCTGCCCTTCATCAACGATTCCAGTTCATGGAAGCGTTGTTCGGCGTGCGGTCCGACCTGCACGTCCAGTCGTGGTTGCCAACGGCCACCGGGTAACGTGGCACCCCAACCGGCGACGCGGTCACGGACGGCGGTGGCCAATTGGATCGTTGATTGATAAACGTCTCCGCGATGGAATGGGAACGTTGCCACGACGCGTCCTTGTTCGAGCAACTCGTAACGATCGTGGTGACAGATCATCGAGATCGGCCGAACGACTTCGGTGCCGCCCATCCCGCGGAACGCTTCGGGCATCGCCCAATCACGACCTTCGCGTCGAACCTGATTTTGGTTCGACGACGAGTTCATCGTCACCGACGGATTTGCCGGGTCGGTCGAATCCATCGGAGGTGGCGGTTGCGACGATGGTTCGCCGCCGGGCGAACCCGACGGCGGCGAAGCGTTGGTTGTTGATGCCGTGTTGGCGGACGCTGAAGCATTCGCTTGGTTGTTCATTTGTGCGTTCGAAGCCAATTGCTGGGGCATCGCCAGGTTGCCACTCGGTGCCATCGCAGTCCCACCGGCGACACTTCCGTCGGCCGCCGAACGCTCGCTTTCGCCCGGACCGCTCGGATCGGATGCACTGTCTTGCGTGAGGCTTTCGGATCCCTTCCCGCCCGACCCGCTCCCGTCGGATTCACCAGATTCGGATCCGTCAGATTCTGGGCCGCCATCGAGGTCCGCCGAGGTCCGGCCTTTCAGAAAATCGTTGAGGGCTTCTGATTGCGAGTTCAGCTTTCCGTCCGAACCGAACGCGCCGCCACTCGGAGGCGATGTCATCCCGAACGCGTTGGCGAACCGTTGATCTCGGGCGGGCGAGAAACCGTTCGAGAGAGCTTGTTGATCCAGACTTTTGGCCGATAGAACAGGCAATGGTTTGGCCGGTTCTATTTGAGCGGTGGAAGTGCCCGCGGGCGTGGTTTGTCCGGCTGTCGCGTTACCGCCGAAACCGTTACCACCGAAACCGTTGCTGCCCGACGCCGACGGACGCGTCGTTGGCAAACCGTCATAGCTACCGCCGCTTCCATCGCCGTTGCCGTTGCCGCTTCCCCCGCCACCGCGGGCGAACATGAAGTTTCGCGAGGACGCCTCATGGATCGCGTATTCGAGGTCTTTGCGCAAGACTTGATCGCCACCGGGAAACGCCAAGTCGACTTCGCCGGGAACAAGTTCATAGCCGTATTGATCGTCCCAATCCTTCATCAAAGCGCTGGCCATATGGAACATGCGAATCCCGCCGGGACGAACGATCAACAACGGATACGGGGCGACCTGATCGCCATAGGCCTGCATCGCGTGACGACGGGCGACCCGCAATGCCGAACCCAACGGGTTCGCGTTCGGGTTTTCCGATTCGGCGGCGGCGAGAGCTTGAGTTTTGGTAATCCGTGCGCCTTCGGGCATGATGCGAATTTCGTCGGCGGTGCATTCAACATAGATCGGTCGTCGCTGCGTCCCGTTGGGACCCCGGTGGGGGACGATCACGACGCGAGGTTTCTTGCCGCGTTCATTGGATTCGAGTTCTTTGATGTCGGCTCGCAGTTTGGCGACCTCGTCCTGCATCATCACGAGTGTGGAATCGTCGACCTTCATCGCTTGGTCTGGGTCGAGACCGCCGGTGGCCGTTTCGACTTCGTCCTTGAGACTTTCTAGTCGCTTCTTCAAATCGCGAATGGCGTCTTCTAAAACTGCCACTTCGTTACGTTTGGTTTCAGCGTCTTGGGTTTGTTCGTCGCGGAACGAAACCAATTGCTGCACGCGAAATTGTTCTTCCTCGATCAACCGTGATGCCGCATCGAGCGTAAGCTCGGGCGGGGCGTCTGGTCGCTCGGGCGCAGAAGTTGGTACCATCTTCGACTGTTTGATCTGTTTTGCGTGCGCGACGGCGGCGTCTTTGGCTTCTTGAGCGACGAGCGCGAGCAACAAGATCAGCGTTCCTAGTGTGCAAACGAGCACGGCGAGGAACGGAAACAGCGAAGGGGATAGTCCGGCTTTTCGCCGACTCATGCCGCACGTCCTAGTCGTTGGTCACGGGCTGACTCGACGGGTTCGCTCGCGTTCGCGGCGGAGGCGTCCACAACTCGGGGCGCGTTCTTCTCGGGCAAACGCGTCGACAGGATATCGACCGCGCGGGCGAGCGTGGTCATGGCTTTGGCCATAGCCGGATCGATGTCAGTGGCCTTGAATTCATGCTCGCTCGCTTGCGTTTGGCGAGTGGCCAGTGTCGTCATTGCTTCGACGTGCGTCAGCAAAGTTCGGCGATGCGTTTGGACTTCGATCGCGGTCTCTTGCAGTGCGTCGCGCCACGCGGCGGTCTGTTCTCGCAATGCCAAGTTGACCGAACTGGCGGCACCGTCGAGTTTGCCGATCGTCTGTTCGATGCGGTCGGCATGATGTGTCAGGGCCGGCTGCATGGCCGCTTGCAGCAAACGCCGGAACTGTTCGGCACCTTCTTGGTGTTGGGTCCGCCAAGCCGCTTGGGCTTCCTCAATTGTTTCTTGCCACAGTTTGGCTTGGGTCGACAGTGACTGCGCGATGGCGACTTCGATGCCCCGGCACAAATGCGTGACCAATTCCGTTTGGCTGTCGCCGGGGTCGTCCGAAGGCAGACCTGCCGAGACCAATTTGCGAACGCGGGCGTCGATGTCGGCGAGCAAGCTTTGCTGGCCTCGTTCAACCGGGAATTGCAAAAAGATCGCCACGACCGAGAGGACCAAACCGATCGCCGTGGTATCGAACGCCACGTACAGACCGCTTTTGAGTCGATCGACGGCGGCCGTCCCGTCGGTGAAATCCAAGCCACCGAGGGTTTGCGTGATCCCGATGACGGTACCGAGGAACCCCAACATCGGGATGGCCCACACGATGATGCGAATCAGACCCAAGGAATCGTGCGCGTCGTCGGCGTCACGGATCGAAAGTTCGCGTAGATCCTCCGGAAGATCTCCGGTGGTCGTGCGGTGGGATTGGCGCGTCAGGATTTCGTCGAGCCGGCTGACGATGCGGCTGTGTCGGGTCGCTTCGGGTAATTCCGCCAAGGCCGTTTGCCAGCTCCGGGCGATCAGACCGGCGTTGTTTTGTCGTTGCCAAATTTCAGTGGGCGATCGGTCGGCGGCGTCCTCGGGGGGCGGCATTAAGTCGTCGTCGCGGAGCATCCGCATCGCGGTTCGTTGGCTGGCCGTTTGCATCGCCTTGAACGCGAGAATCGACACGGCGATACAAAACAGCGTGGTCGCGGCGACGGCGACCGGGTGGCCCAGGAAATAGCGATTTAGCGGTGCCCAATTAACGGCGTAAAGGAACGCATAAAAGACTCCAGTGCCGATCAGACCGACCGCGAGCGGTGTCAGCTTTTGGATGATGCTGATCTCGCCGGCCGAGATTCGCACGTCTCGCGATTCGGGCGGGTTGCCGATTTTGCTAGCGGGTTCAATGGTTGCATCGCGGGGCGTCGTCGGCATGTTGATTTCGCTGGATGGAGTCATCTGGATGTCGATTCCGGTCGAGTAGAGGGCACGCACCACGGTTTAGATCGACCGTTAATACCGAACTTCTTGATCTAATCGTCACAAATTGACTCGGTGCGGCGACTCGATTAGTTATCAAAGTCGCCAGTCTCGGGACAAGCCACGCTTTGGAATCGCAGTTCCGCGGTCGCCTTGGGAGCGGTATCGTTCCGACTCGCAAATGGGAATCAATGTCCGGAAAAACTGTTTCAATAGCCGCGTTTTGAAGGTCCAGGCTTGCGTAATTGGTCGATGTTTTCGATCTTGTAGGGTTGTGTCGGAATCGCTTTCAGGCGGATTCGGCACCTTGAGAATCTCGACCCAAGGAAGTTTTTTTGGCGTATAATCGGAACTATGGTCCCGCAAGTCTTGATTACCGACGACGACGCTTCCTACCGCGAGGTGCTGTGCGATGCACTGGTTCGCCGGGGATTGCGTTGTTACCAAGCCGCCGACGGGGCCGAAGCCCTGCGGGTGATTGAACGCGAACCGATCCACATGGCATTGGTCGATGTCCACATGCCCAACGTCACCGGATTGGAAGTCATTGCGGTGTTGGCCCGACGTGCCGAACGGATGCCCTACGTTTTAATGAGTGCCATGATGGACGAAGAAATCGAACGCGAGGCCGCGAGGATGCGGGCCTACAAGATCCTCCGCAAGCCGATTCGGCTGCAAGTATTACGCGACATCGTCTGCGGCGGCTTGGCCGAGACGTATGGGTGGCGTCCGTCTTGAACTACCCTCTGTTGCTACGGTTTCTGGGGACGATCTGCCTGCTGATCGGCGGGTCGATGGCCTTCAGCGTCCCATTCGCATTTCCAGCCTTGGCCGAGCGGACCCATCTGCCGCCCGCCGACGCCGTCGAAACCGATGCGATGTATGGGCTGCTGGCGAGCATGATCGTGTGCTTCAGCGTCGGGTTGTTCTTTCGTTTTTTGGGGCGATCGCACCGTCCCGGTGGCCAATTGTTTCGCAAAGAAGCGATGGCCATCGTCGGTTTGTCGTGGGTCAGCGCCACCGTTTTGGGCGCATTGCCGTATTACTTCAGCGGCACCCAAACGGCGACCGGGGCCCCGATCACGTTCATCGAAGCGATGTTCGAATCGCAGTCCGGGTTCAGCACGACGGGCGCGACGGTCCTGACCGATTTGGAATCACCCGATCTGGTGCCCCACTGCATTTTGTTTTGGCGTTCATGGACGCACTTTCTTGGCGGACTGGGCATCGTCGTTTTGTTTGTCGCGATTCTCGGCCAAGGCTCCGCGGGCAAGGCGATGATGCGAGCCGAAATGCCGGGGCCGACCAAAGACGGTTCGATGCCGCGGATGCAACACACGGCGCTCGCTTTCGCCGCGATCTACGTCGGGCTCAACGTCGTATTGACGATCATCTACCGATTCGAAGGCATGAGCATGTTCGATGCTCTGTGTCATGCCTTCGGCACGATGGCCACGGGTGGGTTCAGCACCTACAACCGATCGCTCGGCGGATTCGACAGCCCGCTGATCGAAACGACCACGATCGTTTTCATGGTGTTGGCCGGAACCAACTTCACGCTGTTGTATCTGACGTTGATCGGGCGTTGGCCGCGATTGGTCAATGATGTGGAGTTCAAGGTTTACGGCGGAATCATTGCGGTCGTCACATTGGGCGTCGTGTTCTTTGGCATGAGGGCGGGTGACGACGGATTCGAGACCTTCGGATCGGCGATCCGCAACGGCTTGTTTCAGGTCGTCACGATCATCACGACGACCGGGTACGGCACCGCCGATTTCGATACTTGGAACAATTTCGGTCGCGGTATTTTGTTGCTGTTGATGTTTGTCGGCGGTTGTGCCGGCAGTACCGGTGGTGGAATGAAGGTGATCCGGCACGTTTTGTTCTACAAAATTCTGCGATTGGAGATGGAGCGCGCCCACCGACCCCGAGTGATTCGGCCATTAAGGGTCAGCGGCCAACCGGTCGACGATCCGCAATTGGCCCACAATATCCTGTTGTACTTCTGTTTGATCCTGGCAATTTTTGTGTTTTCGTGGCTTTCGCTGGTCACCTTCGAGCCCAATTCGACGTGGGGCGTGATCGATAGTGACGTGGCGAACACCTCGGAGGTCGGTAAAGAGTTGTTGAAGGGGACGCTTGATGACAAACTGTTGGATAGCGCCAGCGCCGTCGCCGCGACGCTCAACAACATCGGCCCCGGCCTCGGCGTGGTCGGGCCGACTCGCAATTACGCCGGGTTCAGCCAAGGTGCGAAGTTGCTTTTCGTGTGGTTGATGATGCTCGGACGCGTCGAAATTTTTAGTGTCTTGTTGTTATTCGTACCGTCGTTTTGGCGAAGGGTGTGAGATGTCCCGAACACATTACCAACGCGTCGCCCCGACCTTGTCGGCGTTTTTGATCTTGGCGTTTGCCTGGCCGTCGTTAGCCCCCTCTCAGGAAGCGACCCCAGACGCGTCTCAAGACTCCAATGCAGAGGTGGCGGCCGAGCCGGTCGGTCGGAAACGCACCGCGATCATCCTTCCTTTCGAATCGGACATCAATCCGATCAGCGGGGCACTCTTGAAACGGCGGTTCCAGGATGCCGTGGAATCGGGCGAGGTCGATGTGATTATCTTGGACATCAACTCGCCCGGCGGGTTTACCTTTGTCACGTTCGAATTGATGGACATGGTGTTGGAAGCCAAGAACGTCGAAACGGTCGCCTACATCGAGAAAGACGCCATCAGTGGCGCGGCACTACTCGCCCTTTCGACGGATACGATCTTGATGAAACCCGATGCCCGGATGGGCGACGCCGGCGAAATCGTCATGGGCCAAGATGGCGCGTTCCGTTACACCGAAGCCAAAAGCCGCAGCGTGCTGGCGCAGAAAGTTCGCGACACCGCTGCGGCGACCGGGCGTCCGGTCGCACTCGCGGAAAAAATGACCGACAAAGACATGGTCGTCTACAGCGCTACCAACACGAACACCGGAGAAACCCGTTTTCTGAGCGACAAAGAACATGCGTCGATGGAAGACGCCGACCAATGGGAATTGGGCAGGCCGATTCGTGAGGCCGGCAAGGAGATGTTCTTCACCGTCAACGGCCGCCGCGCCGTCGAGTTGGGCATGGCGGATCAAACGGTCAGCGGTCGGGACGAACTCGCCCGTGTGCTCAACGTGTCGACGCCGATTCCCGTCGTCGAAGGCACTTGGGTCGACGCGCTGGTGATGTTCTTGAATTTCAAATTCGTGACATTCTTACTGTTGTTGATCGGACTGATCGGATTGGCGACCGAACTGAGTGCTCCCGGTTTGGGCGTCGGAGGCGTGGTCGCGGTGGTGTGTTTCGGCCTGTTCTTTTGGAGCCGGTTCTTGGGTGGCACGTCGGGTTGGTTGGAGGTCCTGTGTTTCGGGATCGGGATCTTGTTCATCGGTGCGGAGATCTTTGTCATTCCAGGCTTCGGGGTCGCCGGCATTGCCGGGTTAACCCTCACGCTTGGATCACTCGTCATGGCGTCGCGTCGATTCACGATGCCCGGCGGCACGGGCGTCGATTGGAACGCATTGGGAACCGATGTCACCGTCGTGGTGGGGGCGTTTTTGGGGTTCTTGGTCGCGGCGATGATCCTGGCTAGCTACATGGGCAGCATTCCGGGGCTGAACCGGTTGACGTTGCAAGCCGAAGTGGATTCGTCTGGCGTCACGTTGACCGACACAACCCCTTCGTGGCAACGCGTTCAACTCGGACAACACGGTACGACGGTCTCGCCGTTGCGGCCGGGCGGTCGGATCCAGGTCGACGAGATGATGGTCGACGTCGTGACCGAAGGTGACTACGTCGATTCCGGCCAAACCGTACGTGTGATCGCCAAGCAAGGAGCCCGCGTCGTCGTCCGGGTCGTTGTGGACGCACCCACGTCTGAAGCGTGAGTTGTGATTTCGCTCGTAGCCGGAGTCGCAAGACTTCGGTATTCACCAGCGAATCTGAACTCTTGCGAGTCCAGCTACGATGGTCACCGAAGCTACGACTCCCAATCAGCCAGCTTCTTCTCCAACGCCTCGAGCCGCGCCGTCACCTCGTCCAAACGCGATTGGATCTTGTCAATCCGACCCTCGTTGGCGGCCGAACCTGGTGCGGTGGTTTCCTTGGCGGCTGATGCCGACGTCGGATCGCTGGCGGCTAGCTTTTCGACCTTGGCGGCCAAGTGCAACCGTTCCGTCGGCGTGTACAGACAATGGGCAAACGTCTGTCCACGTCCCGGCGGCGTGATCGCTTCGACGAGTCCTTTTGCGATGAGCGAATCAACTTCGGCTTGCGTCGCGGTCAGATCAACAAACGGATGCATCCGATTCGCTCGCGTGCGAATCTCGCCCAAGGTTTGTGGACCTCGCAACAACAACTCGGTCATGATCGCCGATCCAGGGCTGTCGATGTCGAACCACTCGTAGGCAGCGTGACGGTACTTTGTCACCCGGCCGCTGCCTTGAATTTCGCGAACTGCGCCGGCTTCCCGAAGTTCATCGAGGGCTCGCAGTGCATCGCCCTCATCGACGTCCATCTTTGGATCTCGATTGGATTTCTGGTTGCACCCGGTAATGATGCCGGCCAAGGACAGCGGATATCCGTCAGGGGTCGTTTTGGCTTTCTCGATCAACACACCAAGCACCCGGCGAGCGACCGCCGTGATCGGCTTGGCAGCGACGGTGTTCTCGGGATCGGATTCGGCGGGGTTAGCTTCGTCGGTCATGAGCGGGGTGGGGAGTGAAGAGTGAAGAGTGAAGAGTGGGGAGTGAAGAGTGAAGAGTGAAGAGTGAAGAGTGGAGAGTGGAGAGTGGAGAGTGGAGAGTGGAGAGTGGAGAGTGGAGAGTGGAGAGTGGAGAGTGGAGAGTGTGGGTAGTGGACGAAACCCCGCACTTCGCGATGCTCAGAGTTTAGCATTGGGGCGGTGGATGCGTGAAGTTGGGGCCGATCTGGGAAATGTTGGATGCTCGAGCATTTTTTGGGCGCATCACCCTCTCCGCTAGGGGCACTTCAGAGGTATCATCAAACTGAAGCAACGCGAGACCAATCATTACGCATTCTGCAAGTGGCGGCGACTTTCAGTCGCCGTTTCAGGACCTGGCGACTGAAAGTCGCCACCACCGACGATTCTCGTGATGCTATGCTGAACCCATATTAAAGGCGTGCTGGAGTCCTTTCGTTGAATACATTCATCACTATCGCGGTCATCATCGCCGTCACTGTCGCCATTTTGGCTTTTGTGGCGATTCGTTTTCCCCGACGCTTCGTGCGCGGACTCTTTCGGCCGTTTCTCGAATTGTTTTATCGCGGTCGCACCGTCGGGCTGGAAAATCTTCCCGCCGAGGGCGGATGTTTGCTCGTTAGCAATCACGTTTCGTGGATCGATGGAATCTTGATTTTGTGGTTGTTGCCCCGCAACGTTCGCTTCGTCGTCGACGGCGGTAATTTCAAATCAAAGCTTGCCGATTACCTAGCATCCGCTTTCGATACGATCCTGATGATGGGCGGTCCCAAGTCGATCGCCGGTGCCATTCGCTCGGCTCGCGACGGGCTCAACAACGGCGAGATCGTCGGAATCTTTGCCGAGGGCACGATCACCCGCACCGGACAATTACAAGCCTTCAAACCCGGCATGACGAAAATCTTGCAAAAGACAAACGCTCAAGTCGTCCCCGTTCACATCGAAGGCATGTGGGGTAGCATTTTCAGCTTCAGCGGCGGGAAGTTCTTCAAGAAATGGCCGGAGAAATTCCGCCGCACGATCACGCTGTACATCGGCGAACCGTTGCCAGCCGACGCGCCGCTCAGCCTGGTGCGAACGCGAGTTCAAGCACTCGGCTCTCAAGCCCAAGTGGACAATCGCAATGAGTTTCCGGTCCTCGCTTCACGAGCGCTGCGAGCATGGCGACGACGCGGCAAACGCTTGCAAGCGGCCGACACGACGGGTGTCGAAGCGGGCGGACGGACGTTGCTGATTCGCACGTTGGCGCTGCGTCGATGCATGCGGCGTGAGGTGTTCGCCGACGACGAGAAGTACGTGGGTGTGTTGTTGCCGCCGAGCGTCGGGGCCGTGGCCGTCAATGTCGCTTTGGCCGCCGATCGCCGGATCAGTGCGAACTTGAATTACACCGTCACCAGCGAGGTGATGAATCACTGCATCGCCGACATCGGCGTCAAGCATGTTCTGACCAGCGACAAGTTCTTGGAAAAGATCGACGTAAAGCTAGACGCCGAGATCGTTTCGCTCGACCAACTCAAAACCAAGGTCTCCACAGCCGACAAAGTCATCGCCTTTTTGCAAGCGACGATCGTCCCCGCTTGGTTGCTCGACCGTATGCTCGGGCTGCACAAAATCACCGCCGACGACTTGTTGACGGTCATTTTCACGAGCGGCTCGACCGGAATGCCCAAAGGCGTGATGTTGTCCAACGCCAACATTAGTCACAACGTCGACGCGATCGATCGAGCGATCCGTTTGAACGCGGAAGACGTGGTCGTCGGCGTGTTGCCGTTCTTCCATTCCTTTGGTTACGCGGTGACCTTGTGGGCGGCGCAAACACTCGGATGCGCCGGAGTTTATCACTTCAATCCGCTCGATTCCAAGCAGATCGGTAAACTCACCGAACGTTACAAAGCAACGGTCTTCCTTGGCACGCCGACGTTCTTGCGAGGATACCTGCGTCGGGTCACGAAAGAACAATTCGCGTCGCTCGATGTCGTTGTCGTCGGTGCGGAGAAAATGCCACCGGATCTGTTCGATGCGTTCGAAAAGAAGTTCGGCGTTCGTCCGGTCGAAGGCTACGGAACGACTGAGATGAGTCCTCTGGTCAGCGTCAACATTCCGCCCTCACGATCGCAGGCGAAGTATCAACCTGACTGTACCGAAGGTAGTGTCGGGCGTCCGATGCCGGGCGTTTCGACCAAAATCGTATCGCCCGACGACGGAATCGAGATGGGCACCGGCGAAGATGGGCTGTTGCTCGTGACCGGCCCCAACCTGATGTGCGGATACGCCGGACAAGACGAATTGACCGCCAAAGCCATCGTCGACGGATGGTACAGCACCGGGGATATCGCGCACCTCGATGCCAATGGTTTCTTGCACATCACCGGCCGACTGAGCCGATTCTCCAAGATCGGCGGCGAGATGGTCCCGCACGTGCGGATCGAAGAAGAACTCGCGAAGTTGCTGTGCGAAGGCGAAGACGATGATCAACTGAGGGTATGTGTCACCGCCGTACCGGACGAAAAGAAAGGCGAGCGAATCATCGTATTGCATACCGCCACCGCACGGACCGTCGACGAGCTGCGGGATGGATTGAAAGCATCCGGATTGCCGAACCTGTTCATTCCCGGAACCGAAGGGTTCATCGAAGTCGAAACGATCCCGCTGCTGGGTACCGGTAAACTTGATTTGAAAGCCGTCAAAGAACTCGCGCTCACAGAAACGTCCCAGGTCGGGCTCGTTCAGGAGTAAGCACCGAACTTTCAAGTAGCGAAACTCGCCAAGAGTTTCGGAAGCACTCGTCAATCACGGAAAGTGTTGGTGACTTTCGCAAGTTCTCAACCCAAAGATTAGATTTTACCGCCACCTAGTGCTTTATCCACATTTGACTTTAGGGTGTCAGCAACGTGGCTCGACGGTCCTCCGTCGAGAATCACGGTGGGGACCACCGTGCCAGGTTTTAAGCAAACTCTCATATTAAATCTTGACGAATCACTAGTGAATTGAGAACTTGTGACGTCTCCCTAGTTTATTCGGGGTGAAAACTTTTTGGGCATTTTCTTCGGGCGATCGGCCGATAACACTCTTGCGGTGTCGGATACACCGCATGGAAAAAATCCGTTATCGTTTGACTTCAACTCATTCGATGACGCTTCAGGCCAGGGAAACGGCCCACCTTCCGTTCCCCCTTCATTGTCGACTCGCATCCGAGCGGACGACGATGAAACTCTCATTGCCTGAGGTTCGAAACATGAACGTAGACGCTGTTCACACCGCATTCGGTGTCGCCTTCACATTCATCTGGTTGTTGGTTGGTCAGATATTGGTCAATGGGCGTTGAGGTGATCTGGCAATTGAGTTGGGAATGCCGGGTCTTCGCTATCGCTTCGACCCAGCCTACTCTATTGCACGAGTCCTTCGGTGACTTGAAGGAACACGTCCTCCAAGCTCTTTTTATGAGATTGAACTTCGGCGATGGCGAAACCTTGTCCGACCATCCATGCGACCAGTTCGGCTTGATCGCGGACGTCACCTTCGAACTCGAATCGAATGAGTTCGCCGTCGACGATGATTTTGCCCGGTTCGGCTGGGGGACTCCCGTCCGCTGTTGTACCTAACTCAACGGCGAGTCGTGTGGGCAAGTGAATCTTTAACGCAGCGGCGGCATCTTCGGCTCGGTCGAGAACGCGGACGATGAGTTCGCGTGTTTGATTGCGTTGACGTTGAATGTCGTCGACACTTCCGGTTGCGAGCAACTGCCCTTGTTCGATGATGCCGACGCTGTCGCACATCTCGGCCAGCTCGGTCAGGATGTGACTGCTGATCAAGATCGTCTTACCTCGATCGGCCAACTCGCGGATCATCTTTCGCAATTGAATGCGGGCTCGCGGGTCCAAGCCGGCTGCCGGTTCGTCGAGGATCATGACCTTGGGATCATGTACGAGTGCCCGGCCCAAACACAGGCGTTGCTTCATGCCTTTGGACAACCCACGAATCGGTTTGTCCTTCATGCCGACGGTGCCGGTAAAATCAAGCACCCATCGGAGTCGCTCGGTCCGTTCACGGCCGACCAGCCCATAAGCTCGCGCGAAAAAGTCCAGATACTCTTCGCAATTGACATCGCGATAGGTTCCAAACGAGTCGGGCATGAATCCCAACCGACGTCGCACCAACTCCGGATCATTGACGACCGAAAAGCCGTCGACGAACGCATCGCCGAAACTCGGCAAATCGAGCGTCGAAAGGATTCGCATGGACGTCGTTTTGCCCGCCCCGTTGGGGCCGATGTACCCGAACACGTGTCCGCGAGCTACTGAAAACGAAATGTCGTGAACAGCTTTGGTCTTGCCAAAGTAACGAAACAATCGACGCAGCTCGATGCAGTCTTCGCCCTGAGTGTGAACACCGGCGATCATGGCAAGTTCCCCATCACGTAGTGGATGCTTTCGGTCGCCACAGCACCGTCGACCGCGATCGCGTCGTCGGTCAGTTCGGTTAAGCAAAAGAAGCTCTTGCGAGGTAGCTTGGATCCGAGTTGCATTCGCATTTGCAGTTCGAATTCAAAAATCCCGTCGGTCGGTTTAGCGATCGTATCGAGCTGGTTGACTTGGTCGCTGAGCAAATCGAACGATTCTCCGCTGTAGTTTCGCGCTGAGTTGGTTTGGTTTTGTCGGCGGTCGACGATCGAGCTAACTAGCCATTGCCGCTTGTACATTTCGCCCAGCCGTTCGGAAGCTTCCTTGTCGGTCAGTTCGGACGCGGTCGTCGTTTGTCCAGGAGCAATCTCATCGACAAAATAGTAATCGCCCCGATCGTCGCATACCAAGACCTCGGTGATCGACGTAGCGAATTCGTTGCGTAAGCGGATCGACTTGAGTTGGTCGGCATCGGTGTTCCCCGAATCGTTTGCTTGGTCGGATTCGTCTGCTTCGACTACCACGCGACCGATCTTCGGTCGGGGGTGGTGGGTGACGAACTGGCGTTGTTGGCGACTGGGCAAGAAGTCTTGATTCAATCGGATGTCGTCGTCCGTCACGACAACTTCGCCTTGGGGTTGAAAACGGTCTTCAAGACGTTCTTCCCAACTGCGTTGTTGATTGTCGGGATAAAACGTCACGTCGGCGTCGCCAGGAAACATCAATCCTGCCGAGGGGCGAATCCCGGCGAAGTACGTGCTGCGTGTACGAGTGATCGCGTTTCCGGTCTCGCCGTCAACCCACGTCACTTGGCGAATCCGAGTCTGGGTGCCAAAGCCGTCGGCAATGACACCGTAGACCAACATCGCCAGGGTCGTCGCGATCGCGAGGACTGGCGCGATAGCGAACATCAGGTAGCTGCGTCCGGCTTTGGCGGTTTTGCGGTAGGCGACCGGTCCGACCAAGATGACAAACACACCGAGCAGCCCCATGAACGTGTAAACAGGGGGCTGCGCGACGCCGGGAATCACCCATTGAAAAAAACGAGAGCTGCCCAGGATCGGTTCGACACCACTGCGTGTCAAACGATGACGTTTCCAACCAGCGAGATACTCGGCGGCGCTCCACTGCAGCATCTCGATCGCCGCATCAGCGTCCTGCTGGCCCAGATGGATGATGGTCCCGGCGAGGTTGGTTTCCGAACGAACGCCGTCAGGAGCAAGGACCTGCGTGGGTGTGTATCGCTGGAGTGAATCGGTAATCATCCGAGCGCCCTCTGGAAACCATTCTTTCCATTGGCCAACTTGTTCGTCTGATAAATTGGCGTATTGGATGAGAGATTCAAATTGGCGATCGTTCGGTTCGTGGTATTGTCGGAAGTTGCCCGCCTTGCCGTCCAATGCGATCCAGGCCGACTCAATCGCTTCGGGTGATGGAATCGACCCGATTTCCGACGCTTGGGACGAAGCGACGCGTTTAGCAAAATCGGCGACACTGCCACCTCGGATAATCAAGGTGCCTCCGCACTGGTTCCACGATCGCAAGGCGTCAGCCGATGGCGAATTACTTTGAATAAGTCGATCGTATTCTTGACGATGAATGACAACCGTATCGTAGGCAAGATAAGCAAGCCAACTTTCGGGCAAGTCGTTTGGTTCTACCGCGCTGACTTGGCGGGTACCGGTGAGTGATTCGACGTTATCGATTCGGTCAAGCCACTGCTGTGGTGATTCGGTCGCGAAGAGAGTTTCGGGTTGATCGAGCACCATGAGATGCTTGATCGAATCCGAACGTGAAGATTGATCGGCGTCACTATTGACCCATAACAAACGAATACGACTTTGTTCCATCGTATTGAGGTACACGGCCGATTCGAGGTACGAAATGGCTTCGCCGATCGTCGCCTCGCAATCGGGCAATCGACGACCATCTTGGAACACTTGGATCTCGTAAAGATTTCCGTAGGAAGACTTTGGCGCGTGTCGGGACAAACGCATCCGCTGAGTTCCTTGCGGGATATCGATCGGCAATGAAACGATGACGGCGGCTTGCGGAGGAGAGTGCCCTTGTGGTTTAGGGGTCAATCGAACCAAAAACGCTTGATCGGCCGTAGTCGGACCACCGGTTGACGCAAAATCGATTTCGATCCGCATCGTATCGGCACTCAGATGCGGGGACGCCTGAACCTTCATCGTCCAACCGAGTGCGTTCTTGGGTTTCGTCGGTAGACGAACCGTCATCGTTGGATTTGGATTCAAGAACGTCGCCACGCCAGTTTGCTGAGCCGACGCGGTTTGTTGAGTCGACGCGGATTGTTGAGCCCACGCGGGCATGGCAAAGGCAAAGCCGACCAGCATGACGCCCCACAAGCTCCGATTCGCACCACTCATAGTTCGGGCTCACGGGGTTTGAGCAATTGGGGCGGCAGTTGATCTTTGGCGAACGGGTTGCCCTCACGCGTGTTGTCGAAACGACCGATCATCATTCGCGCCGTGACCCATGACAACAGAAACGCAACCGATGACAGGAAAAAGAAAAGAGCAAGTAGCAGCAACGCGACAATGACGGCTTTGGCGAACGTCGCCCCATCGCCGGCCGAACGGGCGACCGCCGCGATGATGGCCGCAACGAACGTCACCAGCATGACGGCGCGGAACGAAACCCGAGGCAACACACGACTGCGGACAATCGGGTCCATCGAAGAAGGGGCGTGGGACGGCATGTCAAACACCAGGACAAGGAAACGAACAGACGAGGCTAACAGCTTAGCGAATTAAAACGCAGGCGGTAGCGAGTGAAGAGTGAAGAGTGAAGAGTGAAGAGTAGGCTGGGTCGAAGCCGCTTCGGCGTAGACCCGGCAGCCAACAGCCAACCGCCAACCACCAACCAACAACAACCAACAACCGCTACTTCGTTGGGCGATGGGTTTCGAACGTCATTTGCGAACTTTGCTTAAGATCTTTCATCGCCTGGACGGCTTCGCGGTAGAGCGTCTCTTGCGCCCGAACCGGTTTTTGTTTCTTCGAGACGCGGATTCGTTCGTACGAGCCGTCCGGTTGCATTCGCCATGCGTTTTGATTGTCGCGGAAGTATAACTGCAAGGTCTCCCGCAGTTTCTTCCGGATCTCCGGCCCGTTGACAGGAACGAGCAACTCAACACGACGGTCCAAGTTCCGAGGCATCCAGTCGGCACTGCTGATGAAGATCTTGTGGTCACCGCCATGGCGGAAATACATCAACCGTGCGTGTTCAAGAAAACGGTCAACGATCGAGATCACTTCGATCGTTTCGCTCAGACCTGGGATGCCTGGACGCAAACAGCAAACCCCGCGAACGTTCAATTGGATCTTCACGCCGGCTTGGCTGGCTTCGTACAACGCATCAATGACTTCGGTGTCGACGAGTGCGTTGAGTTTCGCGATGATCTCGCCTCTTTGACCTTGCTTGGATCGTTCGGTTTCGCCACGGATCATTTCCAAGAGCGTCCGGCGAAGCGTCAGGGGCGCGATTGCGAGTTGTTGAAACGGTTGCGGCTGGCTCGCGCCGGTGACCGCATTGAAGAACATCGTCGCATCGGTGCCGAGCGATTCGTCTTTGGTTAATAAGGAAATGTCGCCGTATAAATTCGCGGTGACTTCGTTGTAGTTACCCGTGCCGAAATGTACGTAACGAACCAAACCTTGAGGTTCTCGGCGGACGATGATGCAGACTTTTGCGTGCGTTTTCAAACCGCGGATGCCGTAGATCACCTGCACGCCGGCCTGTTCCATTTCGCGGGCCCACTCGATGTTGCGGGCTTCGTCGAAGCGAGCCTTCAGTTCAACGATGGCGGTGACGTATTTGCCTCGTTCGGCAGCCCGGATCAGCGCCGCCACGATCGGACTGTTTCGGCTGGTCCGATACAGAATCTGTTTGACCGCCAAGACGTCGGGATCGATCGCGGCCTCTTCGACCAAACGCACGACCGGATCGAACGTTTCGTAAGGATGCATCAACATGATGTCCCCCTCGGCAATCGACGTGAACATCGTCTCGTCGGCCGCGATCGCGGGTGATCGCTGGGGTGGCCACGGCTCATCGCGCAGCGACGAGAAGCCCTCAAGTGAATGGAGCCCGAATAGATACGTCAAATCCAGCGGTCCATCGATTTGAAACACGAATTCGGGATCGACGTAGAAGCTTTCGATCAGGTAGTTGCGGATCGCGTCGCTCGAAGACGCGTCCATTTCCAAACGGACGACGTCGGAGAGTCGTCGGCTCTCGAGCACCTCTTCCATACCACCTAACAAATCGCCCGCGCCGTCTTCTCGCAATTCCACGTCGGCATTGCGGGTGATCCGGAACGGTTTGCATTGGATGACTTCCCGGCCGGGAAAAAAGTCATCGACGAAGTGCGTCACGAGGTCCTCTAGCAACACGTAGTGATAACTGTTGTCACCGCCGGGCATCGCGCCGGTGGGCCCTGATTTGTCGGCCGGCAGAGGCACAATCCGCGGCAAGGTGCGACCGAGCGGAATGACGGCGAATTGTGGTTCGAATTCTTGATCGGCATCCGTGTTCGGCGAATCACCGGTCACCACTTTCGTCGTATTCTGCGGAGCCAACTCGGCAACGCCACGCAGTTGCACGCACAGATGAATCCCCAGACCTGGCAGCATCGGGAATCTGCGATCATGCAAGGCTTGGGGCGATAGGACGGCAACGACGTCCCCACGGAAATGACGTTCGGCGGCCGCCAACGTGCGATCACTGCATTGATTCAAATCGACACGTGTAACTTGCCGTTCGGCAAGCGACGGCTGGATCTCGTTTCGCAAGATCTCGTATTGTCGAGTGACGTGTCGATGACACCGGCGGGCGACCGCTTGCAGTTGCTCCGAAGCCGTCAAGCCAGCCGGATCTCTCCGCCCGGCTCCGCTTTGACCTTGTAGTTTTAAACTCCCCACGCGGACCATCACGAACTCGTCCAAGTTCGAGCCGGTGATCGCAAGAAACTTGGCGCGTTCGAGCAACCGCACCGACGAGTCACTGGCCTGATCCAAGACACGCGAATTGAACTCCAACCACTCCAATTCGCGGTTGAGATATCGTGGTAGAGGATCGACCGGTTGCGACGGAGTCTCCGAGGCGGGGCGAGCGACTTTCGGTTTGGCGGTTCGACTGGCGGGCAAGTAAAGGCCTTAGGAAGAGTTAAGGGTGAAGAGTTAAGGGTGAAGAGTGAAGAGAGGAACTTGGGGTAGCGAAACTCGCCAAAAATTTCGACTTGGTCTGCTTATCGTCGAGAGACTTGGCGACTATCGCTGCGGTCTCTTCTTAACTTTGGCTGTTGACGAATCACTAAGTGCCTCTCACAGCGACGTCGAGCGGCTCGGGGGCTGGGCCTTCCGGGTTAGCTGGTTCTTCGGTCTCAGGGGTTCCTAATAGAATCCGGAAGGCTTTGGGATAGAAGTCTTTGCCGTAGGTCATCTCGCCGCCTTGGTGGCCGACCGCGCCGACCATGCCGGCGACGACCAACAAACCGATCTTCCAAACCGACGTTAAGCGTGAACTTTCATTCTTGACCGAGATCAATGCGATGATCGCGAAAATCGTCGAAAGGACAGTGACGATCACGGCGGACCAACGATGCCAAAAAATCTCCGCATCGAAGTCGAACCGATTCCAAGAGCCGTAACCTTTTTCCACGCTGAAGGACCAGCCCATCAAGGTGGCTACGATCGACGTGGCAGCACCGATCAACAAACACGCCATGGGAACTTGGGTTCCGATAGCCGGCCATTTCCATCCCAAAACGACGAACAAGGCACCGATCAACAACAATGCGATCGGGAAGTGAACCGTGGCAGGGTGCAGAAACCCTTGGAAAGCCCAAACGCGTCCGACCAAACCGAGTTGGCTCGCGCTGGCGACGTCATCGACGGGCAGCGGAGCCCCCGATCCGTCGAGCATCGCGTCCTCGGGCCAGTCGGCACCCTCGTTGATCCACAATTGCACCAACGCCAATTCGGCCGGCGTCAGCGGACCGCCATGACTGCGGGGCGGCATCAACATGTCGTCGTCGTCGGTGGTTAAATAATCGACAAACAGAGTACTCGACTCGGCGTCTTCGGCCTCGACATAATCAAAAACCAGATCCGGATCGTCGATTCTAAAATCATTTTTGGCGTCGTCGGGGCCGTGACATTCCAGGCAATGCTTACGAAAAATCGGCACGATGTCCCGTTGAAAACTCACCACTCGCCCTTCTTCGTCCAGCGGCATCCGAGCGACCGGGGCCTCGGCAGCCGTTTCGGGGGCGGCGCAGGCGAATTGATCAGCGAGGCAAAACAGGGCGACCGGAATCGCCAAAAGGGTTCGAAAGTGATCGGGAAGCATGATGAGAACTCAAGGCGGGGAAAGGCAGGAGCGGGGCGGGACCGCTGAGACAAGTGGAATCTTGGAGGCTGAATCTTGAAGATCGCCCGGTCCATCCGCTCGACTGCGGCCCGTTCATTGTACCGTGAAAGCCCGGATTCAACCAACCTGTGTTTTTGGCGGAGTGCGCCGGCAAGATTAACCCCCATGGCTTGTCTTTACCCAGGTTTCGCGGCTGCGCTGTGAAACGTGATGTCTGAAAACTCAACGACATGCCTGTCCGAATGTGTCATGAAACTAACCGGAGGTTGATGCACCTGAGGCGACCGCGATCATCCCAGAGCCGACGGGGTGGATCGTCGTCCAAGTGAACGTCTCGACGCCAACGTGTCCAGGCGGCCTCAGGCTTTTGAACGGAGTTGGTAATGATCATTGTTGAGAACGCAGCGTGGGTGAACAATCGGTTCTCGCCCTGCGATCTAAAACACAAGAAGGTCACCCAGCCCTTCGGACTGGGCTGGGCAAACGGATGGACCGTTGGCCCGAAAACCGCACTGACCTACGCTCGCTTCGCCGAAAGGCGTGGTACCAAACTTGCGCAACCTAAAGTCGCCGCAACCCCAAATTTTCAGCGGCCCAGTGTTATCCCAAGATGTCTTTAACGACATGGGTTTCTTCCACACCGGTGAGGCGTTGTTGGAGGCCTTGGAACTTGAAACTAAGCCGACGATCGTCGATGCCCATTTGATGCAAGATCGTGGCGTTGAGATCGTTCAAGTGAACGGGGTTCTCGGTGATGTTGTAGCTGAAGTCGTCCGTTTCCCCGTAGGTCATTCCGGCCTTCACTCCGCCGCCGGCCATCCACATGCAAAAATTTCGAGGATGATGATCCCGGCCATAATTATTGTCGGTGAGCGTGCCCTGCGAGTAAACCGTCCGGCCAAACTCGCCGCCGAACACGACGAGCGTGTCTTCCAACAACCCGCGTTGTTTCAAATCCCGAATCAATGCCGCAGTGGCTTGATCGACATCATTGCATTGGCCTTGAATGAGCTTGGGCAAGTTGGCGTGTTGATCCCAGCCGCGATGCAAGATTTGAACACAACGAACGCCCCGTTCGACGAGTCGCCTTGCCAGGATCGCGCTCGACGCGTAGCTGCCTTTGCGATGAACATCGGGGCCGTACATGGCTAGCGTTTCTTGCGATTCGCCAGACAGGTCCGTGAGTTCTGGGACGCTCGATTGCATTCGGAATGCCATCTCGTATTGCGAGATTCGCGTTCGCGTTTCAGGGTCGGCGTATCGTTCGAAGTTTCGCTCATTGAGTTGCCCGAGCGCGTCGAGCATCCGGCGACGGTCCGATCCGTTAACGCCCGGTGGATTCTGTAAATACAAAACCGGGTCACCGGCACCGCGCAATGCCACGCCGTCGTGACTGCTTGGTAAAAATCCGCTGCTCCACATCCGTGTGAACAGCGCCTGCGCTTGGCTATCTTTGGGGAACGTCGGTGTGAAGACGACGAACGCGGGTAGGTCGTTGCTTTCGCTGCCGAGCCCGTAGCTGAGCCACGAACCAAGACTGGGTTTGCCCGGCACTTCACTGCCCGTCATCACAAACGTACATGCCGGGTCATGATTGATCGCTTCGGTGTGGACGGACTTGATCATCGTGATCTCGTCGGCGATCGAATGCATGTGCGGAACGAGGTCGCTCATCCACATGCCGCTTTCGCCACACTGTTTGAACTTGAAAATGCTCGGCGCGACCGGCAAACTCGATTGGCCGCTGGTCATCGTCGTGATCCGTTGTCCGTTGCGGACCGAATCGGGAAGTTCCTTCTTAAACTGATCCACCAAACCGGGCTTGTAGTCGAACAGATCGAGCTGCGAAGGCGCACCATTCATGTGCAGATAGATCAGTCGTTTCGCCTTGGGCGTGAAATGCGGCAAGCCGGGTAGCGGCGGATGAACGCGATCGATCGCGGCGGCGGAAATCTCTTGTTGCGATAGCGCGGCAAGTGCCACACTGCCGATACCCAGACCCGCGCCGGCAAAAAACTGACGTCGGGTGAGATGGTTTTGATATTCGATGATGGGATTCATGTTAGTTCTTGTTGACGACTTCATCGAGGTTCATCAGTAAGTTGGCGAGCATCGTGTAGGCCGCCAAACGTGCGACCTTGATATCGCTTGTAGGCTCGCTCTCTCCGTACGAGACCAACTCTTCGGCCGCCTTCGGATCGGCTTGGTAACGCTCTTGAAACGATTCGAGCATTTGACGCGCGACGGCGAGTTCGCCTTCGTCGGGTATCCTTGCGGTGATGTTCAACCACGCGAAGCGAATCGCATCGTCGGGGGAGTCGGGATGCTCGGCGAGAATGCGAATCGCGAAATGCCGAGCCGCCTCGATATGTTGAATGTCGTTCATCAATTGCAAGGCTTGCAGCGGCGTGTTGCTGCGACCGCGGGCGGTGCATGACTGTTCGCGATTGGGACCGTCGAACGTCGAGATAAAAGGCGGCGGGGCGGTGCGTTTGAAGAATGTGTAAAGACTGCGTCGATACAACGCGTCGCCTTGATCCTGTTGGTAGTAACGCGTGTTGCTGTTGCCGAACCCGACGGGCTCCCAAATGTTCGGCGGCTGGTACGGCTTGACCGCCTTGCCCCCGATTTGCTGTACCAACAATCCGCTTACGAACAAGGCTTGGTCCCGCAAGACTTCGCCGTCGAGTCGCAGGCGTGGGTAGCGAGACAGCAATCGGTTGCCTGGATCGACCTCGAGTGATTTTTCTGTCACGACGCTGCTTTGTTGATACGCGTCGCTGGTCATGATCGTTTTGATCAACCATTGGATATCCCAATCATGCTCGACGAATTCGGCGGCGAGATAATCCAATAACTCCGGGTGGCTCGGCGGTTCGCCTTGGGAGCCGAAGTCACCACTGGTGGCGACGATGCCGGTACCAAAGAGTTGTTGCCAAAATCGATTGACGGTCACGCGGGCAGTCAACGGATGATCGCCACTGACCAACCAATCCGCCAAGTCCAAACGATTGTAAGGACGGTCCTCCTTCAGTTCCGGCAGCGGTGGCAAGAAACCGGGCACGTCGCGAGTGACCTTCTCGCCAGGGTTGTCGTACTGGCCACGCAGCATGACGAAGCTCACGCGAGGCTGCGGCAGATCCGCCATCACGAGTGTCAGCGGCACGTTTTGATTGAGCTCGTCGATTTGCTTTTGGGTCGCGGTCTCCTCCGCCGTCAAATCGCCGACCAAATCAGCTCGACCGGCGTAAAAAAGCTTGAGCCAATTTTGAAACACTTGCGTGTGTTGCTCGTCCGTCCATTCGTCCGGCTTTTTGCCGCGAACCAAGGTTTGCAGATCATAAGGAAGTTCGGCGATGCGTTTGCCTCCGTTGGCCTGTTTCCACTTCGTCCATGACCACTTGGGGTTGTTGGCTTTGTCGATCTTCGTCTCGACACCCAGATAATCCCACGTGACCGTGCCGCCGGACTGGGTGAAAGCGAATCCCGTGACCGGTGTCTTGGGGCTCAGGCCGAGTGACTTGGTATCGATTTCCAAACGCACCCATTCGCCGGCCTCGGGCAGATCCCCTTGGTGACGTTTCGAGGCGGTGTTCGGTTTGCCCCACTCGATCGCGTCTTCGCGGCCCCACATCGCACGGTGTTCCCAGCCTTTGGTGTGGAACTGCACCATGATCGCATCGGGAACGTCCTCGGGGTCGAGGTAGCAATGCACAAAAATCTTTCCGCCGTCGGGGATCGAGAACGGCTTCGCGCCCGAACTGTAATAGTCCTGTTCGACCGTGGATGGTTTGGCTCGGCGGTGCAACGCGACTTCGCCGGAGAAGACGTTCCCATCGGACTTGCTGATCAGCGTTAACGGTCCGCCGCTGCTTGCCAACTTCGCGCCACTGGGAAAACCGTCGTCGAACCAAACCGTCTTGACGATTTCCGGATGTGGCGGCGGTGTTTGTTCGGCGGGGTCTTGGTAGGCAAACTCGTCGAACCGTTGTTGAATCTTGGAACGCACGGTGGCTAAAGACCGGTTCAAGTCTTCGATCTGTTGTTGTTCGTCTTGGGAATACAGACGCATGATCGGCGGCGTGTCGATCTTGTTACCGTCCATGGCCGGATCGGCGGCACTGTGAAAGAACGCATAGAGCGAGTAATAATCTTTGGCCGTGATCGGATCAAACTTGTGATCGTGACAGACCGCGCATCCGGCGGTCAGTCCCAACCAAACTTCGGCGGTCGTGGTGGTGCGATCGAGTGCGTAACGATAGATCCATTCCTCGGCAATGCTGCCGCCTTCGCTCGTCGTCACGTTGCACCGATTGAACCCAGACGCGATTCGTTGTTCGCGAGTGGGATTGTCGAGCAGGTCTCCGGCAAGTTGCCAGCGTGTGAAGTCATCAAACGGGAGGTTTTGATTGAACGCCGCGATTACCCAATCGCGATAAGGCCACATCGACCGTTCGTTATCCAAGTGCAACCCATGCGTGTCGGCGTACCGAGCCAAGTCGAGCCAATAGCGTGCAAAATGTTCGCCATAGGTTTCTTGATTGAATAATCGTTCAAGCAAACGCTCATACGCATTCGGATCGGAGTCATTGACAAACGCATCGACTTCCTCGGGCGTCGGCGGCAACCCGGTCAGATCGAGAGTGGCCCGTCGAATCAACGTTCGGCGATCGGTCGGCGGCGAAAGTGTCAAACCTTCAGTTGCCATCTTTTGCACCAAGAACGCGTCGATCGGGTGCGCGGTCGGTCCAACGGGAACCGGCGGTTTAACGACGGGGGCGAATGACCAGTGTTCTTGGTATTCGGCTCCGTCAAGAATCCACTGTTTGAGCGTCTCTCGTTGGGATGGATCGAGCGGTAGGTTGTATTCGGGCGGCGGCATCACCGCGTCGGGGTCATCACTGGTGATACGGAGCCACATTTCGCTCGACTCCAAATCGCCCGGCTCGATCACGCCGCCTTCGATCGCGTCTTCAGCGATATCGAGCCGCAAGCCCGCCTCGCGGTGTTCACGATCGGGTCCGTGACAAGCAAAGCAATGGTCCGAAAGAATCGGCCGAACGTCCTGGCGAAACGAGACTTTGTCTTCACCACATGCAAAAACGCAAGGCGAAGCCATCAGGAGCGTCAGCAGGCCGATTAAGGTGGGGTAGCTCATAGACTCACGCACGTCCAGTCTTCTAGACTCAAACCTGGGACACGTTCAAAATCGGCTTGATTGCGAGTCAATACGCACATTTGATTTGCCAACGCAATTGATGCAATTCGAAGATCCATCGTGCCAATGCGAACGTTCTGCCCCCTTAATCGCTGAAATTCCATTGCGGCCGCCTGATCGTAATCCAAAACGGAGATTGAATGAAAGCTTTTGGCCAAGACAGCCAATCGTCGATAGGGTTCGATTCCGCCGGAATCTCTTTGGAGTATTGATAGGTGATCGGTGTCCAGAAGAAACATCATGGTTCAATCCGCTGATCGGTTTGTGCCATTCGCCATTCCCGTCCCAATCGCTCAGCTTCACGGGTCATTTCATCGTCGGGGAGCGTCCCGATAAAGTCTGACAACCACCCTAGTTGATCGTCGTTCTTCGGAAGCCGTTGTTTCAAGCGACTGACTTCCTCTTCTAACTGAGTGACGCGATCCTCAAGTGGAATAGGGTTCTGTTGAATCATCGATTGTCCTTGCTTGAGAAAGTACGAAGCGTCTCAAATTAAACAAAGTCATTGTCTATGCAACCTGATTATATTCGTTTGTTTGCCTTTTCGTCCATATGAACGCTGCCCTGCGAACGACTTCGTTATACGGGATCAAGCGATTGGCATTCGGTAGCGTCAACGACGGATACTGGTACTAGTTGTTATCCTAGCAAATCATCAACAACCCGTCCGTGGACATCGGTCAAGCGGAAGTCGCGGCCTTGGTAGCGGTAGGTCAAACGCTCGTGATCGATGCCCAATTGATGCAACAACGTCGCATTGAGATCGTGAACATGCACGGCGTCTTCGATCACATTGTAAGAAAACTCATCGGTTCGTCCGTGTGAGTAACCGGGCTTGAATCCGCCGCCGGCGACCCACATCGTGAAACAACGTGGATGATGATCCCGGCCGTAATTGTCGGCCGTCAATTCGCCTTGGCTGTACGCGGTTCGACCGAATTCACCTCCCCACACGACGATCGTGTCGTCGAGCAGTCCGCGTTCTTTCAAGTCTTGAACCAAAGCCGCCGAAGGTTGATCGGTGTCGGCGCATTGACCACGAATTTGTTTCGGCAGCGCGTTGTGTTGGTCCCAACCCATGTGGAACAGTTGTACGAATCGCACATCGCGTTCGATCAACCGCCGGGCGAGCAGGCAGTTGTACGCGTAGTGCCCTCGCGTCAAGACATGAGGGCCGTAACGGGCGATTGTGTCGGCGGACTCGTCCGAAAAATCGACCACTTCGGGAATTGACGCTTGCATCTGGAACGCCATCTCGTATTGAGTGATGCGAGTTTCGATCTCCGGATCGCCGATCGATTCGAAGTCGGCTTGATTGAGTTTTACCAAAGCATCCAAATTTCGCCGGCGTAACGTGCGATTGGTTCCCGGTGGATCGTTGAGGAACAATACCGGGTCGCCCGCCGACATGAACTTCACGCCCTGGTGTCGCGATGGCAAGAATCCGCTGCCCCACAATCGGTCATACAGCGGTTGGCAATTGGGACGGCCACTGCCGCGCGAAAGCAAAACCACGAACGTGGGAAGTTGTCTGTTCTCGCTACCGAGCCCATAGCTCATCCATGCCCCGAAACTGGGGCGTCCGGCCTGTTCTGAACCGGTTTGCAAGAACGTGATCGCGGGATCGTGGTTGATCGCCTCGGTGTGCATTGACTTGATGTAACAAACGTCGTCGGAGATCGATGCGATGTGCGGCAACAATTCACTAACGGTCGCACCGCAATCACCATGACGGGCGAATGAGAACAGACTCGGAGCGAGCGGAAAGCTTTCTTGACTCGATGTCATCGTCGTCAAACGTTGCCCACGGCGAACCGATTCAGGCAATTCCTCACCGAATCGTTTGGACAACTCTGGTTTGGGGTCAAACAAATCGATCTGCGACGGTGCACCGGATTGGCACAAATAAATGATACGTTTAGCTTTGGCGTTCGGTCGCGATGCCGCATCGGTAGTGCTGGGATCAAGCATACCGCCCAACGCCAATCCGCCGAGTGTTTGACGCAGAAATGTTCGCCGACACGTGTGGGTCAACTCGTTAGTGAAGTTCGCATTCATGGGATGCACAACGCTCCGTCGGAGTTCAAAATGATCTCGGCGACTTCAGTAGCCGCCGCCAAACCGACCACATATCCGTCGTTCCGTTCGGCGATGTCGCCGAGCCAACGCAGCGCCGGCGAAACACGGGCCTTCGCGGCGGTGACGTTGCTGGCGTAGAAGTCCCGCTGTTGACCATAAACCTTGGAAAGCACCTCGAGTTGAAAACGGGAGGCGTTATCAGCACGAGCCGCAAGCCACATTCGTTGCAATCGTTCTTCGTCACTCGAAGACTTGTCCGCAAGACGCATCATTCGGTCAGCGAACACGATCGTCGGGATCACAAAGTTTAAGTCATTGAGCGTCGTCAAAGCTTGCAAAGGAGAATTCGTGGTTGTTATTCGAACGTTGCAAACTTCGCGGTTGGCCGAATCCAAGACCATCATGTTCGGGGGCGGCATGCCGCGTTTCCAAAAAGTGTAAAGGCTTCGACGAAACAAACCTTCGTCCGCGTCGGGTTCGTATCGCGTGGTGTTGCTGTTGACTCCCGCGACGGCTTGCCACAACCCTGGCGGTTGCCACGGTCGAACCGGGGGTCCGCCCACTCGGTTGACGAGCAATCCGGACAACGCGAGCGATTGATCGCGGATCGCCGGTGCAGGCAAACGATGCCGGGTTCCCCGAGCCAGCCATCGATTTTCAGGATCGGTTTGCATCCCTTCCTGACTGACGCGAACATCGCGGCGGTACGTTTCCGATAACGCCATCGACCGAATCAATCGTTTGACGTTCCAACCGTTTGTCTTGAAATCTTCGGCAAGATAGTCCAATAGTTTCGGATGACTCGGTTGTTCGCCCTGTTTACCAAAGTCCTCGGGAGTCCCGACTAAGGCCCGACCGAAAACGATTTGCCAAAAACGATTCACCGCTACACGAGACGTCAGCGGATGACGCGGGTCGACCAACCACTCGGCGAGCGTGAGTCGGTTGCGCGGACGATCATTCGGCAGGGGCAACCCCAAGAACTCCGGCACATCGGGTATGACCATTTCCCCGGGCTGATCATAGAGACCGCGAGCGAGAACGTGCGATGGACGCGGGGGACCGGTGCGTTCCCGCATCACCATCACACGAGTTTGCGATCGAGACTTCAGCGATTCCAGACGCGACGTCGCTCGGCCAAGGGCTGCGCGTTGGTCGGCGAACAAGTGTGACGAATCGGCAAAGGCACGTCGTAACGTCGGTTCATCGTCACTTTGAATTGCCGCCCAAAGTTGCGAGGTAATCGCCGTCGAAACATCGTCCATCGGGGACGACGACCCTGGCTGATCGACGCCCAATGAAAGCCGAAATCGACCGATGAAATACTGTTCTTCACGCGACTCATATCGCAGTGCAACTGCTAACCTCTGGCCGGCTTGGACTTTTAGCGGTTTCGTCAAATCGAACTTGGCAGTCGCGGGAATCCGGCGACCAGGCCCGACCGACCAACCGGTCAACGGACCCTCGTCGATGGCCTGGGAAACCGATCGGCCTGTTGTTTCGACGTCTGCATTCGCTGTTGCAAATCCGACACGTTGTTCGTCAACGTGCAACGTCAACTCAGACAACAAAAAATCACCGTCGAAACTTCGGGCCAACGACCCATCGGTGAGTGAAGCGTCCGGCAACGCTTCCAAGCGGAGCGACGCAATCGTCAACGATGACGGGATTTGAATCTCAACTCGATGAACATCGTTCAGCGGATTGGCACCGCTGAACAAGACGGAACCATCCCCGAGTGTTTCGAAACGCGATCCCGAACTGGTTCCGATTATGTCGTCAGGAAGAACGACCATCCAGAACGGCGGGGATGCGATTCGATCGCGTTGTTGTACCAACCATTCGGCGTATGCCGTTTCGTTCTCCGATATGGCAGCCTGCAAGGCGTCTTGAGCCTGTTCGAGCGTCTCGACGGCGGTAACCAATTCGGTTGCATACCCATCGATCGGCACGGCAACATCGGGCTCCGCAGTGGGACCGACGCCGTCGTTGCCTCGTTCGTCGATGTTGTTGAAAAACGCGAAGAGTTGGTAGTACTCTTTTTGGGTCAGTGGATCGAACTTGTGATCGTGACAGCGGGCGCATCCGGCGGTCATGCCCATCCAAACCGTCGCGAAGGTATCGGTACGATCGATGACATACTCGACGCGGTACTCTTCGTCGATCGCCCCGGCCTCCGCGTTGATGCGATGGTTCCGATTGAATCCCGTCGCGATCTGGTCGTTCAGCGTCCCGTCGGGCAACAGATCACCGGCGAGCTGTTTGATCGTGAATTGGTCAAAAGGCATGTTGTCGTTAAACGCGTCGATGACCCAATCTCGCCAAGCCCACATCGTCCGCACGTTGTCTTTTTGGAAACCATGCGTGTCGGCGTAACGTGCCGCCTCGAGCCAATCCCACGCCATCCGTTCGCCGAAATGAACGCTGGCGAGCAATCGATCCACGACCGCTTCGTAGTCGGGATCGTTTTGAAACGATTCGACTTCCTTGAGCGTCGGCGGCAAACCGGTCAAATCAAATGTGACGCGGCGGAGCCATGCCAAGGGTGGCCCGGCGGGATTGGGGTTCAAGCGCTTTTCATGCAGTTTCTCAGAGACGAATCCGTCGATCGCTTGGCTCAACGATTCGAATCGTTTCTCCGGTGCAACAATCGGTTGATACGACCAGTGCCCTTCCCAAGGCGCGTCTTGGGCAAGCCAACGTTTGAGGATCGTTTTATCGGTGTCGCTGAGTCGTTTGCCCGTTTCGGGAGGCGGCATGACCTGATCGGGGTCATCGTGTTCGATTCGATCGAGGATCGAATCAAAGTCCACTTCGCGAAACGTTGTCTCCAGATCAAGCCGCACGCCCGCTTCACGGGATGCTTCGTCGGGACCGTGACACTGGAAACACCGATCCGAGAGAATCGGCAGAACGTCCCGGCTGAAAGAAATCGTTTCGGCCGTGGCACCTTGACCCGAAATCGCGAAACCAATGACGATCGCAATGAGCGTCTTGGGCATCATGTCACGATGGCCTCGCCGTGTTCCGAAGCGGCCTGCTCGCTTGCCGCTTTCTCGAGCAACTTGATCCAAGGTCCGACGAAGTAACCGTTGTCATGAAACGTCCTACCGGAAACCAAATTGTCATCGATCACGCAAGGTTCATTGACAAAGATGCCGCCGCAGACCTCCAGGTCAAACTTGCATTTGGCCACCGTCGCCATGCGGCGGCCTTCGACGCAACCGGCACGGGCGGGGATTTCGACTCCGTGACAAACGCTCATGATCGGTTTGCGAGCGGAAAAGAAGCTCCGCGTCACCCGCAGTAATTCTTCGTCTTCGCGGATGTATTCGGGGGCTCGCCCGCCACTGAAGAAGATGCCCAAGTATTCGTCGGGATTGATGTCGCGAAACGCGATGTCGGATTGCAGCGTGTAGCCTTCCCATTCTTTGGTGATCGTCCACCCCGGTTTGACCTCATGCAAAACCATTTGGTAACGATGCACTTCCGGCGCGGCGACGACCGGTTGAAAACCCGCTTCGATCAAGCGGTAAAAAGGATACATGGTGTCGAGAGTTTCCGACGCATCACCGATGATGATGAGGACTTTTGGTTTCATGAAATGACTCTGGTTGGTGAAGAGGAGTGAGCTGAAAACGAACTTCGAAGCACGTCTCGTGATACTGTACCGTTTGACTGAATCAGCCGTTTGGGCGTTAGCCCCGGTTAAGTGGGGTGAGCAATGAGTGGCATAGGCATCTCGCCTTTTTATACTCCAATTCTTTTTGACCCCCACGAGCTCGTCTCGTGGGTGAACAAGGTTCGCAAGCTAGACAACGACGCCCTCCCAACCTTCCGATTTTCACTTGTGCTCGCCGCTTGAAGCGGCGAGCACAAGTGAAAATCGGAAGGTTGGGGGAATTGCGGCTCGTGTCTAGCTTGCCAACCTCGGCTTCCTGCCAGACGAGCTGGCAGGGGAGCAATACATGAGGACTTGTGGGGTATAAAAAGGCTCTAAGCCTATGCCACTTTTATAATGCGTCAGTTAATGTTCACGCGATGCTTACAAGGAAGTCGCGATTTGATCGAGGTACGCGCGGGCTCGGTTGATTTCCTCAGTCACCAGCGTTTCGCTTTCGAGAATCGGAATCCCCCGGGGTACCGGGTGCATGAAAATTTCGGTCCAGCCGTCAAATCCGATCTTATGGAACGCGGCAAGGATAGGGCGGAAGTCCAATTCGCCGCGACCGGGCATCTGCATCAATTCTTGTTCTTTGGGAAGCCTGGTCATGCATCCCATCCCGTGTTCCCAAGCGTAGAACAAACTGATCGCCGGGCCGAGCGTTTCGATCAGGTCACTGATCATCTTGGTGTCTTGTTCCAAGTGATATGGAGCCAACGCGATCGCCAAGCCCGACGAAGGCGTGAACTCAGCCAACCACTTCAATGAATCCGGTGAATCGATCAGGTTCTTGGCGTGATTTTCGATCGAAAGACGCACGCCGTTTTCATCGGCGATCTCGATCGTCGGTCGGAGCGTCTCGACAAACGCTTTGACCGCCGACTTCAGTTCGGATCCTTTAATTTGATAGGGACCGAACCCCGAGGTAACGACGCAGTCGCATCCCAACTTTCCGGCGAGTTTTAACTCCTCGTTGAGTTCAGGGATTCGGTTGGCCCTTCCAAGGTCGTACCGCGTCAAACATCCCGTCGTCACGCCGTGCTCGGCCAGCATCTCGGCGTATTTTTCGATTCCGATGGCGTCGAGTTGCTCCCGCTGGCTGCCGTGTTTGCGAGGCCAAAGATCGATCGCGGTCGCACCGGATTTTTTGACCTCCGGAAGGATGTCCCCCAAGTAGATATAGCCGTACATGCTCGATGCAAGCATGTAGTTCAGCCGAAAAGGAGCCTCGGACTTCGCGTCGGCATGTGCCTGGTCGATCAATCCGGTTGCCGCCATCGCGGTCGCGACGCCGATGGAGAAGTCTCTCCGGTTCAAATTTATGCTCATCAAATCACCTCGTATCCTTTGCGATTTGGACGGGACAACATGGCATTGGCTTCGTCGTCATCCGGGAACGATTCGGTTTCGGGGTCCCAGGTTAGGTCGCGGCCCAGGCGCAGTGAAAGGTTACCAAGATGACAGGTCGTCGCGCTGCGATGTTGGCTTTCAACGTCCGATACCGGAGGCTTGCGGCTTTCGACGCTGTCGAAGAAGTTCCCCATATGATTGATGATCGCATTCAACTTCCCGACCTGTTCGGGACGATTCAGATTGTCGTGCTCGTACAGGGCGAAGTTTTCACGCGTCAACGGATCGGATTTCAAGTCTTCGACCGGTTTCCCCTCAAGTGTGCCGCGATTGACGAAGATCCGTCCCTTCGAGCCTGTGAACAGGATGCCGTTGCGTCCTTCGTCGGCGACGGTCATTTCAATTCCGCCGGGATATTGGTACGTCAACTGATAGTCGATCGGGACGTTGTATCCGTTGGGCGTCGAGGGCATCGTTCCGCTCGAATGAATCTTGATCGGGTCGGCATTGATCGCCCACTGCGCGATGTCCAAGTGATGGGCACCCCAATCGGTGACCAGGCCGCCGGCGTATTCGTACCAGTAACGAAACGTGTAGTGGCAACGCTCTTCCATGTAAGGATTGGCGTTTGCTGGCCCCTGCCACAATTCCCAGTTCAAATTGCTGGGCGGTCGGCGGACCTCGAACGGTCCGCCGGCTGGATTCTTGCCCAGCACAATGTCTACCCGCTGCAAGTCACCGATCCGTCCGCCACGCACCATCTCAACGGCCAGCCTGAATCGTTGGTCGCTGCGTTGCCATGAGCCGACTTGAACGATGCGACCGGTTTCCGCGGCGACTTTGCGAATCAGTTTGCCTTCGTCGATCGTGAGCGAGATCGGTTTCTCAACGTATACGTCTTTGCCCGCTCGACAGGCGTCGACGGCCATCTTGACGTGCCAATGGTCGGGGCTGCCGATCGTGACGACATCGACCTTCGGATTGGCGAGCAGGTCTTGATAGTCTTCGTAGATTTTCGGCGTGCTGCCGAAGCCGGCACGCGATTGCTCGCGGACGTGCCGGTCGACGTCAGCGATCGCGACGATATCTCCGTAGGCGGATGCCTTCTCAGCGATGACGGTGCCTTGATACCGCATTCCGATCGATCCGATGCCACGCCGTTCGACTTTTGAACGGGCTTTTTCGGCATCGGCCGTGGCAGCAAATGTGCCCGAGTGAAAGCCAGCCGAAGCAGCGGTGGCTGCCGTCACGGCCAAGAAATTCCGACGATTGGGGGTCGATATCATCGCGCTGGATCCACTCCATGAGGAAGCTATGGGGGCATACTTCATATTAAGGCCCCATTAAAGGATTCACGCCGCGCAAAGTCTATTCCGTATTTCCGTATTCGTGTTACACTTTTACGTCATGAAGCGAGTCGCCCTTTTGATCGAAACGTCGCGGAGCTACGGGCGAGCGTTGATGCGTGGGGTCAAACAGTACAGCGTCGCGCACGGACCGTGGTCGTTGTTCGTCGAAGTCCGCGACTTGGAATCCAAGCCGCCACCATGGTTGGCGAGTTGGGACGGGGACGGAATTTTGACCCGCACGGGAAGCGACGCGATCGCCAAAGCGGTTCATCGTTCGGGCGTTCCCGCAGTCGAATTGCGTTCGCCGCGTCGAGGCAGTGACTTCCCGTTTGTGGGCGTCGACAACCAAGCCGTTTCGGTGATGGTGGCCGAACATCTGATCGAGCGTGGCTTCCGAAACTTTGGAGTCTATTCGATTGAAGCGGAAACGTTCTTCATCGAACGCCGAGATGCGTTCATCAAGACGATTGTTGAGCGAGGTTTTGCGTGTGCCGAACATCGTCAAGCTGGTGTCTCGGAACGATCGCGACAGTGGGAACGCCAACAACAAGAGTTGATCGAATGGCTCGAGCAACTACCCAAACCCGCCGGCGTGCTCGCGTGTACAGATCAATTGGGGTGCTGGTTACTCGACGCGTGTTGGCGATCAGGGATCCAGGTTCCCGATCAGGTCGCCGTGGTCGGCGTTGAAAACGACGAAAGCATTTCGACGATGAGCACGCCACCCTTATCGAGTGTCCGCCTGGCGGGCGAACAGATCGGCTATGAGGCGGCCAGAATCTTAGACGCCATGATGCGTGGGAAGTCGGCACCAACCGAGCCCCGGTTGATCGAGCCGATCGGCATCGAGATTCGTCAGTCCTCCGATACAGTCGCGATCGACGATCCGATTCTATCGCAAGCAATTCGACTGATTCGTGAACGAGCTTGCTCAGGAATGAACGTTACCGAACTACTGACCGAGTTGCCGATCTCAAGAAGTTCGCTGGAACGTCGTTTCCGAAACGCATTAGGGCGAACGCCGAACGACGAGATCACGCGGGTTCGCATCGAACGAGTCTGTGAACTTCTGCGACAAACCGACCTAAGTCTTCAAGCGATCTCCGAACGAACCGGATTCAACACACCGCAGTACATGCTCGAAGTGTTTCGAAAGGAGATAGGAACGACGCCGGGAAACTATCGAAAACGTTCGATGATTCGATAAAAAGTACGACCGTCTCACGAATCTGTGAGTGACCGTAACGATGCCTTACAAGCATGTCCGGTGAAGTGCTTCAGTTGATTAACATCGCGTGAACACTAACTGCCGCATTATAAAAGTGGCATAGGCTTCCAGCCTGTGTTTTTGTTTCCACAGGCTGGAAGCCTTTTTGTACCCCACATCTTTTTTGACCCCCACGAGCTCGTCTCGTGGGTGAATAAGGTTCGCAAGCTATCCGTCAGGTGAGCCTCGATATCAGCGGCAGTGATCTTGTCGAAATCCGCTTGACACTTCAGTCCTCGCTCTCGCATGAACGCCCGCACGTTGTAGACATACGCCCGCTCGGTCTCCAGCTTGTCGTGTCGGCCCCGAATGGCCCGACGTAGGTTCTGAATCACGTCCGGTTCTTTCGGATCAATATGCCCGACGACGTCCTCAATCTCATCCATCTCGCCTTGGCACATCTGCTTGATCTTTTCCGCCCTCGCCAACGCTTCTAGCTTCGTGTGGATGAACCGTCCGTACACAATCGACTCCATCCCGTCATCCGTGATCATCAACGACAACCACGTCCCTCTCCAGCGACCCGCCTCACCGCGTCGAACACACTATCAAGCACACTTCCAGAGACTTCCATGTGAAAGGCTCTAGGAAACGAAGTTTTTGCCGTGTTTCCAACGGATCACCGCACTACGGGGTCGATTCTTCGCACCACCTTAAAGAAGGTCAACCCAACACCAAAATGTTTTTCGAAAAAATTCCTTGACCCACCATCGGGGAGGCCACATACTGGCCTCCCGACCAACCGGCGATAAGTCCGGCCACCCGGAGATAAGTCCTCATGCAACCGGCGATAACACCCCACCTGTCACCCAGGAAGCCGAAGGCACACCCAGTGATAACACCCTTCTCACGCCCTTATCTCCGGAACAACCGGGGATAATTACCTCGTTCGCCGATTCAGGAGCCTGTGATCGAATCGAATCCCTACACCCCTCCACAAGCAACCGACGCGTATGAAACTCCGGAAGCAAAAGCAATCCGGAGAATGCGACCTTCGACAACTGGGCTCATCTTAATGCTTTCGATCCAATCGATCGGCTACGCGATTGCTGGTGTTGTGGCATTGGGTGCGTTGGCTCTCGGCAGACCTGTTGACGCTTCACTCTTTGGTGTTTGTTTTGCCGTGGTGCATTTCTTTGCGATGATCTTTATGATTCGATCCATGCGGCGGGTTCGGCGTCTCCAAGGCCTACGTGATGGCCGGGTTGCAGCGGGGCTCGCCTGTATCCCATTCGTTTCACCTGCTATTTGGATCGGCATTCCTCTTGGCGTATGGCTATCGGTTATTCTATCGAAACACGATGTTGCAGCTGCGTTTCATACTGCCAACAGGGACGACGGCGAACCATGGGTATCGGGATAGGGGCCCGGTTGCCCGGGACCCCTCCCACACCACCGTACATGCGGGTCCGCATACGGCGGTTGAGCACGAGTTTTAAATCGCCATGTTGCCATGACGACCCAAGCCATTGGGACCGTTGTCATGCCGCTTAGAAAACGCCGTACGGCGATGATTCTTTCGCGAATGACAACGGACACGTACTTGCTCGTTCCCTTCGGGCCTTCGACGACCGCGTGGGTCGAATACTATGCCCTCTGCTGACTTCTCTTTGCACGAGGTGCGTTGCCGCACTCGTCCCGCCTTTCGGGCAAGCCCTACTCACGGGTACGCATCGAGATCTCCCCAAATAAGGGACGTCGCGGATTGATGCGATCGCACCGAGACACGTGATCTGTCCCCGCCCAAGTGCCCGATCTACCTGCGCCCGTTCTTCCGGTTTGGTTTCGTGGTCAGCAGCCCACTCACCTCGAGTCGTCGGCCTCGTATCGGGTTTCTGTTCGTCACCTGGCGGGTCTTGGCGTGAATGTGGCTGGGACGGTTTGCGTTAAAACTCGCCTGATTCGGTCATTGTTGAACCAGAGCTGTTCTCGGCGTTTTCCAGCTTCACGAGCACATTCGCAGGCTTCCTCCCCACGGTTGGTCACCCTTCCGCAGTTGCCTTCGCCTCGTACTGTCTTTCTTCTGAGTTACATTTGGTATACTGCCTCGTCGTGAAAGAAACCGGAAATAAGTACAGGGGACTTTCACCCCACAAGATCACGCCCATGTTGGGCGTACTGCAACGGAGGACGGGTGGTCCGTTTTCTCGTCTGCCTGCAAGTCGTTCGCCCGTCCCCGCTGATCACCGACGTTACGAGCACGAGGAATGTGTCAACGCTGAGTAACGCGGACTGCCAGGCTGCCCTGCGGGGCATCGTCCAGTGTCGCCCTGCGGGGCATGTTCAACGCCGGCCCTGCGGGGCACGGTTCAGGACTGCCCTGCGGGGCACAAGCCGACGCCTGCCCTGCGGGGCATGGTCCGACGCCTGACCAATGGTGGCGGCTGTCGGCTCAAGCCGTCGGGTCGAAGTTGATGGCAAGCCTGTGGGCACGATGCTAAGATGATTGACTCGTAACCATGCAATGATGACGGAGCGGCGATGGTCACCGGTCTGGTAGCAATCACTTCAAACGCCGCCGCCCGCATATCGCCACCGTTACGAGCACGAGGAATGTGTCAACGCTGAGTAGCGCGGACTGCCAGGCTGCCCTGCGGGGCATCGTCCAGTGTCGCCCTGCGGGGCATGTTCAACGCCGGCCCTGCGGGGCACAGTTCAGGACTGCCCTGCGGGGCACAAACCGACGCCTGCCCGGCGGGGCATTGTCCGACGCCGGACCAATGGTGGCGGCTGTCGGCAAAAGCCGTCGGGTCGAAGTTGATGGCAAGCCTGTGGACGCGATGCTAAGATGATTGACTCGTAACCATGCAATGATGACCGAGCGGCGATGGTCGCCGGTTTGTTAGCAATCGCTTCAAACGCCGCCGCCCGCATATCGCTCCCGTTATTTGACTAAAAAGCTTGCAATAAACATGGACGAATCTTACCGCGAACTTGAACGTGCGACTCGCGATATCTCTCGTTCGATGACCGCGTACACTGACATGGTGCGGCAAATCCAGCTCTCGTCGTCAGCTTTCACTTCGATACAAGAAACTCTCGCGAAACAACTCAGTTTCGATCAAAGTCTTATGCGTTCGACTTCGTCGCTACTCTCTGAGATGAAGCTTAACGCACTCGTTACAACAAACTTTAGCGACTTGGCGAATATCAACCTCGGTCTAACCGACTTGGTATCGCAAGCGTCGATAAGCAACTCTGCGATATCGAAAGTGTTTGCTGAACACAACGTGTTGCGTGAATCACTTGCCAGTTTTGCATCACAGAAGTCAGCGATTAGTGACTTGCTATCCTCACTAGACACGACTCGTTTGCTCCACACTTCGCTCACGTCGCAGTACCGGTTATTGGATCTGGAGACTCACTCGTTTGGGAAATTGCTGGGTGCGAACACCGCCCTCGCCAATGAGTTGACGTCAACTTTCGGCAAATTTACTCGGTCATACCGAGAAGTCATTGAGAGCATTCCGACGCTTCCTAAGATTCACATTCCCACGATCGCAAAGTACTCGCCAATCGAGTACTCGCTTGAACTGGAGATCCTTGAACGCATCTCTCTCGATGACGAGGAAGCACAGGAAAACAATCTCGAAGGATTGCCAGATATTGATGCGGCACTCGTGTCGTTTGACGATCGTTTGCTTGCATTAATCAATGGTGCGAGACAAGCTCTAAGTTCAGAGAATCCTGACCGGGCACGACATGTGACGACATCCGTTCGTGAACTGTTTACTCAGGTATTGCACGGACTAGCACCAGACGAAGAGATCAAGGTTTGGACTAGCGACAAAAGCCACTTCCACAACAACCGACCTACCCGGCGAGCCAGGCTTCTATATATCTGCCGCAGATTTTCATGCGACCCGCTGACTAAGTTTGTCGAAGACGATGTGCGTGCTGCGTTAACTCTTGTCGATTCATTGAATGCGGGAACGCATGTGGTGGAATCCAAACTTACCCCATTTCAGCTCGAGGCGATCGTGTATCGCATGGAGTCTCTAGCATTGTTCCTGTTGAAAATCTCTCAAGAAGACAAATAACCATCGGTTGCAACGGAGCGGCGGTGGTCGCCGCTTTGGCAGTGGTTGAATCTTTCGCCGCCGCCCGCTGAACCGTAACGTTATTTGGATTCGATGCTCGTTAACTGATCGCCGATGGACTGCACTCAATACAAATCGCACTACGCAGCGTTCTCGAAACTGCCGCTACCTCGTGAAGTGAGTGATTCGTCCGAATGGTCTGACTGGATGAATCACTTTCACGAATGCGGATCTTGCTTCGACTGGACGCTTGGACAAAGAATCGCCGCACGTGGATGTGATCCAAATGACTTCGCATGCGTCCATATTGGCAACCAGGTAACGACACCGTGTCCAGACCATCCTGACCCAGCCGATTGTCCTGACATCCTAATTTCGTACTTCGCCAGATTCGACGAATATTCAATTGCTGTCCGCGACGGTGGTACATCTGCGGTTGCGATTCGGTATTGCCCTTGGTGTGGCGTCAAACTTCCGGAATCAAAGCGTAGCCGATGGTTCGATGAACTGACGGCTCTCGGGTATACTGACTTTTACGGTGATGACATACCAGCTCAATTTTGGACCGACGCTTGGTACAAAAATGCCAAATAACCATGTGAATCGGGATAGGGGCCCGGTTGCCCGGGACCCCTCCCACACCACCGTACATGCGGGTCCGCATACGGCGGTTGAGCACGAGTTTTAAATCGCCATGTTGCCATGACGACCCAAGCCATTGGGACCGTTGTCATGCCGCTTAGAAAACGCCGTACGGCGATGATTCTTTCGCGAATGACAACGGACACGTACTTGCTCGTTCCCTTCGGGCCTTCGACGACCGCGTGGGTCGAATACTATGCCCTCTGCTGACTTCTCTTTGCACGAGGTGCGTTGCCGCACTCGTCCCGCCTTTCGGGCAAGCCCTACTCACGGGTACGCATCGAGATCTCCCCAAATAAGGGACGTCGCGGATTGATGCGATCGCACCGAGACACGTGATCTGTCCCCGCCCAAGTGCCCGATCTACCTGCGCCCGTTCTTCCGGTTTGGTTTCGTGGTCAGCAGCCCACTCACCTCGAGTCGTCGGCCTCGTATCGGGTTTCTGTTCGTCACCTGGCGGGTCTTGGCGTGAATGTGGCTGGGACGGTTTGCGTTAAAACTCGCCTGATTCGGTCATTGTTGAACCAGAACTGTTCTCGGCGTTTTCCAGCTTCACGAGCACATTCGCAGGCTTCCTCCCCACGGTTGGTCACCCTTCCGCAGTTGCCTTCGCCTCGTACTGTCTTTCTTCTGAGTTACATTTGGTACACTGCCTCGTGTTGAAAGAAACCGGAAATAAGTACAGGGGACTTTCACCCCACAAGATCACGCCCATGTTGGGCGTACTGCAACGGAGGACGGGTTGTCCGTTTTCTCCTTTGCTTGCAAGTCGTTCGCCCGTCCCCGCTGATCACCACCGTTCTGTCGCTGACTCGCTAACCGGACTTCGACGAGTGAATCTCATTTTCGAAAAGGCACCCCATGTTCGCTGGTACAGTGATTTGAAACCATTCGTCACAGCGCTGGCTTCTCGATTGGACGAATTTGTTTGGCGATTCGACGCTGTGGAGGGTGCTTTTCCGCCTCAAGGCCAAGAAGATGATGACTTTTGGATACTGTCGGGCAATGCGTTTGCGGACCTTGTGGAGGACCACCCACAATTCACTTGGGCTGTAGTCTCTGCCTTGGCTAAACACTGTTCCGGCGACGAGATTAATGCTCTATGTGTTCCTTACGCTGATGGAAATCCAACATTCTGGACTGGATCGCCGAGACCCCAGCACCCATTCGCAGAATTTGAGATCGTTTGCTGGGATGGGAGCGCCACACTGCTCATTGGAGCCGACGAGTCCATTGCGGCGGCCTTTCAAACTGCTTACCCTGAGGCGATCGATCTAGACCGCGAAAATGAGGATCGCGACAGAACCAAGCGGTGAACCCAAGCCGCCGATAGCGTCGTTACTTACATCAACATCAATCGCGGCGGCTGGGTTACCGCAGACGTTCTGTCACTGAAGTCACACCTGCTTCACGTTGACAATCTCGACTAGCATCTCATTCGTGTCGATCGTATAGAAACCGCGTAAAGGCTCGCGGTCGATGAAATACAAACCTTCGCTCAAGTGTTCCCCTGCGGCTGCCGGATCTGATCGCAAAGCGTCTTGCAACTCTTTTGACGCGTTAATGACGCTCTATTTCGCGCCGCTCGCCAAGGTGATGCGCAGCACGTCCTCTACCGCCTCAAACGACAACACAACTTCGTAAATCACAATGCCTCGACTTTTGCGATGAGTTCATCCACTGTGAACTTAGGTCCAGAGCTACCGACCCGAGACTTTGCGAACTTGACTTCATCGTCCGTTGGCGGACGCCGTACGAAGCCGACACGGTTGCCTTGGTCATCGACCAACTCGATCCGACCGTCGGAATGGCAAATTTGGTCGGCAATTTCGGCTTGAACAACGATTCGTATCATTTTTCGATCTCCTTTTTGGACTGTGGATATTGTACCATTCTGACCATTCGAGTCGAGCGATGCCGCTGGATTCGATAGAATCGGTCGGATCAGATGCACGGTAGAATCGGCGAACCATCGGTATCGGGATAGGGGCCCGGTTGCCCGGGACCCCTCCCACACCACCGTACATGCGGGTCCGCATACGGCGGTTGAGCACGAGTTTTAAATCGCCATGTTGCCATGACGGCTCAAGCCGTTGGGACTGTTGTCACGCCGCTTAGAAAACGCCGTACGGCGATGATTCTGTCGCGAATGACAACGGACACGTACTTGCTCGTTCCCTTTGGGCCTTCGACGACCGCGTGGGTCGAATACTATGCCCTCTGCTGACTTCTCTTTGCACGAGGTGCGTTGCCGCACTCGTCCCGCCTTTCGGGCAAGCCCTACTCACGGGTACGCATCGAGATCTCCCCAAATAAGGGACGTCGCGGATTGATGTGATCGCACCGAGACACGTGATCTGTCCCCGCCCAAGCTCTCGATCTACCTCTGTCCCGTCTTCCGGTTCGGCTTCGCGGTCAGCAGCCTGCTCGCCTGGAGTTATCGGCCTCATATCGAGTTTCTGTTCGTAATCTGGCGGGTCTTGGCGTGAAGGTGTACCGAACACTATTGCCCCCTTCCCCTTTTCGTGGTCGGAACAACGCCGGGAAACTATCGAAAACGTTCGATGACTCGATAAAAAAACGCGACGCATGAAGGTGCGTCGCGTAGCCGAGATCACATTGAACGATCGTTCAATTCAACTCAATTTGAGCGATTACTTCATCGCAGTTCGTTGAATATTGATCGTGTCGCCGTCGACTTCAAATTCGGTCGCGATCAACATCAAGCGGTCGTTGACCTTCACGGCCGGTCCTTGAACGGTCACTTTGGTGCCTTGATTCAGATCGGTGTTGAGGTTTTCCGCAGGCCCCATGTCAACCAAGAGTTTCTTACCCGCATCGGTGCTGATCTTGGCCAGTTGATGTTTTTGGCCGCGAACGTCGGCGGTCTTGACGCTATCGATCGTTCCGGTGAACTCACGACCGCTGCGATTGACGGTCACCGTTTCGTCGTCCCGCATCAGTTTCTGCGCAAGCAAGATCGTTTTGTCGCCGGCTTGGAACTTCGTTCCTTTGACGCTTAGGTCTTGGCCGATTCGCGGCATCGTACCGTACTCACTTGCCGGGCCGAGATCAACGATCATTGATTCGTTCTGGCTATCATCGTTGAGTTGCACGACAAGGTTGTGTCCGCTTGGCGTCTTGACCTTTTTGGCCTGGGTGATCGTACCGCCCATGACGGTCATGGTTGCCTGCTGCGACTTTTGCTTCTTCTTCGCATCGCTCATGCTTTGCGACTGTTGATCCTTCGTCGAATCATCGTCGCTGAACGAATAGTAGTCCATGTCTTCGAAATAGCCGTCGCCATCGGTGTCGCTGTAACTAGCGAACGCGTCGTAGACTCCGTCGTTATCATAGTCGTAGTACTGCGACGTGTAATCGAAGTCATCGTCGTAGTCGTAATCGGCGTAATCGTAGTATCCGTAGTCGTAGTAATCGTAGAACCAGTCGTCATCGTTGTCGGCATAGTAGCCGTAGTCGTTGTCCCAGTTCCACATGTTATCGTTGTCTTGATCCGTGCTGGTCAACGCTTCGGCGGTATCATAGGTTTCATTGTCGATACGCCCGATGGCTTCGTCGGTCGGGTTGTAGTCATTGCCGTCGAACCATTCGCTGACGTCGTACCATGCATCGTCTTCATACAACAGTGTGTTTTCCTCCCATTCCTCATCAGCGCGGACGGAGGCGAGACCAACGGCCATCGGCGTGATCAAACCAGCGGTGATCGCGAGGACGAGTCGTTTACGGGTCGCGGGGATATAGCGTTTCATTTCGTGTCTCCTGTGTTCGGTATCGGTCATTCATCATCCACGTTGTTCGCTGGGCCATCGGAGATCCGACGGGCGATTCAATGGATGAACGCACAGGAGAAGAGTTGCAAAGACAATGCCAAGGCGGTGCGAGCGGGGACTATTGAGCCCGCCTTATTCACCAAGCGCGCCTTTAGGGTAGAAACCATCGCGTGAAACGCTACGTTTATCGGTTCACTACAACCAACTCAAACGCAAAGCAGGATCACGCGATGGGTGAAGTACAACGTAACCTGCGTATATTCTTAGCCATCCTTGGCCCTTTGAGTATTGGTTTGGTGTGAGAACCTCCAATTTCTCTGAGGGCCTTTTTCGTGGCAAGATCAATTTTGAAGTGATAGGCAATCGCCTAAAGTGCAGGTAATGGTTGAACGCTCGGGAATTGTTTGGCATCCAAAAGACAAATATTGATCGCGGGTCGTAGTTCGAAGTATTCCTCGCCCTCACCAAGTTGGCCCACTAATAGGCTGGCCGTGTAGTAGGCGAGTCGTTTCGATAGTCCTAACGGCTTGGTGTTTTGAACTTCGATGTCGTAAAGACGGCCCAGTTCATCGGTGGCATGAATATCTAAGAGAGACCATTTGTCGCCCTCATATTCCTTCTCGATCGAAGGATTGAGAATCTGCACATCCGTAATCGGTGATTCTGGACGCAGAACCGAATTAAGAAAATGGATCGTCAGATCGGGATGATCAGGGTTGCCGAGCAATCGCTTGCAGGCGAAATCAACTTTTGGATCAATTCCCAAGTTCATGACATTACGACCTCGGCACCTCGATCCCTCGCATCATCGATCGCAATTCTTCGTCAATGTTCTTGCCTTCGATCTCGGCCTCCGCGGTCATCGCGACGCGGTGACGCAGAACCGGTAGTGCGATTTCAATCACGTCATCGGGGATCGCGTAGTCACGGCCGGAGAATGCGGCGAGGGTGCGAGCGGATTGCATCAACGAAATGCCGGCTCGCGGCGACGCGCCGATATGAAACGCTGGCCAAGACCGAGTCGCACGCACGAGCGAAGTGATGTACTGGACCAAGCTTTCCTCGACCCGCACGCGGGCGCACGTCGCAATCACTTTCGACACCACTTCCGGAGTCGTGATCGGGCGAATCTCCGCTTCCAAACGCTTGGCAAAATCAACCTGCATCGAATGCAATTTTAAAATTTCGCTTTCCTCCACCGCTGACGGATAGTCGACGCGTAGCTTGAACATGAACCGGTCGAGCTGGGCTTCGGGCAAATTGTAAGTGCCCTCGCTCTCGAGCGGATTCTGCGTCGCAAGGACCAAGAAAGGACGCGGCACCGGATGTGTCGTCCCGTCGATCGTGACGCTGTACTCTTGCATGATCTCCAGCAACGCCGCATGCGTCTTGGCGGGCGAACGGTTGATCTCGTCGGCGAGCAATAGTTGCGTGAACACCGGGCCGGCTCGGAACCGAAATTCACTTTTCTGCATGTCAAACACGGGGGCACCGGTGATGTCCGACGGCATCAGGTCGGCGGTGAACTGAATGCGTCCGAACTGACAACCGAGGATCCGCCCGAGCGTTCGGACAAACAACGTCTTGCCGAGTCCCGGCACCGATTCGATCAACACGTGTCCGCCGGCGAACAGCGCCGTCAGCGTGCCGAGGACGAGCTCGTCTTGGCCGACATACAGTTTCGCGATTTCGGCTTGGATTGTTTTGAACAGTTGGCCGATTTGGATAAACGCAGGGTCGACTTGGGGTGAGCCGGCAACACCGCCTTCGCCGTTCGCGGCGGGCAAGTCAACCGGCAGGATCGGCGGCAAGGATGAATCACTCAAGAGATCGCTCGGGAGATAAGGCGGCACGTGGAGGGCAACTTGGAGTTGCTAAAATACCAAACTATCCGGTGTTCCGCCCGACCTGCAGCCCATCGGGGGCGAAAATCCCACGTCCGCCATCGACGGGCAAACAAACGCCCGTCACAAACGTGTTTTCACACAAAAACGCCACGGCGGCGGCCACGTCTTCAGGCGTGCCAATTCGCTTGGCCAACGTGCTATGGACGAGCTGCGAGATGGTCTCTTCGGACACGTCATCGCCCAGCAAGACAGGCCCGGGCTGAACGCAATTGACTCGCACACCGGAATGACGGCTACCCAGCTCAACGGCCAACGATCGCGTCATCGCCTCGATCGCTCCCTTGCTCGGGAAATACGCGGCATGATCGGCATACGGTCGCACCGTGGCCCAATCGCCGATGTTCACGATCGCCCCGCCGCGATCCTGTTGAGTCATGATCCGACCGGCCGCGCGGGCGCATAACAACGCGGCGACCGAGTTGATTTGAAAGTAACGGCGAACTTCATCACCGGTGATTTTGTCGAGCGACGTGGGTGACCAAATCGCGGCACTGTTGACAAGAATGTCCAAACGGCCGAAATGCGAGTGCGCCTGATCGATCAAAGAATCGCAAACATCGTCGTCTTCAAGCGAACCGATCAACACGATCGCCTCGCGACCAAACCGACGTTGCCAAGACGCCGCCGCAGCGTTCGCTTCGTCACCGCTTGTGTTGGCGTGCAAAGCGACATGGCAACCACGGCGAGACAACTCCTCGGCGATCACCCGGCCGACGCGTGGCGATCCCGATCCGGTCACCAGCGCTACCGGTTGGTCCGTGCCGAACGTCTCTTGCAGGCTCAACGGCTCACGCTCGGAGAGTCCAGGCTAAATTCTTCACACGATCCGGTGACCTCGAAACCGAGGTCGTTGATCATGTCGTAGTCGGCCTGGGGGGCTTGCCCTTTCGTCGTCAAATAGTCGCCCACGAAAACGCTGTTGGCCACGTACAGTCCCATCGGTTGCAACATGCGAAGATGCAATTCACGTCCGCCCGCGATGCGTAGTTCTCGACTCGGGTTGACGAAGCGGAACATGGCTAGCGCCTTCAACGCATCCTGTGGCGACATCGCGTCGGTGCCTTCGAGCGGCGTGCCGTCGATCGCATTGAGGATGTTGACTGGGATCGATTGAACGCCGAGTTCTGCCAGATCGAACGCCATCGAAACGATGTCCGCTTTCGATTCACCCATGCCGATGATCCCGCCGCTACACATTTCCATGCCGGCATCGCGAACATTTCGCAGAGTTTGAACGCGGTCGGCGTAGGTGTGGGTGGTGCAAATCTTTTCGTAGTGCGATTCGCTCGAGTTCAAGTTGTGGTTCACGCGATCGACACCACATGCCTTCAATCGCTTGGCCTGTTCGTCGGTTAACAACCCCAAGCAGGCGCAGATATCCAATCCGTACTTCTGTTTGATCTCCGGCACGATCGTTTCGACCGCGTTCATTTCACGCTCATTTGGACCGCGTGCGCTGATCACGAGGCAGTACGTTTTCGCACCCCGTTCGGAAGCCACCCGAGCCGCATCAAGAAGTTCGTCGCGTTTGAGAATGTTGTACTTCGGAACCGGGGCTTCGGAGATTTTCGACTGACTGCAGTAGTGACAGTCTTCCGGACACAGCCCACTCTTGGCGTTCATCAAGAAATACAGTTGGACCGAATTGCCGAAGTAATGGTGGCGAATCCGGTAACCGGCCGCCAAAATCGCGGGCACGTCGAGATCCGATGCCTGCAGAATCGACAACGCCTCGGCGCGAGTGATCGGGGAGCCGTCTAAAACTCGCGTCGCCAGAGCATCAAAATATCCCGGTGGCGAAAATCTCGGATCGGCGGCGACGGAAGGTTCGGGGGAACTGGCAACACTCATGCGTCTGAAGCCTGTTGGCGGGCTAAAAAGAAAAACGATCGGAACCAAAAATTTTAGTCCCAATCGTCGTCGTTCGAAGCCATTCCGAAAAGGGGTGGCCCAGCAGGGGCGACACTAGCGGCGTGTTGATTGAATCGTAACCCGATGCGTCAGCGAGGGATGGACAGGAATCCCTCGCTCACGCGTCGGGTTACGATTAATTTGGGCTAACGCTGTTCCGATAGCGGCCGCGCCATCGGTCGTTCGGTAATTTGCGGGCGGAAAGAATTGCGGTATACTTTCCAATCGACGGGCGGCTTTTCCTCGATGAACGAATTCATGAACCGGGTCAATCCCTGCGTAATCGAGTTGCGTTTGACGTCGGTGAATTCATAGTGGTCCCATTTCGGGGCGGTCTTGATGTTGAAGTTGGGGGCGTACATTAACAAAGCTTCCGGCAAGAACGTTGTTTCGTTCAACGCGATCTGAACCAATTTGTACTGAGCCCGATCTTCTTGACGCTTCGGGTACGCCTCGATCAGCAGCATGCCGGGTTTGGGTGCTTGTACCTGTCGCACCCAATAGCGTTCTTGGATTTGTTTGGCATCGAGATTGAAGACGAACGGCAGTGGGCTTTCAAGAATTCGTTGTCCTCGCATTTCCGGAGGAAGTTGCTGAATTTTGCATTCTTTCTTGGCATGATCGAATTCGAGAAGCTCTTCGCCATTGCAGACCCAATGTTCGCCAAATTGTCCGGGCTTCTCATCGTGCATCGGTTTACCGTCGGCACCCATCCCGTTAAAGATCAACTTTCGTTCGACCTTGAACAAGCCGCGATCGGGGGCGGCGTATTTAATCACCCCAAAAGATTTCTCCGCGAAAACGCCCGCTGGGGCGGCGAACAAGTCGTAGTGCCAACGTTGAAACTGACACTCGAGGGTCTTGGTTCCTTTGGATTGCGTTTCCCATTGACCGAGCACCGTATCGAGCTTTTGTTGCTCGGCCATGCTCAGCGGCGGGAACGGCGCCGCGTTGGGGTTCACCGCAGGCTCGTTGGCAGCATTTCCCTGAGTCACCTCATTGGTCTGTGCGAACGCGTCGATGGGTGCCGCGATACTGGTCACCACGACCAAAACGATCGTCACGGTGAGACGAATGAATGCATGATTGTGGGGATTTGACGGGCTCAGACGCATCATCCTTGACGCTCACTTTAGGTGGAATGGAGGGGCCGGTTCGTCCAGTGAGCCGCACGATAGCGAAAATGATCGCCACGCCGAAAGTCCGAATCCCAAGGCCCTGCGGAAGTGCCCGTACGCTGGCAATTCCCGTAGGCTGGGTCGCAGCGATAGCGGAGACCCGGCATTCCAGCCCTGGAAAGTCAAGAAGATCAGTCGGATTGGCCTGATCAGATCGATCGGTCCGATCTTGGGTTGTTCAGGGAAACTGCCGGGTGTTCGTCGCAGAGCCTCCTCCACCCAGCCTACGAGACGCCTAAAGGGGGCCCAACCGAAGTGGAACGCATGGGGCTGAGCACAGCATCGCTCTCCAAGAGTCCGCCAATCGGACCATCGCGGCTAAACTGTGATCGCGGATTTCGATGGTGACCAATTCGATCGCGACGCTCGATTTGTCCTCGGTCCCCGACGAACCCCACCGGAACTGACCTGACAAGATTGGTGTGATTTGGCCTCGGTTGCCCGATAATTCACCTTGGTAATCCAGGTAGATGTGGCGATGGTCGGGCAAGCGGTCCACTGGCACGATGATGATTCCCGACTTCGAAGGCCGAACCGTTGGGGAAAGGTCACTGGCAAACGTGATCAATGCACCGGATGTCTCGTCGTCGTTTTGCTCAGAATTGTGCTCGAAAAACCAATCCAGATGATCTTCGCTGTCACGCCGAAAACCCTCGCCGACTCGGTGGAGCGAGACCGTCCATCTCATGACATGGGCGGCAGTTGGTGACCCATCTTCGCTCGTTTGGTTTCCAGATAGCGTTGATTGTGCTTGTTCATCGTCGGCACAATCGGCACCTGATCGACGACCCGCAAATCAAACCCTCGTAGGTTGAAGGCTTTGGTTTTCTTTGGATTGTTCGTCAACAAACGAACCTCGGTCAGGCCAAGGTCTTTAAGGATTTGCAAGCCGACGCCGTAATCCCGCATGTCGGCTTTAAACCCGAGCGCGTGATTGGCTTCGACGGTGTCGAGGCCATCGTCTTGCAACGCGTAGGCTTTGATCTTTTGAGCCAGTCCGATACCGCGTCCTTCTTGGGGTAAGTACACCAGCGCGCCGCGGCCTTCGCGGCTGATCATCTCCAGCGCCATGTGCAATTGATCGCCGCAATCACATCGCAGGGAATTGATCAGGTCGCCCGTAAAACAACTGCTGTGCATCCGTACCAGCGGAGCCGGGCCGGGTGCCGAGAGATCGCCGAAGACCAATGCGATCGGTTCTTGCGATTCGTAATTCACTCCGTAAACAATGATTTGAAAATCGCCGTAGTTCGTCGGCAAGGTCGATATGGCCGCGCGGGAAATCAGTTTTTCGCTGACCCGTCGATGAGCAATCAGGTGCTCGATGCTAATGATCTTTAAGTTGTGCGTTTGAGCGATCTTCGCCAAGTCGTCCCGAGATGCCCGATCGCCAGAATCATTAAGGATTTCGCACAGCACGCCGACCGGTGCCAAGCCCGCCATGCGGGCCAAGTCCATCGCCGCTTCGGTATGGCCGGCTCGCCGCAGCACGCCACCTTCCATGGCGAGTAGCGGGTAAACATGACCTGGACGAATGAAGTCTTCCATCTTCATGTCCGACTCGGTCAACTTGCGGATCGTTTCGCTGCGTTCGGCCGCCGTGATGCCGGTCTTCGCCGACGCGATGTCGATCGGCGTCATGAATGCGGTTTGCAATGGCGCGTTGTTGTGGGCAACGACCGGATTAAGCTCCAGCCGTTTGCACACTTCCGGCAAGACGGACACACACAACTGGCCACGACCGCTCAAGATAAAATTGATTTTTTCGGCGGTCGCCTTTTCACCCGCACAAATGAAGTCGCCTTCGTTTTCGCGGTCTTCGGCATCGATCACGATCACCACCTCCCCTCGCGCGATCGCCTCGACGGCTTCGGGAATGGTGTTCAGTTCAATGGAAGACATGGCAATCGTTAGCAACGGGGACGTGTGAGGAACTCTTGATAGTTCATTATCACCCGTTGCCTACCGTAGCGGAAGTCGTCCGGACGACGAACGGCTTCGCGCCGTCACGGTAATCGTCGCGATCGAGCTTATCGTCTCGGCGTCTGCCATTGCAACGGTCGATCGGCCGTCGAGAATGCGGGTTGGTTGGCCGCCGGAGCGGAATTGGCAAACCCACCACCGGAGATCGGCGGGGTCGTTGTGGAAGGAACAGTTGCCGATGGAACAGGTGCGGGCGATGACTGCGTCGGTCCCCAAGCGGCTTGGTTACTTGGTGGAGTGGCCGCACTCGTCAGATCAATGACCTGCATCCCGCCGGAACGAATTTGATTCAACGAAGAGCCTGTACTGCCCGTCGGGTTTCCTGAAGTATTCGGGTTTCCTGAACTATCCGACCAATTGGTGGGGCCGACTCCACCGACGGGATTGGCGACCGGGTTGGGAACTCCCGAGCCGATCGGCTGCTCGAAACTCATCGGCTGGACGGCGCCAGGGGCATAGCCGGCGGGCGCATAGCTGCCCGCCGCCGAATTCGATCCGCCGAATCCCATGTTGGCCGCCGTCGCCCCATAGGAGCCTGTCGATGGCGGTGGAACACGTGCGGACGCACCGAACGGACCGAGTGCCGGCAGCAACGGACCGGTCGTCGCGGTTTGACCAGGTAATGAGGTCAACGGGGCGGCACCGGTAAACCCATTGGGCGTCCCGGCTTGACGACAACCCAAGCCGGGTAGGATCACGGCGGAGGCCGCCAACAAGGTCCAACGGGCGGATCGTGATGGGAGATGCAGCATTTCGGAAAGCTTCCGATCGTTCAGTCGAGTTGGCTCTCAGCGCCACGAAACCCTTTCGCAACCGCTCACAAACCCGGCTTTAACAAAAATTGGCATTTTCCCGAAAGAGGGATTCAGCCAACGAACTTGAGTTGTTCGTTCATCTCGATCGTCGCGGCCCGAACGGCGTCGTGCCATTTCGCATCGCCGTACTTTTGGGCCAAATCAGGTCGGGCGTGCGCGAAAATGATCCCGCGGGAACTGTTGACGATCGCGCCGCGGCCCTGTGAGTCCATTGCAGCTTTGACATCTTCGGCCGTCCCGCCTTGGGCACCGAAACCGGGAACGAGCAGGATGCTGTGAGGCATCGCCGCCCGCAGTTCGGCGAGTTGTTCCGGATAGGTAGCTCCGACGACGGCGCCGATCGGGCCATAGCCATCCCCGTCAAGCCGCGTCGCATTGAGCTGCGTGATCAAGTCCGCAACATGGCCGTAAATCGTCTTCTCGTTCGCTTCTAAATCCTGCAGAAATCCGCCGCCGGGATTGGACGTCTTGACGAGCACAAAGATCCCGCCCCCTCGCTCGTCACAAGCGTCCACAAACGGCTCGATGCTGTCTCGCCCCAAATACGGGCTAACGGTCAAGGAATCGCTCCGCCAGGGACTCGGATGCTCGGGACTGCCCAAATAGGCGTCCGCGTAAGCCGTCGCCGTGGTGCCGATGTCATTGCGTTTTCCGTCGGTCACGACGATTAATCCCGACTCGGCCGCGTGCGCGATAACTTGTCCGAGCGAAACCATGCCGGCCGGACCGAGCTGCTCAAAGAACGCCGCTTGCGGCTTGACGCACGGCACGAGGTCGCGAACGACGTCGATGATTTCACAGCAAAATTGTGTGTAGGCGGCAGCCCAAGCCTCAGGATGGTTGCTCGAAACCGCATCGCGGATCGGCGCGGGGAGTGACGCCTGACGGGGATCGAGCCCGACGCAGGTGACCGATCCGGTGCGGGCGATGGCTTGATTGAGACGAGTGGCGAACGTCATGGAAGTGAATACGGTGGGAGAAGCGGGAACGAACTTTCCCGCAACTTGCCCGACAAACCGTCTCCTGACAACCCGTCCCCCACCGGCGTGTTGATTTAGCCGAATTCAGCAATGCTACGATTAGCCGAAGGGCGTTAGCCCCGGTTAACGGTCGCGGGAACCGCCGGTAGCGGGCTGTTGATTTAGTGCACGATTGGGCGTTTTCGTTTAACGGCAAGACGCAGGCGTCTGCGTTCTCAAGCTCTGTCGCCTGCGGCTTGCCGTTAAACGATTAAATCAACAGCCCGCTAACGCGGTACGGCTAATTAAATCAAAACGCCGCTACAAACCGTCAAGTCGATGACTGAGCGGAATGATGGGCCGCCGTATTAAAGTGCGGCGCGTTGATCGCTGAGTTCCCTTCGTGCCCGTCGGGGGCTGAAGCCACGGCGGCCTGTTGTAAGTGAATCATCAGCTTTTTGTGATCGCGGACGACTCGCAGGAATTCTTCTTCGCTGACCGGCTTTTGGATGTAATCATAAACACCCAGTTCGTCACAGCGTTTGCGGTACGTGTCGTCTTCCAAGGCCGTCAACACGACCGTCGTGATGCGTCCGGCTTCGGGTTGAATCTCTCGCATCTCTTCGAGCACATCGAGTCCCGTGCCATCGGGCAAGAGCATGTCCAGCAGGAGCAGATCCAATCGCGGGGCACGAGAAAAAATCCCGGTGCGTTTCATGAACAAGATCGCTTCGTGAACCGTCCGCACCAAAGTCAAGCGATGATGCACGCCGCTACGTCGCAACGCGTGGATCGTGATCCGAGCGTCGACCAACCCGTCTTCGACGAGCAGGATCTCCATCGGCTTGGTTCGTGAATCACCCAGCATGGCGGCAATCTCCTTAGGAATGGTCAGCGGAAGCGGGAAGCGTGGAATGCGAACCGTGCAGGCGAATCAGTTCCCCTTCGAGTCGCTCGTGGGCGGTGAAATCGCACGAAAACCGTTCGACCTTTTCCGCAAACAACCGCAAACAATTCGAATCGCAACCTCTGTATTGTAATTCCTCGGCCTGTTCCACCAAGTCAACTATTTGCAAATACAGACAACGATGTTGGTCGATCACATGGCGGACCATCATTTGCCGTTCGTCGATCACTTCCTGCCGTCTCATTGCCTCGGGACTCGGTTGACCGTAGGGCGACGGAGTGAGCGGCGTGGCAATCAATCCGTAGGACTCTTCCAGCGTGAACTGCAAGGCGAGCAGATCACGAATCCCGTCAAGGCACTGGGCCAAACCTTTGATCGCCTGTTGCGGCGTTTCGCAATCGGGCTGTTCCAATTGGCTTAACGTTCGCAGCCGGTGGAACTCGTGCCAGAGATGAGGATTCGAATCCTTGATCTCCTGAAGGAACGCGGCGTTGACCAACCAAACGGTTTGCGGGGAACCGCTCGACGAACCGTTTTGTGCTGAAGTAGCACGGTTTGTGGACGAAGCAATCGGGGCGACGGTAGCCATTGTGGCAATCCTCCATGCAAGGGTTCCGTACAAGAGAAGAACCTCTGAACCTAAGGCCGCTCGATCACGTCGTCAAGCAAATTCTTCATTTCGTTGAGATTTTGACCGCCATCGAGCCGAACTGCGGCACCGATCGCCCCCATAATCGGCGGGGAAGCTACCGCAAATCGCCTTTTTTGACTAACCTTCCTGACTCAAACGCTCGGCCGTAATTAGCCGGCGGAGCGATTTGTCCCCACATTCTTGGCACACAACCCATTGAATTCTTCATGTCACCATTCCGGTTCCGAATTAGCGTTTTTATTGTCATGCTCTTGACGGCATATCCGTTCGCCGCGTTCTCTGTGATCGCTCAAGAACCCGGACTATTGACGAAGGCACTCGACGCGGTGAAGGACAACCTTGCTGTCGATCCGGACTCGTCTAACGATCCGCTGCGGCAGATGCAATCCGATGCGATGCGGGAACGATCGGCCGATTGGGGTTTTTGGGGCAATCTTCCCAATAAGTACAGCTCGTGGACCAACCACAGCAATCGCGTTGTTCCGCTCTACACGTTCGGGGTCACCCTGGATTCACTGCGAGCCGAAGGTAGCCTCTACAGCGACCCGGCGCGACTCGAAGATGCGTTCGGTTCCGTCCCCGCCAACACGGTCAATCCGACCGCGATCTATCACGACCAGATCGACGTTTATCACCTACAGCGTCTCGCGACGCAAAACGGCAAGAAGTACATCATCACGATGATCTTCGACGGCATGGATTGGCAAACGACTCGCGCCGCAGCGATTTATCGCAATCAAGCGGATCGGTATGACAGCGGCCGTGGGCAAGGCTTAGCTTTCCAAGACTATCGAGGCGCAACCAGCGACTTCGCCTACTTGGTCACGACGCCGACTGCCGGTGGTGCGAAGTACGATATCAACGCACAAACCGTCTTCAGTAGTGGGCAAAAAGTCGACGGCGGCTTTGATGCGGAACTCGCCGGACCGATGCCTTGGCATGAATCGCCCCGCAGCGCTTATCCGATCGGTCGCGATCGCGAACAACCACATGAGGTCACCGATTCGGCTTCGTCGGCGACGTCGTTGTTGTCCGGCGTGAAAACTTACAACGGCTCGATCAACATGCTTCCCGATGGGACCCACGCGATCCCGATCGCTCGCAAGCTACAAGACGAAGGCTACCGCGTCGGTGTCGTGACCAGCGTCCCGGTCAGTCACGCGACCCCCGCCGCCGCGTACGCGAACAACGTCACTCGTAAAGATTACCAAGACATCGCCCGCGACATGGTCGGTTTGCCCTCATCATCGCATCGTCGTGAACCCTTGCCTGGTTTGGACGTGTTGATCGGCGGCGGGTGGGGCGAAGGTTCCGGCAAGGATGCAACCCAAGGTGACAATTTCATGCCGGGCAACACTTACTTCCACGAGTCAGACATGGAAGCGATCAAGCGTGGCGAAGATTACGTCGTCGCCGAGAGGACCGCCGGACGCGACGGTAATGACGTGTTGTCGGCCGCCGCCCGAACCGCCATCGAATCGAATAAACGGTTGCTCGGCTATTTCGGAACTCAAGGCGGGCACCTGCCGTTTCAAACCGCCGACGGCGACTATCGTCCCACCTTCGACGTTAAGGGAACCGAACGTTACAACAACGCGGACATCGCTGAAAACCCAACGCTCGCGGACATGACCGCTGCCGCGTTGGACGTCTTATCAAGTACCAAATCCGAAACCACCGAACCATCGGGCAACCCGTTTTGGTTGTTGATCGAATGCGGCGACGTCGACTGGGCCAATCACGCCAACAACATCGACAACAGCATCGGTGCGGTGTTCAGCGGCGAAGCGGCCTTCCAAACGGTGGTCGATTGGGTCGAAGCCAACGACGCATGGGGCGATACCGCCGTGTTCGTGACCAGCGACCATGGTCACTACTTGCATCTGCAACAACCTCAAGCGATTGCCGACGCCGCTTCGCGATCCAAGACAAACAAAACGTCCGAGTGAGTTTGCAGGAATGAGGCCGGGTTGTCGCTCGTCACCGGCCCGTTGATCGCGGCGGCGACCGCCTCCGCTTTCGCCGCCCCGGTGGCCAACAACACAATCTTGCGAGCCTTTAAGATGGTACCGATCCCCATCGTGATCGCCTGTTTGGGAACTTGATCGGTCGACTCAAAGAATCGCGAATTGGCCTCGATCGTGCTGGCGGCCAAGTCGACCAGTCGAGTCGGGCTGTCGATCGTTGCACCAGGTTCGTTGAACCCGATGTGGCCGTTGACGCCGATGCCGAGCAATTGCCAATCGATGCCGCCGGCGTTTTCGATTTCACTTTCGTATCGCCTACTGATGGCTTCCGCCGAATGGCTGTCATCGATCTGGTGTGCGGCCGGAAGATGAGTCTTGGATCGATCCAAATCAACGTGATCGAACAGGTTCGTTCGCATGTACGCGAGATAAGATTGAGGATGCTCCGGCGGCAGCCCGACATACTCGTCGAGATTGAAGGTCGTGATGCCTTGAAAACTCACTTCACCGGATTGATAGCGACGACATAAGTTCTCGTAAACCGACAACGGTGTGCTGCCCGTGGCAAGCCCCAACGTACAGAGCCCCGACGTATCGGGCGAATGCCGATTGATCGTCTCAACCAACAACCCCGCCACGTGCCGGCTGGCCGATTCATGGTCTTCCAATACGGTATACAAAATGGCCATCGATCGCCTTGCTGTTGGTCAGTCTTTCCAATCACACAAGGCATTAACATAATCCGAACCACCATCGCGGTTCCACCCGTCGAGTTGCGAGGGTTCCTTGAGTTGTTGCCCTCGTCGCATCGGCGTGACGATGAAACGCGAATCCACGTCGGTGAGCGTCGTCATGTCGCCCCAGAGCTTCTCGAACTGAGCGACCGGGAAGACATCTTCTTGAGCATGACCCCAGCGTTTCTTGACTTCTTTGAGCGTGATGTACGTCGGTAAACGGGCTGCCATTTCACGAACCGCCACATCGACCGCAATCGGATCGTTCAACGAATCGCGATCCAATCCGAACGCCGCGAGCAAGCCATCGATTTCGATCCAAGTCGTGTTCGAATTGTAAAACCGCAATCCGAACTCAGCACGCTCGTTGGGCATCGCCAAACCCTCGACCAATCTCGGTCGCCCTGATACCAATGCCAAACCGCCGCCGCGATCTTCCAAACGACGCGGGATGACTTCGAAGCTTAACGTCGCACCCGAATCGAGATGCAAACCGAACAAAGCCGGATCGACGTTCGCACCCAACGTATCGATATTGTGCAGCATCAGGTGTTTGAGCGACGGTTGGTCACTCAGCAATCGCGACAGCACGCCGTTGCGAAATAAATTGGGAACCTCGTACCAGTGCCCGACCGGATGAACACATTGGCTCGGCACGTTGTCGGTGTAATCGCTGCCTTCGCCGACCGTTCGGGCCCAGTTCGCGATCGCCGACCGGCCGCTCTCACGCATCTTTTGTTGTTGTTGATCGAGAACTTGTTGAGGCGTCTCTTCCCATAGGAACTGCAGGTCGCGAACCATCGGCACCATCCGCAACCCGACGCTGCGCCCGCTCGAAAGATGCAACGGCCCTTCGTGGCCGTAATTCTGATTTGCTTGAAGGCAATCGCGGATCGCGGCATCGGTCATCCAACTCGTGGTGACGACATGCGGAATCACGCCCCCGCAACGGCGAGTGATCGCACGGTTCTTGTCCAAATGGATCTCAAGAAAACTGCGATGACGTCCCGCGAATCGATGAAACGGGTGCAACGCTTTGCAAACGCCCGCCCCTTGCGTCCAACGACTTCCGACGCCGGCGGCTAACGTGACGACCGCGACTTGCCCCTCGGCGATCGCTTGACGTCCTAGGTCCGCGAACTTCGAATCGATTCCGCCTCGCGTGTCGACGACGTGATGCTCGGTTACATCGGTGATTTTCAAATCGCTCGCCAATCGATTCGATGCGAGTCCGAACCGGCCCGATCGCATGTTGTCGCGGACCTGCTCGTGTTGACTGCGGTCGAATCCGTTGTCGCGAAGGATATTCGCCAGCGATGATGAATCGGCGGTCGATTCATCGTCGCCTCGATCATTCCCATCGCCGACCGTCGGCAAGACGCTGCGGAGCAACACCGCCGCGTCGGTGTCCGGTTCGTTCGGGTCACCACAACGCTCGGCGATCCGGGCGAGTTCATCGCGTGTTTGCGGTGACAAGTCTCGCAGCGGTGTGCGGAGCCACTGCGGCAACATCAATGCGTAATACTTTTGTGGCAACTTGGCCCGACTCGCGGTCAACAATTCCGCCGATGTGCCGTTGTCATTGATCGAAAAATCATAAACCACCGGATCCATCGCGAACGGCAATGCCGTTTCCAAATCTCGCTTGACGTCCACGAGCGTGGTTGCCAACCAATCCTGAGCGGTTTGCTTGATCGTCGGATCAAAGATAAAACCCATGCCGCCACCGGACATGCCACCGAGCATCCAGAAACCCCAAAACTGTTCGCCAAATTGTTCGCGGCACGCTTGGATCATGCGGTCGGTGAAACGGTTGGTCGCCCACGGAATGATCGTTTGCAATGGGCCTTCGAAGTTTCGCGTCGTTAACGAACCGAGACGTCGAATGTCGCCGGCACATAACGCCTCGACGACCTCGTCGTAAATCGACATGGCCTCTTGACGTGCCGTCCACTGCGCGTCACCGCGCACCAAGTAGTGCTCCGTCACCATCTCTAAAATCGGGCCGACGTTTTGCGCCATGCCGCCGTGAACCAACACGAGCGATTCTTGCAAACGCTGCCTCGCTTCAGGGCTGACGCGATCCGAGCCCAAGATTTCATGATCGGGCATCAGTCGCCCGCGACTGACGCCGTATTCAGGATCGCCGGGGCCCGCCTCTTGACCGCAAATCAGCTTGATGCCGGGCCACACCCCACCGGAATCCTGCCATCCGCCGCCACTGCCGCCGATCCATTCGCCCAAGATCGCGCGGGCGGCGACGAGCCGACGGTCCGGCTCGGTTAACGGGCCTTCGAGCGATCGAATCTGGCCCGTCGCCCGCATCAAGTTGCTGATGAGCGAACCGAGCAAATTGGTCGAAACGGCCAACCGTGATCCTTTGGGAATGTCGTTGATCTTGCTAACGAGTTCTAAACCTTTGCCACGACCGACGATGCGTTCGAGCAAAGCTTCCATCGACGAACCGCAACCTTCCAACCCCGGTGGGACGACGCCCGACGCGATCACGGCCGCTTTGAGCAGCCCCAAATAATCCCTCGCGAAATCAAACATCTCGGCGACGGAGGTCACCTCGGTCGACGCACCCAAGTCAACGCTGACCAAGCGGAACACGGGTCGATCGATCACGCGCAGATACGTTTCGATCGGCGGTCGAACCTCATCGTCTCGGCCGCGTACGGCCAAGTCGACCGACACGTTGACGACCCGGGCTCCTTGAGGGAAATCCATCCCGAGAAAAAAGATATCACTCCACGCGCTGTGCGAAACGTCCATCCGGACCGCCGTCGTTTCTCGCAAAACCGGATACCGCAATCGCGACGCATCGCCGTCAAGCAATTCGCGACGCAACCGCAGCGGATGTTCGGCCACGTGCCCAAGACGAAACATCCATTGGTTCCCGCGAACCGTCCGGACGCTGTGGCGAACCTGATCGGCGAGCGTTTGAAAACCAAGTTCGTGATACGCTTGAGCCAACGCGCTCGCTAACGAATCGGTCGGACCGGTCACCGATTGTGTTTTCAAAAACGCATCGATGGCTTCCTGAAAACGGCGGCCGAGCAAATGTTCATAGCCGTCAAACGGGATGCTGCCGGCGATGGTCGCGTCCAACCGGGGTGGCAGATGATATCGGTAAATTGATGAAAGAAAGAACAACGCGCGGACGCGCCGGTAAAGGTTGGTTTCGTGACGTCGAAATGCGTCGAGTGCGACGATGTGACCAAGCAATTCGTCCAGCGAAGCGTCCTGGCATAGCGACTCGAGCGAACGGTCACGCGTCGGTCCGTCGTCGGATCGAATCGTTTCAATCAATGCATTGGGTGAAAGAGTTGCCGTCATGATCAGATTCCTCCCGACGCAGCAATGTCGGCCGGGTCATGATCGCCCGAGATTTCTTGCGATAGATCGGGTCGCGTCGCGAGCAATTCAACCAACTCGGTCAACAGGAAGTCGCGGTCACGACCGGACAAGCCGATCGCGAGTTGAGCGATGAGGACGCCGTACTGGAAACCGATGTTGAATCGCTTGCCTCGAACTTGAAAGGCAAGGTACTTCCCACGTTGAGGCAATTGATTGGCCGCGTCGGACAGCGACGGTCGTTCCAAACTTGGGTCTCGCATCGTGTCGTGCATGCATGCCCACATGACCGGCGTCATCACGTGCATGCCGAAGTAACCCAGGTAATAGCCACTGCGAAGGCCCGGCGTGATCAGTTCTTGTTCGGCCAGTGTGGGCGTCGGTTTCTCGACGACGGTTCGAATTTCGTACAAGCCGTCATGTCGCGGAACGCTGGTGCCGCCGACGATCCCGAAATAAGGCAAGCGATGTTCGCGAGTCGATTGGACGGCCGAAACAGGACACTCATGTTGCTTCGCAACGGCCACCAATTGCGAGGCACAACTCGTCGACGCGGCGGACAAATACAAATGGTCCCCGACGAGATGCAGGAATGCGTCGTCGCCGCAGAACGACTCCGCCTTGAGCAACGCGTCGGCGTAACCGAGCGGTCGTTCTTGGTGCAGAAATCGGATCGCCCCGATCGAACTGCCCGCCGCGGCCCGATAGTTGGCTTCGTCGCCCGGTTGGATCACCACGCCGATCTCTTCGATCCCCGCCGATAAGGTCTCCTCGACGATCAATTGCAGAGCAGTCTTTTCCTCGCCGTTGCGGTCGACGAGTCGTTGCAGCGGCAGCGTGTTCTGGTTCGGGGCGGCGGCCGTGATGACGGCTTTGAGAACTTGCATGAATCTGGTCAGCGGTTGCGAATGAGCTGGAAAACAAAACCCCCGCGATCGTTCCGGCTGCGGGGGTTTCAGAATAGTCCAGCAATGGAAACTGACCAACGACCGGCGACCCAGAATGCCGGAAGTGCCGTTTTTGACGATCACACGGGCTCAGCAAGCCGACCTGGCGATTACGAAGGTTTGATGAAGCCCACCACCACGTCCGACTTTTTGCTAATCTGTGATCTCCATCAACCTTCAATCAGTCGGGCGGAAACCGGTTTGAAATTCAGCGAAATTGAATGGTGCACACCGCAGTACCAAGCCTCTCTCGAGTTGCGGCATCGCGTCTTGCGTGAACCGTTGGGGCTGAAATTGACCCCCGAAGAACTCGACGGCGAATTCGGCCAGCGACATTTTGCGATGTTCGATGACGACGACGCGATCCTCGCCATCGTGGTCGCCCGGCCCAAAGACTCCCGGCGCGTTCAATTGCGACAAATGGCGGTTCAACCGGAATCGCAAGGTAAAGGAATCGGGGCCCGTTTACTCCAACAGTGCGAAGCCGATCTGGCAAGCCACGGGTTCGCCGAAGTGGAACTCGAAGCCCGGGCGACGGCCGTGGCGTTCTATCAAAAACAAGGTTACGAACCGGTCGGCGAGCCGTTCGAGAGAATTTCTCTACCACATCAATTGATGACCAAAGTCATTTCGTAACGTTCACATCGTCCCAACTTAAACCGAACCGACCCAGGTATTTTCGCAACCGGTCGGCGTCGTTCGGCTTGGCTTTCGCTTGTCGCGATTGAGCAAACAGGAGCCGACCGGCTTCGGACATTGTTCGGCTTCGCCGGCACACTCGGATCACCTCGACAAGCTGAACTTGATCGAACCGATCGAGCGATGCGGCGCGTTCGGTGCCGAGGACGTTTGCGAGATCGTTCTCGGTTGAGTCGTCGTCGGCGTCCGTCGCCAAACCTTGCCACGAATCACGCAATCGTCCGATCTCTTCGCCCACGACCGCCAACGTGATTCGTCCGCCGTCGGCCAAGGTTCCCATGCGGATCACGGCGGCATTGAGATCGCGAAAATTGGCTTTCCATGGCGTCGAATCGGCCATCGCAAAATCTAAAAACGCCGACCGAGCTTCGCGACTAATCGTGACTTGGTGGCCGCTTTGCCGGCTCCATTGCTGAAGTTCAAAATCCAAATTCGGATCGATGTCCGAACGCCGCTCGGCAAGGCCGGGCAAGCGGAACGACCACAGGTTGATGCGGGCCAGCAGGTCTTCGCGGAATCGACCCGCTTGGACTTCCGCGACCAAATCACGATTCGATCCGGCGATCAATTGAAAATCGCTCCGAACGCCAACATCCGAACCGACCGGAGTGAAGTGCTTGTCTTCGATCGCACGCAATAACATGGCCTGTTCGTCGAGTCCAAGCTCGCCAATCTCGTCGAGAAACAACATGCCCGAGTCGGCAGATTTCAGCAGGCCTTTGCGTACTCCCACCGCACCGGTGAACGCTCCTTTGGTGTGGCCGAACAGTGTCGACATCGCTTGCTCGCCGCGGATCGTCGCGCAGTTAACCTCCACCAACGGACCGACGATTTGACGGCGGTTGTGTTTCAATTCGTAAACACGTTTGGCAAGTTGGGTCTTGCCCGCCCCCGTCGGTCCGGTCAACAAAATCGGGGCCGTGGTGGATAGCGTGACCCTTTCAATGCGATCGATCAATCGGTTGAAGTCGGCGTCCTTCGTCGCGATGCCGCGTTTGAGGATCGAGCGGGCTTCGTCTTGTTCTTGATGAAAACGCTTCGCCAATTCGTCGTAACGTGCCAAGTCCAAATCGATGATTTGATACGTTCCCTGAACCGCTGCGGCTTCCATCGGCAACGATCGACCACGGCCCGCCGGCGGCGAAGTTTGGATCAACCGCCCAGGCAAATAACGCGATTCGGTCAACAAGAACAAGCAAATTTGCGCGACGTGCGTGCCGGTCGTGATGTGGATCAAATAGTCTTCCGAGTCGGTGTCGAACGTGTAGTCGCGGGTGAACTGGTGCAGCGAAGTATAAACCTCTTGAAAATCCCAAGGATCCTGCAATTCGATCCAATGAATCCGAATGTCCGTCTCCGGTGAAACGGTTTGAATATCCACAACAACCTGATCGGCAAGTTTGGTGTAGCGACGATCCACCAAGAGTTCAAATCGATCGACGACCAGATCGTCTTGTTGGCAGATCGCCACCGACGGACGCCAAGCCGCCCATCGATCCCGAGCCCGCCGAGGCTGGTCCAATTGAACGCCCAACAATCCGATCACAACACAACGTTTTGACATTATTGGCGGTTGGCTATTGGCTATTGGCTATTGGCTATTGGCTATTGGCGGTTGGCAAAAAGCAGTTGGCTAAACTTCAACTTAAACTTCAACTTAAACCTAAACTCGCTTTCATCCTACGTAGGCTGGGTCGCAGCGATAGCGGAGACCCGGCAGGCTGTTAGCTGTTCAAGACCGGACCGATCAGTCAGACCAGTCCAATCCAATCCGACCGATCTCTTCACTCTTCACTCTTCACTCTTCACTCTTCACTCTTCACTCTTCACTGCCGGGTGTTCGTCGCAAAGCCTCCTCCACCCAGCCTACTTTAAAACGATACCCGGGGATAGATAACTATACCATGAGATAAGTCGTCGCTGGCGTCGGAAACTATCTAGGAATTCGTAAGTTATTCGTGAGCATTCACTTACGGCGATCTTTCCCAGTTCGGCACACCTCGTGCATTCCCCTGGCCAAAACAACGATACCATTTCTCTTTTTCGTGAGCCCCCCATGTCGCCGACGACCATGAACCGATCCCACGCTGAATCTCGCACCTCTTACACCGGTCCCGGCATGATCGCGACCGGCGAGGCGACCGCACTGCTGCCGACCGAAACGACGCCGCCGATCCGGGTGTTCGGGACCGAGTCGATTCGCGATACGTTCGACGACCTGTGCTTGCAGCAAGCCGTCAACTCGCGACTCGCCCCCGGCGTGACCGATCTCGTTTTGAATCCTGATGCGCATTGCGGTTACGGAGCCCCGGTGGGCTGCGTGATGGTTTCGCCGACGCATATTTACCCGGGCCCCGTCGGCGTGGACATCAAATGTTCGATGAGTCTGTTGCAATTGGACCTGCCCACCGAAGCGGTCGACGATCGCAAGGTCCGCCGCGCGCTCATCTCGGCGATCTGCCAACGAACGCCGACCGGGGCGGGCAAAGGGCAACGCAGCGTCACGAAAGCCCGACACGTCAACCGCTCCCTCGGGAAACAACTCGTCGTCGAAGGTGCCAGCGCCGACGTCTGCCGCGCGTTGGGGATTCCAACCGGTTGGGCGATGCGATGCGAAGACTCGTTTCACCTCGGACATGACGATACCGCCGGCGCACTCGAGTCGCGACTGGAAACGTTGCTTCAACGACGAGACATGAGCAACTTCAGCGACAAGATGCAACAGCTCGGCTCGTACGGAGGAGGGAACCACTTCGGCGAATGCGAAGTCGTCGAACTGGCTGATGACGACCAAGCACGCCGGTGCGGTGACGCGTTCGGTTTGCAAGACGGGAAAGTCGCTTTCCTGTCACACTGCGGATCGCGCGGTTTTGGTCACAATCTTGCCTCGGGGCAATTCAGCACCCTGCAATCCAAGTTCGATCGATGGGGAATCCCGCTGCCCGCCGGTGACCGACAACTCGTCTACGCGCCGTTGGGGACCGACGAAGCGAACGACTACCTCGACGACATGGCGCTCGGAGCGAACTTCGCGACCGTGAACCATTTGCTCATCAATGCTCTCGTATTGGAAGCGTTCCAAGAAGTGATTCCGGGAACGAAAGGAAACCTCGTGTACTTCATCAGTCACAACATCGCGCGAAAGGAAATCGTGGACAATCGACCCGCTTGGGTTCATCGCAAAGGCGCGACGCGGGCGATGCCGGCGGGCCATCATTCGCTCGCCGAAACCCCGTTCGCGAAGACCGGGCATCCGATTTTGTTGCCGGGTAACCCGCGTGATGGATCGGCGGTGATGGTGGCGCAGCCCGGTGCGGCGGCGTCGTGCTACAGCGTCAACCACGGTGCCGGCCGGGTCCTCGGTCGGCGTCACGCCAAGCGGGTGTTGGATCAAGCGACGATCGACAGCGAGTTCGAATCCAACGATATCCTCAGCAATTGTCGTCAATACCCGATCGACGAAGCACCGGCGGCGTACAAGGATTTCAACGAAGTCCTGCGGTCGGTCAAGTCGGCGGGTTTGGCCAGTGAAGTGGCTCGTTTGAAGGCTCGCTTTGTCATCAAGGACGCCAGTAAGGCGGACGATTAATGATTGAAATCAACGGAAGCGAGGGCGAGGGTGGCGGGCAAATCGTTCGCTCTTCGCTCGCCCTCGCCGCGGTCACCGGCCAAGAAATTCGCTTGACGAACATCCGTGGGGGCCGCAGCAAGCCGGGCTTGCTGCGGCAACACCTCGCCGGCGTTCGGGCGATCACCCAAATTTGCCAAGGCGAAACGACCGGCGACGAACTCGGTTCGAACGAACTGACGATGCGTCCGGGCTCGCTCGTCGGTGGTGATTTCCGCTTCGACGTCGGTTCGGCCGGCAGCGCGGTGTTGGTCGCCCAAACGATCCTGCCGGCGCTGATGATGGCGGAACGTCCCTCGACGGTCACGATCGGCGGCGGCACGCACGCGGCGTGGGCACCGCCCTTGGATTTCTTCAAGCGATGCTATCTCCCGCTGCTCGAGCAAATGGGCGCGAAGGCTTCCGTACAACTCGACGCTTACGGATTCTATCCGGCCGGCGGCGGACGGATCGTGATGCACGTCGAACCGACACCGGTCCTGAGCGGCTTGAGACTGGTTCACCGCACCGGAGAAATGCGGGGACGGGTGATCGCGTTGGTGGCCAAAGTCCCGCTATCGGTCGGCGAGCGGGAGTGCGACGTGATCGCTCGAAAAATGGGTTGGGACGGTTCGGCGTGCCAAGTCATCGACGCGCAACCATCCGGTGGACCTGGGAACGTCGTGATGATCGAACTCGGATTTGATTCGTTCACCGAACTGTTCATCGGGTTCGGGAAAGTCGGCGTGAAAGCCGAACACGTCGCCCGCACGACGCTTCGACAGGCACGCCAGTACCTCACCGGCGAAGCCCCCGTCGGAGAATACCTCGCCGATCAACTGCTGTTGCCGATGGGCCTAGCCGCCCGGTCCGGGCATGCGAGCGAATTCGTGACCGGGCCGTTGTCGTTGCACAGCCAAACCCACATCACCGTTCTGCAACGTTTTCTGGATCTGGACATTCAAACATTCGAGAAAGAAAACGGCTCGGTCCGCGTCGCCATTTCGCCGGCTTGATCGGTGAAGTGCCCGTTAATCAATTGCGACTTGTGTGTCAGAGGGCAACTCGACGGCGCAATGCGAAGGATTGATCGACGGGTTTCAAACTCTTACTGATCGCCGAGCACACCGCCGACGGTTCCGGTAGAGACGCCGGCGAGAATCACGCGTTGACCTTCGCGAAGCAAGAAACGTGCGGCTTCTTCACGAAACGTTTCCACCGGTAACAAACGCACGATCGGATTCGCTGTGGTTCCTAGGATTGAAACGACCAATGTTCGATCGCACAGTAATTCTGAAACGTCCAAGATGGCTGATGCGGGTAGAAGGGCACGTAGAGCGTATTGCGCAGCCAGTTCGGCGAACTCAGCTGCCACGTCTTGGTAGTTTCCCGTTGCGATCAATGCCTCCATGTCCATCCGACCACTTCGCAAGAACACCTTGCCGTCGGCCCGGATCAAGACATCTTGCGATGCCATCCAGAACTCATCCATCACGACTGCGCCGCGACCGATGATGCCGTTGGCTTCGCCCTCGTGAAAGGTTTGGTTGGTTAAGGAGACCGGCCCAAGCAACCGCGAGATGCCGATCAAACCGGGGACCGCCGCACCGCGAGTTTCCTCAAGCCGGAATCGAAAACGCCCGGCCAAGTCGTCGATCGTCCGAATGGATTTTCCGCCGATCACCAAATCGCCGGTAATTTCGCCCTGGGCGAACGTCGTCGCTTTTCCCAGTTGCGTACTGAGTCGGAAAAAATCCACCCGCCGTGTCCGCCAACGACTTTCCAAGTCCACGCCAGCGCCGCCACGCCGCGTTGAAGAGAGTGCTAACTCTCCATCGACTTGGCCACCGCCCACACCTGATCGGATCGTTGGAAACAAAACACTCCAGCTCCGACGACTCAAGTTGGCATTCATTTGGATTCCACTGTGAGCATCACCCAAGCCGAGTCCGTAGAAAATCAAGTCGCGACCATCAACACTGCCACGCACGCGAATCGATTCACCGTAACCTGCGACGGTGACCGATCCAGACGCACGTCCCTGATACGATTCGGCTAAGTCGCTCAGGAACCATAACCCACGATCGATCGCCACGCGGCTGATCGAAGCCCGCAGGTCGACACGCGGGTGAAACTGTTGTTGCCGGTCGATCAAATGAACTCGACCGGCGGCCCGCGCGGTCCCCGTCGCGTAGTCACCCATCAGTGATTCGATCTCGACAATGCCGTTATCGACTCGGCTTTCCAGGTTCATCGACCGTGATAGCAAACGGGATCGATAACGTAGTTGCACTAACGACAAATCCACCTCAATGGCGGGCAATTCCCAAACGTGGCTTGCGGGCGCATTCACATTCGGATCATCGGAACCAACTAAATCGCTCGCGAATGATCGGACCCCAATGGTCCCCGAGAGTTTGCCGGTCAAGTCGCTCCGCTGACCCAGAAACCATGACAACAGTGGTTCCAGATCGATCCCATCGAAGGTTGCTTTAGTGTCACGCATTCGGCTGATCGCATCGGACCAGAGGTCGCCCGCTTCCATCGCCGCGATCGTTTCGACGCGGACCTTGCCATCGAGCAGGGTGCCGTCGGCGGTCAGCGACCATTCGGATTGTCCGGCATCTAGGTCAGCGTTCAATTGCCCCACATTCACGTCGCCGAGTTGAATCGCGGCAACCTGCAGATTGGCCGTTCCGCGATGGGCCAATGGTTCGGCCGCCTTATCGATCGGCACGGACCAATCCAGTTCACCTGACAACGTCGCCGTCACGTCGACTTGCCGATCCGCGAACGTACCGATCCGAATGGTCGGTCGCAATTCCTCGACGGTCAAGTCCGCCTTCACCGTCCCTGCCGATTCCAATGGAACGGTCGCCGATCCGCTGACCCGGCCACCAAAAATCAGTGCGTCCAGGTTCGATAGCGTCATCGCTTGTTCGCTGATCTGGTACGTCGATTCGAATCGCTCGATCTCAAACCGGTCCGGTAGGTCCTGTGGATTGCGTTTTGGCGTCAGACGTAATTCCGATTCTGTAAACCTCACTTGATGTTCGAGGGTTCCCAGGTCTACACCTGCCACCATCAATTGAGGTGACGCGATCATTCCTTCAAGCGTCCATCGCGAGTCTTGTATCTGTTCGTTGAATTGACCGCGGCCGGTCAAAATGAAATCGACTTTGCCTTCGATGATGGAAACTTCAGATGACGGCTCAATTAGTAGGGCCGCGACGGTTCCGGTGGGGATGTCGTCGCCGGACAGGTTGAGTTGCAACTCGCCGACACCGTTGAGCGGAATCGACGCATCACCGAAAAGCCGGATGGAACGTGATGGCTGTTCCTCCGCATTCGCCGTTAAAGACACTTCGGTCATTGAGAGCACTTGGTCGCTGATTTGAACGCGGCCGACATCCAGGTCCGACGGAGGCAGGTCAGCCAGCACCACGCCTCGTCCGCTCGCACGACCGGTGAGTTGATAGGTCGCCAGATCGCTGATCGAGCTCAACGGAACCTGCACTTCGAACTCGGTCGAAACTTGACCCGCCGTTGGAATGAACCCGGATTGATCGGGTAGGAACTTGCGTACAAGATCACTGAGCGAGTCGAGCGACAATTGATCGATCCGCACGTCAGCGGACACGTCGCCCTGAGGGACCAGTTCAACGCTCGCGGTCGCAACCAGTTCCCCCGCATTCGCTTCCGGCGATCCGATGGGGTTCGCGCTTCCCGTCCGACGATCCAAGACCGTCGCTTTGAGTTTTTCCAGCGATGCAACGCCATCGCGATAGTTGATCGAAGTGCTCAAGTCCTTCACGGCGACGCCATCGACGAGCAATCGCGGGCTCGTCAATGTTCCATCGAACCGATAGGCGGCTCCGTCTCCCAGCGAGGTCCATGGGATGCCGACGTTGAAACGCACCGAGACAGTTCCCTCCAAATCCACGCCGGTCTCAATCCCGATCGCTCCCAACCGATCGGCCAGTTGTCCCACGTCGACGTCGTCGAACGACCACCGCGTCGTCCAATACCGCTCGGGTTTCTCGGCGGGTTCATCCGGTTGGGCCGACACATCGGAGGGGACGACCATGTTTACCGACAAAAAAATGCCAGCCAACAGGATGCGTACCAATGTGCGAAGATTCTGATTCCATGCCATATCGATCATCCATCGGATGCGCGTCAAATAACCCATTGCGTCACAAGAGTTTTCGTACTATTCCAAGACCTTCGTCTGGCCCGCCAGACCAGCTTGCCGGCGAGCTTGGAAATTGATCACTTCCGCCGTAGCAACGCCCCTAAATCGCTGGACGAAAATCCGGCGATGCAAATCTCGCACCACCAACCAGTCCTTTGACAATCCGTCATGTCTGACGCGACTGGTGACTCTCGCTCGTCAATGTTTTCATGCCGATCGAGAGCCCCGGTCGTTGGGGTGGACGCGACCGATTCAGGTGCTCCTCGAGGAACTGCGTGATGACACTCTTCGACGCATTGCGGTGGAACGGTTGGCGGGATGGACCCATGTCGCAGTATATACCCCACATCTTTTTTGACCCCCACGAGCTCGTCTCGCGGGTGAACAAGGTTCGCAAGCTAGACAACGACGCCCTCCCAACCTTCCGATTTTCACTTGTGCTCGCCGCTTGAAGCGGCGAGCACAAATGAAAATCGGAAGGTTGGGGGAATTGCGGCTCGTGTCTAGCTTGCCAACCTCGGCTTCCTGCCAGACGAGCTGGCAGGGGAGCAATCCATGAGGACTTGTGGGGTATAAAAAGTACTGTCATATCCAGAATGAAAATTCGTGATGCGCGCGTACATCTAG
>NZ_SJPM01000002.1:189345-499818 GCF_007859915.1 Neorhodopirellula pilleata
GAGAGTCGCTGGCGAACTGCAGCGGGAAAGAAGAGCCCGAGTGGATTGGGGCTGCTGTTATTGCTATACTTGGACATCGAAAGTTTCCTGTAACAGGAGGAGTTGATGAGCTGTCCACAGCGAACAGGAGGGCGCGCGCCGGGGTCAGACGCGGGATTCGGGATTGACGGACGGGTTTGTTCGCTCCAAACTTACCGCTTTTGGGATCGAGCCTGTCTGGGGGAGAAATGCCTCGTCTACCACGACTGCAGTACGAAAATGCGATCTACCACATCGTGACCCGGGGTGATGGCAGGCGAAGGTTGTTCCTTGACGAAGGGCACTACCAACGCTTCACCAAGGGACTCCAAGAGCAGGTGGACCGATGCGGCTGGCAGGTCATCGCGTATTGCTGGATGCCGAACCATATCCATGCCCTGATCCGGACGCCCCAGCCGAATCTTTCCCGCGGAATGCAGCATTGGCTCAGCGGCTACGCGAACTGGTACGCAAAGCGAAATCAACGCACCGGGCACCTTTACCAAGGACGGTACAAGGCGTTCCCTGTCGAGGACGAAGGGTACTACTGGAATTTGAGTCGGTACATTCACCTCAATCCTTGCAATGGGGGGAAGCCGTTAGTCGAGACGCCGGAGCGGTATCCGCACAGCAGTTACGCGGGATACGCACGAAAAACTCGACGAGTCGATTGGATCGACTATGACCAGCACCACCGGTATTGGAAGGCCCGCCATGGTGGTGACCCCGAATCGGCCTACCGGCAATTTGTCAAAGCGGGCATGCTCAACCCGGTTGATCCAACCGTCGATCGATTGAAGAATTGGGTTTACGGTGGAGAGAAGTTTCTGAGAAAGATGGTCGAGCTCGCGAACCGTGAAGACGAATCAATCGAAGTTCGGCAGAGCATCCGCAAGGCGAAGCAAACCGTCGAAGCGATCGTTGCGGCAACGGCGCGAGAGTACGGGGTCGAGCCAGAGGACTATCAAGGATTTCGCAGCATTGCCCCCGGTCGCGATGTGGCGGCCTATTTGTGTCGCCGCCACACGACGGCAACGTTGGCGGAGTTGTCGAGTACCTTTGGCTTAACCCACCGCGACAGCTCGGGGGACTTGGTCAGACGCGCTCGAAGTGCCCGCGAGCAGAATCCGAAGATTGACCGTCGAATACGCAAGATCGAGAAACGCTTGAGCCTAAATCCCTAGTCTGGCCGCCCCGAAGCCATTGCTCAATCATCCCGAAGGGATGCAAGCCGTTAGACACAGGCGTCATCCGGTGGCATTCGCTTCGCTCGACCACCGGCTACTGGCGATGAACTCGGTTATCAAACCGCCGCGTTCGGGAAAGTGGCTGTTTATCTGTTCTCGAGTGACCACGGGGCTCAATTCCCATTCGGAAAATCAAAACCCTGACCTACTCGGCCAGGATGTCCGGGATCGGCTGACCGGATAGTTCGTCGATGATGCCTTGGCTGCGTTCTTGTGCATTGAGGACTTCCATCTTGCCGACGAATAGCATCACTTCGCCGCCATCGGGGATGGCTTCTTGGATCAACTTTCCGGCGGCCCGACCGGCCAAGTAGTTGCTCGTGCCGAGATAAAATTTTCGTTGCGATGCCGGCGCGTCGCTGTCTTGGCAAATCACCGTCGTCGCTTGGCAGGCTTCGTTGATCATGCCGACTTGATTTTCCGGATCGATGGGGCTGATCGCGATGCCGTCGATCCCCGCCGCGACGTTCGATTCAAGAAACCGTTTTTGTTCTTCGATCGAACCGGAGGAGGGCATCTGCACATCGACTTGGCATCCGAATTGTTCGGCCGCTCGTCGGCAACCGGCATCGGCAAGCGTCCAGAACGGATCGAGCGAATTGGTGATGTAGGCGACCCGCTTGCCCGCCCCGTCGATCTTGACATCGTCGCCATCGGCCAACAGTGGTCCGTTGCCCGACTTCATCGCTTCGATATCAGCGGCGAACTCGTTGACATTCTCCGACGTGATCGTTCGGTGGGGAATGATGATCATACCGGAGTCGGGCACATCGACTTGGCCGCCGGTCGCCAAAGTCGTCAACCACTGCACCGATCGGTAACCAAACGCGTAAGGTTGTTGAACAATCGTTCCGTAGACGTTTCCGTCGCGGATTCCGGCGAGGGTATCGGGATGCTCATCGAACCCGACGACGGCGACCTTGCCCATCGCGTCGCTGCTCCGCAGCGCGGCCAAAATCATCGGCGTGTTCTGGCTCCATAGTCCGACGAGGCAGGCCACATCGGGGTGCCGAAGCAACGTGGTTTCGGCGTTCTCTTTGGCTTTGGAATTGTCCTGATTGTCGGTCAAGATCCCCAAAACGGTGTACTTACCCGCTTTGCGAGGAAAGCTGGACGAATCCGTCGAAGGAGCCGACGAATCGCCCACGGCCACGCCTGATCCATCGGTTCCGGTGGGCGCGGTCGCCGCAGACGTCCCCGAACGATTGCATCCCGAACCACACAACAACAAGCAAACTGACAAAACGAGCCAGCGGGGGATCGAAAAACGCATCGTGAACCTAATGACCAACGGGGACGAAATAGAGGACGTGACAGATTGGATGATCACACGGGGCGATCGATCCAGTGCCATCAATTTATCATCTTATTCGTCGGCGTTGGTGATCCGAAGTGGTTAGAGGCGGGCTCGAACCGCCGACACCGGCCTTTTCAGGGCCGTGCTCTACCAACTGAGCTATCTAACCTCGATGGTGGACGCTTTTTTGCTGCGTCAAACTAAAAACTACGCTATCATATGGGTTCGCGTCAATTGGCCCCCGCGACAATCTCATCTCAAAGTTCTCAAAAAATAACTCACCATGGGCACGGTAGCTCCCCCTGATTCTGAATTTCAGCCGAATTCCCAGGCGGACGCGGTTTCTGACGATATGTCCGGGGATGATCCGCATTCATCCGGCTCGGGTGTGAATGTTCGCGATAAGAAGAAGGCGAATCAGGATCTAACCCCGGCTCAGCGAAAACGGCTCGAAGAGCGAGAAAAACTTCGAACCAGTTCTTTCGATGCGGTGACCTCGTTTTTCATGGCGACGATCCTCTTTTTGGGGGTTTTCGTTTTCATGTTGTTCGTGGTGTGGTTGACGATGCGGATGCCTGAACGGGTCAAGCCGATCGCCCCGATCATCGAAAACGCTGCCGGACGGGCTGATAATGCCGAAGGTTTCGAGCGAGATTTCGAGCCCCCTGGTGCCGAAGAAGTCGAAGAACTGATGGAACCGACGCTTCAGGACACGATCGAAGCGGTCACCGAAGCGGTCTCGAGTGTCGCGGCGTCACTCGACACGATGAACACGAACGCCTCGGCGAGCACCTCGGGCACCGGAAAAGGCGACTCCCGTCCGCCGGGGCCCGAAGGCGAAGGCGAAGACATTGTCCCACGATTCGAGCGATGGCAATTGAACTTTTCGTCCAAAGGCATTCAGCCCTACGCCCAACAGCTCGATTTTTACGAGATCGAATTGGGCACTCTCGGTGGCGGGGTCCAAGGTGTTGACTACGCTAGTAACCTCTCGGGCAGCCCCAAGAAACGGCACAACGACGACAGCGCCGGAGAAAAACGACTGTATTTCATGTGGGCGTCGGCTAGTCCGCTGAAGGATTTTGACATTCAATTGCTGGGCAAGGCGGGGATCAATACCGGCGGGCGACAAATTCTCAAGTTCATCCCGCCGAACCTGGAAAATCAACTGGCAAGAACCGAATTGGATTACGCCATGGCCAAGGGCTACAACAGCGTCACCCAGATCGCCAAAACCATCTTCATGAGCAAATCCTCCGGCAACGGATACGCTTTTGAAGTGACCGAACAACGTTATCGAAAAGGCAAGTAAGTCCTCTTCAATCTTCAATCTTCAATCTTCAATCAATTCGGGAACTGAACATTGTTTCTCTTAGCTGCGGCTGACCTCTACACCCTGATTTCGAACTCGACGTACGGTGCCCTCGCGATTGTCGCTTTGTGGGGTCTGTATCAAATTGTGATCGTCTGGACGCGGGTCGCCCAGAAACGCTTCAAGACCGAGGAGGAGCAGGACACTTTCATGGACGATTGCGAACAAATGCTTCAAGTCGGCGATTTCGAAGGCGTCGAAGAATATTGTGCCGGCGACACCCGGGCGATTCCGCAGATGATGCACATGGCGATCGACAACCGCCGCCATGGTTTTCGCCGAGCCCGCCAGATCATGATGGACCGGTTTCAACGCGACGTGATGAGTGATTTGGAGTATCGGCTCAGTTGGGTTAGCACCGTGATCAAAAGCGCTCCCATGATCGGGCTGTTCGGGACGGTGTTCGGGATGATGGGTGCGTTTAAGACGCTCGCGACGGCCGAATCGGTCGAGCCATCGTTGCTCGCCGGTGACATTCAAGTCGCGCTCGTGACGACGGCCAGCGGTTTGGCGATCGCGATTCCGTTGATGATTTTGGTCGCGAGCGTGAACATCCGAATCGCCAAGATGGAAGATCTCGTCGGCTCAGGCTTGATGCGATTCTTCGATGCGTTCAAGGGCGGCTTGGCACTCGAGGAGTCCGGTCAAGCGGTCGCGCCGGCTGCCAAAGAGGAAGCGTACGCCGAAGCCGTTTCAAGCTAAGCCTCCCACATCGTGGCGGCACCGCCCGCCTCAAACCATCGCGGGTCCGCCTGCGTAGAAACAGGCTGTCGATTTTCGCCAGTCGTTACCGTGACGAACCTTCATTTCATTGAGACACGCAATTGAACGACGACGATGACGAAGAAATGGTACCGGCGCGTGCCAAACGGGAAGAGGAGGAGATGGACATCACGCCGATGATCGACATCACGTTCCTGCTGCTGATTTTCTTCGTCGTTGCGTCAAAGATGGACCCCACCCAAACCGGCAAGATTCCTGACGCCGAAAACGGCTTGGCGATCTCGGCCAAAGACTCCGCAGTGATCTTCATCGAACCGATCGGGAAAGACAAAGTCGTGTTGAAACGGCGTGACGGTAGTGAATTCAGCAGTGACGAAGAAGCTCAAGCGAGCGAGATCGTCGAATACATCACCAACGAACTCGAAAAATCCATCAGCAAAAACAAAGACCAAGTCATGTTGCTCGGTGACGGCGAGGTCAAGGTCTCCGACGTCACCCGAGTCCAAAAGATCATCGGCGACGAATTCCAAGAAATGGAATTCACTTATATCGCCGTCAAAGAGCAGTGAACTAACTTCCAACGAACCAACGATGTCAATTCAAGTCCAGTGCGAACATTGCGGAGCGAAGCGGAAGGTCAACGAACGGTTGGCCGGGCGCACCATTCGTTGCCCCGGATGCGAACAAGCGCTGACCATCCCGAAGCCGGCCCCGGTAGCCAGCGCGACTCCCGTTGCTCGAAACGCTCAAAACGAGTTGGCCTCGGACGAGGCGATGGAGGTCGAACCGGTCTACATTCCTGATCCGGTCTCGTCGACCTCGGTGGTCAATGGCTCCGCCGTCACGGCTTCATCGGCCAACGGCCGAGTCGCGAGCGGCAAGATGACGTCCGACCGAGGAATTCCTGGGGCCGGAACCGCCGTCGCGACGCCGCCATCGGTGGCAATGGCACCTCGGATTGACACGCCCGAACCGATAAAAAAAGACGACGAAGATGACGATCTCGTCCCGCCGCGCAAGAAACGCGAAGACGGCGAGTTGGACATGACTCCGATGGTCGACGTGACGTTCTTGTTGCTGATTTTCTTTATGGTGACGGCCAGCTTCAGCTTGCAAAAATCGATTCAAATGCCGCGTCAATCTTCGGATCTGCCCAGCATGTCGAACGTCGAAGAAGAAACCGAAGAACTCGACCCGGTCGAATTGGAAATCGACGAATCAGGTGCCTTCTTGGTCCTCGCTCCGGAATGGGAACGCGAGACACCCGGAAAACAAAATCTCATCACGGCGCTGAAGGAATCCATCGGTGACAACCGGGACGGAATGAAGCTGGACATCAAGGTTCACGAAAACGCCAAACTACAAATGCTCGTCGACGGAATGGATGCGGGTACCATCGCCGGATTCACTCAAATCCAAGTCACCGAAGTCGACGGATTCGATTGAGGCAAGACAATTTTCTTTGGCTTCGTTACGGGACCGCATCGCTGCGTTCTACAGCCGATTTGCTACTTATTCACACTTTTCAACGAATCAGTCCAACCATGTCCGAATCCCTTTCACCCGATGACGAAGTCCCTCGGCGATCGACTCGTCCTGCGGGTGACTTGGATATGACGCCGATGGTCGACGTGACGTTCTTACTGCTGATCTTTTTCATGGTCACGGCCAGCTTTTCGATGCAACGATCGATCCAAATGCCGCGTCAAACTTCCGAACAACCCTCTCCTTCGCCGGTCGATTCGGACCCGATCGACCGTGAAACGATTGAACTGGAAATCGACGAATCAGGTGCGTTCTTGGTGCTATCGAAAGATTGGCAACGTGAACCGATCGGAAAGCAGAATTTGGTGAGCACGTTCAAAGAAGCGGTCGGCAACCGACGCGATCCGTTGAAACTGGATATCAAGGTTCACGAGGATGCGAAGTTGCAGCGACTCGTCGATGGAATGGACGCGGGGACCCTCGCCGGAATCACCGATATTCAAATTCGTCTGCTTCATGAAACGTCGACTCGGTTGGCGATCCGCGATTAACGACCGGCTAGAGGCCTATCTGAAAAGGGGTCTGACCCTCTCCGGCAAGGCCAAAAAACTAACGAAAACCGACTCGCCTCCAAAGGGTCAGACCCCTTTTCAGATAGGCACTTTTCATCCATTGCCAAACATTCTTTTCTTATGCTTGCTAACGAACTTATCGATCTCTTGGAACGTCGCGGTCTGCTCGACCAAGAAATCATCGAAGCCCTGCGGGAACAACTCACCGAAGGCGGGGCTCGGGTCACGCCCGAAGCCGTCGCAAAGTTGCTCGTCGACAACGGCCAACTGACCCGCTTTCAAGCCACCAAGTTGATCGGGGAAATTCGTAACGAAGACTACGAAGACGCCGCCGAAGTCGTCGAAATCGAAGACGAGTTGGGCGTCGCCGAGGCGTTCGAAGACGAGATCGCCGAAGCCGATATGATCGACAATGTCTTTGAAGCCGAGGCGGTGATGATGGACGACCAACCGGTCTTGGTCGAAGCCGAACCGGTGGCCGTGGCGGCCCAACCGGTTCGAGGCGGTGGCGGTGGAGGAGGAGGCTACGATTCTGCCGGTCAAGACGGCGAACGTCCCAAGCGACGTCCGCCGGGTCGCGTCAAACCGCCCGAACACAAGTCGGTCTGGGACTCGTTCAAGGTCTACGGTTATCTCGGAATCATCGGCTTCCTGATCATCGCCGGGTTCGGGTTCTATTTTATCCTGACCAAGCAAAACGCCGACGATGTGATCGCGCTGGCGAACAAGCAATACGATTCGCAAAGTTATCAACCGGCCCAAGACGCCTACCTCGGGTTCTTGGCCTCGTTCGGTCAACAGAACCAGTACTCCTCACTCGCGCGAACTCGCATCACGATGTGCGAATTGTATCGCGGCGAGCAGATGACCGATCCGACCAAGGCGCTCGAACTGTGCCAGGAGAAACTGCCGGGCATCGTCGAAGAAGAAGGCTTGAACCAGGAACGCGGCAACCTCGCGGCGCTGTTAGTCGACATCGCCGAAAACATCGCCGAAGCGGCGAGCAAAGCCACCGTCACCGAAGAGAAGCAACAATTACTCAACCGGCTCAATGAGCAATGGGAATTGGTCAACAACCCGAACTACATGCTCGCGTCAATGAAGACGACCCTCGAGGGTCGCGTGTTGCAAATCACCGAAACTCAAAACCGAGTCAAACGGGACATCGATCGAAACATCCGCTTGGATGAAACCGAAGCGGCGATGAAAACCGCCCTCGCCGAGAAAGATACCAAAGCCTCATACGACTTCCGCAAGTCGTTGCTGCGTGATTTTCCCGAACTCGCTGTCAATGAACGTCTGACGGTGTTGATCAAGCAGGCCAGCGAAATCCAACAGACGTTGGTGGCCCCCACCAAGAACGTACCCGAGCCCGCGATCGCTAACGAAGAAAACGCGACCTTGCAATCAATCGTGTTGACCACCCGGCAAGGCTCGCCGATTCCCGGATTGGAACGTGAGATTTTCTATCTGCGAGCCGGAGGCAGCGTGCTCGCGTTCTCTGCCCATGACGGACGTTTGTTGTGGCGTCAGTTCACCGGCTATGGCGAAGACCACACGCCGATCCGATTGAACGAAGGCGACGCGGTGTTGCTCAGTGATATCGCCACGAACGAAGTCCGGCGGTGCGAAGGCCAGGACGGCAAGTTGCAATGGCGATCCGATATCGGCGAATCGTTCGTCGAACCCGTCGCAGGCAAAGATTCCATTTTGATTTCCGCGAAATCGGGGCGGTTGATTTCGTTGAATTCGGAAACCGGCGATCCGAATTGGGGTACCCAATTGCCACAACCGCTCGTCACACCAGCCGGGCTCGACGACAAATTGCAACGGGTTTATATCCCCGGAAACCACAGCAACCTTTACACGCTCGACGCCCGCACGGGCAAGTGTGTGGAAAGTTTCTATATCGGGCATGAACAAGGCACCGTCGTGGTGCCTCCTGTATCGTTGCTCGGGCACTTATTCGTGATCGAAAACGCCGGTGCGGATTACGCTCAAGTTCACGTGTTGCGAATGGATGAACGCGGTGAAAAACTCAAGGTCGCTCAACAACCGTTTCGTTTGGTCGGCAATGTGATCGTCCCACCGGTGATCCAACAACGACGTATCATCGTTCTAACCGATCGAGGTCAAGTCGCCGTCTACGACATCGAACCGACCGCCGAGCGACAACAAGTCTCACGGATCGCCGAGCAGGTCGCCTCCTACGACACGCCGACGTTGACCCGTATGGCGGTCGGCCGCAGCCAAATGTGGATCACGGGCACGCGGGTCGGCCGATACGAGTTGCAAATCAACACGGGACGCGTTGTCTACGATTGGGGCAAAGCCGAAGGTGACTCGTTCGTCGGCCAACCTCTCGCGTTTGAGGACACATTGATCCACGCTCGCGTGTTGCGTGGCACGTCGGCGATCCGCGTGACAGCGGCCGAACCAAAGACCGGCAACGAATTATGGCGGACCGATGTCGGTACCCCGATCTCGATGCTCGCGCAAACTCAGGGCGGCTTCCACGCGGTCACCAGCCAAGGCGCATTGTTCGAACTTGATCGTGAATCGTTGCAGAGCGGTTCGACTCAAGGACCGATCGAAAACCCGGGTGCCAATTCGATCAAGATGAACTTCAGCACGCCGATCGAATTGCCCGACAATCGGCGCGTGCTGTTGAATCAATCGCAACGCGGCGAAGCGATGATCTATGACCCGAATCGTCGCAGCGAAAAGTTGAGAAAGATTACGTTCAACCTGACCGGCCCCAAGCCGACCGGCGTGGGCGTCTTCAGCGGTGGCGGGATTTTCTTGCCGCTGGATTCCGGACGAGCCGTCTTGATGGATTGGCAAACCGGAACCGAAGGAGGATCGACGGCCGAAAACAAAGGGTCGCCTTTCCAACCGCTCAGTGATCCGACCGCGACGGTCTCGTGGACAACACCGGTGGTACTGCCCGACGACGCTGATCAAGTCGTCATCGCCGATAGTCGCAAAAAAATCTATCGTCTTCGTGTCGGCGATCAAATCTCTGACCTGGCCACCGCCGACTTGGAAACCCCCTTCCTCGGACAAACGATCGGCGTCGATGATGTTTTCATAGGCGGTGCCAATGGTCCGGCGGCGGACTTCCTGATCGGATACGAGATGGATTCGTTGAAACAGAAGTTCAAAAAACTACTCGACGGTCGGATCGCTTGGGGACCGTCGTTGGCGAAATCCGATGATCGGGAATTGGCCTTGGTGCTCACCAATGATTCCATCCTGCGTGGATTCGATGCCGAGGGAACTCAAGTGTTCGAAACTCCGATGCAGGTGGCGGGAGTGCCGATCGAGGAGATCGTCGCGATTCAAGGCCGTTGGATCTTGACCGGCCAAGACGGTTGGCTGGTCGCGATCGATCCGGCCAGCGGCGAGATCGATGGCACCATCGAATTGGGACAACCGTTGTCGGCGAGTCCCCTGCCGGTCGGCAACAAGCTATTGGTGCCCGGCGCCGAGGGTGTCGTTTACATCACCAACATTCCCGGAAAAGAATAACCCCGTGGATAACATTATTCATACAAAACGAGTTCGGCTGTTGTTCTGGTGCACGTTATGGTGCGCCGCGTTCAGTTGGGGAAGCTTGACGGCCACGTCCGTGCGGGCGGAGATCATCAATTACGCCGAAAAGGGCCGACCCGAAGACCCCGGTTTGGAACTGCTGCAAGAGGATCCTCACGACATCATCCTGTTCAAAGAATCTGCCGGTGGCGGATGGGTGAAGGTGCATTTGCTCGAATTGCCCGGTCGCCGGATGCCGGACTCTCCCAATGGTAGCCTGGTTTTTCGGATTAAAGGGATCGAAGCCAAAGACTTCACGGCGAAGTGGGAAGATATCGAGATGATCGATTTCTGGGAAACCCGTTTGGAACGTGAAACCACAGAGCGAATCAAGAACGAAGATTTCCCTGGGGCCTATCCATTTTTGTCGGTATTGATACGCGACTATCCCAACCGCCCCAACCTACGGACGCTTCGCGGTGAGTTTCTCTTCCGCGACGCCGGGCGGCGAGCGAAGCAAGGTGAAGTCGGCCCGGCCCTGGCGATGCTGGAAGAGTTACATCGCTATGCACCGGAGTACCGATCGGACATCGTGATGCAGGCGATTTCCAGGATGACCGACTTGTTGATGCAAGACTTAATGAACAAGAAGGAATTGGAGCTGGCTCAGAAACTGCTTGCCCGCTTGGAAAAAGACTACTTTGGCAAACCGGTAACCTCCATCAAAAAGTGGAACGATACGTTCTACCAAATGGCTTTGCAACGAAAAGAAGCCGCCGAGAAGGAACTCGAGGAAGGAATCAAAACGAACGTCTTTCAAAACTATCGCAACGCCCGACGCCTGTCACGTGAATGCCTATACTTAAAACCGTCCATCGAAGGCGGGAAAGAACTCGTTCGTAAGATCGACGAGATTTACCCGCTGGTCAATGTCGGTGTCTTGCAAACCGCCAAAGACCCTGACCCGACGCGATTGGACAACTGGGCCGCGCGGCGTGCCGGTCGATTGTTGTATCGAGTGCTGTTCGAAATGCAGGGTGCCGGACCCGAGGGCGGCGAGTACGAGTTTCTGTTCGGCGATACCGAACAAACCCCCGACCGCATGAAGTTTTCGATGATCTTGGCCCCAGAGAAACTTCCGCCGCCTCTGAATTCGGTCAACGGATTCTTCATCGCCGATCGATTGGCCGAACGTGTCGATCCGGGCAGCGACGTGTACTTCTCGCCTTGGGCAGCCGCTGTCAACGCGATCGGACTCGACGGCCCCAAACAGATCGATTGCACTCTGCGACGACCGAACGTATTGCCCTCCGCGTTGATCCAAATGACCGTCGACGGAAGTTGGTTCGGCGGCAAACCGGGATCACCGACCGGTGACTACCGACGCGATGTCGTCGAGGGCGATGTCATTCGTTATACCCTCGTCGGGAAACAACGCACCGCCACCCAACCACGCGAGATCGTCGAGATCCGCACCGAATCGGCCAGCGACGGTGTCGCCAAATTGCTGCAGGGCGAGGTCGATGTGCTTGATCAATTGTTTCCCGCCGATGCCGTCCGCTTGGAAAAGAACCGGTCCGTCCGCGTTGCAAAGTATCCGTTACCGAGCATCCACATGCTTGTCCCGTGTAGCGACCACGCCTACCTGGCCGAACGAACCTTCCGACGCGCCTTGGTCTACGGCACCAACCGCGAAGACATCCTGTCCGGTGAGTTGCTCGAGAGCCTCGAGGTTCCCGGCTGCCGCGTGCTGTCGGGACCGTTTCCGGCCGGACTCGAAGACAACGATCCTCTCGGTTACGCCTACGACCAAAACATTCAACCACGTCGGTACGAACCCCGATTGGCGAAACTGTTGATGACCATGAACACCAATCAAATGGAAGCATTGGCCAAACGTCGCAAGGAAGAAGTGCCCGAACTCAAACCGATTCGATTGGCATTCCCGCCCGAGAACCTGTCAAGAACGGCTTGTGAAGCGATCAAAAGCCAGTGGGAATTATTGGATCTCAAAATTGAATTGATCGAATTGCCGGTCGGTCAAGCGTTCCCGGAGAAAGGCCAAGCGGATTTGGCTTATGTCGCTGCCGCCGTCTGGGAACCGATCATCGACGCTCGCCGAGTCCTCGGCCCCGATGGCATGGCCGGCAGTACCGATCAATTGGTCGGATTAGGTCTGCGTCGGTTGGAAGAGTCCAAAAACTGGAAAGACGCCCGCGATCGATTGCTCGATCTGCACTTCATCGCCAACAATGAATTGCCGGTTTTGCCGCTTTGGCAACTCGTCGATTCGTACGCCTACAATCGGAACCTGCTTGGCGTCGGCTCGGATATCGTTTCCCTCTACCAGAACGCCGAAAAGTGGAGGTTATCGCTATGAATAAAACCTCAACGGACCGCTCCCGTCACAGCAAGCTTCCCTACGTATTGCTGCTCGCGATCCTCGTGCCACTGCCGCTCCTTGCGATCGATCAAGATGATTCCGCGCCGGCCGAAACGGTTGTTGTCGAGCCAAGCATCGCATCGAACAACGAGGCCTTAGGATCACCCGAGGCGGCAATGACGTCTGAGGTCGGAGCTGCGCCGGAAGCCTCCACCGTGTTACCCGAATCTGCGCCGGAGACTTCCGATGTCGCCGAGGCGCTCGATGAAATCGAAGAACGCCCCGAGGATCCGGCACCGTTCGATTTCTCACCCTACCGTGTGTTGATCTGGATCGCATCAGACAACCCACGCATCAATGCGGCGTCGATCGAAGATCGCTTGCTCGATTATCTTGACCGCGATTTCTTCTCGATTTGGCGGACCGCGATCGCCGATGCACCGCCCGCCGTCGCGACCGTCGCTCAGCGAGATTTGGCTGCGTTGAATTTCGATGTGATCGCCGCATCGGATCCGGTCATCGCCATCAAACGAACTCACAAAGATTCCATTCGCATCCACTTCGCCGCCGACGCCGGTCGCTTCTTGAAACAAATCCAAGGTACCAAGGGAAGAGTGAGCGACATCATTCGGCGTATCGAAGCGGACCCGGAATACGAAACCACACCGGCCAAGTTTGCGTGGAAAGAGAAACTCGTCGCGATCGACGGGGACGCCGTCGCGGTGCAAGAATTGTGGAAAGACGAAGCCACCGAAGCGGTGTTGGTCTCACGCGGGATGGCCGAGACATTCGACGACCCCAGTGCGAAGATGATCGTGCCACCGGTCGAAGGACAGGTGGTTGAGGCGATCGAAGGGTTCGACAAAATTTACTTCGTACGTTTGCAAACTCGCCAATCGCCGATGAGCGTCCAAGTCAGCGAATTGGATACTCTGATGCGACACTTCGGATCCCTAACGACGATGACGCTGGGGGTTCAATCGCAACTGCCTGAAGTCATCGGTGCGGCCGTTCGTGAAACCTTCTCGCCCGTCGTTCGGATTGACGATGCCGGACAAAAAGATGCTACCGGACTCGTCCGGGCCTCCGGCTTGGCCCTCGATCCGGATTCGCCCGCCCACGTCCGCGTCGGCGATATTCTCGAACCGATGGTTCGCAAGGACGATCGCAACGGCAAACCGATGACGATCGGGCCACTCGATTGGGCCTATCTATTAACCAAAGAGGTTGACGGTCATAAAGTCAAAATGGATTTTCACGCCGGGCGAATGGGAGGGTTACAAGGACGCAAGAACAATCGTACGCACCGAATGGGTATCGTCAGCCGTCCAAGTCGAGACGACACCACGCTGAGACTACATGCCAAAGGCAAACCCGACCTACCGTTAATCGGATATGAGATCTACGACAAGGATCTTGAAGGCACGAACATGACATTCGTCGGACGCACGAATTGGAACGGCGTCATGGAAGTTGATAAGATCGAGACGCCGTTAAGATTGCTTTATGTCAAAAACGGAGGTGCGGTTTTGGCACGGCTACCGATCGTGCCAGGCCATCACCCCACCGCCGTCGCCGACTTGGAAGGCGATGACATGCGATTGCAAGCCGAGTCGTACATCCGTGGCGTTCAAAATGTGATCATCGATTTGGTCGCGATTCGAGAACTGTTCAAAGCCCGTATCATGTTGCGGCTTAAGAAAGGCGAACTCAAGGAAGCCGATGAATTGCTAGAAGCATTACGGAACGAGCCTTCCAATGAACGGATCGCCAACGACATGGGTAAGAAACAAACCGAGTTCCTCAAGGCGATCGGACGCAACGCGAATCAACAACGCAAGGTCGATGAGATGTTCAGCACGACGCGAAAATTGTTGTCTCAACACATCAACCCGAAACTCGTCAACGATCTCGAAGAAGCGATGATCCAGGCCAAAGCCAACGGCGGTAAATTGCCCGCCGAAGAGGAATGAAGGCTTCGGGTTTACACTCTCAAAAGCGCAGCCTCTAGATTCACACGCGGAGTTGAGATGGGGAATCGGTTGCGGCTTGCGACCGAGGAAACGGCAAAGGATCGCAAACCCAATTTTCGACCACTTCGAAAGAACTGCTCGACCCACCATCGGAGAGGCCAGATATTAGCCTTCCGACCGACCCAGGGATAAGTCCGGCTACCCGGAGATAAGTCATCATGCAACCGGCGATAACACCCTTCTCGCGTCCTTATGTCCGGAACAACCGGGGATAATTACCTCGTTCCCCATCAGGCACAACACGGAGTATCAAACAAACGTGATTCCTGAATTCAGAGGCGATGGATACTTGCCCGATGGTTTGCACGTTGCTTCCGAAGCCGATGTCATGTTTCGTTTCGGCACTGCAACGCGGCAGCGACAGTGGCTTGCCCTGCGGCTTCGGCGATGGCTCGAACTTGCACGTATCATTGACGCGAAACGATTTTTCGTTGATGGTAGTTTCGTCACTTCAAAATCGGAACCCGATGACGTGGATGCGGTTGTGTGGCTTCCCGATAATTTCGCTGAACGACTGGAACGCGGTGATTTGGAAGCAGTGGAACTCGATTCCATGCTTGTTTCTCGGCGTCCTGAAGAACTGTTCGCCGCCGAAGATCGACGTGACTGGGATGATTGGGTAGACTTCTTTGGCAGGACTCGAGAGTCAGATAATCGACGCAAGGGTTTAGTCGAGATTAAACTATGATTCATAACACCACCGAATACGAGAAAGCCCAATCCGAACTGCGCGATTTGCAATCGCGTCTGGAGACGCTGCAGGCAGAGCATCCGATCGGCGAGAAGGGTTTCACCAAGGCTGGGATTCGTAAACTGATTGCTCGACTGAATGAAGAGCTCGCAGTGTTTGAGGGCAGTTCAGAAGCGAGATCATCCACCACCGGTTAGACTGCATTTTGTGGGGAACCATGAAATGCACACGAACGGCGTGGCCGAGTTCGAACGTAAAAGAGAGTGGTTCCGCGCCGCCGTGTGATTTCCAACATTCTGGCACGAAGTGCCCCATCGTGCTCGTGCTCAGTGAAACGGTGCTCGTGCTCGTAATCGAAAAGCAGCTTTGATGACCGATCCAATCTTTGACCACGATCGACTGCATATTTACCGTCTGTCCATCGAGTATGTTTCGGCGGCTTTCGAGATTTCAAAATCGCTGAGCAGTTTGCATCGCCACGCACGTGATCAATGGCTCCGTGCGTCGCAATCGATTCCTCTGAACATCGCCGAGGGCAATTGCAAGCGAAGCGTGAAGGATCGTGCTCGTTTTTTCGACATCGCTCGCGGGTCAGCCTTTGAATGCGATGCGATCCAAGATGTGCTCGTTGTGTCCGGTGGATTGTATATCAAGACAAGCCGTGACATGAAGTTGACGCTCAAACGAGTCGCCTCGATGTTGACTCGGATGGCGATCAAGTTTGACGGGGTCGGGGAGTCATCGTACAACTATCTGGCGGTGATCGATTACGAGCACGAGCACCGCGATGCTGAGCACGAGCACGAAAGAAAGCCAGAACCAGGCCGTGCACCTTAGGACGGCTTTTGCGGTTTTACAAATCGAAACTCAATCGTCCGTCCTAGGTGACGGCGTCCGTTCGTCGACAGAATGAATCTCGGTGACATCTACCTCAAGACGTTTTTTGCATCACTGCAATTGTTTTCCTTGCCGCAGTCACGGTTGTTGGTGGCATTCGTTTTTGGCGTCGAGTTCACGCCGGTTGGCTTATGACACTTTCGATATTAGACTGGAATGTCATATCTTTGCTGCAATGCAATCATCGGCTCAAGAATGACCTCAACCGACCCGTACCAGCCTCCAGCGGGAGACGTTGTAGACGACACCTCGCTTTCTCGCTGGAGAATGCTGCCTGCTGCGTTATCGGCAATCATAGGCTTTGCTAGCATGGCCCCTGGACTGTTAGGGGCATTTCTCATTGTGCTCGGGTGGGGCGAAATGGGAGACTGGAAAAGGGAGATGCAGACAAGTAACATGCCTTTATTGCTTACTTTTGCCGTTTTGTATTTTGTCGCCGGGTTTTCATGTGTCCTCGCTGCTTCGCGCTGGTGGCGTGGGCGGTACAGTATTGCAATTGCTCTGAATGCTCCGTTCTTCCTAGTCCTTTGTGTCGGGATCATTCTCGGCTGATCTCAGGACCGTTCACCAGTTTTGGCTAAACCCTAGCCCAGCGGCCCTCTTTACTCCTACTCAACCGGCGGATAACCAATAGGGATTCGACTTCGTGGCGAGGCGTGGTTTGAGTTTGAATCTTTTTCTTGGCTGGTTCGTAAGTCGCTGCGCGACGCCAGCGCCACTAGCCGAAGCTCAATTCTTCGAGAGCGTTTCGCTCGGGTCAGACGCGGGCGCGAGGCTCCCGAGCATGGTTATCCGTTGCGGTGAATGAACGAGGAGTCATCGCGACCACCGCCCATTAACGCAACGATCAAGATATCGCTGCGATCGACCCTGAAATGAATGATGTAGGAAAACCGCTTGAGTCGGCATGGGCGCAGTCCGTTCTTGGCGATCGCGAAAAGAAGTGGGTTGTCCTGAATTCGGTGTATCGCCGAAACGTATTCGGCAATAAATTCATCGCCGAGCCCCGGGCGTTTGTCGTCGTACCACAGGGCGGCGGCGCAGACATCATCCTCAATCTCTGGACGATACGAAAGAAGCCACATCACCGCCGCTTTTCAATGCGTCGCATCATTTCGTCGTGCGAAATGGCGGTCGATGGATCTGCATGGTGTGCAGCAAGCCGACGGTCCATTTCGGCTTGCTGTTCCGCCGACGGCGAAAGATCAACATCGTCAGGCAGGGTATCCCAGATCGCATGCACGACACGCAAGCGATCCCCCACCGGAAGCGTGGAAAGGTCTGAAATTGTTTGGTCAACGTTCATGATACATCCTCCGGCAATATTTTAGCCGAGAGTGAGCCGAAGGTCGAGCGAACAGAATGCTCGCGAGTTACCGTGTTCTCAGTCGGATAGATCGCATTTCGTTATCCGACTGGGACGCTCGATACGCTCTCATCCAAACCCCGCAACTAACATGACGCCGCCATTGCCTCGCTGCGACACTTCCCCCGAACTCACCACGCTGCGGGAATGGTGCGACGGGCGCTATGCTCCTCATCTTTCCGCTTTCCCCGATTCTTGGCAGCGTCGGTGCGGGGATCGGCTTCGTGTCCGCTCTTGTTTGCGACGCTGCAACTCGCAACGCCACGCCCAGTCATACGCCCCAAGACGGCGGATAATCACGACAATCGGGATTCCGTTGAACAGCGCCGAGGGCAATGGCAAACGAAGCCTGAATGAATCGTTGCAATGTTGACTCGGATGGCGATCAAGTTTGACGGCGTCGAAGAGCCATCGTACAACTATCCGGCGGTGATCGATTACGAGCACGAGCACCGCGATGCTGAGCACGAACGAGAGTGAGAACCAAGCCGTGCACCAAAAATTGGCTTGCGTGGTTTAACCGATAGAAATCTTCTGGATCGAATGCCATGAGCCTGTTGAATCTGCATCGTTCGACCCTACTTCTAACGTTATTTACCCTGTCAACTTGTTTGTACGCAGACACAGCGGACGACAAACAAGAGCTTTCTTCCGAGAACGCGGACTGGACTTCACGAGGTTTTTGGCGGACCGACGACGGCGATCCCGTGCCGAGCGGTTGGGAGTTTACCGACGGACAGATTTCTTTGGTCGCACCGCGTCGAGGCGGCAATATTCTGTCACCACCCTTGCCCGCCAACTTTGATCTTTCGTGGCAATGGAAGATCGAGAAGGGTGTTAACAGCGGATTGAAGTACCGCGTGCGCCGATTCGAGGGACGCTATCTTGGGCTAGAGTATCAGCTGATCGATAGTAAGCCGGATAGCACGAGCGATAGCTCGACCGCAGCCGTCTATGATCTTGTCGGGCCGGCACGAGACAAAACGTTACATCCACCGGGCCAATGGAATCAATCACGCATCGTCGCCACGGGCAGCCGAATTACCCACTATCTCAATGGCGACATGGTGGCTTCGGTGTCAACCGAAGGACCGGCTTGGGAAACCCGAATCGCTTTAAGCAAGTTTGGTGGGGAAATCGGTTTCGGTCTACCGGTTCCTGGCGGTCGCGTCATGTTGACTGATCACGGCGGAAAAGTGACGTTTCGAAATTTTCAGTTTACCGAAGTGGACGCAGCCGCGTCCGAGCAGACCTTACCAACCGGCCCATTCCTCGCCAATGCAACTCGCAACAGTTGGGCCGACCAGAATAGCATCGTGTTATGGACGCGTACGACACGAAACCCAGAGATGTTGGTTGATGGTCGAGATTTTGTGACGTTAGCCGAACAGCAAGCTCGAAAGCTCGCAGACGAAAAAGACCCCGAGAAACTTCTCAATCTTCAATTGCCCAACGGTGCGAGTCTGGATGAAATGCTCGGTGCATGCCCTGGCGCACCAGGCAAGGTTCGGCTGTCCTACCATCCCGTTGGCCAACATCAGCGAATCAAGAACACCCATTGGATCACTACTTCCGCTCAAAGCGACTTCACAGCGCAATGGAAACTCGAGAGTCTAAAGGCCAACTCGAATTACGTCACGATCGTTGAAGCGCAAACGCTCGATGGAGAACCATCGGCTGTGCTTCGAGGTGCGTTCCGAACCGCTCCCGAATCCGATGAAGTCCAGGATGTCAACTTTTGCATTACTACCTGCCATGATTTCATCCGACGGGACGACGGCATGAACGGTCACAAAATTTACCCGGCGATGAGCGAGCTGAATCCTCATTTTGTCGTCCACGCCGGAGACATCGAATACTATGACAAGCCTGATCCGTGGGCGTTGACCAAGTCATTGATGCGTTTCAAATGGGGGCGTATTTTCGCGCTACCCAACAATCGTCGTTTCTATCACCACACGACGAGCTACTTCATCAAGGACGATCACGACACCCTGGCCAATGATTGTTGGCCGGGGACCACTTTCGGCTCGGTAACTTTCGAAGAAGGCGTTCAGCTTTTCAATGAAGAACAATTCCCAAGCCGCGATCCTCGCTACAAGAGTATTCGATGGGGCCGCGATTTGGAGATCTGGATTCTGGAAGGACGAGACTACCGCAGCCCAAACCATATGCCCGACGGACCAGAAAAATCGATCCTAGGCAAGGAGCAGAAGGCATGGTTGTTCGAGACACTCGCAAGTTCCGATGCGAAGTTTAAGTTGATCTGTAGTCCAACACCCATCGTCGGTCCCGATCGCAACAACAAAAAAGATAATCACGCGAACGACACTTATGCCTACGAGGGCAATGAGATTCGCGAACAACTTGCGACCATACCGGGAGCCATCGTATTGTGCGGCGACCGTCACTGGCAGTACGCTTCGGTGGACGGAGAAACCGGCGTATGGGAATTTGGCTGTGGCCCCGGTAGCGAAAAACATCAAATGGGTTGGAAACGCGGTGACGAACGCCCCGCTCATCAATTCCTACGAGTCGATGGGGGATTCCTATCAGGAAGAGTCAGTCACCATGGCAACGACCAAGAAACGAGACTAACCATCCACCACCACGATGTATCAGGTAAACAGGTCAGTCGGTTCGTGTTCCCGATCAAAAAAGACTGAGCCTTGCGAAGACTTCAACGATTGCACTCACTCAATCGCGAAAGAGGTCAGCCGAACGTTCGAACTGCGATCGCCAATCAATTGATGCAGTGTGTCCACGGCTTTCAAGATTTCAAAATCTCTGAGCGGTTTGCATCGCCACGCTCGTGATCAATCGTTTGACGGCGTCGAAGAGTCTTCATAGGCCTATCCCGTAGCGATCGAGCACGAGTACGAGCACCGCGTTGCTGAGCACGAGCACGTGATCAGCGAAAAGGGGGGAACGCAGGACCGGCCGCGCGTTCATCTCATCAATGAGTCAAAGGCAACATTCGAGTTGTCTTGGGCCGTTAAGAAGTCGCCTTGGCTTGACCGCCGGCGAGTTGGCCGGTGACGGCTTCGATCGGGATGGGAATGCCACGGAGACAACCTTCCAGGACGAGGTTGTTGCCCACGATGCCTTGGAAGCTGGCGACAATCATGCGGCCTCGTCGGGCTTTGTCCAAGCGGACCATCAAGACGAGTTTGTCGCCGGGGACAACGACGCCACGGAAGCGGACTTCATCGACACCTCCGAAACCGACCATGGCGGCGCCGAGAAGATCGTGCTTTTGCGTGTAATAGCTTGAAAGCTGTGCGACGGCTTCGAGCATCACGACTCCCGGCATCAGTGGCATGCCGGGCATGTGTCCACGAACCCAAAATTCATGCTCGGTGACCTCTTTGTAGGCCGCGCAAGCATTCTGTTGCAGATCCTCACAGAGGATCGCGGTCAGTTGTTCCATCTCGTGCCGTTGGGGATTGAACTTCCGGATCGCTTCGATATCGGCGATCGGGTTGTCGAAATCCAACAGGCTGGGGTCGATGATGAATTCGCTTTTGGCCACGGATCAGGTCTTGAGTTTCTTCCGTTTGGCCTTGCGAGCTTTCGCGTTTGCCGGGCGACGCCCGTGGTTGGCTTTCTTGAGCTTATGGTGTGGTTTGGCCACGGCGTGAACACCTTGAAGAATCAGAGGAATGGATACGAGTAAAAAGAGGTTCCGACGGCGAAAGAGCTAGCGTTCGCGATAGACGATTCGCCCCTTGGTCAAATCGTAGGGTGACAACTCGACGCGAACCTTATCGCCCGGAACGATCCGGATAAAGTGTTTTCGCATCCGTCCGGCGACGTGCGCCATGACTTCGTTGCCTGTTTCTAATTGAACGCGGAATCGGGTGTTGGCGAGCGCCTGTGTGACGGTCCCCTCGACTTCGAACGCTTCCTCTTTTTTACTCAAAACTTGGACCTGTTTACCGTTTACTGAACTGGACGCCGCGACGAGCACCACGAAGACCAGGTTTCTTGCGTTCCTTCATGCGAGAATCCCGCGTCAGGAAGCTGCCGATACGCATAGGATCGTGCAGCGACTCGTCGTGGCTGCAAATTGCCCGGGCCAGGCCCATGCGGATGGCACCACTTTGTCCGGTCATGCCGCCACCGGAAACGCGGACCAAAACGTCGACTTGACCGGCGAGTCCCGCCGCTTCGAGCGTTTGGATGACAGCGAATTGATGCTGATCGTTGACGAAATATTCTGCTAAGGATTTGCCATTAACGGTGATCGTGCCACTTCCCGGTCGAACGCGAACGCGGGCGACGCTGGACTTACGACGACCTGTGCCCAGGGCATCGCCATTAATCTTGTCTTTTTTTACTGCCATCATGGGACGAATACCTTAAGCGTTGACTTTCTTGCTTTTGCGGACCAATTCGACGGGCTGTTGAGCCGCGTGTGGATGATCTGGGCCGGCGTACAATTTGAGTTTGCTCAGCATATGGCGAGCGAGTTTGTTTTTGGGGAGCATTCGGCGGACCGCATGCAAGAGCAAGTCTTCCGGCTTGCGAGCTTGCCGATCTTGATAGCTCTCAAGTCTCAATCTGGGATAGCCTGTGTACCAGGTGTAGTGGCGGTCGGACATTTTGTTGCCCGTCATGCCGATCTTATCCACGTTGGTAACGATGACGAAATCGCCGCAATCGACGTGCGGGGTGTATTCAGGGCGGTGTTTGCCCATCAAAATCACAGCAATATCGCTGGCCAATCGGCCCAAAGTCTCATCGGTCGCATCGACGACGTGCCATTGCTTTTCGACTTCGCCAGGCTTGGCCATGTAGGTTCGCTGAACAGCCACGGGGGTAACTTTTCTCGGGGGAGGCATCAAAAATTTGAATCGCAGAGCGTACTCGACCGACCCCTAGGAAGACAAGGCCTTCTGGGCAACGGATTTCGGTTTTTCGGGGGAATGTTTGGGAGGTTTAATTCACCGGCGTTCCCAAGGGAGGCCCGATCGGCGGTCCGAGGGCTGGTTCGGCGGTTGTTTCCACGGGTGCGACGTCGACGCTGACTCGCAGGGTCGTGGCTCCGCCCCCGAGCACGATGCCTCGCATGGGGCTGATGTCGTCGTAATCTCGACCATGACAAATCGGGATATGATCGGTCCCCGTTCGCACCGCGTTGGTCGGATCAAAATCGACCCAACCGATTTGAGATCCGGCATAAACACTGATCCAAGCGTGAGACTCGTCGCATCCGACCAAGCGAGGTTTCCCAGGCGGTGGATACGTTCGCAAATAGCCGCTGACATATCGGGCGGGCAATCCGATGCTGCGTAAACACGCGATTTGGATATGGGCGAAGTCCTGGCAGACGCCGGCTTTGAGTTCGAATGCGTGCGAGGTGGAGGTGTTCACGTCTGTTGCGGTGGTGTCGTATCGGAAATCCCGATGAATCTTCCGCGTCAAGGCGTCGACGCCTTCGGTCACCGAAACGCCTGGCAACAAGCACTGACGCGCATAGTCGGCGAATCGAGGATCGTGTTGAATTCGCGTCGACCCGAATGTGAACTCGCGGGCTTGCCAATCGATGGGTGTCGTTCCCGCACGCACATCGCCGACCAAGGTTTCCCACGCGGGCGCATCTAATAAGTTCTCAGCCTCGGGGGCGAATACGCTGACGCGACTGCGAACGTTGACTATGAGTGATCGGTGCAACGCTTCGATCGAAAACGAATCGACGATGTTGCCGAAATAATCCGGATGGGTGTCAATGGATAGCGGTTGCGGCTCGATCTGAACCTGACATTCGTGGCACGTCAGATGGGGCTGTGTCCTCGGCCGCATCCGAAGTTGGTTTTGGCACAGCGCGACCGGCTCACTATATTGATACGAAGTCGAGTGCAGGATGCGATACTGAGCGGTGGCGGTCATGAGGGGCCCGAAGTCGAAACGGCAGAAAGCCCCTTAGGTGAGAGCGATCCTTCGCGATCATTGTAGGGATGACAACTTCAACTGGGAACATTCCGACCTCATGAACATGCGAGTTGAACTCCACTTCGTGGTATCTGGACTCGCAAAAGTTCAATGATCTAACTCGACAATTGCGAAGTCTTGCGACTCCGGCTGCGCACAGGGTGGAAGTTTGGCAATGACCAAACGTTCTTATGACTGGACACTCTCTTATGACGGGACACTCTATCGGGTGCGGATGTAGATCGGAACCTGCATGATGTTCCGGTTCGAAAAACGGCTGGCCGTCGTCGGGTTGGGATTCCAGCTAGGACGCAACGTAGGGCTTCCCGCCCATCGAGCGGCTTCCAATCGAGCGATCCGGCTGCGGGTTTCTTCCAACGCTCTAGCTTGGCGAAGCTCCATCGCCGTCATTCTCAATGGGTCACGAGACTTGGAACCGTTGTGCTCGTCGACCAACTTCAGATCCGAAGGACTACTCACCGGCAGCATCGCGAGACTGCGGTCGGAGAACGGAATCCGCTCGACCGCCGGACCGCTCGACTGCAGTCTCCCTTCCCCGAATGAAGAGGCGGGTTTGAACTCATCCGCCGGCCCTTGAGGCTCTTCGGTCGGAAGGGTTTCAAACCGCGCGTCGGTTGGTCGCTCGAATAGATCATCGAGTCCTTGAGCCGAGGCGGTTGAAGCCGTTTGAATCAAAACCAACCCCGCGAGAAGCAAGGTAGGAATCAGAATGGCGGGTGAACGTTTCATTACGAAGGCCCAACGAATAAAGACACAGCCCATCGGGGGCCGCGCAAGCTAATTTGAACGCGTAAGAGATTGATCGACATTCTGGGGGTCCGGGATGAACCTACCGCTTGGCTTTCTCGATGCGACAGCGATCGTCGTTCGGGTTAAATAAGGTAGGCAAATTGGGACAAAGCGATTGACGCCCTAGGTCGCCGAACTTGTCGGCCAGAAAAACTCATGGAGAAATCCAAGCGTGTGGGTGCAAAAAATGACAACTCTGCTAATCTTAACACAGTGACCCCGTGAGTCCGTCTCCTCGTGAGTCATCACGATGAATACTCTTGGTTGGTCAATTCCGAAACTCGAACATCTTGCAGGAGTCATTCCATGACCAAAAAGATCCTCTACTCCGTTTTCGCTCTGGCTTTGTTGACCACGACCGTCGGTTGCCCGCCACCCGCACCCGAAGCGGACGTCAGCGTCGACACCACCACCGCACCGGTCGCTCCTGCGGATGACAACATGACCGCCGTAACGGAAGTTCCTACGGATAACGTCACCACGGGCAGCGAAACCCCCGAAACCCCGTAGTTTGGTGAAGCCTTACCAACAGTTCCCGCGAGTCGCCCATTTTCCTCTCGTGGATCTGAATCTGTTGTCCATTCTTACCGACACGATGGTTGCGACCTCGTGTCGGTCGGATTCAAACGAGTCACCCGTCGTGATCGGATTGGTCGGCACATTGGGTGCCGGAAAGACGCGGTTCTGTCAAGAACTCGCCCGTTCGCTGAATATTGCTTCAGACGAAGTCACTTCTCCTACGTTCACGTTGCTGCGTAGCTATGAAGTCCCCAGGTTTGGGGGCACCGGGTTAGAGAGCCCCGAGCGCGAGCCGAATCGGCCTCGCCGCTGGCATCACTTGGATCTCTATCGGGTGAGGGACGAGGACGAACTTTGGGAGATCGGGATCGAAGAATTGTGGGACGAACGTGGTGCTTGGACGGTGATGGAATGGGCCGACCGTTTTGCCGATCAAATGCCCTCCGAGACGGTTTGGATCGAGATACGCCTGTCAACCCGCGGTGAGTGCGAGGCACGAGAAATTTTGGTTCATTGCCAGCATCCTGAACACGCGATCTGGTGGGAACGAGTCACCACTGAGATGAAGTTGGCAAAAAATCCTTAAGTCGGTGGATTTTGCTTCGTGGCAACCTAGTCTTGTTTATGAACTGCCACGAGCTTGCCGAACAACTCGCCGCCGATCGACCGGACTTAACGCCCGTCGAAGTCGCCCGTTTGTGCTTGATCCTGCTCAACCGCGAACGATCCCCAGAACGTTTGCGGGATCCGAAAGCCCGTTTGGCAGCATGGCGGAACGCTTCGTTTCGGTTCGAAGCCGCGTCGGATCAACACGAAGCGATCGTCGACGAACTCGATCAAATGCTCGGCGATGCCCCTATTGAGTTCTCACCGGACCAACTTTGGACGCTGCTGCGTGCCGTGAAGGTACAAAGCCAAATGCTGGAACTGTACACGGATCAGCCGTCATTGGTTTGACGACAGGCTGGAAGCCCAAGTTGCTGCTTCGACGCGTTAAGGAACCTGCTTGAATTCGCCGCCGGTTTCCTCGGCGAGCGTTTTTAAGAACACGACCGTGTTGCCTAGGTCACCGATGCCAATGGTGTGGAACTTCAGATGTCGCGTGCGATTGCGACGGATCATGTCTTCGATGATCAAGTCCGGCCGTGTCACTTTTCCGAACGTCGGTCGTCCGTCGGTCAACAAGAATACGGCTTCGAGTTGGTCGTCAAAATCGCTCGCATCGACCAACGCCCCGTGCGTGTTGGTTTTTTGTCCCAACATGATCCGATCGACGAACGCGGTCGCCGCGCGTTTGTTCTCGTCGGTGGCATCGACTAACTCATCACGAAACAAACCGATCGTGGTATCAAAAGCCATAATGCCGAACTGGGTTTGCGATGATAAACCGTTGATCGTTTGCACCAATTCCGTCTTGGCTCGTTGCAAACGCGTCCCGTAGTGTGCCGGCTCTCGCATGCTGCCCGAACGGTCGATGATGAATAACATCCGTGCCGCATGGAGATCGATTCCGTAGTACTGGTTTCGTGCTAACTTGGGTCGTTGTCCCGACGACGACGTCACGGGTTGCAACTCGATGGTCGTTGATTCAGTCTCGCTCTTTACCGGCGGTTCGATATCCAACAGAACTTGATCCAAGATTGCGCTGATCGGATGCTCGTCTTGCCATTGCCGCAATCGTTCCGCGTCACCGTCAAAATCACGAAGATCCACGTCCGCCAGACGACCTTGGATTTCGTGCCGCAATTGACCATCGAGTTGCCGGTATAGCTTTTGTAACCACTCGATGGCCCGGGGATCGTGCAGTTGGGCGATCGCCCGGACCAGCGCGAACCGATAGGCGTAACGTTCGTCAAACTCGGGTCGTTTGATCTGCGCCGTCAAGTCATCCAGAGCGTCGTCGAGGCCATGGGATCCGACGGCATCCATGGCAGCCATCGCGATCAAATCATCTTCATGATGGAGTGCCTTTTGAATCAATGGCAATGCCAACGGCGATGGGTCTTTGGCGATCAACGCGATCATCGCCAACAGACTTTCGGACGTTGATTCGCCGGACTGACGCGTTCTCGTATCTGGTTTCTCGGCGGCGAGTTCGTCAGCCCGCTGCTGCAATAGCATTTCCGCCGCAGCGACGAGCACTTCGATTTCCGAGTGTATATCTTCAGGAGACAACGCCAAACGGCTGACGACGTTAGCGCGAGACTTCTCGCTGCGTCCGATCAAAATGCGGTACAAACGCCGCTGCGCCGCCGTTTGAAAATCGTCGGCAGGCTCGTCTGCGGTGACGCAATGAAGGCAAACTCCAGGCAACCAATTCGGCACCAGGACGCCTGAGATGGCGATTGCGAAGACGACGCATAACCCCAATCGTTTCATCTGATCTTGGTCCCCCCGAATCGCTCTAAAGCTCCCATCGTCTGGATCAACGCGGATTCGGCATCGATCCCACATCGTCGTGCGGACTTTTATCTTAGCACCTGCTCGCGGATAAGTGACCCGGATTTTTCATTCTAGGCTGGCTACGCGGCATACCTCCAAGTCCGACGCCGTGTTGATTGAATCGTAACCCGATGCGTGACGGCGTGTTGGTTCAATCGTTTAACGGCAAGCCGCAGGCGACAGAGTTTGAAAACGCTGGCGCCTGCGGCTTGCCGTTAAACGAAAACGCCCAAACGTGCACTCAATCAACACGCCGCTGGCGCGTCGGGCTTGTTTTAATTCGGTCCCAGTAGGGTTTTCGTGGCGGCGGCGATGTCGGTTTGCCGCATTAATGACTCGCCGACCAAGATGCCTTTGACTCCGGCGGCTCCCAAATGTCGCACGTCGTCGTGAGTCCGGATACCGCTTTCACCAATGATCAACCGATCACTAGGAATGTCTCGGGCCAAACGAACCGTGTGGTCCAGATCCGTGACGAAGGTGCGGAGGTCGCGGTTGTTGACGCCGACCATCCGCGTCGACGTCGCCAAGACGGCGGTCAGATTATCCGGTTCATACAATTCGATGAGGGTTTGCAATCCCAACTCGGTGGCTTGCTGGTCGAGCCGGATCAGTTCATCCGGTGTCAAACACTCGGCGATCAACAACACCGCGTCGGCTCCGGCGGCTCGGGCTTGCAAGAGTTGATATTCATCGACGATGAAGTCCTTTCTCAGGATCGGCAGATCCACGGCCGCTCGCACCTGTTTGAGATACTCCAGCGAGCCTTGAAAGAACGGTTCGTCGGTCAAAACACTAATGCAAGCCGCTCCGCCGTCTTGGTATGCCCGGGCGATCGTGGCGGGGTCGAAGTCTTCTCGAATCACTCCGGCCGACGGACTCGCCTTTTTGACTTCCGCGATCAGCCGGACTTGATCGGTAGCCGCGAGCGATCCGCGAAAGTCGCGGCAGGGCGGAAGCGACGCGATTTGCTCGCGAAGTCTCTCCGGTGCAGTGGATTGTTGATCGCGAGCGATCGTTTCACGGGTTTTGACGAGGATGTCGTCGAGGATGCTCATGATCAATGCTTGAAGTGACGCCGACCGGTGAACACCATCGGGATTTCGAATTCGTCGCAAGCGGCGATGACCTCGTCGTCACGGCGCGAACCGCCCGGTTGTACGATCGCGATGATCCCGGCTTTAGCCGCCAACTCGATCGAATCGGGGAACGGGAAAAACGCGTCACTGGCGAGGATCGCCCCGTCGGCCCGGTCGCCGGCTTTGTCGATCGAGATTTCGACACTATCGACGCGGCTCATTTGGCCCGCGCCGACACCGATCAACGCGGTTTCTTTGGCGAGGACGATCGCGTTGCTTTTGACGTGCCGGACCATCTCCCAACCGAACGAAATGTCGTCCCATAGATCGTCGTCGACTTCGGTTTCGGTAACGGTTTTCCATTGCAACGGCGAACTGGTCATTCGATCGGCGTCTTGGACCAACATCCCACCACTGATGAACCGGCGTGAGAACTTCGGTCCGAGGGTATCCAACCGTCCGACCTGCATCAATCGCACGTTGTCTTTCCATTTCGGCCGCGTCGTCAACAAGCCGACCGCTCCGGCTTCGAAATCAGGAGCCACGATGGCTTCGATGAACAAACCGGGTTCGCACAATAACTCGGCGGTCTTGATGTCGACGGTGCGGTTCAATCCGATGACGGATCCGAACGCGCTGAGCGGGTCGCCCGCCATCGCTTTCTCGACCGCGTCGACAAGTGTTAAGTCGGTCGCCGCGCCACAGGGGTTGTTGTGTTTCATCACCGAGGCGGCCGGTTCGGCAAAGCTGCGAACGATCTCCAAAGCCGCGTCGAGGTCCAACAGATTGTTGTAGGACAACTCCTTGCCGCTGATCTGTCGGGCGGAAACCAAATTGGCCGAACGTTCCGACGGGTCACTGTATAACGCCGCTCGTTGGTGTGGGTTTTCGCCGTATCGCAATTGGGCTTTGCGACGCAGCGACACGTTCATCGTTCCCGGAAATTCACCACTGACATGATCACCCGAAAGATAATCGGCGATGCTGCGGTCATACGTCGCGGTGTGTTCGAAAGCTTCAGCGGCGAGTCGCCGGCGCAGTTCCAAGGTCGTGCCGCCGAGCGTGTCGAGCTGTTCGATGATTTCACTGTATTGCTCGGGACTGGTGGCGATGACCACGTCGTTTTGGTTCTTGGCCGCCGCACGCACGAGGCTGGGGCCGCCGATGTCGATCTGTTCGACGCATTCTTCCCGCGTCGAACCAAGACGAGCGGCAGTGGCGGCAAAGGGATACAAATTCACGACCACGATGTCGAACGGTTCGATGTCATGTTCGTCGAGCTTGGCCAGGTGATCGTCCCGGTCGCGGCGTGCCAAAATGCCCGCAAAGATCCGCGGATGCAGCGTTTTGACGCGTCCGTCGAGCATTTCGGGAAAGCCCGTGTACTCGGCGACGTCTTCGACTTCGATGCCGGATTGTTGCAGGTGCGTACGCGTCCCCCCGGTGCTGTAAATCGTCACTCCCGCCGCTTGTAATCCGGCTGCGAGGTCGGTTAGCCCCATTTTGTCGCTGACGCTGATTAAGGCATTTCGAGCTGGTACCACGTCGGACACTAGGATTCACTTTGGCAAAAGAAACAGGACGGATGCGAGCGGACCGTATGTTCGTTGGCCCATTCAAAATGGTCAAGGTGGAGAGAATCACGTAGGCTGGGTCGCATCGATAGCGGAGACCCGGCAGGGGCTGAATGGGTTTCTCAAAAACTTAAACTTAAACTTAAACTTAAACCTAAACGGCCCCCTCCAGACGCGAGCGACGCTCTATCTGTTGAGGGGGCGAACGCGAGTTTAGGTTTAGGTTTAAGTTTAAGTTTAGGTTTAAGTTTAGGTTTTTTACAGGCGGACGGGGATTCCGGCGGCTTGCATGATTTGTTTGGTTTGCGTGATTGTGAAGGTGCCGAAATGGAAGATGCTCGCCGCCAACGCCGCGTCCGCTTTCCCATCGCGAATCGCCGCGACCAAATGATCCGGATGGCCCGCTCCGCCGCTGGCGACGACGGGGATTGAGACCGCTTCGCTGACCGCTCGGGTGATCTCGATATCGTATCCGTCCTTCGTGCCGTCGGCGTCCATGCTGGTCAAGACGATCTCGCCGGCTCCCAACTTCTCGACCTCCCGCGCCCAGTCGACGGCCTGCAAACCCGTCGGTTTGCGACCGCCGTTGATGTGGACTTCCCAGAACTCTTGACCGTCTCGCTGGATCCGCTTGGGGTCGATGTTGACCACGATGCACTGGCTCCCAAACCGGTCGGCCGCTCGCCGCACGAAATCAGGATCGGTGACGGCCGATGAATTGATCGAGACCTTATCACATCCCGCCGACAACAAAGCTCGGACGTCGTCGACCGTGCGAACGCCGCCGCCGACGGTCAACGGCATGAATACCTGCTCGGCCGTCCGGCGGACGACGTCCAAGAGAATATCCCGTTCCTCGTGACTGGCCGTGATGTCCAGGAATACCAACTCATCGGCTCCCTCGGCTTCGTATCGCCGGGCGACTTCGACCGGGTCACCGGCGTCGCGAAGGTTAACGAAATTGGTCCCTTTGACGACTCGCCCGCCGTGGACGTCTAAACAGGGGATGATGCGCGCGGCTAGCATGAGTGAAGAGTGAAGAGTGAAGAGTGAAGAGTGTTCACTGGGACAGACGAAAACGGATGTCTTGGATCTTGGCTTGGGGGTGGTCTTGGAGCAGCCGTTTTTGGATTTGGCGTTTTTGGAACGTGAACTCCTGCATCGTCACACTATCGACGACGTAGATGTGCAGGACACCTCTGGTTAGCTTGCCGATCTGGAACGACTCGTTCAACCCGGGACCAACCGCTGCGGCCACCGAAGCGGTCATGGCATGTTCGATTCCGACCGACGCATAGCCTCGTCGGCTCATCAATTGCGAAACGATCGTCCCGATCTTACGGGCTCCGGTTCCCCGCTCGTCGGCTTTTGAACCGGCCGGTTTCGGTTTCTTGGCAGGTTGTGGAGGCACTTGGATTCTCGGTCGAGAAGACGGGCCGACGAACAATGACTGTCGCTTTTAAAAAATGGCATAGGCTTCCAACCTTTTTATACCACACAAGTTCTCATGTATTGCTCCCCTGCCAGCTCGTCTGGCAGGAAGCCGAGGTTCGCAAGCTAGACACGAGCCGCTATTCCTCCAACCATCCGATTTTCACTTGTGCTCGCCGCTTGAAGCGGCGAGCACAAGTGAAAATCGGATGGTTGGGAGGGCGTCGTTGTCTAGCTTGCGAACCTTATTCACCCACGAGACGAGCTCGTGGGGGTCAAAAAAGATGTGGGGTATAAAAAGGCTGGAAGCCTATGCCACTTCTTGTTCATGCGTTTCTTATCGGTCTCGGGCCATCGGCATGATCACGTAAGCATACCCGTCGTCGGTCGTCAAAAGTGCGGGCGATTTGGACGATTCGATCTCCATCACGAAAACCGATTCGCCGTCCATGACTTTACAAAAGTCCGCCAAGTACCGGTGATCCATCGTTAACGTGATCGGCTCGCCGTCGTAGCTGATCGGCAGCTCGATCTGCGATTCGCCCAGGTCCGCCGTCGACGCTTCAAGTTTCAAGGTTCCGTCGGCGAAGGTGAAATCCACGCCCCGGCTGTCGATGTCCGTCACGATCGCGGCTTGACGAAGCGCCGCGAACAACGGCCCGACCGTCACGTCCAACTGAACCGCGTTTTCGCGTTTGGGAAGGACTTGCCGCCAGTTCGGGTAGCGTCCTTCGACCAGACGGCTGGAGATGACCGCTCGCGGCGTGCGGATCATCAGATCATTGCCACGCGAGGCGACGTCGACGGTGTCGTCCTTGTCGCTGAGGGCCTTTTCGATCAGTGCGATCGCCCGGGTGGGAACGATCGTAGTCATTCCGTTGGTTTGGTGACCGCCGACCGCGTCGCCTTTGCCTTCCATCCGAGCCAACCGCCGCCCGTCGGTGCCCACTGCGATCACCGATCCCTCTTCCATTTCCAACAGCACGCCGCCAAGAGCGTAGCGGCTCGATTCGGAATCGGTCGCGAAGGCCGTTCGTCGTAACATCTCGCGGAACAGTCGCGTGCTGATTTGGTGGTACTTTTGCTCGTCGAATTCATGCACCGACGGGAACTCGTCCGGGTTCGCCCCCGGCAATCGGAACTTGCTACGGCTGCCGGCGATCCGGATCCCTGATTCGTCGGTCTCGATCGTCAGACTCTCGTCGTTGCTTTCCCGCAAGATCGCTCCGGTCTTTTGTACCGGCAAGAGTGCCGTGCCTTCGGTGTGGATCTCGACCCCTTCGGTAACGTCCAAACGAATTCCGACCTCTTGGTCGGTCGCCGACAAAGTCAGCTTGCCACCGGCGGCGGTTACCTTGACGTTCTGCAGGATCTCTTTGGGCGATCGGCTCGGGGCGATGCTCGCGGCGAGGCTGAACGCGTTGGCGAGTTGGTCACGTTGGCAGGTGATCTTCATCTTGAAAAGTTCTTCGCTGAGTTATCGCTGGCGGGGCCATGGGTTATCGCTGGCGGGGCCGTGGGCATCGAATGTTTTAACGATCCGATGCCTTCGACGCACCCCCTACGAACGAGTTCGTCGATCGACGTGGTGAGCATTGCTAGCAACGAACTCATGGTTCACGCGGGTTTGCCATCAAAAGAACTAATCTCTTTAATCGTCGTCGTCGTAATGTCCGAGGAGCGAGTGTCGCAAACTAGGTTCAGTTCGCGAGAATCACAGGCAAATAGCCTAGCAAATAGGCGGAAATCGACTGTGGAAAACCTGTCGCCAGGATGTCTGAATACTGTCGTGATTTGTCGAGAATGCAAACAGTTCAAGACACTCGGAAGTGACCGGCTTCATTAACTCAGACAAAACAGGACAATCAACAGACATTCAGACGACAAGTTTTCCACGGAAGCTTGGAGTGTTTAGGTAATATGGGATGTCATCAAGAAAGTTTAAAAATGACTCAGAAATCGACGAGTAAAGACCCTTCTCAGGTACCCAACCCAGGGTCGTTGGCGATCGTTTGGACGACGACGGCTGATGCCGAACAAGCCCAATCGATCGCCGGGGAACTCGTCCAACGACGATTGGCCGCATGTGTCCAGACCGACGGGCCGATCCGCAGCACTTATGTTTGGAAGGAAGAAATGCAGGTGGAAAATGAATACCGATTGGCGATCAAAACGACGTCCGAAAAGGTAGCCGATGTGATCGATTGGCTTGCCCAAAACCACCCCTACGAAGAGCCAGAAATCCTCGTCACACCGGTCACCGAAACGTCGCCCGGTTACCTCTCTTGGGCGGCCGCTCAAACTAGTTGAGACACTTGTAGGCTGGGTGGAGGAGGCTTTGCGACGAACACCCGGCATAGCGCCTTATTGGCTCGTGTTCGAAACTTCAACTTCAACCTACGCCTAGTCAAGCGAGCAACGCTCTTGGGTGTCTTCGCCCTGTGGAGGGAGCTAGGGCGAGTTTAGGTTTAAGTTTAAGTTTAGAAACACTGAGCGATCCAATGACGGGTCTTCGCTATCGCTGCGACCCAGCCTACGGGACGCTGGGAAATGGGCGATTGAATCGGCGGCCTTGTCAATAATTTTTGGCCTGGCATTCGCTCCACCGGTATGATGAGAGAGACGGAAAGGTCCGATATCCGGCACCCTTTCCAAATCAAAGTCAACCAATGGGAACCGAACAGATGAATACGACGTTTTTTAATAGAAAGTGGACGAGGTGGAGCCAAATGGCGGCCGTCGTCGCGGTTTGCTGGGTCCTCACTGTCGCGACCGAGCGGCCGGCCAACGCGCAGTCCTTGCCAGGGTATGGAACGGGTTACGGGTTCACCGGTGGCGTCGGATGGGGACAACTACCGAGCACTCCACCGAGCCAGGGAAGCGGGCTCCGCTCGCAGTTCAATTCAGGGCAAACGTACCGACTGCCCGCTCAATCGGGGTATCGCTACGGAGCCTATCGATACGGGTATCCGAACCGATACCCGCAACCGGTCTATTCACCCTACGGCTACGGGTATGGCAATTACGGCTATGGTGCCGTTCCGTATGGTTACGGCTATTTCAACAACGGCGTGCAACTGAACACCTATCCCGGCGGCGTGATTCAGACTTTCCAGGGAGTGCCGATTCGCTAACACTTAGCATCGCGTGATCAACAAGTGATGGATTCTTAACGTGGCGTCGACTGAAAGTCGACGTTTCAGGGTTTGGCGACTGAAAGTCGCCACCACTTAATGTTCACGCGATGCTTACTAACTTGTTTTGGCCAATCGGGGGACGGGCGAGGGCCTTAATTTTCGGCCGAGCCGAGCATCCGCAACAACGCCATCGTGGCTTCGATTTCTTCGCTGATGATGTTATCGGCTCCCAGTCGTCGGAGCTTGCTGACGTTGGATTGATATCGGCACCGTACGATCAACTTTGCTTCGCGATTGACCCGCCGGATCGCCCGGACGATTCGCATGGCGGCTTTGTCATCGGCGACACACACGACGATCACCGACGATTGATCCGCTTCGGCGAGTTCCAGAATCTTCGGGTTGGTCGCGTCGCCCGCGATCGTCCGAAAACCGGCTTGGGCAAACGCGTGCAGATTCATCGGACTGAAGTCGATCAGACAAACGTCTTTGCCCATCGTTTCGAATTGGGCCGCCACCCGAGTGCCGATCGGTCCGGCACCAATGACCGTCGTTCGATGCCCTTGAATCGAGACCGAAGTGTCGAGCCGAACCGAATCGTTCGCCTCGACCGGATCATGAATCTTTCTTAAGCCCCATTTCATCAACGGCGGTGTCAACAACAACGATCCGACGGCAATGGCGACGATCCGTTGATAATGAATCTCCGTCAACACGTTGGCTTCCAATCCGACGAGCGCCAATACGAATGCGAACTCACCGACATGCGCTAACCCGATTCCCATCGCGAAGGAGTGACGCCAGTTCATTCCGGTCAAATGGAGAGCGACGGTGGCGGCGATCGCTTTGACAACGATCAACGAGAACAACATTCCTCCGATCAATAGCGGTTCATTCCAGAACAACCGTGGATCGAGAATCAAGCCGAGGCCGACGAAGAACACAGCCGCAAAGGTTTCGCGGAACGGCAAGACCAACGCATCGATTTGCGAAGTCCAGCGGTTTCCGTTGAAAATCAAGCCAGCCGCGAACGCCCCCACCGCCGGGGGCAAGCCGATGTGATAGGCGGCCAAGGTGACGCCTCCGAGCGAAACGATCGTGAACAAAATCACCATCTCGGGGCTGCGGTAACCGGCGAACCAGGGAATCAACCATCGGGCGAGCGCGTGACGCAAGGCGATGATGCTGATCACGAAAGCAAACGAGACACCCACCGTCGACGCGTATCGGGAAAACCCGGCTGCGGGTTGGTCGCCGGTGAGCATCGGTAAAATCAACAACAATGGCACCAAAGCGGCGTCTTGAAACAACAAGATGCCGATCGCCCGTTGCCCGTGGGGCTTTTGCACTTGCCCCCATTCAGAGAGCGATTTGAACACCAAAACGGTGGAGCTGAACGCCACCGCCGAGGCGATCAGGACGGACGATTGCCAGTCCATCTGCCAACTCATCAGTGCCGCCGAGACGGGAAGGATCACCAGCAACATCTGCACGGCACCGCCGATGACGAAGTTCCGTCCCAATCGTTTCAGTTCATCGATCGAAAATTCGAGACCGATCGAAAACAACAACAAAAACACACCCGCCTCGGCAAAATGCTCGAGTTCGTGGTTTTCGTCGAGCACCCAGCCGGAAATACCGCGACCCAGAACCGCGCCGACCAGCAAATATCCGATGAGAACCGACGATTTCAGCGATCGGCAGATCATGGCCGCGATCAACCCGGCGGTCAGGATTAGGAATAGGTCGTGGATCAGAGATTGCGTCATTTGCCCAGTAGAATCTTCTTGCCCGAATCGGTCACGGTGGGTTCGCCATTGTCAATGGAAAAGAGTATCTTGCGCCAAAACGAGTCCATTTTCGCTTTGAATCCCGACGTATGAAACAAATTCGCAACTTTTGCATTATCGCTCACATCGACCACGGCAAGTCCACGTTGGCGGATCGTTTGATCCAAGCATGCGGCGGGATCACTCAACGGGAGTTCCACGACCAAATGCTTGATTCGATGGATATCGAGCGAGAGCGTGGGATCACGATCAAGAGCAACACCGTCACGCTCAGCTACACGGCCAAGGACGGGCAAGAGTACCAATTGAACTTGATCGACACTCCAGGACACGTGGATTTTTCGCACGAGGTTCGGCGGTCCTTGATGGCTTGCGAAGGCGCATTGATGGTCGTCGATGCTTCCCAAGGGGTGGAGGCGCAAACGGTCGCCAACTTGTACTTGGCGTTGGAGTACGACCTCCGGTTGTTGCCGGTGATCAATAAGATCGACTTGCCTGCCGCTGACGTCGAGCGGGTTCGTGAAGAAATCGATGAAGACCTTGGTTTGGATCCCTTTGCCGCGATTCCCGTGTCGGCGAAAACGGGTCAAGGGATCGACGATGTTCTCGAAGGCATTGTCGGATATCTACCGCCACCCAAAGGCGATCCGAAGGCGCCGCTGAAAGCATTGATATTCGATGCATTTTTTGACAAGTACCGTGGTGTGATCATGCAATGCCGGATCATGGAGGGAACGCTCAAGCCGAAGGACGAGATCCTTTTCATGCACGCCCAACGTGAATTCAGTGTTGATGAACTCGGTTACAACCAGTTCAAATTGGTGCCTAAGAAACAGCTCGTTGCCGGCGAGGTCGGTTACATCGTTGCGGGAATCAAGTCGGTCCAAGACATCGAGATCGGCGATACCATTACGTCAATCAAAAATCCCGCCACCGATCCCATCCCCGGTTACCAACCGGCCCGGCAGGTCGTGTTCTCGTCGATCTATCCGATGAGTACTGACGAATACCAAGACCTCACCAAGGCTCTCGAAAAACTATCGATCAATGACGCCGCATTGACTTTCGAGAAAGACAGTTCGGCGGCTCTCGGATTCGGATTCCGCTGTGGCTTCTTGGGATTGTTGCACCTAGATGTCGTTCAAGAACGACTGGAACGCGAGTTCGATATCGGGTTGGTCATTTCGGCCCCGTCGGTCAAGTATCAACTCAATCTCAAAGACGGTTCGACGCTCGAAGTCGACAACCCGAGCCATTGGCCAGACCCCTCGACGATCGATTCGGCGAGCGAACCGTATATCCGGGCTCAGATCTTGATCCCCGAAGAGTACGTCGGACCGGTCATGGAGTTGTGTCGCGATCACCGCAGCGAAACGCAAACGATGAACTACCTCTCGGCCGGGCGCGTCGAAGTGACCAGCGAGATGCCGCTTGGCGAAGTGTTGTTTGATTTCTACAACAAACTAAAGATGATCACTCGCGGTTACGGTTCGTTCGATTACGTGCCGATCGAATACCGCAAAACCGATATTGTGAAAGTCGACATCCTCGTCAATCAAGAATCCGTCGATGCCCTCGCGTATCTCGTTCACCGAGAAAAGTCGCGGGCTCGGGCATTGCACTATTGCGAACAACTCGCCGATGCGATTCCCCGTCACCAGTTCAAAATCCCGATCCAAGGCGCGATCGGTGGAACCGTAATCGCTCGAGCCACGATCGCTGCGGTCCGCAAAGACGTGACAGCCAAATGCTACGGCGGCGATATCTCGCGTAAGAAAAAATTGCTCGAGAAACAAAAGAAAGGAAAAGCCAAGATGAAGCAATTCGGCAGCGTCACGATTCCGCAAAAAGCATTCATCTCGGTCCTACGAACGAATAAGGAAGCATAATCAAAGCGGAATTTTGACCACGATTATGCAGTGTGCGAGCCTGCAGGGTTGTTGGTCAGAGGTTCATCGGCAATCGTAGCCCGTCGTAGGCCAGATGAATTCCCTCAGGCAATTCAGCGTCGGCGACCGGATGGTTTAAGTCGTGACAGATATGCGTCAGGTAAGCTTCTTGCGGTTGAACTTTTCGAATCACTTCGATCGCTTCGTCGACGCTGAAGTGCGTCGGGTGCGGTTGATATCGAAGAGCGTCGATGACAAGCGTCTTGACCCCTCGTAGTAGTTCGATAGACGATTCGGGTACCTCGTTGGTGTCGGTGCAGTAAGCAAAATCACCGATGCGAAAACCCAACACGTCAAAATAAGGTCCATGTTTGAGCGGTATAGGGATGACCTCTATGCCAAGAACTTCAAATGGAGTTCCGGTAATCGTGACGAAGTCAAGCTGCGGTGTCGAACCCGGATGTGTTGCCTCTCGGTCACTGAAGGCATAGTCATAAACTTTACGAATCCGCCGCTCGACGTGTGATTCGCAATAGAGGGGGACTCCATGGCCCAGACGAAACGGAAACAATCGAAGATCGTCCAGCCCGAAAAGATGGTCAGTGTGTTCGTGAGTGAACAACACCGCGTGAATCAATGGAATTTTCTCACGCAGTAACTGAGTTCGTAAATCCGGTGGCGTGTCGACCAATAGATTTCCGGCGGGCAATCGAAACAGGATCGCGCAGCGGGTTCGATTATTCCGAGGATCGGTGCTGGTGCAGACTTCACAATCGCAACCCAGAGCAGGAATACCCACGCTGGTACCCGTTCCTAAGAAAACCACCTCAGGAAACACAGTGGCCTGATTCGGCGGCGATTCGGGATTGCTGGTTCGGGGGGTGTTCATGGCCAGAGATGGTACCGCAAACTCGACCGAACTGGCAGGGACCACCTCAACGTGGATCGGTCGACCGTCGATGTCGAACAGTCATCACGAGCAGAATGATCGCCCCGATGACGGACCCAAACCAACCACTCGATTGAACTACGCTGCCTCCGCGAAGCAGGAACCCGATTGCACCGCCGATGAATGAGCCGGCGACGCCCAAGGCAATCGTTCGCACGCATCCCATCGGCTGAGAACCCGGGACGAGTGCCCGAGCGATCAGACCAACAAGAAACCCGAAAAGAACCCAGCCGATGATGGAAAACATGCGTTACCTTCGGTTCTTTCGGGCAACGGTTGCCTTCTTGTTGTTCTGTATCAAACGCGCCGCCGTCTCATCGCGATAAAGTTGGGTCGTCGTGGACTCTTCGGCTTCGGCAGGCTCCGAGGGGATCGGTTGGACAACAACCGGATGGCAAACGCCGTGAACGGTTTGAATGGGGATAGTCATAGGTCGATTCATGTTTTTAAGAGTGAATTTGCTTTGTTTGATCGCTCATGCGATGGCATTAGAAAGAGCATGTTGCGTGCCGTAAACATGCCCAACCGATCACAATCCGACGTTTGAGTTTCCAGAGATCCCTTTTCATTCGAGCCGAAGTCCGTACCCGGCGGCGAATCGGTGATTCGAAAGGCTAATTAGCCATCCGTTGCTGCACGTCGGCTAATGCTTGATTGATCATCATCCGAACGCCGTAGAATCTTGAACGAGCTACTCTCGAATCGCCTTCCAGTGGTGCGATCGCGGTCAAGCAATTCTGTAGTTTAATTTGCATGTTCGGTAGGTTGACCGGATCAGTGTCTGATTCGTCGAAACGATTCCAACTCTGTTCCTCGCCACTGTCGACGGCGAGAGGATCGAGTTCGCCGTTGATCCGCTCGGCGATCATCTGGGCGGTCGTCAGTACGATCTTCGGCCGGCCCGCAAGGACAGCGGCACGTAATCGAAACATGGCGAGGTCTTTTTCGCTCAAATAAGGAATGCAACTTTCAAGTAACTTCAGATTTTCCTGGCCACGACTACGAACCGATCCGGACGAAGGATCGATTTCTCGCCACTGAACACGCAGGATCGCGGCGGTTCCAAAAACAGGATTTTCCACCGAAAACCGAGCGAGTTTGTCGTCGATCGCTTTCATTTTGGAATAGTCTTTTTCCCGCATCGCTTCGATCGCTTCGGCGATCGCGCTGTAGGGAGATCGCAGTTGTTCAATCACAGAGGCACTCAAGTTTCGCAACGATTCTTGATCTGAATCGTTGGCCGATACGCTCTCCCGCATGACCAAGTACTGGTTCACCCAAGCCGGTTGATATGAGGGGTCCGCGCTGGTGCTGAGTTGAAAGTGGTGAAGTGCCTTCTCGAGTTCTTTGTTCGCCAACGCAAGATAACCTTGGGCAAACTCGCGGCGCGAAAGATCATCAATCGTTGCAAGCAATCGTTCTGCATTGCGGTCGCGACCGGCCGCGAAACGGCGAAGAAGGATCGCAAGACGAGCATCGGAATCGAAGGTTCGACCGATTGTTGACTCTCTTACCAACGGATCATATTCATTGATGGCCTCGGTAATCTTGTTCTTGTTTCGTTCGTGCTCGTCAGATCGAATCCGTTTCATCGCCAGCAGATTGTTGTTATCGGTGGTGATCGGTGCGTTCTCGCTGAGTCGCCGCAACCCTTCATCGTCGAGCGCTAAAGCGGCGACGAGAGCGTGGGAATGATTGAGTCCCATTTGTCGATACAAAGCTCGATCCGACATGGAACGGCACACGGCATAAAGCTCGCGTCCATTTTTCTGCGTCCAATCGATGGAAGAACGCAACCCCACAAACAATAACGCCGATTCGTTTGGTTGAAACAAGGCGATGTGTTCGAACACGTCACCCATCGTAGCCGCTAAAGACCGGAAAAGATCTAAATCGACGAATTGTCGATCCATCCACAGCACGAACACGCCTTGATCGGTCAAGTGATCACAGGCCAGTTGAGCAAACTCACGCGTGTAGAGGTGCGATGCGCCCGCTGTCCATGGGTGCGAAGGTTGGGAAACGATGATGTCGTATTTCCTCTGCGTTAACGCTAAACCGCTGCGTCCGTCATTCAGGATGATCCGAATGCGATGGTCGGTAATGGGATCTCGTTGCCTGAGTGGCGCGACGATCCGATTGGCTTGGATCATGCCTTCTTCGAGCTCAAACACATCGATCTCGCGTACCGAATCCGGTGCATGGGCCGGCGCGACACCGCCTCCAAAACCCACCACAAGCATCGTTTCGGCTTCGGGAAACAGCGATGCCGGTAAAACGCCCAACCAATTTGTCGTGCGTTTCCAGTTGAACATCGATCCCTTGGGGCTGGCCGTCGCCTCGGGCAATCCATTGGTCGACATTAGGAAAGCGCCCGCTTGATTGTGTATGGTGACGGTGGCCGATCGACCCGTGTGAACGAAGGTCAATTGGCCGCCACGTACATAGTTTTCAAACGAGCTGACTCGCAATAGTTCCGACGGTTGTGTCGGAAACGCCCATCCACCGACCAAAACAATGATCGCGATCAAGGCGAAGTGATTCTTGGGGATTTGGGACCAAAACAGGAAACACGCCGCGATGATGAGGTTACCCATCATGGCAACAATAAGAGTCGTTTGGTAATTGCTCATCGGTAACAAGTAAGTTCCCGTGATGAACGCGCCGATGACACTGCCGATCGTTCCGCACGCGTACACCTTCGCCGAAGAACCCGCCGCGTCGTGTTCACCACGGGCGTGGATTCGGATCGCCCAAGGGAAACTCATTCCGATCGCGATTGCGGGAGGAACCAACAAAAGCACGCTGAACAACACCCGAGGAACCGATTCGGTTTGCCTTACCAGAGATAACTCATTGATCCACCCGGCCAAGGATTCCAATCCGTACCAAGAACCCAACGCGAGCAACGCTGTGAAACACTGAGCGTAGAAAAACCCCCGCGAAGCGACGTGTCGGTCGGGAGCCAAACGGGCCGCGATCGCCCCGCCGATCGTGATCCCGGTCAGAAACGCCGCCAACATCGACGCGAACGCGAACAACGATCCGCCCAACACATGGCCGAGCATCCGCGTGAACAAGATCTCGTAAACAAAGGAAACAGCGCCGCTGCAACCAATCAATAACAATACCCAGTCCGCCGCCGGCAACGACCCCGCCGGCATCCGTGTTCCCGGAGGCTCGGGTGATTCTCCTGCCCGACCGGCCGTCGAGCGGATCGGTTCCTGCTCCGATCGGGCGGTGGAGATCGATGTGGGACGTAAAATCAACGCGACGATCAAAAACACCAAGACGTTGATAGCGACGCCGACCAGGATCGTCCGGAACAGACCCAAGTGCGGCAAACAAACGAAAGCGGCCAATAAAGTACCCATGACCGCCCCGAGCGTATTGATCGCGTAGAGTGCCCCGATTCGTTTTCCCAGGTGCGCGTCTTGGTAAACGACATGCTTGGACAACATCGGCAACGTCGCGCCCATCATCGTCGTGGGCAAGATCGTCGCCAAAAAAGCACCACCAAAAGCAAACGAGATCTGGCTGAAATCACCCGCATCGGGAGGCGCGTCCGCACCGCCGTACAAGCCGATCTGCACATAACGGACGGCCCACAACACCGTCGGAACCAACAATGCCGTCGCCGCAATGCCTAGTTCCAAGATCCCGTACACCAACAACGGTCGCGACGCCAAACGTCCATTTCGATCGCGAGACAACCACCAACCGGCAAGCAGCGACCCCAACGCTAGTCCGCCCATGTAGGTGCTCAAAACGATCGCGAGTGATTGTTCGGACGTACCGAACTGGATCGAGAACAGTCGCAGCCAAACGGTTTCATACAGCAACGCCGCAAACCCGCTCAACCAAAAACAAACCGCTACGACCAAAAAGGTGTCGGGACTCTGTTTCATACTCACCTTCCCGTTTTACGCCACCATGGTGGGAACCGATCGGCTTCTTAGGCGGTCGTCCACGCGGGCGAAGGGTCATTTCAAGATCAAACCGTCGGGCGACGGACTCCACCCAGTTTTCATGACCCAAAGGGCTGCCACGGTTGAGGGCGTGATAGATGATATCACCTTGGTCGGCTCGCGTGGGACGTGGCACGCACATACGCTAATCGTTCGGAAAGTGCCGGTAAGGAGTCCTGACACCTTTTTGAGCTGGTCAAGTTTGTGCTAGGCGATCACACTGATGCGATGAGTTCTGCTGCACCGAATCTTTCGTCCGACGCTCGTTTGCATTTCGTCACCGGCAAGTTGGCCGAGGTGTCGCTGCGTTCCCAGATTTCGATCGCTATTGAGCGTGAGCCGTTCGCATTCACGGTCCAGGTATTGCCGATCACGGTGGCGGCGTTGATCACGCCGAAGTGGTTGCTGAGGCATTTGCAGGTGCCCGATGGGACAACGCATTTGATTCTGCCGGGGTTTTGCGAGGCGTCGCTGGACGATTCCGGCGATGCCGAGGGACGCACTTGGCGGACTTTGATCGCCGACGCTGCTGAACTTCCGGCGGAATCGGTTCTATGCGGTCCGAAGGATTGTCGCGACCTGGATGCTTGGTTGGGTGGCAAGATCGTTCAACCGGATTTGAGCCGACATTCGATCGAAATCATTGCGGAGATCAACCACGCACCTCGGATGAAGATCGACGACGTGGTTGCGATCGCGGGTGCATTGCGCGGCGAAGGGGCCGATCGGATCGACGTAGGTTGTGACCCGTCGCGACGATGCGAAACGATCGGCGACTATGTCTCGGCTTTGGTTGCCGCCGGACACAAAATTAGCATCGATACCTTCGACGCATGGGAAGCGGCCACCGCAATCGAGGCGGGGGCATCGTTGGTGTTGTCGGTCAATTCATCCAACCGGGATCAAGCGATCGATTGGGGATGTGAGGTCGTTGCGATTCCGGATACTCCCGACGACTTGGATAGTTTGGATGCGACGATCGCATTTCTTTCTCGGCATAGCGTGCCGTTTCGTTTGGATCCGATCTTGGAACCGATCGGGTTCGGATTCGGGGAGAGTTTATTGCGTTACGCGGAAGTTCGTCGGCGGTATCCCGAGCACGCGATGATGATGGGAATCGGCAATCTCACGGAGTTGACGGACGTGGACTCGGCAGGGTTGAACTTCGTGTTGCTAGCGTTTTGCCAAGAGTTCTCGATCAATAGCGTGTTAACGACACAGGTGATTAACTGGGCTCGTTCGAGCGTCAAGGAATGCGATTTAGCAAGGCGTTTGGTTCATTACAGCATCACGCAGGGAGTCCCACCGAAACGTTTGTCCGATCAACTCGTGATGTTGCGAGATCCAAAACTGCGACCGCACGCGTCCGAGGTGATCGAGTCGATTGCATCAGGGATCCGCGATAACAATTACCGGATCATCGCTCAGGACGACACGTTGCATCTGCTCAGCGCCGGAGTGCATCTACAAGGCACCGACCCGTTCGCGATCATGGAAGAATTGTTGTCCTTGCCTGAGTCAGATAACGTCGACCCGTCCCACGCGTTCTACCTCGGGTACGAAATGGCCAAAGCCTCGATCGCGTTGCAGTTGGGCAAGCAATACGATCAAGACCAAGCATTACGATGGGGACATATGACGGTGGAAGAGGATTTGCATCGGATCGCACGAACGAGTCGGCACCGGAAACGTTCGTAGACGTAAATTCGTATCGCAACCCGACGCATGAGCGAGGGATAATTGATATTGACTCATCCCTCGCTTACGCATCGGGTTATGATTCGATCAGCCTACGGCTTCGAGGTCAACGAAGCTATCGTTCTCGTTCGATCAATCGCGTACGCGATCGAACAGGTCGAGGTATCGTTTCCAATCATGCTCGGTCAAGTCGTGTTTTCCGTCGCGGAGATGATAAGTGATCGTGCCGTCGGGGTACGCTTCATTCGGGGCTGGCATCAGAGTCGGGGATTGCCCGTTGGCATCGACCAAGCCCGGTTTGTCAAATAATTGATAAACCGGTGAGGCATGCACGCCCGCCAGGAATTCGCCTTTCGGATCGGCCCACGTATCCTCGGTGGCACTTCCGATCGCGACCGGGCGCGGGGCAGCAAGCGCGATCAGTTGATGGCTATCGACAGGAAGGGCGTTTTCATTTTCGTTGTAGTCGTTGAAGCGATCACAGAACCAATGCGGGAACGAGGTGTTGATTCGTCCTACGGTTTCCCCGATCGCTCGACGCGACAGTGCCACGCCACCGCATCCTGAATTGTTGCTGATGATGACCGCGAAACGCGGATCGACCGCGCCCGCCCAAAGCGAGGTTTTGCCCAGACGCGAATGACCGATGACGGCGACTTGGTCGGCGTCGATCCCCAGTGCAGGGGTTTGTACAATCGCGTCCAGCACGCATTGCAATCCGTAGGTCCAACCGGCGATCGAACCGGGGCGGATGTCGGCGGGTAATCGTTCGATCCAATCGGCAAATAACCCGTGAACGCCGTTTTGGAACCCATCATCGAAATCGGGATCAATGTCGCCGTAATACAACGTCGCCACTGCGTAGCCTCGGTCGTTGATCATCGACAACGGCCAACGATCCGACGCGACGCCCCGTCCGGCATCCAGCGGAGTGTTGCCTCGGCTGGTGGCATCTCGACGGTCGCGTACCCACGACGGTGAAATGCGAACCAACGGATCGTCGGTGACGGTGTGGTTGCCTTGGAAGTTCAATCCCAAGAAAGCCGGTACGGGGTTGTCGGCGGATGCGGACGAGGGGACGTCGATCAGGACCATCAGGTCCAAGCCGGGCTGGTTGGTATCGGGCTGCTCATTGGATTCACTTAGCGGCAACAGGGTGACTGTGAGTTCATACCGCGTCGTTTTGCCATGGTTCCAAGTCGGATCGCGACGGACGATCTCGGTGTGGATGCGGCGTTGGGTGGGCATGGATCCGAAAACGTGGTGTTCGAACTTCAGCAGCGTCTCTCGGCGTCGGGATTCCCAATCATTCCGTGTGTCAATGCGTTCACCGTTGGCATCGATGAGTGGATCTGGGAGGGTGAACTCGGGAATCTTCGATTCGTCGTAATTCGGAACAAACTTTGCGGATTTCGTCGGTGCGGGCTTTGTGTCAGCGGGCGAAGCTGCTTCAAGCCGTCGCCAAACCGTGTTGAGCGGCAATGCGGTCAATGGCGAAGCGACCACCAAGAACACCGTCAACCGAAATGCGGGCCCGAAAAATCTCATTATTTTTGACATAGAATCACTTCGCTTGCCTTTGGTAGTCCTTCGTCGTTACTCTGTTTCGATCTTTTCTTATCTTTTCGCACGAAAACAGGGCCGATTGATCGGCCCATGGATCATAACTCGTGAACGCTGCCGATTCGACTGCCGACGACGAAGACCCTGCGCAGGGTTCGTACGCCGAGTCGGTTTGCGAACGTTTCGGCATCCCGATCACCGAGCCGCTGCGTCAATGGTGGGACGCCGGCGAAGGCCGCGTCCCACTTTGGAAAACGCTCGGTCCGGGAGAATACCGGCACCCGGCGACTCCCGAATCGTTGTTGTCGGAAGTCCCCGACGCGGTTTGGCCGCCGTTGATGCCGCCCAATTTTCTCCCATTGGTGGGCAACGGTATTGGCGATTGGCTGTGTTTGCGATTGCTTGATCCGGATGTCGCCGCGGCGACCGGCCGGGCGACCGACGTGTGCCATTGGTATCACGGGGGTGGCGACTGGTTGCCTTGGGGTAACACGTTGGCGGAAGCTTTGTTGTTCGATTGGATGTTGCCGCGTCTTCCGCAGGCCGATCGACGTCATGCCGACCCGGCGGAATGGATGGGCGGGTCGTCGACCGATTCAAACGACCGTTCGCCGCTTGAGCAAACCGATCATCCTTGGGTTCAATGGGCCAAGTCGTGTTTACCCGCGATTGACTCCATTGATTTCAATCATTGCTCTCCTCTCAAACTCGGACAGGAGTTAATCGCCGCCGGGCTTTGCGAAATCCCTGTGCGTTGTCAATTGACGATCGATAGTCTCGATAGTGTTCTGTTGAATCAACTCGAACCCAAGTCCGCTCATCAACTCGGATTGTCTTGGAACGACTTGATGCGATGGTGTTTCGATTTGCGAGAACTTCCTGAATCGGTGGCGATGCGATTGCAGAACGAACTCGGCGTCACGCCGGCCGACTTCCAACCCGATCAACAACAATGGGACGTAATCGAAGAGCATGCCGAAGCGATCGCGAAACAAGCCAGCGATTTGTCGTGGGGTCACGATCTGCTTGGCTATTGTCGTTTTCGTCGCGGCGACCATCGTGCGGCTTGCGAGTCGTTTCGCTTAGCGATCCGGTGCAGCGTCTTCACCGATCAGAGCGTTCGATTGCGGACTCACTGGGCCACGTCGTCCAACGGCGTTGCCAAGTTTGCGGCTCGGTTTTTGGGTACTCAAGAACTGCTCTTGATTCACCAGCATTACGAAAACAGCATGCCCGAAAGCGGTGTTTCCGGCGACTTGACATCTGCCACGATCGAGCAGCTAGGTATGGTTCCCGGGCGGATCGACTCGGTAACGCTGGCACGGCAGCTCGGTGAGCCGACCTCGGAGAATGCCGAATCGGTTCGCAGTCGTTATTCGGCGATGTTGATGGACGCCGCCAAAGCCGCCGTTGACGAGTCTCCGGCGACGGCCGCTCGGTTGTATTACTGCGCCGGCTGGGATCTCGGGGCGGAGCCGTTGAAGTGCTACGGCGAACTGCTTGACAACTACATCCACGCTTGTCATCAAGCCGGTTGGTCCGGTCATGAACGACTCGCCCGCGTCCACCGACGTGGGCTCCAATCGAGATACAACTTATGAATGAATCACTCAGCCCGAACGGCGCATCGAAAGACAACGACGTTTCAAAAGACATTGTCTGGCACGAAGACACCGTCACGCGCGAACATCGCGAGGTGAATTTGGACCAACGCGGGTGCGTGGTGTGGTTCACCGGCTTGAGCGGTTGTGGCAAGAGCACGATTGCTAATGAACTGGACCGGTTGTTGATCGAGCACGGAGCGGCGTCGACCTTGCTCGACGGGGACAACGTCCGTCACGGCTTGTGCGCGCCTCCGGCGGTATTGGCGGTCGAACACGGTGATGAATTTGCGACTCGATTCGGGTTGGGGTTCTCCGCGATCGATCGTGAAGAGAACATCCGCCGGATCGGTGCGGTCACGACGCTCATGGCATCGGCCGGATTGATCACTTTGGCGGCGTTCGTCAGTCCGTACCGGCGTGACCGCGACCGAGTCCGCAAAATGGTCGAAACGTCCGGGCAAGAAGGAGATTTCTTTGAAGTGTTCGTGGACACGCCGATCGAGGTTTGCCAACAACGCGACCCCAAAGGTTTGTACAAGAAAGCCATCGCCGGCGAGATCAAGAATTTTACCGGGATCAGCGATCCATATGAGGCACCCGAGAAACCAGAGATTCATCTGACGCACCGTGAAGACGCGACACCGACAGATCAAGCAAAAGAGATTTTTGACGCACTACTTCGGTGCGGTGTGATCAGTCATTAGGCGAGATGCCGAGTTCTAGGCGTCTGAGTCTCTGTTGAAGACACGATGCCCGTTGCGATCAGCGACGGGCATCGTGGGAGTTCGTCTTTGTTTTGACGTCGTAATCGGAATTTCATTCGATCGGATAGGTGATAAACCGGCGTACGATCAATGAGATAGCTCGTCTTTGATTTCATTGAGCGAGAGGTTTAGAAAATCGACCTTCCCGGTTTTCACGTCATAGACGGCACCGACGACTTTCAAGCGGTCTTCCGACACAGCGGTCCGAATGACTTCGCTGCGAGTCACAATCTGTTCGGCCGTGTGCAGCACATTTCGGAGTGCGACTTCATCGATATATGACTCGGCCTCGGCGGCTGGCAATTCGCTGATGGGCGTGGAAGGCAGGTCGACAACGCTGGGTGCGATCTCATTGATGATCGATTGCAAATGGTCACAACCAGTCGCATCTTTGGCATTTTGTCCGGTGGAGACCAATTGGACCGAAGAGGTGACCGCACCGCAGCGAGTATGTCCGAGGACCACGACCAATTTGACGCCGGCAACGCCGACCGCGTACTCGACGCTGCCGAGTGATTTGGTTCCGATCACATTGCCTGCCACGCGGACGCTAAAAATATCCCCCACGCCGAGATCGAAAACCAGCTCGGTGGGAACACGGGAATCGATGCAACTCAGGATCGCCGCCAAAGGGTTTTGCCCGATCGCGGTCGCGTTGACTTGGCGTCCTAAATCGCGGTTCAACCGCAGGCCACTGACAAAACGTTGATTGCCCTCGTAAAGGATTCGAATTACTTGATCGGAAGTGACATCGCGTTGTAGTTGACGGGTGGTGTAGTCGGCGAACTGAACGTTATCACTAAGTTGATACTTCCTTTTGAAGCCGACAAGATTCACCAGTACCTTTCGGGCCGGAGCGGTGGTCTCGGTATATTCTCGAATCAGGCTCAGAACATCAGGATCGATATAGTCGGAACCGCTCGCATCGATCATCAATCGGCTTCCCGGTTTAGCTTCGTCAAGTACTCTTTCGATCGCCGCTCGATTGAGAAAGCTGACTTGGTTGGCCAATTCGATGTGCGTTATATCGCCCGCCGAATGAGATTCAACCATTCGGTGAATGGGGCGACGTAGATTGCTGTTGAGAATGAACAAAACCGCGATGCCCAGGCCGATTAAGACTCCGATCAACAGATCTGTGAAGACGATGGCAAGTACGGTCACGATGAACGGAATGAATTGATAACGTCCCTCGTCCCACATTCGACGAAACATGGCCGGGCTGGCCAGTTTAAACCCGGTTACAAGCAGAATGGCGGCGAGGGCCGACAATGGGATCATGTTCATGTAACGTGGCAGAATCGCCACGCTCAGCAACAACAGCAGGCCATGGAAGATTGCAGAGACCTTGGTTTTCGCGCCGGCGTTGACATTGACGCTGCCCCGGACGATCACCGACGTGACCGGCAATCCGCCGATCATCCCACAAACAAAATTACCGCAGCCCTGGGCGATCAATTCGCGGCTCGGCGGTGAGCTGCGTTTTTCAAAGTCGATCTTGTCGACCGCTTCGAGGTTGAGCAGCGTTTCGAGAGAGGCCACCACCGCGATCGTAATCGCAGCGATATAAACGGCTGGATTGGCCAGTTGCGAGAAGTCAGGCAGTCGGATGAAGCTGAAGAATTCCGACGCGCTCTTGGCGATCGGGATCAGCACTAAATGCGACTCGCCGATTTCCCAATCGGGACCCATCCCTTCAAAGCCAAGGCTGATCGCCACGCCCGCCAATACCACCAGCAGCGGTGCGGGCACGATTGACTTTTTGAGAGCCGGGAATCGATCCCACAACGCAAGGAAGATGATCGAGAAGATCCCAATCACCATGGCACCGACGTGGATATCGCCGGCGATGGTATCGATGATTTCAGAAAACGTGTTCTCTTTATCAGGTTGAATGAACGACATCTCGCCTTCGGGATCGGTATCGTGACCGACGACGTGTGGAATCTGTTTCAAGATCAGAATCACCCCGATCGCCACGAGCAACCCATTGATCACGCTCGAAGGAAAGAACGCGGAGAGCGCTCCACCTTTGGCGATCCCAAAACCGATTTGGATAAGACCAGCAATCACGACCGCCAGCAAGAAGGCGTCGAACGAACCGAGCAAGGCAATCTGCGCCGCAACGATCGCCGTCAAACCGGCCGCAGGACCACTCACACTGGTATGTGAACCGCTGATTGTGGCGACGACGAGGCCTCCCACGATCCCAGCTAACAAACCCGAAAACAACTCCGCGCCCGATGCCAGTGCGATACCAAGGCAAAGTGGTAACGCGACCAAGAAAACGACAAGACCCGCGACTAAGTCTCTGAGAACATTCGAAAACGAAAAGGTGGGCGATGGTGAAGTCATGAATGATTCTTGGACAATTGAGTATGAGATTCGCTTAGTGAGACTGATGAGTTCCCCAATGGGGTACCGATCCTGTCCCGCTGCGGCAGCATTGCGATGCCACGAGTACCGGCCCAAACGGTGCTGCAAAGGTGAGACCAGATCGTCCCCTGGGCATGCAGGCCTCCGATGAGATTGAACGAAGGTGCCCGGTAAAGACGGGCACAAGAACTCACTAACAACGCATCGGAGCGAGCGAGCCGTCGGCGCGTCGATGCCCTTCGATCGCCCGTGTTGGACCGAACGGCCGTGCTCGCGAGGCGATCCGAGCCGGATACTGCCACGGCGATGTAAGTGCGGCCATCGTCATTGATGATTGACGAGCGATCGTGATTCGTTCCTTACGAGAACGCGAATGGAAGCTGCGTCCTTCGAAATCTTCTTCCGAAAAAGGCGACGTTTCGCCGTCGAGCAATGCTTCCGTTCCCACCACGCCGAGCCCTATGCTCGGCAACACGGCCAACATCAACGTGGTGCAAAGCATCATGCCGATTAATCGAGCGGGTCGATGGGGGGATAACGTTCGAATCAACAATTCACAACCAGAGAGACAAATAGAATCCATAGCGCCAGGCTAAGATGTTATAGCGCCAGTCTATTTAGTCTGACAGTTTTCCGGCCTCGGAACAAGCGATAACGAGGACGGGCTGGTGGATTGATCGATATTGATGCCTTACGGCTTCGATACCGATCCTGCGTGATTCGCCTCAGGGTCGAGTCGCTATCGAATGATCGCCACGGCGTCAAAATACGCCCGGGCGGCGCGGTGAAAAGCGAGGCCTTGCCATTCGGCGGCTCGCTCGGCGGGGATTAGTCCGACGATCCCCGGCTCGCGATATAAAGCTGTGAGAGCCAACTCCACCAAGCGGTCCGGCGCGTTTTGGTGCGAGACCAGGAACGCGGTCGTGCCCACCGTCTCGATGCCTTCGGCCGGCAGCATCGCCTCGGGATAAGCTTCCGCCGAAAGCGTCATCGGTCGCAGGGTCGGGTGTTGTAAGGCGATCGTGACGCTGCCGCTTAGCGACATCAACTGCCACTGCTGATCGACGAGAAGATCGTGAACGAGGTCGCTGCCTGGACCGATGCAAATGATCGCGACCGAAGGAATCTCATCGATGGAGCTTTCCCGCGAAGCGTTTTTTAACTGCGGCCACTTCATGACCACGCGCGGGCATTCGGCGGGGCCTAGTTGGAGCGAATCGAGCACCAATTCGGCTGCCCGGCGAGATCCACTGCCTTCGGGGCCGACGGCGATCGAGTGACCTCGAAGCTGACCGATCGAGCGCACCGGACCGTCTTTGCGGATCAAGACATGGACGGCTTCGTAGAACAAAGGTGCCACGACGGAGAGTTGTTCGCCACCGACGGCGGACGCTTGCATCGGTGCCAAATGGACCTCTCCACGGATCAAGCGATCGCGGTTGTCCCACGTTCCCCCGGTCGGTGTGACTTCGAATTCGACGCCGCTGATCTCGTGCATCTTCGAGCCGAGGAGGCGAGACGTTTCGGTATACAAACCGCCTACCAGACCGCCCGCCAATCGAACTTGCTTCGGCATCGCCGAGGCGGCGCGATGTTGCAACCAAGCCCCACTGAGCAGTCCGACCGGCATCAAAAACAACATCGCGATCATGGCCGTTTGCAGTCGACGTTGGCTGATCGGCGCGTCGGTGGAATGACGCCCGGCGATGGCCGCGACGACGGGAATTTGTTTGGTCCATTGCACGATCCGCCCGATCGGCCCCATCGATCGGGCGGCGATGGGTTCGCCGGTCAAATAGCGTTGCAGGTCGTCCGCCAAGGCCGACGCGGACGCATACCGCCGGGCGGGTTCTTTCTGCAAACATTTCTCGACGATCGCACTCAAGTCGGCATCGACCTCCGGGCAAACCGATCGCAACGTCGGGGCGGGATGATGGGCGACCTTCATCAACGTTTGCATGATCGTGTCGCCGACCAGAGGCGGATTCCCGGTGACGGCGGCGAACAAAACCGCGCCGAGCGAATAGATGTCGGTCGCGTGAGTGGCTTGCTCGCTTTTGCCGATCGCTTGCTCGGGAGCCATGTAATGTGGCGTGCCGACGGCCTCGCCCGTGCCCGTTAGGCTGCTGTCGGCGTCGACATGTTTGGCGAGTCCGAAATCGGTCACGTGAACTTGGCCGTGAGGATCGATCAGCACGTTGCCCGGTTTCAGGTCGCGATGCAAGACGCCTCGTTGGTGAGCGTGATCGATCGCGCGGGCGACGTCGCGAACGATTTCAGCGGCACGGCGAGGTGGCAGGGCGTCTTTCTTGAGCACCCGCTGTAAGTCTTCGCCTTCGATGTATTGCATCGAAAAGAAGTGGTGACCGGCCCGTCGGCCGAACTGATGCACGGCGACAATATTGGGATGCCGCAAACACGCGGCAGCTTTGGCTTCGGTATAGAAACGCTTGACTTCTTCGGTGCCTGCCAACATCCCGCTGCGGATCATTTTGACCGCGACGAGTCGTTCGAGGTCACGCTGTTTGGCAAGGTAAACCACGCCCATGCCGCCCACGCCGAGGACCTTCAACAACGTGTAGTCTTCCATTTCGAACGGCAACGAGGGTCCCAAGTCGCCGGTCGGTCGGTTGGCCATCGGCAAGGTCGCGTGCGGGTCCATCGCGGAAAAGTCACCGGCCGATTCGCCGGCTCCCATTTCAGAGATGCCGATCGTCTCAGGCGGACTCGATCGATCCAGTGGTCCGGGGGAATCCAGTGGGTCGGAGATGGCGGGTCTGATTTGAGTGAAGTTGCCGATCATGTCGGCGGCTTCCATCAACTCGCGGAGTTGCCCCGACAGGCTCGGGAACTGTTTGAGAAAATCTTCGCGGGAGTCCAATTCGCCGGTATCGCAGGCGCTCAGGTAAAGTGCGAATGCTTCGTCAAGCTGCGAGTTCAATTCGGCATCGTCGGGGCGGTCGTCAAAGGACTGTTCGTCAATGGATGGATCTGAAGGTGGTTGATTCATGCGGATGTCCACCAAGGGCTGCTACCGGTGTCGAGCAGGGCGCGCAATTTTTGCAGGCCGCGTTTGAGAAGCCCCGCCACGGCGGTCTCGCTCTTGCCCATTCGTTCGACGATTTCCTTCAGTGGCAAACCCTCCATGTAACGCAACCGAATCGCTTCGGCTTGGGTTTCGGGAAGTTCGTGCAGCGCGTTCATCATCGCCAACACGGCTTCCTGGCGCACCGCGATGCCGCTGGGACTGGTCTTGCCGCCGGGTAATTGGTGGATCCAATTTTGACGCGAGCTGCCGTCGTCTTCACCGCCCGCATAGACCTCTTTGCGGGTGCTGCGTTTTTGAGTCATGACATGGTGCGACAGCGCCGACGCGACGTTGTTCTTGAGCATTCCGCGCAACCATCCGGCGAACTCGGCCGGCGTGTCGCCGCGGAACGCGTGCAGGTCGCGTTTTGCTTCCAAAAAGGTGACCTGCACGATATCGGCCGGATCGATCCGGCGACGCAGTTGTTCGGAAAGATAGCGATGAGCGAGCATCAACAGAAAACCACGATATCGCAACAGCAACGCCCCCAAGGCTTCGTTGTTGCCCGCTTTGGATGCCACCACCAACCCCGTCGTCGATTCGGACTGCAGGTCTGGATTGCCTGTCATCGTCGGGGCCCTTCGATCGATTCGGGCGAGATCGCGATCTCGATCCGTTTTCGCAACTTTCCGGTCGTGGGGATCATCGATACCAAACCAACCATGGCCAAGAACGCGAACAAGAAATGGGCGTAGGATCCGTCGAGCAAGGCGAACACTAAGTTGATGACGGCGGATCCTTCGAGCATCGCTTGACCAACGATCGTGGCCGACTGTTCGCCGGCGAGGAACGGTCGCAAGGGCAAAGGCAGTGGCGATTTGTTGTCCCACTGGATCCACTCCTCTCGCATCACGGCCATCGTCGTGTTCGCCGGCGTGGCTTCGTGCATCGCATGGACTTCGGGGTGTTGTCGTAGTCGCGTGACGCCTGCGGACCGCAACATCTTGGAAACGAAGAACGCACCGGCCAACATCACCACGAATAATCCGCCGCCGAGCGGCAACAGGATCGCTGCATTGCCAAACGCACGTTCGTCGTCCATCAGTAAAACGCCGAAAATCAAGCCGATGATGAGGATCCCTTTCGCCAAGGCCAACGTGATGATTTGGCCGGTAAACGCATAACCGTGCAGGGTCGTCGATGTGCCCTTGGCGGCACCCGGTTCTTGGTCGAACGAGTCTTGTGCCAGCGCGGGGGAGCCGAAAGGATTGAAAGCCGTCATGAAGCGATCGCCAAAGAAAAGAGCTGGTTGGTCCCCTCAATCGTACCCACCGGCGGGCCGCTGAGTAGCGTTCGGCGGGGGCCTCGTGCGAAGTTTCTTGGTCGATCTCAAGCCGCGTCCGTCCCGGGCGATCTCTGCCACCCTGGCATGGCGACCCCGTGACCGATTTTGTCGGGCGAGCACTGGACACGCGTAAGTGATTGCCTGCAAACACCTTACGGATGCATTCGGGTGTTCGGTACGCCGATTGCTCCCTGCTTCCACTCGCAGTGGGAGTGTGCCCGTCTGACCGACGCGACCGGTCTCGCTGTACCCACAACGACCCATTACTTCGTATCCACTACCTCGTTCCCAACCGGTGAACGGGCGTCGAGACCTGGAGCCGGCCGATCGCCAGCCCACCGGGATGTCCCGCCCCCCTTCACCCCCTCAGGAGATTCACATCGTGGCAAAGCAAATCGTTTTTGACGATGAAGCCCGAGCAGCCTTGCTGGCCGGCGTCAGCAAACTCGCTCGTGCCGTTCGCAGCACCCTCGGCCCCCGTGGTCGCAACGCCGTTTTGGACAAAGGCTGGGGGTCACCCAAGGTCACCAAAGACGGCGTGACCGTCGCCGAAGACATCGAACTCGATGACCCGCTGGAAAACCTCGGTGCCCAACTCGTCAAGGAAGCCGCCTCGAAGACCAACGACGTCGCCGGTGACGGAACTACCACCGCGACCGTGCTCAGCGAAGCGATCTTCCGCGAAGGCTTGAAGATGGTCGCCACCGGTGCCGACCCCATGGCGTTGTCGCGAGGCATTCAAAAGGCCGTCGACACGTGCTGTGCCCAAATCGCCAAGATGGCCACGCCGATCAACGAGAAAAGCAGGAGCGACATCAAGCAAGTCGCCACCATCGCCGGTAACAACGATCCTGAAATCGGTGACGTCCTGGCCGACGCCTTCACCAAGGTCGGCAAGAACGGTGTGATCACCGTCGAAGAAGGCCGCTCCAACGAAACTTATGTCGACGTCGTCGAAGGAATGCAGTTCGATCGTGGGTTCCTGTCGCCGCACTTCGTCACCAACCAAGACGAAGTTTCGGTCGAACTAGATGATTGCCACATTCTGTTGTTCGAAGAAAAGATCAGCAACAACAAGAAGTTGATCCCGTTGCTCGAAGCGATCAGCCAAGCCAAGAAGCCGTTATTGATCATCGCCGAAGACGTCGAAGGCGAAGCCCTCGCGACGTTGGTTGTCAACAAGATGCGTGGCATCCTGTCGGCTTGTGCGGTCAAGGCTCCCGGCTACGGCGACCGTCGCAAGGCGATCCTCGGTGACATCGCCGTGTTGACCGGCGGCAAGGCGATCTTCAAGGACCTCGGCATCGACCTGGAAAGTGTCAAGATGACCGACCTCGGTCGTGCCAAACAGGTTCGTATCACCAGCGAAGCGACCACCATCGTCGGCGGTGCCGGCAAGAAAGCGGACATCGAAGGCCGCGTATCCCAAATCCGTCGCGAAATCGAAAACACCGATTCAGATTACGACAAAGAGAAGCTGCAAGAACGTTTGGCGAAACTCGCCGGCGGTGTGGCTCAAATCAACGTCGGTGCGGCCACCGAGACCGAGATGAAGGAACGCAAAGCCCTCATCGACGACGCTCGTGCGGCCACCCAAGCGGCTCTCGAAGAAGGCATCGTCCCCGGTGGCGGAACGGCTTTGCTGCATTGCCGAAAGGCTGTCGAGAAGTTGGAGAAGGAAACCGAAGGCGATCAAAAGCTCGGCGTCCGCATCATCCGCAATTGCCTCGACCAACCACTGCGTGCGATCGCCAACAACGCCGGCCTCGATGGTGCCGTCGTCGTCAATCGCGTTTTGCAAATGAAGGGCAAGACCGAAGGCTACGACGCCAACGCCGACAAGTATTGTGACTTGGTCGCCGCCGGGATCGTCGATCCCGCTAAGGTCGTCCGCACCTCGTTGACCAACGCCGCTTCGGTCGCTTCGTTGCTGTTGACCACCGAATCGCTCGTCGTCGAGATTCCTGTCGAGGAAGAAGCAGGCGGCGGCGATCACCACGACCACGGCATGGGCGGCGGAATGCCCGACATGGGTGGCATGGGTGGCATGGGCGGCATGGGCGGCATGATGTAAGCCGCCGTTGGCTCTCGGCCGGTTCCCAGCCGCGAGTGACACTGACCCTTATCGTTTCAACCAAATCTTCAACCAATCAATCAAACTTTAATCTTCAATCAGGAAATCCCTCATGGCTGCTACCAAAAGCAAAACCATCAACTTGCGTCCTCTCGATGACCGTGTCGTTGTTCAACCCACCGAAGCGGAATCGACCACGGCGGGCGGAATCGTCCTTCCCGATTCGGCCAAGGAAAAACCCCAACGCGGAACCGTCGTGGCCGTCGGCCCCGGCAAGTTGCTCGATAGCGGTGCCCGTGGCGAACTGAGCGTTGCCGTCGGCGACGTGGTGATCTACGGCAAGTACGGCGGAAGCGAAATCGAAGTCGACGGCGAAGAGATGAAGATCCTTCGCGAAAGCGACATCCTTGCCAAGATCGGCTAGTTCTTTCATGACAAAATTTCGGGGTAACCATTCGTTGCCCCGGAGTTTGGTCTTCGATTCAGCGGCTCGGCCCCGGCCGTCCGGTTTCAGCATCCGTCCTCAATCACCAACCTAACAGGAACCTCAGTCATGGCAAAACAATTGCTATTTGACGATCACGCACGAGCCCGCATGCTCGCCGGCGTGGATAAACTCGCCAATGCCGTCGCGGTCACGATGGGCCCGACCGGTCGCAACGTGATCATCGACAAGTCGTTCGGTGGCCCGACCGTCACCAAGGACGGCGTGACCGTCGCTAAAGAAGTCGAACTGGAAGACCGGTTCGAAAACATGGGCGCGAAACTCGTCATCGAAGTCGCACAAAAAACCAGCGACTTGGCCGGTGATGGAACCACCACCGCGACCGTTTTGGCCCGCGCGATCTTCAAGGAAGGTTTGCGTAACATCGTCGCCGGCAGCAACCCGACCGCGATCCGTCGCGGGATCGAAAAGGGTGTCGAAGCGGCTTGTGAAAAACTCGTCGAAATGGGACGCCCGGTCAGTGGTAAAGAAGAAGTTGCTCACGTCGGTGCGATTTCGGCAAACAACGATCATGAAATCGGCAACATGCTCGCCGACGCCCTCGAGCGAGTCGGCAAAGACGGCGTGATCACCGTCGAAGAAGGCAAGAGCCGAATCATGGAAGTCGAGTACGTCGACGGCATGCAGTTCGACAAAGGCTACATCTCGCCGTATTTCATCAACGATCCGGGCACGATGGAAGCGAGTCTCGATAACGCACTCGTGTTGTTGTATGAAAAGAAAATCAGCAACATCCGCGACCTCGTTCCGTTGCTCGAGAAGACCGCTCAAACCGGCCAACCGTTGTTGATCATCGCCGAAGACGTCGACGCCGAAGCTTTGACGCTTTTGGTCGTCAACAAGCTCCGCGGTACGCTCAACGTTTGTGCCGTCAAGGCACCTGGGTTCGGCGATCGTCGCAAGGCGATGCTCGGCGACATCGCGACGCTGACCGGCGGTACGTTGATCAGCGAAGACCTCGGTATTCAGCTCGAGAACGTCACCCTCGAGCACCTCGGTCGTGCGAAGAAGGTCACCGTCGACAAGGGTCACACGACCATCGTCGAAGGTGCCGGCAACCGCGAGGACATCGACAAACGAGTCGGCCAAATCCGTGCCCAGATCGAGCAAACCGACAGCGATTACGACAAAGAAAAATACCAAGAGCGGCTTGCCAAACTCGCCGGCGGTGTTGCCGTGATCAGCGTCGGTGCCGAAACCGAAGCCGAGATGAAGCAAACCAAGGCTCGCCTCGAAGACGCCTTGCACGCAACCCGTGCGGCCGTCGAAGAAGGCATTCTGCCCGGCGGTGGTGTGGCGTTGGTTCATTGCCGCGGTGCGCTCGAAGAGGCCAAGAAGAAGGCCAAGGGCGACGAGAAAATCGGCATCGAGATTGTCCTCAATGCGTTGGATGCGCCGATGCGTCAAATCGCCGACAACGGCGGCATCGACGGCAGCGTCGTGGTCGACGAAGTCTTGCAAAAGAACGACCCCAAAATTGGCTTCAATGCCAACACGGGCCAATATTGCGACTTGATCAAGGCTGGCATCATTGACCCGGTCAAGGTCACCCGCACGGCCCTCATCAACGCTGGAAGCATCGCCGGATTGATGTTGACGACCGAAGCATTGGTCACCAATTTCGAGAAGGAAGACAAGAACAAACGACCCGTTGAAGGCGTCGTGAGTTAAGTTCAGTAAGCTAGGTTTTTCGATTCCCGTGGGGACTGCTGATTCGATCAGCAGTCTCCCGATGGGACCGCTAGCGAGTCGCAACTAATAATTCAACCAGGCCGTTCGCCATCGGCGAGCGGCCTGTTTCGATGATACTCCAACTTTTGATCCGGTTTGATGGCAACCAAGACGTGTTATTACGAGGTACTCACGGTCGAGCGGACCGCGACGAAACAACAAATCGATCGCGCCTACCGTAAACTGGCTATAAAGTATCACCCCGACACGAACAAAGGTGACGACGCGGTTGCCAAGTTCAAGGAAGCCACCGAGGCCTACGAAGTCCTCAGCGACGAACAAAAACGAGCCCGCTACGACCAGTACGGCCACGCCGGCGTTGAGGGTGCCACGCAACAATACGGCGACGTCGAAGACATCTTCGAAGCGTTCGGTGATTTGTTTGGTGGCGGTTTCGGCGATTTCTTCGGCGGAGGTCGCCGTGGCGGCGGAGGTCGTCGACGCGTCCGCAAAGGCGCAGACATCCGCTGCGACGTGACGCTGACACTCGAAGAGGCCGCCCGAGGTTGCCATAAAGACATCGCGTTTCGACGCCGTGTCGCGTGTGACACCTGCTCCGGAAGTGGTGCCGCGCCCGGCAGTGAACCGGTGACCTGCACCATGTGCGGCGGCCAAGGCCAAGTGATCCAGTCCGCCGGCATCCTGCGAGTCCAAACGACGTGCCCGACGTGCCAAGGCGCGGGTAAGCAGATCAGCCAGCCGTGCAACAAGTGCCGCGGAACCGGTTTGCAAAACGAGAAAGCCGAGATGAACGTCGAAATTCCGGCGGGCGTCGATGATGGAATGCGAGTGCGTCTGTCCGGCGAAGGTGAACCGAGTCCCGACGGCGGCCCCGCCGGTGATTGTTACTGCTTCATCAGTGTTCAACCTCACAACCTGTTCAAACGCGACGGCAAACACCTAATCCTGCAATTGCCGATCTCGTACCCGCAGGCGGCCTTGGGAGCCGAGATCGAAGTCCCCACCCTCAACGGACCCCATCAGTTGACGGTCCCGGCGGGGACACAAAGCGGGAACGTGTTCACGGTTCGAGGACAGGGCATCGTCGACCACCGAACCGGACGCAACGGCGATTTACTCGTTCAGGTCTACATCGAGGTCCCCAAGAAACTCAACAGTGAGCAGGAAAAATTGCTGCGGCAACTCGCGGACCTCGATCACGAAGCCGTTCTGCCTGAACGAACCTCGTTCCTGGATAAACTCAAACAGTTCTTTGACCCTGAACCCGAAGAATCCACTTGATGAATCACCACAACGACGAAAACGAACAAGATCCCAATCAGGCATCTCAGTCTGGCTCCCACTTCGACAGCGATCAGCTCGACGTTCGAGCGGCCACCGATCAAGCGTATGAATCGTTCGATGAATCGGAATTGCAAGACAGTGCACCGGAGACTCGAGATGAGGAGATGGAACGCTTGCGGGGCGAAGTCGTCGCGGCGGACAAACGAGTGTTGCAGGCACAGGCCGACGCGGAGAACTTCCGTAAGCGAATGCGACGAGACTACGAAGACCAACTCAAATTCGCCCCGATGGCGGTCGTCGCCGACGTCTTGCAAGTCCGCGATAACTTGATCCGGGCGATCGAAGCGGCGTCAGCTAGTTCCGAATCGGAAAGTTTGCGTGAAGGCGTGGCGATGGTCGCGAAGCAACTCGACGACGCACTGGCCAAACACGGCGTCGAGCCGATTCCCGCTGAAGGCGAAGTGTTCGACCCGAACGTCCACGAAGCGATTTCGCAAATGCCCACCCCTGACATCGATGAAGGCAAAGTCGCCCACGTCGCTGTCACCGGTTTCCGAATGCATGGGAGAGTCCTTCGCCCCGCCCAAGTCGTCGTTAGCATGGGAAGCGGAGGTTAAGTAGCGGTTGGCTATTGGCGGTTAGCTATTAGCTGTGGACTGCCGGGTCTCCGCCAAAGCGGCTGCGACCCAGCCTACTTTTGTTGTTCACTCTTTACTCTTTACTTTTGACTTCGATGCCAACTTACGATTATTTGTGCGAAGCTTGCGGACATGAATTGGAAATTTTTCAGGGCATCAACGATGACCCGGTGAAGAAGTGTCCCGAATGTAAGAAGAATAAACTCAAACGCCAGTTCGGCACCGGTGCCGCGATCGTTTTCAAAGGCAGCGGCTTTTATCAAACCGACTATCGCAGCGATAGTTACAAGAAAGGTGCTCAGGCGGATAAGAAAGCCGGCGAATCGAAGAGCGAATCCAAAGGCGACTCGTCGGGCAAGAAAGATTCCCCCAAGTCCGAATCCTCCAGCAGCAAGCCGGCCAAAAAAGCGACCGGAGATGGCAAGTCTTCCTGAAAGTTGTCGAGCGAAGATTGAACTAGAATTAGGCTGGGTCGTAGCCGCTTCGGCGAAGACCCGGCATTGGGCACAAGGTTTTCGCCAAACGCCAATATTCAAACGCCAATATTAAAACCTTAGTATTCAAACGCCGGGTGTTCGTCGCCGAGCCTCCTCCACCCAGCCTACTATTGGACTTGTTAAACCGCGTTCCGAGTTCACGTCCGGGTCGCGATTGCGACCGACCAAGCAATGACGATAAGGGCGATTGCGACACCGCCGGCGACGAGTTGAAGCTGGGGATTTTCGAGCCATCGGCGTGGAAAGTATCGCCCGATCGATCCGATCACCAAACCGGCCGTGAAACCGGTCACGTGAGCCAGGACGTCGGTCCGTTCGCCTTCGGTTCCTAGAAACGCCAACATCACGACCCCTGCAATCAGGGGACTGTATCGTTGGAAAGCCGTATCGCGTTGGGCGGCGCGAGGATAGAGCGCGTGGGCGACCAAGATCCCAAGTGCCGCAAACACGGCCGTCGACGCCCCGATCGAAATGTGATCGGGACTGCGCACCATCGCATTGAATCCGTTGCCGATCGATCCGGCGACGATGATGATCAACCAAGCCACTCCGCCGCCCAACACACGTCCGGCGAGAAACCCGAACAGCGAACCGAACAACAGGTTTGACGACAAGTGAGCAAGGTCCGCGTGGAGCGTCAGGGCGGTGATCGTTTGCCACCAGCGTCCGTTTGTCACTTCGCCTGCCCGCAGCGGCCCGACGGTTGTCCAACCCCAACCGTAACCGTCGGCACGCGAAAGGATCTCGATGGATATCAAGAAGAGGACATAGATCAAGATGCCCCACCCGGCACCTTCGAATAGTGCGATAGGCTCGACCGTTGGGGTGATGTCGACGGCACGTTCGGCTTGATACGCATCGAGTTCCTGTTTCGCCGCCGCGACATCTCGCGGCCAAACTTGCAATTCCCAGTCGCCGGCATCGTGTCCGGTGGTCTGCCGACTGATCGTCGCATCCATCCCCATCGCGTCGAGCACCAACCGCATCTCGACGCATTCGCGTCGAGTGTGAGATCGGAACACGCCGACACGCTGCGGTTGGTTTGGGGGCACGGGATTCATGGGTTCATCGGACGATTCGTCGCATCATGTTCGATCTTGGTCTTTCTTTCGAAGATACCAAAATGCGTCATGCGATTGGATGCGTCCGTGAACCTCATTCAATTCCCATCATCAGGTTAAACCAGTCCGGTTCCACGTTCGGCTGCGAAGCGGAAGAACGAGGCACCGGCTTCATTCTTGGCCTGGGTGGCAAACAGACTGTCGGCCTCATAGAGTTCGACCGATGTTCGATCACCTCGCTGGGTGCGTTGGATCGTTCCGTCCTGATTGACGGAGTCGATCGCCCCACCACCTTGAGTACCTCGACCCGCGTCGCCGTTGCGAGCTTCGTTACCCGCGTCCACGGTCAGTCCCCACAATCCGTGTGGCGCGACTGAATCCGCGAACGGTGTCGTCGGGATGAACTTCACGTCGAAGTACGGGATATTCGCTGCGGTTCTGGACATGAAGACCATCGTGTACTCGTCGGTTTCGACGACCGTGTTCTTCCCGTCGAACTTCATTTTCACGTTCTCAAGTTCGATGGATTGTCCTTTTTCAACGACCACCCCGTCGAAGGTGGGAGCGCCATACGGTTGCATCTGAATTTGATTCGACGAAACGGTTAGACGTTTCGGCGTGCTGCGATGGGCGACCATGCGGACGGCGACCGCTTTCGATTTGGGCTCGCTCTCGGCCTGACCAACCGTTTCCGCAGTTGGATCATACGTGGGAGGTGGTGTGACGACCAAGGATGTCGTCGGACGCAGAATCGGCGTTCGCACCGGATCCGAACGGAAAAGCCCCAACATGCCCATCCCTATCGAAGCGATCGCTAAGAGAGCAATGGCATATCGCGAACCGCCGGTGGTGACGAAGCGAAACCGGCCGGTTGCGTTCGGGCGGGTAATGCAACGAACGAACCTGACGAAAGTATCAGTCGACTTTCGGCGGCAGTCGGTTATCGCTTGATTCGTTCTGGTTGGCATCCTTGCCGTTCAATCGATCAATGCACGCGAATGGAATGGTCACGGAGTTCTCGTCATCCCTCTGCACACATGCATCGGTAATCGTGGTCGCGGCTACCTATACAAACGTGCCGAGAAACAGGATCACGATCCGAGAGTTCCTTCTGATTGCTACAATCGGTCCAAACGGACCGAGGGTCGTGTGGTTCCGAGCAAACCAATGGTTCACTTCCGGTTTTGAGTCATCGTTTTGAATTTCTCCATCAACTTGCGTTGTTTGTTCGAAATTGCTTGAAATTCTTCGCTGCCGGGTTCGAGTTTCGCCCTCTCGGCTTTCAGCGTTTGAATTTCAACGGCGAGCGCCCGACGTTGCTGAAGGTTGTTCTGCGCGGTAGGGTCCGTCGGCGTTTCGACATCGTCCCAATCGTCGGTGCGGAAAACCGAGGCGGGAAGTCCTTCGCTATTGATCAGGTTGGCACCGGAAGGATTGGCCGCCCAAGCGTATCGGACGGCGACCGGCGCGGTCACTTTTTCGCTGCTCACCGCGACGGTGTTCTTGTCGATGACTTTGGCTTCGGCCCAATGCCACGCGCGATCGTCGCCGGCGATTTCAAACCTTGTGAGGTCGGAACCGTCGCGAGATCTCAGCCCTGAACCGATATGTTCGAACGTCACGTGCATCGCATCGCCCTGAACCTCGGTGGATCGGAACAGCGGCCCGGAGTAAACAAGGTCTCGGTCGTAGTCTTGGGCTAACGCCCATAACGCCAAACGCTCGCCGACGTCATGCTTGTTCTTGGGATGAATGTCGTTCGCTTCACCGATGTCGTTGATGATCGCCATCCCGGTTTTGGGTGTCGATGAGAGAACCCGTCGCATCCGGTCTTGCAAAAGTGGCCAGGGATCGTTGTTACCTGGTTCGGTCGTCGGTTCGCGGTAGTTGGCCAGTTGTACGAAGTAGAACGAGAAATCGTCGTCCCACCGCGTTCGCCAATCGTTGATCATCAGTGGTAGCGTTTGATCGTAGGGTACCGCTCCCGGTTTGGCGTTGCCTTCGCCTTGGTACCAGATCGCACCTCGCATCGTGTAACCGGCAAAAGGGTGAATCATCGAGTTAAAAAGCACACCGGGTTGGCCTTCGGTATCGAGCGGACGCTTGGGCACCGACGGTCGTTGCGGCGAACGTCCTCGCTCGGCGGCTGGTTTGGCCTTCCAAGCGTCAAGAGCGGCTTCCCATTGTTTCAACCGTGTTTCGAACTGCGTTTGAGATTGTTGTGGATCAAAGTTTTGATCGTTCGTGAGGACTGCGTCGACCAATGCTTTCGTTCCCGGCAACGTGCCAAGTGCCTGACGACTGGTGAACGTCTCGACCGGCTTACCGCCCCAAGCCGATTTGATCACTCCGATCGGGATTCCTAATTCTTGATGCAGTTTCCGGGCAAAGAAAAACGCGACGGCCGAATAGCCGGGAATCGTCTCGGGACGACACATCGTCCATTCGCCATCAATGTCATCCTGTGGTTCGACGGCGGTCACCAAGGGAGCGTTGAACATCCGGATGCTCGGATGATCGGTCTTCGCTATCAAGTCCTCATAAGCCGGGACTCGGTTCATCGTAAAGTACATGTTCGATTGGCCTGACGCGAACCAAACTTCACCCACCAAAACATCCTCGAGCGTCAGCGTTTCGCCATCGGAAATGACGGTCAGCTCCGCTCCGACGGCATCGGCTTGGCCGCTTGAAATGGTCGTCCGCCATTTCCCGTCGGCATCCGCGCGAATGGTGGTCGATTCGCCTTTGAATGCGACGGTAACCTCTGCGTTCGGCGATGCGGTGCCCCAAATCGCAACGTCGCGATCACGTTGCAAAACCATGTGGTCGCTGAAGAAACTTGGCAAACTTGGCGACGCGAAAAGATCGCCCATACCAAGCAAAACGATAACCAGAACCAGATTTGCAACTCTCATGACGTTTCACCGATTTATTTCGAAGGGGACAAAGAACGCATTGTAGACCAATCCTGGGGCCCTCGCCGTCGGCAGAATTTCAAGGAATGGTTTGCCGACTTCCTTTCAACATCGCGGGTAGAGTCAGCTCTTGGCGGCAAAAGCAAGCTAGTTTTGGTATTCTTTGTCTGTAATCACGTCCGGACGATTCCCTGATTCGAGCCATCAATCGATAGGCAATTCTAATGACCTCCCTAATCATCGACCCGGGACGCTGGAGACTTGCGCTTGTGATGCCGTTGTTGTTCCTGCTGATCGTATTCGGTCTCGGATCTTTCTCGATCGCTCCCGAACTTCAATTGATCGCAGGTCCGCCTGCTTTAGGACCCGAGGTTCCCAAGTCACTCGATCCAATTGAGTCTGCTGTAACGTATTTGTGGGAACCTGATCAGCGGTTGGTTTATGAGTTTGAAATCGAAGCCGAAGTCGGATCGCACAGCGTGAGTTACCGCGGTCGAAATTCGATTCGGCCGACGGTTCATCAACCGATCGTGATCGCGACAGAGGAGGAAACCGGAGAGGGCAGTGGTTCCGGTTTTGTGATTCATCCCGAAGGCGTCGTCGTGACTTGCGCTCATGTGGTGAAAGGGGCGACAAGCATTCGGGCAACCGTCGGCGAAACGCAGTTCGATGCGACGGTGATTCAACTGGACTTCGCAAACGATCTCGCGGTGCTTCGTCTGGACGGACAGGATCTGCCATATGTGAAGTTTGCCGACTCGGATGATGTGCGTTTGGGTGAAGAAGTCCGAGCGATCGGCTATCCGCTCTCGGATGTATTGGGAGAAACGATCAAGGTCAGCAAGGGTGAGATCTCAGGTCGCGGTGGGCTATTGGGGACCGATGCGTTACAAATCGATGCGACAATCAATCCTGGCAACAGCGGAGGACCTCTCGTCGACGATTCGGCTCGCCTCATCGGTGTTACCAACTCGATGCTTGCCGGCACTGGAATCTCCGAAGTCGGCTTTGCCATTCCGTCGAACAAAGTGATCGAAATGGTAAACAAGTTGGACATTCCGATTGAAAAGCAAACCGAACCAAAAGTATTGTCCGCTCCCGATGCGATCGATCGTATCAGTGCCGCGACGGTTTTGTTGAAAGTTCAAATGGGGCCCAAGGGTTTAGGGATAGAACGCCCACATGAGCTAACGTACTCCAGCTATTGGTACACTTCGTCCTCGTCAGCATCCGCGTCGATCTACCTCAAGACTCCGCAGCATGAGCACCACAACGGCACAATCCAAATCGATTCTTCCGGTAAAACGATTCGAGACGATGAGCAGGCGATGCTCCCTTTGCTACTCGGCAATGTCAGCCGAGTCGGGATCGAAATGCTGCCCAATTCGAGCCCTGGTCGCACGGTCTCAACAAGTTTACTCGTGTTCCCGGAGATAAACGCTCGGCAACGCAACATGGAACGGGATCCCTACGGTTTTGATCGATTCGCATCGAGACACCGTGCACCATGGATACGCCAACAAGTTCCGCCGCGAACATCCAACGCAATCTTCGGAACCGAAACGACCACTATTGTGCTTGGCGAACCATCCCCCGAGGGCATTGAAGTCAACAAGACGTATTCCATCCACGTTGAGGGCGAAACCAAGGATACCTCGCCACTGAATGTCACCGGATCGGGGAAGGGAATGTTTGATCCGATCGCTCGTCGGATGAAAAACATGGACTATGAAATGACCATCAAAGTTCATCAAGACAATCTCACGCTGCGAATTCCGATCTCGATGACTTACAGGCTCCTCGACGATGCGATGTTGGAGAAAGAACGAATCGACGCCGAGGCATTGAAAAAGAAACAACAGCAAGATTCCGCACGGGCTTCTGGATTTCGCTCATTAGAACCTCCGGAACGTGCGTCCAACGACGATGCCAAAACCGAAAGTGTCAAGGAAATTCCCGAGTCATCCAGTTTGAATCAATTCGATTTCGACCAATGATTGTTCCAAAAATTCTCCGAACGTTCTGTCTAGGCTGCATGCTTGTTGTTCTCGACCACGCCGTAGTCCAGGCTCGAACATGGACTGACGCTACCGGTACATTCAAAGCCGAAGCGGAGCTCGTCGCGGTTCGTGATGGGAAAGCCTACTTGGAGCGGCCTGACGGTAGAGTCAATACTGTTCCACTAAAACGTTTGAGTGTGGAAGACCTCAAATTCATTGCCTCGATACCTCAATACGCAGCACTCGTCAAACCACTGTTGCAAGAGAGTGATCGTTCGCCAGAACCCGCTTTGCCCTCGCCGAAGATAGAACCCAACCAGGTCGACACACCCTCCGCATCGGGATCGATTCGACAGTTCCGTTCCGACTCGTGGGGCTACAACGGACTCGCATTCTCGAACGATGGAGCGTTTCTGGTCACACTCGGCAGTGATAACGTGACCGTCATCAATATCAAAGCGTCGACCAAGACGACTTATCGTATCCATAGCGGTAATCGTTCTGCGTTGACGTTCACGCCCGATGGAAAACGGTTGATCGTGGGAGGATACGACGGACGCGCGTTGATTTGGCAGTTTGACGGCGAGGGTACTCTCAAACCTGACATTGAATTTCCCGTCGATGCCGGAGAAATCAAATCCGTGGTGGTTTCGCCGGACAACCAACATGTGCTGACAATGCATTCGACCGGAACGGCATGCCTTTGGAATGCTTCATCGGGTGAAGTGTATGCTCGGTTTCGTGATTTCAAGTTCAGCTCCTGCAGTCATGCACGGTTCAGCCGCCAAGGCGGCCAGGCAATGATAACCGATGGTCGAATCGCCGCCGTGATCGACATCCCATCGAGGAAGATCATTCAACGAATGCCACTGACCAACGGAAGTGGCCAAGTTGCGGTGATCGCGCCCGATGGGAATGCGATTTCCGTCGACCGTACCTACGATTTCCATACCATTGAAACGCAGACGGTATCGCCGGTCGTGATCAGCAAAGGCACCGAGACGCACTGGAGTGCCGCGTATTCGCCCGACGGAAAGCGTCTGGTTAGTGGCGGGCTATCCAAAGTCAAACTATGGAATGTCGAAACAGGGATGCCGGTGCGGAGTTTTGAAATGGGCGACAGCGGTTATGTCAAATACGTTGCCTTTTCCCCAGACGGACTCCATTTCGCGGCGATCGGTGCACCCATTGGTAAACTTGTCGAAATCTTTCGTATGCCGAGCGAAGAATAATTGCCAATTCAGTCAGGCATTGAATCCGGCGTCGCGGAGTTTGTCAGAGGAGGCTCGGTGGATATCTCGGACGCGGTGGTGTCGTTGTCGGACGGTTCAGCGGATTCGGCGTTGTCGATCTCTCGAGGCTGGAAGACGACTTGCTTGCGTTTTTCAACTCGCAACTGATCGATCACACGACGAATGCCTTGCACGCCCGTGATCGTGCGGAGGATCGGTTTGCGTTCGTGCTCATTCTTGATCACTCCGCTGACGGTAGCGACGCCGCTACGAACCGACGTGATCATTTTCCCTCCGGCACATTTTTGCGATAGCTTTCGCTGCACACTCTGCAAAAGGCTTTTATCGGGGACCTGATTCGAAGAAGACATCTTGATTTCCCTGCGATCGCCCGTCGAAGACCGCAGAACCTCCGCGAGCATCGGAAGTCGAGAGCTGCCTGTCCATTGTTCGACAAAAATGGTTCGACAACGAGAACAGCACCATGACCTTACCGGCCCTGAGTCTTGGAAACCGATTATTCTGGCAATTAGTCGAAGTTTCTCTACTTGCCGCTCCCGTTAGAGCCTATCGGATCGTTGGTGCGACAATGTTTCGGATTGGTTTTAAATACGTCTGCCACACGGATAGCTTCCCAGGACGCGGACTTGGCGGGTTTCTTTGACGAGTGTTTCGATCGCACCGGACACGTTGGCCGCATCACGGTGGCCCGGAAACTCGACGACAAAAAAATACTCGTTAGGACGCCCTGGTTGAGGGAACGATTCGATCCAAGTCAGATTCAGTTGAGCCTGTTTAAAGATCCCCATCACATCGGCCAACGCGCCTGGTCGGTGTTCGACTTGGAACAACAAGGTTGTTTTGTCGTTGCCGGTCGGGGCGGGCTTTTGCGAACCGAGCACGGCGAAACGCGTGACGTTGTCGCGATTATCTTCGATCGATGCTTCCAAAACCCCCAGACCGTACCGCGTCGCGGCGGGTAGGCTGGCGATCGCGGCGATCGTCGGCGAGGCTGCCGCCGCAGCCGCTGCGGCGGTAGTGGACGCGGTCTCGACGAGCGTCGCTTCGGGCAAATGATCGGCCAACCACCGACGGCACTGCGACAGGGCTTGCGGCTTGCTGTGAACTTCGATGATTTCGTCTAACTTGCCGATCGACAGCAAGTTGTGATGAATCGACATCAAGACTTCGCCGGTCAGGTTGACTTCGCCGATGGCCAAGCGACCGAGCGTATCGACGACACGTCCGTCGGTGCTGTTTTCGATCGGCACGACGCCGAATTCACAGCCGCCGTTTTCATTCTCTTGGCCGGCGGCAACCGCTTCGAACACGGCTTTAATCGAGGCCACGGGCGAGTACTCCACGCAGTCGCCGAAATAAGCGATCGTCGCGAGGTGGCTATAACTATCAACCGGTCCCAAGAACGCGACGCGAGACGGACGAGCGACCTGATAGCAGGCTGAAACGACGTGACGCAAAATGGCACGGCGGGTCGATTGCGAAAGCGAACGCGAGGCCGCCTCGGCCTCAATCACCGCTTCGGTTCGCCGGATCGCTTCGGGCAAGGATACGTCCGTCACGGACAACTCGTCGGCGACGAGTTGGCATCGTTTTTCCAACAGCGACAATAGCTCGCGGTCGATATCTGCAATGGTTTGGAAAATGCTCATCCGCTTAAAGCTACGTTCGGATGTCCACGGTGGGAAGGTCGGGTGGTATCGTGGCGATCATCGCCAGACCCGCTAGTCCATAGAACGTGTACTCCACGTCCGCCGTTTGATCGAGGGCAAAACCAACAAATCCGCCGCTGGGACTTTGCATGGACTGAACGTACGATCGGAGTCTCGCCAGCGAGATTTGATCGGCCGCCTCCAGATCAACGAGCGTCGTCAAGCCGGTAAAACTGCTCAACAAATCAGCGAAAGGGATGCGAGTGTTGGCCGTCAATCCACCTTCGTCGCTTTGCATCTCGAGTAGAAACTCGATCGTATCGGTTTGGTCGGCGACATCAAGATAACCAAGCGTTTTCAGCGTGCCGATCGCGGCCGCCGTCGGGTTCACGCCGGCTCGTTTGGCAACGCGAATTTCCAAATAGCCGCCTTCGTCGTGTCGTTGCGATTCCAAAAATTCAGCGATGCGATCGGGCTCGGGAACGGGCACGTCCATCAACTCAAAACAAAGCACCGACAAGAACGTCTGGTAAGTGCTTCCGGCGCGACCTTCGGGTGTTTTGGCAAACCCGCCGTCGCCACAACGTAGCGTCGACAGCAAGTCAGCAACATTGTCGCGCCATCGCGTATCGTCGTCCGAGATCACGACCTCACCGGTCGCCATCTCGAGAATCGCAGCGGCAAAGATTAATGAAATTAAATCGATCACGGAATCACGTCGCTGCAATCGATCACGCAGAAATCGTCCCGCCCGACCCGCGACCGATTCGTTCAATTCACCGAGAATCCATAACGATCGCAGAGCAAACGCGGTGTAGTACGGATCGCTCTGGCCCTCCCGTCCGGCGAAGCCGCCGTCGGCATGTTGGCAGCTTTGCAACCACGCGCCATGGCGTTGCTTGAGCAAGGGTTCCAACTGCGAAGCGCCCAACGCGAGTCGAAGGGTCAGTTCCTGCAGGTATCCGCTCATATCACCGAGCCTATCCGAAAAGGGGTCTGACCCTTTGGAGGCGAGTTAATTTTTGTGTCTAGTTGGTCTCGCCGGAGAGGGTCAGACCCCTTTTCGGATAGGCTCATAGTGCCATGAGGATTTCGAGCATTTCCGTGGCGGTGGAAATCACTCGCGAAGAAGCTTGGAACGCTCTTTGGTAAGAAATCATCTTAATCGATTCCTCGTCAATGTTCACACCCGTGATCGCCAAGTGTTGGCTCTTGAGCGTCGCGTAGAAGTCATCGAGTCCCTCACTCGCACTGGCTTGCAGATTGCTTTCGCGGCCGAGTCTCGCCAACATGTTCTCGTACAAACCTCGGACCGAACGTCCGTCCAACGACTCTTGCGGCTTGTCGACCAAGTCGAGCATCTCATATAGCGTATCGGTGTCTTGTCCGATCCCGGTGCGCGAGATCGCCAACAAATCAATGTCGTTTTGAATCACCGGATTGACCGCGATATCCTTGGCCGACGTTCCGACAAAAAACGTATTGATCCCCGCCGCCGAAAGGAAACCGCTGGTGTCTTCACCGAACGTGAACTGGGCGGTCGGCGAATCACTTTCGATCTGCAAACGTCCGTCGGCGGAAACCGACGCGGTCAGGCCGTCGATTTGGTTGATTTCGTTCGCGATCGATGAAACTGTCGCATCACCGAGTTGCCCGAGGTTGCGAACCGAGATCCGTGTCGTCGATAGAAGCTCGCCTTGGTTGTCGACGACGTTGATGTCAAAGGTCCCGTTGCGAGGTTCAGGGATGAGTCCTGCTTGGCTGATCGGAGAGCCGGGATCACTCGGGTTGGCGGCGATGACGGATTCGAATCCGCGTCGGCCTTGCCCTTGCGAGTGGACTTCGTTGATGCTCCGAATCAACTCAGACGCCATCTGATCGAGCCCATCGATGTATTTTCCGAACACATTGTCTCGAGCTTCGATGGCGGCACCCAACTTACCGCCTTTGACCTGCAGCGCCGCATCGGTCTCTTTGATCCGAACCTGGATACCGCCTGCGGATTCATCGAACGCGGCGTACACTTCGCGATGATTGCGGTTGTTAATCAAGTAATCCCCGCCGACAAATACAGAAACGTTTCCGTTGTCCTGTTCCTGCCAATTGATATCGATGTATCCGGCAAGCTCTTCAAGATCTCGATAACGTTGGTCCCGCAATCCGGTCGCGTCGCTGCCGAGCAACTTGCCACCTTCGATCGAAGTAATCTCAAGGTTCAATCGTGCGATGCGTTCGGTCAATCGATTGATCTGCGTAGCCATGTCGGATAGGCCACCGTTTTGGGATTCGGCCAGGTCGCCGACCTTTTTTCGCGAATTTTGCAGACTCGCCGCCAAGCTTTCCGCTTGGATGATGACGAACTCCCTCATCGCCGAATCATTGGGCTGGGTCGATAGATCATGCAACGCGTTGTTGAACAGCGAGTACTGCTCGTTGAGCCCACCGCCATCAAGGTCCGAAGCGAGTTCTTCGAGTTGGTTGTAGGCGGATTGCAAAGCTTGGGAGCCATCCACAGCGGTCTTGGCATTGAACATTCGCTCGGCGAGCGCTTGATCGATGATCTGCTTGACGCCCGTCGCACGAACGCCTTGGCCTTTGATCAATCCACCCTGGCGAAACGCCGTCGCGGGCGATTGTTCCAGACGGGTCCGAATGTAGCCTTCGGTGTTGGCGTTGGCAATGTTGTTGCCGACCACCTGCAACCCGATCTGGGCCGCATTGAGCGCACCGGCGGATTGTTGAATGGTTCCGAAAAGACCCATGGTGATGGCTTCGTTGGCGGTAATCGATCGCCGCTCCGAACCCATGCGCAGCGCGACGCCCTGCTATTTGCATCGACCGTCATAACCGGCAAGCTTTACCAAAAGCATTGATTTTCGCCCGGCCGAAACCAGTCGCCAGCTCCTACGCCACTAGACAGACCTGTTGAAAAGGCCGGTTCGGCACGCGAAATGCCTTCCATTGAGGGCAATCGATACCGCACCACTGGTCAAAATCATGAAGTCAATAGCATTCGGAGTATGGCCGATCAATCAATTCGCACTTTGGGCACTGCGACAATGTCGGGGGGCGGTCGAACCACATCGTGCCCAACACGGGCGACTTACTCGGAAGCGAGCACGACAACCAATCCACGTGCGTCGCCTCTCAGCCGAGTGTCTCGAAACGCGCCGCCTGTTGGCGGTTATTTCGATCGCCGCCGATAATGCGGATCGCGACGAGGAGGATAGCGGCGTGACTCCCTTTACTTTTGAAATAAGCCGCATCGGTGACACGACGAACTCTGCCACGGTGGACTACTCGGTTTTTGGCAGCGGTCAAAATCCCGCCAACGTGGTCGACTTTAACGGCAACGTATTGCCGACCGGGCAGATCATCTTTTTCGCCGGTCAGTCTTCCCGAACGCTCACCGTCAACATCTCGGGTGACCGGATCATCGAGAGCGACGAAACGTTCACGGTCAACTTGAGCAATCCGTCGGACGATTCGACCTTCGCCACGGCATCGGCGATCGGCACGATCCGCGATGACGATGCCCCGCCGCCATCGACCCTCTCCATCGTCGCTGACAATGCGGATCGCAATGAAGGTGTCAGCGGTATCACTCCATTTACGTTTACCGTTGCTCGCACCGGAGATCTTTCAGGATCTACCACGGTCGAATACGACGTCCTCGGAAGCGGTTCGCAACCGGCCAACGTCGATGACTTCAATGGAAACGCATTGCCGTCCGGGCAAGTCGTCTTTTTCGCCGGACAAGCTTCCAGGACAGTTACCATCAATGTTTCCGGCGACTCGATCGTTGAGGATGACGAATCATTCATCGTGACGTTGAGCAATCCTTCTGGATCCGCGATCATCGAAGATGAATCGGCGACCGGAATCATTCGCGATGATGATCAACCACTCGCGGCGAGCTTGGAAATCGTTTCCACCAATGCGGATCGGCAGGAAGGTGATACTGGGTTCACACCGTTCATTTTTACCGTGACCAGGGATGGCAACACCACCAATTCCACGACAGTTGACTATTCGGTCGTCGGCACCGGTTCGAACCCGGCGAACATCGATGACTTCAACGGCAGCGTCCTACCGAACGGACAGGTGACATTCTTCAGTGGACAAGTTTCGCAAACTATCACGATCAACGTGACGGGTGACTTAATTAACGAATCCGACGAGACCTTCACCGTGATGTTGAGCAACCCTTCCGGTCAAGCTGACATTGCAAATGGCACTGCGACGGGAACGATTCGAAACGATGATCAAACAGCGCCGCCGTCGCTGGCGATCGTGGCGACGAATGCGGACCGCGACGAAGGCGACGACGGCATCATCAATTTTCAGTTCACGGTGACCCGTGATGGCGACACATCGGGTGTCGTCTTGGCAAGCTACGACGTGATCGGTTCAGGAACCAATCCGGCCAACGCCGCTGACTTCTCGGAAGGTTCGTTACCTTCCGGCTCTGTGGTATTTGCCGACGGTGAGTCAACCCAAACCATTTCAATCCCGGTCCGAGGCGACTTGAGCCTCGAACCAGACGAAACTTTTCTTGTGGCGTTGTCGAATCCCACTGCGGGTGCGTCGATCTCCTCCGCTTCCGCCAATGGCATTATTCGAAATGATGATTCCGCTGCGGTTGCTCAACTTGCGATCGCTCCGGTGAACGCGGATCGACCCGAAGGCGATTTCGGGACCACCCTCTATACATTCAACGTCACTCGCTCGGGACTGACCTCGGGGATCACCCTTGTCAGTTATGCGGTCTCGAGTACCGGTTCGAACCCGGCCGATCCGAATGACTTTTTCCAAGGAATCTTTCCCTCGGGAAACGTGCAATTCAACGACGGTGAAGTATCTAAGTCGATTAGCATTCCCGTTCTTGGTGACGGGACCAATGAGTTCGATGAATCATTCTTAGTCACGCTCGGCAATCCCACGGGCGGAGCGACGATTGTTGACGCAGACGCGACCGGCATCATCCGCGACGACGACGACAGCACACCGGGAAATTCCGACGTCAACATCATTCATCCGAATTCAGTCGTACAAAATCACATTGTTCCGGCATCCAACTTTGCCAACGCAATTATCTTTCGAGCACTCCAGGGTACAACCCTTTCGGTTGAGCCGCTCGGATTTAATCTTGACGACGGTATGATTCGAATCCTCGATGCGGATAACAATTCCATTGGTTCGCAAACGGGAGATCTGACGACGGCCGGTTTAATCAATGGACAAACTTACGCGGTCGTCTTTCCGTCTCAGTCTATCCAGCGTCAATATTCAATTGAATCATCCTCGGGATCCGGCGCTGTCACGACACAGGCCTACAGCAATTTATTCTCGCCCACCGACAGCACGGCGGATGGTTCGGTGACCGCATTGGATGCGTTGGTCGTGATCAATTATCTCAATGAGTTCGGCAGCGGCACCCTCAATGGGGCCGCCAATGACGATTACTACTTGGACGTCAATCGCGACAACACCGTCACGGCACTGGACGCACTGATCGTTATCAATCGCCTGAACGAAAGCAGCGGTTTATCTGAACAAGTCGTAAGTCAAGGCGAACCGATCGTCGTGGCTCCAGCTCCGGCATCGAATGTCGATTCTTATTTAGCTAGTCGAGAACAGGAATACACACGACACGATCGGGCCGTGAACGAACTATTCAACGACGTCGGAAGCACTCCACAACCGTTTGGTAAGTTCGATAATCCGATTGAAAGTCTGGCCCAACCGCTTACGGCAACGGAACCGCAGATCCATGATTTCGCTTTCGTTGATGGTGATCTTGAGGGTGACCTACCGGTATCAGTCGACAAGAGAATGTTGGTGCAGTAACCGAAAAGGTCAGGTTTCGAGAGTGACCAAAACGTCCCGATCGACCTCACGAGTTGAACTAAGCACAGCTCGAAAAATTTCGGTATCGCTTGCGTCCGCTTGTAGAATCGTAATTTGAAACGTCTTCGCCCAATTTTGGGGTCCATGCCCCCCCGGCATCCCATACAATGACAGGTCGAAAGGATGCGGCGATCATAATTCGTTAATCGCTCTAGCATCCATTAAACGTGTAATCAAGCGAGAGGGAGTTTAAGATGCGGTTCACGAAATACGGTCGACGCGGCGTGGCGGCAATATTGACGATCTTTGCGTTCGCGCTTTCGGCGACCGCTCAGACGGAATCTTTTTCGCCACCGGATAGTAACGATCCAGAAGACAAATCGCCCGTCGCCAAGGAGTTGTTGGTTGCGACACGGACCGGAGCAGAATTGTTCGAGCATCGCTGGCAACCGACCGAACCCTCCAAAATTGGGCAGCTCGTAAGCGGTTCAATACGGACAATACAGGGCGACGTTTCAGCGAATGCTCTATCATCTGACGCCAGGATTAATCCAACGCCGCCTCGACAGCCCACACGAATGGAGTTAACGGCAGCACGCTTGGCGTCGATCGAAGCTCGACGTATGGCCTTGCAACCCGGCGCGAGCGGCAACTCCTTGATCCCAATGATCCAGGACCGAGTCGGAGATGGACTGGGTCCCCTTCACAATGCAACATCGTGTGCTGATTGCCATCGCAATGGTGGTGGCTCGGGTGTGGAACACAATGTCACGCTAATCACGATCGATCCGCGTTCACTTGCCCTCGAAGAGATCAACAAGGAACATGGGCAACAGCTATTGGATTTGTTTCCTTCTCTGCTGAATGAACGAGGGACCCTTTCGATCGAAACCGTGGTCCACGATCACTCGACCCGCGAAGGCTACGATGAAATCCGGAATCGGCTATCAAGTTACGTTCCTGGTGGTATCGATCGTAATTGGTTCGAGCCAAACAATCGAACGTCCGAGGCAATTGCGAGTCAGCCGGTGGTCGCCGGACGACATGGTGATATCGATTTCTACTTAAGCCAACGAAACGCACCACCGCTATTCGGCCTCGGATTAATTGATCGCATCTCGCCCAATCGCTTGGCCACCCTGGCGGAAAAACAGGCGGAGGAGTCCGGTGGAGAAATCAGCGGTCGAGTGGTGATGAAATTTGGTTGGAGAGGTCAGGTCGGATCGGTGTCGGCGTTTGTCTCACAGGCATGCGCCGGAGAACTGGGGCTGACTCAAGTAACAACGCCGCAACCTGGCGATCCCGTCAACTTAACGTATCAACCTCCTGGTATTGATATGTCGAGTCAAGACGTGATGCGATTGACAGCTCACGTTGCTTCCATCTCTTCCCCGATTGAAACGACACCTGCGGGCCACACTTCGCAGCAAGTGTTCCAAGGTGAGTCAACGTTCAACTCCATTGGCTGCGCAAGCTGCCATGTGCCAGACGTTTACCCTGCGCTGGATGTATTTAGTGATCTGTTGCTTCACGACATGGGTGAAGCGCTGCAGGCACCGTCTCCTGCTCCGGTTGGATCCTTGCTATCGGTCGCAATGAGTCGTCCACAACCCTATCCGGTCCAGGGCCCGATCAGTGGAACCACGCCTGCATACTACAGCGGCTCGAGCTCTCAAACTTTGCCGCAGGCTGAGGCCATTAAGGCCCCCGAACAGCCGCAATTCCCACGCGGACCACGACCCACGTCGGTTAAAAGTAAAGCTGGTTATTCACATTCAGTGGCTGACAACAACGGCCGATCGCATTTCGCGACTTGGGACGAACTGCAGCGTGAATGGCGGACGCCGCCGCTGTGGGGAATTGCCGACACCGCGCCTTACCTGCACGATGGCCGAGCCTCTACACTGGACGAAGCCATTCGTTGGCATGGTGGTGAAGCAAAGTCCTCACGAGATAGATTTGTCGCTTTGAGTGAGCCCGACAAGAAAAATCTACTCGCTTTCTTGCTCTCACTGCGTGCTCCCGAAGAAGCTGACTCATCCAACGAATAGACAGTAGGATAGACGGCAAATCAGTATTCGCGGCAGATAAGGTTGTTCTCGGATTGTAGTGGCTACGCGTGGTACGTGAGGGATTCTCGAGGCATGCGTGAACAATAAGTGGCATAGGCTTCCAGCCTGTGGAAACAAATACACACGCTGGAAGCTAGTTAAACGTCAATCGCGACAACACCGTCACGGCACCGGACGCACTGATCGTGATCAATCGCCTGAACGAAAGCAGCGGTTTATCTGAGCAAGTCGTAAATGGACACTTACCGAACTCAGCCAGCGGGGCTGGGTTAACTGATGCGACGATACGAAAAAACCCTTCGACGGAACCGACTCCGTCGAAGGGTCTTGGAAAGCCCTTCATCCAGTTTCACATGAAGAAATCAGGCACTTTTGGTGGTTGGCATTTGGAATAGTTGTCGTTGGCCGGCGACGATGGTTTCGTCGATCGTGTAAACCCGTCCGTCTTCTTGCTCGGGCAGGTCGTACATGATGTCGAGCATCACGTCTTCCATGATCCCACGCAAACCGCGAGCCCCGACGCCTTTGTTGATTGCCTTGGCGGCGATCGCTTTGAGGGCACCCTCGGTGAAGTTGAGTTCACAGTTTTCCATCGCGAACAACGCTTGGTACTGTTTGACGAGCGAGTTCTTCGGTTCGGTGAGGACTTGGATCAAGCCTTCCATATCGAGCGGTTGCAAGTAGGTGACCACGGGCATCCGTCCGACGAGCTCGGGGATCAAGCCGAACTTCAGGATATCCTCGGTCTGCACCTGAGCGAGCAAGTCCGATTCGCTTTGTTCGTTCCGCATCGAGGCCGCTTCGCCGAAACCGAGCGTTCGGTGACCGAGTCGACGGCGAATGATCTCTTCGATCCCGACGAACGTTCCGCCGCAGATGAACAAGATATTGCTCGTGTCCATCTGGATGTATTGTTGTTCGGGATGCTTGCGTCCGCCTTGCGGTGGAACGTTGGCGATCGTGCCTTCGAGCATTTTCAGTAGGCTTTGTTGCACGCCTTCACCGGAGACGTCTCGGGTGATCGAGACGTTTCCGTTGGTGCGTCCGATCTTATCGACTTCGTCGATATAAAGGATGCCCCGCTGGGCCGCTTCGACGTCGAAGTCGGCTGCGTGGAGGAGTTTGAGCAACAGGTTTTCGACGTCTTCGCCGACGTAACCCGCTTCGGTCAGCGTGGTCGCGTCGCCGATGGCGAACGGCACGTTGAGCATGCGGGCGAGGGATCGGGCGAGCAACGTTTTGCCACTACCGGTCGGGCCGGCGAGCAGGATGTTGCTTTTCTCGATTTCAACGTCGCCGTTGTCTTCGAGGCTGCTTGTTAAACGTTTGTAATGATTGTGAACGGCGACGGCGAGGACTCGCTTCGCGGAGGTTTGGCCGATCACGTAATTATCAAGATGCTCGACAATGGTTCGTGGGGCGGGGATGTCACTGAACAGCGTCTTCGACGGTCCACGTCGGCGTTGTTCTTGATCGAGGATGGATTGGCAAAGTTCGATGCACTCGGCACAGATATACACGTCGCCGGGACCTTCGACCAACGGGCCGACGTCACGATAACTCTTGCGGCAGAAACTACAGAACGCATTCTTCTTAGTCGCCGCGCCGCCGCGGCGAGAGTTCGAAGATTCCTTAGTGGGCATACACGACTCCTTACTTAAAAGAGCACTATCGCTTGGAGACCAGAACATTGAAGACCGGCGACGTTCTTGAACTTAGCGGCTCGTCGAAGGATGGGAGATCCGGTGACGGGCAACGTGTTCGCGTCGATCTTCGTTCGTCTGGTTCCACTCAACAGGAACTCGACACATCGAACGGTTCAGCCACGACTCGAATGCTTTCCAATACGTTGTGCCGGACCGATGGGATCGGATCGACGCAGGTCTTGGAGGAACATCCGTGTCCTCTAAGCTCGAGCCATTCGTGGTTTGGTAATGGGTTAGGGCTATGTCGGTGGTAGGTATGCCCGGCTCAAAAATTTTGAACCAAAATGAATTGGGAGGGCGAACCACCGACTGGATTGGTCACGACGTCACACTAGGTTGTTGGTCCCGTTTCCCGCCATCGCCCCTGGTCGCCGGAGCGGCTGAGGTGTTGGCGGAATCGGAGGACGCAAACCGAGCGTGGGCCGATGCCTTTATAGTTCGGTATTCTTCTTCGCTGATGTCACCTTTGCGAAGCATTTCTTCGAGGTTTGATAGGCTCAACGCGGGCTCGGGACGGTCTTGGGTGGTGTAGTCGCGCAATCTTCTCAATAGCCAAAATGCTACTGCAATCACGACGGCTATGATCGTTATCCCGAGACTAAGCTGCACGGGTGTACTTGTGAATATATCTGACATAATCGTTGGTCAATCGTTCCTCAGGTCACACCGACATGATAGGCGGGTGGACATATCACGGTCCACCAATTTTCAGCGGGAAATCTCGGAGTTTCGTGTTTCACGCGTTTCGCCAACCGGAGATGTTTTACCACTTCAATTCACGCATCGCGTGGCGGGGAACGGCCAATCCGGCGTTGGATTGATTGGCGACCCGCACGATGATCGGAACCCCGGTGGTGAACTTCGCCAATTCGCCCACAACCCGCTGCACGGCCACCTCGCCCGATCCGATCGGCACGTCCATCCGCCCGACGGTCGAGCCGGGAACACAGTCGTTTTCGTCGCGTTGGACTTTTCTATCAAAACGGTCGGAGTCGTGGGCTGAGCCCGCCACGTCACACAGGTACACCAGTCGCAAATCATCGACCAGCCGATGCAAGCGAGCAACCAAAGGCATCTCGCCGGCGTGAATCATCTCGCCCACGTCGGCCGCCAAACCCAGCGATACGCCCGATCGAAGCCATTGGCGAAACCGTTCGAACTGGGCCACGCTGCCGATGACGTGCGAAACCGCCGGCCGGATCGTTAGAAACACGCCCGCCGAATCGGCCCGAGCCGATAATCGTTGTAAACGTTCAGCCAAGACTTCCAAGGCTGATTCAGGATTCATGCCTGGTCGAGGCGGACCGCTGGCGAGACTGACGATCGTTCCCGGTCGCATCGCGGCGGCGTCGATCCAACGTTCGATCCACTCGATCAACGGCGAAGCGGCGGTCTGGTCGGGATCGGCCAGTGACGGCATCGCGCAAGCCTCATCGCCTAAAACGAAAGGGGCTTCGGTGTCGATCACCAAACCGATCTCGCTCGAAATCGCCGTTTCGAGTACCAAACGCCATTGAGCGTCGAACCCAGCTTCGCCGGGCACGCAGATTCCTTGCCGCGATCGGATCGCGACGCTGCGATAACCCATTTCGGCTAAATGTCGGATCGCTCGGGACGGCTCGTGCAACCACATCTCGCCGGCATGGTAGCCTGGAATCATTTCGTCGCCTGGGATTTTCGTAATTTGGATTCATCTGAATAATTTTCGGCTCGCCCGGCGAAAGTCACACCGATCGGCGGGCTCTGGTTCTGCAGGGCAGGTAATCTTGCCCGCTGATCTCCGCGATCGCTCCATCGATTAGCATCTGCGTCAAAACTATCGTTCCCATCTTACCCGCGAACCGATCATGGCTCCCACTCAACCTGCTCCCATCGATCGACTTTCGCACCGCGCATTTCTCGGATTCTTGGGCACGCAGTTTTTCGGAGCGTTCAACGATAACCTGTTTAAGCAACTGTTGCTGCTGCTCGCCGTTCCCACCGCCGTCGTTGCCGTCGCCGGGGAAGAACCCGCCAAAGCAGCCGATTTGCAAGGCCTCGCGACGATGCTGTTCGGTTTGCCGTTCGTGATCTTCGGCGGGCTGGCCGGGTATATGGCGGATCGGTATAGCAAGCGTTCGATCATCGTCGGCAGCAAAGTCGCCGAGATCGCCATCATGGCCGCAGGGCTGGTGGCATTCTTGGCAACACCGTTGATCGGTTTTACCGGCTTGTGGATCGTGTTGTTTTTGATGGGATTGCAGAGCACGTTCTTTGGCCCGGGCAAATACGGAATCCTTCCTGAGATGCTCCCGCGCGAGCAACTCGGTCGGGCCAACGGTTTGGTGATGATGACCACCTTCATCGCCATCATCATCGGCACGGCGCTGGCGGGCCCTCTCAAAGACGCCGTCGTTTCACCGGATTTGCCGCGGGAGCAAGCCGCAGCCGGATTGTGGATCGGGTCGCTCGTTTGCATCGGAATCGCGGTCATCGGCACGATCGCGAGTCTGTTCATCGCTCGCCTGCCCTCGGCCGAACCGACGCTCAAACTGAAACCGGAGAATCTCGCCGTCCCCAAAGAAATCCGGACGTTGCTGCGTCGCGACAAACCATTGATGCTTGCCCTTTTAGCGTCGTGCATTTTTTGGCTGATTGCCGGTTTGACGATCCAAGCGGTCAATTCGCTCGGTAAGGTTCAACTCGGACTCAGTGATACCGTGACGAGCTTGATGGTATCGCTGATCAGTGTGGGAATCGCGGCCGGCGGTTTGATCGCCGGACAAATCAGCCGCCGGGTCTCAGACAACGCGGTGGTGCAAATCGGCATGTGGGCGACGGTGGTTCTGTGTTTCGTGTTCTCGATTACGCTTCCTGGTGGCCAGCACTTGCTAGGGTTCTATGGCAGCATCCCGGTGCTAATTTTGACCGGAGGCGCGGCGGCATTCTTTGCCATCCCGATTCAGGTGTTCCTGCAATCCCGTCCTCCCGAAGCGTACAAGGGCCGGATGATCGCGGTCATGAACCAAGCGAACTTCTTTGCGATCGTGATGTCCGGAGCGGTCTACTTCGCCTTGGACCGGCTGATCATCGCCGCCGATTGGCCCCGCAGCGCGGTGTTCGCCGCGATGGGATTGCTGTTTTTGCCCGTCGCGATTTTTTACCGCCTCGACGACGCACCCCTACCCGAACATTCGTAAGTTCGAGGTAGGCTGGCTCGGAGCCGCTTCCGCGGAGACCCGGCAGGGTTTCGCGGCTGATGGCCGAAACGAAAAGAGCTAGCCGCCCGTTGATTCTATTTCCGTCGCAACCCGATGCGTCACGGGCTGTTGATTTAGCGCGTTCGTCAGTTTTTGTGAGCCGATGGCGCTAGCGGTCTGTTGATTTAATCGTAACCCGAAGCGTGAGCGAGGGATTCATCGCCATTAAGTCCCTTGTATGTATCCCTCGCTCACGCTTCGGGTTTCGATGAGGACTAAATCAACAGCCCGCTAGCCACGGGTTCCGAATGGTAGCTTGTTTGCCGTAAAGCCCGCGGCTTGGGGCGTGTCGATTTAATTGTAACCCGAAGCGTGAGCGAGGGATTCATCACCATTAGGTCCTTTGTATGCATCCCTCGCTGACGCGTCGGGTTTCGATTTAAGTCAACCAACCGCTAACGACGGCTTGCCGGGTGTTCGTCGCCGAGCCTCCTCCACCCAGCCTACAGGGATGCCAGTTTCATTGGCATCGTTCGCCTCGATCTTAGGCAGATTCCCTGTTCACTCGCCTAATCGGCATCCGCGGAAAAATTTTATTTTCAATTAAGTCTTGGACTGAGCGTGCTTTGTGAGCTATGTCCGGCTCGCCTTTGATGTGATTGGCATCACTTGTGCTTTAGGTCGCTCACGAAGCAGCTTGCTTCCAAAATGATCAACCAACCACTCACGAGCGATTACGGATGGCCCGGGCAGGAGTTGGACGGTGAAAAAGGCGGAAGTGGGTTGCGATTGAGACCCGTGCGTTTCGTGGTTGTTGCTTCTTGAGCGAGACCGCGTGCGGGCTGCAATTTCGTCCTATGAGAAGGAAAAACTACATGTTTAGCAGTTTGACTAGCCCGAGCGGCTTTTCGATGGGCCCGAGCGGGCAATGGCTAGGTTTGGGCATCCGTCCCTCCTGGCTGGTAATGGTTCTCCTTGTGGGGATGATGGGGATCGGCGCATCACTCGCGTCGGTAGCTTCGGCTCAGGAAGAGCCGGCTGCCGCAACGGAAACCGCAGAGGTTGCCGACGCGAGTGGTGATGTCGAGGCTGCCCCGGCTGAGGAAGCCGAGGCCGAAGCGGTAGTATTCGCATCCCCAGAGGATGTCGATGCGGCGACCTCATTCACCTACACGATTAACACGTTAATCATGTTCATCTGTGCGGTGCTAGTGATTTTCATGCAGGCAGGTTTCGCGATGGTCGAAGTCGGCCTGAACAGTGCCAAGAACACGGTCAACATTCTCGCTAAGAACGTGATGGACTTGAGCGTTGGCGTCCTGCTTTTCCTGTTTGTCGGTTACGCGTTGATGTATCCGGGCGACAGCTGGACTGTCGATAAGTACCTCGGGAACTTTAGTTCTCTCGTCACGAGAGACGCACAAGTTGACGACACAGGTGCATTCTCGGAAGCACCTTCGAGTGCCGGATGGAGCAACTCGGCTGACTTTTTGTTCCAAGTCGCGTTTGCTGCCACCGCTGCAACGATCGTATCAGGTGCGGTTGCTGGTCGAATGAAGTTCGGTGCTTACTTGGTTTACAGCGCCATTTTGACCGGTTTGATTTATCCGATCAGTGGATCTTGGAAGTGGGGTGGAGGTTTCTTGGCCGATATGGGCTTTGCCGACTTCGCCGGTAGTGTCGTCGTTCACGCGGTCGGCGGTTTCGCCGGCTTGGCGGGGGCAATTTTCCTGGGCCCACGTTTGGGTCGTTACACTGCTGACGGCAAGAGTGTTCCACTTCCCGGACACAACGTGGCTTTCGCTGCACTGGGTGTGTTCATCCTCTGGGTGGGGTGGTACGGATTCAATCCGGGCAGCCAATTGACCTATGATGGTGTGACCAATGCCGAGGCAACTACTTATATCGCTCTGACCACAACGATCGCCGCTGCAGCCGGTGCAGTCGTTGCTTTGGTCTGTGCTTGGGGAATGTACGGTAAACCCGATTTGACCATGGCTCTTAACGGCGTCCTTGGTGGTCTTGTCGGGATCACTGCGAACTGCGACCAAGTTTCTCAAATTTCCGCAGTCCTGATCGGTGCCGTCGGTGGTGCTCTTGTTGTCTTGAGCGTGACCCTGTTGGATAAGCTTAAGATCGACGACCCGGTCGGAGCCTTCCCCGTGCACGGCGTGTGCGGCGTGTGGGGCGGAATCGCGACGGGCTTGTTCGGCACCGGAATTCCCGAGGGCATGACCCGTGGTGGATACATCGGGGTCCAGTGTCTAAGCACGTTGATTATCTGTGCATGGGCATTTATCACGATGTCAATCGTGTTCGGAGTGCTCAAGGCGATGGGAATGCTGCGAGTTTCGCCCGAAGAAGAACAGGCCGGTTTGGATATCAGCGAGCACGGAATGCACGCTTATCCATCAGACGCCATCGCCGGTGGAGCGATCGCTTAGGTTGGACAGTCTACCCACCGCGGCTTCGCCGCCGGATGACCTTCGGGACGTCCGGCGGCGTTGCAGCCGGTTGACCCGTCTATCGTCAGCATTCTGTTGACACTATCGATCTTCTCGGCTCTTGCCTGGGCCAGAAGAAGGCCCCAATGGCCCGTGGCGAGTGTCCGCCTCACTCGTCGCGGGTCGGGGTTTTTTAAGATCAGATAGCGATCGTGGCGTGGCAGGCTGCCTCATCTTCGCCGGATCGCTCCGATCAGCTATTCTCCAGGCTTGCTCAAAACTGCCGCGATGACGGATGAAGCGGGACCCGTCGGATATCCCTCTGCGGTCCGTTGGCCGAGATTGATCGTGTGGCATTGAGTGGTTCGTAGTTAGGCGGCTCGAATTGGATTGTTGACGTAAGATGAAATTGATCATTGCCATCATTCAGCCCTCACGGCTTGACGCCGTCAAAGAGGCTCTCACCCGCGTGGAAGTTCACCGTTTGACGGTCGTCGATTGCCAAGGTTTCGGACGGCAACGGGGACAAACCAGCGGCATTCGCGGCCGCGACTACGGCGTCAACCTGCTTCGCAAAGTCCAGCTTCAAATCGGCGTGAACGAAGAATTCGTCCAGCCCACCATCGATGCCATCCTCGAAGGCGGCCGCAGCAGCGACCAAGGGGAAGTCGGCGACGGGAAAATCTTCGTGCTTCCCATGGAAGATTGCGTCCGCATCCGCACCGGCGAACGCGGCGGCGAAGCGATCTAGTGCCTCGGCAGGATCAAGATGTTCGGGTGTTCGTGGTAGCTGGACTCGCAAGAGTTCAAACGGTTGCCTGACGGATACCGAAGTCTTTTGACTCCGGCTACCCTAATTTCTTTGAGAATCCCCCCAACTGAACAACTGATCGAGATGAATCAGCGACTGCAATCCGGAATTTCCGGACTCGATGAACTGCTAGGCGGTGGATTGTTGCCCGGCAAACTGACCGTCGTGTTGGGTGCCACCGGTATCGGCAAGACGCAACTCGGAGTCGCCTTCGCCGACCAAGGACGCTTGCAGGAAGGCCAGCGAGGCATCGTGTTCGACATGACCGCCCGGGGCGATTCGCAAAACCATTTTGAGTACGCGGCGAGCCTTCGCGATTGGTCGATGACATCGTACGACGCCCATGATCGGGTCGACGCCGAATCGGTTTGGGATGCCGAACGTGCCCGTCGGGACTACTTGCATCTGTTTGAACATTCCGGCCGCCGCGTTACCGCAGGCGATTTGGATTCGGACGGATGGCGGGCGTGGAAGGTGGAGCAATCCAGAAAGCTGGATCACACGATTGCGTTCTTGTATGGCAATTTCATCCATGGCGTCCGCCGGCTCGTCGTCGACGGGGTTGAACCGGTCGAGCGGGCGGCCGAATCGATCCAATATGAGATGTTCGAATACGTCTACCATCAAATTTTGATGAAAGACAGCGACTGGGTAGCCCGCGATTTGTTTCGCGTCGGCTACCGGGCCAACGCGGAGCGAGTCACCGCTGACGCGTATGACCGATCCGAGGTGGGATGTTTGTTACTCGCAACGAGTCACGAAGTGATGCTCGACGACTTGATCGCCCGCCCGATCGAAAGCGGTGATGTGATGTCCGGTGCCAACACCATCATCTTGATGGGCAAAACTCGCGACGGAAACCGCATGGGCCGCGCCTTGCATGTCGCTAAGCATCGAGGCAGCGCCTGCGACGAATCGATCGTTCCCTACGTCATCAATGATAAGGGCATCGAACTCTCGTAGGTTCAACGGATCAGCCGCAACGCGATAGACAGGTTCCCAGGCTCCCGCTCTCTTTATCCTACACAAGTCATTATGTATTGCTCCCCTGCCAGCTCGTCTGGCAGGAAGCCGAGGTTGGCAAGCTAGACACAAGCAGCAGTTTTCCCAACTTTCCGAGTTTAACTTGTGCTCGCCGCTTCAAGCGGCGAGCACAAGTTAAACTCGGAAGGTTGGGGGGGTCGGTGTCTAGCTTGCAAACCTTATTCACCCACGAGACGAGCTCGTGGGGGTCAAAAAGATGTGCAGTATTAAGAGGGCGGGAGCTTGGGAACGAGTTTAAAAGCGGATCACCTGCTCGATGATCTCGGATACCGGTTCGTCCCACTGTCCGAACTCCGATTGCCGGGTGATGCGGGTGTTGGGATACCATCGCGTCGATGTGCCGTTCATCAACCATCGCCAATCGGGAACCCGCCCGAGCAACAGATGCGTTCGCACGCCAAGAGCCCCGGCTAAATGGGCGATCGCCGTGTCGGTCGTCACGAGAGCATCGAGACCGCGCAGAACCGCCGCCGTATCGACAAACCGTCCGACCGATTGATCGAGTGTCGCCGGCAAACGTAACACCTTGTCGCGATAGTCCGCCGATTCCAGTTGCTCAATCCCGTGACCAAACTGCATGTTGATCAATTGAAATCGGTCGGACTCGATTAACGGGCGAAACACTTCCAAACGAACGCTGCGATAGACGTCGGCGTGATGCTCGCGGTTGCCTTGCCAATTGATCCCGATTCGGGGCAAACGAGTTGGCGATCCGCTCACTACCAATCCGCCCACTTCCGCCCCACCCGTTTCCGAGCTGGCGAGTGTTCGGTCCATCCAAGCTGACCAACGTTCAACCGCGGCGTCATCGACGCGCAAGTAACCCTTGCCGTGTGGCGTCGCCGATCCCGGCGATTCGAATAACTCTTCGCCGAAATAGATCTGCCCGTCACGTTGAAACAAGCCATCTAGAATTTCTATGAATGAACCTTGATAGTCCGCCTGCATTAATGACGGATGCACCACGCCGCCTGATTGATCATCGGCAACGAGTTCGTCGATCCCAGGAACGCTGGCGAACAGCGGCAACATCGATGCTTGGCAGACAACGATCACGGACGCACCACTTTGGTGCAGCGCCGACGCGACGCGGATGAAATGGATCGCGTCGCCGAGTCCTTGCTCGGGATAGATGATAATCTTTCGGTTCTCGAGCGGTTGGCCGGACCAAACGGGAACGTGAATGCCAGCCGACTGCCACCAGGCAGAGACCGGGGGTCGAGCGACGCCGGGCATCCGCCACCGCCAACGAAATTCATCGAAACCGCGGGCGTAATCCCCCATCAACAGGGAGATCACACCTAGGTTGCGGTGCAACTCGGCATTGTTCGGATCGATTTGTAGGCCACGCTGATACCACTTCAAACCCCGCTCGACGTCACCGTTCCAAACCCACAACGTGCCACGATTTTTCAGTGCGGATAGATAATCCGGTTGCTGCGACAACGCCTTCTCGAAACACCTTTCGGCTTCGTCGATCTCGCCGAGCATCCGCAACGAATTGCCGAGATTGTTCCAAGCGATCGGGAAACGATCACGGATCTTCAGAGCTCGGCGATACGACGCAACACTGCCGACAAAATCGCGTTGGTCGAATTGACCGATCCCCAGATAAACCCACGCTTCGGCGGAATCCGGGATCTGTTCGAGCACGCCGCGATACAACTTCATGGCTGCATCGATGTTCCCGGACTGGTGAATCTTCCACGCGTGAGTGAGAACTTCGCCGATGCTGGCCATCTTGTCTCCATAAAAAATAGCCCGACTTTGAAAGTCGGGCTATGGTCAATCGGACTGGACTTTTGGATCCCGTGAAGGTGATTTTAATCCAAGAATCCGACCAAGTCTTGACTGCGGCTGGGTTGCTGCAACTTGCGGACGGCTTTGGCTTCGATCTGGCGAATCCGCTCTCGCGTCACTTTGAATATGTGGCCGACTTCTTCGAGCGTGTAGCTGTAACCATCGCCGAGACCGTAACGCAGTTTGATGATCTCACGTTCGCGATACGACAACGACTTCAACACACCGGTAATCCGCTGGCGCAACATCTCTTGGGTCGCCCCGATTTGCGGGCTTTCGGCGGTTCCGTCGGGCAACAAGTCGCCGAACTGACTGTCTTCGCTATTACCGACCGGCCGATCCAGCGAGATCGGGAAACGGCTCATCGTCAAGACACGGCGAGCTTCTTCGATTGTCACGTCAGCGCGTCGGGCGGTTTCTTCGATCGAGGGTTCCCGGCCGAGTTCTTGCAGCAAGGCGCGGGCGACGTTGCGAACGCGGCTCATCGTTTCGACCATGTGAACCGGAATCCGGATCGTTCGACTTTGATCGGCGACGGCACGGGTGATCGCTTGACGGATCCACCATGTTGCATAGGTGCAGAACTTGAAGCCACGGCGGTACTCGAACTTATCGACCGCCCGCATCAAACCCGCGTTGCCCTCTTGGATCAAGTCCAAGAACGACAGTCCACGGTTGCGGTATTTCTTGGCGATCGAAACGACCAATCGCAGGTTGCCTTCGGACAACTCACGCTTGGCCTGTTGGTATTCGCTGTAAACGCGGCCGAGCATGTCGACGCGGTTCCGCAACGACGTCGGGGTTTCTTGGCACGCGGTCAAGATTTGGCGACGTTCGTGCAGCAGTTGTTCGCGAACTTCACGACCATGCTTGGTGCGTTTCTGGTTGTGGATCAGTTCGTCGATTTCGTCCAAGCGACGTGAAAACTTCTCGAGCAATGCGATGCGGGTTTCGATCCGTTGGGTTCGCAAGCCGAGTTCTTCGATCAAACGCACCGCACGGCGGCGACGGCGCCCCAGCGCACGCCACGCCTCGGCGCGGCGACGTGCCGGAGTGCTCTTGCTCATCGCGACCTTCCAGTCGTGACGGTTACGGCTGAGTAGGGTTTGCAGCGTACGAAGGTTGTGCGGCAGACGGCCGACGATTTGTTCTTTCTCGAGTCGATCGGTCACGCTGACTTGAACGGTCCGGTCGAACGGCAACTGACCGCGGTAGACCTTCTTGAGCGTCTTGTAGGCTTCGACGAGGACGTAGTGGTTTTCGAGCAACTTGGTGCGAAAGCGGCGACGTGTTTCTTCGATCCGCTTGGCCAATTCGATTTCTTCACGACGGGTCAGCAACGGGATTTCGCCCATTTGCGTCAGGTACATCCGCACGGGGTCGTCCGACCAGGTATCGGATTCGTCGATCGCGATCAATTCATCGGGACTTTCCAGTTGCACCTGACCATCGACCACGTCGGGAACGCCGCCGTTATCGTCTTCGCCATCATCGACTGGCAACTTCCGGAAGTTACCGGTGACCACGTCCGCACTTTGGGCGGAAACGTCGTCAAAATCATCCATCATCGGATCGAACAAAATATTAACTCCTTCAAAGGGTCTGGTGTCTGGTTGGTTGCCGGCGTCCGTCGCGGCGGGCTTTCGAGCGAGTGAACTCGCCGGAAAGATGGTTTGATCTGAAGTCTCGCATCGAGATCCCTCGTTCGTGCGATGCGAAGGTCTTGGTGATGCGAAGGCTCGTGCACTACGAAACCTAGCGGGTCAATGATCAGTGGTCGGTTTTTCGAAAATCAGGGGTCGGCTTTGTGAAAAGCGGATGAAGCCTTCCGAGTCTAGTTGCTGTGAAATGCAAAACGAGTCCTAATTCGGGGCAGTTCGAGCGGTCTCGACTCCGCCACCGAGAAAAAGTCCGTAAATGGATCGTCGATTCTTCATGTACAGTCAACTTACCACCCGTAAAGTGCCAAATGAGATTCCCAGTGAATTTGGAAAAATTTTCCGACTAGCTAGTCATTTTCGTCTCGGTGAGTTGATCCGCTCAGGTGTGGCCAAAGAAGACTCGGGCCTCATCCGGACACGGCATCAATCCTTCAAAAACGAACGTCATCCGAGGCATCGGCCCTTTTCAGACGAACTAGCAAAAACGCAAACACCGACCGATGGGCGGGCCCATCGCCTGCGCTGCGCAAGCCATCTTGGCATGACCGAGTGACCACAAACCGGGTGGTGGGCGCGAACCCAAATCCATCGGGCTGCGAAGACGAACGACAGTTCGTTGTTGGTTTGTCGCGAATCATCGATCAAGATGTCCGCTCGGGTGTGAATGCACCTGATGGGAGCGACGGTTTGTGTGCTAACCTGTCGGGTTAACTTCGGCACTTCGTAATCTTAGTCACCGGGAAAGACGGGTCCACCCGTGCATGCCCTGAATTACGAGTGGATTCGGTTTTTTGTTTCGTTTTTCAGTAAGTGGTTTTGATGTTCGAATTGACCTGTCCCGAGTGCCAGTCCAAGGTTCCCGTCACCCCGGCCAAGGCCGGTGGCGAAGTGCCCTGCCCACAGTGCGACCGATCCATCGCGGTACCGAAACTTGGCGAACTCAAAACGCTCCCCCAAGTCCAAGATGCCGGTGCGGCGTCGGCGGACGTCGCCCCACGAGGTTTATCGGGCGGTCGCTCGATGGCTTTCGCGGCCCTCGGGGCGGTCAGTTTGCTGTGTTTTCTCGGGGCCGCGTTCTGCGGCATTAATTGGGCGACGATCGAAGTACCCGCCACTTCGCAAACCCATCTGGAAGGCCTGAAAGAAACCTACCAACAACTCAGCGCCGCCCGACTGATCCGCGAATACCAAGACATCACCGAATTTGGAGTCGATGTGCCTCATCCATACCCCTATCGAATGATCGAGCTGCGGAAACAAGCCTGGGGCAACAAAGCCATGGCGTTCGCCGCCGCCGGGTTGCTCGCGGCGGTACTGAGCGTCTTCGTCGGCCGCCGGACGTCAGCCAGCGGCGTGTTGACTTAGTTTGCCTCGTTACCCGAAGCGTCAGCGAGGGATATATAAAGAGGATTTAATGGCGTTGGATCCCTCGCTCACGCTTCGGGTTACGATTAAATCGCCAGCCCGGCGGCAGACTGAACCGTGGCTCCCTGAAGGGAACCTCAATTTTTTATGAAGTTGTCGCGTTTTTTCTGTCTCTCGAACGCGGACACTTGGTCAGATCGAATCTTCGGACTCGACTCTCACTTGCGACGCAAGACATACACGACGTCTTCGGTCGACGAGTCGACTTCGATCGGGTCGTTCATGTCGTAAGCGAAGTCGTATGTCGCGACGCTCTCCCACTTTCCGCTCGCGCCGATCAGCGCCTTCATTTGGGCCGGCGTGTAACTCCGCAGTCGCAACTCGTCGTTGATGCGAAAACTATCCCGCGGCGTGTGAACATCGAACCGAATGCCGAAACATTCCAAGCGTTTCTTTTTGTCTCGCGAGACCGTCCACATGTGCGTATTGATCGCCAAGTGACCGCGGCGGGCCGACCAAGATTCCGTTTCACTGGGCGGCACACTCGTCGGTGTTAAATGAACGCCTAACAAATAGATGCCGCCCGGCCGCACGATCTCGGCCATGCATTCGAGGTGACGACGTGCTTCCGCTTCGCTGCCGACGTGACGGAAACTGTTGATCGTGTTGAAGGCGACCTTGACCGGTCCGTCCTTGCGACGCGATGGCGGCAGGACGCCTTTGAAATCCTTGACGCCGAAGTCGCACATGTCTGCCACGATCGCCGACCCCGAATAACCGTGTCTGACCAATCGCTCGTTGCAAAACGCGACCGCCTTGGGATTCAAGTCCAATCCGCAAACCGGGTATCCCTTTCGCAACAACGCGTACATCAATCGACCTGTCCCGCAGGCGGGTTCAAAGAACCACTGCTTCGCTTGGTCCTGCGACTTGGTCACGAACGCTTCCTCGCATGTCAAAATGAACTTGGTTTCCGCCGCCACGTCCGCGCCGAAGACCAAGTCGTAATACTTGGGGTGATCGTAGATCGATTCGTCGATCGTTCTCATCGGATCGGTTCCAATCCCAGGCCACGACGCAACACCCCGATCTGTCCGGCGTGGAGACTCTCGTGCATCGGGCAAAACAGCACCGCGCCGAGCTTGCACGGATAAACTGCGTACGGCATGTCGACCGGTTCGAGCAGCATCTGCGGTTCGATCATCGTGATCTCATCCATCGCGAGTCGATGGACCTCGGCGAGCTTGTCGAACAACTCGTCGGGCGAAAACGCCCCGTCGCCGCCCGCCGGCGGAGTCCCGCCGCGACCATAGGTTTTGCGAAGTTTGCCGGGGATCAACTCGAGGTCTTCGGGCCGCCGGCCGCGCATGCGAAACATCAACAACCCGTACTGGCTGACGGCGAGGTGACCGACCTGCCACGCGACGTGGGTGGGAAGACCCGCCGGCGATTGACACCACAACTCGCGGGGCGTCGCGGCGAGCAGTTCTAACGTGTACGCCCGGGCCCATTCGATCTGACCGATGGCAGCCTGTAACATCGTGGCCGCTTCGTCGACCGTGGGCATGATCGGGGACGGCGACTCGGCGGTGGGAATGACATTCATGACGCAAGTTTTAATGGCGTGCGTCGATCGTGTCACGTCCACGTCACTTGTCGAAATGGATCGAGCACGAATCGGTCTCGCATTTCGGCTTTCCGCCAAAGAATTTCGTCGAGATCCAATACCGCCGCTTGGCCACTTGGTGATACATCCATCGCCACAACTTCGCCGACCCAGGCAGGTGCAAAACTGGCGCAGCCCACCAAATCGCCGGCAACCGGCGACTAAGGTAGCGCACCGCGTCGGCACCACCGTGACGATTGCCATCGGTATCAATAACGAACATTTGGTTCATCAACTGCTCACGCGTCAAATCCCCGTACCGCTCGGCCACCCGGGGATCATGCAGTGACAAAAACGCCAACCTCCCCCGCCCCCAATCGAGCCCATGGAGTCGCTGGACCTGAGCGGTGCAAAACGCACAATCCCCGTCGTATATCACGACATCCCGGTCCACCCCCGAGCCCGAGTGAGCATCTGGATCCGGCAACCCGTGCTCGGTTGTTTCGCGATAAGTGGGTTCGCCGTCCGGCAAAAGGAACTCCAATGAGAGGTTGGTAAATCGTAGAGCGGCAACGCCGCGAACTTACAAGCCCGACGCGCAACGGCGTGTTGATCTAATCGTAACCCGAAGCGTGAGCGAGGGATTCAACGCCATTTAATCCTCTGCATGTATCCCTAGCACGCTTCGGGTTGCGATGCGAACTAAATCAACACGTTGGTAAGCGAGCGGATCCACGTGCAAATGGACCGAATCCGCTCGCTTGCGCGTCGGGCTTGTATCAAGGTCGCTAGGATAACGTTATCCGCGACGAGAACTGATGCAACAAGTTTGTTTGCGAACAAGCCCTGGCTGCTACACTATAATCAACCGGCGACAATAAGCCGCCGACAACGACTTCACGACCCCCCCAAGGCTTTGTCATGACATCGGAAATCCTCGCCAAAGTCGATTCGGCCCGACGCCGGCTGATCTTGGGCCGTTTCGGACGTACATTCGCGATCACCGCCTTCGTCGCGATGCTCGTCAGCACCGTCGCGATCGCCGCCATGGCCGTCGTGCCGCTGGAGCGACTCACCGGATTCATGCAAATGGAATCCGGCGGGGTTACGCCGCAAAACTGGATCGCGTTTTGGTTGATCGGTACGCTCGCGATCGCCTTGCTCTTTTCCGTACTCGACACTTGGTACCACGCCCCGAGCCGTCTGGACGTCGCCGCCGAAGTCGACCGGCGGTTCGGATTGCGGGAACGACTCAGCAGCACGTTGGCGGTCACCCAAGCGGACTCCTCCGCTGCGGACTCTCGTTCAGCCAAATCTCCGCTGAGCCCCTCGCCGTTCGCCGATGCCCTCACCGCCGACGCGTCGAGCCGCGCCGCGAAACTGCACATCGCCGATCAGTTCCCCCTGCGGGCGACCAAGAACGCTTGGATGCCCTTGTCGCTCGTCCCGATCCTGGCCGCCATGATCTTGGTCGTCGAACCGGCATCGCTCGTCGACCAACCGGCCGCCGCGAACGTCGACGCTTCCGAAGTCCGCCAAGTCAAAACCGCCGCAGCCGATTTGAAGAAACGTTTGGAACAACAACGCAAAGCCGCCGACGAGAAAGGACTCAAGGAAGCCTCCGAACTGTTCCAGAAAATGGAACGCCAGCTCGACCAAATCACCAAGAGCCAATCGCTCAGTCGCAAGGACGCCCTGATTCAACTCAACGAACTCAAAGATCAAATCCAAGAACGCAAAGACCGGATCGGATCGCCCGAGCAACTCAAGCAAATGCTCTCCCAAATGAAAGGGATTGAAGGTGGCCCGGCCGAAAAGATCGCCGACCAAATTCAAAAAGGAGACTTCGGCAAAGCCGCCGAGGAAATGAAGAGACTCGCCGACAAGATCAAGAAAGGCGAACTGAGCGACCAAGAGAAAAAGAAGCTCGCCGAGCAAATCGAAAAACTCGGCGACCAACTCAAGAAAGCCACCGAACAACACGAGCAGGCCAAACAGGAACTGCGTGAAAAGATCGAACAAGCCAAAAAGGAAGGTCGCAGCGAAGACGCCGCGAAGATGCAACAAAAACTCAATCAAGCCGAAGCCGCCGACGCGCAGATGAAACAAATGCAGCAGATGTCGCAAGCGATGCAGTCGGCCGCCGACGCGATGCAACAAGGCGACTCGCAAGCCGCCGCCGACGCGTTATCGGAAATGTCCGACGAGCTGGGCGACATGCAGGCCGCGATGAGCGAACTGGAAGACTTGCAATCCGCCCTCGATGACCTCTCGCAATCCAAGAACCAAATGGGCTGCAAAAGCTGCAACGGCGACGGCTGCCAAAACTGCATGGGCAACGGCCAAGGCGAAGGCGACAAACCGGGCAACGGAATGGGCAAGGGAGCCGGCAAAGGCGATCGCCCCGAAGAGGAGACCGACACCAACGCCTACGACACGCAGGTTCGTGGTGACGTCAAACGGGGCAAAGCGATCATCGCCGGATTCGCCGACGGGCCCAACCGCAAAGGCGTCACCCGCGAAGAAATTCAAAGCGTGATCGAAGCGGCAATCAGTGAAGACAGCGATCCGCTCGAAGACCAAGTCTTGCCCCGCGAAGAACGCGAACAAACACGCCAATACTTCGATCGACTCCGCGAAGGATCCTAACCCAGTGCGCTCGCGACCTTCGAACCTTTCCGTCGCCGTCGCCATCATCCTGCTCGCGTTGGTCACATGGCGGGCGGCCTGGTTGTTTGCCGGCGTCCCCGACTCGACCGCTCAAGCCGATACGGCCCGAGATTTGGCGACCCGAGAACTGGGCGCGTTGAACTTAGCGACCCAAGAACCTGCCGCGAACGCTTTCCGGATTTCCTTCGCCGAGCTGCCACTGGGTTTCGACGAACCCTTTCAGCTTCAGCAAACCGGGCAGATGATTTGGGATCCCGGCGCGGCGATTTGGATCACGCCCGGTAACGACCAACAACCCGGCTGGGCAACCTGGGACGACAACGGCAACGGCAAAATCGACGAACCGGCGGAACTGGGAGCCGCCTGGAGCGACGATTTCTGCGTCGTCGAAAAAGACGGCCAATCGCAACAACCCTCCGGCCGCATCATCGACCATGGAGCCTACGTGCCGACCTCGAAGAACAACGGCGACCCAAACGCCATTCGAGTGAAGGTGCTGTATTCAGCGATTGCGAAATAAAACTTCATCGTCAAAATTTTGGTAGTGTGGCGAATCTCGGTCGCGCGATTTGTGTACCAGCTCGCCTGGCGATGCAGGTCGAGGTCCGTGCGGCTTTCGGGCCAACGGCCCATCCGTTTGCCTAGCCCAGTCCGAAGGACTGGGTGATGGATAGCACGTTATCATGAAGGACCAACGGTCCGACCGTTTGCTCATGTCGCTAGTAAACGGCGGAACCTTCGGCCCTTCGTCGTTTCGCACACTGACCGCGACGCCGTGACACGGATCATCGGTTCGCGAACTGCTAACAAACTCGAGATCCAGGCTTACCATGATGCTCGATCCTGAACCATCTGAAATGCTTGATCACCACGAATTCGGTCCTGGCGCCAAGCCGGTTCAGGGGAAATATGCCAGACGCTACGAACAAGGAACGAATGTGGTGCTCCTGGATCCCGATCTCGCAAAACGTTTTCCAACATCCGTGGCGGTAAATGACGCTTTGAGGCACTTTCTTCAACTTGATCCAAAGACACCAACGGACGGATAGACAATAGCCGAATCAAGACGTGCGGTTTCGTTAAATGAATCGATTGACAGTGCTGTATTCAGCGATTGTGAACTAATCGCCCAGCGTCCACGAGTTTGATCTGCGTTCCAAGAAACGATCCGCAAACCAGCTGTTTCAATCAGCCGACGGGCGTTAGCCCCGGTTTTCCCGACACAACGACGAGTGGCGATGCGGATAACGGAATCGAATGCGAATGACCCAAGTCGACCGTATCACACGAAATGCTCTCGGTTGGGGCGGATGACCAGTGAATCAAGACCCTTGGCAGCCATCGCCTCGAGCAACGGCTGCATTCCATTAGCTAATTCGAAGTCGCGTTCTTCGGTGTAGAGCGGAACAACGTGATAGAAGTAGTTCTGAGTGGCGTCGCCGGGCTGAGTGGCGTCGCCGGGGTCAGATTGGGTTTTCGGTTTTCAGGCCCAGGATGCATTCGATGTCGTTGATCGAATCCCTGTATCTCTTCGATTCGGCCATCCGCTGCGTCGCTCGGCGGATCAAGTTGGACGAGCTGTCCGGATGCGACAACCCGAAGCGTGCCGAAAGACGCGACAGCGGCTCGCCCGTCCAACGATGACACAAGAGAGCCGCTTTCTCCCTCCCAGGTGCCTGACTGCGAAACCCTACGTATTCTTCGGGGTCCACGTCATGGTAGGCAGCGGTCGCCAAAATGATCTCATCGGGCGTCGTCGCTTTCATGCGTCGACTGGTGCGTTGGCGACGCCGTTCATCTTCTGTCTCCGCCAAAACAACCATCCGCTTCAAGAACGCTTCGCTCCCTAACACCCAGCCTCGCAGAGCACCGGCAAGGGGATTTTCGGGGATCTCCAGCCCGGCTTTCACGTACCTGCGGTACGCGATGCTGGCATCCTTACCGCCGTTGGCGGCAGCCCAGTAGGCGTGAAGCTCATCGTAATGGATCCAATCGACTCGCGCGGCTTTGCGTGCGTAGCCGGGATAACTGCTGTGCTTCCACTGATCGGGCATGGCAGCCAGCGGGCGAGTTCCTGAGCAGGGATTGAGGTGAATGTAGCGACTGAGACTCCAGAAATAACCGGCATCTTCGACCAAGAATGCCTTGTATCGACCTTGAAAGAGATGACCCACCCGGCGGTTCCGCTTGGCGTACCAGTTGGCGTATCCCGAGAGCCAGTGTTGCATTCCCCGGCTCAGATTCGGCTCCGGGGTTTGTAACAGGACGTGGATATGATTGGGCATCCAACAAAACGCGAATACCTTCCAGCCGCTCCGCGTGACTTCATCCTTCAGCCCGCTGGTCAAGCGTTCGTAGTGGCCTTGGTCGTGAAAGATCGGTTTGCGTCCATCACCTCTGGTGACCAAATGGTAAATCGCACCGGGGAATTGAACGCGAAGCTGGCGAGCCATGGAACAAGCTCCAAGAGGAATCCGAAGTGAGTCATTCAGATTCTACGCTAGTCAAAACCGAAAACCAAGCCTGACCCCGGCGCGAGCCTTTCCCGAGTTCAATCGAATCGTCGGAGCTTACGTCGCGAGTGTCCGGCGTGATTTGGTTGTCACGCTCATAACCGGCTTTCGCTTTCCAGTTGTCCACACGGAAACCGGTTTTGTCACCGAGTTCTGATTTCGGGGTTGGAAATGCCAAGACGGCGATGTCTTGGAAATAGTCATCTCGCAGATCCTTAGGACGTTGCAGTTTGACATCAAGCTTGGTCGGCCCGGCCACTTGCTGTTCTGTCCAGACAACATTCTGCATCGCATATTCGGGAGTGATCCAAGGGCCGCCGCTGCTGGACCAACCGGCACAGTTGTGATAGCACACTTCCAAGCCAAGCCGATCAGCTTCCTCGAGCGTGTGTTTCATCAGCCGACGCCACTGCGGGCCCAAGTATTTGACGGGGCCCGGCGACATGTTGCGTTCGATTTGAAACGCTTGAAAGCCACCGATGCCGCTGCGCTGCATCGCTTCCAAGTCGGCGGTAATGCCTTCGGCCGACACGTAGCCATTCATCCAGTGCCACCAAGTGTGCGGCTTGGCGGAATTGGGCGGTGATTGAAAGTTCTGCTTGAGGTCGTCCTGGGCTGAGAGGCCGGGCGCGGCGGCAGCGAGCAGGATGATGGCGAGAAGGTTTCGTAGGTTGTGCATGTTGTTGAAGTCAGCTTGTTCGCAAGGCGATGTTCGAGTTGTTCTTTTCTTGTCTCAAAGTTACGTAAGCTTCCAGCTTGCAAAAAGTGGCATAAGCTTCCAGCTTGTGGTAGGCAGCACACGCTTCCAGCTCGTAGAAACTGGCGTAAGCTTCCAGCTTGCGGTCGGCAAAATTCGCAAGCTGGAAGCTTACGCCACTTTTAAACTCGCCACTTGTTGTTCCTGCGATGCTTACTCAATGCTACGGGTCAGCATCGCTTTGATTTCCACCGGCGTAGCGACTTTGTTGCCGCCACCGTCGGCACCGGTGATCCACCAGTAAACCATGCCGGCGTCCGAGCAATCGAAGTGGCCCGTTTGAAACTTCACCACGCCGTCTTGTTCGGCATAGGCGAGTTGTTTCCAGATCCACTGGATGCGTGCGTCGGCATGATCCTTGGCCCAATCCCATGACGGGATGTCGGCTTTCAAGTACACGTTCTGGTCGCCGATCTGATGTTCGGTCACGCCGAAATCCAGGATCTGTTGCCACGAGAAAAAGTCGCCCGTGTTGTCGTTGGCCGGATGGTGCGAGACGACATGAACGTGGGCAAGTTTGTCGGCATCGGCGGCTTGCAGTGCATAGCCGATGATGTCAGGCTCGCCGGCTTCGATGATCCACAGCGGATCGGTTTTCGACGACGCATTGATCGCGTCGCGAAGATCGTCCACGGCCGCTTGTTGATCGGTGCGGCAATTGAAATGGTCGGCCAAGTTGGCGAACGGCCCATACTTGGCGACTCCGTCGTCACAAATTTCCTGCAAGACTTTTTGTCGCCGCAGTTCGTCGGCGGGCGCGATCCTTGCGACTGGTTTCAAGTCACACGAATGCGAAAGATGCACCAGTCGATCGTTAAGCCCCGACGCGTGCAGTAGCCCAAAGATCACCGCCGTCGCACCGATGTCATCGGGGTCGGGCGAATTGCCATCGGCAACGATCGCTAGGCGACCGGCGGGCGGTTGGATAGTGTTTTTCAGCGTAGTGGATCTTGTTAAAGATTCTGACGCGCGGGGATCTTTAACAAGATCCACTACGTCAGGAAAACTTCGCTGCGCCGAGTCGAGTTGTTCCGCACTGGCCGTCGCGGGAAGGAACGTCACGCCCATCCAACGTCCGCGACTGAATTCGCTGCCGTCGGCCGAACCGATCGTTGCGGTGATTTCGATCGTTTCGCCTTGCTTGATCGCAACCTTCGAGAACGCTTTGGTGAACTTGCTGCCCAGTTCAAACGTGTCCAGACTCATCGGACAGGTGAACGAACCAAGCGTCTTATCGCCAATCTTGATGTCGAAGATACTCTCGCCATCGTTCTCGCCGACCGCGTGAAAGATGACCGTGTAGGTTCCATCCGCAGCGGTGATCTTTGCCGATGCCGTCGCGGTCTTGGCCTGGTTCGGGTTGATGGCCAGCCACGTCTTTTGATCGACATAGAAATCACTGCCGTCAATGGTGAACTGTGGCGCGGGCACTCGCACCGTTGCTTCGGGCAAGGCGGCCAGCGGAGTCGGTGCGGCGTCGGGCATGTCGGCTTGAACGTAGCTTGCTGACAGCGTTTTCAGTGGCGGCGCGGTGCCGGTGTGGACGGCGGATGTCGGACCGAGTCCGTCGGGCCGATAGTCGCGATCGAGGGCCAGCACGAACTTGTCAAACTCAAGACCGTCTTCGCGGATCGAAAAATGGATCTGGTGCTGGCCGGCTGAGGGAATGTCCAAGTACAACTCGAACGGAACACCGTCGTGGGCCTCTTCGGTTCGCTGGCGACTTTCCCAAGCCCAACGTCGTTTGATGATCGTCTGCCAACGGCGGCCGGATTCGGGCCACTGACCATTCAGGCCAACGTGCATGCCGTTGTCTTCGGAGTTCGTCGAGTAGTGACGCACCCAAACGTAGTAACGGCCCGTCTGGCTGAAGTGGACGTTGTACGTCAAGACGCCGGCGAGTCCCGGGTCGTCAAAGAAGTTTTCGTTGTAGACGAGCGTTTGTCCGTGCGACCAACGCGAATCGGGAAGGGCTTCCAAGTACGATCCGCCGCTGGCATCATGCAAGTGCGGCGTGTCGAGGTCGGGTTGGACGTTGTGGATTTCGTTTTCTTCGACGCGAAACCAAGCACGCACGTCGTCCTTTGTTTGGCTGAGAAAATGTTCGGCTTCGACCGCGACAATGCCACCGACTTCGTTGAACACCAGTTCCGAATTCGCAATCGGCTGCGTCATTGCCAGCGCGGGTTGCGGCGACTGGCTGGCTTGGTACTTGTATCCCACTTTGGCAGCGTTTTGCACCTTCGATTCGCCGGCGGGAATCGGCGGTTCGCTGTAGCCGCGTGAGAGAGTTTTCGGCGCGGGAGCGTTACCCGTTTTGACGACCGGGTCGGGGCCGCGGCCATCGGGGACGTAGTCGCGGTTGGACGCGAGCACAAACTTATCGAACTCGAACCCGTCTTCGCGGACCGAGAAATGAATGCGATGGTCGCCCGGTTGATCGATGTCGAGATACAGCTTGTAACGAACGCCGGTGTGGACTTCGTCAGTGCGCTGGCGGCTTTCCCAAGCCCATTTGCGTTTCTGAGTCGTTTGCCAACGTTGTCCCGATTCCGGCCACTGGCCATCGAGTCCCACATGCAGCCCGTTGTCTTCCGAGCCGGTCGACAAGTGACGAACCCAAACGTGATAGCGACCGGGATGGTGGATGTAGACGTTGTAGGTCAGCACGCCCGCCGCGCCGGGATTCGAGAAGTAGCTTTCGCCGTTGACGATCTTGTCGTCATGCGTTGCCCGCGAGTCGGGCAGGGCTTCGATGTAACTGCCACCGCTGGCACCCATCAAGTGCGGCCCGTCAGGATCGGGTTGAACGTCCGGCACTTGGTTTTCTTCGACGCGGTACCAAGCTCGCACATCGGCAATGTCCTGGGCCGCAAAGTGCTCGGCTTCCACGGCAACGATGCCGTCGACTTCTTCAAACACAAGACCAGGATCAACGATCGGTGATGACAAGTCCTGGGCGGATGCTTGGTGGGCGAACCAAATCGAAACGATCCCCGCGAGTGGGATGATGAAGAGTTTCATGGTTTGTTTTTCGGATGTCGTTGATATGGTTTCTTGTGCTGTTTACTGACTCAGAGTACGAAACAGAAACCGCTGGTGGCATCAGCCTCTGGTTGTTCGCGCAGATTAACTTCACCCTCCCTCTGGGAGGGTCGGCCCGCTTCGGGCCGGGGAGGGTTACGCGCTAAATCCAGCGTGTAGCCCTCCCCTCGCTTCGCTCGACCCTCCCAGAGGGTGGCCTGACGAATCGGTGCGGAACTGGGTAAAGCCGGTAAGGATTTGGAACGCGAAAATGGTCGCTTGTTTCGCATCATTTTCGACTTTCTGATTTTTAGAATTTGTATACCGGATGGTGTTATTGAGGTCTGTCAATATTGAAACGCGTTCCTATGACCTTATCTCGATGCGACCACTTTTTTGACCCGTCTTAACACCGATTCGTCAGGCCACCCAGAGGGAGGGTAAAATCATTGCACCGGCCGCTGACGCCGCAGGCAAGGGATGCGCTGCCCTTCTAGCTACATGCGATTCATGTATTGTTCTTTGCATGTTCCTAAACCACCGAGATCTCACAACGAACTTCGCCGGATCCCGTCGCGGGAAATTCGACGATGATCGGAACGACTTCCAGCCCTGGAACCATGTTGAAGATGCGATGGTCCGCACCGTTTTTGATCGTCAGCACCGCGCTCGATTGCACCACGACCGTGCCGTCGGATTTGACGATTTCGATGCGATGATCCGAAACCTGGCGGACAGTTTCGCCCGAGGGTGAAACGATTGGAACGATCAGCGACGTGCCTTCGACGGCCGCCGTTTCGCCCGAGGTCGCAGCCGAAATCGTGACTTGATCTTTGTCGAACGCGTAGCCGAGTTTGAAGTTGGCAGCGTCGCCGGGCAGCACGTTGCGAGCTTCGTCTTGCAGAGTCGCGTTGACGGTGACCGAAATTTGCGAATCGGTTTCTTGCGTCTTCACGTCCGCTTTGAGATCGAAAATGTTCGAGTACCAAGCATCGCCGACTCGCGTTTCGATTCGCGTCGTCAGCGGAAAATCCTCGCCGGGTTGTGGTTGTTGGTTCAGCGGTTCGACCAGGACATAACGAGCCATGCTGGACGCGAGCAACGTGCCGACTTTGACGTGATACAGCACCGCGAGCGAACCGCCGGTCGGTTGCTGCACCGGGCCGGACCCTTTCGTTTCGTAGATCGAATCGTAGGCCGACACGGTTGCCCGCCATGGGCCTTTGGCAGCCAGCCAAACGTCCAATTCCGGGAAGTGCTTCACGCCACTGGCGATCGCTCGGGGCAGCGGAGTGCTGTCGTCAACCTTGGGCATGGCGTGCATTTTGTCTTGCACCAACGCCATCACTTTTGCGTGAGCGAACGTGTGGTGGATGCAAGGTTTGACGCCGTGCGAAACGAAGTGCGGTCCGCCGTGGATCAAGCCGCCTGCCGTGCATCGCTGCAACAGTTCCGCGTTCCGGATCGCGGCGGTTCCGAATGCCGGGTTGTAACCGGCCATCAAACTGAAGCCCGGTTGGCAACCGTCCGACGTGCGGCTGCCCCAGTAACTCCACTTTGCCGAACGCGTGCCCCAGCTGTTGTCCCACGCACCGTCGGGCAACATGAATTCCAAGTGCCCGGCCAGCGACTTGGTCATCAACTCCAGCAGTTCGGTATCGTTGACCGCCAGCGCGTACAAGACGACGCCGTTGAGAGATTCTTCGACGTTGTAACCGAGGTCGACCGGCAACAGCCCGCGACCGCTGCGACCGTTGTTCGGTTTGCCTTCGCCCCACAACAGTTTGTTCGGTTCGGTGAAGAACTCTTTCAATCGTTTTGCAAACTGATCGCTGCGAGCGGTGTATTTCGGGTTGTCCAGCAGTTCACCGAACAGATGAAAACCGTAAACGCCGGTCATGCCGTAGTTAAGGTTGGTGAAGTCGACCGTCTTGAAGTCGCGATACAGGTAACCGCCGACTGCTTCGTCCAGACGTTTCATCCACGCAGCACGGCGCTGGTCGTCCAGCACATTGCCGTGGTAGTGAAGCGCCTCGGCCAGTGCGATCGCCCCGAAGATCGTCGTGCCTCGCCAAGCTTTTGGATTGACGTCGTTGGTCCAGCTTCCGTCCGATTGGCTGACGTTATGCTCGGCCCAGTCGTAGGCTTTCACGGCAGCGTCGAGATACTTCTTGTCGCCGGTGACGTTGGCCAGGTGCAAGAATGGGTACAGTGCGTCGCTGCACCGGCCGTGGATGTGCGTGCAAGCGGGACAGGCCAGCGCGCCGTGCAGCGTCGGATCATCGGGCGCGTCGATCTGTTGCCGGATCATGCCGTCACACCAATCGACCAACAGGCTCTTGGTCAGCTCGTCGAATTTGCGATTGTCGTGTTGAGCACCGGCCGACGTTTCGGTTGCGGCGGCCAGCGATGGAAACAGCATGCCACCAGAAACGAGCGACGCGCCGGCACAGGTGGCGGTCATCGATTCGAGAAATTTGCGTCGGTCCATGTTCATCATCGGGTTACGTGACTTGTTCACGGCGTCGTCACCTGACCGACCAATTGGTCGAGCATGCTCTTTAGCTTTTCAACTTTGGCTGGATTTTCGGCCGACAAATCTTTGCGGTCGTCGGGGTCGTTTTCCAAGTTGTAGAGTTCGTTTCGGGTGGGGCGAGCGATCAGTTTGTCCCAACCGTCGATCACCACGCGGGCCCTCAACCCGTCATCCAGATCCGCGAGTTTGTCCAGGTCGCTGTCGTGTTCGTAGATGTCGACGAAGACTCGGTTGCGTTCGTTGAGCGTCTCGGTATCGCGAAGGTCCAGGCCTTGCATCGTTGCCGGCGGTTCGATGCCGCACGCTTCCAGGATCGTCGTCGCGATGTCGATGTTGCTGGCCAGCGTCGTTTTGTCTCGCAGCGGCGCGATCGTGCCTTCATGCGTGAGGAAGATCGGCGTGCGAATTCCGGCTTCGACGGGATCTCGCTTGGATCGGATGCTGCCACCGACCCGCTTCGGGTCCGCGACCCAGCCGTTGTCACAGGTGAAAACGAAGATCGTGTTGTCGTAAAGCTTTTTTTCTTTCAAGTGATCGACGATCTGGCCGCACCCTTCGTCCAGCCATTCGATGTTGGCCCAGTACCGCGCGGTCGACTCGTTCGGCGCGATGTCTTTGTACTTGTCGAACAGTCGGTCCGGCGCGTCGTGGGGGGCGTGCGGCAGGAAGACGCCGTACCAGATGAAGAACGGTTGATCGTTGGCGTCTGCCTTGTCCACGAAATCATAAATCGGCTGCATCGTGTCGCGTCCGATCTTCAAGCCTTGGTCACCGTGACGTCCGCCGCGGGAGTGATCGCCATGCGTCATCGCGTCGGTGAAACCGTGATCCAGCGGACTGCCTTCCCACCACTTGCCGGTTTGCAGCGTCGCGTATCCGTTGTCTTTTAACTCTTTAACGAACGAGGGATGATCCAGCATCGGCGCGGTCATGCGATTACGAAACGCAGTCGAGACCGGCTTGTCCTTTTCTTCTGACCTGCTAACGCCACTGGGCAACAACGGATCGTTGCCGCGGATGCCGGTTTGATGCGGATACATTCCAGTGACCAAGCTGGCAAGCGACGGCCGACAAAGCGGGGCGGTCACATAACCACGTTCGTAAACCATTCCAGCACGGGCAAGTTTGTCGAGCTGGGGCGTCTGGACATGCGGATGGCCCATGAACCCATAATCGTCCCACCCTTGGTCATCGCTCAATAAGAACACGACGTTGGGACGGTCGGCGCGAACAACGCCGGCGGTCATCAGCACGAAGAGAATCGAGAGCAGCCGAAAAGTTAAAATGCGGATCATTTCGGATTTTGGAATCAGTGGTGTCGCGAAGTATCTTGTTCCCAGGCTCAGGCCTGGTAACACATTGCGTTGCAGGCTCCCGCCTGCTGTCAGCTCTAAAGTCGAGGCGGGAGCCTCGGCGGCAGTGCGTTCCCAGGCGGGAGCCTGGGAACGAGGGGTGGAGCGGTGTTAATTGCGAGTCTTTTTGCGCGCCACCCACGTCTCCGGTGCATCCAGTAGTAACGGTTCGTGGAAAACGGTCAGCTCGTCTCCTTGTTCGCTGATCCACTTGTTCAATTCCGCCGTCAGTTCGGCTTGCACCGATGCCAGTTTTGCGTCACCGGCCAGGTTGTTGAGTTCGTGCGGGTCAGCTTCCAAGTCAAACAGTTCGTACTCCGGTCGGCCGTAGTACCGCGCTAGCACGTCGGCGGCGTGGGCGTCCGTCTTGGCCGCCGTCATCCATTCTTTGAAATAGTCGCCCGAGGTTTCTCGCAGCAGCAGATCGATGTACGACGTGAACGCGAACTCGGGATGCGGGTTCCAAATCAACTTGTATCGATCCGTTCGGACGCTGCGGCTGAGGTAGACGTTCATCAACAAGTCGCCGCTGTGCGTCGTGAACATCCGCGTCCGATGCGAATCGGTTTCGCCACTTAGGACCGGTGCGAACGAGCGACCATCCAGATTTTCCGGCACTTCGCCGCCCGCAACGTCGATCAGCGTTGGAAAGACGTCGATCCAGTTGACCATCGCATCGGTTCGTGATCCGGCCGCAATCTGCCCGGCCTGCGCGACGATCAATGGCACTCGGATGCCTTCGTCGTAGAGCGTCCACTTGCCGAACGGAAACTGGGCCCCGTGGTCGCTAGAGAAAACGAACAACGTGTCCTTGGAGAGATGCTCGGCCGTCAAGTCACGGACTTCGCCCAAGTATGCGTCCAAGTCTTTCACTTCCTGCAAGTAGCGTGACCGTTGGACTCGCGTGCGCGGCGTGTCCAGCAGTTGCGGCGGCATCTTCAGTGACTGCGGATCGACCGTCGACTCACTGGGCCACGGCACGTGCGGGTCCGAGACGCCGACGAACAGTGCCAGCGGTCGTTTGTCGGTTCGCGTCGTCAGAAACTTCGTCACCGATTCGCGCAGCTCCGGGATCTCTTGCTTGTCATCGATCACGTCAAAGTGATAGTCCGGAGCGCTACGCAAGTGAGCGACTTTGCCGAAGGCGGCCGTTTGATAACCCAGCTTGCTCAGGATCGTCGGCAACCGCAAAACACCATCGCGAGGATAACTGTGATTCTCCTCGGCACCGTTTCGCGCCGGCATCAAACCGGTCAACAGCGCCGCGCGGCTGACCGCACACGACGGGCTGGCCACGAACGCACGGTTGAACGTCATTCCATCGGCGGCCAAGCGATCGATCGCCGGCGTTTCGATGCTGTCACCGCCGTGCAACGACAGGTCGGCCGCGGACAAATCGTCGGCAAGGTAAACAACAATGTCGGGCAAACGTTCAGCCCGCGCGGTCAAACCGCAACAAGCGAACGCGATCCAAAGTAGACCAGCGGCATGAAGATTTCTCATCGAGTCGAAACTCACTTGACCTCCAATTTCAGCGTGCCGGTGACCATTTCGTTGACGATCCAGCGGTCGGCGACACGCGTCGCGGCCAGCGGTTTGCCGTCGGCGAACACTCCCGATGTGGCTTTGGCGGCTGGCAATTCCAATTTGCCCGACATGCCTTCGGGCAATTTCAACGTCACCGTGAACGTGTCGCTGTTGTTCCATTGGACTTCTACTGGACCTTCGGGCGTCGGAACTTTGCCGGTCGCGAACGTCAACTCGCCCGGGCACGGACGGATCGTGGCGGTGTTCCAGCCCGGCGCGGCCGCTTGCACGCCCAGCACGAATCGCGGAAACAAGTTCGCCGGTGCCGCGCCCCAAGCGTGATTCCAGTCCTGGTTGGGTTTGTATTTCAAGTCCCACGCTTCCCAGCTGATCGTCGTGCCGCTATCGACCATGTGTTTCCAACTGCGGTCGCCGTCGGCGGTGATCAACTCGAACGCCTTTTTGTCCAAGCCGTTTTTGAACAATGCTTCCATGAAGTACTGGGCCGCGTAGGGGCTGCACGCCATGCCTTTCTTTTCCAGCCACGCCAGCACGCCGTCGACCTTGTCATCGGGGACCAAGCCGAACGCGAGCGGAAAAAAGTTCGCGTGGATGCTGCTGTGGTCGGTACCGACGCCGTCTCGATAGATGCCGGCGGTTTCGTCGAACAAGGTTTTCTGGAAAGCAGTTTTTGCAAGTTTGACGCGAGCATCAAAAGCGTCCGCGTCATCCGTCTTTCCGATCGCCCTTGCCATCACCGCCATTTGCTCGAGCGCTACGATGTGGAACGCGTTGACGACCGTGTTGATCTCGGTGAACACAAACTTGTCACGTTCTTTTTGCGGCCAGTCGACGATGTCGTGACGGGATTGGTCCAGTTTGTTGCTGCGAACCAAACCATCCTCGCCGCTGCGATGGAACAGTGTTTTGGCTTTCAGAGATTCGTAGCGATGTTTCAGCCAATCGTTGTCGCCTGAGTACATCCACTCGGCGTGCGCCATGAACACCATGTGCGGTGCCCACTCGCTGGGCCAAGTCCCATTCTCCATCAACCAATCAAACGTCCGCGCAGCCATCTTCACATCATCATCAGTTGTGTAGTGGCTCAACTGGTTCAGATACGCATCGGCCTCGTAGGGAATCCGTTCGCGATCGCCATCGACATACACACCCGCAAACGTGGTCGCTTTGATGCTGTATTTGCAGAGGCCCCAGATGCGATTGAGCGTTTCGTCCGAGCACTCGAATGAGCTCGCTTCGTCATTCCAAGTCTTTGAAAAGGCAGCTCGCCTGCGGATCAACTCATACGGATAGTCTTTGCCAACACCTTCGATTTCGACCCAGCGAAACGGCATGACCGCTTGCCACTGTGGCGGTGTTAAAACGGCGGGCGGGTTCGATGTTGTCAAACCGGCCTGCTGGATATTGCGAGGATCAATCGGTGTCGGGACGATCCAGTTTCCAAACTCTTGACCAAGTCGAATCGGGGTCGCACCGTAACGAACTGTTCCTGGTGGCATCTGGTCGATGCGGTCCCCCTTCAATTTCTCACCAAATTGCACCATTGCATTACCGTTGCCTGGTGGAGCATGCATGACAATGTTTCCAAACGCGACTTTGCCAAAGTCGATCAGGGTAACTTTGTCACTAATCTGTTTGATCGAGACCGGCTCTTGCTCGGTTAGCGAGACATGTTGTTCCGCAGGAATTTGAGGTAATTCTTTAATGAACAGATTGCGGAAGCGATACGTTTGTCCCTGCTCGCCGTGATGTTGGATTCCAATGAATCCGCTCGCATCGGTGGCGTCACGAAAGCGAACCGCTTGAACTCCGTTGAGTTCGATCGTGATGAGGTCATGGATGCAGGTGATCTCGAATCGGTTCCAACCATTTCGATTCAGAGCACCTGCGATCGTTGGTTCAGCAAAGGCGGCCTTGGATTCGGCTTCATGCTTCAGAAACCGATCTTCTGAGCGTCCTTTCGTACTCGGCCAGATCCAGCCTCGCCGCGATTCATCGTACAGCCCACCTGACCATTTACGGTCCGAACCATCGCACTCAGCTTGGTAGCCGTAGACCTTCTTGGCGGCATCCTCATCGACGTGACAACGAAACATCACCCCCGAATTGGCTGGCCCCTCAGGCAAATGAATTTCCACACTGACGCGAAAGTTGGAGAACATCTTTTCGGTCACCAAAAAGAATTTCTTGTCCCCTTTCAGATGAATCTCTCCGTCAACGACTTTCGCTTCACCATGCGGGTACGGATTTCGCCAACCGGTGAGATCTTGGCCATTGAACAAAGGATCGAACCCACGGTCACGCATCCAGTCACCGATATCATAATCCTGGCTCTCGAGATTAGGTTGTTTGATCGAAACCGATGGAGCGTTTTGCGCTACGGCTGCTACCGAAGACACAACCAAGATGCAACACAAGAAGTAGAAACGTTGCACGATGCCAACTACCAAGAACGAGGAAAGAGCAGACGCATGGGTCAGAAGAATCTCGTATGCTGGGCGAATCCGCTCCCGCACACGGGAGCGTTCCACTTGCAAGACTGCGAGCTCAAGCCAGGCCCCGTCGAGATCTAGCACGTGAATGTATCGTTGCTACTCGATTTCCTCAACCTTCTCACCATCGCCGCCAATGTATGGAAGCGGATTCTCCTCTGCGTACTTGGCAAGCTCATCCTTGTCAAACCCAGAGGTTGCTTCCTGAGAGCCACAACCGATCGAAGGCATCGAACAGCACATCAACAAAAAAGCGAGTGAAAAACGTAACATCAAAGACAGACCTAAAAAATACACGATAGGAACAACCAGAAAGGGGTGCCCTGACTGGGCACCCCAACGAAACAAATACCGAAGCGTTATCGATTAATTCTCCAACGACTCAGTTTCCTTTGCGGCTCGAGTACCCAATGCCCCCCAGAGACCAAACGGGCTTTGCAGCCCCGGTGCAAGATGGTTGGCATCATTACCGACATGAGCACTAGGTTGCGTGCCAGCTTCAATCGAATCCGTGACGAACTTGACAGCACCGTCACCCATTAGCACATGAACACCGCCTTGGTGGCGACTGCTTGGCGGGGCGATCATCGGGGACACTGAAAATCGACTACCACAGACCGCTTTATTTGGAGGAGAAATCGTTGTGATGCCCGAAAACAGGGGACGCCCATAGGCCCACTTGAAGCCTCGCCGCTGTTCTCCTTGTGGTCCCGTACTCGCGTTGTAGGTCACATCGACATAGCCAGTTCCCCAGAACTGTGGACGGGCCGTATCAATCATGCCGTCGCAACTCAGGTTGCTACCTGCTTGCCCAAGCGACGTTCCCAATGTTGACAAAGCCGGAGAAGTGCGGATGTCCCGGTCGCCCAGGTCCGTCGCCAACTCCCCGGCCATGATCGTGTTAGCCAACCCGTCGAGCACATCGCGAAAAGCGGAGCGATTTCGATGAACAAAAAATCCTCGGCAGCCAGCGCGTGTATTCTGGGCCCGCGTTGAATCGTCATTTCCACGGTCATCAAGCTGACCACCCTGAGAAAACACCGAATCTCCGATGCTTGCCCCATAATTCGTCCGACCACTTGCCGGCAAACCTACGCCTGGGTCGCTCGGACAGCGAAACCCTGGGACGTCCGTTGCCCATGGATCGTAAGCCACAGTGTTATGGTGAGTTAGCGAACGCCGAGGAGTCGGCCCCATAGCGTTGAACGAAGCCGTCGCATTGATACGGTACGGATTACTGATCTGCTCCCACAACGCCTGCTGCTCAATGAACGGAGTCAGCGCGACGAGCCAGCTTACCTCCAGGATGCTTGTGGCTCGCTGAGCGTCCGCAACATTTTGGCCAAGCCCGACAGCAGAGGGCGAACCAGGCGAGGTCCCTCGACCATGAGTGCCCGTGCCCTGCGTTGGCAGCATGTTGTACGCCGAATGATAATTGTGCACAGCCAAGCCGATTTGCTTGAAATTGTTGCTGCAACTCATTCGCCGGGCGGCTTCGCGAGCCGCCTGGACGGCGGGCAGCAAGAGACCGACGAGCACGCCGATGATCGCAATGACCACCAATAGCTCGACGAGTGTGAATCCAAGACGATGACGCTTCATTGAAATAACTCCGTAACAGAGAAGAGAAAGGGGACGATGCAGGCGATCAGCCGGAGTGGCCGTCTGGCGCACAATCGCTCGCCTACGGTTTGATTCCCGGCTTTCATGCTTTTTTTTGCGCAGAAACTTTCTCTTTTTTTTGAACGATTTTTTCTGATCCCGATTTTCTGAAGAAAACACGGCAAATTTTCGCGAAATTTTGAATCAGACGCGGGAATCCTTTTAGGCCATCTCATTTGTTTGGACTGCGCCTAGTGCCGCGAGAACGAAGTAACCTTGCTTGGTAGCCCGCTGCGCCAGCGAGGGATAATTGATAATGAAGCATCCCTCGCTTACGCAGCGGGTTACTAAAAACCAATGCCACAGGCAAAAGTGCAACTTCAAAACTAACGCATCGGGTTACGATTAGTTCAAGCAGCCTCAATTCGTTCTCGCCGCACTAGCCGATGCACTCGTAGACTCGCCGAGGAGCGACCCATTAGCAAACAGTTAGCCGAAGACGACTTCGTTCGCTTGTTCGCGATGCATTCGAGCAAAGTGATGGGCTTCATTCGTATCTTGACCATGAATCGACAAGATGATGCGGAGGAAGTTTTCCAGAACACCTGCATGATCTTGTGGCAAAAGTTTTCGCAGTATGATCCGTCGGGCGACTTTGCCGCGTGGGCGTGTCGCATCGCGCATTACGAAACGCTCAAGCATCGCGAGGCGATGGGACGGATCAAGATTCTCAGCGATGATGCGCTAGAGTTGGTTGCTGAGGCGGCACTTCCGATTTCGACGAAACTAAGCGAGCGTCGGACGGCACTGGCCGACTGCCTAGAAAAATTGCCGAAATCACAATACGCGATCATCCGTCAAAAGTACTTCGATGGTGCTACCGTCGAACAGATCGCCGAGACAGCGGGACGTTCGTCTCATGCGATCTATCGAGAATTGAGTAAAGCACATGGTTTGTTACTGCGGTGTGTTCAACGAAAAATTACAGAGGTCTTGACATGAACTCCGAGAGCGATCCGATGGAACGACTTCGAACATTGATCCTGCGATCACAACGAGAGCAGTTGAGCGAAGCGGAGATTGAGGAGTTGAACTCATTGGTCTTTGCTGAAGACGGAGCGACGGAGACGGCTGGCTTGCTCGATCAGTTGTGTGCCTTCACCGACACGGCAGCGTTTGACTCACTACCGATGTCTGAAATGTTGTCTTGTCTGTTCGAAGATGAATTGAAAGGCACCAAGTCGTGCTATGCTGACGTTTCGGCGACGCGGTGCGAGGTCTCCTTGCTTCCGCAGCCAAACTCAAGCGAGACGCAGCATGCCGAGCGACTTGCAAAACCGTATTGGCCCCTAGTCGTCGCGGCGAGTTATTTAATCGTCGCCTCGCTGGGTTGGTCACTGGCTAAGCTACAGTTCACCGAGAGAGCGACGATGGGACTTCCGTCTCCGGATCTAACGAAAGAGCAGTCCCGCGGTGATCACCACGAGTCCATAGCCCCACAATTGGTATCCATGACCGCGTGCGTGTGGCGCCCTTCCAGTGACCCGACGCCAGCCATCGGTGAGTCATTGGACTCAGGCGACTCGCTCAATCTTGTCGAAGGGATCGCCGAGCTGAGGATTGGCGACGGCACTTCGGATGAGGCGCTGGCGAGGATCGAAGGTCCGGCGAGTCTTTACATTCGTGCCGATGGCCAACTCGACTTGCTACAAGGATCCATGACGATCAAATCGGTCAGCTCTGGACGCGGTCGAGTCATGGTACACACCTCGGTGGGTCGAGTCCTTGTTGATAGTTTGAGTTCGATCGGGTTGGTGTCCAATGGCAGTGAAAGTGAAGTTCATCTTTTCAGTGGTCGCGCGACCGTGGGAACGTATCGAGAGGGAGCCGGTTCAAATCCGATCGACTTGGAAACCGGTGAGGCGGTACGGATCACTGCCCAGAACGGAGGTGATTTGGTGATCGTCAAGTTTGCTGCTTCGGAGGACAACTTCGTTTCGGCCCAGTCGCTCGCCTTTGACCCGCTGGAAATCGGCGAAGCCTACGTTCGTTCGGTTTTGGATTCCCAGCCAAGTGTTTACTGGCGGTTCGAAGAGACCATGGGCGAGTATCCCCGCTACATCGAAAACCTTGGTAGCGTCAAGGAACTCAATGCGATCGTCGTCGGCGAACCACGCTGGCGTCAGTATGGAGAAAACCGCGTGGCTGAATTAGGGATGTCACAGTCGTCCGCCTTCCGTGGTTTAACACCATGGACTGACAAAGCTCCGGATTCCTACACCGTTGAAATTTGGATCAAACCGCTGATGTTCCATCATGGGGAGGTTATTTGCTTACACGATGTCGAAGCGATTCCAGACGGTCGCTACCAGCACACGATGATGCTGGAAGTGACGGCGCAACATGATTTCACCCACCGGCTTTCGGATTCACCATCGAACCGTTTTCGGTTCGTTCATCGTCAACTTGGTGCCCCCCAGCCGATCAGTGCCACGAGCCTGTTCGCACGCCAACCTTATCGTCCTCGAGTTTGGCAACACGTCGCGGTGCAAAAAGAAGGGAATCGACAAATGCTATGGATCGACGGTCAATTATCGTCCGAGCGAGAGAATTTCGCGTCGTTGGATCAAGATGTGCAGATTCTAGTTGGTCAGGTTTATCCGGATTCCGTTTACCGACGATTCGTCGGCCAGGTCGACGAACTTGCAATCTACGACCGGTGCCTATCCCCCAAAGAATTGCGAAACCACATCAGGGCGGCGGGCCGCCCCATCGCCCCCCCAACTCCTTGAAAGGTGTCAGGACTCATTTCGGAGGTTGTCGTTGGTTCGGCAATCGTTGGTGTGAGTGGATTGCGGTGCTACCGAGCAACTTCGTTCGCCGTTGTTCCGGGCTTCGAAGCTTGAAATTTTGAAGCACAGAGGCACGGAGTTCACATTGAGTTCAGTATGGGTTCTCGTCGTCCTCAGTGCTTAACGCCCAGGTTGAACCCAGATGTCCGATACTGTTCAACCAATGTTTGCACGCGAAACCGTGAGATGACGTCTGAAGAACGACGCCAACAGCAACGGACACGTTCAATCGATTCGACGGGTTTTCAAGAACCAACTGTGGTCGCACACTGGTCGTTGGCGTTCGGCATGATCGTCGATCCAGGAAGCAAACTTGTCTGGCGCTGCGGCTGCTCTCCATCACCCTTTTTCGAATGATTTTGATTGAATCGCGACTCGGCATCGTCGGCCCACCCGCCATCGTCCGTCAGTCGATTGGGGATCGCCTGCGCGGTTTCCGCGCACACTCTCTGGGGACTGTTTCCCATCTACTGGCATCAGATCGAAGGAGCGGACTCGCTCGAGTTGGTGTGCCACCGCATCGTTTGGTCGTTCGTTTCGCTGGCAATCCTGTTACCGATCTTGATGCGAATGGGTTGGTGGGGCGGAGCGAGAACGGTGTTCGAGTCCTTGCGGCATCCCAAAGTTTGGTTGGTTTACAGTGCTGCGGCGTTGATGATTGGGATCAATTGGCTCGCGTTCATTTGGGCGGTCAATCACGGTCGGGTGCTCGAAGCTTCGTTAGGCTATTACATCAATCCCTTGTGCAACGTCCTTCTGGGGGTGGTGGTCCTCGGGGAGCGGTTGAAAGTTTTGCAATGGATTGCCGTCGGGATCGCGGCCGTAGGGGTTGGGATCATGGCGGTGGGCAGCGGAGGGTTGCCGTGGGTGTCGGTTGCCATGGCGACCTCATTCGCTCTTTACGGCTTGGCGAAGAAGAAAGCCCATTTGCCCGTGCTCGTCGGCTTGATGCTCGAGGTCACGTTGTTGGTCATCCCGGCGGCGATCTATCTGGCGTTTCGATGGAACCATGGCGAGAGCGCGTTCCAGTTCGGTTCGACAAAAGTGACCGTGATGTTGTTGATGGCAGGGCTGGTCACGATCACTCCGCTGGCCTTATTCGCGGCCGCGGTGCGCCGCGTCGATCTATCATTGATCGGGATCCTCCAGTACATCGGTCCGACACTGCAGTTTCTTGTCGGCGCGGTTTTGTACAACGAACCACTCGGTCAGAATCGACTCGTCGGGTTCGCGTTTGTCTGGATCGCACTGGTCCTCTTCGTGGCTGCCACCCACCGGTACTCTCGGCAAATGGTCACATCTTCCTGCCGTTTTGACACCCCGCCGTAATGGCCTGAGGAGGTGAAATCGGGCGTCTGCCAAAAAGACTTCCGGAAGATTCTTTGGCCGAAAAACGTCGCGTTTTTCGTAGTAAAACACTGCTTTTTTCGGGCTTGCCGTTTTGGCATCGGTGCCCTTGACGGCGCTCTGGCACAGTTCTTGCCTTCGTTAATCTGCACCGCGAATCCCTGACGAAATGGACTCGCCCAAGACATTTCAATCACTTCAAAATTTCACTCTGACACTCTTCTCGACTCAGCCCCACATAAGGAGAACCTTCCATGGCACAAGGCGAAAAAATCATCGGTATCGACCTCGGGACCACCAACAGCGTGGTCGCGATCATGGAAGGTAGCGAGCCCAAAGTTATCCCCAACCCCGAAGGCAACCGGATCACGCCGAGCGTGGTCGCGTTCACCGACAAACAAGAAACGATCGTCGGCGAGCCCGCACGACGCCAAGCGGTGACCAACCCCAAGCGGACCGTTTATTCGGCCAAGCGTTTCATGGGCCGTCGGCACAACGAAGTCGAATCGGAAGAAAAGATGGTGCCCTACGGCATCACTGGTGGTGCCGGTGACTATGTCAAAATCCAAGTCGGCGATTCGGAGTACACGCCCCAAGAAATCTCCGCCAAGATCCTTCGTAAGTTGAAGGAATCGGCCGAAGCTTACCTGGGCCATAAAGTCAACAAAGCCGTCATCACCGTGCCGGCTTACTTCAACGACGCACAGCGACAAGCGACCAAAGACGCGGGCCAAATCGCCGGTTTGGAAGTCGCCCGGATTATCAATGAACCGACCGCCGCCGCACTCGCCTATGGCCTCGATAAGAAGAAAGACGAAAGCATCATCGTCTTTGACCTCGGGGGCGGTACTTTCGACGTCTCGGTGCTCGAAGTCGCCGACAGTGGTGACGACGACAACGAAAGCCGTGTCTTCCAAGTCATCTCGACGTCCGGCGACACGCACCTCGGTGGTGACGACTTCGACGAAGCCCTGATTCACTACGTCGCCGATCAGTTCAAGAAAGAAAACGGGATTGATTTGCGCAACGATGCGATGGCGTTGCAGCGATTGCAAGAAGCGTGTGAGAAGGCCAAGAAGGAACTCAGCTCGTTGCCTGAGACCGATATCAACTTGCCGTTCATCACGATGGACGCGACGGGGCCGAAACACTTGACGATGAAGATCACTCGTTCGAAATTCGAAGAGCTGATCGACAAGTTGGTCGAACGTTGCCGAGGCCCCGTGCTCGACGCTCTCAAGGCCGCAGGCATGTCGCCTAGCGACATCGACGAGATCGTTTTGGTCGGCGGTAGCACGCGAGTGCCCAAGGTCCGCCAAACGGTTAAAGAAATCTTCGGCAAGGAACCTCACCAAGGCGTTAACCCGGACGAAGTGGTGGCGATCGGTGCGGCGATCCAAGGCAGCGTTTTGGCGGGCGACCGGACTGACGTGCTGTTGCTCGACGTGACGCCACTGACCCTCGGGATCGAAACCGAAGGCGGCGTGATGACTCCGCTCGTCGAACGCAACACGACGGTGCCGGCTGAAAAGAAAAACGTCTTCTCGACCGCCGCCGACAATCAAACCGCCGTGACCGTCCGCGTGTTCCAAGGCGAACGTAAAATGGCCAACGCGAACCGTTTGCTCGCCGAGTTCAACCTGGAAGACATCCCACCGGCGCCTCGCGGCGTCCCGCAAATCGAAGTCAAGTTCGACATCGACCAGAACGGGATCCTGAGCGTGTCGGCTAAGGAACTCAAAACGGGCAAGGAGGCGCACGTCGAGATCAAAGACAGCGGCGCGTTGTCCGACGACGATATCGAACAAATGCGCAAAGACGCTGAAGCGAACGCCGAAGAAGACAAGCGGCAGTTCGAATTGGTCGAAGCCCGCAACAAGGTCAGCCAACAGGTTTACCAACTTGAAAAGCTGATGAACGAGAATGCCGACAAACTCTCCGACGACGACAAGGCTCCGATGAACGCCGCGATCGATAAGGTCAAGAAAGCGTCCGAAGGGGAAGACTTGGCCGCCATCAAGTCGGCTTCGGATGAACTCGACGCCGCCTCGCAAGCGTTCAGCAAAGTGCTGTACGAGAAATCCGAAGCGGCCGGTGGAGCTGACGCCGAAGGCAAAGCCGCCGGAGCTGCCAAGGGCGGTGACGACGACGACGCCATCGACGCCGAATTCGAAGTCAAAGAGTGATGCCTTTGGCATCGGCTTTTGGCGATTAGCTGTTAGCTTTTGGCTTTTAATGCAACCTACGGCGAGTCTTGCGATGCCTTCCGGCATCCCAAGTGCTCGCCTTTTTTCTGCCTACTCACCACTCACCACTCACCACTCACCACTCACCACTCTTCACTCTTCACTCTTCACTCATCAAGCTCCCCCATGGCTTTTCGACCCGACAAACTGACTACCCAAGCCCAACAGACCGTTGCCGAAGCACAGGCTCAAGCGACTGCGGCTGGGAACGCGGAGATCAGCCCGCTGCATTTGCTCGCCGCCGCGCTCGGTCAATCCGGCGGGATTACCAAACCGTTGCTCGAAAAGCTGAACGTCGATACCAAGGCGCTACAGTCTTTACTCGGTAGTGAGTTGGAAAAGCTTCCGCGTTCGAGCGGAGGCGGAGCGCCTCGGGTCAGTTCGAAGTTGCAGCAAGTCTTGCAAGCGGCCGATGAAGCGGCCACTTCGCTGAAGGACGAGTACATCAGCACCGAGCATCTGCTGCTCGGCATCGTCCGGATCGATAACAAAGCGAACAATCTTTTAAAACTTTCCGGAGTCACGGCCGATGACGTGCTCAAGGCGACCAGCGAGATTCGCGGTTCCGCTCGGGTCACTGATCCGAACGCCGAGTCAACCTACCAAGCACTCGAAAAGTATGGGATCGATCTGACCCATTTGGCTCAAGCAGGCAAGCTGGATCCCGTGATCGGTCGCGACAACGAGATCCGCCGCGTGATTCAAGTCCTCTCGCGACGAACCAAGAACAACCCGGTTTTGATCGGGCAACCGGGCGTTGGTAAAACCGCCATCGCCGAAGGACTCGCCTTGCGGATCTTCGAAGGCGACGTTCCGCAAAGCCTCAAAGGCAAACGAGTGATCTCGCTGGATATGGGTGCGTTGGTCGCCGGGGCGAAGTTCCGCGGCGATTTCGAAGAACGTTTGAAGGCTGTATTGCGCGAGGTCAAAGATTCGGGAGGCAACGTGGTACTGTTCATCGACGAATTGCACCTCGTCGTCGGAGCCGGCAATGCCGAAGGTTCCGCCGACGCGGCCAATTTGCTCAAGCCCGAACTCGCCCGGGGGGCGCTGCGTTGCATCGGAGCCACCACGCTGGACGAGTATCGGCAACACATCGAAAAGGACGCGGCTTTGGAGCGGAGGTTCCAACCCGTCTTCGTTGGTGAACCGAATTTAGAAGATACGATCGCGATCCTCCGTGGTTTGAAGTCGCGATACGAATCGCACCACGGCGTGCGGATCACCGACAGTGCCCTCGTGGCTGCGGCCAATTTGTCGACTCGATACATCGCCGATCGGTTCTTGCCCGACAAAGCGATCGACTTGATCGACGAGGCCGCCAGTCGTTTGGCGATGGAGAAGGAATCGGTGCCCGAACCGATCGATCGCTTGCAACGACGTTTACGCCAATTGGAGTTGGCTCATCGCCAGCTCGTCGACGAAGAAGAAGCTTCGGCCGTCGACAAACGCGAAGACGTCGAAACCGAAATAGAAGAGATCCAGCGTGAACTCGCTTCGCTGCGTGAGCAATGGGAAGCCGAGAAGATGGGCCTCGACGATGTGCAATCGATTCGTCAAGAAGCCGATTCGTTGCAACATCAATTCGCCAAGTTGGATTCCGAGGCCAAAGAAAAACAACTTCGCGGCGAAAGTCCCGAGGACATTTATCGTGAGATGTTGACCGTCCAACAGCGGTTGCGTTCGCTTCAGGAACGGATCGATCAAGCCGAACAGAATGATGCGAAACAGACGACTGAAAAGTCGGAGACATCCGAACGGCGATTGCTGCGCAAAGAAGTTACCGAAGAGGAAATCGCCGAAGTCGTCAGCGCTTGGACGGGCGTGCCGGTGTCACGGATGATGGAGACCGAACGTGCGAAGTTGCTCGTCATGGAAGAGCGTCTGCATACCCGTGTCGTGGGTCAAGACGAAGCCGTCACGGCCGTCTCCGATGCGGTTCGACGATCCCGCAGCGGACTGCAAGACCCCCATCGCCCGATCGGTTCGTTCTTGTTCCTCGGTCCGACCGGTGTTGGAAAAACGGAACTCTGCAAGGCACTCGCGGAAGTCATGTTCGACGATGATTCCGCGATGGTTCGCATCGACATGAGTGAATTCATGGAACGGCACAGCGTTTCACGGTTGATCGGCGCGCCTCCCGGATATGTCGGCTACGAAGAAGGCGGCAAGTTAACCGAAGCGATTCGCCGTCGGCCTTATGCGGTGATCTTGCTCGACGAGATGGAAAAAGCGCACCCCGATGTGTTCAACATCTTGTTACAAGTCCTCGACGACGGGCGATTGACCGACGGTCACGGACGCACGGTCGATTTCACCAACGCGGTGATCGTGATGACCAGCAACGTGGGCAGCCAAGTGATCCAACGCGTCACCGACGAAGGCGGCGACGAAGAGGAAATGCGAGCGGCCGTTCAAGAGGCGCTCAAGGCGAGGTTCCTGCCCGAGTTTCTCAACCGGATCGATGACATCGTTATCTTCCATCCGCTGCAGGCCGAACAGATCAGCCGCATCGTCGAGTTGCAGTTGGAAGAACTCAAAAAACGCTTGGCGCAAAACGATTTAATTTTGGAAATCACGCAAGCGGCGATCGACGAGATCGCGCAAGTCGGATACGACCCCGCCTACGGGGCAAGGCCGCTGAAGCGGGTCATCCAACGAGAGGTCCAAAACCCGCTGGCAACGTCGCTGCTCAAGAACAGCTACCCGGCCGGATCCACGATCCAAGTCGATTACAACGGAACCGACTTTATCTTCAAGTGAATGAAGTAGGCTGGGTCGAAGCCGCTTCGGCGTAGACCCGGCATTTCGTTACCGCGACGTACCGAGCTGCATGACTTGGGAAACATCGATCATCAATGCGGGCAGCAGGACGCTGCTTGCCGTGTCGCCGGGTCGGAACTCGCCGTGTACGCGATAGGCGTTTTCGTCAAGCACCAAAACCGTGACGCGTTCCTGTTCGGGGTCGACGATCCAGTATTCAGGGATGCCGGCCCGCGCGTAGTCGCGACGTTTGTCTTCGTAATCACGCCGAGCCGCCTCGACGCCTTCGCTGACCACTTCCATCGCGAGATCGACACGGCTCGGATAACCCCTTGGGTCTTGCGGCTCACTGCCGGGTGCAAAATACATGACATCGGGTTCACGGATATTCTGTTCGAATAGCCGGATGGGCAGAGGGGCATCGAGGACCTCTCCAAACCCACCCGACGCTGATTCGACGGCACGGACCAAAAACTTCACGATGAGTTGGTGCAGCCAAGTTGGCATCGGGAGGACCTCGAGATTTCCATCGACCAGTTCGATCAAACGATTGCCGTGCAGAGCAAAAAACTCATTCTCGGTCCACTCACCCTGCGGTGGAAACAAGTGCGCAACCGCCCAGGTCGGTTCGGGTGCGAGCGGTCGAGAACTTGGAAGTGAAGACATATTCGACTCCTTGAAACGAGACGGAGGTGGTTGCTGCCACTGTCACCCAAGTTTACTCCAATGCCTTGGCACAGGGTAGATTTGTCGGCAAAGGCTTCTCGGCACTCGCCGTTTTCTAGGCGATGAGATAAGGTGACCGGTAGCGAAACTCGCCTAGTGCTTCGTCTAAATTTAAATTCAGGGTTAGTGAAGTGAGCCGACGACGCTAGCGGGCTGTTGATTTAATCAGCCGTACCGCGTTAGCGGCGGTTAACTGGACGCCAACCGGGGCTAACGCCCATCGGCTAATTGTTGTCATTCGGTATGCGACTAAATCAACAAGCCGCTAGCGGCGTGTTGATTTAATCGTAACCCGAAGCGTGAGCGAGGGATTCATCACCATTAAGTCCTTTGTATGTATCCCTCGCTCACGCTTCGGGTTTCGATGAGGACTAAATCAACAGCCCGCTAGCGCGTTCGGCTCACGTTAAAATTAAATTTTGACGAAGCACTAGAGATCCGGTTTGAAGTCTTCGCGACTTCCGCTAAAGCTCAAACTCTGTGACAATTTGAAATAAACCACTGGTGCTTTGTTCCAACGTTAAGTTTGGCATATCGTGGCACGGCGGTCCCCGCCGTGTTTCATGGTGGAGACCACCGTGCCACGTTGATAGGCACCCAAAAATCAAGTTGGAACAAAGCACACGGATCGCATGAAAATCACCATCGTTGGTACCGGACGCGTTGGATCGGCGATCGCTTTTGCGTTGACAATCAACCCATTGGCGAGTGAGTTGGTGTTGGTCAATCGGACCCGCGATCGGGCCGAAGGCGATGCGTTGGATTTGTCCCACGCATCGGCGATGCAGAACAGTAATATGCTGATTCGGGCCGGCGACATCGCCGACTCGGCCGGCAGCGACGTGATCGTGTTCACCGCGTCCGCACCGATCGAAGGACTCGGCGAGACCAAAACACGGTTGGACATGGCGGTGAACAATTTGCCGCTGTTGAAGGAATGGATTCCCGCGATGGTGGATGTCAGTCCCGATGCGATCATCATTATGGTGACCAACCCGGTCGACGCGCTGACGTATGCGACATTGCAAATATCAGGACTTCCGACCGGTCGCGTGATCGGGACGGGTACTTTGGTCGACAGCGTTCGATATCGATCGTTGTTGTCCGCCGAGTTGGGAATCCATAACGAAGACATTCGTGCCTACATCCTTGGCGAGCACGGCGACACCCAATTTGCTGCTCATTCGTTTGCTATGACCGGTGGCGAGCGGTTCTATCCCAGTGACATGTCGCGGCGGTTGTTCGAGCAAACGGTCTCGATGGGTTACGAAGTCTATCGCCTCAAAGGCCACACTTGCTATGGGATCGCGTTGGCCACGATGACGATTCTCGACAGCATCGCGTACGACTTGCGACATACGATGCCGGTCAGTGTGCTAATTGAAGACTACTTGGACATTCGCGATGTGTGCTTATCGCTTCCCGCCGTCGTGGGCCGAGCCGGTGTGACTCGTGTCCTTCGTCCCAACCTCAACGACGACGAACAAGCCTCATTCCGGCACTGCGCGTCGGTCGTTCGACGCACGATCGATCAAATGGATCTTTAAGCCCGCCCGCTATTATTTCCCGAACGTACTTTGAATTAAGACGAGCAGTTCGCCTTCGTTGTCATTGGGTTCGATGTCAAACATCCGCATGTAGAGTTTGCCGCTATTGTTGGCCACGAACTCGGTGCCCGATTCCAATCGCATCGGTTTGGCTTCGGCCAGTTCCGACGGGCCGGAAACGATTGTGGCGATTAAGGTTCCAAAGCGAATTCGATCGTCGTGAGGACGCATGTCTTTGGGGATATCGATACCCTCGGCCCCCGATTCGATGACCACTTTCCACACGCCTTTGACTTCGACTTTAACAGGCATCCCGGCGGTCAGAACGACGCCGGAATCTTGCCAAGTTTGATCGGCTAAGACTTTCACGATCTTGCGGTCTTGCGATGTTTGGTACGTCAACACTCGGGCCAATCCTTGATTGCCACCGGCATAATCGGGAACCAAACGGACGATCGATTGGTAGGCTTCGCGGGCTTGGTCGAATTGTTTCTTGCGTTCATATTCCATCGCCAATTTCTCGGTCTTGGTAATGAATTCGCGATGCAAACTTTGTAGCTGCGGGTCGTCGGGCATGCCCGATTCGCTGGTCGCGATCTGACGCAATTTTCGCTGCATCGCTTCTTGTTGTTGCTCGACCTGCTGCATTTGTTTCTGCATTTTGGCTCGGGCTGTTTGAGCGAAGGCGGTCGGCCCGGTTGCCCAACCGGCGATCGACAAAGTGATTATGATTAGCCAACTTCGACCAAACGGATTCATGATGGACTCGTACGTAGAAAAAAGTGGGGTGATCGGCACGCCAATGATAATCGAATGAAACCGGTCAGGATTCGCATCCGAGGGGAATTTGGCGGCCTGCAACGAGTATGTTAGCAAAAACGGCGAGCTTGTTGCCCATGACGGGTGTGATTACTCTTGCACGACACGAATTGCTCCCACGAATCGAACACCTAGGTTGCCATGTCCATTTCTTATGCCGCAAAAGAGCCGATTGCGGACGACGTGAATGCTCCTCGCCCTAGTGGCCTTGATCGAGCAAGTACTGAAATTCGTCGCCGACACTATTTCGAATTGCACGATCAGTCGTGGTGGCCGGTGCCGATGCGCGAGTTTATGACTAACCTGTTGATCATCGCTTGGACGTTTCCTTGGATTTCATTGACACGAAACGGGAGAAAGATAGTTCCATCCTTTGCCACATTAACGGCGCGAGTAATTGAACGGTTATTAACTGAGCTGGATGCAATGGGACAGCCGGTGTCACGAGTTACCGATTTGTGCTCAGGCTCCGGCGGGCCTTGGGAATCGCTTTTGCCATTGATTGATAAATATAAAATAAATGTGGTGCTGTCGGATTTATATCCCCCGCCCCTTCAACCACATCCATGGCTTGCTCCCGAACACGCCGAATCGGCTGGTCAACGCGTTAGTGGCGCGGGTCATGGAATCTGCAAGATCCAGTATTACTCTGACTCGGTTGACGCGACCAATCTGCCCGATTCACTAAACGGACTACGTTCGCTGTGTGGTTGCTTTCATCACTTCCGACCTGACTTCGCCGCTTCCATATTGCAAGACTGTATCGATAAGCGATTGCCAGTCGTCGTGATTGAAACCTCAGCGCGTTCGATTGTTCAAAAGTTTGGATCTCCTTTCTTCATGGCCGGGATGTCGTTGGCGACCCCGATCGCATATCGTCGCACCACTCCATGGTATCTTTGGGTGCTGACTTATGTTTTCCCATTAACGTTAATTTGTGCTTGCTTTGACGGGTTGGCATCTTGTTCCAGGGCCTACCAACCAGATGAAATGCTCGCGGTCGCGGCAAAATGTCAAGGAGCAGAATCATACCGGTGGGAGGCAGGCACGGAGACTTTCTATGGTCTGTTTTCATTGGTCTTCATGACAGGACGTCCGCTGGCGGCCAACGAAACAATTAGCGATTGATGTGGCTTGCCGACCGCCCACCGGGGTCAATAAAAAGCGGGAGGGATTCAGCTTTAACCCGGTGGCCACGTCATTTTTCGGCCCCCGAGCAGATGAAAATGGATGTGCGGAACCTCTTGGCCTCCGTCGCTGCCGCAATTGACGATCAAACGGTATCCGCTCTCGGCGATGCCCTCACTGACGGCGATCTTTGACGCCGCGACCACGCATCGACCCATCACGGCTTCATCGTCGTCGGTCAAGTCGGCCAACGACACGATCTCACGTTTGGGGATCACGAGGATATGCACCGGGGCCTTCGGCGAGATATCACGGAATGCCAAACAATCGTCGTCTTCATAAACGATGTCGGCGGGAACCTCGCGGGCGATGATTTTGGTAAAAATAGAGGCCATCAGTTCACCAGGTCGAGTTGGAGAAGCGGAACGAGTATGCCAAATGAGTGAGAAACGACGTCAACGTTACCAATCCGTCCTCTATCCGCTAGCCCGCTTGCCGCGTTTTTGCCGCAGCGAACTGGCCGACTTGGTCGATGAAGAGCCAGCCGGTTTTATCACCAAAACCGTCAACGAAGTCGTCAAGGCGGGCGTTTTGGAAACCGTTCGCGAAGACGGCGAAATCCATTTTGAATGGACTCACGGCGACCCACTGCAGTTGGTCGACCAGTGGATCGATCGACGAATTCATGGCGACCAAGTCAAGGAAAAACCAGAACAGGAACGGCCTCGCGAACGATTGATGCGGTTGGGTGCCGCCTCACTGTCGGACTCCGAACTGCTCGCCATTTTGATCCGCGTCGGCGTCGTCGGTGAGTCCGCCGTGACCGGCGGCGTGAAGTTGGCCAATCGTTTCGCAGACGAGCTTGATCTGATCCGCAACTACGGATTGCCTGAACTGCGAACGATCACGCCGGCGATCACCAAAGCCAGCTATTGTCAAATTCTCGCGGCCTTGGAACTCGGCAAGCGGGCGACCGAGGCGGCCCGCGCCAGACCGGTGGAAGTGACTAAGATCACCAGCACGATCGAGGCAACCCAGTACTGTGCGCAAAAGTTCGCCTATCTCTCCGGCGATGCCGTCCAAGAGGAATTTCATATTGTGACGCTCGATACCAAGCACAAGCCGATCCGCACGCACCGGATCACCGTCGGCACGCTCGACAGTTCGCTCGTGCATCCGCGTGAGGTCTTCCGACCGGCGATTCGAGACGCCGCCGCGGCGGTCTTGCTCGTGCACAATCACCCCTCCGGCGACCCGACGCCCAGCCGCGAAGATCACGCGGTCACCGATCGTCTCACCGAAGCGGGCAAGCTAATTGGCATCGGTGTGCTCGATCACATCATCGTGGCTCGCGAACGATGCCAAAGTTTGCGAGAATGTTGACCGCCACCCTACCTTCAAGCTTGACAAAGTAAGCGATTCAACATCCCTCGCAATTGGACACACGATTGATGCCCTCCGCTCTCGCCATCGCCGCTCACCCTGATGATATCGAATTTCTGTTCGCCGGCACGATGTTGTTGCTCGCCCAGCGGGGTTGGGACTTGCATTACATGAACATCGCCGATGGCTCCAAAGGCAGCACGACGATGGACAACGAAACCTGCGCGTCGACGCGATTGATCGAAGCGCAAGACGCCGCCCGCGAACTCGGCGCCACGTTTCATCGGCCGATTTGTCGCGACATGGAGATCGCTTACACGACCGAAAACCTGATGAAGGTCACCGCCGTCGTGCGTCAATCGAAAGCCTCGATCGTCCTGACTCATTCCCCGATTGACTACATGGAAGACCACGAAATCGCTTGTCGGCTCGCCGTCAGCGCCGCGTTTTCACACGGGATGCCGAACCTCAAGAGTATTCCGCCGGTCGATCCGTTCTACGAACCCGTCACGGTTTACCACGCCCAACCGGTCGGCAATCGACAACCCACCGGCGAATTGGTGACGCCTCACTTTTACGTCAACACGACCGGTGTGATCGAGAAAAAAACGCAATCGCTCGCTTGTCACGTCAGCCAAAAACAGTGGCTCGACGAAAGCCAAGGGATGGAAAGCTATCTCGAAACGATGAAGGAAGCGTCTCGCGAAACGGGCCAAATGAGCGGTGCGTTCGAACACGCCGAAGGATGGCGGCGCCGACAACATTGGGGATTCTGCGGCCCCGATGACGATCCGCTGCGTCAGGTGCTCAAGGACCATATCGTCGAATCAAAACGCTAATCGTGCCGAAGGAATGCGTTTCAATTTCCACAGGCAACTCGATCGACGCGGGCACTCGCCCACGCAACAGGTAGTAGCGATTCGGATTCACCATCGACTGCGCCGAAAGATCGAGCCAAACCGGCAGCGCCCCCGTACCGACTCCAACCGCGCCGACCACGCGATACGGTCCGTCAACCGGGTAGCGTAAGTATTGTTCGTAACTCGAGTCCGCGACGCGAGCGGGAAAACGCTGTTGTTCGATCAAGTTCGCGTCCACCCAGATGGGTTCGTTGCCCGGTTTCTGCGATCGGATGAACTCCGCCGCCCCTCGCCAGTTTTCGCCGCGGCGAGCCAATCGCGAATCGCCCTGGGCGATTCGCGAGACCGTTCCCTGTTGCCACGCGAGCATCCCCAGGCAAACGATGGCGACCCATCCGGCCCACCGGCGTCGACCGGCCGACAAGATTTGGGGCCGCCCGCCACCATCGATCAAACAACCCATCAAGACCGCGATCATCGGCAAACCCGCCACGTAGTAGCGACGATGCCAAACCGGCACTCCGCCGTATTTGGAAACGAGATAACCGGTACACGTCGCCCCCAGAATCGCCCCGGCCAACATCCACACTTCCCTTCGATGCCCGCGATCGCCACACCACCAAAACAATCCCGGAACGATCAATAGTGGTGTCCAAGCCCACAACCGCCAAACTTGAGCCAGGCTCGTCGCCAGTGCGAACGATTGCCATTGAGACCTCGCGTCCCATAACCCGGAATGACTTGATATCCATGCGGCACTGACGACGATCCATATCAACGTCGCCGGTAAATGCTGTCGAATCAACCGACCAATGGACTGCTCGTTGCGGATGGTCGCCGCGATGTCGCCCATCATCACCAATGCGAGCCACCAGCCGAGCGTGATCAACGAGGTGACATGAATCCAACCGGCCGCCAAAACGATCGCGTGCAACCACCATCGGTCATTGGCATCGAATCGAATGTTACTTTGGAAAACGACGCCGATCGCCAGCGTGCTGACAAAGATGATCGCGGCATACGGACGCAGCTCCGTGCCATAGAAGATCGCGTGTGCATCGATCGACAACACGATCCCCGCCACCGCTGCTCCGATCCATGATGACCTCGACGCTCGATCGTCGGGCTCCGGCTTGGTGATCTGCCTCGTGATGAAATACGCCAACACCGCCGACGCCGACGTGAGCAACACGCTAGTCAAACGCAAGCAAGCTTCGACGCCATAGAATTGAATTGCCGCATCAGGCGTGAGTGATTGCCACCACCATAACACATCAAAGTAAGGTGGCTGTTGGTTCCCAATGGCGGCCCGGGGCTGGACGTCCGACCATGATCCGTCGATCACCCATGCGGTGTGCAGTTCGTCCAGCCAGAAGCTTTCACCGCATGACGGCCATCGCAACGCCAACGCGATCAAGAAAATCAAAATGGCGGGAAACGCTGACCGGGCGATCGACTTCAAGCGACACTGCCCGCCGTGCTGGTCACTTCCTGCAAGATGCGGCACGCCCGCCCGATCTGTTCAGGCGAAATGTCAAGATGCGTGACCAAGCGGATCGCCTGAGGGCCGATCGCGAAACAGTTGACACCGCATTCGTATAAACGATTCTGAAGTTCGGCGGCGGTGCCCCAATCCGGATCGACTTCCAAGATCACGATGTTGGTATCGACGCGTCCGCCACGGATCGATAACGCTTCGCAACTCGCGGCCGCATCGGCTAGTTGCCGGGCTGCTTCGTGATCCAAATGCAATCGACTGCGGTGACTTTGAATCGCGTGCAAGGCCCCCATCGCGATGATTCCGGCTTGCCGCATCGCGCCCCCGAACAGCTTTCGCATCCGCCGGGCTTCTTGAATGAACTCGTACGATCCGGCTAACGCGGAACCAACCGGTGCGCCAAGTCCTTTGCTGAAACAAACGCTGACCGAATCGAAACCGGAGGCCAACCGATCCACCTCGAGACCGGTCGCTTCGGATGCGTTCCACAAACGGGCCCCGTCGAGGTGCGTTCGCAATCCGTTCGCGTGAGCCCAAGCGCAGACCTCGTCGACTTGATCTTGGGGCAAGACTCGCCCGCCCCAACGATTGTGGGTGTTCTCCAAACACAGCAACTTGGTGCGGACGCAGTGATCGTCATCGGGACGGACGAGGTGTCGCAAATGTTCGACCTTCAAAACGCCTTCATCACCGGCGACCGTTTGAGCGATCAGGCCGGATAACGCTGCGAAAGCCCCCTGTTCGTAATGGTAGATATGGCAGTCCGCCTCGCACAAAAACTCGCTTCCGCGTTCGCAGTGCACCCGCACGGCAACCTGATTCGTCATCGAGCCGCTGGGCATGTAGACCGCCGCTTGCTTGCCGAGCAATCGAGCTGTCTCGTGCTCGAGCGCCTCCACCGTGGGGTCGACATCGATGACCCCGTCACCCACGCAAGCGTTGGCCATTTCACGCCGCATTTCGGCGGTGGGACGCGTCACCGTGTCGCTGCGTAAATCAATCATGGGGATAGGCCTTTGGAAAACTCGCCGGGGGGCTAAACTGTTTTTTCAGTCTAACGATTTTTCGCAACCCCGGTCTAACCGAATTTGTTCGTTTCTTTACGTTTCCCGCATACTTATTGAACATGACTTCATCTCCATTCACCTCATCATTGATCCGGTTCGTCGATGCTCGCCAAGGGGGTGAAGCGATCTTGGACGAAATGCGAGAAAAACTCAGCCCACGTGGTGATTTGGTCAGCCCCCGCGGTCGTGAGCTGACCAAGGCGGTTTTCGGCAAACCGTTGACGCCGATCGAAGTCGTCGAAACGATCTGCCGTGACGTTCAACGCGAAGGCACCGAGGCCCTCCTGCGATACACCCGATCGCTCGATCAAGCCGAACTGACCGCCGAGTCCTTGCGAGTTCCCGCCGCCGATCTGCAGTCGGCGCATGACGCCGCCGATCCCAAGTTGATCGAATCGATCCGTCGCATCCGCGACAATATCGTCACGTTCCAAACCGCGATCCTGCACCGCGACGTCACGATCGAACCCAAACCCGGTGTGCGGCTGACGCAGCGATACGTGCCGATGCACCGCGTCGGCATCTGCGTCCCCGGTGGCGCTGCGGCGTACCCGTCGACGGTCTTGATGACCGCCGTGCCCGCGCAAGTCGCCGGCGTCAAGCAGATCGCCGTCGTGGCACCCCCGACCCCGTTCGGTGCTTACAACCAAGACATGTTGGCGACTTGCCATGAGCTTGGCATTACCGAAGTCTATCGTTGCGGGGGGGCGCAAGCGGTCGCGGCGATGGCGTACGGTTGCGATGCGTTACCCGCAGTCGACAAGATTGTCGGGCCGGGAAACCTATTCGTTGCCTTGGCCAAGAAGCACGTCTTCGGAACCGTCGACATCGATTCGTTCGCCGGACCGAGTGAAGTCATCGTGATCGCCGACGAAACCGCCTCGCCCGCTTTCGTCGCTGCGGATTTGCTCGCTCAAGCGGAACACTCGCCCGGTTCGGCGATCTTGATCACTTGGGACGAAAAACTCATTGAGTCGGTTCAAGTCGAACTTCAGTCGCAACTCGAAAAACTTCAGCGGAGCGATTTAACCCGAGATGCGTTAGCCGATTTCGGCGCGTTGATCTTGGTTCGCGACGCCGAACACGCGTGTCAGTTGACAGATTCTTTCGCGCCCGAACACCTACATATCGAAACCGCCGACCCCGAATCCCAAATCGCCAGGATTCACAACAGTGGTGCCGCATTCTTAGGTCACCACACGCCCGTCGCGCTGGGTGATTACGCCGCCGGCCCGAGTCACGTGCTCCCGACCGGCGGAACATGTCGCTGGGCCGCCGGGTTATCCGCTAACAGTTTCTTGCGATCAGGTAGCATCACTCGCTTCGAATCCGAAGCGACCGCTGCGATCGCTGAAGACGTCATTCGACTTGCCGAAAAAGAAGGCCTCACCGCTCACGCCAACAGCGTCTCGATCCGCCAAGCTAAACCAAACCAAGCCGAATGAGTCGAGCTGTTTCAACGACGAGAATGTTCAGTTCTCTCGTAGGTGTCTAGCTGATTTCAAACCTTGTGCTTTGTCCAACCTTAATTTTAGGATTAGCCGTTTTGGCGCTAGCGGGTTGTTGATTTAGTCCACATCGAAACCCGAAGCGTGAGCGAGGGATACATACAAAGGACTTAATGGTGATGACTCCCTCGCTCACGCTTCGGGTTACGATTAAATCAGCACGCCGCTAGCGGGTTGTTGATTTAGTTTGCATCGTAACCCGAAGCGTGAGCGAGGGATGAGTCAATATCAATGATCTCTCGCTTACGCAGCGGGTTACGAAAAAAGCGCAACTTCAAAAAGCGTGAGCGAGGGATACCCACAAAGGATCAATTGGCGTTCAATCCCTCGCTGACGCTTCGGGTTACGATTAAATCGACATGCCGCTAGCCACGGTTCCCTCGCAAAAACCAAGGCTAGCGCCGAACCGCTAATGTTGCCAACCCTACGAACTCATTTCAATCTCGATCATCCTATGAAAAAACTCTTCACTGTAATCCTGCTGGGCATGCTTCAATATGCCAGTTTCGTCGCCGAGGCACAGGAACCAACCGCAAGACAACCCCGGGAAGGAAGACGCGGTGGTGGTTTTGGGGGACCCATTGAACTCGGTCCCGACGACAAACAAAACTATCCCGATCCTGCGGATAGCATCGTCGAAGAACGCGACGACATTCCCCATGGAAAGCTGGAACTGATCGAATACGAGTCGACGACGGTCGGTACGACTCGCAAGATGAATGTCTACACGCCTCCGGGATACTCGTCCGAGAAAAAGTACCCCGTTTTGTATCTGTTGCACGGCATCGGTGGCGACGAAACCGAATGGCAACGGTTCGCCAAACCGAACGTGTTGCTGGACAATCTGATTGCCGATCGCAAAGCCGTTCCGATGATCGTCGTCATGCCCAACGGTCGCGCCCAGAAAAACGATCGTGCCGAAGGCAATGTGATGGCAAGTGCGCCCGCCTTCGCAGTGTTCGAAAGAGACTTACTCGACGACGTGATCCCGGCCATCGAGTCACGTTATTCCGTTCACTCCGATCGAGAACATCGTGCTCTGGCGGGTTTATCGATGGGAGGTGGCCAGTCACTGAATTTTGGTCTGACCAACCTGGAAACGTTTGCTTGGGTAGGCGGGCTCTCGTCGGCACCCAATACAAAGACCCCCGAGGAATTGGTGCCCAATCCGGAACAAATCAAAGAGCAACTGGAATTGCTATGGCTTTCCTGTGGCAATCAAGACGGACTGATCCGAATCAGTCAACGTTTACAACGTTACCTTCAAGAGAACGATGTTCCGCACATTTGGAATGTTGACTCACACGGGCACGATCCGACGCACTGGCGCAACAATCTGTACCACTTCGCCCAGAAGCTCTTTCAATAATCAATTGAATCAGGAGTGCCGATGCAAATGACTTCTTTCATCGTATGCATCCAAAGCCGACCGTCGGCATAGCTAAAGGAAGCTAATGTCCAGGTTGCACCGGGCGGTCCAAGATCGTTTACGGCAACGAGCGCGCGTTCGTCGAAGATTTCGGCGTGCGCGTCAACCACATAGACGGTGCCGTTCATGATCGGGATGTAGAGGTGGCGATTGACCAGAATCGGACTTGCGGCCGAGACGTGTCCCCATCCGGTGCCTTTGGCTCGTTTGTCGAGGGCGATGTCGATTCCTCGTGAGTTCGTGGTATCGGTCGAGATCGCGTCTTTCAAGTCCCAGATTCGTTGAGAATTCGAGGCTCCAGTGGTTTGCACCGGAACACGCAAGTATTCCGTCTTGCCCGTTTCGATATTCACGCGGCCGATGGCATGGACGTCATGAGCGAGGAAGTAATGCCAGCGGTCAACGACGATGTTCGTTTGATTGGTCAATGGCATTCGCTTGCCAACGTGAAGGGACGTGCCCAACTCGCGTGCTCCGGTTTGTGCATCGGTGACGTCGACATTCTCGTCCAGGCGTTGTGAACGAAGTAACTTACCTGTGGTCGTATCGATCACTAGATGATTTTGTTTATCGAACCAAAAAACGAAATTCGAGTTCCAGTGAGAATTCCAAGAACAATCGCCGTTGACTTCTAGATTCCAAAGTGACTTGCCGGTTTCCAACAGGGTCAACGTCACGCCGTAGGGTTTTTCGAGTGGACCGTGGCCCCCACCTCGTCCATGGGCGATTGCCCACCGTCCATCGGCCAGTCGCCCGACCATGGGAGTGTTGTGGACGCATGTCCCCGCTTCTCCGATCCACACGACCCGGCCCGTGTTTTTGTTGATCGCATGCAAATAGGTCCAAACATCACGTGGGTCGATTCCGGCGGGAACCGGCTTGTGACGCAATAGCTTTTGTCCCGCTTCCTTGTTTCGAACTTCGACAGTGATGATCAAGTCGCCGACTAAGATCGGCTCGCACTGACGATTCGTGTGTCGCGTTCGGGGTTGGAATTCGCGCAGCCAAACTTGGTTGCCCTCCAGGTCGTAGCAACCCATCGAACCGCAACGATTGAAGAACCAAACATGTTCCCCGTCACAGATTGGCGCGAATGTGGTCGCATCACTGAAGATCCCCGCCGTCTGCACCGGATCTGTGCCGGGTAGAGAAACGTTCCAAAGAATTTCGCCGGTGGTTGCGTCGAGGCAATAGCCGATGATGTTTGGTTCAAGCCGATCGCTTGTTTCCTGCATCGGTTTGTGCGTCGTCACGAAGGCACGCTTTCCCCAGACCGTCACAGCACTTTGGCCGCCTTCGGGTAAGGTGGTCCGCCAAAGAACATTGGTCCCGTCGCTAACGGACCAACTCATCGGCGGTTCGGGACCCTCGGCTTTCCAGTTCAGTTGCGGGCCGGAAGCTTGCGGCCAATGTTCGCCAGCGACGACCGTAACCGTCGCTAGCAACAAGCTAAAAACAGTTGTCAATCGCATCGTACATTCCTGGGGTTTCGAAAGCACGTTCGTTCTCGTTTGCCAAAATGAATCGTATGGGAACTGTAAGGCCCGCCGCTAACAGGTTGTTGGTTTATTAGATCAACGAACAATCTTCCTCAATCGCCCCAAAGTCGCTGAAGTAGATCGTGTAGATCGGGGTCATGCTGTTTTAACTCGGCCCTCACAAAGGGATAGAAGTCGTTGCGGTAAAAATACGCTTCGGTTCCCTCGGCAAAATACTCCTTGTGGTTGTTCAATCCATAGTGACGGACGTTGCGGCCGGTGTACAACAACACGTCCTCATAAGTCTTGGATGATTTCGCTTTTTCAAATACGGCGATCACCTCGGGATGATCAAAGCTTAAGAACTGATCGTGGTACGCGTGTGCCAATTCGTGCAAGATCACGGCGGGGTGCTTGAGCATCTGTTCTTTTGATAAGAGCTGGTCGGCATGCGGGATGTGCACCTTTTGGGTCAATCGTTCATCGTGATCATTGGCCAGCAACCAACCGCGACTGGGGTGATACTGCATCGCACCCAACGTGGGATGATTTTTCTCGATCCAAAGTTCAATTTGTTTCAACTTGGTCAGCGTCTCCGGCGGAACCAAAATCGAAATCCGCTGAAGATGATTGGCCAACATTACTAGCGATCGATCATCCGCCTCGCTTGATTCTCCTAGCAACGCAGGGTCGATGTGGATGGTCCAGCCTTCAATTTCCCGGACAACGGGATCAAACCGATCCGTTTTCGAGGCTTCTGCTGCTTTCCCGCCGTCGGGCGACTGGGCGACCGGAATGGATTTCGCCATGTTCGCTCGGGAATCCGCCAAATACTGTTGGAATTGATCTTCGAGCACCGGCAGCGAGATCGAGCCCGATCGAAGCAGCATGTCGTGGAATTGTCGCACGTCGAACCGATCACCCAACGCTTCTTCGGCTTGGCGTCGCAGGTCGGTGATGAACAATTCGCCGACCTTGTATCCCAACGCTTGACCCGGCCAGCCGATATAACGATCGACTTCGGCGACGACGTTATGCTGAGACAGCGCGGTGTTTTCGCTCATGTACTGGATCGCCTGTTGGCGAGTCCAGCCCATGGCGTGGATGCCGGTGTCGACGACCAACCGGCTCGCCCGCCACGCCTCCATGCTCAAGCGGCCGAAGTCTTGATAGGGATCTTGATACAAACCGATCTCTTTGCCGAGTCGTTCGCTATACAATGCCCAGCCTTCGATGAAGGCGGTAAAGTGGCTGCGACGACGAATCGGATGCAAACCGTCCAGCTCCGCTTGAAGAGCCAATTGCAAATGGTGACCAGGAACCGCCTCGTGCGCCGAAAGGGCCTCGAGTTGATACAGCGGCCGGGCCGATAGATTGTAGGTGTTGAGGTAATAGAACCCGCCGCGAGTACCGTCGGTCGGTGGTGGCCAGTAATAAGCTGATGTCGTTTGAGGGGCAACGTAAGCTGGGATCTCCCGGATGCCATAGGGGATTCTCGGTAAGCGATCGAACAATTCGGGCAAACGCCCATCGATCCTCTTCAATATCAACGCCGCTGATTGAAGGAGCTCTTCGGGCGTCTTGGCGTAGAACTTCGGATCGGTTCGCAAGTGTTCCAAGAATGACGGCAAGTCGCCGTCAAATGCCAGCTTTTCACGGATCGCTTCCATTTCAGTGCGGATGCGTGCGTTTTCGGCAATGCCTTTCTGGTGCAGTTGCTCGGGCGTGTAATCGAGTGTTGTGAACTTCGCGATTTGTGATTGATAAAGTTCACGTCCGTCGGGCAACGCTCGAGCCGCGATGGTTCCCCGACAAGCCGGAACATAGGTTTCTTCCAAGAACGTCGCGAAGCGTTCGTAGGCGGGAACCACGCTTTCCATGATCGCCTGTTCGATCCGAACACGGATTTCGTTCCAACGATCAGCGGGCAATTTCGCGATCGCCTCTTGGTTCAAATTGGTCAGGAATAAAGAGTCTTTGGCTTCAGTTACCACGTGCGCCCGGGCTTGGCTGACGCTGTCACGCATGATGATCGCCGGTTGAACCAGATCGCGTTCGATTCCCTGCTTTAAAAGTTCGATTTGCTCGTCAACAAAACGGGGAACGTCATTCAAACGGGAGATGTAATTGTCAAAATCTGCAAGCGACGTTGGGTCCATCTCACGCGGCAATTCGGGAAGCGAGATATGAAACCCTTCACGGTTATTGATCGGCATGAAGTGCAATCCGAATTGGTGATCGACCAGCGGTTCGGAAAGCCTCAGTTTCAAGAGTTCGTAGTCGACACCATCGGACGGTTTCAGGCCGCCTGAATCGATCGCATCGAGTTCGAGCAGGAATGCTTTTCGCATTTGATCGCGTCGTTCGAAATCAGAAATCTTGTTGTTGCCCAAACGATCTTGATGGCGTGGGTCGCCGACATCTGTGGTGAGCATCGGAAACTCGTTCAGTTCGAATTCCCAAACGCGGTCCATCAAACCGTGCAAGCGTGCGTCATCGGGGCCAGGCGAATGGTTCGGTGATTCGGTTGGCGGTTGAGCCGGTGACTGGGCGTTTCCGTGAACGCTGATCATCAGGCAAGCGGCCAGGGCAAGCAGGCGTAACGTCATGGTGTCTTTCAGATGGAATGGTCAGTACGTTTGTTCACTAACGGTCGCCGGCGAAGTCCCAAGCTTTCGTTTGATCCGACTTACCCGCAAACTCGATCAACTGCACGTCGACGACCGAATCGTTTGCAGGCAAGTAGAGTCGGACCGTCCCGGAGCGACCTTCAAGCGGCACATCGATCTTGGTCTCGTGCCACTCGTTGCCGTTTGGTAAGTCGAACTCAACGGTTTGCCCAGATTCGGGGAAGGCCTCTTGATCGATGGTCTTCCATTGAACTTTGGCTCGTCCTCCGGCGGAAGATCGCGTGCGGAGTCGCATCGTCAGCGGGCCCGATAAGCGAACTTGAGCGGTGCCGAGAAAAGGCGTTCGACCGGCACCGGTGATGCGGATTGCGTCATCGAGGACTTCGATCTCGCAAGACTTGGGTACCAGCCCCCACGTCGGTTCGCGATTCAATGCCGCACGTGCCGCTTGAGGCTGATAGGCGGGATTGGGCAGAGGCGTTACCGCATCCGTATCAACGATGAACGCGTCGATCAAGGCTTCCAATTCGGCGACCTTCTCGGGCATCTTCGACGCCAAGTTGTTTGTTTCGCCGATGTCATCGGAAAGGTCGTACAGCTCTCTCACTTCGGGATAGGACGAGTGAGGCTCCCAGCGACGAATCAACTTGTAATCACCCGCGCGAACACTGACGGCGGGAATCAAATGCGGGAACCAAGTGAATAAGGCGTTTCGGTTGAGGTCGCCTGTTTGTTCGAGTACGGGCAACAATGAAAGTCCGTCGAGCACGTGCCCTTCAGGACGCTCCGTAGCGGTGGCTTCCAAGATCGTCGGATACAAATCGATCGGTCCAACGACGGCATCGCTCGTCGTGCCCGGCTCGACTCGGCCGGGCCATCGCACCATCAAGGGCACCCGTTGGCCGCCTTCGTAGATCCGACCTTTTCCTTCACGCAATGGCGAGTTGTTCGTTGGCGGTTCACCACCGGCCCACTTACGCCAATCTTGGATCGCATCGTATTGCGGATGACCGGGACCGACATTGGCGAGCTTGCGATCGTCGTACGTGCGGCTGTGTGTGTTACCGCCGTTATCAGAATAGAAAACGAACAAGGTATTGTCCGTGAGACCTAGTTCATCGAGCGTGTCGAGGACGCGACCAAGGCTTTCGTCGACGCTTTTAAGCATCGACGCCATGATCGGGTTCTTTTGTTTGCCGCGCGGGTCAGTCTTGTCGGCAAATGTTTCGGTATAAGACGTCTTGTGTCCCCACGGACCATGGACGGCGTACTGACATAAGTTCAAGTAAAAGGGTTCGTTACGGTGGGTTTTGATGAACCGGACCGCTTCGTCGGTTAACCGATCGGTGATGTATTCACCCTCGGGACCGTCGGTGATCGTTCCCACTTTTTGACGCCCGCCCGCGTTGCCTTCCTGCGTGACGCCGTAGGGTGAGAAATAGCTTGGTGGTCCTGGATCAGGGACGCAAAACCAAGTCGTCTCGAATCCGTGTTGATCCGGCCGGTGCTGCGGCGCGATCCCCATGTGCCACTTGCCGAAGTGTCCCGTGCGATAGCCCGCCGAACGCAAGACTTCCGGCAGCACGATCAATTGCGGGTCCAAAAAGTTTTTGCTCGTTGGATAAATGAACTTCGCTGTTGGCGATGCCTTCTCAGGATAGCGGGACGCGTCGGCGCTTCGGGCAGGCAGGTGTCCGCTAGCACTGGTCACTCCATGGCGTGCCGAATACTGACCGCTGAGGATCGTCGCACGAGTCGGCGAGCAAAGCGGTACCGCGTACGCGTCAGTGAATCGCATCGACTGGTTCGCCAATCGCATGATGTTCGGCGTTTCGTAGTACTGCGATCCGTACGGCGTCGAATCGATCCAGCCCATGTCGTCGACGAGAAACAGGATCACGTTGGGCCGTTCGCCATGAGCAGGTAACGCGAGAAGCGAGCATGCGACGAGGTTAAACAATAAAAAGAGCGGTCTCATGTTGATCAATTTGAAATGAGGTCCAACGATTATCACAGTGAAAGAAATGTCAAGATTTATCCCAGCGACCAACCGCTGCGGGGAGTCCGTTTGATGAACGGATCAGCTTGGGGACATCCGACAGCCCTCATCGCCTTCGCGTCCCAGTGTAGTTTCTCACCGGCGCGATAGGCCACGTTGCCGAGGTGATTCGCCTCGGTCAACGGTCCGGCGTAACTGAAGGGACTCGCCGTGGTGGCCTCCCCGCGACAAGCCAAAACCCACTCGGCGTGATGGCCTGGCGATTCGGGGATGAACTGCGCCGGCGGTTGCACATCGACGAAGTTCTCTTCCGGCAGCAAAACATGCTTGCCATAATCGGACAACAGCATTCCTCGGGTACCGACGAACAAAACGCCGCTGGACCATTGCGGGATCTCACCGTCGGTCCATCGTTGGGGCTTGTGCGTCCCCTGGTACCAACTCAGTTGCACCGGCGGCATGTTCTCGCGTGCACCATATTGGTAAACGGTCGTCATTGAAGCCGGGGCGATCTCGGCGTGGGGCTCGATCCCGAACGACTCGACCGTTTTGGGTGCGTCGAGCTTCAACGCCCAATACGGCAAGTCGTTCCAATGGCTACCCAGGTCCGACATCGTGCCGTTGGCAAAGTCCCACCAACGATACCAGTTCGGGCCGGGAAAGTAGACATCGTTATAAGGCCGTTCCGGTGCCGGGCCGAGCCACAAGTCCCAGTCGAGATTCGCCGGTGGCGTCATCGCTTCGGTCGGTCGTTCGGCGACGTACAAGCGATCCCCGTGTTTCTTCGCATCGGCTTCGCTTTGCAAACCCCACGCTCGCGAGACCCACACGTGGGCTTCGGTGACGTCGCCGATCATGCCGGACTGAATCTTCTCGACAACCCGGTGGTAATTCGGCGACGCGTGGATTTGCGTTCCCATTTGGGTGACCACTCCCGCCTTGGCGGCCGCCTCCGTGATGCGCCGCGTTTCGTCGATGTTGTACGCGAGCGGTTTCTCACAATAGACATGCTTGCCTAATTGCAGTGCCGGCATTGTCGCAAACGCGTGAGTGTGTTCGGTCGTGCTGACGACGACCGCGTCGATATCGTTGCCTTGGCGATCGAACAGTCGGCGGAAATCACGGTGGGCCGCGGCGTTCGGAAATCGAGACGCGGCGCTATCGAGTGCATTCTGCTGGACGTCGCACAGCGCCACCACGTCGATCGCCTTGGTCGCTTCGATCGTGGCTAAGTTGGCACCGCCCCGGCCGCCGACCCCGATGAAAGCCACTCGCATGCGATCGTTCGGCGATGCCGCACGCAGCAGTCGTGGTGAGGCCAATGCCGCCCCGCCAATCAGGGTAGCGTTGGCTAACCACTGACGACGTGAAACGACGGGATTTCGTTGAATCGATAGTTGATCTGACATCGGAAGGGCCGTCAAAAAAAGGCGGGGAAGGTGGGGATGGAGGTCTTGGTAATGATCCCCATCTTAGTGGAACACCGCAGTGAGGTGGGCGGGCGCGGCGAACCTTGTTTTTTTGAACGATCCAACTCACCAGGAATCGGTTAAGCTGGTAGCCTGTCAAAGCTTCGTTTGGGTCCATCACGTTCGATCGTGGGTGAGCCGGCGATAGATGATTTTTGAAGGCATGGCGGTGGTGTCCGAATGAACCTTCTTTTTCGGAATAGCTTTCCAGAGTAGTGAACGAGTCTGATGTATCGATCAATCTTCCAGGCGGTTTGGTGCTTTTGGTGCATCGGATCCGCAGCGGTATTTGGCAACCAAGCGGTCGCCCAGGATCGCGTCGAGTTTCTCAACGGCACCGAACTCAGCGGTCGAATTCTTGAGATTCGAAAAGCGGATAAGGAGTTCGATTTTGAAACCAGGATCGGCGAGCAATCCATCACGCGTACTTATTCGTACGCCATCGTTCACGCGGTGACCATCAAAGGCAAACGTTTTGTCTTTAACGAAAAAAATACTCCGACAGTGACCAAAACCACTTCGGAAAATTCCAAGCGGATTGAGAGGAGTGAAAAAGAAGTCAGGCAAATCATCGACAATGAGGGGGCGAGCGATCCGGAGTGGCTAGAGGAAACGAAACTAGACCATCCCAAAAGCCTTGAATTGGATTGGCCTTTGAAAGCGGAAGGCCCATGGAATGAGTCCAAGAATGTAGGACAGTATTTTTGGGGACGCGTGAATCCCAATCCGTCTCGCTGGCGATCGGGTATCAAGCTGCTGTATGAATGCATTCATCATCACGAAGGTCGGCCAGAGGTTCTTGAACGTGATTATGGTGCTCTCGCCGAGAAGTATTTTGTCTTGTTTCAAGATTATCCTCGTGCCGCTTATTGGCTCGAAAAGTCGAATCCTCAGATGAGCAGGCCTTCGGGCGTCCACTTGGCCGAGTGCTACTACCGGCTAGGCAGCAAACCGATGGCGATGAGATTGATGCAAAAAGAACCGCTTCACTTGAACGCGATCAAGTTGCTTGGCGAGATGGGGGAAGTCGAGAAAGCATTGAAGGTTACCAAAACGTACGCTCAAACGAACGCATTCAACGAGGCTTTTCTCAACGCGGGGGACGCCTTGCGAGCGGCCGGCCGGTATGACGAAGCGATCGAGTACTACCAGCAAATCCTCGATCGAAATCAAGCCAGAAACAAAGAATACCTGGCTCGCTTCCGAGGACGCGCGAGCGACTCGATCAACGCGATTCGCTTATTCGATAAGGCAGACGTGACTCAAGTTGCCGATGGCGAGTACCGCGACAAAGCCGTCGGTTACAACGGCGACTTAACCGTGCGAGCGGTGGTGGCCGACGGAAAGATTACCAGTGTCGACGTCATCGAACATCAGGAAAAGCAGTTCTACGCGGCGTTGACCGACACTCCGAATCAGATCATCGATAATCAGAGCGTTCGCGATGTCGATGGAACCAGCGGTGCGACAATCACGTCGCAAGCGATTGTCAATGCGACCGCACGTGCACTCGCTCAAGGAGCCCGAGATTGATTCAATTCGGTTTGGAAGTATCGTGAACCATTCAAAGCGATCTCAACTCGTTGGCCGCCTGATAGCGATCACGCTGCTTTCCATCGCTGTTCTTTTGGCGGGCATTTTGTGGCTGCCGATGAGTTCGGCGTCAACGTGGGATCAAACGAGCAGGAATTGGGCTTGGTTGATCGTGGGGCTGAATCTGTTCTTGGGGTTCTTTTTTGCACAATCCAGTTGGCGAGACGAGCGATCGGCCGCGTTGATACGTTTGGATTGGTTCCTTCCCGCGATCCGACGTTTGCCGGCGGGAGCAAACCCAAGTAAGTCACTCGTGGGCCGTTTGCTCCGCAAGACGACTCCAGGTTTCCAATCGGACTGGCATACAAAGAAGCGGGGTCGGCTGCGCCGATTCCTTCGCTGGATAGGCGTATCATGGTCGGCCTCGCCGGTGCGGCGTCTTAGTCAGGCGTTGTGTCTTGTGCTGTTCTGCTGGCTCTTTTTCTATGTCTGTTGGCCCTACCATGCCCGGCCAACTCAGCCTCAAGTCATCGGCAAGCTCAGCTTTTTAGGTTTCGATCAAGAAACCGGTATCGGAAGTTTTCAAATCCGTACTCCAGGGTTCGAGATCGAACCTGAACAGAAAGTGTTCCTGCACCCGTCCGTCGATTCTTCGCGACCGGAACTGGAAGAACCGCTACTGGGTGAGTTCACGATGATCGAAACAGGCGAGCAGACCGTTCGTCTCAAGCCGGTCGGTGAAATCAGTCCTATGCTGTTCAATGTGATTACCGGAGTGACGATCGCCGACGAATTCATGGCCACGAATGAGCACCCATTCGCTTGGCCGAGTCACTATGCCGAGACGCTCGAGGTCAAAGAGTTCATACCCGCAGAAATGTTTCTGATGATCGACCCGTTGGTCAGTCTATCAACTGCGATCGCGTCACGGAGTTGGGTTTGGTCGTTGGGTTCCGCAGCGGCAATCCTCCTGATTTGCCTGACCGTACCGCGTGGTTTTTGCGGCTACATCTGTCCGCTGGGGACCACGATCGATCTGTTTGACTGGGCGATCGCCGGACGAATCAAACGCTTCCGCGTACCCGACAACGGGTGGTGGGTTCATATCAAGTATTACTTGTTACTGACGATCCTGCTTGCCTCGGCGGGCGGTGTCTTGATCTCTGGATTCTTTGCGGCGATTCCTGTGGTGACCCGAGGATACTTGTTTCTCTTCGATCCGCTGCAGATCGGTCTTGCTCGCGGGTGGCATCTGGTTCCCAGCGTGAACGCAGGTCATTTCCTTAGCATCGCCATGTTCTTTGCCGTGTTGGGTTTGGGTTTTTTCAGGCCGCGATTTTGGTGCAAGTACGTGTGCCCGAGTGGAGCGGTGTTCTCGATCGGGAACTTGTTTCGGTTAACGGAACGGAAGGTCGAATCGAGTTGCATCCATTGCAATAAGTGTGTCGAGATCTGTCCGTTCGACGCCATTAAGGCTGATTTCACAACACGCACGACCGACTGCACGCTTTGCCAATCGTGCGCTGGCGTTTGTCCCACGCACGCGATCAAGTTTGTCGAACGTACCAATCTCGTCGAGCTGAAGATCCTTGATGATCCGCCGACCGGTGAGACAGCACTGGGACGCCGAGGGTTCTTGTCGCTCGCAGGTGGCACGGCGGCCGGTCTCGCCGGAGCCGCTGGGGTGACGGTGCTCGGAAAAACCTACGGCGCGAAGCTCGATTCAGGCAATACTTTCTTGCCCGTTCGACCTCCCGGCAGCGTTCCCGAGCAAGCGTTCTTAGAAATGTGCATACGCTGTGGCGAGTGTTTCAAAGCGTGCCCGAACAACGTGCTTCAACCTGAAGGGTTCCAGCAGGGATTCGAGGGATTGTGGACTCCAGTCGTCGAGGCCAATTGGGCCGGATGTGAATCGAGTTGCAATGCCTGCGGCCAGGTGTGTCCGACCGGGGCGATTCGTGCTCTGCCGTTGGAAGAAAAGCGATACGCTCGGATGGGACTTGCGATCGTCAACGAAACGACTTGCCTACCGTTTGCAGGAAAGGAAGCCTGCGACTTGTGTGTGCAGGAGTGCAACGCGGCGGGCTACGATGCGATTGAATACACCCAAGTCGGCGTCCAGATCGACGAAATGGGACATCCCGTCGAGGGTTCCGGTTACGCCGCACCCGTCGTGCTAGCCGACAAGTGTGTCGGCTGCGGATTGTGTCAAACTCGCTGCTATGCGATCAACGTCAAACAACGCCACGTGCTGCACGAGTCCGCCATCATCATCGAGGCCGGTGAAGGGAAGGAAGATCGTCAATTGCATGGTTCTTATCAACCGCTGCAATCAATCAATGCGAACACAGCGAACGACCGTCCCGCACAGGAATCGAAAAGCTTGAACGACGCCAAAATGCAGACTCCATCGGAAAACGAGGCAACTTTCGATCCGTTCGGGATCGCTCCCAACGATCCGGACGATTCCAGCCCGTTTTGAGTTCTTGCTAACCGTCGTTTCGGTCTCTGCGTCACCCGCCGCGATGCCCACCTGCCGCTGAGTAGGTGATCGCATAAGTGGCATAGGCTTCCAGCCTTTTTATACCCCACATCTTTTTGACCCCCACGAGCTCGTCTCGTGGGTGAATAAGGTTCGCAAGCTAGACAACGACACCCTCCCAATTTTCCGATTTTCACTTGTGCTCGCCGCTTGAAGCGGCGAGCACAAGTAAAAATCGGAAGGTTGGGCGAATTGCGGCTCGTGTCGAGCTTGCCTACCTCGGCTTCCTGCCAGACGAGCTGGCAGGGGAGCAATACATGAGGACTTGTGGGATATAACAAGGCTGGAAGCCTAGGCCAGTGATTGTTCACGCGATGCTTAATCGGCCTATATCGATGCAGTTCTTGCTCGATCGGGTTCAGAACTGCATTTGGTACTTTTGGGTCATTTCCCGGCGAACCGCTGCGGTCATTTGATCGATTTGGTTGAGCGCTTCGCGATAGCTGCCATAGGCGTTGCCTCGCGCCATCGCGTCGGTAACGCGTTGATAATCCGTGCTGCTGTTGAAGTTATAGTAGCCGGATCCGTCATTGTAGTAGCCGTTGTCGAGGCCTTGATTGGCTTTGATCTTGCCTGCCTCAATATTCGTTTGACGAACCGAGAGCGCGTTACCTCGCAATAGTTCGGCCACGTTCGTGCCGTACTGAATCATTTCCGGATCGACGTTAAGCGTGGTCAATTCATCAATCTGGCGGGCTCGTTTGTCATTCCAACTTGCCATCGCTCCGGCGGTTTGCGATTGGTGGTCGCGAGTTTGTTCGATGATGCTGTTGATTTCGTCAAAGTAATGTTTGGATTGATAAGCGATCTGCTTTTCTTTGTCATCGGCCAGTGACGGCCGATTTGCGACTCGCTCGGCTTGGCTTTGCAAACTGAAAATACTGAGCAGCCCGCTGAGAGTGGTTTGCGTCACCGGACCTTGCAATGACAGTTCGTTGCCTTCGGTCGATGCCTTCCACGTTTTGACTTCCGGAGCGGCAAACCCATTCTTCTCGAGGATCTCGGCCAACATGTCCGGAGCGATCGAATTGAGCGACGATGGTGACTTGGAGAATTGGAATTTGACGATGAACTGTTGCAGGCTTTGTCGGCCGACGATCACACTGATGCCTTCGATCGATGCCAAAATTTTGGCCACCGCTTCAGGACGGTTGGACTGCAACGACTTGAGTCCCTCCAATCGCTTCGCTAATGGCACCGGCGAAATGAGGTTCTTCAACTCAACGGTCATCATGAACGAAAGATAGGCCTCGGGCTGGTTGGCTTGGGCACTGAGGTAGGGCGAGTATTGGATATTGAGCGTTGGCGTTAGCCAGCCTGCAAGCAGCGCCCGATCGGTTGGCCGAAGAATGCCTAGTCGCTCTGGATGCGTCGTTCCCGGAACGAAGTAGGTTTGTTGAGGTGAATGAACGACCTTTTGATTCTCAACCGTATCGACATACCCGCCGAGTGATTCGGCCAACCGATCGGCATCGACCGGTTGCTTCAACACCGCGTAGCCGGCTTCCCATTTGGGACGTAATCCGGCCAGGTCCATATCAGCGATGAACCAGACTTCTTCAATCGTGTTGGTCGCCTGGCTAGAGAATCCAGCGTCTTTCATCAGCCTGTTGAGTGAAGGAACGTTGATGTAGCCGATCGCGTTTGCAGGTGACGGCGATCGATCCAGGAGCATCGCGATCTTCTCTTTGTCTTCGGCCATCGTGGGGCAAACCAGATAGATGGAAAGCAAGGCCGCATGGATGAGTGTTCGATATTTCATTGGTCTAACTTGATAAGCCGAGGTGTGTGATTCCGCCGAGTTGTGGTGTCCGCGATGGGTAGTATAAACAGTCGGTTGTCTGCGTGCGCCCCCAGCGAAATCGACGGTCGTCGGTATGATAATTAAGTTCCGAGACCAATGTCTCGGACTCGACGCTTTCACTCCACGATCGGCTGACTCGGAGTCGGGCGAACTAGGCTAAAATTGATATTCGTTTTGCACGTCCCTGGGGATAAGATCGATCTCACTTCAAACTTGATGGTGATTCCAATGAACAGACTTCTTCAGTGCCTCTTGGCTGTTTTCTTTTGCTCGCCCGCGATTGCCGCCGAGCCTCTCCCGTCGTGGAATGACTCGCCATCGAGGAAGGCCATTGTCGATTTTGTCGAACGTGTCGCGAACCAGGATTCACCCGACCATGTCGCCGCTTCCCAGCGAATCGCGACATTCGACAATGATGGAACCCTTTGGTCGGAACAACCCGTTTACTTTCAGCTAAGTTTTGCTATCGATCGCGTTAAGAGCATGGCGTCGGAAAATCCACAATGGATATCGACCGAGCCCTTCAAGAGTGCGATTGCTGGTGACATCCAAGGAGTCATGGCGAGCGGGAAAGAGGGTTTGGTTCAGATCTTTGCCGCTTCGCACGCGAACATGACGGCCGACGAGTTCTCTGACTCCGTTCGTCATTGGCTTGAGACCGCGAAGCATCCTCAAACTGGCAAACGCTACCATGAAATGGTCTATCAACCCATGTTGGAGCTACTCGAATACTTGCGGGAGAATGACTTCAAGACGTTCATCGTTTCCGGTGGCGGGGTTGATTTCATGCGAGTGTTCGCGGAGCAAACCTACGGCATTCCGCCGGAGCAGGTAGTCGGTTCGAGCGTCGCGGCCAAATTCGAAATGGTCGAAGGCGTTCCGACAATCGTTAAGTTGGCTCAAAATCCATTCGTCGATGACAAAGAAGGCAAACCGGTTGCAATCTACCAACACATTGGCCGGCGTCCCCTGCTCGCCGGCGGAAATTCCGACGGCGATTTACAAATGCTTCAGTACACAACGATCCCACGCGACCAAGCCGACACGACGCCTCGACTAGGTTTGATCGTTCACCATACCGACGCTGAACGCGAATGGGCTTACGACCGCGAGTCCCACATCGGCAAACTCAACGAAGCATGGAGCCAAGCCAATCAGCGAGGTTGGGTCGTGGTCGACATGAAGCGGGATTGGAAGCAGATTCATCCTGTGAGGAAATAGAGGATCATTCGACAATTCTCGCTGATCGCCACCGACGTTGTGGGTGTTGATGTCGTCGTTTAACGGCAAGCCGCAGGCGTCGTTGCCCTGTTTTGCCTACGCCTGCGGCTCGCCGTTAAACGAAAATGCTCAATACCGTTGCAATCAACGGCCGACTCGCCACAAACCAAAGCAAATTGCTGTGGTTTGCGGCTTTTCAAGAGAGACCAAGTGAATTACTTGCCGCCCATGCTCGATTCGATTTGCTTTTGCACTTTTTCGAGGTTGAACGAACCAGGGGTTTGGCTCGGCGGGAATTCCTTCATCGTCATCAGGAATTTTCCAGCGAGTTGTTGCATCGGTGCAAGCACAAACACTCGAGCCAAAAACCAGTCGTTGTAAGTGTTCGAATTGTGCTGAGCCTTTTCAAATGGATCGCGGCGGAGGTTGAATAGCAATGGAACACGAAGTTCCGTGAACGGCTCGCGCCATACTTCGAACGCCATTCCGCGATTTTCAAGGAACACAGCTTTCCAGGCGTCATACCGCATCGCAACAATTTGTCCATCGTCGTTGATGTACATGAACTCGTGCCGGGGAGACTCGTCGGACTTACCGGTTAGGTAGTCGAGCTGGTTATAGCCGTCGATGTGATTTTTGTAGTCGCGTCCATTGAGCGTCACACCCGACTTCAATTGTTCTTTGATGTCCGTACTACCACCGATCGCCGCAAACGTGGGCAGCCAATCTTCGTGAGCGACAATACCGTTGAGGACGGTCCCGGCCTTGAATTTTCCAGGCCAACGGACGTAGCACGGCACACGGTAGGCGCCTTCCCAGTTCGAATTCTTTTCGCTGCGAAATGGCGTTGTCCCGGCATCGGGCCATGTGTTGTAGTGGGGACCATTGTCGGTCGAGTATTGCACCACGGTGTTGTCGGCGATTCCCAATTCGTCAAGCAGATCAAGCAGTTCGCCGACATGCATGTCGTGCTCGATCATGCCGTCGGTGTATTCGTCGTTTCCTTTGTTGCGATGTTCTTCCTTAACGTGGGTACGAAAGTGCATCCGTGTTCCGTTCCACCAACAGAAGAATGGTTTGCCCGCCGAGTGTTGACGCTTGATAAAATCTTTCGCTGCGGCTAGCGTTTCTTCGTCGATGGTTTCCATTCGTTTCTTGGTCAACGGTCCGGTATCTTCGATCGTTTGACCACCATTGCCGTCTGCCTTGCAATGTAAGACGCCTCGTGGTCCATAAAGCTCCGCGAACGTCTTTCCGTTAGCCATCACCATGTCGGACGGATAATCTTCGTTCTCGGGTTCTTCCTCTGCGTTGAGGTGATATAAGTTCCCGAGGAACTCATCAAAGCCGTGCATCGTCGGCAGATGTTCGTCGCGGTCACCTTGGTGGTTCTTACCAAACTGACCGGTCGAATACCCGAGACTCTTCATCACGGTCGCCATCGTGACGTCGGTTTTCTGCCAACCTTCCTTCGCGCCGGGAATTCCAACCTTCGTCATGCCGCTGCGGACCGGAACGCTTCCGCTAATGAACGCGGCCCGACCGGCTGTGCAAGACTGCTGGCCATAGTAGTCGGTGAAGAAGATTCCCTCATTCGCGACACGATCGATGTTGGGAGTTTGATAGCCCATCATGCCACGGTTGTAGAAGCTGATGTTTTCGGTGCCGATGTCGTCGCCCCATATGACGAGGACGTTTGGCTTTTCTTGTGCGTGAAGAGTCGCCGCAACTGCGGCCCAAACGACGAGTAAACACGAGCTTGTGAATCGAAATTTCATGTTGAAGTACCTCGTGAAGTGATAGAGAGAGACCTGAGAAGATTGAGTCCGACTAGCCGTCGCGTTTGATGATATCCAGATTCTGCACTGTCGGTTGGGCCTTCCTGAAACTTTCACTTCGTTTGGATACTATCTGCCTTAGGCTTTTAATAGCTCGCCCGACGAACACCGATCAACGAATAGCCGGGGTAGTTGGACAAGACCATCTGCGTCGCGATTTCGCTATTGCGAGCCGTCACCATGACGCTCGTCGGTCGGCCGTAGACACCTGGTCGTGGTTGCAACTGAACTTCCCAAAACGACGTCAACCCGGTGCGGGCGGCTAGCATGTTGAGTTTGAGTAACTCCAATTGTTGATGTTCGGCTTGTTGCGATGCCGCTTGTTGATAAGCCATCGCTTCGGATCGCATCATCAAGTCCTCGCTGGACCGGCTGGATTCTTCGGACCGCAGCCAAGCTTCCCAACCGGGACTCAAGACCTCGAGATCTTTCTCGCTGAACATGAAGAACGGTACTGCGATCTGATCGCCGGTGGACAACTCCATCAAGACACCTTCGAGTGGATAGGTCTTGGGTTTGCCGGCCAGCTGACTAACGAAACGTCTCAGATCCGCTTCATTTTCCATCGGCTTGGACTCTAGTTTCGACAGCACTCTCAGTGCCACCGCTTGATGCAGCGGGTCCATGGAAGAGAACGCCTTGCCGTTGATCGTCGGAACGCCGCGAATGTTTGCGAGGGTGTAATCCTTTTTGCCGTAGGCAACCACTTTCGCTTGCATCTTCAATCCGTCACGCGACGTCCAAGTCTGCATGTGTTCGGGATCATTCGAACCAGAGTCGCCTTTGACGACCCGTTCGCGAACGAACTCGCGGTCCTGAGGGGAAAGTTCGGCCAACTCGACCGCCGCCAATCGCCCTGAGTGTTTACGTTTCAGGACGACGGTCGAATCATTCGCCGCAATCAACTCGCCTTCGATCGTGGCGCCGCCCGCCCGACTGGTCCATGTTCTCGGCTGAGCGACAGCCGTTTGGCAGGTTAGCCACAGAGTCAACACCCATGAAGTGAGCAAGAAAAAAAATGGACGATTCATCAGCGCGGGTTCCTCTCAAGTATTCATCATTGCTCAGTTGCGGATTCTTCGGGCGCGGGCAATCTCACCAGAAGATAAGTGTCCTGAGTTTCCGTCCCGAAGTGTACCAAGACGGACGCCTCATCTTGAGTCAGATTATACAAGCCGGTTTCGGCAATCACATCCTCGCTTTCGCCGATTCGCAAGGCGACACGCTGTGTCTCTTTGTCAACACGTCCCTGGATGGCCTGGGTCTGGTCGGTTTCTTTGTTGTAGATCGTGCCTGAAACGATTCCCTCTTTGTTGACGGCCAACTGCACGATGCGGGTCGGGTCAACATCATCAGGATCCGTCGTTAAGGCAAATGTTCCCAGCGGTAGCCACTGCGAATTTTCGGCGGTTTCTAGGTTTTCGGGCGCGGGAACCGTCGCCAACGTCGCGGCGCTCTCGGCGAACTCGTCCGCACTGGCAATCTCGTTTCCGCTGATGTAGACGCTGTTGTCTTGATAGGTGACGTTTCCTCCGGTGCCGTAGTCGTAGTAGGCCGGTTGTTGCCAAGACGCCGCGGGCGCATTCCAAGTGAACCAACTCGTCACGTCGGTGTAGGTTGGCGTGCCCCACCAGTAGGTATAGGGGTAGTTGGCGTACGAATAAAAATAGTGCCAACCGCTGCACCGAAATTGATGACGAGCCCACCAATCCGGGCGAAAGTAGCCTGGATACCGACCGCCATACCAATGATCACGAACGTTGTTTCCCCAATTGTGGAAATGATCATAGCGGTTTGGATTGAGTGCCGGCAGCGTTGTGGCGTTGCCGATTTGATTTTGCCAGCGTCGATTGATGGAGTGGTAACGGTCGTTGTCGATGTTGGCCCATCGAGGTTTGTTACTGATGACCGTGTTGTTGCCAAGGTTGACATCCCCGATGTCTATCGATGGCCGTTGGGCGATCGGAAGTCGATCGCCGGGCAATGTTGTCGGCCTTCCGGGACGGTCTGGGCGATTCGATCCCAGATCGCCTGGCAGCGTCGTGGGCTTTCCGGGGCGGCCTGGGCCAGATGGGCCGATCGGTTTGTCGAGTCCTAAAAAGTCACCAAGCTCGCCGCCGGAAGGGCGACCGCCGGGAAGTTTTCCGAAGTCGGGCATCGACGGGCGACTGCTGCCCGGCGGGGTGACGGCGGGGCGATTGAACCCGCCGGGACGACCGCCGTCAGGCACACGGCCTGGAAGGGTCGTGGGACGGTTGCCAAGGCTGCCACGATCAGGAAGCTTGACATCTGGTCGTGAGGGAAGGGTTGTCGGCAAGGAGGCATCGGGACGGTTCAAACCGGGGCGATTTGGACTGGGGCGATTGATGCCCGGGTCTGATATGCTCGGGCGGCTAATGTTTGGCCGAGTGCTACTGCCGCCCAAGTGAGGCATACTTGTCTGAGGTCGCTGAACTGGCAAACCGCCGCCGCCAAAATTGGGACGGGCTCCGAGGTTCGCAGACGCGTTTCCAAGATTCGGTCGAGCGTTCATGTTGGGACGCCCGCCACCAAAGCTGGCACTCCCACCTCCGCCGATCGAACGCCCGCCTCCTCCGCTAAACGAATGCCCGCCGCCACGCCCGCCCAGGCCTCCCGCGTCTATTTCCGGATTACCGATCAGCAACAGGGTTGCCGACAAGACTGCGATTTGGAAACCGTGAAGGATCGGCTGATTTTTCATGAAGGATTGGACTCGCATCATTCTGCCTCCGCAGTCGGTAAGGGTTCGTTCGTGTTCGGCGGTGTGGTCGCGATGCGTTTCATTGTGATTTCGATGCTGGATGGCATCGGTTCACCTTCGATCTCTCGCGATACCAGTTGGACGGTCATCGTGTCGCGATTTTCCGGGCGAAGAACATAAGTTCCCGATGCGGCACGTCCGTCGGGCAACGTTTGTGTCATCTTCAAACTCCAGTGATTCTCCTCTCCGGTCCAAAAGCCTTCACCAAACGTCCCATCACTAAGATAGGTCCACGATCGAACCCGATTGGCAATGGGATCATATCCGACGATTTCAAAACCCAGCATCTGTTGGCCTGAAGAATCCGTGATGGTTCGGCGAAGGAATCGACGTCCGGGCAAGAATTCGATTTCACTTTGCAGCTCTTCAGGCGAAGAGTCTTGCCAAGTTCCGACGAGCCATCCTAACGACTCGATGGCTTCACTTGCGGCTGATTGCAAGGTTGCCTCCGGAGACTGTTCAACAATCGATGTGATCTTCCAGGTCTTAACGTTCTTTGACATCGTGAGGACGAAGTACGAGTCCTCATCCGCAACGTCCGCCGCTTTGAGTGTCGTCGACCCTTGCACGATGGCCTTCGTTGGGTTTTCGACGAAGACGCCACTTGATTGTGCGTCGAGTTGGAGAGTCGGCTCGTTGGCAATCGCGTTTTTGAGACGATCCAGGAAAGCCTCTGCATTGTCGATCTGTGTGCCGGCGGAGTCGTCGCGATACTGAAGATCAGGACTCAACAGATCGGCAAGTTGATCGAACTTTCGATCATTGAACGCGGCAACGTATTGCCGCAATTGAATTCGAATCTGTTCTTCGGCTGATCGCTCCGGCGGGGACGCGTCCGAGTCACTTTGAGCCACCGCAATGGAAGCCGGACATCCCAACCACCAACAACACGCAAGACAGACGACCTGCAGTATCTTGAACATTGCCAACCTCCCGACGCTTCAGTGAGCGAGTGTAGACCTTGGTCGCCCGAACTGGCCTTCAAGCACAACCTGGCGGCCCCTTGGTACGCGAACATAACCGCGTCCGCTTCGCACCACATCGTATACTACCGACCACCACGATGTTGACGAAAATCCGTCGGGTAACCAACAGAATCCGCACTGTGTGTTATCTTCGCTCTTGAATTTGCAAAAAACGTTGGGCCAAGCCGGAGTGTCGGTTTCTTCCGATCCGATCAATCAGCAGGTAGAAGGATCGAGCGATTGGGAATAGAGGACACGCGGCATGGTTGTTTGTACACATTTTTCCAGAAGCTCTCCTGGATTTGCGTTCACATTGATCGGGTTTTTGTTTCTCGGTCTTTTGACCGAACCGGCGTCCGCCCAGGTGAACTCGCAGGAGAGCTGTCCGATGGGCGTCGAATGCGACTACTTTCCCTCCACCTGCGACGCGGGCGCGTGCGACGCGATCTGTAACGACAATTCAGCTTGGTGTGAGTCGTTCTATTCCTGTTTGTCCGATAGCGGAATCTCGGTCTCCAATAATCTGACGCAGTACTACTTCGGTACCGTTGGTGGCGGCTTGGACCAAACGGATCGTTATGGCGGCCACGGCGATTATGTTGCCAACATGGACTTGGGGAAACTTGGCGTTCACGAAGGCTTGTTCTTGAAACTGCGCGCCGAACATCGATTCGGACGTTCGATCGGTGAGCCCGCCGGGGTTTTTTTCCCGCCCACGTTGCCCACCGAATTGCCGGTGGCCGACAGCCGTGATTTATATTTGACCAATGTGTTGTTCACTCAATTTTGCAGTGAACGATTCGCCATTTATGCGGGAAAGCTCGATACGCTCGACGGTGACGCCAATGCGTATGCGAGCGGTCGCGGGATCACTCAGTTTTCGAACGTCGCATTCATCGCCAATCCGATCGCGCTACGGACGATTCCTTATGCTTCGTTAGGGTGTGGTTTCGTCATCCTCGGGAATCAGGGCGAGCCGTTGTTCAATTTTTTGGTCATGAATCCGACCGACACGGCCGACACCGACGGGTTTGATGAGTTATTTGCCGACGGCGTCGCGCTGTCGGCTGAACTGCGGTTCGCAACCCCGTTGATGGGTAAGCCTGGACATCAACTCTTTGCGGGCACTTGGAGTAGTCGTGATTACGTTTCGCTCGGCCAAGACCCGCGGATTCTGTTGCCCAATATTCCGATCAACCGCGCCGACGGTTCGTGGTCGCTTTACTGGAATACGGATCAGGCTTTGTGGGTCGACCCCACCGATGCCGCACGACACTGGGGCTATTTTGCCAGGGCCGCGATTGCCGATGATTCGACCAACCCGGTGAACTATCTGCTCAGTGCGGGTTTGGGCGGGGCCAGTCCTTTGCGTACCGGAGATTCATTCGGGGTCGGATATTTCTACAGCGGCACCAGTGAAGAAATCGGACCGATTCTCGAGGCGGCGGCGCTCGGTCCCATCGGTGATAGTCAAGGTGTCGAGGTGTTCTATCGTTCGCAACTGACTCAATCGATCTCGGTCACGCCAGATTTTCAGTGGCTCAGCCAAGCTCGCCAGAGAATCGACGATGCTTACATCCTCGGCGTGAGAATGAACATCGCCTTCTAGCGGTCTGTTGATTGGTTGTTTTAGAAAACGCAGAGTTGGTAGAACGCCAGTGATCCGAGCAGCGACACCTGCATGACCAACAGCAGATAGGCGATCGTTCGTTTGGGACCGAGACGGATGATGCCGGCCCCGGCCAGCAGTTCCACCGCCGTCAGTAGCTGAGCGATCCATGGGGAATCATGAATACTCTGTCCAACGAGATGGCCGATCAATGCACCCGGAACGAGCGTCGGCATACTGGCGAACAAGCTCGGGATGGCGGGCAAGATCCGATCGAACTCCTCGTAGTGAACGACCCACGAAAACGGCAAAAGCATGCAAGCCAACAGGCCAACCGTAGCAAGCCGATGCGGGGAATTCTTGACCGCGAAAATGATGGAATGAATCAGCGCTGCGGCACAGATCATCCCGCTGGTAGCGAGCGGAAAGGTCGCCAACAGGGGAATCGCGACGGCAATGAACGTCGTGGCGATCAACAGCGTGCGGACACCAAACCGTATGCGATTCGTCGGCGTCGGGTCGGGATAAGTGGATCCAATCGGTACCCATGGCAGGACGCAACAAAAGCCGATCGACGCAGTCGCCGCCCAGAGAGGCACTTCCCAAAGCAACGGCGATGGTCGGCTTTGATCGGAATCGGTCCACTCGTAGAACGAGAAATGTTAATTTTCTCTAAGAGAATGGCTCGCGAAGCGTCTAATGCATTAGAGAAGATTGAAATCGTCGTGACTCTCGATCTCGAACCTATGAACAATCCGATTTGATGCCGCCTCCGATATCGAACGTCGAACCGCAATGTGCCGAGGGTGTGTGCGAACAAACCCTGCGGTCTTTGTTTGACGCGGAGGAAACGCCGCTGTTGCGGTACGCATTCTCGCTGACCGGGCGTCGCGCCGTTGCGGAAGACATCGTGCAGGAGGTTTTCTTGCTTCTACACGCACATTTCGACGACGTGGCGACACCCCGGGCGTGGTTGTTTCGCACGGTTCGAAATCGAGCCTTCACCTACCTTCGCGATCACCGCCGGGAAACGCTCGGGGGCGTCAATGAGGACGGACCGATGACAACATCCGATGGGGCGGAAACCCCCGAGGTGATGATGCAGCAAATGGAAACCAAAGGTTTGCTGCGACAGCTCATGCAAGAACTCGGCGAAACAGATCGACAATTGATTCAATTGAAGTACTTCGACGATTTGAAGTACCGCGAAATTAGCGAGCGAACGGGGCTGAGCATCAGCAACGTTGGCTATCGCTTGCACCACATCTTGAAGGAACTCGGCGGACGACTCGAACGCCTGGGGATCGACGCAGCGTCATGAATACACCAGCCCACGACACCACGACGGAAATCGATTTGGAGACTCGTATCGTTGCTTGCGTGCTCGGCGAAGCTTCTGATTTTGAACGCGATCAGATTGCGCGTCTGATCGAGGAGCGTCCCGAACTTGCCGCAGTGAAACGACGTTTTGAAAACATGCACGACCTCTTGTCGGACATCGGTCAAGGTGATTTGCCCGGCGAACACAGCGAATGGAAACTGCCTTCGGAAAAACGAGATGCTTTGCTGGCCGTGTTTGACGGTCAGCCGCTGCTCGTCCAACCGCGTCGTCCTTCCGATGAATCGGCCGATCGCTCGAGTCGCCGAGGAAAGTATGGATTGATCGGCACGATTGCAACCGTTGCCTGCGTCGCGTGCCTAGCCGGCTTGCTTTTGCTGCCTCAAGTTCGTTCGGTGCGAGAGGTCGTAAGCGCTAGGGCGCCGGGTAAGAACGATGATGGAGGAATCTTTTTGGAAGGTGGTGTGACCTTCTTTGATTCGGATCGGCAAAACGGTGCGGAGGTTGCTGAGTTCGCTAGTGACTCGATGGATTACTCGATTTCGACGGTAGAAGAATCGCTAAGATCGATAGAAGAATCACTTGGATCGAAAGCTGCTCGTGTCGATTCGCTTTCCGATGGCTCTGGAAAACCACAACGTTTCGAAGGTTTCATTGGCGAATCCGTTACGCCATCTCGATCATTCCAAATTGAGCGACCAAACATCAATCGCTACGCCGAATCACGGTCACGTCTTTTGGAGACTCGCGACGGATTGCAAGTCGCCCCCGCGTTAAAAGAACAGAGCAAGCGAGTCGCTGAGGGGCTGGAATTACCACAAGTCGTCAACGGTTTGTCGGATGACGATCAAGCTCAATCCACGGATCTCTACTTCGGCTACGACTTCGGAACAGGCAGTGGGATGGGTGAAATGAGTGGAATGGCCGGTGGACTTGGTGGTGGGCTTGGTGGCGGTAATCTCTCGGTGCCAGGGTCGGGGCAACCGCCAGCTCAAGACAAATGGTTTGAACGAACACTGCCAGGGATGGCTTCGGCAGGGAACGATCCTATTTGGGTGGACCTGGGAAAGAATCCGTCATCGATATCGCCGAGTGATCCAACCAGTTCTCCTGCCGCTCCTCCGCCACCTGTGCCCGCAACGCCTGCTGAAGAGTCCGCTGATAATCTTTTCGACTATTCAGCGATTCCCTCAGCGACAGCCAAGCCTGCAGACCGGCCCGCTCGGAAGCAATCCGAGAAAAAGGATGCTCTTCCAGAAGTCATCATGGAGAAAGAACAAGAAAGCTTTGAGCGGGAAAGATTAAGTTTGTCTGACCAGAATCTGCCCGCTTCCAAGGATAAGAAACTAGTTGCGAGTGCGGAAGCTCAGACGGAACTCCACTTAGTGGAAACCGATGCAAGCCAGGAACCGTTCTCGACGTTCTCGTTGCACGTCAGCGACGTCTCCTTCCAACTCGCTGCGGCCGCCCTGTCAGCCAACCAGTGGCCTGACTCGAGCACGGTTCGCATCGAAGAATTTGTCAACGCGTTCGATTATGGGGATCCGCTTCCCGGTGCCAATGAAGCGGTCGCTTGCCGCATCGAGCAGGCGATTCATCCGTTTGCGCAGCAACGCAATCTGCTACGCGTTTCGATGCGGACGGCTGCGGCAGGACGTGCCAGCACGACGCCACTGCGTCTGACTTTGTTGCTCGATAATTCCGGATCGATGGAGCGAATCGATCGCCAACAGACCGTGCGACGCGCCTTTGCACTTCTCGCCGAACAATTGCAACCCGACGATCAGATCACGTTGATCAGCTTCGCTCGCAACCCGCGATTGTTGGCCGATCGAGTCAGCGGTGCGACCGCCGAACAATTCACTCAGCTCGTCGAGAACCTACCCAGCGAAGGCGGAACCAACGTTGAAACGGCACTACAATTGGCGTTCGAAAAAGCGATCGAACAACGTCTCGACGGTGCTCAAAACCGGATCGTGCTGTTGACCGACGGCGCGGTCAATCTGGGGAATGCCGATCCGGAACGGCTCTCGGAAATGATTGCGACGTTTCGTGACTCAGGGATCGCATTCGATGCGGCAGGAATCAGCGCCAACGGACTCAACGACGAGATCCTCGAAGCCCTCACTCGTAAGGGAGACGGACGATACTACCTGCTCGACTCGGTCGAATCGGCCGATAGCGGCTTTGCCAAACAAATCGCCGGTGCCTTGCGTCCGTCGGCCAAGAACGTCAAGGTCCAGATCGAATTCAACCCGAACCGGGTCGGTCGATACAAACTACTCGGATTCGAAAAGCATCGCCTGAATCAAGAAGACTTTCGCAACGATGCCGTCGACGCAGCGGAAATGTCGGCGGCCGAAGCGGGCGTGGCGGTTTACCAATTCGAGCCACTGCCAAACGGGGACGGCGACGTGGGTTCGGTGTCGGTCCGGTTCCGTGACTTATCGACCGGACAGATGGTCGAAAACCGATGGCCGATTCCCTATCAAGCCGACGCCACGCGTTTGGATGAAGCACCGGCCGCCATCCAGATCGCGGGCACGGCAGCGATGTTCGCGGCTCGGCTTCGTGGTGACGCCTCGGCAGCCTCCGTGGATTTCAAAACGCTAGCGGAAATCTTATCCGGATTACCCGAGACGAATGTTCAAGCCTCCCGCGTTCAACAGCTTCGACAAATGATCCAACAAGCCCGGCAAATCAGCAATGAATAAAACATTACTTATGTATCCAACTTGGTCTCGATTGCTCGCCTGCTTCTGGGTGGTCTTGTTCTTGAGTTCGAGTGTGTCGGCGCAGAACGACGAGAAACCATCAACACCGCCGACAATCGACCAAGACGCCACCGGCAGAATCGTCATCGAAGCACACGGTCTCGGAAAGATTCCCGAACCGAAGGTCATTTACACCGCCAGTTCCAAGGCCAAGGTGAACGTCGGCGAGACGCGTATCGAGCAAGAAATCGAGATCAACGCGAAAGTCCTTCAGGGAAAGGCGACAATGCTCAGTCTCGGTATCAACGGTGACGGAGAAATCACCAATGTGCGAGGCGAAGGATTGCAGTCGTGGTCGGTCCGCCGCGAAGGAGAGTCGCGTTTTCTTGATCTGAGCGTGAATGAAGGTGTCACCGAATTGAACGTGAACGTAAACGCTCGTTCGGTCGAGTACGAACTTCCGTCAAGCATCGTCGTGACCCATCTTTCCCCCGGTGCGGCGATTGGTTTCAGTTCCGAAGTTGAATTCGTTTACGCCACGAATGTGCAGGGGAAAGTGACCGATGCTAGCGGATTTGCACCGCTGGGATCGCCTGAACCGGCAAGCCGATATCAAACCACCACGGGCGGTCAACTCACACTCTCGCTCGGTCGTCGGGGGGCCGCACCCGGGCCTGCGGAGATCGTTGACACGACCCTTGAAGGCGTGTTGCACGACAACGGCGGTTCGATGCAATTCGAGCTTCGCGGACGCGTGCTCGTCACGCACGCCAACGCCGAGATCACCATCTTGAAGGGCAACGCGGCGATCAGCGAAGTTCCCGTCGATCCGCACTATCGGCTCCGATTGACATCCGAAAACGGACAGAACGTCTACAAGATGATCTTTCTTGAAACGGGCGACTTTCCGATCGCACTCGATTTCGTCGCCACACTCTCGTCTGCCGAGAACGCTCGACGAAGTCTCGATTTCACCATCGCCGGCGGTGCCGTTGTGCCTTTAACCTTGGAAGGACTGGGCGGTGACATCGAGTTTCAACGTGAGCCGACCTTGATCGTTCCGCAGCGACGCGATGACGCCTGGATCGGTTTCTTGCCCGCGTCCGGCCATGCCAAGTTGGCCTGGAAACCGTCACGCAGTACCGGAGAAGGAAAGTTGTTTTTCACAACCACCGGCCAAATCGAGGCATCGGTGGGGGCAGGTTTGATGCGGCAAAACCACTCGATCGTGTATCAAATCCTGCAGGGCGAATTGAAGTCGGTCCAGATGCGACTTCACGGTCCAGGAGAAATCCTCGACGTCAGCGGCACCAATATCGTCGGCTGGCAAACCAACGGCGAAGGCGATCAAAGATTGCTCGAGATTACCTTAAGCCAACCCGTCACCAGTGAATGCCAATTCCTTGTCCGCAGCCAAACGACTTTCGACGACTTTCCCGTCCGCGTCGAGGGTCTACGAGTCGATCCGATCGGTGCGATCCGCCATTCGGGGTTCCTGCGTGTCATCAACTCGGGTTCCGTGCGGTTCGAACCAGTTGATTTACTAGGTTTGACGCAACTGTCGCCGGATCAATACCCAGGCGAAGCAAGTGGTGCGCGTCAAGTGTTCGTTTATCGCTTTCCTGCGGGAGAGCATCGCTTCAGCATTGATGCGGATCGGGTCCAGCCGGAGGTGAATGTCTCGCAACTGATTGTTTACGGACTATCCGAAACCGATCGCATGATGACGGCCGATATCGAATTAGATATCCGGGAAGCCGCCATTCGCGAATGGGATTTCTCCATCCCGTCGGACTACTCGATCGTCGCGGTAACGGGAGCGGCGATCGCCGATTACGTCGCCGCATCGGACGTCAACGAGGGACGACGCAATCTGAAAGTCATTTTTTCCCAAGAAGTGATCGGTCGTCAGCTCGTGACCTTCACCCTCGAAAAGAGCGAAGCCGCTGCGGCGGGTGATTGGGTATTGCCTCGACTCGGCTATCCCGACGCGAAAACCGTTCGAGGCGACATCGGGATCACCGCCACCGCAGGATTCCGAATCTCGATGGGCGCGACGGATTGGTTGGTCGAAAAACCGCTGAGCTATTTTCCAAAACCGACCGCCAACCTTCAACAGGCTTTTCGAATCCGGCAACCTGAGTGGTCTGCGACGATGCGAATCGAGTTGCTCGACCGAAGCGTTCAGTCGGACGTGTTTCATCTCTATTCGTTGAGTGATGAAACGATTTATGGGAGTGTTCTAATCAACTACTTTGTCACCGGATCGCCCGTTTCAGAGTGGCGAATTTCAGTCCCCGAAAGTCTCGGCAACGTGATGGTCGACGGACAAGACGTTCGCACGTGGCGTCGCGATGGTGACACCCTCATCGTTTCGCTGCATCAACCCGTGATGGGGCCCTGCACGTTACTGGTCACGTTTGAAGAAAAGACCGACGCGACGGACCAGTCGTTCAGTGCGGGCTTGATCACGCCGATGGATGTACAAGGTGAACGAGGTTATTTGCACATCGTCAGTCCGATGCAGGTCGAGATTCAAAGTGTTTCGATTTCCGACGAATTGCTGCGTCTTGACCCGCTCGAACTGCCCGCCGAATTGCGATTGCTCAGCACGGCCCCTTCGCTCGGAACGTGGCAATACACCGAGCGACCGTTTGTGTTGAACTTGAAGGTCAACTGGTTTCACCCCGGCACGATGGTCACGCAAGTGGTTGAGTTTGCCGAAGCCAACAGCCGCGTGTCCGCTGACGGTGAGTTGGTCACGGACATCACCTATTTTCTAAAATCACGCGGTGGCCGATCGCTTCGACTCAAGCTACCGTCCGAACCGGCGCGATTGTGGGAGGTCAGTGTCAACGGAGAGCCGGTGACGGCTCGGGCGGCCGAGGATAGCACGTTGATCCCACTACCAGGCGGATCGGATCCGAACGAACCGGTCCAAGTCCAACTGCGAGTCGGAAAACCTGCGGTAAGCGAATCACATCCCCAATTGGAACTTCCCACCGTCGACGCGCCGGTGTTGAAGATGCAGTGGAACGTGACAGGAGACGAAAAACATGCGTTGTTGCCGACCGGTGGCACCGTTTCGCCGCCGATCCCGGTCAGCCCGCCGTCGGGTTTCGCTTGGGTGGTTCGCAACGGAATCGGGACACTCGTGCTGATCGCCGCTTTGGTCGGGTTGGCGATTGGGTCGCGACGTCGAAGTGGTGTCTTGCAGTTCGCTGCGATGGCAAGTGTTTTGATCTCGCTGTTTCTTTGCCTCCTGATGGTGGATGCGGCGATGGCGGACCGGCGACCTCCACTACCGTTGCAGCTCAGCTTGCCGATCCTCGCGGCCGGTGAGCCGATCGTACTGAATGTTGCGAACACGCCGATGTGGTGGGTGAATTTTTCATGGCTGGGTGCGTTCGCCATGCTCGGAGGTGTCGCCGCAATGGTGTTTTCGTTCACCAAAGAAAACGCCGTTGAACGTGTGTCGATTCGTTCGGCAGGCATGTTCCTGTTCGCCATCGGGTTGCTGTGTCATGGTGATGCGGCCGGATGGTTCTACGCGTTGCTCGCACTGTTCATTGCGATCTTCCTTCTCGTTCCGCTGGCCCATCAATTGGTTCAGCGAGGGAAGGCGTGGTCACGTCAACGTCGTCAAGAGAAATCGCAACCTTCCGTCGGTGATTCGATCGGGCCCGCGACATCCCTGGTGATCGGTTTCGTGTTTGCAATCACGACAGCAGGGTCATCGTTCGCTGCGGTTCCCGATGGATTCCAGGCCGCCGATTCGATCAGCCAAGAATGGAAGGTGACGCACGAGGATGACCGACTTGCCGCAATCGCCAAGATCGCCGTGACCGGAAAACCCGGAGACCAGTTCGTGTTGCTGCACGCGCCTGCCGTGTTAACGCAGTTCGACGGCAAAGGTCTGCGTTTGACCAAGAGCGAGATTCCTGGCATCGGGATGGCTTATGTCGTCAGCATTCCGTTATCGGACGAGAAAGCCGAACAAGAGGTCGTCTCTGAAAAGACTGCCTCAACTTCGGCAAAAACAATTTCCGCAAACGCATTCGAAGCCAACTTTGAATATCAACTCGAAGCCGTCCATCCTCGTGAAAGTGTGCCGGTTTTGACCGGTGACGCGGCGGTCGCAACGATTCGTTTTCACTATGACGAATCCGGTTGGGAGGTACGCAGTCCGACGGCGGTGCGTATCGAATCCGTCGAGGCGGATGACTCGACCCAAGCCGCGATCCTGCTCGGTCCCGGCGACGCGAGTGTTTCGTTGCAACCGACTGCTCGAGACGTCTCCACCGAGACAACGAAGTACTTTGTCGAAGCGTCGAATCTGTATTTGCCTGGACCAGGAGTGATCGATGGCCGGCACCGATTCCAAATTCGAACCTCACAAGGCGAAGTCCGACAGCTTCGGGTCAGCGTTGCATCGGGCCTGACCGTTAGTAGTGTGAACGGCCCCGTCGGCGCGTGGCAATTTGATGCCGATAGCGGTGAATTGAATCTGCAAATCGAGCCGGCTCAGTCGGACAGTTTTCAAATCGAAATTGAGACGCAGCGTGGCCTCGATCCATTACCCGCCGATGCGACGCTTCGTCCACTCCGGGTTCAGGACGCGGCGGGCGAAGTGGGGTTGGTGGCGATCGCGTTCGGTGCCGACGCGCAGCCGGAAAAGATCACGGCAAACGGAATGTCCGTCGTGAACCTCGGCGATTTTGATGCGGGAATGTTGCCCGGCAACGACGCCGTTCTGCACCGCGTCGTCCGTTATGGTGCCGATGGCGGTGAACTCATCATCCGCGTTGCCCCGGTCGCTCCCGAGGTTCGCGTCCTGAGTCAGCAGGTCTTGTCACTCGGCGATGAGCGTGTGGTTTTGAATGTCAACTTCACCGCCGAGATCACGCGAGCCGGATTGTTTCAACTCAGCTTTCCCCTGCCTGTTGGATTGGAAGTCGAATCCTTGTCCGGACCATCGCTTCATCACTGGGCCGAACGGACCGAAGGCGACCAACGTGAGATCGTCTTGCACCTCAACGGCAAAACGATCGGAACGCAGACGTTCGTGTTGACGCTTTCAGGTCCCACGCCAAATGAAATTCGTGAATGGGAGTTGCCGCGATTTGAACTGAACGAGGCGACCCGCCAAAGCGGCGAACTGATTGTTAGACCCACGACCGGCATCCGTTTGCGGACCGTAACGCGTCATAACGTTTCGGAGATCGATTCTCGCAGCGTGAGCAACAGCGAGGTCGGATCGCTCGCGTTTCGTTTGCTGCAAAAGGACTGGAACCTCACTCTCGGGATCGAGAAGCTCGATCCTTGGGTGACCGGGCAAGTGTTGCACGCGGTCAGCTTGCGTGAAGGACAAACTCGCACCACGCTCGTCGCCAACTTCGATGTTCAGAACGCCTCGATTCGGCAACTCGAGGTTGTCTTACCGATCGAGGATGCCGATGAAATCAAAACGTTGCGTGCCAGCGGAGACACGGTCAGTGATCTCGTGCGAACCGGACCGAACACCAACACTTGGGTGGTTGAATTCAAACGCCGGGTCGTCGGGAAAGTCGAATTTAAGATCGAATATGAACGACGCGGTGATCGTGTCGACGACAGCGAAACGCTGACGCCGGTGAAGTTTCCCGAAGCTCGTCAGACGGCTTACTATTTCGCCGTGCGGGCCGGTGGACGACTCGAACTGGAACACGACGAACTGCCCGACGGATGGCAACGAGCCGATTGGAACAGCGTTCCATCGCCTCTCCGGGACGCTGAAAGTCGCGGTGCCCCCGTGCTCACCGTGCGGAGCGTTTCGACAACGGGTAGCCTCGTTATTCACGCGAAACGTCATTCTCTCGCCGACGCCCTCAAGCTCCGCGTCGCCAAGGGCACGTTGACGACGGTGGTCTCACCCGCCGGCGATCAGCTCACCGCCGTCGAACTCACCGTCGACGTGATTCAGCGCAGTAACCTGAGCGTTCGACTGCCCGACGAAGGAGTGCTGTTCAACATTTTTGTTAACGGCGAGAGTGTGAACTCGATCCGTCAAGGCGGCGAAGGCAGCCCGTGGCAGTTCACGATTCTGCCGGGCATCGACGATCGTACGGCGATGGTTCGGTTCGTGTACTCGGTGACGGGGCGACGAATCAGCGATCTCGAGTTGACCAGCCCCGAGCTCAACGTGCCGCTCGAGAACATCGAATGGAACGTCATCGCGCCGAAAGGATTCGAGCTGACCGATCACGATGGAAGTCTCGAACTGGTTCGTCAAAGCAATCAACAGCAGTACGACCGAAATTCATACCTCAAGATCGTCCAAGGACGACGACAGGCTCAAGCCGAACAGGCGACCGAGTTACTCGAACAAGCCAACGAACTGCTTCAAGCCGGTGAACAATCCAAAGCGGGTTGGGCGCTCAACAGCGTCGCCAACCGCTACGCACTCGACGCGGCTTCCAATGAAGACGCCCGCGTGCAGTTGGAAAACCTGCAAACGCAACAAGCGATTGTTGGTTTGAACACACGTCGCCAACGTCTCTATCTCGACAACCGTCCCGACGAGGGTGCAGCGATAGACAATCAGCAATTCCGCAACGCCGCCGCAGACAATCCGATTCTGCAAACCGACCAGATGAATTTCCGTCCGGGCCAACTCAGTGAGTTATTGCGTGGCAACACGACCTCGGACAATGCGGTCTTGCAGCGGATCGCGGCGAGACTCGTTCGCCATCAACGCACGTCCCAACCCGCCCCTCAGGCCATCCTTATCAGTTTGCCAGAGGAAGGCGTCGTTTACACGTTTGGCCGCAGTGTCCAGGTTACCGAGAATGCTCCGTTGAAGCTCGAACTCGAATTCGCCCACCAACAACGACTCGGGTTTTGGAAGTCCAGTTTAGTCCTCATCGTGCTGGCGATTCTCGCGGCCACACTCGCGATCACCCGTCGCCCAACGCTCGCCCGCGAATAGATTCGCGGCGCAGCACGATTTAGCGTAGCGAAACTCGCCAAGTGTTTCGGCACCGTTCACCAACTTTCCGGCGGCTCTTGCAGAACGAGCTTTCCAACACACGCCCCGATCAGGGCGGCGGAAACCAAGGCCGCGACCGGAACTCGCACCTTGCCACTAAACCTTCGTAGCGGAAAGTCGACAAGGGCGACGATCGTGGGAAGAAATAGCGAGACCGCATACAGCCACGTTGGGTATTCTTCCCATGTATAAAACCTTGCCGTCGTCACCGTGGTCGCGATCAAACCGGCGACCGGCAACGTGATCGCCGCTGACAACCCGGCGATGGCGGCCTCATTGTCTTGGGCCGGCTCGTTGGTCTGATCGGATGCACGGATCGTTGCCCAACTCGCTGCGAGCATCGCTCCGACGGTGGCCCCAATCCCGGCCAGTGTCCATTCCGCCGGCGCGGCGTAGTTGAGCGATGCCAAAAGAAACGCGGGGCCGATCCCCGCTATCATGACAAGCAGCGACCACACTTTAGCACCCGAGCGAATCAATCCGTCCAACGCGAACGTATTCAATACAACCGAAGCGACCATCAGCGCGGACCACGGTCGATGCAAATGCAACGAATCCTGCCACGCTTCACCGTGAGGGATCGCAACGTAGGCGAGCAAGCATGCGAACACCGCAGCGGCAACCCATCGGGCCGCCGTCATTCGCTGGTCGCCAGCGTGCGACGGCACCAACGTCAACAACAGCAACGGCCACAACGCGGTTTGCCATGCTTCGACGCCAAGCAAACGTTGTGACCAACCCACCTCGGCGGTCATCCATTGACGGGCCGCCATGGCGATCACCAGTCCCGTCCACCATCCCAATCCCACAGTGATCCCGCCGACTCCGCTGCTCCGGCGAGGCGTTACGGTCTCATCCACGCCGACTCGTCGCGCGATCAAGTGCTTGCCCAACAAGGCGGCAACGCATGCCGCCGTCATTGGAACAACGACACACCACAAAACGATTTCGGTGTTCAAGGACAACAGAGGAACCTAGGGTTGGAAAACGAGCATCGCGTTGATGTCGACGACCGCATCGACTTTGCCTTCACCGTAAGTCATTCCCCACTTGGTGCGGTCGATCTTGAATTCGGCCTTCAGGTTGCATACCCCCTTCTCCACATTGCAAACGATCGGAACCTTGACTTCATTGGTCTTGCCCAACATGGTCAGCTTCCCGGTCACGAATCCCGCGTTGGGTGCGTCTCCCGCAGTCATCGACGTTGATTCGAACTTGATCTTGGGGTACTTCCGCACGTCAAAGAAGTCGGGGTTCTTCAAATGATTCGTCAATTTAGGATTGTCCGACCAAAGGCTGGTCGCATCGATCTCGATCACCAACGATCCGTCAGCAAGATTGTTGGGAGATAGCTTGGCTTCGGCCGAGAACTCTTTGAATCCGCCCTCATGACTACCGTCCGGTTTGCGACCGACAAAATTAATTTTGGACGCCTTCGCATCCAATTCCGCCGCCGACAGCGTCGGCACGTCGGACAACGTGAGCTGAGAGACAACCAACAAAGCAAAGGTCAACGTCGCGAAAGTTACACGCATGGTGTGGTTCCAGAGAAAGGGTTTCGAACTCGATAACGCCACGATCATAGCATAGGCGGCGAGCAAGTACGATTTAACTCTGATTAATGTTTTGGCGATTGCGTAGGTGAGGAAGCGTGGTACGTTGATCTGTTGGCCTGCGCCATGCGTGCATCCAGGTGCCGCATTTTGGTTTTCGTCGTTTCGGTGGAAGCCTAGCGATTCGCGGTACGTTCTCATCGAGAATCCTCTCCGATCAGACAAGCCGCTGCAAATGCTTGTCCCGTTGTCATGAACGGGTTTTCTGATTAGCCGAAACATGACCTTTCCTGGCAGGATGTTCATCGGCATTGACGCGGGCATGATGCCTTCCTGACTTGGTTCGAGCATGTTTGTAAGGCGTCGTCCGAGTAATGACAGCAGGATCGAATCGAACCAACTAGGGAATAATGAATGGAACGCATGGAAGGGAATGAACTATCCAGGGGGCTCGTCAAAGGAGTCGCGGTTGTTCTGGGCTATGAGGTTCAGCGGACGATTGCGTTGCCGAAGCCGGGTGTCTCGGAGTCAAGCTTGCGTACCAACTCGCGAGTCGAATGCGAACGGATGGACGAGGCGTTGGAGGAATCCAAACGAGACCTGCATGCCCTCAATGTTCTCGCCGGCGGTCAACCCTCCATCGTCTCGGCGATCGCGTTGGTTTCGGCCCATGCGGCCATGGCAGGTGAGATTGCATCGTTGGTGAAAGAGCGGATAGTGAACGATCTTGTCGGGGTCGAAGAGGCATTGGATTCTGTTATCAGTCAAACGGTCAGCCGATTGGCCAAGATCGACAACGATTATCTTCGGGAGAGAGAGACGGATGTTCGCGATGTTGGGCGTCGAATGATGCGTCATCTGATGGGTTTGACATCGACGAACTTCGCCGAGCTTCCCCCGGGCACCATCATCGTTGCACGCGAATTGGTTCCCTCCGATGCGATCGCCTTGGCTGATTCGGGCGTCGTCGGAGTGGTAACGCAGGTCGGAGGGAGACTCGGACACACCGCCATCATCGCTCGATCACTCGGCATTCCCGCTGTCTCTGGCATATCGAACGTCGCGCAAAGAATCACTAGCGGGATGACGCTCTTAATCGACGCCGAGGCCGGCATCGTCATCGCTCAGCCTGACGAAGATGAGATTGCAGATTTCGACGCACGAGTCGCTCAATCCAAACGTCTTTCCGAGGCGTCGGTTGCGATGAACACGGGGCCGTGTCGAACGTCCGATGGACAGGAAATTGTCCTTTACGGCAATGTCGGTTTGCCAGCCGATCTTGATCAGGTTCTATCGCTCGGACTCGCAGGGGTTGGATTGTTCCGAACCGAATTTCTTTACTTGCAATCCAAGCAAAGACCAAACGCAGAGGCGCAGCGCCATCTTTATGCTCAGATGTCCCAGCGGCTCGGCGACCGGCCGCTGGTCATCCGCACGTTTGATCTAGGTGGAGAAAAGCTGCCTCCATTTCTCCTTCACGACGAGCGATTGGACCCGTCGAGTTTGAACTTGCGAGGATTGAGATTCTCGCTAGTTGAAAAACAGTTGCTTCGCGAGCAATTGACGGCGATCGTCCAGGTCGCTCAGGAAGCCGACGTGAGAATCTTACTTCCGATGGTGATCGGCGGGCATGACTTCGCTCAAGCAATCGCCATGATCGAGGAAGTTGTCGTCGAATCCAATAGTCTGAAGCGGCCGCAAATCGGAGCCATGGTCGAAACGCCTGCAGCGCTGTTCTGCCTCGATGAGATTCTCGAACTCGCTAACTTTATTACCATCGGCACAAATGACTTGACGCAGTATCTCCTAGCGGCAGACCGTGAATTGTCCGCAGGGAACGAGCACGTCACAGCGATGCATCCGGCGGTAATACGAGCGATTGATGAAGTTGTGATGGCCGCCAAACGCTGGGATTGTCCGGTTTGCGTCTGTGGTGAAGAAGCCGGCGAGGTGGAGTTCGCCATGTTATTAATCGGCCTCGGGATTCGCGAGTTGAGTGTTAGTCCTGCGAGAGTTGGAGAACTCCGAGAAGCGATTGCAAAGCTCGACACGTCATACGCTCGTGACTTGGCAGATCAAGCTCGCGCGTGTCGCAGCCCCCAGGAGGTCCGGGAACTTTTCACGTTCCCTCGTCTAAGTGAGAACAACTCAAGACCACGCAACCAATGGTCCGATTCGTTGAGGATCTGCCCGTGATCGAAACACGATCCAATTCGTTGCTGTTGAAACCGAGCGATATTCAACCATCACGCGATGACTTTGAAGTCGTCGGCGTATTCAATCCTGCCGTCGCAATGATCGGCGACGAGTTGTACATGTTGGCACGAGTTGCCGAGCGTGCAGCCGAATCACGAGTCGGATGGACGGCGCTTCCTCTTCAAACTTTATCAGGGACTATCGAGATCGAATGGTTTCGCGATGTGGATCTCCACGTAGTCGATGCTCGCGTGGTCGCATTGAAGAAAAATGACGACCTGCGGCTGACGTCCGTTTCGCATATGCAACTGTTTCGCTCGACGAACCGCAGCGGTACTGACTGGGAGTTCGTATCAGCGATTCTTCCCGAAGGTCGGTGGGAAACATATGGCATCGAGGATCCCCGCATCACCAAGATTGAAAGTACTTTCTGGATCACCTATGTGGCGGTATCCCCAATGGGGGCAGCCACGGCCTTGATGTCCACATCGAACTTCGTCACGTTTGATCGACACGGCATTATTTTTTCTTGCGAAAACAAAGATGTGGTGCTTTTCCCCAGTCGCATCGCGGGCGACTTCGTCGCGTTACATCGTCCGAACCCCCATTCCCACTTCAGCCCCCCGCAGATTTGGCTCGCTCGATCGCCGGACCTGATTCATTGGGGACGGCATGAGTTCGTTCTCGGTGGAATGCATGCTTGGGAAGGTGACCGCGTCGGAAGTGGAACGCCGCCGATTCTGTGTGACGAGGGTTGGCTGACGCTCTATCACGGCAGTAATCGGTCGAATATCGCTGGTACCGTCGGTTGCTATTCGGCGGGGGCTCTCTTACTTGATCGTGATCAGCCTAGCCGCGTGCTCGCCCGCACAAGTGAACCGATCATGCAACCGGCTACTGAGTTTGAAAAAAACGGATTTGTCCCCAACGTTGTTTTTCCGACAGCGATGCTGGACCGTGGGGACGAACTTCAGATTTTCTATGGGGCCGCTGACACCTGTGTCGCCTCGGCTCAATTTTCGAAGCAATCCGTGTTGGATTCGCTTGTACGACAAGACCAAAGCAAATGACCAACATGACAGCACCTGAGATATTGAAGATCGCCTTTGTCGGCGACTACCCGCCTCGCAAATGTGGCATCGCAACCTTCACTTACGACCTGCGTATCGGCGTTGCCAAGGAGTCACACGCGGAGTGCATCGTGGTGGCGATGGAAGACATCAGTCATGCCTACCATTACGACAACGAAGTTCAATTTCAAGTTGCCGAACAAGAGTTGGATGAATATCGATCGGCCGCCGACTTCTTGAATTTCAGCAACGTCGATGTGATTTCATTGCAGCACGAATTCGGAATTTTTGGAGGCGCATGCGGAAGCCACATCTTGGCCCTCCTGCAAGACATCCGGATACCCGTCGTGACGACGCTTCACACCGTTTTGTCGGAGCCGAGCCAAACTCAGCGGGCTGTGATGGTGCAGCTCATTCGACTTTCAACCCGTTTGGTCGTGATGACCGAACGTTGTCGTCAGACGTTGCTGAACACGTACTCGGTCGATCGCGAGCAAGTCGACTTGATCGCGCACGGCATTCCCGATGCACCCGAAACTGATCAGAAAGTCTTGAAGGAGCAATTCGGCGTCGAGAACAAACCGGTCGCACTCACCTTCGGCTTGCTTTCGCCCGGTAAGGGGATCGAGCATGTTCTTCAAGCGATCCCGGAGATCATTAAGAAGTTTCCTGACTTCATTTATATCGTCCTGGGTGCGACACACCCCAGCTTGATTCGTGAGCAAGGGGAACGCTATCGAATCAGCCTGGAACGGATGGCAAAAGAACTGGGCGTGACAAAGCATGTCAGTTTCTACAACCGTTTTGTGGAGTTGGAAGAACTGACCGACTTCATCGGTGCGGCAGATCTGTATGTCACACCCTACTTGAACGTGCAACAAGCCGTCTCGGGAACGTTGGCCTACGCGTTCGGTTGCGGCCAGGCTGTGATTTCCACACCGTATTGGCACGCCGCAGAGTTGCTGGCCGATGGGCGTGGGGTGCTGGTCCCGTTTGCCGATTCGTCTGCGATCGCTCGTGAAGTGATCGGATTGTTGAGTGATGACGAGCGGCGTTTGAAGATGAGAGACCGAGCTCATCGGCTAGGCCGTACCATGACGTGGGACAACGTCTCACAGTTGTATCTCGACTCTTTCAGTCGGGCACGCGATCAACAGTCCGCCGCCTTGAAGCCCCTTGCCGTCCGCACACTGGATGAGCAACCGTTGGCTCTTCCGCAAATGCAACTCGACCATTTGCAGCATCTGAGTGATTCAACGGGTGTCATCCAACACGCCATCTATTCCGTTCCGGACCATGCGCACGGTTATTGCACCGACGATAACGCGCGAGCATTGATTTTAACGGTCTTGCTGGAAGAGCAGGGTAAGGATTCGGCCGAAGTGCATTCACTGGCAACCCGCTATGCGGCTTTTCTGAATAACGCATTTGACCGTGATTCAGGGAGATTTCGCAACTTCTTGAGTTTTGATCGTCGTTGGTTGGAGAGCGACGGATCGGATGATTCGCAAGGTCGCGCGTTGTGGGCCTTGGGAACATGCATCGGTCGATCGCGTCGCGCCGGAATGGTTGCCTGGGCGCGAGAATTATTTCAACGAGCGTTTCCGGCCTGCGAGCAAACGACTTCGCCACGGACCTGGTCGCTGTGCATCATCGGCATCCACGAATACTTGCGACGTTATAGCGGTGAACGTGCGGCCGCCGCGATGAGCCAACAGCTTGCCGATCGGTTGGCCGATATGTACGAATCGACGGCAACGCCCGAGTGGCCGTGGTTTGAAAACATCGCGACTTACAACAACGCAAGACTTTCGCAATCGTTGATTACCCACGGTCGTTGGTTTGACGATCACCGGGCTGCGGAAATCGGACTGAAGTCGTTGCGTTGGCTTTGCGAAATCCAGCTCTCGCCTCAAGGTCGCTTTCGTCCGATCGGGTCCAACGGGTTCAGCCGCGAAGGCGGAGTGGCGGCCGTTTTTGACCAACAAGCCATTGAAGCGCATGCGATGGTTTCGGCATCGATCGAAGCGTTTGCCGTCAGTAAGGATCCGTTCTGGTCCGAACAAGCCCACTTGGCATTCGATTGGTTCTTGGGACGAAACGATCTGGGCCAGCCGATCTACGATCCGTCAACGGGTGGTTGCTTTGACGGTTTGATGGAAAACAAAGTGAATGAAAACCAAGGTGCCGAGTCGACGCTCGCGTTCCTTTTATCGCTCGTCGAAATGCGCGGCCTTAACGCCACCATGCGCGTCGCCTCCCCCTCAACTCACTGAAAATGACTTGCCAATTCAACGAACCGGAATCGTTCTTTCACCCAACAAACAACGAGTCGTCCTGCGACCGTTCCAGCCGCCGGGCAATGATCGCGTGCTGCGTGTTATCGGGCGAGTTTGCACCTTGTCAGAAGTGGAGGTCGATCAACAACTTGCCCACGTGCTCGATGAATTTCACGGGCGTCACCAGAAACCCAAAGCCTATTTCGAGCAACGATTCAAAGCGATCAAACATCACCTTCTCACCGATACTCCCCTAAGCGAGAACCGTCGACTTCTTTTGGGAGCTTACTTCACCCAAGAGTATGCGCTTGAATCGGCGGCTTTGTTCAACCCGTCGCTCGTGTGGCATCCTGACCAGACGAACCTGCCGGCAGGGTCACGACGGTTTGCCATGAGTCTGCGGGCGGTCGGAGAGGGACACATATCCTCGATTGTCTTCCGCAGCGGAACGATCGACCGCAACTTGAAGATCGCTATCGATGAACCAGTCAAATTCGTCACCACCCCGCGTTTTGTTCCCGACTCTTGCTACGAAAATGATCTGTTTCGCCGCAAGCTGATCGAACTGGGGCTAGGCAGTTCGTTCACCTATGAAGTCCTTGATGCGCTACCTCAGGACTTTACGCTCCAAGAATTGGAAACGCGTTTAAAGTCGTCGTTACGCGAACACCGCTCCCGCCACGCCGAACTCGAGCCATTGGTTCAACGCGTGATCATGTTGGCCAAATCGAACTATGAAATCCAGTACACCCCCGATCACGAGCTATCCGAGCGAGTCGTCTTTCCGTTCAGCCCGACCGAAAGCAACGGAATCGAAGACGCAAGGTTCGTGCACTTCCACCAAGACGACGGCAGCGCTCGATATTACGCGACCTACAGTGCCTACGACGGGCAGATGGTTTTGCCGCAGCTGTTGGAGACCAAGGATTTCCTACGTTTCAAAATGCACACGCTCAACGGTCCGGCGGTCTCGAACAAAGGGATGGCGTTATTTCCAAGAAAGATTAACGGCCACTATGCGATGTTGGGCCGGCAAGACGGCGAACATCTGTTTTTGATGTACTCCGACATGCTTTACTTCTGGCATACAAGTGAACTGATCATCAAGCCGGCAAGCCCGTGGGAGTATGTGCAAATGGGAAATTGCGGATCACCGATCGAAACCGAAGCCGGTTGGCTCGTCCTCACCCACGGAGTCGGACCGATGCGGAAGTACTGTATCGGTGCGATGCTATTGGACCTCGAGGATCCATCGCGAGTGATCGCACGGTTGAAAGAACCGTTGATCACGCCCAATGAAATCGAGCGAGAAGGCTATGTGCCCAACGTGGTTTACACCTGCGGCTCCCTCGTTCACCAAGATCACTTGATCATCCCTTACGCCATGTCCGACTACGCCACCACGTTTGCCACCATCGAAGTCAAAGAGCTGCTTGATTCGATGTCGAAGTAGGAGCGATCGATATGGATCACCAACTTCTGAACGAATGTCGCTGGTGGGAAACCGGAGTGATCTATCAGATTTATCCGCGTTCGTATCAGGACACTGATGCCGATGGGATTGGTGACCTCGCCGGAATCGAGTCACGGCTCGACTACCTCGTAAGGCTTGGCGTCGACGCGATTTGGCTTTCCCCGATCTATCCGTCCCCGATGGTAGATTTCGGGTACGACGTGTCCGATTATTGCGGCATCGATCCGATATTTGGTGATCTCGATGCGTTCGATCGGTTGCTTACGGCCGTTCACACGCGGGGCCTCAAGCTTATCCTCGACTTCGTCCCTAACCATACTTCGGATCAGCATCCATGGTTCGTCGAAAGTCGATCGTCTCGTGAGAGTTCGAAACGCGACTGGTATATTTGGCGAGATCCCTTACCCGGTGGAGGCCCGCCCAATAACTGGATCAGCGATTTCGGAGGTTCATCATGGCAGTGGGACGAGGCAACGGGCCAGTACTACCTTCACGCCTTCCTGAAGGAGCAACCCGATCTCAACTGGCGTCAACCCGAACTACGCGGGGCGATGATGGCGGTGCTGCAGTTTTGGTTTGACCGCGGTGTCGATGGGTTTCGAATTGACGTTCTCTGGCACGTCATCAAAGACGCGGAGTTGAGGGACAATCCGGTGAATCCGACCTGGACCCCGGACCGCACTGAACGGGACCGACTTTGGCAGGTTTACTCGACCGATCAGCCCGAAGCACACGAAATCGCGGCCGAGTTTCGTGCATTAGCTGACCGCTACGGGGACCGCGTATTAATTGGCGAAATCAGTTTGCCGGACGATCGTCTTGCCCGATGGTTCGGCACTCTGGACCAACCTCAAATTCATCTACCGGTTAACTTTCATCTGATCGAAAACGCTTGGAATGCCGATTCGCTGCGTCAAATGATCACCAACTACGCCGCGTCTCTTCCAGCTTTTGGCTGGCCAAATTGGGTGATCGGCAGTCACGATGCCCGTCGAATCGCGGCGCGTCTGGGTGAAGCTCAAGCACGCGTTGCCGCGATGCTGCTGCTGACCCTTCGCGGAACTCCAACGCTATACCAAGGTGACGAAATCGGCATTGGCGAGGTGACCATTCCACGTGATCGGGTTCGCGACCCGCAAGATTTACGTCAACCCGACCTGGGCATTGGCCGCGATCGTTCGCGCACGCCGATGCCCTGGGACACTTCCGAGTATGCCGGATTCAGTACCGTCGACCCGTGGCTTCCACTCAACCATGATTGGCAACAGCGGAACGTCGCGGCGCAAGATCATGACTCCGGATCGCTTCTGTCGTTATATCAATCTTTGCTTGCGGTGAGACGTCAATACACGGCGCTCGTGATTGGAAGTTTTGCAATCGTTGACTCCGTTGGCGATGTGCTCGCCTTCGAACGACGCCATGGCGACGAGCGACTGTTGATCGCTTTGAATCTCGGAGACCAATCGCAAACGTTACCGATTCCCAAGGGAACCGTGATTGCTAAACAACTTTGTTCAACGATCACTCCCCGAACCGCAATCCCCCGAACCGCGATCCCTCGAACACTCGAGGGCAAACTCGCCGCCAACGAAGGCCTCGTCCTACAATTAAGTGAGCAACCCTGAGATGAGAATCGCAATGCTGGCCCCGATCGCGTGGCGGACACCACCGAGAGCCTATGGTCCGTGGGAACTTGTCACCAGCATGTTGACCGAAGCGCTCGTGCAGCGTGGTGTTGATGTGACTTTGTTCGCAACTCTCGATAGCCAAACCACCGCAACACTTGACGGCGTGGTACCGGCACCGTACGGCGAGGACGCTTCGATCGACGCCAAAGTTTGGGAGTTTCGGCACTTGGCTCACCTTTTTGAACAGGCTGGCCGGTTCGATCTGATTCACAACCAAGCGGACTTTCCGGCGCACGCCTTTGCGAGGATGATCGACACACCGATCGTCACGACGATTCACGGTTTCTCATCGGATCGGATTCTTCCGATGTATCGTGCATTCCAGGACATCGTTCATTTCATTGCAATCAGCGATGCCGATCGTCATCCCGACTTGTCATACGCCGCGACCATTTACCATGGCATTCCCATCGATGAGTTTCCATTTAACCCGGCTCCGAGCGACGATCTACTTTTCTTTGGGCGGATTCATCCCGATAAGGGTGCTGAAGAAGCGATCACTGTAGCCCGCCGGAGCGGACGTCCTCTTCAAATGTACGGGATCGTACAGGATCGTGAGTACCACGAGGCGAAAGTTGCTCCTGCCGTTGACGGCGTGAACATCCATTATCATGGTGCTGTTGGAGGAATGGAGCGGCTCGACGCATTGGGAAACGCCAGCGCACTATTGCATTTGATCAACTTCAACGAACCATTCGGCTTATCTGTCATCGAGGCGATGGCGTGTGGAACTCCCGCGATTGCGTCACGACGTGGATCGATGCCGGAACTGATTGATCATGGTGTTACTGGTTTCCTGGTCGACAGTCTTGCCGAAGCGAATCAAGCGATTGAGCGTCTCGACGAGATCGATCGTGTCCATGTTCGCCGCGCCGTTGCTGAGCGTTTCACGATCGACCGTATGGCCGACGCCTACCTGACCGTTTATCAGCGCATCCTTGATGAACGAAGATAAGAGGCGTTTCATATTTCACGTACCGCCACCCAGGGACGTTCGGCTTCGAATACAATTGTTTCGTTCGGTTCGATTCATTTTCAACGATTCAGCCTCGGCCACTTTCGTCCCCCATCGCTCAGCTCTCAACATGAAAACAATCTGTCTGACACTCTTTACGATCGCCATCATCTGGTCGCCTCGGCTGGTATCCGCCGAGCAGAAGCAGCCGACTGCGGCGTCGAAATTCCAGCCGACTTATGCCGACGTCGCTTACGGTGAGCACGCGAGGAACGTGATCGACTTTTGGCAGGCGGAAGGCGATGGCCCGCGTCCGTTGTTGGTTTATATCCACGGCGGAGGGTGGATTCGGGGTGACAAACAGCGTCGTGAAGCCGACGTCAAGCCATTCCTCGACAAAGGCATCTCGTATGCGGCGATTAACTATCGATTGACCGCCACGGACGCGTTGCCCGCACCCGTTCACGATGCCGCGCGAGCGATCCAGTTCCTGCGAAGCAAGGCCGAAGAGTGGAATATCCGAAAGGACCGAATCGCACTGACCGGCGGAAGCGCGGGAGCGTGCACGTCGATGTGGTTGCTTTGTCACGATGACTTGGCGAAGCCCGATGCCGACGATCCGATCGCCTGGGAGTCGACCCGCGTTACTGCGGCCGCGGTCAGCGTGGGGCAAACATCGATCGACCCCAAGGTGATCGAAGATTGGCTCGGCCCGATGGTTCTGCAGCACGCGATGATCAACATGGCCGTTGGCGAAGCTACGATTCAAGACGCACTCAAGAACTACGACAAGCACCATGATCTCTACGTCGAGTTTTCCGCGTACAATCACGTCAGCAGTGACGACCCGCCTCTTTTCATGACTTATGGCGACGACATGACGCTGCCGTCAAAGAACGCAGGTCACGGCATCCACCACCCCGTTTACGGCGTGAAGATGAAAGAAAAGGCGGATCGCGTGGGGCAAGAGTGCCATTTACTCATTCCCAAACACTCGTCCACCGAATACCGAAACGCTCAAGATTTCTTGGTGAAGAAGCTTTTGCAGTGAGTGAGTATCAGCTTACTCGGCGATCGTTCGTTCCGATTTGATACTCTGTACCCGAAGATAGTTGCCGGAGCAAAGATGTCATTCCGTTTCACTGCGTTGTTATTGACCTTACTCGCTATTCCATCGTCTGCGTTCTCGGTCGAGAACGAAACGACGCAGATCGAGAATGGTTTTCACGAGTTCAACGATGGACACGACGATGAAGGCGCGGAGAAATGGACGCAGGTCATTCGCGTCACACAACCGGAACCGCGTTCAGAAGTTTCTGGAATGGTAACGGTGACATTCAGTGCGAAAAGCATGACCGAAGCGGCTGCGTTCTGCTGGACGCAGCCGGACGGTTCGGCAGCCTCTGATCGCTGGGGGCGTGATGTGAACGTTGCTCCCGAAGGAATCGTGCTCGACGCTAGAGGCAACGGATCGTTCCGATTCGATGCGGACGCATTTCCGAATGGTCCTATGAACGTTCGAATCTATGCAAAGAACAAAGCGGGTATCAAAGACATCTACGAGCTCCAGCTTTTTAATAAGGGCGGTGCGGTTTGGAATCAAGGTATCCCCGACAATCCTCCGCCCGCAGCAGAGGGAATGAAGCTCGTATTTGAGGATGATTTCGATGGGCCGTTATCGATCTCCAACGACGGGCGAGGAGCAACCTACTCGGCGCATAAACCCGGCGGTGGAGACTTCAGTGGATGGCCATTTTCAGACGTTCTTGGTGACGGCAAACCGTTCAGCCGCAAAGGAACTTGGTTAAGAATCTCGGCACGCAAAGACCAGGACTCTCCAAACGGAATTAGCGGTCTCATCGCGTCCGTGGATGCAGACTTTCGGGGGACCTGGACCCAGGCACCGTGTTACCTGGAGTGTCGGTTCACCGCTCAATCGGCGATCGGTACGTGGCCGGCATTCTGGACGCTAGCGTTGGGCGAGAATGGAACTGATGAACTGGACATCGTGGAAGCCTACGGCGGAAAGGGAAAAGGCAATCCGAATCATCCCGGCTATTCAATCGTCACGCATTTTTGGGGGCAAAAGAATCAGAACGGTCAACCTAAAGAAGCGTTCTCCGCCAGACCAGAGATCACGAAGTTGGGTGGCAAATCGTACTGGTCGACTACGTTTCATACTTACGGCGTCTACGTTGGCTCAGAACAAACCGTTTACTATTTCGATGACATCGAAGTGTTTCGGCATCCAAGCGGAGATGTTTCAAAGAAGAATCCGCACTTCTTTCTTATCAATCTGGCGATCGGAGGAATCAGCGGTTGGCCGATCGACTTAGAGCGTTATGGCAACGGAACCGACATGTGGATCGACTATGTCAGGGTGTATTCACAGAATCCAGTCGACCCCGATTACTTACCCGACCAAGGCCCCAAGCCACAGCTTGCGACAGCCGGGATTGGGTTGAACTTTCAAGTCAAAGATCAGGCCACGACTCGTCTTCGTCCAAAGGACACGGCCGGACACGAGTCAGTTTCTCAGAGAAACTGGAACAACTTGATTGGTCCCGATGGAGCTTTGGCGACACTAAACGATGATCAGGGCGAAACGATTCCAGAGATGTCCGTGTTGTGGTCAGTGCCCGAAGGTGATCAAGCTTGGCGTTCCCGGTCGGCCCGTGAATGGGGATTTCAGCACGGTAATCTCGCTCTTCAATCCGGATTCATCCAGCTAGGTGGAAGCCTCGAAGTCACAGGAATTCCCTTTGAAAATTACGACGTCTTCGTTTACGTTGGCGCAGGCGATCAAGGTGGCAGTGGTTCGGTGACCCTTCGCTCGGACGAAGCAGATAAAGTCGATCCGGCGGGGACATATTACTACGACCTGAGTTGGCATGACGGAAAATTCAAGATCTCAGAGTCGACCGATCCATTGCATCTCGCTCCCGGTAATACAGTCGCGTTCCGAGGAAACTCCGCCAACTCAGTACAGATCCAATGGAATGGAAACCTTAAAGGCGGATGGACGGGGGTCACCGGAATTCAAATCGTCGCGTCGCCAGAACCCATTTCCTCGAACGAGGATGTTTACCAAAAGCCCAATGAATGATTCAGTGAGTGACGTCGATGGATGAGCATTTTTCAGGCGGGTGCTTTTGTGAAACGTTGCCCGACGGTCGGTGCGGCGGCGACGTGGAGCTGCGACCGGCGGGGGTTTTCGCTCGCGCACCGGACGGTCAAGAGTTCTTGATCCCGTATCGCGAGTGCCAAGTCGAGATCGGTGGTTTTAGCGGCAAGATGGTTTTCTGCCGCGGGCGAGATCGCAACATCACGATCTTTTGCGAGGACCCGAGATTCGTCCGATCGTTGTCATTGGCGTCGTCGGGCATCTTGGACGAACAACTGCAGATCGGCTTGCGAAAACAGCGTGGCGAGAACCGTCGACAATGGGTCATCGGCACGGGGCTGCTCGTCGGCATCGTAATGGCCTGCGTCGTCGGCTACTTCGCGATTCGTGCCGGAGCGACCGCCGCCGTGATGGCGCTACCGATAAGCGTGGATGAAAAAATCGGTTCGGCCGCGATGGCATCGATGGACTTGGGCGGCCCCCGAGTGACCGACGATGTGGTCGTCGAGGCGATGCAAAGCATGGTCGACCGGATGGCACCCGAAGCGGCGATCAATGGATTGGATTTTCGTGTCAGCGTGGTTCAGTCGGACGTCGTCAACGCGTTCGCGCTTCCCGGCGGGTCGATGGTCGTTTACACCGGTTTGATCGAAAACGCTGAACGTCCCGAACAGGTCGCTGCCGTATTGGCCCACGAAATGTCGCACGCGACGTTGCGGCACGGCCTGCAACGCGTCGCTCGATCGATGGGCATTTGGGCCGGCGTGTCCATGTTGATCGGAGACGTCGGCGGCCTGATCGGGGCGGGGGCCGACTTGTTTCAAATGGCGACGATCAACAGTTACTCGCGTGAACAAGAGACCGAGGCTGACCGAGAGGGCGTCCGGATGTTGCATGCCTCCGGCATCGACCCGACCGGCATGGGAGAGTTTTTCGCACTCCTTCAACACGAACACGACGAAGTCCCGGAGATTTTTTCTTGGATCAGCACGCATCCCGATCATGCGGCTAGAATAGCGTCCGTCGAAAACATGATCGCGGGGTTGCCCGAGCAAAATTACGAACCACTCGATGTCGACTGGCCATCGGTTCAAGGCCGATTGAAGAACCTCAAGACCGATTGAAGAACCCAGTAAACGAATCCGACGAGAGACGACCTGATGCACACCGAGATCCGTGACAAGCCTTCGTTTGCGAACATCCTGGTTCGTATGGAAGCGGGCGATCAAATTGTCGCCGAAGCCGACGCGATGGCCAGCATGAGTTCGACCATCGAGATGAGTACGAAGTGGAACGGCGGATTCATCAAAGCGATATTGCGACGCGTCTTCGGTGGGGAATCGATGTTCGTCAACACCTTCACCACAGCCACCGCCGGCGAGTTGGTTTTAACCCAAGCGTTTCCTGGCGACATTCAATGCATCGAACTGAGTGGCAACACGATGTTCTTACAACCGGGCGCGTTCATCGCCTGCGAGCCCGGCGTCACGTTGGGATTGGGTTGGGCGGGTTGGAAGATGCTCATTGCTCGGGAAGGGTTGTTTCGTTTGAAAGTTAGCGGCAGTGGCCGAATTTGGTTTGGTGCCTACGGCGGCATTTTTCAACGAGAGATCGACGGTGAGTACGTCGTCGATTCGGGCCACCTCGTTGCTTATGAACCTTCCATCGGAGTGAAGATCGGTATGGCCGGCGGAATTTTCTCGAGCTTCTTCAGTGGTGAAGGCTTTGTTACCCGCGTCACCGGTCCCGGACGCATCTACATGCAATCCCGATCGTTTGACGGTTTAGCGGCTTGGACCAACTCTCACTTATATTAACAAGATTGCCATGCATCACGAACTTCTCGCCCGACCGGCGATGTCCGTTGCCAAACTGACCCTGCAAGCGGGCGAATCGGTGACCTGCGAAGTCGGCGCGATGATCGCCATGTCGAGCGGGTTCACCGTCGAAACCACTTCGCGAAATCGCGGTAGCGGTGGTGGAGGGATTATGAAGGGGATCAAGCGTATGTTTGCTGGTGAAAACTTCTTCTTGAATCATTTCACCGCGACGGCTGCCAATCAAACGTTGATTATCGGGCCGGGCTTACTCGGCGATATCATGCACTACCCGATGACCGGCGGGAACTTGATCGTACAAGGGTCAAGTTGGTTGGCCTCAGCGACCGGTGTCGAGATCGATGCCACATGGCAAGGTCTGGGCAAGGCTCTGTTCAGCGGCGAAGGCATGTTTTGGGTCAAGTGCAGCGGACGCGGTGATCTCTTGCTGAGCAGCTTCGGCGCGATTTATCCCGTCGATGTCAATGGCGAGTATGTCGTTGATACGGGGCACATCGTCGCGTTTGATGAAACGTTGCAGTTCAAGATCGGCAAAGCGGGCAAGAGCCTCGTCGGCAGTATCCTGGGTGGCGAAGGATTGGTGTGCAAGTTCAGTGGCCAAGGACGGCTGTATTGTCAAAGCCACAACCCGCCGAGTTTCGGCAAGTTGTTGGGACCAAAGTTGCGACCCCGTTGAGGTTATTGAAATGATTCAAATCACCTGCCCCAATTGCAGCAAGGGGTACCGCCTCGCCGACACGTTCGCCGGCAAGAAAGTCAAATGCAAAGACTGCGGCCAGTTGCTCAAGATCAAAGACTTGCCACCGGGCACGATTGCGACAGCCAATCATGTCTCGCCGCCTAACGCGATCAAGCCGGAATCCCAGGTTCCCGCTCCGACCCCGCGAGTGAACCCGGACCCCGTCCCAAGCGCGCCGGCGCGACCCGCCTCGGCAGCGGTCGCGGCTCCGATGGCGTTTGCGAATCCGATCGAGGACGCGTGGGCGACCGGCGACATCGTCGAAGCCGAACTCGTTGGTGAACCCGTCGCGTTCAGTGGTGCGACCGGTATTCCCCCTACTGGCCTTCCCGGTCGACCCGTCGCGAAACCGCAATCGAAACCCACTTCGGCGACTCAAAATCTCAGTGGCCGGACTCCGAATCTGGAATTCGAAATCACCCAACGCCCGGACTTTGCGATCGCAAAGATCCACATTCCCGCCGGTCAAAAGATTTTCGCCGAACCATCCGCGATGGTATCGATGTCACCTAACGTGCATCTCGAAGCCGGCTTCAAGGGCGGCCTCGGCAAGACGCTTGGTCGGTTCCTCGGCGGTGAGAGCTTGATCATCAACACCTTCACCGCCCTGGACGGTCCCGGCGAAATCATGTTCGCCGGGGGTGCGGCTGGCGACGTCGCCTACCATCGTCTCAACGGCAACACCATGTATCTGCAGCGCGGTGCCTACATGTTCAACAGCGACGGCGTCGAGGTCACCGGCAGTTGGCAGGGCGCGAAGGGTTTCTTCAGCGGCGAGGGTTTGGTGTTGCTCAAGGCGAGCGGCGTCGGGGATCTGTTCTTTAGCTCTTATGGAGCAATCATGCCGATCGACGTTACGGACGGTTTCATGGTCGACACCGGGTACATCGTCGCGTTCGAAGAGACGCTGCAATACCGCGTCACCGTGTTGCCTGGATTAAGAGCAGGCGGAAAGATCAAATCGTTCTTCTTCGGCGGTGAAGGACTGGTCTGTCAATTCGCGGGCCAAGGCAGAGTTTGGGTTCAAACCCGCCAAGCCAAATCGTTCCTGCAATGGGTCAATCCGTATCGACCGGTCAAGAACAAAAACTGATTGACTGAGAGCCTATCCGAAAAGGGGTCTGACCCTTTGGAGGCGCTTCGATATTCGTCGTTTTTATGGTATCGCCGGAGAGGGTCAGACCCCTTTTCGGATAGGCTCTAAGCGAGTCGGATGGCCAGACCTCGTGCCCCTTGGTTCCGGCCATCCGAAACTCGCATAGAACGGAGTGGGTGAAGGTCGTCATTTTGACTACCACACGACTACCGCACTAGGAGTATCGGCACCGGGCTGACGCTAATGAAAAGAACTTGCTCATTTCGGTAGAAATTTGAGCATCCGAAGCAATTTGCCGAAGGCAACGGTGTCTTAGCTGCCTTTATCGCCCTTGTTAAGGGATTGTTCAAGGATCATTAAGGGTGAGCGAGAATCATTTCCGATCGGTGATTCTCGCCATCGCTTCAATCTCACGCGATGTTAAGCCTTCATCGCCTGGACGATCGCTTGGCCCATTTCGGCGGGGCTTGGGGCGACGACGATTCCGGCGTCTTCTAACGCAGCAACTTTCTCTTCGGCCGTCCCTTTGCCGCCGCTGATGATCGCACCGGCGTGACCCATTCGTTTGCCCGGAGGAGCGGTTCGGCCGGCGATGAAGGCGGCGACCGGTTTGGTGACGTGTGCTTTCACGTAGGCTGCGGCTTCCTCTTCGGCGCTGCCGCCGATTTCACCGATCATCAGGATCGCTTCGGTTTGATCGTCTTCTTGGTACAGCTTGAACAAATCGATGAAGCTGGTGCCGACGATCGGGTCGCCACCGAGTCCGACGCAGGTGCTTTGACCGAGTTTCAAGTTACTCGTTTGCCAAACGGCTTCGTAGGTCAACGTTCCCGAGCGGCTCATCACGCCGATCTTGCCGGGGGTGTGAATGTATCCGGGCATGATGCCGATCTTGCACTGCCCCGGCGTGATCAAACCGGGACAGTTCGGGCCGATCAAGATCGAGTTGCTCGCTTTGACTTTTTCATAAACGCGAACCATGTCGATCACGGGCACACCTTCGGTGATCGCGGCGATCACGCGGATGCCCGCATCGACGGCTTCGAGAATCGCGTCGGCGGTGAAGGGCGGCGGGACGAAGATCATCGTCGCGTCGGCACCGGTTTGCTGGACCGCTTCCTCGACGGTGTCGAAGACCGGCATGCCTTCGACTTCTTGGCCACCTTTGCCCGGCGTGACGCCGCCGACCATTTGAGTGCCATAGTCGCGGCAGCCCATCGCATGGAACTTGCCCGCGTTGCCGGTGATGCCTTGGCAGATCACCTTAGTGTTCTTATCGACCAGAATACTCATTTCAATAGCTTTTAGCGATTGGCAATTAGCGGTTGGCTAACAGCCGAGGGTGTGATGTGACGTGCATGAAAAAAGCTAACAGCTAACAGCTAATAGCTAACAAGCTGCGGCAAGGCCGCTAGGCGGTCGCGGCGACAATCTTTTTGGCGGCGTCGGTCAGGTCCATCGCGGTGATGATGTCGACGTCGCTGTCTTCGAGCATCTTGCGGCCTTCCTCGACTTCGGTGCCTTCGAGTCGAACGACCAAAGGCACGTTGAAACCGACCTCTTTGCTGGCCGTGATCAACGCACCGGCGATCGTCGTGCAACGGGCGATCCCGCCGAAGATATTGACCAAGACGCCTTTGCAATTGGGGTCCGACAAAAGGATCCGGAACGCTTCGGTGACTTGAGCCGCGTTGGCACCACCGCCGACGTCCAAGAAGTTGGCCGGTTGCCCGCCGTGGTACTTGATGATGTCCATTGTCGACATGGCCAGTCCGGCACCGTTGACCAAGCAGGCGATGTTGCCGTCGAGTTTGACGTAACTTAGCCCCGCCTTGCCGGCTCGGATTTCGCTCTCTTCCTCTTCGCTGAGGTCACGCAGTGATTCGAGGTCCTGGTGACGGAACATCGCATTTTCATCGAACGTGATTTTCGCGTCCAAAGCGATCATTTCGCCGTTGCCGGTGATCACGAGCGGGTTGATCTCGGCGAGCGAGCAATCGTACTTGATGAAGAACTTCGACATCGCGGTCAGGAACTTGAACGCGCTCTTGGCGGCCGGTCCTTCGATGTTCAGTTTCTTGCATAGTTTGCGGATCTGGAACGCTTCGAGTCCGATCGCCGGGTCGAACGCTTCCTTATAGATCAGCTCGGGGGTTTCTTCGGCGACCTTTTCGATCTCAACGCCGCCCTCGGTGCTGGCCATCAAGACCGGCTTGGACGAGGCGCGGTCGACGACGATGCCGAGGTACAGTTCGCGGGCGATGTCACAACCGGCCTCGACGAAGACTTTCGAAACCGTTTGGCCTTCGGGCCCGGTTTGGATCGTGACCAGTTTATTGCCGAGCAATCCGGCGGCGGCGGCTTTGGCTTCGTCCGCCGATTTGCACAACACCACGCCCTTTTGGTCCGGGTTGTCGATGATGTTCCCTTTGCCCCGACCGCCCGCGTGGATTTGGGCTTTGACCACGGCGATTTTGCCGCCTAATTTGTCGTATGCGGCCGCAGCCTCGTCGGGCGTCGTCACCATGATCCCTTCCAGGACGGGGACGCCGGCGGCGCGGAAGAGTTCTTTTCCTTGATACTCGTGAATTTTCATCAGGACGAATCCCGCTGGGCGGATCAAATGGGTGGATTGGCAAAACAAAACGACGTGGCCAACGCAAACGATTGTTGTTCGGCCGGTCTGCGGGGAATATAAACCTTCGTCGAAGGCGTCGCCACGGGTGCGAAACCTTGGATTCTTTCAATAGGGCAAATCCGATTATCAATCAGAACGCAACTTCCGCAGCCATTTCGTCCATTGTGGTGCTAAGCGAAGGCGACCACGTCGGCGTCGCGGTGCGGCGATTGATCGCAGGCGAAAACATCGAGAGCCCTCTGGCGAGCGGTTCGGACCCGATCGTGCCCGGACAAGCCATCCCGGCGGGACATAAGATCGCGCTGCGGTCGGTGGCAATCGGCGACCCCGTGCTGAAGTACGGCAGCCCGATCGGGGTCGCGACCGAGGCGATTTCGGTCGGTGACCACGTGCACAGTCACAACCTCGCCGACGCTCACGAATCGAACATGGGCAACGCGGTCACCGGGCGACGCTCGACCGTGCGGAGTCTTGATCCCGAGAACACACATCGCCCCCAAAGACGCGAGTTCCTCGGCTACGATCGTGGCGACGGGCGAGTCGGCACTCGCAACTACGTGCTGATCGCCTCGCGGGTGAACTGCAGCGCGACCGTGTGCCACCAAATTGCCAAACGCTTTCCCGTCGAAAGGTTAGCGGAATTCCCCAACGTCGACGGCATCGCGCTCGCAACGCACACGACCGGATGTGCGCTGCAATACGCCAGTCCCAAGCAACAAGCATTGGGGCGAGTGCTTCGTGGCTACGCCGCTCACGCGAACGTCGGGGCGACCTTGATGATCGGTTTGGGATGCGAACAGACGACGCCGGAGTACTTGAAAGACCATCATCGGTTGGTGTCGATCGGCGTGAATGGTTCATCCAAGAACAACGCGATCGCCGAGCCGTCTTGTCAAAACGACGAGGTCGGCGTGGCGATGTTGACGATGCAAGCCGAAGGCGGAACGCGGGCGACGATCGATCGCGGCGAACGGATGATCGAAACATTGCTCGATCAAGCCAACCAGTTTCGCCGTACTCCCGTCGACGCATCGCACTTGCGGCTGGCGCTGGAGTGCGGTGGCAGCGACGGTTACTCAGGCGTGACGGCCAACCCGGTCGTCGGCCGCGTCGCGGATTTAGTCGTTGCCCATGGCGGCGCGGCGGTACTCAGCGAGACGACGGAAATCTACGGGGCCGAACATCTATTGACGTCGCGGGCGGTGAGCGACGAGGTCGCCGCCAAGTTGATAGCCAAGATCCAGTGGTGGAAAGAGCATGTGGCGGTCTACGGCGGCGTGCTCGATAACAACCCTTCGATCGGGAACAAAGCGGGCGGTTTGACTACGATCACCGAAAAGTCGCTCGGTGCGGTCGCCAAGAGCGGCACCAGTCCTCTCGTCGATGTCGTTGATTACGCCGCTCCGATTCCGACGCAAGGCCTTTCGGTAATGGACACACCCGGTTTCGACCCGGCGAGCGTGACCGGCAAAGTCGCCGGCGGATGCAACTTGGTACTATTCACGACCGGCCGAGGAAGTTGCTTCGGTGGCAAACCGGTCCCGGTGATCAAAATCGCGAGCAACTCGTTGCTCTTCGAATCCATGTCTGAGGATATGGATTTCGACGCGGGCGTGGTCTTGACCGGCCAGACGATCGAATCGGTGGGTGATCGTTTGTGGGAACAGGTTCTATTGCACGCCAGCGGCACGGCGACGTGCAGCGAACAACTCGGACTCGGCGATCATGAATTCGTCCCATGGACCGTCGGCCCGACTTTGTGAGTGGCGGTTCGCTTCGATCGGCCGGGTCTCCGCCGAAGCGGCTGCGACCCAGCCTACACGGTGCCCCGAAGTAGGCTCGGTGGAGGAGGCTTTGCGACGAACACCCGGCAGCTCTGAGCCAACAGCTAATCGCCAACAGCCAACAGCTAATCTTACGCGATAATATCGCGCCGGTTTTGGACGTAATCCCAAAGTACAAAACGGTCCAAGTCTTTGCCGCTGGTGAAGAACACGCGGCCCTTGGTCGCTTGGGCCATGCGGTATGCGAACCGGATATCCTCTTGGCTTTGCGACCAACTCGGGATCAAGAAGATATTGATCGTGATGCCTTCCTTGTGACATAGCTGCGCCTCCCGCATCGTCGCGGCTTCCGTTTGCGGGTCGGGCGGATAGAGCATGTACAGTGTCTCGTCTTCGAAGTGCGCCGTCGGCAGACCGTCGGTGATCAAACACACTTGCCGGTTCGGCGTATCGCAGTTGATCAGATTCGTGCGGGCCAGCTTCAACGCGTGTTGGATGTTGGTGAAGTGCGGATGGATTTGATGCTCGGTGATGTCCGGGTTGGACATGTCGCATTTCAATCGCACCCATGGATCATGGATGGTCACGGTCTTGGGCATGAGTTCGATGATCTCGCCGGGGGAACGCAACTTGGCGAACGTGTACATCTCGATGAACTTCAAAAAGTCACCGGGGTACTCGCTGTTGATGAGTCCTTGCAATCCCAAGGCCATGCGTTTGACGTTGATGTATTGGCCGTCGTATCGCATCGATCCGCTCATGTCCATGATCACGGCGGTCGCGCACTTGGGATGGTTTCGCGTTTTGTGAACGACGATGTCGTCGGAGTGCAAACGCAACGGCCGTTCGTCTTTTTGACGAATCAATGAATTGATGATCGTTTGCGGCAGGTCCAAGTTCGCAACGCTGTCGCCGAACTCATAAGGCTTGGTTTGTTGCAACTCGACGGCACCTTCACCGACGACGTCGCCTTCGTGTCGTCCCGAGCGAGAAGGGGCCAGTTCACTGAAGATTCGCTGCAGCAATCGGCCTTGAAAAATCTTGTAGGCCTTGGGCGTTAAGCGGAAACCCTTGCCGTCGGGGCGTCGTTCAAGCCCTTGGCGTTCGGCTTGTTCGCGGAGCATGTTCTCGATTTGAGTCCGCATCTCTTCGAGCTGTTCCATGTCGCCCGGTTGTGCGAACTCGCTGAGCATCTCCATGTCGATAAGGCCGATCTGAGCGGTCTTTTCGGCTTGGTCGAGTTGTTCCAACAGCTCGTCAATCTTCTCGAGTTCCTCTTTGATTTCCAGTGCCTTCGGAACGGTCATCGATTCGTTGCCGGTGAACTCGTACTTCGTCGCCAGCTCTTCGATGTTGTGCTTATCGGCCATCGCCGAACCGGTTGCCAACAGATTGCGGGCGAGTGAACTTTGATCGTCGCCGGTCTCGTACCACAGTCGTTCGATCAAGAACGGTTGCTCTTGATTGATCGCCATTTGAAACAATTTTTCCATCCGGGCGGGTGGTTTGACTTTCTTGGCGGCTTGGTGGAACGCCTTGCGAGCCTTCTTTTGCACCGTGCGGGATTCGTAGGTTTCGAGTATCTTGCGTTTACGCTCTTCAAGCAGTGCGCGAAGAAAATCGATACTCGGACCCAAACCGGCGATTTGGGAAGGGTCGAGCCGGACGGCGTTGGCGAGTTCCTCGTCGGTCAGCTCGCGGAAGTTTCCGTACATCAACGCCTGCTCGAACGCCGGCGTGACCAAGTCCGGCGGCGGCTGAGTGGGCGGCGGGAATGCGGTCGGATCGTATTTCTGATAGGCGTGGATGACACCACCGAGGGAACGATTTTTCATGACCACACTGGATTGAATAAGGAAAGGGCTCGTTCGCAGATCACCACTTCATCAGCCGCAACACGCTAGCGGGCTGTTGATTTAGTGCACGATTGGGCGTTTTCGTTTAACGGCAAGCCGCAGGCGTCTGCGTTCTCAAGCTCTGTCGCCTGCGGCTTGCCGTTAAACGACTAAATCAACAGACCACTAGCGCGTCGCGGCTGATGATCGAACGTAGTCCTATTGTACGTGGACGCAAAGCCGACGGATTGACTTTCAGCAAAGCATGAAAGTCGATCGGATGAAAATCGAATGCCGCCGAATCGAAAACGAATAAGCTCGAACCATCATTTCACCCACATCCATGACGAAACCGAAACAAACCGCCGAGCCGTCTCGGTACGATACCCCCGAACAAATTCGCGAGAATTTTCAGCGATGGTGGCAGGCGATGGAAGTGTCCGACGCGATGTTGATGGCCGGGCTTCGAGATCGAATCGGTCCCGACGGCGACTTGAAGGAAGCCTACCGCCAATGGAACGAACGACGGCGAGCCACCAAACTGCGTGCCTATGAGAAAGCGGGCGAACGATACTCGAAATGGCTCGCCGAACAAAAATAACCTACTAGGTCAGTAATTTGCCGTAGCGCGATCGCGTTGCGGTTGATTCGATCATGGATTTGCGAAGACGTCCGAAGATTTGCAGCGATTGGCACTAAGCCGAAACTCTTGGCGAGTTTCGCTACCCTGGCGTCTCGCTATCCTGAACTTTCGCCACCGTCGACTGTTACTACCCTCCAATTGAATAGGAGTCCCATGCCGCCGAAACTTGTCATGCAGACGCTTAATCAATTATGGTTGCAACTTCAAAAATCGAACGTTCAAGTCGCCATCGGACGCTATCGCGACGAACAATCATGACTCGCTTGCCACCCTTACCGTCATCCAGTCCGCCGAAACTTCGCGTCGGAAGTCGCGTGGGAAAATATCGCTTGGAGAAGCGGATCGGTTCGGGCGGATTCGCGGATGTGTATTCCGCCACCGACACGTTGCTGAACATCAAGGTGGCCCTCAAGATCCCCAACGCCAAATGGGTTTCCAAAGAACTGATCGACGAGTTTCGTCGCGAATCCAAGTTGACGATGGGGTTAGAACACCCCAATATTTTGCCGATTCGCGACGCCAGCTTCATCGACGACCATTTCGTGATCGTCGTTCCGTTGGCCGCACGCACGCTCGACGACCGGCTCAAGAGCCGCATGTCGTTCGATACGGCCTTTGATTTCGGCTCCCAGTTGCTCGACGCGGTCGCTTACGCTCACAGTTGCGGGATCATCCACTGCGACATCAAACCGGAAAACATCCTCCTGTTCGACGACGGGACGCTGCGATTGGGGGACTTCGGGATCGCCAAGGCGGCCCAGAAAACGATCAGTAGTGCCGGGACCGGGACACTTGGTTACATGGCCCCCGAACAGGCGATGGGGAAGCCGTCAACGCGGGCCGATGTTTTTTCGATCGGATTGATTCTTTATCGAATGTTTTCGGGAAAATGGCCGGAATATCCGTTTGAATGGCCTTTTCCGGGGTCGCCCGGTTTTCGCAAGCGAGTCCACCCGGACTTAATCCTGGTGATCCGCAAATCCGTTGCAATTAAACCAAGAGATCGATACCCCGACGCCGTCAAAATGTCCGAGGCTTGGGAGAAATGTCGGATCAAAGCAACCCGTTTTGCAAAACGAAGCCGCAAGGCAACGTAGAATTCAAAAGCCCCCAATCAAAGCACTCTTCACCCTTCACTCTTCACTCTTCACTCTTCACTCTTCACTCTTCACTCCCCCCCACCCGTGACCACCGTCCTCGATACCGCCGTCCACCTGTTTCTCGAAAGCGAGATGGAGTCGCCCCGCGTCCTGCCGGTCGATTTCGTGGATTCACATCGATTCGGGGCCGGCAAGCCTGGGCATTTGGTTGTTTTCTCGCGGACCTGCCCGGACAAGGACGAGCCCAACGACGACAGTGCCGCTGTAATCCGCCTGCCCGACGGGGCGTTGGTGATGGCGGTGGCCGATGGGGTGGGTGGCGCGCCGTTGGGCTACAAGGCGTCCGCGATCGCGGTACAGTGCATCGCCGAAAGTCTGCAAGACCGCATCGACGGCTCGGATCTACGTCCGGCGATTCTGGACGGGATCGAGAGGGCGAACGCCGAAATTTTGGACATGGGCACGGGAGCCGCCACGACGATCTCGATCGTCGAAGTTCAAAATCGGATCGCTCGCGGATACCAAGTCGGTGATTCGATGGCGATGATCGTCGGCCAACGGGGCACGATGAAATGGCGATCGACGTCCCATTCGCCCGTCGGTTACTTGATCGAATCGGGCGCGATCGAAGAAGCCGAAGCGATGTTGCACGATGACCGGCACATCGTTTCGAATTTGGTCGGGTCGCGCGAAATGCACATCGAGATCGGCCCGGCGATTCCGCTGGCCGTTCGCGACAGTATCGTCATTGCCAGCGACGGGTTGTTCGACAACTTGCAACTCGGCGAGATCGCTCAGCTCGCCCGCATCGGCAAACCGCTCGATCGCATGAATGCGCTGGTCGCGTTGGCGAGCAAGCGGATGCGGGGTGAAGACCACTCGATGCCCGGTAAACCGGACGACTTGGCGGTCGTCTTGATGACACCGTAGCTTGACTTTCCGAGTCGAGTTGCGGCTGGTTCCCAGGCTCCGGCCTGGGAACCCAATGCATCGCAGGCTCCCGCCTGGCGAGTCGGTACGGAACTTGGGGACGGGAGGCAGAGCCTCCAAAACAGTGCGTTCCCAGGCGGGAGCCTGGGAACGAGTGCATACCCTAGGGATCAAAACGGTGCGTCTTCCTCATCGGCCGCTTCGTCGAATGCGTCGTTGGGATCCGAGCTTCCGCCCGCACCGCCTTCGAGTACTTGGAACGACATCGCTTCGACGTTGACGAAGAACTTCACTTCGCTATCGGGGTCTTTTTGCCAGCGTCGTCCGTTGAGTCGGTAAGTGACTTCGACGTTGTCGCCTTTCTTCAACCCGTCGACGAGATCGCATCCGTCGCGAGTGAACTCGACCGGGACGTAGTTAGTGAAGCTGCCTTGTTCTTGTTCCAGAACGACCATGCGTTTTCGAAAACCTTTCTGACCGTAGGTCTTCGTTTCTTCGACCAGGTGGACAATGCCACGAACTTTTGCATCACTCATCTAACTATCCGCTGCGGTTGAAATCGGTGCCTGTCGCCGGTGCGACGAACCAGAGTGTAAACCGACCAACCCATTTGATGTAGCCCCGGGATCGAGATCCGCCATCAGGTCATCAACCATCGGGCCAAGCGTCCCGGGGACAACGGCGGCGTGACGCAATGGACGCGGCGGCCGAACCGATCCCCGACTGCTTCGGCCGCCAATCGACCGCTAATCGCGGCACCCTCCATCGTCGCCGGCCAACCGGTGTCGACGTAATCACCGGCCAATGATAACCACGCCAACGTCGTCGTCGTGGCCGGTCGATGGGCCTGGAACTGCGGCGTGACGCTGTAGACCGCGTTCGGGTCGGTGACGATCCGGTGATGCAACAACTTCGCCGGATTCGGACCCGAAAACGGGATCGGAAAGGCCTTGGCAAGTTCGTCGCATACGGCCGACAGCAAAGCGTCCTTCGATGATTCGCTGAAGCGGTGCGGGCCGCTGATGACGACTTGGTGGTAAACGCCCGCCTGATCGCCCGCGCGATCGCTCGTCGACTGCCGCAGCGGTTGTTTGAACAGCCAATGCGAAACCGTGCCCACCATCGCCACATGCGGTAACGGCGTTATCTCGCGATCAAACCACAGGTGCAGGCCCGTGATCGGCGACGATTTCACCGACGAAAGAAACGACACGGTGGCATCCTGCCACGATCGCGCCGATGGATTCAGTCCTGGTTCGATCGTTTCGATCAACTTGGACGCCGACCGCCAAGCCGTTGCCAAGACCACGTGATCGGATCGGAGTGTCCCATCGTCTCCACAAATCAATTCGACCTCCTCGTCGCGTTCGTCGTATCGCAATGATCGCACGAGACAGCCGGTCTTCACCTCCACGCCATGCCGCGCGAGGTGATCCAACATCGAGTTACCAAAAATTTGCGAAAGCGGCCGGTTGGGCACCCACACATCCGATGCACCGTGAGCGGCGGCGAAGCCGTCGACGATTACCTTGCGAGCGGCTGCCATCGATACCCGTTCGGGCACATCCCCGAGCGCGCTGACCAAAACTACGTCCCAAAATCGCACTCGCAAACGCGACGACTGGCGATGACGATCGAGCCAAGTCGCGGCCGTGACCTTTTCAAGGGTACGTTCACGTTGACGCATCAACTTGGTAATCGCCCAAGCCAGTCGCGTTCGTTCCTGCAGTCGAAGGTATCGCAATCCCGCCAGCGCTTTGTGCAAATGCAACGGCGCGGGCATCCGCAGATTCGGCGCGAACGACGACATCCCGTATTCAGGATGATAGAACGTCAGCGATTGATAGCGAGTGAACTCGTCACTCATGTCGAACCTGTGAAGTAAATCGAGCAGGTTGGTGCAACATCCCATCGCGACGTGCTGGCAATAGTCAACCGTTTCGTTGGTCGTCGGGTCGACGAACGATCCGGCCCGTCCGCCGGAGGTGCGGCGAGCTTCACACAGCGTGACGCGAATGTCGGGCATCGTTTCGGCAATCGCCATCGAGGCGGCGATGCCGGCGATGCCGCCGCCGACGACCACGACACGCCGGTTCACGACACGCGGATTCACGAAGCCCTGTCCGTGCGCTGAGCCCAACCGATTTCCGACGGAGGAACGGGCAAGCGGTGGTAGAGCGGTTTGATGAAATGATGCGAGACGATTCCGAGTCGTTGTCGCATCCCCAACGTCACGCGGCGTTTGACCACCGCGTCGGGGTCCTCGGCGATGCGAGTCAACAACGATCGGTACGTCCGCCAGATCATGCTGAACATTGGGCGCCCGGGTTCTTCCAGCGAGTCCCAAACCCGCCATCCCGAATCAAACAACTCCGATGCTCGACGGGTCTCATCGACGATCAAACATCGCAATCTCGCGTCACGTCGCGGATGCAATAAATCGTCTTCATCAAGACCGTGTTGTTCGTAGTGTTGACGGGGCAGATAAATGCGTCCTCGCTGCGCATCCTCGGAAACGTCACGCAGGATGTTCGTCAATTGAAACGCCAGCCCGCAATCCACGGCCGCCTGCATCGGCAGCGGCGATCGGAATCCCCAAATGTGCAAACAGGCGATGCCCACCGCCGAGGCAACGAGGTAGCAATAATGTTCGAGTTGTTCAAACGTGTCAAAGCGGTTCTTTTGTTGGTCCGCCAAAACGCCGTCAATGATCTCGAGTAAGTATCGCGATGGAATGCTATAACGATCGGCCGCATGACGCAGCGCCGGCATGATCTCGATCGCGTGTCGATTGAGATGTTCGAATTGGTGGTCCGTGATGCCTTCGAGGTTTTGAGCAAAACGGATCGGTTGGTCGGAATCGCCGATCAAATTCATCGCCGTGATCTGTCGCCACAAATCCAACCAATGACGCCGGATGCTCGCCGGTTCGTCACAATCACCCAAGTCATCAGTCACCCGCGCGAACGCGTACAACGCCGACATGGCATCACGTTGATCCCGTGGCAACAACCAAAACGAACGATAGAAACTACTGCCGCTACGTCGGGCGATTCGACGTACGGCGGCGTAGCTGTTGGCGATCTCGCGGTTCCGCTGGCCGCGATCGATGACATTCCGATTCATACGTCGCCGCCCATCGTCTGGGGTAGTTGTGATGCGGATGTCGATCGTCCTGGCAAGAATGGTTTTCGGATCAAGACACGTCCGACCAACCAGGCTTGCCGCAGTTTCCCGACCCGCACCCGCTTGCGAAGTACGTCGTAATCGATCCGCTCGATCGCGTCGAGCGTCGCGAGCCCACCACGAATGAACAGTTCGATATCCGCTGCTAGCCACGAGGGAACTCGACCGATCAACGGCCGACCGGAGTCAAACTTGTTTCTCGCGATCACGCATTGTTCGGCAATCGCGGCGCGCACCGCCGTCGGCGTCGGACGTTGGTGCTGGAGTGTTGATTGCAATGCGGTCTCATCAAATCCGTGCCGCTGCATCACTGTTTGGGGTAAGTAAATTCGTCCGATTCGGTAGTCCCTCGCGACGTCTTGCCAAAAGTTCGCCAACTGCAAGCCGGTGCAGACCTGATCGCTCAGACGTAGGTTGTTTTCGTCGACACAATCGGCCGATTCGACCGCCGCCAACGCGAGCACCAACCGGCCGACAGGATTCGCCGAGCGACGGCAATAATTCAGCAATTCGGTTTCATCGCGATATCGGTGAATCGATTGATCATCGACGAACGCATCGAGCAAATCGTCGAACGGTTTTCGCGGCAAATCGAATCGGCCGACCGTTTGAGCCAGAGCAATAAAAATACCTTTCAACTCGCCGCCTTCGAAGACACGTCGGATCTGTTCACGAAATTCAGCGATTCCGGCAAGCGCCGCCTCGGGGGTGGGGGATTCATCGGCGAGGTCGTCCGCCGTGCGGCAGAACGCGTAAAGGTGGTAGAACGGCTGACGCATCGATCGCGGCAACAACACGCTCGCGACGAGAAAATTCTCGTAATGCCCCCTCGCGATGCGGCGGCACTCTCGACTCGATGCGGCAACTTGTTCGGTCGTGGGCGGCGGCGCGTGGTCAGACACAAATTTCACAATCCGAGGAACGAAGCAGTCCGGTAGCCGTTGGACGGGCGACCGCGACTGCGGTTATCTTAACGGTTCAGCGATCGACGTGCAGTTTGATCGACCGGCAGTTTACCGTTGCGGCAAACCCGTCGCCTTTTTGCCCTCCTCTTTGCCTCAAGACCCTCCCCTTTGCCTCAAGAAACGACCCCTCGGATCGGCCCACTCATGAAGATCATCTTGGCAGCCCCCCGCGGTTTTTGCGCGGGCGTTCATATGGCGATCGATTCGCTGAGCTTGACGCTCGAAAAGTTCGGCCCCCCCGTGTATGTCTATCATGAGATCGTCCACAACCAATTCGTCGTCAACGAATTTCAAGGGAAGGGGGCGATTTTTGTCAACACGATCGGCGAAGTCCCCGAAGGCAGCGTGCTGTTGTTTTCCGCTCACGGCGTGTCCCCTGAAATCCGCCAAGCGGCACGCGATCGCAACCTGCACGCGATCGATGCGACGTGTCCGCTGGTGACTAAGGTCCACCTCGAAGCGATCAAGTACGCCAAAGCGGGCTACACGATCATCTTGATCGGCCACGAAGGTCACGACGAAGTCTTGGGCACGATGGGCGAAGCCCCCGAGGCGATCGTGTTGGTCGAAGATGAAGCCGACGTCGATGCGTTGACCTTTCCCGAGGGGACTCGGTTGGCCTATCTGACCCAAACGACCCTCAGTGTTGACGACGCCAACCGCGTCATCGCTCGGTTGCGAAGTCGGTTTCCACAGATCGATAGCCCGCCCAAAGAAGACATTTGTTACGCGACGCAGAACCGCCAGGAAGCTGTCAAATTGCTCAGCGACGAGGCCAGCGTCGTCGTCGTTTTGGGCAGCCAAAACAGCAGCAACAGCCAACGCCTCCGAGAACTGGCCGCCGAAAAAGGCCAACGGGCTTGGTTGGTCGACGGTCCCGCCGATCTGAGCGAAGACCAGTTCGAACAAGACGACGTGGTCTTGATCACCGCCGGGGCCAGCGCCCCCGAGTCGGTGGTCCAATCGACGATCGCCTGGTTGCAAGAGAAATTCAACGCCACGATCGAATCACGCGAAGTCCGTCGCGAGGACGTTCAATTCCCGTTGCCCAAACCGCTACGAGCGTTTGCGAAAGAAAAAGCCGCCTCGGCTTAAGCCAGCGACGCCGCAACCCTACAAGCCCGAAGCACAACGGCGTGTTGATTGAGTGCACGTTTGGGCGTTTTCGTTTAACGGCAAGCCGCAGGCGCCTGCGTTTTCAAACTCTGTCGCCTGCGGCTTGCCGTTAAACAATTAAAACAACAGACCGGCAAGCGAGTGGGTCGGCGGGGATCGGGGGATCGACCTGTTCGCTGACGCCGTGGTGGCTTGATCGGGGCGCTTCGGGTTATGATCATCGTCCGGTACGGCAAACTTCCCACAATCCATCCAGCCAATCGTCATGATCACTCCTGCTCCGCTTCCCGCCCCCAAGATCACCACTCCCGAGCAAGTCACGGCGACCGGCGTGATGGTGTGTTTTGCCGTCCAAGCGGATAAGTCGTCCGAGAAAAAGTACGTCTCGATCGATCGTATCGACGAATTGGAAACATCTGCCAAAACCGCACTCGCTCAACTGATCCAGTCCGGCGAGATCGAGGGCAAGTCCGGTGAGATCGTTCAAGTCGCCACCGGCCACCCGTCCGCGCCAATCCTCGTCGTGGCCGGCTTGGGAAAGACGGCTCAACGGACACGTGGAAAAATTTTAGAAACGGGTGCGGCCGTCATTCGCCGTTTGGTCGACAAATCACGAGCGGAAATCACGTTCCTGGTCGGTGACGCGATCTCGCCGGAACATCACGACGCGCTGGTAGCCGGAACCCTAACCGGGTGCGAAGGACAGCATCTCTACCAAAGCGAGCCGGCGTTCTTCGTTCCGGAAAAACTCGCGTTCGTCGGTGTTTCTCCGCAAGCTACCGCCGAAGGCGAGACGCTCGGTTCGTCCATCAATCTCACCCGCCGGCTCGTCAACGAACCGCCGACGATCATGAACCCGACCGAGTTCGCCGAGCGTGCCAAAATCATGGCCAGCGAAGAAGGGCTCGAGTGCGAAATCTGGGACGAGACGCGTTTGGAAAAAGAAGGCTGCCGCGCGATCCTGGCCGTCGGCCGGGCGTCGACGAGCCCGCCCCGCTTGGTGATCTTGAAATACAACGGTGGTGGCGACGAGGCACCGATCGCAATCGTCGGCAAAGGCGTCACGTTCGATTCGGGCGGTTTGTCGATTAAACCGAGCGACGGGATGGTGGACATGAAATGCGACATGGCCGGCGCGGCCACGGTTGTTGGCGCGATGCGGGCGATCGCCCAACTCGGTCTGAAACGGAACGTGATCGGATTGTGCGGATTGGCCGAGAATATGATCAGCGGAGACGCCTACAAACTCGGCGACGTGATCGAAACCCGCAGCGGCAAGACCATCGAAATCCTCAATACCGACGCGGAAGGCCGAGTCGTTTTGGCGGACACCCTCGACGTGGCGGTGCAACACAAGCCATCGGCGATCATTGATCTGGCGACCCTGACGGGCGCGTGCATGGTCGCGTTGGGCAACGAGGTCGCCGGCTTGATGACCAACAGCGATGATCTCTGTCGTACCTTCAGTGATGCCGCCGGACAAGAGAACGAACCGGTCTGGCAACTGCCCATGTTTTCGCTCTACGACGAGAAAGTCAAAAGCAAGGTCGCCGATATCAAAAACGTCGGCGAAGGCCGCTGGGGGGGAGCGATCACGGCGGCCAAGTTCCTGGAAAATTTCGTCGGCGAAACCCCTTGGGTCCACATCGATATCGCCGGTCCCGCCTTCGCCGATTCGCCTAAACCACACCGCGATGCAGGTGCCACCGGCGTGATGGTGAGATCGCTCGTCCGCTGGGTTCGTGACCGCAGTTAGCCTTTATCAAGAGCTGAGAACGTGTTTTAAAAAGGGGTCTGACCCTCTCCGGCGAGGCCAAAAACCCGATGAAATCGATTCGCCTCCAAAGGGTCAGACCCCTTTTTAAAACACGTTCTGACGCAGAATCGGGAGTGACACCGTGACTCCAATGAATGTCTTCGATCCGCGTGCCAGCTTGTCACCGCGCTGCCGGTGCAATTTCCGAGTCCCACAAGTGTAACCATTTGGTTCGTTGGTACTGTCGGCGTGACGCCTCGCAGTACGCGTTGGCCATCGCCAATCCTTGCGCCAGTTTCTGTATTGGTCTCGGCGGTCGGGCGTTTTGCACTGACGTCAGTCGCGCGGAGTTGTTGCGAACGTCCGACGTGACCACCGCGAGCGCATCGAGCATGGCCGCGGCGGTGACTTGACCGCGTGAGCGGAGTCGAGCGCGGTCCCGGCGATGCGTGGCCGAACCGATCGAACCGACCGCCCCGCGTCCGCCGAGGACCAACGTCGTCAAACGCCGCGTCAATCCGGGAAATAAATCTCCGCCATCCGATGCGATGCTGTCCTCATCGAACCGAGGCCGATCGTCGACCTCCATCGCGAAACGCTCCGTGTTGCGGAAATAATGTCGCTTGAGTTCGTCGAGTCCGAGGTGGCATCGCCCGCCCCACGCTTCGGGCAACGACACGTTGTCGGAACCTGCCCGAAAACTAAGCGCGTCGATCCATCCGGCTCGATCCAATCGCACGCGGCCGAACACTTCGATTTCCAAACCGACGCATCGGGCCAACAACTCCATGTTCTCACGGAAACGAAGTGATGCGTGATCGATCGCGATGCCCAAGTTCACTCGAACGCCGTCGTCCAACTGCAACACGACTGATCGGCCGTCGGCACCAAGGATGGTTCCCTTGAAAAATACCAAATCCCATCCACCCCGCGGCATGGCGTCGGCGGCATCGGCCGATTCGAATACGTCTCGAATTTGATCGGCGGCAGCTCGCCCCCAACGTCCAACCGCCTCTTGGTTTGCGTCTTGCTGTTCGTCGTCGGATGGCATGATGGCCCAACGGGTTTTCGATCCTTTGCCCAAGCGGCCGTCGTACGAAGCGGTCAGATTCTGGACGTCGATCGACGCGCGGCTGATGACTTGCGCCGACGCCGTCGTGCCCCCCAAATCGATCCCGCCACGATACGCTTGACTGACCAGAGCCGCTTCACCGGGCCGCGTTTCGACGACCTGATACAAACGTCCGTCATCACCAATGAAATGAACGACCACACCCGCGTAACCACTGAGCGTCAAGATCGGTTCGGCGACCACGCCGCGCAGGCGTTTCAAAGAAACTGGTGAGAACGGACGTCGCGTGTAACCCAGCTTGGCCGGATGCAGCGACTCGGAACGGGTCAATTCGAACGCCGTTTCGATCGCGGTCACCACGTCGCTGCGAAGGCCATCGCTGTCGGCATGATCGTCGCCGGCGCGGATCCGCTGGACGCCTTCGGTCACCCGAATCAGTGCCGAGGAAAGGTTCAACATGGATTGCGAACGGGCCTGGTGCGCCGCCCGCAACAAAGACGACTGGATGATCAAACCGCCCGCGCGTGCGCCGCTGATCAACAAACCTTCCAGAGCTTGCAGACATTGTTCCGCCGTCGATCGCATATCCGCCGAGATTTTCACCGGTGCAGCGGATGGTTCTTCACTTTTATGCAGTTCAATCGGCGTTCCCGATTGAGAATCCGGCGGCGACTCGCCATCGGGCTCGGTCGAACTCGCCTCCGTCACGTGGATCGTCAACGTGGTCACGCAAGCGAGCAAATGAAAACACTTCGGCGACAACAAGCACGAACAGGACATCGACTCGCCACGAACCAAACAACCGTCTTCGCCGGGTTCCAAACGGACGGTTTCCTCGCCCGCTTCGATGCTCCAAACGTTCGCCTGTTCGGTCCAAGCCCAAGCCTCCGCCGCGGTGGCTTCGCGGTCCAATCGCTTGCGAACCCGGCCGGGTGCCGCGTCGATCATCGTCGCCAGTAGTCCGGCGTCCATAGTGGGTCTTTTGTTCATGAGACCGACGACGAACCGCCGCCCAAACCACGAACCTGTTCGCCGATCCACCTCGCCAAATGTTCGGGACTGACCGCCGCTACGGGCATGCCCGCCCCGGCCATCATTGAGGCGTAACCTTGGTGATACCGGGCCACACCGGAATCGTCCAGCGATGCCAAACCCAAACAACGGATGCCCGAATCGACCATCGCCCGCACCTCGGCGACCATCCGTCCCACCGACACGCCTTCTTCAAAATCGGAAACCAAAATCACCAGACTCCGTGAGGGAACCGACACGCCCGCCCGGGCCGCCCGCAAACCCAAACCGATATCCGTTCCGCCGCCGACCTGAACTTCCAATAACAACGACAACGGATCGGCGACCTGTTCGCTGAAGTCCAACACTTCGGTGCTAAAGGCGAGGAACCGAACCGACAACGCGGGCAGCGCGTCGAGCACCGCCGCGACCAATGCGCTGTAAATCACCGATGCTGACATCGAACCTGATACGTCGACGACAAACGTGACGTGCCAATCCATTTGCCGTTTGGCAGGCGAGTTGAAAATCAAACGTTCCGCAACGATCCCGACCCGACCATCGCCGCGACGATGCGAGTTGGATAAATTCTCCCGAATCGTGCGGGCGAGGTTCAACTTCTTGGCTCGACGACGCGTCGGTCTCGGCGACGACAAACCGGTCAGTGCGGGCTGCAAACGGACCGCCAATTGTTCAGCCAATTGTTGAGTGATCCGGGCCGCCAATCGCCGCAGCGTGGCGACTTTCGATTCAGGCATCGCTCCGGCCAACGACAAGACTTGTTGCAACAATTCGATCGACGGCGTGACGCTGTCGGGGTCCAGGTGCTCGATCACCCCGGAACGTCCAGTGCCCGCTGCGGCACCGAGAACCTCCTGGCAAATATCGCTGCCGAACAACGCTTCCAAATCTTCCGCCCACTGTGCGGTCGTGGGTTGTGGTGCTTCGGTACCACCACCTGCACCAGGGAGCTTGTGTTTATCGCCTGCCAAACCGCCGCGTGATCCTTCGCCTCGACCTCGCCCATAAAGTTGATCGAGCGAACCGGCACATCGCATCGCCATGGGCGTCCGGTTCTCAGGCGGCAAACCAAAGATCAAACGCCAACGATCGGCGAGCGGTAACTCCATGGCGACCGTTGCCCGTGCTTCGTTCCCGACCACGTCGCAATGTTGCGGATGCGCATTTGGCGATCGTTCGTGGCCGCTCGTTTGCCGTGGTGATTCGTCGGTGGGTTGCAACCAGAATTCCGCTTCCGGATAAGACGACATCAATGCTTTGCGGCCGGCTAAGTCTGCTTCCCGCAAGTGCACCCACTCATCGGTGATCGCGTCCGCGTCGGATGAATTCGCCCACGCGAACGACTCGGCCGCACCCGTCAACGTCGATCCTCGTTCTTTCAACTCCGACAAACAGACCTGCAACATCCTTTCCCGATCGGTGGGCGAAAAGTCGGCAAACGCGCCTCGCAGTGGAGGCAACCGAGCCAAGAACACGTCATCATTCATCGTGGCGATTCCGTCTTGGATGCCTCGCAACCAAGCCGGATCAGATTGCATCCGCGGCATCAAAACCTGGGTCGCGCCGCTTAAACCGCCCCGCAGTCGGTCTCGCCCCTCGCGATCGACGGCCGCGTCCAACCAACCGCGCGTTAACGTTGCGAAAACCTCGTTTGATTGTTCGTCCAACAGGCACAACGCCCCCGCCGCCGCGCCTCGCATGCGGTTTCCGCCGTGGCGGACCGTTTGTCGGCACCAATGCGTTATCGCCATGCGTTTGTCGTCCGACTTCGAACCTCCCTCGGGGTTCAATACGGCGTCACGCAAGTCGCCGGTCATCCAATCCAAGAAATCGACCAGCGCGGCGACGTCCGACGGTTCCTCCGAACCGCTCATTCCCGACAATCGCTCGAGGGCCGTGTCCAGCAACGCGTCGATCGTCACCCCGTCGCCCGGCCAAGCGAACGATTCCACCCAAGGCGGCATCGCGTCGGCCGGGTCCGACGGCAACCCCGGCATGTGTCCGATTCGGATGCGGGCGATGATCGTGATCGCTTCGACCAACTCCGACAAACCCGCTGCGGCTCGAAACGAGTCGCCGATCCGCGACAACATTTGATGCGTCAGCGAAACCAAGCCGCACTGGGTCGCGACGTGCAAACAACGCAGGGTCGTCGCCGGCAACTCGTCCGCATCCGTCCCGCCAGACAGGTTGCTGGAAACATTTCCATTGATGGAGGGCATCGACGAAGACGATCGGATCAACGAGCCACGCACCATCCCTTCGACGACTTGTCGCAACGTCACGCCGTATCGCGACACCGATTCGATCGTCGCCGAAGTGCCCTGTTGCCACGCGACGCGCCAACGTTCGATCAAGTTTTCGCGATGCCCCCTTTCGACTTCGTCAACCCGCGTCGCGTAAGGAATGCCTGCCGCGTTCAACCGCCGCAACACCACCGCCCGCGCCCGGTCGCGTCGATCGCGGAGCACGTCCAGGCTGATCTCTTTGGCTTGGTCGTCGAATCCCCGGCGGGCGACGCCGTATCGAGACGGCCGTTTCGGCGGGGCGGGAGTGCTCGCGAAAGAATCGCGGCCGGGCAGTTTCAGTTCCTGCAATTGCCGATCGATCTCCACCGCCAAACCGCATCGCGGGGCCGCGGGCGTCACGGTTCCCAAACGATGTCCGATCAAGACTTCGCCCGCCGCGACCGATACCGCTCGCCCGCGGCCCATCAAATCGCCTTGAACTAAACAAGACTGGATCGCTTCGATCAGCTCTCCCCGACCCGCCACCGGCAATCCTCGCAAGCGGGCCAAGTCTCGCATCATACGCAGCGATTCGCTCGCGTCAGGCATCCCGGCGACGTGCCCGTCGGTCCGCAACTCGCGACAGATCCGTGTGATCAATTCCGCCGCCGCCGCGTCGGCCTCCTCACGTGAATTCGCCTCGACCATTCGCTGGTGCCAAACCGGATCGCGCACCCCGGCCGGGTAACCGCTCCGCTCGTCGAGTTGCTCAAATGAATACGGCACCAACGACACACCCACGGCCGAATGCGAATCCGGTGCAACGTCCGGTTGCGCCTCGCGTAGCCTATCCGCGTCGCGATCCCGCTCCGATTCGATCACGTCGGGCAGCAATGCGGCGGCATGAAACGACCCCACCACCGCCGCGCTATGTGAAGGAGCCCGGCGGATCGCTTCCCGCATCGCCGACTCACGCACTCGGTCACGCGCTGAAACTTCCGGCGAACTTTCTCGCACCGCCCAACCGAACAACAACGCTGCGGCTCGAATCGAATCAGGGTCTGCGTCGAAACCCGGCGATTCGACTAAACGTTGCCACAAACCGCCCGTATCGGTTTCGCCCGAACGTCGCAACAACACGTCCAACGCGGTCTCACTCGGCAGCTCTTTCGGCGGCTCTTTCGGCCCTGGCGCAAACGGTGGTTCTTCCCATTTCGCCGAGACGGATAAATCGCACGCGACGACGGGAACACCGTTGGCGCGTGCCCAACGGATCGCGACCCATTCGGGGGAAAAGTCCGCCATCGGATAAAAGAACAACCCTCGACGATCATCGGCAGCGGAAATCGCCACAGGCGCGATCGTTCGCGGGTCACCGAGGAATTCGATCCAATCGGCCAAGTCGGCAGGCAATTCGACCAACAAGCATTCGGGGCCGAACGCGTCGAGGATCTTCGGCACGACACGGGCGAGCGTCGCCGAATGATGACGCACGCCGATCAACAAAGGCGAACGACATTCCGCCAACGATCGCATCGATTGTTCGATTGGGGATTCAACCGACTGTGTCACGGAGTCATTCCTCCAGGACGCCGCGAAGTTCCATCAAGCGTTTCCACAGCGGTGAACCGTCTTCGGCGCGGCGGCGAACCGGCCCGTCCCAATAGGCGAGCAGTCGTTCGCGGTCTTTGGCTTCGTCCTTCATCACGACCCCGAGCAAATGCCCGGGCATTCGCGATACGGGGTCAAAGCCACTCGGAAAGAACACACTTTCGCGCGTGATCGCCGTCGCCACCGCGACCGCTTCGGCGGTGCTCATCACCGTGCTCGGCCGGGTGACCTGCCATCCCTCGTCGCTGCGTCCGTTTCGCAAGTCACGGAACACCGTCACCAACAATTCGACCAACGACCGATCCACCGCCGCCTTCGATCCCGTTTCAGCGAGCAGTGCGGCCGCCCGCGTCGAAACGAGTTCCCGCTCGCGAACCTCGTCGGCGATCGGCGCGATGGTTTCAAAATTGAAGCGACGCTTCAACGCCGCCGACATTTCCGAAACGCCGCGGTCGCGCAAGTTCGCCGTTGCGATCAAGGCGAACCCCGGCGCGGCGAACAAACTGTTGCCCGCTCCGTCGGCCGCGTGATCCATCTCGGGAATCATCATCCGTCGTTCGCTCAAGATGGAAATGAGCGCATCCTGCACCTCGGGCAAACATCGCGTGATCTCTTCGAACCGAACGACCTTGCCGTCTCGCATGCCCGTCATCACCGGTGAGGGCACGAGCGCCTCGCGAACGGGACCGCGATCGAGCAACATCGCGTAGTTCCACCCGTATCGGATTTGATCCTCCGTCGTCCCGGCGGTTCCCTGCACCGCGAGCGACCCAGTGCCGCTGATCGCGACGGCCAACAGTTCACCCAACATCGACTTGGCCGTGCCCGGTTCCCCGACCAACATCAACCCGCGTTCGCCGGCCAACGTGACCACGCATCGCTGAACAACGTCCCGGTGGCCAACGAACTTTTCCGTGATCACACGAGCCTCCGCCTTGTTACCGCCTACCTTGACGCCGTCGCTGCCGCAGATGAAATCGACGATCGATTGCGGCGACAACGACCAGCCCTCCGGTCGTTCGTGGCGATCGGCTGCCGCGAGTGCGGTCAACTCATCGGCGTAACGAACTTCCGCCGGCGGCAACTGCACGCGGCGGCCCGATGCAGGTCCTGATGCGGATGCGGGTTCGGAAGTGGATTGTGATGTCGCCTCAGCGGACGATGCTTTTTTCTTAGCCATTGGACGTCATCGCCTCTTCGTACTTCGGTGCGTCGCCATCGACGACCCGTTGCCACGCCACACGGAATTGTTCCCCGACCGGCCTCGGGCACACGATCAAACCTGCATAACCACCACGCAGCCGATCCGTGTTGGTATGTCCGAACATCGGCAGTTTCCACGTTTCGATCGGCAGGTTTGGCAGTTTCAACGCTTCCCAACCGCCGGGCAAGAACACATCCCGACCCGCCCGACTGCGTTTGGCGGTCACGACCAAACCACCGTCGAGCAGTTCCGGTTTGGTCTTCTTGAGCTGCGCGGCCGACCAACCGTTCCACTGTTTGATTCGCGCGTCCGAACAATCGTGCAGGGCCAACAATTGCAAGTACCACGTCGCCGCCTCCTCGCTGATTTTGAACTTCTTCGCGACCACGGAAACTAAATCCGCCGCCGAGACTCGCGGGTCCTGTTCGATCGCATCGGCCGCAAACTTGGAACCGAGATTGTTTTCGCGGAACTGTGTCATCGCTTCGCCCCGCATCTCGCGGACGAAGTCAGCCATGTCGAGGTGGGTAGATCCATCGCCCGAGTAATCAAAGGTGAGCGACGCAGCCGATATCAAACTTGCATGGTCCTTGTCCGTTCGCAATCGAGCCGGCCGAAACCATAGACTGATGTTGGGCGGCGCGATCGCACCGACGATCAATCCGCCATCGAGAGTGTGAAAGCCGCCGGCATCTTGTTGGCACTTGGCCACCTGCGTCGAGAACCTTGCGATCGTCCCCTCGACATCAATCGCTTGGTCATCCCGGAACGGCTCGGTGCGTGAGGCGCCCATCGAGAGGATCACGTCGTCTTGGTTCAAGTAATCGCGAACCGCGTCGATCAAGCCGGGCAACTTCGCGCGAGCCGGATCGCCAGGCGGCAGACTGTAGTTGAGGATCGCGATCGCTTCGGGCAGAACTTCAAAAACACGCTCGACTGGGACCGAACGTGGCGGCGTGTACTCGATCTCGACGACTTCCGAGCGGTACTGTCTACCGAGTTTAAACGACCACTTGGAAACGGCCAGCACGGGCGAAGTCGCCGGGTCTCCCAAAAACTCACCGAGGAGTTTGGTATCGAGTCGCTGGTAACCGCCTCGCAACGTTTGCAATGCCGCGATCACGTCGGCGGGCAAGATCACCTTCGCTTTGCGGGCTTCTTGCCAAGTGGCGACCATCGAACGAAACGTCCGATCGATGTTCTTGCCCAACGCGCCCTTGGAATCGCGTCGGCATCCGTCGGCTGAAACCTCAAGCGACACCGGATCGGCATTGGCAGCCGTGACGGCGGTCTTGATTTCGTTGACTTTCCAACCGTAGTGCTCGCGTAACTCCTTGGTCAATTTTTCTTGCCCGTAGCGAACCGAGCGATAGTTGCCCATCCAAGCCAGCGCCACCTCGATCGGCGACACGCCGAGCGACTCCGCCGCTTCGGATAATTTCTCCGGTGCAATCAGTGGCAATGTTTCGACTTTCTCGACCTCGTCCACAAAATGCTTGATGCCCGAGCGGCCCCAGATTTTCCGCAGCGGAATGGAGTTCTCGATGTTGAACGATTTCGGCGGTTTGGGATCGCCCGTTTCGTTGTACGAGAGCGAAACGATTTGGGAATTCTGGTAGCTGTAAACCAAGTAAACAACATGCCTCGATTTCCCTTCGACGATAGCGGCCGGCCGGTCTTCCTTGGGGCCCTTGTCGGCGGCGGCTAGTTTTTTCAAAGCCGCTTCGTCGGGCGCGGGACCGCTGAACAGCGTGAACCGTCCGGGCAGATCGACCAACCCACAATCGGCGATGAAACGTAAAGCCACCAACCAATCGCCTCGCAAGCGTTGATTGACGGGCATGCCCTCGTCGGCACCTCGGTGGGCGTGATCCCAGAATACCTTCCAAGCGCCCGCCGCCGCGTTGTCGATCAAACTGGCGAAAAGCCAATCGCCTTTGGGTATGTTTTCAACGTTGCCGGTACGAAAGAATCGCGTCACCGCGTCGATCTGTTTGAAGTTCACGGTTGACTGGTAGTAACTTCGACGAATGTCCGAAAGGCCACCTGCGGCTAGCGGGACGCTCAATGCCGATAACGCCTCGTTCATCGCGTCGTCGGATATTTGAACGGCCGCTGATGCCTTCGACCCAGCCGCCGTGGACGCCATCGATTCGGTTTCGGATGTTTTCTTCTCGTTCGACTTTGCCCCATCGTTGCCGGCCCCGGATACTTTCGCCACGAGTTTGTCGAGCGAGATTTTTTCGACCGCGGCCATCCTCGCGATCTTGGCGATGCCTTTGACCAACGACGCGGGCGCGTCGGGCAACAGCGCCGACACGGCGGCATGGCAAGCGGTGCGATTGGGGTCGGGATGGTTGGGATCTTCCTTGACCTTGAGCGCCTCGTGCTCAACCAAACCGGCGTCGAACAACTTCTTCGCCTGAGCGGTTTTGATCTGACGCAGCTTCTTCGAACTTTTCAGACACCGAACTTCGAAGTAATGAAAGAACATCCGCGGCAGTAGGATCGGTTGGCCCTCGCAGTATCGATTGACCGAATCGGACAAGAGTGCAATTTTGCGACCGGTGTCGACGTCGACCAAAGCATCGTGGTTGGTCAGCATCCAAAACGAATCCGAAGCCGGCTTGTCGATGATCGCCATCGCCAAGTCAAACCCGCCACCGGTTTGGCGATCATTGGAAAGCACGATCTTTCGCCCGTCGATGCCGCGGCTTTCCATTTGCCCGTCCCGTCGGGCGATAATCCGCATGCCCAACATGCCATCGGCTAAACCGAGTGGCGATCGCGTTAAGCCTTGCGGCGCAGGCAACAAGTGCGACGTGTGCCAATTGATTTGAGCACCGGCGGGCAGGTCCTCTTCGAACCACGGCGGGATGCTCTCGCGGATCTCCTTACCGGTGACCGGGTCGACTTCCCGCAGCACCGGTTTTTTAGCTTCCTGGTTGGATGCGTCGTCGTCGAACTGGTTCCAGTAATAATCGTGTGCTTTCTGAGCCCAATATCGCTCGCCGTCGCTGAACCAATTTTGATACGTCGGGATCGTTTCGTCGCCGGACTTCAACACCCGCGTGCCATAAAAAATTCCACCATCACACGGAATCGAAGCTTCGATCGACAGGCCGTAAAAGTACTGCTTGGTTGTGTTCAGCTTACCTCCGTCGCTGAGCCACGCGATCTTGTGTTCGTAACTCGAACTGGTGTCGAGCAACCCGATCACGGCATCGTCGCCAACGCGGATCATGAATTCGAAACGTTGATCCTTGGCAATCGAAAACCCGCCGAGCGTTTGCCGTCCGTTAGGTCCGAACGATTCGATTTGGTCGTTCACCAACACATTCAAATACGGAAACGCACTGACTGCTGATGAACGGCGGCGACTGCTCGTCGGCAACGGATGCTCGGCGGCGAAAGCGTCCAGCGCCGGCCATCCGTATTCGTCGAATACGCCCGCCTCGAGTGTCCGCTGCAATGTGTCGATCAAATCAACCTTGGCCAAACGGCTCGTCAGCTCGGGGAACTGCTCTCCGGTCTTTTGGCCGGCCGATTTGGATAGCATGTTCAACGCTTCTTCCGCGTCGACCAACCCACCCTCTTCGAGTTTCTTGAGTTGATCGTCGAGGAACGTCCACCACAGGCGACGCACGGTCTCGTGATCGGCGGCGGCCTCTTCGAAACTTCGCTGGCTCGCGGGAGTACGACCGTACGAATGACGTCCACCAACGCTTCCGGAGAACGTCACCAAATCGGCCAGTTGGGCGTAAACCTTTCGTCCCAACTTTTCGTGTTCGATCAAATGTGTCAGTTGCGAATTGCGTCGCGGGTGATCCACCTCGGCTCGCAACCAACCTTCAAAACTCAACGTCCGATGATCGTCGTAATCCTTGATCGGCAATTTTAAGTCGAGCATCATCTCGAGCACGTCCGCATCGAGCACGCCGCCGTAATAACCTCGACGTCCCAGCGGGATCGGCACGCCTTCGTCGCGAATCACGCCCGCGGTCAATTCGATCAATTCGAACACCCTCGGCGGAGGTGACGTCTCCACCGTCACCAATCGTCCGATCCACCCCGCCCGACCGCCAGGAATCTCCACATCGCCCATTGCTTCCGAATGGCCCGGTAGCTTTGATGTCGGTTGGCCCAACAGCGGCAGGACTTTCCACTCGTCGAGTAGATCCAACCAAGCCCACACGGGACTGTCGTCCCGGTACGAAGACTTCGGGTCGGTGTGAGCCAACAACCACATGCCAAACGACGGATCGGATTTCACCAATCGGGCGACGTTTTTTTTCACCGATTTCCAAAACTGCATCGACGCCCGCGACATCGCCGGTGATGAGATGATCGTTTTCAAGAATGAATCGACCTCCGTATTCTCATCCAACCCGGCGGCTTTGGCGAACCGGGCGATGTCCTTGGCCGCCGTCGCCATCGGCGGCATCCCGCCGAGCGTTCGCCGGACGTTCAAATCGGACAACGTTTCGAACGCCTCGGCCGGTTCGAATTGCTTCTCAAGATCTTTCGTGTATTCGGTCAACGCTTTGCCGGATAAACAACCGCTCAGCGTGAATTCCAAGACCGCATCGCGGCGACGGTGCCGATCGACGACCAACGCGTGGACCCGTTCGGCTTCGAGCGACTTGCCGATCGCGCGACCGGCGTAGGTCACGTTGCCCAAGTCCTTATAGATCCTCGCAACCTCTTCCCAAAACGGAGGCAAGAAATGGCGAACCGAACGGTTCAGCACGTTTGCCATCTCGGTGAACAACTCCATCGCGTGTCCCGGTTTGGACTTCGCCTTGCGGCCGGCGGCTTTGATCTGTTTGACCAAAGCCAACGCGTCCTTGGCGTTTTCGGGATGCGTGATCAACGCCCAGCTGGCGAACCCCAACGCCCGGCGACTTTGGACGGCGACGGGTTGGCTCTCTCCATCGGGCCGCAAGCCGAGGAACTCCATCGCCAAATCTTCGGCAGGTCCCAAACGGTCGGCACCCAAGCGGACGACGACCCGATCGCCGAGTGCCCCGCCGGTGTAACGTCTCGCGACGACCTTCTCGGTCACGCTCGGATCGACGTCGGCATTGGCGGCCACCATCCCGCCGGCAGCCAAGGTCGCTTCCAATCGCAGTTGCTCGGCGGTCGGCTTGCCGGCTTTGGCGTTCGCGGCGGCTTTTTTGGCCGGTTTCGTTCTTGGACCAGGTTTCGTTGCCTTGCTCATGGCGTTTCCTCCGATGCGGATTCTTCGACTTTGCGTTTGGCGTAAATCGCCGACGCCATGCGAACCCCTTCGCTGAACGTGACCGGGCCCAAGTCCGCGATCTTGACCGCTTTGTCATTGGCGTCGACGAACACCAACGGACCGGTGTAGGTTTCCGCTTCCGGATACTCGTCGCCGACGTAATAGCGGGCTTCGATCATCACGTCGTTTTCCCAAACGCGGCACGTCGCGTAGCCGCCGCGAACGGGATAGCCCAAACGGCGGCACAGTGAGAGTGCGAAGTTGAGCTGTTCGAACATGCCCTCGGTGTAATCATTGATCGATTTAAGTTCCGCTTGGTCCTTGGTCGGTTGATGAACGGGGCGGTAAAGTTGATCGATCGTTTGTGTGATCGAAAGGTCGCTGGCAAGTTCGCGAAGCTCTTCCAAATCGGCGATCAAGATCGGGTGGGGCACCGTCATTGCAGGCGACTTGTGCCATCGCGTCTCGCCATCGAGGTCGACCACGCCCAAGCCGCGCTGGGCGTCGACCTGTTTGAGCAAACCGGTTTTTTCGAAATTCGGTTTACCCTTCGCATCGACGGGCGCGACGACGAGGTTTTCCAGGCTCGATCGCCAATCCGGGTCGGCCCAAATTTCGTTGACAACTTCCCGAGGCACCGAGAGTGAACGGAGCATCCAACGTTCGATCGTGTGCCGACATTCGGCTTGGTGATCGTCGAGCCATTCGGCGAGCGCCCGCAGCGACTCGGCGATCTCGCTTTCCTTCAACCACTTGGGCAAGGAAGCCAACGTTTTGCCCTGAGGATTACGGCAAACCAATTTGCCTTTTCGCAACCCGATTTCGTAACCCCGTTCCCCAGGCAGCCAAGCCGCCACCGCCTCCGCCACCATGACCCACCTCCAAGTGACAATGCCAATACACCCAACACAGATACTAAGCATCGCCGGATCAATTAGTGACGCGTTTTCCAAGTGGCGGCGACTTTTAGTCGCCGTTTCAGGACATGGCGACTGAAAGTCGCCACCACTTATTGTTCACGCGATGCAAAGCGAGGCGCATTTTGGCACACCCGCCAACGTCCGTGGGGCAACCGCCGAAAGAATTTGTAAAGTGCTACGCCGAATCCATAGAAGCCCGACGCGCAACGGGCTGTTGATCTAGTGCGTTCGTCAGTTTTTGTGAGCCGATGGCGTTAGCCACGGGTTCCGAATGGTGGCTTATTTGCGATAAAGCCCGCGGCTAGCGGCGTGTTGATTTAATCGTAACCCGAAGCGTGAGCGAGGGATAATTGATATCGGCTCATCCCTCCTTACGCAGCGGGTTCCGAAAAACCAATGCCACAGGCAAAATCGCTACTTCAAAACTCACGCGTCGGGTTTTGATGAGGATTAAACCATCAACCCGCGAACGTTGGCCTGTCAAAAGGTTCGTGTTGCGGGCGTTTTGGTTTGCGCAAGGTTTATATCCCGAAGGGATCATAGCCATTAGCCGGAGGTTCGAGCGCAGCGAACACCTCCGGTCAGTGATCTGCGCGATCTCTCGACCCAGAATGGGTCGCAGATTCGACATCAGTGATTGCCGTATTTCGTGTTATTTAAACGCGGTTGATACCAGCCCAAAGCGTAACCCTCCCCGGCCCGAAGCGGGTCGGCACGGTTTTCGGGCCAACGGCCCATCCGTTTGCCCAGCCCAGTCCGAAGGACTGGGTGATCTCTGTCACCTCTCCCGAACGCAGTTTGGGGGAGGTCGAGCGACGACGTTCAGGAGTCCGCGAGGGTGGCCTGACGAATCGGTGTTAAGACGGGTCAAAAAAGTGGTCGCATCGAGATAAGGTCATAGGAACGCGTTTCAATATTGACAGACCTCAATAACACCATCCGGTATACAAATTCTAAAAATCAGAAAGTCGAAAATGATGCGAAACAAGCGACCATTTTCGCGTTCCAAATCCTTACCGGCTTTACCCAGTTCCGCACCGATTCGTCAGGCCACCGCGAGGGAGGGGGCACGAGAGTTGTTTGGCTGGATCGGCTTGGTTTGCCGTGGGATGCCCCCTCCCGGATCTTGCTTCGCTCGATCCGACCGCTCCCAGCTTCGCAGAGAGGTGACAGGAAGTTGTGGAGAACGAAAATGTCGCGATACCAAGTTTTTGACAGCCCAGCATCACCCCTGCAACAACCGATCCACCGGGCTTTGCAAGCGGCTGTCAAACCCGACCTCCACGTGCACATAATTCATCGTCGTTTCGATGTCCTTGTGCCCCATCAACTTCTGAACCGTCGTCGACACATGCAGATCAAGAATGCGTTCTTGCTTCCCTTTTTGAGCCAGAGTCGCAACGATCGCCGAAAGGCTAGGTTTCGAACGCATCAATACGAGTTCGCGATAACAACCCATCCGCCGAAGCCACAGCCATGCCAAAGCTCAACAGTGTCGTCAAAAAGAGATCGAGCAACGCTAGTGTTCCCTTAAGCGATGACAAAGCCCCACAATTGCCCAACCAGCCCAGGTCCACAAAGCACTTTCACAGCCTTGTGGTTTCTGGCTAGCGCCAAAGGCCTCCGCGGGGTATATTCGCAGGATAAAGCCCGGTGTATGAGTATATACCGGTTCAAACCTGTATAATTATGTTGTTCGTCAGACCCAATTGCAATCCTTGAGACCACTACATGAGCGACACTCCCAGATCAATTACATACCGTCAGCTCTCAGTGATAGGAGTTACCTTTGTTGCCGGGCTGCTGGTAGGCCTTTTCTTTCTCTCCGCTTCGAATTCGCAAATAACTTCACTGACGCCTATGGCTCTGATCGGATTCGTGATTTCGGTCCTTCTCGGCGGGGCGTCGATTATCCTCGCGGTCGTAGCTATCCAGCTCGGGCGGTCATCTGAAACCACGCTCGCCGCCCGCAACGACGACAGCCTGCGATTGCAGACCGAAATCTACACGAAAACCGCAGAGGCACTTCAGAAGATTGCCGCCTCGACTGACGTTACAGAGAAAAGAATTGAGGACATAATATCAGGACGCGTTGGCGAAATTTCGCATGATCTCGCACGAAACATACCCCGGTCACGAAAGTCACCAGACCAAACAGAAGAAGCAATTCGCCAGCAGATCTTCAGATCGCTGAGATCGCAGGAAAGTGAAGCTCAAAGGAAACGCGACAAAGAACTTGAGGAGGCTCGCGAAGAAGCCTATCAGGCCGCCCACAAAAAGGCTCTCATTGGGTTTGCAAACAAGCAGCACTTTAAAGTAATGAAGCTCGAGCACGGCTCGGTAAATGAGGAAGGTGAAAACCTATTTGATGGCATCTACTCACGACGTGGCGACAAGGTCGCGATTTCCACATTCCGGCCGAGTTGGCCAGCGCGGGACATTCAGTTGTTTTTGTTGAGTGCGCTACCAGAATTAAAAAAAGGGTTGATCACCAAGCTAGTGCTGCTTCTGTTTACCGACGAAGAGCAACCGTTACGATCGAGCACCACCGAGGCATTACTTGAACTATTACCAGAAGATCTGCGCGAGCGTGTTTTCGTGATCGAATGTACATATGATGATATAGAGCGGGAAATAGATGCCCTCGATGTGACGAACCAGGCGATGCAACGGAGCGGCGGTGGCGGCGTTTCTGACAATGGCGAATCAACTCCCGCCGCCCGCTGATCGCTGTCGTTCGCCCACAATGGTATACCTGCCTTGACCGTTGACCGTCCATCTCCTGATGACATCGATCAATGTGAAGCTCGCCTTGGTGTCGTTCGCAGCCAGATGAAGTTTCTGTGGTGGCCCGGAAGACGGAAACGCCTACTCGATCAATGCTACGATATTGGCTACGTTGCTCGTCAGAACGGTGCCAATGATTTGGCGAGGGACAGTTTCCGTAGTGGGATTGCCCTTCTCGATGGAATACGCCCTTCGCGGACGAAAGCGTCATTGGCGACGTTCAGCGTTGTGGCAGCATGTCATAATCACTTGGGTCTTCAATACCTCGACGAACATATGCTTGCCGAGGCGGCAGCATCATTCGATATGGCGATCTCAGTACGCCAGGAACTGCAACGATTGTTTCCGAAGGACCGCGAAAACGAAGTCTACCTTGGCGGTGCCTTATGTAATCGCGGTCATGCATGTGCTGACACGAATCCTGACGTCGCACAAGATTTCTACGAACGTTGCCTTTCTACGATCCAGCAACCTAGCCAGCCTTGCGAATGCAGCTATTGGGACGAGCAACGCCAATCGTGGTGGTGCGAACAACTGGAAGCTCTCGCACAGGCGCTGAATCAACAATGGGTTGCCCTGGCACCACACTTCATCGATAATGCTCAAGCGGGCTTGAAGTCATTGGAAGCAGATGGGCGAACCAAACGATGAACCGAAGTCGCGGAGCAGGCGTTTTTGACAATAGAAAATCAATCGCCGCGACTCGGTTATCGCGGACGTTCGCCCAACAAAGGCTGTCGGAAGAGACCATCAATGCGAGACGTACTTGCAATCTCCTTGTCAGCGCTGGTCATCGCCACTGCCGCCCCTTGCTCGCTGCAAGCCGATGACGATAGGGCATTCGGCGGGTTCCGTGTCGCCGGATACTTACCGGACTATCGCTTCGCCGAACTCGATGTCGAGCCCCTCCACGGCCTGACGGACTTGATCGTCTTTTCTGCCGAACCGAACGTGGACGGCAGCCTCAATCTGAAGCGATTGGAGAACTGCCCGTGGGAAAAACTGCTCGCGTTCAAAACGAAGCGTCGCGTTCGATTGTTCCTCACCGTAGGAGGGTGGGATCGCTCAACGCATTTCGCTCAAGTCGCGGCATCCCAGGAAAAACGCAAGACATTTGCGGCCGCCGTGCTACGATTTGCGCTTGAAAAGCGATTGGATGGGATCGACCTGGATTGGGAACACCCGACAGATGGCCCGGAACAGGAAGCCTACGGCCAGTTGCTTGCCGACCTTCGCTTAGCGTCCAAGCCACATGGGTTGATGCTGACAGTGACTATTGCCGCGTGGCAGCGGCTCCCGGCCTTGGCGATCCATTCCGTCGATGGTGTGCAACTGATGGCTTACGATCACGACAAGCAGCACTCGACGATCGACGGAACCCGGAAGGACGTGCAAACTCTCATCGATGCGCATATCCCGGCGGGGAAAATTGTCCTTGGACTACCGTTTTACGGTCGCGACGTTCAGAGTCGGCAGGCGAGCACGTACGGTGAACTTGTTGCTAAATTCGCTCCCGATCCGAAGATTGATCAGATCGGGCAAATGTACTTCAATGGCCCGGAGACAATCCGTCGCAAAGTCGAATCCGCAATGGATTCTCGGCTTGCCGGGGTAATGGTGTGGGAACTTGGGCAGGATGCGCCCGGTAATCAGTCCCTGCTGAAAGTAATCCGCGAAGCTGTATCGAGAAGCATCAAATAACGCGACCGTGGCGAACAAAGCGGTGGAATAAATGGTGCCACCCACCATTGACTAGGGGCGAGGTGGTCCGTAGAATTCGGGAAATTACTCAAACCGGGAGATTGCCATGCCTCGTCCACAACGCTCCGAACAGTTCTCGCCAGAAGAGATTTGTTATGTGCACTGCATACAACGCTGTGTTCGGAGAGCATGGCTGGCTGGGGTCGATCCGGTCTCGGGGGTCGATTATTCGTTCCGGAAAGAATGGATTCGCAGGAGAATGGAGGCTCTTGCCTCGGTGTTCGCGATCGATGTGCTTTCCTATGCGATTATGAGCAATCATATCCACCAGATCCTGCGAAATCGGCCCGATGTCTGTGCGCAGTGGTCCGACGAAGAGGTCGCGATTCGCTGGCTGAGAGTCTTTCCCGGTCGACGGATGGAAGAACATTTGGCTGAACCGACCGAGAATGATGTCAAAACACTTGTCCGGGATAAGAAACGCTTGGCGGAGGTGCGGCGGCGACTCTGCGATGTGTCTTGGTTCATGAGGGCGCTTTCGGAACCGATCGCACGGATGGCCAATTTTCAAGATCAGTGCACCGGTCGATTCTGGGAAGGTAGGTTCAAGGCTCAAAGAATTATCGATGACGCCGGGTTGCTTGCCTGCAGCATGTACGTGGATTTGAACCCGGTCCGGGCGGCAATCGCGGGAGGCCCCGAAGGGTGTCGGTTTACGAGTGCTTATGATCGTGCTGAGGCACAAAAGGGAGAACAAGTCGACTCCGCCGCGTTTGACCTGAAGCCGATTCCGACGGAGGAAGCCGGCCGCAAGATCCGCGAGACACCGGTCGATGACCTGCGGAAAGAACGCAAAGCGAAGCGAAAGAACCCAACCGGCCGTCGGATCCTGCGTGACGCTTGGTTGAGCCCTTTGACAATGAAGCCGGATATCCTGTCCGGCGAAGCCGAGGTTCACTCCGGTGGCGTTCGCAGTAGTGATCGTGGGTTCTTGAGTCTGTCTTGGAAGGACTACTGGGAACTGCTTTGTTGGACGGCCAAGCAGAGTGTCCAAGGCGTCAAAGCGGAGGTGCCTCCACGGTTGGCGAAGTGTTTAGCGGCACTGGGTATTGATGTGTCGATGTGGCGAGATTTGGTTTGGAACTGGCAACGTTACTTTGGCAAGAGCGCGTGTGTGGGTCGTCCCGAGTCCATGAAACAGCACGCCGAGCAAACGGGCCGCCACCACTACCGCGGCCAGGGTAGCGGTGCGGCCTGCTTCGCGTAGTCGGCGTGCTTCCAATCGTCGTCCGTTCAAACTGACAACTGAACCGGTCGGTTAGGCTTGCCGCTGCCCTCATCGTCATATCAAACGTGAAAATCGTAATCATTGCAATTCCATGCCAACCGAATTGCCGCGATGACTGAACCAGCGTTCGACAGCGATTGGCTCGATTTCCATCGTCTTTCGAGCGAGCACGAGCACCGCGATGCTGAGCACGAGCACGAAAGAAGGTCGAAACCAGGCCGTGCACCGAACGCGAAGAAACGTGGATGGCACCCTCCGGCCCTCCTGATGGACAAGCAGCACGATCGCTTCGCGGATCGGTTGGTCCAAAGGTGGACCAAGACTGCACCAAGCTACCTGCGGCGACTCTGGCTGACGTTTCACCACGTTCGATTGACGGGGTACGCATCGAACTGCGTATCCGCCGAAACAACTTCGACGCCTTCGGCGATCGCTTGGGCAATGAGGAGGCGATCGAATGGATCGCGATGGTAAAAGGGCAGGTTCAGCAACTCTGCCGTATGACCGGGGCTGATGTTCAGAATCTCGAAGCCATAATTCACCAGTGCGATGTCGATGAAGTCAGAATACGGCTGATTCAATTGCCACTTGCCAAGACTAATCTTGATTGCCATTTCCCAGTACGAAGCTGGGCTGAAAAGAATTGTGTTGGTTGGCTCACCGATCACAGCGGCTGCTGGGGTGCTCAGCTTGGCATCGCCTTCGATGAACCAGTACAGCGTGTGAGTGTCGAGCAAGACTCTCACTGCATGTAGTCGGCGAAGTCGTCCAGGTGCGCGTCATCGTCACGGACGATCGAGATCATGCCTTTGCCAAGTCCTGGTTTACGAAACTCGGCTAGCTTCCTTTGCTCGGAAACCAATTTGGCGACCGGTTTGTCGTCATCCGTAATCACCAACTCCGCACCGGGAGCCAGACCCGCGATCAGGTCCTTCAAATGCCCTTGGGCTTCGTCGATTGAGATTCTGTCGGCCATCGGATTTTCCATTGTTCATCGTGCCTCCATTGTAACCGACAACTACCCCAATCAAGAAGATCGACTTTCAAAACTTTACTCAGGTGTCTGTCTGCTCGTTTTCCTGACGAACCATAGCACCCGCCGCTTCACCGAACACGAGCACCCGCGATACGGATGCGGTCGTGGTTTCTGCCGTCCATAATTCTCCATCTGATCATCGCCAGTGTTGAATCTCGAATCTGGGGCGTCACCCAGACGACGCGTTTTCGTTTTGATCAGATGGCAAAGCGCACCGGGCACTCAACGCGAAGTTGGCAAGCAGAGTAGCAAGCTCCAAGCGAAATCCCATGTAAGTCCGTCAGATTCCAACATGGTCAAAACCGAAAACCCAGACTGACCCCGGCGTGAGCCTTTCCAGCGGCGTGAGCCTTTCCAGACCTTCCGATGGTCGAAATTCTTTCCAGAGTCTGAGTCTCCTCCCATGAGAAAACATTTGCGAACAGTGCGGTTGCAAACATGGGCAATCACCACTTCGTTGGGATCGATCGTTTCCCGTCGTGCCAAACGAACCATCACAGCAACCCAGTACGTGAGGTGAGGATTGAGACTCGGCATCACCGACTGATTCCATATTTTCTTATCGCGGCAGAGTGTCAACCTCTAGAGATTGCTCTGTCCCCATTTCTTGGGGATGCCACGCATTCGACTCTTACGTGCTCTGTACCCGCTCTTTACTGTTCTTTCAGTCCCCGTTCTTTCACGTTTCAAACCAATACAGGCGTTGAGGGACTAGACTGTTACGATTCTCCGAAACAGCTTAGCATCGCGTGAACAATGAGTGGCATAAGCTTCCAGCCTGTGGAAACAAAAACACAGGTCGGAAGCCTGCGCCAATTTGATAATGCCGCAGTTAAAGTTCACGCGATGCTATACGGAACTGCGAGACTTTCCAGCGACTCTTCGATTAGGTTACCAACAGGATTCCCATGCTCAAGAATACTTCGGTCGTGATCTGTGCCAATCTCATCATCGCATGCGTCGCAGTCATTGGATTTGCCCAGAACGCACAAATGCCACGTGAAGATGTCATTGACATCCCTGCGATCAGTGGCGGCTTGTGCATTAGCAATGTGTTCCAATCGAATATGGTATTGCAACGTGACAAACCCATCACTGTTTGGGGATGGGGTGAGCCTGGTGAAGACATCGTCGTCTCGTTTGCGGGTAAAAAACAAACGGCAACGGCGGCGGATGACCGAAGATGGAAAGTCACATTGCCTGCGATGACCGCCAACAGTCAGCCGCAAACGATGACGATCAAAGGCACCCGCAAAACGCTGACATTAGACAACGTCCTGATCGGCGACATTTGGGTGTTGGGTGGTCAGAGCAATATGGAATTTCCGTTGGATCGAGTCGAGAACGGTGAGCTGGAAATCATCTCGGCTCATTACCCCGGCATCAGGATTCTGACCGTTCCGGCGATGAACGGCCAGGACAAAAAACCGGGCTTCGCGAGACTGCACGAGTGGAGTGACTGGTTCGGACGCCACTATCGCAAAGGCGATTGGGATGAGTGTTCTCCCGAGATTGTTCGCGAACTGTCCGCGATCGGATACGTGTTTGCTCGACGCATTCATATGGCTTCTCAAGTGCCTATCGGCGTGATTGATGCATCCCGCGGCGGCACGACGGTCGAGACCTGGACGCCTGATTCGGTACTCAGGACAATCGACTCGCCGCAAGTGCGAACCCTGTTGCAAGAATGGGATCAAAAGGTCGCCGTTTGGGATTCCAAAGCTGACCTTGAGCAACGCGTTGCAAACCATCGGCAAAAGATTGAGCGTTTCGAAAAGGAAGGCCGAGAGATGCCAGCCAACGAGACCGAGCCGACTGATCTGCGTCCCGGACCCGCGAAGGATCAGAATCGGCCTGGCAATTGTTACGCCAGCATGATCGGTCCGCTGGAAGGACTCTCAATCAAAGGCGCCATCTTTCACCAGGGCTACAACAATTGCTTTAACGGAACCGAAGGTGCGATCATGTATCGGGATGTCTTTCCTCACATGATCGAATCTTGGAGGGCGGCGTTCAACGATCCCGAGATGTCATTTGGCATCTTGTCGCTATGCACCGAAGGACCAGCGCAGACACTGGACAACTATTGCGAGATGATGGCCAATCCGGGTCCTTTCATCCGCGAAGCTCAGTATCAAACGTTCTTGGACCTGTATCAAAATGGCGACAAGAACATCGGCTTTGTGAGCACATACGACCTTCGCCGCCGTTGGTATCATCCACAGTTGAAAATCCCAGCCGGAGAACGGATCGCTCGTTGGGCATTGGCGACCCAATACGGATTCGAAAAATCCATTCGTTGGAAACCACCGATCGCGACGGGCGTCCGTGTCTCCGAAGACCATATCGAGCTGCAACTCGACGAGCCGGCGAGCGCAGTTGACGATGGTGGTCCGATCCTTGGCTTTGCCGTCGCAGGAGAAGACCGAAGATTTCATCCCGCCAAAGCCGAACATCTCGTGACCGGCAAGACCGATCGAGGCCAGCCGCAAACGAACAAAAAGGTCTTGGTATTGAGCAGTCCAATGGTCCCTCGCCCGATCCACTTCCGTTACGCTTGGGGACGTAGTCCGTTAGGAAACCTGCAAGCCGAACGCATGACAGACATCCCCTTTGCCACGCAGCGTAGCGACGATTGGTCGCTGGAGAATGTTCCTCTTGGTGTGCACGAATCGGAGATAACAACGAAACTGGACCGTCAACAGCAACGCAGGTTGCTCGACGCGTTGCGTCAACAGGACGTTGAACGGATATTGCGGCAAGCAGAAGATCTGAAGTCGCGTGCAGGTGGCACCTGAATCCAGCGGCGGAACGATTCTTGGGGTAGTGTGTCACTTTCTAGGTACTTGGCGAATGATTCGAATTCTTTTTTCTTCATCGGTTTTCGTGCTATTGATGATTCTTTGCGCGCACTCCGATCTTTCGGCGGAGCCGCTTCCGAAGGCGTGGGTTGATGGGACGACACTGGCTCGCTTGAAATCGGTGTACGAACGCAATGAGTTTCGTCCGGATCCTTTTCAAGCAAGATGGTTACCCGACAGCAGTGGCTACTCGGTCGAGCAAACGGATCCTAGCAATGGAAGATCGACGACGGTCCACTTCAACGTTGAGACGGCCAAGCCATTCGATCCGCAACGGACCGTGGAGCAACCATCCAACTCACGCCGGTTGGTTTCCCCGGATGGAAAATACAAGATTGAGTTTCAAGACCGCGATGTCTTTGTGCGGAGCCTGGAAACGGACAAGCTCGCCCAACTGACGCATCGCACGCCCGACCGCGACATCTCTTTTCGTGGTTTAAGCTGGTGTGCCGATGGAAAACACGTGTCCGTCATTGAGGTCGACCAGACACTCGTCAAGCAGCGATCCATGCTGGTCCCTGAGGATCCCTCGTATCCTGCGGTTCGGGAGCAACGTTTCGCACGTGTTGGCGGGAAGATTGCTGCGCATCGAGTTGGGATCGTCAACGTCGAGTCAAGCAAGTGCGAGTGGCTGCCCCTCGAATCTCCAGATGAAGGTTTTTATTTAGGAACGGTGGAGTGGGCGGGGGGCACCGATGAGCTGCTCATCGAACGATTGAGTCGCTCTCGCGACGTCCGCGAGTTTTTTCTTGCGAAGCCTGATGGCGAGATGAAACGGATTTTTCATGAATCGGATCCCGCTTGGGTGGTGGCCAGCCAGGCAAAGAATTCCGGGCTGGTTTGGATTCGTGATGGGAACGAGTTCATTGTGATTAGCGAAAAAGACGGCTGGCGACATGCCTATCGCTATTCGCGAGCCGGCAAGGAGTTGTCGCTGCTGACTCCTGGGAATTACGACATAATCGATCGCGCCACGGTTGATGAAACCAACCGTTGGTACTATTTCTACGCTTCCCCCGAGAACGCAACGGAAAGATACCTATATCGAGTTTCCTTGGATGGGTCAGGCAAGCCACAACGGATCACACCGCCCAACCAGCCGGGAACCCACGACTACGACTTTTCTCCTGATGCGAAGTGGGCATTTCACACGGTTTCGACCTTTGACACACCTCCGATCGTTGAACTCATTGAAGTCGCGGGGCATCGAACCGTCGCGGTGGTCCGATCGAACGAGGAACTGCACCAGTTAGCGAGATCCGTCGTGCATCATCCGACCGAGTTCGTGCAACTTGATATCGGCAACGACATCAGCCTGGACGCGTGGATGATGAAACCTAAGGATTTCGACGAAACGAAACAGTACCCCGTTTTCATCTATGTTTACGGTGAACCACATTCACAAACGGTGCTGAACAGTTGGGGCGCCGGGCAAAGTCACTTTTTGCGAGCCGTCGCGGATCTTGGCTATTTGGTGGTGTCGATCGACAACCGAGGCACGCCGGCCCCCAAGGGCGCTGCGTGGCGTCGAGCGATCTTCGGCAGCCTCGGTCCCCTCTCGACCGAGGAGCAAGCCGCTGGCTTGAAAGAATTGGCACGCATGCGTCCCTTCGTCGATCTTTCTCGTGTGGGCATTTGGGGATGGAGCGGTGGCGGATCCAACACACTCAATGCCATGTTTCGCCAACCCGACGTTTATCATGTCGGCATCGCGGTGGTACCTAAACCGCAACCGCATCTGTACAACGCGTGGTTTCAAGAAATCTACATGCGGACCCGTGAAACCAATCCGGGCGGCTACCAGCGATCCGCCCCCATCCATTATGCCGAGGGTTTGAAGGGAAAGTTGTTAATCGTGACCGGCTCCGGAGAGACCAATACGCACATTCAAATTATCGAAGGGCTAGTCGATCGCCTGATCGAACTCGGGAAGCCGTTCGACTACATGGTGTATCCCAACCGCGATCACGGGCTGCAAGAGGGCACCGGAACTCTGATTCACGTGAGGATGTTAATTACGCGTTATCTGTTACAGAACCTCCCCCCGGGACCACGAACGAAGGAAGCATCCGATGCCCATTGAGGTCATGGTTCGTTTGGCCCGTCGTGAAACGATTGATCCCCATAAAGTGGTCATTGCCCACGTCTGCACTCTTAGCATCGCGTGAACATTAAGTGGTGGCGACTTTCAGTCGCCAAACCCTGAAACGTCGACTGAAAGTCGACGCCACGTTGAGAATCCATCACTTATTGTTCACGCGATGCTTACCGTTCGCAGATGTTTTTTTATGGAAGAAGACGCAGGCTCCGGGAAGAGCATCGACCATCGGAATGTTTGGATTGCTTGAACTCTTGCCGGGTCTCCGCTATCGCTGCGACCCAGCCTACTTGGTGACCGAAGTGGGCTGGGTCAAGGAGGGCCCACGGTTGACGTGGCGTCAATCGATGTCGCGATCTGTTAGCGAGCGACCAGTTCCGACAATCGCTCGAGGTCGGCGTCGTTGTTGTAAACGTGGACGCTTGCCCGGATGCCGCCTCCACGACAACTGACCACGATGTGATTCTCAAGGGCTCGAGATCGAAAGTCGGCGGGCGTTTGTCCAGGGACTTCGAACGTCACGATTCCTGAACCGTGTTGGTCGAAGGGCTCGTTGTCAAACAACAAGTTGGCCCCGCGTTGCCGCAACAACTCACGCAGTCGCGTTGCCCGCTCGAGTACGCGATCGCCGATCGCCGAGACGCCGTGTGTTCGGATCACCGACAAAAACATGTCCATTGATGAAGCGAGCGCCATCAGACCGCTCATGTTCGCCGACCCGCCTTCGAACCGTTGTGCGGTTTCTCTTAAGTCGAACGTGGCTCCTGAAAACAAATGCGAGTTCTGAACGCTGGCCCAACCGACACTGTCGCATCGCAGCGTCTCGAGATGACGTTTGCGAATGACCGCCACGCCGGCACCTTCGGGACCGAGTAACCACTTGTGTCCGTCGGCGGATAGAAAATCAACGTCGCAGGTCTGCAAATCGAGCGGATAAATGCCGAGCCCTTGGATCGCATCCAAGAACACCAGCACGCCGCGGTGATGTGCCTGCTCGACGAGTCGTTCCAAATCGATTCGGAATCCGCTGGCGTACCCAACCCAACTGACCGCGATCAATCGCGTGCGGGAGTCGATCCGCTCAATCAAATCGTCGACGATCACCCGGCCGTCGCGACGCGGCACGACGCGGACTTCGACGCCGCGAGAGTTTTGATTCAACCAGGGGAACAAGTTGCTGGGGAATTCGCCATCGGGAACGATCACGTTGTCCCCTTCGGTCCAGGGGAAACCGTTGGCGACGAAGTTGATGCCGGTCGTCGTGTTGGGCACCAGCGCGACTTCATCGATCCCGCAGTGGAGTAACTCCGATGTCATCTGCCGCAATTCTTGAACCCGGCCCGACCATTGCATCCAATGAACGTCACCGTTCAGCGAAGCATCTTGGCTGAACCGCGACAACGAATCGGCGGCCGCGCCGCTGAGCGGTCCGACGGCGGCGTGATCGAAGTAGGCCCATTCTCGCGACACGGGCATTTGATCTCGCCACCACGGCCAGACAAGATCGATCGATGTAGGACAAGGATTCGGGGGAATGTTCATGCAGGAAGCGTATCACAAATTGGCTTCCGGCTGCACCGCAACTTCTGCCCGAGTAGCGTTTGCCTACCAACACTTCCCTACCAACACTTCCCTACCAAGGCGAAACTTTCCAAGAACGAATCTGCACCGTTCCGCCCCCGTCGATCCGCACCCGCACGCAACCGACGTTTGAGGTCACGTGAACCCCGCCACCGGTGGCCGACAACATCTCGGTGACTTCCACCTTGGCCGCTCGCTTGCCGCCGCTGACGACGGTTTCGCTCGGCCGTGCCCATTGCAGTACCGCGTCGGCGTCCATTCGCAAGCTGCCGTGATGGGGAGCCATCATCACGCCGCCCGGTCGCGGTCGGGGTTGTGATATCAATACCGACGTGCCGGGAGGTTCCAGATCACCGGGCAACAACAACGGACGATCAGCATGGTTGATTTGCAACACCATTGAGTTGGCATTGTCGCTGCCTTCGATGCGTTGCGCCGGTGGATGCAAGATCTCAACCTGACGCCACCAATCGCCTAACTGATTCAGTGGAATCTCGCTGGTCGCGTCCAGTTCGGTCACCTCCACACCGGACGCTTCGATTGCTCGCCGAGCTTGTCCGAGCGATCTGCCTTCACCGCTCAACATCCCCGGGGGCGTCACGATTCTTTCGATCGCAAAACGTTTGACCAACCCGGGCAGTGCGTTGAAGTGATCGGCGTCGGCGTGGGACAAAACGATGCCGTCGATTCGAGTGACTCCCATCGACCACAAAACCTCATCAATCATGTCGCTTCGGTTGCGAAAATTTCCCAGCCAACCGCAATCGTACAACCACACTGTCTCTCGATCAGGTCGCAAGATTGTGGCGGTGCCATGTCCCACATCGATGAACGTGGATTCGAAGGTTGCGGGAGGAAGCGGAGCAGGAATCGTTGCCAACTTCCAAGCGAGCATGATCCATAAGACCGACCAAATCGTGATCGGCTTGCGTCGTGATTGCCGTGCGCGAAACGCCAAGATCGCGACCAGACCGACGAAGTACGTCACCACCGAGAACATCGATGGCGAAGGCAGCCAGAAGTGTCCGCCAGGCACTTCGCTGGCCCATTCGATCACGCTTGTCATCCATGACAGGATGAGTGAACACAACCAACCCGGAATGATCGCCAGCGGCGCGAAAATCCAACTGACGACCACCGTAGCGACGCCGACGGACAACGCCACCATCATCATCGGTGACAAGATCACGTTAACCAAGACACTGACCGGAGAGACGACATGGAACTCGTGCCAAACCAGTGGCAACGTGACGACCGTCACACAACCGCTGTACCAAATCGCCGTTTTCACCGCATAAACAAAGTATCCAGCGACGCGCACCCAACGCGGGCGAGACTGATCGGCCAACCGATCGAAATTTTCTTCTAAGTCGACGGCGTCGTTGGCGGCCGTGGGGCTGCGCCGGTTCGGACGCCCACACGACAGTAGCGTCGCCACGGCTAGAAACGACAATTGCATCCCGATGCTGAAAATCTCCAGCGGCATCGCCCACAGCAAGAAGATCAACGCAAGTGATAGTGAATTGAGCGGGTGATAAGGACGCGCGATCGCGATCGATAACATCAACGTCGCCAACAAGATCGCCGCTCGCAACACGGGCGGCCGGCCGCCGGTGATTGCGACATAGAACAACGTCACGACCGCCAAGAAAATCAATTGGCCGCCCAGTGGCATTCGCAATAACCCCGCGATCAAACGAGCGACCAGAAACAAGATCCCCAAATGCAGGCCGCTGACGGACAGCAAGTGAGCCGTTCCGGTCACGATCAATGCTTCGGAAGTATCGTTTTCGAGCAGGTCACGCTGACCGAGGATCAACGCCAATGCGATTCCTTGTTGTTCCGGCGAAACCGTTTGCAGGATCGTTTGGCGCGCCGATGTGGCGATATCGGTGACACGTCGTTGGACCCATCGATAAGAATTCGATGACCTTGATTGACCTTCCAATCGTTCGATGTCTCGGACACGGTCCGCTTTCAATGTCGCATGGATCTCGTTCCGCATCGCCCAAATGCGAGGATCGCTTTGCCCAGGATTCGACGGAGCGGGCAAGGTTGCGATATGACCCAAGACACGAACGCGATCCCCCGGTCGGAGCTCGGAGAGGTCTCCGTTGACGCGCACCAGCACCCGTCCCGAAAACGAAATATCCTGGATCCCGCGTCGGAGCGTTTGGAGTTGCAACGTGATCAACGATTGATAGCGACTCGAGGCGTCCGGCTGACCCGAAAGATCCGCCGCGTCGATCCATGGGGCGACTTCATCGATCGGGTCGCGTCGCACACGAACCGCTTCATCAACCACGCCGATCGCGATCGTCGGCTCGGCCGTTTCGGTGAGGACGTCCAAGACGCTAGCGTCGTGATAGCGTGCGATCACGGAGTGATGCCGAATCGCCAACACGCAAGCGACCGTGATGCACAAGCAGACAACGTCCCATCCACGATATTTGCGTGCCGTCTGATCAGCGGTCAAACGGCGACGAATCGTCCACCAAGCCAAAGTCGAGGCCGCCATCAATGACAACCATACGGCCAATCTCATCGGGAATGCGTGGTCGATGGCGACTCCCGCCAGGGCAGCAGACGCAAGGGCCGTCATCGGTTGTGTCACCGCTAGGCGTGTGACGGATTGCCGGAGTGTCGCCAGTGCCGCCCCGATCCGAGAGGGGGTAGGTCGCTCGTTCGTTCGCTTCAAAACTTCCAATGAATCCACCGAAAATCTGGCAAGATGTCACACATTAATCAGGACAATCATTACAGGCGGCAGGGTTTCGCTGCGAAACCGGAGCGACTGGTGATAAAGTCTAGCGGTTGTCCGTCTTAGGTGTTTGCCTCGTGCTACATATTAACGACTCAGGATTCTCTCCCGTTCAGCCCCTTCCTTCGCACGAGGACCTCGAATGCCCGCCGCCACCGACAAATCGACGACCCGCAAAACCAAATCAACGGATAAAAACGTGGTCACGATGGATCGACGCCGAGACGATCGCCGTGGAGGCGGCAAAGACGCGAGTTCCGAAAAAGCATCGACCGAACCTCGTCGCAAGACTCAACGTCGCCGTCACATCGACCCGACGACTTGCGAACGTGACTACAGCGAAAAGGAAGTCGAGTTCATGAAGGCCATGGACGACTACAAACAAAGCTCCGGGCGCATGTTCCCGACCTGCAGCGAAGTGCTCGAGGTCATTCGATCGCTCGGCTATGTCCAACTAACCGACGAACAATACGCTTCGTTAGGTTTGACCGAGGATGAGGAAGAAACCGCCGACGCATACAGCGACGAAGAAGCCGACGACTTCGCCGAAGTCTAACGATCTCCGAGCGGCTTGGCCAACGGATCCGTTTCATCGAGACGAAATCGAACACTGACGACCGAGTGTTGTTCAGGGCCAGGTTGATACTTGATGTAGGTTGTTGCGACAATTGTTCCATCATCGAGTTGTTCCACGCCGGGGTAACCGCAATCGGAAACCCGCTGCGCATGACTGTGCAGGAGTTTGATGCGGTACTGGCCGGGGCGACCTTGTTGGATATCGTCATAGGAACCGACCCAGGCGACGAAGTGACCACGCGTCGGACTCTCCGGTGCCATGTCGCGAAAGGCGATTACCAGTCGGCCGTCGGCCGTTTGAACACCCATGTGTCGATCGCCACTGAGTCCCCAGGGCGTATCGATCGGTTCGCTCCAAGAAGCCCCTTCGTCGCGAGAGAACATCATCAACGAACGACCTTGGTGAGTGTTCTCACGCATCAAACAGCACAGCTCGTTCCCATCGGGTGACCGGAAGACAAACGGTTCGCAAGGGTTCTTTCCCTCCACGGCCGCAACGACTTTCGGCTCGGACCACGTAAAGCCGCCGTCTTCGGTGATCGTTTGCAATACTCCAAGCGGAGCTCTGTCTTTGCCTTCGGGGCCTTTGTGGTACAAGCCGAGGTAGCGTCCGTCGTTAAGTCGCACGATGCTGCTGAACGTCATCACACAAGGAAACCCGAGCGGCGGCATTTCTGTCCAAGTCTTACCGTTATCCTCACTCATGATGCTCGGCATGCCGGGGCCGCCACGAGTCCCTAAAGCAGCGGAAAAGACCCACAACCGAGCCTTGCCTTTCGTGTCGACCATCCGATAGATGCTGGGGCAATTTTGGTGTGTTGAGTATCCAGGCGGCAACTGATCATCGAGTCGATCCCAGGTTTTTCCACCATCATCGCTGCGAGCCATCGGACCGGCCGAACCGCCATGACGAACGCACCAAACGCAGAAGATCGTGTCGGTGCCGGGTAGTTTCAGCGTGGTGGGATGGCCTTGATAGATCGCCTCCGTCCCCGCTGCCACCACGACGTGGCGAGAGTGTTGGTCCGACAGATCGACCGTCGGTATATCGGGTCCGTCGGCTGCGACGACGTGGCCGACGTTCGAAACAGCAAGACTCAAACTGACAATGAATATGGCGATGATCACCGGGGAGCTAGTGAGTTTCATGATGACATTGCTTGTGGGGGAGGCTTGGGAATCAATGAAGAACGACAAGTTTAACGTATTGCTACCGCGTCTTGTTTAACGGAAACATCTCGCCGGAGAGTGCTCGTTTCGCATACGCACCCCAAAACGGCGTGGGTGTGTAGCTCCAATCGGAAATCATGACGGGTGACGCCTTGGGATGCAGGCACCAACCGGTCCAATTGAGGCGGTGCTTTTGAATGAAACCGAGCATGTCCGGTACCCAGGTGTAAGGATCTTCCTGATCGGCGAGGGGAATGAAATTCATCTTGTTGATGTCGGCACCGCATTCGCCGACAAAGATCGGATGTTTGGCGGCGGTTGCGAGAACCTTCTTTTCCCAGTCTGTGTGCCAATTGTACGTGTGCCAGGAATACATGATGCCGTTGCCCTTGGGATCGTCCAGTGCATACCCCTCAGCGATGCCTGACAGATCATTGCACCAGAACACTCCACCTGCGATGACGATGTTACGTGCCCCAGTCGAACGGACGGCATCGACCAATCCTTGCATGCCGATCGAATCGAAGCCGCGATTGTTTTGCTTCTCTTGATCGTTAAGGAACGCGGACTCGTCGGTGCCTTCGGCTTCGTCGATCCAACCGCCGTTTCGCCACTGTTCCCATGATAGACCGTGCGGTTCGTTGAATATATCGAACAGCACTGCGGGATGATCGCGGTACTGCGTCGCGAAGTCTTTCCAGAACTCGGCGTGTTCGGCCTTCGGTGCACGGAACCGGTGCAGATCGATCGCCACATACGCGCCGCGATTGGCCGCTAGCGTGATGATCTGGTCGATGATTTCGCGGTATTCTTGGCCCTCGTCTTTCTGATACGGGCTCTCACCGTACCAGAACGCGTCTTTGATCGGGACTCGCACACAATTGGCGTTCCAATCGTCGATCGCCACCACGACCGACTTGATGACCTGCCGATCGTGAGGCAGTGTTTCCAATCCACCGGCGTTGACGCCCTGCAACCAAACTTCTTGGTCGTCTGTGTCATGCAACCGATTACCAACGACATGCAGTTCCTTGGGCCATCGGGAACGGTCCGGTTGCTCGACAGGAACGAAGCGTGCTTTGATTTCGGCATCGCGTTTTTTTGCCGCCGCGAGCAAGGGTTGCGGGTCGGTCGGTCGGAGCACGAGGTCATCGAGATCAAACGTCCCGGCGTTCACCTCGAACAAGCAAGGCATGAACTTGAGTGTCGTCGCTGCGTCGGGTACCAGGAAGCGAACTTGTTTCGAGACCCAACCGTCGGTGTCTTTGCGACTGGCCGGGGCGGGAGGGTTGGGTGTGACTTTGTCGCGGTTCTGATCAAGGAACTCCATCAGAATCCGGGCGTCGAACCAGGAATTCTTGCCGACCTTCAGTCCAGTGATCCGTTGTTTCCACGACAACTCGATCGCTTCGACTCCGTCAGGAATTGCTATCTCTTGATAGAGCATGACGGTCTTACCGGGTGTCGTGCTGGTCAATCTTAGAAAGTGGTTATCGTTTTCGTTGACCCACGAGCCACCTGGGTTGACGTTCGCCCAGCCGTCGGGCCATTGATCGCCGTCCTGGTCCACTTCGAATGAACCGTTGGGTTTGATAACGACATCGTCGGTTGACTGAGCCTGCGCTGCGACAGGACTCCGGCACACCAGCATCACGACGGCCATGACAAACGAGTAGAAACCTACGTGATGATTCATCGATCAAGAACTTAAGTGAGGGAAGGGATGCCATCAGGCTAGTAAACGTTCGGAAACAGTTTCCTGATTCCCAATCCAACGCGTCACGGCATGTTGATTTAATAAGCCGTACCGCGTTAGCGGCGGTTAACGGGACGCCAACCGGGGCTAACGCCCATCGGCTAATTGCTGTAATTCGGTATCCGAATAAATCAACACGCAGTGACGTGGCGGGTTCCGATTCTCTTGCTCGATGTAAATGCCGAAGTTATTTCCGAACAGTTCCTAGTATCGCAAGATGATAGTTCGGAAACAGACGTACGAACGGATTTCTTACTTAACCGATGGCACCGCAAATCGCAGGTCGCCCCAGAGATTGGGAGAGAGCATGATCTCGCCGGGGATGTCATCGACCAACCCGGTGCTTTGATTGGACCAATACGATCGCAGGTTGGTGTCCGTTCCCTCGGCATCCCCGTAGGTGACACCGAAGTCGGCCCGGTAGGTGGAATCGTTGCTCACATTCAGCCCCAGATCACTCAGCGGAACGGACGCGTTGACTTCGTATCCTGCAGAGTGGGTGTCGATCGTGATGGTTACGCCGGAGAGTTGTTGGACATGGTCGACGGTTTCGCCACGCCAAGGCGATGTGAATTCGATCGGGTTTTTGCCACCGGGTTTACGATGTTCATACAACACCGCGATCACTCGCCCTTCGAACGGGGCCAGAAGAAGTCGTTTGTCGCCTTCGACGGGGCCGATGCGTTTGGGTGATGCTTGCGGGTTGGTGCCAATCTGCAGATCGACCGAATCACCGGTTGCGAATAGCTTGGTCCAGTCGCGGCCGTTGTTGATCCACGGCGAGCGGTCTTGAACGCGATATCGCAAATGCAGATGAGTGGCATCGGAGTTGAGCTCGATTTCGACGGGGAACTTGCCGCTTTTGTCCCAACGCACCGTACCGGGGATGTTCACTTTTTTCGCCGGTTGCTGCTCCTCAACCCGTCGCAAATTTTGTTGTTGGGCCATCAAGATCTGCTCTTTTCGAACGTCGATCGTTCCCGAGATCCGGCGGGCTTGGTTCAATCCGCTGAGTTCATAGATCCGATAGGGCCCATGACCGATTTGCACATAATAAGTTCCGTCCGTCGCCGAACGTCCAAAACTACCCCCAAAGATTTCGCCGCCCAATCGGTACTCATTCCTTTGGTAACTCACACGCACGTCGACAAACGTTTCATCAAGATACAATCCATCGGTTGACATCAAAAAACAGCGACCGTGATTGCCGTTGAAGAAGATCACGTCGCTTTGTTCGTCCAGCGAAGCTCGACCGAGTATCCCCAAGGTGCCTTGCATCACGCCGGGTTCGGGAAGCGGTGCATTGTGTGAACCGTGAACATCGCTCCATTGGTTGGGGTAGGTCCAAAGCGAGCTGAATGATTGTCGGGTTGGAATGTCCGTTGAGAGGTTTTCGGTCGGATACGCATTGATCTCCGGATCAGAATTGAAGATGAGCCGACCGAAACGATCGACCACGGTTGCCACGCCGCTGCGTTTGTATCCTGGCGTCATGTCAATCGGTTGGGCTTGTGTGATCGCTTCGTTCAAGGTCGGATAGTCGGGAACACCATTGGCGAGCAATCCGTTAGGTCGGAGCGACACAATCTTGACTTGATCCTTTTCGACGACGGGGAGGGTGAGCGTCAGTGAAGTTTGCAGGTGACCCCACGCACCACCGGCGAATTCCAAATCATCTCCACAGAAGTCAAACTCTTCTTGCTGTGTTTTGCCATCGCCGTTGCGGTCCACCCATACCACACCCATCCCACGTTGCGACCAGGGTTTGCCTTCGCCCTTGCGTCCGGGTTTTTCGCGGGCACGTTTGTCCGGCCATTTCGCGTAGAAGGCGTCGATGTACTCCTTCGGTGGTTCCCATTGGCAACCGTATGCAAAGTGATGTGTCCCCGCGATCGCAGCGAGGTCGTGCAGCGTCCCGTTCGGGAGCACCTCGGAGATGAGTGCTATCTTCCCGCGGGCGCACAGGAACGTGCGGCCGGCTTCACGGAAGAACAGATAACTGTGAGGATGATACTTGCCGAAATGGCCTTCTTCTTTCGACAGGATATGAGTCGGACGCGCCGTGCCTCGTTCGATATCGACATCCCAAAAGCAACCCAGGCCTATCCAGCGTCGAGGATTCTCAGGATCAAAACCTGAACCGTCGCCGCCATAGTGCGGCATGCCGAACTTCTCGAAGACGACTTTCTTTTGATCGATGTCCCAAGCCAAGACGCGTTTCGGATTCCAGCGTTTTTCCGTGACCCATAGTTTGCCACCGGGACCAAAGACTAAACCAGCCGGATTGACCATGCGGGTCGGATCATACGCTCCTTTGTAAGGACCACCGGGTGTCCCGATCGTATCGACACGTTTGCCGTCGGTCGTGTATCGATGGATTTGATGCGAATTCGTATCGCTGATCAGGATGTCTCCATTGGGTGCGATGGTGATGCCCGCGAGATCCATCGCGGCCGCGTCGATGACTTGACGTTGATCTCGCAATCGAACCACAGATCGATCCGTTGCCGCGTAGACTTCGTTACCGGATGCGAGATGCCGAACACCGGGCATCGCGATCGAATCCAAACGCTCGCCGGTTTCGGCGTCGAGCACGATCACGGCTTGTTCATCGCGTGAACCGAGATAGAGCTTGCCGTCTCGGATCGCCAATCCCGCGAGGTTGAATTCGTCTAAGTCGGTATGATTTGAGCCGGGACCGACTAGCATTTCGTCGACTTCCACTGCTCTCCGCTTCCCAGGAAACTCGACCAGCTTTCCAGATTCAATGTCGTAGCGAACGATGGTTAGCTTCCACGTCGCCGTCCACGTATCGCTACCCAAGTCCACGTCTTTCGTGCCGCCCCAAGTGAAACCGTCTTGGGCACAGTACAGATACTGGTCATCGACCGCGATCGCGTTGTGCTGGATTCCATACCCATGAAGGTGATCGTAACCTTGGACGAAACGGCCTTCGGTGTCGAGGGCAAGCAATGCCCATCCGCCTTCGGTGACCGGCGCGGCGAAGAACACCAAATGATCATTAGCGGCGACATGATGCAACGTGCTGTGGTTGGGCCCCCATGCCGCGACGGTTGACTCGTCACCATTGGCGAAACACATCTTATAAACCGGTTCGATTCCCGGATGCGTGATTCCCCGCCAGTGATATCGGCCCGGCGCGACCAGACGCTGGCGTTCATCGAGTCCGTCCCAAATCACCGTGTGTTTGCCTGCGGTGAAGGAGCGCCCCGAGACCAAATTTCGGACTCGCTCGCCGGCTTCGTTTTCTATCACCAAGGTGGTCTTTCCCTCGGTCGGTTGATCGAAGGTAATGCGGATTTGCTGTCGGGTTGCGTCGACCTGCTCGCGATAGCTCTGCCAATCGAAGGGAGCCCAATCGGCGGGATCGTTGGAGAACGGTGCATGAATCGCACGGTGATCGAGAAAACCGAACCGTTCTTGTTGTTCAGGAAACGTCACGGCGACGGCGAGACGAAAGCGGGACCAGTCGCCCGCCGGCAAGTGAAAGTCGAATTGCCCGTCGTTGCTGTTTGTCTTCGCTCCGGTGAGCAAGAACGCTTGATCGTCATTGGCAGTACCCAGTTGAACCTTTGAGTTCGGTTGGGATCGAGTTCGGATCGATACCTCCAATCCGTCCGCTGATGGTGTCACCGCGACAGCAAGCGGAATGCCTCCTGGCCGACCGAAGTCTTGAAAATCAGTTTCGAGATGATGTTGGTGTTGACTCTCCAATGACGTGAACTGCTTCACCGAGGGCATCAAAGCATCGTCCGTTCGTTGAGCGAGCTCCAATTTCAGCAACCGTTGGCGACCGGCTTCGTACACCACTAGCCGATCTCCGGAGATTGCCACGTGTGTGGGTGTTTCCAGGTCAACGAATTTTGCCACTTCGGACAAAGACGAATCAAAAACACGAACGGCGCCGCCTGCCGAATCGCTGACCACGAGCCGCGCACCGTCGCTATGGATGTAAGTCTCGCCGTCGTACTTCGCCACCCGGGAAACGACTTTCCAACTGGATTCATCAGCCCGCTCGTACGCGACGACCTCACCGTCATCGGCCGCATACAAACGACTATCCAACCAAGCGAGACTGGTGCAATTGTTGAGGTCTTCGATCGCGACGTTTTTCGGGGTCGAACGCAGTCGGCCGTCCTCCGTGATTCCGATTTCAAGTGCGTTTCCATTGCGTTGGACCACGACGAGAGACAAACCGTTGTCCTTCGAGATCGCTGCGGCACCGGTCACGGATTCGGCGAGCTCGAACCCTTGGATGCCATCGGTTTCCAGATGCGACCATCCATTGGCGTCCACGCACGCGCCGTGGGCGAGTTGAACGTACTGATAGTGTTTCTTGAGCAGACACAGGCTTTGACCGTTCAGAATGACAGGCTGAGCATGAACGTCGGGTTGTTTATCGCCCAACGTGTGTGGTGCTTCGCACGAATCGTTCCATCGCCAGCTACCTCGCGGCGTCCAGATGTTTCCTGACGAGTCGATGGCGACACCGGTTAAGTTGGCTAGGGCACCCAACCGGCGTGCCGATTCGAATCGTTGCTGTTGATCGTTCCAACGAAGTATCTGCACGACTCCGTCGAGACCTGAAACGGCAAATAGATCATCTCGCACATGAACCAAACCGCGACCATTGGTGATGTCAACACTTTGCGGTAGGTAACCGATGAACGATCCGGAGGCGCCTCCCATGACCACGCCGGGTGACGGTTCGAATCGATCATTCATCCGGTGGATCGTGCCGTGCCAACCATGCGTGTACCAGTATCGGCCGATCTTTTGCGGACGCTCGCCATGGAAGTCTTTCGGGAACCCGATCACCGGTTGAGCGTCCCTCCAAGCGTGGACTTCCCCGCCTCCGAATGCGAACACCGTTCCGGTGTCATCGACTTCCAAGGCGACCACATGGAAACCGGGTTGGGCGATATTGGTTCGCTCGCCTGACGTCGCGTCGTACCAAACCAATTGGTCGCGATTCTTTTCGTACAAAACGACACGCCCACCGAACGAGCTCGAAGACATTACTTCGACGTCACTGATCCGACGTTCGGGATGAGAGCCAGCTGGTGCATCGATCGCTAAGGAGTAAAGCGTCTTTCGGATGTTCATCAACAGCGTGTTGCCGACACGCGTCATCTGATCATTGCGGTCGCTGGATTCAGGAAGCGGATAGCTAGCGACCAATCGTCCATCGAGTTTGTATCGGTTTAGCTGCATGGCTCCGCCACGCTCCCAAAGCGTCATGTCGTCATCCAAGACCGGCCCCATTCCTGCGGACGGCGGTCCCCTGAACGAAACGAGTGACTTTCCGTGTTCGCCGGAGTTTCCCAGTACGCCGCAAAACGCTAGCTCGTCCGCGTAAGACATACCCGTCGAGGCAAACAAGAGAGTCACGACTCTCCATAATATGGAATTGATTTTCATGCGTCGTGTTGAGCTCGACTGACTAAGGAAGTTGGTCACGAGATTGGTTGAGTTGTTCGAGCGATCGCGACTTCACCATCGCCTTGCCGCTTACATGCTCCGCATGTACTTCCAAAGATTTCCAAGTGACCTTGGTCTCGCCCGCTCTGGTCGCCTCGATGCCCAACCCGATGCCGCCGATCCGTGTTGGACCTTTGGGAGCAGGTTCGATATGAAACAGCCGGAAGTAAGTGGAATCATTGGCGGCGAATAGAAAATGCAATTGATCGCCGCGACGAATGAAGCGAAGCCGTCCTCCGCTCGACGCTTCACTGGTCAATTTGGGGAACTCGTAAACACGTTGTCCGTCACGCGAATAGAAGTAACCGGCTTGGATCATTTGTTGACCAAGCTCTTTTTTGGCAAATCGCGAGAACTTTCGATACATGCGATAATCGGTGTTGTTTTCGGAAAAGCCGAGCATCAATTTGATGTTTCCATCGCCTCCCGAGGCGGTCGATGCTCCAAAGTCCTCGAAGTCCGCAATCACATCAAAATCGCCGTCGATCTGCAAGTCAGGCGTGATCGTGTAGTGAACATAATTGCCACCCGGCCGCACCAATCGAATCCCACTGGGAAGCTGTGTCAGGTTTTCTTTCCAACCCTCGCCCATGATCGCAAAGATGTCCAGCGGTAGACCATCAGCAAAGGAATGGCGAAAGGTATGCTTCATTTCCGATCCCGCCAATATCTGCTCCAACGTCGGATCGGTAAGCCGTTGCTTCCTGACGGCTTCGAGTTCCTTCCGCCATCCGCCGCTCCAGCGAAGGTTTCGCACTAAGGCTTCGGTTTGGTCGCAGTAATGAAACAATCCGAACACGCGAGGAAAAACGTCGGTCAGGAGTGTTTCATAGATCGGTTCGGAATTGAGAGTGAATCGGATCCGGTCACCGCGAATGGCAATTTCCATTTGGTTCCACTGGCCGCTGCGCAGCGGCGAACCGTCGAGTGAGAGACCCGTGCCTAGTGGTGGCTGCGGATGTTTTCCCAGACGCTCTTCGACACCATCGGTCAGATCGTGAGTTGCGATCTGGCCATCAGGATTGAGCACGAAAGCTTGGTTCCCGATCGCCGGATGAACGCCATGCGAACCGGTTCGATAGTAGAACTCGTACGAGAACGTTGCGTCTTCGAGTATGGGTCGATGGTATCGAAGCAGCCGTTCGCAATAACTGCCCGCGATCAGGTCGCGTTGTTTTCCTCTTAGAACGAATGTCGAATTCTTTTCCGATTTCTGCTTCGGTTCCTCGTAGTCTGCCGTTTCCATCGACTGCCAATCGGCATCGTCGCCTTCGACTGATCCGTAATACGCGTCCCAGCCGAGCAACCGTTCGTCGGCCAGCAGATCGATCGAATCGGGAATCAGCGGCTCACCGAGGATGCGGAGATTTCTTACCCAGCCGTGGGTGTACCAATCGCTGAAGATCGTCAACCACGGATCCGACACGGAAACGGCAGTCTGATTGACTCGGCGGCCATTGATCAAGGTAGTCACGGTATCGTCACGCACCTCCAAACGTACTCGCATCGAATCAGTGATCTCGTCCAGCGGCGGTGATAAGTTCAACGTCGAGTGATCGCGAGCAAAATGACCGCGCATGAGCGTTTTGTGATCATAGGTGGGGCCGGTCCAAGTACCGCCATACCCCAGTTGAGTTTCGTGGTAGTTGAACGCACTGACGATCGCCTCGACTGCGAAATCACCCGTTAAAGGTATATCGAACATCAGAAAGTCTCGATCACTCGGCGACATTTTTGACGCTTGACCCTGCGTCAACCGCCACAACGCCGCCGGGTAACCCTGCCCGGACATTGCCACCGTGCTGCGCGAGACGGCATGCCAGCGTCCTGCGGTCGTCGAGGATGACGCCGTGTCGGTAACGCCGACTTCACCCGCGGCAGCTTGCAGTCGGTAGTGCGTGGCAAAGCTGTGCCGTTTCCAAAGTTCGTTGAGCGGTGAGCCCCCGATGCGTGCTAACTCATAGCAACGCATTGCCAACGCCATGCTCGGTTCACGCAATGTCGCATTGGGGCTCGTTTTCCAAACCAAGGCGAGAATTCCGCCTATCGAATGTTGGACCTGTTGCTTCTTTTCCAGCACGTCGGAGAGGGCGAACATCTGCTCAGTTGCTTGGTCCGGTTGCCGCCGTGCGATGGCCAATAGAGACTTGAGTATCAACGCATCCGTATCCGAGTTCACTGGATTTTTCGCTCGATTCTCCAACAGCGTTTCGATTTCTGACAGACGATCCAGTTGTGCCGCAACGTCGACTAGAGATACGGCGGGAGCCAATAATACCGGCGGCCGGAAAGCGGACAGAACCGTCGGATCGTCCTGCGACGCGAGTGTCGGAAAGCGTATTGCCAATTGAGCAGCACGGGATGCCGGCCAGGTTCGAGGGGCCGCGACCGCTTCAATGCGGATCCAATCCGATTCCGGCGGAAACACGTTGTCCCGCAACCGCACGAACTGGTCGCCGGCGGGCAACTCGTCAAGTCGTTGATAGAACGCCAACGTGTTGAGCAGCGATTCGTTCCCGATAATCCATTGTGCTGCGGCCGAATCGCTGCGCAGCGACTCGGCGAGGCAGCATGGCCGTGGGCCAACGGCCGCCAAGATCACCAGAAACAAAAATAAAAGAACGTTCCGCCCCGCGACGAAACGGCGAAAGATAACGTGCGTTTTTCGGTCGGCAGGATAGGAGAGCATGAGCACGATGCTACTAGTGTTTTGTTCCAACGTTAAGTTCGGGTTGGCGTATCGTGGCACGGCGGTCCCCGCCGTGGTTCACGGTGGGGACCACCGTGCCACGATGATAGGCACCCTAAAATCAAGTTGGAACAGAACACTAGCGTTGATAAATTGGCAGCAACCCGTAAGCCGGTGTGAGGGCTAAAACCGCCAACGAGGTGCTGTAGGTGGAACCGAATCGGCGTTCGTTCGCACCGCCGGGTGGCCAAGCACCCTCGTCGGTTTGTTCCTTCAATAAACCAGCCGCGATTTGAGGGAATATCTGTTCCCAGGCTTCACCGCCGACTTGGGCCATTGCTTGGCTGCTGTAGTAGGTCGCCAAGTAATAATAATTGTTCTGCCACGGATTGGGGTACTCGCGACTGCGGAACCAGCGGATCGAAGTGGCGACGCCCTCGTGCCGGTGGCGGCCTCCCAGGATCAGCGTCAACGTGGCCGATGCGGTGTTGGCCAACGTGATTTGCGGTTCGGTTTGCGAGGCATGGGGTCGATAGCGAAAGACACCCTTCTCGTGCTGCCCCGGATCGGGTTCGTAGCAAAGCTGGACGAAGTCGAGTCCTTCGTCGAAGTACTGTTTCGGGACATTGAACTCGGCGTTGCGAGCCGAACGCAGGAACATCAAGGCCCAGCCCGTGACTGACATGTCCGACGCCGCTTCGGGGCTTTCCGGATAGCCGTAACGCCAACCACCGATGTCCGATTTCTTCCCCTTGGTTCGCGATTGCACTTCGCGATGAAACGCCAGCGCCCGTAACAACGCTTGCTCGATCTGTTGCGATCGTTCACCGGAACACATGCCGTAGACTTCACCCAACATCAAACCAGCGATCGAATGGTTGTAGATCACCGTTTGCGAAGGGTTCAGATGCTCGACCGGTGGCAACACAGGCAACAACGAGAAATAGCCACGGCGTCGCTGGGTGCTGAGCACGAAGTCGATGGCCCTTGATATTGTTACGCCGTAGCGACCTTGATCGGGTAAGTGTCCGCGAGCCAAGAACGCCATCACGCCCATCGCGGTTACCGCCGGTTGTCCGGCTTCGTCACTGGGGAAGCGGCCGTCTTCGGCTTGCTGGCTGGCCAGCCATTGCAGTCCACGGTCGACCGACGTTTCGACGCGAGCCCAATCGCTGGCGGGGAGCGCAGCACTCAGATTCGTACTCGTTTCGATGATGCCGCTTGGGTTTGATGAAGTTGTTTCTTGAGCGAAGATGGGAGGACGTGGGATGAGAAAAAGCAAGATCAGCAGACTCAAGAACTTCCGGCGTGAAGGATGCCCAGGAATCGTGCTCGTAATCGCACTCGTGCTCAATGAAATGGTGCTCGTACTCGTACTCGATTCGATTGCGTTTCGATCGATTACGAGCACCGGCTGCGCCTGAGCACGAGCACGAGTACGAGTAAGAGCACGAGGATCACTAAAGCCGTGAGAATGAGCGTCTTGAAGCACCATCACTCATCCACCGTTGGCAAGAGTTCACGAATCTGGTCTTGGTATTGTTCGATCGCTTTGCGATACGCTTCGGGCGGCCGGTTGCCACGTGTTTGCCAGAGGCCGTCGTCGAGCGTCGAAAGCAAGCGGTTCCATTGTTCATCGGGAATCGATTCGCCAGCCGCCATCGCTCGCATCAACTCATTGGCTTGGTCGGCTTGGACCACACGATCCCAAGCTTGTTGCGCGGACTGATCGCCGTCGGGAGCATCGAGCAATCGGCGGAGATCTTCAGCTACTTTCTCCAGTCGCTCGCGTTGCTCGCGCGGCAACTGGGAATCTTGTTGCTGCTTTTCGATTTCGGCCAGCGTCTTCGTCAGGCGGTCTTGAGCTTCTTTGGCGGCTTCGCGTTGTTGCTGCTCTTCGGGTGATAGTTCTTTGGGTTCGGGCTTGTCGGCTCGATCTTCTGGCTTCTTCGGTTTGCCCTGTTCGCCGTCCGCGTCGCTTTCTTTCCGCTGCATCTTCATCGCTTGCCGAGCACGCTCGCCCGCCGCATTGGCCGACATGGCTAAAGCGCCAAGCGGGGATTGTTGCCACAGCATCGTATCGGCTCGAATTCGCAAATTGGAGCGGCGGTTTGGAATGCCCAGTTGTGCCGCGATGTTCGGTTCGCGTTCTAATTGGGCCAGGAAGGCGTCCAAGGTTGGGTCTTGCAAGTCGGCGATGTTGGGATCATTGGGATCGTTCTCGTCCAAACGCTCAACGACCGCGCGGCGGATTTGATCGAACAAAGCCTCCGCTTCGGACAGTCGATCGGATGCCAACTGTTGTTGTTCCGAAGCGGGTTCCAAACGACCTTGTCCCGACCGGAACGAGGCTGCGAGTTGGTTGAAGGTGATCGATTCCATCAAACGATGCAGCGTCCGAATCATGTCTTTGATTTCCCCCGGCAAGTCTGTGTCGAGGATGCGTTGGAACTGAGCGACCAGGTCGCTTTCCATTTCCAGCATGCTGACTCGTAGTAATTGCGTCGTGATCGCCAATCGATGCTGCTCGGTTTCGACCAAGGCGGGATACGAATCCGAAGCGATGCTGTTACTCAGATTCATCCACAACGCGGCTTGGTCGGCGACGGCGCGAGATTCTTGAATGCGTGATTCGACGTATTGATTGATCCCTTCATTGCCGTTGTTTTCAAACTGCAACCGATCCAACAAGGCGAACAATCGTTCGCACTGAAGGACCAGGGAACTCGCGTTGCCGCGAAGTTGATTCGGATCTTTGGCCTTTCCGTATTCGGCGGCCACATCATCGGCATCCATCCGTATCGTTCGGGCGGCGGATGCGATTTGCTTGGTCTGAGCGATGATTTCAGCGGGCGTCCCGGCAGCCAACTCGACATCCAACGGCATCTGTTTCTCAACACGTTCGGCCAGTTCGGAGGCGTCTTTGGCCAAGTCATCTGCGGCGGCGAGACGCAACTCAATGATCACCATCCACAGATCGGCACGCTGCGAGTCATCAATTTGCAGCCAGTTGAGCGTCTCTTCGGTCATGTCAAATTGACGCTGTGCGATTTCGGTCAATTGATCCCTCAAGGAAGCCTGCCGTCGTTTGGTGAGTTCCATGTAGCGAGACAGAAGTCGCGGATCATCGCCGAGCATCTGGGCGAACTCATCCATCATTTCACGGCGAAGCTTGATCACTTCGGCTAGGCGATCCAAGTAGGCTTGATCGACTTCGATGATTCCCATCTTGCGGTCCAGCGGATTGAGGTTCTGCCGTGCTTCTCGCATCAACTGACGACGCTTTTGGACGTACACCTCGTACATCGTGACCGCTTCGTCCATTTCCTCTTCGAGCTTCTTTTCCTGTTCGACGCGGTCATAGCGTTTCAACAAAGCGGCCAGCAGTTCGCGAGCACGCAACACGTGCTGCAGCCCCATCTTGGCATCGACATCGCTCGCGCCCGGTCGTTGGCTGCCGGCGAAGACTCGGTCGCGTGCCGGCGTGATGTGCGTGCGAGTGATGTCAACCATTTGCAGACCGACGAAGGCGAATTGATTTTCCTTAGTCTGTTCCCGCAGATCGGCAACAAAGGTTTCGACATTGCCGAGCCCCGCGTCGAGGCGGCGGAGCTGTTCACCACGATCCGCATCGGCGATCATTCCGTCGACCAGCTTCTGCAATCCCATTTCGATTTCCGTCAGCATTCGATCGATCTCGACGACCGATTCACGGATCGTTTGGTCGTCGCCAGGTCGGTCTTCGGCGTCGGCGAGCGCGGAGAGTGTTGCTGTGATCTTCAATCGTCGACGCCCGGTCAACGTGTTCTGTCCCTGGCGACTTCGCTGGCCCGTTAGCATCGGTGATGCATTGCGCACGTGGCGGCGACTTTCAGTCGCCGTTTCAGGACTTGGCGACTGAATGTCGCCACTACGATCGGGGCTGGCGGTTTTTGATTGCTGCGTGCCGTTGGAACTGGAAATGTTTTGCGATTGCGGCGATTGCGAAACGTTGGCCAGCGACGATTGCGAACGGGCCAACGGATTATCGGTGGCCGAAGGCCTTGTCTCGGCCGTTTCGGATTGCATCGCCGGTTTACTGGTCTTTTGTGATGTCGCCACGTTTTCAGCCGAAGCGGCCTGAGACATATCGACCGATTCGGATGCTTCGCCGCCAGCCTGAGCTGATGGCAGTGCTTGACTGTGTGAGCCGACGGCGTTAGCAGCGGGCTGCGGGTCGTTGGGGTTGGTGGCTTCGATGCCCGTGGCTAGCGCCATCGGCTCACTTTTCGTCTGGCCGTCGCCCGATTCCTGCGCTGTCACTTTGTCAGACGGAGATTGATTGTGTGAGCCGACGGCGTTAGCTGCGGGCTGCGGGTCGTTGGGGTTGGTGGCTTCGATGCCCGTGGCTAGCGCCATCGGCTCACTTTTCGTCTGGCCGTCGCCCGATTCCTGCGCTGTCACTTTGTCAGACGGAGATTGATTGTGTGAGCCGACGGCGTTAGCTGCGGGCTGTGGGTCGTTGGGGTTAGCGGCTTCGATGCCCGTGGCTATCGCCATCGGCTCACTTTTCGTCTGGCCGTCGCCCGATTCCTGCGCTGTCACTTTGTCAGACGGAGATTGATTGTGTGTGCCGACGGCGTTAGCCGCGGGCTGTGGGTCGTTGGGGTTGGCGGCTGCGATGCCCGTGGCTAGCGCCATCGGCTCAGTTTTCGTCAGTCCGTCGCCCGATTCCTGCGCTGTCACTTTGTCAGACGGGAATGGATTGGCTAGTGCTTCGGGATCAGCAGCCGAAGCGTTCAACGGCGAGCGATTGGTCGCGTCGGCTTCACGCTCCGCCAACGCCGTCTGCGGCGTTGCTTCCCGATCGTCGCTCAAGCGGACGTTGCGGTTGTCGGTGACACGCACGGCGTAGCTGATCTGTTGGCCTTCGGTCAAACCTAGCTCTTTCAGATCGAGCGTGGTCTTTCCCATCACATGACGTTGCATCGTTTGCTCATCCAGCGAGATCGGCTGCACTTTCAAGACCTTGGCATTGCCTTCGGTGTCCCGCTGCGATTCGTCGTAAATGACCAACTCGGCCGTCGCAATTCCATGGTCGTCGTGGGCTTCGAATTCGATGTCGATCGTGGCGTCTTCGGCGACCGCCATCTCGTCGGTTGGCTTGATGACGCGGGCGACCGGTGCCTTGTCGGCGATCACGTCGATTCGAGTAAACTGTCGCCGTCGGTTCTCCAGTCCATGGGTGCTGAGCAGCTTGGGCTGCAACAAAACGTCTTCGACCAACTGCATTTCGAAGTGGTACCAGTTGTCCGCATCGGCGGTCAAAAGGTGTTCGACCGTCTCGGTTGATTCTTGACTCGAAACGGTTGCCGAAGGAGACGCATTCGGATGAACCAGTGACAGCACACAGCTTTCCAGCCGCTCGACCGGCTTGATCGACAAACGCAAGACACTTCCTTGGACGACTTTCATCCGACGCGGAAACCCATCCCGCTGGACACTTTCGCGATCGGTGTACTCTGGGAATTCGATCGTTAGCCGGACCTCTTCCAGTTCGGGATAATCGATCACTTGCAGTTGATGCCAAGGCGTTTGAGCATCTCCGGCCCGGACGCGATACGACATCGATTCGTCGACGCGAAGGGAATGAGTGAACTGGTCGTTGGTCGTTTCATTGGGCCGCAATTGAACATCTTGCACACGACCGTCGGGATAGCCGATTGTGAGCGTTGCCGTTGATCGAGGGACGCCCTGCATTCGAATGATCAGTTCGAGCGATTCCCCGCGTGGAACCATTTGGTCGCCCGTTACGCTATCTAACTGCGTCGCAGTGATCAACGATGCGGGGGATAAGAAACGTCGCATCAATACCGACGTTTGTTGCGGAGCAATCGCGAACATTGCCGCGATGCATCCGGCTCCCACCGCAGCCGTTGCAACCGCCGGGCGTAGTGACACAGGAGGCCCCACCCGACGCGGCTGAACGATTCGTTCCATCGCGATCGCTTCGCTGGTGACCTGCGCCGCCATGGCTCGTTCGATCGGCGACCACTGCGAAACGTCCCGCGATGACAGGCTGGTCACGGTCGACCAACGTTCTTCCAATTCGGGGACGTCATGGTCAACAGCGTCGGCGGCGCGTGCCCAATGCAACGCGCGGCGAACCGGTCCGATCCCCAGTCGGCAGGCAACACCGATCGCTGCGGCTGCCGTCGCTGCGGTTAATGACATCCGCAGCCAAGTGGGAGCGAACGGATACAACCAATCGATCCCCATGGCGGCGAACATCAGCAACAGACCGACGCCACAGGCGAAGGCCAAAGCGAACGCCAGCGAGGTCGCCGCGTGACGCCAGCGAACCCATTGCAGTTTGCCTTTGATCGCCGAGGGGAAACGATGTGGGGATAACGTGGTCGACATGGCTATGAAAGTCCTCTCCATTTGCGGATGATCCATTCCGTTTGTAAGCATCCAAAGATCAGCCACAGGTACCGCCAACGCGACCACAATGGTTCACGCTGGATACTGTGCGTCACGACCGGTTGCAGGTCGGTCAGTGCTAAGATTTCGTCAACGGCCGTCGGCGGCAAAACCTGCCCGCCGGTCGCCTGGGCGACTTGGTTGGCCAAGACTCGATTGGTTCGCGTATCAACCAACTCCGCCGGCAAGTCGGCTTGAACGGTGAAGGTCGCGATCGCTTCTTCGAATCGGCCCTCCGCAGATGCTTGTTCGCTCGACAACAACATCTCGATCAGGTTGCCGGCCGGTTGAGCTTGATAGACGCCCGGCGAAAGCTCACGAATGTCGGCACGGTAATGTCCCGGTCGATCCGCATCGTGCGCCAGCGGCACGGTTCGCAGTTGGTCGCCGACGGTCAAACGCAGATGCAACGTATCGGTGTCGGGTTGCTCCTGAATGACGGGATCTCCATCGGCGTCCAGCAGAGCGACTTCGACATCGACCGATTGATCGGTTTCGTACAGCGACTTGGCCGTTCGAATGCGAACCATCTTGCTGCCAGATGACATGTCCGCAGCGATCGCCCACCGCATCAGTTGACCCCAAAACCGGTAATGCAAACGGTCACCGCGCAGGAATCGCAAACGATATGTATCCGGACCGGACAAATAGATCACTCGACCGCGACCGACCGGTTGCCAGCACAGAAAACTCGACTGGGTCAATCGCGGATCCGACATCACCAACGTTTGATTGCGGGGAACGGCGGAGATCAGACTTTGCGCCGTCGGCAAGGGAGTTCGCCAACGCGAAACTTGATCAAGCGGCGAGAACTGATTGACGAACTCCCACGCACTTCGCGTTGCCTGTTCGGTTTCGCCGATCATCAACGCCGCATGGGATTTGCCCGCCTCGGTAACTTCAAACGCGAACTGGCCCGGCGACTCGAGCGCCGAATCGATGGGACGCACCGGGACGATGTCGTGCAGCGGATGATCGACGTACGCCTGCGGCATCGATTGCTGGCCGGCGATCAGGATCACCGTGCCGCTGCGTGTTCGCAGATACTGCAATAACGATTCCTGTGACGCGACGGGCAGGTGTTCGATTGGTAAATCGCCAAGGATCACGACGTCGTAATGATCCCACTGATCGACCGATACGGGAAACGATTGTGTCGCTTGCCGCTGGCCGGTCGCGATCATCCGTGGCCGGAAAAGCAACTCATCCAACTCGACCTTCGGATCGCGACGAAACAATTGAGCGAGGTAGCGGTATTCCCACCGCGGCAGTTCGTCGGCCAACAAGACTTTGATATCGCTGCGGGTGACGTTGATTTCGATTTCGTCAAAGTTGTTCTCGTTGGTCATTTCGCCGCTGAGCGGTTGAACGGCGATCTGAAAGGCTGCCGTCCCGATTTCCGAAACGCGTTGTTCGAACTGCACGCTTCGTGTTTCCGCGTTCGATTCGATCAGCACGTTGCGAAAATCAACGACCTCGCCGCCACGCAACAACTGAACCGTGCAGCGTTCGCCGGCGCATTGATAAATGCCCAGATGCGCTTCAATGACCACATCGTCGTTTCGCATCGCGACCGTCGGCGCCGACACGGAAACCAAGTCGATGTCTCGTAGCCGCAGTTCATTGCCGATCGGGACGACGTAGACCGGCACCGAACCCAACTGCGTCGCCACGTCGGTCGGTTTGCGGCCGGCGGCTTCGTTGTGCGCGACGTCGGACAGCACGAACGTCGCCGCAATCGGTTGATCGCGATGCATTTGATCGACGTGTTGCAAGGCGGATGTCAAGTTCGTCTGAGTGGCGAGTTGTTCGCGATCGGCAAGCGTTGCTAAATAGGGAATCGCTTCTTGACTGTCGCGGAAGTTGCGTGTCGCTTGATCAAACACGCACCAACGCAGATCCGCAGTCTCGCGAATCCCAGACGCAGAAGATTGCTCGAATTGCTCTAAGAAGCTCGCCACGCGTTCGCTGCGTGACTTGCCGACAAAGCGAGCCATCGCGGAGGCGTCTTCGGAATCACTCGATGGTGGGAGTTGCTGCAATTGATCGGCCAACTCGCGAAAGACGCGCGAGGTAGTGGCGACGCGACCGATCCAGTCGGGCAACGCTTCGCGCCAACCGGCCTCCTTTGGCGTGCGACCGCTTTGCAGCATGTCGACCAGCTCGCCCAGCGAATCAAACTCGGGGCTGACGAGTAATCCGTTCAATCGGTTCAACAGCGATTCGCTGGTCGACTCGGGGGCCGCCGCCCACTGCGAAGACCGGTCACGCAGTCCGTCCAGATGCGTCTGACACCGTAAGATCGCTTGATTGGCAACGCCTAAATGTTCGGCAACGAGCGTTTCGGCACCGTGCTGCTGCATCGCATCGACGGCACCGGACAGTTCACGATGCGCGATCCCAAGAGCGGCGATCGAACGGTCCGCCAACTCGATCGGCTGGCGCTCGTCACTTGGTTGCTGTTCACTTGGTTGCTGTTCACTTGGTTGCTGTTCACCGGATGCAAACGAGGCCCAGCGCCCATCGTCGGCCGTGCCGGCGGGATCGACCGTCGTCATGCTGGCGCTCGCGTCGGTCACCAGCACCACCGCTTTGCGAGTCGTCGTCGATTTCTCCAACACGCTCGTCGGAGCCAACAGCATCCAGAACGCGCCGGTAAACGCCGCGATTCGCAATCCAAAAAACAACGCCGTGGTTCGCCGGCCGAGGATCGCACGTTCACGCAGCAATGCCCAAATCAAGATCGCCGCACACGCCAATCCCAACAACACCACAAACTCGGTGTGAAAGGGGTGATCGAGCGACAGAAACTCATTTGTTTCGGTTTCGGTTGCGTTCATCGCTTAACGCACCTCCACTGAAGCTGACGTAGGCGGCTTTGGCGTTTCGTCACGTAGCGTAGACGCAGTCGTGACGAACGACTCGGCTTTCAGTGGCGAGGCCCCGATCTCGGAAAATTCGGGAACTCCCGCCGAGCCAAACCGTTCACGAGCCATCATTCCCGACAGGGCCAACTCGCCGGTGATCAAGGCGATCAATCCGATCAGCAAGTAGGGCCAGATCGGATCGGCTTGCGTCGAACTGGCCTGTGCCAATCGTTCCGCTGGAGGTTCCGCCGTTAGAATCCCTTCGATTCGCTGCCAAGCTGCCGAATCGAGTGCGGTTAAGTCGGACTCTTCCGGCGAACGCATCACTTGATAAGGAACGACGCGATCGGCCAAACCGATTTCCAATTGATACGCTCCGGGAAGCCGTGTGCGACTGGAGCGAAACTCCATCGCCTCCTCACGCGGTTGAGCGGTCAATTCAATCGATTCACTTAGCGGCGTTCGCAGCAAACCGGTCGGAGCCTCTTCGATCGGTGTCGAACCGTTCCACTGTGCTCCTATTTCCGAATGCGATCCTGTATCCGATTCCGCCACGCGGTAAACGATCGGTTGGCCCGGTTCGAGGTTGTATTGTGTTGCCCGTGGCTCGGCCAGATATTCGATCCAATCGCGAACCATCACCACAAACGATTGCGTTCGGGCAAGATCGCTCCACTGCAGCCGCAACGGCACCGCTTGGACGATCACTCGCCCCGTTCCAATAAAGTTTTCAGCCGCCAACGGCGATCCGTCGTTCAAACGAATCAGCACCGACAATCCTTCCGCATCGTCATTGGTTGCGAATCGAAAGTGTCGCCGGATCTGCGTGTCCGCTAAATCCAATTGGTTGTTGTCGGCCAGTTGTTTCGTCGCCGGGTGATCGCTACGAAACGGGTCGATACGCGTTTGATGATCGGGATCGACCAACGCCTCGCTGTCGGTATCCGTATCCGCGGCAACTCCGTCGACGATGCGATCGATCCGCAGCGGAGCCAAACCGCTGGCGTCGGCGAACAGATGATGATTAAAGAAATCAATGTCGGTGCGCGGTCCCAGACCGATCCATAACCCGCCGCCTTCGCTGACGAATTCCGTCAACACACGCACCGAATCTTCGGACAGACGTGTCAGGTTGGGAATCACGACCACGCGTTGCTTGCTCAGGTCCATCGTCGGCAACACATCGGGCGTCACCAGAGTGGGAACATAAATCGACGATGCATCGAGAGGTTGATTGTTGATCCATCCCAAGGCGGCTTGCACGAAGTAGCCGTCCTGTTGCATTTCCGCCAGTTCCATCGCGCCTTCGACGATCACGATCGGGATGCGATCGACGACCTCGACGACAAAGCTGGCTGTGTTATCAGCGGGCAAGTCATCGTCGCGATCGATTCGGCAACTGATCCGGTAGGTTCCCGTTGCGGCAAACGCATGTTTCCAATTCGCCTCCGAGGTTTGCTCGCCTTCGATCGTTTCGAGCGTTTGACGACTTTGTTCTTGGCCATCGATCTGCCAAACCAACTCGCCCGAACCGATCGATTGCGAGCCATAGTTGTGCAGCGTTGCTGTCGCCGTGACAGGCCAATCGACACCGACAACCGAACGATCGATGGCAACGCGATCAATTCCCAGATTGCCCAAACCCGGTGAGGATGCGACTTGGTCTAAACGCACCGTATCGATGTGAGTGCGAACAAGCGTCTCTTGCAAAACCTCTTGCAATCGCTTCCAACCCGCTTCGTCGTCCATTCGCCAGTCGGCGGCTTGTCCGTCGGTCATCACCACGATTCGCCGCGAGTTGACTGCGGATTCGTTTTCGACCTGCGCCGCTGTGAACAACGCCGCCAACAAATCGCTACGGCCTTGGGTCGCGGCCAGCTCGTCGAGTTGTTTGGTGATCCGCGTGCGATCGCGGTGATCGTCGCGTACCGTGCCCGCTTCGGCCCAGGTCGGATAGGGAGCCGTCGTCAGAATCCGCACGTCTTCGTTCTTGGGCAGTTCCTCGATGATTTTCGCAGCCCGCTGCACGGCGGTTTCGATCATCGTTCCGGTGGATGTTTTGCGAGACATCGACATCGAATTGTCGATCACCAAAATCGTTTCACCGCGATCGATGCCGCCCAAATAGCCCGCCGGCAACAACGGTCGGGCGAGTGCGAAGATCAACGCCGCGATCGCCAAACAACGCAGCAACAACAGCAGCCACTGTTTCAGCCGCCGCGCACTGGTCTTTCGCGCCGACGCTTCGACCAGGAACTGCATCGCGCCCCACTCGATCACCTCGTTGCGTCGGCGATCAAACAGATGCAGCAACAGTGGCGCCGCGACCAGGGGCAACGCGAACAGAAAACCGATTCCGATGAAGCTCATGTGCGGCTGCCTCCTTTGCGAGCCATCCGGTTTCGCAAAAACCAGCCCAACGCATCACCCAGGTCGGTCGCCGTCGTCAATCGCACGTAGTCGCCACCCAATCCGACGACCAGATCCTCCAGTTCGGCCACGAACTTCTGGACACGCTGAAGGTATTGTTGGCGAACCGCTGGTGGATCCAAATGCAGACGCTGGGCCGAGCTTTCGAGCGATTGAAACGCCGACCAACGCCGGAAATCGAACGATAACTCCTCCGGTGCTAGAACATGCATCACGACGACGTCATGGCCCCGAGCCCGCACGATCCGCAGTGCGGTGGCAAGTTCTTGCAAGTCGCCGAAACAATCCGAGAGCAAGACGAACAAACCACGTCGACGTTGCCTGGCGATGCAGTGCTGGATCTGGCCGCTCAGGCCTCCGGCCCCTTCGGCATCGGCCGCTTGCAACGTCGCCAAGATGGCTCGCAAGTGCGCGGCGTGCTGTTTGGCGGGGACAAACTTGGCGGCCGACTCATTTAAAACCGTCAATCCGACCGCGTCGCGTTGATGCAATAACAATCTCGCCAAACAAGCCGCAGCCCGTTTGGCGAAGTCCAGCTTGCTGATCGTCGACAAACCAAACTTCATCGATCCGCTAGCGTCGATGGCCAGCATCGCGTGCAGATTCGTTTCCTCTTCGAATTGACGAATGAAGTAGCGATCGTTGCGGGCGTAAACTTGCCAGTCGATCTGTCGGATTTCATCGCCCGGTGCGTACTGACGGTGTTGAGCGAATTCGCAACATCCGCCTTTGGTCGTCGAGCGATGCTTTCCGGCCAGCAACCCGTCGACGACGGTCCGCGACAGGAACTCCAAATTGCCGATCTGGTCCATGACGACCGGATCGACCAAGTCGGCATACGCATGCGATCGGGAATCGCTGGGCGAAGCCGAAGGCTGAATGTTGGAGCGGCGGAAGAGCTTGAGCATGAACGCAATTCAAAGGGGTGAAGGATTCTGAACGTGGCGTCGACTTTCAGTCGACGTTTCAGGTCTTGGCGACTGAAAGTCGCCACCACTAAGAGGCGACCGGCTTGTTCTTCAATGACGGCGTTTGCTGGATCATCTTTTCCAGCACCGAGTCCGCATCGACGCCCGCCGCTTCGGCATTGAACGTCAAGATGATCCGGTGCCTGAGAACAGGAGGAGCGACCGCGATCAAATCTTCGGTCGTCGCGTGGCAACGACGATGTAGCAGCGCTCTCGCTTTGGCCGCCATCAACAACGAGATCGTCGCCCGTGGTCCGGCACCCCACTGGACCATGTTCTGCAATTCCTTGGACATTATCCCTTCTTCGGGACGCGTGCCGCGGACCAAATCCAATGCCGCCGCGTAGACGTGATCGGAGACGACCACGCTGCGCACCAACGATTGCATCTGGTGGATTTGTTCTTCGTTCAAAACCGTTTTGGTCTGAAACGCGTAATCGGTCGTTTGACGCCGAGCGATCTCCAACTCTTCTTCACGCGACGGATAACGAACGTGAATTTTTAAAAGAAAACGATCCAGTTGAGCTTCGGGGAGCGGATAGGTTCCTTCGGTTTCGACCGGGTTCTGCGTCGCGAGAACAAAGAACGGGTCGGGCAACCGATACGTTTTGCCACAAACGGTTAATTGTCGCTCCTGCATCGCTTCCAACAACGCACTTTGTGTTTTCGGCGGTGTGCGGTTGATTTCGTCCGCCAGGATCACGTTGCCGAACAGTGGGCCTTCGACGAATCGAAAGATTCGCTTGCCGGTCGTGTGGTCTTCTTCCAAAACTTCGGTACCGGTAATGTCGCCAGGCATCAGGTCGGGCGTGAACTGAACGCGGCGGAACGTCATTTCGGTCAGCGATGCCAGCGTCGACACCAGCATCGTTTTGGCCAGCCCCGGCATGCCTTGCAGAATGCAATGACCGCGGCACAGGATGCCGATCAACAACTGTTCGGCGACCGCATGTTGGCCGACGATGACACCGGCCAATTGCGTGCGCAGTTCGTTGAGCTGATCGTGCAATTGATCGACCGCCGCCGCCACATCGACCGGCTTGTCATTGACGTGATTGAGGGGGCCATTTTGGCTCGGTTTGGCGATTTCATCGAGTCGGTTGGTCATCGGGGATTCCGTATTTAGTTGTCGGATTGCTGTTCAAAGTTGTTTGCTTCGCTGGCGCTGACCAGCGAGTCGCCATCGGCGTCCAATGCCAAGAACTGTTCGTCGGTGCCGGGAAACTCACCGCGTGTCAAGTCGTTGTCTCGGTTGCGGTCCATGCGAGTAAACCATTCGGGACCGCTGACACTTTCGGTGACGATAACCGATCTTGAAGCTCGCACGTTTGCAAGTTCTTGATGCACGATTGGCCCAAGCCCGATGCAGACGCGAATGGGTGATAAGCATTCTTGCGAGGTCAACGATCGATCATCGTCGCGATCTTTGGCTCGCAGTCGCTCGGTCAACGTTCGACGTTCGCGGATGGTGAAGCGACCATCGTCGTTGGGGTCGAGTTCAGGCAACAGCGGGTAACCGTCGACGACCGCACCGATCGCGATTTGTCCCGAGTGGTTTTGCAAGTCGGTCTCTTGAATCGCGGACAAGTGAATCATCAATGGACCGATCGAGATATCGACGCCATCGCCATCACCGCGAACGTCGGCCTTTCTTTCCGGATGGATTTCGGTCACGTGCAATTTGGATCCACCGGCATCGGCCGAAAGGAAGGCGACAGTCACGCAAATATCAGGAGATTGGTTGGTCAGCGAATCGACTTCGTCCGCATCGATCCTTCCGTTCTGATTCTTGTCGAGAACGGCAAGTGAGCGATACAGTTCAGCGTCCTGTTCTGAAATGCCGCCGACATCGGATAACAACCAGAACAACGGCCCCGGCGCATCGGTCGCGACGGTGGGATCACGCAACTTGTCGGCAGCACCGGATAGCTCCAACACATCGACAATGCCGTCGCGATTGACGTCGCAACGTCCGAACGATTCGTCCACCGCTTCGAGTTCATCTTTGGCAATAACACCGTCGCCGTCTCGGTCCAGAATTGTGAAGACCGGCCGTTGATCGGCCCGAAAACTTTGATAGTACGGATGAAGCAGCAACAGCGTGGGACCATCGGTCCAGTGTGTCATCAACCAACCTGCCTCCGGTTCTTCTAATTGTTCACCGATCGCGTCGGCGTATCGACGCATCAGTTCGGCGGAGTTGCTGGTCAAGCTGTAAACCGGTTCGGTTGCGGGTGTCACCGGTTCGCTCTCGGGTTCGGGATCGTCTGGCTCGGGCTCCGTTTCATTGGTCTTTGTTTCGTCCGCTTCGGCACCGAGTTCTTTGGGAGCAACGACTTCAACTTCGACCGACTCATCACTGGTTGGCTCTTCATCAACTGGCTCAGTGTCAAGAATGGGTTGTTGCAAATCGGGATCGGAAGCAGGCGATTCCCTTGACGCCGCCAACTGAGTTGCCGCCTGAGAATCACGAACGGCTGAAAACGGTTCGCCGTCGATGAGAATGGTTGCTTCCAGAAGCAGCGGACGACCGACCGAATCGAGAATCGCCGGATCGGTCAAAAGAAAGCAAACCGTTCCCTCGGTAACTTGTGATTGCAGCAACGCGTCGGCGCGTTGGTAGCCGATCCGGTATTGAGGAAAGCGTTCGGCGGGCAACGTCGGTGGCGGTGACGCGAGAGCCATCATGACTGGCATCGCATCGGTTTGCTGCATCGTCGGCGTGCTGCGATCGAGTCTCTTGACCGCAACAGTCACGATCGGCGCAGCGTCGTTCTCTTCCGCGTTTGCGATCGCACAGACGATTCCCATTAGCAGGATCGGCGTGACCATTCGGTTCACAGGAGCCACTGGCATGCTCATACCAAAATCTCCTCGATGACGCGACCTTCGGCAATCGGAATCGGTCGACCACTGGGAGCCATGTTGCTCGGCGCACTGCCCAAGCCGATCGCCTTGCAGAGGGTGCTGAGCAAATCCTGAACGCCGATTTTACCATCGACGACTTCGTTTCCGTCGGCGCTCGTTGCACCGTAAGCCTGTCCCCCCGCTATGCCGCCACCGGCCAAGACACTCGTCCAGGCGGCCGGGAAATGATCACGGCCGGCGGTGGGATTGATCGTCGGCGTGCGTCCGAACTCGCCCATCCAAAGGATCGTCGTCGATTCAAGTAAGCCGTGGCTTTCCAAATCTTGCATCAACGTGCCCCAGCCGTCATCGAGAATCTTGGACAGATCCTTCACCGCATTAAAATTGTCGGTATGCGTGTCCCAGCCGACCGAGGTGCTGCCGGTTCCCAGCGAGACTTCGACAAACGGAACGCCGCGCTGGATCAATCGCCGCGCCATCAGGCAGCCTTGGCCGAACACATTCTTTCCGTAAGCTTCGCGAAGTTTTTCCGGTTCACTAGAAAGGTCAAACGCCTTCGCGTCTTCGCTGTTCATCAGCCGCACGGCTCCTTCATAAACCTCGTTGTGCATTCCCGCCGCGCCCGACTGACGCGTGGCCACGAATTGTGACTGCAACCGTCGCCACATTTGCAAACGCTGATCCATCCGCTCGGGCGAGATGCCGTCGGCGCGATCCAAGTATTGGACTTTCAAATTCGGAAAGCCAGCTTCGTCGTTGGTCACCGCGCCGGGAACATCGGTCGCACCGACGAACAACGGCCCGAAACGCGGACCCAAGAAACCGGGGCTGAACGCTTCTTGGTTGAACGCTCGGTAGGTGCCGATGCTGACGTTGGTCGGCAGGGTCAGTGCGTCGCCGCCGAGTTGCTTGCCGAGTGCCGAACCGATGCAAGGATACTGGATCGGCCCCATCGGCTTCTGACCGGTTCGCATCAAGTAGGTTCCACGGCCGTGGTCACCTTCCTTCGTCGATAGCCCTCGCATCACCGCCAACTTGTCGGCCATCGAACCGAGCTTGGGCAGGTGTTCGCTGAACCGTAAACCGGGTGCCGCCGTTTGGACTTCTTTGAACTCGCCGCCGTTTTCATGGTTGGGCTTCATGTCAAACGTGTCGGTTTGCGTCGGTCCACCGCTCATCCACAATAGGATGCAGTGTCGTCGACGCTTGGGATCGGCTGCGGCGGCTTGCGCTAACGCGGGAAACCAGCCGCTGGCGCTGACGGTTCCAAAACCGGCTGCCATCGATTGCAGAAAGCGTCGTCGTGAGGGTTGAGCAAACATATCTGTCACTTTCAAATTCAATGGTTCAGGGTGAACTCGGAACTGTTGATCAACGCCCACAGCAAATCGGCCAATCCGCTGCGACGCTGGGAGGCGGTCGCGCCAGCAGGTAAGAACTCGGCAACCAACTTCATCTCATCGGGCCGCGCCGGTCGCGACAGCGTCGCCATGAACAGCACGTCGATCCGCTGGGCGTCGGTGAAGAACGGCGCGTCGAGCGACTCAATCAAACCGCTGCTTCCCTCGCCGGTCGCTTGGGCGATCAGCGAGCCGTTCATCAACATCAACGCTTGTGGGATGCCGGCCAGATACTCCGAGCGGCTGGTCGATGGCGAGGCGAATTGTTGCAGGAACTGTTCCCGCTCGCTGTTCCCGAACCGCGTCAACACGTACTGCGAAGTCGATGCGTTTTGTGGATCGAGCAGCGTGGCGACGGCGATGCAGTCGTACAACTGTTCGGCGGTCAATGTTTTGACGTTCATCTGAGCGAACATTTCAAGTCGCTTTGCGGTATCGGCGACCGATTCGCCCGCACGGTCTGAACTGCTGGACAATTGGTAGGCTTTCGATAGAGCGATCGTGCGAATCAGCGTCTTCAGATCGAATTCGCTTTCGATGAATTGGCTGGCCAGCGTATCGAGCAACTCGGGCGAAACCGGATGATTGTTATCGCCAAAGTCGTCCACCGGATCCACGATTCCGCGTCCGAACATGTGGCTCCAAACACGATTGACCGTCGCTCGCGCAAAGTACGGGTTGTCCGGTCCGGTCAACCAATTCGCCAATCGCTGACGTCGCGGGGAAAGGTCATCCGCCGCGGATGCATCGTCTTGTTGCTCCGCCGCCGATTGGCCCAAGAACCGAGGCTGGATCACCACTTCGGTATCCGGCAACATCACTTCGCCGCGGTCAACGTCCTGGACACGCATGAGGGTTGAAACGCTTTCCAGGTCTCCCTTGGGTCGTGAAATCTGAGCAAAGAACGCCGCGTAGCTCCAGAAGTCCTTTTGGGTCCACGGTTCAAAGGGATGATCGTGGCATTGGGCACACTCGAGCCGCATGCCGAGGAAGACCCGCGAAGTCCGCGCCGCCAATTGGTCCGCATTCAACTTCAACGCACTGTAAAACAACAGCGGGCCGGATCGCGAAAGGCGTCCTTCGGCCAGCAACAACTTGCGGACGATCTGGTCATACGGCTCGTCGGCGGCAAACTGCTCGGACAACCATTTCTCGAACGCCTCACGCCCCCCCAAGGCGTCCAGGTCGACTCCTTCAGGAATCAAAAACGATCGCCAAACCGCCGCCATCTGCGACGCATGATCGGGGCTGTCGAGCAAGCGTTCGATCAGACGCTGGTAACGATCGTCCGAGGTGTTGTTTAAGTACTCACGCACTTCGGTGACCGTCGGAGTGCGACCCGCCAGATCCAGATAAGCACGACGCAGCAATTGCAGATCGCTCGCCTGGGGAACCGGTTCGATCTGTTCATCCTTCCATAACTCCGTCAAGATCCGGTCGACTTCTTGTTGGACTTCCACATCGCTGCGATCGATCACCGTGACCGGTTTCCACTTGGTCGTGGCCCCGATCGGCAATGATGCGGTCAAGGTTTGTCGTGCATCGTCGTTCGTTTTTTCATTGGAGTGAACCGTGTCGGTCATCGCGACATCGCCGGTCGACTTCGGCTCGACGCGGGCTGGCGAATCGTCGAGCAAATCATTGGCATCGTCCAAACCCGATTTCTCTCGAGCGGCCAAGGCGATCGCGGCATCACTGGCAAGGAGTCGACTGCGCAATTGTTCGGTCGACTCTTGCGAATAGCTTAGCGATCGACGATCCAACTGGCTCGATGATTCCCGCATCGCTTGGGTTGCCGACGCGATCGATAGCGGCAAGTTGGTTTCTGGATCAAGTTGTAACGACAGATCGAATCGTTCATCGACGGTGGTCGCCAACCGCACTTGCAATTCGACGGCTGAATCCGAATCCTCGCCTTCACGACCCGTTTGTTGTTCGACGACACGCACACCACGAAACCGTTCCAGGGATTTGGCCGATAGCGGCTCGCCCAACAGGAACACAGCCAACAATGCCTCACGCGAAGAACTTGAGCCATGGGCGACGTGCAGCGATTCTTTTAGGGGCGGTTGGTTTGGATCGAAGTACGTCAGCGCGATGCCTCGCCCCAGATCGATCCATTGGGTTTGTTCGGCGGTTTGCTCGCATGCGACTCCGTTCTCCAAATCGAGCCAACGGCTGACTTGATCGTTACTGATCTGAACCATTCCACAGCGCTGCATGGCCGCGACCACGGCCGCCCAAGCGACTTGCCCCGAACTACCAACGAGGACGAAAGCGCAGATCAAGCTTGCAGCAATCGCTCCGGCAAACCACATCGATCGTTTGGCAGAGGAGTAGGATCGAATTCGTGTTTTGGACTCGCCACGATTGGACGACGCGAGTTGAGGCGAGTGGCCCCACTGCTCCGTGAATCCTGCATCGAGCCGTTTGGTCAACGAGCGTGGCACAGGCGGAGCATCGTACGCGTCGGCTAACATTGACGCGATCGCCTGATCCTCTGCAGCATCGGCTTGACAGCCTGATGGCATTTCGAAGTCGTCAGGCGGGAGATGGGATGTCAATTTCGATGTCATGATTCGACCTGCGCTACCTCGGCTCAATGATCTTGAGCCAAACGAAGCTTGAACAAGATGGACGTTTCTTCACGGGACGCGTTCTCCGGCGACGCCGTCGAACGACCGTGACTTTGATGGGGAGGTTCGGTGTCGACCGAACCGGCGGCTCGTTGATTGGCCTGCAAGTTTGCCTGTGCGTTGGCCGATTCTGCCGTCGGTGGCGATGTGTGTTCGGACTGCAAATGACGACGAAGGTCGCGACGGGCACGAAACAGAACCGCCTCCGCACCCTTTTCGGTGGTTCCGAGTCGCTCGGCGATCTTCGCCACGCTTAATGAGTCGACGTACTTCCATTCCAATGCGAGTCGGTAATGTTCAGGCAACCTCTCCATCGCATCACGAACTTGTTGGCGGTCAAGTGCTTCGTCGTACTCGATGGCTGGGTCGGGTTGTCCACAACCTGTGTTTTGTTCGGCTCGTTCGATCAGATGTTGCACACGTGCGACAGCGCGGAAGTGATCTTGGATTCGCCGCAGCGCCACGGTGCGAAGCCAAGCGGATGGGTTGTTAATGGTGATCGCGTCTTCGGAACTGGCTGCCGATACCAGCGCTAGAACCGTTTCGGCGACGATGTCTTCGGTTAAATGCGGGTCGCGATCGACGCGGAAGTAGACGTATCGCCAAATCGATGGCACCAAGCAATCGTTGAGATGCCTCGCAGCGACGGGGTCCCTGGCTCGTAATGCGTCAATCAATTCGGCGTTATTCAAACCCAGCCTCGCCAATCGCCACCTTTGTTTTTCTGCCGCTGTTGCGACGTTCACGATGATGGTCGCACGCCGCAGCAGAATCACGCGACGTTTTCTACAAAAAGACAAAAATAGTCGTGCATGATAGCGAACTTGTATCTCGATTGCTGTTCAGGCGGTTCATTTCATGAATCGCCCGTTTGAGACAAAAACCAAGCTTTCATAAAAAGTGATGCGTGATTGAGTCCTCTCGAGCGACTTCCACTAAGATACGTTCCAGCGCGATCATTCCCGAAGGTTTTGAACCCGTCCCGCTTGTCGCCATTGACAAAAAGCAGATAAGCCAATCCCTATGTGGCAATTACTCGACCTACAACCAGAGACGACGGCCGAATGATGGCGATTCGATTTTTATCGATCGGACTGTTGGCGATAACGGTGCTTTTCAGCGGAGCGACGTCGGTTTGCGGGACCGAACCGACTAGCGGTTTGGTCGAGCTGCCGACCGCGAGCGATCATGCGGCGATGAACGCGATTTTCGGCGACTCGGTGCTGGCACAAAATTCGAGGCAGATCATCGTTCAAGCTCGCAACCAAACTCCCGAGGAGCGTTATTCTTTTTTGAGTCGCTGGGTGCTGCCCGGCCGTGGACACGATTTTCGCATCGACGGCACGATCGATCGATCGCTGTCAGATCATGACGACATGGCTGACCCGTTCGCGAGTTTGGTCGATTATCCGGAATCAACTTGGTTGCTCTGTCCGGCGCGGGAGTTGGTGCAGTTGGCGGACCAAATGGGACGACTCGGCGAGTTGCGAGTACAGGTGTCGGGCTTGTCCGCGATTTCCCAAAATGGATCGCTCGGCCGTTCGACGCTGTTGACCTTGATCGATATCGCTGAGCTTCAGCGAGATCGTGTTGCCGAACAACTTGCCGAGCGGTTTACACCAGTACGTGATGAACATGATCCCCATGCCGTACCGCAGTGGTGGTCGGACCTGATCGTGTTGTGGTCGGCGATGGAGAATCCCGCAACGGGCGATCTCGTGATCGAAGACTTCTTCGGGGCCTTCAACATCAACGCCCATAAGACGGATCCTCGCCTCGACGTGATTTCCGATTACCTTGGTTTGTTGTTTCGGATTCGTTCCCATTCCCCGCAACTGAATCATTCGCGGCATGCTGCGGGCACCGCTGCGTTTGACACGTTCAGTTCTATCGACGCCAGGACTCATGCACGCGGTAATCCATTGCCGCGTTACTATTTCGACGAACAAGGCGCGGTGAAGTTGTCGGGACATGAGAGCGACTACCTCGCGTTCCGAATTCCACTGCAGGGAAGTTTTGAGACGGTCAGCGAGTTCGCGACGCATACCGGCGCATTCAGCGATTTGATGGTTGCCGGCATCGCGGTGAGACCAACGGAAAATCTGCGGCAAGTATCCGCACGCAGCCTCGCAAACATCAGTCGACAACAATCGATCGATCCGCCCTTCCAACCAACCGGCTCGCTCAGCCGAGTACGCGCGATCTCCAATGATGCCGGAACGACGCATTCCTTCAACGGTCGCGAGTGCTATCTCGATTCACATGCCAGGTCATCGGCGCCTTGGGTCGCGGTGCGAAGTTGGCGGCGAGCCCAATCGAAGATCTCGGAGTTGATGATCGCCGGCTCGCCCACCATTCCCAACGAGATCAATTTGATTGAGGACGCATCGCTGCGCGGATGGGCTAGCTACTACGATTCGGAATCCAACGAAGGACATGGTTCTTGGAAAGCAAGAACCGATGACAGCGGGCAATGGATGCTGACTAGCGAAAGGACTTTTGAACCACGCGGCTGTTTCGCTGAGAACCTGCTTTACTATGTCCGGCCGCTGGTATGGGATGCGACGGTCTCGTACGAGTTTGAATACCGTGAAGGAACGGCGGCGGTGCATCCTTGTATTGGTCGATCCGTGTTTCTGATTCGGTCCGACGGTGTGGCACTGCATCGATTGACCGACGGTCGTTTCGAGTCATCTGATCTGCGAAGTGACAACGCCGAACCGTTATCTCCGCCGAGCCCTGAGCAGGTTGTCCGAACGGTGTTGAAAGAGGGATGGAACCAAGCCGAACTGCGCATCACGTCAGATCGAGTGGAACTTTGGTTGAACGATCAACCGGTCGCCGAACAAACCACCGAGCCGGGCGAATCGCGAACGTTCGGGCTATTTCACTATCAAGATCAAACCCGTGCCAGCGTTCGCAATGTGCGTTTGGCCGGGGAGTGGCCGCGAGAGTTGCCATCACTCGAGGCGCAACCATTGGCGTCCCAACAGGTCGCGGCATTGGATGCGGCAGCTGAAAACTTGGACGCAACGTGGACGCATGATTTCCAGCATGGCGCTCCGCAAAATCTCTTCATCTATGACGGAGATGCGAGTCGACTGACGCAGCAACCCGAAGGGGTCCGGATCGAGAGACTTGGTAATGCATCCACCTTACATCTTAACTTTGCCGGACAGATCGAAGGTGATTTTGACATCGTGTTGGCATTCAAAGATCTGAAGATCGGCGATCAGGAGCCGACGTGGCATTGTGGGGTTGGTCTCGCCGTGACGGTCGATAATTCCGAGCACGATCGGATCGACATCGTTCGTCGCCGTGATCGACTCAATCGCCATCATCACATCGTGTTGGCTCGTAATCGCGTCAACCGATTTGGCGGCGTGGATTGGGTGAAAGATACGACGCGGATCGATGAGTCGGTCTCCGGTCGATTGCGGCTGATACGCCAGGGGAACAGCGTTCACGGTTTGTACGCGGATGGCGACTCGGACGTTTTTCGCTATCTCGATCATGCTACCATCGAAGGAGGGACAATCGCGCCGGGTGGTTTGCGGTTGCATACGGTCGCCGGTAAAGACATGACTTGTGAGATGGTTTGGGTACGTCTGGAGATTCGTGCCGATGCGATCAAGGTGGAGCCCGAACCGATGCCGCAGGCTTACCGATTGGAGCCGCTCCCCGACGTTGCTGAATCCGGCCCTTCACCGGTTCCGGCACCTGTTTCAGCTCCGATTCCAGCTTCGACACAAACGAAGTCGCTGCCCGGCCGCTTGTATGATTCTCTCCGCAGCCTGTTTCCCTGATTCTTCAAATATGCGTAGATTACGAAACCCTCTCGTCAATTGTGCCTGGCTAATCACCGCATGGGGATTGTTGGCGACCGATGTCTACGGGCAAGTAGTGGCTCTTACGCAAGATTCATTTCAGGGGCCATCGGATGCAGCGGCGTTGACGGAACTGTTCGCCGAACAGCACGTTCCTGAATCGGGGGCGTTTGTTTGTCAACAAGCATCGGAAGTCTCGCCCGACGAGCGTTTTGAGAGGTTGTATGCTTGGGTGTTTCCTTCGTCTCTTAAGACCCAGTTTCGAATCACGGCGGACTTCATCGCCGCAGATGATCGATCAAATGAAGCCCTTCAACAGGCTCCGACTCCCGTCCAAGATCATGCTCGTCTGGTTTCTCCAGCTCACGAATTGGTTCGCTTGGCAGGTGAATTGAAACGCGTCGATTCGTTGCGAACGATGATCCTGCAATCTCCCATCGGAACGTCGGCGGAAGAACTGGATCGGTTGACGCTGTTGGCTTTGTTGGCCATCGAAGCGGGCGAAGAAGACCGTCTCGAAGAAAGCCTTGAGCAATGGTTCAAACGGATTCAACCCGATCCGGAATTGCTCCATCATTCGGCCGCCGGTTTGGTGTTGCTCGCTCAAGCGGCGATCGACAAAGCTCATCGTTCGACACTGATTCGCGAAATGGTTCGATTTGCAACGCATGCTTATCGAGCCGAGTATGATCGCCCGGCTTGGCTTCGTCTTTTGCTCGCCTACTCCGCTCGATTGGACGCGATGGATCAATCGACAGACATTCGCGTAGGAATCATGCCACCAAATCCCAGTGGTTCAAATAACGATCAGTGGCACTTAGCCAACCTAGAACGAGCTTTCGAACATGGTCGAGCATATCCGAAACCGGTTTGGCAATTGCAGGATGGGACGTATCGCAATCTGTCCAATTACGGAGACATGTTGTTGTTTTTTCAATCGCCGCTGCTCGGTGATTTCTCAGTCGAAGCGACCGCAACGGGTTTCGGATATCGCGAAGCACACTTGGTCGTTGCAGGACACTGGACCGGGCTGGTGTTCGATCACGAGCAGATTATGCTTGGCGACCCTTGCGGCGAATTGAGCCGCCAACCGATCGCACCGCCGCTCAACAATACGGACAAGTACGGCTATATCCGCACCCGCATTGATGTCGAAGATCAGACCGCCGAAACTTGGATGAACGGTCGATCGGTTCACACGAGAACGCTGACGCAAGCTGATTCCCCTTGGCTCGCCGTGCGGTCGAACTACCGGGTACAAGGTGGAGTCGATGATCTGCGAATCACCGGGGAACCGACGATTCCCGCACAGCTCGACTTGATCGGTTCGGATCAGCTGTTGGGATGGTACGACTACTATCAACCGCCGGGGAGCACGTCGGATCGCTTGGGCAACTGGATGGTGTCGATGGAACCGGGCGAAGCGGGCATTGCGGTCAGCCAGATTCATGACCCGCAACTGAAACATGTACCCGCCGGTAGCCATGTCGAACACGTTCTACGATACCTGCGACCGATCTTGGAAGACGGCACGATCGCGTTTGAGTTTTTCTACGTGCCTGGGCGAACGGACGCTCATCCGGTGATTGGCCGCGACGTTTACCAGCTAACGCCGCAGGGCGTCCTGCGACATCGGCTGACCGATGGTCGTTATGACCAGACTGAGTTGCGTCCCGATAACGCGGCTCCCGTCATTCGCGACGAGAATGCTGAATTGCCGCTGCAGCCCGGCCAATGGAACGAAGTCGAAATCTCACTTCAGGAAGGTAGTTTGACGATTGATTTGAATGGTCAGACCGTTTGCGAACAGCCGCTGTCCGGCGATACTCCTGCCCCGCAGTTTGGACTCTTTCACTTCGCCGATCAAACCTCCTTATTAGTTCGCAATGTGTCGTGGTCGGGACAGTGGCCCATTCGACTGCCTGACGTTGCCGAGCAACAGTTGGCCGGTGACCTAGAAGAAAAGCTGGCCTGGACGGCGGAACAACCGGGCCAGTCGTTTCATCATGTTTTCGACGCTACGTCTATTTCCGGTGGGACGGTCTTGTCGGTGGAAGGCAATCCAGCCGAAACGGTCGAAGCGACGGCAGACGGTTTGATCGTCCGCCAAATCAGCGAAGCAGGGTATCGCGGAGCAGCGATCGCGCCGGTGATCGATGTCGGTGGTGATTTCGATGTGGTGGTTTCGTTTGATCAAGCCACCATGCAGTCAGAGCTCGAGAAGATCGCCTCAGTGCGACTCGAAATCAACGCCCAAAGCGATACTCAAGACGTCGCCCAGATTCAATGCGTTAGTGACCGCAGCAACGACCATAACGTCCAATGTTTGCGAATGCTCACAATCAATGGGAAAGAACGCCGGTCCTACTTTGGACGCGAGCCGGCTGAAGGCAGCGGCGGTCGCCTCAAGTTTTCTCGACGCGGCGAGACGATTTACTATCTGGCCGCTGATAATGATTCGAATCGGTTTCGCTTGATCGCACAGGAAACGTTTCCATCAACCGATCTGCAACAACAAGGCATTCGATTGGGCGTTCAGGCTCAAGGACCGGCCGGTGTTGCTTCGGCTCGGTTCACCGAACTGTCCGTCCGTGCAGAGCGTTTGGGCGGCGTTGCGATCACCGATCGAGCAGAATTGTTGGCCCAGTTGAACGAGCAACGCGATAAGTTGCCGATCGGATTTCAATTCGACTTTACAAAACAGTCTGCATCCAATGACGATTTCTTCTTCTGGGGCGGAGGTGCAGCGTGGACGCAGGTCGACGGTGGACTTGAACTCACGTCGGTGGGAGAGGACAACTGGGTCAGCGCCGGCGCGGCGATCAAACGCGGGATTGCTGGTGACTTCGACATCGCATTCGCATTTCAACCGTCCCAGCTTCCCACACCGAAAAAGGGCAAGCAAACACAAGTATTCTTGCAATTGGAATTGACCGACCCTGATCAAACGCAAATCTGTTCAATCCTAACCAAGAATGAAAATGAAAATGTTCACTGTCAGATGCAGGTTCGTTATCGCATCGACGGAGAGTACAGTTACAAGACCTTCAGCAACCAGGTTCTCGAGAACGCCGATCAATTGCGGTTGATCCGCCGTGGCAACGAGTTGTTTGGTATCGCCGGTGCGAGGTCCGATGACGCCGAAGTCTTATTGGGAATGATGGAATTATCCGACCACTCGATTGCCCAACGCGGCATCCGAATGATGTTGCACGCGGGCGGTTCGGGACGCACCGCCAGAATCGAGCTCGAAACGATTCACATCCACGCCCACGAAACGTTGGGACCTTCGCCCGCCACGGCGGTCATTCCCGCTCTTCAACCTTCCGGTATCAGACGGATGCCGACGGCGCCGCAGCCCAAATCATTGCCCGGCCGACTGTTTGACTCCCTTCGCAGCATCTTTAATTGAATCTCATGCAAGTAGTTTCCCATACGATCGTTCGCCTCGCTTGCAAGCTTGCTTGCTTCACGGCATGTTCTTTTCCTGGATTGCTGAAAGGTCAGGAACTTGATTCGCAACCGGCAGCGGTATCGTCGTCGACGGTGTCTTACGCCCAGCAAGTCTTGTCACCGCTTCGCGATCGCAATCTCGAAGCGGCGCTTCAAGCATTTGATCAACGAATCAATCAAACACTGCCGCTGAAGGACTTGATGTACAGTGATCTTCCGTCGGCCGCCGCAGCGGTGCATCGGTCGCTTGCTCAGGAAAGTAGCGGCGAAGTTTATGAGCTGCTCGCTGATTGGACGCTTCCCACCGACGATCGCCAGCGAGTACGAATGCTTTCCACGCCCGTGCCGACAGCCGCGCCGCCCAAAGTGTTTGCGAGATCGATCGGTGAGCGACCACGTGATACGACGTTTGTGGTCGCCTCGGTCGGCCCGGTACCTGGATTCTTTAGCAGCGGTTGGATGTATTTGCAGTCCGCCAATGAGCTGGGACAGTTACCCAACGTTCGTGCCAAGTTGCAGGAGTTGGTCGATCAACGAGTCACTGGGGCCGAGCCGCTGTACGTGATGTCGCAGTTGTTGGGCGCACGCGGTGATTTCGAAGTCGCAAACGCATTTTTGCAACAACAAATCGACGGACTAGGAAACACCGAGTCGAGCCTGACTCCCAACGACCTCGATGTCGTTGCCGTCGCTGCGGCGGCGACCGAACATGCCGAAACACAAGCCGCTGCGGAAACTTTCTTGGCACGGATGGTGGATCGATCGGGGACGGATCAGGCGATCGGCTTACGGCCACTCTTACGTCTCGCTCATGCGGTCGCCGTTCAGGCCTACCGCGGCGAGTCTTCACCGAGCGTGTTGTTTGAAAGCCGTTTGAAGTATTGGGTGCCGGTGACGGTCGGTTCCCCAACGGCGATCCAGCGCGGTCAGCGGTCTGGAGTCTGGCTGACCCATGAAGAGCACGTGTTGCACCTCGCGGGCGGATCAGCGGACATGTTGTTGTTTCGCTACCCGATCACCGGTTCGTTCGATTTTATTTGCGAGACGCAAGAAGGTGGATCGATCGGAACCGACGGCGGGTTGGTCTATGGTGGACTGCAATTCCAAGCCCTGGGCCGTACGAATCAATTGACCGTTTGGAACGCCGATGCTCAGCAATCCTTCACGCGTCCATCTCCGTTTGCACGGACCGGAACCGAACCGGTATTCAACCACGTGTCCATTCGTTCGACCAAAGAAGCGAGCCAGTTCGAATCCAACTTTCACCCTGTTTGGTTTGATGAATCGTCCGTTGCCGCGAGCCCCTGGTTGGGTCTGCGCAGCAGCGGAACGAAACGCCCCGTGTTTCGCAACGTTCGCTTGACCGGTGAACCGCAGATTCCGCAACAAGTTCAATTGATCGCGGGATCGCAACTACGTGGATGGATGTCGAGCTTCTACGACGAATCACAACCATCGTTTGCCGATTCACGCATGGAACCGGTCGGAACCGAATCCAACTCCGACGGCGAAACTTACGATTGGCGACTGGAGGCGGGCCAGATCGTAGGTGCTGTCCGATCGACTCCGGCCGAAGCGGAACGGCCTGGGTTGTTGCAATACCAACGTCCGTTGTTGAAGGGGGAATCGATTACCTATGAATTCTTGCACGACGATGAAAGCTCGATCGTTCATCTTGCTGTCGGACGTTTGGCGTTTCTGTTGGAGTCCGGCGGCGTTCGTTTACGCTGGATCACGACCGGTTCGGCGGAGTGGACTGGTTTGGAGATCGACAACGCGGCGCTCGAACCTCTCTATCGCAAAGGCCCGCGTCCGTTACCGATCAAGCAAGGCGATTGGAATCAGATCCGCGTCGAACACGCGGGCGACAATCTGTTGGTGTCCGTCAACGACGTGCTGGTTTATCAACGACCCGTCGAATCGCAAACCGATACGACGTTTGGACTTTACCGAACCTCGCGCAGCAGCGAGGTTCGAGTCCGCAACGCCGTCATGACCGGTGATTGGCCAGAATCGATCCCACAAGAATTCCTCGATAACCCACTGGTCCAACAGTCAAGTTCGCCGTGAAGAGCAGGTTGCGATTGAATCAACAGCTCGCCAGCGGACTGTTGATTTAGTGGATTAGGCAGTTTTTGTGAGCCGATGGCGGTAGCCACCAGCGCCGAATGGCGGTTCACTTTCCTTAAGGCGGCTACGCCGCAAACATACAAGCCCGACGCGCAAGCGAGTGGAGCTAAACGCGACGCGCAAGCGAGTGGAGTCGCTGGTATTGCGAAGTTTGGAGAGGATTCCCTCGCTCGCGCGTCGGGCTTATATCAATTGCCGCAGAAAAACACCGAATGCGGCGATAACTAATGTAAAGCCAGCCGCTAACGCGGTCGGCTCACTAAATCAGCAGCCTGATAGCCGGTTACGACGAGAGAACGTTCTTATGGAGTCCGATGGGAGACATTTGAATTCGAACGTTGAGATGCGTCTGAACGCTGAGAAACGGTGTGTCGATAATAAGATTCTAAACACAACGTTGCCATCGAGGTGGAATAGATGGTGCCGCCATAACCACCCCACAAAGTCGAATCCGACCAACTGCCATCGGGCCGCTGCGTCGATAGCAATCGCTTTTTCAATGCCGCGTTCCATTGATTCCATGCATCGTCTTGGAGTTGATGCAGCGCGAGGGTCGCGTAATACCAATAATAGTAGTTATCCAAACCCGAGGCGTTCTCGCGATCATTGCCGGGAAGTTCCGCCAACAAAACGGATTCGGTTTCGCGGATCGTCGCGTCCGGAACTTCTTGCCCGATCAATAATCGTGTGGCGAGTGCTTCGGCGGTCATTGTGGCCGTGGGGCCTTCGCCGGGACGGTACGATGCCAAACCACCGGCGGAACCAGACCGAACCGAGTCCAAGAAACGTGCCACGCCGGCTTGCATCGACGTCGGTGGATCGATCGCGCCGGATCGCACGGCGGCGTCGATGAGCATGGCTTGCCAACCCAACTGGCTCAGATCGCCTCGGTCGCCCCGCGTGTATCGCCAGCCACCGGTGCTGGGATGTTGAGTCGAACGCGAGTATGCGATCGCCCGCCGTGTTGCTTCTAATGCAGCCGGATCGCCCGTCATCACGGCCGCCTCGGCGATCGCTAACGCCGCCATCGCATGACAATAGTGAGCCGCATAAACGGACGCATCACCGGCGAGCGATCCGTCGCTTCGTTGTCGACCGAGCAGATAAGCCAAGCCACGATAAACGTTCTCGCGGTAGTCACCGGATTGATGCGTGTTCCCCGCCCCGAGCATGGATAACAACGCCAAACCGGTGATCCCCGTCGCCGCCCGACGCCCGGCCGAACCACGCGTCAATCCTAACGGTGCCCGCTCGCGACCGGCTCCCGTGGCGATCGGATCCCAGGCTCCGTCGGGACGTTGCGTTTGCGAGAGAAACTTGAGCGCCGCCGCGACGGAGGCTTCGGTCGAGGCATCCCCGCCGGTCGAACTCAGGGCGATCTTCTTGGCGTTCCCCAAACGCGATGCAAAGTCTTCGTCGATGATGGGAGACCCGGCGGCGCGGATCACTTCGTCCTCGTCGGATCGATCTTCGGTCTGACGCTTTCCGGCCGGCATCGCGACGCTTGATTCGATGGGACGATCGGGTTCCGACGACGTGGTCGGTTGTGGTGCGTCGGGCGGTGCCAGGGTCTCGCTGATCCAATCCCCCAGAACGTCATCCAGATCGGTTGAGTGATCCGGAGAGGCGTCTCGTTTGATCGACGCCAATGAAGTCACGATTTGGGATTTCGCAGCTTCGATGATCTCAACCGCATCGCTAGCGGGTTCGGGTTCGGCCATGGCGACGACCGGAGTTTGTAATTCCACGATCGGCTCGGCCAACGTCAGCGGCGAAATCGGCGAATCATCCGCCTCATACGAATCGCTAAGCGGTTGTTCGCCCAACATCGAATCACTCGACAAGTCATCGTCCGAATCGGGTGCAAACACAGCCACAGGCATGGGTTCATTTTCAGGTGCAACGGTTGGTTGCGCATCGCCGGCGCCGCCAAAGAACATCGACAACTTAGGAACAAATGCGATCAAGGCGACGTGCAAACCCACCGACAGGATTAAGCAAACGATTGCCGCGCCGCGGCCGGAGCGTTTTTGACGGCGGAACAACCAGATCGTCGTGACGAACAACCCGACGGCCAACAACGCGACGATGCGAACCGCCGTCGGATTGTGCCAAAAATGAGCCGGGTCGGACATGGAGACGTGTCAAAACAAGAATGAAAACAAAAAAAGGTGTCAGACACCTTTTCGCTTGCGTGGGGTTATCTGCGCTTGGTGGCGATGCCCATTTGCTCGACACCGGCGTTGCGGACCATCTGCAAGACTTCGGCGACTTGTGCAAACGAACTTGCGCCGTCGCCTCGGACGGCGACTTTAAGCGCCGGATATGCGTCGTGTTGCGAACGCAAGGTTTGAGTCAATTGATCTGGTGTGACGATCTCGCCGTCAAGGGACAGGGTTCCGGCCGCGTTGATTTCGACGATTCGCTCGTCGGGCAACCGTGCCATCGATCGCATGTCACCGACGCCGGGCACGTTGACTTGCAATCGGCTTTCCGAGTTGTCGAACTTGCTGCCCACCATGAAAAAGATCACCAACAAGAAAACCACGTCGATCATCGGCGTCAAGTTGATCGTTGCCGCTTCGGGATTGGATCGTCTCCGCATCGTTAGGCCGCCCGCCGTTTGCGTGGAGCCTTGGCGGCCCCGTTGTTTTCCAAACCTTCGGCGGAGATGCAATCAATGACGCGTTGGCATAGCTTGTCGATCTCACCAAGATAGCGATCCGACTTGGCGCTGAAATACATGTACGCGAGATAGGCCGGAATCGCGACGCTCAAACCGCCCGCCGTTGTGATCAGCGCTTGGCTGATTCCGGCGGCGAGTAGATCGTTTTGGCCGCCCCCCGCACTTTCGCTCAGATTCTCGAACGCCTGGATCATACCAAGTACCGTACCCAACAATCCGATCAATGGGGTCACGTTGCTGATCGCGTGAAAGACTCGTAGGAACCGTCTTAACGAATCGCCTACTCGGTCACCTGCGTCGATGACCGCTTGTTCGATTTCGAGCATCGGGCGTCCCCAACGTCGTACGGCCGAGTGGAATACTTCGGCGACCGGACAATCAAACTCGTCGCAGATTGAGGTGGCTTCTTCATAGCTCAACTGGCCGTCCTCGACGCATTCGGTAAATCGTCGCACGAACGGTTTGGGGATGACGCGCGACCGTCGCAGCGCGATCATTCGTTCGATCGAAAGCCCCAACACGATTAAAGAGCAGATGGCCAACGGCACCATCAACCAACCGCCTTCGGTGATCTTGGAGATGAACGCGGGCATCTGCCATGAGGAGGATTCCGGTTCGGCGGCGGGCGTTTCTTCAGGCGCAGCGGGAATCGAAAATTGGTTGGCGGTGCCGAGTTGCTGTGTGGCGGTGGCGGGCGCGGCGGCGACCCGAGCGGCCGGCTGGGATGCGCCGTAGTTGTTGGCCGGGTAGTTGCCATTGCCTTGGTTGAAGTTCCCGTTGAATCCGCCGTTGGGATTGAAGTTGTAGTTTTGGGCGGAAACGGTTTCAGCGAACCCGCCGAGCAGCAGCAGCGCGATCGCGATGGGAGCGAACCGATCGCGCGGCGAGCGTCTGTCTTGACGTGTCTTCAGGATCGACTTTGGATTCATCGTCGCATCGTGTTGGATTCAGGATCGGTGGTTGTCATCGCGGCGAGACGACGACGGGCACCGCTTGCGTGGGGAGATTCACCGAAGCGGCTAACCAGAGTGGAATAACACACCGTCGCTTCGCGTGTCCTCCCCAATTGTTCAAATGATTTTCCGGCTTGGACGAGTGCGGCAGCGGTCCATTCGTCGGATCGACCGATCGGTTCGACTTGTCGGTATGCCGCAATCGCCTCGGTGAATTTTTGTTGCATGAAAAACGTCTCGCCGATCATCCATTGCGCGCGACCACGTAGATCGTTGGTCGCCTCGGCTGACCGGACGACTTGTTCCAATAATGCCCGGCCGCGATCGAATCGGAGCTGGCGAATTTCAAGATTTGCCGCTAGTAAATTGGTTAGCGCGTATCGGCCCGAGGCACCTCCTCCGGCTTGATTTTGTGCCGGCGTGTCGGATGACTGTCCGGCGGCACCTCGTGCGGCGGCGATCCGCATGGTGGCTTGAGCAACCGATCCCGCCGCGACCGCGGTTTCGGCAGTACGCAATAGCGTCGGGAAATCATCGGCGCCGCCGTGGTCAACGATGTGCTCCCACAACTGAAGTGATTCTTTTGTTTTGCCCGATTGCAATAGACCTTCGGCGAATAGGCGTTTGACGTGAAGGGACAGACCACGTCGGTCGGCTTCATGGGGCGTTGTCCCCTCGTCAGTCGTCGGATCTGCGGGCAGCGGATCGGACTCTTGAAACAACACGTTCTCTTCCTCGGCCGCCATCGCCAACACCGACCATCGGCCGGTCCGTCCGGCCCAACGGCACGCTGCTTCGCGAACGCCGACGGTGATCAAACGACCGGCTTGTTCCTGCATTTGGGCAAGTTCGGATTGATGGCCCTTGGCGTCTCGGGCGGAGATCCAGCCGATCGCGATCCGTGAGGCGGCGGCGTCATGACCGGCGGCGTGCAAATGTTCGAGGACGTAGGTCGACGCGTCGCCGATTTCGTCGCTGATCGACAACACGAGCGCGTAACCCGTCTCCGCTTCGGAATGGCCTTCCACGGCGGCGGCGAGCAAACCTGTTGCCAAGACGTGGATGTTGTTGCCCACGACGGGCGACTCGATGACAAAACGATGGTTGAGAATCAAGTACTGACGCAGCGACTGATCGAGCGCATCGATCCCGTTTTGCCAGTGGCAACTCGACTTGAGGACTTCGCAAGTGGCTTGGCTGCGAGGGTAGTTACTCAAGATAATCGATTGCGTTTGAGACACGCCCTCGGTATCACCGAGTCGTGTCTGACAACTAAGTTTGAGCAACCACGCGGAACTGGCGTCGGCATGTTCGGGATGATGTTCCAAGAACGCTTCGGTCGCCGCGAGGGCCTCTCGAGTGGACTCGATTTCCCCGACGTCATCGCCAGAGGAACCGGATAACATCACCATCGTCCACGCCAAACCCAATCGTGCGGTGCCCAATGACGCCGGATCAACACCATCGGATCGACTGAGTGTCTCGGCGGCGGACCGGTAGGCGTCTTTGGATTCCGACAATTGTCCGGCATCAAGGTAACCCGAGGCCACTTCTAAGTAAGTTTGGCCCAGTCGCGAGATCATCGGTCCGGCGGGATCTTGGGTGATCGCCAACGTCAACCACCGCTCGGCGTCGGCGTGGCGACCTTGGTTGGTCAATGCGGACGCAGCCGTCGCGAAGATTGCCACCGACTGCGCCGGAGGCAATCCATCGTCTTTGCGAGCCAACAACGATTCACAAAGAGTCGCCGAAAGATGATAAAGGTCGGTGGCGTCTTCTTGGCGATCAAATCGTTCGCACTTCCGCGCCGTCTGAACCAGCGAAGCGAGCGAACGAACATTCACCTCGGTCGACGCCACATCGACCTTCCTCGCAGCGGCGACTTCGGCGTCCAAGTCGATTTCAACTTGGGGCCGCGTCGTCGCCGCATCGATTGACTGAAGATTGTCTTGAGCGATCAGCACCGGCGAAGCCGCTGAGATCACACCCAAAACTACGATCGCGCCAGCCGTCATTCGGTGGAGCATGAACGGATTCTCCGAAAAAGGCTGAGGGATCAAAAATGGAACAAATGAGTGATGCGCGACAATCTTACTTTGGGTAATCGTTGTAGCTGGACTCGCAAGAGTTCAGCAGGCTTGCCGACCGTTACCGAAGTCTTTCGACTCCGGCTACCCTAGTTGCTGTCTGTTCCGGACCACTTGATTCAGGCTGCCGCGCGAGCGGCTTTACTGTAAAACGATCCAATCGCTTCGACGACGCGGACTTGTTCCATCTCGGTCAGCGACGGGAAGATCGGTAGATTCAAGACTTCTTTGCTCGCCCGCTCCGTTTCGGCTAATCCGTTGTGACGGAACGGCGTGTTTGCGAAACATTCCTGCTCGTGCATCGGGACCGGATAGTAAATTTCCGAGCCGATATTGCGTTCGGCGAGGAAGCTGCGCATTTCGTCGCGACGGCCGCCGCCGATCCGCAACGCATATTGGTTCCAAACATGAAACGCATGTTTGTCTCGCTGCGGCAACGTCAGTTCCGCACCGCCGACCAACCCATGGTCTTTTAATAAGCGATCGTATCGATCGGCGATCGCCGCGCGGCTTTCGATCGCGTCGCCCAGATGTCGCAGCTTGACTCTCAAGACCGCAGCTTGGAACGTATCCAAGCGGCTGTTGATTCCGATCACTTGATGATAATAGCGTGGACGCATCCCATGGCCTGCGATCAATCGCAACCGGTCGGCGATCCCGGCGTCGTTGGTCGTCATCATGCCGCCGTCACCCATTCCGCCAAGATTCTTGGTCGGATAAAAGCTGAAGCAACCGATCGTTCCCCAACTGCCGGCGGGGCGGGAATGGTAGGCCGCACCGATCGCTTGGGCGGCGTCTTCGACGACGGGAATGTCGTGTTCACCCGCGATTTGGCAAATCCGGTCGATCTGAGCACATTGCCCGAACAGGTGAACCGGAATGATCGCCTTGGTTTTCTCGGTGATCAACGACGCCACCGACTCGGGGTCGACGTTAAAGGTGCCCGGCAAAATGTCCGCAAAGACCGGAGTCGCGCCCAATCGCGTGATGCAACTGACCGAAGCGAAGAAGGTGAAGCTGGGGACGATCACCTCGTCACCCGCGCCAATTCCCAATGCCATCAGGGCAAGCAACAACGCATCACTTCCCGAGGCGCAACCCACCACGTTAGGAACCTGGCAATATCCGGCCAGTTCGCATTCGAGCTCGGCCACATCGGGGCCGAATAAGAACCTCCCGCTGTCGAGGACTTCGGTCAAGGCGTCGATGAATTCTTCGCGATGAGGGGCGTTATCGCGATTGACGTCCAACAGGGGGACGCCGTTTTGTTTGGCGGACATGATGAATTTCATCCATGAATTTGAGCGAAAGCGACCGGAATTTCATTCCCGGTTTTGGCCCAGATACATCCTGGATCTGGACGGTCACGATTGATATGTATCTGCCCGCGACCGACTAAGTCAAGAGCGAAGAAGGGGGTTCATCGCTCGATTGATCGGCCTTGGGGCAGTTACGGCCCACCCGCTCTCACGGCATCCACTCTGGATCAGACAAACTTTCGATGACTTTCAGTTGACGTTCCGCGTCGCGGATCGGCTGATCGCCGAAGTAATAAGCGTATGCATCGTCATAATGGTAAAGCAAACGAGGCATCGGCGCGAAATCCGGAACGTGCATCGACAGACAGTGCAGCTCACCCTGCAATTGTTTCATTGTCGTCATGTCGACGGTCTTGATCGTGTGACCGGGCAACAACTTTTGATAAGTTGAAACCGCCCGATCAATCATGGTGGGTGATTCATCAGCAAAAACTGGCATCAAGACCAAATCATTAGTGATGATCGCGTTGGTGTACGCACTCCAAGAGGTGTCCTCCCGTGGCGGAATGGCGATCCGATGGACGGTCAACGGCACTTCCTTATCAGATCGGTTGGTCGAGGGAACCTTTACCCGTCGCAATCGTTCGACGTTGCGTTCCAAGATCGCGGCGTTGACCGGATCATGCAGGGGATCGAGCTGAGCGACCAATACATCCGTTGGTGATAGAAACGAGGCGAACATATCCACGTGCCGCGTTTCTTCGAATTGCAGCGGTTCCAAGACAATCAGTTGAGCCAAGTTACACGCTTGGGCGAACGCCTCGATCACGATCGCTTTGGCTTCCCGTTGGGCATCCTGGCCGGGCCAGGAACGTTCAAATTCAATATGGTTGTCTTCAAAAATACGTGTCGTTGTCAGCGCCAATCCGTCACCATTGGACATCAAATTACCGCCCTGCAACGTCCAAGGAACCGGCACGTGCCGCGCTCGGGTTTGTCGTGTCCAAATCGCCGGCAAGCGATCATCTTTCGGACGAACACCCACGTAGTAGAAATCCAACACTTCGGTTTGCCCGAAATCGTTCGGTTGTTCAGCCGTTTGCATGAAGATCGGGCCAAAATCACGTAACCAAATCGTGTCTGTCGGCATCGAACCAAGATAAACATGCGAGAACGCTTCGCCGGTTTCGGCCAGCCACCTGGTCGTTTCCTTCATCTGGATCGAGTCGCCGCACAAGATCACCAACGACAAATGGCCGCGGGTCTTCGATGCGATTTGCTGTAAGATCAAACGGTGGTGCGGCTGCCAATCGCCGACGCTGAGCACCAACGAAGTCGAAGACTCGAACTCCGCCGCTAATCGGGGCCACGGGCTTTTTCGAGACCGAGTCGCGTGAACCCCGCCGTTGTTGTCGATGGTGAAGCTGATCGGTTCCTGGGCGTTAAGGTGCTGCCCATCCCAAACGGACAAAAGCGGACTCAAACCCAACAGCACGAAGGCCCCAAGGCAGTACCCAACCCGGTCCAACAGAATTCGAAATCGCATCGCTAGAACTTAAAACGAAAGAAAGACTCGTCCACGTTCGGTTGCTAAGCGGGCTGTTGATTTAGTTGTATACCGAATACCAACAATTAGCCGATGGGCGTTAGCCCCGGTTAACGGCCGTGTAAACCGCCGCTAACGCGGTACGACTATTTAAATCAACAGCCCGCTAAGCGCCAACCCTGCACTTGACCCTTCAAAGAACGCGCGTTGCTGCCGTGGACGAGACGCTTGGACAGCCCGAGCATTGTACTCATCGACCAAGAAAAGTCGTCAGCCATTCTCCGTGGCGATAGGACTTTTGCCCCGTCGTTCGGGGTGGCGTAAATTGGTCCCCGGAATCACACTGATGGCATGAATGAAGTGGAATCGCTACTCGACGAATTTGAATCGGCTTGGATCGCGGGCAAACCCGTATCGATCGATCAATTCATGCGCCAGCTAATCGATGGCAACGCTCAGCGGTTGTCGGTCGTCGACCGGGACGAGCTGCTGGCCGAATTGGTGCGGTTGGAATTTGAGTATCGCTACAACGCCGATCCCCAATCGCCGCCCGTCGTCGAAGAATACCTGCGACGGTTTCCGCAATTGCAGGAATCTTCCATCGCGGTTGATTTGGCCGAAGACGCCCGGCGTTTGAGCCGTCGGCACTCGGCGGCCGAAGCGACCGATCCGATGCACACGATCGTCACCGCCACCCGTCCCACATCAACCAACAGTGCCTTCAATCTGCTTTCCGGACAAAAGCTACCCACCGAAGAGATTGGAACAAGCCAAAGTCTTCCCGGATCTCTCGCCGACCTTCAGTTCGACGATCTTTGGGCGGGGCTGCATCCACGGTTCCGACGCGAAGCGGTCTTGGGCGAAGGCAGTTTCGGCGTCGTTCATCGGGCGTTCGATACGCAGCTCCAACGTCACGTGGCGATCAAAACGTTGCACCCGATCCTCGCGGCCGATCCTGAACGGCGCGGCGCCTTGGTCGAAGAGGCTCGCCGCGTCGCCCAGTTCGATCATCCGAACTTGGTCACCGTCTACGACGTCGTCGATGGCGATCATCCCAGCGACGATCAAGCGAGGAACGCGGATCAACAAGGCCTTCGCGGAGGCGTGCATTTGGTGATGCAGTTGGTCGACGGTTTGCCCATGGATTCGTGGTGGGCTCAAACGCAATCGGCACCCTCACCGCTCGATTCCACCGAAGCCGACTATCGCGTTCTGGCAAGCCTGATGGCACAGGTCAGTCGCGCCGTTCACCACGCCCACTTGGCCGGCTGCATCCACTGCGATTTAAAACCTCAAAACATTCTCGTCGACCGTCGCGGTAACCCAACCGTTTTGGACTTCGGTTTATCGATCCGCCGCAGCGAACAGGGTTCCTTGGCCGGACGCATCTTCGGCACCCCCGCGTACATGTCTCCCGAACAAACCTGGGGCGAAAACCACCATCTCGATGGTCGCTCGGATATCTGGAGCCTCGGTGCGATCCTGTATCGATTGCTAACCGGCCGACTACCCTTCGAAGCGGCCAGCACACCGGCGATTTTGGAATCCATTCAAACCCGCGTCGTCACGCCGCCGGGACAATGGAGTGATCAAGTTCCCGACAAGCTTTCAAGAATATGTTTGCGTTGTTTAAGCAAGCGGATCGAAGACCGTTATGAAACGGCGGCTCAGCTTGCGTCCGACTTGCAATCCTACGCTGATGAAAACATCAGCCGTACGCTTCATCCCGGCGGCCGATCGCAATCCAGCTACCTGAAAAATTGCCCCTTCACCGAGACCGATCTGGTCGGGCGAGACGAGTTGATCGAATCCGCCGTTGCGATGTTGACCCGGTCCAAAGAACGTTTGTTGACGCTGACGGGAAGCGGCGGAATCGGCAAGACCCAAACCGCCGTTGCCATCGTCCACCGCCTCGATCAATCGCCGAGCAAGCCGACCGATCAAGACTCATCAAGCCAAGTCGTTGACGAACCTCTGGCCAAGACCGCCAACCTCGGCGACATTCTGTGGGTCGATACCGCCAACGCGACCACCGGCGAACAGTTTGCTGCGGCGGTCTTGGCGGGACTGGGTGTCGCGCAACAACCCGATGAACCGTCTTCCCAACGTGTCGAACAATCGATCGCCGTGCGAGGGCCGTTGATGTGCGTGCTTGATAATGTCGAGCAAGTCATCGACGAGGCGGCCGCATTAGTCCAACGGTGGCTCGTGGCCAATCCTGATCTGCGGCTGATCGTGACCAGTCAACTGCCGCTCCAGATCGCCAACGAGCGCGTCATCGTCTTGCCGCCTCTGAGCACTGCCCCGCCAAGCGACGACGTCGACGGCTTGGACGGCTTCGACGATCAATCTTCGGAACTGTTCGTGAGACGGGCGAAGGCAGCTTCGCCTAGTTTTCAAGTCGACGCATCAGGTCGGCAAACGATCCGTCAGATCGGCGAATTACTCGACGGCAATCCGCTCGCGATCGAATTGGCCGCCAGTCGCGTCGGCGTCCTGACTCTTGATGATCTGCTGCGACGTCTGACCCGATCGTTCGGCGTCCTCAAAAACCGACGTGCCGACCGTCCCGATCGTCATCAATCGCTCACCCACGTTGTCGGCTGGAGCATCGATCTGCTCACGTCGACACAAACCGAAGCGTTGCGGCGATTGGCCCTTTGGCCGGCCCCTATCCCGATGTCAATCGCCGAAGGATTGCTTGAATCGGATTTCAACGAAGAGTCTAACCCGGCGATCGGCGACGATGAAGACTCGCTCGACGTCCTTGACGAGTTGCGACGACGTAGTTTGCTGCGTTTTCGCAGCGACGACGAAGTCATGCACGTTCACGCGGATAACACGATTCGGCGATACCTGAGCGAACGTATCGACCCCGTTCATCGACGCGAGGTTGCTTTCGCGATGCTTACACAGCTTTCTGACTATGTGAAGTCGAACGACGGGATGAGTTCGCACGCCGCCATCGATCGACAACATCTTGCCACGAACCTGTCCATCGCCGTCGCTTGGCTCGACGAATCCGAATGCAATAGTGACATGGCTGTCGAAGCGATCTTGTTGGCCGATCGCCTCGCCGCCGATCAACTCGACAGCCGACTGCGAATCGATCGGATTGAAAGTGTTCAACCCCACGACGAATCGTTCCATCAAGCCGAGTGGACGTTTCGCTTAGCCGACGCCCGGCGTTTGGCCGGACAAACCGACGAAGCCGAGTCGTTGTGCCGACGCCAACTATCCCGAGCCGAACGACAACCCGAATCGGATACGGCGAAAGATTTGCGTGCGATCACCGCCTTAGGTGAGATCGCCATCGACACCCGCAAGTTGCTCGCCCGAATTCTTTTCCGCACCGGTCGTACGACGGAATCCGTTCGCTTGCTAGAGCAGGTCGTTTCCTTGGATCAAGACGTTGACGCCAGGCTTAACTTGGAACCCAGTTGGCAACTCGATGTGATCTTGGAGTTGATCGAGTACGAGCGTCGGTTGGGCCATTTCGAACGCGCTGAATCTTGGTTGACCCGAGGTAACGCGATCGCCGAAACCTTGCCGGGTGCGGTCGCCATGCGAACCGGCTTGATCATCCAAGAGGGCAAGTTGGCACTGCAGCGTGGACGGATCAATGAATCACGCAACTACTTTGACCAAGCCGTGCAGAGTTGCACGACGCTGAATCGTGAACCGGAATATCTGCAACAAGCGTTGCTCGGTCGTGCCGCCGCCGCCGCCGAAACCGGAGACTTTGACGCCGCCGAATTGGACTACGATCGTTGCGAACGGATCAGCCGTCGACTGGGCGACTTACCCACGCTTGCCCAATCGTTGAACAACCGCGCCCTCGCCGCCGACGACTCCGGCGATCCCGCCCGCGCCCACGAACTGTTGCAACAGGCCTACGAAATTTATCGCAATCTTGGCGACCGAGTCGGGATCGCGATCTGTCGATGTGCCCAAGCCTCCGCTCAACTTTCGATGAATCAACCTCAACTCGCGATCGAGTTGCTCAATCGAACCGAGGTCACCGATCACCTTCCAGGCGAATCGATCCACCAAGCGATCCGGCACGGCGATCTCGGTGTCGCCTATCAACAAACCGGCGATTTGGATCGAGCGAAACAATCATTGTCCCAATGCCTCGCGGAACTGGACCGTTTGAACATCGAATCGTCGGCCGAGCGATTGATCTATCAGGTCCCCTACTTCGCGATCCTCGATCAACAAGGCCAAGCCGACGCGTCGCTGCGACAACAGGTCACCGACCTCGTCAACCATTGGCGATCTCAACCGCATCTAAGAAAACGCGTCGACCAAACGATTCAGAGCTTTGAAGGCAAGTAAGCGATCGCATGGGTCGATGGACAAGATTGCGACTTCTCGATCGCATTGCGACACCAAGCTAACAGTGGACGGTTGATTTAGTTTGCATCGTAACCCGAAGCGTGAGCGAGGGATAATTGACATTGACTCATCCCTCGCTCACGCTTCGGGTTACGATGAAATCAACAGCCCGCTAGCGACGACGGCTCACAAGAGTTCTGCCGAACGATTACACCAAACGTGCTTAACGTGACCATGTTGCAAACATGCTTTTACTTTGCTTCACTTGGACTTTACTCAGATGGAGAATCTTGGCCGGCGGGCGTCATCATCGCTTGCCAAACCCGAGCGTCGATACTGTCCGAAACAAACCGCGTGCTACCGTCCGCCATCCCGCAGTTGACTCCGTCAGCGTGTGCCGATGAGGGGCGTGCCAAGTCGGTGGCGTTCGATGGGTCCATGGTGACCACAAAGATATCCGCCGATGCGTTTCCCGGGTCAGAGACTCCGTTGATTTGATGAACGCTCTGCGGTTCTTCACCGGCATCCCAGTCAACATCGTGCCACACCATGCCGTTGGTAAATCGGCTCAGTGAGGGATACAGAACCCGTTGGTCCTTCACGATCGTGAGACTGTCTTGATCTGAAAACCCGGCTCGATGCCAAGGCATTGCCTGCACGTTCTCAGAGACCAAGACGGTTTGGCCTTGGCCGTCAGTGATATCCGACATGCGGATCGGCGGGCCGGTGGGGGAAATTTCTCCGTCGGGGCCAGCGGTGTCGGGCAACTGGTTGTGAAAGATTCCAAAGATCGGTGACATTGATTCCGTCAACGTGATCGCAACCCGTTGGCCGGACGGCTGAATAATCTCGACGGCTTCGTTGGTTTTGGCGTTCGGAGGAAGGTACACGCCCGTATTGACGATGTAGCTATTACGTCCATGAGTGGCTTCGGAACTCGGGTTGCTGGGGCACTGCATGATCGCCAAGTTGGGAGCGGCGAGCCAGCTATATCCCTCTCCGCTGACGCCCGTCGAAAGCGGGTTTTCCGAGGTGCCACCACCCACGATCGGGTAACGGTCCTCGGTCCAATGTTCGTAGGTCGGTTGAGCATCCAGCCAAGGCAAGATTGCCACCGCCCATGTGCCGATCTTTCGATGCGGACGAAGCGACTGCGGATCCGCATCGGGGTGATTGGGATCAACCAATCGTCCATCCAACCTGCACTTTAGGCGATTGCCTATCACTTCAAAATTGATCTTGCCACGAAAAAGGCCCTCAGAGAAATTGGAGGTTCTCACACCAAACCAATACTCAAAGGGCCAAGGATGGCTAAGAATATACGCTCCTGACATGATGAGTCCTTCCTAGACTACGGGGCCTATCCAACTTCAGCCGATCTTAGCGTCCTGGCTGGAAAATCGCCCTCCCAATTCTCAAACGTCATCCCAACGCCGATTAGCGTGCCTGCACCCCGCTGCGTAAGCGAGGGATAATTGATATTGACTCATCCCTCGCTGACGGGCTGTTGATTTAGTCCTCATCGAAACCCGAAGCGTGAGCGAGGGATACCTACAAAGGATTTAATGGCGTTCAATCCCTCGCTGACGCTTCGGGTTACGATTAAATCAACAGCCCGCTAGCGCCATCGGCTCTCAAGAATTGCCTAATGCACTCAATCAACAGGCCGCTAGTTGACCATTGGTGACGCGTCCGAAAGAGGAATCACTCTACAGCCGAGAATGATGGGCCGGTCGTCGGCAGATTGTCAGGCCGGTCTCTTGGTAAGACCAATCTCTTTACAACGGAATGGAAGCGTGACGCTGGGATCCCGCTTACCGTTGGGCCGATGAATCGTCTGCCGCTGCCGTCGCGATCGGGGCGAATTGAATTTGCCGCAAATCGCTGCCGACGGGAGCACCGCCGAGAAGGTTTTGCAACTTCATCGTGGCCGGAGGTTCGGAGTTCGCTTCGTTTCCCGGAGGGCTGCCCCAGAACCATCGATCGCCTTTGGCATTGGCGATTTCCAACTGCACCACCGGGTTCTGACGCAAGTCGCCGTGGACTCCGATGCTCGAGATGCCCAACTCCGTGCGATAGGGTTGCAACAGATAGGCCAACACCGCAGCGGCGTGTACCCGCGAGTCCCCGAACTCGGAACCGACGCCGCCGGTCGGATACGCCCCGGGCACAATGATATGCAAATATTGCTCGGTCTCCGCCCGCGAAAAATCGTTGGGCGGAAGCAGGATGCCTTCCCCGTCGATGGCAAAGAAACCCGCACCATTGTGTTCGGGGTGGCGGCTGATCACGTGGACCATCGCGACAGGTTGGCGATAATCCAGTCGGACGTCCAATACGCCGCCGGGCAATTTGCGGACACTGACGACTCGTTTGACCCACGGATGACTCGCGAAGGCGGACGCGACCTTGGCACAAGCCTGGGTATCGATCAGCGAAAGTTGATCCATCGCCGCATCACGGTAGACCGTTTCGATGATATTCGTTCGGACGTACTGGGGTGGCGGTGTCACCGAAATGGCAGTCGCCTCGACGCCGTAATACTTGTGAGCGACGTAGTGACTGCCCCATTGTTGCCAAGCGGCATAGCCGACGACCAATAAAATCGCCGGCCACAAAATCGACAAAACAGCCGGCGCGGCGACCAGTGATGCGATCCAGCGAATCTTGGAAGGCGGAGCGACGTCGAGCGATTCAAACCGCCTTTTGCGGACCGTCGCGCGTTTCGTTGAAGGAGTCGGATCGGTCACGTGGGGCATCAAAACGGGGGCGACATGACGGCAGCCGGTAATGGCTATGCCCGGTTTGGAGTGCATTCGGCCGCGTCGAAACAACCCGGCGATGCGATTCCACCTGGACGTTTACCAAATCTGCAAGTTCAGCCGCAAGTCGATCCCGGTTTGCAACAAGACCTGTTCTCGGACCCGCTCGATCAATCGCAGGCACTGCTCGCTTGTCGCATTTTCATGTGCGATCAGGTACTGAGGTGCCGACAAATCCAACGAAACGTCCCCTTCGCGGAGACCGGAAAGCCCCGTGCTGGCGATCAACTCACGGGTCGACATGGAATCGGGATCGATGAACGGCATCACGATCCGTGAGGTGTCCGCCGGACGACGTTGGCCGCGATGAATCCATAGTTTCTGCATCCGCTTGGTCAACGCGCTGACGTCTTTGGGCTCGAGTTCAAACTCGACACTCAACACGATCGAGCCGTCCAAGGTTGATTTTCGGTGAGAAAAACCGGCTTCTTCGGCCGAGATCGTTTTCGACTCGCCCGACTCATCGAGCACATCGATCGACCGCACCACCGACCCAATGTCCCGGCCCTCGGCGGACGCATTGCCCACGACGGCCCCCCCGACGCTGCCGGGAATGCCGACGAGGTGTTCGAGACCCCCGAGGCCCTCTCCGACGGTTTTGATCGCCGCGTGAGTCAGTTTTGCCCCGGCCCCCGCTTTCAATCGGTTGCCTTCGATTGCCAATTGGCAGGTCGCCGGACCGCCCAATGAAATCACCAATCCGTCGAAACCGGCTTCGCGGACGAGCACGTTACTGCCGTGACCGAGCACGCGAACGGCCAAGTCGTGTTTGCGGGCCGCTCGAACGAGCCCTGAAATCTGCTTGATTTCGACCGGTTCGGCCAAAAAACGGGCCGGACCACCGATGCCCAGCCACAACGACTCGTTGAGCGGCTGGTTCTCGCCGATCAGATGCTGGAGTTCTTCCGGAAAGACATCGGCGAGCATTACGGTAGGATTCAAAGACACGTCGTGACCAACTCGAACAGGGGAATGCGGGTGGGAGCCCCTACAGTTTGCCAACCATCGGCAGAATTCGCAATCGAGGCTATCGCCGTCTTCCGGCGAAGGCGCTTGTCGACTGCCGTCGCCGCCACGCATCGGGTTTGCGGGCTGTTGATTTAGTCCTCATCGAAACCCGATGCGTGAGTTTTGAACATGCACTTTTTTCGTAACACGCTGCGTAAGCGAGGGATAGTTGATATTGACTCATCCCTCGCTGACGCATCGGGTTACGATTAAATCAACAGCCCGTTTGCCACGGTGCAAAAAAACTCGCTGGCTTGATACGATTGTGCGGCGTCTTCTCCATTTGCTTCGCACGGCCATCTCATGCATTCCCTCGACCTCTACGATTACGAACTCCCCCGCGAGCGGATCGCTCAAGAACCGCTCCGAAATCGTGTCGATGCGCGGTTGATGTTGGTCGACCGGGCCGAGGGCACGATCGATCACTACCACGTTCGCGATCTGCCGGAGTTATTACGTGCCGAAGACGCCTTGGTGTTGAACAATTCCCGCGTCGTTCCGGCTCGATTGATCGGCTATCGGACACGCACCAACGGTCGATGGCAGGGACTGTTTCTGCGAAGTGACCCCGCATCGGGTGTGTGGGAATTGTTGACGAAGACTCGCGGAACGTTGAGAACTGGGGAGACGATCACGTTGCAAGATCGCGATGCCCGAGACGGGGGCAAGCTGGAGATCATCGGCCGCGACACCGAAGGGCACCTGCTCGTCAAACCGCTCGTCGAGTCCTTCACCGCCGTCGACCGTGACGGGCAACCAATCAGTGCACCTGAGTCGATGGCCCGATCGGCGACCGCGTGGCTGGAACGCTACGGTCGGGTTCCGATCCCGCCGTACATTCGCGACGGGCGGATGGTTGATGCGGACGTGACGAATTATCAAACCGTCTTCGCGAGCAAAAAAGAAGAGGACAAAGGCAGCGTCGCGGCGCCGACTGCCGGCCTGCACTTCACCGATAATTTGCTCAAGACGATCGCCAAGGGGCAGACAGCGATTCACGAAGTCACGTTGCATGTTGGAATCGGAACGTTTCGCCCGATCGAGGCAGATGACATCGACGAGCACCACATGCACCAGGAATGGGGCCGGATCGACCAGGCGACCGTCGACAGCATCGTGGCCCGACGTGCCGCCGGCGGGCGGTGTGTCGCCGTGGGCACGACGAGCGTCCGGGTGCTCGAAAGTAGCGTCGCTGCCGGTAACGGAAACCTTGCCGAATGGACCGGATCGACCGACTTGTTTATCAAACCGCCTTATCGATTTGGTGCGGTCGATGCCCTGATGACAAACTTTCACTTACCGAAAAGTTCGCTGCTGGTCCTCGTCAGCGCGTTCGCAACGCGTGATTTGATCCTGAAGGCGTATCAGGAAGCGATCGACGCCGAATACCGTTTCTTCAGCTACGGCGACGCAATGCTGATCGTCTGAAAGAGATAGGCCCGGGTTACCTTGAAAAGGGAAAGCCCGAGTTGCCTTGAAAAGGGAAGGGCCGGGTTACCTTGAAAAGGGAAGGGCCGGGTTACCTTGAAAAGGGAAGGGCCATGGTGAAGCCCTCCCTGCCTCACCATGGCCCTATCAGTGCTGGAACGATGGCACCGATCGTTCCACCCTCCCAATCCATGGTACCCCTAGTATCGGACGTGGCCGCAGGTGTACATAAAGAAAAAAGGCTCGGTCGTTCGGATTTTTCCGACGCGGATGGGGGCTGCTCCGACGCGACGAATCAAAGCGGGCGATGGAATCACCACCTTAATTTCAACGTTTTGATACGTCGCCCCGTTCGTCGCTCTAGTGCTTTCAACCACATTTGACTTTAGGGTGTCAGCAACGTGGCTCGACGGTCCTCCGTCGAGAATCACGGTGGGGACCACCGTGCCACGTTTTAAGCCAACCCTCATTTAAAATATTGACGAAGCACTAGATCGGCCGGACCAACTCAGGGGCCGGCGTTGAACTCGGCCCGCGAACTTTCAAGAATCCTGACATCCCCACGATGATCGCCGCCAGCAGCACGATCACCTTTAGCCACTTGGCTTTGTTGGCCCTCATTCCAGCCAACTTAGGACTGCGCCCGACCAACGCGGACGCGAAGAAAAAGATCACAAAAGCGAGCAGCATCTTCGTACCCAGCAAGCCGTGATACAGACCGTCGCCCTTGTGAGCGGGAATGGCCCGAACGTAGTTGTAAAATCCACTCAATAAAAACAACGCGATTCCGCCATGGATGAAGCGCTTCCAGCGGCCGTTGATCGCGGCGGCGAGCTGTGCGTGGGCCTCGTCGGAAAGTTGTTTCGCCGACGGCAAGAGCACCCACAGGGTGAACACACTGCCTCCGACGAGCACGATCGCGGTGGAGACGTGGACGATTCGCGAAATAATATCGAGGAGGAGCATGGGATTCCGGTGGGTGTGTCAGGAAAGACGGCTGAGACAATTTGACCGCAGAGGGTCGCCGATCGGATCACTATCGCCGCTCGGCGAGATTTCGCCAACCGCATCACGCAGGTTCCTGTTTTGCACGCAGGTTCCTGATTTGGTTGGCTTTCACGAATCCCGACGGAAGCATAGAATCCCTCAAAACCCATTCCCCTCACTCTTTCCTCGAAGAGTTTTGTCCATGACTGCCTCGGCAACCACTGCATCCGCTACCGACCGAGTTTACAACTTTTCCGCTGGCCCAGCTGTTCTTCCCGAGTCCGTACTTCGTGAAGTCCAAGAGGAAATGATGTGTCTGCCGGGGGCCGGGGCGTCGCTGCTGGAGATCAGCCACCGCGACAAATTGTTCATCGAGATTTTGCAAGACGCGGAGAGCACCCTGCGTTCGCTTTTGGGTATCAGCGATGACTATAGCGTGATGTTCATGCAGGGCGGAGCGACGCTGCAGTTTTCCGCCGTCGCCGCCAATTTGTTACGCGGAACCGGCAAGAAGGCCGAGTACCTTCTGACCGGATCATGGGGCAAGAAGGCGATCGAGGAAGCCAAGAAAGAAGGCAACGTCGGAGTGCTCTTCGACGCCGCCAAGACCAATTACGATCGATTGCCGACGGCCTCGGACTATTCTTGCCCAGACGACGCCGCCTATCTGTACTACTGCAGCAACGAAACCATCCAAGGCGTCCAGTTCGCAAGCGAACCGGAGTGCCCCGATTCGGTTCCCTTGGTCAGCGACGCGTCGAGCGATTTTTTGTGTCGGCCTTTGCCGATCGATCGTTACGGACTTGTGTATGCGTGTGCTCAAAAGAACGCCGGACCGGCCGGAGTGACCGTCGTCGTGATGCGCAAAGACCTGATCGATATCGCCGACGAAAACATCCCCGGCTACTTGCACTACAAAAACCATCACGAAAACGAGTCGGAGTGGAACACACCACCGACGTTCGCGATCTACGTGCTCGGGAAAGTGGCCCGTTGGCTGCGGGATGACATCGGAGGGCTGGCGAACATGGAAGACATCAATCGCCAAAAATCCGAATCGCTCTACAAGATCATCGACGAAAGCAACGGTTTCTATCGCGGACATGCGCAAACAGATTGTCGTTCGTTGATGAACGTCACATTCAATTTGCCCAGTGAAGAATTGACCACGAAATTTGTCGCCGAAGCCGGGTCACATCGTTTGGCGGCACTGAAGGGCCACCGCAGCGTCGGCGGCATTCGTGCCAGCATTTACAACGCGATGCCCCGAGAAGGCGTCGAAGCCCTCGGCAACTTCATGACCGATTTCGCCAGCCGAAACGGTTAGTGGTCCGTCACCGTTACGAGTTGTTTCCGACTCGACGGTTCGGATGATTTACACTCAAACTCTCACCCCCATTTTAGATCTCATGCACCGCATTCTTGTCCTCGACGATATCGCTCAAGAAGGGATTGATTTGCTCGAAGCCGCCGAAGGCATCGAGTACGAAGTCCGCACGAAACTCAAGGGCGATGAACTCCGCTCTTCACTCAATGAGTTCGACGCCGCGATCCTCCGAAGTGGCGTGACGATCACGCCGGAATCTCTCGAGGGCAACACGCGTTTGCGGGCCCTTGTACGGGCCGGCGTGGGGACCGACAACATCGACAAGGCCGCCGCAACGCGCCGCGGGATCGTGGTCATGAACACCCCGGCGGGCAATACCGTCAGTACCGCCGAACACACCTTTGCAATGTTATTGGCACTCAGCCGTAACATCGCGGCGGCCAATCAAAGTCTCGTGGAAGGACGCTGGGACCGTAAAAAGTTCATGGGAACTCAGGTCGCCGGTAAATCATTGGGCATCGTGGGCATGGGCCGCATCGGGCGTGAAGTCGCTTCGCGGGCTCGTGCGTTCGACATGGAAGTCGTCGCCTTCGATCCCTTCCTGACCGATGACCAAGCCGAATCACTCAAGGTGAAGCGTGTCGAAACGGTCGACGAGATGTTGCCGATGATCGACTACCTAACCGTCCACACGCCGCTGACCCCCGAAACCAAGGGATTGATCGGCATGGCTCAACTCGACAAAGTTAAGCCGGGCTTGCGGGTCATCAATGTCGCTCGCGGCGGGATCTACGATCACGACGCGTTGGTCGAAGGCCTCAAGTCGGGCAAACTCGGTGGCGTAGCGTTGGACGTTTACGAGGACGAACCTTGTACCGATAGTCCGTTGTTCGGAATGGAAGGCACCGTGTGCACGCCTCACTTGGGCGCGAGCACCGAGGAAGCTCAAACGCAAGTCGCCGTCGAAGGCATTCACTTGCTGATCAATTACCTCAAGACCGGCGAGATTCGACACAGTGTCAACGTCGCTTCGCTCGACCCCAAAACGCTCGATGAACTTCGTAGCTACCTGAACATCGCCCATCGCTTAGGGCTGCTGTTGCATCAATGGCACGGCGGCGGCATCGACCATGTTCGAATTATGTATCGCGGCGCGGTCGCGGGCAAAGACACTCGAGTTCTCAACAACGCGTTCTGCGCTGGATTGCTCGAACGCGTCGTTGAAGACGCCAACGTCATCAATTCGGAGATGTTGTTGCGTGAACGGGGAATCGAACTCAGTGTCGAACACAATTGCGAACAGGGCGCGTTCACCAGCAGCATCACGGTCGAAGTGTCCGGCAGCGGGAAAACGGCCCAAGCCGGTGCGGCCGTGCTCGGTCACGAAATGCCACGCTTGATTCTGCTCGATGGTTATCGTCTGGAGTCTTACTTGGACGGTCGCCTATTCGTGTTTTCTCACCAAGACGTTCCCGGCATCATCGGTGGCGTCGGAACCGTATTCGGAAACCACGGAATCAACATCGCACAAATGGCCGTCGGTCGCGAAGGCACCTCTCCCGGTGGGAATGCGATCGGCGTGTTGAGTTTGGACGGCGACGTTTCCGACGAGGCCATGGCCGACCTGAAATCGATCAAGGCAATCACCCAAGCCAAGGTGATCGAAATGCCCGGCGTCGGTGATCTGCCGAGTTGGCTGAGCTAGTGCTTCGTCAATATTTAAAATGAGGATTGGCTTAAAACGTGGCACGGTGGTCCCCCACCGTGATTCTCGACGGAGGACCGTCGAGCCACGTTGCTGACACCTTAAAGTCAAATGTGGATGAAGCACTAGACCGAATGCTTGGCGGAAAGTCGATGTCATGGGGGTTGACCCAAGACCTCCCCTGACGCGTAAGATGAAGGGAAGCTTCGCACCTCGTTTCCGATCGATCTTATGAAATTCCTGCCAAACGCTTCCGATTCACGTCGGCAATTCCTGTCTCGGATCGCCGCAGCAAGCGGTTTGGCGATGTTGTCGACCGGTGCGGGCGGTTCGATGCTTCGCGCCGCTCCCGCGCCTCGGTCACGTTCGAACGCGAAGTGGGAAGATTCGATCAACCGGGGATTGCAGTGGCTCGCGGGCCAACAATCATCCCGAGGACAGTGGAACACGACCGTGTATCCAACCGCGATGGCGGCCTTGGCCGGAACCGCGATGATCGCCAACGGGAGCACGACGACCCAGGGGCCCTATTCCCACGAGATCGCACGTGCCGCCGACTTTTTGATCAGCAAATCCCGCGGCAACGGTTTGATCGGCGACCCGCAGACCGATTCGAGGTATACCTACGGGCACGGATTCTCGATGCTGTTTCTGTCCCAAGTGCTCGGGGAAGAAGGATTGCTTGATCGCCGTGAAGAACTCGTTGACGTTTTGACGAGGGCGGTTCAGTTCAGCGGCAACGCCCAGACCGCAGCGGGTGGTTGGGGATACGTCTCGGCCAAGGAAGGAAACGACTTCGACGAAGGCAGCACGACGATTACGCAGGTCCAAGGACTACGCGGTTGTCGCAATGCGGGCATTCCCGTGAACAGCGAAGTCATCGAAAAGGCGAAAGACTACATCTACCGTTGCAAGAATCCAGACGGCGGGATTAGTTATTCCAGTCGTCAAACCGGTAGTAGTCGTCCCGCGATCACGGCAGCCGCACTGGCGGCGCTGTACAACGCGGGCGATTACGATAGCGAGCACGTGCCCGAGATGCTCGCCTACAGCAAAGGCGCTTTGCACGAGATCAGTGATTCGACACGCGCGTTCGGCCATTGGAACTACACCTACCTGTACTACAGCCAAGTGGTCTACCGGCAGGGCGATGAACTCTGGCTGCCGTTTCGTGATCGACTTTATGATCGCATCGCGGCCGAGCAAGAACCGGATGGTTCGTGGAATGGACAAATCCACCCGGTCTACGTGACTGCTTGCAACTTAACGATGCTGCAAATCGATCGAGGATTCTTGCCGATTTATCAACGATAGGGCTCGCACCAGTTCTTGGTATGCAGTCCGCTGCGAATTCGCCATTCTCGTAATTCAGCGAGCAGGCGTTGCTTGTGTTCGGCCGCCGTTTCCGCATCCCATAAATTGACGACCTCATCCGGATCGTTGACCAAATCAAACAGTTGTCCGTGCGGCTGATCAAGAAAGTGAACTAACTTGTGAGTCCGGTCGCGGACCATCGTCATGTACTCGCAGCCAGTCAACACACCGTCACCTGATTGCTCGCAGTAAACGTATTCTCGTCCGGGATACGTTGACGGATTCGCGATCGCATCGACCAACGACTCGGCCGCCCAATGCTCGGGCACGTTCAGCCCAGCCCAATGCATGATGGTCGCCCCGATGTCCATCTGTTGGACCAATGCCTCGACCGTCTGGCCCCCGCCGATCGCATGGCCACCGATCGCATTACCCCCGTTCCAACCGGGGGCCCACACGATCATGGGCACTCGAGTGATTTGCTCGTACATCGTCCACTTCTGGCTTTGGCCGTGGTCGGTCAAGCAGTCACCGTGGTCGCTGGTGAAAATCACGATCGTATTGTCGAGATATCCGTTGCGATCAAGTGCATCAATGATTTCGCCCACTTTCTGATCGATCATCGACACGTTCGCAAGATAGAACGCTCGTTGGCGATGGCGTTGGGCCTCGGTCGGGTGCTTCAGCGCGACGACCGAATCATGGTCGATGGCCTCGTTGTGGTCGCGCAATTCCTGCAGCGCCGGCGGCAGCGAAGCAAGCTCATCCTCAGTAACCGGAATCAGTGGCAGGTCTTTGTCGAGGTAAACGGCGGCCGCTTCGGGCGTCGGATCGTAAGGCGGGTGAGGACCTGGAAAGCCGACTTGCAAGAACAGCGGATGTGTGGGCGGGTGCGTGTCGATCCACCATCGAGCCATGTCGCCCACAAAATTGTCCGGATGCGTGTCAGCGGGCATCTCCCAATGGAACGCACCGAGTGATTCCCGGTAATCGTCACGCTTGCGATAGAACTCGCGTTGTTGCTTGACCAGACCTCGGAAACGCAACGCCTTGTCCCACTCGTCAAAGTAATACCGACCTTCGAGATAGCGGTCCTTGTTCTCCACAACGTAACGTTCGTGAAAACCGAGTTCAGTCTCGAACGGCCACGAGTGCATCTTGCCGATGTTGGTGCAGTGGTATCCCGCTTCGTTGAGACGTTCGATCCAGCTGCGTCGCCAAGTATCGGCGTTCTTTAAGATGCCCGTCGTGTGCGGATAGTACCCCTTGAACAAACTTGCCCGCGCCGCCGCACACGATGCGGCAGTCACGTAGCAATGTGAAAACGAAACGCCTTCGCGAACCAGGCGATCCAAGTTCGGTGTATCCATGTGGGGATACCCCAACGCGGCGATCGTATCGAATCGCTGTTGATCGGTAATGATGAAAACAATATTCGGCGGAGCAGCGATGGGTCGTGGCATCGGATTCGTGAAATGGCATAAGAGTCACTGGCACAGGACTTGCGCCGCTGGAATAGAGTTTACCATTGTCGGCCAGCTTGTCTGCCTAGCATCTTTTCTTCGACCCGACCTTCACACGCCCCAGAACGGCCGCTGACCAGTTCCTGACCAGCCCAGTGTCATCGTTGGAGCATGTGACACGGACCCCAGCGAACCCAGTGAACCCAACGAACCCAACGGAAACTATTTTTCGGATGGGCTCTTCGCGTACCAGCCCGTTTCGCGTGTCGGTTGATGAGCCTCGGTACGCCACTGGTTTGCCTTGGGCATCGGTTCGCGGCGTTCGTTCGGCACACCTTGCAGTGATGCTTCACGCACCGGCACGCTCAAGCGATTTTCATTTTGAAAACGAGTGGGACGTTCGTAGTTCGAATTGAACTGAGTGGCCGGTCTGGGTAACGCGGGCAGTAAATCGGGAGCCTTCAAGTTCTCCGTTGCCGGCGCAGTCGTCGGCTGACTTGTGGCCGGGGCGACCTCGCGAGCGACCGGCGAGGTCGCGCCGGCGAACGGGTTTCGATAATTCTCGGGAGCGGGAATCGGACGAACTCGAGGCCATGAGCGATTGCCATTTCCGTTCTGCGTCGTCAAGTCACGTAAATCCTGCTGATCCCGTTCGATCTCGTATCGACTTCGCTGCCACGAACCATCTCCGGACGTCGGCTCGGTCGACGGACGACCATTGGCCGGCGGGTCGAGTTGATATTCAGACCGAACCGGTGGTCGCTCCGATGATTCGGATTCGTATCGGTACGAGTCGTAGTTGTCCTGAAGTTGGTCGCGGCGGCGTTCTTCTAGTTCCGCCTTGGCCGCTTCATAGCCTTGTCGGTATGCATCGTTGACTTCATCTGCAGGATTCGCCGAACGAGCGTCCTGCAACTCGGGTGCACGCAGTGGTTGTCGATCCGAGGCCGAGGGAGTTGAATCTTGAGCGGGGAACCTGTAGTCGTCGCCCGATGATGGGAACGAACTCGAACCGGTCAAGGGACTTAGGTTCGAAGACGGGTTTGAAAAACTCGAACCGAACTGCGAGCTGGAATCGTATTGCGAGTTGGAATCGTATTGCGGATAAGTCGTCGACAGATCGGGACGTCCCGAGAAGTTCGCTTGTGGCAGCGTTGGAGGGGACATCGGTTGATAATCGCCGCCAATGCCGGTCGCACCGTTGGCGTCGTAACCGCTCACGCCACCATACGGATTGACCGTGGAAGGAATCGTGCTCGGAGAGATCGTGCTGGGGATCGTCGTCGCACCGTAGCCCATGGACGGGTCGTTAGCGCATCCGGTGCCGCCGCAGGGTTGTAACGTGTTGGCCGGATAGGCGTTCCCGGCCGAATAAGGTTCCAAGGTCGCGTAGGGCGTGCGCTGGATTTGCTGAACCGTCGAACTGCAAGGTTGTTGCACGGTGACGGTCGTGCCTGTGATCGGATCGATCGTGGTCGCCGGGCGGTAGTAGGTGATCGGCGCGGTGTAGTAGGACGTGCGGTACCCGGTACCGAGCAGCGAATCAAAGAACCTCGCCAATCCGCTGCGGATCGGGGTCGCAAAGGCGGGTGCGGGAACCGCCGTCGCCATGGGCGAAGCCGCCAAATCAGGTCGCAGCGATGTCACCGCCGGTGCCGCCGATCCGTAAGTGTTCGGGTACATATTCCCGGTCCCATAGAAGGAATTTCCGGGGGTCGACAATCCGCGGTAACCGGTTGCAACGGGCAATCCGGTGTAAACCGATGGGTTGTTCAAGGGCACCGCCCCGTACGCCGGACGCTGGACCGAATAGGTCGACGCGGTACCAGTCGTCAGCAGCGGCGTGTAACCGGCGGTGTAAACCCCCGCTACCGAAGCCGCATACGGCGTGTATCCGGCCGAATAGGGAACCGTTCCGTCGATCACCGGAACCGGAGCCACCGCATAGGCTGGTTGGCGGCCGTACAACCAATCGGTCAAACAGCACGCCGACGCGTCGGCCGTCCCCAATGAGGTTGCGGCAACTGCGGTAGCAAGCAAGGCGAGTAGGTTTCGTCGTTTCGAGCGGGCAGGCATCGGCCGTTCCAAGCAATGAGCGTCACGAATCTGAAAAGCGAAAGCGTTTGATTGGCTTCCGGTGCAAGTGAACGTCTCAGCCCCCGGTTGGTCAATGATTCTTGAGCCCAAATTTTTTCCTTGGCAAGCTTTGCATTCCGCCTATTTCCGGTCGAAACGATTAGGAGGTTTGGGAGGACAGTTGGGAAGGACACTTCGCCGAACGGTTGACGAATTGCCAAACAATCAAGAACAAGCCCGTGACGAAATAACCCGCCACATATTCCATTACCGCCGATATCGAAGCGGCCGGTAGATGAAGAGAACTTCCCTCGGCCGCCCAAAACGGGATGAATAAACGGTTCCCTGGAATTGGCGAATGGATCACTCCGAAAAAGGTTAGCCCCGCCGCCAAGAACATCACCGCTGCGGCTACCTTTAGTTTTTGGTCGATCATCGAGGCCAGCACCCACGCCCAAAGCAGACCGGTAACAATGAACCCATTACTGAGCATCCGCAGCGTATCCAAATCGTGCTTCAATGGTCCTCCATCGAGTCCGTCCATCGTCATGTTGGCGTTCAGCAAGGCGGCATCACCGAAGATGCGATCGGGCAGACTCATCGCGAGATAAGCCAACGCAGGCAAACATGCGATCGCAACGGCCGCAAAGTGACGTTTGGGGGTAGCCAGGAAAGTCTGGGACGTGATCTCCAAACCGACGAAGACCAAAATCGGATACACAACTGGCGCAGGAATCCACGCGTTCAACCAAGCAAAATACCCGACGATCCCGGCCGAGCCGATTAATAACGCAGTCGCTAAAGTATAAGCCGCCCGCCCGCCCATGGCTTTGTAAGCCGGATGCCCAATGTACGGCGTCGTTTGAATCACACCGCCCGATAGGCCAGCGATCAAGGTGGCCATCGCCTCCACACCGAGCACCGTTCGCGTGTCGTATTCATCGCCCACCGATGCGGCACTCTCGGTGCAGTCAATGCCGCCGACGACGGTCGCGAGCGCAAACGGAATTACGAACGGAAGGTAAGGCAACGCGGCTGGCAAGTCGGCGATCCACGCACCCGCGTAACTGCCCATCCACTGGGTTGGGAACCACTGAATCGTGGGTGCGACCGGAAACTCATAACCCGCGATCCCCAAACCGCACATCACATAGTAAGCCGACCCGGCCACGATCAACGCGCCCAATGTTCCGGGCGTTCGCCCCGGTAGCGGCACGTGACCGATCAACGTTCCCAGAACAATCACCAACGCCAACATGCCCGGCAAAGGCGAACCCAGGATATGCGTTAGCGGAAAGAAACTAATCAACACCAACGCGATCGCGGCCAACGAGCCGAGCAAACCGGCACGCGGTACCGCCGCCCGAACCCAACCGCCCATCGGAGCCAACACCAACTTCACCACGCCGCTGAGCACGGTACACCAAATACCAATGTGCCAGGTATGCAACGAAGCCGACGCCACATCCATTCCGCTTCCGCGAGCGGCGAGAAATGCCGGCCCCAGCACGAGCAAGATCATGCCGAAGGTCGAGGGCGTGTCCAAACCCAATGGCATGGCGGTGACGTCGGTGCGGTTCTCTCGTCGCGCCATCCGCAGGGCGATGAAAAAGAACGCCAAATCGCCTAAGAAAACTCCCAATGCCGTCCCAGGGACCATGTAGGCGACCGTGAACTCCGCCGGAAGTCCAAAGCCCGCCAACAACGCAACCATCAAGAGCAAGCCGGCGAGATTGTCGAGCATCAATCCGAAGAACGCATTGATGTCGCCCGTCGTCGCCCACCAGCAACCGCCGATCGCGGCGGCCGAGCTCGGATCGCTCAGGCTGAGGCTGCCCGACCCCGCATGATTGAGCGTTCCTGATTCGGATTCGGAAGCCGGTATCGCACCGGAAGCGTTGGGCGTTTCGGACATGTCAAAACTCAGTATGATGTCGGACCTGCGACAGACAGGCGGCCAGCGTACCGTACATCGTTGCGTCACGGAAGCAAACGACCTCGACGAAAATGCCGACAAGGACCACTACAAAACGATGAGAATCATGATCGTCATCCCCGCCCGGCTTGCCTCGGGGCGGCTGAGTGAAAAATTACTGCTCCGGGCGGCCGGCAAGTCGGTTCTGCAATGGACTTACGAAGCGGCCAAGAAAGCCACGATCACCGACCGGGTCATCGTCGCCGCCGACGATCCCCGATTGGTCGCCGAAGTTGATTCGTTCGGCGGCGAGGCCCGTTTGACCAGCGTCATGTGTCAATCCGGAACCGATCGCATTGCGGAGATCGCATTGAGAAACGACGACGTCGATTTATTCGTCAATGTCCAAGGTGATGAACCGGAGATCGCCGCAACGACAATCGATACGGTCGCCGGTTTGCTCGCTTCGCGACCCGATGCCGATATCGCGACGGCGATTTGCCCGATCACCAGCGAACGGAAATTAAACGATCCTGCGTGCGTCAAAGTCATCATGGGCGATCACGATCGAGCGATCTGTTTCAGCCGCGCACCTGTTCCCTTCGCCCGTGACGGCTTGACGCCGGCAATGCTTTCGGTCGACCCGTCGTCCGGTACGCGACACTCGTTTTGGCAACACATCGGCTTGTACGCGTATCGTCGTGACTTCCTGCTTTGGTTCGCCACCCAACCGCCCGGACGACTCGAACAAATCGAGAAACTCGAACAACTCCGAGCCATCGAAGCGGGCAAGACGATCATTGCCGCGGAAGTACCAGAGTCTGCACCGGGAATCGACACGCTGGAAGATTTTCGCGAATTCAAAGACCGCGTCGAAGGTTAATTCACTTCGCCGACGTGTTTGCACGAACGACCACGTCATCGAACTCATTCATGTCGTCAAACGAACCGATGCCGATACGGCCGTTCGTGAAACGTGAGTCGCTGACGCGCATGTGAGGGGTTTGCATGTCGTCGAAGTACACCGCGATTTCGCCACTTTCCGCATTGCGAACAAGCCGGACATGATGCCAAGCGTCGTCCCATGGCGTGAGCCGTTCGTTTTTCGTCAGTGCCAACCGAGGTGCCTCGTTGACGACCATGATCTGACCACTGTGTGGGTCCGGTTTTGCTCCCAGATGCACGTAATAGAAATGCTTGCTGTCGCGGTAGTTGAAGAACACGCAGCAATCGCGATGGTTCCCGGTGTCTTTGGTACTGCGTACACGAAAAGTCATCTCAAATGATCCCAGTTCGAGATCCTGAATCAGGGCAACATGACCGGGGCTTCGTGTCGGTGGAACGTATTTCGAGCCTCGCTCGGTGATCGCGAAGGTGTGATTGTCGTCGTGTTCGGTCCACTTCCAAGTTTCCGGGTCGAGCACTTCCCAACGATCGACACCAGACTCGAAGTCTTCCTGGAATACCACTTGAGGACCACCCGGCAAAACCGAATCTTCGGCCCAAAGGCCATTGGGCCCAGAATGAGCGAAGGTGGCAAGCAGTAGAACGAGGAGATCGAAGCGAGACATAAACTTTTTCCGGTTCGGGTGGGGAATCATCGTGGAAATCATAACCCAACGCGTGACAGGTTGCGATCCGCGTCGAAAACCCTGGACTACAGTTCGCCCTTAACGCCCAGATCGTGGAAGAAGTGCGAAACGTTGTCTTGGTTCTCCAGCAACCACTCGATCCTGGGTTCGCACTTGATCGCCTTTTCGATTGCTCGAACGGTGGCTTCCCGGTGAATGCGAAACAGTTCCGCGTGGTCGACTTTCTCAACGGACAACACGCCCGGGTCCAACCACACCGAATAGATAATGCCCAGATCGTTGGCCTTGTCCATGGGAATGTGTCCGGCACGGACGGCGTCGAGCACTCCGTTGGCGATGCCCGCTTGGACACTGCCCATCAAGATGTTGGTGTAACGGTTGTCGGACACGGTGACCTTGCTGACCATCAACGTCACCGGTCGAACTTGAACGTCGCTGTTGAGGATCGCGAACACTTTAGTGTGTCCTTTGACTTGGCTGCCAACGAGCGTTGCGATCGACTGGCCGACCGGACCATCGAGTTCGCCGATCACGATTTCTGGCTCGGCACACAGATAATCAAACTCACCTTCGACAAGAGCTTCGCCCGTCCGCATCACGATTCTTTGACTCATCATTTTTCTCACACTGATCTAGGGAAATTACCGCCGCATAAACACGCAGCAGCAAAAAATGCAAATGTCACGAAACTAAAACGATGCCGTCCGCGAAGAGGATCGGCAAGGGGTGAGCTAACTTTCGTGAGCTTCGCGGGGGCCGGAGTGGTTTTCGCTCATGCTGCCTAAAGTGCATCCGACGTCGTTGATCCGCTCCCTGTAGGCCTCCGACTCGGCCATCCGCGTGCGCGGCAGATCGAGTTAGATGATCTGCTCAGACAAGCCCAACCCAATCGCGTCGGAAGTTCGCGATGAAGACGCCCCGTCGCTGAGATCAACCGTCAGTCGCATCACGCATGAAAGCAAGTTCCGCGTCGGTAACGAGTGGTTTGGAAGGATAGGCGAGAAGTGGATTATTCGCGACACGAGCGTATTTCTTTGCAATCACATCCATCTCAAGCACAGTGTGTTCTATGGCCTGTGCGTCGTCAGGACGGTTCTCCGCAATGGCGAGCGATTGTTCGTCGCGAAGCATGGCCGCACGTTGAGCATAGTGAGCGGCCCAGCCGCCACAGAAATCCGCCTTGTTCCAAAGCGAGATACAGACAAAGCTGGATAGCCCGAGGATGCCCCAAAGCACAGCTTTGACAGTGAAGCTTCGTTTAATCTTCATTTCGTGTTCCGTTGGGTTTTCAGTCCGGTAACGCTCGAAATCACGCGGTTGCGGCCGGTGACCTTACCATCGCAAAACGCGTGACCCGCAACTCGCATGCATTTCATTGTTCTGCAAAATTCTCTGCTGGCCGTTGTTTAATTCTACATCCCGGAAGCTGTGCCTGGAGTGCAGTGACACCAGTGGCGGTGACTTTGGTACAGGTCAAGTCGAGGGATTCAAGTTGCCCACATCCTGCTAGGATTAACAAGGTTTCATCGTTGACACCGAAATCGCCGGAAAACGAAACCAAACGAACGTTTGGCATGCTCGCGATTGCTCGAATCCCAGCTGGCCCAACGTCTGTCATCTCGAGGGATACTCTCTCAATATCTCCTCGACTTGCAAAACAAGTGAGCAGTTTATCAGCGTCCCTCATCGAGTATATGGACAGCGCATGTTCGCCTTTCGAGAGACGTAGTGCCGAGTCCTCAATCCAGTGAAGTCGGTAACGCGTAAGCTGGTTTTCCAAGCGAAGTCGAACATTGTCACGCGCGTACCCAGTGAAGGTCACGAGGATCAATGCAATCATCAGAGAATAGCCTACGACATGTAAATACTTCTTGAGTCGCACAATGTAGTAGATTGCAGAACGCCAGCCGTCACCCGGGCCGGTCGGTTGATGTTCCATTTGCAAACGCGCCGCACCGGCCTCAGGGCGAGTAGAACGGGGTCTTTCTGGTTTAGGATACGCTTTGTGTTCACGGTTTGCCACGGATTTCTCCTTTGTGGTGTCACATTATTTGATCCTTGTCCAATTGAAACTCCGAACCCTCTCAGAACCGGACGTGCGCCGTTAACGCATCCAGCTTCCCGCCAACACCTCTCACCCGGCATCTTCATAAACCTCGTCCCATTGCGATTAAGTCCGTCAGCTTCTTCGGCATCGGCAAAGGATGATGATCCAGGTAGCGATCGCTCGTTCGACAAGTTTATCTTCGACACAGGTTACCCCTACCAATATCCCGCGTGTTGCAGCACAGTGCTCGTTCGGGTGTCGAAGTAGTAGTCTGCGCCACCGCCGTCGGACTGGACGGGACTATGGAAGTGTATTGCGGATTCAGGAATAGGCCAATCAAGTCCGTCGAAAGAATGGTCAAATTGTTCGCCTACAATTGATTCGCCATGACCTAGATCTTCTCTAGAGACGAAAGATTGCCCATCGGCATCAGCCCACAGCTGGTCAAGGTATTCGGTCAAGTCTTCGAGCGTGATTGTGTACATCGCACGGTGACCCATCGCATATTTGTCCAGAGTGATGTTGCGAGCGTGCGGTGGTAAGTAGCGTTCGATTCGGAAATCGCGAACGTCCGCATAAGTTTCGTATTTGAATACGCCGAATCGTTGAGAGTCGACAATCGAGCCAACGCCTGCGCAGAGCGGGATAAATGCCAAAGCTGCAATGGTGGTGGCGACAAAGAAGGTCTTCAGTGCTTTCCTACGGAGCACCAACGCAAGAACGACCGACAAGAGGACGAATCCTGCGAGCAGACAAACGGTAATCTTGAAGGGCAGGACTATTGGCCAGAGCATGACTCGATGGGGTAACGCTTGCCGTCACCGAGGACGGACGATTGATCTTCCACTTCAGGAATCGCGCAAGCCGTCCTTCGGTGCACGGCATTGTTCTGTGGTGCTAACGCCGGGGTCTGATACGGAGAGCTCTCCGGACGCAGTCTCGTAATATAAACGACCATTGATCGAATAAACGTTTGGCACCCCCAAACGCCTACTCTCGTCTTGAGCGTCATTTACCGCAATGCTCCCCAGTCGCACAAGCTCGTCAATCGCAGCGTACTTTTCGGCGGTCAAAATTGGTTTTCTAATCATCCGACGATTCAACCAAGTTCATGAAAGTTGTGTGGAGCGACGTATCTCGGACCGTCAGCACATTCCGCGATCCAACCGATACATCTTGGATGCGGCTTCCGCCATTGTACAGCACGACCCAACTATCGGCCAGATTGCGGTAAAGCGTCCAAAAGTTCCGGATGCTACGATAATAGCGACGTCGGATGTCGGCCTCGGGAACATCATGACCGCCCTTGAGAACGCGCTCGGCGACACGTGCGACGCAAACGTCGACCGTATCGACGAATACAAAAACGATGGTGATCGCATAGCCACGTCTGCCAGCGTCGCTCATGTAGTTGCGAAATGACCGTCCAGACAATGTAGATTCCACGACGAAGCTTCGGTTACTCGCAATGGCGTCGCCGACGGACCGAACGAACTTTCGCCCCGCTTCGACGCGAGCAGATGTCGGATAGAGGGGATTAATCGAGGCAGCAATCGCGTCAGCGCCATAGTATGGGATTGATGCTGCGGTCGCGTATTGCATGGCGACCGTCGTTTTGCCGGATCCGTTCGGCCCGCCGACAATCAACAGGTGCGGTATATCAGACAATCAGTGCTCCATAGGTTTCATGCAGGAGGCATTTTCACAGAACGCCGCCGATCACGGAGCGGCCTAGCAAAAGTTTGAAGTTTCAAAACGGCGTCTTGGTCGCTGCCGTGGATCGGAATGGTTCGTCGTGTCCGATGGGATCACGCTAGGCGGTTGACATTGCCGCAATGGTACCGACTCACGCAGCCATCTTCAAGCAATTTTAGGCATCGCACTTCCTAATGCCGGAAATCACGAACGTTGAATTAGTGTGCGATTAGTGCTGATTAGCGTTCAGCGCAGCCTGTCTATCGGGAACACTAATCCGCGCTAATCGAACACTAATCCAGCCCCCACGTCGCAACGGAGTCGTCGACACGACGGCGGCGGTCTTCGCGGTCTCCAGCACCGACGAACGCTTGGATTCACGGGATCGGGCAGTGAAAACTCTGATCTATCAAAACGCTGCACGCCCGACTCCCGTGCAATCCATTGGTTCGCCTGCAGTTTTGACGAGTTGCTAACGCTTGAACCGTTTCAGTTCTCTAATCATACCGTTGTTCACGATTGCAATCATCACGTAATCTTGGAATGAAGGAGCTAGCGTCCAAAGTTCATCACCGGGGCTCATTCGATCTACGAACTTTATCCAATCGGTAACGTTCTTGGATCGTATACGCGATTCGACATCTGAAGTGAGCAATTCGTCAAGTCGATCGTCCACCGGAGTAGGATTGACGCGCCATGGACCATCATCATTCCTCCGAACCCGGAGTGCGCAAGATTCACACTCTCCAAGCTCTGATTGCACGTGTGGCAACGGAGCCGTTACCGACGCGCTCATTCGCGAAGTCGTAATGACGAATCCGCCGCAATGTGGACATCGTGGTGAATCTTTGCGACGATGAGTTACGTTCAGATGCGACCTCCGAAAGGCGAACGGTACGCGTAACCGGGCGCGCGCGAAAGATTCTCAACTTCAAAAACGTCCGTCCGCGTGCTCCGGTTCACGCGATGGTTATCCGCCGTACGATTTGAGCACGATCGGATCAGTCGGTGCTATCGACAGTCGGAAAATGGGTCGCCAGCCGTTCTCCCTTGCGTACGCCAAGAGGTCGCGGCCGCCGTAGGGAAGGAGCATGCCGAAGTTGGTTTTCGTTTGGCTTGTCACAACGGCATCGAGAATAAGTGGTTCGTATTTGCCATCAATTTGAACGAAAATGTCAATTCGGTCTCCGGCAGAGAACGAGGATGTCTCAGCCGTCGGAGTTCGTCCCACTGCCTCGTGGCCGCGTGGAATAAAATAGGGTTTCGTAAAATCAAACGCAACTTGTCGGGAATCGGCAAACGAGTGTGCGAAGGCCCACCATCCGGCCCCAAACGAAACCCCAACCATACACGCGGCGATAGCGCAATCACGAATAAACCGACGTGCCTGAGCCATCAAAGTCCCCTTTCCGAATGCAGCATCGCGGCATTTGGGTCGTTTAGTAAGCGGTCGAATGTTTGCATACGCTGCCTGTGTTCCATTCGGTCAACCGAATCGTTTAGGCGTGCGGCGCGAACTACCTGTTGACGCGCTAGTTCGTCGCGAACAACGGACGCACGCTGTTGAGCAGAGCCGTCATGGATCTTGTGCATTGCGTTCATTTTCGATTCGTGAGCTTTCCAGCCGAGGAAGAATGCACCAACGCAGAGTGGAAGTGCGAGCAAAAATCGCAGGCCAAATTTTGGTTTTCGCATCGAGTCAGCGTGCCACATGCATTGAATACTTCAGTCGGATAACGGGAGCGATATGCGGGCGGCGGCGTTTGAAGTGATTGCTACCAAAACGGCGACCATCGCCGCTCCGTCATCATCGCATTGTTACGAGTCAATCATCTTAGCATCGTGCCGACAGACTTGCCATCAACTTCGGCCCGACGGCTTGAGCCGACAGCCGCTACCATTGGTCAGGCGTCGGACCATGCCCCGCAGGGCAGGCGTCGGTTTGTGCCCCGCAGGGCAGTCCTGAACCGTGCCCCGCAGGGCCGGCGTTGAACATGCCCCGCAGGGCGACACTGGACGATGCCCCGCAGGGCAGCCGGGCAGTCCGCGTTACTCAGCGTTGACACATTCCTCGTGCTCGTAACGGGAGCGATATGCGGGCGGCGGCGTTTGAAGTGATTGCTACCAAACCGGCGACCATCGCCGCTCCGTCATCATTGCATGGTTACGAGTCAATCATCTTAGCATCGTGCCCGCAGGCTTGCCATCAACTTCGGCCCGACGGCTTGAGCCGACAGCCACCACCATTGGTCAGGCGTCGGACAATGCCCCGCAGGGCAGGCGTCGGTTTGTGCCCCGCAGCGCAGTCCTGAACTGTGCCCCGCAGGGCCGGCGTTGAACATGCCCCGCAGGGCGACACTGGACGATGCCCCGCAGGGCAGCCTGGCAGTCCGCATTACTCAGCGTTGACACATTCCTCGTGCTCGTAACGGCGGGGTTCAGCGGGGCCGCGCGAGCGACTCACCACTTCAAAAACGTCAACTCGCGGCCTCCGTTGCAACCCATGGTTCGTCGTCTTTTGGAAGTGGCAAACGGGTGTCCATCACCCGATACATGTGACACAAGTATATCGAGCGTGTTCGAGCGAGCAAACTGGAGTTGACGCGGTGTGTCAGCAATGAAGTCCTGATTCGCCAACCGGATGCGTATTCAAGTTCGCGCTCAATCAGATTGCACCAGTGAACGCAAAGATCAAGAACGTGAGTAGCACCGCAGTAAATCCACAAACGAGTAACCGCATTCCGTATCCTCTGCTTCGTGACATCTCAACTGTCATGTCGAAATCGTCATCGTTCTGCAACGGATGCCTTGAAGCGATGCGCGACCATGCGTATGCAATCGCGATCCATAGGACAATGACCGTTGCAGCAAAAGCGAGGTTCACCACGGGCAATCACGCTTGCGTAGTGTCAGGTGCGGGTTGGTGATCGTGTAGTCCCGCATCGACGAACGTCACGCGTCACCCGGTACGCGCGAAAGATTTTCCATTTCAAAACCGGCCGGCTCGCGTACTCGGGTGCACGCGATTGTTACCCGATTGCCCCGTCGCTAATCGCAACCCTTCGTCGCCGCCAAACGTCCGGCGGGTCGTCACAACAATCAAGTTCGAGCCAGCCATCAGTTTCGCCCTTAAACTCGATACCGTCAATCGCGACGGGTGTTCGCCAGTGTATAAAACCTGCGGAGTCAAGGCAGATGACGTCGGTGTAAGTTGCAATGAACGCGTGCTTGGGATCATGTGCGATGTAACAAGCAATGCCGAGGTCATCGTAGTATCTCCACGAATATGCTTGATCAAGGCGAAGTAGGTAGACAGCACCGCGTGCAATCCAGAGGTGAGCGTTAGCGTACGGCCAATGAGTAATCGACGTTGCGTATCCATTTCCCGGTTTCGCATTGGCGATCCAGCAGTGCGTCTCATCAGTCCAACATCGAAGGACGCAACCCTCGGATGTTGTAGTGCCGTTTCCATCGTCAAGATTTACGACATTGTCTTGCGTCCGTGGAAGGTGAGGCAGCGGCTCGAGACGCACGTTCATTTCTTTCGGGTAACGGTAGGGTTCAGCGGGGCCGCGCGAACGACTCTCCACCTCAAAAACGTCAACTCGCGGCCTCCGTTGCAACCCATGGTTCTGTCCGCTATTCGTGAACCTGGCAGTTAGGCAATGCAGCGCGGAGTGTCGCAACGCCCGCATCTGACAGTTTCGTATCGTTGACGCCCAGGTGTTCCAACGCATTTAGTGTAGCAAGCGACGGTATACAATTGTCAGAAAGTGCGGTATTTCCTATCCGCAGAATTCGCAGCCTGGGCCATGCGTTTGGGGACGCAAGAATTGCGTCGGTGACTTCAGTCTCAAATAGATCGAGATGTTCGAGGTTTGCGAAGCGTTCTAACGCCGCGCGTGCGTCATCAGTCATTCTCGTAGCGCCAAGATGCAGTGAATGCAGGTCAAGAGGCGCTAGGTACTCGACGCCGACCGCCGAGATAGCCGTGTCGCCAATCGCAAGGCTGCGCAACGAACGGAGTTTTGCGACTGCGGTCATTGCGTCATCCGTGACTGCAGTGCCCTGTACAAGCAGTTCTTCAAGCACATCGAGTTGCGCAAGATGAGTCATCCCTGCGTCGGTGATCGGCGTTCCATCGAGCCACAAGAATTTGAGTTGCGACATGGATGCTACGTGAAGAAGTCCATTGTCCGTTACCGCTGTGTCATACAAGCCTAGCCAAGTCATGGACGGCAGATCGAGGAGGAGCGGTAAGTCGTCATCAGTTACCGTACTGCGACTAAGGTCAACCTGAACGACGTCTCCGACGTAGTCATCACCCAGTAGATTATGCATCCAGCCCGACGGTGCCGCACGAACGCCAAGGTCGAAATCATATTTGACGGTACCGCCAAGGTCACGAACACGCGTCACAATAACGGATTGTTGCTTTGCGTCGCGTAATCGCGATGCAACGTTGAAGACGACGACGCCAAGGAGCGGGACGAGCACCACCAGGGCAACAATTGAAACGGTGCGAAATCGTCGATTCATACGTGGGGTGAACGTCCCTTCGTGACAGAACGTTACCAATCACCCGGCGGCGACGAGAAGTTGTCAATTATCAAAACTCCCGACTTCGCCGCTCGGGTGCATTGGATGGTTCAAGTAAGCCGCTATCGCGGCGGGGAAGTACATTTTGAGTGGTTTGGAGGTATCTGGATTTGTTTGAAGCATCCTGGCAGGAGGAGCTGTTCGCTGTGGACAGCTCATCAACTCCTCCTGTTACAGGAAACTTTCGATGTCCAAGTATAGCAATAACAGCAGCCCCAATCCACTCGGGCTCTTCTTTCCCGCTGCAGTTCGCCAGCGACTCTC
>NZ_SJPM01000002.1:499918-958297 GCF_007859915.1 Neorhodopirellula pilleata
CATGAAGCATTTTTGATCGATCTGCCCGACGTACCTGACAACACGAAATTCCACGACCGAATCGAACGCCTGCTGGCATTGGCGGTCTGAAACCTAGCCCGCCTGAAGGCGATCGCCTAAAGTGCAGATTCGCAAGGAAAACGTAGCCATTGTCGATTCTCACAAATTGTAAAGTGCGGTGTTATCGAGGGACGCCATCATCTCGTAGGGTGAGGGATTCGATGGCTGATTAACTCTGCCGTGCGAGAACGGCTGACGGTTGATCGCTCTTCACTGCGAATGGATTGGCCCGTCACGGCGAAAAATGAACTTGGGGAAAGCTAGAGCGATGCTTTCGCAGCACCACGCTTTGGACGACAGCCTTCGACTGCTTTTGCCAGTGAGCGAAATGCTACTGTCAGGTGCTTGTAGCGAACTTCGTAGAAGACCGTTCGCCCCTGTTTCGTCGCGGTGACAACGCCAGCTTTCTCCAACACTCCTAAATGCCGTGAGACCACTGAGAAGTCGACGACGCAGCACTCCGTCAATTCGGTGACCGAACAGGCACGACCACACTTCGCCAGGCATGAAAGCAGTTTTAGCCGCGTCGGCTCACCCAACGCTTTGAATAGTTCGGCGTCGAGCAGATCATCTATCGGACCGCAACATTGAGATGCTTCCTGTGGTTTCATAGTTAACCCCCCTTTTTAATGCACATTTGCGTCAGCGTGCAAGTGTTGTGTCTTCCCCGGCGATCGTCAAGATGCTAAAAATCGATACTTTCCGTAGCTGACCACAGCAACTCGATTCTCGGCGGAACCGAGAACTGTGACCCAGCTAACTCGTATCAAGGCAGAAGAAAGACCAACGATGACCGTCAAGCAGCCCGCACCGTCAGGTAGCTCACTGTATCCTGAACTGCTCCGATATTTGGATGAACGAGTCACGGAATTTGAATCGATCCCTACCGATCGAAAGACCGAGTTGGCGAAAGTTGCCGACTACGTTCGAGAACGCTTGTCGAAGTCCGAGCCAGCGAAGCTTACCTTTATCTGCACGCACAATTCGCGACGTAGCCATCTGTCGCAGATCTGGGCACAAGTCGCTGCTGAATACTACGGCTTAGTCGGCGTTGAGACTTTTTCAGGTGGCACTGAAGCAACCGCTTTCAATCCCCGAGCAGTCGCTGCGATGCAGCGATGTGGACTGAAGATCGTTGCCGACGATCCTGCTGCGAGCAATCCACGCTACAGCGTCTATACCTCCGATTCATCCGCTCCGCAGGTTTGTTTCTCGAAGACCTATGGCGATTCGCCGAATCCGAGCCAAGGATACTGTGCGGTGATGACATGTTCGCAGGCCGACGACGCCTGTCCGCTGGTGATGGGCTGCGATCTCCGCATGCCGATCCGATACGAAGATCCGAAAGTTGCTGACGACACAGAGCTTGAAACCCAGCGTTATGACGAACGTTCGGCTCAGATCTGTAGCGAAATGCTTTTTATGATGTCGCTATTGCCCTAGTAGAAAGACCGTCGTTGACCCCGTCAATTGTCCTTTCTAATCGTGTCTCCCTCAACGGTTAGTCAATTCATTTTGACAACCATCGCTCGAGTTGTTCCATATCATCCTTAATCGCGGCCAGATGGTCGGGCACCAACTCGGGACGTCGGTGATCGAGGTATTCCTCGTGTAGCGAAATCGGACCGGCGAAGTTGATTTCTCGGAGCAACTTGAAAAAGGATTCGTTCACGAAGCCTTCGCCCAACGGAACGTTTTCCAACTTTTGGTCGTTCCAGTCGTAATCTTTCACGTACACGGTATCGATGTGCGGCTGAATCATGCGAAACGCCACCGGCCAACTTTGGCTTCCCTCCACCATGGCATGTCGGATGTCATAGGCCACCGCGAGATCCTCAACCGGGATTCCGTCCAAGACTCGGGCGAGGTCCCAAATGGCCGCGCCCATGTTCTTGGCACCTGCATGGTTTTGATACAAGCCGAGGATTCCGAGGTCATGATTGATTGCCGCTAAATCACGAAACTGGGCATTCCAATTAGCAAGCTGTTTCGCAATGGGCTGTTTGCGATCGTAGTCGACGTATTGCATTCGATAACGCTTGATCCCGAGTATCGCGGCGGTGCGTAGTACCTTCTCCGTCAGCGGATCGTCGGGGTCGTTGATGTCCGACGTCATTACCGTGATCTCCAAGTCACGTTGTTTAAGAGCGTCGACCAATTCAGGCAAGCGATCGGGAACTTGCTCGGGCTCGATATGACCGCCACGGCGGATCGGTGCTTCGATTCCATCAAATTCGAGTTCCGCGATGCGGTCGGCGAGTTCGTCAAATGAAAGCGAATTGAACGGTTTGGTGAACACGCAAATCGGATGCTTGCGATCGGCGGTTGCGGCCGAGGTTTGCCGGGTGAGCAATGTTTGGCCAACCGCCAAAGCGGAGGCCGAAGCGAGCATGAATTGACGGCGGTTGTTCATCTTGGTGGCTTTTCGAGAAGGGTGAGAGTTTGATCAGGTGGCGACTACTAAGCGATCAGAGCATTGGCAACGATCGCCTGTTCGGGGCCTGTTAGACGGTGCAAACGACCGCCGTGTTCGAACGAGAGTTGGTCATGAGAGAGCCCCAGCAAGTGCAAGATCGTTGCGTGTAGATCGCGAAAATGGATTTTGTCTTCGACCGCACGCGCCCCGGTTTCGCTGGTCTTTCCGTGGACATAGCCCGCCTTCACGCCGCCACCGGCCAGCCAAAACGTGAAGCCCTTTTCGTTGTGTCCGGTTTCGTCTTTTCCGTCCTCGGGCGTCAATCCGGGGCGTCCGAACTCACCGCCCCAAACCAGCAGCGTATCCTCAAGCAAACCGCGCGTGGCCAAGTCCTCGAGCAACGCTGCGATGGGCGCGTCGATCGTTTCGCAGTTCGCCTTGAGATCGCGGCGGTGATTCTTGTGTTGATCCCAACCGCCGTGATTGACTTCGATAAACCGCACACCGGCTTCGGCAAAACGTCGAGCGAGCAAGCATTGCCGGCCAAAATCGGTCGGACGACATGTTCCCACCGATAGTTTTTTTCCGACCCGGTAACGCTGGAGGGTTTCCTCGGTCTCGTCGCTCAAGTCGAGCAACTCCGGTGCAGACGTCTGCATCCTGAAAGCGAGTTCCATCGACTCGATGACGCCTTCGAGTTCGGTGTCGTCGGGCCGAGCGGCTAGATGCCGATGGTTCATTTGTTGCACAAAATCCAACTGGCCGCGTTTGACCGTCGGTGGCAGATGGCCGCTAGAGATGTCACGGATCGTCGCAAGGGACATGTCCTCACCATTGGTTCCGATCGGCGTGCCGGCATACTCGGAAGGTAGGAAAGCACTTGAATAAACGGATGGTTTGGCGGCATTGAGACTGATGAAACCGGGCAGGTTCTCGTTCTCGGTGCCCAGCCCATAAGAGATCCACGATCCCATGCTTGGTCGTTTTCGCAGTCGTTCCCCGGTGTGCATTTGCAAGAACGATTGGGCATGATTTCCCGTGTCGGCGTACATCGAGTTGATCACGCACAGTCGGTCGGCATGTTTGGCTGTTTCGGGTAGCAGCTCCGATATCCACAAACCACTCTCGCCGTGTTGTTGGAAAGCAAACGCCGATCCGGGATGTGGCTTCTTGCCGACTTGTGGTTTGTAATCGAACGTGTCCATCTGCGCCGGGCCGCCGCTCATGCACATGAAGATGACACGCTTGGCCCGCGCCACAATCGGCGAGGTAGGGGAACCCACCGTCGCGGCCGAAGCTGTCGCGTGACAGAGAGATTGAAACGCTAAATAGCCGAACCCGCATCCGGCCGTCTGCAATAACTGTCGTCGTGAAGTCATCTCAGCTCTCAATCCACGTAGCGAAATTCATTGGTCATTAATAAAGCTTGGCACACCGTCGCCCAAGCTTTCCGGATACGTCGGTCCGGTTCGGTCAATTCGTCGGCGAGTTGTCGTTCGATCTGTCGCACAAACGATAACGTTTGCGAGGTCTCGTCATCGCCGGGGCCGCGATGCAAGATCGCCGAGAACATCGCATCAAGACGTTGGTGATCGTCGATCGATTGGTTTTCGAGCAATCGGCCGGCCAACGTGTCGGCTTGCTCGACAACGAAGTCACTATTGAGCAAAAACAGCGTTTGGGTCGGCAACGTCGACGTTTCGCGTTGGCCCGCGATTCCGACGCCATCGGGCAAATCGAAAGCGACCAATTCTTTGGGCGGCGCGTGCCGGAGCATACACAAGTAGATGCTGCGGTTGGGGAGTTTTCGGTGCAGATCGGTTGCTTCGCCGGGCGGCCAATTGATCAATGAGTCGACCTGCTCGATCGCCGAACCGGAAGCCGGGGCGTAGTCGATCGCGCCGCTGGCCTGCAGCATGCTGTCCCGCAGCGCTTCGGCATCCAAGCGACGACGTGCATGGTGTGTCAGCAATTCACATTCGGGATCTCGTGATGCGGTTTCCGGTTCACAACGACTGTCGAGTTGGTAGGTTCGGGAAAGAATGATCGACCGGATGAATCGTTTCATCGACCAACCTTGGTCGACCAGACGCTGGGCGAGATGGTCCAATAGCTCCGGGTGACTCGGCCGCGCACCGTAGACACCAAAGTCGTCAGGTGTCGTCACCAAACCTCGCCCGAACAGATGCATCCAAATGCGATTGGTCATCACGCGGGCCGTCTGTGGATGATTCGGATCGGTCAACCAAGCGGCCAGTGCGGCTCGTCCGCTACCTCCGGAGTCGAGTGCCAGTTCCGCCGTAGCAAAATCATTTTCCGGTGCAAACGATTGGTAAGCGGTTAAGGCGCCGCGAGGGACGACCGGTCCCAACTTGCCGCCTTCGCCGTTGATATGCACCTTGCAATCGGTCGGTTTGGACTTGTCACGCACTCCCATGGCCAGTCCGCTCGGTGGCATCGGTGGTAGCCCCCGAGGTTGACCCGACGCGGCGTGCAATTGCGAGGCTTCTTCATCGCTGAGCGCACGGGGGAACAACGCGAATTGCCCCAGATGCCCGTCCAACGCGGCGAAGTTGTCGGATCGATTGGCGACGCAGAAATCTTCGGTCTCACCGAACGTGTGGGGTAGTTCGCCGGCGACTTCCAAACGACCGTTGAGGAACACTTTGACGTGCTTGCCGTTTCGCACCAAGGTCACGTGGTTCCAAGTTTTCGGAGGGATCACGGTGGTGCCGACGGTCGATTGTTTTGCCCCGTTGCCGTTGAAAACGAAGATTCGACCGGTGCGAGTTTTGTCGTGATTACCGCCGATTCCTAAATGACCTCCAGGCAGCGACTTGTCGCCAAGCTTCGCACGTGAAAACAAATACGCGGTAATCGGCCTTGCGTCATTGTTGGTTCGATTGAAGAACCACAACGATACCGAATACGAAGGATCGACGGTTTGCAGTTTGCCCGAGATCGTAGTTTCTTTAACGGTCGCAAACGTCGTCGCGGAATAGGTCACCTCGGATGGCACGATGAGTGCTTGCGGCGGGGCATTGAATTTCTCGTGGATTGCCGGAGCGAGGCGATCAATGATTTCGTTGTAGTCGGCCGGAAACTGGGGCGGCGCTGTTCGATCGACCGGTTTTTGATCAGGGTTCCAATCTGACTTCAGTTCATGAAGCGGAGTCGGCGGTGCGGTGAGTTTTTCGTTTCCGGCGGCCCCGTAGAGCGTCTGGGTACTGGCGAAGATGCCCGCCAATGCGTAGTAATCGCGGGTCGGAATCGGGTCGTGCTTGTGATCGTGACATCGGGCACAAGCGACGCTTAATCCCATCGCGGCGGTACACACCGCGTTGATCTGATCGTCGACTACGTCCATGGCAAAATTTTGATTCATCGCCACGGCGGGCTTCGAACCGATCGCCAAAAAACCCGTCGCAACTAGTTGACGATTGCGTTGCTCAGCGGTTTCGGCAGGCAATAAATCGCCGGCGATCTGTTCGGTCAGGAAGCGATCATAGGGAACATCGGAATTGAATGCATCGACGACATAGTCGCGGTAACGCCAGGCGTGGGGAAACGTGGCGTTGCGTCCCAATCCGTCGTCGCCGTTGGATTCTCCATACCGAGCCACGTCCAACCAATGTCTACCCCAACGAACACCGAACTGTTGGCTTCCCAGTAACGTGTCGACGAGCCGCTCGACGGCGAGTTGTCGATCAGTCTCGCATTGACGAACGAAGGATTCGAGCTGCGTCCTTGTCGGCGGCAGTCCGATCAGATCGTAGTAGAGGCGTCGTCCGAGCGTTTCGGCGTCGGCGTCTTGGGTCGGCGACAGACCAGCCGCCTCCATACTCGCCAACGCAAAGTGATCGATCGGGTCTTGCGGCCACTGCGAATCTTGGACAACGGGTACTTGAGGTTTTGAACGAGGATAGAAGGACCAAAGGGATTCGCGATCAACCGCAGCGGCCGACGTTTCGCGTACCGCATGTGCGTCGCGCGGGTCAGCCGCTCCCATCGCGATCCAGGTTTCGAAATCTTTAATTACCGGCGGTGGCAATGGTTCATCCGGCGGCATGTCGATGCCGTCCCAACGCAGAGCCTGTAACAAGAGACTTTCGTCGGGGGAGGAAAGATTGATCACCGGCCCGGATTCACCGCCGCCGAGCATCCCGTCGCGACTGTCGAGCAACAACTTGCCGCCGACTTCCTCGGCATCGGTCGAGTGACACTGGTAGCATCGTTGAACCAACACCGGACGGATCTTCTTTTCAAAGAACGCAAGCCGATCATCAGCCATCAAGCCATCGCCGAGAGCAATGCTTGAAACGACGATTAGAAGAAGCAGCGAGACGCTTCGTTTCACGGCAGACAGGGGGGAAGGTGGGGAGGGCTTGTGGCAGGGCGATCATTGTGACGCGCTGCGGCCCAAGATGCAACAATTTCCCGATTTTGCCAGCGAAGTCCTCGGATCGCGTTCAGTCGGCCACGCCGATGATTGGGCTCGGCGGACGAGATGTTGTCATTGACCGCTGTGGTATGATTAGGCGATTCGTTCCATTACCCCGATTATCCTTGGACCTTGAACCAACCACTTCATTTCGAGCGTGACCAGTGCGTCCCCAGTCATTTCGACCATTTTGCCTACGGATCGAACTTATCGAGTGAGCGACTCAGAGCGAGGTGCCCCAGTGCGACGCCATTGGCGTGGGGGTTCGTGATCGGACGGCAGTTGCGATTTCACAAAGTAGGCATGGACGGCACGGCCAAAGCTGATGCATTCTTCACCGGCGATCCAAGCGATCGAATTTACGGTGTTATCTACCGATGTTGGACGAGCGAAAGAACGTTTTTGGATGCGTGCGAGTCACTCGGCGTGGGATACGAGGAGGCGGCCGTTGATGTCATGATCGATGGGGAAAACGAGCCGCGTCGCACGTTCCTTTATCAGGCCGTCGCCGAGAAAATCCGATCTGATTTAGCCACCACCGACTGGTATGCAGCGCATGTGATTCGCGGTGCGGCCGAACACGGATTTCCTGAAGCATACCAACGCCATCTTGCCGATTTGGTGGCCCGTTCGATTGGTCCAGTGCCGGTCATAAGCTCGAACTTCCGTTTACGTGATGCGTAGTGCGGATTATCCACAACCCGACGCGTCACGTCCTGTTGATTTAGTCGGATACCTGATGACATCCAATGCTGGTGACGATGCCAAAGCGTCATCCAAACATCGCTGCGATTGATCAATCGCTAGCACGAAGCAAGTTGACCAATGGGTGAAACAAGAACTTGGCAGCACGCTCGCCGCAAAACGCCAACTCGCCTACCAAGAAGCAGCAAACTCATCCGGGTTGCAGTAAAAGCCTTCGCGAAACATTTTCATCAGCCCAGTTGGCTATACACTGGCGAATGGATACTACAAAAAAACAGGGGATGCCCCGAAACTGGTTTTTTCTTTCAATAGACCAGCAAATAGGAGGTCATCCCCATGACTGCTAAGAGAATGTACCGGCGTCGCCCCGTCAAGAATGTTTCCTTGGAGTCGCTCCAAGAAATCGCCAGTCTTAAGGGAGGCCCAGGAACCTGTGTCGGCCTGGACATCGGCAAAACCGAAATCGTTGCCGTCGTGCGATGGGCGGACGGCGCGTTTGAATGTCCTTGGAGCATCAAGAATCCATCAGAAATCTCAGATCTGATTGCGCGGCTTGTTTCGCTCAAAGAACTCTGCGGCGGCCTGACGATCGGGTTGGAGTCCACCGGCACTTACGGCGAAGCTGTGCGTGCGGCCATGACGACGGCGTTCCTGGTGGTTCATCGGATCAGCGGTAAGGCTTCTAGCGATTACAAAGAGATCTTCGATGGTGTTCCCAGCCAGCATGATGGGAAAGACGCCGCGATCATCGCCGAGCTGACCTGTTACGGCAAAGGAACCCCTTGGACGTTTGAACTCGCCAGCGAAACCGATCAAGAAATTCGCCATCAAGTTCAGCGACTCGAAGTCTTTCATGTCCAGGCGACACAGTGGTGTGGACGCATCGAAGCGATGCTCGCCAAGCACTGGCCCGAGGTGACGGGTTTGTTGACGCTCAAAAGCTCCACGCTCAACAAGATCATCACGCACTACGGCAGTCCGGCCGCTCTGGCGGCCGATCCTGAGGCGGCAGAAAACCTACGCAGTTGGGGCCGCGGTTTGCTCAAGAAGAAAAAGATAGATCAGGTCATCGCGTCCGCTCAAACGACCGTTGGTGTGCCGATCGGCCCCGGTGAGATGGCCTGGTTACAAGAATCAGCGGCTGAATTGAAGAGATGTATTTTGGAAGTCAAGGCCAGCAAAAAACGACTTGAAACAATGGCTGCGGCGCACCCCGGGATGCAAGAACACGTCGGTGCCGTCGGTGCGGTGACGCTGTGCATCATCTGGTCGTTGGTCGGTGATCCGAGCAACTACGACAGCGCCGGAGCGTTCCTCAAGGCGATCGGGCTGAATCTGAAGGAGCGCAGCAGCGGCAAGCATCAAGGGCAACTGGGGATCACCAAACGCGGTCCGAGTTTGGTCCGCAAGTACCTCTACTTTTGGGCTCTGCGAGCGATCCAAACGCCGGAGCTCAAAGGCTGGTACGCTGACTTCCAGAAAGTTGGACGGAGATCCTCTGCCAGTGGACAGAGACGTAGCAGCGAACACCGCAAGATGAAAGGCCTGGTGGCATTGATGCGCAAACTCAGTCGCTCGCTTTGGTTCGCCCACACGCACGAAGAAGCGTTCGATTATGCGAAAGTATTTCCGGGACGTCCGCTTGAGAAGCGAAATCGCCGCCGTCGTCGCGTCAAAGTGAATGCCGCATGATCGTCGACTGAAGTACCTCCAATTCCCGTTCTCACCACCTAATGAAGTAGGAGACCCGAGAGTCCCTCATTATTGAAGTCAGCCGTTTGTTCAAGGACGACCTTCGCCATTTAGCCTTCGGCATCCGCGTCTAACGTGAGGCCCAAGCCCAGTTTCAAGGCGTCCCTGAACACGGTTCTGAAAGCAATCCTCCATGAAGCCAATTCGCTGCCCGCGTCGAGCTACGGTATCAATGTAAAAATGCCACTCCGTTGGGACACCCGAGGCAAAAGGTACAGGACATTTCAGATCCATGCCGTGTGACAAGCAGGCGATTTCAAGAAGACGGCTCTCGCCCCCGCCGAGCACCCTCGCGACTTGAAAGACGAAAGCACCCCGCAAGTTTTTGAAACGAATCAAAAACAGCCTGAAAGCGGTGCGCAAAGACACTAACAAAACAATCTTCAGAAAGGCTCTTGACCATGCTAGAAAAGGCCATCGGCCTGGGAAACGATCGGACGAATAGGTCTGCTGGGCCGTTGGTCTGGATCGGAAACGAACGATATCCATGCTGCTATCTCGGCTCATGCCAGGAGAGTTAGGCTACCGTGACCTCGTCATATCGGGATAATGGACCGCTCTACCGTCTTCCTCCCATTCTGTCGTGCTCATGCCAGCTTCAGACAACAAAGCTCCGCTTCAAATCGTTGGTGTCGGATGCTCGTCGGCAGGGCTGACGGATTTCCTGGACGTGCTACGCGGCCTAGATGGCCGGTTGTCCCAGGCGATTGTCTTGGTGGTCGGCGAAAAAGAGCCGTCTGAAAAATCAGTCTTGCAACAGATCGGGAATCGTTGCCACTTCCCGATCAGCGAGGTGACTGAGCCGGTGAAGCTCCTTCCAGGGCGCATCTATGTGGCTGCGGCGAAGACGAACCTGGAGCTCGATGGCGAAAAACTGGTAGCTCACCCTTGGACCGGCGAAAACCCACACTCGCCCGTTGATCACCTGTTCAACTCGATCGCATCAGAGGCGAAGCGAGACGGTGTCGGCGTGATTTTGTCCGGCAACGTGACTGACGGTACTCTCGGTCTGCGCGAGATCAGCGAAGCGGGCGGTACCACGATCGTTCAAACGCCCAAGACGGCGTCCGAGACGTCGATGCCCGAATCGGCTGAGTCGCTCGGCATGGTCGACTACCTGCTTTCACCCGCAGAGATTAGTCGTGAGCTGTTGCAATTAGCCACGCGGTCCGAAGACGAAAACAACGGTGAAAACGCGGACCTGACCGAACAGATCATTGCCGCCATCCCGTTGATCACCGCAGCGATCGACAAACATACCGACAACGATTTCAAACACTACAAGACCACGACGCTGGTTCGCCGGATTCGTCGTCGGATTGCAGTTTTGAAAATTGAGAGTGTCGACAGTTACATCGAATTGCTGCAATCCTCTCGCGAGGAAGCCACAAAGCTGTTCCGCGAGTTGCTGATCAGCGTGACGGAGTTCTTTCGCGACGCGGAATCTTTCGAGATTCTCGCGGCCACCGTGCTATCCAAGTGCATCGACGAGCGAACTTCTTTGAAAGATGGCGGCAAAGACGACCCGCTGCGAATTTGGGTTGCTGGATGCGCGACTGGCGAAGAAGCCTACACGGTTGCGATCCTGTTGCTCGAACAGATGAAGCGGATTGGAAAAACCATTCCCGTCCAAATTTTCGCGACGGACTTGGACGACCGGGCGTTACAAGTCGCGAGAGCCGGTGCCTACCCGATCGGAATCTCGGATCAGGTCTCCGAACAACGGCTGAAAGATTACTTCTACAAACGAGCCAACAAGTACTTCGTCAACAAAGAAGTTCGCAAGCTGGTTGTATTCTCGGCCCACAACCTGATCAGCGACCCGCCGTTCACCAAACAAGATTTGATCCTCTGCCGCAATCTACTGATCTATCTCGGGACGCACCTGCAACGCAAACTCATTCCGCTATTTCACTACGCACTCAAACCGTCCGGGCATTTGTTTCTCGGTCCATCAGAGTCGATGTCGTCGCACAAAGAGTTATTCACGGCGATCGACGTCAAGCATCGCATCTATCAGCGCAAGTCGACGGCGATCTCCGGCCCCAGCGTCACCGAGATGCCAGCGCTGAGTTTAGGCATCCACTCCAATCCGAGGCATGAATCTGAAACAGATGTCGATTTGTATCAGTACGGCCAGCGAATCATGCTGGACGAATTCTCGCCTCAGTGGGCGATTATCGACGACGAAGGGCGAATCCAAACTCTTTCAGCGGACACGTCAGCGTTCTTGCAGCTTTCTGCGGGCGCGTTCGAGAACAACATCATCAAAATGGCTAATAGCGGTTTGAAGCTCGGCTTGCGAGCTGCGTTTTCCGAGGCAAAAAAGCATCGCCGCCGTGTCGTCTCGGAAAATCTGTCGATTCCCGTCGACGGCGGGTTGCAGCGAGTCAATATCACTGTGCAACCGATGCCTGAGGCGGGCAACGAAACAAGCATGCACTTTGTGGTGTTTCAAAAAGCGGGCGAGCCGATGCATCGCGATGATGCTGTGGACGCAGGCTCCGGCCTGTCGGTTGTCTCGCAAGCGAAAGCGGGTTCGCTGATCGACCATCTTGAGAGTGAACTCGCCGCAACCCGCAACGATCTGGAACGCACCGTTCAGGAATTGGAAACCGCCAACGAGGAACTCAAATCGACCAACGAAGAACTGTTGTCGATGAATGAAGAGTTGCAATCGGCCAACGAAGAGCTCAATACATCGAAGGAGGAACTTCAGGCCAGCAACGAAACGCTCGCCCGCAGCAACAGCGACTTGGAAAATCTGTTCCGCAGCAGCAACACGGCGACGTTGTTTCTTGACAAGTCGAACTGCATTCGCAATTTCACTCCTGCGATGTCGGCGATCTATCATCTGCGTGATGTGGATATCGGTCGGCCATTGTCAGAGTTGACCAGCAAGTTCGTCATGCGGCCACCGCTGCCCACATTTGAACAACTAGCCGCCGATCCAAATGCCGGCAACGATACGATCGAAACGACAGACGGTCGTTGGTTCATCCGCCGCGTCTTTCCTTATAAAACAGCGACGAAGGAAGCAGACGGTCTGATTCTGACGTTCTCGGAAGTGACCGATCTGCGAGTTGGTCAACAACGACTAGAAATGGCACTCAAAGGCGGCGATCTGGGCGCTTGGGATTTGGATTTGATCGCCAATCAATCGTGGCGTTCAGCGCGTCATGATTCTATTTTCGGATACGCCGAACCGGTTGAATCATGGGGCATGGATTCATTTCTGAAACATGTTCATGAAGATGATCGCGGTTGGATTCAAGAGTTCCTGGAAAATACCAGCGATCAACAGCACTGGGATTTTGCCTGTCGTATTCGCCGCACCGATGGCGAAGTTCGCTGGATCGAAACGCATGCGACCACGCTATTCGACAACGCCGGAAAAGCCATTCGGATGTTCGGAACGGTGGCTGATATCACCGATCGTCGAAGGGACCAAGCAAAGCTGGCCGCGCTCGCGCAGCAAGCCATCGACTCATCAGCGAAAGCACGCGTGTTCTTTGATCAAAGCCGGTACTACGCCGGTGTATTGACGCTCGACGGAGTGCTGACCGATGTCAATCAAACCGCGACCAAAATATGCGGTTACGAACGGGCGAATGAGATTGGCAAACCATTCTGGGAAACGTCTTGGTGGCGTGACTTGCCCGACATGCAAGCGGAAGTCAAAGAGGCGATCGCCTGTGCGGCAAAAGGCGAAGACTTCACCAAGGACATGAGCTTCCGCATTGCCGACGGCAGCGTACGCATCACCGAATTCGTTCTGGCACCGATTCGGGATGACGACGGCGATGTGACCTTCATCCTGGCGACCGGTCAAGACATCACCGAAAAGGTGCGGTTCCAGGAAGAGCTGCAACGATTGCGGCAACTGGCCGATGCGGCGAATCAAGCCAAGTCGGATTTTCTGGCCAATATGAGTCACGAGATTCGATCGCCGATGACCGCCATTCTGGGATTCGCCGAGCTACTAGAAGTTGAAAGCCCCGACGCAAAAGAAAAAGTCGAAACGATCCGACGGAACGGGCAGTTCTTGTTGGAATTGATCAACGATATTCTCGACCTGTCGAGAATCGAAGCTGGCAAGATTGAACTGGACCCGATCACCTTCAGTCCCGCCAAGCTGCTCGAAGATGTTTCTTCGTTGATGTCGGTGCGAGCGGTCGATTCGGGATTGGACCTCAGTGTCACCTACACGGGCGATCTGCCCAGCAGCCTGCGCAGCGATCCGATCCGGCTCCGCCAGGTGCTGATCAATCTGACTGGCAACGCGATCAAGTTCACTGACACCGGTACCGTCAAGTTAACAATGTCCTACGACGAACGATCGTGCGAGTTGCTCTATACGGTCACCGACACTGGCATCGGCATGACGCCTGAGCAGCAACGCAAATTGTTCCGTCCCTTCTCACAAGCTGATTCATCCATCCTGCGTGAGTACGGCGGCAGCGGACTCGGTCTCGCGATCAGCCAGCGGCTAGCGGAATTGCTTGGCGGCCGGATCGAAGTGACCAGCGAACTCGGCAAGGGCAGTTCGTTCACGCTGGCCATCCCCTGTGAGATGACGCTCACGGAACCTGAGACCACTGAGTCGGTCGCTGCGAGCGACGGCAAGGTCGATTCACCGCTCGATTGCGGACAGCTCAACATTCGAGTCCTCGTGGTCGACGATCGCCGCGACATCCGCTTCCTTTCCCAGCACTTCGTCAAACAACTTGGTGGCGAAGTGATCACGGCAGAGAACGGTATCGAAGCGATCGAAGCCGTCGACACGGAACACGCCGCCGGTCGCAAGATCGACGTGGTTTTGATGGACGTGCAAATGCCAAAGATGGACGGCTTCACCGCCGTACGAGCCCTTCGCCGTCAAGGCTTCACCAAACCCATCATCGCCCTGACCGCCAACGCAATGGACAGCGACCGCGACGCCTGCTTCGAGGCCGGCTACACCGATTACCTCAGCAAACCCATCGACGCCAAGAAGCTGACCGAAGCGCTGCGAAAACATTGCGCTTCGGCGTCGGGTTGAATCAAGGCCAACGGCCTGGGTCGCGGGCCATTTAATCCTATGGACAGGGCCAACGGCCCGACCGTTTACCCGCTCGCGCCATTCTCATGCGTCGCCGACTCTGTCGATGACTGCGTGATCATCCTCACTTCCCGTTGTGGGAACGGGATCGAAATTCCCGCAGCTCGGAATCTTTTTAGGATCTCCGCGTTGACTTCGTGCATCACACCGACGCGGCGATCGAGACTCGACAGAAAAAAGCGAACGACGAAGTTCAGCGAATTATCACCAAAGGCCTCAAAATTGATCAACGGTGCGGGATCGTCCATCACATCGGGATGGTCCGCAACAACCGATTGCAAGATCTCGCGAACTTGATCGACGTCGGAGTCGTAACTTGCGCCGACATTGATCGTCAAACGATTGATGACGTTTGACAGGGACCAATTGAGCAGCTTGCCGGTGACAAGATCTTTATTCGGTACAACCAACTCCTTTCGATCCCAACTCGTCACCGTGGTAGCTCGCATTTGAATCCGCGATACTACACCGGTTGTCGAGTCGATGGTGACGACATCACCAACGCGTACGGGTCGTTCGAGCAATAGAATGATTCCTGACACAAAGTTGGCAAAAATCTCTTGCAGGCCGAACCCGAGTCCCACGGACGCAGCAGCCAAGAGCCAGCCAAGCTTTGTCCAGGGCAGACTGAGGAAGTTCAACGTCAAGATCACACCACTGATCGTCAACACATACCGCAGGATGGTCGTCATCGCGTAGCGCGCCCCGCTATCAAGCCCCGTTCGTCGTAGCACCAATAACTCTAGCAGCGCGGGAACATTCTTGACCGCAATCACCGTGGCCACGATTCCGATAAACGCCAGCAGGATGTCGCGATAAGTCACACGGTCAATCGCGTCGCCCGTTCCGATGCTGTACAGCTCAAAGCGGTCGAGCAGTTCCATCGCGGGCAAAACGTCCTTCCAAACCAACGACAACCCTGCAATGCCGGCCCCAATGGCGATCACAAACACTAGCTTTCGCGTCTGCTCACTCAGCGCCGGCACGTCCTCCATCGCCTCTTTCTGAATTTCGATTCCAACATCTGCCGCCAACGAGCCGCCTGATTCATTCTCTTCGCTGGCAAGCTTCTGCCGACGCATCGCCAAGGCTTGCTCGCGAACCATCTTGGCTTGTTGCAATTGAAGCCAACGAAACGCAAACGCGACGGCCACAACAAGGGCGACAAACAACAGCATCGTCGACTGCAACGATTGCCCCAAGCGATAGGCCGTGTCCAAATAACCCAGCAACGTCAGAATCGCGAAAAACATTGGCAAGCCAGCCGCGATCGCCCAGATGATTCGTCGAAAGCGGTAGATCTTGGACCCGGGGTCACGAAGCCGCACATCCGAATACACGGGACTCGATGGTCGAGCGATGCAGTGGTGGAACACGCTGGTAGCGAAAAATAAGAGCGTTGCTGAAAATCGCGAGATCGCCGATCGCACGGTCGCGTCAGGATGTTGGTGGAAAAGGATCATCACAAACACGATCAGCACACCCGCAGTGGTGTACCACCGCAAATTAATTCGCAGGCTCTTTCGAAGCGATTCGCTCCATCCGAAATGCTTGTCAGCCAAACCACCGTCTCGGCACGTTTGACTGAGCAAGTGTCGCGAAGACGTGAATAGGGCGACGTAGATCAATGCGTAGCCGACGCCGCGCGTGAAAAACGTGTCCACCGACCCGGCGATCACGATGCCGCCCAAGTAAGCGGCGAGCGCAGGCCAAGCAAGTGAAAGCATCACCGTTGCGACGAGTGACTGGGTTGTCGAATTGAACTTTGCATTCCACGATTCGGCTGCTTTTCCGGTATCGTTGATTCGCTGACGAAAAGTTCGCCGCCGTGCAAACAAGTACAGCACCGCGATCGCGCCGATCAGCGATACGATCGGCAGGCTGAGGATGCCGGACGTGAATTGAGTTCCAAGCGATTGATAGTTTCGCACGTCGAGCATCCACATGGTTGCTTCAGGAATCTCAAACACTTCACTAACCGAAACCGGAGTGGCGCTACGAATCCAGAAGACATTCTTGTCAGCGAATGCGATGTAGTCGTCGATCGCTTGTTGAAGCTGCCGGTTCTCGGTCTCCATCGACAGCAGCGTTTGCAGGAGCGAATTCTGAGACTGCAGCGTCTCTTGAATTTGATCGCGCTGAACCGACAGCAACGCTCGTTCCGAAGACTCATCGTCGGATGCTGCCGACGCGAGCCACTCGTTCAGCTCCGCCAACCGGTCCTCCAACTCGAAGGATGCGACTTGGTACTCGGCCGTTTGTTCCCCCATCGACGTCGACTCTTCAAATTGCAATCGCAGCTTTTGGTATTCATCACGCTTGCTACGAAGCAACTGGCCCATGGCCTGCGTCAATCCGACGGCGTCTAATCGATCCTCGGAAGCGATCCGTGAGGCCTCGACTTCAGTGCGTTTCTCTTTCAATCGCGACATCAGCGCCGTGGCCTCAGCGGTTTCCGCGACCAGTGCCTGTCGCTCCTTCGCCAATCGAAGATTCTCTTCTGCGATAGGCTTCAACTCTGGTGTCGCGTTTGATACCGCGCGGCGAAGGCTCGCGATTGCGGCATCGTTCGATTCTTGTTGTTGAGCGACCGAAGCTTCGCGAACTCGCTCAAGGCGTTCTTTCAACAACTGAAGACGCCGCTCATCTCGTTGCTTTTGTAGTGGTAAAAGATCGACCGTGGCCAGGTACGCGGCCTGCTCCGCTTTCAATTCCGAAATTTCGGCTTGCAGTGCCGACGCGAACGACTTCGTCCGCACCAGCCGTGCTCGGGTTTCGATCGGCTCCTCGGTCGTGGGTGTGGGGAGTTCCAATTGGTCTTGGACCTCGCGCAACTTCTTTTCCGCATCAGCCACTAGGTTCGGGATTTCCGCCAACCGCTTCTGTCGCGTCGCGGGTTCGGACGCATCCGCCTTGATCGTTTCGCTCAGCGTTTCGACTTCGGCTTGGGTCGAAGTCAACTCTTGCCGCAATTGTTCAGGTGTGAGCTCGCTCACCGGTTCGACTTCGAGTTCGGCAGCTGACTGGAGCTGCTTTGTCAAATTCACGATATCGTCTGCGGCGGATTTGGACATCCGTTGAAACGACTTCGCGTTTTCGGTCCTCGACGCGGCGCTGGCCTGATAAGACTTCGCTTGCTTGTAAAGCTCGGTCAGCGATTGCGAGAGCGTCTCGTCCAGATCCGACGCGGCTGCCACCTCGGCGAGACCGCTCTCGATCTCGTCAGCCGCGACCGTATCGGCGACCGGCGAGGATTGCTGACCCGAATCTTGAGCGGTGGCAAGCGACGCTAGCAGAACAAAGATCGGGATGAATGTAAGAAAAAATCGAAAACGCATTGGGTCACGCATCGTGCGAGGAAGGAAAGAATGGTCGGTGGCAAACCACCTTGAGCGATGGCAATCCAGCCGCGTCGTGGTTCGTCCGTTCGTCAATACTCATTCACCGTAGTTGCAGTTGCTGGACCAAACCCGTCCTGACTGCGACGATTGCCTTACTCCTGCGTACACCGCTGGGCCTTTGGCCCGAAGATGCCTTCCGGCCCAAGGGGCCGTTCGTTTGCCTAGCCCAGGCCATCAGCCTGGGAAACAATCTGTTCAACAAATCGAATCGCACCCGGTTCTGGCGTTAGATGCCGTCCTGAGTGCGTTACCCAGACTCGCGTGAACTCCGCTCCCAGCAATACGATCATGGCGCTGTAATAGACCCACACCAGGATCACTGCCAACGATCCTGCCGCCGCGCCGAGTTGTTCACCGGGGTCGGAGTAAGACAGGTAGACGGACAGTGCAAAACGCCCGAGCAGAAACAGGACTGAGGTAAACGCCGCGCTGACCCAAACGTCTCGCCAGCGGATTTTGGCGTCCGGCATGAAACGAAAAATCGCAGCAAAGGTTACCGTGATGACCAGAAACGACACGAGTTGATTGATCGCTGAACCGAGTTCGGCATTGAAACCGATCGAGCCCCCGACAAACTGCGTGGCCGCTTCCATCACACCGCTGATCACGAACGAAACGACCAACACAAAGCCGAGACCAAGAATCATTCCAAAGGAAAGCAGCCGTTTGGTGGCGAAGTTCTTCCACGACGATGCCTCCGGGTCCGCTTTGATTCCCCACACCAGGTTCAGTGAACTCTGTAGGGATGCAACGACTCCGGTTGCCCCAAACAAGATTCCGATGAGCCCGATCAGTGCCTTCCAGCCGGCGCCACCGACATTCGCACTGCTTCGCATGATCTTACCGATCTCGTCTTCGGCTGCTTGATTGCCGATCATGTTACTGATTTGACGCTCGACCACTGTGAACGCCTTTGCTTCGGCTTCTTCGCTGCCGTAGTACCACCCGATCGACGTCGTTAGGGTGAACACCAGTAAAAAAAGGAGGGGCGGCAACGAAAACAATGTGTAGTAGGCAAGCGACGCGGCGAGCGTGCCACAGCGATGTTCACCAAATCCACTGACCGTTTGTTTTAAGAGTTGGAAAGCAATCATCGGGGGCTTTGAAAGTTGAAGAGAGCCGAGGTACTCGTGAAGTTGCAATTGCCGTACCTGCACAGGTGGTCAATCACCGACCAGCCGGGATCGCCGGCGATCAATTTCCCGCGACACGTTGACGAATACGCCCACCATTCTGAAGTCGCGGTCTTTTGGCACGTCAAATGCAATGCTCTGTCAACGCGTTAGTCGCATTTGCAAATTACAAACCTGTTACGGAGTTGATGATGGTTACACGAGAAGAATTGAAGGGTCACTGGAACGAAGTCACCGGTCGCCTGAAAGAACAGTGGGGACAACTTACCGACGACGATTTGATGCGAGCTAAAGGCTCAGCGGATCAACTTGTCGGAGTCGTACAGCAAAAGACAGGAGCGACGCGCCGCGAGGTCGAACAGTTCTTAACCAATGTGCTCGGACCAGAAAATCCGTGGGCCTCTCAGGTCGCCGAAGCTGCACAGCGATACGCGGACGAAGCGAAGCAGTACGTGCAACAGAATGCTCGCCGCATGGTCAACCAGACGGGCGAGTACTCGGCTAAAGTTGCTGAGACCGTTCGTAGCAAACCAAACGAATCGCTCGCGATTGCGTTCGGTCTTGGCTTGGCCGCCGGCGCACTGTTTTTCATGGGCCGTAGGCGATAAGCCAATGGCTAAGACTCTTTGCATTAAGTTTAAAAGCAATGACGAATACACTCGCCACTCGTAAACAATCTGAAGCCATTCGTGCAAGAATGCAGCAGATTCGTAGCGATCTGCCATACGACGTCGACATGGCTCGTCAACAGGTTCGTCAGATGACTGACTGGAAGTACCAATTTCGGCAACATCCCGTTGCCGTCATGGCTACAGTCGCGATCGCTGGCTACCTGTTGGTTCCACAATCGCGAAAGCGATCGGAAGTCATTGTCAGAAACGTTGGTGGCAATTCAACGACAGAAGCGAAAGCGGCGAAGCGAGGGTTGCTTAGCGGATTGGTGGCTGCTGCGGCGACCATGGCATTAAGATCCGGCACTTCGCTGTTCGCGCAGCATCTGTCGCAGTCATTCATGCAAGCCCCAAGTCGGACATCGGTAATGAATGATGCTCATCCTCCGACCGTGGGCGGCATTCACTCAACAAGCGAGGCGTTGTCATGATCGCCCCGATGAAGATGTCGCATGACACAGTGCCGCGGCATCGCCAACCGGACATGGAGCCAACCAGGATGGATCTAGGTGAAATTGGGTCGTCGCATGTTGCGAAACCCACGGGCGATCGCATCTTCAATGTAGTTGGGAAGTACCCGATTGTCGCGGTTGCCGCATCGGCCATCGTTGGGGTCGCCCTCGGATGGCTCGTCAAACGAAAGTGGAATGGTTAGTCCGATGAATGCCCCAAATACTCAAAGTGGATTTCGTCAGGTCATTCGAGGCTGTTGCGATTTGTTCGAACTGCAGCTTGAGCTACTATCTGTCGACTCTCAAGAGGCCCGACGCAAAGCGATCTCAGCACTTGCGCTCGGCGGCAGCGCCGCAACTCTTGGCGCGTCGATGATCACAGTGTTAATGATCGCCCTCGGTTTTCTTTTGCATGAGCAAGCAGACCTCACGGTTGGTCTTTCGCTGTTGATCGTTTGTGCTGTGACGCTGGTGTTAATCGTTACGTTGGCCGGGATCGCGTTCCGGTTGCTACGTGCTGCCTCGTCCGCACTGGCGGAAACCAAGTCCGAATTCCTTGAGAATCTTCGTTGGATCAAAGCAACGATCATCTCTCCCGATACATCCGCTCGCAATCAACTACGTTCCGAGTCTTACCCTGACCCTGTCGAGGCGAATGGTCGATCGTACCATGCAGCGTCGACAGCCTCTCCACCCTTTCCTAAACAAAGGTAGTTTCCGATGTCCACTTCAACACCCGTCACTCACCCCGGGCACATTGCATCGTCGCCGTCAACGCTCGACACAATTGGTGACACAGCCAGAGTAACGGCCGAGCGTGCTGCTACTTACGCTGCCCAACAAGGCCAGGTTGCGGCCAGGCACTACGTCGCCGAACCGGCCAAGGATCTGCTGACATTGATGAAAGAATACGCGAGGGAAAAACCCGATGTCGCCGCGTGTTGGTGCTTCGGTCTTGGAATCTTGGTCGGCTGGAAGCTGAAACCTTGATCGCATTCCGCGCCTCTGGTCTCCCAGTTACGCAGGTTTAGGCCTTCCGGGCAATTTGACCTGGATGGGACCGGTATCTGAAGTTGTGCAATGAACTTTTCGTTTAACCGTCAGCCGCAGGCGTACGCGAATAATCACCGTACGCCTGCGGCTAACGGTTAAACGAGCAAACCACCAGCGCGCAGAGGGACAACGCCCTTCCCGGCACTTGCAGTAGCCGGTGCCGAAACAATGCCATGATAGGTCTGTACCGTGTTTCCGTTCTCTGTCTTCACAACCGCTCTGCTGGCCATCATTGCGATTGGATCGCTTTCAACTCTCAGCAACCATCCTCACTGGCTCATCCGAGCATGGGACTTCCCGCACGTTCAGCTTGGTGTGATCACCCTCGTCGCCGCAAGCATTTACTTCATCGCCGCTCGTTTTTATGAAACGAATGCATCGTTGAACTGGATCATCGGTACATTGGCCGTTTTAATTCTTGGGTGGCTCGCCTACGGGATCACGCCTTACACGCCCTTGATTTCGCCACAGACCAAGATCGCTGATAGTCTGAATGACGATCATCGGCTATGCGTGGTGGTGTCCAACGTTGAGATGGAGAATACACAACACGAACTGTGGATGAAGACGATCACCGAAGCGGACCCGGATGTGGCAATCGTTTTGGAAATCGACCATCGGTGGATGGCAGCGATCGAGCCTTTTCGCAAACGCTACGAACATCAGATCTCATATCCACAGGACAATTGGTACGGGATGCTCCTGTTGTCGAAGTTTCCGATCATCGAGAGCGAAATTCGTTTCCGAGTGAGCGACGATGTACCGTCCATCGACGCGTTGGTCGAATTACCATCGGGTGAGAACGTGCGAGTCTTGGCGGTTCACCCAAGACCACCGGAACCGATTCGCGACAATGATTCCGCCGCTCGTGACGCTGAATTAATCATGTACGGTCGTGATCTGGAAGAGGAGAACGATCCTGCAATCATTTGCGGTGATCTCAATGATGTTGCTTGGTCGTCGACATCTCGATTGTTTCTGCGACTGAGCGGCATGCTCGATCCACGACGCGGGCGTGGTTTCTTCAACTCATTCAATGCAAAGCATTGGTGGATGCGTTTCCCACTCGACCACGTTTTTCATTCCCCTCACTTCACGCTGCGACGGATCGAACGCCTGGGCTGGGTTGGATCGGACCACTTTCCGATGTTGTTAGATCTGCAATGCGAACCGGCACGCAAGACAGAACAAGAGCCGCTTGAAAGCCGTGAAACAGACGAGGAAGAGGCAGCCGAACTCACCTCAAGAGTTTGAAACTAGGCAATGATCGAACAATTCAGCGATAGAACGCAAACACTCGTCGTCTCTTATCTCGCCATCCGCCGCGGTGTGGGACTGATCGGGCTGTTGCTTCCCATCGTTCTGGGACCGATTGGTTGGCTGATCTTTGACATTCCGATTCAAGACAACATCAGCAGCTACTACCATACGGCGCTGCGAGACGTATTCGTCGGTTCGATGTGCGGCATCGGAATTTTCCTGTTGTGTTATCGTGGCTATGACTGGATCGAAAGCTGGACAGCGAACCTGGGCTGCATCTCCGCCGTCGGCGTTGCCTTGTTCCCGCTCGATGCAAACAGCGACCCGTTGATTCAAAAATCGGTGATCGGCTATCTGCACACGCTGAGTGGTGGAGCCTTCTTCCTAACGCTGGCATTTTACTCGCTGTATCACTTCCCCAGTGATCGTGACAATGAAAACGAACTCGCCCCGCACATCGCCGAGCGAAATCTGATCTATCGAATCAGCGGGCTCGTGATCTTGGCCAGCATGATGGCGATGGGCGCTTACCTGTTCGTCGTTCCATCCCAGTGGAAGTCGTGGCTCAACGACTACAACTTTCTGTTCTGGATGGAGTGGGTCGCCGTTTGGTCGTTCGCCGGCGCGTGGCTGACGAAAGGTCGCGCCATCCTGGCCGACATCGCCGTTGATCTGCTCGCGATTCCTACACGGTTGCTTGTCAGGTCGAACAGTGAATGAGTGATGCGCGTGTTGTAAGCCTATGCGTTGGGATTGTGGAAGTAGATCTCGTTGTCGGCTACAACCCACGCTTGGTCGGATGGATTTAGTTTGACAGCGTGGGTTCCAGTAAAGTTACCGATCGCGGGCAGAACAAGGCACCTGCCAGACAACCAAAAACACGGTAGTTTTCCGATGGCGTGGCGTTGCGATCCGAGCTTGAGTGCCGGATGGAGGTGCCCGCACAGGTACAGGTCCGCCTTGTCAGGCAAAGGGATCGGGTGATGCCCAAGCGCGACGCGGTTCATCCGCATTACAGGTTCGACGACTTCCAACGGCCAAGCGGCAGGCAACTGTCCCAAAAGCGCGTCATGATTGCCTCGGATCAGAGTGAACGTCATCGCGGGCAACGCCTCAAAAAAAGTCGTTAGCGATTCAACCACATCCGGCGACAGCGAGGATCGGGCATGAAACATGTCACCAAGAATGATCAAACTGCTCGCCTTGGTTTCGTGGATCATGCGACGGATGGCATCCAGCGTGGCATCGGTGCTACCCATGGGAACGGGCACCCCGTGCCGACGAAACGTGGCTTCCTTTCCGAAATGCGTATCGGCGACGAACAGCGTCTGTTCATCCGCCCAGTACAGTCCGCGATCGGCCAATAACTGAAACGATTGTCCAGCAAGCTGAACGTCAATCGATTGTGACAAGGGAATCCTCAAAACGAAATGTTGGCCTTCAGAATCGAAGACCCTGACGAAGCTGAGTCATCGATGCAGTCACACGCCGAGAGCCTACACCGCTTGTTTGGCATCCGCGGCTTTCTCCAGTTCGGCCTGCATGCGAGCGATTCGGTCTGCCAACGATTCGCTGCTCACCCGCTCTCTGAGTTTGTCGACCAATAGCGGAAACGCAAAGGGTGTAATTTTGTCGGGACGTTCGATGACGATACGGCTGCCCGCAATTCGATCCATTGCCGCCATCATTCGGCCCGCCTCCAGTTGCAGGTCCAGTACTTCGCGACGCGCCTGAGTCAATAACAAATTCTCAGAGTCGTATTGTGTGAACACGTCAAAGAACAGGTTGCTACTCGCTTGAATGTGACTGGCCGTGTTCCGCATCCCTGGAAACCCTTGTTGGATCAAACCCGCGACGCGAGCAATTTGGCGAAACTGCCGCTTCGCCATTTCCGTCGCATTCATGCTGCTCAAGATATCCTTCATCAGATTGGTGCTGCTTAAAACGCCACTTGCGATCGCCGCCGAAATGTCGACCTCATGCGGCGACTGGAGCACGAAACCGTGATCGTTGCAGGCCATCGTGAACGTGGTTTTCTTTGTTTGCGAAATTCGATAGGCGATCAAGGCCGCCAGACCCTCGTGGACCAATCGACCGTCCATCGGAAAGAAGAACAGTTGGTGACCGTCACGCGTCTTGATCGCTTCGATCAGCAATTCATCAGGTCGTGGCACCGTACTCCAACGCTGCTGGATGTCGAACAGTCCCTCCAGTGATTTCATCTCGCGGCCCACGAACTTCTTATCTGCCGCCTCGCCGACTTTGTTTCGCAGGGCTGCGCTAAGCTCGGAGGACAGCGGCATGCGTCCGCCCATCCATCGTGGAACGGTGTCCGGCTTACCCGTTGCTCGCTTGACATAGGCCACATTGTCTTGGATGCGGACTAAGGAAACCAATTTTCCCGCGAACAAGAATTTGTCGCTTGGTTTCAATTTGGAAAGGAAGCTCTCTTCGGCCGTTCCCAGCGTGCTGCCCTTTTGGTATTTCACCTTCATCGCCGCGTCCGACACGATCGTCCCAATGTTCATGCGATGGGCGGTGATTGTTCGTCGTTGAGTGACTTGGTAGCGGCCGTCGTCGACTTCGACGCGGTGGAATTCGGGATAAGCTGTGAGTGACGCCCCGCCACGGACGACAAAATCCAGTACCCACTGCCACTCTTGATCGCTCAGCGTTTGGTACGCATAAGCAGATCGGACTTCGCTCAATAATTCATCCGATCGAAAACCGCCGCCGATTGCCACCGTGACGACATGCTGGGCCAACACGTCCAGCGGGCTGGTCAACAGCGGGCGAGCTTCCAGGTTGCCAACCTTGATCGAATCCTGTGCGGCGGCCAGTTCAATCAATTCGATTGCATTGGTCGGGACAAAATCCAACCGGCTGACGGCGCCCGGCTGATGGCCGCTTCGTCCGGCACGCTGCAGCAACCGCGCCGCGCCTTTGGGACTGCCAATCTGAATGACCAGGTCGACGGCGGTAAAGTCGACACCCAGGTCAAGACTGCTGGTGCAGACAACCGCCCGCAGGCTTCCGTTTCGCAAACCGTTCTCGACCCACGACCTGACGGACGTATCGAGCGACCCATGGTGGATCGCAATTTTGCCGGCCCAGTCAGGACGCTCTTTCAGTAGGTGTTGGTACCATATTTCGGTTTGTGAACGCGTGTTGGCAAAGATCAATGTGCTCTGAACTTGCTCGACCAACTCGGCCACCTGAGGAACCATGCGAGTCCCGATGTGACCGGACCAAGGAAAACGATCCATTCGTTTCGGAATCAGCGAACCGATCTTAAGTCGCTTCTTCTTGACGCCTTCGATCACTTTCACTTTGTCGGAACCTCCTATGCCGGTCAGTGAATCGCACGCTTGCGACAAATTCCCGAGCGTCGCGGAGACACCCCAAGTTCGTAGGTTCGGGCTGAGTCGACGAAGTCGTGCGAGGACGAGTTCGGTTTGGATGCCACGTTTTGTGCCCAATAGTTCATGCCATTCGTCAATAATCACGGCTTCAACACCCGCCAACGATTCGAGTAGCTTTTCATGCGTCAGCATCAATGACAAACTTTCAGGCGTGGTCACCATCGCCGTCGGCAACGACTTGAGTTGCTTGGCCTTCAAGCTGGCTTTGCTGTCACCGGTTCGTGATTCTAAACGCCATGGGAGTTGCAGACCTTCGATCGGCATCCGCAATGATTTCTCAGTATCTCCGGCCAAGGCTCGCAACGGGGTGATCCAGAGAACGCGCAAAGGCGGCGGCCGTTTCGGATTCCAACGTGAACGATCTGGATTCTCTTTCAGCCACTTGAGAATCGGACCCATCCATACCGCCAGCGTCTTGCCGGTACCGGTTGCAGAGTGAACCATGCCGCTGCAACCGTCCAGATACGCGCGCCACGCCGATCGCTGGAACCGGAATGGCTTCCAACCGATCGAGTCAAAGTACTGATTGACTAACTGCGTCTTCACGTTGACTCATGTTCCGGCAAAAGTTGAAGCAACTCCGCGAGCGTATTGGCATCCGCGGGTTGCTTGTCATGTCGCCAACGCACAATGCGAGGGAATCGAGTGGCGATGCCGCTCTTGTGTCTCGTTGACCGCTGCAAACCCTCGAACGCCAGTTCCATGACCAGCGTTGGCGCCACACTGCGAACTGGACCGAAAGTATCCTTCGTGTTCTTGCGAACGAACGCATCGACCTTGCGGATCTCGGCATCATCAAGGCCGCTGTAAGCTTTGGCGAACGGTACCAACGTGTCGCCGTCCCAAAGGGCGAAGGTGTAATCGGTGAACAATCCCGAGCGGCGTCCGTGACCCTTTTGCGCGTAGATCAATACTGCGTCGATCGTGTACGGCTGCACCTTCCATTTCCACCAAGTGCCGCGGACCCGCCCCACATCGTAAGGCGACACCTTGCGTTTCAACATCAAGCCCTCGGCGTTCTTTTCGCGACTCTGCTCTCGTATCTTCGCCCAATCCTCCCAACTCTCGCCGGGGATCAATCGAGTCAACGAAAGGTGTTGGTGCTCGACACTGGCTAGCGTCTGCTCGAGTCTCTCGTGACGCTGTGAAAACGGTAACGCCCGCAAGTCCTCACCGCCCTGCTCCAGCAAATCGAAAGCATGAAAGATCACGGGAACTTCGGTTAGCAACTTCTTGCCGATCGTTTTACGGCCAATGCGACGTTGCAACTGAGCAAACGGCAACACTTCACCGTCAGGATGCGACGCTAGAATTTCTCCGTCCAGCACCGTTCCGTTGGGCAAGCACTGCGCCGCCGACTCGATTTCCGGCCAGCGGTTTTCCATCAAGTCTTCGCCTCGCGACCAGATGAAGGTGCTGCCTTGTCGGCGGATGACTTGACCGCGAATTCCGTCCCACTTCCATTCAGCGACGTAATCATCGGGCTCCCCAAGCGACTGGGGTCCTGCCACTGCGTCGATGGGATGAGCCAGACAAAACGGAAACGGTTGGCTGATTCGCGTATCTTGGATCTCGGGGTCAATCAACGACTCAAAAAATGCAGCCGTCGGCTTCCAATTGCCCATCAAGCGATGCGAGATTACGTCGATGGGCACACCGCTGGATTCGGCGATTGCTCGCGTGACCAATCGCTTGCTGACACCAACACGGAACGATCCCGTCACCAGCTTCATCACCACCAATCGCATCTGGGCAGTCGTTTCGTTCCAAATCTGGATAATCTCGTCACGCTGCCGAGCTTCGTCTTTAGCTCGCAGCGGCTTCAAACGGTGCTCGATCCAATGCGTGAGTGAATCATCGCTGGCGAGCTTGCCCGGTGGAACGACCAACGAAAACGTCTCCGCCAAGTCGCCCACCGCGTGGTAAGATTCTTCAAACAACCACAGTGGAATCGACGCTTGTTCGGCCGCCCAAACACGCAGCAATTTGGTGGGAACAAGCTGACGAAGTTTACTGCCTGACAAAACCGAAGCTGCCCAGGCTGCGTCGTCGTGTGGCGCCGATACGAAGTAGTCTCGCATCGCAGCAATCTTCTCGTTCGTTTTCGTCGTCGCGTCGAGCGAAGCGTAAAGTTGTGCGAATCGAATCATGGTGTAGTCGTAAGAAACCGGTAACCTACCCTGCCGCAATTCGCAGATCGTGGACCAATTGCTGCTTCATTTCTGATCTTCGCGTCTCGTCAATTGCGCGAAGGATCGCTGACGGGTGCCAGGTCGCGATCGTTCGGTCGCACCACTCAGTGGTTTGAATTTTCCCCCGACTCGCAGTGATCCGAAAGTCACGCCCGATCAGGGATTGAGCTGCCGTTGCTCCCAAACACACCACGGTCTCGGGACGTATTGCAGCCAACTCGGCTTCCAGCCAAGGTCGACAAGCGAAAATCTCACGCGAGCTGGGCTTCTTGTGCAATCGACGTCCTCCATTTTCAACGAATTTGAAATGTTTTACAGCGTTCGTCAGATAGACGTCCTTGCGCTCGATCCCTGCGTCCGTCATCGCTTCTTGAAGTAGCTTTCCCGCTGGCCCAACAAATGGATGGCCTTCGATGTCCTCGCAATCACCGGGCTGTTCGCCGACGATCACCAGCTTGGCGTCGAGTGGTCCTTCTCCGAACACGGTTTGCGTCGCATGCTGGTGCAACTCGCAAGCTTGGCACGCTGCGGACGCCATTCGCAGCGATGGTAAATCCCGTTGCGTTGAAATGAACTTGGTCGCCGTGTCCGCAAAGCCCTCTCGATTGGCGATCATCGCATCCACTCGTGAAGGTGCTTGTGCGAGCAGGTCGTCGATCAGTTCGGTTTCGGGCATGGTAGCCCAATAGCGAACCGGCATCTCCCGCTTCATCATCGCCACTTTGACTCTCGCGGGATTAAAGATGGATGCGTAGTAGGTCTTCCAGAGTTCTTCCAAGGCATCGCCGTCGGGGGCTTCGGTGACTGGTAACCCCGGCCCATAGTGCAACTCGGATTGGTCCCAAGTCACAGATTCGTCTGGCGTCAAAATCGACCAGCTCATCGCTTTGAAGCGTCTCGAAAAGAACGGCGCGGCAAGTCGCAAGATGCGGTGATCGGGGCGATGCCAAGCCACGAACTCTTCGCGTTCATCACCGTGACTTACTTTGCGAAACCGCACAAACGCTTTCATCTTGTGGACGTCGCGTGACACGGCCCTTTGCATGCGACTGAGTTGATAGACGTCATCGTCGGTTTCGATATTCATCAGGTGATGCTCACCATGAGTCAGTCGCCATAGCGTTCGGTAGAGCAACTCCCATCGCTGGGGATCACGATGGCAAGCCACATGAGTTGCCATTTCCATGAAGCGATTCGGCACGTCGTAGCGTCGTACTTCATACTGCGAACCATCCCTGCTCTGCTCCTGCGCAAACAGCAGTGGTTGACTTTCGTCGGCAGAGAACACCACATCATCAGGCGCAACATTGGCTTCCAATAGTCGTCGTGATTCAGCTCGCCACTGTTCAAACGTTTCGACTTCAAGAAAGCGTGTCATTGCAAAATCCGCAACTTCGGCATCAAGCCAAAGCGACGTTAGAGTTCTCCCGTGATGGACGTGGTGGCGGCATCGAACAGCATCAGTTGTTGATTCTTTGGCTTGGCTTTGGTCACTAGTCCCGGGCGATCCAGATCGACGAGGTTCGGATTATGATCCGCCGTCAACACGAACAACTTCGTCCGATTCCAAGCGACCCGTAGCTTCTTCAAGTCTACGCTGCGAAGGGTTTGGTAGCGACGGATACTCAAGATGCGTTTGACATTGCTCACCCCGATCCCTGGAACACGCAACAGCTCTTCGCGGCTCGCCCGATTGACATCGACGGGAAAAAATTCCCGATGCGCCAACGCCCACGCCAACTTGGGGTCCATATCCAAGGATAGGTTCTGGCCCTTCTCCGCGACGATTTCGTTGGCCTCAAATCCGTAGAACCGCATCAGCCAGTCCGCTTGATAAAGACGGTGCTCGCGGACCAATGGAGGCGACAATCCGGGCAACCTAGCATCCGCGTGCGGAATCGGGCTATAAGCCGAATAGTACACTCGGCGAAGACGCTGGCCAGTGTAAAGTTCAGACGCCGTTTTCAAAATCTCCACATCCGGCGTTGGCGTCGCGCCCACAATCATCTGCGTGCTCTGGCCCGCCGGTGCAAATACAGGCGGTTTGAATCCTGCTTTCTGTTCTTGTTTGTTTTCGTCGATCCTGTCCCGGATGCCCGACATCGCCGTGACAATTTGTGGCTTCTTCTTTTCCGGTGCCAGTTGATGCAAATCGCTGTCGGTAGGCAATTCAATGTTCACACTCAACCGGTCGGCCCAACGTCCAGCCTCGTCGATCAGCGATTGAGTCGCGTTGGGGATTGTCTTCAGATGGATATACCCGCCGTAGCGCTGTTCCTCGCGTAGTTTTTTGGCAACCGCAATGAGTTGCTCCATGGTGTAGTCCGAATTCTGAATGATGCCGGAACTCAGGAACAACCCCTCGATGTAGTTCCGCTTGTAGAACTCCATCGTCAGCGAAACGACTTCGTCGACGGTGAACCGGGCGCGGGGAGTGTCGCTGGAGATTCGATTCACGCAGTATTGGCAATCGTAGATACAGTAGTTTGTAAGCAAAATTTTCAAGAGTGAGATGCAGCGACCGTCCGGTGTGTAGCTATGGCAAATCCCCATGCCTTCAGTCGATCCGATCTGACTACCTGCGCGAGTCTTCTTCGATCTGCTGCTGGCGCATGAAGCGTCGTATTTCGCAGCGTCAGCTAGAACTGACAACTTTTCTCGCACGTCCATGAAGCTTCTCTTTCGATGATAGAATTGGCAGTTTCGAGACCAGGGTGAGTAAGGCGGTCCCCTGGAACGATAGGCAGTAGCATAGTCACGTTTACGAATACGCGATGAGCCATGCTGCCACCACCCGGCATCTCCATTCCACAGCTAACTCGAGCAAACCGAACACCGGCACGTAATGTGTCGTCGCCAACGGCCGCTCGTGCGCCTGCAGCTGACGGTTAAACGGAATGTTTTCCGATGGGGGACACCGGTGTTCAGCAAAAAGTGTGCGTGGTGAAGCACATTTACCACCTTCCCCAGCGACTCCATCGCGGTTCGGTGAGCCGATCGGGTTGAAGACCCACGAAACGAAACGCCGCAGCCGAAATCGTGGCTGCGACGTTTCGCTCTTTCGTTTAACCAACGGTCAGCGCGTCTTTGTTGATCGCCTTCGCGAGTTGCGAAAGCTTCTTGTCGGCTGCTTCTTCTTCGTCGATGTTTTGCTTGAGCAACTTCAACGCGTTCTTGTAGCCGAGAGCGTCAGCCCAAGTGCAAAGCGTTCCATAAGTGGCGATCTCGTAGTGCTCAATCTTTTGAGCGCAGGCAATGATCACCGCATCCTTCACCGCCGCTTCGGCCTCTTCTTTCAGCATGCCCTCGGCTTCAGTGATCAGACCCTTCATCGCTTCGCACGTTTTCGCCTTGGCTGCTTTGCCGGTCTCGTCGAACGCTTGCGTCACCCGTTCAATCTGCTTCTCGGTTTCCGCAAGGTGGTCTTCCAGCGCGGCGGTTAGTTTCTCACACGTAGCACTCTTGATCATCTTCGGCAGCGCTTTTGTCAGTTGCTTTTCCGCACTCAATACATCGCGAAGTTCGTCAAGGAATGCATCTGCAAGGGTTTTCATGGACATGGATACGTCTCCAAAATTGGCGTAAGGGGGGAAGAAAAAAGTCAACTCGTTCAGGTTTTAGCAATTGCCGCATCTTGTTCGCGCAAGCTTTGGATTGAGGGCATTTCGATCATCCTGGTCTGCCACCCGTCGCGGGATGGGCAAGCCGATTCCATGTGCTGCGCCCCTGACGACAATTCGCTTGCGTTCCCAATCACTTTCATGCTGACGACCAATCGTCGTTTGCACCACGGAAAACACTGCGTCTTCGGTAGCTAAGGCGACGGCGAGTTGACGAACATGATTCATGCTTGGAGTCCTTTTGAATTGATTGAATGCTTGTCCGTTGCAACTAACGCGCCGATGGCACGGCAAATGCGAACTAGTTGATTGCCACTAAGGCGGGCCGGCGACGCGATGTTCGTGTCTGCGACCAAAACCAAACATCTGGAGACGAACATGTCAGTTAAAAAAACAAGCCGCGAAGAAACGCGAGAAGAACTTCGCAACGAAGATGCGATCACCGGTGAACCAGGTTCCCATCCGGTCGGCTCGGGCGTGGGTGCGGCATTGGGTGGGGCAACAGCAGGTGCAGCGGCGGGTTTGGTCGCGGGACCCATCGGGACGGTCGCCGGTGCGATCATTGGCGGCATTGCGGGCGGCTATGCCGGCAAGGCAGTCGCAGAGGAAATTGATCCGACGGTGGAGGCAGCCTACTGGGAACAGGAATACGCCAGTCGGCCCTACCACAATGATTCGTACGGGTATGATCACTACCGAACGGCCTACCAATCGGGTTGGGAAGCGTTTGACCCCGACACGAATGAAGATTGGGCAACGCGGGAAGCGATCGCGCGGCATCGTTGGGAAACGGAAGGTGGTTCCAAGCACATGACATGGGACGAAGCTCGACCGGCTGCGATGGATGCCTACAACCGCATCCACGAACGCACCAGCAAGCCTCGCTAGGCACACGAAATACTCCGTCATTTTAGAACCGGCGCTATTTGTATCACACCGCTTGGTCAATGGACGGATGCGTGCTCGCCGGGCGTTTCGCGATGCGAAACGCTTCGGCGATTCCTCGTTAATTCGAGCGGCGCGAAAGGTGGAGGAACGAGTCGCGTTCGAGGTTTGGTAGTGGAATCCTATTGCATGTTGCGAGACGTAGATCGCAACTGAGTTCAACGGGTGACAACCTTTTAGATCGTTCGTTATTGCGTACTCGTTCGCGACCGTTATACCCAATGACACAATTACCGAAACAAGATGATCAGCGTTTAATGCTATGGCGTAGGCATCCCGGGATTATCAATTGAAGTAGTGAATCTCGTTAACGGCGTGTCGATTAGATCGTTTAACAGTTAGCCGGAGGCGTACTTTCCGCTCGTCGAGTACGCCTTCGGCTGACTGTTAAACGAAAGCAAACCATCTCCTGAGTAACTCGGCACGCCGTTAAAGAACCAATTGCCGGAGGATCTTTAACAAGATCCACTACAAATGCTTCACTTATTAATCCCGCGACGCTAATCACTGTAGGACCGCTTAAAGAGTGGCGACGATTGATGTAGCCGTGATTATGAAATCATGCGGGCAATCTTTTGCAACATAGCCGCTTGGTCGATTGGCTTGGACAAGTAATCGTTGCACCCAGCTTTTAAGCAGGCGGTCATATCGCCTTGCATCGCATCGGCGGTCAGCGCGATGATCGGGCCCGTATAGCCAAGCTCACGCAACTTGCGTGCCGCTTGATATCCATCAAGATTGGGCATTTGCATGTCTAGCAAGATCAGATCAGGTCGCTCGCTTGTTTCCAGCACCCCTGCCACATAGTCGACAGCAATCTGCCCGTCCTCACATTCCACGACCGTTGCTCCCGCTTTGGTTAAGATATGCTTGCTGAGGAAACGGATATCGCGGCGGTCGTCGACGACCAAAATGCGACAGTTTAAATTGTGGACTGCATCAACGGCAGTTTTGCTTTCCGCACTCGATGATTCGCGTTTTATTTCGCCGCTCGAATAGTCAACCAGGAGTTGGTCCGCGATGTCGCCCGTCTGAAGCGTGACGGTGAAAGTGCTGCCGACTTCCAAAGTACTACTTGCTACGATCTCACCACCGAGTAGCTCTGCGAGCTTTTGGCTGATAGCCAGTCCCAACCCGGTACCACCGAAGCGACGCGATACGCTGGAGTCGCCTTGAGAAAATGGCTTGAACAGGCGGTCGAGTTGTTGCTGCGTCATCCCGATGCCGGTGTCGATCACATCGAAGCAAAGGGTCTTGGTCTCCGAATCGAATCGAGCGCGGACGTTGACGCGGCCTTCGTGCGTGAACTTGATCGCGTTGCCGACCAGATTGATCAGAATTTGCTTGAGACGCTTGGCGTCCGATTCGATCACCAGCGGAAGTTTGCCATCGTATTGGACCGTCAGCGTTAAACCGCTTTCGCGAGCTCGCACATCCATGACACTGCGAACATCTTCAATGACCCGCACGGGATCGAATCGCTCACGTTCCACCTCGAACTTGCCAGCCTCGATCTTGGAGAGGTCCAAAATGTCGTTGATGATTTCTAGTAAATAGTTTCCGTTGTGACGAATGGTCTGCAGATGCTGCTTCGCCTCAGCGGCAAGTACGAATTCCTGGAGCAAGTCGGTGTATCCCAAAATCGCGGTCATCGGAGTGCGAATCTCGTGCGACATGTTTGCGAGAAACGCGCTCTTGGAAGCACTGGCCGCTTGAGCACGCTTTTCACTCTCTCGCAACGCGGCCGCCTGCTCATGCTCGCTGGTCGAATCCCAATTAACACCGTACATCTTGACGACTTTTCCGCTGTGGCTCCTGACAACCTCGCCCATGCCACTGATCCAACGCACTTGGCCGTCGGAACGAACGATACGAAACTCGACGTCATAGGAGTCCGTTCCATCGACAGCCGATTGCCAATCCGACTTGAGGTTATCAATGTCTTCGGGATGAACGATTGAGAAAAACAGTTCATTGCAGGGTTCCTGGTCGGAATCAATGCCAAGCAAATTGTAGAGCTGTTCAGTCCACACGCTTTCTTGGGGTGTCCATTCCCAGGCTGCCATGCGACCGGCACGCATCGCCATTTCCATCCGACGTGACGTTTCTTTGAGTGACCGCTCATATGCGGCCCGCTCGCGGATATCGACACCCGAAGGGATTAGATACTCCACTTCGCCGGCCTCATTGGTCACCGGCGCGATCATGAAGTCGATCAAGACACCATCGTCTCCATGTGAAAACAACGAGAGGTCGTAGCGAACGATCTCGCCCATCATCGCGCGATCCATCGCATCACGCATCCCTTTGGCAACCTTAGGATCGTAGCTCCACCATGGGGCATCCGCAAAGTGCTTGCCAACGACATCTTCGCGGCGTGTTTTGGCGATCGCCAGCGAACGGTCATCAACTTCTAACAAAATGCCATTCTTATCGATGACGCCTACCAGTCCGAGTTGATTGTTGATGACTCGGCGTAAATGTGATTCGCGATCAGATAGTTCAATTTCCCGTCGCTTTCGTTCGGTAACATCCGTCACCACACCCAAGAATTGTCGCGGTGATTTTCCAGGCCCCGATCCCCGCCCGATGGCATGAACCCAACGGACCTCGCCGCCGGGCAAATGGATCGGATACTCTTCGTCATAAGTGCCGCCGTAGGTCAGCGCCTGCTCGATCGCGGCGGTGACACGGCCGCGATGGTCGGCATCCATACGGTCAACAAACTCGGATAGCGAGGGCAGGGTGTCGGGATCAAAGCCGAATAGGCGGTTCAAGTTGGAATTGTGATTTGGTTTGTTGGCGTCAAAGTCCCACGTCCACGAAGCGACACGGCTGATCTCCAAAGCCAGGTCCATCTGTTGTTTGGCGTTGGAAAGTTCCAGAACTGCTTCGGCACGTTCGATGCGCACGCCCAGTTGGTCGATGACGTTTTGCAGCAACAGGATCTCATCGTCAGTCCAATCGTGCGGATGGTCCATCTGCGTTGCCAGCACATAATGGACGTTGTTTTCGCGCCTAAAACTGACGTTGCAAACCGCCTCAACCTGCAGTGCTCCAAACCGCGGACGCCGATCCGCAGAGACTTGAGATCGAACATCACAAATCACCACGGGCTTACCCGATTGGAATGCGTGCTGTTCTTCGTCGGTGTGATAATCGGTCAGCTTGTATCGACCAAGAATGCTGGCAATTTTTCCTCGCGAGTAATCATGTGTGACGTGTAGGTGTTGCCCGTCTTCGTCGACTTGCAGGAAACAGCATCGCGACGCTTGCATGTATTCAGCCACCCGTTGGCAAGCGATCTGTTGTAATTCTTCGACGCTGTGGAGCGGGATGAGTGCAACTTGCAGTTCGGCGATCATCGCGAAATTCAATTCGCGCCGCTTACGTATGGTGATATCGGTAATGATAACGAGGACGGCTTCGACCGTTCCGCCGGGTCCGACTTGGGGTACGTAGTGAACCTCTTCGTATATCGGTCGGCCTTCGCTAGGACGCTTCAGCTTCAATTCGAACGTTACACGCTTGCCCTTGAACGCCTCCGCGATCTTTGGCTTGATCTCTTCGTAGGCTTCGGTGCTGACCACGTCTTTGATCTGGTGACCGACGAATTTATCGACGCCGCGTTGCCAACGATCGCAGCAGGCTTGGTTGGCAAACAAAAACGTTTCTTGGGTGTCGACAATCGCGATCGATCTTGGGATCGCGTCGGCAAAGGTTTGTAGTTGTCGTTGGCTGGCTTCGACTTGCATCTGTGCCAGCTCTTGATTGGTGATGTCGGTGAACGTGACTACCGCCCCATCAAGATTGCCAGATTGATCGTGATACGGAACCACTCGTCGGATGTAAATTCGTGCGTCGCGGGACCGGACACGATGTTCGATTGGTTGATGGACTTGAAGCGACTCGCGCTCCGGCAACGGCGGCATGTCAGCGACCATCGACGTCAACCCATTCAGCGGTAGACCGATGTCAGTGGAAACGAGGCCGTAGATCGACGTGGCGGCTGAAGAAAACCTGCGGATGTTAAAGTCGCCGTCCAGAAAAATGGTCGCGATCTGCGTACTGCGAAGCAGGTTATCGAGATCGCTGTTGGTGCGCTCCAGCGCTGCGGCCAGCGACTGTACTTCTTCCTTAGATGTTTCCAGCTCGACGTTCGCCAACCGCTTTTGTTCGTTCAGCGAAGTCAATTCTTCGTTCGCCGATTTTACTTGTTCAATCGCCGCTTCGTAGTCCTGGGTCAATCTGTCGAACTGACCGCGCGTCTCCGAGAGTTCACGTTCCGATTCCGCCGCAAGCTTTTCACTTGATCGCTGCATGTCACTCATGAGATCGGCACCCGTTTCCAAGTAAATTCTAGCCTGCTTTGTGTGGCAACTGGCTGGACAGCGCTCCTCTCGATCCTACAACCGACGGTAGCCTCGATTCTTGCAAAATGAAACAAGACAAAGCCCATACGGCAAGTTCGTTCGAAAATCCAGCGGATTGCGAAAGAACTCGACCAAAGTGCATCTGGCCAGCTAGGAAGCGGCGCATAGCCTAACCTTTGAACCGACAATTTACGAGTCGACGCTGTCCAACTGCGATCGCGTTTACATGAGTCAACCAGCTCACTTGGCCTAAGGCGAACCGAGCCGGTCGCGAGTCAGCCCGGACGCGAGCCCTCCCACACGGTACCGTCGACTTTTTCTGAGTCATTGGCAAGGCAAATGCATCAGCGGTGTAGCCAAAGGCCGCTCAGGTCATGTGTTTTCGGACGGAACAGAAAAGGTGTGACCTTTACTCGGCCGTTTTGGCTCGCTCGAGGCCGTCGTCGATTTTCTGTGCTGCATCGTCGAAAACTTGCTTCGATTTGTCGACGACCGCCGCGGTATCACCCCTCACCTTGTCGGTGTCCACCTGAATTGTAGGGTCGCCATCGGGCGAACTGAATCGCACCCAGCCAACTATGACGAGAACAACGACGACTACTAGGATCACGATCAAAGTGCGCATCGCTACGCCTCTCTTTTACAACGGCAGGATGAATGGTCCGCGCTCCGAATGAGTACGCTGGAAGACCGCTCCCCAACTACTCCACCTATCGCACTTCGCATACCAATTTTTGGTCACACGATACGACAAGCGGTGGCTAGGGGTGATGCCCTGGGAGCGAGACCATCGGTCACGTCCTGGGTGGTCGTTTGTAGCTCGATCTGGACGGTCAAACAGCAATGGTCGATCCAGACGGCGTATTAATGATTCCCGCTCGTGCTAAGCACGCAAACAAGTCTGTTAACCACTTGTCAAGGAGTTCGTCACCCGAATCAACCCATTGGTCAAGATCTTAGCTCGCAAACCGCCGCGGAAATGATCCGCCAGGAAATTCTTTGCGCCCGGAGCAATGACGCGGTCCATCCATTGACATGGCGTGCACTCCTGAGCACCCTCGAACAGCACTCCTTGGAACGAGAACGTCTTGCCCAAGAGCGAAGCGAGAGTTGTTCCTCGAATGACCAAGTTGCGTCGTAGGATCGACGCGGGAAGCTGGGGAAGTTTGAACTGGCCTCGCAGGTCGTCCACTACGTCCGCGTCGATAAACGTCACTTGGCCTTTGTGGTTCAGTCTCTTTTCAAAGTACCGATCGCCTCGGACACCCCTTCCCGCGACGCATTCCGCCTGGCTGACCGATTGAATCCCATGAGTCATCCGGCCCGCACCCTCTTGCGTCCAATAATCGTGGCCAGGGGAGATGAAGATCGCTTCCAGCGACGCTTCGATCCGCAATTCTGCTTCGTGATGGGCGGGGCCGACTTCAGAATTGGTACCAAACGTGCTATTGCCTGGGACAGGAAGTGTGATCTTTCTTTCTAACGCCACCAGCTCGCTCCAATCAAATTTTAAAAGTACTATCATGCCCGATCGCCCGCGGCGACTCGCAATCATTGGCAGCGGACCGACCGCTTTGTACTTGCTCCACCACTTGACGCAACATCTGGACCAATTTTCACGAGACCTACGTCACGTCGACGTTTTCGAGCGAAGCGATCAAATGGGCGTCGGCATGCCGTACAGCGCCGAGACCACCGATCGGTTCAATCTTTGCAATATCTCGTCCGAAGAGCTTCCGCCGCTGGACGAAGAGTTCGCCGACTGGTTGCGAGCCTGCGACGACGAACGATTGAGTGATTGGGCGATCGACCGCGCCAACATCAGCGAGGACGAAACGTATTGCCGACTTGCGCTCGGCCAGTATTTTCAAGATCAGTGGAAGCACTCTGTGACGCGATTGCGAAAATCGGGCATCGAGGTGACGGAACATTGTCCAACGCAAGTCGTCGATATCGTCGACCGCAACGCCGAAAATGAGCTCACGATCGTGACCGATAATGGCGAGCAATTCACGGTGGATCGCGTCGTGGTGGCTACCGGCCATCAGTTCGCCGATGAGGATCAGCCCGACGCAGGCTACTTCGCGTCGCCATGGCCGATGCACAAATTGATTCCCGGCAATGATCAGTACTACAACTTCACGATTGGCACGCTCGGGGCATCGCTGAGTGCGTTTGACGTGATCGCTTCACTGGCCCATCGACATGGTCGCTTCATCCGAACGGAAGATCGTTACGAATTCATCTTGGAAACCGAAGCGAAAGGTTTCCGTATTGTCATGCATTCGGCCCAAGGCTGGCTTCCGCACCTGCAATATGAGCAACGCGAACCATTTCGCGAAATCTATCGCCACACGACTCGCGAGCAGATTCTGGGATTGAGGAACGATGATGGCTTCTTAACGCTGGACACCTACTTCGACCAGGTCTGCCGCCCCGCACTTGTTAAAGCCTTCACCCGAGACAAACGAAACGACATTGTCGACGCGCTGGGCCAAGCCGATTTTGACATGGATGACTTTGTCGAGCGGATGAGCGGCGAGCACGATTACGACGATGCTTTTGCCGGAATGCGATCCGAATTGCCTGAAGCAAGAATCTCCGTCGAACACGACCGACCTGTGCACTGGAAGGAAGTGATTGACGATTTGATGTACACGCTTAGCTATCACGCCGAGCTGATGTCGGCGGAAGATCATTTGAGATTGCACGGTGTGGTGATGCCCTTCCTCATGAATGTCATTGCAGCACTGCCACTGCAATCGGCGAAAACGCTTCTCGCACTCCATGACGCAGGTTGCCTGGAACTCGTCACTGGCCGCGTGAAAGTGACCGGGCACGAACGCGGCGAAACACAGATCGAAGTGGCCGATGGAGACGACGTGACTGAGAGCAGCTATCGAATGTTCGTCGATTGCAGCGGTCAGTCGCCGCTGAAGGTTCACGATTACCCCTTCGATAGTCTGGTCCAAGACAAACGCATTCGCTCCGCCCGAGTGGCGTTTGCGGATGTCAACAGCGTCCCCGAGCTAGACGATGACAAACGCGATCGAGTCATCGACGGGGAAACCGCTGCGTTGGAGCTTGCCGGGATTGACATCGACAGCGTCTACCGTGTCATCGGCGATGACGGTGTTGCCAACACGCGGATCCATGACATTGCATTCCCCAATACGATCGGCAAACGCCCCTATTCGTACGGCCTGCAAGCCTGCAGCGAAACCGCCGCGATCGTCGTTGAAGCATGGCGTCGCGAGATGCACGAAAACATTGGTCAATCTGGATCAATCGAATCGCCCAGCAAGATCTATCAAGAGACTTCCGGTACCACAAATCGAGTCGAACATTGAACGAGGTAGCGATCTGGTCGTTACTGGTTGGAGCGGTCTTTTTATTGGCCTCGCTAGCTCGCGGGCCACTCCGCAATTTGCCGATCTCGATGCCCGCGATCTATCTTTGCGTCGGACTGGCGATCGGACCGTGGGGACTCAGTCTGCTCGAAATTGATATCAAAAGCGACTCCAAGCTGATTGAGGTCCTCACTGAAGTTGCTGTGCTCGTCAGCCTTCTGACCGCTGGGCTTAAACTGACGCCTTCCTGGTCGCATCTGCGTCGCTCGCCAATTCCACTTGCCACCGTCGCGATGACTTTGACCGTGTTCGGCATCGCCATGCTCGGTTACTTTGCACTCGCACTGCCCTTGGGTGCGGCCGTTTTGCTTGGTGCGGTTTTGGCTCCGACCGACCCGGTCCTCGCGGGTGATGTTCAAGTCCGCCACCCCGAAGATCGTGACAAACTTCGCTACGCACTGACTGGTGAAGCGGGCCTGAATGACGGCACTGCGTTTCCGTTTGTGATGCTGGGCCTTGGTCTGCTGGGCCTCCACGACCTTGGCGACGGATGGTGGCGTTGGTTCGCGATTGACTTGGTATGGGCGGTCATCGGCGGGATCGGTTGCGGCTGGATTGTTGGGTATGTAATCAGCCGCATGACCATTTGGCTGAAACGATACGCGGCAAACGCGGCGGCGTGCGAAGAACTATTGACATTGGGACTGATTGGAATCAGCTACGGAGCCGCCATGGCAATTCACGCGTATGGATTTCTCGCCGTTTTTGCCTCGGGAGTTGCCATACGATGCTATGCAGAAGAGGAAGAAGACGCTTCCGATGACGAGGCGGAGCAACTGGTCAAGAAAGTTGCTGGGATCAATCAAACTTTCGGCGAGATTTTAGAAGTCGCGTTAGTCGTGCTTACCGGATGCCTGCTTGCTTCGCATTGGACGATCACCAACGATTGGTGGATCGCGTTGTTCGTACTCGCAGTCGTCCGCCCCATCTCAACCTATGTCGCACTGATGCGCAGCGGTGTCAGCGGCGTGCAGAAAGGGCTAATCGCGTTCTTCGGAATTCGCGGGATCGGTTCGCTCTACTATCTTGCCTTCGCTGTCGGAAAGAACCTCGACGATGCAACAACCGAACTGCTGAGCGGCATCGTGCTGACGACCATCGCTATCTCCTTGATGGTTCACAGTAATGTTTCAACGCCAGTTTTGAACCTCTATGCAAAACGGGGGAGCGTTCGGTAGACGGCGTGCTCCGCTGGCTTCGTGCAGGCCCAACCAAAACGCTACCTATTCTTTTTCTGAATCAGCAATTTTCTGTCACAATCTTGGTCTGGCTTTCGACTTCTCATTGGCAGCGCGATTCGCGAGCTGCAAAAAAAATTTGACCGAAGGCGTTCTACGAGGAGAAATTCGCTTGACCATTGAAACAACGACCGAGCTGGTGCTTGCGGCTTCGACGGGGGACCGTGCCGCCTTTGAAAGGTTGGTACACCGACACGCTGCCGTTGTCACCGGGGTGGCGTACAGCGTTTGTGGAGATTTCTCGCTCAGTGAGGACATCGGCCAGGAAACGTTCGTCGAGGCTTGGAAAAATCTGAGCTCGATCCAAGAACCAGAAAAATTTCCCGGCTGGATCTGCACCGTGGCGCGACGTCGGGCAATCGACGCCGTCCGGGCCGCGAAGGCCACTCGCGAAGATGGTTCGCTGGACAGCCTGCCCACTGAATTCCATGACCCCAGGCAGCCAACACCGGAGGCGATGATGTCTCAAGATCAAGAACGCGAATTGGTGTGGTCCCTGCTCGCTCGGCTGCCTGAAGCTTATCGCGAGCCGATGGTATTGTTCTATCGCTGCGAAGAATCGACTCGCGAGGTAGCGATCGCTTTGGGCGAGAACGAATCGACCATTCGCCAACGACTCAAGCGAGGTCGCGAGATGGTGCGTGCGGATGTGTCAGAAACGATTCGCCAAACGTTGTGCGAAACGGCGCCCAAGGCGGCGTTCGCTGCACTGGTGATGGCGACTCTGCCATCGAAGACTTATGCGGCGGGTGCCATGGCAACGGCGGCGGCGACTGGAAAGGCGAGCGGTGGTGCCGCGACCGCAACCTCGGCTCTTGCAGGCTCGGTTTTGGGACCGCTGATTGGACTTGCAGGCGGAGCTTTCGGTACCTGGATGAGCTGGAAGAATTGTGAGTACGAGCGTCAACAAAAGTTCATCGTGCGACAGACATTGCTATTCGTTGCCGGATTGGTCGTCTTTCTTTTGTTGCTTGGCCTGCTGGTAATGGCGAGGACGCGGGGCTTCGTCGAGTCCAACACACGGTTCGGCATGCTATTGATTGGATTGTTAGTCCTGACTCAAGCCATCAACTGCGTCTGGATCTGGAGGGGAGTTCGCGGCTACAAGCGAATCGCAGATCAGGCGAAGGCAGACGGTGAACCGGTCCGCGAGTCCGTGCGGCTACAGCGAGAGGCCGTTCGACTGCAGACTCAAGTGACCGCCGATGACGGACGGGTTACTCACAAAGCGTTCCGCTGGAATGCTGGAGGATGGTTCGGTAGCGGCCTCGGTGCGAGCGTTTGGATGCTGCCTCTCGCCTTTGCTGCGGTTTGGTTCGGTTCGACAATGTTCGCGTCGCTTATGGTGGCATGCTATCTGGCAGTCGTTGTCTTGGTCGTTGCCCTGTGGCGTCGTCGTCAAGTCGTTCATGCCTACACTGCTTTGCAGACATTGATTGCTTGGATTGGCTTCCAGACGATCCTCGTGCTGGGGGGAATTCAGTTTCTTGCCAACCCACGGACGCGAGAGTTTGCTCAGTGGACGCCCTGGTCCTGGTTGGTCTTGCTCATGTTTCCGGTGATTGCACTGCAGCTTTGGTGGACGAGAAAATCATTTCAACGCCATATGCAGGGATCTGAGCGAGCAATTCTTGTCACTGGCGACTGCAGTGACGATTCGTAGAAGAGGAACGCACCTTCGATTCGCGATCCCAGATTCGATGTTTCTTCGCAGCGGAGACGAACACTTCAAAATCGTTGCCGGTGAAATCCACGACACCCTCTTCGCCGTCCGTTTCGACCGACGCTTTGTCGAACATCGGCGTGGACATCAAGCCGGTACCCATACCGAGACGCTCCTTGCTTGGCATCGGAATTCGGCTTCGCCGTTCTCATCCGTGACAATAGCGTCGGCGACATGCCCGGTGGCATCGACGTAGGATTGGTTTTGCAAACCCACTTTCATGCGTTTTGTCCCCGCCTCGCCGTTGGTGATCAAAACTGCTAGGCCGCCGGGGTGTTCTTCGTCACCAGTGCGCGTCCAGCCGACCGTGTTGGGATGATCGAAATAGTCGAACTGCTCTCCAAAGCCGCGTTCCTTGCGGACGCTTAAGAAGACGTCGATGAGAAACTGGTGACTCGCCATTTCAATCTCATACTCGTTGCCGTCGCGGCCCACATCTTTGTAGGAAGCGCCGTAGTAATCGGGATAAAAAATACAAGGATAGCCGTCACGACGGAGGAGAATCAACGAATAGGCGATTGGCTTGAACCAGGCTTCGACAACCGATTCGAGTGCCTGCAAAGGTTGCGTGTCATGATTGGCGACCAGCGTGACCGCCAACGCTGGTTCATTTTTGACCAGCGTGCCATCGAAGATCTGCGTCAGGTCGTAATCAGAGCCCGACTTGCTGGCGTCGGAAAAGTTCCGGTGCAGCGGTGCATCGAACAATGCCACGTTGCCACCGGTGGCTCCGATGAAGTGGTGAAGTGCTTCGACGTCGTAAGACCAATACTCGCCTACCGCGAACACGGGCGATTGCGAGTACTCGCGGACATGGTGCAGCCACTGCGGGAAGAAACCGGCCTCCACATGCTTCACCGCGTCAAAGCGAACTCCGTCCAACCCAACGGTGTCGTGATACCACTCGCCCCAACGTTTGATCTCAGCCTGCACTTCCGGATGCTTGACGTCGACATCGCAGCCCATCAGGTAATCGAATGAACCCTTCTCCATGTCAACTTCTTGATCGAACTCCTTGCCGTCGAATAGAAAGACGACGCCTTCTGCTGATTCATGACCATCGAAGTCGACTGCGGTGAAGTGTTGCCACCGCCATTGAAAGTCAGAGTACGTTCCGGCCCTGCCGGGAAAAGAGAAATGCGTATGTGACTTGATTACACGAGGTTCACCGGCTCGTTCGTTTCGATTGTCGTCGTGATACGGCGTCGCAAGAATCTCCTCCTCATGATCGCCACCGATACGGTGGTTCAACACGACGTCGGTGTAAATCTGGATGCCCGCCGACCGCGCCTTCTGTGTAGCCTCGATCAATTCCTCGCGAGTGCCGTATTTTGTCCGCACCGATCCTTTCTGATCAAACTCGCCCAGATCATACATGTCGTAAACGGCGTACCCGACGTCCTTCACCCCGCCGTTGCCCTTGTAGGTCGGCGGCAACCACAGGGCGGTGATGCCTTTGCCCGCCAATTCCTCGCTCCGTTCCCCCAGTTCTCGCCAAAGCGAACCATCATCAGGCGAATACCAGTGGAAGAACTGCATCAAAACGCCATTTACATTTCCCATCAAACGATTCCCTCTGTGTTTTCAAAACTGTCTGCTCGCAAGCCGCGGGGGTCGTACCCAGGCATCGTCCTGCGTCGTTGGTTGTTGAAAGCACATGGCGGACCGAAATCGGCCAACGAAGCAACCCACTCAATTGACACGTCACTTCAGGGCCTCAGTGGGTAAAGGAGTCGCATTGCGACTAACACTTTGGCACAGCCTTTGCCTTTGTGTTGGCTAAATAATTTTGTCGACTCGCAGATACGCAAAGAACTAACGTGACGAAGGACCCCGAGGGCAGAAGGTCAAGTGGAATTGGGGAAACGGCTTGCCGATTCACTGCGGGGGCAAGTTGCTTTCGTTTAACAGCCAGCCGAAGGCGTACTCGAAGTGCGGAAGGTACGCCTCCGGCTAACTGTTAAACAGTTCAACCGACACGCCGGGAAACGGTCACTGGCGCGGCGAAGTGCAATCCGTTTTCACCAAGAAAGTGCCCCGGAAAATCGACGGCAGCGAAGTTACGCGTGACGGCAGCGAAGAAATTCCGGCTTATTACTTGAAAGTCGATGAGAGCAACAACGTTTTGAAGTAGCACAGCGAACTTTCCAAGGACAAATGACCGTTGAAGTTGAACCAACATCCGACGCAGACACGTCAGATTCGGTTATCTCCAGTCGAGTGTGCAATTACAAGTTCATAATTGTTAACAGCGGGCGGAACGACCTATTACATTCGCAAAACCGACGACATCATCCACGTCGATCGTTGGCCTTTCTCATCAAAGCAGTTTGATGCGAGTGTGGAATTCACGCTTCTTCGCCAAGTGATCGTCGACGACGATGCGGAACTCAAAACCGCCTTGAACGATGGGATTGTCGAACGTCACTCTTTCCAGCTGCGAGCTGACGTCAAACCAAACGGCGAATGAACGCACGCGAATTGGCGGAGCCGTGTGCACTAATCCACAGGACCAATGATGGCTCAGGCAACCGCGCTTCAACAGTCTGGACGCTGTGCTGCAAATGCAACTCGGCGTTTACACAGTTGGCTAGCGAATGGCTGTCGTTGGACGCGGCTCGTCTAAGTGCCAGCCCAAAAGCCTTGGGTGCTCGATTTGCCGCTCGTCGTGCAACCACGAACTTATGACCGGCAAGGCCAGATCGGAACGACACACCATCCAAACGCGGAATCGCTTCCGCGTACAATCCGAGGCAGAACGCCGTCGTCGATGTTCGATCAAACAACGGGTCCGCGACGGCCCATTACCAAGCCGATAACGAACAAGACGAGGAAAACGACGAAACAAATCTTCGCGATGGTCGCCGCGGTACCAGCGATCACGCCAAAGCCCAAGACGCCAGCAATCAACGCGATGACCAAAAAGGTAAGTGCCCAACTCAACATGATATTCTCCAAGAGGTGAAAGGTAATTAGCCGGTTCGATGGGAATCATCTCTCGGCGGAAACACTACAATTGCGATTGCCATGCCAATTGAGCTCAAGCAGATCATTTTCTTTCGCAGACGGGTGAAAATTGCACCTAGGCAGGGATGGGGGCGATTGATCATGTCTGCCAACCGGCCAGCGTGGACGCTCAGCATCCATGCTCGCGCGGTGCAGCGTTCTTTGACTCAAGCAAGTCATTGACTCAGCGGTGGGTGCTTGGTTGATGTGATGTCGGCGGGGTGCTCGACGTAAATCTTTTCGCCGCAACTTGGACATCCCACCGCTCGATCATCTACCGGTTCGCCACACTTAGGACAAGGAACTTGATTCAACGGAGCGTCGTCTTTGCAATTCATAAAAGCCTTATCGTGTAAAAGTGGAACCCGATCCCGCAGACGAGACGGCTTTGATGCAGTCTCGGATCCGGAATCGGGAATAAAAGCGAATGTCGTTGTGTCAATTCAAACCGTTTGCTTGGCGTGCTTGCCCTCGGCAAACTCTTCGATCGCCTTCGCACAGAACGCTGGGATGTCGTCTGGGTTGCGGCTGGTCACCAGACCGTTGTCGCAAACGCATTCCTCGTCAGTCCACGTTGCACCCGCGTTGGTCAAGTCGGTTTTAAGACTCGGCCATGATGTCACCTTTCGATCGCGGACGACGTCGGCTTCGATTAACACCCACGGCCCGTGACAGATCGCGGCGACCGGCTTGTGTTGCTTGAAAAAATCGCGGACGAAACTGACCGATGTTTCGCACGTTCGCAGTGCATCGGGGTTGCCCAGCCCGCCGGGCAAGACCAACCCATCAAAGTCTTCGGCCGATGCATCGGCAACATCCAGGTCGACCGGAAAGCGGTCACCCTTGTCGAAATGGTTCATGCCTTGAATCTTATCAGTCTTTGGAGAGATCAATTTGACGTCCGCGCCCGCCTCCTTGATCGCTGCCCACGGCTTGGTCAGTTCCACTTGCTCGAAGCCATCGGTTGCCAAGAAGGCGATTCGTTTTCCATCAAGATTTTTCGTGTTCATCGTTTTGTCCGTGGTTGAGGTAATGAAAGTGTCGTGGATCAATGGCGACGCAGATAACGTGCCACCACCTTTCTATCTGCGACATCGGCGTGGCACGGCGTGTGCTTCGTTGCGTCTGCTTCCTCAGAACCATTCGCATGTACCAGAAGGCAAGATTGATGAGTACCACCACAGAAGCTGTCCAGTTGATCGATCCACGCCAAGCGTATGCAAGGCCGCCGTTCTCCAAGCAACAGCCAATTGAGATGCCGGGAACGACCGGCGAAATGAACCCAACACCGGACCACGGTGAGGAAACGTATCGTGGCAGTGGTAAGCTGAAAGGCTTGTCCGCATTGATAACGGGAGCGGACAGTGGCATCGGCCGGGCGATCGCGATTTGCTATGCACGTGAAGGCGCCGACGTGGTGATCAACTATCTTTCCGAGAGCGAGGACGCTCGGGAAACGTGCGCGTTGGTCGAGCAAGCTGGATCGAAGGCGATCACCATCGAGGGTGATTTGCGGGAAGAATCGGTTTGCGAATCGTTGATCAAGAAGACCGTTGATGGCTTGGGCAAAATCGACATCTTGGTTAACAACGCCGCGTATCAAGAAACCCGTGAGACGATTGACGATATGTCGACTGAACTGTTCGACCGCATCTTCAAGACAAATGTCTATGCAACTTTTTGGCTCTGTCGTGCTGCATTGGATCATTTGCCGCCGGGAGGCAGCATCATCAACACGGTCTCGATTCAAGGATACAACCCGTCGCCACAACTGCTGCCGTATGCAACGTCGAAGTCAGCACTCCTAGGGATGACCAAAGCGTTGGCGAAATTGGCGATGGAGAAAGGGATTCGCGTCAATGCGGTCGCTCCGGGACCAGTCTGGACGCCGCTGATCCCCGGTTCGATGCCAAAGGCCGCGTTTGAAAAGTTTGGTGAGGGGACGTTGTTCGAGCGGCCAGCTCAACCCATCGAACTCGCACCGCTCTACGTGTGGCTCGCCAGTCCCGAAGCGAGCTACGTCACGGCCGAGGTCTTCGGTGCAACCGGCGGTAAGTCACCGGTTTGATCCGTTGCGGCACACCCTTTGCGATTATCAATCATCATTGAAAGGGTTCGCACTCGCAGCCCTAATCTTCACGACTTAGGAGACCTCCACGATGAAACGTTTCACACACAGCCTTGCCGTTTGTTCAATCGCCGCCTTCAGCTTTAACGCGTTGTCTTCGGTAAGTGCCGATGAGCACGAGGTCGGCCGCACTTCCGGATCCGCAGTTGGAACTTTGGACGATGTGACGGCGGTTGGTCAGATTCGTGCCAGCCAATTGATCGGACAGAATATCTACAACAAAGCGGAAGAAAGCATCGGTGAAATCAACGACGTGGTGATGGACGCATCGACAGGCAAGATTGCGTACGTCGCGGTTTCCTACGGCGGCATGTTTGGATTGGGAGATTCACTATTCGCAGTCCCATTCAAAGCGTTCAAATGCACGAAGGAACAAGACGGCGACGATTACCACCTGTGCCTCGATGTGACCAAGCAACAGCTTGAGAATGCCAAGGGTTTCAACCAAGACCGCTGGCCAAGTGCTGCAGACAAGCAGTTCATGGCCGGACTGAATAAAATGTACAATGTCAAAGGCAATGCCCATTCTCACTCGGGCGTTCATAGCGACATTGAGCAGTAATCTCAAATTTGAGACGGTGCTAAAATAATTGGCTGCCCCGTGTGATCACGGGGCAGCTTTTTTTCGTCCGTCTCGCGGTTGTATTTGCCGAATCGGCCAAGCTTCTTTGGAAACAGCTTCAAGAGTACTAAGTTTAGGTCACTCTAAATGCAGAGCATTCCTTGAAAACGTACCTGTGCCAGTGCGGTAGCAAACTGTTTTTTCATAATGATCGCTGTCTCAACTGCGGCGCATCGGTGGCGATGTGCCCGAGTTGCGATGAATTGACCGCCTTGGACGCCGGTTCGACTTATGGCGTGCAGTGCAATCGAGACTCTTGCACGACTACCTATTTACGATGCAAGAATGGGGTAGACCACGGTATCTGCAATCGTTTGGTTCCAACTGACCCATCGGGGGCTTCGCAGCTTTGCGACTACTGCCGGCTGACAACGGTTCTGCCGGATTTGACGGTACCCGGCAACATCGAATTGTGGAAACGACTCGAGCGTGCGAAACAGCGGGTGCTGTATGCGATGGAGCGTAGTGGTTTTCCAGTGGAGGGTGGGGCTCCTCGGCTATCTTTTGAGTTCAAAGCAGACACGAACTTGCCGGTCATGACTGGCCACGAGGACGGTCGAATTACTGTCAACATTCGCGAGGCCGACAGCGTCGCCCGCGAAATTGCTCGTGTGAATTTCGGTGAACCCCAACGAACCTTGGTTGGCCATCTTCGGCACGAACTTGGACATTACTTTTGGGATCGACTGGTCCGCGGTCAACGCAATAAAGAGTTCCATGCCCTCTTTGGCGATGAGACAAACCCAGACTATTCGACGGCGATGCAGCGATACTATGACCAAGGGGCACCCTCGAACTGGCGGACGGAATTTGTATCCGCCTATGCGTCGATGCACCCCTGGGAAGATTTCGCCGAGACCTTTGGAGCTTATCACGATATGCTCACCGTCCTCGCCACCGCCAACCACTTTGGCGTGACAAACTTGGAACTTGATACGTTTGATGGCCTCATTCGCGGTTACGCAAGAGTTGGGGTGATGGCGAACGAATTCAATCGTGACATGGGATTGTTGGACTTGGTACCGGAGGTGTTTGTGCCCGCCGTGGTCCCAAAATTGCAGTTTGTTCACTCGCTACGCGTTGACCTCGTGTGAGAATGGCTGACATCCTTGTGACCGTCAGCCGAGGGCGTGCGTTGCAAGCCTTGCGTACGCCTTCGGCTAACGGTTAAACGATTAGATTGCCTAAAGTCGTTCACTCAATAGCCCACACTCATTCATTCTCTATCGAGGAGCTTTAGCGGTGACAGACTCGTTGAACAAATCACCCCAGGCGCCCGAATCACTCATGCACGAGTGGATCATTGCTGGGATAGTTTCGGCGTCCGCACGATTTATACCGATACCATTCGTCGACGATTTGGTCCGAGATCGGTGCAAGCGATTCGTGATCTCGCGTACGCTCGCCAAACACGATACCGACCAGTCGATGAAATCTCTCGAGCCACTTTACTCTGGCGATGGCGGCTGTCTAACCGGCTGCGTCGGGGTCGTCGCGAAGGCCCCACTGAAGCTACTGCTTTTTCCAATTCGTAAATTAGTGTCAATCGGCACATCAGTACGCGGCGTGCCGCTCGAGGTAATGCGAATGGTCTTGCTTGGTCGAACGCTAGATCGCTGTCTCCGCAGCGGTAGGTTCGACAAACCGGGTACGTCAGCAGCGGACGTGAGGGTCGCATTCGAAGCTGCGTTCGCTGGAATGGACTTGCGAGTCGTCCGAGCGGCGATTAGCGACGCACTTGCCGGAGTGAAAGACTGGCAAGCGAGTGCGACGGCTTCGGCGAAAACGGCGGCACGCCCCATTGTGGATACCGCGAACGACCTCGACGTGCCAGTGGAGCTCGACAAGACCGCTAGTCAGGTTCAGGAAGCACTCTCGCGCCCCGGCGTGTCGAACCTGTTCACCGAGTTCGACGAACGGTTCGATCGCCAATTCGGCTAGCCTTGTGTGCTCGGCGGCATGGGCTGGTCTTGATTTTCGTCCGCCGGACTGGACGCTTCGTAGCGGCTGGCATTAGCGTATGCCTGGTCCAACTGCTTCATCCATCCGCCGATCGCCGCGCCGCGGTGCATCGACGGTTCGGGGCACTGTCGCTTCACTCGCTCTTCGATTTGCGTCGACAACGGTGCCTGGTCTTGAGAGTGACGTTTCCAACCGTTGGTCGATAAATTCTTTACCAAGGCGTCGACTCGTTCAGTGTCCAGTATCTCGCCTGTCGCGAGGGCCTTGCAGTACATGGTGGTCAGGTCCGAAAGGGTCGCTTCGATTTGTGGTGTCATTCAACTTCTGTGGGCTAGGGGGGATGGTTTCAATACGAATGCGTCTCAATCACCGAGAAACCCAAATCACGAATCCGATGACGCCGCACGTTACGGCGAGAACGCCCAGGTAACTTAAAGCAACGATCCCAAAGGACGTGCCAGGAGCTTTCTTGTCGATCGACTCGCTGTTGTCGGTCACAGCGTTCTTCACTTCAGTGACGATGTTGTCTTCGTTGGTCACTTGGAATTCCTTTTAAGTTCGATCCAATGATGCGTACTTGGTCGTCAACGTGACGATTGACGCTCATCGTTTGACATGGATCATCTATTTGAGAGCGATCTAGAGGCGATTCAGTTGGGTAGCAAATTCAATGCCTTTAATCGTTCGATCGCATCATCGCTTGATTCGATTCGGTACATCGGGACTCCTGCATGTTTGGAGCGTCGTATCGACGGCTCAACATGGTCGTCGAACAAACTTGCGATTCCCGGGTCTACATCGCGAATGAAGATGGCTCGGATCTGTTTACCGAACTCCTCGGCCGCGAGCGCATACAATCTCGCGTCCTCCTGACCTGAGTCTCCAAAGAGGACCACAGGCAGGCTTGGGTAGTCGAGCATCAGCGCACGAATCTTCTCGAGTTTGTGATCGTGACCGCTGGAGAGAAACTTATCTTTGTCGATTCCAAGGTCGCGAAGCAGTACCGGCCCATCCGGCAACCCATTGATTTCCAGGAAATCCTCCAGCAGATCGAACAAGTTCCAAGGCGAGCTGGAAACATAAAAGATGGGATTGCGAGGTTCATGCGACAACTCCCCACCTCGCTGCAAACGCTGATACAGATCTGCGACGCCCGGCAGCGGTAGCCTCGCTTTTGCATTCGCAAAGAATGTCAACTTGGCCATCGTTAACAACTCCGTTGCACCGGTATGCATAATCGTGTCATCAATGTCACTAATGACCATGAAATCAGCGAGATTCAACGGCGTGAGAACGCGGGCGAAGGTCATCGAAGCGTCCGGTTCAACATTGGGATGTCCGACAATTCGCACCAACGCTTTTGACCAAAACGGTCGAGGATCGTTCTCATTTGCGTCTGGCACGACTGCATGAAAGTATCCTTCGCGGTCGCTCATACAGCGAACAGATCGCCCATTGAAGGTGACTTCCAATGCAACGTTGGGTACCTCGTCGCTAGCGAATCGCCGGTAGGTGTCGATGAGGTTATCCCACCAATCATCGTTGGCGAAATCGGGTGGCTCCACTGGGTTGTTGAGTACACGACCACGAACGTGCGTGCCAACATCGGTTCGATAGCCCGTGTAAGCCTGAATCTGCGGGATCCCGACGTGTCCCCAGCGTTTACGCAACCGACGCATTGCGATATCCGCTGCATCGTCTGCATGCGAAGCCCACTGAGTGAAAAGAGTGGACAACTGAGATCGCCACGTCGGCTCGGTTTGAGGACTCGACATCGAACGTATTCAACCGTGAGTGAACACCTTAACCCGACACAAACGGAGAGACCACTGTTAGATAGTCGCACCTTTGAAATCGGGCTAAAGAAGAATGAGAAGCATCGCTTTACAAGCGAATTATTCGTCACGAGCTTCCAAGGCGTCGGCCTTATGCTCGCCGGTTGCTTCCAGATTGTCAGCCTTGGTTTCGCCGCGTTCTTCCAAATTATCCGCGGCCGCTTCGCCTTGCTCTTCGATCGCGTCGGCTTTTGCTTCGGCGCTATCGGATGCGTTATCGTAGCGATCGCGAACCATCTCCGCCTTCGCTTGAGTACCCTCACGGATCTCCTCGGCAGCGTTTTGAGTCATGTCTCGAACACCTTCGGCTTGCTCTTGCGAGACATCACGAACGCGATCGGCTTGTTGATCCAGCACACTTTCTTCGCAGCCAGCGACGGCAAAGCAAGTCATCAGGGCAGCGGCCAATGTAAATTTCATCTTCATTTCTCGTAAACTGAGGGAGGTTCTTTCGTTCGCCGCACGACGAACTGCAGAGTGCTGGATGCATTCCGTGTGCCAAACGATGCACGGCTAGCAGAAGTAGACGACAAGCCAGAAGGCGACGGATCCAATGACGGGCTAGTGCCTCGAGAACGACTTGACGTTGCGTTTTTTGATTTAGGGGCGAAGCCCTGTCCGTTTGCCTAGCCCAGCCCATCGGGCTGGGTTTTGGAGAACATTGGAAATGGTAGGGCCAAAGGCCCGGCAGTTTGATCGCCGCAAACGGATGAGAACACAAACGGCCGGACCTTCGGCCCTTAAGGATAAACACGTCGATTACCCAGCCCGTTGGACTGGGCTAGGTAAATTACTAGGCCTTCGGCCTGGAAGAGAAGCAAAATCGCAACCTCAAAACGAACGCGTCGGGTTACCAAGCCAAGTCAATTCGTTTTCGCGGTGCAGTGTCACTTCGCGGTCTCCCGGCCATTGCACACTCAATCACGGCACGTTGATTGCGTGGAGACTCTCCACTCACCTGCACTTCTCTCAAAGGAAACGAAGATGAATACCAACGAAAAATTGATGTCGCTGATTCAGGGCTTTGACACCGTCATGCTTGTGACGCATGACGCTCAAGGAATTGACGCTCGGCCGATGGCGGTTGCAAGGCTGGACGATGACGGATCAATGTGGTTTGCGACCAACCGTGACTCAGGGAAGATCGCATCACTGGATAAAGATTCCAAAGTTGCGATGACGATGCAGAGCGGCCGGAAGTTTGTGACGCTATCGGGGACTGCAAGCGTTCACGAAGATCGACGTTTGATAGATTCGATGTGGACGGAAGTTTGGCGAGTTTGGTTCCCCGACGGCAAGGACGACCCCTCGCTGGTACTTTTGAAAGTCGATCCGAGTTCGGGCGAGTACTGGGACAATTCAGGGTTGGAAGGCATCAAATACTTGTGGCGGGCGGGCAAGGCATACTTGTCCGGTGAGCAAGCGACCGTCGACGAAGACATCAACGCGACGGTAAAGCTTTAAACTCGCCATGAATATGCAACCTAAACGTCAGGTCGTCATTGCGGACGACCTGCGTTCCATACGCGAGCAAGTCACCCAATGGCTCACCGAGCTGGATTTCGATTGTTGTGTTGCGGACACTGGAACCGCCGCGTTGCAGTCGGTTCGCGAGAAAACGCCCGATCTGCTTGTCACCGATATCGACATGCCTGAGTTAAGCGGCCTTCATCTAGTTTATCAAATGCGAACGGACACTGATTCTGCGATTCGCAGAATCCCGGCGATCGTGATGAGCAGTATGGACGACGACAATGTGCAGCACCTCGCGATGCAGGCGGGCGCGAGTGCTTTCGTTGCGAAGCCGCTCGAGAAGGTTTCGTTTCAAGCCGCCGTACGCCGGTCTCTTGACCATCCCGTGGACTTCGACGTCGCTTCTCCGCAATCCTGGACTTATTGCCAGTCCAATGAAGTGAAACCGAAGTCAAAGACATCGCCGCGTTTGCAGCGCATCATCCGGACAGACTTTGGTTGAGGAATTGTTGCTTAAACGATTCCTGATGTCTCGTTTAACCGGACATGGTTGCCGAGGCTGGCACGCCGGCCTCGTCCTTCTCAAGCCAGTCTTTCACATATAGTTCTTTGACCCAAAGCATGGCAACGGCGAATAGTGGTGTGGCAAAGACGACACCCCAAAAACCTAGCAACAATCCGACGATCACTTGCGAAAGAATAACCATCGCAGGCGGCAAGTTGACTTGCTGTTTCTGAACGATCGGCGTCAGCAGATAGCTCTCGGCAAATTGAACGACCGCGTACAGCGCCAGCACGCTCCAGACATTCGACGCCCCTTCACCCGATGCGAGCAACATCGCGGGCACCACCGCCGCGATTCCGCCAATCGTTGGGACGAAGGTCACCAAGCCAGCGAACAGTCCCAGTTGAAATGCCATCGGCACGTCCAAGAACCACAACCCGACTCCGAACGCGACGCCCACCGCCGTCATCGAAACAACTTGACCGAGCATCCAATGCCAAAGCGTGGTGGACGATTGTTTCAGCATCTCGCGAAATCGTTCTCGCCAGGCAACGGGAACCAATCGTATCAGCGGTTTGTGGTAGGCGGCAGGTGAGACCGCGAAATAGACGGTAAGAACCAACAAGATCAGTACGTCGGTCGCAATCCCAAACGTCGACGAGAAGAAAGTTTGGGCGACGCCCATCGACGAATCGGAACTTGGCAGCAGCGAACTCAGGCCCACATCGCTTTCCTTAGCCCGCTTCCATAGAGGGTTCGACTTGGCCGCTTCGCGAACACGCGAAACCGAATCATTCAACTGCGTGGAAAGCGAGTCAACTTGATCCGCAATTGAACCTGCAAAACCAAAAACCGCGGCGATCAACAACATCACCAGCAGCAGTAGCACGACACCGACCATTCCTGAGCGGCTCCAACGAAGCGGAACCCAGGACAACAGCTTCGATGCAATGCGATTGAGAACCACCGCAAACAGGATTGCTCCGAAAATCAGGATCAAAACGTGTCGAGCGACGATCGTCAGGGCAAGTGCAGCAAAAACGAGAAGGATGCAAAGGGCGATGGTCAACGTTGAGGAAACCAAGTAATCGGCCCGGCTGCGTTCATCACTCATCGAGTCGTTCACGTCGACACCGGATCGACCACAGCGCGAACTTCCGCGAGCAGCTCGCGTATTTCGCGTTCGCACTTCGACCATGACTGGGCGCATTCCGCTTGGTCGTCCGCCTTGGCTGCCGTGATGATTTGTTGAATCGTTAAGAGACAACCGCCGACATCAAATGTGCTGAGCAGCCCCTTCAGTTTGTGCGCAGTCGAAGCCGCTTGAGAGAGCTGGGCCTCTTCGATCTGCTGTTGCAACTCCGCCATCACCACTGGTGCGTCGTCCAGCACCATCGCTCCCATCGCGATTAGCAAATCTTCGTCGCCTGCGAGTCGTTGCAGCGCCTCCGCGAAACGAATTCTTTGCTCTTCAGTCACTGTATTCTCCGATGATGATGAAATATCAAGGTGGTGAAAGCCACCGGTTAAGGGAGTCGGAACCTGCGGTTAGCGCCGTTGGCTCACTGCTCCGGACAGATACCTAAACGTCGCCCTGCATCGAGACGCCGCTTTCGAGCACAATCCCGTAACTATTAATTCTGTCGCGCAGCTTGCCTCGGGTAATCCCCAGCGCCTCCGCGGCTTGGCTTTGGTTGCCCTCGGTCGCTTTCAATACTTCCACAAGCACATAGCGTTCCATGTACTCCATCGACTCGGCATAAATGTTACTCGACTTTTCCGCGAGCAACCGTTTCACCAAGGCGGGCAATCCCGCTCCGTTTTCTGGCGAGTTACTGGGTTTGGCGGATGTATCGACATTGTTTGGATCGAGTCGCTGGATCTCCTTCGGTAAAACGTCTGAGAAAATCACTGACATCGACGCATCCAGCACGCAGCGACGGATGACGGCGCGTAATTGGCGAACGTTCCCGGGCCAATCGTAGGCCGTCAGTAATTCAAGAGTGTCTGGCGCGAGTCCCTCGAGTGCAGGTTTCTTCAGTTCCACCTTCGCCTGTCGGAGAAAATGCTGAATCAGCAATTTTACATCATCCTTACGATCACGCAGTGGTGGCAATTCGATCGTGACACCATTGAGACGATACAACAAGTCTTCGCGGTAGTCGCCGTCTTCTACCATCTGTTCGAGCGGTCGATTGGTCGCCGCGATGATTCGCACATCGGTCGTCAACTCATTATTGCCGCCAACACGCTCGAATCGTTGATCCTGCAACACACGCAGCACCTTCGCCTGAACCGACGGAGCCATATCGCCGATCTCGTCCAGGAACAGGGTCCCGCCGTTGCACTGTTCAAACTTGCCGATTCGACGCGACTCCGCGCCCGTGAAAGCGCCCTTCTCGTGGCCAAACAGTTCACTTTCCAGCAAGTTGTCAGGCAGTGCCGCACAGTTGACGGCTAAGAACGGACCTTCATACCGATGGCTGTATTGGAACAACGCACGAGCCACCAATTCCTTGCCAGTGCCGCTCTCGCCGCGTATCAGAATCGGCACGTCTTGCTTGCTAACCCGGCCGATGTCCTTGAACACGTCCAGCATCGCTTTGCTGCGACCGATGAACAGCTCACTCGAATCAGACGGTTTTCCTTCGTCGGCAGACAGCGCGACCGGAACCGAGGTCAGCTTGCGTTGCTCGATGGCTTTATCGACCAAGTCGCGAAGTGGATCGACGGCGAGAGGTTTGGCGAGATAGTCAAACGCCCCCAACTGCATCGCTTCGATAGCCGTGTTGCTGGCGGCCTCAATCGTCATAAAGATCACGGGCAACTTGCTGTCGATTTCTCGAATCTCGCAATAAGCCGCCAAGCCGCTACGGTCCGGTAGTTGAATGTCCAACAGCACGGCGTCGAACGAACCTTTTTTTAAAGCGTCCAATCCGGCTTGGGCTGTTTCCACCGTGACCACGTCGGCGATCGGCGACAGAGCCTTCTGGGCGAGCAACAAGATGGTGCGGTCATCGTCGACGACTAAAACAGATGGCATTCGGGGCTCCTCGGACAACGTCGATCCGCGAACGGACGTCTTGGGTTGATCATTTGAACTTCGCATTGAGCGAACGGAATTTGTTTTCACGAACATCTTACTATTCGTCGTCGGTTCCGGTGGAGGGTACACAGGCGGCAGGACAATCGTCCACTGCCACGGCGAGGATCTGGGCGGACCGTTGCCGTGGCAGTGGTTGTGGACCAGTCAAGCAGATCGCGTGCCGTCCAAACAGCCACAAGGCCGTCATTCCGAAATTCAAAGCTTCTTAAACCTAAAGAAATTTTGAAACCAAGCTCGGGTGACTGATCGCCGATCACACCGGTCGCTTAGCTATCAGCATGGACCGGCGCATCACGCTCACGCCATCGCATCCTGCATCCGCTGGACCCGAGCCGTGATCAGATCATTCAATTCAGCGTTATCCGAAATCTCGATCACTCGCTTTAGCGTCTCGATGTAGTGGTTTGCCGCATTTGCATCCTCAGCGGCATACGGGAAAACCTGATCCAACATCGAGACCGCGAATTGTTCCAGCGTCACTTCCGTCGTGATGATCTTAGGAATTCCTTGGTTGTCGACTCGATGATCGCTAGGCAATTGCCTTCGACTCAGTTCAACCAATCCGACGCTCAAGTGATCCATGCACTGCATCGCTGTGAACGGGTCATTCACGCCCGGCGATAACGCGCGCATGGCGACTTCCACGAACTGGTCCAGCACAAAAAACACGTCCTGCGTCGGATTACGACTCACACCGAATGCGAATGCGGCTCGAACTCGATCATCGTCCGCGTCGTCCCACTCGCCATCACCGTCCACTTCCGCGATCAGTTCTCCGACACGAACAAAGTCACCTGGACGCCGCCGCAGTCTCAAAACACGGCCTGAATCCGACGCGACCGCCATCAGGCTGTGCTCATCGACGCCCTGCAAATAGCCGTGAGCGGAAGAGGCAATCTTGTGGCTCACCTGAAAATCGTACGCCGGTGCTCGGGTTTCTGCGGCGTCGCCAATCGTCGCCGGGTACAACTCATCGAATTTCGATAACATCTGCGTGTTCATCCGCTGCAGCACATTGGAGATATGAATGCTTTCGGGAATGTGATGGATGAAATAGATCAGCTCGGCGACACTCGCCAGCGTCAGCAGCAACGCAAGGAACAGCGACAACTGAGGCACGAATGCGTCGACGCTTTCCGAGCTACCACGAATCACTCGTAGCACTAGCAAACAGTAAATGAACGTCGCCACGAACGTTCCCAGCGTGATCTGATTGCCGCGATCCCGCATGAAGTTGTCCAACAACCGCGGCCCGAAATGTGATGTCGCGTGCGAGACCGCCAAGATGGTCAACGAAAACGTCGTTCCCGCCACGGTGATCATGGAACCGGCAACCGTCGCCAGCAACGCCCGAGCACCGTCGGGTTGATTCAAAGACGCCCACCACGACTCCGCCATCCAGTCACTGCCGTAGGCTCGGTCAAGCTGAATGGCTCCTTGCGAGAGCAACACCGCGGCGAGCACCATCAGGGACGGAATGAACCAATAGCTGCCGCTAATGGAATACGTCAGTTGTTGAAGGTAGGCACGCATGGAGTTGTTTCAAGAACGTTAGTTGGATTTTACCGGCGAGGTTCTATTTTGAATCCTCGAATTCGGCTGTTGAAGTTGCGCATTTGGTCTAGGGGCGAAGCCCTGTTCGTTTGCCTAGCCCAGTCCACCGGACTGGGGGTTCGGAAAACAACGGGAATGGTAGGGCCAACGACCCGACAGTTTGAACGCCCCAAAATCGACGAGAACGCAAATAGTCGGACCTTCGGCCCTTATGAACAAACACACCGACTTCCCAGCCCGTCGGGCTGGGCTAGGTGAATTGCTGGGCCTTCGGCCCGGAAAGAGAACAAAAACGCAACAAATAGTTCGGCGTCGATTCAATCATCAACGAATTCAATCCTGGGAGAATATCAACGCCGAATACGGGCTGATCGTGACTTCAGCTGAATGCGATTGTCCATCGTACCCGTGTTCGACCGCCTCGATATCGGCAACGTGCTCGGATCCGAACTCACGATTGTAGTCAGGCGAATCGCTATTGAAACGCAATACCCAACGTCCGCCGCACGGTACTCCCACGCAATAGTTCGAGAACGTGTTGGCCGAAAAATTCGCCACCACCAAGGTCTCGTCAGCTACGCCGCCATCATACCACCTTCTAAAGGCAACGATCTTATCAGCATGATTGACGTGACAGACCTCGACATGCTGACCGATTAACCCGCGAGTGCAACCGTCACGGTTGAGCCGCAGGCGAATCAAGTCGGCGTACAATCGCACGATTCCCTTGAACGACTTGGCGTTCTCCCAATCGAGTTCTTCCGTATCCTGGAACCAGCCGTCTTGCAAAAGCTCTTGCCCCTGGAACAACATCGGGATACCAGGAGCCGTCATCGCGATCGCTACACCTAACGTCGAACGCTTCTTCGCGAAATAGTTGTCGGGATCCGCTTCGTCGATCTCACTGGGAACACGCGATTTACCGTTGGCAACCTCGTCATGTGACTCGGTATAGATCACTCGTTGAAATGCATCGCCGTTGTAACGGTGCAGGATCGCATCAACAACTTTCTGCATGTCGCGGCCAGCGTCGTCGGGCTGCGTGATGACATCGCGAATGGGGTGGACGAACTTCGCGTCCCACTGCGTCGAGAACCCCGCGCCCCCCTCTTGATCAGATTTCGTTAGATAGTGTTCGTTCTGCAAATCCTCGGCGATCGTAATGGCCGATGGAAACGCTGCGTGAACTTCGCGGTTGACCCATTGGGTTAGCCCCCAGCCTTCCGGAATCTCGTTGGACGGATCGTGATCAATCGAGCGAATGTACAATGTCATGTCGTAACGCAGCCCGTCGACGTGATAGTCCTCCAGCCACATCATCGCGTTGTCACGAATGAACGACCGCACTTCGCCGCGCCCGTAGTCTGGCCGTGTGTCGCCCCATGGCGTCGAACTGCGATGGTCGTTGTAAAAATAGATGCCGCCCTTGTCGTTCTCTGACCAGCCATCGAACTGCCATAAGTCCAAGTCTGATGGCCCGAAGTGGTTGTAGACAACGTCCAGGATAACCGCGAACCCGTGACGATGTGCTTCTTTCACAAATCGCTTGAACGCCAGTGGTCCACCGTAGGCGCTCTCGATCGCAAAGACGTGAGCGGGGTTGTAGCCCCATGAAAGGTCACCAGCAAATTCTGCAATCGGCATGATCTGCAGTGCGTTGACGCCAAGACCCTTCAAGTGTTTGAACTTCTTTTGCAGCGAGTCGAGATCACCGACTTCCTGTCCATCGCGAAAGAAGGTTCCAACGTGCATTTCGTAGATCACCAGCTCGTTCCAAGCCGGCATTTCAAAATCATCACCGTCCCAGTCAAAATGCGGATCATGAACCACACCGTTGCCAACCGAATTGGTCACCTCACGCACGCGGGGATCCACTCGCCGAAAAGTATTCTCACCGTTGGTGATTTCATATTTGTATTCGTCACCGGCCTTCACGCCCTCCATTTCGAGGAACCAGTTCCCACCCTCCTCCGGTTCCATCGGCGCCTTCGTTCCGTCCCAATCGTTGAACGATCCGACGACCGAAACCGCATCGGCGTTCGGAGCCCAAACGCGAAACGCGACGCCACGCTGCGTATGGATAGGCCCCATGCCCATCGCACGAGTGTCTGACTTCGCGACACGACCACATTGTTCAACAACAGCATCATTCATTTGGTTTATCCCGGCGGTGAAGATCGGCATGGTTCGAACGTGACGCAAGCCACATCACCAAGCCGGTGTAAAGCGACCCAAGCACTTGGATCGGAAAGAACAAAACTCGACCAATCATTTCGCATCCTCGAAAAACACTTTGAGACCGCCCGAGAGATCCGTTGACCAAAAACTAAAACCCCGGTGGTCAAATTTCTGCCGGTTCGCTCGATCTGCGACCATTTTCTCACGCGATTTCCGCCAAAGGATGCCTTGATTGACGTTTGACTCCGATCGCAAACGTTATGCCATTCCCTCGCTGAATTGCGACGCAAAAGCTGGACGAGGAAACTCGAATCAGAGATGTGGTCAGGTGAGGTTGGACATCGCTTTTCATTCACGTCGCCAGCTTCTAGAAGAAGTCAGGCGATCGGTCACATTGCCCAACGGTTCAACGACCGTGAAACCTTGTTGATTGGGGAAACGAATGCGCGGAATTTGCGCCGCTGGATCAACGAACGGGGTAGGTAACCTGAGACAAGGCCGTCAAGACGCTTACTGACCTTTTGCAATTTCTTGGTTCAGTCTTCGTCGCTCCAACCGTTTTCGGGACGGGCAATCAGCGGAGGTGGGCCAAATTCGCATTTGGAATTGCGGATCCAAAAACTTTCACAAAGTTTTGCTTTTTTCCACGCAGATTTCCTGCGAAGTCAGCAAATCCCGATGCCAAAAAACTGAGGACGCGATTAAGACCGCGTTTTGCGTGGTTTGACGATCGCTCACGACCGCACGAACATCAAGCGACTAGGCGTTCGGCGTTGAATCGAGTTCATGACGTCGGTTGTCGGCCGAATCGCCAACCAGTTCATGCCACGGCATTTTGATCGTGTTTTGTCGGGACAAATCGACTTCACGGCAGACGCTCCGACGTCGCGAATCAAGTCGGGAAATTTTGGTTGACAAGCCGCCTTCGATTCGCATAATCCACAACGCTCGACCACCGAGCCACTCAGCTAACCATCCAGCGACCGGCCGAGCCAACGAGCTCTTCGCCCGCCTGCGAATCATCGCGGTGAGCTTCTTTTGAATCTGCCATGCGAGTCCGCCTGGACTACGACTTCGCAGATTTCGGTCCCTCTTTTTCTGGGCTTCGCTCGTCGCCCCTTGCCGGGCCACCGCTGCGAAGCCTTTCTACATGCTGCAAGGAAAGCTATGTCACAGCCTCCGTTGTTGTTGACCGTCGGCGAGATCGCTCGGCGATTGGACACCAAGGTCCACCGTATCGAATACATCATTCGCTCGAGAAATATTGAAGCGACCGGCTGGGCCGGCCACGCCCGCGTGTTCTCCGAAGCTAACTTCGATCACATCGCCTGCGAACTGAGTCGCATGGATGCGGATCGCCAACCTTCCACTCGCTCCAACGGTTGAGGAACAATCGAATGACGAAACAAACCCACGCCACAGCCGCAAATCCGATTCGGGATGCGGCATATCGGTACATCGACGCAGGGTATCGCGTGCTGCCGGCCAATGCACGACGCAAGTTCCCAACACTCAAGTCTTACAAGCAGTATCGCAACAAACCGCCATCGGAAAAACAAAACGAAAGGTGGTTCTTATCAGCCAACGCGGTCTGCATCCTGACGGGCGAGGTGTCGGGCAGTTTGGAAGTGCTCGATTTCGATCAAGGCGGCCGCGCGTTCGACGCTTGGTGCGATTTGGTGGAAGAACATGACCCACGTTTGTTACAGCGTTTGGTGGTGCAGAAATCCCGGTCTGGCGGCCGGCATGTGTTCTTCCGAAACGAGTTGATTACTCCAAAGAGCAACGTTCATGCTCGAACGGTGACGCCTGACGTCAAAGACAAGACCGTTTTGATTGAAACGCTTGGCGAGGGCAGCTTGGTGATGTGCGATCCGTCTCCGGGCTACGTCGTCCTGCAAGGCGACCTGACCAATCTCCCTGTGATGTCCATCGACGAGCGGGCGATCTTGGTCGACGCAGCGGCTGCGTTCAATGAAGTCAATTCTTCCGTCGAAAATGCACCGACTACGAAAACTACCAGCGATGGAACCCAGCCCGGTGACGATTTCAGCGAGCGTGGTGATGTTGCCACGATCCTGACCAAGCATGGTTGGCGATTGCTGCACGATGGCAACAACCAGCAATGGTGTAGGCCGGGAAAAGCGACCGGTTGCAGCGCGACGTTAAAGGACGGCGTGTTCTACGTGTTCAGTTCCAACGCTTCGCCGTTTGAGCCGAACAAGTCGTATTCGCGGTTTGCCGTCTACGCGTTTCTGGAACACGGTGGCGACTTCTCCGCAGCGACCCGGCAGCTTGCCAGTGAAGGTTACGGGAAAGCAGAGGACAACGACGTCAACCTGTCGAGCTTTCTCGACGGGCTATCCGGTGAGACCAAAGCGAAACCACCGGCCGAACCGGAGCTTCCCGACCCCGGTCCGGTTCCCGAATCGCTGCTGCAAGTCCCAGGCTTCATCAGCAATGTCATGTCGCACTGCCTCGACACGGCTCCGTACCCAAACGCGACTCTCGCATTCGCCGGCGCGATCGCGTTGCTCGCCACTTTGGCCGGCCGCAAGGTACGCGATCCCGGCGATAACCGAACCAACCTCTACTTGCTGGGTCTGGCTCATTCCGCAGCGGGCAAAGATTGGCCACGAAAGTTGAACGTACAGATTTTGCACCAAGTCGGTTTGGCAGACTGCATCGGTGAACGATTCGCATCAGGCGAAGGGATTCAGGATGCGTTGCATTTAACACCTTCAATGTTATTTCAAACGGATGAGGTCGACGGCATGTTGCAGTCGATCAAGAAGTCCAATGACGCGCGTTACGAGAACGTGCTATCAACGCTGCTGACGATGTACTCATCCGCGAACACGGTCTATCCGATGCGTCGTAAGGCTGGCAAAAAATCACCGGGAACGATTGACCAACCTTCGCTGGTGGTGTTCGGCACCGCGATTCCCAACCACTACTACGCAGCACTTTCCGAGCGAATGCTGACCAACGGATTCTTCGCTCGCATGATGATTCTGGAATGCGGCCAACGGGGTGAGGGCCAAGAACCTAAGATCGCCGAAGTGCCTAATGCGATCATCGACGTGGCAAAGTGGTGGGCGGACTACCAACCCGGCGGCGGCAACCTTGGGACATGGCATCCACGACCGAGAATTGTGCCACACGATGATGCCGCCAAAGGGATCCTTATCGAAGCAAGACTGCACGCCGAGCGTGAGTACGCCAAGGCGGAGCGCAAGAACGATTCGGTGGGCACAACGGTTTGGGGCCGTGTCAACGAACAGACTCGCAAGCTGGCGTTGTTGTACGCGATCAGTGTGAACCACGAATCGCCGCTGATTGACGAACCGGCGGTGAAGTGGGCCATGACATTGGTCGATCACTTGACCCAGAGAATGTTGTTCATGGCTTCGTCACACGTCGCCGAGAGCCCGTTTGCAACCGATTGCTTAAAGGTGTTCGCCAAAATTCGCAAAGAGGACAACCTGAAGATCGGTCATAGCAAGTTGCTCAAGGCGATGGCGATGGAGGCGGTGCTCTTCAAAAAGCTGATTGCAACTCTGGTGGAACGCGGTGACATCATCGCCGAGCAAGAAACGACCGCCGGACGAACTGGAACGCTGTACCGATTGAACCGCGTCCAGCAAGACTGAGTCGGAAAGAACGTTGGTTTCGGAAAGAAGTCCGTCAGCGATTGACCGCGGATCGTCGGAAAGAAGCCGAAAGAACGGAAAGAAGTCAGAAAGAAGATTGATTGAAAAACAACATAAATAACACACTTCTCTCTCTTCTTTCCCTCTTTCGTGTGCCCCTCCCCTCACACCGATTTCTGGGTGTTTGAGCGTGCGTGTGTGACATGCCTCGGAAAGAAGAAAGAAGTCCTTCCGCCGGTTGCTTTTGCCAGGCTACCGACAGTGGCCACGAAGACAGGAATCGAACGGGTCCTCCCGGCGGATCTTTTTCATGTCAGGGCCCCCGAATCAGCGGCACTAGTACCTACAGTTTATTTTCTGGAACAGGTTGTCCGACTTTTGAGAAAGCCAATGAAACGAAACCACTTTGAACTTGCGTCGCAACTCGTCGCTGAAATCGAGGTCTTCGGTGATCTTGAGATTGCCACGTTTGGAATTCCAACGAGTTGGTTGACCGGAATGCGGCGACATGGCATTCCATTCACGCCGACGCAGTGGGCCGATCCACATGACGCCAGAAAAAAGATGCGTTTGATCCGCGCTAGCCAACAGCTCTTTGATCTTGGCCACTTGCATCGTCTGACGCGGTCACGAAACGATCGCACCAGCCATATTCTTCCGGCCCACGAGTTTCTGATTGAGACCGTTCAGAAGCTTGGTGCCGAGGTCCACCGCCCCTCGTTTTACAACGGGCTGCGCAAGACCGATTGGGGGCGCGGCATGATCGCTGACATTCAATCGCGGCTGAACGAAAAACGCATCGACACTGCCAACACGAACGAACGAAATCGCTGAAGTAATCCTCCACCAAACCACTGATCCATCAATTGAACCAACGACCCGCCCATGGAAGATCTATGCCAACGCCGATGACCATCGGTGCCCTCAAGCCCCCGAGTTTGGATGCTCACGAAAGTCGAATCATCATCGCCCTCACCCCAGTCTCGCCAGCTCCAGATCGCCACCTGTTTGGCCGACGCGATCATCAACCTGCGAGCGTTGTCGCGAGTCTCCCGGCCAATCTCTGAGACTTCTTCCGAAAGTTGTCACCGTTCGGTTGACTCGTCTGCGAACTCAGGGCTCTGTGTCACACCGTCGAACGTCTCGGCGGCAGAAACACGCAAACCCAGGAGCCCCAAATGAAGCTCAATGTTGCCAAGGAGGTCGCTCGATTGCAGAAGATGACCTGCGGCGAACTACGCGACCAATTCGCCACCGTGACCGGCGAAACAACCAACGCCAAGAACCGCAAATGGCTGGTCCGCCGCATCGTGTGGCGGATGCAGGCCAACGTCGAAGGCGGTCTGTCGGCCGACGCGATCAATCGCATCCGTGAACTGGCCCACGGAGCGGACTTGCGAGTCACTTCGCCGCCCACGCGGCGTCTCTCGAACGATGCCGCCAAACGCACCCGAGTTCTGCCCACCGGTGTGCAATCGTCGGCAACACCGCTGCCGGGAACGCTGATCACACGCGTCTACAAAGGCCGGCAGATTCGCGTTCGTGTCACGACCGGTGGCTTTGAATTTGAAGGCGAACTGTTTCGGTCGCTCTCCGCCGTCGCCAAACACATCACCGGGTCGCACTGGAGCGGCAACCGGTTCTTCAAACTCGATCAACAGGAATCCAAATGATGAATGCCCCAAAGACGACCGTGCGATGTGCGATCTACACCCGAAAGAGCACCGAAGAAGGACTCGAACAAGAATACAGTTCTCTCGATGCCCAACGAGACGCCGCCGAGGCCTATGTCGCTTCACAAAAGCACGAAGGCTGGGAAGTCATCCCAAAGTCCTACGACGACGGTGGCTTCACCGGCAGCAACATGGAACGACCGGCATTGCAGCGATTGCTGGCCGACATCGCGGCTGGCGAGATTGACTGCGTGATCGTTTACAAGGTCGACCGCCTCAGCCGATCGCTGCTCGACTTCACCAAGATCGTCGAGACCTTCGACCAACACGGCGTCTCGTTCGTCAGCGTCACGCAGCAGTTCAACACATCAACGTCGATGGGCCGGCTAGTGCTCAATGTGCTGTTGTCGTTTGCCCAGTTTGAACGCGAGATGATCAGCGAGCGAATTCGCGACAAAGTGGCCGCATCGCGCCGACGCGGAAAATGGTCCGGCGGAATGCCGCTGCTGGGCTACACAGTGAAGAACACAAAATTGCTCGTCGACGAGATCGAAGCCGACCGCGTTCGCCAGATATTTAGTCTGTATATCGAGTATCGCTCACTCTTGCCCGTCGTCAAAGAGCTGAGGCAGCGTGGTTGGACAACCAAACAATGGGTCACAAAAAAAGGCGATCATCGCGGCGGTCGCACGTTCACAAAAAGCGCGGTCTATAAACTGTTGACCAACGTCACCTACATCGGCAAGATTCGCTACAAGGAGGAAACGCACGAAGGCGAGCATGACGGAATCGTGCCCACCGAGCTTTTCCAGCGGGTCCAAACGCAACTGAAGGCCAACGGAAACTCCGGCGGCACCGGCGTTCGCAACAAGCACAATGCGTTGCTCAAGGGTTTGATCTGGTGCAAGTCTTGCGGCCGCCCCATGACGCATTCGTACAGCTGTAAAGGCAACAAGCGGTATCGCTACTACGTCTGCGGCACCGCGATGCAAAAAGGTTGGTCGGAATGTCCGGCGCCGTCCGTGCCTGCCGGCGAAATCGAGCGATTTGTCGTCGAGCAGATTCAAACCATCGGCACCGACGAAGATTTGCTCAACCAAACGATTGGGCAAATCGAATCGCGATCCAACCAACTCCACCGCAACCTCGAGGCCGAACGCAAATCGCTGCAACGGCAACTCCGCAACGATCATGAAAAGCTACGAGCGATCGCCGCCAACGTCTCCAACAACGGCCGAGTCGCTGGGCTACCCGAACTTCAAAAAAGAATCGACACCGCCGAAGACCGGCTCAAAGCCATTGGCACCGAACTCCAATCGCTCGAATCCCAAGCCATCGACACGGCCGACGTCCGGCGACTGCTCGCTGGCTTTGAGGAACTTTGGCAAACGATTCAGCCTCGCGAACAGGTCCGTCTCACGTCGCTGCTTGTTGACCGAGTCGAATTCGATGGAGTGGCGGGCAATGTCGGCATCACGTTCCACGAAACCGGAATGCAAAGCCTGACCGCCGAAAGCATGGAGGTGCCCGCATGAACGCCAAGCTCACCATCAACCGGTCCTTCCACGTTCAAACGCGCCGCAATGGCAGCAAGTCGCTCGCCGACGGCAAAGCTCCCGCAAAACCGCTCGGCCGCGTCCCTCGGATCACGCGATTGCTCGCCCTTGCCCACCGGTGCCGGGACCTCGTCCGCGACGGCGTCATCATCAACCAAAGTGAACTGGCCCACTACGGACAGATCTCCACGACTCGCATGTCCCAAATCATGTGGCTCGACAATCTCGCCCCTGACATTCAAGAAGCAATTCTCGAACTGCCGCGAACCGTCCAAGGCCGAGACGTGATTCTGGAAAAACATGTTCGCCCCATCGCCAAGACGCATGACTGGGAAGAGCAGGGCAAGATGTGGGCGAGGCTACAATTGTTGGTTGATGTCACCAAGCCCGCCACTTCCTCTTGACCAGCCAAGCCACAGCCGCGGCGATGGTCTCGCTTTCGCTAGGCTTGACGGTGTACGCTGCCCAGCCATCATCGTTTTGGACGTACAAACACGTACCACCGAAGCTCTCGCCGGACATGCTGGTTGCCATAAATCGTACCAAGACCCTCGTTTGATCGTCGCTTACTTCGACGATCATTGGCGTCCGCTGATACGAGTACCAAGCCGAGGGCTCAGCAATCACGTCAATTGGCAACCCGAAGAAGTGAAACAGTGCTTCTTGAACGCTTGCCTTCTCGGCGGTGTCCTCGTATTTGAAACCGCGATTGCGATCCATCTTCATCGGCAACCGATCTTGTCCTGTCGTCAATTTACGGAGGCTGGTGTCCAGCCTGCCAAGCCCATGGAATGTCCCCTGAGTGTCGCTTGCTACAGTCTTGATCAGTTTCGCGGCCTGGCCTCTGGCGATTTCCGACCAGCTCGCTCGGCGATCGCCGACCTCCAACAGCAATTCGGGCTTGGTGCCGTCCAAAGGGGTGATCCTCGCCCACACCGATGTGTTCGTTTCGGAACCTTCCTCCTGACTTTGCCGTTCCAGGTAGAAACGACCACGAGCAACTCGCACCTGGATGCCCAGCGCGGTCAACACGGGAGATGTCGCGATGCCTTTGTTGAGTGTCTCGACAATCTGCGTCTTTTCGGATTCGGTCAGTTTGCGTACAGCCGGCCGACGCGTTCGTGTCTGTTCGGGCCATCTTCGTCGCCATCCCATTCACATCTCCTCCGTGGCTTGATTTGTCGGAATATAAGGGATGAGCCCCTTTTTGAACGCCGCCTCCTGGATGTCTCTTGGAGCGTACCGCGCGTCGATCGCGAACCCGTTGACCTGCACGATCCACGTTCTCGGGTTACTTTCCTTCTTGCTGGGCAGTGTCCAGCGTGGATCGAAGCTTCCGATCCTCAGCATGGTGCGGATCGATTTTGATTTGCCCTGCCCTGTGCTCTCCGCGACGCCGAAAGCCCGGTCGATCACAGGAAGTTTCATGTGGGGTTTCTGAGCTGGATCATCGAGGTAGTTCACCCAACCGATCGTTCTTACGATCCCACAGGCCCAAGTTTCTCGCTTACCTCGTAAAAGAGGCGAAGGTCGCTTTCTGGCCAGTGCCGACGCTAGTTCTCGGCAAAGCTTGGCATACTCTTCGTTGAGGAACTTCTCGCAAAAGCCATCCGTCAATTCAGTTATTTCCGCAGCAACTGACTTGGCTTCGTTGGCAGGCGAAGCGGCAGCAGCAGACGTTTTTTTCCTTTTCGCTGACCGTTTCTTCTTTAGTCCATTCGTCTTTAGCGTCCCAGACTGAGTCCCAAGCGAAGTGATGATGCCAGGGGATTCCTTGGCTTGCTTGTATTTCTCGTTCAGCATTCGCTTGATTCCACCACCAAAGGTGATGTTGTATCCTGAGACCAACCCGTCATAGATGATTTTTCCCTGGAACGGCAAAAGGACGGTTGTCACCAACCGGGGCAGTGAGGGGCCGACAACAAACTCCATTGGGTCTGCTAGACCGACGACCCCGTAAGCTTTCGTCGGCGAGTTGTCACTGGTCAGGAACACCGCGTGTTTATTCAAATAGCGAAAGACATAGAACTTACCGGGCAAGGCGTCTTTCCACGTGCTGACGATCCTCAATTGCTCGGCTGACAATTGTGCCGGATTCTCGGCAACGAACTCATCGATCAATTCACGTTTGTCAAAGAGTGCGTCTCGAATCGCAAGCCTTTCTTCAGGCGAAACCGACATGTATTCGGCTGCGTTTGAAAACGGCTCCGGTGCCACGTCCAGCTTTCGGTTCACGAACGATAGTATGGCTGCATACAGGTCGTAGAATAGCTTCCCTTCGTCAAGTGACAGATTCATTTCAATTGATCCTTTCGCTGAGTCAATCCGTATCCTTTCCGAGCGGACTTATCGCTCAGCGTCGCTCCCTTTTGCGACAATCTTGGTTCCATGAGCTTGTTACCTCTCGTCGATTACGAACGCAAAACGGGTACTACTCGATCTCATCCGATGGATCGATGAACCTTAAATCAAATTGGAATCCTTCGTAGGAGCGAATGAGTTCGGCTAACTGATCGAAGCATAGAAAACGCCCGTCAACCACGACGCCATCGCTGTCAACTCGCCCTCGCAGTCGATCGTGAGTCAGCGATAACGTTCCGGCTTCCTCGATGAGATGACGCACCGAAATTAGTTTTCGAATCTTTCTGCGAAGATCGCCGAGTGCTTGATACGGATCGGTTGTCGAGAACGCGTCAAAGACATAGCCATCTTCGCCGTCTACGTCTTCGGACGCACGTACAGCATGCCCCAAAGGAGTTGGGTATTGCATGAGCAGGAACCGTCGTTTCCGCCCAGCAAAGTCTGTGAATACCTCGTCCGTGGGAAAATTACTTTCGCCGTGAGCTTTTTCGATATTGGTCATCTATCCCTCCTGGGCAATGTTTACAATCTCTGGATGTGGTCAATCCTGCATCCATTCTTCCGTCCGCATCGTAGCAGTTGCGACTCGCCAAAGGGAGCGACTCGTCGTCTCAGTTGCATTTGCGAAAAGCTGTTAACCCGGGCACCGAGTTTCGCGTCTTACTTGGTGGGCCGGAAGCATCCGGCGAATGAACTTCGGGAATGGGGTAAACCGGTGTCGAGCGATAGTATGAGCGAGATTTGGCCATTCGCGGCACCAACAGCGACTGAAAGTCACTGCCACTTATTTTTCGTCCGTGGCTTGTTCATTAAAGACGACTTTGTCGTAGACTTCAGTCATGGCGAGTTGGCTTTCAATTGACGCTAGCTCCACGTTGCCATCTAAACCCTGACAACTCGTCAAACGCCAATCTCCGTCGGGGCAACGCGAAAAGCAATCGATGGAGTGTCGGTCTTGGGCGATCAAGACGTAGTGCATCAAGCTCGGGATCGTTCGATAATGCTCGAATTTCTTGCCGCGGTCGTAGGCTTCGGTGGATTCCGATAGGACTTCGACGAGCACAACGGGATTGAGCAACACGTCGCCCGCGTCGGATTCGAGTTGTGGATCACCGCAAACGACCGACAGGTCTGGGTAGGTGTACAACCCCGTCGCTTCGACGCGAAGCTTCAAGTCGCTCGGGTAGACTCGGCAAGGTTTTTTCTTGAGCTGTTCACGCAAGCTCGCACCCGCGTTGAGCACGATCAAATTGTGATTGGCCGAGGCGCCGGCCATGGCGAACGTCTCGCCCCGAAAGTATTCCGATCGAAACTCGGCCTTCCGCTCGCGATGAAGGTATTCGTCGGGGGTGAGATACGGTTTTGGGACAGTCGACATGGGACGCGTTCCTGAAACTAGCAGCACAGATTTTCGTCCTTGTGATGGTAACCGAAAATCGGTGCGTCTTGCTCCTGTTGGACATTCTCCACCTGTTAACCCGAGCATGCGAGTTTGGCGTTCGTTTCGGAGGGTCGGAAGCAAACGGCGAATGAACTTAGAGCGCGGCAAAACCGAGAGAGCGCGATAGTCTCGGCCAGATTTAGCCGATCGCGGCTCGAAACTCACCGCCATGGTCGGGAGCAACGAACGAGGCGAGAGTCTCCAAGATGCTCTCGCCCCGCAAAAAACGGGCGTTTTTCACGGCTCGTTCAAAGCCCATCGATTCGACCCCGAGAGCGAACCAGCGTGGGGCCGCGATTTCGCAGATGGAAAAGAGTACACCCGGAGGGATTCGAACCCCCAACCCTCGGTTCCGAAGACCGATGCTCTATCCAATTGAGCTACGGATGCGTTGGCTTGGCGATGCCGTTGCCTGAGACGGGATTATGTCGATCTGGATCGGGTTTGGCAAGACGCTTTGCGGCGGTATGTGGATTCGACATGAATTTTGGTGAGGCAGCCGCTTTTGCTGGGTGAAGTGCAGTTTCGGTCTAAGGCAAACTGGGTTCTAAAAATCGACCACAAGCCCATCCGACACGATTTCGACGGGCATCTCGAAACGTCGATCGTTGGGATCGAGGACCAGCTCTTCGATCGGGTTGATGTGTGTCAGCAACAATCGCTTTGGCTTGACCGCTCGGCTGACCTCGGCGACTTTGCCAAGGTAACAGTGGCCGGTTTTGATCGCCCATTCTTTTTGATGATCTTGAAAATTGCATTCGTGCAGCAGCACGTCGGCGTGGCTCATCCATTCAAGCGAGTCCGCGTCGTGCTCGCCATCGGAATCGGTCGCGTACACGAGGCTGCGTCCGTCGGACCAGTCCATCCGATACGCGACCGAACCACCGGGATGGTTCTGCGGCCGCCAACTGAGCGAACAATCCGGAAGTTCGATGGTGGTTTGGTCCTCAAGGGCACACCAGCGGACGGGTAACTCGACCGGAAAAATTAGCTCACTGGTGAGGTGGGTTCGTACCGCTTCGAGCTTGTCCGCCTGCCCCCAAACTCGGACTTCGTCGACGGGCCGCTGGTAAAGGATATCGAGCAGAAACGTCAGTCCGGCGATGTGGTCCAGGTGCGCGTGGCTGAGCACGATGTCCAGCGAATCGGTTTCGATCCGCTCGGGCAAACGGAACATGCCCGTGCCTGCATCGAGCACGATACCGGACTGAGGCAACAGATAACACGACGTGTGACGCGATTCGCTGGGGTGATATCCGGCGGTACCGAGACAGTGCAGTTGCATGAGCAGAAACTCGTTTCCGACGGAAGTTAGTCGTGAGCGACTCGAAGCGTGCCTAGCGTTCGTTCGATCGCCCTATCGTGGTTGCTGAACCGATGTACGTCCACCGGCCAAAATCGAAATTCGTGGGTCTGAGAAGCATTCTAGTACAGCGGGACACGATTGAGTTGCTTGTGAAAATCCGCCACCACGTCGGCGGGAGAGTCGATGGCGAAAGCTCCGGTCACGGCAACGCGGCCGAAACCGGCTGCGGCGACTTGGTCAACGTTGTCCGACCTGATGCCTCCGATCGCAAACGCGGGGAGCGAACGGGTCCCCGGCCTTTTCAATTCCGAGGTCACCGACTTGAGAAATTCGCAGCCGGGAAACTCGCTAAAAGACTTGGTTTTCCCCGGAAAGGTCGGCCCGCAACCGATGTAGTCCGCCGCCGAGGCGACCGCACCGCGTACTTGATCGAGATTGTGGGTCGACAGCCCGATCAGTCGATCTGGCCCCACGATCGATCGCACCGCAGCGACCGGCAATTCTTCTTGACCGACGTGAACACCGTCAGCGTCGGCCGCCGCTGCGATGTCGGCTCGATCATTGATGATCCACAAAACGTTCCGATCTCGAGCGACTCGGGTGCCCGCGCACGCACGCTCATACAACGTGCGATCGTCGATGTCGGCGTCTCGCAGCTGGATGATTTCGACGCCACACCGCGAAAGTTCCTCGATCCGTTGGATTAGATCCGATTGCGATCGCCCGGCGTCGATCAAGGCATACAAACGAGCGTTTCGCAACCGATCGATCCGTTTCAGATCGCGACGGCAGCGGAGTTCAATTCGGGCGAGGCAATCGTAGGCACGGTAACGAATCCTTTCGAGTTCGGAGGCGAAATCCGAGTCGATCAACTTGCCGTATTCTTCAAGGCATCGCAGGGCTTGCTGAACGCGGATCGCTGCGGCGGCAACCAGGTCACCGAGATCTACTCGGTGATTCTCCGACGATGTCGTGGCATCGGTGCCGACATCACCGGGCGTGTCGCGAGCGGAAAGAAGGTCGACTCGTGAAACCTTAGTCATTGCCGTGGCAATGTCGTGCCGAAGCGTTTTCAGATGAAATTGCAGCTCAGCGTCGTCAAGAATGAATCTCGCGGTCTCTTCAAGTGTTCGCAAACCCTCGCCGACGCGATTGGCGTTGGCGTCGATGACCCGCATGATCGATCGAATCGGAAGCGTCGGTTTGTTCAAGGTGAGATAATTCGGGAAGTTGAAGCGGCGGTGGACCCAATGAGAAAAACAATTCAGTGGTCTGTTACAGTAAAGCTCGCCGATGTGCAGGTCAAAACGCCGTTACAACCTTGGCAGATACAGATCGACTTGTTGTTCTTGGTAGACCCGCCACTTTACCCCGTGTTTCCAAAGCTGAAAGTAAGGCTCCATCGGTTCGGCGATCGGGATCGGGGTACGGTATAAAGGCCACATCAGGTAGTCGCGAAGCATCGGATCGCAAGTGATGAAATAGTACGGTGCACGAAGGGTGTCGGCGATTTTTAGCTGGAGTTCGGATTGCGAATTTGTCTCGATCGCTAAACTCTCCAGCCACAACGGAATCTGGTCTTTGAGCAATCGTAAAAGATTCGTTTTATCGTGCTCGAGCCTGGGATGTTTCGGAGGAATGCCTTCCAAAACACGAATGGTTTCGACTTGCGCGAGCTGTTGACCGGCCTCGTCATGCCCGAGCCGAATAGCAAGTTCGGCTAAGCGATTGATCCATTGACGTCCCGCCATTTCGGCCAAGGCAGGCGGCATGGCAGCGGGTTGCCGGACCACGAAATAGGCGTCGCGTCCACCTTGCGGACGCCGATCATCGCCAGCGACCTCGAACAAATCGGCGAGTCTCTCTTGCAAGTCTGCCGCTTCGGGTAAGCCCTCGAAGACACCAACCAAGCCGTTGCCGTCGGGTCGAAATGATTGGAAGAAACCGACAAACACGTCGTCGTCGAGCGCCTTTTCATGCGGCAAACCGACTGCATCGCACATCTGTCGGAGCACGCGGGCGTGTGAAGCGTCGAGTTGTTCCATAGTCATCGATAGTAATCCCGTATTCGGCTTGTTTAGCGAGAATGTAGCGAAATTCGGTGGATTGATCCTCGGTCCTTCACCAGCGTGAATTGTGTGCAACTGTGGAAACTAGGTGGTCTAGGGCAAATTAAGGTTATATTTAGGCGGGAATTACGCCCGTTCAGCGGTGTCTGGCTACGAAAGCTGACCTTAGAAATCAATTTAGGAATTTTCGCCGACGAGGTGTTGCACCGCCTTCAGCGACTCCTACAATCCTCGCCAGCCTGTCAAAGCACCTTACCTGCACATTTTCGCCATACCCCCCAAACTGGGACGGCAAACTGTACCAGTGGGCCGGTCACGTCGGGCCGAAGTCATTTTCCGGACGGCAGGGAAAACGCCGAAGGGAGCCGACTGTAAACATTCACATGAGTTTGATGCGTCATCCAGAACGGAGTCTTCTTGGGTTTCACGTCGACCTCATCCACTTGTCTTGACAGTTCTCCTTTTCTTTGAACCGGGTTTTCTGAATTCGCTCAATCAAGATGACACGCATTATTCGTGTCCGATTGTACGAGAGCGGTTAGTGTCGGTTCGTAAGGCGACATGGTGTCGCGTCTGTCACGGCAAACTACTTTGCACGAGGAAGTTTGAATGTTGTCACTGTTCATCGGTCTTACGCTCGCCGTCGTTACTAGCGGATCGACCTCATCGAGTGTCGCGTCCCACCGAACCCCAGCTCCGAAAGATCAGAACTACACTTTGGCCTACAAGCAGTCGGTCGAAGAAGACAAGCCTTTGATGGTCGTCGTCAGCGCGGGGTATTGCCCGGCCTGTGATGTGCTGAAGAAAACCACCATCGCGAATATGGAACAGTCCGGCGAATTGGACTCGGTCAGCGTGGCGGTTGTCGACCGTGATGCGGAACCCGAATTGGCGGCTCAATTGATGGCTGACGAGAAGATGGTCCCGCAAATCATTTTCTTTAGCCGTAACGAAGAAGGACGCTGGAATCGTCGTCGTTTGATGGGTTACCAGCCCGTCCAACCCGTCCGCACCCTGCTTCGCTCGATCACCGGTCGCGGATAAGACGACCCAAAGACGGTCGAACGAACCAATCAAAAAAGCTAGCTAGCCGGGATCATGGTCTCGGCTAGCCTTGATTAGTCGACACGGAAGTAGTCGTCAAATTCGTCGGCTTCGGAACGATTCAGATCGACGTCCGTCTTCCCGACGGTTCGGTCTGAGCGTGATTGATCGTCGTTCGGCGTCATCGAAGTCGAAGCGGTGGCGAACGTGGTACGGCGAATACTCGGTTCGCGGCTGGCCGTACGGCTAGCCGAGTCGTCCTGGAACGGATCGGTCAATCGGTCGAATGTCCGGCCCGGTCGGTGTTCGTCCTGCAGCGGCGCGGGCCGCGGGATCGGCATCGGAGTATCACGACGGATTGTTGTCTTGGGACCACCGGGGGTCAAAACGGCGGAGGGATTGGTCAAGGGCGAATCCGATTGATGACCGTGGGAAATGGATGGATCAAATTGCATGCTGTCGAGATGGTCGCCGTGCTGGATAATCGTCTCGTTCACGACGGTCGCGTGCGGCTGACAATGTGAGCAACCACAGGTTTTCGCGGGACTCGAAGTTCGGACCATCCGATGGCTGACCAAGCGGGTTGTTGACAGTTTCTCGAGTCCGCAGGCGACCTTATCCAATACCTGGAAGACCGGCCCGGATTTCGGGATCAAACATTTCGTCAAAAGCCCTTTCTCGCATCCGTGCTCAACGGTTGATTGGACGTGACAACCGCAGTCCGGTTCCAAGCCACACGCTGGTTCGCAAGAACAGGGTGTCTCGCATCCGCACGCCGGCTCCAAACCACACGCCGGCTCCAAACCGCAAGCTGGTTCGCAAGAACATGGGCTTTCACAGCCACAATCGGGAGATGCATGATGCTGGGCCTCGCATCCGCATACGGGCTCGTGGGTACATGCGACTTCACAGCCACATGTAACCTCTGCCCCACAACTGACTTCGACGCCGCAAACCGGATCATCGCAGACGCCTTGGCCGAGCAACGGTGAAGTGAACGCGAAGGTCAGTAGGCTGATCGCCACGGGTCGGACCGGTGCCGACCAGTTTTGTGGCAGAATGAAATTGTGTTTCTGAGACATCGGTATCCTTTTCCGTCGAATGAGTGTCAACGGAAAAAGTTATCGACCCCGAATGATCGCTAGCACCAAAACAATCCGGAGCTTGGGTAAACCGAGCGTATCTTACCCAGTTCCCCAATGCGGTTGCTTGATTCTGCCGTTACGACGACATTACGATGAGTGCAGCTGGCACTGCCGTTCTCAAATTGACGTTCATCGCCTAGTCAGCGTTGCGATCGGTCGCAGATCGATCGTCCCTCATTCGCTTTCAACCCTTAGCTTTCAACCTTAAGGATTTCCAATGCAAAGATTGTTGCTGACTGTAATGGTCGTGTTTGCCGTCATGAGCCAGGGTTACTCTCAAGAGTCGGATTCCGAAACCATGACGAGTCAGATCGAGCTGCTGAGTCTGAAGCTACAACTTGCCGAAGAACAACTTGAAAAACTACAAGACGAGTGTGAGGCCCTGCGTCGAGAGAACGCCAAACTGAAACAGGCCGAAGGAAACGAGGACGTCCCGACGAAAGATCAGTTCGCGACCGGCGTCGTTTGGGCGGGGGTATCGACGGTCTTTGGCAACCAAAAGACATCTCGGTGGGCCCTGTCGATCTCGAAACGTGACGGAGAAAAGCTCGAGGGAGGGGTCGCCACCGAATCTCCAAGCGGCGAAAAAATCGAATTTCCAGTGACCGGCAAAGCCCCTCGCAGTGGCGACGGACTGATCGTCCTCGAAACCCCTATGATCGGACGGGCAAAGCTATTCATGCGTGGCACCGTGCGAAATGGTGGGATCGCGTTAGCCTTTTCCGGGACAAACCCGTTAGGCAAAAAGATGTTCGGCTCGGCGACACTTGCGCCCAAGAATTGATGGTCACAAGGCGTTCGGCGAGCGGCAGTGCAGGCCGAAACTCTTGGCGAGTTTCGCTACATCAGTTATCGCAGCTTTTGGTGTTTTATGAACGCAATTGATACAAGCCCGACGCGCGACGGCGTGTTGATTGAGTGCACGTTTGGGCGTTTTCGTTTAACGGCAAGCCGCAGGCGTTTGCGTTTTAAAACTCTGTCGCCTGCGGCTTGCCGTTAAACGATTAAATCAACAGACCGGCGAGCGAGGGAATTCGTTTTTAACCGACTACAGGGGATCCCTCGCTTACGCTTTTTGAAGTTGCGCTTTTGCCTGTGGCATTGGTTTATCGTAACCCGACGCGTAAGCGAGGGATGAGTCAATATCAATTATCCCTCGCTTACGCAGCGGGTTACGAAAAAAACGCAACTTCAAAACTTACGCAGCGGGTTACGAAAAACCAATGCCACAGGAAAAAACGCAACTTTAAAAACTTGCGCGTCGGGCTTGTATGTTTGCGGCCTAGCCTTCTTAGGGCCTATCCGAAAAGGGGTCTGCCCCTTTGGAGGCGAGTCAATTTTCGTTGCTTTTCTGGTTTCGCCGGAGAGGGTCAGACCCCTTTTCGGATAGGCTCTTAAGCTGAAACTGAGTCTTGATGAAACACGCTTTATGGCTGGCTGAGCAGTTGACGCCACATGGTGATCGCGGCGGGGCCGACCAACACGACGAAAATGCCAGGGAAGATAAAGATCACTAGCGGGAAGATCATCTTCACGGCCGTCTTGGCGGCTTTCTCTTCTGCGATCTGACGGCGTTTGGTTCGCATCGAATCGCTTTGAACCCGCAGGGCGGTCGCGACACTCGATCCGAACTTATCCGCTTGGATCAAGATCGATGCGAGTTGTTTCAGGTCATCCACTCCGCTGCGGTAACCAAGGGCTTGCAGAACTTCCGATCGCGGACGTCCGAATTGCAGTTGTTGGTTTGCGATATTGAACTCTTCGCCGACGTTCTTATGGCTTTTCTTCATCTCCTCGGAAACCTTGCGAAGGGCTTGGTCCATGCCCAAACCGGCTTCGACACAAACGACCATCAGGTCGAGGGCATCGGGCAGTCCGAGAAAGATCGACTCGCGTCGTTTACTCGCCAGATAACTGAGCACGAACGAGGGCAAGCCGAAGCCAACGATCATGCCGCCGAACAATTTGATCAACAGTCCCTCGCTGAGCCCGTCGAAAATAATCCCGAACACGCCCCCGAAGAACAATCCGATTCCGGTGCAAACCAACTGAATCATCTTGAAAACGACCGGCGAATGTTCACGTCGAAATCCTGCGTTGACGAGTTTCTCGCGCAGCTTGGACATCTCGGCTTCGTTGCCGGCGACGGAATTCGCCAAAGGGTTGGCAGCCTTTTCGAGTGCCGCGGTCAATGCCTCGTTTTTGGTTCTTGCTTTTTCTTCCGCCTCGATCGTACGCCCGCCACGTTTGGGGTTCTTCAATCGTTCTAGGCGCGATTCGGTGTCGGCGTGGTCGCCCCCACTGAATTGATTCATGACCAACCAAGCTACCGATCCCACGCCCAAGAACATGGCGATCGGGGTAATGACGGTCATATTGAACATGCCCGAGGAGGCGGCTTCGGCAATGAGGATCAACATGGAACGAAGGGGGCTTTGGGATGACGATGAACGATGAACGAGTGAAGTCGGCGCGCGAATGCCGTGTGGAACTAGACTTTGATCGTGATGATTTTCTTAATCACCAAGGCACCGAGAATTTGAGTCACGATGGCGGCACCGAGCATGTATTGGCCCATCGGATCGGTAAACAAGGTGATGACGTATTCGTAGTTGAGCTTGAGCATTGTCAAGAACAGAACGGGAGGCAACGCGAGCAGCACCGCGCCGCTCATTCGTCCTTCGCCCGTGAGCGCTTGAATCTGTCCAAGGATCTGAAGTCGTTCCCGAACTAAATGGCCGATCTTGTCAAGAATTTCGCTCAAGTCACCGCCCGTTTGTCGTTGCAAGATCACGGCGGTGGCGAAAAACCGGATATCCATATTGGGAACACGCTCGGCCATATCTTCGATCGATTCGTCCAGCGGGATGCCGAACTTTTGCTCTTCGAAGCAACGCTTGAATTCGGTTGCCAGCGGCGGTTCCATTTCTTCGCCGACCAAGCCGAATCCCGCCTGAAGCGAGTGTCCGGCACGGAGTGATCGCCCGAGCAATTCCAAGGCTTCGGGAATCTGTTGCCCGAATTTTGCCAAACGTTTCTTGCGTTTATGTAGCACGTAACCAAACGGCAACACTCCCACCGCCGCTCCGACGATCGGGCCCAACAAAATGGGTAGCGGCGAGATCACACACAACGCGAAGCCGAACAGGAAGCCGATCCCGCAGAGACCGAAAAACTGCATGACCGAGATACCGATATCGGCTTGCTCGAGATACTTGTGAACAGCCGGTACGTTCTCAAGGAGCTTTTTGACAAGCTGTCCGGCCCCCTCACTTTCGTCCACCAACAGCAGCGACTGCTTCTTCTCCGTCGCACCGGTTTTCTTCGATGCGAGTTGGGTCAATCGGTCTTCGGTCGCCGTCGTCTCTTCGGTTGCCATAAGCATCGACGATGCGAACGCAACGATCGATGCGACAAAGATGCCGACGGCAGCGATGATGATGAAGGAGGACATGGTGCAAAGTTTGAAGTGTAAAGTGGGAGACTGGAAACGATGAGAGGCTTGCTTAGGCTTCCATCATCACGCGTTCGCGGAAAGCACTGCTGGGCAATCGAACGCCGGCCGCTTCCAGCTTGCTCATGAATCCCGGACGAACGCCTGGGCATTCGAAAACGCCGTATGCTTTGCCTTGTTCGTTGATGCCGATTTGGCGATAGCGATAAATGTCCTGCAACACGACGGTGTCTTGTTCCATCCCGACGACCTCGGTGATCGCCGTGACCCGACGAGGACCACCTTGCAACCGGTTGGCTTGGATCAGAACATCGACCGCGCCGGAGATCTGTTGACGAATCGCTTTTACCGGCAAATCGTATCCGGCCATCATGACGAGTGTTTCCAAACGAGCGATTGCATCGCGAGGCGTGTTGGCGTGAACCGTCGTCAAGGATCCGTCGTGGCCCGTGTTCATCGCTTGAAGCATGTCCAAGGTTTCGCCACCACGACATTCGCCGATGATGATCCGTTCGGGACGCATCCGCAGGGCGTTCTTGACCAAGTCGGTCGCGGTAACCGCACCGCTGCCTTCGATATTCGGCGGGCGAGTTTCCAAGCGAACCACATGGTCTTGTTGTAATTGCAATTCGGCCGCGTCTTCGATCGTCACGATTCGATCATCATGGCCGATGAACGACGACAGGGTATTGAGCAACGTCGTTTTACCTGAGCCGGTTCCCCCGGCGATGATCATGTTCAGGCGTGCCTTGATGCAGCCCTCGAGCAACATCACCATCTCAGGCGTGAAGGCGCGATAGTTCAGCAAGTCCTCGAGCTTCAATGGATTGCTACCGAAGCGGCGAATCGAAACCGCCGCTCCGTCGAGAGCCAGCGGCGGAATGATCGCGTTGACCCGAGAACCATCTTCCAAACGAGCGTCGACCATCGGACAGGTCTCATCGACGCGTCGACCCACCTTGCTCACGATTCGGTCGATGATTTGTAAGAGATGCTTACCGTCGCGGAATTCCACGTCGGTCTTTTGCATCTGGCCGTTTTTTTCGACGTAGATGTTCTTGGGCCCGTTGATCAAGATGTCACTGACCTTGGGGTCTTTTAAAATCAGTTCCAATGGCCCCAGCCCGAACGTTTCGTCCAACACCTCGTCGACAATTCGTTCGCGTTCTTGGCGGTTGAGCAATGTGTCTTCGGCATCGCAGAGATGCTCGACGACCATCCGGATTTCGCGTTTGAGCGTATCGCCTTGCAGATCTCCAACCCGCGACAGGTCCAGCTTATCAACCAGCTTGCCGTGGATCCGGCGTTTGATTTCTTCAAACTGTTCTTGACGTGTATTATCGGGGCGAAGGGTAGCTGAGTTTTGACGCATGACCGGTGAAATCCTTTACGAGATGTCTAAATTGACTCACGTAAAGGTAGACCGCGATTTGTGACACAAGCCATGAATGCAACCCGATTGACGTCAATGCACGTGCAATAATATGACGGCGAGGCAACTTAAATCGGTCGATCGGGTCGCGTCGGTTGTGCCGCCGGCAACGCGGTCGAGCGAGCGGCGAATGAAAATCAAACCTAGCCCTGATTATTACTTTGTCACGCTTGAACGTTACTCTGGCGATAACGGTGCCCCAATACCAACATGGCGACCAACCAAGCCGTTCCTAAAAACAATGGGGCAAGGACGGGCAATGCAACACACGCACCGGCCACCGACAAGAACATTCCGCCCAAGATAGCATTGCCACCCCAAAGATGCCCGGCCATGGCGAGGAAAGCAAACCCGCTCGTCAGACTGGCAAGTACCATCACATCGAGATGATCAAAATAACCCACCGCCCACAGAACATTCACGAACGTTAACGTCGCCAAATACCCTAACCAAATGGACCACACCGGCCGTTCGGCAATTCCGCGTGGCATCCATAACCCGTCTCGCGAGTGATGAATGATCAAGCCGATGCCCACCAGCATGAATAACCGCGGGACGAAGTAGCCCGACAACGCCGCGACGGTCCAGGCCGATGCGGACATCGCCGACCGAGTCTCGTCGGTCATTCCCTGGGAAATGGCGAACATACCCAGATGCGTGACGAAGACGACCCAACCGATCCGCTGGAGGGCGCGCCCCCAATTCGAAAACGCTGCTTGGTGCTGATCGCGATAAAGCTCGCGGGCCATTTTTTCGACGATGCCGTCTGGGCCCGCCAACGTCGGCTCGCCTAACAATACCCGATCAAGGTCATCGGCTAGTTCGTCGGCGGTGCGGTATCGCGCAGTCCGGTCGGGAGCCATCGCTCGCGCGATCACGCTTTCCAGATCGACAAGTTCTGGAATCCGCGGCATCCCACCGGGCCAGGCCAACCGTAGCGAGGGCGGGTCGTCCGAAAGCACATTGGCGAGCACGGCGGCCACCGAATCCCCTTTGTGCGGAGGGCTTCCGGTGAGTAACGCGAACAAGATGCCGCCGATGGAATAGATGTCCGTAGCCGCCGTGACGTCGGATTCACCGCGTGCTTGTTCGGGACTCATGTAGTGCGGCGTTCCGAGTACTTGGCCGTCCTGAGTCAATTGCGGTTCATCCCGATGCCACTTGGCCAAGCCGAAGTCGACGATTTTGGCTTGGCCGTCCTCGTCGATTAGCACGTTGTCCGGTTTGAGATCCCGATGAATGATACCGCGTCGGTGAGCGTAGGCGACCCCGCGTGCGATGTCCCGCGCCGTCGTGACCGCAGCACAGATAGATGTTTTTAGGTCGACGCATCCGCTCGTCGATGCAACCGCGGCGGTGTTCTGTTCGAGCCGATTGCGTTGTTCGATTACGTCGGCTTGCAAGGATCGACCGCTTACCAGCGGCATGACGAAATAATCCATTCCACGCCAACGACCGATCGCGTGAATCGCCAAAATGTTCGGATGCGAAAGCACCGCGGCGGCTTCGGCTTCGATACGAAACCGCATCCGCAATTCGTCATCGGCGAGGACGCCGTCGCTGATCAGCTTAACGGCAACGCGTCGCCGGAGACTCCTTTGAGTCGCCTCATAAACTACCCCCATTCCGCCTCGAGCGATCTCGCGTTCCAAGTGAAAATCATCTAAGCATTCACCCACCAAAGAAGGGCAGATGTCTGATTCGCTCGGGTGCATCCACTGGTGATTAGCGAGAAAGCTCCTTAAGCCATCGGTGTGCTCTGGATGCTGGGCGATGAACTCATGAGGTTCGATCTTTTCTCCCCGCTCGGTTCTCTCGATGAATTCAGCCAAGACCGATTCCAGCGACACCTCATTCGGCGACGGTTCGGTCGAATCGTTTTGCGATGCGTCATTGCGCGCACGCGGTCGGAGGTTGGTCGTCGGTTCACTCATCCGTCGGATTGTACCATTATGTAGTCGTTTTGTTTGTTACAACGCCTGATCAAAGACGCGACATTGACGACACCCATCCCGTCACGTCATCGATTCGACCGCGCGATAGTCCGTTCGATCGATCCGCCTGATTGACATATGACGTTCCGGGCGGCCCGACCGCAGGAGTTTCCACGATACTTGCGATTGACGGTCCTACCCCTGCTCGCGTGAAGAATTCTTCGCGTTATCATACCCGCACGAGTGTTCAGCCCCCTCACAAGCATTGGAGTTTGAAGATGAGTTTGGTGAAAGAGTTTAAAGAGTTCGCCCTTAAAGGTAGCGTGGTCGACTTGGCCGTGGGTGTGGTGATCGGAGGGGCGTTCGGCAAGATCGTGGCGTCGATGGTTGATAACTTAATCATGCCACCGATCAATTTGTTGACGGCCAAATTCGGCGTCAATTTCAAGGAAGCGGCTTTAAAAATTGAAACCGAATCTCCGAAGCTTGATGACGCCGGGAAGGTGATCGAAGGCGAGGGCGCCGGCATGGTGGTGCAAGATTATCCTGTCCTTAATTATGGGCCATTTGTGCAGACGGTATTCGAGTTCTTGCTAATTGCGATGGCGTTGTTCGTCGCGATCAAATTAATCAACATCGCTCGAGCGAGAATGGACGGCGAGCCCGAAGAACAAGAAGCCGCCGAACCGCCGGAGGATATTAAATTGCTCCGCGATATCCGTGACGCGTTGCAGAAGTCGTCTTAACGGATTGGGGCGTTTTGTTTGAATCGCAACCCGACGCGTGACTTTTGAAGCTGCGCTTTTGCCTGTGGCATTGGTTTATCATAATCCGCTGCGTCAGCGAGGGATAATTGATATTGACTCATCCCTCGCTTACGCAGCGGGTTACGACTAAATTAACAGCCAGCTAGATGCGGGCACCGCTGTGAGAATTTAGCTCTTCGAGGCCCGTGGCTAAGGGCATTGGTGCACAAACTTGCGAAGTGTAGCCACCGGCTCTCGAAAGGGGATTGCCGGGTCTCCGCCGAAGCGGCTGCGACCCAGCCTACGATGAGGTTTCTAATCTTTCCAACTCTGATCGGATTCGACGCAGGGATTCCAGCGAAATCCGGTCGTTGTGGCGCATGTCGGGCACCTCGATCCAGACTTTCGTTGGCGTTGTGAGTGATTCGTAAAGGGCTCGTCCGTTCTTCATCGGCACGATGCGATCGGGGGCTCCGTGGATTTGAACCACGTTGCCTTGGTATTGGTTCAAATGCGCGACGCTGTCAAAGTGATTGTGCATCAAGACTTTCACCGGCAGGAACCAAAACATGTCCGATCCCGCCTCGGCGACGCTGTCGAAGGTGCGGTCCAAGACGATTGATTTCGGCGGCGTCTTTCGCTTGACCAACTCATCGATCAACCCGGCCGCGATTCCTCCGCCGAGCGAGCGGCCGTAAACCAGAATTTTTTCGACGGGCGTACCTGTCGCCTCCGACAACGCGTCCATCGCGGAAACGGCGTCTTCGATGCAACTTTCTTGGGTCGGCGTGAAAGCAGACGCCTGAAAACCGCGATACTCGGCCGTCAGGACGGTGGCGTCGAGCACATCGGACAAACGCCGCGTCCATCCGTCCATCTCGATCGCCCGAATCCCGTTGCCGTGCAAGAACAGGACAACTCGCTCGGCATCATCACGAACGTAAATTCGTCCAAATAAAGCACTGCCGTCGGTGGTCGTGTACTCAAATGGCGATACCGTCCCGACGATAGGCTCATCAGGGGTGAATCGGTTCGGGTCCATCAATGGAATCGCGTCGAAGTACGCTCCGGGAAACACCAAACGTGGCTCCCAATAAACCAAGGCCGCGCAGACGCAGAGGTAAACGAAGACCAGGAATGAAGCCGTCCGGAAAATTCGCCACTGAATACTTGGACGAGACTTGGGCTGGCGACCTGGATCCGTCCCCAGTGTTGTCGCGGTCGTCGCCATCTCAGTTTCTATCGCTGTCTCGGCTGTTTGTGCGGGATGGGGGGATGGTTCGGTCAGCATGGAATCGTTCGCGGGTGGTTTCAATTGGAAAGATGGTCGTTTCATCCTAACGATTTACCATCGCGTGGTAGAGTTCAATCCGTTGTTTAAGGTCCATTTCGGCCGTTCAAGAATGGGGGATGTCTCCGGAATGTTTTGCCGCAACCGCTACACCGACTTTGACCGTGACGATGATGCGATCGCTCGCATCCGTTGCGGACGGATCGTGATGGAACACGGCAAACTGGTTTCGGTCGAGCGACATTTGTGGTCCAGTCCGGTTTCGATCGCCCAGGTTTGGTGGGAATCCGAACGCGGGCGGATTCGCGGCGATGTTTGTTATTTGGATTATCACATCCCTCGTGGTTTGCCGCAGTTCATCACGCTTGACTACATCCGTTCGGGCCAACAAACACGGTACCGCACCTTCATCGGGGCGTGTCATATCCTCAACGAGATCGCCAAACGACGACAGAGTGCGGCGATCGTCGCTCACGTCACGAACGCACGGATCAGCGACCGTTTGTTGCAACGCCAAGGCTGGGAACGGCACATGCCACAGTGGCGTGGACGGCATTTCATCCGTCGTTTCTACGAAGGATACCCGTCCGTCGATCTAACCCGTTATGCCTGAGAACGTGTTTTAAAAAGGGGTCTGACCCTTTGGAGGCGAATCGATTTCATTGGGTTTTTGGCCTCGCCGGAGAGGGTCAGACCCCTTTTTAAAACACGTTCTGAGCATAACGACGCAAGAATGCGGCGGAAGTTTCGGCGACGAAAATCGCATCGCGTGGTTCGTTGACAAATAAATGGTCCGCCCGGGGCAATGCGATGATGCTGCAAGCGGGCATGCCGTCGGGATCGTGGATCAAACCCGCGATCCGCAACGCGTGATCGAAACTGACGGTTTGATCGACGGGGGAATGGAACGCAAGCACCGGGCATCGGATTTGGTTGAGTGAATCGGCCAAGCGATGAGAGCGAAAATCGGCGGTCATTTCCTTGCGAATCGTCCAGCTTCGACCGCCGATCGAGACCTCGCCGATCCCTTCGGTGGCGATCGCCGGATTCATCGTTTCGAGGAGCGTTGCGAGGTGTTGTGTATCGCTCGGGGCGGCGATCGTGACCACCGCAGCAATCCGCGACCGCATCGGCTCGCTCAAGCGGTTGCTTCCGGAATGCGGGATCCCTGCGGCGACACCGAGTGACGCGGCACCTCCGAAACTATGTCCGATTAAACCACCGACGGGACCGAGCGAATCGGTGGCAAACGTAATAGCGGCGGACAAGTCCGCTAGATTGGTGGAGAAACTGGTTCGAGAAAAATCACCGCTGCTACCGCCAAGCCCCGTCATATCGAATCTCAGTACGGCCACGCCGAGTTCGGCTAGTCGACGTGAAATGCGGGTGATCGCTTTGAGATCTTTGCTGCACGTGAAGCAATGGCTAAAAACGACGGTCGGCACACCGTCGGGCAAGGGGCCATCGACAACATCATTGGGATCGATCGACGGTCGATCGACGATCCCGGCCAGCCGGAACCCGCTGCCGCCGTCGAATTCGACTCGATAGGATCGTCGGTGATAGGTTGTTGTCATGGGAGTTACGTGAGCATCGCGGGCACTTGCAAAATGCGTCATCGATTCAACTCGCGATGCTCATTATTCTTTTCATCATTCGGGTTGATGATTCGACCTGCCAAGAACGCTTCGGCCATGGCCTTGGGGACTTCGGCTTCGGCCAAAACCAACCGAGATCGGTTTTCGGACACCCGGGCTTTCATTTGTTGTTCTTGGGCGATCGCCTCGGCGCGGCGACGCTCGGCTTTGGCTCGCGCGACGCGGGTATCGGCTTCCGCTTGATCGCTCTGCAAACGGGCCCCGATGTTTTCACCGACGTCGATATCGGCGATATCGATCGAAACGATTTCAAAAGCGGTCTGGGCATCGAGTGCCCGCGACAAAACAACCTTCGTAATCATGTCGGGGTTCTCCAGCACGTCGAAATGCGACGCGGCCGACCCGATCGAACTGATGATGGCTTCACCGACACGAGCGATGATGGTGTCTTCGGTAGCCCCGCCGATGAGCTGTTTGATGTTGGTGCGAACGGTGACGCGTGCGCGAACGCGAAGCTCGATCCCGTTCTTGGTGATCGCGCTGAGCGTTGTTTTGCCGCTGCGTTTTGGATCGGGGCAGTCAATAACTTTGGGATACACACTTGTTTGAACGGCGTCGAGCACGTCGCGGCCGGCCAGATCGATTGCGGCAGCCTGGTCAAAATCCAATGCGATCTGCGCACGGTGAGCGGCAATGATGGCGTGAATCACGTTCATCACGTTTCCACCAGCGAGGTAGTGGGCTTCCAACCGATGGGTGCTGATTCCCGAGTCGCGTCCGATGTCGAGTTTTGCCTGTGCCGCCATCACCTTAGCTTGGACGATGACATTCGGATTGACCTTGGTGAAATGCATTCGAATGAGGTTGACCAATTTCACGTCCGCGTCGGACATGAACGCTTGGAACCACAGCTTGCCGTACTTGACGAAGAAGAATCCCAAAATCAAGGCGGCAAATAGCACGACCAGGAACGCGACAATGATGACGATCCCGTAATCCGACGGTTCCTGTTCGGGAAGCGGAAAGCCTTGTGCGACGATAAGCGAATGAAACACGTGGTGAATCTTTTGCAAGAAGGAAGGTCAGGTGCCAGCAATGGCGAATGTCTGTGACCGGCGGCGGATCGCGGCAAGCGATACCGGCAGGACATCTTACCCGATCGTCACCCCTGCGTGGAGCCAGTCCATTCCCACTTCGTTCGCGAACCTGCTATCATTCGACCTCCTCTTTCACTCCCACCCCCACACCATTTGACCCTCAATGGCTGCTAATTCCGACGATTTTGACAACGACATCACGACTCCCGCTGACAATCCGATCGCGCCTGGTCAGCCGGTGATCAGCGAGAAAGTTCTCGCCGACCGGGAACTGCTTCGTAAAGCGCAAGCCGAAGGCAAGACACTCGGTGCGTATGTCAAGTTATCCGGACCGGGTTGGTTGCAAAGCGCGATTACGCTCGGTGGTGGATCACTCGCCGGGTCACTATTCCTGGGCGTATTGGGCGGAACGTCGATGCTGTGGTTGCAGATCGTCGCGATCATCTTGGGCGTCGTGATGCTCTCGGCGATCAGCTACGTGACGCTGTCGACCGGTCGGCGTCCGTTCGAAGCGATCAACTCGGAGATCAATCCGGCGTTGGGTTGGGGATGGTTGATTGCGACGGTGATGGCGAACATGATTTTTTGTATGCCGCAGTTCAGCCTTTGCTATGACGCGCTGGATAAAAACCTTTCGACGCTTGGAGGCGGTGACGGACTTGGCGGATCCGCTGCGGCAAAGTGGACTGTGACGGCGGCCTTGCTGTTTGCCGCCGGTTTCATCGTTTTGCTCAATATCAAACAAGGCAAAGCGGCCAAGTTCTTTGATCGTTTCCTGAAGGCGCTCATCGGGATGGTCGTAATTTGTTTTTTCGGCGTCGCGATCCTTTTGTTTGCCAAAGGCGAAGTGAACGTGGGAGCGGTGATCGCTGGGATGATTCCTGACTTCTCGCAGTTCCTTTCTCCGGCGGGCGAACTTCGAGGCTTAGTCGACGGGTTGTCGCCCGAAGGCGAATCGTTTTGGCGAACGAAGTTGATGGGAACACAACGAAACGTAATGATCGCGGCGATCGCGACGGCCGTCGGGATCAATATGACGTTTCTGTTGCCCTATTCAATGCTTGCGCGAGGTTGGGACAAGCCGTTCCGAGGTTTGGCGCGATTCGACTTGTCGACCGGGATGGCGATTCCGTTCGTATTGGTGACAAGTTGCGTCGTGATTGCCGCAGCGGCATCGTTCCACAATCGAATCGACGATCAACTCGCGTCCACCGACCCGGTCGTGATGCAGCAATCGCCCACATTCAAAGATGTCCGCAATAGCTTGACTGCTCGAGTCGATTCGACGCTCGGTGACGCAGCGGCAACGACGAGCGAGGAGGCCAAGTTGGCGATGGTGGCGGCGTTACCCGAAGATGAAAAACGACTTGCGTCGGCACTGGTGAAACGGAACGCGTTTCAGTTGTCACAAACGCTCGCGCCACTCTTGGGCGAAGGCAATGCCAAGTTGGTGTTCGGGTTGGGTGTATTCGGGATGGGGTTCTCGACGATCATCATCTTGATGTTGATCAACGGATACGCGTTCCGCGAAATGTTCGGCAGACCGGACAGTCAGGCGTTGTTCATCACCGGTGTCTTGGTCGCCGGAATGTCCGGGGCGAGCTGGGTGTGGCTGTGGACCGATGACGCGACACGATTTTGGTTGGCAATCTTCGCGAGTACGTTCGCGGCGATGTTGTTGCCGATCGCGTACGTGACGTTCTTCTTGATGATGAACAGCGACCGGATCCTGGGGGACGAACGTCCGACCGGCGGCAGCCGCTTGGTGTGGAATATCTTGATGGGCTTGGCGGTGCTCGGTGCGACCGCCGCTGCCGCGACCGCCATGTATGACAAGGCGATCGATCAAGAAAACCCCGCCGCGTTTCCCACCGTGCTGACCATTTTGATCGTTTACACGATCGCAGTCATCGCGGGCTTTTTCGTACGGCGGGATACCGGTTCTACTTCAACAACTCGTTGATCGCGTCTTCGAGTTCCGCTTCGCGGACGTTATGACGAACGACGCGTCCTTTGGAATCGATCAACATCATCGTCGGCAACGTTTGCACACCAAACTGACGTGACAGGGGGCTGCCCTCGAGCCCTCCGTCTTCGTAAAGCTGAGTCCAAGGCAGCGAGGTTTCACGCAGGAATTCGATCGCCTGTTCACGACTGTTGTCGATGTTCACGCCGACCAATTGCAAGCCGGCTTTTTGATAGCGGGCTTGCAAACCACGCAGTCGTTTCATGTCTTGTTTGCATGGTTCGCACCACGTCGCCCAGTAATGCAGCACAACCGGGCGGCCGCGCAATTGCGAGAGTTGAAACGGCTTGCCTTGGATGGTCTGGCCTTCCAACTCGACTTCTTTGCCGACCGATTCCAAACGGCGAACCGCTCCGGCGGCGCGTTCGGCTTCGTCGGTGCCTCGGAAATCGCGAACGACTTCTTTGTAGTATCCGAGTGCTTCGGTTTCTTGGTCTTCGAATTCCTTACTCAGTCCGAGTTGCAATTTCGCCTGCGCGGTTTCGCGGGCTTTGGGATATCGGTCGGCAAAATCGTTGAGTTCGCCCAACCACCATTCTTGAATCTTGGCAAAATCGGCGTCTGGGCTTTGACGTGCGATGTACTCGGTACCGATGAGCTGATACTCGGTGTATGCCCGCAAGGCTTCGCTTTGGGTGCCTTTCATTTGTGCCAGTGACGTCGCCAGTTTTTGCAAACGAGCGAGTCCATCGGGATACGCTCCGCTTTGAACGGCGACACTGACCGTGTCGACCAATTGGCGAGTCCATGTGTCGCGTTCTTCGGAGGTCGCAGCTGAAGTGACGAGCTTTTCCACGACGTCGGCGCGACGCTCGTTCAAGACCGCGACTTCCTTCGCGTCGGTGGCCCGAGCCAGCTTGCCGTCGATTGATTCGAGGGCGGCGACAAGTTCTTGTGTTTGAGTATCGCCCACGCTCGATTCGGACGCGGGACCGGATGTTATTCCGTTGGGTGAGAAGAACGTCCCGCCGCTTTGAGCGATCGGTTCGCCCACTTCGGAAACGACGGGCAGATCGATCAGTTTCCAGGCGTCGTCGATGCGAACGATCGTTCCGACCATCAGTTGCCCCGACGCAGCCTGTTTGCCACCGTCGAACATTGCGACGGCGTTTTCGTAAGCGATCACGTCCTTTTCGAATCCGTTCTCACCGGCGGGCACCACGCCCGGGACGGCCGACGCGAATTGTAACCATTTCGTTTCCTGGCCGATCACTTTTTGTGAATCGGCGAAACTCTTGAAGGTGGACGCGGCCCGCGATGCTTTGCGGACAAGCGATTCGAGTAAGTCTTCCGAAACGCCTGCCGATTTCAGCTCGCTCGGCGTGGCCAAAAGAATCGCGAAGCGGTTGGCGTCTTGCGATGCCAGTGCGGCGACGAGTTCTTTAGTCGCTTCCTCGGCCGAAATCATTTTCCAGCGATCGATTTGGCCGTCTTCGTTTGTATCAAGTCCCCAGCGTGTTCCGCCGGTAGCCATCCAGCGGTACTGGTCGGCTTTCCCGTTAAAATTCGCGTCAACGTCGCGATAGACCTCGACGCCGTAGAGAAAATAGCTCCAAAGGTCGATCTTTTTGTCACCATTGGTGTCGGCGAACCGGCGGAGCATCGAACCGTCGGCGGCGACGACTTCCCAACCCGACCAGTCCTTGCGTTCGATGTCGCGTACCGTGCAGCGATCAGCTTGTGCGTCGTCGACGATTTGGTACTCAACGTCTGACTGAACCGGTTTGAGCCCCAAAGCAGCCTTCGCCGAGGGCGGTGCGGCCCAACTCGGAGTGGCACAGCACGAAATAAGGACTGAAAAAAGGCACCAGGTCGAGTGAGCCCGCAGACGACCGTGTCTTGCGGGTAACGATAAATAGCTGACAGTCGGAACGTCCATCGCTGGGTGATACTTTCGTGGCTGTGGAGGTGAGTGCCGAAGCGGTACTTAGACGACAGCCCCGATCATTCCTGCAAAGACGTTTTCGAATCAAGGTCAGTTCGGGAATTTGATGAGTTCTTTCGTTGTTGTCACGATCTACTGGATCGGCACGCACTGGCTCGGTTCATCAGCTTGGTCGAAATGCAATGCGATGGCTGTTCGTTCGGTCGTCAACGGGGCATTGGCCAACATTCGGCGGACCGCCGCCAGAGGACTGCGATTTGATTCTCGCAATGCTTTTTGAACGGCCGAACCGATTCGGTTTTGTGCCGATTGGCTGCGGGTGTCGGCCGGCAAGGAATCGTCTTCCTTCACGCCCATCCAATCGTGACCGGTCACCATTAAGACTTCGCCGGGTTGCAATACGGTATCGCGAATCTCAACCGATTGACGCCCCATGAACTCGTCGGGACGCAATCGATTGGCGGATCCCATTCCGACGGGGCGAAACCCGTATTTGGAAACGACCAACGTGGACCAATCACCGACCGAAGCGATCTCACAGTGCCCCGTTTCGGGATCGGTATGTGCGTACATCAACGACAAGTTGGGTTCCCCATTCTCATCGAAGGCTCCGTCGCGGACCTGCAACATGGTCGCGAGTACTCGCATGACGGCGTCACCGGGTGTGTGTCGATAACACGCGTGTGCTTGCAAGGCGGCCCGTGCGACGGTGGCATCGAGTGTGGATGTCATGTTCATCGGACCGACATCGCCCCGGTCGTGTTGACAGATCGACATCGAAAGCACCCCGTCGGGTAAAACATCCCAATGATGCCAACTCTGTGCGATCGCCAACGGCGATTCGATCATCGCGTCGATCGACCACTGCGGCGCGAGTCGTTCGCCGATCGGAAGCGTGTCATGCTGCCAATCGGACAACTGATTCGTCCAATCCGCCAAAGTTGGTTTCGGGAAGTTCACCCTCGCCGGGCGGGGATCGACCGCCGTCGCGTTGATACGGACATCGTCGTACTCGTATACTTGGCGATTGTCTTCTGCCGACGCTTCGAGTTCAAAATCGCCCGGCATGGCGACGCTCAAACGTGTTGAAGGGGTGGCGTCAGCGGCTCCCGCAGCGATGATCGTTTGGGCCACGTGCGAGGCGGCGAGGCGAGCCGATGCCGTATGCCAATCTTGGAACTCGGCAATCTCTTTGCCGAACAACCACATCGTCCCGATCGGCAACTCGATATCTCCCAAGCATAAACAGATGCCAGATGCGAACGGTTCAGGTGATCGATAAAGATCCATCCCACCGGCGCGCAGGTCGTTGACAGCGACGATTCCTTGGATCATCGCTTCGAGATCGCCCCGGGCCCCACGCAGCGGTCTCACTGATCCTAGCCGTTTGAGCGGCGACAACCCAAACACAAACCGGGTCGCCAGGACCTCGGTGGGCTCATCAAGCATGTATACGGCGGCGGCTTGGGTGCCGGTCGCCATGGTCGCATCGGCCAACACTCGCGAAACCTGATCGACACAATGAACCCTTGACGATTGCGAAGCGATGACGGCCGCTCTTGCCGCCAATTCGGCCTGCTGTGAAGTCATGAGATGATGTTGTCGCTGCAACTGATCGGCAAGCAGGGTCGCTGCTTGGGCGAGCCCCTGTGCCTGATTCGGTGTGACCGCAAACGGCGTTCGACGCTCGTCCACCGGATCGATCGGTGTGCCCGGATCGATTCTCAACCCGGTGGCGTCGGAATAGGCTCGCCAAAAACTTGCGACGACTTCGGTGGGGTCGCACGAATCCTCCAACAAGAACGCTTCGTCGATGGTGGTTTGCATCTTGGTCATGACGTCACTAAAGGCTCGTTCGCCGTGAGATGATTCGTGGCAGGAATTCTCGGGACGCAGAAGCTTGAGGTAAGAAGGAGGAGGTGTTGACACAATAAGAGCAGCTCGACACGAGTAGCTTGATGGAAACCGACGAAACGCGTAACGGACGATGAAACATCATTCGCACATTCCCTTGTTCCATCAGCTAGCCGATCGAATCCGATCGACACCCGCCAACGGCCGCGTACCTCAAAGTTCGGCAAACCGGCCCGGCTTCGCTGAGTCGATCATCCGTTAAACTTCACCAAGATCACCGGGGCGATGGCGCATCCGGAATAAACGGTGGGACACGGCTATACGACGTCACGTGGCTTGAGCCCATTGACGGTGGCTTTGGCCGCTAACGGATCTTCCGGCCAGAAATGCTTCGGGTACCTGCGACGCAGTTCCTTGCGGATCTCGCCGTAGGTCGTTGCCCAGAAACTGGCCAAATCCTCAGTGATTTGTTGAGCGCGTCGATTCGGACCGAGCAAGTGCATTTGCACGTTAACTCTTCCGAAAAGAATTCGTGGCGTGCTCGTCCAACCGAAGCATTCTTGGATCTTCGCCTCGATCCAAGGCGGCTTGCCGGCAACATAATGAACGGCCGCACGATTGCCGCTCGGCAACGTCAAGTGCGTCGGTGCCTCTCGCTGGACGATTTGCCATCGTTCATAACCGATCACTCCAACCAGATAATCTTTCCATGGTGCCTTGCGAAGTTCCGCAAACGAGGTGCGACCGGCGCACAGTTCCATTAAGACCGATCGAAGGATCGATTGCGGATCCAATGATGATTGCGAATCGGCAGTTGTCCGCAAATCGCCAGATGCCTGCGAATCGATCATTGAAGGAGGTGCCGAGCGGCACACCAACGCAAGACGTTGCAAGATCACAGCCACCGATTCTTCCCGATTCGAAGCCGAGTTGGGACCGATCCGCGCGAGAGTCTCGTCGGTTTCAATCTCCTGCAATGCCGCTTGATACAAACAAGCTTGCGTTTGAGAATTCGGCTCGACCTTCGCAGGAGTTTCGTTCAAGATCAAATCGATATATTGACGCACCTTACGACATCGCAGCGATTGACCGGCCGGGTCGAAGTCGACTTGAACTTCCTCGACAATGGCTTCCTTGTCCAACCATGATTCCGCGATCGTGACCGCAGCCCGGACTCGAGACTCCTTGCCGCCACCGTCGACGTCGTAGCACAGCATCAACGGCGCACCGGTCGCAGTGGCGTCGAATCGCTTCAATCCGAATACGCCGCGGCCCCCGACCATCCGTCCTCGATCCGGGTCGTCGCTACGTCGCAGGACGACACGATCGGGATATGCCGCCAACAATGCTCGCGACCAGTCCGAATCTTCGTCGGTGCCTCGCGAGGCGTCGCGATCGGTTCCGGGTTCCCGTTCGCCGATCGTTCGTTCGATTTGGCGAGCGACCGAACGGATCGTTTCAATTAATCCGCTGCGTGACTTATCCTTCCGCACCAAATCAATCTTCTCCGTCAACGACAAACGATCACGGTTCTCCAATGGATCACGTTCACTCAATAACGCTGCAGCCATGGCCACATCAGCGACAGGAAGTCGACCCAACGCCTCAATGACAAACTTGGCGATTCGCGGATGCAGCGGCAAGGAGGACATCGATCGTCCGATCGCGGTGATCCGGCCGGCGGCATCGATCGCGCCGAGCTGCCGTAGCAAGTCATGTGCTGCAACCAACGAATGCACCGGAGGCGGCGTCAGCCAACGGATCGTCGACAGATCGTTCTCGCCCAATCCGGCCAACAACAAAACGATGCCGCTGAGATCATCTCGTTGAATCTCCGGGCGGTCGTAGGACGGCCGAGACGACGTGGCTTCCTTCGCCCACAATCGCACGCACAAACCGGGGCCCGTTCGGCCGGCGCGGCCGGCACGTTGATCGGCGGAGGCTTGCGAGATCGGCGTGACTTCCAAACGTGACAAACCGAGTCGCGAATCCATGATTGACGTCTTCGCCAAACCGCTATCGACGACGGCGGTCACGCCTTCGACGGTTACGGAGGTCTCGGCGATATTGGTGGTCAGGATGATCTTTCGCTGGCCGGCATGTGTCCGCAACGCGGCGTCTTGCAATTGAGGAGAGAGTCCGCCGTGAAGCGTATGGATCGCGAGTCCACTGGGACGCCCCATGGCCGCATAATTTGCCAAGTCAATTGACTCGAGAACGCGCTTCGCACGTTCGATCTCACCTACGCCGGGCAAGAAAGCAAGCACATGACCATCGGTTTGCTCGAGCGCGACCCGAATGCCCTCGGAGATTCGATTTTCGATTCGGTCGTGCAAGGAACTTGGACGATAGATCGTCTCGACCGGAAAAGATCGGCCTTCGGATTCCAAACACATCGCAAGAGGTTGGTCCGGTTCGGCTTGTGCGTCCAAAAAGTCAGCGATCGGTTTGGGATCCAAGGTCGCCGACATCACAATCAAACGCAAGTCGTCACGCAAAGTCGCGCGCAAACGAGCGGTCAGAGCCAACGCCACGTCCAGATCGAGTGTGCGTTCGTGGAATTCATCCAACACGACGCATCCGACGTTTTCCAACAACGGATCGGTTTGCATCCGTCGCAAGAACATTCCCGTTGTCATCAGCACTACTCGGGTGGCGGCGGACTCTTTGCGGTCCAAACGCACGTGATAACCGTAAGTTTGGCCGATCGACTCACCATGTTGTTGAGCCAGCCACGACGCCACCGATCGGGCGGCGAGTCGACGCGGTTGAATGACCCAAATCTGTTTGGCGTCAGCGGCTTGATCAACGCCACCGTGGCCGAGGATCGCCGGTGGCACGCCGGTGGTTTTGCCCGCCCCCGGGGGTGCTTTAAGGACGACGGCTTGCCCGAGATTCAACGCCGTACACAGCGGCTCGATGATGACTTCAATAGGCAGGGGCAAGCTGAATTTCCAGAGTTTGAATTGTCCTTACGCGTTCGTCTTCGGTTCAATCGAAATCCGACGTTCATGTAAGAACGACCGAAGCGCGGCGGCTAATTCGCCTGCGGTTTGAAAACGCTCATCCGGTTCGGACGCGAGGCACTTGGCGAGTAGGTCGTCGAGATTCGGATTGAACTTTTCGTTGATTGATCGGGCGCGTATCGCAGGCGTGGTGGCGATCGTTTGAATCATCTCGTCGCGTCCAATCATATTCGCGCCGTGCGGATGCTCACGCAATAGGAACAAATACAACATTGTCGCGATCGCGTACAAGTCGCTTCGATGGTCCACCTTGTCCAGTTCGCCGCGAGCTTGTTCGGGCGACATGAACATGGGCGTTCCCAACACAGCCCCTTCGATCGTCGTCGACGAAGAGAGATTCCGGTCGGGAACGAACATCGACTTGCAAAGACCGAAATCAACCAGCTTCGGGTGTCCTTGCTCGGTCACCATCACATTGGACGGTTTGACATCGCGATGAATAATGCCGCGTTGATGGGCATGGTGGAGGGCGTCGCAAATCGACGCGTGCATTTCGATGATCCGAGTTGCTTTTGGGTTTTCGTTGGCGACGTAGTGACCGAGCGAACGGCCGTCGATCAACTCCATCGCGTAGTACGCCGACTCGCGATCCAGACGGCTGGCGTAGATCTGGGCGATCCCCGGATGATCCATCTTTCGCATCGCGTCGACTTCTCGGGCAAACCTTTCGAAGACCGTGTCGGTGGCAAGATCGGCGCGGATAATTTTCACGGCCGCCAACTTGCCCGTCACGAGATGGCGGGCCCGCCACACGGTCGCGAACGCGCCCCGACCGATGATCTTTTCGATTTCAAAATCGTCAACCTGAGGCTTAGTCCATTGCACCGGCGGGACGGCTTCGACGATTCGTTTGGCCGCAGCCAAGCGACTCTTGAGCATGGCTGCCACGATCGGCTTAGTCAGATAATCGTCGGCACCCGCGTCCAAACCCGCGATCATATCTTCGTCGCGGTCTCGACTGGTCAACAAGATCACATAGGTGAAGGGGTGGTCGGGGTCCTGTTTGATTTGACGACATATTTCAACACCTTCAATTTCCGGCATCTGCCAATCCAACAGTGCTAACCTAGGCGGGTCGTCGGACCGCAGCGCGTCGAGAGCTTGGCGACCGTTCTCGGCGACGATCACTCGGTAGCCCCAAGGGACGACGGCGGCTTCGATCAGCTTTCGCCAAACGGGGTTGTCGTCGGCGACTAACAATTTCATCGAACGTCGTCCGGTGGCCGGAGTGAAGAAAGCGGATAGGCTCTAAATCGGGATGGCGTCAGCGACCGGCAAAACGAAAATCTTTCCGTCGCCGATTTCGCCACGGGTGCCGGTGCGAGCGGAGGCTCGGATAATCTCAATGACTTCGTCTAGGTCGTCTTCGTCGATGACGACCTCCAGAATCACTTTTCGCAACAGATCGATCCGGTATTCATTCCCACGAAACATCGCGGTTTGGCCACGTTGACGTCCGTATCCGGTCGCATCGCTGACCATCGTTTCGCTGTATCCCGCCTCTTCAAGCGCCGATCGGACCGTCGACAACCGGATCGGCTGGATGATTGCTTGAACCATTATCATAGACGGGTCTCTCGCGGAGGGTGTTGGAAGACCGTCGATTCTATCCCGCCGGACGAGTCACGTCACCGAGGCGACGGCCAATTTCACGGGGCCGCCGACGGAGATCGATTCGGCCAATGCGTCCAAAATTCGCTGCGTTTGCCAAGCCTGCTCGTGCGACTGCCGCTCGGCTTCGTCGATCCGTCCGAGGCGGATCCGACGCATGAATTCGCCGATCATGTTGCGTTCCTGGTGACAAACCGACGGCGCTCCGTCGGTCGGCACGGTCGGCTCGACCATGCTGTGAACTTTTCCAGAAGCTTCGTGAACCCAACTGCGGGCGGGCTTATCGGGCCATGGACGGGTGAAATCGTCGCAAACGATCGAGGCGTCTTCGCCAGCGATCTCGCACCATTTTCGAGTCGCCGTATCGAACCCACACGACAATGTCGCGGTCAAATCGTTACTAAATTGCATCGTTGCGGAGACCCGCGTGAGGACTCCCTCTCGATCCACCGCATCAGCGTAAACTTGCTGCGGTAAGCGTCCTGCGGCAAATCGAATCAGCCCTGCCGCGTACCAACCGAGGTCGAGCAAACAGCCGCCGCCCAAATCCGGATCGAGTCGGTGGTCGCCGTTTTGGAAAGGGCTGCGAAAGGACACCGCGGCGCTGAGATGACGCAAAGGTCCCAACCGGAATGACGGTTCGGTGGGTTCCTCATCCGGTTCGTCACTGACACCAAAATCCTCCGCATCCGATAGTGGCGTCGTCCGGTCCGGATCGAGCCACTGGCGAAACTGGCCGGTACGATCATGGTGCAACCATGCCGTTGCGTCGAGCAACCTCACGTCGCGCGTTTCCGCCGCATCGATCATCTCCCCGACCTGATCGGCATTCACGGCTAATGGTTTTTCACACAAAACGTGTTTGCCGGCGTCGCAACTGGCCAGCGTCCATTCGTGGTGTAACGAGGGAGGCAGCGCGACATAAACAGCATCGAAGTCGTCCCGCCGAAGCAGTTCGTCGTAACCACAAACTGCGTTTGGGATACCAAAACAATCGGCCTGCCAACGAGCCCGATCGGCGGACCGCGACGCGATCGCAGTGACGGTCGCGCCAGCGGTGGATTGAATATCCGCGATCAACCGCCGCGTCACGCGCCCCGTGCCCATGACGGCGAAGCGAACTCGAGAAGCATTCATTGAGGCCTATAGTTTCACTTTTGGCGGCTTGGCTTTGTTGTCGTACTTGGCTTCTTCCTCGAGCATGGGCGGGAATCCATTCATGTTTCGCCAAATCTCGAACCACAGCGGAACACGTTCGAGCAAGACCCATCCGTTGGCCCGAACACCCTGACGGAGAAATCGTTCATCCGGCCAATCACCGTCCTCTTCGGCTTGAACGAGGACTCGAAACTTGCCTTTGCCGTCGTCGGTCGCATCGATGGAGACGACTTCGCCACCGAAAGTCCCCACCGCAACGGAGGGCCAGCCGGCAAACTGAACCGCCGGCCATCCTTCGAATTGCAAACGCACATGACGACCGGGGGTAACCAACGGAGCGTCGTTTCCGTCGAGCCAAACTTGCACGGCTCGGTCGGACGTATCAGGAACGATCACACAAATCGGATCGCCTTCTTTCAAGACCGCGCTACCTTGATTGGGCATGATCTGGGTCAAGAAGCCGTCAAAGGGTGCGCGGATCGTTTGGTTGTCTTGCCGGGCGAGTGCCGTTTCGGCTTTGAAAACTTCGGTCTTTGACTTTTGAAGGTCTGACATGGCTTTGGCGATTTCACTTTCGCTCTTGGCGACGTCACCTTCGGCTTTATTAAGCGTCGAGGTGGCATACTCAATATCGGCTTGTGCTTTCTGTTCTTTGGCGTCTCGGTCGCGTTGCTTTTCCGCAAGTGCGGACTGCGCGGCCATCACGTCGGCTTCGGCTTGTGCCACCTTCGCTTTCGCTTCATTGAACTTTTGCTCGGCCTGCTGGAATTTTAGTTGCGACGCGATCCGTTCATCGAACAGTGTTTTTTGGCGTTCGTAATCGGTGGCCGCTTGTGACAAGGTTGCTTGAACCTCGGCAAGTTTTTGTTCTTGAGAAGCGATTTTCGCCCGGGCGGCCTCGACTCCCGCTTCGGCGGCGGCGACGGTTTGATCCTTCACGCTTCGGTAGGTTTGCACCTGAGCACGAATGGTCTCGGCCATCGCTTTGGCGTTGACTAGATTTCGTTGGCTGGCTTCGACAACATTTTGAACCTGATCGGCTTGGCTTCGAGCGGCTTCGAGTTGCGACAACAGGCGTTCCGCGTATGACTCGTCCAAATCGCGGATCTCGGCAATGATTTGCCCTTCGGTGACATGGGCATTTTCGAAGATATTGTCGCCCCACGAAACGATTCGACCTTTGGTTGGTGATTCGATCGTTTGCGTTCGGTCTCGCGGCGTGTAAGCGATAACGCTGCCGGTGCCTCGGACGGACTGCTGCCAGGGTGCAAAGACGACTAGGAATGAGCCGATCACGATCATAAACGTCAAGATCCGTCCTATCCGCCGAGCCCGGCGGGAGGAACGAGTTAGCTTCAACGATGGCATCGCCCGCTCGTCGTAGGCTTCAGGCAAGATCATTGTCCCCCGCCTTCGTGGTGTGATGGCGGGCTGGTCGCTGATCGGCGACTGGACGACTGCGGCGTCTTCAGGTTTGGTGGTAGTAGCCATCTTCTTTAGTTCGTCGCAAGGGTTTGTGCCACCGTGCTCAGTGGCAATTGAATCGAATGGTCACAGCGTTCGGCGATCCACCGGCGACCGGTCGCGATGACCAGGGTCCATCCATGATCGTCTCGCAATAAATATTCCAAAATCGACTCGGCTTCGTCATCGCTGAGCGAGTCCAGAACGCCGTCGATCAATAATAAATTAGGTCGTTCGGCGATTGCACGAGCCAGTAGCAAAAGCCGGACTTGGTTGGACGCCAACGGTGCCCCGCTACTGGTGAGGTGCGTCTGTACGCCTTCGGGGAGGCTATTGATCGTTTTGTCCAATCCGACCGCCTTGAGGGCGTTTTCGACTTCGAGGCCGGAAACGTAGGTCCGTTGCACGTGGATGTTTTCATCAATCGTCGAGGCGAATACTTCGCCGTCGCGTACGATCTCGACGTGGTTCCAAAAGTCGTCCGATTGCAATTCGCTTGGTTGCGATCCGTTGATCTCGACAATGCCGGCGGTGGGGCGTCGCGATCCGTAGATCAGGTCCAAGAGTGTGGATTTACCGGAACCGGCCGGACCGATGATGGCCGTCGATGAGGCGGGCGGCAAAGTAGCGGTCAACGGGGCAAACGCGGGCTTCTTTCCCTTTCGACTGTAAGTCACTCGGTCCAGCTCGATCTTCATCGGTTCGTCGCTGCCACAGTGCAGCGTGCCGCCCTGGCTGGCCAATGGCAAATCAAAGAGGGCGCCAAGCTTGTCGACCGAAGCGAGCAGATCGTAAAAACTCTCGAAGTGTTTGCCCATCTTGGCGAACGCACCGACGATCACAGCAACGATCAATTCCGCAGCGACCAATTGACCGAGGGTCAGTTCGCGAATGACGACGAGATAACCTCCCAGCCCCAGCAACACCGTGCTCGCGATCGCTTGCAGGCTCAGAGCGAAGATCACCTGACGCAACAGCACGCGGAAATGCTTTTTGCGATTGATAAGATAGTCGTGAACCAAACGATCCGAGCGACTCGCGGCGAGCCGTTTGCCCGATGCGGTGTGGAACGTCGATTGGCACCGAGCCACATCCTCGAGCCATGCGGCCATGTAGTATTTGCTCTTGGATTCCTTCACCGCCGTCTTCACCGCACCGCGGCCCAATACCACGATCAAGAACACGATCGCCGAAAGTAGCAAAGCGTCGAAGCCGAGCAAGAAAGGGTGGTAAAACCCGAGCACCACCATCCCGATGGACATGCTCATGATCAACGTCACACCGTCGAGCAATAGCGACGCTGAGATCTTCTGAACGCTGACGACGTCAAAAAACCGATTGGTCAATTCGGGTAAATACTTTCCTTCATTTTCCTCCGTCGCCACACGCGGTAGTCGATGCGCCAAGTCGCCCGCGATTCGAGCGAACAATCGTTGCTGGATAATTTCGACCACATATGTCTCGAGCGTCATGATTGCGGCGCTAAGACTTAGGAATAGCAACAAAATCAACGACAACACGAGCACCGGTTGCAGGTAGTTGCCGAAGGCGACCGTATTGACGAGCGACTCCACCGCGATCGGGGTAGCCAAAGAGAACAAGCCGACAACGAAAGCGAAAACGATCACCAGCCAAATGTCCGACCATTCTGGTCGAAGCAATTGCACCACCCGGGCAATCGGTTTCATCGGCGGGCCGGAACTATTGGTTGCTTGAATCGACACCTCCCGCCAATCAAACGCGACGCAGCGAATCCGCTCGTCCTCGGTCATTTGACTCAAACGGCTGCGCAAACGCCGCGCCGAATTGATCGTCTTGTACTCGTTGCGGCTGGATTCCCAAAACAGTGCACGGCCTTTGGCATCGTGACTCAACAGGATCCACTGGGCGATCGACCCTTCCTCGCCATCGCGATCCGACGTTGGCCGAACGCTAGATGCCTTGTCTAAAGACCGAGCACGGGCTTCGTCGCCTATGTCGAACAGCACGACATCGGCACCGTCGTTGATCAACCGCAAAACTTGATCGACGCTGCAGTCGAGCACCGCCGGGCGGAGTTGCAACGCCGAAGCGGACTCCGTAAAAATTTGCCACCAATCCGCCGGCAAAGCCCCTTCGTGGCGTTCGAGCGTCTGGTGGAACATCCGCTGGACCGTGGTCCGTTCCATTTTGACGCGTTCACGAACCAACAGTTCCAACGTCAACGCGCCCTCGGACGCCAATCGCCGCTGAAACGCCAGTCCTCCGCCGGAGAACGAATTCCCGCTCGGCGTTGAATCACGCGAGAATGAGCCTGAGTCATTGTCAGGTTCGGAACCAGATGGGAAAGCGGAGTTGCTCATGAAGTCGTTAGGGCAAGGGTGGCGAATCCATCAGAGCGGAACCTTTAAAAAGCCCCATCAAGTTTATCGGACGGGCAACCGTTTCGCTCGTTCAATAGTATGCCTATCGGTTCAGTCCGGACAGCGATTTTGCCTAACCGGAACGATCTTCAAAACCATGAGCGAGTCGCCGTTATAACCGTTTCTCACGGCATTTCGAGTACGAAAACGCGTTCAAATGTGCCGAAAGTTCCGGGCAGACCTCCTTATTGTTGGAAGTTTTGCGCGTTTGAAATCACGGAATGGAATCCGTCAAGATGGACTCGATGGCCAGCCCACAATTGTTACGACATTGGACACGCGTTTGCATGTTGGCGGTGTGGGTTTGCGTTTCGACTGCGGGATGTCGGTCGACGCAGCCGATGAAAGCCGTTGCGGTGCAACAAACCCCCATTGCGGTCTCGGCGGCCGTTGCTGCGGCTGCGGGCAAAACGGGCCCGACAGCGACGGGTGGGGCAGCGGTAGGTGCGGTGGATGCCGCAGATTCGGCGACTGAAAGTCGCCGCCACGATGACGAAATGTTCCTTGCGGATTCTCCGTTTCGCTTGACCTCAGCCGAACTGCCCGTCGAAACTGCTCAAACGCTCCCGGCCGCCGCAGCGGAGGCCGCCGAGGCGAAGGTCGACGCCGTTTCGATCGAAGAACTCAAACCGCCCGGCGGAAATATCGATCCCAAGCTGCCCAATCGGGACGACGCTGAAGCAGATTCGGCTGACGAGAATTTGCCGATGCCGCGGTTGCTACCCCCGCCGCTGCGAGCCGGGGATGCCGATGCCGGTCTCGGTTTACCGTTGGACCAAGTTGTTGCTTCGGTTCAAAGCTTCTTTCCGTTGCTCGAAGTGGCCTATTTGGAACGCGACCGCACCGCTGGCGACCAAATCGCCGCCTGGGGCGAATTCGACACCAAACTAAAAGCCCGCACGGAAAACCAATCACTCGGTTTCTACGAAAACTATCAACACGGCGGAGGCGTGTATCAGCCGCTTTATAACGGTGCCGACGTGTATGCCTCCTACCGGATCGGGCGGGGCGTGTTCGAACCGTGGTATCTTGAACGCCAAACCAACGAAGGTGGCGAGCTCAAGACCGGTTTCAACGTGCCGCTGTTACGCGACCACGACATCGACCGGCGACGGGCGGAATTGTGGCGGGCGACCTACGACCGCCAACTCGCCGAACCGGCGATTCGCCAAGAAGTGATCGGCACGATTCGTGATGCGACTCTGTTTTACTGGGAATGGGTGGCCGCCGGGCAGCAGTACCAAATCGGTAAAGCCGCATTGGAATTGGCCCAACGCCGCAACCAACAAATCCAACGACGCGTCGAGGAGGGCGATTTGGGCGAACCGGATCTGGCGGACAACCGGCGGGCGATCATCCAACGGCAAGGCAAACTGATCGACCTGGAGCGAAAACTAATTCAATCCGCCGTCAAATTGTCATTGTTTCTGCGCGACGAGAACGCCATGCCCTTGACGCCGACGGAAAACGAATTGGCCGAATTCCCGCCGATCCTTCCATATGACATCTCGCAATTGGAAGACGACATCAACTACGCCGTCCGGAACCGTCCGGAATTGGTCAGCATGGACTTGATGATCCGTCGCGTTCGTGTGGATCTCGCCGAAGCGTTCAACGAGACCAAGCCGGTTCTCGATGCGTTCTCCAACGTGTCCCAAGACCTCGGGGAGCCAACCAGCAACAAACGCGACAAGTCGGAACTGGAGCTGGAAATCGGGATGGAGTTCGAATTGCCCGTCCAACGCCGTAAAGGGTTCGGCAAGATGCGTTCGGCACGGGCGAAGATCGGTCAAATCGAAGCCAAACGGCAGTTCACGGTCGAGAAGATTTCCACCGAAGTTCAAAACGCCGCCGCCGCACTCGATGCCGCCTACGCTCGCGTGGAAGCCATCACCGATGCGGTTGAAATTTCCGAAGAACTCGCCCAGATCGAGCGGCGTAAGTTCGAATTAGGCGAAAGTGACCTGTTGGCGGTTTTCTTACGCGAACAAATCGCGATCGAAGCGGCCAGCGAATTAATGGTAGCGAAATTGGACTACTTCATCGCCCGAGCGGATTACACTGCGGCTTTGGCTTACGAGTTTCCGGTGCTCTTCACACCCCCATCGCCCCCGACGGTTCCAGCGCCTTGATCACAACACTGGAGGTCCGTCCTTCAGTTCTTATCGATCCATTGCACGAGTTTTGTTTCTATGCCCATCGCAATTCAATGTCGTTGCGGAAAATCTCTCAGCGTTCGCGACGAACTGGCTGGCAAAGCGGTCAAGTGTCCAGGGTGTAGCCAACCGGTGCGGATTCCCGATGGACCGTCCAAACCGGCAGCCGCGTCACCCGTGGCTGCCAAGCCGGGTGTTGCCAAACCGGTCGCTTCCCGGCCCGCTCCGACCCCCGCAGCCGCTCCGCGATCCTCCATGGACGACTTGTTTGCCGAAGAAGGCATGGATCGCCAAGTTACGTCAATCTGTCCGGCCTGCAACGCCGAGATGGCGACCGGCGCTGTGCTGTGCATGAAATGTGGCTTCAACCAACAAACGGGTGAGCGAATGCAGGCTCACTTGGTTGCCGGCGTTGACATCGATGCGGGCACGATGGCGTTGATGCGGGCCGAAAAAGACATGGCGCGGACGCAAGCGTTGCAAGACCGAATGATCAAGAACGCGGGTATGCCACCGTGGATGTTGGCGTTGGTGCTGTTCATTCTGGGCAGCGCTACGACGATCGCCGTGATCGCGGTCAACGCCTCACGCAGAGCCGAGGCGATCGACTTCAGCCCGATGCGGATGTTCTTGAACCTGGGCGGTTCGGCATTCTTGATGGTTGCCATCGGCGCGGTCCTGAGCATGATCGCTTTGGCCTTTCGAACCGACCGAAAAGAAGGCCTATTGTCATTGACGATCCTGTACTTGTTCGTTTTCGCCTTCAAACGAAAAGAGGGGACATGGAAACGTCTCGCTTTGGCGGTCGTTTGCGGTGCCATCGCGGGGGCGTTCTTCGCAGGTGCGTCGAAATACTGAGCATCGCGTGAACAGTAAGTGGCATAGGCTACCAGCCGTATTATATCCCTCAAGTCCTCATGTATTGCTCCCCTGCCGGCTCGTCCGGCAGGAAGCCGAGGTTAGCAAGCTAGATACAAGCCGCAACTCCCCCAACCTTCCGATTTTCACTTGTGCTCGCCGCTTCAAGCGGCGAGCACAAGTGAAAATCGGAAGGTTGGGAGGGCGTCGTTGTCTAGCTTGCGAACCTTATTCACCCACGAGACGAGCTCGCGGGGGTCAAAAAAGATGTGGGGTATAAAAAGGCTGGACGCCTATGCCACTCTTACAATGCAAGAATTAATGTTCACGCGATCCTTCACCTTGCTCGTCGCCGGAATGCGGAATCGGCTGTTTGTGCAGGGTGGCTAGCGCGTTGGCGGCCGCTCGTTGTTCGGCGTCCTTCTTGTTGTTGCCCCAAGCCGGTGGAAAGACTTCTTTGCCGATGACCGCCCCGATCAAGAACGCCTTGCGATGGTCGGGACCGCTCTCGCGCACCATTTTGTACACCGGAGTCGCGGCGAGTTCCCGCTGGGCGTACTGTTGCAAAACCGATTTGTGGTTGCCGGAGCCTTGTGTGTCGACGGCGATCCGGACTTCCTCTTGCAACCATCGTTTTAAACGATCGCGAACGACCTCCGCTCCGCCGTCGAGGTACAAGGCCGCGATGATCGATTCGAACACGTCGCTGACGAGCGATCGCGGGTAGCTTCGGTTGCGAGTCACGCCACGACCGACGATCAAGCATTCGTCGAGTCCCAACTTGCATGCCGTCCGTCCGCAAGAGCGGCGGCTGACGACGGCGGATTTGATTTTCGTTAAGTCGCCCTCGGAATACTCTGGGTATTCCTCGAACAACCATTCGCAAACGGTCATTCCAAGAATCGCGTCGCCGAGAAATTCCAATCGCTCGTTGCTCGCCAAACGGTTCGCCGCACCCGACGCGTGCGTTAACGCCGATTGCAACAAGGATTGGTCACGGAACGAATACTGCAGAATTTCTTCGCAGCGTTTCAGCTTGGTTTGCGAGTCCGCAAATACCTGATCAGGTGTGCCGGAATCGATCAGTCGAACCGAGCCCGAATCGGATGAACCAGGGTCAGCTACGAACTGGCCGGGACCAGCGAGCGACTCGTCGCTTGGTGAAAACGACGACGATTGATCGGTCGCCGAAGGTGAGCGGGTAGAAGGATCCGAGGGTGACGACATATCGTCAACCGGATCCGTATCATGATCTGATGCGGGCACGCGATAACCATTTTTTTGAACGAAGGAAGCGAATTGAATTGAATTCGCCATGCTTCAGTCCCGCGCCGGTGGCCGAAAGATACTTTCGGCCACCGGTGAGTGACTGGGGTAACTTCGCTAGACTAACAAAGCAGGCTTCTTGAGACTACCCCGAGCGGGGCAGGACGTGAAGCATTTTTCAGGTTTCTAAATTGCCGCCAATGTGTTCGCTTCCCTGGTCCCTTAAGATACCTCAACGATTCAATTTCTCATGACGTATGACAATACGATGCCGCGACTCGCATTCTTTCTAGTGATTTTTTCGGCCGGTTCGCTGATCATCCACCGGGACGCGCGGGCTGACTTGAACGCCGATCTGAGTTTCCTGACTAGCGACGAATTGCAAGGTCGCAGCAGTATCGATCCGACGATTCATTTGGCGGCGCAATTTCTTGCCGAACGCTTTGAACAAATCGGACTCGATACGAATCTCTTCGACGGCGGACCGTTGCAATCGGTCGACATACCCATCGGTCGCCAAATCGGGGACGTCGCAAAAAACTATTTGCTCGCGACCGGAGACTCTGGGCGTGATGCACTCGAACTAGCCAAAGACTTCACGCCGATGGCGATCGGAGTGGCCAGCGGCCAAGCCGAGGCCGAGATGATCTGGGTCGGCTATGGCGTGCAAGCGGAGAAACTCCAATACGACGATTATGCGGGCGTCGATGTCCGGGGAAAAATCGTCGTCATGCTTCGCAAAGAACCGGGCCCCGAAAATCCAGATAGTCCTTTCGATGGAAAGGAGAATACTCGGCATGCGTTCTTTCAAACCAAAGTCGCGACCGCCATCGACGCGGGAGCGATCGGGATCATCTTGGTCAACGATTCGGCGAGCACCGAGCGAATGATTGCCCAGGTCGAAAGTCGACGCCAAGCCGAGGTGCAACGTCGTGAAGCCATTGAGAAACAACTTACCCAGTTGCCCGCCGAAGCGATCAATATCCGCAAAAAACTGGAAGACCAATTGAATCTGGCTCGGGAGTCCTACCAATCGTTGGAACTCGAAGTTCAAACCGCTCGAGACGGGCTGATGGGGATGTCCGAAGCTGGCGACCAACCCCAAGGCGGACAGGTTCCTAGTATCGATCCCAACACGAACAAGAAAACTCGCCTTCCGCCGGTTCCCGTGATCGCCGTATCCCGACCAATTGCCGACCGTTGGGTTCAACTCGCTACGGCGGCAAACGGTGGTGAGTCTCGAACTCTCAAGCAAGTTACCCAACGGATCGATACGACGTTCCAGCCCGACAGTTTTGCGATCCCCGGCATCCGAGCCAAGATGCAAGTGGACCTGACTGCGGCGATCGTTCCCAGCCCGAACGTGATCGGCACCCTCGAGGGTGCCGGTGAACTAAGTGACGAAACGATTGTGATCGGTGCCCATTACGATCACGTCGGCACAGGCGGATACGGTTCATTGGCCCCCGGAACGGTTGCCGTACATAACGGCGCTGATGACAACGCGAGCGGGACGGCGGTGATGCTGCGCGTCGCCGAATGTTTATCCAAGTCGCTGCCCTCGATTCCCAATCGCCGCCGCGTCGTCTTCATTGCCTTCACGGGTGAAGAACGCGGATTGCTTGGCAGCCAACACTACGTCGAGCAACCTCGCTTTCCCATCACCAAAACCGTCGCGATGATCAACATGGACATGGTCGGCCGGTTACTCGACAACGAGCTGACCGTCTATGGCACCGAGTCGGCTGATGTCATGGATACGATTCTGGACGAAGCAAACTCCAAAGCCGGATTCAAGCTTGACCGAATCGGAAGTGGATACGGCCCCAGCGATCACGCCTCTTTCTACGGGGCAGGCGTTCCGGTCCTGTTCTTTTTTACAGGTTTGCATTCGGATTATCACCGGCCCAGTGACGATTTTGAGAAACTAAACCTGGATGGCATGCGTCGGATAACCGATATGATCTGTCAGGTCAGCGAGCGATTGGCGACAATTCCCGAGCGTCCGGTATACAACCAGACAGAAAACAACGTCCAGATTCGTCGTCAGTTGACGGTTTTCATGGGGGTGCAACTGTCTCAACAACCGGCCGAGGTGGTGTTCTCGTCAATTCTCGCCGACGGACCTGCCGAAGCGGCTGGCTTGCTCGCCGGTGACCGTTTGGTCGCCGTTGGAGGAAAACCAATCACGCAACTGGATGCCCTTTTCGAACAATTGCGACGACGATCCCCCGGGGACAAACTGCCCCTGGAGGTGAGACGCGGTGATGAAGTTTTGAAATTGGACGTGACGTTGCGTGCCCGTTAGCTGCAAAGCACACGCAGGCGAGTCTCTCCGAGACTCGGAGCACCGAGCGTTTGGGAGCACTACGGCTACGTGCGTTAAGCCTACAAACTTACGCTAGGGTGCTTTGCGGCCGCTTAGAGGACTTCTCAAAAAACGTCAGTTTTGGCGACTCTTTGAGAAGTATTTTGAAAAGAATATTCACGTGAGGTCAAAAACGACATGGATCGCTCTTGCCGCCAATGACCTCGATTGACACAATTCTGACTGTTTCGACCGCGACCAAAATCTCACGAAGTGACCGTCTCACTTCACCACCACGGGATCGCGGCCAGGAGAGAGTTCGCATAGGGGCGAGGATGCCCTTATTTGGAGTCAACGATCTCTTGATTTTGGGTTTCGCATTCACCACGCAAGGAGTAGCGGACGTGCGACGATTCGTTCTATCGGCCATCGGCTTGGCCATTACCACACTGACTGTTCTCGCCCCGACCGCCGCGACCGCTCAGGAGAGTGGGCACCGGATGGCCGTCGTTGATGTTGCCTACATCTTCAAGAACAACGAAGGGATCAAATCCCAAGTCAAGGAAGTCGAAGACAACCTGAAGGCCTTCGACGCCGAACTGCAGGACAAACGCAATGAGCTCAAGTCCGCCGCAGAAAAGCTGAAGACCTTCACCGTCGGTTCACCCGACTACACCGCTCAAGAAGAGCGAGTCGCATCAATGGAATCGAAGCTGCGTCTGGACATGGCTCGCAAACGCAAAGAGCTTGCCGATCGTGAAGCAAAGATCTACTACGACAACTACCAGCACATCGCGGCGGGCGTCAAAATCTTAGCTCAGCACTACAAGATCAACTTGGTCTTGCGTTACAACAGCGAAGACATGGACCTTGAAAAAGGCGAATCGGTCATTCGCGGTGTTATGAAGAATATCGTCTACCACGACGAATCGCTCGACATGACCCCTGGTGTGATGCAGTACCTCGATAAGGTGCTTGTCGCCGGCAACAAGGGCAATGCAAGCCGTTAATCACGACTTGTTTTTCATCCATCGGACGCGGGTCACCAAGGATGGCGACCCCGGCGCGGCAAGGAGGCCCACGCCATGATTGGATATCGAAACGAACACACCATCGCCGCTTCGTGCGAAGTCAGCGGAAGAGGTTACTGGAGCGGACAGGATGTCTGCATCCGGTTCCATCCGGCTCCCATTTCGACGGGAGTTGTCTTCGTTCGCACTGACTTGGAGGGTCGCCCCGAGTGCCCGGCAAGGAGCGAGTTTACCGATAGCGTGCAGTTTCGAACCAATCTCGTTCGAGGCGCCGCTAGGTTTGAGATGGTCGAGCACCTGATGGCCGCGTTGGCTGGCTTGGAGATCGATAATTGCTTGATCGAAACGGATGCGTGTGAGATGCCTGGACTCGATGGCAGCTGCGACGCCTTCGTCCGTTGCCTTCAATCCGCAGGTTTGGTCATTCAAGCGGCTTCCAAACCGCGCCTGGTCATCACGGAAGCGATTCGGGTCGAAGCCGATGGTGCGTTTGTCGAGGCCCTGCCAAGTCCTGACGGGTGCTTGCGTTTCAGCTATTCGCTTGACTATGGGCAAGACAGTTGTATTCGCCCCCAGTCATTTGAAATCAATTGCTCGCCACGATCGTTCGTTCGCCAAGTGGCTCCCGCAAGAACGTTCGTGACACTCGATCAAGCCGAACAACTCCGCGCCAGCGGTGTCGCGCGGCATGTCACAAACCAAGAATTGTTAGTGATCGGCCACGACGGTGTGGTCGATAACGAATATCGGTTTCGTAACGAATGCGCACGGCACAAGACGCTCGACCTGATCGGCGATCTATCGCTCGCAGGCTTGGATTTGGTAGGACAATTCCACTCCCATCGCGGAGGCCATCGACTCAATGGAATGCTGGCCTCCGGGTTGGCGTCCCTGGCCAATGCCAATCACTACAAAAAGACTTTCCAATCAACTAGAAAAGCTGCCTAACGCTTTTCAACAACGAACGGCAAACGAATTGGCCGTTGAATTTTAAACAAGGATTCCTCTGATGAGTGTCGTGATCGCTCCCACCGCTGTTGTGGACCCCAAGGCTAAATTGGGAAAAGATGTGCGGGTCGGACACTTCTGTGTGATCGGACCGGACGTAACGATCGGTGACCGCTGCCGCATCGAAGACCATGTCACCATTACGGGCGTAACCCGTTTGGGCGACGACAATCAAGTTTTTTCGCACTGCTCGATCGGGTCCCATCCGCAAGACGTTAGTTACCGAAACAGTCCCACGCGAGTCGAGATCGGCAATGGCAACGTGTTGCGTGAGCAGGTGACGATCAACCGGGCCAGCGAAAAGGAAGACGGCGTGACCCGCGTCGGTGACCAGAACTACATGATGACCGGCACGCACATCGCGCACGATTGTCACATCGGCAGTCGCATCGTGATGGCGAACAACTGCATGATCGCCGGTCATGCACACATCCATGACGACGTCACGATCGCCGGTGGTGCCGGCATCCACCAATTCGTCTCGGTGGGAACGCTCGCTTTCGTCGGTGCGATGAGCCGCATCCTGCAAGACGTTCCGCCCTTCATGATCATCGAGGGCTATGATGCGAAACCTCGCTGCGTCAATACGGTCGGATTGAAACGCCATGATTACTCCGACGATGACATTGCGGTGTTGACACAGGCGTTCCGTTTACTCTATCGGCAACGTGTTGGCATTGAAACCGCTCGCAACGAGATGTTCAGCACCGGACCGATTCGTCCCGTGCTTCGCCATTTATTCGATTGTTTGGACACCACTTGTGGCGGCCGGGCCGGACGTGGTCGGGACCGCCGAAAGAAGGCAGCATGACCGGTCAGTTACGGGTCGCCGTCATCGGCGGCGGACACCTCGGACGTATCCACGCGAAGCTACTCACCCAAGTCGAAGGCGCTTCGCTCGTCGCGGTTTGCGACCCTGACCTGCCCGCCGCTCAAGCGATCGCGGCGACCCATGCGACGCAATCGTCACCGGTTACTGCTTACGCGGAGTATCGCCAAGCGATCGAGTCATTTGACGCCGCCATCATCGCCGCCCCAACCGGCTATCACGCCGAGATCGCCTCGACGCTTCTCAAAGCGGGCAAACATTTGTTCGTCGAGAAGCCGCTAACGCATGAGGCCGACGACGCCAAGCGATTGGCGATGCTCGCATCCGCCCGGCAGCTTGTCTTGCAAGTCGGACACGTCGAACGATTCAATCCCGCTTTCACCGCACTGGATCAATTCGGCGTCGATGTGAAGTATGTCGAGGCGACTCGTGCATCACGTTTTCCCGGCCGCTGTTTAGACGTCGGTGTGGTCATGGACTTGATGATCCACGATTTGGATCTTGTCTTGTCCCTAACCAGTGCGTCGGTTCGTTCAATTTCCGCCAGTGGCTTGTCGGTCGTTTCTGACCACGAAGACATCGCCGAAGCACGGCTGGAATTTGAATGCGGGATGGTTGCAAATCTGAAGGCCTCTCGTGTCAGCCCCGCGCCGGCCCGCGAAATGGTTTTGTACAGCCCGGCCGGTTTTGCTCAAATCGATTTCGGCAAACCTGCGCTAGCAACCGTCCGCGCCAGCGACTCGCTCGCCAAACGAGAGTTCTCGCTAGCGTCCGAAACCGATAACCCATTGAAGTACGCCGACTCGCTGTTCGACGAGCACTTAGTTTGCGAGCTTCAAGAGCTCGAACCTCGAAACGCGATCTTAGATGAACTGCATGATTTCGTGATTAGCATCCAGTGCGGCGGCATTCCGGTATGCGATGGTTCCGCTGGAGCGCGCGCCGTTGCCGTTGCCGAATCAATCCTGCAATCGATTGACCAACGTCGCTGGTATACCTATCCGAGCGAATCCGAGATCGGCTCCGCCGCTCGGCCTCGTCGTCGCATCGAACAGGACCGAGTCGCACCATCGCGACGTGCCGCTTAAGGTTCGTCATTGTGGCCGATCTCGCTGTTGCTTCGTCAACATTCAATTATAGGGTGAGCCGAACGCGCTAGCGGGCTGTTGATTTAGTGCACGATTGGGCGTTTTCGTTTAACGGCAAGCCGCAGGCGTCTGCGTTCTCAAGCTCTGTCGCCTGCGGCTTGCCGTTAAACGATTAAATCAACAGCCCGCTAGCGGCGTGTTGATTTAGTCCTAATCGAAACCCGAAGCGTGAGCGAGGGATACATACAAAGGACTTAATGGTGATGAATCCCTCGCTCACGCTTCGGGTTACGATTAAATCAACACGCCGCTAGCGTCGGGCCTCGAGCAATGCCCGCGGCTAGCGCCGTCGGCTCACTTAACGAACCGTAGTTTTATATTTTGACGAAGCAGTAGTGACTTGCGGAATGAATATCCTTTGCTTTAGTGACCTGCACCGTGACCGCGACGCCGCTCGATTGCTGGTCGATCAGGCGTCCGATGTGGACCTCGTGATCGGTGCGGGCGATTTCGCCAACCGACACCAAGGGCTCGCCGACACGCTCGACATTCTTAGCGAGATCGGTAAGCCCGCTGTCCTGGTTCCCGGAAACGGGGAAACCTTCGACGAACTCCGCGACGCCGCCGCGACATGGAAATCCGCCACGGTTTTGCACGGCTCAGGGTGCACCGTACATACCGACTCCGGCGCAGTCGCCGTTTGGGGAGTCGGTGGCGGTATCCCGGTGACACCGTTCGGTGATTGGAGTTACGATTTTGACGAACAACAAGCTTCGGGGATGCTCGACGGATGCCAAGAGTTTTGGGCTCACGGCGACCGTAAGATCCTGGTCGTTCACTCGCCACCGATCGACACCGTCGATCACGATAGTTCAGGTCGCATTCGCGGCAGTCAAGCAATCCGCGATTGCGTTGAACGTTGCCAGCCGAACTTAGTCGTGTGCGGTCATATCCACAGTGACTGGGAAAAACAAACTCGGCTTAATGAGTCAGTGGTTCTCAACGCGGGACCGCGCGGTGTCATGATTCGTTTAGGCTAGGAGGAGCTATTCGCCAGCGAGTTTTGATTCGATAAAATCAACGGTCCATTTTTGGACATCCGGGTCATTCATTAGAAACGAATGCAGCACCGGGAATTCCTGAATCGTCTCGGCCCCATCTAGCTTCGCTTCGTCCAGGCTGACGACGAAATCGCTGTCGCCTTCGACCAACGGGTTGCGGATTCGTCCGGCTTCGAATTTGCCTGCCGCGATTGCAAAAGGGAATGGCGGCGTTGCCAGTCGATCTTCGATCTCCGACCATCGTGGCCCCAACTCCATTCCGCCTGGACCGACCACCCATTCAAAGACGCCGGTCGTCGCTAAACGGCGGGCGATCATCGCGCCTTGATTGGGAGGCCCCAACATGACCATCGCTCGGCATCGCGGCAGGACCTTGACCGGATCGCCCTGACGTTGCAGATCGCCGACGAGATGTCGCAAGACGATGTTCCCCATGCTGTGACCGACGAAACAGAACTCGGCGTCGCGATGTTGTCCCTCAAGCACTCGGCGGAGGTTGTCGGCCGACTGAGCGAGCGGTGATCGCGTGCTGGCGTAGCCGAATCGAATCGTTTGCTCATAGCCCGCCTCTTGAAATTTTCCTTCGAGCGACTTCATCGAACCATCGGTCCGCATCAACCCATGCATGAGCACGACGATCGGCTTGGACGTTGGATAAGGTGGTTCGGGACAATATTCGTCGAGCAAATGCTCCATTTCCGCTTCAGTCCCCCAACCTCGTCGTACGTTGCGAGGGTCGAGCAACCGGGAATGCTTGGTTAGCTCGTTGTATTGGACCCGGTAACCGGCGCGATGCATTCGATCGCTCCAAATCTGGGTCCCGCCGAGGGTCGGCATCGGTACATGAAATCGGTTCGCCATGGAATCCCCTTCGGATTGTCCGACCGCACGATGTGACTCCAAGGCGGAAATCGCCAAGGCAGTCATCAACAGCAAGGCTGCCATTGGTTTTCGCAAATGATACCGATTCCACACGAGACGACTCCACTAGTGGCTGAACAGATTAAGGTTAATACACTAGTGCCCGATCCGTGGAAACCGCTGCGCGAATAAAATGAATCATTATGGTCCGTATCATCTTCAGACTGCTCCTTATCCCAATTTTCGGTGCGTCCTTCGGCGAATCAGCCGACGCGGCGACTTTCTACGTCGCAACCGATGGCGATGACCAATCCGTGGGCACGATCGATGCACCGTTCGCTTCCATCGAACGCGCTCAAAAGGATACTCGGCCCGGCGACACGGTGTTGGTCCGTGGCGGCGTCTACCGCATGACCGACGACGACATCATGCAACGAACCCGGATCTTTGCCCGCGTAATCGTGCTCGATCGTAGTGGGCAGCCGGATCAACCGATCACCTATCGGGCTTACCCGAACGAACGGCCTGTTTTCGATTTCGCAAGCGTCCGTCCCGACGGCTACCGCGTGACGGCATTTTACGTCGCCGCGTCTTGGTTGCATCTTGACGGCATTGATGTCACTGGTGTTCAAGTAACGATCCAAGGGCACACCCAGTCGATTTGTTTCGAGAACGCGGGCGACCACAATCGATACGAACGACTATCGATGCACGACGGTCAAGCGATCGGCGTTTACAGCATTCGTGGTCGCGACAATCTGTTCTTGAATTGCGACGCTTGGAACAATTGGGATGACGTGTCGGAAAACGGCCAGGGCGGCAACGTCGACGGTTTCGGATGTCATCCGTCGCGTGGGGCGACTGGCAATCGATTCGTCGGATGTCGAGCTTGGTTCAATAGCGATGACGGATACGATTGTATCCACGCCCACGAAGCGGTGACGTTCGAAAATTGTTGGGCGTTCGCGAACGGATACTCTGCAACTGGGCAACGACTCGCTGACGGAAACGGTTTCAAGATCGGAGGCTTCGCCGGCTACCCGATGTCCCGATTGCCCCCGTCCATTCCACGGCATCAAGTGATCCACTGCATCGCACTGGGTAACAAGAATTCGGGTTTCTACGCCAATCATCATCTCGGCGGCAACGATTGGATCGAAAACATCGCAATCGGAAACGGTGCCAACTTCAATATGCTGTGTCGGCTACCCGACAACGAAACCGATGTTGACGGATACGATCAGTTGTTGCGCGGCAATGTCGGTGCCGCATCTCGTGGATTGATCGTTCGCATGAATCGGTCCCGATGCGAATTGATCGATAACCGATTCGACGCAACCCTGGACGAGTTCGGGCTATCGAACCTTTCAACTGCTACAATGTCGCAGGCCCGGAGTCCCGATGGCACGCTTCCTTTGGTGAACGGCCTCCTCCTTCCCTTTTCTAAATCGCTCCCCTCTCGATCACGGCAATAAGAATGCTTCGACCGCGTTTGCAAGTTTGGTTTCCGTCTTCGGCTAGTCCACGTTGGTTCGGCTTGATCGTTTACCTAACGTCGATTGCTTGGTGCGTTGGAACGTCATTCTCCCTTGGCGATACTCCGTCGACCGAACAACGATCATCAACGCCGCCCGTTCTTGCTTCGGCACGATGGGATTTCGAGCAACTCAAACGCGTGCCGGCGATGCGATGGCTCGATCAAAACGAGCCGATTCATTCGCTGCTCTACAGCGGTGAAGAGTTCGAAGGCCGAGAAACGGAAACGTTTGCTTTCTACGCTTCGCCGATCACGATCGGTGACGTCCCCGCCGATGCGAAGACGCGGTTTCCCGCCGTGGTCCTGATCCACGGCGGAGGCGGGACCGCGTTTGCCGAATGGACGTGGCTGTGGGCCAAACGAGGCTATGCCGCCATTGCGATGGATCTATCAGGCAGCCGACCGGTCGCTCCCCTATACGACGCCGCAGGAGTTCCGGTGCGAAACCAAGCCGCCAAACCCGACTCGCGAACCCGCCTGCCCAATGGAGGCCCGATGCACGGCCATTCAGAAAAATTTGATAGCATCGGCGGTGATGTTTCCGACGACTGGCCCTATCACGCCGTCGCCAATGTGATCCGCGCCCATTCCTTGCTGAGATCGTTTCCCGAAGTCGATGCGAACCGAACGGCGGTGACGGGAATCAGTTGGGGCGGTTACACGACGTGCCTTGTGGCGTCGATCGACGATCGCTTTCAAGCCGCCGTACCGGTATACGGATGCGGTTTTCTTTTTGAAGGCGAATCGGTCCAGAAACCGGCCATCGATCAACTCGGCGACCGTCGTCAAGCGTGGATCGACGCTTATGATCCGTCGAGCCTGTTGGTCGAATGCCAGGTTCCCATCTTGTTCGTCAACGGGACCAACGACATTCATTATCCACTTGATAGCTATCAGAAAAGCTTTGACGTCGTCCCGGGTCGCAAACAAATGCGCATCGAAGTTCAAATGCGGCACGGTCATGCACCAGGCTGGGAACCGGAGGAGATTGGACGGTTCATTGATTCCTTTTGCCGCGATGGCGAGCCATTGCCCGTGATCGAAACGCCACAGATTCAAGACGACCAAGCCCGCGCGTCGTTCATGAGTGCCGTCGCGTTGAAATCAGCGTCGATGCACTACACCACCGACAAAGGGCTGCGATCAAAACGAACCTGGCAAACCGTGCCGGCCGAGATTCACGACGATGAGTTGACGTCGCCGAAACCACCCGCCGATGCAAATACTTGGTTCATCTCGGTTACCGATCAACGTGGCGCGATGATCAGTAGCGAGATTCAGTTCCGACCATCAGGAGATGCCACGAAATAGCTACCCGTAGCGAAACTCGCCTGGAGTTTCGCTACCCTACCATTTTGAAACTCTGGGCGAGTTCCGCTACCCTGAGATTGAGTTTTGATGATGCACGAGGATCGTTCAAAAGCCCACGCTGGGAAATTAACCTAAAGATTGATTCGCCCGCAACATGTTCGCGCGAATCGATCAAACAACGAGTCCACTTGGAAACCGTAGTGATGTCGCCTACTCTTTATGCAGTCACCGGAGCAACCGGAGGGCTCGGTAGTCATATCGTTGAGCAGCTCCTTTCGCAGGGGAAGCGAGTCCGGTGTTTGGCACGTCTGGGAAGCGATACCGGCTTCCTTGAATCAATGGATGTGGAACTATTCACCGGCGATTTATTGGAACGTTTGGTTGTGGATTTGTTCGTCGACGGGGCGACTCACGTCATTCATTGTGCAGCCAAGACCGATAATTGGGGTCCGTGGCTGGACTACCAACGGGGTAACTGCGATACGACGCGTCATTTGGTCCAAGCTTGCCAGAAGTCGGCAACGTTCAAGCGACTCGTCCATCTGAGTTCGGTCTCGGTCTACGGACATCCTGAACCAAATCAATGGATTGACGAAGAAGCGGAGCTCGGCCAGCACCCCTGGACAGGAGACCACTACGGACGATCTAAAATTGAAGCCGAGCAAATCGTCCGGGCTCTCGGTACCCGAGCAGCCATTATTCGGCCGACAAGCTTTTTTGGTGAGCGTGATCGCGCTTTCCTGCCGAGGATCATGCGTAGCATTCGCAATGGCGGCATGTGGATTTTCGGCAGGGGCGACAATCTGTTAAACCTTCTGCATGTCTCAGACGTGGCGACGATGTCCATCATGGCCGTCGAAGCCGATGCTGCTGCGGGACAGACGTACAACTGTTGTGCCAACGGTGATTTGACTCAACAAGAATTGATCCAGATTTTGTGTGAGGCGATGCAGTTGCCACCCGTCAAACGGCATTTGCCGATTCAGATCGCTCACCGTGCCGCGTTGGCCATGGAAGTCACCGGGAAAGTCCTTGGAAGGAAACGAACGCCTAAGCTGACTCGTCATGCGCTGAGCGTTTTCCTGAGGCCAACGAACTTCAGCACGCAGAAAGCCGAACGCCAACTGGGATGGCAGCAAACGATCTCGACCCGTGTCGGCACTGAGCGAACAATACAATGGTTGCGCGGGGTTCAGCCTGAACTGTTTTGATCGTCCGACGGAACCGGATCCTCTGCCGCTAACTTCGTCGCGATCAAGACCTGGCGTTTACCAAACGGTGGACCTGGGACTCGATGTGTCTCAAAGCCCGCTCGTTGAAGCGAACGCCGCACCTCACCTTGTACGCAGTAAGTAACCAATCTGCCACCCAGATTGATCCGACGCCACAACCCCTGAAGCACTTCGGTTTGCCATAACTCAGGGTTGATCACTGGGTCGAACGGATCGAAGTAAACCGCATCAAATTTTCGTTCAGACCCGGGCTTCTGATTCGTCAGCCAAGCCACTGCGTCAGTAAAAATAACCGACACCTTCGTTTGGGCGTCCCATGCCAAGGAAAGTTCAGGCGTGAGAGTGGTCGACCGCAAGCAATGATCCCATCGCTCGAGGAACCACGGTACCAGTTCGGGGCGTTGCAGATCCCGATCGAGCTTTAACTCTTCCAGGATCTGTGCAGAGATCGGCGAATTTTCCAACGCCACATATTCGATCGGCTGGCCTGCCGAAAGGGCTCGATCGATCGTCCGAAGCATTGCCATTCCTGTACCAAACCCCACTTCGAGAATGCTTCGCGGCCAATCCTCGTAGGTTTCATCGTTCATCCCAACGCCACGCAGATACACCCAATCGCATTCGGCGATCGCACCACAACCGCTATGAAAACGATTGCCGTCACGAAGCAACGTGCGACTGCCGTCGTCGGTCACTTCGATGCAATAGGACGGATCGATTGTGGAGATTTGTTCGCGAACGGGGATCGGCACTGCGTCGCCTCACCGATATCGTTGCGAGATTAATTTGAAATCAAACCCGTCGCCGACGCGTCTGCATTCAAAAACAGTTTTCGCTATCTGTTGGACACTCTCATAGCCTTTTTGGTGAGCCGTTTCGAGTTCAAGCACGGCTAGTTGATTCTCCAATTCCTGCGAGATGAATTTGAGGGTGTGCCTGCCTTGAATCGATACTCCCGCCGCCTGAATTAACTGCCGATCGTACTCGGCGAGTGGGCTTGCCGAAGTCCACATGAAATACAGGCGTTTTTCAGTCGCCGTATCGGTTATTTTTCGCACAACCGGTTGGGTGGACAACTGACTGACGCAATCGACGCCTTGAACATCGCCTCCGATTGCCGCCAATTCGATCTCATGAAAGTCCAGCATCCTCGCATATTCGTCACCAGAAGCGACGTGAAAATGAATTTGCCAGCGTTCAAACCTTGGCACGATATCGTCGCCCTCCGAGTCACCGAGCAGCAAGTCGCCGGCATGCCCGGGGCGCCCACCGATCGTACGATAGTCACTCAATCCTTCCAGTGCATCGATCGTCGCCACTTGGTTCGCGATCAGCGAAACCGATCGAACCGTTTGGTCGATCGGAAGATCGGCTAAATGAGTGGTTTCAGATTCTGCGGGCGTGTCAAAAGGCGTCTCCGCGTCAATGCCCACTGAGCTTGAAAGCGCCGGGATCGGCGGCGAAACCTTGGCGACGTCTTCATCGCGTCCAGATAATACCCACACGACAAACAAAACGCCCACGAGGCAACCGAGCATCAAGACACAGGCCAACAAGAACGACGTGATCGCATCATACCAGTTCGTTCGCATCGATGCAGAATCATGGAACTTCGTGTGTGCGGCGACGTTTGCGTTCGATGCCCGCGTTGCTGGCGAAATGATCGGTTGCTTTGTCATCGAACCAATTTCCTAAGTTGCCGTGATAGTGCAAACATATGAACAGCCATTGTATCCTTATTTTGGCATCGCGTGCTCGAGGATTGCGTCGGCAAGTTGATCGACTTGTTCGGTCGAATGCAATGCGTTGAGTGAGATCCGTAGCCGTGCGGTTCCTTCGGGAACCGTGGGCGGTCGGATAGCTGGAACAAAAAAACCCTGTTGTCGCAATCGATCACTTGCGACGACCGCATCGCAATCGCGTCCCAAAACGACCGGAACGATCGGAATGGCACCTTCGATCGGCTCGATCGGCAGGCCCAACCGCCCGCGAAAATGTCGGCTGAGTTGATGCAGGTGTTCGCGTCGATCGGTCCAAGATCCAAACAAATCGATCACATCGGCCGCGCCAGCGGCCACAACCGGGGCGAGAGCCGTGGAAAAAATCAACGGTCGACAGAAGTTTAAAAGATAATCGATCACGACTTGAGGCCCCGCCACAAACCCACCTTGGTGACCGATCGCTTTACTGAGCGTCCCGATTCGGATCGGGATTTGATTCTGCAATCCCATCGCGTCACAGAGTCCACCACCCCGTTCGCCCAATACTCCCGTACCGTGGGCCTCGTCGACGATGACTTGCGCGTCGTAAGTGCCAGCCAATCGAACCAAATCCCTCACCGGTGCGATGTCGCCATCCATGCTAAATACGCCGTCCGTGACGATCCACGTGGAGTCATAACGATGCCGTTGCTGACGCAGCAAGCGTTCGACATGACCAACATCACGGTGAGGATAGATCTCGCGACTGGCTTTGGAGGCTCGGCATCCGTCGATCAGCGATGCGTGGTTGAGCGCATCGGACAAGATCCAGTCGCCCTCACGGCACAGTGTCGAGATCACGCCGCTGCAAGCCGCATAACCTGACGGAAAAATAACCGCCGCTTCGGCCCCTTCGAGAGACGCGATCGACCGGGCGAGACGTTCATGATGGGGCGTCCATCCGCACACCAGCGAACTCGCCGACGCACCGGATGAAATGTGACCTGACCGCGTGAACTGTTGAAGCGATTGCTCGGCGACGATCCCCAAGTAATCGTTGCCGCCGAAATTGAGCATTCGCTGACCATCGGAAGATCGCAAGTAAACGCCCTCGATGGTCATTGTTCGCAAATTTCGGCGGCGGGATTGTTCATCCGCCACTTGAAGCGACTCTTCGAATCGGCGAAACCGATGACGCGTATCGCCCGCCGGTTCCATCAATGGGTTTCGCTGATCGTTTGCAATAGACGACCAACGTAGTCATTCCCTCGCCGAGGCGCGTCGCTGCGTTTACCAGAAACGTCCTTCAAGGATCCGCCCGACAAACCGATCACCGAGTCGTAGTTGTTATCGATCACGTTGAGCGCGGCGATGGCAACGTAGTATCCGTTCTCGGGCAGGTTCGCCAAACTCAATAGTTCCTTCGCCGCAGCGACCTTCTGTCCGTCGGCTCCAAACTCCAACAATGCTTCGGCAGCCGCAACACGAACGGTTGGCGAAGGATCGCCCATTAAACTTTCGATAACGCCAACGGAGTTCTTGGCCAATTCATCGTCGACGACTCCGGCGTGCGATTGCAATCCGAGGTGCAGGCCGCGGGCGGCCCAATATCGGATTCCAGAATCCTTGCTCTTGGCTCGGTTGGTCATGTTCTCTACCACCACATCATGAAACGCCCGCCATGCATCGCTTGCGTCCCAAGCCGCATCGACCAGTTCCTCAATTCGAAAAGTGTCGGACGTCGCCATAGCGCGTGGTGCTTGTTTTCCAGCTCGTCGGTGCATTTCGGCTTCCGGCAAAACGCCCAGGTCGCGCGTGCGGATCATCCACTGCTTGAGCGCCGATCTCATCGCATCGAGCCGTTCGGCTTGATCCGGGTCGGTAGCTAAGTTGATCACTTCGTCGGGATCGGATTGTAAGTCGAACAATTCTTCGTCCGGCTTGGGTTGCCAAAACTTCGCTTGAGCTTCGTTTAATTTGCCCGCGTCGAACATCTCTTTCCAAATCCGAGTCGTTGGCGTTTGAAACATATAATCGACGTGTTTCAAATAAGGGCGGTCCGGATAGAAATGTCGCATGTAGACGAATCGCCCGTCGGTGCAGCTTCGCACCATATCAATCCGCTCATCCATCCGACCCCGATATCCAAAGATGTAATCTTTCGCGGCTCCTTCGGACGCACCGCAAAACGGCACGCCTTGCATGTTGTCAGGTACTTTGGCACCGGCCAAGCTGATCGCGGTCGGTCCCATGTCCACGAAACTGACCAATCGCTCGGACAGCCCACCTGGCATGTAGTCTTGCGGCGCGAGATCACGGTAAGCGTCGGGAATGTGCAAGATAAACGGCACATGCAAACCCGAATTGAATGGCCATCGTTTACTTCGCGGCATGCCGCTACCGTGATCGCCGTAGTAAAACACGATAGTCGAATCGGCCAGACCGTCTTTTTCGAGCTGCGCTAGCGTTCGGCCGACTTCGGCATCCATCTGTGTCAACCGATCGTAGTACTGCGCCCAGTCACGACGAACCTCGGGAACGTCCGGATGATAGACGGGAACTTTCGCCTTGGCGGGGTCATGAACCAACGTGTGCGGTTTGTTTCGAATCTGACTCTCATGACTGATCGTGAAATTGAAGATGGCAAAGAACGGCTGTTCCGGATCAGGGCGGTTACGCCAGTGGGCTTTGCGACCGCTCTCGTGCCATCCAGCTTGATCATCAGACTGGGCAAAGTTGTAGTCGGTCTTGCTGTTATTGGTGCAGTAGTAACCGGCATCTCGCAAGACTTCGGGATACAACTTCATACCTTCGGGTAGGTTCACGGCACTGCGCATGTGATGCCCGCCCAGGCTTGTGGCGTACATTCCCGAGATCAACGTCGTACGCGCCGGTGCACAAACGGGAGCGTTCGACCAACACGTCTTATACCGAAGGGATTTCGACGCTAGCGAATCCAAATTCGGCGTGTCGGCATATTGGTCACCGTAACATCCGAGTTGCGGTCCGTTGTCTTCGCTCGTAATCCACAAAATGTTGGGACGTATAGAAACGTCCTCGGCGTGAGCGATCAGCGTTGTGGGAACCGCTGATAGAAATAAGAGCAATAATCGAATCGTCATTGTGGCTTGGATGGATTTGGGGAGGAGTTTGGGGAGAACCTCGAGCGAATTGATTGTAGTCGACCGAGACAACCATGACAGCTTGTAGCTTGGTCAGGCGATTCTTAGTGGGCTGTCGTTTTAATCGTAACCCGACGCGTGAGCGAGGGATGAGCCAATATCAATAATCCCTTGCTTACGCAGCGGGTTACGATTAAATCAACACGCCGCTAGCCACTGATTTCCAATAACATCCGCAGGTAACTCCGAGGCTCGGGATTGGTCAGCCCCAAACGATCGGCAAGCTCTTGCACTTCTTGCCTCGCCCGAGCGACTTCATCGATCGTAGGATGGTTGGATGCCAAAACGCGTTCAATTTCGGCATACTTGCCGACCACGTCGACATCGTCGATCGTGACCGTCATCGCGTCCGATTCCGAACCGACCCGGAATGTTTGGCGATCTTTCGAAACCGTGGTCACTCGTTGGAAACCGAGCTGAGTTAATAAATGCTCCATCGAAGTGCCGTCGGGATCGCCAGGATCCAACCGCCACTCGAGTTCCTCTCTCGCTTTCACGTTTGATCCCGCCAACTTCGGCCCCTTATAGGTAATCATTGGCTTGCCGTCTTCGCGTCGGATCCGCAACGCTTCGCTGGTTGCCGCGAAGTCACGGCACGGATGTTTGTAATAGGTGTCATCGTTGCGATGCCGAGACACCAACACGCCTCCTTCAGCGACGACCCTGTGGATCAGCGCATCATGATCGTCCACGCGAAACTTCAATTCGATTTCAAACAAGTCAGTCTTCCTAGGAACGCAGGTGTGCCTTCGGTCGTGATCCAAATCCGCGACCGGTGATCGACCGAGACCGCTTCGATTTGCTTCCATTTCGGCACAGAGTACGCTTCAGGTACGCGGGCCAATTGAAGCGCCAACGTATCATCGACCGACCGCCGGTAACAGAACGCTTGCCAGTACGTGACCAACCACACATCACCATTTTGTGGATCCCGATCCGCACCGGTCACGAAAGGTAGCGCCAACGTGGCGACGCGTTTGGCCATTACCGCCGTCGAGGACGATGGTGTCGACCACAGTGACATCGGAACCAAATAGACACCCGCGATCGGCAATGGATTCTTGGCCAAGAGGACGACGGCTTGCTCCGCAGGATCAAACCAGATCGCTTCGCAGTCGATCGCTTCGCCGGCATTCTGACCGCCGACGTTCGCGCCACTGGGGAAGCGCACGTTCAGTGATCGATATTCGTCGATTCCGAGCTCAGTGACATTCCGTGGGTCCGGTTCATCGAATCGATAAAGCGTAATGTGGCCTCGGACGTGCCGATTGTCACCGCTATCGGCAACGATCAGTTGCGGGTTTGACGAGCCGGTTTCCAGGGCAGGAACACTCGTCATGGATTCCCAATCGATCGCATCGACGCCGACCAATTCACAACTACCGGTACGTGCTCCATTGGCGACGTCTAAGCAAAACAATCTTGCCAAATCACCCGAATCGTTATGCGTCCAAACGCATCCGGGATCCCGCATTGAAAACGACATTCCACTGCTCTCGTTGATCGCCGTGTCCGCAATGGTCGTTTGATCGGCGACCGGCGAAGTACTACCAAGCGGCGTGGGGACCGGAGGCTCGGCCAAGCCGGAACGACTTAGGCCGAGCCAAATGAGAACGATCCACAGGCAACATCGCCAACTCCCTACCGAGTTGGCAGGCAGGACTTGGCGACTATTGGAAATACGCATGGTCCGGATTGCCGCCGCTGAGCAGGTAGGCGGTCAAATCCAAAACTTCTTCCTTCGTCATGCGATTAAAAAGCCCCGTCGGCATGGCCGAGACTTCAGAGACTTCCATCTCTTCGATCTCTTTGCGATCGACCGTCACGCGTTGATTGGGATTCGTTAGATCCGTATTGATGGTCAAGGTATCCCCGTTGAGGTTGACCACCACACCGGTGTGGATTTGGCCCGAATCGGTCAACACGAGCACCGAAGAGAACTGTTCGTTGATCACTTTGCTCGGATTGACCACTTGATCGAGCAGGTCATGCGGGGAATAGCGACGACCCGCCGACGTCAAGTCGGGGCCGGTCATTCCGCCTTGGTCACCGAATCGGTGGCAGGCATAACATCCCGAGGCGGCAAACATCTTTTGCCCGTTGACGAAGTCACGATTTGCTAAGCCGGTCTTGGTCGCGGCGGATAGTTCATCCAATGTCCATTCTTTCGATTCACGGCCCTCAAAAACCGCACCGAGGTTTTCGAGCACTGATTTGCGAACCGGTTTGCGAGCAAGTAGTTCGGCCATCGAATTCTTTTCCTGCTCGGTGAGCGATGCGACCGCGTCGTTACGGATGAACTCGATGAACTTCTCGAAACTCGCGCCGCCTTGATAATTGGCGGCTTTGAGGAACCATTCGAAATAAGCTTCGCGAAGTTCCGGGGTCCAACCGTTGGTTAAAAAACGAATCGAACGTGCGTACTGCATTTGCTCTTCTTGCGTCGGCACCGATTCGATCAACGCGATCGCCTTGGCCGCCGTATTCTCCGCTTGCAAGTACGCCAGCGTCTCGCACAACAACCAATTCTGCTCGGGTGTCTTGGCCGGGAACAACGGATCGAAACTCGCGATCAATTGCTCGGTTAATGATGCGTTTGGCTTGCCGAAACGATTCAGGGCGATCTGGGTGGTACGAACCAGAATCATCTGCGAGGTGCGATTCAGACTCGCCGCGTCGATCGAAACGATGGCCTCGAAAATCCGATTCTTGAGCGTTTCGTTTACCGGTGCCGATGCGTCGTTGCGGTGGTCTGGGCACACACCAGCCGCTCGGGACAATGCCAACAGAGCGGTGACTTGTTTTGCCGGATCGGATTCGGTCAATGCTTTTTCGGTCCATGTGTCGAGCGGTTGGTGCTCGATCGCCGTGCGGGCTGCGAAACGGATAAAGCGATCTGGATTGGACAAGTGAGGCCATGCGGCATCGATCGCCGCAGGATCTTGTTTGCCATGAAAGGATTCGAGTTGATGTCGCGTTTGTCGGGCTTCGTTGAACGTCGGTTCCATCGAAACCGGTGCGGTCGATTCATTACCGACGTAGGTCACGCGGTAGAGTCCCGACTGCACCCGCCGTCCGCCGATGGTGAAATACATCGCCCCGTCTTCGGGATGAATGATCGCGTCGGTGATCGGCAGCGGAGCCCCGGTCACGAACTCCTCCTTGGTCGCCTTGTAGGAAGAACCATCCGGTACCAAATGAACCGCGTAGAGTTTTCCCCAGCTCCAATCCAACGCGTAGAAGGCGTCCTGATACTTAGCCGGGAACTTGGCCCCGTAACCAAACGTTGTTCCCGTCGGCGATCCGGGACCGATGTCCAATACCGGTGGCAAGTTGTCTTCGTAAAACGGCATTCGCTTGCCGGCACCATTACGCCATCCGAATTCGGCGCCGCTGGTCACGTGACAAACGCGGGTCGGGCGATACCAAGGTGTGTTGAAGTCGTATTCCATGTCCGCGTCATAGGTGAACAGCTCGCCGTCTTTGTTGATCGACGCGTCGAAAATGTTCCGAAAGCCGTTCGCGAACGCTTCGAAGTGGGTTCCGTCCGGCGTGATGCGGTAGACGATCCCGCCGGGCGCCAAGACGCCACGATTGTGGCCTCGGCCGTCGGGCATGCTGGGCAATAGATGGTCTTCGCCCCAAATTTGCGGGACGGGCGAGGTGTCCGCGATCTTCGTCGGGATGGTGTTGTTGCCCGTGATCAGATACATCGACTCGCCGTCGAGCGTCGGTACTAAAGCATGAACGCCGTGGTCACTCTTGGATGACACTTCGCGTAGCGTTTCGACTTTGTCGAGTTGATCGTCGCCGTCGCTGTCGGTGATTCGATAAATTCCCGACGGCATTTTCTGTTCGTAGTCGTTCACGCCGACGTACAACGCACCGCGATACCAGATCATGCCGTTGACACCGCGGATGTCGGCGGGAACCGGCTCAACGTCCGTCTCATCGATTTCCTCACCGATCGGCGGAGGCGTGATTCGATAAAGTCCGCCGAACTGATCACTGACCAGTAATCTCCCGCGATCATCGGTGCACAGGTTCACCCACGAACCCTGATCCTGACCGGGCACCGAGTAAAGCAACTCGACTTCGAAACCGTCGATCGCCTTGATCAAATCGATCGGGGTCGCCGTGTTCCCGTTAATTGCCGGTCCGACCTCACTCGAACGTTTCTTCTTTGGCTTGGCTTTAGCGGCGTCGGGGGCCTTCTTGTCCGGCGATTCGACGGCATGGACGCGACCGGTCGAGGTAACGCTGAAGTTCAAAAACAAAGCAAAAAACACGAGGCTACGCATGACGAGCCGGAGACCAATTCGAGGCATGGATAACATGGGGGATTTAGGAAGCGGCCGGAAGGTCGCAAAAGCAAGTTTCGGTAAAGCGAGCGTACAGTCTAAACACTCTCGATCCCAATAGAACCGCCCAATGGAGCAATTGATACAAGCCCGACGCGCGAGCGAGGGAATCGAATCCAAACCTCGCAATGCCAGCAACTCCACTCGCGTGCCGGTCTGTTGATTGAGTCGTTTAACGGCAAGCCGCAGGCGACAGAGTTTGAAAACGCAGGCGCCTGCGGCTTGCCGTTAAACGAAATACCGTCCAAAAGTGCACTAAATCAACAGACCGGTGCGCGTCGGGCTTGTATGTTTGCGGCGCAGCCGCCTTAAGTCTCAACCCGAAGAATTCGCTTGAACGGACCTCAAGTCTCATTGTGAACAAGGGGAGATGTCATTTTGACTACACTCGGGTTGTGGCTTCGGCGGCACGAGCCAGCAAAAAAGCCTCAAAACACGGTGTTTGCGTGCATTTGGAAGATTTTTGGCCGATTGGCCCTCGCCTTGCGTCTTCACAAAGGACCGAACGAGTTTCACGCGTTTTTGAAAGGGTGCCAAGTTGGCCTCACGCGATGACACAAGTTCTTCTTGGGAGAATTAGGAACATGTCTCGAATCACAAAGTGGCTTTCAATCCCGGCACTCGCGCTGGCATTGGTCTTGACGACCGACACCACGCAGGCGGAGGCGGGCGGTTTTTCCATTAGCATCGGGGGTATTGGGTACGGCGGCTATGGCGGGTACGGCGCATCGAGCTACAGCAGCGGCTATCGGGGATACGGCAGTCATCATGGCTACGGCGGATATCAGGCGTACAATAACGGCCATCATGCGTATGGCCCGATCGTTTACCCGAGCGTTTCACCTCGTTACGGTGTTGGCTATCGTGGGTATTCCCAGCCGCACTTGGATTACCACGCCCCGGCTTTGGTACCCCATCGCGGACACTACCACTACCAACCCGGCCATTATGACCTGCATCACGGTCATCACTGATCGTTCGGGTAAATGCAGAATTTTAAATGGTGGACCTCGATCGAGATCCCAATGGGGGCCAGCGGGCTGTTGAGTTAATCGTTTAACGGCAAGCCGAAGGCGTCGGCGATGCCCCTAATTGACGCCTACGGCTTGCCGTTAAACGAAACTGCTCAAACGTGCCCTGGATCAACACGCCGCTTGCTTAGCCGCACGAGATTTCACCCAGAGACCCGACGGTGATGGGATTTGCGAGGTAGAGGATCAACGGATATTCGGTGGCGGTAGGGCTGTACCACCAAAGCCGATTGTCCGACGTATGGGCCGACCGGCGAAGGTTTTTCGCCGCTCCATTATTGCAAAGTCGACCTCACCCAAGGATGCTTTGCTGGAAAGCGGGTCAACACGTTCAGAAAACCATCGCCAGTTTGAACTGGCGACGACCGTCACGGCCTGCTCGCAAACGTCACCTTTGAAACGCGAGAACGGCCCCATTGAGTCAGTCTGCCAAGTATTTTGTCGACCAAATTGAGACCAAGCAGGCCACGATCGGCGTGATCGGTCTCGGTTATGTTGGATTACCCCTTGCGTTGGCGTATTCGGCAGGCGGATTCAAAACGGTCGGTTTCGACATTGACGAAGCCAAGACGCAGTCCATCAACGCCGGCAAGAGTTACATCCGGCACATCTCCGCTGAGTCGATTCAGACCCAGGTCCGATCAGGCAAACTGGCCGCAACGACCGATTTCCGTCAACTTCGCGAGGTTGACGCGATCATCTTGTGCGTGCCGACGCCCTTGGACGAGCACTTCGAACCCGACTTGTCGTACGTCGTCGGCACCATCGAAAACGTGTTGCCGAATCTCCGCGAGCCGTCGTCGGGATCTCCGCAAACGATCAGTTTGGAAAGCACCACTTATCCGGGAACGACCGACGAGGAACTCGTCTCACGCATTGTGGAGGCGGGTTATCAGGTCGGCAAAGACGTCTTTGTCGTCTATTCACCTGAGCGAGAGGATCCGGGCAATCCGGAGTTCGCAGCCACGAACATTCCCAAAGTCGTCGGTGGTCATACGCCGAATTGTCTCGAGGCGGGCAAAGCACTTTATGGCAGTGTCTTTGACCAGATCGTTCCGGTCAGCAGCACTTCGGTAGCCGAATTGACGAAGTTGCTCGAGAATATCTATCGCAGTGTGAACATCGGCTTGGTCAACGAGCTCAAGGTGGTGGCCGATTCGATGGGCATCGACATTTGGGAAGTCATCCAAGCGGCCAGCACGAAGCCGTTCGGTTTCAAAGCGTTCTATCCTGGCCCGGGTCTGGGCGGGCACTGCATCCCGATCGATCCGTTTTATTTAACTTGGAAAGCCCGCGAATTCGGTGTCCATACACGTTTCATCGAACTGGCCGGCGAAATCAATCGGGCGATGCCCGCCCACATCGTTCGTCGTTGTTCGGACGCACTGAACCGGCACAAAAAATCAGTCAACGGCAGCAAAGTTTTGTTGATCGGGTTGGCTTACAAACCCAATGTCGACGACGATCGCGAATCACCGACATACGAATTGATGGACCGACTGACGGAGATGGGCGCGAGCGTCAGCTATCACGATCCCTATGTCCCCGTCATCCGGCCCTCTCGGGAACATTCGCATTGGGCGGGCACAGCGAGTGTTGCTTGGGATGAAACGACGATCAAGCAATTCGACTTGGTTTTGATTTCGACTTGGCACGAGTGTCTCGACATCAATGAGCTGGCCGATTGGTCGACATTCATCGTTGACACTCGAAATGCAACGGCCGGTCTACCTGAATCCGTTCGCCAAAACAAAGTTCTCAAGGCTTAACCGTTATCGGGGCTTAACCTTTCTCAAGGCTTAATATGAAGATCATGATCACCGGTGGGGCTGGTTTCATCGGCTCGAATCTTGTCCGCATGGCTTTGGGAGATGGGCACGAAGTCTTGAATCTCGATGCGCTGACTTATGCCGGCAACCTTGGTTCGCTACAAGACATTGCCGATCATGACCGATACCGATTCGCTCGCGTTGACATCACCGATGCCGACGCGGTCGAAAACGTGATGCAGTCGTTCCAGCCCGACGCAGTCATGCACTTGGCGGCCGAGAGCCACGTCGATCGCAGCATCGACGGCCCAGGTCAATTCATTCAAACCAACGTTATTGGCACGTTCAACTTGCTGCAATCGGCCCGGCGACACCATGCCACCCTCGATTCAGAAGCCGCCGCAAAATTCCGATTCCTTCATGTATCGACGGACGAAGTTTACGGATCGCTCGGCGAGGACGGCTTGTTTACCGAAACCACTCCATACGATCCCCATTCGCCGTATTCCGCCAGCAAGGCTTCTTCGGATCATCTCGCTCGTGCGTGGCAAGATACCTACGGACTGCCGGTCTTGGTGACGAACTGCTCGAACAACTACGGACCGTATCAGTTTCCTGAAAAGCTGATTCCGGTGGTTATTTTGAAATGCCTTCGCGGCGAACCGATTCCCGTGTATGGCCGCGGCGAAAACATTCGTGATTGGTTGTTCGTCGAAGACCATTGCCGGGCCTTGCTGAGCGTGGTTGAGCGTGGTGCCCCAGGGCAAACTTACAACATCGGCGGCAACAACGAACTCAAGAACATCGACCTGGTTAAGATGCTTTGCGAACTCATGGACGAACTCGCACCCGAAAGCTCGGGCCCTCATTCTTCAGCCTCGAGTCTGATTACGTTTGTCCAAGATCGTCCTGGCCATGACCTCCGATACGCGATCGACGCCAGTAAGATCCGGCGAGAACTCGGATGGGAACCGACCGAGAACGTGACCAGCGGATTCCGAAAAACGGTTCGGTGGTATCTCGAAAACGAATCGTGGTGGCAAGAGATCCTCAATGGCGACTACCGCCTCGACCGACTCGGCCATGCCTGACCTTCGGCCGTATCAAACTTGGGCAAATACCTGTTAGACTGCCCCATTCCAATGTTCGGGCAGCGAAACTTGCCAGGAATTTCGAACGTACCTGTTAATGATCGAAAGTCTTGGCGACTTTTCGATGGCCTCAACCCGAAGCCAACTGGACTTGGAAATCTTCCATTTAATCGCCTACCAAAATTCACCTTAAGCCCCCTTCAGTTTCATAACGATGTCGTCCTCGCTTCCGTTTCAACGAATTTTCGTCGCCGGTCATCGGGGGATGGTCGGTCGTGCCGTCTTGCGACAGCTTGAACCGGTTTTTCAGGGCGAGGTCCTGACTCGCACGCGATCACAACTCGATCTTTGCGACCAGCGTGCGGTAGCAGATTTCTTTGCCGACGCTCGCCCTGACTGCGTCGTGTTCGCAGCCGCCAAGGTCGGTGGCATCCATGCCAACGCGACCTATCCCGCCGAGTTCGCCTATGAAAACATGATGATGGCTGCCAACGCCATCCACGCCGCCTACCAAAATCAAACCGAACGGTTCTTGTTTTTGGGTAGCACGTGCATTTATCCGCGTGCTTGCCCTCAACCGATCCAGGAATCCAGCCTGCTGACCGGACCGCTCGAGTCGACCAATGAGGCCTACGCACTAGCCAAGATCGCAGGCTTGAAACTTTGCCAACATTATCGCAATCAATACGGCGTGCTATTTCATTCGGCCATGCCGACCAACCTGTACGGCCCCGGGGACAACTACCATCACGACAACTCGCACGTGATCCCGGGATTGATCCGACGTTTTCACGAAGCCCACCGAGCCGGAGCAAAGACGGTTAGCGTTTGGGGATCTGGCAAACCACGCCGCGAATTCTTGCACGTTGACGATCTAGCCGCCGCGATCGTCCATTTGATCGGTTTGCAGAATCCGCCCGACTGGGTCAATGTCGGAACCGGTGTCGACTTGCCCGTCGCCGATCTGGCCGCTTTAATCGCCGAAACGGTCGGTTTTGAAGGAGAAATCGTTCAAGACGAAAGCAAACCCGACGGCACACCGGTCAAACGGACCGACACGACCGTCATCAATAATACCGGATGGTTCTCCCAAATCAATTTGCGAGACGGACTACAATCTGCTTATCAAGATTTTGTACAAAGCATCGAATCGGAAAGGCTCCGCTCTGTTTGAGAGCTACCACCCTGTCGGCTTGTGAATCAACCGGGCTCCAATAAGCGGCCCGTTCAAACTCCCACGCATATTTACTTCCTACTCAGCTCACCGCCCATGAAAACCGCACTCATCACCGGGATCACCGGTCAAGACGGATCGTACCTGACCGAACTGTTGCTCGATAAAGGCTATACCGTTCATGGGATTGTCCGCCGCAGTAGCACGTTCAATACCGACCGCATCGATCACATCTACGCCGACCCGCACGAAGCCAACACGCGTTTGTTTCTGCATTACGGTGACCTCACCGACGGCCAGAATCTCACAAACCTTGTGCTCGATGTCCAGCCCGACGAGATCTACAACCTCGGGGCTCAATCGCACGTTCGTGTTTCGTTCGATTCGCCCGCCTACACCGCCCAAGCGACCGGATTCGGTGCCCTCAATGTGCTCGAAGCCGCTCGGCAATTGAGCAAACACAAGGAAACTCGGGTCTATCAGGCCAGCAGTAGTGAGATGTTCGGCGAAGTCGTCGAAACACCTCAAACGGAAAAAACGCCGTTTAGCCCTCAGAGTCCATACGCTTGTGCCAAGGTTTACGCGTTTCATCAAACGGTCAACTATCGCAAATCCTATGGGCTGTTCGCCAGTAACGGGATCTTGTTCAACCATGAGTCTCCCCGTCGCGGCGAAACGTTCGTTACCCGCAAGATCACCCGTGCGGCGACTCGAATTAAATGTGGCCTTCAAGAAAAACTCTATCTCGGTAATCTCGACGCCAAGCGAGACTGGGGCTACGCGAAGGACTACGTCGAAGGCATGTGGATGATGCTGCAGCACGATGAACCCGACGACTTTGTGTTGGCGACCGGCGAAACACAAACCATCCGCACGTTCCTCGACTATACCTTTGAAGCCTTGGACATGGACTGGAACGAGTACGTTGAAATCGACCCTCGTTACTTCCGTCCGGCCGAAGTCGACTTGCTGCTTGGCGACTACTCCAAGGCGAAGGAAAAACTTGGCTGGGAACCCAAGACGAGCTGCAAGGAACTCGCTGAACTGATGGTCCAGCACGACTTGGAACTCGCCCAAGCCGAAGCCAACCGAAAAACCTTGGCCGGTTGAACATCCTCAGCAACCTTTTCAAACTTCACTCCCATCAAGATCGCGTTTTTCAACCGCTGCTACTGGCCCGACTCCGAGGCCACCGGGCAATTGCTTCAAGACCTGTGCGAGCATCTCGCCGCCGCAGGTCATGACGTCCACGTCGTTTGCGGGCAACCCAACAGCCCTCGGGTCGGCGCTGAATTCGTCGCTCAAGGCCAGCAAGAACATCACGGCGTTACGATTCACCGCCTCGGGCACTCGCAATTCAAGAAACGGTTTCCCGCCGGACGCTTGCTCAATCTGCTTTCGTTCACCCGAGCCACAAAAAGGTATCTCCAACGATCTCGTTTGAAAGCCGATGTTTACGTTTGCGAGACCGATCCTTTCTTGCTGCCTCCCGTCGTCGCCAATCACGCGAAATTACGTGGAGGTCGTTTCATTGCCTACTTGCAGGATATTTATCCCGACGTCGCCGAAGCGATCGGCAAAGCCCAACCGGGGCTCGTCACTCGCTTGATTCGGACGCGGTTGCAATCCGCCTACCAACTCGCCGACCAGATCATCGTTCTGGGAAGCTGCATGAAGGACCGACTGACCGCCGCACCCTGGTCGCTCGATCCCGATCGGATTTGCATCATTCCGAACTGGGCCGATTGTGAAAAAATCAAACCGATCGATCACCGAGACAACACACTGCGGCGGGACTGGGGCGTTGAAGAACGATTCGTCGTGATGCACTCGGGCAATATGGGTTTGACACAACGGCTCGACGTGCTCATCAAAGCCACCGCCGATCCAGCTTGGCCCGATCATGCAATCTTATTGCTCATCGGCGATGGGGCGGCCAAAGAGCACCTACAACAACTTGCTGCCAACGGTAATGTGCATGACTCTTCGAATCTTTTGAGTCAAGAAAATTCATCCAACAAGTCTTTGGCGGATGAATCTTCGCGTATGTCGAAAGTACGTTTTTTGTCCTATCAGCCTCGCGAAAAACTCGCCGAATCACTATCGGCAGCCGACCTGCATGTCGTGTCAATGCACGAGAACATCACAGGCTGTTTGTGCCCGAGCAAGTTGTATGGCATTTTGGCCGCTGGCCGTCCCGTGTTGGCCATTTCGCCTGAATCGACGGACCTGGCCCGGACAACTCGGCACTATCAAGTCGGCGAAGTCTGCCGACCTGGGGACGCCGCCGCCATCGCCCATCAAGTCGCCACATTCGCCAAACAAAACCGGACTGAGACTGAACTTCAACAACAAGCCGCCCGAAAATTAGCGCTGAGTCATTACGACCGACCGGTCTGCCTCCGCCAACTGACACAGCAACTCGTCGCGGAAAACTCAGCGACCTAGGCCACTAGCTCGGTGATTCGGGGGCTTCGCGTCGGAACACGGCGACGATGTCTTCGACGGGGATGACAAACAACTGATTGTCGTGTTCCAGGTCGACGGGGATTGCGTTCTTAGGGTGAAACAGAATCTTGTCATACTGACGCAGTGGTAGTTCCTCGTCGTTCTCGACCACGGCACTGATCGTCACAATCCGACCTGTGATCGTGGGGATCTCGGCTGCATCAGGCAGGGCAATCCCCCCGCGCGTTTCTCGTTTCGGTTCGTCTTTGCGAACCAATACGCGATCACCGATTGGCTCGACGTATTCGAATGGACTCGCCGCTGTCTTTTTTTTCGTCATGAGACTTACCGACCGTCGACTTTGGTGAAGATCATCTTGCCCGCGTTGGTTTGTAGCGTACTGGTAACGCGAACATCCAGTTCCTGGCCGATCCGATGGCGACCGCCTTCGACGACGACCATGGTACCATCATCGAGGTACCCGATCCCTTGTTCAGGACCTTCGCCGGGCTTAATCACCCGCAATCGGAACGTTTCGTCAGGCAAGAAGACCGGACGCAACGAGTTACTGATTTCGTTCAAGTTGATGACGGGCACTCCCTGAACCTTGGCCACTTTGTTCAAGTTGTAATCGCCGGTGACCACTTTCCCTTCCAAATGTTTGGCAAGCAAAACCAGTTTCAGATCGACGGTTTGGCCGGCCAATTCGGGAAGATCGCGGTCAAAGATCTGCAAGTCGACGTTCTCATCGGCTCGCAATCGGTTGAGCACGTCGAGTCCGCGACGCCCACGGGTACGGCGGAGTTTGTCACTACTGTCCGCGATCGCCTGCAACTCACTGAGCGCGAATCGTGGCATGATCAACTGATTATCAAAGACCCCGGTGGCGACCAAGTCGGCGATCCGGCCGTCGATCACCACGCTGGTGTCCAGGATCAAGGGCTTGAACCCTTTAACTTCACGGACGAACTCAACGTAAGGAATCAAAAAGCGGAAGTCATCTTTCGTTTGCAACAGCACCGACGTGCACAGATAACACAGCATCAACCCCACGACTAATCGGACTTCGTTGACATTGCCGAGTTGCTCGAGCAGTGGCGCTGCTGCGATCGTCAAAATGTAGGTCAACAGTACGCCGATGAGCACGCCGAAATAGACCGACGTGATCGTATCAATCCGCTTGCGCGGCAAATAAATGTCAAGAACCACCATCACCACGGCCAATCCCATGATGAGAATGAAGTTCAACCACGGCAACGAAGCCGAACTGCCGCTGGGCAAGGACGAATTGATGATCGCCGAAACGCCACCGGCGCACAGCAAAAAGAACAGTCGTAAAACAATGAGAGCCATTTTGTTAGCGGCCTCCGAATCCGGACGCCGCCCTAATGATAGGAGAGGGATGAGAGCTTGGCAGGTAATCCGACAGTGTAAATGCTCGGCGGTATCCGCCCAGGGGCCAAGTCGCGGTTTCCACAGCGAATCAGATCTGTCGTATCCTTGACGACGGATTAGGCGAAAAAGTTCACCTGTGCCGGTTTTACCAATCCGCCAGTGGCCCGTGACTCGATTGCGACAGATTTTCGAATTGCTGATCGCAGAACCCGTCGGTCATTCCGGCGATATACTCGCCGATCACCCGAACGAAGGGCATCGTCTCGGCACGGCGACGAAACCGCATCGGCAACCGCATCGGAGCCGCTTTCAGAGCCGAAAATAGCGTCGCCACACGGTCGGCGGCCGACTCTCGCACGGGCATCAGCCGCGGATGCCGGTAAACGGCATCGAACAAAAACTGCTCCAGTTCGATCCGCTCCCGCATCACCTCGTCGGAATGACCGACGCGGATGCCCGCATCGCGGACCTGGTCGGCGGACATGCCTTCGGCCACTTGAAGCTGTTCCAGCGAGTTTTTGAGAAGATCACTGACTTGCAAGTCGATCAGTTCGTGGACGAGCAACTGCCGCATCGGATTGCCCAAAATCTCCATTTTGGAGGGGTCAGCCGAGATCCGCGTCAGACGTCCCGTCGATTCGCTTGACTTTTGCCGCACCCGGTCCATCGCCCGTTGAATGATCCCCAATTGCATTAGACTTTCGACGCTCAGCAACCCCATCTGCAAGGCATCGTCGACGTCGTGAGCGTCGTAGGCAATGGAATCCGCCAAATCAACGATCTGAACTTCGAGCAAGGGTGCCCGACCGATCGCGGCTTCGCTTTTGTGGGCCCGTGTGTCTTGGCCGGCTAAGGTTTCCGCCGAAAGGTTCAATCCCGAGAATGCGTGATACCGCTGTTCGAGTTGCTCGACAATCGTGAGCGCGAACTGATTGTGCGAAAAGCCACCGACTTCCGCCATGCATTCGCTCAGCACGTCTTCGCCACAATGGCCAAAAGGCGGATGACCGATATCGTGCAACAACGCCAGCGCTTCGGTTAAATCCTCGTTGAGCCTCAACACGCGGGCGATCGTGCGGGCCACCGAAGCCACTTCAAACGTGTGCGTTAAGCGAGTCCGGTGGTAGGTCCCCATCTCACCGGTAAACACCTGCATTTTTCCCGACAGCCGTCGAAACGCGCTGCTGTGCAAAATCCGGTCGCGATCTCGACCAAAGGGGCCCCGGTAAGCGTGCGGTGGTTCGGGATGCACGCGTCCTTCGGTATCCCGACTGTGCATCGCATAGGATGCCAATAACAGGTGCTCCCGATCGGCATATCGTCTCAAATCGATCAACGGACCGGCGGCAGGCATGTCAATGAGAGGGGGCTCTGCAAAATGCGTGATAGACAAAGGCAGATCATCGTAAGGAAGTGGATCGGATGAAAGAGATAATGGATCCGAGTTCATTCCAATCGAAGGGGCCATTTGTTTTTGCCAATTCAATCGGCTTTAACGAAAATCATCATAGCTTTTTTCCACTAAAACGCCCAGTGCGATCATTTTTGAATGAATCGGTTGTGTAGTTTGGGAGGCCGAATAGACTGAGCGTGACGGACCTCCATCTTAAAATACACGCATGTTCACTAACATCGGCTCATGACTTCACCCGAATTCGCAATTCAAGACGTCGTGGCTGCTGCCAGTGCGGGAAGCATCGACTCAGCGGCACCCTCATCGGCGAGCCAAGCTGCTCAGCCCACACCTCTGCGTTTTCGCGCGGCGAAGGTCTTCCTCGCTCTGCCGGCTTACAACGAACAAGAATCCCTGCCGGAGTTGCTTGAACGGATCGGCGAAGCGTTCGCCGACAGCGGTTTGGAATATGAAGTCGTGATCGTCGATGACGGCAGTCGTGACGACACGGCTCAGATCGCATCCCAGATGTCGTTTCAAATGCCACTCCACCTCGTTCGTCACTCGACCAATCAAGGACTCGGCCGCACCATCCGTGACGGGTTACGCGAAGCCGTCGACCGTGCGGGTGAGCGAGACATCATCATCACAATGGATGCCGACAACACGCATCCCCCCGGATTGATCAACCGCATGGTTCAATCGGTCCATGAAGGTTGCGATTGTGTCATCGCATCGCGTTTCCAAACCGGTGCCTGCGTCGTCGGGGTACCTTTCGAACGACACCTGCTGAGCATCGGCGCCCGTGTCTTGTTCACGATCCTGTTCCCGACGCGAGGTGTCCGCGACTACACTTCCGGTTACCGCGCCTACCGCGCTTCGGTGATTCGAAGTGCGTTCGATCACTACGGCGATGACTTTGTCGGCGAAACGGGCTTTTCGTGCATGGCCGACGTACTGCTGAAGTTGCGTGCGATGAAATGCGTCTTTGGCGAAGTACCGCTTCGATTGCGATACGACCAAAAGGGCGGCGAGAGCAAGATGCGAGTTTTCCACACGATCGGGTTGACGCTAAAACTGCTCGCGCGACACCGTTTCGTGGGCTCGTAGTCGCATGCCCGAATCTTCGCGATGGTTGGTCATCGGCGGCGGCGTCATGGGATTGCAAGTCGCCACCGATTTGATCGACCGCGGCCAACAGGTCACCATCGCCGAAGCGGCACCGACGATGGGAGGCTTGACGAGCGCATGGCAACTCGGCGATGTCACTTGGGATCGCTTTTATCACGTCACGTTGACGAGTGACACCGTGTTGCGAGACCTGCTCAGGCGGCTCGACCTGGAATCTCAGATGCAGTGGGTCGAAACCAAGACCGGTTTCTATTCCGGCGGACGGTTGCATTCGATGAGCAACACGGCGGAGTTCCTGAAATTCCCGCCACTGAATTGGATCGAGAAACTGCGACTGGGCGGTACCATTTTCTACGCGTCGAAGATCCGGAACTGGCGACGTCTCGAAAAACTCACCGTCGAACAATGGCTGCGGCGCTGGTCCGGCAACGGCGTCTTTGAAAAAATTTGGCATCCGCTGCTTCAGGCGAAACTCGGTGAAGCCTACAAGCAGACGTCGGCGGCGTTCATCTGGGCACACACGGCGCGGATGTATAAAGCGCGACGCAGTGGCATGAAGACCGAAATGTTCGGCTACGTCCCCGGCGGCTACGCGAACATCTTAACCAGATGGGTCGATTGGCTGCGACAACATGGTGCGACGACCATGGCTTCGTCTCCGGTTCACAAAGTGGTAACCCACACGGAGGGTGGTTTGCGGGTCGAGTTCGGCGACGGGCGGTCCGAGGTGTACGACAACGTGATTTCCACGATCGCCTCACCTCAAATCGCCCAGCAGGTTCCCGAACTCGATGAGAGCGAAAAACAACGACACCGGGGCATTCGATACTTGGGTGTGGTTTGTGCCTCGATGTTGATGCAGCGACCGATCAGCCCCTACTACGTGACGAACATCACCGACACGTGGGTGCCGCTTACCGCCGTGATCGAAATGTCAACGATCGTCGACTCGCAGTCGCAACTCGGAGGCAAGCATTTGGTGTACTTACCCAAATACCTGCCCGACGATCATGACGGCTTGAACGAGTCCGACGAAGACTATCGCGAGAAGTGCCTGTCGACATTAGAAAAGATGTACGATCACTTTTCACGCGACCAGGTTCTCGACTTCAAGATCGCTCGAACCAAATACGTCGCTGCGCTGTCGACGGTCGACTACAGCACCCGTTTGCCCCGAATTGTCACCAACGTGCCCGGCTTTTATGCGTTGAACTCGGCTCATATCGTTAAAGGCAACTTGAACGTCAACGAAACGATCTCATTGGGCACCGAAAAGTTCACCCAAGAAGTCTGGCCCGATTACCTATCAAGAATGGAAGCCTCGGCCGGTCAAACACTTCATCAATATTTAAAGTGAAGGCTGGCATAAAACGTGGCACGGTGGTCCCCACCGTGATTCTCGACGGAGGACCGTCGAGCCACGTTGCTGACACCCTAAAGTCAAAGGTGGATGAAGCTTTAGTTCAAATGCAGAATGTCGTTGGCAAAGACGAAGATCATCAAGGCCAACAGCGCCAACACACCCGCGAACGTCAAACGCATCTCCAACGCCTCATTGAGCCGCTTGCCGCGGATCGCCTCGGCGGTCAAGAACAACATGTGGCCGCCGTCGAGTGCCGGGATCGGCAGGAAGTTTAAGATCGCCAAGTTCATACTCAACATGGTCAAGAACAACAGTTGGGCCGACACGCCCCGCTCGGCTTCGTAACTGGCCATTTGAGCGATTCGAATCGGGCCGCCTAAGAACTTGGCTTCGACTTTGCCGGTCACCAACATGCCCAAGAACCGACCCACGTTGCCCAGTCGGCGGACGCCTTCGCGAAGCCCCAGCGATAACGCTTCTCCGAACGAATCGGCCGTTTGGATCGCATCGACGGCCATGAAATTGATGCCTCGGTCATACCAAAATCGGTCCGTTGCTTGAACCATCATCTTGGTTTCGATCACTTCGCCTTCAGGAGGCCGAGTCGCTTTGATTAAGACCTCGGTCCCTACCGGCAAGATTTGAATGGTTTCCATCAATACGCCCAACGGCATCGCATCGCCGACTTCCCAGCCTTTGCTAAGGGTTTGAATGGTTTCCTCACCGATGATATCGACGAGTGATTGACGAGCTTGCGGGTCAGTGAATCGGATCCGCACTTCGCGGACAAGGTCGCCAACTTTAAGATCGCTCGCTTCGGCCGTCACTCGGGTCACCACCGTGGTCGGCGCGTAGGCCAAGCCCAACGACTGGATGCCCATCGTATCACCGAGTTCTGAGACGGGCGATTTGGTTTGGACGATCGAGGCGGGTTGCAACGACACCGTCTTTTCGATCGCGTCGTCGCCTTCGCCCCGACGGATCTGAACTTCGATGTCTTGCCCGGTCATGAACGAACGCAACAGCAACGAGTATGCGTCCAGGTCCGCGTCACCATCGACGGAAACGATTTGGTCGCCGATCTTCAGCCCTGCCGCCTCCGCCGGCCCGCCCTTGACCAACGCTTTGATCGGTCCAACGCCGAAGCGAACGCCGAAGTCCTTTTCATTTTGTGGTGCCAGGGTGATGCTTCGATTCGTTCCATCGACACTGACCAGGGTTAACTCGATCGGTTCCGATGGCGAACTGACGATGCGGTCGAGGACGGGAGTGATCGGCATCAACGCGTTCGCGTCGAGCGGCTTTCCGTCCATCGCGATCACTTCGGCACCTGCGTCATCGTCGGTCAGCACGTTGGCGGCGGCGCTATTGGGCATCGCGAACAATTTGGAAGGCAACGAAGTGCCCGTCGGTCCGTGGATACCGATCAGCTTCAAGCTCGGTTCGATCGGATGCGACTGAGGGGTAAGCTCGTAGTCGCGGATTTCGTCATCGTAGGACAATCGCACGTCGATGGCTTGGTCAGGCGTGTCCATGCCTTCGGTCATGATGGCGAGTTTCATTTCGTTGAAATGCAATTGCTCGTCGTCGGGAAGATCCGCGACCGAAATCACACGACCTCCCGGTTCGATCCCCGCCTGCCAAGCCGGCCCGCCGGGCGAGACCCCACCCACGATCGCGGGTGTGTAGGGGACGCCGTAAAAGTAAGCGATCGTGGCGAATAAAATTCCCGTGATCACATTCATGACCACGCCCGCGCTGATGATGATCATCCGTTGCCAAACTTTTTTGGCCGGATAACTGCGCGGATCCAGTTCGGGTTCGGCGTCTTCGTCACCGCCCGCCAATCGGATCCGCTCGGCTTCCTGTTCGGCTTTGCGTGGGTCGTCGTCTTGGCCGAGCATCTTGACGTATCCACCCAAGGGAATGATGCCGATGCCGTATTCGGTTTCACCATAGGTGAACTTGCCCAACGTCCGGGGAAACTTGATCGGCCCGATTTGGATCGGCACATCAAACCCAACGTAAAACTTTTCGCATTTGACCCCGAACGACTTCGCCGCGACGAAGTGGCCCAACTCGTGGACAAACACGACCAAACCGATCCCCAAAGCGACCTTGGTCCACAACCAAGTCGATGTCAGCAAGGTCACGATCCAACTGGGATCCTCCGACGCCGCCAAAAGGATCAAAACGAGCGGATTGTCGATAAACGGTGACATGAATGGCGAATGCTATTGGAGGAGACGGGGGAACAGAAAAAATCAAACGACAAGCTTAACAGCCAACTTGGCCGCGTATTCTCTTGACCAAGTGTCGAGTTCGAGCAATCGGGTTAACGTCGGTTGGGACTCGTGATGATGAGAACGCAGCGTTTCCCGGCAAAGTTCAGCGATGTCAGTAAAGCGAATTTTACCGGCCAGGAAAAGTGGAACCGCCGCTTCATTGGCCCCGTTGACCACCACCCCAGCGGTTCCGCCCATTTGAGCGACTTCGAATCCCAGCGTTAACGCGGGAAAACGCTCGTGATCGGCCGGCGAAAGCGTCATTTCCCAAAAATTGCCGCGATCGAGCGGCGGGGCGGGACAGGGCAATCGCTCGGGGTACGTCAGGGCGTACTGAATCGGCAATCGCATGTCCGGAGGACTGAGCTGCGCGATCACGCTACCGTCGTCGAATTCAACCAACGAATGAATGATCGACTGCGGATGAACGACAACCTCGATCCGATCGTGCGGAACGTCGAAGAGCCATTTTGCTTCGATGATTTCCAATGCTTTGTTCATCATCGTGGCCGAATCGATCGTGATTTTTTGCCCCATATCCCAGGTCGGATGGTTGAGAGCTTGAGCAGGTGTTGCGTCTCGCATTTGATCGACCGTCCATCCGCGAAACGGCCCGCCACTGGCCGTCAGAATCAGCCGCCGAACGCCGGGATACTTTTGGGAAAACCGGCGGTCGCATGGCGAGTTGGCGTTGTCATCGCCGGTCGTCTTGGCGAGCGATCGGGCTTCGGCCAAGCATTGGTAGATCGCCGAATGTTCACTGTCGATCGGCAATAATACCGATCCGCTCTCGAGGGCTGCCTGCGTGACGACCGGACCGGCCACGACAAGCGTTTCTTTGTTGGCCAACCCGACGCGTTTTCCAGCCCGAACGGCTTCGAGCGTGCTTTCCAGCCCCGCCCGCCCGACGATCGCGGCGACGACGGTGTCCACCGATGCGTCCGTGGCCGCCCGAACGAGCGCCTCGGGGCCGAAGTCCAACCGGCAGCTAGCGTGAAGTTGATGGGTCTTCAGCGTCGATCGAGCGGACGTTTCTCGTTCGGGGTCCGAGACCACGATCGTACCGGGGACCGGATCGGAGCCGGCAGCGAGTTTCCCGAGAGAATCGATGCGACTGTGTCCCGAGATCGACCAAGCCCGCCAGTCACGCTCGGGATCATGCCGCCGCAATGCCGCGATCACGTCAAGCGTCGCGGTCCCGATGCTGCCGGTCGCCCCTAAGATCGCAACCCGCCCGCCGGAACGCCCAATGGACTCTGTGTCCGATGGCGATGAACGTAGTGTCGGAGACGCGACAGCGGCAGAAACAGGAGCGGTTTCGGACAAGAGTGACAACGAGAGTCATTGGAATGGAATGAACGGTCCAACCTTAAGGCTGGCAAACCTTCTGGCTGGCAAACCTTTTGGCGGGCCCGTTCGTCTAAATCGACACGCCGCTATAATGGCGGATCACGTTGGCAATCACAATCCGAATAACCGATATCGGCGGCATCGTGGACTCGGAATTGCAGTGCCTCCCCGCAGGCCAATCGACGTGAAAAGGGCGGAGCTGACTAACGTCAATCGCTTAGTCGTGCCTGACCACTCGCTTACTCTCCCGACTTTCTTCTCACCACGCAGATTCAGTACGCATGAGCGATAAACCGAAATCGAGCCGTCCGTCGTCCGAAAACCGGGGAACCGGCAATATTTGGTTGGTTCTGATCGGAGTAACCGGACTTGTGCTTGTGAGCGCCTTTTTGGTCTCCGACGATCGAAAACGTTTGACTTATCCACACCTGAAGCAACTGCTGACGGTCGCGGCGCGGGAAAGGTCACTGGAAACGGAAGCGACTGAAAACGCGACCGAAGCCGTCACCGAAGACGTCTCCGAGACCGACGTTGAGGCCGAAGCGGAAGCCGAACTCCGCCAAACGGTGGCCGCGCCCGCAAAGACCGCCGGCCGGGCCCGCGTGTTGGTGCCCGCAACCGATCCGGCGTATTGGGTCGAGTACAGCTCACCGACTGATATCTTGGTCGCCGACGATCGGATCACCGGCAAAGTCGACTATCGGGTCATTTCCAAGAAGACCGGTGATGCGAAAATCACGTCCAAGCAAGTCGACTTTCTGACGATTCGCGGTTATCCGAACGACGCGATCTCCGCCGAGTTCATCTCCTTGCTCGAACAATCCGGCGTCGCCTGGGACAACGATCGGCCGAGTCGTTTTCTGGAAAATCACTGGCCCGAACTGCTGATGATCGGCGTGTTGGTCGCCTTGGGGATCGTGATGTTGCGACGGATCGGTGGCGTCGGCTCGCCGATGTCGTTCTCTCGCAGTCGTGGCAAGCTGTACAGCGAAGATGATTTGCCGACGACCTTCGAAGACGTCGCCGGGATTGATGAAGCGGTCGACGAAGTCCAAGAAGTTGTCGACTTTTTGCGCGCCAGCGAGAAATACCAGGCCCTCGGCGGACGCATCCCCAAAGGCGTGCTGTTGGTCGGACCTCCCGGAACCGGGAAAACGTTGCTGGCCAAGGCCATTGCGGGCGAGGCCGGCGTGCCGTTCTTTAGCCTCTCGGGTAGCGACTTCGTGGAAATGTTTGTCGGCGTTGGTGCCGCTCGCGTTCGCGACATGTTCCAACAAGCCGTCCAGCGAGCCCCGTGCATCATCTTTATTGACGAACTCGACGCGCTCGGAAAAAGCCGCAGTGCGAACTCGGTCGGGGGACACGACGAACGGGAGCAAACCCTCAACGCGTTGTTGGTCGAAATGGACGGGTTCGACGCCAACGCCGGCGTGATCGTGATTGCCGCAACGAACCGGCCCGAAACGCTCGACCCAGCGTTGTTACGTCCCGGTCGTTTCGATCGCCATGTGTTGGTCGACCGCCCTGACGTCGCCGGACGTCAAAAAATCCTTTCGGTTCACGTTAAGAACGTCAAACTCGATGAGTCCGTTGAATTGAGCGGCATTGCGTCGATCACCAGCGGCTTCGTCGGTGCGGATCTGTCGAACTTGGTCAACGAAGCAGCCTTGCTAGCGGCCCGCAATGGGAAATCTGCTGTCGGCATGGAAGAGTTCAACGACGCCGTCGAACGAGTCACGGCAGGTTTGGAAAAGAAAAACCGCGTGATGAACGAAGACGAAAAGATTCGCGTCGCCTACCACGAGTCTGGTCACGCGATCGTCGCCGCTGCGTTGCCCAACACCGACCCGGTCCACAAAGTCAGCATCATCCCGCGCGGTCTGGCGGCGCTGGGATACATGATGCAGCGTCCCGAGTCCGAACGATTCCTGATGACGAAGTCGGAACTAGAAAGTCAGATGAAGGTGATGCTGGCGGGTACTCTAGCTGAAGAAATGGTGTTCCAAGACATCAGCACCGGTGCCCAAAACGACTTGGAACGTTGTACCGAAACGGCCCGCAGCATGGTGATGGATTACGGTATGAGCCGTCTCGGTCGGATCAACCTGCGTCGCAACACCCGCTCGCCTTTCTTGGCCGGATCGGGCGGCGGTGATTACCAGATCATGCACAGTGAGGAAATGGCCAAGATGATCGACAAGGAAGTCTCGCGAATCGTCGAAGACGCCTTGATGCAAACCCGCGAGATTTTGCAACAACGTCGCGACGTGCTTGAAGCGGTCACGCAGCGATTGCTCGAAGTCGAGGCGATCGACAGCGACGAATTGATGCGGTTGATCCAAGCCAATTCGAAAGGCCCTTGGTTGGTTCCCGGCACGGTCAACGAAAAACCCAAAGCCAAAATCGTTCGTCGCGAGCCCGAAGATTCAAGCCAACCGCAATCGCCGACGCAAACTTCGTCTTAGCATCGCGTGAACAATAAGTGATGGATTCTCAACGTGGCGTCGACTTTCAGTCGACGTTTCAGGGTTTGGCGACTGAAAGTCGCCACCACTTAATGTTCACGCGATGCTTAGTCTTGCTGGCGGCGTTGGTGCAAGTGGTCCCCGACCGCTTGGCTTCTTGGCAATCCAACGACGCAGTTTCGGTTGCCGACGCGTCGCTCGATGAATCCTTCCGTTGCAGCACGCATCTGGTCGAGTCTTGGATAACGCTACCGACCGGGGCGGCTCAATTGGCTGCCGGCCGACCCAGTGATGCGGCACCGATCCAAGACGCTGGCGCGACGATGCAAAGTGTTGGGGCGAGCCACCTTGGTGTGTCACGCTGCGAACGACAGGGCATCATTCACGGTGGTTCCTGCCCTCGTCTGACACTGTTGGATTGGAACGTGCGATTGCAGATTTAGGAACGCCCCGCGTTTCTGGCTGTTTTTATCGACGTTCGTTTTCCATCCAACTCAAAGAGCTAAGACCGTGTCTGCGCGCACCAAGAACAATAATCAGAAGAAACAACGGGCAATGAAGGTTCAATCCTCCAATGCCCTGAATCCCTCCAGTGTCCTGAATACTGACCACCACGACTGGTCCCACCATCCGTCGCTGAGGCAAGCACGGAGCCTGATCCAGGAAGGCGACTATGTCGGCGCCGCTAATTTGCTGGGATCCGCCGGACGGGACCCTTACGTCCGCAACGCGTTGGGCGTCTGCCTGATCCGAGCGGGGCAAGTCGACAAAGCGGTCGATGTTTATCGATCCTTTGTGTTGATGCCTGGTACGGTGCTGGAACGTCCCGACGTCAGCAACTCGGCGAAGCGAAATTTTGCCACCGCGTTGTTATTGAAAGGGTTCCCCAGCGGCACCCTGTCGGTGCTAGCGGAGATTCGCGATCCCGATCATCCGATGGCGGTTCGTTTGTACGCCGCGATCAGGCAATGGGAGAAATCGTTGTCTTGGTTTCGCCGACTCGACTGGAAACTCAACGGCGTCGAACCGAGCAACTGCAAGATTGTGCTCGATTTCGAGCCTGGCGAATTCGATTTTGACGTCCAAGCTCACCGTCCCGGCCAGCCTGACAAGCCTCGCAAATCGTCGTTGAAACTTGCGGCTTAAGATTGTGAAGTATAAAAACGGACACGTCTCCGAACGCACCCCGAACCGCCTCGATTTTGACTCGCTGGCGGTTCGGTTGCTATCTCGTTTTTCGTGGTTGATCCTGTTGACGGGTGCGTTGGCAACGCCCCTCCTGATTTACTGGGCTGCGTTGGCGGTCGGTACGAACTCCAACCGTATCGCCGACTGGCTGCCAGCCAATTTGCCCGAATCGGTCGAACTGAAACAGTTTGATGATTGGTTCGGTGACGGACACTTTGTCATTGTTAGTTGGGACGGCTGCCAAATCGATCTGAACGCTCTACCCGAAGAATCCCGCAGCGACGACCCGCGATTGGAAAGGTTCGCCGCGACCCTGATTGAGAGAGACGCGGCCGAGAATACACACTTCATCAAAAAGGTCGTCACGTCGCGCTCGTTGCTGCGCACGTTGACCGACGAACCGATGAATCTGCCCGCCTCCCGAGCGGTGGAACGATTGACGGGTTCCGCCATCGGACCGGACGGTCAAGGATGCGCGATCGTATTTCTGTACGACTTTCCCACCGAAAAGCTGCGACAAGCGATCGGGTTTTGGACGCCTCGCTGGATCGACCGGATTGCCGGTTCGCCGGACAAGTCGCAAGGCTTGTTGTTTCGAACGCTGGTGACGTGTGAGATTCCGCTTGAATCGGCGCACCTTGGCGGGCCGCCGGTCGACAATCTCGCGATCAACGAAGAAGGCCAACGGACGCTGATTCGTCTGGCCATCGCCGCCGGTGGCTTGGGCCTTGTGTTGTCGTGGTGGTCGCTGCGCAGTATTCGCTTGACCGTCATCGTGTTCCTGTGTGGCATCCTCAGCACTTGTGGCGCTACCGCGGCGATCTGGATCACGGGTTGCCATGCCGACGCGATCGTGCTGGCGATGCCGTCATTGATTTACGTGCTGACGATCTCCGGTGCGATTCACTTGGTGAATTATTACCGTGTTGCGGCCGAGGAAACCGGAACGCGGACGGCTGCCGCACGCGCCATGGCGATGGGGATGAAGCCGGCGGCGCTGTGCAGCGCGACGACCGCGTTGGGGTTGTTGTCACTGTTGGCAAGTGACTTGACGCCGATCCGAAGATTCGGAAGCTTCTCAGCGCTCGGCATGGGTTTGATGTTAATTGCGTTATTTGTACTGTTGCCCGCCGCGCTGCAATTCTTCGGCCGCCACGACGGGTTCGAACGATCGTCAAAGCATCTCGATCCGGAGACGAAAGCCGGAATGCGATCGTCCACGAAGTCTCACCGATGGAAAACAGCTTGGGTTCGGAGAATGATTCGCCATCATCGCGGCATCGGGTTAGCCACCGCGATTGGGTTGATCGTCTTATCGTTCGGTCTTCCCCGGATCCAAACCTCGGTCGACTTGCTGAAGTTGTTCGACGGGAAAACACGTATCCTAGCCGACTACCACTGGCTCGAAGAAAACCTTGGCAACTTGGTTCCTCTTGAGGTGCTGATTCGATTCGATGGACGTCATTTGGGTGACAGTTCATCATCAGCCCAAAATCAAACACTCACGATGTTGGATCGCGCCAAAGTCGTTGAAGGCGTTCGCAACGCGATTGATCATCAGTTCGGAATGCATGGGCAACAGTTGATCTCGACGTCGATGTCCGCGATCGCGTTTATCCCGGAATTGCCAACTCACAATAAGGGCATAAGTGGAGTTGTTCGTTACCGAATTTTGAACAGCAAGCTTCAAACCGGACGCCAAGCCCTGATCGAAAGCGGTTACTTGGCGATGGATCTCGAGTCGCAAGACGAACTTTGGCGGATCAGTTTGCGGGCGGCCGCGTTCAAGGACGTCGACTTTGGCTTGCTTGCGAAAGATATCCGGAATGTCATCGCACCGATGATCGCGCAAGCCAATGTCGAGTTCAATTCTGGGAAAGATTCAGCGAGCGATCGTCCTGCAGTTTCGGTGATCCACACCGGTGCCATTCCCATTATCTATAAGGCTCAGCGCGAGCTATTGGACGGCTTGATCGAAAGCACGCTGTGGTCGTTCCTGACCATCACGCCGCTGTTGATGTGGGTGACACGAGGACTTGCGTCGGGCTTGGTTGCGATGATCCCCAATCTGCTGCCCGTATTGGCCGTGTTCGGTTCGATGGGCTGGTTGGGGATCCCCATCGACATTGGTTGCATGATGACGGCAAGCATCGCGTTGGGTGTGGCAGTCGACGATACGATTCACTTTCTGCATTGGTATCGACACTGCCAAACGACTCAGCCGGATCGCAATAGCGCGATCGAAGCGGCGTTTTTGGGATGTTGCAACCCGACCCTTCAAGCGGCCGTGATCAACGGGTTAGGGCTTTCCGTGTTTCTGCTAAGCACGTTTGTGCCGACCCGTCAGTTCGGATTATTAATGTTGGTGATTCTCAGTTGCGGCGCCGTTGCCGAATTGGTCCTGTTACCGGCCATCCTGGCCAGCCCCCTGGGAAAGGCTTTCGACCTTCACGGTGGCAAACCGACCTCGCAACGTGCGGTAGCGGAGTTCCAACATCACCACCAGCAGCACAACAACAGCGATGCCACCGAAACGAACGATCACACTGTCCTTGTCCATCCACGGGGCGATAACATCAGCAAACCAGTACATCATTGCGTTGCCGATCAAACTACCCCAAAAGATACTCACGACCTTTCTCGCTCACTAACCAATGCACATGCAACCTATCCAACTAGATGAACCCCATGACGCTCGTCCGTGGTGGCAACAATTGACGGCTTATCACTGGTTCGTGTTTCTGATGGCGTCGCTTGCGTGGCTGTTTGATTGCCTCGATCAACAGCTATTCATTCTGTTTCGTGACACGGCTTTAACGAACCTGCTGCCTGAAGGCGCCAACGTGAAAACGTTTGGTGGTTACGCCACATCGATCTTCGTGGCTGGGTGGGCCACCGGTGGACTGTTTTTCGGATCGCTGGGGGACCGGATCGGGCGGGCCAAGACATTGACGATCACGGTCTTGCTGTACTCGGTTTTCACAGGACTCTCTGCCTTATCGACATCCTGGGTCGACTTTGCGGTCTACCGTTTTATCACAGGCTTGGGCGTCGGCGGCGTCTTTGGTTTGGCCGTCGCCTTGATCGCAGATACCCTGCCACCGGGAGCGCGAACGTGGGCCCTTGGTGTACTGCAAGCGCTTTCGGCGATCGGCAACGTGACCGCCGGATTGATCAGTATGTACATGGGAACGTTGATTTCAGCGCAGCAGATCACGTCCGACCAAGCATGGAAATACGCATTCTTGGTCGGCGCCATTCCGGCTTTCTTATGCGTCTTCATTCAGTTGCGATTGAAAGAACCCCAAAAGTGGACCGAAGCACGGGAGGCGGGGCGATTGAGCGGCGTCAAGTTCGGCTCGTACGCTTCGCTGCTCGGCCCCGGACGATGGCGCAAACCAGCCATTCTTGGAATTCTGCTCTGTATCACCGGCGTCATCGGGCTGTGGGGAATCGGTTTCTTCGCGCCAGAACTGGTCGGCGATGTCATCCATACCTCACTGAAAGACAAAGGCCTCAGCGACACCGAGATCGCCAGCCAAGCGACGTATTACAAGGGGCTCAATAGTATCATCCAGAATGTAGGTGCTTTTTTGGGAATGCTATCTTTCGCCTATATCGCCCAGCGAACAGGTCGAAAGTTTGCCTTCGCGATCGCCTTCATCGGTGCCTTTCTAGCGACGAACTTGTACTTTCGCATGTTCCAAGGCGTCGATCAATTGTGGATGAGCGGGGTGATGGGATACTTTCAATTGGCGTTATTTGCCGGGTTCGCGATCTACTTGCCCGAGTTGTTTCCCACTCGACTGCGTAGTACGGGGACCAGTTTTTGCTACAACGTCGGGCGATTTCTTGCCGCCACGGGGCCATTCACCTTGGGATTGTTACAACAGAAATTAGGCGAATCAGCGATCGCGAAACTTCCCGAAACCGCGAATGCTGTGGCAAGAGATGCCGCCCGATTGTCTGCGTTTCGGGATGCAACCTCCTGGGTCAGTCTCGTGTTCATCGCCGGTTTAGTTGTCGTTTATTTTCTCCCCGAAACCAAGGGACAACCACTTCCCGAAGACGACTAACGGTGGACAAGGGAATGAGTGGTGATTTGTTTTCGATTTGCGACGCAGAGTCGTTTTTGTTTTCCTGGCTGATATCAACGTTTGCGGCGATTGACCGATGATGCGAACACTGGAGTTTGAAACGAAAGGCGAAATCCAAGGCAAGGCCAAGGAATCTGTCGGCGACGAATTCGCTCATTCCCCCAAACAAGATGCCTTGATCTGGATCGACATCGAGGCTCCAACCGAATCGGAACTGGCAATGCTCGCCAACCGGTTCGGATTTCATCCCCTGGAGATCGAGGACTGCACGCACTTTGACCAACGCCCCAAGCTGGAAGATTACGACGATCACTTATTCATCGTGACTCACGGTTTTTGCCTTCTTTCGACGATGGCGGACGAAGCGCATATTCAAGAGTTGCATTCGTTCTTGGGAAAGAACTACCTAGTTACGGTTCACGATGAACCATCACCCTCGCTCAACGGTGTTTGGAGTCGACTAGCGGCGGATGCTACCGCCGCGCGACGCGGTGTCGATTTCATTCGCTATCTGATCGCCGATGCCGTAGTCGACTCGATGTTCCCGGTCATCGACCGATTGGCCATCGAGATCGAAGGCATCGAAGAAGCCCTGCTCAATCAAGGGTCCACCGCAGCCAATTTAAAGGAGATGCTTCGACTGAAGCGACAGCTTATTTCGATGCGTCGCGTTTTGCCGCAACAAAGAGACGTGCTTTCTCAACTGTCAAAACGAGAGGGAGGATTTATCAGTGAGAAGACTTCGCCCTATCTCCGAGACGTCTACGATCATCTGCTGAGAATCAATGAATCGATTGAACTCAATCGTGAACTACTAGGCAACGTGCTCGATGCATTTCAATGGGTCGTATCGCAGCGCACCAACGACATTATGAAGCGATTGACGATCGTCAGCGCGATCTTCTTGCCGTTGACGTTTATCACAGGATTCTTCGGGCAAAACTTTGAAAGCTTGCCGTTCGACTCCAAAGGGTGGATGTCGGCGATGCTTGTCAGTTGTGCCATCGTGCCCGTCACGATGCTTTGGTTTTTTCTTCGAAGTCGTTGGCTGTAATGGCGACGAATACAGTGTCTGTTGAGCGACGTCATGTTCTCGCGGCATCACGTGATGCCGTCTTTCTAACCTCAAAACGATACGTCCAGCGACGTTAAAGTGAATTTCGATGAATGATACGGTATGGGCCTCGCTACAGATGTTAGGGGGCCTGATGGTTTTGGTCGGTGGCGGGGAGCTGCTAGTCCGCGGAGCTTCGAATCTGGCTGTTGCCGCGAAAATTTCTCCTCTTGTGATCGGCTTGACGGTCGTGGCGTTTGGAACGAGCGCGCCTGAGCTTGCGGTTTCGGTGCAAGCATCCTTCGCCGGCAGCGCTGACTTGGCGATCGGCAACGTGGTGGGCAGCAACATTTTCAACGTGCTGTTCATCCTGGGACTGTCAGCGTTGATCATTCCGTTGGTGGTCGCCAGCGAGTTCATCCGTCGAGACGTCCCGATCATGATCGGCGTTTCGATGCTAATGCTGATCGTAAGCTTGGACGGTCGAATCGGCCGATTCGACGGCGCGGTCCTGTTTTCGGGGATCGTCGCCTACACGTGGTGGTGCATTCGGGCGAGTCGAAAAGAAAATCAACTCGTTCAAGACGAATTCGCAAACGAATGGTCGGCAAAGAATTCTGGAAAATCCTCGATTTGGATCAACCTGGTTTTGATTCTATGCGGGCTGTTCCTTTTGGTCGCCGGATCAAACTGGCTACTCGATGGAGCGGTGATAATCGCCAAAAGCTTTGGTGTCAGTGAGTTGGTCATTGGATTGACCATCGTCGCCGCCGGTACTTCATTGCCTGAATTGGCGACGTCCATCATTGCCGCGATCAAGGGGGAACGCGACATCGCCGTCGGCAACATTGTCGGTAGCAACGTCTTTAATGTTTTGTGCGTGCTGGGACTGTCTGGGCTGTTAGCGCCCGACGGGATTGGCGTCAGTGCTGCCGCGATTCGGTTCGACATTCCCGTGATGATCGCGGTCGCGATCGCGTGTTGGCCGATCTTCGTCACCGGCAACCTGATTGCACGTTGGGAAGGCGCCGTCTTCCTGTTTTATTACTTGGCCTACACGGCGCATCTGGTCCTCGCAGCGACCGATCACGACTTGCGTCACACCATTGGCGACGTGATGCTGCTGTTTGTCATTCCGCTGACTGTCTTGACCTTGGCGATTACGATGTGGCGATCTCACACCAATGCAGGACTGAGTAACAAACCGAGTTAAACGAATGCCTTCGTGTAAGTCTCTTGGTTGTTTACGGCATTGCGGGTTTGAAGGCAAAGTAGCGGCCTCTACTATCGCAGCGACATTGGCGATCGAATAGGATGAGGGGATGCGTTCGGCGGTCAACATTGCCGGAAGAACGCCGTGCCGAACTAAAGGTCGGACAAGACCTCGCTGGATGCCCAATTGCGAATCTGATGAAACACGCCTCTTTATTCCTGATCTGCCTTTGGTGGGCTGATTCACTAAATGCCACGGCGGAACAGCCCGCACAGCAAGTCGCCGACGTTCCAAACCTTGTGGCCTTCTGGACGTTTGGTGATGCGGAAGGGGAGCCCAAACGATCGCTGGTGAATCCAGCACTCGAGCTTCTGGAACAGAACGGCCCCATCAAAGCTCTCGATGGCGGCCCATTCGGCAGTGCCATCAAGATCAATCAAGGACAATGGCTGTCGATCCCGCGAGAGAAGATCGGTCCGCTGAACATCCATGGCCCCGACGCGCAGGTCACCGTGGTGGCCTGGATCTACCGCAATCAAACGAGTCATTGGCAGGCTATCGCAGGCGTATGGGACGAGACTCGCAATCGTCGACAGTATTGCCTCTTCCTCAATGCCGCTAAGCAAACAGACTTTAGGACGATGACACGGACGCCTTCGAAAGACCGGTTTCAAGGGCACGTATCATCCATCGGCGGCCGAACTCCAGACGAAGAGGCCTGCATTACGTATGCGACGTCCGGACAGACGGTCCCGTTGGGCGAGTGGCAATCGCTCGCAATGACCTACGATGGCGAGGAAGTCCGACTGTATCTCAACGGAAGTCTGAGTCAGGCCGAAGGGATGAACCCTTTCCCCTATCGGCAAGGTTTGTTCGATGGACAAGATGACGGTGCGGACTTTACCGTCGGTTCGGTGAATGTCGCGGGCAAACCCGGCAATTTCCTCGGTGCGACGCTGGGCGGTATCGCGATCTTCGACCGGGCATTGACCGCGGGCGAGATCGCCTCTCTTCCGAAGTAGCAAGCTAAGCGTCGATGATAGTTGGCATCTTTTGTCTTTGTTTGTTTTTCAGGAATGCGTGAGAATACAGTCATCGCGGATGGAAGCAGCGAAAGAGATCATCTACCTCAGCACGGTCACTGGTCCGGTGAGAAAATGCTTCGCATCACGCAGCCATATTCTACGAACTCCTTTGATCGGTTCGTGGACCATGCGGTAACACCAGCATGAGAATCCCGACGACCAACAAAATGAATGAGCCGCCGCCGATAATGTAGATTCTCTTAAGCGCCGCCTGTGCGAGATCTGCGGGTTTAGCAGGCTTGACGCCCGGATCCCGCGTGTCAAAGAGTTCGGGGCCTACGATTTCCAATAGCGGCATTGAGTCGGGAGATGGTGGCAATTCTGATGTGGCTGCACTATTCAACTCACGCCAAGCCATGACCGCGAAAACTGTCAACGCTAGACCAAGCAAACCAGCGCATATTCCGAGAACTTTTAGAAGCATTGTTGTTTCCTGTTTGGTAACAGATCGAACACGCCGCACGGTTGCACCGGATCAATGCCGAAGAGTGCTACCCAGTTGCGGCTTCGCCGCATTGAGGATTTTAAGTTTGTAGCAACTCGTTGATCACGCGTCCATCACTTCGAAACATCGGGCGACCGATGGGGGTTTGGTACTCGTGGCTCGGTTCAAGCCCCAAGGCGGTGTGGATGGTTGCGTGTAGATCCGCGATCGTTAGCGAATCGGCGACGTGTCCTTCAGCTTTGTCCGCTTTCAAATCACTGGACGTGGCGCCGTGGACATAGCCGCGTCGGAAACGTCCGCCGGCAAGCAGCGTACTGAAACCGTGTGGCCAATGGTCTCGGCCTGACGCCGGGTTAATCGACGGCGTCCGACCGAATTCACCGCCACATACGACGAGCGTGGAATCGAGCAAACCGCGGTCTTCCAGTCTCGCCAATAGCGCCGCCAGTGCGGGATCAAGCCGAGCGGTCGCTGACGCTTGCAGGCCGTGATTGTTCACATGAGAGTCCCAACCGGTCAGCGTCACTTCCACGCAACGTACACCGACTTCGATCAAACGGGCCGCCGCCAAACACCCACGTCCGAACGGGTCGTCGCCGAACGACTCCAGAGCGGAAGCGGACTCGTTGGTCACATCAAACGCGGAAAGCTGATCGCTGGACATCATCCGGCGGGCGGCCTGCGTGCTCGCTTGGTGCAACGTTCGGTTGGATTGCAGATCGACGAGTCGTCGCCGCGCGAACTGCGGTTCCAAGATCGACTGCAGGTCCTCCAGCCGTTTGGCCAAGCGATCGTCATCGACACGGGCTTTCACGTCCGGCACGGGGGACTCGGGGTCGCCGGTGCGAAAGGCGTCAAAGCGAGCCCCCAAAAATCCGCCCCGCCCCGGTGCACCGCCTGGCAAAATCGATATGTGTCGTGGGATGTCTGCACCGGCCTCGTCGGCTTGGCACAACACCGCGCCGATCGACGGGTGGACCAAGGTCGGGTCGGGTCGGTAGCCCGTTTTGATGTTGTAGATCGCCCGTTCGTGATCGCCTTCTTTGCCGACAACGCTTCGCACCAAAGTCGCTAAGTGCATCTTCTCGGCCGTTGCGGGAAGCAAATCGGAAATCTGTAAATCGGGGACACTGGTGGCGATCGCTTGAGTTTCGCCACCGACTTTGGTTCCGGGTTTCGGGTCGAACGTCTCGAGTTGACTGGGGCCACCTTCGAGCCACAACAAAATCACGCTCACAGGCGGTGCTTTCGGATCGGCCGACTTTTCGGCCGCTAACGTCAATTGCCGGGCCAGGCCGGAGAGCATCAAGCCGCCTCCCGCACCAAGCAAACGGCGACGCGAGAAGTGGGTAAATGGATCGCAAACGCGGGGGGACGTGTAGTTCATGACTAATGGTTCCAAGCAAATTCGCTACTGTTGACCAACACCCAAACGAGGTCTTCGATCGCGTGTTCTCGTTTTCCGTCGACGATCCGTTTGACGAAATGGTCGACTTCGGCCGAAGTGGGAAAGCGATTCAGATTCGCCAAATACAACGATTCGACCACCTTGCGATTGTCGGTCGCGAACATGCCGACGTGGGCCGATGTATTGAGGACGGGATTGTAGTCGGCGACGTCTCGGGTCAGTTTCCCGTTGAGCATCACGAGTCGCTGAGTGATCGTGACGGTTTCGTTCTTAAACTCATCTTCGCCGAGGTCGCCGTAGCGTTTCAAGAAATCATTCGTTTCGCCGAATCGTTGCAGTTGCAAGATAAACGACGAGTCACGATCGACCGTCTTGACTCGTGCGGCTTGGGTGAGCGTTCCAGCGACTTGCTCGGCCCGCAAACGCACGACGGGGAATGCGGCCATTGCCCTTTCGTGCAACGCGGTGATTTCAAAGTCCGCACGACTATCGACGCGAAAGGCGGGGCTGTCGGTAATCAGCCGGATCAATTCTCGTAGATCGTATCCGCTCTCGATGAATGCCCGAGACAACGAGATGATGATTGGACTGGGTTTTTGATCCAACGGCAGATCGTCGACGCCTTCGCTATCGCCCGGCGGTTGCCCAAACAACAACGTCCAAACTCGCGTGACGGCGGCGCGGGCGAATTGCGTGTTCTCGGGATGTGTCATCCATTTTGCTAGTCGCCGACGGGCGTCTTTGTCGTATTCTTTCTCCGGTAATAGGTCAGCCCGAAAGGGCACGTTGGGTTGAACGTCCTGCTCTTCGTCGGCGTGCAAGTATTGATACTCGTATTTGGCCGGCTTGTCGCGGAGGCCTTGCAAACCTTCCGTATCGGCAGCGGTGAAGAAAGCCGCCAATTGATGAAAGTCCTGCTGTTGGCCTTCGCGAAATTCTCCCGCAGGGGACGCCGTTTCGATATCCGCCATCCATACCGGGTCGCCCATCGAGACGTTGCCGAGAAAATCGTTGTGGCATTGCAAGCAGTCGATTCGGACACCCAAGAACGCACGACTCACCCGCGCGGCCATGCGAACCGGGTCGGGACTTCCGTTGCCGCTGTCAAAGGTGACGGTATAGAAATTGACTTCCGGCCGATCGGTGAACAAGCCTTCGGCGGTGATCAGACGGCGGGCCAACTCGTCGTAGCGAAGGTTCTCGGCGATCCGGTCAGACAACCAGGTTCGAAACCGACGACGACGGTACACCAAGAAAGGGCCGTCGTCGGCACCAACAAGAAACCGCGTGTAGCGTTCACCCCAATAATCATGAAACCGTGAATCATTGAGCAAGTTTTGCCGATGTCGCTCGATGCGTTGTTCTTCGGCAATCGCTTGAAGCTCACGAATCTCCTCGAGTGATAGGCCCGAACCGACCATCGACAGTGACAACCGGCGACAAACCGTCAACCAGTCCGCATCGGGGGCTGGTGAAATCGCCAGCGATTGAAGTTGGTTCTGCCAGTCTTCTCGAATGATGTCGTTCCATAATTCGCGGTCGTAATCGGGGACGAGCGAGTCGATCGCGTTGTGCCGTGTCGCCGAGGCATTTCGCACGTCCACGGCGGGGGCCGCCACATCGTTGCCGACCGTGGTCAACGCAGCGGCTTGGCTGGTGTCCGCATTCTTCAGTTGCTCCGTGCTCATTCCTGCGGTCAAAAAGGCGAATGTCGAGAACACCATGAACAACAGTAGACTGATCCGACCGAATCGGATGAGCCATCGCCGAGCGTTCGAATCGTGTGCAAACATGAGGCAGTTTGGGAACGGAGTGAGGTTGCTTGGGTGTCGATTCGCTGCCGGATCATTTATCTTGGCAACCGAGTGAACATTATTTGAGCAGAAAAAACGTGTCGATACAAAGAAACGATTTTGCTTTCACCCGCCGTCTCCCCTTCTTGAATCCGACTGAACATCGTGACATCCCCCTCGAGTGACTATTTTTTTGACGTCTACAATCGTGACGACATCGCGTACGGGATGGAGCCGTCGGCGGCATTGGAAGAGTTTTTGAAACAAGCGGCGCGCCCGAGCGGCAAGGCGGTCGATTTGGGCGCCGGTGCCGGGCGAGATTCGATCGCGCTGGCGTTGGCAGGGTACGACGTCACGTCGGTCGATCTCAGTGATCGAGGGTTGGCTCGGATCGCCGAGCGGGCTGTCCAATACAGGGTTTCTGACCGGGTGAAAACTCAACTGTGCGACGTTCGCGAGTTCGAGTTTCCTCGCGAATCACTCGATGCGGTGATCGCGACGACGGTTTTGGACCACATCCCCGCTGCCGACGCGGAAACCGTTTGGCAACGCATGTGCGATAGCCTGACCGATTGCGGCATGCTTTACGTTCAGGTTCACACGACCGCGGATCCCGGTTGCGACCAATTGCCGGGACGGGACCGGGACGTCCCGGTTAGCGAAACGGCCGATGCGGTGATCAACTATTTCAGTCCCAATCAATTGGCCGCTTGGGCGGTCGCGGCGAAATCGCGATTGAGGATTTTGCGTTACGAAGAACGATTGGAATGGGACTACACGCACGGCAGCGAACACCAACACGGAAAAGCGGTGTTGTTGGCGGTCCGACAAGGCTACCATCCCGATTGGTTCGGCCAACCTGCCGTGTTCCCTCGCAGGAATTCAGCCGAATCGTAGGCTGGGTGAAGGAGGGTTTTGACGACGAGCACCCGCCGGAGCGGCTATCATAGGTGAACCAAGTTCAAGGACCCTTTCAATGAAACGCAAAACACGGCAAACCAACTCGACGGCGATCGTTTTGGCTTGTTTGGTGACCGCCGGCTTCAACTCGCTTCTGATTGCACCGATCAACGCCGAGCAGCCGGTCACTGGCCATTCCGAAGTTGCCCCTCACCTAGAGTCTGTCACGGAGGGTGAAAAGTTATTCGCCCTGCATGTCCAGCCTCTCTTTGCAGAACGATGCTTGGCGTGCCACGGGGCGGACCCGGACGAGATCGAAGGCGGACTTGATTTGCGAAGCCGAGACCGATTGCTCGCCGGCGGTGACGCATTCGAAAGTGACGTGTTGATCGAAGGTGAGGGCGAGCACAGCATGCTGTTCGTGACCGTCACTCGGCAAGAATCCGGATACGAGATGCCGCCCAAGGAAGCCGATCGGCTCACCGAAGAACAGCAATGGTGGATCCGAGATTGGATCAACGCAGGTGCCCCTTGGCCGAACGAAGAACGCGTTAAACAGATTCAACAGGCCTACGCACAAGGCGAGCAGGTGCTCGTCTCGCGGGCGCTTTCGGATGACTGGCAAAACCGCCGCTATGAATCGGAAAAGCTGTGGGCCTATCGCCCGATCGAATCTGTCGAGGTTCCACCGGAAAAACATCCGATCGATTGGTTCATCGATCAACAACTCGAACGTGTCGGTCTCGCGGTCGCTCCGGCAGCTTCAGCGCAGACGTTGGTGCGCCGGTTGTCGTACGGCTTGACGGGATTGCCACCGACCCCCGATCAGGTCGAACGGTTCACAAACAATTTTGCGAACGATCCGCAAGCAACCATCGCAGAGTTCTCGCGTCATTGGATGTCCACGCCGCAATATGGCGAACACTTCGGTTGGCGATGGCTCGATGTCGCCCGATATGCCGATACGGCTGGTTTTGCCAACGATTACGCTCGTCCCAACGCGTGGCGTTACCGTGACTACGTCGTTCGTGCGTTCAACGACGACAAACCGTACAACGACTTCGTCCGGGAACAAATCGCCGGCGACGAGATCGATCCCGACAACGTTGAAAACTTGATCGCGACCGGCTTCGTGCGAATGGGACCGTGGGAACAAACCGGGATGAGCGTATTCAAAGAAACTCGCGGGCAATGGCTCGACGACGTGACCGACACGGTCGGCCAAGCGTTCTTGGCGCACTCGATGCTGTGTTGCAAATGTCACGACCACAAATTCGATCCGATCCCGACCCGTGATTACTACCGAATGATGGCGGTGTTCTCGACGACTCAATTCGCCGAACGCGATGCCAGCTTTTTAGATCGTGAAAACTGCGGCGGGTTTGAACGCAGTGACGCTTGGATCGAAGCGAAAGTTGCCGCGTACGAAAAAGAGAAGAAAGCACTCGAGGACAAAGTCGAACGTCTGAAGAAACAGGAATCGGGCGAGGCGAAGGTCGGTGACAACGGGCTCGATCCCGGCGACGAAGCCTCGTTGGCGCGGATATCCAAGAACATCGTTCGTCATCGCATCGAACTCGACCGCGTCCGACCATTGGCGTTGTCCGTCTATACCGGGGCCACGATCCTTCGAAAGAATGTGCAAGGTCGGCTCGACATGCCCGCCAACCCTTGGGGCAAGGGCGAGATCGAAAACGACGTCATTCACACCGGAGGTGACGTTTACGCGGTCGGTGATGCCGTCGAACCGGGCGCACTCAGCGCGGCCGAATCGGTCGGGCAAATGTCGGCGATCGAATTCCCCATCGGCAAAGGCAAGCGTCGCTTGGCGCTGGCCGATTGGATCGTGGATCCGTCCAATCCGTTGACGTCCCGGGTGATCGTGAATCGCGTTTGGTCCTGGCATTTTGGTAAAGGCATCGCGGCGAACCCGAATAACTTCGGCGGCACCGGCGGATTGCCGACCCATCGAGAACTGCTCGACTACCTTGCCGCATGGTTCATGGACAACGGTTGGTCGATCAAGAAACTCAATGAATTGATCGTGACCTCCGACGCATTCGCGCGATCGAGTCGCCATCCCGATCCTGATTCCCTTGCCGAGAAAGACCCGTTAGGCGAACTCTATGCGACCTTTCTCCCGCGACGTCTAACCGCCGAAGAATTGCGTGACTCGATGCTGTTTGTCAGTGGCGAGTTAAACGACGAAGTCGGCGGAATCCCGTGCCGGCCCGACTTGAATTTAGAAGTGGCGTTTCAACCACGTCAGATCATGGGCGGCACCGCATCGGTCTATGAGCCGGATCCGACGCCCCGCGATCGCAATCGTCGCACGCTGTACGCCGAACGGATCCGCGGGATGCGCGACCCGTTCATGGAAGCGTTCAATCAACCGGGACCGGATAAGTCTTGCGAAATGCGTGAAACGTCGATCGTTGCTCCTCAAGCCCTGACGCTGATTAACTCCCAAGAGGTCCTTGATCGGGCGGTCGCGTTTGCAGATCGAATCGTGCGAGAAGAATATCCCGATGATGAAGCCGCCATCACGCGTGCATTTGAGTTGGCGTTTTCCCGAACGCCGACGCCCGAGGAGCTAACCGCATGCGTCGATCATTGGAGACGAGCGGTCTCGCAAGAAAAGAAAAGCACCCACGAAGCGAAAATCTACCGAGACAAGATCGAGCGGACCGTGATGGCTGAAAAGACCGGCAAGCCGTACACGTTTGTCGAGGAGATGCCCGCCTACACAACTTACCAGCCGGACTTGACGCTCGATCAAGTCGACGCCCGCACCCGAGGTCTCGCCCATGTCCTACTCGTGCTTTTAAATACCAACGAATTTTGTTACGTGGATTAGACAACCATGACACGCTGGCCTGGACTTTCACAATTTCAACTTACCGATCAAGTCGCCATAGTCACCGGCGGGTCCAAGGGACTTGGTGAAGCGATGGCGGCCGGCTTGGCTTCGGCCGGTGCCAATCTCGTATTGGTCAGTCGCAATGAAGCCGAGGCCCGATCGGCCGCATCGGTGATCGCCGACGAATACCCCATCCGTGCGATCGGGTTGGAGGCCGACGTTTCGTCCGAAGACGATGTGCGGCGCATGGTCGAGCACACCCGATCCGAGTTCGGTCGCGTGGATATCTTGATCAACAATGCGGGGATCAATATCCGTGGTCCGATCGATCAGATATCGTTCGACGAATTTCGCCAGGTTCAAAGCATCAACGTCGACGCGATGTGGCTGTGTTGCAAATACGTCGTTCCGGTGATGAAGGAACGCGGCTACGGTCGCATCATCAACATGGCCAGCACACTGGGATTGGTCGGCTTGGCCAATCGCACGCCGTACGCGACAAGCAAAGGCGCGGTCGTGAACTTGACCCGAGCTCTTGGATTAGAGCTTGCACCGGAAAAAATCACCGTCAACGCGATTTGCCCCGGTCCATTCTTAACGCCGATGAACGTCCCGATCGCGGAGACCGAGGAAGCGAAACAGTTTATCGTCGGAGCGACGGCACTACAACGATGGGGTGAGATGAACGAGATCCAAGGTGCGGCAATTTTTCTGGCCAGCCCCGCGTCGAGTTACATGACCGGCAGCCTCGTCACCGTTGACGGAGGCTGGACCGCACGATGAACGGGAAAGCCGAACCCGATCGAAAGGGACGCATCCCAGGTTGGGGCCTCGGCGTCTTATTCAGTCTAGCACTGGCATTGGAAACCCATGCACAGGTGTTCGTTGTGACTACCGATGATGCTCGGTTCATGGACGGAACGACGGTTGTCGCCGACATTCCGCGAGAGCAAGAGTTGTTCGCTTTAGAAGTCCAAGACGATTGGCTACTGGCGGTTGAACCGAAATCCCAAACCCGGTATTGGATTTCACGGTCGAAGACCAAGCCGAAAACGCATTCCAAGGATCAGATCGCCGAGGAAGCCCGTTTGTGGGAACAGGTCACCGAGATCGAACGGATCGTCAATTCGGGCACGGCAACTACGCAGCAACTTCAAGACGCCTTGGCGTGTGCCGACGGACTGAGGCGTTTATGGAACGACCGACATCCGCACGCTGCCATCGCATTGGACTATGCCGGGATCGTCGCCGCCAACGCGGGCGCGTACGCTCAAGCCAAAACAATACTCGACGATGCCTTGAGCGTTCACCAAAAACTATACGGTAAGAATGCTCCCGAGACCGCCGAGGTGTTGTTGGATCTTGCTAATTTGTCGATCGAACGACGCGAACTGAAAGAGGCCATCCAGTACGCTCGGCAAGCCTGGGACATCAATCGCGAGGCTTTCGGCAGCGATCATCCCGACGCCATCGACACGACAATTCCCGTTGCCTCTGCGATGGAGATGATTCAAGAACACGAAGACGCATTGAATATCTACCAAACCGCTTTCCGGGTTTATGTCAAGAGTTACGGCCCCACTCATCTTCAAACCCTCAAGACGAACGCGAAGATCGCGCAACAACTCGTTGCCTTGGGGCGTGCCGACGAAGCCATTCCGATCTACGAATCTGCTGTGTCTGGACTGGAGGAACATCACCCCGCACAATCCAAAACGATCGCCCTACAGCGATTGCGATTGACGTCTGCAAAACTAAATGTGAAAGACCCGGTGTCGATGGAGGCGTTCGGGCTCGCCATCGCCGAGCTTGAAAAGCGATTCCCAGACTTGGCACCGTTCATCCGCGGCGAACAACGAAAGTTGCTCGCCAACCACCTGCAAACGGGTCAAACGGCAGACGCGTTCGGCATGGTCGACAGTCGTTTGCGTCAATTGCGCCAAACGCTTCGTAAAGAATTATGGGGAATGAACGCCCAAGAGCAACGCGAGTATCTTGCCCAGACGGACCGATACACGTTTTATTCTTCCATATCGCTCGCTATCGATTTCGCAACTTTGCCAGACGTGTTGGCGATGTCGGCGGAGTGGTTGATCAACGGAAAAGGGCTTGTTGAAGAAGCCCAATCGGTTCAAGGTGGTGCGTCGCTCGATCTTGCCAAGCGGGAAGCGTGGGCGGCGCAGCCTTGGATCGACCTGAACGATATCCGCGACGCGATTCCAGATAACGGTGTGTATGTCGATATCCTCTCGTATCTCGACTTCGAGTTTGACGAGACGGCCACGCCTTCGGCGACCGAGCAACGTTATGCGGCGTGGATCGTGACCAAAACCGGAGATGTCCGGTTCATCGATCTTGGCCCCGCCGACGCGATCGACCAAGCGGTGGTAGATGTTCGTCGGGCGATGGATGCATCGGTCCAACACATTCCCGAACTGGGAGACCAGGCCGCCTACGAAAAGCTAAAGCCGGCATTGATTGCCGCGAGCCGATTGATTTGGCATCCGATCCGCGAGGCTTGCGGCAACAACACAGAACTAATTTTGTCGCCGGATCAGAACCTTTGGCTGTTGCCGTGGTCGGCTCTCTTAAGTCCAGACGGGCAGACGTTTGTGGCCGAGACTCACGTGGTCCAGCTTCAACTCAGCGGCCGGGAACTCGTTCGTCAAGGATCCATCGTTTCAGCCAATCCGGCCGTGATCTTTGCCGACCCCATTTTCGACGCCGCCGTAGCATCTTCGAATTCGGAATCATCACGATCGGGGAACGAAGCGGAAACGTCCCCGACCGAACTCATCCGACTACCTTCGGTCGAACGTTTGACGTTCTCGGCAACGGAAGCTGGTTTGATCTCACCGGCGATTTCTCGCTTGACCGGCCGTGATCCGGAAACCTGGTTACAGGAGTCTGCACGAGAGTCCACTTTCAAACAGCTCGCCAGCCCGTCGGTGCTTGTCGTTAGCACGCATGGCTTTACACTCGACGAGGCACTCGCCTCACGCCTCGAGATTTCATTGGGAGAGGATCGCAACCCCTTGGTCAGTTGCGGGTTGATGATGGCGGGTGCGAACGGACATCGTTCGATCACGAGTCTCAGCGACGATGGTGTGTTGACCGGGCTGGAGATCGCGCGAACGGATTTATCCGGGACCCGGTTGGCGGTGTTGAGCGCCTGTCAAACGGGGTTGGGCGAGTTAGAGGCGACCGGCGGGGTCGTCGGTTTGCGTCGAGCGTTCCATCTTGCCGGAGCACGTTCGGTCGTGTCGTCGCTTTGGGAGATTCCCGACCGAGACACGATGGTCTTGATGCAGGGCTTTTTCGAAGCGCTCGCGGATTCTCATGAGATTGCCGCTTCGTTGCAGAAAGCTCAGCAACGTCACATCGAAGCCCGACGAAAACGCTTCGGGGTCGCGCATCCTTTATTTTGGGCGGCGTTCGTGATGACGGGCCAGTCGCGATTTGACGTCAACAGTCCGAATGGTAACCCGTAGCGTTACGGCGTGTTGATTGAGTGCACGTTTGGGCGTTTTCGTTTAACGGCAAGCCGCAGGCGCCTGCGTTTTCAAGCTCTGTCGCCTGCGGCTTGCCGTTAAACGATTCAATCAACAGCCCGTCTCGCGTCGGGCTATTATCAATTGCCAAAAAACAACGAATGCGGCGATAACTGAGGTGCTTAACGCTGCGGGTTACCATTTTCGGTTCCGTCTAATACGGATGGCGATCTGGGCGTCTAGACGGTCGCTGTGGATTCGTGTTTTTGTTCGGCGATCGATCGAAAGCGGTCGGTCCATCGCAGGCGGGTCCACAGGTTCGGGCGAACAAGATTGCGATCATCGGGCGCGATGTGATGACGTTTGCCGCGGGCGGTTCGCATCACGAGCGTGCCGTCGTCGAGAATCTCATCGACGACCCAAAACTTGTCGACGACATATGCGTATGTCTCGCCTTTCGTGTTCGCCTTGACACGCAACGCCCGGCGTCCGGGGTGAGTGCTGCGTTTGCTCTTACGATAGATAGCCCAATCGCCGACGCGCCATTGCTGCACGAACGATCCCAGTCCCTGGGTCCATAACGGTTCCAAAGAGGGGCGGAGCGTATTGAGGATCGTTTGGTAAGACATGTCAGTTTCCTATTCCTATCGGACCAGATTTCCCATCGGGCCACGGCAAAAGGATGCATTTGTGCGGCCAACCATCTCGCCCGTTCGGGGAGGTTGCCGTCACCACACTCTTCAATACTAGCATCGAAACCGCCGAAATCACCATCAAATTTCACCTAAATTACGTGATCGATACCGATTTCATCGGTTCTTCACGCGATGTTGTTTTGCTCTAGTTGGTTTCCCAGCGGATCGCGAGTAGGCGAGCAAGTATCAGTAATGCAAACGCTGTGCCTAGCAAGACGCTCAATTGCGGCCCCAGTTCGCTCGGTGGTAACTCGCGCCAGAACACTTTGTCGTAACCATCGAGTGCCCAGGCGTTGAACGTCCATAGTCCTACGTCGCGGAGCGATTCGCTCATGACGTAGCGAGGCACCATCGATCCTCCCAGAGCACTCATCGTTAAGACGGCGACCACCGATAGCCCGTTAAGTTGGCCGCGGGTTCGGCACAACGTCGCCAGAAATAATCCGAATGATGCGGCCGCCGCGGCGGTGGTGACGGTCATCATCACGAAGCCGTCGAAATGCCCCATCAAATCCAAACCAAATGCAATCTGTGCCCACACAAACATGACGGTGACTTGGACGCAACCGAGCAGAGTCAAATAGAACCACTTTCCTAGCAGCAGTTGGTCCATCGACATTTGAGTTGCTAGCAAACGTTCGAGCGTGTGGCTCTCGCGTTCTTCCAACAATACGCCTCCACCGCTGGTCGCTCCGAATAACAAGAACATGACCGCGATGCCGGCGGCGTAGACGCTAACCAAGGGATTCGATTTGCCTTGTCCGATCACGTTGACGACGTCAATCTTCGGCGGTCGAAATCCCTCCGACGCGGTGCTGGGAGACGACGATGGGGTTGCGGGAGCGGAGGATGCGGGTGACGTAGGCGTGTCGGCATCGTCCGAATCGTCCGTGATCGCAGGTTTCTGGGCGACGTTTTCGACGAACTTGGCGAAGTCAGGATCGATGCCAGTGGTTGGTCGATTTGGCGAGTCCAGTGGATTGGCTGCTGACGAAAGGTGTGTCATCATCGCTCGCGTGACCAAAGCCGTGACGACCTGCGCGGCGACTTGATCGGAAGCGTCATTGAGCAATTCGGCCGATAGGTCGCCCTCGTTTTCGTGGATGACAACGGCGATCGTGGCAGTTCCCCGGCGGACCATCGTCTCGGCGGTTGGTCGGTCGACCGTGAGCGCGTCTTCGTTACCGCGAACAATCCGCAGTCCCTCGTTTTGGCTGAGCGCGTCGAGCACGGGTCGACAAGTTCCATCGACCAAGACGACCTTTACCCGAGGCGTCGAACCGACCCCGCGGGTGAAGATCAAGGCGAAGATCGTGAAGAAAGCGATCGGCACGATGAACGTCAATAACCATTCGACACGGTTGTGACGCAGTCGACGCAAATGGATTTCGATCACTTTCCAGACCATCGGTCATCCATCCCGCAGTGCGTGGCCGGTCAAGTGCAGGAACACATGATGCAAAGACGGATTCTGGACATCGACGTCCGTGACACCGTACCCGGCACTGCGCAGGGCGTCGATCAACCGAGGCAATTCCGCAGCCACATCTTGAATCTTGGCCGCGATGGTCGATTCCCCGGGATGAACGATGAGGTTCAATCCCGTCATCGCGAGCGTTTCATTGCCAGAGCCTCTCAGGACTTGATCCAAACGAATCGTGACCGTCCGATCAACACCGATGGTTTGTTTGATGAGTTCGTCGAAGGTTCCGGTGGCGACGACGCGACCATGATCGACGATCACAATCCGGTCGCACTGCGTTTCGGCTTCGTCGAGGTGATGGGTCGTCAATAGGATCGACGTTCCGCGGACGCTCAGTTCATCGAGCATCGAAAAAATCCGCTGGCGACTTTGCGGATCGACGCCCACGCTCGGTTCATCGAGTAGCAGAATCTCGGGATCGTGCAAAACGCCACACGCCAAGTTAATGCGCCGCTTCATCCCGCCGGAAAACGTGTTGACCAAATGGTCGGCTCGGTCCTCGAGTCCGGTCCACGTCAGTGCCCACTGAATCTTATGACGCAGAATCTTACCGGTCAGGCCGTGAAAGCGGCCGAACGCGGATAGGTTTTCACGCGTCGTCAGGTCGCCATACAATGCGATTTCTTGTGGCACCAATCCGAGAGTTTCGCGGACATGGCGATGATGAGCGGGTTGTCCCATCAGCTCGATCCGGCCGGAGTCCGGTCGCGTTCGGCCGGACAAGCACCGGATCATGGTTGTCTTACCGGCCCCGTTGGGCCCCAAATACGCCAGCCGTTCGCCGGGAAATAAACGAAAAGAGATTCCGTCCAAGGCGGTGTGCGAGTTCGAACCGCGACCGAAACTTTTTTTCAGTTCCGTCACGGTGATGGCGTCCGGGGGCGACGAAATCAAAGCATGCCTCGAAACGAGCGTTCACGAACGGGGGTGGTCGAAGTTACGTTTTAACGATAGTACTTCAACGACAACGATGACGGAAACGCCAAACTCCCTCGATTCAACCCCTTGGGGCTCATGCAATTCGAAACTAATTCACTCCAGCCAACCGACGACGTCCCCGACGGAGGGGAATGGCACGCCGTTCGTCAGCTTGCCGCAGACGATGCGTCCGAGTCGGCTGATCTTGCATTCGAGGCGTTAATCGGCGAGCGTGTCGTGGCTGTCTTTCGCCACGCCGGCCACTGGTACGCGATCGACGCCATGTGCGCCCATCAGGGCGGGCCGCTCGCCCAGGGATCCGTCCGGGACGGATGTGTGACCTGTCCTTGGCACGGGTGGCAGTACGACCTGGCCACCGGCATCCAAACGATCAACCGGCAGCCGTTGCAGCAAACTTACCCAATCCGCCAAAACGAAGATCGTGTCGAGGTGTTCGTTTGAACGACGTGCCTGAAAAACTGCCGATATTATCGGCGACCGAATCATGCGGATGCCCAGACATCGATCCAAAAGCGGCCCTCCGGGTAGCCGTCTTTACGCTTTCAGATACGCGAACATTGGCCGACGACCGCAGCGGGGACCGCGTGGTCGAGTTGTTCGAAAATGAGGGCCATCACGTTGTGATTCGCGAAATCTTGACCGATGATGCCGAACCCTTGATTGCTCGTATCCGCGCCGTTTGTCAGACGCCTGGTCTTGACGCGATCGTCACGACCGGCGGCACCGGGATCGCGCCTCGAGACTTGGCGATCGACGCGATCGAAAGTTTATTGGAAGTAAGCTTGCCTGGTTTTGGCGAGTATTTCCGCTCGCTGTCGATTGCCGAAATCGGTCCCAAGGCGATGCTCAGTCGTGCGACGGCCGGTCGCATCGGTCGGACGGTTATCTTTGCCTTGCCGGGCTCGACCGGCGCGGTGACGACAGGCATGACACACTGCGTCTTACCGATCATTCGACATGCCGTGTCCTTGGTACAACGAGCGAGTTAAGAGCCTATCCGAAAAGGGGTCTGACCCTTTGGAGGCAATATACCGTAGCTGGAATTCAGTGATTTCTGAATTCTTGCGAATCCAGCTACGACCCATGGAAGATTTTTTTCTGCCGCTCGCCTAAGGAGGCGACCGACCGTCCGGCCGAGGGGTGGGCGTGCATCTCGTTTTCGGAAAAGTTGCGGATCGGGTCGCTTTCGTTTGCGATCTTTGGGATAAAGAGGACGTCAAACGTTTGGCAGCGGAGCGGGACGCTTCGGCGTGTTTGACCTTGTCTCGGTATGATTGGAATTTGGCGTGGATCGGGTTCGTTCTGTTTTATTGTGGGCTGCCGCTCTCATCTTGGTCATTTTGCCGATGCTGTTGGCGGTTGATTTCGGTGGCATCTACCACTGGAGTCAATACGTCGCCGCGATCGGTGTGCTTGTTGCGGCGGTACTCGCCGTCGCCGGGCTGACCGATTCAACGGCGTCGTCGGGATTGATGCAGCACCGCTTGCTGATCCCACTTGGATTGCTCGTCGGTTGGGCGTGGTTTCAGTCGATCTCGATGCCGGCGGGATTGGTTTCTTGGATAAGCCCGGGGTCTCATGAGGCCTACACGCGTTGGCTGGAACCGTTCTTGGACGCGTCTGAAGTGGATGCGGAAATGTCCGTTTCGGTGTCGCCCGGCGATACGGCCCATGTCGCAGCGTTATTAACGATCTTGCTACCACTTTGCTGGGCCGGATCGATCGTCTTCCACGGTCGCAACCGTTTGAAAATGCTGCTCAGTGCGATCGCCATTGCCGGGGCAAGCGTTGCCATCTTAGGTTTTTATCGCAAGTTGGACCCGACGGCGGACTTGTGGATTTTCCGTCCCAAGGCGACGTCGTTTGCGGGGTTTGTCAATCGCAACAACGCAGCACTGATGTTGAACCTGGGGCTTGCGGCAAGTTTAGGGTTGCTGTCGTGGCGGATGATGGCGCTTCATCAAATCGAGTTGGACGATCCCGATTTTGAGTTCAATGATTTGGTCGCGTTGATTTCCGATCGAGAGTCGCTGACCGGATTGTTGTCGGGAACGTGTTGTTCGGCCGGACTGTTGATCAACGGTTCGCGGGGCGGCTTGGTCGCGGCCATTTTCGGCTTGGTACTCGCCTTCGGCTACGTTCGGCCGCGCCGGGGGTTGCTCAGTATTCCCGTTTTGTTTCTGGTCTTGGCCGCGTCGGTGGCAATCTTGGTCACGCCGATGCAACTCAACTTGGAATCGCTCCAGCGGATGGAATTGATCTCTGCGGAAGCGGACACTTTACAAAGCGACGGCCGACTGACTCACTGGCAGGACGGATGGAAAGCCGCGATGGCTTATTTGCCGGGCGGTTCAGGCGTTTCGACTTACGGATACGCATACTTACCCTACCAAGACGCCTCGGCGGGCGCGTGGTTCGAACACGCCGACAACTTGTGGTTGGAGATGTTCGTGGAAACCGGTGCGATTGGAGTTTTGGTCGCCGCAATGATGCTGGGGTTTCTGTTGATCTCAGTGAATCGTCTAGCGTTATCGGTTGATCCGCTCGATCAGGGGCTACGCGTGGCGTGCTGGTACATGATCGCAGCTGTCGTCGTATCACAATTTTTCGACTTCGGCTTGGCGATGCCGGCCAATCTATTCGCCGTCGTTTTGTTGTCGACAGCGGTGGTGTCGCGAGATTTTGCCAATGGTGGTGCTTCGGCGGTAATCCAAGATCACGGAGCGTTCGACACGCCCGAGCCGGAAAAGCCGCGTATTCGTTTGAAGGCGGAAACCAGAAACGGAGTTTCGTGGTCACTCGTCTCAACGGCGGCGGTGGCGATCGCCGCGTCGGTGGTGGGATGGTTGGTCATGCCACGTCTGCGCGACGACGCGATCGCTCAATCGATGTTGAATCGTCTACGCGACGAGTACACGCAATGGAGACTCAATCCGGATTCGCTTGAGAAAATGGAAGAAGTCTTGGTCGAGCAACTCTCGATCCGACCGACGCCCTATCTTTACGCACAGCTTGCGACGGTTCAAAAGGACCGGGGCCGCTTAATCGAGTCGTTAGAATGGAAGCCACGGACGACCGATGAATTGTCCAAGGTTTTCGCCCAGACGAGTTTGGTCAATCGCGAATTGCCGTATCCGCCCAAAGCCAACGTGCCGCGGCGTGGGAACCCGCCGAGTTACCGCCACTATCTCAATGCATGGCAAACCTGTTTGGCATCGCTGGCAGATTGTCCGCTGGCGCAGGCACCACGCGGAGATCTCTTGCGGCTCAAACCAATCGTCTTTCACGAGAGACCCGGCAGCGGAAACGAGTCTCTCGCGTTGGTACCGAATTCAGCGCAGTCACCTGAGACCATGGCCGATCACGCGGTAGAACATTTAACAACCTTCTACGGCGGGAATCCACAACGGCTGATGACGCTGGGAACTGAGTCGCTGCTGCGAGGTGATCTGACGCGAGCCGAGACGGCCTTTCGCAGAGCGTTGACGACGAATCCGAATTACGCGACCGAAGTGATGAATCGCCTGAAAGATTTCCCCGACGCGGACGTCGTCAATGCAATTCCGGAAACTTCCGAAGCGATGAAGCGGGCCGCCGCGAGCTATCTCTCGTGGCAAAATCCCGACCCTCGTTTCTTGCGTCGATGTTTGGAGATCATTCGCTGCCATGCGGGCGAGTCGATGTCCCAACGCTCCGCTTGCGAGGCGCTGCGGGGCAAGATTTACTTCTTTTTGGAATCGCCCGAAAAAGGAATCGAGGCCTACCTCAGCGCGATTCGGTTCGCCCCCGACCAAGCCAATTTCCGGCTCGAGTTGATCGACTATTTGCTCAGCCAAGGACGTACGGCCGAAGCGATGGCGCAAGCCAGGTTGGGTCGAACAAGTTTGCCCGACAACCCTCGCTTTCAAAAGGTGGTCGACCAAATCGCCGAATCAGATCGCAAACGACTGACCGAGTCGAGTGAACTGCCTCAGATCGATCCTGAACAAATCGAAGCGATCTTGAATCCGTGATTTTTGGGAAACTCATCGATTTGACTCGCGCCTCCGAGGTGGCCGTTGTCCGCATTCGAACGCACTGTCATCTATTGGCAAGCAATGAAGAAACCGTGAATTAAATGCGTGCTCGATAACACATCGTTTACTTCGACGTGGACAGGTCCTAATCTTGCTCATGAAGGGACCCCAATTTAGGTGGATCGTATACCTTACACCAATCCGAGCGTTCGGAGATGAGCCAGTCACAACGTAAGATCGTCGACTCGAATCAGCCCGTCGCGATGGTAGGGCCGGGATCGATTTCGGAACCGTTGATTTCTGAAACCGTTATTAGCGATCATGCGGGTCCGACGATGTCGGCACAAGAGGTCACTACTGACGTTAGCGGGCCCGGAATTGAGAGGAAGTCTTCCGCTGCCCCCACGACCGATTCCTTGGCCAAAGCCCCGCCGCCTCAACTCATTGTCGTTCGTTGGAACGAAGGACAGCCGTTTGATGTGATCGCGCTGCGCGATCGACTCAAACGGGCAATCGATGTCCCCGGCCGCCGCGTGATCATTGACTTGCGAGCTGTCACAGGCACGCCACCGCTTCTATTCGAATTACTCTGGCACGTTAGTCTCTACGCCAAAGCGAAAAGCAAAGCCGTTGCGTTACGGGTCGAGGATCCTGAAATGCGCCGCCGACTGCAGGAAAATACAGCACCGGCGGCCGATGGCGATACACTCACCAAGTCGAAATTTGGAGCTTACTTCGGAACCGATGCGACTCCCGCCGGCGAATCAGCCGATGACGTTTTGCGATCCCATCGTTACTCGGTCGAAAGGGCAGGTTTGCACGACGAGGAATCCACCAAACCGTCTCGTTCCCAACTCAGGAAAAAAAACAAACCGAAACGGAAACGGACGCTACGAGACAATCTCATCTTTGGCGGCGTGCTTTTGACCGGTGCCTCAATCGTTGTGTTTCTTGAATACCGTTTGGTGTATCACGATTCGAATGATGCGGTCGCCGTTCCAGAGAAAAGTTTTGAATCCGACGATCAATCCAATTTGATCGCGAGGCAGGAGCAACAGATTGAACAGCTTGAAGCGGAACTGGAGCGGGTTCGTCGCGAACGGGATATCTTGAAGGAAGCATTGCGGATCACACGATCGCGTTGATGCCGCTATGACCGCATCATCTGCTGTCGACACACGTCCAGAATGCTGCGTTCGTCCGATAAGTGCGAGACTTGAATGTTCTCGGCCATCAGTGGTCCGGCGACGCTAGTATATTCATTGAGGTCCAATGAATTCATGATCACCGATACCGCCCAACCACGTCGAGCTAAACCAACCAGCGCGCCGATGGTTTCGGGTGGCGCCTGTTGCAAAATGACGAGCAGCGTGGTCTCGTTGGACAAACGAGATTCCGATTCAATCAAGAATTCCGCAAGGGTCAGTCCGTCGGTTCGTTCGAGTCGGGCGAGCGTTCGGATCATCGCTTGCAGATGAACCGGGCCTCGTTCAACACTGATGATCACCGGTCGCAAGCGGTCGTTCGTGACGCTCATTTTGGCCGCTTCCCCGGCACTGGACCGCTGTCGAAACGGATCACTGACACGGTGGTCGCCGCGGAAACCCTCCTCGCGAACTCGATCGGCCGCGTCGCGTCCATTGGTTGCCAAACCAAACGGTTCACCTGCGTCGTGCAATGCCGCCGCGATCGACGCCGCTGCTGTGATGGCCAAATCCGTTCGAAACGGTTCATGGCGATCGGGGTTGGTGTCGACGTGCATGTCCAAGATCAGTGTCGAACCGATCACCGATGAAGGCTCATAGATCTTGCTGTGCAACGTTCCCGTTCGCGCCGTTGCCGCCCAGTGGACACTTCGCATCGGGTCGCCGATCTGCCATTGGCGAATGCCTCGCAAGCGGGTCGGGTCCGGCATGATATTTGCGCGGATACGAATCTCGCCGATGGGACGACGCGAACCGATTTCGAAGGTCGACAACAATTCGATCTTTGGAAGCACCGTCACGAACACCGGCCGCGTACCCAAGCGAAAACGACGGTACATGCCGACCGGGTCGCCCGTTTCCAACACCGTCGGACCGATTTGATAGTAACCGCGTCGTCGACAATGAATCGTGTATCGCAAATACTTCGTCTGCCCCGGCCACAGCGATAGCACTTGCAAGCGTGGCCCATCGATGGTCAAGGGAGCGGCCCGATACAATTCGCTCGCCGAGTCGGATTCTTCGTTCTCCGTCGCCGTCAAACGCGGCAGAAGATCTTCCGCCAAAACCCAAGCGACAGGAAGTTTGCCCCGATTGGTTACGGCAACCGTGATCGGGATCTTGGACCCGATGCGAACGGCCAAATCGCCGCTTTCGGGATCATCATTGGTGGGCGCTTCGTCGATCGACGGTAGTCCGTCCTGGCGGACCGCGACGACGTTCTCGGACCATTCCGACGAGAGATACGCTCCGCCAGCGACGACAAGGGCCACCGTCATCGCCGCCGTCATCCACAATCCTGCACCGGCGATCATGCCAAGGACCAACACGCCGGCGCAGATCGCAACGATGGTGAACGTGCTCGAAGAGGACGTCGTTGTCGAAGAAGACGCGTTAGGATCGTTCATGGAAAACGGCGTCGTTTATGATTGAATCGTCGGGACGGCGATTTCGCCAAGAATCTCTTCGAGGATTTTTTCCGTCGTTAGTTTTCTCAATCGACTCTCGGGTCTCATGATCAACCGATGGTTCATGACCGGCGCGATGATTTTCTTGATATCGTCGGGCAGGACAAAACTCCGTCCGCGAATCGCCGCCATCGCTTGGCCACAACGAAACAACGCGATCGTCGCACGTGGGCTGCCACCGAGTGCCAAGTGTTCGTTGTGTCGCGTCTCGTGAACGACCTGCAAGATGTAGTGTCGAACCCGCGGATCGACGTGGACCTCTCGAATCCGGGCTTGAGCTTCGACGAGCTGCTCCGCCGTCGCAACCGCACCGATCGTGTCCACCGGATGGGTGCGTTGCAACATATCCAGCATTCGCATCTCTTCCTCGACGGTCGGATACCCGAGCGAAAATCGCATCAAGAACCGATCCAGCTGCGCTTCGGGCAACGGAAACGTTCCCTCGTGATCGACCGGGTTCTGAGTCGCGATGACGAGGAAGGGCGGCTTGAGCGTGTAGGTCTTTCCGTCGACGGTCACACGTCCTTCGGCCATCGCTTCGAGCAACGAAGCCTGCGTTCGCGGCGTGGCTCGGTTGATCTCGTCGGCCAGCAATATTTGCGTGAACACCGGGCCGGGACGAAACTCAAACTCCGAGTCCTTTTGGTTGAAAATAGACGTGCCCGTCACATCGGTGGGCAGTAAGTCGGGCGTACACTGTACCCGCTTGAACTGGCAACCGAGACTCTTGGCGAGCGCACGGGCGAGCATCGTCTTGGCGACGCCTGGGACGTCTTCGAGCAAAATGTGCCCTCCGCTCAACCAGGCAACAAGTGACAAGACCAGTTGCTTACGTTTGCCGACGATCGCCAATTCAACATTACCGATCACCCGCTTGGCGAGTTCGGCAACGGGCGTTACGTCGATGTGTCCGGGCGAAGCCGGTGGCATCCCGGCGGGCGGCATCCCAGCAGGCAGTGGGGCGACGGGATTGGGAGGCGGCAAAGACGGAACTCCGAAAAGGCTACTCGTACATTAACCGCCCCATTGTACCTCAAGAAGTCGAGCGGGGGTGGCCACTCTAACGACTTGCCAAGTCAAGATTGATTCTAGACCAACCACGTGCTAGCGGCTGGTTGATTGAATTAGCCGTACCTCGTTAGCGGCGGTTAACCGGACTTGTTGATTGAATTAGCCGTTCCGCGTTAGCGGCGGTTAACCGGACGCCAACCGGGGCTAACGCTGCGCTGTTCAAAAATTTGGTATCGCGATATTTTCATTATCCGCAACTTCCTGTCACCTCTCCCAGCAAAGCTGGGGGAGGTCGGATCGAGCGAAGCAAGATCCGGGAGGGGGCATCCCCAGGGCAAACCAAGCCGATCCAACCAAACAACGCCCGTGCCCCCTCCCTCGCGGACTCCTGAACGTCGTCGCTCGACCTCCCCCAAACTGCGTTCGGGAGAGGTCACAGGTGGACAAGAAACTGCTGGGAGAAAAAGGAAAAACAACGAGTCAACACCGAATTTTGAACTGCCTAGGCTGACGCCCATCGGGTAATTGTTGTCATTCGGGTTACCAAAACATCTAAAACAACAGCCCGCTAGTGCACTACGGCTGTTGAAATGGTTATTAACTGCGAACAATCGCTACGCGACCGGCTTGGTCATGAACTTCGTTTCCGCTGCGATATCGCTATCGTCGGGGGTTGCATCGCTGTCTACGTCGAACCACTCTTCTTCGAATTTCAAGTAACCGCTCTCGCCACGGTTGGCTCGCTTGAGCGCCACGTTGGTGCCCAAGGCGATGACCGCGTCACCCATCGCGACGGCCGGATAGCAACGCGGTTTGTTCTCCGGATCGGGGTTGCGGATGCAATAGGCCCAGTGTTCGATCTCTTCTTGGTAACCACGGCTGACCGGACCGGACGAAGCGGCTTGGGCGACCGGTGCTGAGTAATCGCCCGATGCCGAGGTGTCCAATGCGTAACCGCCGGCTTTCTTCGCGACGCCGACTTTGCTGCTCGTGTCGCTGTCACGATAAAGATAAACGTCGGTTTCTTTGTCGAGAACCAAAGTCCCCTTCGTGCCCATAACGACTTCACCCCAACCGCCCCAGCCGTTGCCGTTGATCGACGAATAGGTCACCACAACCTTCTTGTTCGGATCGGTTTCGTAACCGGCGACCGGTCCGTTTCCGGGACTCTTGGGGTTGGGATATTTTTCAACGCGATCGTAGTAACCGACGTTGAACGCTTCGGAGTACTCGGGGCCGGGGAACTCGAACATGCAATACACGTGATCGCCGACTTCGCGATCGACGGGCATGATGTGCCGTCCGCCAACGGCGTGAACGCTGAGCGGATGCACCTTCTTGCCATCGTCACGCAAAGAACTCAAGAAAATGCTGACCGCATCGAGTTGGTGGCTGCCCAGTTCCGCCATCAGGCCCGCACCGGTTCGTTGGAACAATCGCCAGCGGTGCAGTTCCTCCATCGCGGTGAACATCTTGTCGCCGACGGAGAAGTCCGTGTAACCGTGATCCTTCGGGTCGACGTTCTTGTCAGCATCCCACGCTTGCCATAACGCGATCTCTTGTTGCAGTCGCACGATTTCGTCCGGATCGGACGACTCCTTGAGCAACTTCCGACGATGGTCGATGTCTTTGGCGATTCGATCGAAGTTTTTGCCGTCGACCATTTCGCCACCGGGAATCGGCATCGACCAACTGTCGCCACCGGGCAAGTTGCCACGGTGCCATTGAGCGCGGATATGGTGCAATTGGCCGAGCAATCCCCAACGGATCAGGTTGACCGCATTCTCGTACTTGACGTTGTAGTGGCGTTGGTGACCGGTCGCCAAGTGCAGCGGGTTGCCATCCTTGTCTTTGAGTTCGGCGGCCATTCGCGACATGACTTTGCACTGGGCGACGTTGTGGGCCATCAATTTTTCCGTCAGCACGTGAAGACCGCGTTCCATCGCCAAGGCGGCGACGGGTGCGTGCAACCACAACGGCAAGGCGATGATGACCGCTTCAATGTCTTTGTTGTCCAGGCACTCCATGATGCCGCCGTTGCTGCCGTCGTAAACCTTAACGTTCTTGCGTGCTTCGGCTTCGTCCTTGTAACCGGCGACTTTGATCAGTCCGGGACGGCGTTGCAAAGCGGAGGGACTCGACCAGTCACCGTGGAAGGCACGATGTTGGCTGTAGGGTCGAATGTCACAAATCGCTTTGACGTCGACGTAATCCGGGTTGCATCCACCGATCAGCACGTTGCCTTCGTCACCGGTACCGATGACGGCAACCCGGACGGGGTCCTTGACCTTACCGTAACCGAAGTACGCCGCGCCCAACCCCGCGCCACTGACCGCGCCGGTCGCCACGATACCGCGGAGGAAGTCGCGCCGGTTGACGTCGTAGTAGCTACCGACAGCGGAGTAGTAATTTTGTTCGCCAACGTTGCGTTGGTCTGAAGAGAGTTTATCGACCACGAAAATTCACTCCTATCGAGTGCCAAGTAGGGATGGGTGCGGGTTGAGGTGAAGCGGACGCCACCGTGGGGGCATCCAGTGCGTAGGGTTAAGCGTGCGAAGGCTTACTGTGGACTTTGCGAACGAGCAGGTGTAGGAAAAAATCCAAGCCTGCGAATCGGCCCGCGCCCGTCGAAGCGAGGACCAAACACGCCAAGCATTCGATCAACTGATAATTGGATGAGCCCGGTCCGGTCGTCGGCGGGTACTGGCTTAGAAAGACTGAACCGAGAAAACCTGCCGCAGCCAACGCAGCAACGGGAGTGAAAAGCCCTAAAATCAATAGCCAACCGATTGTCATGTCGAAGTACGGCACCAAACCGTCGATGACGCTCGTATCCATCAAGGCGACTCGCGGTCTCACCAACTGATACGCAAGATGTCGCTGCCGCTGTTCGTCGGTGGCGACCTGGTTTTGGGCGGTTTCGTAGTTTTCCCAAATCATGTCGATTTGGTCAAAAACCGGCGAGATCTTTTGCGTCAATTCGCGACGTACCGATTCTCGTTGCCCCGCCAGAGAGTCGACTCCGCTACGGACGGGATCTTTGTCCAAATCATCGATCCGACCCAATCCGAGCTGGAATTCTTGGATGTCGTTGGCGGCCAATTCGACGACGTACTCGTACTGCTGGACCGCTTTCGCGTAATTATCCTGTGCCAGAGCGACCTGCTTTTCATTGAAACCGAAATGTTTAGCGATCCGATCACGGTAAGTCGCCCACACGATCAAAGTTTGATCTTTATCCAGACGAACCGTTCCGTCGTTGTCCCAAACGAGTTGGCGAAACTGACCGGCAAACGGGCCTTTCGCATTGGCGAAAAACGGTTTGGCCGTCCAATCGCCGGCGCGATACTTTTCCGTCCCCTCGCTGAGGAAGTGGTAGCCGACCGTGAACCGCAGTATCACCAACATGGCGACCGCGATTTGACCGAGCACACGAGGCGAAAGTCCGTATCCGACGGCCAAACGTAATGGGAACAACAGAATTTTGGCCACCGAGAACGGTCTCCAGGCAGTAGTGAAACGAAGGCGGGGAGGGGATCACCGGAACCGACGGGGACATCCTCCGTTAGCAACCGGGAAAGGCAGGCGAAGGCCCAGTATGGCATCAAAATGGGCAGTCGCCAAGCGATCGAATCGGAAAGAAGCTTTCCGATCCTTTCGATCGACGCCAATCCGCTAGCGGGCTGTTGATTAAATCTGCATCGGAACCCGAAGCGTTAGCGAGGGATATCTACAGAGAATTGAATGGCGTTCAATCCCTCGCTGACGCGTCGCGTTACGATTAAATCGTCAGCCCGCTAGCCTTGACCTATCGAGCATAATCCAACGGGTAGCATAATCGGAACTCAGAAACGGTGCGAGATTTTGTATCGCCGATGCAACTCGAAACCGCTGCGGATTTCCGCTACGTTTGGGCCCCCATCTGTCCGCCGTCGGGGATCGTGTCGCTTTCGCCCACGAAGTCGTTTGCCCTGCTTTATCATCTGGAGTTTTCCGATCGTGTCGATTTCCATCATGCGTCGTTTTTCGTTCTGTGCCGGCCATCGGCTGGTAGGCCACGAAGGCAAATGCCAAAACTTGCACGGACATAATTACGTCCTCGAGGTATATGTCACTGGCCAAGAACAAGACGCCGTCGGCCGGATACTGGATTTCAAACAGCTCAAAATGCGTTGCAAAGGTTGGATCGATGAGAATTGGGACCACGCCTTTGTGTTGTGGGAACAAGACCAAAACGGTCTCGACGCGATTCGCAGTTCCCACCCGCATCGGATCTATGAACTCGATACGAACCCGACGGCCGAGAACATGGCAAAACACTTCTTGCAATTCGTCTGCCCGAAAATACTGGCCGACACCGGTGCATCGGCCTTCAAGGTACGGCTTTGGGAAAGCGAAGAGACCTACGCCGAGGTGACGTTGGACTGAAGACAAAGGCTTCGATTCTTGCTAAACTCATCCACGTCGAATGAGTGGGCATCGGGCCAGAAACTGAGCTGCCGGGTCTGCGCCGCGGCGGCTCGACCCAGCCTACTTTTACAGTCATGGAAACGTAATCAGTGAAGCTTCGTGTCGGTCTGATCGGCTTAGGTGAACAGTGGCAGACCATGCATCGTCCTGCTTTGCGGATGTTGACCGAACGGTTTGACGTTAGGGCGATTTATTGCACAGTCGCTAAATTGGCCGAGAACGCGGTTTCCGAATTCCAAGCCGATCCGGTCGACGGATTCGAAGCGATGGTTCATCGCGACGATATCGACGCCGTGCTGATACTCGAACCGACGTGGCTGGGACACCTCCCGGCGCTGGCCGCGTGCAAGGCGGGCAAGGCGATCTATTGGGCCAGTGGTTTGGATTTCGATCCGGTCGGTGACGCCCCATTTCGACGGTGCGTTGAAGAATCAGGGATCGCGTTCATGGCGAGCTTCCCCAAGCGATTCGCCCCGGCAACTTTGCGGCTGAAAGAGTTGATCGCGACCAGCTTGGGCCGACCGAGGCTGTTGTTTTGCCACAAGCGAATCAGTTCGCCCGAGCAACAAACGTTCGAGCAAACGCGATCGCAAATGAGATCCGAATTGATCGAGCTGATCGATTGGTGCTCCTACGTCGTGGCGGGTCAAAGCGAGAGTGTGATGTCGGCGAACTGCCTGCCAAGCGACCCGTGGGATTATCGCGCTCTCAGCCTGCGTTTCAACACCGGGCGAGCGGCCACATCAGTCGAACTGCCCGCCGCCGCCGCCGAAATCTGGGAAACGCCCGCAAATTTCGCGACCTCACGAGAATCGACCGCCGCATCGGGAGTGATCGGTTCTCGCACCCCCAATGATCCACCACCGACGAACGGCCAACCAAGTAACCCCTCTCCATCGGCGGTCACTGCGCAGATCAGTTGCGGCAATTACATCCCCGCCAAATGGCAAGAGGCGATCGGCTTTCGGCCACCTGCGGGAATGCAGGTTTGTTGCCAACACGGCGTCGCATTCATCGATTTGCCTGGAACGTTGGTTTGGTTCGACGACGCCGGCCGCCACCAAGAGTCGCTCGACGGGGAAACACCAGTGGGTGAGAAAATGCTCGGTCAATTTCACCGTGCCGTTACCAGCCTAGTCCGAAACTTGAGCGGCCTCGAAGACGCCTTTGCCGCCTCAGCGATCCTGCGAGCGGCCGAACAAAGCAGCCAGGAAGGCCGCCGAATCCAAATGCTTTCGTAGGCCGGGTGAAGAGTGAAGAGTTAAGAGTTAAGAGTGAAGAGTAGGCTGGGTCGTAGCCGCTTCGGCGAAGACCCGGCAGCCAACCTCCAACCTCCAACCTCCAACCTCCAACCTCCAACCGCCAACCGCCAACCGCCAACCGCCAACCGCCAACTAACCGCAGTGCCGGGTCTCCGCCGAAGCGGCTGCGACCCAGCCTACGTTTTGAATGAAGTTTGCCGACAAAATGACCGATTCATCTTGCTGTGATAGGCCTCGCGCCTAGAATGCAGTCAGCAAGCCTTGTGAGGCTTGTCAGGCTCAGCCAAACACATCGGCAGAGGGATCATTTTTAGGGTTCGTCCTAGCCAACTAAAGGCAAGTGCAGTAGCACGCCGAGGCTAGTCCGATTCTCCCAGCGGCTCCATTTTGCCGCCGACTGGCTGTAGCCGAATTGAACCGGTAGGGGGTCTCGATGGAGACAACCTGCCGGTTTTTTTTTGCGATGTGGGTTTCTATTCGCTATGTCGCATGAAGCCCAATCGAATGCGGCTTGCTCCTTAATTAAGCGTCCATGTCGCTTTGTTGGGCTCGCCCGCATCTTCGAAAGGCAACCCCGCCTAACGGCACATCCGCACCTGACATTGTTCACGTACCGAATACAAGCCCGGGCTTGTATGCGCGTCGGGCTGGGATGCGCGTCAGCCAGGGATGTACGTCGTTCTATTCGACCAGCGCGTACAGTCCGCCGGTTTCTCGCCGAAGCTTGCCTTGCTCGGCCAAGTATCGCCACATCGCCGGCGGATACTGATCCGGTGGACGGATCGCCGCGATCGATGACCGCGAGCCTGACGACATCGGACCGTAACCCAAACTCGATTCGTCGTCCAATCGCATCAGCTTGATCCGCTTGCGAAACGCCTTCATCGCCATCTGCAATTCTTCTTTGCTGAAGGGCGGCTCAGAAGCCTCAGTCATTCCAGTATCTCCGTTGGGTGAAAAGAGCGCGTTCAAAAGAAGTCAGTCGCGCCGCTTGTGCCGATTGTAGCTACCCCTGTTGATCGACGTTGGCTTTTTTGGTCAGGCAGACTTTTCTGTAGAGGCGATCTGGACCGAAACCATCTTTGTGAGGCAACCGGATATCGCCTCGCTCACCGCGGAGGGACCCGCGTCAGCTTTCTCGATGAACCCAAGAAAAACTGCCGCCATGAACCCCATTGATGAGATCGACCGACACCTCCGACAAGCTGAAGACGCGATTTCTCGAGCGATCGAAGGGGAGGATCACCGCCCGACTCAGGCATCGAGTGCTGGTCCCGCGCCGTTGGCATCATTGTTGCTTGTCGTGTCTGCCCAAAGCACTACGCTGGACGACGGTCGCTGGCAATTTGCGATCGAAACTGCTCAAGGAGTTCCCGTTTTGGAAGCCGACGACCATGAACCGGGCGATCTGAACCGACTGACACTATTGGCGGCCGTCCGAGGCCTCGAGGCGATCGACGGTTCAGCAAGCGTGACGTTGTTGTCCCATAACCGCTACCTGATTCGCTCGCTGACCGATTCATTACCGAGATGGCGGCGCAGCGATTTTGTGTGGGACCACTTTGGTCGCCGCGTCGAAGTCCAACATGCCGATCTGTGGCGGAGGATCGATCACGCGTTGGGGATCCACGAGGTCCAAGCGTGTCTGTTGACCGCTCGCATGGTCAGCCGCCCCAATGGTGACAGCACCCAATGGATTCGAACCGACCCGGCCGATTCGGTCCCCGCCCCGGCGGGCCTGTCACGCGCCACGGCTGAGAGTCCGGCTGCCGCCCCCCTGGGCGATTCCGAAAGCCGGATCTCATTCACTCACCGCAAACAAAATGTGCCCGCTCCGCACCTCAGCGGCACCAATCGATTGCGTGATTGGGTCTTGCGGTCGGCCGTCGACACGAGCCACCGCGCCCAACAAATCGCGATGCTCGATCAACGCTTGAAGTAACTCCAACGCACGACCAACCAACGTTTCCACGACGCGCCCACTCGCTCAACACCGCCCGCTCAACACCGCCCGCTCAACATCGAACGTCCAATCGAACCCACCATGAACACCACGCTTTCGCTCTCCAGCCTCCAGTCGCTCATTGATGGTAACATGTCTGACCCCGGTAGTTTGTTGGGACCTCACCCGATCAACTATCGTGGTACTCAGGCGACCGCGATCCGCGTCTTTCAACCCAACGCACAATCGATGTGGGTGATCGATTCGGCCAACGGCGTGAAACGGCCGATGCGACGCGTTCACCCTGAAGGCATTTTTGAAGCCATCTGCGACGAATCCACCAAGAATCACTACAAAGTTGAAATGATTGACAAAAAAGGCGAAACGACTCAATCGACCGACCCCTATGCCGTCCCCAGCATGTTCACCGACTTTGATCGGTACTTGCTCGGTGAAGGTCGGCACCACAACATGTACGAGCGGCTCGGGGCCCAGCTTCGCACCGTCGACGGTGTCGCCGGCGTCAACTTCGCCGTTTGGGCACCCAATGCCAAGTCCGTCCAAGCGGTGGGCGACTTCAACGGCTGGGACGGCCGGCAGAACGCCGCGTCGGTAATGCCCAGCCTGGGCATTTGGGAAGTCTTTGTCCCCCACGCGAAACCGGGGCAGAAGTATAAGTTTCGCATCCAGTCCCAGTCCGGGCGATGGATGGACAAGTGCGATCCGCTGGCGTTCGCCTCCGAGTTGCCGCCTCTTACGGCCAACATTATCTCGGACATCAATACTTATGCGTGGAGCGACGGCGACTGGATGCAACAACGCGCCGAGTTCGACGCGATGCACCGACCGATGAACGTCTATGAAGTCCATTTGGGTAGTTGGCAGAAAGGCCCCGGTCGCACGCACGGTTGGCTGAACTATCGCGACTTGGCGACGCGATTGGTGGACTACTGCCACCGGATGAACTTCACCCACATCGAATTGATGCCGATCAGCGAACACCCCTTCACGGGTTCGTGGGGTTATCAAAGCGTTGGCTATTTCGCACCGACGAGTCGGCATGGCAGCCCCGAGGACTTCATGTTCTTCGTCGACCACATGCACCAAAACGGCATCGGCGTGTTGATCGACTGGGTGCCCGCACACTTCCCCAAAGATGATCACGGGCTGCGGCAGTTTGACGGCTCGGCGTTGTACGAGCACGCCGATCCGCGTCAAGGCGAACACCCGGACTGGGGCACGATGATCTTCAACTTCGGACGCAACGAAGTGAAGAACTTCCTGATCGCCAACGCGTTGTTCTGGCTCGATAAATATCACATCGACGGACTCCGCGTGGACGCCGTCGCATCAATGCTCTACCTCGACTACAGCCGCGAGGATGGCCAGTGGGTGCCGAACCGTTACGGCGGTCGCGAGAACCTCGAGGCGATCGACTTCCTGCGTGAGTTCAACATCGCCGTTCACGAAAATCACCCCGGCGTCGTCACGGCCGCCGAAGAGTCCACCGCATGGCCGGGCGTTTCACGCCCGACCTACGACGGCGGCCTTGGTTTCACCTACAAGTGGAACATGGGGTGGATGAACGACACGTTGCGCTACATGCGAAACGAACCGATCCATCGCCAATATCATCAGAACGAGCTGACGTTCAGTCTGATCTACGCCTTCACTGAAAACTTCATGCTGCCGCTATCGCACGACGAAGTGGTTCATGGCAAAGGATCGTTGATCAGCCAAATGCCGGGCGACATGTGGCAGAAATTCGCGAACCTGCGATTGCTTTACACATACATGTGGACGCACCCGGGCAAGAAGCTGTTGTTCATGGGCGGTGAATTGGCTCAGTGGAACGAATGGAATGCCGACGACGGACCGACCTGGGAACTACTCGATTTCGCGACGCATCGCGGAGTCCAACAATGTGTTGCGGACTTGAACAAACTTGTGATCGAAAACCCAGCCCTGCATTATCACGATTTCAGTGGCGAAGGATTTGAGTGGGTTGATTGCCAAAATTCTCAAGACAGCACGTTGGTGTACCTGCGAAAGGGAAGCGAAGGTCATGCCCCGCTGCTGGTGTGCAGTAACTTCACGCCGGTTCCCCGTGTTGATTATCGAATCGGCGTTCCTGAAATGGGGTTCTGGAAAGAGGTGTTCAACAGCGATAGCGAGGCCTATGGCGGGTCGAATGTGGGTAACTATCCCGGCCGCGAAACGACCGGAGTGGCTCACCATGGACGTCCCGACAGTATCCAGGCAACCTTGCCACCGCTTGGGACGACCATCTTCCGCCTCGAGCGGTAGGCTATAGGTGGTGGCGACTTTGAAGTCGCCGTGCACGAATACGGCGACTGAAAGTCGCCGCCACTTGGTGCAAGGGCCATCGACGCGGTATGATGATGTGACGGAGAAGCCACGACTCGGATAAGTCCGGCGGCTGATCCGATTCCCACTTCTCGGCTGTCACCCACGGGCGGAATCTCATGAGCGTTCAAATGCAGCTTGCTCGGATCATCATTTCCGAGCTGACTGACAACCAAGTCATCTACCTCAAAGAGGTTGATGGTGAACGACAATTCCCCATCATGATCGGAATCTTTGAGGCGACGAACATCGACCGTCGGGTTAAGCATGACTACGTTCCGCCACGCCCGTTGACGCATGACTTGATCGTGTCGGTCGCCGAGGCACTCGATGCCACGATCGAACAAGTCGTTATCAGCGACCTGTCCGAGCACACTTATTTTGCCCAACTGCATCTGCGTCGGTCGTCGGGCGAATTGGTGGAGGTCGACGCCCGCCCGAGTGACGCGATCGCTGTCGCGGTCACCTTCGACCCGCCATTGCCGATTTACGTCGCCGAAGAAGTCTTAAACGACGCCACCGGCCAAGACGCCCCCGACGATGAAACGATCTGACGGCGATCGCCCAGTAAAACGGTTTTTAAACACAGTGCAACAGTTTTCAAACATCGATGAGACCCGGCATTGGTGTCTTCAACAGCGTCGCCAGAATCGAACGATCGGATTGGTCCCCACCATGGGTGCGTTGCACGAAGGACACCTCGCTTTGATGCGTCGCGCAAAACGCGAATGTGATCTTTGCATCGCGACGATCTTCGTAAACCCGACGCAGTTCGCCGCCGGCGAGGATCTCACACGCTACCCGCGTCCGCTCCAACGCGATCTCGAATTGCTCGAGCGTGAAAACGTCGATGCGGTTTTCCTTCCCGACGAATCGATGATGTATCCTTCGGGATTTGGAACTTATGTCAGCCCGCCGCCGGTCGCGTTGCCACTCGAAGGTGAGTCACGACCGGAACACTTTCGCGGTGTCACGACGGTGGTCATGAAATTATTTCAGATCGCGCAAGCCGATCGGGCGTTCTTTGGCCAAAAAGACTTTCAGCAACTTCGCGTGATCGAGGACATGACGCGCGACCTGAATGTGCCGATCGAAATCATCCGCTGTGACATCGTCCGCGAATCGGACGGTTTAGCTATGAGCAGTCGCAACCGCTACCTCAACGACGAGCAACGCCAACGGGCCTTGTCACTTTCCCGAGCACTTACGGCAGCTAAGAATTTGAACCAATCAGGCGAACGCGACATCGCGACGATCGAGGCTGTCATGAAAGCCGAACTCGCCGTTTGCGATCACGTCGACTACGCGGTGGTGGTGAATCGAACGACGTTGTTGCCGCCGACCGATTCGATCACCCGTCCGAACGAGTCAATCGCGCTAGTCGCCGCAAGAATCGGAAACACACGTTTGATTGATAACGAATTGCTATGAGTTTACCCAACCGTGGTATGTCCGATGATGAGCCCCCGAAACTCGGATTGCCCGCTCCTCCACCTCCCCGGTTTTGGGACCGTGTGTATGCGTCGAGTGTGTTCTATCCGACATTGGGTTGGAACGTATTGCTGGGGCGAATCCTCAAGATTCGAAACTGGTACGACGGCATCGATGAGTTTGTGATCGTCGGGGCGAGACCTTTTCGCCGCGATGTCATGGGATTGTCACAAATCGGCGTCAAGGCCGTCGTGAATACTTGCGAGGAATACGCCGGCCCGGTCATCGAATACGACCAATATGGGATCGAGCAACTGCACATCCCCACGACTGACTTCACGCATCCGTCGCTTGAAAATCTTCAAATGGGTGTTCAATTCGTTCAGGAGCATGTCGAGCGACAAGAACTGGTTTATATCCATTGCAAAGCCGGGCGAGCACGCAGTGCCACGGTCGCATTGTGTTGGTTGATCGCCCATCGAGGAATGACGCCCGAGGAGGCGCAAACGTTACTCTTGCAGAAACGCCCGCACGTGAATCCCCGCTTGACCGACCGTCCGGTCGTCCAAGCGTTCCTGCGGTCGCTTAACGAGTGACTTTTAATTTGGGACTTGGCTAGTGCTTTGTCTATCATCGTGGCACGGTGGTCTCCACCGTGATTCTCGACGGAGGACCGTCGAGCCACGTTGCTGACACCCTAAAATCAAATGTGTTTGAAGCTCTAGATTCCTTCCCGGTTCACGTGCATCGCGTCGCGATCGTGGCCCGGCGGCGGAGGATCCGACGGGCTGCCCCGTTTCTTCCCGAGTTTGAGCGACTCGCCTGTATCGCGATCGAACTTGTCTGGCGTGATCGAATCGGGAACGGAATCCCCGGTTTCGGCTCTCCACGTTTTCATCGCGGCGGTTAGTCGAGTTTGAACCTCGGTGTGCTCGTTCGAATCGATCAAATTGTTGGTTTGATAGGGATCCGACTTGCGGTCGTAGAGCTCGCGCGCAGGACGTGGTGCGCGGAGCACGTCGGCTTGGGCATCGGACAACTTCACGCCTTGGCCGGCGGCGCGACGAAGGTCCTGGTGCGTCGGACTGCGAACCGAATCCGCCGGTCCTTGGGACGCAAGTTCGGGTCGATCGTTTTCGATATAAAGGTATCGTTGGTCGCGAACGGCTCGACCGAGTGCTTCGTAATCGTGCCAGTTATGTTCGGAGAACGCGAACGGCCGGATCGATGCTTGTGGATCGTCGTACAACGGAACCATCGAAGGACCTTGGAACGTTTCCGGTCGATCGATCCCGGCCAATTCGGTAATCGTCGGCGCGATGTCGATCACGCTGACCAGCGAATCTGAACTTGTCCCCGGCTGCGAAATTCGGGGACCGGTTAGAATTAAAAAGGTTTGCATCCCGTCGTCGTTGAGCCGAGTCTTGCCGCGCGGGAAAGGCCGACCGTTGTCAGCGAGGACAAATAAGTAGGTATTGTCCCAAAGCTTCTCGCTTTTCAAAGCATCGACGACTTCGCCCACGAAGTGATCAAATCGTGTGACTTCGTTCAAATACGAAGCAAAGTCTTGGCGGGTCTCGGGAGTGTCCATGAAAGCGGGCGGCAGCGTCAGACTTTCGGGGCGGTGCATCGGTCCATAGGCAGCCTCATCCCATTGTCCGTCGGCGTCCCAAGCCCGGTGCGCGTCGTAGCTGGCCAACCACAGCATGAACGGCTGATCGACCGGGCGGTCCTTGACGGCATCGACCCAACGGGCATGGCCGCCACCGTTGCGAGTGGTCATTTCGGTGGGCTTGCCGTTGTCGATCCGGTCGAAAGCCGGCGTCGGTGCCGTTTCACCGTCGGGCACACCCGTCCAAGTCATGTGGTTCTTTCCCGAAAGAGCCGTGAAATAGCCCGCCTTGCGTAGGATTCCGGTAACCGAAGGGAGATGGCCGGGGATCGGTTTGTGCAGCTCACACGCCGGCCCGTTGTTGTGTGGATAGCGACCCGTGATGATCGACGCCCGACTGGGACTGCAACTGCTCGCCGTCAAGAACGCGTTGGTCATCCGCAGGCCTTCGCCGGCCAATGCGTCCAAACGCGGCGTGCGAGCATCCGGGCTCCCGTAGCAACCGATGTCTCGAAAACCGACGTCATCAGCGATGATCAGGACGAAATTGGGCCTCGATTCATTGTTACCGTCCGCAGCAGAAACTGGGGAGATTGAGGACAAAACGATCGCCACAGCGATCATACAAAAACGGGCGGAAGGGGACATCGGCGGGAGGGAAATCAAAGAGGAAACAAGCGGGTGGGGAGATTGGACTATAACATGTCGCGGCGCCCGATGCTGAGAGAAGACCGGTTGGGCAGACTTACCTAAACCCGCTAAGCTAATGCTTCTCGACCGACTCACCCCCAAGGACGGATTTGCCTGTGGCTCGTAACGAACAACTCATTCGCCAGCACAAGTTATTGCAGTTGCTGGAGTTTTCCCGGTTCGGCCGGACGATCGAAGAGCTTCGCAGCGATCTGGTCGCCGATCTGGGCTTGACGACCCTGCACGGACGAACCGTTCGTCGAGATATCGAGGCGCTGCAGGCGGCCGGATACGATATTCAAAATGACATGGTCGAACGCGGCCGAATTTACAAGCTCGGGCGCAACCATACCGCTGTCCATGAGATCGCTTTCTCCGCGACCGAACTGATTGCCCTCGCCATCGGCCGCGAACTGCTGACGCCGTTGATGGGGACACAGTATTGGCAGGGCATCGAGACGTTCTGGAACAAGGTCCAAGAGGCGATCCCGGAAGGCGTCTACGAGCACTACGAAAGGTATCGCAAAGTGCTTTACGTGTCCGGCACGCCTTCAAAAACCTACGCGGCCCAAGCGGGAATGCTCAAGACGATCACACGCTGCATCCTCGAACATCGTGTCGTCGAAATTCAGTACAAGTCGGTGGGGCGGGAAGCGAGCCGACGCCGGATCGAGCCATATGCGTTGGCAGTACACCAAAGCAGTATCTATGTCGTCGCGGCAGCACCCGAGGTGACCGATGCCTCGGAACGGCTCAGGAATTGGAAACTCGACCGATTTCAACAGGCAACCGTAACGGACGACTATTTCAAACCAGATAAGAAAGTCGATTTGAATCGCTTCCTATCCAAGAGCATCGGGATCTTTTCCGGTGAGTCGTCGACGCAGGTGCAGATTCGACTCGGCCCACGATCGGCGTCCTACTTAAAAGAAGACCCATGGCATCCCGATCAACGTCTCGAACCGATCGAATCAACGTCAGGCGGTCCCAACGAACCGACGGACTTTATCTTAACGGTACCGGCGACTCATCCCCGCGAACTACTACCCAAAGTGCTAGCCTTGGGAGCCGATGCGGAGGTGATCTCGCCGCCGGAATACCGTGAAGCGGTTGCCCAAGTCGTCTCGACGCTGTCATCGAGATACAAGATCGATGAAGCGTCGGACGCGAAGTAACAATCCGCTATTTAATGAACAGCATTTCTTGGTAGGTTGGCAACGGCCAAAGGTCGTCAGCGACCAAACCTTCCAAAGCGTCGACGCAGCGTCGAACGGCCAACATCAACGGCAGCACGACATCGCAACGATGACGAACCTCATCACCGATCGTTTGGCATTGGTCGTCTGCCACGGCGTGTTCCAAACTGGCCACGCTGTCTTGCAGATCCTTAACCAGAGACGTCACGCAGTCGAGCGTGTCGGTATCGAACTCGTACCCGACTAGCTTCAAATTCGCGCACGTCGAGGCCAACTCGGATTGATACCGGATCGCCGCCGGGAAGATCTGGCGTTTCGCCATGCTGATCACCAAATTGGCCTCCACATCGACCTTCAAGCAATACTGTTCTTGATAGGTTTCAAAACGGCTGTGAAGTTCCCGCTTCGACAGCACACCGTACTTCTCGAACAGTTCTTCGACTTCCGGCTTAACCAACTCGGGGAACGCGTCGGCGGCGGTTCTTAAGTTTTTCAGGCCGCGGCGTGCGGCTTCTTCATGCCACTCCTGGGAATAGCCGTCACCGTCGAACAGGATGCTCGAGCACTCCGTGATAATTTCCGTCAATAGTGACTGGATCGCTGCGTTGAGTTCGTCTGGATTGCCTGCCGTAGCAGCTTCTAGTTTGGTCGCACAGTAGTCGACCGACTCGGCAATGATCGTGTTCATCGCGACCAACGGACCGGCGATGGATTGCTCCGACCCGACGGCTCGGAATTCAAATCGGTTGCCTGTAAACGCGAACGGGCTTGTTCGGTTGCGGTCGCCGGAATCCTTCGGAAGGGGCGGCAACACGTCCACGCCGACCGTCAAGGTTCCCGACTTCAGTGATGAGTTCGCACCACCGGTTTTGATCTGATTGAATACGTCGGTCAATTGGTCACCGAGGAAGATCGAGATGATCGCCGGCGGGGCTTCGTTCGCCCCGAGTCGGTGATCGTTGCCCGCCGAGGCGACGACCGCACGCAACAAACCTTGATGCCGATACACGGCTCGAATCACTGCGGCGCAGAAGACAAGAAACTGTGCATTCTCGTGCGGCGTTTCGCCGGGGTCGAGCATGTTGCCTTGGGAGCTACTGCCCAACGACCAGTTCACGTGTTTTCCCGAACCGTTGACGCCGGCGAAGGGTTTTTCGTGCAACAAACACGCCATGCCATACTTTTCGGCGGTCTTGGTCAGCGTGCTCATCATTTGTTGCTGGTGATCGGCCGCCAAGTTTGCGGACTCGAACACCGGCGCAACCTCGAACTGCCCCGGAGCGACTTCGTTGTGCCGTGTTTTGACCGGAATGCCCAATTTGAACAACTGTCGTTCGGCATCGAGCATGAACGCCAACACACGCTCAGGAATATGACCAAAGTAGTGATCGTCAAATTCCTGGCCTTTGGGAGGCTTGCAACCGAACAACGTTCGACCCGCTGTCACAAGATCCGTCCGGGCGAAATAGAAGTGTCGATCGACAAGAAAATACTCTTGCTCCGGACCGGCCGTCGATGCCACGAACGCTCCGTCGGCATGCCCGAACAATTTCAGGATTCGTTGAGCCTGAATGTTGAGTGCTTGCATCGAACGCAAGACCGGCGTTTTCTTGTCGAGCGCTTCGCCGGACCAAGAAACGAACGCGGTGGGAATGCACAACGTCGTGCCATTGGGATTTTCCAGAATGTATGCCGGACTCGTCACGTCCCAAATCGTGTAGCCGCGAGCCTGAGACGTGACACGAATGCCGCCGGTCGGAAAACTCGACCCGTCTGGTTCACCCTGGACGAGCTGTTTGCCACTGAACTCCGACAGAGTACTACCGTCGCTCGTCGGGGATAAAAAACTATCGTGCTTCTCGGCCGTGGATCCGGTCAACGGATAAAAAATGTGGGCGTAGTGTGTCGCCCCTTTTTCCACTGCCCAATCCTTCATGGCCGACGCGACGATGTCGGCCGAAGTCGGATCGAGTTTCTCGCCCGACTCGATCGTCTTCATCAACGACTTGAAAACCGTTTTAGGCAGTCGATCCTTCATCACCGATTTGGTGAACACGTTCGACCCGTAGTACTCCTGAGGAGGCACGTCCTCGAACACGATCGGCGGCGACGAGATCGCGTAATTGATGGCTGCCGATAACGCAGCTTGGCGGGGCGACCCCGCACTACGAGCATGATTGGTGCCGGCGGCGGCACCGGACGATGAGTTGCCAGTTTTTGGCGGAGGAGCAAGTGTGGTGCTCATGAATCAGAAATCCTGCAAATGGTTACGCGGAAGAAGGGAAACAGTCTCAGTCACAAAGCTCGCGACACTTCGCGAACTAGTTCGTCACTGGCCATCCCTGGCGTCCAAAGCAGGCAGCGAGACGAGCGTCGTGCTCGTGCGTTTCATTACCGCTATCGAATTCACCGTCAAACGGAGCGATTCGTGTCGCTCGTTTTTAAAGCCCCCATCCATTCGCGATGCAAGGATTAGGCCGCCAAGCTCGGCCGATTCACCACGATTTCGCTTCGGCACGTCGCCACCCAATGAACTCGCCTGTTGGAGCAACGCCCGCCGTTAACGACGAAAACTTTTTTATTTTCTTCGCTTGACTTTCGCAAAATCAACGTCCTGCTTTCCCGTATCGCCCGTTTGCATTGCATCCAATGCCTGTTTTTTGGGACACCCCAAGAACCACAGACCATCGACCAAACGTTAAAATAAGCTTAGCGATCCGTCCTTTAACTTCCTCTTCACTCGAGAATCATCAGACCCGAACATGAGCACGATCACCCAAATCGAATTACTCCCCGAAGTCGAAGCGTTTCTCAACAACAGTCCTTTGGCGAGTTTCGTCGGCGGAAAAGATATGGTTTCCGCCAATGGCCAGACCGTCGCGACGCTCGATCCGGGATCGGGCGAGAAGATCGCGGACATCCAGGATCTCAGTGCCGACGAAGTCGACGCGGCGGTGCGTGTCGCCAACGAGGCCTTCCCGGCTTGGGCGTCGTTGCCTCGTGAGGAGCGATACGCGATCCTGCTGAAACTCGCCGACGCGGTCGAACAACACAAACCGATCATCGCCCAGATCGAAGCACTCGAGGCGGGCAAGATCGAAGCCCAGGCTCAAGGCGACGTGCAAAACATGGTCGACACTTTGCGTTACTTCGTGAGTCTCGACCGCGACGTCGAGCCGAGAGTCAAGCTCGATGTCGCCGGCCATGAAGCGTGGAAATTTCGCCAACCCTGGGGTGCCTGTGCCTTTATCTTCCCCTGGAATTTTCCGTTCCTGTTGATCGGATGGGGCATCTCACCCGCACTGGCTGCGGGGAACACCGTCGTCATCAAGCCCGCCGAAGACACGTCTTTGTCGGCGATCTACTTGGCCCGGCTCGCCAAACAAGTTGGTGTCCCCGACGGTGTGATCAATGTTGTCACCGGCCGCGGCGCGACTGCCGGAGCGGCACTGACCAATAACGCCGAAATCAAACGCATGTCGTTCACCGGTTCACCGGAAGTCGGACGTCTCGTCGGCGAAGCGTGTGGACGCAACCTGGTACCCGTCAAACTGGAACTCGGTGGCAAAGGAGCCGCCGTCGTGTTCAACGATGTCGATGTCCGAGCGACTGCGGAAAAACTCGTCGGGGCGATCACATTCCACACCGGTCAAGTGTGCTGCGATGCGACGCGTTGGTTGATTCAAAAAGACATCTACGACGAGTTCGTTCAACACTGCATCGATAAAATGAAAACGATTCGTATCGGCCACCCGCTCGACCCGAACAGCGACATGGGGCCGGTCGTCAACCCGAAACAACGTGAACGCGTTCTCGGCTACATTCAAAAAGGACAAGCCGCCGGAGCCAAGTGTTTGTGCGGAGGAGGGGCGGCCGAAGTCGAAGGGCAAAACGGGAACTACGTGCAGCCGTCGCTGCTGGCCGGATCACTCGACAACGTCGCCGCTCAGGAAGAGATCTTCGGCCCCGTGGCATTCTTGGCGACGTTTGAAACCGAAGAACAAGCCATCGCGATGGCCAACGACACCGATTACGGACTCGCCAATAGCGTATGGACTCAAGACGAATCGCGAGCCGCACGGGTTGCCGAGGCGATGATCGCGGGCAACAGTTGGATCAACGCGCATAACGTTTTTGCCCAAGGAGTCCCCTACGGAGGCGTCAACAAGAGCGGACTCGGCGGCGGAGTACTCTCGATCGAAACGCTCATGGACTACTACCGCAGCACCTCGGTCGTCCGCCCGCTGTGATCTATGTGATAACCCGAAGCGTGACGGCGTGTTGATTTAGTGAGCCTACGGCGCTAGCGGTCTGTCGGTTTAGCGCACGATTGGGCGTTTTCGTTTAACGGCAAGCCGCAGGCGTCTGCGTTCTCAAGGTCTATCGCCTGCGGCTTGCCGTTAAACGATTCAATCAACATGCCGTTACGTGCAAAGCAGTGTGTTGAACGAATCTCTAAAACTCATCCGCCTCGATCACTTCGTGACCATTGCGGGATCCGATCTTGTGACGAACGTCATCGTTGATCGCTTCGTTGGCGAATCGCACCGAGCCGTCGCACATTAAAAGATGCAGACCGCCGGGGTGGTAGCTGCCCATCGAGATCTCGATTTCGGCCCAACCAGCACCTTCGATGACGTCGAGATTAAAGGGGTATTGCAACGATCCCAATGCCTCGGAGAAGTCGGCACCGTTGGGCGCTCCAAGGGCCGTATCAATTTGAGGATGGTAAAGCATGAAATGATCGCACGTGCCGCAGGCATCGAACTCGATGAAACGAGTCTCACCGACCATGACGGTATTGCTCAGTCCATCCACAATGTCCGGAAATGCCAAGTTCGGCCGTTCGGGCCGGTTGTCACAGGGCGTCGCTGCCGATGTGATGTGGCAAAAATCGGTCGCAAGGAAAACCCCATCGCCTTGGTCGAAACCAACGTCTTCGGGGATGTTCACGAGCGGGTTGCGGGAGTAATCGTCCTTGCCGACGTTGCCGCCGCCGTTGCCCAAATAACTATTGAGCACGCGGCCGGTGATTTGATCAACGCTTTCAGCCATCGCAATCGGCCCGTATTGCGACGGGCATCGAAACGCCATCACCGGCGCTCGAGCCAACTCGCGAAAACGCTGACTTTCCAACAAGCCACCGGTCGCCCCACCCCGTTCGCCGTAGGGGATCGTGTCGGCCAATGCGGTCTGTTCCAAAAACGCCAAAATGTCCGTCGTCCAGCTATGCCCCCAGCCGCCTTTGGCACCCCAAGGGATTTTGCGGTAGGTCGACTCATAATTATGAAGTGCCAAGCCGATCTGTTTCAGATTGTTCGAACACTGGACCCGCCGCGCCGCCTCTCGGGCAGCCTGCACGGCTGGCAACAACAAACCGATCAATATCGCGATCACCGCAATCACGACCAGCAACTCCACCATCGTGAAGCCACTATGAAAGCATCTCGGCAAATCACTTGTTGAGCACCGGCGCGAGAGCCCACAACCTGATAATGAACCAGGTTTGGACACCAAAACTGAGCTGTGCGGGACGGGAGTGTTTCGCATCATCTCCCCATCTTCGCCGAACATCCCTCATTCGGCCAGTTCCTTTTTGGAAAGAATCCTAGACGCGATGGACAGTTTCCACGCCGTTTTTGGTGAAAAACACGAACGTAGGTCTAGCAAGCGACGACTTCTGAAGTGGACACATCCACACTCGCCCCAGAGTGCCATTGGGTAAAATCGTTCGGATCCCGGATCACGCGGTGATACGTCGTGTCCCGTTCGACCGGATCACGGCCCGCCTCGCTGATCAAATGCCGAATCTCATCGACCGATAAAAACTCTGGCGTCTGGGCCCCCGCATCGTGATAGATCAATTCATGCCGCACCGTTCCGTCCAGGTCGTCGGCTCCATAGGCGAGCGCCGTTTGAGCCGTCTCAATGCCCAACATGATCCAGTACGCCTTGATATGTTGCACGTTGTCGAGCATCAATCGGCTGACCGCCATCGTCCGCAAGTCCATCAACCCGGACGGCTTCTTCAAATCCGACAAGCCGGTGTTCTCCGGGTGAAACGCGAGCGGAATGAACACCTGAAACCCACCGGTTTTGTCCTGCAGTTCCCGTAATCGCATCAGGTGGTCGATCCGGTGATAAGCCTTTTCGACGTGCCCGTAAAGCATCGTGCAATTGGTTTTCATACCGATCTCGTGGGCCGTCTTGTGGATCTCGATCCAAGACGGCGTGTTGGCCTTGTGTTCGCACAGTTGATCGCGAACCTCGGGGTGAAAAATCTCCGCTCCGCCGCCGGGCATGCTGCCTTGCCCCGCCTCACGCATATCCTCCAAAACCCATCGAAACGATTTCTTGGTTTGGAACCGAAACCAATCGATCTCCACGGCGGTCCAAGCCTTCAGATGGATCTGTGGGAAATTCTCTTTGAGCAGCGAGATGATCCCGCGATACCACTCGTATTTACGTTGATGGTGCAATCCGCCGACGATGTGCATTTCGGTGCAACCGTTAGCGGTCGCCTCGCGTCCCCGGTGCAAGATCTGTTCGTCGGACATCGCGTAGCCGTTCTCGTCGCGAAGGTCCTTGCGAAAGGCGCAAAATCGACAACGATAAACGCAAACATTCGTCGGATTCAAATGAGTGTTGATGTTGTAATAGCCGACGTTGCCGTTTTTCCGCTCGCGGACCCAATTGGCTAACTCGCCGATCGCCTGCAACGACACATTGGGCTCGTACAAAAACAAGCCGTCCTCCAGGTCGAGGCGTTCTTCGGCTTCAACCTTATCGCGAATTTCACGGAACCGTGCGTCTCGTTCAGCAGCAATCATGGATGTATTTGGAAAGTGTAAAGGTATGTACTTGAGTACTTGTTCCCAGGCTCCGGCCCTCTTTATACCCCACAAGTCCTCATGGATTGCTCCCCTGCCAGCTCGTCTGGCAGGAAGCCGAGGTTGGCAAGCTAGACACAAGCCGCAGTTCCCCCAACCATCCGCGTTTAACTTGTGCTCGCCGCTTGAAGCGGCGAGCACAAGTTAAACGCGGATGGTTGGGAGGGCGTCGGTGTCTAGCTTGCCAACCTGATTCACCCACGAGACGAGCTCGTGGGGGTCAAAAAGATGTGTAGGATAAAGCGGGCGGGAGCCTGGGAACGAGGGTCATTGAATTAACCGTCGTAAGCATGACTGGATTCACAAATAGCAATCAATCACCCCGGCCGCCAGCAGCACGAGGCTAATTACGGCGTTGGTTTGAAAAAAAGCCGCGTTGACCCGACTGAGATCGTCCGGCCGGACCAGCCAATGCTGAATGAGGACCAGGGCGGCTGTCAAGCCGACCGCCGACGCAAACACCCCGCCTAACCCCGACGCGCGACCGTAGACCGCCAGCGCCGCGAGGAATCCCAACATGACCAGATGCGACGCCGCCGCAATTCGCATCGCCCCGGCAACGCCGAATCGCCCCGGGACGCTGTGCAATCCCGCTGACGCGTCGTACTCGGCATCTTGGCACGCGTAAAGGATGTCAAAGCCTGCCACCCAGAACGCGATCGCGGCGGCGAGCAGCATCGGAATCTCGACATAATCACTGAACACGCCCGATTGACCGCCACGGATCGCCACCCAAACGCAAATCGGCGACAAACTCAACGCGACCCCCAACCAAAGGTGCGCCGACGCGGTGAACCGTTTCGCCAGTGAATAGCCCAACAGGAACGCGAGTACAGGGACGGAGGCGAATAGCGGAAAACGATTGGGCAGAAAAAACAATGTCGAGGCGACAAACCCGAGACAACACGCCGCCGTGAACACCGTCACACTGCGACGCGACAACACGCCGGCGGGTAAATGACGCGTCGCCGTTCGCGGGTTCGCCGCGTCGACGCGATGATCGACCAAACGATTGAACGCCATCGCCGCCGATCGGGCGAACACCATGCACAACAACACCCCGACAATATCCCACATGCGAATCGCGGGCGTTTCGTTCGAGCCGAACGCCAGTGGCGTCGACCAAGCCAAAAACGCGGCGAGGATCGCGAACGGTAAAGCGAAGATCGTGTGACTGAATCGGATCAGTCCGAGCCAATGTTCGATCCGGTTCACGGGTTCGTCTCCGAATCCGATGGATCGTCTTTCCATCTTTGGATCATTCGGTTCTCGACACCGATTTGATCTAAGATTCTGGCCACGACGAAATCAACCAAGTCCTCCAGTCGGGTAACGTTGTGGTACCAACCCGGCATGGCAGGTAACAACACCGCGCCGGCACTGGCCAACCGGTGCATGTTCTCGATTTGTAAAACGCTCATCGGTGTTTCGCGGGGCACCAAAACGAGTTTGCGATGTTCCTTCAAGTGAACCTCGGCGGCCCGTTCGATCAGGTTCGACGCCGAAGCCCGCGACACGCCACTGAGCGTACTGCCGCTGCAAGGACAGATCACCATCGCGTCGGTCATGAACGAACCGCTGGCGATCGGCGTCATGTAATCATCGAACTGATGAAAGAAAAACCGATCGTCGCCCGAATACCCCAAAGGGCTGTCGAGTCGATAGGGCTTCTCCGTTGACCATGGGGCAACGCAGGTCAACAGCGCATCTAAATTCGGTCGCCGAACGTCGAGTTTCAATCCGAGTTCTTGACCGATCACGGCGACGCCGGATTGGCTGAGCGTTAAATGCACTTCGACATCCTCGCTGCTACGAAGGGCCTGCAACAAACGCACGGCGTACGGCGCGCCGCTGGCACCGGTGATCGCGACGACGATTCGCTTGCGACGCGATTTCCCCGGTGCAGCAAGTGGTAAATCACTCATGAGGTCGCCACCCGCAACCGCACACAAGCTCGTTCCCAGGCTCTCGCCTGGGAACGCAATGCCCCGCAGGCTCCGTCTGCCGAACCGGGGATGAGAGGCGGGAGCCTCCAAGACAGTGTGTTCCCAGGCCGGAGCCTGGAAACAAGTGAAGATTGGGCGGGCGACGTATCCGGACTTGGCGACTGAAAGTCGCCACCACATTTTTCTCGTTCTTTGCCAGTCTCCGCGTCGACCGGTTTGTTCCCGCAGTAGATCGTCGCGACTCCGAGCGTCAACGCGTAGTATTTTACATCGGTCAGCCCCGCGTCTTTGAGTCGTAGTGCCAACGCCTCGCCACTGGGAAACTGGCCGACCGACGCAGGCAAGTACTCGTAAGCCGATTTGTCATTGCGGGCGAGCATCTGGCCGACCTTGGGCAACACGTAGCGGAAGTAAAATCCGTAAAGTTGTTTCAAGATAGGCAACCACGGCTGCGAGAACTCCAACACCATGACTTGCCCGCCCGGCCGGCATACGCGAACCATCTCGCGGAGTCCCGCGTCGGTATCGGCAATGTTTCGCAATCCGAATGCGACGGTGACGCATTGAAAATGATTCTCCGCGAACGGAAGCGACATCGAATCGGCTTCGAAGAACGGGATCGTCTTACGCCCCGAACCGCCACGCGCATCGAGCGTGCGGGCGTCTTCTTTATCGCGAGCAATCTCCAACATCGCATGGCAGAAATCACTGCCGATGACTTGCACATCGGTGTCGACCGATTCCGCGATCGCAATCGCCAAGTCGCCCGTGCCGCAACACACGTCGAGAATCGGATCGTCGCCCTGCACTTTCAATCGGGCAACAGCTTTCTTTCGCCACCATTTGTCGATGTTGAGCGACAACAGATGATTCATCGTGTCATAGCGGGGAGCGATTTGGCGAAACATTTCGCGGACCCGCTGCGCACTCTTGTCGAGTTCCTGATTCGGAGTCTGTTTCGACGTTCCGTCAGGGTGCGGCGCTGGACCGCCTTCCTGAGCGTCCGCACGGGGGTGGGCAGACGAGTTCGGCTCTGGGACACTCATGGAAGACTCACGGGGGAACTGATCATACTTTTCAAACGAGAACCGGCACGACGTGCGAGTATTTCTTTTTGATATCGACGGGACGCTTTTGTCGGCCAACGGCGTCGGCGCGTCAGCTCTTTCGCGTGCCCTGTCGGAGGAATTTGGCGTTGCTAACCCAAACACCCGCGTCACGTTTGCGGGCCGGACCGACCGAAGTCTGACGATCGAGCTTCTAGAACTCAATCAAGTCGAACCGAGCATCGAACATTGCGGGCGATTGCGTCAGCGGTACGTTAGCTTAATAGGTGGCGAACTGACACGGCAGGGCGGGATTGTCCTACCGGGGGTGCGGCAACTCCTTACCGCGATGTCCCGCCGCGACAACACCTCCATGGCTATCATGACCGGGAATTTTCCAGAGACGGCAACCCGGAAACTAGAACATTTCGACCTCCGCCGTTGGTTTTCGTGGATCTCCGGCGGCGACCTGCATATCGACCGCGACGACTTGGCGCGTCGTACCGCTGAGATCGTTCGGCGTCGATACGGAACCAAGGTTCGAGAATTGGTTGTCGTCGGCGACACGCCTGCGGACATCCGGTGCGGCAAAGCGATCGGCGCGAAAACCATCGCCGTTGCTACCGGCCAATATTCCTTGGACACTCTCGGCGGGGAAAACCCGACTCGGTTGTTCAGCGATTTTTCACAAACCGACGAAATCTTAGCCGCGATCTTCGACGCTGCCGGATGAACTCGAACGCCGTGGGGCGTTGATGAGAGAAAAGGTGCCGCTCAACGACGAGGCGTCGCCAACTTTGTCACGGCTGAGCAGACTTCCAATAGGAAGGAAGCATTAACTTGACGATTCACTTCCCACCGACCGGTGGACCTCCAGGATGCGGCGGGCGATCGCGAACGAAGCCGTTGCTGCTGGGCTGGGTGCGTTAAGCACGTGCGTCATTCGTGGCGTTCGTCGGAATAGAAAATCGTCCACCATCGTTCCGTCCGCCCTGACCGCTTGAGCACGCACACCCGCTCGAGCCGGAATGAGGTCTTCACTGCGGATCGCCGGAATCAGTCGCTGCAACGATCGAACAAAGACGGACTTGCGGAGCGAGCGGTGTATCTCACCCATTCCCATTCGCCAGTGTTGGGAAGCCAAGCGGCGAAAACCGGTAAAGCCCAACGTGTCCATCAGGTCACGCCCGTTGATTTGGGACCATGTGTAACCGTGGCGCGACATCGCCAGCACCGCGTTGGGGCCGCATTCAACCGGATCGACCGTTTCACTGATCGCGTCACCGGTGGCCTCACCGATCATTCGCGTGAAGTGAACGCCCAAGAACGGATAACGCGGGTCGGGAACCGGATAGATCAAGTTGCGGCAAAGGTGTCGGCGATCAGCGATGAGCTGGTAATACTCACCTCGAAAAGGCACGATCCGGATGTCGTGGTCAAGTCGAGCGTCCTGGCCGGGTGCGGAGTTTCGCAGCGCCAATTGGTATAACCGGTCACTATGCAAACCGCCGCATGCGATCACTTCGTCGCCGTGCCAATCCGCGCCGTCGGCAAAACCCAAACGTACATTGCGGTCGTGACAATCGATTCGCGTCACCCGTCGATTGAGGAGAAGCCTGCCGCCGCCGCTGACAATTCTGTTACGGAGCACTGCACACACTTGACGGTAATCGACGATGCCAGTGTCGGCGACATGGATCGCGGCGATCCCGGCAACGGACGGTTCAAGTTGTCGCAAACGATCAGTATGAATGCGTTCGAACTCGACTTCGTTCTCGCGTCCGCGCTCGGCGATGGTTTCCAAGGAAGCCAATTCATTTTGGTCAGTGGCGACGATCACTTTGCCGCATCTTTCCCAGCGGATACCGTTTTCGCTGCAAAACGATTCCATCTTGGCTTTTCCTTCGCGGCACAAGATGGCCTTCTCGCTGCGGGGGCGATAGTAGATCCCCGAATGCAATACGCCGGAGTTATGCCCGCTTTGATGCCTGGCGATTTCCGGTTCGGCTTCGATGACATCCACGGGAATGCTTGGTTCGGATTGCATCCAATGCAATGCCGTCGCCAACCCAACGATGCCACCCCCGATGACACCTCTCCGGGACTGGAATGTTTGCGACGAGCTGATCATGCGGATGCCCCCTGAAACCGTTTTATAAAAAATCCTAACCTTTTTTTTGCTTGTGCTCATTTTGAACCTACCTTTTAGGGTCAAACATTAGCGACCGACCGTACCAACGGGGAGTCGCGTCGCAGCTTTTTCCATCATTTAGGGCAAGGAATGATTAACGTGGCCACCGCCGCGAGAGGGAAGAGCGACATGGTATCCCTACCGATTGATGAACTTCAAGTCGGTGCCATCTGTCGTTTTCCTCTTGAGGACGACAACGGCCTGCTCCTTCTGGGGGCAGGTACGAAGATCACCGCCGAACTGATTCAAGGTTTGAAAGACCGTGAAATCGGGGAACTGGCGGTCCGCGCTGATGATGTCGAAGCTCTCTCGCGTCACGATTCAGGTGCCGAAGCACGTCGCAAATCGCACGTTCGTCCCAAAAAATCGACCGCGTCAGCTTTTCAAGCGGAACATCCATCGAAGTGGCCCAAAGGTGTGCCGCTGAAGGACAACCTCGTCGATCGTCATCATGAACCGTATAACCAATCCCGCCGGGAAGTTCTGCGCGGGCACATGAAGTTGGCACGCGACCAATTCGAGCAAATCGGTTTGGAACTGATGGATCGAAAACTGCAAACTGTCGAAGCCCTGTCCAATTTGTCGGGTGCGTTCGCGACCGCCATGATCGACGATCACGATCAAACCGTAGCCGACGTGGTTGCCGCCGAAACCGCAATTTCGTTAACCGACCGGAGCGTCAAGTTAGGCGTCTTGGGAATGGCCGTGGGAACCGAACTGGGACTCGACGGGCCCTCGATCCTGGAAATCGGTACAACGGGTTTATTGCATGACATTGGATTGTTTGTGATGGACCCAGAACTCACGATGCCAGGTCGTGGACCGCTCGATGACGACGAAATCTGGGAGTACCGCAAACACTCGACGGTGTCGGTGACCTGTTTGCAGGAAGCCTCCAGCATTCCCCACGGGGTACTCACCGCGATCGAACAGGTCCATGAACAATACAACGGTTCGGGATATCCATTCGGAATCGAAGGCAAACGGATCAGCACTTACGCTCGCATCCTCAACGTCTGCGATACCTACTTGCGATTGACGTTGGGGACTAGTTTCCGAAAAGCACTCGTCCCACACGACGCACTCGGCCTGATTCTGCACCAAGCCAGGCACCGGATGTTTGATCCTGATGTTGTCAAAGCGTTCTTGAGAGTTGAATCCTTGTTCCCTCTCGGTAGCCAAGTCCGTGTGGGCGATCTCATCGCCAGTGTCATTCGTCGTCCCATCAATGGATACGCCTACCCTGTCTTGCAAACCGCCGACGGACAACGGATCGACTTACAAAACCAAACCGAGGCGATGATCCAACCGATCGTCGACCCGTCGTTCAATCAAATACGCATGTCACAGCACGCGATGGAAACGTTGCGATGGAGTCCGGCGGATGAGTTATTGCTCGACTAGTATTCCAGCTCACCTTGTTTTTCGTGTAGACCGTAGTGGAACTTGTTAAAGATCCCATGCTGAAAGGATCTTTAACAAGATCGACTACAGCGAACCCTAATGCGGTCGGATCTTTAACAAGATCCACTACAGCGAACCCTAATGTTTAGCTGTGACAGACCACTAGTGTTTCGCTTAACTATCGAGCGTGATGTTCTTTGCATCGGATTCCCGGAATATCAATCCGGCTCCGATGAACAGAGCTTGTACACCAAAGAATACCGCCAGGTTGAAGAGCATGCCTTCGGTGAAGCCATAGCTGTGCAAACCGATGCCCAATTCATTGGTACCGAACCAACTCCACGCCGTGATAATGTTTCCACCGATCGCCAGTAACGCGAAACCGTGTGCCTTGACCATCCCGTCCCAACGGGCATGCAACATCAACGCGTTCCAGATGACGATCAACAAGGCGCCATTTTCCTTTGGATCCCAGCCCCAGAAACGGCCCCACGAATCGTCGGCCCAAAGGCCACCGAGTACCGTGCCGATGAAGCTGAACAGGATCCCGAAACAGGATGCACCATAGATAACACGATAAAGATCGCGTTTCGCGCGGTCGCTCGCACTGATCCATCCGGCGATCAGGTATACGATGCCGAGCATCCCCGCAACCATCGTCGCAACATATCCGAGCGAAACACTGATCACATGCGTCGTTAACCAAAACTGCGTATCCAAGACCGCTTGCAAAACCCCCATCGTTTCAGCCTGACCCACGTTGAGGGTCAAATAATCGGCCACGCGAAGCGTCAACAAACCGGCAAATCCGGCGAGCAAATTCCCGGTCCCGTAACGGAAGATCCGTTCGACCACGAGACCGAACAAGACCGCCGCCCAACCGATGAAGATCGCCGACGAGTACAAATTGATGACCGGTGCGCGGCCGGTGATGTAAACACGCGAAGCAATTACCAGTGTGTGCACTAGGAACGCGATCGCGAGCGTTCCCCACACAGCGGTATTCATCCGTGGTGAGTCGATCGCCATTGCGATCAAACCCAGGATGAACGCCAAAATGTACAATCCCGTGGCCACGGAGGTCGGTGCGGCACCACCGAGCCAACGTTCCAACGAAACCGCAAATCGATCGTAGCCCGAAATCGGATAAGACTGCACTGCCGCCAGATGCGAATCAACGGCTTCGTTGAATGACAACGCGTCTTCATTGCCGTAGGAACGAATCATCTCGCCAAACGACCGGATACCGGCGGCCGATTCTGACTCGCCCAAGCCGTTCTTGGCCATGTCAAAGAACGCGGGAGCGAAGGCGGTCCATACCGGTTGTTTTTCGTCCGAGACCGCTTCCTCGGTCGGCGGCGGAATGATCGCCGGAGCCTGCATCTGCGATAGGCTTTCCATCCGCTGTTCGAGTTGTCTTAAAGCGAACAACTGTCGCGTTTGTTCGCTGGTTCCTTCCGGGAAGAAACTCTCCGGAATCTCATCGGGGATCGGCAAACGGAACGCAGCGGCGGCGAGCGTGTACTGCCGCGTCCGCATGTCCAACTCGATCAGTTTTTTGTCTTTGAAGTCCTGGTTCTTGGTGTCTTTGCCGCGAGCTTCCTTAACCAGTTCCGTGAAGCGATCGAGGTTCTCCCCGATCTCTTGCAACGAGTACAGTTTGCTTTCGCGTCGTTCCAAATCCAATTCGGACCGGATCGCTTCGGCGTCGATCCGAAACATAGGTAAACGTCGGATGTCGTTACTGTCGATGGCCACTTCCATCAACCACTGAACTGCGGTCATTTTCTTAGAGTCGACACGCTCGCGGATTTTGGTGGGGGCTTGTTCGATCGGCAGCGAATCCTTGTTCGTCATCGCCTTGAGCGTCTGGCGGGCGTAGGCATCCAAGGGCATTACCCGTCCGCCGACTTGAACGGGAATGCGACCGGCGGCGGCATAGTCAAACGTGGCGTCGCGTTCGCTCGGTCGACGCATGTTTTGAATCGCGGTCACGGGCAACAAACAGTAAACGACCAACGCCGCAACCGCGGTGATCCACAACACGACCGGTAACGACTGACGACGATGCTTCGAGGCGGCGTCGACCGTCGCACCTTCGGCATTGGCATCGGATGCGTCGAAGGGATCATGGCCGCCAACCAGACCATTGGCGGTCTCGCGTCGACGTCGGGAGATGAAACGTGTCAATGTCCCCCAGAAGTGTACGAGCATTCCTAGGCCGGTGATGCTGCACGCGACGTACGGGATCAACCAGCCTGAATTGCGAACGACTTGAATGCCAGTGAGTTCTTTGCCACCCGGCAGCGCCGTGTAGTTGGACTGATAAAACGTTTCGCCACGATATCGCAACGGGTTGTTCATCCAAACGCGTTCTTTGCGATCATCGCCGGTTTCAGTATCGATGATCCGGATAAACGAAGAGTAGTCGCGCGGCGTGTCCGAGCCGCTGTAGTTGACCCGTCGCACGTCGTCGAGCTGCACCCAGTAGGGCTTGACCTCACGATGCAGACGCAGGCCGAACTCGTATGTTTGCTCTTCGCCGTCATCGCCCGCGATCGTGACCGAATCGAGAACATCCTTGGTTCGTCCGTCGGGCATCAACATCTCGCGGTCATTGACCTGTTGGCTGACCAAGAAAACACCTAACGATTCATCGTTCTTGGCATCTAACAATTCGACGTAAGCCGATGGCAAGTTGATCTCCATCGCCGCCCCGCCGGACTTCTTGATCTGAACCGCAGCGGCGCTCAGCCCGATGCCCTTCGTTGCCACGTTCGAGTCGGTCGGGTCTTTCAGGTTCGAGTTATCAAAGTACTCGAGCGTCTTGACCTTGAAAGGAAGTCTCGGGTCGGTGATCAGGGTATCGTTCTCGGCCGACGCGACCAATCTCGATGCGGGAATCGCGGTGACGTGCTGGACGTCGTCCTCGGTGCGAATCACTTGCAATTCGACTTCGTCCAAGTTGACGAACGTGTTTGTCGATTCGCCTTCGACGAGACTCAGGCGTTGTTCCATCTGACGGTCGCCAAAAGCAAACTGTCCGACCATCAACAAGCCCACGCCCAGGTGCAATAACACGTTGCCGCCTTGTTTGCCGAACGCCAATTGGCAACCGATCAACATCACCAGCCCGGCACCGAGGCCCTTGGCCAATTGCCAGACGATCCGCAAACCAGGATCACCGATCCGCACGCCGGTCGAAAGCGAATAAATCACATACAGAGCAAGCAATGCCGCCGACGCCATTCCCAACCATCGGAAAACTTGCGTTTTGGCCGTCGTCGCCGCCAGAACTAAGCCGACCGCACTGATCGAAAGCGCCGCCAAGATAATCGCCCACAACCGATCGTAAGAGATCGGCGGTGTGCCTTGCAGACCGTCGTCATTGTGTCCGAGCATCACGACCAAACCGGCGATGCCGATGCCCGTAGCCAAGAAAGCCAAACCTGCGACCAGTTTCGTCCCCGATGCTTGCAATCGGAATCGGGTGATCTTGGCGGCGACCAAATTGATCATCAACAACATCCCGATCATCGCGCCACCGGGAAACGGAATGATGCCCGGGATGGGTTTGTCGTGACGCAAGAATGCCTGCGGGAAAAAGTCGTCGATGTGCATCATCGCGACCCAAGTCATGAAATAGCGTGACTTGACCTCCTGCATGTTCAGTTCGTCTTGAGCGAGCGTGCCGACAAGGACCAAGATCAACGAGAGCGCGAACAGCACCACGGTCATCTTGAGCGAACCCAAAGCACTCATGATGCCTTGGGCAGAGACGGCCGAGGCCCAATCGGTTTGACCGCTGCGAGCATCGGTCGGGAAATCGTCGGTGACGGTGGCCATGTTAGGACGTGGGAAAATGGAAGTGATAGTGAAGGAGCGTCTTTGATTAACGGCCCAAACTGGAACAGGTCGTCTATGGTTACAAACGCAAGGATTCCAAGAACGTTCTCATTTGTTCGCGTTGAGCTTGGACGATTTCAACCGGACCGGTCATCTTGATGAACATACTGAAACCCTCCTGCATCGGGACGATTGTCGCATCAATCGCCGTTGGGGCCTTCGATTCGTCGGTCGTTTCCTCGGAGTCCGGCAGTAACAAGAACCGCTGCGCATCGCGTCCGTCAACTTTTAGTTTTTCTGCATTTTCGAGCATCGCATCGACCTCTTCGTCCGGGACAGCGGATTGTCGAATCTGGCCCATCCATCGGGCGACGTTGCCTCGCAGATCGCCGCCGGCGGTGATCACAGTGACCTCGGCGGTTTGATCTTCCGGGCCGACATTGAACGCCGCTAATCGCATCATACTCATCCGGCCATCACGCCAACCTTCGGGACGGTCGAACTTTAATTTCGGTGGTTCGTCTTGAGTTTTCGCTGGTGCTTTCGATCCCGGTGCTTTCAATTCGCCTGAAGCGATCGCCTCCCGTGCTTCGCGTGGCAAACCCGCGTGGGGATCGTCGTTGCCCGCCCCGGATGCGGCCGAAGCCATCGGCCCAGCCCCGCTCATCGGCCCAGCCCCGCTCATCATAGCCGCCATCGGGCCGCCCATCGGCGCCGCTGACGAGTCCGGCCGACCGGTGACGTCCAACCACACTGCGGGTGTGTCGTCGATTTGCACTTGCGTTTGGAAAACCGTGGCACCCGCCCACTTCTCCTCGCTTTCTTTGAGTCCAACTTGGCCGCGCCAACGGTTGATATTCATCGCGACCAATTTCTCCCAATCGTCCATCCGGCCCAATTGCGAGACGCTGACGTCGAGTTGTTGCGTCGGAGTATCGATATCGATCGAAGCGAATCGCATCGCCCGATCGGCGCCACGACGCCAACCGTCGGGCAAATTCTCCAACACCGGGACGCCGTCTTCGAATTTCACGTTCTCAACGAAGCTGCGAAACGCTTCGCTGATCGAATCGACTGCCGACTGCCTTCCCATCACCTTAAAGAACCAAGCCTGCGATTCTTGGGGGACGATCGCGGCGAGCATCCGCGTGTCCTCGGTGGCCAACGCGGCGGGCACCGTCGTGGGAATTTGGTAAGTAACGATGGGAGCTTCGGACGAACAACCTCCACCAAGCAACCCGACAACCACCAGCAAAAAAAGACCGAACGCACGACGCATGCGGGCTGTTGATTGAATTAGCCGTACCGCGTTAGCGGCGGTTAACCGGACGCCAACCGGGGCTAACGCCCATCGGCTAATGGTTGTCATTCGGTATACGACTAAATCAACAGACCGCTTGCGCCTTATGCTCTCGATCAAAAGGCCACGAACCGAGCGCCCCCTTGGCACGTGCCCGGTCGAATCGAGCAGCGGTGTACGTAAACGGATGGTCGGCATAAAAGACATGAACGGGGCAAAAGGGAAGGCGGGACAGCGGGACAAAGGCAGGATGCTAGATCGGTCAGGCGGGCGGAAGAACAGTGAGGCGGGTGAGGAACGGTAAGGCGGGCGATGCGAGCGGTATCTCAGGACTGTAGCTTAACGTTCCTTAGGGTTTCAACGCGACATCTTGACCGATTGTTCTCACGAAGAATTGATTTCTGGCACCGATGGGCAGCGGTGTGAGAAAGAGGCGGCATGGGTCATAAGCAATCATTTTGTGCAATGACGCTGCAATGTGACACTGGAATGGCTTCGAATGCATCTTGAGAAAGTTTCCGCGATTCATTTCGTGGTTGCTTTCCCGTCCTACGGCACGTTGACGCGGCCGATCGACCTGCATCCTGTTTGGCGAGCCCTCAAAATGGGCTCAAATCGTTCAAACCAGCGGTCTTTTGCTAGCAATCCTTGCGTTTGCTAGCACTACCTGTAGCGAATCTTCGCCGTAAATTCTCAATATGTCGATTGCGCTGGATTGGGTGTGGCGGCCCATCTAACTTTCCGCCCGTCACACGTGTCGAACGTCGCCACGCTGCCCGACTCCACCCCCGAAGCGAAAGAGAACCAGTTCGGATCGGATCACCACGCCCCCGATTTTGGCGGGATTGGCAGCGTGATCGGAGTGAATCAAAAACAACTCGGGCGATGGAGCCATGACGGCCGCCTCGGATGCTTTTTTTGAATCCCATTCCACGTTCCCTCTGAATCATCCTGATCGACTCAGGTTTTTTGCCGACGGTCCAATTTTTTGCTCGAATCGAAGAGGACCTTCAGATGCCGTGCAAGCCCCTGATTGGCTTGAATGCTGATTTCCGCGCCGCCGCCCGGACGACCCCCGCATTTGCCTACATTGCCGAAGGATACTACAAATCCATCATCAAGGCTGGAGGCGTTCCGATCCTAGTGCCGCCTCAAGTGGATGAGCCTTCGGCTCACCGTGTTTTGGATGCCGTCGATGGCTTCCTGTTTATCGGCGGAGCCGATTTGGACCCGCGAAACGATGGGTTCATGCTGCATCCGAGCGTCCGTCCGCTCGATCCCGGACGTGAAGCAAGCGACCGGATGTTGATGGCCGAAATCGCCGAACGTCGGATGCCCGTGTTCGGGATCGGAACCGGAATGCAACTGATCAACGTCCAACAGGGCGGCAATCTTTTCTTGCACATCAAAGAAGACCTCCCTTCGGCGGTCCCGCATTACGACGTCCAAGACACCAACCATCGTCATACCCTCGACGTGGTCAGCGACTCGCTGGTCGGACGCGTTTATGGCGACGGCGAAATCCGAGTGACCAGCCGCCACCACATGGCGATCGACGAAGTCGCCCCCGGTTTCCGCGTGACCGCACGTTGCCCCGACGGAGTGATCGAGGCGATCGAGAGCGAAATGATCGACTGGTTCGCGATCGGCACCCAATTCCATCCGGAATCTGAAGCCGCCTCCGCACTGGACATCCGTATTTTCGAAGAATTCGTCGACGCCGTTCGTGACCGACTCGATCACGGCGACCAAACCGACACGAGCGATTTTCAATTGGTCGCCTGAGAACGCGATCCTTTTCAATTCTCGTCTTTTGCTATGGAGAGAACGTTACGTCGCAGATTGATCGGTAATTGAACTCGGAAAGCAGGTCCCGACCTGCCGACTTTCATGCCGAAACGAATCACATCGGGTCGATGGACCGACCTTTGCCAGGCACGGATGCCTATCTTTTGTGATTCGGTTCGTACGAAATGACCGAGGACGTGGGAAGGATTTCCACGTCGATGAAATGCACGGATGCGAGCAATCCGAATCGATCCCGCAACGAACGATAAATGTCACGGCTGACAGCGAAACCGGGATGCCTTTTCAGAAAGGCATCCCGGTTTCTTTTTGCGCGCCCCGTCGCGGTGGAAAGAATCGGCTCATTCCGAGCCAACCTTCCAAGGACGAGTGTGCCCGATGGCCAATCAATCGTTACCGGTTGATATCAACAACCCGCGTGCCAGAAAGAGTATCGTGCCATCCGGTCGTGGTGTCGCCGAAACAGAACGAAAAAGCATCAAAAGGAATCAAGCGGCAAAACGTTCGGCCGAGGATTTTGCCGAAGCCGGCCTTTCCACCGTCGTTCGAAACCACGCGTGTTCCGGTCAGGAACTTGGCCGGTGTGGCACCAAAAATAAATTCCATTCCGGCGTAGTAAAGCAAAAACATGACGGAACCGATCGCGTTGGTCACCATCGCGAAGTTCATTTGCTGGGATAGATCCTGCTGTTCTCCCTCGCCGCTACCAACGACCCACACCAGCCCAACCACAACTCCCATGGCGACTGATCCGAGCTGTAGCATGATGTTATCGAGAAAGAAGTTGATCAATCGTTGGTTTTGGGAGGCGTTGGGTTTTCCAGAGTAACCGCCGGCCGCCGTGTTTCCTGCTCCAGATGACGCCGGGGACGCGTAGGGATTGGTTGCCGCGCTTGTCTGGGGTGCCAGAGCGTTGGCGGCCCGTGGGACATTGACCGGCCGCATGTCGGACTCGGTGAGTTCGTCAAACATCCCTGCATCGAAACCGCCAAACCCGGCTCCTGCCGAAGCGGGACCGCTAGCGGATGCGGCCGCCGGCCGCGGGGCAGATGTGGCTGGAGCGGCCGTGGGTCGCTGGCCGGCCCCCTGAGGCTGCCCGCCGGGAACTCGGAGCTGTTTGCCGCAGGGACATTTGACGACTTTTCCCGCTGCGGAATCAGGGATCTTCAACGCGCGTGAACATCCGGGACATTTAAGTTGCACGAAAGGAAGCCCGTCGAAAATGGGATGATCAAGTGAAGACGAACCGTAGTTTAGCTGAAGCTCTCCACGGTTGGAAAGAAGTTGCAAATTAACAAGCTGACGAGCATGCCTCGCACTCACGGGTCCCACAAATGCGGTCGACCAACTAAACTCTCGCCACCGATCATTCTCCACATCTCAATCCTTACGATTCATGTCTACATCCAACCGAACCAACGTCGCAATCATTGGCATGGGCACCGTGGGTGCCGGGGTGGCTCGGTTGTTGATCGATCATGGCGACCGGACGGCTCGGCACGCAGGCAAAACGATCTGGTTGTCCAAAGCCGTCGTGCGTGATTTGAACAAACCACGCGGTATCGATTTACCCGCCGGCGTGTTGACCGATTCGATCGATGAAGTCCTCGACGACCCCAGTATCGACGTCGTGATTCAGTTGATGGGCGGATTGAGTCCGGCGCGGGAAGTCATGTTGCGTGCGATGGAAGCGGGCAAGGACATCGTCACGGCGAATAAGGCCTTGCTCGCCGAACACGGCGGTGAATTGTTCACGCGGGCCCGCCAACTCGGTCGCAGTATCGCGTTCGAAGCCGCCGTCGCCGGGGGCATTCCGATCATTGCCAACGTGAGCCAGTGCTTGTCGGCCAATCAGATCTTGTCGCTCGAGGGAATCCTCAACGGGACGAGCAACTTCATCGTCTCCCAAATGGACGAAAAGGGCGTCGGCTACGACGAGACCGTCAAATTGGCTCAACAGCTCGGGTATGCCGAGGCGGATCCGGCGATGGACGTCGACGGCACCGACGCGGCACAAAAACTAGCGATCTTGTCGCATTTAGCGTTCGGCGCGACGGTGGATTGGCGTGACATCCCGCGATCGGGCATCGACGGGCTCGACCCGGCCGATTTAGGTTTCGCCGGTCGGCTCGGCTATCGAATCAAATTGCTCGCGACGGCTCGGCTCGAAGACGGCGAACTGGAACTTTCCGTCGGCCCGACCCTGGTCCGCAAAGGCACGCCGATGGCGGAAGTTCGTGACGCGTACAACGCGATCCGTGTCGTCGGCGATGCGGTCGGGCCGGTGTTCTATCACGGTTTGGGCGCAGGCCAAATGCCGACCGCGTCGGCGGTGGTCGCCGATGTGATCGACATGGCCGTCGGCCGCACTCCGATTACGTTCCAAACCCTCGAGTACTTTTCCGAAGACCGACCGGCCCGAGCAGTCCAGCGCGACGTCGCCAAACTGCGGGGGCGATATTACTTCCGATTACGTGTTGCCAATCATCCGGGCACGCTGGCGGCCATCACAGGCGTACTCGCCCAACACGCGATCTCGATCTCGTCGGTGATCCAGCACGAAGACGTCGCCTGCGAGAACCAGAACGACGGCGGCATCCCGACGGTGCCCTTGGTGATCATGACGCATGAAGCAAGCGAAGGCGCGGCCCGATTGGCGGTCGAAGCGATCGAAGGCTTGGACGTCGTCGACGGCGATGTCGTCCGGATGCCGGTGCGTGGGTGATGGCAGAGAGGATGATGGCCGCGAGGAGAATCGTTGTTCTCGGGTCGAATAAATGGCAGTGAATTGCCGGGTCTACGCCGAAGCGGCTTCGACCCAGCCTACTTTTTGAGATGACGGCTTGATGATTTCCAAACGTTGGTTCGCTTTGTTGGTGGTGGGATGGCTCGGCACGGCCAATGCGCAGCCCACACCTGCGCCGAATATCCTCTTCGTCTTGTGCGACGACCACCGGTTCGATTGTTTCGGCGCGGCGGGACATCCTTATTTGGAAACGCCGCACCTGGATCAAATGGCTCGCGACGGAGCGATGATGACGCGGGCTTATGTCACGACGTCGTTGTGCTCGCCCAGCCGCGCTTCGATCTTGACGGGGCTTTACGCTCACAACCATCGCGTCGTCGATAATTATCATCCCGTCGATCCGACACTAACGTTCTTTCCGCAGCAGTTGCAAGCGACCGGGTATCAAACCGCGTTCATCGGCAAATGGCACATGGGCGGTGAGATCGATGACCCGCAACGTGGTTTCGATCACTGGGTCGCGTTCAAAGGACAAGGCACGTATTTTCCCGACGGCCACGGCACGACCCGCGAGGTTCCGCAAACGACCTACGACGGTTTCAACGTCAACGGAAAACGCGTTAATCAAAAGGGATACATCACCGATGAACTAACCGATTACTCGATCGATTGGTTACGAAAGCGAGACCCGGCCAAACCATTTTTTCTGTACGTCAGCCACAAGGCGGTCCATTCGGATTTCGTCCCCGCCGATCGGCATCGCGGTCGCTACGATCAACAACCGCATCCGATCGCTGTGCCCACGCCTGAACAATTGGCCGACGGGAAACTACCGATGTGGGTGAGGGATCAACGCAACAGCCGCCACGGTGCAGACTTTGGTTACAACTTGTCTGATTTCAGTCCTGAAGTTTACTACCGCCGCTATTGCGAAGCCCTGCTCGCGGTCGATGAAAGCGTGGGCCGGTTGCGTTCCTTTCTGAACGAACAAGGCCTCGCCGACAACACGATCATCGTCTACATGGGCGACAACGGATTCCAATTCGGTGACCATGGCTTGATCGATAAGCGGGTCGCCTACGAAGCAAGCGCTAAGGTGCCCCTGTTGATGGTCGCACCGGCGTCGATGGGGGCCGGGTCCATCCCGCCGGGAATCCGTTTCGACGGATTGGTGGCGAACATCGACATCGCGCCGACTCTCCTCGAAGCCGCCGGCGCGGCCGCTTTGCCTCACACCGACGGCACGAGTTTTTGGAAAGCCTTGACGGCGGGCGAACCAGGCATGTTTGCCGATCGGACGGTTCTGTATGAGTACTATTGGGAACGCAACTACCCGCAAACACCAACCCTGCACGCGATCCTGGGCAGCCGTTACAAGTACATTCGTTGCCACGGTCGTTGGGATCGCGATGAACTGTACGATTTGCAATCCGATCCGTCGGAGATGAACAACTTGATTGACTTACCTGAACATCAAGACCGGGTACAATCACTCAATGAACAGCTTTGGGCCATGATGGCGGATTCAAACGGGATGGAAATGCCGCTCCTCGAAGACCGGGGAAAGACGTACCCGTGGCGACACCCTGACCGAACGGAGTCGGCTCCTTATCCGACGGAATATTTTCGACGCGGCGAGTAAACGCTCGTATTTCTTTTTACCCTGAATGATTGTAATGATGGACCTTTTCAAATGCTCGATCGCTGGTTTCCTGACGCTCGCGTTTTTCGTTTCGGGATGTTCTCCGTCGGGCCGCAGCAGTGTGCCAGGTCCTGAGGATCCTGACGCGCCGAAAGAGTTCACGACAACCGAGTCGGGACTGAAGTATCGCATCCTGCGTCGCGGAAGTGGCGATAAGCCACGTCCTCAAAGCTTCGTTACCGTTGACTACGAAGGATGGCTCGACAGCGGGGCGGAATTCGACAGTTCGTACAACCGCCGCGAGTCGACGAAGTTCAATTTGCAAAATGTGATTCCCGGATGGACCGAGGGTTTGCAATTGGTCAGTGAAGGTGGAATGATCGAGCTCGAGATTCCATCGGAATTGGGCTACGGCGCGGCGGGTTCGCCCGGTTCCATCCCTCCCAACGCGACGTTGCATTTCAAAGTCGAACTGCACGACGTGCGCGGCGGGTGAGGAGCTGTTCGGAAGTCGCTGGTCTGTTAATAAGGCACATCGATGGCGTCACATAGGAACGTCATCAGAGGTTTTGCATCCCGAATCAATTGCACGACGCGTTTGACGACGTCAGGGGCGATGAAGTCCTGAGGCGTCAAGTTGGCAACACCGATGTAATCGATTCGACGAAGGTCATCAATCATCGGGTGATCTTTCGAGTAGTCGCGTGGCGATGTTTTTAGCGATTCGCCGGCGAATTCGTACGATCTTCGAAAGCTCTTTTGGTCGCGAGCTTTTTTCCACGCTGAGGGGTGTTCATCGATCGCTCGTCGGATCGCGGCCAAGGTTTCGCGCTGTGGTCGCCAACATCCCGCACCGACAAAGCATTCATCGCATGCCAAATGGATGTAAACGCCAGGTGCGTGAATGTCTCCGTCGGCCTCATGTCGCAATGAGATCCCGACGTTCGTTTTATAGGGGGTCTTATCGCGAGAGAAGCGTGTGTCGCGGTGAATTCGCATCAGCGACCCACCAGCTCGTTTGGCAACCGCTTTCAACATGGGCGCGGAACGATTCAACGGCCCGGCGAGTTGATCGATGAACTCGAGGGCCGGTTCGCGGACGACCTGTTCATAACGTAGTTTGTTTTCCTGGAACCATTCCCGATCATTGTGACGTGATAAGTCATCGAGAAAATGAAACAGGTCCATCGAGAAAGGGGATTCGGTTGGCATGAAAGGTTTCGCGCAATCAGTGAGTATAAAGTGGAACGATCATCATAACCGTCAGGATCGATTGGCGGTGATGGGAGTCCGCTGAGTAAGCTTGGCCATGAACCGTCCGGGCCATCAATTGCAAGGAACGCTTTTGAATGAATCCTGCTCGCACCCAAGCTGCTTCAACGCCCTCGGTCCACCCATCTACCCGTTCAGTGGAACGCGACTTCCGCGTCGACTCGTTGGCGGTCGGAATGGTGGTGATGTTACTGATGACGATCCTGGGTCGCGGGATCGGATTTATCCGAGGAATGGCATTTTGCCGGCTGATGGACGACACCGATGTCGGACGCTGGTCGATGTCCTTCGATTTCCTGACGTTGATCACGCCGGTGATGTTGCTGGGGATCCCGGGGGTTCTACCAAAGTTCACCGAGCACTTTAGGATCAAAGGACAACTGCAGCTATTTGTTCGCCGGATCGCGATCGGGACCATCGGCTGCACACTGGCATTTGTATTAGCAATGTTGATCGCGCCGTCGTGGTTTAGTTATGCGATCTTCTTACAGACGCAGTCCGATGGTTTGATTTACGCGGTTGGTGTCGCCGTCGTGGGGATGATCTTTTACAACTTCATTTCCGATCTGAACGCTTCCTTGCGACAGGTCCGCGTCGTATCACTCATGCAATTCATCCATGGCGTGGGCTTCACGTTGCTCAGTGTGGGCTGGCTACTCAGCGGTGGTGAGTTCATCGGCGTGTTGTGGATGTTCACGCTGGCGTGTGTGCTGGCCACGATTCCAGGTAACCTATCGTTGAAACGCAACTGGCGATCGGCGATTCGATCGGCACCGATGGATCGAGAAAACGCGGCGGAAATCAATCAGGTGTCCGGCGATCTTCGAGTCGGTGTGATGATCAAACGCCTAGCCCCTTACGCGTTCGCGTTGTGGATGACCAACTTAATCGGGAACGCGTTTGAATTGGTTGATCGTTACATGATCTTGCACATGCTACCGATTCCCGATGGTTTAGCGCCGGATCTTCTTGCGTCAGTCAAGGAATCGATCGGGCAAGCGGCGGTTGGCCAATATCATTCGGGGCGCATCATTCCGATGATGCTATTAAGCGTTGCGATGATGATCGCGGGCGTGTTAATGCCCTACTTGTCGTCGGATTGGGAAGCAAAGAACTGGGATGCGATCAAAACACGGGTGGGTGATGTCTTACTTGCGGTCTCAACGCTATTCACGATGGGCAGCGCGTTTGCCATACTCGCCGGGCCGTTCGTTTTCGGTGTGCTGCTGCAAGGGAGGTACTCTGACGGCATGCAACTGATGCCGATGGCTTTATGTTTTTGCATATGGAACTCTTTGTCGATGATCGGTCAATGTTATTTATTGACGGCCGAGAAGGGGCGATCGATCGCAGTGGCCATGGCGGTGGGCTTGGTTGCCAATCTAATACTCAACGCCGTCTTGATACCGACCTACGGTTTGACCGGCGCAGTGACGGCAACCTTGGTTGCCCATGGCGTGACCATGACTGCGATATGGTTCGCGATGGCGGTCTATGACTATCCGGCACGAGCCGAATTGCCGATTTTGTCCGCTTTGCCACTGACGTTGTTGGTATCACCATGGCTTGCCGTGATCGTGACAGGAACCTTAGCTTGGTTCATTTGGCGTGATGAAAACAAACGGACACGTCTTTATGAATGCCTACCCGAACGTCTTCGCTCGCGTTTGGCGTTTTAGAGCAACTAAGCATCGGGTGAACAATAAGTGATGGATTCTTAACGTGGCGTCGACTTTCAGTCGACGTTTCAGGGTTTGGCGACTGAAAGTCGCCACCACTTAATGTTCACGCGATGCTAAGTAGACGTCGTAGACTCAGTCTGCGGCTCATCCGTGGTGGCCTCGAAACGTTCGAGCAGCCGATAGAGTTTACGGCGGTGGATACCTAGCTTACGTGCCGCCCGGGCTTTGTTGCCGTTTTCTCGTGCAAGAACCTCGAGCACATGAGCTTTGGCGATGTCGTCTAACTTCAACATCGAGTCGTCGCAAAGCGTACTAGAACCGGAAGTTGATAGCGGAAGCGAATCAGATTTGACCGAGCGGAACGAGGACGGATCGATGATCCGCATGCCGTTGGCGTCGTTGCGAATTTCGTCGGGCAAATCGTGAACAGTAATGTCGTGACCTTCGGCCAAGATCATCGCCCGTTGCAAGACGTTGATCAGTTGACGAACATTTCCAGGCCAATGATAGCCACGAAGAGCTTCACGGGCGTCCGCGTCAATCCGCCAAGGTCGTGTCAGGTAATGCTCGATCAATCGATCGACGTCGCCTTCTCGTTCTCGCAACGGCGGAAGTTCCAGCGAGAGTAAATTGATGCGATAGAACAAATCTTCTCGGAAATTACCTTCGGCCACTTCCGAGGCTAGATCCCGATTCGTTGCCGCGATAATCCGCACATGAACGCGTCGTTCCCGGTGTGATCCGATCCGCCGCATCGATCCGTCTTCGAGTACCCGCAACAACTTGGGCTGCAACGCCGGCGGCAGTTCGCCAATTTCATCGATGAATAATGTGCCGCCATCGGCGATCTCAAACAAGCCCGGTTTGTCCGCAGTTGCCCCGGTGAACGAACCCTTTTGGTGACCGAACAGTTCGCTTTCGACCAATTGCTCCGGCAAGGCGGCGCAGTTGATGGTCACGAAAGGCTTATCGTGTAAGAGGCTGGCTTGTTGAATCGCGCGAGCGACTACTTCTTTGCCGGTTCCACTCTCACCTTGGATCAAGACCGGCTTATCGGTCGGTCCGACTTTCTCGACCACGCGCATCACGCTCATCATCGATTGGGAATGTCCGACCAAGGGGACCTTCGGACGGTCTCGCGAGATCAATGCCTTGAGTTGACGATTCTCTTTTCGTAGCAATCCCAGATCACGGGCGAGTTGACAATGATGTTCCAGGTCACCTAGCGCGCAGGGCTTGGTGAGATAATCGCAAGCCCCGAGTTTCATTGCCGAAACGGCAGATTCGATCGTCCCCTGGCCGGTGAGGATGATCACCTCCATCTCGATGCGGGCCTGCTGGACGCGTTGTAGCAGCTCCATTCCCGACATGCCGGGCATGTTCATGTCGAAGACGGCAACTTCGAAAACTTCTTTTTCGCACAATCCAAGCGCCTCAGCTCCGCTGGCGACGGCCGTCACATCGTGTCCTTTGCGTTGCATCCAGCGCGCGCAGGTGTCCCGGAAGTCGTCTTCGTCTTCGACGAGCAGCAGTTTAATGGGCAAATCAGACATGGCTTCAATAGGTAAGACGGGGAGCGGTCTCCAAGAAAGTTAGCGAAGCGTGTTCCATGGCGGACAGGAGCGGAGCCACCCAAGCTGAGCTTGCCCAACGGCAAAGGTGCCCGGTAACGCAAATGACGGGTTTTCGCCCAATTTTTGCTTTGACGAGGCAACCAGTCTGCCCACGAATTTTGTCATTCGACCGCCAATTCAACACTCAACCAGCGCGCCGCAACGCACGGTATCGTGCGAATACGCACATTACAAGCGTGTTCATGGGAAATCCGCACCACCCGTTTTAGGAGCGTGAGAATAGAATCGGGGACAAATCGCCTGCTATTTTGTCGCATCGGTCGACCGGTTAAGTTTTGGAATCATCGTTCGCCCCCAAGGAATTCTTCCCGATGGCTGTTTTTCCCGATCCTCGATCCGACTCCGCGCGTGACGTGCGGGCATGTCGCGTGCATCCGGATGGAGACGAGTCGGGAACCGACGGTGTCACTACAGGCGTCAGTCCCGACGCCCTCTTGGGACAAGGCGAACTACCGATGGACTATGAACTAACGATTCTTTTGGTCGAAGACGACCCCGACACCTGCGGCAGTCTCCGCGACATTCTGGAACTTGATGGACATCAAGTCTTGTTTGCCGGATCGTTGGCCCAGGCCCGCCAAATCGTGACAGATCAGCAAGTCACCGTCGTGTTGCTTGATCGGAGATTACCCGACGGTTCGGCAGACGATTTTTTGCCGGAATTGCACGCATTGGTTCCCGCAGCGGAAATCATCGTAATCACAGGGTATGCGGACATGGACAGCACGATCGCTGCGTTTCGCGATGGAGCGACCGATTACATCCTCAAGCCCATCAACCCGGAGGCGCTCCGTAAGAGTGTCGAACGGATTGCGCAGCGACGACATATTGAAAATGAGTTGTTGCGGGAACAAAAATTCGCGGACATTATTTTGAGTACTGCCGAAGCGGTGGTGCTGGTGTTGGATTTGAAGGGCAAGATCATTCGCTTCAACCCGTATTTCGAACGAATATCCGGATGGACATTGGCCACCTGTTTAGGGCGAGATTGGTTCGATCAATGCCTACCTCCGAAAGATCGGCAAAGCTTTCGTCAGGTATTCTTAGATACCAGTGGCGACGTTGAAACGAGCGGCATCATCAACCCGATCCTAACCCGAGACGGACGTCAGCGACAAATCCGTTGGTCCAATACGACTCTCAAGGACGATGATTCACGACCCTATGCGGTACTTGGCATCGGCGTCGATGTGACGGATTTGCTGACCGCTCAAGAGCAGTCGTTGCAATCGGAGCGATTGGCGACGATCGGCCGAACGATCACTGGCTTGGCGCACGAGAGTCGCAATGCGTTGCAGCGGATCCAAGCCGGATTGGAAATGCTCGAATTGGAATTGGAACAGTATCCCGACGCCCGGCGCGATTTGGATTCGATCCAACGGGCCACCCACGACTTGAACAATCTGCTCGAAGAAGTCCGCTCGTTCGCCGCGCCGATTCACTTGCATTTAGAACATGCCAGTCTGCCGGAAATTTGGACGCGTGTTTGGCGCCACTTGGAGGTGGCCCGACAAGGCCGTGAAGTGTCGTTGATCGAATCGCATAGCGAAGGCGACATGACCGTCAAATTGGACGTGTTGCGAATCGAACAGGTCTTCCGTAACTTGTTCGAAAACTCGCTTGCGGCGGCGACGGATCCGGTTCGAATCTGGGTCGATTGTAACCGGGGACCAGGCGACGAACTGTGTATCACCGTTCGCGACAACGGACCCGGTTTGTCGATCGAGCAGCGAGAAAAAGTGTTCGAACCCTTTTACACCACCAAGAGCACGGGTACCGGTTTAGGAATGGCGATCGTCCAGCGAATTGTACAGGCGCATCGCGGTCGAATCGAAGTCGGCCAGCCTCCCGCCAGCGGCGGTGCCGTATTCTCGATTCATCTGCCTTCGGCACCTTGGATGGGAAATCGCCCGATATGACCTATCAGCATGAAGCGGTTTTAGCCGCCGTTTTGAATACGGCTGTCGATGCGATCATCATCATGGATGCCTCGGGAATCATCCGCGCCGCCAACGTTTCGACTGAAAGGATGTTTGGCTATCGACTCGACGAAATCATCGGTCATAACATCCGGATGCTAATGCCTTCCCCGTATCGCGAAAATCACGATGGGTATCTGGCAAAATACCGTGAGCACGGTCAACGCAATATCATCGGCATCGGACGCGAAGTCAGTGGCCAAAAAAAAGATGCGACCGCATTTCCCTTGCACCTGGCGGTGAGCGAAATTCAGCATGAGGGCGAAACCCTCTTCACGGGAATCCTTCGAGACATCACTGACCTCAAAGCGGTTCAAGATCAATTGGCGCGGTCCAACGAGGTACTCGAAGCAAACGTCCAAGAGCGAACCGCCCAACTGGAACAAGCTCAAGCGGAATTGGTTCAAAAGGAAAAATTGGCGACGCTTGGACAGATCGCCGGCGGCATCGCTCATGAGATCCGCAACCCGCTCAACACCGTCAAGACATCCGTTTACTACATCCAACACGCCAAGAAACTGACTCCCGAAAAACTCACCGAGCATCTTGAACGGATTGACCGACAAGTGACGGTATTGGACAACGTGGTAACCGCGCTGGCCGACGTCGCCCGCTTGCCCACTCCGCAGCGCGAAGCGTGTGATTTGAGCGAGTTGATTGCCCAGACTCTCGATTCGGTTTCGTTTCCTGCTCATTTGACGATCGACAATCAGCTCAACCAAGCCCGAGCCACCGGCGACCTGTTACAGGCGTGCGTCGACGGCCGACAATTGCCGATCGTGTTTCGCAACTTGTTTCGCAACGCTCGTGATGCGATGAGTGATCAAGCCGACAAAATCAGTACACTCACCATTCGCGGCGGACGTGTCGAACCTGATCGCGTTTGGATCACCGTGTCCGACAATGGAACCGGGATTGCGGGAGAGCATCTTGCCAAGATCACCGATCCGTTCTTCTCCACCAAAGCGCGAGGGATGGGGTTGGGGTTGGCCATCACAAAAGCCATCATCGAGAAAAACGACGGTCAGATCTCTGTCACCAGCGAACTCGGGGAGGGCACGACATTTCGAATCGAGTTCCCCGCATATGGTCCACCGTCCCCCGAAAAGACCGTCCCCCGACAAGATTGAAACATGAACCAAGAAACGACACGTGTGCTAGTCGTTGACGACGATGGTGACATTCGCCAAAACGTTCGCGACATTCTGGAAGACCTGGGCTATGAAGTCGACATCGCACCCGATGGGGCAACGGCACTGAACCTCGCCAAGACCGTCGACTACGACATTGCTCTGTTGGACTACTTAATGCCGGGCATGAACGGCGTCGAGCTTTACCAACAACTACGCCGCTTGCAGCCCGAGTTGGTTGCGATCATGATCACCGCGTTCGCGGGCGACGACGGCGTCGAAGCCGCTTACGACTCGGGCGCTTGGAAGGTATTGCGAAAACCCGTCGACATTCGATCGCTGATCCCGATGATGGACGAAGCTTTGCAAAAGCCGATCGTGTTAGTGGTCGATGACGACGAAGAATTTTGTGACAATTTGTGGCAAACCCTTCGCCATCACGACTATCGCGTCAATCTCGCACGTAGCGAAGATGAAGGAATCCGCAAAGCCCATCAATCGACCTACAGTACGGCGATTGTCGACTTGAAGCTCGGGGGTGGAGATGGCCGTAAGGTGATCGACTTAATCCGTCGTCTGCGGCCGGACGTTAGGGTCGTCGTGGTAACGGGCTATCAACGGTCACCGGAAAATTTGGAAGATGAAGTCGGATCGTTTTGCTTTAAGCCGATCGACATGAAAAAATTACTGAGCTTGATTTCCCCTCCATGATCACTGATATCCTTCTCATTGCTGGTGGTATGGTCGTGCTGATCGGTGGCGGCGAGCTGCTGGTGCGATCGGCGTCCCGATTAGCGGCGGCATTGAGCATTTCACCGCTGGTGATCGGATTGACGGTCGTCGCATTCGGAACGAGTGCCCCGGAACTGGCCGTCTCGGTTCAATCGGCATTGGCCGGCCAGCCCGATTTGGCGATCGGCAACGTCGTCGGTAGCAACATCTTCAATATATTGATGATTCTAGGTCTATCCGCGATGATCGTTCCCTTGGCGGTCGCAAGCTCTCTGATACGTCGCGACCTACCGCTCATGGTCCTCGCTTCGATCGTCTTCGGCGCGATGGCTTACGACGGCCGAATTTCTTTGATCGATGGCGTCCTGTTGTTTACCGGCATCGTCTCTTACACGTGGTGGTGTATCCGCCAAAGTCGCCGCGAGACCGCAGCCATTCAAGACGAGTTCGCTCAGGAATACTCGACCCCCGCAAAGAGCCTCGTCGTCGATGGAATCCTTTTGCTGATCGGGTTAGTTTTGCTTGCGGTCGGGTCACGTCTGTTGATCAACGGCAGTTCCTCGATCGCGCGATCCTTTGGCGTGAGTGAATTGGTAATCGGTTTGACGATCATTGCGGCGGGCACCTCATTGCCTGAAGTGATCACATCGGTGATGGCTGCAATCCGTGGTGAACGCGACATTGCCGTCGGGAACGTCGTCGGCAGCAATCTGTTCAATATCATGTGTGTGATCGGCTTATCGGCGATCGTTTCTCCCAACGGAGTCGGCGTGACGGATTCAGCGATCCGGTTTGATATTCCTGTGATGATCCTCGTGGCATTGGTATGCCTTCCCATCTTTCTCACCGGCCGCCAGGTCTCTCGAGGCGAAGGAGTCCTGTTGTTCGCCGGATACATCGCTTACACGGCCTACTTGATTTTCGAACAAACCGCGTCGAGCTAAGAACGTGTTTTAAAAAGGGGTCTGACCCTTTGGAGGCGAGTCGATTTCATTGGGTTTTTGGCCTCGCCGGAGAGGGTCAGACCCCTTTTTAAAACACGTTCTAAGACAGATTCGCCGTACACACGTAGTTAAACGGCGTGAACCTTAAGTGGCTGGCACGTCGTCACTGATCGGGTTGACAATGGTGATGGCTAGAACAACGGCATCGCTTCACCCTCGTCGTCATTCTCGCCCTCGATCTGCCAAGGGGTCCAAAGGATTGTAGGATCGTTGACCTTTAGATCACTTTTCCGTGGCGGGATTTGGGTGATCTCCAGCTCGAAATTCTCTGATTCGTATTGCCGCGTCAAGTCGTTAATCTCTGCTTCGAGCCGCGCGTTCAAGTCATCCATGTCCACACGAAGTTGCTCTAACGCTTGTTCGGCTCGCTTGACATCCCCGCGTTGTTGGGCCGCACGGGTCGCCCCACGGGCGGCAGTCGACATTTTCGAAACGTTCGTGCGGCTGGCCACTTTCCGGCCCATGAAGGCGCCTATCAAAGACGAACCGAAGTCCATCAACGACGTCATTTTTGCGGAGTCGTATTCCTCGGATTCCTTTGCGACACGTTCTTCAGCGGTACGAATCTTCTGTTCGAGAGACTTCATTAACTTGAGATACTTCAGACGCAGTTTTTCGATCTCGGTATCACGATGCTCTCGGGCGGCTTGTTGAAAATGCAACCTCGCTTCGACTTCGTTGAGTCCGGCAGGTGCAAACTTTTTCAACACCGGACTTTGGAAAAGATCCATTTGATGGTGTCGATAAAGAAATTCCTTGAACTGCTTTTGAATCGCTTTGACGTTCGCAACGCCACGTAGTTCGTCTGGCAGGTCGGTGAACTCAAAGGTGTCGTCGGGTTGATCGGTCCAATCTGTGTCTGGATCGATCTCAACACTCGATTCCCATAAGTCCTTGGGAACGCCGTTGCCGCATTTGAGAAGGTGTTTGACATCGACCCAGCTATCGACGCCGGCACTGCTTCGGACAAAATGCAGAGTCCCCTCACCGAGCATGGCGGGCCGGTAAATCCGCCGGCCTTGGCCACGAACGTATCGACTCGGCGACACGAAAGCTTCGGCGACACCCTGAGGAAGGATCGGCCGCGTCGGCGTGGCGGCGGCTTTGCCGACAGATTCCTTTTGGTTGTCGCGGTCGGCCGCCAGAGCCGCTTTGCGATCGGACATCAAGTCCGCGATTTGGTCACGGGCGAGCGGTCCGGCCAAAAACGACATCGCCCAGCGAGTTTGAAAAACGCTCGGTCCGTCGTCATGAACGTTGTTCATCAAGAACACGCGGCTACCCAGTGAAGCGAGCATCCGCTCCATCTCGCCCCGGTCGAACGGCTTACCCGATTGGACGGAGGCTCCCTCGAGCCCTTCAAGAACCCGGGCTTTGTCCCGCTCGGTTTGCAAGCGGCCCAAGAACCACGTGCCGATGTTCGACAAACCTTTGTAGTCCAAGTCGACCGGGTTTTGCGTTGCCAATGTCACCCCGAGCCCGAACGCGCGGGCTTGCTTGAGCAGCGTTAGCATCGGTGGCTTTGAAGGCGGGTTGGCTACCGGCGGGAAGTAACCGGCGACTTCGTCCATGTAAAGCAACGCACGCAACGAACTGGTGCCCGATTGCGTGCGCATCCACGCGAGGACTTCGTTGAGCAAGATCGTGACGAAAAACATCCGTTCGGAATCACTCAGGTGGGCGATCGAGATGATCGACAACCGTGGCTTCCCTTCAGGTGTGTGCAACAGTTTCTTGATCGATAACGACTCGCCTTCAAGCCAAGTCGAAAATGCCGGCGAAGCGAGCAAGTTATTCAGCGTCATGGCCAGCTTGCCACGATCAGCCGAAGACATGAACGAGTCAAGGTCGAGCACGCCGACGCGGGTGATCGGCGGCGATGTGATCAAACCAATTAAGTCGCCCACCGAAACGTTGCGCCCGCCCCGCCAACAGTGGTCTAAAATCGAACTAATCAGAATGTGTTCACGGGAAAGCAGTGGGTCGGCTTCCATCCCCAAAAGCGTCAACAATCCCGACGCCGCCCCGGTCACCCGCTCGCGCATCGCGTCGGCATCATTGATCAGTTCAGCGGGCGGGGCATCGAAACTCTTGAGCACCGTCAACGGCAGCCCGGTGTTGCTGCCAGGTGTGTAAATGACGACATCGGCGGCGTCTTTGAATCGTTGAACCCGCTCGGGCGTTTGCCCCCACGACGCCAAGCCTTCTTTCCATTTTTTGGCCGTCGACTCGGCAAATTGGTCCAAGTCCATGCCTTTGCGGGACGCCTCGCCGGCTTCCAGCCACGGTTTGAAGTCCTCCGCCTGCAGGTTGGGAAACGCCAGCATCAGGTTCGTCAGATCGCCTTTCGGATCGATGCAGATCGCCGGAATCCCGTCGATCGCGGCTTCCTCGAGCAGCGACAGGCACAACCCCGTCTTGCCGCTGCCGGTCATCCCGACGCACATCGCGTGCGTGCATAAATCCTTGGCGTCGTACATCAACAAGTCGTCGAGCAACTTGCCTTCGGCGAGGTCGTAGTGACGGCCCAAATAAAACGACGCGAGCTTTTCGAAAACGTCAGGTGAAGGTGCGGTCATGGCGGTGTGGCGAATACAGGGAATAAAGCGAAGAGAATCGAATCGGAAGCGACAGAAATTTCAATCGGCGGGTCCGCTTCAAAGCATCGGTCCAGTAACATACAACGTTTGGGGAAACAGTTGGACACCGCCCCGTTTTTAGCCCAGTATTCCGAAACCCATTTTCCTTCACGCCGCCACGTTCATGCTCGAACTTCACGACAAAATCCAAGCCGCCTGTGCGTTCATTCGCCAACATTCTGACATCAAGCCGCAGGCTGGCATCATCCTCGGCACCGGCCTGGGGGGACTCGTCGGCGACATCGATGTCGACGCCACGCTCGCGTACGGCGACATTCCCGGCTTCCTCACCTCCACCGCGACCGGGCACGCCGGACGGTTGGTGATCGGCAAAATCGGCGGCGTCCCCGTGATGGCGATGGAAGGCCGTTTTCACTTTTACGAAGGCTACGACCTCAAAGACATCACATTGCCGGTACGCGTTTTCAAGGAACTCGGCGCGGAACTGCTGATCGTCTCGAACGCCTGCGGTGGCTTGAACCCCTACTTCCAAAACGGGGACATCATGGTCATCGAAGATCAAATCAACTTGATGGGTGGCAACCCCTTGATCGGGATCAATGACGATCGGTTGGGCCCACGGTTTCCCGACATGTGCGAGCCGTACGACCAACAATGGATCGATCGTACAATCGCCGTCGCCCGTCGCGCCGGCATTCATCCCCACAAAGGCGTGTTCGTGGCGGTCGCCGGACCGTGCCTGGAAACGCGAGCCGAATACCGATTCCTCCGCCAAGCAGGAGCGGATGTGGTCGGAATGAGTACCGTGCCCGAAACAATCGTGGCGATTCACTGTGGCCTGAAGGTCGTCGGACTGAGTGTGATCACCGACATGTGTTTACCCGACGCGTTGAAGCCCGCCAACGTGGCCGAAATCATCGCGACGGCCAACGAAGCCGAACCAAAACTCCGCGCGATCGTCCGGGGTATCGTCGGCGAATTAGGAACAACGCGAATCGCTTAGAGACTAGATGGATCGCGTCGGTACGTGGATCACTGCCGGGTCTCCGCCGAAGCGGCTCCGACCCAGCCTACTTTTCAATCTTCAATCTTCAATCTTCAATCTTCAACATGCGTGTTCTCTCGGGTATCCAGCCGACCGGTCGACCTCACTGGGGCAACTATTTCGGCGCGATCCGGCAATACATTGATCTGCAAGAAAACAACGACGGGTTTTATTTCATCGCCGACCTGCATGCGTTGACGACGGTTCGACACCCCGACCAGTTACGCCAAAACGTGATTGATACCGCATTGGACATGCTGGCACTCGGCCTTGATCCGAACAAAGCGACTTTGTTCGTCCAGTCTCAGATTCCCGAGGTCACTGAACTGACGTGGCTGCTCATGACGGGCACACCGATGGGACTGCTCGAACGTTGTCATGCGTACAAAGACAAAAAGGAAAAAGGCTTGTCCGCCGACGCGGGCTTGTTCACCTATCCGGTGCTGATGGCGGCGGACATCTTGGCATACGATTCACAAATCGTTCCCGTCGGTGCCGATCAAATCCAGCACATCGAAGTCTGTCGAGATCTTGTGGGTAGTTTTCACCACACGTTCGGTGAGACGTTCGTTCTGCCCAAGGCCAAGACGCTCGACGTCGGTGCGAAAGTGCCCGGCACGGACGGACAAAAAATGAGCAAGAGCTACGACAACACACTACCATTGTTCGGCGACGTCAAGAAAATCCGCAAGCAAATCATGCGGATCGTTACCGACTCGCGACCGATGGAAGACCCCAAAGAGCCCGAAGGGGACCATCTCTTTGAACTCTATCAATTGTTCGCCACGCCGGCCGAAGTCGAAGCGATGGCAGCGAAGTACCGGGCCGGCGGTTTCGGCTACGGCGAGATCAAGAAAGCGGTCGCCGAAGTCAGCGAAACCCACTTTGAAACGGCGCGAACCCGCCGGGACGAATTGGAAAAAGACCTCGACTCGGTCCGCGATATCCTCGATGCCGGTGCCAAACGGGCTCGAGAGGTGGCGGCGGCCGTCGTCGATCGGGCTCGTACCGCGTGCGGATTACGGTAACATCATGGCGATCGTGGCAGTCGGCACCGAGATCGTCCAATGTGCCCGAATCGGACAAATGATCCAACAACACGGCGAACAATTCCTCGAACGCGTCTACACCGCCGCCGAGATCGACCACTGCGCCCAACTCCCCGACGCGACAGGACACTTCGCCCGCCGCTGGGCCGCCAAGCAAGCCGTCTTCAAAGCCTTACGATGTCAACGGCGTGGGGTCAGTTGGACGGACATCGAAATCCAAACCCGCCCCGGTGAACGCCCCACCATTTCACTCGGCGGAGTCGCCAGCGAACTCGCCGACGACGCCGGCGTCGACACCATTCACCTAAGCCTAGGCGGATGCCGAACCCAAGCCATCGCCTACGTCATCTTGTGGCAGGATTGACGATTGACGATTGAAGATTGAAGATTGAAGATTGAAGAGTAGGCTGGGTCGCAGTCGCTTCGACGGAGACCCGGCTGCCAATCGCTAACTGCCAATCACTAACCGCTAACTGCCACCAACATCACAATCACTCGGGCTGCGATTGCTTCGCTGCGGCCGACTGCGTCGACGCCTTCGCCGGTTTTGGCTTTTAATCCAACGCACTGGATCGGGCATTCGATCATGTTGGCGATTTGTTCTCGCATCGAATCGATGTGAGGTGCCATCTTGGGACGCTCGGCCAAGATGACCGCGTCGACATTGTTAATCGAGTAACCGGATCGCTTCACCTTTTCCATCGCGGCGAGCACAAAGTCTCGGCTATCTCGATCGCGGTTTCGTTCGTCATCGTTGGGGAACAATCTCCCGATGTCACCTTGAGCAATCGCGCCGAGCAACGCATCGGTCAGCGCGTGCAAAACCACGTCGGCGTCACTATGACCGATCGCGTGAACGCCGCCTGCAGACGCATCCCCGATATAGATCCCGCCGATCCGAAGCGGGCCACCCGGGCCGAGTCGATGCGAATCGTAACCGAGCCCGACGCGAAACGGAGGCGCAGGAAACGGAGGCGAAGGCGAGCTCATTGGGGCGGCTTGAACTTCGGGGCGGACGGCTCAGGTGTTTCGTCAACCTCGTCGTGATAGGTTGTCTTGGTCGGCGATTTGTCTTCAATCGTCATCGCGCGACTGGCCTCCGCTTGAGCTTCACGAAATTGCTGTTGGACGTCGTGCAAACTACGTCGCAACTGCGCGTAGGTTGAACCGAACTTCCGCGCAACGTCGGGAAGATTACCGCCGAACAAGACCACCGCAATGATGCCGATGACCGACAACTCAAAAGGACTCAGACCAAACATCTCAGACCTTTTCGGACTTGCTGGCCGCATCGTCGTTGTCGTCGACGCTCTCGGCCATACCGCGTTTAAACTCATTGGCACTGCGGCCAAGGTTTCGCATCAAGCTTGGCAGCTTAGCACCACCGAAAAGCACCAACGCGATCAACAGAACGATCATCATTTCCGGAGCGCCAGGGAAACCGAAACCGAGCAACATAAGGGAAGCGAAAGTCATGGCAAACATCACGAAATCTCACTAAATGGAGGGAGGGGGGGGGGGAGGGACCGAAAAACAACCGACGAATCAAATCATGGGTCGCATCCGCGATAGCGTTAAGACGTCGGTTTCACCAAGAGTGATCGGTGAAACAGCGTCCAGGCGGATGATTTCGGCGAAAGCGGGTAGATCGAAGGCGAACAGCCGACATCTCCAGAACCGAAGCACTAGTATCCTAGTGATCGGATCGGAAAAGTCAAGTACTGGACTGGTCGCGGCCGTGGTGGCGACTTTCAGTCGCCAAGTCCTGAAACAGCGACTGAAAGCCGTCGCCACATGCAAACCCCAGGGCAACTGGCACCCAAAGCGTTCACCGTTTCACTTGGAAACACCTGTCACCTGGAAACAAACGTTTTCGGCGGCGGCGCCACCGCGTCCGTCGCGGACGATCGCAAACAGCCGGTAATTACCCGGCTGCGCAGGCGTCCGCAGGGTGACTTCATCGCCATCTTGTCCGATGATGCATTCTTCAAAAATGGGCGGGACGGGTTCCCGATCGCCACCCACGCTTGCGGCAGTGGATTCCGCTTGCACGATCCACTGCCAAGTCATCGAGTCCTCGTTCGGGTCGACGGCAGGAAGCTTTGCTTTGACCAACACCCCCGGGGCAACGGTTGCGTTGACGAATTCACACTGGATCGGATCGACGCGTGGGCATCGATTGGTCGGCCACTTACCCGTCCAGGCTCGGCTGATCGCGTCCACTTGCGGAAGTTTTTCGCCGGTCGGCAAGAACATGCCGTACCACGTCGACGTCTTCTCTTGTTTTTGCCCCCAAACAAAACAATAGCTTCCCAAACAGATCGCCTTGGCGTCTTCGATCAACATCGTTTGCGTGACGTAGTAACTCGCCGCCTTTTCACGACTCTTCGGTTCGATCGCCGCGCCCCATGACGTGGTGGGAACTTCCCAGTGTCCCGATGGGCCGAACTCAGTCAGCACGAACGGTTTCTTCCAACCGGCGGCTTGTATCTCACTGGCGACGCTCGACGCGGCCGCATACGAATTGACCCCCAATATATCGACATTGGAATAGTCTTCTAATATGCCTTTGACCTTCACCGGGGACGAGCCGGCAATCACCGTCATGATCGGATGAGACTGGTCCTCTTCTCGGATGATCGAGGCGAGTTGATCGAGCTCCTTCCATATGTGGGGCGTCGGCTCGTTCGAGTCCGGGCCTTCCATCTCATTACCCAACCCCCACATCAACACGGCTGGATGGTCTTTGTATTTGCGAACCGCTTGTCGAACCGCCTCGCGCTGCTGGTCGAGTTGAACCGGATCGCGATAGTTAAAACCATGACGCTCGTGTCCGATCCATAGTCCCACGCACACCGTGATGCCGAGTGCCTCGCAGCGGTCGAGCAACGCTACCCCATCGACTTGTTGCTCGAGCGACTCGATTCCCCAGGTCCGGATCGAATTGCCGCCATGTTCGACCAGAACATCAAGATGCTCGCTTCCTCCGGCTCCGTAGATGAAATACGGTTTGCCATCTCGCATCAACGTGTAGTGGCCGTCGTCGTTGAGCACGATCGTTGTCTCTACTGCGGACGTCGCCGCCGTTGTTTTCACAGCCACAGTCTGGTCCGCACGAGTGCAGGTGAGCGTCATACTTTCGAAAGAGACCATCAAGATGCCGACCAGCACCTTTGTTCGAATCGGAAGGCGGTGCAACACTTGATCAACCTGAGGGGGAAAGTTGAAAGAAAAGGAGGAACGGTTTCCACTCTTGATATTTTGTGCATAAAATTGCATTAATGCAATCGGCAAACATCGCAAACGAGCAAGAAACTTCTCCATGGCAAAATCCGTTAACCAACAAGTCATTGCTGACCGGTTGAACCTCTCCCGCGCGACGGTTTCGCGTTGCTTCACAAACCATCCCGGCATCAATCCGGAAACCCGCGGGAAGGTGTTCAAGCTTGCAGCCGCGCTCGGATACAACCACCTAGAACAACGCCAAGGCAAACCACGCCGGTCACCGAAAAACCCTCGCTTCTTGGTTCTGATTTGTACACGCTTGGAAGAGTATCTCGACCAACAGTACGAAAGCCCTGGAGAGCGATTGTTGGCCGGCGTCAGCGATTTTGCTCAGCGTCGCAATCGCGAACTAGAGATTCATTATGTATCGCCCGGCGACAGTGAAATCGACGATCCTTCGTACGCCGCGATCAGCTCGTTACAAAAGAACGCGTCGGCCGGAGCGTTGTTGATTTATCCGTTCCCGCAATCGATCGTCGATGAATTGGGCACGCGGATGCCGGTGGTCTCGCTCGTTGAACAGTATAGCGGAATTCCCGTCAATTGCGTCGATGTGGATCATCACCGCGGAATCGCGGCGATCGTACGACAGCTTGCGTCACTGGGGCACTACCGAATCGGCTTCCTGACGCAGCGCTACGAAGTCGACGCGAACTGGGCCCTTCGGCGGCACTCCGCCTACGTCGAGGAAATGCTGAGACTGGGCTTGGCCCTCGACCCGGCGAACGAACTGAACGTGCGAACCGGAGAACAAATGTCGCTCGAACAGCTTCATCAAGCCGCCCTCCAGCGGACTCGCTACGGCGTCACCGCGTGGGTCTGCGCCGCCGATCACGAAGCCTACGGCTTGATCAAGTTCTTCAAGAAAAACGGGGTGCGTGTTCCCCGGGACGTTTCCGTCACCGGATTTGACGGCATCGAACCTCCCAAGCGACTCCCCACGCTCACCACGGCTCAAATCCCCTACTACGAAATCGGCCAGATCGGTGCCCAGCGATTGCAAGACCTTGTGAACAAACGCTTCGGCTCGGCACAACACATCATGCTCGACTGCTTGGTCCGCGAAGGCAAGTCGACGGGTCCACCACCGAAATGATGCGTCAGTCGTTATCAATGATCGCCGCGCATTTTTTTGTGCATAAAATTGCAATCGCTATCGAAGGCTGGTATCTTGTCACACAGATCCTTCGGATTACTCGACCGCCGCCGGGGCGGGCCGAGGTAACTTTTTGCTGCTCACGAAACGAAAGTCCCCCATGAACTCCAAGTCTCGAATCGTCCGATGTTTGTTGTTGACCCTCGCCATGACTCTCCTGTTCAGAGGCACTGGTCAAGCGGAGGAGGCGGTGCCGGTCTCGTTCCCGCAGGAAACCTCGGGAGAACTGACCACCGCCGCGTGGGAATCGTTCAACGCCAAGAACTACGACAAAGCGATCGCCTACGCGAAAGAGTGCATCAAGCGGCACGGCCAAGAAGCGATCGAAATGCAAAAATCGCTCACCGAACCGGTACCGTCTTCGGACCAAGAAGCGGTGCATAGCAAGTGGGCACTCAACGATGTCGGGACCTGCTACTTCATCATCGGCCAAGCACTTGAAAAGCAGTCCAAACCCGCCGACGCCATCAAGGCCTACAAGAAACTGGTTGATACGGTTGCCTTCGCCCAGTGCTGGGACCCGCAAGGCTGGTTCTGGAAACCGGCCGACGCCGCGAAAAAGCAAATCAAGTCGATCGAGTTTGCACTGATCGACCAAGCCGAGTAGTGGCACGATTAAACCCATTCGAAGACGTCGGAGAAGCCGCATTTTGGTAAAATTCGATGCCATGACTTCTATCCTTTCTCCTCTGCATCGGCTGAACCTTGTCCTGTCGCTGCTGCTCGTGTTGCTGCTCGTGTTGTCGGGCGGCTGCGGCGGAACGAACGCCCCCGTCACTACGCCGACTGACGAAGTGATCGCGGAGACCGCCCGAACGCCCCCCCTTTCAGATGATCGGCACGAGCGTTTTCATCGCGTAGTGGCGTTGGTGGATGAGGGCCGTTTTGCGGAGGTTGAGGTGGTCCTGCGCCCGCTCTTGCTCAAGAACCCCGACGATTACGAAGCGGTTTTTCATCTCGCAAACGCCTCGGCAGCCATGGGTGATCTCGAGCGTGCGATTGCCTTGCTTGCAGAGATACCTCCGGAACACCCCGAGGCCGGCTTGCCTTCGCTAGGCGTTTCGGCGGGCTGGTGTTTTGAACTTGCTCGATACGACGAGGCCGAATCTCGGTACTTGAAAATTCTTGAGTTGGATCCCAGCGTTAGTCTCGCTCGGCGACAATTGGCATACCTTTACAACCGCCAAGGGCGTCGCCACGAAGCGGTGCGTTTCATTCGCGAGCTATGTCAACGCGGCGATGTGATGCAAGAAGAACTGCACGCATTGATCGTAGAATCCGATGCGATGTACGATCCTCCCGGCATGCTGCCGCCCGGCAATGGCCGCCCCTACTGGCCGATCGGCGAGCTGAGCCGCGCGAGAAAGTTGTTTACCGATGGCCGGTACTTGGAGGCCGCTGACATGGTTGAGCCTTTCGTCGCGTCGGGCCAAGCATCCCATGGGATGATCGCGTTCCACGGTCGCGCCCTAGTGGAAGCCCAAGTCGACGAGCGATTAAACCTTTGGCTGGCACACTGTTCAGAAGAGCTCAAAGCGTATCCCGATTACTGGGCCGCGATCGGAACCTATCTGTTACGCGAAACGAAGTACGATGCCGCTTTACAGGCGATCGCTGAAGCGATCCGGTTGGACCCGACCGACATGCATTCGGTCCGACGAATGTTTCAATGCTTGCGATCGATCGGACAACCCGATCGCGCCGACGTTTGGATCGAACGATACGCGCTGATGACTCGCATTTTACGGAGCAGCAATGCGATCGCGTCGGCGGACGCTCCATCGGACGAATCATTCGAGCAGCTTGCCAAAGAATTGGACTCGGCAGACCGCCATTTAGAAGCCTTGTTGTGGCGATCCATGTCAGCGTCGCATGCTCGCGACCAAGAACGGCTGGCCGAACTGCAAATGTCTATGCGGCGATTAGTCGTCGAAAACGATGATTTTCCGACCCGAAAAGAGATCTGGTGTGGGATGGACTTCGGGCATACGGAATTGTCTTCATTACCATTGATCGTCACGGGACGCCTCACCCAGCGCGGCCTGGACAAGACCAACGTGGACGTGCCCGTCACCCCGGCCACGTTCCGCGATGTGTCGTCCGATGTCGGTCTTGCCCATTCCTTCATGATTGCAACTGATCCGCCTCGCAAAGCATTCGCGATTTACCAAACCTTTGGAGGCGGCGTTGCCGTCCTCGACTATGACCTTGATGGCGAACCGGATTTCTATTTGGCCCAAGGGGCCGCTGACCCGAAAGGCTTCGTCGCCGTCAAGTCTGACCAACTTTACCGTCATCAACGCGATCAATCGAAAAGAAAACTGAGCGATGTCACCTCGCCTGCTCGCACCACCGAAGCCTCCTATAGCCTCGGCGTTACCGCAGGCGATTGGAACCAAGACGGGTTCGCGGATTTGGCCGTTGCCAATCTTGGCACGAACGTGTTGTTGATCAACCAGGGTGACGGAACCTTCCTCAAGGTGCCACTCGACGAAACCCCAGACCTGACTCGCGTTAGCACGTCGCTGGCGATGGGCGATGTCACCGGTGACGATTTGCCCGACTTATTCGCGTTGAGTTATGCCCGAGATTCAAAAATCACGAAACGCCCTGAATTGGATCGCGAGGGCAATCCGCAGGATGCGATTGCCCCACTGAGTCTGCAAGCCGGGCGAGATCAGATCTACATCAATCACGATGACGGACATTGGCAAACCAAGTGGGTCGGCGATTCGCAGGAGCAGGCATGCACCGGCTTGGGGCTCGTGTTGACAGATATCCTGCCGGACCTTCCTGGCAACGAGATATTCGTCGCCAACGATGTCCGCAACAACCAACTTTGGGTACGCGGCGATCAAGATCAATTGATCGACCAAGCAATCCCGTTCGGTTGCGCTTTCGGCTCGGTCGGTTCGGCGACGGCCGCCATGGGGATCGCCGTAGGCGACTTCGATCACAGTGGAACGCTCGACCTGCACGTCACCAATTTTGCGGACCAACCGGTCAGCCTATACATGGGGGGCACGCGATTTTTTCGTGATCTCAACGTGCAGTTCAACTTGGCCGATGACAGCAAGCCGGTAGTTGGCTTTGGGACCCAGGCGATTGATTACTCCAACGATGGGTGGCCTGACCTTGCCGTTGCCAATGGTCATGTCGAAGATCTCAGACACCGTGGTCAGGAATTCGAGCAGCCGTTTCAACTATTTGCGAATCGCGCCGGCCGCTTTGAGCAGACCCCCATCGAAAACTGCGACTACACCCAAGAACCCCATCTTGGTCGTGCGCTGGCAACACTCGATTTTAATCGCGATGGCAAAAACGATCTGATTGTGACCGATATGCTCGGGCCAACTGCTTTGCTATTGAATGAATCGACAACCTCCCATCACTGGATCGCTTTTCGGTTGGTGGGGACGACATGCGAGCGAGACGCCATTGGCGCCCGTATTATTGTCGAGACCGAACAGCAGGAATGGATTGGCTCGGTGGCATCGGGGGATGGGTTTCTCTGCAAGAACGAATCCTTGGTTCACTTCGGCATTGGCGAAAACCGATCTCTTGCAAAAGTCTCCATTCAATGGCCAGATGGAAGTTCCCAAGATCTCGAGCCGATGACTGTAGACGGGGCTTATCTAGTCGTCCAGGATCAAGAACGACCGTTCGAGCTGAAGCGTTAAGAAGTCACCTAAGCTCAAAAGCTTGTGAGCTGCCTTGGGTCAATAGCCAGCAGTGATTGACATCGAGACCATCAATCAGGTCGACCGAACCGTCGGGCCAAGTCACCTCCAAACGGCAGGCCCCCTGATCGGCCAAACCAAAATGGAGAATCTGTTCGTTACTGCAAAGGTAACCATCGCCAGCCGTGACAAATCCTGTTGCCACCCAATCACCGCATTGAAGCGCAACCCGACTGCCGATCGCATCTCGCGAACAAGACCTCCCGGCAAGCTTTAGTGAGATCCAGTTTCCAGAGTTCTCGGTCTGATTGATGAGCAGGGCAACTGGTTCGGTTTGGTGGGTTGCGACAAAATCGGTACGGCCGTCTCGGTTCGCGTCAATCGTCCAGAGAGCTCGACCAACATGAACCTGGCTTGCATACTCCCCGCCAATGGACTCGGTGATCGAGGAAAAAACGCCGTTCGATTGGCGTTGAAAGACCTGAATCGGCTGCGCATAGGAGCTCGATGCGTCTCCAGGAAAGTCATCGACATGCCCATTAAGGACAATTAGCTCCAAGGTCCCGTCATTATCGAAATCGATTGCTTGAGTTCCAAAACCAACCAGCGGGATGGTGGGCTGGGCAAGCTGCAGCGAATTTGTTTGGTCACGGAAAATCCGCCCCCCCACTTGCTCATGGTAAGTATTTGACTCACCTTGAAAATTGGTGACATAGAGATCTAGATCACCATCACGATCAAGGTCGGCGGCTGCAATTCCCATCGAACCCTGAGCGGGCGCGCGATCATCAGATCCAAGGCCCCTCATGATTCCCGTTTCATCGAGCAGCAATTCTCCATCGCTCGGCTTGCTCCAATAATGATTACTGTTCATGTCATTGGCGACAAAGATCCCGAGTCGAACATTGGCTTCAAAGGAGCCGACTATCAAACCCAACCCCCTCCCGACGATCGAAGGCGCACTGCACTGCGAGGTGCGGTCGACGAACGTGACGCTGCCACCCATAGATGAACCGGTATTGAAAAGGAATCGATCCGCGACACCAGGGAATACCAGCGGCGAACAGGCTCGCGGGATCTTTGTGGTGGGATGAAGGCACCGGCGTGTCACCGGCTCGAGCCCGGCGCCATAATTCAGAATCGTTAAATCAGCTAATCCATCAACATTAATGTCCGCAATCGCACCGCTCGAGGACCATTCCAGCTCGAAGTTGGTAACGCCAAGACTTTCCGTTGCATTCGAAAAGGTACCGTCTCCGTTATTTACCATCAAAGAATTGGGGCCGTAGTTCATCAACAACAAGTCCGCGAAGCCGTCCTCGTTGACATCACCAACAGCAACCCCTTGCCCGAAACCGGCATCCGTAGCATACGACTCAAGGGTAACACTTTGAAAAACACCGTCTTGATTTCGCCAAAGCGAACTGGATTGCGAATCTCTTGTTGGAGGCGTCCCGCCAGCGGCAGCCAAATACAGGTCACTCCATCCGTCGCGATCAAAGTCGATCGTCCCCCCGCCACATCCCAAGGTTTGATAGAACCCAACACCTGGTTTGTGCAACTGGCTTCCCGTCTTCCCGAAGAACACGAGCGCCCTGGCTTCGGCTTCGTTGACAAACGAGATTGGCACTGAAGAACAAGCGGTCGAGACAGCTGCTCCCTTGAAGGCTAAATCAGAACGGTGGTTCTGGCCAATATCGGGCAGAGGAAGGTGAACCAAATTAATCTCTAGCTCGATATGCGAGGCCGTGGTTTGCCATGGCGTGGTTCGACTGAGCGACTTCATGATCGACAGACGTGCCTGGCGAACGTCTTGCAGGTCTTCATCGCTGGACAAAAGAATCGCGATCGACGCCCATGCTTCAGCTTCCCATGGCCGTCCAAGCTCATGAAGCATCTTCGCGATTTTAATAGCCAAACGTGGAGACTTCGTGCCTGACTTGACGAATTCGGCTCGGGTTTGGCTAAACATGGTCAATAGCTTGACACGTTGGTCAATCGCGTCGACTTGCGATGGATCGAGCCCTGAGGCAGGTTGTCCAATTTGCTTCAATGAAGTTAGAAGCCGGAGCCATGGCAACCTCAACTCGGGGCCCCGTAATGTCGCCTCCCAATAGGCCCGCGCAGCATGAGCCGTTAGCCCTTTGCCGGCGAACCAATCCCCCTTTGCCAGCCAAAAAAACGGATGCATTTCTGTTTCTGTCGGTGCTGAACTCACCAACTCAACAAACTCACTGTGCCTGCCCGAATCAACCAAGACGCGGCTCAGCAGTGCGATCGCTGGTGCGTGAGACGGATGAGTTCGCAGGAGCTCGAACAGAAGCTCAGCAGCCGTGTCAAAATCGCCCCGATCAAACCGAACTCGTGCCTCAGCGATGAGTGGTCGCTTATCTTGCGGATGGCGTCTGACCATTTCCGTAAGCGACTCGGCGTTTTCGTCTCGCTGCTCGTTAGCACTCAACTCAAGGAGTAAGTCAAAATCGAAATGCCGACTCCGAATGAGATAACGACCGTGAGGTTGTGCTCGCGTGCGGTCCTCAACCGCCCAGCACATCTGGTAGAGCATCCGACGGAGTCGAGATGCCTCGGGCTGCGCTTCGACGGCACGCTCAAGCAGTTCGATCGAATCAAAAATTCGCCCAGCCTGCAACAGCGACGCGACTGCTAACTTGGCGAGTTCCGGATCGGCATAAGAATCGGCTAGACAGGCGTCTTGCATCAAATCGGCCGCGACGTCCAGGTCGCCGTTGCCGTGAGCGGCCTTGGCGACCATCTGCAACGCGTCTGGATCGTCGTGGTGCTGAAGTAACACCAAATGAGCAAGCGACTGAGCGGACTCCCAATCACCTTTCTCGACTGCTAGAGACAAACGCTCTAGAGAGGGCGTAGGACGCTCCTCCTGACTCACAACGAGTCTCTCGGAGCCGTCTTGGCAACCAATCGATACGGTTACAGCCAACGCAAACCAGCCATTGCTGCAGAGACCAACAACGGCTGACTTGCTTGGCCGAGCGGAAATGCTCATTCACCAACTGCCAAATTAATTGCCGTTGGACTCTTTCATTTGCTTCTCATACTCGGCACGCTTCGCTTCGGCTTTCGCGACGTCTTCGGCCGACAGCACTGGAACCTCTACCACTTCAGGGCCTCCACCCCCGCAACCGGGAAAAGCGGATGTGGCGAGTAGAAATGTGGCGAAAAAAGCCAGGTGAATCGTCTTAGTCATGATCAGATCTTGGGGACAGTAAGTAGGACAGCTGGAAAAAAACGGTAACCGATTAGTGGTCCGTTAAACAATCGCAACCCGACGTGTCATCGAGGGATTCAACGCCATATTCTGAAGGTATCCCTTGCGAATGCGTCGGGTCACGATGAAGATTAAACCGACAGCCCGCAACAAGCCCCCGAACGTCGGTGGACGCTCGGGAGCAATCGATTGTTACGGCAAAGATGAGCCTACAACTCTTCTTGGATCACTTCCTTGGAGGCACGAGTACCAAGGCTTCCCCAGAGTCCATACGGGCTCATCGAGCCGGGGCGACGATTTCCAGTGAAGGGCTGACCAACCTGACCGTTATTCTGGTTCCCTGCCTCAATCGAATCGGTGATAAATTTCACCGCACCATCACCCATCAGCACGTGTGCTCCGCCTTGGTGGCGACTGCTCACAGTGACGATACCTTCTTGCCCGGCCCAGTCACCACCGTAGCACATTTCTGAGTTCGGTGGACGGATCGTCATGACGCCCGTGTAGTAGTGCTCACCATTAGCCCACTGATAGCCGCGTCCATACTCGGTACCCCGTACGCCGCTGAAGGTCTGGGCCGTATCGAGCCAAAACTGCGGGCGTGCGGGATCGCGTAGCCCATCGCAAGCCTTGGGGTTCTCCATCGGAGGATTGCTGGCGGCATTCTGTGACAAAACAGCGTCAGTACGAACGTCGCGATCACCAAGGTCCGTCGCGAGCTCGCCAGCCATGACCGTATTGGCGAGTCCGTCAAGGACATCTCGAAAGGCCATCTTTTGGTGATTCATGAACATCCCACGGCACCCAGCACGACCGTCCTGGGCTCGATTCGTGTCGTTCCCTTCCAGCTTATTTCCACCGGTCGACCCGACTTCGACGCTGTACATCGAATCCCCAAGGCAGGCACCGTAGTTCGTGCGACCTTGGCCAGGTAAGCCTACGCCTGGATCGGACGGGCATCGGAGGGTGGGGATGTTGGTCATGTAAGGAGCGTAGGTCAACTTGAATGGGTCCGGCTTGGGGCCCATGGCGGGCCAAGGGCATGTATTGTTGCCGCCAGGGCAACCGGTACCACCGTCGGTGCGTCCGACAAGTGGGTTCGAAATCTGCTCCCAAATGGCTTGCTGCTCCACGAACGGCGTCAGGGAAACCAGCCAGCTAAGCTGCCGCTGGTTTGCAATGTCGGTGCCGTCCCACCAGGCGCCGGTAGCGGCGTCCAGGGTACCGTCTTTTTGGGTTGGAAGCTGGTTGTAGGCCGAATGGTAGTTGTGAACTCCAAGGCCGATTTGCTTGAAGTTGTTACTGCAGCTCATTCGACGAGCGGCTTCGCGGGCGGCTTGGACGGCGGGCAACAGGAGACCGACGAGGACTCCAATGATCGCGATCACGACCAAGAGTTCGACAAGCGTAAAGCCTGTCCTGCGGGGTTGACGATCAAACATTAGTCAATCTTTCTAAATGGGGAGGGAAAAACGATACGAATAGCCGCAAACATTACGGCCGGAGGGTGGCGATACGGAGACCACCGACCAACAAAACATACGGTCAAAAAACGGGCAAACGGCCATGCTCGAAGCAACCATAGGCAAACCTAGTAAGATGAAAAGTAACAGACTCAATAAAATCGGACTTCAGTAAAGGTGCTGGAGGATCGCGAAACATTCGGAATCATTCTCGCTACGGGATTGTGATTCTTGAAACGGATTCTCTGAGTATGAGTTTGGGACGGAGCACTGGCAGTTCGCAGTCTTGGCCTTGGATGACCTTGACCAAACCTCGCGCCGCAGCCGCACCCATTTCCACTCCGGGTTGCCGAACGGTCGTCAACGGTGGGGTCACGAATGCCGATTCAGCTTGGTCGTCGAAACCGACGATCGAAACGTCGTCGGGGACGCGAATTCCTTGACGCTGCAGTGCCAAGCGGGCTCCATAGGCGACCATGTCATTGGCACAGAAAACCGCCGTGAACGCCTTGCCTCGCATCAGCAAGGAGTTGACGCCGACGATCCCCGATTGAGCGGTGAAATTTCCGTCGAGCACTAAGTCGGGGTCGACGCGCAGTCCGGCATCCTGAAGGGCTGCGGTGTAGCCCTCATAACGTCGGACCGCGTCTTGGTGCTCGATGATGCCGCGAACGATGGCGATGTTTCGATGCCCGAAGTCAAGCAAATGTTTCGTCGCATCATAAGCACCCGCGAAATTGTCGATGTAGACACAACGATCTTGCCAACCCGGAATTTCCTTTCCAACCACAATCGTCGGCAACTGCTCTTGTAGCTCGTTGAGGTCTTGCTGGGGCAAACCACCACCGAGCAACAGCAATCCGTCGACCTGTCGACCGAGCAACGCTCGGATGACTTCCAGTTCGGTGCTTTCTTCCCATTGGCCGTCGACGAACAGAGGCGAGTATCCGGTTCCGGTGAAGCCTTGGATGACGCCTTGCATCATCATGTCATAGAAAGGACTGCCGATCTTTTGTGTCACCACGCCGACGGTCATCGAGCGACCACTCGCCAGACCGCGGGCGAACATGTTCGCTTGATAGCCGAGCGAAGCGGCGGCGCTCAGCACCGTCTCGCGGGTTTGTTGGTTCACCACCGATTTATCGTTGAGCACTCGTGAAACGGTGCTCTTGGAAACGTTCGCGCGCCGAGCAATGTCGCTGATCGTGGTTCCGGCAAGTTTCATAAATCACTTTGACAGTGTGGGGTGGAAAAACCGACCTGCAACCGGTTTCAGCTAAATACTAGACAACCGACAAGTTTGCTGCAACCGGTTGCAGTGAAAATTGTTCAAAATACTCGCTTGGTTGATTTTTGAGCGTTTTCCATTGCAACCGCTTGCATAGGAGTATACGGTATCCGTCGCTTAGGGCCAGATCGGTACCCTTTGCGGGTAGTATTTTTGCAACGAGTTGCAGCCCAGCCAGTCGTTCGCCCCCGATTTCGGCCGTCTCATGACCCAGACTCCCTCCAACACGCCCCCTTCGACACGCGCCGACCGGGTCGACGACGCCTTCGTGGCGAAACCCTCGAACCCGCCCGTTGACGCGACTTCCGGCGATGATAGGGAACCATCCAGCGGATCGGCCGAACGGCTGAGTGTGGGTGAGAAAGTCGGCTATGGATTGGGTGACACCGCCTCGAACCTTTATTGGAAGACGTTCGAATTCTTCTTGGTTTACTTCTACACCGACGTGTTCGGGATCTCGGCCAAGTCCGCCGGCACGATGATGTTGGTCACCCGGATTTGGGACGCCCTGAATGACCCTTTAGTGGGCTACCTCTCGGACCGAACGCGAACGAGTTGGGGACGGTTTCGGCCCTACCTGCTGTGGATGGCGATTCCCTTTGCGATTACCGGCATGATGACGTTCTACACGCCCGATTTGGGACCACAAGGAAAGCTGATTTATGCCTACGTAACCTACACCTTGGTCATGATGGCTTACACGGCGATCAACATTCCCTACGGTGCGTTGATGGGCGTGATCTCAGCGGATTCGATCGAACGAACCAGCGTATCGACCTATCGCTTTGTCGCCGCATTCGTCGGTGGACTGATCGTCCAGTACGGGACGCTTGCCATGGTCGCGTATTTCGGAGGCACCGAATCGGTTCTCGTCGATGGAGTGATGAAAGACGTGGTCATCGACGAGCAACGTGGCTTCTTTTTAACCATGGCGGTCTTTTCCGTGCTCGCGGTGATTCTGTTTCTGATCACCTTCGCAACCACGCGAGAACGAGTTCAGCCTGCCAGCGAGCAATTGTCGACCTACCAAGCGGATCTGAAGTTTGTCTTGACCAGCTTGCGATTACACCAAGTCTTGCTCGTCGGACTGGCGTTACTGGCCTGTTTGGCGACAGGTTTTTCAGTCGACGCCCTACCGTGGATCGCGGGAAGTTATTTGGCCTTGAGCTTACTCTCGCTGATCGTCCGTCAGATCAGCAAGTTGCGACTGCGGCGTATTGACGAGGTTTCCTCATTCGGGCTGGACTTCCATGACTTGCTTCGCAACGGCCCATGGATGGTGCTGTTCGCATTCGGGCTGTTGCAATTGACCGGCTTGTTCATTCGGGGCGGGGCTGTTTTGTACTACTTCAAGTATTACTGCGGCGATGCCACGATCGCAACGACGTTTTGGGTCTCCGGGAGTTTTGCGGCGATCGCCGGGATGTTGTTGACCAAACACTTGGCGGCTTGGTTCAGCAAAAAGACGCTGATGATCGCAATGAACTTGGCCGTGGCCGTTCTTACGGCCGCATTTTTAATTCTCGAGCCGGATCAGATCCGATGGATGATCGGCTTGCAGGTCGCCACCGCATTCGTCGGCGGTCCGATCCCGGTTTTGTTGTGGGCCATGTACGCCGACATCGCCGACTACTCGGAGTGGCAAAATGGGCGTCGGGCGACCGGATTGATTTTCGCCGCCGCCACGTTTTCACAAAAACTCGGCTGCGCCGTTGGTGCGGCAATGACCGGGTTTGCGTTGGACTATTTCCGGTACGTCTCACCGATCGACGGGAATGAGCAGATTCAATCGGCTGAAACCATGCAGGGGTTGTGCTGGATGATGAGCGTCGTCCCAGCGGTGTTTATCGCCGCAGCCGGAATCTCATTGTGCTTTTACGGCATCGACCGAAAAACCAACCTGCGAATCCAATCCGATCTGCAACGAGGTCGAACGCTTGCCAATCACACGAAATCTTCCGTCGCCATTGACCCGGCCTTGCACGCGGAAAACTGATAACCATCGAATCGATGAATCTTCCACCCTCGCTTTCTTGCCCAGTGCCCTTTCCCGTTTCCAGTGCGTCGAACATGTCTTTATCCGTAACATCGGAATGCTCCACGGACTATGTCATCATGCAAGGACAGCGGTGGTTCAAGATCTCCGATATGCATCGCATGCCTACGTTCTTTATGAGCGGTGTCAGCGCCGGCGATCATTGGATGTTCTTGTCGAGCTGCGGAGCGTTGACGGCGGGTCGCCGGAATCCTGACTCGGCTTTGTTTCCATACTACCCGTCCGACAAGCTATTGGACTTGGCTCATTGCACCGGTCCAAAAACGCTGATCCGCATTGGCTCGGGTTCGCTGACCGATCAATCGGATTATCAATGCAAGCAGATCTGGGAGCCCCATTCGCATCCCCGCCACTTCGCCAGTGGCATTTCGCAGAATCTGTACAAGAACATGATTGGGAATCGATTTCTGTTCGAGGAACGAAATCATTCTCTCGGCTTGGTGTTTCGATATGGCTGGTCGTTCGGGCGGCGTTTTGGATTCATACGTTCCTGTGAATTGCTCAACGCAAGCGAAGAGGAGGTCGCGATCGAGCTGTCCGATGGTTTTGAGAATCTCATGCCGAGCGGTCTGAGCACCCAGTTTCAACTGCAGTACAGCAACCTAGCCGATGCCTACAAGTGCAGTGAATTGATGCCCGACTCGAACGTTGGCGTTCACTATCTCAGCTCGATCCCGACTGATCGCGCCGAACCAAGCGAAGGATTGCGGGCAACTCTCGTATGGCATGAAGGTCTCGCGTCGGCGACGGTCACGGTATCCGATGATCACTTCAACAGCTTTCGCCATGGTGCTACACCGCCTCCGCAGATTCAATCCCGCGGCAAACGTCACGCCTACGTCCTCTCGGATTGCTTCAATCTATCACCAGGCGAATCGCGACGTTGGAGCTTGATCGCCGATGTCGATCGCGACCACAGTGATCTATTTGAACTCGAACGGTTGATTCTCGATAACGACGATCTCGCAACGAAGGTCGAAGCCGACGTCAATGACACCGAAGCCGAACTCATCAAGATCATTTCACATGCAGACGGTCGACAATGCGGATCGGACCTGAGACGGATCGATCGTCACCAATCCAACGTCCTGTTCAATGTGATGCGGGGCGGTCTGCCAGCCGACGGATACCAAATCCCTCAGGTGAACTTTCGCGAGCAACTGCGAAACGCCAATCGAGCAGTGGCCGAGCGAAACAGCGAGTACCTCGAAACAATGCCGGATCATCTTGAACTCGATGCGTTCTTGGATCAAATCGAACGACGAGGCGATGTGGACTTGTCCCGAATCGCATCGGAATATTTGCCGTTTCGATTCAGCCGCCGTCATGGCGATCCGACGCGGCCGTGGAATCGATTTTCAATCGACTTGACGGAAGACTCCGGCGAGCCACGACTGTCCTATCAAGGAAACTGGCGAGATATCTTCCAAAATTGGGAAGCCCTCTCGGTTTCGTTTCCACAATACGCCGTCAACATGGTCTTGCGGTTTGTCAATGCGACCGGTGCGGACGGCTACAACCCGTACCGTATCACCCAGGCAGGCTTTGAATGGGAAGTTCCCGAACCGGACAACCCTTGGTCCAATATCGGATACTGGGGCGATCATCAAATCGCCTACCTGTTGCGGTTACTGCAACAGGCTCACGCGTCGACTCCCGAACGGCTCGATGCGTTATTGGATAGAAAACAATGCGTATACGCCAACATTCCCTATCGGATTCGGTCCCACCGCGAAATCTGTGACGACCCGTTCGAAACCATTGATTTCGATGAGCGCCTCGACGCTCATATTGCCGAGCGTGTATCGGAGATCGGAGCCGACGGCAGGCTGCTCGGGACTGCCGATGGCGACCTAGTTCGCGTTTCATTGCTCGAGAAGCTGTTGGTTCCCGCGTTGGTGAAAATCAGCAACTTCGTACCCGGCGGTGGCATCTGGTTGAACACCCAACGTCCTGAATGGAACGATGCCAATAACGCGTTAGTCGGTCGAGGTCTTTCGGTAGTGACAACTTGTTATTTGCGTCGCTACCTTACGTTCTTGATCGACTGGCTCAGTGAGCGACCAGCTCGTTCGAACGAGCCAATTCTTGTTTCCGAGCTTGTCGGTCAGTTTACATCGAACATCGCAAACTCGATAAGTGAGTTTCTCGCCGGCGATTCACTGCGGATCGACGACCGGCAACGTCGTTCAATGCTAAATGCGTTTGCCAACGCCGGCAGTGAATACCGGCAGTCACTTTACCGTAATGGTTTTTCCGGTGAGATGACCGCTGTAACGGTTACATCCCTTGTTCAATTATTTGCAAACGCACGTCAATTGATTGACCAAACCATCCACGCGAACCGACGTGACGATGGTCTTTATCACTCTTACAACCTCTTACAACTGGGCGATGACACCGCGTCGGTTTCTCATCTCCACGAAATGCTCGAAGGGCAGGTTGCCGTTCTCAACAGCGGCTTGCTATCGATGGAGCAATCCGCTGGCTTGCTTGACGCGTTAAGATCGAGCCGGTTGTACCGCGCCGATCAACAAAGCTACCTGCTTTATCCCGACCGCCAGCTTGCTCGATTCGCGGACAAGAACTGCCTCCCGAACGACATGGTCGCGCAGTCCGATTTGATCGCAAGAATGATTCAACTCGGCAACACGTCAATCGTTCGACAAGATGTCAACGGGCAAGTTCATTTCCAAGGCGATTTTCGAAATGCGAATGACCTTTCGGACGCGCTCGATCGCCTTGCGCTCGAATCAGAGTATCGGGAGCTAGTAGAGTCCGAACGCCAACAACTCACCGACATTTGGGAAACGACCTTCGGTCATCGATTCTTTACCGGCCGTTCGGGAACCTTCTTTGGTTACGAGGGGCTCGGGTCGATTTATTGGCACATGGTTTCCAAACTGGCTCTTGCCGTGATCGAGCAATGTTTGCCATCGTCAGAACCGCTCGATGAGAGCGGCGCTCGTTCGCTTGAACGACTATTGAAGCACTATCGGGAGATACGCGCCGGACTAGGAATCCATAAAACGCCCCGGCAGTACGGCGGCTTTCCGCAGGATCCGTATTCTCATACGCCGGAAAAACGCGGAGTCCAACAGCCAGGCATGACCGGCCAAGTCAAAGAAGACATCTTGGCGCGTTGGCATGAACTCGGCCTACGTGTGCGCCACGGTTGCATTCATTTCGATCCGGCGTTTTTTGAATCTTATGAGTTGCTTCAGTCCGATGGCGTCATGGAATACTTCGATCTCTCAAGTCTGCGAGTTCAAGCATTGATTCCTGCCGGCGGTTTCGCATTCACGTTCTGCCAAACTCCGATTCGCTATCTTGCGGGAAAGGCCGCTAGAATGCGGATCCATCAAACCAATGGCGAAACAGAAGAACGAGATGGCCTGAAGCTGACTCGGGAGGAATCGCAGTCCCTCATGGGCCGAAAAGGCAAAATATCTTTGATCGAAGTCGAACTGGATCTAAGCGGACCACCATCTGCGTCCGAACTCTAAGCCCGATGCGGCGATGCAATCGCCAAGCACCACCTCAAGATCGGGTCATCGGACTCACTTCGTGCCGATCGTCAAGAAAGCGATCAACGCGGCGGCGCTGATCGCAAGCATGGCGGTGCCTACGAGATCGACTTTTATCTGCCCCGAATCTCGAGGCAGATAAAAAGACACGCCCATCGCCATGGCAATGCAAAACAGCAGCGAAACGACGAACGCACTAGGCCCAGGCTTATGCTGGAAGTACGACGCAATGGGTTGAACACGACCATCGAACAACCAAGCGCCCATTAACATCCCCATGCACGCGAGCGATCCGCCGAACGCACCAACTTGCCAGTTCGTACGTTGGCTCATCCGGCCCAGTGCCGCCTGCAAAGCAAACCACCCCATCGTCGCCCCGTACACGCCGGCGACGCGAATGCCGCCGAAGAAAAACGCGCACGCCGTCACCAAGCTGATCAAATCGACGATCGACGTGCGCTGATGCGTAGGCGGACGAAATAGTTCACGCCGCGGTGGCGGCTTGAAGAGCTTCATTGAATGGGCAAGTCGAAGTCACCGCTGAGATCTCGATAGACACTGTGAATGTGATTGGCAGGATTACCCGCCGGATCGGCCTGCGTGTTGACAAATTCGATCAAGAAGCGTTTCCCCTGGACACGATAGTAGTGTCCGATGCCCGGTTTGGTCGCCCCGGCCCAAGCAAACCGAACTTGGTCCCATCCGTCGGCCGCGATCTGTTCGCGACGTCCTTTGGCAACCGCCTCGGGGGCGATGTCGGTGTAGAGAAAAACCAGTTCTTTGAGCACGGACTGTTGGGCTGCGTCCAGATCCGAATAGGCGATCCCTTCAGGCTCGCCGACGGTGGCCTGAGGCTCGCCGGCGAAACGGATTTCCGCTGGGGCTTCCTCGGCGACCAATGCCTTGCCCTGCTGCGACGATTCCATCGCGTTGATCAACTTAAAACCGAGTTGTTCTTCGCGGCTCAATACGGCGGTCCCCTTGCCTAGGGTGACGGACGTTTCATTCATGATCGTAGCCGGATTGGCCGCCAAGAATTGTGGAGTGCTGTCGACCACTTCGTTGCCACGGCAAACGAAATTCAGTGATAGGTGATGACCTTCGAAACTCAATCCCCAACGATTCGATTCCGCGTTCTCGCCGGAGGCACCGGGGTTACCAAACAAGGTCACGTAATAACGCTGCGGATTGCGTTCCCAGCGTCCCTTGCCCGCTTCCATTTCGTTGAGGACCTCTTCGAGCAACATGATCCGGTTGGCTTTGAAATACCCCGCTTCGCTGAGTGCCGATCGCAACAGACGCAACGCCGCAGTGCGCTGGGCATCGTTCATTTGTCCGAGCAACAACCCCTTGCGTTCGTCTTTGGGGATGAAGTGCCATCCGACTCGTTCGGGGGAATCAAACTTCTCTAAGGTGATTTCGCGTTGGTTTTCGTCAAGCGTTTCAAGATACGCCGACGCGAAGGTTTGCATCTGTTCGGCTGGAGTTTGACCGACCTTCAAACCCAGGGCGGAGAGCGAAGCAACGGCGACCAGGGCGAGGGCAATGTGGTGGGATTTCATGAGTAGCGGGGATTCAGGAGGGAGGACTGTGGGATGGAACAACATCATAACTCATCAAACGCCCGATGTCGCAGTGGTGGGTGCAAAGACTCGGAAGGGGGCCCATTGATTTCGCTTGCGACGCATGATCGCGACAAGTTCGCCCCGGGGATCCACGGTGAGGATCTCGGCGGGGATCGGGGAGGCGTCCGGACGGTCGATCGTGATCGGATCCGGTGGCGGGACTTGCGTGTGCAAAGGCGGATCGGCGTCGCCCTCGACAAATAATCCGTTGCGGACCCTTTGGGCGTCGACGGCGTCAAGTCTTAATTGAGCCATATGCCCGAGGGCCATCATCGGCGGAACGAGGTAATCAATCAGCCACGGCGATGCGGCGGTCTGCGTTTCATTGACCTGTGTTTCATTGACCTGTGATCCATCGACAAGTGACAATGAATCGTTCATCAACACGGCTTTTCGCCCGAGATTCATCATCGGGGTCAAACCGTATCGAGTCGACTTTCCGTCCATCGGCGGTGGGTCGTTGGGAGGAACGCAATCGATGGCGGATTCCAGATCAAAGTTTCCGGCTGCAGTACGAGAAAGATCCGTCATTACGGCGACGGTGCCACACGCGATACCGAGATCGATTCCGAGGGATCGCAGGTAAGTCCCCGAGCCACAGACGACATCCAGTTCGATCATGGGGTATTCGTAACGAACTAACTCAATCGAACCGATCCAAACACGGCGGGTCGGCATCTCGATCGCTTCGCCTCGGCGAATCCGTTCGTGTGCCCGCTCACCCCCGACCCAGATCGCCGAGTGCGTCGGCGGTGTTTGATCGATCCAACCGTGGAATTGCTTCAGCGACTGTTCGATCTGATCTCGCGTCGGTATGCATGGATCTGGCAATTCGATGACCGGCTCTTCCAGGTCGCCTGATTCGCTGTAGGCTCCCAACCGAAACATCGCGAGGTAACGCTTAGTCGGACGAAGCATCCACGGCGTCAATCGCGTAGCGGCTCCGACGGCGAGGACGACTAAACCTTGAGCGAGTGGGTCGAGTGTTCCGGTATGGCCAACCTTGAGCGCACGGTTCTCGGTTTCGCGGCGAAGTCGCCGCTGGACTCGGTTGGCCAAATCTCGCGACGTCATGCCCTTGGGTTTATTGAAAGGCAAGAAACCGAACGAATGCTTGAGCGCGGGAATTCCGTGATCGATCAAAGTATTCAAAGCGAAACTACATGCGGATAGAGAGTGTTGCCGACCGTCGAATCAGCAAGGACGCAAACGCCGCTAGGATGGACTCTATCAGGATAAACATCAAGCGTGCGGCGATCACGGCGAGCAACGCGTGCGTTGCCCCGATCACCGGCGATAGGATGAGCAACGTCACCAACTCACGCACGCCCGCACCACCGGGCAATAGCGAAGCAAACCCCAAGACCATCCCGAGTGCGATCGCGGAGGTCGCGGTCCAATACAGCGATCCAACCGATGGCAAGATCGCAATCGACTCAAACGCTGGTATGGCGGCGATCAAGAGAGTGAACGAAAGGCCGATCAACAGCCACGAGAAAAGCGAAGCAATCGTGCATTGGACGAGCAAGCTCCACGACAGCCTTGCCAGCACGTCTTCATGATCGATTCCTTTTTGAACTCGCGCGATCAAACGCCGCATCAACGGTGGGCAGACGGGAACGATCGCGCCGATCGCCATCAAGGCGGCCATTGCTCGCACCCAAATTGGCAATTCGGACGTCCACAACAAGACTCCCGCGACCCAACCTCCGACGGACATCATCAACAACGTTTCATAGAACACCGCAGAGGCGATCAAGGCCGTCGAACCGGCAGTCGATTCGATGACCGGAGTGATCGCGCCGACCCGAAGCACGACGACCATCGCTTTACCAGGAATGTATTTTCCGGCGTGGCCGAGCAGTTGAGCGGCCGATGCCCGGCCGAGCGAGCAAGGCACACCGAGCGCCGATAAACACCGAAACAAAACCCAGCATGGAGGGAGCAGGCCGAGCGTATAAAACAATCCGGAACACGCGATCATCGGCCAACGCAAATTGCCCAACGAAGGGATCAAACTCTCCCGCCGCGATGCCTCAGCAACGAGTGCGGCTCGGCGGGTTACGTTCGGTTCCATGGATGCCTGGTCCATTAACGCATCGACCTGGCCTCGCAACGTTTCCGTTTCATTTTGCCACCGAAGAAGCGACTCCTTGGTGGCGGCAATCAATCCGACCAAGACAAGCAGGAAAACAGCTCTTCGGATCCAAGGAACCGCAGCGGAGAAACGCCGTCTCCAAGAGGTTTCACGGGGCATACTCGTGACTCAGTGCGGTTCAATGAATGGATAGCCGGAGTCGCAAGATGCCGGCAAGCGGGCTGTTGATTTAACTAGCCGTACCGCGTTTACGGGCTGTTGATTGAATCGTAACCCGATGCGTCAGCGAGGGATCCAACGCCATCAATTCTCTTTCAAGTATCCCTCGCTCACGCTTCGGGTTACGATGAGGAATAAATCAATAGCCCGCTAGCGGGCTGTTGATTTAGTCGTATACCGAATGACAACCATTAGCCGATGGGCGTTAGCCCCGGTTAACGGCCGTGTAAACCGCCGCTAACGCGGTACGGCTAATTAAATCAATAGCCCGCTAGCGGCGTCGGCTCACTTCACTAACGCCACTTTTCGACGAAAAACTAGTTATCCGCCAAGGGCTCTTGCTTCTCGGTGATCACTTCGCATTTTTCCGATTCTTCGGCATTGATCTCGATGTAGTGCTTCCACTCTTCGGGCAAGTTGTCTTCGTGGAAAATTGCTTCGACGGGGCATTCGGGAACGCAGGCTTCGCAGTCGATGCACTCTTCCGGGTGGATGTAGAGCATCTGTTCGCCTTCGTAGAAGCATTCCACGGGACAAACAACGACACAATCGGTGTACTTGCATCCGGAGCAGGGTTCGGCGACGACGTGCATGAGTTTACCTTTTCACTGGTTTGTTAATGATTCACTGGGCAGGAAATTACGATCGGGACGGATTGCCGATTGGCAGCAGTATCGGATCGTCCTAGCCGTCAACTTCGTACAAATCGATCGATTGATGACCAGAAGCGGCGAACGTGTGACTTGGCAGTCTGCGTATTTTGCCGAATCGGCAAGGTTCGGCAAACCGCCCGTCTCGCAAAATTTTGTTTTTGAGCCTAGTTTCTTGGCCGATTCACCAACGACATGACATTTCGTCACGTCGCCCGCCCGCCGCTTTCTTAAGCACTGATCCCTGTGACGCATTCCATTGACCCATCCTCCGCCGTCTCCGAAGCCGAAGCAGGCCCAACTGTCGCGTCGGAACCTATCATTTTAAGAACGAAACCGAATCGGCACTTCCCGTTTCTTTCACGGCACCCGTGGGTGCTGGCCACGGCATTGCAAGATCGTCCAGTTGGTGCCGATCGTCCAGTCGGTGCCGGTCAACCCGCAAACGACCCGGAATCTGAATCCGGTCCATCCGACGCCGAGCTAGCTCCGGCGGAATCGTTCGGTCAAACTGCCGAACTACTCGACCATGATGGAAACTGGATCGCTCGCGGGCTTTACAACCCGGCCAGCCGTCTGAGATTGCGGCTGTACAGTTTTGAGCCGGACCAGCATATCGATGACAATTTGTTCGCCCGGCGGATCGACGAGGCGGTAGCCCGCCGCCGTCTCACCTCCCGCATTCCAGTGCGCCCGAACCCAGCCCTGTCGGCGCAAGGCAACCCAACCACGACCGACGGCGACACAGCGAGCAGCATCGCCGAAGGCGGCGAACGCTTGATTTTCAGCGAATCGGATCGATTGAGCGGATTGATCGTCGATCGCTACGCCGATTGTTTGTCGATCCAATTCACATCTGCGGCGCTGCTTTCGCGGGGCGAGTTTTTGATCGACCAGATCTTGCTCGCCGCGGAGAAACACGGCACGCCGTGTACGCGTGTGGTCGTTCGGATGGACGCCGCAACGGCAAAACACGAAGGGGTTTCGCCGGACTGGATCGCTCAAATCGAGTCATGGAGTCGAGGGATTCCTTCTGACGACGAGCAGTCTCAAGAGCAGCCGTCCGACGAATCGACGATGGTCCACTCCGGCGAATCCGCGTTGGTGTGGTATCGCCACCACGATTTGAAAATGGCGATCGACCTGCGAGAGGGCCAAAAAACCGGCGGCTACCTCGACCAACAAGATAACCATGCCATCGCGGCCTCGTACATGAAGGACCGTCGCGTGTTGGACGTTTGCACATACACAGGCGGTTTCGCCTTGTCGGCCGCTTTGGCCGGTGCGAGCGAAGTGATCGGCGTCGACAGTAGCGAGAAAGCCCTCGAGTTGGCACGAAACAATGCCGCCGCGAACTCGCTCACCCAGGTTCGGTTCGAAAAAGCCGATTGCTTTGACGACCTTAAAGAACGTGGGCAACGTGGCGAAAAGTTTGACGCGATCATTTTGGACCCGCCCCGTTTTGCCGGGTCGCGCCGCCAAGTCGACGCCGCGTTGCGGGCCTATGCTCGATTGAACATGTCGGCCGTCGATCTGCTGTCACCGGGCGGAATTTTGGTGACGTGCAGTTGTTCGGGGCACGTCTCTCGGGCGGATTTCCTCAACATGCTGGTCGATGTCGGTCGCAAACGACGCCGTGACCTCGTCTTGCTCCGGTCGCTCGGTCCCTCACCGGACCACCCATGTGCGGTCTCGTGCCCTGAAAGCGACTATCTGAAGTGCGTGATCGCCCAAGTCCACTAGAAGGTAAAATTTGCCTCTTAAAACCGCCTTTGCGGGCGACGACGGCCATTGACGCGTTTATAGTCGTGGTAGAATTCATTGACTTCTCCCAATGAACCCTTTTCTTCACGACTTCTCGATCGAGGCCAATCGGTGACGAATGTAACGATCAAAGTGCTGCACGGTGCCGATCGCGGTAAGTTGTTCGAGGAGATCACGCCGCCGCTGACGATCGGACGCGAGGAAGGCAACGATATCCAGCTTAACGACGAGCGGGTCAGCCGGTGTCACCTCAAGATCCAGCGCGACAATGATCGTCTGGTGCTGACCGATTTGGACAGCACCAACGGCACCAAAGTCAATGGAACGGAGTGCCAGTTAAAGATTCTTCGCCATGGGGATTTGATCGCGGTCGGACGCAGTCTCTTGCTGCTCGGTTCGGAGGAGCAGATTGCCGAACGGTTGCGTTTGATGGGCGGCGGGGCCAATCTGAACCGGGATATCAAGTCCTCCGATGAATCGATCGCGGTGGAATTGCACCAGGAACCGGAAAGTCCGATGCCGGTCGACGCTCTCCAAGTCGAAGAATTGCCGGCAATCCCCGACGATCTGACGCCTGGGCAAAAGGCTCAGCTTTGTGAGATTTTGGACTTCTTGCAAAACCGATTGGAACGTTTGATCGAGACGGCCGAGACGGACGAAAGCACCGAACAAGTCATGCTCAAACAGTCCGCGTGGCAGCGACTGTTGGACGTGCAGTCTCGCTTGGCGACGCTGAATCGTTCGGTGACCGACCCGGACTGGCCTTAAGCAACTATCCGAAAAGGGGTTTGACCCTCTCCGGCGATACCCTCAAACGAATGAAAAACGACTCGCCTCCAAAGGGTCAGACCCCTTTTCGGATAGGTTCTAATGGTTTGAGGGAGGGCCCTTCGCGAAACGGTCTGTTGATTTAACGGATTAGGCAATTACTGATTTTGCGGACACTTCGGCGTTCTTTTTGCACTTCAACAGCGATTGAGGGACGTTTTTGACTTGATCTGATAGTGACCGCAGGCGACCTTATCCAGCTTCGAAACGTTTTTGCCGAAGACCCATTATTTTGAATCCGCCCGCCATTTCCGATTCGCGTCTCCCAGCCGACCTGACCGATGTAACACCGGTTGTCAAAAACGAATCCGGCTATCGGTCTTTTCGTGCCACGCGTGAGGATCGAACTGCATTGCTCGATCCGCCGATTCAAGACGCCGAATTGTGGCTGAAGCACAACCTGGTCCGCCAGCAAGAGGAGGCCTCGGCCAAACCTCATGAGGTCAGACCGGCGATTCGTTCCGAGTTTTGGACCGAGTTGATCAAAACCGCCCGGCGGCAACTTCTCGACGACGCGATTCGTTACACGTCGGTCTATCGAAACGTTCCCGAGATCGATCCGTTCGCAAGTCGCCCGATTGTGATGGCCGGACATCAGCCAACACTCTTCCATCCAGGCGTATGGTTCAAGAATTTTGCGCTGGATCAGATCGGTTCGGACACCGGCGCTCATGCGATTAACTTGGTGATCGACAACGATGTCGCCTCGAGTCGCTCGATCCGGGTCCCGAATCACGATTCGCTCGGCCGTGTGCGGGCAACGACCGTCAACTACGACGCCGGCGGCATGGGAATGCCGTTTGAGCAAGCCAAGATCCGCGACCTGCGTCAATTCGATGCTTTCGAACGTGAAGTCAAGCACGCGATCTCGCCGATCGTTTCCGATCCGTTGGTCACGTCGTTGTGGCCGCACGCGAGAGACGCCATCCGGCGTTGCGAGATCGCCGGTTGTGCCCTGGCCCAGGCCCGTCATGCGTTGGAAGGCGAACTCGGTTGGAACACACTGGAGATTCCGCTCGGTGTGGCCGTTCGAGGCTTGCCGTTTGCCCGTTTCGTGATGGAGATCATCGATCAATTCGAGCGTTTTCATCAAATCTATAACGCCGCCGCTGAGCACTATCGGGCGTGGCACGGAATCCGCAGCACCGCGCACCCGGTTCCCAATCTCGCCAAACCCGACGTCGGAGATCCCAACGCCGGGAATCTTTCGCAGTGGTGGGAACTGCCGCTGTGGGTTTATGGCAACGACTCGCCTCAACGACGAGGCGTTTGGGTTCGCCGCGTGGGTAGCCGATTACAAATCAGCGACCGTTCGCCCGAAAGGGAAATGACCGTCGAAGTTCCTGCCGGCGACCCGGATGCGGCGGCAGAGATGTTGGTCGACGCGGCTTCGCCCGAGTTCAAACTGCGTCCCCGGGCGCTCGTCACGACGATGTTCGCCCGACTTGTACTCAGCGATTTATTCCTGCACGGGATAGGCGGTGGGAAATACGATCAACTCGCCGATCGCATTATCGAGCAATTCTTTGGCGTCGTGCCGCCCGCTTTTCAGGTCGTTTCGGCCACGGTTCGTCTGCCTGGCCAAACGATCGACGACGACCGGTCGATGAAAGTTGCGAACCTTCAACGTCAAATCCGCGACACCCACTACCAGGGCGAACGTTTCCTTGACGGAGGTAGCCAAGAGACCGACCGCCTAGTTTCCTTGAAAACGGGTCTCCTGAACGAATTGGACGATCACGCTGACCCGAGTGATCCGCACGCCAAGAACTGGCCGAGAAAGCAAAGATGGCAGCAAGAAATCGAAGCAGTTAATCAGCAAATTTCTCGAATCTTAGAACCGCGCCGAGCGAAACTGCTCGCTGAACTGGAAAGATTGCACCAACAAGAGGCCGAGGAATCCATTTTGGCTAGCCGCGAATGGTCGTTCTGCCTGTTTTCGCTCGAGGACCTCATTCCCAGCTTCCGAGGAATGTTGCAACGGAACGGTTGAGTTGGCGTTGTCGACGGCGAGAAATTCGCTATCCTGCGTGCCCCTCACCCCCAAAACTCACGTTTGTTCTTTTTTTGAGATACATTCCATGAAGGTTGTTAGTAGCATTGGTGCGTTGAAGTACCGCCACCCCGATTGCCAAGTCGTCAAACGTCGCGGTCGCATTTACGTGATCTGCAAGAGCAATCCCAAATTTAAGGTTCGCCAAGGCGGTGCCAAAGTCAAAAAAACACGTCGATAGTGGTCTCCCTTATCTAACATTGGCTTTTCGGCAATGAGCGATTTGTCGTTGGGAATCGGCCAGCTCGACAACGACCAACTGGGCGGAGTGTCGATCCAACGAACTTCGCCCCCCGTCCGAAGGGCAGGCTACGCAGACAACGGAATCGTTACTGCGGCGCAAATCCGTGTGTTTCCCTTCGCCGGACTATCGCCGGCCATGCTTCAGCGATGGGAGTCGGTCCGCCGAGACTCGCTTGCCGAATCATCCGGTCATCGAGACCACCCGTTCTTTTCACCTCGGTTTGCTTCCGCCGTTCAGGCCGCCCGAGGCGACGTGTTGGTTGCCGTGGCTTTTTCGGGTCCGGTTTCCGACGCGTGCTCATCCGATGCTGCTGATGCGATCGGGTTCCTGCCGTTTCATCGGATCGGGCGGATCGGATTGCCGGTAGGTCGCTTCCTGAACGATGCTCAGAACGTGATCGGCTTGGCGAGCGAGCGGATCGATTGGTCCCAGTGGATGCGAGCCTGTGACGTCGCTGCCTTCGAGTTGCACGCGATCATTCAGGCCGAAGCTTCTTGGATCTCCGACTATCGACTACAGGAAGTGAAGGCATTTCGGGCCGACTTCGAAGGTGATTCACCGGCGTTTTTGAGAAGGCTGGAAAGAGAACACCGCACGATCGGCAAGCAAGGCCAAAAAACACGGAAGCTCGAACGAGAATTCGGTCCGCTTCGTTTGGAAATCGACTGCCGTTGTCCGGATGTGCTCGAACAAGCAATCACTTGGAAGCGGGCTCAATACCAGCGGACTCATATCCTGGATCTGTTTTTGCCCGACTGGACACGTCGATTGATACAGGTACTCCACGAACCGGGAATGCTCGCGGGTACCCAATCCTGCGATTCAATGTCCTTTGCCGACGAGTCATTGCGAGGCTTGCTATCGGTGCTGCGGGCAGGTGACCACGTCGTCGCCGCCCATATCGGCATGATCGAGCGTGGCCAATTGCATTATTGGTTTCCGACCTACGATCCTGCGTTCTCGCGATGCTCGCCTGGGACGGCGCTCTTTACTGAAATAGTACGCGCGGCAACCCTGCACGGGATCGACGGAATCGACATGGGCTACGGGGAACAACCGTACAAACAAAAACAAACCGGAACGACTTCGCGAGTTGCCTTCGGAATCATTACTGACTCGAAATGGCAACGCGTGAACTATCGCTTCAAACAGCAAGCGGTCGCCTGTTTGAAACGGATGCCGATGAAAGAATTCTTCAAGAAAGGTTGGCGTACGATCCACCCAACCGCCGGTATTCAAAAGCTCAGCTAGTTCAAATTCACGGGCCAACTACCACAGGCGTGCTTGACGGTTGTGCGGATTGGCTCGGCCGATTCGCATCTGGCTGCATCGGATTCTTTGTGACGGTCAAACCACCCGATCGGATATGCCGAATTGATCGTTAGCGAACGAGTAAAGCGGGCAAACGTCGCTGTCGACAATTCCATGAACTTTTGACCAGGTCGTTGGCCGTGATACCTAAACGCTCTCAGATCTTTTGCATGCACTTGGTCAAGTTGATCATCCTCGGTGCGTGCATGGAATGCTACTGTCTCAACGCGGAAGATTTGCTCGATGAGACGTTCGCCACCGGGCTCTCATTGATGGACACACCGACGACGAGTCGCAGTCAGGTCGATACGATTCAATTAGTGGGGCATCGACCAACGCCTCATCAATCGGCTCACTCGAATTTTCTCGAGCAACTCTCATTGTTTGCGGCGATCGATGGTTCCAAGCAGCCACAAGACTTTGGTGTTAACGCGGATCTCGGTGTGCGACTGCGTGCCGCTTTTTCCGCGCCACTGATCGAGTCTTATGGCATCGGATATCAAATCGGAACGGCGGTCACGACCACCGATAATGCGGTTCGCGTTTTTGAATTAATGGGAGAGGACACCAACCGATTCCAAAGCTTTACCACGTTCGGATTATTTCAGCGGCACGGACGATGGGGTTTCGGTGGTGTTTTTGATTACCTTTACCAAGACGGCTTTGATACGACATCGCTGGGACAGTTTCGAGCGCGAGCAAGCTATGACATCACCTGTCAAACTCAGGTCGGAGTCACCGGTCGCTTTCGTGCCTTCGATGATACCGCAGAATACTTAGGCAATCCGGTAACACTGCGCAGTATCAATCAAGGTAGTGTCTTCGTTCGTCACTTTTTTGAAACGGGAGTTCAATCGACGTGGTGGTTTGGACTGGTCGACGAACACGGAGAGTCCAATGCAGCCTTTGGCGCGGCACCGTCGCGCGAGAATGACGCTGTGATCGGCGCTGATTTTGTGGCACCATTGAATGATTCATTCGCCCTTTACGGCGAAACCAATCTCATCCTGCCTGCGGACTCCGGAACCGTGGACGCATTCTTCGGAATCGCGTGGTATCCCTTCACCAACGCCAAGGTAGCTCACCGAAGACAGTACTCACCATTTCTCTCCGTCGCCGCGCCCACATCGTTCGCGGTCGATCTCGTTCCTTGAGCAGTGTACGGATATTACGGGGTGATTCGAAGCAACCGGCATCTTCCCTAGCATCAGAATGACTCTCGATTATTGACACGGCGTCAGGCCAATTTCTTTGCCCAGGCGTCAAATTCGGCGAACACTTCACCGAGCGAAATTGCCGTGGTCAATTATCAGTGAAGTTGGGATGAGTGCCGATCAAACGATCAACGTCGAATTCTTACCCGTGCGTCTGAAGCCCCTGACAACAGGGACCGACGGCGAATCTTTGCTGGAACATCATCCCAACGGAACTTGCGTCGAGGTTCGGGTGCTCTCCAGCGCGTCCATCGAACGTATCGCTGAGGTCGAATCACAACTCAATCGACTCGAACTCCTCAACCACCCATCGATTCGACCGGTCGTCGAGCATGACTGCGCTGGCACGCCTGCTTCGTTCAAGTTGGCCGTTCCCATCGGGCTCGATCCGTTGGCAGATCGTTTGTCTGTTCATTTGGACGACCTCACTTCCATCGAACGATACGTGATTGCGGTCACGGTGATCGATGCTTGCGCGGCAGCGCATCGCATTGGTTTGTGCCATGGGAACTTCTCGGACAAAAATATTCTTGTTGCTCGCGCCGATCGCAATCCTCAAGTCTTCATTGACTTTACGGCGACCGAATTCAACGAGGATGTGATTGCGGGCGAATGTTCGATCGAGAATGATCTAGTACATTTGCATACGTTGTTGAGGCGTCTGTTGCTCAGCATCGTCGAATCGTCGGACGCCGAAGCGGCAAATTTGATCGGCGGTCGAAGTCGTGCGATACTGCGACGTTGGATCAAAGATTCCGATGCCGCCACCGACGATGCGAACGCGCCCACGCTCAGGCAATGGAAATCCATCCTGAAGCCGGTTCAAGACGAACAGCCTTCGATGGATCAAACCGGCGTGGTGATCATCCCGCCCATGCCGATCGGTTCAGGAGGAACCAGCCGTATGCATGTCGGAGGATCGGCAAATCATTCCTCCGTCGAGACCGTCTGCCATCAACTCGGACGGTTTCGAATCGACGATAAGATCGGTGAAGGCGGTATGGGGACCGTGTTCCGAGCAACCGACTTAGCGAGCGGCGAGACCGTCGCCGTGAAGGTCCTGCGGAGCACGGGAAAAGACATCGCCCAATCAGTTCGTCGATTTCGCAAAGAGGCCAGATTGTTGGCGGACGTTCAAAACGACCACGTTACGAAACTGATCGAAGTGGGTGAGGACAGCGGTCATCACTTCTTGGCGATGGAATTCATCGAAGGCGTTGATCTTAAAGCGTGGTTGGCGCAGCGGTCGGCGATTCCAGAACAGGTCGCACTGCAAATCACCGCCGATCTCGCTCGAGCGCTCGTTGACGCACATGCTCGCGAGGTGATCCACCGTGACATCAAACCTGAAAACGTTCTACTGAAACTACGTAATGACATAGCGTTCGGCGATGAACCGCTCGCCGAGCATCCGATCGAGGATTTCTCGCTGAAACTAACCGACTTCGGCATCGCACGTCACGTTCACCAAAGCGAATCGATGGAGATGACGGTTGCCGGATCGGTGATCGGAACGCCCAAATACATGTCGCCTGAACAGTGTAAATCCACTGGCGCGATTGGGCCGGCGACCGACGTGTATTCGATCGGCATCACCTTGTTTCAAATGCTTGCAGGCAGCGTCCCGTTCGAGTCGGACGACTTCATGAAACTGGCGGCGATGCACTGCTTCGATCCGGTACCTTCGATTCAGAAACGAAACGCGACCGTCAGTGATGCGACCGCGCGGATCGTGCAACGGGCGCTAGCCAAGAATCCGAACGATCGATTCGGAGATGCGGGGCAGTTGCTGACTGAAATACTTCAGGTCCTGCGTGGTGAAGCGTCGCAAATGGAAGCGCATCCCAAGCTCCCCGCGAGTCATCTCGATGGACGTGTTTGGGAAAAAACCGTCACATGGGATCTCGATAGCACTCCCGCTCAATTGTGGCCACTGGTTTCCAACACGGAACGCTTGAACGAAGCGATCGGTCTGCCATCGGTCGACTATCAAACGGTGAAGGATCCCGAACTGGGGCTTCGCAAGTTCGGATCGTTCACCTTGGGTGGAGTCAAAGTGGCATGGGAAGAACATCCGTTCGAATGGATCGAAGGCCAACGCATGGGAATCTTGCGTGAGTTCGAAACCGGTCCCTTCAAATGGTTCATGAGCATTGTCACCATGCAGGAACGTCCCGATGGTGGCACGGTGTTGTCTCATCAGGTTCGCATCGAGCCTCGCAATTTACTCGGCCGCGTGCTAACTAAGATAGAGGCGGATTGGAAAGGATTTCGTCATCTCGATCGCGTCTATCGACGAATGGATCGCTCCGTGCAAGGACGACTTCCGCGAGACCAGGGCATCGATGCCTACCGAACCATCCCACCGCTCGCCAAACCCAACGCAACTCGTCTGCAACAACGTCTCGACAAAGTGATCGCTGCGGGCGTTTCACCTGATGTCGCGTCGATCCTCGAATCCGTACTGCGACATTCTTCAGCGCAAGAACTTGCTCAGTTACGACCGATCGCGTTGGCCGATCGTTTCGGCATTGAAAGCCGCGAATTCATTGACGCGTGCTTGATCGCCGCCGGAGAAGGAATCCTGAATCTACGCTGGGAAGTGTTGTGTCCGACCTGCCGTGTTTCGGCCCTTTCGGTTGACCAGTTGGCAACCGTGAACTCGCATACCCACTGCGAAGCTTGTGACGTCGACTTCCAATCAAACCTCGCCGGCTCGATCGAGATGGTATTCCAGGCACATCCTGAAATCCGCGAGGTCAACACCGGACAATACTGCATCGGTGGACCGGAGCATTCCCCTCACGTTCTCGCACAAGTCCGCATCGAGCCGGGTGAGTGCCTCAATCTGTCACTGGACCTGTCCTCGGGCGACTACCTCATCCGCGGACCGAGACTGCCCCAGACACAATCGATCCGGGTGCAATCAACGGCCGCACCCTCATTGCTCGATATCTCGTTGTCGACACTCGGACACGGGACGCATACACCTAAGCTGCGCGCGGGACGCCAGACATTCACAATTGAGAATGACTTCGATCAACTGCATGTCGTTCGGGTTGAGCGAATGATTCCTCGTGATGATGTCATCACAGCCGCGATGGCGTCAGCGAATCCATTGTTTGGAAAGCTGTTTCCTCACCAAAAATTTGCGAGCGACAATCCGATCGCAACGGAAACGATGACGTTCATGGCGACGTGCATCAACAATGTCGATGATCTCTACGCCGTGATGGGCGACGCCGAAGCCTACACCGCGATCCTGGAACACCACCAGTTTTTGAATCGAACGATCGAAAGCTGTGGCGGCAAAGTGGTCAAGACGATCGGCGAAAGTCTGCTGGCTTGCTTCCTTTCCCGCGACAACGCCGTGATCGCGACTCAACGAATTCGAGTGGCACTGTCCGATTCGAACACACCGATCACTGAAAAGGATACGCATTTGGGTATCCAACTAGGAATCGGCATTCACAGCGGCCCAACCCTCGTCACCACCCAAAACAATCAACTCGATTACTTCGGCGGTACCGTCCGAGCGGCGATGTCGCTTCCCGAACTCGCCGGAGGCGACACGTTGATTACGGAGGTCGTCTACACCGATCCGAGTGTGGCCGAGCGACTTCAAAACGAAACCAGCACCATCGAATCGGTGGCATTACCAGGATGCCCGAACTTGCGAGTAAAGCGAATATGATTCTTTCCCACGAAATCAAAAACAATGTCACGTGGACGCTCACCGAATACGGAAGCGGCGACCATCAAAAACGCACCATCAAGTTACCCGGACGCCCGGTAACGATCGGGCGATCCGACGAAGCGGATGTTTGCATCGCGGTTGCGTCGATCTCCAAACAGCATGCCAAGGTATGGCCCGAGAACGATTGCCTTCACGTGCAGGACCTCGGCAGCACTAACGGCACCCACCACAATGGGTCGCCCGTTCATCGCGCCACTTTGAAAGACGGCGATCTTCTGCAATTCGCCAACGCGGTTTTCCGCGTGGGTGTGATGGAAGACAACGTGGTCGACGGGACCATGGAAGAAGGCTTGATCCCATGGGCCCAAACGCTCTTAACTTTCGAACGCTTGCTATCCGAGCGAGCCGTCGTTCCCAACTTGCAACCGATTATCACCATGGACCGGTTGTCGACACCTGGCTATGAAGTTCTCGCACGAAGCAATTTGCCCGAACTGAAAAACCCAGCGGCCATGTTCGAAGTCGCAAAACGTTTGGGGCAGGAAGCCGGACTGAGCGAGTTGATGCGGGATGAGGCGGCAAGACTATTGGCCCAAATCGATCGATTCGATTCGCAGGTGTATCTCAACACGCACCCGGTCGAATTCGGTACCGAACGTTTGAGGGATTCGCTGGTGACGCTCGCTGAGAAGTTCCCCGGTATCCACTTCATGATCGAAGTCCACGAAGGTGCCGTCACTCAGCTTGAAGAAATGCGTGCGCTGCGCGAGCTCATTACCGAACTCGGAATGGGGTTGTCGTACGACGACTTCGGTGCCGGACAAGGCCGACTCTTAGAACTCGTCGAAGTCCCGCCGGACGTCTTGAAATTCGACATGCAACTGATCCGGGACATCGACAGCGCTTCAAAGAATCGCCAGGATCTTCTGTGTTCGTTGATTCGTATTGCGAAAGATGCCGGCACGACCACTCTCGCCGAAGGCGTTGAAACCGAAGCCGAGCACGAAACCTGTTGTCAATTAGGATTCGAACTCGGACAAGGTTTCCTCTACGGCCGACCGGCACCAATATCGGAAATCAATTTCCCAGTTGCTCGCCTTTAGCGGCCTGTTGATTTAATCGTAACCCGAAGCGTCAGCGAGGGATCATTGATATTGACTCACCCCTCGCTTACGCAGCGGGTTACGAAAAAAAAACGCAAGTTCAAACCTTACGCGTCGGGTTACGATGCAGACGAACCCGAAATCGTTAGAACAACGGCGGCTTGCCGAGTGCTCGACGGACGACCGCCCACTGGCCGGCATGCATCATCCAGTGCGAATCAGCCGACAGAATCAGCGACGCCGCATTGGGGAAAAACGCCGCCATTTGTTCGGGAGCCGGATTGGACAATTCTTCCACGCTCAAATTGTCTAGTAACGCCATCAACGCTTCACGCTGAGTTTGCTGAGCCGCTTGCAATTCTGCCTTGGTCGCGAATTGATCGGCATCGTCGACTGCAGCGGTTTCCTTGCCGTACTTCTCTTCGAATCCCTCGGGCAACGATGGCATCGCCCCCGGTTTGACGAGGTCGCCGAGCATCTTCTCCGAAGCGATCAAGTGCCCCCATTGCCAATTGATATGATTCGCACCGGCCACCGGACGATGCAACAGATCCTCATCCGTCAGGTCAGCTAAGTACGTGTTGCAAATCATCTCGGTAGTCGCGATGGTTTGGCGAATCAAAGTCTTGGCGTCCATGGGGTCTCCAGTTTAGGTAGCGGGAAGTGACGCGGAAATTGTACCGCGTCTTGCGACCTTGTGGGGACGACGTCTAATTCCCGATACCAAGTTATGCGGCGAGCTTCCAATACGCCTTGCGAGATTTCTCCGGGCCGATGGGCGGCTGAGTCTGAACTTCGAAATCAAACTCGCCGGGCTCAAACGCAAGTGGAATTCGACACTTCGCAGGTTCGACGCGATTGAGTTTCCAGTCCAGCCAGCGGAACCAAGTCAACGTTCGCTCCCATTGCCGGATCGCCAAATACAAACGCTCCGCCATTGGATGATTCGGATCACGAATCTCGGTCAAAACGGACAACGCTCCGCTGGGGAACCCCTTTAATAGCAATGCTGTTGCGTAGTTTCGCTTGCTTGCGTTGCTGACGTCGGAACGTTCCAAGACGGTTCCGGGGACCAAGACGAACGAACGGTAAACATCGACGGCTTGATCGACCTTCCCCATTCGCATCAAACACACGCCGAGCATGTTTCGAAACTGAGAGTCTCGCCCCGCCGCCGATAATAGATTGGCAGCTCCGGCATAATCGTGTTTCTGGATCAAAAGTCCCGCTCGCTTGATCACCGGATCAAGTGCCGCTTCTTCAGAACCGGATCGCCGGGCTCCGGAGGAGGAACGCGATGATGCTTGAGAAGGGTTGTTGTGGTTGCGCGCAGACATAGAGCTAACTTTCGTGAATGATGAAGATGAATGTCGATTGAAAAATGAGGAACGACAATCGTTCCTAAATCTGCAATCGCACGTTCAAATCCACGAGAGTTCGCCGACAAATCGCTGAACTGCCAACCTTAAGTTTCCCGATACAGCACGAAGGCCGACTCGAAATCGCCGCCAGGCTCAGGTACGCCGCACTGCAATGTTGAAAACGCTCACCATCAATGCAGCGGGCAACAACCGACCATGCGGATAACGTCGGTAGAGTGGTCCAAGATCCGGCAACCTTAACGATTCTCGTCAGTGACAGACCATCCGCAGCCGTTGATTCCAGTTGGGTTGGATCGGTAGCCGATGAAGCCAAACCGACCGGAAGAACCTGGATCGCCGCCGCCAGAAAAACCAAACAAACCAAAGTTCGATCGACGAAACGGCGACGCCAATCGGGAAGCGATCCCAAAGAGAAAATATGGCGGGTGGTTGGTTGGTGTGCCATGGATTCAAAGTAGATGCGGTGAATCATCTTGACTGATCACCAAGGATCACCGCCGACAACTTCAAAGTATCGCTCAAGTTATCGAACTGACAAGATCAATTATTTCACAAACGCGATCTGCGGACCCCCACGACAGCGTCATCCCCGATCCGCCGTGGCCGTAACAGTGAACGACGTTGCATCGTTTCGAGTCTCGTTCGATGCGAACTGCGTCACGAATCGGACGCAAACCGACCAGACGAGCTTGCTCGGCCACTGCTTCTAATCCCGGAACGTACTGCCGGGCTCGCGATATGACGGCGGCGCATTGATCGTCTAACTGAAATGTGATCGGCTCACGAAAGTCAATCGGCTCGTTGACTTCGATTGCTGTTCCACCGACCAAAACATCCGAAACCGAACCGGCACGGGGCACAACGTATACCGGTCGCCCCACCAGCGGTCCGCCGGCGAACAACCTGGCGACGCGAATTCCTGGAGCATGCACCAAGACGGCATGGCCGGCCACCAACCTCATCGACGCCGTCGACGGGTCATCAGCACACAGGGATTTCGCGGCCGCGCCGGTGCAGTTGACGACATAATCGAATCCATCCCAAGATTGATCGAGCGATTTGATCCGGCGTCGCTCGATCGCAACCCGGCCTGATGACACCAGTTCTGACTCGAGCCAGCGAAGATAGTCCGGCATACGAGCGACGATACTGCGGAAACGAATACGATGAGTGAAAGCGATATCCGCGCCATCGACATGCAACTTGGTTCGGGAGGGAAACGGTTCGATTCGAAAATCAATTCCGGGCAGGTCTCGCCACCAATGCGTTTGATCGGTGGTCAGACTCAACGCCTCGACCGCGTCGTCGGTCATCCATTTATCGAACTCCACTTCGCTGATTCCGGGCACGTCCAAAGCCGCGAGTCGCTGAAACTCGGCCAAAGTATCGACCGCCCATTGGCGGTCGTATTCGCCAATCCAAACGGGCCCCCAGTACGCCGCCGCCACGGATGACGTGATATGCTCAATCGGTTGAGGCGAATAGAGTGTTACCTTGCATCCGAAACCGACCAAGCGATGGGCAACCGACAATCCGATCACCCCGCCCCCAATGACTGCGATGTTCATACAGTTTCAACGCTCATGATTACCTTGCTCGGTGATTTGTTAACATGGTGTTTTGCTTGCTCGTTCCCGCTTGAACCCATCCCGAGTTTTCCGTAGTCATGAATTGGTTCCCATATTATCGTTTTTGCATCTTGTTGATAATCGGCGTCCTTGGACAGTGTACCGTGTCTGAGACGATCAGTTTTGCGGACGAAGCTTCCGATTGCTTGGTGGGGCGTCGCCCCAACATCATCGTCATATACACCGACGATCAGGGATACGGCGATGTGTCGGCGTTGAATCCGAATGCGAAGTTCCAAACGCCGCACATGGATCGCCTCGCTCGCGAAGGCATCACGTTCACTAATGCCCATAGTTCCGATTCGGTTTGTACACCGTCACGATATGGTTTACTGACCGGCCGCTACTGTTGGCGGACGACGCTCAAACAGAACGTATTCGGCGCCGAGGCACCGTGTTTGATCGCCGATGGTCGCATGACGCTCGCATCACTGCTTCAACAAAACGGTTACCACACCGCGATCGTCGGCAAATGGCACTTGGGCATGGACTTTCCTGGAACCGCCGATAGTCGCGATTGGTCTCAACCGGTGCGAGACATGCCGTTGGACAAAGGTTTCGATTACTTCTATGGCGTTCCCGCGTCATTGAATTTCGGAGTTTTAGCTTGGTTCGAAAACCGTCATGCGGCGACTCCACCGACACTCTTGACGAACAAGAAAACGAACCCTCGCTATTTGGATTATCGAATCGCACCGCCTTATGATGTCACGACCGATCAAACCCAAGAAAGCCTGGGACGTAAAGGATTCGAGGTCGCTCCGGACTTCATCGACAACCAATGTCTAACCCGGTTCACCGACAAAGCCATCGAGTGGATGAAAAGCAAGACCATCGATGACCAACACGATAAGCCATTCTTTCTTTATCTGCCCTATACTTCGCCGCACTATCCAGTGTGCCCCCTGCCGGAATACCACGGCCTGGGTGAGTGCGGTGCCTACGGGGAGTTCTTGATTGAAACCGATCACCATATCGGTCGGATCTTGGCATTCCTTGAAAGCGGTGGGATCGATGACAACACTCTGATCGTCTTCACCAGCGACAACGGTCCCGAAAATCGATGGACTCAAGATCAGAAACAGCATAACCACGATAGTCGCGGTGGACTACGCGAAGGAAAACGATCTGTCTACGAGGGCGGCCACCGAGTGCCATTCTTTGTCCGATGGCCGGCCGGAATCAAACAACCCTCACGAAGTTGGGACGGTCCGGTCGGACAGATCGACGTGTTAGCGACAATCGCCGAATTGATCGCGGTACCTTTGCCAAACAATGCCGGGGAAGACAGCCACAGTTTTGCATCGGTATTGACGGATGCTGACTCGAAACATGAGCGATTGCCACTGATCAATCACGGCAACGACGGTCGCTATTCGATCACCGATGGTAATTGGAAATTGATACTGCTCTCTGCCAAGAAAAAAGGGGAGCTATACGACCTTGCCGTTGATCGCGGCGAACAGTCCGATCAAATGAAGGAACATCCACAGGTCGTTGATCGGCTCACCAACGCGATCAATCAAATCATCACGCGAGGCCGAACGACGCTCGGACCGCCTCAACCCAATGACACGGGCTATTGGAAAGATCTTTCGTGGATCACGGCCGATCGGTTCGGTGAACTGACCCGGTCACACTGACTATCGGATCAAACGTTCGGCCGCGATTGCAAGGATGTGCGGCGTGTCGAGACCTTGAAGATAACCGCTCTCACCGCTCAAACGCACTTCACTTCCGAGATGTTGTTTGACATCCACGCCGGGAGCCGGTGTGACGTAAGCGATTGTGCGTCCTCCGCGATCGGTGATCGCGTAGGGCGGCCGACTCGGATCCGCCGAATACACTTCGACGAGGAGTCCGGATTGCTGGTGAACTGGTTCAGTCGCCTTAAAGGCTACTTGATCGGCGGACGCACCGGACTGCGATTCATGGGGTTGAACGGATTGTTGGGGTGGAAAGAAGATCGGCGTGAAGGACGTTTGCGAAATGACACCCCGATTTGTCTCCGATGGAGGAAGCGAAAGTGCCGCACCAGCGATCAAGGTGTCACCGTCCCGGCGACGGGCGAGTAACTGATAATCACGTGCTCGAATCGCTAACTCGCGATTACCCTGACGTTCAGCAGCCTCGGCAACAACGGCTATTTCCGGAGCCGAAGCACCTCGAGCCATTAACTTGGAAAGCTCCATCGGCAACGATTCCGTCGCCGCCGTCGCGACGCTTTGACGAACCGCATCGAGCTGCTCGGCGGTGATCGTTCGCGTCCGGGCCGGAGGTGGAAAACTTCCGGGTGTTATTACGGTGGGGTTAGCGGAAACGGACATCGCGGAAGGAACTCCCAACGTCGCCACGGTAGGATCGCGAGGAAGATCGCCGGTAAATTGATCGCCGGCAAACTGATCGCCCGCGAAAGCTGCGGTCGGTTGGATGGGCGTATTGGCGGGGGTCACTAAACGCGGTACAGATGTGAACGCGACTTGAGATTGATTCGAGCGCAATCCTGGCTGGTCCGTTGCGTTGACCGTTTTCGGCGTCGACGATGACGCCAAATCCTCTTGAGTTACCATTGGCTGGACAGGAGAGATCGGCGAGGAAGCGGCCGGAAAAGCGGTAGTCGCGTCAGGGGCGGTGGTGGCCACAACTCCGCTTCCGATCGGAACCAGATCTGGGACCCGGCGGCTAGAACGTTCACTCGATTCAAATTGCCCTACCGGCATGGGTTGCGATGCCGGTTCGGATTGGCTGCCGTCGGCGCGTCGACCGTTAATGAGTGCCGACAACCCGTCGGTGACTCGTTGCGAAAAGCTCTGAGGATGATGATTCACGTGCCCAGTTTGCTCAGGTTGGTTCGATTGAATCGGCATCGCATCGATTTCCGCTTGTTGGTCGAGCGGTTCGAGACGACGTCGCTGTCGCGCATCAATGCGATCTTCGATTTCATCGATCGATAAGTCTGAATCCCGCGACTCTGGTTGCTCATCGGAGACCTGACGCAACGGTCGCGGGTGCATTTCAACCGGATTGGTATCGGTTTCCAAACTCGCTTGCACGACGGTCGGACCGGCGGGCAGGAACTCGATCGGTTCGTTCGCTTGTGTCGTTGCCGGATCTCGCAAGCCCGCGATCAACTCTTCGGCGGTTGTGACGGTTTGACTGCGATGGATCCAGCGAAACTCACCCGACGGTGGGACGATGCGGTACCAAATTTGTGGTCCGTCGGGACCGTCGCGTTCGCTGCTCCCGAGGATGGTAACGATCTCACCTTCGCCCAATTGAACCTGCCATCGATATCGGCGAGCGCGTCCCAGATTCGTGCCGATCCAGGCGACGGTCTTGTTCTCGATGACCTCTGCTTGAACGGCTTTTCCTGCGATCGCTGTCGGACGAATTACGCCGCGAGAATCGGCATCTTGTTCGTTCAGCAACTTCACCGTTTCAGCGGGAATCCAGCAAAAACTGTCGTCCGTCGGCCGGACACCCAGCCAACCTTCGGCGGTCTCCACATACACCTCGAGTTCTTGTCCGTGTCGCAGCGGATCGGTGCGATAATATTCACCCGACGGGCCGCATCGCAGATGAGCCGTTTCTTCGGCAACAAAGACCAAATACGGATCGTCAACCACGCCTTGGCCGCCCTCGGAAGACTCATCCGCCTGAAGCGGCGTCGAATTCAGGCCCAAGGTGCCGAACGTCAGCAAGAACAAGAATGGAATCAGGAGCGAGGACCGACGCATCGTGCGGCTTCCGTCGTGATAGGTGGAACGGTCGAAGGACTTCAATCTCCAGCGATAACTCGAAACAGGCTCTCGCATCAAGATCAATCCGCGGTTCACTTGTTTCGAATCGATCGAGTCAAGTCAATGCGTTCGACATCCCACGCGTTGTTCACTGGTGGTCAATGCGATTTCGAAGTCGTTCGAGCCTCTCCCGCCGCCGCTTCACTTTGGATCAACCGAGTCTCCGTTCGCTTGCGATCAGTGATGTCTTGGACGATCGCACTGACCGCCCTGACCGATCGGGACGCGGCGATTTCTCCGTGCGGATCGTTTTTGCTGAGGTCATCACCGTTGCCTGGAAGTTCAAGCGGGTAATAACTCGCCAACCATGTTTTCGGCTCTTCGCTCGCCGGCGTCTTGCCCACGATTTCGACGTTGAGCTTCGGTCGGCCGGTCCGAAAGACTTCCTCATAAATCGGAAAGAGCTTTTCGTGCAGATCGGGTAACAAGCGGTCGGCCCGTTCTCCGATATGTTCTTGCTTTGAAATTCCGTTGATCCTCGCGAGCGTTTCGTTGACTCGGAGAAATCGGTATTCGCGATCCATTAAAGACAAACCAACCGGCGCAGCTTCATAGATCAACTCCAGTTCATGCTTTTGCTCCAACAGCCTTTGCTGTGCGATGCTGAGCGCCACCTCCGCCTGTTGTTGGTCCTCAATGTCGCTGACCGTCCCGATCCATTCGCGAATGGTCCCATCTTGATTCTTGATCGCGACCGCCTCGGCGACAAAAGAGCGATAAGTTTGTGATTCGGCGTGCCAAATACGCCCACCTGATTGGTAGTGGGTCTGTGAGTCAACGGCCTCTTGCCAACGGCGTTTCAAGTCCGGCATATCATCGTGGTGAATCGCATTGAGCCAACCAAACTCACGATGATCTTGAAATGCCTGCCCCGTATATCGTTCCCACGAGTTCTGTGGATCGACGAAGCGACCAGCCGGATCGGTCGTCCATACGATACTGCGAGTCCCCTCGAGTAAGGCATCGTGACGTTCTTTGGCCTCCTGTAATCGTCGTTGCGATTCTTGACGCTGTGCGACCTCGTCCTTCAAACGCTCGTTCGTTTCGGCAAGCGAGGGAAAGTGCAGAACCATCATTGGCTGCTCAATGAGTGGATGGACCAGGTACTTGACGAACTGCGACGCGGGATAATGCGCCAGCAAAGCCCCTTCGCGGCCGGAGTGTTTTCCCTTCAAGGTGATCGTTTATCGCTCGAATGCAACACCGTGAAAAGTTCGTCGAAACCTTCGCGGCACGGAGAGATCAATGCGATCGACCAAGCTTGTCGGTCGATCGGAAAACCAAACCTGTCGGGATATGTGCTTGTATCGAGCGCAGAACCCTGCCCCATGTGTACGGCGACGGCCGCCAATGCGAACGTCGATGCGATTGTGTTCGGTGCCAGCCGACAAACCGTGGCGGAGGCAGGCTACCAAACGCTTCAACTTGGATGCGTCGAAATGATCCGCCTTACCGGTCAGTCGATCTCGGTGATCGGTGGGGTTCAATCTGACCGATGCGCACAGGCCTTGCTGGACAACCCCCATCCCTGATGAGACTTAACCCATTTTCAGGACCCGGCGGTGTTGGCTTGCAATCAACTCCGACTGGCGAATCCTTTGAGACCGATTCTTTCTGTGATGATCATTGGCGATACGGTATGCTGACAAACCTTTGAGCGAGCTGGCGGAGGTTGCCGGCTTCCATGTCCCCAAGCCGTTGGTGTGTGATGATTCGTTCCTATCGCGTGATTGTACTGGTCGCTTTTTTGATCGGGTGGGTTGTCGTGGATGCCGCCCACGCGGATGAATCGGCGGAACACCAAGCTCGGCATGAATCCGCAATCCAGGCTGCTCGCGAGTCGCTCGAAAATCAAACGCTCGACACCCCCGACGCGATCGTTCGCTTGGGCGATGCGTTGCTGCGGGGTGGCAATTGCGATCAGGCAGTCACGCAGTTCGAACGAGCCATTGACATGCGGCCTGAGTTGGAACCCTATCTCTGGCAACACGGCATCGCACTGTTTTTCGTCGGGCGATTCGACGATGCCAAAGCCCTGTTTGAGAAACATCGAATCGTCAACCCGCGCGACGTCGAGAACGCAGCTTGGCATTTTCTATGTGTGGCCAAAGCGAACGACGTGGCCACCGCTCGCAAGATCGTGTTGCCCGCCCCAGGTGACACACGAGTCCCTATGAAAGAAATTCTTCAGCGACTGTCCGGGGGCGATTTCGACGCAATCAATTCAGCGGTCAAAAAAACACAGGGAACGTCTGGCTATGTTAATGCATCGCTCTACGGCGATCTCTACATCGGCTTGATCGCCGACGCCGAAAACGACCTTGCGATCGCGGAAAAGCACCTATCCAGAGCCGCTCAATGTCCATTGACGCACTACATGGCCGACATCGCTCGCGTTTATGCGGCTCGATTGAAAACAAGAACCGTCAATGAACGTCAGGGCGAATGACCAGCACGAGCGCACGGTATAACTACCAGCGCGTTCACATCAAGCAACATGAAACGCCTTGCATCCCAAATGCAAGACGTGCTTCATGACTCGACGCGGGAAGTGGCATAGGCTTCCAGCCTCTTTATGCCCCACATCTTTTTTGACCCCCACGAGCTCGTCTCGTGGGTGAATATGTCTAGCTTGCCCACCTCGGCTTCCTACCAGACGAGCTGGCAGGGGAGCAATACATGAGGACTTGTGGGATATAAAAAGGCTAGAAGCCTATGCCACTGATTGTTCACGCGATGCTTAAGCGGCCTCAACCGACCAGGGATTCACCCCGAGCGTAACGCCCGAGTGTTTCTTGGTACTTCTTCTTACCCTCTTCGACGCTCTTGCGGATGGCCTTGGTGCTCTCTTCGCTTTCTTTGCGAAGCTCGGCGATCATTTGCAGCGATTCGATTTGGAAACCGCTGATCGAGTCGACAAGCTTTTGGACCGATTCCGGATCGATCGTGCTGCCGTAGCCCGCCTTGAGCGCCGCCCGTTCGAGCTCTCGTCCCAAACTTGCGATGTCTTCGAGCCCTTTGTTAACGCCTTCCTTCATCGCTTCGGTCGCTTGGGTGACCTCGTGGAGTCCGTGTTGGCTAGTGTAGACCGTTCCCAAAATCGTGAAGACATGTTCGTTCGTGGTGAAGAACGTCACGGCACGGCGGAAGACGCGTTCCTTGACATCGTGCGTCTGCTTCAATTTGGTGATCAGCGTTTCGCCGACGTCGTAACCGATCTCTAAGTTTTCGGCGATGTCTTTGAGCAGTTGGTAGGTCTTGTCTTCTTCTTCGAATCGGTGACGAGCTTCGTCGCGACGCAGTTCCAATTGGCTCTTGCCACCTTCGTCTTGTCCGGCGTACTCGTCAAGAGCTTTCTGCGCGTCGGACAGTCCGTTCTTGGCCGCTTCGAGGATCGGCACCTGCTGATCGAGTAACTCACGGGACAAGACTTCGGCTTCTTTGAGTGCGAAGCGGAAATCGATGTAGGCGTCCATGATCAACTCTTCGGTCTTCAAAGCATCTTTCGTGTCCTTGGCGACCGCGCCGTAGACTTCGATGATTTGTTCGAATCGATCACTCGGTGTCCCACGTCGCATTTTCATCCACCAGTTCGAAACCTTCTCGGTGCCACTGATCTTGCCGTCGTCGAGCTGAGCGATCAAGCGTTTGCTGTCGTCGCGAATCGAATCGAACATCTGAGTGATGTCCATGTATCGGTTACCGATTTCGACGCTTTCGATGTTCTCGCGAACCAACGCGTTGAACGAACTCATGTGCTTGATCACCTCGGCGATCGCGAGCACCTTCGCTTCGTCGAGATGCTTGACGCCTTCGAGCAGGCTGATCAGTTCTTGAGGGGCTTCGTTTTTTTCGCTTCCGAACTTCTTGAGCGTGTCGAGAGCCCGATCGAGATAATCACGCATCGAAGTCGACCGCGTGTCAAGCTGTTCTCGGGGGGGAGCTGACTGAGCGGCGGCGGAGGGTTCGGGCGCGTTGGCTTGTGCTTGCGAGCTCATGTCCAAATTCTCGTATGACGGTGGAAGACACGTGACTTGAATCGCCTATCCGAAAAGGGGCTGTCCCTCGTCGTCGAGGCCATCAATTTACTGAGACTGACAAGTTAAACTTCCCAACGCTAGCAGGCAATCAGCCATTGGGGTTATCTTGGTGCTTTGTCGCTGATGGCCCTTCACTTAATCCCGAGTCCGAATGATGACACGTCCCGGTGGTTCCGCCGCTCAGGCCCAGGCTCCCGCCCCGACTCAGAAGCCGGCATCGATGTCGGAACTGAACCGTCGCCGCGCGCAAACCAAGATGCCTGGCGAAGAAATGACGATCGCCGAGACGTTGCGTGTGATGGACGTCGCCCGCGAGATGCGGGAACAGCGTGAGACCGCCGAAGAGATGTTCCGCCACGACGAGGTCCGCGTCCGCCTTCGTGAAAAATTAATGCGAACGGCGGCCTTGTCGGGCGACCGAGTCACCGAGGCGGAAATCGACGCCGCGATCGACCAGTATCTCGCCGGTCGCCACGTCTACCAAGGCCCACCCAAAGGTATTCAAACGTTTCTGGCTCACTGTTGGATCAACCGCTATCGGATTGCCGCAGGGGCGGTGGCCCTCGGCGTCGCTTGGTCTTGGATGTTCCTTTAACCTACTTGGATGTTCCTTTAACCTATACGTGTCTTTTTCCCGTTCACCGGACGCTCCTGCTTCATTCTTCATTGCTGTTGGTTTGCCTCGATGCCGATTCCCGGACCCCATGTTCATCAACAATTGATTTCGGCCTATCACCAAACGGCGGCCAAGTTGGAACGGATTCGAGGTGAATTGGGCCAAATCGAAGTCCAACGCGAAAAACTCGAGGACGACCGTGAGCACACGCTAACCAAGCTGGCGACGTACTACCTGCCTGACCTGACGCCCGAGTCGATCCAAGAAACGTGGGCCGAGATCCGTCCGACGATGCGGGAAATTTTGCTGCGAAAACAAAATCGCGTTCGTGAGTACGAAGCGGATTTGCAAGACCAGAATCGCATCCGCAGCCACCTCGAAGACGAACTCGTTCGACTCAACACACGTTTGGACGAGGCCGAGAAGCAACAACAAGAGATTGCCGACCAAGTTGAAAAAGCACTTCGCGAGAACCCGCAATTCATCGAGTTATCACAACACGCATCGATGGCCGAAGCCGCGTTGGAACGGGCCGAAGCGAACTTGGACGAGATCAGCCAAGACGCCGCGAGAAAACTGCCGGCATATCAATCGTGTCGTCTTTTTAATTACTTGCTCGATCGCCATTACGGAACTCCGAAGTACGAACACAAAGGCGTCAACCGCCGGATGGATCGATGGATCGCGAAACTAGTCGACTATCCACAATCCAAACGCAACTACGATTACCTGACCACGACGCCAGCGACGATGCGGACGGTGATCGCCGAAGACCGGTTGGCTCTTGACACGGTCTTGGACGAATTGGATCGCCACCGAGATGAAGCCGCTCAGCAGTGCGGATTGCTCTCGCAAATCCAAACGGCCGAATCGCTCCGTCAAGAACGGGAGTCGATCGTGACGCAACTGGATCAAGCCTCACGTCAATGCGAAACGACCCAAAGCGAATTGACACGTTTAGAGGCCCCCCAATGTGAATTTCACGCCGAAGCGATCAGTGTTTTTCGCAACATGTTAGCGCAATCGACGTCCGATGACTTGCGGCAAGAGGCGCGGCGAACGCCCGAGATCACGGACGATCAAATCGTCGCTTCACTCCGCGGCATCGAAACGGAGATGACTCGCACCGATCGAACGACCGACGAGTGTGACGAACGACTTCGACTGGGACAGGAAGTTTATGAAGCGGTCGGTCGCTTGACGCAGCGGTTCCGGGCGTCTGGTTACGATCGCGGAAACTGTCAATTCTCTGAATCGCTTGACGTCGCCGGATTCGTCGACCGAGCCCGCAACGCCGCCGACATCGAGGACCTTTGGCAATCGATCCGGCGCTTGCAAAGCTGGGGACCAACCACGATGGACAAGATCACGTCGGTCGCCACCCATCCGATGACCCAGGTGATGATTAATGCGATGGCCCACGCGGCCGCTGGCGCGATGAGCGATCACGCCCGCCGCGCCGGTCAACGCGGCTCTCGTAATCGACGGGGCTGGTAACGCAACCTCGAAATGGGCCGTGGTCAATTCAGCGTCTTCGGGCCACAATGGATGGTTGCCGAAAGGGAGTTCGGCTTTCGTTTACTCTGAATCCCGCTTTTTCGTTGTCTGAATTCATGGAACAGTCTTTCCTCGCCTATCTCCGCGGCCGCACTCGCGGGTTGCCCCAGGTCGACGTTGGCATCGGCGACGATGCAGCCGTCTATGCCGTCGGTGATTCAGAGGTGAAACAGGTTGCCTGCACCGATCAGATCATCGATGGAGTGGATTTTCTTAGCGAATCCCAACCGCTCGCGTCGATCGGCTACAAATCGATCGCGATCAACCTCAGCGACATCGCCGCGATGGGGGCTCGCCCGACCGCCGCGCTAGTCACGTTGGCACTTCCCCAAGACAACGCCACCGAGATCGCCGGCGAAGTCTACGAGGGGATCTTGGAAGCTTGCCAAGAGTACGGCGTCGCAATCGCGGGAGGCGATCTATCGACCTACGATGGCGTATTGTCGATCAGTGTTACGATGCTCGGAACGGTGACGGGGCCGTGGCTCCGCAGTGCCGCCGTCGAAGGGGATGCTGTTTTCGTCTCGGGCTCGCTCGGTGGCAGTATCCTGGGGCGACACCTGCGGCCGGTCCCACGAATTCGATTGGCCGAACAATTGCGAAAACACGTCGACGTGCACGCGGCGATCGACGTCAGCGACGGGTTCAGCTTGGATCTGGACCGGATGCTCGCGGCCAGTCGCGTGGGCATCGAAATGGATATCGAACGAATCCCGATTTCCCAGGCCGCGAACGAGTTGGCTCAAACGACCGGTCGATCGCCGCTGCAACACGCTTGGAGCGATGGGGAAGACTTTGAATTGATTTTCACCGTTTCCGCAGACGACGCGCAACGCCTTGCCGACTTACCACCCGATGCACTGGAGACGCAAGTGACGCGGATCGGTACCGTCGTCGGACGCACCGGACTTTGGAAACGAAACCCCGGCAGTAAGCTCGAACGTGTCTTTCCACAGGGGTATGTCCATGGTGAAACCGATGTGGAGGCGACCGTCTCGCCATGAGTAGTGATTCATTTACATTCGCGATGGGAGAGTTCGAGGCGAGCTTTCCGGCCGACTACAAGTATGCCAAGAATCACATGTGGGCGCTGCCGATTTCCGCGTCCGGCGAACCCGATCCTGAGCATCCCGCGATGTTTCGATTCGGGCTGACCGCGTACGCGGTGAGGTTGCTGCAAGATGTTTATTTTTTGGACTGGACGGTCCAACCGCCTTGCCCGGTCAAGCTTCGTAGCGGTATCGGTTCGATCGAAAGTAAGAAAGCGGAAAGCGATTTGTTTTCGCCCGTTCAAGGGCAATTGATCACCATCAACCAAGCCGTCCTCGACGACCCGGCGCTGATCAATGCGTCCCCGTACATCGACGGTTGGATGTTGGAGTTTGAGGTCGATGCGAAGGATCGGGATGTTTTGTTGACACCGACCGAGTACCAAGAACACCTCCTCGAAGCTTGGGAAGTGGCCCAGCGAACGATCAAAGGCCAAGCCAACCAATGATGTTTGAACTGCGTTGTACGGTGCGAGATTGTCAACACATTCTGCAACGCAACGAATCCGGGGCCACTTGTGAAGCCGGCCATCATTTCGACCGCGCCAAGCAGGGCTATTGGAATCTATTGCAACCGCAAGATCGCAAGTCCAAACATCCCGGCGATTGCGATGAAGCGGTCTTGGCTCGGCATCGTTGGTTGCGACGTGGTTACGCCGACGGACTGATCGAAACGCTTCGTCATTGGACGAACGATGGAGAGCCCGATCAGCGAACGTTGGACCTCGGTTGCGGCGAAGGATCGTTCGGTCCGGCTCTATTTAGCAATTCTCCGCAATCCTATTGTGGCATTGATTTGTCCAAACGGGCGATCCGGTTGGCAGTCCAAAATTGGCGGGAAGCCACGTGGGTGCTGGCCAACGCGGATCGAGTATTACCGGTCGCCGATGCGAGTGTGGATCGAATTGTTTCGCTGTTCGGTCGCCGACCGGTGACGGAGATCCGCCGGGCGTTGAAACCGGGCGGGGATTTGATTGTGGCAGTGCCCGGCGAAGAAGACTTGATCGAACTACGCGAACGGGTTCAGCAATCGGGGCATCGCCGCAGTCGAGCAGAGGCCATCGTCGACGAGATGTACGACGTCGGGCTGGAATGTGTTGAGCAAATCAACTGGGCCGTAGCGGTGAACTTGCAAACCGACGCCATCGCCGACGCGATGGCAATGACCTATCGAGGCGTCAGGCATTCGCAGCAATCGCGATTGGAATCGATCGACGCGATGAAGGTGACCCTGGCGGCCGACTTGATGTTGTTTCGTGGATAGAAAGGGGTGTCGACTTTCCGTCGACGCGGCACTCACGCTGCATCCGTGATTGCAGCGATTCGCGTGAATTGAACGCGATTGGCCTAATCCCGACTTTCACTTCGGATTACCAATCCAACAAGGCTCCACCAATCTTTACTTTTGACGGTCTCGTCAATTGGGACCGATTACGAGGTCAATAGCCGAACAGCGCTTGCGGGATTTTGATCTAATCGTAACCCGACGCGTGACGACGTGTTGATTCAGTCCACATCGTAACCCGAAGCGTGAGCGAGGGATACATACAAAGGATTTAATGGCGATGAATCCCTCGCTCACTGGGTTGTTGATTTAGTCCTCATCAAAACCCGAAGCGTGAGCGAGGGATACATACAAAGAATTTAATGGCGATGAATCCCTCACTCACCGGGCTGTTGATTTAGTCCTCATCGAAACCCGAAGCGTGAGCGAGGGATACATACAAAGGACTTAATGGCGATGAATCCCTCGCTCACGCTTCGGGTTACGATTCAATCAACATGCCCTCACGCCCATCGGCTAATCGGGGTATGCGGTTACTGGTTAGGTGCGCAAAAAAAAACGCCCGATCGGAAGATCGCGCGTTTCGTGTTGATCGACAGTGTGTCTTGATCGACTAGGATTCCGAACCGGCTTCGGCGGCTTCGTTGGTCGAAGCGAGTGCCTTCACGGCGGCTTCGTACTTGGCACGAGCCAAAGTCAAACGAGCGGTCATTTCACAATGAGTCTCGGTTCCGTTGACAACATAGGTCGGCGTCACGCCGGCCTCCTTGGCCATGGCTTTGGCCGAATTCGGGCAACTGCAGGTTTCCTCACCAACCTTATACTTCATCGAAACCAACTGGGTTGCCTCTTCAACTTTCTTGGCCAACGTTCCGGCTTCGACGGGGCACTGGCAGCTCTTTCCGGCGATCGTCGTTTTGCCTGAAACTTGGCAGGTCGACGGCGTGGTGAAGGCGGCAACCATCGCTTCGGTCTTGGTCACCAAAGTCGTGAACGCTTCTTTTTCGGTTTTGAAGGTGTCGTCACCAACCTTGTACTGGATCGGTTGTTCGGCGGATTTTGCCAACGCGGCGGCCGACTCGCTGCAGCAGGTTTCTTGGTCACCGACGAGGAATGTCATCTTGGGCAACTTGGCCATCGCGGTTTGAACGGCACACGCCGAGGGGCATTCGCCGGATTTGGCATTGGTGCTGACCAGTTTGTCCGCGCAAGTCTTGCTGTTGCAAGTTTTTTCGCCTTCAACCGACGCACCGTCGGTTGCGAATACCGGGGCGGCGACCAAACCGAGGCAACAAACCGAGGCCAGAGCAAACATTCGAGACAGTTTCATGAGGGACTCCAAAAGCGTTGAGATAGATCGTGATTCCGCCCAACCTTGCCAACCAATTTACATTGTCGGCAAAAACGGAAGCACTTACCAAGATTGTGTGACTGTTATAATGGCCGAGCGGTGACGATGTCCGCCGCAATCCATGTTATTTGTATCAATAAATTCAGATTATTTGAAACAATGCAGCATCGTTTTGCTGCGGACGACCAATTTCCCGTTAGCGAGCGCTGGCGTTCCCAGAACACCCTCTTCCAATTGCACTTTCGTCGTGATTTCGGCTTCATCGCCACCGTCTTGGATGATTAACCCCAGCCCGGTTTGGTCGAAAACGTAGATTCGGTCTTCCGCCACGACGGGGGTCGCCCAAGTCGAGCCGAGACCTGAAAGCCGGGTTTTCCACACGATTTCGCCGGTTTCCAGATCACCTCGTAACAACACCGACCCTTTGAGCGAGTAGAGCCGTTCGCCGTCCGAAACAACGCTCGCGTTTCGCGGGGAGAGCTGATTTTCACGCCAAAGTTCCGTCGGCGTTTCGTTCTTGCCGGTGAGCCGGTAAGCAATCAGATCCCCGCCGGGGGACAGCAAACGATCACCGACAACGGTCGCCGACGCGATCGCGTCGCGTCCTTCGTCGAAACTCCATTGAACTTTACCCGAGCGGGCGTCAACGGCGATTAAATCTTCGCGTGATTGCAAGATGACGGTCGGTGACGACGAGCCCGTCGATAGCGCGACCGGTGACGACCAATTCGACATCGCAGGTCGTTGGATCCGCCAAAGATTTTCACCGGTCGCGAGGTCGATCCCGGCGGCGAACGAATCGCCCTGGCATTCGACCTGGACGACTACCGTGTCCCCGGCGATCACCGGCGAAGACGCCATGCCGACGTCATTGCCGGTCTTGGGATAGTCGCGACCCAGGCCGCGATACCACAGTAATTGACCGTCGACGCTGACGCAGGCCAGGTCATTGCTGCTGAAAAAAGCGACGATCCGTTCCCCGTCGCTGGCCGGCGAGGGAGCGGCGTTGGCACTGGTGGGGTGGAAATAGGGGCGACCGGTGGCGCGGAAACGTTGCTCCCACCGGGTCACACCGTCGGACAGGTTCAACCCGGTGATGAACAAATCCTCTTCATCGGGGCCGGACGAACTCGTCGAAACCACAAGGTCCCCCACGATGACCGGTCCGGCGACGCTTCGTCCTGGCATGGAGCGTTTCCAAGCTCGATTGCCATCGTCGCCGATCGCAAGCGTGGTCGGTCCCGCCGTCGCGACGCCGCGACCATCGCCGCGGAACCCGAGCCAGTCGGATGATGGCTCCAATGCATCGCACGTCCCGGCGCAGAGAATGGTAAACACCGCAAGAAGACTTCGGCCGCTCAATGTTCGGTTCAAGGAACCACCAAAGAATTGGCGACGGGATCGTGGTTTGAACGCGAGTAACTGATTCATGATTATTTCTGTCAAATGGAAGGTGGATTCGATCGAGTGAAGGCGAGCGGCAGATGCCTACTCACCGTCCGGTCGCAGTCCTTTACCCGTCGGGTCGGTCACGCGGCACTGAAACACCCAATCCTGGGCCCACGATTCGGTTTGTTCGTTCTGGCAGATTTTCAACAGGATTCGGTTGGTTCCTTTCTTCAATTGCACTGCAGTGTTGTATTGGTCGATCATTGAACCTGAGTGATAGACTTCGTTGGACATGACCAACTTCCCGTTAAGCCAAGTCTGATTGGCACAGATGCAACCGAGGCGAATCTGGGCTTCGCGATCGGAATCGGATTCGAATTCCGTATAAGCATAAGCGACCGCGCCTTTCTCTTTGTCGTATGCCGCAGCCAGGTCGACTTTGCCTTCCTTGCCGGTGGCTTGGATCGGTTGCCACTTAACGTCGCTGTTTTTGCCTTCGTAGGACGCATCCAAATCCACCCGTCCGGTCGATGTGAAGTTAGCTTCGGGCGGATATATGCGATCAAACCCGACACCGCTCACATTATCGAACGGCCCGATGACTTGCCAGGTTTCGATCATCGCGAAAGCCTCGGAAGTAGTGATCTCATCTCCGAGGTCGTTGAGTTTCTTTAGGACGCTCGCCAATTGAACCGGATGCCGTGCGGCGGCTAACGTCTCACGCAGTGCGGCCTTGGCTTGTTCGGGCTGGTCGTCGATCAAGGCTTCGACTTGGTTGAGTTGACGTTCCACTGCCATCTCCCGAATCAGCAGACTCGGATCATTGAGGCTTGCGTCAAGTTGTTGCTCGAACGCATCGGGCGCCGCAGCTTTAAGCAAAATCATCGCGGTCGCGCGGCCCGGCGGACTGTGCTCGGTATCGGCGATGTACGCTTGAAGAGCATCCTGATTGGGGACGCCGGATCGCGTCACGATGTTCCCGGCGATCCCGCGTAACCAATTCATGGAGACCGGATCGGCGTTTCTCATCGCTTCGAGTACGGTGAAAATCTCCGACGAGGGCAAGTCACTCAGTCGGCGGGCCGCCGATTGGGCGATTGCGAAATTTTTGCCTTCGGCTTCGATCGCCAGAATCGTTTGTAGGTCGGCCGCTATCGTCGGCGACGCTTCACCGGGTTGTTCGGCCGACAATTCAGGCGGAGATCCGAGGAATGAAACAACAAAAAACCCAGCCACCGCGAGCGGTAGCCACGTCGGACGAGAGATGTCGAAGATCATGTTGAGCGTTCTCAATTGCGGGCATATGAAGTTCATCCGCGACCGCGAATCCGTCCTCGGTCATGGGGCAGGCTGCATATGATACCAGAATTGACAACCTCGCTACTGGGGATGCCGCGTCGGGCAAGTGCGGTGACTTTCCGTCACCGCACGGCTCGTTGATTCGATTAGCCGTACCGCGTTAGCGGCGGTTAATCGGACGCCAGCGGCGTGTTGATTGAATCGTAACCCGAAGCGTGAGCGAGGGATTCATCACCATTAAGTCCTTTGTATGTATCCCTCGCTCACGCTTCGGGTTTCGATGAGGACGAAATCAACACGCTGTTACGGGCTGGTTGATCTAGTGGATTATTCGAAGCCGATGTACGAAATGCCAGAGGCGTAGGAGGAATTGGACTGGATCTTGCCGATCGCTTCTTCCATCGCATAGTAGTTTTGCAGCAGCCGTTCTCGCTGGGCTGCCAGGCGCAAATTCATCGCGCTGACGCGTTCACCGTTCCGGTCGAGCTGATTGTTGAGCGTCAACGTTTTGTTGATCAACATTCCGTTATTGGTGCCTGCGTATCGGTCCGCCAGATCGCTCAATTGGCCGACCATTCCGATGTTCTTGTCGGTAGTCGGGTCTTTGCGATTGAAAAACTGTTCGACGCCTTCGAGATCTTCGGCCAACGCGGCCTTCAGCTTCGTTTCGTCGACCTTGAGCTTGCCGGTTTCGTCCAAACGAACACCGACCTGGGCCAGCGATTGGAAGCTGCTGCCTCGGATGCGGCTGGTCAAAAGCCGGCCGTATCCGTTTTGCATTCGCAACGTTTCGGTGGACCCGAATAGCAATCCGACCTCGTTGGTGTCGGCATCGAAGGCGGTCACTTCGTTGATCTTGTCTTGCAGCTTGTTGTACTGATCGGCAAACCTCTTGATCGCGGTCACAATCCGGTCTGGATCGTCTTCGACCGAAATGTTGACTGGCTCGTCGGAGAGCTCTTTGACGGTCAGGTTCAATCCCGTGACGGAGTCCTCGAATACGCCGTCGCTCGAACTGAGGAACCGTGCGGTGCCGCCGTCGGTTGATAGGGAGATCACCGCATCTTGTGCTTGGGAAACCGTTCGCAACGTCAGGTCCAAGCCTTCGGTGTTGACGCCGATGCGGCCGGCTTGACCGGCCTTATTGGACCGGATCTGCAGCGAGAATGTGCCGTCGTCGTTGGCAAGTACTGATGCGTCGGCGTACCGTCCCGACGTGTTGATCTTCTCAACAATCGAATCCAGGGTATCGTCGGCCGTGATATCGATGGTGATCGCTTCGCTGCCGGTTGCCGTGCTGGTGGCCGCGGTTCCCGCCAAGCCTAAGTTTTCGGCGACCTTGCCGGTACCGGTGTCAGTGATTTTCAGCTCAAGCACGCCGCCGGCCGTATCTTCGATCTGAATTCCATCGCCGGCTTCGTTGAGCGAGGCGGTGACGTCGATCGAGAGGCCGTTGATCTTATCGACTAGGTCCCCGATCGTTTCGATTTCGTCGGCAACAATATTGATCGCGCCCGTCGCGCCGCTGCTATCGCGAATCGTGAAGCTACCGGTACCGACGCCTCGGCCTTGGTTGAGCGACGCGAGTTCGGTCTCCAGCGTCACGGTTTGCAAGTTCAAATCAGCGCCGTCGATGATGTCCGACTCGGCGGTTCCGGCGATACCGAGTTTGGCGGCCGTCTCATCGTCGCTGCTGATGACGAACGATCCTTCGCCACCGGATACGTCGCGTAAACGAATGCCATTGCCGGCATCGTTGATTCGGGCGATGAGCTCCAGGCCGGAGTTATTGATCGCGTCGATCACTTCGCCGAGCGAGCTTGTGTCGCTGACATCGATCGTCGCTTCGGAACCGTCTGACAGTGTGATGTCGAACTCTGTCAGACCCGTCAATCCGGCGCCTCCGCCGAGTTGCGACAGCGAGGCACCTCGCAACGAGTTGGTTCCCTCGGGCAAATCGATCGCTTTACCGTCGACCGTCGAGGAGGCTTCGTCGATGCCCCACAAGCCCAAGTCGGCGGCAGTTTCGGCGCTACCGAGTTGTTCGACTTTCAGGTTCGAGTCCGTCGCGCCGGTTTGGTCGATTAAGCGAATCTTGCCGTTCTTGGTCGTCGCACTGATTCCAACGTCCGCGTCATTAATCGCTTGCAAGACGTCGTCGATCGTCCTTGCCGAAGTCAAGTCGACTTCGGCGGACTGACCGCTGCGATCAGTCAGGCGGATCTTGCCCGGTTGGACACCGAGGCCATCGTTGAGCCCCGATAATTGAACTTTTTGATCGACGAATCCGCTGGGCTGGATCGTGATCTTTCCCGTTAGGTTGAGGGCTTCGTCGCTCGTGTCGAATCGCTGTGCCGATTGCACATTGTGTGTCGCCGCGGTCTGCAAGGTTCGAATCAGATGTTCGCCATTGATTGGCGCATCCCCGGTTTTGACCGAAACGGCGGCCTCGTTCGATGAGGTCGCCGCTTTGCTGCGGAATAGGCCCGGCACGCCGATTCCGTTGCCGGCCAATTGCACACCGATGACGGTCGCCGTCAACGAAGCGACCTGTTGCTGCTGCCCCTGGATCTCCTGGGCTTTGCGGAGCAATCGGTCGCGCGGTTGAGCACTGATGGCCATTAGCTGATCGACGGTGCCGACAATGTCGGTTCCGGTGACGAGTCCGATGGAAGATTGCAAACGGCCCATAAGGCATTGCTTCAGGGGAGGCGGAATTCGTAGCCGATTTGACTGTTATCAGTGTTATCGGCAAAGTCGGTTGAGTCAGGCCAACGAATCTGTTGGAACCTGCCATCCAAAACCTAGGTCCACTTCCCACCCCGAGCGTGTCGGTAAACGAAAAAACACCCGCTCAGGCTGGCGGGCCCGAGCGGGTGCTTTCGACTTTAATGATGATTCCGATGGCGATGGGCCGTTCTAGCCGAAACTCATGGCGGGTTCGGCTAGGCTCGGTTGTTTTAGTCCTCATCGAAACCCGAAGCGTGAGCGAGGGATACTCAAAAGGGAATTAATCGCGTTCAATCCCTCGCTTACGCAGCGGGTTACGATTCAATCAACAGACCGCTAGCCGGAGCTTCTACTGCAACGAACGAGGCTCTACCAAGGCCCGCGGACGTAGTAGATGCCGAACTGGTCGGTGTGGCTGGGCCAATTCGGGGTCGGATAGAACATGCCCGCCGGTGCGGCACCCGGCGTGGAAGCGTTGCGACCGAATTGATGATAAATCGGGTGATTGAGGTTTTGGCTGACCCCCCACGAGTACGTTTGCCGCATGTGCGCGGTCGGCGGCACGACCAAAGCGGTCGGTTGGCCGTAGTTTTGGTAGTAGTACGCCCCGTGCCACGGACGGTTTTGAGCGTAATTTAGGTTCCAAACGTGGGTCATGCCGTAAATATCACTCGCCGACGCCGTTGATTGGATCGTCGACAGCGATTCAACGGCCACGAAGACGACCAAGCAAACCAAGAGTTTTCGAATCATGACAGTGTTTCCGGAATGGGGGTGGCAGCGGTGGTTGCGGACTTTCTAACGAGGGATCCGCAAGACATTCCAGTAAAAATTCTTAACCGCCGAATGCACCGGCGATGTCGAATACTGGACTTTGGTGCGATTCATCCCACGACCGTTGTCATAATAGTTATGAAATTTGTCGGTGTGCGGGTAAAGAAATTCGTGTGGGTAAAAAGGCTGGTAGGTCAAGTACGTGTGCCCCACATTCGGGGGAACCGGCACCGGAGCTACGTACATTTGAGCGTTGGCCGAATTGGCCGGGCCCTGCGTATAAAAGTTGTAAAACAAATCAGGCTGGCCGTATTGACGGTTTTGAACCCCGCCGCCGCCGCTAACGACTTCGCCTTCGTAGGACTCGCCCACGGCGACGTCGCTGACCACCTGCGAACTGACCACCCGCTCGCCGCCGCGATGATGACCGCCAAAAGCCTGGGCCGAAGAATGACCTACAACGATCGCCGCCGAAACCGCTGTCAAGATGACAAATAGACGCTTCATTTGTGCGTTCCTCCTTGAACGACCGCCAAACCGAATTACTTATTGAGGGGTTTCGGATTTTCAGCCGCCGTTGATTCAGTCGGAGAGCTTCGGCTCGGATCTTCCGAATTTCGAGACGAATCGTTGTGAGCGTGATCGCAGACGCATTCGACACAAGGACCCCAGTCGTTAGGGTTTCGCTATCGGGTCCAGGGTCGCTATAACCCCCATTTCCGAAACCCATTCCCCACTTAACCCACCGGTATCCTGGCGTGGCAAAACGTCGATCATCTTCCAACGGACGCCCTGGAAACGAACGCTCCAGCAACGAAAAAAAATCAAGCCGATCCCGATCCAACGGTTTTGATGAATCCTTGCTCAAGGAAATCGAGAACATCCCGCTGCGGTTGGCCGCCCAAGAGCGGTATCTGAACTATTCGTTATCGGTCATCACGTCGCGTGCCCTCCCCGACGTCCGCGACGGGCTCAAGCCGGTCCAGCGGCGGATTCTCTACACGATGTTCCAGCAGCGTCTCGACGCGACGGCAAAACATCGCAAGTGCGCCAAAGTCGTCGGCGACGTGATGGGGAATTACCACCCGCACGGCGACAGCTCGATCTACGAAGCCCTCGTGCGGATGTCGCAGGCGTTCTCGTTGCGAATGCCGATGATCGACGGCAGCGGCAACTTCGGCAGCATCGACGGCGACAACGCGGCGGCGATGCGATACACCGAATGCCGCATGACCCCGATCGCGTCAGAAGTCCTCAGCGATCTATCGACGCGGACGGTCGCTTTCAAGCCGAACTACGACGGCACACGGGAAGAACCCGTCGTCCTGCCCTCGCGGGTGCCCAACCTGCTCGTCAACGGGGCAACCGGGATCGCCGTCGGCATGGCGACCAACATCCCACCGCATAACCTCAAAGAGGTGTGCAAGGCGTTGTTGAAGTTGCTCAGTGATCCGGAGATCAAGGACTATCAACTCGTCGCCGGTGACGCGATCCAAGGCCCCGACTTTCCGACCGGCGGCACCATCGTGAACACCAAAGAAGAACTTCGCGAAATCTACGCGACCGGTTCGGGGACGATCAAATTGCGTGGCGTCGCCAGTGTCGCCGAATCGACCAAGACCGGCGACATTTTGCGAATCACTGAAATTCCGTTCGGCGTCAACAAAGCGTTGATGGTCGAGCGGATCGCCGAACTCGTCTACAGCAACAAGTTACCGCTCGTCGAAGAAGTCCGCGATCTTTCCAGCGAAGACATCCGCGTCGACTTGCACTTGAAGAAAAACGCCGACGCCGACAAGGTGCTCGCGTTCCTTTACAAGAACACGCCACTGCAAACGAACTTCAACGTGAACTTGACGTGTCTAACGCCGACGGAGAACCCGGAGGTCGGTGCGCCGCGTAGGTTGAGTTTGAAGGAGATTTTGTGGTACTTCCTGCATTTCCGTTTGGATGTTTTGACGGCGCGGTTGACCAACGAACTCAACTCGCTTCTCAAACGAATCCACATCCTCGAAGGCTTCGCGTTAATCTTTGACGCCCTCGACACGATCATCAAGATCATCCGCAGCAGCGACGGCAAAGCCGACGCGGCCGACAAGATCATGAAGAAGTTCCCGGCCGATAAAGGCGGACTCGACGCCGAGCAAACCGATGCGATCTTGGAACTGAAACTGTATCGCTTGGCGCGGTTGGAAATCAACTTGATCCTCGACGAGTTAAAGGCCAAACGCAAACGCGTCAAGGAAATCGAAAAACTGCTCGCCGATGATCGCGAAGACTATCTGTCCTCGGGACGTTGGAACATCATCCGCGAAGAACTCAACACGCTCGTCAATGATTACGGCGGCGACGTCGCGGGACGACGACGCAGCCAAATCGTGACGCAGTCCGAAGAAGTCGAGATCTCCGAAGAAGACTTCATCGTCGCCGAGGATTGCCACGTCCTGGTCACCGTCGACGGATGGGTGAAACGGCAAAAACAGATCGCCGATCCGACGAAGAGCCGATTGCGACAAGGTGATAAGATCCTCACGTGCGTCGCCGGCAACACGCGGGAAACGATCGCGTTCTTCAGTTCCCTTGGGGTGTGTTACACCGCGCGGATGCAGGACCTGCCCGCGTCGACCGGTTTCGGCGAACCGATCCAAAAGTTGTTCAAATTCAAAGACGGCGAGCGGATCGTCGCGGCCTTGTCGATGGACCCTCGTTTGATCGGTGATTTGACGGAAGACCCCAAAGGCCAATACTATCCGGCGACTCACGGGCTCGCCGCGTCGAGCGACGGTTATGCGATGCGGTTCGGCATGCAAGCGTTCGCCGAACCATCCACGCGCGCGGGCCGTAAGTTCGCCCGCGTTAAACCAGGAGCCTCGATCATCGACGTTGTTCCCGTTCACGGCACCGAAACCATCCTAGCGGTCTCGGCCGATTGCCGCGCGATGGTTTGTCCGGTCGACGAGATCAACTACTTGTCCGGTGCCGGCAAAGGAGTGTTGTTGATCAAACTCGCCACCACCGACCGGTTGCTCGGCTTCAAGCCCTCGACCGGTGACCGAGACCTCATGACCGTGGTCACTAATCGCGGCGCCAGGAAAACGATCTCGACCGCCAAGTATCGGGTGACCGCGCGAGGCGGACGCGGCATCGAACTACAAAAGAACGGCAAGATCGCCGAAATCGTCGAAGACCCGATCGAAGCACCCGTTGTTTTTGAAGAATGAGTGATCAGTGTCCAGTAACTAAAACTTAAACCTAAACTTAAACTTAAACCTAAACTTAAACCCCGCGCTCGGAACCTTATCTAGAACGTATTCGCAACGGTTCTCTTTGGCAGTGAATGGCACTCGGAAAGCGACCGACAAAGGTAGGTGACGAGAGTTTAGGTTTAAGTTTAAGTTTAAGTTTAAGTTTAAGTTTGAATAACACGCGTCAATTTCTATTTCCATACGTAAAGCATGTCCATCGCTACGCAAGACTACAACGCCAAAGATATCATCGCCCTCGAAGGACTGGATCCGGTTCGCAAGCGACCGGGGATGTACATCGGCGGTGTGAACTCGGCAGGGCTGCACCATTTGATTTGGGAAATCGTTGACAACAGCGTCGACGAAGCAATGAACGGTTACGCCACCGAAATTACGGTGACGTTGCACAAAGACGAACAAACGATCACGGTCAGCGACAACGGACGCGGTATCCCGGTCGACAAGCATCCCAAGACCAACAAGCCCGCCCTCGAGATGGTACTGACCGTCTTGCATGCCGGTGGCAAATTCGAAGGAAACAATTACAAAACCGCCGGCGGGTTGCACGGCGTCGGAGCGTCGGTCGTCAACGCCCTTTCTAAAGAACTGATTGCGGTCGTGCGGCGTGGTGGTTCGCAATATCGGATGACGTTCGAACGCGGGATTCCGACGAGTAAGTTGCAAAAGCTGCGAGGCACCGTTCGCGGTACGGGAACAACGATCACCTTCAAACCGGACCCGACGATTTTTCCCAAGACGACGTTCAACAGTGACACGATCCGCGCGCGTTTGGAAACCGCGTCGTTCCTGCATCGCGGCGTGAAAGTGACTTATAACGACGAGGTCGCTGGAAAAAAAGAAACGTTCCTTCACGAAAACGGAATCGTCGATTACCTCGGCAAGGTTATCAAAGAACGCGGTGCCAGAACGATTCATGACACTCCGTTTACCCACCGTGTCGATGACAAGGAACGCATGGAGGTCACATTGCAATGGACCGAGTCGACCGACGAACACGTCCGTTCATACGTCAACGGCATCCCGACCGCCAACGGCGGGTCGCATGAAAACGGCTTTCGTGGCGGACTCGTCAAAGCGGTCCGCAACTACATCGACACCCACGACTTGACGCCTCGGGGCGTGAAGATGACACACGAGGACATTCGTGAAGGTTTGATCGCGATCGTATCAATCTTCATCGCTGAACCTCAATTCCAAGGCCAAACCAAAGATCGGCTTAACAATCCCGAAGCTCACGGGATGGTCGAATCGCACGTCCGTTCGTCGATGGAACAGTGGCTCAACAACAACCCGTCGATCGCCGACGGCGTAATCGCCCGCGTGATCGCGGCGGCACGGGCTCGAGCCGCATCGCGAGCGGCCAGCGAAGCGGTCTCCCGCAAAGGTGGATCGAAACGAACGTTGCTTCCGGGCAAACTCAGCGATTGTGTCTCGGCGGGCAAAGGCAAGTCAGAACTGTTCATCGTCGAAGGTGACTCGGCCGGCGGCAGTGCCAAGCAAGGCCGCGATCGGAATTTCCAAGCCATCCTGCCGCTGCGAGGCAAGGTGCTCAACACCGAATCGGCAACCTTGAAAAAGATTCTAGAAAACAAAGAAATCCAGGACTTGATCGCGTCGCTCGGTTGTGGGTTGGGTCCCAACCTCAACCTCGCCGAGTTGCGCTACGATCGGATCATCCTGCTTGCCGATGCGGACTCCGACGGACACCACATCACAACGCTGTTGCTGACGTTCTTCTACCGGCATATGCCCGCGCTGATCGCCGACGGTCGTTTATTCATCGCCGTCCCGCCGCTGTACCGCATCGACATCGGCAAGGAAACGTACTGGGCCGCCGACGAACCCGACCGCGAACAGATCTTGGCCCAGCACGGCGGGCGGGCCAAACCGGAGATCACTCGCTTCAAAGGCTTGGGCGAAATGATGCCCAAGGTCTTGTGGAACACCACGCTCGATCCGACCAAACGGCGGATGTTGAAAGTGGAAATCGACGACCAGATCGAAACCGACAAAACGATCAGCGACCTGATGGGCCGCGATGCATCGGCCCGGTTCCACTTCATCATGGACCGCGCCGAAGACGCCGAAGAGATCGATGTCTAGTCCTGTATCAAGATCAAACCTCGGCTTAGCGAAACTCCCAAAGTAGGCTGGGTGGAGGAGGCTTTGCGACGAACACCCGGCGTTTGGCGTTTGGCGTTTGGCGTTTGGCTATAACTCAAACTTAAACCTCAACTTAAACTTAAACTTCTGCTCCTGAGGCAACGGCTCCCAGACCCGCGAACCAAAGAAAGCCAAGTTTAGGTTTAGGTTTAGGTTTAGGTTTAAGTTCATTGAGAGCGTCGTGATGCCGGGTCTCCGCCGAAGCGGCTGCGACCCAGCCTACTTCGGTTAGCCGATAGACCATCGAGCGGGCTGCGGCTGATTCGTTAAGCACTTGACAGCATCCCACCCCAATGCGGTTAATAGGTTCTCTTCCCCGTCGCGTTCGGCATCCCGAATGGCGGCTTGATTTGTTTCCAACCTGAAGACTTTTCACATGTCGACCACCCAAGAACCCGTCGCCGCAACGAAGACGCTGCACGCGGAAGCTTTCCGAAACGACCCGCGCGTGGCGGAGGCGAAACGATTGCTGGCCGAAGCGATGGCGGAACACGCCAGTCACTTGGATGTGGTCGCGCCGCCGCAAAAGAACTTCGCCGACGATTATCAGACGGTCATCGATGACTACACCAGTGTTCGTGGTGGACCACCTTTATGGCCTTACTTTGCCTCCGGTTTGGGCAACGGACCGTACGTCGAACTTGCCGACGGCAGTGTCAAGTTGGATTTCATCGGCGGCATCGGGGTCCACGGCTGCGGTCATTCCCATCCGGCGATGTTAGCCGCAAGCATTGACGCGGCGATCGAAGACACCGTCATGCAAGGCAACCTGCAACAAAACATCCCGAGCGTGCGGATGCTGCAACGGCTCACTTCCCTGGCCAGCGAATCCGGTGCGCCGCTGGCACATGGCTTACTATCGACTAGCGGTGCGATGGCGAACGAGAACGCCTTGAAGCTCGCGTTCCATAAAGCCCAACCGGCGAGCCGGATTTTGGCGTTCGACAACGCTTTCGCTGGTCGTTCGATCGCGTTAGCCGCGATCACCGATCGACCGGCTTACCGAAACGGAATTCCGTTGGCGATCGAGGTCGACTATTTGCCATTCTTGGATCCGAAGCATCCCGAACGATCAACCCGGTGGGCCGTTAACGAACTCAAGCGATTGCTCGCCCGACATCCCGGCAAGTACGCTGCTTTCTGGGCCGAACCGATCGCGGGTGAAGGCGGCTATTATCCCGGGAGTCACGAGTTCTTTGCGGCGTTGTGCCGACCGCTGCGTGATGCCGGCGTGTCGATCATCTTTGATGAGATCCAATCGTTTTCGCGAACGAGTCGACCGTTTGCGTTCCAACACTACGGACTCGACGAATTTGCCGACATCGTTACGGTCGGCAAAATCACCCAAGTATGTGCGACCTTGTATCGCAAAGAATTCCACCCGACCGCACCAATCCTCAGTCAAACATTCACGGGTTCGACCTCGGCCATTCGAACCGGGCTAGAAACGCTCGACGAACTGGACCGCGTCAAATGTTTCGGAGCTGAGGGTGCGAACGTGAAACGTCATCGATACTTTGCCGAGCAACTCGAAACGCTTACCCAGAAGTATCCTGGTTTGATCAGCGGTCCGTTCGGCGAAGGAATGATGATCGGCTTCACACCCGGTAACGGATCGCTCGACCAAGCCAAACTTTTGATGCATATTCTCTACGAGATCGGGCTGCTCGGTTTTCTCTGCGGAGCGTCGCCGGTGCGGATGCGTTTCTTGCCCCCGCCGGCGATCACGACGACCTCGCACATCGATCGTGCGATCGAGCTGCTCGACGCGGGACTCAGACAGTTTCGAGAGCGCGTCGAATCTTAGTTCGACGAACAGCGGGATGTTTAGCCGCCAAATCTTGAGGGCGTACTATCGACGAGGCGGCCGATCGAGGTGGCGCCGTTGTTCCTCGGTGAGGATTTCTGCCAGTTCCTGATCGACGGTTCGTTGCAATTGATCGAGTCGCCGTCGTTGATCCTGGGTCAGCTCCAAAGCCTCTTTGAGGAAATCGGGAAGGATCGTTCCGGGGCGTGGAGGACCGCCCGGTCCAGGGCCGCCCGGTCCAGGGCCGCGCATGGCTCGTTCTTCCATACCGGGCCGGTCTTCACGACGAGGTCGTTCCCCGCCGGGGCCACTTCGGTGGTCGCCCAGGAAGCCTCCACCGGGTCCGCCTCCAGGCGGGCCGTGCATGAAGTCGGGTGATGGCGTGCCGCGATAGAACCGCGGTACGACCGGCCATTGCTCGGTCATGAAGTATGCGTAAGTGCCTTCGGGGAACTCGGGAGTGACGGTGAAACGTCCGTTACACTGATCCAGGTCTCCGCTGCCTTCGACGTACTCGTAGTCACGAACAAAGGTCCCATCGTATTCGCCTCCGGGCGCGTCACCCCCGGGCCGTTTGCCTTTCCTTAACTGGTGACTGGACGTCATCGCTCGCACGTCCGATGAGCCGTCCTTCGGGTTGCTGAACCCGTAGACGGCGTAGATCGGAAAGCCATCGGCCGCCCAACCGATCAACGGCGAGTGCTGATTCGGATTCAGATCGACATTGTCGAGCAACCCGGTCGGCAGTCCGTGGTAGTGGTATTTACCATTGGGCTGCACGTGAGCGTGCGACAGATCGATGCCGAGATTGATCGCGCCGGAAAGCGGTTCGTACTGCCAGCCAGGGTCACCGTCGTAGAACTCGGCGGCGCCCGGGTCGAAGGGAACTCCGTTGATCGCGACGCCGAACTCGCCCCGCATCGGCGTGATCTGATCGGCAGCGGTCGGCTTGGCTGGAACGCGATACTTGTGGGACTGGACCGCGATGCGATTCGGATTTCCACGATTGGGGAATTGCCCGGTGGGGTGATCTGGGATGCCGTTGGACGTGATCACGCGTTGGTCGCCTTCGACGCGGATCGTGACGGCGTTGGCGACGTCAGGCGTGGCGGTGGCCGGCAGTGGTTCCAGTTCGCCCTTTTGAATGACGCGATGAGTCCGCATGGGCGGTGGTTGAGCGACGGTGATCGTGATCACCCCCAGAACACCGATGAGAACAAGGATGAGCAAGGTCTTGCTTTGATGATTGGAATCGGACAACAGAGGGTTCCTTGGGAAAAAGATTTGACGAGGAAATGTTTAGCTTAGTACCGTTTAACGAGGCTGCATCCACGTAGGCGAGTCTGTCCCAGACTCGCAAATTCGAATCGAACGATCGATGATCGCGTCTCGGCGAGACGCGTCTACGTGGATCACTGCCGACCGGTTGGAAATCCGCCGGTCTTGACCAAGATCCACTACAGGTCTCCTAAAAGACAGACCGAAGTGGAACGTGTTGGCAGATCAACTTGTGTTTTATCTTGCCCGGCGTGGCGGGTTGGTGATTTGGCGAATCACGTCATCGACCGCATCAGGCGCAAGGCCTCCTTGTAAGTTGACTGAAAGGGCACTGGCGGACGGGTCGCGGGCGTCTTCATTCGTCGGACCTCGTCCAGGCCCGGGTTGCGTTTGACCGGGCGACGAGGCCACGCCGACCGGTGGTGCACCGACAGGCTGACGCGGCGGTGGCGGATCGAGGTTGCGATCAAGATCGGGACGTTGGTCGGGACGTTCGTCGGGAAGTTGGTCAACGGGATTGGGCCGTCCCGGCGGAAGTGGGTCCTCATCGCGGGGTGATTGGTCGATGCGGAACGCATTGTCTTGAACCGATGTCAACTCGGTGTTGCGTTCGATGACATCGGACAAACGTGTCCCGCCGATTTCGCGGGCTTGTTGGGACGACAAAACATTCTGGTACCAAAAGCGATCACCGTCACGCAGCGCCATGAACTGTTCCGCGATGACGGTGGCGGCCAACTCGCCGACGGTGCCGCCGTTGACGTGGTCTTCGGCCAACATGCCGACCCAGACATCGATATCATCGACGCTTTCGTAGGCAAGTGCCAATCGAGCTTGAACGTCGGTGTCCGACGAAACATCGGCAAACGTTTCGGCTCGGGCCAGTCCCATCGCCTCTCGAGCGGCGTTGTAATCGGGCAAGCCGTGGTCTCGGCCGCGTTGAATATTGAGTGCGGCCAGATCAAACCCGCCCGCACCGGGAGGTCCGAACAAGAAGTTCCGTACATCGTCGACCAGTCGAGTGTCGATCTCTTGCTGCGGCGTCGACGCCAAACCCTTGAGGATCGAATCGATTCCTTCGGCTTGAATTTCGCTAGGGTTAAAGAACGCGTCGGCCAGCGCGACCGAACCGGCTTCGATGACGCTCCCGTCATCAGCGAGACGGGCCAACTCCGACGGCAACGATGTATGACCGTATCGGAACGCGGCCGTTGCGAACAGGTTACTGATACTCGGGTCGACCGACGAATCGTAGCCTTCGTAGCGATCGATCGCATCACGCCCCAATAATTGCGGCAAGTATTCATTGAACGTGATCGCTTGAATTTCCGCGATCACAATCCGGCGCGCTCGCTGAAAGATTTCTTCGTCGTTCAGGCTGGGGTTGCCTGCGGCGATCTGACCGGCGACTCGGTTGTGTTCACGCATCCACAGGGTTTGCATCGAGATCAGACCGAGTTGCTCGTTGACGCGTGCGTCCCCGGCTTGGAAGAATCCTTGCTCGTTGACGGGCAGAAGGTTTCCCTCGCTGGTTCGCAGTCGCCCACCTTCGAACGACCGCAGCGACTCGGACGTCTCGAGATCACTGCCGTAGACCATCGAACCGTCGATGAAGGCGGTGATGTTGTTGACCTGATCGGCAGGAGTTTCCACGCCGGTCCCCTCGGCCACCGCGCTGCGGGTGAACGAGATGATTTGATCTCCGGTTCCGAACGGATCGAAGTGTTCATCGCCTAAGGGGACAGCAATATTGAAGGCCTCTCCATCACCGCCCGCCGTCGCGGTGATATCGTGGTCGATGAATTGGCCCCACTGCCAAACCAAGTTGGACAATCCTTTCGAACTTGGTATCGATTCGTCTTGGTCGAATACGATATTGCTGATTTCCCGTGCGGACAAACGATCTTCGCCGGCCGGTTCGGCAATCCCGTCGGCGTAGTCCGCATCGACGATGCGAACCAACGCGGTCCCTGCCGCACCCAGGTTGGCGCGTTCCAGATTATTACCAGTTCCGTCGATCGATTGAACCTCCACTTCGGGCGGCCTGATCGGGCCACGGTCAGGAACTTGATCGGCGTTACGCCCCCGGTTCATCCGGTTGATTACCATCAGTGCGTCGAGCGCCGAAACGATGCCGTCGCCGTTGACGTCCATGCGGTCACGAGGTCTCGCTGCATTGCGACCAATCGACTCAATCGGGGCGGCTTCACCACCTCCGCGATTGAGTCGATTGATGATCGTCAACGCATCGAGTGCGGAGACCTCTCCGTCTTCATTGGCATCTTCGGGAATCGAGTCGCTTTGGACATCAATGGATGAATCGAGGGAAAACGATTCGAAGGCGGGAGGTGCCGGAGGTTGAGGCGGGAGTGGTGGGGCGGCGAACTCCGCGCCGACGTCGGCAGCGAGTAACGTCCGAGCATCGAGCGTTTGGATGCCAAGATGCCGCTGAATTTCGCGACGTGATGCGATGCGACGCGTCCTAGAGTAAGATTGAGCCATGATCGTGAACCTCCAAAGTGACAGAAAAGACCAAGGCGATACGGTCGCAGGATGGACCTCGCCGAGGTAGCGACGTCGGATTACGAGCCGCTAATGACATCTACGGGGGCGATCCTCCATCATCCACCGAGACGTCGTCAGAAAAAAAGACTTTTTTTCGGTTGTGGATTGTTCCACCGTCCGACCGTATTCGCTTTATGAGAATCAATCACTTTGAAAGGCTGTCCCGAATCACGCGACTTACCAGATTCATGCGACTCGCCGGATTCGAAGGGCGAGATCGATCCGTTGGATCGAAATCCGCCCGAGCCGGCGCTGCTGCGACGCGCGAGCGAAGAGCCGGACGTTTTGTTGGGCGAAGTGTTCGACGTGCATCACGATACGTTTTGGCACTTGGTGACGTTCCGAATGGACGGTCGTTTGATGTCGCGGATCGACGCGGACGATGTTTTGCAGGACGCCTATTTGGCAGCGAAGATTCGGATCGAACATTGGGTCCAACACCCCAAACACAGCTTGTTTGTTTGGACGCGGATGACGGTGATGCAGACATTGATCGACGTACATCGGCGACATCTCGAGGCGGGAAAGCGTTCGGCGGGGCGGGAAATCTCGATCGGCGGGGCGCGTCTACCCAACACGACCGCCGAGTCGCTTGCCGGAATCTTGGCGGCCAGCCAAACGTCGCCCAGCGGCCGCGCGATCCGCGAGGAATCCAGCGCCGAGTTGCAACGAGCGATCGAAACGATGTCCGAGATCGACCAAGAAATGATCGCATTGCGGCATTTCGAAGGCCTCAACAACCAGCAAGCGGCCGAGGTTTTGGGGTTGAGTGCGACGGCGGCCAGCAATCGTTACATCCGCGCATTGTCGCGGTTGCAAGCGGTGCTCGAAACGAAATAGGTTACCGATGACGGATCCTTTAATAGCTTTCGGTCCGCTGATCGAACGACTCGAGAACGCGCGGGCGGCGCGGGCGACCGAGGCATCGAGTTGGGCGAGCCTAGGACGAGATCGTCCAGACCAACTCGGTGACTTTCGACTTCATCGCCCGATCGGACGCGGCGGGATGGGAGTCGTTTTCGAAGCCACCCAGATTTCGTTGGGGCGAACGGTGGCGCTGAAGATTTTGCCTCGCAACGTGTTTTCGGAATCGACCAGTCGCATTCGGTTTGCTAACGAAGCACAAACGATCGCGGCGTTGCACCATACCAACATTGTTCCCGTCTACGGTGTTGGATTCGACGAAGGCTATCACTATTTTGTGATGCAGCGACTTCACGGTGAAAGCGTGGACCAGCGACTCGCCACATCCGGTGTGTTCACACCCAAAGAAGCGGCTGATCTTGCGATGCAGGCGGCCAAGGCGCTCGCTCACGCTCACGACCAAGGTGTTTTGCATCGTGATATCAAGCCGTCCAATTTGATCGTGAGCGATGACGGACAACTTTGGGTGACTGATTTCGGCGTCGCAAAGAACCTGGCTTCCGCTGCGGTTACGCGGGACGGAGACGCCGTGGGTACGTTTCGTTATATGGCACCCGAGCAGATCTTGGGCGAGACGGACGTCCGCACCGATGTTTATTCGCTCGGTCTGACGATGTACGAGATGATTAGCGGAAAACCTGCGATCGGCGACGAATCGATGGCCGACATGATGGCGGGAAAACGATCGTTGTCGATCGCCCCGATCTCGAAGGCACATCCATCCGTCCCTCACGATTTAGCGGCGATCATTCAGACGGCTGTCGCGGCAGACGCTTCGGAACGGTATCCGTCCGCATCCGCATTGGCGAAAGATTTACAACGATACCTCAACGGACAACCGGTATCGGTTCGACCGCTCTCGACGTTTAAAAAACTGAAACGATGGGCCTATCGCTATCCGGCAGTCGCCGCATTGTCGACGGCGCTTATCGTTGCGTTGATGACGGTGGCGACGACCATGACGATCGCTTCGATACGTCTTGCAGAGTCTAACCGCGAACAAGCGATCGCCCGTCAACAAGCCGAACAAACGTCGTCATTGGCGGTCGAGGCATTGGGAGAGGTGTTTGAACAATTTCAGGCGACCGGCCATGAGACAAGCACTGAGATTTCGTCCGGCGTGACACTCGATCCCGCCGTCGCGTCGGTTTTAGAGGGGCTGCTGCCGTATTACGATCGGGTCGCTCGACATCTCGATGATCGACAATCCGGCGCGACCGGCGCGCTTCGGCGTCAGGCCTTTGCGTCCCTAAAAACAGTGGCCGCGATTCAGATGCAGTTGGGACAATACGAAGACGCGATCCGTACGCTCGAACGATCTCGGCAGGATGTTTCAAAGCTAACATTGACGGCCGAGGAATTAGCGATCGCACGGGCACAACTTGAACTCGACCAAGCGTCTTGCCTTGAAATGATCGGCGAGATCGAAGCCTCGGATTTGCTACGTCGAACGACGATCGAACATCTCGATACGGCGGCGCTGCGAAGTTCATCGGCGGCCCGTTACGAATTGGCTCGAGTGCATTTCATGCGGGGACGAACGCTGTTGCCCGGGATGGGGCCGGACCTATTTCCGCCCCCGTTTGCGATCAGTGGCCCGGCAAGTCGGCGCGGTCCCCATCCGCGTCAACATGGGCCCGAAACCTTTCAGCCGATCGAATCGGTGAAGCAATCGATCACGATCGCCAAGTCGTTGTTGGTTTCCGCCGATGTTCATCCGGATTCGCTCGACGGGCAAATGCAATTTAAAGTCCAACGGTTGTTGGCGGCGGCATTACTGGAACTAAGCCGACGCCGTCCGCCCGAATCGTTACCCGAGTCGAACTCCGTCCCTCAAGAATCACTAAACGAGGTCATTGATTTGTTGTGGACGTTGTGCGAACAACAACCCGATCACATCGGCGTTCAATTCGAACTCGCGACTGCGTTATCGGACATTGATGTGTTCGGACCGTTCGGGGAGAACATGCCGCGATCGGACGAACAATCACTTGATGCGTTGCATGAGCAAACGATCTCACGTTTGCGCGAGGCCGAGTCGATCTTCTTGGATCTTTGCTTGCGGCATCCGAACGTCCCCAGCTATTCCAACGGACTGTTGCACACCCAATTTAAGTTAGCGAGATTAGTGGAACGACCGCACGCGCGTCATCCAAACTTCAGTGATATTGATACGGACGCGACGATCGACGACAGCATTCGCTACTACGCACGAACAGGGATCGCCGTGCCCGACCGCGAGAGACTCACTCAAGCGGTCGAGCTTTATCGTTCGGCCGCTCAGGTCCAATCGCGATTGGTTCAACGCTATCCCGATTCATGGGCGTATCGGGTTTGGCAAGCCTTGTTTTTGGAACATCTTGCCGAAACTCAAATGGAATTGGGTTTTTTCGATGGGGCGGCCAAGACCTGTTCACGAATCGAAAAAATTTGGAAGCGTGTGGGCGATCATCATCACTACGAGCCCGAACAGGTTGAGGAATTTGCACTCCGCAACGAAGACCGGCTAAAGTGGGTTAAAAAATATCCGAGCACACTGCTTGTCCCGGCATCGGATCTTTAACAAGATCCACCATCGTCGACCCGAAAACGAAGATGTCTCGGAATACACCCCCCTTGATTGAGAGTGAGTCTTGCCGATGAACCGTTACCTAAATTATGTCCGACGGATCGTCATCGCTTGTTGCATTGGTCTGTTGTCGGGTTCGATGGTTGCCAACTCGGGCGATCGAACCAACGTGATTTTGATCGCAGCCGATGATTTGGGTTATGGCGAACTGGGATGCTATGGGCAAGCCAAGATCCAGACACCACGAATCGATCAACTGGCCGCCGAAGGCATGCGGTTCACGGATTTCTATAGCGGAAACGCCGTGTGTGCACCGAGTCGGTGCTGCTTGATGACGGGGAAGCATCCCGGACACGCATTCATTCGTGACAACCTTCCCCACAAAGTGAATTCCGAGGGCAAGCAGGCGGTCGGGACGGTTTACGACGGTCAATGGCCGATTCCGTCCGACGAGATCACGTTGGCAGAGCGAGTCAAGGGCGTTGGATACGCAACCGGCGCGTTCGGAAAATGGGGGCTCGGCCATTTCGGAACCTCCGGCGATCCGAATGACCAGGGTTTTGATTTGTTTTATGGTTTCAATTGCCAGTATCATGCCCACAATCATTATCCCAAGTTTTTATGGCGGAACCGAGTCAAAGAAGATCAGCCGGGCAATGACCGAACGCTGTACGGACAAACGTACTCGCAAGATCAATTTGTCACCGAGGCGATTCGATTCATCCGCGAAAATCGAGACCGACCGTTTTTCGCGTACCTTCCGTTCGCGGTTCCCCATCTTTCGATCCAAGTCCCCAATGAGGACCTGGCGGCATACGACGGTGTGATCGAAGAACAAGCCTACGAACACCGAGGTTATTTGCCGCACCCACGTCCTCGGGCCGCGTATGCCGCCATGGTCAGTCACATGGATGCGGGTGTCGGTCAGATTGTTGACGTCATCGAAGAGCTCGGCTTGACGGAAAACACTTTGATAATGTTCACGTCGGACAACGGACCCACTTACGATCGACTCGGTGGCTCGGACAGCGAGTACTTTAATTCGGCCGGTGGTCTGAAAGGACTCAAGGGACAACTTGATGAAGGCGGCATCCGCGTTCCGCTAATTGCCAGACAACCGGGAGTGATCGCTGCGGGCCAAACGACCGATTGGATGGGCGCTTGGTGGGATTTGCATGCGACGGTTAGTGATGCATGTGGCGTGAAAATCGAGTCATCGGCGATCGATGGAATCTCGTTCTTGCCATTGCTGCGAGGCGATCAATCGAATCAGGCCGAACATCCGTTTCTTTATTGGGAATTCGGCGGATACACCGGCCAGCAAGCGGTTCGAATGGGCCAATGGAAAGCCATCCGCAAAAACCTGATGGCCGCCGGCAAGACAAAACAGCCGCCCGCGTGGGCGCTGTACGATCTGAAGAACGATCCATCGGAAAGCCACGACGTGGCACCGCAAAATCCCGCAGTAATCGATCGAATCGTGAGCATTGCCACTGCGGAACATTCACCGAGCGAACTGTTTGCGATGCCGATGTTGGATTCTCAACGGTAAACGCAACTTGTCCGATCGGCGTTGACAAACAAGGGGTTGTGAAACTAGCCTTCTCACATCACCGATGCTCTTCTATCAAGTCGGACCCCGGCTCGAGGTCGCTCTGCTTCCTCGGATCCTCGGTTTCCCTTGATGCTCTCTTCTACTCCACAATTGAGGCCTCTGATGAGTGGTTCGTTTTCACCACGTTGGTCACGAAGCAATCACTCCCACGAGAAACTGGGTCCTCAAGAAGGGCAAAATACCGCGAAAACGTCCACCGTATTGGCGTCACCGTTTCAGTCGTTTTGCCAAATCGTCACGCCATTGCACTTTCAAACAACCTACCAATATCCTTTGTTGGTTTGGTTGCATTCAGCGGGAGCGAGCGAGCTTCAGATCGAACAGATCTTACCTCACATCAGTTCACGCAATTACGTCGGCGTGGGAGTGCGAGCGACGTACGCGACCGATGTCCAGGGATCCGGTTTCGATTGGCAATCGAGCCAAAACGGCGTGCGCAAGGCCTGCCAAAACATCTTTGACGCGATCGAAATGACGTCACGGAGGCATTCCATCCATCCCGATCGGATTATTCTGGCCGGATTAGGCTCGGGAGCGACGATGGCGTGCCGGGTTGCGATGCAGCATCCCAACGCCTTTGCGGGAGTGATTCGCATGTCAGGGCGTTTGGAAACCGCCGGTTGCGGATTAGGGAAGTTCAACCAATTGCGTCAGCGGAGGCTCCCGATGCTGTGGCAACAGGCGATGGATGGCGTCGACGATGATTCCGCGCAGCTTCGGCGAGACATCACGACGGCCCAATGGCTGCAAGCGCAGGTGGAAATTCGGCAATATCCTGGCAATGATGTGGTCAATACGGCCGCATTGAAGGACATCGACCGGTGGTGTTTTGATAAAATCGTGACTCCCTCCCCTGCCACGGATTCTTCCACCGCCGCCGACACCGTCAATATTGAATTGATCCAGGGTTCGGAGTTGAAAATGGTTGAATTCTCGGCAAACTAGCCTCCCACCACCTCGCATCCATGATCCCACCTTCAGACGAACCCGTTACTCATCCCATCGTCGCAGAACCGACGGAACCTACCGGTCCCAAAATTCTGCTCGTCGACGATGATCTCGAGATTGTTGAAACGGTGAAATACGCACTGGAGTCTTCGGGGTACCAGGTCGTTGTCGCTCGAGACGGAAATCAAGGATTGGCGTTGGCCGAGCGAGAAACACCCGAACTGATGATTTTGGACATGATGATGCCCAAACGCAGCGGATTCTTGGTGTTGGAAAAGCTTCGTCGTGAATTGGAATTGCCTTTGCCGGTGATCATGATTACCGGCAACGAAGGCAGTCGCCATCAGGCGTATGCTGAACTTCTCGGCGTTAGCGAATACATCCGCAAGCCGTTCTCAATGGAACGCTTGCTCGACGCGGTCGCGCGATTATTGACGAAGCCCGACGAATCAGCCCAGTAATCTGCTTTGATTTCTCGTTGCGACGACAGGATAGATTCGGTTCCTCCATTGGCGTTGCTTTTTTGATAGGCACTCGATCTGAATGGGATAGGATGGGTTTTCGTTTCAATGACCGTGCTCTTGGTTTGCTCGCGTTCTTGCTGTTCGTCAGTACGGCTTACGCCGAAATTCCCAAGCAGGCGGGCAGCCCATCGGCCGAATCCGATCAAGACGCTATCCGTCATCCCGATGCCTCCGAGGGCTATCGTTTCTTGACACAACAAGCGCTATTGCCGAGCGATTTCAATCAGAGAACCGTCGATCAAGTTTGGCAGAGTTGGCCCGAGCCGCTTCGCAGTCGAGCCGAATCAGCGACGGTCGCTCAGCGACGCCGAATGATCTTCCAACGGTATGGATTGACCCCGCGTCCGGAGCATCTCGCCGACGACGGAGCGGATCCGGGGAAACCCTTGCAATACGTCGTTTCCGAAAACGGAGACTGGACGATGAATTGTTTCTCCTGCCACGGCGGATCGGTCTACGGGGTTCCCACTCCCGGCGCGCCGAACAATCGGTTTGCGTTGCAGACGATGACGGAAGAGATTCGCAGTACGAAGTTTCGGATCGGCGAGCCTTTGACGCGAATGGATTTCGGCTCGCTCGTCGTTCCGCTCGGTACCACGCACGGAACGACCAATGCCGTTGTTTTCGGCATGGGCTTGATGCATTTTCGTGATGCCGACTTGAATGTCTTGGACCGTCCTCCCGCTTCATTCACCAATCATGATATGGACGCGCCCCCGTGGTGGCACTTTTATAAACGGCCTTACCTTTACATTGATGGATTCGCGGAAAAAGGGCACCGCGGTTTGATGCAGTTCACGTTGGTCCCTGAGAATGGACCCGACTTTTATCGTCAAAACGAAGACCACTTTAAGGACGTCTATGCGTACTTGTCATCGCTACGTCCGCCGAAGTACCCGCATCCGGTCGATAGCGACTTGGCCCGTCGTGGGAAACTGATATTCAACCAGAATTGCTCGAATTGCCACGGAACGTACGGACATCGCACCGACGCGGAGGCCATCGCGGCGTATCCCAACGAAATGATCCCGATTGATGAGATCGGAACCGACCCGGTACGACACGAGGCACTCGGTGTCGCCGGTCGCACCAAGTATGCGGATAGTTGGTTCGCGAACGTCGGTCAGGCGGATCATCAAGCAACGATTGTCGACCCGGCCGGCTATGTCGCACCACCATTGGATGGCGTTTGGGCCAGTGCACCCTACTTTCATAACGGAAGCGTGCCGACCCTTTGGCATGTCTTGCACCCAGACCGCCGCCCGGCGGTCTGGCGTCGCACCAAGATCGATCTCGACGAATCGAAGGTCGGCCTAACGGTGGAAACAACCGATCGCGTTCCGCTCGAGCATCCCGATGTTGCGGTTCGTCGAACGTACTTTGACACCCGTCGGCTCGGCAAGTCTGCACTGGGACATAGTTATCCCGACATGCTAACCGAAGCCGAAAAAGACGCCGTTTTGGAATATCTCAAAACCATGTAGCGGCTCTATCGATCCTCCGTGAGCGATCGTACCAACATGGTACGATCAGTGCTCCATAAAAATTTAAGATTAGGGTGAGCCGAACGCGCTAGCGTCGGGTGTCGAGCAATACCCGCAGCTAGCGGGCTGTTGGTTTAATCGTAACCCGAAGCGTCAGCGAGGGATTGAACGCCATTGATTCTCTTTGATGTATCCCTCGCTCACGGGCTTGTTGATTAATCGTAACCCGAAGCGTGAGCGAGGGATTCAGCGGTATTGAGGCCTCTGTATGTATCCCTCGCTCACGCTTCGGGTTACGATGCAAACTATCAACACGCCGCTAGCGGGCTGTTGATTTAGTGGTATCGCGACCCCTTTTCGTTTAACGGCAAGCCGTAGGCGTCAATTGGGGGCATCGCCGACGCCTTCGGCTTGCCGTTAAACGACTAAATCAACAGACCGCTAGCGTTGGGTGTCGAGCAATACCCGCGGCTAGCGCCGTCGGCTCACTTCACTAACCCTAAGTTTTATTTTGACGACGCACTAGGCGGCTGGCTTGAGGTACGAGGCCAAGCGGTCGGCGCGCGACGGGCTCTGCAATTTCGACACCGCTTTGGCTTCGATTTGCCGGACGCGTTCGCGGGTAACCTTGAAGATGCGACCACACTCTTCCAACGTGTAGCTGTATCCGTCCACCAATCCATAGCGCAAGCGGATGATCTCACGTTCACGGAAGGTTAGTGTTTTGAGCAACTCGTCAATCTTGCTGCGTAACATCCCGCTGGCAGCGACGCGTACCGGGTTGTCGTTCTCGTTGTCTTGGATGAACTCGCCAAAACTGCTGTCTTCACCTTCCCCGACGGGGCGATCCAAACTGACCGGGTGACGTCCGATATCCATGACACGTCGAACTTCTTCGATCGCGATTTCGGTCGACTCGGCGATCTCTTCGTAAGTCGGTTCGCGTCGAAGCGTTTGCGTAAGACGCTTTTGAGCTTGGCGAAGTTTGCTGAGCACGTCGATCATGTGAACCGGAATTCGGATCGTGCGTGCTTGATCGGCGATCGCGCGGGTGATTGCTTGGCGAATCCACCAAGTGGCATAGGTGCTGAACTTGAAACCACGTCGGTATTCGTACTTGTCGACCGCTCGCATGAGGCCGGTGTTGCCTTCTTGGATCAAGTCCAAGAACGACAGGCCACGGTTACGATACTTTTTGGCGATCGAAACAACCAATCGCAAGTTGCCGGCGCTGAGCTCTCGTTTGGTCGACTCGTATTGATCGAAGAACTTGCGGGTCCGCACCATGCGGTTGTGCAAACTGCGAGGGCTCTCTTGAGTGACGAGCATCAGTTCACGCAACTCTTGCCGCAAGTCGGCCGCTTCGTCACGGCTCATTGCGTCATGTCCGAGCGTGTCGAGTCGTTCGCGGATGAAGTTCATCCGACCCGAGATTTTTTCTAGTTGATGCAACAACGGGGTCACGCGGCGACTGCGAAGGCTTAGCTCTTCGACCAATTCCAAACACTTGCGGCGGCGGCGCAGAAACCGTTTGCGGACTTCGGCCTTGAGTCGCGGCGAGGCACTCTTTCGTACAAGAATCTCGAAGTCCAATTGATTTTGCTCCAACAACGGTTCGAGAGTCCGTAGGTTGTGCGGCATCCGTTGCGAGATCTGCTCTTTGGTGAGTCGTTCGGTCAAGGAAACTTTGATCGTACGATCGAACGGGAGTTCGCCCGAGTGAACTTTCTTGAGCACGTCGACGGTGGCTCGCATCGCGTAGTCGGTTTCGAGCAACGAGCGGCGGTATTGCTTACGCGTGATCTCGATTTTCTTGGCCAGCGAGATTTCTTGTTCTCGCGTCAATAACGGAATCTCGGCCATTTGGCTGAGGTACATCCGGATCGGATCTTCGCTCGCCTTGGGCAAGTCGGCGGCCGTGCCGAGGATCGGGCCGCTGGAGTCCTCGATGCCCGAGAGCCCCATCGAGGATGACATTTCGATCGCTTCGTCGTCGGTTTCGCTAGGATCGAAATCGTCGTCATCTTCCGAGCGTTCGCCCGACAGATCGTCTCCATCTCGCATGCCGGCGACATTGGGTTCGGGTGCGCGGCGTTTAACGGCGGCGGTCACACGTGCTTGTTTTTCGGTGGCTTCGATCAACGCAATCCCGCGTCGTTCGAGTGCCGCTAAAAGCGTGTTGAGCTTTTCCGGGTTGACGTCTTCGTCAGGCAGATAAGCGTTGACTTCATCGTAGGTCAGGTAGCCGTCCTTGGCACCACGGTTGATGAGTTGGGAGAGGGTTTGATCCATCAATTGCATTGTTCTAACTTCGTGTTAAAGGGTCTCGTCCCATCATGGGACGGCAAGCCGGGTCGGCGTGACTTGTTTGCGGGAAAACAGAAACGTGACGTTCGGGTAAATGCCTTTCGATTTCAATAGTGGGTCAAGAAACGGGAGGTGATTGATCGGGAGATCATCTATCGCGGCGAGTGTCGTAATCGCTCCGCCGCAAAGAGTTGCTCCAGCATGGCGAGTTCCTCGTCTTCAGGCAAGGAAGCGGAAGCCAATTTTTCGATTTGTCGTGTCTTTTCGATTTCAAATTCACGCTCACGGAATCGGGTTAAGATTGCCGTGTAACGATCATGCGGTTGGTCGGCCAAACGGTCACCGCGGGTCTCGATGCGTTCAAGCAGCGTGATGATTTGGTTCTTGAGATATTCGTTTTCGATTAACGTCAACAAGGACTCGGCGTTCAATTCGCGTTGCTGCAAGTCGAGTTCTTGATAGGCCGATAACAGCATCTTCGCGGTGGTCGATTGCAACCAATTAGGGTCGATCGACTCGACGGCCATCGCCGCCAACTCGGGACTGACGAGCAGCGTTTCAAACAGCTCACGATCGACGCCCGAGAGCGGTGCTTGGAATTCGTTGACTGATGATCGAGATGGCGACTGGACACTTGGTCCAAACGCACCTGGGTCATTATCCGATGAATCGTATTGGCCTGAAACATAGCCCGAAGGATCCGCATAGTTCGATGGATCAAAGTCGAGCCCGAACGCGGCGGCGTCTTCCATGGCTGCTTCGGCAAACCGATCGCTGCCCGAGTCGGGCCGATGCGGTTGACGTTCGCTTGGTCGTGACGGTGTTGCCGATGTTTTCTGGTAGCGAGCTTGATTCGCTTGACGAGTTTGGTGTTCTTGACGCAACGATTGAAAACGTCGTGTCAATCGATCGACCGGCAACTCAAACGTGCGACTCATTCGCATCAACAACTGGTCAATCTTCAGCGACGCCCTATCGTCGTTTTGAGGCGATTTGACGAACATTTTGAGCAGCGTTTCGATCGCCGTCGTCACCGCGTGGGTGTCGCGAGTGATGTCGACACCGTCGGTTAATCGGGCAAGCTTGTGATCGATCGCGTCGGGCGACGCGGCGGCCATATCGAGAAGCTCTTGGGCCGGATGGGCGGCCAAAAAATCGGCAGGGTCGGCGTTGTCGGGAAGCGTTAGGATACGAAGGTCCGCGTCGGCGGTCACGAACAACTCGAGCACTTCCTCGGCTCGTCGCCGGCCCGCTTCGTCACCGTCGAGCACCAACACGACACGGGCGGCATAACGCTTCAGGATCCGAACGTGCGCTTCGGTCAACGCCGTACCCAATACCGCGACGGCGCGGTCGATACCGGCCATCGATGCGGCAACGACGTCGGTGTAACCTTCCATCACGAGCACTTCCCCCGCACCGCGAATCGAATCACGGGCGAGGTCGAGTCCGTACAGTTCGTTGGATTTGCGAAACAGCAACGTCTCGGGACCGTTGATGTATTTGGCCCCGGCACCTCCGGCATCACCACTCGCCGCCGCAACACGTTCGGCGATGGCGGGGATGATCCGACCGCCCAGAGAAATCGTCTTGCCTTGGGAATTATGAATCGGGAACATCAAGCGACCGCGGAACCGATCGTAACCACCCGTTGCACCAGAGACTTGTGGAGCGTCTTGGCCGGACGCCTGGTTTTGTCGGGCGATCGCGACGCCGCATGCGATCGCGACGTCGAGGGAGTAGCTTTTCGAGCGGAGCAAGTTGACGGCAAAGTCCCACGAGTCGGGCGCGAAGCCGATGCGAAACTTTTGGCGGTTCTCGTCGTCGATGCCACGTTGTTGCAGATAGTCCCACGCTCGTTTGGCGTCATCGGACTTGTGCGCGTCGAGTTGTTCGTAGTATGCCTGGGCGACCTCGCTGATTGCCGCGATCAACGTCGGTTTGTCGTTGGGGCTTCCCGGTTGGGTCTTGGGGCCCTGCCGCTTGTCGGGGATCTCGATGCCGGCTCGTTCGGCGAGCATTCGCAAGGCTTCGGGAAACTCGACCCCTTCGCGCTGCATCACGAAACTGAACACGTCGCCGCCAATGTCACACACCCAACACTTCCAAGACTGGCGTTCTTGGTTGACGGTCATCGACGGACGCTTGTCGTTGTGGAACGGGCAGCGGGCGACGAAGTGCCGTCCTTGGGGACGCATCTCCAAATCGCGACCGATCACGTCGACAATGTCCGACGCGCTGCGCACTCGTTCTTTAACGTCGAAGTCCGCTTGGAATGACAAACGAAAACCCATGCCGGTTGGCGACTGCGGTGACACGCACCACGAAAGATTGTGCGGACTGGGATTGCGTCGAACTGATCGAATCAGCGAAACACAAACCGTCGGCCAATATCCCGAAGCGGATGCCGTGATTGGATCGGTCAACCCGTCATGCGCGACTGCGCTGTGTCATCATCCGTCCTGGATGACCGGCGGGGTCGAACCGAAGCTCACCGGTGAAAGCCTTCCTTGAATGAAGCCTTTGCACAGTCTAACCGATTTCCCGATCTTGTTCTGGATCGATTTCGGAGGCGGTGTCCTTCGTGTTCGAACCGAATGCCGAGGCAAATTTCGATCCGGTACGTCCCTGTAGCGTCGGGTCTCAGCCGCACGGGTTATTTTCCACGTCGCCGACTGGCCGCTTCGTTACAAGCAAGTCAGGAGTCTGAGAAGATTGACAAAACGAGTCAAGATCAATCGGATTGCTTTTCTTGAATAAAACCGGGAAGATTTCCAAAGTTATTGACGTTATCGGGGGCGTGGTAGCTGGACTCGCAATCGTGGTAGCTGGACTCGCAAGAGTTCAGTCGGTTTGCTGACCGATACCGAAGTCTTGCGACTCCGGCTACCTTAGAGCCAATCCGACACATATCCAAGCATCGAGATCGACATGAAAGCCCTTTTGCTGACCGAATACAAAAATATGCAATACACCGACGTCGACGAGCCCGAAGTTGGCGTCGACGACGTTTTGGTTCAGGTCGAAGCGTGCGGGATTTGTGGCAGCGATATTCACGGGTACGACGGCAGCACCGGGCGACGCATTCCGCCGTTGATCATGGGTCACGAAGCCGCCGGCATCGTCGTCGCTTCGGGGGCCAACGTGACCGACATGCCCGAGGGTACACGAGTGACGTTCGATTCGATGGTCTCGTGTGGCCGATGCCATTTTTGCCGCGACGGCCATCAGAACCTTTGCGATAACCGAATGGTGCTGGGAGTTTCGTGTGGCGAGTACCGGCGACACGGGGCATTCGCCCAGCGGATCTCGGTGCCGCGGCGGATCGTCTATCAATTGCCCGATTCTTTGGCGTTTGAACACGCCGCTTTGGTCGAGGCCGTCAGTGTCGCGGTTCACGCGGCTGCCATCACGCCGATCCGGCTGGGCGATACCGCCGTCGTGGTGGGTGCCGGAATGATCGGGTTGCTGACCTTGCAAGCCGCCAAAGCGGCCGGAGCGACGCGCATCATCGCGGTCGATTTGAACGACAAACGGCTCGCCGCCGCGAAGGAATTGGGGGCGACCGACGTGTTGCGCGGTGATCAAGTTGACGTTCCCGAAACCATTCGTGGCCTGACCCAAGGCCGAGGTGCCGACGTCGCATTCGAAGTCGTGGGTGCGACGCCGACCGTCAAGACTGCGATCGAATCGGTTCGCAAAGGCGGGGCGGTGACGCTTGTCGGCAACGTTTCTCCGACGATCGAGTTGCCGCTACAGTCCGTCGTCACGCGTGAAATCCGGTTGCAGGGCACCTGCGGTTGCAACGGCGAATACCCGCAGTGCATCGATCTGATGGCCCGGGGGATCATCAATGTCGCCCCTCTGATTACGGCCAAGATCTCGCTTGCCGACGGCCCGGAGTGGTTCAAACGTCTCCACGCGGGCGACCCCGAGCAAATGAAAGTAGTGGTTTGCCCTTAAAGTTTGCCCCAAATTGGCAATCCGAACGATTCTGGGGTGAATCTCCGGTTGAGGGGTTTTGGGGGAAGAACTAAGATTCGCCCCATGACACGCAAAATCCCCGGTATGAAATATCGTCAACTCGACCGCATCACGCTTTTCGAACCCGGCAAGAGGCTGGTCGGCGAGCGGACGCTGGCCGCTGATGAAGAATACCTGCTCGACCATTTCCCCCGCTTTCCTGTCATGCCCGGCGTGATGATGTTGGAGGCCCTTCATCAAGCGTCCGTTTGGCTGATACGCATGTCGCCCGGTTTCAACCACGCACTCGTTTTGCTGAGGGAAGCGCGCAACGTCAAATTCGGCGACTTCCTTTCGCCGGGCGAAACCTTGACCGTGGAAGCGGAGATGTTCAAAACCGAGGGGAATCTGTCCACCATCAAGGCGGTCGCCCGCAAAGGCGATCGGACAACCGTGGCGGCTCGCCTGATTTTGGAAAGCTGCTCTAGTGGCGACCCGGAATATCTTGATACCGACACCGACTTAAAGCGGGCTGCGGAAGCTCAATTTTTCGAACTTTATGGCGACTGCCCGGCTGTGGCAGCGTTTTCCCTTTCACTTTGAACAACTCTTTAGGAACGAACACATGTCGATGTCCGACGACGATATTTTTGAAAAGGTTCAAGCCGCTTTGGTCGACGCGCTCGGCGTAGACGAAGACGAAGCGACCCGCGACGCAACCTTGGTGGGCGATTTGGGTGCCGAATCAATCGACTTCCTCGACATCGTGTTCAAGCTTGAAAAGTCATTCGACATTCAAATTCCCCGCGAAGAACTTTCGCCCGAAGACATTTTGACCAACAGCCAATACGTCCAAGACGGCGTGGTCACGCCAGACGGGATGACGGAACTGAAAACTCGGATGCCGTGGGCGGACCTGTCGAAGTTCGAAAAGAATCCTCGCGTCCAAGACTTCGGCAACCTGCTGACCGTCGGCGACTTGTGCAACTACGTCGGAAGCAAGGTCAACGCTTAAGCGATGCGTTGGTTTTGGGTCGATCGGTTCACCGAGTTTGTCAGTGGCTCGCACGCCAAGGGCATCAAGAACGTTGCGCTCGATGAAGAAGTGCTCGACGGGTACAGTTTGGGTTATCCCGTTCTGCCGCCGACGCTGATCATCGAAGGTCTCGCTCAACTCGGTGGAATCCTCGTCCACGAAAAATTTCAGTTCACTAAACGAGTCGTCCTGGCCAAGGTCGGCTCGGTGAAATACTACGCGCCGGCCAAACCCGGCGATACATTGATTTATCACGTCGAACTTCAACGGACTCAAGAACTCGGTGCCACAATCACCGGAACGAGCCACTGCGACGGAGTGTTGCAAGCCGAAGCGGAATTGATGTTCGCGTTTTTGGAGGAAGGTCATTTGGTTGACGGTCCTCTGTTTCATCCCGGCGACCTGCGTGCGATGTTGCGACTGATGAATTTCTTTCACGTAGCCAAGACCGCCGATGGTCAACCGGTTCCCTTTTACCCTAATCTTTGAGCGTCCATGTCGTCGCGTCGCCGAGTCGTTGTTACCGGAATCGGAATGATCAACCCCATGGGTTGGGATGTTCAAACGGTATGGTCTGGTTTGAAGGAAGGCGGCAGCGGTGTCGCCCCGACAACGCTGTTCGATGCGACCGGCTTCCCCACTCGAATCGCCGCCGAAGTTAAGAATTGGGACGTTCGCAAAGCTGTTGCCGACGGCGAAGACCACGTCCAACGTGGCCGTCACACTCAATTCGCGATCGCGGCGTCGACTCAAGCGATGAACGATAGCGGCGTGTTGGATTCGATTACCGATCCGACCCGGATGGGCGTGTACTTGGGAAGCGGCGAAGGCAACCAGGACTTCGGCACGTTCAGCAAGATGATGGTCGCGGCCCTTGAATCGGGCGAATACGACCCCAAGAAATTCATCGCCGCCGGCTTGGAACTACTCGACCCGGCCAAGGAACTCGAACAAGAACCGAACATGCCGGCCGCTCACTTAGCCGCCCGGTTCAACGCGCAAGGTCCGAATTTCAACTGCTTGACCGCGTGCGCCGCGAGCAGCCAAGCGGTCGGCGAAGCGACCGAGATCATCCGGCGGGGCGAAGCCGACGTGATGCTGGCCGGCGGCACGCACAGCATGATCCACCCCTTCGGTGTGACGGGTTTCAACCTATTGACCGCCTTGTCCGAAAGCAACGACCAACCGACCAAGGCCAGCCGCCCCTTCGACGCCGGACGAAACGGGTTCGTCCTCGGTGAAGGCTCCGCCATGGTGATCTTGGAGGAACTCGAAGCCGCCAAAGCTCGAGGCGCGACGATTTATGGCGAGATCACCGGCTACGGCACCACCGCCGACGCGTACCGCATCACCGACATCCCGCCCGACGGACACGGCGGCATCGCTGCAATGCGAATGGCAATCGCCGACGCCGGATTGAATCCGACCGACATCGGCTACGTCAACGCGCACGGCACGAGCACGAAGGTCAACGACCGCGTCGAAACCAAAGCCTGCCGTGAAGTGTTCGGCGACAACGCGATCAACACTCCCGTCAGTAGCACCAAAAGCATGATGGGGCACCTGATCGCCGCCGCCGGTGTGACCGAAATGATCGTTTGCTTGATGGCGATCCGTCACGGCGTCCTTCCGCCAACGATTAATTACGAAAACCCCGACCCGGATTGCGACTTGGATTACGTTCCCAATGAGGCACGCCAATCCGATATTCAACACGCATTGAACAACAGCTTCGGATTCGGCGGCCAAAACGTGACGCTGTGCTTGAGCCGTTTTGACGGATAAGCTGGATAGGCGCCTGAGTTTCGGTGACTTTGGCTATGCCACCCATCGTCCATCGGGAATCACTTGTTCAACCGACGCCATCAAACCGTTGCCGATTACGCCGCGATCGGTCTGGCCCCCGTCTTAATCTTCGCGATGCTATTGAGCCTCGCGATGTTCTTGATGATGGTGATTTACTCCGGGTACTATCCCGCCCGCGTCGCCCAAACCCTGTTTTTCTACACGATGGGCGTCACCGCAATCGCGCGGATGACGATCGAAGAGGGCCGCAACTACTCGATGGGCTATACGATCGCCTTGGGAGCAGCCTCGTTTTTCGTCATGAGCCGATTCTTCGGAGGGCCGCTCTCATCCGCCGTCGTGCTTTTCGTGATCGGTTACCTCGCCGACCGCATCGTCCATGATTGCACCATCGTCGACGACGGGATCGACAGCAGCGGCCAAGGACTGATCGACAGCGGTCGGTTATGGTTCCAAAAAACGGCCGGCCGGGAGTCTGAATTTGTCGGCCAAAGCGGCAACCAACCGGGACGCACGGTCTTGTATTTGGCCCTGGGGGCATTGCCCTTGTTCGGCATCGGGCAGTTTTTCTTGGCGAGTCATTCAGCCGCGTGGACCGCCGCCCGATCGCTGTTGGCGATTTATCTGTTCACGAGTTTGTCGCTATTGGTTGTGACCGCGTTCCTCAACCTCCGTCGTTACCTCAGACAACGCAACACCGAGATGCCCTGGCAGACCACGGTCGCGTGGGTAGCCGGGGGCATGGGCATGATCGGCGTGATCTTGTTGCTATCGCTGCTCGCCCCGATGCCGGGCCGGACGCTCGCGTCGCTGAAAATGCCCGAATTTCTGAAGAACGCCAAACCGATGACGGCAAGTCGTTATGGTTACGGTAACGAGGGTGCGGAAGATCCAGGCAAGGGCAGCTCATCATCACAGGCCCAGTCCAACGCCCCGCCGACGCCCGAGCAGTCCACATCGCAACCGAATGCCCCCGGTCCGAATCCAGGCGGCGAGGGCGGCGAAAAAGGAGCGCCGCCGGGCGGTGAACAAGGCGACCGCCAAGACGGTCCAACGGGGAATGATCCAGGAGGAAAACAAGGCAAGTCCGACGCCAAAGGCGACCAGGACGCCAAAACCGAGCCATCGAAGCCATCGCCCGAGGGTGAACAGCCCAAACCGGCGAAGTCCGACCAGCCCGCCAAACCGGACGAGTCCAAGCCGGATGAGTCCAAGCCGGCTCAATCCACGCCGCAAGAACCGGCTAAGCCGGGCGAGAAGCCCAAACAAGCAACGCCGCCCAACGAACAGCCAGATCGGTCGGACCAGCCAGATCGGACGGATCAGCCAGATCAGTCGGATCAGAAAGATCAGTCGGATCGGACCGATCCAACCCAAGCGGAGCAACCCGCCACTGAACCGCCGTCCGCCGAAACTCAGTCCGCCGAAGCACCGCCCGCCGAACCACCGCCCGCCAAACCGCCTGCCCCTTCAACGGATTGGGGCGGGTTGCTCTCTGGTCTGGTCGGACTGTTCAAATACTTGCTGATCGCCGTCTTGTTCGGGATCGTGGGGTTCTATTTGTACCGGAACTATCAGGCGATCTTAGCTTGGATCAACGAGTGGCTTGGCGGTCGCGATCGACCGACCGAAACGCCCGCCACGCCGCCACGACGCGGGGGTGCGGACGTCCCGCCGCCAAGGCCCTTTTCATCGTTCGAAAACCCGATCGGCCGGGCCGAGCCGCAACAGGTAGTCGTTGTGACCTTTCAAGCCCTCGAAGCCTGGGCCCGCGAACAAGGCGTTCGTCGCAGCGAAGATGAGACGCCAAACGAATTCGCCCACCGATTGGTGACGCAGTTCCCGGTCCTTCGACAATCCGCACTGAGCGTCGTCGATGCTTACAACCGGATCGTTTACGGACAAGACCAAGCGGCCTCGACCGACGTCCAAGCGGCCGACCAAGTCTGGAAGTTCATGCGACCGAGCTTGGACGGGTGAGGGAAAAAATCGCCACGGTTAGCTTGCGTTGCCCGCGATGCCACGTCGCAGTTGCATCGATTCGATCTTTCGGTTGGTCGCTCTCAGGACTTCGATCTCGAACTCGTTCAACCGTAATTGCTGACCTGGATCGGGGATCGCGCCGGTGTGGTAAAGGACCCATCCCGCAATCGTTTCGTAATCTTCGCTCTCGGGTAGGTTCCAGTGAATCAACTCATTGATGTCGTCGATCATCACGCGACCGTCGACTTCGATCGTGTCGTCGTCGATCACTCGAATCTCGTACTCTTCTTCTTCGTCGGACTCGTCCACGATTTCGCCAACGATTTCCTCGAGTGCGTCTTCGATCGTAACGACGCCGGCGGTCTGTTGGAACTCATCGACGACGATCGCCATGTGCGAACGGTTGTGCAAAAACTCTCGCAACAACGACTCCACGCTGCGGTCCTTGGGGACCGACCAAGGCCGACGGCACAGATCCAGGATCGGTTGGTCGGGTAACTTTTGTGAAACGAGGAACGGCAACAAGTCTTTGACGAATAAGATTCCGACGACGTTGTCGAGGCTTTCTTCGTAAACCGGATAACGCGTCCGGCCGCTGGCGATGATTTTGTTGATCGCCTCCGGCCACATCGTTTTCACATCGATCGCTTCGACGTCGCCGCGCGGTGTCATGATGTGACCGACGGTGTCTTCGTGCAGTTCCATTACGCCTTGGATCATCTCACGAACGCCCGGACCGAAGTAACCTTCGCGAGTGCCCGCCGTGACGATCGTGCGGATCTCGTCTTCGAGTTGTTCCTCGTCTTCGTCTTCGTGTTCGATCTTACCGGCCAATCGACGGGTCATGATCTCAAGTAGCTCGCCGGGACCCTGCAACGGCCGCATCGCGACCGACAGCAAAAACCAAAACGGCCAGGTAAAGTACAGTAGCGGTGAGGAGGTAAATCGGGTGATCGCGGCCGGCAACCACAGATGCGTCAACATGATCAACAAACAAGCCACAACCGCCCACGTGGTCAGGACATTCCACGCATGACCTTGATGCTCGACCACGACGAGCGTTCCGAACATCAAGAACACCACCGTTCCGATCATCCGCAAGTATTCGCTGCCACGGATCGCGTCGTCCTGGTGATCCAACACCGCACCGAACCGCTCGCGATTCTTGCGGACGCGGCAGTACACCTCGAGTGATCGTCCGGCGAAACCGTCGAGCAACTCGACGCCGAGACCGCCGACACTCCCGAGAATAAACCCGGTAAGAGCCCAAAACAAATTCCAACCGATGATCGGTTGGCTGACAATCGCAGAGAGTTCGTTCATCGGGCACGATCCTCAGCGGATGCCGACCGTGCTGGTTCCTCGTCCATCGGCGGCACAATTCCCAACGATGCGAGTCCGGTTCGTTCGGCGAGCCTCATTTCGGATCGCAAGGGCTCCGTCGTGTCGTCGTAGCCGACCAAGTGCAATGTTCCGTGAACCACGTAAAGCAACAACTCCTCTCGTATGGACCAACCGGCAACGGTCGCCTGAGCGATCGCCGTTTCGAGACTCACGACCAATTCGCCTTCAACGCGAGGCGGTACCAAATCATACGGAAAACTGATCACGTCGGTGGGGTAGTCGTGTTGTAAAAATTGGCGATTGATTTGGTGAATCGCCGCATCCATGGTGACCCGAACACCGACGCTGATCCGATCACAATGGCCGACCTGAGCCGCAGCGATGACGGCCGATTGCAAATCCGTTTCGCGAATACCCGCCGCCGCAAAAGGATCCTCCGCGTCCGAGTCGATCAAGGTTTCGATGTTCGTCATCACGCCGATTGCTGGCCTGGATACTTGACGCGTGCGTGGTAAATCGCGGTCAGCGATTTGACGAGACTTTGACGGACGCGGTGTAATTGAGAAAACGTTAAACCACATTCATCGAACTGACCGTCGGCGACTTTTTTCTGGGCGATCGCGTCGACCAGATTCGAAATCCGCGCGGGCGTGGGATCGACCAACGTCCGCGAGGCACTTTCGACGGTGTCGGCCAACATCAACACGGCCGCCTCGAGTGTTTGCGGTTTCGGCCCCGGATAACGGAAGTCCTTGTCACTGACCGCTTCGCGATTAGGGTCCTCTTCGCTGCGTTTGGCCGCCTCCCGATAGAAGTACTCGACCAACGTCGTGCCGTGGTGCTGCAAAATGAAATCGATGATCGGCGCCGGCAAATGGTGGTTGCGGGCCAAGTCGGCTCCGTCTTTGACGTGAGCGATGATCACCAACGTGCTCATCGCCGGTTGCAACGAATCATGCTGATTGATTCCGGCGGATTGATTCTCGATGAAATATTCGGGCTTGAACATCTTGCCGATGTCATGGAAGTACGCCCCGACGCGAACCAACAAGCCGTTGGCACCGATCGCATCGGCGGCCGCTTCGGCGATCGACGCGACGTTGATCGAGTGGTTGTACGTCCCCGGAGCACGTTGCGCCAAACGACGTAACAACGGGTGGCTGGCGTCACCAAGTTCGAGCAACGATAAATCGGTTTGAACACCGAAGCCTTTTTCGATCAAGGGTAATAAACCGGTCATCGCCAACGACGATACCCAAATACACAACCCCGCCCAGCCCGCTTCGGCGAGCAACCCCGACAAGACGCGCTGCATGGGACCGTCCATGAACAGTGGTTCCAATCCGTCGCCGGGGGAGCCTGATGAGAGCGTTTGTCCGGTCACGATTCCGACGCCAATCACGGTCAAGACCGTGATCGCCGCACTGATCGCTCCGACGGTGATTAAGTGCGTGCGGCTGCGGATGCGACCAGGCAACAACGTACACGATGTACAAGCGGCCGCCATGACCACTAAGTTCGACAAGTCCGCGCCCAACAACAACGTGACCGACAGACTCGCCGCCGCCATCAGCAAGAGCGCCAACTCGCGACCGTAGACCACCGCCGCCGTAATCGACGTCAAAACGAGCGGCACGAGTTCGGCCCGCCAAGCGTCACGCGACGCGTAGTAACTCAGCGCGATTGTGGTGACCATCAAGGCCAACAGACGTGCCAACCGATAAGGATCGCGAACCAACTCACGATCATCGACGAACCAAATGTACGAACCACACAACAGATACAACGCCACGATCATTCCACCAAACGCGATCACGCGCGCCAGACGATCGGAGACTTGCATGTTTTCGATCAAAACTTCCCATTCGCTACGCAGCAAATCAAGTTCGCGGACCGTCAGCGGCTTACCAGCGTCGGCGAGTTTTGATTGCCCGGTGTAGAACGTCATCATCACCGTCTCGACGGCGTCGGCGGCTTGCTCTCGAGCGGCTTGGGATGCATCGTCGTCGTACTTCAGCGTTTCGTACTCGGGCAACCGTTCCCGCAACCACTGGCCGATCATGCGAGCGGCGACTTGGCCCTCCTCGCCTTCGAAACGCGTACGGAATTGATCTTTTAGCAATTTTTCGAGCACACCGCCGGCTTCGGCGATCCGCACCTTGGACAATTCCACCGGCACGGCTTCGTCAGCCTGATCGGCTTGGAAAACACGTATCATCCGCTGAGATCCCTGTTCGGCGGAGTGTTGCGGTGCCTGCAACAGACCGTTCTTATACAACGGAACCATCGATAGCTCGACGACCTCTTCGAGTTCGGTTAGCTCCTTGTCTTCATTAAAAACTCGTTTGAGCAGCGCGAATCGCTCCGCCGGCGAATCCTCTTCCGGAGTTGTCTCGCTACCCTCGTAAAACTCGGTCAATGCGGCCCGCTCTTCGGTGCCGAGTTGCTCGAACGACGACGCACCTAAAATCAAAAACAACTTATTTCGCAGCGCGGCACGGAGTTGCTCGAGTCGTTTAGGAGTGTTGCGATAAAGCGTCAACACTTCCCGGCGTTTACGTTCTTTGAGATCCTCGGTGGCGACTTTGTCGGGAACCTGGAACGTCACCCGGGTCATTAAGTCGCGGGCCGGAATGGCACCCATGCGATACGCGAACGTCGGTTGCCAAGTCCGACACACGACCAACAACAAGACCGCGGCGACCGTTGCCAACCCGAACCGAATCGCCAGATCGCTCTTGTTGCTGTGGTCCCACCAGGCAGCCCATTTCGGCTTGGGGATTCCGAGCGACTGAATCCGCTCTTTGCCGGCACGCTGCGTTTTCGCACTACTCATGAATCCGGAACACCGCGCGTTTCAGGAGCTTGTGCGCGGGGATGCGCATCAGGAGGCTGGTCAGCGTCCAGTTTTTCGGAAGCTTCGTAAGCTTCGACAATTTTCTGCACCAACCGATGGCGAACGATGTCGTGAGAAGACAACCGGATCACGCCGATGCCTTCGATCTTGCCGAGTCGATGGAGCGCGTCATGCAGGCCGCTGCGGACACCGCGGGGCAAGTCCAATTGCGTTGCATCGCCGCTGACGACCATTTTGGAATGTTCGCCCATCCGGGTCAAAAACATTTTCATCTGGGCGACGGTGGTGTTTTGGGCTTCATCCAAAATAATGAAAGCGTCATTGAGCGTTCGTCCACGCATGTAAGCCAACGGAATGATCTCGATCACATCCTGTTCCATCAACCCGCGGGCTTGGTCGTAATCGACCATCTCACCGAGTGCGTCCATGAGCGGCCGCAAATATGGATTCAGTTTCGCCCTCAGATCGCCAGGCAAAAACCCTAAGCTCTCGCCCGCCTCGACGGCCGGTCGAACCAAAACGATCTTGCGAACCGTGCCCGCCTTGTAGGCCTCGACCGCCGTAGCGACCGCCAAATAGGTCTTGCCACATCCGGCCGGTCCGGTTGCGAAAGTAAGATCGTGTTTGCGGATCGCCTCGACGTACTTGGCTTGGCCGGGCGTTCGCGGGGAAATTTTACGGCCGGCGTTTTGAATGTTGATCGGATCGGCTTGCGGTCGACCGACGCGTCCGGTCTTTTCGTCATCGCCTTTGACGCCTTCTTCGGCGATCGCCGTTTCGACGTCCCCGATTCCCAAGGATTTTTTGGCGCGGACGATCACGCGGAGGCGTTCGAGGGCTCTTAACGTCGCGTTGACGTTGTCCTCTTCCCCGGCGACTCGAATCCGGCCGTCACGATGAGTGATGTCGACATCGAACAATCGTCGAAGCTTGCGGACGTGCTGGTCACGCGGACCGAACAACGTCAACACTTCCTCGGGGCCAGCCGTCGACAGCGTGGCTTCATTCATGACGGGCTTCACGGAACCTCAATACACAATACGGAAAAACAAACGGAAGTCGCAGAGATGGACGCCGTCGTAACGATCGCCGGAGAAACATCGCCGGGGCGAACGCAGATTCTATACGCCAGGGGAAGCATCAAGCCAACGCCCCCGGCTCGAATCCCGGATTTTTCATGCCTGACGTCACGGCCATCATGCCGCTGCCACGAAACACAGAAAAGACGGCAAAGCCGCGAATATGAGCGAATCCGTCACATCCCAGACCCCCCCCATGCCGGGAAGCCAATCCCCGGAATCCTTGGAATGGCAGGCTCGTTTGACCAACGATTCCGCCAAATCCCCCACCATTCCGCTAATCGCGAGTACCGGGCCGAGCACAAACGCCAGCCAAATCGGAGGCACCGCAGGCGTAGGAATTGCCCTCGGAATCAACCCTGAAAATTCGACATTCCCCAACGGGGTCTCGATCAAGACATCTGGGCGGGCTTCGGGTTCGCCAAAACCATCCAAGACGGCGGGGAACAAGAACTGCAAACACAACATCGCTACGATCGTCGCGACGACGACCCCGCCGATCGCGCCCTCCCACGTCTTGCCGGGACTCAGTCGCGGGATCAACTTCCGTCGACCGATGGCTTTGCCCGTAAAGTATGCACCGATATCAGTGCTCTTGGTTGTCGCGATCATCGTCAACAGCGCCGCCAATCCCCAGTTGCCCGTTCCTAGACTGCGGATCAGCACCAAGAACGACATCAAAACGCCTAGGTAAGCAACAATAAAGATTCCGGCGAGCAATCGACGCAGCACCAAGTCCGTGTCCGACTCCGATGAGTAGTCTTTCATCTCGCAAAGGAACAAGGTGCCAACAATAAACCCGAGTGAGATCGCGATCCAACCGACCTGGCCGATCGGACAATTCACCGGATAAGGCGAGACCGATTGCGGCATTACCCAGGATGAAGCGTTCCAAATCATCACGATCGACGGCGACAGAGCCACCAAGATCGCTCCGCCCACGGTTACCATTCGATGCACCGGAAAACCGGCCTGGGTAACCAAACCGGTTAGATCCGAAGCGGTGCCGAAGACGAAGAACAACAACAACGGAATCAGAAACAACCCACCCGCACCCTCGGTATGGTACCGCGCGTCGAGGTACAAAAACGCCGCCGTACCGAGGATCAAAGCGAAACTGGAGCGAAGCCGATCGGCTAACAAGAGATCGTCGTTTGGGGTTGGGGGATCATGGCATTCGTTGTTTGCGGAGGTGGAACCAACCCCTAGCCGACCAGATCGCCGAGCGCCTGCAGCGCCGCGTCGTAGTTCGGCTCTTGCGTGACTTCCGAAACGATTTCTTTGTAAGTCACTTTGCCTTCGGCATCGAGCACGAACACGGCTCGCGAGAGCAACTTCAGCTCTTCGATTTCGACGCCGTAGTCTTCGCCGAACTCGTGAGTTTGGTAATCGCTGGCCGTTCGCATCTTGACGTCCTCGGCGCCGCAAAAACGAGCCTGGGCGAACGGCAAGTCGCGGCTGACGGTGACGGCGTTAATCTTCTCGCCCATTTCACCGAGCTTTTGATTGAAGGTCTTCGTTTGCGTCGCACAGGTCGGGGTGTCGAGGCTGGGAACGATACTGACGATCGACGGCTTGCCTTTCAAATCCGCCAACGTGAGCGTTTTCAGGCCTTCGTGAGCGTAGTGCAATTTAAAGTCGGGTGCCGATTGGCCGACTTGCAGGGCACTGCCGGCGAGGGTCATGGGGTTGCCCTTGAACGTGATCACGCCACTTTGACTCATCAGATAAACTCTCGGTTACGAGGGATTGGGAAGTTATTCACAACGCCCAAGTATGCCCTTCAGCCCGCTGATCGGGAAGCGGGTACGAGATCCGGCGCAATCGGCCCACCCGTGTCGCCAAACTAGGGTGCAACCAACTCACCTTCCGCGACGCAGGATGGTCGGCGGTCACGCGAACGAGCGCGTCGGCCATCAGCTCCGCCGCCATTTCGATCGTCATCTCCGCTTCCGGCATTCGCGAAAGCACGGGTGAATCCAACGCCGAAGCTGCTCCCACACCGACTTCGGTTTCGGTTTCGGTTCTCCGGCTCGCGCGGACCGCCAAACGACAGGCAACCGCGTCGGCGTCGAGTTCACAGAAATGACTGACGAGCCCCAAGCAAACGATCGTCGTGACCAAACCCGATACCGCTCCGATGGCCGCGCCAACAGTTTCGTCAAACCATCCGTACTCGATCAAGAACTCACCGCAGTAACTCGAAACGAACCAAGCCGGCAAGATCGCGGCCATCCTCAACGGAACGTGCCAGCGTTTGACATGGGCCAACTCGTGCATGACGACCAACATTCGCTGGCCCCGCGGCAGTTCGTCGAGCAAACGATCCGACATCAACAGCAATCGTCCCGGACGAATCACACCGGCGACCATCGCGTTGAGCATCCGGCCGCCGGTATCCCACCGGGCGACTTGCATCCCGAACAACCAATGTGTTGAGAATCCGCAGCGTCTGAGCCAACAACGGATTTCCGATTCAGTCGAACCGTCGATCGGTTCGGTCTTGGCCAACCATCGGACCAACCACGGCAACGCGAACACAACCAACGATCCGATAACCAACAACATGGCCGGCAACCACGACACGATCGCGTCACCGATCCAGTGATCCCAAGATTCCGAGCGCACTTGCACTTGTTGCAACAAATCGCCCGCCGCCATCACGGTCAATGTGGGCACGATCAACCAAGCCGGACCGGAGCGAAACATGCGTGTCATCGCGGAAAGGTATCCTCCCAATCGCCGAGGCTGGGTCCCGACGGCGACGGCAAAGTAATATTCAGCCGACCAAGTCGAAACGAGCAACGAAAAGCCGGGCGACAACAGCACGATCGCTTGCAAAAACATGCTCGATTGAATCACCGGTTGAGCGCGGCTGTAAGCCGACAATGAGAATCCGTACAAGCACATGATCACGATCGGCAACGCGAACCAGCGAAAGATATCAAGTTGAGACCGCAAACCATTCGCCGCCACGTTGAACTCGACTTCGCCGCGAAGCACCTGCCGGGCCATCCAACGGGCCGAGACGTGACCCAGGATGATCCAGCCAGACAACATCGCCAACGTCGCCCAAACGCAGCGCACCGAAAGGTCGCCGTTGGCCGGAGCCGACCCGCACATCAACGAGACGATCACGAGCAGAAAGATGTAGAGCGTCAAAACGATTCTCGGGGTGGGTGAGCGATGAGCCGATCACGCCCATCAAAACCGATTCGATTCGACTTGGCGCGATCCACCGCGTGATTTTAGGCGAATAGGTACCCGGAGCCAACGAATTGTACCGGATGCGCCGGTCGAAAGGGTGCATTGATCTTGTCGTGGCCGCCGAGAAACCATCACAATCGTCGCGCCATGACCAAAATCGATCGCTACATCCTGTTGTTGTTCCTGCGCACGGTTTTCGTGTGTTTTTTGTCGTTGGCGGGCATTTTCATCGTGTTTCACGCGTTCACCGCGTTTGATGACCTCGTCGCTCAATCTCGCAAAGGCGAATCGCTCGTGATCGTGGCGATCCGTTTTTACGGGCCATATCTGATCCTGCTTTTTGATATGACTGGGGCGATCATCACGCTGATGGCGTTCCTGTTCACCGTCGGTTGGCTGAGGCGGACCGGCGAACTAACCGCGACCCTTTCAGCCGGAGTATCGCACGGCCGGATCTTTCGACCGATGGTGGTCGCGGCACTGATCATCATCGTGGGGCAATTCGCCAGCCGCGAATTGGTCATCCCGCACTTCCGCAACTCCTTAACCATGAAAGCCGAGAACCTAGACGGCGAAGTCGAGCAAGCCGTCCGCCCGACCTTCGACCAAGCGGTCGGCATCTTGATCGAGGGGGCCAAGCTGAGGGCCGAGTCGGGGACGATCACCCGTCCGAATTTTCGCATCGACAGTGATTACAAGGATTTCGGAGATCTGTTGATCGCCGAGATCGCTCGATGGGTACCGGCCGATGCCGATCACCCGGCGGGCTATCTGCTTGAAAACGTCAAGCGGCCCGAGTCGATCGATCGGATCGCCTCGGTCAGTCGCAATGATCGCTGGGTGCTAATGACTGCGGCTGATCAACCATGGCTAGCTAAAGGAAATTGTTTCCTGGTCACGACCGTGCATCCCAATATGTTGCAAACTCAAGATACGGCCGTCCGCTTGGCATCGATCGCTGAATTGTCTGGGCGTATCCGCAACCCCGACGTACACAGCAGTTTGGCGTTGCAGACAACACTTCACGAACGGATCGTACGAGCTCCGCTGGATTTCGGTTTGGTGTTGTTGATCTTGCCGATGGTCGTCAATTCACGCGACCGAAAACTGTTCGTGATGATCGGATCGGCCGTCGGGATGGTGCTGCTGTTCTTCCTGCTCAAGACGATCGCGAGCGCGTTGGGCGGTTCGGGCACCTTGGTTTCGCCGGGCATCGCGGCATGGCTACCGTTGCTGGTCGTCTGCCCGCTCGCATTCACCCGCCTGCGAGCGGTCCAACACGTCTAATCTCTAGCCCTAATCGCGATGTCGGCTGGCTCGCAGCGATAGCGGAGACCCGGCAACAGGCCTTATCGAAAAACTTAAACTTAAACCTCAACTTAAACTTAAACTCGTCATTCCTCGGGGCTAGGAAATGCTGGCGATGAGTACGCGATTGCGGAGCGGAAGTTCAAGTTTAGGTTTAGGTTTAGGTTTAGGTTTAGGTTTAGGTTTAGGTTTAGGCTAAATGCCGGGTGTTCGTCGCAGAGCCTCCTCCACCCAGCCTACGACTACGAATACGACTACGGATACGGTCGGGTGAGGCAATGCCCGCGGCTTTTTCGAAACGCTACAATTCACTCCTAGAAACCCCATCCCTTTCAACGGAGTTCATCATGTCCACCGCAACCGCGTCTTCGGTCCCCGCCGCATTGCAGTCCTTTCTCAGCCAACCGAAGCAGTTGTTGATCGGCGGCAAATGGGTGAATTCGGCCAGCGGCAAGCATTTCGATGTGTTCGACCCGGCAACCGATCAGGTCATTGCCCAAGCCGCCGAAGGAGATGCCGCCGACGTGGATCGAGCGGTCAAAGCGGCCCGCGCCGCGTTCGACGGTGGACCGTGGTCCAAAATGACCGCTTCGAATCGTGGCCGTTTGATTTGGCGCGTTGGCGAATTGATCGAGGAGCACGCCGACGAACTCGCCCAACTCGAGACGCTCGACAACGGCAAACCGCTCGGTGTTGCTCGCGCGGCCGACGTGGCGCTCGCCGCCGACATGTTTCGCTACATGGCCGGTTGGGCGACGAAGATCGAAGGCAATACGATCCCGTTGAACGTGCCCTATGCACCAGGTGGCGAGTTCCATGCCTTCACGTTGAAAGAGCCGATCGGTGTCGTCGGTCAAATCATCCCTTGGAACTTCCCGCTATTAATGGCGGCCTGGAAACTGGGCCCCGCACTGGCTACCGGATGCACGATCGTCCTGAAACCGGCTGAACAAACACCACTGTCGGCGATCCGTTTGGGCGAATTGATTCAAGAGGCTGGTATCCCCGACGGAGTCGTGAACATCATCACCGGTTTCGGCGAAACGGCGGGCGCCGCGATCGCTTCGCACGAACAGATCGACAAGGTCGCATTCACCGGATCGACCGAAGTCGGCAAGCTGATTATCGGTGCAGCGGCTGGTAACTTGAAAAAGGTAACCCTGGAACTCGGCGGAAAAAGCCCCAACGTCGTTTACGACGACGCGGATTTGGACATGGCGATCGCCGGAGCCGCCGATGCGATCTTCTTCAACCAAGGCCAAGTGTGCAGTGCCGGTTCGCGATTATTTGTGCAAAAGGGAATTTACGATGACGTCGTCGCGGGTGTCAGTGAGATCGCAAAAAATCTCAAAGTCGGCAGTGGATTCGATGCGTCGACCCAGATGGGACCGCTCGTATCACGCGAACAACACGACCGCGTCACCCGCTTTCTGAAAGCGGGCGCCGATCAAGGTGCCGAAGCGGTCGCCGGCGGTTCGGCAATCGACGGACCAGGCTACTTCGTCCAGCCCACCGTCTTGAAACATGCGACCGAAGAAATGTCCGTCGTCCGCGAAGAGATCTTTGGTCCGGTCGTTGCCGCGATGCCCTTCGAAAACGACGGAGATTTGATCGCCCAAGCGAACAACTCCGCCTATGGACTGGCCTCGGGAATCTGGACCCGAGACATCTCCAAGGCCCACCGGTTTGCCAAAGCGGTCAAGGCGGGAACGGTATGGATCAACTGTTACAGCATCTTCGACGCGGCGTTACCTTTCGGCGGTTACAAACAATCCGGATGGGGCCGCGAGATGGGACACGCGGCGCTGGAAAACTATCTGCAAACCAAATCGGTCTGCATCTCGCTGTAGTGCGGTTCCTCGTTCAACTCCAATCGCAACCCGGCATCTTGATTTAATGGTAACCCGAAGCGTGAGCGAGGGATGAATCATTATCAATTATCCCTCGCTTACGCAGCGGGTTACGAAAAACCAATGCCACAGGCAAAAGTGCAACTTCAAAACTTACGCGTCGGGTTATGATGCAAAAGGAATCCCTCGCTCACGCTTCGGGTTACGATGCAAAGCCGATGAAACACGACACTAGCGGTTCTTCATCCGCGGGTCTAACGCATCACGCAAGCCGTCACCGAGGAAGTTCAGCGCGAACAACGTCAGCGCTAACGCCGCCCCCGGAAACACCACCACCCACCAAAACAACTTGACGATCGAAAGGGCTTCCACTCCGTCATTGAGTAACAGTCCCAAAGACACGTCCGGCGGAGCGACACCGAGACCGAGAAACGACAGGAACGCTTCGAACAACATCACCGAGGGGATCGTTAACGTCAAATAGACGATCACGACGCCCAACGTGTTGGGGACCAAGTGCCGGAACACGATTCGCATCGGTGACGCGCCCACGGTCCTCGCCGATTCGACGAATTGTTCTTGACGCAGCGACAACACCTGGCCGCGAACGACCCGCGACATCGTCAACCAGTAGATCGCACCGATGATGATGTAGAAGATCGTGATTTGGTCGATGCCGTAGTTGTCGAGTACTTTCTTGACGCTGTCTTCGCCCAAGAACGTGACCAAAAAAATCACCACAAAGATGAACGGGATCGAGTACAGCATGTCGACGATTCGCATCATGATCGCATCGACGACACCGCCGAAATAGCCGGCGATGGCACCGTAACTGACACCGATGATCAGACTGACGAACGTGGCGACCACGCCGACGACCAACGAAACACGCGACCCCCAAAAAACTCGAGCCAATAGATCGCGGCCAAGTTTGTCGGTGCCGAAGAGCGAGGGCATCGCGAAGTCGCCAAAGATCGCCACCCGGGCGCGGACCATGGCAAACGAGACAGGCCCCAGTTGATTCCACAATTGGTTGAAGGGATGCTCGACGGCGATGCGTTGTTGAAGTTGAACGAGTTGTTCGGCCCGATCCGTTGGTGATGGTAACGACGCGATCGCCGCTCGCGCCTCGGCAACCTCGCGTTCGAACGCATTGAGTTCCGCCGTCAGACTGTTGTCTCGAAACTTCAAGCCCTCCCGCGATCCCATTGACACCGGCGTGAACGACGGAGACAAAAACGTCCGGTCGTTGAGGTCTTTGTCGATCGGGCTTTGCAACGGAAGCACGGGCGTGAAGATCGATGCCAACGCTAACCCGATCAGGAAGATCAACGATCCCATCGCCGCGCGATTGCGCCGCAGTCGTCGCCAGGCGTCCTGCCACAAGGACACGCCGCGGATGTTTCGCGACTCCTTCAAGATGCGATCGAGCGTATCGGATTCGCGCGATGATTTGGCTTCGGTCATCATTCCAATTTGACCCTCGGGTCGATGATCGCGTACGACAAATCGACCAACGTGTTCATGACAAATAGCAACACCGTGTACGTCAGTACCATGCCCATCGCGAGCGTGTAATCACGCTGCGTCGCCGCGTAGATGAAATGGCTGCCGATGCCCGGCAAGGCGAAGATTTTCTCGAGCACGAGTGATCCCGTCAGGACACTTGCGGTCGCCGGACCGAGGTACGAAACGACCGGCAAAAGCGCCCCCGGCAAGACGTGGCGTAAAATCACGGTTCGCTTGGGCAAACCCTTGGCGAACGCTGTGCGAACATGTTCCTTGGAGAGCACTTCCAGCATCCCTGCACGTGTCAGCCTCGCGATGTAAGCGGCCACGGGAGCCCCCAAACACAACGCCGGTAACATGACTTGTTTGAGCGTTCCCCAGCCGGCGGCGGGGAAGATCGGGATCATGAATACGAACAACAAAATCGCCAACGAAGCGAGCACGAAGTTGGGAATCGCGATGCCCAGCACCGCCGTCGCCATCATCGACAAATCGGCCAACGTGCCACGATAAACGGCCGATACCACTCCAGCGGTCACTCCCAACGTGATCGCAAACACGAGCGCGAGGATGGCCAACGATGCGGAAACCGGGAAGCCTTCGGCGAGCACTTCGTTGACGGTGTAGTCTTCCAAACGGATGGAAACGCCCAGGTCGAACCGAGTCAGAATGCCGACAAGGTAGTCGGTGTACTGTTCAATCGGCGGCGCGTCGAGGTTGTACCGTGCGCGGAGCTGTCGTTCGATCGCCGGCGGCACCGTCCGCTCGCTACTAAACGGGTTCCCCGGCACCAACCGCATCAACACGAATGAAACCGTGTAAACCGCCCACACCGTGAACAACATCCATCCAAATCGACGCAGCAGATAACCGAAAAGGTCTTTCATCGAACACTCTCCGGTTCACGGATCTTCAGCAACTGAAACGGATGAATGTCTTGGGGGCTCGGAAAGAAACCCTCGACACGCGGCTTGACCATGTTGATCCCGACGTAGAAATAGATCGGGATGACTGGCATCTCTTCGATCCAAATCGATTCGGCCTCGGCGAGTAATTTCATTCGCGTTTGGGCGTCGGTTTCGGCGGCGGCTTGCCCGATCAATCCGTCGAACACCGGGTTGGACCATCCCGTGCTGTTTTGCGGTCCGCCGGTCACCCACAAATCCAAGAACGTGTTCGGGTCGGCGTAGTCGGCGATCCATCCGGCGCGGGCGATGTCGTAGTCGATCTGGTTGGTCTTGTCCAAAAAACTGCCCCATTCCATGTTTTGCAGTTCCAGTTTGATGTTCAGCGTATTTTGTAGCTGTTGTTGGATGACTTCGGCGATCGCCCGGTGTCCTTCGCTGGTATTGTAAAGGATGGTGACCTTGGGAATTCCGCGACCGCCGGGATACCCGGCCTCGGCCAACAAAGCTTTCGCCCGGTCGAGATCCGGTTCCAAGCCCGGTGGCGATTCGTATCCGGCGATTCCTGGCGGGACGAGTGAATAGGCGGGCACTTGTCCGGCTTTGGTCACCTGTTCGACGATCTGCACTCGATTAATCGCCATCGCGATCGCGCGGCGAACTCGCGGATCATCGAGTGGTTTGCGGGTCGTGTTGATGCGGTAGAAATACAACGACAACATGGGTGCGGAATAAAAATCGTCTCGCTCGCGGAGCGTTTCCATCAGCGCCCCCGGTGGATCGGTAACCCAGTCGAGTTGCCCGGTTTCGTACATGTTCAGCGCCGTATTTTGCCCCTCGGTCGACAACGCATCGATCGTTTCGATCGCGACCGAATCCGCATTGAACCATCGAGGATTCTTGACCAATCGAACGCGATCGCGGAGGCGGCGCATGCCCACGACATAAGGTCCGTTGGAAACAATGTTTTCCGGCTTTGTCCACATCGGCATGCCGTGCTCCTCGATGCAATGCTTGGGCACCGGGAACAACGGATAGTACGCCGTCAACGACGGGAAGTAAGGCAGCGGATCCTTCAAATGCACGACCAAAGTATGGTCGTCGGGGGTTTCCAATGCGCCGAGTTTATCGAACGCGACGAGCACGTTGTGAATCCGCGCGGTCTGAGCGTCGGCGATCGGTGAATCCGGGTTGGCACAAAACATCCGCGTCGAAACGACGTCGTCCCACAACACATCTTGGTTGGGGGTGTCTTCTTGGACCTTGGCGATATCGACGACGTAAACCCACGATTCTTGCCACTGGCCCATCGCGTCCGCCTTGATTTTATCGTCGGCGTCGTCACCGAGTTGCGGTTCGGGAGGTTTGCGAATCTCTTTCAAGGTGCCGTATAGCATCGTTCCGCGAGGAAAGTTCTGGATGTTTGCCTCGCCGACCTCATCTTCGCGTCGGCCGTCGGGGAACGGTCGATCCCAAAGTTCAACTTCGACGCGATCATCGACTTCCACCACTCCCGTGCTGAAAGCTTGAGCATTCGGCAGGCTGAACAATTGGAAGTTGTACTCGCAAGCCGTTCCGGGATGCAGCATCCGGGTCCACGACCAGACGAAATCACGCGACGTGATGGGCGTCCCGTCCGACCACATCGCATCGTCACGAAGGTGAAACGTATAGGTCAGTTTATCGTCGGCGACTTCGTAACTTTTCGCCACGGCAGGTTGAGCCGACATGGGTTGCAGACCGGTCTCTGGATCCGGCGGCCCGTCGGGCAACATTTGCAACAAACCCGAGAACGTGTTGAACAAGATCCGGCTTTCGGGAGACCCGGTTGCCCGGTGCGGATCGAGCGTTTTCGGGTCGGTGCCGTTTTGCAAACTAAAGTCTGCCGGTGGCATCGCATCGAACCGCGTCGCCCACACGACCGCCACCGCGATCACGACGAGCGACAAAATGACAAAAGCGCGTCTGAGTTCGAGAGGCATGGGGGAGGCTTTTGGCGGTTGGCGGTTGGCTATTAGCGGATGGCAACTAGCACGCGACGTCGGCGACCGCGTCACAGAGCCAGTCCATTCGATCTTCGTTCATGCCGGCGACGTTGATGCGGCCGCTGCCGACGATGTAGATTCCGTATTTCGCTTTGAGTTCGTCGACTTGCATCGGGCTCAGACCACTGAACGAGAACATACCCTTTTGGTCGAGTAGGAACTTGAAATCCGGTGCACCGGGTTGTTTCGCCATGCCGGCGACGAACAACTCACGCAGCGACGTGATTCGCAATCGCATCTCTTCGAGTTCGTCTTTCCACATCGCTGTTAGCTCGGAATCGGCAAGGATCGTGGCCACGATCGCCGCACCATGACGTGGCGGGTTGGAATAATTCGACCGAACGCAGCGTTTGAGTTGGCTCAGCGACGCGGCAGTCGCCTGGGCCGACGCCGCGACCAAACCGACCGCGCCGACTCGCTCGCTGTACAGACCAAAGTTCTTGCTGTAGGACGAACACACGATCGCTTCATCGACGTTCTCCAAGATCGTTCGCAAGCCGGCGGCGTCTTGCTCGAGACCGTCGCCGAATCCTTGGTAGGCGAAATCGACGAAGGGCAGCAATCCCCGTTGAGACAGCACCGACGCGATCTCCTGCCACTGATCTGGCGTCGGATCGACGCCGGTCGGATTGTGGCAACACGCATGCAACAGCACCGCATCGCCGGTGCTCGGCTTCGTTTTTAAGTCGCTGATCAACGCATCGAAGTCGAGCGTCCGTCGATCGCTGCCTAGATAGGAGTACGAATCGACCGCCAATCCGGCGTCCTGCATGATCGCGTTGTGATTCGCCCAAGTCGGCGTCGGCAAGAACACACGCATCGGTTTGCCCGGGCCGGCCGAACATTGCGAGGCGAGAAAATCGGCTGCAACGCTCAGAGCCCCCGTACCGCCGGGCGCCTGAACGATGGCGACGCGGTCGGCGGGAACTTGGTCCCCGAACACCATCTCGCGCACCGCACCGCGATAATCAGGCAATCCGTCGATCGAAAGATACCCCTTTGTCGTCTCGCCATCGAGAAGCTTCTGCTCGGCCGCTTTGACGCAACGCAAAATCGGGGTGACACCCGCCGCGTCTTTGTAGACGCCTACCGACAGGTTCATTTTGTCGGCGCGGGGGTCGCTATTGAATGCCTCGGTCAAGCCAAGAATGGCGTCCGGGGGTGCTAACGAGATCGAATCGAAGCGATGAGGGGCACGGGTAGCCGAAGGAGTCGCGGACATGCGGAAGTGGGGGCGCGGCGGTGAAAGATCCAGTAAGTCCAAGAGCTTAACCAATCCGACAAGCTTGGACCATCGGGTTCCGCCCACGAGCACCCGCCGGAAAGGGGGTTGTTGATTTAATCGTAACCCGAGGCGTCAGTTTTGAAGTCTCGCTTTTGCCTGTGGCATTGGTTTTTAGTAACCCGCTGCGTAAGCAAGGGATGAGTCAATATCAATCATCCCTCGCTTACGCAGCGGGTTACGATGCAGACTAGATCAACAGTCCGCAAGCGTCGGCGGGCAGCTCCGACCTCATGCTATAGAGTCTGTCCGATGGCTCGAAAAAAAAATGTAAACGCAGATTCGGTTTGCAGCGGCCACCGCTCCGTGATATTATCCAACACTAGTACTGCAAGTACGGGGTTCATTTCGTCAGTGACTAATGCAGATGATCTTAAGTCCACCGGGGCTTAAGGGCTTACCAACCATAGTTGCCACCTGCGGAGATGGCCATGCGTAATGTTCTCCTCCCGTGCAGTGTCATAATCCGTAGGTACCTTTTCCGGAGTATTTGAAATGATGAAACTGAGGCGTTGGCGAACAGGCTTCACGCTGGTTGAGCTTCTCGTCGTGATCGCGATTATCGGTGTGTTAGTCGGGCTATTGCTGCCCGCGGTTCAAGCGGCCCGCGAAGCGGCCCGCCGCATGAGTTGCAGTAATAATTTCAAGCAAATCGGCTTGGGTTTCCACAATTACCACGCCGCGTACAACCAGTTGCCTCGGCACATGGGCGGAACCCTCCCCGGTGCTTGGAACAACAAGCAACCCGGAAACGATCGCTCGCTCAGCGTGCTGGTGGGGATCCTACCGTTCATCGAGCAACAGGCGTTGTGGGAGGAGATCTCCAATCCGATGGAACGCGGAATTAACGCCAGCACACCCGACTTCAACCCGATGGGTCCTGAACCGGAGGATGCGACTTATCCACCTTGGCGGACCACAATTCCCGGGTATCGCTGCCCGAGTGATCCCATGCAGTCGACTTCGGGCCAATTGGGCCGAGCCAACTACGGCCCATGTCTCGGTGACAATCCATGGTCGTCGCTGGACAACGAATCGGCCGCCGATTGCCGCGGCGTCTTCATTCCCCGTCGCGAAACCGGATTCCGAGATATTCTCGACGGTCTTGCGAACACCATCATGATGGGTGAACTCAATACGTACTCCAACAGGCGGGAAATCACGACAGAGAATCGTGTGAGCCTCGGTGACATGTACAATGGTGACCGGGTGACGCTCAATCTCGCTCTTTGCCGGAATCTGATCGATCCGCAACGGCCGAATTTCTGGACAGCCACCGGCGGCAGCGCCCGCTCACGGGGAGCGGCGTGGGCATTCGCCCAAGCATCCCGAAGCGTCGTCCACACGATCCGGCCACCCAACAGCGAAAGCTGTCGCGATGGCTGGCACAATTCGGAAGGCCACTTCTCGATGTCAAGTCGTCACCAAGGTGGTTGCCACGTCTTGATGTCTGATGGTGCGGTGAAATTCGTCACCGATTCGATCGAAGCCGGCAACCAAGATGCCCCCGCCGGACGTCAAGGCACGGACACCGCCTACGGACTGTGGGGCGCATTGGGAACTCGTGATGTCCAAGAAGCGGATGTCGAAATCCCATAAGCTCGTGTGACAACGAAGAACTTCCGTTTACGATCGGGAATGGTCTTCAGATCATTCCCGATTTTTCGTTGAAACAAATCTATTGGCCGTCAATGCTGATGGCTTTGCTTGCCATCACCCGCCTGATTCGAGGCGGGCTCAATGAAACCGCGTGAGTATGTTTCCCAGAATCCCATCAAGAATCCGGCTCTTCGGGCGGCCGGAGGGTATCTTTTCGGATGGCAGCCTTTCGGGAGCCCGTCGACGGCAACGGAGCGTGCTCGCCCGCCCCTCAAGCCGCATTTGCTTTTCTTGCATTCTCGCTTTGGTTACCCTTGTCGGATGCCAACCCTCCGCATCGGACACGCAGCCACAATCTGAGCCGTCATCACCTTCGTCAACAGCGCAAGCAACCGCACCGGAATTACCCGATCCGGATGCAATTTCTGAATGGATTCGTGAAGAGCAGTTTGATGAAGCGGCGAAGGCGACACGGCAATGGCTGACGACATCGCCCGAAAACCCTCAGGCCATTTTCATGATGGCTCGGATCCTAGCCGGGCAGAATCGATTCGCTGAGGCGATCGAATTGCTTCGTTCGATTCCCGCGAACGAACCAGCCGCAAAGCTGGCCGCACTGGGTCAAGCGGCGGACTGGTACTCCGAATTGGGCGAGTGGGACAAGGCAGTCCGGAGCTATCAAATCTTACTAGAGCAGTCGCCACAGGCCGTCGTGGTACATCGCCGCTTGGCTCGCTTGCTCAATCGAAAAGGCTTTCGGCTGGAAGCGGCCGAGCATCTCAAATGGCTCTGCCGACAAGGAAACGTCGAAGAAGAAGAACTTCGTGCGCTCATTACCCTGTCGTTCGCATTTTCGGACGAAGACGAAGTCAGCATTTTCGGTCCGATCGGTCCGGTCGGCCATGCCCGTCTGGCATACAGCAGGGAAGAATTCCAAAATGCCAAGGAATTGCTGTCGTCATCCTATCGCGATTCAGCTCAAGCCTACTCGCTTTACGGTAGGATTCTCATCTCTCAGCAACAGCTAGAAGAAACACGCCAATGGATTAAGGAACCGGTACCCGAGTGCGAAAAACAGGCCGGATACTGGCTCGCGAAAGGCACCCTCGCTTTGCTCGAAAAACGTTATCGCGACGCGACCGTCTCGTTGGCCGAGGCGATTCTGCTGGACCCCACTGACAAAGTGACGTACCTTCGCTACGGCGACTCGTTGAATCAGCTCGGACAATTCGAAAAGGCCCAACAAGCATGGCACCGCGCCGACCTGCTGCGACAGTCGGCAGTCATCGGATTGGACTTTGCTGAAGGAAAACGAACTCTCGAGTCGATCGAGTCACTCGCCACTATCTTGGAAGAATTGGGACGCCCGTTCGAAGCGTTAGGCTGGCGTGCGATCGCCGTCGGCTACCAACAAGATGCGCTATCCGAATCTCAAATCGGCGAGAAAATCTCTGAACTGAACCGTGAACGCCTCGAACTGATCGCGAGCGGACAAACGGCTTCCGAGGAAACCCTGCTGTGTGGGATCACAACGGTACAACTGAGGCAGCAATTTGGTCAACCTGAAGTGATCAAACAAGAATCCGAATTGGAAGTTCCTCCACCACCGACTGTCGTTCGATCCTACCCGGCGAAGTTCGCGAACATCGCCGATCAGGTCGGGTTGCGACACCAGTACGACGTCACCAACGCAAGCGACCCATCGCAGGTCGGCGTGTCACAGGAAATCGGCGGCGGGGCAGGGGTTCTCGACTATGACCTCGACGGTCGTCCTGATGTTTATTTGGTTCAGGCCAACGCGACACCGGAAAAGCAAGACGGCCAAAAACCGAATGCGCTCTACCGCAACCAAATGGACCGTTTCAATGACATCACTGACATCGCCGGGGCGGATGATCGCGGGTTTGGTCAAGGAATGTCCGCCGGCGATATCAACCAAGATGGCTTCCCCGACATGCTCGTCGCCAACCTGGGCTCAAATCGTCTTTTCATCAATAACGGAGACGGAACATTTCAAAGCCGTCCGCTGGAGTCGGACCAGACGGCGTTGTGGACAGCCAGCTTCGCGATCGCTGATGTCTCCGGAGACGCTCTTCCCGACATCATTGAAATCAATTACCTCGACGAACAGCTAGCTTATTCGACCAACCTCGCTCCGTCCAAATACAACGCCGCGAAGGACAGGATTTTCGTAAACGACGTGACCGGCAAACTGCAGAAGGCGGTGACTTTGGGAACCGAAGGTGTGCCCGGTCTCGGCGTGATCGTGACTGACCTTGATAACGATCGCACCAACGAGATCTTCATTGCCAACGACGGCCGCCCGAATCGTTTATGGAAACGGCAACGACTCGGAGACTCTGCCGAAACACTGCAATCCGACGCCATTGATCGAACTCGACTCACCGATCGCAATAACGATGCTGCAGATTCCGTACTCTTGGAAACCGCAAATCTAAAAGGATTGGCCGTCAATTACGAGGGAATCAGTGGAGCCGGAATGGGTGTCGCCTCCGGCGACTTCAACCTCGATGGCCGCATTGACCTGTTCGTGACCAACTATTATTTGCAGCCCAATTTCCTAATGCTGCAAACGCGCTCGGGTCATTTTGTGGACGGGACTTGGCGGTACGGTTTGCACCAAGATAGCTACCGAGTACTCGGGTTCGGTGCGCAGGCAATCGACGTCGATAATGACTCACGAGTAGAAATCGCGGTCGTCAACGGGCATGTTCATGACCAAAGCGACGAAGGCATTCCGTACCGAATGACGCCACAGTTGTATCGACATCAAGAAGACGGAAAGTATGCCATTGGCGAAGTCGACGACCCAACCCACTACTGGCAAACTCCCGTGCTCGGCCGAGGGCTTGCCCGATTGGACTGGAATCGCGACGGACGCGTCGATCTTTTAGCGACTCATCTCGACGCACCGACCGCATTGATCGAAAACCAAACCGAACCTGATCTTCATTGGCTGCAGTTGCGGCTCGTGGGCCGCGAAAGCGAGCGAGATGCGATCGGGGCCCGCATCAGCGTTTTAGCGTCGGTATCCTCTGAAGAACCGGAACAATCATTTGTGATGACGGCCAACGCTGGCGACGGCTTCGCTGTCAAAAACGAATCGATCGTCTGTTTCGGACTCGGTTCGTCCGAAAAAGCATTGGTGAGTGTGAACTGGCCATCAGGCCAAAAATCGGAAGTGAAAATCGCTGAACTGAACCAGCGTTATCTGCTGATCGAAGGCCATCCGGATCCATATCCGGATTGAATCAGCCGATCAGCACATTGGATCGAATAGCGTTGATTTCGTACCCCAGACTATTCGTCGGAAATGCGATCACTTGCAGGAGATTCGGGGAGGATCTCGACTTCCTTATTGGAATCTCGAACACGAATCCAGTGGTCATGAAAACCGATGTCGCCCACAAATTTGACTCGCGGCATGTGGCACTCGATACAACGTTCGGTGGGAGACTGTGGACAAGCGATGTGGTCGGATTCGGCCTGTCGATGACAATCCAAACAGACGCTCTCGTATTGCTGCGTCGTTCGTGCTGTTGACGTTTCGTGTGGGTTATGGCAAGTGGTACAACGCAGATCTTTCGATTTCAAAAAACATTCGCTCCGAAGCAAGCCGACCGGTTGAAAGCGGGGCATTACGTTGGCGTACTCACGCAATGCCAGGGGCGAAAAGTCTTGTGGCATCCGGTGACACTCACCGCAAAGAGAGATTTCGTCGTTAATGGTCCAATCATCGCGACCGACCGAAAAAGCTGCTGGACGGACCGGGTTGTCACGAGCCTGGCGAACGTGCTCGCTGCCTGGGCCGTGACATCGTTCACAGTTCACGTTGGGGCGAAGATTTCCGAGGCTCAAACGGTCTTCATGAAACTCAAAGGTTGTCGTGTGACAACCAATGCACTCACTGATTTCTTGGCTCGTCTTCTTGAAACCGAAAACTTCCGCGGAAAATTCCGGCGGAGCATCGTGTTGCCCAGGGGTCGGCCCAAGACAGTCGTTAGACGAAAACCAAGTCGCTCGATGCTCCATCCCGACCGTCTTCCCGTCTTCGTCCGCGACGAGCGTCACGAGCGTGATTGCGTTGTGGCCGGACCCGAAGGCGTACTCCAAGGGAAACGCACGTTCGGAATACTCGCCTGATGTGACGGACAGTCCGTCGGGCTCCAGGAGGTAACGGTACGTTCCGAAAGATTCTCCGGCGTCATACGCCTCGTCGATGAAGTGCTCTGCCACAATCGGCTCAGAAGCGGGACGCAATGTGGTGGCATGACCACTGGCGGCATGAAGGTGAAAATTTGACTGGTGACATTCCGCGCAAACCTGCTTGCCAACAAAGGTCGGAGCCTGTTCGGCTTGAGCGTCAACGATGCGCGGCGACGACTCCATCGCGCGCCGGGGCCTTGCCAGCGTGAAGACCACGACGAATACCACGACGGCCAGAAGCAATGTCGCCAATGCGATAAGCGTTCGTCGCACAGTCTCACTATCGAATAGGACGGACAACAAGCAAGCATTCAACCTTGTTTCAGCCTAGTGCCGGAATAGGCTACTTGCAAGCGGGCTTTTCGTCATTCATTCTAACGCTAGTTCTTCACCTCAACGACGTAGGAGTTTCCCTTATGAATTTGGTCAGAAGCGTTTTATTTGTTTGTGGTTTGATGTCGCTTGGCGTTTTTTGCAGTGGCTGTGGCGGGTCATCCGAAGTGACCGTAACGGAACCACCAGTTGCACCAGCGTCAGTTTATCCCGAAGGCGTTGATCCGGCACAGTATGAGAAAGAAATGAAAGAGGCCGGACTCTAGATCCAACGCCTGAAACTTCGGCCAAACTCGCCAAATTTTGCCGAGAGCGAATAACCGGCGCACCGACTGGTACTTATGACTCAAACCCGAGAGGGTAGTGCTTCGTCAAAATCTAATTTTAGGGTGAGCCGAACGCGCTAGCGGCGTGTTGATTTAATCGTAACCCGAAGCGTGAGCGAGGGATTGATCACCATTAAGTCCTTTGTATGTATCCCTCGCTTACGCTTCGGGTTTCGATGAGGACTAAATCAACAGCGCGCTAGCGTCGGGCGTTGAGCAATGCCCGCGGCTAGCGGGCTGTTGATTTAATCGTTTAACGGCAAGCCGCAGGCGACAGAGCTTGAGAACGCAGACGCCTGCGGCTTGCCGTTAAACGAAAACGCCCAATCGTGCACTAAATCAACAGCCCGCTAGCGCCGTCGGCTCACTTCACTAACCCAAATTTTAGGGTTTGACGAAGCAGTATCAGAGTCCGCGAGGTTAGAACGCCCCCACGGCCTGCGCCCTCAACGTCTTGAAGCACCCAGCGTCGATACTTCATGAGTGAATCATCGAGGATGGCAATCCTTGAACTGATATTCGACGAGATGTCATGCCTCGGGCGGAGTTTCGGGACCCGGGCCTTGTCGGCGGTCTTGAAGTTGTTTGACGGCGCCTTTGAGCGACTCGAGCAGTCGCGGTACTTGGCCCGACGCTAAAAACACCCGAGCGCTGACGGCCGATTGGGGAAAGAAGCTCGTCAAGAAATCCAAACCAAATTCCGTCGCGCCGTGCCCGATCATCACGCCGTTGGCGTACACGCCACTGAGCACGTCGTCGGGCAGTTTCAAATCGTCGTAGATTTCCTGAGGGCTAGGACGACGCGCGTCGGGGTTCGGGTTGGCCGGCGGCGGGGGCGGGTCGCCGAAACGGCTGCGGTAAATGTCGAGGTTCTTTTGCAATGCTTCGACGAATTGGGGCATGACCGCGTGCGGGATCACAACCCGGGTGGCCACCCGGTGCGGTCGCCCGATCGTTTGCAAAAAGTCGACGATAAACTCGGTCGGGCCCGTCATCACGATCGCGCCTGTGCTGAAGCTTCCGCCGGCGACGCTGTCGGGCACTCGTGCCCTGAGTGCCGGGTTCTCCGGCTGAGGCGGATTCTCGCCGAATTCGGGTTTTCCAGGTTCGTCAGGCGAGGGAGGATCGGGATTCATGGCAGAGCCGGGCTGAAGCAAGAATGAACGAACGTGTGGTGCCGAATGAATGTGCGGCATCGTTATAAGATTAACCGACCGAACCGATGACTTCGAGGAGACTGGCGGCTTTGATCCACGTTTCTTCGGTTTCGTGTTTCGGATCGCTCTTGGCCGTGATCCCGCCGCCGACGGGAAATTCCCAGATTGCCTCGCGAGCCTCGGGGTCGCCACTGGGTCGATGCGTGATCGTGCGGATCAGAATATTGAAATCGGCCGCACCGCTGAGACTGACATAACCCATTGAGCCACAATACGCCCCTCGCGGACGCCGTTCCAACTCGGCAATCGTCCTCATCGCTTCGACTTTCGGAGCGCCCGTGATGCTGCCGCCGGGAAAACATGCCGCCAACAAATCCGACACGTCGCAGTCGGGACGCAAACGCCCGTAGACGGTGGATACCAAATGCTGAACTCGTTGGTACATCTCCAATTCGCACAAACCGGTCACCTGGACGCTGTCGTCGATGCAAACCCGCGACAAATCGTTTCGCATTAAGTCGACGATCATCACGTTCTCCGCGCGATCCTTTTCACTGGCGAGCAACGTTTCTCCCAGTCGTGCGTCTTCGGCGTCATCACCGCACCGCCGCACCGTGCCTTTGATCGGCCGCGTAACGACTTCGCTGATTCCGTTCCCGCCCAATCGAACTTGCAAGAAACCTTCCGGCGACGAGCTGACGATTTGATAATCACCGGCGTCGAAAAAGCCGGCGTAAGGCGCCGGGTTGATGGTGCGCAACCGACGATACAACTCCGCCGCCGAGCACATCGCCGGATGCGTCAACGTTTGTGCCAAGTTGACCTGGAAAGAATCACCGCGACAAATCCTAGCGATGATTTCGGCTACACCGGCTGAAAATGATTCGTCAGTGAAATTGCTCGACAGGCTTGGCAGTGATTCCTTGGTCGTCTTAATCGCGGAGATCGGAGGCACCGTCGATGCACTTGCTGTTTCGATCCAATCCATCACGCCGTCGGCCCGCCGTCGGGCTCGATCGGCATCGGTTTCGAAAAGCTCGTTCAGCCCCGTGCTGATCAACCACGCATTGCACTGGAGATGATCGATCGCGATCGTCCAGTCGTAAACGCCGATCGCCATGCCCGGCACGACCACCGGGGACGGTTGGTTCAGCGGTGTCTTCAACCACGACTCGTCGCGGAGGCTCGGTTCGAGCCACCAGGACGCTTCGTAGGCCAACAAACCGACAACACCGCCCCAAAACGGTGGGAGGCCACCATTGCCGTAGTCCGAAACAACCGAACCTGAAACCTGAGAGAGAGAAGCACGAGCGTTCTGCAATCCGCGACACCATTGCTTAAGTACCGGCCACGGATCCGGTGATGACAGCGACGCGTTGCAAAACGCCACCGGGTCGGCGGTCAGAAACGAATACCGACCGCGATCAAATGCATGGTCGGATGCCGAATCCAACCACACACAGTGCGGCAACGTTTGCAAACGCATGAACACGTCATCCCAAACCTGGGCGTATCCCAATGGTCGGATGACCGGCGGAAGACGGGAAGTTTCCAACGCGATTGCCGTCAATTCATTTCTAGATGGGGTTACTCGGGTGGGTTGTTTTTGAAGTCACCTGCCAAAGCAGTCACCAGTCCGTCCGGATCGATGTACTTGCGGATCGCCGAATTGACGTCTTCGATCGTCGCGTTTTGAATTTGTTCTTCATGCTCGGCGACCGCTTTCATCGTGCGGCCCAAGAACATCGATTGCAACAACAACGAATTGAGCGACGGGTCACCGGTGCGGGCAATCCGTTCGGCTTGCAAATACGACTGTTTCGCCTTTTCCAACTCATCCGCCGTGACGCCATCTTTGATTAAACGATCGACTTCTTCACGAATCACCTTCATCAGCTTGTCTTTGTTGGCCGGGTTGGTGATTGCGTACAACGTCATGTCCACGCGATCATCCTTGGGCCGCGCACTCAATCCGCTGCGGACGCCGTACGACAAGCCTTCCTGTTGGCGAACGCGGTCGGCCAATCGACTGCTCAGCGACCCGCCACCGAGGATGAAGTTCCCCAACACCAAGGCGGCGTACTCCGGATCCATGTCGGACAACGCGTATTGTTGAGAACTGTACAACAACGCGTTGGACTTATCGGCCGTTTCAATCAGTTCCGTCGCACCGGGGATTTCAGGATGGGCTGGACGGTCGATACGGACGTAAGGCTGACTTGTCGTCCAACCTTCGAGTTCCGATTTGACGGCCGCCAAAACCGCATCAGGTGCGAAGTTCCCGACGACGGCGAGTTCGCCGGCTTGGTTGCCCAAATATTCCGCGTGCAGATTGCGGATTTGATCGATCGTCGCTTCCTCGTACATCGCGATCTCTTCATCGATCGACATCACGTAGCGGATGTCATCTTTCGGGTACGGCGACAATAACTCACGAACGCGACGGGGTGCCAGCGCATTCGGTTCGGTCTTGCTCTTTTGCAAGCCTGTCACGGTTTGCCGGCGAATGACTTCAAGTTCGGTCTCGTCCAAACGCGGCGACTTGATGACTTCGCCGATCAGTTCGATCACCTCGGCAAGGTTTTCCTGCTTCGTTTTCACTTGGACTTGAAGCAGCCCCATCAACGTGTAGATCGACACATCGGCTTTCAACCGCGTGTACTCGTCTTGGAGTTGTTGGTAATTTAGCCGCGTGGTTCCTCGTGCCATTAACAGCCCGAGCAACTCAACAGCGCCCATTTTGTCTTTGAGCGATTCGGGCGTTCCGAAACGGATCGTCAGCATCAACGAGACCGAATCACCGCGAGTCTTTTTCGGAAGCAGGGCGTATTCGATCCCGCCGACCAATTGGCCTCGGATAACACGTTCTTCGATCGCGATCGGATCGGGGTCGAACCGCTCGCCCGCCGTAACCGCTTCGCGGCCCTTGTAGTCACGCAGCAGTGCGTTCAGATCGGGCGAATCGGGGATCGTCACGCGATCGGATTCTTCGCTGGGGATGAACAACCCGACGGTGCGGTTATTGCGGAGCAAGTATTTCTTGGCAACTTCGCGAACCTGTTCGACGGTCAAGGCTTCGACGGCGTCGCGGTACAAAAAGTACAACCGCCAATCGCCTTGGGCGGCCCAATCACTCAACGTTACTGCGATGCGATCGGTGTCGGCGGAGGCCAGTTCGCGCTGCTTGAGGATCTGTGCCTTGGCCCGTTCGACTTCGGCTTCAGTGATCGGGTTGTTTTCCCAATCGTCCTCCAGAATTTCGATCAGCTTCGCCCGCGCCACTTCAAGTGATTGATCCGTCGGCACTTCGGCAATCGCCATCAACAGTCCCGGCTCGCGGAATCCGAACGCCATCGCGAACACGGTGCTGGCAATTTCGGTTTCGACCATTTGGTTATAAAGCCGGCCGCTCGGTTCATCGCTGAGAATATTGACAAGAGCCTTGATCGCGGGGTAATCCGGGTGGCTACCTGAAGGTATATGATAAGCCGCCCCGGCGACTTGGATGTCGCCGACGCGTCGCAGCACCACAGTGCGTTCGCCATCTTTAGCAGGTTCAACGGTGTACGTTTCGTCGATCGGGGTTTCGGGAACGGGCAGCGAACCGAACGCGTTTTGAATGGTTTGCAAGGCGTGTTCAGGATCGAATTTCCCCGCAACGATGACCATCACGTTGTCGGGACGATAAAACTTGCGATAAAACTGCCGTAGTTTGACGACCGGCACTCGTTCGATGTCGCTGCGATTGCCGATCGTCGACTTGCCGTAGTTGTGCCAATCGAAGGCAGCCGACTCGATGCGTTGCATCAGGACGCGAGTCGGTGAGTTTTCGCCCCGCTCGAACTCGTTGCGGACGACCGTCATTTCGCTGGCGAGGTCTTCGCCTTTGATGAAACTATTGACCAACCGATCGGCTTCCAGATTGACGGCGAATTCCAAATTTTCGTTGCTCGCAGGCAGCGTTTCGTAGTAGTTGGTTCGGTCCATCCAAGTCGTGCCGTTGAACCGCGCCCCACGTTCGGTCAAGACCTTCGGAACGGCCGGATGGGTCGGCGTGCCTTTGAATAACATGTGTTCGAGCAGGTGAGCCATCCCGGCTTCGCCATAGCCTTCGTGCCGCGAGCCGACGAAGACGGTCATGTTGACGGTCACGACCTCCTTGCTTTCATCAGGAAGCAACAGGACTTGGACGCCGTTTTCGAGCATGTATTCCGAAATGCCTTCGACGCTGCGGATCAACTCGGGCAATTCTTCGGTCACGGGGGCTTCCTGGGTGGTGGGGGCGGGTTGACCGTCGGTCGTGTTGTCGGTCGCGGCAGTTTCATCGGCGGCGCAGCGGCTCGTCGCCACTCCAGGAGTCAGAAAACAAGCGACTGCGGGCATCGCGAGTGCCGACAAGAGCACGCCGACCGATAACCGCTGGCCGACGTGTGGGTTCAGGCCGAATGGTGGCGAGAAGCGAGAGCGCACTGGTTTCATGAGTTCCAATTCCGTTGGTTCGATCCAGGAGACGACGATAAGGAAGCTTATCCGTATGTCAAAGCCTAACGGATCTGCCGACGGGGTGAAGTAGGCTGGGTCGAAGCCGCTTCGGCGGAGACCCGGCAACACAAGCCTCGCCGAAAAACGTAAACTTAAACCTCAACTTAAACTTAAACTCGTCTTTTCTTGGTTCGCGATTCTGGCATTGCTCGCCAGCGGTGCTCGCTTCGGGAGCGGAAGTTTAGGTTTACGTTGAAGTTGAGGTTTAAGTTTGAGCCTACAGCCAATTGCCGGGTGTTCGTCGCAAAGCCTCCTCCACCCAGCCTACGAAATCCGCGATCGATGGGTCAGAAGCAGGCTGGGTCGAAGCCGCTTCGGCGGAGACCCGGCAACACAAGCCTCGCCGAAAAACCTAAACTTAAACCTCAACTTAAACTTAAACTCGTCTTTTCTTGCGTCGCGGATCTGGCGTTGCTCGCAAGCGCTGCTCGCGTCGGGAGGGGAAGTTTAGGTTTACGTTTAAGTTGAGGTTTAAGCTTGAGCCAACTGCCAACTGCCAACTGCCGGGTGTTCGTCGCAAAGCCTCCTCCACCCAGCCTACGAAATCCGCGATCGATGGGTCAGAAGTAGGCTGGGTCGAAGCCGCTTCGGCGGAGACCCGGCAACACGAAGCTCGCCGAAAAACCTAAACTTAAACCTCAACTTAAACTTAAACTCGTCTTTTCTTGGTTCGCGGATCTGGCGTTGCTCGCAAGCGCTGCTCGCGTCGGGAGCGGAAGTTTAGGTTTACGTTTAAGTTGAGGTTTAAGTTTGAGCCAACTGCCAACTGCCAATTGCCGGGTGTTCGTCGCAAAGCCGCCTTCACCCAGCCTACGAAATCCGCGATCGATGGGTCAGAAGTAGGCTGGGTCGAAGCCGCTTCGGCGGAGACCCGGCAACACGAGCCTCGCCGAAAAACGTAAACTTAAACCTCAACTTAAACTTAAACTCGTTTTTTTGGGGTCGCGGTTCTGGGGTTGCTCACAAGCGCTGCTCGCGTCGGGAGCGGAAGTTTAGGTTTACGTTTAAGTTGAGGTTTAAGCTTGAGCCAACTGCCAACTGCCTACAGCCAATTGCCGGGTGTTCGTCGCAGAGCCTACTCCACCCAGCCTACGGATACGAAGTCCGTGGTGGATGGGGTCAATACCGCGTCGAACCGAATGGGATCGGGGTGGCGATTTGCGTTCCGCCTGCGTTGAGTCGGGCGTCGTTGGCGGCGTTGAGTTGACGGCTTAACGCGGCGACTCGTTCGGTGGCCATCGGGCCGTTGGGACCTAACGCTCCACCGCCGACGGCCAACGCCCTTTGGTAATTTTGCAACGCCTGCACCGGGTCACCTCCGGTTTCTCGCAACCGAGCCAGTGCCAACCAAGCACGTGGATTGTTGGCATCCTGTTGCACGGCGTCTTCGAGATATTTCAATGCCGTCTCAGGCTCGCCGTGTTCTTCGTAGAGACGAGCTAGTTCGATACGCGGCTCGCTCGAAGTCGGGTTCTGTGCCGCCCAGTTCTTCATCAACGTGAACGCCCGATCCGGTCGGCCGGAGTCGACCAACAACACCGCCAATCCACGGTGACAGTCGATGTGATTGGGATCATGATCCAAGCACTGGTTGTAAAGTGCTTCGCTTTGGCGGATCAGATTCGGGTCTTGTCGCTGATTGCCCAATCGATGGGTGGTGGCCGCCAAGTTGTAGTAGCCATCGGGGTCTTGGGGGTTGGACGCAATCGCTTTTTGGAACTGCTCCATCGCCGCCGTGTATTGGCCTTGGTTGTATAGCGCCGCCCCTTGTGTGTTTTGACTGCCGGCCGCCCAGTGGCAACCCGACAACGTCGCGACCACCATTCCGATCAACAGCGAAGTGATTAGCACCATCCATGTGAACAGGGGACGCTGAAGCCCGAGCGCAGACCGATCCGATGGCGAAACAGGGGATGGTTGCGTGACCGCCACAAAATCTTCCGGATGGACGACAGTGAGTCTCGCCCGGGCGGTTTCTTGCTCGGATTGACGATCCGGTGGCGAAAGCGGTGCCGTCTGGCGGTAGGCGTGAGCTGGCATGAGTGCGTACGGGCTTGCGGAAGAGAGGCGAGTCGGTTGTTCCTACAATTTTTTCTTGGCTAAATGCAAGAGGTTTCCTCAAGCCGTATCCGAAAAGGGGTCTGACCCTCTCCGGTGACACCAGAAAAGCAACGAATAGCGGCTCGCCTCCAAAGGGCCAGCTCCCTTTTCGGAGATGGCTTCAGGTTGCCGTTGATCACCAAACCAAAGTTGCGACGCAGCCTGCCAATGCTGGCTCAATACTCACACTTCCGCCGTGCAGTTCCATGATTCGCTGGGCTCGACACAGTCCCAACCCCAGGCCGCGGCCGGCTTCTCGGCCACTGTAGTATGGGTCGAAAGCTCTGGCGGCTTGCTCAGGTGTCAGGCCCGGGCCGCTGTCGCAAACTCGAATACGGCACCCGTTGTTTGTATTATTATTTCGGTGTTCACTTCTCGTGACGCGTACCTGCACGACGCCGTCGATACCGATCGCTTCGATCGCGTTGCGGACAAGCACGGCAACGGCTTCGCCGATCATTTCAACATCACCATGAACGGGTTGAGCTTCCTCGTCGGAGTCGAAGAGAACGCTGGTCGCAATCGAGCAACGCTGTGCCTCGTCGGTGAATCCACTGAGCGTTCGGTTCAAGCAATCTTTCAAATCAAATGACTGCCACTTCGGTTCGGGAGGGTTCGCGTAGAACATCAAATCCGCGATCATCGCATGGGCACGGGAAGTTTGATCGACGATTCGCAATAACGATTGACGCTGTGAGGGCTCGTCGATCACCCGTGCGAGCGATTGGGCGCGCGTCGAGATATTCGCCAGCGGGTTGTTGATCTCGTGGCTCAAGCCGTAAGCAAGTGAATGAGCGAGTTCACTTTTAATCCGGTCGACCGAAGCGGACGCGTAAGAGGCAAGCCGTTCGTTGGGTTCACATCGATCGATCAAGCGAGCGATCACCTCGTGAGCCGAACGCGATGCCTCGGGCTGATCATCGGACGACATCAACCGCACCTTCGAAAAGTCCCCTTCAGGTCGGTGACCGCCCGCTTCGGCCCACCACGATTCCGCTTGCCCCGGCCACCGCGACAACGGAAGTGTTTGGAAGTAATGATCGAGCCGATCAAAGCCCGTGAAGGTAGAATCGGTCGCGTGGGTGCTTGGGCAAGCCAACCAATCAGTCGTTCGCCATAGCGTGCTGCCCTGACGACACCAAAAGTCAGCTAGATCAAAAAGCGTCAGCGGATGGGACAGTTGGGCTCGCGTGAAATCACATGCGGCAAATTGATGAGCGAGGGTTGCCAATACCAACGCCGGGTCGACACACATTGCCGACACCAACCGGCGTAGTGCCGGCGTCGCTCGACTGCTTGGATCGTGGTCGTTCCTTAAGTTGCGGTCGTCTGCAGTGGTCACGCATCTTTGCGAGAGGGTGTCGCATAACGCCGCCAATGACGACGTTTTTAAAGGCAACCAAACGCGTTCGTTTCCGCACGCGATGGGAGGCAACCATCCGGAGTAGACGGACCGGCTCACGCTCAGCCGACCACGCCGCGTTCCATTTCGAGCAATGAATAGGCTCTCCCGACGAGATCGTCGATCGAGAAAGGCTTTTGCATGAAATCGTTCGCGCCGGCGGCCATCAATCCTTCGACCTTGGAGTGTTCGACCATCCCAGAGATGCACAGAATCTTGACCGTGTCCATCGATGGATCACTGCGGACACGTTGGCAAACTTCTTTCCCGTTGATGTCCGGTAGCATGACGTCCAGAACGACTAAGTCAGGCCGAAATTCCTTGACGCCCATGCCGGCGTCGAAGCCGTTGTTGGCGGTGCGAATTTCGAAATGCCCGTCGCGCTGAAACCCGTCCTGCATGAGATCGACCAAGTCTTGGTCGTCGTCGACGATCAGTAGCTTCTTTTTGCCGCTCTCCAGAGCGTCCGTAGGAATACCGTTGTCCTTCATGAACAAAAACAATTGTTCACGAGGAATGCGTCGGAATTTGCTGCCGGGGACTCGGAATCCCTTGAGCGACCCGTTGTCGAAACAACGAATGATGGTCTGTTGGCTCACCTTGCAAATTTTTGCGGCTTCGCCAGTTGTAAAAACAGTTTTAGTGGTCATGGCCGGAACCATCCTCCCTGTGGGGTAGTACCATTACCGAAAAAAGTGAAGGCAAATTCAACCCACCTTCACTGCGTCACTTCGTTTAGCAAAACCTCGGGGGCAATGCACTAGCACTTAGCCGTTGCGTAACCCGCATGGCACGCGTCTCGCGTGACCGTTGCAAGTATCCCTAGTTCCCTGGATTGCCAAACTTTCGGTATCTTAGCGATTTGGTAAGCTGGGTCAAGATTGATCTGCAAAGACGTTCTCGAAAGGAAACTATTGGAAAAGACGGTGCGTAACGATACAATGAGTGTCCCTCCTGAGGCCGAGCCAGTTTCATTCCCCCGCCCCGCGCTCGCCTCTCCACCCCGCCTTGATACGATTGCTGAACGGTCCACCATGAATTTGAGGTCACCGATCACGGACGCGCCCGAACGCTTGCTTGGCAACGCGCGGCGCTCACGTGGTGGCGACTTTCAGTCGCCAGTTCTTGAAACGTCGACTGAAAGTCGACGCCACGTTTGGATGTGGCAACTATTAGTGGTTGTTTGTCTGATTGGGTCTGGTTTCTTTGGTGGCAGCGCAAGCGGAGCCGAACAGCCGACCGCCGAGACGCTGGTCGCCAAAGGTGGCGAGATATTTAAGTCGCAGTGCGCCGCTTGTCATGGCGAGACCGGCCAAGGCACCGAAGACAGCTATCCCGACCCTTTGACCGGCGATTCCTCGATCGGTGAACTGACCGAAATCATCGCTGATACGATGCCGGAGGAAGATCCGGAAAAGTGCGTCGGTGAAGACGCCGCCGCCGTGGCTGCCTACATCCACCATGCCTTTTACAGCGAAGCCGCACAGCTTCGAAATCGGCCACCGCGTCAAGCATTGCAGCGTTTAACCGGCACGCAACTCCATAACAGCCTAATGAACCTGTATTCGCATTTCCACGGCGTAAAAGAAGACCGCTGGAAAGATCGTGTCACTGAACATGGCGTTAAAGTCAGCTACTACGACGGCAAAGGCTGGAAAAAAGAGGATCGTAAGTTCGAAGGAAACGTCGACCAAATCGATTTCGATTACAAGCTCGACGGACCGAAACATCCCGACGGTTCGGACCTCGGCATCGATGGAGAACAATTCCACGCTCATTTCGAAGGTGGATTGCGGGTCGAACAAACCGGTCGCTACGAAATCATCGTTCGCAGCACCACATCGTTCGAGTTCACGTTCGGAAGCTGGCGGAACAAACTGATCGACAACCATGTCCAGTCCGAAGGACGCAATGAGTTTCGGCGCACGATTTGGTTAACCGGAGGCCGCAGCTATCCCTTCAAGCTGGATCTGAACCAACGCAAACGCAAAGGCGAGACACCTCCGTCGAGCGTCTCGCTGTCGTGGGTTCGTCCCGGCGGCGTTGAAGAGATCATTCCGGCCTCGCAATTGATGCCGGGCTGGGTGCCTTCGGCGGCCCGCGTCCAAACCAAGATGCCGCCGGACGATCGCTCGTACGGATTCGAACGCGGGATCAGCGTTGACGCAGGTTGGGACGAGGCGGTGACTGCGGCGGCATTGGAATTCGCCGACTTGGCCATCAATGAACTGTGGCCGGATCACCTCGATCGCAACAAAAAGGATGATCGCCCGCGTCCGGAAAAGTTGCGAGACTTATTGACGACGCTCATCAGCGTGGCGCACCGAGGCGATGCCGAAACGGTCGGTGCGAAGTCACTGCTCGATGCGATCATGGCGGAAACGCAAGACGAGATCGAGATCATCAAGTATGCGGTGCTGTTGACGGTCAAGTCACCGCGATTCCTTTACCCGACGCTCGACGAGGATCGCAATCGGTCTTGGCAAGTCGGCACGCTGTTGTCATTGACACTTCATGACGCGGTGCCAAGCGATGGCTGGTTCGTCAACGACTTGAACGCGAATAAACTGAATGATCCCAAGGTGATTCGGCAAGTCGCGACTCGGTACGTCGATGACGCCCGCACACGGGCAAAACTTCGCGAGATGTTTTATCATTGGTTAGAGATGTCGCCCGAAGACGATCTTCGAAAAGACGACGAAAAATTCCCTGGCTTTGACGCGACAATCCTGAGTGATTTGCGAAAATCGCTCGACGGGTTTCTTGATGAGATCGTTTGGAGCGAAACAAGTGATTTCCGCCAGTTGCTGTATTCGGATTGGACATTAACCACGCCACGATTAACCGACTTCTACGGCGACGCTTGGAAGCCATCGTCGGATCAAGCCTCAGAACACGGCGACGATCCGATCGCACGTTCCGGCTTGAAGCGCACCGTCCGCAATCACCAGACCCATATCGGCGTGCTTTCGCATCCACTCGTCATGGCGAAGTTCGCCCATCATCAAGAAACGTCGCCCATTCATCGAGGCGTTTTCTTGATCCGGCACGTGATGGGCCGCACGCTCCGTCCGCCCAACGCGGCGTTCGCGCCGCTGAGCCCGGACCTGCATCCTGACCTGACGACACGTCAACGGGTGGCGTTGCAAACGAGCCCGGAGAGCTGCCAAATCTGTCACGCGAAGATCAACCCCTTAGGCTTCACGCTCGAAAACTTCGACGCGATCGGCCGATTCCGTCAAACCGATGGCAAACATCCGATTGACGCCGGCGGACACTACGACACACGCGACGATCAAAAGATTGAATTTGAAAACGCTCGCGAATTGGCCAACTACGCCGCCGGAAGTCGCGATGCCCAGTCGGCATTCGTGTCCCGCGTATTTCAATACTTTACCAAACAACCCATCGCCGCATTCGGGCTCGATCGATTGGAACAATTGACCGATCAGTTCCGCGACTCGGGATGCAACATTCGACAGTTGCTGATCGAGGTCGCGGTCATCGCGGCAGAGGGACCGTTGACCGATACCAACCAAACCTGAGTCATCATGAGCTATCACATCTCCCGTCGTCGATTCTTGCGTCAAGCCGGCATCAGTGCCGCTGCGGCAAACTTCGCTTGGAACTTACCTAGCCTCGGTTGGGGCGACAGTGCGGTCGCAAAACGCCAGCGGATGATTTTTGTCTTCAGCCCCAACGGCGTCATCCCGCAACATTTTTGGCCAGGCGAGTCGGGTAAGAAAGATCAAGCCAATGACGAGATTACAAAACTAGATTTCAAGCGAATCCTCAAACCGCTGGAACCCTTCCGCGATCAAACGTGCACCATGCACGGGTTGTGCAACCAAATCCAAGGCGACGGCGATGGCCACATGCGCGGCATCGGATGTTTGTTGACCGGCGTCGAACTGTTCCCCGGCGATATTCAAGGCGGCAGTGACACGCCGGCGGGCTGGTCGCAGGGAATCAGCATCGATCAATTCCTCAAGAACCAACTGCAAGCCAACTCCACGACCCGGACACGATTCGGTTCGCTCGAGTTCGGCGTGATGGTTCCCGACCGCGCCGATACCTGGACTCGCATGTCGTACTCGGGGCCGAACCAACCGGTCGCACCGATCGATGATCCGTACAAGATGTTTGATAAGTTGTACGGGCAAGCCAAGAATCGCGAGCTTCTCGCCAGCGTTCTGGATGACTTGACCGATGACTTTCGCAAGCTGGAATCGATGGTCAGCGCCGAGGATCGGCATCTGTTGCAACAGCACGTCGATTTGGTCCGAAAGGTCGAGCGAGACTTGAAGGTCGAGTTAGAAACTCAGGCGGATCGCATCGGACACGCGGTGCCTGAATTGCCACCCAACATCGAAGATCAAAATGACAACATGCCGGAAATCACCCGCATGCAGATCGAGATGTTGGTCAACGGCATGGCGGCTGACTTTGCTCGGGTTGCCACGTTCCAAATCACCAACAGCGTGGGCGGCGCGAAAATGCGTTGGATCGGAATCGATGAAGGCCACCACGGCCTCTCTCACGAACCCGACAGCAACGAAGACGCGTACGAGAAACTCATCAAAATCAACACTTGGTACTGCGAGCAAGTTGCGTATTTGGCCAAGCGTTTGAAAGAGACGCCGGAGCCCGGTGGGGAAGGATCGATGCTCGACCACACCACGATTGTTTGGACCAATGAGCTTGGTAAAGGCAACTCACATACCCGCGACAACATTCCTTTCGTGCTCGTTGGTGGTGGGCTCGGCATTCAAGGCGACCGAGCGTTCGATTTCGGACGGACGCCACACAACCGCTTGCTGATGACGATCGCCGAACGAATGGGCTTTCCTCAAGAGTCGTTTGGCAATCCGGATTTCTGTGGCGACGGCGTGTTGACGGGTCTGTCCTGAAACCGCCTTGACCCCTTGGTGAGCGAAACGTTAACTAGGGGCTTGTGACAGCGTAAAGTTCGAGTAGCCGAAGTCGCAAGACTTCGGTATTTGCACGAAATTCTGCTGAACTCTTGCGAGTCCAGCTACCACCAGCCACCTTCACTAACCCATTGGCGTCCCCAATATGTATCGTCTCGTCTTCTTGTCCTTCGTGATGGCATCCGCCTTCGTAATCGGATCGTCCTCGCCCGTCATTTCCGCTCCCACCGCCATGGCTTCGGAAGTCGTTAGCTATCGCTGCCCGGAGTGGAAAACCCGTCACGAGCATGATTCCAAGCAAGCCGCTCAGATCGTCGATACGCTCAAGAAACTCAAGTGTGAAGTTGAAAAGCACGAACACAACGGTCACATCGATATCAAGTATCGTTGCCCCAAATGGCTCGAGCATCAAGCCAAGACCCACGACGACGCACACAAGCTGATGGATTGGCTCAAAGCGTTGAAGTTCGAAGTCAAGCATCAACACTGATGTCGATCCCACCCGCTGTCGGCTTGGGAATTGGCGTGACGGCCGCGCTCGGTGTGGCCAGGCTAGCCGCCGGGGCCGCCACTGAATTAGCCGAAAACTCGACGGAAGCGGTGACAAATTTCGCCGAGGTTTTCGCCGCCGACGCCGGCGCAAACAAGGCAACTGAAACGGCTCACGGTCCCGACCACAAAACGGCGAACAAGTCGCTGCGGCAAGTGATCGCGGACCTGATGACTCAACTCGGGTTAACGAGTGATTCGCCGGTCGAGTTGCAAATGGACGATCAGGGCCAAATCCAAGTGACGACGCCTCGTCCCGAATCGTCTTCGCCCGCCGACGCGGCCACCCGGACGCAGCTTCAATCGGTGATCAACGGCAACGAAGAACTGCGTTCCAAATTGGCGAGCTACTTCGCTTGAGATACTGGTCTGGATCCCTCGCTCACGCATTTTGAAGTCGCACTTTTTTCGTAACCCGCTTCGTAAGCGAGGGATCATTGATACTGACTCATCCCTCGCTTACGCGTCGGGTTATGATTCAATCCACCGGCTCTCGCGCGTCGGGCTATCGAACCAGCAATCCCAAACATCATGATGAAATCAGCGATTACCGTCAGTCTTGTCGAAGAAGCCCGTGGCGGGCCGTTCGTTTTCTGGGACGGTTTGGCCGACGCGTTCGAACAGGCTGCTAAACTCGGTTTCGATGCCGTCGAGGTGTTCGCCCCTGGACCCGATGCCGTTTCGGTGGACGAACTGCGGTCGCTGAGTGAACAAACCGGCTTGCGAGTTGCCGCCGTGGGGACTGGAGCGGGCATGGTCAAGCACGGACTCAGCCTCACCGACCCTGACGTTTCCAAACGCAAAGCTGCCCGCGAGTTCGTCCGCTCGATGATCGACTTCGGCGGTCCCGTCGGGGCACCGGCGATCATCGGTTCGATGCAGGGCCGTTGGGGCGGTGATTTATCGCTCGCCGGAGCACTGGACTATCTCGCCGAAGCCTTGGAAGAACTCGCACCGCTGGCGGCTGAGTACGATGTGCCGTTGATCTACGAACCGCTCAATCGGTACGAAACCAATCTCATCAAGACCGTCGACGAAGGACTGACGTTCCTGAATCGTCTGCAAACGGGCAACGTGAAGTTGCTTGCCGATTTGTTCCATATGAACATCGAAGAATCCGACGTGGCGGCGGCGATCCGCCGCGGGGGCGACGCGATCGGCCACGTTCATTTTGTCGACTCGAATCGGCAGGCCGCTGGGCTGGGTCACACCGATTTTGCTCCGATCATCGCGGCTCTTCGCGGCATCGGTTACGATGGTTACTTGTGCGCCGAAGCGTTCCCGATTCCGGATTCGCAAACCGCAGCCCAGAAAACCATCGACTCATTGAAGACTTTGCTCGCGTGACCGATTCTCCCACGTCGCCGGAACCATCATCGGCGTCATCGCTTCAATACGTTTGCCGTTACGGCAGCATGAGGCATCTCGGCGTGATGACCGCGACTAGCGAATTCCGTTATGGCGACGAGGTCGTCATACGTAGCGACCGGGGAACCGAGATCGCGACGGTATTGTGCGAAGCCACGCCGGCCGCGATCGGCGGATTACACGAGCCCACCGAAGGCAAGATATTGCGTCGCCTCGATGCAACCGATCGCGGCGACTGGACCCAAATGTCAGCAATGACGCGACGTGATTTGGACGTTTGCCAACCGCACGTCGATCGTTTGAACTTGCCGATGCAATTGGTCGATGTCGAACGGGTCCTCGGCGGCGAGCGAGTGGTCGTTTACTTCATATCCGAAAACCGCGTCGATTTTCGTGAACTGGTCAAATCGCTCGGCCAGGAATTTCAAACTCGCATCGAGATGCGACAAATCGGCATCCGAGACGAAGCCAAGTTGCTCGCTGATTTCGGCGATTGCGGCCAAGAGGTTTGTTGCAGTCGCTTCCTCAGCAAGATGCCACCGGTATCGATGAAGATGGCCAAGTTGCAACGAGCTTCGCTGGACCCCACGAAGATATCCGGACGATGCGGCCGTCTGAAGTGTTGTTTGCGATACGAATTCGACACCTACGAATCACTCGCCCAAGAGCTTCCGCCGGTCGGCAGTCAATTGCTGACACGTGACGGACAATGCCGAGTCATCGCGCAAGACATTCTTGCCGGGCAATTGATCGTTCAAACCGAAGATCAACGCCGAATCATGATCCCGGTCGGGGACGTGGTAGAGATTTTGGCCGTCGGCAATGGCATGGTGGCAAGCGGCAAAAAGGGCAAAGACAATCTTCGGCCCCTTTAAGAAAACGTTCGTCAATGTGATAATTCTGTGAGTTTGTCGCCCGCTTCCGACTTCCACCTGCAGATCATCTTTCATGACCGTCAACGCTCGCACCGCCCGCACGGCTGCCAAACTCGCTCTTCAAGACGGAACCGTTTATTCGGGGTACTCGCTCGGGGCGACCGGCGAAGTCACCGGAGAAGTGGTTTTCAATACCTCCATGACCGGTTACCAGGAGATCTTGACGGACCCCAGCTACTGCGGACAAATCGTCACGATGACGTATCCCGAGATCGGCAATTATGGCGTTAATTCGATCGACGTCGAACGCAAGGGAACGGCGTTATCGGGTTTCATCATTCGTAACGAAAGCCGAGTGCATAGCAACTATCGGTCCGAAGGATCGTTGAGCGATTACCTTCAACAGCACAACGTGATGGGCTTAACCGGCATCGATACCCGTGCCCTCGTCCGCCGCATCCGCAGCGAAGGGGCCATGCAAGGCATTTTGTCGACCGAAGATCTCGACGATGCGTCGCTCATCACCAAAGCTCAAGCGGCACCGAGTTTGGTCGGTCGGGATTTGGTCCGCGAGGTCATGCCGAGCCAACAGGAAAAATGGACCCAGGAGCTGGATGAATGGACGTCCATCGAAGTCAGTCGCGGTAATCTGCGCGGCGGTTCGGGACAAACGATCGTTTCGTCAGACGTCGCGGACGCGGACCGCCCGCATGTCGTCTGCATGGACTTCGGCATGAAATGGAACATCCCTCGGCACTTGCGATCACGTGGCAATCGCGTGACGATCGTTCCCGGCAACACCACCGCCGACGAAATCAAACGACTTGAACCCAACGGCGTGTTCTTGTCCAACGGCCCCGGCGATCCCGAACCGCTGACCTACGCCCATGAAACAATCGCGAACCTGATCGGCACGGTGCCCGTTTTTGGTATCTGTCTGGGACACCAACTGCTTTCGCTCGCTTGTGGTGCGAAGACTTTTAAATTGAAGTTCGGTCACCGCGGAGCAAACCAACCGGTCTTTAATGTGAAGACGCAAAAAGTCGAGATCACCACCCAAAATCACGGCTTCGCCGTCGACGACAAAGACCTGCCGGATTGCTTGGAAGTCACCCACCGGCACCTCAACGACGACACGATCGCCGGCGTGCGTCACAAGGAAGCCGACGCGTTCGCGGTCCAGTACCACCCCGAAGCCGCCGCCGGTCCACACGACAGTCACTACTTGTTCAATGAATTCCAAAGCATGTTGAATCGGTAATTCCTGCCGGGTCTCCGCCGAAGCGGCTCCGACCCAGCCTACTCTTCACTCTTCACTCTTCACTCTTCACTCTTCACTCTTCACTCTTCACTCTTCACTCTTCACTCTTCACTCTTCACTCTTCACTCTTCACTCTTCAATGCCCCCCAAAACCGCCATCTCCCCGACCCGCGCCGACGACTACCCCGAGTGGTACCAACAGGTGATCCGCGCCGCCGATTTGGCCGAGAATTCGCCGGTTCGGGGTTGTATGGTGATCAAGCCGTGGGGTTATCAGCTTTGGGAAAATATCCAACGGGCGTTGGATGACATGTTCAAAGCGACCGGGCACCAGAACGCCTATTTCCCGCTGTTCATCCCGATGAGCTTTCTCGAAAAGGAAGCCGAACACGTCGAAGGGTTTGCTAAGGAATGCGCCGTCGTCACCCACCATCGGCTCGAGCCGGACCCCAACGGTGGGCTGCGTCCGGCGGGTAAGTTGGAAGAACCGCTGATCGTTCGGCCGACCAGTGAAACGATCATCGGGGCAACCTACGCCAAGTGGGTTCAGAGCTATCGCGATTTGCCGATCCTGATCAACCAATGGGCCAATGTGGTCCGCTGGGAAATGCGAACGCGGATGTTTTTGCGGACGGCCGAGTTTTTATGGCAAGAAGGCCACACCGTTCACGCGACGGCCGAAGAAGCGATCAGTGAAACCGAACAGATGGTCGAGGTGTATCGCGACTTTGCCGAGAACTGGATGGCGATGCCGGTGATCGTCGGCAGCAAGACGCCGCTGGAACGATTCCCCGGCGCGGTCGAAACGCTGTCGATCGAAGCGATGATGCAAGACCGCAAAGCCTTGCAAGCAGGAACGAGCCATTTTCTAGGCCAGAATTTTTCGAAGGCACAGGAGATCAAGTTTCAGTCCGTCACCGGTGATATTGAATACGCATGGACGACGTCTTGGGGAGTCAGCACCCGATTAATCGGCGCGTTGATCATGACGCACAGCGACGACGACGGATTGGTATTGCCACCACGCCTGGCTCCGTCGCACGTCGTGATTCAGCCGATCTACAAAGACGATTCCCGAGCCGAGGTGATGGCGTACGTCGAGAGTCTACGCGATGAGTTGGCCGCTCAAACGTTTGCCGGTGCCCCGGTTCGAGTCGTGATCGATGACCGTGACATCCGAGGCGGCGAAAAGAAGTGGTACCACGTCAAACGCGGCGTACCGATCCGTTTGGAAGTCGGCCCGAAAGACATGGCCGCCGATAGCGTTTTCTGCGGCATTCGCAATCAGCCCAAGAGCGTCGGTGTCTCGCGGCAAGAGATCGTCGCGACGATCGGTGAAAAGCTAGCGACCTTGCAACAAGAACTTTTCGACGCGGCGCTGCTTCTGCGGGAGTCCAACACCGTCACGATCAAAAACGAAGCCGATTTCCGCGACTACTTTGCATCAACCGATGACGACAAGATCCAAGGCGGGTTCGCTCACTGCCACTTCGCTGACGAGGATTCGCTGCAGCCACTCTTGAAAGAACTCAAGGTCACGATCCGTTGCATCCCAAGGGAACACAACACAACACCGGGAACATGTTTCTTGACCGGCAAACCGGCCGCCAAGATGGCTGTGTTCGCCAAGGCTTATTGAAGCCGCGAAGCCTCTTGATAGCACAAGGGCATTCCGCCTGCTGAATAAAAAAAATCCCCCACCGATCGGGGCAGTGACCGGCGGGGGGAGACGCGGTTCAGTAGGGCACAACCGTCCCGCGTCTGCTGAACTAGTCTATCGTCATGCTTTCTTGATGTTCACTAGTAAGCTAACTAAAAAAAACTAATTTGTTGTCGTAAATAAGGACAACTTAACTAAGCACCCCCCGCTAGCGTGGCATAGCATTAGATGGTAGTGGGGAGCTACCGGTCGGATTCTGTAGCAATCGGGTTGCGGGCAGGGTAGCTTATCGGCATGAGCAACACCGATCACGATCCGCCAGACACGGCGACGCCCCGAAATCCGTTTCTCGTCTCCGCCTCAGATTCCGGCGGTTCGGCTGATCCCTTTTTCCAATCTCCACCGATTCAATGGTCACCCGGGCAACTCGTGTCGGGGGAATTGATCCAGGCGGTTCGCACGATTGAGACAAAGAACACAGGTGGCTTCACCAAACTACTCGTCTTGTTTGTCTCTTTAGGATTGTTTGTAGCGGCCGGCATCGCGTGGTGGACGCCGCAGATGATCGCCATTTTGGTAGCCGTGCTGCTATTTCATGAAGCGGGACACTACCTCGCCATGAAGGCGTTCGGATACCGAAACGTCAAAATGTTCTTCATTCCATTCTTAGGCGCGGCCGTGAGTGGCCGTCACTTCAATATCGCCGGGTGGAAGAAAGCCCTCGTTTATCTGGCGGGTCCGCTGCCAGGAATCATCGCCGCGCTTCCGCTGATGTGGATAGGATCCGCCCAGCAGATCGACTGGATGTTCGAACTCGGGGGCATGAGCTTGTTTCTCAATGCGCTCAATTTGCTGCCGATCATGCCGCTCGATGGTGGATGGATTATGCACCTGACCGTGTTCAGTCGTTCGCCGTTGTTGGAACTACTCGCCCGCATGCTCGGAATTGTCATCATGTTGGCGTTCGCGTTCTTTATCGGCAGCCGAATTCTATTCTTCTTTGCTATCCCGTTGATCATCTCCTTGCCGACCACGTTTCGAGTATCCAAGTTGATTCGCCAGATGCGTGACCGCCCCTTGCCGGCGCCCGAGCGTGATGAGATCCCTGAAGACGCGATCAAGCTACTCAACCAAGAAATGCAATCGACGGCGTTGTCGGAAGTCGCCACGCCGCAGAAAGCAGCCTTGATCGTTCAGATTTATGAGTCGTTGATCGTCCGCCCCCCTGGTGCCGTCGCGACACTGGCCATCTGGCTGATGTACGGAGGATCGTTCATGGCTGCGCTGGTCGGTGGAACGACGATGTTCGCGATGCGAGAGTTTTTCTGGGGTGGTTTCTTTAGCGATGGGATGTTCGACTCGACCTCGCAGGTTGTCACGCTCGACGTTTCCGATACGCAGTTTTTCCTTGGCGATGAACCGATCGAAGCATCCTTGCTCGGCGTGGCTCGGTTCGATTCACCCGGTGAACTGAATGCGAAATTGAAACAAATGAATCCGGAGGACCGTGAACAGTACACCCACGTAAGGATCGGCAATGTCTTGTTGGCCACCGTTCCGAAAAAGTCCGACCGACCTCTGAACGAATTCGCGACCGCATCTGCCCAAGACGATGAAGACGAGTTTGACGCTGGCGCATTTCGAGAACGCATGAAAGCGATGTTCAAACCAGTCGACCCGAAGGACACATGGCTAGCACCGATGGTGGTATCCAGCCCGGTTACCAATCAAAGCCACAATCCCTCGCCCTCAACGGCGAACGGTCCGGTGCCGGGACGACCGATCGTGCATGTCATCAGTGGCATGCACCATGACTCGATTCAGCTACTTTGCAGGGCCCCCAATCCACAGGAAGCTAAACGGATCGTCGAGACCGATTTTCAAATGGTCGGCGTGACCGCGGATCGACTTTACCTGCCGACTTGGTCACCAATCGATCCACCGACCGACCAACAACTCGCTAATCGAAAGGTTCTTCAAACCCTCGTCAACGGAATCACCCTTGAAAGTGCGCCTCAGCTATTCGAGATGCGAAATAAGTTGTACCAGGCTCAATACAAGGACTACGATGGCGAAAGCCCGGACCAAGATGCAATGGTGGCGTCAACCCGGGCGGCAACGTTTCAAGCCAAGGTTCGTGCGTTGGAAGCAAAGTACACGGCCGACTTAATCGACGAGCTCTCCGGCGAACAAGCCGAAGTGGCTCGCCAGTACCAGGCATTCCAATCGGCAACCCATCAACATGCAAAACATATCGAAGAACGCCAGATCGCAAGGGAAAAGAAACGCCAGGAGCTCGGCGAGAGTTTCGACGATTTCGATTACGAGGAAAATGAGAATCTCTATCCGACGATGGATCAGTTTCTTGACCCAGAGAATCGATTTTTAGGTTTCGGGGATTCGAGCCAGCCTCATTATGCGTTCGCCGCTCACGTCAGCGGCGAGGTCATGACGGCGGACCAGTACGCTCACGCGATCGACCCTGATGCATTCGATGACGAAACGACTCAGGACGAATGGGAAGAGGGCGAGTGGGAAGACACCAACAACGAGGCGATGGAGTCCGAATCAGGTGAATTTGTGTCGTTGTACTTGCACCGGGCGAGCGACTACACCGCGACCGTATCTGCGATCATCGCGCACCTGCAACGCCAAGGTTTCACTGACTTCTCATTGCATTACGTTATTCCCACGTCCGACTTCGACAAGTAACCGAAAGGCGTTCGCCTTGGTTAAGCATTGCATGAGCAATAAGTGGCATAGGCTTCCAAGCCTTTTTATACCCCACAATTCCTCATGTATTGCTCCCCTGCCAGCTCGTCTGGCAGGAAGCCGAGGTTGGCAAGCTAGACACGAGCCGCAATTCCCCCAAGCTTCCGATTTCCACTTGTGCTTGCCGCTTGAAGCGGCGAGCACAAGTGAAAATCGGAAGGTTGGGAGGGCGCCGTTGCCTAGCTTGCGAACCTTATTCACCCACGAGACGAGCTCGTGGGGGTCAAAAAAGATGAGGGGTATAAAAAGGCTGGAAGCCTATGCCACTTATTCTTACGCGATGCTAAACCGAGGACCCTTAATTCTTGTCTTTCGACTCGGGCATTACCCACGGTCCTGACGTTTCGCCTCGGACGACTTTGAGGTATTGGCTGATCTTGGTTCGGGCGAATAAAGTCCCGTTAACATTGCGGTCACTGCGGCGCATCAGTGCGGCCATCGCCGACAGATGGTTTCCGAAATGGGTCGTTCGGTTGTAGGTCACTTGACGTGCCCGCCCGAACACCGGCAGTAACATCAAACACATCACCACGCCCAAGAACACGCCGTGCATCGTGACGAGACTCAACGGCCAAGTCGTCAAGAGTTCCATTCCGGTGGCGACCGGTGCACCGGGTTGAAGGTTGGAGACCGGGACCGGACCTTCATCGGACGACAAGAACGCGATCTCAATTTTTTTACCCTCGTTATCGTTTGCTTTGGCGGTTCGCGAGATCGAGTCCGAAATCTCGTTTGCCAATTCGTTCGCCGGGGCGGCCGTCATCGCGTAGTTCGTGATTAAACCGCCGCTGGCGACCACTAGAATTTGCGAGTCAGCCCATCGTGAATCGGTAATCCGGGCGAGCGTTGTGAGTAGTTTTCGATTGCCGGAGCGAGGGGTTGTTTCCTGCCCGAGCGATTCGAATTGAATCGGATCGACGATTTCAGCCGGGAGTTCGGCTTCGTCGTCCGCCATGTCGAGTAGTTCGTCAATTTCGGCCAACAACTGCTCGTCATCGATATCCACCATTTCGATCTCACCGATGTCGATCGAGTCATCATTGAGATCTTGGCCACTCGCCGAAGATTCCCGGTCAGGCACTTCGCTTAAGTCGTAATCCGCAATCCGGCGATCGGACAGAATTTGGCGATACGGCAACGCCTCGGCCACGAACCAATCGCCCAAACGCACGTCGCGACGTTGACCGTCTTCGAGCAACCGCTCGTTGATCAGATTGGCAAGTCGACGACGATATTCCAGGCGTTGTTGCGGCGGTGCGACCGAGGCCGCCTCGCGAAAATAAGCCTCCGTGCTGCCTCCGTCGGGGACGACGAACACGATCGACTTTTGCCCTTTCCGCAACCAGCGATTCAACCATGTCGTCACCGCGGCTTCATTGGCCGGTGGCCACGCCTTGGGGATCCAAACCAATGTGTCGAATCGTTCTGCCCGGGACGACAACCGAGAAAGATCACGGGTATTGATCGTGACCTCCGGTGCAGTCTCGGACTGACCGATCGCGTTTCGGAATGCTCCGAATCCGTTGAGACTTTGATTACCTTGAACCCCATCGCTCTCACCATATTCAGTGATAAAACCAGAACATCCGAGGCAGGTCAAACAAATCAAAACGAAAAGGGCTTGGAACCCCTGCGGTATTCGGACCGGGCAATCGTTTGATTTCATCAGGCTTTCGCTACGGCGGGTGGAGCGATCATCGATTCGAGTTGCAGGTTATTCTGCCAAAGTAAGTTGAATTGCTCGCCGTTGAGACTGTGGCGACCAAAGTAAGAACGCTCGAACGCCTGCACCGTTTCGGCCAACAGATCACCCGCCGGTAATCGGTTGCCACGAGCTTCTCGCACGTACTGGTGGTTGGTTTTCCAACGGGACAATCGCAACCAAGCGGCGCGATCGAGCATCAAGAGTTGATGTCCATACAGAAAAATGATGGCGCGATCATAATCGCCCTGCTGCATCAAACGCTCCAACTCGGTGCGAGGATGGACGTCGGTATCACGAAGCTCGGCGGGCAGTTCGGCGATACGCCGTTTGGTTTGATCGTCGAGTGACTCTTGACGGACGAGCGTTTGCTGGATCGGGGCCGGACGAAAATCAAACGAACTGTTCGCAAACACATACGCGAGTGCGGCGATCAACGCCGACATCAATAGAAACAACAAAAACCAACCGAACAGATTGCCCCAAGTGAGCGCTCCCCAAAACGTCGTCGGGCCTGTCGTGGCGGGCGGTGGAGTGTTTTTCTGGGCCGTCTTGGCTTTCGATTGAGGCGGCTTCGGGGTCCAACGCGATTCGCGATTGAGTGTGTCGGTGCGTCGATCGACTACTTCGATGGGCACGATCGTTTTGGACTCTGAATCGAACCAAGCCGAATCTGCCACAACTGGATCGAATCGAGTCTCCGACGCCGAATCGAGCGATACGTCTTGGGCGAACCCATGTGAATTGACACAACTAATCAACGCGAACAGCAAGATCGCCGTCCCGGCACCGACCCGAGACGCTGTCGCACCGGACGAGTTGCCCGTGACCGGCGAATCGACGATCTCCGCTGGTGTCGGAATCGACATGATGTCTTCTCCGAATTGCCGAATCGCCTCGGCCCGGATCGCAAGTTCCACTTCCCAACCTTCCAAACGAATTCGAGCGTCGAGATAGCCGAGCAACCGCACTACGACACTCAGCGAGGCGATGACCCACAACGCCAATGGATAAAAAACCAACATTGCCACCGTGTCCACTGTCCAGTCACTCAGTGTGATGCCGCGGACCCAGAAGATCGAATAAAACACACATCCGAGCAGTGCCGACAGAACTAATGCGACACTCAGAAAGCGACCTCCCAGTTCACTCGACAACGGCGTGTGCAACGCTTTGGATCGGCGGGCCAATGTGATCACGTTGGGGGAAGGCGATTTGATCGGGCATCGTTCCAACAAAATCATCTCGGCAAGGAACGGTCGATTGCTACGGACCACCGAGGCAACAAGAACCAATGTGATCGGCAAGGCGACATCATAAAACCCGCTAGACTCCTGGCCCCATCGAAAAGCGACGATCGCCACCGCCGGGATCGCCATTCGTTTAACACCGAGCGTCCAAACGAGCGGCCAAAACATCTTGCGGCATTCGCGAAGCGTACGCCGCAGTGGTGGCTGTGATTCGAAGATCGATTGTCCGAGCGAATACGTCGACAGCACACCCGCGATCGGCGTTTGCAAAAATACGAGTGTCGCCATCCAAATCAAATAACGCCAAAACAATGCGTCGGTTTCGCCTTCGAAAGTTTCGTTACTGGAAAAATCGAGCGTCATCCAGCCGAGCAAAATCGTGTTGACGATCATCCAAAACACCGCGCCCAAGATGAACTCCCGAACAAAGGCACGCGGATAACGGCGGACCATCATCAGCGACAAGTCACCGATTTCCGATAACGTTCGAACGCGAATCGCGACATTGGTTTGGTCGAGTTGCAAGGACGCTCAGTCAATGGGAACGAGGTGAAACTTCGCGGGGAAAGCCGAGTACGACGAAGTAAAAACTAATCAGCGCGGACGACATGATCGCCCACATCGCCTTGATTAAATAGGGCGCGGGGCTGGGCGATAAGAACCCCTCGGTAAACGCCGCAAGAACAAACAGCGTCGCCGCCGCCGACATGATCGGAACACTGCGATGAGCCGACAATCGCATCGAATCCATTCGTGTCAATCCGGCGGTGTGAAACAGACCCACGCCCAACCGCAAACCGGCTGCCGCCGACAACGCGATCGCGGTCAGCTCGAACGGACCATGGGCGGTCACGAAGTGAAAAAAATTGTCACTGCCGCCGACATCTTCACGGGCCATATAACCGAAGATCGTTCCCAAGCTGACGCCGTTGAAAGCAAGGATGAACAAGCACGGGATGATCAAGATGCCATAGGCAAAGCACTTCAGCCCGATGCCGGTGTTATGCATGATGTAGAATCCCGACATCGTGACGTAGTGATTCAGCGAGCCGTCGACTTTTAGCTCGTACATCTCCTCGACTTGGTCCAGTTGAGCTTGGCCGACGATCGTTTGCGCGAATTCGGGAAAGAGGTTCTGTTGGTAGCCGAGATACATCGACAGCGAGAACAGACCGAAAAAGACGATCGTGGCGATCCGCACGCAGGGATCAGCAAATATTTGTTGGGGAGCATCGCGAAAGATTAGGTCAACCCATCCCGCCGCGGAAAACTTACCCGAGCGGTAAAGTTGGTTGTGTGCCCGGGCGACCAAACGATGCAGGTACGTGACCGTTGCCGGCGGCAATTGATAGGCGTCGGCCAATGCCAAATCCGCACACGCTCCGCGATAGAGTGTGGCGAAACGGGTGATGCCTTCGGGGCCGGCGTACTTGGCACCCGCCTTGCGGGTCCGGCCACCGACTTCCATCGCCTCGCAGAGTCGTTCCAATTCGGTCCAATTGGACCGTCGTTTATCAAGCAGTTTGGCGATGTTCACTCGTCACTCCGAAGCGGCCCGCTTTTTCCTTGGGTGTTGTTCCTTGGGGGCGAGCCGCGAGTATAACCGAATGAAGGCGAGTTAAACCGGGTCGACCTCGGTCATGTCGAAGATTCGGTTCCAAGGGGGGGCGGACCCTTCGAGTTCGAGGTCCATTTCCTCGCGGCGTTTGCACTCGATGCATTCGTTCGCGTAAGGCAGCGCCTTGAGCCGATTCAAAGGGATCGGCTTGCCGCACTCTTCGCAGTCCCCGAAATTCCCACTGTCGAACTTCGCAATCGCCTCTTCGATGGCTGCCAGTTCGCGGGCTTCGACCTCGACGAGTTGGCTATTGAGTTCGTCTTGAACGGTATCGGCCGCCGCATCGAGTGGGTCGCCGGTCTTTTGTTGGTGCAATTCACGCAGCAGGCTCAGGTCACCGACCAAGGCTTTTCGCAGCGCATCCCGCCGACGCAACAGAGTTTTGCGGAGGGTTTTCAGAGTTTCTTGACGTGACATTGGTTTACCTTTCGTTCAAGCATGAGGCCTGCGGACGGGGGGTGACTACTTTTCGGGCAATCCTGGTTGCCACGCGGGCACCCGTTGAGACGTCCGGCGGGATCGCAAAGTTCACGACCGATGAGGCGAAAACCCGTCTTCCCGTGCAAGGGTAGACGTTTTCACGAATTATCAAGCCAAAAAAGCAATCGAACGCCGACATTTTTCCCTCGGTAGCAACGATTGTGCCGAATCCTCGGATTTGCCGCTAAAAAGATATTCGGGCGGGAAACCGCTCATTGACAAGACATTTTGGTAATGAGTCAACCTGAACAGCGTTCGCCCCTCGTGTCACAGTGGGTTGAGTTTGCCGATTGTTCCGAAAACCGGGCAGTTCCCTTCATGCCCGCGAGTCGAATAACCGATCCAACCGTTACAAGTGGACGTGCGAACGCCCATTTGGACTTCAATCGAATACACAATCAACGATAGGCAACGCAGTGAAAACCACGGCGCGACCCACCCAATCGGACGATCTGGCCCACGACTCGGCGTTCATTGTTTCCTCCGCCCTCGAACTGGGGCAGGGAATCAAGGACTCCTACGCGGACGATATGTCGGGGACTCAGGCGTGGGCGAAGTCGCCGTCGAAATGGGACCACGAAGCGGGCTTGGAATTTCGCGTCCGTTGTGAGGGCCAGCCGACTCGTCGGCTGCGTTTGTCGGGAGCCCGGTACACGCTCGGCAGCGGCGTGGGTTGCTCGATCCGCTTGGACGATCCGAGCTTGCGTCCCTTGCACGCGGTCTTGATTCGGGATCATGAACGGGTGCTCGTGCGCGCCTATGCCGTTCCGTTTCAAATCAACGGCGTTCGCATCTCCGAAGGCACGTTGGAACTGAATGATCGTTTGCGGTTGGGAAATTATGAATTCGAACTGCTCGCCAATACGCCTTTGTCGCTAAACCCGAGCCGACCCACTTCACACCGCGATTCCGATCCGGACACACGAGACTACGAAGCACCCAAACGAAGGCCCGAGCCGGAAGCCCAAGACGATCTCGACCAATGGCAAAAATCGTTTCATGACGAAGCCAAACATTGGCGAGCGCTCAAGCATGATGTGGAACGCCGGGAACAATGGTGCCGGACACGCGAACGTGAAGTCGCCGAACAACGTGAACAACTCGACCGACAAATGGAGTTGTTCCAAAAACGTCAGGATGAGCTAGCGACTCAAGAGTCCGCCGCACTGGAAGTTCATGACGAATTCACCCAACGCTACGATGAGCTGCGCCGCCGTCAAACCGAGATCGAGTTGCAACAAGAGGAACTCGAAGCCGGACGTGAGCATTTGCGGTTGCAACAAGAGCGTTTGGACGGCCGCGATCGTTTGCACCGCATGCAGATCGAAAAGCTACTCGGCGAGCATGAACGTTTCAAACAAGTCGATTCCGCTCAGAAACAACTCATCGCCGAATCCGAAGAACGCCTTCGCCGGTCCCACGAGCGGGCCGACGCGGCCAATGCCGCCGTTGAGCAAATGCGGACGAAATTCGCGTCACTCAATGAACAACTGTTGCAGCTCACCGAGCAACAGGAGATCCTGCAAAAACTCGAAGCTCAACGGAACCGCGAGCACCAACTTCGCTGTGATACACTCGCCGACTCACGCGACGAAGCGTTGGCACAGTGCAACGAGATCGCCCGCCAGCGTGACGAGCAAATCGACGCGCGAGCACTTAGCGAGGCTCGTCGCGAGAAGACGTTACAGCGATGCAATGAACTCGAGGCCATCGAAGAGCAACTTCGCGCCGAGATCGGCCTGTTGCAGGATGAAATCTCTGCCGCACGTGGGAACGCGGCCAAGCTCGACCAAGAATATCACGAAGCTCGCCAAACCATCGCTCATCTGGAATCTTCAATTCGCTCGAGCGAGCAACGGCACGAGAATGATCGCGATTCGTGGACGCTGGAAGTTGAATCGCTGCGGAGGAATGTCGACGAGCTAACGGTCGAACTCGCCAGTGCTCAAGTGCAACTGACTAAACTTCGCGAAGAAAATGAAAGGTTAGCCGAACAACTTTCCGGTGCTCATCTTGAACGCGATGATGCTCGTCAAAAACAAGAGGCCGCCGCGAAAGAGTGTGCCGCCGCCAATCAGCTCTGCAGCGAGACCAAAGCTGAACTGGATGCTGCCAACGAACGGCTCGCTGAGGCGACTTTAAAATACGAAGCGGCCAAACAAGAACGCGATCAAATCGAGCAACAACGACTCCAGATAGCCGAACAGTTGACCGGGTCCCAGGAGCAAATCGAACAGTGGGAACGACGCGTCGAAACGGCCGAGCTTCGTTGCACCGACGCACAAGGTCTGCTTTCGGAGGCTCGGGATCAATGGCAAAAGGCGGAACACGCTCGCGATGATGCCGAAGCGTCTCGCGCCGAAGCTGAAAGCAAGCTTGCCGAGGCTCAACGCGAACTCGAAGCCATGCAACGTGAACGTGACCAAGCCGTCAACGATCAAGAAAGCATGCGACGCCAGCGCGATCAGGCCAAAAAGGACGCCGAAGAGACCCGACTGCTGTACGACCGCTCCAATCGCGAACACGACGATACGCTCAATCGAATCGAAACGCTCGAACGCAAAACTCGCCAAACCATCGAACAGAAGGTCCCCGCAGACGAGCATATTGCCGATGCGAAACGCGACGATGCTCAAGCAATGATTGGCCTGATCCACCAAGACAGTGCCCCGATCCGATCGATCGCGCCTGCACAGTCGGAGATCCGATCCGTATCCTCAGAACTAAAGCAAACGCCATCGGATGAACCACCATCTGCTGTCGTAGAGCCTGCAGTTGAGGCTCCTACTTCTCATGGCGAAATCGACACAACGAAGGACAACGACGCTGATCATGTTGATGACGACGTGTGGCCAATGTACTCGGTTCAATCAGCAACCGATCAAGCCGACGTATCTCCAACCTCGCCCGCCAAAGAAATGTCTGGCGATTTGCAGTCCGGGGAATCAGACCTGAGCGCCAAGTGGTCCGACGATGTCTCTCAACGATATGAAGATCGCTTCGATGAAACGTCGACCGGGCCGTCAATGGCGACCATCGAAGAGGCTCAACCGCAGTGGCCCGAAGAAGACCAGTCTTACCTGAAACCTGAAGAGCGTCTGGAATTTGAATCGCGCCAACAGTGGAACGAGCCGCTATGGGACCAAGCCTCGCACGACGCGCCGATTGAATCGACGCTAGGTTCACTCAGTCACCTATCGCCGGATGAATCTGACGCCACCTTGGAATCCGATTACGATTCGGAATCCACGTTCGAATCAAAATCCCCATTCGAGGCCGAGTTTCATTCCGAAGCCGAGTTTCATTCCGAAGCCGAGGCTAGCATCGAAAGTGAATCTTCGTTTGAGCCGGAGCTTCAAGCCGAAGAGTCACTTGGTGATCGTTTACTTCGTGAGATGGGGCTTGCCAAGCACGAAACGAATGACTTCAACAACGGCGCGAATGATGATCAAGATTTTGAACATCCCGAGATGACAGCGATGTTCACCGGCGCACTGACCGACGCGTTGATCGATTCAACAAGCAACGATGAGAGCTCGGAAGATTACGAGTTGCCGAACATGACTGCCCAGTGGCAACCAACCGAAATGATCGCCCAGGATTCGACAGTCGAATTTCAGGACAACGAAGCAACTGCTTCGCCGTACGCGGCGATGCTGTCGTCGACCGCAGAATCACGATTGCAAGACGGTTTCAGATCACAAGACATGCAAGACGCAGGCGATCAAACCATTGATGCGTCTTTCGGTGGCTCGACGGTGAACGTTTCCTCAACGGTCTCTCATGTCTTTAGTGAAGCTGAAGAGGTGATCGCGACCGAGAGTGTCGTCACATCGGCTAGACAAGAAGCGACCGCCCGTACGGTCGTGGCAACGGAACCCAAGGTTGCCGACAACGGGGTAGCGAACAAGGACTCGAGCGACGATCCAGAGGATGACTCGATCGAGGCATATATGAATCGCCTCTTGCAGCGAGTGCAGGGAACGCCCGCAACCAACGAATCAACACCGTCGAATGTGACGAATGTTTCCAAACCTGCCCCCAGGGCAATTGAAATTGCGAAACCCGTGTCGGCACCTGTGGCGATGCCATCACCCACGAATGCACCGGCATCGACTGTATCTCGAAATGAATCGATCGATCAAGGCGATGAGGAATCGGGGACGATCGAAAACGAAGGACCATTGATTCCACGCTCGCAAGCTCCCGAACGGAACAGCAATCTTTCGGCGATGCGAGAATTGGCTAACGAATCCGCTCGTAGCGCGATCACCCAAAGCCATCGCTCCCAAAGTCATTCAACTCGCATTCAAGCGATGTTGAAATTCATCTATGCCGGCGTGGCCTTGATGTGCGGATTGGTTGCCGTCGCAATGATTGATTTGATGATGCTTAAGGTGGTCGCGGTGATCGCCGCAATCATCGCCGCCGCGGTGTTTGTCAAGGAAGGCTTCGAACTAATGACCGATTTGAGTAGCCGCACTCGACCTTCGACGGCAGCCGAAAACGTCACCGAAGAGGAATGACGCAGTGTCTGGTCGCTTGATCTCTGATGTGTAATCGTTTCAATCTCAAGACAAATCTGGCCACGCTCGGCGAATTGTTCGACGCGATGTTGTCGCAGCGTTTCGAAGTCGCCCAAGATGTCTTTCCTAACCAGCCGACGCCCGTCGTTGCGATCAATCGTGATCAGCAACGTGAACTTTTACCGATGCGATTCGGGTTGATCCCGTTCGGCAAAGACCCGGCGGCTCAAAAGCGTCCGTTGACCAACGCACGGGTCGAGAATCTTGATAAATGGCCATGGCGTTCATCGATCAAGTCGCATCGCTGCGTCGTCCCGATGAGTAGCTTTCGCGAGCCATGCTATTGGGGTGACACCGCCGGCACTGAGGTCGATTTTTCCGTTCAATCGGACCGCCCAATGATCGCGGCGGCCATTTACACATGGTTCGATGCGACCGGTGACGACGACCAGTCGTCTTCATCGATGCCGGCGGTCTTGACGATGAGCTTGATCATGCGACCGGCACTGCCGATCGTGATGCAGCACGGCCATCACCGCAGCCCATTCTTCCTGTCCGACGACGGAATCGACGAATGGATCTCGCGGGAGCCGCGATCAGTGGACGAGTCATGGAACGTATTGCGGGCACACGCGATGGTTCCCGACTTGAACGCGACGGTCGCAAGGGAGATGGCACCGGCGTGGAAAAAACGGCAAGCCGAACATCTCACCAAACGTGACGAACAACTCGCCGCAATCGAAGCGGTCGGCGAACTTGGGATCCGCGGCACAGAATGATTAGTCCAGAACCAGCCCGGATGATTCATAACCCGATACGCAACGGCTTGATGATTCAATCGTAACCCGAAGCGTAAGCGAGGGATGAGTCAATATCAACTATCCCTCGCTTACGCATTTTGAAGTTGCGCTTTTGCCTGTGGCATTGGTTTATCGTAACCCGAAGCGTAAGCGAGGGATGAGTCAATATCAATTATCCCTCGCTTACGCAGCGGGTTACGAAAAAAGCGCAACTTCTAAAAGCGTGAGCGAGGGATTCAGCGTTATTAAATCATCTGTATGCATCCCTCGCTCACGCTTCGGGTTACGATGCGAACTAAATCAACACGTTCCTAGCGCCGTCGGCTGACTTCACTAACCCTAATTTTAGGGTTTAACGAAGCACTAGCCTCGTTTCAGCATCGCGATGAGTTCTTCATTGCTAAGCTTGCCCGCCGCAGTGGTTCCTTCCATGATACCGGCGACGAGGTCGCGTTTGCTTTCGTGCAGCGCCAAGATTTCTTCTTCGATCGTCCCGCGGGCGATGATCCGGTACACCATGACCGGTTTGTCTTGACCGATCCGGTGGGCGCGGTCGGTGGCCTGGTCTTCGACGGCCGGATTCCACCACGGGTCCATGTGAATCACATAGTCTGCGGCAGTCAGGTTCAAACCGGTGCCGCCTGCTTTGAGTGAAATTAGGAATACGTCGGCGGCCCCATTCTGGAACGCATCGACGCGTTCTTGTCTTGCTTTGGCGGGCGTCGAGCCATCGAGATACTCGTACGTGAATCCCTTGGCCTCGAGTTCGGCGCGGATCAATCCTAAGTGCTCGGTGAATTGGCTGAAGATCAACGCCCGGTGGCCTTCCTCTTTGAGCCCCGTCATCGTTTCGATCAACTGCTGTAACTTAGCCGACTCGCCTTTGAAATTCCGATTCACGAGCGCCGCGTTGCAACTGATCTGTCTCAATCGCGTTAACATGGCCAGAATCCGAAATCGTTGGTCTTGGGTCGTCGTGATCGCTTCGACCTCTTCGATTTCGCCGATCGCTTGCAGTCGAATTTTTTCGTATTCGGCCCGCTCGGAGTCGGACAAGTCGACGTACAAATTCATCTCCGTACGCGGCGGAAGATCCTTCAGCACTTCGGATTTCTTGCGACGCAACACGAACGGCTTGAGGCGCTCTGCTAAACTCTCTCGCGCGATTTGACTGTCCTTGAGTTCGATCGGGGCGGCGAACCGTTTCCGGAACGATTCCCAACCCCCGAACACGCCCGGCGACACGACGTGGAATAGGCTCCACAACTCGCCGAGATGGTTTTCGACCGGCGTTCCGGTTAACGCCACCTTCCATTTCGCCGGGATGTCGGCAATCGCGCGAGAGGTCTTGCTGCGACTGTTCTTGATCGCTTGGGCTTCGTCGAGGACTAGCGTTCCCCACTCCACGCTCGATAGTTCTTGCTCGTCACGCAATGCCAGTCCATAACTGCAAACAACGAGATCGCCAGGCCCGACGGTTGATAGAAATTCCTTGCGGTCGGTTTCGCGGTACAGATGAACGTTCAATTCCGGCGCGAATCGATTGGCTTCGCGGACCCAATTGAAACCGACACTCGTTGGCGCAATCACCAACGTCGGGCCTTCGTCTTTGCGGTCCAGAACGACGGCGAGGGTCTGCAACGTTTTTCCCAAACCCATGTCATCGGCCAAGACGCCGCCGACGCCCCATTCGGCGAGTCGTCGCAGCCACTGGAAACCTTCGATTTGGTAATCACGCAACGTCGCGTCGAGACTGTCGGGGACTTTTGGTACGAGTTTCTCCGCCCGCGCCAATCGTTTCAAACAATCTTGCCACGCCTTGGTCGCTTTAAGTTGGATCTCGCCGTCGGCCATGATGTCTCGCATCGCCGGTGCGGAGGTCGCGTCGAGCTTCAAGGTCTTGCGATCGCTGTGGGTGGCGTCACGGATGCTCCGCAGCCGACGCCGCAACTTCTCGCTGATGCGAGCCCATTGACCGTCCTTCAAGCGAACGAAGTCGCCGTGAATGCGTTCGGCATCGTCACCGGACAAGTTCTCTAACAAATCATTCAATTCGATTTGCTTTCCCCCAACTTCGCACTGCCCGGTGACGCCGAACCAATCGCGTTTCTTTTGGACTTCGACACGCACGTTGTTACTGGAGATGCTGCCGAGCACCGAGACCGGCTTTTCGCTGTTTCGATCCCACAAGATTTCTAATCGTTCGGACTCGGGGGTGTCTTCGCGATTGAAAGTTTGCAAGCGATCGATCAAATCCAATGCGTCAGTAAAATTGGAAATGTGAGCCGCGAAATGTTCGCCGATCAGTGACTCGTGATCGGATTGTTCTTGGAAATGGAATCGCTCGGCAATCGATTCGGCATGACGTACTTCGCCGCGCAAGTTGCGACAAACCTGAATGGACTTTCCGTCTCTGGTTTCAGGGGCGAACGCCGGACCGGTCCCCGGTTTTCGCAAACGTCCGGTTGCATCGCGTACACGCAGAGCCACATCGAGGGTGCCATCGGCGTTGCTCCGCAATAGGACCACATGGGTGACCGACGCTGGGACGCTGGGGCCGAGCAACTCTTCGGGCACCTTGACCGAAATTTGGTTTTGCAATGAGTTCAAGCGACGAGCCAGTTCCGGTCCCTGAGCTTTGGGAACCGGCCTTAGTTGACTGAGCTTAAAGATCGGTTCGGCCATGCCGGGCGAGGCGTCGATCAATCCGATCAAGTGACGTTGCATTTCCAAACGCAAGATCGGACCACGAGCATCGTGTGCCATGAATTTGTTCTGCGGAGTCGCTCGCGCGAATTCGGGATCACTGACCCGCCGAATCAAAAGATCGCGATCAAATTCTTTAACCGATTCATCGCTGCCGGCGAGATGGTTCAGAACGCAGTAATGATCACTGACTTCGATCAACTCGAACTCCATCGAATCGCGACGGATCGTCCACGGTTCGGTATCGTTGAAAACGTTGTCCGCGCCGATCAATCTCTCCACCGCATCGAACACGTTCAAGGTTGCTTCGGGACGATAACGGTGGTAGCTATCCGAATAACGGATGCACCCTAACACTCGAAGGTCTTGGGGCGTTTTGCGAAGGGTCGAATCTTGGGCCGCGTCCTCGAGCGTCAAGCGACGTCCCTTCGTGTACCCACCGCCGCGTTTTTTAGGTTGCTGAACGATCGGATAAAACTCGATTCGGTTGTTTTTCATCTCCAAACGCCAGGCCAAACGTTGATCAGACTGATTCGCTCGAGGGGCCAAGGTGTCGTCGTTTCCATCAACGCCGACGCGTTCGAGTTTCTCGATGCATTGATCCAAATCGCCGAATAATTCTTGCACCGGGTCCGGTCGATATCGATCGTAGTTCGGCTGACCGGATGAGAATCGCCCTTGATTGATATCTTGATGAAGACTCGTCTGAGCGCCGAACAGTTGCCGCCTCAAGAAGGACAAGAACGCCGCGTTGTGGATACAGGGGCGTTCGCCACCGGAGGTGCTGCAGGCGCAACCGGACGGCGTCGGCTCGAACGTCTGCCGCGCGAAAACCGGATAAACTCTGCCTCCATGCAAACAGGTTCCATGAATCTCGCCACTGTCGTAAATCGCGCTGACTTCACATTTGAACGATGCATCGACTGCATCGAACAATTCATCGGGGACCTGATAGAGGATCGCCTCGAACTTACGAGCCCATTCCAATGCACGATTGGGTTTCACCGATGACGCAAGAAGTTTGAATGCCGGTGACTCGAATAAGTCGTCCTCATCGTCTTCAATCTTTTCGCGATTGGCACGCAACTTGGCGATCGCATTCATGATCGCCAGCGATTGTTTTGGCGATCGGTTCGGTAGCGTTGGGCGTTGCTTGCGAGCCATGAGGGCATCCTTGCGAGAGTGGCGGTCGGATTATGCCAGAAAAGTTTACCGTCGGAGGGGTTGGACGAATACACCCTTCGCGCTTAAACGCCAGCGATCTCGCAAGCCTTGTAGACTACTTTCGATCGACGAAAACCGATCTTCTCGTACAATCGCAACGCTTGCGTGTTGGCCGTCGTGACTTCCAAGTTCATCTTTTCAAGTCCTGCGGCCCGAAATCCCGCCGCCGCTCTTTGCATGAGCAGCCGGCCTAATCCGCGGCCACGGTGCTCGGGAATCACGCCGAGATTCTGAATCGCGCCCCATCCGTCCTGCTCGATCCCTTGAATCGTGGCGACCGGCATGGTTCGCCCCCCCCGGCGATCCTGGTAACGGACCAGCCATGTGGCCCCGGGGACGAACGTCGTCCGTGAGGCGATTTCCCGCATCAAACGCAAACAACCGTCACGGCGGCCTAGACAAGGGAAAACGTCCGAGTCCATTTCGTGCCGAAAGCTTTGGTATTTTGCCTGGGCATGTTCGCGAATCAAGCCTTCCTCGAATCCCACCAAGGTGTAGCCGGACGAGGTCAACGCATCCCGATCCCAGTCCGCGTCAAAATCGCAGAGGGAAAGTTCCATTCGGAATCGGCGGAAATACGTCATCCCCATCGTCGGTCAACCCCCTTTGACGAAGCGCTAACATTCTGAACACTCATGATGAACTGCCGAACAATCGATTGGTTTGTTCGAGTCACCTGAGTTTAACATGTTCCCCCCGCTTCTAGCGTGTCTTGGTCCGGATCGGAAACCATTTTTTGAATATGACGCCCTTTGAGTCCCTCTTTGATCGCGTCATCGTTCTGACCGGACCCACCGCATCGGGCAAATCCGAACTCGCGCTCGGCGTGGCCGAACGGTTGGCGGGCGAGAAAGGCGGTCCGACGATCGAAATCATTTCGCTCGATTCGATCGCCGTGTACCGCGGAATGGACATCGGTTCGGCCAAACCCACGTCGGACCAGAGAGAACGCGTCATCCATCACCTGATCGATATCGTCGATCCGCACGACGAGTTTAGCGTCGCCGGCTATCTGGAGCGGGCGCATCATTGCGTCGAAACGATCCTCGCTCGCGGACACGTGCCGATGTTCGTGGGCGGCACGCCGATGTACCTCAAAGCGATCTTAAAGGGATTTCATCCCGGCCCACCCGCCGACGAATCGTTTCGGCAAGCCGTTGCTCAAGACGTCCAGCGGTATGGCGTCGACGCGTTGCGATCTCGTTTGAAACAAGTCGATCCGTTGTCGGCAAACAAAATCCATCCGACGGACGTGCGTCGAATGACCCGGGCGTTGGAGTTTGCCAAAGCGACCGGCGTCCCGATGAGTCACTTTCAAACACACTTCCATCGCCGCCAAAAAGCGGAGGAGGGTCTCGTGTTCGCCTTGAGGACGCCGCGAGCGGTTCTGCATCAGCGAATCGAGGAACGTGTTGGTAAGATGTTTCAACAAGGACTTCTGGACGAAGCCAAGTGTCTTTGGAATGGTAACGATCCGCTCTCCAAGACCGCCCGGACCGCAGTCGGCTATCGCGAGATCTTCGACGCGATCGAAGCGGTCTCGCAAGAGTCAAACTCGACAACGTGGGACGTCGACGCGGTCGCCGAGCAAGTTTTGTTTCATACTCGACGGCTCGCACGTCGGCAGGAAACTTGGTTCCGATCGTTCTCGGAAATCCGATCGGTCGCCACGCATCAAGACGATCGGGCAAGATCGCTGGACGAACTTGCCGACGAAATTGTCGGCATTGTGCAAGCGAACTGGCCACACATGTTTAGCAGCATTGCCCTAAACGAACAAGCATCGCGTGAACAATAAGCGTCATAGGCTTCCAGCCTTCTTATCTCCCACAAGTCCTCATGTATTGCTCCCCTGCCAGCTCGTCTGGCAGGAAGCCGAGGTTGGCAAGCTAGACACGAGCCGCAATTGCCCCAACCTTCCGATTTTCACTTGTGCTCGCCGCTTCAAGCGGCGAGCACAAGTGAAAATCGGAAGGTTGGGAGGGCGTCGTTGTCTAGCTTGCGAGCCTTATTCACCCACGAGACGAGCTCGTGGGGGTCAAAAAAGATGTGGGGTATAAAAAGGCTGGAATCCTATGCCACTTTCTCAATGCGGCAGTTAATGTTCACGCGATGCTAAGCACTAGTATTCGACCTCGACACCGATGTACGGCGTGATGCCGGGCGACAACACGATCGTCGGTTCAAAATCGGGGTCGGGTGCGATGTTATCCTCCGCCGGTAGCCGCAGGCTGAGGTGTTCGTAGTAATTACGATCGAACAGATTCTCGATCCCGCCGGTAAAACTCCAACGATCGTTGGGGCGATAGAATCCACGCAAATATGCCGTCGCAAATCCAGGTGTTTCGGTTTCGAGGGCCACCGGCGGCAGGGCATTGTTGACCGAACGTAACGAAGCCAAACGGTCTTGATTATCGACGATCCGCCAACCGGTTTCGAAACCCCAAGCCTGCTTGGGTGTTGTATCGCTCAGACGCATTCCGATTCGGGATTCCAAAGGAGAAATGCCGGGCAAGGGTTGCGAGATTTCACGGTCGCGTCCATCGACATACGCGATCGACCCGAACCATTGCCACGCGTCGGTCATGTCGGCTTCGACGTAACCTTCAAAACCAGCGAGAGTGGCTTCGTCCGTGTTGACCGCTTGCAGCAATCGCGCACCGCTCGGATCACCGATCTCGTTGGCGGCGTAGGTGTTGTAGTCCAATACCCAAGCGTGAAATGCACTCAAGCGGGTGCGAATGTTTTCGTACGATCCGTCAAACCGAACGTCGATTTGATATGCACGCTCCTTGTCCAGATCCGGATTCCCGTTAACGCGGCTGAACCCGCTCTGAATCACAGCCAAGAACAACCCGTCGCTGTAACGATCTGTTAAGTCCGGCAATCGTTCGGCATAACCAAACCCGATCCGACTGGTCCAGTTCTGCGACAATTCGAAGTCATTGTTGAAGTAGTAAGACACCAAAGTATCGTTTTGTGAAAGGTCGGCGATCAGATTCCCACCGGCATCCCGGAAGTTCGATTCAGGACGAACTTCGTCGGCGTCGGCTTCGGTGTTGGTGAACCCGACACGTGCTCCCACGGCGACGCTCCAAGGCTCGAGCAACTTGGCGGTTCCTTCGACATACAACCCGGCATCAATCAGTTCCGACTGCGGCAAGCCGGTTTGAAACAATCCGTCGGCATCATTGAATCCAAAGTCTCGGATGTCGTAACTTTCATCAATGTCTTGCCGCACGTATCGCAGGTCCGTGCCCGCACCCCACGAGTAGCGATCGTCGCCGCCGTTGGTGAGGCCGGCCCGATAACCGGTCGTCGTCAATTCACCTTCAACGTCACCGCTGAATCGCGGGTCCGCAGCGATCGGACCGAGACCGGGATTCTGCGCCAGCGCGAAATCGACGCGATTGAGTACAGGGAAGTCATCGCGGCGTTTTCCACCTAGATCCGTATCGCCCCGAAAGTCCGTATTGGAGATCCATCCGTCGAGTCGGAAACCGATGCCGGTTCGATCATTATCGTAGATGAAACTGTGTGAGAGACCGTAGTGTTTCAGACTATCGACGTCAAAGAACTGACCGGCGTATTCGGTCTCACCTTGGTCGAGCAAACTGAACTTGGTTTCCATCTTGAGGTGGTCACCGAGATCACGACCGTAGGCGGAAAACAAATTGAAAGCGTCGTAACTCGAGGGAATATCCAAGCCGTTGCCCGCTTCATAATCGCTCCCGCGACGATAGCCGACGTTGGCGTAATAACCACCGACGTCGCCCCCACCCATCAACGTGGCCGTGTTATAAGTTTGACCGCCGTTGGGACGAACGTGCGTTCCCAAACGCAGGTGGTTCTCTAGTTGGTCGTAACGGGGCGTCGGCAGTGTATCCACGTTGATGAATGAAAAACCACTACCGTATCGTAGACCATACGGACCGCTGATCACTTGGCTCGATCCGATCAGTGATTGGTCGACCTTGGTCAGCAATGCGTCCAAGTCAGGACGCACGGGGGTCATATAGGATCCGTCCATCATCGTGTAAATTTGGCCGCCGTGATAACCTCGAATGCGAGGTTCCATCGCGATCGGGCTGCGTCGTTGCGTTTTCACCGTCGGCGCGACGGCCACCTCGGCGAGCGTTTCGGCCACGTCCGGTTGCGAAGTCAGCGCGAATGTACTCGCCGGGATGACGTTGACCGGTGCGGTCGCGCTGACGCCGGTATCAACCCGCTGAGTCACCGCTTCGTTCACCTGAACTTGCGCGGGTGTTGAAAGGTCCGTCTCCGCTACCTGGGGAAGTGCCGCTTGACGAAATTTCCCTATGTCCGAGGGATCAAAAGTGCGTCGAATACGAACCCCCGTTTCGCGCAGCGAAGACAGCGGATCCCGTTGCGTCGGAACGTCAGGGGGCTGAATCACTTCGTTGGAAGTCTCTTCGGCCTGAATCAGCTTGATCGTGCCTTGAACGTCGCTATCGATCGCTTCGGCGTAACGCAGGAAATCGAATCGCGGTTCGTCCGCTGACCCGATCATCGGCCCTAGCGTTAAGAACCCGATGGTCCCCATTAAAGTTCTACGATTGAACATCTACTTGGTCCCCCCAGACCCGAGCGGTCCGACCTCTGGCCGGACTTCTCGCCTAACCCGCATACCTGCGGGGTATCCAATAATGAAAAAACGGGACGTATCTCCCGCCCCCCTGATGCATCGACTCTGTGGGCTCTGACGATTACTCCAATTCTCGAGGTTAAATCGCATTTCCGTATCAGACCGCGCATTTGGAAAGATGCGTCGACTTTGCGGGCAATGAACGGGGAGCTAACTCCAAATGCGATCGTTTTTACGGTTGCGTTACCAAAACGGAAATCGCTACAAGCAACTCTTGAACCCATTCAGAGATCTTGTTCAGGAATCGATCGGATGACCACTGTCAGCTCAATCTCCGCTTTCCACGTCGATGCCGCCTCGCTTAACGTCTCGCAGTTGCTCGAATTGACCGGCGGGGAACTGAAACCATTGGTCGATCGCAAGAATCAATTGTTGTCGCCATCGCGTCAGGATGATCTGGTTTTCACCGGTGCCGCCCCACCCCTGGAAGCCGTCCGGGGCGACATCACGATGATCGATCAAGCCAAAAACTCAGCCGCGGCGCAGGCATCCGATGCAACCGTCTTGCTGACGCCGGTCGCCTTGACGGCGGAAAACTTGCAAGGCAAAGGCCCCGCCTGGCAAATCGTCGTCGAGGATCCACATGCCGCGTTCACGGCGGTCATCTGGCATTTTCGCCCGCCGATGGACAGCGATGTTCCCGGAGCAGGCGTTCATTCGACCGCTCAAATCCACCCTTCCGCACAAATTAGTTCCGCAGCGTCGATCGGCGCGGCCGTGACGATCGGACCGGGGTGCAAGATTCATGCGGGAGTGTCGATCGCCGCCGGTTGTACCGTCGGTGCCAACTGCACCCTGTTTCCCAACGTCACCATGTACTCCTATTGTCGGATCGGCGATCGCGTCGTCATCCATGCCGGTTCGGTCATTGGTGCCCACGGTTTCGGCTATCGCCAAGAAGGCGGTCGCCACGTCCCCACCTCCCAACTCGGTTACGTCGAAATCGAAAATGACGTGGAGATCGGTGCGTCGGTAACGATCGACCGCGGCACCTACGGGGCGACGTTGATCGGTGAAGGCACCAAGATCGATAACCAGGTCATGATCGCTCACAACTGTCGCATCGGCCGGCATAATCTCCTGTGCAGCCAGGTCGGCATTGCGGGAAGCTGCTCGACGGGCGATTACGTCATTCTAGCAGGCCAAGTCGGGTTGAAAGACCACGTTCATTTGGCCGACGGCGCGATCGTGGCTGCTCAATCGGGCGTCATGGAAGACCTTTCCGCAGGCGTTTATTTGGGCTCACCGGCGACGTCACAACGCGAACAGATGCAAATCATCGCCGTGCAGCGACGTTTGCCGGAACTTCGCCGCGAAGTCAAGCGACTCAACCGCCAAGTCGAGGAACTCACCGCCCAATTGCAACCGGGATCGAGTTCCGCGTCCGCCAACGAATCGGTCAAGGCGACGCGTGATGGGGATGCCTCCAGTCAATCTTGCAAAGCGGCATGAACGACGAAGCGATCCATGACTCGCCGGTGGCATTGGCCCCAGGCCAGACCGTCGGCTTGATCGCCGGTTGGGGAAGTTTCCCGTTTCGTGTCGCCACTCGGTTACGTGCCGATGGGCATCCGGTCGTCTGTGTCGCGATTACCGGACACGCGCAACCAGAAATCGCATCGGTATGCGACGAAATTCTTTGGTCGGGCGTGGGACGGTTCGGCAAGCACTTGCGTTTCTTCAAGAAACAAGATGTTCATCACGTCACGATGGCGGGAAAATTGTTCAAATCCGATCTGCTTTATGGCGGCTCATTGTGGATGCGACATGCACCGGACCTGACGTGCCTGCGCACGTTTTGGCCGATGCTTTTCGGTCGCCGACGAGATGCCCGAGATGATCGATTGTTGACCGCCGTCATCAACACCTACCATCGACACCAGATTGAAATCTGTTCGGCAACCTCGCTCGCCCCGGAGTTACTCGTGAAGTCGGGAAATTTAACGCGTCGCAAACTATCGGTCCGTTTGACCAGTGACGCTGAGTTCGGGTGGACGATCGCCAAAACGATGGGCGGATTGGACATCGGCCAAGCCGTCGCGATCAAAGACGGCACCGTGATCGCAGTCGAAGCGATCGAAGGCACCGACGCCTGCATCACACGCGCCGGTCAATTGTGCCGTCGCGGCGGGTGGACGTTGGTCAAGGTAAGCAAACCGAATCAGGACATGCGTTTCGACGTGCCCACGATCGGTACCAACACGGTTCAAAACGTGGCCGATGCGGGTGGCGTGGCGATCGTGATCGAGGCGGACCGCACGATCGTTCTCGACCAGGAAGCCACGATCGCTCTGGCCGATCAACTCGGCATCGCGATTGTCGCCATCTCGGGCGCCCAGCAGGCGGCGCGAGCGGCCGCTTGATTTCATCCTAATATGACGTGTGACAGCGTGTTGATTGAATCGTAACCCGAAGCGTAAGCGAGGGATGAGTCAATATCAACTATCCCTCGCTTACGCAGCTCGTCGTACCACACAAGTCCGTAGATTGATGCCGTTGCGTTTGAAACCTTGATTGGTTTTCGAGATGGACAGTTTTGTGGTCCGATTCAAGTTGCCCAGCGGAGCAAGGCAGAAGAACCCCACCCTTTGGGAGGGGTTCATGGGAATCGTGGTACTCGTCAATCACCTAGAGAACGAGAGCACTGGGTGAACCATCATTCGCGTGCCGAACTGAATGTCCTGCCCACAGTTTTGTCGTCCTCAAAAGACACGACAGATGTGTGGTACAGTGAGCTTACGCAGCGGCTTACTAAAAACCGATGCCACAGGCAAAAGTGCAACTGGTATGTTGCTCTTCAAAACTCACGCGTCGGGTTATGATTCAGACTAAGTCAACAGGCCGGTAAGCGAGGCACCGTTAATAGCGATTATTCGCTTCATTCGGAGGCCATCGATGGACGATGTAACGAATTGAGTATGTTCGTTTCCATCTTTCTATCGCTTCCTTGCCCCAGAAAGCTGCCATGTCGACTGCGGCCCAAACCAACCCCGAAGCCGAATCGGTTCGCCCGGTTTCGCTTCGCCGTGACGTTCCGGCCCTGATCATCGTCGCCGGAACACTGTTGACGTTTGTGGCCGTGTTGACCCACGATCCCGCCGATCCGGTCCCGACCAACGTTTGGCCGGTGTCGGAATTTTATACGCCGGACGTTTCAGTCTATCCGATCAACTCGACGGTCCAGAACGCGTGCGGCTCGCTCGGCGCGTTGATCTCGGCGCTGTTGCTTGAGGCCGTCGGCATCGGCGTTTCGCTGTTGATCGGCGCTGGTGGCGGGGTCGCCACGGCACTGTTGATCCGCGGCAAAATGAACGCCCCCGTCCTCCGTTCGCTCGGCGGTTGCATTGTCCTGGTCGGCGCTTGCACGGCCGCCTCGATGACGACGATCGATTTAAAAGGCATGCCGGTCGTCGGCAACGGCGGGTACCTCGGGGCCATGGGATCGACGTTCCTTTTGCAGCATTTTCATCCGGTCGGCTCTTGGATTCTGACGCTATCAATCCTAGCCGTTGGGCTACTTTTGACGACCGACTACATGCTCGTTTACGCGGGAAAGAAAGTCGTCGTTGGTGGTGCCAAGGTATCCCGCAAAGGCATCGTCCGCGCCGCCGGCGTGATGCCGGTGACGCTTAAACGACGCCGCCAACCGTTCACGGACGTCGGCAGCCCGATCCAGCTTGACGGGGAAACTCCACCGATCGTGCAAGATCGAATCGATCCGCCCGAACCACAGATCTCCATTCGATCGCCCGGACGCATCGCCGAGGAAGCCGCCAAGGCGGCCGAGTTGGCCGCATCCGAAAAGGCGACTGCGGAGAAGGCATCGGCCGATGCGGACAACGAATCTAAACGCAAGAGCGGTTTGGCCAAAGCTGCCGCGATCACCGCAGGACTGGCCGCCGCAGCAGGTTTAACCGCCGCCGCCCAAACATCCGACAGCGATGCGGCAACCGGCGACGAGGAATGGGAAGACGAAAATGACGAAGACGAATCGGTGACCCGCGAACTGGTGATCGACGACGAATCCCATGTACTCCGTAACGACGACGCCCACGAATTAGTCGAACCACCGAGTATCCAAACGCCGCGTCGCAAGAACTTCCGCGAAGAACTCGACGACGCCGTCCTCGATGCCGCCGATGACTTGTCCGACTACCGCTTACCAAGTCTAGAATTGCTCGAAAGTAGCGATGGATTCGACTACGCCGAACAGGAAGCCGAAGCGAACCGCAAAGCAATCCTGTTGCAAGAAACGATCTGCAACTTCGGTTGTAAGGTCCGGGTGACGAACATCACCCTCGGCCCGGTTATCGCACAATACGAGATCGAACTCGAACCCGGTTTACGACTCAACAAGATCAGCGCGCTGGCCGACGACCTCGCGATCGCGCTGCGAGTCCCCAGTGTTCGCGTCGTCGCTCCGATCCCCGGCAAGAATACGGTAGGGATCGAAGTCCCCAATGAAATCCGCCAAGTCGTGCGATTGCGTGATGTGATCGAGCAATCCGATTCACGCATTCACAAAATGAACATCCCGGTCTTCCTCGGACAAGACGTTTCGGGCGATCCGATGCCCGTCGATCTGGCTAAGATGCCTCACCTGTTGATCGCCGGTCGGACCGGTACGGGTAAGTCGGTATGTTTGAACGCGATCATCACGTCCATCTTGATGTGCTGCAAACCCGACGAAGTTCGAATGCTGATGATCGACCCCAAGATGGTCGAACTGAGCGGATACGGACGACTGCCGCATCTGATGCACCCGGTGATCACGGACATGCGAAAAGCCGAAGCCATCCTGGGATGGGCGGTCGACAAGATGGAAGAGCGATACTCATTACTCGCCAAAGCGGGCGTGCGTCACATCAATAGCTACAACGATCTCGGGCGCGAAGAAGTGTTGCGCCGTCTGGAAATCGATGAGGCGGAAGGCGGCGTCGACGTACCCGACAAGCTTCCCTTCATCGTCATCATCGCCGACGAAATGGCGGACCTGATGATGACCGCCGGCAAGGACGTCGAACAACACATCATTCGTTTGGCGCAAAAATCTCGAGCCGTCGGAATCCACTTGATCCTCGCGACGCAAAAACCGACCGTCGACGTCATCACCGGTTTGATCAAGTCGAACCTTCCGGCGCGTTTGAGCTTCCAAGTCGCGTCGAAGACCGACAGCCGCGTGGTGCTCGACGAAAACGGTGCCGACAAGTTGCTCGGTAACGGCGATATGTTGTTCCTGTGGCCCGGCACGAGCACGCTCATCCGAGGCCAGGGCACCTATCTGTCCGACGCGGAAATTGATCGCGTTTGCGATCATTGCAGTAGCGGGGGAGAACAGCGGTTTATCGGCGAGTTGATGAACCTGAAAGTGGACGAGGAAGGCGAAGGTGGCGGCGGCGACTTGGACGTCGACAGCTTGCGAAAGAAGGATGAGCTTTACGAAAGCGCGATCGAGGTCGTCATTCGCGAAGGTCGTGGCTCGTTATCGTTGATCCAACGATGCCTCGGAATCGGCTACGGACGCGCCGCGAGGCTGATCGACTACATGGCCGAAGACGGAATCGTGGGCCAGTACAACGGTTCCAAATCGCGGGACGTGTTGTTGACCATGGAGCAATGGAACGCGATGCAGGGCATCGAATCCGAAACGCAGTCCGACGCGGATTCGGAACCGGTCCTAACGAGAAAATCGAGTGTTTCCGCCGTGAGCGTTCCGACCGAAAGCGTTCCGACCGAAGATGACGAGACCGACCGTGACGACTACGCCGACGACGAATACGAGGACTACGACGAGGACGCCTAGCGTTTCGTCAATATTTAAAATGAGGGTTGGCTTAAAACGTGGCACGGTGGTCCCCACCGTGAAACACGGCGGGGACCGCCGTGCCACGATATGCCAACCCGAACTTAACGTTGGAACAAAGCACTAGCGTTTCCTTTTTCGCTCAGCCGGTACACGGAGGGGCCGCATCAATTACAATGCGGCCCCTCCGTTTCATTCCCACCGAGCGACCGTCGATGCCACGTTTTCTTTCCCGCTTACCGGCCCCCGTTTTAGCCGCGTTTTTGGCCTTTTGGGTCAACCTCTTTGCCGTGATCGATTGTCCCGCCGCCGGGACGCCTGATCTCACGACCGCTCAACAAGACGACGATTTCGCGATTCAGGGCGAGTACGTGGGCGTCGACCAAGCGATGCAGGTGATCGCTCGCGGTGAAGGCGAGTTTGACCTAGTCATCTTCGAAGGCGGACTGCCGGGTGCGGGTGCCAAACCGAACCCACGGCGGATCGAAAGTGATCGTGACACCGTCGAAGACCTGATCGATTCGATGAAACTGACCAGGGTGGAACGCAAAAGCCCCACGCTCGGTCGGCCCGCCCCCGTCGGGGCGACGGTGCTGTTCGATGGTTCCCAAGCGTCCGCCGAACAACATTGGGACGGCGCTCGCGTCAGCGAAGAGGGTTGGTTGATGCAGGGAACCCAGACCCGGCAAACATTCGGCGATTATCAATTGCACGTCGAATTTCAGACACCATGGGCACCCGAGCGAACCGGACAACAGCGTGGCAACAGCGGAATTTATCACCAAGCTCGCTACGAAACTCAAGTCCTCGATTCGTTTGGCTGCGAAGGCCTCGATAACGAAGCCGGAGGCATCTATACGGTTAGCGCACCGTCAGTCAACGCGTGCTTCCCTCCATTGACTTGGCAAACCTACGACGTTGATTTCACCGCCGCACGTTACGACGAGGCAGGAAAAAAAATCGCCAACGCAAGAATGACGGTTCGCTTGAACGGCATCATGGTTCAAAACGACGTCGAGGTGCCCAAGTCAACCACGGCTTCGAAGTTACAAGAAGGGCCGCAACCTGGACCGATCTATTTGCAAGACCACGGCGACCCGGTTCGCTTTCGCAATATCTGGTTGTTGCCTCGTGACGCAGATCGTGAAGCCCGCCGACCGATCGTTCCGGGCTTCGAACGCTTCGTCGGAACCGAGTCCACGTCGACCGCCGACGCCGGGGCACTCTTGGTTAGCAATTTGGCCTGTGCCGCTTGTCACTCGCAAGGTGACGCCGCTTCAGGGATGTTGCCCGATCAACGCGGCCCGGACTTGAATCGCTTGGCCGGGCGAGTTCGTCATGACGCGATTCACGCGATGATCGCCGACCCACATGCGGCCAAGCCCAACACCACGATGCCCGATCCATGGCCCGGCGCGGACGCCGCAACGCGGAAAAATAATGCCGCGAAGATCGCCAGCTATCTGATCGCGCGCGGAACCGGACAAATCGCCGATCGACCGGTCAACCAAGCCCTGATCGACCAAGGTGAGAAACTTTATCACACCGTCGGCTGCGTCGCCTGCCACGCGTCACGTCGCGAACCGTCAACGCCTCATTCGACTTCGGTGCCTTTGGGCGAATTGCATCGCAAATACACCGTCCCATCCTTGGCCGCGTTCTTGCGAAATTGTAACGAAGTGCGACCGGGGATTCGGATGCCCGCGCTCGTGGGGAATGGGACCGACGCAACGGCTATCGCGGCTTACCTGACCGGTGAAGTCACCAAGTCCGAATCGACCGCCGGATGGGTTCGAAAAATTTACCGTGGTAAGTGGGAAAACCTGCCCAACTTTGATGAATTGGAACCCGTCAAGATCGATGAAGTCGGCACGCTCAAGATCGACGACATCCGCCCCAACCAACATTTCGGAATCGTGTTCGAAGGCAACCTGTCGATCGAGGCCGACGGAAAGTACCGATTCGTGCTACGCAGCGATGACGGATCTCGCCTTCGCATCGGTGACCAAGAGCTGGTCAATGACGGCATTCATCCGGCGAACAACCGTGAAGCGACATTCGAATTGAAAGCGGGCATCCAGCCGATCCGAGTCGAGTACTTCGACGGCGGCGGGCAGATCGAATTGAGTTTGCAAATGGACGACCCGCAAATGGGGCGATCGGACATTTCAACCTGGATCTTAACCGCCAAGGCCGGGGCCGGGCCGCTGGATCTGTTGCCCAGTGATTTTCAACCCGACGCGTCCTTGGTCGATGAAGGCCGGCGATTGTTCGCGACGGCAGGATGTGTCAACTGCCATGTGTTCGCGGACGCGACGTCCGATTCCAATCTGACCTATCCATCCCTGGCTCCGGCTTGGAACCAAATTCAACCTGGACGAGGCTGTCTGTCAGATCAAGTGAAGTCGCCCGCCGTCGACTATCAACTCGGCTCGACCCAAGTCGCCGCGATCGAATCGATGATGTCGCAATCTCCGAAGACCACCGCCGACAAGGCCACTGCCGACACGTCCACCGCCGACACATCCCGTGCCATCCACCTCACCCTCGCGGCACTGAACTGTTACGCCTGCCATGTTCGCAATTCCATCGGCGGACCGGAACCTTCGCGTGACGGTTACTTCACCACCACGATTCCCGAGATGGGTTGGGAAGGCCGCTTGCCGCCGCCACTCGATGGCGTCGCGGACAAACTCAACGACGACTACTTGACCTCGGTTCTCAAAAATGGTGCCAACGCGCGAGACTACATGGGCACGCGGATGCCCGCGTTTCATGATGAAAAACTGAAGCCATTGATCGCCGCGCTCATCCAACTGGAACGACGCGACGAGATGCAATCCACCCAAACCGATCTCAGCGATGAAGAGGTCGTCATCAACGGCCGTAAACTATGCGGCGACGAAGGTCTCTCGTGCATCAAGTGTCACTCCTTCGGTGGTGACAAGGGCGGCGGACTCGGCGCAATCGACATGCTGATGATGCCTCAGCGTTTGCGTCCGTCGTGGTTCCAACGCTACTTGCAAGACCCGACGAAATACCGGCCCGGAACGCGCATGCCGAACAGTTTCGTCGACGGCCGATCCGCGATCGTGGACATCAATGACGGCAGCCCGCCGTTGCAAATCGACGCGATGTGGAAATACCTCTCCCTCGGCAATGCGGCGAAAGAACCACTCGGTCTGAATCAAGCCGCGATCGTTTTGAAAGCCGTCGAGCGACCTCGCCTCTACCGAAATTTCTTCAGCGACATCAGCGCCCGCGGGATCGGAGTCGCGTACCCGACCCGAGTCAATCTTCTCTGGGACGCCGAACAGATGAGTCTGGCCCGTATTTGGCGAAACGAATTCGTGGACGCATCGATGCACTGGGTCGGCCGCGGGCAAGGTCGCCAAAAACCACAGGGTGATGCGATCACCACAATCGACGTCGCGATGCCGATCATCTCACTTGATTCGGACAACGTCACCGATCGACTCAGTGCCACTTGGCCGACGCAAACCGCACGTGAACTGGGCTACCGTTTCGTCGGCTATCGCCTCGATGCCGATGGCAATCCGATGTTCGGGTATCGCATCAACGAAAGCCTCGTCGAAGATTACCCCGTCGCGAACGAAAAGGGATTCGATCGGCAACTGATCATCGATGCGAAGGAAGACTTGGTCGTGCAACTCGGTTCGGGCAAGATTGAAGTCAGCGACGGCGGCTACCGCATCAATGATGAGATCAACGTTCATGTCGAAGGAATCGAACTCAGCGTCGTCAATCTTGATGGCAAGTCATTCCTGCGTGGCATCGTCCCGAGCGGCACCAAAACGACCATCACTCAAATCATTCGCTGGTAGATCATTATGAAATTACAACTCTTTGCACCGAATTTTCCCGCCGTCGTTTTGGCGGTCTCTTGGCTCACGTTTGGCATGTCATTGGTGACGGGCCCTGCGGCTGGAGCGGACGAGAAAACTCAACCGACCGAAGACGACTACTATCGCATCACCACGTTCGAAACTCCTGAAGGCGAGGTGATCGAAGCGTGCGGGTTCGAGCGGATGGATGATGGTCGGCTTGCGGTCTGTACCCGCCGCGGCGACATTTTCATGATTCGCGATCCGCTCGCCGAGAAGGTCACCGCCGACCAGTTCAGCTTGTTCGCACGCGGTCTTCATGAAACGCTCAGTTTGGCCGAACGCGACGGTTGGCTCTACGCGACCCAACGTCCCGAAGTCACCAAAATCAAAGATACCGATGGCGACGGCCAAGCCGACGTGTTCGTCACCCACGGTGACGGTTGGGGCATCAACGGTGACTACCATGAATACGCCTTCGGTTCGAAGTTCGACGATGCCGGCAACCTGTACGTGACCTTGTGTTTAACCGGATCGTTCAGCAGCCATTCGCCGTTTCGCGGATGGGCGATGAAGATCAGTTCGGATGGAGTAGTGACTCCCTACACCAGCGGCGTGCGATCGCCCGGCGGGATGGGGTTCGATGCACACGGCAACTTGTTCTACACCGACAACCAAGGCCCGTGGAACGGAACGTGTGGATTAAAACTATTGCGACCCAAAGCCTTCGTCGGTCACCCAGGCGGTTTTGATTGGTACAAGGACGCACCCGACATGGGTCCCAAGCCGACCGAACCGGAAAGCGGCAGCCGGATGCACGTCGAAGCGACCAAGATCCCCGAATTGATTCCGACGGTCATCATGTTCCCTTATGACAAGATGGGCAAAAGCGCCTCGGGAATCACCTGCGACACCACCGGCGGCAAGTTCGGTCCTTTCTCCGGGCAACTGTTCGTCGCCGATCAATCGCACTCGACCTTGATGCGGGTTGATTTAGAAGAAGTTGCCGGACGTTGGCAGGGAGCCTGTTTCCCGTTCAAGAAAGGCTTCGCGTCGGGGAACGTCGGCGTGGAGATGGACGCCAGCGGGGCGATCTTCGTCGGCGGCACGAACCGTGGATGGGGCTCCCGAGGCCCCAAGCCGTTTGCGGTGGAGCGTTTAGATTGGACCGGCAAGGTCCCCTTTGAAATTCAACACATGCGTTTGACCAAGGACGGATTTGAATTGACCTTCACGCAAAGAGTCGATGCTAGCACTGCGGAAAACGTCTCGTCGTACGAACTGGAAACGTACACGTACGAATACCGATCGCAATACGGCAGCCCCGAAGTCGACGCGACCAAGCCGACCATCACAGCGGCGAAGGTTTCCGACGACGGGATGAAAGTGGCGATCACCGTCGAGGGCCTGCAACTCGGCCACGTCCATCAACTCAACGTCAGCGGCGTTCGCAATACCAACGCGGAGCCGCTGTTGCATTCCCAAGCCTACTACACGCTCAACGCGTTTCAGCCTTAGAGCCTCTCCGTAAAGGGGTCTGACCCTCTCCGGCGATACCAATAAAACAACGATTGTCGACTCGCCTCCAAAGGGTCAGACCCCTTTTCGGAGAGGCTCTATGCGTCGCGTGAACAATAAGTGGCATAGGCTTACAGCCTTTTTATACTCCACAACTTTTTGACCCCCACGAGCTCGTCTCGTGGGTGAATAAGATTCGCAAGCTAGACAACGACGCCCTCCCAACCTTCCGATTTTCACTTGTGCTCGCCGCTTCAAGCGGCGAGCACAAGTGAAAATCGGAAGGTTGGGGGAATTGCGGCTCGTGTCTAGCTTGCCAACCTCAGCTTCCTGCCAGACGAGCTGGCAGGGGAGCAATACATGAGGACTTGTGGGGTATAAAAAGGCTGGAAGCCTATGCCACTTTTATAATGCGACGGTTAATGCTCACGCGATGCTTGATGCTTTGTCAAGCATGAAACTTAGGGTAGCGAAGCCCATCGCCCTTTCTACTTCCATTGCCAGACATCCCCGTCAATCAGTCCCGCATCGTGCTCGACCGAACTGGATTGCAACCAAGATTTTGATTTTTGGTCGTCTCGCAAATACGCGTTCCAAAATTCTGTGCTGATCTTCTGAATCGCCCCGTGATGATGAGGCAGCCTCGGGCCGCGTCCGCGCGCGGTCGCGTCGCTAAATGCATGGTGTTCACCATCCTTGAAGACAAGTTCGAATTTATCGCCGATGGGCAGTGCTCTGTAAACTTCACGTCGCGAATCGGGGGTGGAGCGATTCGGATCGATGGGGCTGTCGTCTTTGGTTCCCGTCATGCACAAGACCGGAGCCGCGATATGGCTGAATTGCCGCTCCGCCGTCGATCCACGGCTAAGCGATGGACTCATCAACAAAAATGCATCAAGCCGTGGATCGGCAAACGATCGATTGAAAGGATACTTCCGCCCCATCATGTCTTGCGAAGTAACAGCCCCGAAGCTGTGACCGCTCATGCCGATGTGCTCAAGGTCCATCTTTCCTTTGAGCGGATGCCCTTCTTCCTGCTGCCATTGAGCAAGCCGATCGATCACAAACGGAACATCACCTTGACGATCCTTGAGCGACGGACCGCTTGCCGCGTTCCGCAAGGCCGTCATGACTTCGCGGGCCGGCACCCCCTTCCACACCGATTCATCACTGCCGATGTGCTGCATGAAGACCCCGATATAGCCGGCCTCCGCCCAGTGTCGGCCTAGATAAACCGAGTTCATTCGCGAACCGCCAAGCCCATGAGAGAAGAGGATGACCGGCGCAGGAGACGATTCAGATGCCGTCGAGGGAATGTACAACTTGATCGGCACCGTTCTGGATCGCGCCGAATCGACTGGTTCAAGCAGATGTTCGTTGACTTCGACTCGACTCGGTGCGTCAGCGAAAGAGAGGGTCGAAATCAATACCAAACTTGCAACTACCAAAACTCTTCGAATTCGAATGAAATGGCAAGGTAACGGCCCCATGAGGCTCTCCTGAGTGAAACGGAAACGTGCTCGCGATTCCGTTATACTATACGCCGTTTTGAAAAGGGGCGGCGAGCGAGCGATCTGCCCGTTGATCTTGTTGGTTTTGAGGGAAGCGATGACCGCACTGAGAAAATACGTACCGCACTACACGTTCGCAGATTACCGAACCTGGGAAGGTGACTGGGAATTGTGGGACGGAATCGCAGACTCTGGAAGCTTAGCATCGCGTGAACAATAAGTGATGGATTCTTAACGTGGCGTCGACTTTCAGTCGACGTTTCAGGGTTTGGCGACTGAAAGTCGCCACCACTTAATGTTCACGCGATGCTTACCGCCGAGATGCCACAGGACGTTGGCTGCAGGAGAAGGTGGAGGAGTCACTGCGTTTTTCCTTGTGCGACGACTACGAAATCGAGTTAACGCGATCGCCATTGTTTCCGACTTAGAATGCTCAACGCGTTTCAAGATCTTGGCAGCCAAGACAATCGCCCATTTCCCCTCGCAAGCGCCGAATTTCTTTGATGGCTCCATCGGCAGAGACGGATCCGGCTCCTGATAATGCCCAGACTTTGGTCAATGCGGAAGAAATACCGCGCCGACTGCCCATCCACACCAAAGCCCGCAGTACCCTTAAATCACCGGCCTCTGGCTAGATCGGCGGGCAACAGCGGGGTATATTGGCAAAATAAAACCTGGTGTATGAACATATACCGGTTCAAACCTGTATAATTATTTTGTTCGTCGGTGCTGCAACGCCCGTCCCCGGCCCGAATCCAGGACTGAATCAACGCTCGTTGAACACTGGTTCGCCAACGTTCGATACACTGGCATGTGGCCAAACTCGTTCAAACTTTCGCTGTTGTGTCGACTATTCGGTCGTGAACTCGGGACAAGGATTAGCGTTCGATTAGTGCTGATTAGTGTTCCCTAAAGACGGGCTGCGCTGAACGCTAATCTTCGCTAATCGCACACTGATTCAACGTTCGGGATTTTGGCCGTTCGGAAGTGTAGTGTTGGAATTGATAGACTTTATCTGTGTAAATCGGTACGATTTTGGGTACAGCAACCGCCTTACGTGACCCCATCGGACACGACGAACTATCCGATCCACGGCAGCGGCCAAGACGACTTTCTACAACTTCCAACTTTTCACCGGCCGCTCCGTGATCGGTGGTGTTCGTCGATGTTGCAACGCCCGTCCCCGACCCGAATCCAGCACTGAATCAACGCTCGTTGAACACTGGTTCGCCCGCGTTCGATACACTGACATGCGGCCAAACTTGTTCGAACTGTCGCCGTTGGGACACGACGAACTATCCCGATGCACGGCAGCGGCCAAGACGCTATTTTGGAACTTCAAACCTTTTACCGGCCGCTCCGTGATCGGCGGTGTTCGTCGGGCTGAAACGATGCACTCGAATCCATACTCTTCACCAACCGCTAACGCTCATCACGACTTGGATCGTGGCTTATTGCTACGTCGGATCCGATTCGCGAGTGGCTTGATCGCACCGCTAGCGATCGTCAGCGGAGTGGTACTGACAGTGATTGGAATAATGCGTTCCTTTGACGCGTTAGCGAAGTCGGAAAACGTAGATCCGAGTCAATTGGGGGGCGACATTTCGACATCTCTTTCCATTGGATCAATATCAATTCCGGTAGCGATAGTGGCATGCGCAGTATGGATATGGGCGACACTCAAGCTTCGCAAGATTAAACGTTCTGCTGCCGTCGCATCGACACAATAGACTTTCCGATTTGATTGTAGACGCTGCATTGTGGTACACTAAATATGGTTACCACACCAAGAATGACCGACGAACCAAGCGATGCACCCCAGTCCCGGAGCCGAGCGTTTTGACAATTGAAAATCTTTCGCCGCGACGGGGTGATCGCGGTCGTTCGTCGATGCTGCAACGCACGTCCCCGGCCCGAATCCAGGACTGAATCAACACTCGTTGAACACTGGTTCGCCCACGTTCGATACAATGACATCTGGCCAAACTCGTTCGAGCTGTCGCCGTTGGGACACGACGAACTATCCGATCCACGGCAGCGGCCAAGACGCTATTTTGGAACTTCCAACTTTTCACCGGCCGCTCCGTGATCGGCGGTGTTCGTCGATGTTGCAACGCCCGGCCCCGACCCGAATCCAGGACTGAATCAACGCTCGTTGAACACTGGTTCGCCCGCGTTCGATACACTGACATCCGGCCAAACTCGTTCGAACTGTCGCCGTTGGGACACGACGAACTATCCGATCCACGGCAGCGGCCAGGACGCTGTATTGGAACTTCCAACTTTTTACCGGCCGCTCCGTGATCGGTGGTGTTCGCCGACTGAAGGCATGTCCGCAAGACTACGAAATACCAACGCTTTGGTCGCCTGCTTGATCGTCGCCACGATTGGCTGTGGCCCTAGCACGGAAACCTTCAATTCCGCATCGAGCGTTCCGAGCAACTCCGTTATCGAGGTTCCTTCTAACGCTACACATATTGCCGTTACTCACCTTTCCGGACAGCATCGCGCGACCTTCACCGCCGATCTGCAAGGCGTGCAACAATGGGTTGATGACCTTCGGGCCCTCAAGCCCGAACTTAACTCTACTCCGCGTTCACCGAACTGGCTCGTAGACGCCAATGAATACTTAAAACCAACGCTGATCAACGAGGAGCGTGATACGTTTACGCTGCGCATGGGGTCACCCAGCGGCTTCTCCGAACATATGCTAAAATTTGTGATCGTTCGATCTACGCGCGGAGGCGTGACAACCCTTTGGCACGATCCGCACACATCGAGAAACTACCTCTGGGCCGTATACAGATAGCGGCGAACCAATAAGGATTTGACTTCGCGGCGAGGCGTGGTTTGAGTTCGAATCTTTTTCTTGGCTGGTCCGTAAGTCGCTGCCCGAAGCCAGTGCCACTAGCCGAAGCTCAAGTCCTCTGTTCAAGAAGCCCGGTTGGATTTCCCACGCAGCCTATCGCCTGTATGGTTTTTGCTTCCGTGCTTGGTACTCCGGTGCGGATGGTGGTACCTATGCGAGATCGAATGCGTGGATTGATTGGGTGCTTTCGCGCCAAAACGAGCGAAGTCACCACGCAGTTCAGCCGTCTCAAGCACACTGTTCGTGTTTTTTGACGCGTTTGACTGCCACTTAGACGCACCTTCATCATTCGCCCTCCCGAAGACGTTTCGTGTTCATTGATGGGTGGGAGTCGCTTCATCTTTCCTTATCCGCTATCGAAGTACGTCAAGCCACGCTCGATCTGGATGCCCATCGAATCAAGGCTCTGATAAGTCACCTCGACCACTCGCATCTCCCCGCCGCACTCGGTGCACTGCATCGGTGCGGTCAGATTTTGGCTAGTCGTAGGCTGGGTCGCAGCGATAGCGGAGACCCGGCACGCATCGGTTCAAACTACATTGACCCAAAACCGCTGCCGGGTGTTCGTCGTCAAAGCCCTCCTCCACCCAGCCTACTTAACAAGCAACCCGACTAAAGCAATCGCCGGCTAGTCGTAGGCTGGGTCGCAGCGATAGCGAAGACCCGGCACGCATCGGTTCAAACTACCTTGACCCAAAACCGCTGCCGGGTGTTCGTCGTCAAAGCCCTCCTCCACCCAGCCTACTTAACAAGTAAACCGACTAAAGCAATCGCCGGCTAGTCGTAGGCTGGGTCGCAGCGATAGCGGAGACCCGGCATGCATCGGTTCAAACTACCTTGACCCAAAACCGCTGCCGGGTGTTCGTCGTCAAAGCCCTCCTCCACCCAGACTACTTAACAAGTGACCCGACAAAAGTAATCGCCGGCTAGTCGTAGGCTGGGTCGCAGCGATAGCGGAGACCCGGCACGCATCGGTTCAAACTACATTGACCCAAAACCGCTGCCGGGTGTTCGTCGTCAAAGCCCTCCTCCACCCAGCCTACTTAACAAGACCTAATCAACCAAAAAGCGATGAACCGTGATTTCTCGGACTTCATCGCCGGGGCGCAATAGCGTTGATTGGAAATTCTCATGATTGGGCGCGTCCGGTGCGTGCTGAGTCTCCAGACAAAACGCATCGTGACTGCCATGTCCCGCCGATGATTCGTTGCCACCCAAATGATTGGCGGTGTAGAGCTGCATCGTCGGTTGGGTGGTTTCGATTTCCAATACTCGGCCGGTTGAATGATCCGTTACCCGAGCCGCTGGACGCAAGTTACCGGGCTGACCTGCGACGACATAGCAATGATCGTATCCCTTCGTCGCGGGCAACTGGTCGATTCGTTTGGCAAACGTTTCAGGATGCAAGAAATCAAATGGCGTATTCTGGACGGAGTTCAGCTTACCCGTCGGGATCAAATCATCATCCACGTCGAGCAGTTCGTTCGCATGAATGACCGCAATATGTTCGCGAGCCGTCCCCGATCCCACTCCCGCCAGATTCCAATAACTGTGGTTGGTCAAGTTCACGTGCGTGGGTGCGGTTGTTTTAGCGGTGTAGACGATGGTTAATTCATTGTCATCGTTCCATCGGTATTCCGCGGTGGCGGTGACTTCGCCGGGGAACCCTTCGTCTCCGTCTGGACTGATCAACGTGTATCGCACCCCTTCACCGGTCATGGCGTCGGCTTCCAGCGTCTCGCCCGTCCATAACTTGTGAGAGAAGTTCACTTTTCCGCCATGCAGGCAGTGTTTGCCATGATTGATGGTGACCTGATGTTGGACGCCGTCGATCGTAAAGGTTCCGAATCCGATCCGATTGCAAAACCGACCGATCGAGCTGCCGAATCCAGGGTGCGGTGCGAGATAACGCTCGATCGAATCAAACACCATGTTCACATTGGCCAGTTTGCCGTCTCGATCGGGAACGTTCACTTCCAGCAAGGAGGCACCCCAATCCATCACCGAAATGGAGTTTCCGTGACGATTGGTGAGGGTCATTCGGGTAACCGCTTGGCCGTCGGAGGTCTTTCCGAATGAAGAGGTTTGGATGGTCATAGGGCGATCGGTGGGGCTCGAAAGTGAAGCTGGAAACTGGAGAATTCGACCAGTCTGTGGAAGTCTGCGGTCGCTTGCAAGAGTGCTTCGAGACGGAGTTTTAATGCTGGAAATCGTTCCGAACCATTAGGATTGACTGGTTTTTAGTCCCACCACGTCAAAATTAGAAAAAGTTTTCATGAAGCAACTATGATGGGTCACCGCCGGTCCCCCACTCCGTCCGATCCCACATGTCTGACGCCACGTCCCCAACCGAACGATCCGCATCGACAGATCCGCTGGCTGAAAACCAGCAGATTCTGCTGCGTTCAGCTCGAACTCCCGCCGGGGACGGCGGAAGGCGTGAGAAGGTTCCCTCGCCTTTGCCTGATCTGGTGGCGACCCAGGACTTCACGCCGACGGTCGATCAAACTGATACCGACGCCAATTTGTCTCAGTCGTCGACTGATACTTCGCTCGATAAACAAGTTTCGGACCTAGCGTTCGCCGCCGCATTGGTCCGCAGCGGCAAGGTCAAAGAACGACAACTCGAACGCGCGGTCAAAGATTGGACCGTGTTCGGCAATCAGTCGCTGGCCGAGCAACTCGTCCGCAATGGCATCTTGACCGAGGAAGAGATCTCGCACTGGCAAGCCGAGGCGCGGAAGCTCAAAGATTCGGTGAACCAATCGGTTGCCGAGGATCCGCGATCGCAATCCATGTCTTTGGGCGGCAGCCAAATGCTCCGGATCGACGGAAGCGGTCGTTTAGCCAAGCTACTCGGCTTGGGGCACAGCTCGGAGCCGAAATCTGACGACAACGAACGGGGGCTCATTACCCGGTTCAGTCTTGTGCGAAAAATCGGTGAAGGCGGTTTGGGAACCGTCTGGCTCGCCCGAGATGAAAACCTTCGCCGCTACGTCGCGATCAAGGAGATTCGAAATCAAAACGACCGGGTCAGCGCAAGCACACTGGCCCGATTCCGCCGCGAAGCCGAGGTCACCGGACGATTAGAGCATCCCGGCATCGTTCCCATCTATGAGTTCGGCACCGACATCCAGACGGGCCGGTTTTTCTATGTGATGCGTTTCATGGGTAAACAAACCATGCAAAACGCGATCAGTGAGTACCACGAGCTACGCGAGACCGGCAACGACGACCCGCTGATTCTGCATCGCTTAATTAGCGCGTTTGTGGAACTTTGTAACTCGGTCGCGTACGCTCACTCCAAACAGGTTATTCATCGTGATTTGAAACCCGAGAACGTTGCGCTGGATAGCTTCGGCCAAGTGATCTTGCTCGACTGGGGGCTGGCCAAGATCAACGACGATACGGGAGCCGCCGAAGCGGCCTTTGAAATCGGTGACGATGAAATCGCATCATCGAATTTGACCCTGGCAAGTCAAGTATTGGGTTCGCCGATGTACATGGCGCCCGAACAGGCATCCGGGCACATCGAACTGATCGACGAACGCACCGATGTTTACGGTTTGGGAGGCATTCTGTTCGCCATTCTGACCGGCCAATCGCCTCACGAGCCGTCGCACGATAGTTCGGTCAATGTGACCTTCAGTGAGCTATTGACGGAGATCGTCAGCGGCAAGGTCGTCCACGCCAAAGAAGTGGTTCCGACGGTTCCTCCCGAACTCGACGCGATCTGCTTTCGTGCTCTTCAGAAGAAAAGATGCCTGCGATATCCATCGGCTTCCGCGCTCGCCGAAGACTTAGAGCGTTACATGGCCGGACGTAAAGTTTCGGCTTACAAGGAACCTTCCCGTCGCAAAGTTAGTCGGTGGGTTAGCGAACATCCGAAATGGTCTCAGTTCATCGGCGTCGCGTCGGTCGTTTTGATCCTAGTGATTTTTATTTCAACATATCTGGTGCGGCAAAACCAAAAAGCTGCGATGTCGCATCGCTTCCAACAAGCCGCCGACGTCGTCAAGGAACTCGCTTTTCACATGCAAGCCCAAGCCGAGGACGGAATCAAAGACGCTCGGTTTTTGGCCAGTTTGCCCGCCGTGCAACAGATCATCGAGGGGGCTCATGATTCGCCCCCGACGGCCGCCACGGAATCGATTGATGCTTCGAACCGCTCGGAGATGCAAAATCGTTTTGCATCCATCGCGGAAGCACTACTGCATCGCAACCAATCGTACCACTCGATCGAAATGATCGCATTTGCCCGTGACCAAGCCAAACAGATCACACGAGTGGAACGCAATGTGGGAACCGGGCTGGTTCGCCGTGTTCCCGAGGCGCTTCTTTCATCGTTCACGATCGACGAACAAAATGCCACCATGGCGTCATTGATGCCGGGTGACGTGCTGTTGAACACCAGTGACAAGACCGTTCAGGGAGTCGACGCCGAATACAACGATTCGCTCGCTCTCACAGTCACGACTTCGGTATACGATCAAAGAAACGATGTCGCGTTCGGGCTGCTTGTCATCCAACTTGACCTCCGTGGTTTGATGCGAGACCGGATCGAATCGACTCGACGTGACGGCGTGAATGTTTACATTGCCGATGGAAACGGTTTGATTCAAATGGTTCTCTCGGAAGGTGTGTTTCGTTCGCACTACCACGGCAAACCGATCGCCACGTTGGCTCCCGATGCCTCTCGCATTTTCGGCGGTACGACGTTCGAAACCAGCTACTCTGATGAAACATCTTTGTACGCCAAACGCGTACGATTGGGCGAGCGAATTTCCAAGTCCAGCGCCGATGTCGGCGTCGTTGTCCAGGTACACAATTAGTCCCCATCGCGTCGGATAGATCCGTCGCGTCCGACGTACATGGCGATAGCGGCTGGTTCGATGCAAAAGCGAATCGGTTCTTCGTCGACAATCTCGCCATCCATCGTGAATCTCATCGGGGGCGAGGACTGCAACTCCACGCATTTTGCCTGACGATAGATCACTTGATCGCATTGCTCGAAGGAACCGGACAAATTCCCGGCGACAATTTCTACCATATCCATCACGTTGCCGTCCTTAATCAAAACAACATCCAATAAACCATCGTCGGTTGATGCCAAAGGGGCAACCTCGATGCGTCCCGCATTGGTTCGGCCGTTCGCAATGAGGATCGCCCAACTATCCATTTCTATTTGATCACCGTCGATGTCAATCCGCACGCGGTAGCTGTTCATGTCCGCAAGTACCGAAATCGCGCCACGGACGTAACTCAGCGCACCCCAACGTTGCTTGATCTCGTCTGTCATCTCTTCGGAGACGCGGACGCAATTTCCTCCGGCGGCGACGTTGGCGAACCATCGTTGATAGTTTTCCGCAAACACCTTTACCACGTCCATGCGAATCGGCTCGCTGTGACGCATTTCGGCGACGGCGAGATTGATCTCGTCAGAGATTCCGAGTGTTCCGGCGAAATCGTTGGCGGTTCCAAGCGGGATGACCGCAAGATTCGGTCGGGAGGCAATGTCGATTTTCATCATCGCGTTAACGACCGCATTAACGGTGCCGTCTCCTCCGGCGGCGATGACGGTTTGGCATTCGCTCGCGGCGATGCATTGATGCAGGTCGACGTCACGCTGCATCTCGGTCCATCGAGTCGGCACGTCCACGAGCAATCGACGCAACTGCTCGATCTGTAAGGATTTTCCGGAACCACCGTTCCAAATGACGTGATATTGCATGACTATGACTCGATCAACTTTCATTCATTTGGATCTTGGGAATAGATCAGCGCGGTGTACGGCGGTATTTCGACGCGTCCGCGATAAGGATGCCCGTCGTAGGCTTGGTCGATGGACTCAATGTCGCCGCTCGCATTCCCGCCGAAATCGTCGCTGAAGATTTTGCGATCACTACTGAATCGTCGTCTCCATGTTCCTGGTGACGGCAAACCGAATTCGTATTGCCCGTAGTGCTGATTCGCAAAATTAATCACCACGACGGTTTCATCGCCCAAACCGCCGTCGCGCCGACGGATGAAAGCAATCACCTTGTTTGATTGATTGACATGATGAATGTCAATGTGTTGTCCGGTGAGTCCTCGCGTGTTGCCGTCACGATTGAGTCGCAAGCGGATCAACCTCGACGTCAGTTTCACAATCCCCGCGTGCTCATCGCTTTTATCCCAGTCAAGCGACTCGGCATCTTGGAACCAACCATCCTCCAAAAACTCTTGGCCTTGAAACAGCATCGGGATCCCTGGGGCGGTCAAAGTCAGCGCCAGTCCGATCGTCGCGCGTTTTTGGGCATACCAGTTGTCCGGTTCGGATTCATCGACCTCGCTGGGCACTCGTGACTTTCCGTTGGCAACCTCGTCATGTGATTCGGTGTAGACGATTCGTTGAAACGCATCGCCGTTGTAGCGATGTCGTAGCGCATTGCAGACTTGATTCATGTCGCGGTGTCGATCGTCACTTTGTGTAATGACATCACGGATGGGGTGAACGAATCGGGCATCCCACTGCGTAGCGAATCCAGCGCCGCCTTCGTCATTCGACTTCGTAAGGTAGGCGTTGTTCTGCAGGTCTTCGGCGATTGTGATGGCGGAAGGTTTGAACGCGTGGATCTCGCCGTTGATCCACTGTGTCAGGCTCCATCCTTCGGGAATATCTTGCGTTCCACTGGCATCAATACTTCGAATGTAGAGTGTCATGTCATAGCGTAGTCCATCGACATGGTAGTCTTCCAACCACATCATCGCGTTGTCACGGATGTAGGCTCGCACTTCGCCTCGCCCGTAGTCCGGTCGTGTGTCACCCCAGGGAGTGCTAGATCGATGGTCGTTGTAGAAGTAGATTCCGCCTTTATCGTTCTCGCTCCAACCGTCGAACTGCCATAAATCTAGGTCGCTTGGCCCAAAATGGTTGTAGACCACGTCGAGAATGATCGCGAACCCGGCTTGATGAGCCTCTCGAACAAAGTGTTTGAAACCGACCGGACCACCGTAGGCTGATTCGATTGCGAACGGATGAGCTGGGTTATACCCCCAGGAATAATCGCCTGCGAACTCTGCGATCGGCATGATTTGAAGTGCATTGACGCCAAGCTTTTGTAAGTGTTCGAACTTCTTGGTGAAGTCTTCGAAGGTGCCTACCGAGTCCTTGTTGGAGCGGAAGAACGTACCGATGTGCGCTTCGTAGATGACCAGTTCGTTCCACGGAGGCATTGTGAAATGGTCCCCTTGCCATTCAAAATTAGGATCATGAACGACTCCGTTTCCGACGCTGTTGGTGACCTCCCGTGCTCGGGGATCGATTCGCTGGAATTTCTTGTCGCCATATCGAACCTCGTACTTGTAGTGATCTCCCGGCCTGGCGTTCTCGACGATCGAAAACCAGCAACCGTTGTCCTCACGCTGCAACGAATGGTCGTCTGAGTTCCAACCGTTGAAGTCACCGACCACTGCAACATGGTTCGCGTGGGGTGCCCAAACGCGGAAAGCAACGCCACGGTCGAGAGGAATTGCACCCATTCCTTCAACGAATTGGTCCGTCGAATATGCCTCCCGATGCGCGGGCGTGACGATATGGTTCATGGGAAAGTTCCTTGAGGTTAGCTTTGATCAAAAAGTAAAAAAATCCCAAACGGCTCATACGGAGCTGACAGCGGTTTGAACGTTGTCGGGATCAAGCAGGTGGTCGTCGGCCTGTTGCTCATCGGCCCAGACCTCTAGGTTCGTGCTCTGAGCGTCGCCTCGGATGGTTGCGAAGGCGACATCGGCGGCATCACGACCGGTTCCGATTCGAACAAAACCGCCGACGGGAGCCAGACGTGTGGCGTCAAACAAGTACCAACGTCCACCCAGATAAGCTTCGAAGAATCCATGGAAATCAGGCGGTTGCAGATTGACCGCGTATCCCGAAACGTATCGAGCCGGTATACCCATCGCGCGGCATAAACTAATGGCAACGTGGGCGTAGTCTCGACATACGCCCGTTCGCTGCAACAACACGTCGCAGGCCGTCGTCGTCGGGCCGGTACTGCCGGGAGTGTACGTTAAATGCTCGAACGTCCAATTGCAGATCGCCGTGACTCTTGAATAACCCGGCAATAAACTGCCAAACTCTTCACCGGCGAATCGAAACAACTTATCCGATTCGCAGTACCGACTCGGGTTGAGGTAGGCCAGTGCATCTGCAGGAAGATCTTCGTACTCGCTCTCCATGACGTTTGCTGAGTCGACTTCGTCTGCGTGCAACTGAACCGTCGCCTGATACTGAATCGTTAACTCGCCTGGTAGTGCATTGATCCGCACCAAACGATTGCCAAGGGGACCGACCGCACACTCCTCAATTTTGTGAAAAGGTTCGATTTCGATCGACTCATGTGAGGTGGACTGATGGTCGTTTTGAGCCACTGAGATATTGAGCAATAGCGTGGTGGGTGACTGTACGAAGTATTGCAAACGGCTGCCGACTTGGATCTGGTTCATGGGAAAGACTCATTGGGTTGGAAGTTGCCCATCGATTGAAAGGCTGCGTAAAGAGTGAACGTAGGAAAGTTTTTGAACGACCGACGGTGGAAGTCGTTCGGGCAGCAACGGGAGCAAACCGAGATCGAAGTTGTATTCGCTGACCTGGATCACGATGTCTAGAACCGACTTCACTAATTTGGCCGCATCGCTCACCGGCGACAAATCAAGATGTTGGCCTCCGATGTCGTTCGCCGTCGTAGCGATCGCCATGATGTCCAAGTACACATTGACAGTTTCAGCGAAATCCTCCCAGGGGTGCATCGTGGCGTAGGCGCTAACATGATTCTCGTGCCAATCCGCTGGTGCACCCCGTTCGTAGTGTTGCTTCATCGCTTGGGAGTAATCGACCTCGCCCGGATTGCCGAACAATCGATGGTACTCCTCTACCGCAACTTGACTGGCCCAGGCCCAATCGATGTAGTGCCCGACCTCGTGTCGCATATGACCGATCAAGGTTCGTTGTGGTTCGCCGAATTGGACCCGCAAACGTTCGCGATGAACGCTGTCTGCTTCTGCCAGGTTGATCGTAATTAATCCGTTTTCATGACCGGTCGTGACCTTTTGCGGCTTTCCTTCGGCATCGACGGAATCCTCGAGAAATTCGAATCGCAGCCGATGGGTTCGACGGGTATCCGCAATGAACGGCGGCAAACTCAGGTCCTCCAATTGCAGCAGCAGTCGTCGTTTGGCAGATTCCAAGGCACCCCAGCGGACCACGCGATCGGGTTGACTCAGAGGCGGGATGACGTTGGTGAATTCACACCAACGACACAAGGTCTCCGCCGATTGATTAAATGAATGACAGACGCCATGCATTTGATTCAAACATGGATATACGACGCTATGACAAGCATCACACCTTATGTCGGCTTCATCGGTCGTCAGACTCGTGAGAGAACCGCACACGGTGCAGCGGCCCAATCGAGCATGGCAAGAAAGGCATTCGTGGTTATTGAAAAAGATGCGGTTCCCGCATCGGCAGGTACCCGTTTTCATATTCGTAACGGCACATGTTCACGGGCAATTCTTTGTTGTTTCATAATCGAGTGAATTTTGGCTTGGGTTTGCGAGAAGGAGGTCGTCATGCTGGTTGCGCCGACCTTGCGAAACTTGACAAATAACTGATCGAAGTGCTTAAACTTGCCCAAACACGAGACAACAATTGGCCCCGCATAGCCCATGCTGCGTAGCCGTTTGCATAAGTAACGTGATTGAGCGAATCCGCCCGGGGGTAAGACCACAATCACGACCATCGCCGGAGGCTCCGAAAGGACCTGCTGACCGATTTCTTCGGGAAGGGTTTCATCGTCAACCGATTGAAGACGATAATTCTCGTCTTCATTGATGACGCCGGTTCCTCCCGTACGTAGCAAGTTTAAGACCAACATCTCACTGAAGTGATGTGAAGAACAGCCGACGATCAACGGCAACATGTCCGCACCGTCTTGGTTGATTTCTTGGTTGCCTTCTTGGTCGTCTTGTATAACTTCAGCCGCAGACTCGGTGATTTGCGGTTCGACGTCTTTTAGGAGGTGCTCACGCAGCTTGGCACTTTGACCACCGATCATTGCCAACAGTCGGTTGGCGTCGGCATCGGTAAGGTACTCGGCGTCGTGATCGGTTCGAACGCGTTTCAGCGTGGGGATGAGAACCTCGTCGCAAGTTTGCGCAAAATCGGATTGATCAGCGGTCTCACGAAGGAACTCCCAGGCGCGATGTTCGTCGTTGGCTAAAAGCCGTTGATAAAACCGCATCGCCGTTCGGACTTCAATGGTCTCGGCAAAAAGGGTCGACAGAATTTTGAAGCGTGGCACATAGCGGCCCAACACCACCAAGCAAACCGTCAGTGGTGTTGAGAGGAGCAACCCGACCGGCCCCCAAAGCCATCCCCAGAAGACGGCGGCGAGGATCACGGCGACGGCCGAGATCCCTGTGCTGGCACCATAAAGCCACGGCTCAAGTACGTTGTTGCTGAGTAGTTCCATCGTGATGATCAGACCGAACACCGCCAAGGCAACGCCGTAACCTGGAAAAACGGACAAAGCGATCGTAAGCGGAAACGCGGCTGCCGAAATGGGGCCGAGGTACGGAATGAATCGCAGACACGTTGCGAGCACGCCCCACAAGATTGCATTGGGAAATCCTCCCGCTTGCGTCATTGCGGCGCCAATGGACATCAGACCGATAGTTAGCACGGCGCCATACGACGTGTTCACGATCGTCTGTGCCATCAGGTAGCGGCTGATTCGGCCGGCCGCCTCATCGAGCGCTTCGGTCGTCGTGACGTAGTCACCGTGACTGACCACCGCGATGATTCGGTCCCGCAGGTCTTCACGATGAATCAACATGAACAACGCGAACACGCTGACCAAGCCCGCCGTTGCGAACGGGCCCAAGATCGTACCGGCCGACGACGCCCAGGAAGCGAGTGGCAAATCGTCTTTCACCACCTGAACATAAAGCGGACCACGGAGAGAGGTGCCGTCATTGGGCGAACGATCCTTGTCGGTATCAGCCGCCGGGAAGACTTGATCGGTGATCCGTTCGAAGAACGTCGGCTTTGGCTGATTGGTGATCTCCTTTTCAGCAACACTCTCCATCGCCTCCGTCATCTCGTCGGCGAGTTCGTCGAGCGATCCGCCGACACCGCTGGTCATTCCCGCAACACTTCGCGCTTTAGTGATCAATTCACCTTTATGCTGCGGCAGGTCGGCGACCAGGCTGGTCAGTTCTCGACCAAGCAGAGTAAAGCCGCCAGCGAGAAGCAAGAATGCGAATGTCGCTGTCATCACAACCGCGGCGACATTCGGAATCCCCAAGCGGTGCAGACGATCGACGATCGGGCTGAGCAAAAATGACAGCAGTAGCCCAAGTGCAAGCGGAATGAATACATCGCGGGCGAGATAGAGCGAGATGACCGTCAGGACAACCGCAAACCACTGCGCAACCCCCGCGATGGTCGCCAAATCAGATCTAGGTTTTGCCATTCAAGGGAACAAAAGAGGGGAAACAAAGCACTGGAAAGATCCCAGGAAGCCCCGAGAATCGACGAGTCGAGGATTGGCTCTAAGCAACTGCGCCATCTCGATTGCCGAACCGCGCCGGCGGGGCGGTTGCTTCGATAACGACCACCGGTTCGAGAACGCGGTATCGATGATCGGCACCTTCGGGAACCAACCAGGAATCCCCACTGGAGAGCTTGGCAGTTTGCCCATCGAGCTCCAGTTCCAACACTCCGCTAACGAGATAACCAACGGTTTCGTAATCACGGGCATGAATCGGTTCAAAGTCGCAGACGTTCTCGACCCATCGCCGCAGTGAGACCTGCTTTCCGGTGGCTAGGTACTCCTGTCCCATCTCTCCCCTCGAGGCTCCGCTTTGGGAAGTAATCTGAGGAATGTCCATCGTGTCGTCCTTCGTTGCTGATGTTTTGATTGTTTCGTCGGCGGAAGTCCATAGCCGGGCGATGCGGCATTGCAACTGGGCAATTGTCGTGCCGCAATGCGATACGCCGCACCGATTGTATGCACGATCGCGTTTTCGGCACGTCGATTGCTTACCCCTGCCATGCGTTTTAAAACTCGGGCGGTGGATTGAGGCGATCGGCGTGCATCGCGATCCCTGCCAATCCCCTCTGAAAGCGAACCGATGCGTGCTGTTGTCGTGATTCTGGTAATCCTCCTCATTCTCGGGCTGGTAGGTTGGATTCAATTCGGTTCACCCAATGGTGACCCTGGAATCCGCATCGATACCGAGAAAGTCGAGCAGGACACCTCCGAGATGGTTGAACAATCCAAGCGAGTCATTGGAGACACGGCCGAGAAAATAGATGAAAGCATTCAGCGAGAGACGATCACGGAGTAAGGAACCGTAATGCCTCGAATCACTCGACAAATTAGCACCGGCATTCCTGCCCTCGATGACGTGATGAACGGTGGCTTTACGGCGGATCGTCTGTCTCTCGTCGAAGGCTATCCCGGCACGGGGAAAACAACCTTGGCTTTGCAATTCCTGCTTGACGGAGCCAAAGCTGGAGAGCGTGGCTTGTATGTCACGCTGTCCGAAACGCGAGATGAGTTGCAAGAGATTGCTGCTTCGCACGGTTGGTCGCTTGACGGCATCGATATTCATGAACTTGTCGATCAAGAAGATCTGCATCAGAAACAGGCGCAGTACACCATGTTTGAACCGGCCGAGGTGGAGTTGGGCACTACCATTGACCGAATTCTGCGACGCGTGGAAACGCTCGGCCCACGTCGCGTCGTGTTTGACTCCTTGTCCGAGATGAGGTTGCTGGCCCAAGGGCCGCTCCGATATCGGCGGCAGGTGCTTGCGTTGAAACAGTTCTTTGTCGGTCGTGGTTGCACGACGCTATTGCTTGATGACAAATCCGGTGACGACCTGCACGACGATAACGATCAACATCTGCAAAGTATCGCTCATGGTGTCATTCGACTCGAACAAGAACTGAATCACTACGGAACAGAGCGACGTCACTTGCGAATCATCAAACACCGCGGCCGAGATTTTTTAGGTGGTCGCCATGATCTCGTGCTCCAGCAAGGTGGAATGAAGGTCTATCCGCGCAAGACGATTGAGTCGCTGATCTCCCAACCGACCGGCGAAACCGTTAGCAGCGGGAACGCAGAGTTAGACAAGCTAATCGGCGGGGGAATTCTTTCGGGAACCAGCACGTTGTTACTGGGTCCCGCCGGCGTCGGAAAATCGTCGACCGCGATGCAATTCTCTTGTGCCGCGGCCGATCGGGGAGAACGCGCGGTGTTCTTTGAATTCGAAGAAAGCCAGCACTCGATGTTGACCCGAGGCGATGGTTTGGGTTTTCCCATGCGTAAACATCTTGAATCCGGATTGATCGAGATCCGCCAGTTTGTTCCGGGAGAAACGACGCCGGCGGAATTCGGCGCGAAGGTACGTGAATCCATCCAACCCGACGATCAAGGACGTCGTGTTTCGGTCATCACGATCGACAGTTTGAACGGCTATCTCAATTCGATGCCTCACGAACAGTATCTCGTTATCCAGCTCAACGACATCTTGCAAAGCCTTAATCGATCAGGTGTCATCTCTTTCTTGATCGCGGCGCAGCACGGAATGATGGGACAATTGGTAAGGACACCCGTGGATGCGAGCTACTTAGCCGACAATGTCTTGTTGTTTCGTTACTTTGAAACGTTCGGCGAGATCCGGCAAGCAATTTCCATGGTAAAGAAACGCAGCGGTGCTCACGAACGAACAATCCGTGAATTCAATCTTAGCGATCGCGGAATCGAGATCGGCAACCCGCTGCGAGATTTCCATGGCGTGTTGACCGGCACGCCGAAGTACACCGGCGACGGTGAAAACTTGATCGATCGCCGAGGAGACGGTCGGTGAGTTCAGCCACCACCATCTTGGACGATTGCAACGATCCCGACAGCCATCGTGTGACGATCCTCGCGCCTACGCCTCATGACGCTGAAGTTTGTCGTAAAATTCTGCATGAAGAGAATGTTGCCGCCGAGTTTGTCTCGTCCATGCACAGCCTCGTCGCGCGAATTCGACAGGGAGCCGGCGTCGTCTTGATCGCTCAGGAGTTCTTGACCGGTGAATCACTCGAGTATCTTCGGATGGCGATGAGGTCGCAACCGTCATGGTCGGATGTTCCCATCGTTATTCTGCTCAACAGCCGGGAAAGCTCGTCGGAACAAATCGCGGACTGGCTGTCACTCGGTCATGTCACGCTGCTAGAACGTCCGCTGCGGATCGCCCTGTTCGTCAGCACATTGCGATCGAAGATGCGAGATCGTGAACGACAGTATGCGGTTCGCGAATTGTTACGACGCGCCGAAGAAGCGAACCGATCCAAGAGTGCGTTCTTGGCCAACATGTCACATGAGATCCGAACGCCGATGACCGCGATCCTCGGATATGCGGATCTGATGGAGGGTTTAATCGAAAACGAAGAAGCCATCGGTTACCTCAAAACGATCCGTCGCAACGGTGATTTTTTGCTCGCGATTATTAATGACATTTTGGATTTATCAAAGATCGAAGCGGGCAAGCTTGCCATCTCGAGCGAACCGTTCTCGCTGGTTGCCTTGCTCGACGACGTCAGCAGTATCTTGTCCGTCCGAGCGTCCGAGCGAGGCATCGATCTCATACTGGACTACCAAACGCCGATCCCCAAGTCGATCAAGAGTGATCCCAAACGACTCAAACAAATTCTCGTCAATTTGATCGGCAACGGCATTAAGTTCACTCCACAAGGCAGCGTATCGGTGACGGTTGACTACCAGACCGAATCGTCGTCTGCGGGCCGAGTTCGCAACGACAACGCTACGGGAACACTGCGCTTTCGCATTCGCGACACCGGCATCGGAATGAGCCGCGAACAACAACGTCGCTTGTTCAAGCCCTTTTCTCAAGGCGATGAAAGAGTCAATCGCCAATACGGGGGAACCGGATTGGGGCTGGCGATCAGTCGTCGTTTGGCGAATATGCTCGGTGGCGACATCGAAGTCGAAAGCGTCGAAGGGCAATTCAGTCAGTTCACTTTCTCGATCGCGACAACCGAGGTGGTACCCAGTTCCGCGAACCAGTCGCAACCATCCAATGGTTTGCCCAACGCCAATAGCCTTGATGACGAAGTTCGAATCGAAGGTCGGTTTTTGGTCGTTGACGATCGACGAGATATTCGCTTTCTATCCAAACGCTTTTTATCGTCGGCGGGCGCGACGGTGGAAGAAGCCGAAGACGGGCGAGCCGCCGTCGACTGGGTGCGGCAAGCCATGGTCGAGCGACGTGAACCGCGACTGATTCTCTTGGACATGCAGATGCCACGCATGGACGGATACCAAGCCGCCCGAGAACTCCGGCGGATGGGGTTTGCCGGTCCGATCATCGCACTGACCGCAGACGCCATGCAAGGCGATATGACAAAGTGTCTCCGGGCAGGTTGCAACGACTATCTGTCCAAGCCGATCGACAAGTCCGCGATGCTCCGCAAAGTATCCGATTTGTTGTTGGAATCGTCGACGTAAGAAGGCGACTACTCCAGCCCCAAACGCTGACGGGCTTCGTCGGCCCAAGGACTGCCGGGGGCGAGCTGCAGAAAGCGTTTCCAATGCTCGTCGGCCTCCGGTTGACGGTCGAGCTGATCGAGCAATCTGCCAAGGCTGTAATGAACATCCGGGTAATCGTCATGCAATGCGAGCGCGCCTCGATAGGCCGCGACCGCTAATTCGAGCTGACCGGTTTCGCTCAATACCCCCGCGAGACTCGAGCGAGCTTCCACGTAATCGGGGTCAACCTCGATGGCTGCATAATATCGTTCACGGGCGGCCAACGTTTCGCCCATGCGATACAGCAATTCGCCGATCTGAAAGTGCCATTCAGCGCGGGCTCCGTCACGCGCTAGCAAAGCGTGATAACAATCGATCGCGTAAGCCAAATCGCCATCGTCTTCAGCCGCGTAGGCGGACATCAATAAGTCATCTTCGGTCTCGTCCGCCGCTTCGCTCGGCGGAAATGCGAAAGGATCGGGGAAACGGATCGATATCGGATCGTCACTGGACCGAGTCGGCTCGCTCGATGACGCCGACTCAAGGCGGTCGAAATCAAAACGCAGTTGTCCGCCCGGTTCGATCAAGCCTTCGCCCTGACGCAATAGCACGTGTTTGCCTTCGACCAAGATCGAAAGTTGATCGAGCGGACGACGGAGCTCGGGGACAATCTCAATCAGTTGGATCAATCGTCGCTCGATCGCCTCAGGACTCGCCCCCGACGCTACCCATTGGGCCAAGCGCCGGGCCGTTGCGACTTCTTGAAAATCGAAATAGGGCAAACGATGCAAGGTGCGAACCGGTTGAATCAGTCCTCGCCGGTGCCACCGCCTGATCACGCGAACGGAAACACCGAGCAAGTGCGCCAGCATCGCCGGTGTATGAAGTTTGCGAACGGAGTTCTCGGCGTCAACCAACCCCAATCGTTGCCACAAATCCGTTTCGTGCAGAATTTGCGTTTGGCCGATTTGTAGCCGACGCCGACTGGCCTCTTCGATCAATTCGGCCTCGGCCAATGGGGATTCCTCGGCACCAATCACGATCCAATCCACCGGAGCGGTTTCCGACTCAACGATCACTGCGCCGTACGAACGCAGTAAGTTCCCGGCTTCCCGACGGCTCATTCCGCCCAGACGGCCGACCAGGGTGATCCGGCGACCGGCCAAGGTCTCTTCGTCCGGAGTCTGCCTCGCATTGCGGTACTCCGAGATCGCATCATGCAGGGTCAAGACATCGACGGTTTCGCCGTCAGACGCGTCATCGAAATGGAGGTCCATGTCGTCTTCCGAACCCGATTCGTTCATCACGTCCAACTCTTTCGGCTATGAATGGATTCGGACTTTCAGAAAAGGCGTTGATAGCAAGCAAAGAACAGTCCCGCGTGAGCGATTAGCAAAACCGATGCCGGGATCGGTCGCGACGAGAACAGTCCGACGATTGCCAGGGCGCACCCGAGCGCCGTGACGAGGACTCCGCCGCCGGGGAAGTATTGATAGCAAGCGAGCGAGAAAATAGCCACCCACGCCGACGCCCAAATGGCCGAACGAAGGACTCCCCATTCGGGATCCAAGACGTCGTTGGCTCGTATTTCGACGGCTCGAAAAGCGATCGTCGCGTCAGCTTGAACTGCATTGCCGAGCGTTTCGCCTGCCGGCATCGATTGCGCGAACGGACTGCCTTTGCGAACCGTATCGTCTCGGGGCGTGTCAGCAGGTTCGGTCACGATGAGTGTTCTTCGTTGGGTAAGCTAGGTTGAACAACATATCAAACGTCAGTGCCACAAAACGTGGAGCGGAATCGCCGATTTCGTGAGGTTGAATCTTGTTCATTCGAAACTTGCCCAGCTATCCTAGTGGTCTGGGGCAGATCAACATTCTACGCGATGTTCCTTGTTTGCGGGGCCGCCGGGTGCTCTTCCGTTCGAATCTTCCATTGGTTTCAAGATGCCGCTTTCATTCGTTTTCAGTCGAACCCGCTCGCCTCGCGTCTTGCTCGCCGTTTACCTGTTGGGAGTGAACATCGTCGGAGGCGTTTCGCCAAGTCTATCCGTCGCTGCCGACGTTGCCAGCGTCAAGCGTACCGCCGCGACTCCTCAGATTTCGGAATCGTCCGACGAGCCGATGGAGTCCATGTCGGCCATCCGACTACCCCCGAATTGGTCGATCGATTTGTTCGCCGCCGAACCGGACGTCGCCAACGTAGTCGCCTTCGACGTCGATCACCAAGGTCGCCTTTATGTTTGCGAAACCTTCCGTCAAAACCGCGGCGTTACCGACAATCGGGCTCACGACGAGAAATGGTTGCTCGCTGATTTAGCGGCCGAAACGGTCCAAGATCGCATCGACTATCACAAGCGTTTGCTCGGCGACGGCGCGAACGCCTTTGCTCAACAGGAAGACCGAATCCGTCGGATCGTGGACACCGACGGCGACGGTTCGGCCGACGAAAGCACGGTGTTCGCCGATGGATTCAACTCGCTCGAAGAAGGCACGGGCGCCGGCGTGCTCGCCCACCGAGGTAAGGTCTATTACACCTGCATTCCTAAATTGTGGCAGTTCACCGATCCCGACGGGGACGGAGTTGCGGATGAGCGAACGATTCTCTCGGATGGCTATGGGGTGCGCGTCGCCTTCCGCGGTCACGACTTACACGGCGTGACGGTCGGGTACGACGGGCGTTTGTATTTTTCGATCGGCGATCGAGGCTTTTACGTTATCAACAAAGAAGGCGAAACGCTGGCCAATCCCGCCGAAGGAGCCGTGTTTCGATGCGAACTCGATGGCACCGGTTTGGAGGTTTTCGCCCACGGACTTCGCAACCCGCAGGAACTCGACTTCAACGACTACGGCGATTGGTTCACCGTCGACAACAATTCCGACAGCGGAGACAAGGCCCGCATCGTCCATCTGCTCGAACACGGCGACAGCGGTTGGCGAATGCACTATCAATACCTGCCCGATCGTGGTCCCTTCAATCGACAAAAGATCTGGGAACCGCACCACAACGAACGGCCCGCTCATTTGATTCCTCCGGTCGCGAACTTTACTGACGGGCCTTCGGGATTGGCCTACTATCCCGGCACCGGATTCGGCGATGAACTCAACGATCGATTTCTGATCTGTGATTTTCGTGGCGGCCCGAGCAACAGTGGCATCCGTTCGTTCCAGCTACAAAATGACGGCGCGTTTTATCAGCTCGCCGCGGACGCCCAACCGATCTGGAGTGTGCTCGCCACCGATATTGCGTTCGGGCCCGGAGGGGAATTGTTCGTCAGCGATTGGGTCAACGGCTGGGACGGATTGGGCAAAGCGAGAATCTACCGGATCACCGATCCCGCAGCTCAACAAGAACCGATCGTCGAAGAAGTCAAACGATTGCTCGCTTCGGACGTTTCGCAAATCGAGGTCGCTGCGCTGACTGAACACTTACGGCACGCGGATCGGCGAGTCCGTTTGATGTCGCAGTGGGAACTGGCGATCCGAGGCGAAGCCGACGCGTTGGTCGGCGTGATGAAGAATTTAGAGATTAAACCGCGATTTCGGTTGCACGGTTTCTGGGGTGCCGAACACGCGGCAAGACTTCAGCCCACGTTACGACCAGCCGTCGTGGCAGCCGCTCGTGAGCTGCTCGACGACCCGAGTGAGTGGATTCGCGCGGCCGCCTGCTCGCTGCTCGGTGATCAGAAAGATGGCGATTCGGTCGTCAAGCTGATTCAAAAGGTCAACGACGAAAACGCTCGCGTTGCTTACTTTGCCACCATGGCTTTGTCGGAACTGATCCAAGCCGACACGTCGGCATCGGACTCGGTGACCTCCCAAGCGTTCGTGTCGGTCGTCGCGATGACCGCCCGCAATGCCAACGCAGACCCCGCTTTGCGACATGCGGCGATCCGATTCATGACCGAGTCGGTTCGTGAATCCGATTTGGTCGACCTGCGAACTCATGAAAGTGTCGACGTGCGCCGCGCCGCCGTTGCCGCCCTTCGAGGCAAGCACAGCGAACAGATCGCCGAGTACCTCTCCGATTCATCTGCGTTGGTTGCTACCGAAGCCGCCATGGCGATTCACGACGAACCGATTCCGGCGGCCGAGGATAGCTTGGTTGAACTACTCAGTTCCAAGGATCTTCCGCTCGACTCCGATCCGCTGCTGCGACGGGTACTCTCGGCGGCCTACCGGATCGGCACTCCCTCCGCAGCAGCGTCCGTTGCCGGGTTTGCGGCGTCGGACTTATCGCCGAAATGGGCTCGGATCGAGGCCATCGATCTGCTCGGTCATTGGGCGGATCCCGATCCAAGATGTCGCGTGACGAACGAGTTTCGACCGCTCCCTCCGCGGCCCGCACCGGCGCAGGGCACGACCGAACCGGTTGCCAAAGCCGCCCTTTCCGCTCGCATCGACGAACTCATGCTCGCGGGCGACGAAGTCCGCGAGAAAGTCATCGACGTTGCTTCCAAACTGGGAATCTCCAAGATCACGCCGAACCTGATCGCCCGTTTCGAAAAGGCTAACGCGCGTCCCGAAGCGCGAGCTTCCGCGTTGACCGCAATCGGTCGATTGAGCCCCGCCGAAGCCATCGCACTGGCGAAAAAAGTTGATGGACAGCAACCGGTTAAAGTCATTTTGGCCAGCCTGGATGTTTTGGGGCGTCTCGACGCGAAGCAATCGGTCGAGCGTATCGTCGATGCCACCAAGAGCGAAAGCCAATCCGTTCGTGGTCTTGCTTGGGACTTGCTCGCTGAGAATAGTTCGCCGCTCGCGGTGGAAACGATCTCAGCCGGTTTCAAGGACTATCTATCCGATACACTGCCGACGGATGTGCGTTTGAACGTTGCCGAAGCGGTTCGGAAACGATTGCCGCAATCAACCATCGACGATCTGCTCGACTATCAAGCGAAAAAGCAAACCAGCGAGCCGCTTGCGAAATGGTACGACTCCTTGCACGGCGGAGACGCAGAGGCAGGAAAGAAGGTCTTTTTCGAGAAAACCGAGCTATCCTGCGTTCGATGCCATAAAGTCGACCGAGCCGGCGGCGAAGTGGGCCCGAACTTGACCGTGATCGGCAAGACCCGCGATCGCCGCACGTTGCTCGAAGCAATCTGTTTGCCCGACGCGAAGATCGCCGAAGGGTTCGAAACCGCCGTGATCGCCGACGAAGACGGCCAAGTCTACACGGGAATCGTCGCCAGCGAGAACGAAGAGTTCGTCGACCTGATCGCCGCCGACGGCACACGGTCGTCGATCGACAAAGAGCTGATCATCGCCCGCAAGAAAGGCAAATCATCGATGCCTGCAGGACTCGTCGATCAGATGACTCCACGCCAACTCCGCGACCTCGTCGCGTATCTCGCGAGTCTTCAAGTCGACCCGAGAGCGACCACCGAGGTGGAATAGGTGCATGGATTGGGCTAGTGCTTTGTCTAGATTCAACATTAGGGTTGGCAACATTAGCCGTTTGGGCGCTAGCGGGTGTTGATTTAATCGTAACCCGAAGCGTTAGCGAGGGATTGAGCGCCATTAAATCCTTTGTAGGTATCCCTCGCTCACGCTTCGGGTTACGATGCAAACTAAATCAACAGCCCGCTAGCCCCGGTTTTTTGCGACGGAACCGTGGCTAGCGGGCTGTTGATTTAGTGCACGATTGGGCGTTTTCGTTTAACGGCAAGCCGCAGGCGTCTGCGTTCTCAAGCTCTGTCGCCTGCGGCTTGCCGTTAAACGATTAAATCAACAGCCCGCTAGCGCCAAAACGGCTAATCCTAAAATTAAAGTTGGACAAAGCACTAGGCAAACGGACGGGCCGTTGGCCCCAAAACTATGAAGATTCAAGGGATCTCCGCCGGGTTTGCCCCGGCGGGATCACAACTGCAAGCTACAACGTTACGCCTGCCTGCGAAACTCTTAACGAGTTTCGCTACCTTAAAAATTAAGCTTTACCGACCTAGCGAGCGCCGGCCAGTTCAGCTTTCTTCTTCATCGCGATGATGTCTTCTTGGATGTTCGATGGAGTTTGGCGATAAGCACAAAGTTCCATCGTGAACGTTCCTTGACCTTGAGTCATCGAGCGAAGGTCGGTGGCATAACCGAAGGTTTCAGCCAATGGAACTTCGGCCCGAATGATCGTCATGCCTTCATTGGTATCGTTGCTGGTCATCAGACCACGACGACGAATCACGTCACCGGTAACGGTACCTTGGAAGTTTTCGGGACATTCAATTTCGACGTTCATGATCGGCTCGAGCAGCTTTGGTGCGGCTTGCTTGAAGTACTCGCGGAAACAACCTTGGGCGGCGGTGTAGAACGCCTTTTCGCTCGAGTCGACGTCGTGGTAGCTGCCGTCGAGCAATTCGATCCGGGTTCCCACCACGGGGTATTCCGCGACGGGGCCTTTGCCCAAGATGTCACGGAAGCCTTTTTCCACGGCTGGAATGTACTGCTTGGGAATCCGGCCGCCGACGACCTTCTCTTCGAACTCAAAGCTATCTTCGCTATCCGAGGCGATCGGGATCAACTTGCCGACGATGTGAGCGTACTGGCCCGAACCACCGGTTTGCTTCTTGTGCTTGTAGTTGAACTCGACTTCGCGGGTCGGGCTTTCTCGATAAGAAACCTTCGGTGCACCGACTTCGATCTCGACGCCGTATTCACGACGAATTCGTTCGATATAAATATCCAAGTGCAACTCACCCATTCCCGAGATCAAAATCTCGTTGGTTTCTTCGTCGGTTTCGACGCGGAACGTCGGGTCTTCCTTGCGGAAACGTTGCAACGCTTTGCTCATCTTATCGCCGTCGCCACGGTTCATCGGATTGACCGCAATCTTGATCACCGGCTCAGGCACGAACATCGATTCGAGCGTGCAGTAATCGCGTTCGTTGCCATAAGTATCCCCGGAGGCACAATCGATGCCCATCACGGCGACAATGTCACCGGCCGATGCTTCGTCGATTTCTTCGCGCTTTTCGCTGTGCATCCGCACAATGCGGCTGAAGCGTTCCTTCTTTCCGGTTCGTTGGTTGGTGTAGGCTTCACCCTTCTTGATGCTGCCTTGATAGACTCGCATGAAAGTCAACTGACCGAACGGGTCTTCGACGATCTTGAACGCCATGCCCACGAACGGCTTATCGGCATCGGGGTAGAGTGGCATCTTGTTGGCTTCGTCGGCCGGGTCGCGACCATGGATCTCACGATCGAGCGGACTGGGCAGATACTGCGTGACCGCGTCGAGCAAAGGTTGAACGCCTTTGTTCTTGAATGCACTGCCCATGTAGACCGGAGTTGCACCGTTGAGAACGGCTTGACGCATGACCTTGTAAATCATGGCCTTGGGCACTTCCTCTTCGCTGAGCAACAGTTCCATGACTTCGTCGCTGTAGTTCGATAGCGAGTCCAACATGGCCACGCGTGCTTCTTCAGCTTCGTCTTGCAAGTCGGCGGGAATCGCACTGGTGACGACCTTCTCGCCTTGGTCGCCCTCGAATGTGTAGGCCTCCATTTCGATCAGGTCGACGACGCCACGGAAGTTTTCTTCCGCACCGATTGGGATTTGGGCCATGAAGGCGTCCGCCCCGAGTTTATTGCGAAGCTGCTCGACGACGCGACGGGGATTGGCACCCGTTCGGTCCATCTTATTGATGAACGCCAAACGAGGAATCTGGTAGCGTTTCATTTGGCGGTCGACGGTGATCGATTGGCTCTGCACGCCACCGACGCTGCACAATACGAGCACGGCTCCGTCGAGAACCCGCAACGAACGTTCGACTTCGACGGTGAAGTCCACGTGGCCGGGTGTGTCGATCAAGTTGATGTGGAAACCCTTGTGCTGGACGCTCGTGGCGGCGCTGGTGATCGTGATCCCACGTTCTTTTTCGAGTTCCATGTGGTCCATCGTCGCTCCGTCCCCGCCACCGCGAACGTCTTCGATTTTGTGAATTCGACCGCTATAAAACAGGATTCGTTCGCTCAGCGTGGTCTTCCCCGAGTCGATGTGGGCGCTGATACCGATGTTTCGGACTTTCTCCAGTTTCATTCTTCTTTACCTAGGCTGACGTACACGCTCGACCAATGAATCGCCGGGATGCGACAAACGTGTGCATCTCAAAAAACCGGCAGGTTCGGAGGCGAAATGCCTCGATCGTAAGGGTGTGGATGGGGTAAGATTTCGCGTGCGCGAAGCGGAAAATATCGCAAAGGACCGCCCAATCGGGAAGCCCAAAACGACGATTCACACGACTTGGGGGCATTTTTTGAACCAAACAGGTGCCAAACTGGTGCCGAATCTGGCCAACGGCCCCTCTCACACACGGGATCTTCATTTGATTCAGACGGAACAAGCTGATGCCGAGTTCAGCCGGGAGCGTTTGCTTTCGGACGATGAGATCCCTTCGCCGCTGCGTGCTTTGGTCCGTATGGCGCGGGATTGGTTCGCGAATCTCGAACAGGCTCCCCTCGCGGTCGTCCTAGGCAGTGGACTGGGTGGTTTGGCGGACGCGATCATCGACCCGATCGCGGTCGGCTATCACCAGATCCCCGGCCTAGCTCGATCGACCGCGTCAGGACATCGGGGCGAGTTTTTACTGGGCCGTTTGGAGAACATGCCGATCATCGCGATGGCGGGGCGGCTGCACGCCTACGAAGGTCATTCGATTGAGGCGTTGACCCGACCGATGGCGATCATGGCCGCGATGCGGCCCCGTGCCGTTGTGGTCAGTTGTGCCGCCGGTGGCCTGAATCCGCGATACGAAACCGGCGATTTGGTGATCATCGACGAGCATCTCAGCCTTCTGCACGGCAAGATTGGGCTGGGTGGCGTGCCGCTCGGCGAGCCTCATTCGCTTCACCGATCCGGTCGTCCGACGTGTGACGAATCGCTCGCTGTTTTGGCCGAACAAACGGCGTGGAAGGCCGATTTTCGTTTGCACCGGGGCAGTTATCTCGCCGTCACCGGTCCGAACTACGAAACCCGCGCTGAGTGCCGGATGATGCGTTCGTGGGGATTTGACCTGATCGGAATGAGCACCGTCCCCGAAGTCGTTCTGGCTAGTTCGGCCGGATTGCCGACGTTGGCGATCGGTATTGTCACAAACATGGCGGTGCCCGATGCTGCCCAAACGGCCAGTCACGAGGACGTCCTTGCGGTTTCCTCCGCGGCCGGAGACCGTTTGGAACAAATCGTTCGGGCCATCGCCCGCGACAATATATCGACCTTCGCCCCAGCCGGATGCCCCAGCGAGACGACAACATGACGACCGAAATCCAAACTCCCGATTTGACGCTCGATGTCAGCCAGATGACCAACGAGCAAATCCGCTCGGCGATCTCGGGTTTGCCGGCTCCCGAAGCTGTTCGCCTGAACGATTCGGCGTCGGGCGAAGAATGTCCGCCGCCGCTGGTCGAATTAGCGGGGCTAAACCATCAAGCCGCGATGTGCATGAGGATCACGCAGGCGGTTCGCATTCACGGCAAAGGACACTTGGGCGACTTTGCCTTTGCCTGGTGCGATGCGGCCGACGTGCATCTCGAAGGCAGCGTCGGCGACGGTGCCTGCGAAGGCATGACGGGCGGAAGGGTGCGAATTACGGGAAATGCCAAGTGTGGCCTGGGGGCGGCGATGACCGGCGGGACCTTGGCGGTCTACGGCTCAGCCGGTCCGCGGGTGGGCGCGGCGATGCGCGGCGGCAGCATCTTCGTGCGCGGTGACGTCGGTGAAGATACCGGTGCGGGCGCGCTCGGAGGCACGATCGTCGTCGGCGGGGATGCGGGCATGAACTTAGGTGACGGACTCAATAACGTGACGGTGTTCTTGCGCGGCAAAGCCGAATCGTTGGCCCCGGGCGTCATCCAAGCCCCGCTTCGAAAACGCGAGGAAGTTCGTTTGGGATTGCTGTTGATGAACGCATCGATCCGTGGCAAGCCGTCGGATTTCCGCCGAATCATTCCCGCCGCCCGCTGGCAAGCCGAGGAAGCCGGCGCGGGTGAAGTCCGCCCCAATTGGCGGTAACGAAAGTCGCCAAGACTTTCGGTGACCCAATGGCTGGATCGAAATTCTCTCGTCGTTTCGCTATCTGCGAAATCAATCTGGTTAAATCACAACTCCAATCTTTTCAAACAATTCATTCATGAGACTTGGCAATACGGCGGCGGCGATCGCCTTGCTGCTGATCACGCTATTGGTTTACCTCCCTGCGATCGGTGGTGGATTCATTTGGGATGACGATGATTACGTCACCGAAAACCCGACGCTGCACGACTTGTCCGGATTGAAAGCGATTTGGTTCGATCCTTCGGCGACGCCACAATATTACCCTTTGGTCCATTCGTCGTTTTGGATCGAGAATCATTTGTGGGGACTTCATCCGCTCGGCTATCACCTCGTCAACGTGTTGATCCACGCGGCCAACGCGTTGTTGCTTTGGCGACTGTTGGTTTGGCTCGGCGTGCCCGTCGCGGGGTTGATTGCCATGATCTTTGCAGTGCATCCGGTTCATGTCGAATCGGTCGCTTGGATCACCGAGCGAAAGAACGTCTTGTCTGGCTTGTTTTACCTGTCGGCGGCTTGGTGCTTTTTGAACTTTCGTGATTTCACTCGCTCGGAAGATTCACCTTCTTCGGATCGATGGCGATGGTACGCGGGCTCATTGGCGTGTTTCATCGGAGCATTGTTGAGCAAAACCGTTGCGGCAACGTTTCCGGCAGCCCTGTTGGTTATGATTTGGTGGAAGCGAGGACAGATACGAGCATCACATGTCATTGGCTTGGCCCCGTTTTTTGTATTGGGGATCACACTCGGCTTGCTTACCGTTTGGTTAGAAAAGAACCAAGTCGGTGCGAGCGGAATTGATTGGGAACTGAGCTTCCTGGAACGATGCCTGATCGCCGGTCGCGCGTTGTGGTTTTATGCCGGAAAGTTAATTTGGCCGGCGCCGCTGATTTTTAGCTATCAACGCTGGGACATCGATCTGTCGCAGACTTGGCAGTGGTTATTCCCGATCGCCGCCATCGGCGTCATGCTGGCATTGTTCGGATTGCGGCATCGAGTCGGACGTGGTCCACTCGCGGCCGTGCTGTTCTTTGCCGGTACGTTGTTTCCCGCATTGGGTTTTTTCGACGTTTATCCGATGCGTTTTTCGTTCGTAGCCGATCACTTTCAATACCTCGCCAGCATCGGCGTGATCTCACTCGTCGTCGTGACGGGGAACGTGCTTTTCGCGCGTTGGTTTGGGAAATCGTCCCGAGTTCAAACAGGCGCTGCGGTGGTCGTGGTGTCGTGCCTTGGAACACTGACATGGCAACAGGGACGGGTCTATCATGACGTCGAAACGCTATGGCGGGATACGCTGGCCAAAAACCCGACTTCATTTTTGGCCCACAACAATCTTGGGGCAATTTTGAATCGGCGAGGCGAATTTATCGAAGCCGAATCGCATTTAAGACAGGCCGTCGCATTGAAGCCAGGGTTCGCCGATTCGGTCGTGAATTTAGCCAAAGCTCGCGAAGGCCAAAGTGACTTCGGCGAAGCCTTGACGCTCTACGAAGAAGCCACGCGGATCAGTCCCGGCTTGGCGGTGGCTTGGAACGGATTGGGTGCCACCTATGGCATGAAGGGCGATTTCGGGGCGTCCGAAAAAGCGTTGCTGCAGGCATTGAAGCTTGATCGTAGCTACGCGCAGACCCACTCCAATCTCGCAACGCTCTACGCCAGCCAAGGTCGTTTTGAAGAAGCCGTTGCCGGTTATCAAGCAGCGATCGAGCTGGATGCCGAGTTGATCGAGGTAAGAGAGAACTTGGCGCGCGTGTTGATGTCGTTGAACCGACCCGCGGAAGCGCAAACGCAATGGCAAGAAGTTTTGCAACGCAGCCCGAAAAACACAGTGGCGATGTTGAATCTGGGCGTCATCGCGGCGGGGGACCAACGTCTCCAAACTGCCGCGAATTATTTCGAACAAGTCATCGAAATCGATCGCAAGAACCTGAAAGCAATTTACAACGCGGCCGTCATGCATGAACAGTTAGGCAACGCCAACAAGGCGAACCAATACTTCGGCATGTATGAGCTACTGCAACCATCGTCCACCTCTGATGCGACTCAAAGTTCCAATGAATGATGCTTGGTTTGATTTTCATCACACAGTCACGATAGACGAGGTCGATGCACAGCAGCACGTACACAATTTACGTTATCTGCAATGGACGTTGTGGGCGGCCCGGGATCACAACGCGGCGATCGGATGGGACGCTCAAGCGGCACTCGAGGCTGGATTCGGCTGGGTCGTTCGTGATCACGAAATCACCTACCGAGTCGCGGCGGTCGCCCATGATGAGATTGTCGTGCGGACTTGGATCAGTCAAACCAATCGTTACGCATGCGTTCGGAACGCAATGATTTATCGGCCTAGCGATAAGCGATTGTTGTCCAAAGCCAGTACCCGATGGGTCTACATCGATTTAAAACGCCATCGTGCGTTGGAGGTGCCCAAACTCGCGATCGAAGGTTACCAAATATGCGAGAAGATACCGCCAGCTCCCTGGTAAGAATCGGCTCAGCGAAGCTTGACCGCTTCGTCTCCGATTTCCGACGCGATCATCGGAGGCACTTCGTCGCCTGGGACCAAACCTTCTCCCGGCAACATACCCGAGGCACCACCGCCACCGATCGACTGCAGCACCGGCCAGCCGTTATCAAACCTGGTTTCGGCCGTGTAATCGACCGGCGGTCGATCGAACGACTTGGGCGGCGACCCCGTCAGCGAGCGGCCAAATTTGAGTAGTTTGGAGCCTGCCAAGCGAGTTTCTTTCCGAATCGATCCGGCCTGGAACGGCCCAACCCCCATTACCCACGTATCGCGGGCGGTCGATCTGGATTGACTGATGCCCGACTGCCAAATCGCTTTGCGGGATTCTCGTTCATAGGCGAACGCCGCGATCTTGGCAGCACCTTCTCGGGCATCCCGTCGCGCCACCGCGATCTCAGGCACATTCGGGATTTGTGGGGCGCTGCTGATCAACGAAGCGGCTGATCCGATCGCGTTGTTTTCAGGGACCCCAAAGGTCACCCGGTGGTCATCAGCGCCGAGAGTTCCGATGCGGGCTTCGATGATGATGTCCGCGTTATTGCTGCTTTCTTGCAACAGACAACCCGCCGCCATGATTTGTTGCCGCAGCGCGCTGGTGACGTACTCTGCGTTAACGAAAGAGGTGCTTTTGACCGTACGCAAGTAGCTTTCGTCCAGGAAAACCTTCTCGCCGCTTAGCGGCCGAAAGTCGATCGTTGAAACGCTACGGTCGACCGCATCCGATAATAGCAATTGCTCGGTCGCTTGGTGTTCACGCGTCGTGCCGCAACCGATCGCCAAGACGGCGAAAGTGCCTAGCGATAGGAGCACGAAGCGATACCAATTCACGGGACAGCCAAGACAAATCAATAGGTGGGCGAGGGAGGCAGGAAGTTGCTCGATACCAAACCTTGTGGTCCCCGGACAAGATCAACCCCGTCCACCCTTGAGCGAGCCAAGTGACGGACGAATGCACGAGTCGCAAAGCGACGGTAGTATGTAGCCCTACGCGTCAGCATGGGGGGTCCCAACCCAACAACTCTCCCAGCAGCGGAGCGGCGACACCTGCTGCCGTCGTTCCACGACTCCTTAACGTGTTGCTCATGCCCACCCCATGCTGATGCATGGGGCTACATGCTGTCGCGGCTACGCCGCTGAAATCACGAGCCGTTCTCGTCGTCCATCTCGAATCGGACCTGCTTGGAATCGCCGCCGTCAAGCAGGTTTCCTTGCCCGTCCCTGATCCAATCAGCACTTCGTGATGTGATCGTCAAACCACCCAGGCTCGGCTCGATGCTCAGCTCCTCTTCCGCGTCGGCGATCTCCTGCGAACTCCAACCGAAACGAGCGAGATCCGTGAAGGTGAACGTGAAAGCGCCCGATTGATCCTCGCTCACCCATGCGTCTTTCAACCGGGCGACCGCCAAACACACGCGCGTGAACAGAATTTCTTTTTGAGTTTTCTCAAGCGATTGCGAGAACGACTGCATGCGACTGTTACCTAGAATCGGAAGTCGCCTGTGGGTCAACCCAGATGACTTGAGCCACTGATCAATCCCGTAGAAATGAACGACGCTCCGATCAGTGACCGGGATACTTCTTGACATATTCTTGCGGTCTTTCGGCGGGAGCAGCGCCCGTGCGATCGCTAGCGTTTCGCTCGGTGCATACGACCCCGGTTCGTCCTGCGTGGACCGGGAGGCGCGGTTTGAATAACTACCAAACCAATTACGAGATCGAGAGGTCACCTCAGGGTTTTGCAGAAACAGCCCCGCCAGCCATGCTTGATTGGATCGCTCGTCAATCCACGATTGTTCCCAATCGATGGAGACTTTCAGTATTCGATCCAGTTCCGCGTATTGTTCGTCGTTGAGCCACCCCTTCGCCGCCGCGATACGAGTGATCCTCATCGGGTGAGACAAGTAGAGCGAGTGATTCCAGGAAATCGATTCATTGGGAGCCGGCAAGGTTAAACCGTATAACCGGGTGAGTTCGTTCATGACAAGACTCGGATCTGGCTCGTCGCCACGGATTGTTAATCCTAGGTCGCCGGTCGGAATTTGAACCAAGAGCCAAACGGGTGCCATGGATACGTACCCATGTTCGATTCCCTCGTACTGAAAAGTAGCCGGATAAACACGATGGAGCGAGCTATCCGTTGACAACATCAATGTCTTCAAGCTTTGATCTAGAACTTTGAATCGGTCGTTCAACTGGTCGATCAAACGCCTCCTTTCTTTGCTTAGTGACTCGGGTTGAGTCCAAAGCAGGTCTTCGACTTGCTCACCTAACAACACATTGGTGTACCAAGTTCGCGAGTAAGCCGAACCGGCCATCAGTTCATGAATCTTACGCACTTGCAATCTTTCCGCATCGCTTCGGATCGGTTCAAGAACTGGTTCGTTGACAACCAACTCGGCGATCAGGTGACGCTGCGTCGAAGCATTTCGCAGCCACTCCCACGAGGAGGCGGTTAGCATCACGACCAAGGTGGCCATCGGAGCCAGAACGATCGCCGGAAACATCCAATCGGCTTTGAACCATCGCATCATCGTGTTCCCTTCGTTTGATCGGTCGCACCGTTTCGAAGCGTTTCAATCTGTTGTTCCCACGGCAATCCGACGTAACGAACCGGATACAACGACTCGCCATAAAACCCCCACGGGATGGTCGCAATGGTGGGGACTTCGTTTCGATGCCAATCGGAATACGGTCCTAACTCAAACGGGACTGCGCCGAACACCGTCTGCTCGTGCAACGTGATCTGCCACGGTTGAATCTCGCCCGGTCGCGATTCCGATTCGATCGCCGAAAGTGCGGCGGCGACGAGTGTTCGCATTCGAGACTGACGCGTCCCCCGACCTTTGGCACCGGCCAACGATTGGTCCTCCGGATCGATCGTCAGACCGTCGATCAATGTGTGCGAATCGACCGTGCTCCGGGAATTGAAGTCGTGATAGCTGACGAGAATCGCTCGACGCCGAGCCTCATGTCGCTCCGCCGTGGTTGGCAAACGACTCAAAGCTGTCACGAGCGTCGGGCTGGACGGGTCGAGATTCAATTCGGGATCGGTCAACGTATCGGCAATGAAAATCTCCAACCGGTCGGCCGATTCCTGGTCGAGCCAACGTGTACTGCGTCTGAGACCGGCGACCAGTGTCGCCACATCTTGAACGGAATCGACGAACCGATCGTTTGCCTTCTCACGGTACTCGATTCGTTCAAACATCAGGACGCTGAAAAGATCCCCGAGAGTTGGAGTTTCCATTTGAACGATCGCATTCGGACTTTCGATCAATCGATCCATGTTCTCGAACAACGAGATGAATTGAAGATCCTCCTCGTCCAATTTCGATCTCAGAAACTGACGCGTCTTCAGGTTGTCGGCTTCGATTTCATCAGCCGCCAAACCATAGGAAAATCCGATCTTTGATTTGATCTGGATCGTTCGCGGTGCCGCCGAACCAACGGCATCGCTTCCTAAGCGGACCGTTTGGATATCCGGAATCAAGAAGCCTTCGAAGTCCGGCGGTTTGATCACACCGAAGTAAAAAATGGTGGCGACGACCGCCGCACTGACACTCCCGTACACTCGGTCGTTGCCCAACATGTAACGTCGCATCAACCACCACGTCACCGCCATCATCACCATCGTCCAGATTGCCAGCGTTGTCACTGACAACAATGATCGACTCCACAAAATCAGGAGCGGCAAGGTGATCAGTGGAGCCGCGAAGTATGCCAAGACTGTCGTCCGCATGACTTGCGAGAGCCACTGGGAAATGGCGTAGGCCATCCCGGCGAACAATCCCACTTGAAGAACGCTCGGTAGAATCGTTAGCGGGTAGTTGTCTGCAGTTCGATTCGCAATCAGGTAGGTGGCAATCGCCGCGTAGACGACGATCGATGATGACAAAATTGCCAGCGGAACCGCATGACGAGCCAGATAAACCCGCGTCGGTGACACACCGATCAACGCCAGTGGACGAACCGCCGCCGGCGAACCAGCAAACTTGAACACGCTGACACCCAACCAAGATGCCGTCAGTCCGAAGAGCATGGCGGGGACTCCTGGGTTCTGCTCGATCGAATCGGGGTGATCTCGAAGCGAAAACAAGCTGACCGTCGCCAGCGTCAGGAGGCCAAGATGAATTAGCCAAACCCGAGCCATGTTTTGCAGGCTGAACCACAACAACGCCGCGAACGAGCTTTCAAAACGATAGGACCGATCACCCGAAAAAGTGTTTCCAATCCAACTGAGTATGTCAGTCGGATGCCAGCGTGTCGCGGGCGTTGGGGAAAGGACTCGGACGGCGCTTCGATATCCGACAAAGGCAAACCCCAGCGTCGAGACGGCGATTGCTGCCAACGTCAAGCGAATTTCACGTGATTGACCGTTCCAAATCTCGATTTCTGGGCCGTCCAAAAACGTCCACACGATCAGGCTGGGGACGAACATCAACGCGACCAAAGCCACCAACGCCAGGAACGGATTGGCGATCTTCCAAGCGGTATAAAAACTGACCACCAAAACAAAAATCGATCGCGCCACCCAAGCCACTGCGTGCACACCCGGCATCCCAACACTGGGATCGTCCAGCGCAGTCCGCGAAGCGAATGATCGGTCGACGCCGAAACCGAATATTAAAATGGCGGAAACACACCACATCACCACCAGTCCGATCAAAGCAACGACCCCTTTGGTCACGATCAACCGGCGTGAAGACATCGGTAGCATCGACATCCATTGCATCGTTCCTTGCTCGCGTTCGAAGCCAACCAGGATCGAACCCGCACCGGTCGCGAAGACGATCGGCAGGATCAAAAACGTCCATTCGAGCTGAACGTAATACGCATCGGTGCGGACCTCCCACATCGACGACTGGATCGTCCACAAGATTCCGACGATCATCACCAACGCGGCCACGAGCGGCAACAGTTGGCACGACTCTTTCCAAACGAACCAGCGTGTGCTCGTATTCATGAGGTCACCACCTCGGTTGCGTTGCCCGTCGTACACGCCACGAACACTTCCTCCAGCGTCGCCGGATGAACGCGGACGTCTAATACGCCCGGCGAGTGGCGAATCAGATCAACCATCTCGGGATCGAAGTCGCGAACGAACCATCGCCGTCCGGTTCGTTCGCGTTCATCGACCAAGACGCGGGCTGGCGGCGGCAGTTCGGGCAGGGCAACATGCGGATCGTCAAAATCGACGACGACCCTGGTGATGGCCGATCGGATTTCATCGATCGATCCAGACATCACGATCACCCCGTCGTGCAAGATCGCCACGCAGTCGGCCACGCGTTCGACCTCGGCGATTTGATGGCTCGATAAGAACACCGTTCGCCCGGCCGCCGCTCGATCGATCATGCTTTCCAAGAATTCACGCCGGACCTTCGGGTCGAGCCCCGAGGTCGGTTCATCGAGGATCAACAATTCCGGGTCGTGGGAGACGGCCAACGACAACGCGACCTTGGCCCGTTGGCCTTTACTGAGATACTTGATCTTTTGCTTCGGGTCGACTTTGTACTGGGCGATCGATTGGTTGAAGCGATCGCGATACTCGGGCCAGTAGAACGACGCGGTGAACGAGCCGATTTGTTCGACCGTCATCCAACCGTACAGCGGCGGAGCGTCGGGAACGTAGCCGATCAGACGGCGAACCTGATCGCCTTGCGTCAGCGGATCGAGTCCGTTGACGCGGCAGGTACCTGCCGTGGGCGTTTGAAAGCCCGTTAGGATCCGGATCAAACTCGTCTTGCCCGCGCCGTTTTCGCCCAAGATGGCGAATACGGTGCCCGCACGAATTTGCAGATCGACACCACGCAGCGCCTCACAGCGTCGATAGTGCATCGTCAATTGCTCGGTCTGGATCACGACCGGCGATTCGTTCGGGCTGGATTGATCAGACATCGGCGTTCTCGTTGGGGACGATGGATTCAGAGTTGACCGACGGCGGCGCTTTGGCGAGCCGTTTGAGGTGGGCATTGACGATGGACTGGATTTTTTCTTCGCTCAAGCCAGCGTTCCATGCTTCACGAAGACTCTCGCCGATCCGGTCGGCCAGGACGTCGTTACGCTGCCGACGGCACAAGGTCGCTGCCCCGTTGCAGACGGCCATTCCGCGACCACGGAGCGATTCGATCACGCCGTCATTTTGTAACTCGGTGTAAGCGTGCGCGACCGTGTTCGGATTGATGGCCAACTGTCCGGCCAACACGCGAGCGCTGGGCAACAGCTCACCCGGTCGAACTTTGCCCGCCGCGATCGCGAACTTGATTTGACGAACGATTTGCAAATAAATCGCGACGTCGGCGTGAAAGTCGATGTCTAGAAACATGAGCCCTCCAGGAAGTATAGCTACCTAGTGAACTAGGCAACCCTTTAGGCATGCTAGGTGATGATCGGGCCGTAGTCAAGCGAAAGGCATCTGCTTCAAAACTTAAACTTAAACTTAAACTTAAACTTAAACTTAAACTTCCCAGCTTCTGGCGCGATCCAATTTCGCCCGTGGCGATCGTCCTTCGGACGAGGTGTAAGCGAGTTTAAGTTTAAGTTTAAGTTTAGGTTTAGGTTTAGGTTTGCCGGAAGCGTTTGCCTGCTGCCGGGTCTCCGCTATCGCTGCGACCCAGCCTACTTTTGGGTAAAGTCCGTTGATGGCTAATCGACAAGACTATTTGCGCAACTAGAATGAACGGCCTTCTCTTATTGCCGAGCAAACCATGTCATCGATCCGCGTTTTCATCGCCTCCGTTTTGCTCGTGTGTGGATTGTTCACTGACGTTCGTCGTTCCGCAGCGCAGTTCGACGACGGGGGTCTGGGGTCCCCTTCGGCACAGCTCGGAGATGAAATCTGGTTGGTCAGCAGTCGGCATCTCGGCTCGCGAAATTGTGACGTCGAGTCGCTCGAGGTCCGTCAATATGCAGACGGACAATGGTATTCTTCGACACCGCAAACTCTGCTTTCGGCGGAGATGGCGGTCGCTGCCAAACCGACCGTGATCTTGGTCCACGGCAACAGCTGGTCGTTATCCAAAGCGATCCAACGGGGGCTGCAGACCTACCGTCAGGTGTTTTTGCCTTGGCGTGATAAGCCGCCGATACGGTTCATCATTTGGACATGGCCGTCCGATCGCATCCCCGGACCGATCCGAGACATTCGGATCAAAGCGGATCTCGCCGAAGACCACTCGTTTCATTTGGCGAAGTTCCTGCAACGGATCCCGGTGTCTTCTCAGGTTTCCATGATCGGTTACAGCTATGGATCCCGCGTCACCCTGGGGGCATTGAATCTGCTCGGCGGTGGCAGCATCAACGGTGCCCGTATCGCAGCAACACAGGCCCCGACGCCACGCATCAATCTAACCTTGATCGCGCCGGCAATCCGGAACGATGCGCTGTTTACCTCGGTGCCACATGCTTTTGGACAATTGAATCATCTGTTTGTGATGTACAACCGCCGTGACCGTTACTTGTCGCTTTTTCGCTTCACCCGCTTTAGCGGAAAGACACCGGCGATGGGGTACACCGGATTAGCATGTGCGGGCCGCTTGCCTGGCGCCGCCTATCGAATCGATCAGTTCGATGCAGCAAGAGCGGTCGGTCCCGATCATGACTATTTGGAATACATTCGAGATCGGAACGTCGAACAGCGATTGCGTCGGAACTTGTTATATGCTCCGGTCGGCTATTAAGACCAAGCGAAATACGGCCAAGGGCCCTCGTCATTGGCGTTGGCGGGCATTTCGATGAATCCATCGCTCTGGGCCATCGAAACAAGATCACCAGAGCCTTGACCGATGACCAGTTCGGCCAAGCCTGGGCCGATCATTCGCACCGCTCGCATCCAGTGCAATGGCAACGTCTTTGAACCGGCGTCCTCTAATCGGACCAACGGCGGGTGGGGGTTCCAATCGCTGACACCCGCCAATTTGGCGATCAACGGCAAGGCGAACCGTACCGCCCCCATGGTCGCGCTGACCGGATTGCCCGGCAAACCTAAAATTGGCTTGACGGGTGCTTGGGATGTTTCTTGGTACACCACACCCAAAATGGGTCTACCAGGCCGAAGTGGCAAGCGATGGAAGATCGTTTCGGCTCCCATGTTTTTGAGCACCGAGGGCACGTAGTCGTGATCGCCCATCGAGACACCACCGGTCAACAAGACCGCGTCGTGACTCGCGATCGCTTGCTCGATCACCCCACGCAACGCCTCGGGCTCATCAGGGCTGTGGGCGAGTGTCGGAATCACGGTGTACGAACACGCGTCGATCAATGCCGCAAGGGTCAATGAGTTACTGTTGCGGATTTGCCACGGCGATATCGGTGGTCCGCCATCGCCTTCAGACGCCATCTCATCACCCGTTGTGATGATGGCAACGCGAACAAGCGAATAAACCGACGCAGATCGAATGCCGAAGTTCGCCAGCGACGCCATCTGAGGTGATTTGACCAGCGTCCCGGCGGGGAGAGCAAGATCACCGCCGCGAAGGTTTTCGCCTCGGCGACGAATGTTCAGCCCCGGCTGACTTTCGTTTGCCTGAGGTTTCCAGCGAATCGTGCCCAAGCTCGCTGCATCGTCATCAATCGTCGCCTGCGATTCAATCGTGTGTTCACGCTGGATGACGCGATCACAACCACGCGGCACGACCGCACCGGTGAAGATTCGCACGACACCCGACCCGCTCGACTTTGAGGGTGATAGCTCCGGCGGCGGGGAACCGGGCACACATTCGGCGACGACGTTCAGTTCGCCACTTTGAGAAAGTTGGCCGGGAAAGATCGCGTAGCCGTCCATCGCTGAAACGTCCGCTGCGGGACTGTCGCGGTCCGCGTGAATCGATTCCGCCAAAACTCGTCCGACGAGATCCTCGCACCCCAGTTCCACTCCGACGGGTAACACTCGGTCAGCGATCGCGGCAATCGCGGCGTCGGGATGCTCAAAGGTTTCATTCATCGGTATGGATCAGCGGCCATTGAGTCGGATGGTTAACATTCGTGAGTGCGTGGGCACTCAACCGCACCGTTTGATGCGGATATCGCTCGATGAAACGATAAAGACTCCGGTCATCCGACGAAACCAGACACTCGATCGGCTTCTGTAACGCCACCGGGTAGATCGCCACGAGCGGCTCGATCCGCGTCGGGGTTTCTTCACTCACTGCTGTCACGATCTGATCCGGTTGATCGCCAAACGTGTCCGCCAAAACCTGCAGTTCATGGGCGGGCAGGAACGGAAGATCGACAGGGATGACGAGGACTCCGGTGCAGGAATTGGCAACAGCGTACTCGATCGCCAAACGCAAACCTTCGGCCGGTCCACGTTGGTCGATCTGATCGATCAAGGTCACGATCGAGTGGTGCTCGGTATCAATCAACTCATCGATCATCCCTGCTTGATCCGCGTTAAGCGAGACGGAAACCTTGTCACAACAGCGTAGCAGTTCCGAGATCGCATGCCGCAAAAACGTACCGCCTCTCGGATGAGCCAATTCGGCTTTGCAATGTCCCATCCGCGACGAACGACCGCCGGCGAGAACAACACCAAGAATTCGTGAGACGCCGGAGGTAGACATGATGGTGAGATCAATAAAAGCAAGTCGACGACGCTGAAATAACTTCGCCATTTGCATCGAGCAAGAGAATCGTACCCCGACGCGTCAGTTTTGAAGTTGCACTTTCGTCTGTGGCATTGGTTTTTAGTAACCCGCTGCGTAAGCGAGGGATGAGTCAATATTAATGATCCCTCGCTTGCCGGGCTGTTGATTTAGTCCTCATCGAAACCCGAAGCGTGAGCGAGGGATACATACAGAGGCCTTAATGGCGATGAATCCCTCGCTCACGCTTCGGGTTACGATTAAATCAACAAGCCCTTACGCTGCGGGGTAAAAAAAAAGTGCAACTAGCGAAACGTGTTCGGAATGGTCTTAACCCGTTTCCGCCAATCGAGGCACCGGCATTTCGCACAGTTCGTGAAAATGATGCTGGGTTCGATCGACGGTAAATCGGATTTGTTCTTCGCTGTGTTCGCTCGTGATAAAGAATCGCAATCGGGCGGCGGACTCGTCAACGGCCGGATACAAAATCGGTTGCACGTTGATGGCATCTTTCTTTAAGCGATTGCTCAACCTCAGTGCGACGAGCGAGTTCCCCGTGATGACCGGCACCACTGGAGTTCCACCGCTGTCGCCCGTGTCCAAACCTGCTTCTTGGGCGAGTCGCAAAAACAGATTGCTGTTGTGACGCAATCGTTCGACCCGTTCTGGCTCGCGTTCGAGCACATCGAGGGACGCGATCGCGGCAGCCACTTGGCTGGGCGGCATCCCGACGCTAAACACAAAACCCGGCGCGGTGTAACGCAGCAATTCAACCAGCGCTTGGCTGCCCGCAATGTAACCGCCGCATGAGGACGCGGATTTGCTTAACGTTCCCATCCAAATATCGACTTCGCGTGCATCGAATCCGAAATGCTCGGCGATCCCATGCCCCGTCTTGCCCATCGTTCCGAAACTGTGGGCTTCGTCGACCATCAACATGCAGCGATGGCGTTTCTTGACTTCGATGAACTTCGGCACATCGGCAAAGTCACCGTCCATGCTGTAGACACCTTCGATCACGACGAGCGTGCGCCGGTATTGATGACGCAGAGCCTGCAACATCCGGTCGAGGGCTTCGTAGTCGTTATGAGGAAACGGGCGTCGTTTGGCACCGGATAACAACGCCCCCTGCACGATACTGTTGTGCGACAGTGAATCGTGCAGGATCAAATCTTCGGGGCCGACGATATGGCCGATCGTCGTTTCATTGGTCGCATGCCCGCCGACCATCGTGATCGCCGCGTCGACGCCGAGCCACTGCGCGATCTTGCGTTCGAGTTGTCCGTGGATCGGCTTTTCGCCGCTGACAAGGCGACTGGCCGAGACGCTCGTGCCGTACTTGCGAATCGCATCGGAGGCAGCGGCGGAGACTTCCGGATGCCCGGACAAACCCAAATAATTGTAGCTCGCGAAACTGATGTACGTCTTACCGTCGATCATCGTCGTGTCGCCGACGGTGTTGTCATGGACGGTGAAGTACGGATTCGGACAACCGGTCAGTTGCATCTGCCGCATTGTCGCCTTGAGTCGCCGGTATTCGGTGAACTGCGTCACGTCGTCTTCGGGAGCCACCGGCGACAATCGTGGGGTCCGGACGACGGTACCATTCGCGGACGTGTCACTGATCGCGGCATGGATACCAGTCGCATTGACTTCTGAATCGGCCGCACCGAGCTGCGCGTTGGGGTCTTTGAGGAACGACTCCGCCCGTCCACGTGCGCCGGCGGGAAGATAACGTTCGACGGCCGCAGCGGTTTGGCCGATCGTTTCGATCTCATCGAGCACGGTTTCGGGGAAACGCCCGCCAAAGGTCCGCTCAAGGTTGCGAGCGATCTCGAGTCGCTCCAAGCTATCCAAGCCGAGGTCCAAGACGATGTTTGTGTCGGTTGAAATCTGTCCGGCACGTTCGCCGGCGATGCGACGAACGTGAGCCTCGATCGCGTCGATGATGATCGGATCGGCGGCGGCGTTCAAACCCGCCGAGCCCGAAGCCGCCTTCATCATCGTTTCCGAGCTACCGCCAGTCGATTGCAAGGAAGACTCTTCGCCGCGAACCCATTGGGCGACGATTTTTAGTTCGTGATCGCGGACGGCATGCAAACAGGCGTGGCGTTGAATTTTGCCGCTGCTCGTTTTCGGCACGCTGCTGTTGCGGACCAAGTAGATCGCATCAGGAGGCAGGTCGTGTTCTTCGGTAACGGCTCGGCGGATCGCTTGAAGGTGCTCGTCCCAATCCATGTCACGGCGACGAACGGTCTCCGCCACAATCACAAGTTGCTCACGGTCGATGTCGGTCATCGCGAACGCCGCCACACTGCCCGCCTGGACCAAGTCGCTGGCCTTTTCGACCGTCGCCTCGATGTCTTGCGGGTAGCGGTTGACGCCGCGGACGATGATCATGTCCTTCAGCCGACCGGAGACATAGAGTTGATCTTCGTGGCGGAATCCCAAGTCGCCGGTTCGTAGAAACGGCCCTTGATCGTCGTCGGTCATTGCCGAAAACGTCTTGTTGGTTTCTTCACGACGTTGCCAATAGCCACGGCCGACCGAAGGGCTTTGAACCCAGATTTCACCGATCGAATTGGAAGGCAGGATCTTCAACGAATCAGGATCAACGATCTCGATGCGTTCGCCCGGTAGGATGCGACCGCACCCGACCAACTCGCGACTATCAATCTCATGGCGCGACGGTACGACATTCTTCTTGTCGAGTTCCGCTCCGTCGAACGACGTCAAAACGGGACGAGTTTCTTTGGGGCCACCGGTGACGATCAAGGTTGTCTCGGCCATGCCATAGCACGGCAGGTGCGACGACGCGCGGAATCCGATCTTGCTGAATCGTTCGGTGAACTGTTGCAACGTCGACGCGCGAATCGGTTCGGCTCCGTTGAACGCAACTTCCCACGACGACAAGTCCAAGCCTGCGACTTCGGCGTCGTCGATCTTGTCGACGCACAACTGGTAAGCGAAATTGGGTCCGCCGCTGATCGTGACTTTATGTCGCGAGATCACTTGCAACCAACGCGATGGCCGCTGCAAGAACGACATCGGGCTCATCAACACGTTTGGACGGCCCATGTACATCGGCATCAAAACTCCGCCGATCAGTCCCATGTCGTGATAGGTTGGCAACCAAGTCGTGCCGACGATCTGTTCGGACGGCTCGAACGCGTGCAGAATCAGTTGACTGTTGGCGATCAAGTTTTCGTGCGTCAACATCACGCCCTTGGGCGAGCCGGTCGAGCCGGAAGTGTATTGCAAAACACCCAATGCGTCGCTGCGCAGTCGCGGGCATCGCCAGTAGGCTTCGTCGCGATGGTCCGGCGAATCCGTGCTCAGCATCTGAACGCCGACGAGGTCTTCGTGAAGGTCCGGTCCGGAGAGTTGTTCGATGACCGATTGCGTCGACAGAGCCCATCGGGCGTCGGCATCCAACACAATCGACCGAATCCGGGACGCTTTTCGATTGCGGCGGGGCGGGAACGCCGGAACAGCGATCGCGCCGGCGGCGAAAACCGCGAACAAAGACACGACAAAATCTAAACCCGGCGGGTAAAGCAATAGAACTCGGTCGCCCGGCCGAATTCCGCAACGGCCTTGCAGGTACCCCGCCAGACCCTTCGCTTCGGCCCAAAGTTCGGCGTAGCTTAATGATCGTTCGATCTCATCGCCGTCGGAGAAGGCGAATGCGTTGGAATCCGAGCGTGCTTGTTCCCAGTGCCGAAGGATCGACACGAAATGGTCTCGCGGGGGCATTTCGCCGCAGAAGTATTTTTGCAGATCCACCAGTATCAACCTGTCCCAGGAATGAATATCGCTTCGTAGTCTAGCTTCCTCAACCGAATTATTCATCGGCACATGACCGAAAGATTGCCTGTGGTCCCTAGTTTAAACCACAATTAGCTCAGAAGACCGCTGCGTCGGGGGGATTGTCCCTAAAAACGTGAGAGCACCGATAGTCCACCCTACCGCCAAATCCGCATCGGCGGCAAACCCGCAATTCCGGTGGCATCGACGGGGGCCACATACGACGGCACCGACCGAGGAACCAATTCCGTCGCCCGCAGTCCGGTCTGCAAACTCGAGCGGGGACTCTCGCCCGACGCCAAACTTGCGACCGATGACACACCTCCAATGGACGTGCCCGACCGAATCGGTTGGATCGGTGAGTTAGCCGCCAAAGGTCGCAATCGAGCCGCAATCTCCGGCGGTACGTTGGGGACCGATCCGGCCGCCGCCGGACCTAACGTCTGCGGCATCGCATTGGGTGCCACCCGACCGACGGGCTCGAAATCGACCTGCTGCTGTCGGTCCATGCGCAGCGATTGTTGGGGAACACTGACGGTCTGCGTTTCCGGTTCCCACTGAACATGTGTTTTCGTTTCCGCGATGACTTCGTCGCGGACCTGCCAGGTCGTCTCCGGCACATGGTGGTACGCCACCCGAGGGGCGACGAACGGGTTCCAGCGGTTTTCGACCTTGGGAACCCAGCGATTTTGCGTGACGGGAATGTACATCCGGCGAGTCGTCGGCCGGGTTTCGGTAACAGTCTTGGGTTTGTAGACCGTTTGTTGGCGCTGTTCGATCTTCGTTTCGACCACCGGTTTTTCGATCGTCCGCATGATCTGCCGATACACGATTCCGGTCGCCGGATCGGTGTAGAAGCCCGGAGATTCTTGAGCGGACAGCGGCTGGAAACTCACAAGACCGAGTCCCGAAGAGAATCCTGTGATTGTGGCGAGTGTCAATAGTTTTCGAGCAAGATTAGATCGCATGACAGTCCCTCGTCGTGCGGGGCGGATGAACATCACGGCGGCGATTGAGTTGCCGCTTGGCGAACACCCTGAAAGTGAAGACAATGCCTTTCATCATCGGCGAAACGAATGACCGTCGATGAAATCATTCCATCCTCAGGACACAAACGCATGACGATTACTCCGGATATCCTTCCCATCTTGCGCTGTCCGGCGGGTGGCGGCCCGCTCACCCTGGCCGACGCGGAGTTGATCGAGCGGATTAACGAACAAATTGCCGCCGGCACCGCCCGCGACCAACTCGACGCGCGAGTGGAAACACCCGTCGACGGCGGACTCGTCACCGCAAACGCCGATCGCCTCTATCCGATCCGAGAAAATATCCCCACCCTGATCGCCGATGACGCGATTCGGTTGTAATGGAGCATCGCTCCATTACTTAAACTTAAACTTAAACTTAAACTTAAACTTAAACTTAAACTTAAACTTAAACTTAAACTTAAACTTAAACTTAAACCTCAACCCGCTTCTCAGACGGCGACCGCCCGCTCGAAATTCGTGACGGGTTTAAGTTTAAGTTTAAGAGCCAACTCGCCGCTTACGCGGCTTGTTGGGCTTGGGGGATGGATTTGCCTTGCAACTGAAAGACGCAACGCAACACTTCGGCGAAGGGAATACCGTGTTCCAACTCCTTACGGCGGGTCTTTTGCGCGATCACAACGGCCCCTACTGCAACGGCGATCGGCGCGGGCTTGGATTGCGGGTTGTATTTGATCGCGATCGCCAGTTCCGTCGGATGGCTCACGATCACGTCCGCCATTGGTCGGAAGAACGCCCGTCAGTCCATTTCACCGAGGATCTGGGAAACGCTTCGCGTGGGGTCGTTCTCGAGTTTCGAGATTCAGCCTTTCCTCAAGCCCGAAACCCAAGTCCGTTCCCTGGCGAAGCCCTCACCCGGCGGCGGCCTTCCAGACCGGCACAGCAGCGACGTATTTCGTGCGCGTCGACCGTCCGCATCGCTATCGGAGGAACCATTGAATGTGCGGTTTCCTGCCACAAGTATGGTGGAGTTCGTATCCGCCAAAGAGGAGCGGTAGCTTACCAGCTACCGATTGAACCCCGAGCCCGGGAACTGACCCCCGGTGTAGCCGCAACCCCGCCCCGGCGCAGGTGCAAACTATGAGGAGTTCTGGGTAACCATGTTGGCTTCCAGCGCCGTCCGGACGACGGTCCCGGGGAGCACTTGGATCTGCAGCAACTACAACCTGATGATGCAACCCCGCGAGGTCCTACGAGCAAGGCTCGTCGCTGGAGATAACTCGTTTGAAACAAAATATTTGCGTCAAAGACTGTGCCATTCGTGGGTGGCACCACTTTCACGAGCGGCAAAGTCAACCCTTGGAAAAGTGCTCTGTCCCTATGATTACACTACTGGTCGATCACAATCGACAGGGTCTACAAAAAACACCAACCGAACTGACCACTCCGATCATGAAAACCAACTGAAACCCCTTGAACACAAATCTGCCAAGGAGGGCATTGTGATTACTTCACCATCACCGTGTATGTGAGACAGTCAATTCCAAAAACGCTGGCCAGGAACTCCAAGCGTTCACGAATCCAGCCACGCCGGTGTTCATAGGATTGCCCCCGAAAAACGATCCTCCACGCATAGAAAGGCACGGCGAACACAACGCTGGATGGCATGAAAAACCTGCACTTCAGCGGGATCAGCGACTTCATAACGAGGTTCGCGTGGCATCCGTTTTCCCGTTGTCGAGTTGGGGGGGGGGGCAGCAGGATAATATACGGAAAGTAGCGTGGTGAGTCTACAGAATATGGGTGGCCCCTGAATTGGCCTAAAGACGATGCGAGGTTGCCCTCGACGCTGACGACGCGATACCAAGGTCGACTCGTGGAGTTGGAAGATGAACGTGATGCAATCACCACACTAATTCGCGAATTGGAATCCGAACTCGATCTTCACAAAGGCAAACTAGGCATCAAATGAAGTCGCCCGATGCCTGCGTCGCAGCGCCCATCCGCACACCAGGCAGCCAAGCACGGCAATGCTGGAGGGCTCGGGAACAGCCGAGGCATTGAGTCGCACGTTGTCGAAATCGACTTCCAGATCGGCCAACGGGAAAGACGGGTCCACTTGATTCAGATTGACGAGGCGAATCTGGAGCGTTTCGCCCAATTGAGCATGAGAAGTCCCCGTGTTGAAGTTGACCACACTGGTGCCAAACTGCCCTTCAGCGATCGCACCGAACAGCGAGTTATTGTCCTGAGCCAGCAACACGCCGCCAGCGAGCAAGTCCACTCGGTATCCAGAAAATCCGTCGAGATTGAAGAATTGACCGTTCTGGGCTGTGCCGGAGGCAATGTTCCCAATATCCACTTGTAGCGAGTAGCTCGTGTTCGCCTGGAGTGTTTCGGTGAGCGTCTGTTGGAGTCCGTATTCTCCTTGTCCTCCACTTCCAAAGAAGTTGAATGCGATTGCAACCCGTTGGCCTTCGGAGGCTCCATTGGTGAAGTTGGTTGGCGGATTGGGAGTGAGCGTTCCAATGTAGTAGGTTCCACCGGCACCTCCGTTGGTGATTCCACCGGGGTCATACAAGCCCCAGCCGTTGAGAGGTCCGAAGGTGAACTCGTTGAATGGAGACTCGCCGCTGATGTCTTCAAAACCTGGATTGGTAACCGTTACAACGGCAGCATCACATCGGCCGATCCAACATGCTGCCGCGACGGCGACAATCAACGCCAGAGACGAAGAAGTGCTTTTGGTTGGTTGGATGATCACAGCAGCGACCTCTATCAGGTTTCTCGGTATGCTTGTTCTACAAATCGTTCCCCTATTGGTTAGTTCGACATTGGACAAGATTCGCGACAAAAACCCTGGTCAGAATTATTCCGACGTCCATAATGGAGGTCCGAGACGGCCAATTCCCCAGCGTTTTTGAACGAAAACAGCTATTTTACGAGAACCAACATTCCATGGATTCGCTGAATGTCTCCTCGAACGCTGAGCACTCGAACGCTGAGCACTCGAACGCTGAGCACTCGTCTGGCCAATGGCGACTTCGTCTTCGTGACGGTGACAGTGAGGCAACTCGTCGGTTGTGGGACATGTACTTTCAACGGATGGTCATGCTTGCACGCAAGCAATTGCGGGGTGTGCCTGGAGCCGTTCGTGACGAGGAGGACGTCGCTCTGAGTGCGTTCAAGAGCTTTTGCTTGGGTTTGCAGCGAGGAAAGTACGATACGGAGCATGCGTCGACCAACTTATGGCCGCTTCTGGTTACCATCACGCTTCGCAAATCGGTCGACCAGATTCGATACGAAAACCGTCAGAAACGATCGCCAAATAGTGAGCCTGCAACTTCTCCTCGTCGAACCACGGGTCCAGTCAATGTGGAGGAGCTAATCGGTTCGGAACCTACACCAGAACAGCTCGCCTTGGCAGCCGAGTCATTCGAAAAGCTGCTCAAGATGCTTGATGCAACTGGTGACACCGACCTCAGAGAAATCGCAGTGCAAAGCCTCGAAGGCAGCGGTCCGAGTCAGATCGCAACGGATTTGGGTTGCTCGCCTCGGACCGTGCAGCGGAAACTGAAGACGGTGAGTGCATTGTGGGAGTCTTGCTCACAATGAATGACGCGAGGGATGCAAGCCATCGGTGTGGCGACGAAGACACAAGTTTTGAACAGCTTTCTACTCAGCAAATGCTTGCGGTCAATCTTTGGTGTGATCGCTACGAGAAACTCTGGGCCAAGTCGGAACGACCAACACTCGCCGAATTCGTGCAGTCCGTTGAGCTCGAGGACGTTCATGCATTCCGGGCCCTTGCCTTGGAATTGATCACCATGGATGTGCACTACAAACGACTAGCTGGAGACTCGATTCGACTCAATGACTTTGTCGACCAATTTCCAACTGTCGACGAGCAGGCAATCCGAGACATCTTGTTGCCAAAAACGACCACGACGGGAAGCAGCCAAACCGCATCGGGACTCGCCGAAGAAAATGAACTGCGAAAGGGGCAACAGATCGGCGACTATGTCATCGAAGAGCGAATCGGACGTGGGGGAATGGGGAGCGTGTATCGCGCGCATCACCAATTGATGGGACGAATCGTCGCGATCAAGGCTCTTACACTTCGCACCAGCCAAGACCCATCGAGCTTGCTTCGCTTTGAACGTGAAATCAAATCGGTCGCGAAGATGAGCCACCCAAATGTCGTGACGGCCTATGATGCGCGCCTGCAAGATGGTTCGTTGTATCTGGTAACTGAGTGGATCCAAGGGCGTGACCTTGGCGAGATCGTACTGGAGCAGGGACCGTTACCAGTGGAGGAGGCACTGGATGTTGCGATCCAAGCTGCGAAAGGTTTGGACTATGCGCATTCGATTGGATACATTCACCGCGATGTGAAGCCAAGCAACTTGGTGCGTGATGGCAATGGCAATGTCAAGTTGCTCGATCTTGGACTGGCCAAGCTGCTCGAACAGCGAGATGCCAACACTGGTTCAACGCCGCTGACTGCGGACCATCAAGTAGTCGGCACCGCCGAATACCTCTCTCCTGAACAGGCCAGAACTCCCAACGTCGTGGATGTCCGAACCGATATCTACAGTCTTGGTTGCACAATGATGTTTCTGCTGACGGGAAAGCCTCCGTTCGTGGGCGAATCACCCATCGACACACTGTTGGAGCACATCAACGCCCAACCGCCAATGCTTTGTTCAGAAATGGCAGGTCAAGCACTGCCTGATGGGCTCTCCGCGTTGGTCCATTCCATGCTGAGTAAATCTGTCGACGACCGTCCTGCTTCGATGCAGACGGTGCTCAAGAGGTTGGTTCAAATTCGCAGCCTGACTTCGAGCGATTTTGCGGCTCCCCAAGCTGGCTGGAATCTTCGCGACGGCTGGCTGCCATGGGTTGCTGTGGCCGCAATGATTTTGGCGGCGATCGGATTCGCAATTGGGCGAGGCAATTTCGGCTCGCGTTCGAGTGATATCAATGAGTCGAGCTCTTCGTCAAACCTGAGTGATGGCTTATTGTTCAACGGACGGACCAGCTATGCCGAGGTTCAAGACTTTGACGTGGAGTTAGATGGCCCAGCTATGATCGAAGTGATCGCGACCCCGCAGACTGGCCCATTGCCATGCAACCTTGTGACTTGGGGCGGCGACGACCTGTTCGTACTGTTTGCAGGCTTCGATCAGAAATGGGGTGTCGCATCGCTCAACGATGGAGAATCTCACCTTGAGGTCAGCCGAGATTCGTATGAAATCGGGCGCAAGTACCTTCTCGCCGCGAAGCGAAAAGGTGATCAGCTCGAGCTTTGGGTCGATGGTAGTCAAGTGCCCACGCGACGCGGGGAATACGAGCTTGTATCCAGCCGCCGATCACTTTGCTTTGGAGGACTTCCCGATGGTCTTCTGCCAAGACACCAAGGGACAAGATTCTTCGCGGGAATTATCCACCAAGTCAGAATTTCCAAGGGCGAGGAGCTTCAACCTGCTGCACGGGTTCACAACATCCTCGCTGTCGAATCTTCGACTGTCGGCATGTTTGACCTCTCCGAAGGAGAAGGCGCGGAAGCGAAATCAACCGTCAACGGATTCCGCGTTCAACTGATTGACACTCAATGGGAACGAGAATTTCAGACCCAAAAACAACCATAGGGTCGGCTCACGCCGGGGTCAGGCCGGGTTTTCGGTTTTCGCGAGTCACTGGGTTCCCGCACCGACGCGACCAAATCATCGCGATCTTCCGGCACAATTCGGTTTGGCATATCCGGGGAAATCGTCTAGGTTGGTTCACTGATCGACGAAGCGGATGGCCGAGTCGACGAGCCAAAGGCATCCGATCAACAACCTCAAACGCTCCCTGGCCCTGAAAACCGAAAACCCAGCCTGACCCCGGCGAAGCCATTCCAGCACGATCGGCCAAGCCGGCTACGGAAGTCGGCTCACGCCGGGGTCAGGCTGGGTTTTCGGTTTTCGCGAGTCACTGGGTTCCCGCACCGACGCGACCAAATCATCGCGATCTTCCGGCACAATTCGGTTTGGCATATCCGGGGAAATCGTCTAGATTGGTTCACTGATCGACGAAGCGGATGGCCGAGTCGACGAGCCAAAGGCATCCGATCAACAACCTCAAACGCTCCCTGGCCCTGAAAACCGAAAACCCAGCCTGACCCCGGCGAAGCCATTCCAGGGTGTGCCGGGATAAAACCGGTTTTGGATAGAGAATGAAAGTTTCTTACGAAGAACGATTAGCTGTTACCGACCGAATTACGGTCGTACTTTTTGCCGAATTAGGACTGTAGGGTTTTGGGGGTGCTGGAGAGCCTTTTGCCGAATTGCTGAGAATTTTGGAGAAGGGATTCGGGGCGCGTGCGACGTGGCGGACCTCATGGGCTGGCCGCGCATGAAAAAAGTGCGATCACTGCGGTTGAGTGATCGCACTTAAGCGTCGAGGTTCGATGTGCTGAGTCGGCTAGGTCGGTGACTCCACACGGCCCCGGTCAGCCATGATCTTGGGGACATAGCACCGCAGAGGCTATTGACTTGGCACCCTGTAGCGGTAATCATGACGGGGTCGAGTTTGCTGAGTTGGTAACCACTGAGGTGCGTGATGGCACGGATGAGTCGAGCGGAAGTTTTTGATCCGGGCGAAGTCGCGGTCGGACACGTGTTTAGCCGTACCGTCAGACGGTGCTTTCTCATGGGCGATGATCCTGTCTCTGGGAAGAACTTCGACCATCGCAAACGCTGGATCGAGGAATATTTGCAGCAATTCGCGGCGTATTTCGGAATCGATCTGCTTTGCTATAGTTTGCTTTCAAATCATTTCCATTTGATTCTTAGGTCTCGACCGGACGTCGTTGCGACTTGGAGCGATGAAGAAGTTGCCCGTCGTTGGATGATGCTGTGCCCCAGCCATCGCAAGGCGGACGGGTCGCCGATGGAACCGACCCAACCGGAGATCAACTCCATCGCCGGTTGTCCGGTTAAGCGTGAAGAGATTCGCCGTCGTTTGAGTGATCTGAGTTGGTGGATGCGGTTGCTGTGCCAGCGTGTGGCAATGCGGGCCAACCGTGAGGACGAAGAACACGGTCGCTTTTTCCAGGATCGATACAAGGCGACTCGGCTCACCGATGAGGCATCTGTGTTGGCTTGTGCGGCTTATGTGGATCTCAATCCGATTCGGGCGGCGATGTGCGAGCGGCTCGAAGACAGCGATTTCACCTCGGCTCAGCGGCGAATCCAGGCCGAGCATGAAGAAGTTCACGAAACGCCACCCGACGAAGCGACACGTCACGAAACGCCACCCGACGAAGCCACGGGCGAGCGATCCGAACCGATCGCGAAATTGCGGCATCGTCGCGATTCGTTTCTGTCGCCTGTTTCGATCGACGAGCTGCTTGATCCGATCGGCCCGTGTGGCAGTGCCAAGCCGGAGCGTTGCAGTGACAAAGGATTCTTAGCGATGTCGCTGGCGGACTACTTGGAACTATTGGACTGGACGGCCCGTCAGGCGGCCCCAGGCAAACGTGGCAAGACACCCGCAAGTGTCCCGTCCCTTCTCCAGCGACTCGGTTTGGATCAAGCGTCTTGGTGTGAGTTGGTTAGCGACTTCGGCAAGCTGTTCTGCACCGTTGCTGGTAGCCCCGACAGTGTCGACTCCATGCGGAGTCACGGCACTCATCGACGTTATCATTTGCGTCGCCGGGCACGCGAGCTATTCGCGGTCACGGACTAAGGTCCGGGATCAGCATCTTATTTGCTTCAGCTCATCGGCCCAACAGGCCGATCGTGGATGAGGCATGCACTTTTCTCGTCGCAAACGCCGGCAGACCCGGCAAAACCAAAGCTGTCGACGCTTCGGTGCAGGCGACTGTTGTTGAATCAGGGATGTAGCTTTGTTGAGCTACATGCGGATAGACTGGCAAAGTGTCGTGTCCCCAAGCTCCCGCCATTTTGCATGATGCCCAAAATTCGCGAAACGACCTCTGGATTTGCACTGGTAATGTTACTTTCTTCGCCGGGGTCGGATTCAAGATCGAACAGTTGCATCGGAGCGTTCGGTTTCTTTAGCACTTCGTAGCGGACCGCTTTCCACTTTCCCATCCGCACCGCGATCCGTCCGCCACGCTCATGGAATTCCCAATACAGATACGGATGGTCTGCCTGCGTCTCATTGCCTAGAAGGGTAGGCAAAATGGAAATGCCGTCCGTATTGCTCGGTGCTGGAAGTCCGACCAGTTCGGTAAACGTTGGAACCATATCCCAGAAGGCGGAAATATGATCCGACTCGGAACCAGCGGCGATTTTCCCTGGCCAGTATGCAATCATCGGCACATGCACACCGCCGTCATACAGATCGCGTTTGTGACCACGAAACGGTCCATTGCTGTTGAAGAAACTTGGATCGGCTCCGCCTTCCTGGTGGGCTCCGTTGTCAGACGAAAAAATGATCAGCGTTCTATCAGCAATATCGAGTTCCTCGCACTTCGCAACGATTTCACCCACCTGGTCGTCCAGCAAGGTAATCATCGCTGCGAATGCGGCGCGGGGTTTTGCTTGCGACTGATAGGGCCCATTGCGGAAGTTCGGCCCATCATCAACGCCGCGATACTGCTTGGGTTCATCAAAGTGATCACTGAACCGATTCATGTACTTTTCCGGAGCCGCCAATTCGGCATGGGGAATGATGGAGGCCACGTAGGCAAAGAACGGCTGGTCCCTATTGTCCTCAATGAATTGGAGGGTCTTCTCGTGAATCAGAGTCGGGGCATAAGTTCCTTTGGCCGTTCCAGCGTTGTCCTGTAACACCACCTTTTGGACATTGTCCCAAAGGTGGTGCGGATAGTAATGATGCCCCAGACGCTGGCAGTTGTAACCATAGAAAACATCGAAGCCCTGTTTCAAAGGCTCGCCCTCAGAACCAGGGAAACCGAGTCCCCATTTACCAAACACGCCACTGACGTAGCCAGCCTCTTTCAGAATCTCCGGGAGCATTACTACCTCTGCAGGCATCGGATGCTGGCCTTCCGGCATGATTTCCTTGTTGCCGCGCACAAAGGTGTGGCCGGTATGCTGTCCGGTCAGCAGCGCGGATCGCGACGGTGCGCAGACCGTGCTGCCGGAATAGTGGTTCGAAAAGAACATCCCCTTCGCTTTCAACGCATCAATGTTCGGGGTCTTAAAATGCTGCTGCCCTAAGCAACTCAAGTCGCCATATCCCAAATCATCGGCAAGTACATAGATGATATTTGGGGGCGTCATGCGCACCTCGGAAGAGCCTTCGGATGTTTTCTCCTGTGCATAAGAATGCGCACCCATCGCGATACACATGAAGGCGGCGACAACATGCTGATGACGGTATTTCATTTCAGTTTCCTATTTCTATTTAATTTAGCATCGTCGGGACAATAAGTGGGATAGGCTTCCAGCCTGTCTAGGAGTACACGACAGGCTGGAAGCCTATCCCACGTATTTTGGTGAGTTGGAACAGAATAATGTACCGACTCAGAGTGCGGGGCGTACCTTCCAGGTGCAATACTGAAGGAAACAGGTCACACCAGGCAGGTGTGACCTATAAGGAGATTGCAAGAATCCCTATCACAAACACAGCTTTGTCCACTATGATAACTCTATTCTGCCGTATTGGCCTTCTTATGTCCCTAGCACCGTTTTCGGGTGCATTTCCCCAGGAAAGATCAATGAAGCGTCCTTCTTCCCACTCCGGTTTCACATTGGTGGAACTACTCGTAGTCATCGCCATCATCGGCGTCCTTGTCGGTTTATTGCTTCCCGCTGTGCAGGCAGCCCGAGAAGCCGCACGGCGGATGAGTTGCAGCAACAATTTCAAGCAGATCGGGCTTGGCATTCACAACTATCACGCAGCCTACGATCAACTGCCTACTCACGGTGGCGGAACCGTTGGCAACGGTGGTAACACTAACCGATTGCGTTTGAGCATGCTTGTTGGCATCACGCCGTTCGTTGAGCAACAGGCGATTTGGGAGCAAATTAGCAACCCGACCGGTGGCTTCCCATCGATGGGGCCCGTCCCTTGGGATTCAGCCTACAAGCCCTGGGTCACCGAATTGCCCGCCTTTCGCTGCCCAAGCGATCCGGGGGTTGGGTTGCCCGCCTTGGCTCGTTCCAACTACGCTGCATGTGTTGGAGACACCATTTATTTGGTGCACTCAGGAGGGCGAAACCAGGATGGAAATTGGGACTACCAAGATGCAGCCATGACCGATTTTGACGAACAAAATGGCACCGGCGGTACGGGCCAATCAGCCGCTGCGAGTGTTGCACGCTCAACCAACCGTGGATTCTTCTGGATACGGAATACAATGAAATTCCGCGACTGCTTAGATGGTTTGGCTAACACCGTAGCCATGGGAGAGATCGTGACCAGCATCGGTACCAACGAGAACATCGCTGATGTATCGACAGGACGCGATGAAACCCTGCACGCCAATCCAAGCTTGTGCGAGACCCCAATTGATCCAACGCGTCCCCAGTTTTTTACTGGCGGTGTTCTCTCGGATTTTCTTAGCCGAGGCTATCGATGGGCTGATTGCGAAATCGTTTACACGTCGGTCCAAACCATTTTGCCCCCCAACAGCATTTCGTGCGTAATGGGAACAAATGATATAAACCAGGGAGTTTCAAGCGTGGGCAGTCGGCACCAGGGGGGCGCTCATGTCCTGATGGGCGACGGTGCAGTGAAGTTCATTACCGACAGCATCGAGGCGGGCAATAAAGCCGCTGCACCCGCAGGTGCGGGCGAACAGAGCAAGTATGGCTTGTGGGGCTCGTTGGGGACTCGGGCCTCGAAGGAAGTCATCAGCACAGACTTTTAAGTATCGGGCTTTGCCTGCACTGTCATGGTGTAGTGGACGAGGCAACGAGTCACGGCATGAAGGACTCGTTGCCTCGTCCACTACATTCAAATCGGAAACTTAATTTCCGATCGAGCCCTAATTTGATGCCTATTCGTTAGGCGATCTAGTTGTTGTTATGCTTGACACCCGTACTCTTTGACCAGAAGTACGCGCCCTTTGAATTGGGATCTATTTCGACTGGTGCATCGTATTCCAATGCAATCACGGTATCTTTCGGATCAGGTGCAATCGCTGGCACTTCAATCGTCGTGATGTGGCCGCTTGCATCATCCCGCATTATTCACCAAGGACGAAATCGGTTCTGCGTTTTGAGGTTTGGCCATTGCGAAACGCAGCGAAGCGGATTGCGAGTCTGATTTTGACCGACCGCGCACAACGCCCCCCTCCCCCAGAATCG
>NZ_SJPM01000002.1:958397-1063716 GCF_007859915.1 Neorhodopirellula pilleata
CGGTACATTCTCTTAGCAGTCATGGGGATGACCTCCTATTTGCTGGTCTATTGAAAGAAAAAACCAGTTTCGGGGCATCCCCTGTTTTTTTGTAGTATCCATTCGCCAGTGTATAGCCAACTGGGCTGTTCAAAATTCGGTGTTGACTCGTTGTTTTTACTTTATCTCTCAGCAGTTTCTTGTCCGCCAGCCACCTCTCCCGAACGCAGTTTGGGGGAGGTCGAGCGACGACGTTCAGGAGTCCGCGAGGGAGGGGGCACGGGCGTTATTTGATTGAATCGGCTTGGTTTGCCCTGGGGATGCCCCCTCCCGGATCTTGCTTCGCTCGATCCGACCTCCCCCAGCTTCGCTGGGAGAGGTGACAGGAAGTTGCGGAGAACAAAAATGTCGCAATCCCAAATTTTGAACAGCCCACACTTAGCCCCATGCGTGAGCATGGGGTTGATGTGCGTGAAACGGTCTGGAAGTCGCGGAGCGACGGCAGGATGTGTCGCCGCTCCGCGGCTGGAGGATTTTTTCGGCCGGGTTCCCCATGCTGACGCATGGGGTTGATGTGCGTGAAACGGTCTGGAAGTCGCGGAGCGACGGCAGGATGTGTCGCCGCTCCGCGGCTGGAGGATTTTTTCGGCTGGGGTCCCCATGCTGACGCATGGGGCTACATGCTGTCGCGGCTCCGCCGCTGAAGGCACGGCCTCACGCCGGCCTCACGCTCGCATCGCGGAACGCCGCTCGACAGTCGCGGAGCGACGGCAGCACTTAGCCCCATGCGTGAGCATGGGGTTGATGTGCGTGAAACGGTCTGGAAGTCGTGGAGCGACGGCAGGATGTGTCGCCGCTCCGCGGCTGGAGGATTTTTTCGGCCGGGTTCCCCATGCTGACGCATGGGGCTACATGCTGTCGCGGCTCCGCCGCTGGAGGCACGCCTGCAAAACCTCGTCATGTGAAAGACGTTCGCGCTTCGGGCTGGTCGTGTAGCTGCGTACCGCCTTGATTCCAATCCTCGACTTAACGCCGCCCTGGCGCTTCGGCGATTCGGGTGATTTCGCCGCAGTCGAGCCAAATGCGTTCGCATCCGTCACAGGCGTCGATGGCGACGCGGCCGGGTCCGGCATAGTAAAACGACTCCATTCGTGTGCAGCACTGCGGACAGGTCAGCCGGTCGTGGTGGTCGCGTGGCCCGTCGACGCTCAAATCAAAATCGCTTGTCCTGTCCGGCCCCGCGTAGGCCGACCGGCGTCCATGAACCAACATCGCGAACGAGTTCCGGCGAACCCAAACGCCTTGGCAACGCCGACAACCGAGCACCGGATGCTCGTCCATCGACCCGGTTTCCAAACGTGTGCCAGGTTGCCGACACGACGGGCAGTGCTCTTGGGACAACGTCCCCGTGAGCACCAATCGATCAACGCTGTCGGCGAGTGCTTCGGCGATGGCTTCGGTTTCGCAGTAGTCGCAGATGTAGCGTCCCGATCGATCAAGTCGAGCGACGGGAGCACCGCAGGATTGGCATTTCATAGCGAGCATCAAGGTGAGAAGGGCAATCCATTCCGGGACCGAAACAATATGGACTGCTCAAAAGTGGCTCACAACTCCGCTTTGTGCCCTGTTATGGCGGCCATTTTCTTCGATTTTTGTTGGTGAATGGCGTTTGGCGTTTGGCGTTTGGCGAAAACCCAGTGTTCGATGCCGGGTCTCCGCCGAAGCGGCTGTGACCCAGCCTACTTCGATCGCGGCGTACAGAAAAATCTGTCAAACTTGGGCTAATGAAATGCTCGTTCGCTCGTTGGCTTGTTGGGGCGGAACGGTTTCGCCTGCTTTTCTTCTCTTTTCCAAACCGAACCCCATGGCTGAATCGTCTCTGGAATCTGAGCCGCCGTTGACTCCGGACAGGCCGTTGACTTCGGACTCACCGGGCGACCTTCGGCTCGATGAGTGGCTCAGCGACGCTGTCCAGTGCCATCAAAGCCGGTTGCTCGCGTACGCCCGCGGAATTCTGCGAGACCGATCGTCGTCCCAAGACGCGGTTCAGGAAACGTTCTTGCAGCTTTGCCACAAGGCCCGCCAGATCGTCGCCACGCCCGAACCGCCGACGCTCGCCGAGTTCGGCCAACGTTTGACGCCATGGTTGTTCAAGGTTTGCCGAACCCGAGTGATTGACATGCAACGCAAACGAACACCGCAAGCCTTTACGAGCTTGCCAACCCGATCTGACCGTGGCGACGACGACGTCTCGGCCGGAGTTACCGTCGTCGACACATCACCGACGCCCGACGACGTCGCGTCGATGGACGAAGAACAACGTCGTGTCGCCGATTCGATCGGCACACTGACGCCGCGACAACGCGAAGTCCTGCAGCTACGGATCCAGAGCGGATTGAGTTACCGCGAGATCGCCGAAGTCACCGGACTGACGCCCACCAACGTCGGCTTTCATCTGCATCAAGCCGTCAACTCGTTGCGACAAACGCTCGCAGGCGTTTGAACTCCACCGCACGAATGATCGTCACCAACTAATCTACCAATCCAACCAAATAGGCCCATCTCATGTCTTCCGAACAAGACGCCCCGAATCTTTGGGACGACGAACGCATCACGGCGTACGTCCTGAACGAACTTGACGAACATGAACGAGAAACGTTCGAAGCCGAACTACGACTCAACCCGCCGCTCGCTGAAGCCGTCGAGAAAGCACGCGTGGTGACCGGCAAGCTGGATCGTTTCTTTGCTGCGATCCCGAAGGAAACCCTCGAGGGCCAGCGTCTGCAAAGCCTGCTGGCCGAACGTCCGGGCACTGAAACAGAATCCACTCATTCGGATCAACCGCGTTCCGGTCGTTCACCATGGTTGTCGTTGGCTGTCGCCGCCGGCATCGTGTTCGTCCTCGCGGCGATCTCGATTCCGGTGATCACGTCCACCTTATCGCCCTCATCAAACGTGGCGATGACCACCGCCGATTCCTCGGCCCGAGAGGGGATGACATCAAGCGTCCCGGAACAAGAAGAGGAGCTTTCGTTCGCAATGGAGCCGATCGAGATCGCGGCATTGGATGCGAGCGTTTCTTCCGATCGCGACCAATCTAACAAGCTCCCTAATGAGGTACGCGAGGCAATGATCCATGGCCAAATGAAACCAGGCGACGGGCTAACGGCGCTTACCGCCAAAGAAAAGAAGGCCCAACCCTACATCCAGGAAGCCAAAAAGTCACAGTTCGGTGCGATGGCCGATCCCGCGCCGGCAGTCCTTGCTGAACAACCTCTCGTCGAATTGGCTGCCCCAGCCGATGTCACCGGCCAACGCTACTCTCGAAGGGGCAGAGCGTCGAATGACGAACTCGATATGGGGATGGATATGGGGATGGATATGGATATGGATATGGATATGGGAATGGTGATGAGAGGGGAAGGCATCGCGAACTCGCGACAACAAGATGTCGCGAAGAAACCGGCCATGGGCATGGATATGGGGATGGGAATGGACATGGCGGGGCTGCCGGGACTGCCGGGAATCGATCTAAGGTTACCCGGTGACCGCTACGCCACCATCGACGAAAACACGTTCAAACGCGTCACCGAGCACCCGCTGAGCACTCTGTCGATCGACGTCGACACGGCGAGCTATTCCAAAGTCCGCATGGCGTTGCAACGCAACCAACTACCGTCCCCCGACGCCGTTCGCATCGAAGAAATGATCAACTACTTCGAATACGACTACAAAAAGATTCCTGACACCTTAACCGAAAAGGTGTCAGAACGCTTTTCCGATCCGTTTTCGGCTCACTTGGATGTGACGGAATGTCCATGGCAGCCGGAGCATCGGTTGGTGCGCGTCGGATTGCAGGCGATCGATCTGGATAAGCAAGAGCGGCCCCGGTGCAACCTGGTGTTCTTGATCGACACCAGTGGCTCGATGCGGGCGACGAACAAGCTTCCGTTGCTGATCGATGGGATGAAGCTGCTCGTCCAAGAACTTCGGCCGGATGACCAAGTGGCGATCGTCGTCTATGCCGGATCGGCTGGCTTGGTTTTGGAAAGCACACCTGCGGCCCAGAGCGACAAGATCATCAGCGCATTGTCACGGTTGGAAGCGGGAGGCAGCACCAACGGCGGCGCGGGGTTGCGTTTGGCGTACGAGACTGCTCGGGAAAGTTTTATCCAGGAAGGCGTCAATCGTGTGATCTTGTGCAGCGATGGCGACTTCAACGTCGGCATGACAGGGACGGATGAATTGGTCCGTGAGGCGAAATCGCAGGCAAAATCCGGCGTGGAACTGACGGTGCTCGGGTTCGGCATGGGAAACCATAACGACGCGATGATGGAAAAGATCTCCAACGACGCCGAAGGAAACTATGCCTTCGTCGATACGATCGCAGAGGCGAAGAAGGTGCTCGGCGACCAGTTGTCCGGAACGTTGGTAACGGTTGCCAAAGACGTCAAGATTCAGATCGAGTTCAACCCGGCCGTGGTGTCGTCCTATCGCTTGATCGGTTACGAAAACCGCTTGCTCGCCAAAGAGGATTTCAACGACGACACCAAGGACGCCGGCGAAATCGGGGCGGGGCACCGCGTGACAGCACTGTACCAAGTCGTGCCCGCGGGGGCCAAACTAGACCCGGCGACTCCTCCGGTTGACGCGTTGAAGTACCAGCAACCCAAACCGGTCCAGGACGAGCCTTCGCCGGAATCGACCGAGCGGGTTTCCAACGAAATGTTGACGTTGAAACTGCGTTACAAGCCACCCCAAGGGACCAAGAGCACGTTGATGGAACGCACATTGACTGACGATGGCGGTCAGTTTGGTAAAGCCGATGACGATTTTCAGTTCGCCGCCGCAGTCGCTGGTTTCGGCATGTTGCTTCGTAACAGCCCGATGGCGGGATCGTGGACCTACGAGGACGTGATGAAGGTCGCGGCCGACGCGCTCGGGACCGACGAACACGGTTTGCGAGAGGAGATGATTGAATTGGCCGCCATTGCGAAAAGGTTGAGTGAGTAGGGGAAGGGCGGTTGGCTTTTGGCGGTTGGCTAGCAGCCCTGCCGGGTCTCCGCTATCGCTGCGACCCAGCCTACGGTTGGTAGGCTGGGTGGAGGAGGCTTTGCGACGAACACCCGGCAGAGTCGCATGAACTTAAACTTAAACCTAAACTTAAACGCCGACGATCATTTGAGCAGCGCTTTTTGTGGCGGCAGTGCAGAGAGTTTAAGTTTAAGTTTAAGTTTAAAAAGTTGGTCGAGTAGCTCTGATCTTGCCGGGTCTCCGCTATCGCTGCGACCCAGCCTACGGTTGGTAGGCTGGGTGGAGGAGGCTTTGCGACGAACACCCGGCAGTTTGCCGTTGACGTCAAGTTTTCAAGCCAACCGCTAATCGCTAATCGCTAATCGCCACTCCCGCTGCCGGGTCTCCGCTATCGCTGCGACCCAGCCTACTTTTGTCCCAGGACTTCGGGCAATGATTCGCCTTCGGGGATCAATCGCATTGAGATTGAATTGACGCAGTGGCGGATGTTTTTGTCGGTCAACCGCTCGCCTTTGAATACGTGACCCAAGTGGCCGTCGCAGTGGTTGCAAACGATCTCGATGCGACGTCCGTCCGCGTCGGGTTCGCGCCTGACGGCTCCTTCGATCTCATCATCGAAACTCGGCCAACCGCAATGGCTGTCGAACTTGTGTTCGCTCTTGTACAGCGGCGCATTGCATTGCCGGCAAATGTACGTCCCGGCGTCCTTGGTGTGCGTGTAACCACCCGGGCCGGGCGGCTCGGTGCCTTTGTCCAAGATCACGTAGGCTTCTTCATCGTTGAGCGGGTTGTAGTTGGGCATCGTTTTCCTCAGGAGGCGTCAATGAATGGTGGATCGGGTTCGTCGGGGTCGCCCGACATTTCGGTCGGTTCGCCGGCTCCGACGGTGTGGGCTTCGAGTTTCGCGTCCAGCTTGGCTTCGACCGCACCGCTGTAGATTTCGTGAGCGACCAGCGTCACCATTCCGAACAACAGCGGCAAGATGTAGTACAAAACGCGAAAGATCAACACCGAGGCGAGCACCGGTTTGCCTACGGTATCTTTCAACAGTGTCCAGAGGATCAACTCGAGCACGCCCAAGCCGCCGGGCACTTGCGTGATCAACGACGCCACGATCCCGACCAAATAAGCAGCCAAGACCATCGGGAACGGAACGACCGCGTCTCCGGGCATGACCAAGTACAACGCGGTCGCTGAGATCAACAAATCAACCGCCGCGACGGAAGCCTGGACCGACGCCAACCCGATCGACGGCGGACGCAGGTGCAGTTTGCCGATCGGCCAAGGCTTGTGCCAGAACGTGCAAACCAAAGCGTAGAAGATCGAAATCGACAGCAATACCCAACCCAACGTGCGGGTACCAAAGGGAAGCTGGTAGTCGGTCGGCAGCTCGATCGGCGCTAATGTCAGCACGATGCCGCCGAGCACGCACACGCCGCTCCAAAACGTTAGGGCGAGTACGGACATCAACGCGACAATCTGCCGATGGGTCAGCCCCCAGCGATGGTAGAACCGGTAACGGATCGGAGCGGCCGCGATGAGCGTGCCCAGGCTATTTCCCAGTGCGTAGCCGAGAAACGCGACCAACGCGATCCGCCGCAACGGCAACGCTTTGCAAACATATCGCAACGCCAACAGGTCATAACACGTCAGCAATCCGTAGTTCAGGGCGATCAAGAACGCGGCGATCGCCAAATAAGCAGGATCCACGCTCGTGAGTCCCAAAAGAAACTCTTCCTTGGAAATCTTCCCCGCTTCCTGGACCAGCAATCGGATGGCAAACGCAAACAACGCGAGCGCCATAACCGGGCCGACGAGTTTGCGTGGGTCGACCTTGAACAAAATGAAAACTACGGGTTGGTGGGGATGAAAGCCGTTTCAATCACCAATCATAGACCGCAGTTGTGTCGGATCGAAGGCCTGATCGGACGGCTTCATCGCCAATCTTGGCCGCCGTCTTGCGGTTCTTGATGGTTGATGTCTTGCAGTTCCAGCCCGAGCAATCGATCTTCCATTTGTTTCAGCCTTTCCTCGTCGTCGAGAGGCGATTCCTCGGTATTTTCGGGCGATTCGGCTTCGGGCTTGTCTTCCTGCGGGGCTTTGCCGTCCTTGGTGCGATTGAACGCCTCGGCCGATTCCGCATCGATCCGTTCGGACAGGTCGGCCGCTCGGCTACCGCCGGGATCGAAAACACTGCCGACGCGACCGGAATCGCGGACGGTCCGCTGCCAAGACCCGCCGTAGGACGGGTACGAATCCAGATCACAGTCGGCACACAAGCGACAACCACCCAGCGTCACCGTGCAGGCGGTCGCCAAAACAAGCCAAAAAGCTGGAAAAATGTTGCTTGGAAGTTTCATCGCGTCGCTTCAAAAGCGGGAACGGGAAAACAGGCGTCTTTCGAATCAGACAGCCTGAGGGCTTGTCTCTGAGATCGGCCAAATCCGACGGTTCCGGTGAGGCAAAATGGGAAGAATTTTCCGGTTAATCGGATTGTGAGGATTTTTTTGGCCGAAATTTTTCGTTTCCGCTCAAGTTCCGCCTTCCCAGCGACGGCCCAAATACGCGAGAAACCGTTGTCGCCGCTCACGAGACCGCATGGATGGTGGTCCCGCTGGGCGAATTGCAGCGACGGTCGGATGGATCCGGCCCTCCTCTCATTGAAACACGGATGTAGAATCATGTCTCAGTTCCTTTTCGTGGCGTCCGCCGTCTCCGCCCTCGGTTTGCCCTTGATCGCGATGGTCGCACTGTTGCTAGCAAAACTCTCGACGGGCGTGGCGGCCCGACGTGCCGAGCGACGTTTTTTGGCGGTCTTGGTCGTTTTGACGTTGGTCACTGCCCATACGGTGATGACCCAGAACGCGGCCTGGTTGATCCACACGACCACGTTGGGACTGATGATCGTGGGATCGTTGTGGATCCCCGGCCAAACAGCGGGCGAAAGTTCGTTGGGCACCGAAGACGCCAACCATCCTTTTTTTGCCGGCTAGTGGCCGTTTGATCCATGTCCCCGACGTCCCCCCCGTCTTCCGCTGAATTGCCAATTGGATCGACGCCCCAGGTCGGGGATCGATCGAGCGTGATGGTTGTGCCGGGCGGGCCAGTCGTCGGCAGCGTCCGACCGCCGGGCAGTAAGAGTTTGACCAACCGGGCGTTGATTTGTGCCGCGTTCGCCGAAGGCGCGAGTCGCTTGACCGGGGCCTTGGTGAGTGAAGACACCGAGGTGATGATCGACTCGTTGGCCAAGATCGGCGTGCGGATTCAAACCGAAAACGCGGGACGGACGTTGATCGTCGAAGGCGTCGGCTCCTCCGCTGCATCCGAGCAGACCGGCGACTCACCGCACGAGATGTTCATCGCCAACAGCGGCACGACGGTCCGATTCTTGACCGCAGCTTTGTCGGCCTTCGGGGGTCGGTATCGTTTGTCGGGCGTGCCGAGGATGCACGAGCGACCGATCGGTGATCTGGTCGAAGCAATCGCGCCAGTCATGAGCGGGACAATCGCGGCCGTCTCCGGAGGTGGTTGTCCACCGGTCGAGATCGAATCGGCGGGCTGGACCGGCGAACCGATGAGCGTGGCAGGAAGCGTGAGTAGCCAATACCTGAGCGGCTTGATGATGGCCGCGCCGATCTCAGGCAAGACGGTTGAAATCAAGATCGTCGGTGAGTTGGTCTCGATCCCTTACGTGCGAATGACATCCGAATTAATGCGGGCGTTCGGCGGCGTGACGGATTGGAACTTGGAAACGACGCAGTCGATTAGAACCGGCGGCCGATACGTTGGGACGGATTACGCGATCGAGCCGGACGCTTCGGCGGCAAGTTATTTTTGGGCCGCTGCGGCGATCACCGGGGGACGGATCGGCGTCGAAGGATTGAGCGAGGACGCTCTCCAAGGCGACGTCGGTTTTGTCCGCGTGCTTGAGAAGATGGGAAGCCGTCTTCACCTTCAGGCCGATCGGATCGAAGTCGAAGCCAATGAACTTCGTGGCGTCGACGTCGACATGGGCGAAATCAGCGACACGGTCCAGACGCTATCCGTGGTCGCATTGTTTGCCGATTCGCCGACCCGCGTGCGAGGCGTCGCTCACAACCGATTCAAAGAAACCGATCGAATCGGAAACCTCGCGATCGAGCTTCGCAAGCTGGGGGCTCGCATCGATGAGCATGACGACGGCCTGACGATTCATCCGCTGACGACCGGAGATCTGGAGCGATTGTCCGAATCGACCGATCCGATCGTTTTTGAAACGTACCATGACCACCGGATGGCGATGAGCTTCGCGTTGCTCGGTTTACGACTTCCGGGCATCTTCGTCGCGGACCCCGCTTGCACCGGAAAAACTTACCCGGAATTTTGGGCGGACTTGGAGCGGTTGATTGACCGGCCTCACCATTGGTTTTCTCAGGAGACGAACGAGTGAGTTTGTTGCTGACGTGCGATACGGGTGGATGGAAAACGCCGACGCGTTTGCGCGATCGTTTGGCACCGGCAGAGGATTTCTCTGGTCTTCAGGTTGCTGAACCGGACTTGATTCCCACGACGATCAGCTTGCCTACGGATCGCTTGTCCCGTCGTGGCGTTGACCGAGAAGCCTACTTTGCGGCCCGTAAGTTGGCTCATCACGGCGGCAGCGAGTTGATCTGCAATGAGTTCCGTTCTGATTTGGTGGACGTCGGCCGGTCGTTACATCATCGAGATCTTTTTCCGCCTCAGGTGCGGGCTTTGCCGGTCGAAACCCGCGATGCGATTATTGAAGAGATCTACCATCCCTATCGTAACCGGGTCCAACAAAGGATCGCCGAATTGTTGCAAACCTGGTCTTACGTCGTGCACTTGTCGGTCCGCACCTTTGACGCCAAGACGACCGGCGGGGATTGGCAACGGGGCGACCTCGGATTGCTTTACGACCCGGCCCGTAAGGACGAGCTGGATTGGTGCTTGGACTTGTTCGATGAACTCTTCGCATCGGTTCGGGAATTAAAGGTGCGACGTAATCACCCTCATCGCGGGACGAACGATTCGTTGACCAAGTCGATGCGTGCTGAATTTCCGCCAGACCGGTATTTGGGTGTGGAATTAACGCTCAACCGAGCTTGGGTCAGTCGCCCGGTCATCCGGCGTGAAAAGGTACTCGAGCGAATCGGCCGATGCATCGGTCGTCTGGCCAACGCTTCGATCGAGCGGGCAGCATAGTCTGCCCGCTCATCGCACCAACAATTGCCCAAAACAAAGGCTTGTATGAGGCGACGGTTCAATGGGGATCGAATGTTGATGGTTGCGGATCGTTCGGGATGTGCGATCGAAATGATCCTGACTTGAGCAGATTCGTTAATTTCGGTGCTGGTTTTCACCACAGATCCGCCGATGGCACTTAACGACAAGCACACGCATGACGCGATTCCCTGTGCGTTTCAAGGACGAGGCTGGTTTCTTTCCCTTCAGCCTTACGAGTCCCAGTCGTGCGAAATCTTTCTTTCGGCGCTTTGATCGTCCTAGTCGGCTTCGTCGCCGCTCTACCCTTTCGAAAAGTCCCGCCGCATGGGTCGGCCGATGCGGACGCCTCCTTGGCCACCGGCCCATCGACCGGACTGGTCGTTACCGGCGAAAACGTTTCGTTGGATCCGTTGGCACCAATGAGTCCAACAATTTCAGCCGACACCGTCGCTACGCCATGGTCGCATGTGGCGTCGCCGATGTTGATGACGCCAGAGCGTCCGGTCTCACGCTCGCGATCGACCGATTCGGTTCATCCGCAAATGGCCGCACGCATTCCATCGGACGCCCAGTCGAGTCCGCGTCGTGATTTGCGGTTGCCGCTCACCTACGACGATCTCGCGGTCCCGCTGGTTACCCCTGGATATGTGGACGAGCGATACTCGGCGATCGCTAAGCCTGCGACTGGATCTCCGGCGGTCGACGCGTCGCCAACGAAGTTCGAGCCCCTTGCGATGACGAACGCGGCGGTAAGTGAGGCAACCGACGCTCCGTTCCAACAATTCGACTCGCAACCACCCTCGGTTCTGGCGTCGAGGGAGACGCCGACCGGGAAGCCTTCCACCGTCCCTTTCGTCTCGGCGAAACCATCGATCGAAGGACGTCTGGCGAGCGATACCCGCCCGGCATCTCAGGAGACCGACCGAGACGATCGCCCCCGGCACTGGATTCGTCAGCCGAGTGAATGAGCTTGGCCGTTGGCATTTGGCGGTTGGATTGCTAAACGCCAATTGCCAATTGCCAATTGCCAATCGCCTGTTGCCTGTTACCTGTTACCTGTTACTAACCTCGCTCCATGCCGGGTCTGCGCCGAAGCGGCTTCGACCCAGCCTACGTTGGCCGTGTGCGTTCCATGTGGAACCGTCTGCGCGATCGGGGTGGGGCGTGTCAATGCCGGTTTCTTATGAAACCGATCTTGTTGCACGCGGTGCGTTTCACCTAGTTTCCCGCTGTCTGGGTTTCCCACGGTCTGGGAGTCCCGGCTGCCTGCATCTTCAGAATGTCCGGCAATCAAACCAGAGAAACATTGTGGCAAGGATCTTCAGCATCGTGAACCAGAAAGGTGGAGTTGGCAAAACGACGACTTCGGTCAACCTTTCGGCAGCGCTCGCTTTGGCGGGACATCGCACGTTGTTGATCGATATCGATCCGCAGTGCAACGCCACCACGGCGGTTGGTCACGAACCAGCCAAACACCATGCGCTGATCGGCGAGTCGCCGCTGCACGAAAGCGTCCTTGCCACCGAAACCGATAGCCTACAAGTCGTCCCGGGCAGCCGTCGGTTTCAAGACGCCGATGTGATGGCCGCCGCCGGGCCCGACGCGTCCAAACGCCTTCGCGGGCATCTCGATAGTGTTATCGACGAGTACGATTACATCTTGATCGATTGTCCGCCCAGCGCCGGTGCGATGACCGAAACCGCACTCACGGCGAGCACCGAAGTATTGATCCCGATTCAGTGTGAGTATTTCGCCATGGTGGGCGTCGCTCAATTGATCGGAACCATCAAGAAGGTCATCACCGCGACCGACGGGCGTCTGACGTTCGGCGGGATCGTGTTGACCATGTACGACGAGACACTCGAGTTGACCCGCGAAATCGAGGATGATGTTCGCGACTTCTTTGGTGATATTGTTTTCGAAAATGTTGTGCCCCGGGACGTCGCGTTGTGCGAAGCTCCCAGTCACGGCAAGACTGTTTTTCAATACGCACCGCGGAGCCGCGGAGCATACGCTTATACTCAACTGTGCATGGAGGTGCTGCAGCGTGACTAGTACAACGACTCAAGGATCGGCGAATCACGGTTCGACGTTCGATCGATCAGCCCGCGGTTCATCCCGTGGCGGAGCCGGCTCGAAAGACCGACGTTTGGGAAAGGGACTCGCGGCACTGCTCGGGACTCCGGTCGACGACGACGGCAATCCGATCGAAGAAGCCTCTTCGTTTGATCGAAGCTCCCCTAGACCCGCAGCGCCAGAAGGCAATGCTTCGTCGATCAAGACGTTGGAGCTGCCGATCGATGACATTCAGCCTAACCCGTTTCAACCACGCCGGGAATTCAATCCCGACGAGATCGCTTCGCTTGCTGAAAGCATCAAGAACCATCAACAGTTGCAACCGGTTTTGGTTCGCGTTGTCGAAGGGCGATATCAACTCATCAGCGGCGAACGCCGTCTGCGAGCGACCATCCACGCCGGACTCAAAACGATCCGCGCCGAAGTCCGCGAAGCCGACGATCGATTGGTCGCCGAACTGGCGATCATCGAGAACCTGCAGCGCAAGGATCTTAACCCGATCGAGAAGGCGATGTCGTTCAAACGATACATCGACGAGCACCAATGCAAGCAGGACGATCTGGCTCGTCGATTGAGCATCGACCGGAGCACGATCGCAAACCTGATGCGTTTGCTCGAGCTTCCCCAAACGATCCTCGACATGTTGACCGCTGGCGAGATTAGCGCCGGTCACGCGCGCGCATTGCTACCGATCGGAGAAGAACAAGTTCAGATCACCATGGCCCGCCGGATCGTCGACGAGACGTTGAGCGTGCGAGCGATCGAGAACGCGGTCAGCGAGATGCTCCGCGCCGAAGAAGACACCGAGACGGGTTTGAAAGTAACCAACAAGTCTCGACAAAAGCGCAAGCCGATCCCGCCGCACATCGAAGCGATGCAGCAAGAGATGCGAATGGTGTTCGGGACGAAGGTCGAGATCAAAGCGTCGGCGCGGAGCCGAGGCAAGATCACGATTCACTTCAACGACGCCGACGAGTTCGAACGTTTGCGTGCATTGCTTGGTAGCGCCGCTCGACCGCAACTGCGAGTTGCCGGGTAGAGTGGCGGTTGGCACTTGGCGGTTGGCCAAGAGATGGGCTGCTGCCGTCGCTCCGCGACTCTCTGGTCGATGTGCTCACTTCAATACCCCATGCTCACGCATGGGGTAAACTTCTAGCGGTCTGTTGATTTAGTCGTAACCCGAAGCGTCAGCGAGGGATGGAACGCCATTAAATCCTCTGTAGGTATCCCTCGCTCACGCTTCGGGTTACGATGCAAACTAAATCAACAGCCCCTAGCGTCGCTCCGCGACGCGAAAAGCGAAAAGCGAAAAGCGAAAAGCGAAAAGCGAAAAGCTAATAGCCAAAAGCCAATAGCCGGTTGTTTCACGTTTCGGTTTCACGGGGCGGGTTTGCGCATGTGACGATTGAATGCGATCGTCGGCTTATGCGACTTCTTCATTTGCTTCCGCTTGGGCAGATCGCCCGCGTCCTGCCGCCTTTTTCAGTCGAGCGGGGCGGCGAAGCGTTTCTGATTTTCGGTGACCTTCCCGACGATACCTGTTCCGTCGACGGGTGAGTATTTCCGGGGCGCGTCGACATTGCCGGTCGGGCAAGAGAACACGATGTTTTCTTGGCACCACCCGACCGTTTCCCCAAATGCTGCTTCCCCATTTCAGTGGTTTCACTGTCGGGCATTGAAACGATGGACAAGGACGTAAAACGATCAATCTTGCTGTGGCCGATCATCGCATCGACGGCGATCATCGCATCGACGACGTTACCACTTTGGTGGCACAAGCAGGCACGACAAGCGGCGGAATTCTCGGCGATCAAACAATCGCTCTCGATGGTGGTTCACTGCGGTGAGAAGCCGCTGGCGATCAGCGACAGTGCGTTGGCTGAGTCATTGCGAGCTTCAGTCGCGAGCGACTGCGCGGCCCATCGACCCGACCGTGGCGTTCGAGGATTGGCTCTGCCGAGCCGGTTAATGATCGAAGAAGTTTTGGGAGAGACACTAGGCGACGAGAACGGCGTTTCGTCGTCCGCGTCGGCGGACCTTGCCGCAAGCAGCAAGGTGATCGCCCGCACCCTATTGGCACCGGTGTTAGATCCGGTGGCGGAGCTTGCAGGATTCTCGGGACTGGCGTCCGAAGGCGAGACGAATCGCCGCGCATCATCGACGCCGCCTTTTTGCGAGCCGAAAGCGCTCGTGGCACTCCCCTCCAGCCTCTCGCCTGGGCTGGACGATCCTTTTACCGCCACCGGTCGAGGTCACCTCGGCAATGCCGTTGCCACTTGTAACGATCAATGGATGCTCGCGATTAACCCGGTTGCCACCGCAAAAGCGATCGCGATCGGTGACGCGTTGGCCTCCGAGCCGGCTTGCTTGAATCAGCCCAGCAAAACGTTGATTCCTCAATCAGTCGCCGTCCTCGCTCGGCCGATTTTTGCCAAAACACAAGAACATCCATCCGATCCGTATGAAGCGGAGTCAACTAACGAATCCAAGACGGCGCCGCGCACGTTTAAGATTGTCGGCAATGCCTGGCCGCAACCGAAACAACTCTATCGTGATCTCGCTCTCATTGCAGCGGACGCCGATGTGGCGAGTCTGGCGACTTCCGCGAACCGTCAAAGTTTCGCTTCGGTCCAATTACCGTCATCGTCGTCAGCCATTGTTCGCGAGCTCATTTCCGAAGGAAACCTACAGCAGTTCAATGGTCACGATGCATCGCCATTACATCGATATGCGACCGCGCTAGTAATGGGCAGATGGGCGGACAAGGTTGGAACAACCATCGACGAACTGCAGGCATTGCCGAGGATCGGAGACGAACGATCCGGGCAGCTGATCCGCGAGTTGGCGGCGCTGTCCGAAGCGGGACTGCAGATGGCCGAGCGGGTACCGGTGCGCGAACAGCAAATCCGCTGGTTGCGGGCCGCCCATGCTTGCTCGCGTCGATCCGCCATTTGGGGACCGATTTGGCGGTTGGCTCGTAACGGCGAAGAAACTCAGTATGTATCGCTTGCGACATCGAATGGCGAGAACTTGGCACCTCCAATCGAGATGGCAACGCTCGTTGGTCGCGTCCGAGCGGAACTGAATCAGACCGGAGATGAAGCCGGGTGGGATCGGTTCTTGCTGCTTGACGAGATCGAATCGGCATCCAAGGCCAGCAATGCCGACGAGCGTTCGTTAGTCGCACAGCGGTTTCTGTCGCGGCTCGATCACCATCTAATCCGAGCCGAGCATCGCGAGTGGCTATCACGGGATTCGATCCGTGCGTTAGCGGAATCTTTACAAATCTGGACGGTTCGCCCGATCGACTACAAGGAGCTTCTCGAAGATCTCGAACGAGGGGAAACCGATTCGATCGACTTGTCGGCGATCAAGGTCGGCGAGGTCTTTCAATCGTTACGATTTTCGCAAGACTTGGCGGCAGTTAAAGTCGCGAAAGCGATCGACTTGAACTATCGCAACGCAAACGTACGGACCGCGATCTCGGTTCAATTGATCGATCGTTTATTGCCTGAAGTTCCATCGAAAGTAAGTCCGATTCGTACTCGATTGTTGGGCAACGATGTTCGCGGGACCAGTCGAACGGAATCCCAAATCGGGATTCGCCTGAATCCCTCGGAAGACTCATGGAACTTGAGCATACAAACACTCGGCGATGTACTCACAGAAAGCTACTCGGGCCAATCGGGCGTCACAGTTCTGACCAATGGGCAGAACGTTTTTGATGCGACGACGCCGCTCATCATCGGTGCTGACGGTTACCGAATCGGTGAAACGCACGTTGCCGTCACGGGCAGCCAGTTGCTTCGTGGCGTCCGGTCGAAATACGACGGGTGGCCGCTGATCGGCTCGCTGGTCCGAGGGATCGCCGAAAGTCGGTTTGAGGAAGCTCGGCCGCTTGCCATCCGGGCGAGCCAGCGTCAAATCGAAGGCACCGTTACTGAGGAATTGCAAACACAGTTGAATGCCAAGGCATCCCAGGGACAGAACCAACTCGACGAGTTTGTATTTGGCCCATTAGGCCGCTTGAATCTAGAACCCAAAGTCATCGATTTGGAGACGACTTCCGACCGATTGGTCGCGAGATATCGTTTGGCGGGCGACTGGCAACTCGCATCCAATACGCCGCGGCCACGGGCTTGGAGCGATAGTTGGATGAGTTTGCAAATTCACCAATCGGCGTTCAACAACACGTTCGAGCAATTGCTTCCCAAGGGCAATGCCAAGACGTTAGGCGATTTCTTTCAAGACACGATGGCCCTGTTCGGCCGCGATAACATCGAATTGCCCGACGATGTGCCGGCTGACGCGCGGATCGAATTCGCGGCAACCCGGCCGATTACCGTCGAGATGGATGAGGGACGATTGACACTAACTCTGCGGGTGGTGAGCCTGTCCCAAGACGACGGAACCAGCTTGAAACGCTTTATCGTCCGAGCCGATTACCGACCCGAAATCGACGGGTTGTCGGCGAAGTTGGTACGTGACGGTCACTTAAGTGTTAGTGGCCCTGGCATGTCGATGCGTCAGCGTTTCCCCATTCGTGCGTTGTTCAACAAGATACTCTCGGAGAGTCGAACGATTCCCTTAACCATGCCGCGTTTGGTGGAGCACCCGGCCGCACAAGACTTAGCGATCAGTCAACTCGAAATGCGCGACGGATGGTTGGCCCTCGCGATCAGCCCGAATACATCGCCGAGGGTTGCCGTCGGAACACGTGTTCTCGTCGGGGAGCGAGTGATGAATCGATGACCTCATTTGAAACTCGAACAACGCGTGAATGTTTTGTTCGCTTATTCAACAACGACCAAGAATCCACCCGCGATGCCTCGTCGATCCAACAACTGCGATCCGTCAAGAGAGAGGCGTTCCCATCGTTGAATCTTCCATCCGCTTGTTTGCAGGTCCGACATTAGCTCTTGCTTCGAAAACTGGTGCAGAAACATATCAGGTAGTCCGCGGTACGGATAAACCGCGTCCCCAAATTCCAGGCCTCGACAACACCATGATCTCAGCCGACTGAGCATCAATTGACGGCGCCCTGCCGCATGCGTCATTGCGGCGTAACGATGGTGCGCGTGCAACAGGAAGCGTCCTCCGGGTTGCACAATCCGTCGGACATGTTTCAAAAACTTCCGGCGATTGGAGCGGCCCTGGATCATCCCCAGTGTACTGAACAAGCAGACTGCCCCGAGTCCGATTCCGTCGTTGATGGCGTCGAGTTCAACGAGATTGGCGTGAATGGGTTGAACACACGGGAGTTCTCTTGCGATAACTTCGCGTAGCATCGGAAGCGAAAGATCGATGGCCAAGACGTCGTATCCGTTGCCCGCTAGCACTTCGGAGGCACGACCGGTTCCACATCCGAGATCGAAAATCCATTTTTTGGGTGACTGAATTGATTTCTGGGAGCTCTCCGATGCTGCTAACCCACCGTGGTGATGGCGTGGGAGCGGGTTATTTTCCGACGAGCTGGATTCCGGTGGAAAAACGGACGCGAGCATTTCTAGATCGACACGACAAAGTGGTGTGGATGCCACAAATTCATCGTAGAGGGATGCGATGCGCCCTTCGTGGACATAACGCCAAGTTCCAGGAGCCACTCCGAGCGGTCGTCGCCAAGCAGTCTGGTCCGAACGATTTGTTGGAAGACTCGCGCTGGCGAGCGATTTCGATTCTGGCGATGGGTGGGAATCGGGCATTGGGTCGGTAGATTAAACCGTCGAAGTGTCGCTCGTGGGGGCTGTTTCAATTCCTGCGAACGTTCTTATAATCCGTCGCTACCCGTAACAGAATCTCAACTAACAGGAAATCTGAGTAAAGTGACTATCAAAGTAGGTATTAACGGATTCGGCCGTATCGGACGGATGGTATTTCGTGCATCGGTTGCCCGAGAGGACATCCAGGTTGTCGCCATCAACGACTTGCTGGACGTCGATTACCTCGCGTACATGTTGAAATACGACTCGGTTCACGGCCCTTTCCAAGGGGAAGTTTCCGTCAAAGACGGCAAGTTGGTCGTCAACGGTAACGAGATTCGCATCACCGCCGAGCGCGACCCGGCGAGTCTAGCATGGGGCGATATCGGTGCCGACATTGTCGTCGAGTCGACCGGTTTCTTCCTGACCAAAGAAGCGGCTCAGGGCCACATCGACGCGGGTGCCAAGAAGGTCGTCATGTCAGCGCCTTCCAAGGACGACACTCGCATGTTCGTGATGGGCGTCAACGACGACTCCTACGACGGCGAAATCTTTGTCTCCAACGCCTCGTGCACGACCAACTGTTTGGCTCCGATTGCGAAGGTCCTCAACGACAAGTTCGGAATCAAACGCGGACTGATGACCACGGTTCACGCCACCACCGCGACGCAGAAGACCGTCGACGGACCTTCGGCAAAAGATTGGCGTGGCGGACGCGGTATTCTTGAGAACATCATTCCATCGAGCACTGGCGCCGCGAAGGCTGTCGGAAAGGTCATTCCTGAACTCAACGGCAAGCTTACCGGCATGGCATTCCGAGTTCCAACGTCGGATGTTTCGGTAGTCGACCTGACGGTTGAGCTCGAAAAAGAAGCAACCTACGAAGAAATCTGTGCGGCTATGAAAGCCGAATCCGAAGGTGCGATGAAGGGCGTCTTGGGTTATACCGAAGACAGTGTCGTGTCGACCGACTTCCGCGGCGATGCTCGCACATCGATATTCGATGCGAGCGCCGGACTCCAGTTAGACAAGACCTTCGTCAAAGTCGTATCTTGGTATGACAATGAATGGGGTTACTCGAACAAGGTTCTCGACTTAGTCGCCAAAATCTCGAGTTAGAGTAGGTCTCACAGAGGTTCATCCATGGACAGGTCGCCGGTGGAGAATGTTTGATTCTGCCACGGGCGACCTGTAACCTGTTCTTTTGGCGGTCGGTTCCATCGAGTCTCTGCGATGCCCCCAACCCTCCGCCGGTGGTCCTCCTTACCTGCTACCCCCTGCGCAACATGTTTATCGATCGCGTCGAAGTCGAATTTCTAGCCGGCAAGGGAGGCGATGGTTGCATGAGCTTCCGCCGTGAAAAGTTTGTCTCCAAAGGTGGCCCCGACGGAGGCGACGGAGGAACCGGAGGCAGCGTAATCTTGGAAGCTCGCGTGGGCGTGAATTCCCTTTCGGCGTTTGCGAGCCAACGATTCTTCAAAGCCGAAAAAGGACAACCCGGCCAAGGCAGTTTGCGACACGGACGACGCGGATGTGATCTGCGACTGTTCGTGCCATGTGGAACGAGCATCATCGATGCGGCGGATGGTTTCGTGATCAGAGACTTGACGACGCCCGGCGAGGAGTTCGTTATCGCCAAAGGCGGTCGCGGCGGACAAGGCAACACCCGGTTCAAGTCTGCACAAAACCAAGTCCCCCGCGAGAAAACACCGGGTGCTCCTGGAGAAGTGCGGCACGTCATCATGGAACTCAAGTCGATCGCCGACGTAGGCTTGATCGGCAAACCCAACGCGGGCAAGAGTACATTGCTATCCCGCATCAGCAGCGCCCGACCCGAGATCGCCGACTATCCCTTCACGACCAAGTATCCGAATTTGGGCATCGTCGAAATCGACGTCGAACGGTCGTTCGTCGTTGCCGACATCCCAGGCCTGATCGAAGGGGCCAGTGACGGCGTGGGACTTGGACATGAGTTCTTGCGACACATCGAACGCGCCGGAACCTTAGTCCATCTCGTTGAGCCGGCTCCGGTCGACGAGACTGATCCGATCGCCAACTACCAGGCGATCCGAGAAGAACTCGCACACTACGATCCCACGCTTGGCGACCGTGAAGAAATAGTCGTGATGACGAAAAGTGAAATGGACATCGACGGTGAGGTTTTTCGCAACCTACAAGCGCATTTCCAATCCAACCCGGTCAAGCACGACCGCGAACTGCATTCGATCAGCGCCGCCGCCGGTGAGGGGCTCAATGAACTGACCGAGGCGATCATGGATCGCGTTCACGCACGGCGTTTGCAGATGATCGCATCAGGTGAAAAGTTGCTGCCGATCCGAGAGGTCGACCAAGAGGCACTTATTCCCAAACCCAAACGGGTTCCGCCGCACAAGCAAGGCTTAACCGCCAACCTGTCCGATCAAACGCCGTCCAAAGAGATCGACGCGGACGATCCGTGGGCCGAGGACAAAAAACATCGAGGGCACAACAACCCTCACTTGGAAGTCAAAAAACGCAACGTCCGCAAACAGGTCAAGCGATACGGCAAGAAGACGGACGAGTCCCCGTGATCGTTGGGATCGATGTCGGCAACACCGCGATCAAATGGGTCACCGACCAAAAACGAGATCGCGTCGAATCCGTCCGACCGGGTTTGGACGGCACGCTGAGACACTTGGCAGCCGACCTGATGCGTGCCACGGCCGACGCCGATTGCGCCGAGATCCGCATCGCGAGTGTCAACCGTTCGTCCGCAGCAATGCTGGAATCAGGATTGCGCGTCGATGCACCGGGGAATTGGACGATTCGTCCGATCACAAGGGCGGACGTGCCGATCAAAGCGAACGTGGACTACCCCGAACGAGTTGGCATCGACCGATTGGTCGGTGCCTACGGTGCGAGTTTGATTCTCGAGATGCCGTTGGTGATTGTCGACGCCGGCACGACCGTGACGGTTGACTACGTTGACGAGCAAGGCGAATTCCAAGGCGGCGCGATCATGCCTGGCCTGATGATGCAAACCGCGTCGCTCGCACGCGGTACCGATGCGTTACCGGACCTGGAGTGGCAGGCATCGTGTTGCGGTGAATCAGACGAACAAGTGCCGGGCAAGAACACCATCGCGGCAATCCGACTCGGAGTCTTGTCATCGGTCGCCGGAGGCGTGACTCGCTTGATCGAATCATACGGCAATCCGCGACACGTCATCGTCACCGGAGGCGATGCCGCCTGTCTTTCCAAAGCCTTGAAAATAGCCCATCAAATCCAGCCACACCTGGTCTGCCGAACCCTTCTCAAGTTGCCCCCAAAGTAGGCTGGGTCGAAGCCGCTTCGGCGCAGACCCGGCAAGGGTTCACGATCGACAATCTCCGTGTCAACGATTGCTATCGCTCCACGACAGCAACCGCCAAAAGCCAACTGCTAATAGCCAATCCCTGCCGGGTCTGCGCCGAAGCGGCTTCGACCCAGCCTACTTATGACGCGTTAGACCGATCGGCAAATGAGGCTTTTTCGGGTACACAATGGGTTTCGCGTTCCGCTACTCAAACACGATCACCACCATGCGAATTCTCTTGACCAACGATGATGGCGTGTATGCGCCCGGATTGGCGGCGCTGGGGCATCAACTGCGTCACCTTGGCGAAGTCGTGACCGTTGCTCCCGCGACCGAACAAAGTGGCGTCGGGCATTCGATCACCTATCTCACGCCGCTCGTGCCCAAATCCATCCATCGGGACGGGCGACATTGGGCTTGGGCGGTCGAAGGATCGCCGGCGGATTGCGTAAAATTATCACTGGCGGAATTGATGGTCGACCAACCGATCGATCTCGTGGTCAGTGGCATCAATAGCGGGCTCAACGCGGGGATCAATGTGCTATATTCTGGCACCGTCGCCGCCGCGATCGAGGGGGCGTTCTTTGGCGTGACGAGTGTCGCCGTTTCGCTCGAGCACAATGATGACGCCGATTTTGCCGCCGCCGCCGTGATCGCCAAGAACGTGATTAGCCAATTGATCCAACACGACGAAACTCAAGGTGGACTGTTCAATCTAAATATTCCAACCGCCGCGACCGAGACCGCGCGGCCGGTCAAGGTGGTTCCGATGGGTCTGGCACAGTACGGCCGACGCTACGAAAAACGTCTCGACCCGGGTGGACGGGATTATTACTGGGCGTTGTGGTCCGAGCCGAAAAACCCGCCCGACGAAATGACTGATCTGGCGCAACTCCGTGAAGGCAACGTGACACTGACACCGTTGCACTTCAATTTGACGCGGCACGAGTTGCTCGAGCAGATGACGACCTGGGACTTGAGAGGTTAGCGGCCGATGGAAGCCCCCGAACTGCCGCCGGTCAGCCCCACGCCTGAGCAATCTTTGTTAGCCAATCTGCGCAATTGGACAGACGTCTTCCCTTGGTTGCGTTTGGTCAAGGTGTGTCGGGTTGCCGGTGGACCGGTGTGGATCGTCCATTCGGTCGCTGCGTTGGTCTTATGGTGGATGGGATTGCGTTTGTTACACGTGGATCTGGGTGGAATGGTATCCGATGATGGATACAGACGTTTGTTCGCGCCATCTTCGTTCGAAGTGGTCGGGATCTTGTGGACTTGGTTGTTGGCTCTACCACACATGATGGCGTTTGTTCGAGTCGGCGCATTGTTGACGGCCGGACGAGAAATCCCTTCGTACCTAGGCACATGGAAACTTGTTGGCCGCCGGCTTAGTCTGGGTGCGTTGATCTTGATCCTGCCTGTTCTAAGTTCGTTACCATTCGTCATTGCCGCCTGGGTTTGCACGACTTTGGCTAGCTGGTTGGTCTTTGCCCAGCCGATGGCGGACTGGGTGTCGATGCTGTGGATCGTCCCATCGCTGATTGTGGCTGGCTTGTTGTTGGTGGGAGCGAAGGCGGCCGTTCCGTTGGCGCTAGTCAGTCTGATGACCGAAGCGAAGCCCGACGCGATGGATTCGCTCAGTCGTGGTTACGAGTACGCGTTGCGTCGATTGCCCCAAGTTATTGGTTATGCTTTGGTCGCGATCATGATGGCGTTACCCGTTTTGCTCGGGTGGGGATTGGTCTTGCTAACGGCTTGGTGGGTGGCGATCGTTTCGGGTGCAGCCAGTGGTAAAGTCATGTGGTTGTTGATCATGACCGGTGCTGCGATCGCCATGATGCTGATCACTGCGATGATCGGCGGAGTTTACCTGCTATTGCGTCGCTCGGCCGGTGGTCAAGAAATCGCCGATGTATGGGCCGAATCGGAAGGCTGGATCGCCCCCCCAATGCCATCAGTACGTCAGAACAAGTTGTCGTCGTAGTCGTAGGCTGGGTGGAGGAGGGCTCTGACGACGAACACCCGGCGGGCGTGGCTATTGGCTATTGGCTATTAGTGGTTGGTGGTTGGTGGTTGGTGATTGGTGATTGGCAAATAGCCGGGTGTATGAGTGCCGTCGCTCCGCGACTCGCTGACTGTTTCGGGCATTTGATCCCCATGCTCACGCATGGGGCTAATTGCTAACGTCGCTCCGCGACTGAAACCCCAACAGCTACTCGCTACTCGCTACTCGCTACTCGCCACTCGCCACTCGCTACTCGCTACTCGCCACTCGCCACTCGCCACTCGCCACGAAAAAACCCCCGCGATTGCTCGCGAGGGTTTCTTTATTCGAATCAGTCTTTCGACTGGTTGTCCTAGTACATGTCGTGGTCGCCGCCGTGGCCGGCTTTGCCTGATTTCTCAGGCTTCTCGGCGATCAACGCGTCGCTGGTCAGCAACAAGGTCGCGACGCTGGCGGCATTTCCCAAAGCGGTACGGGTTACCTTGGTGGGGTCGATCACGCCGGCCTTGACGAGGTCTTCGTAGACGTCGGTCAATGCGTTGTAGCCTTCGTTGCCCTTCATCGCCAAGACTTTTTCGCAGACGATTCCGCCGTCTTGTCCGGCGTTTTCGCTGATCATGGTCAACGGAGCGCGGCAAGAACGCAAGACGATGTTATAGCCGACCTTTTGGTCATCGGTCAGCGACTCGGCCGGCTTGACCTTGCCCGCTGCTCGCAACAACGCAACGCCGCCACCGGGAAGAATGCCTTCTTCGACGGCCGCACGGGTCGCATGCAGGGCGTCTTCGACGCGAGCTTTCTTTTCCTTCATTTCGCTTTCGGTGGCCGCACCGACATTGACCTTCGCAACGCCGCCGGCGAGCTTCGCCAATCGCTCTTCGAGCTTTTCACGGTCATAGTCGCTGCTGGACAATTCGATTTCGCGACGGATTTGGCCGATGCGAGCTTGGATGTCAGCGGTCTTGCCGGCACCTTCGATGATCGTCGTGTTATCCTTATCGATGATGACCTTCTTGGCACGACCGAGCTGTGGCAAGTCAACGCTGTCGAGTTTCACGCCGAGGGCTTCGAAGATCGCTTGTCCACCGGTCAGGATAGCGATGTCTTCCATCATCGCCTTGCGACGGTCGCCGTAACCGGGAGCCTTGACGGCAGCCACGGCGAACGTGCCACGCAGGCGGTTGATGACGAGGGTGGCGAGTGCTTCGCCGTCGACGTCTTCGGCAATGATCAACAGGGGCTTGCCTTGCTGAACAACCTTCTCGAGCATCGGCACCATGTCTTTGATGTTGCTGATTTTCTTTTCGTAGACGAGCACATAGGCGTCTTCGAGAACGACTTCCATGCTGGTCGGATCGGTGACGAAGTACGGCGACAGATAGCCGCGATCGAACTGCATTCCTTCGACCCATTCTTGTTCGGTCTGCAAGCTCTTGCCTTCGTCGACGGTGATCACGCCGTCTTTGCCCACTTTACTCATCGCGTCGGCAAGCAAGTTTCCGATTTCGCGGTCGTTGTTGCTGGCGATCGTCGCGACGTTGGCCATCGCTTCTTGGTCTTTGACCTTGACGGCCATCTTGTGCAGTTCAGCGGTGATGTCGGCAACGGCGGCTTCGATTCCGCTCTTCATTTGAATCGGGTTCACGCCGGCGACGACGGCCTTGAGGCCTTCATTGAAAATTGCTTCAGCCATCACGGTCGCGGTGGTCGTTCCGTCACCGGCGACGTCGCTGGTTTTCGAAGCGACTTCACGGACCATCCGAGCGCCCATGTTTTCGTAGGGATCTTCAAGGTCGATTTCTTTGGCAACGGTCACGCCGTCCTTGGTAACGGTGGGGCTACCGAAACTCTTCTGCAAGATCACGTTACGGCCTTTGGGACCGAGGGTGACCTTGACGGTACGAGCGAGTTTGCTGACGCCGCGACGGATTGCTTCGCGGGCTTCCTGGTCGAATGCAATGATTTTTGGCATGGGTGTCTAAAGTGGAGTTAAGAGTTTTGAATGGGAAGGGAGAATACGGTTAAGGGTCTCAACCGATCACGGCGAGAACATCGTCTTCACGCATGAGCAGGTATTCGACATCGTCAATTTCGACCGTTTCGCCGGCGTAGCTACTGAACAGAACTCGGTCGCCGTTGGTCAATTGGCTCGGGGCACGCGATCCGTCGTCGAGTTGTTTGCCGGTACCGATCGCGACCACAGTGCCGCGGGCGGGTTTATCCTTCGCCGAATCCGGCAGCACGATTCCGCCTGCGGTCGTGCTTTCGCTTTCATCACGCTGAACGACGATTCGCTCACCGAGGGGTTGCAGGCGAATCTTGGAAGCCTTTTTCGTGGCAGTTGCCATGTCCGTGACACCTTTCTGTTTTCGAAACGATTGGGGAGTTGAGTATGTTTGCAGTCGATTCAGATCACGGGCTGGCGTCAATGTGGCAGACCGTGATGCGTTTAGCTATCTGCTAGCAATCCACGTGCCGGAAGGCATTCTATCGACGTAAGACGTTTACTATGAATACCTTACGCATATCAAACGTCGTGGGAAGTCGGTCTGCGAAACCAGATTGGCAGACTAATGGTTACGGATCCACACGGGTGCGTTTGTTGGCGAACGGAATTACCCACATTTCGAGGACGGCGCTTGCTCGAACGTTTTGTATCGCGTTCCGGTTTCCCGTAACGTCAAATTTGCAGGTCGATCTTTTAGGGCTGCGGACTCGACGGATTAAGGCGAGATGAGCGCCGCGTCGCCCCAAAGACTGGGATCTTCGGCGACGGGAAAGGTCTCGCCCAGCGTCAAAGATTGATAACCCAACTCTCGGTCCGTCACGGCATAGAAAAAGCCGATCCGGGGTTGGTCGATGGGATCATAGCCCGTCATCGCCGAGGCCGGGATGATGCCGGAAAGTTCATACCCATCATGCTTGGGGGCCGCGTGGATCAAGAGTGATCCGCCGGAGATCGGCTTTGGATTGGCACGCGCCCGATTGATCGGCACCATCGCCGCGACGGGTCGATCACGCTGGGGACCCCCGCCCGCTGGCAACCACAGAAACCGATGACAATGCTGCGTCGCCCGGTGAATGTTGGGACTGTTGCGTGTATCCATCCAAAGATGCAATCCGTCGCTTTCGTCCAAACGCGTGTCGCGACACCATGGCATCGCCCGCTTGCCGATCACCTTCATCCAAAACCCAATGCCTTCTTCGGACCAACCGACACGTAAGTCCGCGAACGTTGGGCCGCCGGATAAGGCTCCGAATGAAGGCAGACGACAGCTCGGTGGCAATTCCAAACCTCGATTCGTCCACGCAAGTTCGGCTTTGGTCAGACGCACTTCAAACTTGAACAGGATGGTCGGATCGACGAGTTGCGAGGATTTTGTCATGCCGAGATCGTAGCATCATTTCCTAATCGCTACAGCCGGAAACCTTTGCCCCGAAAGATGAAATTCATTGATCAAAACCAAACCCCTAACCGTCAAGGTCGCCGATAGCGTGCATAGCGACAACCGCATGGAAGCGTCGAGCGTATCGGTCAGGTTTCTTCTCTTTCCCCCCTGATCGGTCTTCTAGCACGACACCCAACGTCGCCTGCCCACCTCACTACCCGCGGACGTTTTCTCCGCACCATCGAAACGGCCACAAAGCTTCATACACGCCGGCGATTCGCGCATCCCGGCCACCGGCACGACGATGGAAACCTTTAAGGATATCAATCATGTTCCGAAAACCTTTCATTCAACGTTCTTATCAGACCATCACCCGATCCTTCACAAGCAAAGCACTTCGCCGAGCGATGCTATCGGCAATGATCGCCGGATCCTCGCTCACAACACTGCCTTCGGTCAATGCGAGCGACACGGACACCCGTGGCGGCATCTCGATACTTGTCCACGAGTTCGCCGGAACGGACAAGCAATCACAAGCGACCGAACAAGACTCGGCCGCCGATGCCGCCGAAGAGTCATTGCCGAGCCCAGGAACGCACGACAGCGTTCCGGTCACTAGCACAGCGAGTGAGCTGGACAAGAACATCGCTGCAGCCGTGGCAGCATCCATTGCCAAACTTGGTATCTCGATCGAGCAAGTGCTCGAACCCTTCGCGATGGTCGGGCCGATCGCCAATGAAGCTCCAACGGCTGAACAGCTTGACGGATCGGTTGCACTGAATCGATGGTGGCTTGATACCGAGACCGTCGCCGTCGCTAAGACGGAAAATGAAGCCTGCGTTGAGGCAGATGACGCCTCCGCAACGACAGCAGCCATCGAAGAACTTGCCGCCGAAGAACCATTGGATGTGCAAGAGCCCACCGTCGAATCAAGCGACGATAAACTAATCGGATCTTCGCCGGTCATTGTGACGATTCAAGACGCCTACCTACCTTACGACTTGTCGCAGCGTGACTTGGAACTGAACGGCCTGTCACTGTCGACCGTAGTTCCACTGAAAGAAAAAAACTATGTGTTGAAACCGGAGACAACCCAAGAGGAAGCGGATTCCGTCGAAGTCGCGGCGGCGGAAGAGTTGGCCATGGAAGTGGCCGTTGTTGAAGAGACAGCGGAGGAAGCGGACTTCGTCGAAGTTGCGGTGGCGGAAGAGCCGGCCATGGAAGTGGCCGTTGTTGAAGAGGCGGCGGAGGAAGCGGACTTCGTCGAAGTTGCGGTGGCGGAAGAGCCAGCCATGGAAGTGGCCGTTGTTGAAGAGGCGGCGGAGGAAGCGGACTCCGTCGAAGTCGCGGTGGCGGAAGAGCCAGCCATGGAAGTGGCCGTTGTTGAAGAGGCGGCGGAGGAAGCGGACTCCGTCGAAGTCGCGGTGCCGGAAGAGCCGGCCATGGAAGTGGCCGTTGTTGAAGAGGCGGCGGAGGAAGCGGACTCCGTCGAAGTCGCGGTGGCGGAAGAGCCGGCCATGGAAGTCGCCGCTGTTGAAGAGGCGGCGGAGGAAGCGGACTTCGTCGAAGTCGCGGCGGCGGAAGAGCCGGCCACGGAAGTGGCCGTTGTTGAAGAGGCGGCGGAGAAAGCGGACTCCGTCGAAGTCGCGGTAGTGGAAGAGTCGGCCGTGGAAGCGGTTGTTGTGGACGAAGTGGACGTCGCGGTGGCTGATGTCAAGTCATCGCCGGAATGCCTGCTGGACACATTGGCTCATCAAACGTCTGAGTTGGCGGCACGAGCTGAAGCGGTCGATTTCACGATCGCCCGCCTCGGTGAATCGTTCGGCGAGTGGGTCGCTAGCTTGTCGGAACCTCGGGCCAAAGTAGCCAAAGATGCCGCCCCAGCTCTACTCGCGGAAGTCGTTGTGGAACCGAACGCTTCGACTGAAGCATCTCCAGTTGCGGATATCGAGGATGACGAAGACTCCGTCGAGATCGTTTCGGCGGCGATCGGTTCAGCCGTGGTGTGCCCGAGCGAATGTGAGTTGATCGCGGAGTCAAAAGATGTCGAGCCGACTGAAGAGGTTGCCGTCGCGATGATGGAAGTTGAAGGCGAGTTGATTCCCGCTCCCGTGGCCGATCCGGCTGCTGATGCGATCGAGCAAATCGCGATGATGGAAGTCGATGGACAAGCCATCCCGGCTCCTGTCGCCGATCCGATCCCCAACGGTGACGCGCAAGAGCAAATCGCCTCGTCAGAGGACGACGAAGATCTCGCCACCAACGAACCCGTCGCGATGGAAGCTGAACTGGCCGACAGTCGCCCCGAGGCCGAAGCGTCGATCGAAGATCTGATCGCCACGATCAGCCAATGGCAGCGAGAAGCGATTCAATCGATCCTCAACGTTGAGGAGCCTGCCTTAGCGGAACCGGCCGCGGCCGTCGCAGAAAAGGTCGATGCATCGACCGAATCGATACTTCGATAGTCGCGGCGTCGCCACAGTCAATGTAGGCTGGGTCGAAGCGATAGCGGAGACCCGGCAGCGATGGAATTCTTAGCGGTTCGCCATTGGCAAATCAGCTCTGCCCAAGTCGCTCAGCAAAGCACGCAGGCGAGTCTCTCCGAGACTCGCGGTATTCAACGTCTCGGAGAGACGTTGCTACATGTATAAGGCCAAAGAACTTTCGCGAAGGTGCATGGAGGTTCCGAATATTTCTTCTTGAACCTACTTTGAATCTAGAATCTTTTTTTCGGCCGCGATTAATTGGACTTGATGCTAAGTTGCAAACTGCCGGGCGTTCGTCGCAGAGCCTCCTCCACCCAGCCTACAATTTGCCGAAACTTCGGCTACACGCGGTGAAGCCATAGGAATTGATACGGCTCTAAGTGAACGTCGCTTTTTGTTGTGATCGTTTCACCCGTGTAGAGGTCTTCAAAAAACCGGCCCATGCCAGCGGTACGCAACCGGTTGGAATCGATCGTTTGTGGATACTCGCTGAAGTTCGAGACGACGATCACTCGGTTGGAAGCGTTCGAACGAACGTACGACAACAAATGCGGGCTTTGAGTTTCGATCAATTCCATCTCCAACCCGGCGAACGCGGGTGTATTCTTGCGGATCGTGATTAATTTCTGCAGCGAGCGGAAAATCCTGGCCCGGATCGATCCATCGTCACCGAGTTCATCGAGAAATTTCCACTGCATCTTCGGCCGGTGAACCCATCGCGTATCGCCGGCTTTCGCGGGGTCTTTGACGAAATCATAATCGTTCATCGCCCCCCATTCTTCGCCTAGGTATATCAACGGGATGCCGCCGATGCTTAACATCGACGCGTTGAGCAACAAGATCCGGCGGATCGCCAGCTCCTTCAAGTCGTCGCGTTCCAATTCGATCGCTTGTTCTAAACCCGCGAGCGACGCCAGTGTGCCGCTGATCCTCATGTCACCGGTTTCGATATTGTGTTGAAACGGAACACCACGGGCAAACGATCCTTCGAACTGACCGGTGTAAAACGCGTTGAGGAATTGTCGGTGATGGTAGGCGCTGATCCCGAGTGCAGCGGCGTCATCGTCGTCGAACGTCCAGCCTATGTCGTCGTGACAACGCAAGTAGTTCACCCAAGTCGTATGGGCCGGTAATTTATGCCGGCGGGTCAGCGACCGCCGCAGTAGTTTGGTATCTCGCGTGGCGAGCGACTCCCATAACAGAGCCATCATCGTGGGGTTGTATGACGTTTGGCATTCTTCGGGGCTAACATACTTGATGACTTCATCGGGATGGACGATCGCTTCGCTTTTGAATACCAACCCCGGCGCCGCAATTCGTGCGCAAGCATTGAACGCTTGGATGATCTTGTGAGCCTCGGGAAGATTCTCACACATCGTGCCCATTTGTTTCCAAATGAAAGCCACCGCGTCGAGGCGTAACAGATCGACGCCAGTGTTCGCGATGAATAACATCTCTGACAACATCGCGTTAAAGACATCCGGATTGCGATAGTTCAGATCCCACTGAAAGCTATTGAACGTCGTCCACACCCAACGCTGCATCGAGTCGTGCCACGTAAAACTGCCACGACGAACGGTCGGGAAGATCTCACGCAAGGTTCGCTCGTATTGATCCGGAATGGTGCGATCCGGAAACAGAAAATAAAAGTTCTGGTACTCGCGATTGCCGGACTGAGCTTGTTGCGCCCAATAATGGTCGTCGGCGGTATGGTTGAAAACAAAGTCCAACACCAACAGGATTCCGGCTTCCCGCAGCGCGTCGGCGAGTGATCGCAAATCCTCGATCGTCCCGACTCTCGGGTCGACACTGCGATAGTTGCTAATCGCGTAGCCGCCGTCGTTGTTGCCCGGTCGGACCGCGAACAAGGGCATCAGGTGCAGGTACGTCAATCCGAGGTTTTGGAAGTAAGGGATTTGATCCTTCAACTTGCCCAAGTTTTCACTAAACAAATCAACATACAACGCCCCACCGACGAGCAATTCACTTTGATACCAGTCAGGGTTATTGATTCGATTGCGATCGTCACGACGCAATGATTCGTCACGCAGTCGCCAACCGCGAACGAGCGTCATCAGCGTCTGTTCGAGGTGGTAAAAAAAGTCCCATTGGTTGCCGTACAGCTCAAGTAACAAGCCAAACAGCCGCGGCCAGTGCTTATTGAGCCGACCGACGATCTCGTCGATTTCGTCTTGTTCAACGTCCTCGGCGTCCCAGAACGCTTCCAACGTTGGCACCATCCGGCGCAGCGCGACGAAGGCTTGTTGATCATCGTCGGAAATCGCGGCATGCGGTCCGGTAGCGGTCGTAAACAGGTTTGGTTTCAATGCGATCATGGATTCATGGTGCGAGCGTCTTGTCAAAGATAGGACATCAACTTACGAGGTGAAGAGCGTTTCTCCGATTTACGAATGAGATGCCGCTTCTTCGCGATTGGTGTCGTCCATCGAAGAGTCGGCTTCGACCTTGTCGTTGGGAATTCGAATGTGGCCCAAAAAGTCATAGTATTCGATTCCTTCGATGATGCCCCGGGCGTGGTGGCCTTTCGCAAAATAAATCCTTGGCAGTCGCCGTAGTTTTTCTAGTTCGGGACTGTAGTTCCCAACGACGACACCGAGCGTCGCCCCTTTCAACATGCCTTCGTCGTTTCCGCAATCGCCTGCGACGAGCATGTGCTCCGGTTCAAACCCCCATCGGTAGGCCAAATGCCGCAGGGAGAGTTCACTGCCCCCTCGCAAAGGGATGATATCTAGGAATGATCCGAGTGACAAAATCGCGTTGACCCTCAACCCGGCTTCCCGCAAACGTTTGCGAACCTCCGAGACCGAAGGAATGATTTCTGGGTCGATTCGGTAGCTAATTTTGAACTCGGTCTGATCCTTTTCGGTTTGCATGTACAAACCAGGCATGTCGTCCAAGACCTCGTGAACTCCTTCGGCGTTCCAGTGATGCGCGATCTGTTGACGCCATGAACGATCGAGCGTCAAGTCCGAACCGTAATACAGTTCCGTCCCCACTGCCGCCGACAAAACATCTGGCCGCGGCAAGCCGAGGTCCTTGATCAAGTTCATCGCTTCGTCGAGCGAACGGCCGGTATCGATCCCGAAGCCGACATGACTCCCTTCGGTTTTCAATAATTCCAGCAAATCTCGCAGCGCCTCATCGTCGCCGGTCAACGTGTTGTCTAAGTCGGTCATGATGATTCGATCGAACTCCGGCATTCGCTTTCCGCTGAGCGTCATCGAGAGGGCCGGTGGTGCGGATTGTTCAATTAGTTCACCGACATCACGTAGATAGCGATCGACATGGGTTTTCCAACTATAGTGTTCTCGGGTGCCGTTGATGCCGTTTTGCGACCATTGTTGCCACTGCTCTGGTTCATTCAGGCAACGCATGATTGCGAGATCAATCGCCTCTCGGTCGAACGGATCAATCAACAAGCCGTTTTGACAATTGGCAATGATGTCACGTGGTCCGCCGTCGTTGGTCGCCACGATGGGCACCCCGCTCGCGGCCGCCTCGAGCAACGTTAGACCGAAAGGTTCGGTCATCGCCGGGTTAACGAACACACCGCCGCCACGGGCGACAAGCCGATACAAATCTGGCACATCGTTGGGTCGATGTGTCTTGGGATAGGCGACTTTTCCGTAGAGATTGTAAATGTCAATCAGGTGCAACACGTTGGTTATCACCTTACGCTGCGAAGGTGGCAGCTGCCGAATGTTTTCGCGTGACCCCATCACGAGTACCAAATTGGCGAGCTCTTGCAACTTGGGATTCTCGCCGTAGACGCGAACCATCATCTCAAGATTCTTACGTTCATCGGGCCGCGCCATCGCCAGCACGATCGGCTTGTCTGGTTCACGCAAGAACGGCAACAACCCGTCGTAGATCGGTGGAAGCGGCTCGGACGGATCGTCGGGGTAAAAGTTCGTTAAGTCCACTCCCGGCGGGATGACTTCCATCCGATCGGGTTGGTAGTGATGGTAGATCGAATACTGCTGTTCGACTTCTTGGGCCGTCGACGTGATCACCATCGCGGCGGTTTCCAGTGCCGTCTCTTCGGCTTCTTCCCTCGCTTGGAATTTGAACCGACGCTCCAGATCATCCGGTGTTTTCGGGTTCTTGGACTTTGCCGCCGACGCGATCAATCGTTCCCGCTTGACACGTCCGAGCGAGTGACCGGTGAACGCGTAGGGTACGTGCAATAACCGGGCGAGCTGGGCACCGGCGTAGCCCGCGTCGGCGTAGTGGCCGTGGATCAGATCCGGCAAACCCGTTCGCCGGTAGTGCCCCAACATCTGATCAATGAACGATTCCAGATAGGGCCACAACGCTTCTTTTCGAAGGTAACGTTTGGGGCCGAAGGGAACGCGAACGATCTTTGCTTTCTCGTTGAGCGGCTCGGTGACTTGGGCATAATCCGGACCGACGCGATCGTCAAAAATCTGACGTGTTACCACTTCCACCGATCGGACGTGGTCGCGACGGGCGAGTTCTTCGGCGAGCTCGAGAACGTATTTGATCTGTCCGCCGGTGTCGGCATCACGACCGAGTTCCACGTCGTGGCCACGAATCAATCCGTGCAAACTGATGAGCGTAATGCGAAGTCCATCGCCTTGATGGCTTGGGTTGGCAGGCAAGTTCATGATGATTTCTGTGGAAGGAAGTGATTGAGTGCATAAAAATCGCGGTCTGAGCACGTAGCCCCGGCCAGTCCGCATACCCGACTGGCGAACGCGACCGCATCAGGCAACACGTCGGAAAGATGGCGACGCATCAGGATTCCATGGATCACGACGGCCGCGAAAGCGTCGCCGGCACCGACCGGATCGATCATCTTTTCCGGCTTCGGCGATTGAATTCGATCGAGTGAATCGGTCTCGGGTCGATACGCTAGCGCCCCTTCGGCACCGAGCGTAACAAGCAGAGTTTTCAATGGCGTCGCGGCGGTCTGATCGAGGGCAACGCCGGCCGTCGATGTCCGTTGCTCAGGCGTCGTCGCGCCGTCCATCTGAAGATCGCGTGAAAGTTCGCCCAACTCATCGAAGTTCAACTTGATGAACGAGGCATGCCGCCGCAATTCCTCAAGCATTGACGTTTCAAAATGCGGCGCGCGAAGGTTCACATCGAAAAAAACGTCACCTTGAATGCTATCGCGAATCGTTTCGATCGTCGCCCGTGATCGTGGGTCACGGCAAGCCAGCGAACCGTGGTACATGAGTACCGAATCGGCGGCTTGAGCCCGTTCGTCGATGATCGCTTGCAGAGGCTTGCCACGAACAACCGTATGCGCCGGAGTCGGGATCGCATCCCAAGCCACACCGCTGACGATTTCATAGTGCGGTTCGCCGTCGTGCATCGTGACCTGCACCGTCCCGGTTTGGACATCCGGCAAAACCGCGATCCCATCGGTCGACATGCCAAAGTCTTGCATCTTGCGGATAATCTCAAAACCAAGCGCGTCGTCGCCCACCGCGCTGACGAACAACGGATCGAGACCGAAACCGGCCAAGTTCCACGCCACGTTCAGCGGAGCACCGCCGAGCACCCGGCGATTCTCGAAGCAATCCCACAACACTTCACCGACAATCAATGGAAAAACCTGTCGCGGTCCTTCACTCTTCGGAGTATCGGGAGAGTCGTTCATAGTTCGTGCGGTCTCGTATCGGTCGAAGGATGTCTGTTGGCGTCGACTGGAATGCCTTACAAAGCAGGATGCTTTACAAATACACCCTAACGCGTTGGTCGTGAGTTTCCACCCGACTGACCTCGCTACACGCATCAATCCATTTTTTTCATGAAATCCAAAAAATCTCAATCATTCAACTGCCGAGTGCTCGCAACCGATCTCGACGGAACGTTTTTGCCGCTCTCGGGCGATGAACAGGCCGAGAACGCCTTGATGCAAATCAGAGGCCAAATCGATTCGGAGCGTTTGCCGCTGGTGTTTGTTACCGGCCGACACGTCGAATCGGTTTTCGACGCGATTGCCGTCGACGGACTTCCACAACCGGGCTGGATCATTTGTGACGTCGGTACCAGCATTTACCGTCTCGATCCGTCGGCGAGGTCGGATCGACCAACGCAGGAATCGCTTGCGGCAAGTTATTCTCGCGTTGCCGACTATGACGCAGCCCTCAACGACAAGATCGGCCACACCGACGTCGAGGAGCTTCGACATGCCATAGGTGACTTGCCCGACATACGATTACAAGAAAGTATTAAACAGGGGCGTCACAAACTCAGCTACTACGTTTCCGCCGAAAAACTCGACGAATGCCGCGAGCGGATCGAGCAGCATCTGGCCGACCGGTCGCTGCCCTATGGGATTATCAGCAGTGTGGATCCGTTTAACAACGACGGGCTGATTGATGTGTTGCCCGAGGGTGTCTCGAAAGCATTCGCTCTAAATTGGTGGTGCAGTGACAACGGATACGAACCGCCGGAAGTGGTGTTCTGCGGCGACTCGGGAAACGATTTCGCTGCCCTGGTCGCAGGATACCGCGCCGTCGTCGTTGCCAACGCCGCTCGTCCGCTCGCCGAGCACATTCGACAAACCCATCAAACCCAGGGATGGACCGACCGCTTGTTCCTCGCAACCGCCACGAGTACGGGAGGCGTTTTGCAAGGCATGCAATGGTTCGGACTGCACCGCAACGAGGACGAAACAGACGTTGATGATTGGCCAACACCGAGCTGGGGGGCGAACCTGATCGGTTGTCGGACAACGCACTTTTCGCTCTTTGCGCCCGCGCATTCGAGAATCTGCTTGAATCTGTTTGACGATCCGTCGCCTCAGCCGACTCGACAGCTCGATATGAATTCAACTTGCGCCGGATGGCATCAGCTTGTCGTCCGCGATTGCCCCGCCGGGACGCGTTACCAGTTCACGATTGGTCGATCAGGAACCAGCACGGGCGATCATCATTCAGCCTTCTTCCTTTCCGATCCAGCCTCTCGCTTTCAACCTGATGGGGTCCACGGGCCATCCCAGGTGATCGATCGGCAATTTCCTTGGCAACACGATTGGACGCCTCGAACGACCAAGCGTGAGGATTTGGTGGTTTACGAAATGCACATCGGCGCTTTTACCACGCCGGGAACCTATTTATCGGCGATCGAACGCCTCGATGAATTGGTCGAACTTGGCGTGACGGCGATCGAACTCATGCCGATCGCCGAATGTCCCGGACGCTGGAACTGGGGATATGATGCGACGCATTGGTTCGCGCCGATGCACACCTTCGGAACTCCGGAAGAGCTGAGGATGTTGGTCGACGCCGCCCACGCTCGTGGATTGTTGGTGTTTGCCGATGTCGTTTACAACCACTTCGGCCCCGAGGGCAATCAATGGTCATTACTCGGTGACTATCTTTCCACAAAACATCATACGCCTTGGGGGGCCGCTCCGAACTTCGACGAAGGCGATAGTCGTGTGGCAATTCGACGGTTTGTAATCGACAACGCGATCTATTGGCTCGACGAGTATCACCTCGACGGACTGCGGGTCGACGCGATCCACTGCATGGCGGATGACTCGGACGAACACATCACGCGGCAGTTCGGACGCGAGGTACGACAATGGGCCGACGCGGCAAGCAGACGGATTTGGTTAATCGCGGAATCGAATGTTTACGACGCGTCGATGATCGCGAACCTCGATGACGGTGGAAACGGATTCGATGCACAATGGTGCGATGATTTCGCCCACTCGTTGTTTGCCGTCGTGCGGCCAGGGGAACGTTTGACGGTGCGAACGTATCAACCGGACGCCGACTTGGCCGGGGCATTGCACCGTGGCTTCTTGTTTCAAGGCAACGTCCACGGCTACCGCGGTCGCGAGGAGCCGGTACCGGACGAACGGGTCGATACTTCCGGCTTGATCTACTGCATTCAAAACCACGATTTCATCGGCAATCACCCGACCGGACAACGCTTTCATCATGTCACATCGGTTGAAGCCCAGGCGGCCGCGGCGGCAATGTTGATTCTGTCCCCGGCGATCCCGATGCTGTTCATGGGCGAAGAGTTTGCGAGCGAGAACCCGTTCGCGTTTTTCGTCGATTTCGGAAGCGAACAACTCCGTGCCGCCGTCGTCGAAGGACGCAAGCGCGAGTATCCACAGCACGATTGGTCGGGCGGTGTTTTGCCCATTGACCCGGTTGCCTTCGAATCGGCAAAAATCGGACCGGCCGATCACGGCAACACGGCGATGCGGTTATGGTACCGCGATTTGATCTCGCTGCGAAAGCGAATGATCAGCTCCGGTGTTCTTGATGGTAACCGGCTTCAAGTCGCCACCGATGTCGATAACCGTCTCTACCTATTGCACTACGAGGGTGAGTCCGAATCCATGACCGTCGCTAGCCGTCTGCTGCCTAGCAAAGGCGAGCTGATCCGCAGTGAAGAGGTTTCCGCGTTGCTGAACCGTCAGACTGTTTTGCCCGAGCCGCGAATGGACAGCCTTCAAGCATTGAACGCATCCCCGCCCGCCCAAGCCCAAACACTGATCTGGTTCTAAGTAGGCTGGGTCGAAGCCGCTTCGGCGCAGACCCGGCAGAGTATGGTGACAGGTGACTAAATGCCGGGTCTGCGCCGAAGCGGCTTCGACCCAGCCTACTCATTGAGGGGTTTGCTTTGGGCGTGGTCGAGGTCGTCTTGGGCGAGTGCCAGGTCTTTCATGATGCCGACGCGTTTGCCATTTAGCTCGGCGATCTGCAATTGGATCAGCAGATCACTGCCCGGGGGCGAGTCGTCCAATTTCATCTCCCCTTCGGTGCGGTTCAAACGATCTTCAGCAATCGCAATCTGCTCATCGATCAGCGTCAAGCGTGCTGACGCAGCGCGGACGTCCAAGACCGCTTGCAAGGTTTCATTTCGAATGACATGGCGTAGCGATTCGACCAGGTTGTTGGCTTGTCGACGTCGGTCATGCAGGTCATCGTCGGAACGATCTTCCTTGAGGCACGAGAACAATCCCTTGCTCGCCGCTGCCAACGACAACCCGACTCCGGGGCTAACGATCCCCATCAACAACCGAGCCGCGTCGAGGTTGCACGCGTTCAATCGTGCGGCCAAGATCGTGACCGCACGCAAGTCGTGTCGCTGAGCGAAGGCGGTTTCGACTGCCAGTCCCGCGACGATGCTGGATGCAGTGGTCGGCAATGGATCCACCATCACCGCCCTGGCAACCTCGGCCTCATCACGTCCAGTCAAACGCGAAAGCTCCTGCCGGAGTTTCAGCTCAGCGAATCGTTGTTGAGATTTCAAATCGAGCAACTCGAGCCGCGATTGCCGCAGCTTCAGCGGATCACCGTCGGGTAGATCCAAACGTTCCGCTTCTTCGGCGATCTCGATCAACTCGTCTTGCCAACGAATTGCGTTATCGACGTGGCGGCTGGCCGCGATCGCGGCAATCAATTTGTGATACGCGACGGCTGCGTGTGTCGCATCGTCGGCGCGTCGCGCTAAGGCGACCTCGGTGAGGACGTCGCGGATCAACATAGCCGAACAGCAAGACTCGGGATCCTTCGGATCGACGCCTCGCATCACGGCTTTGATTTCCGCTTCAATCAATCCGGCTTCGGGCGATCTGGCGTACGCCCACCGTCGAACGTCCGAAACGGTGTAACGGACCGCCGAATCGACGAACACTTGGTCGTCAGATGATTCCTCGACCAATTCGGTCCCCAGCGCGATCCCGGCCAAACTCACCTCACTGGGAAGCCATCGACGAATCGACGACTCCGCAGCACGTGACTTCGCGAGCCACACCATCACGCCTGGCATAGCGGTGACGAGCAGAGTGACGAAAACGATTCGCTTCCTGCGATTCATTCGACGGAGAGCCTAATCGTGGCGGTGCGGGAGATTCCAATCCACTGACCCGTTCAGCGGTTATATTCGCTAAGATCGGAACAACCCGCACGACGATCTGACAAGAATGACCTCGCTTCGGGTTGGAGAAGCTAGGCGAACTTTCACTATTTCGTGAACAGTCCGGTTGCTTTCTTGGTTTCACGGTCGATGCGATAAACCTGCGTGGTTTTCGGATCGGCCACCACGACCGCTTCGGGGGTCACCGTCAGTCCGACCGGACCGACGAGCGGTTCGCCTTCGAACCATTTCTCCGTTTTACCGTCTGCGGTGAATTGCCAAACACATTTGCCGTAGACGTCCGAAACGAAGCCTGTTTTCGATTCACTATCCCAGGCGATGCCCCCGGGGAATCCGTACGGGCGACCGGTCACGATCGGCTCGCTCGTTTTTGCCTTCACATCGATTTTGTGCACGGCTTCGGCGTCCGGCGTCACCGCCCAAAGTGCTCCGTCGGCGTCGAACACCAAACCACGTGCGTTGACGCGAACAATGAGTTCCGGCGTTTCGTCTTCGCCGACACCTTCGATCGGCAAGGAGAACACAGCTCGTCGTTCGGCGTCGCCGACGTACAACGTCGTGGCGTCGGGTGAGACGGCGAGCGCCATCGGGATTCCCAAGTATCCTCGATTGAGTGGCTTGGCGTTCTGGCCCGCTTCGCCGTCGGCATCTTCGGTCACATGATAGATTTCGCGGGTCGCCGCATCACCAACTAACACACCGTTTTCGGGGTGTCCGGTCGCGCAGAAAGGGCGATTGATTGTCTTGCGGAGATATCGCGACCCCGTCACGAGTCGCTTCGGCTGCGCTGATGCGTCCGCCGGCCACGCCACGCTCCATACGGCGGGCGCGTCGGAGTCAACGACAAGCAATTGCCCTGCTGAGATTGCGGCACCGCGAGGGTAGACCGGCTCGGTCGCTTGAGTCCAGTAATCCGCTGGTGTTTCAACGGATGTTTCCGTTGGCTTTTCGGCTGAAGATTTGGCTGAAGATTCGGCTGGGGTTTGTGTCTCGTCGGCCGCGAACGATGACGAGGCGAGGCAAATGAGGATCGTGAAACTCGTTGCGAAGATTCCGGTCAGATAGTTTGTTCCGGTTAGGCAGTTTTTTCTCATGATGCGGTCTTTAACGGTCCGATAGGCAATCAAGGATTCAATTCAATCTTTTTGGGACGAAGACGCCATGATAACAACTTCGATGCCGGACGCCGATCGAGCTACGTCGATCCGCCTCACATTCGGGTTGGTTTTCCTGATGACTTGCCTTTGCGGCTTGGGATCGGCACCATCGGCCAACGCGGACGGACCGGTTCGGGTAAAACGCCCTCAGCCGCCGGCTCGGATGGCTTGGTCGCCTGGACGTGTTGAAGCTGACGCGAAAGCCGTCCCGGATCAGTCGGCGTCTCGTCGCCGCTCGTCCGCCGCGTCTCAGTCGGCTCCATTGACCTCGCGGGCACCCCGTCTGCTTCCCGATCGTCGACGTTCCGAAATTGAACAAGTCGGTTTTCTTGAAGACTACGGGACCTGCGGCCCGGTTTGCGATTGCGGTCACTGTGGTGGCTACGCGACTGACCCTGGATGCGGTATCGAATACGAAGTCGGCTGTGGACTCGAAGCTGCCTGCGGTGCCGAAGTCGTATGTGGTGCCGAACCGGTTTGCGGATTGGAAGCCTACGGTACGTGTGGATGCGACGCCTGCGTTGGCGGGCTCGGGTGTGACACCTACGCATGTGACACCGCGTGCGAGATCGACTGTTTCCCATTGTTCTTGCCGATCTTGCGTATCGACTGGAACCGTTTCGAGTTCTTCTGGGGAACTCAGGCCTATCACAACCCAATGAATGATCCGGCGACCGGTGCGACAACGCAAACCGACAGCGGAAGTTTCGGTTTCCATCAAGGATTCAACGAAGGTCGCAACTTGCGTCCTTGGTTAGGAGCCGACTTAGCGGCGCAATTCGGATTGCGGGCGACGCAAAGCAATCTTCACGACGAAGACTTCACCAATGAAAGCCGCAATCAGATCTTCTTAACGGGCGGTTTATTTCGCCGGGTCGATTACGGATTGCAGTACGGTGTCGTGCTCGATTACCTCAACGAAGACTGGTATTACCAAGCCGACCTGTTGCAACTGCGTGGGGAGTTGAGTTGGATGATGTCGTGCCACAACTTTGGATTCCATTGGATGGCCGGCGTCAATGATCAAAACGTAACCACACGCGTGTTCAATGAGGCGGGTGCCGTATTCAACGGCACGGCGACGATCGACGCGTCCAATCAGTATCGTGCGTTCTATCGTCACTTCTTCGCGTCGACCGGTGAATGGACCACCTACATCGGCGGTACCGACGACGACCACTTCATTGTGGGCAGTGACATGGACATTCCATTGAAGTCCGGTTTCTCGATGCAGATCAACTCGACGTACTTCGCCCCCGGCAGTGACGGATTGGTCGATCACGTCAGCGAAGGATGGAACCTTGGAATGAGCGTCGTGTACCGACCGGGAGCCTGTCATCCCGCCAACCGATACCGTCGCCCACTATTCGATGTCGCCGACAACGGATCGTTCTATACATATCGCTAAGCATCGCGTGAACAACAAGTGATGGATTCTTAACGTGGCGTCGACTTTCAGTCGACGTTTCAGGGTTTGGCGGCTGAAAGTCGCCACCATTTAATGTTCACGCGATGCTAAGTGACGGTCGCGGACAACATGTGTTGACCGCGTGGTTCATTTGTCGTCTTCGTTGAGCCATTCGAGATTGAACTCGTCGTCATCGTCGTCGCCGGAGTTGTCAGCGGTGGCAGGCTCGATGTTTTGCGGACTGAGCGTAAACTCTTCCACGTCATCCTCATCGTCAGACACTTTGAAATTCAATTCGCCCGTCATCGGGTCGGATTCCAGCTTCAAAGATTCTTCATCGGGCGAAAATGACGAGTCACCGGTGAGCTGCCGAATCTGAGCATCACCACCCCGTGTTTCGTCACTGTCGGAATCGTCGCCTTCGAGTTCATCGGTAAGGGAATCGAACACCAACGGCGAATCATCATCGGATGATGATTCATCCGCTGATGCGCCGTCATCGGTCGACAGTAAGTTACCAACGTCGAGCGGCTCATCATCGATCTCCGCTGACAAGGTTTCCACATCGGTTGCTCGCGACGTGACCGTGTCGAACAATTCGACATCATCAAGGTCGAGTTCACCGATCTCATCGTCGTCGGGAATCGGGTCAATCGTAGCGCTAAGGTCCACCGGTATGGTGGCCTTGAGATCTTGCTCCTCGTCGGCCTCTTCCATTTCGTCAACCTCATCGAATGAAAGCAGTTCGAGGTCAGCCACATCGTCGGATCCATCGTTTCCATCGTTTTCTAGTTCCGATTCATCGGTTAAATCGGCATCGTTCTCGCCGAGGAATGGAAACGGCGATTCCATCGTCGCCGAAAGGTCTTCGATTGCCGAGTTCTCCTCGGCGGAATCGTCAGCATCGACGGCCAAGATCTCATTCAGGTCGGCGTCTCTGGTTGGCGGGTGATCCACGACGGTCGCCGCAGAATCGTCACCGAAATCGATCTTGGTGGCGTGCTCATTCAAGACGATCGTCGCGCCTAAATCTTCTTCCGATTCGCTCGCGTCCACTGGGGCGCTCAGATCAGTCGAATCATCTTCATTGTCTGCTTCACGCTCGGCCGGTTCCATGACCATGGTGTCAAACGTGTCATCATGCTCTTCTTCGATCTCAAACGGCTCCTCTGAATCGGCTCCGCTGAGCTCAAACTCGTTCGGATCCGATTCGCTGGGCTCCGTTTCGCTGGGCTCCGTTTCGCTGGGCTCCGTTTCGCTAGACTCCGTTTCGCCGGTTGACACGGCTTGATTTGGTTTTACCTCGCTGGTGTCGAACGGGTCCACTTCGACTGTTTTAAACAACTCCGAGGTTCTGCCCTCGTCATCGTCATCGTCTTCTACTTCTACTTCGCTGTCATCGGCAACGTCTTCGGATCGATCGTCGGTGATGTACGTCGCATCGAGGTCGCTGGCTTCTTCGTCGGTCGCTTCAAGAATCTCTTCGCTATCTTCGTCAACGACATCTTCGAACATTTCCGCTGCCGCCAATCCGACCGCGGCGGCGGCCGCCGCACTGCTGGCGGCGAGGGAAGCCGCAGCGCCTAACGAATCGTCCGATGTTGGATTCGTTTGGTTATCATTCTCGTCGATCATCTCAACGTCATCCATCTCGACGTCATCGAATTCACCGAATTCCTCGACTTCGATCACCTCGGGTTCGGCAAGCGAGGAGACGCCGGTCACGACGGCGGCGAGTGACGCATCTTCGATGTTGTCGCCCGGCAGTGTCGACGGAGCAGACACACGGGGGAAGATTTCTTCGGTGTTTTCCTTGAGGACTTGTCGCCCTAATTCGACGGCTTGTTCGATGCTCCATCCTCGGCTTTCAACGAAATCTTCCGCCAAAACGCTGGCGAGCGTTTTGCGATACATGTCGAACTTCGGCCACACGAACTCAAGTTTGTACGCGTCGCTGTAGTAACCGATCATTTTCGTTTTGGGCACCGCGTCGAGCCGCGCCCCCAAGTCGTGCTTGATCGTCGACGGCGTGTTGCTGTACCACCAATGTCCGTTGGGATAGACGTTCGGGAAAATCCATGCGTAGCTGACGAGTTCTTGGTTCGTGACACTGGCCAAGACCGAGACTGGAAACTTCACGTCAGGAAACGAGTTGAACAGATCCTTGTACTGGATCAGCGACACCCGCGAATCGAACAGGTCTTGCCCTTGATAGACGCCGTCGGGATAGACTTTCCGATTGACACCGATCATCAAATCGAACGGCAATCCGAACTCATCGCACAGTTCCGCCAAAGTCCAAAAAACACGACGAGACAACGCTTCTTTGTCGTTCGGCGATGCGGTCAGTCCATTCTTTAAGATCGAATCGAGTGCCGTCGACGCGCGACCGTCGGGAATCGATATCGGTGTGAACGAGGGTGGCAGCGAGATCGCACACGCTCGTGCGCCACGATTGACGAAATGCTCAAACCGTTGATGCAAACTCGCTCGCAGCGACGACAGCGAACCATCCAACTCAATACCGGTGCACGCGGCCAGGCGGCCTCGAACTTTCGGGTCAGCTAAGTGAAACACCAAATCATCGGTTCGCAGGCAAGGGATGTATCGATCGGAATCGAAACCCGCCAAGTCGTCATCGAAGTCATTAGTCAAAAAGACAGCTTCGATATTCGATTGATCCAAGACCATGTCGGGCCACTGCGCCGATGCCATGATCGACTCGCTGCGATCGTAGAGTTCTTCCCAGTTGTTCAGATGCAGTTTGTCTTCGTCGAATCCGAAGAACATCTTGCAGATTGCGATCAACCAACTGTACTGGATCGTGTTCTCGATCGGACCTAAACCGCCGACGAGTCGTTCGACCAATTCCTTGGGTCCGATCGAGGGGTCTTCGATCAGATGTTTGGGCATTCCTGCCGATCGTGCCAACTCGGTGTAATAGTGGTAACCGAGCAAATCGGCCAGCGTCGTCGATGCCGGAGCGTGCGGATTGATGTGGGTGTGTGGATCGATCAATCGCAACTGGGCGAGTTCCTGGTAGATCTCGGTACGACTGCTGCCGGGCTCGCTGAAGTAATCGGTCATTGCAAAATCAATCACACTTAGGTTGGAATCGAGTCGTGGAATCGGCCCTAAGATAGTCGCTCAGTCGCTCGTTTTCGACGTGCCACGAGGCTGCGAATCCAAAAATTGCAACTCTTGGCACAACATTGCAACGCTGGGCATGGTCGCAGGCGTCCCGAGGGCTTCCGATTTTTCCGAAGATTCCGCTCGGGCGACCGCCGCGAGGGGATTGGCAAAGATCGCGGCGACCTCCATCGGCCGCCCCGCCAAAAAATCCAGCCTCATACTGCTGTCGTAGGGCACCATGGTTTCGGTGTGCTCCATCGTTTGGCGGATCGACTCCGGATCGACCGTTACTCCGCAAGCAGCCGCCCCGGCGTGAACCTCGCGAATCAACCGATCCGACAATGCCTTGGCGGGGGCCGATCCCATGATCGCGTCGGTTGACGCGTTGAGAACGACCGACAATCCATTAAAGGGAATATTCCACATCAACTTTCGCCAGCGGGCTGCGGCCAAGTCGTCGGTCCACTTGGCATCGATTTTGGACGTCGTCATGTCCGCGACAATTTGCCTTCCGATCTCGCCGCGTCTTGATTCACCGTCGTCGTTGCCACCGGACGCTTGATATGCCCCGAAGATGATTCGACCATAGTCGAGATGCCGGATATGCCCGGGCCCGATTTTATTGCTGCACAAGAAACAGCATCCACCCATCACACCGACATAATCAACGCCAGTCAGCGCATCGACGCAGTCGGCCTCGACATCAAGCCCATTTTGAAGGTTCAGCACAACACCGCCGGGAGAAATGACCGGGGGTAAAAGCTCGCCGAGCAAGTGATTGCGAGTCGACTTCATCGCCAAGATCACCACATCACAGCGAGGCATCTCCCGAACATTCTGGTAAATCGCGGGGGACTCCAAGACGAAGTCTCCCTTCGGGCTGTCGACGCGTAACCCGTGTCGTTGGACATGCTCAAAGTCGGAGTTCAATAGAAAGTGAACTTCGTGTCCGCCGTGAGCCAACAGGCCGCCGTACAATCCGCCGACCGCACCGCTTCCAATGATTCCGTATCGCAATTGATTGATCCGTTCGAGTTTCAGACTGACTTTTAGCCGAAGCGGGCAAGCCCCCTCTAAAAAGGGTGGCCTTACCTTATCCATTTCCGACCTGGCCTTCAGGCACTTCGATTGTAACGGTTATCCCGCCTTTCATTCACGGGGACATTGGAGACGTAGGGGACTTTTGAGGGCGCAATCGAACTTCGATCGATTTTGGGAGCTACAGTTGAGCATCCCCTCCGAGTCACCTTGCCGCGGTTTAAGAACAATGTCGCTCGAGACGACCTATCTGATTCTTCGACGATCCAAACAGAGCGAAGCGGCTGACGCTCTGTCGGTCGGAGTTTCGTCGGGTGATGCGACGACCCGTGAGCGCTGCATCGAAACGCTGGCGTATCGTTGTGACTCCGCGTCCCATCGCGTTTTGACTCGATCGTGGTCTCAATACAGCGAGGCGATCATTGCGCGGTTGGAAACGCAATCGCACGACGACGCTGCTTGGTTCGGTAGCGTGATCAGTCTCTTGAAAGATCCGACCACATCCGCATCGGACCTCTGCTCCGCCTGTGACATTGCATCCAGGTTTCATCTCACCAAGGCGCTCCCCAGGTTGATCGAACTGGCTCGCAATCACGACGCTCGTGAGGTCCGAGAGGCAATGCTCGACGGCGTCGTTTCGCTTTCTTATCATTGGGGAAAGCTCGCTCGCAATCAATACGCGGGCATGAAACCGTCGCCAACGCTCGAGCGTGAGCGAGTCGGTGTGATGGAGCAGTTCGACTCCACCGCCCGGGACTATCAAAGTCACCGATCCGACAAATTCATCGACGCGATGTTGATGCTGGCAACCTGGAATGATCCGGTATTGCTGAGCATCTGTAACGAAGACACTCCATCCCGACAAATTATCTTGCGTAGGATGCGATCGAGCAAAGTGCGCGGAATCGTTGTGCTGCTTGCGGGATATCTACGCCGCAAGACGATCCCCGAATCGGTCGTCGGCGTGATCTGGCAACGAGCAGATGCCGTGTTTCGTGAGTATCTTTTACGTGCGGTCTCCGTGACGCCGAGCGCAACAATCCTCCATCACTTCCAAGAATTCGGACTGCCCGAGTGCCTCCGCGGCGGCGTCGAACTAGCCGAGCAAATCGACCGAGCCCATGACGCGTCGCTAGCTCAAGCCTACTCGGCCGCAATGGCGCAAAACCCTGAAACATTGTTGGTCATCCTCGAACTCATTGATCGACAATGGAAACATGCGGCGGCTTCACGCCAGTGTCCGAATGAACAGACGATCGCTGCATTTGCTCAATCGCTTCACCGTTGCCAACGTCCGAGTATGGACTTTTGGTTGCAAGCGATGAACAGCCCATTGATGGATGGCGACGTTGACGCACCCCAAGATTCTCTGGACTCACAAAGCGATCGCGCCGCCCGCATCTGCAGGCTTCTCATTGATTTGAGTTTGCAAGAAGATTCGCCGCTCGCTCAAGTTGCGTCAGATCTTCTGTCTGAGCTTACCATTCAACAAGCATTGCCACATTTTTGCAAATCGTCGCCGATCCAGCGTGTACGCCTTGGACGAACGCTTATCCAAATCGACGGCCAAACGATTGCCGTGATTCAAGACGGTCTTCGCCACGCTGTCATGCAGCGTCGACTCGAAGCCATTGATTTTGCCAAGACATTAGGTTTGGTCGATTTGATGTTCGAACCGTTGTCGACGATCGCCCGCGGCGACCATCAAATCGTGCGGATGGCAGCGACCGAAGCACTCGCCGATGCTCAAGGCGAAGCGTCTGCCGACTTATTGCGAGAACTGTGCAACGCCGAACAACCATCTTTGAGGGATGCTGCTCGCGAAGCCCTTCAAGCGAGAGGTTTGCACGCATGATCAAACACTTGATTTCCCTCGATAGTTTCGGTTGGTTCCAAGGCATTCTCGCGGTGACGCGGACACATGACTTGGCACCCGAGTATGTCGCTCCGGTCGACGCAGGAGCCGGCGTTCTGCCGTGGGTCATCGGGGCGGTTGTGGCTATTGTCGTGGTCGTGGCGGCCTACTGCATCATCCGGCAGATGCGGATTCCGGTCATTCCGATCAACGACGACCTGACACAAGAACTCTGTCGGGCCCATGGGATCGGCGTGCAACATCGCGGTTCCCTCGATCGAATCGCCCATTTAGCTGGATTGAAAAGCCCGGCCCAAATGTTCCTGTCCGCACAGCTTTTCGACGAGGCCGTGTCCAAAGCCAGCCAAGTCAAACGACTCGGCATCCGTCAACGGGGATTGGTTTTTGAAGTTCGATATTGCCTGTACGGCTGATACTATTGTTCGATGGTGGTTTGTCCGGAACGCCCGGCCGCCCATCGCTGCAGGCCTTCTAAACGTTGCTTTCCGCGTTGATAGTACTCTTCCCCGAGTGTAGAGAGATGTTCTCGGGCAACTTCCTGATATCGATCTTCGGTGACGTTGGAGCGTTCAAACCAGCCCCAAGTTTCGAACGTGCGTGACAATTCGGTAGCGATTCGGCGGTGTCCGCTGATCGTCGGGTGAACGTGGTCCACAAACCATCCTGGGTCCGCGATGTCATCTTCGATCGCCGAACGCATCAGTGGCGGGCGATCGAACAGACGAGGGATATCCACCAATTGCACCGGAGAAGTTTTCGACGCAACCTGTCCGATACTCCGCACGGTTTCCTCAATCGTTGTCGTCGCCCTCAATGGGCAGACGTCGAAATCTCGAGCCGCAATCAAGTGTTTCCGAGCGGCGTCTGAACACGATTCCGGCGTCGGGTCACGGTCGTAGGCGGCGCGTCCAAGAACGAAATGAGCTCCGGCATGTTCGCTGTCGATCTCCAATAGATTCCGGGCTAAACGGAACCGTTCGGTCTGGTCTGTTTCTGCGTCGACAATAGTTTGCCACGCTTCTCTCATGAAGGCGTCCTGGGATGGTAATGCGGACGGATTCGGCTCCACTTTAAAGGGAGGCGTTCGCACGACGTCACTTGCCGGAACACAAACGATCAGTGGAATCCTCTGCTTGCGACATGTTCTCACCATTCGATCGAGCGTCTGTTCGAATTGCCGCTCGACTTGATTCCTCCACGAAGAATCACGACGGAAGGCACGCATTCCGCCTTCGCGATCTAGGCGAGTTTGTAGATCAAAAAAGGTTCCTTCCGGATCGGTTGAACGATTGCTAGAACCGGCGAGATCGGTGCCCGTCCAGACTTCCCGAAGAACTCCGACGGCTCGCGATTTGCCGGCCGCCCAATTGATCCATCGCTGAGCGGATGAAGCGTGCTGTTGGCCGTGCCGGTCTTCGAGCCGGTCTTCGAGGAACTCGTTGTGACCGATGTATAGCACGATGGCATCAGGCTGATGGCCGAGCACCTCGTGCAGAATCCGCTCCACGCGATCACTCGCATAAGACACGCCGCCACAATTGATGACCTCGTGTCGCCGATCGGTGTCGGCGGAGTTAAGACGCAGTTCCAAGAACTTCGCAAACGCGGTTTCGCTCGCATAGGGACGCCCTTGAACGGTAGACCCACCGAGGACAAAGACCCGCCGGGTATTGGGCGGCTTGGGAGCGACAAAAGAAGCGTGGCAAAAATAGTTGCTGCGTCGAGGACTGATTTCCCAAGTCACGGTTCCGGACGGCTGATCCGCTTGGACAGGCGTAAACAATCCAGTGCCATCAAAGCCATCGCTTGGCCGCGAATCTTCGCGACCATCAATCCATCGCAAACCGATTTCGACAACGACCAGGGGTAGAAAACCGATCGCGATCGCGGTTAGCCGAAAAATCCATCTTCGGCGAGAGGTAATCTGGGCGGGCATGTTCCCAGCCTGCAGCTATGGTTTTGTTGATTGAAGCAATCCGGCTTTGACGGCCTTTTCCATTTCCTTCTGTAAGTCGACGTACTGCGGATCGGGGAGATCCTCGGCGTCTCGGACGATTTCGGCAGAGATGATCGAATCGGGCGGCAACTGCACTTCGTTCTTTTTCTTTTCCTTCGTCGGATCGACACGTCGCAGCCGCGACACCACATCCATGCCTTCGATCACCCGACCGAAAACGGTTTGGTTGGTCGAGACGGATGTGATTGGCAAGTACGGAATCGCGAACTGTGAACTGGCCGAGTTCGGGATAAACTCGCCTTTGCCGAGCGGAATCTTGGCCATGATAAGCGAACCACGCAACGCGTTGCGGTTCCCTTCACTCTCGTGTTCGTCGACCAGAAACTCGCCTGAGTTACCTCGACCGTCGTTCGACGTATCGCCCGTTAAAGCCAACACGTTCGGTGTCACCACCGACCAATCCATACCTTCATAGAACCCACTTCGGACCAGTTTCAAGAAATGAGCCACCGTCGAAGGTGCTGTTTCAGGAAACAACTCGACCAGAAAACTTCCCATGGTGGTTTCAAAACGGACTTGCGGTAGGGTTGCCGGATCGGTTGCCGCGATCGCCGCTTGTTCTTCGGTGAATTGTTCTTCCAAAATATCCATGTGAAACTGCAGTTGGCGATCGGCATCCTCCAAATCGTCGTCTTTCAAGGCGTCGTAGACTTGGCGAGCCGATTTGAATTTGCCGGTCGCGACTGCGGATCGTGCTCCGGCAAGGTACAAGAACCGATAGTTTTGCCCCAGGTCGATCAACCGCGCGGCGGCTTCGAAGGTGCCTTGGTCGTAAATGTCGGTGTCAAAGTGAACTTGAACCATCGTGACGAGATAACTGGCCGCTTCGGAACTGGGCAAGAACCGGATCAAGTCCAGCGCCGCATCGAACTCGTCTTGCATCAAGCCCCAAACTTCTTCGCGTTTTTCCCGATAAGCAATGATCGCGGCGGGAGACCGGTCCAAGTCATTGCGGTAACGAATCTGAATTTCTCGTAACTCGCCCATCGCCAACCGCAGCTTGTCGTTGGTGTCTCGAAATCGGGTCAACGTCGACTGGGCTTCGCCTTGAGCCTCTTCGGGCAGCTTCAAGATTAGTTCTTTCAATAGCTCAGGGTCGTCGCGAAAATCCTTCAAACTGTCACGCTCGGGTGCCAGCAACGATGGGACTTGACCGGAACTTGACGGTGATTCACCTGCCTCGGGCAAAGCCGCTGCTTCGGAATCGTCCGACAATTGCGGCGTTTCGGGAAGATTGCCATCCTGAGCAGCAACTCGACCGGCCGAAGCGGACACGACGGCAAGACAACCGACAAAAGCTAAAGCGGCATAGAAAACGAGTCCGGAAATGCGTGGCATGGGATGGCCGTGGGTTCCAAGAATTTGGACAGGAATCAGAACAGAACAGTCAGTCCGGCAGGCTACGCGGACGAGGCCTCGATGGTTCGCCAGCAACCGATCCCGGCTTGTCGGGCGGCGAATTAGGCGGGGCAATCGTCTCAACGTTATACTGTTGCTCATCGCCGCCGTCCTTTAGAATTGAGGCGGTGCGTGCGCCCTTGCGTATCGCCGATGAGTCCGTCCCGCCCGCTTTCCTTCCACCCTTCAATGCCCATGCGTCCCGCCACACTTCACCCGCGTTTCCATTTGATCACTTGGCAAGTCCTTGCCGCATTGATGCTCGGCATCGCGTGGTTCTGCGTCCTTACCGAAAAAAACGTATGGGCGGCCGAAAACGGCAAGGCCAAGAACATCCTCATGATCGCTGGACCGCCGAGTCACGGATACGGTGCCCACGAACATTATGCCGGATTGAAGGTCTTGGAAGAATCGCTGCTCGAGGCAAATCCAAAACTCAAAGTCGAGGTCGTTCGCGGTTGGCCTGAAGACGCTTCGAAGATCGCAGCGGCGGATTCGATCGTCGTCTATTGCGACGGCGGAGGTCGTCACGTGGCGATGCTGCACCGCGACGCGATTCGTGAAGTGCTCAAGCGTGGTGGCGGGTTGGTGGCGCTGCATTACGCGGTGGAGATGGTCCCAGGTGAGTCAGGTGACGATTGGGTTGAACTGCTCGGCGGGCATTTCGAGATCCACTACAGCGTCAACCCCCACTGGGTCGCCCATTTTGATGCAATGCCCGAGCATCCGATCACCCGGAGCGTCGATTCGTTTCATGCCGACGACGAGTGGTACTTCAACATGCGTTTCTCTGAAACGGGAAAGCTAACCCCGATTTTACAATCCGTTGCACCGGAGGAAACGATGCGTCGGCCCGACGGCCCCCATTCGGGAAACCCCACCGTTCGCAAGATGGTCGCCGCCGGCGAACCACAAACGGTCGCTTGGGCCTACGAACCTCCCTTCGGTGGTCGTTCGTTCGGCTTCACCGGCGGCCACTACCATTGGAACTGGGCTCAAGAACCCGTCCGCCGTTTGGTCACCAACGCGATCCGCTGGACCGCCGGCGACGAAATTGAGTCTGAACGGTCGGCCATGAAAAAGCTTCAAGCCGAAGACTTGCTCAAGGACCAAGACTACCCGAAGCCCAAGAACTTGGACCTCAAGGAAATCACGAAGAAATTCGACCTCGCGGTCTCCGGCAAAGACGCGAGCGGATCGGGCGACGGCAACCCGACACTGCTTGCCGCTTCGCCAAGGGTCACCACGCAAACGAGTCGGCACCAGGTGGAATTGCAAGTCGACTTGAACAAACTCGACGCCGATCGTCGGCTGTATTTGGTGGTGACCCAAGGCGGTGACAGTTTCGCTTGTGATCACGTCGCCTGGATCGATCCGGTGCTCAAGGGCAGTAAGGGGGCTGCCAATCTCGTCGATCTGGATTGGGTGTCCGCCACCACCGGTTGGGGCGAGGTTCACAAGAATGCAAACGTATCAGGCAGACCCGTCAAGGTTCGCGGCGAATCGATCAGTGCGCCGGCGATCGGGACACACGCCCCGAGTGTGATCTGTTTCGAGATCCCTGAAGGTTACGAATCGTTGACCGTCATCGGTGCTCTCGAATCCGACGGAACCGATCAGAACGAGGGCAATACCACCAGCGTTCGATTCGCGATTTATACAGGCGGCGTTCCGAACGATCTTCAAACGCTCGATGAAAACTTACCTACCGGGCAACGTCATCCCGACAACGCGATCGCCGGTTTGGAAATCGCCGAGGGACTCGAGGCGACGCTGATGGGCAGCGAACCGAATCTGAAAAGCCTAACGAATTTGGACATCGACCACCGTGGACGCGTTTGGGTTTGCGATGTGATGAACTATCGCAGCCGCGCCAACGCACGGCCCGAAGGTGACCGCATCCTCATCCTCGAAGACACCACCGGCGACGGCAAACTGGACAAGATCAAGACGTTCTACCAAGGTCCCGAAGTCGATTCGGCGATGGGGATCTGCGTGCTCGGTAACCAAGTGATCGTGTCGGCCTCGCCGACCATTTGGAAGTTCACCGACGTCGATGGTGATGATGTGCCCGATTCCAAAGTCGCGATGTTCACCGAAACGGGACAACCGCAACATGACCATTCCGCCCACTCGTTCTTGTTCGGCCCGGATGGAAAGTTGTACTGGAACTTCGGCAATACCGGGAAACAAGTTAAGGACGCCGATGGCGAAACGATCGTCGACATTCGTGGCCGCGCCGTCGTCGACAACGGGCAACCCTTGTTCGGCGGGATGCCGTTTCGTTGCGACTTGGACGGATCGAATTTCGAAGTTCTCGCTCATAACTTTCGCAACAATTGGGAAACGACCGTCGATTCGTTCGGCTCGCTTTGGCAAAGCGACAACGACGACGACGGCAACCGTGGCACGCGAATTAACTTCGTGATGGAACAAGGCAACTACGGTTATCGCGACGAGTTGACCGGTGCCGGATGGCGTGACGATCGGATCACGCTCGAGGAGGAGATTCCATTGCGACATTGGCACCTGAACGATCCCGGCGTGGTTCCCAACTTGCTGCAAACCGGTGCGGGATCACCGTCGGGCATTTGCATGTACGAAGGCCGATTGTTGCCCGAGCGTTTTTGGGACCAAATCATTCACTGCGATCCCGGCCCGAACGTCGTGCGTGCCTACCCGTCGCAACCCGACGGTGCGGGGTATTCGGCCACGATCGAGCCACTGATGACGGGTATCGCCGACAAGTGGTTTCGTCCGGCCGACGTTTGTGTCGCGCCAGACGGATCGTTGTTCGTGACGGATTGGTACGATCCCGGCGTTGGAGGTCACCGTCAAGAAGACAGCGATCGCGGTCGACTGTTTCGCTTGGCTCCTCCAGGGGTGAAGTACACGGTTCCGCAGTTTGATTTCAAAACCGCGGCCGGATGTGCGGAGGCTCTTCGCAACCCGAACCTGAGCGTCCGCTACATGGCTTGGACGGGCCTGCACGCGATGGGGCACAACCCGGCCACTGCTTCGCAAGCCCAAGCTGAATTGGAAAAACTTTACGCCGACGCGAACCCACGCGTGCGAGCCCGCGCGATGTGGTTGCTCGGCCAAATCGCTTCGGACCGGGTCGCCTTTGTACAGCGCGTCCTCGCCGACCAAGATTCCGACTTGCGGATCGCGGGTATTCGTTTGGCCAAGTTGATTGGATTGAGTGTCGCGGAAGTTTGCGGCGGTCTCGTTGACGACGATTCGCCCGCCGTTCGACGCGAACTCGCGCTGGCGATTCGTTATGACGTGACCGATGCGATGCCCGGCGTATGGGCCAAGCTTGCCGCCCGACACGACGGTTCGGATCGTTGGTACCTGGAAGCTCTCGGCATCGGCAGCGACGTTCGCGCGGACGATTGCTTTTCCGCTTGGTCCTCGCTCGTTGGTAAGAACTGGAACACGCCGGGCGGCCGCGACATCGTATGGCGGACGCGAGCCGACGCGGCGGCCGAACGAATCGTTGAATTGATCGCCGATCCGAAGTTATCGGTCGAACAAACCAATCGGTATTTCCGAGCGTTGGAATATCACAAAGCCGATGTGCGAGCGGCCGCGCTGAAAAAGCTGCTCGTCAATCGATCGTCCGAACAAGAAACGTTGGTAATCAATGATTTAGGGAAAACACAATCCACCGCCCTACGATCGCAAGCCGAGCAAGACGAGATCATCGTTCGCGCCGTGATGCGCATGCCCGGCGAAGTCAACTTGGCCGAGTTCCCAAAAGCGGAAAAGGCGATCGAACGCCACATCGCACGCAGTGTTGGCAAAGAGCATTACTTGAAATTGGTCGAGCGTTTTCGCCCAACCGGTGCCGAAGAATCGATCTACGCCATGATGGTCCAGTCGGGCAACGACACGCTTTCGATGCAAGCGGCGCAGTACCTCCTCAAGGGCAACGAAGGTTATCAAAAGTTCGTTGGCTATCTATCAACCCAACCCGTCGACGAAGCCAAGCGGATCGCTAGTTTACTGGGGACGGTCGGGAACCAACGTGCCGTCAAGGTCTTGGAAAAAACGATGGCGCAAGCCGAGCTGAGCTACGACGTGCGGGCCGCCTCGGTGCGGGCACTTTCCAAGAACAACCTCGGTATCGAATCACTGCTCAGCCTCGCCGAATCCAACACCATGCCGGCCGATTTGAAATTACTCGCCGGTGGTTTGCTGTCGACCTCACCAGACAAGAAAATCGTCGAGCGTGCAGCCCGGATCCTACCTTTGCCCGAATCGTCAGGCTCGGTCAAGTTGGCGCCGCTGGATCAACTCGCGGCGATGTCTGGCGACCTGGCACATGGACTCGAGTTGTTCCGTGGCAAAGGAACGTGTAGCAAATGCCACGTCGTCAACGGATTTGGCAATCAAGTCGGTCCCGATCTCTCGGAGATCGGTAGCAAATTGTCCCGTGAAGCGATGTTCACCTCGATCTTGGACCCCAGCGCAGGAATCAGCCACAATTACGAGAACTACATCGTGTTGTTAGACAGCGGCCAGATCGTCAGCGGGATTCTGGTCACCCAAACGGATGAAAAACTTGTGGTTCGCAACGCGGAAGCCATCGATATCGCGATCGACCCAGGCGATGTCGAAGAAATGAGCAAGAGTGAGGTATCCATCATGCCTGCAAACTTGCATCAAACGACCGACCAACAGGGCCTCGTTGATATGGTCGAGTATTTGATGAGCTTGAAGAAAATTCAGAACCTAAGTGAGTGATTCACAAACCGTTGACGCACGATGGCGGTTGATTCAATCGTAAACCCATTCGCAAAATTGCGAGAGAACCAAATGAAATCGTTCATTCGCGTTGCTGTTTTACTCCTCTACATCGCCGTTTGGGCATCAAACGTCCCGGCTCAAACATGGCCACAATTTCGCGGGCCACAGGGGAGCGGTGTCAGCGACTCGGTCGTTCCAACGACTTGGAGCAACGACCAGAACCTCGCTTGGAAGACGCCTTTGCTGGGACCCGGTGCGAGCAGCCCGGTCGTTTTCGGCGATCGCGTTTTCTTGACCGCCTATTCAGGTTACGGCGAATCGATCGAAGATCCCGGTGACCGGGCGAATTTAAGACTACACGTTCTCTGCATTTCCTTATCCAGTGGCGATGTTTTGTGGGACAAGACGTTTGAACCGTCGCCGGAGGAGCAACCGATCGGCAAACGCGTCGCCGAACACGGATACGCCTCACCGACGTCCTGCGTCGATTCCGAAAACGTCTACAGCTACTTTGGTCCTTCCGGCGTGATCGCGCTGACCCACGAAGGTGAATTGCTGTGGCGAAAGAATGTCGGCACCAACACGGTCGGTTTCGGCGCCGCAGCCAGCCCGATTGAATTCGAGAATTTGGTCATCATGAACGCGTCGATCGAAAGCGGATCGTTGTATGCGTTGGAAAAGGCGACCGGCGAAGTCGTCTGGCAGGCTGACGAAATTGACAAAGCGTGGACGACGCCGACGATCGTTACACTCTCCGATGGCTCCCGAGAACTGATCGTCAACCAACAAAACGCCATCCTCGGTCTCGATCCCCGAACGGGCCAACGATTGTGGACCTGCTCGGCGGTCGAAGATTACGTGGTTCCCGCGATCATCGCCGACGGCGAAACCTTGTACTGCAGTGCCGGGCGCAGCAACAAGACGTTCGTCGTCAAAGCGGGCGGACGGGGCGACGTGAGCGAATCCCATCTGATTTGGGACGTTTCGCGAGGTGCCAACGTGACGACCCCGGTTCTGCACGGCGGTTATTTGTTCTGGTCGCACGACAAAGCGATCGCCTTGTGCTTGCGAGCGAGTGACGGTGAAGAAGTGTTCCGCGAACGGTTGCCGACCCGCAGCCGAGTGTACGCATCGATCGTAGGCGACCGCGAAAAGCTGTTTTTGACCACCCGAGACGAAGGCATCGTCGTGATCGCCGCCAAACCGCAATACGAGCAACTCGCCATCAACGAACTCGGTGACGAAGGCGAGTTATTCAACGCAACGCCCGCGATCATCGGCGATCGATTGTTGGTTCGTTCGGACGCGGCGTTGTATTGCATTCAAACGACGAAATGACGACCGGGGTTGCGAAAACCGGAATTGTTTTCTACCCTCTCCCCTCCTCAATCTCGCGACACTTCGTTGCGAGACAATATTCCTTTCCCCCTCACGTCTTCGATGGGGCGAAGGGCTGATGGAACGCAGTGGCTTTTCCGAGTCGCGACGGTTCCGGTGCCCTGGAAAAACGTGGTGTTTTGCGGTCCGGCAATGGACCTCGATCCCGTGTCTTTCTCGAACCCGACGTGAAAATCCCCTGGAGTCTTGCCGCAAAAAGCGGCAAACCAAACCTGATGGCGAACGAAATTGTAAAAGAGATGATCGAGTCGGGCGTCCACTTCGGACACCGCACGAGCCTCTGGAACCCGAAAATGGCCCCGTACATTTTCGGCAAGAAAAACCAAATTCACATTCTCGACATCCGCGAAACCCTCCGCGGTCTGTTGCGAGCCAAGAAGTACCTTTCGCAAGTCGCCGCCGGCGGCAGCTTGATCCTGTTCGTCGGTACCAAGCGTCAAGCCGGTGAAGCCGTCGAAGAGCAATCGCTACGTTGCGGGATGCCTTTCGTTAGCGAACGTTGGCTCGGTGGAACGCTGACCAACTTCCGCACCATTCGTTCGCGTCTGGGTCGTCTCGAAGAACTCGAAGATTTGCGCACGACCGACAAGATCAACGATTACAGCAAGAAAATGCAATCCTCGCTCAACCGCGAGTATCGCAAGATGTACCGTAACTTGAACGGCTTGCGAACGATGAATCGTTTGCCCGAAGTCATGTTCATCGTCGACCCCGGCAAAGAGCGCAATGCCGTTCGCGAAGCCAAACGGTTGGGCATCACGACGGTCGCGTTGATCGACACCGACAGCGATCCGAGCTTGATCGATTTGCCGATCCCCGGCAACGACGACGGTATTCGCAGCGTCGAAATGATCATGCGTGAACTCGCCGACGCGGTGATCGCCGGCAAGGGACAAACGCAAGTCGAAGCCAGCGACGCCGGAGCCCCGGCCGCCCAAGCTGCCGAGGCCGCTCCAGCCGAAGCCCAACCGACCGAGGCCCCCGCTGCGGAACCGGCTGACGAACCTGTCGCCGAGTAGATCTCTCCGCTTGATACCGTCGCGGAAGTCGACAAGACTTTCGCGACGGGCCGATCGCCGGGAATGTGGCTTTGAATCCTTCGTCGATCTTTCACGAGGGTTTTCATCTCGGCATCGTCTGCAACGCAAACGCTCCCCTCGCGACTGTCGGCCGCGACGGTCCACCTCCCCACTGATTCCCAACACAAACACATTCGATACTAGTTCTAGGAAGTAAAGATGGCTATCTCCGCCAAAGACGTAAGTGAACTGCGCAAGTCCACCGGTGCCGGCATGATGGATTGCAAAAAAGCACTCGAAGAATCCGGCGGCGACATGGAAGGTGCGTTGGATTACCTCCGCAAGAAAGGCCAAAAAGTCGCTGCCAAGCGTGCCGATCGCGAAGCCGAAGAAGGGGTCGTCACGGCGATCGTCGAAGGCGACAAGGCTTTGCTGCTCGCCTTGAGCTGCGAAACTGACTTCGTTGCCAAGAACGAAAACTTCACCGCCTTGACCGAACGAATCGCGAAGTTGGCATTTGAACACAACGCCAAGTCCGTCGAAGAAGTCAACGCATTAACGATCGATGGCCAAACCGTAACCGATTACTTGGTCAACGAGACCGGCAAGACGGGCGAAAAGATTCTCGTCTCAGACGTTCACGTAATCGAAGGCAAGAACATCGCTTCCTACATTCACGCGGGCAGCAAGATCGGCGTCTTGGTTCACTATCAAGACGGCGGCAAAGAAGGCTCCGACCAGTTCTTCCGTGGTGTCGCGATGCACATCGCCGCCATGAAGCCTTCGATTCTGCACCCTGATGAATTCGACCCCGAGTTCGTCGAGAAAGAAACCGAAGCGCTGCGTGCTCAGATTGTCGCCGAGAACGAGCTAAACGAGAAAGAGAATCTCGGTAAGCCCGTCAAGAATGTGCCTCAGTACGCCAGCCGTCGCCAATTGACCCCCGAAGTGATGGCGGCTACCGAAACGGCAATCAAGGAAGAACTGAAAGCCGAAGGCAAGCCGGAAAAGATTTGGGACAAGATCCTTCCGGGCAAGATTGATCGTTTCATCGCCGACAACACGTTGCTCGACCAAGAGCGTTGCTTGTTGAGCCAGTTCTATGCACTCGATGACAGCAAAACGGTCGAAGCGGCGCTGAACGACTTCCATCCGGAAGCCAAGATCATCGAGTTCAAGCGTATTTCGGTGAACTGAATCAGTCATCCAACTGGATCGAAAGCGGGAAGGCGAGACTAACGATCGCCGTTGCCAGCATCACTCCACATGCGACCTGCAAGGCTCCCGCTAATCCGATCGCTCCGGCCGTTCGCCCCCAAACGAGCGAGCCGATCGCCATCGATCCGGCCATCATCGTCAAATAGCACCCCATGCCTCGGGCTCGCAACCGAGGGGGAAGGGTAAATTGGGCGGTCGCGTTGAGCGTCGTCAGCGTGGCCATCCACCCGGCTCCCATGGCCAATACCGTGGGCAACAGAACCGGCCACGATGGTGCCCAGCTCATGATCGCCAGCCCGAACGCGAACAATCCCATCGCTCCGGCGACCATGACGTCCGAACCAAAGCGATGGCGCAGACGTGGTAATACGGATGCCCCGGCCACCGCTCCGGCACCAATGCATCCGACGAGGGCACCGAATCCTTGAGCGCCCCAGCCCAGTTGCGTTTTGGCATACAACGGCATCAGCGACCATAACGCGCTGCCCGGCATAACAAACAACAACACGCCGATCATCACGTGACGCATCGCTGGGTTCAGGAGCACGTACCGCACGCCTTGCCGCATCGACGACAGAAACGATCGACCACGACTGTTCTCGATCGACGTGCGCTTCCAAAGTATCAAGACGAGGATCACGCAAGCAAACGACATCGCATTGATCGCGAACGTGCTCCAAATTCCGACGAGTGCGATCAACACACCACCGATCGCTGGTCCCAACGTGCGTGCTAAGTTGAAACTGACGCTACCTAATCCGACCGCGCGAGGAATCTGGCTACGCGGCACGAGTTCGGGGATCGCGGATTGCCAGGTCGGAACGTGAATCACCATTCCTAAACCCATGACAAACGTCAGCGACAATAGCCCCCAAGCGGATATTTGATCGGTGAACGTTAGTAGCGACAGGATCGCCGTGACGCTGAACAGCATCGACTGCGTCATCAACAAAAGACGACGCTTGTCAAACCGGTCCGCCAACACCCCGGCCGGGATGGCCAAGATCACAATCGGCAGCGACATCGACGTCCGCACCGCTGCCACCATCTCAGGACTGGCATCCAAACTCGTCATCAACCATCCCGCGCCCACCTCGTGGATCCAAGTCCCCAAGTTGGACGCTAAAGACGCCAACCAAAAAACGCGAAACATCGGCAGCCTTAAGGGCTCCCAAGCCGATAGCTTGGAGTGCTTCGAAGGAGCGAACAGGTTAGTTGAAAATACCTGTCGGATCAGTTTCATCGATTCATGCGGCGTTTAGTTCCCGATTTTGGTTCGCGTATCCGATCCACTCGGACACTTCATCGAGATCCGGCAGTTTCCCGCCGCGAACGATTTGCTTACCTTCGCTCGACTGAGCGACCCGATCGACCTTGGCGAACAAGGCGGCCGCGTTGCTGGCGGCTAACTCTTCTGGTGTCGTCACTCCGACGGCGACCAAGAACTGGGCGTCATGCCCCCGCAACATCGGCACTCGACACACCAGCGTAGCTTGATTCTGCCACTGTGTCACGGTTGCCCGGTCGATTCGGCGATGTTTGAGCTTCTCAGCGACTGCGGCCGCGTCGGATGTCAGCAAATCGTTGACGGTAACAATCCCGATTCGGTTCAACCGTTCCGCCATGCGTGGACCGATCGAGGGTGCGTCGACCACATCGTCGGCTCGCTCTAGGTAAAATCGCAATCCGTTGACGGTCGGTCGACTCTCGCTTGTCCGCGTGTCCCTCGATCGCGCAGCTTGCGGGCGGCGTCCGGTATCCTGCGTTTTGTAAAAGCGTTGCCCCCCGTTGGATCGATGCTCGCCGTTGGATTGACGTTCGCCCTTACTTGATGATCGGTTACGATCCGATGAGCGAGCATTCCGACGGGTGCGAGATTCCGACGCCGACGATGGTTTGAGCGCCGACACGGTTCGCTTCGATGAAGCTTCACGATCGTAGTCTCGCGTTAGTTCGTCGATTTCCTCGGCGATGCGATCAGCGCGACGCTCGACTTCGACTTCGTAGCGTTCTTGATCGAAATCATCGTCGGTCAAATAAACCTCTTCCGCTACAGGACGTCGCGAACGAGTTTGTTGTTCGCGATCGTTATCGATTCGGTCGCGGGTCACGCGAGTTTCAACGGGACGCCCGTCGACGGTACGGGTTCGCCGAACGGTGTGGACGCTGTGGTTCGCCGAAGCGATCCAACTCGTAATCCGAGATAGCTCGTAGCTGGTTCCCGAAAGCAAGATCTGTTGACCTCGCTCGGTCGCCAAAAACGTCTTGACCCGATCGAGAAGCTCGGTCGGATGGATCGCCGCCAACTGTGCGGGGTCTTGAACACCGCATCCGACCAAGACACGAGCGTCAAAGCCTCGCAGTTGCGGTACTCGGCACATTAAACGACATTCGGATTGCCACCGACGGATGGTCTTGGCATCGACTCCCGCTAGCCCGAGCGTATCAGCCAACCGATTGCTGTCTTGGTTCATCAAATGCGTGATGTGCGAAATCCCGACCCGGCGAAGACGCTGAGCCGCCACGGCGTCAATAGAGGGCGCCGTGTCGATGGGACTGTCAACGGTCATGAAGTACGGCACATCGGAATCGCCTATCACGCCGCTGCTGAGTTGCGACTTCCCATGACGGGCGATCAGGCTGTCCGAAACGAGTGAATTTGAAACCGGATCGTGGGCGTCGACCGTCGCGTCCTGCTGCCGAACCGACTGTCCCGAAAACGGTCGGGTCGAGCTTTGCTGAGCGTAATAGTACCCATCACGATAAGTCGCCCCGGGTGCAGGCGCGTCGGTTGCAACTTGTCGATGGTAGTCACCTTCTCGCAGACCGGCCGACTCGATCCATGCTTGGTCAAAGGCACGATTGACGTAATGATCGATCTCGGTATCACGCAGGTCGATCGGGCTAGCAACCGGCCGGCCGTTTGCGTCGATCCCGTGTGGGCCGGCATAATGATCTTGCCGCTGGACGCCTCGCCAAATCGGACGATGAGGATGCACAATCCGCTGAGTGTGCAATTCAAAACTGCGTGCTCCGGATCGCTTGAGCTGATGGGCGAGTGGAGCGAACTCGGTAAGCACCAATACTTGCCGACCGGCTGCGGTGTAATCCGAGAGCGCTGACGCAATCGCGTCGCCCGTCACCCCTTCGCGAGTCCACGGACGGTAGGCATCGTGTTGATATTCCGTTGCATGATTCGAGCTAGCAACAAACAACTCACGATGAGTCTCCAGGACCAACGGAATCGCATGTCCCATCCGGCCGAGCAATTCGCCGGCCGCCATGCGAACCGCCAGACACGCCAATGCCCGTGTCGCCGCCGAAACGCTTTGCTCATCCAAGCAATCGATCGTCACCGACACTCGGTGATCGACTCGGTGATCCACACGGTCATTCATCCCATCGACCGACGATCCCCCGCGTAGCGGCAAGTGAGTGCACCGATCGGTCGCGACCGGAACGCTGGACCATTGCACGATGCGATGACGTCCCCCTGATAATCGGACCAGCCATCGGCTTGCCAATTCAGACAACGATGATTCACGTCGTGCGATCGGACGGTCGCGATCCAATTCTGCGATCAATGCGTCGCGGCGTCGACCAAGCACGTCGGCGCGTTCGAAACGACAAGAACAGCCGTCGACGTAAGCGGCTGAACCGAATGCAGATTGCTCGGCAATGGCCGCTTCGAGCTCTCTCAACCTCGCGTCCAACCTAGCGATCTCAGCATCGATCATCTCAACGGAGCCGCTGGCGCGGTCCAATCCGACCGGATAAATCGGGTCGACGATGGGCAAAACGCGATCAAAACGACGCAACTTGGCCGATTCATCCAAGACGCTGCGTAGTTCACCCTCGACACGGAGTAATTCGCTCGACGCCGAACGTCGCTCGGCAACCCAGTCGGGATCGTAGCCAGAGCCGGAATCAAACGATCGCCCCCAATCAGCGTGTGTACGGGCGAGCGTCTCGACGATACGGGATCTTGTCGCGAGTAAACGATCGAGCGACTGATTCAAATCATCAGCGACACGATCGAGATGATAGGTCGTCAAAAATTCTCGATGACGAATCTGATCACGTACTCGGCGAACTGTTTCCAGCATCACGGTGCGGCGTTCGTGGGGTTCGAACCAACTCAGGTCCAACCAGGAGCTCGCATCGGAAGCCGCATTCGGAGCAGCCACCCCGACGCGCGACAACAGCCAATCCAAGTGACGCTGTGCTGCCTCGATCCGAATCGCCAGATCGTCAATTGGGTGCAACGGCTGGTAAGCGGCATGATAGAAATCGGCCCAAGGCCGATCGCTTCGATAGTGATCCATCGCGCGAACGAAATGATCGTAACGACGGGTTTGCATCCATTCTGGATCCAGCCAACGCCCCGCTTGCGCCGCCGCATACCCCGTGTTCGATCCGGTATTTAAATCAAACGGCAAATGAGAGGAGGCGAGTAGGTTTCGAATGCCGCGGATGTCGGCGAGCACTCGACGCAGCGAAACGATTTCACGATCAGCACGGCTGATTTGTTCTCGCAGCGTGTCGACCGAGGTCGATTGCCAAGCTTCGGGCAACGCATACAACCCACCCGACCCGACGGCATACCGAGACTCGCTGGATCGGTAGGCACTGGAGTCCAACTCCGCAATCCATCGCTGCAACGAGGCCGCTCTCGTTCGCAACGATTCGGCTTGAAAATGCAGTTCCCGCAATCTTGAATCACTGTCCGATCTCCGGATTTCATGCACCATCGGATCAACGAACAAGCGCTCGCGACGGGCCACACATTCATTGCGGCGGCGTAGCAGATCAACACGCTGCCGCTGAAGATCGGATGTATCGACCCGATCGACGACGGGACGAGCATCTCGAAGCTTGGCGAGTTCGGCCTCGACGTCTGCCAATTCCGCCCGCAACTCGCGGCGGCGTCGATCGTCCTCATGAGTGCGGACAAACGATTGCGAATCGGCATAACGGGCTGTCTCGTTCTCGAAAGGCATTCGAGCCAGGTCGTCGCGATCCAGGCCGGCCGAAACACAGGATGCGACGACGCGAGAAACACTGCTGACGGTCGTGTCGACCATCACGCCATCGACGATTGATTCCGGAATACGAATGCTTTGCAATGTTCGCGAAGCAAGAGAAGATCGATAATGCGAGGCCGTTTGGGAAGCAACTTCGGCGGAATCGAACCATCCGTCGGCGTAGCCGTCCCACGCTGCGGAGGATTCACTGCGGTTTTCAAACTCCACGGTCCGCCGACCGTTAGGCGTGCCATCTTGCTCGCGTCGGCAGTGAATCCAGCCGTTCGAATCGACCCAGACGATCCGCCCCGATGAATTGCTGAGCATCCCCAGAGGGTAGTCTCGGTCGATCAGCGAATCGCGAATGAACCGACTGATCGCGGTTTTTCCGGAGCCGGCCGGCCCGAGGACGACGTTGAGGTGGTGAGACAACGGACCGATCTCGACCCGATTGAGCGGACCATGGCTATCGATTTCGATACGATCTAATAACATCAGAGGTTCCTTCCTGGACGACGTCGGGTCAATGCAACCAGTCCCAGACGCAGGGTTTGGACGATCCTGTCCAATGCGGGGTGCCTGCGTTTCGGTCGCGTAGAAAGAGAACTTTAGTCGAATTGCCAAATCGGCCGAAAGACCGATTCCGTGAAACTGGAACCACTGAACAAATTTTTCTAGCGGTCTGGGACAGCTAAAAGTTAGGGGAGTGGATCTTGTTAAAGATCCTGTAGCGGCAGGATCTTTAACAAGATCCTCTACAGCCAACCCCCATTTTTACCTGTAACAGACCACTAGTTCGATACGCTACGCCTGGACTGCGAGTCCCGTTACTGCGGCGTATTGTTATACTCGTCCCATGCGATCCCCGAATTCTCACCGAATGAATCAACAGCGCACGACCGATCGAGTGGCCATGACGCCGATGATCGACGTCGTGTTCTTGCTGATTATTTTTTTCTTGGTCTCCAGCCACCTGTCCCGGCGAGAAAATCGAATGCCGGTTTCACTGGCCGATTCAGCGACCGGAATCAGCGAAACGTCTCCGGCGGACGACGTATTCACTCTCACCATGGATGCTCAGGCTAGGCTATTCCTTAACGGAAGCCAGCTATCGACGGACGTCTTCTCGTCGCGACTTCCTCGTGATTCCACCCAAACGGTCCGGATCCGCGTCGACCGATCCTTGGCTTATGAACACCTCAATCGTGTCTTGGCGACCCTTACCGATCGAGGCTTTCAAAACGTATCGATCGTCACAAGCCCGATAGCCGTGAGTCGCCCATGAGACCGCCCTCACATGCCAATTTCCGTCGTGATAGCGATGACCTAGCCATGACGTCGATGATTGATGTTGTTTTCCTGTTACTTGTTTTTTTCGTCTGGACGAGTAGTTTCGATCTGCCTGAGACAAGCCTTCCTGGTTCGATCGCTTTGGCTCCTTCGAAAACGCCCCCCGAAACAATGGATGAGTCCATGGCGGTAAATCCGGATCTCCCAATGCCGTCACTGGAGGTCAAACCGACCGAAATCATCGTCCGAATCATCGATCACCCCGGCGGCAAGTCCTACCGGGTTGGGGCCGTCGAACTGGCCGATCTCTCCGCCGTTAAGAGAAAGCTATCGAAGATTTCCGACATGCCGATTGCCACGATGGTGGTCGTCGACCCCGACCCGGCGATTTCGGTATCCGATACGATTGACGTATTCGACTTCGCACGCAGCTTAAAATTCTCCAAGGTGTTGCTGGCTGTCGAACCGGACCTTGAACTCGTCCCTTGATAAATCAATCTTCCCAGCGGCGAGACAACTTGAGTAGAACTGTGAAAGATTCGCAAATTTCTTTTCACAACTCTCAACGCCGCCGACACCGTGTCCCTGAACGCTCTGGCCGCCAACACTGAAAACGAAGCACGACGTGCCGCGTCGTTGCGGCGGATCGCGATCGTACTGCGGGACTTGCCTGAACCGGTCGCGTTGAAATTACTTGCAGACCTTGGTCCGGAAGCCAGGCGACGGGTACAACGCGAATTGCGCACCTTGATCGACGTCGATCCGATGGAACGTAAACGCGCTCTCGAATCGTTTACCGGTTCGATCAAACGACAAGCCGCCCGGGAAGCGGATCATCGATTGCCGCCGGACACACAAAACAGTCTTTTATCTGACAACCATCGGGCCGCCATCGATCGTCTGACCGATGAACCCGTTGATCGTCGCAATCAGCCGGAATCCACGACGAAACCCAGTCGTCCGCTTGGCTTCCTCGATCAAGTGGCCGACGAGGACCTGTTGACATTGTTACAAGACGAGCACCCTCAAACCAAAGCAGTCGTGTTCGCGTCGATCGAGCCTTCACGTGCCGCTCGCATTCTACCGCGACTCGGAAACGCACAACGTCAAGACATGCTCAGTCGAATCGGGCGTTTGCAATCGCTGCCTGACGAAATGCTCGCGGACCTCGCAGGTAGTTTTCAAAATCGGGTGCAGCGGATACAAACGGCTCGCGACCGTAATCCGTTGCAACAACTCATCGACCAAAACGCCATCGACTATCCAGGCGATCATGCGGTTTGGAACCCGGCCGATGCCGCCAAACATGTTCCCCGTTCCGCAGTCGCCGTTTCGCCGCGATTGCAGGCAATCCTGGCTGAATTACCATCTTCTGCACCGGACCCGATTCCCGAAGAAGAAGCGTCCCAGGTCGCAGCGCGTTTGCGGCAGATCACTCGCGAGACTGAACCGACCGCACCGACGCAAACATCCGACAAGGTCACCGTGAGTCGGCCGACGTTATCGACCGACCAGATTCACCTCGAACTCGTCCGGCTTGCGCCCAAGCGTTTGTGTGAGGCGCTCGCCCGTGTCGAAACTCGGGTCGCCATCCTGGCACTGTGCGGCTTGCCGAACCAAACGGCTGATGCAGCGATCGCGTGCTTGCCACGAGCGGCGGCGAACCAAGTTCGCCGCCAGTTGATGTCATTGGGTTCCATGGAGATTCGCGAAATCGATCTGGCCAAAGAGGCCGTTGCGATAGCCGCTCAAGTGATCCATTCCACCCATGCCGTGCAGGCAACCGCACCAGACGGCGTTTCCCAGCACTCTACCCGACTAGCCGCATAAGGCCGGTTCGCCGGTATCACCATGGCAACCATTGTAAAACAACAACGAACGGTCACCCCATTCCCTCCGGCTGCGCCCGACGTGAGGCTTCCGGCACCACGCCCCGGCACCGGATCAGTGCAGATTATCAAAACTGGCCACAGCACCAGTCCATCGCCGCCCGAAGATTCACTGCCGATCCCTAGCGGAGGCGTAGCCGCGCGATTGTCCGGGACCATCATCGGTAAAGACAAGGCCGGTAGCGAAGGGCTCGTCGAGTTCAATCTCGCGGACATTGTCGAGCAAGGGCGACAACAAATCATGAAATGCCGGGCTGAAGTCGAAGCCATGATGGGCCAGGCTCAAGCCGAAAGCGTACGAATCAAGCAACAGGCCAAGTCCACCGGTCACGCCGAAGGCCAAAAAGCGGCGGCTGCCGAAATCGATAAAAGGATCGCCGTCGAGGCCGAAGCGAAAGCTCAAGCCCAGGTCGAATCGCTGCGGAAAATGGTCGTTCAAATGCGAACGCAGTACGATCAATGGATGCACCAATACGCCGAAGTCATGACCGCCACCGCGATCGCGGCCGCCGAACGACTACTTAGAAAAAAAGTAGAACTGCCTAACGCATCTCCACTCGCCGTCGCTCCCGATCCAGACGACTCCGCCGATTCACCGTCTTCGTCGTTACCGACCGAAGAGCATGTTCTCGTTCGCTGGGCGCGCGAGGCACTTCACAGCACACGTTCCGCCGGTCGTTTAACACTGGCCGTTCATCCTGACACGCTCGCCGAACTCGGTCGTCAATTCGATGAGTTGTTATCCAGCCCGGATCTGCCCGAACAGTCCGTCGTGATTCCCGACGAAACGCTGTCGGTGGGCGACGTGGTCGTTCGTCAAGACGGCGGCGAGATCCGCGCCGGCCTAGAAGCTCAACTGCAACGCCTTCGAGAAGAGCTGTTATGACCCCTGTGGCCGCATTGGTTCCGCCGCGATTGCCCGATCCTCGTTCGGTGGTCGAGTCGATTGATTCGATGGTCATGTTTCAAGTCCGCGGTCGAGTGGCTTCGGTCACCGGCGATGCCGTCACCGTACAAGGCATGACCGCGCCACTGGGGGCGTTGTGTGAGTTAATGCCACCTGATGCTAAACCGACGCTCGCACGTGTGATCGGTTTTGACAACACGCGACCGATCTTGGCTCCGTTGGAAGCCATCTCGCGATTGGCCGCCGGTGATCGCGTTCGCTTGGTTTCCAACGCGATGAGTTTGCGAGTCGGTGGGTCGCTGTGCGGACGGATCATTGATGCTTTCGGACGTCCGATCGACGGTCGACCGCTTAGCGAAGACCTATCTCGAGTCGTCGTTTCCCACACATCACCCGATTCGCTATCGCGTCCCCCGATCGATCAACCTTTGCAAACCGGAGTCCGCGCCATCGACGGCATGTTGACTTGCGGCATCGGACAGCGACTGGGCATCTTCGCCGGCTCCGGCGTCGGCAAAAGCACCCTGCTGGGCATGATCACCCGGGGAACCAATGCAGACCGCGTCGTCATCGCGATGGTCGGCGAGCGGGGCCGCGAGGTGAACGAATTCATTCAGAACTCACTCGGCCCGGAAGGGTTGAAAAAGGCAGTCGTTGTCGTCGCCACGAGTGATCGACCGGCCGCCCAACGATTGTCCGCCGCCATGACCGCGACCAGCATCGCCGAACAGTTTCGCGACGACGGACACAATGTCTTGCTGCTCGTCGACAGCGTCACACGATTCGCGATGGCGCAGCGAGAACTCGGCTTGGCCGCCGGCGAACCGCCGACCACCCGCGGTTATCCGCCCAGCGTGTTCAATATGCTGCCTCAATTGGTCGAACGGGCCGGTCGAACCGAAAAGGGCTCGATCACAGCTTTCTACACCGTCTTGGTCGAAGGCGATGACCAAAACGAACCGATCGCCGATACGGTTCGCGGCTTGCTGGACGGCCACATCGTTTTGAACCGCAAGCTCGCTCATCGTGGTCACTACCCACCGATCGATATCCCACAAAGTATCAGCCGACTGCAAAATCAATTGGTCACCCCCGAAGTCCGTGAATCGGTCCTGAAAATTCGCGAACACATGGTTCAATACGAAAACAGCGAAGACCTGATCTCGATCGGTGCCTACCGAGCCGGGACCGATCCGCGAATCGACTCTGCGATCGCAATGCGAGACCCGATCAACCTCATGTTGCGCCAAAACAGTAGTGACCAAACACCACTCGCCGACTCACAACGGTTGCTCGTAACGTTGGCCGCGACGCCACCAAACGTGGCAGCCCAGATGATCGCCGACGCGAACAAACGAACGGCAGGGTAAAATGGCGTTTCAATTTCGATTTGATTCGATCCTCGCATTGCGTTGCCGCGAACGCGACGAAGCCGGACGTGAAGTCGGCAAAGCGAACGAGGCGATTCGCCGTGTCGATGAACAAATCCGAGACTTACAGCGACAACGCGACGAAATCCGTCGACTTGCCGCAGGCATGTTTCAAAACCATGGCGACGGCAATCGTGAGTCCCCCAACTCGCACGGCGTCTCCATCGATCGCGCCTTGCAACAAGGTCGATACGACCTGCAACTGCAAGCCGAACAGATCGGGCTGCGTTCGACGAAGGAAACGCTTCTCAAAGAATTGCAACGACGACGTGACGTTCTGGTCAACGCCGAGGCCGAGGTTAAGCGATTAGAACGATTGCGTGAAACTCAAAAATCCGAATACCGCTATCTCGAACTACAACGTGAACAAGCTGAATCGGATGACTTAACGACCGCCCGACTGATCATTGATCGCCGAAACCGAAATCGGAGTCGAACATGAAATTTTTAATGAAAACCATCGGGGTCGTTTGCGTTGCCACCGTGTTGACCCAATTGATCGTACTCGGCGTGTTCGCCGTCCGCGGAACTCTCAACGCGGGAACGTTGACCAAAATGATTGCACTGGTCAATGGAATCGACATCACCGGAAACCAGTTGCGGCAAATACTTCAGGAAGAAGGTGACCGCGAACAGCCCGACTTTGACGAGATCCTCGACGCCCGCCAGCGGGAAAGCCTGGATATCGACATGCGTCTACGCAGCCAACAAGAGTTTAAAGACGAATTGGCCGTGATGCTGTCGCAGTTGAAACTGGAACGAGATCGGTTCGACGAACGCCGAGAATCCTTCGACAAACGCTTAGCCGAAATCCGCCAGGGAGCCCAAGACGAAGGTCTTCGAGAAGTCCAGCGGACGCTCCAGGCACTCGAGGCGGAACAGTCCAAAGAGCTCTTGATGAGAATGTTTGACGATAAAAGAATTGATGACGTCGTTAATATCATTCAAGCCATGCCCATCGATAAACGAAAAGATATATTGGCGGAGTTTGCGACGCCGGAAGAAGCCGACAAACTCCACGAGATCCTGCGCCGCATCGGCGAAGGGATGCCAACGACCACGTTGATCGACGAGGCACAAGGAAAATAATCCTGCCCCGCCCCAACGTGTTTCACGATCTGGGGGGATCAGGAATGTCGGTCATTGAAGCGGGACGCAACCGTGAAACAACGGCGCGCGGAATCGAAAACACAAGCACACCGATCGAATCGCGGCTGGCGAGACTCAAAGGCCGCTTGTCAGGATCTCAGTCGCTCGACGGCACCGAGACCGGCGGCCTGGGCGACCCCTTCGCGGAGGTGTTCGCTCGAATCGCTACCACCGATGCCCCGCCGCCGCCAACGACTTCGACAACCGAATCGTCCGCACCGACCACGGATACTGACGAGAACGACCGTGAAGAAAATGTTTCGAAGGTCGACGACACACAACCCGAATCCGAAAACCAATGGGCCAATGACCCAACACTTCCGGCGTTGATCACAGTCGACGAGCCCAAAGGGGAACCCGAAACCACCGAGGTGACCACGCTCGAGGCCAACGAAGACCACTCGCGGGAATTGCCGAGCGGCCCGCTCGAGACCGAAGACAAACCCATCGTCGCCGCTCAAGTCTCCCGTCACGAGACCGAAGCGGAATCGCAGGGAGACCCTGTCGCCCCGCAGGAACAGACCGAAGACGTGATCGTCACCCCCCAAGCCGCTCAAGCAGCAGCCGAAGATATCGATCGACGTCGCTACGAAACCGACGAAGTCGTTGTCGGCGACGAGCAAATCAAAACAGAAACGATCGAAGCTCCGGTCAAGTTGGAAGAATCAAGCCGCAGCGAAGCAAACGACGAGACTTCCGACGAACAAGGGTCGCGTCAACCAAACCAAACGCCACTGAATCATGGCGACGATCGAGTCGAACGACGACGGTACTCTGATGATCGTGCGACCAGCAACACATCCGCCCCGCAAGCGTCCGATTCGCAGACCTCCCAACTTGGCGAGTCATCCTCACTCGGCTCGCGATCGACGACAGGCTCTCAATCCCAGGCAAACTCCGGCACCGGTTCGATCGATGTTTCAGCGATGACACCATCCGCATCCACAACCCCGCTGTCCGCGGGAGTTTCGGCGGCGGTTGCTGCCCAGGTCACGACGACCGTTTCCAGTTCACTTGTTGGCAACCGAAGCGGCGCAGTCGGCTCCGCCACGGGCGCTAGTGCAACGGGAGGAACGTCAACCGGTACGAACGCGACCGCAACAAGTGACTCTTCGAACGCTGGCTTGGACAACTCGGCCAAAAATCAACGCGGCGATGCGGCATCGCAATCCAATTCACAAGGTGGCGTGACGGGCACCAACACTCTGTCGGCCGTCCAGCGTGCCAAACTCGTGCAACGGGTTAGCCGCGGGTTCCAGCACCTCGGTTCGAACGGTGGTCAAATTCGTATGCGGCTTTCGCCCGAAGCCCTCGGTTCGGTTCAACTGCAATTGAATATACGCAACGGCGAACTCAGTGGCACAATGATCACGCAAACCGACGCGGCCACCGAAGCATTGAGGGAGCAATTACCGCAACTGCGCCGATCGTTGGAAAGCCAAGGGATCCGATTAGAAAAGATCGACATCGAAACCGAATCGGTGACCAACCTGATGGACACTGCAACATCCGACCGACAATTCGGAGACCCGTCCGGCCAACCCCGCCAACACCCCTTCGGTGAACCAAGCGTCCCCGGCCAAACCCAACGTACCCATTGGTCCCAGGTCCGCCCGACCCCCGCCGCCGAACGCCCCGCCGCGACGCTCCCCGCGTGGTCCACCCCGACGTCCGGCGTTGATCTGCACGCTTGAGCACCCAAACATAGGTTGTTGGGCTAAACGCACGTGGCAGTGTCTCTCAGAGACGCTGAATGCGGCGAGTTTCCGAGAGACTCGCCTACGTGTTTTGCTACGCTTGATCGACCAGATGGTGCCAACGAAAATGGACCATTACTTGAGGAAGTCGTCGAGATCGAAGATATCGTTGTAGTGCCCACAATCGAGTTCGTTTGTTTTCGATTCATCGGAAACGGAAAGATGATTGTCCGATCGGCGGGTTCGGCTGCGAATTTTGTCGCCCCATTGAACGAGCTTCGCGTCTGAAACGGCGGACTCACGCTGGATCTTGATTTCGGCATTCTGGCCGGTGCTGGGGATAGATGCTCGCACTTTAAGCCGACCGTTGTTCTGGTACTCGAAAATCACATTGACTTGCGTTCCGGCGGCGAGGCCGGGCGGCAGTCCTCGGATGATGCATCTTCCGATCGGTGTCGCGTGATTTCCGCTGGCATCGCCTCCTTCGACGACGTTTACCATCACACTTTGTTGGCCCTCTTCGGCGGTCGTAAACGCTGCCCCGTGCTTCGCCGGCAGGACCGTGTTTCGCGGCAACAGCACTTTGGTTCGATGCATGCCCGTCTCTTTCTCCAATCCCAAAACACCAAGGTCATGCGAGTTCACATTCGATACTTGGACCTTCGGTCCGTCGGCGTCGGACCGTGCGAGCAGATTGGCGTAGATCGCCGCACCATGAGCGACCGCTTCATCGGCGGCAAGGCTTCGGTCGACAGGCATTCCGCTCTCGGCTTCGAGCATCTCGACGATGGCGGGCATGCGGGTCGATCCACCGACAAGCAGGATTCGCGTCAGATCGCCCCACTTCAACCCCGCGTCGCGGACGACTTTCGAAGTGGTGAACCGCGTTCGCTCGACGAGATGTGCGGTCATGCGATTGAGGTCAACACGTCTCAACGGCACGGCAATCGATTCGCCAGCGTGCTCGAAATAGATTGACAACTCGGTTCGAGTCGAAAGAGATCTTTTCGCGTCCTCGGCTTCTTGCAAAAGTTTCTGTTCGCTCTTCGCGTTCGTCGTCAGATCAACCAAATGTTCATTGTAAAACGTGTCCGCGATCAGATCAGCGATTTTTTGGTCCCAATCAATGCCGCCGAGTTGAAAGTCGCCATCGGTGGCGATCACGCGAAAACGATTCGATTCGACTCGGACGACCGATACGTCAAACGTCCCGCCACCGAGATCGTAGACAAGAATGGTTTCACCCGACGGCGAGGCGGCTTGGGTATCGAGGAATCCTTGTTCAACGCCAAACGCGATCGCAGCTGCGGTGGGTTCGTTGATAATGTCAAGGACGTTCAACCCGGCAAGCCGCCCGGCATCCATGGTCGCCTTGCGTTTCGGTTCGCTGAAATAGGCCGGAACGGTAATGACCGCGTCCTTGACCGGTCCGAGTTTTTGCTGTGCGTCGTTGGCGAGCTTCTCAAGGATGACCGACTGGATGACTTCCGGCGGATAGGATTCGCCATCGAAGGATTTCCAAAACAGCGGCTTGCCCATCTCACGCTTAACCCAACGCGCGATCATCTCCGGTCTGACCATCGCCGCCTTGAGAGCTTCTTTTCCGACGACCATCGCGCTATCGTCAAAAAATACCACGCTCGGCGTCAGCAAGTCGCCGTCGAGATTCGCGATCGTTCGTGGATTGCCCCGGCTATCGACGTGCGCTACACAGCTAAACGTCGTCCCAAGGTCGATTCCCAAAGGAGAACAATGAGTTCCGCCGGGATTCCGAGTCGATCGATCGACCGTCATTCTTTGCCCCATTCGATCGCGAAGTACATCGGTTCATCCGTAAAGTCATGCCACAGGTGGGTGCGTCGATACATGGCAGCGAGTGGTTCATTTGGAAGTCCTTCGGGCTGACCCGCTTGTTGATCCCACATGAAAAAGTACTGCATTTCACCTAACGCGTCGTACCAGACTCCGTCTTTTCGTAGCATGCCGAGCATCAGAGGTCGACGGGCGTGTTGCGACACGAACTCGTTTTCCGCTTCACTGCGAACAACGACCAGCCGACCGCCCGCTTGAGTCGCCATCGCGACGGCGGCCTCGAACCGGAGCGTTTTGGTTGAAAAGAGGTACCAATTCCCATCGAAGTGAATCGCTTCGGGAGGCACTCCACGAGGAGGTGTCGGCGTCCGCAAATCCGCATTAGGTGCGGAACGAATATCAAGACGTTCTTTGTTCTCTTGCGAGTACGTGTCAATCCGAGTTTGCGCGGCGGCCCGACTGAGCCCCGACAAACCACTGTTGAGAGCATGCTGATACCAGTGAACGGCTCGCTCTTGATATTCCATCGCAAGGGCTGGCTCGCCCGGCAATAGCGCCGCAAACTCCCACCACTGGTCCGCCAATTTCTCAGCCGACGCCGCATCGGATGGCATTTGAAGTTCGAGTTCCGCCATCGTCGCAAGCTTCGTGTTTTCGGCGCGGCGGAGCATTGGCAATCCATTGCCCCAATCTGACTTGCCAAAACACAGGAATCGGCCGAGGTACTCGTTTGCCTTGGGATTGTCAGGCTCCAACCGCAATCGCTCGCGGGCAGCTTCTACCATTGGATGGGCCTGCTGCAGTACTAAAGCTTCTTCGATTAGACTGGCGAACTTTTTGTTCATCGAGATGTTCTTGAAATCGATCGCCAGTCGCTTGCCGATTCGTCCCAACTCGATCAGGGTCGGATAATCCTCCGCCATTAGGGCGACCCGAGCCATGGCTTCGGTTTGGTCGGCAGCGGCGAGTTGTTCGGAAGGTCGATAGAGCTTGGTGACCAATTCAATGATCGTGGCCGAACGCTTCGAATCCACGTTGGCTTCAAATCGAGATGCCATCGAGTCGAGTGCCAGCATCGCTCCGGTAAAATCGTTGGCTTCGCGGAAGAATTTCCAGGATATCTCGAGAAGCACATACTTTGCCGCCGTTTGTGGTGTTTCGTCCACAAGGAGATAGCAGTTGGTTGCGAAGTGTCGTTTCTCATGCGGCGTTTGCGCGGCGGCGATCTTTGGAGCGAAAATCGTCTCGACTTCTTCCATACTGATGCTGATCTGTTCCGGCGTCGGCATCGGCAATCGCGGCCCGAAATAACCGTCGGCGTAGGGCACGCGATGATTAGACGGACCAGTTCCACCACCGCCGGAAGCTAGCATGCGAAATGCTCTTAGTCGTTCCATGGCCGCGTCCGAAGACGAAATATTCGGCGCGGCATTCGATGTGACGCCCGCCGATGGCTCGGGCCTGAAGTTCGTTTGAGCTGATGCCCCCGGTGACATCGAATGCGGGATTGTTCCGGAAGCGGTTATTGCACCTCGCTGCGACGTTGAACTGGCGGCCAAGTCATCCACACCGCGAACGGAGGAAGAAGCCGGCGACGTCATCGATGAAGACGGCGCTAAACTCACCGCCGGGTCGATGGATTCAGTATCCATGGAACCTGCGAAAGGCTTCGAGAGTACATCGAGATGTTGCTGGGTCAACAGTCCCGTCTTCCACGCAATCAGTAGGCTAAGCCCGCTAGGCACCAAAACGGACAAGATCAAACCGAATGAACTAGAACGCTTCCTACGCGGTCGCGAACTGGCATGCACGTGGATCGTTGGAGCGCCCGTCGTCGGTGATGACTGTTGCTGCGGTGCAACCCTCGCGTGAAGCTGAGCGTCGTATTGTTGTTTAGACTGAGGATTGAGCAATCGCAATCGTGCTTCAGAGACTTCGTTGAGGAGTCGCTCGGCTTGTTCAGCATGAAGCCCATTACAGCAATCACGCAAATAGGCCATCTGTTTGTTGGCGGCCGCGTCGATGACATCACGATCCGATTCGAGCGATTCAACCCCGAGCAAACGGTACAACGTGGGCGGTTGGTCTCGCTTAGGAATCCCGAGAAGTTTGTGATAGGGATCGTACTGGGAAGCCTCGCCAGAATTATCGTGTTGCATTCATTTACCGTCCGAAATGAACCTAGATCTGGCGTTCACCTTCGACAAATCGAGATACCAATTCGCTCGAATGACATTTGCTAGTGCTTTGTCCAACTTTAATTTTAGGATTAGCCGTTTTGGCGCTAGCGGCGTGTTGATTTAATCGTAACCCGAAGCGTCAGCGAGGGATTGATCGCCATCAAATCCTTTGTAGGTATCCCTCGCTCACGCTTCGGGTTTCGATGAGGACTAAATCAACAGCCCGCTAGCCGCGGTTCCGTCGCAAAAACCGGGGCTAGCACCCAAACGGCTAATGTCGCCAACCCTAAAGTTGAATCTAGACAAAGCACTAGTTCCTCGAATTCTACCGCAACCTTGAGAAAGGTGAAACGGCCTTCAAACACATTGCCTCACGACAGATGCACGAACGATCATCAGGAACGCGAGTTAGCCAGGAAGAACAGGAACAACACAATTAGACGGAAACAGAATTCCATTCAACGTGCAGCGTGAATCAAGAAGTTACCGATGCGATCAGTTCCGGGATCGGCCGACCGTGGTCGACGATCGGCGTCGGTCGACCGTTGAAGTCTTCGATCAAGATTTTCGATGCATCAATGCCCAAATGATGGTAAATCGTCGCCAGAAAATCACCGGGTCCGCAGCGGCGATCAATGGCATCTTCACCACGTTTGTCCGTCGCACCGATGAAACGACCGGTTTCGATGCCGCCACCCGCCCATAAATTCGAAAAGGCCCTTGGCCAGTGGTCGCGTCCGGGTTGCTTGGTTCCCGCGGCCGCGCTGGCGTTACCCGCGCCGGTACTGGGTTGATAGTTGATTTTGGGCGTGCGGCCGAACTCACCCGTGACGACGACCAAGACCCGCTTGTCGAGACCTCGTTCGTAGATATCTTCGATCAACGCGGATACCGCTTGGTCGTAGGCCTCGGCGCGGAAACGGAGCGCATCGAACACGTGATGATTCACGGCATGGTCGTCCCAATTGCTAACGCGTCCACACAACGGTCCCCGAAGACTCGTCGTCAACACGTCCACACCGGCTTCGACTAAACGACGGGCCAACAGCAATTGTTGGCCCCAGGTGTTGCGTCCGTATCGATCGCGAACTTGGTCGCTTTCACGCGAAAGATCAAATGCTTCCTTGGTCTTGGGATTGGTCAACAACGTCAATGCTTGAGACTCGAATTGATCGAGTGCTTCCATTTCGCCCTTGGCGTCAACGGCCCGCTGCAGAGTATCGAGCCTCTCTCGCAGCGAAGTCCGCCGCATCAGCCGATCCACTTCGGCTTGGTCGGAGAGGCCGATGTTGGGCACGACGAAGTTAGGCAAGTTCGGATCACCATTGACGGCAAACGGCGCATAAGCATCGCCCAAATACGCCGGGCCGTTGTACGTTGCAGGTGGGTTGACGCCGACGTAGGCGGGCAACGGGTTATCGCGAGGGCCGTCGAGCGAACGCAGATAATTAGCAACCGACATCCAATCGGGCAACCGTGGCTTGGGTTTGTCCCGAGTATCACTGTCACCGGAAAGCAACTGCATCGAACCGGCGGGATGGCCACCGGCACTCTGATACATACTGCGCAGGATTGTGAACTTGTCCGCGATCGCTGCTTGTCGCGGTAACAATTCAGTGAAATGCATCCCGGCGACTTTGGTCGGTATCGTCCCAAACGGTCCACGGTACTCGCTTGTCGCCATCGGCTTGGGATCGTAGGTGTCGATGTGCGAGCAGCCACCCGGTTGCCAAACCATGATGACGGCGGTTCGCTCCTTTCGGTTCGCGTCGTCGCTCTCGAGCGGACTGGCCGCACGCAATCGAAGCACACCTGGCAAACTCACCGAAGTGAAACCCGTCAAACCCATGCGCATAAAGTTTCGACGACGCATGGAAGCGGCGTGATCAACAGCACGCTTTTGCGAATGCGATTGGATCATGGAGATGTACCTTGTTTTGGCAACACACGGACGTGAATCGGTTTGGAAACGAAAATATCAACAATGTCTTTTGGTTTTTCTTTCGCGAAACCGTAGACAGCTACGGCACCGCCATAAAACGCAATCGTGTGATCGCCAGGTTTGGCTTTGATCGCCGCCAAATCCAAGGTGGCCACGGTTTGATCGTCGACTAACGAAAAATCAAACGCGGCGGCTCGCTCAAACTCGTCGCCGAACGTCTTGAGCGACATGTTCTTGCCCGAAAACTCGCCATGCCGAACCGCCTTGAGCGGGATGGTGAGTTTCTCTCCCTCCTGTACCTCCCAAACCTTGTCTTCGACCGGCAGGATCGAGAGCGGGGATGTTTCCATGCCGCCGACTGAAATGGGGATCTGATCGACCAATCGCGGTTCGGGGATTTCTTGCGCCGCGTTGGCGACCGGCCATTTCATCGATGCGAGCCGAAACGGGCGAACGACATCATGACCGGCGATTTTCGCTTTACCTACAATCCGCCCAAACGATAACGTGCGAACGGCATCAGGGTCGGCAGCAATCAACATGATGCCACGCGTTGCCCCCTTGGCGATCTTCAATCCCGTCGCTGTCACACCTTCGGGAAGGCTGCTCGGGTCGATCTCCAATTCGATCTCACCGTCGAACCCGTCGCGACGTACCGCCACCACTTCGATCGGTATCGTCGCGCCGCCGCGAAGCGAAATTGGTTTGCTCAGCGCGTTTCGATCTCCATTTCGCAGCCCCATATGCAGTGCCCATCCGACCAATGCAAAGTCCGGTGCCGCTTCCCGCACGACCAATCGATAGCGTGCCGTGGGATCGCTCCGCGTTCCACCAAATAGATCACTTAAACGAATCCGATAACGTCCATCCTCGGGAACAACCAGCTCGCCCAACGCGTCGGACGATCCTGCGTTGTAGGGCGGCCCGTCGTACGAATAGCCATTGGATGACCGCTTGACCGGCGAAGGGATATCGGCAAGTTCGACAACATCGACGACTTCACCCGAGTCGGTGATTCGCTGAACCACGAGGGACGGATCGGTATTCAATCCGAACCGTTCCGATGCAACTTCGACCCACCAACGTTGTCCTTTAGTGGCTTGAAACTCGAATGAGTCCACGTCGGCGGCCGGAAAGAACGTTCCGGTCAAATCGCATGGCAAAGAGATTAACTGCGACGATTCGAGGGTGTTGTTGGGCTCGACTTCGTCGTTAGATGCATGATCCGGCAAACCAGTCGGTGGCCAAGAGAATGATGCAACATGCGAAGTCGACGGTAGTCTTTCGAGCGGTTCGTCGGCCGTTCGTCGCGTGATCGCCAAACGATAAAAATACTCGGCACCGCCCTTGTAGGTTAGATCGTGAACCTTGACGAGATAAGTTCCACTCGTGGGTGCCACAAAATCGATCACGCCACCGCGCCGCTCGACGATTAAGTCACTTCCCGTTGCGTCGGCCAATGCGATGACGACGTTGGCCTTGGAATCGATTCCTTTGGCCGCACAATCGATCACGATCCGTTGGCCTTGTTCAACGACAATGGAGAAATGGCTGATCGAGCGATCTTTCAATGTCGCATTGACGATCGAATCCAGCTCTACCGCGATGGCTTGCTCTGCCGTCGTCGCGGCAACCGGGTGGGTTGTTTCGGGACGCTCGCCGACCGAGAACGCTCGCGCGGACGAGATGCCCAATCCGGCCATGACGCGGGCATCGTAAACGCCTGCGGGACAATCGTCAGCGATGCTGATCACAAACGTGTTGTCAATCAATTCGCCCTGTTCATTGACTTTGGGTACGGCAGAGATCGACGGATGCGAGAATATCAACTGATCAATGCCGTCGAGGTACTGACCGGTGATCACGACTTCGCACTGCGTCCCGACTTGGCCGCCCATTGGCATCATGGTCAACAATCGCGGTGACGGTAAACACACCGACTGAGCGGATGCCGCCGTCGGCAATAGGGCCAAACAGACACACGTGGTTAACAACCGTTTCATTAGCGGAGCCTTCATGGCGTGAGCGATGGCAAAAGGAGTATCAATGGTTAAAAAGAAATTCTTTGGTATTCATCAGTGCCCAAGACAAATCTTGAACGTTGTCTTTGAGAGCCTGTGCGGGGGCGATCGGTTTGCCTTCCTTGTCGACGCGGCTCTCGTTTAGGTAAGCCACGGCGGCACTTGACTCGTCCGAACTCGGTTCTCTTGAAAACGCAATGTGGTACAAGTGGTCAACGATCGCTTCGGGTGTGGACTTGTCTTGAATCAACCGATTGATACGTCCGTCACCGGCAGCCAATTTGGATTTGATGTCAGAGGCGTTCATCAGGTGCAAGCTTTGTGATAGTGCTCCCGACTGCACACGTTCGCACTCGCATACGCTGGTGGCTTCGGGACGTCCGAAAACTCGCAAGAACGGCGACGCAACGTTGTAGCTGTTGTCCGGCAATGCGACCGCTCGCGTACCGATCGGCAAGTTAGCAAACGAAGTTGTTGTTCCAGCCAATTGGTCGATCGCGTCGAGCATCACCTCGGCTTGCAACCGTTTAGGATAGAAATGCGAAAAATTCTGTTGATCGACCGCATTGCCCGCTTCGGGGACTGAACTGAGCTGGTATGCCTTGGATGTGGTAATCACACGGATCAGCGAACGCATATCGAAACCGCTGTCGACGAAGTGTTTTTCCAACGCCGCCAATAATTCCGGGTTGGTCGGTGGGTTGCTGTCGCGGATGTCGTCTTCCGGTTCGATCAAACCGCGACCGAAGAAGTGTTTCCAGTACCGGTTGACCAATGCCTTGGCGAAGAAAGGATTTTCCTTGGATGCCATCCAGTTCGCCAATCGCAATCGCGGGTCCTCATCGGCGGCAACGTCGCCGACCGCGTCGCCGAGTGCTTGTGGGCGGACGGCCTTACCGGTTCGCATGTTGATGCTCTCGGCGATGCCACGATTATGGAAGATCAAGTCTTCCCCGGCCGTATCGGTCGGTTTGCGTCCGATCCGGCTAAAGAACGCAGCGAGTGAATAGTAATCGTCCTGGCTCCATCGCTCGAAAGGATGATGGTGACATTGAGCGCACTGCAATCGCACGCCCAAGAACAATTGAGCGACGTCTTCGATTTGTTCTTTCGGCTCCTTGACGCGTTTGTACCAAGCCACGGGCGGGTTGGACAAAATCGTACCGGTCGCCGCGAGCAGTTCACGAACGAACTGGTCATACGGCGAACCCGCCAATAAGCTGTCGCGGACCCATGCGTGAAACGCAAAGTTAGACGTGATATCACTGGCGTCGTCGCGTCGGTTCTTTAACAGTGCGGTCCACTTGTTGGCGAAGTAGTCCGCGTAGCTCGCACTTTGCAACAACCGATCGATCGACCGCGCGCGTTTGTCCTCGCTATCGCTCACCAAAAACTCGTGTGTCTCCTGTTCGGTCGGTAAACGTCCGGCAATGTCCAACGAAACCCGACGCAAAAAAGTAGCGTCATCGCAAACCGGAGACGGCGGGATGTTCAACTCACGCAGGTTCGCAAACACCAACTCATCGACAAAGTTATTCGGTTCCGGACAGGTGACGTCTCCTTCACCCATCGGGATCGCCGCGTTGTAAACCGCAATTCGGTCTTGATAACGGACCATCACGGAAGCTCGGCCCGGTAAGTCCGACGCGGTAACAGTCCCGTCTTCGGTGACCGTGATCATGGCCGGCTGATTTGATTCAAACAACGATGTTGACGTCACGTCCTGCCGTGATCCGTCCGAAAAGACCGCGATGGATCGAAGTTCAAGTGAGTCGCCCTGCCGGATCGTTCCGAAAGCAGGCTGCAGCTCTAACGAGACCAGATCGGGATCGTCATCCAAACGATACGGCGTGCCCGAGCGGACCCATCGAAGCAACGTTTGGTAACGGTCGGAGTCTTTGTCAAACCGCACGCCGCCACCGTGGGGAACGTCACCGCATGCTTTCATCAACAGCAAGCTTTGCTCGGGCCGCAACGGGAACAGACGTCGGCCGCGTCCTTCCAAAACGAGATGCTGGTAGTCTTCTTCGGGCTCATACCCGAATAATGAAAGCTGAAAGCCGTTCTGACCGCCGCCGGCTTTGGCATGGCAGACTCCGCCGTTGCAGCCAGCCTTCGTGAGTACCGGAATGATGTCGTTGACAAAGCTAACGGGCGTCTGCTCCGTCGGTGAGGATCCGGACGACGACGTCGGCGCTACGGCGTGAACCTTCGCGACGGACCAGACGCACAAGATACCAAAGCAACAAAGGATCAGTTGTGGCGAATGCCAACGATCAAGCCAAGGCGTGCGGAACATCAAAGATCGTTCCCGGGAAGCTGGGGTAGGGGCGGGACAAGGCGGGGAGGTTGGGCAATTCGCGTCGCGAAATCGACCGGGGGAGTTCTCTGGTGGGCTGGAGAGGGAACGCCAATCTAACGTCTTCAGAAGGAGTTGTCCAACTTTTCCTTCACTTTCGCGTTCGCGCCATCGAGAGTCCGTTCGCGACATTGAGAGTCAGGGGACGACGATCAATTGGCTGCCGGAGCAGTTCGATCGGCCCACGGTTGTGCGAAGCTGTCCGAACCGGGATGATACAACGCCTCCATTTCGTCCCTCGTATCGCGTTGGTTGATGTTTCCGCTTCGTCGCCCCTCCAAAGAACCGGACATCGATTGGCCGGCACTACTCGCTCTTTTGGAAGACGACGATCGCCGCGCCACCGTTGCCCGGTTGGCACCGACCGAAGGCCGCGAAAGTTATTTAGCCGCATTGCGACGGATCGAGCCGACGATTGTTCGGGAAAGCTTGACGACGGGGCGACGCCTCGACACCGCGTCCCAGTTAGTCGGACGCCCCACCGTCGCGGTCGCCGGAATGCTTAACAGCGGCAAGACGAGTTTGGTCAGTTCGTTCTTGAGTCCGACCGGACAAGCCCGCACGCTGCGAGGCACGAGCAACCGCGAGGGAACACACCGGTTCGTCATTTGGTTGCCGCAATCCTGGCGAAAAGACGTCGAACTATGGAGCCTATTGGTCGAACGGATTGGCGAGGCGCTCGGTCAACCGCCCGAAGAACTGGCCGAAGAACCCGAGCAAGCCGCCGCCCAGTACAACAATCGCTCGGGCGATGCCTCGTTATTGTCCGTCGCGTTACTTGCCACAGACCCGGGGTTGGACGAGGCGGGAGTGGGATTGTTGGACTGCCCCGATATCGTATCGGACGAAGAACTCGGGCTCGGATCGCCCGATCAACGCAGAAAGTTGTTAGGCCGCGCAGCCACGTTATGCAGTGCTTTTTTGATCGTCACCGACGCGGCGTCTTCGCGGGACACGACATTGGCCGATCTGATGCGGATCGCTTCGGACCTGATGCCGGGCGTGCCTCGGATGCTCGCGGTCAACAAAGTCCGTCCGCGTCAAACACCTGACCAAGTTTTTGAAACATTTGAGCCGTTGTCAAAGAAGTTCGGCGTCGCGACATTGTACGCGGCTTACGACTTCGACGTGCCCGCGTCGCGTCCGTTTATCCCCCGCGAGAGCGACGATGACTCAGGTGCAGTCACTGGTGATTCGGATCGAGAACCATTGCCGGTTTTTTTTGAGGTCGCCGAGGATCCCGATTCGAACCCGCCGGCGGTGATTTCGCCGGATCGTTTTTTGACGGCGCTGCCGACTCGACTCGATCGCGGTGTTCTATTTTCCCAATTGCAACGTGCTCTGCGGATCAACCTCGAGAAAACGATCTGGGATCGTGGATTGCAAGCGATCCGCGACGATGCCGAAGCGTCCTTCGCCAAAACACGTCAGTGCCAACGGGTATTGCTGGACGCATCCTTGGAGTTCTTTGCCCATCGTAAGATCGGTGGCGAAGTGATGGAATTGCGACTGCACCAGAGCGAACGGATCATCCGGCAGCTTTCCGAATCGTTCGCCGCAACGGCACCATGGTATGCGAGGTGGGGCGTGCGTTTGAATTCAACGATCCGTCGTGTCGTCGGCGGCGCGGGTGATTTTGTTCGCAGTCTGACCCCGTCGGCACTTTCTCAAAAGACCGCCGATGAAATCAAAGGCCGTTTTCGTTCGGGCGAATACGGAGGATTGATCGCCCCGGAGGGATTGCTCGCCGAGATCAAACGGCTCGACGGTGCGGTCGTCCTGTCGCATTACCGCGACCATCGCAGCGGCGAGCCGACACCGATGAGGAGTTCGACGGCCGATGCGGAATCTGAGTCCATCGTCGTCGACTCATTGTTGATGCCGCCGATCGAGCGTGCGGTGATGCGATTTGAACAGGATGATTTTACGACGCTCGATCCACGACGACTCGACGACGCCATTCGAAACATGTGGAAGGAAATTCCCGTTCACAAGAAGATCGCCACAGGCTTGACTCCTTTGGCGGCGATCTTTGCCACGTTCGGTGCGGCGTTGATGGTTCCGATCGATTTTGGTGCAAACTTGTTTTTGGCCGCCTCGATTCCCGAACTGCTCGCGGCGGCGGGTTTGTCCACGCTCGCCGCCATGTGGGCGGGTGACCAGGGGGCTCGCGACGTCGGACAGCAGGCCGCACGGCAACAACTCGCCGACTTCCTTGCAGTGCTCTGCGACGAACTCGGCATCGCTCGCCCCGACCCACCGATGACGGTTGATGTTGGGAAAACGAAAGTCACCTTACCCGCGTCGCGAATTACTCGCAGCGAAACGAGCGGTCCGACGATCGCGGTCTATCGTGTAAGAGACGAGTTTGTCAGTGAGTTGAAAAAACTATTGCCTCGATCCACCAAGACGAAAGAATGACCCAAGAGAACAGCCATCACACTGGATCGGATTTCGTCGATCGCGTCCGCCGCGCCGCCTCGCACGTGCTCGGGTCCGGTGAAACGGGTAACGCGATCATCGATCTGTGCGATCATCACGAGCAATCCTGCCAAATGATTTTGCAGGATCGAGCCGATAACGCAACGGTCGTCGCGATCGTGGGTGCGACCGGCCAGGGTAAGTCCTGGATGACTCGGCAATTGATCCGTGACACGACGGTCGCGTCGGCGATTCGCAGTGGCAATAACCTCGACGAGGCGACCGAGAAGCTGACATGGATCGGACCACGTCCGCCCGCCGACTTGGATTCGCGGCATGAACGCTATTTGGCGTGCGATGGATCCAAAATGCAATCGATCGGAGCCCCCTACTTGATCGTCGATGCTCCCGGCGCGACGGACGATCGACGGGCGATCGCGGGGGTGGCCGAGCGGGCGTTATCGCTCGCATCGGTTTTGGTTTTGGTCGTCCGTCGTGATCAATTACGATCGCAACGTGTCACCGGATTGGCCGCCGCTTCCGAAGGCACGATCGTTATCCCCGTCGTCAACATGGCTCCGGTGCAGAAACGGGTAACCGGTAATGAAAGCGACGACGATGACCTGAATGCGGATATTGAAACGTTGGTATCACGCTTGAGAGAAACGGCACCGCAAAGCATCATCGAATCGGCCGTCGTGGTTGCGGACTTTGAAATCGATTCACGAACCGAACGCGAGATCGGCGAATCCGCCGCTGCGATGATTGCCCAGCGGGTTGAATCGGCACTGAGTGAATCAGGAGGCGGCGATCATCGACGGGGCACGCGTCTGGCGGCACTCGACGCTCGTTTCAACGCCGCAGTTGCCTCGGTTCTGCAGCGTCAACTGCCGGAGTTAACCGCCGCGATCGACCGACTCAACGCGGAAGCTCGCAAGCTTCCGACGCAAATCGCGGGCACGTTGCTCGGCGGTGCCACTCCGCTGCGGGCGGCCATTCGCAGCCGTTTGCGACTATCGCTACTCAGCGAGACGGCGGCGCTTTGGTTCCCATATCGCACGATCTTGTCTTTGTTGAACTTGACCCACGGTGCCTGGGATCGCGTCTTGCTGTCATTTTCCGGATCGATCCCTTCACTCGTCGGGGCGGTGTACACGGGTGTTCAAAACATTCGCCAGCAACATGAAACCGGCCACGATTTAAGAAACGGATTGCGTCAGCGTGCCTCGGCCGCCGTCACTGATCGCTTGGGGCCGATGGCCGCTCGTTTCCGCAGTGAACTCAATCGCATGCGATCCGGTTCGGCTTATGGCTCCCATAGTTCGTCGGATACCCAAGACATTCCGCTAGCCACCTTATCCGGAATCGATGCGTTGCAAGAACAATCGCAAGCGGCGTTCGATGAGTGCATTGATCGCGGTAGCGTCTCCGGGCGATTTGTGTTCATGACCGGATTGATCGGCACTGCGATATTCTGGTGTTTGATGGCTGGGCCTTTGGTGGCGCTTTACGAGAGTTACCTTGGAGCGAGTTTCTCGACGCTCGCCGCATTTGTGACGTCCGACGAATCTCCTGGTGGCGAAACGGCGTCGGTGGTGGAGTCGCTGGACCGGTTCCCGCGCCCTCACGCCTCGATGCTTTTGACCGGCCTATTGTTGTCGTTATTACCGACGTCGATCTTTGCCATGATCGTCTTGTCGATTTGCCAGGGTCGACGCCGAATCGATGCGATCGAAAGGTCGCTGCGAGATCGCCATGATTCGATCATTGCTGGGTTGCAATCCAGCGGCGTCTTGCGTTTGAAATGGAACGATCCGTTGTTGAGCGATGCTGAGTTCTTGCTGTCGATCGGACGCACTGGATTGACCGAACATCAGGAGTCATTGGAATGAACATGTCCGCTATTTTGACGGCACAGACGACGCCGCCACCGCAGTCGGATTCGTTGTTGCAAATCATCACCAGTGGTGGCTGGCCGGGGATTGTGATCCTGCTCGTGTTGGTGTCACTGAGTATCACGGCCTTGTATTTGGTCGTCGACCAAGTTCTTTCGTTGCAACGAAAGGACTTGCTTCCCGACGGGTTGGCGACGCAGGTGGCAAGTTGCTTGCGAGACGGGAAGGTCGCCGATGCCGAACAGCTACTGCGTCAGAAACCAAGCTTGTTAGCCGGTGTGATTTCGGTGGGCATTCACGCCCGCGAGTTCGGCTGGGCAGAGGTGGAGAAGGTGGTCGAAGACGCGTTGGTCGAACGGTCGGCCGCGATGCACCGGCGGATCGACTACTTGTCGACGATCGCCAATCTATCGCCGATGGTCGGTTTACTAGGCACGGTCACGGGAATGATCTTTGCGTTTCGTCAAGTCGCCGCGACGAGCGGTGCCGCTGGCGCGGGCGATTTGGCCGAGGGCATTTACCAAGCATTGGTCACAACCGTCGGCGGTTTAGTCGTCGCGATCCCGTCGCTCGCGGCGGTCGGCGTTTTGCGAAGCCGCGTCGACGAATTGTTAGCCGAAATCACGCAACAAGCCCAAGTCGCATTGGTCCCGTTGCGACGACGTTTGATCGCCACATCACCGGGATCGACCAAACGCTCAATACCGGTCACGCCTGGGATGGCGGTCGTCCCCGCCCAGATGCAGGGAACACGAATGAACCCGCCACCGCCGGATTCCGCCCCAGCGGTACCGGGCGATCAGTGAATGGGCAGGGCCACTGACAATCAGCAACGTGGCTCGACGGTCCTCCGTCGAGATTCACGGTGGGGACCACCGTGCCACTTTTTAGGCCAACCCTCATTTTAAATATTGACGAAGCATTAGTGGCGTGTTGATTTAATCGTAACCCGAAGCGTCAGCGAGGGATTCAACGCTATTAGATCGTCTGTATGTATCCCTCGCTCTCGCATTTTGAAGTTGCGATTCTTTCGTAACCCGAAGCGTCAGCGAGGGATAATTGATATTGACTCATCCCTCGCTCACGCTTCGGGTTACGATTAAATCAACAGCCCGCTGGCGCGTTCGGCTCACCCTGGAACTAGATTTTGACGGAGCACCAGCAAGCAACGCTGAAGGTCATCCCTTTGGTCCATAGAACGAAGTTCGATCGATGTTCAAGATGGCGGGTTCTTCGATGCCGATCTTGATGTATTGTGCCTTAGTACCGGCGGGCAGGTCGAAATCCCAGACAGGCTTGACTTGCTCACTCTTCCAAACCTGACGCCATTGCTTTCCGTCGTCGCTGACCCACATCGTCAATCCTGTGGCTCGGTCGTGGAACTGCTTTTCGCCTCGATTGTGGATTTGGCCTTGGACGAGTTCTTTGGGTTCGTTCAACCGGATGATGACGGCTTGATTGGGCATGTTCGCCGTCGGTGAATGAACGGCAAAATCCCATTTGCGAGCTCCCTCACCGCTCATCAAATGTTCCGCCTCGGAGTTGTATTGGGCCGGCCAATGGTTGGGAATGTACACCATCGAATCACGGGACACTTCGATCAAATCGCCTTTGGTTCGCAAAGGGAAATCGAGATTGGGGTTCGTCGCGACCCAGTTACCGGTCAAGAACGCGAGCAGATCCAGGAATTCGCTCGGGGCGATCGTTTCGGTTAAGCCTTCGGGCATACTGCTCGCCTTCATCGGCTTTTGGACTTCGATTTCTTCCTTTTCGATCTCCTTGATCTTTCCGTCGGCGACACCCAAACGGATCATCTCGTCGGTTTCCGCCAGAACGAAACCGTTGATGACTTCGCCGTCATAGGTCAGCACCATGACGGTTTCGTATCCCTTGGAAATTTCTTCGTTGGGCCACACGATTGAACGAATAATGTGTTCTTTGTTCATTCGTTCACCGAGGTTGGTCAACTCCGGTCCAAACTCTTTGCCCAAGTCACCGTACTTGTGACAGGCTGAACAAACCCGTTCAAAAACTTTCGCTCCCGCTTGATTATCCCCACGACCGGCGGCGACGATTTTTTGGAGGGCGACTTCTTGGTCGGCTTTCTTGGCGTCGACGTCGGCGAGCGTCTTCAACGGCCGATAGACCTCCGCTCCCGGACCGGTGGCAATCTTGTACTCTCTCAAATACAACGCCGCAGCGGGATCGAGTGATGCGATCGCGGCCTGTTGTTCGGGCGAATCGCCGTCCCAGTGGGCGGTCAGCGCGTTGAGTGAATGCTCCATGACGTATGCAGTCCATTTGTCTTGCGGCTTCCCGACATTGGCGAGTGCCAAAGGCAACGCAGCCGGGTGATCCATCAAACTCGCTGCTCGCATGACTTCCAATCGGACGCGAGGATGTTCATCATCAGCGGCCGCCGCCAAGAGTTTCAACAGCGGCATGTCGGTCGACAACTTGATCTCGTTGGATTGGTTGGCTTGTTCATTTCCGGTCAGGAAACGCCACTCGTTACCAAGTACATTCACTGCGGCGGCACGTTGCGCGAAATCGCCAGCGGCGATGATCTCCGACGCCAACCCCAGGTCGACTTGATGGAAGGATTCTTGGACCCACAAGGCTTCCAACTGGGCGGCCACATCGCGTTGACCGGCCAACCATGTTCCGATGGCGGAAAAGACTTCGTCGGCACTGCGGGCACGCAATTCTCGGCGAACTCGATAGCGGGTTCGCGGCTCAAAAACGGTTAGCTGGTCCAGCAGTTCGGGTACCGTCTTTCCGGCTTGTGTGTTGACGTCGTTGAGATCGTGATCTTTGTGGCGTAGACGATAGATGCGCCCGTGTTCATGATCGCGATTGGGATCACGTTGTGAATATTGCATGTGTCCGATCAAGGCATTGCACCAATCACCGAACCACAACGCACCATCGGGGCCGATCTTCGGATCGACCGGACGGAAGAACATGTCGGTGCTGGTCAGCAGGTCGCCGACGCGTTCTCCGGCGGGGCCTGCGGAATCTTCTGGATCGCGGATTTCAAATGCGGGCATGCCGTGCATGTTGATCACGCAAGCGAATATCAATTGATTGTGATAATCCTCAGGGAACTGACGCGTGCGGAGGATTTCGTTGCCTGCCGCCGGGCGGATGCCGTGGTTGTTGAAGATCGGGTCCAAACTCTTGCGCGACTGCACGTCGCCGCCTGACAACGCGTTGACCCAATGGTGTTGGGCATTAGTGCCGTCGCCGATGATTCCGTTGCCGTGCCGGTCAAATACCAAACACCAAGGGTTGTATTGGCCGGGCGTTTTGAAATGCCCGATTCGCAGACTCTCGAGATCCCAGACATAGCTGCCCGACGCACCGTTCTTGCGTATCGGTCCCCAGGGTGTCTCCAACGTGGTGCTCATGGCGATGCCTTCAAGCATATTGAGACGTCCGCCGTTGGAATATTCCCAGGCTCCCATCGCGTGGTGCGTGTCGTCGGTCGCAATTCCATCAAGCAGATGGGTGACTTCGTCGGCTCGGTCGTCACCGTCGGTATCACGCAAAAACAAGATGTGCGGCTCGTCGACGACTAACACACCGTCCTTGTAAAACTCGAACCCGGTCGGACAAATCAACTCGTCATAAAACGGCGTGCATCGGTCCGCTTTACCATCGTCGTCGGTATCTTCAAAGATCAGCAATCGGTCGCTCGGACGACTCTTGCCGGGCAACCACTGCGGATAGTTCACCATACACGAAACCCATAGTCGTCCCTTGGAATCAAACGCAATTTGGGTCGGGTTGGCTAGCTCCGGGAAATCCTTTTCCGAGGCAAAGCACTGCACCTCGAATCCGTCGGGAACGGTCATCTGCGCGATCGACTCGTCCGGTGTCGGATAGTTCAAGGTCGTCGGCTCTCGCATCTTCCGAAAACCATCGTCGCGGGAACCGAACATGGTTTCGGGAATGAAAACTTCACCGGTTTTGGAATCGTCAATCTTTGGCTCAGCCTGTCGGTCGGCCGCGAGATCCCAGATCGCTTGATCACGAACGGCAACCATATTGCGAATCTTTTTGTACTCGCCGGGAAACGTTTCCGTGTCCCACGTTCGGCGTCCGCCGTAGACGTACCAACCATTGAGCATGCGGTAGTCTTGCTGGTGCAACCACGCTTTGTCCCGGACGACCTCTCGAATCGTCTCAAATCGCTCGGCACCTACTTTGGGACCGGGGCCTTCGAATAATTGCGAGTCAATCAACAGCGAAACTGCTTCGTCTCCGGCTTCATTGAGATGCATCCCGTTGACGGTGTACTGGAGCCCCGGTTGTTCGGCGAACAGTTTGTTCGTCGCGTCGAACACGTCAGCGACCGCGATCGCGCGGTCCTTTCCGAGTTGCTTAACGACTTCGGCGTACGCGGCCAAGTTGCGGTTTTCGTCGACACCGTCGGGCTGCAACGGATTTTCGCTGACCTCGAATGCGATCGGCGTTACCAAAACGACGGTCAAGGATCGCTGCGGTGTCGAAAGCTGCTCACTCATCTTGTCGAGATAGTTCTCGTAGTCTTTTCGAAATCGAGCCAACGCTTCGGGGGAATCGCCATCAAAGGATTCGTTCATGCCAAAGAAACAAATCAGCAACTGCGGCGAATAGACCGCGAACGGATCGTCAATCGTGGTGTAATTGCCAGGTCGTTGTCGAACGGCGACCGAGTCAGCCGGCCAGCTAAAATTGCGGATTCGCAGCGGCGCGTCGGTCGTTCGCAAGTGCATCATCGTTTCGAGATGACCGAATAAACTGAGTCGTTGGCCGGTCCCATTACCGACAAACGCAACGCGAGTTTCTGCGGGAAGACTCAACGATGTGGCCGCAATTCCGGGAAGCGGCAGCAAGCATGCCAAGGCCAGCACGACGGGTCCGAAAACAACTTGTGGAATTTTTTTCAACGATGCTGGGGCAGCAGTAAAGTGAAGCGATTTCATAGGAATCGGCGGTTTTCCCAAATTTGGGGGGGAACATGCGGCGGGTGAGAAACGGGCCAAACGCGGGTGTTGGGAACGGAATTCGCGTCATCTCGATCCGGATCATTAGTCTAGCGGATTGGGTGCCATCATGGCAGTCGTTATGAAAGGGAAAAAGGTTCAAACATGTTTGCCCGCTTGTTGCTAGCTTTCATTATCATTCCGTTCGTTGAACTTGTGTTGTTGTTGCGGATGGCGGATGCGACGAGCTGGATGACCACGCTCAGCATCGTAATCGTCACCGGCTTGATCGGATCGTACTTGGCCCGCCGTGAGGGTCTTGCCGCGATCGGAAGATTCCGCGCGGCGTTAGCTGAAGGCCGCATGCCCGGTCGCGAGATCCAAGACGGGCTGATGATCGCGTTTGCAGCGGCCTTGCTCCTCACGCCAGGGTTGCTGACCGACGCCCTGGGCTTTGTTCTGTTGACGCCGATGGGGCGAACGCATATCGGCGGCTTCCTAAGACGCCGATACGGAGGCAAGTTTCAAGTTCATACGCACGGATTCGGGACAAGTGACTCCACCGAGTCAACACTCCCGCCCCGGTCGCGTCATGAAAACGGCAATTATACGGTCGACTCACCAAGTTATGGACCGAAACAATCGTCGACTTCTTGAGACGGAGCCATCGAGTTGATATCCCAAGTGATCGATTCGCACTGAACGTCCAAAGCGATGGGGTGATTTTGAATCGCGAATAGTCGTTGTGTGATGTTCTCACTTACCATTCGGCGGATACCGACATAGGACGTCGTTAAACGAGGATTGATTTCGATGACGCAGTCCTGTGCCGGATCATTGCCAGCGATCCAGTCCATGCCAACGAACCCGGCGGGTTTTCCAGGCATCGATTCGATCACACGTGTTGCGAGTGCCTGAGCCCGCAATTGAAACTCGTGGGAGACCGGACCGGAACCACCTTGATAGCTCAGACACGATTCCGCCATCTCGTCATGATTCGATCGAATGTTTTGCCATACTGCTGGCAGAAACGTGCAGCAGTGATCGGCCTGACAGGCAACGATCGAGACCGACGCCGGTTGCCCCACAACCCATCGCTGAGTGATCTCGTGCGGCGACATGGAACGGAGAGCTTGATCCAAGTCTGTGTAGGAACGCATGTCGAGAGCACCGCATCCGTCCCGAGGTTTGACAACGAAACCGTCCGTCACCAAACGAGCCAGCGTTGATCGCGGATGCGATCGAACCGGCAAATGAGAATCCGGCTCGATCGCCCAAGTCTCGGGGTGGGGGATCCCTTCACGGTGCAGCCATTTTGCCGTTTGCCACTTGTCACTTGTTAACCGCAAGGCTGCATTACTAACCGCAAGCACTTCAATTCCTGCGGCCCGCAACTGAGTGACCGCCTGGATGAGTAGATGATCCGTCTCGGGAACAATTAGAACAGCCGCATCAGAACGCTTCGCGGCGTCAATCCAGTCATGCCAAGGCAACGCATCAAGCGGCATCGGAACCGCCGTCACATTACGATTTGGAAGCGTCAGCGAGAGACGCGGATCGATCGGCGTAACGACGTTACCCCAAGCGGAGAGATCGTCGATCAACGCTCGCCACATCGCAGCCCCCTCGCAGAACAGGGACTTGGGGATTCGTTCGACCGGCGTGTCGAACATCCCACCGCCACACAAAAATTCAGCCACAAATAGAGTCTTCATTGCATCCCCGCGTGCTTGAGGTGAGTGGGTTGTGGGGAGGGTTGGCATCGAAATTGCTTCAAGAAGGTTTAAGGTGTCTGCCTTTCAGGTTACGACACTTTTCATCCAACCCAAAGGTACCAACGTGTCTGAAACCACCAACGACAAACATGGAATTCGTGAAGCGATTACTGATAAAAACGAAAAACTAGGTGAAAACGCCCCGGGTGCCCCCTTCATGGTTGTGGGGCTGAGCTACATCACGATCCTGGCAATCCTGTGCCTGGTGATCGCAGCTGTGCTTTACTTCATCCGATAATACCCCCGCATCGAGCGTAAGGAAACATCATGGACACGACTCCCCAAATTGAGGCCATCTTGGACAAGCTTGCTGACCACTGCTGCGCGGTGATCAATCAAGATGAAACCTATGACGCCACTCAAGTGAACAAGTTGGTCACCAGTCTTTCGGTAAACGGTTGGCGACGTCACTCCGATACCGCCTCCCCGCTATCGGTGACACTTAAGAACCGAATGAAGGATCGCTGCCGAGAACCATCCATACACCGGGGAGGCCTGCTCGATGGCATGGTAGAAAAAGTTCAGGCCGCTTATGACGATGTAGCTCGATACGATTCGTCGTCGCCTGAAACCCAAAATGAGCCACACAGCATCAGCCCTCAGACGATGATCCGCGAATCACCCCGCTAACTAGCCGGAACGAATACCACTGGATTAATGTTGACTCGTTTCTTGTCGTTTTCGATACGAGACAAAACGATGCACTGGACCGCGCGGAGAGTATTCGTCAGACGCCTGATCACCGGCCCGACCACTCAACTCCAACTGCCCGGCGATCAAGTTGATGGATTCAATAATCAGCGGGCTCAGCAAGTACTTATCGTCATCATGAGGGATGGTCACCAATGCGATCGGCCCTCGTTCGGTAAAGTCCCATCGCACATCCAAGTTCCCCAAGGCAGCTTCTTTGCTGATCTTCCGAACAAACGGCTCCAGAGGCAACGGAAGAGACCCGGCCTTCAAGTCTGAAAGTGCGATCGCGATCAAATTGGGTTCCTCGGTCATCTCGACACTTAAACGGCACGAGACAATCATATCCCAGCGACTGGAGGCGTACCGCGCCGCTGCGAGCAGTTGCCCATTTTCCAGTGCAATGGCAGGCTCGCTAACGCCATGAACGACCAATCGTTCGAAACGGCCCGGCAATTCCTCTTGTAACCACGCATTGATTTGCTCTTCCGAGAATGACGCGTTCCAATAGAAATTTTTCTTGGCATCCTTCTGCGCTTGACGAACGTCGTGGCGAAGTGCGGTTCGTGCGACCTTGCCCACATCGCCGGATTGATTTCGAGCTCGCTTGTAAAACTCAGGCACATGGTGGGCTTGCGACCATGCCCACCAGGCTGCACCGCCCCCCGCGACCGCCAAGACAAGCAAAACACCAATGACTTGACGCACCCATCGAACAACAGGTGATCCTTCAGCGGGTGATCCTACAGCGGATAATCCTTTGTGATGCTTCATCATTCAATCCGGAGTGAAGGGAATGGCGATACACGAGCAGTCGTTTCGAAGCCCGCAGAGCACGTCGGCGGGCGATCTTCGAGAAGGTCCTATTTTGGCAGCCAACAATGTACCGAACTTGGGCCGCGTATGCATGTCAATTTAAAACCGCAGCGGGGATGGCAACCACCCTCGGATGCGTCGTGAGATGGAGGGTGGTTCTTTCGATGCCGCATTCGCACTGCCATCTGCACGCTCAACGGCACCGGAATCGACCTCGGATCGCTCGGGGCTGTTCGGCATCGTGTTTGAACCCGATGGGTTGGTCGAAGATGTGGGGATATCGGTTTCTCGCTGCGGCGCCCACGCGGATCGAGGAAGCGACGGAGGTTCATACATAAATCGTCCAAGTTTGCTCGCGTTGGACATCTCTGAAGGCTTACCCGGCACCTCCGCGATTTGAGAACCAGAGCTTGCACGCAATGAACTGAGCGATTGATGATTGGGGGCCTGATGATTGGGGGCCTGATGATTGGCAACACGCAAGAGTTCGCCCGCCCAGTAGTTGTTCAATAGCCTTGCCGCCGGTGCCAAATCGGAATGCTGCAGCCCGTTCACCGCTAGATACGCCAGGCTTTGTAGCTCAGTTCGTTCGGCTTGGCTTGCGAAATAGTCGGTCACGACGACATCATCCACCCAAATCCGCGAAGTCGAATAGTTGTCAATCGTCAGTCGCAAATTGGTATCCTGGGAAGCGTCCAGGTCGAGCCATTGCAGGGCGATGGTCCCGGGTTGCCACTGACCGTCGTTTGGAATCTCCAAGGTCGCCACTTGTCGAATCGGATGTCCGTTTCGCTCGCCCTCGATTGCGACCCGAATCACGCTCGGTTCATTCGGATCTGTGGTGAATCCAGTTTTCTTGCGCGCTTGTGGATCTTCAGGTTGAGGACTCTCGGCCGAATCGGATTGTGACGGTTCGCCACGGAGCGCCATTGAGACGCCTAGCCGACCGGTCTCCGGTGGATAAAGATCACGACTGATTAACCACGTCGTCGAACCTCTTGAATCCTTCCCCTCCAAACGAACGGCAGACGTGCCGGAGTATCTTGTTTGACGATCCAAAGCGACCGCGTCGACGGGATGTTGGGAATGCATCCACCCGGCAATGCCCATCGAGGATGCGGCTTCGAAACCACCGTTGGTTAGAAGGTTTCGAAAGGTCAGTAAACTAGGCCTAGCGGCTTCACCTCCGTCCGAAACCAAGCGACCGGCATCGGTGCCGAGCTGCTCGGTCGCCATGCTGCTTGCTAGCGAATCCTGCTCCGAACCGCCGGCCGAGTTCAACTTAGTCGTCGCCAAATTTGCCTCAACTGACGATCCGCTACTGACGGCGCGGCCGAGCCCCCAGCGATCGGCGGACCAAATCGACGAACCCCAGCCGGCTGATTTCGACGTTTCGGCAAGTCGCCTTTGCGCTTCCGCGTTAGCCTCGATTCGATCACCCCTTCGGTTTGATGATGGATACTGCCCAGCGAGCTGTTCGCCGGGAGTCCTCCTCAAACTAGCGAGTTCCCCGAGCAGACCCATGTGCTCGACAATCATGGTTACATCCCGAGTCACTTCGGCGATCTTTTCAGCACCGCCTTGGATTCGACTGCCGAACGTAAGCAAGCGAGATAACTCATGTTCGGTTTGACAGACGATCATTCCCATCGGTGGAATAGTCGTCGTGGAACCTAGCATCGAAACGGCCGGACGGGTTAAACGCATCCGTTCCAATTGGGAGGAACCGGTTTTAGGGACGCTGGAGCCGTTGGCCGTTATGCTGTTCCATTGATCATTCCACTGCACTAAATTCGCTAGAGGTAGTGTCAGCGTCATCGTCCAGGGTGTTTGATTCAAACAAACAAAAGTCGATTGCGAACCCAAACGACATTGACGAACATGAACCAACCGGTCGCCGCTTGTGGATTCGAGCCAGTGCGAATCGGCAGTCCAGAGATGACGCCAAATGAAGATCGCTTCTTCGACGGAACCATGCTCCGGCAAAACTTCGCTGCTGATGAGGCTCTCGTCGATGACGAGCCCCGCGATTGAACGTTCCTGGATCGCTGCTGGTACACGCACGACCCAGTGCGACCAATCTCGCAACCAAGTCTTGGTCGCAAAGCCTTCTTCGATATTTTCAAGTGGTGACGGCGGAAGCGATGCTTGAGCAGGTGTTGTGGGAGAAGGCGGTGTTCGGGCCGGCGCGACATCTTGTATGCCAAACCAGACAAAGTCGGAATCATTTGATTGACTCATGTCCGTTCGAAATCGTCCACGCAACGTGGTGGCGGGCGAACGTCGATAGTCGGCCACCGAGTGGGTCCTCGATTCAGGGTCAACGAGCTTGACGGGTGTAAGTCCATTCGAAGCCACTCCCCCTTCCATCGTTTCGGGCGTTTCCCCTCCATCGGATACCTGTGCAACAAAACGCCAAACCGGTAACCCGAGCACATCACATTTGGCAATTAGATATTGCTCTTCGATCTTGCTCGTTTGCTCGAAAGCGGACGTTGCTGGGGATTCGATCGGACTGAGTATCACCCCATCGGTCGACAGTTCTGCGATACGATTGATTCGTTCGTCGATCGATGCCAATCGCCCCGCCCACCCGTGCGCGGCCGAAACGTTTTCAGCCGATCCACTGCCGCGAATCCAAGCTAACGGAGCCAACGCACCTTCAGCCAAACGACTGCGATCGCGTGCGTCACCAGGGGCGGTCGAATTGCTAATCCAATTGCCTGATTGATTTGAATCGTCGTTCCATCGAACTAAGACCCTAGGCGGCTTGTTCGAATCACCAGTCCCTGTGTCGTTCGCCTGTGCTGACGCCGCTCTCGAGTCAGCCGACGGCAAGACAATCAGTGGCCACGACTTCGTCTCGGGAGTTCCGGTTGGGCGGCTTACACTCTCCCAAGCAAGGAAACCGAGCCATTTGCGATGTGGAGCCGCCATTGACAGCTCAAGCTGATAGACGCCCGGAGAAAGAGCGATCTGCGAACGACCTCGGTAGGTGAAACTGTCGACATCAAGCTCAAGGGCAACCGTTTCAATGACTTGGCCTGTCGGTATCGAAATGATCTCAATGCTGCGGGATTCAGTCGGCACCTGGCCGAGTGGCGTTTGAACGGTCGCGTCTGAATTTGGGAAAAACTTCTCGTCGCGCAAAACCCACTCAATCGGTTGGCCATGAGGTGTCGCTGCGATCGGCTGAGAGGGTTCGGCCGCCATCGAATGCTCGACGACCAACGACTGTGCGACCACCAGTGGCTGAGGCAATGCGGGATGAAAACCTGAGTTTCCCACGATCAGCAGAAAAAACACGAGCCGAACGAGCCGGAAGCATTTCTTCCGGCACAACGAATAATCCTGAGTGAAATTGTATTGAGTCACGGTTGAGAAGTCGCTTGCCCGTCCTGGGCAGTGAGAGTGACACGATCGAACAAGCTTACCGTAGCCAGAATCACACGGTGGTCACAAGATGTTTTGCCAGCCAATTCAGAAACGGGCTCATTACTTTAAGCTCCCAATCGACTCATCTCTGGCCAAGCCTGTTCGTGTCGAATCCCCCTATCTTCAATTGACGCGGCAAGAACAGTTCTTCTAGGGTCGTTGTCATGTTCTGTTCCGGAATAGCGAAACGAGCGACTACTTCGATTTCGAAGACCCATCCGCGTCATCATGCCATGGCGATCGGCCTGATCACGCTCATGTTCGTTTCTAGCGGATGCGCGACCGCACGTTATCTGCAGAACCGCCCGTTTCGCGACAACGCGCTGGCCCAATCACTCAATTTGATGCAGTGGCAAGGTCCAGAGATCAGCCAGCGAACACAAGGGACGCTGCGTCGATACGGACTGAGCGAAACGTACGATCAGAACAGTCAAATCTGCATCGACAAATTAAGGACGCTGAACTACCAAAACCTCGACTCCGAGTTGACCTACGCGGTGAGCGAGTTGGCGTATGTCGAAGGCAAGAAAGCCGAACGCCGTGGGCAAAGCAGCGATGCGATGAATCACTACGGGATCGCACTGACAACAAGCTATCGATACCTTTTTGGCGACCAGCTCGCCGAAGTTCGCAATCAGTACGATCCCCAGTTCCGTGCCGTTTGCGATCTGTACAACGAATCGCTCGAAGACCTATTGCGGGTGCTGTGCAGCGAGAATCGATTGCGTCCTGGCCAGACCTACACGATCCAAACGGCCGATCGCAAGTTTGTGATCCGGACTGAAATGCGAGGTGCCTGGAAACCCGACGAATTCGATCGCTATGAGTTCACAAGCGATTTCGATATTAAAACGCTGCGCAACCGACACACGACGTTCGGGCTCGGAGTGCCCCTGGTCGCCGTCCGAAAACCTCGATCGGGCGATGACGAGCGTGAAAAGTACTACCCCGAGGGATTGTCTTATGCGGTCACGGCGTTGCTACGGTGTTCAACCGGAGTCGCTGATCAAGCAGGTTTGAACACAGCTCAAGCTTCCCACACAAATGACGTGACCGGTGGGGCGACGACGAAGCTCGCCACCTACCAAATAGCGACTCCGAACTCGCACATTCCCTCAACCGACGAAACGCCGGTATGCGTGCTGGAATTCTTCGACCCGTTGCGAGCCAACCAGATCAAGCTAGCGGACGACTGGGTCCCGTTGGAAACGGACCTCACGACGCCGCTGGCGTACTTTCTCGACTCAGACGAATACCGCAAACGCGACCGGGCTACCGAAGGTTTGCTCGATCCAGACGACGCTCAACAAAAACGTGGTCTGTACATGCTCGAACCTTACGACCCCAATCGCATTCCCGTGTTGATGGTACATGGTCTATGGTCGTCGCCCCTGACGTGGATGGACATGTTCAACGATCTACGCAGCTTTCCCGAAATTCGCCAACGCTATCAGTTTTGGTTCTACCTCTATCCGTCTGGACAACCGTTTTGGATTAGTGCAACTCAACTGCGCAGCGATCTGTTCGCGATGCGGCAGACCTTCGATCCGACGGGCCAAGATCGTGCGATTGATAACACGGTTTTGGTCGGGCACAGCATGGGCGGTCTGATTGCTCGGATGCAAACGATTGATAGCGGCGATGATTTTTGGAACATCGTGACCGATCAACCGCGTGAGAAGCTCCGTGGACCACCGGATGATGTGAACAAACTTGTCAGCGCATTGGATTTCCGGCCCAACAAGTCCGTCAGTCGCGTGATCACCATCGGCACTCCTCATCACGGCAGCAATCGAGCCAGCACGGCGGCGCGTTGGCTCGCCAGCAAGGTGATCAAGCTTCCCAAGATGGCCGTTTCGACGAGCACGCGTTTGACCCGCGCCAATCCCGGATTCTTTCGGGATACGCGTTTGCTAACCGAAGCCAACGCGATCGATTCCTTGGCACCCGACTCGCCCATCTTCCCGGTGATGCTGCGAGCCAAGAAAGCACAACACGTTCGATTTCACAATATCATCGGCGTGTTAGAGGATCCGCCTTTACTTGCCGGACGCAATCACCGCGGCGATGGCGTGGTGGAATACAGCAGCGCGAAAATGGATGACGTTCAAAGTGAATTGATCGTCGACGCAACTCACACGACCGTCCACATGAAGGGGAAAACGATCTTCGAAGTTCGCCGAATTTTGCTGAAACATCTCGACGAAGTCGACTCGGAAGATCGTTTGGCGTGGGACGCCCCGGCTAGGACGCCCCTGTCCGCCGACGGAGCCGAAGGTTTGATCTCAGATCCTAGGTTCCGTTATGAAAACCCGGAAACAGCTCGGTCGGTTTATCAGCTCACCGGACAATTGCGGTAGCGCAAGCACCTAATGCTCGTCCCCAGGCTCCCGTCTGGGAACGCACTGCGTCGGAGGCTCCCGCCTTTCGATCCCCAGGTTCCGTACCGACTCGCCAGGCGAAAGCCCACGATGCATTGAGAGTCCAGGCGAAAGCCCTCTTTACCCTGCACAAGTCATTATGTATCGCTCCCCTGCCAGCTCGTTTGGCAGGAAGCCGAGGTTGGCAAGCTAGACACAAGCCGCAACTTGCGCAAACCACCGCGTTTCACTTGTGCTCGCCGCTTCAAGCGGCGAGCACAAGTGAAACGCGGTGGACTGGGAGGGCGTCGGTGTCTAGCTTGCGAACCTTAGCATCGCGTGAACAATAAGTGATGGATTCTTAACGTGGCGTCGACTTTCAGTCGACGTTTCAGGGTTTGGCGACTGAAAGTCGCCACCACTTAATGTTCACGCGAACCTTATTCACCCGCGAGACGAGCTCGTGGGGGTCAAAAAAGATGTGGGGTATAAAGAGGGCGGAAGCCTGGGAACCAGCTTTAACCTGAGCTAAATTCGGCGACACGGAAAAACCGCTATTTTTCATTCAATTGATTCGCCTTAACGGTCGATGAAACATCTAGGGAGGCGGAGGCGGTGCGCGATGACTGAAAGTCCATCGTGAACATATCTGCTGTAATACTAGCTCGAACGAAGTCGATCTGTCGGATCGTCGCGGTCACGATCGTTTGCTTGGCCAGCGGTTGTTCGTTGGTTCCTGAAACACGGACCCGGGATGTGATGCACAATCCGTTCCCGCAACTCAAACGCGTCGCCGTGTTGCCGTTCTTTAACCAGAGCGAACAACCGAACCTCGACGGAGACGCGGTTGCCCGAGCCTATTACGCGGCGTTGCAAGCGATTCCAGGCTTTGAAGTACTGCCGGTCGGTGTGACGGCGATGCAGTGGCAAGCATACTCGTCCCAGTTCGGTGAACCGCGAACCGGTGCGGAGTTCCAACGCCTTGCTCAAATGATGGATGTCGAAGCCATCGTCGTCGGATCGGTTACCGATTACGACGCTTACTACCCACCTCGCATGGCGATGACCGTTCACTGGTACGCGGCGAGCGAAGGTTTCCATCCGATCCCGGCCGGTTACGGTTTACCCTGGGGAACCAAGGGCGAAGAAAAAATCCCCGCACGGATCGTTCGTGAAGCGGAATTTGAACTCGCCCGCAGTCAACTCAAGACCCAGATTCCACAGGAAGCAACCGCGCCGATCGATCGCCCGGTTCGCGTCCGATCCGAAGCGAGAGACACTTCCATGGAACCCGACTCGGTGACCGCACTGGAACTGCCGCCAAGTGATGACCCGTGGGGAGTCGCGGCTCTTGCTCAACCAAAGCAACAAACCAATCCGTTGCGTCAGATTCAATTCGACCAGGCCGTCGCCGAACACCAGATCTTGACACCGACGAACGAACCTTTTGCCGGATCGACTCAACAGATCCCGTCTGAAATGGACGCGATGGCGATCGAGTTCGAGTCGGTGCCGATTGAAGAATCGTTCGAGCCCTATCAGGTTGCGAACGATTGGATCGAACCGGCTCCCTTGCCACCGGATTGGCCCGAGCCGACCGACCTGATCCCGGATGCTCCGTCGCCTGTGCCGCCGGTCATGATCCGTCAACACGAACCTGTTTTAACGCACACCCGATTATACCGCGGCGACGATCCGTACTTCACGCAACGATTAACCGATTATGTCGAAACGGGCGATGATGCACGCGGGATGTCTTGGCAGGGTTATATCAAACGTAGCGAAGATTTCATTCGTTTCTGTTGTCACCTCCACATCACCGAAATGTTGGAAGCTCGTGGCGGACGAGACCCATCGGACCTCATTTTACGATGGCCTGTCAGCCGATACTGAGTCGCAGCGAACCTCCCCGCCGCCTCTCTACTCAGGACGAGTCACTCGATGGAAACGGAAGTAAACGTATTGGCATTAGTCAAAGGCGAAGAGAAATTCATTTTCTTATTCGATGACGAGAACCGTGACGAAACGCTGCGACAACTCGCTCGTTTCGCAGCCAATCCCGATTTGGATTTTTCGTGGTACGACGCCGCGATGTTGTCCCGCAAGATTCGCGAAACCGTCTTGGTCGAAAGCGACGAAGAGATGGCGAGCGAGGAGTTCGATTCGTTGTCGATCGACGACTTTGCTTAGAGCTTCCGCCATATGGCCAACGCCCAACTGACATCGACGATTACTCGTTTCTTGCGATACATGGCGACCGAGCGCAATGCGTCGGACTTGACCATCAAAGCGTATCGTGAAGACTTGTTCGGGTTCACCGCATGGATTCAAGAGGGCGGCGGCCCGACGTCGACTGAAGCGTTGACTCCGACTCATTTACGCCAGTTTCAGGCGGCGTTGCAACAAGCGGATTACGCTCGGAGCACGATCTCAAGAAAACTCGCCTCACTGCGTAGTTTTTTCAAGTTCGCGATGCGAGACGGCGTCGCGTCGACCAACCCCGCCAAGCCGCTTCGCAACCCGCGTCAAAGTCGCAAGTTGCCGCATGTGTTATCCAACGATGAAGTCGGGCGTTTGCTCGTCGCACCGCCTGCCCACGACGTTGCGGGCTTGCGAGATCGCGCGATCCTTGAAACGATGTACTCTTCCGGTTTACGAGTCAGCGAACTGGTTGGCCTTCGCGACGGTGATTTGGACTTTGGTCAAGGCATCACCCGCGTGCGTGGAAAAGGACGTAAAGAGCGTATTAGCCCTTTGGGTTCCTACGCGATCGAAGCGATCCGCGCTTACGCGGCCCGTCGTTGCCGTTCAACCGAGGCTGAAAAACTTGGCCAAGCCGCTCCCGTTTTTGTCAATCGATTCGGCAATATCTTGACCACTCGCAGTGTCGGTCGAATGCTCGACAAATACATTGCCGAAACCGGACTGGATTCGCGAACGAGCCCTCACACGCTGCGTCATTCCTTCGCCACGCATTTGCTCGATCGCGGAGCCGATATCCGTAGCGTTCAAGAACTTCTCGGCCACAAATCTCTAACGACCACGCAAATCTACACCCACGTTAGCGCAACGAACCTGCGAACGATCTACGAAAAGGCACACCCAAGGGCGCTTTAGTTGTATCCCGAATGACAACAATTAGCCGATGGGCGTAAGCACCGGTTAACGGCCGTGGAAACCGCCGCTAACGGGCTGTTGATTTGGTTTGCATCGTAACCCGAAGCGTGAGCTTTGAAGTTGCGCTTATTGGAGAGTTTATCATACGGCGATTCGGTATTCTTGGGGAATCGAGGCGGCGAGTAAACGTTGCAGCTTTTTGAGGCCGCCGGAAGTTTTTGTTCTTTTTTCGATGTACCTCAGTTGTTCGCGCTCGCTGGCTTGCCGCACGGCATGGCACAGCCCGTGAAGTCGTTGTCGTTGCCACCATTGGCGGCAATCTTTGCTAAGCCGCCGGTCGAGCATGTGCGTGATCCGCTCGTGCTCCAGGTACAGCACCGTCGTGATCGCTAAATTCACCCAGGCTTCGACGGCGCGAAAGTCGATGAAGCTGTACTGGCCGAAGCCGAGCGTGGACTTCAATTCCTTGAAGAACAACTCAATCGTCCAGTCATACTGCCTCCATAGAAGTCGGGGTTATTCTTCCGTCGGTATTTGCTAGCATTATTCCCCAGCTGAATCCGAATTCGGGTTCGGTTTGGGTGTGATCAGGGCGCGAGGATAGG
>NZ_SJPM01000003.1:0-319276 GCF_007859915.1 Neorhodopirellula pilleata
CCTCGATGCGGTCGTGGAACTGTGCGAGCACCTGGAGTGCGCCCAACGAACCGGCGACGGTGACTCGGACTTCTAGTACGCGGCCCACTGCCCCGGTTCACCCGCCTGGGCAGATAGAACGCTTACCGATTCCCCCACGAAGCCACTTTCCATCAATGCTTCTCGCGTTGATATATCGAAGTTGCCCTTCGTCGATTTTCCTCCATGGCAATCCAGGCAATGGTGGATGAGATCGGTTCTCACGTGCTGTCGAAATAGGGTCAGCCCCGCGTTATTTGCTTGAGGCGTCTCGTCGCTATTGGCAGTCGCCAAAAAGATGAACAGCGTCATCGAAGTCGTTACAAGACTCCCCAAACGCATCAACACTTCCGAGGGCAGTCGCTTTTTAGAATATCGAAACACTATGTTTTCCTGTCGGGTGCAGTGGATCGCCGTTTGGCTACAACAAAATGTCGCTGACCACGTTTCCGTGCACATCGGTCAGGCGAAAATCGCGTCCTTGAAAACGGTAAGTTAGTTTTTCGTGATCGATGCCCAAGCAGTGCAGCAAGGTTGCGTGGAAGTCGTGAACGTGAACGGGATTCTCCGTGATGTTGTAACAGTAATCATCTGTCTGGCCGTAACTGAGACCGGGCTTAATGCCCCCACCGGCCATCCAGATCGAAAAGCACCGTGGATGGTGGTCGCGACCGAACGTATCGGGGTTGCCCTGCGAATAGACGGTGCGACCAAATTCTCCCGCCCAAATCACCAATGTTTCATCGAGCATCCCGCGTTGCTTGAGATCCTGAATCAGCCCGGCCGAACCTTGGTCGGTTTCTTTGGCCAACGTCGGAAGGTATTTCTGCACATTGCTGTGATGATCCCAACCACGATGAAACACTTGAATGAACCGAACGCCGCGTTCGGCGAGTCGTCGGGCTAACAAACAGTTTGCCGCATGGGTACCAGGTTGCTTGGCATCTTCGCCATACAACTCAAACGTGCTGGCCGGTTCGTCGGACGTATCGGCCAGTTCGGGCACCGACGTCTGCATGCGGTAAGCCATCTCATATTGAGCAATGCGAGAAGCGATTTCTGGATCGCCAATGGAAGCTTCTTGGATCCGGTTGAGTTTCTCCAATCGATCCAGCATCGCGCGGCGATCATCTCTAGACCGACCCGTGGGATCATTCAAATACAATACCGGATCACCCTGGCTGCGAAACTTGACACCCTGGAATTTCGATGGCAAGAAGCCACTGCCCCACAAGCGATCATAAAGCGGCTGAGCCTGATGGAACGTGTTCTTGGTGAGCAGCACGACGAACGAAGGCAGGTCCTGGGTTTCACTGCCCAGACCATAGCTGAGCCAAGCACCGATGCTGGGGCGTCCGGGTTGCTGGTTTCCGGATTGAAAGAACGTAACCGCCGGATCGTGATTGATCGCTTCGGTGTGCATCGAACGAATGATACAGATATCATCGACCACGCTGGACATGTGCGGCAACAACTCACTGAGCCAAGTTCCCGATTCACCATGCTGTTCGAACTTCCACGGCGATTTGACCACGGTGAAGTTCTTCTGTCCCGCCGTCATGCCGGTCAGACGTTGCCCCTGCCGAATGCTGTCGGGTAATTCGGTGCGATCCAGCTTGTCCAGCGAAGGTTTGTAATCGAAAAGGTCCACCTGCGACGGAGCGCCTGATTGCAGCATGTAGATCACTCGCTTGGCTTTCGGTGCAATCTGCGAAAGCTGGTTCATTACATCCGATGCCGGATTCGCACCGGCACGTTCCGGCGTATTCAACAACGACGCTAATGCTGCGACACCAATGCCCGTGCTGGCACGACCGAAGAAGTGTCGCCGATTTTGCAGCAGCAATGATTCCTGGACTGGATTGTTCATGTTCTTCACTAACCCTTGGTAATCGCTTCGTTCAAATTCAAGTACAAACTAGCAATGCTGGCGAACGCGGCCAGTTGCGATTGATCAAGCGTTGAATCGAATTCGGATTCACCCACCTGCAGTATCTTCAACGCCATCTCTGGTGAACTGGCTAGTTTAAGTTGTTCGGACTCAAAGGCCTCGACGATGGTAGCCAGTTCGAGTTCGTTCGGTTCTCGAGCGGTTACAAGCCGAAAACCGTACGCTAGCTTGTCTTCGAGACTGGATGCCTTGTGTTTCATCATTCGTTCGCCCAGATGCCGAGCGGCTTCCACAAACTGCGGACTGTTCAATAACACCAAGGCTTGTGACGGTGTATTGGTGCGTGAACGACGAATCGTACAGAACTCGCGTTCGGGCGCATCGAGAATCTTCAGCATCGGCGACGGAACCGTTCGTTTCCAGAACGTGTAGAGGCTGCGCCGGTACAGATCGTCGCCGCTGCCTTGCGGATACTCTTTGGAATACCCGGGGCGATTGTTCAGTTCCATCCACAAACCGGCGGGCTGATACGGGTAGACGCTTTTGCCGCCCAGGCGATTTACCAAAAGGCCACTGGAAAGCAATGCGGCATCACGAATCTCTTCGCCATCAAGACGCATGCGAGGTCCGCGTGCAAGCCAACGGTTCTCCGGATCCGCTTGGTACGCGGCTGCCCCGACGTGCGAGGTTTGGCGATAGGTTGCCGACGTGATCATCAGCCGCTGGATATACTTCACGTCCCATCCGCTGTCGACGAATACGGTGGCTAGCCAGTCGAGCAATTCCGGATGACTCGGCAGCGATCCCTGGACTCCAAAGTCCTCCGATGTTTTCACCAGCCCGGTTCCGAACAGCCTTTGCCAATAACGATTGACGGCAACGCGAGCGGTCAGTGGATGCGATCGATCCACCAACCACTGGGCAAACCCTAACCGGTTGGCGGGGGCGTTCTTTGGCAGCGCCGGAAAGACGGCAGGAACGTTCGCCGTGACCTCGTCGGTAGGTTCGTTGTATTGGCCCCGGTTGAGCACACGTGTCGTGCGAGGTTGAGGCATTTCTTGCATGATCATCGTCGCCGGAAACGCGTTGGCCTGTTGCTGTTCAACTTCCGCAATACGTTTCTTCAGGTCTTCTCGAGGATCGTGGTGTGCCAGGAAGTAGTCTCGCAGTTGGTTGGCGTCCTCCACAGAACGATCCTGTTTCTTAGTGGCAGCGATACGGAGAATCTCGGCAGGGATTCCATGAAGACGGAGATTACTTTCCTGATCGGTGGTGACGGACAAGCGTGCCCTGCCGATCCCGTGGGTCGCGAACCCGGCCTCGTGCCGCAAACGAAATCGCAACTCCGTTCCGCCGGGAAAACCGAAAGGTGATTCTGCTACGAAGACCGCCGTTGCCGGCTTCTTCCGAGTGGGGCCATCGACCGCCCATCCGTCGTTGTTGGCAACGGTCCCGTTGATCGCTTTCGCTACTGCATAGTTCGCCTGTTCGTAATCCGAAATCGCTCGCACGAATTTCACGACCTGAGTCTTCGAATCATCCACCATCGAAACGGCGGTCAATTCAAATTCGCTGAGCACAAAGTTGGAATTGCTATGCCGTCCGGGACCACCACCGGGCAGTGATTCGTGAGTCAACGCCTCCAGTCGCACGGCCGTGATAGCGACCGCATCGGTATCGGTTCCGATGTCGTATATGTCTTGCTGAGGGTTGGTTTCGCCAGCGAGAATGGAATGGTCGTCAAGCTGCGTCAACGTCGAACCGCCCGACGACTTCAACGTTTTCGGAATAAGCACGCTCCAGCGGCCGACCGGCGATGCGGCAAGTTGATCGACCCATTCGTCCAAAGACGACTCAAGGTTGAGCGGTTCGTTCAACTCCGCACGCAGCTCCCCAAGCTTTGACTCAAAGGATTGCTGAAGCTCGATTGCGAGCGGTGACGGTATTTTCTCACTAGGCGCAAACCCATTCATGCCACGCTCGGGCACTTGATTGAAGAACGAGTACAGTTGGTAGAACTCACGCTGAGAAATGGGATCGTACTTATGGTCGTGACACCTCGCACAGCCGATCGTCATTCCCATCCAAACGGCACCCGTCGTGGTCACGCGATCCATGACATACTCAGTGCGGTATTCTTCATCAATGATTCCGCCTTCAATCGTAATGCCGTGATTGCGGTTGAAGCCTGTCGCAAGTCTCTGTTGAACGGTTGCGTCGGGAAGCAGGTCGCCGGCAAGCTGCTCAATCGTGAATTGATCAAACGGCATATTTTCATTGTAGGCGTTGATCACCCAGTCGCGCCAAACCCATTGTTCGCGTTCGGTATCGTACTGGTATCCATTGGTATCCGCGTAGCGAGCGAGATCGAGCCAGTGCCTCGCCATGTGCTCGCCGTATGCTGGTGATTTCAAAAATCGATCCACCATGTTTTCGTAAGCGCGATCCGATCGGTCCGCAAGAAACTCATCGATCTCATCAACGGTCGGTGGTAAGCCGGTCAGATCAAAGGCAACGCGTCGAATCAACGTTTCCCGAGTCGCTTCAGGGGCAGGCGTTGATTCTGTTTCAAGCAACTTGTCAAGGACAAAACGATCGATGTCATTGTGCGGCCAATCGCTGCCGACCGTTTCAGGCACCGTCGGTTGAGCCACGGTCACGAACGCCCAGTGAGATTGAAACGGAGCACCCTGGTCGATCCAGGTTTTCAAAGTGGAAATCTGCTGTGGACTGAGCGGCTCGGGACCGTCGACGGGAGGCATGCGAACATCGGGATCGGTCGACGTAACGCGTCGAATGATTTCACTTACACTCGAGCTACCGGGTACGATAGCCAGTTCGCCCGAATCACCCATGCCCGTCGCAGCGTCACGTTGATCAAGTCGCAGTCCACCTTCACGCGTCGCGGAATCTGGCCCATGGCAGGTGAAGCAATGATTCGAAAGAATCGGACGTACGTCACGGTTAAATTCAATATCGTCACCGAAGGCGAATCCGGCAAAAGAAACAAGAACAACGGTGAAACGGCTCAGCAATCCGGTAGAAATGGACATCGGCACCGGCGGATAAAAATGGGAGGGCGGGAATTGGCGGGCCCGTATTCTAGCCTCTCCGGGCCTTCATTTGCAGCACTAAAATCCAAGCGACGACTGCGGTTCGAAAAGGCGTCTCCTGAAACAGCTTAGCATCGCGTGAAAAACAAGTGGCATAGGCTTCCAGCTTTTTTATACCCCACAAGTCCTCGTGTATTGCTCCCCTGCCAGCTCGTCTGGCAGGAAGCCGAGGTTGGCAAGCTAGACACGAGCCGCAATTCCCCCAACCTTACGATCTTCACTTGTGCTCGCCGCTTGAAGCGGCGAGCACAAGTGAAGATCGCAAGGTTGGGAGGGCGTCGTTGTCTAGCTTGCGAACCGTATTCACCCACGAGACGAGCTCGTGGGGGTCAAAAAAGATGTGGGGTATAAAAAGGCTGGAGGCCTATGCGACTTTTATAATGCGATTTGACACACACCACTGGATCGACCAATGGATTAAGCTTTCAGATCTGACCTGCCAACTTCCCGCCGAGTGACCGTCGCATGTTCGAATCTACATCCTTCCGTTCGCTGCTTGCCGCTACGTCCGTTGCGATCTTTTTCCTCGTCCCCGATGCATCGCGCGGACTTGGTGAAGGCTCGTCGGCACCGCCGAACGCATCGAAGGTCGCGGCGTTTCCAGGACCCGCGACAGATTGGAACGGCTATTCTCGGTACCAATTCAATGTCGCCGGCCATCCGCTCAGTGTAGTTGCCCCCGAAACCGCTGCGGCCGGACGACCGTGGGTATGGCACGGCGAATTCTTCGGACACAAACCCGCACCCGATATCGAATTGCTGCGGCGTGGATTTCATATCGTCTACGCGAACATACCGAACCGTTTGGGAAGTCCCTCGGCGGTCGAACATTGGAATCGATGCTACGACGAATTGACGTCTCAATACCAACTTCATCACAAGGTTGCGCTCGTCGGTTTGAGTCGTGGTGGTTTGTATTGCTACAATTGGGCGATCGCAAATCCCGATCGCGTCGCATGCATCTACGGCGACGCGCCGGTTTGTGATTTTCGCAGTTGGCCCGGTGGTTTGGGAAGCGGTAAGGGCAGCCCGCGAGATTGGGCGATCGTGCTCCAGCAGTACGGTTTTGCAAACGACGCCGAGGCGGTTGCCTATTCCAAGAATCCAGTCGACTCACTTGCGCCCCTTGCTCGTGCCGGCGTGCCCTTGCTGCATGTCTTCGGGGACGCTGATGACGTGGTGCCTTGGGATGAAAACACAGGAAGGGTTGCCGAGACGTACCGTTCACTGGGCGGCAAGATCACTTTAATTCGAAAACCGGGGGTGGGTCATCATCCTCATGGACTCGAAGATCCCACGCCGATTGTTGATTTCATTGTCGATCACACTACCGCCGGTCCGCTATCAACTCAACGCAAGCCGCGTGATATCGTCGATAAGATGGCTCAGGAGTTGAGTCCCTCGCAATTGGTCGTCTACAAGTCCGTTACCAATCCCGATCGTGGGTCGCGTGAACTGTACTTGCATGTCTTCGAGCCCGAGGGGTTTGATCCGTCTGATCAACGGCCGTGTTGTGTGATCTACCACGGCGGCGGATGGACGGGCGGGCAACCGCAGCGAATGTATCCGTTCGCCGAACACTTTCGTCGTCTCGGGATGGTTAGCGTCAGCGTTGAGTATCGTTTGCATGATGCCGAACGCGGTGTGACGGTGTTTGATTGCGTCGCCGATGCCCGTTCGGCAATGCGTTTCTTGCGAGCGAACTCCGATCGTTTTGGAATCGACGCCGACAAAATGACAACCTGTGGAGGATCCGCCGGCGGGCACTTGGCGATCGCGACCGCGTTATGCGAGGGCGTGGACGATCCCAGCGACCCACGGGACGTGTCTCCCGTACCCCAGGCCTGTGTGCTGTTGTTCCCGGTCATCGATACATCGCCCGAGGGTTACGGTGCGGCGAAGATTGGCGAACGCTGGGAAGAACTATCACCCGTGGCTCAAGTCAGCGAATCAACACCACCCTCGATTTTATTTCACGGTTCGGCCGATACAGTCACACCGTTGGCGGGTGCGATCGCATTCGAATCGGCGATGAAGCAACGCAGCATCCGATGCGACCTGGTAGTTCATGAAGGCGGAAAGCACGGCTACCTGATGTCCGATCGCAAACTATTGAACGAAACTCTCGATCAGGCAACCGAGTTTTTGAAGGAAATGAACTTGGTCGGTTCACCTCCGGAAAAATAAAAAACGCTTCGGGAGAATTCTATTTGGTGCCGCTCACCAATCGATTGAAAAGGGCTTCGCCGGGATCAAGACAATTCAGCATCGACCAAACACCGTCCGGCGTCCCACCACGCTCGCCCTCAACCCTCAACCGACCGGGGGGGTGGTCGTCCAGTCCAACAGCAACGAGTAACTCGGAAAATTCCACTTTTATCCTCTGACTTGCCTCGGGTGAATGTTTGTTTACAGTTTCCGTGAGCTTACAATTCAGGAGTTCTAAACATCGCGTGAACAATAAGTGGCATAGGCTTTCAGCCTTTTTATACCCCACAAGTCCTCATGTATTGCTCCCCTGCCAGCTCGTCTGGCAGGAAGCCGAGGTTGGCAAGCTAGACACGAGCCGCAATTCGCCCAACCTTCCGATTTTCACTTGTGCTCGCCGCTTGAAGCGGCGAGCACAAGTGAAAATCGGAAGGTTGGGAGGGCGTCGTTGTCTAGCTTGCCAACCTTATTCACCCACGAGACGAGCTCGTGGGGGTCAAAAAAGATGTGGGGTATGAAAAGGCTTTCAGCCTATGCCACTTTTATAATGCGTCAGTTGATGATCCCGCGATGCTTAACTGGACGGCATGAACAACTTCCCCCGAACAGCGTTTGGGGGAAGTTAGAGCCGGTCCTTTTTGCTAGAAAGATTTTGTCCTGTTAAAAACTCATTCCCTTTGGAAGAGGGGCTTGAAAGCAGAGCATTTCGTTGGTCGTCGGATGTCGAAGCGATAAGCTAGAGGCGTGCAGGCACATGCGTCCGATTGGATTCGACGTGGCCCCGTACTTGGCATCACCGGCAACAGGATGCCCGATCGCGGACATCTGCGCGCGTATCTGGTTTTTCTTGCCGGTCTTTAACTTGATGCAAACAAGGGAATGAGCATCACGGGAACTCAACGTGTGGTATGACAGAGTTGCTTTGATCGCGTTGCGGCCCTCTGTTTTGTTGGCGTGGACGATCAGTCGATCATCTTCGTTGAGATAGTGTGTGAGCGTCGCCTGCAATGGTTCAGGAACGCCTTCGACGAGCGCGTGGTAAATTTTTTCTGACTCACCCCAGTTGTCTTTGATCCGCGTTTGAGCGAACTCAGTCTTGGCAAGCAGAAGAACGCCGGACGTATAGAGATCCAGACGCTGAACGATGTAACAGCGTTGTCGCTGCTCGGCGAGAGCCTGATTGACAATCGATTCGACGGTGCGTGTTTTCTCATGCCGGTTGCCGACCGTGAGTAGCCCGTTGGGTTTGTTGATCACGAGGATCGCTGCGTCTTCGAACAGAACTTCGAAGGGGAACGAGCGTTTGGCAGTCGCCCTTTCGGAACGAATCTCGATGGTGTCATCACCTCCGATCTGGGTATCGTGCTGGGTGATCGATGCTCCATTGACATGAACCAATCCGCTGCGCAAGATCGCCTTGACGCGAGTGCGTTTGGTGTCACTAAGTATTTCGAAAAGATAAACAAGCAAGCCGGTCGGCTGTCGGGGGCTTGGTAGTATGCGGTTGGCCATGAGGCTACTGATTAAGGGGGCTATTGGCGGGTACTAGATCCCCGTTTCGCTTGTGGAATCGGGCGCAAGTTGCGTGATGCACCACAGAGCCGCGTCGGTACGAATGATGACCTCATCGCCTGCCACGACTACCGAAGAGTTCGTCGATTCATTGAGTTCGTTTTCAGCGACTTCCTTCAAGCCATCGCGGTCGGGCCGAAAGACGGTCGTGGTTCCTGACTTGGTAAGCAGAAACATCAATCCGCTAGCGGTCTGAGTGATGCTGGACCAAGTGCCACCTCCGGCTCCGCGATCTTTCCACAGCTCATTGCCCGATTGGACGTCGAGGCAATGGATCACACCGCCGATGTCACAAATATAGATGGCCCCCTCGTCAACGACTCCCGTGCCCAGCCAGCCACCACCCTTGGACTTGTGCCACAATCGATGGGTTTCGGTAACGTCGCCTCGGCCGCCGGCCCGAACCGCGAGCGATCCGCCACTGTAACCTCCCAACGCTACGATCACACCGTCGGACTCCATCGGTGATGCGTACGCCAACGGACCACTGCCACCACAGGTCCAGAGCAGTTTGCCGGTCGCCGGATCGTAGCCGCTGACTCGGCGAGGCAACGTGGCGACCAATTCGGAATGTCCGTCGACTTCGACGATGATGGGTGTGCTCCACGATCCTCGAAGTCGTTCGTCGCGTGGTTTGTCGCTGTTAAAATCGTTCGCGTTGCCATCATTCTCAGGGCCGCTGAGTTCGCGTTCGGCGGAGTCATCGAGCGAGCTGACCTCCCACCGGGTTTCTCCAGTGGCCTTGTCAACGGCAAGTAGAAACTCGCGATTACCTGGACCGAAACTCAAGATGCAAAGATCTTCATGCAAGATCGGCGACGAGCCGTAACCCCACATATGCTCTTGTCGACCAAGGTCGCGTCGCCATAACTCCGTGCCATCGAGATCCCAACAAATCAAACCAGCTGAACCGAACCATGCGATCACTCGCTGCCCATCTGTCACCGGAGATGCCGAACAATATGGGTTCGTTTTATGACTTGCTTCGGTCTCGGAGTAGGAAACGGTTTTCCTCCATTGCTGCGTTCCGGTTTGCCGATCGATGCAGAGCAAAGCTCGCTGGTTCGATGTCGCCATCGGTTGGGTCAAGAATATCTGATTGCCCCAGACGACCGGCGTTGAATTGCCCGCCTCCGGCAACTCCGTTCGCCATTTCACATTCAGTTCCGGTCCCCACTGCGTCACGATGTCGTCGGCGGTCGTCTTGCCGGTTCCCGCCGGGCCGCGCCACTGTGGCCAGTTCGCGTCTTCACCGTAGCCTTGTAATGCGATCGAGCCTTGTAATGCGATCGCAAAGAAACACGGTATCAAGATAACTGCAGTTAGATTCTTCATCGCTAAACGATTCCACAATCGAAAAATGAGTACAACACCAACTCCAGCTTACCCGTTTCGTGTTGAGGCAACGACTGGTCGATCGAATGGCACTGGACCGAATGAACCCTCGTTCAGATGAGCTGGAGGGGAATCCCGAACGTGGCGGGGCGTCAGCAAAGTTCGCTTTATCTGCCAGGCTGTACCGCGACACGGACCGGTCGATGTTCGTCCGCGTATTCGAAGGCAAGTTGTGTTTCAGACAGCGGAAACGTTTTCGTGACCAAATCAGCGAAGGGGAATCGGTCGGCAGATCGTTCCAGGAATTGCAGAGCACTGATCAGGTCAACGGGAAGGTAATTGTGAAGGCCGCGAATGGTCAGCATTCGACGAACAATGGATTCTGGTGAGATCGATATATCAGAAACAGGAAATACGCTGCCCGCCAGAAGAACGCAGCCTCCGATTCGTACCGACGCGATGCAAGTATCGACAGCCGCACTCACGCCAGCAAAATCCATCGCGATATCTGCCCCACGTCCGTTCGTGATCGATTTCATTACCGACGTTATCTCCGACTGATCGCTTCGGTTCCGCAGGAGGAAATCGAGTATTGGGTTCCCGCCGGTGCCGAGAAGGCGGACGAATCCTCACCAGAATGGTTGAAGGGCTTGCCTCCAAAGGGTCAGACCCTTTTTCGGATAGGTTCTAAACAATGATTTATACAAAAACATCTAGATAAAGATCTTGAGTTTGGAAACCGTATCAGCGAACACTGGTCACGTCGAGCATCGGTAACAGAACGCTCAGCACGATCCCGGAGACCATCACCCCCATGGCGAGGATGATCACCGGTTCGACTGCGACGATGATGCGTTTGAGCAATCGACTGGCTTCCTCTTCGTAATACTTTCCCATGTCGTCGAGTACTTCGCCGATTCGTCCGGTACGCTGGCCGGTCGCCATCATTTGAGCCGCTTCGGCTGGTAACCACGTCGTGTGCCGGAGAACTTCACTGGGGTTTTTGCCTTCGATTAGGTTTTGCTCCATCTGGGCGAGCAATTCGTTCCAGTTCGGATCGACGGTGGCTCGGCGCGTCAGACGAACGGACTCGAGCAGCGGCACGCCACCCAAAATCATCGACGCAAGCGTTCGGTACGTCCGACCGGTGGTCAACGGACGATAGGCCGATCGGACGATGGGAAAGTGCATCAACATTCCAAAGAATGGCTCACGCAGGACGGAGTGGGATCGGAAATGCCAAACCAGTCCTACCGCTGCGACAATGCCGGACAAGATCAGCCACACATGTTCGCGGCAAAAGTCGCCGGTGCCCAACAGGTAGGCGGTCGAGGTGGGGATCGGTTTACCTAGCGAATCGAATACTTTTTGGAATTGAGGAAGCACACCTAGAATCAATGCCGCAAACACGAAAAACGAAGCACTGATCAAGATCACCGGATAGATCATCGCACCGATGACGGTGGCCCTCATCTGTAGTTGGGCTCTCATTTGCTCGACCACCCGACTGATCGCGGACGGGATGTCCCCGGTCGCTTCGGCGGCGGACAGGATCGCGGGCAACGACGCTGGAAAGAACTCTCGTTGCGACTCGATGGCGGCGGCGAACGTGCTACCACCGGAAACGGAGCGATGGATGCTTCGTAATGCTTCCGCCAAGCGAGGCTGCGTGCAATGCTCGGCGACCGATTCGAGTGCCTCGGCGATCTCGACGCCATTTTGGGTCATCACCGCAAGTTGGTTCAGCGTCAACAGGACCGCAGCGCCGGAAGGTTTGCGTGAACCGAACAGATCATTAACCGTGCGAGTCTTGCGGTTCGCCACAGCCGGCGGGTTGATGGCGGACGCATTCGTCGCAGAAAAGCCGTGATAGGTGTTTGCGTTGAACATGATTCAATCAGTTAGTGCGTTTCGCGACCGTGTGAGACTTCGCTCGTCGTTATCCACAATCGGCTACTCGGGCGACTTCTTCGATGCTGGTGATACCGTTGGCGGCCAACCGCATGCCTTCACTCAGTAAGCTCGGACCGCTGCGAGCTTGACGCAGGCTCGACAACGTGACCGAGTCGGTGATTTGCTCTCGCAACATCGCATCACACGGCATCAATTCGTAAATGCCGCTACGTCCTCGATAGCCATCAAAGCACTGTGAGCACCCACGACCGCGGACGAAGCGATCTCCCGTTGCGGATTCGTATTGCAGACTTTGTAAGACAGCGGACGGAGGGTAGTGAGCTTCGCTGCAGTTGGGACAAACGTTGCGCACGAGTCGTTGAGCGACGACACCGACCAAAGCGGCGGCGATCTTGAAAGGTTCGACGCCCATGTCCACCAGTCGCGTGATCGCGGACGCGGCGTCGTTGGTGTGTAACGTGCTCAGAACAAGGTGTCCCGTCAACGCGGCTTGAATGGCGGTTTCAGCGGTTTCGCGGTCTCGGATCTCACCGACCATGATCACGTCGGGGTCTTGCCGCAAGATGCTTCGCAAGGCTCCGGCAAACGACATCCCGGCCTCCGTGTTGACCTGCACTTGGTTGATCAGCTCGAGTTGATACTCGACCGGATCTTCGACCGTAACGACGTTTCGTTCGATTCCTTTGATCAATTCGATAGCGGAGTAAAGCGTGGTCGTTTTTCCGCTGCCGGTTGGGCCGGTGACGAGCACCAGTCCGTGCGGCCGGGCGAGCATTTGTTTCATGATCTGCAATGAATCGGGCGGCAGACCGAGCTTCCCCATGTCAAACGTGATATTGCCTCGATCGAGCACACGCATCACGACCTTTTCACCCAATACTGTCGGCAGCGTGCTGATCCGCAGATCGACGTCGCGTCGGGCGATCCGCACGTGCAATCGACCGTCTTGAGGTTGTCGGTGTTCGGCGATATCGAGTTTGGCCATCACCTTGATCCGTGATACCAAGGCGGCGTGCAGATCTTTCTTGGGTCGCATCGCTTCTCGCAGCGACCCGTCGATGCGAAAGCGAATGAACGTGAACTTTGGGCCCGGCTCGATATGAATGTCACTGGCACCTTGTCGAACCGCCTGAATGATCGCGTAGTTGACCAAGTTGATCACGGGACTGCCGTCGGCAAGTTGGTGTGCTCCTCCGCTGTCGAGATCAAGGGTTTGAGCATCCGATTCGACTTCGAGTTCATCAACATCGAGATCGGCGGTTACCGAGTCGACCGAGAAATCATCCTCGTAGCAACGCGGAAGCAATCGTTCGATGGCACTGGCCAAAGTCAGCACGGGACGGATTCGAAGACCTGTGAGATGACTGATTGCGTCGATCGTGGCGAGATCACGCGGATCCGCCATCGCGATCGTCAACTCATCGCGGACCTTCATCAACGGCAACACTCGCCATCGTTCGGCCTCGGACCGCGGGATCAAGCTAATCGCTTGCGGATCGATCAGACCTTCTCTTAGACGAACCCCCGGCACACCGAGTTGTTCACCTAAGAGCGGGATGAGATCGGTCTCGTCGACCAAACCGAGTTCGGTGACGACTTCGCCGAGCGGCTTCAGACGCCTAGGAGAATCAGGCTCCGCAGGATCGGAGCCTTGCGAATTCTTTCGAAACGCCAATCGTTGATGGTCTAACGCGTTCTCAAGTTGTTCGGCGGTCAGTAATCCAGCCGCAATCAAACGCTCGCCCAACGGTGCACCGCCTCCACGCCGAGCCGAAAACATACCGCCCGATGGTCTACTCGCTGACGTTTCCGCAGGCGGAACGATCAACAGCGGCGACGGCTTTGCGATTGCCGGGCCCGCAGAGCGAGGCTTCGTTTCCATACGACGGTTGGTGGGGATTTTCAGAAGAGACATTGCAAAGATCAGCGAACGAAACTCGCCATCGCGGCGGGCAAAGAGGGATAATGGTCCAACCGGTCACCGACGCCGGTCATTCGAAGAATGTCGATACACAGTTCGTTGGCGTTGCAAAGACGGACGCATCCACCCCGATCGGCGGCTTCCATGTCGAGATCGTCGAGCCATTGCAACCCCGCTCCGTCGATTAACGGCGTTTGCGATAGGTCCATTACCAAGTTGGGAATGCCATCTCGCATGGCATCGTCGATACGGGACGAGATTTCATCGACAGCTTCTTGCCTCAAGGGCTGATTCAGTGTGACAACGGTTACATGGCCTTGGCGGGTGATCAATGACATGGTCAGTGCCCCAAACCGCTACGAGCCACTCCAGTAGCGGGAAGTTCCAAAATGAAATGGCTTCCTTGGCCCGGCTGACTTTCAAGACGGATGTCACCGCCATGCAAGCGAGCGACTTCTTGGGCGAGCGACAACCCCAAGCCGTTACCACGTTGGCTCGCCGCAGAATCCTGACACCGATAAAACTTTTCGAAAATACGCGAGTGATCCTCCTCTGCAATTCCGGGCCCGTTGTCGATGATCTCGATGCAAACAAACGATCTTGAGGCCGATGTTTCACGCTCTGGTTTTGGGTCGGGATGATGACATCGAATGATAATGATGCCATGCTCAGGCGTGTACTTGACCGCGTTGCCGACCAAGTTATTGATCGCTGAACGAAGGTGATCGGCATCTCCAATGACGGTCGGCAATTTATCCGCGATCTCCATTTGAATCGTTTGGTGTTTTTCTTCGGCTTGCCCGAGAACCTGACTCTGCACATCACCCAATAGTTGATGCAGATCGACCTCCCGATTTTCGATCACCAACGATCCCGCTTCGATTTGTCCCATCGAGAGCAACTGATCAACTAATCGGCCCATGCGAACGGATTCCGACACAATGACGTTACAGAATTGCTTCTGGTCCTCGATCTCGACACCTTCTTCGGCCGCGAGTGCCTCGGCGTAGGCGCGCATGTTGGTAAGCGGCGTGCGAAGTTCATGAGTGGCCGCCATCAGGAAGTCATCACGGCTTCGGATCGCTTGGGTTTGTGCGGTTCGGTCTTCGATCAACCACGCCATACCTTCACAATCTCCGTCACGGCCTCGCAATCGAGAGCGAACCACATCGAGATGGGTCTCGCGTGTATTTAAGTTAATTTTCACCGAAATGCGGACGATACGCACCCGACTTAGGAGACGGTCGATCAGCTCCGGTTCATCGATTTGCAATAAATCAAACAAGGACGATTGAGTTTGTTCAACTAAGTTTAAGAGCCCTTTCGCCTTCGGGCTGTTGTATCGAATGACGCCACCTTCGTCGGTGATGACCCATGCCGTATCAAGTACTCGCATCGCACGTGCGTGAGTGATCGCGGCATCATCAAGTTGCGATACCGACCGATTGGCGACGGGATGACGTGATCGCTGAGTTGCTTGCAACAACGCGTTGTAGCCTCGAACGGCAGGATCGTTCCCGATAATGGGTGCCAGCACGATCTCTTCGCCGCCGACCGCGTCGACCTCGCCTGGATGCTGATTCGTCGTCGGTTTCGGTGAGACCGACGCTTGAATCAATTGCCGCTCAATGCAGGCAAGGCTGCTGAGCGAGTAGATCGACGCAATTCCGCCGATCGTAACGAGCCCAGACACCAACGCCCAAGGAATCATCGGAGATGAAAACGAGAACGATTGAGCCGGTCGAGGATCTTCGTCAATCGAATCAGGCGTCAACAAACTGGCCGCCCAAACCCCGACCGAAACGACGAGGAAGCAAAGCCCGACACGAAACGCAATCGATCCGTGATGACGCGTCGGATTAGTGGGTCGGACAGACATTCCAAACCGCCCTTGGGTTCGCGGTCAATGATGCACCGACAATCTTTGAATTGGCCGGAGCGGTTGGCGACTCCACTGGCATCGATTGGGTTGAGAAGAAATCCGTAATTGCCCGAGCGAGTTGCTTGGGACTGAACGGTTTCCCGATGACGTCCAACAACCCGAATTGATCCTTCAGTCGCTGACGATCAATCTCAAGTCCCTTGGCCGTGCAAAGAATCGCCGCTCGAACTAGTTCTCGTGAGGAAGTCGATTTGTCCGGCGAAGCGGCGATGCCTGCTCGATCATTCGCGATTCGCAGTAACAACTCGATACCGGTGCAATGGGGCATCTGCTGGTCAGTCACGAGCAAATCAATGTCACGTCCTTGGAGTCGTTGCCAAGCTTCCTCACCGTCGGCGGTAACGACGACGTTGTATCCGCATCGCTGGATCGTGAACTGAAGCAAACGACGAAACACAGGATCGTCTTCGGCAATCAGCACGACAGGCGAATTCGGCGAGGGAGGGTTGGTTGAAGACATGGCCGAGCAATGGGAAAGGATCGTTCTAACATGAGCTTGTCAACGTAACGCGCTCGACTACCAAGTCAGGTGCGTCGCGTCGTTGCTATTGAGCTTGAACGAACCGGTCGCGGGCTTATAAACCCAGCTTGCCGGATCTTCGTCATTGGGAACCGCTTCGAAGCCCGCGGAATCGTCTTCGACGACATCGGAGTTCGCATTAGGCAAACACGCCGGAGCAGGAATAGGAGCGTTCAGATAAGGACGCAAGGCATCCTTAAACTCAGCGCTGTTCGTGATCGGCGGATAGGTGGAATGCTTCACCCGATAAATTTCAATGGCGTTGCGGATGACGGCAAGCGTTTGTCGGGTGCTGTTGTCGGCGGCGTCATCCGCCGTGTCGAACATCCGTGGAGCGGCGACCGCAGCGATCACGCCCAAAATCAGGATCACGACGACCAACTCGATTAGCGAAAATCCGCGGCGACGTCGGTTGACGAATCGTCGTTTCAACGACGCTGGATTGGAAGATTCAGTGTTGGAAAACATGGTTTTACCCACAAGTCTCTTGTAACTAAGGTTGTTTCAGTACTGAGATCATGAAGATCTCGACTCGTTCAAACCTAGGGCGCGGTTCGTGTCACGATTGTCAAAAAAGAAAGACAATCGATACAAAAAAGCCGAGACTCACACGGCATCAACCGAATCAACCGTCATGTTCACCCCGGTTGTCACATCCCGCCAAACTCAACCAATCGTGGTTTTGCGCTAGCTTTTACTGCGTCCTTTCGTGTGCCTTGCTGATCTTTGCCATCCGAACAGGGAGTTAACCGAACCAAAACGATACTCTTGACCGAGTACGACGTCTGTCGTAAATTGATTTACGACAAGCGTAGCAAACGGGTGATCACCGCCATGGCCTGGTCCAATGCACCTTCGGGCAGACGATCGATTTTTCAGAAAAGCATGAATAAGCCGAGACGAACCAACCGATTCACCGCCGCAGAGATGGAGTTGTTTCGGTTGCTGTGGGACCATGACACCGTAACGCTCGCCGAAGCGCACCAAGCGATGCTCGCCTCGGGCGCAACGATCGGCTACACGACCGTGCAGACTCGTTTGGAGCGTTTGGTCGACAAAGGTGTGGTTGGCAAATCGGCGACGCGACCGGCTAGTTATCACGCGTTGGTCGGCCCTTCGGATGTCAGCGGTCCGCTGTTGGATTTGCTGAAAGAACGTGTCAGCGGCATTGTCCCATTAGTTGCCCATCTTTTGCAAAATTCGGTGCTGACCGAGCAAGAACTTCGGGAAATGAGACAACTGATCGCCGACGCGGAACAGCGATGTGGAAAAACCAAGAGTTCGAGTGATACCGATAAACCCGAAGCGATCCATAAAAGAAGACAAACGACTCCGCCGAAGGGATCGATATGATTCTGTTCAGCGAGAATCCATTGAGCATCAATGTCCTCGGCGCAAGTGGACTGGACGTGAAATGGTTCGGCTTGAATGAACACGGTTTCAACGGGGTCGTCGACTCGTGCGTGCCGATGCTCGTTCGCGGGTCGTTAGCAATGCTCATTGCGATGCTCGTGGTGCGTTTGCTTCGTCCCCGAAGTATGTTGTGTCGCCGGCTGACTTGTGTGGGTGTATTGATGCACGGTTGGTTACTCGCGCCGTGGACGATCGAGATTCCTTGGTATGATCCACCGGCTGATATTGCGGGATTGGAACCGATGCATGAATCACTCAGCGTGCCCGTCCCAACTATTTCCGTCGAAACGACTGTTGCGGCTGGCGACGAAAGGCTAACGCCGCATCGCCATGCAAACACTTCGTCCGAAGCTGGTTGCTCAAGAGGCGTTGCCGCCAATGTCGGTGGAGGGGGTCGAAGCCAAGGTGCGTGAGCTGGATCGGAAACTCGAGTCGCTCGCGGACATGGAAGAATCAATTAAAGAATACGCCGAGAAGCTCCGAGCATCCGTCGATGCAAAAGTCGCCCGTTTGAAAGATCTCCGCGATGCGCCGGAGAAACTATCCGCTGAGGCCCTTCGAAGGGGCGCGATGTTTCTAGGTGGAGATGAAGCCGCTCAGTTGAAATCGCTCGACGGAATCGTTAATCACCAGCCGAGTGATGAAGCAGTCTTGTTTTGCGGCCACGTTGCCCAACGCTCTGAGTATGAGAGCGTCCGACGCGAGGCACTTCGAGCGGCTTGTTCACTCGGCAAAACTGGCTACCCCGCGATCGCGATCGCATACCAAGACTTGAACACGACAGACAGATTTTTCTTGCTCGAACAGATTCGTTCATTGTCAAACGAAGATCGAGCCGTGTTGATGGCTTCTATGGCGAAAGACGCTAGCGAACCTCTCGTAGCCAAATTAATCGAAGAACCTTTCGACGATGACCGTCGATTTGTGTTACTGGGTAAATTGGCTGACGACTTCGGGGACCAAGCGATGACCAAGATCCTCGAGACGGCCCGTGAGACTCAAGGCTTGCAAGGTCTTGCCATGCTTTATGCAATCGCGAAATCTGGAGAGCCCAAGTACGTTTTACTAGCATTGAAGGCTGCTCGCGAACGCGGACCGTCGTCTTACGCGGTCATCGTTGCGGCGGGCAAATGCGACGACCCCGCCGTCCGCGCCGAACTCGTCCGCGCCGCCAAAGCTTGGGGCGGAGAGGCTGGCGAGCGAATCATCGACAAGGCGCTCGCCGATTCGAACGAATCACTTCGTCAAGCCGCTGCGGCAGTAATGGGCGAATAGCCATCATCCAAGACAGGTCATTCACCATGGAAACTCGCCATCGCTCAGAACGTGTTTTAAAAAGGGGTCTGACCCTCTCCGGCGAGGCCAAAAACCCAATGAAATCGACTCGCCTCCGAAGGGTCAGACCCCTTTTTAAAACACGTTCTCAGGAATGGAAACAGAGTACGCGGAAAAATTGATCTTCCGAAAAAGCGGCGTGTCCACAGCAAGGGAACGCAGAACGACTATTTCTCCGACAAAGACTCTTCCAATGCTTGAATTTGGAGCGTGATGGCCTCCAACCGTGGGTCGGTCGGATCGATCTCTCGGGCTTTTTCCAATTGATGACGGGCGTCGACTGGTCGTTGTTGCGAAACCAATGCCACGGCTAATCGGTATCGAGCCTCGAAGTTGACTGGTTCCGATTTGGTAAGGCGGGTGAGGGCTTCGATCGCGGCTTGCTGATCTCCTGCACCGGCGTAGGCTTCCGCTTTCAAAAACAACATGTCTGAATCATTCGCGTAAGCCGGGTCAAGTTGGTTGAAACATTCCAAGGCAAACTCGTATTCTTCGAGTGACAAATGTACGAGTGCCAACAGATACATCGCACGCTCCCGTCGTCGATGCCTCTCACGCAGTACCGCTGGAATCAAATACGACTTGGCTTCGTCGAGTCGTCCCGCCTCGAAGAGAAGTTCTGCATAGTTTACATACGCTCGCGGAAAGTCTCCGACATCAAACAGCTCGTCGTAAAGGCGCAGCGACTCTTCGTTGCGACCCTGACACAGTTCACAGTCGGCGAGTAGGAATCGGCTCTCCAGGTCATCCGGGATCAACTTCAATGCGTCGGCTGCGTGCTGGGCCGCTTCGGGGAACTTACCCGCCCAGTGCATGACCTTCGCAAGGTTTCGAAACGCGATCCCCCGCGTTTGATCGTCTACCAAGTCGAAGACTTTCTGTTGCACGTTCACTTTTTGCGTTTCGCTCGGCAACGATCCGCCGACGACTCGGGTGCGTTGGAGTTCTTCAAGAATCCACCACGCCAACTCTCCGTGAACCTCGATCGTGGGATGCACGTGATCGAGAAATAGCTCACGCCCGAAACAGGAGTGCCCGAACCGTTCTTGACTGTATTGTCGGAGCTTGGTCTCAAAATCGATCAACGGGATTTCATGGCGGCGTGCCACGCGTCGGACCGTCTCGGCGATGGCGGTTGTCGCTCGCAGCGGACAAACGTCTTCATCGATCGCACGGAGGAAGGCCACCTCCGCTTGATCAAACTCTTCCATTTGAAAGAGTGCTCGACCGTGAAAAAAATGAGCCTCGGCGCAACGTGGATCCGAATTGATGATCGCGTTTGTCTGGGTCACGAGAGCTGAATCGTCCGATTGCTCCCAAGATGCCTTTACCTTGTCAAGCTGACTAAGCCCACTGGGCGTCGTCGGTGACTGTGAATTTGATTCAGATTTGAAGGGCCAACAGTCTTTTAAATTGGAAGCGGGTGTGATGAAAGCAATCTGTGCACCGGATCGCTGAGCGATCGATACCATCCGTTCCAAGTTCCATTCGTAGTGCCGAATCACCTTCGTTTGCCACACATCATCGCGGTGATAGTCGCTCGGACCAACCGTATGGTTCAATCTCTCGTCAACCTCCTCGGATAAACGAGCTTTAGTGTTGGAGTTGATCGGTGAACTCGAAACGAATTGCTGAACGAGTGAGCCGACGCGAGTCTTCTGTAAGATCGCCGACGCGTTGCGGTTTAAAACCGAAGTTTCGAACAAGCCTTCATAGGTTCGTCGCTCCAAGAATTCGTTGTGGACGCTGTAGACTAGAAACAAGTCTGGTTCGTACTGGGACAGCTCTTGCATCACCTCCGCGACTCGGTAGCTGGCGTAGCTGACTCCGCCGGCATTGATGACTTCCCAGTTCGTATCAGGATCGGCAAGCGGCAATAGTTCTCGGAGCCACCCGCTGTAAGAAGTGCCATCGGCAAAGGGCCGACCGTAGGTAGTTGAACCGCCGACACAAAAAACGCGGCGGGTTCGGTCGGGTTTGATTGCAGGAAACGACTGATGATTGAACCATACCAACTTTCCGGCTGCGGTTTGGACTCTCTCGATTCCGTTTTCCGCCTGATACGATTCCAGGAGGGGAACTTGGCGTGAGAATCCGAGCAAAGGGTCCGTCGTCGTCGTGGTCGGCTCGAACCCGGCGATTGCCAACAGCGCTTCGGCGAGGAGCCAAAACCCCAACGTGGTAATCAGGCCGAACAGAAGCTTCTTGGGCCAAGACAATGGAGTATTCAATTTCGTAATGTGCCTTGCCGTCGGATCGGTACGATTACCTCATTCTTGATCGAAGTCAAACGATCAACAATGGGCGGGTTATCCGGTAGCCCGTTTCGGCAACCTTCATCCGCCATTGTGAATACACCTTTCGATATCGTCCGACGTTCACATGGCGACCACCAAATCGCTCTTTAAAGATTCCGGGACCATACTTTTCGCCCGCCCATCCGGCACCCGCGAAGTCGTAAACGCGATGTTGGTTTTGGATCGCCCATTGAATCGATTCCCAGACCAGCGAAGCCTGAGCCGCAATTCCGGGAATTCGATACGTACCGGCGTGTGACCAATACACCCGCCCGTTGAATATAAAATGACAGGCAGAAGCGATCGGCTGCCCGTTGAAGTCCGCCATCGTCAATCGAATATGATCTTTCGGAAAGCGAGCAAAGATCTGTTCGAAATAACCGATCTCAACCAAAGGGACTTTGGAACGAGCATGACTATGCAATAGATGCTCGTAGAAAATAGGCAAATCGCGTCCAGGATCCGCTTCGCGAACGGTCAACCCGCGACGTTGATTGGCGCGGATGTTGTTGCGTCGCTTGGGACTCATACGACGAAATATCTCGTCCGGTGAGACGGTTAAATCTAATTCATAGTTATTGTAATGGTATTGTTCGTAGCCGGCCTGAACGTATTCGTCCCCGCAAGGATCATCATTCGACAGAGGGCGAATTTCGCTGAAGACGACGTTTTCGGACATGTGGGCATCGTGTTCGGCCAACAGACACGCGATTGCTCGACGCCCCGCATCACCCTGGATCACGATCGGCTCGGCAAAAAAGATCGACCGCGACGTCATGGACTTGGGCCATATCCCGGCTAATGAAACCTTGACGGCGACTAACAGACCAACCATCTCGCCATCACGATTGATTGCCGCCAGAGCGAGCGGTTCATATCCGTCAGTGTCGCGAAACGCATGAATCATGGCGGTGGTGTGGTACAAGCTTCCGCCAGGATGGCGGGCGACAAACTCGTCCCATTGATGCGTCTCACAGGCGGTACGGACCGTGAAAGGTTTCGAAACGGTGATCATCAGGTTTCAAAAAAGTTGGCGGAAATCGATCCCCCCTACTTTATTTAATGATCGCTTGATCAGCACTGCTTCGTTTGAGCAACCCAACCTAACTTTGTTTGTCGATGCCGCGCAACCCGCACGACCTTCCATTCCGTTGTATTCCGGGTTTTCAGCAATATTCACTTCGAAAGAACGGAGCGATCGGTGGAGTTGGCGTCCTGATTTGGGTAGCATCGCAGGCAAATGGGCCTAGAATAGGGGCTTGCTGACGAACCAGCGAATTCCCACTTTCACTCCCTTGACCCTCGTCGCTGCCATGCTCCGATTGCTCGATTTTGCTTTCCGATCTCAATTCGCTATCACCGTCGGCTTGACGGTGGCCTGCTCGTTTTCATCCAATTCGGCTCTGGCAGACGCCACCGCGACGCTGCCCTTGGGGATCACCGCAAACCAGCCTGCCGAGGGGGCTTCGGTGGCGTTAGACAACGGAACGTTCATGGTTCCCTACACCCAGAAAATCCCCGGTACGGATATTGAGTTTGAGATGATTCCGGTACCCGGTGGGGAATTCACCATGGGAACTTCCGAGGATGCCGACGGATTTGTCGAGGACGAAGGCCCGACGGTGAAGGTCAAGGTCGCTCCGATGTGGGTCGCCAAGACGGAGACCCGCTGGGACATGTATAAGGAATACATGCGAATGTACAGCGTCTTCAAAGAGTTTGAGGCCCGCGGCATTCGTCCCGTCAGCGAAGACAATCAAGCCGACGCCGTGACCGCGCCGACGGAACTCTACGATCCCTCGTTCACGTTTGAATATGGTGAGGCAGCCGATCAGCCTGCGGTGACGATGACCCAGTACGCGGCTCAACAGTTCACGAAATGGTTGTCACGGATTTCGGACGTGCAGTATCGCTTGCCGACCGAGGCGGAATGGGAATACGCCGCCCGCGCTGGAACGACGACCGCCTACAGTTGGGGCGATGATGCCGGTGATATCGAAGAGTACGCGTGGTACTTCGATAATAGCCTCGAGGGTCCGGGAGTGGTCGGTACGAAGAAACCGAATCCGTTCGGACTTTATGACATGCACGGCAATGCGGCCGAATGGACCATCAATGAGTACACCGAGAACGGTTATCAGTGGATGGTCGACGAACAGCCCGTCGATGCCACCGCCGCTGCCCGGTTCCCGACCAATCCCTATCCTTGCGTCGCTCGTGGCGGAAGTTGGGAAATGGATCCCCCGGAACTTCGCAGCGCCGCTCGATTGGCATCTAATGATGAAGATTGGAAAGAAGAGGATCCGAACTTCCCTCGCAGTCCTTGGTGGTTCACCAGTGACCCGTCCCGCGGCGTTGGCTTTCGTCTGTTCCGGTCGTTGAAGGATCTTCCTCAAGAAACCATCGTTCAGTTTTGGGAGCCGCTTCCCGAGGAAACCAAGATGGACGTCGAAAGCCGTGTCACGGAAGGTCGTAGCGGCTACGGTTTGGTCGACGAAAACCTGCCCGGCGAAGCCGCCAAGTTGAAGGAATGATCGCCCCCGAACTGGCTTTTTTTTCGAGTTCGCGGTCGGGGCGTTTGGCGGTCCGGCGGTGGGCTCATGCGAATCCGAAAGCGGAGATCATTTTCCTGCACGGGATCATCAGCCACAGCGGCTGGTACGAGGCAAGCGGCTCGCACCTGAATGAAAACGGCTTTCAGGTGCATAGCCTGGACCGCCGCGGTTCGGGATTGAACTTCGCGCACCGCGGCGACGTCGATCAATGGACCACTTGGTTGTCCGACGTCGTGGAGTACGTCGAGAGCTTACCGACCGAGTTACCCAAGCTGCTCTTCGGAATCAGCTGGGGAGGCATCCTGGCGACATCATTGGTTCGCGTGCATCCGAAACTATTCCACGCGTACGGATTGATTTGTCCGGGGCTCTATTCGTCCAAATCGACAACAACGGTGCAGCAGTTCGGATTGAAGGTCGCTGAACTGGCCCGGTTGGATCGCGAGCGTGTCGAGGTGCCGTTGCGAGATCCAGCGTTGTTTACCAATTCACCGTCGCGTCGACGCTACATCGCTGAAGATCCCTTGACCTTACGAAAGATCACAATTCGGTTCGCCATTGAAAACTTGAAACTTTGGAACCACGCCGTCGATCAACCTGACCAGATCAAGATTCCCATGTTGTTGATGTTGGCCGACGCGGATCCGATCACGGACAACGAATCCACACGGGCGTTTGTTTCCAAGATGGGTAGCGAGGACAAATCCGTGATGGTCTATCACGATGCGTCTCACACACTTGAATTTGAACCCGATCCGTCAGGGTATTTGAACGATCTGACGCGGTGGTGCGTGCGTCAAAGCTCGGTCAAGAATTGATCGGATGTTCCCAAGAACGTGTGCTTGTATTGTTCCTGAGTGCCACCTCGCTCGGCGATCTTGCGTTCTCGCATTTTTTGCCACGAGCCGTTGGGAATGATCTTGGTTTCGATCGGTCGCAGACGATTGGTTTTGATCCGATCGTCGTATTCGCAGTTGACCGCCGCGAGCGAACGGTCGATCGATTTGGCGATGTTTTCGACGTCGTCGTTGAGGTGAGATTCGATCAACAAACGATAGCGGGGCGTGCTTCCCATGACGGGGACAAGCATCACGGTTTCGACACGCAAATTCAGTTGACCGAATCCCTCACGGACGGCTGTCGCGACTTGATACTCGGTCAGTTTTTCGCCCGTCATGCTGCTGCAATGAGCGCCTTTGTGTAGGAACGTCAGCATGGGGGTTTGGCCTCGAAATCCCACGCACTGAACCACGTCGTGGATGTTGTATCGGAACAAACCGCCGGAATTGGTTAAGAGGATGTAGTAGGATTGACCCTCGATCAATTCGTGTGCTTCGAGAACCGTGGGCGAGTCGCTTTCAAATTCCGATTCGGGGATGAACTCATAGAAATTCGATTCGTAGTCCAACAGACCGGCATTGGATTCGTCTTCGATCGGAATCGTCATCCGTCCTTCACTGGCCGACAAGCCGTGATCGCGAAACGCACATTCGCCGTAGAGCCGCCGTACCTCAGGAATGAAAGCGCTCACCGAACCTCCCATCCAAACGCCGATGACCGACAATTGCGGCCAAAAATCTTTCGGCAGCAACCGCCCGGTTTGCTCGATGATGTTTTCCAGTTCTTGAATGCGGCGTGATGAAACTCGCTTGATGCGCCGCTGTAACGTATTGCTCGTGGTGCTCGAACATCCCTCGGGCAAACGAAGCGTTCCGTCGCGCATGTCACGAATCAATGATTCCTTTTCGCGATCGGCTAGCTCGGCCAAGCCGACCAAGGTCAACGGATTGGCGGTCATGATCATGCCGACTTTCCGCGACGGCAGCGACAATCGCAGAGCCGTGTACTGGCGGGCCGTCCAATCGGAAATTTTTCCGACTTCGGGCGGTACGATGAACGTTCGACGGACAATGGCCGGACGCGTTTCGGCAGCCAGCCCACTGATGCTTCCGCACCAAACGCCACTCTCCGCTTGGCTTTGTTGCCAATCGCCGGCCAAGTGAACATATTCCTTTTTCGCCAAATCCATGTGGTCGGTGTGGGCCTTGAGTCCCCATATTTTCCAACCGCGTTTGTAGGTGCGTATGAACTCGTCGGTAACCGGAATGTGTTTGGGTTGTTCGGTCGTACCGGACGTCAAAGCGAACATTAACAACCGAACCGAGGGGCTGAAGAGCGCTCCGGGATCGCCTCTGCGAACGTCGTCGACGTAGGGACGGAAGGTTTCAAAATCAGTGATCGGGATATTTCGACGAAAGTCGTCGACGTTTCGAATCGAACGTAGGTGGTAATCACGGCCAAACCGACTGTCGGCGCATAAACGAACTTTCTCGAGCAAGACATCTCGTTGAATGTCACGCGAGTTCGCGGTTTGACGCAGCATCCTTGAGACGATCGCGTTTTGAAGCTTGATATAAGCCCAACGAGCATTCATTGAGCGACCTCCTAGCGATGGGATACAACGGAACCAGAACCGGGCCGGGATCCCGATGACAAAACTTTGGCAGCGTCTTTTCGAAGGACCTCGGAAATCTTTCCGGCGATCGCGTCGGCGTGCTGGCTCGTCATCATCGTAAAGTGGTGACCCGGAACATGATGCATTTCAATCGCACCGTAATCGCCCCATCCGAGATCTTCGGTGAGGGTGTGTCCGGTCACCCGCGACAACATTCCTTGTTCCTGTGGACACAGCAAGTGAACGGAAAGCTCGGACGGATCAGGCCGATAGTTCTGTAAAATTTCGACGTGTCGTTCACACAAATGAACCAATCGTCGCAAATACTCCTGCGTGGTACTGGTAGGCAAGACGTTGTGGTGGATGGCTAATTTGAGGACGTGTGCGATCGCATCTTCCTCGGAAAGACCCTGCAGCGATTCGTAGTTCAACTGCATGTTGGTATTGGCGAAATAGTTTGTGAACTCGATCAAATCGACCAGGAACTTGGCGTTGTCCTCGAGATCAACCGTGTCAAAAACCTGGGGCAAGGGAGTATCGATCATTACCAACGACTGCACCTGAGGATTAGCTTGCTGCAGTTTTCGAGCGATCTCATAGGCAAAGATCCCGCCGGTCGACCAACCGAGCAAACAGTACGGTCCATCAGGGAATGCCTCACGAATGATGTCGATGTAGTCCGTCGCCATCTGTTCCATCGAATGATGGGGTTGGGAACTGATTTGCAGACCCTTGGCTCGCAACCCGTAGACGGTACGATCGGTAATCTTCCGGGCGAGACTGTCATAACATCGCAGATCACCGCCGATCGGATGAAGACAAAACAGCGGTGGGTTCGATGACGTTGTGGCGTGCACCGCCGAACCACCCAATGGAACCAACCCGGCTCGACCGCGATTCTCAGAAGCTCGAGATAGGCTCGGTTGTTTTTCGTTCGAAGGTGACTTCGAGGCTTTGGTCGGCGACTCGGTTGATTTTGATTGCGATGATGATGGATCGGCTGAAGTCGATGAGTCTTCATAGGCCGCCGACGCGACTTCGGCCAACGACATCACACTGGGCTCATCGAAAAGAGCCGACATGGGAATTCCGACTCCCAGCTTGGATTCCAACTTGCTCCGCAATTCCATTCCCATCAACGAATCGAGTCCGAGCGAAACAAGCGGTTGGTCCACTTCGATCGAATCGGCATCGATTCCCATTACGTCTCCCAGGTTGGCCTGAATGATCGACTGTAGTTCGACCAATCGCGTTTTCCGATCGGCCGACTTCAACCGTTGATACAACGCTTCGTCACGTCCGGAGGAAGCCGATTGGTTGCCGGACGCTCCACTGGACGATTGATAATTTCGGAAGAGACTCGACCCACCATCGGGCAAACTTGCGACGACTCGGCGCCAATCAGCATCGACGATTGCAAAACTCGTGCTCGATGTTTCCGGATCGTTTTCGTGCTTCGCACTCAAGTCCTTTCTCAGAATTCGATCGAGCAAACCGATCCCGACTTCCGGCGCGATCGGGGTCATTCCCCGTTCGCCGAGTTGTCGTCGGATATCGGGATCGGCGGCCATGCCTTCGGAATCCCAAGGTCCCCAAGCGATCGAAGTCGCGGGCAATCCGCGACGACGACGGTAGCGCACCACCCCATCTAAAAACGCATTGCCGGCGGCATAGTTGGCTTGTCCGGGTGAACCGATGACGCCCGCAACGGACGAGAACAAGACGAAAAAATCCAACGGGCCGGTCAAGACACGGTGCAGGTTCCACGTGCCCTGCGTCTTGGGAGCCATCGCTTGATCGAGTTGGTCCAAATCCATTCGCAACATCAAACCATCGCGAAGGACGCCGGCGGCATGGAACACACCGCGAATCGGTGGGAACGATTCGGGCAAAAGACTCAAACCGTTGGTCAAACTGCGACGATCACAAACATCACCTCGCAAGATCGCGATCGAAACGCCTTCACCGCGAAGTTCATTCAACATGGCGTCGTCACTCGGCGGTTCGCGACGCGTCAAAATCGCCACGTGTTTGGCCCCTTCGCGGACGGCATAACGACAAACCTGACGACCCAAGGCACCCAAACCACCGGTGATCAAAATCGTGCCGGCGGCGGACGTCAATCCGGAACCGATGTCGCCGACAGAATTCGGATTCAACGCGGGCTCCGAAACATGTCGACCGTTGACGCTTGGTTTGCCGTTGGAGGCTGGCTTCCCGTTGGAACTCGGTGTCAGTGATTTCGTTGTAACACTTGACGGCTTCGATTGGGTAACCGGCATTGAGACGACGACTTTGCCGATGTTCTTGCGCGTCGACATGTAACGGAACGCATCGATCACCGATTCGGCGGGGAAGCAGGTCAGCGGCGTCGGCTGATACACCTTTTGCTCAAACAGCGGCATCATTTCATCATAAAGACGAACGATCTCTTGAGGCCGTTGTCGCAGGATGCGGTCTAAATCGATGGCGTGATACGACAAGTTGTCTTGGAACGGCCATAAACCGATTCGATGATTTTGATAGATATCGGTCTTGCCGATCTCCAAGAATCGACCGTAGGCGGCCAACACCGACAAACTCTTCGTAATCGCCTCGCCGGGCAGACTATTGAGAACGACATCGACGCCGTAGCCGGACGTTATCTCGATGATTTGGTCGGCAAAATCGAGCGAACGCGAGTCCATCACATGCTCGACGCCTTGAGAACGTAAGAAGTCACGCTTCTCGTCGCTGCCAGCGGTGGCGAAGATCTCCGCCCCGACCGATTGGGCGATCTGAATCGCGGCTTGGCCGACGCCACCGGCACCGGCATGAATGAGAACTTTTTCACCACTGGATAATCTTGCTAACGATCTCAACGCATAATGAGCCGTCAAGAAAGCGATCGGAATCGATGCGGCTTGTTCATCGGTTAAGTTTTCCGGCGTCCGAACAATCGCGTACTGAGCCGTCGTCGCGTGGGAGGCAAATCCATACGGAGCCACACCCATGACCCGTTGGCCGATCTGAAAGCGATCCACCGATTCGCCCACGCGGGTCACGACCCCAGCACACTCGATGCCTAGTGGCACGATTTCGTCCTGGATTCCGGGGTACAATCCGAGTGCTTTGAGCACGTCACTGAAGTTCAATCCGGTGCTGTGGACTTCGATCTCGACTTCTTCGGATTGCAGATTCGATTCACCGATCGCTACATAGTTCAAATCATCAAAACTCGATGCGTCTCCGACACGCAAGCTGAACCGCCCCCTGCGAGGCAAGCCGGTCGATGAACCGAGTTTCTTTAAGCGATCCGGAGCGGCCTGCAAACGGGCGACGAAGCGTTGCTCCCCTCGCAGGGCGAGTTGGTCATCGTTGTCGCTTTGCGAACTTGGTACCGAGGTGAGTTCGGCCAATAACTTCGGTGAATTCGTGGCTGGCGATTGCGATGGATCCAAATCAATCAAATGAATCATCAGATGTGGCATCTCGACCATGGCCGTCCGGGCCAATCCCCACAAAGACGTCTGGGACGGCGAAACCGAATCACGCGATGAAATTGCCATCGCGCCTTGGGTGACCATGAACGTTCGGTGAATTTTGACCGATGACGATTTCGCCAACGTGGTCAACATCAACAAAGCGTGCGAATTGATTTCCTTGGCGAGGTCATCATGAGGCGTTTCCATGTCTTCTTCGCGGGTCGAACGAATCCCCCAGAAATCGACGATCGTCCACGGAGTCGATTCATCCTCTGGCGAGGACTTGGATAATTCGTCAAACAATTGCTCGTAATGCGAGCGGTCCAGAGGATCGATCTGGACGATTCGCGACGCGAGTTCGCTGTCGACGTTTTGGGAATCGAAGGTGGTTCCCTGTTTGACGATACGAACGTGTCGGCCTTGGGAGCGAAGTTGTTTGGCGAGTCCGGATGCCAGCCCGATCGGATCGGCCAGCAGCAACCAGCACGGACCATTCGTCGTTGCGGTCGGCGAGTTTGTCGGAGCCGCTTCACGTGGAGCCTCGTTCCAAACCACCTCGTGCAAGAGGTCTTCGGGTTTACGAGTCTTGGTCGATCGTCGGTTACCAATCCGTTGCACCGTGGCTCCGATCAATTCGGCGATCAGAGTGCCCGTCTCGTCCGATAAGTGGATATCCGCTTGAATCTTGTCGTCGGTAGATTTTCCGTTTTTGCGGCGGACGTGAACCCACAACGGCCCCATAGGAACTTCGGCCAAAACACGAACCCGATCGATCCCGACAGGCAACACCAACTCGGCCTGTTCGTTTGAATTCGGGTCGGCGACCACACCGGCCATCGCTTGCAAACATCCATCGAGAACAGCCGGGTGCAAAGCGTAATCAACCAATTCGTTGCGGAGCACTTCGGGGAGGTTCATTCGTGCTAACGATTCCCCTTGGCCGACGTGCAATTCGTCAATCACTTGAAACGTCGTTCCGTAACGCAGTCCGCTCGCGGACATTCGTTCGTAGAACGCGTCGCGATTGATCTGCTGCGTCATTCGTTCTTGGATCGCGGATCGCTCGATCGCGTTGGCGACGTTCTCTTCACTGGAACCGCGGTGGATGGTACCCGAAGCGTGCAACGTCCAGGGCGGGGTCGCCTCTTTGGACGTCTCGGGTCGGCTGTGGACTTCGATCGAACGTTGGCCACGGAGATCCGGACCGACGTGAATTTGAACGATGCGGCGTTGATCGTCGGTCAACACGAGGGGTTGTTCGATCGAGAGATTTTCTAAGCGGTGGCAGCCATCGCCGTAGAGTTGCCGGGCTACCGCGATCGCTTGTTCCATATAAGCTGCGGCGGGAACCACCACGCTCTGGTCGACGCGGTGATCGGCGAGAAACGTCGGTGACTGCGAGGCCAATGCGACTTCAAAAACGGTTTCCTCTCCCGCCATCGGAATGTTCGCACCAACCAACGGATGGGCGTTGGCGCTGCTGGCGATGTGAGGAGCGGAATGCCCGGTGTGCCGCCTGGACATGTCGTACCAGAACGACGTTTTCGAAAACGGGTAGGTCGGCAATACGATCCGACGCCGATTCCAAGGTTCGTCGTAGGACTTCCAATCGATATTGAATCCGCGAATGTAAAGTTCCGACAGACTGTTGCTCAGCACGTCCCAATCGTCTTGGCCGGTTCGCATCGACGGCAACCATGAAATGGCCTCTTTGTTCCATACGCGGCTGGCGAGCCCGCACAGCGTCGTGCCGGGTCCGACTTCGATCGCCGCGTCGATGGCAAACGTTTGCAACGTTTCGGCTGCATCGACGAAACAAACGGTGTGGCGAAGATGTTCACGCCAATAAGACGGCTTGGCGATTCGTTGATCGATGCGTCGCCCGTCACGGCTGGAGATCAACGGGATCTCGGCCGGTTTGAATTCAACCTCCCCGACGTGATGTTCGAACTCATCCAGGATCGGATCGAGCAGAGGTGAGTGCATCGCGTGAGCGACTTCCAACATCCGTGACTTCACCCCCAAAGCGTCGAACTGAGAAATCAGCTCGTTGACGATTACGGCTCGTCCCGAGATGACGACGTTCTCGGGACCATTGTGGGCCGCGATGGCGACTTCATTGCCGTAGGGAAGGATCAAATCGGCAACCCGTTCGCGGTCGGCAAAGATCACTGCCATCATGCCGTCGCGCGGAAGGCTTTGAACCAAACGGCCGCGATGAGCGATTAACTTCAAACCATCCGCCAACGAGAACACACCGGCTTCGCAGGCCGCCACATAATCGCCGATGCTATGGCCCATCATGACCGCCGGCTCGATCCCGAACGATCGCCACAGCCGCGAGGTGGCAAGCTCGATCGCGAACAAAGCCGGTTGCGCGTATTGCGGCTGATGAACGAGCGGATTGTCGGAGTCGTCTTCGTACAAGACGTGCAACAAACGTTGTGGCATCAGATCGGCGAGGATTTCGTCACACTCTTGCAGGGCTTGCCGAAAGACCGGATGGGTCTGAAACAATTGCCGCCCCATTCCGGGCGATTGAGTGCCTTGGCCGGGAAACAAGAACGCGATCTTGCGTCGTCGATCCCCTCGCGTCGCGCCGAGCTTGATATTGCGGGTCGACGTTCCATCGACGAAAGCGGTCAACGCTTTCTTCAGTTCGTCGGCATTGGCCGCCGCGACCGCCAAGCGATGTCGCAGCGGTGATCGTCCGACCGCGACGGTATGACAGGCGTCGGCAAGCGGATAGGACGCCGGGTCGCTGAGCTGATCGCGATGAAGCGCGGCGAGTTCCTTGAGTTGATCTGGTGTCTTAGCGGATATCGCAAAAACGTGTTTCGAACGATCCGGACGCGTCAACGCTGCCGGCATTCGGCTTCCGGGACCCTCCAAGACAATGTGCGCGTTGGCACCACCGAACCCAAAACTGCTGATTCCCGCTTTGGGCGGCGTGGGTGTCGCCGACCAGGGCATCGTCGTAGCGGCCACCTTGAGGCGACTGCCGTCCAGGTCAACGTGTCGATTGAGGCGTTGAAAATTGAGTTGTCCCGGGATCGTTTGATGGCGGAACATGAGAATCGTTTTGAGCAACGATGCCATTCCAGCCGCCGTTTCGGTGTGACCGATATTGGCTTTGACCGAACCGACGTAACACGGCGCGGGTTCGGTTTTTGATTCCGGATGGGTACGTCGGCGAAAGACTTCCGCGAGCGCTCCCAATTCGATCGGATCGCCCAGCGGCGTCGCGGTCCCGTGGGCTTCGACATAGGAAATGTCATCGGGCTGGCAACCCGCATCGCGGAGGGCTTGGCGAATGACGTCGACCTGCGACGTCCCGCGAGGCGCGGTAATCCCCGATGTGGTGCCGTCCTGGTTGATCGCACTGCCGCGGATCGTCGCCAGGATCATGTCTCCGTTGCTGATCGCATCGGACAGACGTTTCAAGATCACGACGCCGCAACCTTCGCCACGGACGTATCCGTTAGCACCATCATCAAACGGCCGGCATTTTCCGTCAGGCGATAGCATCTGCGCTTGAGAAAATGCGAGCGTGGTCTCCGGGGTCAAGATCGCATTGACACCACCGACGATCGCGGCATCACATTCCTTGCTCCGCAAACTACGAACCGCCAAGTGCGCCGCGACCAAGGAGGAAGAACACGCCGTATCGACCGACAGACTCGGTCCACGAAGGTCCAGCGTATACGAGATCCGGTTCGCCGCGATGCTCAAGGCATTGCCGGTCCCCGAATACGCCGAAATCTGTTCGTAGTAATTATCTAATTGAACCGGGATACGGGAATAGTCGACTGCCCCGACGCCGACGAACACGCCCGTCGCGGTTTCACGTAGGTGCGCCGGAGAATTACCACCGAATTCGAGAGCTTCCCAAACGACTTGCAACAGCAACCGATGTTGCGGATCCATCTTCTCGGCCTCGCGGGGCGAGATGCCGAAGAACGCGGCGTCGAATTGATCGATATTTTCGATAAAGCCACCCCAGCGGGTTGGCATCTTACCGGGTTTGCTTCCCGATGCGTCATAGAACGCATCGACGTCCCACCGCGAGGCGGGAATCTCACCGGTCATGTCCGCACCGTTGCGGATCAGATTCCAATACTGTTGGATGTTCGACGCTCCGGCGAATCGACATCCCATTCCGACGACCGCAATCGGTTCGGAGATCGTTGTGGCGGACTTCGCCATCGCCTGTTTAAGCAATGCCAGCTTCTGAGGCGATAGGTTGGCCATCCTCTCGGACGCTGAACTCATTGAAGATGCTCCATTTGTTCTTGGGCGGCCAAGATTTCGGCGACCTCGTCGTCGGGCATTTCTTCCAACTTGGCGAGCAATTGGTTCAAGTCATCGTTCATTTCGTCGTCCATGTTTTCAGTCGTCCCTTGCGGTTCCGACGCAGCATCCATCGAGGGCACCGATTCGGATTCCCACTGCTGGCGATGAAGTTCCGCCAAATGCGACGCGAGCGACGAGGGGTTGGGATACGTCCAAGCGATCGTCGGCGAAAGCTTCAGTTTGAGGTTCTTTTCTAGCTGAGCGATCAATTCCATCGACGATAGCGAGTCCAGCCCGTACTCGGCAAACGGCCGGTCGGGATCGAAGTCTTGGTCATTGGTTCCCGACGTATAAATCAGCCACTGGGTTAAGAACATTTCGAGTTCCTCGGCAATCGCTTCTTGATCGCCCGGCGGAGTCGCGGCCAAACGTCGCATTAAATCATTCATCGAGGCCGCTTCAATATCCTCCGCCGATGGAACCGACGAGACACCATCGCGATCATGACGGTTTGCATCACCTGTCGCGGCATCTGCGAAGGCGGCGCTCGAATTGACCGATTGCCCGACCGACCATTGATGAACGATCGCCAGTTCGCCCTGCGTGTATTGTTGTTTGACTTCGGAGTATCGGACCTTACCACTCGTCGTTCTGGGAAGGGTTCCCATCCGGATCAAAATCACCTCATGAACAAATACATCGTGCTCTGCTGTGACGCTGCGACGAATCTCCGGAATGATCTGCTGCCAATCTTCTTGTTTCGAACCGCGATCGACTTCTTGAACGAGGACCAAATGGTCGTCGCCACCGCGATCGATCAAGAACGCACTGCCGCCTCCGGGAATCAAATGGGGTGAACCGCTTTGGACGGTGGCTTCCAGGTCGTGGGGATAGTGATTGCGTCCGCGGATGATGATCAGCTCGTTACGACGACCGGTTACAAACAATGATCCTTTTCGCAGAAATCCAAGATCACCCGTTCGCAGAAATGCGTCCGGTCGTCCGTCGGCCAAGCGAGCACTGAAAATGGCTTCATTGTCGACCGGTCGGTTGCGATAACCTTGTGCGACATTTCCGCCGCGGACCCAAATTTCGCCAACTTGGTTGTCATGACAGGGCAAGCAAGTTTCAGGGTCGACCACCAAGACTTCTTCATCCATCGGAGCGCGACCACAATCGACAAACTCGATGGAAGAAGCGGTCGACTCACTCGGCGGTTGCCCGTCACTCGAGTGAGTTGGCTTGGCATCGACCGCCCGGCCGTTCTTTTGCAATTCGACTGCGTCGACCGTGCAAGTCGCGATCTCGCCGGGACCATTTCCACCGGTCACCAACAAGGTTGCCTCGGCCAATCCATAGCAAGGGTAAAACGCCGATTTCGAAAATCCATAACGACCGTACGTTTGTGCAAACCGACGCATCGTCGTCGCCCGAATCGGCTCGGCACCGGAGAATGCGACTTCCCAGGAACTCAGGTCGACGCCTTCGAGTTCTTCCGGTTTGATTTTTCGCATACAAAGTTCGAAGGCGAAGTTCGGACCGCCACTCACCACAGCCCGATGGTCGCTGATGGCGCGTAACCATCGTGAAGGTCGCTGCAAGAACGCCAACGGTGACATCAAAACGGTGGTGCCGCCGATGTACAACGATTCCAAAATACCACCGATCAATCCCATGTCATGGTACGCGGGCAACCAACATACGCCGACTTGACCGACGTGATGGGAGAGTTGAAATCCTTGACGGATCATTTCCAAGTTCTGCAGGATATTGCCATGACTGACCATCACCCCTCGAGGATCCTTGGTCGATCCCGATGTGTACTGAAGGAAGGCCAAGTCCGACGGCTGAACGTTTTGTTTTTTCCAGTTCGAATGCGGATTCGCTTCGAGGTCGTCGCTGCTCAACCAAGTCGGATCGCCCAACTGATTCGATACCGCCGAATCACCGATTAAATCGACAACTCGACGTGTTGCCAAAACTGCCGAAGGACGTGCGTCTTCGACGATCGCCGATAACCTTGCCGAGGGACGTTTCGGCTTGGGGTAAGTTGCCGGAATCGCTAACACACCTGCGTACAAACATCCCAAGAACGACTTGATGAAGTCCAGGCCGGGCGGGAAAACCAACGCCACGCTCGATCCCGGTTCGACTTGCTGCTGCAATCCGGCCGCGATCCGACGCGCCGCACGATCGAGCGCGAAGTAGCTGATCGTCGTTGAATCCGATTCGTCTTCCAAAAATCGAAACGCGATGCGTTCGGGGCACGTCTCGCTTCGCGAGCTAAGGATATCGACCAACGTCGTGCCGTCACCCCAACGACCATCGGTCAGTTGCGATTGGCCTGCGTTTGATGAGCTTGAACGTGTCACCCCTGATCGCATCGAGTGAGATCTGTCCACCGGATCGGTATGGTCAGAAGAGGTGGTTCCATTGAATTGTGGATCTAAGTTCATCGCACGTACGTCTAGAGAGTTTTCGAGCGTCGGAATCAGTTATCCAAATACGACGCACAAGCGAATCGCTCTCCATAGCGAGCAGTAATGCCAATCCTACCTTTTTCATGCCAAACCGGGCGAATAAAGCCCTCATTTTATCTAGCCTACCGCTGAAAGCTAGTGCTACGGAGGGTACTTGCCACCCGCCCATGCCAGCTACCTATGATAGCGGCCCGTGGAGGGCTCCGCCGGAAAAGGGGGATCCCCCTCCTCGGACGCGGTCTACCGGCGACGAAGTTTTTCGCTCAGCAGTCGCGAAAGGAATGCCAAACGTCCGGAATTGGCCGATTGGGTTCCCTCGCGACGCTCCAGCATCACCCGTTTAAGATGCGCATCGAGTTTACCCGCCGTCAACTCGGTCGCTGCGGACTGATCGAACAATTCAAACGCCGGTTCGAATAAATACCGTGCATTGAGCATCATGAGGGCTTTGGCAACACTCCCACGCGACAATGAAGTTCGAGGAACGATCGTTTCGCTGTTGATATATCGAAACGAGGCCGCCACACGACGGGTTGAGGCGTCTTGGGTCCGGTGAATGATGTCCCCTCGAAGGACCAAGAGGTCTCCTGCACGCAATTGCGGTGTTTCCTCGATTTCGCTCGGATCGAACGGCAAACGACCAATCTTTCCGCCTTGGTCGTCGTCCTTAATAATCCAACTCTTGCCCGACGGTAACACCCTCGAGGCCCCGCGACCGATCATTTTGCGATGCAAATCAGGCACTCGTTGCTCAAATCGATCGAACGGGACGACCGTTAAGTTGGACTTTTCGACGACCGGTTTGACAATCGGAAGATAGAAATTCAGATAATTTCGCATGTCATTCCACAGCCAATACGTCTCGTGGTCCTGGTGCCACGGAAACTGCTGAGGTCCCGGTCGCAAGCTCGTCAAAGTCGACTTCTCAGAGTACGTCGCGAAATACACACCATCATTGAGTAAATCCACGCGAACACTCGACTCGGCCGCGATTCGCTGATTGACCGTGTCGAGTTGGCCTTGCAACGTTTCTTGTACGGCGGCCGAAATTCGCCGCACGCTATAGTTGGCGTTGACCTCCAAGGGAGCCGCCTCGAAGTCGGTTTGGAGCCTCTGAATCTGGTCTTCATTCAAAAACGAACGGATCAACAAGAATCCACGCGAATCGATCTCAGAGTAGTCCGTACGGTTTTCAACTTCACAAGTTGTGATCATTCAAGCAAGCTCCAGATGACGTGGAACGTCCTGATTCGACAGGTCGCCCAAAAGAGAAAAGGGCGATTCTCGATCAATATCGTTCATGGCCCCCCACTTTACTAATTCCCGAAAGTTCGATGTCAATCAATCTTCTTCACAGAATCGCCCTTTAGGGCTATCCATGCTGGTGCCCCCCCTTTCCAAATCGATGCCGTTGGGACACCCTCGAGGTCATCGACCTTACCCGTCCCCAACCTTGATTCCTGATGGAACTCGTCATGGTTCGCACCGCTTCGACAATGATGCCTCTGGGCACTTCGGCTCCCGACTTCACCCTTCCCGAAACCGACGGCGGGACCGTTTCACTGTCGGATTTCCGAGACCGGAAAGCTCTTTTAGTGATTTTCATGTGCAATCACTGTCCGTATGTCAAGCATGTCGCTGCGCAGTTGAAACTGCTCAGCGATGAATACATGCAGCACGGAGTGGGAATCGTCGCCATCAACAGCAACGACGTGGAGGCCTACCCGGACGACAATTTTGAGGCAATGAAAGCGGAAAAAGCGGCGAGAGTTTACGGATTCCCCTATGCCCTCGATGCCGATCAATCGGTCGCGATCGCCTACGGTGCCGCCTGCACGCCTGATTTTTTCCTGTTCGATGCCGATCAAAAGTTGGTGTACCGTGGGCAACTCGACGACAGTCGCCCGAAGACCGACTTGCCCGTCACGGGCGCGGACCTGCGTGCGGCGCTGGATGAGGCGATTGTCGGACGAACCCCGCCGACCGATCAAAAACCCGCCATCGGTTGCAACATCAAATGGAAACCCGGCAACGAACCGAGCTACTTCAACCCCTCGGGCATCAGCTAATCATCGATCAAACAAGGCGCGGATCCAGTCGCCTCGGGTGACGGCGGATTCGGGAATCGGCAAGTCGTGTCGTTTTGCGATTTCAGACCAACGCTTGCGTAACTCGTCATCGAGCGTTTCGTTGAGCTTAGCAGCGTGTCCCGGAAAGGCCTCGTAGTATTGGCTGGTGATGTGCTTTCCGCGCGCACCAGGTTTCGCGGGGCCGGGTTCTAATTGGTGCAACCCACCCAGTCCGCCCCACCACTGCACGGCGATGAAATCGGCATCGCTCGGCGGCACATCGCTGACGTGAATCGTCGCGCCGCCATGCGACCAAATCCTTCTCTGCAACGCGACGACGTCAATTTCTTGAACGGCAAGGTTGCCATCGCATGCCATACTTGCGGCGTGACCGGCCGCGCCGCCGAGCGCCATCCAAATGGGTTCCAATCGGATCGCACAAAACCCCACATGACTGGCACTGCACGCGGTCGGCACGATCAAGTTGCGAAGTCGCTTCGGAACGATGACGCCATAGGGAATCTGATACGGTGCCACACCTTTGTAAAATTCGCCGGTATGTCGCCCACCGATCATCGGTCCTTCGTGCCCGGTACCGTGACAGTTGTGACTGTACTCGCCGACCGCGATCGAATCGAGATGCAAGCGAGCTCGGGCGTCGCCCGGCGCGTACTCGGTGTCGACTTCGGTATAGATCTTCTGACCGACCATGCGGCGAGCTTCGCGAACATAGATCTGCTGCGGGATATGACCGGTGTCGGCAAACTCATCCCGGCAAAGACCCCACGTCGCAGCCTCCTTTCGAAACGCTTCAGGAAGTTCAGGATCGGTTTGAACAAAGTGAATCAATCCGAGTTGCCAGTCGAGGTGTTCGCGTTCAATCCGAAGCCGCGTTGGAAGGTCGCCTTCGGGATACTCGCGATTGTGACCGGGCATGGAAAGACGAACCAATCCATTGGAAACGTCATTGATGTCGCGTTTTCCGTTGGGCAAACTCGGCAGATGCGCTTTGAGAACAAACGGACTGCCCGGATAACCAAACGCCGAGCGAAATCGGCCCGATCGGACTAGCGGCACCAACGCCGTGTAATCCTTTCGATCATAGTTCTCGGGAACCGGTACGGGGATGCAGTTTTCCGGAACCTGGGTCATGCAGAGTCGATAGTTGTATCCTTGGACCTGATCATCAGCGTCTTGAGGCGCAAGCGATTCGCCGTACTCGGATCGGGCTTCGCGTCCGACGCGATAAGGCACTCCGGCCGCCGCGAGCAGATCGCCTTCGTACGTCGCGTCGATCATGATCCGGGAAGTGACCTCGATCGGATCGCCGTCGCGGTCCGAAAACGTCACGGCCGCAATGGATTGATCAGTGACGGTGACGCCGGCGAGACGATGGTCGGTCATGATCTGGATCGAAGACTTCTCAGCGAGCATCTGTTCCAAGACGAGCAGATTGACCGACGGCTCGCCATGCGTCCCCCGCCAACAAGCGCGAACTTGTTCGGAGTCCCGACCATAGGTCGTCTCGTAGTGTTTCAGCACGCGTTGGCTGAACGCAAGGAAAGGACCTTCGAGCGCCTCGAAACAATGGAAATCCGAGTGAGAAAGGCCGTGAGTGACCATCCCGCCGATCCGGCCGGTCGGTTCGATCAACATCACGCTACGGTCGTTCTCCGCTGCGGCGAGCGCGGCGGCGATGCCCGGCGGAGTTGCTCCATAGATTAGGACGTCGGCCGCAGGCACGAACCCTCGCGGCGCAAGCAACAAGACAGCAAAGAACGTCAATCGAAACATCATGGTGGTGGTACGCCTAACCCGCGAGCCTATTCAATGTATTGGATCTAAAATGGACAGTATCCCGATTGTCATGAACACACGCCTACTTTAGCACAAGAACTTCTTCTGCGACTCCTGTCGCTATCGGCGGTGCGTTTGAGTTTTTGAATCACGATCGATTCATTCAACCGATCAACCACCCTATTCCCCCGGTCAGCAACACGTAATAGCCAAATGCCACTATCGTACGACGCAGCACCAAGCCTTCGTGGCCAAGGAGCCCCACTACGGCACAGGCGGCGACTACGTTGTGGACGCAGATCATGTTGCCCGCCGCGCCGCCGACGGCTTGCAACGCGACGCCCCACGTCGGGTCCGTTCCGATTTGCTGAGCCACGGTGAACTGAAACTCCGAAAACATCATGTTGCTAAACGTATTCGATCCGGCGACGAACGCGCCGAGCCCGCCGATCAACGGGGCGATCAGCGGCCATGCCGACCCTAATAAGTCGCCCGCACTGGTTGCCAATACGATCGGCATCTTGGCCAACGAACCATCGCCACCATTATCCGAATGGATAAACACTTGCACCATCGGAACGGCAAACAGCAGCGGAACCGACGCCAACGAAATCACACGAAAGCTTCGCTGCCAAGCGGCCCGCGCGTCGGCGACCGATACGCGATGCATGAAAACCGTCACCACGGACACGAGAACAAAAATCGTTCCAGGTAGATAGAGTGGCTCGATTCGAACGCTGACGGAGTCGCATCCGAAAATTTGATCGAAATCAAAACCGACCGACCGCATCGCATCCGTCAATGGCATTACTAAACGCGTCGTCAATAAAAGAATCGCCACCATCAGATAGGGCGTCCAAGCCAACCAAGTCGGCAGGCGTCTCGAAACCTCTTGATTTTCGTTAAAGACCACTTTTCCCTTCCAAGAATCCGGCCAAGTGTTCGACCGGGCAAACGTCCAAGATGGCTCATCGACCGGCAACATCCAACCGCGTTTAGCCGCCGTCGTGACAATCGCAAGACCCACCATCGCACCGATCAGCGAAGGAAACTCGGGGCCTAAGTACACAGCCGTCAATACATACGGCACCGTCATCGACAACGAAGAGAAAAGAGCAAACCGCCAAACTCGTAAACCTTCGACGAGGCTACGATTGGTACCAAACGATTTCGTCAACACGCAGACAATGAATAGAGGAATCAACAATCCGGCCGCCGCATGTAGGATGGCAACCTTGATGGCGATGTGCTGTAACAGATGATCCCACGGCAACAGATCGTTCTGCGACGCAAAACGATTCACCGCTTCGGAACCCGATAAGCCTTTGTCCACACCGATCAAGATGGGTGTCCCCACCGCACCGAAAGACACCGGTGTACTTTGTATGATCATCCCGCACGTTACCGCTGCCAGCGGCGGGAAACCTAATCCGACCAGCAACGGCACGCACACCGCCGCCGGAGTCCCAAACCCGGCAGCCCCTTCAATGAATGATCCGAACAACCACGCGATGATGATGACCTGCACGCGTGCGTCGTCGCTCACGTTGCTAAACGACGATCGAATCGTTCCCATCGCTCCGCTGGCGTTGAGAGTTTCCAGTAGTAAAATCGCGCCGAAGACGATGAACAACAAACTGATCGCGATCAACACCCCCTTCGCCCCCGCCGCCGCCACCTGGATCGGCGGCACACTCCAAACGGCCAGTGACAACGCAATCGTGACAATCAGGGCGACGGGCATTGCCTTCGACGCGGGCCAGCGCAGCCCGACAAGCAACACGCCGACAAGGATGATCGGGGATAAAGCAACAAGAGCCAACAGCGTCACTCCTAGTTCAGCGGAATCGCGATTCGTTCGCGCATGTCGTACGAAAGCATGTCATTCGGAAGCTCGGCGAGCTTCCGTACCCGATCGATCGCATCAAGATAACCTCGACCCCGATAAAAAACATGAATGAAACCTCTTCAATGCTTCGATGCAATGCAACGTTCTGGCTTTGTCTGATAGCGGCCGGACCCGCCCAATGCCGATTCGCCCCCATCGTTGCCGAGGAAGCGACACCGCGAGCGAAGGAATTTCGCTCGTCACCCCTCGACGTGAAAATCGCCGCTCACCGAGGTGGTTATGAAACCGATAAGGCTGACGACGCGCCGGAAAACTCGGTCGCCAATATCCTAGTTTGTCAGCAGAAGGGATACGCCCTCTATGAAACCGATATTCAACGAACGCGAGACGGACACTTCGTGATCGTGCACGACGAGACCATCGACCGCGAGACCAACGGAAGCGGAGCGGCCAGCGAACAAGAACTATCCGACCTGAAGAAGTTACACAAACGATTCCATGACCAAAGCGTCTCGGAGCACCGGGTTGCGACTCTCGAAGAGTTTCTGATCGAGGGAAAGAACCGAGTCGTGTTCAAGGCAGACTTGAAGCCGGGGGTGACTCAGTTTTTCGATGAGATCATGAAGGTGGTCGCTCGCCACGACGCGTTGGATGGGATCATTTTCCGAGTCCCCTATCGCGATGCCAAACTTTATGCCGATTATCGATCCGGGGGCGTCCCCTACCACCGCGACTTGCTGATGTTCATGGTCTCCAACAAAAAACAGGTGGACGAAATACAAGAACAATTCGATCCCTCCACGATTCAGGTCAACGTCAGCAAAAAGGATCCCGCCGACGCAAGAACGCTCGAACTGATTCGATACGCGGTCGACAAAGGCATCACGGTCGAAACCCACGCCGAGGGAACCGAAGAAGATTGGAAAAAATTGATCGATGCGGGCGTCCGAATGTTTCACACCAGCAAGCCGAGTCGAGTAAAAACATTCCTCAAGCAATTGCGACACGACTGAAGACGGTGAGGCTAGTGTCAATCGAGTTACGGCTAAACCGGATCGGGAATGATCTTTCCGGTTCGGTGATCGACACGGTGCAGGCGAGTGATTTCTGCCGTGGCAACATCGCCGGATTTCAACGAGACCAACCAGTAAGGATCATCCGGTACGTTCGCGGAAACCATCGCTCGGAGGATTTCAAGATCATGCACGCCGTTCTCGCTGTACAACTTGGCGTAGAAATCCTTTTCCCGGCGGATTCGCTCCCTGTCGAAGAACACTGCCGAACACTTCGTGCCCGGTGCGACATTGCCGAAGTGTTCAATCACAATCATGATTGCGGTCTTTTGATCCAGTTCTCGTCTTCTCATCCAGTACGTCATCTTCCTGCCGTTAGCGCGGCAAACGAACGTCGGCTAGCCTTCGCAGTTCATTTTACGTCAATGCACGATCAAAAACCGCAACACCCTCGTTCCAACCCGAGAACAGCCGGCTCAGCGCATCGACGCGAACCTAAAACAGAATACTTTCGGTGTAGACGCGGTCGACCGATTCGGATGAAAACTCGTCTCGACGTGGTGGCTGCCCAAACGAGTTGACCACCGATGTCGGCTGGATCATCAAAGCAGCGGTTGCTTCCTCGAGAGGCTCCGAGTTTGCCGTTTGGTTTGAAGTCTGCGAATCGTCAATGGACGGAGAAACGAATGACTCCGATGTCGACAATGAAGTCATCTCGGAGCTGGACGAGACGACAGATGTCGAGAGTACAGAAAGCGAAGCAACCGCTGATTCATTAGCATCAACATGGATACGGTCTAGCGTCTCGATCCAACCTTGCGAGCCGACCGGTCGAACCAACGTTGTCAGTAGTCGACCGTAAACGTACTCGGGGCGAAGACCGAGTTCTCGAAAGTTCTGGTCGCCTAAGCTTGCCTCTGTGGAAACCGTTACGGTAACGGTGTTGGTGCCGCCATCGAGATACGCGGCAGGTTGTTGCTCTGTGAGTGTGTAGGTACCCGTTGCCAGGTCGACAAACTCGAAGCTTCCATCTGCTTCAGTCACGGTCTGACGCTGGGCACCGGAGGCCTGATCGACGAGCGTGATCATCACACCTGAAATTCCTTCCTGCGAATCCGGAAGGGAATTCGTATTCGTGTCTGCGTAAACGAATCCGCCTATGCGGTTGGTTCCGCTGGCGGTCGATACGGTGATTAACCCATCTGTCGGGTCGAGGCCCACAATCGGCGCGGGCGCAGTGGCAATCTGCCCCTCGTTCAGGACGACCTCCGTCAAATCAATCGCGGCAGTCGTACCGACATCCACACCGGCTCGGATCGTGAAATTCAGTTCGACCAAACTGCCAGAACCACTGCCCAACGGGTTCGATGCCGCTACGAAAATGATGGCGGTTCCCGAAGCGTCATCCACGTTGGCGGTCACCTGGGTATCAGACGAACCGCTCCAAATCGAACCGGCAATGACACCCGCAGAAGTCAAATCCAATCGGCTGGTGTCATAAGAGAGTCGAATCTCGACCCCCCGAACCCCGGCGGCGGTGTCAATGTTGATCGGCGCCACAACGACTTGCGCCGGCGACCCTGACAGATTATCGGGGATATCTACCGCAGCGAGTAAACGGCGGCCCTCAAGGTTCTCGAGGACAAGTCGGCGGTTAGAAAATCGCATGGAGTGATGATTTCGAGGCGAGGTATGACATTCTTACAATCCAATCTATCGGCACTTAGAAACCGATCGCTCTAGTTTGGTTCCCTTCCGATCCCTTACCCGATCGGCCAAAATCTCTATACCCCTGTTCATATTTCGTGGAAATTTGCCGAAAATAGGCAGTTCGGATGAACTGTTTTCTGAAACAAGCATCTGATCAATGTCCCGCGCGAAGAACCCATTGAGAGTCCATTTGAGAACTAGTCGGCCCGACAAGAAATAGAATCAATTCCCTCGCAATAGGGGCGGATTGCTCACAAACCGCACAATGGGTGCGTTTGTCCGTGATTGCGAGTCTTGAATATGACTTCGTTTCTTTTTGCTTGGTACTTGCGCGGACTCCGATTTAGATGAGTGTTCGACGAACTGTGATCGTCGTGATGGTTGCCCCCTAGGTATTGCTACATGTTTCTGCGTCTTGTTGATCGATTTCGTAAACGTTCCCGCTTCCTGTCCACCGCTGTTCGGTCGCCCAAACGAAAAGACCGAAAACTTCGATTGGAATCCCTCGAGGGCAGGCGTGTTTTGGCAACAGTAACCGGATTTGAGCCAACGCCAAGTGGATTCCGAGTCGAACTGAGCGAACAAATCGCTTCGGATAACTTGAACCTCTATGACGTGCAGTCAGGAGCATTCGGCCCAGCGGACGTCACGCTCTCCGGTGCAGCTGGCGGTACCGTAAAGGGATCCTTGGTAGTCAACGGAAATGAACTGACGTTTTTGGCAACCGGCGGGGTGCTGCCCGCAGACACCTACACGGTGACCTTGCGAAGTGCCAATAATGCGATCGTTGACGCAGCCGATGGCGGACTTCTCGACGGCGAATTTAGTGGTAATTTCCCATCGGGAAACGGGACGCCCGGCGGTAATTTCGTGACAACGTTCTCGGTCGCGGCAGGCAATCAGTTGGTCATCGGCTTGCCGGACTTCGCTCGCGGTCCCACCCAACCGATTCAAGCTCCGGTCTCTGGCAGTGGAACGACGCTTCCGGAAGGTTTGCCGATCCAACTGAGTAATGCCCAAGGGGTGACCTCGGTGACGATGGTGCTGAACTATGATCCCGCACTGATGAACTTGACTGCGGTAGAGCTAGGTAGTGACGCGCCCCAAGGTAGTCAGGTGCAAGCAAATCTCAGCACGCCCGGCGTCGTGACGATTAGCTTCTTTAGTCTCCAGCCCATGGCAGCGGGTGCTGCCGACATCATCAATCTTGTCGCAACCGTCCCCGAAGACGCACCCTACGGTCAGTCGCAAGTGCTCCGTCTAAGCTCGCTCGACGTCAATGGAGGTGCGCTGACCGCCAGAGCGGACGACGCACTTCATTTGGTTGCCTTCCCAGGGGATGCCAACGCGAACCGTCGATACGATGCCGAGGATGCTCGTTTAATAGCGAGAGTCGGTGCGGGACTCGACTCCGGACTTGTCCTTCGCGAACCGACCGCGGCCGCCTCATCGACGAACACCCGTCTGTATCCAACCATCGATCCTATGGTATTGGCGGACGTCACCGGCGTTGACGGAATCAGTCCGCTCGACGCGAGCGATATCCTGCGAAACGTCGTCGGACTCTCCACACCGAATCTCCCTGCTTTGCCGGACGCACAAGCCCCCACGGGCTTGACGCTTTCGAACAACTCGATTGCTGAAAATCAGCCCTCCGGGACGACCATTGGTACGTTCACGACAAATGATCCCGATGCCGGAGATACGTTCACCTACTCATTGGTCAACGGTGAAGGGTCGACGGACAACGCTTCATTCACAATCAGTGGAAATACACTTCGGACCGCTTCCGTATTCGACTTCGATACCAAATCCAGCTATCGCATTCGCGTCCAAACGACCGACTCGACCGGTCGAACGCTCCAAAGAAGCTTTACAATCTCAGTTACCGAGCTGAACACGGCCCCCACCGCGATCTCATTTTCGAATTCCTCGGTTGCCGAGAATGCCACAGTCGGAACCACCGTGGGAACGCTCACGTCAACAGACGCCAACGCGGGCGATACGTTCACCTACTCGTTGGTCTCCGGAACCGGTTCGACCGACAATGCGTCGTTCACGATCAGTGGCAATCAATTGCGAACCGCCACGACGTTGGATTTTGAAACCCAGCCGAGTTACTCCGTCCGAGTCCGCACCACCGATGCCGGTGGACTGACGTTCGAACGAACCTTCACGATCACCGTGACCAATGTCAACGAGTCACCTTCGGCGATCGCGCTGAGCAGCACGACGCTCGAAAACAACGCGGCCTCGGGTACCGCCGTCGGCACGCTGACCACCACCGACGCCGATGCAGGTGACACGTTCACTTACACCTTGGTCGATGGTCAGGGTTCAACCGACAATACGTCCTTCGCCATTGACGGCGGTACGCTGGAAGCCGCCACCACGATTAACTTCGCTAGCCAGTCGTCGTACTCGGTCCGCGTCCGCAGCACCGATGCCGCCGGTTTGTTCACCGAACAGACCTTCACGATCACGCAGAGTACCACGAACACGGCCCCGACCGACCTCAGTCTATCAAGCACTTCGATCGCCGAGAACGCCGCCGTCGGCACCACCGTGGGAACGTTGACATCGACCGACGCCAACGCGGGCGACACGTTCACCTACTCGTTGGTCTCCGGAACCGGTTCGACCGACAACGCGTCGTTCACGATCAGTGGCGATCAACTGCGAACCGCCACGACGTTGGATTTTGAAACCAAGTCGAGTTACTCCGTCCGAGTACGCACCACCGATGCGGGCAACTTGACGTTCGAACGAACCTTCACGATCACCGTGACCAATGTTAACGAAGCGCCATCGGCGATCGCCTTGAGCAGCACGACGCTCGACAACAACGCGGCTTCGGGTACCGCCGTCGGCACGCTGACCACCACCGACGCCGATGCAGGTGACACGTTCACTTACACCTTGGTCGATGGTCAGGGTTCAACCGACAATACGTCCTTCGCCATTGACGGCGGTACGCTTGAAGCCGCCACCACGATTAACTTCGCTAGCCAGTCGTCGTACTCGGTCCGTGTCCGCAGCACCGACGCCGCCGGGTTGTCCACCGAGCAGACCTTCACGATTACGCCAAGCAACCCCGCCCCGACCGACCTCAGTCTTTCAAGCACTTCCATCGCCGAGAACGCAGCCGTCGGCACCACCGTGGGAACGCTTACGTCAACTGACGCCAACGCGGGCGACACGTTCACCTACTCGTTGGTCTCCGGAACCGGTTCGACCGACAACGCGTCGTTCACGATCAGTGGCGATCAACTGCAAACCGCCACGACGTTGGATTTTGAAACCAAGCCGAGTTACTCCGTCCGAGTCCGCACCACCGACGCCGGTGGGCTGACGTTCGAAGAAACCTTCACGATCACCGTGACGAACGTCAACGAAGCGCCATCGGCGATCTCGCTGAGTAGCACGACGCTCGACAACAACGCGGCCTCGGGTACCGCCGTCGGCACGCTGACCACCACCGACGCCGATGCGGGAGACTCGTTCACTTACACCTTGGTCGATGGTCAGGGTTCAACCGACAACGGTTCTTTCACAATCAATGGAAGTGCGTTGGAAACCAACACCACGATCGACTTCGCTAGCCAGTCGTCGTACTCGGTCCGAGTCCGCAGCGCCGATGCCGCCGGGTTGTCCACCGAGCAGACCTTCACGATCACGCCAAGCAACCCCGCCCCGACCGACCTCAGTCTTTCAAGCACATCAATCGCCGAAGATGCCGCTGTCGGCACCACCGTGGGAACGTTGACATCGACCGACGCCAACGCGGGCGACACGTTTACCTACTCGTTGGTTTCCGGAACCGGTTCGACCGACAACGCGTCGTTCACGATCAGTGGCGATCAACTGCAAACCGCCACGACGTTGGATTTTGAAACAAAGCCGAGTTACTCCGTCCGAGTACGCACCACCGACGCCGGTGGGCTGACGTTCGAAGAAACCTTCACGATCACCGTGACGAACATCAACGAAGCGCCATCGGCGATCTCGCTGAGTAGCACGACGCTCGAAAACAACGCGGCCTCGGGTACCGCCGTCGGCACGCTGACCACCACCGACGCCGATGCGGGAGACTCGTTCACTTACACCTTGGTCGATGGTCAGGGTTCAACCGACAACGGTTCTTTCACAATCAATGGAAGTGCGTTGGAAACCAACACCACGATCGACTTCGCTAGCCAGTCGTCGTACTCGGTCCGTGTCCGCAGCACCGATGCCGCCGGTTTGTTCACCGAACAAACCTTCATGATCACGCCAAGCAACCCCGCCCCGACCGACCTCAGTCTTTCAAGCACTTCCATAGCCGAAGATGCCGCCGTCGGCACCACCGTGGGAACGTTGACATCGACCGACGCCAACGCGGGCGATATGTTCACCTACTCGTTGATTTCCGGAACCGGCTCGACCGACAACGCGTCGTTCACGATCAGTGGCGATCAACTGCAAACCGCCACGACGTTGGATTTTGAAACCCAGCCGAGTTACTCGATCCGAATCCGCACTACCGATGCAGGCGACTTGACCTTCGAGCAGACATTCACGATCACCGTGACCAACGTAAACGAGGCGCCGTCGGCGATCGCAGTCGCTCCGGCGAACATTGCTTCGGGTGAGTCGGCCGGCACCGTTGTTGGCAACCTAAGTAGTGTTGATCCCGATGCAAGTGACACATTTAGCTATGCATTCGCCACAGGCGACGGTTCGACCGATAATTCAGCATTCTCGATCAATAACAATCAATTGGTGTCCAATGAGGTATTCGATTCCGCGATCAAGGATTTGTATTCGGTGCGAGTTCAAGTGACTGATGCGGGAGGCTTGACGCACCAAGAAATCTTGAACATTTCTATCAATGCGGCGAACGTGGCACCGACCGATATTTCGCTTAGCAGCACATCAATCGCGAACAACGCGCCAAGCGGAACCGTCGTCGGGCAGTTTTCGACGACCGATGCCGACGGTACGGGAGAACATACCTATCAACTGGTCGAGGGAACGGGCTCGGACAACAACACCATGTTCGTGATTGTCGGCGACGAACTTCGGACAGCCTTCGACATGACTTCGGAATCGACGTTGAGGATCCGCGTGTTAAGCCAAGATCGTTACGGTGAGTCGGTAGAACGTGAATTTGTCATCGCGGTTAACAACAGTATTATTTGATCGGGCCTGTCACATCAAAAGTGCATTTGCAAACCGGCATTCAATCCGTGCAGGAACAGCCCGCTCGTTTCGAACTGGGCTCGGGGGCGAGCGGATCCGGTAATCGGTTCAGGAGGAATTTGAGAAAGACCGCGATCGATCTGGTCTCCGGATCTAGCGACTCCGCTCCAGTACAGCAGATTGTATCCGACTAACACTCGAACGCGTGGGTTCAAATGTCCCGTCAGATTGATACCGAATTCCGGCATCACGGCGAACTGCGAGTCCGAACGGGTTCCAATATTCGTTGCTTGCGCTAGCAGCCCTTCCGCGATCGTGGCCGATCCACCGCCGGGCACCGTCGTCACCGTTTGGCCATCGATCGTCACTTCAGTACGATTCCCGCCGAGACTGATTTTGGCTTGGGTCGAAATGGTCCAGTGATAGGTTCGGCGTCGATGTTCGACGCCCATCACCGCGCCGTGAAACTGGCTGTCGGTTTCGAACAGATCGAAAAGCGATCGGTTGGTTCCCGCAATGATCGGACCTTGCGGCACCACGAATGTCGATGATTGATCGATTCGCAATCGATCATCGAACTGTCCGTAGCGGTATCCGATCAGCCAGTCGGTTCTTGAAAAAGAGGTGCTCGAGAGGCATTGACGTCTTAACAATTCCGCGATCTGAAACTGATTCTCGAGGGTGACATTCACCGAGCCGGTCAAGACACCATCGACGGCAACCAGGAACGCTGCCTCGGTTCCACTTTCGAGATCAAGAAAGGGCCGCGCCAGGTTTGGTTGCGAATCGCTCGATGCTCGAAATGACTCGCTTTGATTTTCAAAGCCCGCATAGGAGGCTTGCCAACCTGCCGATTGATTGGGATCAAACCACGAGCCGATCGTCAAACGTCCACCCGAGTGCGGGTCGAGATCGAACGCGTCGCCGCCAAAGAGAGTCGTTGAGTTTCCTCCCAACACCCCGATATCAGAATCCGCCACGCCCAACGGGCTGCTCGTCACCAGGGCAGGCAAATCCGTTCCGTCCATGCCCCACAATAGATACTCGGCGCTTATCCAAAGATGGCTACGAGGATAAGGACGTACACACGATTGATCGCAAAATGCGGGCGAGAATGTCTCGTCGGTGTATTCACTCAGTGGCGGTAACTCGAATTCGGGAGCGGCTTCAAGAAGGCTCGTGCCGATATCGCCGTCATAGACGACCGGATCGATCGTCAGCTCTTCCGAATCGGGTTCGTCTTGTTCCGAACCGACAGAATCCGACTTGCCGCCGGCCGTCGTTTTCGCGACAGGACGCCAAGTCATCACCTCAGGTGCGATCTGCTCAGCCGCGTTTCGGGGCGGGACGTGACCGGCCGGAGGCGATGCATTGCCAGGCGCCGCCAAAACGACCATCGAGAGCAGCGTCAAAGCCCGCTTCGGGGTAGATCGGCATGGCAACTGCCAGAGTGAAACGGATCGTGAACTCATGAATAGGGTTGCGACTCGAATGCGGCATTGCTCGGACCAAGAGTCTCGAAACCAAGCGGAAAAGAGACGTCGATGGACTCGTTATGGCAAATTCGCAATGAAAGCGACAAGGTCGAAACCCGGCTAACAACAACACTCAACGGGCCAACACCGCAGCGGGGGGAGCTATTCGTAAGTGAACTGTGCCGTCGCGACGCAATCCCGATCGCTCACCAATCGCACCCAGTGCGCACTGAAACCCGGAGGGAAAACGTATCTGACTTCGTCGCCTTTACCAACCGCGATCGTCTCGACCGCGTGCCAGCCGGTTTGGTGATCGACGTCGACTTCAATGGTGAATTCGACGTCTCGGTCAGCGGACGCCGTCAACGTCTTATGGTCGTACCCGGTCATGAGATATCGATCCGATGGCCGGTTTGCCTGGACCTTCGACTCATACCACGGACCGCCGCGGCCGACCGGTTTACCGAGTTTCCACAAATCATCCACACCGCCGAACCACAGTCCGGCACCTAGATCGCGATCGATGAAGACATGATCATCAGGTCGGGCATCGCCGCGAACTCCGCTCAATACCAACAAACCGTTCCACGAACAAAAGTCTGTGATCTGTTTTGAGTGACTCGAGACCGGCCGCATTTGAAGCCATACCGGCGGTCGACCGTTGAGTTCCAAGGGCACCTCGTAGAACGTTCCGTGAATATTGGCGAGATGACGTTCGGATTCGACTTCGCGACTCGCCCGAGGCCATCCTGAATCGAAAGGATGATCAAATGACTCGGAACCTTTGGGAAGACGCAACACCTCACCGCGAGATTTCAATACAACCGAAGCCGCGTCGATGGTGAACTCGGGCTCCACCGCTAGTAGTTGATCCAGCTCCGTATCCGATTCGGCCGCCATCCATTCGAAATCAGACTTGGTGAACTCAAAATGCTTGCCGTTCTCGCCGACGACGCGCAAGTTCCGATTGCGTTTAGCGGGATAAACCCAGGCCGCCAGTCCGTTAGTAGAGCCCTGCTCATCGGTCGCGTCCACATCAGCTAAACCGGCAAACAGCTCTCGCCCCGACTCGGGATCGGCGAAACGAGTGGTCGTCTGATGAATCGAAGCGGTGGCGATGCAGTCACGATTGGCGGAAAGCCGCAACCACGTCGCATCCAGATCCTCCGGCAAGTGATATCCAACGTAGCCGCCGTCCGCGACTTCGACTCGGTCGAGTTCCGTCCACTCGTTCTTGCCATCGACGTCGATCTCAAGCGTGAATTGAACCGGGGCGTGCACCGGAGCATCTGGGGCCCGCGGATTGAGATTGGAGACGGTGACCGATGGAGGCGTTGTGATCGTCAGCGACTGATCACGTGATTGAACGAACGCGGCATGAGGCATGCCGAACGCCCCCGCTTTATGTTCATCGTGGTTGGCGGGAATCGAAATCCGGCCGGCGGGAAAGTCGCATTGATAAATCCTGTCGGAGGTTCCACCGTCCCATGAGAGCGATAATTCAGTGAGCGACCACGGCGACGCGAGTGACTTTTCGCCACGGCCATCGACCGCTAAATAAACGGTAACGGGGCGATCAACGGTGAACTCGAATCCGTCAGCCGGAATCCGCCAATTGCCTCGTTCGATCGTTACGCGGGGCAGACCCGCGAGCTGGTCGGACATGCTTAGAATCGCTTGCGAACCGGTGGCGCGATAAGCTTCGTTGTTTTTGCTAATCGTTGACCCCACGCTGAGGTGAACGATCCGCTGATCAAAACCGGCAATCAAAAACGGATCGGATGGGACATTCGCCTGCACCGGATCACCGATCCAAGGACCGCCATAACCGCTCGCCGGGCCCCAAGAACGAAGATCCTCGTACTGACCAAACCACAGATTTGATTGGGGTTGTCCGGCCAATCGGTTACCTTGGATGCTCGTTTCATCGGAGGCGAGCACCAATGTGTCACGCCAAGCACAAAAATCGGGCACATAACGCAGATGGCTGGCGACAGGCTTCAAACCCGCCGAATCACTCGCCGAAAAGGTCGGGGGGAAATCAAAAAACATGCCGTGCATATCCATCAGCCATCGTCCGTCGGTGATCTCTCGAATGCGTGGCCATTCGGTGTACCAACCATGAAAGGCGTCATTGCACATCGCCGCCTTGGGCAATAGATAGGTGTGCCATTTCCCGTTGTCGAGAACCTTCAGTCGAACGCTCCGCCGATCCCAACCCATCGTCCAAATGGGGTCTTGGCCGTCGCTGCCTCCGGCAATGCCGCGCGGCCCGGTCACTTCGGTGTATTGGCGACGCTCAATAATCGTCCAATTTTTACCATCGTATTCCGCCAGCACGCCTCTTTCCTCCGGCGTCTTGGCCGGTCCGCCGACGATCAAATCGTCATAAGTCCCGGCGTGCATTTCGCCGTTGTTGGAAACAACCAATCGTCCCTGGGACGTGTAACCACCTTTGCCGTGCCATCCGGGAACCGGCTTGCGGAAAAGTCGTTTGACGTCGAGCGTGTGAACGTTGGCTTCCCAGATGCTTCCTTCCATGTCGACGTAGTAGACCATGTTGGCAGGATCACTCAGGTGTCGAGCAATGGCCGTCACTCGAATCGGCATCTTCTCGATGGGAATCACACGCACCTTGCCGGCTTCGTCGATCAAGTAGTGAGCGATCAACAGCTGCTTGGATTCAGCATGAATCATCCGTCCCGCAGGCGTTCCACCGACGCTTTCAGGATGCACCGTCAAACTCAATTCGCCCTCGCCGGGATCACCGGAGACGGAGAAAATTTTGTGTTCGCTGCCGCGCGGTTGATGCGGGGCATAATTAACCATCCAGAGCTTGTCGGCCCACGGAACGATCGCACCGATGCCACACTCCTCGTGACCACCCTTATGATGACCTCCGTTTTGGCTGTAGATCCCGTACGTGGTCAGGTGCGGATAAACACCGCTGATTTTCAGATCCGTTCGCTCCCGGGAGCCGTCACCCGGTTGATCCCCAAACGCTATCGGTACGAAGACTCCCGCAACCAAAACGATCACCGCGAACCAACGCGATGATTGAATCCAAAAAGAGCTCGATGAAAACATCCGCAGCGATTGCGGACCAGCGACGTGGAAGTACATGAGTGAAGTAAAACAATGGTTCGTGAAGCGATCGACTAATATCGACGCCGGGAAAGCAACCGGTCCGCAAGTCTAATTTGACTTGAAGTCTAATTCAATTTTTCAGTCTGCAGGCTAGTGAGTTGATCCTTCGACGGACTGCGTTACGGCAAAATTGGTTCTATGAGAATCGTGTGCGAAACCGGCTGTCGAGCCGCTTCAATCGCTTGCACCAAAAGCATGCGTTCGGCTTCGGTCTCCCGCACGGTTTTCTCGATATCCGCCTGACCCTCTTTGCTGTGAAAACGCTTTTTGATCTGCTCGGTTTCATAAGCTTGCTTGGCCGCGACCGCTTGATCGACTCGCCCGAACGCTTCGCTGAATGGATTGACGTCGAACTTTTCGGCAAGGTTTACCCCGACGGCGAGTTCCTCTCGAGGAAAACGTTGACTGAAATCACCCCAATGAACCATCGCCATCGGTGCGTCGAGGCCGGTGACGCGTAACGTCCATCGGTTCAGCCTTTCGTTAAAGGGAACCATCGACATGCCCGAACGAATGTTGCCGTCGTCGTCGACCGGGCCGCTGGCACAGAACGGATATCGCGAACTCGTCAGCGTCCACTGGCGATCGGATTGACTCTCGAGTTGATGGCCGTCGCTGGCTGACAACTTATTTCGAGCCAAATCAATTTCAAATTTGGCAAGGTCTCCATCGAGACCCATCGCGATCAGAAACGCGTAGGCCATGATCGTGTGTCCCGACCATCCCGGGTGAATCCCGTCGCTACCGGCGACCTCATACGGATTCTCGGGCGTTGAGTATCGGGCGTCGCCTTCGACCTGGGCCATGTACATCGGCCAAAACACGTCGGCAAAACCCACCCGCTTCTCACCGGCAATCTCGATCGTCAGGTCACGCAACGCACACAAGTGTTGATTGTGTTCGTCGAGCGTTCCCGCTTTCGTTTTGGTCCATTTGGCGATCTTGCCCGCACACCCGGGCGAACCCAAGATCACGCGAGCGCCGGATTGTTGAAGCCGCTCGGCGATCGCGCCGTAATGACTGGCGAACCAAACACTATTATTGAAATCAAACGGACGATACTTCGCGTCGTTCATGCCATAACACAACGTCGCGATCGTCGGATCGAAACGCAAGCAGTCTTGGTCCATCCGTTTCAAAAAACGCTCCGCCGTCTCGCCGCTCCATCCGAGTTGACGGGTTTGAATTTCCAACTGCGGCAAGCAAACCGTCAGATAAGTCTCGATGATCCGCGAGTACATTTTCTGTTCGGTAATCGAGTCTCCGATGATGGCAAGCCGATCGCCTTTGCGTAGCAGTGACTGTTCCGGCATCGGTGGGCATTTTCGGGGATTGAGTTTTTCAAACGCGACCCCGTCCGGCTTGCTCTCATATAAAAACGGACCAAACGTCGGAATGGGCGCCAGATCCGATGCCGTTGAGACCGGATCGATGCCGACCGACTGCCCCGTGACGGTCCCTCCGGTCACAACGACAGCGAGCCACATCAAACCACAACAACCGAATCGACGAATCATAGCAACCTCGTGGGGAATCAAAGGAACAACGCGAAAGCAACAGTGTAGTTCAAGATCGGGTTCACCGATCGGACAGGCAAACGTATAAACCGGCGGCAATCAGGTCCGCTGTCGTGCCTGGATTGAACCGATGCCCCGGATCTCGAAGCTGACGATCGAGTTCGGCGATCGAATCAGGCCCGTAGTTGTCCAGACACCGTCGGGCCAAACCCTGGATTCGCCGTGATTGATCATCGCCGCACTTCCGCGCGATCAGGCTATCACCCGCCGCAGCGATCAAGCGGACATGGGCCAAGACGATCCCGTCGAGCCGATCACCCGTCTCGTCGATACTGCGCCGCAGCGTCGGAACGACGTTTTCGAACAGGTCTTCAAATCCCGTCGCGTATTGCAAGGCGATGCGGTCGCGAGATGCCGATCGTCGCATCGCATCCATCAAATCGTACGGCGCGGGCGTGGAATCGGTCGCCTCAACATTCAACAAATTCAACGGATCATCGTCATCCACTTCCGACGTGTCCATTCCACCGGCGCTTGCTTCGACGATCGCGGCGGCAACATATCCGCCATGTTCGGGCGTCAACCTCGCGAGAGCCTCGGCGACACCATGCCGCCACGGTCCGTCGCCGGCACACTCGGTGTCCGGCTGACCGAGCAACAACGGACCGAGCAACAGCACAATTCCCAAATTGACATTGGTCCCGGTGGCATGCCGCGTCGATCGAATCGCTTTCAGGATCGACGGCCCGAATTGATCGAGCGATCGAAGACCACCCATCGCCTCGGCTGTACAATCGGCGGCCTTTACGAAATCATCAAACGCCAAATCATCAAAACTCGCGCCCGGATGAACGTTGCCCACCTTGGCCGCGGTGGCCTCGAGAACACACGCGATGCGGATCGATTCCGCTCGCGAACGAAACGGTTCACCCGCCGCTAACACGTCGCCGGCGCTTGCAAAAAGCTGGCGATCGTAGCGAGCGTTTCTTCCGGTGAATCCTCCATCACATAGTGACCGGTCGTTGCCAACTCCTGCACCCGAGCGTTCGGCCAGATCTGTTCGAAACGCCACAAACATTCCGGGCGAAAGCACCAATCCTTCATCCCCCAGATCAATTGAATCGGAAGGTGATCGAAGTCTTTGAGGTTCAGTTCCAATTCCGATAGCGTGTCATACGTCGGGTGACTCGGTTTCAACGGGATGTCGCGCACGAAACGATCGATCGCGACGCGGTTGGCCCAACAATCATAAGGTGCCAAAAGACCTCGAGCAGCCTGTTCGGAAAGCTTGGTACGTGACATCGCCATCGTGATCGCCGCTTTGGCAAAAAGGTTCAAACCTCGAACCGCGGGCGTGCCCACGATCGGCCAACGGCAAGCAGCGATCCGCCGAGGCATGTACGGCGGTGGGAAAGCGGCAGTATTGAGCAATACGATTCCCGAAAGTCTGTCTCGTCGCCGATGCACCGCCGACAATCCGATCGCGCCACCCCAATCATGAGCCAACAGGACGATGTTCTTCAAATCGAGCCGGTCGATGACTTCGATCAAATTATCGCGATGCGCCGCCATCGTGTACGCGAAATGATCTTGGTCGGGTTTGTCGCTGCGACCGCACCCCAAATGATCGACCGCGACGACGCGATGATCGGCGGAAAATCGCTCGATCACCCGACGATAATAAAAACTCCATGTCGGATTCCCGTGGACACACAGAATCGTTCGAGTGGAATCCACCGCCGGATTCTGTCCCGGATTCTGTGCTGGGGTTTGCGTCGGTCCCTCGTCAAGATAGCGAAGGCGATGTGAACCGATGGTGATCGTCTTGCTGCGATACGGCATCGCGTCGGCCCCGATCGATTCAAAACCGTTTTGATCGTCTGGGGCGGGTCGCGTCGGCACGTCACTCGGCAGGGTGGGAACGTTCAATGTATTCGCGTGGATCGAGAAATGGAAACAAGAAACGGCTAGAATAATGGGCAACTGGTCGATCCTAGCCAAGAAACCATTTCGTGTCACTTACCTGGAACACAGGAAGCCCCCCATGTCGTTCACCCTTCCATCCATCAATACACTGTTTCGGTCTCGGCATCTTGTTTCGCTCGTCCTGATCGCATGGACGCTATCCGTTTTGCCATCGACGTCCGCCGACGAACCGACCGCGTCGGAAACCCCGAAAGTTGAAACGCCAAAAGTTGAAACCCCGAGCGACGATGGCAACACGGACGAATCTCGCCCCAAACGGATTGCCGAGTACTTGACCGGTGCCACATTCACCGGGCAGTTCACCGTTGCAGGAAAATCGGACACGAAACCGGAATCCTACACGATCAGTTCTTGTGAACCGCTCGGTCACGACGACCTGTATCGACTCAAGGTCAAGATTCGCTACGGGGACGTTGACGGTGAATTCCCGATGGATCTGAAGATTTTGTGGTCCGGCAACACCCCCGTCATCACAATGGATGCGATTTGGATCCCCGGACTGGGCACCTTTTCAGCCCGCGTGCTCATCCACCAAGACCGCTACGCCGGAACGTGGCAACACGACGACAAAGGTGGTCACCTGTTCGGAACGATCGAGAAAAACGCCCGTCCGAATGCCCGTCCGAATGATTGAAGGCGAGCGGCAAATGGCATTCACGTGGGCTGTTGATTTAGTCCGCATCGAAACCCGAAGCGTGAGCGAGGGATGAGTCAATATCAATTATCCCTCGCTTACGCAGCGGGTTACGAAAAAATCGCAACTTCAAAAAGCGTGAGCGAGGGATACATTGAGGACTGAATGGCGTTGAATCCCTCGCTCACGCTTCGGGTTACGATTAAATCAACACGCCGTGACGCTTCGGGTTACGATTAAATCAACGGCCCGCTAGTCCCGATTCGGACGCATCGCCTTGGTTAAAAGTCGATCGAACGTTGCAGCGAATGCTTTCTTGTCCTTAGGTCCGTAGGGTGCCGCTCCGCCGGTGATCATGCCGGCCCCTCGCATTTCATCCATGAAGTTTCGCATCGATAACCGTGAGGCGATGGTGGTCGACGAGTATTCCTCGCCTCGCGGGTCGACGACGTACAAGCCCTTTTCAACTAAGAGCGCCGCCAAAGGCAAGTCAGCGGTGACTGCTAAGTCTCCTGCTGCGGCATGATGGACGATGTAGCGATCCGCTTGATCGGCGCCTTCGCGTACCACGATTGAACGAACCGTCGTCGCGCTGGCGGGTGCCGAGACATGGGAGTTTGCCACCAGCAACGTTTCAACATCGAGTCGCTTGGCGGCTCGAAAGATAACTTCCTTGACGTCCGTCGGAGCCGCGTCGGCGTCGATCCAGATCTTCACGGTTCGAGGATTTTATTGCCTTGTTGAAATCCTTCGTCGGATTCTTGGAACATCTTCGGCAAGCTGTTAGGCAGTCGTGAGGGCGCGGTCGAGGGCAGTGGCGGGAAGTCTTCACCACGAATGGCTGAACCGAGTGGAGTGGTCAACGAATCATCGATCGTGCGGAGATAGGCTTGTAACTTCCAAGCTGGGATCACAGTGACACCGAGTTCTTTCGCCTTGGTTTTGATTTGGCCGATGGCTTGGACGGATTGCGAATCCACTTCTTCCCCTTGATCGTCGACTTCGCCGACAACTAAGAATCTCACCGCACTGGTCAAGTTATCCAGACCACTGAGGTCGGACTGGATCGTTGCGGACACTTCCGCACCGGCGGCTTGGACCATCGAAGCAACTTGTTCAACATCGGGACGTTCGTCGCCATCGACGTCGATGTTCCAAGCCAAGGCGATCTTCACACGACGACCAGGAGCCCAAAACGGTGAATAGATCTGGTCACCCGGGATGATCGGGTATCGCAACTCGGGCCGGGCGACCACGCGTGCTTCGGCGCGGTGCGTACCCAAGATCTTGGTGACTTGGATGGTGGCTTTGACCTTGGCGTCTTGCAATCGGGTTTCGTCACCGTCGATCACGCCAAACGTCACGCCGGGACGCAGCGCGTCACCGGACCCCAAGTTGATGGTCACGACGTTGCCATCGCGGACGACGTATTTCACCAACCCTTGGGTCGACTCGAAATTGTCGCTGCGGAATTTTTGCAGTTCGATGAGTTGCGTGTTGATTGTTGATAACAGTTCGTTTTCACGTTTCTGGAACGTGGCGAGATCCTGTTGAATCTTCTTGCGAACGTTGGTGAGGTCTTTGGATGTCTTCAGCAAACTGTCGCGGGTATCTTCGGCTTGTTTGTTCATCCGGGTGCGATCTTCGACGAACTTGGCCTGTTCCTCCTCGAGCTTCTTATTGGCCGCATCGCGTCCAGCTTCGGCGACTTCCATCGCCTTCCGCGCGACTTCGACGTCACTTTCGGCTTGGGTGCGAATTTGCGTTGCTTCGTCGCGGGCTTGGCCATACTGCACGTTTCGTGAACGGATCGCGTTGACCAAAAACTCGGGAAGGGCCGGATAATTTCGATTCTGCGGATCGACTTCGGGACCGAAGTACGACATATCTCGAGCAAAGTTCTGCTCGATCGCTTCGATGTCCGGGTCGCCACCGGTGCTCGACGTCAACTGGTCGAATTGCGCTTGGGTCAATCCGCCTACGCCGAGCATCGCTTTGAGTAGCGTGGATTGGCTTTGTAGCGATTGCAGTTCGCCTTGGGTTGTTTGCAAGCGTTCTTTCGCGCCCGCAGCGGTTTGAGATTCGACATCACCCCAACGGTACAGGAAAAAATTCAAGGCCAAAGACAGGACCAAGAAGATCAGGCAAGCGATCAAGCTGCCACGAATGACGGAATCGTCGCGTGCGGCCATGATGAAGTCGAATCGTTAAAGAGAAATGGGGAAAAGTTGCGAGACGAACGGGCGGGCGATCGTCTAAGAGTTACGTCGCAAAACGGTCGCCCGTTCGGTCGGCGGGCAATCCATCACCCTCGGATTGTATTCCATCACGACCAAAATCCTACACTTTCAGGGGCGATTTTGGCCCGAAAAAATCAGACTTGACCGGTTGTGCGGATTACTGGAGCTCGCGGCGCAAATTGCGAACCCGGTCCTGGACGAGGATCGGCAGCTTGCTACGCAACAAATTTCGCCCCGAAAACCAATCCTGCGGCTCATGCAGCACGAACCGAATCTGCACCAATGAGGCTTCCGGCGTCCCCGGCACGGGGGTGATTGCCACGTAACCGCCCAACCCCGCGTACGATCGTGGCGAACCGAGGTACTTTTCACCCGTCGACGAACGCTCGATCGGTCGCCATTGATTGGCAATCGAATCATCCGTCGGGGTATCGGAACGGAAACGAGAATCGATCAACCAAGTCAGGATCACCGGTGCGTCGACGTCGTCTTCGGACCACACCGAACGACGCGTCCGCGCCACACCGCGGACGACCACTTGGCTGAGGATCGGCAGTTGCAGGTAACCGAGCGTTTCAAACTCATCGTCAGCACTGACTCCGAACGTTTTCAACTCTTCCTCAGTCAACGCCCGCGTGCGATTCTTCTCAAAATCGTCCGCGTCCTTGTCGTCGCTCAATTCGATCGTTCGGGTGGGATCGTCCTGACGCTTGAAATCTTCTAAGGCTTCCGATTTGCGAATTTCTTCGATCGTCTGATGCACGACGAAAGCGACATCGATGAAATGGCCGATTCGTTCGCCCGCGTCATTGTTGATCGAATCGGTCTGCACCGAAATCGGAGCCACGACGGAGTCTTTGCTGAAGCGATCACCATGGCGTCCGGCGATTTCCGCAAAAGCTTTTTCGGCTTCTGTGGACGAAACGAGTTCTCCGTCGATCGAAACCAGATCCGGTCGAGGCAAAACGAATCGCTTGTCGGGCGTAAGCTGCACACCCTCAGTGACCATCATGGCAAGCAGGTCAGGACGATCCGACACGACCGATTTTTCTGCCGCAATGTTTGGCTCCTGAGCCATGATCGCATGATCCAACCCGATCACCCAGGAAAAAAGTGAAAGAACCGATCCCATCGTAATCATCATCCGTCGAGATCTTAGTTTCGGATTCACAGTCAAGACACTCATAAAACGATGGTCCAACAAAACAGGCGGTCTGAAAACGTTTCAACATCATAGCCGATCCACGTTCGATGTCGAACTTCCTCTGGTTTTGACCAAAGATGTCGATGCAGCCGACTGATCTTCTTTCGCTTATAATTGCTGCCTTGTAACCGAGTTCACCATTGATGAGTGTTTTGCGATCATGAAACGCATCGATTCACGTCGTCGCGCCTTCCTACGGGCGGCCGGCATTTCTGTCGCTCTGCCCGCATTGCCGTCGTCTGCCAAGATCGTCGCGGGGCAAACCGTTACCGAGGAAACTCGGTCGGACCGCGTCGCACCGCCTCGCCGGATGGTTTGCGTAGGCAATGAGTTCGGAATGTATCCGGGTGCGTTCTGGCCGACCGACGAACAGCTTCAGGATCGCTCGAGCCGGCTACTCGATCCACTCGCCCCCCATCGTGAACACTTCACGTTGTTTCGTCATCTCGATCATGGCGTGAAAGGAGGCCACTTCGCCGTTCATACTTTTTTGACCGGAGTGAAAGCGACTGAGGCCAAGGGGATGCCCGAGGCGGGAATGAGTCTGGACCAACGGGCCGCCGAGCATGTCGGTTCCCAAACGCGTTTTCCTTCGCTCACGATCGGCTCGGAAAGCGGATTGCACGGCGGTTGCCGAATGAGCTGGACACGTTCAGGAACACGTGTGCCGCCGATCGAAGGACCACGGGAGTTGTTCGCCAAATTGTTTGTTGATGGTGGCGAATCGGCGAAACAGCAAATGCTTGATCGCATCAGTTTTGAATCGTCGATCCTAGACACGGTTTTGGAAGATGCCAATGCATTATCACGACGACTCAATTCGAGCGATCGTGCCAAGCTAGACGAGTACTTATCGTCGATCCGTGACGTCGAGTTGAAGTTGACTCTCGATCGAAAATGGCAACATATCTCCAAACCGAACGCGCCGATCGATCCTCCCGTCGATGAAGGCCTCACCAAGGATCTCCCCAAGATTTATGATTTGGTCGCACTCGCGCTGCAAACCGATTCGACCCGGATCGCCACCATCGAAGTTGGTGGAAGCTTTGCCGCTTCGGATCTGGGGATCAAGAAAGGCTATCACGCCCTCTCGCATCACGGCCAAGTCCAAGAGAACATCGAACAACTCGTCGCGATCGAACTTTACCAAGTCGAACAGTTTGCTCGCTTCTTGGAACGACTTCGTTCGATCCGGGAGCCGAACACCGACGGCACCTTGCTCGATCACACCATGGCACTGTTCGGCAGCGGCATGGGGAACGCGAACTCACACACCAATCATGATTTGCCGGTGATTCTGGCCGGGGGTGGGTTTCGACATGGCCGCACGTTGTCGCTTCCTGAAGAAACGAACCAACGTGTTCCGCTGACGAATCTATTCGTGTCGATGTTGCAACAATTCGGCGTCGAGACCGATACCTTCGCGACAAGCACCGGGACGCTCCGCGGGCTGGAATCATCGCAGTCATGAGCAGCCGAACGAGGGCGAGAATTTGTCTCCTTCGCGTCGAAGGACGCATCCGTGGTGGCGACTTTGCGTCGCCAGTTCCTGAAACGTCAACTAATAGTCGACGCCACTGGAAGAATGCTTCCACAAATTATCGCGAGAAGCTTCGAAATCAAACGAACGGCATCCTACGGAATCGACCGTTCCTGCCGATCGCGCTGATACTGCTTGGGATGATGACATGGAGATCGCCCGGATACGCGGCCGATCCGTTCGCCGAGATCGTCGAACCTTTCCTTGCCCAGTACTGCGCCGAGTGCCACGCCGACGATCAATCCAAGGGGGATCGTAACTTTGATTCAATGGCATCGAGAATCGATAGCGACAACGACCTTGTCGACTTTCAAGACATCGTGGATCAGTTGAACCTTTCGGAGATGCCGCCGCCGGAAGCCGACCAACCTTCCGACGACGAACGTCGCAACGTGATCGCGACGCTCGGTGGTTTGATCAACGCGTATCACCAAACGCGAACGTCAACAACCGGCGATACGGTGTTGCGAAGATTGAACGCACGCGAGTACCACAACACGATCCGCGATCTGCTGCAAATCAATACCACCGTGTTCGATCCCACCGAAGGTTTCCCCGCCGATCAGTTGACCGAACACGTCGACACGGTGGGCGAATCCCTCGTGACTTCATCCCATCTTTTGACTCGTTATCTGCAGGCTGCACGCCGCAGCGTCGAGAAAGCGATCTATCCGGTCACACAACCGCCGGTGCAAGAATGGGAATTTGACGACAACTTCAAACAGCAACCCGAATTGGATTCGGCGCACAAGCTGGCAAACCAATGGAAGCACATCCGACTCTACGATGTTCGCGGAGCCGATAAACCCGAAGGCGCCTATGCGGCCGTCCATGACTTCAGGCAAGGCGTTCCAAACGACGGGATGTACGAAATCAAGATCGACGTCGAAGCACTCAATCGCAACCACCCGTTCGACGACACGCTAGTTGGGACAGACCGCGATCGACCGTTTCGATTGGGTATCGTTTCGGGAACGATCGATGCGGGAGACCTTCATCTGTCCCAACCCAACGAGGCGACGTTAGCCGAATTCGAATTGCGTGATGGACGGCAATCGATCACAGCCGAAGTATGGCTTGATGAGGGCTACACGCCGCGGTTCACATTTGAGAACGGAGTCATGGACGCCCGCAATTTATGGACCAAGATCGTTCGCAAGTATCCGGACCAGTTCCCCAAAGGAACCCAGGGAATTGTCGACGTTCGCAAAGCGGTCATCAAGCAAGCCAAAATCCCTCAAATTCGCGTTCATCGTGTCGAAATTCGCGGACCATTGTTTCCCCAATGGCCGAGGGCCAGCCAAACGGAGTTGTTTGGTGAATACTTTGGTTCGGTGGTCGAGGGGAAGTTGGATCCACCCGGACAACGTCGTATTCTCGAATCGTTTTTGTCTCGAGCATTCCGGCGAACGCCCGGAGCGAGCGAAGTGGAACGCTATCACCAATTCTTCCAAACTCGCCTGAAACAGACTGGAACCATGACCGAGGCCTTCGGTCAAACCTTTCAAGCGATTCTTTGTTCGCCGCACTTCTTGTACCTCGATGACCAACCCGCCGCGACGGAACGCGAGTCGCCTGCGGTGCTGACGAGCCCGGCGTTGGCGTCACGTTTGTCGTACTTTTTATGGTCGACGATGCCGGATGAGGATCTGTTGCGCTTAGCTCGCGACAAATCTCTTTCGGATCCGCAAAAACTGCATCAACAAGCACGGCGGATGCTCGACGATCCACGCTCGGACGCCTTCGTTGAAGATTTTCTGGATAGCTGGTTGACCCTTCGCGATCTTGGTTCGGCACCTCCAGATCGTGGACAGTTCAACGACTATTATCGATACGATCTCGAAACGGCGATGCGGCGTGAAACGTTTTTCTTTACGCGGCATATACTCGATCACAATCGCCCGATCACCGAGTTCATTCACGCCGATTACACGTACGTCAACGATGCACTCGCGAAGCTGTATCAAATTCCGTTTGATGGGTCCCACGAGTTCGAGCGAGTTCCGCTGGCGGATCGTCGGCGTGGTGGGTTACTCGGTCATGCGAGTGTCTTGACGGTGTCGGCAAATGGTTTTGATACGTCGCCGGTTGTTCGTGGTGTGTGGTTATTAGAAAACGTGTTGGGCACGCCGCCGACACCGCCCCCGCCGGATGTCGAGCCGCTCGATCCCGACACGCGTGGTGCCAAGACGATTCGCGATCAGCTCCGCAAGCATCGTGAAACGGCGTCGTGTTACGACTGCCACCGCAAGATCGATCCCCTCGGGTTTGCGTTGGAAAACTACGACGCGATCGGACGTTGGCGGAACCAGTACGATCGGAAAGCGAAAATCGATGCGTCGGGTGAGTTGCCCGACGGACAATCGTTCGAAAACGCGGCCGAGCTAAAACTCATCTTGGCCAACCGAGACCGACAGCTCACGCGAGCGCTCACCGAAAAGTTGTTGACCTACGCAACTGGCCGTCCGATGACGATCACCGACAGGCCGTGGCTGGACCGCATCGTCGAAGAAAACCTAGAGAGCGGAAACGGGATGAAGGATTTGGTCTTGGCGGTGATCTTGAGCGAGCCATTCGGTCGCGAGTAATCACCCACAAGCCGCTTGCGGCCCGATGATTTCGTCCTCATCAAAACCCGCTGCGTAAGCTCACTGTACCACACATCTCTCGTGTCTTGTGAGGACGACAAAACTGTGGGCAGGACATTCAGTTCGGCAGGCGAATGATGGTTCACCCAGTGCTCTGGTTCTCTAGGTGATTGACGAGTACCACGATTCCCATGAACCCCTCCCTCTGGGTGGCCTGACGAATCGGTGTTAAGACGGGTCAAAAAAGTGGTCGCATCGAGATAAGGTCATAGGAACGCGTTTCAATATTGACAGACCTCAATAACACCATCCGGTATACAAATTCTAAAAATCAGAAAGTCGAAAATGATGCGAAACAAGCGACCATTTTCGCGTTCCAAATCCTTACCGGCTTTACCCAGTTCCGCACCGATTCGTCAGGCCACCCTCTGGGAGGGGTCGAGCGAAGCGAGGGGGAGGGCCGGGCATCATTTTCCAACGCACTGATTTGAATTCGATGACGAACCGATCTCCGATTCAAGACGCACGAACACTACGTCAACGGCAAACCAAGGCGGAGGCACTTGCTTGTGTCCAGGCGAGACTCAGCGTTGAACTGGATGGCGAGTATCACGAAACGCAACTTCCAAAGGATGTAGCCCGCGAAGCGTTTTTAAAAAGCAAGGGATGGGCCATCATTCGTTTCTCGAATGAAGAAGTGCTGGCTGATCCCGAATCAGTGGCGAACGCGATCGCTCGTCGACTTGGTTTGCGGTATGAATTTCGTCAACGACGCGGCGGATCGTCGAGCGTTGCAACACGCCAGCGCATCGAGCTGGAAAAAAGAAACAGATCGTCGAAGTAGCGTGGGTCCCATACTCGCCCTCCCCCTCGCTTCGCTCGACCCCTCCCAAAGGGAGGGGTTCTTCTGCCTTGCTCCGCTGGGCAACTTGAATCGGACCACAAAACTGTCCATCTCGAAACCCAATCAAGGCTTCAAACGCAACGGCATCAATCTACGGACTTGTGTGGTACGACGAGCTTACGCAGCGGGTTACGAGAAAAGTTTAACGTCAAAACATTCGCGTCGGGCTTCTATCCATCGTGTTCCAACAGTACGAAACGAAGCGATAACTGATTTGGGCAACCCTCGATGCCAGTAAACCAGCCCGAAGCGTCCGATCGATCTGCCGATCGCAGACTTGTTTGGATCGGTGCCTTGGCGTTGATGCTCGGTTTATCGGTGACGGTCTACCGGATCGTCACCGACTACCAAACACCGGGGCCCTTCACGCCGGATCGACAAGGCCTGTGTGATTTTCACAACGGGATCTACTATCCGGCGCGGGCGACGATGGCGGGCGAGAGTCCGTACAGCGAAGCGTATGCGGCGAAGAACCCGGTCGCACGCCAAATCCCGTTCTTTTCGCCCGTGATTTTGTGGCTGCACGCTCCGTTCGCGATCCTGCCGTTGCGCGTCGCCGAAGTGCTGCATACGGTTTGGCAGATTGCGGTATTGATCGGGATCGCGATCGTCAGTTGCCGTGCCGCCGGATGGGGCCGACGGTTCGACGTGGTCTTGTTGGTGTCCGCCGCAATCGTCTGGACGCGGGCCGGTCATGTGACTTTGTTCAACGGCTACTTCACGTTCGAGTTAGTGCTGGCGACGTTCTTGGCATTACGTTGGGCCGATCAAAAACCGTGGGCGGCGGGTTGGATGTTGGTGATCGTGTCCGCGAAGCCGACTTATATCTTACCGCTCGGGTTCTTGATGCTCGCTCGCGGCAACGGGCGGGCGATCGTGATCGGAGCGGTGTTCAGCGTGATCGCGGCAGCCGCGTCGCTCGGATGGATCGCCTATCACGAAGGCAACGGTGACCTATCAACAGGATTCGGCTTGTTGGCCGATCAGGTTGTGCAAACCCAAGAAGTACATCGGGCGATGGAAGACGAGTCGCCGGTGCATTCGTGGACAAGACTGGACCTGTTCGCGATCATCGCCAAATGGGCCGGTCGCGATCCCGGTGACCTGCCGCATCTGTTTGTGATGTTCGCGGTGTTGGTGATGCCGATGTGGGTGTTATGGTGCCGTCGGCAACGAAGCATCGACGACGGCATCACCGGACTCACCGGTGGTTTGGTGATGACGACGATGTTGGTGAGTTTGTATCACCAGTCCTACGACGCGTTACTGGTCGTGCCGCCAATTTTGGGGCTGATCGGCGGGTTGGCCGCAGGCGACAAGCTTAAGGACCAACCAACTCTCGGTCGCCCCATCCGCATCGCTCTGATCGTGCTGATGGGATGGCCGTTGGTCAACTACCTTTCGACGCGGATGTTCCTGTTGCGTTGGGACTTGTCCGAAACGACGACTAAAATATTGGCCAGTCTGAACGGAATCAGTTTGGCGTTCGCATTGGTCGTATTAACCTATGTCGCGTACCGCGAAACGATCCGGCGACGTTAAAATGCGGCGTCAATCACACCTTCTTCATCGCGGCTTTGGCAACCGCGACGCACTGTCGGATATCTTCGATCGGGTCTTTCGGGTTTTCTTCGTACTCCAACGAGATCGCACCGTTGGCTGGGAATCCGGTCGCTTTCAATGCATTGAACACACCTTCGACATCGAGATGGCCTTTGCCCAAGATGACGCCTTCGGTTTTGTCCTTCATCTCGGCGAAATCTTTCAGGTGAATGCCCCAAAGTCGGCCTTCGAGCAACCGGATGACTTCGGTGGCACTTTGACCGGACCGGATGTAATGTCCCAAGTCCGCACAAGCGCCGATCCGTTCGTCTCGACCATCGATCGCATCGAGGACATCGATCGCTTTGTTGTAACGATGGCGTGGACCGTGGTTGTGAATCGCGATGCGAATATCGAACTCTTTGACAAGGTCGTCCAAGCTATCAAACGAATCCGGATCGGGGTCGGCGGTGATGGCGGGGACGCCGAGCATTTTGGCAAATTCAAAGATCTTTCGATTGGCGTCGGCGTTCTTGGTGAACCTGTTAACACCGTGAGCGGAGATCGACATGCCCAAATCGCTAACCTTCTTTTTGATCGCTACGACGTCCTCGGCGGTGGCATCGGTCGACAGCATGCCACTGTAGAACTCGACTTGCTCGAATCCTAAATCGGCGGCGTGTTTCAGGGCGACGTCGACGTCGAATCCTCGCAGCGAATAGAGTTGAATGCCCAACTGGTAGCCCGGTGCTTGGTCGGCCCAAGCGAGCCGGGGCATCGCTGCGGTGGCGATCGCGCCGGCCCCCATGAGCGATAGAAAATCACGGCGACGGAGGCTGCGGTGGCGAGAATGATTAAACGACATGGAACCACAATTTAGAGGGGAAAACGGAGTGGGATACGACGGTGTCGAGACGGACGCAGTATAACCGAACTGCATCGACTAAGCTTAAACGATATCTTGGTGCTTTATCCAAGTTTGACTTCAATGTGATCCCCACCCTTCCTACGACGATACCTTCCAGTGACACCACCAATATCCGAACCCACGATTCAACAACAAACGGCGACCTCGCCGATCGCAAGGCGGCAGTTTCTCGCTCAATCCACTGTTGCGGCGATAATCGCGACGATTTCGGACTCGGTCAGAGCCGATGAGGCTGATCGCCCGGCTAGGATTCTGCTGCGGTCGTCTTGGCAAGTGGTCAATATTGGTGACATTGCGCACACTCCCGGCGTGTTGGCTTTATTGGAAAAGCACTTACCTGAAGCGGAAGTCATTCTGTGGGCATCGGGCAACTTGAGTGACGAGGTCGCTGCGATGGAGCATCGCCGATTTCCGAAACTCAAAATCGTCAAAGGCTCGATCCGCAGCGATGGCACGGCCTCGAATCAAGCACTTCAAGACGCCGTCGAGTGGACCGACTTTCTGTTGCACGGTTCGGGTCCGTCGTTGGTCGCGGCCAAGGATGTGGCCGCATTCGTCGAGCACACGGGCAAGCCCTTTGGCGTCTACGGCATCACGCATGGCGGTTTCTTTTCGGACGGTTCCAATCAATTACTCAGCGAAGCCAAATTCGTTTTCTTTCGCGATTCGGTTTCCCTCGAATATGCCAAACAGCAGGGCGTGAACGCACCGATCATGCAGTTCGGACCCGACGGCGCGTTCGCTTGTGATCTTCGCGACGACGCCAAGGCGGAATCATTTCTGGCTGAGAATGGACTCGAAGACGGAAAGTTTTTGTGTTGTCTGTCGAGACTTCGCTACACGCCGTATTGGACAATCCCCGGTGATCGGCGAAAGAGAGACGCGACACGCGAGGCCCGCAACGAGGCGATGAAGGAACAGGATCATGCTCCCATTCGACAAGCGATCATCCGCGTGGTGCGTGAGACCGATTTGAAAGTCTTGCTGTGTCCCGAAGACATGACACAAATGGCCGTCGGCAAGGAAATGCTCTACGACCCACTGCCGGAGGACGTGAAAAAGCGAGTCGTGTGGCGGGAGAGTTTTTGGTTGACCGATGAAGCACTCAGTGTCTATGTGCGCAGTGCGGGGTTATTCGGCAGCGAAATGCATTCGCCGATCATGGCGGTTGGCAACGGCATCCCAGCCATCGTTTGCCGATTCGAAGAGCAAACGAGCAAGGGGATCATGTGGCGTGACATCGGTTTGGGTGACTGGTTGTTTAATCTGGACGAGCCATCCGAAGCCGCCCAGGTACCCGCCGCAGTCGTCGCCATGGCCAACGACCTCGACGCTGCCAATCGCAAGGCTGAAAAGGCTCGATCGTTCGTCCAAAAACTCCAACGCGAGACAATGGGCATCCTAAAAGATCAGTTGGTGACGCGGTGAAGCCCGTGCCGATTAAAATCTGCTAAGATTCTGGCCCTTTCCCCAAAGGACGATTCTTTCCCCCACGGCCCCGCGATGATGTCCCCACGTGTTTTGATGTTTCCATTGGTTCTCGCCATTGCTTTCACGATCGCCGCACCGATCGGCCTGCCGCTGCACGCGACCGATTGGGTGTCGACGCAATTGATCGGCCAAACCGATGTCACACCTACCGCGGCGGTCGACTGGACTCCGGCGTTGTTTGTGGTGATCGGGATTGTCAGTGTTTTGGCGATGATCATCGGGTTGAAACTCAACGCGTTTTTGGCGTTGATTCTTTCGGCACTCGTCGTCAGCCTGCTCGTCGGTTACGACCAGGGGACCGACGCCGGAGACCGAATGAATGCCGTCGTTTCGGCGTTCGGTGGTTCCGCCGCCGGTGTGGGGATCGTCATCGCAATGGCGGCCATCATTGGCAAGTGCATGCTCGACAGCGGTTCGGCCGATCGCGTCGTGCGAACGGCGGTCAACGCGACCGGCGAAAAAAATGCATCGTTGGGTTTGATGATCAGCGGTTTCATTCTGGCCGTTCCCGTTTTCTTCGATACCGTCTTTTATTTGCTCGTGCCTCTGGCACGAAGTTTGTATCGTCGCACTAACAAGAACTACCTGCGTTATTTGATGGCGATCGCGACGGGCGGTTGCATCACTCACACGCTCGTTCCGCCGACGCCGGGGCCTTTGTTGGTGGCCGCCATTTTGGGCGTCGACATCGGCATGATGATGTTGATCGGTGCGGCGGTGGCGATCCCGGCGGCGATCGTCGGTTTGCTGTTTTCGATTTTTGTCGACAAGAAGATGACGATCGAAATGCGTCCGCTTGGTGCCAACGAAGAACGGCATCAACCGCTCGAGGAATCGAAGTTGCCTGGGTTGTTCGCGTCGCTGTTGCCGGTGTTGTTGCCGGTCGCATTGATCGGTGCGGGAACGTTGGCGACGACGCTAGCGGATCGCGAAGACCGGGCTGCGTTGTTGGTTTCGGATGTCGAAAGCTTTGACTTGTTCGCCGATAAGTTTGCCTCGGCCACGCAGAGCTCACCCGCCGGACGGATCTTGGCAAGTGAGAACCTCAGCGACGACGACCGCGCTCGTTTGAAAACCACCGCAACCAGCGACGAGGAACAAAGCCGAGTGGTCGAGATCGTTAACACAGCCCTGTTGGATAAGGACTTCTACGAACCGTCGGCGTTCGCGGATGTGCCGATGCCGAAGGTGACGTCGGATTTGATGAAGACCGATCAGGTGCGAATGAAACCGGTCGATCGACGACGGATGAATCGGGCATTGCTCGACGCGGCCTATCCGGAACTCATCGCACCGCATCAATGGGACAGCCCGATGCGTCAAACGGCTCAGTCCCTGGGCCTGTGGTCGAATCCAAATTTCGCATTGATGTTGGCCGCATTAGCCGCGATGTTGACTTTCAAAATGGTCCGATCTTTGTCGTGGCGTGAACTCGGAATCGATGTCGAGGAAGCCCTGATGAGCGGTGGTTTGATTATCCTGATCACGGCCGCCGGCGGTGCCTTCGGAGCGATGCTCAGCCAAACCGGAATCAGCGACACGATTCAAAACTTCTTCGCCGGCAAACAAGCGGCCGGCGTCGCAGTCCTATTGTTGGCTTGGTCCATCGCCGCGGTTTTGAAAGTCGCCCAAGGCAGCAGCACGGTCGCAATGATCGTCGGAGCCGGGATGATGGCGGCAATTTTGGGCGGTACACAGCCCCCGTTCCACCTCGTCTACGTCGCGACGGCCGTCGGCAGCGGATCGCTGATGGGCAGTTGGATGAACGATAGTGGCTTTTGGGTGTTTACCAAAATGGGCGGCCTGACCGAAAGCGAGGGCTTGCGGTCCTGGACGCCGCTGTTGGCGACGCTTTCGCTGGTCAGCCTGGCCACGACGATCGTCTTGTCGTTCCTATTGCCCATGGCCGGATGACCGCTTGATCGGCTATCCTTGGCCGTATGCAAGTATCTCAAAATCTGACCGATCGTTTGCTTCGATGGGTCCACGCGGCGGAGTACCGCCCAAGCAAACCCAAACACATCGCCACCCACCTGAAGCTCGATCTGGATGAATATCGAGAGCTTCGCCGCGTGATCAAACAACTCGTCCTGGAGGGACGGTTGGTCTACGGCGGCAATCATTTGGTCATGGCGGCGGCCGCCGTGGGCGGGGCCAGTGACAGTATCCGAGGAAAATTCCGGCGTGCCATGGGCGGCGGATTCGGTTTCGTTCGGCCCTCGAGCGGGGGAACCGGGGTCAACGATGACGTCCCCGAAGACATCTTCATCCCACCCGGATCGACCGGCGGGGCAATGGAAGGCGACCTCGTCGAAGTCCAAATCAGTCCCGGCCGACGGGGCGGCGTCGAGGGCGTCGTGACCGCGGTCGTCCAGCGAGAACGCCGTCAATTCACCGGCACCTTTCGAACGACCGCTATGCCGTCCGAAGACGGTTCGGTGTGGGCATCAACCGTCGAGGGTCCGGTCGTTTACTTGGACGGCGTGCATTTCGATACGCCCGTCAGCGTCGGGGACGTTCGCGGCTTGCCGCTCGTCGACGACGACAAAGTGTTTGTCGAGATCGTCGACTTCCCCGATGACCGGGGGCACGGCGGCGAAGCGGTCATCTTGGAACGACTCGGCAGCAGCAAGAATCCGTCTATCGATACCCTGACGATCATGCGGCAGTACGGATTGCCGGACGAGTTCCCCGCTGCGGTTTTGGACGAGGCACGCGTGCGGGCGGATGAGTTCGACGAGGAAAACCCGCCCGTCGATCGCAAAGATCTGACCGAGCTCCTGACGATCACGATCGACCCCTTCGACGCCCGTGACTTCGACGACGCGATCTCGCTACAACGCGAAGAAACCGACGACGGCGGGGTCCGTTGGCGGTTGTGGGTCCACATCGCCGACGTCAGTCATTTCGTCCATCCCGGCGGCGCGATCGACGTGGAAGCCCGACAACGGGGCACGAGCGTTTACCTGCCCGACCGCGTCATCCCGATGATTCCCGAAATCATCTCGAATCATTTGGCGTCATTGCAGCCCGAACGCCATCGGTTAGTTAAAACCGTCGAGATCGAAATGCTCGACGATTTAACCGTCACGCACACCGAAGTTCACAACGCGGTAATCCGCAGTGACAAGCGATTCAATTACGAGCAAATCGACCAATACTTGGCCGCTCGTGAATCGTTCGTCGAAGACTGGGGCGTGGAAATCTGCACGCTGCTCGATCACATGCATGATCTCGCGATGCGGATTCGTAAACGCAGGTTCAAAAGCGGCTCGTTGTCGATGGACATGCCCGACATCAAGTTGGAGCTCGATCGCAACGGCAAGGTCAAAGGTGCCCACTTGGTCGAGCACACCGAGAGCCACCAGATCATCGAAGAGTTCATGTTGGCGGGCAACCAAGCGGTCGCGTACTGGCTCGATACTTTGGAGCTGAACTTCCTGCACCGGATTCACGCCCCGCCGGAACGACGCAAACTGCGAATGCTCAGCGCGTTCGTCAAAGACCTCGGGATCGGGATCGAGAACATCGAGAGTCGTTTCGAGATCCAAGCGGTGCTCGATAAGGTCGCCGGCACGCCGCTGGAGAACGCGGTCAATTTTTCCGTGCTCAAGAGCATGAACAAGGCCGTTTACGGACCACACCGCGAAGGCCACTACGCGCTCGACATGGAGCACTATTGCCACTTCACCAGCCCGATCCGACGCTACCCGGATCTCTCGGTGCACCGGTTGGTTCAAAAACTGATCGACAAGAAATCCACCCCGGATGATTCGTTCGCCGAATTGGTCAAATTAGGGCACGAATGCAGCGACGCCGAACGCAACGCCGCGCAAGCCGAACGCGAACTGATTGAACTGAAGCTCTTGCACTTCCTTAAAAAGAAAGTCGGCGAGACGCTCGAAGCGGTGATCAGCCGAGTGTTCTCCGACGGCATCCACGCGCGATGCATCAAACTGCCCGTCGACGGATTCGTCCCGGTCACGACGCTGCCCAAGGACCAGTATCGCTTCGAACGCAACGGCCAGATGCTGATCGGTTTCAAGGAAGGCAACCGATACCGTCTTGGTGACCAAGTCACCGTGAAGATCGACAAAGTCGACCTGCAAGACCGCCAGCTCTACCTATCGATCATCAAGAACCACTCCGCCGGTCGCCCGTTGGGGTTGGCCGCTCGTCCGCCGAAGAAAACCGGCGTGAATTACAAAGCGAAACGAAAGCACGAACGACGGGCCAAGAAGAAAAAACGTCGACGTTAGTGGTCTGTCACAGCCTATTCTTCGGGTAGCGAAACTCGCCAAGAGTTTCGGAAGCACCCCTCAATCCGCGAATCCAACTTGCGTCAACGGTACGTGTTTTGCTTTCGATTGGTTTTCGACTTGTTTTCGCTGAGTTCGCATTCAAGGCGTGTTCGATAGGGCAGTCCCAGCTTGCTGGTTGGCTGCCTTTTTATTTGGACTCGTCGCCGAAGCAGCGTTACTCGTCGAATGACCATTTTGCTTAGCAAGGATGACCCCCATGCCCACTATTCTTCTTGTGGACGACCACGATGACATTCGCGACATGTTGACCCGTCAACTCCAAAAGCACGGCTACACCGTCGTGACCGCCACCAATGGCCTCGAAGCCGTGCTTGCGACCGCTCACGCGGCGCCTTCGTTGATCCTGATGGATGTCAACATGCCGGAACTCGACGGCTATGAGGCAACGATCCAGATTCGTGAAGCCAATCCGGAGAATCGAATTCCCGTTATCGCTCTAACCGCCTACGCGTTGCCCGATGATCAAGCCAGAGCAATGGCGGCGGGGTGCGATCGATTTCAGCCCAAGCCAATCGACATGCCCAAGCTACTCGAACAGATTAGGGAATTGATCGCCAACAAGCCTCAAACTACCGATTCGCTTTCCTAGCGATAAAAGAATCCTTTGGTGCCGGCAGGAACTGTCGAAGGTGGTATGGAAAGTGCTTGACCGTTTCGTCAAGCGAGTACGTCTCGCGTCATCACCCAAGCATTCTGAATAATCACAGTGCTTTCCATGTCATCCAAACCTGATACACCATGGCAAAGAAATCTTCGTCGGCTCCACCGGTCGGCTCACATACCGGTAACGGTGGCGAGTTGCATCAAACCAACACTGGGCCCGGTCGTCTGACGACCAACCAAGGTTTGCCGGTCGCCGATGATCAAAACACTTTGACGGTCGGACCGCGCGGTCCGCAGTTGCTCGAAGACTTTATCCTTCGCGAAAAGATTACTCATTTCGACCATGAGCGCATTCCTGAACGAGTCGTCCACGCGCGAGGCTATGCCGCCCATGGCTACTTTCAAGCGTATGAGTCGCACACCGAACTGACAAAAGCCGGGTTCCTACAAGACCCCTCCGTCAAAACGCCGGTGTTTTGTCGTTTTTCCACCGTCGCGGGCAGTGCCGGTTCCCATGATACGGCTCGCGATGTTCGCGGATTCTCCGTGAAGTTTTACACCGACGAAGGCAACTACGATCTTGTCGGCAACAACATCCCCGTGTTCTTCATTCACGATGCGATCAAGTTCCCCGATTTGATTCACGCCGTCAAACCAGAGCCCGATCGCGGATTCCCTCAAGCTCAGTCAGCGCACGACACGTTTTGGGATTACGTATCGCTTAGCCCTGAATCGATGCACATGCTGATGTGGATCATGTCGGACCGAGCGATCCCACGATCATTCCGCATGATGGAAGGTTTTGGCGTTCATACCTTTCGTATGGTCAATGCGAAAGGCGAATCGAAGTTTGTCAAGTTTCATTGGCGGCCGATGCTCGGCACGTTCTCGCTAATCTGGGACGAGGCGGTCAAGATCGGTGGAGCCGACCCGGACTTTCATCGACGCGACTTGTTCAACTCGATCGCGATGAAGAGTTTCCCGGAGTGGGAGTTGTCCGTGCAAGTTTTCACTGAAGACCAAGCGAACGGATTCGATTTCGACGTGCTGGATCCGACCAAACTCGTGCCGGAAGAGATCGTACCTTTGACGCCGCTGGGCAAGATGGTGCTCGACCGAAACGTCGATAACTTTTTTGCCGAAACCGAGCAAGTTGCATTTTGCCCGTCGCATGTGGTTCCCGGTATCGACTTCTCCAACGACCCGTTGTTGCAAGGCCGGTTGTTTTCCTACTTGGATACCCAACTATCCCGATTAGGCAGTCCTAACTTTCATCAAATTCCCGTCAATAAGCCGAAATGTCCGTTCGCAAACTTCCAACGTGACGGACACATGCAAACGGAAGTGCCCACCGGTCGCGTCGCGAACGAACCAAACAGTCTCGACAACGGCGTCCTTCGCGAAGACCCGGCGCACGGATTCACCACTTATCCTGCCCAAGAGTCCGGTCAGAAACTTCGCATCCGCACGGAGAGTTTCGCCGATCATTATACGCAAGCACGATTGTTTTACGTTTCCATGACGGAACCAGAAAAACGTCACATCGCGGGCGGTTTTGCGTTCGAATTGGGTAAGTGTGTCGAGCCCAAAATACGCACCCGCATGTTGGGCCATTTGAACCTTATCGACCAAGATCTAGCGAACAAGGTCGCCGAGTCGCTCGGCATGACCGGCAAGGCGGACTCCATCGAACCGGTCGTCAAGGTCAGGGAACCGAATCCCTCCCCCGCGCTCTCCCAGTACACGAAAGCTCCCAATAGTCTCGCCGGTAAGAAAATCGGTCTGCTGACAACCGACGGCGTGGATGCCAAGCTTTACAAAGCTTTGATGAAATCGGCCAAAGCGGAGAAGGCCATCGTCGAAGTCATCACGCCAACCATTGGAAAAATTCAGACGGACAAAGGAGATGAGATAACGCCCGATCATTTCCTCAGTGGAGCTCCATCTTGTTTGTTCGATGTCGTCGTCATCGCTCCATCATCAGAAAATGCCGGCATGCTTTCGTCTCAATCCGCCGCGGTGGATTTCGTTCGCGACGCTTTTGGCCACTTGAAAATTATCGGATATATCCAGTCGGCAACGACCTTGTTCGATAAGGCCAGCGTGGCGACCGACGCGGATGAAGGTGTGATCGATGTCACGGGAGCCAAATTAAGCCAGATGATCGACGTCGCCAAACGGCATCGAATCTGGGATCGCGAGCCAAACGTTCGTGCGTTCTGATCGATCCTGTTAAGTCAGACGCCAGGGATTTAGCGCGTCGAGCTGGAAAGTGCAAGGGTGACGAACGAAGCAGATCCGAATCGGTTCTTCTCAGAATTGACTAGGATGCGACGAGAAATGAGTGAGTATGGTGTCCGCTGAGACGCCCCGAACTGTATTGAAAAGTTGTGCCCCAGTTCATTTCACCAACAACATTCTCTCAGTTCGGAGTGCTTCCCATGTCAACCGTCAGCCAGCCCCGCAATCGCTCAACGAATCCCTACCAAGTCTCATCGTCCCTTCCAGGGAAAGCAGACAGCGGCACGAAACAGGCGGTAGCCGACTTTGATGAACGGCATGTTTTCTTTGCCTCTTTTTTGGCGTCGCCATTCGCCGGAGCGATGCTGATTGCTCGAAACTATCAGCGTCGCGGTGATTCCAAATCGGCCACTACCGCCCTTCTTTTCGGACTCACTGCGTCGGTCGCCTTCACGAGCGTTTCGATGATGGTGGGAGACCGTCTTCCGCCCGTCTCCGGCATTTGGATCGCGTTGGGCTATGGCATGATCATGCAACAAGTCGCGATCAAACTTTTTGGCAAGCTCGAAGAGAAGGGCAACCGGAAACCGAACGGCAATTGGAAAGCTCTCGGAGCAGCCGCCGCCTCGTTAATGATCCTGATTCCCGGCATGATCGTTGTCTCTGCGGTTATGAACCTTTAGTACACGCACTTAAGGCGGCTACGCCGCAAACATACAAGCCCGACGCGCAAGCGAGTGGAGTCGCTGGTATTGCGAAGTTTGGAGTGGATTCCCTCGCTTGCGCGTCGGGCTTGTATCAATTGCCGTAAAAAAACACCGAATGCAGCGATAACTGATGGAGAAACGCTTGGTGCTGACGTCTCAGCACCAAATCGAGTGAATAATCTTGCTGCGAGGGACTCGTGAATCCACAGAACTGTCTCGGGTCACCCCGAACGGCCCGTTTTGTTAGAATTGACGAATGGATCGATCCAACCGCCTAGCACCAATCTGAGAGTGAATCATGAATTGTGGAGATCGCTACACATTAAGACTGCCATTGATTCTCTCGATCGCGATGCTAATTGTCCCAAGTGGTTTCACGGCGGCGCAAGAACGATATGAACTGTCAGTTCCGGGAACGGCCACGCGATCTACGGCCGAGTTGTCTGCGTCGACTCTTTCCATCACCCACCACGGTAACGTGAGTGTTTATTCACGTGACACGCGATACGATGCTTTGGGTTACCTCGGTTTTGCCAATACAACGCTGCGTCAGATCATCCGATGGCCGAGTACGGGGACGGGAACGATGCAGATCGCTGAGATTCCCCACCTGGGATCGGCTCAGTTTCGCCCGAGTCAAATGCAGATCACTCGGGTTGCGATGCCCGTCGGAGGACTAGCTGCGGCACTTGGCGGTGGACTGGTCGACACCACACAGAATTATCGTTTGACGAACGCGTTCCTGGGATCCAATCGCTCGTTCGCGACCAGTCCGCGTGGTGCGACATCAATGGATCCAAGTGGCGACTTCACTGCCCAGTCCTGGCGATTCGAAGCGGTTGCAACAGAAACGTATCGAATCAAGAACGTTGCCTTGGGCGACGGCTTCTCGCTCACCGTCCATACCCGCGACCCGCGACCAACCATGGAGCCGACTGACCTTCGATCCAGTGCCCAATTATGGAGGCTCACTGCGTTGGGACCTGAGATGCGAATCACCAATGAAGCGTTCGGGGCGGGTTCGTCGCTCGACAATGATGGAGGTGGACGGAACGAACCGATTCTTGCCGCAAGCAGTAACGTGACCGGCCAGTCGTGGACCTTTACCAAGTTGCCGACCGCCACGGGTAGTGAACTTGTGGGTAAATGGCAGGAATGCTTGATCGCCACGAATCAGCCAATGGGAATCACGGTCGAAATTCGTAACGATCTCACTTTCCGTCAAACCGAACCGGGTAAACCAGATCGTCTTGGAACAGTTCGATTGCTAGGCGATCAACTGTCCCTGAACCACACGGGGGCAGGCCCTGAACAGTTTCTGGTGACGCTGACAGCGAACCGAATCGATTTTCGAGAATTAAGCGGCGCGACGTCCGTTTTTTTTTGGCGTCGAATGGCAACGGGAATGCCTTCGCCTAAACCGGCCGGACCGCGCCGGATTTCGCAAGAAGTGGTTGCGAATCCGCCGCTCGAACCGGTCGCGATCGAGCTAACCAACTCGCACAGCGAAGAACTATGGGTTCTCGTAAGTGACCTGAGGGATGCCACGAAATCACGCCAACTGACGATCCCTTCCGGCAAGTCGATCTCGATGATGCTGGACCGGGATGCGGGATCGCAAGTCGTCGAAGTTTGGGAGATTCCGATCGCGGGGGGCCGGACCGTGAACGAGAATCGCGTTAGCGGTGAAACGCCACCGAAGCAACTGTACGACATCAGTGTCTATGAACTGTCCGTTCAGTCGATTTCCATTGATCGCACCGCGCGAGGTGGAGGGCGAGTCGACGATGTCAATCGGGCACCAAAGTCATTAGGGCTGATCAAGGTTCCTGCGGGAGATCGTTTCAAAGGAGGCAAGACCGACATCTACGCGGCCGCCAAACGACAGCAAAATCCTGGCGCGGTACGACGGATCGATCCCGCTCAGTGGCGCGGATCTTCAACGACTGATCCACTTCAAGACCTCATCTCTCCTAGCCGTTAGGGCTAGCATCGTCATGGCATCTTCTCAATGAGATAGTAGATGGTCTCAGGCAGTAGTTTGATTTCCTCGGCCCAGCCGAGTTTCTGACTTCGACGACCCGCGTGATCGAGGGCCGTTACCCGTAGTTTCGCAGCGTCAGGACGCAGGAAACGGACCGTCCCTTCGATCTCACGAACCTGCCATGGGTCCGTGCCGATCTCCTGGATCTGCAGGAGGTCATCTTGGACCGGCTTGGTTTCAAAACCGTTGGTTTGTTCCTCGGTCATGACTTGAAGCAGTATCTGACTCGAAGTTTCGAGCGGTTGGTCATCCCAAGCCACCGCGATCAGATGAATCAGGTCTTGGGGAGATGTCATTTCAACGTCTCGCAATCGCTGGACACCGTGCATCGACAAGTTGCCGCTAAGCCCTTGAGCTTTGGCGCTGTTGATCGTTAGTAACCCGGCGGCATAGTCCAAGCGAAGTTCATCGGTCGCGCTATGAACCATTTTCTCAGCGCGATCGATTCTCGAAATCGCTTCATCCAATCGGACCTTCCCCGGCGTATCGACAAACCGGACTTGGACCCGCCCGACGTAGTGCATCAACGGATCGAGGGGCTGTCCGGGCTCTGCGGTCAAACCAACGGGGACATCTTGGGCACGCAGTTCATCAAACGATGCCCCTTCGGGCAGCGGGGTTCCACGAAGTTGGCGTAAGTCGTCGACGCTCAAATCGATCTGAGCGACCACCGGCGCGGCACTTACCAGACCTCGCCGGTATAGTAACGCGGCTGCTGGAAATTGCCCCATCATGCTGGGCGATGCCAGCGTCCAGGGTTGCATCCAAAACCGCGGCTGAACCTGCCAGTGCATCCCATCGAACGCGAAGTGCACCAGACTGTCGCTATCTTGCAAGGCACCGTAGGCGGCGTAGTAAAGCGGCGCTTCACTGCGGTAGCGATTGGGACGAGTGAACGTCGTTTCGGAAATCATTGACGGCTTATCATTGTACTGGATGTCCATCACCGGATGCGTGAACTGCTTCGGCCCCCCCGGCGTGGAGTCGTCCAACCGCAAGGCACTTCGGTGTCCGAACGTGTGTCCGGCACGGATCGACCAAGCAGCATTCTCCCCGCGGTGGTTGCAACTGAAGTAGCCGTGTCGGTCAACAAAGTCGCCCTCCATGTAGCTGAGCTTTTCCAGCGGACCAAACCGCTCGGGACTGGCCGTATGCCAGTTCGACGCGGTGATCAATCCTTCAAATCCTTGGTCTCGTGCGAACTGAACCATCGAGCGATAAAAGCCCGTCTGCGTATCGAGTAGGAACGCCGCAGTGTCTTGGTCACGCGTCGTTCGCTCGTTGGCAATGTTCCACAGCGGACGTATACCCATTCGGCCATCGTCGGGCCGGTCACGCTCTAGCGGGCTGCTATTCCATCGCTTGGTCGCGTTGGCGATGCTGCCATATTTGGTAATCATCCAGTGGGCAAATTGTGACTCGATGAGTTGTCGTTGAGGTTCAGGCAGATTCTCCGGGCTAAAGGTCCAGAAGAAGAACGAGTCTTCGTTCTGCAGTTCGATTCCGAACACCGCCGGGTCGCTGGCAAGACTCACCCCCGTCGTCGCATCGGGCGTGTTCAACAGTGCCGCCAGCCAGTCACGATACTTATCCTGAAATTCCGGATTGAACATCAGCGTTGCGAACGGATGACTTGAACCGTCATAGCCGGGCAGCCAATCGAGATCCTTCGCGGGGTTGAACCAGAGCGGAAAGTAGAACGAAAAATGCACATAGATGCCCTCGGCCTTCATCACACGAACGATCTCGTGGTGGTGACGAATCGTCTCCTCATTCGGCTCACCATTGGGCAAGAAGATTGGCTTATGAACGCGCACCAAGTTCACGCCGTAACGTGCCAACTGACGGGCGCACCGCTGGAGTTCGACTCCGGTTAATTGTTCGGGCGGTCCATTGACGGCCCAAAAACGAACCGGCTGATCGGATCGGCCGTGCCAGAAACGCCCATCGCGTGCGACAATCCGGCCCCGCTCACCCGCTTGGGACTCATTGAGAAAACGCAAGTCGATCGCACTGGTTTGATTCGCATCGATACCGTCCGCATTGAGACCGTCCGCATCGGGGCGAAACGCGAACCAGCCCTCCGCCGACGGAGTAGCCGATTGCTCACCCGGCTTCCATTTTCCGTTGGGTTGAAACGTCGTTGTGGCGAACACCAGGCAATCGAGATAGCCGTGGTGGTGATTCTCACTATCCAAGCGAAACGTCACTTCATTGGAACCAGCATCAAGCGTGACCTCACCCACCCGGATCCAACTCAGAAAACGCAAGTCTGGCTTGCCGTCGGCGGCGATATTGACCGCGTCTCGTTGATTCGTCGCGGTCGAGATCGGCCGGGGTGGGGCATCGTTGAGTTGGTAGCTGAGTGTGCTCGCGATCGGGTTGGTCCGAATCCAAAAGACGTGCTTTCCAGCCTCGTTGACATTGAACTGATAACTGGCGGTACCGGCGGCTTGATCACTGAAATTGGAAATCAATTCACCGCCGGAGAGTTGCGATCGATCCACGTCGTCATACCACGGATGGCGATTCATCTGTTGGCGATTCGCATCCTCGCCTTCGATCCAGATCAGCTCGTCCGCCATCGCAACTGTGGAACGAACCAGCGAAAACGCGGCACCGAAAAGCAAAACGCACCGGAGGTAACTTAGGGCGAGCGATCTGTTCGGGCGACGTCTATACTTGGTCAAGGCAGTCCGGTTCATTGCAGTCAACTTCGTCATCGAGTCATCCGAGTGTTTGGTGGTTGGGTCTCATTGTAAACGGTTCCGAATCGGACAGAACAGCAACCTAGGATCCCCAAGCTATACCGGTCTCAATCGTCCCGTCAAAAAACGCGAAATAGCCCACACTTCTCCTTCTTCGACGGGCTCAAGAAACAAAGCATGAGTCCCTTACAAATTTGGAGTGATCAATGGTAATGCCAATCCCGACTTGGCTCGAATACGTCGTCATCGGAGTTACCGGGCTTGGATTCGCAACGTTTCTAATCCTGCTCGGATTTCTCATGAATTGGGCATGGGAAAAGTTCTTCAAATACCTAGGACGCAATGAGACACCGAATCACAACAAGGACTTGGATGAACCCATGTGACCGGCCCCTTGAAATCAGCAACCTTGGGCTGTCTGGCTTCGTCTTTGGTCTTAACTGCACCAGGGAATCGAACGCGAAGGTGGTGAGCCATCGAACAAGCTCCAAGGGGAATCCGAAGTGCGTCCTTCAGATTCTATCCAAGTCAAAACCGAAAACCTGACCCCGACGAGAGCTTCTCTCCATCTCGCTCCGGAGTCGGCCACCTGTGCGCGCTAGCCAACTGGTGAAACCCACTGCAACATGATGAGCTTGTCGGGTTTCGTCGGCTCACGGTGCCTTGCCCTATGCGGGCTCTCGCACGCTTGACTGCTTTTGAGTCCTGGAACCTTTTCTTCCTTAATGCGAAGCTAAATCTGCGCGGCCTCCCGCGGTGGCACCTTTTCCGGGACTACAAAGCGATCGAACCCACCGCCACCGACGATGAACTTCGCACCTTCATCGAAACCAAAGCCATCCCGCAGTGCGGACTGTGCCCTAGCAAACGCACCGCCTTCGTCCATCCCGATCCTCTTCAACGGAGTGCCGAGTGATGCCCGGACCTTATGAACCCCACATGCCACCGAACCCGTTCGTCCCTCCGTTCGATCCGCCGGGCGACAAACCTCCTTACGAACCCGAGGAACCCGACGGTCTGATTACCTTGACACCGCCGCCCCCACCACCGCCGCCGGTGTGGCCCGACGACAACCCACCCGGTATGCCCGATCCAGGCCCACGCCCGCCCTGGTGGCCCGATGACTACGACTGGCCGCCGCGTCCGGAAGAACCAGTCGTGATCGAATCCCCGTTGCCACCACATATATGTGGCCGCGACTGCCGCCGGACCATCCCTATCACCTGCCACCGGGTCACTCCTAACCCGACGACCTACCTTCCGGCCATCCAGGAGAAGCCTACCCCGGCATCCTCGACGATTGGCCATCGTCTTATGAACACGATGAAGAATAAACGTCCAAGTCAATTTGAACCTCGATAAGCCACCTTTCTGCTGGCTTTTTTCGTGCCGTATGGGTGATGATAGATCCAGCGATTCTTGAAACTACAACCCTGGTGGCGGAACGACTAGCTTGAAAGAGCGTCAAAGCCGGAGACGACGTCGAATAGTTCCTCGTCGATGCTGCCTTGTCGCTGGCGGTGGAATTGGGTGTGCAGGGTTTCAAGTAGCTCGTCGATGTTTTTATCGGCTCGCTGCATGGCGGCGAGTCGGCTGGCGTTCTCGCTGGCGAGCGACTCGGCACAGGCTCGGTACAATGTGATGAATAGGTATTCGTGGATCAACGATTGCAACGTCACCAGATGGCCTCCCAGGATTTCCGCGCGGCTGTGCGTCGGCCATTGAAGTTCGGTCAGGCGTTGTTTCCATTGCGAGTCGAGTGGTAGCAGTCGCTGCGAGACCGGTTCATAAAGGGATCCAGTCTGCGGGCGGTTGTGGAACACGAAAACGGAAGTCGATTCGTGGTCGAGTTGATCACTGATGCTTTCGATTTGCATTTGTCCCACCAGCGCTGCAATTCCCTTGACGGAATTGGGCACCGGGAACAGTCCGTGCAGCAGCAATCCGGAATCCGCGAGCCGCCCATGCACTCGTTCGCCTACAGCCCAAACCTTTAACTCGCCGGCAACATCCGACAGCTTCTCCACTGCAAAGTCGGTGATCACATCGTTGAATTGGCCAACCAAACCTTGGTCGGAGCCAAACACGATGGCTGAGATGACCTTGGGCTTTCCCGTTGTCGTCGTCGAATGCAGCGGAGTTGCAATGCCTTCTTTTTGAAAGCAAGCACTCAGCCCAAGTTCGATCGCTTGGTAGTAATCTTGCAAAGCGAGCACGGAACGTTCGTACTGCTCGACGCTGGACGCTGCTATCGCTTTCATGGTGCGAACCACCGACTGCAAGTCTTCGGCGGTGCCGATCTTGCGCCGCAGGTCCGCCATACTATTGCTCATGACGATCCTTTGACGACGGACGCAATGGCGCTGCGAGTCAACTTGACAATCGCTTGCTGATCTTCGTCGCTGAACTTCTTGGCTGTGTCCAACCGTTCGCGAATCGCCGCTGGCATGTTGGCCGCCGCGACTTTCACCAATTGTTCCGCCTCTGGCATCTTCTCGATCGGCACGTCGTCAAAGAGGCCCTCACTCAGCGCCAACAAGATTGCGATTTGTGAGGGAACCGACACCGGCGAAAACTCGGGCTGCTTCAGACAGGATCGGATTCGCTGACCATTGGCGATAATCGCGCGAGTGCTTTCGTCCAGCCGAGCACCAAAGCGCGCGAACGTCTCCAGCTCTTGAAACTGAGCGTAGGCAAGTTTCAAATCTCCAGCGACCGATCGGTAGGTCGCTCGCTGGGCTTTGCCACCGACACGCGAAACCGATTTCCCCACGTCCACCGCCGGCAGGACGCCTAGCTCGAACAGGGCCGGCGACAAATAGATTTGCCCGTCGGTTATGGAAATCAGGTTCGTGGGAATGTACGCGGAAATATCCTGAGCTTCCGTTTCGATGATCGGAAGGGCTGTCAGTGATCCGCCGCCCAAGTCCTCTCGCAGGTGCGTTGAGCGTTCCAGCAATCGTGAGTGAATGTAAAAAATGTCGCCCGGAAACGCTTCGCGCCCCGGTGGCCGACGCAGTAACAGGGACAGTTCGCGATAGGCTCGCGCGTGCTGAGTCAAGTCATCGTAGACGATCAGCACGTCGCGACCTTGCTCCATAAAGTACTCGGCAATGCTGGTTGCGGCGTACGGTGCAATGTAGGCCAAGCCGGGTGGATCGTTTCCTTCACTGACCACCACGACCGTGTATTCCATCGCGTCGTTCTCCTTCAGAACCGCGACAGCTTTGGCGACCGCGGAAGCCCGCTGACCGATCGCGCAATAAACGCAAACGGTATCCTGGCCGCGCTGGTTGATCATCGTGTCGAGTGCGATCGCGGTCTTCCCGGTCTGACGATCACCCAGAATCAACTCGCGTTGCCCTCGTCCGATGGGAATCAGAGCGTCGATGACTTTGATTCCCGTTTGCAGCGGCACGGTCACAGGAGCACGATCCATGATTGGTGGTGCGGGGCGCTCGATGGGAAGACGCTCATTGCAATGCACGACGCCGTTGCCATCGAGAGGTCGCCCGAGTGGATCGACCACGCGTCCCAGCAAACCTTCGCCGACAGCCACATCCATCACTCGGCCGGTACGCCAGACCTCGTCGCCTGCTTGCAACCGCGAGTAGTCGCCCAGCAACACGACGCCTATCTCGTGCTCGTCCACATTGAACGCAATCCCGTACACGTCGCCAGGAAAACGCACAAGTTCCTCAAATCCAACATTCGGAAGTCCCGACACCTTCGCGATCCCGGTTGCAACATTGGTGATCGTGCCAATCTCGCGAAGTGAAAGTTTTGGCCTGAAGGCTTCGCGGGTGTTTGTGAGTTGCGAAAAAGCGTTATCATAGATGGATCGTAGAGTGCTCATGGTGAACTAGTTATCCCCGCCTCCGCGTTTTCTAGATACCCGTTCACGCTCCACGCCATCTTTTTGCCGTTGACCGTTAACTCGATGCCGCTGATGAGGTTTGGTTCAGCATCGAACTGGATCGGAACGTCGGCTGACATCATTTCGTTCAATGCCGTTTGTATTTGCGATCGCTGCTCGGTTGGCAATGCAAATGCACTTCGCACTCGGGTCGATTGCTTTCCATTCTCGGTGGCGGCGGACAACTCTTGTCGGACTTCTCCGTCGAGCGATCGCAGGCGATCGGTGAAGACGTCACACATCCGCTTTTCCAAATCCACCGACGCCAAGTCGCTCAGCGTTTTTCGCGTCAAGGCGAACACTTCTTGGTGGGTTCGCCGCGATATCTCTTCGCTCAAGTCTTTCTGCTCGGTCTCCAACGCATCGCGGCGTTTGGTGGCAAGTTCGTCGGCGGCTTTCGTTGCATCATCGAGCAGTCGCGTACGTTCCGTCGCCGCCTCTTCGGTGGCTTTGCTCAACAATGCGGCACGTTGCTGGTCAAACTCATCGTTCTTGCGCTCGAATTCGTCGCGTTCCTGTTTTGCTTCCGCACGTTTCGCATCCGCGTCAGCCAATTCCGCCGCGATCTTCTTTTCGCGTTCATCAATGGCGTGCAAAATTGGGCGGTACAAGTAGCGATTCAATAACCACACAAGGATCAGGAAGTTGATGGCCTGTGCGGCGACGGTAAACCAATCGACCAGCATGAGCTAATTCCCTGTTGCTTGAGCGATGAAGTGATTCCAAAACGGATTGGCAAAAATCAGAATCATCGAAACGACAAAGCAGTAGATAGCGGTCGATTCGATCATTGCGAGGCCGACGAACAGGGTCCGCGTGATGGTGGAGGAGGCGTCGGGCTGTTGTGCCAGGGCACTCAACGCCGTCGCCACCGCTTTTCCTTCTGCAATGGCAGGCATCATGCAACCGATGCTGGTTGCGAATGTGGCACAGATCATCGAGGTCATTCCAATAATGGTCATGCTGTCCATGGTATTTCCTATGTTGGTTGTGGTTGGTGTTTCTTCGGTTTCGTCTCGCGGACTCTCGTGGCCGCCGCGATGTAGACGGCCGCCAAAATGCTAAAGATGTACGCTTGGACCATTCCGGTCAGCAGTCCAAGTGCCGTCATGACGATGGGGAACAGCAGTGGAGTGATCGTCAGTAGAATGGCCATGATCATCGCCCCGCTCATCATGTTTCCGAACAAACGCACTGCCAACGCTAGCGTCCGCGACGCTTCGCTGATGAGGTTGAAGGGAAGCATGATCACCGTCGGTTCAATGTAAGTACGCAAGTATCCGCCAATTCCCTGTGCCTCGATGCCAAACAGCGGTACTGCGACGAAGACGCACATTGCGAGTGCCATCGTGGTCGACAGCGAACCGGTCGGTGGTTCGTAGCCTGGAATGACGGTACATAGAGCGGAGACAGCGACGAATAGAAACAGGGTGCCTAGAAAGCCGATGTACTTGCGAGGTTGCTTGAGTCCGATGTCCTCGATTTGTTGCTGAATTCCGCAGATGACGATTTCGAGCAGGTTCTGCCAGCGACTCCGCTGGTGATCCGTCGATAGCTTTCGCGTGATCAGCTTGGCCCCGATCGCCATCACCAAAATGATCGCCCAGGTGAACACAATGGTGGCGTTTAACTTGAACCATCCGTATTGCCAAAAGACAAGTTCGTCGGGACTAAGTCGCATGATGGGTCTCCTGTGTCTTGGCCAGAACTTGAATCGCAGGTCGAGTTAAACGCGTGACGATCAATCTCGCCGCGATGAATCCGACCAAGCAAGCCAGTAGTGGTTTGAGTTGTCCAGCACTGACGAAGTAGAACCCGGCAAGCGTAATGCTCATTCGAGCGAGCGCACTGCCCAACATCCAGCGTGCTGGATACGGTGTCGCGACGCACTTGCGAATGGTCCACCAGAGACCGCCAAAGAACACACATCCCAGCAACATGCCGGCCGCGAACGCGAAAATCAAAGCCAGTCCGTCATTCATCATCGTCCTCCTGTTCGTCCCGCATTGCTTTGTCTTCCTTTGCCACCCATTGCCAAGCACTCCAACATCCGATCAGCAGTCCCGCGATCAAAAGCGTCAGCGTCCACGAGTGGCTGGCGGCGTGATTGCGATCCAACCACGCACCGATGGCCGCACCCAGCAGCGTGGGAACGACGATCGACCAGCCGATCAATCCCATCATGCCCAGTCCAAACCAGACGCCTTGATGCGCCGAACGCTGAGCCTTGAGTTTGCGTTTTGCCTTCGTGCGAACCTGCTGTTGAAAGCCGGTTTGTTTTTCGGACGGATTAGTCACGATGCAACTCCGCCAACCGATGAACGATATTCGATTCCAACTTGGCCATCGACTGGCGAACGGACTGTTGTTGTTCATCCAAATCCATAAACTCGTCGCGTACTGCGGATTGCAGATGGCCCAGGTCCGATCCCACGATGGCGTTACGAACGGACACCCGCACTTCCAGCCCAGTCTTGATCAGCACGCCTTCGTCGATCGCCGTATAGACCTGGCCTTCGTCTTCGGTCTCGTAGATCAAAATCCCCGGCATCAGCGACGCCACGCAATCGAGCCGGTGAGGCAAAAGCCCGAACGATCCGGCACGTGACTCGGCCACGATCCGCGTTACTCCTGTCTTGTCCGCAAAGACGCCAAAAGGCAACAGGATCTTAAGTCGCATGAGTTCCCGCGACATGCTGGCTCCTTTCGTCTGAGGTTGGTTCTGACGCTGGCTTCGTTTTGGCCTTCACCTTTGCTTCGTCGATCTTGCCGATCATGTACAGATCGCTCTCGTCGGCATCCTCAAATTCGTCGTTCAAAATTCGCTCACAACCATCGAGCGCGTCGTCCAGGCTGACCAGCTTTCCCTTCAAACTCGTGAACTGTTCCGTCGTAAAGAATGGTTGCGTCAAAAAACGTTCTAGACGCCTCGCACGGCCGACGATCTTTCGGTCTTTTGGCGACAGTTGTTCCAGGCCGAGCATCGCGATGATGTCTTTCAGGTCGGCGTACTGAGCCAGCGTTCGACGGATCTCCTGAGCCAGTTCGTAGTGTCGCCTGCCAACGACACTCGCCGTCGCCATCTTGGAACTCGATTGCAACGGGTCGATCGCGGGGAAAAGTCCCTCGCTGGCTCGTTTGCGTGAAAGCACGATCGACGCCGAGAGGTGTGAAAACGTATGAACGGCGGCCGGGTCGGTGAAGTCATCGGCGGGAACGTAAACGGCTTGAATCGACGTGATCGCGCCGGTGCTCGTGTTGGCGATGCGTTCCTCGAGGCTCGCAAGCTCGGTACCCATCGTGGGCTGATATCCCAGTCTCGATGGCATCTGTCCCATCAACCCGGACACTTCCATCCCGGCTTGGATGAAGCGAAAGATGTTGTCGATCAGCAACAACACGTCGCGTTGTTCGTCGTCTCGAAAGTACTCGGCCATCGTGAGTGCGACATGCCCGACGCGAAACCGAGCGCCAGGTGGTTCATTCATTTGACCGAACACCATCGCCATGTCTTTGAGCACGCCCGCGTCCTTCATTTCGCGGTACAGTTCCTCTCCTTCTCGGCAACGCTCGCCAATGCCGCAGAAAATACTGACGCCCTTTTGCTTGCCGACCATGTTGTGAATCAACTCGGTCAGCAACACCGTCTTTCCCACTCCGGCACCTCCAAACAGCCCGGCTTTTCCGCCGCGTTCGAGCGGCACAAGAACGTCGATCACCTTGATCCCCGTCTCGAAAACTTCCGACTTGGTCGACCTTCGCGACAGAGGCGGTGGGTCGCGGTGGACGCTCCGCCGCTCGACGCCTGTTAGTTCGTCACCAAGGTCAATCGTATTCCCGAAAACATCGAACATGCGGGACAACAAAGCTTTGCCGACCGGAGCCTCCAGTGGCCCGCCGGTATCTTGCACCGCCATCCCGCGAGCCAATCCTTGCGTCGGTGTGAGCGCGATGCCACGCACGCTATGTGCGTCTTGCTGCGATAACACTTCGAGGACGATCTGCTGTCGATCGCCGGTCCGTAAAATCGAATGGATCGGAGGCAGGTGTTGGTCAAAGCGAACGTCGACGACGCTCCCCCGCACCGACACGACGACACCCTGGTTTAGTGAATCAGCTTGTTGGGCTTTCAACCGGAACCTCCGAAAGCGTTGGGACGAGCGGTACAATGGAATTGGGAGGGTCGACGATTGGCCGTATTGTCGTTGGTAGTTGTGTCGGAACGTGCAGGGTCGCGACACCGATGCGTGAATCGGCCATGCCGTAGTAGACGTCGAACCGATCGGGTTGCCCGATGTCCGTTCGGCAATCAATGCCGGTTGGGAACACCACGTTCTCGACGACGCCATCGCGTTCGTGGGGATCAGTCGGCGTCAAGATTGGCTCAGCGGAACGATACAGAATCGTTCGCGGATGCTCTTTCGACAGGATCATGACACCGGCGGAATAACAGAGGCGTCGGTTCGCTGCGTCGTTGGATTCTTCCGCGTGAACACCGTGATAAAGCATCATCCAGCCATGCCGCGTCATCATCGGCGGGGTGCCGCCGCCGATTTTTAGTGACTCCCAAGGCTCGACGGGCGTCGCCAAGCGATGATGGGAATTGAATAGACCCAGATGCTTTGGCGCGATCCCATCCAGTTCCATCGGGCAATAGGAGATCCAAATGCTTTCGTGTTCGAGATCGACCATCCGCGAGCATTCATCACAGTCCGTTTCTTCCGGCAGTGATCCGGGAAACAGAGGCCGATGAATCATTGCAAGTTGCAGTTTGCCTCGGTGGTTCGGTATCGCGACTGGAAATAGACTTGCGTCTTTGTTGGCGACACCAACGAAGTCTGTACCGCGGAACGGTTCAAAGGTGGCGAGCCCTAAACGCCTCCAGTGAAACAAGTCGTCGGACACCGCCAAAGCGATGCGAGGACCACTCCTGGAAAACGCGGTGTAGGTCATCAAATAACGCTCGAAGCGTTCCACATAGGTGACGCGTGCGTCTTCACATCCACCGCGACCATTTGCCTGCAACTCGTAATCCGCTTCCGGTTCCAACGCGATCCCCAACCGCTCGACGCCGCACGGATCACCGGCATCGTCGAACTGGACTCGAGCAATGCCGATGCGGGAGAAGTTGTCATTGGCAACGAGTCGTGGAAAGAGATACAAGTTCCCATTCGGTCCGCGAACCGCCGCCGGATTCAGAACCCCGCCGACTTCATGCGGATTACCGGGTTCCGGTTCCATGAGTAAGCCAAGGCGTTTCAGTTGAAAATTGTTCATTGTTGTTTTGGGCAAAAGAATGGGTGGGCAAATAAATGTCGCGCGGTCGGCTCTTTTATTTTTTTGCCCCGGCATTTTTTTGCCCTTCAACACAAGCCACGATCGCCTCAACTACACGCTTTGTTTCCTCTGAATCTCGAACGCAGATCGACGTCACTCCCGCTTGCTTGGCCGGGTAATCGTTCCCGCCAGGGAAAATCGCGTCACCGATGAAGAGCATGTCGGAGATCGCGATACCCAATGTGTCGCGGAGCTTGCCAATCCCAAACGCTTTGTCGATTCCTGGCTTGGTGATATCAATCGACGTTGTGCCACCCAAGTTGACCGAGAACTCTGGAATCAAGTCATCAAGGATTGCTTGAATCTTCTTTCGCTTCGCAAAGTCAGGATCCCACTTACGCTTTGCTTCAATGGGAGCCAGCTGCCCCAAGCCGGAATACGTGACCTGACTGCCACGATCTTCGATCTGTTCGCCCCAGATTTGGGCATCGTGGGTTTCCAAGGTGCCAATTGCCTGAGTGATCGCAGTGGTAATTTTTGCCTTTTCAGACGCATCGAAATCGTCGGCGTAGATCGAATTCCACTTGGCATCAAACCGATAGAAGCGTGTCCCGCAGGTCGGCAAAATCGACAAACGCTCAATCTGCGCATGACGAGGCAGCTTGGCGAGCAATTGTTTTTCAAACTGCAGCCACGCACCACCCGAAATCACCGCGACCCTCGTGACGCGTAACAGCGATGTAAGCAGTTCCGCCATCTCACTGTCCACCGGCGATTTGCTCTGGGCGAGTGTGCCGTCCAAGTCGAATACAATCAGCTCTTTCATGGATCGGTCTCGACGAACTGCGATAGTGGAGCAGAGTTCCACAAGACGATGGTGGGCCGATCGTGCTCGTAGCCAAGAATGCTGAGAGACGCAGTGCTGAGCAACAACGACTGTGCGTGTTCCACCGCAAGTCCGATCCAACGTACGGCCAGGACGCGACCAAAATGACTGTGTGAGAATAGGGCGACGTTGCCATCCAATTTCGTAAGACGCTCAATCAGTCGATCGGCCCGCGTCGAAATCTCGTCTGGCATCTCACCGCCGAGACAACCGTCGCGAAACACATTCCACTCTGGTCGCGTCGCATGGATCTCAGCAGATGTTCGCCCTTCGTAATCGCCATCGTCCCACTCGATCAGGTCTTGTTCGACTTTGGTGTCTTGCGACAAACCAGCCAGTTCGCAAGTACGCCACGATCGTTGCAGCGGGCTGCTTAGTACGTGGTTGAAAGCATAGACACGAAGCCGTTCACCAAGTCGGCGAGCTTCGTCTTCACCGTTTGCCGTCAACGGAATATCCGCGCGTCCGGTGTGTTGCCCGCTGAGCGACCATTCCGTTTCGCCATGACGCATGAAGAACAAGCGGAGCGTCATTGGGAATCAGTTTGGCACAAAAAGATGGTGGGGCAGAGAGATGAAGTGCGACAGGAGTGTGCGAAAGAGCGAAAGTAGTCGCCGCTAGAATCTTTTTTCCCAATCATTTTCTTGCCTCTTTTAGCCAACTGAGCGCATCTTCGTATTCGGATTCCGAGAAATGCTTGACATCAGGATGCACCATATGTGCGGCAAACTTTGGCAAGGCGGTGAGCAGGCCGTTGTCACTTACAATCGCCAGTCGCTTAATATTTTGGTGATAGTTTTTGATGAGTTGCAAGTGACTAATGGCGGCTTCTAGATTCAGCCAACCAGGAAACGCTTTGGCGAAAATCATGACTCCGGCCAATGACTCATGTTCCGCGAGATAGGGATCTATGTCGTGAATCATCGCTTCGAAGTCGGCGGCCTCCAACGCGTCCGATGGTTCGAGGATGAGAATCCCCTCGCCGGTGAGTAGTGTGTGTTTCAGCATTGATTTGTTTCTTTCATGCGATTTGAATTGACAAGAATATGATCGAGCAAGAAAAGTCATTCTGTCGTCGAGCAGATTCGTCTCAATTTTTTCGTGCTGTCATTGTTTTGCCCCATTTCCAGTCCCGAATCTCCGGCATGTCTCGACCGTGCTTACGGATGTATTGCCCGTGTTCAATCAACTTTGCTTGAAGTCGCTGTTTAAGGCGAACGCCCGGTTGGCCGGTCTGTGGTAGCCGGTCAATCGTGTCCATCACTAAATGAAAACGATCTAGATCGTTCAGCACCGTCATGTCGAACGGCGTCGTGATCGTGCCTTCTTCCTTGTAGCCGCGGACGTGAAGGTTCTTATGGTTGGTACGGCGATAGGTGAGCTGATGAATCAGCGAAGGGTAAGCGTGAAAGGCGAAGATGATCGGCTTGTCGTCGGTGAACAACTTATCGAAGTCGCTGTCGCTCAACCCATGAGGATGCTCGCTTTGCGGTTGCAGCTTCATCAAGTCGACCACGTTGACCAAGCGAATCTTCAACTCCGGCAAATGCTCTCGCAGGATCGAAACGGCGGCTAAGGTTTCCAGCGTCGGCACATCGCCGCAGCAAGCCATCACCACATCTGGTTTGCCGTCTTGATCGCCACTTTGATCATTCGACGCCCACTGCCAGACACCAATGCCAGCAGTACAGTGTTCGATGGCCGCGTCCATCGGTAGCCACTGCGGAGCGGGATGCTTGCCGGCGATAACGACGTTCACGTAATGCCGACTGCGCAAACAATGGTCCATCACCGACAGCAGACAGTTTGCATCGGGCGGAAAGTAGACTCGCACCACCGACGCCTTCTTGTTCACAACATGATCGATGAAACCTGGGTCTTGATGCGTGAAGCCATTGTGGTCCTGACGCCAGACGTGTGAAGCAAGCAGATAGTTCAGGGAAGCAATCTTCCTTCGCCAAGGCAAACCCGATGTGACCTTCAACCACTTGGCGTGCTGGTTGAACATCGAGTCGATGATGTGAATGAATGCTTCGTAACAGTTAAATAGTCCATGTCTGCCCGTGAGCAGGTAGCCTTCCAGCCAGCCCTCGCATTGATGTTCGCTGAGCATCGAATCGAGCACGCGACCGTCCGACGCGAGAAACTCGTCATTGGGAATTGTTCGCGCGTCCCACTGCCGATTCGTGAAATCGAAGACAGCCTCCAAACCATTGGACGCCGTCTCATCAGGACCAAACACGCGAAAGTTTCGTTGCTCGGCGTTCCGCTTCATCACGTCCCGCACGAAAGGCCCCAGCACATGTGTGTCGCCGATGCCACGCACGCCCGGTTCAGGCACGTCCTCCGCATAGTCGCGGAAATCGGGCATTCGCAGATCCCGCAACAGCATGCCGCCGTTGGCATGCGGATTCGCGCCCATGCGACGATCGCCCTCGGGTGCAAGTTCGGCCAGTTCCGGCTTCAAGCGACCGTCTTCGTTGAACAATTCTTCGGGCCGATAGCTCCGCAGCCAGTCTTCCAGCAGTCCGAGGTGCTCGGGGTGTATGGCGGGGTTAGAAAGCGGAACTTGATGAGCGTGAAAGGTGCCTTCGATCGGCACGCCATCGACAACCTTTGGTCCGGTCCAACCCTTGGGCGACTTCAAAACGATCATTGGCCAACGCGGACGAGTCGAGTTTTCGTTCACTCGGGCGTCATGCCGAATGTGCTTGATCTGTTCGATCGCCCGATCCAACGTCGTCGCCATTGCTTCGTGCATCAATTCAGGATCGTCGCCCTCGACAAAGTAAGGAGTCCAACCGTATCCACGAAGCAGTTGCTCGAGTTCCTCACGTTCGATACGGGCCAACACGGTTGGGTTGGCGATCTTGTAACCATTGAGATGCAGTATCGGCAGCACCGCGCCGTCGGTGGCCGCATTGAGAAACTTGTTAGAATGCCAAGCCGTGGCCAGCGGACCAGTTTCCGCTTCGCCGTCGCCGACAACGCAAGCCACAATCAAATCGGGATTGTCAAAGACGGCCCCGAAAGAATGACTGAGCGAATAGCCCAGCTCGCCGCCTTCGTGGATCGAGCCGGGCGTTTCGGGCGAAGCATGGCTGGGGATGCCACCGGGAAACGAGAACTGAAGAAACAGCTTTTGCAACCCGGCCTCGTCTTGGCTGATGTCGGGATAAATTTCGCTGTACGTGCCTTCGAGATAGGTATTGGCAACCACCGCAGGGCCACCATGCCCCGGACCAGAGACGTAGATCATGTCGAGGTCGTATTTCTTGATGACTCGATTCAAGTGGACATAGATGAAACTCTGCCCCGGCGTCGTACCCCAATGACCAAGCAACATGTGCTTGATGTCGTCGATCCTCAGCGGCCGTTTGAGCAGCGGATTATCAAACAGATAAATCTGTCCCACCGACAAATAGTTGGCCGCCCGCCAATAGGCATCCATCCGATGCAGCATCTCAGGCGAGAGCGTTGCGGGTTCTAAAACGGCTGACATGATTCAGACCTTTTCGTTGGGTTGATGCGAAGAAGCGGAATGGGCGTATCGCACCAACCTTGCCAACAACCTGGAGCGTCCAGCCAAACGATACGATTTCAGATCAGCGCGCTCTATCGCGTGATCCTTGAATCGACCCTGGCGGATTCAACCACAGATTGATTCATCCATGCTGTCGTCGTTCGCGATCAGGTCTGCTACTTGATGATTCGATAGACCGAACGCGCGATCATTGGCTCTTCGTCCGTGCGAATGACTCGGACGGTGACTGGACTAGAGTCCGATGAGATGACCGCTTCCGACCTTGAATTGCGTGATTCAACCAACTCACGCCCCGGGATCAGTCCAACTCGTTGAACAAGTCTTGAAGCCGCTGGAAGTCAACGGGTTTAGTCAGATGACGATCAAATCCAGCCTTAAAGGCCAGCTCGCGGTCGGACGATTGTCCATAACCCGACAACGCTACCAAGCAGACGCTCTCCAGGTCTTTCCGTTGACGAATTCGACGAGCCAGTTCGTGACCGCCCATGACGGGCATTGTCAGATCCGAAAAAATGACGTCCGGATGGAACGAATCCAGAATCTCCAATGCAGTACGCCCATTCTCGGCGACTTGAACTTCGTGTCCTAATTTTTCCAGTAACTGTTGTGTAACAAATCGCATCGCTCGAACATCGTCCACGACCAACACACGAAAATGTCGCAAGGATTGATCCGAAACACCTTTGGAGACAACGTTATCAATAAGAATCCCTGTCGCGAGCGGCAATCTGACGGTGAACGTGCTACCGCAATCTAGGCCGTCACTTTCGGCATCCACGACTCCACCGTGCAGTTTTACCAAGCTTCTCACCAAGGCCAAACCGATCCCAAGTCCTGACGACCGAAGTCCGTCTGCGCTTTCGACCTGTTCGTACATCCCGAAAATATTCTCCAAGCGATCGGTGGCGATACCCATACCGTTGTCTCGGACTCGAATGAACACAAAGCCATCGCTCGCATCCAGGGTCAGCACTATTTGGCCTCCAAGGCTTCCATATTTGGCGGAGTTATTCAACAGATTACAGATCACCTGAGTCAATCGAGACAGATCACCGCAAACACAGGCCGCATCGCTATTGTCAATCACTTCCAGAGTCATGTTGTTTTCGGAAATCAAGATCGACGACTCCTCGATGGCCGCTTCGACCACTGCGATGAGTGAAAATACTTGCTTATCCAGCAGCACCTTGCCGCAACTGATCCTCGAAATGTCAACGAGATCGTCTACCAATCGGACAATCTGTTTCACCTGGCGAGCCATCATGGATCGGACTTTTTCCGCATCCTCGCCCAAATCCATCATGGCCAATAGCTGCAGTCCGTTTTTGATCGGTGCCAGTGGGTTGCGAAGTTCGTGTCCCAACGTCGCGAGCAGCTCGTTGTTGCGGTGGTCCATTTCAGAAATTGTTTCCAAACGAATGGCCGCATACTTTAAAGTCGATTCACACGTTTGGTCTTGGTTTATTGAATCATTCAAATTTCTATCCTTTTTAAGTCCATCTGAAACAGTCACTTGATCTGGATCGACACATTCTCGACCGATCCCGAGCCGCCGAAATCGAGCGGCCCCATCAAAATTTCATGGCGGATTCTGCCACCGTTCTTCGAGACTGGATCAAAGGTCGTGAATCACTCTGGGTGGAAGAGCTGCCCTCAACGCATTGAGAACCGCTGCGACATCAATGACTTCCTGGGTGATCGAGCCCATCACCGGACTTAAGTATCCCGTCGCCGCGAAGCCCATACCGATCATGCTCAGCGCCATACCACCGACGGCACTTTGCAACGCGATGGTTCGCATCCGCCGGCTGATGTGCATGAACTCGTCGACTTTTTCGAGCGAATTGTCCATCACCACGACCCCCGCAGCCTCCGCAGTCACGTCACTGTTCTGGCCGATCGACATCCCGACCGTGGCCGCCATCATCGCCGGTGCATCGTTGATACCATCGCCGACGTACAGTGTTTTCGCCTTCGCAGTTTCGGCGCGAACGAGAGCGAGTTTCTGTTCCGGGCTTTGCTCTGCGAAGATCTCGGTGATACCAACTTTTTCAGCGAGATAACGAACCTCCGAATCACGGTCTCCCGAGACGAGCATCACGCGAGTGAAGGCGTGCTTCGGCCCAAGATGTTTGACGAAGGAGCGACTTTCGGCACGCGGTGCGTCCCGGAATCGATACATTGCGGCATAGCTGCCGTCGATCACGACGACACACTCGAGACCTCCCGCGACAGCAGGAAGTTGATCTGAACCGACGACATCCGGCGCAAGCAACTTGTTACGGCTGGTGATTCGCACGGTACGGCCTGACACAGTTCCGACGAGTCCCTGACCTGGACGCTCGCCCACTTCGGTCGCTTCCGGCAAATGAATGGCATCGGCCGTAGCCGCGTCAAGGATGGCCCCTGCGAGCGGATGCTTGGAGTAACGTTCCAAACTTGCAACGAGAGTCAGCACTTCTTTTTGTTGAAATCCGGAAGCGATCACTTGTTCGGTCAACTTCGGTTCACCATAAGTCAGCGTTCCAGTCTTATCGAAAATGGCGGTACGGCATCCGGCGATCTGTTCCAGCACAACTGAACTCTTGACGATGATCGCTCGCCGTGCGCACAGCGAGATCGAGCCGATGATGGCAATTGGAATCGCTAGCAGCAGCGGACAGGGAGTAGCGATCACCAACACGGCCAGGAAACGAAGTGAGTCGCCACTGATAGCCCAGGCGAGAATCGCAACAACCAACGCGACCGGCGTGTAGAACGCGCCCAGTTGATCGCCAAGACGCTGCAACTGAGGACGTTTGCTTTCCGATTCTTGCATCACCCGCATGATCTTGGCGTAGCGTGAATCCGCAGCAACTTGAGTCGTGCGTATCGTCAACGCTGATTCGCCATTGATCGCACCCGATATCACCGTCGAACCGGCGGTCTTGGTGATCTGGAATGGCTCGCCCGTCAAGTAGGATTCATCCATCACGCCGTGACCCTCGATGACTTCGCCGTCGACGGGGCAGATGTCGTGCGGGTAGAGAACCAGCGTGTCGCCAACGACAACATCCGCCAGTTCCACATCGGCAATTTCGGAACCGCGTTTGAGGTGAGCGACCGACGGCATGCGTTTGGCAAGTGCCGCCAGCACCGAAGATGCACTGCGAAGCGCATACGACTCCAACGCTTCGCCGCCGGAGAGCATCAGCACGATGATCGAGCCAGCCAGATATTCTCCGAGCAGAACGGACGTGATGATCGAAATCCCACCCAACAGGTCCGACCCGAATTCTCGCTTGAGCAATTTCTTCGTCAGGTCGAACAGCAGTGGGAGACCACCGACAACCAGTGTCACCAACAATGGAATTTCGCCGAGCGGCGGCGTGGTTTGAATGCCAAACCGCATCAGCAGATGCAAAGCGATCGCCAAAATGGCGAAGGCCGCGATAACGAGCGACTTTCGGCTCCACCACTTGGAGAACCGATTTGCAACCGGCATGGGCGGGTTGGATTTCGGCGATCCCTTTTTACTTTGCTGTTCGGTTGGGGTGGTCAATTCGGTATTCAGTTCATCTGCCACAGTGTGAAGTTCAAGAACGCGGCAAAACTCACCCAGACCAGATAGGGAACAAGCAAAAACCCCGCTAGTCTGTTGACTTTCCAGAACGCAATCAGGGTTGCGTCGAGTACCAACCAGAGGAGTGTGATATCAACCAGTGCCATCCCAATCTGGTGCATCGCAAAGAAGACGGGTGTCCAGATCGCATTCAGGAACAATTGAAGCAGAAACAGTCCCAGCGACCAACGCCTGGATTTCCAGCCTCCTTCACGCCAGACCAGCCATGCCGCCGTGCCCATCATCAGATAGAGCACGGTCCAAACGGGACCGAAAAGCCACGCGGGTGGATTCCAAACGGGTTTGTTCAGTCCCGCATACCAGCCATCAACCGACACGACGAACCCAGTGCCGGCAGTTGCAAGACACAATGCACACCAGCCGACGAGCGCGAGTCCTTGGCGTAGATTAATCGCTGCTGGCTTGGTGGTGTCACTCATCAAAACGGCAAACGTCCCATCAGCAGCAACACAAGCAGGATCACGACGACCAACCCCAAGCCGCCGCTCGGGCCATATCCCCAACTGCGACTGTGCGGCCAAGCCGGGATCGCTCCAAGCAGCAACAGAATCAGCACGACGAGTAAGATTGTTCCTAGCATCTTCATTTTCCAAAAGGATTAGCATGTTCCGCATCTGATCCGTTGCTTTCAAGCCACTGGACGACAAGCAACCGAATCATCGCGATCGCAGAAACAGGCTCACGGCCACACCGGCAATCAGGCCGCAGCCTACGCAAACCATCAACGATTCGTTCGGATGTCGGCGAACCATTCTGTTGACTTCGGCATAGCCGTCACGCACGGCGGCTACAGCTTGATGGGACGCTTCTTGAGCGCAGCTGGCCGCTTGGCTGGCCGTCGCACGCACATTTTCACGGGTATGGTTCATCGCGGCTGACGCGTCACTGCTGAACTCGTCAAAGAACTGCTCGACGTTCTCCCTTGCTTCGCCCGTCTTTTTCTGGATGGTGCCCATCAGTTGATCGACATCGCCATTGAACGTCATGACATCGTCATCAGTGAGTTCACCCCACTTGCTCCGTAGTCGGCCCTTAATCTCGTTCCAGTTTCCCTGGAGTGTCTGTTGGCTAATCATTATTCTGTCAGTTCCATTTTTGATAAGATCTCAATCGTTTTCTCAACGAAGGGTACGCACCTTCGTTTCGTTGTTACTTCGCGGGAATCATTGCTTCATTGGCGATGGTTTCGTCGCTGGTCGCACCAGTTCATTGACTTCCTCTCTCGCTTCGCCCGCTAATTCCTGGACTTTGTTCTTCACAGCATTCTTAGCTCGCCAAAACAAGCCCTTCGTGAATCCATGACGACGCCTCGTTCGCTTCGGATTCGTCGAAGTAGCGAACGGTCGCGGTGGTGAAGGGCTTGCAGAACATCGCCATGCCCTCTTCCCATTTCCGGTCACCGACCAGTGCCAAACGTTCGATGTCGGCGAAATGACTAAAGTCAAACTTGATGTCTTCCCACAACGCTCCAAGCGTCCAACCGTGGAAGTCATACATCTCGACGAGGAAGCGGATCTTTCCGTGCACGGCGACCGCTCCCTCCACTTCCTTTGTGAAATGGGCGTAGTCGTCAGCACTGAGTTTGCCGCTGAGCGTTAGGATCAGAATCTTCCCGTCGGCTTCCTCGTTCAATAGCACGGTCATGAAATTGTCTCGCATGATGGCTGGGCATTGCTTGGCGTTTACTTCCGGATTGTATTTCGGGTCATTCATTGTCCCCATCGCGTGCCCCCTGAAAACAACATGGCGGATTCCGCCATTGCATTTGAAGGCGATTATGATTCTTCCTCGCGTTCTTGTTTCGCCTTTTTGCCGAAGTGATCTTCAACCGGGCGCAGAATGACAAGGACGAGGATCGTCATCACCGCGCTCGTAATGGCCAATGGATACTGACCGAGCCCGCAGGCGGTGCCGATGGCAGCCGACAGCCAGATCGTGCTTGCCGATGTCAAGCCGAGCACCTCATGTCCTTCATTCGTCTTCAGAATCGTTCCCGCGCCGATGAACCCGACCCCGGCCGCGATTCCCTGCACAACACGGGTCAAGTCGAGCGTCGACTCAGCCGACAACTCGCGGCAAGCCAGAACGAAGATGGCCGCCCCCAGGGAAACCAACATGTGTGTGCGCAAGCCAGCAAAGTGGCCGCTGATCTGGCGTTCAAATCCAATCACCCCGCCAAGCAGTACCGCGGACGCGGTCGGAATCAGTACTTCAAAGTAGTTCATTTTGATCGTCTTGATGATGTCCAGCTAAGCGAACCATTCGGGCAACAAGCCTCGCAAGCCAGCCGCCAGCATCCCCATTGCAATGCACGCGAGCAACATCCCCATTAGCCTTGTCACCACGGCCATTCCGTTAGTTCCCAAGACTTCCGCGATGCGTTTGGCAAGCGAAAACACGACGACAACGATGATTACGACCAGAAAACAAACGGCCGAGATCCAGGTGCGATCGCTGAAGGTTGGATGCTGCTGAGCCGTTGCCACAATCAATGCGATCGTGCCTGGACCAGCGACGATTGGAATTGCCAGCGGAACGATGGCGATGGACTCACGATCTGACGCGTCTTTGGCTTCTTCCTTCGTTTGTGCATGAGATTTGTCGTTGAAGAGCATACGCAAACCGATGATCAGTACGATAATGCCGCCTGCGGAAAGTAGCTCCGGGACATCGACGCCGGTCCAACGCAACACCTCTCCGCCAAACCATGTGGAGACGAGCATGATGATGAAGACCGCGATTGCGCAGGTCCTCGCCACGCGTATTGATTCGGAATTGCTGCGGGACTCCACCATGGTTGCAAATATGCCTGCGTTCCCAACCGGGTTCACGACCGACAACAACGCTGCCCCGAACGCGGCTAACCATGGTTCATCCATGATTCTCCCATGTCTGGTTGTCGTAGAGATTTCTCTTGCGAAGCAAAGCCGTGGCGTTTCATCGCTCCGTCCCTTCGCGTCGGATCAAATCAACCAAACCATCGACCGACGTGAATTTTCCAACGACGCTGGTTCGAGGAAACATTAATTTGGGAATCGCACCTTCGCCCACTCGTTTGTAGAGAGCCACGTGTCGCGAGATATATTGATCGGAAACTCCTGAAGCTAATTCAATATCCAATCTTTTTGGATCGACCAGCGTTCTTGCTTTTGCGATTGTTTCGGCGTAGGTGGGAGCGTGATCGTCTGCCAGCATCCACAAGTGCAGTGATTCAAAAGCTTTCGGATCGACTCGCCATGTCGCTACGGCAAGCTTCGACAGCACGCACGACTCTTTGTAGTGCGCACCGGTGACCTTGATCGTCGGATTGCAATCGGAATTGAGCGGGACTGGTAAAAGCACAATTGCCAAATCATCGCCAAGCTCGACCTGCGCGCTACGGACCGCCTGGAACGTCTCACGGCAAGGAGGACAGCAATAGTCGAACATCTCCACGACGACATACTTCGCATCGTTAGGCCCAATGTGGGGCCAATCTGCAACCTTCAGTTTGATTGCGCCTCCCTGAATAGATGCAAATCGTTCTGGCAAATCATCAGCTTGGGATGATTCGGCTTCGACGACACCAATGGCAACCAAGACGGGTAACGCCAATAGGTGAGCATATCCCTGAGGCGGTTTATAAATTTTGGCACTGGTCACCGGAGCGTCAAACAGATTGTCTTCCAGATTCTCGTTGCGACTGTTAGGCGGAAGAAATTCCAAAGCATCGTTCCCATCGACGCTTGGTGTGTCGAAAAGCTCAATCTCGAACGCCGCAGGCGGAGGTGTCAGGAGTTGGCCAGAAACCAAAATCATCAACCCGACGAAGCTCAGCGATGCGATCGTCATGGCGGACTTCGCTCGTAGCGGACCCGCGACCAGCAAGGTGATCGTTGCAACCAACCCGCACGTGTGAGCCAGCATGCAGTAGAGACAAATGTGTTGAAGGACCAAAAGCTGAACCACGATGAACCAGATCGCGCTCATTCCGGCTGCAAACACCGCAGCGGTCATGCCAATCCAAGCAATCTCGCGTCGAGGACGACTGAACCGATCCAAGCTTGCGACAACCAAAGACGCAGCCATAGCGACATAAATAGCGAGTGCCAATAGGCTGACTGGTACGCCGAACCATACTGACCATCGGCTTCTTGCCACACCTTCACAGTCAATCCACCCGTCACCACTCCCGCAGCCCGCAATGGGTGATGAGGTCAAATGGGTCCACAGCAAATAGCTGCTCGTTCCAATCGCCACACTGATACACGTCGCCAACAACGTGGTCACCGGCCAACGCGGCAACGATTTCATGTCTTGAACGAGCCAGTTCAGCGCTGAGGACGCACTCGATTTGGAGAGAACCTCTCCCTGATGTCTAGCGAGCAGAGTTGGGGTGGTCGTGTGATTCATGGTTTACACGTTGTGCAGATAGAGATGACATTTTGGAGAAGCGGCCATGCCACTTTCGACTGCAGATGCTTGTCGAACTGCATGAGACCTCGAGATGCGATGACGGGGTCTCTCACGACGTTTGGATAAACATCGGAGCATCGCAAGGCCTCGGCTAGCAATTCGTTAACGGTCCTCATTGGCCGGCAACCGGGTGGCCATACGCATCTCCGGTCAAACCTGAGACTTCAGGAATCGGATCGGCGTAGTGATCGGAACGTGTGAGCGGATCGACGTACTCCAACCGCCCAAACCGCTCGCTCGTAAACTCGACCGGCGGCCGGGATTGCTGGAATGCCATCAAAGAGTCGTGTGGACTTGTGTCGAGAAAGTGCGAGATCCCTTGCAGGATTTCTTGGATCGCGCCGGGGCCTTGGCGATAGATCTCCGAGGTCACCATCACAACGTCCGCACCTGCAATCATCGCTTTGAGCGCGTCCTCACCCGTACGCACGCCGCCACTCGCCGCAATGGAAAGATCCAACCCACCGCTTCGTGCGTGAACGATGCCTTCCAAAGTGGTGCCAAGAGAACCGGTCGGCGAAAGTTCCCAACGAATGGTCCAGTGCATGCGGTCGATGCTGACGTCCCACTGCGGGCGATGGGCGAATAACACCAAACCATCCACCCCGGTGGATTGCAGTCGGTGCGCGACTGAAGCCAAATTATTGAACCGTTGGCTCATCTTGACGGCGACTGGAATCGAAAGTCGATTGCAGAGACTGTCGGCCAAGGCGATCAACCGGCTTTCCACCGCTTCACACGACTCATGGGGATCAGGCATCCCGTCTTGCCAATTCAGCTCGATCGCGTCGGCACCCGCGGCTTGGATTTCCTCGGCGTATTCAAGCCACGATCCCTCGGTTGAACCATTGAGGCTTCCGATAATGGGAACCTGGCAAAGCTTCTTAAGATTCCGAATCGTCTCCCGATACTCCGTCGTGCCACCGTTGTATTGGTCTTGCTGTGGTTGAAAACCGCTCTCCGAAATGGCACCGAGCGGGTCGTGCCATTTCATCATCGAGTGCGTGATCTGTTCCTGAAGTATTGACGGAAGCACGATCGCGCCGGCTCCCGCGCAAACCATTTGCCGAACATGCTCGGGTTCAATCGTTAACGGACACGCGCCGACAACGATGGGCGACGACAACTCCATTCCCATATAGGCTGTTGTGAGCTCTTTCGACATTTTATTAAAAGCTTTTTAAGTTGATGGAAGATTGCAGCTTGAATGCATGACCGAGTCGGATGCTAGGATTTCGCGTCTGCGATTGAGATTCAACCACGGCTGTGATTCCGCTCGTGCTTCAGTTTGGCGAGCTCGTCGCGTTCAAATTCGCTGAAGTAGAGCGGGAGGAATGGGGTCTGGATCAGAATTGCAATCGACAGCAAGGCGGCCGCCGCCGCACCAACCACAGCCCAATCAAAGAGTGACGCCGCAACGATGAAGGTTCCTATCGCAAGAACACCAATCACTTTCACCACCGTGACGATGCCGACAGTTTCGATGTCCATTTCCAGCTCCTCGAGAGTAATCCTCTTTTGGTTCGGCGATCGTAGGTTTGATGCGCGAGAACGCAATTCAAGGTAATTCGTAAACGCCAGCACGGCGTACAGCACAGGAATGGGAATCGCCGCCAGGTACGCCGCGTCACGAAGGAAAAAGAGACAAACGATGGTCGCAATCAAGGATAACGCGAGCAATGCACGCGCGCCCGTTCGGAAATGCCGCGCGACGATATGCGCATCGGGTTCTTGCGACAGAGTTTGACTGTTGTTTTCAACGCGAGTGCTCATCAATTTGCCTTCCGAGTGATTGTTCCGTAACGGTACGTGTCATTGACCCGTCTTCCACACGCGAGAAATGTAGTCTTGAGCCTTCGCCAAATAGTCAGGCGATTTGAGTCCAACAGTCTTGGCTTCAGCTTCTGCGTCCGCCAACGACTTGCCATTGTCGAGCACTCGGTGGGCTAGCCAAATGGCTCCGACTCGGTTGGCGGATTTGCAGTGGAGGAGGAGTGGGTGGTTGTCTTTTTGGTTGAGTAGTTCGCGAGTTTGGCTGAAGACTTCGTCGGTTAGGGTCTCAGCGTCCGTGAAGGGAACGTTGTGGTATTCGAGCCCGGCGGATTGCACGATCTCTTTTTCATTCCAGTCGAGTTCGTCTTCTTGACGAATATTCAGCACCGTTTGGATTCCGCCGCATTTGGCTAGGCGGAAGTCGTCGGGGAACGGCTGGCTGGATAGATAGATGCCGTCAATGGTGTGCAACTTTTCAATCGAACCTACACTGACCGATTCAAGCTGCTGAGGGTTCAACATGGCAAGTGAATTGGCGGGGCAGGTGGTGTCGGCCAGAAAGTATTGGCGATAGGTTTGGACTTGTTCGGCAATATCTTCGGTGGATGGTTCGTCGCGCAGGGATACTGGTCGGACGCAGCGATCGAGGAAACCTCGTAGTCCATCGGTCATCATGAAGACGTTCGTGAATCCGTGCATGGCAAGGACGTCGCGGGCTTGTGCTGGATGCGTCATCCCGTTGGAGTACAAGACGATTGTGTCGAGGTCTCGGTAGGGTTCCAATGCGGTCAGCACTTCACTGATCGGAATATTCTCGGCACCACGGATGTGGAAGTGTTGGTATTCGTCGGCGGTGCGGACATCGACGAGCATCACGCCGGTGTCGCCGCGAAGTAGGCGGTCGGCGACCTGCTCGGGTTCAATGTGGTCGCTGGCGGCTTCGATTAACGCCAACAAACTCGAATCAGAAAGTGTTGGTGATCCGGCGTAATGGACCGATGTCGCCTGCGATTCGGTTGGCAGGATGAGTAACGCGGCTGCCAATCCGATGATTGCGATGCTGAAGGCTTTGAGGAATGAGCTATTCAGGTAACGGCTTTCTCCGTTGTTTCTTTGCTCGATCCATTCGCAGGCGTAAAACGCGGCGACTCCGACGATGCTGAACAGAAGGATAAAGAGCGTTCTGGGGATGCCGAAAGCGAATGATGGTTCGGCTTGCATTCCCCAGTTGTAGAGTGGTTTGATCCAGGCGAATGTCTCGTTGAAAGCGAACGCTCCCAGCATGATGCCGCCAAGGAAAACCAGTGCGTCCAGTTTGCCGCTGGCCAGTCCCACCGCTCCGGTTCCCGGACACCAACCGCTCATCACGAAGCCAATACCGAACAGCAGCCCGCCGATCGCGTGGGCACCGTAGACGGTCTCCATCAAATGCAATTGGCTCAGGTTCAGCCAACCAACGCCGACCAGCATCCCAATGCCGATCATTGTCGTCAGCATCGCAGTGAACATGACTTTGATGACGGCCATATCACGAAAGTAGAACACTCCGGCTAATCGACGTGAGCTGCCGAATCCTGCGCGTTCAAGCGCAAAACCAAAACCGACTCCGATCAACAGTGCTGCAAACCACGCCAGCGGACTGCCCAGTGATTCAGTTCCATAAAATGTTTCAATCATCCCACTGACTCCGGAATAGGAAAGCCGTGGCATAACCCGCGACAAACATACATGTGACAAAAATGAGGCTGCCGGTGAGCAGCAGCGCACCACCGCTGAGAGCTTGCCCCGACGTGCAGCCGCGGGCGATCCGACTGGCGTAGCCCGCTAGGATTCCCCCAACCAGTGCAAAGAGCAGTCTCTTGTTGACGCTGGCGGCACGGCCGCGCTCGATTTGCGGTTTGACGCGTCTGGCAAGCACCGCGGAAAACAGTCCGCCGAAAAAGGTGCCGACAAACATAAAGACCAAGTAGTACGCGAGCGGTTCGTCTCCCCATGGGCCGAAGTATTCGGATGCGGCTACGTGAGCCGGCGCAACCCATGACTCCATCTGCGCAGCCAAACGCGATGGAGCGGAGGATGCTCCGAGTCCTGTGCCGAGCACCACGTAGGATGTCAGTAGCACTAAACCGAGCAAAACGCCGCTCAGGTACGGATTCCAATACGGCTGTGGTGCCTGGTCAGCATCGTAGGTTTGCAACTCCCGTGTTCCTTGGTACCGGCGTTCAGAGACAGTGACCTGAGATCGCTCAATGATGCGTTCGCTGGTTCGCTTTCCGTTCGTTGTTGTACTCATCGTTAGCACCCCGCGCTCTTTCGTTTGGGTGTTGCCGTTGGTTGAGGCGTGGTAGAGGTTGACGGCACTGGTACGCGCGGACGCGGACTCGCTGAACTGGGACTCGCTGAACTTGGGCTCGCTGAACTTGGGCTCGCTGAACTTGGGCTCGCTGAAGTCGGCCCCACAACGGGCTGGGCAGAAGAGCCGACATCCGATTCGTTCCAATAAGCTTGCACGCCTCCGTAAAGCGCTTTCACGTTACGCGGAGTCTTCTGCGAAAGGATGCCTGCGACCATCATCGCGATCGAACCGTCGCGGTCGACGATCACCAATGGTCCGACGCCCGTTAGAAAACTGGGGTTTTCCAAGATGTCGGCCAAGTCAACATTCTCTGATCCCGAAACGCTGTAGTCCGCAAAGTGTTCGACCGGTCGCACGTCGACCAATTGAAACGCTTTGGGCGTGTCCATCATCATGCGTTTCAGTTCGGTCGCTGATATTCGGTCCGGTAAGTTGACTTCGCGTTTTGATTCCGTTGACGTGACGCCTTGCTGTGTCGCTTCATAGACCGGCAGACCCGCGTCGATCCAAGCCTGGCTTCCGCCTTTCATGTTACTGACGTTGACGAAGCCTTCTCGTTGCAGAACACCGACGGCCATGCTAGAGCGATACGCGCTGTTGCAGACCGTGACGATTTTGGCCTTGCGGTCGAGCGTGATGGATTTCTGTGCGAGTTCGTTGAGCGGTAGGTTCACCGTAGCACCGACGCGCAATGCCATCCACTCGGCCGGCAATCGCACATCGACGATCACTGGCGACTCGGTCGTCTGCATCGACGCATACAAGTCGCTCGGCTCAGTCATTTCGTTTTGGGCCAACGACTGGGAAGCTGACTTCCATGTGTCGATTTTGATGCACTCTGGTTTGTAGCCCACGCGATGAAGCCGATGAATGGCTTCTCGCAGTTCGTCATCGTTGTCGCCACAAATGACCAGCCGAGCATCCCAGGGAACCATGATGCCAATCCAAGTCTCGAATCGACCTCGGATGCCGATGTTGACCGAGTTTGGAATGTGTCCCGTTGAATAGGCATCGGCGTCACGAATGTCGGCGACGTAGTATTGTTCGATATCAGACAGCGCCTCGACGGGGTCCACGAAAGGCAGTTCTTTGGGATTCCACTCGACAAGCGGTGGACCTTTACGATTGAGTGCCGCGTTGTGTGCGAAGTACTGCGGGGCTTGCGGCAAGCCCTCCAGAATGCTGGCGATGAATTCGCCACGATCCTTGTAGCGGAAGTACGGATTCGCAGTGCGTTGTGCTCCGATGGTTGACGTTGGTTCGTCACTCAAATGTGCACCGCAGAGGGAACCCGCGCCATGTGCGGGCAGCAACTGGACATCGTCGGGTAGCTTTGACAACTTGTCGTACCACGTGTCGAACATCATGGATGCGAGAGTGGACGCAGCCATATCACCACCTAATAGGTCGGGTCGACCGACGCTGCCGATGAACAGCGTGTCACCGCTGAGCAATACGACGGGCTTCGCTGGTGCCTGCTTGCTTGAAATCAACGCGACCGTTCCGTCAGGTGTATGCCCAGGCGAATCCAGAAACTTGACGACCGCTTGGCCAATTTCGATGGTGTCGCCGTCCTTGATTAGTTCGTGCTCGTACTCAGCACCTGATTTGGCACTCACATAGATCGGAACCTTCAAGTGGCTGGCCAATTCGACATGACCAGCAACGAAGTCGGCGTGGGAGTGCGTGAGGTAGACGCCCTTGATCGTTACGCCCTGCTGTTTACTGGCGTCCAAGTAGACGTTCACATCTCGACCCGGATCAACGACCAAGCATTCTCCGTCGCTGATGAGCAAGTACGAGAAGTGCGAAAGGACCGATAGCTCGTACTGAACGACCTTGAAGCCTGGATACTGATACGTATCAATGATCTGATATTCAGCAGCCTCATCATCGTGCTTGGCTGACTCGGTGTCTTTCAAAACGATGTCGCCAGACGTCACGGATTCGACTGATTCAACGGCGGTGGCCGACAAGGCAAAGGTTGCCAGTGCGACCATCGCAAATATGATTCGGATCGACATGTTTAATTCCCTATTTGCTTTTCGCAGTAGCGGTTGAGATGACTCCGGCTGGTTGCCAAGCTTTCCAAACGTTGCCGACGAGTTCCGGTGAAGGCTTCAGCGTTGGCATGCCTGGCTTCCAACCCGCCGGTGTCGCTTCGCCGGTGGCTCGCACATGCTGGAACGCTTTCAGTTGCCGAATCAACTCGTCAACGTTGCGACCAACTGAAGGCGTGAGAATTTCGATTGCTTGAACAACACCATCGGGGTCGATAATGAACCGCCCTCGATTGTCAACGCTTGCTTCGTCGTCATAGACGCCATAAAACTGACCGATGCGACCTGCTGGATCGGTCAACATTGGGAACGGCAGTCCGCCCGGAATCATCTTTGACAACTCGCTCTCGTTCCAAATCTTGTGACTGAAACGACTGTCCGTGCTGAACGAGATGACTTGAACGCCAAGTTTGTCGATTTCATCGTAGCGAGCCGCCACAGCGGCCAGTTCGGTTGGACAGACATAAGTAAAGTTGCCGGGATAGAAACACATCACGACCCACTTTCCCTTGTAGTCAGACAGCATTACCGGTCGGAATCCTCCGTCAATGTAGGCATTTGCTTCAAAATTCGGTGCTGGCTTGCCAACGCGAGCCATCGGAGCCGACACAGTCCGCGCGGCGGTCGCCGTTTCTGCTTGCCCCGATTCGAGGGGACCGCGAGCTGGCTTGATGCACGAGTCAACCGATTTCGCCTTCGCGTCGGACCTGGCAACGGTCGCCTGTGCCATGACGGTCGTTGTCGACAATGCGCCGCACAGTACGACTAGGGCAGAGTGTGAGAGTAGTCTGTTCATCGTAGAATTCCTTATGAGTACATGATTCCGTTTTTTGCCGGTCAAGAATGAAAAATCTTGACACATTGCAACGCATTCGCACCCCTGTTAGCTCTTTAGGTCGCGTGCCTACTGGGATGCGATTCCACGGATAAGCGAGGGGCATCGCTCAACCGGTGAAATTAACAAGCACTTCAATGCGTTTTTAGTATCCGAAGCCACGGTAGCCAGGATTGGCGAAGCCACCGACCCCGATGCCGACGTTCAAGCCGCTTCGTGTTGGATAGTTGTAGCCACGATAGCCACTCTGATATCGATACTGATTTGGATAGCCATAACCGTATCCGTTAAAGCTTCCATAGCCAGCCGAGTAGGTCGGGTACGATCTGTAGTTTTCGACCTGATACCCTGGGCTGACGGTTATATATCCGCGGCTCGCGGGATAGTTCATGTACTGAGTCGTTTGTGCGTAGCCGTTGCCGGCATTCCCGCAGGGGTGACGTCCTTGAGCGTTGGCTTGGCTCGTGTCGAACAAGAGGCTCGAAGTCGCGACAATTGCAGCGACCATCCAAAGTTTCGTAGACATCTTCTAAATCTTTAAGTCTGAGTATTTACGGACCACAGCACCGGAGTTGGCCCTGCTCATTAAACATATGCCCGAGCTTGAAGCGTTGTCATCGCTCAAAGACTGAAAACGCCCTGGCGGATTCGACCAAGACGAATTCGACTGGTGTCGATGGGCAAAAAAATGGTTGGGCATAAAAATCCCGACCGATCAGATCTTCATTTTTTTGCCCAGTTCCGGTCCACGGCGTCAAAGGTGGTCGAATCCGCCATGTTGCTTTCGGCGTTGTCTCGATACTCGATGTCGTTGGGTTCTCGGACAATTAGCCAGATCAACGACTTCGCGATGTTGTGGCGAAAGCCCATCACGGAGCTGTACCATCTCACGAATAGGATTCAGGCAATGTCCACCAACAACTCAGCCGTCGCCATCTTTCACTCGCATCCCAAGGCCGAAGAAGCCGTACGCGAACTGCAAAAGAGCGGCTTCGACATGACGAAGCTTTCGATCGTCGGCAAGGACTACCACACCGACGAACATGTCGTCGGTTACTACAACGCTGGCGACCGAATGATGTATTGGGGCAAGGCGGGTGCGATCTGGGGCGGCTTTTGGTCGTTGTTATTCGGCTCGGCGTTCTTTGCCATTCCTGGACTTGGCCCGATCCTCGTTGCCGGCCCGTTGGTTGCGTGGATCGTTGGCGCGCTCGAAGGCGCGGCCGTCGTCGGTGGCGTCAGCGCTCTGGGTGCCGCCCTCATGAGTATTGGCATCCCCAACAACCGCGTGTTGCAGTACGAAACCGAACTCAAAAACGACCGACTGTTGCTGGTGGTTCATGGAACGGCCGATGAGATCGAAACTGCCAAGAGCGTCCTTTCTTCGCACGGCGTCGAAGTGAACGTTCACGATGCACTGGAAACTGTCGGTGTTTAATCAAACACCACGTTTGCCCCTTTACGATTACGTTTGAGAACCAAAGCCATGTCGTCTGCAACCTTCTCCGACGTCATTGGCGAGCGAGCATCCGCTCACCGGCTGGTCGATGAACAAGGGGCCATCGAACGCTGGGAGAACGAAGGCGGAATCGCACTCTCACCAACCCAAACCACCACCATCCATAACACCCTCACTTTTCAATTCATAGGAATCTTTATCATCATGAACGAAACCCAAGACTACGTTAGTCCCGCCACAGCAATCATGACTCGAAACGCCCGCAGCATTCAGGCGTACGGGCACTTGATCCCGATGCCGCTTGCCCTGCTCGAATCCGCTCGTCAACAGAGCGTTGACAACCTGAACCAATTACTTGCCGACACGATGACGCTGCGAGACTTGTACAAGAAGCATCACTGGCAAGTGTCGGGGCCGATGTTTTATCAGTTGCATCTGTTGTTCGACAAACACTACGCGACGCAGGCCGAACTAGTGGACACGATCGCCGAACGCATCATGATGCTCGGTGGAATCAGCATCGCGATGGCACAGGACGTTGTCGACAACACGACGATCCCTCAACCGCCGAAAGACCGCGAGTGTCCCGAATCGCAGTTGACGCGGCTTCTTCAGGCTCACGAGATCACGCTTCAAGCCGCCCGCTCGATGGCCCGCCAAGCGATCGAAGTCGGTGACGACGGCACCAATGACATGTTGGTCAGCGAAGTCATCCGCGGCAACGAACTGCAAGTCTGGTTCGTCTCGCAGCACCTCGTCGGTGCTCATGCCCACATTGAATGAAAAAACATCTATCACCACCCGAGTAAAGGATGCCTCTCATGGTCCGTTGGAACACAGCCCAACCTCAAAAGACTCGTTTAGCGAAGGAAACAATTCCGATTCAATCGCGAAAGCGACAAATTCAGAGCGGATGGAACAACCGAGATCGCGCCGATCGTCTTCACACCGGACGGTTGCGTCAGGCTTGGTTCGTAAACTGCTTTTGCCGTCAACTTTTTTCAACGTAGGAACGAGAATGTTTGGACATAACGCACGAGAAGCGAAGTCAATCTTCAATGCGGGACTCTTAAAGACGTTTGGGAAGTTAAGCGAGCCTGATATCGCCAGAATTGACGGGCGGCCCGAGCAACTCATCGTCGAACTCGTCGAGTTATATGATTGGAATGAAGAGTTTGCCAAACAGAAGACTGAGGCGTTCGAGCTGAAGCTTTCGATCGGCGAGAACTCCGCCACGAATGAGTTGCCCGTGGGAGCCGGATCATGAAGACAGTTCTTCGGTCACAACAGCTTGTCGTTGTCCTTGGCTGATCCCGAAGACGGATCGTGCTGTGCCGGAATATCTTCCAGCGGACTCAACCACAATCAAGGCGAGGACGCCACGCTCGCTTTCCTGTGAACCGAACTGCTCAGCGGGGAAATTGAATTGAATCGAAAGAATGAGCCTTCGGAAAACTGGCAATTGACGCGATCCAGTGTCGATTGAGATCAACCGAAGTCCATCGTCTTACTTTGCACCAAGACGCGATTGGTGATCTTTTCTACGCCAGGGACGGGACGAACCGTTTCCTGAGCCATCTGCTTCATGTAGTAGGTTGGCACCGTTCCACAAATAATAAGATGCCCTCGCCGAAATTCGCATGTCAAAATTCGAAGCACTCGATAGAGACTGGAGCGAAGGCGAATCATGACAGCCTGAGTGATGACACAGCACTCGATGACCGGCTCGCGCGAACGTCGTTGACTTTCATGCTTTTCGGTCGTTTGTTTGGCGGATTCGAATGCAATCATGCTAGCAGGCCGCCCCCTGTGAACGACGATAGCTCGTTTGCTGGTACGTGCGAGAGATTGTCGTTTCTGATCGCTTGCGAAGATGAAGTGCCACGCTGGATTGTGAGTCGCCATCAGAAGGATTCGCGATGAATACGCCTGAGCAATGGCTGCAGGATGCCTTGCTGCCCAAAAGTTTGATTGGAACGTGAAGTGGTCGACCGCAGATAGGACAGGGCTGCTTGAAATAGGATTTCATTGTTGGCACCTTAGTAATTCCATGAAGTGTGAAGCCGCACGAAAGCTACCGATCCCGTGTTTGACGACTCCGGCATCCGTGCTTGGGTTGGTTCAACTATTGTTTGCCGGCGGCGCTGGAGGAATCGCCCAGTCTCTGATTCTGGGGTGGCGGATTCAACCAATCGGAAAATCGGGGCGCTCTGTGGGATGGCGTGAACAGATACACTCAAGGATGCAGGCATGCCGAGATCTTCATGGAATCGTCGGGGAGCCGATCTCGCCAGAGATTGGACCTGAGTCAGCGGTAATCGTCCCAAGTCTGGCGACTTCGGTTATCGACGACCCGAATTCTTCGATGGGTTGATCTTGGAATGACGACGGAACTGCTCTCAAAACCGATTCTACCCGCTTTGCCGATGCGGTTCCCGATTGTCGGCGTCGTCACGTCTGCGGGCGGACTCACGGCACTGAAGCAACTGCTAGGTGCGGTCGCGGTCGATTGCGGCATGGCGTTCGTTTTGGTTCCGCACCTGGACCCCAAACAAGAAAGCCAAATGGTCGCGATCCTGTCGAGGGATTGCGTGCTGCCGGTGGTCGAGGCGACCGACGCAATGGTCCCCGAGCCCAATCACGTCTACGTGATTCCGTCGAAGTTTTATTTGACGATTCGCGACGGTGCGTTTCAATTGAGCGAACCGACAGAGCCGGAAGTTCGCGAAACCGCGATCGACATCTTTCTGCGGTCGCTGGCCAAAGACCAAGGCGAACACTCGATCGGCATCGTCTTGTCGGGAACGGGCAGCCACGGCACGCTCGGCATCCGTGACATCAAGCTCGCCGGTGGGATGGCCATCGCGCAAGAACCATCGACCGCCGAATTTGACAGTATGCCATCCAGCGTGATCCGCGAAGGCTTGAGTGATTGCGCGCTGCCTCCGGCTGAGATGCCCGGGGCGCTCGTGCGGTACATGCGGCAACCTTACCTCAGCTCCGCCACGTCGGCGACGACGGAGATCCAAGCCGAGGACGGACAGCTCGATGCGATACTTGAGATACTTCGTAAGCACACCCAATTCGATTTTCGCTGCTATCGCCAAAGCATGATGCTGCGGCGCGTTCAACGCCGGATGGGATTGCATCAGTTGGAAACATTCGAGCGATACCTTCAACGCTTGAAGAATGACCCAGCGGAAATCACAGCGCTCTATCGTGACCTGCTGATCAGCGTGACCGCTTTCTTTCGGGATCCGGAAGCCTACGAAGCGTTATCCGCAGAACTCCGAGCCAATCTTGTGATTCGTGACGCCGATCGTTTTCCTTTGCGGGTTTGGGTGCCTGGTTGTGCGACAGGCGAGGAAGCCTATTCGCTCGCGATTCTACTGATCGAATGTCTTGACGATCGCTCCGAAAGTCCGCTCGATCGACCGTCGATTAGCAAGCCAATCCACTTGTTTGCGAGCGACGTTGACGAGGCTGCAATCGCGATCGCTCGCACCGGCATCTACCCAACCAGCATCTCCACCGACGTCTCCGAAGACCGATTGGAGCGATTCTTCACGGAGGCCGCTGACGCGCACTACCAAATCGGCAAGCAACTGCGTGACGCGATCATTTTCTCCCGGCAACACGTGATCAGCGATCCGCCATTTTCGAAACTCGATCTGATCTCCTGCCGAAACCTGCTGATCTATCTTGAACCCGAGATGCAGCAACGAGTTCTCTCCATGTTTCATTTCGCCTTGGCCGATGACGGGCTGCTCATCTTGGGGCCGGCGGAATCGCTTGGCCACGCCAGCGACCTTTTCAAGCCCATCTCGAAGAAATGGCGGATCTTTCAAAAGTTGCCAACCAGTCGCCGCAAACAGCTTTCCTTTCCGATCGCTACAACGAACGCATCGCAAAGCCCCCAAACAAACCTGTCTACGAAAATCCCACCGCGTCAGGCATACAAGGCACTGGTCGAAAAGTCGCTCATCACCCACTACGCACCGGCAACGGCACTGATCAATCGCCGCTATGAAGTCCTCTACGTCACCGGCCCGATGACAGATTACCTTGAATTCCCCGCCGGTGAATTGACACCAAGCCTAATGGCGATGTGTCGTCCTGGCTTGCGAACCAAACTGCGATTCGCTTGCCAAAAATGCTTCGCGGAAGAAACCAATGTAAGCTTCGTCACGGCAATCGAGCGAGGTGAAGACTCAATCCAATGTCGGGTTAACATTCGTGTTGAGAAGCTTGCGGCAGACACTGAGACCCTCCTGCTGGTCAACTTTGTGGACAAGCCTTCAAGGGGCGGCGATCCAAGCAAACCCAAGCATCCGCAAGGATACCTCAGCAGGCTCATTCACCGACTCCGCTTCGGGCCGTCTAGTTTATGGCGGGATCAGCTTCGACAGGCGTCTGAATCCAACTACGTTCTAGAAATGGAGCTAGCGATTCAAGGCAATACCGAGGAACTGGGCGGCGTGATTGCCGAACTCGAAGGGGCCAACGAAGATTTGAAGTCTTCTAATGAAGAAATCATGTCAATGAACGAGGAACTTCAATCGGCTAATGAAGAACTCGAAACATCCAAAGAGGAACTGCAATCACTCAATGAAGAACTCAGTACGGTGAACATCGAACTGCTCGATAAAGTGAATGAATTGGACGTTGCCAACAATGACATCCTGAATCTGATCGCCAGCACCGAGATCGCGACACTGTTTCTGGACACCGATCTTCATATTCAGCGGTTCACGCCGCCGACCGTGGCTCTCTTCAATCTGCGTCTGACCGACTTGGGGCGTCCCTTGGGCGACATCACGCCGCGTTTTGACGATGCCGAACTTCGGAGCGATTGCCGAAAGGTGATCGAAGGTTCTGAACCCATTCAACACGAGATCGTCGGCCAGAATTCGCGACTTTACCTACGGCGAATTCTTCCCTACCGCTCCAAAGGCGATCATGTCTCCGGGGTGGTCATTACGTTCGTGGACCTGACCGATCAGCTGACGTTGGAGCGATCACTGAAAGAGAGCAAAGACCACATTCTCGAAATCGCCTCCAATGAACAGCAACGGATCGGTCAAGAATTGCATGACGGCACGCAACAGGAATTGACCGGATTGTCACTGATCGCTGGAACCATCGAAGACTTGTTTGCCCAGAAAGTGCAAGCAAAGGGCGACGATCACGATCCGATCTCGTTCAGCCATGAAGAAATGTCACGGTGCATGGAAACGTCGTCCAGGTTGGTGCGAGGGTTGAAAGAAGCCAACCAGCATGTCCAGTCGCTTTCGCACGGAATCATGCCGGTTCAGGTCGACGCCGAGGGACTGCAATCGGCACTGACCGAACTTGCCAGCACGACGACCGTGATCGGAAAGGTTGCCTGTAGTTTCGTCCAACATGGTACACCGTCCATTGAGAGCAACACGGTCGCAACGCACCTGTATCGAATCGCCCAAGAGGCGGTCAACAATGCTCAGCGGCACGGCAAGGCCACCGACATCCGCATCTCGCTATCGACAGGCGGCGACCAAACGGAACTGGAAGTTAGCGACAACGGAATCGGGGTCGACGAAGCCAACTTGCGACAACACCGCAGGGAAGGCATGGGTTTGCAGATTATGGAATACCGTGCCCTTGTGATCGGCGGCGTCTTGTCGATTTCGCCGGGAACCAACGACGGAACCATCGTTCAATGCACGATCACAACATAATGGAGAACAGGATGAACCAATTGGAAACACGGTGTCGAATTTTCTTGGTCGACGATCACCCGATGATGCGAGACGGATTGTCGATGCGGATCACAGCCCAACCCGGATGGGAGATCTGCGGTATGGCGGCAACCGAAGACGAAGGTGTCACGTTGATTACCGAGCAATGCCCCGATTTGGTGTTAGTTGACATCTCGCTGGGTTCCGGAAACGGTATCGACCTGATCAAACGAGTTCTGAGCAAAAACCCGACGGTCAAGTTCCTCGCGATCTCGGCGTACAAGGAATCACTTTACGCCGAACGCGCGATGCGAGCCGGGGCGCTTGGGTATCTGAACAAACAAGAAAGCAATGAAAAGTTGATCGAAGCGATCCGCACCGTTCTCAAAGGAGAACGATTCCTCAGCGATGCTCTGCAAGCCCGCTTGGTCGCATCTGCGCTTGGCAGGACGTCGGTCGAACACGAGCCAACGGAGCGTTTGAGCGATCGCGAGAAAGAAATCTTCCGCCTCATTGGCGAAGGCCTGACGACCGGTGCCATCGCCGATCAACTCCTGCTCAGCACGCACACGATCGACACCCACCGCGAACACCTCAAACGCAAACTCAACGTCGGCACAGCGGCCGAACTGAGCCGATTAGCTTTCCATTCGATGATCGAAAACACATGATTCATGTTCTTCGTTTCTCCAAATCCCATTACCCAGCGTTTCTCGGTTTAACCTCCGCAAAACGAGTCGGCGGCCACCCCCTCAGCTGAGAATCGCTCAAAAACCCAGCACTTTGCCGGGTGAATCCTTTCCGTATCCGGACCGTCTGGGAAAGTCGGACGACTCTTAACCCGAACGGACAGAGAAACGAAGAAACAGAGAAAACGGCCCAAAACGCCGAAATATTCCCGATCTCATAATCCAGGGTAATGACCGGCCCCAAGAAACAAAGAACCCGGCGGGCCGCCCATCTAAGCGAAAACACCGCAATTTACTGCGTAAAAACGAAGAAAGGCCGGCATGCTTGGCATGCCGACCTTTCGTTCACTTGTGGGTCTGAAAGCTTTTGGAACTTTCAGAGAAGTTGTGGGAATGGAATTCGAAGCGGAGACTGCGAGGTTATGAATGGCCCGGTCATTCGCCGCATCGATTAGGTCGACCGATGCGACTTAGGGGTTGATCTAAGTGCCGTCAGTTGGACCAACCTCAGCAGGTTGGGCGATCTCAATCTGCAGGAGGTGCAGGACACCGAAACGGGTTTTCACGATTCTGGTCGATGCTCCGGCGGCCGACGCCGGGGCTGGCTGGATTGCTGCTAGTTATCTCTCGCATTGATTGCGGCATGTTGACAGTGGCTATCACGGATCGAGGAATCATTATCAGGTGGTACGATCAGCAATTGGCTTGTATTCGTCTCGAATTCCCACGGTCGTCCGCCTGCGGAATTTGCTTTTGACGCCGGCTTCGAGAAGCAAGCAAGGGCGGTGAAAGCTTCACGAAATTATCCTGATGACATCATCGTTGGTCTCGTGAAGTCACTTGAAATGTTTCGTCACAACGTTCGATCTGAGTCAACGATTGTCCTACAGGACACTGAAGAAAGCCACCGACCAAGATGCGAAGCTCCCAAGCCTGGAAGTGGTTCCGGACACTTGGCCAACCTCACTGTTCGATGGCGGTTATCCAACGCAGGTCGCCATAGCCGCCGAACTGGATGTCGATGGGCGTGCCATCGCTGCTGACGGGAATGCTTACCTCGCTGGTTTCACTGCCGACGGTCAGTTCCCGCGCGATACCTCCGCTCAGAGTCACGGTCACCGGGGCCTGGTTGATGCCGCTGCCGGCGATTCGAAGTTCAAAATTACCGACCGGCAAGGCTAGGCGAAAACAGCTGCCGGTCGCCATTCGGACGGCATCTCGCTCCCGTTTGCTCTTCACCCAGTGGGCATCGATGAGTCGCTGGCCCGGTTGCACAAAGCCCCAGCCACGTTCCGAGTCCCAGGCTGTCTGGGCATCGACGGCCACGAAGTGCCGAGTCGGGCCATAACCTTGCATGCTGTCGACTTGCTCCGTGCTACCAAAATCAAGAAGCATGACTCGTCGTTTCGCCAGACGTTCGCGTTCGGCACTCGCATCCGCTTGAGCGGCTTCGGCCTTGGCAATCAGTCCCTTCAGGTTTTCAGCATCGACATCAATGTAGATCGGCAGGTCGGTCAGGACCATCTCGCGGCTGGCCACATCCCGGTATCGGGCCCCGAAGGCATCACGATACTCGACGTAGCCGAGGTCGAAGGGCATGGGCCCGTCCTCCTCGATCCGCCAGATCATCAATCGACAGCGATTATCGTCACGCCAAAGATAGGCCCAGACCCGCTCGTCTTCGCTTGGCAGACGCAGGGCCTTGCCGTCGAAGCCTTGGAGCTCGCGAACCATGTTCGCCATCGTGAACCACGAAGGGCGTCGACTCTCATCGTTGCGCAGCAGACCGGCACCGGCGTGTTGGGCTGGGGTCGAGCCTTTCTCGCGATAGATGAAGACCTTATCAACACCGGCACCGAGCGCCATGGCCAGGCAGCGTGGCAGCTTGGCCGCTTGGTGGCGTTCACTTAAACCGAGGGGGCCGCCGACGTCATTGCCGGTCTCGGTGATCCAGATCTCGGCCTCGGGCTTGACCCGCTCGCGAAAGTTCACCACCGCGTTGAGTTTCTCCTCGTAGGTCAGCGACGCCGGGTCACCCGGTCCGGAGCGTTCGACATTGGGATCCCAACCGCAACGCTCCGGATCGGCGGTGCCGCTGTAGAAGTGCACGTTGATGATGTCGGCGAAATCGATCGGTCGTTTGCCATCGGCGTAGCGATAGCGTTCCAGTCCCTCGTAGATCGCCGGATCGATGCCGGCGAATCCGGCCGCCGCAACCGGCATCGTGGGATCGGCCCTCTTGGCGGCCTCGGCGGCCAGACGGAACAGCTCGTAGTACTCGTCCAGGCTCCCAACGAAGAAACCCCAGCCAGGATCGTTGAGGTTGGGCTCGTTCCAAATCTCGACCGCATCGATACCACCGGTGGCACTGCGTCTGTCCGGAGTTAGCAACTCTTCGGCAGGGTGCTGCTTGGTTCCCATGCGGGCGACCAATTGAAAGATGGCCTCGGCATAGTCGGCGTTGTCTTTCGGCGGATAATGCGAGCGATTCTTCTTCACATCGGACCCGGCCCGGGTTGCCCAGGCCGGCGTTTCGAAGACGTAAGGAAGGACCTTAAAACCCAGCTCGTGATAGCGTTGGAAATAGCCATCCATGTCAACGTGCCAAGGTGCCACCGAGCCGTCGAAGGCCACCCGATCCGGCGCCGGCGCGAACATCTGCCACTTGCAGTTTTCAAATCGCACCCAGCCGAAACCGACGCGGCGCATCGACTCAGCATACTTAGGTTCCGAGACATTGATACCGAAGCGTTTGCCGGCCTCGGCATCAACCGTTCCCAAGGGGGCGACGAAATAATCAACAACCTGCAGTTCGCGCCGCTCGCCGTCAATCTCCAGGCCAATCAGATAAGCGCCGGTCTCCAGCGGTTCGCTCAGATCCAAGGAGCATTCGGCAAAGGACCGGGCTGGAATGTTGATACGCTGACTGCCAGCCACCACCTCCTCACCCACCTTGGGCATTGCGACCGCGTCGTTGGCCACGCCATCGTAAATCTTCAACGCCGTCGGCATCCGGATGACGCTCACTTGCTCGTTATTCTTATGGAAGTGCAGCCGTAGGTAGCGGGCCGGGAACGCAGCCTTAACGGGAAAACGATGATGACCCCAGCGATCGTGCAGGTCAAAGTCTTGGAGGCCGATCACCGGCTGCCAGTTCTCGCCGTCGACCGAAGCGGCGATATCGACCCGCCAAATCCAATTGGCATCGCCGGCGATCCAGTCCATACGGCTGATCATCCGTTGCTCACCGAGATCGACGATGGCATCGGCACCGGTGTACTGTTTCCAGGGCAGGTTGCAAGCGGTCTGGTCATCGCCGTCGCACAACGAAGCATCATCGATTCGCTTGCCATCCACTTCTACCCAACCGGCCGCACCGATCGCATGATCAAGACCGTCTATCGGATGCGGCACCATCACCGAGCGCAGATGGGGGTTGCGCTGAAGATGGTAAGTGATGTCGATACTGCGAGCCTCGGCGAAGCTGTTGTGCACGAGCAACCGCATGGCCGGCGCTTCGCCTGGCTCGCCCCATCCGGCAGCGTTGGTCTGTACTCGCAACACTCGCTCACCGGGTTCCCGACAGGCAATCAGAGCATCGCACGCTAGCCCACAATGCCCTTCGCGGTCGGTGAACGCGACGAGGTGGATGCTCTTGAGGCTCGCATCGACGACACCGTTGCGATCACGTTGTGGATAGGCTTGCTGAAAGGATTCGGTATCGGCCAGATCGCACTCGATCCACTGCCAGCCTGTCTTGGCCGGCCATGTGCGAATCAGGGCTTCGCCTTCGCCATCGGAGACCTGGAACCCAATCGTGGCGATGTTGCCGTCCTCAGCGACATGGACCCAACAACCAAAACCCAGAAGGTCTGGAAAGGGACCATCGGCAAGACGGGCATCGAGCTTGGCACCGCCCTGCTGAGCATCGCCCTCCAGACTCGTGGCACAGTTGCCGACCTTCGACGCGACGGTTGCCCGGCCGACACGGGGATTGCCCACTCGCCAAGCGCCGAAACCGGGCAGCGAACCGCCGTCGAGGATAGCCAGCAGCTCCTGCTGGTTGCCAACCGCGAGAGCAGCACAGCGGCTGTCCTTCGGCGCAACCCCGTTGGCCGCGAGGCCACCGCAAAGGCACCATCCCAGTAATGAAGCGGTCAGAAGTTTCCGCACGGCTTGCTCCTTGATTGTTTTTAGAGCCCATCTAGGGTGTCCGATTTCTCAGGGGCCGAATTGTACTAGGGGAAAATGGTTGCTCAAGCATGAGGCTCGCGCAGGGATCGGGCTGGGTTTTCGGTTTTGATTTGGGTGAAATTTGAAGGACTCACTTCGGGTTCACCTCGGAGCTTGTTCCATGGCGGGGAAGCTTCGCGATGAGTGTACGAAATGGCTCTGCGAACGCGTGAGTTTGTGGAGATTAAGTTGCCGAGAGACTTTTTCTTCGCTGCCGTTTCCGAGGCGGGGAACACTGTTCATCGATAAAGGTACGCTCATCTGCAGTTCTGGCAGGAAAATTGAGGGCAGGAAAATTGGTGCCGATCATCTTCTTGCCTCTAATCTTCCTGCCAGTGAACCGATGACGCAACAAACGAACCAATCCACGGAAATCGCGCATTAGTCCATTCCACAGACGACCATGCCGATGCTCAACGTTCGGGCGATGACAAAAGACTCTCAAGAACCAATTAGCACCGGCAGATTGTTTCGGGAGCGTTTCGCGAGAAAGAATTGGGAACGCTTATCAGCACTGATCGAACACTAATTCGTGTCTCCCGCCCATCGTGTTGTATATCCTGATTAGTGTGCGATCAGCGGAGATTAGCGTTCCAGTAACTTCCGTAGAGAGATTCGAGGTTGTTGATTTGATTGAGTCACGGTACACGGATCTTCGCAGATGACGGATTCGCGTTCGAATCTGTGGAATTCGGTGCAATCGGTGGCTGTCGAAGTACACTTGCGCCGTGGCCAGCAAAGACCTGCGCTCTTTGCGCCGAAGGCGTTGTTAGCCATTAGCCGGTGGTCGTGCGAGGCGAATACCACCGGACAACCAACCCTAGTGGTGCCGCATTTCCGACGTGAGTTTGGTAGAAAGGTGCCTGAAGCGACGTTCACTTTCAGAACCGCACTCGAGTACGTCACGCCCCTTCCCACTGGGCAGAAGTGAATCGCAGAATGCCCTTACTTGCTCCCTGAATCTTGCTCGTTATGAACGCACCCTACAAATTTGCACTGATTATCGTAAGTTGCTGCTGGCTCAACACGGCCTGTGGCCAGGACACCGATTGGCCGGAGTATCTTGGGGGAAAAGAGCGTGATCTCTATTCATCACTCGAACAGATTAATCGCGGAAATGTCTCTCAATTGAAAGTTGCCTGGACCTATGAGACGGGCAATGCAGCCGAGTATCAGGCGAACAACCTGATGGTGGGCGGCGTGCTTTACACGCCGACGGCAACTCGCAAGGTGATCGCGCTCGACGCGGCCACGGGCGCGGAACTCTGGCAATGGGATCCGGCGAACGAACACACGGGCGCTGGTAGCCCGAGGCAGCGAGGGCTGGTTCACTGGGGGAGTGAAACCGGTGGGGAGCAGCGATTGTTCACTGGGGTGAACGGTTTCCTATTCGCGATCGATCCGATGACTGGCAAAACCATTCGAGAGTTTGGGGAGAATGGTTCGATCAATCTTGGCTCGGGGTTGAACACTCCCGGCGTCACGTACAAAGACCTGTTGATCGTTGGCGGCCTGGGCGGCAAGGGGGCCGTCCGAGCGTTCGATGTCCGAACCGGTGAGCGCCGTTGGATTTTTCATTTGATTCCCCGACCCGGCGAGGTCGGATACGACACCTGGCCGGAAGACGCCTACAGAACGGCAACAGGTGCGATGCCCTGGTGCGGCCAGTCGCTTGATGAAGAACGAGGAATCGTTTACATCGCCACCAAGACTGCTGAGCCGGATTTCTATGGAGCCGACCGACATGGCAAGAACTTGTTCGCCAACTGCATCCTCGCGCTCAATGCCGTCACAGGGGAACGGATCTGGCATTTTCAAATCGTTCATCACGATCTGCTTGACAAAGACTTGCCCTGCCCGCCCGTGTTGCTCACCGTGAACCACGACGGCAAGAAGATCGATGCGGTTGCCCAGGGGACCAAACATGGTTTGCTGTTTGTGTTCGACCGCGTCACGGGTGAACCTCTTTGGCCGATCGAAGAGCGACCGGTTCCACAATCCGATTTGTTCGGCGAGCAGGCTTGGCCGACTCAGCCGTTCCCTACCAAGCCACCGCCGCTGATGCGTCAGCGATACACTGACGAAGATGCATCGAACATTTCACCTGCGACACATCAGAAGACATTGGATCGGATTCGTGCTGCAAAGAACTTTGGGCCTTTCCCGGCACCGAGCCTGAACGAGACGGTGATGTTTCCTGGGTTTGATGGCGGGATGGAGTGGGGCGGCGGCGCTGCGGATCCTGACGGGATCTACTACGTCAACGTCAATGAGATGCCGTGGTTGCTTCAAATGATTGAAACACGTCATACCGATGGCTCCAAGCTGATGCCGGGCGAACGTGATTACATGCTCTATTGCGGCGTGTGTCATGGATTGGATCTCAAAGGCAATCTTGAACTGCAGTTTCCGCCGTTGCTCGACATTGATAAACGAAAAACGCGAGCCGAGATCGAACTGCAGACGCGGCAAGGGAAGGGGCGGATGCCCGCTTACGGCGACATGCCGGAGGCGCAGCGTTCCGCCATTCTCGATTACGTACTCAACAAAGGCGCACCAAAGAACGCCGATCGCGACGAATCAAAGACGCCAGAGCCAGCAACTGTTGATCCTAACAACGAACGGCCGACCTATGCCTTTGGAGGATTTCGTCGCTGGTTGGACGACGAAGGTTACCCGGCGATCAAGCCACCGTGGGGGACTTTGAATGCGGTGGATCTCAACTCGGGCGAAATCAAGTGGAGTGTCGTGTTGGGCGAGTATCCCGAACTGACTGCCCGAGGAATCCCGCCGACTGGAACAGAAAACTACGGCGGTCCGTTGGTGACGGCCGGAGGCCTGATCTTTATCGGTGCCACTGCGGACGAAACGTTTCGCGCATTCAACAAGGACACCGGCGAACTTTTATGGAAAGCGAGGTTGCCGTTTAGCGGCAACGCCAGTCCGAGTACCTACATGGCGGATGGACGCCAGTTTGTGGTCATTTCTGCCGGAGGAGGCAAAAGCGGCCGACCGCGAGGCGGAACCATCGTGGCGTTTGCTTTGCCGGAGTGAACACGGACTGCGAGAGTTGCTGCCTAGGCGTTCCTGGTGAATCAGGAAACTCGGCGACGAACGCCGGATCGCACACGACGACCGGTGGCGTCCATGTGAGTACCAACGCGCCTAATGTCGACAAGCCCATCGAGAACGCGGCATACCAAGGAAGTTGCCCGTAGGCAAGCATCGTCAACTGCTTTTTCTTTGCTTGCGATAACTCTTGTTCGAGGCTGTACTGGCTGATCACATCTTCCCGCCGAAGCGGATTGCACAACGCCAGCATTTCTCCATAGCTAACTTCATTCGTTCGACATTGTTCGTGAGCTTTGAGTGCCATCAAGGCTGTTTTACGCCGTTCAAACTCAAGTTTTGCTTGGTAAGCATCAATGGCTTTTTGTCGACGTTGAATCGCTTTGCGGATCAAATAGCGGGGCAATGCGGTCAACCCGTTCCATGAAGTCGCGCTGGCTTGCTGGATCCGACGCGGAATGAATCTCATCCGATATTCAGAAAACACTTCGCTTTGGATTTTACGGATCGTCTTGGCGATCGAGTCGCCCGTGGTGAAGTACAGCTGGTCATCCAATTCAACACAGAGTGGTTTCAGATACATCACCTTCACTCCTTTTTTCTTTCCCGGTCCAGCCAAGAACTCTTCGAGTCGCGTTTGCACGCAAGCGGGGACGATGTCGGTGATTTTGTCGAAATTTTCTTCTTCGGTGATCTGCACAAATAGCTTTCCTTTGGGCAGTCGGATCGACGCTTTGGTTAACTCGATCTCACGAACCTGAGTGAATTGATTCCGGTGCGAATCGACTAGACGCTCCCATCGAGCTTCCGTTGATTTCAGCCAACCCTTTTGAGCAAGCATCAACTCAGCCAACTCGACGCTGCAATCTTTCGGTGGAACCCACACTGGATCGTCCGACCAATTTCCAAAAACCTTCAACTCCTGATCGAGAGAGAACGGTCGGGCCTTCGACGAATTCACGATCGACGGACGAATCGACTTGTTCTCCACCGGAGGAGGAGCGAGCGGGGTAACAATAGGGTTGGCGAAAGCAATCGACATCGCAAAACTCCACAGAACAGATGAAGGGACGAATCTGACGGACTTCTTTCAAGGCCGAAAAGATGGTCGCTCGGGGCGCTTCGTTCTATCCGACAATTCCATTCTAGCGGTCATTTCATCTCGAAAGTCAATTTCATCCGTCGTTATTCAGCCCTGCGGTCCCAGAATCTGTTTCGGTTGAACCGATCGCATTCAAAGCTTCTGGAAAGCCGCGATCAGGGATCATTCCTTCGGCAAATTATGTCAACACGCCAGTAGCTGGATTATTCACGTGAATGGTTGAATACACCGGAACTATCTTCCTAAGTACCCAAACATAAGTTTTTGGGTTAAACGCACGTAGCAGCGTCTCTCCGAGACGCTGAATGCTACGAGTCTCGGAAAGACTCGCCTACGTGTTCTGCGGATTTACTTGTGCATTGGTGCTTAGATAGCACCTAGTGAATCGTCCAGCCTCCGTCGACGACCAACGTGTGACCGGTGATCATCGACGCCGCTTCGGATGCCAGAAAAATCACGGGGGCCGAGATTTCCGAGGGTTCGGCGAGGTCTCCACGCAACAGGTTGTTTGCTTTCACCGCGTCGGCGAATGCCGGATTTTCTCTCATCGCTTGCTCCGCCATCGGCGATCTCGTGACGGTGGGTGCGACCGCGTTGACGCGGATGCCATGTGCCGCCCACTCGACCGCCATCGTCCGCGTGAGGTTGACGACGCCGCCTTTGGCCGCGCTGTAAGGACCACGCATCGGCGCGCCAATGACGCCGGCCTGGGACGAAAGGTTGACGATGCTTCCGCCTCCGCCTTGTTCGATCATGCGACGGGCGACGATTTGACTGCAGAAGAAAACACTCTTCAAGTTGGTGTCGACAATCTTGTCGTACAGCGTTTCATCGTAGTCCAGGATGCTCTTTTGTGAATTGAATCCCGCATTGTTGATCAACACGTTGATCGAACCATGGAATTCGGCGACGGCTTCAACGAACGATTCGATGGATTGATTGTCGGTAACATCGAGTCGATGGGTCGTGCAAACACCGCCTTCGTCTGAAATGGTTCGGGACAACGAATCCAATTCTTCCATGGTGCGGCTACCCGCAGCGATTCGCGCACCGGACCGGTGTGCATCCAAAGCAATGGTGCGACCGATGCCTCGCCCGGCCCCAGTCACCACCACCGTCTTTCCGTCAAGCCCGAAGCATGGCAAGCTAGACTTTTCGTCATTCCCGGGCATCTCTCGTGTCCTTCGTATCGTGAGTAAGTACAGGACTTGGCCCGCATTTGACTTGTGAGATCAGAGCGTCGAAACTGTGTTCTGACCATCCACTAGCATATTGACCTTTCAAGCAAGAATTTTCAACGTGATTCACCTCCCAGATATGATTACTCATCGCTCGGAATTCTTCGGTTATCGCCCGGTATCTCGACGCCCTTGGTTGCGTAAAGTTATGACCATCCTCATGACGGTTTGCGTAGTTTTGGTCGCCCAAGCGTTGACTCTCGATCAACTGCGAGCCGATTCCGCTGGTCGTCCGAATCTTGTCTTGATCCTCGCGGATGACTTGGGATACGGGGATGTCGGTTTTCATGGGTCGACCGAGGTGCGCACGCCGAACTTGGATCGGCTGGCGAGTGAAGGCCTGATGATGACCCAGATGCGAGCCAATTGCACGGTTTGCTCGCCGACCCGCGCCGCGATCTTGACTGGCATATACGCCGACCGCGCTGGGGTCCCCGGAGTGATTCGAACGAAGCCTGAAAATTCGTGGGGTTATTTGAAGCCCGGACTTCCGACGCTGGCCGATCGGCTCGGCGAAGCCGGTTATCACACCGGCATCGTCGGGAAATGGCACCTCGGGCTGACGGCCGAGAATCATCCATGCCGGCGTGGGTTTGATCATTTCCACGGTTTCCTCGGCGACATGATGGATGATTACTACACCCATCGTCGCGAGGGCTTCAATTACATGCGGCTTAATGAAACCGAGATCGAGCCGACCGGTCATGCGACGGAGTTGTTTACGCAATGGGCGATCGATTACATGAAAGAACAATCCGGCGCACCGGAGAAGCCGTTCTTTTTATACCTGGCGTACAATGCGCCGCATTTCCCGATTCAGCCGCCCGAGGAGTGGTTCCAGAAAGTTCGCAACCGTGATCCTGAATTGACGGAAGCACGGGCCAAGAATGTCGCATTCGTGGAACACTTGGATGACCAAATCGGCGTCCTGTTGAAACGAATGGATGAACTCGGATTGCGTGACAATACGCTCCTGGTGTTCACATCCGACAATGGCGGATCACTGCCACATTCGCAAAACAATGATCCTTGGCGGGACGGCAAACAAAGCCACTATGACGGCGGATTGAAAGTGCCATACGTTGTCCGGTATCCCGGTAAAGTGAAGGCGGGTAGTCAGAGCGATTATCAAGGACTGAACTTTGACTCGTTTGCCACTTTCCTTCAGTATGGCGGTGTTCGGACTCCTGACGATATCAACGCCGTCGGATTGAAAGAGCATTTCGAGGGTGGGCCGGCTCCGGATTCGGATCGCGAATTATACTTCGTCCGACGGGAGGGCGGGGCGGCCTATGTTGGGCACGCCTACCACGCACTGATTCGAGGCAAATGGAAGCTGATGCAGAACGACCCGTTCTCGCCGCTGCAATTGTTTGACCTCGAGAACGATCCACAGGAAACCACCAATGTGATCGACGGAAATCGTCAAGTTGCGATGTCGATGAAAAAAGCGTTGGCCGGTCACATTCAAATCGGCGGTCACACGGCTTGGCAGGGGCCTCGGGACGAATAGGTTCGGCTACTGCCGCAATCATACAAGGCCGACGCGGAACTACTCGTTGGTTTCATCAGCCGTACCGCGTTAGCGGCGGTTAACGGATCGCAAACCGGGGTTAACGCCGAATGGCAAATTGCTGTAATTAGTTCCCCGATTTAATCACATCAAGCGAGACGAGTTCGGATGCTGGTCGGCTTGTTAGCCGTTCGCGCCGATCCGGCCTCGCGGGCCGAGGCGGCCGAACATGCGGTCGAGTTCGTCGCGGCTGAAGAACAACGCGGTCGGTCGTCCGTGCGGACAGTGATGCGTATCTTGATACAAATCCTTTTGTTCGAGCAAACTCGTGATTTCTTCCGGTGACAAGGGATCGCCCGCCTTGACGGCGGCCTTGCATGCGACGGTGCTGAGCAAATGGTTCAGCAGATCCTTCGGGTTGGGATCGCGGCCCGCTCCCATCACGGACTCGAGGATCGTTCGCAACATTTCAGCCGGGCCGCGATTGGGCAGGATCGCTGGGTACGATTGAATCAGAATCGTCTCGCCGCCGAACTCTTCGATTTCCAAACCGATCCGCGCGAGCGTGTCTTTGACTTCCAACGCCGCCGATCGTTCCGCCGGCGTGAGTGAGACCGGTTCGGGGACCAGCAGTCTCTGTGATTCGAGCGATGAGTTCTCGCCGAGGACCTTCTTGCACACTCGTTCGTAAAGAACCCGCTCGTGCAAGGCGTGTTGGTCGATCACGACCATGCCCTTTTCGTCCTGGGTGACCAAGTATCGATTGTGGACTTGGAATCCGAGATAGCAGACACTCGGGCCGCGTGGCGCACCGTTTTCTGCACTGAGGTTTTCTACACTGGGGTTTTCTACACTGGGGTATTGCGGCGAAGACGGATTCCACGCCACACCTTCGGGCGGCGTCGACGAATCCGCGTCCCACGGAGCCATCTCCGGCGGACCGGGGCGTCCAACGTTGCCGCTGGTTGCCGCTGGGTTGGTTGCGAACGAAGAACCGCTCGACGGAAATGGCTGGAACTCGGGGGTACCGCCAAGGATGGAAGACGGCGACGGGTTGATCCGGTGTGTGGAGGCTAATGATTCCGATCGAGGTGATTCGGTGCCCGTTCTCGCCCAATCGATCACGGATTGGCGTTGGACATCGACGTCGTGTGAGCGCATCCCCATGACCGATTCGCTAGGTGTTCGCAGCGCATCGTTTTGGATCGGCTCGGGGGCCGGTGCCGGGCCGACGCGGTGGGTCATGTCGGTCGCGAGGAACCGTTGTCGAAGCGTCTGCAGCAATCGACTGTAGACGCGACCGCTGTCGGTGAACCGCACTTCCAACTTAGCCGGGTGGACGTTCACGTCGATCATCTCGGGCGGCATCGTCATCCGCAAGAAACACACCGGATGCCGACCGACCATCAATAGCCCGCGGTAAGCCTCACCGAGGGCATGTTGCAACGCACGATCACGGATGTGTCGACCGTTGAGAAATAGATACTGCATCCGGTTGTTGCCGCGATTGACCGACGGGTCGCAGGCGTATCCGCTAATCTTAACTTGCGCGTCGTCGTTTTCGATCTGGATCAATGATTCGGAGATTTCGGTACCAAAGAACGCTTCGATGCGATCGGCCCACCGAACCGTCGGTAGCAGGTCGAACATGTCCTTATCGCCGTTTCGCAAAACGAAGTGGACTTTCGGATTGGCCAGCGCCAACCGCGTGAACGCTTCAACGATGTGCCCTCGTTCGGTTTGCGGTGTTTTGAGAAACTTGCGTCGAACGGGTGTATTGAAGAACAGGTTGCGGACTTCGATCGTGGTGCCGACCGGGCAACCACACGGGCCGGGTGATTCGATCACGCCGCCGCGGATATCGATTTGGCTGCCGCTCGGTTCGCCTTCGGCGCGGCTGCGGATCGTCATTTGCGAAACGCTCGCGATCGACGCGAGCGCTTCGCCGCGAAATCCGAGGGTGCCGACATGGAACAGCGAGTCATCGTCGGGCAGTTTACTGGTCGCGTGGCTGGTTACGGCCAATGGCAATTGATCGGCGGTCATCCCGCAACCGTCGTCGCTGATCCGGATCATCTCGACGCCGCCACCGTCGATCGTCAATTCGATCCGCGACGAGCCCGCGTCGATGCTGTTTTCGAGCAACTCTTTGACGACCGAAGCGGGACGCTCGATTACCTCGCCCGCAGCAATCTGGTTGACCAATTGCGGCGGAAGCTGCCGGATGATTCGGGGCCCGGATACAACGCATGGAGGATGGTCGAGGGTCGAAGCGGCACCGTCGGAAGTTTGAGGATGGTTCATCCCTTTAATGTAACGCCGTGATGCGGTCGAACAATCGCTATTGATCGGGCAAGTTTTCCAAGTCCAGACGATCTTGCGGTCGACCGGCGGCCTGCTTCATTGCTCGAATCCACCTCAAACTCGCGAAAGGACGCCCGTTTCGGATGATCGCGGTGTCAAACAAAGCGTTCAAATTTTCGCCGGGCATTGACGGAATAAAATCGAACAAGTCCAAAAAGCCCAAGTCCGTGCCGAGCATCATCAGGTGCGTTTGGCGCACGTAGTCAAACGTTACCGGATAGGACGTCTCGATCCCCGTGGTGGGATCGATGTCATCTCCAATCCAATAAGCGTGAATTTGAATTAAAGCTTCAGCGAGTCGATGTTCGGACTCCGTGGTGCGTCGGAACACTACATCGACGTCTTCGGTGGCTCTCGCGAACCCATGAATGTTGACCGCGTGTCCTCCGATGATGACCATCGGGATATCGAATTTGAGCAGATGATCGGCCACCGCCAACGAGGACAGGTCATTCATGGCTGCTGGGCTCCGGCAACCCTAGCAGCCGCGTCTGCAAACGCTCGACCGCCTCACGTCGTCGTTTGTGATGATTCCTCGCCATGAACGCTTGGTAGGCGATCGCGTCGCTGCGGATCGCCCGCATCGCGTCGCGTTGCAACCGCTCGACGATTTGCAGGTGTTCTTCAGTGGATCGCGATTGTGCGATCCGGCGACGGTGCCGGGTCATCGCGGCGGTGCGTGCTGCGATATCGGGTCGATTCAGATCGGGTACGTTCATACGTCCTCCGTCGCGGCGATGATCCAGCCGCCGCCCAGGACTCGTTCGTCGTCGTACACCACGGCGGCTTGACCGGGTGAGATGGCTGATTGTCGGTTCTCGAATCGTACTTGGAATCGGGTGGGATCGTTTGGGTCAAGGTCCACGTGGGCGGCGTGAGGACGGCCGTTGTATCGAAATTGCACGCTGACCCGATCCGGCAAAGATTGCGGGTCGATCAACCAGTTCGCTTGATCGGCGGTAAGTCCGGGAGCCATCAGGTCATCGGCACTGCCGAGCACGACCCGTTTGGTTTCCGGTTCGATCCGCACGACAAAATGGGGCGTGCCCAACGCGACACCGAGACCCTTGCGTTGACCGATCGTGAAGGCTTCGAAACCCGCGTGAGTGCCGACGACTTTTCCGTCGGTCAAGACAATCTCGCCGGCCGTGGCACCGACCATTTCTGGACGGCGCGATTTGACGAAATCGCTGTGGTGGCCCTGGGTCACGAAACAAATCTCTTGGCTGTCTTTCTTTTCCGAGACACCTAGGCCGAGCGAAGTGGCAATTTCCCGGATACGGGTTTTCTCGAAATCGCCGACCGGCAACATCATCCGCGACAATCGGGACCGGCCGATGCCGAACAAAGCGTAGGACTGGTCCTTGTGCCCGTCCAAGCCGCGGTGCAGTTCGCGAGTGCCATTGCGTTCGACGATACGCGCATAATGCCCCGTCGCGACGAAGTCCGCTTCGACGCCGTCGGCGAAGTCGAACAGTCTGCCGAACTTGATCCAGTGGTTGCATTTGACGCATGGATTGGGCGTGCGGGCGGCCAAGTAATCGTCGACGAAATAATCCACGATTCGTCGAAAGTCTTCCTGCAAATCAAGCGAATAGAAGGGAATATCCATCGACATCGCTACTCGCCGGGCGTCGGCGGCGTCGGTCGCACTGCAGCACCCCTGCTTGTGGTCGGCACGCTTCCCCTCGGCCGCCGAACCGCCGAAATTGCCTAGTACGGGCAGGTTCAGCGGATTGACATTCGTTTCGCCGTCGGATTCGATTCGGCAGGCCGACGCGGAGGCTTCACCGTGGCGCATGAAGACGCCGATGACTTCGTGACCGGCTTGAATCAGCAGGTGGGCGGCGACGCTGGAATCAACGCCCCCACTCATCGCGAGAACGACGCGAGACATGTATAAACAATCCTAGTTAGATTTCGTACGTTTTCCCCATCATACCCTCGGAGCCCGATTCGTCATGGACGCAGAACTCGTAAATCGCAGCAAATCAATCCAAGCTCGCCTGAAACAACTGCAGGACTCTCTTTGACCACGCCGGCAAACTAACTGAAATCGAATCGATCGAAAACCGAATGTCCGCTCCGGACTTTTGGGATCATTCCGACGCCGCCCAAAAAGTCATCATGGAACTCAAATCGCTCAAAGCGGTGGTGGGGCCGATGGACGATTTGGTTCAGTCGGTCGAAGACCTCGAAGCACTTTTCGAAATGGCCGAGGAAGATGAATCCATCGTCGGCGAAGTTCGCAGTGAAATTGACAGGCTCGAAAAGGTGCTCGAGGATCTTGAACTGAAGGCATTGTTGTCCGGACCGAATGATGGGGCCGGCGCGATTTTGTCGATCTATGCGCGCGACGGCGGCACCGACGCGAACGATTGGGCTGAAATGCTGTTGCGGATGTACTCGGCATGGGCGGTCGCCCACGAATACAAAATCGAATTACTCGACCGTCAAGAAAACGAAGAAGCCGGAATCAACCGCGCCTCCATCGCGATCCGCGGTCCGATGGCGTACGGATATCTCAAAGGCGAAGAAGGCGACCACCGATTGGTGCGGATCAGCCCGTTCAACAGCGAAGGCAAACGGCAGACCAGCTTCGCGGCCGTCAGCGTGGCTCCCGAGATCGATGATTCGTTCGAAGTCGACGTCCAGAAAAAAGACGTCCGCGAGGACACCTTCCGCGCGTCCGGTGCCGGCGGCCAGCACGTCAACAAGACCGACAGCGCGATCCGCCTGACCCACATCCCGACCAACACCGTCGTGCAGTGTCAAAACCAACGCAGCCAACACCAAAACCGAGACACGGCTTGGAAGATGTTGCGTGCCAAGTTGGCCCGACTCGAAGAAGAACGTCGTGAAGCCGAAGACGCGAAGAAATACGAAACTCAAGCCCGCACCGGGTTCGGAAGTCAAATCCGCAACTATTTCCTGCATCCCGATCAACGGGTCAAGGACTCGCGGACGGGTCACTATGTTGGGAATTTCGAAAGCGTGCTTGACGGTAGTGAATTGCAGGGATTCTTTGAGGCGTTCTTGCGACTCAAGGCGGGCAAGACGCAAGCGGTGGCCGATGATGACGATTAGTTGGGCTACCGCAGGTGAGGGCTGACGAAACGCTGCTCGCGAAAAGAAATTTGCCCGGGCGCGAATCGCAACCTAGTCTTCTACGGACTTGAATCTCGCTCCCCGTGAACGCTTGCACGCTCGTGTTACTGATCCGCCGTTTTTGGGCTCCCGTCGTCATCCTCATCATGGTCGCTATCCACGCGGCGGTGATCGGGTATGTACGCAGCCGCGTTAACCGATTGAGCCATTTGCAGGTCAACTCGGTCGAGATCGGGCGTTTGCGTTTTCAAAATGTCAGCGAACCGAACTTTATCTATCAACTCCAACTTCATGCCGTCGTCGATCCCAGCCATTTATTTCGTGGCGAACAATCGTTGACCCAGTCTCGCATGGAAATCATCGAGTCGTCCGAGCAAATGCTCCGCCAAGTCGATGCGAATTGGCTCGCCGACCCGCTGCACAAAGAGATCCGTGAACGGTTGATGGATGCCGTCTTGCAAAACCTCAACGAACCGCTCGTCCAGAGAGTCTTGATTACCGATTGGCTAAAAATCCCCGCCAATACGGCAGCGGCACCGATGCTGTAACAAGCAAATTGATTTAGAATCGCGGGATGCCTGAATCCATCGAAGACCGCGTCATCCGCCTGGAAATCCAACTCGCTCACACCGAGCGGATTTGCGAACAGCTCAACGAGGTCGTCACGTCGTTGTCACGTGGTGCCGACGAACGCGATCGACTTATCAAGCGACTCGTCGAGCAAGTTAAAGACCTCAAGGGCAAGGTCGAAGATCCGGGCGGTGCCGAAGACGAGAAACCACCGCACTACTGAGGATCCGGGCTTGCGGGCTCCGAATAGTGGCTTATTTGCCTTAGGCGGCTACGCCGCAAGCATACAAGCCCGACGCACAACGGCGTGTTGATTTAGTTCTCATCGAAACCCGAAGCGTGAGCGAGGGATACTTAAAAGAGAATTAATGGCGATCAATCCCTCGCTGACGCATCGGGTTACGATTAAACCAACACGCCGACAAGCGAGTGGACTCGTTGACTACGAGATCTTAAACAAGACCGGATTCGTTTCGGGTTCGGTCGTCCAGGTTCTGTCCTTCGTCAAATTTCCGGAGCCGAAGACGGAAGCCCAGCGTAAAATTCGAACGACTGTGATCCGTCCGATCCGACGTCGACTGAACTTACGATGGACATGGATCGATGCCTTGTTCCACGGTTGAACCACGACATAGATGCGGTGATAACCTTGTTGATTGAGGTGCTTGACCGCAAACGCCAGCAATCGTTGATAGGTTCCCTTTCCGCGAACAGACGGATCGATGTAGGCGCAATAGATCCAAGCTTGGTCGGCATCAAATAGAAGGCGAAATCCAAGGTTCGATTCGATAAAGCTTTCCACCCCACCCCACACGCCACCTTGAAAGTCAGTGGGAGCATCAGCGGCCCCGACGGCGAAGCCGTAATCATTTTGCGTCGTTTCGATCGGCACCGAATTCCAAGTCTTCTCGCGCAGTCGTTGGCGATCATCGCAGTCCATCACGACTTGATAAACCAGATCATCGTTGGCCGATTGATCGGCGAGTTGCCGCAATGAATCAACATCCAATTCAAATACGTCACCCATTGAGAATCGGAACAACCAAACCGGTACGATTCGGTTGAACTGGATTTCGAGGAGGTTCACCAATCCTCGTCGACGAATCTTTTGGATCAGTGCCATCATCCCAGTTCACGTTCCAGTTCGTCACCATGCGTTTCGGCGTATTCCAAGCTGGCTTGCACTTCCTTGCCGGCAGTCCAATAGAAAATGGTCCCCATGATCGCCAAGACGACCTTGACCAATTCAAACACCAACGCGACCAACGTTCCCGATGCGTCGGTCACTCGGGCGGGCACGAGGTGATAGAGCGTTTCAATGGTCGCTTCGAGGACACCCACGCCGGCGGGAGTAATCGGCAACGCCGAGGCGAGCATCCCGATCGGAACGATCACAAAATGTTCCGCGAAAGTGGGAGGAGACGCGTACATCGCATTGGCGATCAAGCACAAACTCACGACCAATAATCCTTGAACGCCGACGCTCATCAAAAGCGACAATCCGAACGCCCATGGATGTACATGGAACGTCCGCAGAGGCGGGCCGATCTTGACGATCGCTGGTCCGATCAAGGCAACGTTTGACAAACGCTTGATCATCCGATCGACCACCCGTCCGCCGAACACCAAAAACGCCAGTACGAACGTGCCTACCGTTGCCAGAATACCGACCAGCCACTTGATGTCGTTGATCCCGATCCCGTTGAACTCGAAAGTGTCCGATGATTCTCGCATCATTAAGCCGAGGACGACAAGCAACAACAGTCCGTACAACCCGCTGCCTCGGTCCACAACCACCGAAGCAACCGCCTCGACGCGTTGTCCTGGGCTGCGTCGGGCCAGAAAAACCGCTTTGAAAAGATCGCCACCGACGCTGCCGACGGAAACGAAACTCAACAGAAAACAAATCGAACTCAACCGCAGCGATTCGATCAGGCTCAACGCGATCCCTTGGCACCGCACCAAGACCCACCAACGAACGAAGGACAGGATGATGGCGATCAGTGCGACGCCCCAAGCGGCCGCCAAGACCGGGTAACTGATCGACCGCTCGCGGAGTCTTTCCCAATCTTCCGGATCCATCCGCCATAACAGATATCCGATGATGACCATCGGCACCATGAATTTGGCCAGATTCAACAGAATCGTCTTGAGTCGTTGCGACATGAATGACTTGCCTACCGTATCAACCAATCGCGAAAACCATCGACCATCCTCGAGGGTTCCTCCGCAGCATATTGGATGAGCCAAAACAGCATCACGACCGCCAGTCCCATCGCCGCCCAGCCTCGCCGTGGATAAGGCGGTGATGTCAATCGAATCTCTTTTTTGAGATGGATCCGCAAAGACCGCCAAAAAGCGTCCGAAAGAGCCGGTTCGAAAGCAAGGACGCTGATGCAATCGTGACCGGGCGTGGCATCGAGTCGCAAGTGAGCGTTAACTTGAGGCAGGTAAACTTGATGCTGTTCATGATCCACTACGGCGGTCGTGTCGATCGCGTTGGTCGCACGGACCAAGGCGCTGAATAACGCGTCGGAAGTTCGTCCGTAGACCACTAACTTGGAACGACTGTTGATGATCAACAAACAGCCAAACAAAAAATACAACAGCAACAGCGGCACCCAAACCCAAGGTCCGAGCAAGTAGGCCGTCGCTTTGGGAAAGAACAGCTCCATCGGTCCCACGACGACCAGTCCGCAGATCGCGGACAAGACCGCTGCGGTGTCTCGACCGCCCGTTGTGACCCATGCTTTGCCGCTGACACGAATCGCCGCAAGACAGATCAGATATAAAATCAAGGGCGTGAACGCAACTGCCGCTTCAAAGGGTTCAAACATTCGTCGATGCCTCGCTGTCAGAGGCGTTGGAGGTACTGGCGTCCGATGGAGTCTTCTCGGGGTGAGTCTTCTCGGGGTGAGTCGGGTCGGGGTGAGTCGGGTCGGCGTCACGAACAGCGTGCCCGTCAGGGACCGGTGTCACACTAACCATGGCGATGATCGTTTGCCCCGCTTTGGGAATGAGCGGACTGTCGATCGTGTTGATCGTCAAGCTACGGTCCGGATTCAAGGCGCACATCACGACGGCTTCGTCCCCATATTTGTCCAGGAAATCTTCGTAGGTGTAGTTCGCCGTGAGGTTCGTCGATTTCATGGAGGCTCCGGCCGCGTGCATTTCACTCAGTCGCGTGTAAGTGAGGCCTTCGCCGAATAACTCGCGGCCCATCAGGTTCTTGGTGAGTCCGCGTCGACCCGACATGTGTTTCGTTTTGAATGTTAGTTGATACAACTGGGACGAATCGAATCGTATTTTGCATTCCCGCAACGCAAGCGAATTGACTTCGTCGTTGGGCGTCATCGCCAAGAACCGTCCGATGCCGGCTAAATCGAGTTCGTCGCGAACATGCTCGTTGAGAATGTTGACGCATTCGGCGCGAATCCCTTCCATCCTGGCTTTGGAAATCTTGTTGAAGTTGGTGTCGACGAGCAATATCGGTACATTCCCATTTCGAAGTTCCAAGGCGAAATCGCGTACCCAAGCGTCGGCACCGGCGATCAACACTCCGTGGCTTGTTTCATCGGCCAAACGTAAGAATTTGGCGAGCGGCCCCGCAGCCATTCCATAAACCGCGACCGTCCCGATGATCACTAAAAAGGTGACCGTGGCGAGTTGGTCCGATCCGGGGATGTTGAGGTCGGTACGGCTCTCCATCCCGAGGGCAAACACGCTACTGACGGCGGCGGCCACAATCCCGCGGGGAGCCAAGCCGGCAATGAAGGTCTGTTCGCGGTAATTCAGCGGGCTGCCCAAGAGCGATAGGTAGACCGACAGCGGGCGAACGACAAAGACCAATGCCAACACCAATCCGATACCAGGCAATCCGATCGCGCCGATGTCCGCCAAGTTGACCCGGGAACCCAGCACAATAAATAGGCAACCGATCAGCAACGTTCGTAAGTTTTCCTTCAGCTCGATGATATGTTCGACATCGAAATGCTTTTGATTCGTTAGCCAGATTCCCAGCACCGTAACGGTGATCAGGCCCGATTCGTGGGCCAAACGATCGCTGATGGCGAACAGCAACAGCGCCAATGACAGCGCGGTCACTCCGTGTAAATGATCGGGCACCCAAAAACGTCGCAGGGCCTGAGTCAACAAAGCCCCGCCTGAACACCCCAGTGCCAACCCCACGATTGCGGTCCAAGTCAACGACATGAGCACCGACGTAAATTCCGGCCGAGAATGCTGTAGCAACACCTCTTCGTAAACCAACACCGCCAAAACCGCGCCGATCGGGTCGATGACGATTCCTTCCCACTTCAACGTCGACGCCACTCGGCGACTCGGCCGAACCTGACGCAATAACGGACCGATCACCGTCGGCCCGGTGACGACCAGAATCGCGCCCAGCAACGCGGAGAGTTGCCAACCGAAATCCAAAATATAGTGAGCCGCGACGGAATTCCCTACAAACGACAAGAGAGCGCCGACGGTGACCAATCGCAATGACGCCGAACCCGACTCGGTCAATTCACCGATCTTCAGGCTCAATCCGCCCTCGAACATGATCACGGCGACCGACAACGCCACCAGCGGAAACAGTAAATCCGATCCGGCGGTTTGGTCGCCGTGAGTCAACTCGGCAAGAAACGCATCCGGTTGAACGAACAACCCCAACATCACGCCGAACAGCAACAGCACCAAAATGCTCGGAAAACCTGTTCGCCAAGCGAGCCACTGGGCGGACACACCCAAGGCAGGCACCAAAGCAAGGTAGAGTAGGAATTCCATGCTCGGGCAAAAGGAGGTTGAAAGGAGCTGAAAAAAATTCAAAGGCTGACGATAGCGTACTATCCATGGCAGGCCATTCCCATCCCACCGTAGACATTGAAGCTGCGGTTTTCAGATCCAAGGGGTCGCGAACTCGCATTGATTTGGCTTATCGTGCTCGTACTTAGCCGTTGGCGGTGCTCGTGCTCGCTTTCATATTCGGCAGTGCTTTTCGAGTACGAGCACGAGCACCACTTCATTGGGCAAGAGCACGGTCAACCGATCGATGGCACCACCCTCAAACTGATCAGTCGCGTTATGATGAAGGCAACGTGTTCGCCCCCCAACTTCCGTCCTCTAACCGCCTTTGGAGAGTCTCGTGTCGATCCTGCTTCTGATCGACGGGTACAACCTGATCGCTCCGATGGCGGCACCGTCACAGAGGCGTTCGATACGAGCCGAGCTAACGCGGGAGGGTTCGAAGCCGTGGTTATTGACCGAACGTGAAAAATTGCTTGCCCGCTTAGCCGAGCATTTAGACGAGCCGGTTCGGACGCGAACTTGTGTCGTATTCGATGCCAAAAATGCTCCAGCGGGTCAGCCTTCTTCGTTGACCCACGCGGGCATCGAAGTGCGTTTCGCCGTGGACCATCCCGAGGCGGACGATCTGCTCGAAGAACTCATCCGCCGACACCATCATCCCAAGCAGTTGACGGTGGTTTCATCGGACCACCGGATCCAAGCAGCCGCGAAACGAAAGCGAGCTTCATTCATCGATTCAGAACCTTGGTATGACGCGCTGGAAGAAGGCGTCGTGTTGCTGGGTTGGACCCCATCGAAACGTCGCGAGAAACCTCCGACCGACCGATCTGACGCTAAGGCGATCGAACCGCCGTCATTACCTGATTTGGATATTTCCGACGAAGATTTACAGGGGTGGATCGACGGCTCACCCTTCCGATTCGATTCTTAAACTTACCTCACCCAATTCAGGCCAATCGCCGTCACGTCGCAAGACGATTCGCAATTCGTTATGGTCTCGGATCGCCGCCCGTACGTCGATACGAATTGGTTCTGCGGATGTGTCCGATTGGAGCGATTGTTCGTTCAACTCGATCAAGACAATCTGGCCGACATGTCCCAACATTTCAACGTCCAAACGATCCGTAGTGGTTAAGCCCGTCGGTCGATTGAAGCGACGAGTGAACGCCACGCGATGATCATCAACGGTGCATGCTTCACGCGTCCACGGATGGCGAAGCCGAATGCGATGAACCATAACTTGAACTTGCAAAAACAAACTTAGAAGAGTCTTACCTTTGAAAGGTTCCACCAATCTTTCGTTCGAGTCAACCATTGTTGAGCCGATGAAGTCACCGCGGACGTTTGCGTTGACGGTCGCCTACGACGGAACGGAGTATTCGGGTTGGCAAGTTCAACCCGGACGCAAGACCATTCAAGACGAACTCGAAAAGGCGGCGCGACCGTTGGCCGGATGTCGGCCGGATGAACCGTCATTTCGAATCCTCGGTAGCGGACGTACCGACGCAGGAGTTCATGCGCTCGGTCAGGTGGCGCGATGCATGATGCCGCGCTGGCCTGCGAGTCCTCAGTCGCTGTTGTTGGGGATCAACTCGAAGCTTCCCGAGGACATACGTGTTGTATCGATTCGCGAGGCGGTCGATCGATTTCATCCCATCGCCGATGCGATCGGGAAGCGATATCAATATCAGATTCAATTCGGCGGCGACCGTAGTCCATTCGACTATCGAACGTGGCATCGCGTCGTCAAGCCGCACGATACGGGTCAGTTGCAGCGAGCCGCCGAGCGTTTGATCGGGACTCACGACTTCGCCGCGTTCCAGGCCGCCGGAGCCCCCCGCACGAGCACGGTGCGGACGATTTCGTGGAGCCGATGGCGTTTGGCGGACCAGCATTCGGCGGAGAAATGGATCTATGAAGTCGAGGGCAACGGATTTCTCTATAACATGGTGCGGAATTTGGTCGGCACGATGTTGGAGGTGGCTCGCGGCCGACGGCCGGTCGAGTGGATCGACGAGGTGATCGCGTCGCGCGACCGGAAACAAGCCGGACCCACCGCGCCACCGCACGGGTTGTTTTTATGCCGCGTGGACTATCCAGACGAGCTGTTTCTTTCCTCAAACTGAATGTTCATCGAAACTTAACGCACGGGATCGCAAAACCGTGTGAAATAGACTCTTTCGATCTCCGCGTGTTGGTTCGCGGGATTGTTTGCCGATTGGTAAAATTGAGAGTCTGTTCGTTTCATCCAACCCAAGCACACCATGTCTGGTGAGAGCCCCCATCCTGCATCGCTCAAGTCGGGATCCCTGAAATCAGGCGATTTGACCTCGCCTGGTTCGCCCGATGCGCCTCGGCCGATTCTCGATGAAGAGACTCGTGCTCTGGTGAAGCGTTCCTTGGCCTCGGGCGTATTGACACTTGCGGAAATCAAAACGGTCGTCGCGTCACTGATGGCTGACGACGTTTCGATCGATTGCAAACGATTGACCGAAGGTCTGCAGAACGCGGGATTGCTGACCCGATGGCAGGCCAGCAAACTGTTGGCCGGCAAGAGCAAAGGCTTCTACCTCGGCGCGTACAAACTGCTCCGCCCGCTCGGCAAGGGTGGTATGGGTATGGTCTACCTTGGTGAACACCATGTGATGAAACGCCAGATGGCGTTAAAGGTGTTACCACCGGACGCACTGAAAGACGCTCGGCGGATCGAACGCTTTAAAGAAGAGGCCCGCGCCTCGGCACAATTGGATCATCCCAACATCGTTCGTGCTTACGACTTCAACGAAGCGGGCAGCAAGCTTTATATCGTGATGGAATTTGTCGACGGCATCGACTTGCATCAAGTTGTCGCCCGCGACGGGGTGATGTCGATCGACGCTGCGATCGATGCGATTACTCAGGCCTGTCAGGGTTTAGCTCACGCGCACGAACGAGGCGTCATCCACCGAGACATCAAACCCTCAAACTTGATGCTTCGTAGTGATGGCGTGGTGAAAGTCAGTGACATGGGGTTGGCTCGCATCGGATGGTCCGACGCGGAGGATTCGAACGATTCCAAGCGGTTACTCGGAACTGCCGACTTTGTGGCACCCGAACAGGCGCTCAACAGCAAGACCGTCGACGCTCGCGCCGACATCTATTCACTCGGTTGCACGCTGTATTTCTTATTGACGGCTCGGTCCCCGTTTCGAGGTGAGAATCTGGCGCAGCGACTCGCCAAGCATCAGACCGCACCGATTCCTAACGTCCGTGAACTGCGAGAAGACTGTCCGCCGGCGCTGGCTAATTTGCTCGTTCGAATGATGGCCAAGAAGCCCGCCGATCGCCCTTCGTCGGCCGCAGATCTGCTGACTCAGCTCGAACGTTTGCGGGGTGGCCCGTCAGCCTCCCATGCGAAGCATGAACACCTTGCCGCGATGGTGAGCGGATCGGACACGGCGATCGATGATAAGCTCTACCAAGCAACGATGGACGACAGTTCGATCGATCAGACCACGGCGGTGGAAGTGATCGAGGCCGTCGAGGTGCTTGACGATTTTGATTTCGCATCATTGCCGCCACTCGAAGCCGGGGGCGGATTCCCTGACCCGCTGTCGAACTCAAACGCCCCCGGAAATGGCCTCGCGGTTCACCCATCGATACCCTCACAGCAGGGCCGCCCGATCGGACAGCCCGGATATCGCAACACTCCCGCGACGATGCAAGCGGCTCGATCCTCGAGCGATGGCCAAATGGTGATCCTGGGGGTAGGGCTGGCGATCGCCGTGTTAGCGTTGGTTCTCGTCGTCGGTGTGGCCGCTTACATGGTTTCGCAACCGCTGCCGGATCCCAAGACTCCATACAAAGCAACCGAACCAGGCAAACGAGTTATCGTGGTAACTGACTGAGAGGATTGTTGGTAAGCTATCCCGGCCTTGCTCTCCCCTTCTTTTGCCCAACTTCACCCGATAGACGGTTTCGACATTGGCCTCGACTGCTTCCCAAACGGCTCAGCTTGTCCTGTCGACCGGAAGTCGCGCCGGATTGATTGCTCCCGTTCATTTGGGTTACTACTTGATCGGACGCGATCGTGAGTGCCAAATTCGCCCGAAAACACGATCAGTTTCGCGGCTTCATTGTTTGGTCTATTTCGGTGGCAAGCCGCCCGAGCCGTTGTCGAATTTGCGACCCGACGCGCCCGGCGATGATACCATCGGCGAGTCGCAGCTTAGTTTTCACGTGCTCGATCTCAATAGCACCTCCGGAACCAAACTCAATGGCGAAAAAATTCCGCCTCGAAAATGGCACCGGGTCGACAGTGGGACCGAACTGAGATGCGGCAAGATCGCTTGGCAAGTCCTCGTGCCAAAACCCGATTCAGCGCCCAGTTCACTGGCGATACCCTCCTCGGCGACGTCTTCGTCAGTAACGCCAGAGGAATCATCAGAGCATTCGGTCGTCGCATCAAACTCGTCTCCCTCGGCCAAGTCTTCCGATTCGCGAGCGAATCCGGTTCCCCCCGCCGATGAGGCCAAGCCGCAAGCCGATTCGGCCCGGTTGACGCCCGCCACACCTAGTTCTGATCCGGCTAAAAAGGATCGGCGGGTGGTGGCGAAGGTGGACGATGGGATGCTCAGCGGAGGCGCATGGCAGGAAGCGGACGTGGCGGCGTTCTTGGCCGCTCACGACGACGCTGATCGGGAAAATCGGTACGAATCGATCCGATCCAACGCAAAACTTTACGCCGATGATGATTCTCATGTGTTTGACGACGACGACCTGCTCGACTCCGAAGGGAGCTATTGCGACGAGTCGGTTTCCGATATCGAATTGTCCGAAGCACAGACTGAAGTTGAATTCAGCACTGAATCCGCTGAGGTCAAATCGACCGCTGGACCCAAGTTGACGCCCCAGGAGCAACGAAAGAAAGACGCCCGGGACAAGGCGGAAGCGGCCCGCAAGGCAAAAACAGAAAAGAAGAAAAAAGCGGACGCCAAGCGAGCGGCGAGGATGGCGGGTGATGGCACGAACCCCTTGATCGAAAAGATCAAATTCATCGCTACGGTGGCTTTGGCGGTTTGTGTGCTCGGTTTAGCCATTTATCAGGCGATTCAATTCGGTTCTGGGCCGCCGCCGAAGGTCGTCGAAGGAATTGATTAGTTTTGATCGCGATGGGAGGAAACCTTGCCGGATCCAATCGTGCCAAGTTTTCCAAGGCGAACTATACTTTTGCTGTAATGCCCATCAATCCTTCCTCCGCCGCGATCACAACCAGTCCCGAGACCAATCGCGGTGCGGAGACTGACGCGACGACCGACATCCGATCGAACACAGCATCATCGGGTTCGGCGAACGCGGGGGGGCGGAGTGAACATTTCGCCGGCGAGAATCGTGTAACCGACGAAAGGCAGGGGATCGACTGGACGCGAGACGACTGGTCCGTCGATGCTCCCCCCCCGCCGATCACGCCGGCGATCCCTGGTGGCCTTTTTCAACGCTTCGGTTCGTTCATCCAAACGGTCGGTTTCGCGTTCGCGATCGTCGGGTTGCAGATGGCTCAGGGCATTCTGTTGGCCCGGTTGCTTGGTCCGGAAGGTCGCGGTCAATACGCGACCGCCGTTCTCTACGTCCAAATCCTGCTCTACATCGGTCTGTTCGGCGGGTTGGAAGTGATCTGTCGTTATGCCGCCGAAGGCAACAGCGACATCGTACGTTTGCGACGGGCGGCGATGTGGTTGGGGATCACGACGGGCGCGATCACGACAGTCGGTGTGCTCGCCTGCAATGTGTTCGCCTTGCCGGCCGACAAACAATTTCTGATGCCTCTCGGGTGCCTTTGTGGCTTGAGCATGATCGGCCAACACGTGATGCTGATCATGACAGCGATCGATCGAGGTTCGGGGCACTACACCGCTTACAACGTTCGCCGCTTCATCGCGGCGGCGGCGTTTCCTGCGCTGTTATTGATCGCGGCGGTGGTCTCTGAAGTAACGTTGGCGATGGCGTGCGTGCTGTTTGTTGCCGCTTCGTTGATTTCGATCGCGACCTGCTTGATTGGTTTACCGCGACCGCTCGTGGGGCCGAGCGAACCGCCGGTCGGACGCTTACTTTCGGAGAGTCGGCCTTATGGATTTTCCATGTTGGTCACGGATCTATTCGATCGGATGGACTTGTTATTAGTGATGTGGTTGGTGCCGCTGATCACGCAAGGCTTTTATGCCGCCATGGTCCCGGTCGTGTACCCGCTGACGGTGATTCCTAATACGCTCGGGATTTTTCTCTTCAACGCCGGAGCCGACCAGCGCCGGAGCTTAACGACGCAGGATGTGCATCGGGTTCTAGGCGGCTCGATCGCGATTCAAACCCTCTCAACGATTGCCTTCATGATGGTCATCGGACCCTTAGTCCGATTCATCTACGGTGAGGAATTCACGCCGGCGGTGGAGTTCGCGATTTGGTTGGCTCCCGTGTCGGCGATCAAAGGCATCTTGCAAGGGCTCGATAGTTACGTCAAAGGGCGAGGTCGTCCGCTGGCACCGATTCGATGCCGGATCGCTGCCGCTATTTTGATGCTCGCGATCACCGGCTGGTTGTTACCCACCGAAGGCGCAATCGCGATCGCCAAAGCAGCATTGGTCGGTCAAGTGGTCTGTTTGATTTGGTTGTCAGCGATCATTTACGGCGACGTTTCGGCGTCGAAGAATTCAAGCGGCTGATCCTCATTTAAGTCGGCGACCCGAATCGCCAACTTGCCATCGAGAATCTTTTTAAAACTGGTGCCGACGATGTCGCCCCGCCAACCTTCCAATAGGTTAGGCAAAGGCGTTCCACGTCGCGGATTTAATTCGTATGCCAGCAAGTCCTTGACATCGTCTGAATTGCCGACGATCGCGGGTGAGAGTTTGTGCTGTCGGCTGATGCACGCGATCGCAGTGGACAAGAATTGGCTGAGCATCGGCGATGCAGTCCGGACGCGGCCTCGGGCGCGACGCGGCAGATCTTCGTCGGGTGTCTCCAGTCCGACGCGGATGGCTTCGGCGATGGCATCGTATTGTTCTTGATAGTTGCGACGTTCGAGGCCGCGGATACTGCGGATTTTGCGGACATCGGACGAGCCTCGTTTGGCCAATTCCACGATCAAGTCGTCCCGCATCACGCGGCGTGGCAATCGATCTCGGGTTTGAGCCTGATCCTCCCGCCAACGCCAAAGTTGGCGAACGATCTCCAGTTGACGAGGTTTCAATCCGGAGCTGCCGCTGACCCGCTGCCAGTTTTCCGAATTTTCCGCGTCGATGACTTTCTCTTGAAGACGTTGGGTTTCCTCTTCGACCCACGCCATGCGATCAAATTCGTGGATTTGGGTGGTGATTTTAGTGTGCATCTCGGCCAAGTTGGTCACGTCTTGAAGTGCGTACGTGAGTTGATCGGTGGTCAACGGACGACGTCTCCAATCGGTCCTCGTCTCGCCTTTGGGCAGGGTCACGCCGACGAGCCGTTGGACGAGCGTCCCCAACGACGCGGGGTACTCGATTCCGACGAACCCGGCGGCCAATTGGGTATCGAATAAACCGGCGATCGGACGACCGGTGAACCGATACGCGAAGCGAATCTCTTCTCGCGCCGCATGGGCGACGACGGTGCGCCCGGGAGTGCAGAGCAAGTCCCAAAAGGCTTGAGTGTCCCCAACCGGGTAGGGATCGATGATCGCCAAATGTTCCCCGGCGGCGACCTGGATCAGGCACAATTCAGGGCGATATCGGTCTTCGGAGACGAACTCGGTGTCGAAGCCGATCACCGGCTCGGAGGCGATCCGTTGGCAAAACTCGGCGAGGTGAGTTTGGGTTTCGATCGATTCGTACGACACGATGGTTTCCTGGCAAGATGAAATTCCGTTGGCTTGCAAGAAGCCGGTTAGCGATCAAAAAGCCGATTTGCTCGCAAACGCCATGGCGTGACTTTACCCGCCATCGCATCGTCGGTCGATAAGGAGTTAAAATCCGAAAATGAACCACAATCGATCCACGCATTTTTCGACGTTCTTGGCACCTGCCGCTCGCCGTCGGTCCCATTCTTGCGATCTCCTCGTCAGTGTCCGCAGTCTCGCCGAAGCGGAGATCGCGATCGCCGGGGGGGCCGACATCATCGATTTCAAAGAACCGCTCGAAGGAGCGCTCGCACCGGTTGAGCCCGAAATTTGGCGGCAAGCCGCCGCCGCTTTTCCAGGACGTACGTTGTCAGCCGCCCTGGGCGAATCGCCATCGGCAACGCGATTGGCCGCGTTCGTTCCGAAAACCTTTCGGTACGCCAAAGCCGGACCGAGTCAAATACAAACGACCTCGCGATTGGGCCAATTTTGGAACGACCTCGATCTGCCATCGGGTGTCGAATTGGTCGCCGTGGCCTACGCCGATTACGAGGCGGCGGGCTGTCCCCGGGTCGACGAGATTCTGGAACTTGCGATTTCTCAAGGCCGCCGCAGGATACTCATTGACACGTTTGTCAAAGACGGCTCGTGTTTGACCGATCATCTCGCTCTGGATGAACTCGCTACATTGATCGACCACGCTCGCAACGCGAACGGGTGGATCGCCTTGGCCGGTTCTCTTCGGCTCGACGACGTGAGTGAGTTGCTTGCACATGACATTACACCCGATTGCTGGGGCGTGCGCGGCGACGTTTGTATGGAAACGTCAAGTGTCACCGCGTTGGATCGACGTACCGGATCGCTCGATCCACGGCGGATCGAACGCTGGACGCGACTTTGTGATCAGGCTTCTTCGTCGGGATCAGCAGATTGAAACTCGACGTTCTGATAAACGTCTTCGAGCGCCAATTCGCATCCGATTTCGGGTAACAAGATGACCGATCGGGCACCTTGAATTACCTCGCGATCGAAACCACTGTCGGCCCGTCGGTACACTAGCGCGAGCGCAGCATTTTGTTCAATGAGCACGTAGACGCACAGCGAATCGATCGAAAGATAGGCTTCTCGTTTTTCGTATTCGTCCGTCCGCCGGGTCGAGTCGGAGACGACCTCGATGATCACGACGGGGGCGTCCTGAAAGGTCTCGCTCGGCGGATTGGGCTGACAAACCACCGAAACGTCCGGATAGTAAAAACGAGTTCCACTGCTCAAACGTACCCGGACCTTCATATCCGAATTAAAGACTTGGCACCGCTGACCACGCAACTGGGCAAATAATGCTCCGGTCGCGTTGGATGCAATTCGGTTGTGTTGCACCGTACCGCCGGCCATCGCGTAGATGTCACCGGCGACATATTCGTGCTTTCGTTTGGCTTGTTGTTCGCCGTCGAGATAATCGCGAACCGAGATCGGCTGGAAGTGGGAAGCGGTGCTCATAGGGACAAGTCTAGCGATTGACCGGAGGGCTCGCAATTCGCAAGGCATGAGGATTGCGTCGCCTCGCCCGCCACCGATCGAAATGGATACAATGAAGCGATGACTAGCGAACCCACCATCATCTTGTCGGGCACCGACCCTGATCTTCCCAAATCCGTGCCACCGGGGCTCAAACGCTACACCGGGCTGCGAGAGATGGCCCGTGGTGCGACCGCTCAATTGCAGTCCGCGTTTGATCCCGTCACCGGGCGGACGGTCGCGATTAAAAAACTCCTTCCCGAAACGCGGTTCGATCGGCGCGAACGTCGTCGGTTGTTACGCGAGGCCCGAGTGACCGCGCAGTTGCAACATCCCAACACGGTACCCGTTTACGATATCGGTGAGGATGACCTCGAAGGCGTCTACTTCATCATGAAACGGATTTCAGGAGAGAACCTGTTTGAAGTTCTTAAACGGATCGCTCGTGGCGATGAACAAGCGATTCACGACTTCCCGATTGCCAGACGATTGAGCATCGTCGTCGACGCCTGCCAAGCACTCGCGTACGCGCACGCCCGAGGTGTTATTCACCGTGATGTCAAACCTGAGAATATTTGGGTTGGCAACTTCGGCGAGGTCATTCTGCTTGATTGGGGCGTCGCCAAAGTTTGGGGACATGCCGACGATAACGAGCCTATCCGAGAAAGTACGCTCGCGGTTCGCCCCGAGATCGACTCGGCGCAATTGCAAACTTTGACCGGTGGCGGCCAACGACCCGGTACGCCACTCTACATGTCACCCGAACAGATCGTCGGCAATCGTACTATCGATGAACGCTCCGACGTGTTCAGCGTGGGCGTGGTGCTATACGAAGTGATGGCGATCCGCGAACCGTTTCGCGGACGAACGATCGACGAGACGTTCGAGAACATTCGTCATAAAGAAATTCAACCGCCGAGCGAACGGTCACCGCAATACGGTATTCCCAAAGCGATCGACGCGATCGTCGCCAAGGCTTTGCAAAAGCGTCCCGAAAAACGCTACCAATCGATGCGAGACTTGATCGCTGCGATCGACGACCTGTGAGACTCAACCAGTACTCACGTCCGCCGGTTCACTACCCTTGTGCCGAATCAGATTCCGTTTCCGATTCAAGTGCAGCGGAGTGTTTTTTTGTCGAGGGCGACAGTGCCGCGAAAACCGTCGATCAGGTTCGCGATCGACGTTTGCAAGCTATTTTGGCGTTGCAAGGGAAACCACTGAATGCCAATCGGGCGAGTAAACGAGTTGCCGGCACGAATGAAGTTTTCTTGCGGATCGCCGAAGCGTTGATCGTCGCGAACGACCACAACCTGGATCCACCCAACGCCTCGCATCAACGTGAGTTTTTGGATCGCCTCGACGATGTCGAGGCGATTCGGTATCACCGGGTGGTGTTGCTGATGGATCCGGACGCCGACGGGATTCATTGCGGCGTGTTGATGATGGCGTTCTTTCGCCGATTCTCGCCCGCGTTCATTGAAGCGGGGCGATTATGGCTGGTCCGCCCGCCGATGTTTTTGTTTCGATTCCCGGTCGGTACGTTACCACTTGCCGAAAGTCCGGTCGCTTACAGTCCCGAACACGCCGACGCGATCGAACACGTCCTGCGAAGCCGCAAGATGACGGGTTTCAAGAAAATCAAACACCGTGGCCTGGGGAGCATCGACGCGGCCGTTTTGCAATTAACTTGTATCGACCCGCAAACGCGCCACTGCGAACGATTGTCACTGAGCGATGTCGATCATGCGATCGGCATGTTCGGAAACTAGTGCTAAATCATCGGTGGAGGAGGTGGCGGCGGGGGCGGTGAACTCGGAGGCGGCGGACTCGAGGGAGGTGGACTTGATGGCGGCGGACTCGAGGGAGGTGGATTGGGTGTGGGAGGCGGCGGCGGTGGAGGCGGTGTCGGCATCGACTCGTTCATGATCATGGCGGATCGTTCGGTCAATAACGTGCTGCGGCCTTGAATGGATCCCAAGAACTGGGATGGGCTGATCCAACTGTTGGATGCGGCGGGGATCGCGACCTGGACCCTGACCTGATCCGTTGCATCGGTGATCACAGGCGGATCGACCACGACGGATGCGTTTTGAATTCCCAACTTCGCCAAATGAGCTTGGACGGCACCTTCGACGCCGGCGGCGCTGGCACCGGTGATGATTCCCACACGTGCGCCGACATAGGCTGCGTAATCTGCGGAGTGACGCAGCATCGTGACTCGCATCAACTCGATACCTGCCAGAACTACCGTGAACAACACTACCGAGACGAGAGCCATCTCAACGGCCGCCGCGCCGAGCCGCTGGGTTCGACCCACGATCAATCGAGATGGCGTCCATGGCTTTTGGCGGTCAAGTGTGTTCATGAGGATCGTGTTCATCGGGTTTACAAAGAATGTTTAGAGTGTCATCAAGGACGGCAATCGATTGGCAATCTCTTCAAAAGCACTCGCAAGTTGAGCCGCGTCGGTGGCATGGAAATGTTCGCCGCCGCAAGATTGGGCGAGGTTTCGCATCCGATTTTGATCGGCTTCGTCGCTGAACGTGATCGTGAACAAGGTGACCCCATTGTTTCGCAACGTACCGGCGGCTGATTCAGGGCTTGTTCCGTAATTGTGAATCCCGTCGGTCAACAGGACCATCACTTTAACCGCGTAATCGCGATTCACGCTCGTATCATTCAACGCCGCGTTGCCCTCGAGCAACCCGTTGCCGATTGCCGTTCCACCGCCTTGAAATACCAGCGAGGTAAAGTTCAAGCCGTTGATAACACTGCTGTAATCGAATGTGAGTACTTGATCGGTCGAGGTGGTGGTTGAATAGGTCGACAAAGCGAGTTTTTCTTGTTGCGGCGAATCGATCAAGCTTTGATTGAACGCTTGAACCGAGGCAACCAAATCGAGCCAACGTGAATTGGGAGGAACCGGATCCCCGAACACCCATCCTGGCGGAGCTGCCGCCGGGTTGACGCCTTCGGCTGCCACTTCATCCGAGGCGAACGCCATCGAGCCGCTTCGGTCGATGACCAAGGCCACGTCCATCGTGCTTTGCGTGCTAATCGCTCGGCATTGCGGACGGATCTCAACATTCACGCCCATCGTCGGAAAGATCGGGCTGATCACGGGGGTGGATGACTGGTTCAACGTGCGAGTCGTCAATCGGACCGCGTTCGCTTCGGCACCAAACGTCACGGGCGTGAAAGTGTACGCGGCGTTACTGGAGGTGCGAAGACTGACGCCAAACTCCAAGTCGTTCATTTCGATCGGCATCACTGCGCCGGAAATCGGATTACGGCTCGCCGCATCCTTCGCTGCGAGCAAGGCCGCATTTCGATCGCCGGTGCGATTGAATTCGCGCCCGGCGGTTTGTGTCGCAACGTCCGTGACGATCTGAACGTCCGCTTGGACCGCTTCAATATAAGTGATGTTGATCGCATAGGATGCCAATGCCAACAGCACGGGAATCAAAATCGCCAACAGTACCAAAACGGAACCGCAGCGTGCACGTTTTCGCAATGGCTTAAGAGGTGAATGCAGTAGGATCGAATGATTCATGTTGTACGCCGCATTACGGCTTTTGCATCGAGACGGACTCGGTTAACGAAAATGCCGAACTCATCCAAGTGCCAGTCAGTGAATTGGCATTGAAGGGTGCGGTGGCTTCGACTTTCAGCCAATCGCCGGAACTGAGAGTGGTCGGATCAGCCGGCTCGGTTGCAATATCAACGAGTGCCAACGACTGATCTTGGCTGAGCAACTGGCATTGGTACTGCACATTGACGATCCCCGCCTCAGGAAGGACGCCCACGCGGGCACCCTCGTAAGCGATGATCTTCAGTTTTTGTCGCAACCGGATCATCGTGCAGGCTTCCATCGTTCCCATCGCTACGACCAGCACAACCGGCAAGCCGATAGCCAGCTCCGTGACCGCCAATGCGGCTCGCAATGATCGGGAAGGCGTCTTCAATGGACGCAAGCGAGAATGACGAAACATCACACAGGCAACAAACGAATGAGGAAAACAGGAGACTGTCTTTACCCTAGGTCACAAAATCATTCGAGGCGCTGGAATCCATCGTTCCGTTGAAATCTCGACTATTTTGCCTGTTGCCACGCCGCGTAACGACGCATCACTTCGTCCAGCATGACACTGGACAACAAGGCGCCGCCGATGATCACCATCTCCCATTGCTGGTCAATCCCTAAAACGACGATCGCTTTGTAAAGACATCGCATCACCGCCGCGCCCGCGATGACTCCCAAGACTGCACCACGCCCGCCTCGCAACGAGCAGCCACCCAAAACGGCGGCGGCGATCGCATAGAGTTCATAAAAGTTTCCGCTCGAACCGGGTTGTACCGAATTCCATTCCAACAAGAACAGAATGCCCGTCAGCGCGGCCAAGAATCCACTGGCAACATAGGCCGCAGTGATCAAACGATTGGTACGCACACCGCTATAGCGAGCCGCCTGTTCGTTCTCGCCACTGGCAAGCAAATGGCGACCGGCGACGCTGTGTTGTAAAAACAGCCAAGCAAGCGTGGCGACTATCACCAGTAACAACCCGGTGAACGGAAACTCGATCCATGTCCACTGCGTCCAAGAGTCCGAAGCGCCTGACAAGCGGCTGACCAGCGGCAACGGAAATTCGAACACATTGCCGGTCACGACGGACTTGAAATCCGCCAACGCACTGCCCAGTCCCACCTGATCGTCGCCCGTCCAAACACGGGCCAAACCGCGATAGATCAGCAACCCACACAATGTTACGACAAACGGTTGCAAATGAGCACGTGTGACCAATAGACCGTGGATCAGGCCCAGCAAAGAACCTGCCAACAAGACGATTCCGCAAGCGATTAACGGAGGTGTGTAGGTGATTCGCTCGATTTGTACACTCATGCCTACTCGGATCGACCGCGCCGGGTCCGAACTCGCAACCCATACCGACGATGCTCGGTCGGTGATCTCCCCCATCGCGATTCCAGAAAGGTAAAGTTTGGATTCACCAAGAACGCCTCGGTAAATCAAACGGTCGCCGCTGCGCACACGGCCGATCGATTCATCAAGTCGGATCCAAGTTTCCGCATCCGGCGTTTGTTGGCTCAATGTTTCGATCGGTACTTGGGCCGCTTCGTCGTTTCGTCGAATGATCTCGATGATGGGATACTTTGATTCATCTCGTTCATAGCGAACATCGATGACTTGGACCATCATCACACCACATAGTGCGATCAAAGAACCGATCGAAAGATCGATGCCTCCGGTGATAATCACCATCGCAACACCGATCGAAATCAATCCGTACAAACTCGTATCACGAATCAGTGTTTTTAAGTTGGCGGCCGCGACGAAATTGCCCTCGATCATCGTGGCGATCACAATAATCAAAACTAACAACGCAAAGATTCCAACGTTCTTCAACTGCATCTTTGGTCTCAAGGAATGGCGAGCGATCGGATCTTGGTCCGAACGCTTTAAGCGGAAAGAGATGGTGATAAGCAGGTGATCAAAATACCATGGCTTATGAATGAATACACCCAACCCAAACAGTGGCCGCGTTACTTTTGCTCAAGCACGCACGAGCCATAATCAATCGGCCGCCACGATGTCAAAACCAGCTCGCCTGGCGTTTTCAAACAGAGGCGGAGGTGGGTCACCGACTCTCGCAACCACAACTCGCGTGTCCGGTGGCAGGTCGGCCGATTGATACACACGTCCAGTAGCGTCTTCGACCAAGACGGGTCGACCATTCATGACCTCCTGGTGTTCATCTGTCAAGATACCGGTGCGAGCGCTGTCGACGTTGGTCCGCGCCGCGTCCTCGTTAGTACGGATTCCCGCGTCGCGGGAAAAAGCTTCGTGTCGCCAGTGACAAGTCATCGTGGGCATCGGAAAGGGCTCCAATCAGGGACAAAGAAACGTAAATCTTGAACAGAGGGCATCGGCAAAACCCATGCCTTCCCAAAAAACCGGAGCGTATTCGTCGAACCAAGGCCGCGCATTCAAATTGACGAAAGTCCTTGCCATCGACGTCCGATAGCATCACGTAGGGGCAACATCGAATTGATTAATCAACCATTCCAAGATGCACGTGGCCGGTCTCGGGCGCGGGCTGAATCTAGGTGAGTCGACCATGGCAACCCCTTCTTCACCCGGAAACGCTATGAAAAGCCGTTCGTCCCAAACCGACATGCGAGTCGATCCGAAGCCAGACGTTTCGCCGTTTGAGATCGCCAAGCAGGCGCTCGGCCATGTCGGACGTTTTCAAACGCCACCCACGCCGAGCGTTTACGAAGTCTGGTATCGTTACGTCGAAGGTGTCGACGATATCATTGCGAACCTTTCGCACGCCGTCGAAGATGTCAATTCGGTCACCGTCGACATGCTCGACCAACTGCACAAGCAGTACTGCGTTCCGAGTGAGACCTCCAACCAGATGATGGCGGAAGAACTCATCGGCGAGATGTCTTCGCTACAAGCGGTCGTTGACGATCAGATTCAAGCCGGCCAAACGTTCGGCGATTCCATCAACGAAGCGTGCGACTCCCTCAACCAGGACAACCCATCGCTTGAGATCGTCGCCGCCTGCGCAAAAACGATGTTGGTCAGTAATGCTGCGATGCAGCAACAAATCAAACAACTCAACCAACAATTGCAGGCGTCCCAAGAAAAAGTCCAAGCGCTCCAACATGAGTTGATCGATTCCCAACGCGCGACCATGACCGATCCGTTGACCGGGCTGGGGAATCGTCGCCACTTTGAAATAGGCGTTCGCAAATCGCTTGTGGCGAACGATCGTGATCAACGAAACACTTTTTTGTTTGTCATCGACGTCGATCATTTCAAAACGATCAACGATACTTATGGTCACGAATGTGGCGATAAGGTCATTAAGTATGTAGCCTCACAAATCTCTCGACATTGTACGCAGGGTTCGATCTCCCGAATCGGTGGAGACGAATTCGCGATCATCGTCGATGTCGCCGATCATCAAGAGGCAAGCGAGATCGCTACCGAACTTCGCAAGTTTTTTGCGTCGACGCCGTTGAAACTCAATGCCAGCGGAGATGATCTCGGTACGATCAAGCTATCAATCGGCGCGGCCTGCTTGCGAGAAGACGATGATGAAAAGTCATGGTTTGTGCGGGCTGATAAATTGCTCTATCAAGCCAAAGACGGCGGACGAAATAACGCCGTCGTCGAGCATTTTCGCTGACGCGAACCGGCATTTTCGCTGACGCAAGCTGGCATTTTCGCTGACGCGAACTGGCATTTTAGCTGACGTGAACCGGCATTTTCGTTAGGCCAAGCCGGCCAATTCGGCGGCACGCTTGACCCGCGTGATGCCGATCATGTATGCCGCCGTGCGTAACGAGACGTTGTGTTGTCCGGCCATCTGCCAAACATCTTCGAACGCTTCGTTCATCGTGTGATCGAGTTCTTGACGAACTCGGTCGAGCGACCAGCGGTAATGTTGACGGTTCTGAACCCATTCGAAATAGCTGACCGTCACCCCACCCGCGTTGGCCAGAATATCGGGCAACACCGTCACTCCGCGTTCGTGCAAGATTGTGTCCGCACCAGGATGTACCGGTCCATTGGCCGCTTCGATGATCACTTTGGCATGCACCGACTCCACATTGTCTTCGTGAATCACGCCGCCCAACGCCGCCGGTATCAACACGTCGACGTGATCTAATTTCAAGAGTGCTTCCAGCGGTAATCGCTCGGCATGCTCGTAACCTTCGAGCAACCCTTGCGGATGCGAAATCTTGTGCCGGAGCAATTCTGGAATGTTCAGCCCGTTCTCGGCGTAGTAGGTGCCGCTAATGTCCGAGACCGCCACAATCGGGAACTGGGCCTCGTGCAAGAACTTCGCCGCGTGCGAGCCCACATTACCGAAACCCTGGATAGCCACCTTGGATTGATCCGCTTTCATGCCCAGTCGTTTGATCAATTTCACCGTCAACGTGCCAACACCTCGACCGGTGGCCTCTTCACGTCCCTTGGCACCGTACTCTTCGACGGGTTTTCCGGTAATCACCGCTGGGTGAAAGCCGTGGTACTTTTCCCATTGATTGCGAAACCAACTCATCACCTGGTGATCTGTCCCCATGTCCGGGGCGGGAATGTCCGTGTCCGGGCCGACGATATCATGGATTTGGTCGACGAACGCGCGTGTTAAACGTTCCAGTTCAGCGACCGATAGGTCACGGGGGTTCACGCCGATCCCTCCTTTGGCACCACCGTAAGGCAGATTGACGACGGCGGTTTTCCACGTCATCAGACTCGCTAACGCTCGCGTCTCATCCAAGTCGACTTCGGGATGAAATCGCAAACCGCCCTTCATGGGGCCGCGACTGTGATCATGTTGCACGCGGAAACCCACGAAGTTCGCTAACTTGCCGTTGTCCCGCCGAATCGTGACCTGAACCTGGACCTCACGGTCGGGCATCAACAACGCTTCACGGAGTTCCTCGGGAAGATCCAGTTGATCGGCCGCTTGATTAAAAAACAGACGCGTCGCTTCAAAGGCTTTCATAGTCGTTGGTCTTTCGTTTGAGTGAGAAGCAATGATCGGCAAACCTGGTCCGACGTCGTTAACCTTCCGGTTCGGTCTCGACCCGGACCCATCGATACAGAAATCCGCCGATCAACGCACCGGCGATCGGGGCCGTCAAGTAAAGCCAAAGGCCATCAAAATAGCCGGCACCGATGGCCGGACCGAGACTGCGAGCCGGATTCATCGATGCCTTTGTTAACGGCCCTGCCACAAATGCCTCCATCGCGATCGTTGCTCCCACAGCCAATCCCGCCGTGATCGATTTTTCTTTGGCACCCGTTGAAACCCCCATCACGATCCACATCAAGATCGCGGACATCATCGCCTCGACCCCCCACGCTGACGCCGCAGGCAAAAGCGTCATCGTGGCACCAAGCTTTTCCTCGCCCACTCCCAAAACGGCACGTAATGACAACGCGGCCAAGGTCGCCCCGAGGGATTGAGCGACGCTGTAAGCCATCGCATCGCGAAACGGAAGACGCCCCAACGCGGCAAACGCGATCGATACGGCCGGGTTCAAATGAGCACCACTTAGGTCGCCGATCGAGTAAATCATGGTCAGCACGATTAGTCCCCAAACCGTGGCGACGCCCACGTGGGTCAACGCCCCCGTTTGTGCCTCGACGACCATCGCTCCGCAACCCAGCAAGACCAAACAATAGGTGCCGACAATTTCACAAACGCAGCGACGGGGCAGTGATAGAAACATTAGTTCAAACAACCCAGTAGATAACTCTGTAACCCGACCAACGTTTTCGAATCGCGGATGGCGTGGCTGCGAACGAGCTTTTCGATTTCGTCGCGGTGGATTAAGCGAGTGACGATGCGTTCGGTCGCTTCGAGTTTTTGCTCGCCGGGCGTTAGGTCGTGGGCGACGATCAGATGCATCTTCTCGTTACCCAGTCCAGGAGCCGAGTAGAACTCGCAAATCACTCGCAAGTCCCCCGCCGTGTAGCCGGTCTCTTCGGTCAGTTCGCGAGCGGCGGTTTCCAGTTCGCTCTCACCCGGATCGCGCGTGCCCGCAGGTAACTCGAGCAACGTTTCGCCCACCCCGGTTCGCTGGTTCTCGATCAGCACGACGGTGTCGTCATCAAGTAGCGGCAGTAGGACGACCGCCCCAGGATGTCGGATGTACGCCCGGTGATGGACCTGCCCGTCGTGAGAGGGGAGTTGCATCTCGACGACGTCGAAACGGCTCGTTCGCAACAAAGTCTTGTAGTCGGACATCAGGTTGGCTCAATGAGGCGTCTAGCAAAAAGCTTCCACAGGTACCGGGGCGATCGCGGACGACTCGCTTTCGGATGCAGTTTGGTGAAGTCGGAGGACAAGTTTAGCGGTGGGGAATGCCAGATAGAACCGGCCTCAGAAGGGTTTGTTCACCGCGACGCCGCTATTTCGGATGGGCTCTAAATTCCATTTTCCGGCCCCGAATCGACCGAAACCCTCTAGGATCTGATCGCCCGGCTGCCTAAACTGGTTTTAACGAGAATCATTCTCAACTAGATTTGCTTTTGCCCCACCTTGCCCCAGCGTCCCGGCCCCGGCCTTACTCGCTGTCTCGGCCTTGATTCGGAAACGTATTCATCATGATCGATACCTTGCCCGCCGAAATCACGCTGGATCATTTTACCGGCCGCGATGGTGAGATTGTCCGCTTGGATCTGCCCGAAGCCTGCGCCACCCGGTTGAAATCGCTCGGATTGTTCGAAGGTCAACGCGTTGAATTGGCTCGCGGGGGAAATCCGATGATCTTGAAAGCGGCCGGCGGACGCATCGCCGTCGCGGGTGAGATCGCCAAAGGCATTTTCTTGCGAGCGGCTCATTCATGAGCACCTCGGTCGACCCGACCGAATCCTCTCGCCCCACCGACCACAAGCTTTCCCAACCACCGATGACGGGCGAGCCCGGTGGTGAGGGCGAGGTCCGCGATCGTGCCACCGGCAAAGTTGTGGCGATGTTGGGCAATCCCAATGTCGGAAAGACGTCGATCTTCAATCGGTTGACGAATCTGCTTGCCAAGACGTCGAACTTCCCCGGTACGACGATCGATCGGCGGATCGGGAAGGTCGAGCTTCGGCAAGGTCGTTCGATCACCTTGGTTGATTTGCCGGGACTGTACTCACTCGACGCTTCGTCCCCCGAGGAGACCGTCACCCGCGATTTTATCCTAGGCAATCCTGGGCCGGCACCCGATGCGGTGTTGATTGTCGTTGACGCGACGAATTTGCAGCGGACTCTGTTTGTTGCTCGACAAGCCTTACAACATGGTTGTCCGACGTTGATCGCGGTCAATATGATCGAGTCGGCTCGCAAACGAGGCATTGAAATCGACTTGACGGTTCTAGCCCGAAAAATCGGCTGCCCCGTCGTCGGCATCTCAGCCCGTACCGGCGAAGGGTTCGATCGTCTGAAGTCGCAGCTCGACGTGCTGTTGGCGGGCCCGCCGATGCCGGTGTTGATACCATGCGATGCACCGGATAACACTCCGTGTGTCGCCGAAAACGCGTTGACCGTCATCAGCGACGAGGAAGCCTGCGGGTCGTGCCGGGTTTGCCCGTATGCCGACGGACACCTGTGGGCGTCGGCGTTGGCCCGCGAAAGCACCCGAAACGGTTTTGTCGCGTCTGACGAAACGACCGACCGGGTCGACTCGTTCTTGACACATACCGTCTTCGGACCGATGGTGTTCGCCGCCATCATGCTGGCGGCCTTTTCATTGGTCTTTTATTTCGCACAGTTCCCGATGGAAATGCTCGACGGCGGCTTCGCATCGCTGTCGGCTTGGATCAGTCAGTGGTTACCCGAAGGCGATTTTCAAAGCTTGATCACCGACGGGATCATCGGTGGGGTCGGCGGCGTGATGGTGTTCTTGCCGCAAATTTGCATTTTGTTCTTCATGCTCGCGATTCTGGAAGATTCCGGCTACTTGGCCCGCGCCGTCGTCGTGGTCGATCGCTGGATGCGACGGGTGGGATTGCCCGGCCAAGCGTTCGTGCCATTGCTCGCCGCTCACGCGTGCGCCATTCCGGCGATCATGTCGACCAAGGTGATCGAGAACCGGCGTGATCGCTTGGCGGCGATCATGGTCATTCCGTTGATGACGTGTTCGGCCCGCTTGCCGGTCTATTCGATCGTCGCGGCGATGCTGTTCCCCAGCCAACCGCTGCTCGCGGCGGTGTTGTTCGCGTCGGCCTACGCTCTCGGCATGGTGGCCGCGTTCCTCGTCGCGTTCGTCTTAAAGATGACGATACTTCCCGGCGCGCCTTCGCCCTTGATCTTGGATCTTCCGCCTTACCGCACCCCCTCGCTCCGCAATGCGTTGCGGTACGCGTATGAACGGGGCTGGATGTTCTTGCGAGATGCGGGAACGATCATCCTGTTGATCTCGATTGCAATTTGGTTCCTTTCGACATATCCCAAATTGTCCGACGAGCAATTTGCGCAAGACTTGGCGTCCCGCAACGTCGTCGCCGAGACGCTCGACGAAGCCGAACTGGAAAACTTGCGGGCGTCGGCGGATCAAGAGCACGCGATCATCGGTCGGATGGGACGTTTCGTCGCTCCGGTCTTTGAGCCTTTGGGATTCGATTGGAAAATCAGCGTCGGCGTCATGACCAGTTTCGCCGCCCGCGAAGTCGTCGTTTCGACGCTATCGATCCTTTACGGACTCGGCCCCGAACCCGAAGACGAATCGACATTACAACAGCGACTCTCATCGGCGACCGATGCCCAAGGCAATCCCGTCTTCACCACCGCCACCTGCGTCAGCTTGCTGGTGTTCTTCGTCTTGGCGATGCAGTGCTTGCCCACCCAAGCGGTCACCAAAAAAGAAACCGGCTCGTGGGGATGGGCGGCTTTTCAATTCGGTTACATGACCGTGCTCGCCTACGTCGCCGCCTGGGCTGCCTACAACATCGTCTCCTCTTTCGTGTCGTAAGACTTGTTCGCTAATCAACCAGCTAAGCATCGCGTGAACATTAAGTGGTGGCGACTTTCAGTCGCCAAACCCTGAAACGTCGACTGAAAGTCGACGCCACGTTGAGAATCCATCACTTATTGTTCACGCGTTGCGGCTGATTACGATCCAGGTAGGTTATTTCCGCGCGAGCACCGAAAGATTCTGTCAAGCGTTGTCATTCGTCTTGACCGGCCCGAACGCTCGAATCAAGGTCTGACCCTGACGAGATACCGCCCAAGTCCGCACGCTCGGCGCCATGTCGCTTGTCAAGGATCGCGATGGTTTGCTCAATGACCTTCGAAAGCTCTTGCGAAGGGTTCGAGGCGACGCTCCAGTTGTCTGGTCCGAGCGGATAGTTCGGGTTCGGATCGTTGCTAGGTGGTGGGACGCTTTCGAGCAGGTCTTCCAACACTTGCGGCTGGGTGGTTTCCCTTGCGATCGACGGAAGCGAAATAATCCACAGAGGTTCATCGAGAACGAGTTGCCTCAAGATCGATTGCTGCCCGCTAGCTACCTGGCTCGGTTTGGAGTTTTGGTTGACAAGCCATAAAACGGTTTGGTCGGCGACGGCTTGAGAATTTCGTTCAAATTGTCGTTTCCATTCGGTCAGTCGGACTTCAGCACCAGGCAGCGATCTATCTCCAAACCAAAGCCCTGAATTCAGCAAGGTGAGCGTAAAAATTTCAGGAGCGAATTCAATCTTCAGTTGGATAGCGGCGATCAATTCAAGTGGTTCGAGCTTCGGCTCACGATTCGGATCGAACTCGTAGGTGGATGCGCGCTGTGATTCCAACACGGCTCGCAATCGCTCAGTTGGATCAGGGGTTGGTTGATTGAGATGCTGTTGATGAAAATCTCGCAGAAAGTCCTCTAAACCGGTTTCTTGGTCCAGTGGTAAATCGAGCGTTAGTGCGATCACCAGCGAACTGTATCGTCTCTGGGTTCGATAGAGATCTTTCATGTCTCCGTCAAGCAACGAATCAGGAATCGATTGCAAGGCATCGTGAAGCCGGATGGCCGCATCCCGGTTGGCCGGCTCGCCCGCCCATTCGGCAAGATTCGTCTGGCTTTGATAGCCGCCGCGAAAGTGCTGGAGCGTCCAAAGGCAAGCCGCTACACTCCGGTCGTTGGCAATCGAAAGCTCGCGTGTAATCGCGGCAATGCCAGGTTGGGGCATCAAACTCCCAAAAGGATCGAGGAACTCGCTCATGAATTTGCCCGACGGAGTGTCGCTCCCGGATACCCACCCGCCGAAGCGCCGGGCGGCGATCAGGATCGCATGAGCCGCATCGACGTCTTGTGGTTCAGCCAAGATGGAGATCGCTTGCATTCCATCCTTTAACGTTGCCGTGTCTCGTTCGACTTTCATCAGACCACACCAATAGGAAAACGTTTTTCCTTTGTATTGTTCTTCATCGCCACTCGCTTCGGCCATCAATGCACCCGCCGTGTTGGTCACCGCGCCAGTCGATTGATCGATCGTCACGGTAGGTTCGCCACCATCGCGTGTTTCAATCCGAGTTTGGTTTCCGCGACTGTCGATGAAGATGATGATGACCGCGAGCGCCGCCGGGAAACCGCCGAGCATCAACCACCGTCGCCACGAGCTGGGAACGGGAGGGAGATCGCCGGCAAACTGGTGCGAGTGATGAACCGATGGGGCAATCGTTGCAACCGACCCGATGGATTCGTCCGAGTTGTCATGAATCCTCAACGCCCGCCGAGCCAACGATCTTAGCGAGACCTTCGATGTAAACGGTTCGAGTCGTCGAGCCACCTCCGACGCGGAACTTGGTCGATCATCGGCGTTTCGTTGAAGCAGTTCGGCAACTAGATCGGCCAATCCACTAGGCACATCGGCGACCACGCTTTGGATCGATGGCGCTGCCGCACTCGTTTTCTCAATAACCAGAGGTCCGATGCCTTGATCACAAGGATGAGCTGGACGACCGGCAATCAACTGGAACAAGGTTGCCCCGACTCCATAGAGATCGGCACGCGCATCGATCACAGCTCGATTAGAGAGCTGCTCGGGGGCAGCGAAGGCCAGCGTTCCGAGAACGTGTCCGACCGTGGTCAGCCGCAAGTTCTCCATCAACTGATCGTCCAAAACCAATCCCAGGTCGAGCAGTTTGACTTGGCCATCACGCGTCAGCATGACATTGGACGGCTTGATATCGCGGTGGACCAAACCGGCGTCATGCAATGCCGACAACGCCAGACAAACGTCTCGCATGATCGTGCTTGCCGTTTGGATGTCAAGCGATCCGAGCCGACGACCGACGGCCGAGAGATCCAATCCGTCGAGATACTCCATCACCAAGAAATGCCAACCGTCCGCCTCGCCGCCGTCGGTGGCGGCCACGATATTGGGATGGGTGAGCGATGCGATGGCTTGCATCTCTCGTTCGAAACGTTGTCGCCAATCGGAATCGAGTCCACGCTCCTTGGGCAGCAACTTGATTGCACACTGACGTCGTAGTCGTTGATGTTCGGCCAAGTAGACGGCCCCCATGCCCCCGTGACCAAGTGGTCGGATCAACCGGTACGGACCCAAGTTCTCAATCGGCGGCAATACACGATCGAGCGATTTGGATGTTCGAGTGGCCGCGTGATACAACGCTGCCTGGCAATCGGCCTCGACCAAAAACGGATCGATTTCCAATTGGGGATGCTGAGCCAAGACCGCGATTACTTTGTCGGTATCGTTTTGGACCGTTGGCACGCGGTCTTGGCAGGAATCGCAAGTGTCGAGATGCTCGAGAAGGCTCCCGAAACGGTCGTCAGGCAAACGGCCGCACAAGAAGTCTTGAAAATCGCGATCAGACGGGCACTCGGTCGAAGGGAGGGCAATCATGGATAGTCTCACTCAGGAAAGTTGACGATTTGGACCGGTCGATTGACTCGCCATAGTCCACCGTCAGTACATCGCAGACCGTTGGACACTTCCTTCCAAAAAACTAATCCGAATCAATCAGTCCTGCCAATTCGGTCCTCAGGCGTTGCAAGATGCGAGCCCGCGCCTTGTAGACACTCCAGCGATTCATTCCCAATGATTCGGCGACCTCGTCTGCTTGGCGTCCTTCAACGACCGTCGCCCAGAACGCCTGCCAGGTTTTTGGATCAAACCGATCTCGATAGATTGCCACCGCGCGTCGAAGCAACGTGGCCTGGTCGGTTTCCGCATCGGTCGGCGGATCGAGAGATTCCGACCAGACTGCGAGGTCCGCCATGGCCGAACCCAGCAAGATTTCTTCTTGTCGACTTCGCACTGAATCGGCAATCCGTCGTCGGGTGATCGTCCATAGCCAACCGCGGAATTTGGCATCGGGTCGCGAGGGATCAAACTTGGCGAGATCCTTTGATACCGAGAGCAGGACGTCCTGGGTCACATCCGACGCATCGCTACTTTGCATCCCCGACCGACGGACCCAGCGATAGATTAGCGGTCCATACAGATGGACGAATCGACTCCATCCGTCAGCCGAACCTTGGCGGGCCGATCTCAGTAGGGATGACGCGGTCGACGGTTCAATCACAGACGCCAACGGATAGCCTTGCATAGAATAGAATCGGAAAAACGCCTATTCTACCCGATCAGTTTTCGGTCTGGGGCGGCGACTCGGTTTGGTTTTCGAATCCCCCGAAACGCGGATCATCAATCTCACAGGATTTTCAATTGTTCGACCTCACGCAGCCTCCCGCCAGCGACCCGTCGGTCATCTTGCGGTATCGTGATCGCCAATACGCGGCCGATCTGATCGCGGCGGCGATTTTGGAGTTCGATCTGTTCACTTGGATCGACCAGCATTCTGGTGTGACGCTGGCGAACCTATGTGAGCACTTTGGATGGCAGTCTCGGCCTGCTGATGTTTTGATGACGCTTTGTCGGGCCAGCGGATTTGTTCGCACCGATCCGAGCGGTCACTGCGAACTGACCGAAGTGGGGCGTGAGTATTTGGTCGCCGATAGCCCCTGGTTTCTCGGGCCGTATTATCAACCGATCGCCGATTCGCCCAAGTTGCACGACTACGTTCAGATTCTGAAGACAGGCAAACCGGCCAATTGGCAAGCGAAAGCTGACGGGGCTGATTGGCACGAATCGATGAAGGATCCCGCATTTGCAAAAAGTTTCACGGAGTTGATGAATTGCCGCGGGATCGCGTTCGGACAAAAATTGGCGGAGTCACTCGCCGCTGAGATGCACGACCGCAAGCATCTGCTGGATGTCGGCGGGGGATCGGGGATCTACAGTGCGACGATGGTGTCTCGTTACCCGCAATTGCGGGCGACGGTTTTGGAGCAACCGCCCGTCGACGTCATCACAAGATCGGAAGTCGAACGTTGGGGCTTGTCCGATCGCATTGCGATTCATTCGGCCGACATGTTCACCGACCCGTGGAGTTCTGACACGCAGCACACTGGCATCGATACGATCTTGCTGTCGAACGTGCTGCATGATTGGGATTGGTCGGAAGCGAACGAAATTATTCGTCGCACGGCTGAGACGTTGCCTTCGGGCGGATTGTTGATCATTCATGACGCGATCATCAATGCTGACAAGACCGGTCCCCTGCCCGTGGCCGAATATTCCTCATTGCTGATGAACATCACCCAAGGCAAATGCTACAGCGTCACAGAATACGCCGAAATGGTCGCTATGTACGGGCTTGAAGTCACTCGCAATGCCGACACGACCGGAGACCGCGGGTTCGTGATCGCGGTCAAAAGTTAATCGACAGCACCGGCATTTGCGAACACACAAAAAAAAACCAGCCTGGGTGTCTCAAGAAGGGGCAATTTCCGAGACGAGCGAGTTTCCTCAGCTCCCAGACTGGCAGCACGATTTTAGTCCTCAGCTTGGGCAGTGACCAGATGTTTTCGCGATCAATTCGCTGACCAATCAAGGATCTGCGGGACATCATGGGGACATAAAACAAAAAAACGTCAAAAATGACAAAAATTTCTTAAGTCACCCATGTCCGGAAACCGGAACATTTTCGAGGTTCTCCCAATGCATGGTGCTTTCTAGTCTCCATGTGGGGGAGCAGGTCCCGTTGGTGTCTCGGCATGTCGCTCGCGTCTCAGGTTAGAGACCGATTTGTCAACGACTTGAACCGATCGACCTGCATGGATGCAAGCGAATGTTTACTGAAGAAATTGTTGTTAGCGATTCGATTCCCTATCGTTCGTTTGGCGCTTCTACGCTGGAGGTGCCTCGATCGAAATCGGGTGGTCGTGTCGTTCGTAACCGAGACCACCAAACCATCTATTCGAACTTAGCCGATGGGGTGTCGATCGAGCGTTTCTACGGAAGTGATGATTCGTCATTTGAACACATTCAGCAGATCCGCAGTCAACGCGGCGGACATCAACTGTACTTCGACTTCGACGCTTACAGTTTTCACTATTGTCTATCGGTCGATCGCGAGCGAATCGGAACGCTCACGGCGACGATGGCCGATGAGGGGCAACTTGATTGCCAGGATTACTATCCGCCGAAACTGATACAAGAGTACGCAGACATCATTTTTTCGCCGTGTAAGTTTGCGATCCAACGTAGTCGTTATTCGTCGATGCGGCTAATGCGATTGATGGTTCGTGAAACTTGGCGTGATTTGCTGTCACAAGGTTGCCGATTGTCGCTCATGAACGCACGACGGGAGATGGTGCCATTTTATCGTCGGATGGGTTTTCACATCATTGCGGGTTCGGACTTCGTACATCCGACTTGCGGTACTGATAGCCAAGTGATGTACATGACGGCCGATCCACAGCAGCGTTCTTATTTTGCGGACCTGTTTGAATTCATCGACGACGCCCCCACGATCGAGGTCTGAATCGATGGCACCCCGACTTCAGGTTTTTCGGTCAGGTGTTTCGCCCGTGCGAGCAGATACGCCGTCAAGGCCCGATACTTTATCGATCGTTGGAACGGAACAACTTTCCTACGCGGCCGGTTCGACCTCGTTGGAACCGGACGGATATCGGCGGATCGGCAAACTCGATGGGCAACGTCTCGGTCAACTTGTATCGGTGTTTCCCGAACTGGAGCAATGGATTCGGCCGGACTGTTTAATCATCAACGCCTATCCGGCCGCACTCGGTCTGCAAGGATTTGCCCCTTTGGTCGATACGTACTTGCATGGACCGACGTTGATTCGTTCGTTGCGATTGGCGGCAAGGGAACAGCGGTCGGTTATCTTTGCGGCCCAACCGTTGGTGGGTGCGAATATGCTGATCGAGGCGATCGCAGCTGGTTTTGAATTTCCGAGCCGGTTGCTTTGGGCCGGTGGCGGCTATTATTTCCCTCGCTCGCTTGAAAAGTACATGGAACAGCTGCTCCACTCGATCGGTTGTCAGGTTCGATTCCTGCACTGTTATGGCGTGGCGGAAGTGGCCCACACTTGTTTTGCCGCGACGGAACGGTTTGACGACGGTTTGCCTCGCTTCCGCAAAGTCGTCGAGCAGCTTGAGATTGAGATCCAATCCGATGGTTGCTTGATCTTGCGTTTGGGCGACCGTCAAACCGCTACCAAAGAACGGATCGAAGCGATCGACAATCACTGGCGAATTCAAAACGGCCCTGATCGTTTGAGCGTGTTGGTATTCGACGAGTTAGAGTCTTGGGGAGAGCCGGAGTGGACGTGTCGAACGGGTTACTTCGGCGAACATCAAAGGGAACTTCAGTTCCAGCTCAGGCAAGGTGTTCAACCGCGTTCAAACCGAGAACATCGGTTCCATATTTTTTGGGATCGATTCGGCGGTTCGATTCAATCGAAGCCGCAATGGGGCGATCGATCGGTCAAGCGACATACCGATGGTCAGCGACATCGATTCGCGCGGGTGGCTTGACCAATTTTTGAAGTGTTTTCAAGCCCGCTCGGATGATTCGTTTCGTCATCGCGGATTTGGCAACGGACGGCTTGAATGGTCGCAGAAGTCGGGCGAAATGGATGGTCGTCGATGCGTTTGCGTAATTATCATCGAGTTCTTGGCGGCCGTTCAAGCTGAATTCGCAAATCGGGAAATCGAATTCCGGCATGCTCGTTTGGCAGTCTTCGAAACCTAACGAAATCAAACGCTGCAGATTCAGACGACTGGCACCGAAGGACAACATCCGAAAGTCGTCTGCCGAAGGGTCTCGGGACAACATCGCGATTCGGTGGAACAACGCGTAGGCCAACGAATCAGTCATACGACGCCAGGGAACCTTCCCGGATCCGGGGAAATCCGTGGCCGAATCCAGCACGATGAACTGGCTTTCTTGTTGAATATCGTGCGCTGAAATTTCCATGAACGAAATCTCACCGTTGCGAAATCGTTGATAGGCCGTTTGGGTGACCGGCAACACGACCGTTAATCCACTGCAAACGCCGCCACATCGCGCCAGTTGAAAGCACGCAGGGTTCTTTTTCCAGATGGCAAGATAGCGTTGCTCATACAAGCTTAAGCTCTCGTCGAGCAATCGGTCTCCGCGTTCAAACAACTCGGTGGCGGGATCATCGGCGTCGCGATCAAGATGCCATTTCCAGTTGTCACGCATACGACGGACGACAGCGAGGACCGCTTCTTCGTCATGCAGAAACGCTTCGGCCGGCGGGGCCGCTCGGGTCTGAATGAACCGAGATAACGACCATGGTAAGCGAGCGAGTTCATCGTCCTCGACTCGGTCCTCGACACAACAGGCTTGTTCGTAGGACAGGTCGAGCCAATTCGCGATTTGCTCTAACTTATTTGCCGAGACGCTGACTTGACCGCCTTCAGCGAACTGAAGTGTTCGGACGGACACCCCGGCGCGGACGGCTAATTGTAATTGCGTAAGTCCCCGCGCCTGTCTAGCTTCGCGAATCTGATCGCTACCTCGTGGCATTCCTGTCCCCGTTTGATCAAAACGATACGGTTTTCTGCTTCGTTTGCGCGATTTTTGCGCACAACGATATGATGTTAACAGTAGCCTTGGTACTTGAGGAGCCTGCTAGCAAGAGCCGAACACGAAACGCATATTCGTGTCCAAGGGGCAACGGCTCTCGCGGTAGGCTCCTCTATTTTGATCATTGCCCAAATTCTAAGGAGGGAATTCATGGCCGCGTTACTCGGTAAGACTTTTTGTTCAAGTGTCGAGCCGAATTGTCTTTCGGTTGGGCATCTGGAGTTTGCTTTTGATCGTTGGAAGCAAGCATGGCAAACCGATCCTGCGTCCGTCGATCTACCCGATTGTTCCCCAGGCTTCCCTGCGGTCTCGATACAGGATGGTTATCAGCCGATCGAAGTCCTCGTTTCCGGCGATTTAATGGGCGACGACTGTCTAGGCAATGAACGCTCGATCGCGTTTGCCGATGCTCTTGAGTCGTTTCGACCGCTGTCGATCCTCATCGGTGAGCCGGGAACGGGCAAGACGAGCACGGTGCGATGGCTCGTTCGATCGATACTTCGAGGCGAATGGGATCAATGGGAGTTCCCGATTCCAATCCGAGGCCAGGACTATGGCGATGCCTTGGCCGACGATCCTAGTATTTCGCCGCTCGAGTTTTTTCTATCGAATTGGCTTCCGCCGAATGTAAACTCGCTCTCCATTTTTGAACCGGATAGCCGTTGTTGCCCAAGCCAAGCCGTGAAAGATTTGGCACGTTTGGCTCGTTCAAATCCGGCTGATGGCCTCACAATACTCAACCGAACGCTGTTGATCGTCGACGATTGGGATCGCATTCCGCAGCGATGGAGACGTCATGCCGAGCGGAACTTAGACCGTGACTCCGATGTGATGACAACGCTGTTGACGTCACGCTCGCAATCGTCGGTTTCCGCTCGGGCCGATGTCCGCCAGTTGACAATCTTTACTCCAAAGTGGCCGTTTGTTCGGTCCGATCGGGAGCCTATTGAGTGGACCGAAGACCGAACCGCGAACGACAGCCCGATTAGCGAGCTGAGTCAAAACCCGGCTTGGCGGAGAATGATTGACGCCTTTTTTGCCGCCCATTCCAGTTCGCCGCAAGCGGACATCCATGGCGTTTCAATGTCGGGATCGGTCCGTTTGATGGAGCAGCTCGTTCGATGGGAACGACAACGAGGCCAAGTTGATTCGAACCTTCCCATCCATCTCAATCACCTCCGAGCGCTTGAGCGGATTGCCTATCGACTTGTCACTCTTCCGACCGGTCAGACGCAACGTTTTTCGATCGACGACCTGGAACGCGTCTGTGGTTGTTGTCAATCTGACGTCGAGACGTTGTTGCGAAGTCGATGGTTGACTCATGATTCGACGTTCATCGAAGATTGTCGCTTCTCAAGCAAGGCGTTCCTGAATCACTTTGCCGCTCGTCACGTTGCCGATGAGCTACCGCCCCAGGAACAACGCGGTTTCTTGGATATGGCGATCGTTTGTTCGCAACGGCTTGCCGTCGCTCGTCAAGCGTTGACATGGGAGGCCGGCTCATTGACGGCAAAACTGGACGGCACCACCTTTCGATCTGTTCTCCACGATTGGCTTCCCAAATGGTTGGCTCAATCAGACAGTTACGATATCACAACGGATCGAATCGCAGAGCTCTTGATTGCGGCCTCGACGGAACCGAGCGATATCGATGGACCGGTTCCGCAAACTTGCCATCGGTTATGGAGCAGTCTGGCCGATTGTTCATGTGAACAAGTCATTCGATATCGCCTTGAGCTGCTCGCGAAATTAAACCGTCGGTTTCTTGTGCAGAAATTATCCGCGATGCGACAAGACCGAGACGATCGATTCAGACGCTGGTTACCCAGTATTCCAACACACATTCTCGAGATCATGGGGGTCGTGTGCACACAAGACTTGATGCATCGCAATGCACAACATCGCTCCCTAGTGAATGTTGTTGATGCCGATAACGACGCCGACGATTTGCCCGATTGTCAAACGTTGAGCAATCTCGTTCATGTTGCGTTTTGTGATCGGGATCACCGACGTTTAGATGACTTATGGTGCCAACTACTTTCTAAATCGCAAGCACAGATCGGGAATCATCTTCGATCCAAATATCGGCTCGCTGCCGACGTTCGATCGGCGATTGTTTTTCAATTGATTCATTTCGTCTCTTCCGAGACGACCAACACGGTGGACTCCGACGACACATTATTGATGACGATTGCGGCAAGCCGATTTGCGATGCTCGCGAGTTGCGAAACGGATGCGATCTACTTACGTGAATCCCTCGAAAAAGCGGCGTCCGTGATCGCTACGGTCGATCGTCCTGGCTCGGTTCGTTTCGTGGCGCTTTATAAAACGCTTGTTGAATCGTTGATGCACGCGCTGGCCGAAATTGCGCCGAATGCGATGCTCGTCGCGCAGCGCGATAATCCGGTTGTTCGCCGTGTCATCGAACCGGTCGTTCATCAATTGCAGTGGCTGGTTTATCGCGATCGAATCGTCGATTCACGTGGCGTGGTCATTGCGCGATCGACCGAGGATCCACTCGGGAACATTCGTTACTCGACTCCCGACGTCGTTCAAGAGATTGCCGAGACGTTGTCGCCGCGGCAACGTAATGATTTTTTAAGCTATTGGCATATGGTCTCCGAAGGCGACGAGGACTACCGCATGACTGATCGCGAGACGATTCACCGTTCGATGATCATGATTTTGGACTCGGATGCCAACGGTCCCTTGGCCGAGCGACTTGCCGCTTGCTACCAGGATGGAACACCGCCTCAGTTCGGTACATGGAAGAAGAATCTCAATCGGGTCGTCAGGCGATGTTCGCATCATCCCGAATGGGTTGCCCACTTGCGCGAAATCGGATTGGTCACGGCTGGTTTTGCTAAAGAATGAGACGACGATTCATGGTGCCTGTACTCGGTTCTGCGACGCTTAGATTTCCTCATCGACGAAGATAATGTGGCGAAAGTAATGTTGTGATTCGAAACTCGCCCCCAAAGCGCCGATCAACAACCCCAAGGACGCGACAAAGACGGCCATGTGGGGACGATCGGTCCAATCGAGCATTCGGGTATCGGTGACCGTCGATGCGGCCCAAGTTGCAACCAATTTCGAGGGAAACAAGAAATGCGTTAACGTTAATCCCACGACGAACAAGGTCAGCCACGTGCTCAACATGCCTGCAAAGACGATTCCGAAAGCCGAAAGAGACGTCACCACGTATTGCTCGCTGCGTCGACGACCCCGCCGCACCAATAATTGTTGCCGAGCGACGACGTAGGCCGTCGTCACCAACAATGACGCACCGATCAGTCCGAACACACGGAGGTGCGATTGAGCGAGCGCGAGATCCCATGCCTCGGCGGTCATCAATAGAATTGCCAACGTCGAAAACGCCGCGATCGTCAGTCGGCTCAACCGGGCAGGGAATTCCCACGGGCGGGCCGCCATGATCGCTTCGTAAACTTCGTAACGGTTGATCCACGCCGCTCGAACTGAAAAGTTCACGTATCCGAGCGTTCGTCCTTCGCCTTCTTCGAGTCGCAGGTCGGCGATGTCGAGTAGATGTTGCCGCGCCCGCTCGACGTCTTCGGGTTGCAGCGCCGCCATGTGATCGAGCGCCGATGCGTTGGGAGGATGGAACAGCAAATCGTTGGGATGGTCGCTGCGAGGCAGTCCGGATAAATGCCCGATGCTGTGCAACATCAAACGACTGAGTCGTCGGGCGATGCGTTGCACCCGAGAATCTTGATCGACTTCGATCCCGAGCGCCTGAGGGTCGATCAACGACATGGAGATCACCGCCGCGTCGAGCGGTCGGCTGAGCGCCGCGAAACAATAGGGCGAGTAGTTGCCGATCAATTCCGAAGCGGTCAAGACGAAGGCGAAGTCCCAATGTTTCGAATCGCGTTCCTCCATCGCCTGTCGCAACAGCAAGCTAGGTTCGATGCGACCGCCGCCCATCATCTCGGGACGTTTGATCTCGAAGAAATCAAACTTCAATCCGGGAAATAGTTCGCAGAGGCGTTCGTCGGTTTGTTCGACAGCCAATTTGGTTGCCCGCGCATCCACACGGTCCAATGGACCTGCCACGATCACGCCGATCTCGATCAGATTTTCTTGATTCGGGGCCATGCTCGAGACGGAAGATCAAAGAAGGTGTGGACGGAAAAAGGGAGAACAAACCGACCTGCCTCAAAGGTACCAGATAATCCATCACGCCCCAATCACACCAAACGCGGCGACAACTAACGTAGGCTGGGTCGGAGTCGCTTCGGCGTAGACCCGGCAGGATGTGAGTGTTCAACGAAGTCCATCAAGCCAATGCCGGGTGTTCGTCGCAAAGCCTCCTCCACCCAGCCTACCCGGGGCAACATGGGAATAAGAGCCGGACCCAACGTGTTGCCCGCCGACCAGAAACCGCTACGATGCGATGGTCAACGGAACATTGCCCCCATCGATGGACGGAGCTGCTGAATCTTGGAGACCAGGACAAAAAAATCTTATTCCAAGCGTCGCCCCCCGGTGGTCGAACGAGTCTTTTGCGGTTGGTCGGAGCCGCTGCTTTCTCATGCCGCCGAATGGTTGCTGCGATACCGACCGGCGTCCCCATCGACGGATCAGCCGTTGTTTGACGGGATCGACACCGGTGAATCCGATGGCGTCGACGCTTCCGCCGGAGCGGTGGATTTAAGTGGGTTCGATGTGGTCTTGCCTTCCAGTCGCGCCGTCGACCGATTGCGTGAAAAACTGGTGACTATCGCATCGGAATCCAATCAAGCTTACCTTCCGCCCCGTTTTTATCTTGTCGGACGATTGCCTAGTCTGCTGTATCGACGCCCGGCCGAGTGGGCGACCGATTTCGAGCAAACGCTTGCATGGGCCCGCGTCTTGGCAAATTCCGATCCAGAGCGATTGCAAACGCTCGTCCCCACGCCGCCTGATGCCGACGCGACGGCAGGTTGGTTGGACTTGGCCGCGACGGCTCGCCGATTGCAATCGTCGCTCGCCGCTGAAAATGTCTCCTTTCATCAAGTCCTGCGGCGGACCGAGGGGACCGCCGAACGCAACCGATGGGAGTTGCTGGTTGAAGCACAAGCCAACTACCTCGCCGAATTAGATAACGCAGAACGGTGTGATCCGAACCTCGCGGCGATGCAGGCCATCACCGAAAAACGCTGCCGTGCGTTACGGCCGATCGTGCTGATCGGGACGGCTGACTTGAGCGAACTGGTCAAAGCGATGATGCGAGATGTGAAGATGCCGGTCACGTCACTTGTCGCAGCTCCCGACGAGGAATCGCATCGATTCGATGAGTTTGGTTGTTTGATTCCCGATGCTTGGAAAGATCATGTCTTGCCGATCAGCGACGATCAATTGATTGCCGCCGACTCGGTCGATGATCAATCGCAAGCCGTCACGGAAATGCTCGCCGATTACGGAACCGACCACTCGACCGATCAAATCACCATCGGGGTAACGGATGAGTCCCAAGTCGCCCCGATCGAGAACCGTTGCCGTTTACTCGGCGTTGCCACCTATCGGCATCTCGGCTACACGGCCTCCCAAACGGCGATCGGTCGCTTGATGGACTTGGTCGTTGCGTATCAAAACCGTCGAACATGGCGTTCCTTGGCGGCTTTGGTTCGTCACGCCGACGTCTACCAAATGATTGATCGTGAGTTTGCGAAGAATGCAGAAGACGGCAATCACCATGTCGATTGGTTGACCCGCTTGGATCAATTACTTTCGGAGGCCTTTCCACAAAGTGTCGATGCCGATTTGCCCGGCGAACGAAAGGAATCGGGATCGGCCGATCAAGTGCTCGGAATCGTCGAAGCGTGGCTAACGCCGCTGAACCAAAAACGCAGACGCATCGGCAAATGGAGTCGCATTCTCGCCGACGTCCTGCAGGCGCTCTATCAAGACGTTCCCGTTTGTGCTGACGAAACCGGCGCAACACGAACTCGACTTGCTACCAAGGCGACCTGCGAACTATTGCACCAGTACGAAAAGCTGAGCACGAAACTCGACACGCCTGTCGATTCACTGACCGCGTTGGAAATGCTCGCCACACGGATCGCGGTCGTTCCTCTGCCCGGTGATCCGTCGCCCGACAAGGTCAACATCCTCGGTTGGCTCGACTTGACCCTCGACGATGCACCGGCGTTGGTCGTTTGTGGGTTGAACCATCCCTTCGTCCCGGAGGCCGCCTCGGGAGACCCGTTCTTGCCCGCCTCGCTGCAGTCCAAACTAAGCCAACGCAACAACGAGCGGCGTTACGCGCGCGACGTTCACGCGATGCATCAAATGCTGACGACGCGATCGGCCGTGCACTTCATTGTCGGCAAGCGGAGTGCGGACGAATCGCCGACCCCGCCGAGCCGCCTGCTCGCCGCCGCGATTGCGGATGATGCGGCGCGCCGCGTGTGTCGGTTGTTAACGACGAGTCGGCCGCGAATCGAGGTCGTGTCCGGCGATGCGATCGACGTCGCCGGCTCGGCAACGACTACAGTGTCACCGTTGCCAGGTTATTTCAATTCGCCTCCGCCGCCTGAACCCGGACGCACCGTCGATGTCTTGAGTGTGACCGCGTTTTCGGCTTACCTGGCGTGCCCGTATCGTTTTTACCTTCGTCACGTTTTGAAACTTCGACCGCTCGATGATGCCGCGTTGGAACTCGCCGCCAACCAGTTTGGTGACTTGGTCCACGGCGCGCTGGAGAATTTCGGCGACGGACCTGACAAAGACGAGCCCGATCCAGACAAGATCGCTAAAGCGTTGATCGAGAACCTGCATCGTTATGCCAAGAAGCACTACGGCGACAACACGCAAGCGGCGATCGCGATCCAAGTCCGACAAGCCGAACGACGTTTGAAAGTCGTCGCTCAGCGGCAAGCCGAACGGATCGCCCAGGGGTGGCGGATTCACGCGGTCGAGGATTCAGTCGACGAACTCGACTACGACCGGAAAAAGAAGAAGCCCAAAAAGCCGACCGGGATTCTGCTCGATGGCAAGTTCACGGGGCTGCGCGGACGATTCGATCGCATCGACCATCACCCCGAAACGGGCCGCTGGGCGATTCTCGATTACAAGACACACGGTCACTCTCCCGAGAAAAAACATTTGAAAACCGCACCTGATGGGTCGACCCGATGGATCGACTTGCAACTGCCGCTGTATCGTCGGTTCATCCCCGATCTGGGAATTTCCGCCGATCCGCAAGACGTTGAATTGGGCTATTTCAACGTCGCCGAAAAAGACACCGAAACGAAAATCAATCTGGCATCGTTCACCGAATCGCAATTCGAAGCCGCCGACGAATTAATTCATTGGTGCGTTCGCCAGATTCGGGAGTGTCGATTTGAACCGAATCCGGACGGTGTGCAGTACGACGACTACGACATGATGTTCAACGACGCCGGCTACGGCGGGAGCGTCGTCCCCGATGAAGAGATGGAGGTGATGTCGTGATGTCCCACGAAAGCATCCAGTACGAACTCGCCACATCCGAGGACGATATTTCTGCCGCACTCGATGAGCTCGAACGCAGCGAACTCGGACGCAGCGAGATCGATCGCAATGAGATCGATTCGAGTGACGCCAACGACGAGTTGTTATTGGACCGCCAACTGATCACGCCGGAATTACTTCGCGGCGCGTTCGAACCGACGTTGGTGCGAGCCTCCGCAGGAACGGGAAAGACGTACCAACTCACCGCGCGGTTGCTGAAGATCATGCTCACCGGCGCACCGCCGGAAACCGTATTGGCGACCACGTTCACCCGCAAAGCCGCCGGAGAAATCTTGACCCGGGTGTTGACCACGTTGGGTTCCGCAGCCGACGCGAGTCAACCTAAGGCCCTCGCCGAGCTTCAGCAGCAAGTCGGTTTGCCCGGACTGCCGAGGCATGTTTGCGGCCAACTGTTTCACCGTTTGCTTAAAAACATTCACCGCATCCGAATTTGCACACTCGATAGTTTGTTCTCGCAACTCGCTCGGGCGTTGCCGTTCGAACTCGATCTGCCGCCGGGGTGGCGACTGACCGACGAGATCGAGGAAATTTGGCTTCGCCAACTCGCGATCACGAACATGATCGACGCGTTGCAATCCTCGGAGATCGAATCGTTGGTCTCGATGCTCGGTCGCGGTGATGTCAAACGAAACGTCGCCCGCGAATTGATCCAGGTCGTTGAGAACACTTACGGCCTGTCCCGACAAGCAACTCAGGAAGCTTGGGATCAACTCGACGTGCCCACCCGCCCCGAATCGGCCGAGATCACACGAACGGCCGGATCGTTCCGCATGGCCGAGCCGAAACAAAAAACGATCCTCGCGCTATTACAAAAAATGGCCGACCATCTCGACGCCCGCGATTTGTCGCCACTGATCGAAGAAACCTTGTTGGCGAACATCCACAAAGCCCACTTGAGCGGCGATGAAGTTAAGTTCGGACGCAGCAAGTTTCCGCCCGGTCTGGAGGCCGATCTGGAAATTTTGTACGAGTGCGTTAAGTCGGAATCCTTGTCCTTACTGCGCAGCCAAAATCATGCGACCGGATCTTTAGCGGCGCACTACAACGACGCGATCACGAGCGTCAAACAAGCACAGGCTTCGTTCGCTTTCGACGATATTGCCGTGCGATTGGCGAGCGTGTTCACGACGCTCGACGTCGCCACGATTCAAAACAAATTGGACTCGCGAATCGATCACTTGCTGTTGGACGAGTTCCAAGACACTTCTCCAGTGCAGTGGCAGGTTCTTAAGGTCATCGCCCAATCGGTTGTGCCTGCGAGCGCATCGAAAGGAACATCGAGCGATTCCGTAACGATGATCGATCCCCGGCGAACCCAATCTTTCTTTTGCGTTGGTGATACCAAACAAGCGATCTACGGATGGCGCGGTGGTGTTGCCGAGATTTTTGATGCGGTCGACCAACAGATCGCCGGCATCGCGAGCATCCCTCAAGACGAAAGTTATCGCAGCAGTCGAGTGGTCTTGGACGCGGTCACCGAAGCGTTTCAAAATTTGACTCGACATCCGCTCGCCGAGATGCCTTGTCCGGCCGACCCGGCCGACAAAGCGGTTTACGAAGCCGAGGCGTTGCAGGAATTCGCGACGAAGTTTCCTCCGCAAACCGCAGCGAAGGACTTGCCCGGCTACGTCCGTTTCATGACCGGGCCGATCGTCCCGCCGCAACCCAACCCCGCCGACCCGGACGGCAAACCGGTCAAAGCCTCGGCGGCGGACGTGCAGGCGGCGCTGGTCGAAGAGGTTGCCACGCAAATCGCGCAGCTCAGCGCCGCGGCACCGGGGTTAAGCATCGGGGTGCTCACGCGGACCAACGCGACGGTGCGCTACCTGATCAACGCACTCGAGTCCCGTGGCGTTGATGTCAGTGCTGAGGGTGGCAATCCCCTCGATGATTCGGTCGCGGTACGTTGGATCTTGTCGGCGTTGATGATGGTCGAGCATCCCGGTGACGGACGTTGGCGACATCACATCGCGTTCTCGCCATTGGCCGATCATTTACCACTGGGGCGAGACGACGCGCGGGCGGCAGCGGCCGACGAACTGCGTCGTCGGATCGAAGACCAAGGCCTTCCCGAAGTGGTGTTGTTCCTCGCATCGGCCCTGATGCCCCATTGTGATTCTCGCGAGCGTGTTCGATTGCAACAGCTCATCGAACTGACCACGCAGTTTCATCACATCGGACGAACACGCTTGCGAGACTTTGTCGACCTGGTTCGGATCAAACGTGTGCAACGTCCCAAGGCTGCGGCAGTACGCGTGATGACGGTTCACCAGTCCAAGGGGCTGGAGTTCGATGCGGTGTTCTTGCCCGAGATTCACAAAGAGTTGCTCGGCCGACCGCCCCAGTGCATCGCCGACCTTCCCGACTTGAGCAAGCCGCCGGTGGGTTTAACCCGCAGCGTCGGCGAGAAACAATGGCACTACCTACCGCCACGTTGGCAACGCGTGATCGGCGGCAACGTCAAGGCGAGAATGACCGAAGCGATGTGTCTGTTGTACGTCGCCATGACCCGCGCCCGACAGGGTTTGTACTTGTTCACGCCCCCGAGCACGAACGCCGAATTCGCCAACAAGAACGCGGCGTCCTTATTGTTCCACGCCTGGAACGGACCAGCCGATCCAGACGCCGACCCGACCGACGGCAACTGCGTGCTCTTCGAATCCGGCACACCGAATTGGTGGAGTGAAGCCAAGGCTGAATCGCCAACCGCCGGTAAACGAGGTACCCATCCGAAAAGGGCGTGAAGCTTTGCAGGAACACTTTGTGGTGGCGACTTTCAGTCGCCAAGCAGTCAAACGGCGACTGAAAGTCGCCGCCACGTGCAGAATGCCTTACTCGGTTTAAATCACTCACCCGCTTCTTCAGGTGAAGAAGCGTCTTTCTCCTTTGATTCCGACTCCGAGCCCGATTCTGATTTTTCCGCCAAGTACTTCTCTAGCGTTGCTTCGATCTCGGCATTGCCTTGATTATGTTCAACCGCAAGCCGTTGCCACTTGATCGCTTCATCCAGGTTCGCGAGTTCGTAATAGCATCGAGCGACGGTATCCAAGACGGCAGGGTCTTCATCGTTCCTCAGTTCCGACGCCCGTCGAGCGGCCTTCAATGCAAGTTCCAGATCTGGCGAGTCGGGAAGGGTCGCCGCCGACCAAGCAATTTGATTGAGCATATTGGCGTCGTCCCAGGCTGCTTCGACGATTTCGGCACGGACGGCTGACATTTCATCGGTACGACCGGCCAACTGAAGAACTCTTAATCGCAACGACATGAGCTGGATCGAGTTCTCGTCCTCTTGTTGAGCTTGGTTGAGCATTTCGAGAGCCCCGTCCCAATCTTTCGCTCGTGCGAATGAACTGAGCTTGGCGGACATTTCTTGAAGGCGTTGTTGTTTTTCGTGCGCAACAATCGCTGCGGCACGATCCCATTGGCCTTCGACAATTTGCTTCAACGGCTCGTCGATCGAACCGGGATGGCCGATCCATTCAATGACTCCATCGCGACCAACGACGAAAGCACACGGGATACCGTTTTGGCCGGCCGCCCGCATGTAGGCGGTGTTCGTCCAATCGCGATCATCGATCGCGAGTCGATACTGAATCGTTTCGTCCCATGTCTTGCCGTCACTTGCCGGGGCTTCAAGGAAGGTAGCCACCTTTTCTTGCGTCTCTCGTGTGACTCCGACGAACGCGACTTCATCGCCGTACTCTTGTTGAAGCGAACTGATATGCGGCATGCCGACTCGACACGGGCCGCACCACGTCGCCCAGAACTCCACCACATGGACTTTGCCGGTCAACGTTTGATCGACCGGTTCGCCTTTAACCCAAGTTGCGACGTGCAAACCAGGATTGGGGTCACCGATGCCGAGTTCTTGTGGAGGTGTGGGCAATGGGGCAAGCGTTTGCGCGGGTGATTCGAGTGTCCCGTCGGCAGCGTTCTCTGCACTGCCTGGCATGTTCGCGGCGTCTTCTGCGATCATTGCCGTGTCATTTTCTAACGGTCGAGACGCCAGATCGGGTTCGGCCGTAGAATCGCATCCGATCAAGCAGATCAATGCGGGGATCACCCAAGAAACGATTGCCGAGGGATATTGAAATCGGCTCGCGGCTCGATGGTGACTAGAAGTTGTAGAGCCCATAGCACTGATTAGTCCATAAGTTGTGATGATTTGGAAGCCGCCGGAATCGTTATGCTATCGTCTCGACATTCGTGAGGCAACGAAGTTTCCATCGTGTCGGCCTGATGAGAGAGGCTCGACTTCTCCAGCGAGACATGGCTCGCCGAGGCGACATTGATGCCGACCGCCGGTTGCATCGCGTTGCCAGGGGCGTCACGATGGTGCCCGGGGCGACTCGGATGCGATCGGCCTGGGGGACTATTTAAGAGAGGAATGATGCAATGCTGGCACGTCTGAAGACATTCACGTTGCTCGGGATCGAAGCGATGCCGGTTGATGTCGAAGTTGATATTTCACCGGCAGCGATGCCCAAAACGATCCTGGTCGGCTTGCCCGACACGGCCGTCAAGGAGTCCACGCACCGGGTCGAGCGGGCCATCGTCAACAGCGGTTTCATTCGGCCTCAAGATCGGATCGTGGTCAACTTGGCACCCGGCGATTTACCCAAGCAAGCGCCTTCATTCGATCTGCCAGTTGCGTTGGGCGTTCTCGCGGGCAGCGGGCAACTTGATACGGCAAGGTTGGAAGATTACGCCGTGGTCGGGGAACTCGCCCTCGAAGGCATCACCCGTCCGATCAAAGGAGCTTTATCGATCGCGATCGAAGCGGCCAAAGATGCATCACTGAAGGGTCTCGTTGTGCCGTCGGCCAATGCCCCCGAAGCGGCCGTTGTTGAAGACCTCGAAGTGATCGCGGTGGATTCTCTAGCGCAGTGCGTGGCATTCTTTGCGGGAGAACTCGACATCCCGCCTGTTCCCAGCCGAGTGGATGAAATTTTTCAGGCCTTCAGTGAATACGACGTCGACTTCGCCGACGTGCGAGGCCAAGAGATGGCTAAGCGAGCGATGACGCTCAGTGCGGCAGGTCGACACAATTTACTGATGATCGGACCTCCCGGTTCTGGCAAGACGATGCTCGCAAAACGGATTCCGACGATCTTGCCTCGATTGGTTCCCGGCGAATCGATTGAGACCACTCGGATTTACAGTGCGGTCGGACAACTTCCCCCCGGGCAACCGTTGCTCGCCACTCGCCCGTTTCGCAGCCCACATCATACGATCAGCGATGCCGGATTGGTCGGTGGAGGCAGCCCGCCCTCGCCGGGAGAAATCAGCAAGGCACATAACGGGATATTGTTTCTTGATGAATTACCCGAATTCAATCGCAAGACCCTCGAAGTCATGCGGCAACCGCTTGAAGACGGCGTCGTCACGATCTCGCGAGCATTGCGAAGTACCACCTTCCCCGCCGATTTCATGTTGATCGCGGCGGCTAATCCGTGCCCGTGTGGTTATCGCAGCGATCCCAGACGAAGTTGTCATTGCACACCGCCCCAGATCGAACGTTACATGTCGAAGATCTCGGGGCCACTGCTCGATCGTATCGACATTCACATCGAAGTACCTGCGGTTCCATTTGACGAACTATCGGCACGTACGACAACGTCGGAATCCAGCGAGATGATGCGGGTTCATGTGGTGAAGGCCCGTGAAGCTCAAGCAGATCGTTTTCGTAATAGCCCGGTTCGCTACAACGCACAAATGACCAGTCGTCAAGTCCGACAATACTGCGAACTCGAGCCCGCAGGAAAACAAATGTTGCGAGCCGGGGTCGAATCGCTCGGGCTGTCCGCTCGAGCCCACGATAAAATCCTTCGCGTCGCCCGCACGATCGCCGACATCGCCGGTAGCGACGCGATCGGCGAAGAACACCTCGCCGAAGCCATCAGCTACCGAAACCTCGACGCGGATATTTGGGTCTAATGCATCAACGTTCAACCAATGGATTCCCGTGACGTGGTTCGGCTCAAACTCGTTTGCGAACGATTCGGTTTCGAATCCGGTGATCGAGTTCACCATCGACCGTCACCGGGCATGACAAGCGAGTCGAGGAAATTGCAAGAGAAATTCTAGAGGCTGGGGGACAAGTCGTCGGGCAATTGCAACCCTTTGCTTGAGTCAGGCCCGGTGGTGGAAGACGCCGATGGTTCCAAGGGCACCTCGTCGGGAAGCGTCATTCCGTTCTTGAGTTCTTTGGCTGGAACGTCAGACGACGATTCCGAAACGCCTGAGTCGGGAGCGGTCGTTGTCGTCGGGGCCATCCCGGTGGTGGGGGCGACGGAGGGTTCCGAACCGCCGCAACCGACCACGGTGATCCATGCCAATCCCATGAAGACACGGGCCAATCCCATGTAGACACGGCCGAATTGAAGAAAACGATCCATCGTTGCACTCGTTTGAAAAGGTGTAAGGAAGCGGAGGAGTGCGGGATTGTAACGCGCCTCCCTAGCGTTTGCGAAGAATGAAAACCGCGTCGGTGAGGTCTTCGTCGATTTTGCGTGGTTCGCTCAGGTCGTAATCGAAGTCGTAGACGCCGGCGAGCTCCCAAACGTCGTCGACTCGGGCCAGCAACGCTTTGGCCTGTTTGGGCGTGTAGAGCCGCAGCGGAAATTCGCTGCGGACCCGCTCGACTCGCCCGTCGCGTTTGGTCGCTTTGATCGAAACCCGCAACGTCTCGCGGCGTTGACGACGTTCAAACCCCACCACTTTCAAGGTGACACTGACTTTCGTCCCGCCGTGGGTGGCCGTCCAGCGTTCGGTACATTCCGGATCGGCGTCCAGGGGGATGCAGTGGAACCCCAAAATGTAAATCCCGCCGGTTCGCAATGATTCGGCGACGCAGCGAAGGTGTTCGAGGGCGGATTCTTCGTCAAGCAAGTGGCGAAACGTGTTGAACGTGCAAAAGGCGGCGTCGACCACAGGTCGGCAAACGTGCCGGGTCATGTCGCCGTTGATCAATTCGCACCCGTGGAGCTCGGGCGTTTTCCGCCGCGCCGACGTCGCCGATTTCACCGAGGCGGTGCGACGTTTCAGACGCTTCGACAGATACGCAAGCATTGATTCATTGTTGTCCAACCCGACGACTTGGTAGCCTTTGGCCGCCAAGGCCGCGACCAATCGTCCGCTTCCACACCCGGGTTCATAAAGTCGCTCGACCGGCCCGTCAACGAATCGCTCGAACGCCTCGCCAAAGAATCGAACCTCGGCGGCCGTTTCGTCACGAAAGACCATGTCAAAGTATTGAGGTCGATCGTACCAGTCGATGGTGGGCTTCATGGAAAACGAGATGGAGCAATTAACGGAGATGGCCGCGAAGAAGGCGGGTGCGATTCGTGCAGTGAGAACGATACCGCAAAACAACCGCGGCGTGACGGGGGGCGTTTTCCACTCAACGCCACAGATCACACTAGTGCTTCGTCAAACCCTAAAAATAGGGTTAGTGAAGTGAGCCGACGGCGCTAGCGGGCTGTTGATTGAGTGCACGATTGGGCGTTTTCGTTTAACGGCAAGCCGCAGGCGTCTGCGTTCTCAAGCTCTGTCGCCTGCGGCTTGCCGTTAAACGATTAAATCAAAAACGCGCTAACCGCGGGCATTGCTCAACGCCCGACGTTAGCGCGTTCGGCTCACCCTAAAATTAGATTTTGACGAAGCACTCGGCGGATCTATTCTGCTTCGGCCAACAACGTTCGGATGGACTCTCGCATTTGTTGTTCACCGGGAGTTCCCTTCCAGTTCATTTCGCCCTGCCACCAGCGTCGAATGAATCCCTTCTTATCGATCAGATAGGTCGTCGGCCACATCGTGTTTCCCCACGTCCGCCAATTGTTAGATGCTTGATCGAACAAGACCGGGAACTTGAATCCGTCCGTTCGAGTCGCTGATGTCACTCGCTCGAGGCTTCGTTCAGCGGAAGTCTCCGGCGTCTGGATGCCGATCACAACCAGGCCGTCATCGGCGAGGTCTTCATGCCAACTCTTGTAGTGAGGAAAGTTGCGTTGGCAGTTGATGCACTCAAACGCATAGAAGTAAACCGCGACGACTTTGCCGCGAAGGTCCGACATGCGGATCGGTTGGCTCGATAAAACAACTCCGTCTTGGATCCAAGTCGCCCCATCGGAAACAAACTCGGGGGCTCGTGGGTAGGTTCGTTTGACACCGGCGAAGTCAAACGACTTGCCGACGAGCGGACCGATTCCGGATTGTTGCTCGCTGGTGAAAATGTCGAGCATTCCTTGTCGCTCGTTTTTTTGCGCGTTGGCAATCTCCGTGGCCGCTTGTTCGGGCGTGATCGCCTGGTCGCTTAATTGCTTTTCCAACGACGCAACGGTGGCATCGGTCTTCGAAAAAAGCGCTTCAAACCGGGGCTGTTGCGATGCCGTGATGTCCAACGCTTGAATGACCTCGGGAAGCCGAACCATGCGAGTACCGTGGGCTTGTCGTTCGAGTTGTTCCAACCGGGTCCATTGGTCGGCGCTCAGGATGCCTTTCAGGCGTCCTTTCAGGATCGCGATCAGCTCTTTGATTTCGGTCGATTGTCGTTCGGCTGGCAAAATGCGGCTGACCCACCAACGAGGATCGACTTCACCGATCGCCTCGTCGACTTGGGTGATTTGCTCCTCAGTTAGCCGTAACTCACGATGCACCGAGTCGTCGCGGATCATTTGCAAAAGAAAAGGTTGAGCCGCGACGGCATCAACACTCTCTTGAGCACTGATCGAACTGGCGATTGCAACGAGTCCGAACACGAGAAGAAGGGGAAAGGCGCGAACAATGGCGAGTGAAGATGTCATAACAGCTTTCCGATGAAAAGAATCTTTCTGTAATCCGTGAATGTCCAACGAACTCGCCCGCCCGCCAAGAAATTCATTCGGCAGACGCATCGGAATTCGATCAACGCAACCACCAAGCGGTGGCAAAACCGGCCGCACCGCTGACGAGGATCGCAACGAAGACCGCAATAAATAATGTGCTCCGTGATACCATTTTGGCTCCGGTGGCGACCGGTGGCGGAACGGTTGAAAGCTTGGGTGGATGGCCATAGGCGTCGATCGGCGAGGCGTGTTCGCCCACGGCGGCGGGGAGTGGCGGGATCACGACGTCTTCGGGACCGGCGTTTGCGCCGGAGGCCTGACTGCCTTCGTCGACGTCGGAGATACCCGACGCACTTTCGCTTTGACCGCTGGAGGTCGTCTTCCATTTGGTCGCCGATGTGGATCCGGCCGGCACCATTCGCGTTTTCATGCCTGCGGATCCGAGCAATCGATCTTGCGAGCGATCGGGCACTTTGGGCACGTTCAATTCCAACCCCAATTCAGCCAACCACTCGTCGCCCTCGTCTTGGGTTGTCGCGGCAAACACACTGAGCCGCTGAACCACCTCGGTGGCCGACTGGACACGTTTGCGAGTGTCCTTTTCCATCATGTCGGCGAGTATATCGACGAACTCGGTCGGCAAGTCGGGCGTGAACTTGCGTGGGTCCCAAGGTGCTTGACTGAGGTGGCGTCGGCATTTGCTTCGTGAATCGCCACCGGGGAAGGGAACCTTGCCGGTGATGCAGTAATACAGCGTGCAACCGAGTGAATACAAATCGCTTTGCGGCCCGACCAGATGCGGCGTGCGAATTTGTTCGGGCGAAAGGTAGTCTGCCGTTCCGACGACCTTGCCGGCTCGCGGGTCGTCGTCGCCACCGAACGCCAGTGCGGCCAAGCCGACGTCAGCGACTTTGGCGTGACCTTCGGGAGTGACCAAGATGTTTGCGGGTTTGATGTCGCGGTGGATCAAACCGGATTCGTGAGCGTATGCCAAGCCGGCGGCGGCCTGCGCGATGATCGACGCGGCCTGTTGAACCGACAGCGGACCGTTCTCTTTAACCAACCGTCGCAGGTCCGTTCCCGGGACGTATTCGGTCACAAGAAAATGAACGCTGCCTTCGCGACCGGCGTCGAACGCGCGAACCAAGTAAGGGCAATCCAATGACGCCTGCAGGCGGATCTCACGGTGAAAGCTTTCGCGGGCCAGGTCATCCGATTTTTCCAACGGCAAGACCTTGATCGCGCAGTGACGTCCCATGATTTCGTGAACGCCGCCGAAGACCTGGCCCATGCCTCCTTGGCCGAGGAATTCGGTCACGATATAGGGGCCCAGCGTCAACTTCGTTCGTCCGGCCCGCAGTTGTTGAGCCTGGTATTCGGTCAACACCTTGTCGCGGATCAGGATCTTCGCGATTTGGCCGATCACTTCTTCCCGCTCGGCGATCTCGACGGGGGCCGATAGCCCGGCCTCTTTGCGTGCTTCCTTGACTTCCATCGCCGCCCGACGCCACTGCTTTTCGCTGACGAGTTTGCTCGCCATCGCCGCTTCGCGGAACATGAGATCGACGGGCAACGGCTCGCTCATTCGGGACCGCCATCTTCGGCGAGTTCGCCCGCCTGAAACAGCACGATCAAATGCACTACACCGTGGGCGGCTTGCGACCACGTCACACGATCGGCTTCGGATTGAACGCTTTGCGAAATCGCGAGGCTTTCCAAATCCTTCAATTCCAAGACCGAGTCCGGTGCGTCACTTCGCAGCGGCCGGCTCGTCGACGACACTTCGATGACCGCGTGAACGCCACGGCAAAAACGCAGTGACGCTTTGGCGGCGCGGCCGGCGGTTTGAATGATTCGAAAATGGATCGCCAGATGGTCGCCTCGATCGCGGACCATCGCCACGTCGACGACTTGAGCTTCCACACTCGCCGGTGCGACATGCATTAACCAACCTTGTTGAGCGAACGAGCCGATCGGTTTGGTCGGCAACAACGGCACGCCAAGCGAAGTCGTTGCATTAGAACCGGGCTGATCTTGCAACGCATCGCAATCGCGAACGAACGACTTCGCCGACGCCATCGGATGAGGCACATCAAAACCAAACTCGAACGATAGCCATCGACCATCCTCGGTCGGCGACAGCAAGCTGTCGATGAATCGTTCTTCGACACGTCGGTGCAGGGTCGCACGATTGGACGCGATCAAGGTTTGTCGCTCTTCGCCTTCTTCGATCATGAACCCCATGGATGAACTGAACGATCTCGCGCTGGTCCGCTGCAATCGTTCACCGACCAATGAGCGGACGATCGGCGTGGCGTCGGCGATCGCGATTCTCAGCGACGGAAGATGTTGCCACACGACGGGCAACTGAGATTGCTCACTCGAAAGTGACTGATCACTGGAATCGATGCGGATTTGATATCGTAGTCGTCGGCTACCGCGATCGAGTCGATATCGAGCCGTCCACAAGACCCGGCGGGTCGAATCGCCTTGAGCCGCGTTTTCATCAGAGGTGACGAAGTATCCCGTCAATTCGATCACGGCCGAAATGCGGCTGTTTTCGATCTCGCGGACGCTTTCGCAAACCGATGCGATCGTCTTGCTCGGCGAGTGCGGCGTCATGACCAAACGGGTTGAAAAACGGTTTCCTCGCCCGCGACCGCTATAGATGCCGTTGATGCCACCATGTTCGGGGCTAATGGCGACTTCCATGAATTCATTGCTCAGGCGATGACCGTCGAGGATTTTGCCGGCCGGTCGACGCAGGGATCGTCCCAGTTTTTGAATCCAATTGAGCGAACCAGGGCCGCGTTCGGTCGTGGCGTTTCCAGAGTCTTGACCGACGATGCAAAATCCCCATGCGGGTACGTCCGCGACGATCCGGCTGCGTCCGCCTTCGGATGCGACGTAGAAAACCGAATCAGCAGCCTTGGCGATCTTACCACTGATCGGAACGATTTCGCGGGTAGCCGGATGGTGCGGATTGACCAAGGCGACACTGGGGCTCGGTTGACCGTTTTGCTGGGATGCACGATCGACCGATAGCCCCATCGCTTCGACGATCCGCCGGCGCAGTTCGATCGCGTCGGCCGAACCGAGTTCCGATTCGGCGACCGTGGATGGATCGATCAAGGCCAACAAGCCGCGAAGGTTCCAGCGGGTTTGCTGTTGAAGGTGTTCGGCCAATGCGAACGATCGCGATACTGCGTCGTGAACGTTGGCCGAGGTGTCCGCTGACGACGTCGCCACCGGATTTTGGCCGTGATGGTAGGGTCGTTCTCCTTCGGTGAAGTATTCGTCGATCTTCCAAAATTTACCCAAGGCGAGCGTCCAGGTCGCGGCCCGTCGGACATCTTGAAAACTATCGCATCCTTGACCCGGCCAATGCGCCATCAGCGCGGTCGCAATCTCGCCGCCGTCGATCGCTTCGCCCAAACGCGTCGCCAAGGTCAAGAACGAAGCATCGTCGTCGGCATCGAGTGGCTTGGCAGTTAAGGCTTCGATCTCGCACGATCCTTCACCCAAGATCACTTTCGACTCATTGTCGAAGCCTCGACCGTTGATGAAGTCGATCGGAACGACACCTTGGAAGCCGCTCGCCACGATCGACGGCAACCACTGAGCCGCCACGCCACCGCCCAAGCGAGCGTAGACCGCAGGTAAATTGCCGGTCAGTCGCCCGACGATCGACATCGCATCGGCGAGCCGCTGTTCGACTTGATCGATCGAATTGGTTTCCAAATGAAATTCCGACGACGGTCCGCCGCCGCACCATCCGATTTGGTCGCCGGACAATCGTTCGAGGAACCGCGCGGATGTTTCGTCGGTTTGTTTCAAAACCGCTTCAGCGACGTCTTCATCGACGAGCACGTTTTGCGGCGTGGCCAAGACCGAAGCGATTGGTCGTGATGCATCGGTCGATGAGTGAATCCATTTAGAAATCGTGCCCGGCGTCAACAACGTCAAGTCGATGATCGAGGGGTCCGACGAGAAATAATGGTCGCGTTCTTCCGCAAGGGCGTCAAAACAATCGTGGATCGCTTCGCAAGCCGCCGTCGCCTGAGCGTCGATCAATGCCCGGGCCGCCGCCGTCAGGCGGTTTTCAAAGTGGATTTGATCGAGGTTGCTGGTGTATCGCAGTTTTCGAGTCAGTACCTGAATCTGCCACCAAGTGTATCCGAGGGCAAAAAAATCGTTTTCGTCGATCGTCCGCCCATCGGTTTCTTCGCAACCTTCGCTGCGAACCTTCCAATCGATCGATCCGTTATATCCATCAGGAAGCGACTCGATGGCCGCGTTGATTTGCTCGATCGCGTCGGCGCGACTGTTGACCCGCACGATCAATTCCGACACAAACTCAGGCGAATCAGGTTCGATGATCGCGAAAGATTGGTCCGTGACGGCTTCGCTGAATCTTGCCGGAAGTACTGAAAAACACGCTTCGGGTATTAAAATCAGGCGATTTTGCTTGGTCGGGCTACCGCCCGTGTCCGATTTTTTGGGGCGGATCGGCGAGGGCATCTCGTCGGCCCGGTGCCAGGTCGGAGTCCGACCGGTGGCGGCGATTAAACGAGGATGCCAGGCGGCCGTGAGTCCGCCGAGCAGACTTCGGGCGTCGTTGGAATCCAACCGGGAGGGGAAATCTTCGATGGTGTTGCACGGAATAACCACGCAACACTCGGCAAAAGGCGGCATGAGCGACTAAAATTTGACGTGGAGGGAGGAAAACGAGATACTAATCGCTAGAACAGTCTCGGGGCACCTCCCGCAACCAACTTATCTCTCTTCTCAACTCGATCGTTTGAAAGACCACCATGGCAGGCTCCGCCGGCATTTGGGGAATCGAAATCGGCCAAAGTGCCCTTAAAGCACTTCACTGCATCAAAAAAGGTGACGAAGTCATCGCCGATGCTTTCGATTTTATCGAGTATCCCAAAATTCTTAGTCAACCTGACGCGAATCCTGACGAGTTGATCGCCGAAGCTCTGACGCAGCTGATGGAACGCAACGACGCGATCCGTGACCGCGTGTGCATCAGTGTGCCGGGACAAAGCGGTCTGGCCAAATTCTTCAAGCCACCGCCGGTCGATTTGAAGAAAATCGCCGACATCGTTCGTTATGAAGCCAAACAGCAAATTCCGTTCGAGTTGTCCGATGTCATTTGGGATTACCAAATGATGCCCGGTGCGATGTTGCAAGAAGGTTATGCCCTCGAGAGTGAAGTCGGTTTGTTCGCGATGAAGCGAGAACAAGCCTACCGTCAATTGGCACCCTTCGACGAAGCAGACATCGAAGTCGATATCGTTCAACTCGCACCGATCGCGCTTTACAACGCGATCGCGTACGATCGCATGAACGAGCGGATCGACAATGAAGAATTCGACGCCGACAACCCACCTACCTCGACCGTGGTGCTTTCGATCGGAACCGATTCGAGTGATTTGATCATCACCAACGGTTTTCGGATTTGGCAACGTAGTATGCCGATCGGCGGTAACCACTTCACGCGACAATTAACGAAAGACTTGAAGCTGACCTTCGCCAAGGCCGAGCATCTCAAACGCAATGCGAGAGAAGCGGTCGATCCGAAACTCGTTTTCCAAACGATGCGCCCGGTCTTCAATGACTTGGTAACGGAGGTCCAACGATCGATCGGCTTCTTCCGCAGCATGGACAAGAAGGCCGAGATCACCGAACTGTTGGTCACCGGCAACACCGTCAAGATGCCCGGCTTGGCCGCGTATCTCGGCAAGAACCTCGGTTACGAAGTCCACGTGATGGACCGATTCAACCGGCTCGGCGGCGAAGACGTGCTCTCGATCCCGACCTTCCGCGATAACGCACCGACGTTTGCGGTCTGCTACGGGTTGTGCTTGCAAGGCCTCGGTATAGGGCAGGTGCACACGTCACTGGTGCCACGCGAGATCATGACCCAGCGGATGATCCGCGCCAAGAAACCATGGGCTCTTCTGGGAATTAGCGCCTTGATGTTGGGGGCGACCGTGCAGTACGCCTTGACGCAGCGTTCCTGGGCGACGACACACGAGGACTTGTGGAAAGGGGCCGCAACGGCGGTTTCTCAAATGAGTACTTATAGTAGCGAAGAAAAGTCCAAAGACTCGACCTTGGAAAGTCGCTTGTTGTTTCTCAATAGCCTCGGCGACGAGGTGTCCGGGAACGCCGAAGATCGATTGATTTGGCTGGAGGTTATCAAGGCGGTCAATGCGCTGATCCCGCGGCAAGATTATCCCGACGGTGAGATTCCCTCACCGACCGAATTGCCACTCGAGGATCGCATCGACATTCACGTTACCGAAATCGATACGAAGCGTTTCGAAGACCTTGCGACTTGGTACACGCCCATCGTCGACCAACGCTACAAAGAAGAAATGCGAAACTGGGCTCGAACCATGAAGCGAACTCTGCCTGATGAGTTCGCCACCGACACCGGACCGACCGGGCCAGGATGGGTAATCCAGTTGAGAGCCTATCATTACTACAACAGCACGGCGCTTGATCGAAAGGGGTTCGAAGGCACCAACCACGTGCGGAAATACATGACCACGAATTTCCTCGAAAAACCGATCACGCTGGTCAACGCGGCGGGCGAGAAGATGACATTCACACCGCAAGAAATGGGATTCTCGTACCCGTTGCAGCTCGATGAAAAAGAACCCGTCGAAACGCTCGTGCCCAATCCCGACTACGATCCGACCAGTCCTGCAGCCATGTTGGCTCCGGCCAACGGCCAAGCACCGCCTAAAGAAATCATCGGACCCGATGGCGAGAAAATTGTGTACGTGCCGCCGAATCTGCGAGTCAAACGTCTCGATTTCACGTTCCAATTCGTTTGGACGCCGACCCCACTGTCCGAACGAATCAAGAAGAAACTCGAAGCCGAAGAAGCCGCCGCAGCCGAGGAAGCGGCCGCGACCGAAGGCACCGATGTTGCGATGAATTAAAACGATTGATGGCACTGCCGGGTCTCCGCCAAAGCGGCTACGACCCAGCCTACTCTCCACTCTCCACTCTCCACTCTTCACTCTTCACTCTTCACTCTTCACTCACCCGGCCAGACCGATGGAACAACTCAAACCCGCGATCGAATTCCTCAAGCAATATGGCTTTTGGATCGGGATCGCTTTGATCCTGCTCGGCGCCTTGGGCGTTTGGCATATGGTGACTTCCGAACTCGTTGCCGAGAATGAAAGTCGGGCGAGTAAAATTCGCGGCGACGTGTCCACGGTGACACGGGTACGCGGGGAGGTCCCCAATCACCCCAATCCGCTTTCACACGAAAAGATGGAAGCGCTGATCGAAGATCGCGAAGCCGAAGTGCTCAAAGCTTGGCAGACGGTCTATGACGCCCAACGTGATATTCTGGTTTGGCCCGAGAAAGAACTGACCCAGGAACTGATCGACGAGTACCGAGACTTGATTCCGATCGAGGAACACATCTCATTTCCTATTCTTGAAGAAGAGAAGAAAGAGACCGCGTTACTGAACCAATACCGTTACTACATCGCCAACGTCTTACCGGATATCGCCAAAATCGCCAAAGCCGAATGGACGGCGAAGTTCGACAGCGCTTCCGCAGCAGGAGGGATGGGCATGGATGCAGGAATGGGGATGGATTCGGGTGGTTACAGCTCCTCGGCAACCACCAAGATTGAGATCACTGGTATCCAGTCTGGACCGCTGGTTAAGTGGCCCGAATCCGCACAGTCCGCGCTGATTTCTGAACTGTTTCCATGGAAAGGTCGACGCCCCAACACATTAGAAGTCTACTACAGCCAAGAAAACCTATGGATTTTGCGGCAATTGCTCGCCATCATCGCCGAGGTCAACGGCAAGGCTCAACAGCCGTTCGAAGCCAAGATTCGACAGATCAATCAACTCTCCATGGGCCGAAAAGTTCGTTTCACCGCTGGAGCCCTGTCTAGTCCCGGAATCGCGTCGATGGGTGGAATGGGGATGGACATGGGAATGGGGATGGATTCGGGAATGGGCATGGATATGGGGATGGACATGGGCATGGACATGGGGTCAGGTATGGATGGCGGCATGGGAACGGGCATGGCGGAGGTGGATCCCGCTGACAATCGTTACGTCGATACTAAGCTCCAACCGATCACGGGTTCTCAACTTCGCGGAGCTTTAGCCAGTGAATCGCCTTCGGACGCACCCCTGAAAGTCGCCAAACGGGTTCCCGTGATGATGTCGTTGCAGATCGATCAGCGAGCAGTTCCTGAATTGTTGGCCGCCTGTGGTAGTGCACCTCTGATGGTCCAAGTCATGCAAACTCGCATTCTTCCACTGTCCGGTTCTTCTACTGGTGGGTCCGGCGGAGGCGGAATGGAAATGGATATGGGGATGGGAATGGACATGGGAATGTCACAACCCGCACAGGCAGGCGATGATCAATTCCCGTTGGACGTGAGAGTCGAAGTCTATGGTTTGATTCACATCTACAACCCGCCACAAAAGGACAAACTCGGTGTTGATCAAATCACCGCCGAAACGGTAATCGACGGCGAAACGATGGCCGAGAAGATCGAAAACGAAAAGGCAGGAGCGGACATCGCCGCGCCCGACGCGAGCTTGCCCGCCCCCGGGACTGATACCGCGCCGGACGCCTCCGCCGCGCCGGCTTCCGCCTCCGCGCCGGCAACGGCACCCGCTGCGACCGCCCAACCGGCGCCTGCGCCTCAACCGGCGCCTGCACAACCGAACGCTCCGGCTGTCGTTCCGCCCGACCCCAATGCGGCTGGCGGTGCCAATCCGCCAACAAGCACCCCGGAACCACCAGCGGGTGCTGCCCCAGCCGCCGCAGTGCCGGCCGCCGCGGGTGCAAGTTGGTCGCCAACTAAGCACCAATTCACAAGTCAATTCGCAAAACACGTAGGCGAGTCTCTCCGAGACTCGCAGCATTCAGCGTCTCGGAGAGACGCTGCTAAGTGCGTTTAGCCCAGTGACTTATGTTTGGGTGCTTAGGATGCCACGCCAGTAAACTCGAAGAAGTTCGCCACCGCGAACGTCGCTAAAATTGCCGACACCCAACACCCACATCACTTTCGCCACCCCTTCCATTTTGACCCTCAATCGTCCCTCCGACGGAGATAGCCATGGACGCTGATAAACTGAAAAACTTCTTCATCTACCACGGCGAAAAATTCGTCGTCGCGATTGTCATCGCGGCGTCGGCTTGGATGATCTACGGCGGTTTGCAAATGCCCGATATGCGGGATGAACAACAGCCCGAACAGCTCAGCGCCGAAGCCAATCGAGTCCGCGCCAGCATTGACGACGATCACACCGAGATCATTCTGCAACCTCGGACGACCAATTTGTCCGATATCGTCGCCGAAACGTTGAAGAAACAATCACCAGTGGATCCGAGCCCTTACAAGCTACCGAACTTACTTGAGCGTCAAGAAATTGACTCGTCATTGCGCCGTGGAGATCCGGTTTTGTTCGCCCCCTTGGAGTTGCGAATCAGCGGACACATCGAAACGATCGCCGTTCTCGGCGGCCGCAACCTTGTCGAAGGTTTGGAGAACGCCGAAGCACTCGAGGTCGTCGAGCAAGCCCAACCCAAACCGACAAAATCCCCGCGCCGGCGCGGTCGCAACGCCATGGGCATGGATGAAATGGAAATGGGCATGGGCATGGATATGGAAATGAGCATGGGAATGGACATGGGAATGGGAATGGACATGGGCATGGGCATGGAGGGTGCACCCATGGCTGCGGGTGCCGTTCGCAAACTCAATCCGAAGTACGATTTCGGATACAAAGTCACCCCGAGTACTTCGACCGCTACCAAGGGGCCGGCCCCCCAGAGCGCCTGGTTCATTGCCGGCACCGCTTTGTTGCCTCACAAACAAATCGCCGAAGCCTACCAAACGGCTCTCGCCGATGCCGACGGATACATTCCGACACGCGACCAACCGCTGTATTTCAATTACGAAATTCAGCGTGCCGACGTCACCCAGAAGACAGTCGCGCAACTGCAAGAAGCCGATTGGGTGTTAGTTGGAAATCGTGAAAGCGATCTCAAACGTGCCGCCTACGTCTGGGCCGGCTTTGCTCCGGAACTCGTGCCGGCGGATTATCGAGACGTGAACCTGACCGGCTACATCCCGCCGGTTCTGTTGGGCGATTATTCCACGTTCGCGTTGCATCCAAAGATTCCGATGATCTCCAAGTCCGAACGGCAGATGAAGGAACTGCTCGAATCGCAAGCGCCCGAGGAAGAGATCAATCCCGACGACCTCGAACTTGCTGGTCCCGGGGCGGGCGGCAATGCGGCGATGGGCGACATGGGGACCGACTACGGAATGATGGACATGGATATGGACATGGGAGCGGGCATGGGCATGACGATGGGGATGGGCATGACATCCTCGATGATGATGGTCGAGAAGGATCCCGTCGAGTTTAAGATCATGCGGTTCTACGACTTCGCCCGAGGTGGCGATCCCAAGAGTCCAATGCCCGGTCGGAAGTATGTTTATCGTTTGCGATTTGCGGTCCAAGATCCGAACTTCCCGGCCAATCCGTTGCAGCAGCCCAAAAGCTCGACGCTGTTGGGTGACGTCTATGCTCGGGTTCAGGAACTGATGAAGAACGCCGAAGAAACCAAGAAACGCGACTTTCAACGTTGGAGCCCTTGGAGCGAACCGAGTCCATCCGCCTCGCTTCCTAATCTGAACAACTATTTTGCCGGACCAGTTGAACAACCACGCGGTCGTTCGTATGTATTGGCGGGCAAAGAAGTCGAATACGCCAAATCACCGCCCACTGGCAAGGTGCTGAACTTTAGCCACAGTGTGCCTTACGCAACCGTGATGCCGATCTGGATGGATAAAATCACCGAAGGCTCGGCTCTTGCATTCAAGGGTGAAGCCGAAGTCATCGATCCGATCTCGTTGACTATTAAGAAAGCCCCTGAGGCCCAAGTGCTTTCGGGGACCACCGTCATCGATTTGGAAGGAGGCCAATCGCTTGAAATCGCGGACAAGGATTCGTTGACCCGTCCAGGTATGATGTTGATCTTTGATGAAATGGGTGGTCTTCGGGTCAACTCGGAAGTGGACGATCAAGAGAAGTACCGTATTTACTCGTTCTCCGAGGAACGAGGGCTTTAATGCCGCGGCAGCACGCGTTCGAGTACATCTCTGAAGCCTCGCCGACGACGGCGGGCGAGCGGGTCGCCATCCTCTATGGCAACGACTCGACGCTCCGCCGATGGTCGATGGATACCCTGATCGGTCAATCGGACTGGTCTCAGTTCGACGGTGAGACGACTAAATGGTCGGATCTGCGAGACGACCTCGCGACAGCGTCTCTGTTCGACTTCGATGCCGGTGACAAACGAACCCTCGTGATTCGTTCGGCCGATAAGTTCGTTTCGAATCATCGACCGGAGATAGAGAAGTATGTTGCTGCGCCAGGCGATTCGGCTCGTTTGGTCTTGGAACTCGATTCCCTCGCCACCAATACCCGCTTGTACAAGGCTGCCGATAAAGACCATTTGCTGGTCGCGTGCGGAAATGCGACCGACGCCAAACTCGGCGTTTCGGCGGCCACTCGTCGGAAGTTCTTAACCGGTTATGTTGCCAAACGCCATCAAACGAACCTAACCGCCGGTGCCGCCGACGCGCTCGTCGAATTGCTCGACGAAGACATTGGCATGTTGGATACCGAGATCGCCAAACTTGCCCTTTATGTCGACGTCGGTGGAAAGATTGATGAGACGTTGGTTCGCAACATCGTCGAGGGCTGGAAAGGCAAGACGGTTTGGCAAATCACCGACGCGATCGCCAACGGAGACGCCGCCGAAGCGATCCGCCAATTGGACAAATTGTTCACCGGCGGCGATAAAGCCATCGCCTTGCTGCCTCAGATCGCTTGGTCGCTCCGGCGTCTGGCGATGACGACGGTCGTGATCGAACATCGCGAACGAACCGGCCGATCTTGGCAATTCGAAGACGCATTGTCCGCCGCCGGAATCCGTCGTCCCGCTGAAGCGCAGTCCGCCAAGGCACAGCTCAAAACGATGGGACGGCCCCGTGCCAAAGAGTTGCTCGGTTGGCTCCTCGATGCGGATCTACGACTCAAAGGCACCCACAGCGCCGAAGGCCGTGACCGATTTCTACTAGAACAACTCGTCTTGCGTCTGGCACGTGGAGTATAAAACCGATCCCCAAAAGGATCAGGGGCGGCCCGCCGCGAGCCGGTTACTTCGTCGCGTCCGGTGATCAGGGTTTGATCCATACGACGGGTTTTTTGCGTTTCGGAAACAGTTCACGGCACAAGCCGCACTTCGTTCCATCGCACCCACGTGCGGTACAGTGTTCGCGACCGTAGAAGATGATTTGCAAATGCAGGTCGTTCCAAGACAATTTCGGAAATAGTTTCTTTAAATCGTTTTCCGTTTGCACCACGTTCTTCCCTGACGAAAACCCCCAACGTTGGGCCAGACGATGGATGTGTGTATCGACGGGAAACGCGGGCACGCCGAACGCCTGAGCCATCACGACGCTGGCGGTCTTATGCCCGACGCCCGGCAACGCTTCTAATTCGGGGAACGTTCGCGGCACCTCACCTGCGTGAACATCGATCAGCAACCCCGACAGCTTCGCCAGCGCAGCGGCTTTCTGCTTTGATAAACCGAGGGGTCGGATGATTTCCAAAATGCCTGCTTCGCCCAACGCCCGCATCGACTGGGGATCGCCGGCGACATCAAAAAGTGCGGGCGTGACTTCATTGACTTTTTTGTCGGTGCATTGGGCGCTGAGCAAGACCGCGACGAGCAGCGTGAACTCGTCGCGATGGTCTAGCGGAATCGGCGGATCGGGGTAGATCTCGGCGAGTCGTGATAAGACTACCGCAGCCCGCTCAGCTTTCTTCACGTTCGATCTTCCGCCTGTTGGATTGGAAACGGCTAGATTTGATAGTTGAGTTCAGGTGCCAGTTCGTCGCGAGCGTCGTCGCTACCCCGCACGCGCAGTTGCGGTTTTTCGAGCAACACGGTGGTTCCCGGCGAGACGCTGCGGGTGATCCAAACACTCGACCCGATCACCGAATCGCGACCGATCGTCGTGCGTCCACCGAGGATGGTGGCGTTGGCGTAAACGACGACGTGATCTTCGATCGTCGGATGCCGCTTTTGTCCACGGATGATTTGCCCATCCGCATCGGTCGGAAAACTCAACGCGCCTAGCGTCACGCCTTGATACAACTTGACATGTTCGCCGATCTCGCAGGTCTCCCCGATCACAACACCGGTGCCGTGATCGATGAAGAAATAATCACCAATCGTTGCGCCGGGGTGAATGTCGATTCCGGTTTGTTGGTGCGCCCACTCGGTCATCATTCTCGGGATGAAGGGCACATCAAGTCGTACCAATTGGTGCGCGATTCGGTACACCGTGATGGCTTCGAAACCTGGATAGCAAAATACGATTTCGTCGGTCGTCTGGCACGCCGGATCTCCGTCAAAGGCCGCCTGGACGTCCGTCGCGAGCGTTCGCCGCATCGGCACGATTCGTTTGAGCAATTCGATCGCCATCGCTTGCCCTTTGGCTTCGAAGTCGACGTCCTCGACGCAATCGTTGTGCTTGCTCTTGACGCGAGCTTCGTGACGCAGTGCACGGGCGATTTGGGTCGTTAGTTTATCGTGAAGCGAGTCGATCAATCCGCCGACGTGGTAGCGAATGTTCCCGGCGTGCAGATTGGTGTGCCGACGATAGCCGGGATACAAAATGTCCTTCAAATCAATCAGGATACTGACGATCGCGTCGTAGCTCGGCAGCGGGCAATGCCCCAGATGATTGATCGAATCATCCGCCGTGTAGGTCGCGAGAATCTGCTCGGTAAGTTCGGGCAGCGATTCTTTCAAACGAAAATCAGAAGCCACTTGCTTGTACCTGATTGAATCTTTAGGAAGCGAACGAATCTACAAAAAACGTCAACGAACCGTCGGGGTGCTTAAAGTCGAACGCGCCACCTTTCGCACTCACGGGCCGATCGAAGGCGGATTGTCGAGCAAAAAGTCACGCGGGCCGCGGTGTGTGTAGTAAGGATAGGCGACTTGAGCGGTCGGGGCACCCGCCTGGAATGGTTGCCCGGCGACCGCCTGACCGGCGTTGTGCCCGAGGAAACCCGGGTTCAGGTGCGAACTGTAGTCCAATCCACCCTGTTGCCAACCCAGCGGTCCGGCTTGGCATCCGGTTCGACAACCGGCCAAGCGACCGCGTCCTTTCCCGATCAAACCGCATCCCGACTTGCCGCAGTTGCCACTCGAGCACTCACCCGTCGAGCAGGTTCCGTCGGGGCAACTCGCCATCTGATAGTCGCCGCCACAGTTTCCGGATTGACATCCGCCACAGCTTCCACAGCCCGTCGTGACCGTTTCATTGGAACAGCTCGAACAACCGCTGCGTGTGTTATGGTGCAAACAGCCCGTCGTCATTGCCAACAAGCCACTCATTGATGCGATTAAAAGCCAACGATTCATTTCGAATCCTATCACCGGGAGAACCGATTTTGCGAGATTACTACCTTCCGTCGTAATGCGTTTCGGCTCAAATGGGGCGAGCGATGCACATAATCGCTTCAACCTGCCCCGAACTTCGTCGATCCCGACGGTAAAGTTTTCCCAAACCCCCATTTTCAATGCAGTCAGGAGCTAGGACCGAATGAGTGAGGCGGATGTTCGGAGCATCGAATCGTTGGAGGATTTGCACCGAGCGGTCGACCATTTGGCCGAGCGGATGCTGCTGCAGGGGTATCAGTTGCAAGCGATCACGATGAACGTCGAGCGACATTTCGGGCAGGACTATCCGGCCTATTGGCGTCGGCAGTTGCAGATCGCCGAACGAGAGTTTGTCGAAGCTCGCGAGCGGCTTAGCCGGAAGCAGTTCGCCTTGCGACCTGGAGAGCACCATCCGGCGACGGAGGAACGTAAACAAGTCGCCCGGTGGAAAAACCGAATCCGGCTCTGTCAGCAAAAAATCGAGAAATCCCGAACGTTGGCCGTCGAGATGGAGCAACAGTGCGAAAAATTCAAAGGCCCGGTCGCCGAACTGATCGAACTCGCCGAGGTCCGCTTACCGAACGCGGCGGCCCGGCTAGGTGGTCTGATCGCTAGGCTGCGGGATTACCAGCAGGGCCAATCCCCCTAGTGTTTCGTCAAAATTTAATTTTAGGGTGAGCCGAACGCGATAGCGTCGGGCGTCGAGCAATGCCCGCAGCGAGCGGGCTGTTGATTTAGTTTGCACCGTAACCCGAAGCGTGAGCGAGGGATACCTACAAAGTATTTAATCACACATCTATTTGGTGCCACCCACGAATAGCCGACCGTTTCACGAATCCGTTTGGTGCCACCCACTGAATCCGTTTAGTGCTAAACACCGCTAAAGGAGGGGTGTTGTCCGTGGAGTGGGTGAGGTTGGGTCAATCGTGCGATCGGCTCCGGATGGTTGATTTTGCTTCCCAGCGGGAATCTGTGTTAGAATGGGGGGGAATTGGCGCCGATTTGAGTACATCCTTGGATGTTACCCGTTTCAACTGAGAACGGCCGAATCAGGCTGGCGTCTTCTGACCTTTGCTCTTCCTCCTCCATAGAAGTTGGCTTCGATGCGTGCTTACCGCTGGCAAATCGATATCACTGCCCTTACCCGGTCCCTGGCCTGTGCGCTGCTGGTTGCAACTTGGTTGGTCAGCGGTGTGACGATTCGCTCCGCCGTCGCCGAGACATCCGTACCGCCGCAGGTCGCGATGATTAACGACGCGATCGAACAGGTTTGGCGTGATTTTGAAGTACGTCCGGTCGGCGACGTGGACGACGCAGTATGGTGCCGTCGCGTTTTCCTGGATGTGATCGGACGAATTCCCAAGTACGAGGAACTCAGCGAGTTCGTGTCCGACCGTTCGTCGGACAAACGAGCCGCTCTGGTCGATCGGCTTCTCAACGATGACCGCTACACCGAAGAATATGCCGGTCACTGGGCAACCGTTTGGACGAATCTGTTGATCGGGCGCAGCGGTGGGACGGATCGTCGCGACTTGACCAATCGGGACGGCATGCAGAAGTATTTGCGTGATTGTTTTGCTCGCAACAAGACCTACGACCGGATGGTTTACGAACTGGTGTCCGCCGAAGGTTCCACCAAACCGGGCACGAGCAACTTCAACGGGGCGGTCAATTTCTTGGTCGGTAAGGTCAACGAAGAGAAGGCCACGTTAGCAACCAGCAGTGTGTCGCGGATCTTTTTGGGGCAACAGGTGCAGTGCACCCAATGTCACAACCACCCGTTCAACCAGTGGAAACAACAAAAATTCTGGGAGTTCAATGCGTTCTTCCGTCAAACCAGAGCGCTACGCCGGTTTGTCGATGGAACGAACGACGTCGAATCGGCTGAATTGGTCAGCGAGGACTTCGCCGGTGAGGCTGGAAATCCCGAAGACGCGTTGTTGTTTTATGAGCTGCGAAACGGATTGCAGAAGGTCGCCTACCCGGTCTTCACCGACGGCACCGAGATTCCACGTAGCGGTTACCTCGAAGACGTCAATCGTCGGGCCGAGTTGGCATCGTTGATGTTGCAAAGCGAATACCTCGACAAGATGATCGTCAACCGAATGTGGTCGTTGTTTTTGGGATATGGGTTCACGCGGCCGATCGATGACCTCGGTCCCCATAACGCATCTTCGCATCCCGAGTTGCTTGATAGTCTTGGTAAGGAGTTTCGGAAAGCGAGTTACGATCTGAAACGATTGATTACTTGGATCACGCTGAGCAAACCTTACCAACTCGAAGCGGTGTTGGGGCGAGCTAATGAAATGGACGATCCTTCGGTCGGTGAATCACCGAAGTTTTCGCGGTTCTATTTGCGTCAAATGAGCGCCGAGCAACTTTACGGATCGCTGGTTACGGCGACCGATGCCAAGACCGGCGGCAGTTACGAAGAACAAGAAGCCCAACGACGCCGATGGTTGGAACAGTTTGTTGTGGCGTTCGGAACCGACGAAGGCGATGAAGCGACCACGTTCAATGGTTCGATCCCTCAAGCGTTGATGCTCTTTAACGGAGACCTCAGCCGAACGGCGACGGAAACTAAGCCAGGGTCATTCATCGATCAAATCTCCAAATCCGGCAAGTCGCCACGTGATCGGCTGACGCAGCTGTTCTTGACCGGACTGGCCCGTCGCCCCACCAAGACCGAAACGTCCATCGCCGGAAAACTACTTGTGGCTCGAAAAGGCGACGAGAAGGAAATGTTGCAGGACATGTGGTGGGCGATCATCAATAGCAACGAGTTCATCATGCAGCACTAGAATCTCGTAACTTCCGACAGTCACCGTCGTGACGTCATTTTTTACTTCTTGAATCTTCACTCCTCAATCGCAGACGAAATTCCATGGACCTATCAACTCCTCGCGGCATGACCCGCCGCCACTTCATGAATCACTTGGCCGGATCGTCAGCCGCCGCAGCGGCTGCCTATTCCTTAGGGAATGCGATTCAAGCCAACGCCGCCGAAATGAAAAAGAATCGCAAGTCGGCGATTTTGCTATGGATGAGCGGTGGACCACCAACGATCGACCTTTGGGACTTGAAGCCAGGTGCGCCCACCGGAGGACCGTTCCAACCGATCTCGACCACCGGCAACATGCAGATCTGCGAACATTTGCCGATGATGGCCAAGCAGATGAAAAACATGTCGATCGTCCGTAGCATGTCGACCCGCGAAGCCGACCATGCACGCGGTCGTTATTACATGCACACCGGGTTCGTTCCCAACCCGAACATCGAACATCCAAGTTACGGTAGCGTGATCGCTCACGAGTTGATCGATCAACGCCCGGAATTGGAAATTCCACCCTTCGTTTCCATCGGCGGTGGCGGTGCCGGCCCCGGATTCCTCGGGATGGCGTGGTCGCCGTTCGCCGTATCGAGCAACGGTCGGGTCCGTAACTTGCAAATGAAGCTGGACGATCAACGCTTGATGCAGCGCATGGCGGCGTTGCAAATGATCGAATCCGGATTTGCCAAAAAGACCAATGACACACCGGCTGCCGAACATGCCAAGGTGCTCGACAAGACGCTCGCGCTGATGACGAGTGACCAGATGAAAGCGTTCAAGGTGGACGAAGAGCCGACCGAAGTGAAAGAACGCTACGGCACGGATAACTTCGGCCAAGGTTGCCTGCTCGCTCGCCGATTGGTTGAAGCTGGCGTGCCCTTCGTCGAAGTCGATTTGGGCGGTTGGGATTTGCACAACAACGTTCACATGACACTCAAGGACCAAAAACTGCCAGTCGTCGACCGGGCGATGAGCGCCTTGGTCGAAGACCTCGAACAACGCGGCCTGTTGCAAGACACCGTTGTGATGTGGATGGGTGAGTTTGGACGCACGCCGCGGATCAATCAAACCGCCGGACGCGATCACTTCGCCCGAGCTTGGTCGTGCGTCGTCGGTGGCGGCAGTCTCAAGGGCGGGCTTGCCGTCGGTGCGACGAGCAGCGACGGAACCGCTGTCGAAACCGAACCGTACAGCAGCGAAGACCTCATGACCACGGTTTGTCACGGGCTCGGAATTTCGACCGAAACGACGTACACGAGCAAGAACGGTCGTCCGATGAAGATCGCCGGGGGGGGCAAGTTGATTAGTGAACTGATTGCGTGAGTGATCTATCGCCCGCGGAGCTGATCCAGCGACACCAGAACGGAGTTTGGCGTTACCTGAGAGTGCTCGGGTGCGATCCCGCAACCGCGGACGATTTGACGCAGGAAACCTTTCTTCGGGTACTTCGCCGGGAAACGTTCGTTCAACATTCAGAACAGGCAACGTCAGAATACCTTCGACGAACCGCGTACAACTTGCTGGTGTCCAGTCACCGCAAGTTGGGCCGGATACAGGTCAGTGACTCGCCATCGTTGCTCGACGAAAGTTGGCAACGCTGGGCGGGGAAGGACTTGACCGGAGACGATGCCGTCGATGCGCTGCGAGCTTGTCTGGAATTGTTGACTGACCGTGCTCGCGATGCGTTGCGGATGCGGTTCGTCGAAAACTTGCCGCGTGTGCAAATCGGCGAAAATCTAGGCATCACGGACCATGGTGCCCGAAACCTAATGCAACGGGCCAAAACGCAGCTCCGGGAATGCGTTGCCGAACGTTTGAAAACACCCGGTGTGAAAACGCCCGGTGCCGTCTCTTGAATCCAACTGAATCTCATGACCCCCTCCGACTTCAATCCGACCCACGGCGAGCCTGAACTCCGCGGCGAGCATCAGCTCGAGGGCGAGAATCATCGTTCGGTCGATGATGCGTTCTGGGAGGTCTTCCTTACCGAAGCATTTGGCCGAACCGAAGCGACGGAGGAGCCAAAACAGCGGTCCGGACCGCCTGATCAAACGCAACTCATTTTGCATCGATGGCACCAGACCCGCGACGAGTCGACACTACTCCGCCCCTCCCGGGTGCCTTCAATATCTACAAAAGCAAAGTCGAATCCATTCTCGAATTGGATCGGCGGTTTTGCCACTGTCGCTGGCTTGCTGATTGTCGCCGGTCTCGCTTGGGGTGTTCAAAACCGCATGAAGGTCGACGCTTTGGCGAAGCAGGAAGGTACTTCTGGGAAAGTTCCCGCCGGCTTGCCGGCCACGTCGGTCCCGCAGCGAGTTGATTCCACTTCCATTCCGAAAACTGAGCGAGCCGATTCGGGGAGGACGGACGAACCCGAACTCGACAATTCGCTTCCCGCTCGCGTGATCGAATTGGCCGGAGCTCCCCCATCGCCTCCGACCGATTCGGATCCGTCGACGGACAACCCGAAACATGGCTTACCGATGGGCGCCGCAGACCATCGAAGTCGTCTGTCCGATCCACAAGAACGAACCGCGATGCGGCCGATCGAACCGATTCGTCTTGTTTCGCGTTCGATCGACGCGCACTTAAAAACCTACTGGCAACGTGTTGAGGTCAATGCCACCGCATTGATTTCAAAAGAACAGACGGTGGCGCGGTTGAAAGACCGGTATGGCATTCAACTCTCACCCGATAGCGTCGGAGATCCCGAAGCGATCCTGGCGGAATTACAAGGCCCCGATAATCTCAACGCTCTGGCACTTCGTTTTGTAGAAACGATCTCTGCAACAGCCGCCGTTGCTCCGAGTGTCGCGACCGACTCGCCTTGGATGGTGCAGCTTCGTCAAACATGGAAACAACGTTCGGGCATGGACCGTCTCGTCGCATCTTGGTTCGAACCAACCAAGGTCGAACATGCTGGTACCGATCAAACCAACAACAATCAAGCCGACCAAGCAGCGCAGCAACCCGAACCGCTCCAGTGGCTCTTTGGGACCACTCAACCCCATGAACGATTGGTCAAAGCAGCATCCTTGACGCACAACGCGGACCTGCGTTGCCAGCGATGCCATGACATGCCCGCCCTGGCAAAAGATCTCAATCGGCAAACGGAGTATTGGGCATTTGCCGCGACGATGATTCCTTTTATCAGTGACAATGTGTCGAAAGACCAACGGATATTTTACGACACCGTCGATGGTCGTCGGAAGTTGGCCGAGGTTCGGCCGGAACTTACGCCGACGGCTGAAAACTTGATCGGTTCATCAAAGCTAGCCAGTGGACTGGTCGATTGGGTTTGGCGGGCGATCCATGGCCGACCATTGGTTACCAATCCGTACGACCTATCGGGCACAACGGACGAGGAAATTCGAGGGCTTCATCAAGAGCTGGCCGATGACTTGATGGCAAGTGACTTTGATCTGTTGCGAACGATCTCATTGGTGATGACTGAGTCGATTTTGGGACGCAGCGTCCCCGAAGCCATGACGCCCGAAGGGATCCTCGCATCCAACGATGAGAAATGGACTCAAGCCGTCGCCGCCATCGATTCCTTCGCCGCCGCCGCTCCGGCGAGCCGGACGACGTCGGTGAAGCAACGAATGCAATTGGTCGCCGAAGTCGGCACGCCCAAGATCCACCAGCTAGGTGGGATCAATGCCGTTTTGGCTCAACCGTTGGGTAGCGAAGACATCGAGGGGGCCGACAGCGTAGCGAGTAAACGAAATCGGGATAAAGTCTTGGGGCCGGCTCAGACTGCCGCCATCGCGGGACTTCCGATGCGATCGACCTGGGTGATGCCGGGGTGGCTCGACCGTCTCGAAAACTCTCAAAGCCGCCAGGAACACTTGGCGCACCTGGCAGGAAAGCTGGAATTACCCGCTTCGGTCGGGGAATTGGCCGACAAGATGCGTGCGGCGGGCGTGGACGAAGACTTGATCCTGCAGCGAATTTGGTGGATCATCGGTCCGCAGGGTTAGTGCAGACCGGCCTTTCGCAAAAAGGTCTCTTCCACGACACTTGGCGTCTCGACCAAACTCCACTGATCGCGGACTCCTTGCCCATGAAATATGTCATCATCATTCCCGACGGCTGCGCCGACGAATCCCTCGAATCCCTGGGCGGAAAAACGCCGCTGCAAGCTGCCCGATTGCCCAACATGGACGCGATCGCCACGGCCGGTCGCGTCGGCGTGACGGACAACACGCCGATCGACTTTCCCGCCGGTAGCGAAGTCGCGAATCTGTGTTTGCTCGGTTATGACCCCAGCCGTTTCTTCACCGGACGTGCTCCTTTGGAGGCCGCTGCCACCGGCATCCAATTGGGGCCCTACGATTGTGCGGTAAGGTGCAACTTGGTCACCGTCGAAGACCAAATCATGATTGACTTCACCGCCGACCATGTCACCACCGAAGATTCGACGGCGTTCCTTTCGGAACTGAACGACAGGTTGTTGCGAAGCGACCGACCGGCCGTCGCCCCGGAAATCGCCGCTCGTTTGGAATTTGTTCCTGGCGTGAGTTATCGCAATTTGTTGATCTATCGCGGCGACGCCGAACATCCCTCCCCGTTCACGCCGGCAACGCGAAGTTCGGCACCGCATGACCTTACTGATCTCTCGATCGCCGATGACTTTCCCCGAGGTCCCGGCAGTGATTTGTTGGTCGCGTTGATGTCCGCGTCGGCGGAGGTCTTGGCCGACCATCCGATCAACGTCGCCCGCCGCCAAGCCGGTAAGAAACTGGCCACAAACGTTTGGCTGTGGGGCAGCGGCGGAGCCCCGGGTCTGCCCACGTTCGAGGAACGCTACGGACTTAAGGGCGTCATGATCACGGCAGTCGATTTGCTTCGCGGAATCGGGGCGCTGGCCGGTTGGCCGCGGATCGAGGTCGAAGGTGCCACCGGCTACCTCGACACCAACTACGCAGGCAAAGGTGCCGCCGGCGTGGAGGCACTTCAGCAATACGACATCGTTTGCGTCCACATCGAAGCCCCCGATGAAGCGTCTCATGAAGGTCGTGCCGAGGCGAAGGTCGAAGCGCTCGAACAAATCGATCGCCATATTGTCGGACCGTTATGGACCGCCGTTCAGAATCACGGCAACGCCCGGATCTTGGTTTTGCCCGACCATCCGACGTTTTGCCGAACCAAGAAGCACACGCATGGTCCGGTGCCCTTAGCCATCGCCGGAACCGGGGTGCAAACCGATCAAGCGACCACCTACGACGAAATCTCTGCCGCTCAAACGGGACTGGTATTCGATCCCGGATGGACGATGATGGACGCGTTCATCAGCGGCTAGCGTGCGGTTTCTGCAACAACCGCAATTGATTGCGTTGCGGCCGTTTACCAACTAGGCAGGTTGTTTCCGAACGAACACTGAGCGGTGCCGGGTCTTCGCCGAAGCAGCTTCGACCCAGCCTACTTTCTTCAATCTTCAAACTTCAATCTTCAATCCCCATGTCACTCATTGTTCAAAAATTCGGCGGTACCTCGGTCGCGGACACTGAAAAAATTCGTGCAGCGGCCCGGCGAGCCATCCGCGCCCAACAACAAGGCCACCGCGTCGTGATGGTCGTCAGCGCGATGGGCAAGCAAACCGATGTCTTATTGGAATTGGCAGCCGGGGTGTGCGAGCGACCGCCCGCCCGGGAGATGGACATGCTGCTCAGCACGGGCGAACAAACCAGCGTCGCGTTGGTCGCCATGGCCATTCATGACCTCGGTGCCAAAGCGATCAGCTTGACCGGCGGCCAGATCGGCATGAAAACCGACAACAGTTTTTCCAAAGCACGCATTCGTTCGATCGACACGGTCCGGATCGAACGACTGCTCGACGAAGGCAACATCGTCGTCGCCGCAGGATTCCAAGGCATCGACGACGACCTGAACATCACGACGCTCGGACGCGGCGGCAGTGACACGACGGCCGTGGCGCTCGCGGCGGTGTTGGGCGCGGACGCGTGTGAGATCAACACCGACGTCGACGGCGTCTACACGACCGATCCTCGGATTTTACCCGAGGCCCGACGCGTGGACGTGATCAGCTACGACGAAATGCTGGAACTCGCGTCACTCGGAGCCGGTGTGATGCACTCGCGATCGATCGAGTTTGCCAAAAAGTTTTCGGTGCCGATTCACGTTCGTAGCAGTTTCGGTGATCGCGACGGAACGATGATAGTCGCCCAAGCGGAATCCGAAAGCGCGGCGGTCAGTGGAGCGGCGCTAACCAAAGACGAAGCCCGCGTGACGGTTTTGGGTGTGCCGGATGTTCCGGGTATCAGCCGAACGATCTTTGCCGCCATTGCCGCTCAAAAAATAGCCGTCGACATGGTCGTCCAAAATGTCGGAGAAGAAGGCAAGGCGGACGTCTCATTCACCGTTGCCGGAAACGAATTAGCCTCAACCCTGGCCGCAGTCCAATCGATCGTGGACCAAGTCGGCGCATCAGGTGTGACGCACGATTCCAAAGTATCCAAAGTCAGCGTAGTGGGATTGGGCATGGCCAAACAAAAAGCCGTCGCCGCCAAAATGTTCCGGGCACTCGCCGACGCAGGGGTGAACATTCATATGATCACGACTAGCGAAATCAAAATATCGGCGCTCGTGCCTCGTGATCAGGCCACTCAAGCTCTCCGCGCCGTTCACGAAGGGTTTGCATTGCACGAACGTCCCGCCGATGCCAAAACGTGGAACGAAATCAAAGCCGAAACGAACGTCGAGGCGGACGTCAACGACGTCGTCTCCCGTTTGCAAAACGATGCACTGGAGGCGTTGACTCTGACAGATATCGCGGTCGTCGGCGGTCAAGCCCGCGTGACCCTCGACGGCGTTCCCGACCGCGTTGGAGTCGCCGCTGACATGTTCGATGAAATCGGGCGAGCGGGTATTTTTGTCGACATGATCGTGCAAGGTTACGACGGTGAACATGGTAGCACGAGCGTCAGCTTCACGATCGATGAAGCGGAACTGGAGGACGCCCTGAAAGTGGCTAAAGAGATCTGCGATAAGCACGCGATGCGAAACGTACGCAGTGCCAAGGGAATCACCAAACTCAGTGTCAGCGGTATCGGACTACGCAGCCACACCCAAGTCGGCACGGTATTGTTCGACCAACTCGCCACCGCCGACATCAACGTCGAAATGATCGCAACGAGTGAATTGCAAGTCAACGTCGTGATCGATTCGACCAAAGCAAACCAAGCCACCGAGCGGCTCAAAACAGCCTTCGCCGACGCGCTATCGTGAATGAACGTGTCCGGTATCGTTTAGCCGTTCGGATTCCTTTATTCGCGTGCCGCCTTCATTTGCATGAGCAATGATAACGTTAGGTTGGGAGCTTTGCGGGCGATGTTGACAGTTTCGTGAGGATCGTTCTCGTGATCAAATAGCTCAATGTCAACCGGCGATGCATCGGGCCGACGACGGTCACGCCACACGACCAGACGATAGCGATCGGTGCGCATCGTGTAACCCATCAAATGATTCTCGAATAGCTCACGGTCCCATTGGTCGCCCTGTTGATCAATGATGCGAGATTCGACTTCTTGGATCAGTGGCCCGAACCAGGTTTCTCGCATCTCTTTCGACAACGGGTTGGCCGCCCATTCTCGCATCGCAGGATTGGGATATTGACTGAATGCAGCCTCTTTCCATGGCTGGTGCGGGTTATCCAACAGGGGTTTGAAGCTGCGGCCTTCTAAGTGCGTCGGCACGTTCACGCCCGCAAGCTCACACAACGTTGGAAAGATGTCAACAAGCTCGACGAGAGCATCCGTTTTTACTCCCCGCGCCTTCATGTCGGGCGTCCAAATCATCAGCGGGACCCGGGTGGCAATCTCATAGTTGGTCGCCTTTCCCCAAACTCCCATGTCACCGAGGTGCCAGCCGTGGTCACCCCATAAGATGATGATCGTGTTGTCGCGCAACTTGGCGTCGTCGAGTGCCGAGATTAGCTTGCCGACTTGGGCGTCGACGTAACTGGTCGATGCCAAGTAGGCGTGCTTGAGAGTTCGTGAAAGCTCATCGCCGATCGGTCCCGATTTGGGAATGCCCGCTCGAGTGCGCAGTTCGAATGAGGCGTGCAGTCCCATCGTGGCACCATCGGCGGGAGGATCGGTGTGTGACGCCATCGGGATCTGATCACGGTCGTAAAGGTCCCAGTATTTTTTCGGCGCGCACCAATTCAGGTGGGGCAACTTAAATCCCATTGCCATGAAAAATGGCTTGTCCGCTTGAGCCATCTCTTTCATTGTCTCGATGGCCGCTAGGGTGTTGTAGCCGTCGGCGTAAGCCGTGTCGGGAACGTCGGCGGATTCATAAGCCGGACCGTTGGCCAGTCCGCGTTTGGCCGCTTCCCCGTACTTTGCCGTCATGTCTTGGAAATTCTGGTTCCGCAATCGGATGTTTTCCGGCAAGGCATAACCCCCGGAAGGTCTTTTCAAACCCGCGATCTGTTTGACCGGATCGCGACTCCACGAGCGTCCTTCGTCGGTGTCGCCCACATGGAATATTTTGCCGCAATAAGCCGCCTCGTAGCCGTTGGCGATCAGGTGTTCGGGAAGGGTCAAGATATCCGGTTGCAACTCACGCAACCCGACATAGTTGTGAAACAACCCGGTACTTTCGGGCCGCTGTCCGGTCATCAAACTGGCACGAGAAGGACGACAGATCGCTTGTTGGCAGTAGGCGCGATTGAACAACAATCCGTCCGCAGCGAGTGCGTCCAAGTTCGGTGTGACCGCGATCGGTGAACCGTAACAACCCAACTCCGGCCGCAGATCGTCCACGGTAATGAACAATATGTTGGGTGGTTCCGCGGCAAAGCCGGTGTTGGTATTCGTTGCAAGGCAGAGGCAGAACGAAAGCAGTAGCGAAATTTTCATAAGGTCGTGGGGAAAGAAGGAATGAAAGTCGTCGTTGTTGCCAGGTCATGCGGCTATACCGCAAACGTACAAGCCCGACGCGCAACGGCGTGTTGATTTAGTGAGCCGACGGCGATAGCGGGCTGTTGATTTAGTGCACGATTGGGCGTTTTCGTTTAACGGCAAGCCGCAGGCGTCTGCGTTCTCAAGCTCTGTCGCCTGCGGCTTGCCGTTAAACGATTAAATCAACAGCCCGTTGCGCGTCGGGTTTGTATGGTAAAATCACTCGCTCGCGCTTCCGGCTTGCATGCGGAATGAGATACGCTTAGCTTGCCAACACATCCTTGATCACATGGCCATGCACGTTCGTTAGCCGGCGCTGGAAACCATTGTGGTAGTAGGTGAGTCGTTCGTGATCGAGTCCCATGAGGTGTAACAACGTCGCGTTGAAATCGTAGACGCTGGTTTCATTCACAGCGGCCTTGAAACCAAACTCATCGCTTTCGCCGTAGCTGAAGCCTTTCTTGACCCCCGCTCCGGCGAGGAAGCAAGTGAACGCATCGGGGTTGTGGTCGCGGCCGGTTCCGTTGGCTTGCAAGAACGGCATCCGACCGAACTCGGTACACCACACGACGAGCGTGTGTTCCAACATGCCGCGTTGCTTCAAGTCGGCGATCAAGGCGGCGGTCGGTTGATCCATGATCTCCGCTTGCATCGCATGTGTCCGCTTGATATCGCTGTGAGAGTCCCAGTTGGTGATGCCGTTGCCACCGGACGGGTCACTACCGTTGAATAGTTGAACCACCCGGACTCCCTTTTCGAGTAAACGTCGCGCGAGGATGCAGTTGTTCGCGTAGGCTTTTTTGAGCTGCGAACCGGACTGCGTTCCATAAGCGTCATGAACGTGCTGTGGTTCGTTGGCGATGTCCATCACCGAGGGGACTGACGTTTGCATGCGGCCGGCGAGTTCGTAACTGGCGATTCGCGCGGCGAGGTCGGCATCGCCCGGGTATTGCCGCATGTGCTCGGCGTTGAGCCGTTGCAATAAGGAAACGCTCGATCGATCGGAGGATGAGTCGTAACCGGCGGGACGGTTGAGGTTGGCCGGCGGGTTGGCGGCGGTGAAGTCGGTGCCTTGGAATGCGGCGGGTAGAAAGCCGGAACCGAAGTTGTTCTTGCCGCTGCGGGCAAGTCCGCGTGGGTCGTTGATCGCCACAAATGCGGGGAGTTCATCGGTCTCGCATCCGAGCGCGTATGTCACCCAAGCTCCGAACGAGGGAAAGCCTTCCATCGTAAAACCGGTGTTGAAAAAATTCTCGCCCTGCGGGTGCGCACTCGTTTGCGTGCTGAGCGAATGAATGAAGCTGAAGTCATCGACCAGTTCGGCCAGATGTGGCAAGAGATCCGAAACCATCTTGCCGGATTGGCCTCGTGGTTTGAAATCCCAGAACGGTTTGGCGATGTTGCCGGTCGGTCCTTCGAACGTTACCTCCGGAATTCCGGGTGGTTTTTGACCGTGCAATTTGGTCAGTTCCGGCTTGTAATCGAACGTATCGAGATGACTGACCGCGCCGGGGCAGTAGACAACCAAAACCTGCTTGGCCGGCATTTCAAAATGAGGTTTCCGTGCGGCGTAGGGTTTTTGGTCGTTGATCAAGGGACGGATCGGTCCGACGGCTGTATTGACATCCGACGCCAGCAATTGATCCCGCGATAATAAATCAGACAGCGCGATCGCGCCCAACGACATGCCGGACTGACCGAGGAATGATCGGCGGTCCAACAAGGAGCGTCCGATCGGAGAAATGTATTCAGCGTTCATGAGATTCCCATCGTCAGTGATTGTCGTGTTTCATTGTGTATTGACGTATCTGATCTAGAAGCCCGATGCGCAAGCGGCTGTTGATTGAGTGGATTAGGCAATTCTTGTGAGCCGATGGCGCTAGCGGGCTGTTGATTTAGTGCACGATTGGGCGTTTTCGTTTAACGGCAAGCCGCAGGCGTCTGCGTTCTCAAGCTCTGTCGCCTGCGGCTTGCCGTTAAACGATTAAATCAACAGCTCCGCAAGCGAGGGGACCTGTTCTGTATTGTTGGGGCATCGCTTTCTTAAGGCAAATACGCCATCTCATTGGTGTTGATCAGGGTCCGGCAGAGCAGTTCGAGTCCTTGTTCTTGGGCAAACTCGGTGGCGATCTTACGCTCCGCCCTGGTCGGAACGCGGCAGAGCAACAGCTCAAAACAACGAACGACCTGATCGGCCAATTGCTCGCCCGCTTCGGCGGTGGCCCGTTGTGCCAAGAGTTCCGATTGTGTGACAACGAAGTCACTGTTCATCAAATTCAAGGCCTGCAGCGGTGTGGTCGACACGGGACGCTTGGCCTTGATTTGCCCGCAATCGGGAAAGTCAAAGGCCGTAAAGATTTGGTCGTCGACGCGGCGCATGCGTTCTTGATACAGCATCCGACGCCAAGTTTCGCGACCGTGATTGTCGATGACTTCCCATTGGGCATAACGTTTCTTGACGTTGTGAATTCGATAACTCGGACCACCGATCGAAACGTCAAGCGAGCCGGACGCTTGCAGGATCGAATCGCGGATGACCTCGGCTTCGACCCGTCGAGGCGGAAAACGCCACAGCAACTGAGCCGAACCATCCCTGGCAAGTCCAGTTTCGTGGGGCAGGCTTGATTGCCGGAACGACTTCGACAGGACGAGTCGTCGGATGAGCTGTTTGGTCGACCAACCCGAATCGATCATTCCCTTGGCCAACCAATCAAGTAATTCCGGATGCGTCGGCTCGGCACCGGCTTCGCCGAAATCACTCGGTGTCGCCACAATACCACTACCAAAGACGTGATGCCAAACCCGATTGGCAATGACCCGAGCGGTCAACGGATTTCGCGGGTGAACCAACCAATCGGCGAACGCCCTGCGGCGCGCCGGCCCAGGTGCATCGGGTGGAACCGCCAACTCGCCATCGAAGCGAGACGGCGCTGCGGCAAAAACTTGATCCCGTGGACTCTCCGGACTGCCACGCGACAGAACAAACGTATTAACGGGATCGATGAACCGAGCCACAAAAGCGGGTTGCGGCCCTTCGGTCTGCATCGCCGAGATGATGGTATCGATCGTCTCCATCGCGGCTTGAAGCTCTTGATCCTCTTGGACGCGTTTCTTGATCGCTGACGTGCTCGCGAACGGCTTCCATTGGCCTGATTCGTCTCGTGTTTCGAGACGAAACTCTCCGTATTGGATTCGGTGGAGCCCCTCGACGAAATCGGTCTCCAGGTAGTCTTCACGATTGGAACTGATACGAATCCGATCGATCGAGACGGATTTTGGAAAATGGAATTCCACCCAAGGTCGTTCAAGAGAATCCGGGGGCGCGGTCGCTTTGAATTCTTTGGCACCGAAAGCGTTGTTGACCAAGTTCATTGCTGACATGCCTTGGTTTATCGTCGCGGGATTCTCAACGATCGTGGTTCCCAATGACGCGAGTGCGACGTTTCGCGAGGAGGCGTTGTCGTTACCAGCGGTTTCGATGATTTCAAGCTCATCGGCAAAGACGTTTCGACTCGCAAACGCAATTCGCAATCGTTCCACGCGGCGAGTCGGAAAATGAACTTCCTGGTAGCCTGTCCAATCTTCGAGCCATGCCCCGCCGGCATTTCGCAAGGATTGACGTTGGTGATCCAATTGCGATTTGAGTTCGCGTTGACGAATCACTCGAGGATCGCTCGGTGGAAGCTCCGGGAAACGGCTTCCAAACTCGACGTCCTGGAAAACGGCTGACATCGCGTAGTAGTCTTGGATCGAGATCGGATCAAACTTGTGGTTATGGCAGCGGGCGCACCCCACGGTCATTCCCATCACCGACGCACCAACGGTTTGTAAAATTTCGTCCATTCGGTCGGCCCGCGCTTGGCGACGTGCCGAGGGTTCGGCACCCACGGTTGCCGATGGAACGTGTGGTCCGGCTACCAGGAATCCGGTCGCCTCACCGCTTGCCGACAAGTCACCGGCGAGTTGTTCGCGTACGAACTGGTCGTAAGGCTTGTCTTCGTTGAAAGATTGAACCACGTAATCGCGGTACATCCACGCGTTCTTGCGATACAGATTGCTTTCGCTGCCGTTGGTTTCGGCCCACCGGATCACGTCGAGCCAATGCTGCGCCCAACGTTCCCCGAAATGAGGCGAGCCGAGCAGTTCTTCGACCAACTCTGTGTAGGCACGTCCGGGCTCGCGGTCGTATTCATCAATGAATGCGGCGGTTCGTTGGGGCGTGGGAGCCAAACCGGTCAAGACGATCGAGACTCGCCGGATCAACGCACGGGGATCAGCCGGTTCGCTCAAGGACAAGTCCGCGGCGGTCAAACGTTCTCGCAGAAAACCATCCACGCTATCTTGGGCGAAATGCTCCCGCAGCGGTTGAAAGGACCAATGATTCAGTTCCTCTTCAACGACCTGATCCATTTGCCCGGGCCACTGGGCACCCTGCTCGATCCATCGTTTCAAGAGTGAGATTTTTTCATCCGGCAATCTCTCTTCATCCGGCGGCATTTCCATGCCGGGATCCGAATGAGTGACGACGTCGATGAGATAGCTTTTATCGACTTTCCCTGGAACGACCGCCGGTTGCCCGTAGTCGCCGCCGCGCAGGAGGCTGACTCGTCGGTCGAGCCGCAAGCCGGACTCCTGTTCGTCTTTGCCGTGGCAATACGAACAATGTTCCTCGAAAATCGGCGCAATGTCACGTTGGAAATCAATCGCATCGGATGACCGACCGACCGTTGCAAACGAGAAGATTGCGAACAAGAAGATCGAGAACGAAATAATTAGTCTAATAGCCATCCGGCTTTCCCGCTGTGTAGATGGTTTGAATTTCGTCGGGTTCAAACGCCGCGTTATAAATCGCGAGTTCATCGATCACGCCGTTCAAGTTGCGAACCGCGAACCAGGGTGTGGGCCGAAAGGGTTGACCCCAATTACCGATTTCGGAACGTCCGATTCGAAGGCGATCGATTGCGAACTCATCGGTGATGGCTTCGGAAGCGACTTCCTCGGCATTGACGTATTGTCGTACAACCCGCTTTACCGGATCGTAGACGGCGACCAAGAAAAACCATTGGCCCGATTGGGATGGTTCCCAAATCGGTGGAGTGAAATAAACCCGGTGTTTGCCGGCGTCTCGAACGATTTGATTGTCGTATCGATTACGAACACGCACGTCTTGCGTGTCATCGACCATCACCGAAAACATCATTTTGCCGTCGTTACGAATCTGCCAGTGGGGTTCACCGTTCTCATATCCGTCACCCATGAATAAAGCGTTAAAACGGTGTTCCAAATCATCGATCCGCACCCAACACATCATCGTGAAGGCCTCGAACTCGCCGTCGATTCGAACGCGGACTCGTGATCCCGGCTGATCGAACTTGAAACCCGTCGACCGTCGACCGAAGCGCCCTTCGGTTCGCTCGACACCACCGACCAGGACGCCGTCTTGATCGCGGCGAGAACCGGTGAGGTTAGGCACTTGTCGACCGGGCGGCATTTCAATGATCGGATAATAGGCGATCAATCGCGGATCGTTTCGATACTGTTGGGACGCCTCGGTCCAGACTGCGAGGCGTTCTTGTTGCTCGGCCTCGTTTCGACGATGCACGTCCGCGATCGTGCTGACTTCCGAAAGGGAACTGTCGCTAGAAAACTCACCCGCGAGCGATTGGCGATCACCGGTCAAAAGATGTTTTCCGTCGTGCCGGCCACCACTCAGTTCGACTTCCCCGTCGATGACTTCGACACGCGCCGCGTCGGCACCGACTTCGACCGCGAACTCGGTTCCCAAGTCAATGATCTCCGAATCGGCCGCTTTGACCACAAATCCCCTCGCCGCCGGGGGAACGGTCGCTCGCAGGCGGCCTGAATGCAAACGCATGGACCAATCCGATTCCAATTCCAGCGTGGCGGGCCCCTCCACGACGACCGAGGCCCCACAAAAGAAATCGACTTCCATCACACCGGCGAGAAACTCCACCGGGCCCACCGACAACAAGTCCCCTTCGAGCAGTCGCATTGCCGGTTCGGGCCAGCGAACTCCCGCAACACGGCGAAGCGTCGCACAGCCGGCCAATTCGGTCTCTTCGATTAAGTGGCTGGCGACGGCAAGCTCCTCAACGGCCGGTGGGTTCTGTCGTCGTCCGACCTGATAGGCACCCCATGCACAGGCAAGCGCCAACGATGCGGCAATGGCGTATCGAAGCCAACGCTTTGTCTCCGGTAAGGTTGTCTTCGAATCGGACACAAGACTTCCACGCGAGTTTGACTCCGCCTCCGCGATATCTCGCAAGGCGGCATCCAGCCGCACCAATTCTTGATAACGCTGACGTGCCTCCGGTGATTCGATTAATTTCGCCTGCAAGGCATCCGAATCCGCGCGGCTGATTCGGTTCTCCAACCACATACCGATCCATTGATCGAGCAAGGGATCATTTGATTTCGAACGCGACATTCAAACACCCTCCGCTGCGATGGCTTTGGCGACACATTCCGCGATGGCGGCCCGAAGCCTTTGAACCAGTTTATAAAACGCCGACTCCGTCTTACCCGAGTGCGCTGCGATCTCTCGCATCACGGCCCCCGGCGAATGAACTCGCAACAGAATGTCCTGCCGTTGCGGAGACAGCTTTCGGATGCAACGATCGACGGCTTGGCGATAATCGATCGCGTTCGAACGTGACTGATGTTCGTAGCTTTCCGACGCGATCAACTCCCACAATTCATCATTGAAGACTTGTGGCGACTTCTGAATCCGTCGTCGATGGTTGAGCGCTTGATACCGAGCAATCGTCAGGAACCATCCGCCGAAAGCGGTACCTTGTTCAAACTCATCAAACTTTCGCCAGGCTACCAAACTGGCTTCCTGAATCACATCATCGACGTCATTCCAACTAGGTAGCAAGCTGCGCAGGAACGCACGAACTTGAGGCTCGTGCTGGATCAACAAACGCACGAAATCCTCACCATTTTCACGCGGGTGAACGCCCTGATCAATCGGAGGCGTCTCACCAGTGTCGGGGGGCGGGCGGTCGTGGATTGTTTCGTCCATATTAGTTCATGTCTGGGATTGCCCGAGTTGGACAGCTAAACTGGAAGAAAAATAGTCCTCGCATCTGGCCGTGGCTGATCGCTGCATTGACTCAGGTTCCATTGCTTCGCTTCTTCAACTTGATTGATTCTGATGATTCATCGTTTTCTAACGCTCATCGTGCTCGTTGCCCTGGGCATGCCCCTGAACGTTTGTGTTCGTGCCTACGCTGACGGTGCCCCCCATCGCGATGATCGCCCCAACGTTGTTTGGATCATTCCCGATGACATGTCCGCCAACTTCGGATGTTATGGCGAGAATGCGGTGGAAACTCCTAACGTCGATCGTTTGGCGGCGCGAGGGGTGAAGTTTACCGACGCACACGTGACCGCACCGGTTTGCTCGACGTGCCGCAGTGCGTTCATCACCGGAATGTACCAGACCACGATCGGGGCTCACCATCATCGCAGCGGTCGAGGCGAGCTCAAGATTCAATTGCCCGAACCGGTTCGAATGGTCCCCGAGCTATTCCAAGACGCCGGGTATTACACCTCCATTTCCGGTTGGCCCGCCGGCAAGCCGAAGAAAGGAAAACGAGGACTCGGTAAAACGGATTACAACTTCGAGTGGGACGAATCGGTTTACGATTCGAATGATTGGTCCGGTCGAGCACCCGGGCAGCCGTTCTTTGCCCAAATTCAAACCCCCGGAGGCAAACTGCGTGGGAAAGATTCCAATGGATGGGCCAAGGTTCGACAGTCGGCACGAGAACAATTTGGTGATGTCACACCCCTCGATGCCGTGAAGCTGCCCCCGTATTATCCCAATCATCCTGATGTGATCGAGGATTGGGCCGCATACTTGGATTCCGTTCGGCTGACCGACGCGATGGTCGGTGAGGTGATCGCGCGTCTTGAATCGGAAGGCGTTTCGGACAATACGATCGTCCTGTTCATGACCGACCACGGGATCAGTCATGCACGCGGCAAACAGTTCCTTTACGACGAAGGGACGCATGTGCCATTGGTCATCGCCGGGCCGGGCATCACCTCAGGCACGGTCCGAGACGATGTCGTCGAACATATTGACATCGCGGCGTTGTCACTCGCGGCTGCAGGAATCGATGTTCCCGGATGGATGCAAGCTCGGGACATCTTGGCGGACGACTACAAACCACGCCAAGCGGTATTCTCCGCCCGGGACCGATGCGACGAAACCGTCGACCATATTCGCAGCGTTCGGACGAAGGATTACCGATACATTCGCAACTTCCTTCCGCAGCGACCGTATTTGCAACCGTGTGCCTATAAAGATGCCAAAGCGATTCTGATCGCGATGCGGCAGTGGCATGACGCGGGCAAATTGAATCCCGTGCAAGAGGCGTGGTTCGCCGACCATCGTCCCGAGGAAGAACTTTACGACGTTCAAGCCGATCCACATCAGATTCACAACTTGGCCGACGATCCGGCGCATGCTCAAACGCTTAACGAAATGCGAGAACGATTGAATCAATGGATGGTCCAAACGAATGATCAAGGTCGTACACCGGAGTCATCGGAAATGTACGACAGCGACATGAAGGTCTACGTCGACGGATTGCGTGGCAAACAGGGCCAGTCCGAGCATCTTGAAACGATTGAAGAGAATATCGCGTTGATGAAACGTTGGGCGGCAGAAGGAAAGTGAGCCGTCGTTGAAATCGAGCGGGCCGACACGTGTGGGCTGGGCCCGCTGAAGTTTCGAGAAGTCGCAGTCGGAAGATTTGGTGTTCGTGGGGAAACGGCTGAACTCTTGCGAGTCCAGCTACCGGAATGAAACGGCTGAACTCTTGCGAGTCCAGCTACCGGGGCGCGAGTCCTGCTACCACGAACGCTATGACTTCACCGATCGGCTTAAGATTTGATTGAGTAACGCCGGAACAATGCGGTCGGTATACACGAGAGACTTGCCACCCAGACTCAAGATCGTTTCATTGTCACGACGCTTGATCGCCCGCAGGGTCGCTTGAGCGACCCGCTCCGGCGGCCAACTTCCGATGCTCCGGGAGACTTGGTTCGCATCCGTTCCGACTAACGAGTCAAAGAACTCGCTTCGCGTCGTGCTGGGGCTGACCAGCGTGACGGCGATGCCATCGCCGGCCAGTTCCGTCCGCAACGAATCGCTCAGTCCGTGCAGGGCAAACTTGCTGGCGCAGTACTCGCTCTTGAGCGGCACGGCGCAGTGCCCGAGGACGCTGCCGATGTTGCAGATCACGGGATGCCGGTCTCGGTTGGATCGCATCAAAGGGATCACTCGCCGACACCACATCGCGGGGGCGAAAAAGTTGACTTCCATGATCTGACGCAACCGAGATTCGTCGGCGGCGTCGAATCGTCCGATGCCGCCGATGCCCGCGTTGTTGACCAACAGATCCAATCGTCCTTCGCCGGACCGCTCGATGATGGCGATGGCTTCGTCGACGGAGCGAGGGTCGGTAACGTCGCCGACGAGCAAAACAACTCGATCGCCGAACTGATCGGTCAATGCGGCTAACCGCTCGGCACGTCGTGCCACGGCGATCACGCGGCATCCATCGGCGATCAGTAACGCGACGAGTTCACGGCCGATCCCGCTGCTGGCACCGGTCACGATCGCGAGACTGCCGCTCGGGTTCCAACGTTTTCGCCACGACAGACCGAACACGTCAAGCCACTTCGCTCGATGGCGTCGTTTTGTCGGACGCAAACGACGTGTTGCTCAAATCGACATCGATCGGGAGGCCGAAATCGTTTTCGCTTTTGGCATCGTTTTGCACGCCCGATTCCGAATCGCTTTCGTCGGCCTCGGCCAGCGTCAATTTGGTCGGGGCGACGCGGAGCGCCGAACGATGAACCGGCCCCATCGCTCCAGAAGGCATTCGCACTCGAACGGTGACGTGGGCATTGTTGAACTCCCGAGACTCGATCTTGCCTTTGGCAGAAAGGTATGACAACAGCTTGCCGTCCTGGTGAGCGACATCAACTTCGACGTCCAAGAACCCTCGCGAGAGTGCTTCGCCAACGACTTCTTGCAAAGGTCCGAAACCCTTTCCCGATTTGGCGCTGACGGGGATCGCCTGCGGGTATCGGTCCAAGACACGGTTAAGGATTCGTGGGCTTTCGATGGCATCGATCTTATTCAAAACCAAGAGCGTGTTTTTAGCTTCGATGCCAAGTTCCTCGAGGACCTGATAGACCGCCGTGATCTGTTCAAAAACATTCGGACTGCTGGCGTCGGCGACGTGCATCAAGAGATCGGCTTGACGAGTTTCTTCGAGAGTCGACTTGAAACTAGCAACCAACGAGTGCGGCAGGTCGCGGATGAAACCGACCGTGTCACTGAGCAAGACGTGTCCCCAGTTGGGTAAGTTCCACCGACGAGTCCTCGTGTCCAACGTCGCAAATAGTTTGTCTTCGGCCAACACACCCGCGTTTGTCAGCGCGTTCATCAGCGTGCTCTTGCCTGCGTTGGTATATCCGACCAATGAGACCGTCGGGACTTCGTTTCGGGCGGCGACTTGACGTTCACGGCGGCTCTCCACGCGGCTGAGTTCTTCCTTCAAATCGTGGATGCGTTTTTGAGCCAAACGACGGTCGACTTCCAACTGTTTCTCACCGGGCCCCCGCATCCCGACGCCCATGGATTGACGCGAAAGGTGCGTCCACATGCGTTTGAGCCGGGGAAGTGAATATTCGAGCTGAGCGAGTTCGACGGCCAGACGTGATTCATGTGTTCGCGCGCCGGCGGCGAAGATATCTAGAATCAATTCGGTCCGGTCGATCACTTTGGCTTTGGTCGCCTTCTCCAGATTGCGAACTTGGGCCGGCGTCAAATCGTTATCAAAGAAAATGACATCGGCTTGGTACTTTTCAACCATCAATCGCAATTCTTCGACTTTGCCCTTCCCCATGTAGGTTGAATAATCGGGTGTGCCGCGTTTCTGCGTTAGCTCATCGACGACGTGGGTTCCGGCGGTCGACGCGAGCCCATGAAGTTCTTCGAGCGGATCGTCTTCGACGATTGTGCCGGGCAAAATAAGCCGAGCGAGGATACTGCGTTCGGGGCCGTCGTCGCCAAGCGAAATCATTTTGCCTGCGGAATTGTGTGGATCAGACACGAGGTGGTGGGGGTCTCCGGTGAAAAGGTTTGACGATCATTAGGACCAGTGTAGTCCATAGAAGGTTCAACGTTCGAGTGTGGATTTTGAACGCAAGATGTGATGGTAATGCTGTGCGAAACGATGCGATTCGTCCCGCACGTACTGTAAAAGCCGCAACGCAAACGCATTCTTGGTTAGTCTTAATGGTTCGGAAATACCCGGGCGAAAAATCTCTTCGTCGCGTTTTGCTAGTGAAATCACGGTCGGGGGTGTGATTTCTTGGTCACGAAACGCGGCCATCGCGGCGTTGAGCTGACCTTTGCCTCCATCGATCAACAGGATATCCGGGAATGTGTCTCCTCGATCGCTCAGGCCTCGAAATCGCCGTGAAACGACTTCATAAATGCTTCGAAAGTCGTCGATTCCTTTGACGTCTTGGATTCGGAAACGTCGGTATCCGGGTTTAAACGGCAACCCGTCGATGAACTGGACGAGACTCGCGACCGTTTCGTTACCGCCCAAGTGGGCGATGTCGACACCTTCGATGACGCGGGGCGTTTCGGAAAGCCCCAAAACTTTCTTCAATCCGGCGAGACCTTTCTGCGGATCGATGTAAAAGACTTCCGGTTGGGCGTGCGTATCGAGTTCGCCGCGATCTTCGAGTTTTTCAAGCATCTTGATCTCGTCGCGAAGAACCGCCGCCCGCTCGAAATCAAGCGTCTTGCTCGCTTCGGCCATTTCCTGCTTCATGTCTTTGAGGAGTTTCTTCTTGCCGCCATCGAGGAAGGTTTGCAACCGCTTGATGTCGCGGCGGTAGTCTTCTTTGCTGATCCGGAAATTGCATGGTGCGGTGCATTGATTGATGCTTGCCAACAAGCACGGCCGAAACCATTTCCACTTCTCGTCCGACTCGGTGATATCGAGGGTGCAGGTGCGGAACTTGAAGATTCGTTGCATGACTTGGATCGCCCCACGCAATGAGCCGGCACTGGTGAATGGTCCGTACAGCTTCACGCCTGATGTCTTCGGCTCACGGGTGACTTCAACACGGGGAAATTCATCCCTCGTCGTGATCATCAAGTAGGGGAACGATTTATCGTCTTTGAGGTCTTTGTTGTTGCGCGGTTGGATGTCCTTGATCAACCGCGATTCCATTAACAAAGCATCGACTTCACTTTCGCAGGAGATATAGTCGATGTCCGTAATGTCGCCGATCCAGCCGGCCGTTCGGGCGTCCTCTGCGGCCGCCTTAAGGAAATAGCTCGACGCGCGGGCACGCAAGTTCTTGGCCTTGCCAATGTAAATCACCACCCCGGCAGCGTCCTTCATCAAGTACACGCCGGGTTCTTGCGGGAATGTTTTCACCTTGGCGGCCGCATGCGCGAGGCCTTTGAGTTCAAACGTGCCCGGCTCGAGAGCTTCCTCGCTGTTTCCATCGACGGTGGAGATTACTGGAAGTTCGACGGGGGGTATTTCGGGGTCGATGGAAATCCGTCCTATCCAACATGGTGATGGTTTTAGAAAACAATCCGTTTTCGCGGAGATGCGTTGAATCATCATAGCAATCCGACCAGGCACCATCCAAGTCGCGATCGTGCCGGTAGGGGACCATCAAGAGGGCAAATCCGGTACCAGCGATACGACCGAATGGGGCAGCTGGATCGAAAAAACCGTTACGACCCCTTCATTTCGATACGACGCACTCCGCTATCGCCTCGGATTGCGAAGGTTAACGACGGATCGGGTGCATTCACTTAATTGTAACCAAGAGTTGACGGAGCGATTCCAAAGGTGGAATTGCGCCGCTCGATCCGTCCTGATCGAGCCGAAAGTTACGTGCCCCCGTTTGTTTCGGCATTCCTCTTTGTTCAAAGCAATCTTCGCATCGTTCAGGCTGGCATTCGCACTCGTTTGCGTTGGTCTTGGTCTGATCTTGGGTGCCCAATGGTTCGGTTTGATCCCGGACTCGCGGGTTCAGATCGAACGTGCGCGCCAATCGACCTGCCAAAACATCGCGATCGGCGTGTTGGATGACATCCGACACGAACGATGGTTGAAGATCGATGGCATGTTGCAGGCAATCGTCAAGCGAGACGAGCACCTTTTGTCGGTTGGCCTGCGAACCGACCTCGGGCAATTGCGTGTCGCTACGGAGAATCACGAACAGTGCTGGCAGACCATCGATCATGAAAGCAAGCTTGTCGATGATCCCGTCGATGACGTTCCGGAATGGGCACGTCCCTCCGCTTCGCCGAATCACCGTGATCGGCGGACTACGACTTGGGTTACACCGCCGGAAGCATCCGACGGTGCCCGTGGCGATGCATCGATCACGTCGGCGACTTCACTGGATAGGCATGTTTGCTTAGAGGTTCCGATCATCGTCCGAGACCTTCCTTGGGGAAATCTGGAGTTTTGTTTCCGAGACACTTCCTCAGGGTTGTTCGGCAATTCACTGGACGCGGGAATCACCGGATTCATCTTGTTCTTTTCCGTTTGTGGATTGGGATCCTATACGCTATTGATGATGCGAATTATGGGCGTGTTCTCACGAACCCAAGTCGTTCCCGATCGCGTCCGTCAAGCGCTCGACACGCTTGCCGAAGGCTTGTTGGTGCTCGACGGGGACGGAAAGATCGTGCTGGCGAATGAAAACTTCCTGCAGATCAATGGGTTCGAAAGCGACGAACTGATTGACCGGTTGGCCGCCGATTTACCTTGGTTCTTTCCTTCGACGGACCCTCGTAAGGCGGATGCTCGCGATGCGTTCCCTTGGACCCGAGCGATCAAGCAACGACAAAGCGTCACGGCAGAGATTCTGCGGATGACCGGTCGCGATGGAGTTCATCGCGTCTTCAGCGTCAACGCAGGACCGATCGGCGACGACTCGCAACAAAAGGGGGCCTTGGTTACGTTTCAAGACGTCACCCACGTCGAGAAACACCGCGTTGAACTCGAGAACATGTTGACGATGTTGCGTCGCAGCAAAGACGAGATCCAAAAGAAGAATCAAGAACTCGAGATACTCGCGACACGCGATGCGCTCACCGGATGTCTCAACCGTCGTGCCTTCTTTGAACGAATGCAACCGCTGCTCGAACAGTACCGCAAAGACGCTCGGCCGGTTTCGTGCTTCATGGTCGACGTCGACCATTTCAAGAGTGTTAACGACACGTACGGCCACCACACCGGCGACGAAGTTCTGCGTGCCGTATCCAAGCAATTGCGAGAAATATTCGAAGAACGGCACATCGTCTGTCGATACGGTGGCGAGGAATTTTGCGTCGTCCTGCCGGGACTGGACCTTGACGAGGCCCACGAGGAAGCCGAACGGACACGGCTTGCGATCATGAATATCCGCTTGGAAGATCCAGCGGAATTGCGATTGACCGCGTCGATCGGCGTCAGTGAAACGCGGTTCGGTGCCACCGAGACTCAAGACCTCATCAACCAAGCTGACGAATGTTTGTACGTGGCCAAACGGGGTGGACGGAATCAAAGTGTCCTGTTTGATCCTGATCGCGTTTCTGTTTTGGGCGAAGAAGAACCCAAAACGGAGTCAATCGCTGATCCCGATTTGGTAAAGCTTCCCTTCAACGCGGTCAATGCGTTGGTATCCGCGTTGGCGTACCGAGACCCGACCACTGCCGAACACAGCCGCCGCGTTGCCAACATGTGTGTCAAGGCAGCAAAAGGATTGTTGTGTCAGCGTGATACCTATGTGCTTGAGATCGCCGCCTTGTTGCATGACATCGGCAAGATTGGTATTCCCGATACGGTGCTGCACAAACCCGGACCGCTCGACGAAAACGAATGGAAAATCATGCGTCGGCACAATTCGGTCGGCATCGACATGATCGCCGGGACTTTCCACTGTGCCGAACTCGAAAACATCATCCGTACTCACCATTCGATGTCCGCTGAACGTCAGTCGTCACGCAAATTCGACTTTGAAAGTACGCCGATAGCGTCGCGTCTGTTGAACATTGCGGATGCCTATGATTCGATGATAAGCGATCAGGCCTACCGCCGAGGATGCTCGCCCGAAGAGGCGATCGACGAACTTCGTCGAAACAGCGGAACACAGTTTGATCCTGAATTGGTGGAAGTGTTTATCCGCGAGACGATCACTGATCGACGCGAATCGCGGATGGGGTTTGCCACCAGTCGCGGGATCGCATTTGTCGTTTCCAGGCCGGTCGCATTCCAAATCGGTCAACAGATCGAACAGCTTGCCGACGCCATCGACAAACAGGATATCGAAACACTCAAGCGATTAGCGACCGAACTGAATCACATCGCCGAAGCAAATTTCTTGATGCCAATGGTCGAATGCACCAGCCGCATCACGACGGCTGCGGATGCTTCCGACGAAGAAATCCAATGGGTCGAATTGCTAAAAGAAACACAAACGCTGTTGGATCTGTGCCGATCAACTCAGAACGCTCACCTGGCCGAAAACCCACAATCGTTTGCTTAAACGGTGTGGGCGTTCGGTTTGACTTTACAGAGCGGTGAAAGTTTTCACGCCCGATATACATGCAATGCTGGTCACACTCGTTCAGGATGTCTGCAAGAACGTCTTCCAGGATTGATAGCGTGGGTCGTCGACTGATTGAGTCATCAGTGGATTGAAACGCGGACGGGCCGGTTGAGACAACAATTGCATTCTCGCTTGTTGAGGCGTTCGTCCACCCTTGCGGCTATTGCATCGCAAGCAACTGCAGACGATGTTTTCCCATGTCGTGGCCCCACCGTGTGACCGTGGAACCACGTGGTCGAGACTCAATTTGTGGGTCGGTTCGGCTTTGCCGCAATACTGGCAACGGTAGTCGTCCCGCGCGAACAGGTTGCGTCGATTGAACCGAACCGTTTGCACGGGCATCCGATCAAACCGAGTCAGACGAACGATTCGAGGCACTTTGACTTCGAAATCGACCGCCTTGAGAAAGTCTTCGTCGGGTTGCTTGTCCAACGCCGCCAGTTGGCTGATCTCACACCAGCTATCAAAATCATGACTAACGAAAGCACCATCATCGCTATCGATGACTTCGGCGCACTCCCGGTACAACAACGTCAACGCTCGACGTACGTTGACCACTCGTACCGCCATGTAAAATCGATTCAACACCAACACGTTCGTGTCGAGAACCCGTGCGCTCATGGATCTTATTTTCCTTCGTACTGGATAACCACTGCGCGATCACACGGAGTGCCATGTAGAGGCGAACTCGCGGTGAACGATCAGTCTAGCGAGGTTTTGGCTTCCCAATTGCATGGCAATCGGCTCACCTATCGTACCCGACCGCGAAGCGTCCGGCCAACAACTTTCGTTACGGGATAGACGACGCCAACGATCGACGGGTTCGCTATCGTAGCCGGTATCCCGGCCGGTCTGATTTGCCTTCATCCTTTTTTCATCCTGAGCTTGCATGTCTTCCCTGTCCCGCTGGTTCGAATCCGTTTGGCAGTGGCTCCTGTGGGCCGGCGCGAGCGTCGGTGAGATCGCAACGGCGGGTGGGGGAGTCTTGCTGGCGATCGCTTTGGTCGTCGTTTGCGGTGCTGCTTGGTTGTTGAATCTGATTTCGCTGCCGGGCAATTGGTTAGCCGTCCTCGCGTTGGCCGTCTACGCGTGGCTTGGTCCCGAAACGGGACGGGTCGGCGTCGGGCTGCTCCCGGTGATTGCCGCTTTCGGATTAGGTCTCGTGGGCGAGTTGTTCGAATTCGCCGCCGGGGCCGTCGGGGCCAGTCGAGCCGGAGCGAGCCGCCGAGCCACGCTCTATTCGATCATCGGCTCGATCGTCGGTGCCATCACCGGAGGGATCGTGGGTTTGCCCGTCCCGGTCATCGGTCCCGTTTTGGCGGCCTTGTTATTCGGGGGGCTCGGGGCAACCGCCGGAGCGATGTTCGCCGAATGGAACGACGGGCGGTCGTGGCGTGAGAATTGGCGAATCGGCCGGGCCGCATTCTGGGGGCGGACGACGGGGACAGTAGGGAAAATGGTTGCCGGATTGGCGATTGTCCTGATTTGCCTATTTAGCGTAATCCTCTGAATGGCCCCATTTCCTCAGCCCGGAATCGCTTTTTGGCGGTTGTTTGGGTTGAAACAACTATGATTTTGAGGGCGTTTTGTCTAATCTTGAGGCGTGACCATTTGACTCGGACTGCCGGGTTGCTGGTTTTCGTCCTGTCGTTTTGTTCCTCGTATCGTCCGGCCTAATTTTCCTTATGCTCAAAGCCCTCGAGCTGGCCGGATTCAAAAGCTTTGCGGATCGCACCCGCTTTGATTTCCCCGATGGGATTACCGTCGTCGTCGGGCCCAACGGGTCTGGCAAATCCAATATCGTCGACGCGATGAAGTGGGTCTTGGGCAGTCAGAGCGCCAAGAGTTTGCGCGGCAAGGACATGTCCGACGTAATCTTCAAAGGTTCCCAAACCCGGGGCCCGGCCGGTGCGGCCGAAGCAACGATCATTTTTGACAATTCGGGCGGCCAATTGCCGATCGATGCCCAAGAAGTCCACGTCACCCGCCGCGTCTACCGCAGTGGCGAAGGCGAGTATCTGATCAACCAACAGGCCGTCCGGCTCAAGGACGTGAAGGCCTTGATCCGTGGCACGGGGATCGGCATCGACGCCTACAGCCTGATCGAACAGGGCAAAGTCGACCGGATGTTGCAGGCCAATGCCAAGGACCGCCGAGCGATCTTTGAAGAGGCCGCGGGCATCAGTCGTTTCAAAGCCAAAAAAGACGAAGCCGAACGGCGACTCGCCCGCGTCCAACAAAACCTGACCCGCTTGGGCGACATCGTCGACGAAGTCGCCACCCGCTTGAAAACGCTCAAGAGCCAAGCCGGCAAAGCCGAACGATATCGCCAGGCGAGCGACCGACTCAAGGAACTGCGAACGGTCGTGGCGTGGACCGATTGGATGACGCTCGACGACGAGTTGAAATCCGCCGAGCAAAATCTTGCCACCGCGATCGCCCATCATGAGGCCTCCGAAACCGCCCGCGATTCGCTCGAGGAACAACGTCAAGCCGCCGAGATGCGGCTGCAAACGATCGCCGAAGAAGCCCGCGAGGTGGAGCGGACACGTGGGGAACTGTCCGGCGAAGTCGCCCGGTTGCAAGGCCGTCGCGAGTCCGATCAAACGACACTGGGTGAACAGCGCCGAACTTTGGCCGGACACTATCGCCGATTGCGAGTCACCCGAACGGCGTCCGGCAGTGCGACGGCGGATCTGCAAAAAGCCATCGACGAGCTGGAGTCGATCCAAGCCCAGGCGATCGACGTCGCCGCCACCAAGGCGACCATCACGACGCAGCGGGACCAATTGCAAACGCAAGTCAACGCGATCCAAACTCGCCGCGAAGAACTGCAACGCGAACACCTCGCAAGCGTCCGCCGGGTCGCCGAGCACGAAGCCAACCGGCAACGGGTTAACCAACAAATCGTCGGGGCTCAGCGGGCGATCGCTGAGACGCTCCGCAACCGCGAGGCCGCCGAGAAAAATCTCGCTCAAGCGAAGCTCGACCACGACGAAGCCACCATCGCCGTCGCTAAACAAGTCGAGCAGATTAATGAGGCGGCCAAACTCGTCGAAATCGCCGACGCGAAACTGGCCGAAACCCGCCGCGTTTTCGAACGACGGCGTGAGGAAATCGGCTCGCTGAAAATTCGTTTGCAGGGCATCACCGAACGAGCCAAGGTGCTCGCCGAATTGCAAAAACGTCAAGAAGGCGTTAGCGGCGGTGTTCGCGAGATCTTGAACCTGTCCGACGGTGAACTTCGCAAACAACTCGTCGGATTGGTAGCCGAATGTTTCAACGTCGACCGCCAAGTCGCTCCCCTGATCGACGCGGCTTTGGGTCCGAGGACCCAGTACGTCATCGTTCGCGGTGAGGCGATCGGACAAGCGATCGCCGACGGCAAGATCAAGATCGCCAGCCGCGTGGGTATCATCCGCTTGGACGAACTGCCCAGCCGCCGCCCCGGGGATCGGATTCGCTTGGATGGTCTCGCGGGAGTGATCGGGCGGGCCGACCGGATGGTCGATTGTGACGAATCACTGCAACCGTTGGTCAAACATTTGCTCGGAAACACCTGGCTGGTCGATTCGCTCGGTACCGCCCTGGGCTTGCGAAAGCTATCCGGCGCGGGTCTGCGTTTCGTGACCGCGTCGGGCGATCTGCTCGACAACGACGGTTCGAGCGTCGTCGGACCGCCCGGCGGCGAAACCGGACTAGTCAGCCGTCGCAGCGAACTGCAAGCCGCTCAAGCGGAGATGAGCCACTACGCTTCGCAGATCGCCTCAGGCGAGGACGAACTCCAGCGATTGAGCACTGAGATTGACGAGAACGCCGCCGAGCGAGGCCGCTGCGAACAAACCCAACGCGACCTGATCACCCGCCACGCAGCCGCCGAAGCCAAACAACATCACGTTGCCGAACGATTGGCGAGTCGTCAAGCGGCGATGGACGAATTGCAAACGGCCAACGCCGAGCATCAAGAAACCCTCGACGCCGCTCGCGTCCAAGACCAAACCTTGGCCGAAGCCATCGTTAAGGGAAAGGCATCGATCGAACAACTCGAACAACAACGACATGCCGTCGACGACCAACTCGCTGCCGCGACGTCGAAGTTGCAATCCGTTCAAGCCGAAGCAATGCGGGTGTCGGTCGAGTCGGCTCGCTTGGAACAGCAGGTCGAATCGCTGACGACGGCGGCCGAAGTCGCTCGCCGTGATCAAACCCAGCGTGAAGCGGCCAAGCAGGAAATTCGCGACGCGATGACGCACACCCGCGAGCGGATGTCGGAACTCGAAACCCGCATCGTGCAGGCGGATGACCGGCTCGCCGTCTTGCTGATCGAGATGGAATCGTTCGACGCGACGCTCCGTGGTTTGGCGACTCGCGTCGACGCCGAACGATCGGCGAGCCGCTCCGTTCAAACGCAAACTCAAGCCGCGATCAAAGCCGTCGCCGCCGCCGCCGAAGCCGTTGCCGCCATCACAACCGCCCGAGACGCGGCCGACTTGAAAAAGACAACCTTGGCGCAGCGGATCGCCGAGGACTACGGCATCGATCTGCAAAACGACGAGCCGCCCGAGGAACTCGCCGAAATCGACGACCGCAGCGCCGTCGATGAAGAGATCGCCAAGCTTCGTGCCCAGGTCCAAAACGTCGGATCGGTCAACATGGAAGCTTTGGAAGAACTCAACGAACTGCAAGTCCGCTACGACGAATTGCACGGACAATATCAGGACTTGACCGCCGCCAAGGATTCCCTGCAACGCGTCATCGCCCGTATCAACGCCGATTCGCGTCGGTTGTTCTTGGATACCCTCGAAGCGATCCGTCAAAACTTTCAAAAGCTGTATCGCAAGTCCTTCGGTGGCGGTCATGCCGACTTGGTACTCGAGGATTCCGACGACCCGCTCGAAGCCGGAGTCGAGATCGTCGCCACTCCGCCGGGCAAACCGAGCTTCAGCAATTCGTTGCTCTCGGGCGGTGAGAAAGCACTCACGGCGGTGGCATTGTTGATGTCGATCTTCCAGTATCGTCCCAGCCCGTTCTGCGTACTCGATGAAGTCGATGCGCCCTTTGATGAAGCGAACATCGGCCGGTTCGTCACCGTGCTGAGCGAGTTCTTGGACCAATCCAAATTTGTCGTCGTCACCCATAGCAAGAAAACGATGACCGCCGCGACCACGCTTTACGGTGTCACGATGCAAGAATCGGGCGTGAGTAAACAGGTCTCGATCCGATTCGAAGACGTTAGTGAAGACGGCCAAATCAACGCGGCCTAAGCAGATTGATGAAATCAAACAGCACGACAAACGACACTCCCTTCATTGTAGCGGTCGGTGCTTCAGCGGGCGGACTGGATGCCTTCACGTCGTTTCTGGACTCGCTGGAACCTAACCTTGGGGTGGCGATCGTATTCGTCCAGCATCTTGAGGCGAACTCCAAATCGCTGCTGGCATCTTTGCTGCGATCTCACACCACGATGGACGTGGTCGAGTTCGATCAGCCGATTCGTATCCGGCCTGATACGATCTATCTTTGCCCTCCGCAAGGGTTGCTTGAAGCTCGAGATGGTTTCCTCGTACTCGTTGATGATGACGTTGATGGTACCGTCAACGAACGCCGCAAGATCGCTCCGATTGACCACTTTTTTCACTCGATCGCGAGTCAGGAAGGGGAACGCGGCATCGGCATCATCCTTTCGGGTGCCGGCAGCGACGGAACGCTAGGCCTGAAATCGATCAGCGATCATGGCGGCATGACTTTCGCTCAGGACGCCGAATCGGCCAAGTTCGATTCGATGCCACGTAATGCGGCCACAACAGGCGTCGCCGATCACGTGATGCCGCCCGCAGCGATAGCCGAGGAACTCGTCAACTACGTCAAATACATGGACCATACGTCAGTCAAATTTCGAGGCAAGTCATTGACCGAAAGCATCGAACAGGCGATCCCCGAAATCGCCGAGCGTTTGCTGCGGGAAACCAACCATAACTTCCAACACTACAAACCCACCACGTTGGGACGTCGCATCCAACGTCGGATGCAAGTGCTCAAGATCGCTCGGGTGTCTGATTATGTCGATCGAATCGATGAGGATCCGGACGAAGCTAGTAACCTTTTTCGAGAGTTGTTGATCGGCGTGACGGCGTTCTTTCGCGACCCCGACGCGTTCGCGAGACTGGCCAATGAAGTCATTCCCAAGATTTTTGAAAATAGAACAGGCGACGATGTCGTACGGATTTGGGTCCCCGGTTGCGCTACCGGAGAAGAAGCCTATTCGATTGCGATCTTGTGCCAAGAGTTCTTGGGCGAACGTGAGCAATCCTTTCAAGTTTTCGCCAGCGACATCGACGAACGTGCGTTGGGCACCGCACGTCAGGGCGTCTACCCGATCGGAATCGTCGACAACGTTTCCGAAGAACGACTCAAACGGTTCTTCATCAAGAAGGGCAAGCGATATCACGTTGTGAAAGAAATTCGAGAGCGGGTTCTGTTTTCGCCGCATAACTTGATCAGCGATCCGCCGTTTTCACGCCAGGATCTGATTTCGTGTCGCAACCTGCTGATCTACCTCGGACCTCACCTGCAAAAGAAACTGATTCCGCTGTTTCATTATGCCCTACGTCCCAATGGATATTTATTCTTGGGTCCCAGCGAAAGCATGTCGTCTCACGGTGAACTGTTCCGCAACATCGACACCAAGCATCGCATCAGCCAACGCAAAGGAACATCGATCGGCCGATCCTCCCAGGTATCTTTTCGCAGCGACGTTGGTGGATTCACTCGTTCACCGGGGACATCCCCTCTGGACGACGATAAAACGGATATCGTTCAGATCATGCAGCGGATCATCTTGGACGAGTTCGCGCCCAAGTCGATCGTCATCGATGAAGACGGCCAGGTGATCTGCACGTCCGGTGAAACGAACAAGTACCTTTCGACCGGCGAAGGCGCTTTCCGGAATAATGTTGTCAAGATGGCTCGCCGCGAGCTGCGGATCGGCCTGCGGGCCGCCTTCGCGGAAGCCAAATCGAAACGCCGCCGTGTCACCCATGAAAACCTCTCTGTCCAAACCGACGATGGCAAACAACGTGTTCGGTTGACGGTGCAGCCCATGATGCGATTGGGTGAGGAAAGCGGGTTGTTTTTGGTCGTCTTCCACGACGTCGGATTGCCTATCCCGATCGGGGATGATCGTCTGCATGACGACAATGAAGCGGAAGCATCCAAAGCCTTGGTGACGTCGACGACCAAGTACGAAACCATGATCGAACATCTCGAACGAGAACTCGCCACCACGCGAGATGATCTAGAACGGTTGATGCAAGAAATGGAAACGGCCAACGAGGAGTTGAAGTCGTCCAACGAAGAACTGCTGTCGATGAACGAGGAGTTGCAATCGGCCAACGAAGAACTCGAAACGTCCAAAGAGGAAATCCGAGCGACCGGTGAAGCGGTTGCCCAGGCACACGCCGACCTGGAAAACTTACTTCGCAGCACGGAGATCGCCACCGTGTTTTTGGACGACGACCTCAACATCCGCAGCTTCACGCCCGCGATCGCGGATATCTATTCGTTGATCCCGACCGACATCGGACGACCGCTGCAGCGGTTTGTGCCCGAAGTCGATGACATGCCGCCGTTGCCGTCCCCACAATCGATTCGCGACGGCGATGCGATCGAACACACCGTTCTCGCACGATCGGGTAAGTCGTACATCCGCCGCGTGTTGCCCTATCAATCGCACACTGGTAAATCCGAAGGCATCGTAGTCACGTTCACCGACGTGTCGCAAATTCGTGAAAGCCAAGAGCTGTTCGAACTGCTCGTCGACGCCTCCGCTCAAATCGTTTGGATCACAAACGCCGAAGGCGTCGTGGATAGTGATTCGCCGAGTTGGAGGGCATTCACCGGACAAACCTACGAACAATGGAAAGGGCACGGCTGGCTCGATGCGATTCATCCCGATGACCGCGAGCCGACGATGACCGCTTGGTCGAACGTCCTGGAAACCGGACAACGGATGTTGCTGGACTATCGATTGCGTCACCATAGTGGCGAGTATCGATGGACGCGAGTCCGAGCGGTCGCCCAACGCAATGTCGACGGGTCGATCAAACGTTGGGTCGGGATGAACACCGACATCGACGACCAAAAACGCGCCGAGAAAGCATTGATCGAATCCAAAGATCAACTGCGAATCGGAGTCGCAGTCGCGAGCCTGGGTTTGGGCCGCGTCGACTATCAAACCGACACGATCGAGTTGACCGCCCAAGCCGCCCAAATCTACGGTCTCGGCGACACCGAAATGAACATCAACCGCCGACAATTGCATTCGATTTTTCATCCGGATGATCGTGATTACATCCACCATCAAATCGAGGCCTGTTTGGATCCCGATGGTGACGGCTTGTGCGATCTGGACCACCGAATCGTTCTGCCCGATGGGAAAGTCCGGTGGATCAGTGCGAGGAAACAGGTTTACTTCGATCGTTCGGCGCAGCCCGCCATGCCGACTCACGCGACATTGGTCACCAAAGACATCACTTACCGCAAAACGTCGGAGTTGGAACTGGCAGATCGGGAAGCACATCTACGCCGTGTGCTCGACAACACCATCGCGTTCATCGGTGTTTTAGAAACCGATGGCACCCTGCGTGAAGCCAACGCGCCGGCCCTCGATGCCGCCGATTTGAAACGTGACGAAGTCGTCGGGGAAAAATTCTGGGATTTGTACTGGTGGAGTTTCTCGCCCCGAGTGCAATCGCAGCTTCAAGCATGCGTCCGCCGTGCCGCCGAAGGCGAATCGGTGAGACAAGATTTACCTTACCGGTCCGCCGGCGGTAACATACGCATTCTGGACTTCATGCTCAACCCGGTCCGAGACTCCACGGGTAATGTCACCCACCTGATCCCCTCGGCCATCGACATTCATGATCGTCGACAAATGCAAACCGAACTGGCTGATGCGAAAGCGAGACTCGAACTCTCGCTCGAAGTATCCGGCGTGGCGACGTGGAATTGGAACATGGAAACGGACGACCTGATTTCCAACCCGGCACTCAACCGGATGTTCGGTTTCGATCCCAACGAAAACCTCCTCCTGGAAGATTTCCTCTCGCAAATGGATGAGCCGGTGCGAAAGCGAGTCATCGCCGCCATCGAAGACGCGGCAGAAAACGGCGGCACCTACGACGAAGAGTACCCCATCCGGCTAAAAAATGGTGAAATCCGTCACGTCCGCGCTGTCGGCAAGGTGCATAAGCCACGCGAAATTTCTAATCGCGACGAGATTCATCAAGCGAGCGACCTTCAACCACCACAGTTCTACGGGGTGGTTTTGGATGTTACCGATCGCAAGGAGCGAGAAATGGAGACCGCCCGACGCGAAGCCAATTTACGTCGCGTTATCAACAATCAACTCGGTCTAGTCGGTGTCATCGACCGACAAGGGATTCTATTGGAGGTCGATGATCGGTCACTTGCGATCGCAAAAACACGACGTGAAGACGTCATCGGTTTTCACTTTGCCGACGCTCCATGGTGGAACTACGACCCGGCCGTCGCTCAGCGGATGCGTGAGTCGATGCAACGAGCAGTCGCCGGCGAAGTGGTTCGATACGACGTGTCATTGTTTTCCCATACCGATGAAGGCGTCATGATCGACTTCATGATCGCACCCGTGTTCGATGAACAGGGCAACGTCGAATACCTCATCCCGTCGGGTGTGGACATTCGCGAGCGGGTCAAGATGGAACAAGAGCAACGCTCGGTGACCCGACGACTGGAGATGGCACTTCGGGCCGGCGGCATGGCGGCTTGGGAATGGACACCGACTAAGAGCATCTGGATGCCCGAACTGTATGACCTTTTGGGGATCGACCGAACCGAAGAAGCTTCGACCGATCGGTTCTTCTCGTTGGTTCATCCCGACGACATCGACAAGCTCAAACGAGCTTGGAATGCGGCGATCGAACAGTCCGATCTTTACGACGCCGAGTTTCGGATCTTTCGTCCCGACGGCGAAGTACGTTGGATCAATGGTCTGGGCGAAGTCGTTCGTGACCAAGAGGGGCGGGTGGTGCGCATGTATGGTGTCAATTGGGATTCCACCCATGAGCACTTACACGCCGAAGCGTTGCGTCAAAGCGAGCGCCAAGCACAATTGGCCAACGCATCCAAGAGCGAATTTCTTGCCAACATGTCCCATGAAATCCGCACCCCGATGACCGCCATCCTAGGCTATGCGGACTTGTTGCGAGAATACGTGAAAGATGAGGATGCGACCAAGTATCTCAACACCATTCGTCGCAACGGTGATTATCTGCTCGACATCATCAACGACATCTTGGACTTGTCCAAAATCGAAGCCGGTAAGTTTGAGATCGATCGGGAGCGATTCGAACCTCGCCGGGTCATCGAAGACGTTCACAGCATCATGGGAGTGCGAGCCACTGAAAGCAATTTGGAATTAACCATTCAGTACGACGGTAAACTACCGCGAATGATCGAAGCGGACGCCAAACGCTTGAAACAGATCTTGATTAATTTGGTCGGCAACGCGATCAAATTCACTCGCAAGGGCCGCGTCAATATCCGAGTTCATTACCACGACGGCATGTTGCATTTTGACGTCATTGATACCGGCATCGGAATGTCCGAAGAACAACAGCAACGTTTGTTTCAGCCGTTCTCGCAGGGCGATGCGAGTGTCACGCGGACCTTCGGCGGTACCGGTTTGGGACTGGCGATTAGCCGCCGACTCGCCGAGATGCTCGGCGGAAGGATCTTGGTCAGCAGCACCGAAAACGTCGGCAGCACGTTCACCGTCAGCATCGCGACCGGAAACATCGACGAGGAAACTTTGATTGAGTATATAGCCGAGCCCTTGCCCGCGCTATCTGAAGCACCCCCGGCGGGCTCTCCAGTCGATCGATTGAATTGCCACGTTTTGATCGTCGACGATCGCAGAGACATTCGCTTTCTGAGCAAACGAATCTTGAACCAGGCCGGCGCAAGCGTCGACGAATGCGAAGACGGACAATTGGCCGTCGAATACATCGCCGATTGTCTGGGTCAACCCAACTGCCCAGACCTTGTGATTTTGGACATGCAAATGCCGAACTTGGACGGCTACCAAACCGCAAGAAAACTGCGAGACCTTGGTTACACCGCACCAATCATCGCGTTGACCGCCGACGCGATGCAGGGCGACATGAGCAAATGCTTGGAGTCAGGTTGTAACGATTACTTGAGCAAACCGATCGACAAACGCGTGATGCTCCAAAAAGTCTTTGAAATGCTGGGACAATTCCCCTGAATTCCGCCAACCAAACATCCGTGGATCGTCCGGGACGAGTTAAGTGGGCTTTTCCAATGCGGTTGAAACTGGGATAAGCCAATTCCCGACGCCCAACCGCCTTCGCTTCTTTCCGCTATCGATTCTCCCGCTGCGGCTCATGATGATGGATCAACCTCTCGCTTCTTCCGACTGCCTGACGGAACCCCCTTCGATCGTTTCCGAGCTGCAGGGTGATCATCAAGATCCGCCGATCAACGGAACGAACTCCCCGCCGGTCGCAGCTGCAATGGGCGTCGTCTACCAACCGATCGCGGACGAACTTCGATCGGTTGATGCTCGCTTGCACCTCGAGTTGCAGTCACGATACGAAGCCTTACGCCCCGTGTTGCAGCACGGAACCCAGCTCGGCGGCAAGCGATTGCGTCCGGCTTTGCTCCTGCTCTCCGGCATCGCATGCGATCCCGCTCGCCGGTCTACCAATCTGACCGATGACCACATCGTGATGGCGAGCGTCGTTGAAATGGTCCACACCGCGACCCTGATTCATGACGACGTGCTCGACAAAGCCAGTACGCGACGACATGTCCCCACTATTAACGCGAGATGGAACGACGACACGAGTATCTTGTTGGGCGATTATCTGTTCGCTCAAAGCTTTTATCTCGCCGCAACACTGCCCTCGACTTTGGCGTGTCGGTGGGTCGGACAAGCCGCTCAAGCCGTCTGCGAAGGTGAGTTGCGCCAAGTCCTCGGACGGGATTGGTTGGACATCGATGAAGAAACCTATCTCGACATGATCCGCGGCAAAACCGCCGAGTTAACCCGCGTCTCGTGTCAGCTCGGGGCTCAACTCAGTGGTGCCGACCAAGTGACCGTTGAGGCGTTCGGCAAGTACGGCAACGATCTGGGGATCGCATTCCAAATCGCCGACGATTTTTTGGATCTCTGGGGCGACGATGCCGAGATCGGCAAAACGCTCGGCACCGATCTCCAACAGGGCAAGATCACACTCCCTTTGATCCGTTTGCTGCGGCATGATGACCCGAAGATCGCTCACAAAGCGATCGAGGCATTGCGAGCCAAGCCCGCCGAGCGTTTGGAACGAATTCGTCCACTGCTGCGAGACAGCGACGCAGCCGAATACACCCGCGAGGTCGCTAACCGGTACCGATGCGACGCGATCGCTGCGATCGACCACCTGACCCCGTCGGCCGCCCTTCGCTCGCTGATGATGATCGCGGATTTCTCAGTTGATCGACGTTTCTAGGCGGGCCGTTGATTTAGTTTGCATCGTAACCCGAAGCGTGAGCGAGGGATACATACAAAGGACTTAATGGTGATGAATCCCTTGCTAACGCTTCGGATTACGATTAAGTCAACACGCCGTTAGCGGCAGGCCTAGTGGTCATTACCGCTCAATCGACTTTTTAGAATCTTGATTGAGCGGTATGGGTCTAACAGCCGTCGGCCCGTTTTAAGCCAGCATTCGTGATTGAACCGTCACCTTCCGAGCGTCGCCACCGAAAAATGAAACCCGGATCAGTTTCGGTGGGCTACTTCAGCTCGCCGGCTTCGGTGATCTTGATCGCCGCTCGCGGCCGGCCACTTCCGCTGCCGTTGGCTTCAACTTTCTTGACCACATCCATGCCCTCGAGCACGCGACCGAAAACGACGTGACGGCCGTTCAGGTGGGGCGTCGCGACGGTCGTGATGAAGAACTGCGAGCCGTTGGTGTTCGGTCCCGCGTTGGCCATGCTTAGCAATCCAGCACCCGTGTGGTCATACTTGAAATTTTCGTCGGCAAACTTCATCCCGTAAATGCTTTCACCACCGGTGCCATCACCACGCGTAAAATCGCCGCCTTGAAGCATGAATTGAGGAATCACGCGGTGAAAGTAGCTGCCTTCGTAATCCAGCGGCATTCCCGATTTGCCTTCGCCTTTTTCGCCCGTGCTGAGTGCCCGGAAATTTTCGACGGTCTTGGGCACGTCTTTGCCGAACAAGCCCATCACGATGCGGCCAGCGGGCTCGCCACCGATCGCGACATCGAAATAGACCTTATTGGTGACTTCAGCGGCCATCGGATCGGCAGCCGAAGCCGATCGAGTTGCCAAACATGCCAATGCGGCGACGGTGAACAGGAAAGTGCGGTAAGCCATCTGTGAATTCAACTCCGAAAGGGGGCAAAGCGGGGATCGTCCCGAAAACGAGGTGGTATTGAAGCAGAATTGCGTCCACAACTCCAACCCAACTGGACCGATTACGTCGACCAGGTAGCTTTGGTTTTCGTTTCCGACAGGCGTCGCCATGCATGAATCGAACCGATAGGGTGTTGGATTCGAATAGTTGCTCTAATATTTCGTCAAGATTGAATTTTCACCCGCCGGATTGCCATGCCCTCCTCGTTTGAATCGCCCACCGACGTCGACTTGAGTCACCAGAGCGAGCCGTTTCGCCGAATCGCGACAGAGATCAGCAACGTTTTGGTCGGACAGTCAAAACTTGTACACCGGATGCTGATCGGTCTGTTAACCGGTGGTCATTTGTTGATCGAAGGGGTTCCCGGATTGGCCAAGACGACCGCCGTCGCGAGCCTGGCCAAGTCCATCCGGACCGATTTCCAGCGTTTGCAATTTACCCCTGATCTATTGCCGGCCGACTTGATCGGCACCCAGGTTTACCGTCCCCAAGACCAAAGTTTTGTGGTTCAGAAAGGCCCAATCTTTTCCAACTTGATTTTGGCCGACGAAATCAACCGGGCTCCCGCGAAGGTGCAAAGCGCGTTGCTCGAAGCGATGCAGGAACGTCAGGTCACCATCGGGGGTGAAACCTTCCCACTCGAGGAACCGTTTCTCGTCATGGCGACCCAGAACCCGGTCGAACAGGAAGGCACTTACGCCCTGCCCGAAGCCCAAACCGACCGTTTCTTGCTCAAAGTCATTGTGGACTACCCGGACCGGGACGAAGAACTGCAAATCCTCCGCCGGATGAGCAAGACGGCTCCCAAGTTGAACGTCACCCCGGTCACCACGCCGCAAGAGATCATGTTGGCGCGTTCTCAGGTCGATTCCATTCATATCGATCCCAAGATCGAAGGCTACATCGTCGACCTCGTCATGGCGACTCGTCGGCCGGCGGCGTATGGGTTGGCGTTGGACGGATTGATTCAATTCGGTGCGTCGCCGCGTGCGTCGATCAGTTTGGCTCTCGCGGCAAAAGCCAACGCATTCCTGAATGGACGCGGCTACGTGCTTCCCGAAGACGTTCAAGAACTTGCTCTCGATGTGATGCGACACCGCGTCGCGATCACGTACGAGGCCGAAGCGGAAGAACGAACCAGCGAATCGATCGTTGCGGACATCCTTCGAGGCGTTTCGGTTCCATGATGTGGGGCCGACGCGGCGATCCGAACACGTCGGAGGCGACCACTCCCAACGACATTCTTAAACGGGTTCGGCGCATTCAATTGCAAACGTCGCACCGCGTCGATGAGTTGCTGGTCGGCGGTTGGCACTCGGCATTCAAGGGACGCGGGATCGAATTCGAAGAAGTCCGCCCCTATCAAATCGGCGATGACGTTCGGGCGATCGATTGGAACGTGACCGCCCGAGCCGATTCGCCGTTCGTCAAACTGTTCCGCGAAGAGCGTGAGCTTGCGGTGATGTTATTGGTCGACGCCAGTCGCAGCATCGACTTCGGAACCCAACATCAAACCAAACGAGAACTCGCGATCGACGCATCGGCAACGATCGCCATGTCCGCGATCAAGAACAATGACAAGGTCGGCATGACCTTGTTCACCGACCGGATCGAAAAACACATTCCGCCACGTCAGGGAGCACGGCACGTTTTGCGATTTATCCGTGAGTTGCTCTACCAACAGCCCGAAGGCACTCGCACGGATCCGCTCGCATTGCTCGAACACCTCGGTCGCACGGTTCATCGACGCAGCGTCGTGTTTTGGCTCGGCGATTTCGTGATGAACGACCCCGAGCGGAAGATCGAAAAAGCGATGCGGGTCTTCGGTCGTCGGCACGATGTGATTCCGGTGGTGCTTACCGACGAACGGGAGTCGGTGATGCCCAGTGTCGGTCTGGTGCGACTGCGTGATAGCGAGTCGGGTCGTCAGATCAGCATCGATACTTCAAGCGTGAGGGTTCGTCGCCGGTACGCGGAATTGGCGGCGATACGAAATCAACAACGTGACGCCTTGTTCGCCCGGCTCAAGTGGAGACCGTTGGTCCTGAAAACCGGCGAAGACATCGCCGAACCGCTACGGCGATACTTTCATTTTCGGGAACTGCATTCACGATGAAACAAGTCGTTTCGATCTTATCGTGTCTAGCCCTTCTGATCGTGGGAGCATCCACGGCCACTGCGAAGACACCCGAAATCCGCGCCGTTGCCTCCAAGACGGACGTGCTAATCGCGGAGACCTTCACGTTCCGCGTCGAAGCGATCGTGGAACCGGGATGCAGGATTGAATTCAGCGAACCGGCTGCTGAAGGCGAAAGCATCGCGAAAGCTTTGGGCGTTTTCGACATCATTGCGGCTGCCGATCTCGAGGATGTCCCCCTATCAACGGCGGACGAAGACCAACGACTTTGGTCGCGAACGTATACGCTGGAAACGATCCGCTTGGGCGAACAAACGATTCCCTCGATCGGCGTGAGTGTGACCTGCGACGGGCAATCGACCGCGTTGCAAACCGACCCGGTTGCGATCAACGTGGCGGGTGTGATCGAGAAAGCCGATGAACCGCTGCGAGAGATCGCCGGAATCATTTCAAGAGAGCCCGAATCAAGCTCGCCGCCGAGGTCCGATCGAATCATCGGGTTGGCGGGTGCGTTGTTCGCCGCGACGATCCTGGCCGCATTGACTGTATGGTATCGACGCCGCGGTAGTGAGCCGCTGAGGTGGTGTGCCGATGAGTTGTCCAAGCTCAGGGTTGCAGTCGAGTCGTTCACGTCGGATGCCGAAACCGACACGACGCGATGGGTCGAATTCACACAACGTCTCCGTGAGATCCTGCGAGTCGCCTTGACGGTGTACCTCTATCAGTCACGGCCTTCGCCGTCGACGTCTCGCCTGATTTCGGAGTGCCAACAGGTTGCACCGGAGCTCGATTTCCAAGCGTGCGAATCCGTACTCGGCCGAGCCGATGCGATCAAGTTCAGTGCGTCCGGAACGACGCCTTCGCTAAACGAAGTGGCAACCACGCGATCGAATCAGGCGATCGGCGAAGCGGAGCGATTGATCGGGTTCGTTCGGCAGTCACGTCGCGACCGAAAGCGAGGCCGCTAACATGCCTTTGTTTCATTCGCCGCATTTCTTGTGGTTGTTGATCTTGATCCCGTTGGTCGCTTGGCGTCGTTTCACTCGTCACGACGAGACGGCTGTTTCGTTCAGTTCGTTGGATTGGGCATCTGCGATGCCACGTACCTTGCGCCAGCGATTGATGTGGATACCGGACGCATTGCTGTTGATCGCATTGACGTTGTTGATCATCGCGCTCGCGCGGCCGCGAGAGGGACGTGATCGAACGGTTACACAAAGCGAGGGGATCGCCATCGAATTGGTCGTCGACCGTAGCGGCAGTATGCGAGCGATGGATTTCCGCATTGACGGCGAAAGGGTGGACCGTTTAACCGCCATCAAGAACGTCGTCGGAAAGTTCGTCTTGGGAAGTAAAGCGTTCGGCGAGGATCGCAGCGAGGACGAAGCCAAACTCGCCGGGCGATTCAATGATTTGGTCGGATTGGCCACCTTCGCCGGCTACGCCGACGCCGTCACCCCGCCGACGCTCGATCATGGGTTCTTGATCGCCAGCCTCAACGACACCCGCATCGTCGACCGGCGCAATGAAGACGGCACCGCGATCGGGGACGCGATCGCGCTGGCGACCGAAAAACTCAACGCACTCGACGCGCGACAAGACGAAAAGATCAAAAGCAAGATCATCATTTTGTTGACCGATGGAGAGAGCAATGCCGGGTCGCTCGAACCGGTCCAGGCGGCTGAGTTGGCGGCCGCAATCGGGATCAAGGTGTACACGATCGGGGTCGGTACCCGGGGCGAGGCCCCCGTGCCGGTGATCGATCCGTTCAGCGGGCGAACCGTGTTCCAATCGATGTCCGTCAACATTGATGAAGCGACCTTGCAACGGATTGCGGAGATCACCGATGCGGAGTCGTTCCGCGCGACCGACACGGACTCACTCGAAGCGATCTACGCGGCGATCGATGAATTGGAAAAGACCAAAGTCGAAACCCAGCAATTTGTCGACTATCGTGAACTCGCCGTGCAACCTTGGCTCACGGGGTGGATTCGATTACCGCCGATGTTGACGTTGGTGTTAGTGACGCTGGTTGCGAGAATCCTGCTCGGTTCACTTTGGTTGAGGGAGTTGGCATGAATCTCGACGAGGGAATCCAAATCGGAAATGCGGACGCCGTCGTTTGGCTCGTTGTCGCGGTCGTCGTGGTGTCGGCTTGGGCGATCGCCAACGGATTCCGCCGTCGGGCTCGCGTTCGATTCGCGACCGGTGACCGTGTCAATGACGTATTCCAGCTTCACGGTCGCACGAAAATCGCGAGCAGGGTTCGAGCAACGCTATCCGTCCTGGCGATCGTGTTATTGACACTCGGCTTGATGGACTGGCGTTGGGGCAAAACGCGGCGGGAAGTCCCTCAAAAGGGAATCGAAATCATGTTCCTGTTGGACGTTTCCCGAAGTATGTTGGCGCAAGACGCCACGCCGAGTCGCCTCGAACGTGCCAAACAAATGATCCGCGACATGGTCGGCGCGATGGCGGGCGACCGCGTCGGCTTGGTCGCCTTTGCCGGTGAAACCCGCCGCATCATTCCATTAACCAATCACTACGAAGATTTCATCACGACGCTCGCCGATGTTGGCCCCGATTCGTTGCGGCGTGGTGGATCCCGGTTGGGCGACGCGATCGAAGCGGGCGGCGATGGTTTTTTAAGTAAGACGAATTCGTACCGTGTGATGATCGTTTTGACCGACGGTGAAGACCAAGAAAGCGAACCGGTCAAAATGGCACAACAACTTTACCAGCAAGAAGGCATTCGCGTTTTCACGATCGGATTGGGCGATATGTCTGCCGGTGCCAAAATCCCCGATGAAGAGACTCAGCATTACGTTCGTTACCAAGGCGAGCCGGTCGTGACCAAACTCAACGGCGAGATCCTCGAACAAGTCGCTCGTGTCAGCGACGGTGCCTACGTTCCGGCGGGAATCAAACAGGTGGACATGAAAGCCGTCTACGATCGTTACATCGCCGGTATCGAAAAGACAGACTTCGATACCGTCAAGATTGACGCTTACGAAGCAAGGTTTCAGTGGTTCGCGTTTCCGGCGTTGATGTTGTTGCTGACCGAGACGCTCATGACGGGCCGCCGAAGCGGTCGCCGCTCAGGCCGAGTGGCCGCCGCGATAATGTTGGTCCTGACGTGGTCGACCGTTGGAAACGATGTCGCCGCTCAAGCGATGCCAACGGACGCTGTCGCGGACGAATATTCAATTTACAACCAGGGCGTCGCCGCCTACCAAAACGATGACTTGGAAACCGCGATCGGTTTGTTCGACCAAACCGCTGGTGCGGTCGATCTGCGGATCGCTGCGGCCGCGCGGTACAACGCCGGCACGGCGAGAGTCGCTCAAGCCGCTGCGGCGATTCAGGAAGGACAAACCGAAGGCGTCCGGGAAGATCTCACCGCCGCCGTCGCGTCGCTGCGTTCGGCCCTGCGGCTGCGTCCGAGATGGGAGGACGCGCGAGCCAATCTGGAAAGGGCGGTCAGGTTGCTCGACCAACTTTCGTCGCAGCAGCAACAGCAACAGCAAGATCAGCAGCAAGAACCAAAATCAGATCAGTCCGATCCGTCAGATCAGTCGAATCCGACCGATCCATCAGACCCGTCCGGCGAAGAGCAACAAGACCCGAAAAACCAACCCGCCGCCGAGCCAACGCCTGACGCGAGCGAGAACAACGGCGAACAAGATAACCAGGGTGCTGACGAAAGTGACAACGAGGGTTCCAGCGAAGGCGAGCCGCAAGCCCCGTCCGAGCCGCAAGCCCCGGCCGATCCGCAGGGCGAACTCGAATCCGATAAGTCAGCCGACCAAAGCCAGCCCAATGCGAACCAGCCTGGTGAGGCGACCGAATCGATTCAACCGGCCGAGCCGGCGGAAATGACCGAAGAAGAAGCCCAAAAGATGCTCCAAGCGGTTCGCGACCGCGATATGATCCGGCGATTTCGCCAACAGCAACTCAATCGAATGCGTCAAGTTCCCGTGGACAAGGATTGGTAAACGTTATGAAAGTTTTTGTAACCGGGGGTACCGGGTTGCTCGGCAACAATATTCTTCGGCAACTCACGCAGACCGGATGCGAATCGATCTCGCTGGTCCGTGGGCAGCCTGACGAAAGGGTGTTCGCGGGCATCGACACCGAGTTTGTATCGGGTGATTTGAGCGACGAATCTGTGATCGACGATGCCATCGCGCGGGCCGATGCGGTGATCCATTCGGCGGGCATGATTCATCTCGGTTGGACCCGTCGTGACGAGTCCATGAAAGTCAATCGCGACGGCGCGCGCGTGATCGCCGAAGCTTGTTGTCGCCACGACCGCAAGCTCGTGCATGTAGGAACCGTCAACACGCTCGCGGTCGCCCGTCGCGATGCCCCGTCGGATGAAGAAACGCCACTCGACCACGCCGGGGGACAGGTCCCATGCTCTTACGTCGACAGCAAGCGGGCCGGCGTCGAAGAGGTTTGGCGTTTAGTCGACGAAGGGTTACGCGCCGCGATCGTTCATCCGGCCTTCATGCTCGGCCCTTGGGACTGGAAACCGAGCAGCGGACGGATGATTTTGGAAGTGGGAAAGAAATGGCGTCCCTTGTGTCCGCGCGGGGTCAACAGCGTGTGTGATGTCCGCGACGTGGCGTCGGCCACGATCGCGGCGATCGACGAAGGCGAAGATGACGGCCGTGAATATATCTTGGCCGGTCACAACTGTTCGTACAAACAACTCTGGACCGAGATCGCGACACGTGCCGGCGTGCGTGGCCCTTTGATGCGAGCAGGCCCGGCGCAATTATGGATCGCCGGTCGGGCCGGCGATGTTTGGGCCAAACTCACCGGACGCGAAACGGAAATCAACAGCGCCGCGATTCGCATGGCCAACCAAATCCACGCCTACGACAGCACCCGAGCGAGAACCGAACTCGGTTACCAAACCCGGCCGCTGGATCAAACGCTCGACGATGCGGTTGCTTGGCTACGTGAACATCATCGTTGGTGATTGAAGTGCCACTGATGATTGAACTACAAGGAGGCGGAACCACCATTTCGTCGATCCATTACCGGCGTCTGGTCTGGCGTTTCTGGATTCAGTCAGCTCGCCCTTAGGAATTTGCATCTATGCAGCGACGTAACGCATAACTACTTTACTCGAATTCCGCCCCCTGGCCTCTGTTTTGAACAGGTACGAGAAGTGAGTCGCATATGAAACCATCTCAGCTGGGCGTGCTAAAGTTTCTTTTGCTTCTGACCTGTTCGGTCTTGGCACCTACTTCAACATTGGGACAGAACCCAACACGGCTGGCGCAATACATCACCGCAGCCGAAACCGCCATTAACCAAGGGCGACCGCGTGATGCACTGGATGCCTACACCCAGAGCCTACCGCTGGCCAGCCAGTTGTTCGGACCCGGATCGATTCAAGTCGCCGCGATTCAGTTTAGTCGCGGCTCGCTTCATCGCGATCTAGCCGAATACGATCGTGCCGAACCGATGCTATTGCAGGCCGCATCGTTGTATGCCCGCAACCGCGACGTCGAGGGCGAAGCAGAGGCGAATATCTTGCTCGGGCAGATTTACACCAACACCGGCCGGTTCGATCAAGCCAACGCCAGCTTCCTCGCCGCCCAGCAAATTTTTGAAAGAAACTACGGTCCCAGCAGTTTTCAAGTCGCCGTCATTCTCAATAACCGAGCGACTGTCCTGAAAGAGCAAGGCATCTACAGCGAGATCGAGCCGCTCTATCGCCGCTCGCTCAAGATTCTTTCTGGTCGCTCGGAACATCGGACTCACTACGCGGCAACGCTGATGAACTACGGCGCGTACTGGATGACGCAGAACGAATATGCGAGAGCCGAACAGGCGTTCCTCGAAGCCTTGACGATCCAGCGTCAGCTCGGCGACGCTCTGGAAGTCGCCAAGGTGACCGCTAATCTTGGTTCGTTGTATTTAAACCTTGGGCTTTATGAAAAGGCATTGACTCAATTGCGAGCTGCCATCGCGATCTTCCAAGCCAAACAAGAATCCGATCATCCTGATCAAGCTCGCGTCCATTCAAACCTGGGAATCATCGCAACCATTCAAAAGCGATATCCCGAGGCGCAGCAACATTTGCAAGAAGCACTGCGAATTCGCCAGAAGCGGCTGGGCATCAATCATCCCGATGTCGGCCACACGCAGCGTGCGTTGGCGAAGCTCTGGATCGAGCAAAAACGATTCACCGAAGCCGAGTTGCTGCTGACCGAAGCCAAGCGAGTCCGTCAGGAAGGTTTGGGAGACGAGCATCCTTTTGTAGCAGACGCGGTCGCCGATTTGGCGTATCTCGCGCACTCCCAGGGCGATCGCGAGAAGGCTCGCCTGCTTTACGACGATGCTCAGACGAGGATCGAGCGATCCCTTAGTCGAAATCATCCCGCCTATGCGTTTTCGCTGCGCCAGTTGGCGGGACTCGATGCGCTGGACAAAGAGTGGGGTCGCGCTGCGGAACGCATCGATGAATCCCGCCGGATCTCGCTGGCCTACGTTGCGAAGGTGCTTCCGGCGCTGTCTGAAACGGAACAGTTGACGTATCTTAAAGAAAACGATCAACCCGAACAGAGACTAGGTTTGTCGCTGGCGCTGAAGCAGCCATCGGACCAACGGATTGTCGAAGCGTCCGCCGGTTGGGTGCTTAACGGCAAAGGTCTCACGCGGCAGGCACTGGCGCAGCGTGCGCTGTTAGCGCGTGATACCGCCAACCCCGCCACACAGGAGATTGCTCGTCAGTTACAAACCGTTCGAAAGCGTTTATCGGAGCTGTTCTTCGGGACGAAGCCGATCTCGGAGCAGCAAGAGCTTGCGGATCAATTAGCATGGGACGAGCAAAAATACGCCCGGCAGTTAGCGCAGTTCAACGGCCGCGCCACCGACGGCGGAGGCTGGACCGAGCTGACCGACGTACGGTCGGCACTACAAGAAGGAGAACTACTGATCGAGATCGTACATTTCGAGGCGATGGAGTTTTCAGGCGCCGCAGACGAAGCGCGACGAGAAGGCGTAGCTCATTACCTAGCCTGGTTGATCCCGCCCGCCGGAGACCTGCCGGTCTCGCTGGTCAATCTCGGTCCCGCCGAGCCGATCGACCGGCTTATCGAGTCGGCGCGAACCGCGTTACAGCAGGCACCCGTGGAGATCGTTTCGTTGGGTGAAGAGGAAGCCGAGGTCAATCTGCGAACGAATTTGGTGTCGCTCCAACAGTCCATTCTCGCTCCACTGGAACCGCTGATTACAGCCACCCAAGCGACCAAGCTGTTGTTAAGTCCCGACGCGGGGTTGTGGTTGGTCCCGTGGGCCGCACTGCCGGTCGGAGAGAACGAGTATCTAGTCGAACGTTACGATATTAGCTATCTCGTCAGCGGACGCGATCTGATCGCATCCGATGACGAAAGCACTCTGGGTCAGCCGATCGTGATGGCAAACCCGAACTATGACCTCTCGCCGGCCGAAGCCGACCAAGCGGCACGGAAGATTTTCGGCAACGACACCAGCGAGCGTTCCGCCCCCGCTCTGACCGCCGGTCCCTCGATGTTGGGACGTGTGGGGCGACTGCCCGGTACCGAAGTCGAAGCGGCCGCCGTGATGCCAAAGATCGGCGAATTGGCTGGGCAACCGCCGCAACTTTACAGCGATCGTTGGGCATTAGAACTGGTGTTCAAGCAAGTCCACCGCCCGGAAATTCTGATGCTCAGCACGCATGGGTTTTTCCTGCCAAGCCAAGCAACGGAGTCGAGCGGCATCGATGCGGCCGGTGGCCAAGTGAATCCGCTAATACGGTGCGGCTTGTTGCTGACGGGCTGCAATGAACGCGCCGCTGATAGCCGGATCGATGACGGCGTGCTGACGGGTTTGGAAATCGTCAGCACGGACCTCCGCGGAACTAGGCTGGTCGTTCTCAGCGCCTGCGAAACAGGCTTGGGCGAGGTCCACTCCGGAGAAGGCGTCGCGGGATTGAAGCAGGCGTTTCAGTTAGCGGGCGCTCAATCCGTCGTCGCGACACTCTGGCAAATTCCTGACAAAGAAAGCGTTCAAGTCGTCACGGAGTTTTTCGACTCGATGACCGCTGGTCAACCGACAGGCATGGCCCTGCGGTCCGCACAACGTAGTGTCATCGATGCTCGCCGCAACGCCTATAACGCTGCTCATCCGTTTTTCTGGGCGGCCTGGACTGTGACCGGCCGTCAATAGATCTCTGAGGCCTTAGATCTCCGAGGCCTTCACGCGATCGCCGGTTACTGAGCCTGGACGTGATCGCATCCTGGGTCACGCTCGACCGGCTCACCGACGGCGTCGACGGGGTGCGTGAACAGGTATCGCCACACCGGTTCGTGGACAAACCGGCCTTGTTTGTCCTTATATGCTGAGCTTCCTGGTTGAACGCTGCTGTGGGCTCGATTGGCATTGCCTTGAACATCGAAGTCAGTGATCAAACGGCGAGTGTTTTGATAGGGCGGTTTCGAATTCTCAACGTTCACGATCGGTCCGAACTCGTTGAGTCCGAGCATCTCCCACGAACGACAGTAGTGGTCCGCTTCCCATCCCGAATCTTCGACGTGCGAGAACGCAAAGTATCGGTTGGCCGGCGTTGCCGAAGGCAGCGACTGCCACGTTTGATGTTGATCTCGTGGTCCGCATAGGGCGACGACGCGGGCGACCTTTTGATGTTTGGCGAACCTCGCCGCAGTGGTCGATCCGTGAGAACTTCCCGCCAAGATGACCTTTTCCCAGTTCAAATCGGAACGATCGGAATTGAGGAACTGCCCCCAATTGCCGGGTGCGTTGTGATGGTCGAGGTACTTGACATACAGGTAGGCACGAACCGCGATCGAGTCCGGTTTGGCGATCGCCACCTCGTCGCTGAAATCCAGCCCGGTTGCGGCTTCGATGCGGACGTCACCTCGGCAGGTCGGCCCGACGGGATTGGATTGACACAGTTTGCCGAACCAGCCGTTGGCGTAGTGGACTCGCATCGCGTGCAACCCATAACTGGTCACTCGCTCGAACAGTTCCGGCTTGTGGGCCATCAACCAAATCACCAATTGGCCGCGAGACTTCACCGTCGGATCGAACCACGCCTGCTGCTCGTCGGCGGGTTTTCCATTGGGTTGATCGATCAGGAAATTGATCTCCGGATAGGCCTTGACCTGGGGATCGATCTTGCTCGCCCGAACGGTGGCCTCGAATCGTTTGGAGGCGTTTGGTTTATTTTTTTGGGTTGATTGAGCCCATGAGTGGTGGGGGGCCGAGGCAGCAAGAATCAAAAACGTCAGCGCGATCAAAGCGCTGGTGCGGACGTAGGTCATGGTGATGCGATTGGGGAGGGGAGTGAGGATGGTCGACGATGCGCCGAGGCAACATCATAACTCAAAACCAGTCCAAAGGCTTCCCTTGCCGCTAGCCTTGGCAGTAGTTCTCGATCACGCCGACTCCTTGCACGCCACTGCGACGCAGTGACCTGGCAAGCGTTTCGACTTCGTGAGCTTTGGTGCGATGAACGTCACGGACGATCAATGCGGTATCGCACAAACCGACTTCGGCGAACGCGGACACGCCGCAATCGACGACCACCAAATCGAAACAAGTTTTCAACTTACGCAGCAACAGTCGCAGATCGGTGTAGTCCATCGTGGGTTCGTTGTCACGACCGAGCATCGGAATCAACGTCAGCGAATCGGCATCGGAATGCACGGCGGCTTCTTCCAACGGCAATTGATGGCGAACACAATCGAGCCAACTGTGATCGAGATCCAAGTGCAGATCCGTTGCCAAACGAACCCCTTCGGGATCGGCGTCGACGATCGCCACCTTCAGCCCCGAAAAGGCCACACTGAGGGCCATTCCCATGGCGACTGTCGAACGTCCCTCGCCGGATTTTGCACTCGTCACGGCGATCGTTCGCAAACCGTCTTGGCGGGCTGCGGCTAAGCGAGACGCCAATTGTTCGGCGATCGAACCGCCCAAAAAGAGTTCATCGACGACGGACGGTACTACGAACTCGTCGACCTGCCATGTGGCTTGGAATGATTCCAATTCGCATGACGATCCGGTTTGCTCGCCGGATCCTTCCGGTTCATCTTGGGCTGATCGAGACGTTTCCAAATCCGTTGACGTTGATTCATCAAACGATGTATCCGCGGTAGCCGCTTCTAGTTGGGGGGCCTGTTCAATTGAGGCCGATCCGTGAGAGGGTATTTCAATCGGGGCGGTTTCAGTCACTTTCTCTTCAGCCGGAGCGACGTCAACCGGGGTTTCGTGTCGCAGCTCGTGAGGCGCTGAAATCATGACGTCGATCGGCGACGAGAACAACATCGCCCAGCTATCGGGCGTGGTCGCGTCGAGCATCGAAACCGAATGCTCGGGCGCAGGCACTGGTACATTTGCCTTGGCGGCTAGATCAGAGTTCGACGGCGGTTGCTTGCGTTCCGCTTCGCTGGGGTTCACTTTGCTGAGCCCCGCTTCGCTTAAACCCGCGTCGCTGTGGCTTGCTGCATTTCGCAAGCGAGACGTCGGAGGTTTGATCTCCGAGGCTGGCTCTTCGAAGCGATACTGTGTGCGTTCTTCGTCGTTAGCTTCGAACCACATCGCACTGGATTGTTGGATCGATTCATCCAGTTCCAGGTCGCTGGTTCGGGACGGAGCGAGTCGTGGTTGAATCGTTTCGTGATTGGTCGTCCTCGTTTCGCGTTCGACGCTAACTCTGGCCGAGGTCAGCGAGGAGGTGCGATCGCGTCTGCGGCCGGCTGCAAGGTCGAGCCGAAGCAACGCCTCGTCGAGCCGACGGCTTGCCAGGACGCTCGACTGATTCACGTTTTCTTGCCCGACCCGCTGTCGCAATGATTCCGCTTCGGTACGAAGCGATTCATAAGTTTGCATCGTAAAATCACCAGCGTTGGTAAGGTCGGGCATGATCGTTCTTCGAGTAGATTGGTTCTTAGTACCGCGAGGATGGCATTGAAGGCGTCGGCGGCATCGCCACGCGGGCTTCCGGTGTCGATCCAGATGGAATGGCATTGGACGGAATGGAGGTCGCTTTCATTGCGCCGCTGGAGTCGACGGACGGTTCGCCGGGAAGGGCGAATTCGAAATTGGGTTCAGCCGGCGCGGCGCTTGTTCGAATCACCTTGTCGGGTGACGAATCCATTCGTTCGGATGATTCGGTGACGTTCATGCCGGGTAAGAATTTCTTCCAATCCGTGATCGCGTGGGGCGTCCGTGATTCGACCAATCGGGCGGATGATTCTTTCTCGGTCGGTTCGGAATCACCCACCATGTCAATTGCCGGGGCTGCCTCGGAAGGAAACGCGATCGTCATATCGAAATCGTCCAGTGGTTCGAACGAAGGCGATTCTTGGCGTCCCACATTGACGGACGGTGACATCGACGGCATCGACGCCAACTGCGGTTTCGGCGTTGGCGGCTCGAACGAGATCGGTTCGGAAATATCCAGGTGAGCGCGGCTCGGATTGTGGCTCGCAATCGGTTGTCGCAGCTGCGCTGCCGACGATCGGGTTGCTTGCAGAGATTCAGGGTCGCGAAAGGCTTCGTTCGGATCCGGCAGCGTGTTCAAATCAGTTTTGGGAAGCTCGTCGGATGTGCTACTAAGGTCGACCAACATGGGAGTCTCTTGATCGGATGGTGCTTCTTCTCCACGCGGCGAGAAGATTGCGACCCCTGCGACCAAGGCCAATAAAACCAGCAGCGTTTTCCGCGACGCGAATATCGTTAACCAACTTACTTCGTCGGACTGAAGTCGCTCGATGGACTCGATCGGCTCACTGCGGCGGGCAGGTTCGACGAATGTTTTTTCGGTCGGTGGCAATTCCGAATCGGACGATGGTTCCGATGCGATGGCGGCTGCGGAAACAGCCGCTTCGACATGAGATCGCATGGCCGATCGCGGTGACGGCGGCGGATTGCTAGCGCCGTCCCGGATATCCTGTGGATCGAAAGGTGACGCCGCGTCGGCTTGGATTGTTCCCATTGACGCCGTTGCCAGGGCCGCTTCGTTCGAAGCGTCCGATGGCGGCGGATCGAGATCCGGGAGCCGCAGCAAGGTGGGCGGAATGCCCTCGCGGTCGGTGGATCGTGCGGTTGTGTGATCTGACGCGAGCGTCATCGGTGCGTCCCTGCGAAAAAAACGGAAGCGGTGTCGATTCCTCCCTGCGAAAGCATCGTCGAATCGACGCCTCTGTCTTGAGGATTATTCGGGATAGTGAAACTTTGACGCCGGTCGCAAGACGAAATCTTGCGAGTATTGGCGAGTTGACGACAGAAAAGTCGGACACAGCCACCCTCCCTACGGAAAAAAGTCGTCGGACGTCGCCAATGCTAGACGCCCACTGCCGCGCGTGCTGCCAAGTGCGTACATCGATTGGACCGATCGGCTATACTGCCAAACTCGTCTGCTATTTGCCTCGCTTTCGCCAACTCAACCACTTGATGAACGTCGCCCTCTTCGTCCCCTGTTACATCGATCAGTTTTTCCCCGACGTGGCGATCGCGACGCTCGAACTACTCGAGCGACAGGGCGTTCAGGTTCATTTTCCCAAAAATCAAACCTGTTGCGGCCAACCGATGGCAAACACGGGTTGCGAGGCCGACACCGCGCCGGTGGCCCGGCAATTCGTCGAGATCTTTTCGGGGTATGACGCCGTCGTATGCCCGTCGGGTAGCTGCACGTCGATGATCCGCAACCACTACAACCAATTCTTTGCATCCGACGACGAGAATTTCATCAAGTTGCGTGATTCCACTTACGAATTGTGCGAGTTCCTGGTCGACAAGCTCAACGTTCGCAAAATCGACGGCCAATTCAACCACCGGGTCAGCATCCACTCGAGCTGCCATGGTCTGCGTGAACTGCGTTTGGCCGGTTGCAGCGAACAAATGGTTCCTCGAGAAAACAAGCTACGCATCCTGCTCGAGTCACTCGGGGGCGTGGAGATTTTGCCGCTCACCCGGACGGATGAATGCTGTGGTTTTGGCGGCACATTTGCGGTTACCGAGAGGGAAACCAGCGTCGCGATGGGCGTCGATCGGATCCAAGATCACGTGGGTGCAGGCAGCGAAGTGATGATTGCCGGCGACATGAGCTGTTTGATGCACATGCAAGGACTCATCCGTCGCCGTAAATTTCCGTTGCAAGTCATGCATATCGCGGAAGTCCTCGCCGGCAGGCCGCTCAAGGCGTTGTGATCGCCGGTTTGAGCGACTGTGTGTGCGTTCATTTTGTACTCATCGCCGGTAAACGGCACCATTTTTTGGCGTAAATCTCATGTCGATTGCCCTCCCCATCGTCGATCATCCCAAAGCGGCTCGCGATTTTGTTCAAAACGTCGAGCGGTCGCATTGGCACGACGATTCATTGTGGTTCGTCCGCAGCAAACGCGACAAAATGGCCCAATCGATTCCCGAATGGGAGTACCTCCGCGAACAGGCATCGGCGATCAAGACCCACACGATCGCCAATTTGCCTGATTATTTGCAGCAATTCGAAGCCAACGCGACCCGTTTGGGCGCGGTGGTGCATTGGGCCCGGGACGCCGACGAACACAACGAGATCGTCTTAAGTATCCTGCGTCAAAACGACATGCTGCGGATCATCAAGAGCAAGTCGATGCTCACCGAAGAATGCCATCTGAACGACTTCTTGATCGAAAATGGGATCGAGGTCATCGACACCGATTTGGGTGAACGGATCGTTCAGTTGCGTGGTGAAACGCCGAGTCACATTGTTTTGCCTGCGATTCACATCAAGAAAGAAGAGGTCGGCGAGACCTTTCATCAGCATCTGGGGACTCGCAAAGGGGAATCCGACCCTCAGGTTCTCACCGAAGCCGCCCGCGGTCACTTGCGAGGTAAGTTTTTGCAGGGAGAGGTCGGCATCACGGGAGTCAACTTCGCGATCGCCGAAACCGGTGGATTGGTGGTTTGTACCAATGAGGGCAATGCGGATCTCGGCGTTTCGTTGCCGAAGATCCACATCGCTTGCATGGGCATCGAGAAATTGTTGCCGCGATTTCAAGATTTAGCGGTATTTACCCGGTTGCTCGCCCGCAGCGCGACGGGCCAGCCGATCACCAGTTACACGTCGCATTTCCATGGCCCCAAGGACGACGGCAGCCAATTGCATATCGTTTTGGTCGACAACGGCCGGACGAAAATCCGCGATAGCAAGACGTTTCGTGATTCGTTGCACTGCATCCGCTGTGGGGCTTGCATGAACACTTGCCCGGTGTACCGTCGTGGCGGTGGGCACAGCTACCAAGCAACCGTTCCCGGGCCGATCGGCAGTGTTTTGGGGCCTGCCAAGGACGCGAAAAAGCACAAAAGCCTGCCGTTCGCCTGTAGCCTGTGCGGTTCTTGCACCGACGTGTGCCCCGTCAAGATTCCGCTTCACCATCAATTGCTAGCATGGCGAAAGGAGTTGGTCGGCCGGCGACTCGTTGCCTGGAATAAGCGGGTCAGTATGAAGGCCGCATCGCTGCTATTTCGAAGTCCTCGGATATTCGCCACGGCGGGGTATTTCGGCCGCGTGGCACTGAAGTATTTGCCCAAACCGGTCACCCACAACCCGCTCAATGGATGGTCGATCGATCGCGATTTGCCCTCGCCGCCGAAGCAAAGTTTTCGAGCTTGGTACTCCGAGAACCGCACGCCTCCGCCGGCGCCGTCGCGTCATGAATCGTCGCATCACCAGGAGACTCAGTCATGATCGCCCGTGCTCAAACGCAAGCGAGCCCCGATTCGCCCGGCAAACAAGCTATCTTGGATCGCCTGCGGGGGACTTTCATCGAAGGCCCCGCCTTGCCCGAGATCGACCCGGCTCGCTTGATTCATTTCGATGACCCGGTCGAAAAGTTTCAGGAAGTGCTGAGATTTGTTGGTGGAGAGCCACACCTCGTTGATTCGCCACAGCAGATCAGAGAGATCCTCAACGGGATCGAAGTTTTCAAGAACGCTCATCGAATCGCTTCCACTTTCCCTGAAGCGGTCTCGCCGACGGTGGATTTAACGCAAGTCGACGATCCACACTCGCTCTCAACATTGGACTGGACGATCGTCAAGGGCGAATTCGGCGTTGCCGAAAATGGGTCGATCTGGATCGATGGGGAAACGATGCCGCACCGAGTCATGATTTTCATCGCGCAGTATCTCGCCATTGTGGTGTCAAGGCGTCAAATCCTGCAGCACATGCATGACGCCTACACTCGGATCGGACGGCCCAAAGCGGGTTTCGGGATTTTTGTGTCCGGCCCCAGTAAAACCGCCGACATTGAACAATCCCTGGTGCTTGGGGCTCACGGTTGCCGCAAGTTGCAAGTGTTTCTGTTGCCTTAACGAAAGAATCCGCCAGATTTTTTTCATCAAATGTTCAAAAGCCGTTGACGCTTCGTGGACACCCCCGTACATTCTCGCCTCTTCGACGCAAATTGGTTGCTTCGAAGAAACCCTTTCGCCGTCTTTTGTAGTGGAACGTCAGCGTGTCAACTGGTGCCAGTGAAGTTATCCGCATTCGTATGGAAGCATACGACCATGCCGTCCTGGATCAGAGTGCCCGCGACATCGTCGACACGGTCAAGGCAACTGCCAGTATCGTTCACGGTCCGATTCCCTTGCCGACTCGGATCGAGCGTTATACCGTTCTGTCGAGTCCGTTCGTGAATAAGAAAGCACGGCAGCAGTTTGAAATCCGGACGCACAAGCGTTTGGTTGACATCGTCCAGGCTTCGGCCAAGACCATTGAAGCGTTGAATAAACTCAGTCTGCCGGCTGGGGTTGACATTAAGATCAAGGCCTCCGCCCGCTGATTGTGTCCCCTGATCGCGAGTCTGGTGTGTCAAAGGTTGTTTGCCTTTTGTTTCGCATCGCTCGTGGGCTTGCTTTGGCGAGCCATTGAAATGTCGGTTTTCTCGGTTGGGGTTCGTTACCTCGTCCGGGGTTTTTGAGTCGTCCGTGTTTTTGCACGGCCTCGTTTTTGTTTCACTTGAGAAGTCACGGTTTTCCGTATGGTCGGAAGCTGCGGCGATAACGGTCGGCTCCTTGCTTCGGCGGGGTTGCTGGGTCGAATCGTCGGGCGGTCCCGGAACTCCTAACGAATCACGAATGGCCCGCTTCGAGAGCGGCGGGCGGGAATTGTAATGTCACCATCCATTTTAGGCCGAAAAGTAGGAATGACTCAGGTCTTCCTCGAAGACGGAACTGCGGTTCCGGTTACGGTCGTGCAAGCCGGTCCCTGCCGTGTCCTTCAGGTTCGCAGTAAAGAGCGGGACGGCTATGAGGCTGTTCAGTTAGGTTTCGAGGATAAGCCGCGTCGTTTGGCGTCGCGAAGTGAGCGTGGCCAGGTCGCGGTCATCGAGAGTAAGCGGTCCAAGGTTCGCTCCGCCGCAGGCGTTGAAGCGTTGCCTAAGCCCGATTGTGAGCCTCAGCGTTTCATCCGTGAATTCCGTGGGGCTTCCGAAGTGTCGGTCGGTGATACTTTGACGGTCGAACAGTTCGCCGAGGTCAAGAAGGTCGATGTGACCGGGACCAGTAAAGGTCGTGGTTTTTCGGGTGTGATGAAGAGGCACAACTTCGCCGGTCAGCGAGCATCGCACGGTGTCAAGAAGTGTCACCGTCACGGCGGTGGTACGGGTATGAGTGCCTACCCGAGTCGCGTCTTCAAGGGTAAGCGGATGGCGGGTCAATATGGAAACGCCCGTGTCACGACCCGGAATCTCGAAGTCGTAAGTATCGACACCGAAAACAATTTGTTGCTTGTTCGTGGTGCCATTCCTGGCCCGAACGGTGGGTTCGTTTCCATTCGTCAAACGAACAAGGTCTAAGGTAAAGCTAATGGCAACTCTTCCAATTCATGATGCGTCGGGAAAAGAGGTCGGCTCGTACGAGATCGACACCACGCAGATTGCTGACCGGGTCAGCAAGCAATTGCTTCACGACGTAGTCGTGATGTATCAGGCCAACAAACGCCAGGGCTCGCATAATTCGAGAACTCGCGGTCAAGTCAGTGGTCATAAGAAAAAGATGTATCGCCAGAAAGGCACCGGGAATGCTCGGGCCGGTGGTAAGCGGACGAACGTTCGTCGTGGTGGTGGTGTGGCTCGGACGATCAAGCCACGCGACTACAGCTACCGTCACCCAAAGAAGGCGGTTAAGTTGGCGACTCGCATGGCAATCCGCTCGCGGATCGATGATGGCGAAGTCATTGTCATTAATCAGTTCGGCTTGGACTCGCCTAAGACGAGCCAGATGGCAGCGGTCTTGAAGAATCTCGGGCTCGAGGGTGTCACGACCTTGGTGGCGACTGGATCGGATGATTCAGTGGTCTACAAGAGCGGTCGCAATATCACCGGCGTGACCGTCGAGCCTGTTCGGCAACTCAACGCGTTGACGCTGTTAAAGCCAAAGAAGGTGGTTTTCACCACTGAAGCGTTGGACCGAATCAAAGACGGTACCTTTGCTGTGAACGCCGCCAGCACAACAACGGAGGAGGTCGTCGCTTAGGACGATTTAAGAACATGTCTGCTATTCAACCGCCAAAGCCCGTCGAACGCGCGATCCAACTCGAGCCGCATCAGGTTTTGTTGAAGCCGCTCGTTACTGAGAAGGGCGTGCACCGTGCCTCGCGAAACAATCAGTACGCGTTTCAGATCCACCGGGACGCGACCAAGATCGATGTCAAGAAAGCCGTCGAGTCTTTGTTTGATGTTAAGGTGACGAAGGTCCGTACTCAAACCCGAAAGGGTAAGGCGCGACGGTTTCGTTATAAAATCGGTCGCACGAATGACTGGAAGAAAGCGATTGTTTCGCTGCAGGAAGATCATCGAATCGACTTCTTCTGAGAAAGTTTTGGCTTGTAGCATTTTCGCTATCGGCCGTTTTACCAAGACATCCTGTTTTTGTTCCCAAAAGCCAATCGCTAACCGCTAAAAGCTACTCCCATGGGCATCCGAATCTACAAACCGACCAGCGCCGGTCGACGAAACTCGTCGGTCAGTGACTTCAAGGATTTGACGAAAGGCTACAAGCCAGAGCGTTCCTTGCTGCGTCCACAGCGTAAGACTGGTGGTCGTAACAATCAGGGCAAGATCACCGCTCGTCACCGCGGTGGTGGTCACAAGCAGATGTACCGCGTGATCGATTTCCGTCGTGTTAAAGATGGGATGGTCGGCGTGGTGGATTCCGTTCAGTATGATCCGAATCGTTCTGCTCGTATCGCTCTGTTGAAATACGCCGATGGCGAGAAGGCATACGTTGTTGCTCCGGCTGGGATCAAGGCCGGCGATCGTCTGGAGAATGGCCCGAATGCCGCTCCTGTGGTTGGAAATTGCCTACCGTTGAAGAACATTCCGTTGGGTACCGCGATCTGTTGCATCGAGATGCGTGCCGGTCGTGGTGCTGTGATGTGTCGCAGTGCGGGAACGCAGGCAACACTTCAAGCCCGTGAGGCAGATTGGGCGCAGTTGTTGTTGCCAAGTGGCGAAGTTCGTCGGGTTCCAAGTACCTGTCGTGCCACGATCGGTATGGTCGGTAACAGCGATCATATGAAGATTCGCATTGGAAAGGCCGGTCGTGCTCGTTGGTTAGGACGTCGGCCGCATGTCCGTGGTACGGCGATGAACCCGATCGATCACCCGCACGGTGGTGGTGAAGGACGAACCAAGGGTGGACGCCACCCGGTTAGCCCGCAAGGCAAGAGTGCCAAGGGTGGAGCAACTCGTCAGAAACGTAAACCAAGCAACTCGTCGATCGTTCGGCGACGCAAGAGCCGTCGATACGGTCAATTGAAACTTCACAAGTAGGTCGGCCCGTTACCGCACGCGTTCAGAAATCGTCTGAGAATTCATTATGAGTCGTAGCAGCAAAAAGGGTCCCTATGTCGACCCGAAACTATTTTTCAAGGTTCAAAAGGCGGCCGAAACCGGCTCCAGCGAACCGATCAAGACTTGGTCGCGATCATGCACGATCGTTCCCGAGTTCGTCAACGTGACCTTTATGGTTCACAACGGCCGTCAGCACCTGAAGGTTCTGGTTACCGAAGACATGGTCGGGCATAAGCTCGGCGAGTTCTCGCCTACACGGACCTTCCGTGGACACGGCGGCAAAGGCAAGCGTTAAGCAGGAGATTCCAACCCATGTCGCAATTCACCGCATATCACAAGAACGCCCGAATCAGCGCACAAAAAGTGCGATTGGTTGCCAATTTGGTTCGGGGCATGTACGCCGACGAAGCGCTCGATACACTCAAGTATCAGCCGCAACGAGGTGCTCGCATGCTTGAGAAGGTTATCAAAAGTGCCGTAGGAAATGCTCAGGATCCTGAGCAAAATAACGGTCGGGGCTTTAAGATCGAAGAGTTGGTTCTTACCGACGTTCGAGTCGATGGTGGCCCGATGTTTAAACGAATTCGCCCGCGTGCTCGCGGGATGGCGTTCATGATTAAGAAACGATCCAGTCATATCAGTGTGGGTCTGACTCACATCGATGAAATCTGAGTTTGGCCCTCGCTGAACTCACACACCTTCCAATTTTCGCTCAGTCCTCAGCCCTTCAAACTCAAAAACTCATTCCATGGGTCAAAAAGTCCATCCGATCGCGTTCCGAACTGGTATCACCCGTGGGTGGTCCAGCCGCTGGTACGCGTCGAAGCAAGATTACGCCGCGTTGCTGGTCGAAGACAAGAAGATCCGGGACTTCATTACGAAGAACCCCAAGAAAGCAAGTTACAAAAGCGCTGGCATCGATCGGATTGAGATCGAGCGAACGCGTGACGAAGTTCGAGTGATGATGTACGTCGCTCGGCCCGGTTTGATCATCGGTAAGAAGGGTCAAGAAATTGAAATCCTTCAAGCCGAATTGCAGAACCTGGTCGGTCGCCGCATCAACTTGAAGGTCGAGGAAGTCGGACGCCCCGAGTTGCAAGCGCAGCTCGTCGCCGAAGACATCGCCCAACAATTGGCCAAGCGTTCCAGTTTCCGCCGAACGATGAAACGATCGCTCGAGCAGACGATGGATGCAGGTGCCAAGGGCATCAAGATTCAAATGGCGGGTCGGCTCGGTGGAGCGGAAATGGCCCGGCGTGAAAAGCAAAGTGCGGGCTCGATTCCATTGAGCACGCTCCAAGCAAAGATTGATTACGGCTTCACCGAAGCGATGACGCCACAGGGGCACATCGGGATTCAGGTGTGGATTAACCAAGGTACTTACGGAGACGACAACGATGGCGCTGATGCCCAAACGGGTCAAGCATCGAAAAAGCCAAAGAGGTCGTATAAAAGGTAACGCTACTCGCGGCAATACGGTCGTCTTTGGAGACTTCGGCATTCAGTCATTGGATGCCGGATGGATCAAAGCAACGACGATCGAAGCCGGCCGAATCGCTGCCCAGCAATACGTTCGTGGCGAAGGAAAGCTTTATATCCGAATTTTCCCAGACAAGTCAGTTACCAGCACCCCGCTGGAAACTCGAATGGGTAAAGGTAAGGGTGAGCCGGACTTCTGGGCTGCGATTGTTAAGCCGGGAACCGTTTTATACGAACTTGGTGGTGTGACCGAACAACAAGCAAAAGTTTGTTTCGCTCGATTAGCTAGCAAAATGCCTGTAAAGGTCCGTTTTGTAGCGCGACGCCCCGCGTAGCGGAGTCTGATTTTCAGTTTTGAATTAGGTTTGGTTATCCATCGCGACAGCGTGGTGCCAGGCGTTTCATTCAACCCCTCGCGACGCGTTGGGTTGTCCTTTCACTTCCTTTCGTTTGTTTGACCGATGACTTCACTGACCGAACTGCACGAGATGAGCGATGAACAGCTCGAAGCGACCTGTAAAGAGGCCGCCGAGACTTTGTTTCGTTTGCGTTTTCAGTCGCAATCCGAGCGGCTCAATACGCCCAGCGAGATGCGAAAGAATCGCCGACTGATCGCGCAAATTAAAACCATCCAAACTCAACGTGAGCGTTCCGCTTCGGCGACTTAGTTCGCCGAAGCCCGGATCGATAAGGCCGCGCGACGGCCGTCACGTTGACTGAACCCCCACATTTTCACCACACACACTTTCCTTTTTTCCGAAACGTCATGCCTAAACGCGTCGTAGCCGGAGTCGTCACCAGCGACAAGATGAACAAGACGCGCCGCGTCGAGATCAATCGCGTGGTCAAGCACCCCAAGTACAAGAAATACGTCCGTCGCCGTACGGTTTGCCATGTTCATGACGAGGCAAACGAATCGGGGATGGGTGATCGTGTCGAGATCATCGAGTCTGAACCTCTTAGCAAGCTAAAGCGATGGCGTTTGGTTCGCGTCCTCGAGAAGAGTACCGCGGTCGACGTGGTGGCTCTACGAGCGGCGCGTAAAGAAGCGCTCAACGCGGCAGAATCCGAAACCCTCGAAGCTGCTCACGCTGGTGAAACCAGCTCGGACGGCGAATAGTCGTCGCTCGGTCGAGCGTTCCAGAAATTTAACAATTGTCGTTGAAGTAAACCAATGATCCAACAAGAAACTCGTCTCGATGTGGCGGACAACACCGGTGCTCGTCAAGTGATGTGCATCAAGGTGCTTGGCGGTAGTCGTCGTCGCTTCGCCACTGTCGGCGACGTGATCGTCTGCAGTGTCAAGAGCGTCATTCCCGGAAGCGAAGTGAAGAAGAAGGCGGTTGTGCGTGCTGTCATCGTCCGCACCAAGCAACCTACCCGTCGCCCCGACGGAAGTTACATCCGGTTCGATTCCAACGCGGTCGTGTTGGTCGACAAAGACAAGAACCCACGCGGTACGCGGATTTTCGGGGCTGTAGCCCGTGAACTGCGTGACCAGAAATTTACCAAGATCGTCAGCCTCGCCAACGAAGTGGTGTGAGTGGCGGTTGGCTTTTTCGATTGGCATTTGGCCGGTCGAACGAAAGCCTACTTGCCGTGTTGACTTTTTTTTACGAAACATTCCAGACTGATTGGCTTTGGGCCAATCGCCAACAGCCAAACGTCAATAGTTACTACCATGAAATTCCGAGTTGATGACGAAGTCATCGTGATCGCGGGTGCCGATAAGGGACACCGTGGCAAAATCATCAAGGTTGACCGTGAAGCCAATAAGGTCATCGTCGAAGGTGCCGGCAAAGTTTGGAAGCACGTTCGTCAGAGCCAAAAGAATCCGCAAGGCGGACGTTTGAATAAAGAGATGCCGATCAGTGCGAGCAACGTGATGTTGGTCGACCCGAGCAGCGGCAAGCCGACTCGCATCGGAACCCGTTTGCTCGATAACGGTAGCAAAGAACGTTACGCCAAGAAAAGTGGCGTGACCATCAGTCAAATCTCGCCGGCTAAGCCCAGTCGAGCAAAAAAGTAGTCACTTCCCAACATCGGTGATTCCTTGGTCTCCGCAAAATCCGGACACCACTAACCTCCCACAACCATCCGATCGACGGCACGTCGCCCACCATGTCCAACGAAATCCCTCGCCTACAAGCCCGATACCAGGATCAAATCCGTGCGGCGCTGAAGGAACAGTTCAGTTACTCTAATCCGCATCAGATTCCCGAGTTGAAGAAGATCTCGCTCAACATGGGTGTTGGTGCGGCGGTCGGTGACAAAAAGATTCTCGATCTCGCGTTCGATGCGATGACCCAGATCACCGGCCAAAAGCCGGTCACGACGATCGCACGACAGTCGGTTGCCGGGTTCCGTTTGCGTGAGGGAATGCCGATCGGTTGCATGGTGACCCTGCGTCGCCAACGGATGTACGAGTTTTTAGATCGTTTGATCTCGGTCGTGCTTCCTCGGGTGCGTGACTTTCGTGGGATCAATCGCTACGCCTTCGATGGCAATGGCAATTACACATTGGGTTTGACCGAACAATTGGTTTTCCCCGAGTTGAATCCTGATAAGTTTACCCGTCCCCAAGGCATGAACATCAGCTTCGTGACGACGGCGACGACCAATGACGAGGCCCGTGCCTTGCTCCTAGAATTCGGAATGCCTTTCAAGGCACCTAAAGAAAAGAAAGAAGCAGCAGCGGCCGTTTAAAGCCACGCTGATTTTCAATCGTCCAGCCGAGCGTAGTTCGTTCGGCTTTACCGACGAACCACGTTTGACTTAAAACTGCCGTTCGTTTTCATCACCGTTTCGTTTCCCAGATGGGCACAAGCCCGCTCCGTCCACCGCAGGTCCTTTCGTGGCAAGCAAGTCCAAAATCGCCAAGGCGAGTCGAACGCCAAAGTTTTCCACACGGAAAGAAAATCGATGCAACTATTGTGGTCGACCGCGCTCGGTCTATCGCAAGTTCGGTTTGTGCCGAATTTGTTTCCGTCTCAATGCGAATGCCGGGTTGATTCCGGGTGTCCGTAAGGCCAGTTGGTGATTTTGAAAACGATATTAGGGAACCCTCGACCATGATGACTGACCCAATCGCCGACATGCTCACTCGTATCCGCAATGCGGTTAGCGTGGAACGGCCTTATGTAGATATCCCCGCCAGCCGCGTGAAGCGTGGATTGGCCGACGTCCTGAAGCGTGAAGGCTTCATTTGGGACTGGAAGGAAGAAGATACCGAACCTGTGAAGACCCTTCGCTTGGAACTCAAGTACGGGCCCAACGGTGAACGTGTGATTCAAACGATCAAACGAATCAGCAAGCCGGGACGTCGACTTTATTCCCGTAGCAAAGAACTCAAGCCCGTCTTAGGCGGTCTCGGTATTCGCATCATCAGCACTTCGAAAGGCGTGGTCAGCGATCGAGAAGCTCGGCGTGATAAGATCGGCGGCGAAGTGCTCTGCGAAGTGTCCTAGTCGCCGGTATCAATTGCAATCGTAGCCCGACGCGTCAGCGAGGGATTTCACCTAACCCGTTCAATTTTTTAGTAAAAACAAGCCATGAGCCGCATCGGTAAAAAGCCCGTCGCGATTCCCGCCGGCGTGACGATCACCATCCAGGATCGCGCGATCGATGTGGAAGGCCCCAAAGGCAAATTGTCATTCACCCACCGCCCCGAGGTTATTGTCGAGGTCGCTGAAGATGGCAAGGAAGTTGCCGTCTCCCGTCAAGACGATGCGAGAACCGCTCGAGAACTACACGGATTGACCCGGGCGGTCGTTGCCAACATGATTGTCGGTGTAACTCAGGGGTATGAAAAGAAACTCGAGATCGTCGGCGTCGGTTACCTTGCGGCAATCAATGGCGACACGTTGCAATTGCGCGTCGGGTATGCCAACGAACTGCACCGCAAGATCCCATCGGAATTGACGGTCACCTGCCCCGACCAAACACACGTTGTGATTCAGGGTTGTGACAAACAAAAAGTCGGACAGTTTGCCGCCGACATTCGATCGCTCCGCAAGCCAGAACCCTACAAGGGCAAGGGCGTTCGATACCAGGGCGAATACGTCAAGATCAAGCCAGGCAAGTCGGCGACCAAGTAGTCGACGATTCATCGATCGGTGTTCAGCCGATCGTCAATCACACAAGTTTACCACACCACCATTTCGGGAGCGGCTTGTTCAAGCAGCCTGCATCCCTCCCAGCGGTTATCGTTATGGACAAGAACAAGAAACTTCAAAGCAAACGCCTGCGTCGTCGTCGCAGCGTGCGCAACAAATTGCGTGGGGATGCCAGCCAGCCACGGCTGTGTATTCACCGCTCGCTCAAGCACTTCGCTTGCCAAGTCGTCGATGACGACCAGGGCAGGACGCTCGTCGCCGCAAGCACTCGCGATAAAGAAATTCGTGACCAATTGCAGCACGGCGGGAACTGTGACGCGGCCGCTCTGGTTGGTAAGATGGTCGCTCAAAAGGCGGTTGAAGCGGGAATCACTTTGGCGAAGCTGGATCGTGGTCACAACAAGTATCACGGTCGCGTCAAGGCGTTCGCCGATGCGGCACGCGAAGCCGGTCTTCAGTTCTAGTCTCCTCCCAAACCTACACAATCACTGCAATCCCTCACGCAGATAAGTTGAATTCATGAGTACCGGTCGCAACAAACGAAACAAGAACGAAGAGCCAGGCTTGCCCAGCGACCTGCTCGATCGCGTCGTGAAGATCAAACGATGTGCCGCCGTGGTCAAGGGCGGACGTCGTTTTAGTTTCGCCGCAATGGTCGTCGTTGGTAATGGCAACGGCCAGGTCGGTTGGGGCTACGGCAAAGCCAACGAAGTCCCTCCGAGCGTTCAGAAAGCTCAAAAGCAGGCTTCACGCAGCATGGTCCATGTGCCATTGGTTCATGGCACCATCCCTCACCAAGTTTGGGGACATTTCGGCGCGGCCAAGGTTTTGTTGATTCCGGCTGGTGCCGGTACCGGTATCATCGCCGGGCAAGCCGTCCGTGCGGTTTGCGAAGCCTGTGGCATCCACGACATTTTGACCAAGTCCTACGGAACAAACAATCCCGTAACGTTAGTCAAGGCGACTCTCGACGCGATGAGCAAGTTGCGAACCCGTGAGGAAATCGCCGCCCTTCGCGGTCTCAACGTCGAAGACCTTATCGAAGTTTAACCAAACAACGCGGAGCTCATTTTGAGTTTCGCTACCCGCCGCCCTCTTTCGAGTTTCGCTGCGGTTTTAATCTGATCTGTCATCTGAATATTGAAAATATCACGTCATGCAACTCAACGACGTCCATCGCGGGATTACCAAACACCGCCCACGCAAACGTATCGGTCGCGGTCCAGGTAGTGGCACCGGCAAAACCGCCGGTCGTGGTCACAAGGGACATAAAAGCCGCAGCGGTTACAGCCGCAAGCCCAATTTCCAGGGCGGTGCGATGCCGATGTTCCGCCGCATTCCCAAACGCGGTTTCAACAACAAGTTTTCCACCGACGTGTTTGCGGTCAACGTTAGCCGCTTGAGCGAGGCTTTCGAGGACGGTGATACGGTGACCTTGGAAGCACTTTCGTCGCGTAACTTGGCGAAAGGCCGGTTCGACGAAGTTAAAATCTTGGGCGATGGCGAGATTACTAAGAAGTTAACTGTACAAGCTCATCGCTTCAGCAAGTCTGCCGAAGAGAAGATTACTGCGGCCGGTGGGACGGTCGAGAAACTGCAAGCCAAACGCACGCCGGATGAACGTGTCGCTGCCTTGAAGGCCGCTGAGTAGTTCAAACCGGGTGCCGGAGTCGCAAGACGCCAGAGTTGTCCTAAACTCTTGCGAGCCCAGATGACAAATAGCGAGCTCAGCTCTCACGAATGAAGAACAGGTCCCCACGCCTGTTCTTTTTTTTCGCATTCACAACTTAACCAATTCCCTCTCGTGGTAAGTCGCTCGGATCGTTAAACTCCGGCGGTCAATTTCTTACCACTTTGTACTGATCGAAGACGGACGGATCGATGTTAGAAAAGCTCCGAGTCATTTTCTCGATTCCCGAGTTGCGCAAGAAGGTGATGCTGACCATCGGCTTGCTTGCGGTCTATCGGATCGGGTTTCACATCCCGTTGCCGATGATTGCAACCAATCTCGAAGACGCCGCCGGCAGCGGTGCGGCCGATTTCTTCGAACGGGTCAGCGTCTTTGCCGCGTCGGATTTGCGACAAGCGACGATCTTCGGGCTGGGAATCATGCCGTATATCTCCGCGTCGATCATCTTCCAGCTCTTGGGTAGCGTTTACAAACCGCTTGAACAACTCAAAAAGGAAGGCGAAGCCGGGCGAAAGAAACTCAACGAGTACACCCGCTATCTGACCGTCGTGATTTGCTTGGTACAAAGTTACATGTACCTGAAGTTCATGCTGATGTCCGGCGGTGGTGGCCAAAGCAATATCAACCCGAACTTCATGAACGCAGACCAAGAGCTGTACTTCGGTTGGCAGATCGTTGCCGTTTTGGTGATGACCACGGGCACGGTGTTCCTGATGTGGCTCGGCGAGCAGATCGATGAATATGGAATCGGCAACGGAATTAGTTTGCTGATCATGGCTGGTATCCTCGCGCAAATGCCCAAGGCGTTATACGAACTCGTCCTTGGAATGAAGCCCGAGTTGACCGGATTGGCGAAAGGTCAGGTTGGCATCGAGACCCTGATCATCTTGGTCGTGTTGTTTGTGGTGGTCGTCTTCGGCGTGGTGTTCATTACATTAGGCCAACGGAAGATTCCGACTCAGTCGGCTAAGTTCACTCGCGGTCGACGTGTCTACGGTGGCACTCGTCAACACTTGCCGCTTCGAATTAACCAAGCCGGCGTGATGCCGATCATTTTTGCTAGCAGCTTGCTAATGATCCCGGGTGTGTTCTTCGGTTTCTTGGCGGGTTACTTCCCCTCTGACGGAACGTTGTTTCGCGGTTTGAATTTGGTCAGCTTGACGATGAGTGATCAATCGTCGTACTTCTTTAATCTGCTCTACGTCGCGTTGATTTTCTTCTTCTGTTATTTCTGGACGGCGATCACGTTCAATCCGAAGGAGATGAGCGACAATTTGAAAGAGAGTGGCACGTTCATCCCCGGCCACCGCCCTGGTCGCCGAACGACGGATTATCTCGAAAAGGTGATGGTACGAATCACCTATGTCGGAGCCGCGTTCTTGGGGTTGATCGCGATCGTTCCGACGATCGTCTATGGTTCGCTTGGTGTGCCGTACTCGATCGCTGGTTTTTACGGAGGCACCGGATTGCTGATCGCGGTAAGTGTCGCATTCGACTTGGTCCAGAAGATCGACAGCCACTTGGTGATGCGAAACTACCGTGGCTTGCTCGAAGGTGCCGGTGGCGGCACGGCTCCGGTCGTCTAGCGATCGGTTCCGATTCGAATTTAGGATTAGCCGCAGAACGCTAGCGTGCTGTTGATTGAGTGAGCCGCCGACGCTAGCGCGTTATTGATTTAATCGTAACCCGACGCGTGAGCGAGGGATTGAACGCCATTAAATCATTTGTAGGTATCCCTCGCTCACGCTTCGGGTTACGATGCAAACTAAATCAACAGCCCGCTAGCGCCATCGGCTGACAAAAACCGACGAACGCACTTGATCAACGCGCCGCACTGGTTTGATAGGAAATGCTCGCACTGATGAGTGACGGAGAGCCAGCTTGATTGACAACGTCCCATGAAAATCGTTTTCATCGGTCCTCCAGGTGCCGGGAAGGGAACCCAGTGTCAGTTCCTCGCAGCTCAATTCGGGATACCGCATGTCGGCACTGGCGAGATGTTGCGACAGTTGCAGGGAGCTCCGGCTCCGATGGTTCACTCCCAGATCAATCGTGGCCACTTCGCACCCGATGATTTCGTATTGGAAATGATCGGAGCTCGGTTAGCGGAGCCTGATTGCGAGCCTGGTTATTTGCTCGATGGTTTTCCTCGGACCCTCGTTCAAGCCGAGGCGTTCGATCGCATGCTCGAAGCTCAATCGCATCGCCTTGACCACGTGATTCATTTGCAGGTTGAACCGGATGAACTCGTCCGTCGATTGGCTCAGCGGCAAGTTACCGGCGAGAGAAGCGACGATTCGGCTGAGTTCATTCGCGAACGATTCGTCATCTACGCCGATCGCACGCGACCTTTGTTGGACTACTACGACCGGCAAGCATTGGTCCGTCCGGTTGATGGTATGGGAGGCCCCAAAGAAGTGTTCGAGAATCTGTTGAGGGCCATCCGCACTGGGGAAGCTCACCTTGGATCTTCACTATCGACGTCGCTACCCCCTTCACTACCCGATGCGTGATAGGGTGTTGATTGAGTGTATGCCACAGCAAAGGACTGATCGAATCAATCCTCGCTCGACTATCGTCTTGCGGAAGCAATCATGTTGGCGACGAGGTTTTTCAATTCGGTCTCGTTGCTGAATCGCATTCCCAATGCTTCGATTTTATCCGTCCGCATCGATGTCTTGTTTTCTTTCGGTTTCCCGATCAATTCGACCTGCGAGCCGGTGAGTTCTTTGGCGATCATTGCGACTTGATGGCTGGTGACGAATCCACTGCAAAGATTGTAAGTATTGCCGGCAATAGGTTGCTCGGTTTCCATCATCATTTCAATGGCCGAAACAACGTCGTCGACATAAACCACCTTGCCGCCTCCGGAAACGTCGACCTGATCACCTTGCTTTCCTTCGGCGATCGATCGGACCATATCGAACCATTTGGAGTCGGTGATCGGATCATCGATCCCCACGATGGAAACAGGTCGCAGTGTCACCGCGTTGAGTTTGCCGGAAAAACCATACGCGTGGACGAGTGTTTCGACCGATGCTTTGCAGGCACCATACATGGTCGCCGGCCAAAGTGGGTGTCGTTCATCGAGCGGCAGCTCATCGGCGACCTTTTGGTGAACGGCTCCCGAGGACAGGAACACGAAGCGTGAATTGGCGTTGGCTTTTGAAACAAATCGCCGCCGGGCCGCTTCGATCAATCGTAATGTCCCCAAGACGTTAGTTTGATAGTAGGCCACCGAGTCTTCGGGTTCGTCCATGAAGTTGTCGCCTCCACGAGTCAGAGCAGTGTGGACGATATGGTCACAATCGTCGATCAAATTCACCGCCGCGTTCGTATCATCTAGCTCGCCCGCAATCCAATCGACGCCCTCGCGATCGGGCGGATTGGCACCTCGATACCAGGCGCGAACGTTCCAACCTCTGGCCAAAAAACGATCGACGCAGCGGCGTCCGACAAATCCGGTCGCTCCGGTGAGGGCGATACGCATCGGGCAAAATCTCCGAAAGGGGGTGAATCGTGATTAAACGGCCTTTAACGAGCCCGAAGGCAACTTTCGCGCCTTTTCGCCTAGTGATTTTCGGGATTGCCAACTAGAACTAGGTCTTGTTTGAAAAGGGGTCTGACCTTTTTCGGGCATGCCGTCAAACCTTGAAAAACCGAATGTCCTTCAAAAGGGTCAGACCCCTTTACCGACAAGGCCCAGGCGCGTCTCGCGTTTCTATGGCCGAAAGCTTCCCATGTCTTCCACCGCTACTTTGAATTCATCAGAAACCGCCGCACTGGCCACCCGTGAGGACATTCGCAATGTCGTCATCATTGCTCACGTCGACCACGGCAAAACGACGTTGGTCGATTGCTTGTTGCGTCAAAGCGGTCAGTTCCGGGCCACCGAACTGAAAGGCGAACGGATCCTCGATTCCAACGATTTGGAACGCGAGCGTGGGATCACGATTCTATCGAAGAACATCGCGATTCCCTACCGCGGTGTGAAGATTAATTTGATCGATACGCCTGGTCACGCGGACTTCGGCGGCGAAGTCGAGCGGGTCGTCAAGATGGCCGATGGCTGCTTGGTGCTCGTGGACGCCGCCGAGGGACCGATGCCTCAGACTCGGTTCGTGCTCGAAAAAGCATTGCAGGCGGGTGTCAAGCCGATCGTCGTTGTCAATAAAGTTGACCGTCCTGACGGGCGACCCCACGAAGCGCTCGACGAAGCCCTTGAGTTGCTTGCTGATCTCGGCGGGGAAGAACAACTCGATAGCGTCGGGTTCGTCTACACCAGCGCCAAGGAAGGTTTTGCGACCGTCGATCCGGACGTCCGCACGGAAAACATGTTGCCGCTGCTGGATTTGCTCGTCGATCATTTGCCCGGCCCGACGATCAAGTCCGATTCGCCATTTCAAATGCTCGTCACGACGTTGGACTGGAGCGAGTATGTTGGTCGGATCGCCGTCGGACGCATCAATGCAGGGACGATCAACGTCGGGCAATCATTCGATTTGCACGGCGTCGATGCCAATGGCGAACCAGTCGTTCGCAAAGTCAAACCGTCAGGGTTATTCTTGTTTGATAATCTCGGTCGGGTTTCCGCTGAGACGGCTCATGCGGGCGACATCGTCGCGCTCGAAGGGCTTGAGAATGTGGAAATCGGCGACACCTTATGTGCGACCGGAAGCAACGACGCGTTGCCCCGTTTGCGTGTCGATGAACCGACCCTCGAAATGACCTTCAGCGTCAATTCATCGCCGATGGCCGGTCGCGAAGGTAAGTACGTCACGACGCGTCAGATCAAAGCTCGACTGGAGAAAGAACTCGAACGCAACGTGGCTCTACGCGTTCGCATGATCGAGGGCACCGAGGCCTACGGTGTCGCCGGACGTGGTGTGTTGCACCTGGCGATCTTGATCGAAACGATGCGTCGCGAAGGTTTTGAACTCAGCGTCGGAAAACCACAAGTCGTTTACAAGATGATCGATGGTAAGAAGCATGAGCCGTTTGAAACTCTCCGTGTCGAGGTCCCCACCGAAGCCATGGGGCCGGTCATGGAGTTGGTCGGATTGCGTCGCGGTCAGCTCGAAGAAATGAAACAACGCGGCGAGTATAGCCTACTTCGTTTCATCATCCCCTCACGCGGCCTCATCGGACTGCGTACCCGTCTGCTCAACGCGACTCGTGGCACGGCGATCATTCACCACCGTTTCGAGAGCTACCGGATCGTCGAAGGCGAAGTGCCACGCCGAGCCAACGGTGTCTTGATCTCGATGACCGGTGGCAAGACGATGCCGTTCGCGTTGTTCGCATTGCAAGACCGCAGTGAACTGTTCGTGCCCCCGGGCGTGGAAGTTTATGAAGGCATGATCGTGGGCGAAAACGCGCGGGACAACGACATGCCCGTCAACCCGTCGCGTGAAAAGAAGCTGACGAATATGCGTGCGAGCGGCAGTGACGAAAATGTCATTCTCAAACCACCACGCGATATGTCGCTCGAAGCCGCTTTGGAATACATCGAAGACGACGAACTTGTCGAAATCACGCCTCAATCGATTCGTTTGAGGAAGATTCTGATGAAGGAGTCCGATCGCCGCCGCCAAGGCCGCAATTCTTAAGCACGGCTTCGAATCACTACGCCCTGTTTTCAGTCGGACGAATCGATCGCGTTCATGTCCGATTCGGGCGGACCATAGAGTCGCTTGCCCGAGGCGGTAAAGCGACCTCCGTGGACAGGGCAGTCCCATGTGTGTTCGACTTCGTTGAAATGTAGCACGCCGCCCATGTGCGGACAGATGGGGCTGAGGCGGTGTTCGCAACCATCTTCGTCACGACAGAACGCAACATGCGCTCCGTCGAGCTTGCCGACGGTGCCTTGCCCTTCGCCTACCTGTTCCGTATCGATTCTGTCTGCTGGCAACACCCGTTCGGCGTAATTCGCCGTCGTGGTTGCTTGCTCGCGCAGCCAATCGGCTGGGCTGGATAACCCAGTGCGACCTGGGTCGAGCTGTTTTTTCAACGCAAACGGTTTGCCCTCGATCCCGTCGGCGATGAGCATGGCTGCGGCCGTGCCCCACGTCAGACCGACGCCACTGAGTCCGGTCGCGAGCCACGCATTCTTTTTGCCTGGTCCACGACCGATCATCGGCAATCCGTCAATCGGCTCGAACAACTCGGCGCTCCAGGTGGCGGCGATACCGTCGACTTGAAACCGCTGGTGCAACCAATCCTCGAGTCGCCGTAGATTGTTTCCTTCGTCGGTGGTTCCAGTGCGGTGATCGCATCCGCCGGCGATGATTAGCTTGGCGTCGTGGCTGTTGGCGCGACGGACGTAGAAGTACGGATTCGAATTGTCCCAAAACAGCGCATCGTCCAAGTCCTCGCGGACGTGTGCCGCGATCGCATAGGATTGGTAAGGTGGTGTCGCAGCATAGAGAATCAATGCGCCGGTATGGTTACAATGCACCGCACCCACCACACGGTCGAATGAGACTTCACCGTTGCCAGCTTTCAAAACGTGCGTTTCCTTTTCCGTGATGCCGCTGACCAGTGTCCCTTCGAAGATGGTCACGTTTTTTTGGACCGCTAGTTCAGTTAACCGATGTAAGTAATTCCCGATGTGGATGCGGGCCATCGAATTTAGTCGATAACCACATCTAGCACGGGAGATCGGAATAGAATCCACCCAATCGGCGTCCAAGCCAAGGCCGACGGCGGATTCCCACTGCTGTTTGAGATCGTCTATATCGTCGTCCACCTCGCTGTATTGATAGGCAGCAATGCGTTTGAAATCGCTCACCTGATCGGCAAAACGCTCGATCCGGTCAATCGCCGCCGTTCGTAATCGAACGTAGGTTCTTGCGTCTTCCAGACCAAGCTTGTCGACCAATTGCCTCGGCCCCATTTCGGGATGCGCGTCCAAGTGTCCGGTGCTCGCAGCGGTCGTTCCTGCACCGATCGCTTCCGCCTCGCAAAGCGTCACCGAATAACCGCGTTCGGCCATTTCGATCGCGGTCGTCAAACCGGTAATGCCGCCGCCGACGACCAGCACATCAGTGCGGTGCTTGCCGCCTAAAGGGGGGAACTGTTGTCGAACGGGTAAGTCGCGATGCCAAAGAGAATGCGTCAGCGAATGAACATCGGCTCGGTTGGACGAACCGTTCGTGGAGGTGGATTTCATGATGGTGGCCCTGGCAGACGAGATTTCGAACGCATCGCATTGTCTCGTCGGACTGCAATGATCGATCCAGACGAGCGGAAGGGTTATGCTCGGCAAACTCGGTGCCAAAGAACCGGCACGACGAATGCACCGGTTTTGCGACTCCGGCGACTCGACCTCTTCGCGGCTTCAGCGTACTACGCCATCGGCACTAATTGAAATTTTCCGTTATTGAAATTGATGTCGTAACCCTTCCACATCAACACGGTCATAGGCAACATGAAGCAAGCCGCGACGATGCCAAAAAGTCCCAGCAGTCCGGTCACGATCGGGTTGTCGGTCGGGTCGTTTGAGATCACTTCCCCGTTTTGCAGCACGCTAATGTGAGGATCGTCAGGAACTGTGGTGATCGATACAGCATCTCCTTGGTTCACGCGATCATAAAACGCCTCGTCGACCTCGACATTGTGTTCGGCACGCTGGCCGTCTACCGAGGTGACCGCGTAACGAATTCGCAGCGTTCGTCCGTTTGGAGCAACGAACTTTTCCGTCACGATTCCTTGCCCGGCAACGCCTTCATTGGTCAATCGCAGTGCAGCTTGATGTTCCTGGTAGGCGGTCAGTGGCAAGAAGATTCCAGCGGCGGCCAGCAGCAATCCACCGAGCCCGGTAAGGATCGCCATGCGTCTGCCTTTTTTACGGGACGCCTGCGATGCGACGGGACGTTTTGTGTTGGCCCCTTGGGGAGCTTCGATCTGGGAGAGGCGATTCGTGAAATGTTTCAAGCAGTTTTGCAACGACTCATTCTTGGCAATCTTGCCGGTGATCCGGCTGATTGGTTCGCCATCGGCACCGGACAACACGATCACTTTCTCGTGAGGGGCCGCCGGTGATGAACTGTCGCTGATTTGAATACCGGTGATGGCGGACCATGGAATCGTTTCGACTTGCTCACGCTGGATCTCAATTCCTTGTGGCCACAAACGAATCATCCGCGCCGCGCCACGCGCCCCCAACCCTGCCATGATCGAAAAGACTCCGAAAATCGTGGGGGCTGTCGTCGTTAAGTGAAACGTCAGTTGATTGTCGACGTCGATCACCCACAAGTTAATCGCGAACATCAGCAATGCGGCGATGATCGCCAAGAGACCGACCAGGATCGGGACGACGACCGACCAAGTCTGCGAGAAACCACCATCAAATTCGATCGGCCACTTGGTTTCAGTTTCCGCCTGAGGTGCCGCCATCGGAGCCGGACCGTCCGATCGCGTGTCATGAGCGGTTACGGAGTAGGGGTTTTCGTTCATCGCCTCTCACGCGCTGAAGATTGAATCGTGCGCAAACTATCGTCAAAGATAGCGAACGGCTCGGCATGTGTGTTGATGAACAAACAAAAAAGCCGACTGCTTGGCGGCAGTCGGCCTCTGGGGAATCGTCCAAACACAGTGAGCTTAGATCTCTTCGTCGATGACTTCCTTATTTCGCCGTGCTGGTGAAACGTGATTCTCGCACCACGGTGACCTTAATTTCGCCGGGGTAGGTCAATTCCTTCTCGAACGTTTGGGCGATGTCGCGGCAGATCGTGGCGGCGCGTTCGTCGCTGATTTGGCCGCTGCCGACGATGACGCGTAATTCGCGACCGGCCGAAATCGCATAGGCCTGCTGAACGCCATCGAAACGCATCGCGATGGATTCCAATTCTTCCATGCGTTTGACGTAGCGTTCCAATGACTCACGCCGTGCACCCGGGCGGCTGGCGCTACAAGCGTCGGCGGTCGCGACCAGCATTGTGTACGGATGCTCGGTGACGATTTCGTCGTGGTGTCCCTTGGCGGCGTGAATCACTTGTTCACTTTCCTTGCTGCGGCGCAACAGATCTGCACCGATCTTGGGGTGACCGCCCTCAAGTTCGTGATCGGCGGCTTTGCCAATGTCGTGCAACAAACCGCACCGCCGCGCTAGATCGCCGTCCATGCCGATCATCTCGGCCATCATGCCCGACAAGAACGCCACCTCGACGCTGTGCCGGAGCACGTTCTGGCTATAGGAGGTTCGAAAGTGGAGTCGACCGAGCATTTCGATCACACGGTCGTGTAAACCGGGAACGTTGACTTCGTTGGCCGCTTCGGTGCCCTTCTTGATGATGAATTGTTGGATTTCCGCACTGGTTTGCTCCACCAACTCTTCGATTTTTGACGGGTGAATGCGTCCATCGGCGATGAGTTTTTCGAGTGCCATTCGTGCGACTTCGCGACGAACCGGATCGAACCCGCTAACGACGACAACACCCGGCGTGTCGTCGATGATCAGGTCGACACCGGTGGCCTTTTCGAAAGCGCGGATATTGCGGCCTTCGCGGCCGATGATGCGGCCTTTCATGTCGTCGGTCGGCACGCCGACGGTGCTCGTGGTGGTATCGGCGGTGTGAACGGAGGCGTATCGCTGCATCGCGGTCAGCAACATCTCGCGTGCTTGATCGTCGACGCGTTTGGTCAGTTCACGGCGCTGCTTCAAGACGGATGTACCGATCTCATGTTCGAGTTCGGTTCGAACCGATTCGATGAGTTTTGCCGACGCATCTTCTCGCGTCATCCCGCTGACGTGCTCGAGTGCCCGCTGGTTCTCTTGGACGAGCCGATCCAGTTCGGCCCGCTGTTCGGTCAGCGTCCGCATTTGGGCGGCGATTCGGTTTTGGCTGCTTTCAAGTCCTCGTTGGGCTTTGCGGAGGGCTTCTTGGGAGACGGAGAGTTGGTCTTCGCGAGCATCGAGCTTGCGATCGCGGATTTGTTCCTTTTCCCGCATCGCGGCAACTTCGCGTTCGGCTTCCGCTTTGATCGCGAGCGATTTCTCGCGAGCTTCTAGTACAATTTGGGCCCCTTTGTTTTCTGCTTCACGGCGTGCGGTCTCAAGGATCGAATCGGCTTCGGCGGCCAAGCGGGCCGCCCGTCGGGCCGACTGTCGCTGGATCCATGCCATCACGGCGGCGATGCCAAGGAAGAAAAAGAACAGGCAATAGAGAATCGTCTGAGCGAGTTCTGGGTTCATGTCGGTAACGAATCCGCTTTCGTTCACCCCCTGACGGCATCGGGCGGTCACCTATGATGAGCGTGGTCATGCAATTCAAAACGAACAGCCACATGGTTCGAAGTCCGATCAGACAGGCAGGGGCAACATCGTCGAGACCATCCGAAAAATCGTCGCGACAATGAGAAACGTTGGTTGGTTGAAGAGTTAAGTGAAGACGAGACCGTCCCAATTTAGGATGATGATCTCGCGAAATTTCAGTGTACCCGACCTCGCTAGCCGGGGGAACGGACCGCTACCAAGGGAAGTAACCAATGCGAACCAATGAAACTAGATAACCCGGACGATTGCGTAGACTCGGATGCTTGGCTGGGCTTATGGACCGCGTTTCGAACTATCTGGACGGAGGAAGCCGACCGGATTGGAGTCGTCGTCGGTTGCAGCGGCGGGGCGGATAGCGTCGCTCTGGTCCGCTTGATCGAGGCGGCAAGACGGCAAACCGCCAGCCCGGCGTCGCTGGTGATCGCCCACCTGAACCACGGGCTACGTGGTGAGGATTCCGATCGTGATGAAGCCCACGTCCGATCGCTCGCCGAAGAACTCGGGCGAGAGGTCGTCGTTCAGCGCCAAAAGCAATCTCGCCAAGCCCCCGTTCAATACGACGACGATCCCGACGATCGGGGCGGCTCAGGCCAGCGACTCGATTCCGACGAAGCATCGCTGCGGCAAGCCCGCCGGCGATTCTTGGTCCAGACGGCCAAGCAACATGGATGCCGCTACATCGCGTTGGCGCACACCGCTGACGATCAAGCTGAAACGGTCTTGCACCACGTCTTGCGGGGAACCGGGTCGGCGGGTGTATCCGGCATGGCAATATCGACCCCGATCGAGATCGACTTCATCGTCCGGCGTCCTTTGCTGAACGTCCGGCGGACGCTCGTTCGGCAAGCCTTGACAGAGATCAGGCAAACCTGGCGTGAAGATTTGTCCAATCAAGAATCCCGCTATACTCGCAATTGGATTCGCAATGAAATCTTACCCGCGATCCGGCAACGTCTTCCCGGCGTGGATGCCTCGCTGATTCGTTTGGCCGAGAATCAATCGCAAACCGACGAGTTACTGACTCGTTTCGGCCGGCAATGGTTCGACGCGTTTGTGTCGTGCGTATTGGGATCGGATTCGTCGCGGTGGCTTCGCATCCAAACAAGCTTCGACAGGGACGCAAGCCGCTTATGGAAACACGATCACGAATTGGCCCGTGATCGGGCAGTGATTACCCGAGGCCTGCAATGGATGTTTCAACAATATCAACTTCCGATGCGCGACATGACGCAAACGCATTGGCATCGGCTGTGCGATCTTGTTCTGAAACCACACGATGAGCCGGAGATGCGTTCGGTCGGTCACCTTCCTGGTCGAATGGAAATGAAATCGGAACTGCACGCTGTGTGGATCGGACCCATTCGGCTTTAGAAGGCTACGCCGCAAACGTAAAAGCTCGAACGCTCGTTGATTCAGTGAGCCGCAGACGCTACGGTCGCAGAGACCCGGCATCCCACCGACCGGTCCCCTAAACCGACGACAATCGCCGCGCCCGCCAACGGTCCAGCACTGCCGGAAGTCGCTTACGAAACGAAATCGGGGCCGCCGCGTCGACTCGCTGGGCGCAAGGCTCCAGCGTCTCGCTCACCGGCAATGGCTCAAGCTTGCGGGCCACCAGATGAAACGGATGTTCGGCAACCGCTTCACTTCCGTCCTCACCAAATACACGAACCCGAACGCCCCATAGAATTTTGACGAGCGTGCCACGATAGCTCAGCGGCGAGGCGGGCAAGCGACACTGGATCGGTTGGCTTTCGCCGGTCACCATTTGCCGCAACTCCGACATGTCGTAGCGTTGGAAAAAATGAACGCCGATGTCCTCGTCGCCTTTGCCTTCGGTGTGCCACAAGACGGAGACTTCGACACCCTGCAATTGATCCAACGAAACGCGACTAACCCGCCAACTCGCTTTCAAGAATCCGCCCGCCGAGTAGACCGCGTCGTCACGACATAACGAAACATTCACCGCGGGCTGTTTGGCGGAACCATGAGCGGCGGATGGACGATGAGCGGGAAACTTCGGCAGAACGATGGCCAAGGACGCGATTCTCCAGAAACAACAAGCTTCCAACGGACCGAATTGTTCGTCGCACAAAAAGAATGCATGACGTTTGTGGGAAGCTCGAATTCCAATTGTTGCTCCCAGGGGGTCTGCGGGTCAACACGAACCGTGCTTTCAGACAGCAATTCTTGAGAAAGAGCGACGTGACAATCCGAACGAACGTCCGTCCCCTGGCGAAAGAAAGACTCTTCCTCACACACCAACTCGATCTTCAACCGACGCAATCGCATCCGACCCATCTGCGAAATGAATAGCTCGTACGTCCCGCCCGGCTGGAGCGGGTGCTGACTGATCTCGAGCACGGTGGGGCCCACGCCCGCGATCTGACGAACTTGCCTCAGGAACGACCGCAGCGACCAAACCGCAACCCCCGAAAACGGCACCAACAACAACGCCAAGATCGGTCTGGGGCGATCATACCACCATCCCGAAACGGCAACGGCGAGCAATACGACGCAAACCGAGTTCCAAATCAACGCGAGTGCCGCAACGCCGATGATTGCCAGCCGCCCCGTCGACACCGACGCCAAGCGAAATTGCAACCGTTCGCCGGGACTTTCGTCGAGCGTTTGCGCCCGCGGGACGGATGGCAATTGAGTCAACTCGTCGGCTATGGTCGACTCACCGGCGGGTTCTAAACGCTCGTCCGGGACTTCGGATTCCGCGCCCGCAGATTGGTTGGTCGGTTTCTTCAGATTCGAAAATCGCCGCGAGCTCGCCGAAATGCGTTCTTGGCTGAATCCGAGATGCAAAAGGCGATAACCGAGCCCGAACATGCCCGATCCGATCGTCGCCACCGAGATGCTGGCCACGATCCATCGCCCCCAATGGCCCCCGCCCCGGGCCAATTCCGAATCCAACACGACGCGGGCTTCGTCGGGCAAATCGATCCCGATCCGGGGGATCATGAAGTGCGTGACGATCACCAACGTGAGCACAAACACGCCGACGAAAATCAGCCCCAAATAAAACGCTAGCTCACCTAAAACGCCGCGAAACGGTCCGGTCTGCAGCCGCCGTCCGAGCTTTTTGCTCCACGGTCGCCACCGCCAAAATGATCGTGACCGTTTCAAGCTAGTCGTCGCACGATTGGGTGGCACGTTGGGCGGCTCAGCTCGGTGCGTCTCATCGAAGTCGAACGGGTTCAGTGAGCGTTGGCCGCGACCACTTGACGCCCAGGACGGAAAAAGCCCAATTGTTCGAGAGCGTCGTAAACCTCATCGAGTGTCTTTTCGCCGAAATTGCTGATCTTCAGCAATCGACGCGGGGTCGCGTTGAGCAAATCGCGGACGGTCAGGATGCCGGTTTCTTCGAGGCAGTTAGTCGTCCGGACGGACAAACCCATCTCGGCGATGCTCAAGTCTAATCGCTCGCGACGCAGGCGGGCGGTTTCTTCGGCTTGGCTAAGGGGAATTCGCGTTTTCATCACTAGAATCCTTTCTGATCAAATTGGTTGCGAAGTGGTCACTTACGTGAAGTTTCCAAGAATACCGTTTATTCCGGCGGCCACAATGGGCAAAATCCCCCGCCGGCGAAACCTTCATCTTCGCTCGTGCCAAGCCGGATCGCCGTACCGCTGGTTCATCAGATCCGCCGCGATCGCTTCGATATTTGCTAGCAAATCCGAATCCTCTCCGTCGCGGGCATCGAAGGGCCGGGCGTCGAAGGGCCGGACTTCAAACGCCCGGCAGAGCGATTCGGTCAGTTTGGCTTCGTCCAAGTTCACATTGGTGACAAACTCGCCGTGCCCCCGGCCGCGGCGGTACTCGGGTTGTCGCGGCGCGTGGTCCAAACATGCGGCGATCAACGATAAGTCCGCCGACATCAAAATCGTCCCGTGGTAGAGCAGGTGATGCCGGGCGACCCGCAGTGAGTTGCCGGAAAACTTCTTCTCACCCAAGGTCAGATCACAGATCCCCAATCTCGTCGCCTCGGGGATTTGGTCCTGGACCGCCGACAATACCCGTTGCATGACGAAGTCATGAGCGACGTCGATCTTACGCAGACCGCCTTCACCCGGCGTCGCAATTACGACGCTGTACATCAGACACCCCGGCCCGCCGACGACGGACGCACCGCCGGTGCATCGGCGCAACACCTCGATGCCCCGGAATTGGCAAAACTCGCGATCGACCTCTTCGTCGATCTTGGAGCTTCGCCCAAGCACAACGGTTGGTTGCGCGAACTTCCATACACGAAACAGCTCCGTGGATTGATGCGGCGATGATTCCGAATCACGTCTTGGATCGGCTTGGCCGTCGGAGCGACGTTCGACCACACCGTCGGCCCATTGCAACATCGCTTCATCGATCGCGAGTTGCATCGACGCCGAAGCGGGGTCAAATTTCAATCGCAGCATGTTCGGCTCGTAAACTATCCAATAGCGGGAACGTCAACACTCGCCACACCGCGATCATGCCCGCTGCCATGCCGAACACAAGAATCCCCAACAGGATCATCAACGGTTCGCCGATCGGAACTTCGCTGCCGCTCGACCAAGCGTACGGGAAAACCGCCAGCACCGCCGTGATCACGCCGCAACCCATTCCCATCAACAACAAGAACAGATTCTCGCCCAAAACCAGCTTGGCCAATCGCCCGCGAGTGAAACCCACCGCCCGCATAACGGCGAGTTCATTGCGACGTTCCAAGACGCTGCGCAACTGCGCGACGGCCAAACCGATCGTGCCCAATAGCAATCCCAATGCGCCGAGGCTTTGGAACGTCCGCAAGTACGTGTTCTGAACCGCAAGCAATCCGGCCAAGACAAGCTCGGCCGACTTGACATCGATTCCCACATCGACGAGTCGCGATTCCAACGCGTCAGAAATCTTTTCCGATGAAACCGAGCCGTCTCCGGCCATCAAGAAAAATCGATAACCGCTTTCGGATGAAAAAACGCGTTCAAAGTTGTTTTCCCCGATTAACAGTTTTCCTTGCAGAACCGACCCCGCGAGCAAGCCCACCACGCGGACGCTCAACATCCGACCGGCTCCATAATCGAACGTCTTGATTTGTCCGATTCCGCCGGTCATTTGCAAACTCCACATCGCCGTATTCTGATCGATCACGACAGGAACGGGATCGTCGACGGTTCCCGTAGCGGGCGTTTCCAACAAACTCCACGGCGACGTATCACCGTCGGTATCCGACGCTGCCCAGCCGAACGCGTCGAGCTTCGATTCCGCCCCTTCAGGAACTCCCAACACCGTCGGCCGTGTTGCTTGGTACAGATTGTTGCAGCTCGCGTCGTCACCGGACTTCATTCGAAACGCCACGATCGTCGCATCGGCGATCAGGTCCGCGTCACGACCGAGCAATTCATTCTGGACCACGGGATCGGATAGGTCGCGGGCGATCGGCGTGCCGGATTCGGCGATCAAGTCAAACCCGCCGGTACCCTCGCTCGTCGGCGACATGCGAAATGCGGTGATCGATAAGATCAGGAACGCCGCCGTGGCAACCAACCCGATCGTCAACGTGCTTCGCAGAGGGCTGCGGCGGGCGTTGGCGGTCGATAGTGACAACAACGTTTGCCGCATCGGACGTTTGCGTTGTAATCGCGAATGCACGCCGATCAAGACGGCCATCAACAACAACATGCCCGCCCCGACAAACCCGCCGGCGGCCTGCTGCCCGGCACCCTGGGCTCCCGCCGCCGCGGCGATCAACGCGGCGACGACCAGCCCGCCGACCCACCAGCCCGTCCGAGCGGATGCGGATTGGCGGCGTTTCGATTTCGGCGAATCGTCGTTCATCATCCGACGTCCGCCCAACAGCGCCGCCGGATTCAACCGTAGTAGAAACCGGAGCGTGAACCAGGCCGTACCCATGCAAACCAGCCAACCGATGATTCCGCCCAGAATGACCGAGAACGCCGACGCGTGAAATTGTAAAAACGGCACCGTGACCGCACCGACCCACCATGACTTCAACGCCCACAATACCGCATACGCGTACGCGAACCCGCCGGCCACACCGACGACCACGCCCAACACCGTTGTGATCGCGGTTTCGCCGATGACGAGCGACATCACGCGCCGCGGCGCGAACCCCACTGCCAACAACGTTCCGAATTCATTGATCCGCTGCAACATGCCCAACCGCAATAGCAATGCGATCAACATCACCGCCGCAAGAATCACAAAGAACGACAATGCCAAGAACAATCCGTCAAACGGCGTCGTCCCTTTCGACGCGGCGAGTTGTTGCGACCGGATCCAACGAGGCGCCCAACCCATCTGCTCTCTTACCGGTGCAACGGCTTGTAAAATCTTTTGCTGCAAATCGGCTTCGTCATACTTGGGGTCAAAACGCAATCCGGTGGTTTGGCCGAAACGACTGCCGAACAATTCTCGGCCGGTCTCAAGCGGAACAAAAGCCTTGGGAGTCAGTCGATACTCGTTCCAATAGACATCGTCTTCGCGATCGATCTTGCGTTCGAGTTGGAACGGTAGGTCCCAATCACTGATCGAATCCTGGTCGGTCACGCCGGGGACTTCGGGCGTTAACGCGGGATCGTTGTAAGGTGTGACGGGTTCGTCAAAGACCGCCTCGCGGTTGCGGCGGTAAGGCTTGCTCGGCCGCGTGATCGGCACGACGCCAGCCACGACGGCGTCGAATGATCGTTCGATCTCTCGTCCGTTCTCGACTTCGGGTTCGTAATAAAAAATTCGCAACCGAGTCCCCGTTTCGGCACGCAACCGATCGGCCGCCCATGAGTTTAGAACGATCGGTATGCTTCCGGTTTCGAGCGACGAATCATCCGAGAGATCGTAATTCAGCGGCAACGTGTCTCCCGAATCGATCGCGGTGATCGTGCTGTAGGGGACACTGAACGCGTCCTCGACCGAATCGACTCGTTCGACCGCATTGGCGAGGTAAGTCATCACCGACGTCACATCGGATTTTGGAAACGCTTGCACGATGCGCTGCACCGCCGCTTCGGGTAACAACAACGCGTCACTGGTCAAGGAAAGGTAATCGATTGCTTCGCCACTCTTGACTCGCTTCAGCGTCCACCCGAGGGATTCCATTGACAGGTCGATCGCATCGGCGGCAACCTCGCGATCGAACAACATCGCGTTGGCCTGGCCTTCTCGATCGAGTACTTCGGCGACGAGCGAACGCGAAACAAAAACGGTCTTGGGTGACGCTTGGCTGGCCATCAACGAGAACCTTCCCAAGCCTTGATCGGGCACGATAGCCGCAACCTTCATCCGTGGCAGCCCTTCGCTTTGGATATCACGTTTGCCCAAGGGACTGTCGGCGGGCACTGCCGCTTCGACCGGCAATCGCAGTGTGACCTCATCACCAACGGAGACGTCCAACTCTGTCGCCGCTGATTGATTCAAAATGACGCTTTCGTCGTCCAGGTTGACGTCCGGATCAATCCCCGAAACATCAAAGTCCCAGAACGTCTCGTCGATGCCGATGATCTGAACGCCGCCGATCCGTCGCGTGCGGTCGATCAATTCGCCTTCGATCGGGATCTTGCGTTCGACGCTGCCGCCGGGAAACAAAATGATGCTCGCGGTCATCGTCGGATCATCGGGTGCGTCCAACCGAACACTCTCGATCGGAAAAAACGAACCGGGGGCCAAGACGGACTCGATCTTGCCGAGTCGTTCGAGTGTAAGCGCCCGCAGGCTACCCCGCATCGAATCGCCGACGAGCAACGCTCCGGTAATCACCGCCGTGGCCGTCGCCACTCCCAAAGCGATCGCGAGGCTGACGCCTGAGCGATAACGCAGCGTTGCGAGAATGACGGAAAAAAGCCGAAATGATTTGGCTGAATTGCGGATGACCGAAATCCTTCGAGGAAGAAACGGGAGGAAAGATGAACCCGTTCACTCTATCGCTACCGATAGGATTTCGTCAACAAATCAAAGTTTGGAATGGTGGCAACGTTTATGACGAACATCGCATTTCTGTTCAAGAACGTTCATAACGGTTGCAAGTTCACCGGACGAGGGATTGGCGAAAACGACCACTGAATCCCGAAAGAGCTTGTTGTGGCGACTTTCATTCGCCCGTCCTGAACCGTCGACTAAAAGTCGACGTCACATTTCCCGATCCGTCTGTGCCAACCGTCACGTTGTCTTGCCGAACAATCGAAGCGAATCCTCGCTCACGCCACCAACGACGTCGGTGGTGTTCGATGTTCTTATGCTCCTTGGGCTTGCTCGCGATGGTTATTTCGACGGCCTGTCGTTCGGCGAGCCGTCATGAGCCGGGCGAAGTCATACTGCAGGCTCCGATTGTCTCCACTGCGGTCTTGAACGAATCGTCGTTACCGGACGTCAGTCTGCCTGACACGGCGAACGCCGATACTCAGCGTCTGCTCAAGATGGTGTCGATTAGCGAGTCGGCACCAATGCCCATTCCGAATGAGGATCTGGCAAGCTCGACGCGGCCTTTGGTTCGTCACGCCGGGGTCGCGCCGGATCAGTTTCGCGATCTGACCGAAGACGAGTTATTAGTCTTGGCGCTCAATCACAGCGAAGTGATTCGGTCGCTCGGAGTGCGCGTTTTGAGTTCGCCGCAATCGGTCACGACTCGTTGGGATCCGGCCATTCGGGCGTCCGATCCGTTTTTCGGACCGGCGGCGGCGCTGGCGGAATTCGATAGCCAAGTCTCCGCAAGTCTGCTCTCACAGAACAACGATCGAGTGTTCAACAACGCGACCTTGGGTGGCGATGTTCAAGAACTCATCCAGGACTTTGCTGAACTCAACGCCACTTGGCAAAAACGCAACACATACGGAACCCAGTTCGATGTTCGCTCGATACAAACTTACGATTCGAACAACCGAACGGGAAACCGATTCCCGAGTTTTTGGGAAACGCAACTGGAACTTGGAGTTCGACAGCCCTTGCTCCGAGGAGCCGGCCGAGAGTTCAATCTGATCGCCGGTCCGAACGCGCGACCAGGTTTGAATTTTTCCAACGGCATCTGGATCGCTCGGATCAATACAAAGATCTCCCAAGCCGATTTTCAGATCGCACTGCGTGACTATCTGATGGAACTCTACACGGCGTACTGGGGCCTGCGGCAACAGTATGTCGTCTATGAAAACGTTGCCGAAGCGCGCGACGTCGCGTACGAGATTTGGAAGACCGTCGAATCGAAGAAACTCTCAGGACTCGTTGGTGGCGAGGCTTACAAGGAATCTCAAAGTCGAGCCACGTATTATCGATTTCAACGAGAAGTCGAATCGGCGCTCGGTGGAGGCAACGGTGCCTCGGGGCTGTATGTTTCCGAACGCAATCTCCGGCGGCTGATCGGTCTGCCACCGGCCGATCGTGAACTACTGCGGCCGGTCGATCCGCCCGCGTCGGCTCGATTCGAGTTTGACTTAAGCGCTTCGGTTGCCACCGCGATCACGCACCGCACCGAATTGTGCCGTCAGCGTTTGGAGCTTCAGCAAAAGAACCTGCGTTTGATCGCGGCAAAGAATTTTCTGTTGCCACAATTGGACTTAATCGGGCGGCATCGTATCCGCGGCTTCGGCGACGACCTCGGAGGCGGCGGTGATCGCTTCGACAGCGCCGCCGATGACTTCTATTCTGGCGACCACCAGGAATGGCAGTTCGGTGTCGAAACGAGTGTTTCGCCACCACTTCGTCAAGCGAGAGCAGCCGTCCGCAACGCGTCGCTCGAGATCCAACGGGAACGCGCGATTTTGCTCGAACAAGAGCGCGCCGTCGCGTACGAGGTCGAAGACGCCGTCGCAGAAATCCAGTCCGCCTACCTAACGATGCAAAGCTCCCAACACCAAGTCACCGCTTCGCGACAACGGCTCGAATCGTCTCAAGCGTTGTACGACGCCGGGAAACTGCAGCTCGAGTTCCTGATCGACGCGACCGAGCAACTCGTGCGAGCCGAAACACAACTGGCGATCGACCAAAGCCGTTACAGCCTTTCGTTGGTGCGTCTGAGTCGCACGAAGGGAACCCTGTTGAACGATTTGGGGCTCCATCCGTGTGAGTGATTGGCTATTGGCTCTAAAAACTTAAACCTAAACCTAAACCTAAACCTAAACTGGGCGAGCATCACTCGCTTAGCATCGCAGGATCAGTAGGTGATGCATTCTACCTAAGCGGCGTCGTGGGAACCATACAAGCCCGACGCGCAAGCGAGTGGTTCCGCTGAGATGTGGATCAATGGAACGATTTCCCTCGCTTGCGCGTCGGGCTTGTAGCCAATGCGTTCAGACCATTCTTAACGCGGCAACAACGGGTGGAGACGCAAGAGAAGTGCGTTTGCGTTTGCGTTTAAGTTTAAGTTTAAGTTTAAGTTTAAGTTTAAGTTTAAGTTTAAGTTTAAGTTTTCAAAGCCAATAGCCAATAGCTAATAGCCAATAGCCAACCGTTCCCCAATGCCGGGTCTTCGCTATCGCTGCGACCCAGCCTACTGGGACCAAAAGCCGAGGCTTTTTAGGAATGCGTCTTGGTCGTTGACGTAGCGATCGACCCAGGTGGGTTGATTCCACACTCCGTGGTGGTCGCCTTCGTCGACCTTCAGCTCGTTCTTCACGCCGAGCGAGGTGAGTCGTTCGCGTGTCGCTTGGTTTCGTTCGGGGCTGTCCAGTGATCCGCACTGGAATAGCATCGGCGGCGATCTGGTTCGGGTCCACACCGTAAAGCCGGGCGTGTTGCCGCAGGAAGGCGATCGCGGCGTGAACGTCTTGCACGCCGGCTGGGAAGGCGGCTTCGTAACCGAGTCGATATTCGACGGACATCGTCACGTAACCACGACGAGCCAAACGACGAGCCATCCGGCGCGTCGATGATTTATCGCCGTGCAACCAACCGCCGCCGTGAACGTAGATGACCGCAGGCAAGGTTTCGTCGGTGCTCGGACGATGAATGTCAGCGAGCTCGGTTCGTCAGCACTCGCGAGAGCGGCACCGAAGAAAGCAATCAACACGGCCGTCAACAGGGTCGCCAAATGGCCCTCACGTCGGCGAGTTAGGGGATACGTGATCATCGGGTCTTGGGGAATTGGTTTGCGATGGAGAGAAAATCTGGGAGTCAGAGGACTCTTGCGAACCGACCAGTTCACCCAAAAAGAAAACCGTCGATCGGCTTTTCAGCCGACCGACGGTTCATTGCATCCATCAGTATAAAATGTCTAGCAGAGAGACAATTACGCCGGTGAGACGTTCTCGGCACAGGGACCCTTGGGACCACGACCTTCGGTGTAAGTCACTCGTTGGCCTTCGCGGAGGTCGTCAAATGCGACGCCCACGAGGTTTGACGAGTGAAAGAAAAGGTCCTTGTCGCTACCTGTGTCGATGAATCCGAATCCCTTGTCGGTGACTCGTTTGATCGTGCCTTCTGCCATCTTCTTCAGTCCAAAATAGTTGTTTTGCCACGCAACGTAAAAACAACTTCGTTTTCACCAGCGTGACTGTGAGGGGGCAGCATAGCGTCGGGGCGGGGTTCTCGCGATGGCGAAACTGGCGGATTCGTCAAAAGAAACGAATTCTTCGCGTCGGGTTTCCCTGAAGATAACGGGTTTGCTATCTTTCCTATGCTCGTTTGTCGCCCGATCCCCCGCTATTGCCTTCAATCATGGAACAACTCAAAGGTCTTTGGCGAGATACGTGGTGGCTGTGGTGCGGTTTTGTCGGTGTCGTCTTGCTGATGTCGGTGCTTCAATCGTTTTTCTTTTTACTGACGTTGCCCGCCCTGCCGGTCAGTTTTTGCTATTTCGCGTTCATCCGATACGACGACGAAGGCAATGAAAAGCCCGACATTTGAGACCCAGGGCCAACCTGCGATTCTGGCAATTCGTGCGGTTTGTTCCGGTTGCAATGGTTAGTGCAAGGCGATTCGTTTGCGACCGGTGGGCTGGTCGATGTCACAGAGCGTCGCCTGTTCATTGATTTTTGCACGAAGGAAGCCTTTATGTTCAATCGTCCACTGGATCAGACCGGTTCTATCTTGGGCATTTGGCGACTCGGGGAAAAACTGGCCACCGGACGCGGCACGGTTCTCTACGCCGCCCAACCGGCCGATTGTCAAGGCAATCCACGTTACGACTACGCGCTCAAGACGGTCGACGCTTCCCAGGAAAACTCTTCGGCCACCCGCGATGCCACTCGCCAAATCGTTCAGTCGATTCATGCCGCCGGCGTCCATCATCCGAACTTGGTGGCGATTCTTGACGCGTCGCATTCGGAGCATTCGCCCTACTTGGTGATGCCGCGATTGGACGCCCAACCGTTGAACGTTCGGATCGCCCAAATGGAACATTTTGCCGTCCCGGTTGCCTTGTGGTGGATTCGGCAAATCGCGCAAGCTCTCGAGAAACTGCATTGCGCAGGTTGGGTGCACGGGGATCTGAAACCGGAAAACGTTCTCGTCGATGGCAAAGGTCACGTCACGGTCATCGATCTGGGTTTCGCCGCGCGGATTCACACGCCGTTGCACCGCGTCTTTCGTGGAACCCCCGATTATGCGTCACCGGAGTTAATGAGTGGGGCAAGTGCGGCATTACCCGCGATGGACATGTTTGCGCTCGGCCGCGTTCTGTGGGAATGTCTCTCGCAAACCGCACCGATTCACTCGGCGGGGATCGAACCCGTCGCCGAGCTGATTGAGCGGATGATTTCACCCGAACCTTCACATCGCCCCTCGTCGGCCAAGATCGTTCAGCAATTGCTCAGCCTTGAAATCGAAACGCTCGGCGGTCACATCGGTCCGTCCGCCGCTACGATCCGACGAGCAGCGTAGGTAATTGGCAACGCTGCGTCGTTCGTCCATCGCAATTCGGTTCATTTGCTCGAAACATGGAAGAAGTTGGTAACATCATTAGGCAATACCAAAGACATTATCGCGTCACGGAGCCGTTTCGGCTTTCCGATTCATCCCCATGTCGAATCCAATACAAAAGCATCCACTGATCATCCGTAAGGTCTATCGCTATCGAGGCGAAGTCCAAGGCGTTGGTTTTCGAGCCAACGCGATCCATCAAGCGAGAGGACTGACGATCACCGGTTTCATCCGCAATGAACCCAACGGCGATGTCACCATGGACGTTCAAGGAAGCCCGCACGATGTGCAAGAACTCGCCGAACGCGTGGGGCAGACCATGAGCGCCAAGATCAATGAGACCTTGGTCGAACAGCGGGAATCGATTTCCGACCGTGATCGTTTTCGCATCACGACGAGTTGAAACAATAACGGACATTAAAAAAACCACGCCATCCTTCAACGGACGGCGTGGTTAGTCGATGCGTTCAAAACGTCAAACCGGCGGTCGCCGATCCGAATTTTGAAAGCTTAGCGTTGCTGTTGCAGTCCTGGACGAACTCGCTTGTTGATGTCGGTCTCGAGAACGCCGAAGACCGATTCGTGACGGGCGACCGACATTTGAAGAGCGGCCAACAAACGCTTTGCGGTGAAGAAGTTCACGATGATGCGTTGCTTGACTTGGATCGGATCCTTCGGCACACCGATCGGTTGTGGGTTCAATCCGAAGTCGATGATCAACTCTTCAGGCGATCCGGTCACGCGACAGAAGTTGGCGTAAGTAGCCAATGTGTCGTGGTCGTCGACTTGCACTTGAACGGGTTGTTGCGGAGGCGTTTGAGCCTTCGCAGCCGGTGAGGTCGGATCCGCAGTGGCAGTGGCGGTAGCCGATTCGGTTTCGGTAACTTCGTTTTCGTTCTGTTCGTCTGCCATCAAAAATCTCCAAAGGTTAGGAAAGGGAAACTGGTTGAGAGTTCGCGTTTTGCATCATGGTAAGGATCCCCCCCGAACTCGCAACGCGTCGACGGTTCGGAACGGACTAGAAATCGTTTTTTCAATCGGATCGATGTTGGTGTTTCAAAAATCCAGTTGGGGTTCAAGGGGAATACGAAAGATAGGCGGACTTTTAAACACTAAAAGTCAAAGTTGAATGTTTTGATAATCACCCGCCACAGGCGTTGCCCGAGCGACATCGGATCGACATGGACCTTGGCCGCACCGCGATAGCCGGGGCGTAAATGCAATTCGCTTGCGTCCAACGGAACGCGGGCTTGATACGACACGCTACGAGGTCGAACCTGTCCGGTTTCCGGATCGATCTCCGTTTGCAGATCGCCTCCGGTCTGGCTCGACATCGACGCGCTGGCTGCGTCCATCGGCTTCTTGGAGATCTCTTGGATTTTGCCGGTGAACGTCTCCAAACGCTTGGAATCGAGCTTCAAGTCAACGTCCATGTCCTCGCGAACCAACTGCCGGTCGCCTTGGTCGATGATCAACACCGCCTCGAACGCGTCGGGCGCTCCGATTTCGCAAATCATGTCGTCGGCGGTCAACAATGCCCCGCGATTGTGTTCCTGTAATGGCGTGCCGGTCCAACCCGGCAAACGTCCGTCGCCTGGATCATTGCTTGGCCGCTCCGGCGGTGGCAAGACGAAGCCGTCCTGTTTCGCCTTGACGATTAATCGATCGATTTCTTCTTGAGTCTTTTCTTTTAGGTTGCGGATCGATTGCAGCATCTCTTCCTGGGTTTGGATCTGAGCCACGATCGCACGGTCTTCTTGGCTGCGTCGTTTCAGGTTCATCAATTGGACATCGGCGAACTTTTCCTCTCCCTGCAGATCCGCTAAACGAATTTGGAGTTCCGGATTTTCCAAGACTGCGATCGAATCGCCCGCGCTGACGCGCTTTCCTACCGGGACCGTTTCGACGATGCGTCCTACCGTACCGGCGTAAACAGTGCCGGCGCGGCTCGGCCGAATTTCAAATGCGGCGTCGATATGATGTGGCAGCGGGATGTAACACACCGCCGCGATGACCACGCTCGCGATGGCAAGCGACGTCAAGAGGGGGCCTTTTTTCACTTTGGCAAGTCTCCCGGGAGTGCGGATGAATTTAAATGTTTGAATGACCGGCTGGGCGACCAAACCGGAGAACCCGATCACCGCCAAGATCCGACCGAGTGCCTGCAATCCATAAGGTTCGAGCACCTGCATCACGAACCACACGATCGAGAACACAACCACCCAGCGATAGATCACACTGGCGATCGTGAACATGCCGAACATGAATTGATTGCGTTGCGGCAAGAACGGATCGTCTTGAAGTTCCAAGCCCAAACAAGTCTTTTGGAACCAACGCTTGAGAACTTCCGTCGCCTTTTGACGCAGATTGGGAATCTCAAGGTAATCCATCAAAATGTAGTAACCGTCAAATCGCAACAGCGGGTTACCGTTGACGAGCACGGTGCTGATCACGTTGAGGAACATCATGTTCAAGCATAGGTCATTGATCGTCGTGCCTTGTTCGCTGAAGAACCAAACGAACGCGGCGATCGACGCCAAGATCATCTCGACGTAAATACCTCCGGCACCGATCCAAATGCGTTTCCATTTATTAGGTAGCATCCACGAGTCGGACACGTTGCAGTACAAACACGGAGTGAACACAAGCAGCATGAAGCCGATCTCGTGACACTCACCGCCGAACTTCTTGCAACTGAGTCCATGACCGAATTCGTGAATGACTTTCACGATCGCCATCGTCGCCGCTAAAATGATCCAGCGATCGGCCGCAAAGAATTGATGGAACGTGGGAAGTTTGGCGTAGACAGTTTGATACTGCGTCGCCAACAGCAACGACGCGGCGATCAGCAATCCGATGAAAAAGATCAAAGCCGGGACAGTGAAGATCCAGCCGAAGATTGGCAACAAACGATTGAGGATTTTTTCCGGGTCGATGCCGCGAAAACGAACAGCGAACACGTTGGACATCTTGCCCATCAATTCTTTGTTCTTCTTCGTCCGGCCGCGTTCACGCAGCGACTTGCCTTGGCCCGGCGAATTGCTGATCACGAGACCGCTGCGGTGCAACATCCCGATGAACTGCTGCAAGTCGCCGAATGTGATTTTTTGAGGCGCGAACCGTTGTTCAAAACCGTCTTTGACCTGCTGCAAGCTTACATGCCCGTCGAGCAAATTCAGAATGAAATACTCTTCGTCGTGAAAACGAAAATATTGCAATCCCACAGGTTCCTTCACCACCCAGTACCCTTGTCCTTGGTAGTGGTGCCGGCTGGCCGTTAAGTCAGGACGCCGGCGCACCGTGAGGGCACGCGACGAACTGCTTACCAGTGATTCAGCAAGAGTGGGCATGGGGAGTGAAGAGTGAAGAGTGAAGAGTGAAGAGTGAAGAGTGAAGAGTGAAGAGTGAAGAGTGAAGAGTGAAGAGTGAAGAGTGAAGAGTGAAGAGTGAAGAGTGAAGAGTGAAGAGTGAAGGTAGGCTGGGTCGGAGCCGCTTCGGCGGAGACCCGGCAGTCAGATGCTAACAGCTAACAGCTAATCGCTAAGCACTACTCAAAAACGATTTCGGCTTGCATGCCCGGTTTGACGATCCAGGCACCCGAATCGTCTTTTTGGTTTTGGATATCGGCCCACACTCGGACCTGACCTCGGAGGTTCAATTCACTGCTAACAAACCCGACGGTCGCATCAGTTTCGTATGCTTGGGTGTCGCTCGAATCGGCGAACACTCGCACGCGGATCGGCATTCCCGCGCGGACCCGGCCCTTGAACTCGAGGGCGTTGACGACACCTTCGATACGAACGCGATCGAGTTGAACCAGCGTCGCGATCGGCGAGCCCGGCTGGACCCATTCGCCTTGTTGAGCGATTCGGTTTTCAACATACCCATCGAACGGAGCTAGCACGCGGCGACGTTTTTGTTCGTAATCGGCGATCTCGCGTTCACTTCGTTTGGCGATGTACTGTGCTTCGGCGATCTTCTTTTGCATTTGCGCCAAATCGATACGCAGTTTCGCGCGGATCGCCTCAAGATCCTTCTTCTTCATCTCGTAATATGGAATCGCACTTTTCTCATAGAGTTCGCGGAACGATTCCGCTTCCGCCTGAGCGAGTTCCTCGCTATTCAATGCATCTTGAAGGTTGACATCATTGTCGGCGTTGAGCATCGCTTCTTTTTCTTCGGCCTTTTTTAACTCGAGGGCGAGCTTGGCGGCCGTGTCATCGACGATCGCAAGCACGTCGCCGGCCGAGATGTTCATGCCCTCTTCGAGGTTCAGCTCGATCAGTTTGCCTTCGACTTCCGAAGGAATGTTGACGTTGCGGATGTACTTCACCGAGCAATTCTCGGCAACCACCCGCTGCACCGGATCTTGGATCCCGCCGGACTGCGACCAGGTCGTCGACGACCACGCCGAACAACTCAACAGGGCGAAAGCAAGAGCAAGAGATTGTTTCTGAGTCATGGAAATCGGTTCTCTAAGAGCGATCCACCGCGGGAAGAGGAGGCGGTGCGAAAAGACGAGGGGGATTGGATACGGGGGGGATTCGGGGCGAAAGAACAGGAAGAAAATCTAGAAAATGAACTTGGCGAACCATTCATAAACTTCGTGCAGCAGGACGAACCCGCTGGCCCGGCGCCCGACTTTGACGTCGGCGGTCAGTTTCGTACCGGGACTCGGCGATAGTTTTTGCAGTTCAGCTTGATCCGGGTAAACCCGCATCTTGATCACCGAGCCATGCTCTTCGCTCGGTTCAGCACGCAGCGAAATGTTCTCGACAGGCAATTTGCCGGGAAGCGGTTGGTCAGGATCCGACGCAAGGATGAAGGTAACCTCGAGTTCATTCGTCGACGTTTCTTTGATGAACTCGTCGAGGTGTCCTTCACGCTTTTCCGGCATCTCGATTTCAACGTACATCGGTTTGCTCAGATCGGCGATCTCCATCAGTACTTGACCGGTCGATATCGGACGATTGAGAAGCATTTTCTCGACTTCCCAAGAGACGACCCGACCGTCCATCGGCGAGCGAACGATCAAGTCAGCCGCTCGTTTCTGTTTCAGTTGAAGTTTGGCGTTTTGTGCTTCGAGCTTGGTTTCGAGCTCGAATTCTTCGCCCTCGAGGGCACGCAAGTCGTTGGGTTTGAGTTCTTTGTATTTCCGCATTTGCCCGCGAACGCGGTTCAGTTCGGCGCTGGTCGTCAAAATCTGTCCCTGCAGTTCGGCGATCTCGACTTCGATGTCAGGGTTGATCATTTTGACCAACGGTTGCCCTGCGGTCACGATCGAGTTGTGATCGACGAGGACTTCACGAACTTCGCCGTCGATGCCGGCAAAGATTTCGCGACGCGCTTCGGGCTTGAGCGTCCCGTCGGCTTCCAGATCGAAATCCATCGGTATGAGAACACCCGCGAGAATGATCCCGGCAATCAGTCCCAATACTCCGAGCGTCTTGGGCAACGTTCGAGCACGCAAGACCCATGTCGCCCGGCCGAGCGTTCGCCAGACGGGCATCAAGAATAGGTTGGAGTGGGCCTGCGAGTTGGCGATCGCGCGGGTGCCGTGTTCGTAAACCAGATCGCAACGGGTTCGAAAAACATCGGGCGGCAAGTCGGTTTCGATTTGTTCGACGATCAAGGCACCGATGACTTCGCCCCGGTGGGCGTTGTCGCGGTCGACTTCGCCGGCGGCACCTTGCTCCTTGTCACGGCCTAGACGTCGCTCAGGCGCACGCAGTGGTAACACCGCGAGGCTGCGTCCATAAGAAAGGTCGACGTAGTCTTCGAGGGCTTCTTCGATTTGCGGCGGGAGATCCTCGGTCGATCCGTCGTGCCATAGCGGTTCGCCGGCCGCCACGACCCGGGTCGCCAGAACGTTCAATGCCGATACGATGTTCGATCGGTTCTCAATCGTGTCTTGGCCACTGATCGCTTCGACGGTGCATTTGCCGCCCTTCTTGATCGCCACGCTGACGCGGTCGCAACCGATCAACCGGCGGCCTTCGTTGGCGATCACGTAGGCGGTCTCTTTCAGATCGAGCGATTCGTGGGCAGCGCGGGCGAACGAGTCGGCTTGCTGCCACAGCGTTTGCCGGTCGCCGAGCTTGATCAGCTTTTGGCTGCGAAGCCACTCGGCGGCGAGTTCGCACATCTGGGTCAAGAACCGCAGATAGCCTCGCTGCGTGTCCGGGGCCGTATCGGGTCGCTGGAAGATTTCAATCAATCCGTCTTTTTGGCCGTCGTGTTGCAACGCACCGAGCACCAGCAGATATCGGGTCGGGTTGCCTTCGGCGTCGCCGTCGGTCGTGCCGCTGTAGGGCGGGATCAAGACGGACTGACCCGCATTGGCGGCCCGCTGGATCAAACGCTTGTGGCGTGTCGCGTCGTCGCTGTCCTCGGCCAAGATCGAAGGCTCGGCGTTGATTTGGTATTGCAGACGAAGCTGTTTGTCTTCGTCGAGCAACCAAATCGCTCCACCGGCCGCAGCCAAAGCGGTGATGATTCGGGAAAGCAACTCGGGATAAAACTCCGAGGCGGTCGAGCCGCTCTTGGTCAACGCGGCGATCTCGTTGACCAATCCGCGGATCTGTGCCTTGGTTTCTTCGACGGTTTGTTGGTTGACCGACATGGGCTGCAAACGAATGGGGATTAAGTGCGAAAGAGGCGACAGTACGAACGTTAGTTAAAAATCCTTTTCCCCCGCTATTGGAAGTTGACCAAAACGACGCTTTGGCCGGCCCACTCGTCCGGTCGCAACGTCTGACGCGAAACGAACGAATGGACGGAAAAAATTGGCGAATTCGGCCTCCAGTCGATGCGATTGCCGTTTCGGAATTCTTTGACTGGACTATTTATACAAATCGTATAACCTTGTGTCCAGGGTTTCTTGGACGGATTTACGGGACTTTCGGTTTGATCCGCCGAGGACTTCTCGGAACGATTTCTTTGCCTCCACGCTCATCGCCTGCGAATCCGCTCTTGAACTTGCCCATTTCTCAACTTTCCGAGCATTTAGACGCCTCTGCGACCGACGCGGAGCGGGCTTTGGTCACCGACGCGGATCAAGCGCTCGCCGGCCTGCAGCAAGAACTCAACCGGATCCAGCGTTCGATGCGGCTGACGCTCCAAGAGAAACTTCAGGGCTTCGTGGGGCGGACACTTGGGTCGCTCGAGCTGAATATGCGTCTAGCAAAGTTGATCCAAGGGATGTTGGACCAGCATGGTTTCCGAGTTCGATGCCACCAATGCGGTCACCCGGCGATCCTGCGGGTCAGTCCACGTAAGGGAATGAACGGAGGGGCGTTCGTGTTTGACCACACGATCGACGGCCGCCGAACGTTCCACGGAGGCTCGGCCCAAGTCCCGGCGATCACCCTGGTCGCCAAACCGCAGAGGAACGCTAAGTAACGCATCAGCGACGTGTCAGTGGCTAGGCGAATTCGCCGAACCGTCCGTACTGAATCGACGCCATCCTGTGATCCGTGGTCATCAATGACAACCAAGTCTTTATCCAGTGACCGGCCTCACGGCGTCGAACGCACTTCCAGAGAAATCGGTGTCATAGGTTCTGGGGAGAGAGGATTCTGGCGTGTTGCCAGCGGACCGCCGCACGACGGGGCGATTCATCGCACCACCCTGAAGATGGTCACGCCTTTGCAGAATGTTGTTCATGAAAAATTGCTTGACCCACCATCGGGGAGGCCAGATACTGGCCTTCCGACCGACCCGGCGATAAGTCCGGCCACCCAGAGATAGGTCCCCATGCAATCGGGGATGATTACCTCGTTGTGGCACGAAGTGCACCTCGTGCTTGTGCCCAGTGATACGGTGCTGAGCACGAGCACGAGCGGGAACGAAAGCCACAATGGAGCCGGGGTTATCCCATCGTACCGTTGAATCCGGGGAATGCCGGCCGAGGAAAAGGGCTGACGCCAACACGCCAATCGAGCCGACCATCGACCACACTCAGTGGTGGATCATCGGTGCAAGATTGTCTCGATCGCATCACCAGGAGAGCGCAAGGGGCGTGTCGATTTAATCGTAACCCGAAGCGTGAGCGAGGGATTCATCACCATTAAGTCCTTTGTATGTATCGCTCGCTCACGCTTCGGGTTTCGATGAGGACTAAATCAACAGCCCACAAGCGACGCGGCGGCAAAGGGTGTCGGTTAAAGAATCGACGGTGCCACGATCAATTCGCGATGAAATTGGAACAGCGAGACGTGCCATTGTCCGGTGTTATTTGTTTCGTCGGGGTGCCACTCCAGCAGGATTTGAATTTTTTGATCGATCTTACCACTGGGGTCGATCCAATAGGTGTCCGCTTTCTCGACGCCGTACTTGACGAACACGTCAACCGGCTGAGCCAATTTCCATTCGATGTCGGGACCGGCTTCCATGACGTTGTCGATGATTCCGCCGCTGGCTTCTTCCATTTGTTGGCTGGCGACCTCGTCCTCTGAATAGGCTTTTTCAAGGTCCATCGTACCGAGTTGTCGGTTTTGAACGGGTTTTTGGAGTTCGAGAGCGAGTTCTTTTTCGCCATTGCCGCACAATTCAAGGAATTCGCGTGCGAAGTATTCCGCCTGCTTGCCCAGCGTTTGCTGTTTCATCGCGGGGATCATCACGCCCGCCGTACCAAATCCAGATGCCAGCAACAAACCGATCACAGCCGCCGAGGTTCCGGCCGGGCGGACGTTTCCCCATTTTCGCATCGCGATCACGCCGAAAACGATCGCCAGGGCCGGAATCACAAGCATTTGCCAAGCGATCGGAGCCCAAAAGCTCAGCATTCCCAAAATCAAACACACGATCCCGCTGGCACGCAGCGGCGGTACGTCTTCCTCGCTGACGAGTTGATAGCCCGCTTCGGCACCCATGCGGGGAATCGCGGGCGAATCCAATAAACTCGTTGAGCCACTTGATTTCGCGGGTTCGGCGGATTTGATGGAGTCGGTGGTCGAAGATTCAGGCATGGCGGGCGGATAATCGAGCGGGCAGATGATCGGGTAATTGCAATCGGGCGGACGATCGTCGCGCGACGTTCAAAACAACAAACAGGAATCCGCTACGCAGCACGGGCCAGAATGGTTTGCTGATTGCACCCGAGTTGCTCGATCAAAAAATTCGCGGCCCTCTCGGACGCGCCGGGTTGGCCGTACTTTTCACGTAAGCGATCCAAATCGCCGCAGACACGACTGTAGTAAAATCGGTCATCGAGCATGGCACTGATTGTCTCGTGAAGAAAATCGATCGCGGGCTCGGGCTCGCCTACGGACACAAATTCTGGAAAAACCTTCCGCTGACCCATTAAATTCGGCAACGTAACGCTGTCGACTCGCAACACCCGTTTACCAACCGCATGCAGCAACCTTCCGACACGATAGATCACGGCGGCGGGGGTGCCCCGGGCCATCAGCTCCAGGCTGACCGAGCCGCTGACCATCATCGCGCAGTGAGCCGTTTCGATGACCTCCGAAGTGCGATCGACGAAGAAATCGATCGGCAAGTGCCGATCCGTAGGTGTCAGTTGCTGGCGGCACCACAGGCAATGGCGATCGCGATAGGCGGCAACCGCGAATCGTGTGACCGGCGACGACTGGCTCAACCGACGGATCGTTTCGAGCATGATGGGAAAGTTCCGATGCACTTCATGATCACGTGAGCCCGGCAGCACCGCGACCAGCTTTGAATCGGACTGGTCGAGATCGCTGTCGTTGTCGATGGAAAACGCATCCAACTGACGCATCGTGATTTCGTCGAGTTGCTTTTGAGCGACCGCATCGAAGAACGGATGGCCGACGAAGGTCGTTGGAATGCCGTGTTGGTTGAAGTACGACGTTTCGATCGGCAATACCGTCATCACATGGTCGACGTTTCGACGCATTTTCTTGACCCGCCAACCGCCCCAAGCCCACAGTTGCGGCGGGCAATAGTAATAAACGGGAATGCCGTATTTCTTTGCCCGCTTGGCGATATGCCAATTGAAGCCGGGAAAATCGACCAGTACGACGCCGTCGATCTCGCCCGAACGAAACACGGCTTCGGCTTGGTCGGCGAAGCGAAAAAACTCTCTCAGTTTGGGCAAAACTTCCAAGATGCCCACCACGGCGTGTCCGGTCAGATCGAGGTCCAGCCGACAGCCGGCTCGTCGCATTTCTGGGCCGCCGAATCCGCGCACGTTGATCCGCTCAACCGTTCGATTGGAGACCGATCGGTTGTGGAGTTGTTCGATCAGCCTCGCGGCATGCTGATCACCGCTCGGTTCACCGACTGAAAAAAAGAGCGTCTTGGTCACCGCAATCGCCTTCCATGAGTAATCGCTTCGTTGCCGCCTGTGGCGGGTTGTGGTGCGGACCAAATCAACAGGTCGCCAGCGAGACGCTACTGAAAAGTGCCGGTCCGTCGCAAGGCATCGTCGATGCGTTAGACTGCACCGACGCACTTCCGTCCCATTACTCGATGCCTCTTTTAAGTCACTATGAAGTACGCGATCTGCAATGAAACGTTTCAGGACATGCCCTTGACCGAGGCACTCCAGCTCGCCGCCGACGCAGGATACACCGGCTGGGAAGTCGCTCCGTTCATGCTCGCCGGCCACGTCGATGCCTTTTCGGTCGAGGATCGCCGGTCGTATCGCCGGTGTGTGGAAGACGCTGGGTTACAAATTATCGGCTTGCACTGGTTGTTGGCCAAAACCGAGGGCCTTCATTTGACGACCGCCGATGCGGCCACCCGAGACCGAACGACACAGTATCTCATTAAGTTGACGCATCTTTGCGCGGATTTAGGCGGCGATTTAATGGTCCTGGGATCGCCCGCTCAACGAAACCGAACCGAGGGTCAGACGATCGACGAGGCGATGCAGCGTGCCGCGAGCGTTCTCAGCGGCGTGGTGCCGGCACTGCGTGAACGCGGCGTTCGGATCGCCCTGGAACCGCTCGGTCCCGCCGAGGGCGATTTTCTCAATACCGCCGACCAAGCCTGTCAATTGCAAGCCATGATCGGCGACGACTCGATCGGGCTGCATTTGGACGTCAAAGCGATGAGCAGTGAGTCCGAAGCGATCGATCAGGTCATCCGCAATCATGCCGAGGCGATGATCCATTTTCACGCTAACGACCCCAACCTGCTTGGACCGGGAATGGGCGAGGTAAAATTCGAACCGATCATGGCCGCATTGCGTGCGATCGACTACGACGGATGGGTCAGCGTGGAGGTATTTGACTACTCCCCTGGGGCGGAGGTTTTGGCCAATCAAAGCATCGAAAATCTTCGAGCTGCGGTCGCGATGGGCTGAATTTCCGACTTCGTAGGAGTACAATGCCGGCTGATCGATGATCGATCATGGTTTCTGCTCCCCTATGTTAAAGCGGTTCGTTCATGTTGGTTACGCAGTGCCCACGCTGTCAGGAATCCGTCCGAGTTCCTGATTCCATTTGTGCCGATCGGGGTGCCTCCACAACGCAAGTTAAATGCCCCTGGTGTTTGGCCACCATGTCCACGTCGGAAATCAAAGCGGCGATCCCGCCTGCACTGGTGATTCTTGGCGACGAAGCTGAATTGGAAACCGCCGGCGTTGCGGCCGATTCGTGGTCGGCGGGTGAAGCAATGGGCAGTGAAGCAATCGGCGGCGAAGCTGCCTTGGGGCTCGGTTCCTCGCTCGGGGCGGCGGCCGTTCGTGGCTCGGATTCGATGGGGATGATCTCGGACTTCGAAGATCACGATGAAACGTTTGATCAATCGCAACTCGACACCGTCGCGGAGATCGAACCGATCAACTTAGCTTCCGACGAATTTTCGGCCGATGATTCCGATGAAGAGTCGATGGAACTCGAAGAGATGGAGTTGATCTCGGGCGAGTCATCCGAAATTGACGAGGAGTCCGACCTAGACGAGTATGAGATCCCAAATCAGTCGGACGATACCGAGCCCTCGCCTTCGGTCGCACCGGTCATGATGGACATCGAGGCGACGCGTCGACGACGCAGTGGTGGACCAGCGTGGAAGTCGATCGTCGGTGTGGCCTTGGGCGGTTTGCTGTCTCTGCCGATCGTTGGCGGTCTCTTGCACGTTTTGGGAAAGCCGGTGCCGGTGATCGGTCCGATCCTCAACGAGTACATCCCGATGGGGAACCAATCGGTTGCCAAGCGAGCTTCGGCACCGATGGCGATTGATCCGCCGGTCCTACTCGATAACGAACCTGTGCAAGGCCGTTCGCTCGCCGATGAATTGTCTCCCTCCGAGCTAAATCCAGGAGGCATGGCACCGGCGGATGCCGCTTTGGCTGAAATCACAGGTGATTCGCAACCTACCGAGCCAAGCTTGCCTGATTTGGCAACCGAAACGGAGCCGATGGAGACCGACGCGGGGTTTCCGTTTCCCGAAACGGTCCCAGGTAGCGATCCTTCGCTTCCCGTCGTGGAGGAACTGAACGCGGATTCGCCAGATACCTCGTCGGGTGCCTCACCGGCGACCGATCTGTTCGGCGCTGCGACGATGCGGGCCGAAGAAAGCAAGCCGGCCACATCTGAACCAATCGCAGTTGAGCCAATCGCAGTTGAACCGGCCGCACCCGCTTTCGACGTCGCCGGGGAGGTCAGTCGATTGAAACAATCACTCACTGCGATTTCGTCCATGCCTGCGGGAGACGCAGGTCGTGCCAAGGCGGTCAACCAACTCTATGCGGATCTCTCCGAATTGGCGGGCCAAGCCGATGGCGACTCGATTGAGAAAGCTCGGCCGTTGATGGCCGAACTGAATTCGGACATGTCGCTCGTTAAAGCGTTCGCGCTGGCCGCTCCAACTTGGCTGGACCGAACCGAATCCCAGCGTGAGACGAATGGTGCGGTGGTCGTCGGCAAACTATCCGGCGAACCTGGCAACGCATCGATTTTGCTAAGTAATAAACAAGCGGTGTCGGTGAGCCTGCCGAACGGCATGACGGAGGTTCCCGGCGGAATCCAAGTCGGTCTGGGCAAGATCGAGGGCTCCGGCGATACCAAGTCAATTGCGATCGAACTGCTGCAAGGTCTTTAAGCTGCGATCACTTCGCCGTGGCGTCGACGTTTTTTGACGTGCTGAATGTCGTCGGCCGTAAGCTCACATCGCGCCCATTACAGAATGTTTTCGCTGATCCACTGAATCAAATTCATCGACGCTTCGATCTGCCGAGCAATCCGTTGTGATTCGTTCAGGTGAACGCGTCGATGAAGAACTCGGGGCTCATGGGTCGCAATACGGCGAGCCAAGCAAAAGAATACTTCGCCGTCGTGATCCGCCGGAGCGTCTGGTCCAAAATGACCGGTGACCGCAGCCGTCCAATCGGCCTCGGGGCAAGCTTCGAGCAAACAGGTCGCCATGGCTTCGGTCGTTGCACGGCTTTCGGCCGAATGGATGTCAATGATCTGCTTGGGCACACCGAGCCACGCTTGTTTGCTGGCGATCCGGTAAGTCACCATCGAACCACAGAACACATTGGACGCCCCTGGCACGCCGCCGATGATCGCGGCCGCCATCCCGCTGGTACAACTTTCCGCCAAGGCGAGTCGCTCGCCTCGCGACTTCAATCGCTCGACTAAGGTCGATGCCACTAAGTCAGTGCTGTTTGGCCACATTCAATGTTTACCTGGATTCAACTAATAGCTCGACGCATTGTCCCGTTTCGATAGTCGTGATACAAGCCGCGAATTCGCAATGTGAGCGGTTGTTCGATTCGATGTGTGATCAAGATCGCCAAGCAGAACGAAAACACAATCACGATCGCCAAACAAAGATTTGCCGGCACGCCGGCCCGATTGAATGCGTACATCAAAACGCAACCAAGATTGTTGTGGCCGAGGTACAGTGCGTAGGAAATCGTGCTGATGTACACAAATGGTTTCAAGCGTAAGATCGGTATCCGGCCCCAGGCGGCCATTGTCACCATGGCAATGATCAAGATTGTGGCGACCGGATTGTGTTTGCCATGATCGATGCAATGAAATACCAGAACAGAAATCGCAATGCCGATCACGTTGTTCCGAAAACGCCCCACGCCGGTTTTGATCATGTAAAGCAGGAATCCGATCGCGAACATCGGAATGTAGTCGAGCACGAGTAACTGTCGCACCGCCGTCGCGCAGGCAAACCCAAACGTGTCTGCGTAAGTCGCTTTCAACGCATCAAGCGTCGGGCATAGGATCAACGACGCGGCCAACAGCCCGCCCCAACCGACCCAATAATGTTTCAGACCTCCCCAACAATAAAGCACTGTCAAAACGGCATAGAACAACATTTCGACTTGCAACGTCCACATCACCGGATCGATGCACTCGAAACCAAACACTCGCGGCATCAGAGTTAAGTTAGCGAGTAATTGGCTCGTCGAAATCGGATGGTCATTCAGGGGCGCGCACAGGTTGAGCAGAACGTTCGCCCCGATGACCAATAAGAACAACGGCACGATCCGGATCAATCGAGCGGCGACAAAGTCAGTCGGATCGCCACGCCGCATCAACGACATGCTGTTGACGAATCCGGATAGCATCAAGAACATCATCACTCCGTAAGCACCGAACGGCCACTGCCAACCCAACGGCGTGGTGAATCCGTACTTCACGTGATATACGTGCGTGAAATGGAATAACACTAAATTGATCGCAGCCATCGCTCGCAAGGCGTCGAGTTCGAGGATGCGTTGATGCGGTCGTGTCGACAGGTTTGAAAGGGCAGAAGTCGTAATGATGTTTCTCTGTTCTCATCGGGGCGTGCGGTCGCCTTGGGACGTGATTCAAACGAACGCACTCCAATCTATCTTGTCTTTGAGAGCGATCTTCAAGAATTGAGCTCGGGTTGACCCGAAGAAATGGGGCGACTCAGATGAATTCGACAGGTCAGGTCGATTGAAATAGTGGTAACGATTCTGACGATTCGACCTGGCCGGAAAAGGATGGGTTTGCCCGAAAGGAATCGGTTTGATTGGGAAAGCGATCCCGTCGCATCTAAAACTAGTGCTGTAACCTAATCAGTGTTGAGGGTGCACGTGGTAGCTGAAATGACGCATTGAGCAAGTGGCGGTGACTTTCGGTCGCCGTTTTAGGACTTGGCGACTAAAAGTCGCCACCACTTATTTTTTATGCGATGCTTAGCGGTCCACAAGCACTCCAAACACACTCGTTTTTTCTAAATCTTGTCTTTCATGTTCCGTGCGAACGATACCCACCGCAGTTCGACCGAGCGGCCCCTTGCGGTGCGGCATCAGGTGGGTTTGAAAGCGGTGCGAATTTCGCATCGTCATGCCGGGTGGGTCAACGTGGAGGATCCCGTTGCGGGGAAATATCACCGACTGCGCGAAGATGAATACTTTCTTCTGTGCCAACTCGACGGCCGACGTTCGCTCGAGAATCTCCGCACCGAGTATCAAACCCGCTATCCGAATCGCCGCGTCTCGGCGGCCCAGATCAACGCCTTGCTGCTGCGATTCCATGAATGCGGATTGACGATCTCGTACTCGCTCGGACAAGGCGATCCGCTGCTCTTACGCGCCGATCGACAGCGCCGTCAAAAGTGGCTGGGTTTGGCGTCGCAGTGGTTGTTCATTCGATTTCCTGGAGTCGATCCGGCACCCGTGATGCGTTGGCTATCGCCGCTCGTACGGCCGTTGCTTTCGCCGCTTGGTTTGGCCATTGCGTCTGCCTTCATCGTATCGGCGGGAATCGCCATCCTTGTTCACTCCGCCTCGTTTGTACGTGAACTCCCTTCGGCGTCCCAATGGCTGACTTATGAAAACGCGATCGGGCTGGCCGTTGTGGTTGCGTTGACCAAGGTCGCCCATGAACTCGGACATGCCGCAGTTTCGGAGCGAATGGGGGCTCGTTGTCGCAGCATCGGCGCGATGTTGTTGGTCGGAACTCCGGCCTTATATTGCGATACCTCTGCGTCGTGGATGTTGCCCAGTCGATGGAAAAGGGCGGCGGTAGGATTGGCGGGAATCGCAACGGAGGTTTTGATCGCCTCGGCTGCAATCTGGATTTGGTTGATTACCGGACCGGGCTGGTGGCACACGACGGCCGCACACGTGATCGTGGTTTGTGGAATCAGCACGGTTGTGTTCAACGCCAATCCGTTGTTGCGTTATGACGGCTATTATGTATTGTCCGATCTGACCGACACGCCGAACTTGGGACAACGCGCCAATCGACGGCTCTCGTCCACTTTGGCCCGCATCTGTTTGGGCGTCGGGCACGCGAACGGCTCCGGAGAACCGGCCGATCGATCGGTTTGGATGTTGGTCTACGCGATCGCGGCGTTGATGTATCGGTGGATGCTGATGTTCGCGATCGTCGGTTTCATTTGGATATCACTGCGGCCCTACGGTCTCGAAGTCATCGGGCAATTCGCGGCGATTTTCGCATCGGCCAGTATGATTATTGCCGCCGCAATGCCGTTGATTCGTTTTCTTCGCCACCCCGCACAACGACGGAAGATCCGCGTGACTCGACTCGCATGCACTTCACTCGTCGTCGCCGCTTTGATAGTCGCTTCGTTGGTGCCTTATGCTTCCGACGTGGTCGTGACGGCTCGTTTAATCCCGCAAACCGAAACTCGCGTTTTTGCCCCTTCGGCCGGCCAGTTGGTGAAGTGGTATGTACGACCGGGCCAACACGTGGCCGCCGGCGACCTCATTGCGGAACTTCGCAATCCTTCGCTGCAATCCAAATGGATTGATGCCGACGGACGTTTGAAACAACACACGATCCGAATGGAAACGCTCCGGCAATCCCAAACGCTCGTCCCCGAAGCAGCCGAGCACCTTGCCGCAGCGGACGAAACGCTCACGCAACTTCGTGATGAGTTGGCCGCGATCGAACGTCAAAAAGAAGGGCTTTCGATCAAGTCACCGGCCGATGGCGTGGTCGTCGCCGCACCCGGCAACCCGACCAACGCGGCGGACTCGGTTCCCAGTTTCGATGACAGCGTCTTGGATCCAGACGCGGATCGTTTGCCGTCTTTATCGCGAGACGACATTCGCATGACATCTTGGATGGGACACCCCACCGACCCCGAAAATGTCGATTGCTTCTTCGAGACGGGCACCGAATTGCTTTCCGTCGCCGCCCCACACGATTGGGCGGCCGAAGCCCCGGTCGACGCAGCGACGGCGGCTCGCATTACGGTCGGAGCCGAGGCGGAAATCATTTGGGACGCGGAACCGCAGCGTGTCGTCTTCGGCCGAGTCGCCGCATTGTCGGACGAGCGATTCGCTCCGACGCTCGATTCGATCCGCCGCGATCATCCGGCAAGCATGAAAAAAACATGGACGCCCGAAACCAGATTCATGGTCAAGGTGGACGTGGACTGGAACCCGGTAAAATCGCCCACCTCTTCAGAATCATCCGATTCGGCGGGCGGACTATGGCGAGTGGGTTCGAGCGGTCGGCTGAAAATCAGCTTGCCGCCACGCAGTCTCGCCAAACGGCTCGCCGACGCGATCGCCAGTGTCGTTCGGTTTCGATGACGGGGCGGCCGAATCGGCGTCGGCTCCGACACCAAAATTCTCTTTACAAGCTCACTCAATCTTGAGCCAAAATTCAATCTGGCGACAAGCTTGAACGCTAAGTATTCTGGCCGTAACGGTTTAGACGCACTGTCCGGTTATGAAGATTCGATGTGGTTCCGGTTATCGACAGATTTTCCACCAGTTGTCAAAGTCGGATTGCCGATGGTTTTTGGCATCGAGCTGGAGACGACTTGCGCCGAACTTCAACGATTTGCGAGACACCCCGGCTTCGGGGGGCGCTCGTCGGATTTCACTCGGGTAAACTTGAGCAAAACTGTTTGACTTGTTTGCTAGCAAACCTAGAATCTGCCTCCACGTCGCGAGGGAGCTAAGAGGCCGGCGGCAGTTACTTTTCGAATCCGCTTTTCACGACCGATCGCCGGGATTCCGGCCGAAATGTGAGAACGATTTCGTTCCATTGGCGACCCGTTGTCGCCGCCCTCATCATTTTTCCAAAAGGAGTTGTCGCTACCGGTATGTCGTCGACGCAAGGCAGCATCGAGACGCAGGAAGCCATCGGTAGATTTACCGACGCCTTGCGACAACGCATCGGAACGGATCGTTTCCGGCTGTGGTTCACCCATGGCGTTCGATTCGCTCTCGAGGTCGGCGACGACTCCGACGCGGTCTTGTTGGAAGTCAGCGGGCCGTTCGCGGCCGACCGGATTGCGAAGAACTTCACGTCCGACCTGCGGGCCTCGGCCATCGCCGCGTTGGGCGATCACGCGAGATTCCGTTTGGAGGTAGCCCAAGCGACGACGCAGCCCGACTTGCTCGACGGGCAGTCCGATTTGATGGATTCGTACGGAGATTCATACGACGACTCGGACGGGACTGAAACGGCTTCGGACATGTCCGCGAAGTCGACTCGATCCAAACGTGCCCAAGCGGCCAAACTAACCCAAGGGGCCAAACGTACCCAAGCGACACAGGGCCGTGCGACCAAACGAAACGCAAATCAACTATCGAGTTTGCTGTCGCAATCGACGCTTGCGCACGATTCGATCGATGGCGTCCATGTAAACGGTTCAGGCTCTCGATCCGGCAAACCGAAATTGACAGGGTCGAAAGTCGATTCACGCCGTGAATCGGATGTGGCCACGATGCCACCGTTACCCGAATCGTACCCGACCGGCGGTCGAACACTCGACAGTTTCCTGACCGGACCTTGCAATGAATTCGCGTTCTCGGCCGCAACGATGGCCATCTCAACGCCCGAAGTGGCCACGCCTCTGTTTCTTCACGGACCGACCGGCACGGGGAAATCGCATTTGCTCTACGCGATCGCCGAGGAGTTTCGACGCCGACGTCGCATGCGTCGCGTTGTATTATTGACTGCCGAGCAATTCACCAACGACTTCATTAGTTCGGTCAATACGACCGGCCTGCCCGCCTTTCGCCGTCGATATCGCGAAGTCGACGCGTTGTTAATCGACGACGTGCATTTTCTCGCCGCCAAGACAGCGACGTTACGCGAAGCGTTATACACGGTCGAGTCATTGACCGCCGCCGGCAAGCCGCTCGTGTTCACGGCCAACTTACCGCCCGCCGACATCCGGGGCCTGACCGGCGAGGTCGCCGGGCGGATGGCGTCGGGGCTGGTGTGTCCGCTGACAATGCTTGATCCGGCTACACGATTTCAGTTGTTGCAACGATTAGTGAAAACCCGTTGCGTGCTTGATTGCGACGAAGAGTTATTGCGAGAGGTCAGCGAGGCAGTCGGCGGCGACGCGCGGGCTGTCACTGGGGTCGCAAACATGATCGGCATGTTGCAGCGTATGTATCGTCGTGAACCGACGATCGACGAGGTTCGTCGCTTCGGCGGTGACTTGCTCCGCAACACCCGCAGTGCCCCTTCGTTGCGTTCGATCGAAAAGGCGGTTTGCGAGGCTTTTGGCATCGAAGCAGAAGGGTTGCGTGGCAAGGCCCAAACAAAACGTGTCAGCGAACCGCGGACGCTGGCGATGTACTTGGCCCGGCAACACACCGGTTCGGCATTCACGGAAATCGCACAACATTTCGGCCGGCGTAGCCATTCCGGCGCGATCGCGGCTCAGCAAAAAGTCGAAACTTGGCTGTCGTCTGGCAAACCCATCGGCGGTGGCGATGCGGCCATGACTGCCAAGGAAGCGATCGCCCGCGTGGAAGCTCGCTTGCGGGTCGGTTGACCCCCTGGACACTTTCGCCGTTGCGGCGGCGGGCAAATGTCCGACAATGAAAGAAATCGTTGCGGACACTGGTTCTTTTGATTCCCACCCTTCCCCCCACACGGTCACACGGATGATTGCAGACGACCACCAGTTCGGCGGCTCCGGATTTCGCGGCAAAAAGAAGAAAGAAGCCTCCGCCAGCGAGATCCTGCAACGACAACCGCCCTTCGAACTTGAAGCGGAAATGGGCGTGATCGGCAGTATCCTGTTGATGCCCGATATCTGCGACGAAATCGCGTCGCTCAAAGCCGACGACTTCTATGACGATGCCAATCGGATCATCTACACCCACCTGCGTGAGATGTACGACACGGGTGAAAAGATCGACGTGACGTTGTTGGTCTCTCGAATGCGAACCGCCAACGAATTTGAAAAGGCCGGCGGGGCGGCGTACTTGGCCCGATTGGCCGGCAGTGTCGCCAACGCGGCCCACGCGGTTTATTACGCCGAAATTGTGACTGAAAAAGCAGTCTACCGACGGCTCATCGAATCGAGCACCGAGATCCTCCGAGAAGCGTACGAACAAAGCAGCACGGCGAAGGAACTGTGCGCCCAAGCCGAACAAAAAGTTTTTGCGATCATGGACGGCCGCAGCAGCAGTGCCGTGTCGAGCATCAGCGACGTGTTGCACCAAGCGATGGATCGCATGGAAGCGAGAATGCGCGACGACTATGTCGAAGGCGGTGCCGAAACCGGTTTGATCGATTTTGACCAGATGACCGGCGGACTGCACAGCGGCGAGTTGATCATTCTCGCCGCACGTCCGTCGATGGGTAAGACCGCGTTGGCGATGAACATCGCCGAGAACGTCGCGGTCAAACAACGCAGCCCAGTTTTATTCGTCAGCTTGGAAATGTCGGCGATCGAATTGGCCGATCGTTTGTTGTGTTCGATCGCTCGCGTCAACGGTCACAAACTACGCAACGGTTCGATTCGAAGTGAAGACCGCGACCGATTGGTTCAAAAGGCCAATGAGATCAGTCAAGTACCGCTGTTCGTCGATGATTCACCCAGCCGTACCGTCAGCGAGATCGCGGCGGCGGCCCGTCGCATCAAACGCCGCGAAGACGATCTCGGGTTGATCGTGATCGATTACTTGCAACTGATCGAACCGGACAACTCACGTGATCCGCGTCAGGAGCAAGTCGCGAAGATCGCCCGGCGACTCAAGGGCGTCGCACGGGAGCTCGAAGTTCCTCTGTTATGTCTTTCCCAGCTCAACCGGCAAGCCGAAGAGGGCAAGGACCACCGTCCCAAACTCAGCCACCTGCGTGAATCTGGGGCGATCGAGCAGGATGCCGACGTGGTGATGTTCGTACACCGTGAAGAGTACTACCACCGCGGCGAGGACAAAGCCCAGTACGCCGGCCAAGCCGAAATCATCATCGCGAAACAACGAAACGGCCCGGTCGGCGACGTCGAGCTGACATGGGAAGCTGACTTCACACGATTCAGCAACCGGGCCGCCGAGCATCACAGCGAATTCGACGATTACCGCGAGTTCACTTCGCCGGGCGGGTTTTAGTTCGAGGTGGTTTTGGGTCGCCTCCCCCAACTTCGGAGACTGCCGATTCAATTAGCCGTTTTGGCGTTAGCGGGCTGTTGATTTAATCGTAACCCGAAGCGTCAGCGAGGGATTGAACGCTATTAAATCCTCTGTATGTATCCCTCGCTCACGCTTCGGGTTGCGATGCAAACTAAATCAACAGCCCGCTAGTCACGGTTTCGGATCACAACCCGACGCGTGAGCGAGGGACCGATTGTTGCGCTCCATCATCCGACGACCAACGTGATAAGATTGATCGAGACCACGCCGCCCTACGTCCATCGATTTCTTGAGTCACCTCCCTTGAAGACCTCCCATCCACAACCGCAATCCATCAAGACGCCCGGATGGTCCGACGGATTTCGCGAATGGTTTCGTAGCATTCCGCCCGGTTTGGGGTTGAAACAAAACCCCGTTTTGCAACGTGAGCTGCTCGTCAACTTGCGAACCAGCCGGGCGTTCGTGTTGTTGGCCGTCTACCAGATTTTGTTGGCGACGGTGACCTTGATTGCCTGGCCGAGCGATGAACGATTGGACCTGACTCAAAACCCGCCGTCGGCACGGCGGTTGGTCGATCTTTTCTTTTTGGGCCAATACGTGATCGCTTCGTTGATCGCCCCCAGTTTCGCCGCCGGCACGATCTCGGGTGAAAAAGAACGCCAAACTTACGAGATGTTACTCGCCAGTCCGCTGCGTCCCGGAGCGATCGTGATCGGCAAGTTGGTCGCAGCGCTAACGCACTTGGGTTTGTTGATCGTTGCATCGCTTCCGATCATCGTCTTGTTCCTGCCTCTCGGCGGGGTCAGTGTTTACGAAGTCGCCGCAGCCTACTTGGGACTGTTCGTGTCGGTGATTTTGTTCGGCGCGATCGGGGTGTTTTGCAGCAGTTACTTTTCGCGTACGAGTAATTCGCTGGTCGTTAGTTATCTGGTGATCTTGCCGTTGGTGATCGGCGGCGTGTTGTTGTGGCAGGCGTTGGCCTTTGACGGCCTATTGCGTTTAAAGGTAATCATTTTCGTCGTGCCAGCGTTTGCCATCGCTGCGGTGATCTTAATGACGGCGGCCACGTCGTCTCGAATGCTCTATCCACCCGACGTCGGAAGCGAAGGCAAGGAGGTCATCGATTTGGAACAGGAGGCCGCCGAGGCGGTCGGATTGATTATCCAACCCGACCAGTTTCCCGACCGACTGTTCGCACCGCCACGTCGTGACACGTTGATGGAAGACGGCGCGAATCCGGTTTACGACAAAGAAATTCACGGAGAGATATTCAGTCAGGGCACGTTGATGCTGCGACTGGTGATTCAGATCAGTATCTTGTTGGCGATCCCGTTGATGGGAGTATTGTTGTTTTGGCTAACACCGCACTCGCCATGGTTTGCCGTTTATGTAATCGTGTTCAATCTGTTGGTCGGTCCAGTGTTCTTGGCCGGTGCAATGACGAGCGAACGCGAACGCCAAACGCTTGACTTGTTGCTGACGACAACACTCTCGCCGTGGAAGATTTTTTGGGGCAAGTTTGTCGTTGGTTTTCGTGTCGCCTTCGTGCTAACTAGTTTCTTGGTGTGGCCGATGTTGTTAGGTTTGTTGCTCAATCCAGACTTCTACTCGAATTGGGCTCTGGTGGCTGGCCTGTTCGCGATCCCCATCATGGTCAGCGTCGTCAACGCGGTGATCGCGATCACCGCGTCGTTGTATCAACGTCGAACCGTGATGGCATTGATGACGACTTACGTGGTGTTGCTGGCTTTGTATGTCGTCCCGCCCGGACTGAGTATCTTGTGTCGAACGTTAGAGCTTCCCCAAGCGACGATTGGTTATGTCGACGCACTCGGAGTGACCAGTCCTTTCCGGGCTTTGTTTTCACTGCCGATGGATACGAACTTATTGCGAGTCGACGCATCCGAACCCGCCTTCGACGGTCAACCGTGGGTCGTCGTAGGCTACTTCGCGTTCAGCCTCGTTATCCTCGCGATTTGTTCAGCCATGATCTCCACCAAACTCAAACGGCTCGGCGGCCATTTGGAGTAACTCAGCGTCGACTCTCGCGGGCTGTTGATTTAGTCCTCATCGAAACCCGAAGCGTGAGTTTTGAAGACTGCCATATGGTTTTCAAGTGGGAAGGCAATTTTGTTACGGGTACATATTTTCACCGGTCTGCTCGGAAGCAGTTTTCGATTCGCAATCATCGGAACTGACGCTGGATTGAAAAATCG
>NZ_SJPM01000003.1:319376-420204 GCF_007859915.1 Neorhodopirellula pilleata
TTGGGTTGGACTAAGAGTGGTCATCTGGGCCTCTGCTAGAGTGGGAAAAACAACTGGTAGCTTCCCCACAGTGGTCCAGATGACTTTTGCTTTCTTTGTTTTTGTTAAGAGAGCAACATACCAGTTGCGATTTTGCCTGTGGCATTGGTTTATCGTAACCCGAAGCGTAAGCGAGGGATGAGTCAATATCAATTATCCCTCGCTTACGCAGCGGGTTACGAAAAAAGCGCAACTTCAAAAAGCGTGAGCGAGGGATACATACTGAGGATTTAATGGCGCTGAATCCCTCGCTCACGCTTCGGGTTACGATTAAATCAACACGCCGCAAGGGGAAGTTTAGCAACTTCCACTACCTTCATTGAACGGTATTGGGTTTGGCACCGCCTTTCTTTCCCGGTTGGGACGTGCTGCTTGATGTCGATCAGCCTTGGCTATCATGAAAATGAGTTTGTCCCGCTCAACTTGCCATCCGATGAGGCGGAGTGGGCCAGCAAAAGGCCATTTTCTAGGTTATTGGGCATCATCATTGCTCACCTGTGATCTCGACTTGTGACAAAGCGATCGCTAACCTAGCGGTCGTTTTCCGTTTCCCCTTTCAGCCGGTATTATTCTCATGACTCAACGTTTTTTACGCGTGGCCATCGCGTTGGTATGCTTGACTGCCACGACTGCTTGGAATGACGCGTCTTCCGCTGTCGCTGAAACCACGCTGGGAATCGGTGACAAAGCCCCCGCTTTGGATATCGAGCACTACATTCACGAGGACAACGGTTTCGGCAAAGTCGAAAAGTTCGAAGACGGAAAGGTTTACATCGTCGAGTTTTGGGCAACCTGGTGTGGTCCGTGTATCCAAAGCATGCCCCATCTTGTCGAACTTCAAAACAAGTATCGGGGCGAAGGAGTTCAGATCGTCAGCATCTCGGACGAGGACCTTGAAACGGTCCAAGAACTCATGGAACAGGAATATCCGGGCAAAGAAGAAACTTTTGCCGAAGTGACGAACGCTTACACATTGACCGTCGATCCCGACGGGTCGACGACCGAGGACTACATGCGAGCGGCTGGTCGCAACGGTATCCCGGCTTCGTTCTTGGTGGGCAAGACCGGGTTGATCGAATGGATCGGCCATCCGATGGAACTAGACGAACCACTTGCCGATGTGCTTGCCGATCGTTGGGATCGGGAAGCCTACAAGGAACAGATGAAGCGTCAGGAACAGTTCCAGATTGCCATGCAAAAGGTCAATCAACTTGCCGGCAGCGGCAAGTTCGAAGACGCTCTCAAGGTGGTCAAGAAAGTACTCGAGGATATGGAAGGCGCCGATGATCCACGCAGCAACTTAATTCGTGAACAGCTCACCGCGTTCCAGTATAATCTTCGGTTGGATTCGGGCGATCGATCCGAAGAAGTGATGACCTTCTTCCGGGACCAGCTCGCCGAAGCCAAGAAGGACGCCCGTGAATTGACGCAGTTCAGTTACAACATGATGGCGTCGATGCAGCAGGGCACCGATCTGGGACCGCTGGCCGGTGAAACGATTGCGGCGCTCAAGGATGCGGTCGGAACCGCCGACGAAGAAGTGATGCCGATCATGTATGTTTTGATTGCCCAAATGAACGCGTCGATGTCCAACTTCGACGAAGCGATCGCGAACCAAAAGAAAGCCGTGGAAACTTCGACCGGACGCACCAAGGAACGCATGGAGCAGATGCTCGAACAATTTGAGAAGATGGCAGCCGAAGAAGCTGACGGTGATCAAGATGCGGAAGGCGACAAGGCAGCCGAGAAAGTCGACGCAGCGAAGTAGCCCAAGACGCAAGTCGTGGGAAGTATTCCTTTTCAACCAGAACGAAACCCTAGTGGTCTGTCCAACTTTAATTTTAGGATTAGCCGTTTTGGCGCTAGCCACGGTTCCGTCGCAAAAACCGGGGCTAGCGGGCTGTTGATTTAATCGTTTAACGGCAAGCCGCAGGCGACAGAGCTTGAGAACGCAGACGCCTGCGGCTTGCCGTTAAACGAAAACGCCCAATCGTGCACTAAATCAACAGCCCGCTAGCGCCCAAACGGCTAATGCTGCCAACCCTAAAGTTGAATCAAGACAAAGCACTAGTCTAATCAGTGCCTGACCGCGAGACAGATGATCGGCTTGCAACGATGCCAGAACCTCTCCTGCGACTGATCAGCGTTTCGAAACGATTCGGCAACACTCGCGCCCTGAACGACGTGTCTTTAAACGTCGAACAAGGCGAGGTGATTTCGCTGGTGGGTGAAAATGGTGCGGGTAAGAGTACTTTGATGAAAGTGCTCGCCGGGATTGTGTCGCCCGATCACGGGCAAGTGCAAATTGACGGAGTCGCGTGTCAATGGACTTGTCCGGGTGATGCGATCAAGGCCGGAATCGCGCTGATTCATCAAGAACTCAGCCTCCACGACAACCTAACGATCGCTGAGAACTTGTTCCTGGGGCGCGAACTGACACGTGGTCCGGATTGGTTGGGATGGTTGGATCGATCGGCCATGCGGACGGATACGACGCAGTTTCTTGATCGCGTCGGATTGTCGGTATCCCCGGATACACCGGTCAGCGAACTTCCGATCGCGTCCAAACAGCTTGTGGAGATTGCACGCGCGTTGTCCGTGCGAGCACGGGTGGTGGTGATGGACGAACCGACCAGTAGTCTCAGCGAAGATGAAGCCGAAAGGTTGATCCAACTCATCGGTAAACTCAAAGAGGATGGCGTCGCCATCATCTACATTTCACACCGGCTTGCCGAAGTCATTCGCATCTCCGATCGGATCGAAGTTTTGCGTGACGGTTGCCACGTCCGCACCTTGACCGGTGACCAGATCGATCACGATCTGATCGTTGAATCGATGGTCGGTCGCGAATTGGCATCGCGGCATCACGCTCGTCGTGCGGGATCAGGGAAGTCCATGTTGGTGGTCGAGGACTTGCGAGTCGGTTCGCGGTCGGCGACTCCGATCTGCTTCCAGGTCGCCGTCGGCGAAGTCGTCGCTTTGGTCGGTTTGGTGGGTTCGGGACGAACCGAAATTCTTGAAACGATCTTTGGAGTCCGACCAAGATGGGGAGGACGTGTGAGGGTTGCCGACCAAGAGATTTCCGGCGACGTGAATGAATCGATTCGATCAGGCATCGCGTTGGTGCCAGAGGACCGAAAACAAACCGGCCTATTGATTCAATCAGACGTCCGCGACAACGCGACGCTGGTGGCGATGGGGCATACCACGCCGACGAAAACACGAGGAAGATGGATCTCGCGAAAATGGCAGTCCTCGACGGCGGACGGCCTGATTTCGCAGTTAAGAATCAAGACCGCTTCGAACCGATCTGCCGTCGCTTCGCTGTCGGGCGGCAACCAACAGAAAGTCGCCTTGGCCAAATGGCTCGCGTTGGATCTGCGAGTCTTGATGCTCGATGAACCGACGCGCGGTGTCGACATCGGTGCCAAAGCTGAGATCTACGAACTGATCGACGGGCTCGCCCGGGATGGTTTGGCAGTATTAGTAGTCAGCAGTGAAATGGAAGAGGTGTTCGCGATCGCCGATCGCGTGTTAGTGATTTCCCAGGGGCGAATCGCAGGTGAATTGGGTCGTGACGAAATGAGCGAAGAAGCGATCATGCACTTGGCCGTTTCGCAGCGATAGTGACTGAGCCGACCCATGCATGCCTCTTTGATTACTGACGAAACGATTGTGGCGATTGCCTCGCCCCTCGCTCCGGCCCGTCGTGGGATTGTTCGCGTATCGGGCGATCTGGTCGTTCCTATCTTGCGTCAGCTCGGATGGCTCGATCCCGCCGATCAATCCACGCGAGCCCGTCGTTTTGCCGCATTGGCAGACTTGGGCGATCCACTAGGCACGATCTCGGTCGATGTAATGTTGTGGCCGACGCGACACAGTTACACCGGTCAACCGTCGACGGAAATACACATGATCGGATCGCTGCCGATCATGGAGGCCGTGTTGTCACGCATCGTCGACGCGGGGGCGCGACCGGCACGTCCAGGCGAATTCACCATGCGTGCCTTCCTGGCGGGACGATTGGACCTGACACAAGCCGAAGCGGTCTTGGGCGTGATCGATGCCGAAGACCCTGAATCCCTTGATCTCGCCCTGTCCCAATTGGCGGGAAACCTATCGCGACCATTGCAAAACGCCCGGGACACCCTGCTCAACTTACTCGCCGATGTCGAAGCCGGGTTGGACTTTGTCGATGAAGACATCGAGTTCATCGAGGACGCCGACCTTGTTGCGCGGCTGGTCGACTTACGAGATTTGCTTTCAGAAGCGTCGGTGCAACTGCGTGATCGCGGAGATCAAAAATCGTACTTAAGCATTGTCTTACGTGGGCTCCCCAACGCGGGAAAGAGTTGTCTGCTCAACACGCTCACTCGGACGGACACGGCCATCGTCACCGACCAAGCGGGCACGACTCGTGATGTCATCACGGTGCAGGTGCAGTACGAGGGCCACTCGTTTAGCATCACGGACACGGCGGGAATCGAAAATCGATCGGACGATGACGAGGATTTCGACGTCATGAGCCAAGCTCAAATGCAAGCCGACGATGCGGTACGAAAAGCCGACGTTTGTTTGTGGTGCATCGACGCATCGGATACCGAATCGGCCCATTCGATTGATGCGCTGACCATGGTTTCCGACAATGCAAAGCGATCGGTTACCAACTTGTTGATCTATACGAAAACAGATCTGGCCGCCGCTCCGATCGAGACCAACGCCAACGGGGCCTGTACCGCAGTGAGTTCAGTCACCGGCGAAGGCATTGAACAACTATGGAATCGGTTGCGAGCCATCGCCGAGTCTCGCGATGCTGTTGAAACGGGCGGGGTAATCGGCACGGCGGCGCGTTGCCGAGATTCGTTGCGGCAAGCAATCGTATGTTTGAACAACGCGATCGCCTCGACACAAAACCAAGCCGGTCACGAGTGGGTGGCGGCGGAGATACGAAGCGCCGTCGATCACTTGGGCGAAGTCACCGGTGCGGTCTACACCGACGACATCCTTGACCGCGTCTTCAGTCGGTTCTGCATCGGAAAGTGACGAGCCGTCACGCGTCGGGTCACGGTACCAACCACAAGCACATGCCCGTAATGACGAATGCGGCGATGAAGTTGAGCACCAGCCCGGTTCTTGCCATCTCGTCGGTGCGGATTCCTCCCGCGCCGAAGATAATCACGTTGGGTGCGGTGGCGACCGGTAGCATGAACGCGCACGAACAACTGATCGTGCCCGGGATCATCAACATCGCCGGCGGCAAACCGAGTTGATCGGCCATCTCGGCGAGGATCGGCAGCAACAACATCGCGGTGGCCGTGCTGCTGGTGATCTCGGTCAAAAACGACACGAGAAAACAGATCGAAAGTACGATCACCCAGGTCGGCGATCCCGCCAAGAACGTGAGTTGTCCGCCGATCGCTTGGCTGAGTCCGGAATCTTGGAACCCGGTGGCCAACGCCATTCCGCCGCCGAACATGATCAAGATCCCCCAGGGAACGTTGGCGGCGGTTTGCCAATCCAGTAGGCGATCCGTCTGCCCGAATTCGTCCGATTCCCGGCCGCTGGGGCAGATGAACATGAATAGCGCCGCCGCTAACGCGACCGTCGCGTCGCCGATCATGTCATTGCCCCCGGGCATCCATGCCGACCAACCGCCGAACGGGCCGCTGCGAAAAACCCACAAGACCGCCGTCACCGCGAAAACCGCAAGCACCCGAACTTCGTTGTTGGCGATCGGTCCCATTTCGGGCATCTTGATCCGCTCGGTCGGGCCGATCTTCCGCGTAACCCACCACCAGATGATCGGCAACAAGATCATCGTGATCGGCAAACCGATCGACATCCAAGTTGCGAATGGTAGCTCGCTACCGGTGCGTTCATAGAGCTGTCCCATGAAGACGATATTCGGAGGCGTTCCGATCGGCGTCGCCATGCCACCCACGCTCGCCGCGTAGGCGATGCCCAACAAAAGCGGTGTCCGCAATCGTGGATCGCCGGCCTGTTGCAATACCGCCAATGCGATCGGCAACATCATCAACGTCGTCGCCGAATTACTGATCCACATCGACAACGAGGCGGTAGCGAGCATGAATCCGAGCACGATGCGTCGCCCGCCGTGCCCGCCGACCAACCGCACCATCATGATCGCGATTCGCTGGTGAGCGCCGCTGCGTTCCATCGCGGCGGACAGCAAGAAGCCGCCCAGCAGCAACAGAATCATCGTGTGCCCGTACGAGGCGGCGACGTTTTTGTGATCGACCACACCAAGGATCGGCAAGGCGACGAACGGGACCAACCCCACCACGGCGATCGACAGACATTCAAAAATCCACCATGTCGCACAAACGATCGCCACGGCGGCGCATCCTGCGGCTGAACCGGAAAGCCCATTTTGCCAAGAAATCCAGGCAATCACGACAGCCAATACCGGCCCGCCGGGCAACATCCAATTCGAAAACGATCTGTTCATTGAGGGGTTCAGTTTGGTAGTCATCAATCGTCAGCGGAGTTTTTTCCAAGCGTGATGGTAACCCATCGTCGACCGCTTCGGTTCTCCGGTGGTGAAACGAATCGCATGAAACTCGAAACCTCTCAACTTCGCTCTCTGTTTGATTTCTTCTCGTGATTCCCACTCGTCTGACACGAACGATTCTATTTGAGATTTTGAAGATCTTCATCGTGTCATTGGTCGTGTTGACGACGATCATTTTGCTCATCGCGGTCGCTCGTGAATTGATTCGTAAGGGACTTGGTCCGGTCGCCGTTTTGCAGTTACTGCCATTTGCCATTCCGATCTCGTTGCAGCACGCCGTACCGGCGACGGCGCTCTTTTCCGTCTGCTGCGTTTACGGACGGATGGCGGCCGACGGCGAGATCAGCACGGTGAAAGCATCGGGGATTTCGCCGTTGAGGTTGTTGCAACCGGCGATCGTATTCGCCGCCCTACTCAGCCCCGTGGCGGTTTATTGCAGCGACACGGCGGTCTCATGGGGCAAGCCCGGCGTCAAACGCGTCGTACTACTTTCCATCGAAGACATCGCGTATAAGGTTCTCGAAGCCCAGCATTCGTTCACGTCCGATCACGGGTTTTCGATTCACGTCCGCGACATTGTCGGCCGGCGCATGATCTCACCCACCGTCATCGTTCGTGGTCGCGGTGATGACGCGTTTGAGGTAACCGCCAGCGAAGGACAGTTGTTGATGGACGAACAACGCCAGGCGCTCGTCTTGAAGTTGGTCGACAGCAAGGTCGTCCGGGGCGAAGGCTTGCAAGGAATCGTGCCAGGCGAATCCAGTTTCGAAATCCCTCTTGGCAATGCATTGGATGAAGAAGACATCTCGACGATCAGCCCTAGCGAATTGCCGTTGCGGTTGATCCGACGCGAACGCTCGCAGCAACGCGAGCGGACCCACGCTGCCATCGGGCAATTGGCGGCGTTTACGGGGTTTGCTCTTTTTAAGTCGCGGCCCGAGGATATCGGTGGGACCGAGGCCAGCGGCATTCACGGTCGTTTGTCGTCGAGCCGGTCTCGTTTGACACGTTTGCAAACGGAACCTTGGAGACGCTGGGCCGAGGGTTTCTCGTGTTTTTTCTTCGTGATTGTGGGAGCGCCACTGGCGATATTGGCAAGAACAAGCGATTACTGGACCACGTTCGGGATGTGCTTCTTGCCGATCATTTTGCTGTACTATCCGTTGTATCTCTTCGGTCTTGATCAAGCCAAGTCAGGCGATCTGCCGCCCTATGGTGTGTGGACCGGAAATCTCGTCTTAGCTGGAATCGGCTCGATCCTAATGGTACGCGTCCGTCGTTATTGAACGCCGGTCCTTATTGCATCGCCGTGCTCACTCGCATCGGAACCGGATCACCGATGGACTGATTCACTGCGAAACCGGTACAACGGTTCGGTGGGCAGTCGTCAACATCAACCGATTGTCATTTTGAAATTCGGTAATCCGCCCCGTGATGGTCCAGTGATCATCGGCGGGGTCTTCTTCGATGGCCGAAGCGATCCTGCCGAGCATCAAATTCTCCACGACGATCATCGACTCAAACGGCGGCAACAGCACCCGCCGTTGGACTTGTTGTTCCGACTGAGCCTCTCCGATGCTGCTATCGACGACCGTCTTTCGTTCGTATCGAGATTGCGTGCTAGTCGTCGATTGAGTGCCTTTGGTGCTTCGTTCCAAAATAGTCGATTGCGTCTCAACGATCGAGCGTGCGTTGCCGGCATCGATCATCTCAGCAAGCTGCCCTTGATCGGCCTGCCCGCTCTCTTCGACGATAAACCACCATCGCTGTCCGCGAAGAACAAAACGGCCTCGGATCGGACCGATCAAGGTGCCTTCTCGCATCACGACATTGGGAATCGTTTTTTGAGACGCGGACGAATCCGACTGACGCGTGGTGTCGGATCCTTGAGAAAACTGAGCGTAGATCTCGCCGGAGAGGCTTAAGGGCAACGTAATGCCGAGAACGATCGCGATCATCCTCGATGCCGCCCACATCCGATGGTTCAACTCAGATCGCATTAGGCTCAACCATACCTTGGAAAAAAAAGCAGAGGTCAGTGACGGGGAATGGCGATCGCGTGCAGGCTAACCACCGAACCGACGGCAATCATCGCTAATCCCAGCCATCGCGGCGGGTGAACCCTTTTCGTCGGTTTGGGATGAACTTGCATCAGGAAACTACTGAAAGATTCATCGACGGTCGGATGAGAACGCTTGGACATCTTCGCCAACGCACGTGTCGTCGGTTCGTTGAGAACAAAGGAATCGATCATCCGAAATTGAGTTCCCAACAGGATCAACAACACCCCGATGAGGAAGTAGCGATTACGATTCATTTCCATAAGACATCAATCCAACAAACAGGCCTTTACACGACATTGGCTCGAGAAGGATCGTCAACGGCGCAGGTCGCACCTGAATGGCGTTTCAAGAAGTCGCTTTGCAACGGTCGTCCCGATCAAACTCTCACGTCGGGTTGGGATCAGCAGCTCGAGCCACCACCACAGCATCCGCCGCCGGCCATCGGTAAAGTCGCCGTAGTTTTCGCTGGCGAAGACTTTGAGGAGTTTTCGAAAACTGCAAACTGGTCCGCGATCGCTTCACGCTGAGCCGCTTGGGCGAGCGCGTCTTCGCATGCTTCGCCCCGCGTGTACATTCGACCTTCGTCGTCGACCACGTATTTAAACGGCCCTTGATAAACGCGCCGAACGTCGTCTCGGCTGCGGAGATACTCGGCAGTTTGTTCGATGACTTCGTCACCTTCGCTGGCCAGATGCGGACGGTACGCGATCACCGTTGCCGACCGAAAAGCCAAACCGTCAATCGTTTGCCAAGGTTCGGGTTGCAAATGCTGGATACGAATGTCAACAAAACCCGCTTGCTCGAAAGCTTCTAAAAAAGCAGAACGCTCAAACGCACCGGACAAACAACCGCTCCAAAGTTCGGCATCGAGTTGCATTTCCAACGGCACCTCTTGGTCGCAAACGATGTCGCTGATGACGGCTCGACCGCCTGGTCGTAAGACCCGAAAGATCTCATCGAACAAGAGTTCTTTCTCGTCGGATGCCACCAAATTCAAGACGCAATTGCTGACAACCACGTCAATCGACTCGTCGGCGATCATCGGGTTACTGGTTCGCATCGTTTCGAGATACTGCTCGAGTGAGCGCAAACCCATTTCGTCCTTCACCGGATTCTCGATCAAGAAACGATCCACCGCGTCTCGATCGACCGCGAGATCCTGGATCTTGCCTTTGCGAAACTCGACATTGTCGTAGCCGATGTTTGCCGCCAAAGTGACTTTGGACTTCCGCGCGAGGGAAAGCATCTCGTCGTTTAAATCAACGCCGATGACCTGTCCGGTAGGGCCAACGACCTGAGAAGCGATGAAGCAAATTTTTCCTCCACCGCTACCCAAATCCAGCACCGTCTCGCCTACGCGAACGTGCTTAGACGGGTCGCCACAGCCGTAGTCGCGGTCGATGACTTCTTGCGGGATGGCACTGAGATACTGCGCGTCGTAATCCACCGGGCAGCACAAGGCAGGTTCGCGTTGCAATGCGGCATCGGCATAACGTTCGCGGACAACTTTCTCTGTATTCAAAACGGCGGCTCGTGAAGGGCTGTTCAAGGGGCACAAGACAACCCCCCACGGAACCGCCTACAAGTGGGCACGCTGCGGGGCAAGCAACGCAAACGCCCACTCGTATTTCGCAAATGCGTGGAGGGATTGAATCGAAACTTTCGCCTCATCGCAATACTCGCTTTGAGTGGATTCAGCGAAACGGTCGTAGGGAACCGATAGGCGGATTCAAGGGGGTGGACTCCCCCATAGTGTCCTTCTGTTAACAAGAAGTTAATGGGAGACTTGGTTCGCGTGATATTCACTAGTGCTTCAACCACATTTGGCTTTAGGGTGTCAGCAACGTGGCTCGACGGTCCTCCGTCGAGAATCACGGTGGGGACCACCGTGCCACGTTTCAAGCCAACCTCATCTTCAATATTGAAAAAGCACTAGTTGTTATCGCCCGACGACGCTTGGGCGTCAGCCGTTTCGACGTCGCCACCGAGAAGCGGGAAGGATTCTTCCAACGCGGTCACGGGGGCTGCGGCGAGTTCTTCGAGCGCCTCTCGGCGGTAATTGACTTCCGATTCTTGGAAGATTCGGAAGCCGGTACCGGCGGGAATGAGGTGCCCGAGGATCACGTTTTCTTTGAGTCCAACCAACTTGTCGACCTTGCCGGCTAGAGCAGCCTCGGTCAACACCTTGGTGGTTTCTTGGAACGAAGCCGCACTGATGAAACTGTTCGACTGAACGGCCGCCTTGGTGATCCCGAGCAACTGGGTGCTCGCGGTCGCGCTCTTGCAGCGTTTGCCCTTGGCGGGGGCTCCACCCATCGCTTCGACTTCGGCGTTGGTTTGCTCGAACGCTTCCTTGGGCACGATGGTGCCTTCGGTGTAGTCGGTATCGCCGGGGTCGGCGACTTTCAAGCAACCACGGAGTTCCTGGTTGGCTCGGCGGAAGTGGAATCGGTCCATCACGCTACCGGGCAACAGGTTGGTATCACCGGGTGTTTCCACCTTCACCTTACGCAACATGCGGGCGATGATGATTTCGCCGTGCTTGTCGTTGATTTCCACACGCTGGCTGCGATAGACCTGTTGGATTTCGTGCAACAGGTATTGCTGGACGGCTTCCTCGCCGGTGACTCGCAGGATGTCGTGAGGCACCAAAGCCCCGTCGACGAGTGCTTGTCCGGCTTTGACGATGTCCCCGGTGTGAACCAAGAAGTGCTTGCCGTGGGGGACGAGGTGTTCTCGTTCGATTCCGGACTCGCTACGTACGACAATCGTTCGTTTGCCACGTTTACGCTCGCTGAGGATTTCGACTTCGCCGTCGACTTCCGCGATCACGGCAGGGTCTTTCGGCTTACGAGCTTCGAAGATCTCCGTCACCCGTGGCAAACCGCCCGTGATGTCGGACACACCGCCCGTTTCACGCGGCATTTCCGCGAGCACGGTTCCTGGAATGACCTTTTCGCCTTCTTTAACCGAGATCGTCGCCCGTTCGGGGAGATACTGAGCGTGCAGCGGTCGGCCTTCGGAATCCTCGATCACCAATTGCGGGTGCAAATCACCCTTGTGATCGATGATCGTCAAACGAGTGTTTCCGGACGCCTCACGTTCCTGACGCATTGTTTCGCCTTCGACGACGTCTTCGAAACGGATCTTTCCAGAGACTTCCGAAAGAATCGGAATCGAGTACGGGTTCCATTCGCACAACACCTGACCGGCCGTCACTTGGTCGCCTTCTTTGACCATCAACGTTGAACCGGTGGGGATGTCGTAGGATTCGATTTCGCGACCGCGCTCGTCAACCAACATGACTTGGCCGTTTCGTGTCAACACGACGTCGCGACCTTCGGTATTGGTCACCGCTTTCATGCGGGTGAAGCGAACTTCACCGTCACGTCCGGACTTGATGTCCGATTCTTCCATTTGCTTGCTGACCGAGCCACCGATGTGGAACGTCCGCATGGTGAGCTGGGTTCCCGGTTCGCCGATCGATTGGGCGGCGATGATACCGACGGCCATGCCTTCTTCGACCATCGATCCGGTGGCCATGTCCATTCCATAGCAACAACGGCAAACACCCAGCGGAGCGTCGCAAGCCATCGGCGTACGGACCTGGATCTTCTCCAAGCCCATTTGCTCGATCGCCCGTGCGATTTCGGGGGTGATCATTTCCGATGCACCGACGACGATTTCGTCGGTGATCGGGTTGACGATCGACTTCAGGCTGACACGACCGTTGATCGAATCGGCAAGCGAGACTTCGACCTTCTCGCCGCGGTAGACGACACCCTTTGTGATGCCTTGGGTCGTGCCGCAATCGTGCATAGTGACCACGACGTTTTGCGCGACGTCGGCGAGTTTCCGCGTCAGGTAACCCGAGTCGGCGGTCTTGAGTGCCGTGTCCGCGAGACCCTTTCGAGCACCGTGGGTGGACGAGAAATACTCGAGCACGGACAAGCCTTCGCGGAAGTTGGCCTTGATGGGCGTTTCGATGATCTCGCCGGTCGGCTTGGCCATCAAACCACGCATCCCCGCCAATTGACGGATTTGCTCGATACCACCCCGAGCACCGGAGTGCGACATCAGGAACACCGGGTTGATGTACCAACCGCCTTCGCGGATGTCGTTTTCCATTGCCGACATCATGTCCGCCGTGATCGCTTCGCGGGCATGCGTCCACGCGTCGAGAACCTGGTTGTAACGTTCTTTCCCGGTCATCAAACCGCGGTCGTAAGCCTTCTTGTGCTTCATGACCGTCTTTTCGGCGTCCTTGATGAACTTCTGCTTCGTGTCGGGCGTGACCAAGTCATCGGTCGCGAACGACAAACCACTACGCGTGGATTCGCGGAAGCCCATCTGCATCATGTCGTCGAGCAAGTGAATCGTCGCGCGACGGCCGAGACGTTGATAGCAGTCGCTGATCGTTTTGGCCAAGTCACCGCTGCGCATCGCCCGGTTGTAGAAATCCATCCCGTCGGGAAGCATTTCGTTGAACCGAACGCGTCCCGGCGTGGTGTCGATGATCGCACCGTAAACGCCTGAGTCATCATCGGTCTTGAGTTTTTGGAACTTCGGCAACCGCATCTTGATCTTCGTATGCAGTTCCACGGCACCTTGCGCGAGCGCGAAGTCGACTTCGTCGTAACCGCTGAACGTCATGCCTTCGCCCTTGCGGTCGGGAAGTTCGACGGTCATGTAGTAGCAACCCATGACGATGTCTTGGGACGGCGACATGATCGGCTTACCATTGGACGGCGCGAACACATTGTTCGTCGAAAGCATCAGCGTGTGGGCTTCCACTTGGGCTTCGATCGAAAGCGGCAAGTGAACGGCCATCTGGTCACCGTCGAAGTCGGCGTTGAAGCCTTTGCAAACGAGCGGGTGCAAGTGGATCGCGTTGCCTTCGACGAGCGTCGGTTCGAACGCCTGGATCCCCATTCGGTGAAGCGTCGGGGCGCGGTTGAGCAACACCGGGTGGTTGGTGATGACTTGTTCGAGGATGTCCCAAACTTCCTCGTCCTTGCGCTCGAGCATCTTTTTGGCCGACTTGATCGTGTCGGCGTGGCCGAGTTCTTTCAAACGGCGAATGATGAACGGTTGGTACAATTCCAAGGCGATCTTTTTGGGCAAACCGCACTGGTGCAGTTTCAAGCGAGGGCCCACCACGATCACCGAACGGGCCGAGTAATCGACTCGTTTGCCGAGCAGGTTTTCGCGGAAACGACCTTGTTTTCCCTTGATCATGTCGGTCAGCGATTTCAGCGGTCGGTTCGACGAACCGAGCACGGGTCGCTTGCAACGGTTGTTGTCGAACAACGCGTCGACGGATTGTTGCAACATTCGCTTTTCGTTGCGAATGATGACTTCGGGAGCATTCAAGTCAACCAGCTTGCGCAATCGGTTGTTACGGTTGATGATCCGGCGATACAAATCGTTCAGATCCGACGTCGCGAAGTTGCCGCTATCGAGCAACACCAGCGGACGCAAATCCGGAGGAATGACCGGGATCACGTCGAGCACCATCCACTCGGGACGGTTGTCGCTGTCACGAATCGATTCGACGATCTTGAGCCGGTTGATCAGGTCCTTTTTCTTTTGCTTCGAACCGGTCTCTTCCAGGTCGATCCGCAATTGTTCGGACAACGGGACGAGATCGAGCTTATTGAGCAACTTGCGAATCGCTTCGGCACCCATGTCCGCTTCGAACGTACCGGGGCCGTACTGTTGACGTGCGGCCCGGTATTCTTCCTCGGTCAAGAGTTGCAACGATTCCAGGTCCGTTTCGCCCGGATCGATGACGACGTAGTCTTGGAAGTAGATCACCTTTTCGAGCGAGCTGGTCTTCATCGCGAGCAAGTTGCCCAGGCGTGACGGCATCGCCTTGAAGAACCAGATATGAACGACGGGTGCGGCCAATTCGATATGGCCCATGCGTTTACGACGGACGCGTGAGTGAGTGACCTTCACCCCGCAACGGTCGCAAATCATGCCTTTGTATTTCATCCCACGGTACTTGCCGCAGGCGCATTCCCAGTCCTTTTCAGGGCCGAAAATTCGTTCACAGAACAGCCCGTCTTTTTCGGGACGGTAGGTACGGTAGTTGATCGTTTCGGGCTTTTTGACTTCGCCGAACGACCAACTCTTGATGTCTTGGGGCCGGGCCAACGAGATGCGAACAGATGCGTAATCGTTAATGCGATCGTAGTTACTGGTTTCGCCAATGGACATGGAAGAAAGCCTTTAGCAGTTAGCTATTAGCTTTTAGCTTTTCGGACCCGGGCGTGTTCCAGGGTTTGAAAAGTAAAAGCGATATGAAGTGGAAGGTTTCATGCGACCGCAGCGAGGGGTTTGCAGGTCGCGTCCGTCCGGGGCGATACCCGGACTGGTTGTTCTTTCGTATTGGATCTTGCTAAAGATCCATTAGGCGGCGGATCTTTAACAAGATCTGCCACGGGCATCGGTCGGCCACCAAACGCTAACAGCTAACAGCTAATTGCGAATGGCCGCCGATTATGTTGCAAAGCAGCTAAATCGGCCTCTTCTCGAGTTGCATGTTCAGTGCCAGACCTCGGATTTCGTTGGTGAGCACGTCGAACGATGCCGGCGTACCGGCCTCGAGCGTGTTTTCGCCCTTGACCATCGATTCGTAGATCTTGGTACGGCCTTCGACGTCGTCGGACTTGACCGTCAACAGCTCCTGCAAGATGTACGCCGCGCCGTAAGCTTCCAACGCCCAAACTTCCATCTCGCCGAAACGTTGACCACCGAAGCGGGCCTTTCCGCCGAGCGGTTGTTGCGTGATGAGCGAGTAAGGGCCGGTGCTGCGTGCGTGAACCTTATCGTCGACCAAGTGGTGAAGCTTCAACATGTAGATGTAGCCCACTGTGGTTTCCTGTTCCATCGGTTCGCCCGTTCGACCGTCGGTCAAACGAATCTTACCGTGAGCCGGCAAACCGGCTTCGGCCAAGCATTCGTTGATCTCCTCTTCGACCGCACCATCGAAAATCGGCGTGATCGCTTGGAAGCCCAGCTTCGCACCGGCCCAACCGAGGTGGGTTTCAAGAATCTGTCCCACATTCATCCGCGAGGGAACGCCCAGCGGGTTGAGCATGATCTGGATCGGGGTTCCATCGGGAAGGAACGGCATGTCTTCGATCGGAAGGATCTTCGCGATCACCCCCTTGTTCCCGTGACGGCCGGCCATCTTGTCGCCGACGCTGATCGTTCGCTTGGTCGCGATGTAGATTTTGCACATCTGCAACACGCCCGAGCGCAACTCATCGCCTCGTTTCATCGAGTTGAGTTTACGGTCGCGAGCGTCGATCGCGTTTTCGACGTTTTGCCATTGGTTCTTGTAAACCTTTTCGACGGCCGCCTTCTTCGATTCGTCGGCGACCTGTTCGAGCACCAAATCAAATCGGAAGGTGGTCGCACGTTCGGCGATGAACTTGGGATCTTGCCCGTCGGCCAAAGGCGTTCCGGTGGGATCTTTCAGCTTCGTGCCGGCGGCTTCCTCGAGATCGCGGACGAGCGACTCGAAAGTTGATGCGATTTCTGCGTTGCCTTCGGTTTCGTGCTGCTTGAGCTCCTTTTCGAACGCCTTCCGCTCGTCTTCGCCGAGGCTCATCCGACGCGAGAACTTTTGAGTGTCGATGACGATGCCTTCGATGCCCGATGGCACTTCGAGCGAATCGTTCTTGACGTCTTCACCGGCACGACCAAAGATCGCGTGCAGCAATTTCTCTTCCGGCGTCAGTTCGGTCTTGCTCTTGGGCGAAACCTTCCCGACCAAGATGTCGCCCGGTTTGACGTACGTTCCTACTTGAACCACACCGGTCTCGTCGAGGTTACGAAGAGCCTTCTCGGAAACGTTCGGAATATCGCGAGTGAATTCTTCGCGGCCGAGTTTGGTCTCGCGGATCTCGACGTCGAAGTCTTCGATGTGGATCGACGTGTAGGTGTCGTTCCGCACGAGTTCTTCGCTGATGATGATCGCGTCTTCGTAGTTGAATCCGTCGAACGACATGAACCCGACCAAGACGTTACGTCCGAGTGCCAATTCGCCCAAACGCGTTGCCGCGCCGTCGGCGATGATTTGGCCCTTCTCGACCTTGTCACCCACGTTGACGAGCGGTTTCTGGTTTTGGCAGGTACGCTCGTTGAGTCCTTGGTATTTCTTGAGCGGGTAGTGATCGCTGCCCACTTCGATGCGCGTGGCGTCGGCGTAGGTGACCTTGCCGGCACGGCGGGCACGCACGACCATCGCGCTGTTCTTGGCGACTTCGCGTTCCATCCCCGTTCCGACGATCGGAGGTTCGGCGACGAGCAGCGGCACGGCTTGCCGCTGCATGTTCGAACCCATCAACGCGCGGTTCGCGTCATCGTGCTCGAGGAACGGAATCAGACCCGCCGACACGCCGACCATTTGAGCCGGAGCGACGTCCATGAACGACACTTGTTCGGGCAATACGATCTCGAAGTCGCTGCGGAAACGCGCGATCAAGTTCGGCCCGGGGACGAGCGCCCCGTCTTTGACTTCGGTATCCGCCGGGGCGACGTAGGACTCGCCTTCCTCGTCGGCACGCAACCAAACGGTTTCGTCGGCGATCTTTCCGTCGACCACTTTGCGGAACGGCGTGATCAAGAACCCGTAATCATCCACGCCCGCGAAAATCGCCAGCGAGCTGATCAAACCGATGTTCGTACCTTCGGGCGTTTCGATCGGGCAAATCCGGCCGTAGTGCGAAATGTGAACGTCGCGGACTTCGAAACCCGCACGTTTTCGGTTCAAACCACCCGGGCCAAGGGCCGACAAACGGCGTTCGTGAGCGAGTTGCGAAAGCGGGTTGGTCTGGTCGACGACCTGCGAGAGTTCACCGCGACCGAAGAAATAATCGATCGCCGCCGAGACGCTCTTAGGATTAATGAGCGAACGCGGTGTCATGTCTTGGGCGTCCTTGACGCTCATGCGTTCTTGAACGGTTCGACGGAGTTTCAAGAAGCCCTTTCGGAGTTCTTCGCTGGCGAGTTCATCGATCGTTCGCAAACGGCGATTGCCGAGGTGATCGATGTCGTCGATTTCCGCGTCGCTGTCGGCATCGAACAAATCGATCAGGTACCGGATCGCGGCGATCATGTCGTCCGGACGCAAGCACATGTCCGATTCGGGCACGTTCAAACCGAGTTTTCGGTTTAGGCGGAACCGGCCGACCTTACCGAGACGGTATCGGTTGTCGTCATAGAATTTTTCTTGGAACAAGGTGCGAGCCTTTTCCAACTGTGGCGGATTGCCCGGGCGCAGACGCTGGTAAATCCGCAGCAACGCTTCCTCGTGGCTGGCCGTGGTGTCTTCGGCGAGCGTGTGGAAGATCAACGGAACCTTCGGAAGGTCCATCGCCTGGATGCTCGTTACTCCGGATGCACAGATCATCTCGGCCAATTCGGTGCTGATCTTGTGCCCCGGTTCGACGATGATTTCACCGGCCCGTTCGTGACCACTTGGGTACACAACGTCATCGACGCAAATTTTGTTTTCGATCTTCGACGCGTCACTGCCGCCTTTGATCTTGTAGGTCTTCGTTTCGTAAAACGCAGCCAGCAATTCCGCATCGGTGCTGTACTTCGGGTCCATTGCCCGTAACAACATCGTGGCGGGGAACTTGCCGCTTTGGTCGATTCGCACGGTCAACGAGTCTTTCTTCGTCACGTTGACTTCGATCCACGAACCACGCTCGGGGATCACGCGGCATGAGGGCAGCTTGCGATCGGTCGTCGTGTCCTGCTCGAGCACGAAGTCAACACCGGGGCTACGGTGCAGTTGCGAAACGACAACCCGTTCGGCCCCGTTGATGACGAACTCGCCACCACCGAGCATGATCGGCAAATCGCCCAAGTATACTTCCTCTTCGATCGGCTCCTCTCGGTTCAGACGCAGCCAAATACGCAGCGGTCGGCCGTACGTCAAACGAAGCTGACGGCATTCCTGAACCGTGTACCGGGGTTTGCCCAGTTCGTAGTACAGGTATTCCAACGTCGTGTTTCCGTCGTAACTGCTGATCGGAAAAATCTCCCTCAGCACGGATTCTAGTCCCTGGTCGTTTCGTTCCAGGCTGAGCGTGTCTTCTTGCAAGAACGCGGCGTAGGAATCGGTTTGCAGGGCGGTCAGATCGGGCAATTCGAATTGGCCGAGGCCGGTGCCGAATTTGCGGATACTAGTGGGCTCGAGTCGACGCTGGGTCGTAGTTGCCATCGAGAGGAAAGCTCCTTCACGGGGAAGAACAAATTCACCTCCTTCCGGGTTGCGAACTGCCACCTTTCGATGCGGCCAGATCCGTCCAACGCCGGAAGCGATGAGATGACTAAATAGGGGTTAAGCAATCGGCGGCCGATTCAACGAGTCGATCTCGAGAAAAAATCGGGCTTGTCGCAGAGACAAAATTTCCACGAAAAGCTCGCATCCCAAGAGGAAGTCGCAAGATATGTGACAAGTTTGGAGGGACGGGAAGACGCGTTTAATAGACCAGGCCGATAGTCAACCCTGGAATGTAACCCTTCCAGCGAATCTCGCAAAGGCCAAGCTCGAGAATTTGGTCCCATTTGTGCTCTAGGGCGGACCGGTGGCTGATCGCCCGATTGGGGTGAAATGCTCCAGCCTGGTCATTGAGGCTTCATTTTCCACTGTTTTTCGAGATTTTACTTCAATGATCCCAGTCGAATCCCGTTCACGCCGATGATACAGCCATGGACATGTGATCGACGACCGACGATCCGCCAATCCGTTTCTTAGAAATTCTTTTTCGATAAATCCATGATGAAATTCCCGCGATCCTCTGGCGTTTTGCTGCATATCACCAGCTTGCCGAGCGAAGGCGGGGTGGGGGACCTGGGCCCCGAAGCCTACCGGTTCGTCGATTTCCTGCACGCGGCCGGGCAAAAGATCTGGCAAATCCTGCCGCTCTCACCGCCTGCCGAAGGCAATTCGCCCTACAGCGCCTACTCCGCATTCGCGGGAAATCCGCTGATGATCAGCCTGGGGGGCCTCGTCCGCGACGGCCTGCTCAAGCAAACCCCCGAACTAACGGCCGGCGAGGCGGTCTCCGATCACGTCGACTTCGGGCTGGTCGCGGTGCGGAAAGAACAGGCATTCCGCCGCGCTTTTGAACATTTTCAAGGCAGCGTCTCAGGGCCGCTGTGTGACGATTTCGCCAAGTTTTGCGCCGCACAGGCGGACTGGTTGGTCGAGTTTTCTCGATTCGAAGCGATCATGCGCCATCAAAACGAGACCGACTGGTCGAAATGGCCGGCCGGCTTGATCGCCCGACGCCCGGAAGTGCTGGCCGAATGGGACCAAATCCTCGGCGAAGAAATTGCCTACTCGAAATTCAAGCAGTTCCTCTTCGATCGCCAGTGGAACGAGCTCAAAAACTACGCCAACGAGCGAAGCGTGCAAATTTGCGGTGACATGCCGATTTTTGTCGCTCACGAAAGCGCCGACGTTTGGGCCAATCAGGGGCTTTTTGCCGTCGGTGACGATGGGAAGCCGACGCTCGTCGCCGGGGTGCCGCCGGATTACTTCAGCAAAACCGGGCAACTCTGGGGCAACCCGCAGTACGACTGGGAGGCACTCGAAGAAACCGACTACGACTGGTGGACGAAGCGATTCGGATCGGCCCTCCGCCAATTCGACCTGCTCCGCGTCGATCACTTCCGTGGGTTCGAGGCCTACTGGGAGATCCCCGCAACGGCCAAGACCGCGATCGGCGGAACCTGGAAAAAGGGGCCGATGAGCAAGCCCTTCGAGGCCGCTCGGAAAGTGCTCGGCGAGCTACCGTTCATCGCCGAAGACTTGGGGATGATCACCGAAGAGGTTCACCAACTCCGGGCCGAATTAGGGTTTCCGGGAATGCGAGTGCTGCAGTTCGGGTTCGACACCACCGACGATGAATTCCATCGACCCAACACCTACCCCGAAGACTCGGTGGCCTACACCGGAACGCATGACAACGACACCCTGGTCGGCTGGCTCCAAACTCGCAAGCCCACCTCGACGCCCGATCCGCTTAAGGCGTGGGTGAATGACAAGGAGCCGATTCATTGGCAATTGATCGATGCGGTTCTGCAATCTCGCAGTGATATGGCGATCGTGCCGATGCAAGATTTGCTCGGGCTGGGCAATTCCGCCCGCATGAACGTGCCCGGACAAGCCAAAGGCAACTGGACGTGGCGAATGCACGCGAGCGACCTGACCGACGCGGTCACGACGAAGCTTCGAACGCTCACGCATGACGCCGGAAGGTAGCCGCTCGGTCAACGCAAGTGGTTGGCAAAGAACCGCTGCCACTCTTCGAGATGCTCGCACATCGCTCGTCTCGCCGCGTCGGCATCACGCTCTCGCAATGCGTCCAGGATCGCTTGGTGTTCCTGGGCCGCTTGCTGCAGAATGCCGGCATCGGTGTGAGAACGGTTGAACACCCGGTTCATCATTCGGTAGCGAACGATGTCGGCGGCCAGTCGGGGACTGCCGGCGGCGCTGGCGATGGCGGAATGGAACTCGTCATCGAGCTTGACCCAAACGCTGATCGAGGCCGCCGTTGGTTGGCTTTGGCGAAAATCATCGAGCGAGGCGCTCAGGCGTTGTATCGTGGGGCGATCGATGCGATCGGCTGCTTTTGCGGCGGCCTCGCTCTCGAGGATTCGCCGCATTTCGTAAATATCGCGAACGTCTTCCGGGCCGAATGAAACCACAACGGGCCTCCGGTTGGCGGCTTGGACGACTAAGCCGTCCTTGACCAATTGCTTGACGGCTTCATGGATCGGCGTGCGGCTGACGCTGAGGAGCCGCGCCAGTTCCACTTCGCTGACCGTCTGGCCGGGCTCCAGCTTTCCGCGAACGATCATTTCGACAAGCGATTCATAAACCTGTTCACTCAGTCGGGTGCCGACGTCGGGTTGGGCTTTACCGTTTGTTTTTGATGGTTTCGCGGCGGCTATTCGGTTCACGGCCATCCATTTCTCTTCGGTACGAGTGGTTTTCTACTACGAAGGCCTTCGCCAAACAGCCAGTATTGTAGCATTCTGCATGCAGGATTGACAGTGCTGCGTGGACTGCGTAAACTGCATGCAGAATTCAAAAAACGCGTGCAATGTCTTCGGAGCCGAGCGGTGTCCTCTCCATCCATCCTCGCCGTCACCATGGGAGACCCCGCCGGGGTCGGGCCGGAGGTCTGTTTGAAGGCAGCTCGACTTTGCCGAGGCACAGAAGGATTGGTCCTATTCGGTGACGCGGATGTATTTTCTCAGCTTGCCCGTCAGGCTGAGTTGCCGCTGCCCGAAGTGGCGAACTCGCTCGGCGACGCGGTGGCGATCGCTCGTGATGTGGGAGTCGCGGTGTATCACATCGAATCGCTCGGCGGCCGCTGGGAACCGGGACGTGTCTCGGCCCTGACCGGCGAAGCGTCGTATCGCTATATCACCGCTGCGATCGACGCGGCACTGGCCGGTCAAGTCGACGGCGTCGTGACCGGACCGATTCACAAAGAGGCTCTGCGTCTTTCAGGCGTCCCGTACCCGGGACACACCGAAATCTTTGAGGCTCTGACGAAATCATCGCGGGCCTGCATGATGCTGACGTCCGACGCGCTGACGTGCTCGTTCGTGACCACACACGTGGGGCTGTGCGAAGTCCCCGGATTGATTTCGACCGAGCGGGTTCTCGACGTGATCGAGTTGACCGACGAAGCGGTCCGCAATATTCACGGACGAGCTTCGCGGTTGGTCGTTTGTGGATTGAACCCCCATGCCGGCGAGGGCGGGTTGTTCGGCGATCGCGAGGAGGAGCGATTGATCATCCCGGCGATCGAATCGGCCCGTGCCCGCGGCATGAAAATCGACGGCCCGTTGCCACCCGATACCGCATTCTTGCCCGCACGAAGAGAACGGACCGATGCGTTTATCTGCATGTACCACGACCAAGGGCACATCCCCTTGAAAGCACTTAGTTTTGAAACCGCAGTCAACACGACCTTGGGGCTGCCGATCGTCCGCACGAGTGTCGACCACGGCACGGCATTGGACATCGCATGGAAAGATTTCAATGCCGATCCAACGAGCATGCTTCAGGCGATTGCTTTAGCAAGCAAGTTCGTCCCCCGTGGTGGCGACTTTCAGTCGCCAATCGCAAACAACCCGCTCATCAAACTGGCGCCTGAAAGTCGCCACCACGGGGAGGAGCTTCACTCATGAAGATCATCGTCATCGCGGATGACTTGACAGGCGCGGCGGAAGTGGCGGGGGCAGCACTGCGTTTCGGCCTTTCAGCGGAGGTCCAGGTCGGGCAGATTTGCGATTCATCGGCTGAGGTGATCGTGGTCGACGCGGACAGTCGTTCTTTGGATCCGGCCACTGCCATAGCGAGGGTCTTCGAGCTGACGGTGCAGGCACTGGCACTTCGTCCGGACGTGTTGTTCAAGAAGGTCGACTCGTTGTTGCGTGGTCCCGTGGCAGCGGAGATCGCGGCAGTGCGTGCTGCGGGCGGATTCCAGCGTTGTTTGTTGGCGTGCGGCAATCCTCGCAAGCAACGAACCGTTGTCGGTGGCAAGATCTTCGTTGATCGCGTCCCCTTGCATGAAACAAGTTTCGCACAAGATCCCGAGCACCCTTGCACGACCAACGACGTCGCCGAGCTGTTGTTGAATCCGACGGCGATCCGCATCGGCGATGTGGAGTCTAGTGGTGATTTGCTAGTCCATGCCCGCCATTGGCATTCTCGACGATGGACGTCTTTGGCCGCCGGCGGAGCTGAGTTCTTCGAGGCCGTGCTGGCGGTCTGTTTGAAAGCGGCGGAGCCGAGTTGGGAAGCGAGTTGGTTCGAAGCGGGCCGGCTTGATGTGATCGAGGATATGCCTCTGGTTGTTGATGGCGAGGTGCTGTTGATTAGCGGTTCGAGTATGGCAAAGTGCGACGGCTGGCCGTTGGTGTCGTATCAAGGTTCGCAAGCATCCAGCTCGCTCGCCGGCGATGTCTGTCGCCTGTTGCATCGTCACGGCCGCGCCGCGATCCGAGCGGCAGACATCGCCGTCGGATCACCTGAGTCGCGGATCAATATACTCACCGAAATTGCCTCCGACGTGCTCGCCCATTGCCGCCCTTCACAAGTTTGGATCGAAGGGGGACGGACGGCATCGAAGCTGATCCGTGAACTTGGTTACCAACGAATGGTCGCGGTCGCCAACGCGGGCGATGGGATCGTGGCACTGCGATCGATTGACGAAAACTCACCCTTGTATGTGATCAAGCCGGGTAGCTATCCGTGGGTGCCTCCGGCTTCATCTGCGATCGATGAGTCTGCCATCCATGAGACAGAGGGACAGTCTTCGCGGGTTGGCGTTTCACTTGGCAATGCATCGGGAAATACTTTGGTCAAATATATGGTGTTGCTGAGCATGGTGATCGGCGCGTCGAAAACTATTGCGGCTGAGGCACAAGATTTCGCCGCGATCGCCAGCATTTTGAGCGAGCAATGCATCGATTGTCACAATGCCGAAACGCGGGAAGGCACCGTCGATCTTTCTCGGTTCAATTCAGTCGAGGACATCGACCGAGACCGTTCATTATGGAAGACGCTGTTTGACGTCGTGGAAGCCCAGCAGATGCCGCTTCCGGACTCCGGGTATGAACTCAATGACCAGCAGCGGGAAAGTCTCCTTTCCTTCTCCCGTCAAATGCTCTCGCGACCTGATCCTAATCTCAAGGCGATCGATCCCGGTAAACCGATCCTGCGCCGGTTGACGCGGTTGGAATACAACAATACGGTCCGTGACCTGTTCGGTTTGGATTATGACATCTTCATGTTCCCCGAACGCTTACCCATCGCCGACAAGGACTATTTCCAACATGGCACGGTGGTCCCCACCGTGAAAGAATCCAATCACGTTGGCGACCAACGTGCCACGTTCGCGACCGTCGTGGAAACGTCCATGCGGGAATACGGGCAAAAGTACGACGTTCTGCTTCCGCAATTGGGACTGCCAGCGGACAACCGTGCCGAGCATGGATTCGCCAATCGCGGCGATGCACTGAACTTCTCGCCGTTGTTGTTTGAGAAGTATCTCGAGATGGCGGCCGCGATCGTCTCGAGCGATCGGCTACTCGCAGATAGTGGTGTCCTTCAAGATTTGCTGGGCATCGAGCCACCAACTCCCAAACCTGTCGCCAATCGTGGCACGGTGGTCCCCACCGTGAGCAAGCAATCGGACCATGACCACGGCGGGGACCACCGTGCCACGTTGCAGGCTCGGATAGATGGCTTCCTCAACCGCGCCCATCGTCGACAGATAACCGACACTGAACTGCAAACAGCGGTGCAATTCGTCGAGTCGCAAATCAACTCCGGCCAAACAGAAACGCCGGCCCTTCAACGAATGGTTCAAGCCGTTTTGTCATCGCCCGAGTTCTTGTTCCTGTCCGAACCGATCATCGAATCCGCAGGCCCCGTTCGTAAACTCGGGCCTTACGAACTAGCCAATCGTTTGAGCTATTTCCTATGGTCATCGATGCCGGATAAAGAACTGTTGTCCGTCGCGAAGTCGGGCTCGATACTAGATGCCGAAGTTTTGCGAACCCAAGTTCATCGAATGCTGGCGGAACGTTCGCATTCGCGAGAATTGTCAGAATCGTTCGCCGTCCAATGGTTGCGTTTGGATCAACTTTACAGTTCCAAACCCGATCGCAAGCTGTTCAAGAAATTTTATTCTGGGCCCCAAGGCAAATCGACGTTACACGGTCCGATGATGATCGAAGCGTTGTTGTTGTTTGAAACCGTGCTGGCCGAAGATCGCTCGATCTTGGATCTATACGATCCCGATTTCACGTGGCTCAATCAGCAACTCGCCAAACTCTATGGCTTGGAAGACTCGTATCGGGCGACGCGAGCGACCGCTTCCGCCAGAGGTTTGATTGCAGACACTTTAGACGATCGGACCGTCAGCAAAACTTGGATTCGAACGCCGCTTCCCGACCGCACGCGGGGCGGCGTGATGACGATGGCCGGTCCGTTGACGCTGACATCGCTGCCGTTTCGTACCAGTCCGATCAAACGCGGCGCGTGGTTGCTCGAAACCGTATTCAATCGGCCGCCGAGCGAACCCAAGGTGGCGTTCGTGTTGGAAGAAGCGGTCAGCGAAGAAAGCGACGGTCCACAAATTCAAACCGTGCGTCAACTGTTCGAGAAACATCGCAGCGATCCGAATTGCAATTCCTGCCACAGTCGCATCGATCCGCCGGGTTTCTCGCTTGAAGTCTTCGACGCGATGGGCGAACTGCGGACACACGACGGAGAACAACCCGTCGACGCCAGCGGAACGTGGAACGATCACGATTTTGCCAGTCCCGCCGAATTCAAAGATGCGATCCGCGCCGGCGAACAAGAGTTGGTCCGAGGATTCGTCGAACACATGCTCAGCTATGCACTCGGTCGTCAACTGGAACACTTCGACATGCAGGCCGTTGACCAGATTGTCGCCGACACGTCGCGAGACGGCTATCGAATGTCCGACATCATTGAAGCCACCGTGCTTTCGTATCCCTTCCAGCACGTCAGGAACCAGCCATGAATCAACGCCACATGAATTGCAACGTCGGATTGCCTCGGCGACATTTCCTTCGTTCGGCCGCCGGTGGCGCGTTGGCCTTGCCGTGGCTGGAGTCGCTGGCCCAGGGTTCCGAATCCGGCGAGAAATTCCCACAACGTTACGCGTTCATCTACACGCCCAACGGTTACAACCAAGATACCTTTTTGCCATCGAGCGAAGGCGATTCGTGGGAACTCGCCCCGGCGCTGACGCCGCTCGAGTCCGTGCGTGACCAAGTTTCACTGCTCTCGGGGCTTGATCGCGAGTTTGTTCCCGGCACCGGCGTTCATGCCCAGTGCGGTTCGTGTTGGCTGACCAGTTCGGCCCCGCAAGAAACGCTCGACGGCGGCTTCCCGACCAACGCCACGCTCGATCAATTGCTCGCCCGGCAACTCGGCAGTGACACGCCGTTGCCTTCGTTGGAATTGAGCTGCAACGATTTCACGAACCGCAAAGAAACCAAATACTTCGAGTGCATCTCATGGTACGGACCTGGACACGCCGCGCAAACCGAGAAGAATCCGCGCACGGCGTTCAATCGGTTGTTCGGTCGACCCGACGGGAATGTGCTCAACCAAAGTGTGCTCGACAGCGTCCAACGTTCGGCGACCCGCTTGGCAAACCGCCTTTCGTCGGCGGATCGAATGAAGCTGGACGAATACCTCGAAAGTGTCCGGCGAACCGAACGACGAATCCAAGCGGCCGAGCGAGCCGCCGCGAGGATCACCGAACCACCGTTCCCGGAGCCCGCCGGGATTCCCGAGCGTCGGGACGAGTACTTGCGTTTGATGGGGGATCTGATCGTTCATGCGTTTCGTTTGGACCTGACCCGAGTCGCCACATTGATCGTCGATCCTGAGCGTTGGGATAGTCCACGAATGTTTGATGGCGTGTTCGACTCGCCACAAAACCATCACGTGTTGACGCACACCAAAGGCGACGAGGCCAAAGCCAAGATCACCGAGATCGATCGTTTTCACGTCGAGCTATACGCCTACGTTGTCAAACAGCTAGCAAACATTCCTGAAGGCAACGGGATGTTGTTGGACCATTGTTGCATCGTGATGGGCAGCGGCATCAGCGACGGTGACAAACATAACTATGCCGATTTGCAGGTCTTGTTGGCCGGCGGTTTGGTCAGTCACATCGGATTCAAACAGTATGCCGGACGTCGACCGCTGGCGGATCTTTGGTTGACATTGGCTCAGCGTGCAAACGTCAACATCGAACGATTCGCCGACAGTACAGGAGCGATCACCGATGTTTAATCAAAGTGGCACGGTGGTCCCCACCGTGAGAAAGTCTGGTACAAGGCATCACGGTGGGGACCACCGTGCCAGTGCGCCTGTGAAGGCGATTGAATTATCGGGTGAAAGTCCTGATCGGGGAAACCGTTACCGCCCCGTAGCCAATGGTAACTGCGTTTTCAACAGAAAGGGTGGAGAGCAACCAAAGGCGAATGAATTCGAAGCGGGTGGTGATGCCAACACGACCCCAGGTATCGATCCGACAGGCAATGTGCTTGACAACGATACCGATCTGGATGTTACCGATTCCGCCAATGTCGTCGGAGTCGCCCAAGGAATCACCGGAGCGGCGAGCGGTTTCGTGGGTGCCCCGGTTGACGGACTCTACGGAAACATCACCATCCAAAGCAACGGTTTGTATGTTTACAACGTCGACAACAATCATCCGGATGTCGAGGCACTACGAACGACCACGGATACCCTCGAAGACGTCTTCACGTACACGATCGTCGACGGACAAGGTGCCCAGTCGACCCAACAGATCACCATCACGATTCAAGGCGCCAACGATGATCCGTTCGACCTGACAACAACGGATCTGACGATCGATGAGAACCTCGCCGATGGACAACTCGTCGGTGTGGTCACGCCCAGCGATATCGATGCCGACGAAGACTTGTTCTATCAGTTGACCGATGATGCCGACGGGCGATTCGCCATCGACCACTCCGGTAACATCACCGTGCTCGATTCCAGCCGACTGGATTTTGAAGATGCCGACCAGCATCAAATCTCCGTTCGGGTGACCGACCAATCCGGTGGTCAATATGAAGAAACCTTCACCGTCTACTTAAACGACGTCGACGAATTCGACGTGACCGTACCGGTCGATGTGGACCTAAACACCAACGAGATCAACGAGAACAGTGTCGGGGCTCCCGTCGGGATCACCGTATCGGCATTCGACGGAGATGGAACCAACAGCCTGGTCACGTACGCATTGACCGACGACGCCGACGGCCGCTTTTCCATCGATCAATCCAGTGGTATCGTGACCACACTCGTCGGTTTGAATTTCGAAGCACAGTCCAGCCATTTGATCGAGGTACTCGCGACGTCTCAGGACGGATCGACCAGCACGCAAGTCTTCACGATCAACGTTCTCGATGTCAATGAAGCTCCGGTGGCATTGAACGACACTTACGATACGCTAGCGAGCCAATCGAAGTCCTTGACGACCCCCGAGCCTACCGCCAACGACACCGACGTGGACGGTGACGAGTTGGAAATGGTGATCGTGACGCAGCCGTCCAACGGAACGCTGACGATCGCGGCCGACGGATCGTTGATCTACACGCCCAACACTGGATTCTTTGGAACGGACTCGTTCACCTACCGAGCCCACGACGGCTTCCTTGATAGCAACAATACCGCCACGGTGAGCATCGCCGTACAAGCGGGCAATCCGGGCGGAGGCGGCGGTTCCGGTGGTGGGGGCGATACAGGCGGCGGGACTGGCGATAGCGGATCGGGCGATGGTGATGGCAACTCTGGCACCGGAAGTTCCGGCGGCAATGACGACGTCCTAGGCGATTCGACCGGAGACATTGATGAAGGCACCAACGGCGGAGACCTTCCCGGCGGCCATACTCAAGAAAGGGATTCGTCCGATCAGGCCAAAGCGAAATCCACCCAATCTAGTCAAGATGACGACTCGGTCTACGCAAACGGTTGGGTCGGAGCCGATCCAGACGCCCGTGACTCAAGCGACAAGTCTGTTTCAAGCCATGGTCTGGGTCGAGGCTACCGCTTCTGGAACGGTCCTCTCAGTTTCGAGATCAACTTTACGCAGATTAGTTTGGGTTCACTCGCCAGCGACGAGCTCTTCCGCGCCGACCAAGACTCGCTGTTTGCGTGGTATGTGGTTGCCGACGCTGACGACCTGATCAAAGGTAAAGACGAAGATGAAGAGGTTTTGATCGGCGCGGTTGGTACGACATTGGGTTTGGCATCGATCGGATATGTGCTTTGGGCGCTACGCGGTGGAATGCTTGTCGCGACCATGTACGCCGGCATTCCGACTTGGCGGATGCTCGATCCGGCGACGTTGATCAATGCGTATCGTGACGACGGAACCGCCAAAGACCGCGTCGAAGAGTTGCTCGACAAACGCAAGGACGCCTGAAACACGTAGGCGAGTCTCTCCGAGACTCGCAGTACTTCGAGCGTATCCGAATAGGGGTCTGACCCTTTGGAGGCGAGTCAATTCTGGTTGCGTTTTTGGCATCGCCGGAGAGGGTCAGACCCCTTTTCGGATACGGAGAGACGCTGCTACGTGCGTGGGTCAAAGAACTTGTGTTCGGGAGTTAGCGGCCTGTTGATTTAGTCGTATACCGAATAACAACAATTAGCCGATGGGCGTTTGCCCCGGTTAACGGCCGTGGAAACCGCCGCTAACGCGGTACGGCTAATTCAATCAACAGCCCCCTAACGCCCAAACGGCTGATCTTCAGTCGGTGTTTTTAATTAAATCAGCAGTCTCCTTCGTGGAGGAGAGGGGTCGGGGGTGAGGGGGCTGAGCACACTGTTAATCTGCTTGGTTTTCAACGCCAGATACCCCTCACCCCCAGCCCCTTTCCCCCGAAGCGGAGGTCGTGCAGCTTTTAAGTGTTGGTTCCGCCAGTACTTGCAGAACCCCTCCCGCGTCGCGGGAGGGGTCGGAAATCGAGCGTTCAGCGAGATTTCCGGGGGAGGGCAATCCGCGCGACGCCTGCCCCAACCGAGCCCTCCCCCTCGCATTCGCCTGAACGGCTCTGCTCGACCCCTCCCCAACTTCGTTCGGGAGGGGTTCGCTTGCAAAAACCTCGCAAAAACCGCGGTCAAAAAGCTGCACGACCTCAGCGGGGAAAGGGGAGCCAAGATATCGGAGATGAAAACTTGCGCAATCGTGAAGTGCCGCAATATTAAATTATCGACAGTCCAGCCTCATCCCCCCACTCTTCCGAACATTCGTCATCAAACACGCGATCAGAATGGTTGACGTAACCATCAACGCTTCGCTGTTTGTTCATCCATCTGTACAGTTCGGTCGTTTAAGGGGATGAGGTAACCTAGATGGCCAAACGTAGCTTTCATTTTTTTCGACTCGAAGATCGCATACTTCTGTCCGGCGAGGGCAACGAAGCGGTCGAGGCGATCGCGCCCGACCCCGGCATCATGCAAATGCTGCAAGCCGAGGTCGATGCGATGGAGGCAGCGATTGCACCGATCGACTCGGTCGCTGGGGAAGCAACGCCCCCTCAAGACGAAGCATCACAACCGCCGGAACCACCGGAACAGTCGGATCTGCCGAACGTTTCACGGCTCGATCCCGCCAAACCGATCGAAATCATCTTTGTCGACGCCGGTGTTCAAGACGCCGATGCCCTGATCGACAACTTACGCGATACGGATACCGAGACGCAGTGGGTGGTCGTGCATCTGACGGGCGACCAAGACGGCGTCGAGCAAATTACCCATACGCTTGCGTCCATGTCGGGTGTTGATGCGATCCACTTGCTCTCCCACGGTGACGGCGAGGGCATCACTCTCGGCAACACCAAACTAACGCTCGACTCGGCCGCCAGCTATGCCGGTGACATCGTCTCGTGGGGACACGCCCTCGACGCCGACGCAGACTTGTTGATCTATGGCTGTGATCTGGCTAGTACCGAATCGGGACGTGATCTGATCGAGATCCTCGCCGTCGTTTGTGACTGCGATGTCGCGGCGAGTGACGACGCGACCGGTGCGGAAGAGTTGGGCGGTGACTGGGATTTTGAATACACCGTGGGCTTGGTGGAAAGCCATGTTGCGTTTTCGATCGAAGTGCAGCAGCAATACGGATATTTGTTGGCGACCGTGGATGGAACCGCCGGAGCTGATTTGCTGGAAGGCACTTCGACCTCGGATACGATTACCGGGTTGGCGGGGAATGATGTTCTGCTGGGCGGTGAAAACATCGCGGCGGACGGCCAGTTTCTGGACGCTGTTGTGCCCGGATCGCTAGCGACTTATAGCTCGGGGCAATCGTTTGGCGGTTGGACGGTGACTCAGGGCAGCGTTGATTTGATCAATACCTTTGGCTACGCCTCGCCGACAGGTGGCCGAGGGGTCGACATGGATGGCAATAGTCCCGGTGCGATTTCGCAGACGTTGACCACCGTGGTTGGAAATACCTACGCGGTTCGATTCGGCTTATCTACCAATAGCAGTGGAGTAGCGGCTACGAAAGCGATTGAACTTTCGGTTGACGGTGTGGCGACCAACTATTCGGTAACAACTACCTCAGGAAGCACCGCTGGATCACCGGAATGGCAGGAGCGGACCTACACGTTTGTCGCCACGTCGACATCCACAACTATTGAGTTTCGCAGTCTGTCACATTCGGGAGCTCAGGGAGCGATCTTAGGCGACGTGGTGGTCGCGGACCTGACGGCTAACAACGGCAATGACACGCTGACCGGCGGTGCGAATGCCGACACGATCATGGGCAGCGGCGGGAACGACGTGATCGATGCGGGCAGTGAGAACGATTTGATCTTTGCCAGTGGCGGCACCGACACGATCGATGGTGGCACGGGGACCGATATCGTTGTCTTCACGGGATCTCGTGCTGATTACACGGTGACCGCTGCGGGGGCAACGTTGACGGTTACCGATAATCGCTTGGGCTCGCCCAATGGTACTGCGGAGATTACCAACGTTGAAACGTTCCGCTTTGCGGACGGCGACTTGACGACTGCGGATGTTGCGCTGAACACGCCAATTTTCGAGAACTTTGATAACGGCAGTTTGACCGGCTGGACCGGCGGAGCCATCAATTCTGCCAATGCGGACTTCAGTCCGTTTTTGGTTTCAGCGGCTGCGTATAACTCGCCTGGGACATATCAAGCGGCCACCAATGGCGTTCAAGATGTCTACAAGACATTCGACCTTTCAGGGAATCAAACATCGGTAACGATCTCCTTTGATATGAATAGGTTCGACAGTTGGGATAATCACCAATTCCGTGTCTGGGTCAATGATACACTTGTGTCGGCCAATGCTTTTGGGACAGGAAGTGTAAACTACTCCGACACAACACCTGGCACGAGTTCGGCCGTGAACCTCGGGTTCTCGGGTTGGACCGATGATGTCCAGACCTATGTGCTAACAGTCAACACGACGGGCACTTCATTAAAGCTTGGATTCGGTGCGACGTTGGATCAACACTGGAACGACGAAGCCTGGGGTGTCGATAATCTCCTCATCCGCGAGCAAGCCGCTGGCACGACTGGCACGTATGCAGAAGGGACCACCGGCAACGATTCCAATACCGCTTCTTCTCTATCGGATAGCTATGCGGGCAACATTGGCAACGACACGATCAATTCAGGTGCCGGGCGTGACTTCGCTGCGGGCGGTGATGGCAACGATATCATCGACGGCGGCAGCGGTTCGGATGTGATCCTTGGTAGTTGGGGAACCGATACGCTTTCGGGCGGTCTGGGCTCGGATATCGTCGACGGCGGAACTGGCAATGATACGCTTTACGGCGATGGAAAGAACCTGATCTTCAACGGCAGTTTCGAGAGTTTCGAGCCATCGTTGCTCAGTTGGACAGCATCGGGAAACGTTTCGTCGGTCAACTCGCAAGGCGCGACTCTGGGAACATCCGCGGCTTCGTTTGGTCCGGGAGACACAGCCAATACTGGCTCGCTTAGCCAATCCGTTACCACCATCGCGGGTTCGAACTATTCCGTTGGGTTCGACTATGGTTCGCACGGAAGTGCTATATCCCAGTCGCTACGCATTCAAGTTGTTTCCGGCGGGTACACCGTAGTCGACCAGATTGTCTCCGACGTCGGTAGTAATCCCAACACCTTTGAAGATTACGAATTCAATTTTACTGCTTTGGGCGCTTCGACGGTTGTCACCTTCACCGATGTTTCCGCGACCACAACCGGCGTTGACGGCATGCTGGACAACGTTCGCATGTACCTGGATAACGGCGGGAATGACACGCTGTACGGCGGCAACGGCGCGGATGTGATCTACGGTGGACTGGGCAACGACATTATCGTTGCAGGACCAGGTGCCGATGCTATGTTCGGTGGCGGCGGCATTGATACGCTGTCCTATGTTGGTTCGACCGCGGCCGTGAATGTGAACTTGTCAACCAAAGTCGTCTCCGGTGGCGATGCGGCAGGAGATATGTTCTGGGGCTTTGAAAACCTACGTGGTTCTGCACTGAACGACACTTTGACCGGTGACAGCAACGCCAACATCATCGAAGGTGGACTGGGCAACGATATTCTCGACGGCGGACTGGGCATCGACACCGTCAGTTACGCCAGTGCGACTGCAGGCGTTACGGTGAATCTGGCTATCACCACGGCACAGAACACGGTTGGTGCGGGCACCGACACGATCACCAACTTCGAAAACCTGACCGGTTCGAGTTTCAACGATACGCTGACCGGGAATAGTGGTGATAACACGATTATCGGCGGCTCTGGCAACGACACGATCACCAGCGGCTCTGGCAACGACACGATCACCGGCGGTGCCGGCAACGACACGATCGATGGCGGCACGGGGACCAGTGACATGGTCATCTACAGCGGTAACTGGTCCGACTACACGATTACGTACAGCGCCGGGACATCGACTTACACGATCGTCGACAACCGAGTTGGTTCGCCCGATGGAACCGACACGGTAACCGGCGTGGAAACGTTCCGGTTCAACGGTGTGGATTACTCGGAGGCAGCGATGCAAAACAACGCACCTGTCTTTTTGCCAAACCAAATCGCATTCTCCGACGCAGTTGACGGGATCTACGAAGTAGAAGTTCAAGGCATCGTATTTGATGTGCTGGTCGAAGAGCATGGCGGCCATAAGTGGTTATTGATCGGCCGTGGGCGAGAGGGCTGGGAATTCGATACCAATGGACAAGGTTCGGTCGATGCGGTGGTCCAAGGACTGGGGACTCCATCGGCCTTCGCCCCCGCCGCTTACAGCGATGCCATCATCAACCAGTGGTTGGTGGACAGCGGCTTAACGATGTCCAATGTGGAGATGCGAATCATGCGAGCATCGACGCCGGATGGAACGGGAGAATACCAAGAAGTTTTGTGGCGAAACTTCGTCGGAAATGGTGGTGCGTTCACCTGGAATCTGGAAGATAGTCAGTACACAGTCACTGCTCAGAATGTCAATGCACCAGCCGGCTTGTCCGGTGCGAATACTGGCACTTGGAATAATCTAAACACTCGAGACGCCAGTCCTCAAAACGATGCCGATCGCGTCTTTACTTGGAGCTGGAATAGTCACAATTATCAACAAGGCTTCTCGTATGGAATCGCCGTCACCAATGGCTCAAATGCGGCCAATTCGTTCTTGTGGGAATTTGGGAACGAAAATCATGCGATTCCATATACCGAAGTCTACCTACGGGCGACCACTGGCGATTTCAACATCACCTTCGATGGTGAACCACTCGTTGGGTTAATGATGGATGGAACCTATGTCGAAAACAGTCCGCCAACCCCATTGATTTCCGGCATCACATTGGAGGATCTTGAAGACAGCCTGGAATCGGCAACGATTCAAATCTCCGGGGTCTTTGCCAGTGGCCAAGACACACTCTCGTTTGCAGACACGCCTTCCATCACGGGACAATGGGACGCAGCCAATGGCACACTCACACTTACGGGGACTGCGTCGGTTGCTGACTATACCGCCGCAATCGAGAGCGTAACCTATCACAACACAAGTGAATCGCCCCTGATAGGCCAGCGGATGATCGAAATCACGGTCTCGGATGGTTTCGCCAGTTCCAACTCGATGAACGGCCAGTTCACGGTGACGGTAGTTAATGACGCGCCGACAGCTACAACCATCGAAGGCACTTCACTTTCCTACACCGAAAATGATGGCCCAGTGAACGTCACCTCGTCTCTGACCATAAGTGATCCCGATGATACGCATATCGGGTCCGCGGTGGTGGCCATCACGAGCAATTACACCAGCGGGGAGGACGTGCTGGGGTTTGTGAATCAGAACGGCATCACAGGTGCATGGAACGCAACCACGGGGGAACTGACTCTCAGCGGCTCGGCGACGATTTCCCAGTATCAAGCCGCACTGCGCTCGGTCACTTACGAGAATAGCAGTGAAGGTCCAGCGACAGCAACGCGAACGATCAGCTTCACCGTCAACGATGGCATTGATGACTCTAACACGCAAACTCGCGATATTGAGGTTTCCGCTGTAAACGATGCTCCCGAAGACCTAACTGCGACACAAAGCTCGTCCGGCGGTCTGAGTATCAATGACGATGGCGGAAACGATGCTTACTTGATCAGCGACGATGGCGGGGCAATTCTTGGTGGGCTGGGCACGTTGACTTATGAAATTCAGTTTTCTTCGACCGACAATACGACAGTTAGTCCTCTGATTTCCTATGCCAACTCGAATCACGACAATGCGTTCTTGTTAGTGGTCGAAAGCAATGGTGAACTGCGTGTGATAGTCAATGACAAATTAGGCGTCTCGCCGTGGACAACCTTTGACTACCGCACGCTGTTCGACGGAGAGCAGCATTCGATCGCCGTTACGTGGAGCAGCACGGCGGGCGATTGGGAGGTTTTTGTCGATGGCGTCTCCGTCGATAGCGGAACCGGCTTGGCGAGCGGAGAAACGATCACGGGAAGCCCGGGCGATGGAGAGCTTGTGTTCGGACAAGACCAGGACTCTGTCGATGGCGGGTACAACTCTTCACAAGTCTTTTCCGGAACCCTGCAAAACGCCCGCTTATTCAACGACATTCGTACCGCCTCTGAAATCGCCGCCAGCTATCGCAGCGACTTGCCTTATAGCGAATCTGGCATGATCGCCAATTGGAAGTTTGATCAGCTTTCCTCGGACGGAGTCGTCGTCGATGCGGTCAGTGGCAATAACCTGACTGTCGCACACGCAAGCGGCGCGGGCTTTACGGCGAGTGATCCAACGCTGACGCTCCAGGTTACCGAAAACGCACTCGATGGCACCGTGGTTGGGCAGGTTTCGGGCAGCGATGAAGAACGCGAAGCGAAGATCGCTTCGCTTTTGGCGGCGGATGCAAATTTGCGTTACAGCGCCGAGACGGGGAAATTCTACAGGTGGACAGGGACAGCCAGTGACTTTGCGACGGCACAGAGCAATGCAACCTCAGTGTTGCTTTCGGGTGTTTCAGGGACTTTGGTTTCGATCCACTCCGCCCACGAAAACGATTTGATTCATACTTTAGCATCCGATGCTGGTGTAGATTTCTGGATTGGAGCTTCGGACTTGGATGTTGAAGGAGAATGGCGTTGGGAAGACGGCGATCAATTTTGGGACGGAACCGGGACCGACGGTTACTCGGTCGATGGCGCCTACACGAATTGGTTTGGATCTGAACCGAACGACGCGTCCAGCAACCAAGACGCGGCGATCATAAGAGCCTCGCATGGACAGTGGCTCGATGCTTCCGCGGGCAATACAAGCTACGGATCTGTGATTCAATGGAATGCCGATGCGGTTCTGGATGCCACCAACGCGTTGACCTACTCCGTGGTTTCGCAAACGGTCGCGGGTGCTTTCTCAATCGACGCCAGCACGGGCACGATCACCGTCGCCGACGGGAATCTGCTGGACTACGAAACCAATGCAACGCACACGCTGACTGTTCGCGTCAGTGACGGCACAAACACCTACGACGAAGCCTTCACGGTTTCGCTACGTGATTTAACCGAAAGCAACAACGCGCCGACGAATCTTTCCAGCGGCATCGAACTGAATACCGACGGCGGGAACGATGCGTATCTTTATAGCTCCAACGGGCATGCGATTTTAGGAGGCCTAGACAGCTTTACATTCGAGACGGCGTTTAGAGGTCAGAATCAGCATGATTACAACATGCTGCTAAGCTACGCAACGGACATCGGTACAAACGATCTAGTTGTCCATGTAAGAAGTAACGGGACGCTGGAGCTGTTGATTGGCGGTTATGGATTTCAGACGTTTTCCGAGATCGATTACACGACGTTACTCGATAATGAATTACACCACCTCGCTATCTCGTGGGAGAGCGTTTCCGGTGCGGTTGCGGTTTACGTAGACGGTGAATTGATCGAGTCGAGGACCGGCTATGCGACCGGAGGAACTCTGCGAGGCGGTTCAGGTACGGGGGTTTTGGTTTTTGGGCAAGAGCAGGATAGCCTTCTGGGCGGCTTTCAAGCAAACCAAGTTTTCTCAGGCACACTCTACGACGTTCGCATCTGGAACGAAGTCCGCAGCGAAGCTGATATCTCGCTGAACTATCAAAACAAGTTCGACGGCGGTAACCTGCCCAGCGGCTTGGTTGCTAACTGGCAGATGGATGGTTTCAATGGGTCAAATCAAGTCGTCGATGTCGTCAGCGGCAATAATCTGAGCATCGGAAATGTGCCTTCGACTCCTTTAGCCTCGTACACAAATGTGGTAGGTGGTGCGTCCACGGTGGGCTCGACGATCTTGCTTGATTCGGCCTCTGCTCCCGGCGGATACAGTTCGCAAGTCAACTCGGAGTATTTCTCGTCGCTTGGTTACACGGATAACTACACCGTGTCCTTCACGCTGGATGAAGCCAATCCGTTTAACTTTATGATTGGACTGGGGCTGGTCGACAGCGGCACAGGATACGCTGACATCGACCATGCGATGTACTTTATTCAAGATGGTCGGTTGGCTAGCTACCATAGTGGATCGTTTGGCGGTAACCACGTGAGTAGTGTTGCCGACGGCGATGAATTCGCTTTTTATGTCAATGGAACGACGCTCGCATTTCAACATAATGGTGCCACGGTCCATACCGAGACAATCACCGCCAATTCCGATTGGTATCTGGACACGTCATTCACTAGTGGAGCCGACGTTTCGCTGAGCAACGTTCGTATCTTTCACGGTGCCACCGAAAACTCGGTATTAACCGATAGCCAACCTATCGATGACCTGCACATCAGCGAAAACGCGGTCGCCGGCGAAAGCGTTGGCTTCGTCGTGCCGACCGATCCGGATGTCAGCAATGACATCGTCAGCGATGGGTTGTTCACTGAAGCTGGCACTCCAACCACATTCACGACGTACAACTCCAACGGAACTCAGGCAGGGAATACGCTCGGCGACTGGACTGTCACAAGCGGAACGGCGGCCCATCTGAATGCCAACGGAGTCAACTATGCCGAAACTCCGCTGGGCGGCAATATCGCGCATATACGAGATGCGTCTTCGATTGAGCAGACAATCACGACGGAGATTGGACGTGAATATCAGGTGGTTTTCGCAGGCAGTGGATACTGGACCAGCGACTCCGGCAATGCGACGGTGAGACTATCGGCTGCCGGAACCATGGTCGACCTCGATTTCGGCACGAAACCTTCTGGTTGGGACATTGCGACGAACGTGCTGTGGCAGAACCGTTCCATGGCTTTCACGGCTGATTCGACATCGACAACCCTTTCGTTCCTCGACGTTTCCGACGCCGCCGCACAAAATGGATTGTTCTTGGCCGACATCCAAGTCATCGAAATCCCCGCCGCCGTCACGACGATTCTGAACAACGATCCGACGCTGCAATACGACGCGGCGACGGGTAAGTTTTATCGATTTGTCAGTACCATCACTCAGCCATTGGATGCGATCAATGCGGCTACCTCTGCGACGCTGAACGGTGTCAACGGACAACTGGCAACCATCCGTTCGGCCTACGAGAACGAGTTGATCCGATCGTTTGCCCAACAAGTGGGCGGCGACGTGTTGCTCGGCGGTCGAGACGCAACGACTGAGGGGAATTGGTACTTCCTGGATGGTTCAACCGAGAGCGAGAAGTTCTCGACAGGTTCAACGGCAGAAGCAGGATACTACACCAATTGGAGAGCGGCTGAGCCGAACGGTTCGACCGGGGAAAACCATCTTGCCATCCGCCCTGACGGAGAATGGCAAGACGTGCCCGACAATCAATCGCGATCCTACGTCATCGAATGGGACGCAAGCGAAGTTCTCTCCAGCTTTACGTTCAGTTTGACTGACAACGCAGGCGGTCGATTCGCGATCAATCCAAACACCGGCGAAATCACCTACACCGGCACCGGTTCGCTCGACCACGAATCTGCCGCTTCGCATAACGTCACGGTACAAGTTACCGATGCGGCGGGGAATTCGTACAGCGAAGTGATGACGATCGCGGTTGATAACTTGGTTGGTGAGGTGCTGACGGGGACACCAGGCAATGATAACATTGCCGCGACTGCGACCGAGGAAAACACCATTCACGGGCTCGCGGGCAATGATACGCTGACCGGAAATGATGGGAATGATATCATTTTTGGTGATGACACCACCGTGGCCGACGTATTGCTGGCCGATCCGACGCTGTCTTACAACGCGGTGACCGGCAAGTTTTATAAAGTGATTGACACCGCCGCGACTTGGTGGGATGCAAGAGATGCTGCGGCGGCAATGAGCGTCGAAGGGATCAGCGGTCGCCTGGTGCAGATTACCAACGCCGATGAAAACGCGTTTGTGCAGAGTTTGGTCGGCAGTGATTCGGTATGGATCGGGGCCAATGATACCGGCCACCAGGACGCATTCACCTGGACCGATGGTTCGCCGGTGACGTATCAGAATTTCGCGGCGGGCGAGCCCAACGGAACTCAATGGGAAGACGGTGTCTTGTTGTCGGGTTCGACCGGCACTTGGGCTGACGCGAATGATTACGCGACCCAGAAATATGTCGTCGAGTTCGTTCCATTGGGCATGAATGACACCATCACCGGCGGCCAGGGTGATGATACGATCGAAGGGGGTGTCGGCAAAGACGTCGCGATCTACACCGGACCGTCTAGCGACTATACGATTACCGACAACCTGGATGGTACGTGGACCGTTACCGACAACGTCAGCGGTCGCGACGGTGTGGATACGCTGAGCGGCGTGGAGCAGTTACGATTTAGCGACCAAACGTTCAATACCACGACCGGTGAATTCAACGCAGCCCCCACCGATATCGAACTGATTGCACCGGGCGATGACTTGGTGGCTCAACCACCGTCGGTGCTGCAGTCGTATACCGGGCAAGCGGGATGGTCCACGGCAACTGTTGCGTTGGCCGATGGCGGCTATGTCCAGCTATACAATGATTACGACTTGAACAGCGGTTGGGATACTAAGTTCCAGCGTTATGACGCCAATGGTGATGCGGTCGGCGAACCGCAACTGTTGGATCGGGGCGTTTTAAGCGGACAGCAATACGATTTCGATGTCGCAACACTGGCCAATGGCTCTCACGTGGTGGCTTGGCGTCATGACAATGAAGTCTACGCCAAAACGTTTGATAGTAATTTCGAGACCAGCGTCGCACAGTTCCGTGTGAACACGACGACGGCGTTCGTGCAATACGAACCGGACGTTGCAGCGACGGGCGATGGTGGGTTTGTCGTGGTGTGGCGGACCCAGGTTGACGAAGACTCTGACACTAACGCAGATTTCAATGATGTTCGAGCGCAGAAATACAACAGTGCGGGCGTGAAAATCGGTGGAGAGATCGCGGTCGAAAGTCGTGCCGGCAATCAATACCAGCCGGCCGTGGTTGGATTCAGCGATGGTAGTTTCCTGGTTACCTATCGCCAGGATGTGGCTGCCAATGGTGATGGTTCGGGAACATCGGTACTTGGGCAATTTTACAATGCGTCCGGTACTGCCGTGGGTGGCAAATTCGTTGTCAACACAACCACGTCTGGATCTCAATTCGAACCCGAAGCGATTGCTTTGGGCAATGACCATGTGTTGATCACCTATCGCATGGTCGACGGATCGAGCAACGGCATTTACGGCAAGATCCTGGATGAAACCGGCGCGGTGATCAAGAACGAATTCCTGATCAACGACACGACGGCAAGCGACCAGGCGCAGACCTACAACTATGCGTTGGCCGACGGTGGTTGGGTGACAACCTATATCTCCAGCGACCAAGGGAGTAACTGGAGAGTATTGGCAACTCGCTTTGACAGTGCGGGCGATCAAGTGGGCAGCGAGTGGGAAATTGGTGCCTACAGCGCCAACTACAGGCAAACGTTGCCATCGGTTTCGCAACTGGCCAGCGGCGACTTGGTGTTCTCCTGGTTGAAAGGGGCAAACAATAGCGAAGCGACCGCGACCAACGATGTAGTCTACCGACAACACCTCGATTTGAACGGAATTGCGACCACATCGCTTTTGGAAACCGAAGTCTATTTGCAGGTTAGCCAGATGAATGCCAAATCCACCAGTTTGGCTTCAGGTGGCCACGTGGTGGTTTGGAACAATATCGGTGTTGAGACGGGCGTGAACGGCAGCTGGGGCATTCAGGCCCAGATCTTTGATGCCGCAGGAAATGCAGTTGCCGCCCCCTTCTCACCAAACCCGGTCGAGGCTGGGAACCAGCAATGGCCTGAAATTGCGGCGCGCCCAGGAGGCGGGTTTATCGCCGTGTGGAATAGTTCCGCTGGCGAAAATAGTGACGGCGTTCGAGCGGCGATCTACGATGCAGATGGGATCCTGGTGGGATCGGAGATCAACGTCAATACTTACACTATTGGGTCTCAAGCCGTACCTTCGGTAAGTGTTGCCGCAGACGGCAGTTTCACGGTCGCCTGGCGATCAGCAAATCAGATCAGTGAAACATCCAGTTGGGACAGCTACCTCCAACGGTTCGACGCCAGCGGCAATAAAGTCGGCGGCGAGATCCAAATCAATAGCAATGTCAATAGTGAGCAGCGCGAACCCAAGCTGGCGACCAATGGCGACGGCGTAACGATGGTTGCGTTCATGGATAGGATCGGTGATGCCAACGGCTGGGGTGTGAGAGCAAAACTGTACGACGCCAGCGGCAATGCGATCGGCAGCGAATTTTTGATCAATTCGGAATTTCAAACCAGCGACCAAAATGAACCACAAATTTCGGCATTACAAGACGGTCGGTTTGTTGTGGTGTGGCACAGCTATACCGCCGATGGCAGTCGGTGGGCCAGCATGGGGCGGATTATCAACGCCGACGGGACGTTTGCTAGCGGCGAGATCCTGTTAAATCAGTCAACGCCCGGTGATCAGTATTATCCCAGCGTCACAGCCACTAACAACGGTGGGTTTGCTGCCACTTGGGTTTCCAGCGGCGATGGCCAGAGCTATGCCGTTTGGGGACGTACGTTTGATGCCAGCGGTGTCGCGACCAGCGACGAATTCCGAGTCAGTGATATTCCCAACGGTTGGACGAACAGGCCGGATGTGACGCAGCGGACCGACGGATCATTGGTCTTTACTTGGACCGCTTATAATCCAAGCTCCGGCTCGGATGTGATGCAACGGATTTACACGCCGGGCTTGATCGAATCGACTCAGGCGGGTGCAATCCTGGGCGAGCTGGTGGCGACCGATGCTACCGTGGGCGATTCTCATACCTTCGAAATCATTGCCTCGGACACGAACGACTTTGAAATCGTCGATGGCCGCTTGCAGGTCAAAGCAGGATCAACGTTTGACGCGGAAAATGACCCACCAAGAAGCATCACCATTCGAACGACCGACTCGGTCGGCAACACCTTCGACAAAGTGTTTGTGATCAATCCTTTGCCGGTCAATGACGCGCCATCGAGTTTGACTTTCACCGCAGCAACGGTGGCTGAAAATGCGGCGAACGGTTTTGTGGTTGGCACAGCCATCGCCGCTGACCCCGACTCGGGCGATACGATCACGTATTCGTTAACGAACAATTATAACGGCGCATTTACCGTTGATGCCAATACAGGCGTCGTTACTGTCGCGGATTCATCGGCCTTGGACTACGAGGCCTTCCGAACCGTAGACATCGTCATCCGTGCCACCGACGCCGGAGGTCTCTATCGACAGTCGACGTATACCGTTGCTTTGTCGGACTTGGACGAAGCGCCAACGTCACTGGGTACATACACGATCGTGGCCGATTACCGCGATGACTTTGTCGACGAAGGAGCCTTAACCAGCGGCTGGCAATACTTATGGAACGCCCCCGATAACTGGGCAGCCGGTGTTTCTCTTGGCGATCTCAACACGGGTGAGATCGGTAATCCCAACAACTATCTGGCATTGGTCGACGCAGGAACCGATTGGACTCCCGATGGGGACATAACTTATTCAAACAACGGTTCGGCTGCGTTCACGCGATTGACATCAACGGGCGGGCATACTGGCCAGGGCAGTACCGAATATAGCGGAATCGATCGCTACGCAATCGCGGCTTATACGGTCGCCGAGTCTGGCAGCTATGTGATTACCAACAGCTTCCTTGAGGATGTGCACGCTGGAGGTGACGGTCTGGAGTTATTCATTCACGTCAACGACAATGCGCCGATCCTGGTGCAATCGAACTACATCACTTCCGCCGGATTCGACATCGATTTGGGGGCCTTAACTGCCGGCGATACGATCTACATCGCCATCGGTCCAAACAGTAACGCCACCAACGATACCTTTGCCATAGATTTTTCCATTGCCAAGTTGCAGACCGCCTCGGTCGCTGAGAACGCGGCCAATGGAACCGTGGTTACTACCATAGCGACGACGGATGATCCTGACGACACGCACACGTACTCATTAATCAACAACGCCGGCGGACGTTTCGCGATCGATGCCACCACGGGCGAAATCACCGTCGCCAATGGATCACTGTTGAACTACGAAGTGACAACCAGCCACGCTATTACGGTCCGAGTGACTGATGCGGCGAATCAGACTTATGATGAAGTTCTTTCGATCGCGGTGGCTGACGTCAACGAAGCACCGTCGTCGATGGTTTCGGGTATCGGTCCTAACTTGATCACCAACGGAAGCTTCGAAAGCGGTAGCGCCGGATGGAGCAACGCGAACGGCATGGAAGTCCAGGTCGCGGGAACCGCCACCCACACGCCTGGAAATGCGGCCGACGGAAACATTTATCTAGAACTTGACGCCGGAGTCGCCCAGATCGACTCCATCTGGCAAGACGTCACGACGGTTGTGGGGCAACGATATGTCATCGAATTCGATCACATGGCGCGACCGGACTCCCCTTCCGGCACGACGAATCAGATCGAAATCTACTGGGACGGATTTCTGATTGACACCGTCGAATCCACCGATACCACGACTTGGACCAGCCGCTCGTACACCGTCGTGGCGACGTCCTCAACCAGCAGACTCACCTTTGCCGAACCGAGCTCCGATGGCGTTGGGTCGTACCTTGATAACGTGTCGTTGCGTCAGGCGTTGTCGGTCACCGAAAATGCCTTCCTCGGAACTAGCGTCGGCTTCGCCTACGGTAGCGACGTCGATGCGGGCGACACGCTGACGTATTCTCTAACCAACAATGCGGGCGGACGCTTTGCGATCAACAGCGCCACGGGTGAAATCACGGTGGCGAATGGCAGCTTGTTGGATTACGAAGCATCGACATCGCATGACGTTGTCGTTCAGGCCAGCGATGGCAGTTTGACCTACAGCGAAACGTTGACGATTGAACTGACCAACGTCAATGAAGCTCCGGCGATCGCGCAACTGAGCGACGATACGGTCGCGGCGTATGACTTTGAAAATGGGACAAATTCGATCGCGTCGGGTGGTCCTGCGTTGACCGTGAATTCACCGGTGACCATCTCGGGCAGCGATGGCTTTACCACCGGCAGCAACGGATTGCTATTCCCGACAGGCGATGTCGATAGCACGACGCCACCGGTCAGCATCGGCACGATTCCTGGCGTCGCGACTAGCAACGAGTTTTCGTTCAGCGCGATGGTGCGATTTGATACCGGCATTGGAAGCCGCTCGTGGGAACGAATTTTTGATTTTGGCGCTGGGCCAGGCACGCACAACGTCTTGCTGGCACGTTACCAAACATCCGACGACTTACACCTTCAAATTCAAAGCGGCAGTACGGTCGTCGGTTCGATTACGATCTCCGATGCCCTTGTCGGCATCGAGGGTCAATGGCATCAATACGGCGTCACGATTGACTCCACTGGTCTTGCCAGCCTGTTTATTGACGGCGTCGTCGTTGGCACCGTTCAGGCGACCGCTATCCCCGATTATTCAACTTGGACCGAAAACTACATCGGCAGCTCCAACTGGTCGAACGACAGGCAGTTCCAAGGTGCCATGGACGACATTGGCATCTTTGACCGAGCACTGACCGCGGCCGAGATGGCTTCGCTGGCGAACACAACGAGTCCGCAAGGTTTCACGATCGATGAAAACAGTGCCAACGGAACCGTCGTCGGCACGGTCCACGGCGGCGATCCCGATACCGGCGAAACACTTACCTACAGTTTGACCAACAACGCCGGTGGTCGGTTTGCGATCAACAGCACCACGGGCGAAATCACGGTGGCGAATTCGGGCAACCTCGACTTCGAAGATTTCGCATCACACACGATCACCGTTCAGGTTCAGGACAGCCAGGGGCTGACCTATTCGGAGTTGGTGACGATCAACTTGACCGATGTCGCCGAGGCTCCGATCGGAATCGTGGTGCAATCGCCGACGGTGCTCTTGGAAGACGACTTCAGCGATGGCAGCGCCGATGGTTGGAATCTGCCGGCCGGTTGGAATGTGGTCAACGAAGAAATCCAATCGACCAATAACGACCCGCGACTTCACGCTCGCTGGACCGATCCGAGTGCGCTGGCCTGGACCGATTACAGTCTCTCCGTCGATCTGAATCTTAGAGACGACGACGGCCAGGGAGTGAGCGTTCGCGTTCAGGACGACGGCAACTACTACCGCTTCTCTGTGGTCCCGTCCAATGGCAGCCTTCGCGTCGAACGGGTGGTCGGCGGAGATGTGGGAACGCTGATCGCGTCGGCTGCCGATGTGGTTCCGAACCTTGGGACTCAAAACGGCCACGGTACCGGACTGATCAACATGACGGTCCACGCGGTCGGCGACCAGTTCACGGTCGAAATCGACGGGCAGGCGGTGCTGACACTGACGGACAGTACCTTCGCGACCGGTTCGGTCGGGCTTTACGGATTCGCCCAGGATTTCAATTCGAGCTGGGACAACGTCAAAGTAACGGCGGCACCAGTGCATATTTCTGAGAATGCGGCGAATGGAACCGTGGTGGCACAAGCCACCGGTATCGACCGCGATGCCGGCGACTCGCTGACCTACACGCTAACCAATGACGCGGGTGGACGTTTCGCCATCGACAGCAGCACTGGCCAGATCACCGTGGCCGATCGCAGTTTGCTTGACTACGAAAGCACGACTAGCCACAGCGTCACGGTCCGCGTGACCGATGGCGGAGGGCTGACGTATGACGAAGTCGTAACGATCGGCGTGGACGATGGCATTGAAGTGGTACAAACCGTCCCAGGTCCACAAACGGTTAACGAGGATTCGGTTCTGACCTTCAGCAGCGGCAATGGCAACGCCGTGTCGGTAAGCGATACGTTCGCTGGCACGGAAGCTCCGCTGCAAGTTCGCTTGTCGGTCAACGATGGCGTGCTGAATCTTTCGGGACTGACGGGTATCACGATTGTCGAGGGCAGCGACGGTAGCGGCAACGTAGTGCTCAACGGCACCGAGTCCGATCTCAACGCGGCGCTGGAAGGGATGACGTTTACGCCCAACGCCAACTTCAATGGCAACGTCACGCTGGATATCACGACGATGCTCCTCGACGATGTCGTGGGGCACTACACGTTTGAATCGGGAACGGTCATTGGCTCTACCGTCGCTGATCAGTCGCTTGGCGCGATTCAACAAGGAACGCTTCTCGGCGATGCGACTGTCGTCAGCGATGGGACTCGCGGCGAAGTGCTGAGTCTGGATGGCAGCGGCGATGCGGTACTCATTCCGGGAAAGTTCGGCAATCCCACCGACATCACAACCGCCGCTTGGGTTAACTTGACGTCCGGTGGACCGGCTGGCGCTGAGCTGATCGCGCTCGGTGAGGACTTTGGTGTACGGCTTAATTCCGCGACCGGTCTGTACGTCTATTTCTGGAATGGCAGTGGCTGGGAAGGTACCTCATTCGCTGTTGATTTGATGAACGACGGTTGGCACCATATTGCCGCTACTTTCGAGTCCGCAACCCAGTCGCTGTCACTTTACCTGGACGGCAACCTGGTTTCGGCATTGACGACGTCCGGCACACTGACCTTTCAAGGAAGCATTCCAGACACTTACATTGGCAGACACGGCGATCTATCGAATACGTCGATCGACTTTGGAGGACAAATCGATGATGTGCGGGTCTACACCCGATCGCTGGCCGCGGACGAAATTGCGGTGTTGGCAAATGACGAAGTCCAAACCAGCAATACGGTCGCGATCACGGTCACCGGGCTTAACGACGCACCAACGTTCAATGCACACTCAGGTGTCACGTCGTTTGACCCGGCGTTTGACTTTGTTAGCGGCACGTCGACTTATCAGCTCGATAGTGGCAAGTTCATCGTCGCCGGAAGTGTCGACGGGGGCGCGGCCGGGCACCTGTTCGCACTGACTCGCTATAACGCCGACGGGTCGGTGGACACTTCGTTCGGTACCAACGGGTTGGTCACAACGGACTTCTCCGGGACCGATGACGTCGCGAATGCGGTGACCGTTGATCCGTTGGGGCGAATCGTTGTCGTCGGCAGCACGATAGTCGGTGGCTATCACGATATCGCAGTCGCCCGCTACGATGCCGATGGATCGCTCGATATGACTTTCGATGGCGATGGAATGGCGATCCACAACATCGGCTTTAACGATATCGCCCGTGCGGTTGAAATGGACGACGACGGAAAGATTGTCATCGTCGCCCAGCGAGGTAACGGCGGCAATCCAGACCCGGTCGTTATGCGTTTGAATACCGATGGCTCGCTGGATACAAGCTTCAATGGGCAGGGCTGGGTAACCGATACCTTCGGGATGAGCGCGGGGACGTCCGGTAATCAGTATGGATGGGGATTGGCCATTGACTCCAGTGGAAAGATCCTGGTCAGTGGCTATGGCAACAGTGGCACAGGCGACGATCTGCTGTTGCTACGCTACAACACCAACGGAACACTCGACACATCGTTTGGAACCAGCGGACGGACGGCGGTCGATCTCGGTACGGCTTCGGTCGACATCGGCGGCAAGCTTGTGTTGGACGCCCAAGGTCGAATCCTGGTCGTGGGTACCGACACAACCAACAATGAAATCGCCGTAGCAAGGCTGACCACTGCGGGTGCTCTGGATGCAACCTTCGGCTCAGGCGGAATCGCCACCACCAGCAGCCTTTCCGGCAGTTTCGCGGGGGCCAATCTGACGCTGCAGAACGACGGCAAGATCGTCGTGGTTGGGACCAGCAACAATGGCTCCGACCAAGACTTTGCCGTGCTACGTTTTAACACCGACGGGACGCTCGACACGTCATTCAGCGGCGACGGACTGGCGACTTATGACGGTGGTTCCAATGATGCGCTCGCGGGTGTATTCATCAACAGCTCCGGCCAGATTACGGCCGTCGGCACGTCCAATGACGGCAGCGAAGATCGAGCGACGGTTATTCGATTCCATAGCGACGGCACGCTGGACACCGATTTCTTCGCACCACAAAACTCGCTCGACGGAAATCCAACTTATGTTGAGGGCGGCGCGGCGGTGGTGCTCGACGCGGATGTCGAAATCTTTGATCAAGAACTTTCATCGATCGATGACTTCAATGGTGCCAGCATCCTGCTAGTCAGAAACGGCGGAGCCAATAGCGAAGACGTGTTCTCTGCAACTGGGTTGCTTGGTGCGCTCGGTCAGGCTGGAAGCCTAACTTATAGCGGCACCACGATCGGCTCCGTGACGACCAACAGCAGCGGTACGTTGGTGTTAACGTTCAATGCCAGCGCCACGCAATCGCTCGTCAACAGCACGCTGCAATCAATCGCCTACAGCAACTCCAGCGACGACCCGCCAGCCAGCGTTCAAATCGACTGGACGTTCGACGATGGCAATACCGGTGGTCAAGGAAGCGGCGGAGCGTTGACGGCCAACGGCAGCACGACGGTCAACATTACGGCGACTAACGATGCGCCGGTAGCGATCGCGGATGATTCGATCACGGCAGTGCCGTTGCAAGTGGTCAATATCGATGTACTGGCCAACGACAGTGATGTCGAGATGGATACGATGTCGGTGACGCATATCATTGATCCGGCAGACGTCGGAAATCCGATTGCGGCGGTCGTTGATACGCCGATCACGTTGGCCAGCGGCACCACGGTGACGCTCAAGAGTGACGGGACGTTGGATGTGGTTGTGGCGGCAGGAATTTCGCCTACCGAGGCGTTTATCTACGAAATCAGCGATGGCAATGGTGGAACCGATCGCGCTACCGTGACTTTGAATGTCGATACCGATGGCGACGGTGTGGTCAATGCCGACGATATCGACGACGACAATGATGGGATTCTGGATTCGGATGAAGCGAATTCCAGTCATGGAGCAGTCGCTTCAGTCGTGTTTGCCGGAAACGTCACCAATCCAGAAAAGGCGATCGATGGACTGAACGGTTTCAGCGGCGGTGATGGTGGCGCTGCCCAGATCCGTGACGGTGGCGAATTGCTGGTGACGTTGACCAACGGTTCGTCGATCCCTGCAGGAACGGTGCTCGAGATCACCGGCAACAAACGCGGCTTTGGCACGTTGACCTTCACCGTGCTTGAATCCCTGGATGGCGTCAATTTTACGAATAGCCAAACGATTACTGGATTTACTTCCAGCCTATCAACCAAGACGGTGACTCTGCTGGGTGACGCCAAGTTCGTTAAGTTCCAAACTTCCGTTGTCGGGGGTGGCACGACGACGTACATCAATTTGGACTACGTTGAGGTTCTGCATCCGGATCACGATGCTGATGGGATCATCGACAGCCTGGATCTGGACAGCGACAACGACGGCATCACGGATAACGTGGAAGCCCAAACCACGGCGGGTTACATCGCACCGACGGGAATCGATAGCGATGGCGATGGACTGGACGATGCGTACGAAGGTACGGGCAACGAGGGGCTGACACCCGTTGATACGGACAGCGATGGAATCGCCGACTACTTGGATGCCGACAGCGACAATGACGGCATCGACGACATTGTCGAACGCGGTGATGGTGCGGCGACTTCGATCACTTCGACCACCGACACCGACGGCGATGGTTTGCTAGATATTTTCGAAGGCAGCAATGTCAGTGACGGCTTTGATGTCAACGATGAAAACCTGGACGGCACCGACACGAATTTCAATATCGCTGGAGTTCCGACTCTGAACGCCGATGGTTCCAATGCAACGCCACTGACAACGGATCTGTACTTCCGCGATGTCAACGATGCATCGGTGGTCTCTTCACTGGAAGGCCCAGCGCTGAATTACACTGAAAATGACGGAGCAGTGGCGATCACGTCGGCGATTACGATCTCGGACGTCGACGATACGAATATCGAATCGGCGGTCATCGCAATTACCAGCAACTACGCCGACGGGCAAGATGTGTTGGCGTTCACGGACCAGAACGGTATCGCTGGTTCGTGGAATTCAGCGACAGGCGAATTGACTTTGACGGGCTCGGCGACTCTGGCAAATTATCAGACGGCGTTGCGATCGATCACCTTTGCGAACACCAGCGACAATCCATCAACCGCGACTCGGACGGTTTCTTTTACTGTCAGCGATGGCGAAGCAAATTCAATTACCCAGACTCGTGATATTACGATCACGGCAACCAATGATGCGCCGGTGATCTCGGGCGGGCCTGATGCGGCTTCGTTGACCGAAACCGATGCGGGCTTGAGCACCAGCGGAGATTTCACGGTTACCGATGTGGACCAGGCTGATAGCGTGACTGCCACCGTGGATTCGGTCGTGGTCACTGGTACTGGATCAAGCAGTGTTCCAGCGACGCTGAACAATACGACGCTGCAAAGTTTCTTGACAGTTTCACCGACGGCGATTCTGGATAGCACCGAGATATCGGCCACGTTGACTTGGAATTTCAACTCGGGCAGCGAAGCGTTTGACTTCCTGGCCGATGGCGAAACGCTGGTTCTGACTTATGAAGTTGGTGTAACCGACAACGCGGGGTCACCACTGAATGATACTGAAACCGTTGTCATCACCATTACAGGTACAAACGACGCTCCGGTGGTTACGATTGAAGCAGGCGATTCGGCGGCGGAAACGTTGGCTGAAACAGATACAACGTTAACCAGCAGCGGTACGTTGTCGGTTGGTGATTTGGACCTGAGTGACTCGGTGGTTTCGACGGTTTCTGGTGTGGTTGCTTCTGGCGATACAACGGGGCTTGGTTCGGACAACGCGGCACTGCTTGCGATGTTGACTTCGACTGCTAATGTGATCGATGGAAGTGAATTGACGGACCAATTGACTTGGAATTTCAATTCGGGCAGCGAAGCGTTTGACTACTTGGCTGTGGGTGAGTCGTTAACGTTGACTTACACGATCACCGTGACCGATAGCCAAGGGGCGACGGACACGCAAGACGTTGTGATTACGATCAACGGCACCAATGACGCACCGGTGGTTACGGTTGAAGCTGGAGACAGTGTGGCATCGACGCTAACCGAAACCGACGCAACATTGACCAGCAGCGGGACGTTGACGGTTGAGGATTTGGATTTAAGTGACGCGGTAGGTTCGACGGTATCTGGTGTGGTTGCCTCGGGCGATACGACGGGACTGGGATCGGACAACGCGGCATTGTTATCGATGTTGACATCGACAGCGAATGTGATTGATGGAACCCAGCTGACGAACACGTTGACATGGAATTTCAATTCGGCCAGCGAGGCGTTTGACTATCTGGCTGTGGGTGAAACACTGACGTTGACTTACACGATCACCGTGACTGATAGCCAGGGTGCGACGGACACTCAGGATGTTGTGATTACGATCAACGGTACGAACGATGACCCAGTGATCACGATTGAGGCGGGTGATAGTGCGGCCGAATCGCTGAGCGAGACCAACACGACACTGACCAGTAGCGGTACGTTGTCGGTTGGCGATTGGGACCTGAGTGACGCGGTTACCTCGACGGTATCGACGGTCGTCGCCTCGGGCGACACGACGGGACTGAGTTCAGACAACGCGGCATTGCTGTCGATGCTGACTTCGACCGCGAATGTGATCGACGGCACCGAATTGTCCAACACGCTGACATGGAACTTCAATTCGGCTGGTGAAACGTTCGATTACTTGGCCGTTGGTGAAACACTCACGCTGGCTTACGCGATCACCGTCACCGACAGCCAAGGAGCGACGGATACTCAAGATGTAACGATCACGATCATCGGTACGAATGATGATCCGGTGATCACAGTGGATGCGGGAGACAGCTCCGCTGGAACACTCATCGAAACAAATTCAACACTCATCAGTTCAGGCACGTTGTCGGTCGGCGACTTGGACTTGAGTGATTCGGTCGCATCGACGGTGTCGGCAGTTGTGTCCTCGGGCGACACGACTGGATTGCTTTCCAACAACGCCGCACTGCTCTCGATGTTGACGTCGACCGCCAACGTGATTGACGGAACCGAACTAACAGACACGCTGACGTGGAGTTTTAATTCCGCCGGTGAAGCGTTCGATTACCTCGCCACCGGCGAGACCTTGACGCTAACCTACACGATCCAAATAACAGATAGTCAGGGAACCACCGACACGCAAGACGTCGTCGTCACCGTCACCGGGACCGCCGACGCGCCCGTCATCACCGGGGGACCCGCGACGTCGGCGTTGACCGAAACCGACTCTGGTTTGACCGATAGCGGCTCGTTCAACGTCACCGATCTCGATCGAAGCGATAACGTCTTGGCGGTGGTCGATTCCGTGGCTGTTTCGGGAACCGGATCAACTAGCGTTCCTGTCACGCTCGACAACGCCACGTTGCAATCGTTCTTGAGTGTCACGCCCACCGCGATCTTAGACAACACCCAAACAACCAACACCCTGACTTGGAACTTCAACTCCGGCACCGAAGCGTTCGACTTCCTCGCCGAGGGCGAGACACTAGTGTTGACCTACACCGTCAGTGTCACCGATGACGACGCCACGCCACTGAGTGATACGGAAACCGTCACCGTGACGATCACCGGAACGAATGACCTACCCAACGTGTTCGTTGATGCCGGTGACAGCGCCGCTGAAACCCTGACCGAAACCGATTCGACGCTGACCAGCAGCGGTACGCTGTCGGTTGGCGATTTGGACCTGAGTGACGCGGTTGCTTCGACGGTGTCAGCGGTCGTGGCTTCGGGCGACACGACTGGATTGGGCTCGAGCAATGCGACGTTGTTGTCGATGCTGACTTCGACAGCGAACGTGATCGACGGTACCCAGTTAGCCAACACGCTAAATTGGAACTTCAACTCCGCCGGCGAAACGTTCGACTATCTCGCTACAGGCGAGACACTCACGCTGACCTATACGATTCAAGTCACCGATAGTCAGGGAACCACCGACACGGAAGACGTTGTTGTCACCGTGACTGGAACCGCCGACGCCCCCGTCATCACCGGAGGACCGGCGACTTCGGCGTTGACCGAAGCCGAGGCCGGTTTGATCGATAGTGGCACGTTCAACGTCACCGATCTCGACCAAAGCGACAACGTTCTGGCGGCGGTCGATTCCGTGGCTGTTTCGGGAACCGGATCAGCTAGCGTTCCGGTCACACTCGATAACGCCATGTTGCAATCGTTCTTGAGCGTCACGCCAACGGCGATCTTAGACAACACCCAAACGAACAATACCCTGACGTGGAATTTCAACTCCGGCACCGAAACGTTCGAATTCCTCGCTGAGGGCGAGACACTCGTCTTGACCTACACCGTCAGCGTTACCGATGACGACGGGACGCCGTTGAGCGATACCGAGACGGTGACGGTGACGATCACCGGTACCAACGATTCGCCAAGCGTGTTCATCGATGCTGGCGATAGCGCCGCCGAAACTCTCGGCGAGAACGGATCGACGCTCAGCACCACCGGCACGCTATCGGTCGCCGACTTGGATCTGACCGATTCGGTCGGTTCCACCGTCACCGGGGTCGTTACCAGTGGCAACACGACGGGCTTGACCTCCGACAACGCCGCCCTGCTCGCCATGTTCAACTCCACCGCCAGTGTGCTCGATGCGACCGAAACGATCGATCGACTCACCTGGAGTTTCAACTCCGGCAGTCAAAGGTTCGATTACCTGTCGGCAGGCGAATCATTGACGCTCACCTACACGATCCAGGTCACCGACAGCCAATCCGCCACCGATACTCAAGACGTCGTGATCACCATCACCGGAAGCAATGATGCCCCGGTCATCACCATCGAAACTGGCGACGATGCGTCCGCCTCACTCGACGAAACGAATTCAACCCTTTCCAGCACGGGCACACTGACGGTCACCGACGTCAACCTCAGCGACACGGTCTCGTCGTCCGTCACCGGAGTGGTGTCCGGCGGAACCACAGCGGGACTGGCCAGCGATAACGCCGCCTTGCTAGCAATGTTCTCCAGCACCCCAAACGTCATCGACGGAAATGAAACCAGCAACACGCTCACTTGGAATTTTAATTCCGCCGGTGAAGCGTTCGACTACCTCGCCACCGGCGAGACGTTGACGCTGACCTACACGATTCAAGTCACCGATAGCCAGGGAACCACGGATACTCAAGACGTTGTCATTACGATCAACGGAACCGCCGACGCACCCGTCATCACCGGAGGACCGGCGATTTCGGCGTTGACCGAAACCGATTCTGGCTTGACGGATAGCGGCACGTTCGCCGTCACCGATCTCGATCAAAGCGATAACGCTCTGGCGGCGGTCGATTCCGTGGCTGTTTCGGGAACCGGATCAGCTAGCGTTCCGGTCACGCTCGACAACGCCACGCTGCAATCGTTCTTGAGCGTCACGCCTACGGCAATCTTAGACAACACCCAAACAACCAACACCCTGACTTGGAACTTCAACTCCGGCGCCGAAACGTTCGACTTCCTCGCTGAGGGCGAAACCTTACTGTTGACCTATATCGTCAGCGTCACCGATGACGACGGTACGCCACTGAGTGATACGGAAACCGTCACCGTGACGATCACCGGTACGAATGACCTGCCCAACGTGTTCGTTGATGCCGGAGACAGCGCCGCTGAAACCCTGACCGAAACCGATTCGACGCTGACCAGCAGCGGTACGCTGTCGGTTGGCGATTTGGACCTGAGTGACGCGGTTGCTTCGACGGTGTCAACGGTCGTGGCTTCCGGCGACACGTCTGGATTGGGCTCGAGCAATGCGACGTTGTTGTCGATGCTGACTTCGACAGCGAACGTGATCGACGGTACCCAGTTAGCCAACACGCTAAATTGGAACTTCAACTCCACCGGTGAAGCATTCGACTACCTCGCCACCGGCGAGACGCTCACGCTGACCTATACGATCCAGGTCACCGATAGTCAGGGAACAACGGATACTCAAGACGTTGTCATTACGATCAACGGAACCGCCGACGCACCCGCCATCACCGGAGGACCGGCGACTTCGGCGTTGACCGAAACCGATGCCGGTTTGACCGATAGTGGCACGTTCAACATCACCGATCTCGATCGAAGCGATAACGTCTTGGCGGCGGTCGATTCCGTGGCTGTTTCGGGAACCGGATCAGCTAGCGTTCCGGTCACAATCGATAATGCCACGCTGCAATCGTTCTTGAGCGTCACGCCCACCGCGGTCTTAGACAACACCCAAACAACCAACACCCTGACTTGGAACTTCAACTCCGGCGTCGAAGCGTTCGACTTCCTCGCCGAGGGCGAGACACTGCTGTTGACCTATACCGTCAGCGTCACCGATGACGACGGTACGCCGCTTTCGGATACCGAATCCGTGACGGTGACGATCACCGGAACGAATGATCTACCCAACGTGTTCATTGATGCCGGTGACAGCGCCGCTGAAAACCTGACGGAAACGGACTCAACGCTGACCAGCACCGGGACGCTCAGCGTGACGGATCTCGATCTGACTGATGTGGTGACCTCCAACGTGACCGGAGCCGTCGCCTCCTCCACCACCAGTGGACTCGGCAGCGACAACGCGGCATTGTTAGCCATGTTCACGGCCACCACCAACGTCCTTGGTTCCACCGAGACCGGCAACACTCTGACTTGGGGATTCAACTCCGGCGGCGAAACGTTCGACTATCTCGCCACCGGCGAGACCTTGACGCTAACCTACACGATCCAAATAACCGATAGTCAGGGAACCACCGACACGCAAGACGTCGTCGTCACCGTCACCGGGACCGCCGACGCGCCCGTCATCACCGGGGGACCCGCAACGTCGGCGTTGACCGAAACCGATGCCGGTTTGACCGATAGTGGCACATTCATTGTCACCGATCTCGATCGAAGCGATAACGTTCTGGCGGCGGTCGATTCCGTGGCTGTTTCGGGAACCGGATCAGCTAGCGTTCCGGTCACACTCGACAACGCCACGTTGCAATCGTTCTTGAGTGTCACGCCTGCGGCAATCTTAGATAACACCGAAACGAACAATACCCTGACCTGGAACTTCAACTCGGGAACCGAAGCATTCGATTTCCTCGCCGACGGCGAGACACTCGTCTTGACCTACACCGTTAGCGTTACCGATGACGACGCCACGCCGTTGAGCGATACCGAGACGGTGACGGTGACAATCACCGGTACCAACGATTCGCCAAGCGTGTTCATCGATGCTGGCGATAGCGCGGCCGAAACTCTCGGCGAGAACGGATCGACGCTCACCACCACCGGCACGCTATCGGTCGCCGACTTGGATCTGACCGATTCGGTCGGTTCCACCGTCACCGGGGTCGTTACCAGTGGCAACACGACGGGCTTGACCTCCGACAACGCCGCCCTGCTCGCTATGTTCAACTCCACCGCCAGTGTGCTCGATTCGACCGAGACGGGCGATCGACTCACCTGGAGTTTCAACTCCGGCAGTCAAACGTTCAATTACCTGTCGGCGGGTGAATCATTGACGCTCACCTACACGATCCAGGTCACCGACAGCCAATCCGCCACCGATACTCAAGACGTCGTGATCACCATCACCGGAAGCAATGACGCCCCGGTCATCACCATCGAAGCTGGCGACGATGCGTCCGCCTCACTCGACGAAACCGACACGACGCTGACTAGCAGCGGCACACTGACGGTCACCGACGTCAACCTCAGCGACACGGTCTCGTCGTCCGTCATCGGCGTCGTGGCCGGAGGAACCACAACGGGATTGGCCAGCGACAACACCGCCCTGCTAGCGATGTTCTCCAGCACCCCAAACGTCATCGACGGAAATGAAACCAGCAACACGCTCACTTGGAATTTTAATTCCGCCGGTGAAGCGTTCGACTACCTCGCCACCGGCGAGACGCTCACGCTGACCTACACGATCCAGGTCACCGATAGTCAGGGAACAACGGAAACTCAAGACGTTGTCATTACGATCAACGGAACCGCCGACGCACCCGCCATCACCGGAGGACCGGCGTCATCTTCATTGACCGAATCAGATGCAGGTTTGACCGATAGCGGCTCGTTCATCGTCACCGATCTCGACCAAAGCGACAACGTTTTGGCGGCGGTCGATGCGGTGGCTGTCTCGGGAACTGGGTCAAGCAGCGTTCCCGTCACCCTCGACAACGCGACGCTGCAATCGTTCTTGAGCGTCACGCCTGCGGCGATCTTAGATAACACCGAAACAACCAACACCCTGACTTGGAACTTCAACTCCGGCACCGAAGCATTCGACTTCCTCGCCGAGGGCGAGACGTTGGTGTTGACCTATACCGTCAGTGTGACCGATGACGACGCCACGCCACTGAGTGATACGGAAATCGTCACCGTGACGATCACCGGTACGAATGACCTACCCAACGTGTTCATTGATGCCGGTGACAGCGCCGCTGAAAACCTGACGGAAACGGACTCAACGCTGACCAGCACCGGGACGCTCAGCGTGACGGATCTCGATCTGACTGATGTGGTGACTTCCACCGTGACCGGAGTCGTCGCCTCCTCCACCACCAGTGGACTCGGCAGCGACAACGCGGCATTGTTAGCCATGTTCACGGCCACCACCAACATCATTGATTCCACCGAGACCGGCAACACCCTGACTTGGAACTTCAACTCCGGCGGCGAAGCATTCGACTACCTCGCCACCGGTGAAACGTTGATGTTGACCTACACGATTCAGGTCACCGACAGTCAAGGAACCACCGACACGCAAGATGTCGTCATCACCGTCACCGGAACCGCCGACGCGCCCGTCATCACCGGTGGCCCAGCGTCGTCTTCGTTGATCGAGATCAATGCCGGCTTGACCGATGGCGGTTCGTTCATAGTTACCGATCTTGATCAAAGCGACAGCGTTCTGGCGGCGGTCGATGCGGTGGCTGTTTCGGGAACCGGATCAGCTAGCGTTCCCTTCACGCTCGACAACGCCACGTTGCAATCGTTCTTGAGCATAACGCCTGCGGCAATCTTAGATAACACCGATACCACCAATACGCTGACTTGGAACTTCAACTCCGGCACCGAAGCCTTCGATTTCCTCGCTGACGGTGAGACACTGGTGTTGACCTACACGGTCAGCGTCACCGATGACGACGGCATGCCGCTGAGTGATACCGAGACGGTCACGGTCACCATTACGGGAACGAATGACGGGCCGACCGTTTCGGTACTAGGTAGCGACTCGGCAGCAGAGATGTTGACCGAAACGGACGCGACGCTGACGACTTCGGGAACACTCACCGTTGATGATTCCGACTTAACCGACGTGGCCACTTCCAATGTTACTGGTGTTATGGCCAGCGGAACTACCACTGGACTGGGCTCGAACAACACGGAACTGCTGGCGATGCTGACGTCGACTGCGAATGTTCTCGATGCAACGGAACTGACGGACACGTTGACTTGGATTTTCGATTCGGCCAGTGAATCGTTTGACTATTTGGCCGTGGGTGAAACGCTGACGCTCACGTACACGATCACCGTCACCGACAGCCAGGGCGCGAGCGATACGCAGGATGTGGTCATCAACATCAATGGCACCAACGATACGCCAGTGATCACAGTTGAAGCAGGAGACAGTTCCGCCGGAACACTAATCGAAACTAATTCAACACTCATCAGTTCAGCTACGCTGTCGGTTGGCGACTTGGACTTGAGTGATTCGGTCGCATCGACGGTTTCGGCGGTTGTGGCCTCGGGCGACACGACTGGATTGCTTTCGAACAACGCCGCATTGCTCTCGATGTTGACGTCGACCACCAACGTGATTGACGGAACTGAGCTGACAGACACGCTGACGTGGAGTTTTAATTCCGCCGGTGAAGCATTCGACTACCTCGCCACCGGCGAGACGTTGACGCTGACCTACACGATTCAAGTCACCGACAGTCAAGGAACCACCGACACGCAAGATGTCGTCGTCACCGTCACCGGAACCGCCGACGCGCCCATCATCACCGGTGGCCCCGCGACTTCGGAGTTGACCGAAACCGATGCCGGTTTGACCGATAGCGGCTCATTCACCGTCACCGATCTTGATCAAAGCGACAACGTTTTGGCGGCGGTCGATTCGGTGGCTGTTTCGGGAACCGGATCAGCTAGCGTTCCGGTCACACTCGATAATGCCACGCTGCAATCGTTCTTGAGCGTCACGCCCACCGCGGTCTTAGACAACACCCAAACAACCAACACGCTGACTTGGAACTTCAACTCCGGCACCGAAGCGTTCGACTTCCTCGCCGAGGGCGAGACACTGCTGTTGACCTATACCGTCAGCGTCACCGATGACGACGGTACGCCGCTTTCGGATACCGAATCCGTGACGGTGACGATCACCGGTACGAATGATCTACCCAACGTGTTCATTGATGCCGGTGACAGCGCCGCTGAAAACCTGACGGAAACGGACTCAACGCTGACCAGCACCGGGACGCTCAGCGTGACGGATCTCGATCTGACTGATGTGGTGACTTCCACCGTGACCGGAGTCGTCGCCTCCTCCACCACCAGTGGACTCGGCAGCGACAACGCGGCATTGTTAGCCATGTTCACGGCCACCACCAACATCATTGATTCCACCGAGACCGGCAACACCCTGGCTTGGGGATTCAACTCGGGCGGCGAAGCATTCGACTACCTCGCCACAGGTGAAACGTTGATGTTGACCTACACGATTCAGGTCACCGACAGTCAAGGGTCCACCGACACGCAAGATGTCGTCATCACCGTGACTGGTACCGCCGACGCGCCCGTCATCACCGGAGGACCCGCGACGTCGGCGTTGACCGAAACCGATGCCGGTTTGACCGATAGTAGCTCATTCATCGTCACCGATCTCGATCGAAGCGATAACGTCTTGGCGGCGGTCGATTCGGTGGCTGTCTCGGGAACTGGGTCAGGCAGCGTTCCGGTCACACTCGACAACGCCACGTTGCAATCGTTCTTGAGCATCACGCCTGCGGCAATCTTAGATAACACCGAAACCACCAATACGCTGACTTGGAACTTCAACTCCGGCGTCGAAGCATTCGATTTCCTCGCCGAGGGCGAGACTCTGGTGTTGACCTACACGGTCAGCGTCACCGATGACGACGGTACACCGCTATCGGATACCGAGACGGTGACGGTGACGATCACCGGCACCAACGACGGACCGGTTGCCGTGGTCGACACCGCGACCGCTCTCGAAGCGGGTGGTGATGCCAACACGACCCCAGGTATCGATCCGACAGGCAATGTGCTTGACAACGATACCGATCTGGATGTTACCGATTCCGCCAATGTCGTCGGAGTCGCCCAAGGAATCACCGGGGCGGCAACCGGTTTCGTGGGTGCCCCGGTTGACGGACTCTACGGAAACATCACCATCCAAAGCAACGGTTTGTATGCCTACAACGTCGACAACAATCATCCGGATGTCGAGGCACTGCGAACCATCACCGACACCCTCCAAGACGTCTTCACCTACACGATCGTCGACGAACAGGGCGCCCAGTCCACCCAACAGATCACCATCACCATCCAAGGCGTCAACGACGATCCGTTCGATCTCACCACGACGGACTTGACGATCGACGAGAATCTCGCCAACGGACAACTCGTCGGAGTCGTCACACCCAGTGACATTGATGCCGACGAAGATCTTGTCTATCAGTTGACCGATGACGCCGACGGGCGATTCGCCATCGACCACTCCGGTAACATCACCGTACTGGATTCCAGCCGACTGGATTTTGAAGATGCCGACGAGCATCAAATCTCCGTGGAAGTGAGCGACCAATTCGGTGGTCAATACGAAGAAACCTTCACCGTCTACTTGAACGACGTCGATGAATTCGACGTGACCGTGCCGGTCGATGCCGACGTCAACGCCAACGACGTCAATGAGAATAGTGTCGGGGTCCTCGTCGGCATCACCGTCTCGGCGGTCGATGGCGACGGCACCAACAGTCTGGTCACGTATGCGTTGACCGACGATGCCGGCGGACGCTTTGCGATCGATCCGAACACCGGCATCGTGACCACACTCGGCGGATTGGATTTCGAAACACAATCCAGCCATCTGATCGAGGTGCTCGCGATGTCTCAGGACGGATCGACCAGCACGCAAGTCTTCGCGGTCAACGTTCTCGATGTCAATGAAGCTCCGGTGGCGGTGAATGACGTCTACGACACGCTAGCGAGCCAATCGAAGTCCTTGACGACACCCGAACCGACGGGCAACGACACCGACGTCGACGGCGACGAGTTGGAAATGGTGATCGTGACTCAGCCGTCCAACGGAACGCTGACGATCGCACCCGACGGGTCGTTGATCTACACGCCCAACGCCGGATTCTTTGGAACCGACTCGTTCACCTACCGAGCCCATGATGGCCTGCTCGATAGCGAGAATATCGCCACGGTCAGCATCGCGGTGCAGGCTGGCAATCCGGGCGGAGGGGGTGGAGGATCGGGCGACGGCGGCGGAGGATCGGGCGACGGCGGCGGTAACTCCGCTACCGGAGACACCGGTGGTGACAACGGGGATTCATCGGGCAATGACTCCGGCGATTCATCCGGAAGTGGCGATGAAGGTGCCAACGGCAACGGCGAAAACCTGCCGGGCGGCCAGAGCCAAGAAAGCAGTAGCTCCAATCAAGCGAGAGCGAAATCCCAGCAATCCAACCAAGACGGCGATTCGGCCAATGCGGATGGTTCCTTTGGAGCCGATGCAAGCACCCGTGAGTCGAACAACCAGTCCGGTACAAGCCAAGGTTTGGGTCGTGGCTACCGGTTTGCCAATGGCTCGTTCAGTTTCGATCTCGGCTTCTCGCAACTCGATGTGGGGTCCTCCTTCAGTGACGACCTACTTCGGGCCGACCAAGACTCGATGTTTGCATGGTATGTTTTTTCGGAGTCCGATGATTTGATCAAGGGTAACGACGATGATCACGAGTTCTTGGTCGGCGGGGTTGGAACGACGTTGGGCTTGGCATCGATCGGCTATGTGCTTTGGGCACTACGTGGCGGGATGCTCGTGGCGACGATGTACGCCGGCATCCCGAGTTGGCGGATGCTCGATCCGGCGACGTTGATCAATGCGTATCGTGACGACGGAACCGCCAAAGACCGCGTCGAAGAGTTGCTCGACAAACGCAAGGACGCCTGAAACACGTAGGCGAGTCTCTCCGAGACTCGCAGTACTTCGAGCGTATCCGAAACCAGGGCTAACGGGCGAACGACCAATCAAGTTTGCAGAATACTTCTTATGGCGGCTACGCCGCAAACATACAAGCCCGACGCACAAGCGAGTGGAGTCGCTGGTATTGCAAAGTTTGGAGTAGATCCCCTCGCTTACCGGCGTGTTGATTTAGTGCGCTCGTCAGTTTTTGTGAGCCGATGGCGCTAGCCACGGGTTCCGAATGCTGGCTTATTTGCCGTAATGCCCGCGGCTAGCGGGCTGTTGATTTAGTCCTCATCGAAACCCGAAGCGTGAGCGAGGGATACATACAAAGGACTTAATGGTGATGAATCCCTGGCTCACGCTTTTTGAAGTTGCACTTTTATCGTAACCCGCTGCGTAAGCGAGGGATAATTGATATTGACTCATCCCTCGCTTACGCTTCGGGTTACGATAAACCAATGCCACAGGCAAAATCGCAACTTAAAAATTCGCGCGTCGGGCTTGTATCAATTGCCTTAGTAAAGGCACCAAATGCCACGATGACTGATGCAGGTGTCGATGACCAAAGCACAGTGCCAATCGATGGCATAGCCTCGCTCAGTACCGAAACCACTGGGCCAAGGCGCTTGCGTGGATCGCGTCGAATGCGGAGACTGTCGCCGAGTCGTCAACGTCGGGTCGCAAGTAGTCCTGAATCATTTGGTCGGTTCGATCCGAATCGTTTTGGATTCGATGTACCCACAACGACTTGAGAACTCCGACGCTGTCAAAAAGATCGGGTCGTAAGATCATCATGGCGCTATTGGCGACTTCACGGTTCGCATGGGGCAGCGAGGGCGTCTTGGCGATGATCCGACGCAATCCATCAGTCATCGACGCCTGAGTCAACCAAGCAATCGTCTCGCGTCCTGGAGCCGTCGACATTGTTCCAGCTTCTTCGGCATGGGCACGTGTTCGACTACTGTCGATTCCGTATCGCACCAGCGAAGGATCGGCACCAGATAGGTGACCAATCAAGGCGTCGATCCATCTCTCCACCACAACGCGTAGCTTGTTCAGGCGGACGGCATCTTGGACCGCACATCCTCGACGATCCAAGATGGCTTCTTGGACTCGATTGCGGACTTCTAGATGCGACAAATGAATAGCTTGAGCGATCGGAGAGAATTCATCCCGATTGCCCGCCCGATCAATCCCATCGGCCAGAGCCGCGACAACTCGGGTGAGCACCTCGCTAGCCAACACTTCTTCGAGAACGCCGGTATGGTCTTGCCACCAGCATCGCATTCGATAGTGGTTGCCGCTGGCTTTCGCACGCGTGAATCGGGCGAGCGACTGGTTCCACAGGTCGATACGCAAACGCGACGCCGTCCAGTATCCATTGATCGCCTCAGGAGGTACCGCCGCATGACGGTAAAGGATGGCCGGACCATGATGGGTCAAGACGGCCGCGAGTTCGGCAAGTTGAACGACATGCATACGGGAGCAACGGGTCGACGGGGAAAACGGTTGTACGACACCAGTGATCAGCACTCGCATCGCCCCCGATACCTTGTCTCACGTCGAATCAAGCACGCCGCGTGCCTGATCGGTAAGCTGAACGGCTTCTGAGTCGGGTCGAACAGGCGAAATTCATCGTTGACACGTAGAAAACCAACAAAGAATTGACTTTTTGACTCCCTCGGAAGCCATCGACCGATGCCGATACGATGTGGCGTTCATGCAACATCCGGTGACTTGATGCGACGTTCGCGGTGGTTTTTAGAAATCTCGCGCCGCGGACCGTTCGAGTTGGTCTCTTGTGATTTGATCCAGTTCGTCGGTCGCAAAACTTGCTTCGTTGGACCGCAAGCCTAATTTGTCGACGCCCCCTCAACACTCAGTTCACTCCTGACCACCGCATCGATATGTCTGCTTCACCGATAATCGCCCCGGCTCCCAACCCCACCGAAATGTCTGAATCAACAAGAATCTGTGAGACAGTGCCAATCCTTCCCCCACGCCAAAATCAACTGCACTTCAGTTTGAAGATCGGCTTCACCGCGTTCATGGCCGTGCTTGTACCGTACTACTGGATCGAGTACGGGCCGACCAATTTTGTTTATTTTTGCGACATCGCGTTGTTCCTGACCCTCGCCAGCGTGTGGACCCAAAAGCCGATTTTCGCGTCGATGGCGGCGGTCGGGATCACATTGCCTCAGGTTCTATGGCAATTCGATTTTCTGACACAATTAGTGGGGATGCCGGTGATCGGAATGACCGACTACATGTTCAATCCGGAGATCTCGTTGTTTGCCCGAGGACTTTCGTTCTTCCACTTTTGGTTGCCGATTTTACTCATCGTGATCGTGGCCAAGTTGGGATATGACAAACGAGCGTTCTGGGCGTGGACGTTAACCGCTTGGGCGGCGATGTTGATCAGTTACTTCGGATTGCCTGAACCCGGCGCGGTGCTCAGTTTCACCAATCAACCGTCCAACGTGAACTACGTTTTCGGAATGTCCGCCGAGGCTCCGCAAACGATGATGCCGGGATGGGCATGGCTGACCATGATGCTTGTCGGATTGCCGGTCCTCATCTATCTGCCCACGCACTGGGTACTTGCCAAGTGTTTCGCATCACCCACACCGTAGCGAAATTCGCCAAAACTCTCGGCCCCACCTAAGCGGCGTAGGCGATGATTAGCATCGCCTGAACAATAAGTGGCATTGGCTTCCAGCCTTTTTATACCCCCCAAGTCCTCATGTATTGCTCCCCTGCCAGCTCGTCTGGCAGGAAGCCGAGGTTGGCAAGCTAGCCACGAGCCGCAATTCCCCCAACCTTCCGATTTTCACTTGTGCTCGCCGCTTGAAGCGGCGAGCTCAAGTGAAAATCGGAAGGTTGGGAGGGCGTCGTTGTCTAGCTTGCGAACCTTATTCACCCACGAGACGAGCTCGTGGGGGTCAAAAAAGATGTGGGGTATAGAAAGGCTGGAAGCCTATGCCACTTTTACAATGCGGCAGTTCATGTTCACGCGATGCTAAGAGCCTATCCGAAAAGGGGTCTGACCCTCTCCGGCGAGACCAGAAACGCAATCAATATCGACTCGCCTCCAAAGGGTCAGACCCCTTTTCGGATAGGCTCTTAAGCAAACTCAATCTTGGAGGTTCCCGCCTGGCGTCGCTGCTCCGCCTGATCGACGACCTCAATACAAAGCGTTTCGGACAAGACTGCAAAATGTTGGTCGTGGCGGCGACTCGTCTTCAGCACGAAACAGCCTTGCACGTCATCATCGGGTGAATCAAGTTGCACTTCAATCGCATGAGTTAACCAACCTCGAATCCATTTCGGAGGTCGCGATGCAGATAGCCTGATCGATCGCTTGGCACCACCGCTTGGCGTCGGCAACCATGTCATCGTCGACCAGGACGAACCAGGCTGCAACGTCCAACCGCCCGACTCGTCGGAATCTCGCATCAGTCGCAGACAACTCTTTGCCGGAAAAGGACCGATCGCATCTTGCGGGAACACGATTAGTCCCCGACGAGCAGGTAAGCCATAACCACGCCACAATCTCGCCAGCACCGGGTCGAGCAACATCGTTCGATAGAACCGGACCCGTCGCGCCGTCCAGCGAAAGACGACCAACGCGAGAAAAAGGACGAGCAAGTTGATCGCCGTCGCCAACATCGGACTGAAAGCATAGATCGTCATCAACACGGCACACGTCGCCTTGTTGGCGATCTCAAACATCGCGTCGACCGTCGGGAACGGCGTCAGCCAAACTAAAAACTCGAAGAAGAACTTGACGCTGTTGATGACCAACAGATTCACCGTCATGGCGATCATCAAGAAGGTTTCTGCCGTGAAGCTGATCACGCCGGCCTCGACCACGATCGGGCGGTTTTGAATCGCCGCTTCCAACGGGCTCGCCAGAACAACCAATTCGTGTCCCGATGAAGCATCCCCGGCGTAGGACGACGTCAGTTTGATCGCCAGCAAGATCACGACCACCGCGTAGGCCTCGAGCCGGTCCATCGCTTGGGCGAACGGCTTGCTGACTTTGGAAAGCCGAGGAACACTCGTCAACAACGCCAAAATTGCGAACACGACAAACAATGGTACACTGCGAAGAGGCCCGGAAGCGCCGAGCAATGCATTGTCGGTGATCGCATCGGGCCCCCATAACGCTAGCCCAGACAAACACGCCACGCCAAAGAACGGCGATAAGGCCAGCGGCGCCAATGGCCCCAACCAATCCGCCAGGTTCAAACGATCCACCCAAGCGGTCGCGGCCGCGATGTCTTGAACCTTGAAATCACCCTGAAGAGCCTCCGGAATGTCAGCCTCGTCGACCGCAGATGACGACCGTGAATTCGACGCGGGAACCTCGGGAGTTTGACCGCTTGCCGGCACAGAGAACTGGTCGATCGCTAAAAACACAAACGTCATCGATGCCAGCCAGATGAATCGCTTACTTGTCAAAAGATCCGACATGAAAATATCCAGGGTGGGTGGCGTTGCCGAAACCGAATAGATGACGTACCGTCAACCGTCATGAAAAGAACATTCAATGAACGTCTGCACCTCTATTTGACAGGCTATCGCGGGTGCGGCAAGAGCACGGTCGCGAAACTCTTGGCCGGCCGTCTCCAGCGAGCCGTCGTGGATTTGGACGAAGTGATCGAGACCGATGCCAAAATGACCATCGCGGAGATCTTTGCCAGCGAGAACGAAACAGGTTTTCGTAACCGGGAAACCGAATCGTTGCTGCGAATCGCACTCGCACCCGCCCAAGTCATTTCGCTAGGTGGGGGTGCGATTCTACGCGAAGAAAATCGGCGGACGATTCGCCACACAGGGGTTTGCATTTGGCTCGATGCCGACCCCGAGGTGATCGCCGCTCGCCTTTCGAGTGACTCCACCACCGGCGACCGGCGACCATCATTGACGGGCCAACCGGTTTTGCAAGAAATCCACGATGTGATGGCTCAGCGAGAGACTCTTTATCGCGAAGCCGCCGACCTTCGCATCGATACTAGCGGACTATCGATTGAAACGGTCGTTGATCAAATCGTCGCCGCCGTCGTCCCTAACGGCGGATCAATCTGAACAAAGGCTAGTAGACCAATAATTCCAACGCACCTGTCAAGACAACGGCGTCGTCCGTGCCGATCGCACCACCTTTCCATGTCGTGAAATCTTCCAGATAGGTGATCCCGAACACGGCGCGACCGGGAATCCCAAAGAACTTGACGTCCGATTTGATATCCAATCCCCAAGTCGTTGTGAATTCGTCGATCTCGGCTTGGACGACTCCGGCGACGTTCGAGTATTTCCCGTTGAGGTCGTAAAGCCCCAACGTCAGGTCGATCCATAACGGTCGTCGTCCGAACGCCGTTTCCCATCCGCCGACCACTTTTGCACCGCGGTAATCGCTGTCGATGAACCCGCCCGCACCTTCCTGTTTCCAGTTCATTTGACTGTATCCAGTGCCTGCCGAAAGATCACCAATTCCGAACGACCATGTGTCACGCAACAGTGCATCGAAGCCGAACATCTCCACATCGTCGGTGACGCCGTATTGCACACCACCTTCAATGCTTGTTCGGTAACCTTCGAAACGATGATGTCCGCGCAGACCGACGATCGTTCCGATGGACTCTCCATCTGTGGTGGTTGCGGCTTCAATATCCGGAAGCAAAGGCGCCCAGAGGCCGACCGACGCATTCAGTTCGGTACCTTCAATGGCGTGAGCGGAATGGTTGTCGAACAGACCGACGCCTGCGGCCATGCCGACGACGGGGATCACAATGGCCATCATCAACGACTGACGAAGCCGGTGGACCGAGAAAGATAGTTTTGCCATGACGGAGGGACATCATCAAGCGTTTCGGGAATGAGACACGAAGCCATTCGACGTGTCGCTCATAGTTGTCCTTCGGACTTGAGGTTTCGCTGGTTTGAGAACAACCTCGCAAACGATCCGTTTCTCAGGTTTCCCGGTTCTCATTACGACTAATCGTCCATCTCGTGCCGACTTCTTAAAAAAAGTTCAAGATTTGCCCACGAACATCCGTAGGTCGGCGAAACAGCGGCATAACAAGCCCGACGCGCAAGGACTTGTTGATTGAATCGTTTAACGGCAAGCCGCAGGCGACAGAGTTTGAAAACGCAGACGCCTGCGGCTTGCCGTTAAACGAAAACGCCCAAACGCGCACTAAATCAACAGCCCGGCAAGCGAGTGGACACCAGCACAAGCCCAACAGTTGCTCTCAAGCCGGCCGATCCAGATCACTACCACACCGATAACAGTACTCCGCGTCGCTACGGTGGCGTGCCGCCTCGCATCTCGGACAAGGATGAAACTCCATCGGTTCGCTGTTTCCCTTCGACAGTTCCGCGCTGACGAAACCCGTCGGGACAATGATCAAACTATATCCGAGCAAGATCAAAGCTGCCGAGATAATCTTCCCGATCGTCGTATGCGGAACGACATCGCCATAGCCGACCGTCGTCATCGTGACGATCGCCCAATACATCGCCTGCGGAATCGACGTAAAGTCGCTGTCCGGTAGACTACCGAACATGACCGATTCGATGTGATACATCAACGTGCCACTGATCGTGACCGCGACCAACACGACGGACAAAAACACGATGATCTTATCGCGTGAATTCCAGATCGCATCGGCCAGTTCGTCCGCTTGGCTCATCATTCGCCAAAGCTTCAGGACCCGAAAAACGCGTAGCAATCGGACCGAGCGTAGGATCACGAACGAACGCGCCGAGTCACCCGTTAGGAGAGCCGCATACCCGGGCAAGACGGATAACAAATCAACGATGCCCCAAAAACTGGTGGCGTACTTCAGCGGATGACGAACGCATAACAGGCGCGCGATATACTCCAACGTAAACAAAATGGTCAGCAACCATTCACCAACGACCAGCCACAAAGGCAGATCATGAATCGTCTGACCATCGACGACGCGAGTGACTTGATAGTCGGGTAAGGTTTCGAGTGATACAAAAACGATACTCGTCACAATCGCGACCAGCAATCCGATATCAAACGCACGACCCTCGGGCGTCTCCGCCTCAAAAATAATGTCGTACATCCGTTGACGCGTCCCGGCCTCGTGCGGACGCTGCACGAGGCGACGTTGCAGCGTTTTCGTATCGCGAGTTAACGGTCTCGATTTCATTCGCGATTCCGACTCGGCGAAATCTCACACCGCTTTTCGATGATCTCAAAATGGTGCTGCAAGTGAGCCGCACTGATCCAGGCAATGCCTCGAGGCGTGATGGCATGCCCACCGACCGTTCCGACATGACTCCAAGTCGGCGGCTTGATTCGTTGCAACAACAACAGATTCGCTTGACGCAAATATCCCAATTCCGTGATCAGATGGCTGACGTTGCCCAACCCGAAACGTGACGCCGCGTAGGCGTTCTCGTCCCACGGCGGCAAGTCGGTCTGATCCCCGGCGGCGATTCGCATGATTCGATCACCAAAAACCCGTTCGGCATCGACGCAATGTTCCACCACTTGCCGAACCGTCCATGTGTACGGCGGATGAATTTTGTCGACAAGTTCCGACGACAAACAACCGCCCAACTCGCACATCCACCACAACTGCTGGTGCAAGACTTCGAGCACACACGATCCGGCAACTCGCTGAACCAACTCGCGGTGGTAGTCAAGCGTCACGTCCGATGAATCGGGACGGCGAGATTTCGATGGCATCAATTAGTTCTCGAACTCGACGACTTGCAAGTCTTTGCGTGACTCAGCCAATTCGTCGATCACGTCGAACCCGATACTCGTGTTGGCGACGTTGAGATACTTCAGTTTTGGCAACGATCCGAGCTTTCGAAATCCGTCATCGGTAAACAACGTTCCGGCCACGTTGAGCCGTTCCAAATTGGTCAGCTTCATCAGCGTCGGGATCGATTCATCGCCCACGGCGGCCGACTTTAAATCCAGCTCCCGCAGCTTTGTCAGATCACCGAACTGCGACACCGCCGCGTCGTCGGTCTTGGTTTCCCACAGACCCAACAAAGTGAGGTTTTTAAGCTTTCCGATCTTGGCGATGTCTTCGGATTGAACGAGTCGGCATTCGGCCATGTCCAAGAATTCGATCTGTGGCATGGAGGAAAGCACGTCCATGCCTTTGGCATCGAGCGACGTATCCCGCAATTCGAATCGTGCTAGCTTCGGATTGCCTTGAACGTGTGCCAGTCCTTCGCCGGTGACGTCACAACCGCGAACCCGCAAACGCTTGAGATTCTTCAGTCCGGCAAGTTCCTTCATTCCCGCGTCGTCGACTTTGGAATAATCCGCCTGCAACGATTCGAGCGTGGGCATCTTGCCCAAGACGGCCATGGTCTTGTTGCCGATCGTGGTGCAGTAATTGAAATTGATCGATTTCAACTTCAGCGGTGCCAGCTTGACCAGCCCGTCGTCGGTGACCTTGGATTTTTCCAATTGGATGTCTGCAAGCGAAGTCAACTTCACGAGCGAATCCATCCCCGCATCCCCGATGTTGCTGTTTCGTAAATCGATCGCACGGAGTTTCTTCAGCCCGGTCAAATTCTCAAGGCCCGAATCGGTGACCCCGGCGCGGCGTAAGAACAACGCTTCGAGCGTGTCGAGTTTGCCAACCGTTTCGAGCGTCTTGTCGCCGATCGCCGAATCGGTGAAATCGAGCCGCTTGATTGTCTTCAAGTGGATCAAGTTCTCCATCCCCTCGTCGGTGATTCCGGGTCCGTTGAAGTGCGCGACTTCCAAATTCGGAACGCCGTCCAACAGCGGCAACGATTTCGCGATGCTGTCGGCACCCGCAGCGGCAAGTTCCACCACCACGCCCGCGTCGTTCTTCGTGAGCGAGAACCCGGCCTCTTCCAACGCCGCCACGTCCGCCGGATCGTCTTCGGGCAAGGCTACCGCAGCGGGAGACTCGGCGGGCAGCGCCGCTTCGGGCGTCTTGGCGGTCGGCGTGTTCTCTCGGCGGCAACCCAGCGAAATCAAAAACAGGGTCGACAAAGCAAAAGCAACAGTAAATCGGATTGGCATAACGCAGGCGATGGAGGGTCGGAAGATCGGTGGGAAGCCGATTAGCTTATAATTTGTCGGCAAAATCCGCAACCAACAGATATTGGCCGATGCACCTCACCCACAGCCCCTCTCCCCGACGCGGGGCGAGGGGAGCCAGTAATCCGGAGTTAAAACCTGCCCAATCTGAAGTTTCTGCCCCCCTCTTGAGCAGCCCAGGCCATCACCGAATAGGAAATTGAGATCGGCATTTTGGATTGAATCAAAAGCCTCCTTCACTCCGCCCACGACCGACGGTTACCTTGAGGAAGTCCGACACACGAACTCGTCCGCGAAGGATCCACTCAGCGATGTCCAACACCATCCTCGCCCCGGAAATGGAAATTCAGGCCGCAACGGAAATCCCGCCGTTCGTGCACCTTCATTGCCACAGTCACTACAGCTTGCTCGACGGAGCAGGCGACATCGGCAAGTTGGTCAAACGGGCCGTCGATCACGGCATGAACGCGCTGGCGCTGACCGATCACGGCAACCTGCACGGGGCGTTGGAGTTCTATCGCAAAGCCAAAGACGCGGGCATCAACCCGATTATCGGCTACGAAGCCTACATCGCCCCGGGAAGCCGGTTCGACAAGGGCGGTGCGAGTAGCAGCAAAGCGGCCAGCTATCACCTAACCCTGCTCGCCCAAAACCGACAAGGCTTTAAAAACCTGATCAAGTTGGCCTCCGCCGCGTCGCTCGAAGGGTTCTACTTCAAGCCGCGGATCGACAAAGAGATCTTGGAAAAATACAGCGAAGGAATAGTCTGTCTGTCCGGTTGCGTCAGCAGCGAATTCAGCCGCGCCGTGCTCAAGGGCATCGACACGGCCGAACACGAAGCCGAAGCCCGCAACATCGCCGGTTGGTTCCACAACGTGTTCGGTGATCGATACTTCATCGAGATCATGAACAACGACGTCGACATCCAACGACATCAGCTCGAAGGTGCCGTCGAGATCGCCAAACGAATGGGCTTGCCTCTCGTCGCGACGAGTGATTGCCACTACGTCAATCAAGAGGACTCCGAAGCCCAAGACATCATGTTGTGCATCAACACCGGTCGGTTCCGAACCGACAACACGCGGATGAAGATGGAGAACGACCAGTTCTTCCTCCGCAGCCCGCAGCAGATGTACGAAAAGTTCCCCGGGCTCGAAGACGCCGTCGCCCGAAGCCAACAGATCGCCGACACGGTCGACATCGAACTGGAGTTCAACAAGTACTTCTTCCCGAGCTTCCCCTGCCCGGACGAGAAGACGCCACTGCAATACCTACGTGAGCTTTGCGAAAAAGGCCTGATGGAACGTTACGAGGGCGACCCCGAACGAATCATCGATGGCAAACTGTCCGACGAAGTCATGGCGCGATTGGACCGCGAACTCGACGTGATCGAGAAGCTCGGATATCCGACCTACTTCTTGATCGTGTGGGACTTCGTCAACCACGCCCGCGACATCGGCATCAGCGCGACCGCACGGGGATCAGGCGTCGGCGCGATCGTTTGTTACGCGTTGTACATGTCGCACGTATGCCCGCTGCGATACGACCTGCTGTTCGAACGGTTCCTCGATGAATCGCGAACCGAGCCGCCGGACATCGACATCGACTTTGAAAAAGAACGTCGTATCGAAGTGATTGACTACGTTAAGGAACGATACGGCAGCGAGATGGTTTGCCAGATCGGAACGTTCGGAACGTTGGCCGCCAAAGCGGCGATCAAGGACACCGGCCGCGCCCTCGGCATTCCTCTTTCTCGCGTCAACCAGATCACCGAACTGGTTCCCGACGAGCTTAAGATCACGATCGCCAAAGCGCTCGATAAAAGTGCTGACTTGAAAATGATCTACGACGGCGACCCGGAAATCCGCGAGCTGCTCGACTTGGCGATGAAGATCGAAGGGCTCGCCCGCAACGTCGGCACGCACGCCGCCGCCGTCGTGATCGCGGACAAACCGTTGACCGAATACGTGCCGCTGGGACGCGTCCCGGGCAAACAAGACGTGATCACGCAGTGGGCGATGGCCGACGTTGAGGCGTCCGGGTTGTTGAAGATGGACTTCCTCGGCCTTCGCAACCTGACGATCCTTTCGCGGACCGTCAAATTGGTGGAACAAACCACCGGCGAGACGATCGACCCGCTCAAGTTCCCGCTCGACGACAAAGCCAGCTACGCGCTTTTGCAACGTGGCGAAACCAAAGGCGTCTTCCAGCTCGAATCCGGCGGCATCCGCGACTTGTTGCAACGGATGAAACCTGACCGGTTCAACGATATCATCGCGACGGCGGCGCTGTACCGTCCTGGACCGCTCGAAGGAGGCATGGTCGACGATTACGTCAACATCAAGCACGGCCGTCAACAGCCCGAGTACAAGCACCCCGTGCTCAAGGAAATTTTGGAAGAGACCAACTCCATCATGGTCTACCAAGAACAAGTGATGCGGATTCTCAATCGCCTCGGCGACGTGCCTCTGGCCAAAGCCTACACGTGCATCAAAGCGATCTCGAAAAAGAAGCAAGCTTTGATCGACGCCAACCACGACGTCTTCATCGAAGGCAGCGTCAAGAACGGACTCGCCGCAAGCGACGCCGAAGACATCTGGAACCTGATCGTCAAGTTTGCGGGCTATGGTTTCAATAAGTGCGTCGTGGGTGACACGCTTATTGTCGATGCTACGACGGGTGAGCAGACGACCGTCGAAGAGCTGTTCCGATCCAAAAAACCCTTCACCATCGAAGCACTTGACGAACATCAAAAATTAGTCCCGCGAAAAGTGACCGATGTGGTGTGGAATGGCGTTCGCGACGTCTTTGAAGTCGTCACGAGAACCGGACGCAGGATCGTCGCGACGGCCAATCACCCGCTGAAGACCTATGACGGATGGACCAACGTCGAAGACCTCAACGTGGGAGATCGCGTTGGCGTCGCCCGCGAGGTATCAATCGAAACAACAGTCAGAAAATTGGTCGCACAGAACCGGGCTATGTCAGGCTTAACTTGGCGAGACCTCGAGCGGGAAAGTGGAGTTTCAATTCGAGAATTCTGTCGCGTGGGGGAATCTCGCAAGCGAGGTTTTCAACGCTCAACTGTCAATCGATTGGCAAATTTTTTTGATAGTCCTGAACTGGCGGAAATCGCTCAAAGCGATATTTTTTGGGACGAAATTGTTTCGATCGAGGCGATGGGGAAGGCAGATGTCTACGATTTGACCGTTGATGTCGATCATAATTTTGTCGCCAACGGTTTGATCGTCCACAACTCGCATTCAACCGCGTACGCCCTCGTCGCTTATCAGACCGCTTACCTGAAGGCTCACTATCCGGTCGAGTTCATGGCGGCTTTGTTGTCGAGCGATATCTCGGGGCGGAACTTCAAACGTAAGGACGCGCTCGTCGAGCACATGGAAGATTGCGAACGGATGAACATCGACGTCATCCCACCCGACGTGAATACCTCCGAAGCCGACTTCAGTGTGCTCGACGGAAAGATCCCCTTTGCCCTCTCGGCGATCAAGGCATGCGGCGGGTCGACCGCGATCAGCATCGAAACCGAACGCAAGAAAAACGGCCCCTTCAAAGACCTGTTCGATTTCTGCGAACGGGTCGACCCGCACGATTGCAACCGCAGTGCGATCGAAACGCTCATTAAAGCTGGCGCGTTTGATAGTTTTGGCGCCAAACGCAGCCAACTGACGGTGATGATCGAACGGGCGATGCAGGCCGGAGCGAAAGTCCAAGCGGATAAGAAAACCGGACAAGCAAGTTTCTTCGACGCGTTCGATGACGACGAAGAGTCCGATGGCGGCAGCGCGGCCACCCCGGCGGTACCGATGCCCGATATCGAAGAATGGCCCGACCGTGAAAAATTGCTTTCCGAAAAAGAAGTTTTGGGTTTTTATCTGCACAGCCATCCTCTGGCCGAGTTCGAACCCAAACTGGCGACCTTCCGAACGCACACGACGGCGAGCTTAACCGAATGCAAAGACCGCGACGAAGTCGTCGTTGGTGGGATGTTGAGCAGTATCAAATTGGCACACACCAAGAACCCCAAGCCGGGCGCGCCGAGCAAGTACGCAAATTTTGATTTGGAAGACATGCAGGGCAACGTGCGTTGCATTTGTTGGCCCAAGCAGTTCGCGGTCTGTGGCGAACGAATACAACCCGACGCGGTCGTTTTGGCCAAATGCAAAGTCGACCGCAGGGGTGGCGGCGACGAAGTGAATCTGATCGTTGACGACCTCACGCCACTGGACGAACTCGATAGTCGTTACACCCACGGCATGCGAATCCGATTGGACGAAGCCGAACACGATGAAAACACGATCTCGAAAGTTCGTGAAATCATCCGTGGCTACCCGGGTACAAAAGAACTGCTACTGTCGATGGCACTGCAGGAAGGCGAAACGATCCATTTCAAAGCCAACAAGTTCCGCGTCGACATCACGCCACAATTACGCGAACGCCTTGACGATCTTCTCGGCAGTGGGCATTACAAGCTGTTGATGAGCAAGCCGCAGAGATAAACACTCGTTCGCAAATAACTTACCTGGTTCGTAAATCAGCCGTACCGCGTTAGCTGGCTGTTGATGTAATCGTAACCCGACGCATGACGGGCTGTTGATTTAGTCCTCATCGTAACCCGAAGCGTAAGCGAGGGATGAGTCAATATCAATTATCCCTCGCTTACGCAGCGGGTTACGAAAAAAGCGCAACTTCAAAACTCACGCTTCGGGTTACGATTAAATCAACAAGCCCGTGAGCGGGGGATGCCTTGGACTTGCCCGACTTCAACGAATCCCTCGCTCACCGGCGTGTTGATTTAGTCGAACACCGAATGACAACCATTAGCCGATGGGCGTTAGCCCCGGTTCGCGTTCGGTTAACCGCCGCTAACGCGGTACGGCTAATTAGATCAACAGCGTATTAGCGAGTTGCGGCCGATTAGGCAGGTAATGTTCGAACAAGCCCCGAAACTCACAAACGCGGTCCGGGAATCCACGTCAGGCCGAAGTGAGCGCGGTCGTTGCGGTCGGCGGCGTCGACGTCTTCGATTCCGAATCCGTAATCGAAGCGGGCGATCAAACGATCACTGAGTTGATACCTCGCACCGACCCCGGTGCTGAGGGCAAACGTGTAGGCATCTTCACCGGCAAACGGATCGGCGATGTAACCGTTTCCGACATCGACAAAGCCATACGCACGCAAGACCTTCGGACTTTCCGGAGTGCCCCAACGGAAAGTTCTGGGACCGAGCTCAAAATTGGCGATCCAACCGTGGTCGGCATTGAAGGCTCGTTGATCGGTGCCCCGGATCGAATCAAACCCGCCCAAACCCAACGTCTCGCTGAAGAGCAATCGTTCCGATGCCACTTGCCCCAAGAAACGAGTCGCCAACATCCAATCGTCGGCGATGATCTTTTGCATGTCATAACGCAACCGACCATAGACATAGTGCGGCGAAGTTCCCGGCCGGATGGTGTTGAACGCCGTCGTCGTGTGCGAACCGGACGTCCCCCCGGGACCGACGAAACCTTCCAGACTAAAGAATCGAAATTGATCCAGGTCCGTCCGCACCAAGTCATCGAAACCCATTCGCAATTGAAACAGATCGGCGGCCGAGTCGGAGATCGTCGTGCCATCGAACTCGAGGTTGTTGTTGGTCGACTTGAAATCCCAACCGAACGTTCCGTTTCGAAAATGATCCGGTCGCCGCACGAAATGTCGGATCAACGTCGAACCCACCTGCCAGCTTTCGCCGTTCTGACCTAAACCGCCGGCCAATTCCGGTACGACACCCGCCCAGCTTCCAAACAGGTTGAACGTGTAGTTGCGACTGATCGGTTGCGAAACGCTCAGCGAGTGAGCTTGCAGCAATCGAAACTCTTCGTCGGCGGTATATTGATACCCCAGCGTTGCTCCGGTTCCAAGTAAGTTGCCATACTGAAAACCGGCAAAGAAGCGTCCGTAGTTCAACGTCGACACGCCGGAATCGTCGATACCGGTATAGCCTCGCAGCGGACAAATATCATCAACCAAAAAACGGATGTCGGTCGTCCCTTCGCAGCTACCCTTCTCAAAGTCCACGCTGACACGGCGGAACGGGCTTTGGTTTAACCAGAACAAATCGTTCTCAAGATACGGTTCATAGATCCGGTCGCCACGCCGGGTGCAACGAATCCATCGGGCCGTTTCTTCACAACGAAAATGATCACCGCTTTCGACACGAATTCGCCCCACCCGCGATTCGATCACCACCAAATGCAAGGTTCCCGTCGTGATCCGTTGTTCGGGGATCAACACATCGACGATCGGCAGCTTTCGTTTGCGGTAAACATCGATGATGTCACGGCTGAGCTGATTGATCCTTCGCAGCGTGATCGGTTGACCGATCTGCGCTTCAATCAAATTGCGTATCTCGGATCGGTAAACCAACGAATCGCTTGCGACAAAGTCGTAATGAATTCCTGTTAAAGAATCGATCGAATCGTCCGTCGCGATCTTCTCATCGTCGTCGACAATTACGACCGCCTCAAGAGCACCGACAAGGACGCGATCATCCTGGGATCCCTCGGCGGGTCGCTCGGGGGTGGGAATGTCGACCGGGGCGCGAGGCACCGAGGGAACATCCAGCGGTTTGTAACGCTCGTAGGCCTGCCCCCATGCGGAAACGCTTGAACAAAACGCAATGCAGAAAGTTAAACCGACCCACGAAAACGTGCGTTTTAGCGCACGCGATGCCCCTTCGTTGCCCATTATCATTCCCAGCCCTGGAACGGAATTTCCTTACGCCCCATCATTCCGAGTACCCCGGAGCGTAAGAAACTCATCGTCCTTACGACCATGCTGGTAGCGTTGATGTTGCATGGATCGAAACGAATGATCAACAATCAGTTTAATAATAACGCTCTTAACACATGTCGCAACTGTATCTGCCAACTTGTCACTTAATTACCACGTTGAAGTTCTTCCGGCAAACATTCACTGTCTCTTCACCCGAAGACTCATCCGTAGTCGCTAGCGTCTTCGTGACTCGACTAAGCGGCACAGGCAATTCAAAGAACGCAGGCACAACGTTCGGGATCATCGCCAAAGTTTCCAAGGCACGATCTGGATCATCGATCCGATCCTCACGATCCCACTCCGGGGCAACAAAATGAAAAAGACTTCTAAAGAGATTTCGTCGGCACGTTCGTCTCATCGAACGATTCGTCGGCTGCGGGCACGTCGACACGTACTTGGCTTGATCGTCGCTTCGTCGGTGTTCGCCGGTCGCGATGCATCGGCGCAACTCCCGACGGGTGCTGATGTGATCGCCGGTCAAGCATCGATTGTGGCGGCGGGCAACGCTCTCGATGTGAACGCGTCCACCTCCCGGGCGATCGTCAACTGGGACTCGTTCAACGTCGGCGCGGGTAACGTCGCGAATTTCAACTTACCCGATGCCAACTCGGCCATCTTGAACCGGGTCACGTCACAAAACATGCCATCGACGATCGCGGGCACGGTGCAATCCAACGGAAACGTTTACCTGGTCAATCCTTCGGGCATCGTGGTCAGCAACTCGGGGATGATCAACACAAACGGATTTACCGCATCCACTTTCGACGTTGCCGATCAGGACTTCATGGCTGGCGGCGCGATGGCATTTAGCCGCAACGGATCGGCCGGTTCGATCGTCAACCACGGCACCATTCAAACGGGTGTAGGCGGTGCGCATTTGATCGCTAATGAGATCGCCAATCACGGTTCCATCACGACTACCGGCGGGAGTATCACGCTCAGCGGTGGCGGCGAGGTTACGCTCAACAACGGCATGACCTACGTCCAACCGTCGATGGAAACTTTGACCAATGGCATCAGCCCGACGGCAGGATTGATCAACAATACGGGACAAATCCGCGCCACCGGGGCGGCCACGTCCGGCGGCGAGGTGTATCTGGTCAATCCGAACGGAAAAATCCTCCACAATGGAACGATCGCGGCCTCCCGGAACGATTCATCGCAAGACGCTAATTCATCACGAGGCGGCAGCGTACGGATCGAAGCCGACGATATCACGTTGGCATCGGGCTCCGCGATCGACGTTCGCGGCACACATGGCGGCGGGACAGCGTTGATCGGTGGCGATTGGCAGGGCTCCGGCGAAATGACTCAGGCGACTTCCGTAACACTGCAAGCGGGCGCAGTCGTCGACGCATCGGCGACGGATTCCGGCGACGGCGGAACCATCGTCTTGTGGTCCGACATTACCAATCCCGAGTCAATCACCCGGGCGTTCGGGACGCTGCTCGCTCGAGCTGGTGATCTGTTTGGCGATGGCGGAAAGATCGAAACATCGGGCAATCAAATCGACACCAACGGCATCGTGGTCGACGCGGGTGCCCTGATTGGCAATGGCGGTCTGTGGCTGATTGACCCGTACAACTATGTCATCGATGCGATCGCGGCTGGCAACATTGTCAGCACGCTGAACACGGGCACGAGCGTTACCGTAACAACGACGGCCAACAATGCATCGCTAGGCAGCTCGGGAAACAATACAGATCTGGGCGACATTACCCTGACCAGCGACATCGTCACAGGCGCGATGTCTGGCGATGCAACGCTGACAATGCAAGCCGCACGGCACATCAACATCGGTGGAACGGTTGGCATTGACGCCACGCAGAACGGCAACACCGCGAAGCTGCACGTGCAATTGCTGGCCGACAGCGATCACTCGGGCGACGGGATCAATACTGTTACCGGTCAAGGGATCAAGACCAACGGCGGTGACTTGACATTCGGTGATGGGTCGACGGCGGTGATCGGTGGCGCCACGGTGCAAGTGGGCGGCGACCTTTACGTCACCGGCTCGGTCGCTCAGTCGATTGAAACCGGTGGTGGCGATATCACGATCAACGGCGAAACGATTGTTGCCAATTCGTCGGTTGCCGGGCTGACGTTTGATTCCAACGGCGGAAACATTGAATTCGGTGGCGTGCTGAACTCGGGCAATCAATACACCTACGTGGATGGCCCCGATGGCCAGGCGAATTCATGGGATTGGGCTCGGACGAACGCAAGGAATGGAACAGCAGGTGGTGCGGCACTCGGTGATAGCTACCTGGTCACGATCACGTCGCGACTGGAAAACGCGATCGCTGGTATTGCGGCCGACTATCGTGGGGCTTGGATCGGAGCGTATCGCCCTGATCCCGCCGGTTCGTACAATTGGCAATGGGTTGATGGACCCGAAGCGGGCCAAACCTTTTTTGTTCAAGCAGGCAGTGGTGCAGGAGGCGGAGGAACCGCGCAGCCCGGTTGGTATTCGAACTTCGGCACGGGCGAGCCTAATGGTGCCTTAGATGCCAATGGCGAAAGTCGAGGCCAATTCTTTGGTGATGAGGGACTTTGGAACGATCTGAGTGCAGGGACTACATTTTTGGGAACCCAAGACTCCATCTACTCCGTGCTCGGCTATGTCCGCGAAACGAATCTCGCGTCTTCTGCCATCACGATCAATGCTGGCTCCGGCTCGGTCACTTTTGACGGAGCGGTTGGTGGAAGCAAGGCACTGGCTTCGTTGACCACAACTGCGGGTACAGGCATTCAAATCAACGGCGGTGAGGTCAATACGACTGGAATTCAAACGTACAACAGTCCGGTTCTGCTGGGCGCGCACACGAACATCTCAACGATTCAAAGCGACATCATCTTTAACTCGACGGTCGATTCCAACAGCGCGGCCAACCCGTGGAATCTGACGGCCACGATTACACCCGGCAACACGTACTACTGGATCGATTGGACGTCATGGGATAGTGAGACCAAGACGGCAACGGGCACGATCACGGTCGGCGGGGATGTGATCACGGTTGAGTACCACAATCCCCAAGGTATTTTATATGCGCAGACTTCCGGTGGAACCAATTACTGGACTGGCTATCAAGGTGCAACTTTCAGCGGTGCCTCTCCCTACGTCAGTGCGAATGTGGCAAACGGTCCTTCTACCTCGGATATTATCCAACTGCAGTACGGTGGCTCACAAACATTGACGTTCAGCGAGTCGATCGAGAACCTTGCCTTTAGCATTGTGAGCATGAACGGGAATGGCTACGGCTTTGACCAGGATTTTGACATTGAATCCTATTCGGGATTCAATGGCGCAGGGCCAGGGTACTGGGGCGGCGGTAACCTGACCAAAGCGATCGTGGGGAACACATTTCAACTGAACGACGGCGGAGTCAATGGGTCTAGCATCGGTGTATATAGCGAACCGCACGGTACCATCCGCTTTGGCAATGCCTTTTCGCAACTGACATGGAACAGCCTGAGCAACGAACAGTGGAACGGCTTTACCATCGGCGTCAGCGGAACCAGTTCCACAGCTGGCAGTGTTCAGTTCAACGGAGCCGTGGGCAGCACCAATCCGATCGGTGATCTGACAGTCAACGCACAGGTCCAAACGACTGCTGACATCGCGGCGGCTGCGGCATTCGATGTTACGGGGCTGGCAAACCTGGGTGGCAGCATCACCACGACCGGCAGACAGAGCTTCGGCAGCGCCGTCACGCTTGGCACGGATCTGTCTCTGACCACGACCAGCAACGGCGAGATTAGCGCGACCAGTACCATCGACGGTTCACACGCTCTGATCATTAACGCAAATGGCACCGGCGATGTAACGCTCAATGGTGAAGTCGGCGCGACCGACGCGCTGACAGCGTTGACGGTCAATACTGCAACGAACACCGGCGATGTGACGCTCAGCAAAAATCAAAACGTGAACGGCGACCTTGGTGTCTTCGGCGGCGACATTGTGGTCGGTGGCAACATTAGCAAAACCACAACCTCTGATACGACGGTCAATCTTCAGGCAAGCGGAGCCATCACGGTCAACAGTGGCGTAGCGATTGGTGCAGCGGGGCAAACCGTCGATTTGATGATATCGAATGGTACGGCATCGAATCTGAACGGCGTCCTTGCTGGGAATGGCAGTCTGACCAAGAACGGCAGCGGCTTTCTGAGGATCAATACGGCTCAAACCTACAGCGGCAGCACGATCATCAACGACGGCATTCTGATGCTGGGTGCCAGCAATGTCATTCCCGATCTGTCGCGGTTGATCGTCAACACCAACGGCATCTTCAGCCTGAACAGCTTCAATGAAACGGTCGGTTCGCTCGAAGGTGACGGACTGATTGAGAATGGTTCGATCGTGCGTGATGGAATCGTGCTTTGGCTCGATGCGGGCAACGGTGCGTCTTACAGCGGAACAGGTACTACCTGGTATGACCTGAGCGGCAACGGCTACGACGGAACTCTCTATGGCAATCCTACTTACAATGCAGGCCAACGCCAGTTTGAGCTCACCAGTAACGCTCAGTACGCACAACTGGGCGCGTTACCAGCCAACTTCTTATCATCCGGCGACGGCGTGCTTGATGGATTGACGCTATTCACCGTCGCCGATTTTGGGTCAGCGAACATCTGGGAACGCATTGTTGACTTCGGCAATGGTTCGCCAGGGGACAACATCATTCTGTCGCGATTCGGCAATACCAATGCCGTCAACTTTGAGCTTTACCCTGGCACGAGCGGCGAGCAACATAAGGTTGACGTGACGGGCGCGAACACGCTGATTCCAGCGGGCGGCGGAGTTCGTAGTTATGCGGGCACGGCCGACGGAACGAACCTGCGTTTGTTCGCAAACGGTGGGCTGCAGATCACAACCGCCGACACTGCCCTTCCCAACGAAGTTGTGTTGAACAGCAACTACATCGGCAAGAGCAACTGGACAGTCGACGACACATTACGAGGCAGCATCGGTATCGTGCTGGTCTACGATCGCGCGTTGACCGGATCGGAAGTTCAACAAAACCACGCGGCCCTGATCGCGCGTTCGCCCGCAACTCTGACAGTCGGCGGAAATAATCTCAGCACCACCTTTGCAGGACGAATCGAAAACGGAGCCGATACACTGAATCTGGCCAAGATCGGCTCGGGCACTCTGACATTGACTGGTGAAAACAAATACTCCGGCACAACAACCATCAACGCCGGTTCGCTGCAGATCGGCAATGGCGGAAGTTCGGGCACACTGGGACTGGGCAACGTCATTAACAACGCCGACTTGCTGTTCAATCGAAGCGACAACATCACCGTCGCCAACAACATCAGTGGCACGGGTGATGTCGAAAAGGTTGGTGCGAACGACCTGACATTGACTGGTGCTTCCACGTATACCGGCAGCACAGCAATCAACAATGGCGATCTCACTTTCCAGAACAATGTCGCTCCTACAACCAGCGGCTTCACGGGCAGCGGTTCCGTTACTATTGAACCGACGAGCACCAGTCCCTTCGCTGTGACAAAAGCGTACAACTTCGCCAACACGATTTCGGAGTTCACGATCGGCAAGCAAGGCAACACGGCCAACATCACAGTCAGCGCTGGTCAGACCGTGAATGGCAATGTCAAGATTTTCGGCGGTGATGTGGCCCTCAACGGCGACCTCACATCCACGGCAACCGATGCGAACCTACTCGTGAAAGCCACGGGCAGTATCACGACAAACGACGGTCGCACGTTCTCGACCAACGGCGGCGACATCACGTTGTGGGCGGATTCCGACGCCACGGCTGGCGGGCAAATTATCATCGGTGACTTCAACAGTCTGTTGACTCAGGGCGGCAACATTACGCTGGCCGGGGGCGCGGATGTCGGCGGGTTACCCAGCGGTTTTGCTCAGGCCGAAGCCACCCAACTGAATGGCATTCGAGTCGACACGGATGTGCTCATCAGCTCGGCCGGTGGAGATATCACGATGGCGGGCGCTGGGGAGGCCACCCCTACCGGACAAGCGGTGGGAGTGTTGGTCAATTCAGGACAGATCAACAGCGGCAGTGGAAAAATCGCGATCACAGGCGTGTCCAACGATACCACGAATGGGTACAGCTATGGAATTCTCCTGAATCAACCATCTTCAACGACACTGATTACTTCAAGCAACACAACCGCCGATGCAATTCGCATTACCGGCGATGCGTCGGGCAGCACGACGACTGGCTCAAGCGGCATCCTGACATACTACAGTGACGGTAGCGGAAACGCCGGAACCTTTATTGAAGCCACCGGTGTCGGTGGCGGTATCAGCGTGATCGGCAAGGGAACGTCAAACGGCAGCGGCTCTGGCGGACTTGTTGGCGACGGCATTGAGCTGAACTACACGCGAATCCTCGCCAATGGCGGCCCGATCACGCTCAACGGATCAACGGCAGCAACGTCCGGCGATCCCGTCGGCATTTCGTTCAATCGTCGCGGCGGTACAAGTACTGTGGTGATTGGTTCAGCGGCCGGAACGGCGGTTCCAACATCAACCAGCGACATCACGTTCACCGCCGATGCCCTGTCAATCGCTGCCGGTCTGACAGTGAATACAACCGGCGGCTTGATTGTTGAACCGCTGGGCACCAGCTTCACATCGGCGCTGACATGGTCGCCTTCTAATCTGAGTACGCTGGAAAGTCTGCGCCTCGGTAAAGACGGCAACACCGCGAACATTACCATTGGCAGCAATCAAGTCGTCAGTGGAAACATCGAAATCTACGGTGGCGACATCGCGATCAATGGTGGATTGAACGCCAATGGAAACACGGTACTTCTGCAAGCGACAGGCAATGTGACTCAAGGCCCAGGATCTCTCTCGGCTGACAAACTTCTTGTCGTTGCTCCCGGGACCGCCTTACTCGCTCACAGCTTGAACGCCATCGGGACATTTGCCTTTGATGGCGGTGGTTTGACGCTGAACGAAATCGACGGATTCACCGTGGGGACCGTTGGCTCGACTAATGGCATTAACGCTTCGGGTTTCGTCGACGTGTCGACGCACACGGGCGATTTGATGATCAGTCAAAACATTGCCACCACAAATAGCACAGTAGCAGCAATCGTCCTCAACGCCGGGCAAGGGACGGCAGCAGGCACGTCAACCGGTGGTAACATTGTCGTTATTGGCTCACCAAGTATCACGACAGGCACTGGCGGTCGAGCCACCTTCTACACCGGTAGTATAGCGGGCAGTACCGGATTGACTGATTTGATCGGAAGCGGCAGTGGCAACTTCCGTTATAACAGCGACAAAGCGGCAAGCAACTTCTCGCTTCCCGTGGGCAACGGTTTGTTCGGCATTTATCGCGAACAGCCAACGATCAATGTGAGTGTTTCGGATGCCACGATCACTTATGGCGACTCGACGGCGGCGCTCACTCCTGCTGTCAGTGGAAGCGTCAACGGCGACGGACTGAGTCAAATTTTCGCGAGTCCCAGCGTTACAATTGGTGGCACGACTTCGACAAGCGGTAATCCCATCATCGGCCAACACTCGCTGACATCCAGTGGCACGACGGCGAGCCAGCTCGGCTACGCGATCGGCACGAGCACGGGCGGCATGTTGACCGTCAACCAAAAACAGATCACCACGCCACTGGTGATCGACAACAAAGAATACGACGGCACCACCAACGCCAGCTTCACGGCCACCGCCAACGGAGCGATTGTCGGAGACATAATGAACATCGGTGGCACGGCGACATTCACGGACAAGAACGTAGATGCCGGCAAGACGGTGAACATTGTCGGTCTTGAACTAACCGGCACCGATGCGAGCAACTACACCTTAGCCAATACGACCGATACGAGCACAGCCGACATTACCGCCAAATCGATCGCCGTTAGCGGTCTGACCGCTAACAACAAAATCTACGACGCAACGACCGTCGCCACGATCGATCACACCGGTGTCACCTTAACAGGCATGATCCACGGCGATGACTTAACCGTCTCAGGCACGTCGGGCGTCTTCGCGGACAAGAACGTCGACACCGGCAAAACGGTAACGTTGAGCGGGACGACCTATGGTGGCGTGGACGTGAACAACTACACGTTCGTGGATCAAGCGACCACCACGGCGGATATCACACAGAAATCATTAACTATCAGCGGGATGTCCGGCATCGACCGCGAGTACGATGCGACGACCGCGGCAACGGTCGATGCCATCGGTGCGATTTTAACAGGTCTTTTGGACGGCGACGTCGTTACGATCGCCGACGTCATCGGAACATTTGCCGATAAAAATGCGGGAGAAAACAAAACAATCACGATTACCGGCTCAACCCTGGGTGGTGCTGACCTGGGCAACTATTCCATCACGAACCAACCCACTGCCACCGCCGATATCACCCCAAAGTCGCTGACGATTAGCGGCCTGACTGCGGCCGACAAAGTCTACGACGCGACCGCCACGGCGATCGTCGATGATTCCGGCATTAACTTCAATGGGCTGCTCGGCGGCGATACGGTTTCGATCGATACGCTGTCCGGTACCTTCAGTGACAAAAACGTCGGCGTGGGCAAAACGGTCACGATCGCCACGACTTACGCGGGCTCTGATGTGAACAACTATTCGATCACGGATCAAGCCACGACGACCGCTTCCATCTCGCCGCGAGCCATCGCGATCCAGGGCGTTACCGCCGACGACAAAGTCTACGATAGCACCACATCGGCAACACTCTCGGGAACCGCAACCGCCGATACATTTTCTGGAGATGACGTATCGATCCAAACGAACTACATCGCGAACTTTGCAACCAAGGACGTCGCTAGCGGCCAAACCGTCACGGTGACTGGATTCGATCTGTCCGGTGCCGACGCGAGCAACTACGCGCTGTCGCAGCCCACCGGTTTGTCCGCCGACATCACCCCCGCGCCGCTGACGGTTACCGCAAACCACGACAGCAAGTTTGTGACCAAGTCCGATATCGCGGGCTATGCCGGTGCGTCCTTCCATGGGTTCGTCGGCAACGAAGGGGTCGGTGAACTCGGCGGGGCACTGACCATCACGCGCGTCGGTGTCGATGAAGCCGCCGGTACGTATTCCGGGGTTCTTTCGCCGGGCGGTTTGACATCGACCAACTACGCGATCTCGTTCGTCGAGGGTGACTACACGATCGTCCCCGCCGAACAGTTCTTGATCCGATTCGGCAATTCCGAGTCGACTTACGGCGATGCGATGAGTTTTGGTTTCTTGTCGGCTCAATACATGGATGCGGGATTGACGGTCACGAGCTTAACTCCGACGGTCAACGGCAATCAATACGCGTTCAACGATGGCGTCGGAGGGAGTGCATCCTTCGTGATCGGGTTGAACTCGCCCACGCTCAGCAGCAGCGGCCACGCAACTACCGGCTCCTATGGATTGACGATGGGAGACCTCATCGCCAGCGGCGGAAACTTTAGCAACGACATCAACTTGATCGGATCGCACACGATCCACCGCGCCGAACTGATCATTGGTGCCAGCGGCGTCAGCAAGGTTTACGACGGGAACGTCGCAATGAACAATCTTTCGCTCACCCTGAACGGTTGGCTCGCCGGAGACTCCGTCACGGTCAGCGGACAAGGCAGCTACGAGTTTCGCGATGTGGGAACCGGCTTGAACTACACCGTCGGAAACTTGGCATTGTCCGGAGCCGATGCCGACAACTACGTCCTCATCGGCGGAACGGTTTTTGACGGAAACGACGGCGTGATCACACCCAAGCACGTGACAATTACCGCGCCGACGATGACGAAAGTTTATGACGGCAACACAAACATCGCTCCAACGATCGACCAACTGCAAAACTGGACCAACCAACTCGGCATCGATGGCGATACGTTCGATGGGTTGACCTTGACGTTTGACAATAAGAACGTCGGCGTGAACAAAACGCTAACACCATCTTCCTCGATCATCGACGACGGCAACGGGGGTGCGAACTACGTGGTTAATTTCGAACAAAGTTTCGATAACGTAATCACGCGGCTAAACAGTGTCACGTGGATCGGCGGTGCCAACGGCGATTGGAACGACCCGGCCAATTGGGCCGGCGGCGCGGTCCCCGACTTGGCCAACGTTGCCAACGTGATCATCCCACATGGCGTGACCCCGATGTTCGGTTCTCATGTCGCCGGTCCGGTGCAATTGGATTCCTTCAGCGGGGGCAGCTTGCAACTTGATGGCGGCGTGTTGGATGTCTTCGGCTTGTTTCAAGCCGACACGCTGACCCAAAACGGCGGCACCCTGAAGGCCAGCGAAATGACGATTACCGACTTCGCACAGCACGGTGGCGGAATCGAAGTCGGCGGCGACTTCACGGTCACCAACACCTTCGCTCAAGACGCCGGTGGCACGATCGACGTCGGTGGTTTGGCCGATATCACGCACCACGGCGGTGACTTAATTGTACGACATCTCAACGCCGGCAACGCGTCCTTGAACAGTCCCGATGGAGGCACGCATCTGGGCAACTTGAACATCGACGAAAATCTTCAGATCAATGCCAACGGTGATGTCACTCAAGATCCGACAGGAACCTTGTACGTCGGCCAAACAACGACCATCGATGCCGCCGGTCGGATCATCTTGGACGGTTCCAACAACGACTTCGCCGGACCGGTCCACTTGGACGGTACCGAAATCACCATTCACGATCATCACGGCGGCTTGGTCTTAGGAAACGTGCAAACTCCAGGGAAGCTCAACGTCACCACCACCAACGGTGATTTGACGCAAACGATCGATAGCCGCATCACCGTCGGTGACGAGACTCAACTCAACGTCGACGGCGATGTCCACTTGCGAGGCAAGCAGAACGAATTCGTCGGCGTGGTTCACGTCGACGCCCGAAATGCTGAGATCGCACAATCCGTCGGTGATCTGATCCTGGGCACGGTTCGGATCGTGGATCATTTTTGGGCTGAATCGACCAAGGGCAAGATCACGCAATCGAGCACCGCCACGATTGAAATCGGCGGTGATACGTCGCTGAAGTCCCAACGTCCGATCGAACTCAAGAATCAATCGAATCGATTCGGCGGCCCGATCACCGTCGACGCACCCTTGTTCGACATTCAATCGGTCGACCCGCTGACGTTCATCCGCACCGGGGTGTCGCTAGCCGGTGAAGTCGGCGCTCGCACCAACGGCGAAACGGTTCGTGATTCGATCGTCCGACCTTCCAACACGAACCAGGACTCCACCGGAACCAGCCAGTCCAACTCCGCACCGACACCATGGTCCGATCGGACCGAAGATCTGTTGACGAGCGGCTTGAATCGTTCGATCCAAGACTCAACGCCCAACGTCTTGCAACCAGTACATATCGATCAAAGTACCAACGAAGTGTTGATCGTTGATCGTTCGGGACTTTCCGAGCAAGACCAATAAGAGCCTATCCCGCGTGGGGATTACTTCGCCCAGTAATCAATCACGACGACCTTTTCCATGTGAGGCTTGAGGACTTCGACGAATGCCTTATGGGCAGGGTGCGGCAGGTAGATTGCTCGGTCCGCTTCACTATCAAACGTCACCAAGAAACAGTGCGTCAGACCATCGTTGAGCCCCTCGGGGCTGTTGTTGAGACCGTATTCGAAATCGGCGATCTCGGGGATCTGACCGGGCAATTGGGCGAACGCATCGACGACGCCTTGAACCTCCGCTTCGGTGCTGGATTCCTTGAAACCGAACATGACCACGTGACGCAATTTTTTAGCTTCGTCGCTCGAATCCGAACCGGTGGCGGGCATGGGCATGTTGTAGATTCCAAGAACGAGTAAACCGAGAACACTGAGGAGGACTTTCTTCATCGGATGTTTTTCCTATCAGGGGGATGGGTGGGGACGGGAACGAGATGCGTCAGCTAAGCACGTCGTGCGATATTTTTTCGCCTAACTGAATTGTCTAACCCCAGTTAAGTGGGAACCGTGGCTAGCGGGCTCGTGGCTAGCGGGCTGTTGATTAAATCGTAACCCGAAGCGTGAGCGAGAGATATATAAAGAGGTTTTAATGGCGTTGAATCCCTCGCTCACGCTTCGGGTTACGATGAAAACTAAATCAACAGACCGCTAGCGCCAAATCGTCTAAGAAACCGAATCTCTTCATTGGACATGCTAGGATAGTCGCTTCACCGAATATTAACCCAAGTTTCTCCATTTACGGCACGACTTGGGCGCTGCGAAGAACACGCTCATTGACCAAGATGGCGGCTCTTTCGGAAACTTCCTCGCTGTGCAAACGAATGTCGAAAACCAAAGTTCTGGTCGTTGAAGACTACTTACCACTTGTCGAAACGCTCGAATATCAACTCAAGCGTGCCGGCTATGAAGTTTACCGGGCCGGCGACGGTCGTGAAGCCCTGAAACAGGCCAAGCTGATCCTTCCCGATTTGATCATCTTGGACGTCGACTTGCCCGTGCTCAGCGGTGTGGAGGTCTGCAAACAATTGCGGGCCAACCCGGCAACCCGCGACACGTTGATCATGATGTTATCCGCCCTCGGCGAAGAATCCGATCAAGTCGTCGGGTTTGCCATGGGAGCCGATGATTACATCGTCAAACCGGTCGAAAGCTACAAGGTCTTGTTACAAAAAGTCAAAGCCTTGCTACGACGTCGCGAGCCCGCCGTTGACGACAACGACTCGGTCAGCCATTTCGGCGTGACCGTCGACCGCAGGCGGTTCGTCGTCACGATCGCTGAGGAACCCTTGAAGTTGACCAAGAGTGAGTTTCGATTGCTCGAAACCTTGATACGACAACCTGGACGAGCGTTCGATCGCAACGAACTCGTCGAAGCTGCCCTGGGCGAAGATACGCTCGTACTGGAGCGAACGATCGACGTTCATATCCGGGCCCTGCGGAAAAAGATGGGCGACGCGGCGGACTTGATCGAGACCGTCCGAGGCGTCGGTTATCGGTTCCGCGAACCGGAATGAAGCGATCGAGTTGATTCAAACTCGCGATCTTTATTCAAACTCGCCTTCATCCCTCGGGTCGCCGCACCATTGATTTAGGGCTTCGATAACCCGGTCGCGGTCATGGTGGCTCGTCCACAACGAATCGTCGACGTCCAACCGAATTTCGTAATAGCCTTCCCGAACGCAGTCCTCTTCACCACAAAAGTGCGGCAAATCGGCCACCCATACGATTCGGTAAAGCGGAACATGTTTGTCGTCGACTTTGATCAGCGGTTCGTGCATGGGCGGGGGTCACTTGAGTTCTCGGCTGCGTCGGGCGGCTGCGGCCACGGCATCGATCATGGCGGCGCGGGCTCCATTTTGTTCCAGACTTCGCACCGCCGCAATGGTCGTGCCTCCGGGGCTACAAACATTGTCCTTGAGTTGCCCCGGGTGCAACCCCGTGTCGCGGACCATTTTGGCGGCCCCGAGCATGGTTTGCGTGGCCAGTTCCAGCGCCGTTTGCCGGGGCAGTCCTTCGGCGACGCCGCCGTCGGCAAGTGCTTCGATCAGCAAAAACATATACGCCGGGCCGGAACCGCTGACCGCCGTGACCGCATCCATTTGGGACTCGGATACCTGTGTGACGTAACCGACGCTAGCTAGCATTTTTTCGACATTGTCCACATCCGATGGTGTCACTCCGTCGGCACAACAAAATCCGGCAGCACCTTCGCCGACCAGACTCGGTGTGTTGGGCATCACCCGCACGACGCGGTCGTGCCCTACTCCGGCGACCAAGGTACCGAGCTGTAAACCTGCGGCGATGGAAATCACTAACTTGTCACCGAAGTTGTACGCTTCGTTTTCGAACACATGGCTCATCACGTGCGGCTTGACCGCCAACAAAACCAAGTCCGCATTGTCCATCGCGGCGACGATTCCGGATGCCTCGGTGCCGGAGGTTTGACATCCTGAATACGTTTGCGACCACCAATCCCGTGAGCTTGCGGTCGGTTCAATGACGGCGATTTGATTGGGCGAGAGGGCTTCTTTGGCGATCATCCCGCCGATCAGCGCGCGGGCCATCTGGCCACCGCCGACTGAAGTGAGTTTAGCGACGGTGAGTTTGGAAATCGTCATGAGCTCAATAAGTGCCGGCGGCACGTTTCTCCGTGTTGGCCAATAATTTGATCAATGCCATTCGTAATTGCTTGACCCGCAAGGGTAACGGCAACAACGCACGGTTGGAACCACGTTTTGCGCGGGCGACAATATGCGTTTGCGAAGGATCAACTAACAAGACGGCCGGAATAGACGCGGTATCTTCGTTATCGGCAAAGGCATTGAAGGCATCCAATGCATCGTTTCCGAGTTCGCCCGCACCGAAGATCACGCAGTCGGCCGGCTTATCGACCGCGTCGCTGAATCGCCCCAACGCCCGGCGGGGATCCGAAATGATCAACACTCGATACCCTTGCGCCTTGAGTCGCTCGCGGACGGCGTTTTGCAGTGAGGTTTTTGATTCGACCAACATCACGACATAACCGACCCCTTCATTGGTAATGACCTTATCATCGCCGACGTCCTCGGCGTTAACTTTCTCGCCCGGAAGCTGCTCTGTCCGTTCACCGCCACGTTTGAGTTCTTCCAAAACACCCTTGACCGCTTGATGCAACGCGGCGGCGGATTGAATTCGCAGCGCAGGATTGAACTCCATCGCGTTCAGAAGCAATTGATTAACCACGCCGGGTAAATCGGGCACATGATCGAAGATCGGTTGGATGTCACGAAAACGGTTGACGTTCAAACGCTGAATTCGGTCACGCGTCTCCGATAGCGCCGGAACCCCGGCGAGCATGTGGTAGAGCATGTTTCCGGCAAAGAACACGTCGCTGCGTGGGTCGTCTTTGCGAACGCTCGTACCACGTTCGAGCGCCGCGTAGTCGATCGCCCGCGCGTTGGGACAATCGGCAACCTGTTCCGGGTTACTTCGGTCGGCCAACGCTGCCAAACCGAAATCCACCAGTTTCGCCACACCGCCCGAAGTGATCAACACATTGGAAAGTTTTAAGTCACGGTGAGATATACCAAGTCCCGCCGCGAATGCCAAACCTGCGGCGACTTCGCCGATCAGCTTGAGCGCGAGCTCATAAGGTAACTTGCCTCGGATACGCACCAACTCGCGCATCGTTTGCCCTTCAACAAACTCCATCACGAGGAACGGATTGCGTTTATCATCGACGACATCATTGATCCTCACAATGTTCGGGTGGGTGAGTTTCAAACCCATTTTGCCTTCGCGAAGAAACTGCTCGAGCTCTTTGGGCTCGTCACGGAATCGCTTGCGGAGCACCTTGACCGCGAACACCTGCCCGTCCAATTCGGCGCGGTAAACCCGCGCGAACGTTCCCGCACCGATCAGATACAAGACTTTGTACTTGCCGTAAAAGAATCCCGTGCGATCGCCTCGGACAATTTTCTCCGCTTGCAAGGTGGTCACCAATCCACGTCGCTGCAGCATGTCGATCATCTGAGTTAACGGGACTTCGCCCACGCCTAATTCACTGACGGCCCGGTCCACTTCCCACCGGTCGGCAACTCCAACGGAAACGGCGCGTTCGGCAAATTCTTCGGCGGTGATGGACATGCTGGCAACATCGGGACGAACTGCCCGATCGGACGAACTGTGAAAAGGAAAAGGTGAACGCGGTTTATTTTTTCGCCCGCTGGTATTCGTGCAAGTCGACGCCGCACTCTTGAAGCGACTTCTTGGCCGACTCCCACTTCGGATCGCTAATTTGATCAGGGCTCAAGTAAACATCCAAATAGGGGGCAAAACGGCGGTCCGCCTGGGCGTCTTTTTGACACATCTGCACTAATGGATCGAGTGATTCGATCGGGTTGCCCGGCATGATCAACATGTCCAAGTCGTTCAGCGAAGTGATCGGGGCGAGCGACTTGACTTGATTGTCGGAAATCTCCAACGTCGTCAACCACGACAAACCCGATACCGGTGTCAAATCCCTTACCTGATTCCCGGCTACGTCGAGTGACCAAATCTTCGACAACTTGGCAATCGGCTCGAGCGACTCGATTCGGTTGTCGGCGACGTACAAGGTACGAAGGTTTTCCATCGCCTGAAGTGGTTCGAGCGATTCGACCTGGTTGCCGGACAAGTCGAGCAACTGCATCGCGGTGAGTGCCTTGAGCGGCGAAATGTCTTTGATTTCATTGCCCGCCAACGTGACACTTTGTAATCGATTCAAAGACGCGATCGGCTTCAGGTCCTGAATTTGGTTATCAGCCAAATCAACTAGCATCAACGACTTGCAATGTTGCAATCCCTCGAGATTCTTGATGCCCTTGCCAACACCCACCACGCGGGAAATGCGGGCGACGTCTTCGGCCGTGATCGGCTCCTCGTTGTTGCGTTTGGCGAACACTTCGGCCCGGACGGCCTGTTCCAAGGCTTTGTCGGGAAAAATGGATACGACCGATGGCTTGGGCTCTTCTTTCTTTGGCGGCGGATCTTTTTTGGTCGGTTTGTCTTTTTTGGCGACCGGTTTCTCGGCTGCCTTAGCAGGCTTTTCTACTGGTTTTGCCGGATTCGCCTTCTTCGCCGGATCAACTTCTTTCGGAGCCTCGATTTTTTTCTCGTCGTCGGCCGCAGCGGCAACGATCGGCCCGCAAATGCTGGTAATCGCCAACGCGATGCCAACCATTACGGCAATGATACGTGAGAAAACGGGCGTGTGGAATCGGTTCTGCAAGCTGGATAGGTTCATGGAACACAGGTCAGTGGCATGGAGAAAACGGGACAAAGTTTCCCTCCATCATAGTCGCTTCGGGGCCGGCGACTACAACAGGCCAAAGTCGCGTGGATCGGTTAATCCGTCCGCCAGACGGCGCAGGGCTTCGGTTTCGATCTGACGAACCCGCTCCCGCGTTAACCCCAACTCCGCCCCGATCTCTTTGAGGGTCATCGGTTCAGCACCACCGAGCCCGAACCGGAGCTTCAAGACCATCGAATCGCGTTCATCGAGATCGTCGAGCAGACTCATGGCGTGTTTCAAAATGTCATGATCGAGCATCTCGTCGTCAGGGGCCTTTTGACGCTCGTCCATCACCATATCGCCGAGCGACCAACCCGATTCGGACTGGTCACTTTGGGGCGTCGAGTTGTTGATCTTGATCGCCTTGCGAATGATCGGCAATTTCTTCTTCGGAACGCCGAGAACGCGGGCGACCTCTTCGTTGGTCGGTGTGCGACCGAGCTCTTCACTCAATCGCGCCGTCGCTCGCCGCCACTTGCTGAGCAGTTCGACCATGTAAGCGGGAATACGAATCGTCTTGGCACTGTTGATCAGTGCCCGTTTGATCGACTGCTTGATCCAATAGCTCGCGTAAGTGCTAAACCGCGTCCCGTGGGCCGGGTCGAATCCCTCGACCGCTCGCAACAAACCAAGATTCCCTTCCTCGATCAGATCTTGCAAGCCGAGCCCTTTGCCGGTGTAGCCCCGAGAGATGTTGACGACCAATCGCAAGTTCGCCCTCACCATTTGGTCGCGAGCCATCACGTCCCCCTGAGCGATCCGCGCGGCCAACTGTGTCTCCTCTTCACCGGACAAAAGCGGCGTTTCGTTGATCTCTCGCAGGTAAGTTTCCAGCGGCGACTGAGCCGCTTCGCCACGGCGGGACGGTTTGGCGGAAGCTTTTCGACGCGAAGTGGACTTGAGCAGCGCGACTTCGTCCTGCTCGAGAGAATCTGAAAACGACATTTCGACGGTCCGATCGGAAGGGGAGGTTCATGGATCAATGTTGTTTTCGGTCGGTTTCCTTGATGGAATCGAAGATTTGGAAATATCTTCAGCTTGTGCGGATCACAACGATTATCGGCCGCTTTGCCGGTCCGGCAAAAACGGAGGGCAGACCCAAGATCGGCGAGATATGGTGTTTCTGGCTAGGGGCAAAATCGAAATTTCACGCCTGAGGCGGTATCCTTGCACGAGTGCTGATCCGCAATCATGGAAAACTTTCTTTTATCTTGTCCGGTAAGATCGAAAAATGCGTCTGCGTTAGAATCGAGGCTAAGCTAAAACAGCCAAAAATTCCACACGGACCAACCATCGCCGATTTCGGAGGGAATGCCGATGAAAAACTTATTTTGAGGTTTACTGCTGGTCACGTTTGGTACCGTCTCGGCGACAACTTCCACGCGGGACCTCTGAATTTGAATACAACAACTAAAATCACGAAGAAATGAACCTATGTTATCTGGTCGTTCAGACTCACGGATTCTTCTTAGTCGATCCGAACAAACGCCGAAGGTAGGCAAACTCGCGGAATCCGCAGCGACTTCAGCCAATGAAATAGCTGCCTCTCACTCGATCTTTCCACGATCGCCATCGAATGCGGAGATTGTCACTGCGGCATCGGGCTACAGTTCACCGGATCTAAGTCGTCCTTTTTCGAGAAGCGACTTGCAGCAGGCCTTCCGAATGGCGGACGCGGAATCCGTGGTTTCTACGCTATGGCAGATCCACGACCGCGAAAGTGCATGGTTGATGGGTAAATTTTTCCAAAATCTCGCGACCGGATTGTCGCGTTCGGCGTCATTACGAGCAGCTCAGCTCGAACAAATACAGCAGCGCAAGGCACGTTTCGGAGCCGCATACCCGTACTACTGGGCGGCATTCACCGTGACGGGAAACGACCAATGATACGATTTCCAGAAAATCGAATCTGCCTGCCCGCGTTCCAACTCAACAAGACCGCTGAAAGATTCGTTGCTTTTCTACCCACGATCCTGTTCGCAACCGCACTGACGTTCCTCAACCATCATGCGTTGGCGTTGGACGTGATTCCGATTCGCGTGTCGGCCTCGCCCGGCAAAATCATGGACGGCCCAAGGGTCATCGAAGAGGTCGCCAGCGGCACACCACTCTGGGCGGAAGAACGAGGAAAGAATGGTTGGTGGCTGGTCACCGCGCCCGTCGCGAAAAAGCAGGGTTGGATTCATGTCAGTGACATTGTGTTTCCACAATACTCGGCCCGTCAACGTGAGCAGCTTCAACTAGCTGACCAACTTCATAGTCAACACTTCGCATTGAAGAAATCAAAAGACTTCGATGGAGCAATCACAAAATTGAAACAGGCAATCGCAGCCACCGAATCACTATTCGACGTAGACCATCCGGAAGTGAACGACTATCGGGAGTCTCTAGCGTTGTGCATGAATGCCATAGGAGACACGCAAGAAGCGATAGACATTATCGCGCGCGTAAGGACTTCTTGGGAGAAGACCCTGGGCACACAACACCCCTACGTTTTGAGAGCTCTTTTCAACCCAGCATTCTGGCTCAAACGAGTCGGGAGAAACGCGGAAGCCGAGGCGATGCTCAAGGAGTCGTTCACTCGAAGAAATACGCATTATGGTCCGCATCACAAAAAGACACTCGACGCATTATCGTCGCTGGCTGACATTACAACGTGGCACAGTGGTGACATGGCTCAGGCGAGAGAATATTACCAACTACTTGTCGACGGCTACACGAAGACGCTTGACGAGTTTGATGTCGATCGCGTTGAAGCGACTATGGATTTAGCAGATGCGACGCTTCGCCTCGGTCGGTTCGATGAAGGCCGTAAACTGTACGATGACACGCTAGAAAAGTTGATCGAAAGGTACGGCGAAAAGCATGAAAACGTACTTTCGGCGATGGCATCCTATGCTCTCGGATTGAGTAATGCCCCACTCGGGAATGGCCCGATCACACTGAGTTCGACATGGTCGTTTGAAGCTGGGTCGGGTTATGAGGAACTGCTTCTTAAAGCGAGATCGCTTCGACGCGAAATCGTGAAAGTTCGAGTTGAGACCCTGGGCCCTGACCATGCCAAGACACTTGAGGCTCAATCACTTCTTGCCGACAACTTGAGTAGCTCTCTACACAACAGCGTAATTGACAAAGATGCACTTCGGGAATCTGTGCAGTTGCGTCGATTAATGCTTGCAAAAAAACGCGAACTTTTTGGCGACGAACACAAGGAAACAACCGAGTCAGTCGATGCTTTGATCAAGGCGCTAGACCAGTCCGAACTTTACGAAGAAGCGATGCAACATCGTCGTTATCGCTACGAGCGGGCGTTGGAGCTTCATGGCCCGAAAGCCACTGAAACTTTGGTTACTGGCGTGGAAGTAGTGCGTGGGATGGTTCTGAATGGAAAAACACCAGAAGCACGCCAAGAATGCGATCGCATTCTTGATTTGTGCTTGCAGGATCCGTTGAACAATTACCGCGCAGTCTACGCAATCGATGAGGTTCTCTCAGACCTCGGTGACGCCGGAGCGATACTAGATCTGTGGGATACCTATTATCGAGAACTTCGACAACGCGAAGTGCTGGAAACTTACATTGGTATGCGCACAGCGCAGAAAGTCGCCGCAGTTGAAATGAGTCATGGTTTCATCGATCGGGCCAAATCCATCATTGCGGATCTGATTCCCGTGTACCAAAAGCAGCTGTCGGATGACAGTCAATGGGACAATTTTACTCGCCATTGGAGGGCTACCCAAATCGCCGTTATTTGTAGTCAAGTAGGCCTCGATGATGCGTCGTTACGATTTCACCAAATCGCATTTGACCTCGGGATGAACAGAGGATCAGCTTCCGGTGTGGAGTATCTCAATCTAGGTGTCACATTTTCAGACGCGGGGCGCCCCCACGAAGCCCGTCCTCTATTGGCTCGGGCGTTGGAACTCAGTTCCCTTGATGACAATAGTTCGAATCAGGTTCTTCCGACTTGCATATCCGCGTACGCTTCTGTGCTGCTCGAGTTAGGTGATCATGATACCATCAAACAGTTAACGATTCAGCTCGCCGAGGTTTTCGCGAAAGCTCTTGAAGTAAAGGACCCTGGAGTCCTCCGCCAAATTCATTATGCCGGGCAGTCGCTCGCCCGTGCCGGACAACATGAAGAAGTTCTGGAGATCCTGAATCGGTCCGTGCCACTCTTGCTTGAACTTTTGCCGGAAACTCACGTTTACTCTCAACATTCGAGGGAGGTCTATTCGGAAGTTCTTTTGAGGGCTGGCAAACCACTGGATGCGTTTCAAGTAATCGATCAATCGCGAGTCGCCTCGCGAGCCTTTATCGCCTCATCGCTGCCGTTGATAACACCGAACGAGCAATTTCAATTTTTGACAACGAAAGATCAAGCCAAGTTAGAAAAGGCACTTTCGTTGGCGGTACACCTGAAAAATCAATCTGAAGTCGCAGAAAAATCAGCAGGCTGGCTTTTAAACTCCAAGGCGCTAACCCAAGAGACAGTTGGTAAAACGACGCTGACTTCAGATCCCCGAGTGACCAAACTGGTCCGCGAGCTGAGAGACGTCAATGGTGAACTGGCGGCGCTGACCTATCAACCCGCGTCGGAACAATCGGCCATTCGCCTATCAGCGCTCAAATCGCAACAAAGATCGCTGCATCGCAGGTTATCGACTGCCGGATTGAATTTGAGCGTTTCCGACCAATGGGTCAAACTAGACCTCAATCAAGCGAAGCTTGATTTGCGATTTATTTAGAAAACTCGAAAACCCTCGGCGTTTTACGCGTGTATTGCAGGTTACTAAGACTTCAATCCACGCACGCAAACGAGGGTTTCGAGTGA
>NZ_SJPM01000003.1:420304-445304 GCF_007859915.1 Neorhodopirellula pilleata
GAATTACTCGCGCGGGCGTTAGTTGAAGCGGGAGAAATCAAACGGGTCAGCGACGGTCTTAACTTTGGTCAATAGCAGATTCCAAAAACGTTTTGGAATTCCTTTCTGTGAGAAGAGTAAGGTGTCCGGTACCGAGAAGATTATGAAGCGGCCAAATGAAGCGGCCAAATGGGTCAGGTCTCTTTATTGAGGGAACCTCCTTCTGCACCGGAGGAAAACAGTGGTTCAACAGGTCACCGAAAGGCGCCCATTCTTATTGACAGACAGGGAGTCCACCATCTCGCGCGGCACGAAGGTGCCGGGCGTTGGATCCAAGGGGAGGCGTGATCCGGAATCAGACGCGGGATTCGGGATTGACGGACTGCTGGATCCCGAATCCCGCGTCTGATCCTTGCAAAGCACTGCCCCTCGGCTGCTGCCTCATCTAACTGGGGTCTGAAAGCAAGGTTACCGCTATTGCGAATCGCAGCCGTTCAGGCGATCGCAGTAGTCACGGAGCCGGTGGCGGTTGAAGCGTTGATTGTTGAATGCGGCCAAATGGGTCAGGTCTCTTTATTGGGGGAACCTCCTTCTGCACCGGAGGAAAACAGTGGTTCAACAGGTCACCGAAAGGCGCCCATTCTTATTGACAGACAGGGAGTCCACCATCTCGCGCGGCACGAAGGTGCCGGGCGTTGGGTCCAAGGGGAGGCGCGATCCGGAATCAGACGCCGGATTCGGGATTGACGGACTGCTGGATCCCGAATCCCGCGTCTGATCCTTGCAAAGCACTGCCCCTCGGCTGCTGCCTCATCTAGCTGGGGTCTGAAAGCAAGGTTACCGCTATTGCGAATCGCAGCCGTTCAGGCGATCGCAGTAGTCACGGAGCCGGTGGCGGTTGAAGCGTTGATTGTTGCGGTGAAGAACAGCGACGCTCGTATGCGGGCCGCCGCTGAGGCAGTTCTCAGAAAATTAACGAGCCAGTTGTTTGGCGAAGACGCAGCCAAGTGGGCATCATAGTGGCAAGATGCCCATTCCTCGCTCAAGTAATCCGAAACGCTATCATGCGAACTCGTGACACGATTGTCGTTATTCTGTAACGACAGTTTTCATGAGCGATTAAGGCCGACCGCCGGTGCTTGCTGCACGCACCGCGACATCATAGATCGGCAGTCCGGTCTGCAGGACCGATCGGACGCCAACAAAGTCGGTCGTCTCCCAGACTCCTCCGCTACCGTCCGTAAATAAAAAGTGGTTATCAGGAGAAACCGCCAAGCCAGTCACGTGATGAACGTTATCCGTGAAGACGGGTTGTAAATTTCCACCTGCCCATTTGAAGATGCGACTTGGCTGATCGAGGGTAGCGAGGTAAATTTCGCGATCACGGATCGCAAAACTTCCCCACCAATTGCCACCGACGTCAGCTTGACGAATATGCGCAACCTGTTCAGGCGAGCCTGCCCAGAAGTCACGTCGATAGATGATTCCGTCCGCAAGTGGTTGGCTATTTTGAGGCGTCGGAACAACGGAGTAGTACACGGTATGCTCTTCCCCCGTGCATGCAAGATCGCGAATCTGACCCGCGACTTCTGAGGCTTGAATTTCATGCCTACCGTCTAACAGGTGCATCAACGATCCGTCCAAGCCACTGCAGTAATAGACTTTTCCATCCGCCCCAACAGCGATCTGCGAGACTTTCATCACAGCGTGTGGATACGCCGGATCTGGGCGGTCCCTGCGAGCGAAGACAACGCGTGGGACGGTTCCGCCTTCGCTCAGGCGTAAGCGACCAGGAAACTCATTTGCTACCGCCAACCATAAATCATCGGCTTTCGCAAAACCAGAGAAACTCAATGCGGCAAGGATAAAAAGCAATCGGTACCCGGTCATGAAAGGACTCACAGAGAGGTCTTGAGAAGAAGTTCCATCGCAAACTTACGTCAAAAAGCTCTGGTGGGCAGGAGAAAACATAGAATTTCGCCCCCTGTTGTGGCGAGCCTCATTTCGGCTGAACAATCCACAGGTACGCTGCGCGACCTGTGGCTAATTGCTTGGATCCCTTCGGGATGGTTGAGACAAGATTGCCGAGCATCTTCCTGCCCTCAATCTTCCTGCCAGTAAACGGATGACTCAATCCTTCACGACGACAACCAGTGACACTCGCCACCGGTCAACAACCGTTATGCGGCTGGGATTTTGCTGAATCTCGCACGCGGGTTAATCAACCTTCAAGCGTTCGTAAAGTTGCAGATGCCGTTGCACCATCGCGTTGACCGTGAATTCGGTCTCGATGCGATCTTTGGCAGCCAGCGTGACGCGGGTGGCGGTTTCGGGGGCGTTGAACATCTCGTTGGTTTTCTGCACCAGTTCGGCTTCGCTACCAAGTTGAAATAACCAGCCCGTCTCCCCGTCGATGATCAAATCGCGGTTTCCAGGAATGTCCGACGCGAACACGGGGACGCACGCCAACATCGCTTCGATGACCGCGTTGGATTGACCCTCGTATTCGCTGGCGATCCAAAACGCATCGGCGTGGGCGAGCAGGTCCGCGACGTCATCTCGCTGACCTGCGAAACGCACGTGCTCGACTTGCGAGACGGCGTCCCGATGACGTATCAATTCATCACGCTCAGGCCCGTCGCCGACGATCAACAACGTGACATCGCCACGAAGCGTCGCGATTAATTCACCCGCCCAAATTAAATCGCGAACCCGTTTCTGAGGCCACAAGCGGCCGACGGCCAAAATCATCTTTCGGTGCGGGTCGATGCTCAATTTCGACAAGACTTCGTCGCGGGTTTTCAAATTCGTCGGTGCGTTGTTCGATTGGATTGTCACGCCGTTAGGAATGATCTCGAACTGCCGAGGGTCCAATCCGTGGTTCGCATAAAAATCACGCACGCCTTCACTGTTCGTGGTGATCGCTTGACTGCGTTTGGCGAGATAGCGATCGATGATGAAATGCCAGCGCCGTTTCCACGGATCGACGCATCGTTCGCTCGCGATGATCACAGGAACTCTGGCCATCAATGCAGCAACGCGGCCGAAACTGTTCGCGGCGAACAACCACGTATGAACGACATCGGGCTGGAACTCGATGAGCCGTTTCTTCAATCGCCACAACGAAGTCAGATCGCCTTTGAATTTCTTGCCGATGAGGTCGACCGGGATGCCCACGCTTCGGAGTTCATCGCTGCGCGGTCCGTCTCGCGTCAACAACATCACTCGCACGTCGTGCCCGGCGTCTTTCAATCCGATCGCCAACAGCACGACTTGTTTTTCCGCACCGCCGCGATCCATTGTCGGAATGATGAGAGCGATTTTCATGAAGGCGGGGTCGGGGTTCGAGAAATGGGGTTGGTTGTTGGTTGGTGGTTGTTGGTTGTTGGTTGTTGGTGGCTTAATTCGTGGAGTTGATGGGTTGGGTTTGAGTAAGCGGTTTACGTTTACGTTTACGTTTACGTTTACGTTTACGTTTACGTTTACGTTTACGTTTAAGTTTAGGTTTAGGTTTAGGTTTAGGTTTAGGTTTAGGCTTAGGTTTAGGTTTAGGTTTAGGTTTAGGTTTAGGTTTAGGTTTAGGCTTAGGTTTAGGTTTAGGTTTAGGTTTAGGCTTAGGTTTAGGAGGTGAGCCAAAAGCTATACGCCAATGGCCAACCGCTAATCGCCACGCTGCCGGGTGTTCGTCGTCAGAGCCCTGCTCCACCCAGGCTTCTTTGAAATATGGATGACCATTGTTGGATTTCTTCGCTTTCGCTGCGGTGATGGGCGGCCTCCAGCGCGACTTGCCAGGCGTGTTCGGCGGTGCCTGAAAAATCGTCCCACATCATTCGAAAGTTTTTGCGCAGTGAGGCACCGCGGTGTTGATCGTACCAAGCGAATGATTCGGCGACGTTGGATTGAAAATGCTCGCCGATCCAGGACCGGATCGTGGGTAATTCGTTGAGCAAGACCGGAATGCCTCGCTCGATTGCCGAGGGCAGCGTGTAACGCAACTGGTCCTCGTCGGTGACGACGGCGAAGTCGACGGCCTTCCATACATCGCTCATGTCGGCGAACGAACCGGGAATCGCGACCACGCTGCGGACGCCTTCGGCTTTCAATTCGGTATGAACCCAATCGTGCAGTTCCCCGTCGCCGAGCAGCCAGATTCTTAGGTTCGGATAGCGTCCGCACATCAATCGGGCATTGGCCACCAAATGGATGACACCGGTTTGGTCGCGTGGCCGGCCTTTCATGTCGCCGCACCAAAGCAAGACACGATCGTCAGGTCCGGCGGTCAGGTCCGAGTTGGCCTGCCCCAGCGAGCCTCGCGCGGCGGCACGCTGTTCCGCCGTCACCCTTTGAGGCCGGGCAAAGCCTTTGGGAGTCCGATGAATGGCGTCAGGTGGGATTCCTTGGGCAATGAGAAACCGATCGGCCCCGGCGTGCCGAGTCACGACATGATTCATGGCCGAAACCGCCGATAAAATTCGCCGACCACTTCGCGATTGTCGACAAGCGACTTCGTCCGCGTCGCCGCCCCATCCGTCGCAAAGCGTGACGCCGATGGGGACCGCCCTGCCCTGCCCTGTTACGGCGTTGATGATCGCACGGGCGTCGTCGTTGAGACCATCGCAAACCAACACATCGAATCGGCCGGATTGCTCGATCATCCAATTGCCAAGATGACGCACGTATCGCTGGATCGACCATTCGCCACGGGGAGCCGCTGCAATCCGGTGCACTGCGATGTTATGAAACCGGAAACCTTCGGACCAATGCGTGCCATAACGCGGCGTGACGACTTCGACATGATGCCCCGCTTCGCTCAGTCGTCTGGTCAAATCAACCGTGGCTGCGGCGCGAGCATGTCGGCCGGCACCGAAAGGCCAGTAGTATCGCGAAGCCCAAAGGATCCGCGTCCGTTGCGGGGACATCTCGGGGGAACTCACACAGATTCGGCTGCCGCCGCGATTTCATCGGGTTCCAAAACCGCGATGTAGGGAAGATTACGAAACATGTTCAGGTAATCCAAACCGTATCCGACGACGAATTCATCGGGGATCTCGAAGGCGACAAAGTCCGGCTTGCGACTGTGTTGATGTTCCCGGTTCTTTTGCAGTAGCACCGCTGTCGCGACGCTCGTCGCCCCCATCGCCGACAATTCGTCTCGCAAGCGGGCGATCGTCGCCCCGGTATCGAAAATGTCGTCGACCAGAAGCACGTCCCGGTTCTTGACGTCGATCAACATCTTCGCATCGATTACCAATTCGCCCGCCGTTGTTCCGCCGCGATAACTTGACGCTTGGATCACACCGACCCGCTGCGGCATCGACAGGCGGCGGATCAAGTCCGCGAACAGGACCACCGAACCGGTCAACACGGCGACGACGGTAATCGGGCGTTCGCCGTAATGACGATCGATTTCCTTGGCCAATTGAGCCACGCCGGCGGCGAGTTCGGTTTCGGTGATCAGCGTGCGCATGAATGCATGGGGGCTTAGGAAATGTAAATTTGGGAGGCTTTGCAAAACCGGGTCGAGCGGGCTGACTCTTCCAAATGCCCGAGATTGACCGATCCGAGGTAGTCTCGACAGCCGATAGATCAGGGACCGTTATGGCGACACCGTAGCGGTTATTTTGCCGGATTCCTTCGAGGTCGAACAGCCGCATGACACCGTCGCAACAACTTGCCCGCGCCCGCACCTGTGTTCGAATTTTTTTCGCGGAAGGGCAAACCGACAAAAACGAGGTAAACGGTGGCCTTCCGACCGATTCTGATGCTGAGTTTCGCGAGTCGGTCTTCATCTGTGAAGGGTTCTACCGAGGGCGACGATTTCGCTCTCCCTCGATGACGGCGGTTTGGTTCGCCGAAGAGGACGAATTGAAGATCCACACAATTGGTGGCGAACTGGTCGTGAGCTTGGACGCCCAAGCCATGGACGAGCTAGCCGAGCAGACGAAACCAGACGTACTGCCGATGCGCCCGAACCGTCCGGCCGAGCCGGCCCGCCGAGCGGCGTAGTATCGCGAGACCAGTGGCGTCGAGTAGGCTCGGTGGAGGAGGCTTTGCGACGAACACCCGGCGGAAGGACGAGTGGTGGATGAACGAGTGGCGAAATGGCGGATGGAATTCAATCGAATTGCCGGGTCTCCGCTGTCGCTGCTACCCAACCTACGGCAAACATTGCCGGGTCTCCGCTATTGCTGCGACCCAGCCTACATCAACAGCGAATCGCCAACCGCCGCTCACCGGACGCGGACGCCTTCGATTCGGAAGATGGCCATGTGAGTCGCTCCTCGAGGGCCGACACCGGGCGGGTATCGGTATTTGTCCGGATCGAAGACGAATTTGCCTTCGACGGTTACCGGACGGGTGACAAAATCGGTGTTCGCCGTACCGACCATTTCGACCATCACGCAATCAAACAACGCCGCACCGGGGCCGAAACAGCATTCTTGGTTATCACGGACGAGCACAAATTCCGAGATGTCCGTTTCCTTGAACAAAGTGCTCGGCAAGATATAACCTCGCAGTTTCACCTTGCGACCGTCGAGGAAACGCAGCGTATCGTTGAGTTTCTTTTCGTCGAACGGTGCGTCTTTTTCGATGTCGAATTTCAGATCATCGAAGGTGATATCGCCTTTTTCCAAATCGGCTTGGCTGGATTTTCGGACTTCGACTTTCGCCCGCCCTGCCGCTTCACCACGCATGATCGCACGACGTTGCTCGGCGATCGAGAGTGGTTGTTGATCGCCGTCCTCCGCAATAGCCGGCGAGATCGCCAGGAGCATCATTGCGAACACGAAACACAAAGCGAACTTGGCGAGAAAGACTCGAGGCATCACAACGGTCCGGGGTGGGACGAAATTCGCAGCAACGTCGGCCGCGATTGACTGGCTACTTGTATTGATCGACTCGCATTTTATAGAACAATGCGTTGTCGAAGTCGGTTTTCTTTTGCGGAACATGATTGACCTTGAAGGTTCCCGCGAGTTTGCGTTTGGTCATCCCGGCGCGAACCGAGTTACCCGCCGGCAGACTGACTTCGATCATGTCGCTGCTTTTAGGCTGACCGCCGAAGCAACACGTTCCCAAGTCAGGCACCAGGATGAATTGACGCAACATCCCGCTGCCGCTGCTCGGATGAATATAGCCTTTCAAAAACACTTGGTCGCCGTCAATCGCAAGTGCGGTCTCGGTCGGCACGTCGGGGCCGTTATCGGGAGCCTGCAACTTGAAAAATTGCACACGCTCATAACCGTCGGGAACTTCGGTCAAATAGGTGTAGGTATGTTGAGCGAAGCCGCCGATGAACAGTCCGGCACACCCGATCAGACCGCTCAGGGCCAAGTTCTTGCCGCTAAATTCGGCAGGGTATCGTTTGATCGCCCGTAAACCGAAAGCGGCAAAAATCACTCCGGGAAGAGCCAAGACCAACAAAGGGGCGAAGGTGGGGAGCAATCCCGGAAGGGCCAATACGAAAAAAACGATCGAAACGATCGCTCCCCGGCTGATCGCTCTATAGGGAAAATCGATCGCCTCCGATGCAGCGGAAAGTTGAAGATCGGCAGACATGGCTGGGTTGGAAACGGGGTGACAGCAAACGAAACGACTGTGGAAAGTCGACCGCAAGCGTTACGTCCCGACTGCGGGTTGGGTTCGCAGCCACTGAAAGATCACGAGAACTCAATGAATCGCTTGGCCGGAGCCTCCCAAACTGCGGTGTTTTGTGGCCGATAGGTACGGGTCGGAAAACTGTCGCGGACGAGCTGCCGTGCTTCGTCGATCGAATGCAACTTTCCGACCCCGATCATCTGCATCACCACGTTACCGATCGCCGTCGCCTCGACCGGCCCGGCGACGACCGTGCGGTTGCAAGCGTCCGCAGTCATCTGACACAACAATTCGTTGAGCGATCCGCCACCGACGATGTGGATCGTCTTGATCGATGATTCGGTGAGTCGTTCCAAATTCTCCAGCGTGATTCGGTATCGCAAGGCCAAGCCTTCCAATGCGGCGCGGAACAGTACCGCGTTGTTGGTTGGGACGTCTTGCCCGGTGCGACCGGCCAAAGCGCAAATCTCGTCGATCATGTCCGGCGGTGCCAACAAGGACGGATCGTCAGGGTTAAGGATCAACGCAAACGGCGGCGCCGCTTCGGCGGCCGACACCATCTCCGCCCACGACGGAGCATCGCCTCGACGCTGAAGCGCCGCACGGATTTGTTGAAACACCCACAAGCCGCCGATGTTCTTAAGCAACCGTGTGCTGCCGTGAACGCCACCTTCGTTGGTAAAGTTCAGTTCGGCGCACAAACTGTTGACCTTGGGCTTGGGCAACTCAACGCCCATCAACGACCAAGTTCCCGAACTGATGTAGCACCAATCCGGAGCCGCCGGCGCGAACCCTTCGGCGGGCACCGACAAGACCGCCGACGCGGTGTCGTGCGTCGCCGGGACGACTACTGGGACGTCGTGCAATCCCGTCAACGCCGCCACGCTCGGTTGCACCACGCCGATCGATGTCCCCGCCGGTGTCGGCTCCGGGAACCATTCGTGTGGAAGCTCAAACGCATCGAGGATCTTGGTCGACCACTGGCCGGTCTGAGGTGAAAGCATTTGAGTCGTCGAGGCATTAGAGGCTTCGATCGATTTCACACCCGAGAGCATCCAGTGGAACAAATCGGCGATCATCAAGAACGACTTGGCGTGGCGCAGGGGCACATCGTTGTGCTTGCGGGCGGCGATCAGTTGATACAGCGAATTGATCTCCATGAACTGCAGCCCGGTTTCGGCAAAGATCTCGTCGCGGGAAATCGTTTGTGTCGCTTCGGCCAACATACCGACGTTGCGAGGATCTCGATAACACCGAACCGGGCCGAGGATCTCGTCGTTCTCATCAAGCAAACCAAAATCGACGCCCCAAGTATCCACGCCGACTGACACGATCCGAGGCCCCGGCCCGTTCTGATTAGAGCCGCCCGGATTCCGCTGGGCTGATTCGACTTGGTCGACCGCCAGCCGCAACCCATGGACGATTTCATGCCACAAACCGAGATGGTTCCAGTACAGCCCATCGTTCATCCGCACGGGAGTGTTCTCGAAACGCCAGATCTCCGCCAATCGGATCTTGCCGTTGTCCAAACCGGCCGCGATCACCCGACCGCTCGAGGCACCCAAATCAACGGCGAGGTGGATCGCCCCGCCGAGCTCGGCGGCCGATCCCGCCATAGGAACATCGTGGATCGCCGGCTGGGAATCCGCCGGCTGGAAATCTGTCGGCTGGGATTTTGTCGGCTGGGATTTTGCGGTCTCAGGAATGTGGGAATCGGAATGTGGATCGCTCAAGGCAAAAACCCGAAAAGAAAGAATGATCGTCTTGGATGGAAAAAGTCTCCGCGACTTTCGCCAGGTTGCCAAGTTACTCAAGGCCGCTCACTCGGGCCACCGCTGGGACGCCCCCCCGAATGGAAAATTTTTTTCCTTTTTGGGATTTGCTAGCAAAGGCGACCCGAAACTCGCAAACGACGCAAACCTTCTCCCCGGCGAGCCTTAGCGAACCGACTGTCCGGCCCGCGAAGACCCGATTCGGGCATCCGGAATCGGCGGGGTGGACGAATTCGAAAAATCAGATGTTGACCGGCAACGCCAGGCACGTAGGCTAGGAGGTAACCTCCGCGAGTTCGCCACGCGTGGAGCCGAACGCGGTCAGCTCGCGGCCATGGGCTGACGTTCGATGAATCGGCCGAAAATTGCTAAAATGCTCGCGTTTGAAGGGTTTTTCCTTCATTTCGCGGAACATTCACTTTCTTTCGGTCTCTTTTCACGACGGCTCCACGGGCCGGGAACACGATGTCCCCGGCCGCGAACGCTCGCGTGTGTTTTGGGTCGCCGGATCGACTATCATGACACACCTTCTTTGCCCGCCGACGAGCCCGTGATGACCTTACATTACGAGCCCAGGGCGGCCCCTTTCCCACCCCGATGATGATTTGATGTCAGTTCAAAACGGTTTGATCGGTTCCTTTTTCCTTGTCACTTTTAGCCTCTTGATGATGCCCCCCAATGCTTCGGCGGTCGATGCCCAAAATGCATCTCAAACGGGTGCGGGCTCGCAGTTCTACGAGGTGCGTCAGTACGTCCTGGGCAAACAAGGAGACGCAGCCGCCGTTGATGCCTATCTGAAAAATGCGTTGATCCCGGCATTGCAACGACAAGGCATCGGTCCGATCGGTGCTTTCGAACCAAGTGATTCGGATCAAACAGGAAGTGATGCGATCTTCGTCGTGATTCCGTTTAGCAACTTGAACGAACTGCAAGCGTCGCAACAAGAACTCGCCGACGACGAAGCTTACCAAACCGCCGCAGCGGACTACCTCGATCGTCCTCATACCGACCCGCCTTACCAACGTATCCGCAGCGAAGTCTTGTCGTCCCTTGCGTGCTGGCCGGTGGCCAAGGTGGCCGATGGTTTACTCGAGAACGGCGAACGTGTTTACGAGTTGCGTGTTTACGAAAGTGCCAATGAAAAGATCGCTGACACGAAGATCGACATGTTCAATGCCGGCGAAGTCCCGATCTTTTTGGACTGCGGCATCGAGCCGATCTTCATCGGCAAGTGCATCGCCGGCCCGCAGATGCCCAGCATGACTTACCTAACAACGTATCCGAACGAACAAGCTCGCCTGGAAGCATGGAAGGCGTTTCAAGTTCATCCGGATTGGCAAACCTTGAAGGTTGTACCGAAGTACCTCGGCACGGTCAGCCGGATCGATAAATTCGTGTTGCAGCCCAAGCCATACTCACAAATGTAGCCCTCCCGGTTCTGTTCTCGCAGTGACTTGGCCGTTAGTCTTTGTCGAAAAACGGGCGAACCTTTTGCCGCCCTTTCGACTCGCGATTTCCTAACTCGAGGATTGCGTCCATGACACCGATGATGCGCCAGTACCACGAGGCGAAAGAAGCATGCGGCGACGCATTGCTGTTCTTTCGCATGGGCGATTTTTATGAACTATTCCTAGACGATGCTAAAGTCGCCGCGAGCGTCCTCGGTCTGACCCTGACGAGCCGCGACAAAGACAGCGCGAACCCGACGGCGATGGCCGGGTTCCCCCACCATCAACTCGACCAGTATTTGCAAAAACTGATCAAGGCGGGCTATCGCGCCGCCGTTTGCGAACAGGTCGAAGATCCGAAACTGGCCAAAGGCTTGGTCAAGCGTGAAGTCACGCGAGTCGTCAGCGCGGGCACATTGACCGACGACGGGATGCTCGACCCCCGCGAGCCCAACTACCTTGCGGCGATTTTTGCGGTCACATCCAAGAATAAGTCCAAGGCTAATTCTAAAAACCCCGGCGGTTCGGCAAACGCCCGCCCGCCCGAAGCTCAGATCGGCATCGCTTGGGCGGAACTATCGAGCGGCCGATTCGAAGCGGGCGTGTTTCCCAAAAATCGTCTCGAAGATGAATTGGCGCGGATCAATCCCGCCGAAGTCATTTACTGCGAAGACGACCCGACCATTCATCCCGACACGACGATGCCTTGGTCTTGGACGCGACGGCCGGCGTGGAGTTTCGCTCTCGATGCGGCTCAAAAGTCGCTTTGCAAACAATTGTCCGTCTCGGGCTTGGAAGGGCTCGGGTTTGAGGACGATTCGGCCCCGGCGGTCCGCGCCGCCGGTGGCGTGTTGGCTTATTTGATGGACACCCAACGCGGATCGCTTGATCACTTTCGAACGATCACCTGCCATAACCGCAGCCCCGTCTTGCAGATCGACGCGGCCACGCGGCGAAGTCTCGAAATCAATCGCACGATGCGCACCGGCAGCCGTGACGGTGCGTTGCTCGGCGTGATCGATCGAGCGGTCACACCGATGGGATCGCGATTGCTCGCCGACTATCTCGCGGCACCACTGGTTGCACCGGAGTCGATTGCATACCGGGCCGATGCGGTATCCGAACTCGTCGGCAATCACTCCCTGCGAACCGACGTGCGGAAGATACTCGGCGAGACCTATGACCTGACGCGGTTGTTAGCCCGGATCGCGACCGGCCGAACCGGCCCGCGTGATTTGCGTCAGATCGCCGATACATTGTCGGGATTGCCGACGCTGAAAGCTCGCCTGACCGATCGGGTGAGCGATTGTTTGGTCGAGATCGAATCCAAACTTCATCTGTGTCCGGAACTTCGAGGCAATCTGGAAAACGCCTTGAATGAAGATTGCCCTTTGTCCGCCAATGAAGGCAACTTCATTCGCGAAGGCTTTGACGAGGAACTTGATTCTCTCCGTCAGCTCGCCAAAGGCGGCAAGCAATGGATCGCCGAATACCAACAACGGCAAATGGACGAAACCGGCATCGCCAACTTGAAGGTGGGTTACAACCGTGTCTTCGGATACTACCTCGAAGTTTCCAATACGCATAAGAGCAAGATCCCGGCGGACTTCATTCGCAAGCAAACGCTCAAGAATTGCGAACGTTACATCACGCCCGAACTGAAAGAGTACGAAGAGAAAGTCCTTTCGGCCGACGACAAAGCCTCCACGCGTGAGATGATGATCTTTGCCGACCTGCGTCAAATGACGCACGATCATTTGGCGATTCTGCAGGAAGTCGCTCAAGCGATCGCCCGGCTCGACGTGTTGGCATCGATGGCCGAAGTCGCCGCACAGCATCATTGGATCCGGCCCAAGATCACCGACGATTCGACGTTGCGAATCGAAAATGGCCGGCATCCGGTGCTGGACGTTTCAATGAAACAAGGCGAGTTTGTTCCTAATGATTGTTTCCAAAGTCCAGAGACGGGAATGATCCACCTGATCACCGGTCCGAACATGGCGGGCAAGAGCACCTACATTCGCCAGGTCGCATTGATCACATTGCTCGCCCAAACCGGCAGTTTTGTGCCCGCCGAATCCGCCGAAATCGGGATCGCCGATCGCATCTTCGCCCGCGTCGGTGCGAGCGATGAACTCAGTCGGGGCCAGAGCACGTTCATGGTCGAGATGGTCGAAACGGCGCGGATTCTCAACACCGCCACTTCGCGAAGCCTCGTGATTTTGGACGAGATCGGACGAGGAACCAGCACGTACGACGGTCTGTCACTCGCTTGGGCGATTACCGAACATCTGCACGAACAGATCGGATGCCGGACGTTGTTTGCGACGCACTACCATGAACTCGCCGCGCTTCAGGAAACCTTGCCCCGAGTAACCAACATGAACGTCGCCGTCAAAGAATGGCAAGACGAAGTCGTGTTCCTACATCGGATCATCAGCGGCAGTGCCGACAAAAGCTACGGCATTCAAGTCGCTCGCTTGGCAGGTATTCCGCCGGAAGTCAACGCTCGAGCCAAAGAAGTTTTGGCGCAACTCGAAGCCGATCACCGCGATTCACTCGACCGACCCACAATCGCTCCGCCGAGTAGTCGACAATCCGGCAACGGGAGTGGCGATACTTACCAACTGACCCTGTTCGGCTACGCCGACCATCCGCTGATTCAAAAGATCGGTCAACTCGATTTTGATTCGATGACGCCGATGGAAGCGTTGCAATTCTTGCAACAAGCCAAACGGGATTTGGCCCCCAGCGTCACGTCGTAGAACTTATGCAACAACTCTTCGGATACTCAATTCTTCGGATACTCAATCATGAAACCGATCACGGTTAGCCATCTCGCGATGATTCTTTGCTTGGTTACGAGTTCTAGCTTGGCGACGTCGGGTTGTCAGAAGAAAACACCTGTCGACGAAATCACCGTCGCCGAAAGTGGGATCGAGGTTCAACCGCTTACCCGACCGGAACTGCAAAGCCAATGGCCGCAATGGCGAGGCTCAACGGGTGACGGCGTCGTCGCATTGGTTGACGGGACGGCAACGGAATCAGAACTCGCCGCACCACCCACAACTTGGTCCGAGTCCGATAACATTCGTTGGCGGAGCCCCGTGCCTGGTCGCGGTCACAGCAGTCCGATCATCGTCGGCGACCTGGTTGTGATGGCAACGGCCAATGATGCCGACCAACGGCAATCGGTGGTCGCCTATGACCGTCAAACTGGAGCGACCGTCTGGCAAAGCTTGATTCATGAAGGAGGATTCCCGAATCCGCGTGACGTTCATTCCAAAGCAACCAATGCCAACGGAACGATCGCGTCAGACGGCAATCTTTTCATCACCGCATTCTTAAATGATCGGCGGATCGTGGTCACTGCCCTCGATCAAAGCGGGCAACAGGTTTGGCAGACCGACGTGGGTGCGTTCGCTTCGCGGTTCGGGTACGCGCCTTCCCCGTTGATTTATCAATCGCTTGTCATCATCGCGGCGGACAACGGTGGCGGCGGCTACTTGGCTGGGCTGGATCTGCAGAGCGGAAAGGTAGCTTGGCGTCGCGATCGCGGTGCGTTTGATTCATACAGCAGCCCGACCGTGGCCACGGTCGGAGGGGAAGATCAACTTTTGATCACCGGCGGAGGCCGCTTGGCCAGCTACGATCCGGCGACCGGAACTCCGATTTGGGAAACGCCATGTATTTCCGATGCGACCTGCGGCACCGTCGTCGCAACGAAGGACAGCATCTTCGCATCGGGCGGTTATCCCGATAAGGAAACGATCTGTTTGACCGCACGCGGGGAACGACAATGGTCCAACGGAACGAAGATTTACGAGCCTTCCATGATCACCGATGGCAATCATTTGTTCGGCGTAACCGATGATGGCATCGCCATGTGTTGGTCCGTCGCCGATGGCGACATGAAATGGAAAAAAAGATTAGGCGGCAACTTCAGCAGTTCACCGATCTTGGTCGGTGATTCGATCTACGTCTCGGACCTATCCGGGAACACCTACGTCTTTCGCGCCAGTGGCGAGGAATACCAGCAAGTCGCCAAGAACCAACTCGGCAGCGATTGCTACGCCAGCCCCGCCTACGCCGATGGTTGTCTATACTACCGAATCGGTTTGGGTGAAGGCGAACAGCGTTCAGAGCAATTGGTATGCATCGCGGAGTAGGCTCCTAGGGATGAGCGTGATACAGGTACATCGCCCCGTAAGTCCAATTCGGAGACGGCATACCAGGAAAATTGACTCGATCCATCATGATCGCAATGAACGGTGCCGGATAACCCTCGGGCAGGGGAATAATATTGGGCCAGATACGCGTGCCGGTTTGCTCGTTCCAAGGCGGTCGATGAATTTGAAGCTCACCGACTCGATTCAAGTCCGGATAGGAACAGATATAGACTTTACGATCGGCACTTCCAAAGAATACAAATCTTGATCGGCCGATCTTCTGAATGAGTGTTCCGGTACTGTCCATTTCCACCGGACCAGCAAGTCGTTCATAACCACGATCCCAGTGGTCCGATTCCCAGATCCCCGCACGGTACTTTCCCGCGCGTTCGGAGAGAAGCAAACGCCATTTTTTGGCTTCGACATCATAAACGCCGTGTGGATCCTCGTGCTCACCGACCACTCCGATCGGACTTGCTTTCATGACCGAAAACCCGCGACGCGGATCTCGGTCGGATGAAATCGCAAGGATCGCTTTGGCTTCCTTGCCCGTGGTGGTACCGAGTGCACTGAAACCCGTAGTCCAGCCTCGCCACTGTCTCGACGGTTCGTCAAAAAACAAATGCGAGGCAAGTTCGTTGCGCAGCAGACCGTCTCCCATATCAAAAACAATGATGCCTTCGAATCGGATATCAAATACCGAAGGATTCATCGAAAAGACACCTTGAAGTGGATGAGGCAACGCTCGGCCGCGGACCGTCATCGTCAACCACACTCGCCCCTCGTCAAGCAGCGGCTCACCGAATTGATTGGTGATGGCCCGAATGTCAGCCTGGCCGCAGCCAGGCGTTAACGCGGACCGCAATCCTAAAATCTCAGCGGAAGCCCCTGCGTCGAGGTGTGTGTGCAAACAAAACTCAAATCGGCGTGCCAAATCCTTGCGTCGCAAATCAAAGTGCTGCGCAAAATCAGAATAGCCAATCAAGCAAAACTGTCCGCTGGATTCCAAGTAGAGATTTACCCCGACGGCCAACATCTGAACACGCAACCGGATCGGTCCGTCAACGGAAAAGTCTTTTGGCCAACTAAAACCCTGTCGGTCGATCACCTCGTTGTCCCGAAAAACCTCCCACTCGACCGATTGGTACTTCCCATCGCTGATCAAGATGGAAGCGGAAAGGTGGTCTTCGTTTTCCGAATCGGAAAACCGAATGCCGACACGACCACTTCCCGCGAAACTGTGAAGGCTCAAGTCGTAACTGGCAAAGGGATTCATTGCACCGACCCATCGACAGGCAGAAGCCTCGCCAGCCGCCGAGAGTACAAGCTTGCCGGCACCGAGTCGATTTTCGATCTGCCCCTTTTGACTCCCAACAACCGGATGCATTACGTCGAGACCGATGATCTCCGATGGCGCAAGTCCTCCCAGCGGAATGTCTTGAGATTGATCAAAAACCATTCGACGAGTCGCTTGGCGGCGAAACACTAATGACTCTGGCTTGATGTCCGGTTGGCTATCAGTCGCATTGAACCCAAGAGATCTGGATTGGCCAAATGCGATATGACCAACCTGCGCAAAATAGCAAAGCAGCAAAGCCGCCAGTCTCAATACTCGAAATGATTTCATCGTCATTTGTCACGGTTGCCAGCAACATGCAAGCCAAAAGAGGAAACGACGCTCATTGGCATGATTCAACGAGGCCGAAACGAGGGCGGAAACCATCGCGTATGACGATATCATACTCACACTCAGCCGGCGGTGGTAATCGTGCTCGATCCCTTGGCACGGAAGCGACGATACACCTACGCGAGGATACCTTGAATCACGTGCGCTTCCTCCTCCACTCCGGTGAGCCGCTGATCGAGGCCTTGATACTTGTATGTCAGTTTTTTGTGATCGACGCCCAGTTGGTGCAAGATCGTTGCGTTCAGGTCACGAATGTGAGCCGGGTTTTCCAAGATGTTGTAGCTGTGGTCGTCCGTGACTCCATATTCGAATCCACGTTTGATGCCCGCTCCCGCCATCCAGATCGTGAAGCAGCGTCCATGGTGATCGCGTCCATGATCGTCATTGGTCAGCTTTCCTTGCGAATAAATCGTTCGACCAAATTCACCGCCCCAGACGACCAGCGTGTCCTCTAACATACCTTGCTGTTCGAGATCCTGAATCAGCGCGGCGGCGGGTTGATCCACATCTTCACACTGCTGGCGAATCTTGCTTGGCAACGAACCGTGTTGGTCCCATCCACGATGAAATAGTTGCACATAACGGACGCCTTTTTGCACCATTCGTCGGGCCAGCAAACAATTGCGTGCGAACGATCCCGGCTTCTCAACTTGAGGCCCATAAAGATCTTTGACGCTTTGAGTTTCCTTGGCAATGTCCATCAATTCAGGGACTTCGCTCTGCATACGAAACGCCATCTCAAATTGAGCGATTCGGGCTTGCGTCTCAGGGTCGGCGAACCGATCGTGGGTTTCTTGGTTGAGTTGATTCAAACTATCCAACATGCTTCGGCGGGCGGCTCGTTCAATGCCCGGCGGATTTTCAAGATACAGGACGGGCTCGCCGCTACTTCGAAGCTTGACGCCTTGATGTTTGGATGGCAGAAAACCAGCGTTCCACAATCGGTCGTAAAGTGCCTGAAGCTGTCCACTACCTCGTGAGATCATCACGATATAAGACGGCATGTTGTCGTTGACGCTCCCCAACCCGTAGCTAAGCCAAGCGCCCAAGGCCGGTTTGCCCTGCTGCTGCGCACCGGTATTGATGTAGGTGATCGCCGGATCGTGATTGACGGCCTCGGTGTGCATCGATTTGACGATCGAGATTTTGTCAACAATCTTGGCCGTGTGGGGAAGGAGTTCTCTATTCACCCAAGTTTGGTGCTCACCAAATTTCTCGAACTCAAACATCGGGGCGACACACGGAAATTCCGATTGTCCACTGGTCATCCCGGTCAAGCGTTGGCCTTGCCGTACTGACTCGGGCAACTCCTTGCCATGCAGTTCCCTCATCGCGGGCTTGTAATCGAACGTATCGATGTGACTCGGCCCGCCGGCCATAAACAGGTAGATCAGACGTTTGGCCTTGGGCGCAAAATTGGGAAACTGCGGCAGACCTGGATGCGAACGTTCGGCGGCCGCAAGACCACCGACCAACGCCGGGTTAAGCAGCGTGTTTAACGCGATTCCACCGATTCCAGTCCCTGTTTGCAATAAGAATCGGCGACGAGCTTCCGTTTGATTGTTCATCGTTGTCTAACTTCGAGTTAACGTTTCGTCCAAATTTAAGATCATCTGAGCAATGACCGTCCAAGCGGCATGTTCGCAGGGCTCAATCGATTCGTCCCGCTGTGATTCGCCGACGGCCAACAGCTTGGTCGCACTTTCAGGCGAAGCCGCAAACAATTGGCGTTGTTCGTTCAATAACCTCTCAACGATATCCCGCTCACGATGGTTCGCCGAACGCGACGTACATAGTTGGTATGCCAGTTCGATGCGTCTCTCGTCTTCGGACTCGGACTGTATCAACCGCTGGGCCAACGCGCGTGCCGCCTCCACGAACTGCGGATCGTTCAGCGTAACGAGTGCTTGCAGGGGAGTGTTCGTTCTTGCTCGCTGAACGACGCATTTTTCACGTGACGGCGCATCGAATATCAACATACTCGGCATCGGAGAGCTTCGCTTCCAATAGGTATACAACGATTTGCGATACAGTTTCTCGCCCTTATCCTGCGGATATCGAAGCCCGCCATTGAGGCTGACTTCATTCCAGATATTGGGCGGCTGATAGGGCTTCACACCTGGGCCGCCAAGTTGATCTACCAATAGCCCACTGACCGCCAACGCTTGGTCTCGAATCATTTCACCCTGCAACCGAAACCGTGGGCTGTGAGCCAACCATTGGTTGGTAGGATCATGCTGGCGATGAGCCGGTTCTTGCCGCGAACTTTGGCGATACGTCTTTGACATCACTAGCTGTTTAACCATCCGTTTGACGTCCCAACCCGACTGCACAAAATCGACCGCCAGCCAATCAAGCAAATCGGGATGGGTAGGCGGCGCACCTTGTGCGCCGAAATCGCCAACGGTGCGCACCAGGCCTTCACCGAAAAACATCATCCAATAACGATTCACCGCAACACGGGCGGTCAGCGGATGGTCGGGCTGCGTCAACCATTGAGCAAGACCCAAGCGATTCGGTGGTGCGTCGTTAGGCAGAGGTGGCAGCGCGGCAGGAACACCTTGCGTGATTGGTTCTTCCTTCTTGGGAGCATCGTATTGCCCGCGATCGAGCACAAAAGTCATTCGCATGCTCGATTCGGGGTTGTCCTGCATGGTCATCGACGTGACGGGATTGGCTTTCGTCTCAGAAAGTTGTTTGGTTACCTTTGCCAACTCGGTGTTCAAGTCTTGATAGACCTTGTCTTCGTTTGCGAGGTAGAACCTGCGCAGGATTTGAATTTGTTCTTCGCTTCTTTGGTCGGGCGCTGTTGCAAGGATTCCACCGACCGGATCACGCTTTGCCAAGGAAACATCCGCCTCGGAAAGGGCTTGCTCATAAATACGAATATCATCGACCTCCCCCTTCCAGTTGGCGCCCGTCGACCGGCTACCGATTTTGAAGGGGACATCGGTTTCGATCGTTGCGTTGAGCGTGTCGGCTTCGACCTTGTTCGCCGAAAGTTTTCCATCGATGTAGATCTTGATCCCTTCCGCTTTTTGGCTGCCGTCGTAACTGACAACAACATGCTGCCAAACATCGGTTTGCAGTTGATCTTGCGAAACGACCTTCAGCGCGTTGGTGGGCCAATCGTGGATGATATGTGACCCAACATTGCGTCCTTGGATCCACAAATCGTATCCCCGATAACCGTTTGCCACGTCCATTCGTGAAAACACGGCGCCACCGGACTTGCCGTCACTTTTAATCCACGCCGTAAAACTAAAGGGCTCATCGTTCTTCAACGTCGGTGAATCTTGCGGACAGATAAACTGAGTTGACCCGTTCAGCTTTAACGCTGCTCCGCCATCCCGCTCCGCCGATTCAAGTTTACCTTTTTCAAGTGTCGCACTCGTTCCAGTCAATTGATTGTTGAGTTCGTTGCCTTCGCTTTCGTCGAGTGGATACCAATGGACGAGACCAGCAAGATCTTTCTCGTATTCCCCGGACTCGGAGGCGTCGACAGTCGCTTGTTGTGCCCACGCGGCAAACATTGGCTCGATCGATTGACGATGATCCTCCAAATTCTTGCGTGCAGATTCTACCTGCAGTTCGAGATCAGTCAGCTTCGCCTGGTATTCGTCGTCGATCACGTTAACCACCGGCGTTTGATTGCCATCGCGGGTTTGCATGCCGGGGTCGGTTGTATTATTGAAGTAAGCGAAGAACTGATAATATTCCTTCTGCGAAATCGGGTCGTATTTGTGATCATGGCATTGGCTGCATTCCATCGTTAACCCAAGCCAGACGGTCGAGGTTGTTTGCACACGATCAACGACGTACTCAACACGCAATTCTTCGGCAAAGGCGCCCCCTTCGTCGCTCGTCGCATGATTACGATTGAAGCCTGCCGCAATTTTCTGCTCCATGCTTGCATCGGGAATTAAATCACCCGCCAGTTGTTCGATCGTGAATTGGTCGAACGGCATGTTCGCGTTGTAAGCGTTGATCACCCAGTCTCGCCATGGCCACATGTCACGCGGTCCATCGGCGTGCATCACACTCGTGTCTCCGTAACGGGCCGCATCCAGCCAAGCCAATGCCATCCGTTCTCCATACGCGGGCGAAGACAGCAAACGATCAACCAAGCCAGCATAGGCAACATCGATTCCGCGATGATCGGAATCTTCAATGAACGCAGCGACTTGCTGCGGTGTTGGGGGCAGTCCGGTGAGGTCCAAAGTTACTCGGCGGATCAACACGTTGAGGTCAGCAGCGGGCGATAAATCCAGCCCGGCCATTTTTAACCTTCGCTGTGTAAAATAATCGACCGGATTGGCTGTTCCGACATCGACCGATTTCTTTGGCGGCACAAAGGACCAGTGCTCTTGATATTGCGCCCCTTCAGCGATCCAACGTTGAAGCAGTCGTTTTTGAGCATCGGACAGTTTCTTATTTGAATCCGGCGGCGGCATTTGCAGATCCACGTCATCGGACAAAATCCGATCCATGAATTCGCTCGCCTCGGGATTGCCTGGATTCAACACCGCTGCTGCCAACGCGGCTTCGTAATCATCCAATCGCAAATCGGCCGCGCGAGTTGATTCGGCTGGACCGTGGCAGAGAAAGCAATTGTCAGAAAGAATCGGACGAATATCTCGGTTGTATTCCAACCGTGGTTCCTGACCTCCCACGTTCATGTGAGTGGCTAAGACGAAAAAAAGCGTCAGAAAGATTACTTTGAAGCGACTCATCGGGTGCCTTGGGTGCGAGTGAAGTTCCCCTAGTGCTTCGGCAAAATATAAAAATAGGGTTAGTGAAGTGAGCCGACGGCGCTAGCGGGCTGTTGATTGAGTGCACGATTGGGCGTTTTCGTTTAACGGCAAGCCGCAGGCGTCTGCGTTCTCAAGCTCTGTCGCCTGCGGCTTGCCGTTAAACGATTAAATCAACGGCCCGCTAGCCGCAGGCATTGCTCAACGCCCGACGCTAGCGCGTTCGGCTCACCCTAAGGTTAAATTTTGACGAAGCACTATTCTAGCCGAACTGCCACGATTTGTCAGAATATCGCTCCAACGACACCACAAGAGTTGAATTCACAAATGCGGACGAAGGTGCCGATCGATCGGTGCGAGTCAGGTGTCGCGGACTGCAGCTGGAGATTGGTCGGACCAGACGGCAAGCTCGTTCCCACTGGGGTCGCGGAACTGAAAGCGACGTCCCCCAGGAAACGAAAAAATCTCTTGTGTGATCGTGCCGCCCGCCTTCTGAACGGATGAAAACGACGCCTCCAGATCCAGGGAATACAGGATCACGAGCGGTCCACCTACTGACATCTGCTCCGACCGACAGATTCCACCGCATTCACCATCGGATTGCTGCTTGCGAATGCCAACATAATCCGGTCCGTAGTCGTTAAAACGCCAACCAAATGCCGAGCCGTAGAATCGTTTCGCTTCGGGAATGTCGTTGGCCGAGATCTCAATGTAGTTGATCTCATGATGGATGTTTGCGTTTTCAGACACTGGGTACGGAGTCCTCTAGAAAAGTGAATCGTGGCACGTAGGACGAAACGTATCCTATCTGAAAACCGCAAACGAGACACCGTAATACCAAGCATCGGCGTCGCGGCCTTCGGTAGTGACGAGGTACCGACCAAAACCGCTGATCCGAAGCCTGGACGTCCACCAAAAATGTGCACCGATCTCAGGATAAAATGCGGAGAGAGCACCATCGAAGTTCACTCGCTCTTCTCCCCGTTCATCAACGCTGCCGTCGCTGTCGTTGTCTTCGTGATCATCCTCAGCCGATTCGGTCGTGCTAGCGACTCCGGTGAAGATTCCCAAACCCAAAAACGGCGCTAATCGCGTCGGCGTTTGAAACCGGACTCCCAACTCTCCACCCAAGAAAAAGTCGTCGTCGTTCGCTGCGGCGACTAGGCCAACCCGTTGGGTGAAATAGGATGTTTGGTACCCGGCATAGCCCACTTCGAGGCTGCCCATCGGGTTGGACGATTGTCCGATTGCGGTCAGCCCGCCTGAAACGAACCAACCGGACGAGCCATCGAGAAATCTGGCGTCCGCCGCCTGCTTGATTTTGCCTGGGATGTCGCTTTTTTCAGCTCCTTCGGCATACTTTTCAGAGTATTCCGGGTGATCCATGGCCCACCGAGACTTCGTCAAACCGGTCGGAAGCTGAGCGTGAGCATGATTCGAAAAACATGCGTAGACAACCACCACGCTGAGAAAAACTCCCGCGTGCGCAAAAGATCGGCTTGACTGAATATTCAATATCACGGATCACACTTTAGGAACGTTCATGGGGTGTTAACGAAGCCAGACATCAAGAAGCAAGGTGGCTTTTCAAGATTTAGTCCAACGAAATTTCCCAATGTGACCTCTTCGAATTACCCACAAACTCTGCGTTCCTCTGCGTCTCTGCATGCTCTGCGTTTGAAAAGACCTTTCATTGCGATAAGCGGCGTTATTTTGGCCTGGCTCGTTCTTCCAGCAAAGCTCGCTCCGCATTGTGCGATCGTCTCAGGCTAGTTGATCTCACTTCACAGCCGAAAGTGAAGCGATCGCGACCAACGGTGTTACCAACGCTCCCAACAATGCTGCATAAAGTGACTTGGCCAATAAAAACGGAAACAGAGTAACCGTCTCAGCAGGCCACGCCGCCACGGCAAAGAAAGTCGGCACTAGTGTCATGGCAAAAACGACCAACGAAAATCGAAAGCAACCGGTCATCGATCCGTAACCAATCATTCGTCGCGTCTGGCCAATCAATCTATCCAGCCAACCTTCGTCTTTTTCTTCAATCAATCGATGCACCCGACCTTGATCGATGTGCTTGCTTACGACTCGCGTCGTGATCCACGCGGTAATCAGCGGAAGGAAAAAATTAGTACCCAGCAATTCGGTGAGAACACAGGGTGTTTGTCCGATCAGATGAAGCATCGATCTGTCGCGTAGCATCAACCACCCCAGCACGAACGTGATTGCCAGATTGATCGCGATCGGGATGACCCCGTAACCAATGATCAAGTAGCGTCTTGTTGCCTGGCTCGAGTCAACCATCGGCGGAGCCGGTCATTGATTGCAAACCACAGCGACTATTCACGTGATCCTGGAAGGCATGAACCAGTTCTTCGCGAATGCTGATATCACCCCGGAAAGGGCTATTTTCCATTCCCTGTTGGATATCCGGATATAGCGCCGCGTCCTCGCCCAAAATCGATTTGACCGCACGCACCTTCACTTTTCCCCAAACGCGACTCAAAAATTCGCCGACACGATTTCCGTCCTCCGGTCCGAGGACGAACACTGAAACACGCATCTCTGACGTCGTCTCTGAAGTGGGAACGACTGTCATCACTTGTTTGCCGCGAACTCGTATTTCCAGCTTTCCACATGCCGCCAACGTTCGGCCGGGAACTCGGTCAAAATCTCTTGAACCGGTCGCAACTGCTCCTCAATGTCTTCAACCGATTCATTGAAGCTTACAAACATCAGTCGACCCACAACTTCGATGGGATATTTCCGCAAACATTCCGGCCCACCGTTCCAAGGCCGAAAGCTCTGAGCGTCGGGAATTTTTGCGGACGAACCATCAGCCGAAAACTCCCATCCGTGGTACTGGCACTTTAGCTTCGCCGAATTTCCATAATCTTTGCTCGTCAACAAGCTATGACGATGGGATTGTTTTGCACATCATACACCCAGGTACGATGCATTTCGTAATATGCGAACGTTCTTTGGATGCTGGAGCCATGGCAAACTTCGATGATTCACTGCTGGAGTTGAAACGCGGAGCTCGCCGAGACGCAGAGAGCAACCGAATTTAGTGTTCGCTTTATCGTCAGTCATCAAGCTCTGCGATCCTCGGCGTCTCCGCGCGCTCTGCGTTTGAAAAACTCTTCATCGCACCCAGTGCTTACGGGCTGTTGATTTAATCGTATACCGACTGACAACAATGAGCCGATGGGCGTTATCCCCGGTTAACGGCCGAGCAAACCGCCGCTAACGCGGTACGGCTAATTAGATCAAGCCTGCTGACGCGGAAGTCAAAATGCTGCGGCGTTCTGCCGAGAGCCAAAAAAGATGGTGCATGGCACCATTCGGCTCGGGGATGTGAGGGTAACGAATACGCATTACCGTCTTCGGCGGGCGAAAGTGTTGCGGTGCGCGCACGAAAAAACCTCGCTTGGCAGGCGACGAGCCAAGCGAGGTCTTCGTAGACCAAAAGGTGATAGAGTCTCGTCCGAAGACGATGTTTTCTGTTGAGCGTTAGCGAGAGTCGTTTCCACGGATTCAGTATTGTCGGTCACCCGACGCTACCTATTTCTAAGAATCCTTAGAAAGGAGGTGA
>NZ_SJPM01000003.1:447804-569314 GCF_007859915.1 Neorhodopirellula pilleata
GCAGGAAAGTCGGATCAACGAAACACTGCTCGAAGCCATCATGTTTCGCTACCTCGTCAATGCCGGAGAAGCGGAAGGCCGCCAAATCGCCGATCAAGTCCAACTTCCGTTTCGTTTGATTGAACCAATCCTCGAACGATTTAAGAAAGACCACCACGTCGCCTACAAGAGTTCGACGGCCACGAACGATTACGTTTACGTTCTGACCGAATCGGGGCGAGCCATCGCCCGCAGCCACCTGAGCGACTCAACCTACTACGGCAGTTGCCCCGTCAGGCTGCCGGACTACATCGAGAGCGTCAAAAAACAAAGCATCGAAGGACAATTCCCCAAACGCAGTGACCTGGTTCGCGCCTTCAACGACTTGCTCATCAATCCCAAGATGCTTGAGCGATTGGGACCGGCAATCGCAAGCGGACGAGGAATGTTCCTTTTCGGCTTCCCCGGCAACGGCAAAACATCGATCGCCGAACGGGTGACCGGCGCTTTCGGAAAGTACATCTGGATTCCTCGATCGGTCGATATCGACGGAGAAATCCTGCGGGTCTACGACCCGATGAACCATGTCGTCCGAATGCCGGAAGCCTCCAGCGGCTTACTCGACTCGCAGAATTTCGACAAACGCTGGGTCCGCATCGAACGACCGACGATCGTGGCCGGGGGCGAATTGACGATGGCGATGCTCGAGGTCCTCAATAACCCGACAAGCAACATCAGCGAAGCGCCGCTTCAAATGAAAAGCAACTGTGGAACGCTCGTCATCGATGACTTCGGACGCCAGAAAATGTCGGTCGATCAATTGCTCAATCGTTGGATCATTCCGCTCGAGAAACGCTATGACTATCTCAACATGGCTAGCGGCAAGAAGATTCAGGTTCCGTTCGATCAATTGGTAATCTTCAGCACCAACCTAGAACCCAAAGACTTAGTAGACGATGCTTTCTTAAGACGGATTCCTTATAAAATCGAAGTGCAAAACCCACCCGAACAAGACTTTCGCAAGTTGTTTGAAATTATGTGTAAGGTGACGAAGATCCCCTACAACGCAGCCGCTATCGACTATTTAATCAAGACGCATTATCTGCCGATCAACCGACCGTTTCGCAATTGCCAACCCAGAGACTTGCTTCTCCAGGTTCGCAATTATTGCCTTTATAATGACCTCGAAGTCGAGCTTAAAAACGAATACTTCGACTTCGCCTGCGACAACTATTTTTCAGTAATGTAAGTCACCGTGATAACGAAGTGGTGATTGCCCATGTTGGCAACCGCACTGTTCACAAATGTTTTCTCATGGGGGGAGGATGCAGGCTCTGGAAAAAATTTCAAACATTGGAAGGTCTGGATCAAGGAGTATTTGCGGCAATTCTGCAGCCATTTCGGCGTGGATCTGTTCAGCTTTCGTGCTTGCGTCACCCCCGAAACCCGAGACCGATCCCGCACGAGGTTCATGCAGCATGCAACTCTTGTTGCGATTGCTGTGGCGGATTTGGGAACGCTAATCTGAGCTAGTCGAACACTCATTGGAGCCTCCTGCTCATCGTGTTGTATATTCTGATCAGTGTGCGATCAGCGGAGATTAGCGTTCCGGTACCTTCGGTAGCGAGATTCGGGGTCAACGTTCATTCCTTTCTTCGTTTTCCACAGGTGCACTGCGTGACCTGTGGCTGATGGCTTGGATCCCTGCGGGATGGTTGATGACAAGTTCGCCCGGCAACTCTCCGACCGGACTACCTTGTTGTTCGAACTTGTCAGTGACCGGGACCACGCTGATCCCCTTCGTAATGTTCCTCGATTGGGCCGTATGTTTGGTTGTTGTTGGCTGCGGATCTGGCACAGACGCCGACGAGATCCTCGGTGCAGGTTTCCAGCGAAACGACCTGCAGATTGGAAATCGCTTGGGGCGGCGGATCGGACTGATCCTCAATCGCAACGATCAGCACCGGTCCTTTTGCCGATCGTTCTCGCGAATAGATGTTAAGGCGGCTACGCCGCAAACAAACGAGCCCGACGCGCAACGGCGTGTTGATTTAGTACTCATCGAAACCCGAAGCGTGAGCGAGGGATACTTAAAAGAGAATTAATGGCGATCAATCCCTCGCTGACGCATCGGGTTACGATTAAACCAACACGCCGCTGCACGTCGGGCTTGTATACATTGCCTTCAAAAAACACCAAAAGCGGCGATAATGGATGTAGAACTTATCCGGAAACGATTCACCGCGTGGCGTTCGTTGGGACTGTTTTGAAGAGAACCGGGGTTAATGCCGTTTCGGCTGCACGCGAATTGAACGAATGAAGATGAACTTGTGACACTGCCTAACGACTCGATCGATCCACGCGTGCTTGTTGATCAAATTCGACAGGCCGCTATCGAGGAAGGGTTCGCCGCCTGCGGGATCACCCACGCCGTGCCCAGCGAGGGGTTTGCGGATTTGGTTGCGTGGGTCGATGCGGGTTACGCCGCCGGCATGAGCTATTTTGCCGATCGCATTGATGCCTACCGACATCCTTTAGGTGTTTTGCCGGGTGCGAAATCGTTGATCGTTTTGGCGATGCCGTATGACGCCACCGACCCGAGACCGCTTGTTGATGCCCCGGATGTTTTGTCGGTGGCTCCCGGCGAAGCGAGCAGACGGATGCCTGTCGGACGTGTAGCTCGCTACACGTGGCGTGGCACCGACTACCACGATGACATTCACCCAAAGCTAAAGCGACTGTGTCGGTTGATCACCTCTCTCGCGCCGCAGTCGAAAGCACGCGGTGTCGTCGATACAGCTCCGTTGATGGAGCGTGAAGTCGCCCAATTGGCCGGACTGGGATGGCGCGGCAAAAACACGCTTTTGCTCAATCGAGATTTGGGCAGCTATTTTTTCTTGGCTTGCGTGTTGGTCGACATCGAGTTGCCCGCCGACGAAGCTCATGAGACGTCGCATTGTGGCACCTGCACGGCTTGCTTGGACGCTTGCCCGACCGACGCGTTTGTGCAGCCACATGTGTTGGACGCGTCGAAGTGCATCAGCTACCTGACGATCGAAAGCCGCGATCCGGTGCCGCTGGAGTTGCGTTCGGGAGTCGGCGAGTGGCTGTTCGGGTGTGACGTTTGCCAAGAGGTTTGCCCATGGAATCGCAAGCCGACGCGGCGGGCGATGCAAGAACGGGGGCAAGAACGGGGGCAAGAACCTCAGCCCGAACCCGGGCTGAGAATTTCAGAGCAGCCGCAAAGCCCAACCGAGATGAAACCTTCGGATCTCGGTCGGGGATATCTCGAGTTGCTGCCCTTTTTCACGATGTCCGACGGCGAGTTTCGGCAGACGTTTCGCAAGTCGCCGCTGTGGCGACCCCGGCGTCGGGGGTTATTGCGAAATGCGTCGATCGTGTTGGGGAACGTGGCCGGGCCGGAAGCGTTGCCGGTTCTACGAGCCGCCGCCGACGACGAGGATGCGATCGTCCGTGAATCCGCCCAATGGGCGATCGACCAAATCGAAGGCCGAATTTCCTGACGGATTGTTTCGCCATTAGCGGTTTTATCGGATAAAACTATAGGAATCCCTTCTTCGTCGCGATCCGTGGGGCTGGGTTGTGACGTAAACTAACTCGTTGTTTGACCCCACTTTGACGGACCTCTGGACCATTTGGACGCTTGGTATGAAACTGAACTGCCGTTTAACCGCTCTCCTGCTCGCATCGATCGTGGCGACCACGTCTGGTGCGATTTCATCGGCATCGGCCGCTGACACGTTGCCTGAATTTTCGAAGGTATCCGAAGGATTTGAGGCCGTTCCCGTATCCGATCAACAGATCGACAAAGGTCTTTTCAACGTCTGGAAGCGTGAAAAAGATGGTGCCGTCATCGGCGAACTGCCCAAGAATTTCAAAGGCAAGAACTACTTCATTGCCTTGACGCTTAGCAGCGGTGACCGCTACGCGGGTTTGCAATCGGGTGACTGGGTCGTGCAATGGCGACGCTACGATGATCGATTGGCGTTGATCGCCCCGAATCTCGATGTTCGGGCCACCGGCGACGATGAATCCAAAGCCTCGGTCAAACGTTTGTTCACCGACCGTGTTTTACTTGACGTGCCGATCTTGGCGATCGGTCCCCAAGGCGGTCCGGTAATCGACTTGGATTCCTTGTTGGTCGGCAACGCGACGAAGTTTTTTGGTGCAGCGATTCGCATCACCAACTCTGGCTTGTATTCGGTCGAATCGCTCAAGGTCTTTCCAGCAAACGTGGAACTTGCGTTCGAAGTCGTGGGCATGGGCGGTCGTTTGCAGACGCTGCACTATTCCTTTAGCGAAGTCCCCAGTGCAACCAGCGGATTCAAACCGCGTCAGGCTGACGAACGTGTTGGCTATTTCACGACCTCGTTTTCGGACTTGAGTAAGTATGAAGATGAAGACACTCGGGTGCGATTCATCAACCGTTGGCAATTGGAAAAACGCGATCCAAATTTGAAACTCAGCCCGCCGAAAGAACCGATTCGGTTCTACGTCGAACACACCGCCCCGGTCCGCTATCGCCGTTGGATTAAAGCGGGAATTGATTATTGGAACAAAGCCTTCGAGAAGATCGGGATCGTCGATGCGATCGTCGTGGAGTACCAGGACGCCGTGAGCGGTATCCACATGGAAAAGGACCCTGAAGACGTTCGTTACAACTTCGTTCGTTGGCTCAACAACGATATCGGAACCGCCATCGGCCCGAGCCGAGTTCATCCCGCGACCGGACAGATTCTTGACGCGGATATCATCTTAACCGACGGGTGGATTCGACACTTCAACTTCAACTACGTCGACCTCATGCCAAAGCTTGCGATGGAAGGCGTCAGCGCTGAAACGCTCGCTTGGTTGGGTACCCGCCCGAATTGGGATCCCCGCGTTCGCATGGGGGCACCTGAGAACAGCCATGCTCTGAGTGCCAAGTACGCTCGCCAAGCCGCTCAACCGATGGCCGGCTACCAAATGGCCCAAGCCGACCCTTCACTACTCGGCGATGATGAGTTCGACGGATTGATCGGACACATCAGCCAAAAGAACGGGATGTGCATGGCCGCCAACGGGCGCAGCATGGACTTGGCGCTGGCCCGCATGAACTGGGCTTTGTCGTTGCACGCGGATATGGAGGCCGAAAAGAAAAAGAAAGACAAAAAGAAAGAGAAGAAGGAAGAAGAACAAGAGAAGGCCGAAGCGGCAAAGACCGACGAAGCCAAATCCGACGACGCCAAGAAAGATGACGACGCTGAGAAGAAGGACGAAAAGTCCGACGACGAAGCGAAGGACCAGAATGACGAATCCGGTGAAAAGAAGGATGCCGACGACGAGGAGAAAGACGAAGTCGCCAAGGAGGACGAGGCCGACTTGCTCGACGGTATGCCGGAATGGTTCGTCGGTCCGTTGCTTGCCGATCTTGTCGCCCACGAAGTCGGACACACGCTCGGCTTGCGACACAACTTCAAAGCCTCATCGTTATTCACGATGGACGAAATCAACAGCGAGAATGTCAAAGGCAAAAAACCTTTCACCGCCTCGGTGATGGACTACACGCCGATCAACTACCGCTACGAAGCCGGTGAAATCCAAGGCGATTACGCAATGACCGACATCGGCCCTTACGACTTTTGGGCGATCGAGTATGGCTACACGCTCAAGGACGCTTCGCTTCCGGAAATCTTGAAGCGTTGTTCGGAACCCGAGCTGCAGTACGCAACCGACGAAGACACCAGTGGTCCGGATCCTTACGCTCGTCGTTACGACTTTGGCAAAGATCCGCTGAAGTACGCAACCGAACAAATGAAGCTCGTTGAACTGTATCGCGAACGATTGCTCGACAAGTTTGTCAAAGATGGTGACAGTTGGGCGAAAGCTCGACGCGGTTACGAATTGACGCTCGGGTTGCAAATGCGATCGGTCAGCATGATGGCCAATTGGATCGGCGGCGCGTTCGTGCATCGTGACAAGAAGGGCGATCCGGGCAACCGTGTTCCGGTCGAAGTTGTCCCGGCGAAGGACCAACGTGACGCATTGCAATTCGTCATCGAAACCAGCTTCGTGGACGAGGCCTACGGCTTGAAACCGGAGATCTTAGAACGTCTTGGTGTGGATAAATGGATCGATGGGAACGCAATGCACGGCATGTCGGCGGAAGCCACCTGGCCGATTCACGATCGTGTGTTGGACATGCAAGCCTCGGCGTTAACCTTGTTGCTCAACCCTACGACGCTGCGTCGCGTTTACGACAACGAACTGCGATTGCCGGAAGATCAAGACGCGTTGACTCTGCCAGAGTTGCTCGCCAAGGTCACCGACAGCGTTTGGACGGAACTCGACGAAGCCTGCCCGGACGACCGCAACGATCGCAAACCGATGATCTCGTCGCTGCGACGCAACTTGCAACGCGAACATCTGCAACGCTTGGTCGATTTGATCTTGGAAGATGCACCGCGAACGGCGGCTTATCATCCGATCAGCAACCTCGCGCGGATGCAATTGCGAACGCTCGGTGAACGAATGGAATCCACGCTCAGCAAATGTGGCGAGAAGATGGATGCTTACTCGAAGGCTCACCTGACCGAGAGCAAAGAGCGAATCGCTCGGGCTCTCGAAGCCGGGTACACCTACGGTGGCAAACAGCAAATGTCTCCGATCATGATGTTGTTGATGGGACAACAGCAACAAGAAGACGCGACCAAGTAACGGTTCAACGAATCGTTTCCATTCGCGATGCCGCGACTCGACCCACGCTTGCGATTCGTCGCCGGTCGGATCCGATCTCAAGTTCACGCTGACATCGGGTCCGACCACGGTCATTTGTTGGCGGCGCTCTTGGCGACCGGCCGAGTCGTTCGCGGCATCGCGATCGAGAATAAACCCACGCCTCTGGCCAATTCGCGGGTCGCTCTCGCACGTTATGCCTGTGACGTGCGGAGCGGTGACGGACTCGAGCCACTCCAACCGGGCGAAGCCGATTCGTTGAGCGTTTGCGGCATGGGTGGGCGAAGCATGGTTGAGATCCTAACGCGTTTTCCAGATCGCGTTCCCGACCATGTTGTCCTGCAGCCCAATCAACGATCCGACTTGATCCGGCGGTGGGGGTTGGCTTCGGGATTCCACTTGATCGACGAACACTGGGTGGGCGATCACCGTTTGTTCGAAGTCTTGGAGTTCTCCCGCGCGGCGGCCGACGTGTTATCGCACGATGATCCCGCTTATGAAGGACTGGATCGTTCCGCAGCCGTACTACTGGGACCACACCACCTCCGTCGCCGCGAAACCAAGTTTGTCGAGCGGTTGTGCGAAGAACGAGCTTACTATCAAGGATTGCAAGTCTTGACCCCGGCTAGTCGCGAACGACTCGACGCGATCGAAAGATCAATCTAAATCCTCGTTCCCAGGCTCCCGCCCTTTTGATAGGCCACAAGTCCTTATGGATTGCTCCCCTGCCAGCTCGTCTGGCAGGAAGCCGAGGTTGGCAAGCTAGACACAAGCCTCAATTCGCCCAACCTTCCGATTTTCACTTGTGCTCGCCGCTTGAAGCGGCGAGCACAAGTGAAAATCGGAAGGTTGGGAGGGCGTCGTTGTCTAGCTGGCGAACCTAAATCACCCACGAGACGAGCTCGTGGGGGTCAAAAAAGAGGTGGCCTATCAAGAAGAGCGGGAGCCTGGGAACGAGTTTCAGCATGCGTTCCAATCGGCCGCAAGCTGCTATGATGTTGGAAAAGATTTCATTTTCAACAAGGAAACCACAGTGAGAGGATCGGGCGGAACCGAGGGAGGCACGCGGATGTTCGGGATCGGCGTCGCGATGGCGATCGCGGCGGTCTATCTGTTCTTTGATTCCGTCCGAGTGGCGACCGGTCACCCCGGCGCGATCTCAGGCATGTTGGGCGGAGGACGCGGTCGTTTGATCGAAACGACGTCGATGGGAATCGTGTTTGTCCCGTTCTTCCTTGGCGTGTTCTCGTTGTTCGTCGACGCGCAGCGAAAGTGGGCCTGGGGGCTGACGTATCTGGGAATCGCGATCCTCGCGGTCGAAGTCCTCAGCCGGGTGCGTTTCATCATCGACACCAAGTTGACACACATGTTGTTGATGTTCACCCTGTTCGCCGCCGGATGTGCGTTCATGTTCCGCAGCTATCGCCCCGACCCGTCCGATGGGCCGCGTTCGTCCGGCTAGCGGCTTGTCTAAATTTAGCGCACCGTTTTCACGATCCATCATTTCTTTTGAGAGAAGCGTTTGTTTAAGTTCATTCATTGTGCGGATATTCACTTGGACAGTCCGCTGCGTGGGCTGGAGAAGTACGAGGGGGCTCCGGTCGACGAGATTCGAGGAGCCGTTCGCCGGGCGATGAATCACCTCTTCGAACTCGCGATCGAAGAAAAGGTGACGTTCGTATTGATCGCCGGTGACATTTACGACGGCAAATGGGACGATCACCAAACCGGCCTGTACTTCGTCAAATGGTTGTCGCGTTTTCACGAGCACGACATCCCGGTTTACGCGATCACGGGCAACCATGACGCCGCGAATAAGATGACGAAGTTTTTGCACTTGCCGTCCAACCCGAACGGGCAAGCGGTCATGCTGTCGTCTCAATTCGCCGAAACCGTTCGCCTCGATGACATCGGTGTGGCGATCCACGGCCGAGGATTTGCCGATCAAGAAGAACGCGAAAATTTGGTGCTGGATTATCCCACACCGGTATCGGGTTATTTCAACATCGGAATGTTGCACACTTCGCTCGACGGTGCCGTCGGAGGCGAACATCAACGTTACGCACCGTGTTCGCCAGCGGACCTCTGGCAACGCGAGTATCAGTACTGGGCTCTCGGGCACGTTCACACCCGCAAGCATCATCACAAACCCGATCAAACCCCGATCGTCTTTCCCGGCAACCTGCAAGGCCGACACGTCCGCGAGACCGGGCCGAAGGGATGCGAACTAGTCACCGTCGATAATGCCGGAAATGTCTCACTGAGCTTTCAAACGCTCGACGTGTTTCGTTTTGAAATATGCGATGTCGATGTCGGTGGTGTCCGCGAACCCGACGAGGTGTTCGGCCGATTCAACGAGGCAATGCAACCGCTGGTCACGACCGCGAACGGGCTGCCGATCGCCGTTCGGGTGATCGTTTCGGGAGCGTCGGAGGCCCACAATCGTTGGCTCAGCGATCTGGAAACGTGGCAGCAGAGCATTCGAGCCAACGCATTCTCGATCGATGCCGACGTGTGGATCGAAAAAGTCCAATTCAAAACGCAGCCTCTTCGAACCCTTTCGGCCGAAGACATGAGCGAGGGCGCGATCGCCGAGTTGATGCGGTGTTTCGAGGAAGCTCAAGATGGAGGCGATTTGGTTTCTGAGTTGCTTGCGGAATTGGAACCACTACGAAAGAAGCTTCCGATCGAATTGCAATCCGATCACGACCAATGGATTCCCGGCGATGCGGCAAGCCTGCGCGAGATCTTGGCCGAAGTGCAACCGATGCTTCTGCAGCGTTTGATGACGGAGAATCAGCGATGAGAATCCGACAACTCGATCTGATCCGCATCGGTCCGTTTACCAATCAATCTTTGACGTTCAACGATCGACCGATTGCCGAAGACTTGTTTGCTGAAAGTTCGTTCGACTTCCATTTGGTCTACGGTCCCAACGAAGCCGGCAAAAGTTCATCGCTGCGAGCGCTCACGCAGTGGTTATTTGGGATCGCCGGTGAAACCAAATGCCGCGACCATTTTGTTCACGCGTACAAAGACTTGCGGATCGGTGGAACGATCCAAAGCCACGACGGCGACACGCTGACGTGCATTCGACGGCCCGGCGGTCAGGCTTCGTTGCGAGCCGAAGGAGACCGAAAGAAACTCGATCCGTCCGTGCTATCTGAGTTTCTCGGCGGCTTGACCCGGGAACAATTCGAGACGCAATTCGGGATCGACATTCACCAACTCACCAACGGCGGCAAGGCGATTGCCACCGGCGGCGGCGAGATTGGCGAATCCTTATTTGCCGCCGGATCAGGGTCGGCCAACATGCCGACAATCCAAAAGCAACTCGATGATCAGTGCGAAGCGTTGTTCAAACCGTCCATCGCGACCAAACCGATTATCAACGCCTCCATCGCCGACCTGAACGCGGCTCGCAAAGAGGTACGCGAGAAAAGCGTCAAGAGCAAAGATTGGCAACGCCGTTTTGACGAACTGGCGGAGTTAAGAACGGAGAAAGTTAAGCTCGATCAACAACAAATCGAACTGCAAGGCGAGCGAGATCGGCTCGGCCGAATCCGTGATGCGTTGCCCGCGATCGGACAATGGAACGACCAACAACGCGAACGGGCCGACTTGGGAGAAGTCATTCGTTTGCGAGACGACTTTGTTTCCCAACGCGTCCAGGTTTCTTCCGAATTGACGGCCGCCCGTTCCGCACAAAAACTCGCGACCGAGGAAATTGAATCACTCTCGGCCAAGCTCGAGAAACTCGGCGACCGGCCGATGATCTTGGATCACGCCTCCGCCGTCGAAAGCTTGTTCGAAAACCTCAGCCTCTATCGGCAATGGGTTCAAACGTCGCCGACCCTCGCGGCGCGGCATCGTCAATTGCAAACCAGTGTCCAAGACGCGCTGAAGACACTCGGCAAAGAACCAGATTGGAAAAACGCCGACGCCTTGCGGATCAGGCCGGATGTTCGTGTTCGGATACGCGACCTCGCCGAGCAACGATCAGGCTTGTTCGCTTCGGTCGAACAAGCCAAACGGGAACTCAACCGCCGAAGCGTGGATCTCGAAAGCCTCACCGCTCGCTGGCAAACACTGTCACCTCCCGACGACGCCACGGGGCTCAAGCGAACGATCGCGGCGGCACAGAAACTTGGTGACCTCGACGCGACCATCGCAACCCAAACGGATTTACTTGCTGACTCTCGATCGCGGGCCGCCGGGCTGCTCGAACGCTTGCCGCTGTGGTCGGGCCGGCTCGATGACCTGGAATGTTTGTCGATCCCGAGCCCCGAAACCGTGCTGCGTTTTACCCGCGATTTCGAGCTGGTCGATCAAACGCTTCACTCGCTGAACGACGAACTCAAACGGATTCAAGACGAAGTCGCGACGGTCGAAGAATCGTTGCACACGCTGACGATGCAAACGGACGTCCCCACCGAAGAATCCTTGGCTCAAGCTCGCGATCAACGCGATCAACAATGGTCGGAACTGCAAGTTCAACTGCGTTCGACATCCGATCCGAACCAAGACGACCGTCTCGACGAATCTATCGCGGAATTGACCGAATCCGTTCGGCTTTGCGACGAAATGAGCGATCGGCTGCGCCGCGAAGCCCAACGTGTTTCGGAGAAGGCCAGGCTGCTTGGTGCTTTGCAGCGATGTCGAATTCAAATCGAGAACAACACCGCCGCTCGCGATGAGGCGCAGGGTGAACAGGAATCGATCCAGAAAGCTTGGTTGGTTGTTTGGGAGCCCTCCGGTATCACGCCGATATCGCCGTCGGAAATGACCGGTTGGCTGGCCAAGTATGACGAGTTGATCGAACTGTCGGAGCGCATCCGCGGACAACGCGGCGAACTCGAACGTCAAACCAAGATTCGGCAAGAACACCTTGACGCGTTGCAAGTTTATCTTCCGAACAAAGTGAATGATTCGTCATTGTCGACCGCCTTGGACGCGTGCGTTGACCGATTGGACGCCAATACAACCGCCCTGCAACAATTCCAACAACTGTCCCAGCAGATCGAGGATTTGCAGAAAGAGAAGTCCAGCGCGGAGACCGACTATGCCGAATGCGAACAAGCCAAGACGCAATGGCAATCGCAGTGGCAACATGCCATGGTCTCCCTGCAATGTGACGAGGAACTTTCGGCCAAAGAAGCTCAAGCGGTCTTGGACACGATTGACCAGTTAGTCGCCGACATGGACGCCGTGGCCCAAGTCGGTGACCAAATCCAAACCAATCAACAACAAATCGAAAGTTTTAAAAGCCAGATCATAGCTTTAACCGAATCGCTCGGCGGCGAGGATTTCGTTATGAAATCTGAGACGTCGCCCGATCAAGTCGTGGCGTACTTGCACGATCGACTCAAACGAGCTCGCACCGAGCAAACGTCTCGAGACCATTTGCTTTCACAACGACAAGAAGCCGAGACGCGATGTCAAAAATCGAGCGCCGATATCGAAGTTCAGATGGCCAAGTTGTCGCAACTTTGCCGGGAGGCACAATGTGATTCCGCCGATCAATTGCCTGAAATCGAACAGAGATCAATCCGTTGCCGCGGGATCGATCAAGCGATCGCGGAAAAAGCAAGCGAACTACGTGGGCTCGCCCAAGGCGCCGATCTCGAAACGTTCATCGCCGAGGCCTTGCAGGAAGATCCCGATCGTTTGAACCCGCGAATCGAACAACTCAACGAACAACTCACCCTAATCGAACGGGAACGCACCGAACGCTCCAAAACGATCTGGGAGCGTGAACACGAATTCAAACAGATCGACGGCAACGATCAAGCCGCGATCGCCAACGAGAACGCCGAAGAGGTCATCGCCCGATTGCAAACCCAAGTCGACCAATATGTACGAACCAAACTCGGGTCGGCCATGTTGCGAAGCGCCGTCGCCCGCTACCGCAAGCGGAATCAAGGCCCCGTTCTCAAGCGAGCCAGCGAACTGTTCGCGAGCTTTACGCTCAGTAGTTTTTCCGGGATCGACACCGATACTAACGATGAAAACGAAAACGTCATCGTGGGAGTTCGAGGCGGAGAACACTCAACCGATCGGAGGTTGATTACCGTCGACCAGATGAGCGAAGGAACCTGCGATCAACTTTTCCTCGCGTTGCGAATCGCGTCGTTGGAATGGCATCTCGAATCCAATCCCCCCGTGCCGTTTATCGTCGACGACATTCTCCTGAAATTCGACGATCAACGGTCCGCCGCGACATTGCGTTGCCTAGGCGAGTTGTCGTGCAAAACCCAAGTGATCCTGTTCACGCACCACGAGCATTTAATCGACGTCGCGCGGGAAGCACTGCCGGCAGATGTTTTGCAAGTCCATTCACTGGGCAAAGCTTGAACCAACGATTGCTGAACTTTTTGGGTTGCGCAAAAGTTTTTTCGAAAAATGGCAGGCGGGCGGGAGTCGCGGAGCGACGGAAGCGATTCGCCCCATGCGTGAGCATGGGGTGTGGATCCGCGGCCCCCATGCTGACGCATGGGGCTACATGCTATCGCGGCTCCGCCGCTGGAAGCGTGCTCGGACGAATGTTTTCGAAATACTGACGGACCGTTTCGCGATGACCGAGCGGCAACGGTTCGCTGTCCAAGACCGCTTCGGCTTGGTTGCGGAACTTTTGGTATTGGTTCGCGTATAGTCGGGCCGCGTCCTGTTCGCCTTCGGGGGCCGCGATCACTTCGGATTCACTCGGGCCGTCGCCCTGTTGTCCGGTCAGCTGTTCTTGATTGCGTGTCGCGTCGAGCCGCGTCGCCTCTCCGTCGTTCGCTTTTCCGGTCGCACCACGTCCCCACGAGTTCTTGGGGCTGTTGCTCTTGCTCGCATTGTTGCCTCCATTCTTTCCGCCCCGGCATTGACTTTTGCATTGGGACAACTTGTTCAATTGGCACGCCATGCATTCGCCGATCTTTTTGCATTGGCTTTGGCTCTTGCAAAGCCCCGCCAACTTGCACATCCCGTCTTTGCATTCGGATAAGTTCTTCGATTCCAATCCGGCCTGCATCTGCTCGGCGGCACCGGACAGTTTGCCTTGTTTGCCGGCCGGTAATTTCGACAAGAACTTTTTCAAGTTGTCCGCCACGGCGCGGCGTTCTTTATCGCTCAAATCCGCCGGGTCGATCTTTTCGAGTTTTTCGGATGCCTTGTCGTAGTCGCCTTCCTTCATCGCGGCCGCAGCCGCCTTCATCGCTTCAGATGGCTCGATCGCCGCCGCGAGGGCTTGCATTTGGGCATCGGTCATTTCCAATTGCATCGCTTCACGAGCTGATTGGATGGCTTGCTCCATTTGCGACAGTGTCGCCAACATGTCCCGCTCGTCCATCGATTCCTTTTCGAGTTCCTCAATCAAGTCGTCGAGCTTCTCGGTCAGTTCATCTAACTCCGGCTGGTCGATGTTCTCTTTGAGTTGTTCCAATTCATCGAGCATCGTCTCACGCAAGTCGTCAGCTTGATCGACCGCGAGAGCGACGGGCATCGCATCGATTCCCGAGTCGAGCGGCGGACGGGCCAATCCCAACAACGCCGTCGCGATCACCAGCATTGATGCGGCCGAATACAACGCGGGTCGGTTGGCGGTGATGGGGACGCAAGCCTGCGGATTGATTTGACTTAGATGCCGACGGGCGTCGTCGGCTTGCAACAACCGAACCGGATCGGCGTCACATTGGAACTGCAGCCCCGAGATCGTGCGATCCTTCAACTGGTAATGTTGATCCACCAATCGCGCCGTGACGCTCGAAGGCACGGGAACCAGTGCACCGACCAACGCACCGGCCGACGCAAACGCGAGCATCACAACGGGCAACACCATCCAAGATACCGGTGCGACCGCGACGCTGATGCAAGCGACAATCAACGCGACGAAACAACCGGCCGCCAACCCGACGCTGGCCCAATGCCCCACATTACGAAGCCGGATACGCTGCGAAACGCTCGCGAGCAAACTTTCGATCGTCGGGAGATCCGATGTCGGTGTCGTCATGGCTTGGATTCCTGTAGAAACCGGTGAAGGGTTCGATTCAACAGACATTCTAGGGGTCCGCCCAACCCACCGCGACGCAAAAGCACGAAATTTTCGCTGCAATGCCCCCGCAACCCTCGCCTCCCCTCGTTCCCAGGCTCCCGCCTGGGAACGCGATGCGCCGCAGGCTCCCGCCTGCCGAGTTCAGTGACCAGGAGGCGGGAGCCTCCAAGACAGTGCGTTACCAGGCGAGAGCCTGGGAACGAGTTTTTGCGGCTAGGCCTGTGTCCATTCGATTCGGCGGAGGCCTACGTCGGCGATGAACAGGCTCACGGCTGCCATCAACAGCCACGGCCACATCGGGACCGGGTCGCGAGCGGTCCGGTCATCGGTGGCCAAAATTGCCTCGACATCCTCCCCGAACCGACCGCCGCTGACCTCCGAGATTTGAGTCAGCTTTGCCTCGTCGGTCGGACGCAAACGCAACTCCTCCGGATACCCGATCGCCAAACCACGAGATTGGCGGACGGTCGTTCCGTCATTGGCAACTTGGGCTAAATCCAATTGGTACGTCCCCCGCTCAAGTGAAGGCAACTCGGCTTCGTATCGCCCCGCTGCGGTTTGTCGCATTTCGATCTTTTCCAACTTCAACTGCGGATCGATCAACGTCACCGTCGTCGGCCGCTCGTCAATGAAATTGCCGTCGTCATCGACCACGTCCATTTGCACCGTCGTTCGTTCGTCGTCGGTTTGAATGTCGACAAAAATTCCGCGAGCGTCACTCTTACGCATCGCGTGACGGATCACCTGAGCCCAAAACGGTCCGAAGTCGGGCCACGCGAGCCACTCCGCCGCCCAACGTGCTTTGGCATCGCTGGTGAACGCGACCGTCATCCCCAACCCGTATCGCCACCAAGCCAACAACGGGTCGCCACTTTCACTGGCCAACACGAACTCACAAGTCGGTTTGGGACGCGTGACGACATAACCCAACAACAACGGCGCGAACTCCAAGTCAATGCCTTCGAGCACCTGAGTCGGCCGGACGACTTGGGGCAAGAACGGCAGTTCGTTGATCGCCGACTTACTCGCCTCGACGGTCTCCTTTGCGAACACCTGCGGGATGGATTGGGGGTCGTCGCAGAAGTAATAACGTCCGCCGCCGATCCGCGCGATGTCCTCGAGCAACTCCTCCGACGACCCTTGACCGAGTGCCACCGTCGACACCGTCATCCGGCTAGCGGCCATCTCGCCGGCCATTCCTTCAAAATCACCCGGCGACGAAATGCCGTCAGTCAACATGATGCAGTGTTTCAGTTTGGCTGACGCGCCGGCGAGCGCCTCGTACGCGTCCGACATCGCCGGATACATGTTCGTCCCACCGCCGGCATCGATCGTGGCGATTTGATCGATCACGTATCCCTTGTCCGACGCCGATCGCAGCTCATTGATCCAGTAACTTTCACCGTCGAACGCGATCACGCCGATCGAATCGCGGGGACCGAGCAACTCGACGGCCGCCCTCGCGGCGTCTTTAGCCAATTCGATCTTCTCACCTCCCATCGAACCACTCTTGTCGATCACCAACACCATCGCCAGCGACGGCTTTTCGCGTTCCTTTTCGAAGTTGCTGCGGACGGGCAAGATTTCTTCGAGTTGAGTTCGGTAATAGCCACCGAGCCCGAACGATTGATCGCCGCCCATCATCACCAACCCGCCGCCCAAGTCTTGCACATAAGTCCGAATCACATCCATCTGCCGCATCGTCATCGCGGTCGCCGGAACGTTAGACAAGATCAAACATTCATAGCCCTGCAACTCCGAAAGCGACTGCGGCACGCCGGCGGGCGGACGAACTTCGACGTCGATCTTTTGTTCGTCGAGTGCCCATCGCAGCGAATCGGTTTGATCGGTATCGGGATCGATCAACAACACGCGAGGCCGACCCGACGCGGCGACGATGGCGGATTGCTCGTTGTTGTCGAGCAACGTGTCGGAGTCTCCGAAACCGCGGAGCCGCGCCGCAAACGTAACTTGCCGTTGGCCCGTGACCGTTTGACGAATGCGAAACTTGGTCTCGCCGGCTTTGACTTCGATCGGTTTGGCTTCCTCGTCGCCGATCCGGATATCGCCGCGATAAACATCCAACATGCCCGTCGTGTCGGTGTTGCTGTTGACGACGACTTCCAAATAGAACGGTTCGCCTTGGCGAACCTGAGCCGGTGCCCGCAAGCTGGCGACTTGGACTTCCGGTTCGCTGCGACCGGGCAGCGGCACGGTAAAGATCGGCATCCCCGCCGACGTCGCCGCCGCCACGCCGTCGTCGAACGTCTCGTTGCCGTCGCTGACCAAGACGACTTTGGAAACGTACCGGGGCGGGATCGCGGCCGCCGCAGTCCGCAGCGCTGACGCCATGTCGGTCCCGTACTCTGGTTCAGGCTCGAGTTCCATGGCTGGTTTGGCCGGTCGTTCGGCGTCGGCGTCCAACTCCGTGTCTTCGGATTCCGAATCGGATTGCTCTAGTGCAACGACTTGTTCCTGCACGATCGGGCGATGCGTTTGCGTCAGCTCGCCGGGGACGCGGTCGAACTCTAAAAAACGCAGCTCGATGTCTTCGCGCAGATCCGCCGCCCGGGCCAGTGTTTCGGCAAACCGATCGGCGACCTCGCCCGCTGCCGCGTCGATGCTGGCGCTGCGGTCGATCGCTACCACGATCATTTGACGCTGCGTCGCTCGCAACCAAACCAATCCGGTCAATGCCAGAGTCAACAGCAAGACGACAACGATCCGAACGGCTAAACTGACACGACGCTGCCAAACGGGAAAATCGCTGAGGCTACGGACATGAAACCACAACAAAACCGGAATCGCGATCAACAGCCACGCCAGCAACTCCGGCCGCATCCATTCCCAAACGCTCGCGGCCAACATCGATGGAAGACTGGCGATTGGTTCGCTCATCCGACGATCCTCCGTTGGTACAGAAACCATTCGCCGACGATCAAACCGAGCGCCACACAAGTCAAATAGAACCAAATCGAGCGGTATCCGGCTTGCTGGCGCCGCGGTGCCGCCGATTCCAATTCGCCGCGCGGCCGCAAATCGCTTTCCGACGCGTCGCACAAGTTCACCGCCGCCTTCTTGATCGTTTCACCAGAGCGTTGCAACGTCACCAACCCGGCCCGCGCGACCGGACCGACCAATGCCGTTTCACCTTCGGTCGTCGTCACGTGAACGACGCCGTCAGGATCGGTCCATGTCCAAGCGTTCTCGGGGACGGCGTTCTCGGGGACGGCGTTCTCGGGGACGGCGTTCTCGGTTGTCACGGCTTGTTGCGTTCTGGTTCGCGTGGGCAATTCAATTTTGGCCAGCCGACCGGTTTGCAGGGACGGCTCGATTTCACCCGAACGCGAAAGAAACCAATTGACCGCGTTAGTCATTAGCACCGGGAATGCAATCCGCAACGGCAAATCGCCGTCGTCCAGGTTCGCCGTCAGAACGACCATTCGATCTTCGCCCGCGACCCGAGACGCCATCAACGTTTCTCCGCCCGCGTCGACCAACAACGGCGTCGCCGCGTCGGTCATCGTTACCCCGCGGGCTCCCGCCAGGATTACGTTTTGCAACCGGACGTGCGGCATCAACGGCGAGGTGCTGTCCTGAGACACCACGATCGGTTGATCGATCGGTTCTCCTAACGTAAACGCGTCGGTGTCCGCGCGCGGGTCGATGATCAACACAGCACCGCCGGGAATCGTTGCCGATTCGCTCCGGTGCAACACCGTGAAACCATCCGTCGGGGAATCCGCCGAGGCTTCGTCAGTGATCGTCAACTCGACCAGCGGAATCGCACCCAAAACACTTTCCAGGTACAAGCTCGGTTGACTCGTCACCAAAGTTACCGGGATTTTCGCCCGCTGCGGCAAGATCGCCCGGGCGACGTTGTCGACGGCTAACGCATCGACGGCCAAGGCATCTTTGGTTTTCGCATCGTCGGTGCCGTTCAGTTCGATCGTCGCCGAAAGAATTCCTCCGGCGGCCGACGCGCCCACGATCGTGCGTTTCCAAACTTCGCCGGGTGCCAATTCGATCGGGATCACGTCGACCAGTTCTTCATCCAACTCCAGACTCAACCGACATCGCGTCGGTGTCTCGGCGAACGAAGAAACCTCGACCATCGCCGCGTAGCCGATCGGATCGACCAGCGACCGACGGACTGCCAATCGCGTGATGGCCACGTTGTCTCGTGGCGAGCCGACCAAAACCAAACGCACGTCGTCGGCGGCTGCGATGGTTTGATTGCCGGAAAAGGCTCCGTCGCTGATCACGACGATCTCGCGTCGCTCGGGGGAACGGGTCATCCGCCTGGCCGCTTCGACCGCCTCGACGACACGCGTCGGACCGTCGGTCGGCGAGACCATCAGCAACGCGTCGCGAACGGCGGGCCCGAAATCGGTCATGCCGACAACGACGCGAACGGCACCGCCGGCGGTCACCAGTGCGATCTCGTCGCCGTCGCGCAGTTCCCGCACGACGCCTTCGGCCGCTCGGATCGCGGCGGTGAATCGGTCGGTGTCGTCCGGCTCGATCGCCGACATGCTGGCCGAGTTATCGACGACCAACACGATTTGCCGAGTCGCCTGTTTTTGCCCCGTCCACAACGGATCCAACAGTGCCAACACGATCAAAGCCAAAAACGCAAGTTGCAGCAACAGGCTCAGCAGATGTCGAAGCCGTTGCCACCACGAACGTTGTCGTTTTTGGTCGAACAGTTCGTCCCAAAACAGCAACGTCGAAACCGCCTGTTTCTTCAGCCGCGATCGCAAAATATAAAACACGATGATCGGGATGGCGGCGGCGAGCCAGATCCAGCGTTCCGGCGAGACGAAGTTCATGATACGGCTCCGGCCATACGCATCATTTTCAACAACACCACGTCAAAGGGCACGTCCGACGTCGCCCGCGTGTGGCTGAGTCCATACGTGCGGCAGTATGCTTCGACATCGCGAACGAAGTTTTGGAACAACGTTTCGTATTGTTTCAACTTGCGTTCGGTGATCGTCACCTTGGTCGACCGGTTGGACTCAACGTCAAACAACTCGACATCGCCGAGCAGGTTAGGGTGTGCTTCGGCGGGAGTGTGGACCTGGATCACGTGCGGTTCGAATCGTTGATGCCGAAGCGAATCGACGCCCTCGCGAAAGCCGGCTTGGTCGAACAGATCACTGACGATCAAAACCAAACCGCGTCGTGGAGCGCGGCGGGCAAAATCCTTGGCGACAACGGCTAGGTTGGTCGCGATGCCCGAGGTTTGCAGTTTTTCCAGGTAGCGGAGCATCGACAGTGCGTTGTTTTTGCCTCGGATCAACGGCAGCGTCGAGCGAATTTGATCGTCATAACTGATGATCGAAACGCGGTCCAAGTCGGCCAGCGCGATGTAAGCGATGGCGGCGGCGATTTGCCGAGCGAAGTCGAATTTGTTGACCGCTTGAGCAGGATCGGTCGCCGACGAGTCCATACTGCGGCTAGTGTCGAGCAGGATATAAACGTGTAGGTCTTCTTCTTCCTCGAACCGTTTGAGCAATCGATCGCCGTGTCGTGCGTAAACGTTCCAATCGAGATAGCGAAGATCATCACCTTGAATGTATTCGCGGTGATCGGAGAACTCGATCCCGCCACCGGTTTGCTTGGTCCGACGCTGAGCCAATAGTTGTCCCTGAAACGCTCGCTTGGAAAGCAGCGACAAGTATTCGAGCCGTTTGAGAAAGTCGGAATCAAACAAAGAACGATTCGCAGGGACGTGTGATGGAGAACTGGAAGACAAAGGATACAGGAAAAGTCACGGTCCCTCTCGCGTCAGCGATGGGTTCATAAAAAAACAGATCGGCGAGTCGCGAAGCGACGGTAGCGGTTAGCCCCACGCGTGAGCGTGGGGTTCGCGAGAAAATTTGAGTCCGGGAGTCGCGGAGCGACGGCAGGCAATCTGTCGCCGCTTCGCGGCTGGGTGTATGGTTTCACTCCAAAATCCCCACGCTGACGCGTGGGGCTACATGCTATCGCGGCTCCGCCGCTGGGTTCGCCACGTGACTCCGTCGCGGTGTTCGTTTTTAGTCGCGGAGCGACGGCAGCAGTTAGCCCCACGCGTGAGCGTGGGGTTCACCGGAAAATACGAGTCCGGGAGTCGCGGAGCGACGGCACCTTCATCCGAAATGCTCGTCCTCGAAAAGCCGATCGGGATCAAATTCGATGTCATGGCGTTTCAGAAAAGACCGATACTCCTCGGCAAACGTCAGTTTCCGATGATGTTTCCGTTGATTAATGATGTAACGTCGCACCTTTGGGAGTTGCGGATAGCTGACGGTGAATGCGCTATATCCCTTCTGCCATTCGAAACGACGCTTGATCTCAGGCAGCTCGTTGACCCACCGGGACGCATTGGCTTTGATGTCGCGGATGGCGTTGGAAACCGTTTGAGTCGCCGAGACATGCAGCAACAGGTGGATGTGATCTTCGATCCCTCCAATTTCAAGCAACACGCCGTCCTTCTGGCGGACGATCCCTCCGATGTATTCGTATAAACGTTCACGCAACGAATCGACAATGATCGGTTTTCTGTACTTGGTACTCCACACGGCATGGTAGGTCAGTTTCGTGAACGAACTCATGATTGTGCTCCGACGTGGGTTCCTGTCGCCGCTTCGCGGTTGGGGTAGGGAAAAAACTGAAACCCCCACGCTCACGCGTGGGGCTACATGCTATCGCGGCTCCGCCGCTGGGACCGCAACGCGACTCCGTCGCGGTGTTCGTTGTTAGTCGCGGAGCGACGGTAGCAGTTAGCCCCACGCGTCAGCGTGGGGTTTGCGCGAGATAACGAGTCGGGGAGTCGCGGAGCGACGGCAGGCAATCTGTCGCCGCTTCGCGGCTGGGTGTGTGGTGTTGTTCCGGAATCCCCACGCTCACGCGTGGGGCTACATGCTGTCGCGGCTCCGCCGCCGGGGCGACCGTTACACCGACACCACGCCGGACTCCAGCAAATCCGTGATGATTTGATCCGGTTGGATTGATTCGGCTTGGCCTTCGAAATTCAGCATGATCCGGTGCCTCAGCACGTTCGTGGCGACGGCTTGAATGTCCTCGGTCGCGACGTGATAACGGTCGTCCAATACGGCGTGAATCTTGGCCGCGAGAATCAATCCTTGAGCGCCGCGTGGGCTACTGCCGTATCGCACGTATTGCCGCACCATCTCCGGTGCAATGTCTTGATCCGGATGCGTTCGCATCACCAACTCGATCGCATAACGCCGCACGACATCGGCAATTTGAATTTTGCGACTGATCGCTCGCATTTCCATCACCCGTTCCGGCGAAACCAATTTGGACGCCGTCGGCATGTCACCAGCCGTCGTGCGGTCCATGATCGTTTCCATTTCCACCACGGTCGGAAACGGTACTAATATCTTGAACAAAAACCGATCCAACTGCGCTTCGGGCAGTGGATAAGTGCCTTCCATCTCGAGCGGATTCTGCGTCGCCAACACAAAGAACACGCCTTCGAGTTGATGAGAGATCCCGCCGACCGTCACGCTGTGTTCTTGCATCGCTTCCAATAACGCCGATTGAGTCTTCGGCGTCGCCCGGTTGATCTCGTCCGCCAAAATAATATTGGCGAACAACGGACCGCGTTGAAAATCAAACGCTTTGCCGCCACCATCCGATTCGATCAACACGTTCGTGCCGATCAAGTCAGCGGGCATCAGATCAGGCGTGAACTGGATTCGTGAAAAAGACGAATCGATCACATCGGCGAGTGTGCGAACCAATAACGTTTTCCCGAGACCGGGGACGCCTTCGAGCAAAACATGACCGCCGGCGATCATCGCGATCAAGACGCCGTCGACGATCGGCCGTTGCCCGACGATGACTTTCCCCAACTCGTCTCGCAGGTTTTGAAAATCGGCTCGGAAATCGCGAAGCTGGTCGCGCAAGTCAGGGTCCACGTCACTCATCGAGTACATTCCTCAGATAAAAATTCTCGGCCTTGCGGCCCCCAAACGTTGCAATCGGACGGGCCAGCGGTTCCGATAGCGTATCCGAATTGTCCGTCCCGTATGGAAAATCTACTGATGGTCGCAAAACGATTCCTCGAAATTCTGGTCGCGCTCGCTTTGGTGATGCCGGTTGTTGTGGTGACGGGCCAAGAACCCGGAGATTCGGCGGCGGCCGATCGCGAAGCCCAGATCGCCGAAAGATTCATGCAGGTTTTATTACGAAGGCCCGCCCAAGGAACGGCTCTGGACCGCGTTTATGGGTACCACGTTCAAGCCGGTACGCTCGACGCGATGCTGGAAAACCTCAAAACCGATGTTGATGCCGGTACCGACAATGCGGGCGCGAAGGCCATGTTGTTGGGGCTGTTGCAATTGCAACGCGGTACCGACGCCGAAGCCGCCGAATCGCTCGGCCGCGCCGAAAAACTAAGGCCCGATGATGCCATGGCCAGCTATCACTTCGGGAAAGCGTTGCTGTTAGTCGGCCGAGGCGAAGCGGCCGCCGAGGCATTTGAACGGGCTATCGATCGCAAACCCGCCCGCAACGAAGCCCTACCCGTGTTCACCGAACTGGGCCGGCTTTATGGGCGGAGTCAACAAACCGACAAGGCGCTCGCGGTTTGGAATCGCCTCGAACAAACCTTCCCCGGCGACACCCGCGTTGGTGAACAAATCGCCCAAACATTGGCCGAAGAAGGTCAGAATGAAGAAGCCCTCAAGCGGTATCTCGAACTCGCCAAGAAAACCTCCGCTTCAGGCGACGCGCGCGGCATCGGTTACCAAGTTGCCGCCGCCGAATTGAAACGACGGATCGGAAAATCTGACGAAGCACTCGCGGATTTCGAAGCGATCTTGAGCCGATTGCGGCCGTCGAGCTGGCTGCACTCAGACGTCCGGCGACGCATCGAGGCCGGATTCCTGCGCAGCGGTGATTACGCTGCGTTGGCCGATTACTACGCGGGCCAACTCGCAAAACAACCCGACGCGATGGAACTGCGGATGCGGCTTGGCCAAGTCCAATCCAAGGCCGGGCTGTTGGCCGACGCGGAAAAAACGCTCGTCGAAACGGTCGAGTTGGCACCGACCGAAACCGAGCCACGGTTGGCGCTGATCGACTTGTATCAAGCGACCGCCAAGACCGCCGAAGCCGCCGAGCAATTGCGGGTGCTCGTCGAACAGGATCCCGAGAACCCGGATTACCTGATCCGGCTCGGCAACACGATCCTGGAAGACACGACCCAGGACAAGCCGGCTCGTCAAAACGAAGCTGCGGCGGTTTGGCAACAACTCGCCGATGCCCGCAAGGACGACGCGGTCATCACGGCGCAAGTCGGCGACTTGATGCGGCGAATCGAACGGGTCGATGACGCGATCGCGATGTACAACCGGGCGATCGAATTGGCTCCCGACCAACCGCAGTATCGCGAATACTTGGGCGAGTACCTGCATCGACTCGGCCGCCAAGACGAAGCGATGACGACGTGGAATTCGATCGCCGAAGGTAAACGAGGGACGCGTGACAATTACATTCGTTTGGCCGAAGTGCTCAACACGTTCGATCATCCGGACAAGGCACTCGACGCCTTCGCCCAAGCAATCGAACTGGACCCGACGTTTTCGCATCGACTCCGGTACACAGAACTGTTAACACGTGCGGAACAATACGACGAGGCAATGTTGCAACTCGACGCGTCCGAGGTAGCCGCCGAAACACCGGAAGAACGCGAACAATTGCTGAGATCACGGATCGGCGTTTACGCCAGCAGCGGAACGTTGGAAGAACGGACCGCCGAAGCCTCGAAAACGGCCGAAGCCTCGGGATCGGCTCAAGACTACCGGCGATTGGCGTTGATGCTGGACGCGTCGGCGCGAACCGACGACGCGGTCGCCGCGATCGAATCGGCGATGAAAGCCGACCGGGCTGACATCACCGCCATGGAAGTCGCCGCAGAACTGTATCGCAAATCATCACGCTCGGCCGACGCGATCACGATCTATCGACGTCTCGCGGAAGTCGATCCGCGGTTCCTGCCGAACTACTTGAAACGGATCGCGTCCTTGCACATGGAACTCGGCCAAGTCGAACTGGCTTTGTCCGCAGCTGAGGAATTGATCCAAGCCGGGCCGGGCAATCCCGAGTCGTACCGGTTTTACGCCGAACAGTGTTTCCGAGTCGGCCGTGACGACGAGGGTATTGAAAAACTTCGCCGGGCTCTCCGCGCCGCCCCTCGCGATCGCGACGCACGGCGGGCACTCGCGTCGGCGTTGGACGATCGGTTCCGCACCGACGAAGCGATCGAGTTGTACTGGGCTCTGTTGGAAGACAACGATGATCTCTCCGAGCAACGCGGTTTGATCAAATCGCTCGCCTCGCTTTATGGTCGCAAAGGCGACTTCGATCGGTTGCTCAGCCGGTTGGAACTGCGCGGGCGGGAATCGTCCGATATGCGCACGGCGACGTTGTTGATTTCCGAAGCTCATCGTTCGATGGACGATCTCGGTGCCGCCCGGATGACATTGGAACCGCTGTTGGCCGAGAATCCCCGCGATGCGGAACTGATCGCCCAATTGGTCGACTTGTCCGAAGCGGCCGACGACTTGGAAACGGCGCTGCAGTATCAAGCCCAACTGACCAAACTCGCCGATACACCGGAGAACCGAAATCGCGAATTGAAACTGTTGATCAACAGCGGCCAAATGGACCGAGCCGAAGCGACGCTGCAACGGATGCAGGCGATTACCGATCCGCTAGCGATGATCGACATCATCGATCGATCCTTGATCCGAAAGGAAAGCGAGTCGGTGGTGCGGTTTTGCAAACTGGCGTTGGAAAAAGACCCGGGATTGTGGGAAGTCCGCCCGCGTTTGATCGCTGGTTTCATCGAAAGCCAACGCTACGACGAGGCACTCGAGGAAATCGAAAGAGTCATTGATCTTGATCTGCCTGGCGACGTGCTTAGCGAAAAACGCAAGGATATGATCGAGAAAGCGAAAGCCCGGGCACGGTCGTCATCGACATCATCCAACGCCATTTACCCGAACCGCGAATCCGACGACGGGTCAAGATGGATCGGATACGTCGGCGGCATGTCCAGCTTGGCCCGCTATCACAAACTCGGCCAATACGCGCGGATGAACTTCAGTTCGTCGCAGACTTCGGGAATCGATCCCGAAGACGTGTTGCACGCCAAGCTGTTTGCCGAAACGTATCGCATGATCATCGCGTCCAAGCAAGGAAAGCTCGATGAGTTCGCGACGATCGAGGGATTGAATGATGAAGATAAAGTGAGCGTGACCGACGACATCGAGTGGCTGAAGCGTTTTTATCTATTCGCGTCGTTTCGCCCATCATTGGAATCACGATCGACGTCGCAACTGGAGCCAAATCTGGAAACGGCGACTTGGAAATTGATCGAACAAGTCCCCTCGTTCCGGCCCAGTATGCTGTACCGGGTTCTCAGCAGCCGCGCTAGTCTCCGAGCACGACAGACGCGATCGGGTGCGTCCAAAGTCAACATCGAACCGCTCAGTGATGAGCGAATCGAGTTGATCGCAAACGTCGTGGCCGGATTCAATGAAAAGGACCTCACCGGCAACACGGTTCAGGGCTACACCGCGTCACACTTTTACAATGAACTCAAAGAATCAGGTCGTGAAGAAATAGCGGCGAGCGTTCGCGATTCGTTCCCGATGTCGACCGACACGCTGCAGGATGCGATGGCGTCCGTGTCCATCGCCGCCCGGTTCCAAGACACGGGCAAAGCCGCCGAATTGCTCGATGGGGTGATCAAAAAATTGCCCGGTTGGGCACCGACGATTTCAGCGAACGACGCCTACGCGATGAGCCGAGCCTCCGCGCAGTTTGCCAACATTGCGGAGATTGATGAAGCGACTCAATTGTCCATCGCCGATTTGACGATTGCGCTTCAAGCGATCGTGAATCAAAACACACGTCGGTCTCGGCGGTCGACATCCTCATCGCTCGGTTTGGTCAACACGTACTCCAACCGCAATGGATCGTATCAACAACTGAAACTTCAAGTGCCACTGGCGAGTGACCGACTTCCATCGAACCTGGTCACCGCACTCGCCCAATCTGGCTTTGCTAATCCCGGTTCAGATCTTTTCGAGAAGGCGAGGCGAAATTGGAAAGACGGCGACTTGGTGTTGGCCGGGCAATCCTCATTGGCCGCCACCGAACGAGAACTGCGTGACGTGTTGGTCGCCTATTCCCATTGGTGGGACGGCGAGATCACGAAGACGTACGACGCGATCATCCAACTCTCCGAAGCCGACCCCGAAGACAACGATTGGTGGATCGAGCGGGCTCGTTTGGCGGCCGAGCTCAAGATGCCCGAAGCCTCACTCGAGGCACTCGATTCGATCCACCCGACCGATCAATCGACACTGCAAATCCGCGAACTTGCGGCAATGAATCTCGCGTCGCAACTCGGTAACTTGGACCGTGCCAAAACGGCCGCGCAGCGACTCTTCGGTATGCGGCTGGACGTACAAACCGAACTCGCGTTGGCGGACCAATTAACCCGTCTGGGCATGCGTGAAATGTCGGCCGCCGTGCTGCAGCGGTCACGTCGCCGGGGCGGACAATCGGTCAGTGACCTGCTTTCGCTCGCCGATCGTTACGTGACCAATGGCGACACCGACGCCGCCGCCGAGATCGCTTACAGCGCGATGCGAAAACTCAGCCGTGGAGGCGACTCCAATGAAGATTATTACCGCCGCCGAGCCGTGGAAATGTTGCGCCGTGGCGGACGTTTGGACGCCATCATCGAAATGGCGGAAAAACGGGTCGCGTCGTCGTCGACATCACTGTCGCTGAAGTCCGAACTGGCTCAGCTCTACACCGCCGCCGGTCGCAAAGACGACGCCGAAAAGGTTTTCGGAGAGATTGCTAAATTAGAGCCGAACGACCCCAAGACGTTATGGGAAACGGCCAAGCGTTTGCAATCCGCTCGAAAGTACGACGAGGCGGCTGTGAAGTTTGCCATTGCCGCCGTGAAGGAACCCGGTTTACTCAACAACGGCTACTACGTGATGACCAATTGCATCGGCCAGTGCAAGGACCGCGAACCAGCCTACAAAGAACTGATGGGTCTGAATCTGCAGTCCGTTCAAGGATACATGCTCAGCCAACTCGTCGATGTCAATCGCGGTCGCAGCGGCGATCAAACGCCCGGTCCGTTTGAGAAATCGTTCCTGGCAAAAGTGTTAAAGGAGTGTTCGGTAGAGGACCTCGAAAGCGTCTTGCGGACTGTCATCCGCGACGCGGCGATCATGAAATCCGAGGCGGTCGTCGATACGGTACGGCGAGTCCTGACGAGCGACGAGACGTTCGATCCGCGCAGCCAAGTCTGGCAACGCGGTTCCTACGGCAGCGATGGTCGTTTTTACGGCATCATCGACCCGTGTTTGCAGGTGCTCGGAAACCACGATCAACTCCGAGCCGAAATCCAAGCCGCCTTGCTTCAACGCATTGAGATGCCTAAAGCAAAAGATTCCGAGGCCGGATCACCGATCGCTGAAATGATGTTGGTCGCCACGCGAATCGGTGACGAACCCGAGGCGAAGTACCGGCCGACCTTGGATCGCATGATGGAAATGGGGCATGATCAAATCCCGTATCAAATGTGGTGGCAGATCGGCCAGGTGCTTGAAAAACAAACCGAACTGACGCAGATCACCGTTGAGGTCTATGAGAAGGGCATCGCCGCATCGGAAGGTAACAACACAATGCGTCAGTTCCAATATTCAATGCATCCACGCTTGGCCGATGCCTACGTGGCCGCCGGGATGAAGGACAAGGCTCGCGAGAAACTGTTGGAGATGTACGCCAACACGGACCACAGCCAAGACAACCAATACAACCCCGGCTACGGTGATTATCAAGATTTGGAAGCGTTCAAAAGCATCGCGAGCAAATTGGTCCGATCTGGTTCTCGGGTGTCCGCCATTCCAATCTACGCCGAAGCGTTATCCAAACCCGAACGGTTTCAAGCCGCCAAGAACTGGGGTGGCGGCGATCGATACCAAGCGATCTTTGAAAAAGAACTCGCCGCGACCTTGAAAAAGCTGGACGAGAATGACTTCGCCGAATACTTGTCGCTACCGCCGATCGAACAAAAGACTGAGCCGGCCGCTAAACAACCCAAGCCGTCATCGAAACCGGTCGCATCTTTTTTTAGTACCCCTGGATCGACCACCAACTCCACAAAAAAGCGAGAGTTCGAAACCGGGTTCGCACTATGGCCGATGCCGCTGACGACGGATCTTGAGCCATCACAAAGCAGCGTTGCGGCGATCGTGGCTGGAAAACTCGCCGAGAGCGAACCGGGTCGCGAAATGATGGCCGAATTTGATGAGAAACTAGCCCAACGGCTCAATGAAACGCCCGAGGATCCTTCGCTCGTCGGCATGCGAGCGTTGATCGCGATCGCGACGGAACAAGACACTGCACCAGAGCACTTCGATCGTTTGTGCGAGATCGTCCCGAAGGTCGAACCGCAGGGCAAAACCGCAATCCCGAGCCCGAACATACTGGCGTTGGTCTCACCGGCGTTGGTCGGGTTGGCATGCAACGACGCACAAACCAAAACCGCAGCCGGTCGTTTGGCCGACCGTTTGATCGCGCTGGCCAACGCGTCAGAACGAAAAGGGATCGCTGAAGCCTTGACGCTCGGCAAGATCCGCTATTCCGAAAGCGACGCCGATAGCGACGAGGGCAAACAAGCGATCTTACGAGCGTTGTTGGATCGCGCCGCACCGGCGACGACTCCGCCGAAGGTACTCGGCGCGGAGGCGGCGGAAGATTGCGTCCGCGTGGCCGAAACGGCCGTCGCGGCGGAAGCTTGGTCGGTGGCGATCGATGCGATCGGCCGGGCATTCGGTGGCGGTCCGCCACTGCGGACGATCGGTGGCGATGACGCCAGCGGAACTTTCATGCTGCAAACACGCAATCGTTCATCCAACCGCGAACCCAACACCAACGAACTCGACGCGATCATTCGGCGAGTGCACGGAGTCTTGGAAACCATGACTCCCGCACTGGAAGAAGATCATGGATTGGCCGAGTCCGCGTACGAAATGTTGATCTCCGTCGTGATGCCAATCGAGCGAGACAAGGAAGTTTTTCCGTACCTGAGGGATTTGATGCGTCCCACTCAAAACACTCCCTTTGCGATTGCTGAAAAGGAGAAAGCCTCTAATTTTGCCGGCCATGCCCAAACGCTCGTCGTCGCAGCCAAGGCGGCCGGAAAGCTTGACGAGTTAATGTCGCGTTTGTCCGAACGAAGAGAGACGGTCCTGTCAAAACCGCTGATCGATTTTATCTCTTTCGAAACGGCCGCCGCACAAGACGATGAAGCATTGCTATCCAAAGCGATCGACGATCTTTTTGCCTCGTGCGGCATCGTTGAAGCATCTGCCCAAGGCAAGACAAGCCCCGCGGATGCGGCGACTCCGTCACCGACAACGGAGATGTCTGCCCAAGCGAGTTTGGACAATCAAACGATCGCCAATGTTCTGTTGCACGTCGCGTATCGACTCGAGGAGCGTGAAGGAAAGACACCGCAAGTTCAGTCGATCTGGCGGCACCTGTTGCATCTCGCCGGCAAAGACAACGCCATCAGCCAAGCGATGGCCCATTGGCGTCGTATCATCGACCAGACGGTCCGCAACGCAGACCTCAACGACGACCAAGTCCGAGAATGGATCGAGTTGTACCTCGGCAGCGTTCGCCAGTTTTATTCTCGATACAACCAATCCGGTTTGGCCGAACAACAAACCGCCTACGCCGCGAGCAACTTGGCCCGTTCGGCGATAGCCGGTAGCCGATTCTTGATCGCGGCTGAATTATCTCGTCCAAGGATCATCGAATCGCATCGGCAATCCGATTCCAATAACAACGCGTTCTCAACGCTTGAAATCGCCGGAGCAGATGCCAAAACGCGATTCGAATACCTCTCCTACTTATTATTCGGAGATTCGAATCAAGAAGTTGCTGGCGAAGGTTTAATACCGATGGTCGGTTATTCGGTGTACGCCGAACCGCCGGAGGTTCTCGCCGAGGCCGCACCATCGTTGTCTCAGGCTCGCAACCTGGTCATCGCCGCCGACGATGTTCCGCTCGAGTCGATCGGTTTGGCCTTGGCCGTCACGGCCGCCGAATGTGGGCAAACCGACGAGTTGATCACCCGACTGACCAAGTATGTCGTGACGCCCGGTGACGAAGCCGACGCCATGATCGGGCTCGCGTTGCTAGCCGACGGCCGCAACGACGCGGCTGGCGAAGTGCTGCAACGCATGTCCAAGCGACTAAAAGACACGCTCCCAAAAGAAACCGTCGACTCACCCTTGCCTTACGAATCGACCATCTTCCTGGTGCGGGCGTACGATGTCGATTCGATGCGAGACGCTGTCAAAACGGCTTACAATCATTTGATCGTTCATGCGAGAAAACGTCGTCTGGGAAACAGGGCGGGCTACTACAACAAAGCTTTGACCCGAATCACCGACTCCTTTGCCGCCACTTCAGCAACCGACACGCGATTAGACCATTGGGTCGCCTACCAAACTCCCTTGCCGTACACGTCCGTAACGCAACACAACATGCCTAAATGGGCGGTTGATGATGGTTCGCTGCTGTACGGTGGCGGACTGGACGTAAACCTGATGATGTTCAAGTATCCTCTGGTTGGCGATTTTTCATTCCAAGTCGTCCAGCGTCCGCAGATCAGAGGTGCGTTCTCGGTTACCTCCAATGGCATCGCCTACATGACTCAGACTTTCACCAAACTCGCATTCGCTCGCGGGCTCGTTGGTCGTGGTCAAGTCCAACGCGACATCGCCGAGACGGAAAAAAACAAACCCGTTAAAATGGAACTGATCCATCGAGGTGATGAGATCACCTTTCGGGCCGACGATGAAGATCTATTTGTCGATGAGCGATCCCAAGCGTTTCCATTCGTCGGCCTCTACATGCAAAGTGGCTCCACCAGCGAAGCGTCTGATTTCGTCATCTCCGGCAGCCCGACGATCCCGCGGCAAGTCGATCTGTTGCATCCGAGGTTGCGTGGTTGGTCTTCCCACATCTTGAGTGCCGCGTTGCCTCCGCTGCATTTACCACTCACCTCGGACCAGAACGCCAAATCGCTCACCAAAGAAAGACTCGAGCAAGCCGAGCAAGCCGCCAAGAGCTTGCGATGGCTTGTCGTCGAGGATGAATTGCGAAACCGGATTCTCGATGAGGGATACAACCAGGCCGCCACGTCTCACGTGCATTACCAACGGCCACTTCTCGATGGCGAAAGTTTCGCCTACGAATTCTGGTACGATCCAGAGAAAATGGAAGTCCATCCGACGATGGGCCGGGTAGCAATGATGGTGCGCCCCAGCGGCATCCAACTACGTTGGCTGCCGCAATCAAGCTCGTTCGAGACGCGTATCCGTCCGGAAGTTTCCGCCGAGTCAACCAAGCAAGAACGAGACTTTGATCCTGATGAGATACTCGTCGACGGCAACTTGACGCTCCGCCCCGGCGATTGGAATACCGTCCGCATAACAGTCCAGGGTGAACAAGTCGTCATCACGGTCAACGAACAACCGGCCGCACGGGTTACGATGGCATTGGACCGACGCCCTGGTTTGCTGTGTGAGAAAGAACGTCAGTGCCGCGTTCGCAAGCTCACCCTGTCAGGCGATTGGCCAGAAACCTTACCCGACAACTTGCTGTCTCAACCAAAATAGTTCACCAATCACCCGAATCCCTCGTGCCCAGGCTCCCGCCTGGGTACGCACTGCCTTGGAGGCTCAGCCTCCCGTTTCCAATCTCTGTTCCAACTCCTCAAGCGAGTCCCCGCCAACCAGCTTTGTCGCACAACAACTATCAGCCGCAACACAGCATCGATGATCTCAGATAAAATACGCACCCGTATTACATCAGTTATCGCCGCGTTTGGTGTTTTTTGAACGCAATTAATACAAGCCCGACGCGCGAGCGAGGGAATTCGTTCCAAACTTTTTGATACCAGCGAATCCACTCGCTTGCGCGTCGGGCTTGTATGCTTGCGGCGTAGCCGCCTTAAGAACTAACAGAACCAGGATCCATCATGCAAACATTCAATCGACGCCAGTTCATCCGTACCTCCGCGATCGGCTGCGGCAGTTTCGCGACGATTGCTGGAGGTTTTTTCAGCGAGACGCAAGCAGAAACCAGTTCGTCGGCGAATGAGAAATTGAAGATCCTTTGCATCGGAACGGCCAACCGGGCTGCCGCAGACATCAACGGGGTCCAAGGCGAAGACATCGTTGGGTTGTGCGACGTGGATCAAACCTACTTGGACCGCGCCGCCGTCGGGTTCCCCAACGCAGCCAAGTTTACTGACTATCGCGAGATGATCGATCAGGAAGCTTCTCGCGTCGATGCGGTCGTGATCGGCACAACGGACCACCATCACGCTCCGGCGACGATGCGTGCGATCAAAGCGGGCTTGCACGTTTACTGCGAAAAACCGCTAACGCACACGGTCGCCGAAGCCCGCATGATCGCCGAAGCGGCCAAAGCCAAAGGAGTCGCGACTCAACTGGGAACACAAATCCACGCCAGTGACAACTACCGCCGCGTGGTCGAGATCGTTCAAAGCGGAGCGATCGGCGATGTCGGCGAGGTCCACGTCTGGGTGGGAAAAGGTTGGGGTGGCGGTGATCGTCCCGAGCAAGCCGATCCGGTGCCCGAGCATTTGAACTGGGATCTGTGGCTCGGCCCCGCGCCCGAACGCCCTTACGCCAACGGCCGTTATCATCCGGCCCAATGGCGACGTTGGTGGGACTTCGGACAAGGAACCCTTGGTGATATGGGCTGCCATTACATGGACCTGCCCTTTTGGGCCTTGGGACTGCGGCATCCGACCTCTTGTCAAGCGGAAGGCCCCGAAGTTCATCCAGAAACTTGCCCCTTGGGACTGAAAGTCAACTACCAATTTCCCGAGCGCGACGGGCTGCCGCCGGTCAATCTGACGTGGTACGACGGCGACCAATGCCCGCGAGAAGTCGCCGGCGAACGTGTTCCTGGTAGCGGCGTGATGTTTATCGGAAGCGAAGGCAAACTGTTCGCCACCTACACGAACTACAAACTCTTTCCCCAAGACAAGTTCATCGACTTCCAACCGCCCGAAAAAACAATCCCAGACTCCGTCGGCCATCATGCCGAATGGATCCAGGCGTGCAAAGACGGTTCACCCACAACTTGCAACTTCGATTACTCCGGGGCCTTAACCGAATCAGTGCTGTTGGGTAACGTGGCCTATCGAACCGGCCAAACGTTGAACTGGAACGCCTCCGAACTGAAAGCGATCGATTGCCCGCAAGCCGACGCGTTCATCCACAAGGACTACCGCCCAGGCTGGGAAGTCTCGCCGCTTGCTTGAATTGAATTCGAGTGAACGATCACATCACCATTTTTCAATGATCCGGAGTGTAAAAGCCGCCGGTTCAATATCGTATTTGTCTCTTTCAGTAGCCCGAGGAACGTTTCCCTTGAAACCCTTTCTGCTTACCGTTGCCTTCGCCCTGATCACGATCGGATGTGATCGACAACCAATCACTGCACCCGAATCCGTGTCCACACCGACAACAACACCTTCCGCACCCGCGGCAACCGTACCGTCGGACGATGCGGAGGCGGTCGCGGTAGTCGAAGCGGTCACCGAACAGATTCGCCGCGGAGACCAGGGCCAGATCATCGGTTTGGATTTTCGCGAAACCGGAGTCACCGACGATACCTTGGTCGCGGTAGGCAAGCTGTCGCAATTGCAGCAACTTGACCTACGTGATTGCAGCATCAGCGACGCGGGCCTCGCTCATCTAGACAATCTAAAACAGCTCAAAGCGTTGCGATTGTCGGGAAAAAGCGGTGCCACGAATGTGACCGACGATGGGATGAAACACCTCGCCAAGCTACCAAGCCTTAAGCTACTGAGCCTCGACTCGTTGTGGGTTAGCGAAGTGGGCCTAGAGGAACTTCGTGGCATGAATAGTTTGCAAGAACTCTACATGGCCGAAACGACCATTGGTGATGAAGCCATCGAGATCATGGCGTCGATGCCCAACCTCAAGAAACTCCGGGTCGCGAAAACACAGATCGGAGCACCGGCAATCGCCGCCATGCCGAAATTGCAAAAACTTGAGGAGCTCGACATGAGCGAGTGCGCCCAAATTTCCGACGACGCGATGGAGCCGCTCGGAAAAGTAACAACGCTGAAAAAACTGAACCTGTGGCGTGTGAATGTCTCCGACGAAGGTCTTCAACCGGTCGGCGAATTAGTCAACTTGGAGTCCTTGAATTTGGACAACACCCGACTGACCGATGCCGGACTCCCGACGATCGGAGGACTAACCCGATTAACCTTCTTGCACCTCGGTTCGACCTCGATATCCAACGCCGGACTGAAGGAACTCACTGAGCTGACGAAGTTACAAAACTTGATCGTCACCCGCACCGCCGTCACCCAAGAAGGCGTCGACACATTGCAACCCTCGCTACCGGATACGGAGATCCAATTGGTTCATACAGACGACCAATAACCCGATTACGCAATGTCTACTTTTCATCAGCGTTTGTTGTTGAAATCGCTGCATCGGATGCGTGGACTTCCGATACCGACCGGACTTCGATCCCCGATCCCCTGACCACCATGGCATCTTCGGCAAATATCGGATTTTGCGAAAAATCATCGTCGTCGGTGAGTGTAGGTTGACTCCATGTTTTGCCCGAGTTCCATACGCCTTCCACGATCACGGTTCGCCCGACCATCCCTCTCAATGTTTCTGATGGTACGAACTTGGTCGGTAGAATCGGCGTTTCGCCAACCATGAATTCATGCCCCAACCAGGCCTGCGTGCTCTTCACATCCGGTCGATAGTGCCTCAAAACGCCCTGAGCGGATCTTGTGTCAACGGATTGGAGTTCGCTGGTTGGAAAAGCCGATCCCGCCACATTCCCTGGCACACCGGGGGCATTTCCGTTCTTTCCAGAGCAGGAAACTAAAAAACCGACCGCAATCATCATCGAGAATAGACGCATCGCTCTACTTTGAGGGTTCTGTTCGGAATTGAGTAACCCGTTTCGACCATCGGGAGATTCGTAGATGAAACTCATGTCATTCGATTGTTGCAGGAGTCATGAAGTTCGGGACTGCAGCAGTTCGACGATCGCCTGCCATTGACGAGAGTGTTTTCCGACAACATCGATGGCCGACTTTCCAGCGCTGTTTCGGATCGTCGGATCGGCCTCGTGTTTGAGAAGTAGTTCAACCGATTGACGTTTGCCGAGACGCGCTGCTCGAATCAACGCCGTCGCATCGTCTCCATTGCATACACGATTAATGTCAACGTTGTGCTTCAAGAGCAGATCGATCGATTTTGGATTGCATGCGGCCTGAACGAGAAGAGAGTAACGCTTCACGTCAGTCGTCTCAGGCGGTAAGCCAGCATTCAACAACATCCGAAGCAGCTTTGGGTCGCTAAAGTTTCCGTGCGGGTACTCGCCATCACCTACCTCGCTCAAGTCATTGCCGCATGCTTCCAACTCCGCCTGAATCTGATCGAACAATCGATCTCGATCGGGCTTGGCCAACAAACGGAAAAGCTTTTTCAAATTGGGTGCATGTCGCTTACCCGTGTTCTCGATGGCATTCGTTTCGTCTGCGGCAGGTTTCATCGACGCGCGAACCTTGAAAGACGCCGAGTCCATCTTCTCAACGAGTTTCGAGGCAGCGGCAATGCGTTGCTCGTTGCCCCGCTGCGTGGATGCCTTCGGTCGCCACGCGACGCCTTCTGTCTGTGTACACTTGGACCGAAGCGGAAACCTCGATACCACGGCAAGGCCAGTCGAAGTCGTCAGTTCATCAAAGCATCCGGCACCGATTCCGTCGGTCAGTTGCCCCTCGAAGTCCTCTCGCAATGCCTTGATTTCTTTCGGAGTCAGCTTGCGTCGACTGTCGACCTCAACGGTCAAGGCAAGGTTACGCTTCTCATCGACAAATAAACGCGGATAACCACCACGTAACGCACATTCTTCCGCAAAGGCCAGCTCCGCATAATTCAGCACAGAATCGGTGTGACAAGCAAGGCCGTCAAGTTTTGGGATAAGCCGCTCCGACGCAACAATGGCACCGTCGTGATCGACCAACTGTGCCCGCAACGAACTCAGGATTTTAAATCGCATTTCATTGACCACTTAGGATTTCGAATAAAGGCTAGGATAAGCGATCTAATAGGGTGCCGTCCATTATTCATCCCAGTCCGGGTGGTGCCATCGACTTCTCACTGCGTTGAGTGCACGGTCTGGTTTTGACTTTCTTCCGTGCTCGTACTCAGCATCGCTGTGCGCGTGCCGGTAACGCTTCGACGCGCCGCCGTAGATCGATGTCTTCGCCACAGGCCTTGTCAAGGAACGACGCGTGCGACACCTCATCGGGCAACTCAAGAGCTGCGGTAAAAATTTCCTCTTCGGTCACAGCCAGATCCAGACTCTGCAGGGAGGTGATTGTCGGAAAGTCGACAGACGTAACCTCAATGCGAAATTTCTGCCACTGGCTAGCCAACTATTTTCAAGATTTCTTTTCGTTTGTTTCAATCGCCCGCCTCAGCCAGGCCCGCGCATAAGTCCAGTGCCGCCCTGCTGTCCGCTCAGCAAGTCCCATTGTGGCGGCAGCTTCCGCGAGCGTCAGTCCACCAAAATAACGCAACTTGACGAGTTCCGCTTTCAAAGGATCTTCCGTTTCCAGTTGCCGCAGTGCTTCATCAAGTGCGATTAAGTCTTCGTGAACTTCAGGAGCCGCGGTAATCTCCGGCATCAGATCGAGCCGCACCAGACCTCCACCATTTCGCACTGCCGCTTTGCGGCGGGCACGGTCCACGAGAATACGCCGCATCGCTTCCGCAGCAGCGGCAAAGAAGTGACCGCGACCGTCAAACTGCTGATCGCCGACCATTCGCAAGTAGGCCTCATGCACAAGCGCCGTCGCACTCAGCGTATTGCCAGGGGCCTCGGCAGCAATCCGCACGGCAGCAAGCTTGCGTAACTCGTCATAAACAAGCGGCAAGAGTTGCTCTGCCGCTTCAGGCTTTCCTTGACCAATGATCGTAATCAATCGAATGACTTCATTCATAGTCGCGTAATTCACCATCTTCAATACGAGGGCAACCAAGTCAATCGAGAAGATGCTGCCCGTTGCCAATAGTGCCAGTTGCCAATGGTGCCAGCTGCCGGGTCTTCGCTATCGCTGCGACCCAGCCTACGAATTTATCGGGCGGATTGGTTTATGGTCTTTTTTTGCGCATGTGGGGTAGGCGGCGGCCTTGGGTGGCGGCGGTGGTGAGTTGAATGCGGATGTCGTCGAGGGTGAGAGGGCTGACGGGGATCGTGATGAGGTCTTGGAGGTCGATCTCGCTGACTAAGTTTCGCTTGCCGATCTTTTCGACTTCTTCGTCGAGCGCTGATAGCCAAGGTGGTAAGTCCAAACCGACTCCGACGGGGCGTTTGGATAGCTCATGGGCTTCTTGTTCGAGTTGCTCGAACGCGGCGCTGTCGCGGTTGGCTTCCGCGTCGGCCATCGCGGGGGCGATGAAGGCTCGCATGCGATCGATCGTCATCGGCTGGACGAAACGTTCTTCGATTCGATCGGCGATGGTGGGCATTCGCATCGAGTATCGTTGTTGAAGTTCACGCAGTCGCTTGACGTACAGTTCGGCTTCCGAGGTGATCCGTTCGTTCAAACTGTTTCGCCAAGCCAGCGCGGCGTCGTCGAGGCCCATCCGCACGAGTACTTGGTGCGTCCACATGATCGGTTTGAGGTTCCAGGCGACGCGTTCATAGCGGGCTTTGAGTCGCAAGAAATCCAAGAACGTGTAGATCATTTCACCACGATCGCTTTGCGTCGTTGTGCTGTTGTAGTCTTGGTACTCGGCGTGATGATCCATCAAGGCTTCGAAAACCAACGTGATCCAGCGGGCCGCTTCGGGGAGTTCGATCCGCCCTTCTTCGATCGCGATCATCAGGTCGGTGTCGTCGAGCAGATCGTCGCCGTCTTGCCATGACCGGCTGAGCCAGCTCTCGACGCCTTGATGCAGGACCGCGCGGATGTTGCTGAGTTGCAAGAAGCCTTGGGTGAACAGTGGATCGCCGAAAGTCCGAATGAATTCGACCAAGCGTTTCCATTTGGCTGTATCGCCGACCGATTCCAAGGGTGAAAGCCGCAACGTTTGGCTGTGGGCGAGCCAACTGCCGAGCATCACTTCGGTGAGTTTTTCCAATTGAGGGATCAGGGTATCGGCAATCAGCTTTTGATCCGTGGGGGTCAAGTGGCGATCGGCGGCGGTGGACAAGCCGGCGTCAAGATGCGGGTAAGGCGGCAGCGTGGAACAGGCGTGCAAGACGGCCTCAGACATCGAACCTACCATCGAGCGATACCCCGCTCGATACAGTCCGTCGAACTCGGTGACGGCACCCGCGCCGATCGGATTGCGTTGTTCCATTTGCCGGGCCGTTTCGATCAACCGGCAGGTTTCGGTCATCAGGCCGCGTCGGGGTAACCAGTGCAATAAATGACGCAGCACCCGTTCGCGGAGACGGGCGACATAAATCTTGACCGGGTCACCGCCGCGAGAGAGCGGAATGTAAAGGAGGCTGCGATGGATGACCGACTCGACGAAGGCGGGGAACGTATGACGGGCTCGCTCGGCGTCGCCTGCGATCAGGGCGGCGAACAGTTCGATCGCGCCGGCATCGTCTTCGGCGAACTCTTCGCCCGCGTCCGAAGCGATCTTGCCGTCAAGGGCCAACAACGCGCTGGCGATCAACCGCCGCGCATCGGACATCTCGACGGCGGTTTCGATGACGCGTTCCATCAACGAATCACGCAACACGCGTCGACGGTCGTAGGTCCGCATGGATTCGTTGTCGGTGCCGGCCGGCTTGACTTGATAGGCCCGCACGTCACTGAGTAGTTTCAACAAGCCGATGCGATTTTCAACGGCGCGACGTGCCCAAGCTTGCAGCGACTGGATCTGTTGACGGCGAAACTCAGGGTCAACTTCGGCTGCCTTACCAACTTGGGATGTCACATCGACGGGCGATTCGAGATCCACGGTTTGGTTGGTGATGGCGACATCGGCACCGACGGCCCACATGCGGGCGAGGGCTTGCAGGAAGTCCAAGCGGTTGCCGAGGCGTTTGACTTCCGTTTCGAGTTCGTCGACGCTTTCGCTCTCGCCGCTAGTGTCGAAAATCGCACCTTCGTTTCCGTCGTCGGTCGTGTCGCGATAAATCACGTCTTCGTAAGCGGCGTCGAACAATCCCGATTCATCATCGTCGTCACCGGGATCGAGCAGATCATCGGTCGCCGAGGCCAGTTCGCGTTCCCACTGGTCACCCGAGCGTGATGGGTTGTTTTCGTCGCCGACTTCGAATTTCGGTGCCGACCAAAACGATTCGGCGTTGGCTTCGAGATAGTCAAAGAACTTATTGACCCGCGGCCACAGCTCACCGGGTTGGTCACGCAAGTGACCGCGAAGTTGCAACAGCCAGCGTTCGGCAAGCCGCGGCAATGAACTCGCCCCGCTGCGCAGTCCGACACGATCGGCTTGTCCGAGCCAATGAATCAACAAGGCTTGAGCGGGGATGAAGTCTTTGCGTTCGAGCAGTGCCGAGATCACGAGCATGTAAGCCCGCGGTGAATCGAACAGATCGGCGTGGGGTGCCCAAAATGCGATGTCGCCTTGGCGAGCCCCGCCGCGATGCCACAGTCTGAGTGCTTGAGCGACCAACCGAGCCGAATCGTATGACTCCCAGGGATCGGCGGCTTCGACCGATTCGACGGTGTGGGCGGCGAAGGTTTGCCACCACTGGGCGATCTCGCGGTACTGGGTGTCCATTTGGTCGTAGGCGGCTTCGTCATCACGGGCAGCCGCTTCGCTCCAAACGCGGGCGATGTAGCCGAACAAACTTTCAATGATGTAAAGCAGTTCATCCAAGCGGCTGTCGTGGATCGAGTTTTCGATTCCCGGATACAGGCTGTAGTTGCCCATGAACCCGAGGATATCCCAAGGGTCCATCAGTGCGCCACATTGGATCGCTCGTCGGATCAGGTCGTAGGTTTGTTCGGGAACTTCGATCGCCCGTTCAAGATCGCCGGCTCGTAGGGCTCGCAGCCCGAGCGTCATGCAGCAATCGATCCGGCACATCAACCGGGCGGATGCGGCCGAAACCACATCGGCTTGTTTGGCGGCCGAATCGGGGTAACCCATGCGGGCGTAGATTCGGGCCAATTGGACGTGTTGCAATTGGACGGCGCGGCTGCGGGCGAGCGACGCGTTGAGATGCTGCCTTGCCGCGCCGAAGGGTTGGTGACGTTTTTCCGCTTCGAGCATCAACCGTTCCCCGTGCGGTCCTCCGATTTGCGAAATTCGCCATCGGTAGAACTCGTCGCGGTAATTGGCGATCGGCACCATCAACGACCGCAAGGTCACGTCACTGGAATACGCACCCGGCCCCCAACCGGAAACGCCCGAGGCCATCAACATCGTTCCGGCGAGCACGGAAGCGGCTTCCTCTAAGATCTCGTCGGCGTCTAAATCGGTCGCTTCGCGAACCCGTTGCATCAGCGAATCCAACGTGACGCTGCGAAGGATGAAGCGATCGTACTTTCCGTCCGCGTCGATCGAGCGTTCGTCCCAACCGCCGAAATGGTAATTGGGTCGTCGATTCACCGGATGATCAAAGTCGTAGGCGCGTGGGTCCAGGCACAGTTCTTTGATTTGGTTGGGGTCCATCGCGGCGGCACGCAAGACGTCTTCGGGTGCCGTCGTGATGCACCGTAACGCCCGGCGAACTAACTCGCGCCAGGGTCCGGCGGAGATCCCGGCGCCGTCGATGGCCAGCGGAATCGGTCGGACGAATTCATGCGAGTAAGGCTGGCACGCTCGGTTCTCCAAGACGGCGACGGGCCGATAGCCGACGTAGTCGTTGAGTTGCGAGATGACTTGATCGACGAGTTGGTTTTCGTCGTCGATCGAGGATTGTTCGCCGAGCCGTTGCAACATCGCTTCGGCACAGCGAGCCAGAAAAAAACCGTTGAAGATGATCTCGGGTTCGAGATGAAACAGCAAGTCGCGATGAAAGTCGAGGTAGCTCGGCAGCAATTTCGACCACAAGATTCGAATCACGCACTCGGCTCGGGAGACATCGCCGAACGCCGACGTGTTAGCTTGCAACGATTCAGTGGTCTCTTCGAGCCATCGCCGGATGATCAAGAACGGTGGTGGTCCGGATAGCACATCACCACCGGACGCTTCGTCGTGAACTCGGTTCCACGCTTTGAGAATCGCGGGTTGGGCCGGCCCGGACGAGAAGTTCAGATAACCGACGAGACTTTGCAACGCCTCGCGTCCCGCTGCGGACGGGCCTTCCAAGGCGGCACGCCAGGACGTTTCGAAGTTTTCTTCAGACACCAGGGAATGCAGCGGCGAGGTGAACGATTGAGAACCCTTGCCCTTGGTCGAGTCCGCAGGACGGTCGCTGGAAGGATTCGAAGACATGGAAGGGGAATGCCGAACAAACGGGAACGGGACGCCATCTCTCCCGACGAAATCGGAGGAGATGGCTGAATGCTTTAAGGTTGCGGCCGGTTGAGTTAGTGCATTAGGCAATTCTTGTGAGCCGATGACGCTAGCCACGGGCCCCGCAGGACGGATAATATACCGCAAGGCCCGAGGCTAGCGGGCTGTTGATTTAATCGTAACCCGAAGCGTGAGCGAGGGATCGAACACAATTAAATCCTCTTTTTATATCCCTCGCTCACGCTTCGGGTTACGATGCAAACTATCAACACGCCGCTAGTGCCATCGGCTCACTAAATCAACAGCCCGATAGTGCGTTGCCGCTGATACCGTGGTTGATCTAGCTTCGCTTCTTTTTGGCCGCCTTCTTCACGGTTTTCTTGACGCTCTTCTTGGCCGCCTTCTTCACGCTTTTCTTGGCGGTAGCTTTTACCGCTTTCTTGGAAACCTTGACTGACTTCTTTACCGACTTCTTAGCGGGTTGACTGGCGGACTTTTTCGCCGATTGCTTGACCGATTTTTTAACGGACTTCTTCGCGGACTTTTTAGTCCCCGCTTTCTTGCTTCCCGCCTTGGCGGTCTTGGGGGAGGTCTTAGCGGTTGTCTTGGCACCGCCGCCGAAGGCGGAGTCCCAACCGTCAGAGTATTTTTCGTTTGTGCCGACTCGCAGGATCGTCATCGTGTCGATTGCCTCGCAATAAAATGGATGGGTAACGGTGAAAGGGATCGTCGCGGCTGACGATCGAACCCTTCACCGTGTGAACGTTACCACCATGTTTTATCGCATCTGCGAAAATCTACGAGGGGAGAGAGAATCGATCAGCCTGCGTGAATGCTCTTATATCGCGAACGCGGCGTGTCGTCTTCGGCGTCTTCACCCATCCGTTCGCGGCGGTTGCGTTCGTAGGTGTCGAAATTGCCTTCGCACCAAACGACCTTGCCGTCTCCTTCGAATGCCAAAATGTGGGTCGCCAAGCGGTCGAGGAACCAACGGTCGTGCGAAGTCACGACGACGCAACCGGCGAAATTCGCGATCGCTTCTTCAAGTGCCCGCAACGTATCGACGTCCAGATCGTTCGTCGGTTCGTCCAACAGCAACACGTTGCATCCTTTGCGAAGCAGCGAGGCCAAGTGGACGCGGTTTCGTTCTCCACCGGAGAGGATACCGACTTTCTTCTCTTGATCGGGACCTTTGAAGTTGAACTTGGAAACATACGATCGGGCGTGCATGACCCTGCCTCCCATCTCGAAAGTATCGTGTCCGCCGCTGATCTCTTGATAGATCGTCTTGTTCGGATCGAGCTTGTCTCGCGATTGATCGACGTAACCCAGGTCGACGGTTTCGCCGACCTTGATGGTTCCCGAATCGACCGGCTCGTGGCCGGTCAACATCTTGAACAGGGTCGTCTTGCCGGCTCCGTTGGGACCGATGATGCCGACGATACCGCCGGGCGGCAAGCGGAACGACATGTCCTTCATCAACACCTTGTCGCCGAACGCTTTGTTGACCTTTTCGGCTTCGATGACGAGAGACCCCAAGTGTTTGCCCGAGGGGATCTGGATTTCCAGATCGTCGGGACGATCTTCGAACGTTTGGGCGGACATTTCCTCGTATGATTTGATCCGTGCCTTGGATTTCGCTTGGCGCGCCTTGGGGCTCATGCGAATCCACTCGAGTTCTCGGGCGAGGTTTTTCTCGCGAGCCTTTTGTTGACGTTCTTCGAGGGCCATTCGTTTGGTGCGGTTTTCCAACCACGCGGTGTAGTTGCCTTCGAACGGCATTCCCTTTCCGCGGTCGATCTCCAAAATCCACTGGGCGACGTTGTCGAGGAAATAACGATCGTGGGTCACGGCGACCACGGTGCCGGGATACTTGGCCAGGTGTTGTTCGAGCCAAGAAACACTTTCGGCGTCGAGGTGGTTGGTCGGTTCGTCGAGCAGCAGCAGGTCGGGTTGTCGGATCAACAACTGGCACAGCGCGACGCGACGTTTCTCACCACCGGAGAGATTGGTGATCTCGGCATCGCCGGGGGGCAAATGCATGACGGCCATCGACATTTCGACGAAACGATCGAGTTCCCACAGGTTGTTCGCGTCGATGATGTCTTGTAGCTCGGCCATCTCGTCGCACAGCTTGGTCATTTCGTTGTCATCGGTGACGTCACCGAGCAATCCCGTGATCTCGTTGAACCGATCCAAGATCGCTTGCCGTTCGGCGACGGCGACTTGCACGTTTTCGAAAACGGTCTTGGTCGGGTCCAGGGGCGGTTCCTGTTCGAGATAGCCGACCGTGTAGCCTTTGCCCAAACGCGCGGTGCCTTCGAATTCGGTGTCCGTCCCGGCCATGATCTTCAGCAGGGTCGACTTACCGGCCCCGTTGGGACCGAGAACGCCGATCTTGGCACCGGGATAGAAAGCGAGGTTGACGTTCTCGAGAACTTTTTTCTGACCGTGTTTCTTGGTCAGGTCGACGATTTGATAGATGAATTGACCGGACATAGTGGAAGCTGTTGGCTCTCGGCGATTGGCGGTTAGCGATTGGAAACGGAAGGATTGGTGGGACGATGCGAGTGGCTAGGGTTGCTAGTGGCTCGTGACGATTCAAAATTCGAGTGTTCGTGGTAGCTGGACTCGCAAGAGTTCAGTCGGTTTCCTGGCGAAGACCGAAGGCTTGCGACTCCGGCTACCACATTTTGATCGGTCTCAAAGCACTAGGTAAAAAACTCGCTGACTTTTGCTTGAAAGGTTGGTTGGATCTCGGGTAGTTCGATGGTGTCGTTTTCAGTCAGCACGGTGTCGCTGCCATCGCCACGAAATAAACGCACGGTGCGTTGTTTCGGATCGACGACGCATACGACTAAAACGTCAATGCCCAAGTACTCACCGATCTTGATATGAGTTTGCGACCAACGATCGGTTTTTGAAAGCACTTCGAACACGACTTCGGGAGCGGGAGCGTCATAGCTGTCTGGGACCTTCTCTTTCGGCATCCGTTGATACGAACAGTAAGCCACATCGGCACCGCGAACCGAATCGGGGTCGCGTCGGACCAAAATGCCCGCGTCGTTGCCGAAGACGGTTCCACATTCATGCTTTTTGCAGTGAACTTTCAACAGGTAGGCGATTTCGAGACAGATCGCGCCGTGTGAAATCGACGGCTGGTTCATCGCAACCACCTTTCCTTGGATCAGTTCACTGCTTGGGGGAAGCCCTTGGGCGACTTGGTACTCTTCGGCAGTCATCAAACGATACGACGTATCGTCCGATTCACGCACCGCACCCGAGTCACCGATTCGTCCGCCGATCACATCGTTCACACTTTTACTCCCATTCGATCGTCGCGGGCGGTTTGCTGCTGATGTCGTAACAGACCCTGTTGACGCCTTTGACTTCGTTGATGATTCGCGTGCTGATCCGGGCGAGCAACTCGTAAGGCAGGTGGCTCCAGTCGGCCGTCATGAAATCGTCCGTGTTGACACAGCGAACCGCGACGGCGTTGTCATACGTTCTTGCGTCGCCCATGACCCCGACACTTTGGACGGGCAACAGCACCGCGAACGCTTGCGAGGTATCCCGGTACAGACCGGCGTTCTCGATCTCCTCGACGACGATCGCATCGGCTTCCCGCAAGACCTTCAGCTTGTCGCGGGTGACTTCGCCCAAACAACGCACCGCCAACCCGGGGCCGGGGAACGGATGTCGCCAAACGAGTTTTTCAGGCAAGCCTAATTCCAAACCTAACCGGCGGACTTCGTCTTTGAATAAATCTCGCAGCGGTTCGATCAGCTCGAACCCGAGTTCTTCGGGCAAGCCGCCGACGTTGTGATGCAGCTTGATCGTCGCGGCGGGGCCATCTTTGTCGGCGCCGCTTTCGATCACGTCGGGATACAGAGTGCCTTGGGCAAGGAAGTGCGCCTCCTCGATCTTTTCCGCTTCGGCTTTAAAACATTCGATGAACGCGTGACCGATGCGGCGACGTTTCTCTTGAGGTTCCTCGATACCGGCCAAGTCGCTGAGGAATTGATCTTCGGCATCGACGACGTGCAAGTCGGTTTGGAAGTGGCTCGAGAATTCTTCGATGACGAGTTGTTGTTCGTTCTTACGCAACAATCCGTTGTCGACCAAGATGCACGACAACTGCGACCCGATCGCTTTGTATAAAAGTGCCGCGACGACCGACGAGTCGACGCCACCGGACAAACCGCAAATCACTCGCTTGTTGCCGACTTGTTCACGAATCGTCTCGATGGCGGCGTTGGCGAAATCATCCAAACGCCACGTCCCATCACACCCGCAAACCTCGCGAACGAAGTTGCGAAGGATCTGCCCACCTTGAGGCGTGTGGGTGACTTCGGGATGAAACTGCATCCCAAACACGGGCCGGGTGTTGTGCCGGATCGCCGCGTAGGGGCACGTCGACGTGCGAGCCATCACGGTGAACTGATCGGCGATTTGAGAGACTTGATCTCCGTGACTCATCCAAACTTGTTCGGAATCGTTGAGTCCGCGAAAGATCGAATCGCGATCGACAAACTCGCACATCGCCCGGCCGAACTCACGACTGGGCGTGTTGTCGACCTTGCCGCCGAGAGCTTGGCAAGCGATCTGCATTCCGTAGCAAATCCCCAGAATCGGGATGTTCAAATCAAAGATCGCCGGGTCGACTTGCGGGGCACCCTCGGCGTAAACGCTCGACGGGCCGCCGGACAAAATCACGCCCTGCGGAGCCAATTCGGCGATCCGCTCGGCGGTGATATCGTGACGGACGATCGTGCAGTAGACGTTTTGTTCACGCACCCGTCGGGCGATCAACTGAGCGTATTGGGACCCGAAGTCCAAAACGACGATCCGTTGATCGGTCAGCGCGGCGGCGGGGGTGTCGCCGGAGACGGATTCGGGTTGGGTGGTGGCGGTCAGGTCACTCGTGCTCATCAAATCTTCCGAAAACGACGGATAGGGCCAATCCAACAGTGTAGAAGTTGGCTCAAAGTTACCCAAGGGGCGAAATGGCGGGTTCATTGGCGCGTCGAGGGCGTTTCGGGTTTAAGATAAGATAGAGTGTCCCCCGGACGCGTTCGCATTTTCGCCCGCAGCTTCGTTCATTGACGACCCAGATTCATGAAATTGGCAAATATGAAATCGGCCTCCGTTTCTCCTCTACGCTGGCTCCTTACCCCCTGTTTGGCGGCTTGGATCGCTGCGGGGTGGTCGACCACGCCGGTGAGCGGGCAAGCCCCTGACCAGGCGACCGCCGCGAAAATGGCATTTGACAAGCTCGATACCCGAGCCCGCCGGATCGTGATGACGATCGGCGCGTCGATGAAAACCGCTGGGACAGAATTCCAGGCCGGGCGTTTCGCCGAATCGACCCAAACGCTCGACAAAGCGATCGAGCAGATTCGCGTCGGCTTGTCGACCGGATCGCCGGATTTGTACGACGCTTTGCTGCCGACGATGGAACGAATCGTCAACGCCCGGGCGTTGCTGGAATTTGAAGGCGTTCCGGTCGATCCGTTCTCCGTCCCGCCGCGACCGAGCGAATCAGGTGCCGCGATGGCAATGGCGGGCGGCAAAACCAACCCGGCGAACATCGACCCATTCGCACCGGCCACCCCGCCCGCAACTCCAGCCAATCCTGTCCCCGGCACTCCGGCGACTGGCACCCCGGCAACCGGAGGGGTGAGCTTCGTCGGCGAGGTCGCGCCAATTCTGGCCAGCAAGTGTGGCGGATGTCACATCAACGGTTCCAAGGGTGGATTCTCGTTGGCCACGTTTGCAGCGCTGATGAAAGGGCCGCCCGAAGGCGTCGTCATCTTTGCCGGTGATACCGTCGGCAGCCGTTTGATCGAAACGATCGAAACCGGCGACATGCCTCGCGGCGGCGGCAAGGTCTCGCCAGCCGAATTGATGACGCTGAAGAAATGGATCAACGAAGGTGCCAAGTTCGACGGCACCGACCCCTCGGTTCAGCTGACCAGTCTGACCAAAGGAACCACGCCGGCCCCCGCCCCGATGCCGCCAGAGAAGGTCACGATCAACGCCCTGACGGGCAAAGAAACCGTTAGTTTCGCCAGCCAAATCGCTCCGATCTTGGTCGATAATTGTGGCGGGTGCCACATCGACGCGATGCGAAACCAAGGCGGCCTGAGTATGGACACGCTGGCCCGACTGTTCCGTGGCGGAGACAGCGGGAAGATCGTTCAAGCCGGACGCGGCGAACAGAGCTTGTTGGTTCGTAAGCTTCGCGGACTCGAAGGCGATCAAATGCCTGCCGGCGGACGTCCCCCGCTAAACGAAACGGACATCAAGTTGATTTCCACTTGGATCGACGAAGGAGCCTCGGTGGACCCGGCCCAGCAAGAAATGCCACTCAACATTCTGACCAAGCAAGCGTGGCTCGCCGCCGCATCAACCGACGAAGTAACCCAACGCCGCGCCGAATTGGCCGAAACTCACTTCAGCCTCGCCGGCGCGGACTCGAGCCGGTTGGCCCAACATCGCAGCGAACACTTCGCCGTTTGGGGCGATGTGTCACCGGACCTGCTCCAGGCCGTCGCCGAGCAAGCCGAATCCGCACTGCAGAAAACTTCGGTCGTGATCCCGTCGAGTCAATTGCAACAACCCGCCGATACGTTCTTCAACGGTTTGGCGTCGATCTATGTTTTGCCTCGGCGGTATGACTACAGCGAGTTCGCCAAGATGGTCGAAGGCCGATCGGTTCCGACCGATTGGCAATCGCACTGGAAGTTCGACGGCATCCAGGCTTACGTCGCGGTCGTCGCATCAGACCGAGACGAAGACGCCGAGATCGCCGATCGCCTGGCCGGTTCGATCGCGAGTTTGGCCGTCGCCAGTCGTTCGGTCACGGTCCCGCGTTGGTTCGCCGACGGATTGGGCCGAGTTGCCGCGTCATCTAAAGTAAAACAGGACCGCAGCGAACTGGCCAAGACGCAAGCCGAATTGATCACCGCGATCGGCACTCTCAAGAGCGGCAAGGAATTCATCGAAGGCAAACTCCCTCCCGAACGGTCCGACCTGATCGCGGCGGCGGTTTGCCAATCGTTCCTGACGCGGGAAAACCGTCGCGGCTTCGATTCGATCTTGAGAAACCTGTCCGAAGGCAAGCCTTTCGACACCGCCTTCGTCGCCAGCATGAACGCAACGCCGGTGGCGTATTTTGATGCCTGGTTGCAATGGGTGAAGTGATCGGCAGTAGCAAAAAAACTCGTTCCCAGGCTCCCGGCCTCTTATACCCCACATCTTTTTGACCCCCACGAGCTCGTCTCGTGGGTGAATAAGGTTTGCAAGCTAGACACCGACGCCCTGCCAACCTTCCGAGTTTAAGTTGTGCTCGCCGCTTCAAGCGGCGAGCACAACTTAAACTCGGAAGGTTGGAAAAACTGCGGCTTGTGTCTAGCTTGCCAACCTCGGCTTCCTGCCAGACGAGCTGGCAGGGGAGCAATACCTGAGGACTTGTGGGGTATCCAGAGACCGAGAGCCGGGGAACCAGCGATCCAACAGGCGACTGCCACGCGACGACGTCGCATAGGCATGACGCCAGCGGCGGAGCCGCGATAGCATGTAGCCCCATGCGTCAGCATGGGGACCCCGGTATCCAACGAATCATCCAGCCGCAGAGCGGCGACACATCCCGCCGTCTTTCCACTACTCCCGCACCGTTTCGCATATGCACACCGCATGCTCACGAGCGTGTTGATTGAGTGCACGTTTGGGCGTTTTCGTTTAACGGCAAGCCGCAGGCGACTGCGTTTTCAAACTCTGTCGCCTGCGGCTTGCCGTTAAACAATTAAATCAACAGACCGGTAAGCAAGAGATCCCTAAAACATCTGATACTCCAACGGCGACTCGAACGCCGATTCGTAGTGTTCGATCTTGGTCGGCAGCGGTTCGTTGGTCGGCCACCACACCGCGACGACGTCGAATCGGCAGGGCGTGCCGAGCAATTTCTTCCGCTTGAGATACCTCATCGCGGCGCGGGCGATGCGGGCTTGTTTGTTCTCGTCGACGCGATCGGCCGGATGACCGGGTCGTCGAGTCGCTAGCGTTTTCACCTCAACAAAAATCACCAAGCGACTACGGGTGTCCAATGCGATCAAGTCGATCTCGCCGCCTCGGTCGGATTCGCTCTCGGCAATGATTTTGAGTCCTTTGCAACGCAGATGCCGGGCGGCAATCTGCTCGCCACGTTTGCCGACTTTCGCGTTCGGGTCAAACGTCCCGTAACGCCAATCGCAATATCGCTCGCGCCAAGTGTCCAACCAGTTCATCGAGTCCAGCCAGTTCATTGGTTCAAACCGTACAAGATCAAACCGGCGATGATTTTCGCGGCGTCTTCGGTCGAATAGCCAGGACACTGGATCGAGTTTTGGCTCTCCAAAGCGCAGCTCAGATCCAGAGGCGAATAGAACACATTATCGACTCCGAGCGTTGACATCGTTTCGATCAAGGGCGATCCCACCCGGCGTGAGACTTTGACCGGTTCCTTGCGAGCGACCGCTTCGTCGTTACCATCACGTGCACCCGGGCCTTGCACCGGTCGGCGAATCTCCACGCGACTGAGGTCATAGCCACCGAACTGTGTCCCCAATGCCGGGTGATCGGCCGGCAACGGTTCGAAGGATTGTCCGTCCATGATGGACTGCAATGCGTCGACGACGGAGTTCGCAAACGCGGCTTCACCGCAAATCGGACTGGCCACGACGATGCCTTCGCGTTCGATGAATCGCTTCAGCGCCGACCTAGCCACTTCGTCGAGCTGGAATTCGGTTTGCCCGGTCATATACAATACGCCGATCCGCTGCAACGATTCATCCGTCAGCGCGATCGGTTGATCGACGGCGAGCACTTCGATGCCGAGCTTGTCGCGAATGATCGCCGCCGCGTGAGGAATCGCTTGGCCGACCTGCCGCTCACCCGCCCCGAGGGCGGCGACGGCAATGGGGATCGCGCCCCGGGTCGGATCGGGGGCGGACGCGGCGTTGATTTGATTCACCGCGTCGAGTTTATCTTTCAACTCACGACCGGTCGCGTAGGCGACGAGGTTCTCACCGATCGTGATCCCGGCGACGACCTGTTCTTGGATGCTCGGCGATAGGTCTTCGTTTCGTAACAGCGGCCCGCCGTAACTCCATCGACACATCAAGCTTTGACGTGAATAGAACACCGGCGTTCGGCAACACGCTTGGACTCCTTCGATGTCGAACGGTTGACCGTCGTCGTCTAATAAGACCTTCGGATCGACAAACCGCTCGGCGAACCAAATCGGATGCGAGGGCGGCAAGGATTCCAATCGCGAATTGGGGTACCACTGCGAACACATCGTTTCAACGGCTTGACGAAACACGCGGTCGTCCCCGCAACCATCACCGGCTTGAGCATCGAATAAGATCGTGCCGCCTTGGTCGAGGTACTCTTTCATCCGATCCAACAACGGGGCGTCGAATTTCAGATCCTCGCGACCTCCGATGACCAGCACCGGCGTTTGCAGCAAGTCTTCCACTCCCGCTTGGCGGGCGGAAATGTTTTGCCACGTGAGCTCTCGCGACCAAGAACGCTCAACATGACGAACCAGGGTTTGCAAGCTGGTCGGATGAGCGTTTTCGGATGCATCGGCGTCGTCTTGAGCGTATTCCAATCGTCCGATGACGACTTGCCGTTTGCCTTTGGCCAAGAACAACAACGCAAACGAGGTCGCGATGTCGCGGTTGGATTCCACCGGCCCACCGCCCCGCCACGATCCGTCGAAATCATCCTGCAATCCCACTAATCGCTCGGCCCCTTCGCGATACCAGTCTCGCTCGCCGATCAATCGCCGCCCCGATAATCGGCCAACCCGCTCGACCGCGTAAAGGTAATAGAAGTAACTCAACAACTCACCGCCCGGATTGGCTTCGATGGTGAAACGTCGGCTGAGTGCCTCGAGCCCACGCTCGACGGTATCGTCGAGTTCTTCGCCGCCACAACACTGCAAGCTTGCCGGTCCGATGCCGACGGCATCGCGTAAACTGCCGCCACAGATGATCATCGAAGCGATGCCGGCGCACGTCATGGACCCGGACGGCGTCGGACCGCCATAGGACCAACCGCCGCCGGGCAGTTGAATCTGTTTCCAATACTGGGACGCGAGAGCAAAGACTTCCGAGTCGATCTCGATCCCTCGCTCGGACGCCGCCCCGAGCGCTAAAACGGCGAATTGAGCATTGGAGGGATCGCCGTTGCCGCGACCGCCGCCGTAACCCCAGGCGCCTTCGAACCGTTGGCCTTCGCCGATTTGCTGTTCGACCAACCAAGCCACGTTTCGGCGAATGCGGGGAAGGTCTTCGATCGCGCCGACTTGGCAAAATACCAACGTTTGCAAGGCGACCGAGTACGTTTCGTCGGGGCGAAACGCACGCAGGTATTCCATCGCGCGAATCATGTCGGGATCTTGACGCGAAACCCCCGCGTTGACCCATGCGAGGGTACACAAGGCGGACAAACCACAAGATTGATTGCCATACTCGTTCCATCCGCCACGCTGGGTTTGCGTCTTGCGAAGATAGTCGATGCCGCGGTCGATCGAACGTTGGACCTGTAACGCATCGACCGCCGCGTGGGCGATCGGTCCGTGAACGACTAGGCCGATGGAAACAAACGCGAAGAACACCACCGTCCGCACATTAAGCCAGGAACGACGAATTCCAGGTGCACACCGATTTTGATTTCGGGCCTGAGCCCTTAGACTTTTGGGGTACCGCCGGCTTTCCAGGTCACGATCGTGTCGAGTGTCCTTCATTCTTTCCCCAATTGTGTCTTCCTCGATGACTGATTCGCCCAATCCTACGCCGCCGCCGATTCAAAGTAAAACCGCCGAGGCGGCCGCCGGTGCGGCGAAACCACGCAACTTGGCCGACGTGTTGCGTGAATTCTCCGAACATCAACAGAAGATGCGGGACGAACTCGGCAAAGTCATTGTCGGCCAAACCGATACGATCGAACAACTCCTCGCGGCGATCTTTACCCGCGGGCATTGCCTGCTCGAAGGCGTTCCGGGACTGGCCAAGACGCTGATGGTTAGCACGTTGTCGAGCATCTTGGACGTGTCGTTTAAGCGGGTGCAGTTTACCCCCGACTTGATGCCGTCGGATATCACCGGGACGCAGGTTCTCGAAGAAGACGATGCGGGCAAACGCAGCTTCCGATTCGTCGAAGGGCCGATCTTTACCAACATCTTGCTGGCCGACGAAATCAACCGAACGCCACCGAAAACTCAGGCCGCATTGCTCGAAGCGATGCAGGAACGACAGGTTTCGATCGGCCGTGAAACGCACATGCTGCCTGATCCGTTCTTCACGATCGCGACCCAAAACCCGGTCGAACAGGAAGGCACCTACCCGTTGCCCGAAGCTCAATTGGACCGATTCATGTTCAACATCAAGATCGGCTACCCCTCGGCGGATGAGGAAGAACGGATTCTCACGGCGACGACCCGCGGCGATTCACCGACGGTCAATAAGGTCCTGTCCGCGCGGGCGATTTTGACGTGTCAAAAACTCGTCGCCAGCATCGCGGCGGGACCGCTCGTGATCCGGTACGCATCACGCTTGGTCCGGGCGACCCGCCCCACCGACGAAACCGCGCCGGAGTACGTCAAGGAACTCGTCGACTGGGGAGCCGGCCCTCGAGCGGGTCAAAACTTGATCGCCGGTGCCAAAGCGATCGCCGCGATGCAAGGCCGGTTCAACGTCGAACCGGCCGATATCCAACGGATCGCCTTGCCGGTCTTGCGGCACCGCATCGCGACCAACTTCCAAGCCCAAGCCGAAGGCATGGACACCGACGCGATCATCAAACGATTGCTCGAAGACATCGCGATCCCCGAACCGCCCAAGATGGCCACGCAATCGTAGGCGAATAGAACGGAGTCGTTTTTAATTCTTATGGAGCGGCTCCGCCGCAACCAAACAAGCCCGACGCGCAACGGCGTGCTGGTTTAGTGAGCCGACGGCGCTAGCGGTCTGTTGATTTAGTCGTTTAACGGCAAGCCGAAGGCGTCGGCGATGCCCCCAATTGACGCCTACGGCTTGCCGTTAAACGAAAAGGGGTCGCGATACCACTAAATCAACAGCCCGCTAGCCGCGGGCGTGACAGTGAGAACTCAGCCCTTCGAGGCCCGTGGCTAGCGCCATCGGCTCACAAAAATTGCCCCAATGCATTCATTCAACACGCCGGCAGCTCTCGATTCTGGAACCGGTTACCGGTAATCCACCATAACACCGGCATCGTGGCCAAGACAACCATCGCGGCAGACAAGACACAGGGAACGATCGCAAATCCCCACCACAATCCGCCGATCAATGCACCCAGACCGGCGGCCAAACCGATCGGGATCATCACGATCGTGGCGGCGAGCATGAAGACCATCGCCCGTGCTCCTTGAAAGATGTCGGGCGTTCCCGCAGTCGTGATCCGCAGCGGCGTCGCAGCGGCGACCGAGTTCAAGACCGATGCGATCGCGATGTCGATGACGATGAACCCGACCAAGATCGCAACGGTATCGGCAAACGATTGGTTGGTGACGGCCCAACCGATGGCCGCCGCCGACATTCGGATCGCGAACATCAAACCAACGCTTCCCATCGCCATCCCGATCGCCAAGGGCACCGAACGGATCGGCAACGTCTGATACCAAGTCAATAACGATTGTTTGATCGAGAATCCCGATTGTGTGATCATCGAAACGATGAACCCGAGGTAAGACGCCGCAATCATCGCAACAAGAAAAAAAATCAAACGAGAATTCGATTCGAGACGCAGCGAGCCTGTCCGCATCCCGATCGCCAAAGCGACCGCGGTCACCAACGCCGCCGCAATCAGCCATGTCAGCAGCGTTCCGGTGCGCCGCCATGTGATCGTCATTTGTGACCAAGCTACGGGCCCGATGCCGCCCCACCAACCCAACATCGGCAGGCCGCGTTTACGCTCGATGTGCTTCGGTTTGCGAGCATACACATTGCCGTCGCTGATCCGAGACAGACGCTCTTGGCGACGGGCGACGCCTTCCACCGCCAATTCCGAAAAACCGTCATTGAGCCGATAACAGCAAGCCACCGACCCGACCACCATAAGCGTCCCGATCAATGCGTTTGCGATCATCGCCCCATTGATTGCGCCGAATAGCAAATAGCTAAACGGCGTGAAGGGAAAGGCAAACCAAGTTGCCAAATAGCTCGAATCAATCAGCAACAAAACTCCATCATGGGACAGCCAATCGGGGTGTCGCGAAATCAAAAAGGCGGCTTCCAGAATGAGAGCAACGAGTGCCGAACGTAATCCGACGAGAACCCAGCGATTCGCCTGCGGTGACCATCGCGGTATGAGCAGTGCTCGTAAGAACGAAAGCGAAAACACGAACGCTCCTCCCAGTAGGATTCCCAAATACGCGCTCAATCCGTTTTCCACATAGGGCAGCGAGACGAGTGAAAAGAAAGCACTCAAGATTGACCAACTGATCGCCATCGTGGTCAGCCGATAGGACAAGATTTGCGAATGAGTGAACGGCCCCGCCAAAACAAATTGCAACTCCGGCGGACGAAGTTCCATTAACTTTTTGCCGGTTTCCGAAGCCACCATCTGGCTAGCAATGACGAACATCATCAACGGCATGAACGAGGGAAAAACCGAAGGCGTCGACGATTCAAAGATTGACGGATTCAAGAACGCCATGGCGATCGAAGGGATCACTGCGAAACCAACGCAAACCAACAAGACAAGTGTCAATAAGGCTCCCCCGGGCGTCTTGACGCGTCGCCATCCTTGGCGAAATGCTGCCCTGGATTGAAACCAGATGAGTTGCCGTAAGGCGGGATCAAACACTCCGTTCCGCCTCGCTGGTCAATCGGAAAAACACTTCTTCGAGTGATTGATTCGGGCCTCCAAACTCGCGACGCGCTTGGCTCATCGGCCCGTGGAATAAGACGCTGCCACGACGAATCAACACCAGGTGATCACACAGATCATCCACCAACGAAAGCAGATGCGAACTGACCAAGACGGTCGCCCCGCGTGCGCCCTGTTGTGCGATCATCTCCTTTAACGTGCGGATGCTCGACGGGTCCAATCCCGTCATCGGTTCATCCAACAGCAAGACATCGGGGCGACGCAGATAAACGCACGCGATCGCTACCTTCTGACGCATGCCTCGTGATAATTCCGACGCGAGCGTGTGTTTCTTTTCGGCCAGTTCAAACTGTTCGAGCAACCCATCCGCTTCCGGTTCCCAATCAACCAAACGATAGGCCGAGGCGATGAATTTCAAATGCTCCCATACCGTTAACGTATCGAACAAAGGTGGATCATCGGGGACGTAGGCGGCGCGTTGCTTCACGCCCAAAGGATCATCGGCCAGATCGCAACCGGCGACCCGGATCGTCCCACTCGTCGGACGCAGAATCCCACACAACGTTCGGATGGTCGTCGTCTTGCCAGCACCATTGGGCCCGACGAGCGCGGCGATCGCACCAGCCGGTACTTCAAACGAGGCCCCCGCCACGGCGACGAAATCACCGTACTGTTTTCGAAAATGTTCAACGGCGATCATCTACCAAACCTTCGCGGGGGTCACCTTGAGCCGCCGCAAAGTACCTTCGCGGCCCAACCGGCATCGAGACTCTAACATACCCAATCACACTCGACGCCGGGTGGGGGTGGTTCGACGATGGCCGCACGCGATCGACTCTCATTCGGTCTACGCTCACCGACGATTGTGCTTACAATGACGTTCGTCCCTCGCTTCATCCATGAATCGTCCGCTTGAAACCGATATTTCAATGAATCGTCCTCCCTCGAACGAATCTCCGACCGATCCGAATGCCGAAAATTTGGAAGTCGTCGCGGAGCGATCCACCGAAGTCGCTGCTAGCGTCTTGGTCAATGTTCTCGCCGACGAGGGAATCCGGGCCGTCGCGGTGGGTGGATTCACGGCCGGATTCCGCGCCGAAGCCCCAGGTTGGGTCCAAGTGAAAACGTTTGAACGTGACGCGGAGCGTGCCCGTCAAATCATCGCCGAACTTAAAAAGATTGGATAAGAAAACGGGAAACCACCCGCTGAACCGCGAACAGACTCGAAGCGAAGTCACTATGAAAACCAGCGTATTTTTCAAATCCGTTTTGCTGCACTGCACGTTGTCGATCTGCTCGATTTGGGTTTCGTTCGCATCGGGTCAATCCACCACAACGGAATCGATCTCACTGCGCAGCGAAATACGTGGCGTCCAACCGATGACGGGCATTGTATTGTGGCACGACCACGAACAAGCGGCCAGCGATGCGATCTCGCTCGAGTATCGTTACTGTGGCTATGACGAAATCGTGATGGCCGACGGAACCTATGATTTCGCGAGCATCGATCGTGTGCTTGACCAAATCGCCGGTCGCGGGCACCAAGCAATCTTGCGTTTTCGATTCGTTTATCCCGGCAAACCAACAACGGTTCCTGAATACGTACGTTCACAGCCAGGGTACCAAGAAACGATTGGCAAGAGCGAAGGCGAAAAAACCTGGTTTTGCGATTGGAGCCACCAGGGTTTGCAGGACTTCACACTTGAATTCTACACGCGATTTGCCGAGCGATACGATCGCGACCCGCGAATCGCGTTCTTGCAAACCGGGTTCGGGCTGTGGGCCGAATACCACATCTACGATGGTCCCCGGCAACTGGGCGCAACGTTCCCTGACAAAGCTTTTCAAGATCGGTTCCTTCGTCATCTCGATGCGACGCTGAAGTCATTGCCGTGGTCGATCAGCGTGGATGCCGCCGACAATGATTATTCCCCGATCGAAGACAATGAAACGTTATTAAAATTGAACTTTGGTGTCTTCGACGATTCGTTCCTCTGCAAAGAACATCCGAAGTACAACTCGGTGAACTGGAGAATCCTAGACATTGACCGCTGGCGGAGGGCTCCCGGCGGCGGTGAGTTCAGCTATTACAATCGCCGCGATCAAAAACTGGCGTTATCTGAGAATGGACCCAACGGTGTTTCGTTTGAAGACGCCGCAAGACAATTTCATATCAGCTACATGATCGGCAATGATCAACCGGAGTTTCAATCGATCCAACGCATTCGGGAAGCGTCCATGGCAACGGGTTACCGTTTTCGAATCAATCGGGCACAATACCGGCCAATTGGCTCTGATCAAGCGAGCGTGATGATCGAATTGACCAACGAAGGTGTCGCGCCGATTTACCGTGAAGCTTACTTGGCGGCCGGAAAGATTCGCTCGGCCCGGTCGCTACGAGGGCTATTGCCAGGCGAAACGCAAACCTTTCGAATCGATTCGGTTCCGCTGTCGGACGTCGATCAGATTACCATCCAAAGCGATTTCATCTTGCCCACGCAAACGATATCCTACTCCGCGTCAACGGAATGATGCTCATGAATCACAGACCACGGCTGGCGATCACGATGGGCGACGCCGCAGGTGTCGGACCCGAGATCGCACTGCGTGTCTGGCGTGATCCGCGAGTTCAGGCCGCCGGGGTCCCATTGCTCTTCGGTGATGCGAAGTTGTTCGCGCGAGTTGCCGACAAACTCGGTTGCGAAGTTCCTTCGGCTTTGTCGCTCGATGAACTGTCGACAAAGAACTTGAACCCATGCGGCCATGTGATCGATTGTGGATCGATCGATGCCGATACGGTTGTCGCAGGAAGTTTTTCGAAACAAACCGGCATCGCTTCTTACCAAACGGTTTGCGCGGCGATCGACGCGACGATTCGTGGTGAGGTCGACGCGATCGTGACCGGTCCGATTCAAAAGGAAGCTTGGTCGCTCGGTGGCATCGCCTATCCCGGGCACACCGAGTTGCTCGCCGACCGTGTGGCCACGCAAACGGGCGGCCAACCGGCGGACGTGCGGATGATGCTCGCCAGCGAAACGATCGCTTGCGTTTTGGAAACGATCCACGTGCCCTTGGCAGATGTGCCGGGTTTGTTGACGACCGCGTCGCTAACCCGCACGATCGAGTTGGCCGGCGAAACGATGCGTCGTCGTCGCGCCCGACGGGGCAGCCTATTGCCGCCTCGGATCGGAGTCTGCGGCCTGAATCCGCACGCGGGCGAGAACGGCTTATTCAGCCACGGTGAAGAACAACAAATCGTGATCCCAGCCATCGAGTCGGCTCGGCAGAAGGGCTGGGATGTTCAAGGACCGCTGCCCCCCGATACCGCGTTCACGCCGATGATGCGTTCGAAGATCGATATTTACGTTTGTCTGTATCATGACCAAGGATTGATTCCGCTCAAAGCGTTGTCATTCGACGACGCGGTCAATGTAACATTGGGATTGCCGATCATTCGCACGAGCGTCGATCACGGCACGGCGATGGACTTGGCTTGGCAAGGAAAAGCATCCTGCTCGAGCTTGGTCGCGGCGATCGAATTGGCATCCGAGCTGGTCGAGACCCGATGAAAGAACGTTCCGACGGTTTGATCGTGCTGACGATCGTGTCAGCGATCGTGGCTTTGTTTTTTATCGTCGCCGGCGATGCCCCGCCGGGTGTCAACGAGGCTCACTATCTCACCAAAGCAAAAAACTTTTGGGACCCCGAGTGGTGTCGCAAAGACCTATTCGTGACGTCGGGCAAGGCCCATTGGTTTTTCTACTGGACGTTCGGATGGCCGACGCTTTTTGTTTCACTGTCCACCACCGCGTGGATCGGCCGGGCAGTGGGTTGGGCGTTGATCGCATACGGATTGACTCGGCTGACTCGTAGTCTGCGTCTGCCGGTCGGCTATTCACTCATCATCGCGATCGTTTGGTTGGCCGGCATACAAAACGGCAACCTCGCCGGTGAATGGGTCGTCGGCGGAATCGAGGCCAAGGTGCCCGCCTATGGGCTGGTTCTATTGGGCCTATCGGAATTGGTTGCCCGGCGTTGGAACCGAGTTTGGATCTACTTTGGAACCGCAGCCGCGTTTCATGTTTTGACCGGTGGTTGGTCCGTCGTTGCCGGTTGGGTTGCATTCGTTTGGTTAGAACGAATCCAGCGAAATCCGAACGAACCGAAAGCCCGTTTTTTGACTCCCGCGTTGTTCGTCGGGGGCGTCATATCATTGTTGGGTTTGATCCCGGCGCTCGGGATGTCGAGCGGTGCCACGGCGGCGGAATCGGTTTCGGCGGCGAAGACTTACGCTTACTTTCGGATCTCACACCATCTGCTGCCATCCGCATTCCATTTTGATTGGTATGTCCGTCATGGGATCTTGACACTCGTAACAATCGTTTTCTTGGCGACGTATCTGCACCGCCGCAAAAAGGCGAGCCAAGAACTCACCGCAGTCGCCGCGTTCGCGGCGGGGGCGTTGTTCATCAGCATCGCCGGGTTGTTCGTCGGGATGTTACCAGCCGTTTCACCGGATTGGGGAGCGAGGCTACTGAGGTTCTATTGGTTTCGGCTGGCCGACGCGATTACACCGTTGGCACTGGCGTGTGCGGTGGCCGTTTGGATGCGGGCGGGCATCGAGGGCCGCAGTCGAAATGTGGCTCGCTCCCAATGGATCTCGCCAGCGATGATCACCTCCGTGTCTGCCGTTCTGATCTCGGTCTACCTTTTGGGTCAGAGCACTTGGCACAACGTAACCGGAGGCGTGCCGATCTCGGTCAGCAATCGATTGCTCGGACTGCATTCCGATGCGGACTATGCGACTCAGCGGCGGACGATGGCGGACTGGATCAAGGTGTGTCGTTTCGTTCGGGCCAATAGCGATCCAGATGATGTTTTCTTAACACCTCGGCACCAGCAGACGTTCAAGTGGTACGCCCACCGCGCCGAGGTGGTCAATTGGAAGGACATCCCCCAAGACGTTCTGTCATTGCGAGAATGGGGGAGACGTTTTGTCGAGGTCTACCCCGTCGAACTTTCTACGATGCGGGTCACGATCCGCTACGACCGGTTGCGGCATTTCCGAAAACGTTACGGGGTCGATTGGATGATCATCGACCGCCGCGTGGTCGGGCCTCACTTGCCGCTCGTTCAGGTTTACCCGAACGAAGACGAACGCAATTCGACCTATGCGATCTATCGATTGCCTTCGGTGTTGCCTTAATGAAAGTATCGAACGAGATTCCATACCGATTCAAACGCAAGCCACAATTCGCCCAACCTTCCGATTTCCACTTGTGCTCGCCGCTTCAAGCGGCGAGCACAAGTGGAAATCGGAAGGTTGTGAGGGCGTCGTTGTCTAGCTGGCGAACCTAATTCACCCACGAGACGAGCTCGTGGGGGTCAAAAAAATGTGACCTATCAAGAGGGTGAGAGCCTGGGATCGAGTGTCAACACGATTCACCGGCAGTTGCTAAGCGGGACGCTCGCGATAGCGTGCGGTTCCCGCGATAAGCCGCACGCTATCGCGTTGCTGGTGATGGCAGGTATGAGCTTTCAACTCGCCAAGGCGCGCGAGTCAACTGGGGTCGGCACCGCGGCGTTTGGGGCGATAGCCGGTTGAACTTCGTTCTCGCCGTTCCTTTTGCGATCCCTTCTTGGTTGGCGTGGCGATCGTGTGCACGTACTCGCCTCGGAACCTCGTGTTGGCGTCCTTGCGGCGGCGTTCGACCGCTTCCTTGGGTGGCCTGGATGGGATCAAACAATCGCAACCGTCGCCGATCAACTCGGTGCGTCCGACGCTGCGAAGGGCTTCGCGGACTTCGAAATAATTCTCCGGTTTGAAGAACTGCATCAACGCCCGTTGCATCTTGCGTTCTTTCATCGCTTTGGCAATGTAGACCGGTTCTTTGGTAAACGGATCCATCTCGGTGTAGTACATCGTCGTGGCCACATCGAGAGGTGCGGGAATGAAGTCTTGAACCGCATCGGGTTTGTAACCGTTGCGTTTGAGGAACAACGCCAGTTCGATCATGGCGTTGACGTCGCTGCCGGGATGCGAGGAGATGAAATACGGAACGATGAATTGTTTCTTGCCGACCCGCTGCGACTCTTCCTTGAAGACTTCCGTGAAGTGTTCGAAGTCGTCGTTCTTGGGTTTTCGCATCTTGTTGAGCGTTCCGGCATCGACGTGCTCCGGTGCCACTTTCAGCTTTCCGCCTACATGGTGCGCGGTCAGTTCTTTCAGATACTCCGGCGAGGTTCGCGCCAGGTCCATTCGAATGCCGCTGGCGACGAGCACTTTCTTCACGCCGGGCAATTCACGTGCTTCGCGCATCAATTCGATCACCGGGCCATGATCGACGCCGAGTAACTTGCAAATCTTGGGATGAACACAGGATTGACGCCGGCAGACCGCTTCGACTTCCGGCTTCGAACATTGCATTTGGTACATGTTGGCGGTGGGGCCGCCGATGTCACTGACGACTCCCGAAAACGATTTGTCTTCGGTCATCTTTTGGATCTCGCCCAAGATGGACGCTTTGCTTCGCGATTGAATGATCCGGCCTTGATGGGCCGTGATCGAGCAAAACGTACAACCCCCGAAGCAGCCCCGCATGATCGTCACGGAGTTCTTGATCATCTCGAACGCGGGAATTTTTTCTTTGTAACTTGGATGTGGCAATCGCGTGTAAGGCAATCCATAAATCGCATCCATTGCGGCTTCGGAAATCGGCAACTGGGGCACGTTGCAAACGATCGTTTGAGTATCGTGCCGCTGGAACAATCGCTTGGCGTTGTGCGGATTGGTTTCGTTGTGAATGATTCGTGTCGCTTCGGCAAAGGCGTACTTGTCCGCGACCACCTGTTCGTAGCTGGGCAACTCAATCGCATCGTCGGGAACCGGCTCGGAGGCGCCCAATGCGAACGCCACGCCACGCATGTCACGAAGGTCCTTGACCGATTCGCCCGCTTCGAGACGACGTGCGATTTCGACGATCGCGTTCTCCCCCATCCCGAAACCGACCAGGTCGGCTTTACTATCGAGCAGGATGCTGCGGCGGACTTTGTCGGACCAATAATCGTAGTGAGCGAGCCGTCGCAACGACGCTTCGACGCCACCGGCGATGACCGGCACACCCTTGTAGGCTTCGCGGGCACGCTGGCAATACGCCAAGGTGGCGCGGTCAGGCCGGCGACCGATCTGACCGCCCGGGGAATAGGCGTCGTCGTTGCGAACCTTCTTGTTAGCCGTGTAGTGGTTGATCATCGAGTCCATGTTGCCGGCGCTGATCGCAAAGAACAGTCGCGGGCATCCGAACGTTCGCCAAGCATCGCAATTTCGCCAATCCGGTTGGCTGACCACACCGACGCGATATCCGGCCGCTTCCAAAACGCGGCCCAAGATCGCCATCGCAAAACTCGGATGGTCGATGTAGGCGTCACCGGTGACGAACACCACGTCCAGTTCGTCCCAACCGCGTTTGTGGGCCTCTTCCATCGTCATCGGCAATGGATTGACCGCGATCGGTCCCGTGGGAACTCGCCCGCCCGCCGTCAGATTGGACAAATAATCGCGTGACATCGCCGGAGCGAGTTTTGCGGCGGCGGCGACGGCGGGGGAATCAATGACGGGCAATTGCATTGCAGAAGCGTTTCAATTCGAGCAGGCTCAACAAACAGGACACCTACATTGTAGGGTCCGTGTCGATCTGCGATAGCGAAAAACCTCGGCGATCCCGGCGGTTGTGGAAGCTTTCGCTGGGGGATGCTGCGAGATCTTCTCCGCCCACGTCTCCGAAAACGATCAACATCAGCTATTGCAGCGTTCGGTGTTTTTGAACGCAATTGATACAAGCCCGACGCGCGAGGGGCTGTCGACTTAATCGTAACCCGACGCGTGAGCGAGGGATAATTGATATCGGCTCATCCCTCGCTTACGCAGCGGGTTACGATTAGGGCTATAGCAATTAGCCGATGGGTGTTAGCCCCGGTTGGCGTCCGGTTAACCGCCGCTAACGGGCTGTTGATTTAGTCCTCATCGAAACCCGAAGCGTGAGCGAGGGATACATACAAAGGACTTAATGGTGATGAATCCCTCGCTAACGCTTCGGGTTACGATTAAATCAACACGCCGCTAACGCGGTACGGCTAATTAAATCAATGAGCCGAACCGCGTCGGGCTTGTATGTTGTCGGCGTAGCCGCCTTAAGATTTGGCGGCGAGCAAGGTGTTGTGCAGCAACATCGCGATCGTCAGCGGGCCGACTCCGCCGGGGACCGGGGTGATGGCCGAGGCGACCTTTTCGGCTTCGTCGAACGCCACGTCACCGACCAACGCGTCGCCGACCCGGTTGATCCCCACGTCGATCACCACCGCGCCTTCGCGGATCATGTCTCCGCGAATCATTTCCGGCCGGCCCACCGCCGCGATCAAAATGTCGGCCGTGCGACAGACTTCGGCGAGATTCGCCGTCCGGCTGTGGGCGAGCGTCACCGTCGCGTTGGCCGTCTCCGTGCCGCAACTTCCGTCCTTTTGAGCCAACATCATCGCCATCGGCTTGCCGACGATGTCACTACGGCCGACCACCACGGCGTGCTTGCCGTTGGTCGAGATGCCGGACCGATGAAGCAATTGAATGATCCCATGGGGCGTGCATGGCAGGAATCGAGGCCGGCCCTGCATCAACAATCCCACGTTGACCGGTGAAAACGCGTCGACGTCTTTGCGGGGATCGATCGCATCGAGCACCGCCCGCTCATCGACGCCCGTGCCGCCTCGCTGCACGCTCGGCAGCGGTAACTGAACCAAAATCCCGCTGACCGATTCGTCTCGATTGAGTTGGTCGATGCGGTCGAGCAGTTCCGCCTGGGTCGTCGAGGCGGGCATGCGGTCCAAACTGCTGGCGATTCCGGCCTTTTCACAGGCTCGCTCTTTGTTGCGAACGTAGACCTGGCTAGCCGGATCCTCGCCCACCAAAACCGCCGCCAATTTGGGGGGCGGATTGCCGGCCGCGACCCATGCCTGAACCTCTTGAGCCACCTCGTTACGAATTTCCAAGGCGATTGCCTTGCCGTCGAGTCGCGTTGCCGTCATGGGTTATCTTCGGTTGTAAAAAGGTTTAGGGGCACGCGGTTCGACGTAGTGAAAAAACCGCCTAATCGTTATAACTTCGGTGATCTCAACCGTTCGCCATTGCGAATCGTTGTTTTTTAAGCACTCACAGCAGCCCGGAGCACCCAACGACCGTTTGGGCTGCACGCAAATACACAGGATTTTCCTCTCGATGTCTACCGACGCTCAAGATTCGACTGCCCCGATCACGATCAAGCTCAGCCCGGTCGAAAAGATTAAGCAGGAAAGCCGGTTCTTGATGGGCACGATCGATCAAGAACTGGCCGATCCGATCGACCATTTCAACGACGACAATCTGCAATTGTTGAAATTTCACGGCACCTATCAACAGGACGACCGCGATCTGCGAACGGAACTGAAGAAGTCCGGAGGCGGCAAAGCGTATTCGATGATGCTGCGATGCCGCATCCCCGGAGGACGCATGACGGCGGACCAATTCGTCGCGCACTTGGATATGTGCGATGAACTCGGCAATTCGACGCTCAAGATCACGACGCGTCAAACGCTGCAACTGCACGGCATCTTGAAGCAAAACCTGCGGGAGACGATCAAACGGATCAACGACGTGGAACTGTCCACGCTGGCCGCTTGCGGTGACGTCAACCGAAACATCATGTGCTGCCCCGCCAAACGGGTCGGCGGCATCCACGCCGAACTGGAAAAGTTCACCGACGAACTGACCCAAGCGCTGGCCCCTCGCACGCCCGCTTACCACGAACTGTGGATCACCGATCCCGATACGGGCGAAAAATCACTCGCCGGCGGTGGCGAACCGGACGCCCGGCCGGTGGTCGACGAACCGCTGTACGGTCCGACCTATTTGCCCCGAAAGTTCAAATGCGGGATCGCCTTACCTGAAGACAACTGCATCGATATCTACACCCAAGATCTCGGTTTCATCGCCGTGGTCCGTGACGGGAAGATCATCGGGTACAACGTCACCGTCGGTGGCGGCATGGGACGCACGCCGTCGGCCAAGAAGACTTTCCCCGCGTTGGCGCAGCGGATGGCCTTCGTCACTCCCGAACAAGCGATCGATGTTGCCAAAGCGGTGATCATCGTTCAACGAGACAACGGCAACCGTACCGACCGCAAGACCGCTCGGATGAAATACCTGATCGCCGATTGGGGCATCGATAAATTCCGCGCTGAAGTCGAAAAGGTGTTCGGAGAGAAACTTGCCGATTGCACCGAAGACGACGTGCACGGTTTCGATGACCACATGGGCTGGCAAGAACAGGGCGATGGCAAATGGTCCTATGGGTTGAATATTGAAAACGGTCGGCTATACGACAACGATCAAATCCAACTCAAAGCCGCCCTGAGAAAAGTCTGCACAACGTTCGGCCGTGAGATCCGGTTGACGGGACATCAAAGCATCATCTTCTGCGACATCGACGAGTCGGAGAAAGAAAAGTTGATCGAGATCATCCAATCGCACGGCATTCCGACGACCGAACAAACCAGTACGGTGCGACGTTGGTCGATGGCGTGCGTGGCGTTACCCACGTGCGGTCTCGCGATCACCGAAAGTGAACGGCGACTGCCCAGCCTGATCGACGGCATCGAAGAACCGCTTGCGAAACTTGGACTTTCCAACGAACGCTTCACGATCCGCATGACCGGATGCCCCAACGGTTGTGCCCGACCTTACAACGCCGACATCGCCTTGGTCGGCAAAGCGGTCGGCAAGTACACGCTGTTCGCCGGTGGCGGATGGCTGGGCAATCGTTTGGCCTACATCTACAAAGACGCCGTCAAAGACGAAGACGTTGTCGACGAGATGATCGGCATTTTCGCCGCCTTCAAAGCCAACCGCGAAGGCGAAGAATCCGTCGGTGATTTCTGCGCCCGCGTCGGCGAAGAACGCTTAGCCGAACTCGCCGAACAGGCCCCTAAACCCTAAAGCGGCAAATCGAATTGCGTTAAGTTCTGCGGTGGTATTCGCTTCGCTCGACCACCGGCGAATGGCTAACAACGCCTTCGGCGTAAAGGCAAAGGAACGGCAGACCGGAACCACGCAACTTCTTCGGCCAAGAGCACGGAAAAGGGAGTAGACACCCGAAACGCCCCCATTCCATCTTCTTAGTTCTTTCAAATTTTACGCTAGACAAAACCGAAAACCCAGCCTGACACCGGCGCGAGCCCTCCTCCCATGATTCATTGCTGAAGTCTGAACGCAAAGTTCGCTGAGACGCAGAGGGCCGCAGATCATGATGCTCAACCTACGTCATCGAGCTCTGCGATCCTCTGCGTCTCAGCGTGCTTTGCGATCAAAAAATCAAGCGTCTGGGTGACCAGCTGCTACCGGCCGAATTGCGGTCCGGGAGGGCTCGAGCCTCCTAGTCAAAGAAAATGTGTCAGGACATTTCTCCGATGCAGGAGAGATGGAACGCACTAAAAAACAACGACACCGGTTTACCAAACGTTTGCACCAGATATTACTGACGCACTATTAGAGCGCACGCAACGGAATCGTCTTGCGACGTTGGGCTTGATTGTTTCGCGTTTCCTAGGGTTATTTTTTGGTGATTGGAACGCCAATGAATGCTCATCGGACCCTCAGAACGTCGCATTGTCTGGCAGGAAGATTGAACGCAGGAAGATGAACGGCACCCATATTCCTGCCCCTCATTTTCCTGCCAAAACGGACGCCCTCCCAAAAGTCCCAACGATTCTCTCCGGTGAACGGCACAAAAGGTGCCAGGACTCATTCCGAGAAAAGAGACCCGACACCTTTTCGGATTCCATGGTCAAAACCGAAAACCCAGCCTGACCCCGGCGCGAGCCCTCCCCCAATGCTTTCGCCGCTGGGCTTGATTGTTTCGCGTTTCCTAGGGTTATTGTTTTCTGGTGATTGGAATGCCAATGAATGCTCATCGGACCCTCAAGACGTCGCATTGTCTGGCAGGAAGATTGAGGGCAGGAAAATGTACGACCCCATATTCCTGCCCCTCATTTTCCTGCCAAAACGGACGCCCTCCCAAAAGTCCCAACGATTCTCTCCGGTGAACGGCGCAAAAGGTGTCAGGACTCATTCCGAGAAAATAGAGCCGACACCTTTTCGGCTTCCATCGTCAAAACCGAAAACCCAGCCCGACACCGGCGCGAGCCCTCCTCCAATGATGCATTGCTGAAGTCTGAACACAAAGTTCGCTGAGACGCAGAGGGCCGCAGATCATGGTGTTCAACCTACGTCATCGAACTCTGCGATCCTCTGCGTCTCAGCGTGCTTTGCGTTCAAAAAATCAAGCGTCTGGGTGACCAGCTGCTACCGGCCGAATTGCGGTCCGGGAGGGCTCGAGCCTCCTAGTCGAAGAAGATGTGTCAGGAAACTTCTCCGATGCAGGAGAGATGGAACGCACAAAAAGCAATGGTACCGGTTTACCAAACGTTTGCACCGGACGGTACTGACGCACTACTGGAACGCACGCGACGGAATCGTCTTGCGACGTTGGGCTTGATTGTTTCGCGTTTCCTAGAGTTATTGTTTTCTGGTGATTGGAACGCCGATGAATGCTCATCGGACCCTCAAAACGTCGCATTGTCTGGCAGGAAGATTGAGGGCAGGAAAATGTACGACCCCATATTCCTGCCCCTCATTTTCCTGCCAAAACGGACGCCCTCCCAAAAGTCCCAACGATTCTCTCCGGTGAACGGCACGAAAGGTGTCAGGACTCATTCCGAGAAAAGAGACTCGACACCTTTTCGGATTCCATGGTCAAAACCGAAAACCCAACCTGACCCCGGCGCGAGCCCTCCCCCAATGATTCATTGCTGAAGTCTGAACGCAAAGTTCGCTGAGACGCAGAGGGCCGCAGATCATGATGCTCGACCTACGTCATCGAGCTCTGCGATCCTCTGCGTCTCAGCGTGCTTTGCGTTCAAAAAAATCAAGCGTTTTGGTGACCAGCTGCTACCGGCCGAATTGCGGTCCGGGAGGGCTCGAGCCCCCTAGTCGAAGAAGATGTGTCAGGAAACTTCTCCGATGCAGGAGAGATGGAACGCACAAAAAGCAATGGCACTGGTTTACCAAACGTTTGCACCGGATATTACTGACACACTACTAGAGCGCACGCGATGGGATCGTCATGCGACGTTGGGCTTGATTGTTTCGCGTTAACTAAGGTTATTGTTTGCTGGTGATTGGAACCCCAATGAATGCTCATCGGACCCTCAAAACGTCGCATTTTTTGGCAGGAAGATTGAGGGCAGGAAGATGAACGGCACCCATATTCCTGCCCCTCATTTTCCTGCCATCTGCAGGGCATTTAAAAATACGCAAGAAAAAAGCCGATGACCGTTGACACCAACCCAGCGACCGGCCATCTTATTGCAAGTGGTTCGCATTAGCAGTTAGTGCAATCGCATTCGCTTGATCTAGCCAGCAAGGCATCCCGCCGCAACGCTCGCGTGCGTGGAAACCCAGCCAGCGATGAGCCGAAAGACGTCACCGACACGTGTCGATGACGTTGGACGTTTCCGTTGTCACTTTCCCCTTTGCTGAGGCTGGTCGAATGTCTTTGAGTCGTACGCGCCCCTTTCGTGGCGCCTTCACCCTGGTCGAATTGTTGGTCGTGATCGCGATCATCGGTATCTTGGTTGGTCTGCTCTTGCCCGCCGTGCAGGCCGCTCGGGCCGCCGCACGGCGAATGTCGTGCAGCAACAACATGAAGCAGTGCGGTCTGGCTCTGCACAATTACCACAGTACGTTCCAACGCTTTCCCGGAATCGGGCACGACAGCGCGTCGGCGTTTTCGATTCTCGCGCAGATCTTGCCATACGCCGAGCAGGCCGACTTGCAAGATCTGATCGATTTTTCGGCTCCGATTTACACCGGTACCGGCTACGCTTTCTCGATCCATCCGAACAACCTGCAGGCGGCGGAGACGCGGGTACCGATGTTTCGTTGCCCGAGTGATCCGCGAGAGGGCCGGTTCACCGAATTCGATTGTGACGCCGCCGCCGGTCAGAGTTACCAAGGCACTAATGTGGTTGCCTGCACCGGTTCAGGACGCGATCAATCATGGGACCTGCGAGCCAAAACAGACGGTCTTTTTTACTACGGATCCAGCACGGCGTTTCGGGATATATTGGACGGAACCAGTCACACCGTCGTGTTTGCCGAGACGCTCTTGGGTGACAATTCGACGAGTTCGACCGCGCCAATCCACGCCGAGGATAAGGTGGCCTGGACCGGTCACTTCACGGTCGACAACCCGGACGTGGAATCGTTAACCCGCGGGCCGGTATGGTCTTGGTTCGGCTATCGTGGTTACGCCTGGATCAGCGGCAAAGCTTACTCGAGTACGTTCAGCACCTACACGCCGCCCAACGCAAATCATTCCGATGTATGCCAGTTGGCATACGGTTGGTTTGGTGCCCGCAGTCATCATAGCGGCGGAGTGAACGTGACTCTGGCCGATGGCAGCGTTCGGTTCGTTAGCGAATCGGTCGACTTGGAATTGTGGCGAGATGCCGGGTCGGTGATGGACGGCGACGTCCCCGGTGAACTATGAATGTCATCACGAAAGGCCAGTCGCGTTGGCACCGGCATCGTTTCGGCGTCGGTGCCTGGGTCGTGTTGCTCGGCTTGCTGGCGGGTTGCCAGCGGAGCGACCGGACCGAGATCGTGCGGACCGAAGTGAAAGGACAAGTTTTCTTGGACGGTAAGCCTCTGACGTCCGGAGTGATCGAGTTCGAAGCCGTTGACGCGGGAGTCGCTGCCGATGCGGAAGACGCCGACTCACCCGCGGTCATTGCATTCGCGGTCGTAAGCGAGGGAGCCTATCACATTGACGCCGCCGAAGGTCCGGTTGTGGGTGTCAATCAGGTCCGCGTGCGGCCGGCACCTCTACCGCGCGAACAGCTCGAAGCGATGTTGGACGTGAAATCAACCTCCCGGCGTCGATCGCAACCGCTGGTGGTGCAAGAAATTCATCCCGACTACTGAACCGATTCCCCGATGCGGGCGGAACTTCAAGCCGAGCAAATCAACGTTCACGACGTAAGACTCAAGAGCGGGGGCCCCTGATCAAAGGGACGCTACTCAATCGGACGTTACTCAATCGGACGCAGCGAACGTTCTACCATTCCACTTCCATTACTCTCTCGTAGGTTTCAATCAGCATGACCATTCGACTTACCTTGTGTTTGTTTACCTTGATGCTAGCGTACAGCTCGCTGGCGTACGCCCATTTCCCTTTCGTCGCTACCGACTCATCGGGGCGTGCCGAGGTATGGTTCGGCGATTCGTTGACCGATCGCACCTACCCGATGCCGCAGTCGGTCGCCGGCGTTTCGCTTTACCAGGTTTCTTCAGATGAACAGCGGCCACTAACGACACAGCCAGCCGAGAGCGACGAACTCGTCGGTTTGCAGACGGCGGAGCCCGTGCTGCCTGATGGCGAGATCTTCGGATCGGTGGTCTATGGACTGTATCATGGAACCAAACTGACCTACCACGTCGAGCACTTGCCTTCGTCCAACGCACAGTCCTGGCCGACTAAGCCTCGTGACACGACGACCCCGCAGACCGTGATCACGCGACTCGACGATGGCGGTGTTCAAGTCTTGGTTCTACGCGGCGACCAACCGTTGTCGGGTGTGAATGTTCGCTCGTTGGCGACACCCGCGGGGTCAAAGGAACAAACCAAGACGAACCAAACGTTTACCACTGACAACAACGGCATCGTCTTGCTGAAAGCGAATCAAATCGCCGACGGTCTGAACGCCTTGCAGGTGCAGTTCAAATCCGATACCAAGGGGCAATGGCAGGAAGAAACCTATGAAAGCGAGACCGAAGTTTTGACCGCGACGTTCTACCATAGCGTGGTGGATGATTCGTCACCCGCCGACGAGACGGTCTCCGCCGAGGTGATCCCTTCGCAATATCCAGCATTGCCTGAAGAGTTAACTAGTTTCGGCGCGGCGGTAATCAACGATGCCGTTTACGTTTATGGCGGCCACACGGGAAGTGCTCACTCATACTCGACCGCCGAACAATCCAATCGGCTGTGGCGTTTGCAACTCGGTGATTCGCCGAATTGGGAGTTACTCAACGAAGATCAGCATCTGCAAGGTCTCGCGTTGGTTGCGCACAATGGTTCATTGATTCGCTTAGGCGGATTCACGGCGAAAAACGAGCCCGACACCGAGCACGATCTTTGGTCGCAAGATTCCGTCGTTCGGTTCGATCCAGCCAAACGCGAGTGGAACGAATTGCCGGCGCTTCCTGAACCGCGTTCGTCCTTCGACGCGGCGATGGTTGAAGACACCATTTACGTCATCGGCGGATGGCAGATGGCCGGCGAAGCCGACACGGTTTGGCACTCCACGGCGTGGTCACTGAACTTGGCCGACACGTCTCCGACTTGGCAAGCATTACCGGAACCTCCGTTTCAGCGGCGTGCACTGAGTGCTGCGACCGTTGATGGGAAGGTTTACGCGATCGGCGGTATGCAGGCGACCGGCGGCGCGACCACCCAGGTTGACGTGTACGACCCGTCAAGCCGAACTTGGACGACCGGACCGTCGCTACCCGGCGAACCCATGGCCGGTTTTGGAACTGCCGCGTTCGCTTGCGGTGATTCGTTGATCGCGACGACGATGGACGGAAAGGTATGTCGACTCAGCGGTGACAGACAGCGTTGGTCGATCATCTCGGAGCTTGAGCCGTCGCGGTTCTTCCATCGCATGTTGCCTTTGGCGGACGATCGTCTGATCGTCCTTGGAGGAGCGAACATGGAAGTCGGTAAGTTCACTGATCTACCGATCGTGCGATTGAAGCATTAACGATTGAACAGGCTTCCGCCGGACGAATGCGGATATCCCTTGATGCGTTCGCAATGACGACTTTGTCTCACGGGGATTCGTTTTGCCGTCGCAATGCCTTCCAGTACGCAGCCTGCAAGTAGATGATACCATTACTGGAAACCCGGTCCGGATCCACTCGCATCACCGCATCACGTAATGCGGTTTGCTGGGGTCTCGGGAATCTACTTGATTGGTCAATCAATTGTGCCAATGCTGCTTCGCCGGATTCGCGAATACAATACCAGACCGGTCGATACGATCCTTCGGCGGAAAGCCCTGCCGTCGATCGCCAGTCGGTGCAAAGCTTTGTGAGATCGAGCGACTCGCCGCGATTTCCGGCGGACTCAGCCCGCTTCGCCATCCGCAGGGTGATCGTCTTCATCGTGAGCGTGATCTTGGGCCCCAATGATCCTTCCTTTTCCAGACGCAGTAAAACTTCGAGAGACGCCTGCATCTGAAGGAACGCGTAGGTAGGTTGGTTTTCTTCGACGGTACACGATTGCTCGATGGCGGGTTTCACATATTCTTGATACCAGTCGTAGTACTTGCGGTCACCTGTGACATCCCATGTGGCGGCATAAATCATGGGCAGTCGTGCGGCTTCGTGACCGGCAACATTCCACATGCGGCTGATGCCGCGTGTGTCACGCGTTCCGTCCAGCCTCAATGAGTCGTAGTCGTTAGCTGCGATCACCTTGGCTCGCATGCGATCCGCAACAGCCGACATCAATTGCCTGATCTCCTGACGTGTTGCCGGATCACACAGCGGGCTGTGAAAATAGTGCCACAACCCGTGGATCGCATGCGTGTACTGATCACGAGAACTATTAGGATAAACGCTCTTGAGATCTTCGTCGCAGACGCCCCTTGCTAAAAATCCAGGGACGCCATGAGCGGTCGCGCACAATTGAACTCCCTTGAAAACTTGCTTGGCCCGTTCACGCAACCATTCCTCCTGAGTCACTGCGTGTCGATCGACGATCAACGACAACATAACCCCGGCCGAAATCATGCAATCTTCCATTCCGGTACCATACCCGCACTCATTCGGATCTTGGTTTTGAACCTCCGCTGCGGTTGGAAGATGATTCAGCTCGCGGCCCGATTCGTAGCTACTGAGGTAATCGTACACAAGGTGCGTTCGAGGTGAATAGAATCGGGACCAAGTCACCTGCCACAAACGTTCAATTCGTGTCGCAAGCTGGTTATCTAAAACCAATTCAACCGCCGTTAACTCCGTGGATTGCTGATCTGATTTCTCGTCTGAAAATACCAACGAAGGACCAGACGTTGCTACGACGCAGAGCCAAACACAAACCATATGAAAATCAGGCTTCCAACGAACAAAAAAAGGCATGGAAACGATCTCGAAACACGGTGGAGGAAGATGCGATGAGGATCCTCACATCATAACTCACGCTCTGCGTACCATGATTCACGTCACAGCGAACACTGCAACTACCGACTCCGACCGCGAAAGCGATCGGGGTCGATCGCTTGTCATGCCGGGTCGATTCTCACAACGAATACTGATATCCGAAGATCGCGTTGAAACCAGGACCGTCGACGCCACTGCCGAGAACTCGATAGTACTTATCGGTGAAGTTTTCGAGTGACAACGAAACACTGTGTTGGTTCGCATCTCCGAATGCACGCCCCGTTCGCACGTTGAGCGTCGCGTAACCGGGGGTGCCACCGGGCAAGAAACGGACATCGCCCAGGTTGGACGAGTTGTAACGATCGGCTCGATCGACCATCCATGCGAAGACGTCAACGTAGCCATGATTCGAGGGTTCGTTCCATCGCAGGCCCAAAATCCCTTGAGCAGGCGGGATCCGAGAGATCGGGTCGTCGTTCGTGGTAATCGTACCGTATGTGTAGAAGAAGTTACCGTACAGCGCGACGTTGCGACCGAGCAGGTACTCGCCCGTCAATTCGGTTCCATTGATCGAGGCTTGCTGGTTGGTTAGGAACAACTCACCACCGATTGTTTCTCGATTGATGTAGCTGTCAAACTCAGTCCAAAATTCGGTGACCTGCAGACGCAGACGATCGTAGTTGAACTTAAAACCGACTTCGTACGTTTGGCTATGTTCAGGACCAACATCGAGGTTTCCGATCAGTGGTGTGGATTGATTGTTTTGCAAGAACGTCTTGTTCGCCGTCAAGTCATCGATCGTGGGTGCTCGAAATCCTTCGTAGTAGCCACCGATCAAACGCAAGTCGTCCGTCAATTCGTATGACAAACCTATGCTGGCGATCCAATCTTGGTAGGAACGCTTGAAGAACGTGGGACCAAGCGTGTCGAAGTCCGGCGTGCCTGAGATGTTGATGTTCTCGTAGCGAACCGAAGTCGTCGCATCGAGTCGTTCGGTTAACGGCACGTACCAAGACGTATAGACGCCTACACGGTCGGCTTCAGAATCATCCGGGTACTGCGGATCGGTTGCGACAGGATTGGCTCCCGGTAGGGTCGGATTGTCAATTCGACTTCGCTGAGCATCGATCGACTCGCTATAAAAATCGCTTCCGTAGGTCAGCTTTCCGAAGTCGCTCATGTCTTTAACAAACGACATCGTGGTCCCCCATCCCCAATCATCAAACTCGCCGATTTCACGTCGCGTGGGGACGGCTCCCGGATTGTTGCTGGCGTATCGATCCACGATCGAAGCTTCCTTTGTCCGCATACCAGAGAGCGTGATCGAGTACAGGTCGGCAAAGAATACGTCGTCGGGCAGCAGTCCTTCCAAGCGACCGTACAGTAAGTCGCGTTGCTGTGGATCAAAAACCGTTGGTCGCTGCGTCGGGACGCTACCATCGGATGCCGGCCCGAGCACGAACGGCAAAAACCGGTCACTGCGTTTGAGGTCGTATTGTTCGAAGTGCTGCATTGCGACGGTCAACAGATGATCGTCACCGAGCATCCGCTGCAACTTCAAATCGCCTGCGTATTGGTTGTAGTCGGTGCCAGGTTGTCGACCAAGATCGCCACCGCGATCGATGTTACCCACATCGAGGTAGGACACACCGCCGGTCACACCGGTCGCTCCATACCAACCGCCGAAACCCGTTCGGGTATAGGATGAAGCTTCGGCAGTACTGTAAATCTGGCTGAAGTTTGGACTGAGATGGTCACCGCGTAGTGGATCGGCGCTGCGAGTGACAAAGTTGATTACGCCACCGATCGCGTCGCTTCCCCAGAGCGCCGACTCGGCACCGCGAATGACTTCGATGCGCTGGATCGAACCTGGATCGATCGTCGCCGCGTATTGGTTCGGTCCCGGTCGCAGGATACTCGTGTTCATTCGAATTCCGTCGACGAGAATCAGGATTTGCTGCCCGGTTAAACCTCGAATGAACGGTGAGAGCTGTCCATTGCCGGTTTGCTGAAGCATCACGCCGACTTCGTTTTGAAGGGCGCGATAGACCGTCGAGGCTTGGCGTCGGTCCAATTCATCCCGATCGATGATGGTGCCCAACCGAGGCGATTCGAACAGAGTGGTTTCTGAACGAAGCGCACTATTGAGCCCAGTGATGTCGCTCATCGTGCCACCAAACACTTGCTCGCTCAGCGATTCGAACGATTCGCTAAACGGCGAGTTGGAGTTATCCGAATTGCTCGAGGCGGTATTTCCGCCAGGAGGCAGACGACCCGACGTGCCTTCCAAACTTGGCTCACCTAGGGGAGAGACGATGTTCTCCGAAGGGACCGACTGACCAGGAGAAAGTAGGCTCGGCGTCGATTGACCGGCCTGTTCACTCGGTGCCGAGTCGGCATCTGAATCATTCGTTTCAGGAGGCCGGACCTCGATTTCAGGAAGCGTCGGACGATCGTCGTCTTGAAGCATCGATGCGAGCGAAATCGAGGGACGGCCGCTCATCGTGCTTTCGTCCGCCCAAGCGCCTCCGTCGAGAACAGGCAATAAAACCAACGCCAGTAATGAAGTTTTCCTCACGGTTTTCCCCAGGTCAAAACGTGAACGAACGAATGTGTCTCTCGCGATCGCGACCGAGCTAGGCCAGAGGATCGTTTTGTTCCGTCTTTTGCGTAGCATCGGAGCAAACCTCACGATCGCTTGATCTGTCAGAACAGGCTCCGGAAAGTCGGCCTAATTGGGAGGACAGGAACTCACGAGCGAAAACATAATGACCAAAATTCCGTCGATTGCGGTGAAGAACTCGCCATCTGATCATGTTCATGCCGCAAATTACTAAGCGTTCACGGCATTTGATGACCGGCATGGGGATTGCAAAAGGGCGACGGAATGAGCACCACACCGTCCGCCGAAAACGACTCCGACGATCAGGCAAAACGCAAGGACCAGATTCCACCACTTGTCATTCCCTCCACCGAAATCTTTCGCGGTCGATCCGAAGTCTGGATCGAGCACGGCAAGATCATGTACCGTCTTCGACTCACCGGCACGGGCAAACTATACTTGTGCAAGTGAACCATACGCACTCCATCCTACGCTCGACGACTTTTTCGATCGGACTTCATCTGACCGTCTTGGCGACGATCGCGATCGTTCCTTTGTCGTCGCTGGAGCGTTTTTCGACTCGGGGAACCCGGCAGATTACGGCGATCGAGTTGACTCTCACTTGCCCCACCCCGGCGGCCTCCGTTTCGGTAGTCACCATCGAAGTTTCTTCTCAGCAATTCGAATCGCAACCCACCGCGCGTCGCTTTGTCGAACAAGAAAAACTTCACCGCGAAGAAACGGCATCGCCACCTCTCGGTCTGCCTGAAATCATCGCTGATGCAGTATCACCCACTGAACCGTTGGAAATACTGCGAATGCAAACGCCCCCTGATCAACCAAAGGTGGTCGAGAAACAATTCGCTCGTCCGCGTCGCCCTGTCACGGTGAGCATGATTCCGCCGATGAACGTGATTTCGCCGATGAACATGCGCCCGCTCGAATCGTTAGCTGGTTTATCCGAAACGCATGTCGAATTCACTTCCAACCCACCGCCGAAGTACCCGGCGAACGCTGCCGTCAATCGAATCGAAGGGAACGTGTTGCTTAAGTTGTTCGTAAACGCTCGAGGAATTGTCGAACGAGTCGAAATCGTTCGCTCGAGCGGTCACGATATACTCGATGACGCAGCAAGAAACGCGGTTTCCCGATGGAGGGGCAAACCGGCGACCCGCCAGGGAAGGCCGGTTGCCTCGACCGAAGTCTTGCCCATCCGATTTCGATTGTGATCTCAGTGTCTCAAAACACGCTCGAGAAAAATTCAAATTCGCTGAATCAGGGCTCAATCGTAACCCGCGGCGTCACGGCGTGTTGATTTTGTCAGATTCAGCACTGCCACGATTAGCCGAAGGGCGTTAGCCCCGGTTAACGGTCGCGGGAACCGCCGCTAACGCGGTACGGCTAATTAAGTCAACACGCCGGTGAGCGAGGGATCAGCCCGAATTCCTCGCTCACGCTGCGGGTTACGATTGGCGGTTTCTTCTGCCAGGCTAGTTCATTCGAGCGTTGATTACCTCGATCCCCTCAAGCAACTTGCGATCAGAATCCTTGAGTCGGATGTCATAGAGGTACAGCTTCTTCAGACTCGGCATTTCCGAAACTGACTTTAGCAAGTTCTTGATTACCTCTGGGTTGCGATAAAGACTGTCCTTTTCCAGATTCAAATCAGGCCACCCGATCCAAAGTTCGTTTACATTCTTCACCTGCTTAAACGCCTGCAATTCAGCGTACTCGAGCGGATTGTTGGTAAGCTTGAGCACCTTCAGATTTGGCATCGCCTGAATCGCCGTCAGATCGGCCACCCGGCAATTGGAAACATCGAGATACTCGATCGCAGGAAAATTACGAGCAACAATTCGAAGAAGTGTTCCATCAACGACACCTTTACCAACTTGATTGGCGCCAATCGGTGCAAAATCCAGTTCTTTAGCCGTCGGTAAAGTACCACCGCAAAAAACTGCCTTCTGTAGCTCAAAGGCATCACCAATCGCATAAAAACCAAGACGCCGAATTAAAGGATTCCCCTCAGGACTTCGGCCTTCAGGTTGCCGAATAATCTCCCCACCCAAACGCACGAAATGGTCCATCGCCCCACTGGTTAGCTGACGTTCCATCGCCTCTTCCTGTTTTAGCAGCACCGCACTCGATGCGGCGTAACCACCGAAAAACGCACCAGCTAAACACGCCACCACCATCTGGATCCACGCAGGCCAAGAAGCGAGAGAGAATTTACCGGGAATATACTTTGCCGGGATCTTTGCCATCAAACCACCTACCCATTTGAGAAAAGCATGATTGAGCGAGATCAATCATCAATAAAAAGAACTGAGCAACGCCAATCTACACAAATCCCCCACCGGTGCTACACGGTTCTTGGTCGAAAAACAACCAAAACCGAGCGACAGGATGAATAAACAACCAGACACGGCTCTTTCGGAGGGCTCGCCACCCCTGCTGCCAATTCGGCATGCGGATAGAAAAACTGCGGTCCATGAGCCTCCGAAAGTTGCCAAGACTTTCTACGCTAGGAGGGTCAGGCAATCGTCCGAAGTCGTATTCCGAACCTGGATAATGCGAACTCCGACTCGTAACGGTGTGACGAACTAGTCGTAAACTGAATGACAGCATTCAGCCTACGGACCTAGCGGCTCGTTAACTTGTTGGTTTAGGCAATTCTCGTGAGCCGATGCCGCTAGCGGGCTGTTAAACTAATCGTAACCCGAAGCGTCAGCGAGGGATCGCCCGCCATTAACTCCCCTGTAGGCATCCCTCGCTCACGCTTCGGGTTACGACGCAACATAAATCAACAGCCCGTTACGCAGCGAGTTACGAAAAACGTGCAACTTCAAAATACGTGAGTGAGGGATACCTACAGAGGATCTAACAGCGTTCGCTTCTCAACTGACGCGTTTGGAAGATCCGCAATGCAAACCGAGGGGCAGGGAACTCGCATTAAACCGGGCTCTCGTACTCGTAGTCGTAGTCGTACTCAGCACTCGGCGGTACTCGTACTCGACAGCGTGTGTTTCGAGTACGAATAGCATTTCATTAAGTACGAGTACCAGCGCGAGCACGGGTAAACACACGGCTACGACCTTCCGATCAAAACGTACCGATGAATCACGACGGACCGACACGGGAACAACGGACAGCGCAAAAAAAAACCCTCCGATCGCAACCGGAGGGTTTTTAAAAATCTGGCAATACCTACTTTCACACTGGTATGCACTATCATCGGCTCACAAAGCTTGACTTCTGTGTTCGGGATGGGAACAGGTATAACCTTTGCGATATCGTCGCCAGAAAGACTTGCCGAAGGGTATTTCGCCTCCGACAAGCCAGATTGTTTGGTAGTTAACAAATGTTATTCACGCGGAAGCCATCCGATTGCACTTGAGTGCGGGATATCGGTGGCCAAACTTTCGCCCGTTAGTACTGGTTTGCTCAACACGTTACCATGCTTACACTTCCAGCCTATCAACCTGGTCGTCTTCCAGGGGGCTTTCGACTATTGTCTACGAATCCTCATCTCTGGGCGGGCTTCACGCTTAGATGCTTTCAGCGTTTATCCTTTCCGAAGTTAGCTATCCAGCCGTGCCGCTAGCGCGACAACTGGTACACCAGAGCTTCGTCCAACTAAATCCTCTCGTACTAAAGTTGAACCCCATCAAGATTCGAACGCCCACGGCAGATAGGGACCGACCTGTCTCACGACGGTCTGAACCCAGCTCACGTACCACTTTCATTGGCGAACAGCCAAACCCTTGGGAGCTTCTACACCCCCAGGATGTGATGAGCCGACATCGAGGTGCCAAACCGCATCGCCGCTGTGGACGCTCGGATGCGATAAGCCTGTTATCCCCGGAGTACCTTTTATCTGATGAGCGATAACCCTTCCATTCGGGATTACCGGATCACTAAGGCCTACTTTCGTACCTGCTCGACTTATGGGTCTCGCAGTCAAGCACACTTTTACCTTTACGCTCTACGTCTGATTGCCGACCAGACTGAGTGTACCTTTGCACTCCTCCGTTACTCTTTGGGAGGAGACCGCCCCAGTCAAACTGCCCGACTGCCACTGTCCTTTGCCCCGCTTCAGGGGATCAAAGTTAGAATTAAAATATGACCAGGCTGGTATTTCAACAACGGCTCAGAAGACACTGGCGTGCCAACTTCGAAGCCTCCCAGCTATCCTACACAAGACATATCTCAACCCAATAGCAGCCTACAGTAAAGGTTCACGGGGTCTTTCCGTCTAACCGCGGGTATGTGGCATCTTCACCACAACTACAATTTCACCGGGTCTGTGGTTGAGACAGTGCTCCAATCGTTACGCCTTTCATGCAGGTCGGAACTTACCCGACAAGGAACTTCGCTACCTTAGGACCCTCATAGTTAGGGCCGCCGTTTATTGGGGCTTCGGTCGCGAGCTTCACCGTGAGGCTAACCCTCTTCCTTAACCTACCAACACCGGGCAGGCGTCAGTCTCTATACATCCACTTGCGTGTTAGCAGAGACCTGTGTTTTTGATAAACAGTCGTTAGAGCCGATTTTCTGTGGCCTGTTCCAGCGTGAACCGGACCAGGCGCCCCTTATCGCGAACTTACGGGGCCATTTTGCAGAGTTCCTTAACCACAGTTCTCCCGAGCGCCTTAGAATTCTCATCTCGCGTACCTGTGTCAGTTTTAGTACGGTCACAGGGCATGTAACTTAGCGGCTTTTCTTGGACGTCCTTCCAACAACTTCGAGAACTTGGATGCTCTCGAGCTATGCCTTGGCTATAACCGGTCATTTAACCCCAGTCACCTCAGCTTTCGCTACGGACATATCTATTCGTACCGCTTGCTTTCTGGACGCCGTCCCCGCATCGAAATACCCATGTGGCGAAGGAATATTGACCTTCTGTCCATCGTCTACGCCTTTCGGCCTCGACTAAGGTACCGGCTAACCCTGGGCGGATTTGCCTTCCCCAGGAAACCTTACGCTTTCGGCGAACAGGATTCTCACCTGTTTTATCGTTACTCATTCCGGCATAATCACCCGATGACGCCAACACCGCTCGTTACCGTACGGCTTGTATCTCGTCATCGGCGCTCTCCTACCACTGCAGTAAACTGCAATCCGCTGCTTCGGTGTAAAACTTACTCCCGTTCATTATCGGCGCAGAAATGCTCGACTGGTAAGCTATTACGCACTTTTTAAATGGTGGCTGCTTCTAAGCCAACATCCCAGCTGTCACTGCACTTCAACTTCCTTAGTGACTAAGTTTTACTTCGGGACCTTAGCAGGCGATCTGGGTTGTTTCCCTCTCGACCCTGGAGCTTATCCCCCAGGGACTGACTGCCGAGGTAAGGTGAACCGGTATTCGGAGTTTGGTTCGGTGGGGTACCCCGGGAAGGGCCCCCATCCGATTCAGTATCTCTACCCCCGGTCACTAATTTACTCGACGCTATCCCTCAAGATATTTCGGAGAGAACGAGCTATCTCCTGGTTTGATTACACTTTCAGTCCTCCCCACAAGTCATCCCCTCAGTTTTCAACCTAAGTGGGTTCGGTCCTCCACGCAGTTTAACCCGCGCTTCAACCTGCTCATGGGTAGATCACACAGGTTTCGCGTCTGCAGCAAACGACAATCGCCCTATTAAGACTCGGTTTCCCTTGGGCTTCGTTCCGTCAGAACTTAACCAAGCCGTTTACCACAACTCGCCGGATCATTATGCAAAAGGCACGCCGTCACACATTAAAATAGTGCTCCGACCGCTTGTAGGCACATGGTTTCAGGTTCACATTCCTCCCCTAGCAGGGGTTCTTCTCACCATTCACTCACGCTACTGGTTCGCTATCGGTCGTTAGAGAGTATTTAGCCTTACGGGATGGTCCCCGTGGATTCAGTCTAGGTTTCACGTGACTAGACCTACTCAGGTGCTTCTAAGGTGCAATTAGATTTTTATGTACGGGGCTGTCACCCTCTGTGGCCGACCGTTCCAAGTCGTTCTACTAATCAATCACAATCCCATATTGAAGTCCTACAACCCCGCGAGGGAAACCCCCGCGGTTTGGGCTATACCGATTTCGCTCGCCGCTACTGACGGTATCGATTTTTCTTTCTCTTCCTCTAGTTACTTAGATGTTTCAGTTCACTAGGTTGTTACAAACACACCTATGTATTCAGTGTGCTGCGGTCGGGAACCCCGGGATCATCACTTGTGTGTCAATTCCCCCAGGCTTTTCGCAGACTTCCACGCCCTTCTCCTTCTAACGCCAAGACATCCCCCATGTGCCCTTGATAGATTGGCCACCGAAATCCCGAACTCAAGACAAGCCACATCGCCCGACAAAGTCGAACAACACCGCTGACCTGAATCGTCGATTTCAATTTAAATCTATTAACGATATCACATTCAAGAATCCAATCGAATTCTATGCCAACCCTCTCGTGGTAAACCACGCTCGAATTGGCAACGCTTCCGTTTGAACTTTTCTATTCAAACCCATCGTTTTGATGCATGCACTGACCCCGGAAAAAGGCCAGGCATCCACCAAAGAATGGTGTTTTTTCAGATGCCAACTACCAAACAACCAAATTGTCAAAAATCAGTTTCCCAGACCCTGCATTAACAGAAATCCAAGAGACGCTGCTGAAAGCAGCCGGTCAACTTCCTTCACTCGGAGGGAAGTCGGCCGGTCGTTTTCGAGCGAGCCGAGAAATTAGCGGGTGGCTAACTTCGGGTCAAGGTCACAAAGTTGAATTCTTTAAAAAGTTTTCAGCGTTGTTTCGCTTGAGTCCTGCAGGAGAAAAGGGAAGCTCGCGGTGAGGCGGGCGACCGCGTTTCTTTGCTGCGGGTTGAGAAGAATAGCGTTCTTTGGCTGGCGGTCAACGGCAATCGATCAGAAATTTTTCAGAATCTTGGCTTGCCCTTCATTTGCCGTCGCCACGACGCTCTTCCGAAAGGGATTTCGGCAGTAAACTGGGCTCGCTTGACGTCATTTTGCTAGGGCTTTGTCAAAATTCACTCTGAAGGTGGGAGCGTAGCGAATGTCGTCAAGGCTTTCGGCGAGTGGTTATCCTGCTGAAAGCTCCCCCATTCACTCTCCCAAAGACCTCGGAGTTCGATCATGTCTGCCTTTCCGCCCCCGGTCTCGCTCGGTCTGGATTTCGGGACCGAGTCCGCTCGTGCGGTTTTGATCGACACGGCCGGTTGTGAGCTCGGGATCGGCTCGGAGCACTATCAACACGGCCAGATCCTCGACGCGTTGCCCGGCTCGAACGTCAGGTTGCCGGATCGTTACGCGTTGCAATCTCCGGGCGACTGGATCCGAAGTGCCGCGACTGCGACGCGGCAGGCGATCGCAGCTTCCGGCATCGACGTGTCGCGAATCGTCGGGATCGGCGTCGATTTCACGAGCTGCACGATGCTGCCGACCCTCCGCGACTCGACGCCGTTGTGCGAGATCGACACATTCGCGAGGGTCGCCTTGGCGTGGCCGAAACTATGGAAACACCACGGTGCCATCGAGCAAACCGACCGGATGAACGACGTTGCCAAACAACGCAATGAATCGTTCCTGCATCGCTACGGCGGAACCATCGGGCTGGAGTGGTTCTTTCCGAAACTGCTTGAAACGATTGAAAACGCCCCAGAAGTCGCCGACGCGGCGGAGGTTTGGCTCGAGGCCGGTGATTGGTTTGTTTGGAAACTGGTCGGTTGCGATGCCGATCGGTTGCCGCGATCGACTTGCCAAGCCGGCTACAAGGCGCTGTGGTCACCTGAAGAAGGCTACGCATCGCCAGATTATCTCAGCGCCGTGCATCCGAAACTCGCCGAGGCGGCACGGTCGAAAATGCCCGGTGTGATGTTGTCGCCGGGCGAGCGGGCCGGATCCTTGTCCGCCGAGATGGCTGAGCGGTTCGGGCTGCCCGCCGGAATCGCGGTTTCCGCAGCCACGATCGACGCCCATGCCGCCGTCCCTGGGGTCGGGGCGGGCGAAGCGGGAACGATGGTGATGGTGATGGGCACGAGCAGTTGCCACATGCTCAATTCCGAACAAGGCAAATCGGTCGCCGGCGTGGCGGGAATCGTCGAGGGGGGCATTTTGCCCGGATTGTTTGGTTATGAAACCGGACAAGCGGCCGTCGGCGATGCATTCGCATGGCTCTTGAAACTGTTGAACCTGGACTCGTTCGAACGGCTCAGTCGTGATGCGATGGCGTTACCGCCGGGCGCCGAAGGCGTGTTGTGCTTGGACTGGATGAATGGATGCCGCACTCCGTTGATGGACGGCAAAGTGAAAGGGGCGTTCACGGGACTCTCGCTGGGAACCACGCCTGCCCATCTTTATCGGGCGTTGCTGGAAGGGTCCGCGTTCGGCGTTCGCTGGATCGTCGATGTATTGCGTGAAAGCAGTGTTCCGGTCGAAAAGTTTGTGGCTACAGGCGGTTTGCCGCATCACAACCCGGATCTCGTTCAGGTGTACGCCGACGTGCTGGGTGCGCCGATCGAAATTCACCCATCTGAACAAGGCCCCGCCGTCGGCGCGGCGGTGTTGGGGATGGTGGCGGCGGGTCAGGACAAGTCCGGATTCGCCGACGTGACGGAGGCTTCGAAAGCCATGGCGGCGGTGCCGGACGACCGAAAGCGAGTGATCCGGCCGGCGATGGACTACCACGATGCCTATCAAGTTCACTACAAAAGGTACCGGAAATTGGCCGAACAACTGAGTTAGAGAGCAGTTGATTTCGCCTGCATCGCAACCCGACGCGTAACGGGCTGTTGATTTAATTTGCGTCGTAACCCGAAGCCTGAGCGAGGGATTTATAAAGAGGTTTTAATGGCGTTGAATCCCTCGCTTACGCTTCGGGTTACGATGCAATCTCGACGAAGTACTAGCCAATCGGCCCGCCGTTTTACCCCAGCTTTTTTGGAAATCACTCGCATGTCCAACACCGTCACGCTGATCGCTTCGGGCGACCTCCGCGAATCCGCCAATCGAGTCTGCTGGCAGGCCCAGCAAGACATGGAAGCCGCTCTTGGACGAGCGTTCCAACAACACGGTTGGAACATTCAACGCGCCCACGCATTCGACGAGTCCGCCGGCCACGGCTTCATTTCGTCGCAAAAACAGGGGATGAACGTCTTCCGTGACATCGATCCGGACGCGCCGTTGGTCGTCGCCGAAGCGGTCTGGCAGTATTCGCATCACGTCTTGGCCGGTTTGATGAGCCATCGCGGCCCGATTTTGACGGTCGCGAATTGGTCAGGACAGTGGCCAGGTTTGGTGGGAATGCTCAACCTGAACGGTTCGCTGACCAAGGCGGGTGTGAAGTACAGTTCACTATGGAGCGAAACGTTTCAGGACGATTGGTTCAATCAAAGGCTCAAACAATGGCTCGATACCGGAGTCGTTGATCACGACACGTCCCATGTCCATGCGTTGGATACCGGGCAGCTCAGCGATGATGTGAAACAACTCGGACGAAACATCGCTCAAACGCTGCGGCGAGACAAAGCGATCATGGGGGTTTTCGATGAAGGCTGCATGGGCATGTTCAATGCCATCATTCCGGATCACCTGCTCAATCCCCTGGGCGTGTTCAAAGAACGACTCAGCCAATCGGCGTTGTATCACGAGGCGATGCAAGTTTCCGATGCCGAGGCTCAAGCGGTTCGCGATTGGCTCGACCGGGCCGGGATGACTTTCCATACCGGCCCCACGCATGAGACCGATCTCACGGATGCTCAGATCTTGGATCAGTGTCGCACCTACATCGCGGCGGTCCGTATCGCCGATGATTTCGGATGTGACTGCATCGGGATTCAATACCAGCAAGGCTTGAAGGACTTGTTGCCGGCAAGCGATTTGGTCGAAGGCATGCTCAACGATTCCGATCGGCCGCCGGTAAATTCACGAGACGGTTCGCGTGAGTTGTACGCGGGTGCGCCGGTGACACATTTCAACGAAGTCGACGAGTGTGCGGGCCTTGACGGCTTATTGACCCAGCGAGTCCATGCGGCGTTGGGTCAACCGGTCGAGAACACGCTTCACGATTTACGTTGGTCCGACAACGATCAATCCGGCACCGTCGAGGAGGAAGTTTGGGTTTTGGAGATCAGCGGTGCGGTCCCGGCGTCGCATTTCGAAGGCGGATGGTCAGCGGCGGAAGGTTTCCGGCAACCGCCGATGTACTTCCCGTCCGGCGGCAGCACGATTCGGGGAATCAGCAAACCGGGACCGATCGTTTGGTCGCGAGTGTTCGTAGAAGACAACCGGTTGAAAATGGATTTGGGTCGGGCAACCGTAGTCGAACTGCCCAGGGAAGAAACCGAGCGACGTTGGAACAGCACGACGCCGCAGTGGCCGATCATGCACGCGGTGCTGCATGGGGTTAGCCGCAATCAAATGATGGCGCGGCACAAGGCGAACCATATCCAAGTCGCCTACGCACACAGCGAAGCGGACGCCGACCGTGCCATGCTTGCGAAAGCCTGCGCCGCCGCAGAACTCGGGGTGGACGTGTCACTGTGCGGAGTGGAATGCCATCGGTCGTCGCAATGATGGTGATGGGATGGACACCGATCGAACTGATTTGCCTCGCGCTGGGTGCCATGGGAATCGGCGTCTCCAAAGCCGGGTTTCCGGGCGTGAGTATGTTGCACGTGGTGATGTACGCGTTTGTATTTGGCGCGTTCGAATCGACGGGCGTGTTGTTGCCGATGCTAGTCGTGGGCGACTTGTGCGCGATCTATTTCTTCGGACGTTCGGCGGATTGGAAACACGTTCGGCGGTTGCTTCCGCCGACACTCGTGGGGATCTTGATCGGCTGGGCGATGATGGACCGCATGGATGCCGATCAATTCAAGTTGATCGTCGGCGGAATCATTCTCGCGTTAACGGCGGTGCAAGCGTTTCGCACGTATCGGCCCGATGCGTTCGACGCTGTGCCGCATCAAGCCTGGTTTGCGATCATGTTGGGATTGCTAGCCGGAGTGACGACGATGTTGGCCAACGCGGCCGGACCGGTCGTGGCGTTGTACTTACTCGCGGTGATGTTGCCCAAGTGGGAATTGATCGGCACGAGTGCGTGGTTGTTTCTCGTGCTCAACGTTTTGAAACTGCCGCTGAGTTATGACTTGGGATTGATCGACGGCTCGACGTTATTGATCGGGTCAGGATTTGCGCCGTTGATCCCGATCGGGATGCTCGGCGGTCGCTGGTTGGTCAAGCGGGTTTCGCAGAAATGGTTCAACCTGATCCTGCTGGGCTTCACGGCGATTGCGGCGGTTCGCTTGATCGGCTGGATTTAAGTGCCTGTTCGAACTGTTCGAGCTGACGTTGTAGCGGTGGGGAATGCGGCATCCGTTCGCACGCCTCGGCTTGCATTTTCACCGCCGCTTCGAGATCACCGACGGCGAAATAACATCGGGCACACGTATCCATCAGTGCCGGCTGATTCGGAGTCAAACGCAGCGACTCACGGCTGTACTTGAGGGCTTTTTGGTAGTCGCCCTCGGTATTGCTGACCAACCAAGCGTAAGCGTTGAGTCGTTTGGCAACGCTGTTTTCGGACAACCAAGGCGGTACGAGTCGCCGTGGCGTGTTGACCGCCTCGTTGACTTCCGCCTCCGCAATTCCGATCTGTTCGGTGAGGGTCTTGCGAACTTCGTCTTGCCACTTCTGGTCACCCTCGAGTCGATACATCGCGATCAGGATGTCGATGTTTTCGCGATTGGTTTCGAAGGCACGCTTGAGAACCGGCTGCGCCTGCTCGGCTTGGCCTCGTTGGATCAACAACAAACCACGGTGAAAATCCAAGTTGCTGCGGACAATCGCGGAACTGAATTGGTCCGCGATCAACCGTTCTTCGAACTCGTTGTCTCTCTCGATTCGTTGATCCAAAGGGGTGAGCATTTCAATGACCACTTCGTGATGCTGCAACTCGCTGTGCATTTCAGCGGCGTACAATCTCGCTCGGGCAGCCATCGTGTGGTCGAGCGGCAATCGATCAATGACGAGCTGAAACTCCTTTTCCGCCCATCGGAACAAACCTCGCTGAGACAACTCGAACGCGATTTTGACATGAGCCTCGGCGTGCAATCGGATGACTTGCGGGTGAATGAACGGCTCCGCTTGATCAGCATTGTTGGGTAATGCGGGGTCTCCCGGTTGTTCGACCAACATCGGTATCGGATTGATCTCCAATGCCAAACCGGCAAGCCGATCGGCGACGGACGCTTGCTCCATTCGAGAATACGCCTCGGCGGCGGAATAAAGCAAAATCGGTGACTTTTCAAATAAGTCTAAATTCGCTTCGTACATCGCCGCGATGGAGGGATACAAAGAATGATCCAGGGCCCAACTCGTCGCCTGAATCAAATCGCGGGTTCGGGCCGGAATCAAGCCCACGTTGTTGCGGACGATCTCCAGTGCAGCGTCTGGTGAACCTTGGTCGATCGCTCGCTCGGCGGTAATCCAGACGAGTTGTAGTAATTGCCTAGCGGTATCGTTGGCCCCGGTATCACCGTGAACGGCGACTTGCCGATGCTCATCGAACAACACTTGCCATTGTTTGGGCGAGATTGATCCGTTTTGTAAGTCCTTGGCGTATTGCAACAACCATGCGTTGGCGATCAATTCGGGGTCTTTGATTTTGGATTGAATCGAATGCGCCTCGTCAGCCCGATTGGATCCGTCCGTGGTGTCCTGGTTCATGATCGCCAGCGCCGCCGACCGGGCCAAACCGGGCTCCGGCTCGAATCGCGCCAGGCGGAGCAGTGGCTCGAACGATTCACCGCGTGGCAATTCGGCCAGTTGCGTGATGCGATCTTGCCGCTCGGTGATACTGAGCGAACTGTATTCGAACAACAGCTCGCGAACTGTCGACGAATCGTCCGGCACGCTCCACTGGACCTGCAACCCGCTGGTCAACCGGCGAGCGACGATTGCCACCTCGCTGTCGGGATGTTCGCGGGCCTCGCGGAGTTGATCGAAAGCGGCCAATCCGATCCGTGACAAGCGATCGCGACAGCGAATTCGCGTGGCGTAAGAGTCCGAGGCCAGACCTTCGATGAGTTCGGCGATCTGGGCACGGCTCGCTTCGGCAGCTTGTTTGCCCACAAACCTATCGGAGTTTTGCTCGGCAAATGACGTCGTCGGCGGTCCCAAAAGGAGCCCCCACGCGAGCCACAGCACGTGGAACGAAACCAACGAACGAAAGGACACGTAGCAATAGCGGTTTGGCCAGACGAGAAACATAAGCGTGGTCCGCGAAGAGGAAACGCGACGGCGGAAAAGGTCGGTGTCGGCGTCAGGACCCCTGACGACCTTATTACTTTACCAACTTGGAAGCCTCGACGACGTAGAGAATTCCGCATATCCCGTTCGGATCGGCAGTTTTCACCGCAAATCCGTCGGCCGGACCGATCAAATTGTTTGCCACCGAGCCGTCGTTTGACTATCCTCCCAGGTCAGTCTTGATGACCTGCTTTCCCCGACCAAGGATCCCCCTTGCGATGAAATTTCGCTTTTGCATTCTCGCACTGTTCGCCTTTGGCGTGTTGACGGCCATGGTTCCGTCACGAACCCAAGCCCAATCGGCCGTCTTATCCGAAATTTACGGAAGAGGGGTTCACGCCTACCACTCCGGCCAATACCAACAAGCCGGTGAGTGGCTGAGCATGGCGATCGACAACGGATTCCGTGATCCACGGGCCTATTACTTCCGCGGGCTGGTCGCGGCGTCGGGCGGAAACATCTACGAAGCCGAAGCCGATTTCCAGGAAGGTGCGAAGCTGGAAGCAACCGGAACGTTTGGCGATTTGATCGGTCGGTCGCTGGCCCGGATTCAGGGTTCGACCCGTTTGAAACTTGAGCAAATTCGAGAAAAGGCACGTCTCCAAGCCCTGGCGACCGGCCAAGCTCGGTCCAACGTTCGTTATGGCGAACTGGGCGTCGCCCCCGGCCCCGCACCGGGCGCGGCCGCTGCGAAACCGGCCCCCGCCTCACCTCGAATCGCACCGCCGTCGGCTCCCTCGGCCGAGAATCCGTTTGCCGATGACATGGACCAAGATGCCACCGTGGAATCACCCGACGCGTTCAAAGACGCGATGGAAAATGCTGCTGAGCCGGAAATGGCGGGCGGCAAAGAACCAGTTGGTGGCGACGCGAGCCCGTTCGGTGGTGACGCGGCACCGGCCAATGACCCGTTTGGTGGCAGCGCCCCTGCGAGCGACCCCTTTGGAGCTCCCGGCGGTGGCGCCGATCCGTTCGGTGGCAGTGGCGAAGCGATGGACGATCCGTTCGGAGCCAGCCCGTTTTAGGGAACGCTAGGCCAAGATGCCCTGCACCAATTCGCCGTGAACGTCGGTCAGACGGTAATCGCGGCCTTGGAAACGGTAGGTCAGACGCTTGTGATCAAACCCGAGCAGGTGCAAAATCGTGGCGTGGAGGTCGTGGACGTGGACCGGATTTTCGGCGACGTCGAACCCGAGTTCGTCCGTGCTGCCGTAAACGGTACCGGACTTGAGCCCGCCGCCGGCCATCCACATCGAGAATGAATTGGGGTGGTGGTCCCTTCCGTCGTTACCGCCTTGGACCATCGGCGTGCGGCCGAATTCGCCTCCCCAAATGACCAATGTTTCGTCAAGCATTCCCTGTTGCTTGAGGTCCTTGACCAGCGCCGCGCAGGCTTGATCGGTATCGAGGCAATTTTTCTTGATGGCGTTCTTGAGTCCGCCGTGTTGGTCCCAAGATTCATGGAACAACTGCACAAAACGCACGCCGCGCTGCACCAAACGGCGGGCGAGCAAACAATTGTTGGCGAACGACATCTTGCCTGGTTCGGCCCCGTACATTTTTAACATGTCGTCGGTTTCGTCGGCCAGCGACATCGCCTCGGGTGCACTGGATTGCATTCGGAACGCCATTTCATACGAATTCACCCGCGTGGCGATCTCGGGATCGCCGACGACGTCGAGCCGTCGGCGGTTGAGTTCGTTGACGGTTTGCATCGTCGCACGCTGGGTCGCCTGATCGAGCCCGGCGGGATTGGAAAGATACAAAACCGGGTCGCCGCTGCTGCGGAACTCGACGCCCGAATGCAGCGTCGGCAGGAACCCGGAATTCCAATTACCACTGCCTGCGCTGGGGCCTTTGCTGCCGCTGTTGAAAACGACATAAGCGGGCAAATTCTCCGATTCGCTGCCCAATCCATACGTCAACCACGAACCCATGCTGGGCCGACCGAACTGTTGGGAACCGGTGCTCATCATCAACTGAGCGGGCGCGTGATTGAACGCATCCGTTCTCATCGACCGGATCAAGCAAATATCGTCGAGGATACCGGCGGTGTGGGGCAACAATTCGCTGATCTCGACGCCCGCGGAACCTTGCTTGGTGAACTGGTAGCGGGGACCGAGCAGTTTGGAATTAGGATTAATGAAGGCGGCGCGATAACCTTCGAGCAACTCAGGCGGAGGCAACGTGCCGTCGAGTCGCTCGAGTGCGGGTTTGTAGTCGAACATCTCGAACTGACTCGGTCCGCCGCCCATGAACAACAAGATCACATTCTTGATCTTGGCCGGGAAATGCGGCGATTTAACGGCCATCGGGTTCGTACCGATCGATTCGCCAGCGGTCCCATTTCGGGCGAGCAAGGAGGTTAAGGCGATGTGGCCCAATCCGATACCGCATTGTTGCATGAACCAGCGACGCCTCGCGAGATTCGTGCGGTCGTTAATGGCTCGATCGATGCTTGATTGTTTCATCATTTGGTAATCGTTTCATCCAGATTCAAGATCGCCCGGCAGACCGTCATCCAAGCGGCCAATTCGGTGGCGGGAGCGCCGGTTAACTGCAAACATCGATCGGCCGGGAGTCCGACCCACGATTCTCGCTGATCGCGACGTTGCTGATGTATCGGCTCACCGCCTGTTAGTTCACCTTCTCTTGGTTCACCTTCTCTTGGTTCACAATCGGCTACGTTCCAGTGCTCTCGTTGTTCGTTGAGCAGCTCGGCGAGCAGTTTGACTTCATCCGCATCGGGAAACCGGCTGGTACACCACCGGAACGCGTACCGGATTCTCGCGGCGTCGATGTCGTCTACGTGTTGGTCGTTCGAATTGGTATCAACCTCCCGCAACGTGCGGGCGGCAAGAGCACGGGCGGCGTCGACGAATTGTGGTTCATTGAGCATCACCAACGCTTGCAGCGGCGTGTTGCTGCGTTCGCGACGGACGCAGGCGGCGTCGCCTTTGGGAGCGTCAAAGACTTGCAGCGGCGGATAGGGGACGCTGCGATACTGGTGCACATAGAGCGACCGGCGATACTGGGCCGCGTCGTCACGGTGGTTCCAAATCTTAGGGCCGTAACTGGTCGGCGGCTGGAAAAGGAAGTCGGGCGCGGGCGGATAAACGGCGGGGCCGCCGACCCGGGTGTTGAGCAAGCCACTGACCGACAACGCCAAATCACGCACCATCTCGGCTTCCACTCGCACTCGTGGACCTCGCGAGAGCCACTGATTGGACGGATCGTTTTTCCATGCCTCGGCGGGCGCGGCGGAGGCTTGCCGGTAGGTCGCTGATTGAACAATCAAACGATGAATGTGTTTCAAACTCCACCCGCTATCGATTAATTCGCGGGCCAAGAAATCCAACAACTCAGGATGCGAGGGCGGCGGCGATTGAAAACCGAAGTCTTCCGGAGTCGTGACGAGACCGCGTCCGAAATAGGCTTGCCAAATTCGGTTCACGATGACCCGCGGCGTCGTCGGAGAGTCTTTGGAAACAAGCCAACGGGCGAACCGCAAACGATCCGGCTCGTTCGTATCGGGCAAGGGATTGAGAAACGCCGGAACATCGGGTTCGACCTTGTCGGCCGGACGCAAGAAATCGCCTCGGCTGTAAACAAACGTCTCTCGCGGTTTCGCGAGCGATCGAGCGACCAATTGCGTCGTGGTTTCAGGATAGCTTTGCCACAACGCCTCGATCTGTTGCACCTCGTTGGCGTAGGAGTCTTGGACTCGAATCCATTGGCTAAACAGCGCGTTCCATTGGGCCGCCGAACGCTCGTCCGCGGGCGTGTCCAAGATCGGCTCGATCGAAGTGTCGACGGTGCTGTCGGGAATCGTGTCGGCGTCGGTGATGCTGAAGCGATATCGTCCGATCAAGAAGTTTTGGTTGTCGTCACTGTTCCACCCGCCGTGCTTCATCGTCATCGTGAACGTCAACTTGGCGTCTCCGTCGATCACGATGGGCGATTCGGGAACGAAGATTGCATGCCGCGAATGATTGCGTCGCCCCGGATCGTTATCGGTCGTCCAAGCGGTTTTCACATCACCGTCGATGGCGTACTCGACCGGACCGACGACGCGGTCATCCTTATTCGGATCTTTGTCACGGTACTGTGGCTTGAGCGATTGATGTTTTGGATTGACGTCGGAGATGGCTCGAACGAATTGGACGTCGATCGGCTTGGCACCTTCGGCGGTCGGCTCGATCGTCATCTTGAACTCGGTCAACGCGCCGGTTCCGTCGATGCTGCGTCCGGGACCACCGCGTGGCAGTTGTGGATGGGTCAAGGCATCGACGCGCACGGCGGTAATCGTACCGACACGGGTTGTCAATGAAAACGAATTGTCAGCTTTGGTCGGTGCATAACTTTCGCTGACGACCGAACCGTCGTCGAGGATTTTGAACTTCTCTCCGACATATGGATGCTCGGTCGGTTTCATCACCTTCCAAGCGGGCAACGAAGCCGCGACTTCATCCGCCCAAGCGGCCACCTTCGATTTCCGGTCGGGCTCGGCTGTCTTTAGTTCATTTTCGATCGATCGGATCTGAGACAAAACTTGATCGCGCCGCTCGGCCTGTTCGGGCGTGTAAACCGAAATGCATGCCTCGTGAAAATCGTTCAACGCCGCGAACATCGAGTAGTACTCGTGGTGACTCAATGGGTCGTACTTGTGCGTGTGACATTGAGCACACTGCGTCGTAATCCCCAAGACCGCTTTACCGATCGCGTCCATTCGATCAAACATGCCTTCGACTCGGAATTGCTCCGGGTCCGCGCCGCCTTCTTCGTTCGTCATCGAGTTGCGTAAGAAGCCAGTGGCGACGCGTTGGTCTTGGGTCGCACCGGGCAACAAATCTCCGCCGATTTGTTCGATGATGAATTGATCATAGGGGAGGTCTCGGTTGAATGCGTTGACGACCCAATCGCGGTAAAAGTAAACCGACCGTTGCATGTCCTTTTCATAACCGGCGGAGTCCGCATAACGAGCCGCGTCGAGCCACCACCGGCCCCATCGTTCGCCGAAGTGAACCGAGGTGGTGAGTTCGTCGATGAGGTTCTCGATCACATCGCCAGCTTGTTTCGCAACTCGATCAAGTTGATCGATCGTCGGCGGCAAACCGATCAAATCCAACGACAAGCGACGAGCCAACGTTTCTGGCGTCGCGGGTGGCGAAGGCGACATCGATCGCTCCTCGAGTTTGGCCAAGACGAAGTAATCGATTTCGTTTCGTGGCCAAGTCGTATCGGCGACCGTGGGAAGATCGGGTCGCCGCGGCGGAACGAACGCATAGTGTTCCGCATAGGGAGCGTCGTCTTGAATCCAGCGAACGATGCTTTCCAATTCTTGATCGCTGATCGTTTTGCCGGTCGATGGTGGCGGCATGACGACGTCGGGATCGCGACTGGTGATCCGCGAAATGATCTCGCTTTCCGCCGGGCTGCCCGGCACGATCGCGGAAAAGTCGATGGCGTCCTCGCGGACGTCCAATCGCAAACCGGCTTCGCGGGTTTCTTCGTCGGGTCCGTGGCACAAGAAGCATTTGTCCGACAAGACACTGCGAATGTCACGATTGAAATCGACCGAATCGTCAGCCCGACAGGGGCGGACCGACGACCAGGCGATCATGATGCAAGACGCCAGTGCCAGATTCAAGAAACGCATGATTGGCTGCCACTTGGTCAAGAACATAGTTCGTTTTGGAAGGCGGATTCGAGTCGATCAAGATTTCGGCGGGTTGAGCAAACGTGAGATGGTCTCGTCATCGCGGTTGTCCATCGTCGCGACGTAGACACCGGTATCGGTGTAAGACTCGACTTGTTCGCCTTTGACGTGGGCGGCGAGTGTCTTGACGGCGAGGTATCCCATGCGAACCGGGTCTTGCAACACGATCGCGGCGATATCGCCGGACGACAACGCTTGTCTTAACGAATCGCTGCTGTCGAAACCGACGAGTTTAATTTTACCGCCCAAGCCACGATCCTTGATCGCTCGTAGCACGCCTTCCGCATTGGGTTCGCACACCGCAAAGATTCCATCGACTTCATTGCCGTAACGGTTGAGCAACGCTTGGGCTTTATCGACCGCCGATTCGGTGGTGGTTCCCGCGTATTGATCGCTGCTGATGACTTCGATTTGCGGGTACTTGGCGATGCCGTCGAGGAAGCCTTCTTCACGCTGGTGTGTGCTCTCGCTGCCCTTGTTGTACCGCAAGCAAATCACTTTGCCGCCTTCGTCACCGAGGCTTGCCGCCATCGCGTCGGCGGCGAGTTGTCCACCTTTGAAGTTATCCGTCGCTACATAGGAAACGATGTCTTTCTCATCGGCGTTGAGTCCACTGTCGAAGATCACCACGGGCACACCGGCGCGACCGGCCTCCTCGACCGGGCGGACCAATGCGTCAGCGTCCAACGGTGCCAAACAAATTCCATCCACGTTGGCGTTCAGGAATCCCTGCAGCACGTTGATCTGTTCGTTGCGATCGCTTTCTTTGGCGGGACCTTTAAAGGTGATCCGTGCGTTCTCTTCGGCACCGGCTTGCTCGGCACCGAGCTTGACCGATTGCCAAAAGATGTGCGTCTCACCTTTGGGGATGACTGCGAAGTGCAACGGGTCATCGGCATTCTTCGCAGACGGAGCGGTTTCCGCAGGCGGTTGACATCCGATGACTAAACATCCGATCAAACCAACGAATGATAACAATCCAACGATATTCAAACGCATCAGAATCCTGACCTAAGCGATGGGAGGGAATAAAACACTGTTAAGCCTATCCGAAAACGGTACCTGGCGGGCGTTCGAGGATACGAACCTTTCCAAGAGTTTAGAGCAATTTGAAACGACTTGAAAGTTTTTTCAAAACTGTCTTGACCCCGCTAAGCCGCCCCGGCTAAGTTTCCCTCATCAACGCGAGCGAGTGGTTTTGAACCCGGTTTGAAACGGTTCGTTTGCGGCGATTGGAAACATCCAAAGGATGCTTTTCGCACTGGTCGCATTTCGGATTTTTTCGAAAAGCGGCTGCGAAGATCCCGATACGGATTCGATCATGGATGATTGAAACGGATCGGCTAGGTTCTCTGATGTTTTTGAGTTCGAGCGTGCTAGCAAGGATGCGATGCACCGTCTCGGACGACACCATCCACCGGCTCCCGGAAAAGAAGCGCGTTGTCCTCCGCCCCCCTAGGACCTCGTACTTTCCGGGAGCTTTTTTTATGCGCCGACGGTGTCGGCGGGCTGTTGGCTTTTGGCTGTTGGCTTTTGGCGGTTGGCTTTTGGCGGTTGGCTTTTGGCTCACAGCTTCCAGTGTCCGTTGCCTGCCTCTTCAAACTTAAACTTAAACTTAAACTTAAACCTCCCCTCGAGGCGAGCATCGTTCGCGAGTCATCACCACCGAGTAACGATCAAGATGGCACAAGCCAACGAAGCCGCTAGCTGTCCGCATTGCCGGGTCTCCGCTATCGCTGCGACCCAGCCTACTTGGTGACCGATGTAGGCTGGGTGGAGGAGGCTTTGCGACGAACACCCAGCAATGCTAATAGCCCAAACAGCCCACTACTTTTGATTGAGTTGGCGTTTGAGACGTTCGACTTCGGCCCGCAAACGTTCGACCTCGGACATCGCTGGATCCACTTCTGCCTGGGGTGGCGGCAACAAGTCGGCCGAACCTTGACGCTGCGGTGCGTCGTCTTCGGGAAGAGCCAAGGGGTCCACCGATTCGGCTGCGACTTGGGCCGGTTTGTCGGTCGCAGGATTCGGCTTGGTCGCGGGTGGGTTCGCCGATGAATTCTTTGATGGCTCCTTCGGCGCAAACAGACCGCCGAGGGCCGCTCCCATGCCGCCTAGAATGCTGCTTCCGACGTCACCTTGCGCAGCATCGGATTGGTTGCCGGCGTCTTGATTGGCGGCAGTTGACGGAGCATTCTGTTCGGTGGCACCTCGGATCGGCTTGCCGCGTGGACCTCCCATTTCGATATCCAACTCCAGCATCGATTCACCCCGCACGACACCGAACCGCACGGATTCTCCTGGTTGGGTGACCGATAGCTCGCGGATCAAACCGTCGATGTCCTTAACCAGTCGACCATCGACCGAAACGATCCGGTCTTGTGGCTTCAGGCCTCCGATCACGCCTGCGGTTCCTTCGGGAGCGACGACGACCTCGATCCCGCGTTGGGGAGTCGCGTTGCGAACCTCCAAACCGAGTGACGATCGCGGCCGCGCGAGGGTGGGGCCGGTCGCCGGACTAACCGGCGGTTTGGCCGCCGACCTGGACGACGTGTCTGGTCTGCTGGTTCCCTTCGCGATCGAATCGGCGGATCGGTCTGATGGTTCGTTGGATTCGCCATCGGCCGCTGCGCCGTTGATCACGGGGACCGTCGTGCGATACAAACGTCCGTTACGAATGACTTGGATCTCAGCCTGCCGGCCGATCGTCGAGGCGGCCAAGGACCGCCCCACGTCGGCGAGCGAACGGGTTGGCTGGCCTTCAATCGAAACGATCACGTCGCCGGGCTGCAATCCCGCTGCGTTGGCTCGTGAATCCGGTTGGAATCCGAGCACGCGGAGCCCTTGATAGGGGCCGACCCGAGCGGGCGTGACATCAATTCCAAATGTTGGCGAACCAGGCAAAGCTTCGGCGCCCGACGCATCGGCGGGCTGCAAACCTCCTGCCATCGGCGTCGCCAGGACGCGGGGCGAGTTCCCGACATTGGGATTCACCGCGTTTGGATTTGCAGGGTTTGGATTCGCAGGGCTGGGAACCGGCGGCGTGGGCAGACGCCGGGCTTCGATCCTCGCCCGCATCCGACCAAAGAGGCCTTGAGCCGATGCTGTCGACGAGTCGACCAGCGATGCGAAGACCACAAACCCTAGCAACAAGCCGATCGTTTTCACGAGCACACCGGCGCGGCCGGCAGAATGACTCGAAACAATTGCGGGACAAAACAACATGAATGGATCTCGATGGAAATGTGATCAGAGGCACCGAAGCCACCCACAATCACTCAGCACGACAACTTAAAAAAACAGCGAACCCCCCGATCATAGAACGCTGCGTCTGGATAGCCAACCGAAGAAATCCGTTTCTCGTCGGGTTCTGTTACATTGTTGGGCTTCCGCCACCCAGCCATCCACTCAATTGTCACCGAAGTGAATACAACGGACCCATTCTTGAGCCCTGAACCGCTGTCGATTTGTGTACGGCCGCTTCAGATTCCAGAATTGGCGGCGGTCTTGACCGAGACGCTTGCACGACTGTCACCGGCACGCTTGAGCATTGTGTCGGATCAACTTCGAGCGATATTGAACTCGGATCGCCCGACCGATTTGATCGTTCGGTTCGCCGCACAGGATGACGTTTCGTTGGACCGAGGCGTCGTCGCGATCGCCGCTTTGCCCGAGCAGGGCGACACGGCAACGATCCTGCACGTCGATTGGACAAAACCGAGCGAGTGGGCCGCGTCGGTGCGGGTGAACGAGTCGCTCACGATCGCCGAACGATCTGCGGACGGGCTACGGGAAAAACTATTGGCTCTGTTTGCCACCCACCAAATCAAATTCGTGCAGTGGGCGACCGATCCGGTCAGTCAAGCTGAAAATATGATCGACATCCCTTGGTGGCCTCGACACATGGGTTTTGCTCAGGTCGGCACGTTAGATTACCTCGCCATCGACGCCGACGAATCCACAGGAAATTTCGGCGGCACGGTTTCAGAACCTGTCCCGCCGATCACGCTCGAAACGGTCGCTCAAGCCGACGCCGCACAACGGGAGCGGTTCGAGCGGTTGGTGACGGAGACCTATCGCGGCTCGCTGGATTGCCCCTCGCTGGAATCCTACCGCACGACCGACGAGATCATTCAGTCTTATCGGTGCGTTAGCTCGTATGCCCCCGACCTGTGGTTCACCGTTCACGTGGACGACTCCGAACCGGTGGGCTGTTTTATGCTAGCCCGGCACCGGAACTCGCAAAACGACGAACTCGTCCTGGAGTTGGTTTACATGGGTGTCGTGCCGCAGCATCGCGGACACGGTTTGGGCCGCCGAATCATGGACCAAATCGCCCGCATCGGCCACGATCAGAATGCCGTTCGGCTGGTCTTGGCGGTCGACCGCGACAACCATCCCGCGCAAGACGCGTATCGTCGTTTCGGGATGAAACCGCTGTTCCAAGAAACCGTATGGGCGGCGTCCATCTAGGGGCCTGACCAAGTTGGCCTCTGTTTCGTTAAGTTGTGCGTGGCTTGACCGATGTTTCTCTTGATTTCTCAACCCCAACACTGACCCTTTGGCCGATGCTCGATCGTAAATTCATTTTGCAAAACGCGGATTTGGTCGCCAAAAATGCCGCCCGTCGTGGTGTGGAAGTCGACGTGGAGTCGATCTGCACGCTCGAGGCCCAACGTCTCGAGGCGTTGCAACAATCCCAAGAATTCAACCGTTTAGCCAACGAGATCAGCAAACAAATTCCCAAGGCAGCCGACAACGAGGCCCGGCAAGCGATGATCGCCGAAGGCCGCCAGCTTCGTGAAAAGAAAGACGAAGCGGCGAACTTGCAGGACGAACTCGAAGCCAAGATCGTCGAACTGCAAACCGTCCTGCCGAACATGACGCATCCCGACGTGCCCGACGGCGGGGAAGAGGACGCGAACGAACTTGGCTTCGGCAAAACCCCCAAACCGGCGATGGATTTCAAACCGCTGGACCACTTGGAACTGGGCGAAAAGCACGACTTGTTCGATTTCGAAGGCGGTGCCCGGGTGGCCGGTTCGGGGTTCTACTTCCTCCGCAACGCGGCCGTGCGTTTGGACCTCGCGTTGCAACTATTCGCAATCAGCTTTTTGAGCGATCGAGGGTTCACGCCGGTGGCCACGCCCGACTTGGCGTTGACCAGCGTGCTGCAAGGAACCGGCTTCAACCCCCGCGGTCCGGAGACCCAAATCTACAGCATCGAGAACACGGAACTGAACCTCGTCGCGACGGCCGAAATCACTTTGGGCGGGATGCTCAGCGGCCAAACCCTGGACTTAGAATCGTTGCCGATCAAGCTGTGCGGTTTGAGCCATTGTTTCCGAACTGAAGCCGGCGCGGCGGGTCGGGCCTCGCGCGGTTTGTACCGCGTCCATCAATTCACCAAAGTCGAAATGTTCGCGTTCGCGAGTCCCGATCAAAGCGACGCGTTGCACGAAGAAATGCGTGGCCTCGAATGTGAACTGTTCGACGCCCTCGAAGTTCCCTACCGTGTGATCGATACCGCCGCCGGTGATCTCGGTGGCCCGGCATATCGCAAGTATGATTTGGAGGCCTGGATGCCCGGTCGCGGCGAAGCGGGCGAGTGGGGCGAAGTCACCAGTACCAGCAACTGCACCGACTACCAAGCCCGACGACTCGACGTCCGATACAAGACGCCTGGACAAAAGGGAACCCAATACGTCCACACGCTCAACGGAACCGCCGTCGCGACCGGCCGGGCCATGATCGCCATTTTAGAAAACCACCAACGAGCCGACGGCTCCATCGCGGTCCCCAAAGTCTTGCAACCCTGGGTCGGCCAAGAATCCCTCACCCCCCAACCAACTCGAACCTAAACTTAAACTTAAACCTAACTCCCAAACCACAGCACTTCCCCTACTAGCAAGCTAGAAACCAAACCACCGGTCCAGCAATCAGCCGCAACGCGCTAGCGGGCTGTTGATTTAATCGTTTAACGGCAAGCCGCAGGCGACAGAGCTTGAGAACGCAGACGCCTGCGGCTTGCCGTTAAACGAAAACGCCCAATCGTGCACTCAATCAACAGCCCGCTAGCGTGCCGTTAGTGCCGCAACAGCCCGCTAGCGGCGTGTTGATTTAGTCGTATACCGAATGCCAACAATTAGCCGATGGGCGTTAGCCCCGGTTGGCGTCCGGTTAACCGCCGCTAACGCGTTACGGCTGATACGGCGGCGAATCGAAAATCGGGTTTAGGTTCAAGTTTAAGTTTAAGTTTAAGTTTTTGACAATTTGAAATTGGCTATATCTACTCTTTCCATTATCCAACATGAAAACCGACGAACTGCGTGAAAAGTACCTCGACTTTTTCGTTTCCAAGGGCTGCTCGCGACAACCCAGCGATGTGCTGGTGCCGGCTTGGGATCCGTCGGTGCTGTTCACCCCGGCGGGAATGAATCAGTTCAAAGATCACTTCCTCGGCAAGGTCAAGTTGGAATACACCCGAGCGACCACGTGCCAAAAATGCTTGCGAACCGGCGACATCGATAACGTCGGACGAACGGCGTTTCACCACACGTTCTTTGAGATGCTGGGTAACTTCTCGTTCGGCGACTACTTCAAAGAAGAAGCGATCGAATGGGCGTGGGAGTTTCTGACCGAAAAGAAATGGTTGAACATTCCCAAGGATCGATTGAACGTGACCGTCTACAAAGACGACGACGAAGCGTTCGACCTTTGGCACGAAAAGATCGGCTTGCCGACCTCGCGAATTTCGCGCATGGACGAGGACGAAAACTTCTGGCCGGCGTCGGCTCCGAGCGAAGGTCCCGACGGCGTCTGCGGGCCTTGCAGTGAGATCTATTACCAACTCGACGACGGCAGTGACGTCGAAATCTGGAACCTCGTCTTTACCCAATTCAATCGTGACGGCGCGCCGCCGGACAACCTGCGTCCGCTGCCGAGCAAGAACATCGATACAGGAATGGGGCTGGAACGAACCGCGAGTGTCTTGCAGGGTGTGCCGACTAACTTCCACATCGACAGTCTGTTGCCGATCGTCGAGGCGGCCGCCGAAGTCGTGGGTGTGAAGTACGAATACCAAAGCGACAACGGTCGCCGGTTGCGACGGATCACCGACCACGTTCGAGCTAGCGTATTCGCGATTCACGAAAACGTTTATCCGGATTCCAAAGAGGCCCCCTACGTCATCCGCCGCTTGATCCGCCGCGCGGTCTTGGACGGTTATCAAATGAATCTCCGTGAGCCGTTCTTGCATCAGTTAACGCAAGCCGTCGCGGACGCATCGAAGGCCGCCTATCCCGAACTCGGCCAAACCGTCGCACGGGTCAGTGAAGCGATCGAAGCCGAAGAACGCGCGTTCTTCAACACGATCGGCGGCGGGATGAAACGCATCGAACGATTGTTCGAACAACTGCAAGCTGAATCGGCGGAGATGATCCCCGGCAACGAAGCGGCCGATTTACAAACCACCTATGGCGTCCCGCCCGAGCTCGTTCAAACCCTCGCCGCCGAACAAAACCTGACTTTTGATTGGGACGGATACCGGGCCGCGATGGATCAACACGCCCTCGACAGCGGTGGCGGACAAAAGGTGCTCTTTCAAACCGGACCTTTGGAAACACTCAAGGAGTCGCTGCGAGAAACTCCGTTCGTCGGCTATGAAACGACGCAGTCGACCGCCCTCGTCAAAGGCATCATCACCGGCGATGGTCACGACAAAGGCGACGAAGGACAACTGCTCAGCCACCTGGATCGACCCGGTGACGCGGTGCATCGATTGGTGCTCGATCATTCCCCGTTTTACGGCGAATCGGGTGGCCAAGTCGGCGACACCGGCGTGATCGAAAACGAGCATTTCGAATTCCAAGTCATCGATACTCAAAAGCACGCGTCGCTGATCGTTCACCATGGGCGTTTGGTGCGTGGCAAGATCAGCGAAGGCGAAACGTGTACCGCCAAGGTCGACATCGAGAATCGTAAGGCGCTCGCACGGGCGCACTCGGCGACACATATTCTGCACCACGCCTTGCACACCCACGTCGGCCGTCACGCCGAACAACAGGGCAGCAAAGTCGAAGCGGACCGGTTGCGATTCGACTTCAAGAACCCCAAAGCGATCGACGACGAGACGCTGGTCAAGATCGAACAGGATGTTCTCAAACTCGTCGGTGCGTCCGAAGAAATCCGCTGGGACACGGTCTCGTTGGCCGACGCCCGGCAAGCCGGTGCGATGATGTTGTTCGGTGAAAAGTACCCGGACCCTTGCCGCATGGTTTCAATGGGCTCATTCAGCCGCGAACTTTGTGGCGGGACTCACCTGAACAACACGTCGGAAGTCATCGCGTTCGAGGTCGTGGTCGAAGAAAGCGTTTCCACGGGCACCCGCCGGATCGAGGCATTGACCGGACAACGAGCCAAAGAACACCGCGATCAAACCAACGCACTCCTTTCGACCGTCGCTTCAACGCTCCATTGCGATCCGTCGGTCGCCGCTGCGGCGACCGAGGCGCTCATCGAAGAGGTCCGTCAACTCAAGAAAGACCTTTCGGCCGGAAAGGCGGGCGAGCACTCATCGGAGTTTCGTTTCGACGGTTCGAAAGCAACTAAAACGAACGTCGAGGACTACAACGAAGTCCGCGCGGCGGTTCGTGGTTTGACGCGTCGCTTGAACGTTGCGATCGACGACGTACCGTCACGATTGGAATCATTGTTGGCCGATCGTGCGGACTTGGTCGAGAAAATCAAATCTCTCAGTGAAAGCAGCGACATTTCCGTCGACGATCTGATCGCCTCCGGTGCAACGATTGGTGACACGCTGTTGGTCGTCGCCGAAACGCCCGGAGCCAATTCCAACATGATGCGTGGCTTGATCGATCAAATCCGCAAGAAGAGCAAAGGTCCGACGGCGGTTCTGTTCGGTGCGACCGAGGGCGACAAAGTCGTCTTAGTCGGCGGACTCAGTCGCGACTTGGTCGACCGGGGTCTCAAAGCCGGCCAGTGGGTCGGCGACACAGCCCGCATCGTCGGCGGTGGCGGTGGAGGGCGGCCCGACATGGCTCAAGCGGGCGGCAAAGACCCATCCAAACTGCCCGAAGCAATCGAGAAAGCCAAGGCGTCGATGCAAGAACAACTCAGCCGTTGAGCGGCGACGCCGCTGTTGGTGTTCGGTGGGGAGGCGTGTGCCGGGCCGGGCTAGTATTCCAGCTCACCTTATTTTTCGGGTAGACCGTAGTGGATCTTGTTAAAGATCCCATGCTGAAAGGATCTTTAACAAGATCCACTACCCGAAAATTGAACTGCAGAGGAATACTAGATTCTCCTGGAAGAGGCTCGCGACGGCGTCAGGTTAGGTTTTTCGGTTTTTGCGAGTGAGTGATCGCACTGTCGAGACGAAGAAGGACACGAGTTCGATCAACAGAATCGAATGAACCTTAGACCTGAAAACCGAAAACCCAACCTCACCCTGGCGCGAGCCCGTCCGCAATTGATCGCTGCAAGCTATCTCCGCCACGGTTACTACTGGTACGTGACCGGCAAGATCCCAAACGAAAAACCACCGGAACGAGTCGATCAAAAACTGATCGCAAAGTACGGAATTGACATTTCCGAATGGCAGAGATCGAAACGCCGCAAGTCTGGACTCGCTAACGCTCAGTACCTTCGCTGCGGCCAATGGTTCATCCTGATGCTGACCGAAGGCCACCACTTACTTCGCCAGCCAACCGAGAAGGGTGGGGAGGGTGAACACATCAAAGACTGCCGCCGAATTCCAATCCGATTTGCTGGATACTCGATCTCATATCGTCGGAGCGGAGTCGCCCAGCCGACTGGCCAGTCCACGAAGTGGCATGCTCACGTGCGGCTCGATTCTGAAACCTATGCAGAACTGAAAGCTCACTTCGAGTCAATTGCAGTTCACCGTTCAGTTGAGAATCTCGTTGCCGAGTTTGCCAAAGTTACTTACGCCCGATATGCCCCCATCCGTCGTCAACTTCTCAATATCCTTCGTCAAGTCAACAATCTCCGACAACGTCAATCGTTCACCAAACTACCGCACACAGTGCTAAACCTGCGCCGTTCCGTCGTGAAGGTTTACGCAAATGTTGACCAGAAAGTTGAGAGTAATACTCGGCGTTTTAGTCACAGGTCCTCTAGCAACAATATGGCTAGAAGGATTGGGAAGTCATTTTCTCGCTAATCCTCAAACCATGATTCAGGGCTAGTCTTCACGATCGCCCTACTGCAAAATGAGTGCTTGTTGACGAGCATCTGAGGTTGATGTTTGGTATCATTTGACTTGGAGATGTCATTTTCTAGTCCGATAGGGATCCGTCATGAACCGACCGAGAGTACTTTTTCGTGGTTTTACGCTGGTGGAACTGTTAGTGGTGATCGCGATCATTGCGGTGCTGATCGGCATCTTGCTGCCAGCAGTGCAAGCCGCCCGTGAAGCGGCGCGGCGGATGACCTGTAGCAACCATCTCAAACAAATTGGCTTGGCGATGCACAACTACCACGCCGCCTACAACCAACTACCCGAGCACATGGGAGGCACGAAACACGGCTATTACATTCACGGAGGACTGATTGGATACACCCGCAGTAATTACCGCATGTTGAGCGTGTTTGTTGGTCTACTTCCTCAGTTAGAGCAGCAGGGACTTTGGGAAATGATCAGCCACGAACTGGTGGCATCCAATAATTCCGCTATCACTTTTCCACCCATGGGACCGTTTCCAAATCGAGAACTTTCGGACTATGCTCATTCCTACTACGAACCCTGGATGACCGAAGTTCCGACGCTACGATGTCCGTCGGATCCTGGTACCGGTCTTCCTGCGCGAGGTCGTACCAACTATGCCGTCTGCGTTGGCGACTCCGTGCATCATTCCGTTAAAGGATTTCAGGATGACCGTGGGAGCACAGTAAACTCCATTGTTGAAGGTTCCAAAGCAGCACAACGAGGCATGTTCGTGGCTAGGCGTGCCACGAAATTTCGGGATGTAAACGATGGCCTTGCCAGCACGATCGCGTTAGCAGAGATTGCGACAGAGTTGGGAGATGCTGACATTCGCACTTGGCCCGCCATGGCAGCCGCTAATGTCAGTTGGGATGGCTCTGGCATGGTTCCAACAGGGCGAGCACTGATGTGTGCCCCTTGGATTAACCCTCAGCGTCCGCGTTTTTGGTCTACAACGGTCCCAAATTCAGTCGCTTTGCTCAACGGGAATGTCGCCGCGGGTATGTCTGCCTTTTTTGGGCAGTTCAGGCGAGGCTACAGTTGGGCTTCAGGTAGCATTATTGACAGCGCATTTTTTACAATCCTACCTCCTAATCGAGAATTATGTTGGAATGTATACAATTTGGGACCAACAAACGCGCCTGGTTTGGCTCCACCCAGCAGCCAACACTCAGGAGGAATCCATATTCTGATGGGTGATGGTGCCGTAAGATACGTTACCGATTCCATCGACTCAGGCGATACAAACAGTGCGATGGTCTCCATCGCACCGGGTGGCCTGCCACCGGGCAGCCCTAGTCCCTATGGCGTGTGGGGAGCTCTCGGTACCCGAGCATCCGGCGAACCCACCCACGGCGATTGGTGAAACCAATCATGGGGCGTGTGTTAATCACATGGGAACTGGGGGGCGGTCTTGGTCACCTGCTCTGCCTGAAACCGCTTATCAAACGCCTGCAATCCTGCGGTCTTGAATTATTCTTAACCGTTCGAGATGTCGCGAACGCCAAAGACGTGTACTCAGATACCGAAATCACGATTCTACAATCCCCCATTCATCGGTCCTCAGCACTCTCTCCTTTTCGCGACGCGCGATCGTTCGCCGAGTTGCTGCTGGCGGAGGGATTCGCCGATAGAGACGACCTGTATTCTCGGTGTCTTGCCTGGCGCGAAATTGTTGCTCGGATTGATCCCGATTTCATTCTGTTTGATCATGCACCCACAGCAATTCTTGCGGTGCGTGGCATTGACATACGTACGGCAACGTTCGGCAATGGATTTTTTGTCCCGCCTTTGATATCTCCAACTCCGGATCTACGCCCGTGGCTTCCGCCTGACCCTGAGCGTACGATTCAGTCAGAACAAATTGCTGTCACTCATTGCAATCATGTTCTTTCACGTTTCCGCTCGCCGACAATCTCTGGCATTGGGAATCTGTATGCTGGCATTGATGAGCATTTCCTAACGACGTTCAGGGAACTCGATCACTTTTCTCAACGCACAAACGGGCGATACTACGGCATACCTCCCGCTGGAGTTGGAGTGCCTCCGTGCTGGCCGGACGGAGTCGGCAAACGTATCTTTGCATATTTGCAGCCATCTCCTTTCACACTGGAGTTGTTCAAGCAAATTGCATTACTGCGCATGCCATCAATCGTCTTTGCACCAGGCGTGTCTCCCGATCTTGTTGACTATTGCCGATCGAACTTTCCGCAAATACGGATTGAAACAGAGCCAGTCGATCTTTCGGCTGTGTCAAAGCAGTGCGACGTCGTTGTTCATCATGGCACACATAATACTGCAGCAACTTTTCTGTTGGCTGGGATACCTGCGCTGATTTGTCCGATTCACCTCGAGCACCGTCTAACAGGCATGATGATTCAGGAACTCGGCGCGGCACATGTTGTTGATCCGTACGATACGTCGAAGATTATCAACGGATTGCATCAACTACTGGTATCGACTGCTATCAGCCAATGTGCTCAAGAGTTTGCAAGTAGATACCAGCGGTGCAGCGCCATCAAAAACATGGATTGCATCGCCGAGAGAATCTTGAAAAACGATAAGTAAAACCAGGATTTTTCTTGACACGGCAGTTTGAGTGCACTCTGCTGGCCGACTCGCTACAGAACCTGTAGCGATCTTTCTTCCCTTTTGAATTTATTTTGGGGCAATTCACAATGAATGAGCGAGTCAGGAATGATCGTCATCCACGTCGGTCTAAACCAAACGAAAACCCCTCAACTCCTTTAATAAATCGAAAGCGATCTCAGCTTGTCTCGACATTGAATGAAACGTCCGGTGATCGCTCGGGCCTTGACGATCTTGCTTGGCTAAGCGTTCGTTCGCTGGTCGCTTGGGCCGCGAAAGCCACCTGTCTTCTGGTGCAACATCACACAGCGATACAAAGCAAAAGGCGGTCACGGAAATCGTCTGAAAGAGTTGCACCACGTCGCTCACGCGTTGAGTCACTCGAAGCACGCGTCGTTCTTGCTGCACCCTCGATCGCGCCGCTGGGATTGGTCAATGACACTGGGATTGTTGGCGATTCGATCACCAGTGACGCGAATATCCACGGTACCTTTGTTGACGCTGACAACGACGCCTATTCCAAACGTGTTGAAATTGATTGGAACTCGGACGGATACGTTGACAACACTCTCTATCTCTACGGAAGCAATGATTTCACGTTCGACGGCAATTGGAGTTTGACAGAAGGCAATGCAAGCGTGTCCTTTCGCGCCATCAAAGATGTGCCCGATAGCGGTGGCTATGGAGGAGGAGGCTATGGAGGAGGAGGCTATGGAGGTGGTGGTTATGGAGGTGGTGGTTATGGAGGTGGTGGTTATGGAGGTGGTGGTTATGGCGGTGGTGGTTATGGCGGTGGTGGTTATGTCACCACGGTGGGGAATTGGCAGGTACTTTCCTTCACCTACATTTTGCCGGAAATCGGTTCTGGACCGGAGATCAATCTGGATTTGCATCTTGATACGAATATTGCAGGAGATGCGATTACGTTTGATCCGCGAGTGGATGTGAATCTGATTGGCACCAGTTCCTATTATTCTTATCCGAGCGTCGAATTTGACTTCGATGATGACGGGCAAGCGGATGATTCGATGTCCTATTTAAATACAACGCCGACTCCGTACAACCCGGTTTTGGAGACTTACTACGGCTATTCAACAGGTATGAATCGCTTCGATTTCGGTTTGATTGAATTCGCAGGTCGCTCGGTCACAACCGATCCGTATTACCGAACGGTCTACGGTCCGTGGGTGACCATCAGCTACCAGTTTGAATCGGTCCTTGACCATGTTTCTTTGATGTCGACCGATTTGATCGCGACCGAAGGGGGAATCGCTCAGTTTCAAGTCAGTATTCCTGGTGATTTTGATGCGTCAATCGTTGGCCAAGCAACCGGTGAAAGTGACATTGACGAACCTTTGCCCGCGGGTTTTACATACACCCCGACAAGAATGGGACTCGACTGGGATTTCTGGCAGGGGCCTGCTGCATCAGCCGCTGGCGACAGCACACTGAGTATTCCAATGCGTACGCTTGAAGACAACGTGGACGAATACGATGACGAGGCATTCCAAGTTGATCTTGAACTAACGACCAGCGAACTTTATTACGACTATCGTGCGTTGGATCGCCGTCTTCTTACGATTGTCGACAACGACACTCAACCCACTTTGAAGCTCATTCCATACCAAGATCCTGGCGATTACTACGGAAACTCACTCGCTCCAATCGGACCATCGCCAGCTCTGCCCGACTTCCGCGTTGCCGTCCGTGAACCCGACGGACATGTTTACCTCGGACTTGATCTATCTCATCCCAGTGAGAAAGACATCACTTTTGACATTGCCGTCACCGATGGAACCGCGATTGGAGATGCTTACGCTCCGATAACCTGTCCTGCCCCGCCGGGAACAGGTAGTTGCCTGGAATCCGACCCGTATGTACCAGTAGGCGATTTCATGTATCTCGTTCCTGCTACACGGTTGTTGGTTCCTGTTGAAAATCTTGATTACCCATGCATGGATTTTTGTTACCCAGAACAGAAATTCTTACCACTGGAAATCGTCATCAACAATGACGAGTGGTTTGAAGGTTACGAGGATTTCTCGGTGAACTTGGTCGCCGCCAACAACGCAATATTGGATACGACCAACCCGACAACAGCCCAAATTGAAATTCAAGACATCGAAGATCTCCCCGTTCCAGACATCGTTCCCTCAGTGATTCTTGAATCGTCCATCAATGCTGTCACACTGGCGAATTTTGGCAGCAACCGTGTCTATCCAATGACTTTTGAATTCGAAACCGTTTCAGCAGATAGCTACGATTATTACTATGGCTACTACGATTATCCTGCGACACCCATCGAAGACTTCGACGCCGAGATCATCGAGCTTAACGTGGCACCAAACCAATTCACTCAGAATATTCCGATTGGAATCGTCGATGACACCAGTTGGAATTGGCCCACACCTGCCGAAAATACTCACCCCTGGGCACCGCATGAGTATTTTCATATCCGTCCAACCGGCATCTGGTTCACCAACGACACCACACAGTACAACTGGTTAGAAGCATTCTTTGAGACTCAATATTCCTACAGCTATTACAATCAATACTTCGAGACGGTCACGATCGAAGACGAGGCTGCGTTTCCTGTTTTCGATGTCGATCCTACCCAGACTGTGAACGAAGGCGATACGGATGTTGACGTCGATTTCTCGCGACTGTTTGAAATGACAACCGAGCTCAATTACTGGATTGATGTCCAACCGGTGGGGAGCAGCTACGAGTCAGTGCAGGTGGGTGCTGGTACGTTGCAGTTGAACGCTGACGACGATTTGACTCAGTCCCTGCCATTTTTCTTCAATGCAAACGGGCTGCGTGATGAACCACGTGAACTGCGGATCGAGTTGTCCTGGGCCGACTACGACACCCGCCTGCTGGAATCACAATACGGAAATTTTGACGACTTTTATGACTATCAGCGGCGCACGTTTATTGTGCCATTCGGTGACGACACCGACCTCCCTGAATTTGTGAGCTTCGTCTTCGACCCGGCAAGCATTCGTGAACCGGAACCTGGTGAAAACTACGTTTCACAGACGACAGGTACGATCACGTTTTCTGATGCATGGGCAGACGGACATAGCTTCAACCTAGCCCTGGATGTGGCCAGCGTCGCTGGTGAGGCTGATTTCAGTAGTATTCCCACCACGGGGTATCTCAATGCAGGTGAAACTCAATTTACATTCACGCTGGACGCCATACAAGATAATTTAACGGAACCCAGTGAAGGCTTCACATTCGTCGCGACATCGAATTGGGAAGGAGTCACGGCCACGCTGACAAGCACCGGTGTAATTGATAACGGTAATGGCGGGCGACCTGTCGTCAATCCAGGTCAGGAATTTACCATCGTTGAAGGAGCAAATGTGGGAGATATTGTTGGCATCGTGACGGCGACGGATCCAAATACACCGCTGACAGAGCTGACAGGTTGGGATTTCGTAAACCCCGACGGTCTTTTTGCAATAGACCCTCTGACAGGTACCATAACCGTTAACAATGCAAGCTTGACTCCACAGACACTAAACTACGGTGTAGTCGTTAGTGATGGGGTCAACATATCTGACCCTGAACCAATCACCATTACTGTCATTCCGAACGATCCCGATGGCAACGATCCACCATTGGCATTCGATCAGGTTGGAGATTTCGTATCCTCAGGACCACTGCCGCTGGGCAGCTATCTCGGACGCCTACCCGTGTTTGATCCCAACGGGGATGAGCTTTCCTACACATTGACAGCAGGCAGCAGTGAAGCGATTTCGGTCGATCCGAAAACTGGCGATTTGTATCTTTACGACACGACACTACTCGGCACGGATGCGACCGAACACACCGTCGAATATTCAGCTACCGATCCTCTTGGCGGAACTCTCGCCGGTAGTGTGATCATCACCTTACCGCCAAAACCAGATTTTTTCAGTGATGCCTTCCGCGATAGCGGGTCTCATCGCGAAGGAGTGACGTTTGACCTCCGTCCAACAAGCGTCTCCGCCGCGGGAGAAACGTTTTACACGACCTTGCTCGCTCCTGACGGAACGCCGCACGCACCCGGCACCAATACCACCATTGATGCCTATGGGACTTTTCACGTACTCGACAATGGTACTTTATTCTACCAGCCTAACGCCAATCTATATCAGAATCATTCCAGCGTATTTAGTGCTACCAGCATCGATGGCTTGTCGGTTCTCGCGCTCTCTGGGTTTAGCATCGGCTTGATTGCCCTCCCTTCGTTGAACTCCCCTGTAGCTGGAGCCGCAGTGCTGGCATACCGTTCTGCGCAAGTGAATCTTACCAATTCTCAGCCGGTGTTAATCACTGACGCTTCTCGTAGCGGAACATTTGAAACCCAACCCGTTTTTGCCAAGCTCGATGATCTTTTCATCGTTGATGTGAGTCAGTGGTATGTCGATCCCGATGGGGATGAGATCGTAGCCACCTTCCTATCTGGTGCCAGCAGTACAACAGATGTTCGGATCGCAACCGGCGACGCATCCAAGGTCGTGATTGACGTGGTAGGAACCAGTGGATTTCCGCCAACATTTGATGACGCATCCATTGAAATCACTATTGGTGATCATCTAACGGCCGCGAATGAAACGCAGACGCTAGAAATCAAGCTTCTCGACTTTGATAGTTTTCAGCGTTTTGACACGCCAATCGGTATCGAGCGGATCTCCGTCGCAGATCGGGATGATATCGAATCGAACAGAGATCGTTCGACAGACTACGAACTATGGCATGACCGACTCGCCCAATGGTCCCTTTCGAACCTGACGGTTGGAGAGACGGGCAGTAGTGATAACTCGATGTCGACGACATTCGGTTCGACTCGCGTGGATCTGACCACCGGTCAGGCCACTCACTATCAATCGCTCGGACTCGCGTCCGCCTTCGATGATCTCTCGGTGCCGCTCGGCGGATTAGTTTATACGGCCGATCAAGTCGATCATTCTGCCATCGCGCATCTTGTGATTGACCGTCCCATTGCCGAGACTCGTGACATAACCTCGTTCGAGGTGACGATCGAAATGCTCGACCACTTCACCGGTGGTGAAGCTGGAAATTCGCCAGTCATCGCATCCCGAATAGAGATGTTTGATACGGATGACTCGACAGCCGAACGCTATGAACTGACCGTTAATATCTTGGACGGTTTTGATGTGCTCGACAGTGGCGTGGTCCGCTACCAAATTCACGTTCGTCCCGTGTTCGATACCTCCGCTGCCTCCATTGCTGAATACGACATTACGCTTTCGACCAGTGGCCGAGTCGCCGTCATCCGGGAAACCGAGATTACAACTGCCGATTTCCCCGCATTCGATGCCGCCAGCTATTCCAACACGCTCGCGACATTTGGTAACGGATGGCAACTTGCAGGTTTGCCACGTTTGATCTTCGACCGTGGTGACATCCAACTTCCATCAGGCGGCAGTCCTATCGAAATCGCTCAGGTTCAGATTCTACTGCAGATGCCAGGCAGTGATTCTGTCTCTGTCTTTGAAGGTGGCAACCCCACCGTCGGCAAACCATATGACTTGATCCCTGCCACCGAAGGTGAGGTATTTCAACCCATTGATCTTCGTACCGGTGGCCCCGATCCGCATGAGTACGGGACGTTGCAACTCTTCGGCGATAATCGGTTTACCTACACCGACTCGGTAGGCACCCAATACACATTCCAGCGATTCAATCCTCCCATCGTTGCTGGCAAGAGTGGTGACCCGACTCCTCAGTACCGCGTTACGGAAATCCTGCCTGCCGACGATTCAGGAATCGTGATCTCGTATCAAGACGACACGGGCCTCCAAGTTGCTCCGTCGGTCAACAGCGTCGGCAATGCGTTTGTCGGTCAACTTCGTATCCGTGACATCACCACCACGCGAGGTGTCGCTGACCCCGGATCACTCACCTTTCATTACGCCACCCCAACGGCCAAACAAGCCAACAAAATTGTGTTTGGTGACGGACGCGAAATTGAATTGGAATACGTCGCTGGAGAACTGACGAAAATCACACGACCCGCTGCCGTCGAGCATGTCTTCACATACACCGGGACTGCGGATGGTTCCGGAACGAGCAAGCCGCTGCTGCATACCATCACTGATCAACACATAGTGAACACGACCACCACCAAGACGGACGCCGTGCTCACACTCGACTATGAAGACGGAATCATCACCACCGTCACTCAGGGTGACGCAGCCGCCAACCCCATTGTTTCCAAACTCGGCACGCTCGCTCATCGAGCCGTGGAAACCGCACCAGGCGTCCACACTGCAATGGCACTTGCTTCGCCTGACGCAGTGTTCCCAGGCATCTTCGGCTACTTTGACGATGCCCCATCCATCGCCTTAGCGACTTCCAATGTCTTCGTTTCCACCTTGGCCGCAGATTTGATGGCTGCCGATAATACAGGTGCCGAGGTACCTCGGGGCGGCACGCACCTGACTCGTTACTGGATGGACGAGCGAGGCAATCCCGTCATCACTGACAGTCTGTTTCAACCCACCACGGGAATCGAAATTCTACGTGGTCGCACTCGTGCCTTCTTTGATGCTCTCGACAATCCAGTGGCCGCGATTGATGAGTTCGGTGTCGAATCCTCGGTTGTCTATGACTACACCTATCCCAGTGGCGCGAGTATTTTCGGAATCGTTCCCTTTACCAACGCTGACCCCGCAATCAGTGTCGTTCGCCAGACGCCTGTATTCCGCATGGAAAATGGCAATTGGACGCGAACTATACTCGACGGTAATGCGACCGCTCTTGCGAAAAGCGGGCTACCAACGCAAGCCTTCGATTCCGTGGGGCGAAAAACGGACTTTACGTTCGACGACGCAGGCCAATTCCTCACGTCCGTAAGTGATCGGTTGGCTCAGGCAGACCAAACGATTGCCACAACTTACGACGCCGATAACCGAGTGGCGACAACAACGTCTTCGGTCGGTCTGGTCACTACCTACCAATATAACGACACAGCGCACCCGCGACGCGTGACTTCGACGACCACCACCGTTCCTGAAAAAGACGAGGGAGGTATCCTGCAACCGGAACAATCATTTGTTGTTACCAATACCTACGATTCTCATGGCTACCTCGATACGGTCACCACGAAGCAAGACGGCGTCGACGTGTCAATTGAAGATTTCCATTTTGATCCGCTCGGTCGACTGATCGAATACGAATTGCTCGAAGGTGGCAGCAATGCGAAACAGCTTCGCTACAACGCCTACACCTACAATTCACTCGGTCAACAACTCACCGAAGTCGACGGGCACGGAACTTTTATCGAAGCTGTATACGACACTGCCAGCCGGATCATCGAACATACGATCGCCGTCGGTGCGACCACTATGTCTAAGACGCTTGCCACCGCAGTCGCGCTGGATATTCAGAAAAAATCCACGTTCACCTATTACGCCGATAGTTCGCTCAAAGAGGAAACGCTCGCCGACGGAACCGTTGTCAAGCACTATTACGATCCCGCCGTCAACGACCCTTCGTTAGCATCACTGTCACCGAGTCTCGCCGGCATCCGCCAAGCAGCCATGTCGTGGACCGTTACCGATGGGGTCTCTTCCGGCAATGATCACAATGCTCTCCAGGTAACACACAGCACGCTCGACGAGCAAGGACGCCTTGTTCGAAGCGAGAATCTGTTGACGGGCGCCCAATCGGATTTCACCTACGGTGAAATTTGGTCCGACGCACCTACACAAACACGAACTCGCACCAACCTCGGCGACCCCACTTCCGCCACGCCCACCGCCGCTAGTTGGATCATTTCGACAGCCGCTCATACCATCGACTCACTGCCCTACCGCAGCCAATTCGGTGACAATGCGGCGACGATTACTCAGTTCGATGAGTTGAACTATATCGCGCGCACCGAAGATAAAACAACATTTGGCACCGTCAGTAACCTGATCACCAATGCGGCAGGGCAACCGTCAGAAATACGGGAGACCATCAAAACTCCCGGTGCTGGCATCACCCAAAACCGCCTCACAAAATTGTTCCAAACCAGCGATGGACGCACCTCCCACGTCGTCGATGCCGAACAACGTACGTCAGCCACGATTGTCTCCGTCGTGACGTTAGACATTGACCCCGATGGCAATGGACCCGCGATACCCGACATCGGACGCGTGCTCACCAAGGTCGAAACGTTGCTGCCGGGCGGAAGAACCACGGAATCCTACACCGATGCCGCCGGTCAAACAGTCATGTTTGTCAACGAACGCGGCGGGATCACTGTCAATACGTTCAACGTCGTCGGCGATCTGACATCCTCGCATTTCACCGACCCGACTTCCACGACGATACCCAAGTACCAAACTCACGCCACCTACGCTCACGACGCCTTGGGACGCGTTATCCAGTCCATCAGCTACGCCGACCTCACGACCCTGTCCCCTGCGACGCCGGGCAACGAAATCCAATCCTTCGACTATTTCCTAAACGATCAAGGCAATTCGCTGATCGCCGGTCTGGCGATGGGACTGGAAGTCAGGCAGGCGCATCAAAATGCCACCGGCGGCATCACCGCCATCGCCACCGATTCGCTCGGCAAGACAGTGCATACGCTCTATCCCGAGCCGATCGCACCACAGATTCGTCAGCAAACAACTCAGCGATACGACTTTGATCCTGCGAATGCCACCGCTACCGTCACAGTCACCTCAGGAGGCGTGACAGCGGGGCCGAACAGTGCAACCAATGTCACGACCTCGCTGCTCAACACGACCGGGCAAACGCTCGGTGTGCTTGCTGACGATTTGCCCGGCACCCCATGGACCCGGATCACGTACGATAGCCATCTCAATCGGGCCTCGCTCGTTGATCCTGAAGACAACACGACCTCGTGGACCTACACCGACCAAAATCAAATCGCCAGCGAGTCGAATCAACTTGGCGACAAACGCTTCTTCAGCTACCATTCCGATGGCTCGCTACACCGGATCATCGATCGCAACCAAGACTTACGTACTTTCATCCGTGACGGTCTTGGCAGAATCGAAACGGAAACTTGGTCGGGACCGTCAGGCAACAACATCATCCAAAGCACCTACAGCCCTCAGGGTTGGCTAGATACTGCGACTGACCAAAACGCGTCGGTTGACCTGGACTTTGATGATGCGGGGAATTTAACCCAGTCCAAAGTTCTGAATCTCAACACGAGTTTTGAAACCATCGTCGACTCATTCTTCGATCCCGCTGGAAACCGACGTTTTATGAGCGTGTTTGGTAACGGTGATCTCGTTTTGAACAACGATTTCACCTACGACTCTCAAGGCCGACTCACCCGCATCGACCAAACCGGCGGTTTCGGACACGGGCCTCAAACCGCGAAGGCCGCTACCTTCACCTATGATGATCAAAACCGGTTTGACATCATCACCCGTTACGCAGGCACCATAGCAATCCTGACCACCGACCACACCTTCAACGACGCCGGTCAACTCGTCGGTCTGTCCCACGCCAGTGGCTCGACGACGCTCAATGATTACACCTGGACGTATGACGAGATCGGACGCATCGACACTTACGCTTCACTGCTCGATGGCACCGCCGACTATGATTATGACCAACAGAGTCAATTGACATCCGTCGCTTACAACTTTGCCTCCACGATCGACGATTTTAGCCAAACCTACGATGACAACGGCAACCGATCGAGCACCGGTTACGTCACCACCACCGACAACCGCACCACTGCCGACGGCACGTACACGTACGCGTTCGACAAAGAGGGTCGCCGAATCAAACGTACTGACGCGGTTGGCACGTACGACAGTTACACGTGGGACGCACGCGGACGATTGACAAGCGTCGCCACCTACGATGCCACTGATGCTCTCCTCGCGAAGACCGGCTTCACTTATGACCCGCTTGATCGCCGGATCGCGAAGACGATCGACATTGACGGAGACGGCACGCTCGATGAACAATTTCAATACGCCAACGATGGCTTGCGTGGTGACCGGGGTGGTGCTGGCGATCAGATCGCCGCCATCTTTGATGATCAAGATCGACTCACACACACCTTTCTCAACGGCCCGCAAGTCGACCAGGTATTAGCAGAAGAACAATTCGTGCCTGGGACAACCACCAGCAAAGTCAACTGGTTGCTCAGCGACAACCAGGGCACTCCGCGTGACATTGCCCGGCTCAACTCCGCTGGCACGGCTGCCGAGATCGTCAACCACCGCGTGTTTGAGGCATTCGGCGAGTTAGCCTCAGAAACCGATCCCGCCATCGACACGATCTACGGCCAAGCGGGCCGCGAGTGGGACGAATCCACCGACCTCTACTTCCACCGCGCCCGCTACCTCGACCCAGCCACAGGTGCCTTCATCAGCCAAGACCCAATCGGGTTCGCAGCGGGTGATGCGAATCTGTATCGGATGGTGGGGAATAGCCCAACGAATGCGACTGATCCGAGTGGGTTGGTGTTAGTGGCGTTCGACGGAACTGGCAATAGTCCTGCCATGCGAGATCGCGGCGTGCGAACCAAAACAAATGTGCGGAAATTTGAAGATCGTTATAGAGGAGAAACCATCTATGAGCCTGGGGTTGGGCTGAGTCAGCAAGATCATATCGATCTTAATGGAGGAAAACTGAGTGTTCCTCAGTACTACACAACTAAATTTGATGAAATTGCTGGAGGCGGATTTGGAGCCGGGGCAAACGCAAAAATCAGTTCTGTGATTGAGCGTACAAAGCTATACTTTGAATCTCATCCTGAAGACAGATACATCGACGTCATTGGATTCTCTCGGGGGGCGGCAATGTCCGTTCAGTTTGTAAACGATATTCAAGAGTTTGCTGTGCAGAACAATATCGAAATTCGTTTCGTCGGCCTATTCGACACGGTTTTTGCAATGGGACTTGCGAACAACGACATCAATGCTGGCTATGACACTCAAGTTCCTGCCAATGTGCCAACATTTCACGCTATGGCCTTGAACGAGGTAAGAGATTCATTCCGTCTTCAGCGTCAGAATCGTTTTGATGAAAATGGCAAGATTATCTGGCACGAACCGGGTGACAATAGCCAAGTGTACAGAGTTTATGAAGAATGGTTTGCGGGAGTGCATTCAAATATTGGTGGAGGATACATTGACAATGGACTATCTGATATCACTCTCGGCTGGATGTTGCAAATGGCTCGGCATCGTGGAGTGCCTCTCGACTATTCCACTGATGATTTGGCGCCGAATCCTAATGGAGAATTGCGAGATTCCAGGTTTGAGTTTATGCAAGGACTGCCCGATTTTCTTAAGCATACTGCGGGAGTGAGACGCGTGCGTGAAGTTCTTTATGGTGATACTGTCAATCAGAGTGTATTTCAAAGTTCTGTGCCGAATCCAAACGCTTCTTTGGATAATCGGCAGTATTTTCGTTCGCGATTCTAATGAAATTCTTTAATACGTTTTATGGATCTGCGTCAGCGTGGCCTCTAGTTATCGTCAATCTCTTCTGCTTCCTACTTGCAGCCGCAACTACTGCCGGATGTTCAAACACAAAGGCATGTAGAATTGTAGTGCGTCTGAATCCTGTGCAGATGCAGAGAGCCGAGACTATCGAACGAGTTCGTGTCGTCAACAATCAAATAGTACACAGTTCCGCAAAAGACCTGGCGAAACTCGAACGCAACTCGATTGTCGAGATGCCAAGCTCAATCGACGATTCCTATGACTGTTTTGTGGTTGTGGAATTGAGAGACAGTAACGGCCCAACTCAACACGAAGTATATCACATTCTATCTAACTCGCTACAAACAATGGAACGTGAGTCGAAATGGTTGGACCCAATATATATTGCAGATCCATCTGCTGACATCGCATTTCGAACTAGCGAAGTGTGCCGCCTATCTTCGTTCGCTTCAAAGGCAAGGACTCAATTGAAATTTGAACAAGATTAAGCACTGTTAGGAGGCATCAAATGGGGCCAACTTCTTTGTTATAAGGAAACCAAATGGAGAAGCCAAAAGAGCAGAGCCTAGGGGACATAGCATCGCAGATGCTATTGACTTGGCACCCTGTAGCGGAAATCATGACGGGGTCGAGTTTGCTGAATTGGTGACCAATGAGGTGCGTGATGGCACGGATGAGTCGAGCGGAAGTTTTTGATCCGGGCGAAGTCGCGGTCGGACACGTGTTTAGCCGTACCGTCAGACGGTGCTTTCTCATGGGCGATGATCCTGTCTCTGGGAAGAACTTCGACCATCGCAAACGCTGGATCGAGGAATATTTGCAGGAGGAGACCTTGGGGACATAGCACCGCAGAGGCTATTGACTTGGCACCCTGTAGGGGAAACGATGGCGGCGTCGAGTTTGCCGAATTGGTAGCCAATGAGGTGCGTGATGGCACGGATGAGTCGAGCGGAAGTCTTTGATCCGGGCGAAGTCGCGGTCGGACACGTGTTTAGCCGTACCGTCAGACGGTGCTTTCTCATGGGCGATGATCCTGTCTCTG
>NZ_SJPM01000004.1:0-244780 GCF_007859915.1 Neorhodopirellula pilleata
CTGACATGATGAGTCCTTCCTAGACTACGGGGCCTATCCAACTTCAGCCGATCTTAGCGTCCTGGCTGGAAAATCGCCCTCCCAATTCTCAAACGTCATCCCAACGCCGATTAGCGTGCCTGCACCCCGAAACTCGCCAAGAGCTTCGGCCTAAACGGCCGGTCACCGAAAGTCTTGGCGATTTTCGCCGCTGCCAGGCTGATTCGCTGGTTCCAAGGCTCCCGCCCTTTTGATCCTACACATTTTTTTGACCCCCACGAGCTTGTCTCGTGGGTGGATAAGGTTTGCAAGCTTGCCAACCTCGGCTTCCTGCCCGACGAGCTGGCCGGGGATCAATCCATGAGGACTTGTGGGCTAGAAAGAAGACGGGAGCCTGGGAACGAGTGGAAATCCGAAACTCTTGGCGAGTTTCGGTGCGCCACGGTCCTCGAGCCGAATCGAGACAAGGGTTTAGAAATTCATTTCGATCTTCAAGATTTTGAATTTCATCTTGCCCGCCGGCACGTCGACTTCGGCCGTTTCACCGACCTTTTTGCCCAGCAAACCCTGACCGAAGGGGCTCGTGACCAAGATTTTGCCCGCGTCGTAGTCCTCGTCGCCGGCACCGACCAACGTGAACTCTTCCTCGTCCCCGTACGCGAGGTCTTCGACCGTCACGGTGCATCCGAAAACGACTTCGTCTTTGGGCAATTTCGAGATATCGATGATGGTGGCCCGCGCGATCTTGTCTTTCAGCTCGTTGATTTTCGCCATCAACATACCTTGGTTTTCTCGCTGGGCGTGATACTCGGCGTTCTCTTTCAAGTCGCCTTCCGCGCGGGCTTCGGCAATTTTCTCCGTCACCAAAGGCATCTCGACGTGCTCGAGGCGATGAATTTCAGCCTTGATTTTGTTGTAGCCTTCACGGCTCATCGGGACGGATTCGACCATGTCATGGTTCCTGGAAACAAGCAAAAAAAAGAAACCTTTTCCGAATTCGCTCCGTTGGGAACGCGAGCCGGAAAAGGCCGTCGTCGTTAGTTGGGATCAATTTGTCGGCCGTCAGGTTCGCCGACGCCGGGCCCCCATTGTGAACAACGACTCGCCCTGGGGCAAGTCCACCCGGGGTGGCTATTGGTCCGGGGCGAACATAACCGTAGCCGGAGTCGCAAGACTTCGGTGTCCGTCGAAAATCGTCTGAACTCTTGCGAGTCCAGCTACCTCTTGGCGAGTTTCTCTAACCGAAGATTCGGCCTTGACGAACCACTACGCATTTTGCCAATCGGATACTTTCCGTCCGTGCACCAACACATAAACGCACGGGACTAGCAGCAACGTCAGCACGGTGGAAACCACCATTCCGCCCAGGAGCGCTCGGGCGAGCGGGATCATCGCCTCGTTGCCCGGGGCGAGCTGGAACGATAACGGGATCATCGACGCGATCAACGTCAGCGACGTCATCAAGATCGGTCGCAAGCGAACCTGAGCCGCTGACAGAGCCGCGTCGTGGGCGGATAGTCCTTCGCCGAGACGTCGGTTGGCGAACTCGACCAACAGGATCGAATTATTGACAACGACGCCGATCATCATCAACGTCCCCATCAGCGATTGAATGTTGATCGTCGTGCCGGTGAAGAACAGCACCACGATCACGCCGCCGATGCCCAGCGGAACAGCCAACATGATGATCAACGGATCGACAAACGAACGGAACTGAGCCATCAGGACGAGATACACCAATAAAGTTGCGACTGCCAAGCCGATCGACAACAAGCTCATTCCCGATCGCATCTTTTCGACCGGGCCACGCAGCGTCACCGAGACGCCGTTGGCGAATTCCATGTCGGCGATGACCGCGTCAATGTCACGGGCGACCGACCCGAGGTCACGGCCGGAAACGTTCACGTGAACGTCATTGACCCGCGCGATGTTGTAGTGTGCGATCTCGCCGGGAATCGTGACCCGACTAACCGTGGCAACGTTCGACAACGGGATCGTCACGGGACCGTCCTTGGTATCCAACGACAACGGAATGTTGCGAACCTCATCGAGCGATTGGAAGTCGTTGGATTCGTATTGCACGCCCATGAAGAAGTCCGTGCCGGATTTGGGATCGATCCAAATCGTCGGTGCGTAGCCGACGCTTGAACCGAGCGCCGTCAAAACCGTTTGGGCGACTTGTTCTTGATCGAGACCGAGGTACTTCGCTCGCGTTCGATCGACCTGCACGTCGAACTGCGGATAATCCATCGACTGTGCGATCTGAACATCTTCGGTTCCGGCGATCGGGCGAATCGCGTCGACCAATCGCTCCGCCGCGTCACGGCACTGTTGCAATGTTCCGGCCGAAACCTGCACACTGATCGGCGTCGGCACGCCTTCGTTGAGCGCCATGTTGACGATACCACCGGTGACGAACAGAAACTGTTCCATCGGATACTGCTGTGCAAGCTCGTCACGAAGCTCGTCGATGTAAATCTTCGTGCTCGTCGTTCGATTGTCTTGCTTCAGGTTAACAATCAGATACGCCGTGTCGGGCCCCGAGTTGGAACTGAGCACGGTCGAAAAACCCGCTCCTTTGCCGACCGGCAAGCCGATGTTCGCGATCAGCGTCTCGATCTGTTCCTCGGGGATGACCTCCTTGATCGTGTTCTCGATTTTGGCAACCAATTCCTCGGTTTTGTCGAGCGAGGTCCCCGGCAATGTCTTGATACGAAGTTCGAACGAACCGGCATCCACTTCGGGAAACAATTCCGTGCCAAGTCTTGGCAATAATAAGAACGAAGCCCCTACCCCAGCCACGATAATCAACGACGTCAAGGCTGGAGCTTTCAGCAAACCCGACAACAACCGGTCGTAGAAACCGTCGGCTCGGACCGGAGCATCGGACCTCACGTCGGACTCGCGTTTAGCATTGACACGATCGCGAACAAATGTCGCGCAGAACGCCGGCACGACCGTTAACGCGAGTATGTACGAAGCGCCGATCGTGAACGCTGCCGCGAGGGACAAAGGCGTGAATAAGTATTTGATCATCCCGGTCAAGAACACTGCGGGCAGGAACACGGCGAGTGTGGTCAACGTGCCTGCCAAGATCGCGCCGGCGACTTCTCGCGTTCCCTCGAGCGCCGCTTGCATTTTGTCTTTGCCCATTCGTCCATGGCGGATGACGTTCTCCACGACGACGATGCCCGCATCGACCACCGTTCCGATCGCCAGTGCGATCCCGCCGAGCGTCATGACGTTGATCGTTTGGCCGGTGAAGGCGAACCCGAGTGCTCCGATCAGGATCGCAAGCAGAATGGTGGAAACGATGATCACCGTCGGTAGCAACCGCCGCAAGAAAACGAGCACGACGATCGCCACCAAGACCGCCCCCAAGCCGACCTGGGTCAAGAGATTGGACATCGCGTTGCGGATGTAGCTCGATTGGTCCGACACGAGGGTGACTTCGGTCGCCTCAGGAATGTCGCCCCGCTCTTTCATTTTCGGGATTTCGGTCGCGATGCCTTCGTAGATCCGGTCGACGACGGAGATCGTGTTCTCGCCCGGTTCTCGCAACAGCGGACAATACACGCTGCGTTTGCCGTTGACGCGGACGATGTTGTACTGCAAAGCCGCGTCATCGACGACGCGACCGACATCGCGGATGAAGATCGGCCGACCGTCGCGAACGGTAATCGGGATCGCTTCGATCTCTTCGGTTCCCGGCAACGTGTTGCGTGGATGAATCTGGTAGTCGGTGCCGCCCATTCGCGCCGTTCCGGCGGCCAAGACGAGATTGGATTTTTGCATGGCGTCGACCACGTCGGTGGCGCTGACGTGATACGCCCGCAGTTTATCCGGATCGACATACACCATCATCTGCCGAAACTTGCCGCCAAATGGGTGAGGGATTTGGACGCCTTGGAGTCCGCCCATTTTGTTTCGGACGGCGTAGTAGCCGATCGTGTAAAGCTCCGATTCGCTGAGTCCTTCGCCGGAGATCGCGGCCAACACGACGGGCAAGTTCGCCGGTTCACTGCGGAGTGTGAAGGGCCATTCGATCCCGGGCGGCAAGTGAAACATGTCGCTGGCTTCCAAATTCACGATGTCGTTCATCGCCGAACTGGGATCGGCACCCGGTTGAAAGAACACTTTAATGACCGCCGCGCCGGGAACGGTGCGAGATTCTTGGTGTTCGATCTTTCCCGCCAACGTTAAGGCACGTTCGACCCGTGAGCTGACCGACTTTTCCATGTCGAGCGTGGGCAGACCTGGATAGGAAAAGAAGCTGACCACGACCGGCTTTTTGAAGTCGGGCAAGATATCGATCGAGATGCCGGGAATCACTGCCGCACCGAGCACGCACAATGCGATCGAAACCGACAAAACGGCAAAGCGATTCTTCAGTGAGAATTCAATCAAACCCATCGGGGCCACTAAGTTGTGAAGGAAGTTACATGGAGCTCAAGTAGGCTGGGTCGCAGCGATAGCGGAGACCCGGCAACCGAACGAGGAAATGAAAAACGATGTATCAAACGGTTGGCGGCAATGCCGGGTGTTCGTCGCAAAGCCTCCTCCACCCAGCCTACGGGCAACCTACAGTGGCTGGACCTTTTGGCCGTCGGTGAAGCGTTTCAGGTGAGCGTCGATGACCCGTTGTCCCGGTTGCACCCCGGAGGTGATCTCGATGAAGTTGCCGTCGTCGATGCCCGTCGTGACCGTGGCCACTTTCACTACGTCGTCGTCGGACAGAACGTAAACGTAAGCCTTGCCCGTTTCATCGAACCGGATCGCGCGGGCGGGTAACATGTGTGCGGCGACCTGCGTGGACAACTCGATCGTGGCTTGCCCGAACATCCCCGGTAACAACTTGCCATCGGTGTTTTCCATTTCGGCTTCGACCATCATCGTTCGCGTGCTCGGGTCCAAACTGCCGCTCGTTCGGGTCACCGTCGCGGTCATCGGCGATTCGCTCGCGAACGAAGGGAACGTTAATGTGATCGTGTCACCTTGGTTGACCATCGGCGCGTCCGTTTCGGGCACCGGCACGCGAACTCGCAACTTGGACACGTGACTGACGACGTACAATGGCTTGCCATTGCCCGTGTCGGATTGGGCACGAACCAGGTCGCCCGGTTCGATGTTTCGTTCGGTAACGATTCCGTCGAACGGTGCCTTCAGGACCGCGAAATCGATTTGCACGTTGAGTTCATCGAGCTCACGTCGGGCGACTTGCGTGTCCGCTTGAGCGGCTTGCAAGTCCGCCTCGGCCGCCGCCAGTTCGGCGCGGGCGACTTGAACGTCCGCTTCGGCCGCGTTGACCAACGACTCGATCGAATCTTTCATGGCCGCTTGCGAGTCGCGATTCTTGCGGGCTTCGTCGAGCATGCGATCTTGCAATGATTGTCGTTCGACCAAGTCTTCGGTTCGATCGAATTGAGCTTCAGCGGCGGCCAACGACGCGTCCGCTCCACTCATTTCAGCTTGAGCTTGTTCGACTTTGGCTTCGGCCGACCGGACGCCCGCCCGAGCCAACTCGACGCGAGATTGCGATTGTTTCTCTTTTGCTTCGGAACGTTGCACATGAGCCTGTTTGACTTGGGCTTGCATCTTCAACTCGGGTACGTCGAGCGTCGCCAATACCGCGCCCGCCTTCACGTAGTCGCCGATGTCGGCGTGCATGGCCTCGACAAACCCACTCACTCGGGCATTGATTTCGGTGCGGTAGTACGCGTGGACGCTGGCTGGTTGCGAGGTGGTGCGGCGAACATCAGTCGTGGCAATCGCAACGGTTTTCACCGGGACGACCTTCACGTCAGATTCTTTCTTCAGAGCAACCGAGGCAGGTTGACATCCGGTCACTGCGATTCCCCACATTGCGATCAGCATCACGGCATGAGGAACGTGAGTCGTGGCGGTAGGCGGCATGGGGTCCCTTCGTTCGTTGAATTTTACCTGATCGTTACAACCGTTCGACGCGCTCGGGTTTGTCTGACAGGCTGTCTTACTGTAGTCGGATCAAGCGGGTTTATCGATGCGACAGTAGCGTGAATCGAAGAGTTTGTGGTGCGCAACCCTCAATATCGGATCGACCGATTGCCGAAGCAAATCTGGCACAACCGAGCCATTCCGACCGAGGAAACACATGACCCGCCCGAAAACGATTCCGGTTTCCATTCGACGACTTACACTGTTGGGATGGATTGGTTGCACAAGCTGTTTGGGTACGGTTGCATCGCCGGGTTGCGCGAGCAGTCGTTATCTCGCCGACGCACCACCCACGGTAGCACCTGAACATTCGCTGCCGATTCAGCCCGAACTGGTCGCCAGTCGCATCGCAGCCTCCGGGAGAGCGATCCAGTCACCGCTCGCCCGAACTTCCACGAAATCGATCCCTGATTCTTCCGACGCGATCGAACCGAATGAAGCGCGAGCAGCCACCATTCGGCTCGCCAGCGCACGGCTGAATCAGGATGTTCCCAAACCGTTCGCGACCAAAACAGCGACAACTCAAGCTAGTCGCCCAAAGACAGACCAATCGCAAACGGTCAAGGCCATGCCTGAGTTACCAGACGCTGCACCAAACGAAAGTGCGGTCACGAGCGCGGTGGCCATCAATAAGGCCGACGACGACACTGCGAGAAACGGTGATCAGGCCCCGCCGTCTCAGTTCGGCACGCTAACAATCAACGGGCAACAATACACGATTCAATTGGCCGAACCCAAACCGTCCGAAGGAGACTCCGCCCGATCGGACCATTCGCTCGTTGCTCTGCCGACTCCTATGGTCAAGGCGGTTCAAACGTCCGATGCGATGAATGAAAGCGACTTGATCCAGGAAGTCAGCGTCACGCAGGAGTACTACGACGAATCGGTTTACCACGCGCCCGTGGTGAACGAAACCATGGTGCCCGTCGACAGTGCCGACGACATCAGCACTCTGGATTTGAACCTGCCTTCGGCACTTGCGATGATCGACGCCAAACATCCTGCGGTAGGCTTGGCGCAGTGGCGCGTTCAAGAAGCGTACGCGAGACTCAGCCAAGCCGAGGTAATGTGGTTGCCCACGATCCAGGCGGGACTCAGTTTCCATCGACACGACGGCAACTATCAATCGAGCAACGGAGACATTGTCGACGTCAACCGAAACTCGATGCAGTATGGTCTCGGCATGGGGGCCACCGGAGCGGGTACGACTCAACGTCCCGGTTTGGTTGCTCAATTTCATCTCGCCGACGCGTTGTTTCAGCCAAAGATCGCCGAACGAAACGCATGGGCTCGCGGTCACGCTGCCAAAGCGGTCGTCAACGACCAGTTGTTGCGGGTCGCGATCGCTTACAACGATTTATTGCGGGCTCACCAAGATCTGCGGATCGTCGAGGAGTCTCGCGATCGAATGAATGAACTCTTCAAAATCACCGACGACTTTGCCCAAGCCGGACAAGGGTTGCGAGCGGACGCGGATCGCGTCGAGACCGAACGACTACTCGTCCAGCGGAGCATCGCCGAGGCTCAAGAAGCCATCGCGACCGCATCGGCGAGGCTGGCCGAAGCTCTCAGCATCGACGCGTCCACCACGATCATGCCGATGGATGTGAATGCGGTCGCGTTGGACTTGAATCCGCCTGGACTCGACAAAGCATCGTTGATTCAAACGGGCTTGACGAATCGGCCGGAACTGAAGGAGTCTCAGGCTCTCGTGGCGGCCGCCTGCGAAGCCTACCAGCGAGAAAAGTACTCGCCATTGGTACCTAGCGTTCTGCTCGGTTTCAGTACTGGCGGATTTGGCGGCGGACTCGGCGGCGACGTCGACGATACCGACGGGCGTTACGACTTCGATGCATTGATGTCGTGGGAAGTACGCAATCTCGGCTTCGGCGAAAAGGCGGCTCGGCGATTGACGTCGTCCCAGGTCGAACAGGCCAAGTACGAGAAAATTCGAGTGATGGATGAAGTCGCTCGTCAAGTCAGCGAAGCGCATTCGCAACTCGATTTCCGACGACAACAGATGTCGTTGACGCAATCGGCGATCCGGTCGGCTCAAGCATCGTATGAACGCAATGTGTCTCGAATCCGGGATGGGCAAGGTTTGCCGATCGAAGTCTTGCAGTCGGTCCAGGCCCTCGAGACCGCACGGAGAGCGTACTTGCGGTCGGTCGTCGACTACAATGAATCGCAGTTCCGATTGCAATGGGCGTTGGGATGGCCGGTCTCACAAGGGTAAGTAATCATCGAGAGGTCAGACGGATTGAACCAAGACGATCCACCCACCAAACCTTTAGCGAGGCGACGACGCCTTTTCGCCATCGCATCCGTTACGCTCGGTTTGGTGGTCTCGGCATTGATAGCGGAGTTCGCCCTTCGTGTTTACGTCGCTTCGCGCGGCTGGACCCCCAATTGTTATGTCACCGGTATGGCGTTCCTTGTGCCGCATGAACAGGCCGGTCATACGCTGCGTCCAAACCTGCGATTGCGCTCGTCGGTGTACAACGTTACGACCAACGCGTTTGGTTTGCGAGGGCCTGAAATCGAAGCAATCAAACCCGACGACACCACCCGTATTCTCGTTTTGGGCGGTTCGAGTGTGTTCGGCTATTTAGTTCCCGACGGACAAGACTCATGTGTTCAGTTGCAAGCGATCTTGAAACAAGAGTCCTCATTGGCGGAACACGATTGGCAAGTTCTCAACGCCGGAGTACCGGGTTACAACATGACGCAATGTCGTTTGCGATACACGTCGGACCTCGCCGCGTTGAAGCCCGATTGGGTGATCCTGTAACTCGGTTGCAACGATACGCCGACGATCATCAGTCCCGAACCCGACCAGATCGACCGCACGCCGCCCGCCCCACCATGGTGGAAACGCGTGATGATCCACAGTGTTCTGTACGGTTTGATCAGTCACCGATTGTTACCAATGAGTGCACCAAAGTTCGTGCCGCCGGAAGACGAGTCAATAAAAATCACCGCTGAGGGTATCGAACGGTTTCGCAACGACTATCAGGCACTGATCGATACGATCGAAGCCTCCGGGGCCAACGTATTGGTTAGCACGCAAATGATGGCAGGCTTACCCAATTGCGAACCGATGGATCGATACCTAGGCGATACGCCTCAACAGATTCAAACCAATAGCGAAATCGCGCAAGCGATTACCGATGCCGTTCGCGAGGTGGCGGCGGCAAATGATTTGCCCTTCGCAGATATCGCCGCGGACGTTCCGTGCAATGATTCCTTACTCGGCGACTCGATCCACCTCACTCGCGAAGGCCACCGTGTCGTCGCCGAGGCATGGGCCGACCATTTCCAATTTGGAAGCTATTAGCTATTAGCTATTAGCTATTAGCTGTTAGCTGTTAGCCAACAGCCAACAGCCAACAGCCAACAGCCAACCGCCAACCGCCAACCGCCAACCGCCAACCGCCAACCCATTACATTTCGATCGCGTAGCCTTCGCGGTAGGGCCGACCGAGCATCGCGTTGGCTTGGTCGTCGCCGACGATTTGTTCGTTCGCGTCGTCCCACTTCAGGTCGCGACCCAAGCGGGCGGAGATTCCCGCAAGGTGACACACGTTGAGCATTTCCATGTGCGAATGCACGTCGGAGATCGGCTCGAGTCCCTCGCGGCTGCAGTACAGGAAGTTTGCCCAGTGTTGGCTCCGTTCGTTGTGTTCCATCGGCAGTCCTTTGTAGACCTTCGAGATCGCGTCGTCGGGCAACGGATTGTCCTTCAAGTCATCGACGGGTTGTCCGACCAATTTTCCACGATTGACGAAAATGCGGCCTTTATCGCCTTCAATCATCGCGCCGTTATCGGTGTCGTTGCGAATGATCATTTGCGTTCCACCGGGGTAGTCGACGGTGAACTGGAACGATGTTGCGGTGTTGTAGCGATCGTTTTGCACCGGCTTTCCGTCTTTGAATTCGACCGGGTGCTTGGCGGTGCCGCCGATCGCGATGGGGCCGTCGGTTTGACCGTTGAGCTTCAACGCCCAATTGCAAATGTCCACATGGTGGGCACCCCAATCGGTCAATTTGCCGCCGGAGTACTCGTACCACCAACGGAATTCGTAATGACCGTTTGTATTGGGGCGATTACCTTTGCTTTCCAAGAAACGGTAATCTGTTTCGGGAGCAGGGCCGAGCCAGCGATCCCAATTCAACTCCGACGGTACGCTTGCAACCGGAATCGAAGGGCTCGTCGGTGCGCCGCCGATGGCCGCTTGGACACGTTGGATTTTGCCCAGTCGTCCTTCGTTGACGATCGCCATGGCTTTGACGAACAACGGGAACGTGCTGCGCTGTTGAGTACCGACTTGAACGATTCGGCCGGTTTGTTTCTGAACTTTGCGAATCAGTTTGCCTTCTTCGATCGTCAATGTCAGCGGCTTTTCGCAGTAAACGTCTTTGCCCGCGAGCATCGCTTCGATGAGTGGTTTAGTGTGCCAGTGATCGGGGGTCGCGATGTGCAAGACCTTGATATCGTCCCGTTCAATCACGCGGCGGTAGTCATCGTACACATCTGCTTTGCCCTCGCTAAACCGATCATTCGCGGCGGCGGCCCGTTTGGAATCGACGTCGGCGATGGCGACCAGGTTGATCCACTTGCGTGCGGAGTTCAGGTTGCCGGTTCCCATGCCGCCAGCCCCGATCAATCCGATCGGCGTTTTGTCACTTTCCAACTCGTCAGCGATCGAACGCGGGCTCCAAGCAAAATAGGGGGTCGCCACAGCGGCCGCGGCGATGCCCTGCAAAACGTGACGGCGGCCAATTTGAGGCGTTTGGGAGGCTGGCGTGGCCGGATTGATTCTTTTCGTGTTCATGAAAAAGGTTTACCAAAGGGCGGGGGGGTGAAGGGAGGTAAAGACTCGCGGGGCGAGAATCGCGTATTGTACCCAGATTACGGACGGTTTGCATTACGTTACCGAATCGAGTTGGTTTGCCGCTTTTATTTGCTAGACTGATCCGAAACCCTATCCGTTGCCCGGAAAATCTGTTCTCCATCTCGATCGCCGCACATGTATCTCGCCATGGCCCGCCGTTTCGCTTTCGAAACCGACAAGCGTTTGCTCGCCAAAGCGGTTTGGATGCTGGGCGTGAAGGGATTACGAAGCATTCACCGCCACAAACGTCGACTCAAACGCGGGGAATTCTTTCCGCCGTTTCTGTACCTGTCGGTGATCAACAGTTGCAACCTCCGCTGCCAAGGTTGCTGGGTCGACGTGGCCGCCAAGCAACACAAAATCGAACTCGAGGCGGCCACCAAGACAATCCGTCAAGCCAAAGCGATGGGCAATAGCTTTTTCGGCATCTTGGGCGGTGAACCGTTCATGCATAAAGACTTGCTGACGCTGTTTGAAACCCATCCCGATGTTTACTTTCAAGTCTTCACCAACGGGCATTTCATCACCGACGAGGTTGCCGCTCGGTTGCGAAAATGCGGCAACGTCACGCCGTTGATCAGTGTCGAAGGCAGTGAAATCATCAGTGATACGCGACGTGGTCGTGATGGCGTGCTGAATCAAACCATGGCGGGCATCGAAGCGGCGGTGCGCAACAAACTGCTTGTGGGCGTTTGCACCAGTGTTTGCAAATCGAACATCGACGACTTGGTCAACGAGAAATGGGTCGACCGTTTGATCGAGATGGGCGTGATGTATTGTTGGTTTCACATCTACCGACCCGTCGGACCGGAACCCAACCCGCAGCTTGCCCTTTCCAGCGCTGAGCAAAAACGCGTTCGGCAGTTTGTCGTTGACACGCGAGCGACCAAGCCGATCGTGGTGATTGACGCTTATCACGACGACGCGGGCAACGCATTGTGTCCCGCCGTAACCGGATTCACGCACCACGTCGGACCTTGGGGCGACATCGAACCGTGCCCCGTGATTCAGTTGGCGACCGAATCGATTCATGACGATCGACCGCTCGCCGAAACGTTCAATAACTCTAGTTTTCTGCGAGACTTCCGCGAGTTAACCGCTGGCAACACTCGGGGATGCGTGATCATGGAACGCCCCGACCTGCTCGTTGAACTGGCCGAAAAACACAACGCCCGCGACACGACCGCCCGGGGCGGCGTGATCGATGAACTCAAAGCGGTCTCGCCTCGGCGCAGCCAATACCAACCAGGCGACGAGATTCCCGAACGAAACTTCATCTATCGATGGGCTAAGAAATACGCCTTCAACGACTTCGGAGCTTACGCGAAGCACTTTGACGCGAGTCGCTACCAAGATCCTGATCAGCGTGTAGCGGAACAGAAATCGTGTAAATAGCCGGAATCGCAATCGTACGAGTTCCACACCCGTTTCGATCAATTCAATCGCGAGTATGCGTATCGCTAGAAAACCAGGAATGCAAAACCTGCCATCGAAGCGGCCTGCATCAGCATGCCGCGGGTGCAATCGGATCGCTCGCCCTGGGAATCGAGCGGTTCGATCGGTATCGGATACTGCTGGCACGTCGTGCAATCGCCATAAGCTGAGACGCACTGGCAAGGCGATTGCGTGACGCTACGGTAAGGCAGCAAGGCGGCGTTACTCAGGAACCAGAAACTCGAGTAGGCGTTCTGCAGACATCCCATCGATTGGCAATCGATCCGGCCGCAACGTTCCAGGTTCAGTTCTTGAAAATACGTTGGTCGGTGGCAGAACGGTACATGAACCCGTTCCGCCTTGACGATCGGTGGCCACTGCGCACTGATTCTCTGTGGCGATTCCGAAGCGAATATGACGGCGGCCTGATTGACCGGTTCGACCGAATCATCAATGGCAAGAACATCGGGGACCAACGTTAACTGTCCGGCCGGCTTATGCAGCGCGGCCAACCGCGTTTCCAATCGCTCGGCGTCTCGTCGAAACTGATCGGCAAGCGTTTCATTAGCCGGCTCGACGTCCGAGTCAACGGTTAGGGGATTGTCCGTTGGTAACGGCATTGCACTTGGAATCGCTTCAGCCTTTGGAGCGGGCAAATTCAAGGAAGGGTCGTCCGGCTCCAAAAGCATCGCAAAATCGTTCGCGGGGGCGGACTCTGGCGAAATGAGTAAGAAGGACCCGGTGATCAGGAAAACGTGCGCGAAACGTCGATCGAACCAGGCTTTCGGCGAGTTTTTTCGAATCCGGATCATTGCCATTCGTCTTTCGTCTCTTCCCAATGGGCGGGCACGTGGCGGTTGACCGCATTGAAGCGAGGACGCCATCGTTTTACAACGATTTCATCGGTTATCCGCTGCCGGACCGTTCATGTGGACGCTTTCAAGCCGGACGACACGAAGGACCTGCACCATCGGAATAATCGCCAAGATCCTCTCGAGCGGTGCATTTGTTCCAGCGAGCCAAGAAATCCGGGACGATTCAACGGTCCGAGGTGACTAAACTGGAGGAACGTCCACTCTGTCATCAGAACATCATGCCTGTCCGTCCGAAACATACCGAGAGCCGCCCAAAGGCCGACACTGATCCTGTGTTGGCCCGGGATTTTAGTGCCATTCGTCGCCCTCTGCGGGTGCGATGTTTGGAACGCCGAATCGTTCTCAATGCCACCGCCGAACTGGCCGCATTTGGCGACTTGTTCATCAGCGGTGATGCGGCCGATGACTCGATTCGAGTCGATACGAATACCGACGGACGGATCGAAATTTTCGATGCCAACAACGCCGTGATTCCCATCCGAGTCGGCACCGACGGATTGGGTAATCCGATTTTGGTGGATTCGGTCGCCCCCGATCAAATCGCCTCGGGACGCCTGACCGTCAACCTCGGTGGTGGTGACGACTCGCTCGACGTGGATTTGCCGGCCGACTTGGATCTGACGGTCATCGATGGCGATGGAAATGATTCGGTCAATGCGACGCTGCGTTCCGATGCCGCCGGTCTGGTCGATCAAACGTTCGACTTGAACGCCGAAACCATTCGACTCGATGCCGATGGCAGTGAATTGAAACTCGGCGATAGCGTTCTACGATCAGAGGGCACCAACGGACGAATTGAAATCCTGAACGCCCTCGACGTCGAGTTAGGCCGAGTCAACGTTGTGGGCGAGTTCAACCTGGGGAGCAGCGTCGAAGTGATTGGCGGTTCGATCTCGCAGAAGACTGGTACTCACATTGATGTTTTGCTGTTGTCGATCACCAACGACGGCGACGTGTCACTCGATCAGCTCACCAACGAAATTCCAGATGTCGTTACCATTGACAGCACTGGAGACGTCGTGGTGAGATCAGCAGTAACCATGGAAGTCCGTTCGGCGAGCGGCGAGGACCTATCGTTCACTTCCACCGGCGACGGTTCGGATTTGATAGTCGGCGATCTTCGGGTGAACTCGCCGACAACCGGCGACATCGTACTGACGGCAGGTGATGATATCTTCGCTATGAACGATGGCACGAATGCACCGACACCGATCATCGCCGATGATTTGATCCTGTTGGCCTACAATGCTACCGCCGACGACCAATCGGGAATCAATCTCCGCACCGACGTCAACGATTTGGACGCAACGGTCGAGGGAACTCATGCGGGCGATCTGATTATCGATGAGATCGGCTCGATCCGTTTGGCGTCCCATGACGGCGGTCCCGATATGGGTAACGTGCGAACCGCCAACGGTGTCATCAACATCACCGCCGGCGGATCCATCTTCATCGACGACGGGGACGTTTCCGACGACGGCGACTCACTGGCCGGTGATCGCGAAATCGAGTCGGGCGGAGTGAACGGTGGCATCAAGTTGGTTTCGAACGAATTGATTGTCGGCGACTCGGTGCAACTCGCATCGCAAAACAGCCAAGACAGGGCAGTTTCCATCACCGCAAACCGAATCGTGTTGGGAGATGAGTTTGAGATCAACACCGGCGACGGAGAAGGCATTGCTAGACGATTCACACCACGTCCGAGTTCCGACGGGTTGCTGCCGACCGATCCACCATTGGACGTCAACCCGAGCTCTCCGGACTTCATCGACATCGAGACGGCTTTTTACGACAGCAATTCGGTCACCACGGATACCTTGACCCAGATCAACGAAAACGATGCGATCGGAACCCTGTCGCTCGAAATCGGAGTTGAAGGCGAGAATGGGTTGGTACTCGCCGTCGATTGGGGCGGACTCTCCGATCGATTCAGCGAAACGCCCAGTATATTAGGCGGATCCCGCGTGGACGTTCAACACGTTTACACCCAAGACGACATCCTCAATTCGACTCTCAACGGGCGCGACAGCGCCACCGACCCACTGGCCGTGCGTTTTTCCGTTTCGCATCACCCGTCGATTCTCATCACCGGTGGTGAGATCGAACAAACGGTTCCCGAGGGAACGATCGGCCGTGTCCGCGAAATGGTCCCGGGCGGCTTGATCTCCTCGACAGATAATCCCGAAACGTTGTCCACGGCAAACCCAGGGCTTGAGAGTGGTCGTGCGTTCTTTGTCATCCCACGTATCGATGTCCCGGTCGCGTTCTTTCCCGTCCGCGACGTGATTCCCGAACCGATCGACCCGCCGACGCCTGTCGTCGTTTCGTCGGTAACATTGGTGTCGGACGTTCGATTGGATTCCGCCGAAGCATCCGCTTCGTCGATCACGATACGCGAAGAGTATTTTCAGCTACGTACGCTCTCACCAGATCCCGAAGGCGAAGACCTGATCGAACCGGTGCGGTTGCCCGAGGGCATCTTGGCGGGGGATCGGCTCAATGATCTGTTTGCCCGGTTACCCGACGGTAGTTACGAAATTCAGTATGTGATCGGTGATGGCGACCAACGGACGATACTCCGAGTCGAACTTCGAGGTGGTGAACCGATCATCGTGGGCGACGAATTGGATAGTGAGGATCTGCGGTTGCGAAAGTTGGACACCGATTCCGATGAAACGAATCAAACCGAAGGCGAACAAGACCTGCAACGACAACCCACCGAGGATCAGACCAGCCAAAACGATTCGCTGAATCCGGGAAAGGATGTTGCATTCGCGACCGGTTCGATCGCATTGATTTTGAACACCCAGCGTCCTTTTTCGCGAGCCAATCGATTCTTGCGGAAACATCCTTCATCCACGTTGAAGCATACGATCCAAGATCGTACCGCCACGTCGCCTCTCGTCGCGGACTCGAAAACGATATGAGTTCACCACAACCCAACGATCCCGATCCAGGGCACGAAGCCGATCTTGAGTCGAGCCTTGACGAAACAGTCGACCACGTTAATCTCGACGCCACCATCGACTTTAGCGGGCCAGGCGATCCAGACGCTACCGTCGATCCCAGTGCCACATTGGATCCCAGTGCCACATTGGATCCCAGTGACACAGTGGATCCGGATGTGACGATCGACCAGCCCGTGCTCGACGAAACGTGGGTCCAACCTGATGCAGACGCCACGGTGGAGCTCGTAGGCAACAACGATCCAGCTTCGGCTAAGACCGTCCTTCAAGAAACCGTCGAAGTCCCAACCGACGCGGCGTCGAATACGGCAAAGAACATCGACGAGACCATCGAAACGTTTGCGAGTATCTCGATTAGCCGCGATGACTCGAACACGCACAACGGCGATCGCGAGAATCTTGAAGCCACCATTGACTTCGAGGATGACCGAACCACCGCAATCCTTGATAGCACCAACCTTGGGCAAACGATCAACCCGAAGTCGCTGTCAAAAGCGGAGGCGGATTACTGGAACGGCATTTCGGCCGAGTTCACTTCGCCTAGTCAGCCGACCTCCTTGCCGCCGGCGATCGATCGCACGATCGTCGAGACACGGTTGCAGATCCGCAATCAATCCATCGCCACACAACTCACCGGCGATCAGGAAACGGCCGACTATCGACTCGTCCGTTTGCTCGGTCGCGGCGGGATGGGTAACGTGTTTGTCGCCCGGCAAGGATCCCTCGACCGTTTGATCGCGGTCAAGGTCATCCGGCCGCTCGATGCGGAGAAGAAAGCCAAGCTGGCTGCCGAAGGCAAACTCGAGAAGGTGGAACAGAGTCGCCGTCAACAATTCTTAACTGAAGCCGTTGTGACCGGTGACTTGGATCACCCTAACATCGTCCCGATCCATGACGTTGCGATCACCGGCCAAGCGACGTTGTTTTATTCGATGAAACGGGTCGTCGGCACACCATGGTCGGACGTCATCACCGATAAGACACGCGACGAGAACCTTGAAATTTTAATCAAGGTTGCCGACGCGATCGGTTTTGCCCACACTCGCGGCGTGGTGCATCGCGATATCAAGCCCGAAAACGTGATGCTGGGTGACTTCGGCGTTGTGATGGTGATGGACTGGGGCATTGCGCTCGCGAAACCCGAATTCGAGAAACTCGACTCGATCACGCCGGCGACCGGCTTGGGCGGCACGCCCTCGATGATGGCACCAGAGATGGCGATCGGACCGATCGAACGCATCGGGCCGGCGGCCGACATTTATCTACTCGGCGCGACCTTATTTCAGATCATCACCGGAAACCCGCCGCACCACGCCGCCAACGTGAGCATGTGTTTGCGGGCCGTGGCGACCAATGCCATCCGTGATTTCGATCCAAAGCATCGCGGCGAATTAATGAACATCGCTCTCAGGGCGATGGCCACCCAACCTCAAGACCGCTATCCCAATGCGACGGCGTTCCAAGACGCCATTCGTGAGTATCGTTCGCACAGCGAATCGATCGCGTTGGCGACTCGAGCAGAAACGGAGATGCGCACCGCGGTCGAACAGAACGACTACTCGGTATTCGCCCGATCTCAATTCGGGTTTGAAGAAGCGATCGCATTGTGGCCGGGCAACGGGCGAGCCAAAGAGGGATTGCATCGCAACCGCATTGCTCACGCCGAGGCCGCCTATCAAAAAGGCGATTTTGATTTGGGTTTGAACTTGCTCTCGCCCGACGATGCGGCGCATGTTGAACTGATCGAGAAACTGAATGAAGCCTTGCGATTGCGTCGTCAACGTGAAGCCCGTTTCGCGTTTCTCAAGAAGGCTGCGGCGGCGATGTTGGCATTCATCTTTCTTGGTGGTTCAGCGGCATCCTACGCGATCAACCAAGCGCGCAACCGGGCGAACGCGAACGCGATACTTGCCAAAAGTGAAGCAGCCAAAGCGGAAACACAGCGAAAAGAGGCCGATAGTCAGAGAAGAATAGCGGAAGAGAATGAAAAGTTAGCGAATCGAAAAACAATCGAAGCCCAAGAGAATTTTGAGCTGGCCCAGCGAAAGCGACTCGAAGCCGACGCCAGCAAGAAAGCCGCAGAAAAGAGTGCCGAGCAAGCCAACAAGAGCGCCGCCGAGGCCCTTAAGAGTGCTGAGGAAGCGAGACTGGCCAGAGCCCGAGCCGAATACGAATCATACGTTTCGCAGATCGGACTTGCGAAAGCCCGAATCGATCGCAACGAGTTCAGCGAAGCCCGTCGCTTGCTCAACAAACTGACCCAAAGTCAATCCGACTCATCGAATGCGATCGGGACGCCTAATACGATCGAGACCACTGGCGCCGCAGCGGCCGCGTGGGAAATTCGATACCTAACCGCGATCGCCAATCAGGCGACTGCGTCGGTCGCGACACAAGCATCCGTCGCAGAAATCGCGTTGCCGGTACGACCCTTGGACGCAACACCGGATCGTCGATCAGGGCCGAATCAGCGAACAGGACTGGTCCGTTTCGATGACGGCACCATTGCCCCACTGACGCTCGACCAACGTGCGAATGAAATTTCGATCGGGAAGGTGATTTCGTTGGATCAAGATCGCTTTGCCACGGCAATCGACGTCAGTCAAGACGGTGGTTTCGCGATCATCGGACTCGACAACGGTGATCTGATACTTCGGCGCGCCGGGTCCGATCCGCAAACGAGGCGAATGACCGGACACCGTAGCCGAATCACCCGGGTGCAGGTACTTGATAACGCGTATGCCCTTTCGTCGTCGAATGATCGCACTGTACGGGTATGGGATCTCAACGAAGGCAATTCGGTGGAAACCCTGTGGCACATTGCCCCGGTTGTCGATCTGCATGCTCAATCTATTTTGTCGAGTTCAAACGAAGACGCCGTTTGGATGATTGCGGCTGCCGTAAGTGAACGGCGCAGCGGTCAAGTCGTCGTTTGGCGATCCGATTTAGGAAACAAGACACCATCGCAACGGGTAGGCTTTTATTCGCCTCACACGACGGCGGTGACGTGCGTCAACGTGTCGGCCGACGGACAACTGATCGCTTCGGGAGACGCAAGCGGCCAAGTTCTTGTTTGGCCGGTTGACGAAATTCAACAGCGAGACCTGAAAGAATTGGTCAATCAAGCCGTTGAGTCGGTCGCGGCCGAAGCCTCCGGTTCTGAACTAACGACACGTTCAGTCAACCGTCCTACCGAACCAAGTCCTTTTGCACTGACTCGTTCTGTGTCGACGGAGACCGCAGCAATCCTCGATCCAATTCCCGCACACGCCTCGGCGGTAAGACGCGTCGCATTCGTTCCCGGCGAGGAGGGCGAAGCTTATTTCAATTGCTTGATTTCTTGCAGCGAGGATTATTTGGTCGCCTATTGGCATCCTGAAACGGTCTCGTCTGCATCGACGCCAACGAGTTGGCGATTGCAACAATTGTTTCGAGGGCACGGAGGTCCGGTCAGCGATGCGGTCTTTATCGGCAAGGATCAATTGATCTCGGGAAGCGACGATCAGAGCATCCGTTTATGGAACCTTACACCGACCGTCACATCGACGAAAAAGACGGTCCATGCGACGGCATCGATCGGCGACGGCACATTCAGTCAACTCGTTCACCAAGAACCAATCTGGGCTTCGGCCTTATCGTCCGACGGCGGCAAGTTCGTTACGGCAAGCCGCGATCGCACCGCGACGGTTTTGGCAATCGAGCCGAATACGTTTCAGTTTCGAGCTGTCGCCAGTCTCAAGGACGATGATCTGGTCCGAACCCAAACATTGGAAGAAGGCAGTTCATTCCGCGCGATGTCAATGCAAACGTCGGCGGACGGCAAACAACTATTCGTCGGAGGCGCCGATTCGGTTATTCGCATCTGGAACATCGATCGTGGAACCGAGTTAAATCGCTTGTCCGGTACTGGACTGAATCAAATCCTTGCCGTCTCGTCGAACGGAAAAACATTGATGACCAGCGCCGATCAGGCTGACGTGGACGCCTTGGTTTGGCGTTGGGACGTCGACTCGAGGCAAGCTACCGTTTTGCATCGACTGCGTGGCCACGAAGAAACCGTCGCCGCCGTCGCCGTTTCCGACAACGGCCGAATGGGTGCGACGGGCGATCGCGCGGGACGTTTGATTTTCTGGGATCTTGCAACGGGACAACCGTTCGGTCGCCCCAATGACTCGTTGCTCGGAACAAGGATCAACGACTTAGCGATCACATCCAATGGTCAACATGCCTGGGTTGCTGCGGACGATGGTCGCTTGACTTGTTTGGAGATTCAAACCGGCCGGGTGATCGATCGTCTGGACCACGACGGATTCGTCACGCAAGTGGCGATCTCCGACGACGGTCGTCTCGCGTTGACGGTTTCGGAGCTCCAAAAGGTGACTGAGACCGTTCATCGTGTCATGCTGTGGCGGTGTGCTTTACCGACCGATTCGAGCACCCGTGATGAACCGAATCGATCCAAGACTCTTTTGGAATTCACCGCCAAGGCGGATGCGAGAACGCTTGATGGCGGCCGTCCTGGAATCGCTGCGGTCGACTTCCGCTCCGCAGCGTCCCAAGCGATTCTGGTATTCACGCCACCTGGAGACGCCGGCAGCCGTGTTCAAGTTTGGAATATGAAAGACGAGCTAACGCAATCGACGCGTGAACTCGATTTCAGGCTGCCTGCATCGCTCGGGGATGTTTCCGGACTCGTGGCTCAAGGAATTGCCGCGAATGAGATTGTTTCCTTGCATGGCAGTTCCGCGTATCGATGGGATATCGCCTCTGGCGAACTGCAAGTCAGCTACCGTGCCCACGGCGCATTGACGTCGGTCGCATTCTCAAGCGACGCCCGTTTGGTCGCCACGGGAAGCCGCAGTCTGAAGATTTGGGACGCCGATAGCGGGGCTTCGCTCGCGAAATTGGAGTCGCCCCACGCCGGAGTGATCCGCGCCATTGCCTTTGTTCGGACCATCGATTCGTCCATGGGCGATATCCTGTTGACCGGCGGTGACGATGCTCGCATTCGTCGATGGCGTTTCGACCGTTCCGAGTCCCGCTTCATCCCCGAAGGTCAGATCGAAACGATCAATGGAATGGGCATCCCGCTTTCGCTGACCGTTTCGTCGGATCACCGGCAATTGTTGGCAACGACCGATCGAGGGCAAGTTGTCATCCATCGCCTCGACGAGCCATCATCCCGGCCTCGGGTTCTCTTGGACGACCCCAGCATCGGCGAGATTCGTGCAGGCTGTTTTTCAGAAGACAGTCACCTCGTCGCCGTCGGGGGAGAAGATCGTTTGATTCGCATGTGGAAGTTGAGCGAGCAGTCGGAGCCGACGATTTGCCAAGGCCACGCCGAAGCGATCGAGGCGATCGCGATATGCGGATCAGTCGATCAGGAGCCGGATCGGATCTTGTCGGCCGGACGTGATGGTAGTATTCGCGTATGGGATTCCAACGATCCGACCGCCCCCAAGCAAGGACGTGAGTTATTACAACTTAACGGTCATGATGACGGCGTCACGGGGCTCGATCTCCATCCCGATCGCAACTCGATGATCACCACCGGGCGTGACGGTCGGGTTGTTTTATGGCCTACCCCATCCGTAACTCGGTTAATCGATTAGAATGCTGATTCGATTCTACCGTTTCGCGTCTCGAACTGACTGATTTCCATGGCGTCTAACCCTTCCGATCCTTCAAACGCACCCGATCCCGGACTCGAGTCGGCCGTTTTGGTTGAGCGATGTCGTGGAGGTGACCAGGATGCGTCACGCGAGTTATTCGATCGGTATGTCGCTCGATTAATTTCGATGGTTCATCGCCGGATGAGCGGGCGCTTGGCCAGACGGGTTGATGCCGAAGACATTGTGCAGTCCGCGTTTCGGAGTTTCTTCGTCGGTGTCGAGAAGGAAAAGTTTCACATCGATGAATCTGGGGACCTGTGGCGATTGCTTGTGGTGATGTCGCTCAATAAGCTCCGTCGCCGCGTGGCCTATCATCGCGCCGGTAAACGCGGGATGGACGCCGAACAGTCTCGTGGACACCACGGCAATGATGAAAACATGGCATGTTTTGAAGTCGCCGCGACAGAACCGTTGCCCGATGCGGCGGCCGCCGTCATGGACGAGTTTGAACGTTTGACGTCGGATTTCGCGCCACATCAACTTGAGATTCTGCAGCTTCGGATGCATGGATATCAAATGGAGGAAATTGCCGAGAAAGTGGGACGTAGCGAGCGGACGGTGCGTCGCTTGCTCGACAAAACTCGGACAATGTGGCAAGAACGCCTCGCAGAATTGGCGTAGCATTCGATCCGGAAATCCATCAACGAAGTGAGTCGAAACTGATGCTCGTCTTACCTTCGGCGAGATAACGCCATCCTTTAAGGTAACCGATCAGGTGTCGCATTTGGTCAACCGTCACGACCTGTTCTAGCCCGACCGGCATCAATGACATCCCGGTCGCTTGCAACGATTCGAGATCGTTTCGAACGATACGGTGCGTTTTTCCGCCGGCTTCCTGCAACGTGACGGCATCTCCGGTGCTTTCCAACAGGGAGCCGGTGATTACATCGCCGTCGATCGTTAATACTCGATACGAAACATATCCCGCGTCGATCGCGGCGTTGGGATCCAAAATGGCGGTCAATATCGACTCGGGCGTCTTGGTCCGACTGTCCGAGATATCCGGTCCGACCGCCGTTCCGATTCCTTCGATGAGATGGCAAGCCCCGCAATGCTGCCGAAAAATTTCTCGACCGGTTCGAAGGTCGGCCGTCCCATCGAGCGCCCCCTGATAGCTCGCGACGACAGCCAATCGATCAGCGCGAGGCGAACCGAACAATTGCTCCGCCCGGTCGGCAACTGCGGGGTCTCGAGATTTCTTTAATCTTTCGATTTGTTGCATCGAAACTAACGTTGTAGGAAGACGCTCGGAATCAATCCAGTTCAATAGAACGCTTGTGGTTTCGTTGTGACGTATCAATTGATCAATCGCACCGGCTCTTACTTCACCAGGAAGTTCCAGAATCGTTTCGGCGAGCCAATCCAGTGTGGCCGGACGATCAATCTCCAACAATCGCGGCAATACTTTCAAGGTGACCGCCGGTACCGAGTCGTCAAGCAATAGCGTTCCAAACCACTCCTGGCAGTCGAGTTGAAGATCGATGGCGATTTGGATGGCATCGAGCCGATCCGCGATCGGGAATGTCGGATCTGATGCGAGAAGCTCGATTGATCGACCGACACGACGAATCATTTCATCCAAATGAACGTCATTCAAACTTTCAAACTGTTGCTTCGGTGATCGACGGGATGCGATGTGACCCTCACACCAACCCGATACTAACGCACGTTCGATCGGCGGAGCCTGTTGGTTGGTTAGCGAGAAGCTTAAACCGGCGGCCGACACCGTACGCGCAAGTCGTTGATGGAGAATCGGCGACCGCGGATCACGATCGTCGGACGACGAGTCGTTCGCAGCGAGGCTCATGTTCAAAACCTCCACCGCCAGCATCGGGGGAAGACACGCCACCGCCAACTCATGCGTTGCATTGACGCCTGACCGACCCGAATCCGCAAGAGGTGTAAGATGATGATGCGCGATCAAACTCGCCATCTTGGTTTGATCCTCACTGGACAGCAACGCGTTCGTGACGAAGTCTCCCGCCAAACCCAGTGCATCGTGCCGAACCCATGGATCGCGATCGGCAAGAAGTTGGCAGCAAGCATTCGTGAAGGATGGCAACGCCGGGTCGCGATGCCGATCGGATTCCTCTAGCCATGATCGGATCAACGAAACCGCCACGCGTCGAACTTGGAAATCTTGATGGTTGATGGCTTGCTCTAGATCGGACGATTCGACCGCTCGGTGTGCCGCGAGTAACCACAACATACGAGCAAAACCCTCTGGACTGACGGTCGACGTCAGTCGTTCTCGTAGTTTCTCCACAAGTGAATCGTCGACCGCATCAAGCAGATGCACCGTTGCCAATTGCCGTTGGGTTGGATTCGAGTGCGACAACCAATCCAACCACTCGTCTTGCGTATCGGGGGAAGCTGAGTCCGTTCGCGGTGCCGACTCATCGGCGACGATACGCCAAACTCGTCCATGCTGGTTGCCCCATCGTTCGTCTTCGCGATGTTTCAATTCCGCCGGCGCCCAATTCGGGTGTTCGATGACCGCCCGGCACATATCGACAACATACAACGCTCCATCGACGCCAATGGTTGTATCAACGGGCCGAAACCATCGATCGCGGCTCGCTAATAGCTCCTCGTCGACGGTGATCCGATGGCTGCGGCGACCGATCGCTTGTCGCTCGATTCGTTGCCGCTGAACCGCATGCGATGTCGGTTCGCACACGACCAAGTCGGATCGCCAATCGGTCGGCATCGCCGTTCCGAGTCCGACGGTCACGCCGCACGCGGCGCTAAACTGGCCTTGATGCGTGTGGCTCGTTGTCCATGTTTGCGTGATCGCGTTGACGTGAGAATCGGCGGCGGAGGCCGCGATGTCGTGCAACGCATCGCGTGGCGTGGACCATTGATTGCGTGCCAGGGTTGCGAGAGGGAACAACGTTTCGATCGCCGGATTCCGATTGCTGCAACCGACACGATTCGCAAAGTCGTCGATCGACATACCGAACTGGCTATTTCCCGAAACGGCTCCGAAGTAACCCGTTCTCCCCGATCGGTTGCTTGGCTTGCTTCGCATTCCTCGGGGATCGAATACGAAATCCTTGGTGCGTAGATCGATCGATTCGTTCGCGGGCCATCGCGGATCAACCGACCGGACGTTTCCGCCTCGCAATCCGTTGGCGACGGTCACAAGTCCATCGGGGCCGAGCGTCGGATGATTGGCTCGAAGTTGTTCGTTGTCTTCAGCGAAACCCTCGAACCATACTTCACGATGGTCGCATTGCCCATCTCCATCACGGTCGGCCATGAACTCAATTCGCCCCGCCAGGGTGACGATGACGCCGTCTTGCCATGGTTGCAAACCGGTCGGGAAAACGAGTCCTTGCGCGAAATCCGTTGCCGTTTCGAAAAAGCCGTCATGATCAGAATCAGTCAAAACACGGATGCGTCCATCAGGACTCGTGCCTTCAATCGGTCCGGTTGGGTAGTCGCGCATTTCAACGATCCACATTCGGCCACTCGCATCGAACCGCAACGCGATCGGATCGATCACCTGCGGTTCGCAGGCGGCCAGTTCAATCCTGACACCCTCGTGCACGACGAGCGAACCAAGCGAATCTCGAGGAGATGGTGGAAGTTCAGCTGAAATCTCGCCAGCAAAAATGATCGCATTGATTATCGCAACCAAATGCAACCGTGAACCGAAATCTTGTTTCATTTGTTACACACGTTTCCAAAGCATAGCCGTACTTCGCCGGATTCTCAGACTGACGAAATAGTTTACTGGAATTCGAGGCGGCTGAAACTTTTCGTTCATCCAGATTCTCTCCTGCCAAATCGAGTGTGGCGAACTGATATTCGGTCTGCTGGTTCGATCGCTCGCTCTTTGTCGGTAAAGAAAGGGGCCGTCTTCTTCAATCCTTCGGTTCGCAGGCCTGTCCAGTTAGCGATGCATTGCCCCAGCCAAAACCCTCGTAACTTATCGTAATATTCGCTTCGCGAGATAACTAGGTCGTCAGCCTGACAGGTGTATTCAGGATACTTCAACTCCGGATCACGCTGGGGCTCCTGACATTTACCATCGAAAATACCCAGCAGGCAGATCGTGGCAGCAACGATGATTCTTGCCAACATTCCGGTTTTACCGCCGTTTGAGGTTTGAAGTTTGTATCTGATCATTGGGTTGAGTCTGCGTCGAAATCGGGATTGGACCTCATCATCTCGGCGTTAACATCGTTGCGCCATCGATTGAGAAGGTCCAGCAAATTTGCAACCATCTCGGGATGTGTTTTCGATAGGTCGTATTGCTCGCTTGGGTCGGCCTCGAGATCGAACAACTCAACCGTGCCGTTTTCAAAGTACTCCATCAACTTGTATCTCCCGCTACGTATCGCACCTCCCGGACTTTGCATGCCGTGATTGCTGTAGTGTGGAAAATGCCAATAGATGGCTTCGCGGTCGAGCGTCGCCGAGCCATCCAGCAGCGGGCAAAGGCTTTCGCCGTCGACGTGTTGTTGAGGCAGGGCAGGCACGCCAATCATGTCGAGGATCGTCGGATAGTAATCCGTACCGGTCACGGGCTCGTCGCAAGTCGATCCGGCAACGCCATGGCCGGGCCATTTGATAATGAGCGGAACGCGAATCCCACCTTCGTACAACCACCCCTTCGCACCACGGAGCGGCAGATTCGACGTTGCGTAGGCCATGTCGAGTTTCGCTCGATGGACAACGCGTTCCGGGCGAGCGAAGTTCGCCGCCGACATGCCTCCGTTGTCCGACGTAAAGAGGATGATCGTGTTGTGCTCGAGACCAAGTGAGTTCAGTTTCGCCACAATGCGACCAAGACTTTCGTCCACTGTTTCGACCATCGCCGCGAACTGAGGATTATCTTGCCGCTGCTTAATTTTAACCATTCGATTCGGCAGAATGCTGTGGCCGTCATAGGCCGGTTCGTCGAGCATTGCCTCTCGCTCGGCTCGCGTGAACGATGGCTTCGCGTCAGGATTATCTTCCAGAATAAACGGATAAGCATCGTTGGGTAGCCGCGAACGCTTCTTTGCATACTTCCTGACGAGGTCTGCTCGCCCCTGGATCGGATCATGAACGGCAAAGTGTGATAAGTACAGAAAGAACGGTTCATCACTGTTGTTCTCAATGAACTTGATTGATTCATCAGTAAGCCGATCGGTCAAATAGTCTCCTGGCTTATCATCGATTCCATCAAACCCGAACGGCGAATGATAGCCTGCCTTCGGCCATCCCTTGTACCAATTCGTCGGCACTTGAACATCAAACCCTTGCTGCAACGGGCCGGCAGGATCCTCGCCGAGATGCCACTTTCCGAAATGACCGGTCTTGTATCCATGACGACGCAGCGCTTCGGCAATGGTGACTTCATCAAGCGGCAATGCGTCGTGAATCGGTGCATTGAGAAGCCGTTGAAACGGAAAGTCTTTTCGACCGGTCAGCCAATCCGTCAGTCCGAGCCGCGCGGGATACTTGCCACTCAGGACGCTCGCACGCGAAGGCGAACAGACGTGGCATGTCGCATAAGCATCAGTGAAACGAACACCTTCGCCGGCAAGATGATCGATGTTTGGCGTTTCATAAAATGGACTTCCATAGCACCCCAGGTCCGACCAGCCCAGATCATCCACCAAGAATAGGACGATGTTGGGCAGCGTTGTGAGGTCTCGTTGGCCTGCAATCGACTTCGACTCACCAGCGACCAAGAAGAAGACGACGCACACGGCGAAGGCGAGCTGTCGAATCATGAAATTCCTAACAAAACCAAGGCCCGATTGCAGGCGAAGCAATGCTTTTCAGGGCCGGGGTGCAACAACGGCGTGATCGCGAAAGCACAAACGTTTGTGCAATCCTACCGAGCTGCGAAACTCGTGTCGATAGGCCGGAGCTAAGATCCCGATCTCACCGGCTCAGCTTCGCATGTCACCCTTGCCTTGTTCGTGGGTTGTGCGTTCACACACCGAGTTAGGCCCGAAGCAAAGGAAGTTCACCGGAATCCGCACGATGTTACCGTTCCCACGAGGACATTTGACACACCGGAAACACGCGGCGAAATGATCCGTTACGCCGAAGCCGTCGAGCGTTTGGATCGGATCATCGGGCGGTTTCGCAAGCTTACAGCAAAACACCAGTCGTCTGATAACCCACTACCAACTAACCAGATCGCAAACCCCGCCCAGGATGCAACGGTGATGATAATCGCGACGGTGGGCATACGAGATGAGCTTGAAGTATCCTCAATCTCGTTGAACGTTTCGATCACTTCGGTGATGGGTCTCTCAAGATTCACGTCTGAGCAATCTTTCGATTTCGAATTCGTTTCATTAACCGAATCCCTTCTAGCAAAAGCGAATCAATGGTCGCGTCATCGGAGTCAGGAAGTTGGTCGCGGAGGTCATCTTCGACCACGCGGATTGCGAACTCAGACTGCTCGGTCCCAAACCTAATGCGTTCCTAGGGACTCGTTCTCACCAAGCAACGGCGGGCGATAGGCTCTAAGTTCGAATTTCAAACTATCATGAAATACAACTTTCGTTTGAACCTATATGTCGCTGTATTCGAAGCGACCTTCATCGTTTTGATTGCCTGCAGAACTTCGCGAGCGCAGCCCCCCAGTCCGGCGGCACTGCATTCAGCGGAATCGAACGTGATTCTAAAGATTGTCTCGCTTGATGGCATTGAAATCGTCCATCGCAAAGCGGGGCCGATGGATGGCCCAGTCCGCCGCAATGCTGGCCGACATTCGTTGATGCTCTCAGGACTCGCGTGCAATCACTGAACCGGCGTGTATAATCTTGGCCCGCGCGGAACTCCGCCATTTGCGGCATCGCTATTCGATCTCTGCTGTTTTCACACGCGTAAGCAGAAGGACGAATTATCACTATGAGTAGAAGATTGAAACAAATTATGACGGGCCTTTGTGTTTGTTGTGCTGGGTTTCCAGTCAACGTTGCGGATGCTTGCAGCCGTGCTGTCTATTTCGGTGCGCTCGGTCAGACAGTTATTCAACTGTAATGGTGACCTCGTAGCTGGTTTTCTCGACGAGTTTTTCCTTGCTGCGCACGGTAGCTTTGACAGGCAGCAAATATGATTTCGATTTGGTGTCGCGAAAGATTGACGTTTGCCAGCTCGTGTCGCCGACCGTAGCGGTCACTCGGATCGAGCCAAAGTTTCGTTTGCGGTGGGAGCAAAACCGTTCGAGATCCTCTGCATCCTCAACGGGAAGACTAACGAACCACCAAGATGACTCACCACCATACTTCCAAAGCTCTCCCGAGAAGCAGCAGCTAAAAATCATCGTGCGAAACCATTTGATTGCCGTATCTATGCAGAAACGCGAACCCGAAGAAGACTGTTTGACCATTAAGCCTCGTGCTGTGTGAACGAAGGTTCCAGGATACCAGAAGCTTGGTCTTGCGTTGACAAAATACGCTTTGGGGCAGGTCTAGGCACGCCGGGTTTCTGTGGACCAACCTCGCTTGCTACGCGGTTGGCGAATCGCATGAAATGAATCGCGATCCAAAAGTACCGCGAAGATATGGACGGTCCGGGAAATCACGGTGATTCGATAGAATCCATATCAATTCAGGCCTCCCTAACTCGACCGTGGTTGACAACGGCACACTTTTAGCTTGTAATGTGCAAGTCACTGGCCGTTCCGACACTCGGAGTTGCTGCCATGTTTTTGTCGATCAGGTGGCCTGTTATTTCTGGTTGGTGTTTTTGTCACTGAAGCCATGCCGGTACGGCAATCATTTGCCGAGGAAAGCGAAGGCGTTTGACCGACGACATGAGCTGGAACGATCTTTCCCATGGCGGTTCAAACTCGCAGGCCATCTTGAACTATTTGAGTGATTCGATTTTCAATGAATGTGGTTTTTGTCCATTGGCACGCAATGCCGCAATATCAATGCGACTCGCTTGCTCCATAGTGGCACGGTGGTCTCCACCGTGAATCACGACGGAGGACCGTCGTGCCACTATTCCTAACGCCAAAAGGTAAAGTGTCGATCACGTGACCGCTGAAAAACGCAGTAATGAATTGCCAGAGACTATCGCCCCCGATCCGACAGCGGCCGGCGACGAAGCCAGCCTCATCCTGACCGGCACGGCCGGACTGACTTCGTTACCTACGGTCGGTCGATCGGGGAACCAGGTGACTCTGACGTCTCGCAATGAAGTACGCTATCGGAGCGAGAGCGTCTTGGGCCGCGGCGGAATGGGCGAAGTACGGCTTGCCAGTGACCAAGACATCGGTCGGCGCGTGGCGGTCAAACGCTTGCTTGACAAAAAAAATCCGCAGTCGGTAGCGCGTTTTATTGACGAGGTTCGCACGGTCGGCAAACTCGAGCATCCCAACATCGTCCCCATACACGATGTGGGCGTCGATGCCGACGGAAGTCTGTTCTTCGTGATGAAATATGTGGACGGAGAAACTCTCGCGTCGATCATCTCACGACTGCGCGAAGGGGACGGCGAGTATCACAAGCGATACAGTTTCGAGGCTCGCCTGGATCTCTTTTCAGGTTTGCTGAGGGCTCTTCAGTACGCTCACGAACAAGGCATGCTGCATCGGGACGTGAAGCCCGAGAACATCATGGTCGGCCATTTCGGCGAAGTCATGTTGACCGACTGGGGCATCGCTCGTCATGTCAATCACCGCCAAGGTAGCTCAGCAGATAACGACAAGCCAGCGGTTGAGATGCCGCGTGCATCGGGACAAACGATCGATGGATCCATCATCGGCACGATCGGATACATGTCGCCCGAACAGGCCTCCGGGCATTCGGAAGAGATCGACGCGAGAAGTGACCTCTACGCAGCGTTTGTCGTTCTTTATGAACTCTTATCAACGCAAGCGTTCGCCCCACGCGGCGATTCGCTGTTGAAAGTGATCACTGACGCGAAGGAACGTCAAGCTCCACAGTTCCTTGACCCGAATTTCGCCAGTCGCTACCAACCGGCGGTGCCAGCGGAACTTCGCCACTTTTTGCGTCGCGGCCTTCAACCCGCAAAGAAAGACCGCTTCCAAAGCGCGGGCAATGTGCTTCGCGATCTAGAACGTATCCGCTCGGGTGAGCCACCGATCCAGTGCGCCGGCACTTTTATCAAGGTTGCCAACGCTAGGCTCGAACGCTTGGTCGACAAACGCCCGATCCTCGCCATTAGTCTCTATGTGATGACGACCTGTCTATTCTTGATTGGGATCGTGACCACCTGCATGGTTATAGTGGCACGTTGGTCCCCAACGTGATAGCTTAAATCGTCAAGCTCACCGTGGAGACCACGGTGCCACATTAATCAGTCTCTATGTGATGACGGCTATTCTATTCTTGACTGGGATCGTGACCACCTGCATGGTTATAGTGGCACGTTGGTCCCCAACGTGATAGCTTAAATCGTCAAGCTCACCGTGGAGACCACAGTGCCACTTTAAGGAGCGAAACGTGATCTGGAATGTCTTTGATCGTGAAGCCGAGTCAAGAATCACCGCTCGCAATCTACCACACGTCGATCAGCCCAACGCACTAACCTTCGTGACGATGCGGCTCGGCGATTCGATGCCCCGCAACGTTATCGCGAAGTGGCATCAAGAGGTTGAAGCTTGGCTTCGGCAACACAAGCTTGACAATAGGTCGGTCGATGAGGTGATGCGGTGTGAATCGGTTGACATGAATTTGAAAAATGAACTGCGACAGTTTCATCAGCGAAAGTGGCATGGTCACCTGGATGATTGTCATGGGGAGTGTTGGCTTCGGCGACCAGAACTGGCTGACGAGGTTGGCCGGTCCATTTTGCACTTCAATGCAGATCGGTATGACGTCGAACGATTCGTTGTCATGCCAAATCATGTTCATGTGCTGATCCAGATGCGAAGCGGTTTTGACCTGCGAAAGACCTTTCGCGAGATCCAACGCTTTTCAGCGCGATTGATCAACAAGATACTCGAACGCGAAGGCCAGCTTTGGCAGGGTGAGCCTTTCGATCATGTCGTGCGAAGCGAAAACCAATTTGGCTACCTTCAAGGTTACATCCGCGACAATCCCAAGAAGGCAAACCTTCGTGAAGGGGAGTTCCTCCTTTGGGAATGTGAATAGTGGCACGTTGGTCCCCAACGTGATGCTTGACTCACGGCGGGGACCGCCGTGCCACTATAGCTCACGCGATGTCCAGCGATTTCTTCAGTTGACTCCGAAACATTTTCGAAGGCATCACGGCACCTAGAAATCCAATCAGCTTCGAAAAACCGTCGGCGCGAATGACAGGATTCATCGTGCGAGCTTCGATCGCGTCCGCAACAGTCTTTCCAATGGCTTTTGGTTCCGGACCTTTTTGCTGCATGCGATGGAAAGCGGCGATGGCCCGATCGCGCGGACCGTCGTACACGGCGACAGGCTCGGCGGCTCGACGGAAACTTGCTTCGGCACCGGTTTTCACGCCACCGTTTTGCAAGTACGAAACCTGGATATCCAATGGCTCGACTTCATACCGCAGCCCATCGCAATAGATTTGCAGAGCGGCTTTGCTGCACGAGTAAATTGCATGGTAGGGCAATGCCGCGTCACCGGCATTGGAACTCATGTATAGCAGTCGGCCTGCACCGGCTTCTCGGAAGTGTGGCAGCAAAACTCGCGTGACACGATGAGCACCGACGAAATAGGCATCGAGCTGCTGGTGTATCTGTTCCGGCGTCGTCTCTTCAATCGCCCCCGCCGTATAGAAACCTGCAGCGTAGAACATCGCATCGATTCGTTGTTCGTTGTCCAGAATCTTGCGAACCGCCTCCTGTATGGAATGATCGTCGTTGATTTCCAGGTCCAAGCCGACAACGTTGGAAATGGTCACCCGCGAGGCATCACGGCTGGTTCCATAGACTCGGTGACCCCGCCCGGCCAATGCTTCTGCGGCAGCTTTCCCAATTCCCGACGAAGCACCAACGACCAAACAGACTTTGCGATTCTTCATTCGAAGTAGGTTCCTATTTCTAATTCTCGACGGTTGGGTAGTCAGATCTCGCTACGATACAGCATACGCAGATAGCTTGCAAAGTGCAACATACGAGGCAGTGTCGACTTCAGTGTTTTTGTACAGCGCCGTGTTAAAATAGTGGCACGTTGGTCCCCAACGTAATTCGTGATTCACGGTGGAGGACCACCGTGCCACTATTAGACCCGCAATCAGGCATCTCCGACATTGCGTCCGAGAGGCAATCCGTGGTAGCTTGCACTGTGAAAGCGAATGCTCCAGAATCACGAGAGAACGAAAAATGGAAAAGGTAGGCGATGTGACGTCACACACGAATGACCGATCGATCCCGCTGGCAGGCGAGAGCAGGACGGCACTGAGGACCTGGCCAGCGATCGGCCTGTTGTCACTGATGATGATCGCGAAAGGCTTGCCATGGTTGTTTTCGGAGCCTCCGCAGTCCGTCCAAGTCGCCAGTCTCTTGGGACCTGCCGCCGCCGCTTTGTTTTTGATCGTTTGGTGGCTCTTTGCCAGCCGTGCGGGCAGAAAGGAGAAAGTTGGTGGTCTGCTTGGCCTGGGCGTCGTCGCGGGTCTAACTTTCTTGCTACTTCATCCGACGATGCGGGTGTTCGAGCTTCCGGTCACTTCACCAGTAGTCGACTCTTTTTGAACGGGAGATGAATCGGCGTCTTGGAGAGACGCCGTTATGGTTCTTTACGCCCACTTTGACTCGCACGGTGCCGTTGGTCGGGTCGATCTTGGGCGACATCTCGCGAATAAAACCGACTGCTTTGATGGGCGGGGCCGACTGCAACGATAGGTCGATGTTGTTCTTTTCCGGCGGTCCGGGAGGGAACGCGTCCAAGACCACGTCCCGTTCACCATCCACGGCAATCGTGTAAACCGGAGCGCCGGCGACGACGACTTGCCCCGCCTCGGCCTGCCTCGTCGTAACCACGCCCGCGACGGTTGCCCGTAGGTCGGTGTAGGAAAGTTGCAACTCTGCTAACTCAAGGCCGCCATTGGCGATCAGCAGACTCGCTTTTGCCGATAATACTTCGGCCATCGCACCGTCGAATTCTTACTTGGACGCCGCCATGCGGGGAAGCAACTGCTAGATTCGTTTGAAATTCGCGTTGCGTTCCTCAAACTCGGCCTGGGCCGACCGCACCGATGCTTTCGCCGCATCGACATCGGCCGTTTGCTGGATGGAATCGATTCTCGCCAACAGATCACCCACGACAACGTGTTGACCGACTTCGGCGATGTGGTACTCGATCCGGCCGCCCGTACGAAACGACATGTCGCTTTCAACACTCGCCCTAAACTCGCCGGTCAACGATTTGGTCACCGGACAAGAAGCGATCCTGGCGACCTGAACACGAACGCCCAGCGGCGGCAGCTCTGGTGACTTCAATCGCGATTCGCATCCCAGTATTGTTGCAAAGGTCAGAACCAATAGAGTCGTTAGCCCTTGGAATTTGCCTCGATTCATGCCAAGATGGAGGATTACGGGCTGCATCATTTTGATCGTTGCTCGTTGCAAGTTATCCATGAATGGCCGCAGGAAACTGGGCCGTGTTCGTTATGAAAAACGACCTTCGTTCCGATTGCCCGATCGCCGCATCTCTAGATGTGATTGGTGACCGTTGGACGTTGGTTGTTCTTCGAGATCTTTTGCTGATGCAGAAGGTTGCTTTTTCGGAGATTGGGGTACAGGAAGGCATCGCGACCAACATCCTGATGAATCGGTTGGAACGACTGACCGAGGCCGGCATCATCGAGTGCTACGCTCACCCGACCGACGGCCGCCGGCGGATCTACTTGCCGACTCAGCGTGGCATTGAGCTCATTCCGGTTTTGGTCGATCTGGTGGTCTGGGGTACCGATCACACAGCGGCTCAAGGCGTCAGAAAAATCGCCAAGGCGATCAAGCAAGATCGCGAAGGGATGATCAAGAACATCGAAGCAAAGGCGGCAGCGAGTCGTGCCGCCAATATGCCCAAGGCCTAAATAGTGGCACGGTGGTCCTCCACCGTGAGTCTTCACTGTGAGTCTTCACTGTGAGTCTTCACCGTGAGTCTTCACCGTGAGTCTTCACCGTGAGTCTTCACCGTGAGTCTTCACCGTGAGTCTTCACTGTGCATCACGGCGGAGGACCGCCGTGCCACTATATCCGCGAAGATGATTGATCAGTCGGTAGGTGATGTAAATCTGCGTCAGCAGGACGAGCGGTACGTAGTACTGGATCACGATCCACATTCCGCCGAGGTACGACTCGAATACACCGGCTTTCAAGCCCGTTGGGATCGCAATCGCAAAGTCAACTCCGCCGACGACTACAAACACGGCAACCAACGGAGTTGCCATCTTCGACTTGGCAGCAACCGCGATCGCAGCAGCCAGTGCGGTAACGGCGGCTGCCAGATCGCCGAACGCCATAAGCTGAATTGAACTTCGGGGAAGTTCAGGATCAATCTGTCCATTTACCAGCATTGTCAGTCCGACGAAGCGGAACGAATGGACAAGCAGTCCCGGCAAGACCGCTGGGCCAAATGGCTGCGCAGCGAACCAAGGCCGTAAGTACGTAACGTAGATGACTAGAATGGCAGTGAGGCACATCACTGCTTGGATGTTCAAAATGATGAGGCTGTTCATGCGTTGGTTATTTCAGGAGTTAGAGTGCCGAGATTGATGAATAGTGGCACGGTGGTCCCCACCGTGAATCTGGACTCGGGATCACGGCGGAGACCGCCGTGCCACTTTGAAGCTCTTGTTGAGTTGCCCATAGATGAATCCTGGAGCGAGTCGGCTGAGCCATCTCAGTTGCGCTGACTGACCAGGCGCGATCTCGTCACGCCCTCGCTTAAGACCGCTGATGAGAGCCGCCACAAGTTTCTCGGGCGGCATTTTTGAAAACGAGTGGTCGAGAGTTGCCGCCAGCGGCGTATCGACGACGGGAGGCAGCAACTCGACCACTCGTACCGATGTCCCAGCAAGCTGTGTCCTCAAACACTGCGTGTATGAATGAAGGAACGCCTTGCACCCGCAGTAGACAGGTGCCGCCGCGAAGGGGACGTAAGCCAAGCCCGAGCTGACATTGACGATGATCGAAGGGCGTTTGAGTAACCCCGGAAGGAAGTGATGCACTAAACGTACTGGGCCGGCGGCATCAATCGCGATCTCGGCGAGCTGCTTTTCCAAGGGATGGCCCTGAGTAACGTCGAAGAAGTCCATCACCCCCGCATTGTTGATTAGAACGTCGGTACCACCGCGTCCGTCCATGAAATCGCGAAGCGCGACAACTTGCTCGTCGTTGGTGACGTCGCAAACGAATGGAGTAACGCGAGTCATTCCAGATGCCGCTTGATCGAGCGTCGATTGATTCCGTCCCGTGATCACCACGTCGGCCCCAGTTTCTCCGAACTTTTTGGCCATCTGAAGACCGATTCCAGAACTGCCACCCGTGATGACGATACTTTTCTCGTTGATTTTCATCATGCAATGCTCTCCTCATGGGAAAATATGCTAACTTTTAATTCACAAGCTATCGTAGCCGCTTGCTCTTTGCAAGGTACATACCGTGTCTCCGAATGAAAATCGATCAGATTGTCCAGTGGCAAATGCGCTCGACTTACTCGGTGACCGCTGGACGCTGCTGATCGTCCGCGACATCGTATTGGGTCAACGTTTCGCTTACACCGAGATCGGGGCCGACGAAGGAATCGCGACCAACGTGCTTTCCAATCGACTCGAAAGACTGGTATGCGCCGAAGTCATCGAGCAATTCCAGCACCCTACAGACAAACGAAGACGAGCTTACCTTCCCACGGAAAAGGGCATTTCGTTGGTTCGCGTATTGGTCGAGTTGTTGGTTTGGGGCGACGCGCACACTTCAGCCACTAGTGGAGCCGAATTTGCGGCGGCCATCCGTAAGGATCGAGAAACGATGATTGCGCACCTAGAAGCCAAAGCACGTCAGAGTGTCGAAGATTTTCACGAATAGATAGTGGCACGGTGGTCCTCCACCGTGAATCAGGGCTCGAAATCACGGTGGAGGACCACCGTGCCACTATCCCCAAATACCCGCCAACGCCCTATGTTCACTATCGACGCGTGAGTTTTTTGAATTGCTGGAAGCTCAAAATAGATTGAGCATAGCGCGACAACGTGCTTCTAGCGTATTCGGAGATCTCTCCGACGTCTTCGCTTATCGCTTCTTGGATGAGCGTCACGTGATAGCCCAGTTGGACGCCATCCCTGACGCTTGAGTCGATCGAGATGCGAGCCAGCGGACCGGCGATGATTAGATGTTCGATTCCTCGCCTTTGAAGCTGTTCATGTAGGTCCGTGCCCTTGAACGCGCTGAGCGTGCTGCGTGCTGAAAGCACCAGATCATCAGGGCCAGGCGACAACTTGTCGGGGATGCCGTCACGGCCATCAACCGGTTTCACAGCCTCTTTAAGCAGCCGATGGGCGCGGGTCTCGAACGTATGCTCTGCCGCGGCGTCGAACTTGCTGTAGACAACGCTAAAATCGGATCGTCGCGCCAACGCGACTAGATCCAGAAGCGACGACATCAATCGGCTGGAGTCGGGCACGAGCCCCTTCTGCGCATCGACCAGCAAGACCGCCGTCTGGCGCGCCGGATAGGTTCGATAAGGGCGGAAACGTCGGTGCAACCACCAACGGGTAATGATACCGATTGTCTCAGGAATCATGGGTGACCTTTTCGGATTGCAGTGCATTGACCAGTTGATTGGTGTCCAGCACAGCGTGAGCGATCTGCGGATAAATTTCAGCGACCGTCGAATGGTGTTCCTTACGCGAGAACGTGGCCACGGCGTCGGTCACCAGCGTGACGTGATAGCCCAGGTCCACTGCGCTTCTGGCAGTTGCCTCGATGCAGGAATTGGTGGCCATTCCCACAAGGATCAGGTGAGTGATTCCGAGTTTCTGGAGTTGATCGTGCAGGTCGGTTTCCGCAAAGCCGCTCGAACAGGTGTGTTCACTGGCGACGATGTCGCCCTCCTGTGGTTCGAGCCCTTTGTAGTACTGGCCGCCAAAGCCATCACGCGGGAATGCTTTGAAAGCAGTTTGTAGCGCCTGCGAAGGGTGCAAATATTTCTTGTCTGAGAAACTGCCCGGCTGCCATCGATGATGGGGTGCGTAGGCAACCTGTAAACCGACGGATCTCGCCGAATCGAGTATCTTTCTGAGATTGGGCAGAAGATGCATTTCCTTGATCGTCGCACCAACACTGCTCCACATTTTCCCCCACCGCGAAAGAAATTCGTTGAAGGGGTCGACGACGATCAACGCCGTGCGATTTTTTTCGTCTATCTGCATCACTGGTTCCTCTGGTTGGCTCTTAACAAAGTGGCACGGTGGTCCCCACCGTGAGCCTGCGGTCTAAAACACGGTGGGGACCACCGTGCCACTATTTCTTCGCGACTACAATTCCTGCGTCAATTAATTGCTGGAACATTTCTGTCATCGTGTCAGCGAGTGGTCGGTACACGATCCCCAGTTCCTTGATGCTTTTGCTCGCATCGACCTTGACCGAGTGATTGACGTTTCGAGAGACGTATTTCCGTGTGATCGTCTTGTCAATGATCGGCCCGGCCAACCAAGCGGCAAATTTCGGTAGGATACGTTTCGGAAACGGATAGGCGTCCCCATCTCTTGCAAGGAAGTAGCGTACATGTTGTCCGCCTTTGAGAGTATTTGAAAATGAATGACCTGAGGCTTAAGCTATGCTGACCGGGTTGCCCCGCCAATCTCGCTTCCTCCCGAAAAATTGCATTGCCTGTCCCAAAATTCTTCGGATTGCACATAGATTGCACATTGCAAGCTACAGGAATGCCTTGCAGAGTGCAAGGGAGGTTTTTCGTCGAATTCTTGCTTCATTCCGACCGCCCAACAGCTGAATCGCTAGATCTGCTAAGCAACCCAAAGGCGATCGTCACTGTCGGTCAAACGGTACTCGGTCAACGATTTAGCCACGGTTTTGCGGTTGCGGAGCCAGCGGAGCATGGCTTCGCAATCGAAGTTCTTGGGCCGACGGCGAGTGACGTTGGCGAGGTTGACCCCAGACGCAACGCTCCCTGGGTGAAGCTACTTTGGGCGAATGCACATGGCTTCCACTGGATCGCTATCGGGCTCTGTGTCTAACAACTCGCTTCGCCGAATCGCCACGTCGATGGGAGCGTCGATGGCGATCTGGACGCGGACTCCGGAGATGCGAATCACCTTGATCCATACCTCGTTATGATTGTCTGATACGACGACGCTCTCACCAAGTCTTCGAGATAGTACTCGCGATCGTTGACTCGAACGGTAAGTCCTGGCCGGTCCGGCAATTCAATGCCAACGAACTGATCCGCGAAAGTTGATTCAATCAAAAGCTTCACGGTCGACAGCTCAACGCTGCGAAGTCTACAGCACTGTAAGCGTGTAAGTTTCAAGGAGCTGCTGCGTCGCAAGAAGGGTTGAACTTCCGATCAGACGTGGCGAACGAATGGGGTGAACTATTCCTCAACCTTTCGCATCTCAAAACGCCAGCGTTTTACCTTCTTGCCGCCGGCAAACTCTTCGTAGGTGCCGGCCCACACGCCATTCCTTTTCGTGTCTGGCTTTAATTTGACCAGCCCGGAAAGCGCGTAGGCATCGTCCTGGTCGAACTCGAACTTGTACTCGCTTGATCCGGACGTGGAATAATCACCGATGCGTTCGTCTCCGGTCGTTTGCACTTTGGACTCGTTCAATCGCTGCGACAGCAGCCCCTTGAGGTTTCCACGAAGGTCGGTGTCCCCATTCTCTTTCGCTTCCTTACCTTCATTCTCTTGCTCGCCGACCATTTTCGGTTTGCCCACGGCAAAGATCGACGTTTGCTTGATCCGAAGACGTCCGGTCATCTTCGTCTCTTTAGAATCGTCCCTTTCGCCCGGTTCAATGACCTTGTACTCCCAGACTGTCCCTTCGACATCTTGACGTCGATTCGTCGATTCCGTGCCACCCTGATTGAGAACGGCTATATCGGGCTTCCCGCCACCAATTTTGTCCTTGAGTCGGACCTGTGCCATGGCTGTGTTCGTGGGGATCATCGCGACTAACAGCGAGAAGATCGTGAAGTGAAGGTACTTGTTCATTGCCTCATTCCTAGGGAAGTAAAAAGAAGTATGGTTGTGAGTCAATCGCTACATTGTGCGAATACGTCGATACAGCGACAAGTTTCAGCGCCGGGCCCTCGAACGTGGTCCGTCAATCAAGTGTGCCCAGTTCGCTCGTCGAGTTTCAACGCGGCGTTTGATTATTCGGCGTAGGAGATGAAACAGCCCACGGCGACGGTTTTCGCGTTTTCGACCGCACGTCCCGCAACAACCGCCTCCAAAGCATCAGCCAAATCGTGCGTGGTGGCGACCTTTCGTTTCTTACCGTATCCGGCGTACAAATTATCAATTCGCCCGTGGTAGATCGGAAGTCGTTGATTTCGGCCGAACACGAAAGCTTGCGGTGTGACCGTTGCCCCGGCCCGACGCGCAATCGATTGATCGTTGTCGATCACAACCGGTGTGGTGATGCCAAACTCGCTCGCGTGCTTGCGAGCTTCTTCGGTTGACAGTGTCTGGCTAGGGTGAATCATGAAGACACGCACGCCATCTCTACGATATTCGTCGGCGAGCCGCTGAATCTGCGGCTGGTAACCATTCGCAATCGGACAGTCGGTTGAAATAAAAACCAGAACGAGACCACGCGTCGACTGCTCTTCAAATGGCTCGTGAACTTTTCCGTCAATGTCGGTAAGTTTCCATTCGATGTTCGGTTCCATCGCCAATGTGTTCGACGACGCCGAAACAAAGAGACTTAGAACGATCTGTGTAATGCGGATCATGGGTCAGATGCTTTCCGTGTGTTGCGGGATTTAGGCTCTTAGTTCGTTGCCCTATCATGGTGAGCCGGTAACGCTAGCCGCGGGCCTCGAAGGGCGGCTTACTCACGCAAGGCCTGCCGCTATCGCCGTCGACTCATTAAATCAACACGCCGCTAGCGGGCTGTTGATTTAGTCTTCATCGAAACCCGAAGCGTGAGCGAGGGATACATACAAAGGACTTAATGGCGATGAATCCCTCGCTCACGCTTCGGGTTACGATTAAATCAACACGGCGCTAGCGCCGTCGGCTCACACTATCAACATCAATTTGCTCGAATTCAAGACGCTCGAGTCATCGCCGCGTGGGCCGAACGATACGATCTCTCGGCCGATCGTGGTTGTTCCAAAACTCGGTGCGAATCGCGTTCACGTCTTCGGCAATCGTTTGAATGTCCTCCTGGGCAATGCCGCTGGCATCGACGATCGATTGGATATCTTCCAGCACGGCATCTCGCTCGGCTTGCGGGATATTCGCACTTTCCAGCACGGCATCGACCCCCGAAGCTAACTGTTCACGATCCGCATCGCTAATTTCGCCATCGCTGCGCGCCGCGCGTGTATCACGCAGCAACTGCAGCTTCAGCGATCGGTCGGGACGCGTTGCTCCCTCGGCAAGGTCAAACAGACTGCTTCGCAACTCTTCGATTTGCTCTGGTGTGACCTCGGACTCGCTTCGAATCGCCGTGATGTCAGATACCAATATGCGAATGTTCTCGCGTTGAGTCTCACTCACCACTGGTTCACGATTTTGAAACTCGGCAAAGATCGCATTCAGGTCAGCGGCAATGATTTGGACATCCTCTTGATCGACGCCGCTTGCCTGGACGATCGAGCGAACACTGTCAGCGACCGATTGTGCGTCTTTCGGCGAAATGTTCGCACTTTCGAGCACCGCCTGCACATCCGCAGTCAACCCAGCCAACTCGACTGGGGTGAACTTTCCATCCTCCGCAGCCGCTTGGGCACTTTCGATCAGTTGGGAGACGGATTCCTCGCTTGGTCGCGTAGCGTCTGCGGCGACCGTCGCCAGATCTCCGAGCAATTGCGTAATCTGCTCCGGTGTCACTTCGGATTCCGCGCGAATCGAATTCAAGTCGCCCATCAGTTGACGAATGTTATCTTTCTGAGCATCGCTGATTCTGTCGCCGCGTGGTCCGACCAGTTCCCGCAGCTGGATCGTACCGCCTCCGTGACGGTTGAGGTGGTTGATCACTAACAAGGCGTCGATGGAACTGATCCTTCCATCGCGATTCGTGTCGCGGAGAGAGTCTCCCACCACGCCGTCGCCCCGTTGCGACTCGCTTCGAACGAGGTGATTGATGACGCTCAGGGCATCGGATGCGGAGACGGCACCGTCGGCATTGACATCCATCGCGAGCGCGGAGGCTCCCATCCCAAAATCCGCTGCCAGCATCGCGCGGGCATCAAGCTTCTCCAATCGCATGGAGCGTTCACGAATGGCTCGCCGGGGCTTCGCTGTGTACCGCGAATTCAACAATCGACCCAAGCTGTCTGGCAATTTCATCTGTGTGTTTCCTAGGTTAGAGGAAAGATTGTGAGGCAACCAAAGGGAATGATTGCTTGACGGGAGTAATTGCCGGAGGCAAAGGAAAAGGGGACAAAGAAGCCAAATAAAATTTCGTATGCGCATCATCAACGGCGAAACCAACCGCGTAATCGCAGAACATTTTCGAGCTCGGATTCGTCCAATGCGCCGCTGTCGTCGGCGTCAACAAACTCAAACACACGGTCCTTCATTCGCGGTGGCGTTTCGCTGCGTTGCAGGCTTCCGTCATGGTTGTCATCCAGTTGCATTAACATCTCAACCAATTGCGAAGGTTCCCGATGGATCAGCGAGTTGATGAAATGTCGTCGAACCGCATTTCGCAGCGATTCTTCGCCGTTTTGATCATCAGCAATCGCCAGCAACGTGATGCTGCCCATTTCGTCGGTCGAGCCGCGTCCCCAGCGGATGTCCTGTGGTGGATGATGCGGGTTCTCCGGGTTTTCGGCCGAGTTGTCGTAGATGAGTTCGGAAATGAGTACCGTGTCGGCCGGCAAATCGATTGGCTCGGCAAACAGGTACTGGTCTTGCCAATCGAGATCCCAATCGTCGATGTGAAGCAGTATCTTTGCTTGGCCACTAGGCAGTTGCGCGGTCAGCTTGAGTTCACGGCATACGTAGTGCGCATGGCCTCCGACTCCGATCGCGCGGGTGGCGACGGGAAGCGTCAACCTGTCGAAAACCCGGCAGTTCTTCTCACCGGCGGGGATCTTGATATTGGCCCCGAATCCGAACATAGGCGGCACCATGATGGGCATCAGCTCTCGCGAGGGTGGCTGTTCTGCAAAATACAGAGCGATTTCGGCTTGCTCAGTCTCGGCTTTTCCAGAGGGGTGAAAGTGGGTTTGCATCACGATGTCGCTTCCTGCCGGCAATGACATCGCTAGGTCTCCCGGCAGCAGGTTCGGAGTGCTGCCCGGAACACATCCACCGAGTCCGCGAGCCAGTCCATCGTTCACGTGGTACGCTTCGTCATCGTCGGAGTCTGCGGATCTTCGCTCGCCCCGAAGCCGCGACAGGATTGTTCCGCCGCCTTCGGTGTTGGTCTCATTTGATTCGCCCAGTCCCGCCAGGAATCCCATTCCCGCGATACCAGTCTGCCCGTCGGCTCCATCCATTTTTCGAGCATTACCGGCGGTGTCGACAAAGAACAGTGCGTGGTGCACCGACGATTTGGCGCGGGGTCGAAGCTGGACTGCCTTCACCCATTTGTCTTGGGGTAAGTCGAGCGGAAAAACAAAGGAACGATAGATGTCGGGTCCGTCGGCCGGGATGTCAAACGTACCATTCATCCTGACGACCAGATCTGGTTTACCAAGTATCCAACCCTCGGTGACCTGCGGAGGATCCGGTGTCTTCCCGCGGTCTCCTTCGGGACAACCGGCGTCGATCCAGCCTTTGATCTTTTGGGTCTCTTCGTTTGACAAACTTCGGTCATTAGCGAAGGCAATTCCATGATCAACCGGTTTCCAGGGCGGCATGTAGCCCATGTCCAATACGGCCTCAATGGTCCCAGCACGCTGCTGCACATCACGGTAGGAGATCAACGAAAACGGCGCCGATGACTCCGGTCGATGGCAACTCGCGCATTTATCATGAATGATCTTGGCCACGTCGTTTGAAAAAGTTGGTACGGTTTCGTCAGCCGACGCAAGCAAGGCAAAGCCAAGGCAAACAACGAAATTAATCAGTGAGTAGCGGGACATAAGACGCTCCTGGGTAGGAAAGGTAAGCAGCTGTTCGGAAAAAAATCCTGATTTCAAAACCCGACGCGTCAGCGAACGATGAATTGAAACGGCGAATCCCTCGCTGACGCTTCGAGTTCTGGTGCGCTAGGGTCGTTCGAATGTCGGCTGGCCGAGTGAATCGATTCGCATGATGACCCGGCGGCCCTGATAATGAGCTTCAGGAGTGAACCATTCATCCGAAAGCGCGGGTTCATCAGTTTGGAATGTCAGAGCGATCGATTTTCGTCCAGCTTCACCGTCTGCCAGATTCCATCGCACAACGATTCGAATCGCCATGCCCGTTTCACGGCTTACCCACAGCTCGATCGTGTCAGGAGCGTTCGGTTCGTCGGTCACATCAAGCTCGGCACGAATGTGTTGGCAGGCCACTACCGTTCCATCGGGAAGGGTGACTTCCTTATCGGACAGATCGTCCAACCGGTAGCCTTGAGACATGCGTGTTAAGAGCGTCGTGACGTGCAGATAGGGGGTATCGAGTTGCTCGTGCGAAGCAAGCCAGCGACTAAGAACCATATCACTTCCAATTCGAACCGGACCAATCGGAGGAACGACCCACTCGTCCGTCTCATTCTTGCCAAGCCAAAAACTGCTGCTTGACAGGAGCCCCGGATGCCGCAAGACAAAACGGTCGTGACCTTGCACGTAGAGTTCGTTGTCGATCTGTGGTTCGGACCCAGTGGGGCTGCGATACTGTACCTGCAGCAAATACTTGCGAGTCATCTGTTCGGCGGCCACGTGCAGGGATCGTTGAACAGCCGCCATGGCCTTGGCAGAAGTGCCGTCAACATCAAGCACAAACGACAGGGCTATCAGCACGGATGCGGCAATCGCGATTGCTCCCCACCGCACTGACCTCCGCGACGTGCGTGTCACATCGGCCACATGCGTTGCCTCAGGCTCGTTAATTCGCTTCATCGCTCGGGCAACGTGATCGGCGTGATCTTGCGGAGTCACGGCACTGGCGAGCAGCGACTCGATCCAGCAATCCCTGAGTTGGCCTCGCTTCAGTTCTTCGTTCTCATTCATCACGACGTCTCGCCAAGTCCCAGTTTGTTCTCCAGGCAGTCCGCCAAACGCGCTTTACCGCGGGCCAGCCGTTTCTTCAAAGTCTCTTTTGCCAGGTTCAACATCGACTCGATTTCGCCCCAAGCCCGCTGTTCGGTGTAGCGCATCGTGATCGGACGCTGGTAAGTTTCCGGGAGAGAACCGATACATTCACGTAAGGCGGCCAGCTTGTCGTGAAATGTGTCACCTTCGAGTGATCCAATCGCGACAAAGCGTTCGTTCAGCCACTGGAGCGCCTCTTCGTCAATCGGCTTATCCGTGCGAGAAGTCTTCCGATAGTAAGCGAGCATCATTTTTCCGGCGATTCCTCGCAACCACGGACCGATCGGCCTGTCTCGGTCGTAAGTATCAAGACGCTTCCAGGCGGTGAGGACCGTTTCTTGATAAAGATCATCCACGGCATGCTGATCTCGCACCCCTGACCGGATGTATGCGAGCAGCATGTCCGTGTTCTCGCGAATTAAGATTTCAAACAGTGTTGTTGCGTCCATGGTTCTCCCTAAAGCTGCCAATCAAGGGGAATTGTCCCGCGAGACGAGAAAGGGGACGGCGAATCGCAAACATTTAACAAATAACCGGGAACACTCGATTCTCGAATCGAAAACGATTCGCGCAGTCCAAAATTACCAGCGAACGCAAACGTTGACGAATACTTTACTGTAGCTCTCTGTTGCGAACCTACTTCACCCTTGTCCCCCTCCACCGGGAGCAATGCGGTCACAAAAGTCGCAGAACAATGCTCTTCGTCTTCCGCTTCGCTCGATGAAAACGGGAGCATTGGGAGCACAGTTTTCGGCTGATGATGTACCGTCACCGGCGATCCAAAGTCGTATCGCTCGGCTTGATTGACTGAACACCGACCTTGCGATCTCGCCTCAATCGAATCGCGCCAACAACGCTGTTACGTCGCACGCGATGTTTTTTAGCTCCCCTCTTTAACCCGGATCACGTAGTAGCCAAATCGATTCAGGAACCCGCCGGGGGCAGAGCCTTCTGCGTTCTCGTCGTCGAACAGAGACTCCTCATCGAGCCAATGAATCAGTGACGTCGACGCCGCTGAGCATTGTTGAATGAATTCGACGACCACAGCGTATTTCACCTGAGCCTCGCAAGCATCATTGGATCCAAACACAACGGAAAATGAGTTAGGCCAAACAGTTTTTCTACCAGACCACAGTTGACCACAAGTGGACTTGGAATCAATGCCTCTGCGTTTGTTGTGCGGCGTTTCCTGTCAACGTTGCGGATGCCTGCAGTCTGGCTGTCTATTTCGGCAAGCAGGGCCAGACGGTGACCGGTCGCACGATGGACTGGCAGGAAGACATGCATACCGACTTATGGATCTTTCCGCGAGGGATGAAGCGTGACGGCGGCATGGGCGATCAAGGCTTTAAGTGGGCCAGCAAGTATGGCAGCGTGGTTTCATCGATCTACGAAGCTGGCACCGCCGACGGTATGAACGAGAAGGGGCTCGTTGCCAACTCGTTGTTTCTTGTCGAGAGCGAGTATCCCAGTCCCAAAGGTGACAATCGTCCGTTGATGTCGATCGCAGCTTGGACACAACCCGAATTGGACTGGGACGCGACGCAGGACTCCTCTCAGTGGCCGAGACGTTCCCGCCGTGTCATTGCTAGTCTCTGAGCGTAATTCCTAGGCTTTTTATCCGAGAAGCTAGTGTGGTGGGTTTCATACCGAGCAGAGCTGCCGCGCCTTTGTCGCCATAGACCTTGCCGTCGCAAGCTTGCAACGCGCGACGAATGTTCGCTGATTCGAAGGATCGTAGCTGCGACGCGGACAAGATCGGCTCGTTCGAAATCGATGTGGAGGGCGTTGTTGTTGCCTTGGTGTTTTCGCCAGAGTTAAGGTCAAAACGCAACTTGCCTTTCGGCGAAGTGATCAAGGCACGCTCGAGCACGTGTTGTAGTTCTCGAATATTGCCCGGCCAATCGTATCGCAGCAGTTCGGCTACATTGGCTTGCGTCAATCGCGGCGGCTGTTTTCCAAGACGCCGGGATAGAATTCCCAGCAGGTGCTCGGCGAGCATCGCAATATCTTCTTTGCGTTTTCGCAGCGGCGGCAATTCGATGGGAAATACACTTAAGCGGTAATACAAGTCGCTTCTGAACTTCCCGGTTTCCGCTTCGTCTTTGAGATTACGATTGGTGGCGGCTATGATGCGAACATTGACTTTGCGAGTTCGCTCTTCGCCGACTCTCTCAAGTTCTCCCTCTTGCAAGACCCGCAACAGCTTGCTTTGCAGATCGAGCGGGATCTCGCCGACCTCGTCGAGAAACAAAGTGCCACCATCGGCTAATTCGAATCGGCCAACCCGGTCTCGTAGTGCACCGGTGAAGCTACCTTTGGTGTGCCCAAAGAATTCGCTCTCGTAAAGCTCGCGTGGAATCGCAGCGCAGTTGACCTTGATCAATGGTCTCGCGTGTCGTGATGAGCGGGCATGAATTTCGCGGGCAACCAACTCCTTGCCCGTTCCGCTCTCGCCGGTCACTAAGACTGTCGCGTCGGTTGGGGCGACGAGACTAATCTGCTGCGCTACCATTTGCAGCGCTGCACTTTGGCCAATCATGTCGCCGAAAGACTCGCCGCGAAGCTCCTCTTGCAGATAATCGTTTTCTAGCTCCAAACGTTTGCGCAGCGATTCAATTTCCTCCCACGCCTGGGCGTTGGCGATGGCGGAAGCTACGTGGTCGGCGATCATCCGCAACCAATCGAGACACTGGTCACCTATCGTTGTGCGGCTAAAGACACCGAGCACTCCCAACACTTGGCCATGGTGGACCAACGGTTGCCCAGCAAATCCACGGATTCCCTCGTCTTTGGCCCATTTGGGATTGGCCAGCCACTCAGGTTCACCGTCAATGTTCTGAACCTCAAGCGGCTCACCCGTCACGGCAATTCGCCCCACCTTACGAACCCCCAACGGGAAGCGGCGAAACGATCCATCAATGCGGTTGAGCGCATTATCCGGATCAACGACGGAAGTCCCAGAGCTGGCCACCAGATGAAGGCAGTTCGTTTGGTCCGGGCACTCCGAACGCATCCGGCACGTCTGGCAGCCAGCCCCCGGTCGAATCAACCAGATGCGGGCCAAGGCGACCACTTGTGAACTCGCTAGTTCCGCAACGACCAGTTTCAACACCTCATCCACGCTTCGCTGCTGGGCCATCGCCAACAGCAACGATTTCGGATCGGGAATCAACGGTAAATGTTGCTCAAGCATGTTGATAGACATACACGACATCTCGTGCATACGCAACGGGCTTTCGTGTTTTCACGAATTATCGTGCCTATGAAAAACGAACGTTAATTACCGTAAGTCATTTATCCACATTGACTTATGTATTCTTCCGTGATTTGGCACTGCAAATGCCTTTAGGATAGGCATGATCAGCAGCTGTTGCTGACAAGTAAAGAAAACCTTCTGGAACCAACGGAGTCCAACCATGTCTCGAATCGAAACCGTAAACCCAAAGCTAGCGACAGGCAAAGCGAAAGAACTGCTCGACGGCGTGAAGGCCAAGCTGGGGATGACACCCAACCTGATGCGTGGCATGGCCAACTCGCCAGCCGTGTTGGATGCGTACCTGAAGTTTAGTGGCAGCCTGGGCAGTGGCGACCTGCCAGCGAAGACCCGCGAGCAGATCGCGCTTGCGGTAGGCCAAGCTAACTCGTGTGACTACTGCCTCAGCGCTCATTCGACCATTGGCAAGATGGTGGGGCTCACCGCGGAGCAGATTCTCGAAAGCCGTCGCGGCTCATCGGCAGACCCAAGCACAGCCGCAGTGCTTCGCTTTGCCCGCCAACTCGTGGACAAACGCGGGAAGGTCAGCGACGCCGATTTAGCGGCCGTTCGAAGTGCAGGTTGGAATGACGGTGCGATTGCAGAAATCGTCGCCAACGTTGCGCTGAACATCTTCACCAACTACTTCAACCACGTCGCCGAAACCGAAATCGACTTTCCACTCGCCGAGGTAGTCGATGAAGCCCCCGAAACCTGTGAAACGCACCAAGCCTGTGCCGTGAACTCGATCTCTGAACCGATCCATCAAACCAACTGTTTATAAAGGTATGAAGTTGCGATTCCTTCGTAACCCGCTGCGTAAGCGAGGGATCATTGATATTGAATCATCCCTCGTTTACGCATTTTGAAGTTGCGCTTTCTTCGTAACCCGCTGCGTAAGCGAGGGATCATTGATATTGACTCATCGCTCGCTTACGCCTTTTGAAGTTGCACTTTTTTCGTAACCCGCTGCGTAAGCGAGGGATAATTGATATTGACTCATCCCTCGCTTGCGCGTCGGGTTACGATAAACCAATGCCACAGGCAAAAAGGCAGTCTTCAAAACTGACGTGTCGGGTTACGATCCTCTTGCTCGATGCGAATGCCGAAGTGATTTCCGAACCGTTCTCAAGGAACCCTATCATGCTAAACCAAACTGATCTTCGCCCACCCTTTACTCTCGAAACGGCGACGGAAAAAGTCCGCGCCGCCGAGAACGCTTGGAACTCACGCGATCCGAATCGTGTTTCGATGGCGTACTCGGAAGACTCGGTGTGGAGAAACCGCAGCGTGTTCATTACCGGTCGTGACCAAATTCGCGAGTTTTTGTCGGACAAGTGGAAACGTGAGGTGGACTATCGATTGGTGAAGTCGCTCTGGGCCTATACCGACACTCGGATCGCGGTTCGGTTTCAGTACGAGTGGCATGATGCCTTGGGAAACTGGTTTCGTGCTTATGGCAACGAAAACTGGGAGTTCGATGAGCACGGATTGATGCGTCGCCGAGAAGCGAGCATAAACGATGTGGCAATCACGGAAAACGAACGCAAGTTCTTCTGGGATGCACCAGGACCTCGTCCTTTAGACCACGTCGGCATCGGCGACGTGAAGTAATCGCAATTTCTCTCTGCAAATCTAACTCGAAAAGTGAACGATCATGAAAATTAACATTCGGATGAAGCTATTTATCGCTGCATTAGCAGCGATCTCCTTCACCTTCGTCGCCGGCGGAACTTCGCTTGCGCAGACGCCCATCGCGACTGCGAAACATTCAGCGGCATCGACTGTGGCCTATAAGACTGTCGCTGTTGACGGTCTTAAGATCTTCTATCGTGAGGCAGGGCCAAAGGATGCGCCGAGCGTCTTGTTGCTGCACGGGTTTCCCACCAGCTCGCAAATGTTTCGCGAACTGATACCAGCCCTCGCTGAAAAATATCATGTTGTTGCGCCAGACTACCCAGGCTTTGGGCACAGCGAGATGCCCTCACGCGACAAGTTCAACTATACGTTCGACAGCCTCGCGAAAGTCGTCGATCGATTCACCGATGAGATTGGCTTGAAAAGCTTCGCGATATACGTTCAAGATTACGGTGCACCCGTTGGTTATCGGATCGCAGCGGCACATCCGGAACGTGTTACAGCGATCGTGGTCCAAAATGGAAACGCTTACGACGAGGGCTTGGACAATGGCTTCTGGAAGCCGATCAAAGCTTACTGGAACACGCCAAAAGATGCTTCTAAGCGAGAAGCCCTGCGAGGCCTATTGGCGTACGATGCGACCAAGTGGCAGTACACACACGGCGTCAAGGAAATTGAGCGGATTAGTCCTGATGGTCCGGCGCACGATCAGTTCTTGCTCGATCGAGAGGGCAATCAGGAGATTCAACTCGATTTGTTCCTCAGCTACGGCAGCAACCCTTCGTTGTATCCAAAATGGCAAGAGTACTTCCGCAAACATCAGCCGCCGATGCTAATCGTTTGGGGTGAGCACGACCAGATCTTCCCGCCTGCCGGAGCGGAACCTTACAAACGCGATTTCAAAAACCTTGAGTTTCATCTTCTAGACGCCGGTCACTTTGCATTGGAATCCAATGGAGCCGAGATTGCCGGACTGATGAAATCCTTCTTGGACAAGACGCTCGCCAAGTGACCGTGTTACGGTTTTGCACTCGCTCGGAAGATACGAGCGAGTGCTCTTGCAAAGACCTGTGATAAAACCATTCAACTTTGGACAACGACCATGCCAACTTCATCCAGCGATATCGCATTCACTCCATCGGTCAAAGCCATTCAGGCACAGAAGGGATCGCGTGCAAGCTACGCCCGAATGGAGTCGCATGGTGGTTGGCAAACAAAGGTTTCGCCCGACCTAGCGGGCTTTCTCGCGGGATTGGACATGTTCTATCTCGGCACAGTGAATGGAGAGGGGCAGCCGTACATTCAGTACCGCGGCGGACCTCCTGGATTTCTCAAAGTCATCGATGATCAAACGCTTGGCTTTGCCGACTTCGGAGGCAACCGGCAGTACATCACACTTGGCAACTTATCAGAGAACCCCAAATCCTTCATCTTCTTGATGGATTACGTGAACCGCCAACGAATCAAGATCTGGGGCCGCGCTGAAGTAATCGAGGATAACGCCGAACTCAACGAGCGTCTTCACGACCCCGACTATGTCGGCAAGGTTGAGCGTTCCATTCTATTTCACGTTGAAGCCTGGGACGCAAACTGTCCTCAACATATTCATCAACGCTATCCACACAGCCAAATCGCCCCGATCATTGAAGGCCTGCAAACCCGCGTCGCTGAACTGGAAGCGAAACTTGCGCGATATGAAATCGATCGGTGATAAACTTTGCCATAGTGTTTACTCGCATCGAATGATTGACCTACGGCAACCCGCCAAGCTCACTTATTTCGACGAACTCATTCGCCAAAAGAGAACCGGCCCCGAAAAAGGGACGCTCAACGCTTCCGATCAAAGGTTCCACGCCGGCAAGTGCGAACGTCTCACCAAAGAACTTGGGTCAGCGTACTCGCAATCCAGCCTTCCGGAGATGTCGTCAGCGCGATCGGCACTCAACGACTTACTTGTTCGGCTGAGACTCTGGAGTTAATCGGTCTCTTGGCACGAAACTTTTCAGGAAATCGTTGTCAGGGATCAGTGTTGTTCGGATCATAAAAACTTGCCCCATTCCATCGCCGCAGTTTTCATGCTCACCGTCCTCTTCGTCGGAATAGGGTCTTGGGGAGAATACGAGCAGAGCTTCGTCCTCGTTCAAAACACTCTCCACTGCGATAGTGTCTGAATGAACTGTTGGCACTTGGATGGTGAGTCGTTCTGGAAAATTATTTCCGCGTGTATTCGGAAGATTTGCGAATTTCACGCCGTCGACGCTCGATTGGGTGAAAACCATTTGTAGCTTTACACGTTCTTCCGCAGTCACACTCGTTTTGATCAAAAATTTCCAGCCATCCTCGATAACGGAAATCTTAGGTTGTAGCGCCGTTGCAAAGTCTCCAGCAACTTCCAACACATCGGTGACAAACGGGCGTTGCACACAGTCGCTGATCAAACCACGCTGGCCGTTGAACATCGTGACCTTCGGAGCCATCATGATGTTCGACCGAACGTCGCTTTGCACTTGATGGATGAAATTCACGCTTTCCAAGTGATTGATCTTGGTCGCCCGTACAGGAAGAGAAACAGATTGCTCGACATTGAACTCCGGTAAATCCTCGTTGGACGCCCCCGACATATTGATGGACAGCGAGGGGCCTTCGATATATGTGTGGTCGTTGTCAACGAGTCCGTCAATGCTGGGAGATCGATCGAGTCGGCGGCAACGAACCGTCGAATCCGATAACGACCAATCAAACGGGTCAAGAAAACGGATATCGGTGTCGATGACCCTCAACTCAGTAACAATCTGCCATAAACCCGATTGTTCAAACGCGGACAGGGTTTGCCTGATCAACGCCTCTTGTTGCGGGGTGACCTGGACCGTCATGAAACCGTCAACAATTTCTGCCAGAGGACTTTGGTCATTGGTCGCGGGAAAGAACCCAAAGTAGGTCATTGCAAACCTCTCTGCATCGATACCGGCTTCCATCTCTTTCGCTTTCTGCAACGCCTTCTCGACATTGATGGAAACAACTCGCCTTTCCTGCTGGTCCCGGGATTCATCGGGTCGATTTATCTTCTTCCAGTCTAGTTCTGCCAAAGCCACTTCGATGTTCGGTATTGGTCGCGGCTTCATGGTGGATGGCTGGACCGTCTTGGCATCCGTTAGTCCACACGCGGCGACCATCGTGATCACAGCGATTGCCACCAAACTTCGCAGCCACCGTACTCTGCGAACCGGTGTCCCCAGCGACGCGATGCGTCGGCTGAGATCTTTCGGCGCGGCCATCGACAGCAAACCGATCGTTGGTCGTCTGCGCGTTTCAGGCTGATCGGTCGCGAAACGAAGCAGTAACTCGCCGTACTCGCGAACTTGCGTTCCAGTCAAGTGCAGCGTGGCTACTTCATCGGCGGCACGCTCTATGCTGTTTTGTAGCTTGGAAACGGCGATCCAAGAAAGCGGATTGAACCAGTGAATCGACCTAGCCAATGTCGCCACAAACAGAAGCAAGCCATCGCGACCTTGAACGTGTGCGACCTCGTGCCGAAAAACCCACTCAAGCTGCTCCATTGTTAGCTTCTCTCGCCAACCGATGGGAAGGCACACGGTCGGCCACAGCATCCCGAACATGGCGGGAGCGTCAAGTGATGGAACCTCCTTCAGTTTGGGCCGTCGTCCAACACCAACGTCATCGCAAACTCGAAGCAAACAGTCAATCGTGTCGCGTTCTGTCACTGCGGGCAACGTCCGTAGCTTCCATACGAATCGGAGGTGCGAGGCGATACCACGCAGTATCAAGATGATCCCGATGGCCGGTATAACGAGGATTAGTAAATAGTTTAACAGATTGAAATTCGGTTCTACTAACACTCGCGAGTTGTCACTTAGTTCGACTTGATTGAATTGCGGCAGCGGACCGTTAGCCGAACCCGATGCTAGTGCTTGTGCATTGATCTTCGCGACATAGGCGTTAGCTTCTGCCTGTTGTTCAGCCGTCGCATCGTCAGGGATCTGGGCAACCGTGACGGGTATGCCGTCTGAGCTTTCAACTGTGAAGGTGCCGACCTCAACTCTGTCGTAGCCGCCATTCCCAACCATTAAGAGCAGTGCTTGAACAGGTGCATCCGCAACCGAGCTGATCGCGACCACCGAAGGCACCGATACCGGTAAAAGTAGCCTGGCTACAACGATCAACCACAGCCAACATAGATAAGCACTACTCGCCTCGGCGTGCTCGATCCCAAACGCTGCCCAATTCGTTGGCCCCATCGCACGCGGCGTTCTTACCCTTCCGCTGGTCATAACTGATCGAGTTCAGGTATAGCCGTTCGATTTTCGCTCTGGCCCATTCGGTCTTGCGAAGGAACTTCAGGCTACTGTTGATGCTCGGCTCGTGGTTGAAGCAATCGATGTTGATCCGCTGCCCCAGTCGCTCCCAACCGTACTCGGCGACCAAGTATTCGAGCATCGCCTTGAGAGTGACGCCGTGCAGCGGATTGTTGGGCTGGGGTTCGTTCATTGCGGTGCGCCGCCCTTGTTCTGGTTCTTGCGGATCCGTGCCTTGACCACTCGCATCAAGATTTCGCAATACTCAAATTGATCAAGCTCACCGTCTGTTTGGTCGTCGAACTGGTTCGCTCGGTCGAGTTGTAGCAGTTCATTGGCACGGTCGACCAGTGGTTGGTCAACCTGGGTTGAAGGAAGCCGACTGCGGAACAACAAAGTCGTGCCAAGTAACGCCATCAGGCAGCGTCAACGACGAGGCAAATTCTAGGTGCAGGATTCGGCGATGCCGACGCGTGCCCTCGACCGAAGGACCGCTGGAATGGCTAATCAGCGGTCGCATCGCCAGCACGTCGCCGGCCATGGCGTGAACGTCGACGGTTGCATCCAAACCGTCGCCTTCGCTCGTCGATGAAACGTGCGAGCCGGGGATGACTCGCAACGGTCCGTTTTCGTTGGTGACCTCGTCTAGGTGAATCCGCAACGTCAGCATTTGTTTCAATACCTCATCGCAAGCGATCAAATGCGGCACGCCGGCTTTGATCGTCGGCCGCGAGAAGAACTCCGAAACGATCGAGTTGTCCTTGACCGCAATCGCCGTGTCTTTGTGCCAAGCGAGAGCCCATGTACGATCGGGTGGCTTGTCAAAGAACAATGCTCTCACTAATCCGAAGGATTCGCCGAGTTGTTCACGCAAAAACGTCAGGAGCGAATCACACTGCCAAACCGTCGTGACCTCAGGAATCGACGCGATCAAATTCCGCGCTGCATAAACATGCCCGCGGCTGGAGCGTGCTCGGACGTCTTCCGAATCGACGTTGAATGTGTCGCGAAAGATAGCCAACATGCGTTGGACGGTTTCGGGCGAAACCGCTTCCACCAACAAACAGAAACCATCTCGTTCTAGACTGCGGACATCCATCCGTATTCTCCCGTGAAGTCATTTCGTCAACATTTGCGGCATCGAAGACTCGACACCAAACGCGATCATCATCGCACCCGGATTCACACCCAACTAAATCACAAACCCAGCCCAAGATGCGGCGGTGATGAAAATCGCGACAGTGGGAATGCGAGATGAGCTTGACGGTTGCAACGTCTTATCCAGCGGAATCGTCATGGGGAGCGGATGCTCTCAAGAGTGCATCAGTCAAGCTCAGTCGGCTAGCCCAGGATTGCAAGTAGTCCTCGTCGAGCGATTTTCGGGTTGCTTCAATCACGCCAGCGACATCATCTCGGTCTTTGGGCCGATCCCAGATTAGTTTTTGAATGATGACGTCCTCAACGGTCGGAATCCAAACTTGTTTGCCAAACAAAACGATTTCTCGCCGCCGCTCGAATCGTGATTGATCGAATGGCTCGTTGGTCAATCTGAATATCTCAATCCGGAACGGCGTGCCTTTGATCTCAATTTCATTCTTGCTCGACCTGCCGACCGTCTCAAACGAGAGCTGCGGATCAAACTTAAATCGCTCGCCTAGAATCGTTGAAAGACGCACGACGCCCAGGTCTTGGCGGCCAACGACAAAATCAGCATCGGTGGTCGAGCGAGGGAATGAGTAATACATGCTTGAGAACGAACCAATGAGCATGTATTCCACGCCGATCTCGCTCAGACCCTCGATAACCCTAGTGATCGCATCCTCGAGATTCATCTCTTTGCGATCCTTCCATTTTGAATTCGTTTCATCAGCCGAATCCGTTCCAACAAGAGCGATGCAATGGTTGCCTCATCGGCGTCAGGGTATTGGTCGCGGAGGCCATCTTTGACCACGCGGATCGCGAGTTCGGACTGCCTGATCCCAGCCAAAATGCGTTCCTCGGGACTCAAGCCGGAACTTGCCTGAACTCGACGTCGAATTTCGTTTTGAAGAGTGCCGTTGTCCATGGACGCAGTATCGCTGATCGGTCTCCACCAAGCAACGGGCATCGGCACGCGGCGCACTCAACGATCTGCTCGTCCGTCTTCGGTTGGCTCGTTCGATGAGTTGATCTCGTATCGGTTGACTAAGTCCAAATGCACCTCTCGCATGGTGAGCCAAAAGTCATTCTTCAGTGACGGATCGTTGGAGCGAACGATGTTGAGACTGATCTGCAGATTCCTGATCGCGGTATCAAACTGGCTCTTCGTGCAACCCAATTGCTCAATGGCTCGCTTTCGCAGTGGCCCGGTAAACGCAGGCTCCAACCGAATGAACTCGTAAAGTTGCTGCGCGAGCTCATCCAAATCGCCGACCGGCTGAAAAGATGCCGGGTAATGCGTTTCGCGGAAGTATTGCATTTCCATCAGCACCGCATCGCCACCTTTGATTTTTCCGTAGAAGACGGCTTCAGGATAGGTCTGTGGAATGCGGGTTTTCCAGTCCCACACAGCCATGACTTTCGGACTCCAACCTCCCGCCCTCGGTTTCTTCTCAGATAGTGCCGTATTGTCCCACAGCGATGGGTGTGGCGAGCCTTTGCTGCCGAAGACCGTGCAAACCTTATGTTCGATGACAAACTGGTAAGCTTCTTCAAATGTTTTAATCATCTGCATTCACGTTCAATGGGGTTATCATCTGAATCGCATTTTGACCGAAAGTGGGGATCCAGAGTTTCACTCGCCGTTGGTATTCGTTGTAAGTATCACCGAATCATGACTAGCTGTTTTGCTTCTCTGTCCACGACAAAACAAAACCTTCTTGCGATTCATTTTCTGGCGCTTTCCAGGTCGCTCGCTCAACGTCCGCTTGCCGCAGTTGCGTCAGCAAACTAAGCACGTTGTCCGGTGATGCAAAACCATGCCGCCGGAGCCAACAACAAATCGTCGAACCTGTTCGTCCCATGCCGCCGAAGCAGCGAACATAAACGGGCCGATTGACGACCAGAGATAGATCGATGGCGTCCAGGATGCATCGCATGCGATCGACAGAAGTCTTTCCGCCGTCGGGAACTGGAAAACGCAAGTGAGCGATATGCTCGCCGCGATCACTGGCAAGCCTTCGCAATTCGTCGTCGTACCGGACGAAGGCCACACCGAAATTGTTTTTCTCGTTCTCTTCTTGCAAGTTGATGAACGTCCGCATGCCGGCGTCGAACAGCGACTGAATCCGCTGGCGATGATCTGCTGGTTCTGGTCGGCCTGGGTACGCCCCAGCGAGCAGCCAATCATCGATGACCCAATAGGTTCGATGGCATGGCGTTGGTCTTTCTGGATGCAGAAATTTTGTTGGAATGGGCAAGCGAGGTCTCGGGAAGGAAGTGCTAGGATATCCTGAGATGGCAATGCGGTCGATCACGTTTCTTGGGGGATTGATGGGTGACATGAAGGTGGTTGGTTCAATAGAGTTTAGCACCACCGGAAGCACACGTATTTTGAGATGCCATGAAAGCCGCCACGATCAGCCAGTTGAAGAAGCAGCTTGCGAAGCTTGAACACGAGGACTTGTTGGACGTTTGCGTTCGCTTGGCCAAGTTCAAGGTCGAGAGCAAGGAACTGCTGACGTACTTGCTAATGAAAGCCGATGACGAGATCAGTTATGCCGAGGAACTGTGCGATGAGATCGACGAGCAACTGAGCACTCCAGGCAAAATCCACAAAAAGACGCTTCGCAAGGTAGTCCGCTGGATGGACAAGTCGCTGCGGTTCTCAGGCGACAGAGAAACCGAACTGCGAGTGCGGATTCACTTTTGCCGGCGGATCAAGGACCAGCGAATCACTTTCGGCGGCTGTCGCGTCAGCGAAAACATGGTCGCGACGCAGTTTAAGAAAATCGACGCGGCGATCGAAAAGGTGCATCCCGATTTGCAGTTCGATTACAACCAGCAACTCGCGGGACTGTGACCGCGCGGGTAACAGCCGCCACGCACTTCGTGTGCGTCGCCGCGTCGCTTGCGGCTTCCCTTGGATCCAACGCCTGGGCGGCTTCGTGCCGCAAGAGACGGCAGACTTCCTGTCCGCCGATAAGAAAGACCACCTTACGGTAGCCTGTTAAAGCACCGTTTCGCTCTGGTGCAGAGGGAGGTTGTCTCAACAAAGAGACCTGACCCATTTGGCGGCTTTCGAATTCCCAAGTGCTGCTTTTAGTGGATGGGCAAAATTCGGATGGGCAAAAAGATGGAAGCATTTTTCTGCCCAACATATTTCTGCGTTGGAACTCAATGTTTCTTGGTTGGACATTGACTCCCAACAGACCGCGAATGAACGGCGGACTATTTCTCAGTCTTCGCGTATTCGTCCCAGTACTTCTCGATCACGTTCACGTCGATTGCTTTGGAAGTCACCAAGTAGCGGTAACGTGAAACGTATTCGTTGCCAGGCGAGATCTCGAACGGGCCTTCGACCATGGGCGAGAAGCAGAAATACGGCTTGTTGGGATGAAGCCGCACAGGTTGAGGCGCACGAAAGTTCTTAGGACTGCAGAAGACGGTTGCCGATATGTCCTGACCATCGATTTTGCCAGAAAGGGCAACCCAGTTGGGACGAGTATGATTCCCTTTCCAGCGGTCATGGCCATCGCTGGTCAGGAATTGCAGGTCGCCAGGCTTGATGCTGTGATCTTCCTTTTCCTTCAGCCACTGGTAGTTGCCGCGAATCGCCATGCCACCGTAATGGTACTCGGACAAGCCCAGCGGCTTTTCGGAAACGCAGTTTTGAACGCTGACAATGTCGAAAAGAAAATGGTCCTCGGGGGTTTGATGAACTGTGACGGTCCAGACCTCGTGGATCGCATCAATCCACTTGTCACCCTGCTTCACCATAAACGCGTGTTTGACACTAAAGGAAACGTTTTGCTTTTCTCGGTTCAGTTTCTGCACTTCGCGAAATTCGATTTTTCCAAGATCCTTTGCCTGATTCCAGAAGTCGACATTCTTTCCGTCAAACTTGCTCTTCACCCAGGCAAAATAGAGAGCATGTTGATGGGCATGATCCTCGGGATAGTCACCCGTGAGTTCCTGCCCGGTCGGGGTGTAAATCGGATGAATGTAGCCGCTGCGGCTGAAGTGCTTCTCAATGCCTTCGGGCACCGGCCTCGCGGTCTTGACGTATTCCAGCACCGTTTGGTCGCGCTGGCTGATGCGAATGGTGTCGGCTGTTTCCGTCAGTTTAAGATCCCCGCCGAAAACGGGCTGGAGTGAGGCGCAGAGCGCACAGGCGAGCAAGAGAACAAGGAATTGGGGAGGTTTCATTGGATTCGTTTCATTGGATTCGTTTCAAAAGTTCAGCTTCCTCTTTGCCCACCGTTCCGGAGCAAAGACACGGCCAGGGTAACGCCATTGCCACTGCTCTTAACGAATGCAGGCATGGCTTCCGATTAGCCTAAGGCTTGTCCTTGTGTTGGGCGAACAGCCACTCGGCGAGACCCTCCTGCTCCTTCCAAGCCTCGCAAATCTGGCCATGGCTCTTTTTAGGGTCCTCGGTGTATTTGATCATGCCACCCACCTTCTCGAGCGCCTCGACGACTGCTCTGGTTCCGGCCACGGGGCAGGTCTGGTCTCCCGCACTGGCGAAGGCCCAGATGGGAAGCTCCTTCCATTGTGCCGCCATCTGTGGATCGCCCCCTCCGGCAATCGGCACCGCCGCAGCGAAGAAGTCTGGGCGTCGCGCGATCGCGTCCCAAGTTGCGAAGCCTCCCATTGAACGGCCGGTGACGTAGATGCGGGTCTTGTCGACAGGCAACTCGGCGACCAGTTTATCCACGATGGAAAGCGCCAGGGTCATTTCGTCGCTGACGGCCACTGTTTTCGAATCGTAAGCGCCATCCGACCAGTTATGGTTGACCCACCGCTTTCCTCCCAGCGGGCATTGCGGAGCGACGATGAAGGCGGGATGTTTACGCTGCATTTCCGCCGAACTCAGGACGGGATAAGCGAGGGAACCTCGGGCCTGGTTGTCGGTGCCCCGACCTTTCGCGCCATGAAAACACAGCATGAGAGGATAGGTCTTCCCATTCTCCACCTTTTCCGGGGTGAAGATCCGATAGGGCATGGTGGTGCCATCGGCGCTCTTGAACAAACGGGCTTCGCCGGCCACTTCATTGGCAGGCTTTTCCGCTGCAAAGGTCGGAAGGGAAACAAACAGAATGGCGAGAACGGTCGAGGGAGCCGTTTTGAATCGATGCGTTTTCATTAGTATCGTAGTTAGTTAGATGCCGAGTAGGATGCTGCTTCACTGTAACTTGTCGCCCTGCAGCAGGCTTTCCAACTGTTTGATCATCGCCTCTTTCTTTTCGGGATCGTTGACATTGTCTTCGTAATAGTCTTCCATCAGCGAGGACCGGGGCTTCGGCTTACCGACCATGTCGGGCAGGTGCTGGAGCTGATAGGAATACTTGTCCTTCTTTGTTCTATCCTGCCATATCTTCATGAGTTTAAAGTCGTCGACGAGCAGGGTGATGCTGGAGCCGATCGTTGTACCCTTGGTGTCCCTGCCTCCATCCCAAGTATTGGATAGATGATTGAGGGTGCGGACGTTCAGATATTGACGTCCTTGCAAAGGTTGCTCTTGCCCCGTGAGATAAGGCATGAGGTCGGTGCCATCGATCTTGAGGGACGTCAGGTCGGTCGACGGGGCCACATACTTTAAGGCCGTTGGGAGGATGTCGCAGACCGACACCAGACCGTCGTAACGGGCCGGTTTGTCTGCGGAAGCCTTGAGAGACGCAGACCAAACGATATAAGGCACCCGGATTCCGCCATCGAAGGGTTCATGTTTGAATCCATGCATGGGATTATTCAGCGAAAGAGTCCCCTCTCCACCATTGTCGCCGGTGAAGATAATCAAGGTGCGCTCCAGTTGCCTGTTCTTTTCCAGGGTCTCGACGAGTCGGCCAATGCCTCGATCCACGGCATAGACCATGGCCATGATCTTCTGGCGCGTGCTGGCGTGCTCGGCCTGCTTGGGAAACAGGGTGCGGAGGTCCTCGTCCTTGGCCTGAATCGGAGTATGGGGGGCGTTGTAAGGCAGGTAGAGGAAAAATGGCTGTTTTTCCCCGGCGCAGCGGTTGATGTAATCGATGCCAAGTTCGGTAAGTGTGTCCGTGAGGTAGGCTCCATCCATCGGGAATTGGTAATCGATCATTTTTTCCCCCACCCGATAGGTGATGGGAGAATTCTTCGTCTCGGCCACGAACTCTCCGGCCTTGCGAAAATATTCGCTCATCGCCTCAAACCCGAAGAACTCGTCGAATTCGAGGAACTCGGAATGATAGGGAAGAGTGATGGTCTTCTCCACCTCATGGTGATACTTCCCGAAATGGGCCGTTTTCAGACCGGCCTCGCGCATGGCTCGCCCGATCATGGGTTGGCCACCCAGAACAACTTTGCGAGTCTGCCACTTCCCGCTCAGCAAGGACATCCGGGACGGGACGCAGTGGTTGTTGCCATAGGCTCTGGTGCAGACGACTCCTTCCTTCGCCAGTCGGTCCAGATTTGGAGTGAAGGAACCGATGGCAGTTTTGAACTCCTCGCCCTCTTGGTAGAGCTTGCGATACACCGGCAGTTCGCCGTAGCCGAGATCGTCGCAAAGGATCACGATGACGTTGAGCTTTGGTTCCTCCTCCCCGCCTTGCACGATCATGGGAGCGATGGTGAACAAGCAAAACAGCGCGAGCAAGGTTGTTGAGAATGGTTTCATGGCAGGCTTTATCGAGTGGAATCAGAACGTGAGAATTATCTTGATTCTTGAGGGAGGAACGAAGCCGGGTTCGACGAACGGCTTTTGATCGAACGCGCTGCCGTCTCCCATTATGCGTGGATCGCCGGTGAATCGCAACTCATTCATCATGCGATCCGTGAGCTCCCGCAGGACCTTCGCGTAGCCGGAATCCGCTGCGACGTTTCATCCCCAATCAACGGTCAATGACAAGCCGATGCAACACCAGAGCTCACGAACCCGCCACGCACAGAATGCCTCAATTCTTTACAATTTGAGATTTTCATGCCCAAATGAAATTACAAATAAATGAATCAAAGCGACAGTCCCACACTGATCTACTCTTCCGGCACCCAGGTCGTCGCCCAGAAAGATGTGATGGTGGCGAACGGCCGGATTGCTCATCCGTCCGGGGCTGTCGGTGTGATCGTACGCTCGCCAGTCGATCGAACCCACGCTTACCGGGTTCGGTTCAGCGACGGTTTTGAAGCACCGATTCATCATGATCAACTTGTTCGATTGTCTGAATTCAAGACGAACCAAATTCGCGCGTCGGATTCACCACTTATGAGCGCCGGTCTGTACGAGAGAGTGATCTACCGCTGCGTGATCGGTTCGCGTGCCTACGGGCTTGACGACGAAGCGTCCGATACCGACCGTCGAGGCATCTACCTACCACCGGCCGAATTGCATTGGTCGCTTTACGGTGTACCCGAGCAACTTGAAAATGACGAAACCCAGGAAGTCTATTGGGAGCTTCAAAAATTCATCGTGCTTGCTCTGAAAGCGAACCCGAATGTCCTCGAATGCCTCTATTCGCCTATTGTTGAAGACGTAACGCCACTTGGCGAAGAGTTACTCTCGATGCGAGAAGCGTTTCTGTCAAAGCTCGTCTTTCAGACGTTCTCGGGTTATGTCGCATCGCAGTTCAAAAAAATGCAAGCCGACATTCGCAACCAAGGCCGCGTGAAGTGGAAACACGTTATGCACCTAATTCGCTTGTTGCTGTCGGGAACGCACGCCTTGCAACAACGCACGATGCTTGTTGACGTCGGCACATACCGCGATCGATTGCTGACGATCAAACGTGGGGAGATGCCATTTGCTGAGGCCGATGAATGGCGGACAAAACTGCAACGCGAATTCGAGGCGGCTTACCAAGAAACCACTTTGTCGGAGCGTCCCGACTATGAACGAGCGAACGCTTTCCTAATTGACGCGCGGCAGCGGGCCACCCAAAGTGAACTTCCATGACCAGCACCACTTCGATTGACTATGACAAGATGATGCAGCACGTGCGGACACATCCGTTTCCGCTCGTGTTCGCCACCATCAGTGGAGCCCATCTCTACGGATTTCCATCGCCCGATTCCGACTTCGACCTGCGCGGCGCACACCTACTGCCGCTTGAGACCGTCGTCGGTCTCGATGAAGGCAAGCAAACCGTTGAAAAAGAAGGCATCTATGATGGCCTGGAAATCGATCTCGTCACCCACGACGCGGCAAAGTTCTTTAGCTTAATGCTTCGTCGCAACGGTTACGTGCTTGAACAGATCTTCTCACCGCTCGTCGTGTTCACCACGCCCGAGTATGACGAACTAAAGTCAATCGCTGCCGAGTGCATCACCCGTCATCACGCCCATCATTACCTGGGCTTCGCGGCGACGCAGTGGAAGTTGTTCAGCAAAGAATCACCGCCACGGGTCAAACCACTGCTGTACGTCTATCGGGTGCTGCTGACCGGCATCCACCTGATGCGAACCGGCGAAGTCGAAGCCAATCTCATCACCCTGAACGAAACCGCCAAGCTCAGTTATCTCGACGACCTCATCGCCCAAAAGCAAACCGGCCCCGAGAAAGGAACGCTGGCCACCAGTGACCTCGAATTCTATACCCGAGAGTATGAACGACTCACGAATGAACTCGAGTTGGCCCATGAACAATCAAGCCTCCCGGAGATGCCATCGGCACGGGCCGCACTCAACGATCTGCTCGTTCGCCTTCGTCTGGCTCGTACGATGAGTTGATTTCGTATTGGTTGACCAAATCCAAGTGCACCTCACGCATGGTCAGCCAAAAATCGTTCTCCAGTGACGGATCATTGGAGCGAACGATGTTGAGACTAATTTGAAGTTTCTTCAGCGCCGTATCGAACTGGCTTTTCGTACAAGTCAATCGTTCGATAGACCGCTTTCGCAGTGGCCCAGTAAAGTTTGGCTCCAAGCGGATGAACTCGTAGACTTGCTGCGCGAGTTCATCCAATTCCGTGACCGGCTGATATGACGCCGGGTAGTGCGTTTCGCGGAAGAATTGCATTTCGATTAACGCCGCATCGCCACCTTTGATTTTTCCGTAGAAGACGGCTTCAGGATAGGTCTGTGGAATGCGGGTTTTCCAGTCCCATACGGCCATGATTTTCGGACTCCAACCTCCCGCCTTCGGTTTCTTCTCAGAAAGTGCGGTATTGTCCCACAGCGATGGGTGTGGCGAGCCTTTGCTGCCGAAGACCGTGCAAACCTTATGTTCGATGACAAACTGGAATGCTTCTTCAAATGTTTTGATCATCTGCATTCACGTTCAACGGGGTTCATCATCTGAATCGCGTTTTGACCGACAGTGGGGATCCAGAGTTTCACTCGCCGTTGGTATTCGTTGTAAGCATCACCGAATCGCGAATTCAGGTCCGACTCTTCGACCGGACGCACCGCGATATGCCACAGCACAGCACCAGCGAGCGAATACACAAGCACCGCATAACTGCCCAAATACCAACCCACCGCGAGCCCTTGCACGATGCCAGCCACCGCCATCGGGTTTCGCACGAATCGGTACGGTCCCGCGATCACCAACCGAGGTGCCGTGGCGGTCGGCAGGGGCGTTCCGTTGCCGTGTGTCGCCATCGTGACGCCGCTCCATAGGCCAAGGCACGACGCCGCGGCAAACAGCCCGATCGACGCTGGTAATTGAAACCCGTGCTCGAATCCGTTAACGCCGCAGAAGCGTTCCAGTTCCACAATCCCCATCGGAAGCACCCACAGAAACACGCTCCAGAAAATCACGGTTTGCCCCAGCGTCCACAGCACCGCGTGCCAGCGCTGCATTGCAGTCATGCGAATCGTTGCTGGCGATTGATCGGCCTTGCCATGAATCGTCGCCATCGCCAGCGATAACCCCGCCATGCTGACCATCATCGCGGACGCGATCCAAGCCTCGCCCGTTTGCATGCTTGTCGCGAGGCAAACGAGCGTCGGATACCAAGTCACCACAGCAACAGCCCACACCACGTTGCCAGCCCAACACGATCGCCGCAAGACTCCGATCGCCGCGACGATCGAGCCCGCAATAATCAAAACGAAATCGGCAAGCCAAAACGACCGCAGCGACTCAGCTGGCCAATCGGCTGGCTGAAACCACTTGACGCTCGGAGGTTAGCGTCGCCGACTCGCAATTGATTTCGATCTGGCACGGCATTTAGCTCCGAACCAACGCAGCGATGATCGGCTCGGCAGCCGACTCGATCAACTCCACCAACTCGTCATCCATGAATTGGTAGTCGTCGGGAATGTCCAACACATGCAATAGTTTGAACTTCGACTCGCCGGGAAAGTCGGCGAAGATTCGTTGTCGGTGTTTGCCTTCCATCACCAAAATCGCGTCCGCCCAAGCGACGTCGCTCGCCCGAATCGTTTGCACAGCCGCCCGCACCGTGCCGCGAGATCGAACAGAGATCCGATCGTCGCTGCGGTAAATCGCTTCGGCCGTCGGACTGCGCCATCGGTTCTTGCTGCACACAAACAGTACGTTCAGTTTGCTCAAAATGAGATCTTTCGAGATGCACCAAGAAGTCGACACAGAATGTCCGCAATATTCCAAGCGTCATCATCACCCCGGTGATGTGTTCCCTCCATCGCCAGCCCCAGTTTCTCGTACGCTCCATCCAAACCGACCTCGTAATTCAATCCGAGCGAAACCGCGAACAGCGTTTTCACGTTGAGGTGCGTCAGTCCGAACGGATAGCCGACGCCCGCCGACTGACACACTCGCTCAAACTGGCGCCGGTCGTAGTCACCCCAACTGGCCCACAACCGATCCTTCGACGAAAAGTCTTTCTTCAATCGTTTGCACGCGTCAGCCAGCGTGCCTGCCTCGGCAAACATCTCAGGCGTGAGCGTTGTCAGTTCGGTACAGAAAGAGCTGATCGTCGATCGCTCGGGCTTGATCAGAATGCTGTGTTTGCTCATTCGAGTTAACGAGCCGACATCGACGACGCACAAGCCAATCTCGATGATTTCGCTTTCCTCGCCCTCCGGCGGCGGCCCATCCCAACACGTCGATTCCACATCGACTACAAGGATTTCATCTAATTTGCGTGCCATTGTTCCAACCTAAAATTTTCAGTGTTCCAGTACCTGCCGACATAACGTGGTTTGCGAGCCTTCATCACATCGATTAAAAACCACCGAAACAGGTTCGCAGCAAACTTCGTCCATTGTATTGTTGGCCCGATGATTCATGAGCTAGCGGTCTAGCTCAGCAGACGGATCAGCTTGCTGGCGCTCTCGATTCGATCATCGGGCGACGGGTTTAGTGTCTCCGTCAAGATGGTTCGGAAAGGCTCGGGACACTCCGCGTATCTCGAGGTCTCCTCCTCATGGTTGGCCAACGTCTTTTCAATAATCTCGCCGAGATGGTGACCGGCGTTAGGAGGCGTGCGATAGAAAAACCAGTGAACCAATCCGCCGACAGCATATATGTCCGTCTTAGGACTGACCGCGCCAAACGACGAATCGATCTGTTCCGGTGCGGCGAAACCAAGCGTACCGCCGAGAATCGAAGTCGCGTCCGAGACGGTCGCTTGAGAGAAACCGAAGTCGGTGATGGTGATGCGATTATCTTGATCGACGAGAATATTGGTGGGAGTCAGATCGCCGTGAACGAGCGCGGCTTGATGGACTGCATCGAGTGCTCGGCAGATTTGCAGTAGCCAGCCTTTAAATTGCTCGCTAGTTGGACTTGAGATTGCATCGAGCGATTGACCATCAATCCACTCGCTCAACAAGTAGGGGCCGCCGTGTGGTGATTCGCCGTAACCGAGGTACCGGATCACACCCGGATGATCGATTTGCGAGGCAACGTCGATCTCTCGCCAGAACGATCCTCGCGCGTCCTCGTTTTGCCAGAACGCTTTGCGAAGAAATTTGACGGCGACGGTTTCGCCACCAGTTTGCATGCCGGCTCGATAAACTTTTCCGAATCCACCACTGCCAATCAATTTGCCGAGCACGAAGTCGTTGTAATCCACTCGTGGCAACTTCGGCGGACTGCTTGCGGCGAGTGCGATCATCTCGCCGTCTAGCGTCTTCGAACCCAGGTGCTCGCGAACTCGCGACAAGCGACGTCGGACGGTTCGCTCGTCAATCCTCAGCGAATCGGCTAACTCACGCTGTGTCTGGCCTGCAAGCAGTCCCTCGACGATGACAAAGAGTTCCTCAGGTAGTTCGATTCTTAGCAACCCGACGACCTCACTAACTTCATCTTCGGCCATTCTCGCATCCTGGACGATGGCAAGCGGTCCGACATCATCAAGGGAAAGTCTCTCGCGCTCTCCACCTCGTTTAGCGGCAGATTGCCGTTCGATGGAGCGAGCCATTTTGCGACGAACAAACGTTGCCAACAGTCGCCACAGCGAGACGCTGCCGCTGACTTCGATGCGGCTGTGCCTCGCGGCGTTGAAGAAACTGCCCATCGCGGACTGAACCACTTCTTCGGGATCAACTGAGGACCGGTATCGGTGATTCAGTCGATTGGCGACCAAAGCGACCAATCGGATTGCATATCGATTCGCGAATACTTCGGCGGCTTGCTCATTTCCCGCTTTCCACTCGCGCAGCAGCCAATCATCGGGGCGATTGGTGATCGCTTCCGATTTGTTTGATTTTTCTTCTGAGCCGCTGTCCGGTTTCAAATTCGCCTTCTCACTTCCTTAGTGGACGAGGTAACAAGTCCAGATTCTACGAACGAGGGATTCGTAACCTCGTCGCCTACAGACTAAAGACTAACAGCTAAGGACTAAAAGATGGCAATGGTCGTGACTCAGCCCTGCATTAGTTGCAAAGACAAAGCGTGCTTGCCGGTGTGCCCGGTCGAGTGCTTCTACGAAGATGAGACGATGGTTTATATCTCTCCTGATGAATGCATCGACTGCGGAGCTTGCGTTCCCGAATGCCCCACTGAAGCGATTTTCTACGAGGACGACGTGCCTGAACAGTGGAAAGGGTTCATCGAGCTGAACGCCATCAAGTCGGCAACATGCCCCTCGGCCCACACCTGATTTCATTTGGGCGATCGAGATCTCCCAAGCTCTATTAGTCGCGACGTGCTCGATCCCAAACGCTGCCCAAGTCGCGAACTTCGTCGGTCGCGGCGTTCTTGCCCTTCCGTTCGTCGAAGCTGAGGGAGTCGAGATACAACCGCTCGACCTTCGCCCGTGCCCAGTCGGTTTGGCGAAGGAATCTCAGGCTGCTGTTGATGGTCGGTTCGTCGTTGAAACAGTGGATGTTGATCCGCTCGCCCAGCCGCTCCCAACCGTACTCGGCGACCAAGTATTCGAGCATCGCCTTGAGAGTGACGCCTTGCAGCGGATTGTTGGGCTGGGGTTGATTCATTGCGGTGCGCCAGCCTTGTTTTGGTTCTTGCGAATCCGGGCCTTCACCAGTCGCATCAAGATTTCGGCAAACTCGAATTGATTAAGCTCGCCCTTTGTTTCGTCATCGAGATGGTTCGTTCGGCTGAGCTGTAGTAGCTCATTGGCACGGTCGACCAGTGGCTGCGATGGCCTGAAATCTAAGATCGCTTTCGGCGACGGCGAATCGGCAAAGAGGATCGCGAGTTCTTCGAGCAGCGAGCTGGGGGCGTGATCGTCGGACATCGCAAACTCCTCGGGGCAACGCTGACGCAAAAGGCTAATCCACGAACGTCTGCAAGATTCAAAACCGTATCACAGAGTTTTTCAAGAATCAGCTTTGCTCGAATGTCGTTACCAGTATAAAGCCGATTTAGGTCATCGACTCGGTAGCCTCCACGCTGCCAAGCAAGACCGTCGAGGTCTACCGAATCGGCGACCCCGAAGTACTGGAAAGGGCAAAGTAAGCGACGGTTGATCGCATCGGGCATGTAGCTCGTCGTGATCACGCGAATCACAGGCCCATCAACTCTCAAGATGGGAGAATGATCTGGCGCGTCCCAGAAAACTTCAGCTGCCTTGCGGTTCCAGTGATAACGCAGATTCAACTTTGTTCCACCACTGGCTGCAGCTGCTTCGTCCTCCTTTCGACTGTTGAACTCCGTAGGCTGCTTTTTGTCTGGTTCTAACCAGAACGACGGCTTACGCGGTAAATCGATATCAACAATGAATCCGCTTTCGGCGTTTCCTCCGTTACGATGCGCCGATGACGTCAGGTTGGCAGACCAACGTCTCCTTCGTGTCGGTCACGCAGCAGTTCAACACTACATCCAGCATGGGGCGATTACTAACCAATCCGATCTACATCGGAAAAGTCTCCTATCGCGACGAGATGTACGAAGGCGAGCACCGAGCCATCGTTGATCCTGAGGTGTTTGCGGCGGTGAAGAAGAAGCTCAATGCGAACCGCGTCAGCATTGGCGACCGCATTCACGGCAAGTCACCCGGCGTGCTTGCCGGTTTACTGCGATGCTCAGCCTGCGATTCCATGATGACGCATTCGACCAGCGGTGGCAGCGGGCGTGGCAGCAAACGATATCGTTATTACGTTTGCAACAAAGCGAAGAAACGCGGCCACAAGACTTGCCCCAGGCCATCGTTGCCGGCGGAGGAGGTCGAACGATTTGTGGTGGCACAACTCCAAACGCTGACAATCGACGAAGACCTACTCAACGAAACCAGCCTTCGCGTTAGCCGAACGATTAACGACAAAGGGGATACGCTCCGGAAAGAGTTGTCCCTACTGAACGAAAGCTTGGTCAACCTGGAGCGAGCGATTGAAGCCATTTCGACACCCACAGGCGAGGATGCTCGCGAAGTCAAACGTCTCGACTCACTTGCATCGCTCACCGAGCAACAAACTCGCGACCTGCGCCGTCGCAACGACTTACAAGAGCAGCTCGCGAAGATCCAAGCCAGCACTCCCGATCGAAAGACGATTCGAAAGGCAATCAAGAATCTTGAAGGCCTATGGGAGCATCTAACAATGGGCGAGCGCAGCCGACTGATGTCTCAGTTGGTAGCAAGCATCGATCACGATCCAGCCGACAGCACCTTGTCGATCACGCTAAGCCCGCTCGGGCTGAAGTCATTCGCAACCGAGAATCCCGACAAAGAAGAAAGCGAGAAGTTATGAGCCACTTCAAGATCCAGTTCGAAACGAGTTCATCATCCCACGGTCGACAACGCGTTGGCGCACCCAAGCCTAAGAAGTCAAGCGCACCAGCCAAGCTTCCTCACATCACCAAGCTGATTGCGTTGGCCATTCGACTCGAACATCTCCTCGCCACCGGTCAAGTCAAAGACCAAGCCGAGATCGCCCGCACCGCTGGCATCACCCGCGCCCGCGTGACGCAGATCATCAACCTCACCCAGCTTGCCCCTGACATCCAAGAAGCGATCCTCAACCTCGAACCCACCACCGACCACGTCCCCCGCTTCCGCGAACGCGAAGTGCGCACAATTGCGATCGTCCCGAACTGGGAGAAGCAACGGATGCTTTGGAAACGGCTCGTCAAGCGAACTAGCTAGACCAGTCTGTACAGTAATGCACCCAACTGTCAGACGACGGTCGAAACTGGAAATTTCGATGATCCCTTGCCGTTGAAAGTCGCGGAAAAAGCACTCTACATAGTGTTCGGCGCTTTGATCGACCTTGAATTGAATTGGTAATTTCTAGGACAATGACCAGCGATCGAATTTACGCAATCCAGGGAGGGTAAAACGTTATGAACAGTTCTGAAGCATCCTTAACCGCTAGCGCTGTGCAAACGTTGAACGCAATCTGTGACGAGTTTCGACGGCAACTTAAAGTCGGCTTGTTAGAAGGCGGCAACATCTCCCCGATGACCCCAGCCGATGTCTTGCGTACTGCTGAAGCATTGCAGCGATCACCTTGGCTCACGAAATTCCAGAAAGACGATTCTGATGACTCCGCGTGACGAGCAGCCTGATCATCCGACGAAGGATTGAGAGCTTTCGGTCTCGGCGATTGAAGAACAAGCTCTCTTGGTTCAAGCATTCCGTCACTTCTTGCAAATTGAATTGTCCAAGATGACTCGAACTCCGGCTACCATGTGATCCTGAGCTCTGTGGCGATCCAACATCCCGAAACTTCGATTCAGAGAGTTGGGATGCGTGTGAGCCAAGGTTGGCATGTCCCCACACACGCACGCCCGGTGAATTGTTTCATCAAAGAGGCGACTGACACATTTACTTGACGTTAACGGCGTTACTCGCATCCGGCTCGACCTGCCAAACTTCCTGCAAAACCTTGACTATCGCCGGGTCGTGTTGTTGCAGCTCCTCGCGATCAAAGGGGAAGAAATCATTGCGGCCAAAGTAGGCTTCCGTGGATTCCGCAAAATACTCTTGCGCGTTGGTGAGCGCGTAGGCTTTTTCTTTGTTTCCGTCGTTGCGCAGCACCACTTCGTAACTGCCGCTATTACGTGCCCGCTCGAACGCGGTTTTGATCAGGGCGTTATCGAACCCGAGCACTTGGTAGTGGTATGCGTGGGCGAGTTCATGCAGCACGATAACTGGCATCCGCTCAATCTCACGCTCGAAAATCGCTGTCGTGGTGAATTCGACGCATTGATAAAGTTCCTTCAAGCGGCCTTCTTTTTCGAGCCACTCTTTGTCGGAATGATATTCAGCCTTCGGACGAACGCCGGCGTAAGGTGGCGAGAACCAAATCGGCACCGTGCGAACGAACGCTAACGGTTCCGCAGGCAACACGCGGATCACGATGCGAAGTTGCTCGGCGAGCAACTCCAACGCTCGCTGCGTTTCCTCAGGTTGCTCCTGGGACAATCGATCGCTGACCCGCACGACCCAGCCCTCCACATCGTGCGTGGTATACCCGGCAATCGGTGCGGGCGACGCAGTCCGCTCGTCGGCAACACAGCATCGCATCGACGACGACGTTACTGATACAAATATGAGAACGGCGAGTATCCAGCGGTGATATGAATTCAAGATGAAACCTGAGGTTAAAGCAAAGAGGCGATCTGTGGCGATCTGCTTCCTTATAATAACGCAGCGACCAAAACACTGTGAGGATTCGCCTCGCTGTGTGCCTCTGAGACGGGGAACGACTACAAGAGTCGGCCTTTCATCCAAGGTGCTGAATTCAGAAAGTTGGCAATCGCGCTGCCGGGAGGGACGACTTGATCGCACGCACAGCGCATTGCCTCGCTCAAACTCATCTTCATGACGGGTAACGCGTCCTCTAGCTGAGCTAACGTTCGGGGGCCGCAAAGTGGAGCCGTGACGCCAGGCTGATCTTTGACCCATAGCAATGCCAGATGGGCGGGACTGATATCGAAGTCGCGCGCCACCCTCACAAATTGCTGGCCGGCGTCGGCCGCTCGATGAGTGATCCGCTCAGCATAAATCCCGCCGCGTCCGAACCGTGGCGTGTCAAACGACTCCGGTTTGCTGCTGTCGTAGCGGCCTGTTAGCAGTCCCATCGCCAACGGAGACCAAACGAATACCGCCAGTCCTGCGGCCTGCGCGGCCGGAAGGATTTCATTTTCAACACGTCGGTCCAGCAGATTGTAAGGCAACTGCTCAGAAACCATGCGAATCAGGCCTCGGTAATCGGCAAGCATCGAAGATTCAGTGATCTTCCATGACGGAGACGTTGTGGAGCCGGCATAGCGTATCTTGCCTTGGCGCTGTAAATCCGTCAGCGCGCCAAGTGTCTCTTCCAAGGGCGTTTGCATACAAACGCGGTGCGTTTGATAAAGGTCGATGTAATCGGTTTGCAGACGACGTAGTGAATCTTCGCAAGCCTTGATGAGGTGCTTTCGGGAATTGCCTCGATCGTTGATTCCTTTGTTACCGACTGGGTAGTAAGCCTTGGTCGCAAGAATCACATCGTCTCGGCGGCCGTTTTCCTTCAAACAACGACCGATGATTTCTTCGCTCTGGCCGTTGGCGTATCCATTGGCGGTATCGATCAGATTGATGCCATTATCAATAGCACAGTTGATGATGCTGGACGACTCCTCAGCCGATGTCGGATTCGCGAAATTATCGCATCCCAAACAAATAGGTGAAACGTACAGTCCCGTGCGTCCCAAGGGACGGTAAAAACTATGGTCTAGCATGCCGTGTAACCTCCATCGACGGTGATAGCGCTTCCCTGCATGTAGCTTGATGCATCGGAGAGAAGGAAGAGTGCGGCCGCTGCGATCTCATGCGGATCGGCAAGACGTTTTTCCGGGATGGTGGCAGCGATCTGCTTGAGCTTATCGTCGATTTCCTGCTGTGTCAGCGAACGACCTCGCTCCGAGGCGAGCATGGGCGTATTGGTTTCGCCCGGACGAATTTCATTCACGCGAACGCCACTGCCAGCCAAGTCGAGCGCTGCGCTGCGTGTAATTTGGCTGACGGCCCCTTTCGAGGCACAGTAGGCCAACACGCCGCCTGCACCAACGTCACTCCAGATCGAGCTGACGTTCACAATCGAGCCGAAACCCTGTTTCTTCATCACACGAGCGGCGGCGCGGCAAAGATAGAAGCACCCCTTGACGTTGACATTCATGACGAAGTCGAACTCATCATCCGTGCAGTCAAGAATTCCGGTGCGTTTGAGGACTCCAGCGAAGTTGACGATACCGTCAAGTTTTCCCCGCTCCTGAACAACGCGTGCGACCAGCGCATCGCACTCGCTCGAACAACTGATATCGATCACACTTGGACAAGCGCCGGTCGTCTTGCAGCCCTGTTCCAAAGCCTCTTGTTGCCGGTCAGCGGCGTACACCACCGCGCCTTCATTGCACAACATCTCAGTCGCCGCGCGTCCCATGCCAGAAGCGGCTCCGGTAACGATGATGATCTTGTCTTTTAGGGTCATAGCGATTTTGGCTTAGCTTGGTGTTAGAGATGATTGATGTCGCGAACTATTCATTGACGGTTCCGGCAGATTGTAGCCGGAGCGTTATAAAGCAACATACCCACTGCTTCATCGGCCACTTAGCTTGGCAACGGAGCGGCATATGCACGACGCAGTTTCCAGCAACACCCGGATATCGGCATTGTTGGAGCTGAGTGAATTTCTTTCGCTGTGCGGACCGAAGCTCTTCATCTGCTTGGGCGCAAACCGTGAAGTAAACAGTTTGCTGCAGACGCCTGGCTCATTGCAGGGGCAAGCCTTCGTTCTGGCTGGCTCGAATGCGAGCCTTGACCAATCTCATGAGCAGCTCTGCCTGTTCGAACTGATCCAGTTCGCGTCGCGACGCCTCGTCGAGCTCATTGGCACGATTCAACTCAAGCAACTGGTTGGCTCGCTCGATGGTTGCCTGTGATGGGCGAAATTCGAGGATCCTGTTTTGCGACGGTGCAGAAGCAAACAGAGTTGCTACTTCGTCGAACAAGGACGATGCGGATGGTGTGGTCGACACAATGACTCCCTCTTTGGCCGGACGGAACATTTTACCGGTTTCTGAAGTGAGTGGTACTTGCCACGCTCCTTCGGATAAACAGCCAGAAGATTCGCTGCGAAATCTGGTCGGAAGATTGAGCCAATGTCGTAGCTCGTTGGCGGATCGTCTTTCCACTCGTTTATCCGTTCGATCGATTGACGGTTGTCAGGAAATGGCAACTCAGGTGGATTGCTTCGCTGCTCCCTTTACACACTTCAATTGCGGCCAGTTCTCTGTTTCGTGGAATCGAGCAAGCCGTTGTCGGAACATGACTTACGAGCGAAACCGATTTTTCGGTCGGTCGATTCGGTCCCAACGCTTGGGCGTTTAGAAGCTGTCTCGGTTAACAGCTTGTGTTAACCCGATCCCATGTTTCTTCGTGGCGTTAATGGGTTAACACAAAGTGAGACATGGATCGCCGACACCCGCTGCGTGAAAAGACGTGACGGTTGTCGGGTCTTGGCGGTGCCGAAGCCGGCGAAGTTACGTGGCGGAAGGCTGGATTGGATTGCGGGAATCGGATCCGTGCGTAGGCTGCTCGCTTCGGCGGGGTACAAATACTCTGCCACTCCGATTGTTACCGGATTTGCAAGGCTTTTGGTCGCACAATGGCGAACATTGTCCACCCACTTTTGACACTGCTAGCGTCGCTGACGCGGCAGGAACTTGCCCAGCAGATTCGTTACCTGAAGGCGGAGAACGAGATCCTTCGGTCCAAGTTACCTGGTCGCGTCACGCTGGACAATCGTGAAAGGAACACGCTGGTCCAACACGGCCAGAAACTCGGTGGCAAGATCAAGGATGTGATGACAATCGTGTCGTATTCGACGTTCAGGCGGTGGGTCCGGAAGATGGAAGACGACTCGCCTGCGACGAAGAAGGACCCGGTAAAGCGAGGAACGGGCCGGCCGAAGCTGGAGGAGGACATTCGCGACACGATCATTCGGATCCGCAAAGAGACCGGGTTCGGCTACACGAAGATCCTGCAGGAACTGCGCCGGATGGGCGTTCACGTCTCGCGGCAAACGGTGAAGAACGTGATCGTCGCGGCGGGCTTTGCACCGACGCCCGGTGACCACCCGGACACTTGGCACAAGTTCTTGAAACGCCACGCCGACACGCTTTGGCAGTGCGACTTCGCGTGCAAGAAGAAGTGGACGCTCAAAGGATTGGTCGACGTCTACTTCATGGTCTTCATTCATCTCGGCACGCGGCAGATTTGGATCTCGCCGTGTACCGAGAACCCGAGTGGCGAGTGGACGACGCAGCAGGGTCGCAACTTTCAAATGCACATCGACGACCATGACCTAAAGTGCGAGATCCTGATGCGGGACCGCGATCGAAAGTACGTCGACTCGTTCGATAACGTATTCAAGACTTCGGATTGCAAAGTCAAGCTCACACCAATCCGCTCGCCCAACTTGCAGGCTCACGTCGAGCGTGTCATTCAAACGATCAAACACGAAGTGCTCAACGCATTCTGCATCGTGACCAACGAACACCTCGATGGAATTCTTCGCACCACGCAAAGTTGGTACAACCAGCGTCGAGGCCACTCATCCCGCGATCACCTGCCGCCGATTCGCGACGAGGCGGTCACGGTGCCGATCAAGTTCAGCAAAGACAACGTCGTCTGCGATTCGGAACTTGGTGGGCACTTGCTGTCGTATCGTCACGTTGCTTGATCGAGTCCGTGTTGATGCTGCTAAGCGGCGAATAAGAAGACGAACGAAGAGGAAGGGATTTGAGACGGTTCAACAACCGCTCGTAAGCTGTGGTCTTATTTTCCGATATCGGCGTGCTCTTGCTCCGACGTCTTACACTTAACGATCGTCGTATCTGTCAGCTGTAACCGATTGGCACACGCGGGAGATTTGAATCATCTCAAGTTTTCCAATGCAGTGGCAAAGTCGCCAACTTCCAAACCAGTTTCCACTTCAGCAATTGCCGGATAAACAGGTCGCATAGTTTTTGTACCGCAGGGTGGTTGGGCTTGGCTCCCAACCTGAGTTTGATGCCTGCTCGAGCGGTCGCTTTGCCAACACCGGCCGGCAACGCCAGGATCCACCATCGCAGCCGACTCGCGAAACGTCGTGCGAAAAGTTCCACATCGCCGTTCGCTTCGATCAACGATTGAGCCACCATGCAGGTGTGTTCGGTATCGTCGGAGATCATGCCACGCCTGAAAAGGAAGCGATAACGATCCTGTGCGCAACTTCATTCACACTCGTCCGTCCCGTGCAAGTAACTCAAGGTAGTCGTCGAGGTCATCATCGTCAGCTTCTTGTTCGTTTGGAACCGTCAAGTCGACCCAATCGTGCGTCGAATCTTGCCATAACTCTTGATCGTTCGATTGGGGTCGTTGAGGGACCTCGATCGTTGGAAGAAATTCATCTTCCACGACGCTTGGCTCACTCTTCGCTGTGACCTGCTCGCCTTCAGGTGCATTTGACGCGTCTAGAGGCAGCGGGCTCGGTGAAACAGTAGAAAAACGAGACAGGTCGTTTGCATTCATATAGTTGATCACCAGAAGTGCATCCAATCCCGTCAGTTTTCCATCCCCGTTGGTATCGTAGTATGGAAGATTGGACTGAAACGGTCGAGATTCCGATAGCTTGTTTTGCGATTCGAGCGGAAAGGCTTCTGAGTGATGGCCATTCAATAAATTGATGATCTTGAGCACATCGATCGAAGAAACATATCCATTGCCGTCGATGTCGAATGCGAGGACTGGGTTTTGCCATGGGGATGGATTTGCATCGATTGGCAAACTGAACGATTGGGTAAACGCATTGGTTGGATCCGCTCCGTCCGTCACCAAGATTTCAAAAGTGACGTCTGTGGTGTCGTTCCGATTCAGTGAAACGTCGTGCTTGAGGGCAAGAATATCGCCGTTGACTTCAAAACGAGGATCATTGACGCTGTAAACGTACGAACCGTGCGTGTCTTCGTCGATTGCAACGAGTTGACCAATCACAAGGCCAGTCAGCCTTTCTTTGATGTTTACTCCGTGCAAGTCGATTCTGTAAGGCATGTCATTGGCATCCAATACCGAGACTGTGATGGACTGCTCGAATGACGGACCGCCGCTATCGGTAACGGTTAGTTGCATTTCGTAGGATGAAAGCTCCTCGAAATTGAAGCTCACGTCATCTCGCAGCTTTAATTTGCCAGCGATGACTTCGAATTTTGGATTGGAGACCTCAAAGCTGAAGGAATTCACTGCACCAGGACCAAACACTGCGATGTCGCCAACGACCGCGCCGAAGACATTTTCCGTGACCGATGAATTAGCGAGTGTCGCACCAAAACTCTGCAAGCCTTGGACTTCGGCTGAAAGGTTCAGCGTGGGGTCCACCTTGAGCGTGTTGAAACCCGCGTGCAGCGTGGCTTTGATGCGATCGACATCGGCCCGAGGGAATCTCCGGAGGCTTGAAGTGGAAGACTTCGGATCTTTCAACTCCACAATCAAATCGGTGCCGTTGGGATCGGGATAGATAGTGAGAGAATCGGTGATTTCCGTGCCGTTGATGTTGAGCACGCGGTCGATGATGCGCACGTCGACGACGTAGGCAACGGTTTCTTTCGTTTCTTTGACGCCGCCATCATCGGTCATCGTGAGGTTGACCACATATTTGCCACCTTTCTGATAGACGTGGCTGGCCGTGACCGTTCCCAACCCGGTCACTGTATCGAAGGTCGTGGTGCCCAAAGACGTTTGGCCGTCGCCCCAATCCAGGTCGGCGCTGAATCCATCAACCATTCGAGGATCGTTGAACTTGGCGGTACTGGGAAGTGGCGTCATGCTGAGAACACTCACTCGATCGACCCGGAAGGAAGTGATGGCGAGATCGATGTTCTTTGACAACACTTGAAGGTTCTCGATCGCGGCAATGCCATCGGCATCCATCGCGATGACAGTAATGCTGAATTCGCGGTCCTCGGCATACACGTGGCTCAGGGTTGGCGTTGGTTCGTGCGATCGAGTTGCCTTTCCGTCCCCCCAATCCACCAGCCATTCGATGATTGGGTGATCACCTGGGTTGCTGGCGGAAAGACGAAGCTGGTAAGGCTCGCCCTGGTTCACGGTCGTTTCGCCTTCCAGCGTGATGATTGGCTGCTCATCGGTGAGTTCAACTTCGGTACTCAGCAGAACTTTGCCGCCGTCCTTGTCGGTGATTTGCCCGAAGACGATATGAGACCCGGCGAGCCGTTGGAAATTCGCGGGCGCTATGGCAGTGGGCGAAGTGCTATCAGTTACTTCAAACTGCCCATCGCTATTAAAATCAAAGCTGTACAGGAATCCTTCCGAGTCTGCTTCGGCAGCATCCCCCACGTTGATGAATGAAATCTCAACCGACTCGCCCTGCTTGACTGGGCCGGCATTGGTAAGCTCGCCGCTCGGGGGAGCGTTCTCCACCAAAACAGAGAGTGGTTCGGAGATCACGGTGGCAGTTTCCCCGCCCTCGACTCTTGCCAAACTGGATGTTGCATAACTGGCATGCACGCTCGCCGAATATTCGCCGTTATCAATGATGGGCTTTTCGGTCGCACGCGTCATGTCTTGGAGTTCGCTCCAAGATAACGTGAACGTACCGCAAGAACGGTTGGAATCCTCTTCGCAGGCATGCGCTGCATTGACCGCGTCAACGATTCCATCGTGGTTCACATCCCAGCCAAATGACAATACCGTCCCCGATCCGCTGGCAGTCAGAGTGAGTGGCTGGCCCTCGGCCAATTTTTCAGCATGAGCATCAATCTGGTTGGGCTCTGCAATCACCTCGACACGATGGGTGATCGTGTCGGATCCGTGATCGTGAACGGCGATGACGGTGATGTCGACGTCACCGACCACTTGAAAGCGGTGTTCGGCGATGTCTTCGCCCTGGCCAAATTCTTCCTCCGGTGATCCGTCACCCCAATCAATGCGCCAGGAGGTGACGGAATCGCCACCGGGATCCGTGAATGAGATCGGAACTTGGAACCGCTCGCCGACTCGGACCTGTTCGGGGGCGAGCACCTGGAACTCGGTGGGCGTGTCTTTGATGACGAGTGTTTCATAGACGAATGTCGACAGACCATCGGCGTTGGTCACTCGAGCGCCGATTTGGAAAGTCCCGTCATCGCCAAGACCAAAATCACGGAGCTGTCGCCAATCGAGCGTCAGCGGATTTCCTACCAAGTCGCCGAACTTGCCGTCGCCATTATGGTCCCAGTGAACTTCCAGGTTGCTCGGTTCTACCGAGACAGCAATCGTCAGCGAATCTCCCTCGTTGATTTCATAGGTCTCCTGCGTGAACTTGATCACGGGGGCAGAAATCTCTGTTGGTTCGGCGATGTCCGTCATGCTTACCATGCCACGACCTTCGACGAACCATGAACCCGGATTCTTCACGATCGTTTGACCTTGACCATCAAAATCAAGCGTGTTGTTGTTTGGCGATCCCGAGTTGTCTGTTACGAATCCGTCGCCAAAGACGTGAACGCTACTCAAGCTATCGATCTTGTTTCCGAGGACCCTAAAGTGATCGTCGCCTTCACCTCCGCTGAACCTAGCGGTCGCGTTGGGACCCAACAACTGAACATCAATTTCGTCGTTGCCATTGCCGCCTAAGATATCAAGCGTGACCGAGATGGCCGGTTGGAATATTTCGCCTTCACCCAGAGCCCCTGGACACGCGAGTCCATGTCCGAAATCGGACTCAGGATCGCTAACGAATCCATCGCACAAATCGAATCCTTCGCCGATATCGAATCCAGGATCGTCATCAACGCTATCCCTTGAAAACTTGAGTTCGATAAGGTTGCCAAACATATCCGAGGAACCTTTGGCACCGATGCTGATTCCCTTCCAGTTAGCGGGGTCGTCAATGGCCAAACCGAGGTCGTTTGCAGTGAAAGTTGTGATCGTGGTGTAGATACCGTCACCATCAACACGGCTGACTTCCCAAATGCCGGTGTCGGTCTGGAAATTGTAGGTCAGACGGTGGTCGAAGAACCGATGGTGGTTCGATTCGAGCGCGTCGTCTCCCACGAGGTTCCCCACGAAGTGCATCGAACCATCCGCGCCGGCCAGAAAAAAGCCGCCGACGCCATCGTGCCCGAAGGTCAATAGAGGGTTGGCGTCCTGATCCAACACGGCTGTGGCCCCTTCCCATTCCGACGACCTTCGCTGGCGCATATTGATTTCAAGTGCCACCTCTGTTGTGTCTTCGGGAAGCGAGAATAGATCGTCGTTGACGTTCGACGCGAAATCGAAACTGCCGAAATTTTCAGAGTGGACCACAGATCCCTCCGCCGTGACCAACAGGCCTGGATCGACCCCATTGCGCCACCCATTCTGACCGTTGAGTCGACCCGCGGTGTACTCGTCCGAGCTGAAGTCCACGACAAACTTGTTTACCGGGGGAACAACAACGTTGCTGTCGAGGTCACTTCCCACGCGGAGCTGTGCTTGGTCGTCGCCCTCGCCCAAGTCCACCGTGAAACTGCCATGGCTGAGATCCTGGATGACAACGAGATCGTTTCCGCTGCCGGTATTGATGTGGGTTGTCGCGACTTCAGGACCGGGAGCCTTGACGATTGACAGAATGTCGTTTCCATCGCCGGTATCAACGCTGAGCGACGAGATGTTGCTGAATCGAGCAACAATTTGCGATGACACCTGATCTTTCACGTCCAGATCATCGAACGTGAGTAATCCGCCGGGAATATCGTCCGTGCCCAACGTCGACACGAACAAGCGTTTGCCATCAGGACTGTTGACCAGCGAGGTTGGCGAAAGGACGTTATTAGTGCCGGCGGAGTCATTGCGAAGAACTTGCCGGAATTCCAACTGGCCATCTTTTTGTTCAAATACGGCGAGCGAGTTCGACACCGATCCCGAAACAATGACAAATCGATTGTCGGGAGTCACTGCGACGTGGTTGGGACCTTCCATGCCCCGGACACCTTCGCTTCCGTTGCGAATGGTTTGGACTAGCTTCGCCTCGGTCAACTCGCCTCCATCGGCGATACTCGCGGCGCTGTACACCAAGATGCGATCGTTATCCGCACTGGCAACGAAGACGTGTTGGTTGTCAGGGCTGACCGTGACAGCAGTGGCGCCCGCCAATTCACTCCCATCCAACGTCTGCAAGATGGCCAGCGAATCGAGCTGAACAACTCGCAATGAGTCCGTCGACAGCACGTAGGCAATGTTTTCGCTGGAACGAACTTCGATGTCGATCACGTTGGAGAAACCATCCACCACACGATCCGCTGTCACCAACCAGTCACCGCCACCTGCGAAGAAACCCGAGTCCGTCGCAACAAGCGATTGGATAGGAATCGTAGGCTGGGAAGTTTTTTCGATGGTCGGTGAATCATCGAATTCGTATCTGTAGACATCCTCGGTCAGCGTGGGAATTTGCAGAACATTCGCCCCGATCGATATCTCGGATACCCCTGAGATATCGACTTCGATCTTGACTGCGTCACCAATGTTATCGACCGACGCTTCCAAGCTTGGGAAAGTAATGACCAGCGTGTCGCCTTCGATCGCATCGAACCGGAACGCGCCATCGGAATCGCCGTTTACCGTTTGCGAGGTGCCCTTGACCGTGACGATGAACGCCTCGTCGCTAACCTGATCCTCGACCCGGACCTTGATCGTGCCGGTGAGGCTGCGGGATGGCGTCGCCAGGGTGCTTTCACTGAACGCTAACCGTCCGCTGTCGGCGTCGCGTTGATACGTGACGACCTGACTATTTTCTTGGCCCACGTAGACCTTGCTACCGTCCGGGGAAACCGCCACAGACGTGGGCTTGGTGATCTCGAAGCCGGCGGGGTTCAATTGGATTTCCTCGCCCGTCGCAGCATCGATCACCACGAGTGCTTGGTTGCTGTGGGATATCCCATAGAGATGTTTGCCGTCGGCACTAGAGGCAATTTCATTCAGCCCATCCAACTTTGTGTTGAGGTCCAGATTGGGGCGCGCGACTTTGATGAATTGAGTTTGGTCTTCCCCGTCGAAGAAGACGTGTGAAAACGAATCAAAACCGGACAATTTAGCGTTGACCGTTAGCCCTTCCGCGTCCTGATTCGTCCGGTCCTCCGGCACCAAGGTGACCCAGACCGAGTGTGGTGGCAGCGATTTCAGTTCGCGGTCACCGTCGATTCCGCCCGCTCGCAAGGGTTGAGCAAAATCTTGTCCCACGATGCCCATTTGCGGATTGGCAAGGGAAATGTTCGTGAGATTCGCGATGACGATGAAGTCGTACCCGGTGTATTTCACATTTGTGAGCGGATTTTTATCGAAGCGAGCGACCGCTGCGACGGCATCGCTATCGGCATCCTTGAACAACTCGGAGCTGTTGTAAAAGTCCGAACTGTCTATCTCGGTCAGCAAACCGTAGATATCGGCTCCACCACGCAGCCCTGCGATCCGCGGGGTGGATGTACCAGCCTCCGTGGTCGACGCGTCGTTGGTATGAGCGTTTGCTCGCCGCGGCCCCGTCAGGTACTCCAGGCTTGCGTCGCCGTGATTGGAGGGGGCGTTTCCGACACCGATCAGGGATCCATCGCGGAACGAAAGACCCTGATTGCTTCCAAGGATCAGTCGTCCGTGGCCACCACCGGCTGCAGAACCTGCGCCGCTGCCTCCCGAAACGTCAATGGCTGCGTTCGATGTGTTTAAGTAGGTCCCGACTAGGCGAATCGATCCACCCGCGCCACCCGCTCCGTCGCCCCCTGGCTTACCGACGGCACCGTTGCCGCCGGCGGCACCCTTACCGCCATCGCCACCGTCGCCGCCGTGGCCACCAACCTTTCCGTCATCTTTCGATTTCTCTGGGCTCGAAGAACCGTTCCCGCCGTTCGAGCCTCCGGTTCCTGCACTGCCATTTCTGTTACCGCTGTTTCCAGCACCGCTACCGGAATCCCCATCACCCCCGGAGGCATCCAACGAGGAACGAGCTCCGATCGTGAGTTGTCCATAAGCGAAAATCTCGAACGCGCCGCCTCCGGCGCCACCGGCCCCGCCCCATCCACCGGAGCTGCCACTGCCGCCGGCGCCGCCGCGACCTCCACTGCCGCCACTGCCTCCGTTCCCTCCATTCGGATATTCAGTTGCACGAGCTGGCGTACAAATAAATTTCGGACCAAAAAAACTACCGAGTGGGTTGGGTACACAGGCTTGCAAATCCGAGTCGAATCCTTCGCTGCCTGATCCACCGCCACCGCCACCGGCACCGCCACCGCCACCACCGCCAGCACCTCCACCTCCTCCTCCTCCGCCGCCGCCGCCGCCAGCGCCGCCGCTGATCGAGCCATAGATTCCGTCATTCTGCCCAGAGAGCCCCGAACTCCCGGAACCGCCACTTGTGCCGTTCTTGCCGGAACTGGAATTATCGCGCCCATCCCGGCCTGGGGATCCGTCGTCGCCGTTACTGTCCGTGAGGCGATCGCCAAGTATCGTGAAGAGACTGTCTCCACCACTTCCGCCACTGCCAGCCCCCGTACCTCGATTGCCACCCGCACCACCACTTCCTCCGGCGCCTCCGACACCCCCGGATCCGCCGGAGCTCGTTTGGCTGTTAATCCCTGGCGTACCAGCGCTGCCGGTGCTTCCACTACCTCCCTGATTCCCGCTACCGCCTTGTCCCCCATTGCCACCCGATGCCCCATTCTTGCCACCATCTTGTCCGCTAGTTTCTACGAAAACACCACGTGCACCCCCAGAACCTCCCGCTCCTCCATAGCCGGCGGATCCACCATTGCCAGCATTGCCGCCTGAGCCTCCTTGGCCGCCGCCAGAGGTTCCTGCCGGGATGACAAACTGGACGTCAGCACCGATGTTGACATCGCCGAGAGCCGTAAAGGAAAAGGCTCGGTGGGAAGTTCCGATGGTACGAATGGTCGTGTTCGCTGGAATATCCAAATTTCCTTGGAATTGAAATTCCGTGATGTTGTTTTCATGCATCGTGACCAGAAGCGAAACGCCGAAGAAGTCGTCGCCACTACTGATCTCCAAATCATCTCCGCCAGTGCCGAAATTATTGAGCCCGTTCTGGGACTTGTCCACGAAGAGTTTGCCAGTGTCGGTCTGAACGAAAAGATCAAAGGTCGAGTCTGAATAGATTGTTGTTTTCAGTTCCGAGAACGTTTCCTCCTGTCCAACTAAAATCTCGAGATCTCGGGCGACGATGTTGTCGACAGCAAATTGCGATGCGTCCCAATGCAACTCCTTCAATGCCTTGAATCCCGGAGTCGATGCCAAAAATTCAACGCGCTGAATTCCGTCGCCGGAAATCGTCTCCTGATGCTCGAACGATGTGTTGTTCATCGTTGTACCGGTGAACGTGATTGTGTTGTTCGTTCCCAATGCGAGGACGTCCATGGCGTAGACGGTGAAGAAAGGGCCACCGGTGGTGGTCATTGAAATGGTGGTGGCGGACCCTTCATTTCCCAATAGCTTCTCGCCACCCTCGACATGCAGACCGGGGGCGACAAAACCCGTTAAATCACCCAATGAGGAGGTGACAGTGAAGAACCCTTTGAAGCTGAACCCGTCTTCCGAGTAGGTCTCGGAACCTGATTCCAGCAAATCATCAAACGTAATGACGTCTTCCAAAGCGCTGAATGTGTTGAATCTGTTTTCGGAATCCAACACCTCAATGCCGGCCCTCAGATCCACGCTGTTTCCCTTGATCGTCCCCTCGCTGGCAAGCTCGCTCTGCACATGGAGCGTGTTGTGTTGACCCTCGCCAGCCAGAATCTCGACAAAGTCAGCGCCAAACGAAGAGATCACTTCGAAGGGAGTCGCTTCGGTATTGGGGTCCTGTGACGGATTCACCGCCTTGACAAAGTCCTGTTCAACGCTCCAGTCGACAGGCTGGTCATTCGTCTGGTTATTGATGATCAGTCCCTCGAAATCCAAACGCAACTTCGAGAACTGGCCTTCCGTGGGGGCACTGGCGATCACGACTTCGACCGCATCATGGTGACCACTTCCAAACACGACGGTCTCCGCCGCTTTGCTGATGCTATGGATCCGCACGTGCTCGTTTCCGTCTTCGCCGTGGATCTCGAGCTTGGTATTGGCCAATCGGTCGTTTCCGTCGGGATCAGTATCCACCGTGATCCTGTCATTGCCCGCACCAAGACGCACCTGAACATCATCAAGGAATACGAAGTTGATCTCACCGGAGGTGAATCCAGTCAGTAAGCCAGAGCCGAGCCCCGCAGCGCTTTTGACTTCGGCATTCACCGATTGCAACGCCGCGGAGCGATCAAGGATCAACTCGTCGAAACCCCCATCAGCGGCTGGATCGCCAACGATCGTCAACCTTGAATGGCTGTCTAGCACGGTGATCTGATCCGTCCCTTCATCCGATGCCGTTCCGGGGCCCAACCCAATCCCTGTGGGATGCGAGATGTTATGCACCGTGATCGTGTCGTTGCCACCTTGGGCAAGAACGGTCATTGGGACGACGGTATCAATGATCTCGATTTCGTCAGCGCCATTGCCCAGCGTGAGGCTCAAATCGGCGATCCCTTCAAAGGCGATTTCACCGACGTGTTCAACCGCATTGGTGGTCTCGTCGAATACCCGGATCACGCCGCGAGTGTCGGTGCGGCGATCGATCGTCAGCTTGCTTTTCGCATCTCCCGCGTCGATACGCAGATTGTCCGTGGCGCCTTCGCCACCCAAGATCAGGAGTGTGTCTCGGATATTGGTCAGATTGCTAACCAACACGATGTCGTTGCTGTCCCCCAGGTCGATGGTCGTCTTGGAATCAACGCCGGTGACCTCAAACCCATCATCTCCAGCACCCAACGAAAGATTCAGTTCGCTGGTGTCTTGATAGAAGATTGCTGTTTCCATCCCCAAGCCAGAAATTTCGCCCCGTTCGAGTTTCCCATCTTGATTGACGGCGTTTCCGCTGTCATCCACGTTCACGATGCTACGACCGGTGCTGGCTTTATTTCCGAACACCTTGATCGGCCCCGCGATGCCGCTGAGTTGCCGCTGGTCGTTGTGGATGTTGACCGTGGTGGTGCCTGTGGACGGCATGTAGAGATTTGTTGCGGTACCGAAGGGAGACGTCGCCTTGACATCGACCGTGGTTCCACCGGCAACGTAAAGATCGACTTCGTTCGCATTGGTGAACTTAATCGCAGCCCCCATTCCCAGGCCCTCGATTTGGCCGCTGGTCAGCGTCGCGAGGTTGGGCTGCAGGTCACCTGAGTCGTCGAGCCAGAGAGTGTCTTCACCGCCACCGCCCATATCCACGGTAATGGTCGAGCGAATCGTGTTGAGCGCACCGGAGGGAATCGCTGCGCCCGCAGCTTCGCTACCGACAACAGATCGATTCTCGCCTGATAAGGAGTCGAATCTTGTTGGAACCGTCGCGGAACTGCCGATCAAGATCGCGTCGTCGCCTTCTCTGGTCCTGACGACCGTCGGTGTATTGGCTGGAATCGAAGTCATCACCACCGTGTCGGGCAGATGGCTGGTGGTGATGTCAATGGACTGTGCTTTGATTTTGCCCTGCAGGTCGATGATCACGCCGTCGGTCTGACCGGTACGCTGTTCTTCGGTTTTGATCGTGAGGGCACCGAACGCATGAAGCAGGCTGCCCTTTGGCAGGAGGACATTGTTCGCGACCGACAGCGTCACGGCGCCACCGGCGGCCCTGACAAAGGCATTCTCGGCCAGCGAAAAGTCCTGTCCGACGGGACCGACGTTCGTGTCGGCTACCGCAAGCGTGACGTCTTGGTGTAGGGAGGACACTCGATCCGTGATATTCAGTGCGCCTTGAACAGAGGTAATCGTGACGCCGTCGGTGGCCCGTACGTTGACGAGGTTACCCGAGAGTGAGACGGTGAGCGGATCGTCTTTCGCACCGACACTACCTTTGACCGCGTGGAGGGATAGATCCTTACCGGCGATGTCAGCCGTCTGTGTCGCACCTTGGGTTACCGTCGCGTCCGTTTTCAGGATCGAGCCGAGGGCGTGAAGATCCACCACGTTGTTCTCATTGGAAACCTGGGCGATGACAAGGTCACCGCTATTCTGATCAATCCAGATCCCCTCCGTGGCAACGGAGGTCAAAGTCGTGCTGTCTCCGCCGACGTGAATAGGAATGTCGCCCGTGCCGATTGCTCCGCCTGCATGGAGCGTCAGAGTAGGAGTCGTGATCAGGATCGAGGGACGACCGTGGGAGTCTTTGCCTTCGGTCGCCGAGATGGAGTCTCCGGTACTGGTGATGTTTGAGGTAGACGTGCTAACAGGGTTGTTGATGTTGCCCGCTAAAATCACATTCCCGCCGTCGGTGTGAGTACTCGAGATTTCGAGGTGGGTGCCATTCGCCGTTGTCGTGAACCGATCACTCGAGAACTTCTGCTGCAGTGTTTCTGGAACGTACGTGACCGGTGAGACGATTCGCGTCGATGGATTGAGAACGTTGATCTGGTTGACGCGCAAGTCCTTGCGTGAGTGGTTAGTCAACGTGACCGCTTCAAAGCCTCGATCGAATTCGAATGCCGCGTGGTCACCTGTCAAGGTCGCCGAGGCGGAAATGTCGTCATCGGTTGAGTCGTCGTGGACGGATGTGGGGATGCGGAACGTGATCGCGCCTGAAAGCGGTCCACCATTGACGATATCTTGAACCACGATTTCAGAATCGTTTTGCTCAAACTCGACGTTGACTTGCTTGACCACTTCGCCGTTTTCCCCGATGACAAGCAACGGGCTGGTTGGCCCAGGAATCACGACATGGCTATTGAAGTCGATCGTTCGATTCGCCGTAAGCAGTTCTGTTTTTGTCTGTCCGTCACTGAACTCAACCAAGGCACGCTTCGCAACCGGATTGGCGGTAAACGTTGGATCCGATGGTGACAGTGCCTCGACCGTCAGAGCTCTCGAGGAGATTTTGGATCCCTGCATCGTGTTTACCGTCGTTGTTGCGGTAAAGTTGTTAGAGGCCGTGGCCGAGGTCGCGCCTAAGAGGGCATGCGAGACGGCCTTGGCATTTGCTTCGGATTTCACAGAGCCGTGGGATGCCTTCAGGGTAACGCGATCATGACCATCTAGAACGGCGCTCTGCCCGATATTGATTTCGGCGTTCGAGCTCGTCGTCACCCTTGTTGTCGCGTGGGCACTATCCACCACCGCTATCGCATCCGATTCCGTCTCTGCCATCACGGTAAGCTCGGTAGCCAAGGCGTTGATGGAGATTTGAGGGCTTGTCAATTTCCCGGCAACGTCTGTGCGTGTCGCGTTCACGACAGTCATTGTCACGGTTGTCGAAGGCAGAACGCCTGCTCCAACGCTGTGAACGATCGCTTTCGGGGTGACCGTCGTTTTTGTTGACGATTCGACGGACACGCTGTTGTCAGCGTTGATGATTGCTCCGCTGCCTACTTCAGCCGTCGTTCTGTCGACGACGTCGAAGGTCACACCTGCACTGGATAAAGCGAGGGCACCGCCGGCACGACTTTCCGCAGATGGTTCTCCGGAGTTATTTGACGTTGCCGAGACGATGACTGTCTCCGTCGCGGTGATCGTCGTGCTGTCCCCGACGGACGCTTTGTTGGAATTGGTAATGTCCACTTCGGGCGAAAGTGCGCCGAAGGCGAGGCCCCCGACCGTGTCTCCATCCGCGATCGCGTTCCCCGTGGCCCTCGAATGGGCATGCACGGTGACATTCTTCCCAACCAGACTGCCACCGCTACTCGTGTAGGCGCTGACTTCCGGATTGACCGTTGCCTTGGGATTGATGACGGTCACCGACACGGCACCGGCGGCGAAGCCATGGCCTGTAGCTCGGGCGTCGGCCGTGCTGTCCGCATTCAACAAAATCGTGCCGTTCGGTGCGGAAATATGAGCGTCCTCGCCCACGTACGCATGCGTTTTGGTGTCAGAGGTGCTGTGCGAGCGTGCCCCACCGGCGCCAACAAGTCCTTCCGCCTTCATTCTCGTATCGGACGTGGATGTCGAATGTGTGGTGGCATGGATCGTGACACCGTCGGTTGAAGCATTCAGCTTCGTCGACGGCCCGGCGTAGGCTTCCACGGTGCTCATGTCCTCCGTCGTCATGCTGATGATGGTTCCAGCTAAAAGCCCAAAGCTCTTCATGTCCGCTGGTGCTTCGACCAGATTGGTGGCATCCGCATTCAAGGAAATGGCCCCCGCGTTGACCACGGCGTTGAATCCGGCGTAAGACTTTGTAGTCGAATTGATGGTGGAATCGACCTTTGCTGCGGCGATGCCGATCGCGCCGGCGGATAATACGTTGGTGTCTTCCCGGGCTTCGGAGTTTGATTTGGCATCGAAAGTCAAAGCCGTTTGGCCGGCTTCGATCGTGCTATTGACGGCAATGAACGCTGCCGTATGTCGGCTGATTTCGCCAACCGCATCGGCGATGGCGCCGGCAGCGAGGCCGGCACTCGCAACGTTGGTCGTAGGCGTCACCGTGCTCTTATCTTCCGCCTTCACCTTGAATTGTTTGGCGTCGATCTTGGTATTGCCACCGACATAGGCCTTCGTTTCGCCGCCGATGTTAGCTTCGGACTGAACGGCTGCGACCGCCGCAAAGCCCGCCGCACCACCGGCGTTCACCGGCTTCGCCAGTGAAGTTGACGTCGCGTTGATCATCACATCGCCGTTGCTTGCCGTTAACGTGGCGTCTTCGTTGTAAGCTTCGGTCGTGCCTTCGATCGTGGTATTCGAGATGGCACCGGCAGCGGACGCGCCGATGCTGATGGAAACGGCGGCGACCCGCGAGTGGGTTTCGATCGTCGGATGTGACGTGGCGGTGGTGGAGATATTTCCGCCAGCAGCGGTCACACTCGCGCTCTCAATGAATGCGGAAACGTTGCTTCGGTTCGTGTCATCTGCGGTGGTCAGCCCCACGGCCAAGCCAACTGGCGCGATTGCCAACGAGAGCGAGACAATGTCTGAGCTGATCTTCGACGTATCATTCGCTAGGATCTCAACCGATTTTTTCGACCGGACTTCCCCGGAATCCTGCACGAACGCCTTCACAACACTGGCAATCACGTTCGTGGCGCTCGTGATGCCGCCACTGGTCGCCAGTCCCGCGGGCGAAATCGCGGCGGCTGCCGCCGCTGCAAAGGTCGTCGCGTTGACGCCGGCCTGCTCCTGGGCAATCACCGAGATCTCGCCCGAGATGGAAGTTACCTTGTGCGCGTCTTGGATGTACGCTTCGATATTGTTGGTGATTTCATTCTTCGCGATCGCCACGCCCGCCGCATTGGCGTCTGCGGACGCTCCGAACGACGCCGACACCGCAGCCGCTCCGGAAATAGCATCAATGGTGGACACATCGTGGGCGTTCAGAAGCACCTGTTTGGCGGATATTTCGCTGGTCGATCCGTCACCGTCAATGAAGGCTTTGACGTCGGCGGAGATCCAGTTCTGAGTGGTCACTCCCGAACCGCTCAACGCGACGCCAACGGCGCCGCCAGAGATCGCTACCGCCCCGGCGATCACTACCGCGTCGATTTCTTGTTCGGCGCGAGCATCGATTGTCAGGTCACCGCCGACCTTGACCGTCGAGTCGCTGATATACGCTTGAACGAGCGCCGGTTTTTCGGTCGGATCTGATAGGTAGCCGTTGCTTTCATAGCCGATCAGGTTTTGAGCCAATGAGGCCCCCAACGCCGCACCAACACCGACCGCGCCACCCGCGGCGGCAAGCGAGGCACTGAGAATCACCGCGTCGATTTTGGACTTGTTTTTGGCGTCCAGATCCACGATGCCACCGCTGTTTATGTGACTGCCATCCACGTAGGAGTTCGTATGAGTCAGGATCGTGTTTGTCGCCTCGGCACCAGCACCGCTGACCCCAACGCCCGCGGTACCAAAACCGGCGGCGATCGACGCAGCGGCGGAGCCAGCATTGATCGATGATGTCTCGGTCGCGGTAATGATGACTGGGCCTGTCGTGGTGATGCCCTGCATCGTTTCGCCCGACACCGTTTGGCTGATCGAGTCCGCATCCTCGATATAGGATTCGATGGAACTGGTGATGTAGTTCGTTGCCAGCGACCCAGCAAGCGATACAGACACGCCGGCCGCGACGCCGAATGAAGCAGCGATCGCAACCGCACCGGCCATCGAGTTGATCGTCGAGTCGTCTTGGGCAGATAGTGTGACCTGACGGGCTTGAATACCCGAGTCACCATCACCGGAGATCGCCGCATCCACGTCGACTCCGATTCGGTTCTCGGCATACACGCCCGAACCGGCAACCGCCACACCAGCCACGCCTCCGGCCCCGACAGCGGCCGATCCCGCTATCACCAGAGCGTTGATCGCTTGACTGGCATCGGCGGTCAGCGTCAGGTCGCCGGCAGCATCAATGCTGGAGTTGTTGATCCGGCTATGAATTTTGGCGGGCTGTTCGTTCTTGTCGGGATGCCAACCGACGAAGTTGCGTGCAACCGAAACACCGATCGCGGCACCAACGCCCGCCGTTCCTCCAACGCCAACGGAGACGGAGACGGACGCCACCAGGGCGGAGATTTCCGAGTGTCCTTTCGATTCGATCTGAACACCACCGGCGCTCTTCAAGACGCTGTCATCGACGGAAGCATTCGTCGAGGAAAGGATGACGTTTTGAGAAACCGCCCCTGCCCCGGCCACGGACACGCCTGCGGCGCCTCCAATGGCAACGCCCACCGAAGCGGCCGCTGCGATCACGGTGATATTGCTGAGGCTCACTCGGATCTTCGCAATACTGTCGGAGTCTTTCGCATCCCGGTGTACCGTGTAGGCAGTTCCGTCACCGGTCGTGACCACCCAGGACGTGCTTCGGCGTACTTCTTGCTTGTCCTTGTCGAATTCACCGGTGCCCTCATCACTTGCAACCGACACACTCAGTGGAATGACTTCTGCCCAGTCGCTGCCTGTGAAGATGACGTCCGGCAGGAACAGCTCTTTTTTCTCGCCGATGAATCGGAAGACCCGGCCCGGCAAGCCGAGCGGATGTTGGTTCGCGGCAGCCTTAACTGTATCGCCCCACTGCAGTTCCAGTTTCTGTTCGTCTTTGTCCTTCTTCTCGGACTTCGGTTTGATGTCGGTCGACTTGAACTTGAAGTTGTTCGCCACCGTGCTGACGTGCGGTAAGACCTTTCCAGCAACCTCGAACGCCTTGCGAAGACTGTCTATGAGCGCCGCATCTGCGGTGATGTCGAGGTGCGCCTCGTTCTCACCGCCGTCGTCCTTGTCCTTGTCGGCCTGGGCGAGGTCGTCCAAATGGTCAAAGGTGATTCCCTGCGCGTTCAGGTCAAGTTCGAATTCATCTCCTCCGGATGATGTCGCCGACACATGAATTGCATCGCTAGTGCCGAGGGTCGCGGTGATGCCTTGATCGGCATTGGTGATGGAGGCGTCGACCACGTTGCTGATTTCGTTGAATGCGAGCGATAAGCCCAAGGCGACCGAGACGCCCGCCGTTCCGCCCACAGAACCCGCCACCGACGCGGCGCCGGCGACTGCGGCGATGTCAGATTTATCATGGGCATTCAATGTCACACGGCTCGCTTGAATTCCGTGAGCCCCATCGCCATCGATAAAGGCTTTCACATGCGACCGGATTCTGTTTTCGTTGTAGACGCCAGCGCCGGCAAACCCAACACCGGTCGTGCCACCACCGGCCAAGGCCACAGAACCGGCAACCACCGCCGCCCGAATTGATTGTTCGGCCAACGCGGTTTGACGGAGATGGCCGGCGGCTGTGATCGCCGAATCCTGAACGTAAGCCTGCACGCTGGCCGCATCGGTGAGGTCATCGGGAAGGACCAGTTTCCAGGAGTTGACATCGCCGAACTCCTGGCCGTCAAAACGACTGCTGCCGACGAATGTCCAGTCTTTGGACGTGCTGTACTTTTGCTTGTCCGCAGCCAGATCGAGTGTTTTCGAGTCTCCGACATAACGATAGATCTTGCCCGCCGAATTGACCTGATCGCCTTTCGCCAGGGAGTGTGAACCGGAGTCTTCATGCTTGTACAGATCGACATCCTCGCCGATGTACTCGTAGGTTTCACCGTCGCGCGCGCCGCCTTTTACCCTTACTCGAGTTCCTTTCTTGAGTTGCTGCTTGACATGGTCTGTGGAAGAATACACCGTAGCGCCCGACGAGGCCGCTGGCAGCAAACCGCTGGGATTCCAACCAATGAAGTTCTTGGCGATGGAAATACCAACCGCGGCAGCGACGCCGGTCGTTCCTCCGCCACCCACTCCAACGCTGACCGCGGCAATGATCGCGTTGATCGCGGACTTGTTTTCAGCATGAATGTCAACGTCCGCCGCGCTCACCAAAGTGCTGTTGCTGACAAAGGCATCCGTGTCCGAGAGAATCACGTTCTTGGCGACGGCTCCGGCTCCGCTGACCGCGATCCCAGAAGTACCGCCAACCCCAATGGACACCGAAGCGGCGGCGGCGATGGCATTGATCGTCCCGTTGGACTTGGCTTCAAGGCTGATATCACCGGAACGGGTCATCACGTCGTTGATCGCATCGATCTTCGCCTCGACGTTGTTGTGGATGTCGTTGAACGCCAATGCGACACCAACCGCAACAGCCACGCCCGTCGTGCCACCGATTGCCGCCGCGAGGGAAGCGGCTCCCGTAATGGTCGAGATCTTAGACGTGTCCTGCGCCGAAATCGAAATGCTGTCTGCATGGATATGGTGGTCGCCGTTGCCAGTGATGTAAGCCTTGACGTCCGTGCCAATCCGGTTGACCGACAACGCGCCTGCAGCGCCTACACCCACGCCGTTAGTTCCGCCTCCGGCCGCAGCTACGGCCCCTGCCAGGACGATCGAGTCGATGTTCTGGTTGGCCAGGGCGTTGATCGTTAAATCGCCGTCGGCGTCGATGCTTGAATTGTCGATATAGGCCAACACCTCTGAGGTCGCCTGATCGTCCTTTTGGTCGAAGCCAATTCGGTTGACCGCCCCGGCAAGTCCAATCGACACGCCCACGCCGGTTTCGCCGCCGACGCCGATAGCCACGGAAATCGCGCCGACAATCGCTGAGATCGAAGCATCGCTGACCGCGTCGAGGTCGACCTTGCCTTTCACATCGAGTGTGCTATTGACGATATGCGTGTTGGTTTTGGTGTTGATGACGTTGTGAGCAAATGCACCAGCGCCACTCACAGAAACTCCGTCTGTGCCGCCGAAGGTGGCCGCAATCGAAGCCGCGCCGGTACGCGATTTGATCGCCGCGTCGGCAAGTTCCCAACGCCCGGTTTCGGAATAGTCTTGGCTTGCCAGATTGATCTTATGAATCTGCCAACGTGAGGTGTCACCGTAATTCTCGGTGCTCAAGTCGGTGATCGCAGCTCCCTGGGAAGGGCTTCCAACGAACTCATAAAACTTGACCGGTGCATCCACCCTCTTGATGATGTGGCCCTTGCGGATGTGCGGCAGTTTGTCGGTCGACAAGAAATCAGCGTAGCCGCGGTAGCGGTAGATCCGTCCTGGAACTCCACCGGATTCATGATTCGCATCGACTTCCACGGTGTCACCCAAGGCGAGTTCCACCGCCGGTGTTTGCCCGCTACTGAACCTAGCGTCTTCAATTTCACCGCCAGTCGACTTGGCATCCATCACCAAGTCCCCGCTCAGTTTGATGTCGGCTGAATCAGCAATGTAGGCTTCCACCTCATTGCCAATCTCGTTGAACGCCAGCGCACCTCCGATGGAAACCGATACGCCGGTTTCGCCGCCGACAGACAGCGCGACCGAAGCCGCGCCCGCATCGGCCTGAATGGTCGAAACGTTTCTCGCTTCGATCTGCAAGTGGTGGGCATCAATCGCGGTGTTGTCCGCGTAGGCTTTGACGAGCGTTTGATTGCGGTTTTCGGCCCAGACGCCTGCGCCACTGAGCGCCACGGCAAGTTCTTCATGCGCCGTGATACCCACTGATCCCGCGAGCACGAGCGAATCGATCGCCTGACTGGCGACGGCATCCAGCAAGACGTCGCCGGCCGCCTTGATCGTCGAATCGTTGGCGTAAGCCTGAACCGTGGCGGCGTCATTGAGCGTGCTGGCGCGAACCAATTTCCAATCATCGGGGTTGGCAAAGTCCTGGCTGCCTAGATCGCTGACTCCAATCAGCACCCACTTACTGTTTCCCGAGTAGTCTTGGGCGCCGAGGTCTCGCATCTCGGACCCGCCGTTCCAACGATACAAGGCTTCGGCGACCTTCACGCGAGTGTTCTTACTCACCATCACTCTACCGTCGGTGTTGGTATGCTCGTAAACGACTCGGTCGTCTCCAATGAATTCATACACGTCGCCGTCGCGGACACCGCCTTTGACCGCGATTTTCGTGCCCTTCGGAATGATGGCGAGTGTGTCGTCGGTGGTTTTGTCGCTCGCATCGACCACGCGCGGATCCCAACCGATGAAGTTGCGGGCCACCGAAACGCCAATCGAGGCGGCACCGAGGCTGGCGGAAACGATGATGGCGTCGATTTTTGACGTGCTGTTGGACGTGACATTAACATCTTGACTGCTATCGAGCATGGCGTCGTCAACGAAAGCGTCGGCCTTGGTCAGGATCACGTTCTTGGCGGCCGCGCCAGCGCCACTGAATGAGATCACGTTCGATTCGCCAAAAGCAATCGCCACGGAAGCAGCTACCCCGACGGCGTCGATGCTGGCCGTGTCAACGACCTTCACATTGATGTCGCCACCACTGGCCATCGTGGTAATCTTCGAACTGTCCACGTAGGCCTTCAGGGAATTGTCAATTTCGTTCAGCGCCAAAGAGATGCCAATCGAGACTGCGCCGCTCGATCCTCCCGTGCTGACGGCCACGCTGACCGACGCGCCAACCGAGACCACGTTGATCTCCGAAGCATCGCGAGCGATCACATCGACGCTTCCCGTTTTGGAAGTCACATCGGTACTGTCCTTAACATAAGCCTCGACGTGATTATCAATATCGTTGAACGCCAACGAGCCCGCGCCGGCGACTCCGATGGATGTGCCGGAGCCAACCGAGACGCCGACGCTGGCGGCCACCGAGATCGCGTTGATCGTGGGGTTTCGACGCGACAGCCGATGATCGTTTCCAGCGCCAGTCGTGCTCAGCGTGATCGACTGAGACGTATGGACATGCGGGATCGAGTCGGCCAGTTGAACGTGGTCGTCATCCACCTTGATAATGTAATAACGCGTTCCTTTTTTGAGGCCGCCAATCGCTTGATCGGAGCTATTCAGGGTGTCGTAAACGATCTGATCGCCATCGCTTAGGCCGTGCTTCGGCAAGGCAATTTTGTTGGACGATACGGATGCATTCAGGAAATCCAACGTGCCTCCGCCGGCACCCGCTGCTTCGCCGATCACGATGATGCTGCCGTCCGCCGTGACCTTTGCGGCATCCATGAAGGCTTTTGTTTTGCTGTCAACATCGTTGATGGCCACGGAAAGACCCAGCGCCCCCGCGCCACCAGTCATCCCGTCCGCCTTGACGCCGATCGCGACGCCGCCGCCGTCCGATCGAATGTAGGAACCATCGACGGCCTTCACCATCACGTCGCCACTGGCGACCAGGATTGCGTCATGGGAGACATGCGCGTTGGCGTTGGCCTCGATATCGTTGTAAGACACAGCTCCCGAAAGGGCGATTTCGGCCTTGCCACGGCCCGCGGCCAAAGCGAAGGAAGCGGTAATCGAGTGAATCTCTGCTTCATTTAGCGCTGAGACCGTGAGGTCGCTCAGACGGCGCAGTTCCGAGTTTTCAATCGCCGCGATCGTGTCGTTATCAATCTCGTTGATTCCCAGGCTGAATCCGACGCCCAGGTTGTTTCCGTCGCCCAGGGTCAAACCGACAGTGATCGAGCCCGCGAGAGCGAAAATGGAGGACGAATCCTTCGCCTGAACCGTCGTCGCATACTTCGTCGTTGGCGGGGCGGTCGCGCTATCATGCACGCCGACGATCAGCGCCTCGGTCGTGTTCTTGATATCATTCAGCGAGACCGAACCGGCGACGACCAGGCTGTTCGCCGTCCCCGTCCCCGACGGCTTATTCACAGCCACACCGAGGCCAGCGGTGATCGCGCGGAGGTTGCCTTGGCGATCCGCGATGACCGATAGACTAGTGCCTGGGTCCAGTTGCAATCCGGCCGCTGCAGTGCCCCCTTTGATGAAGGCGCGAGTCTTCCCCTCGAGTTTGTTTTTGCTGAACGAACCCGCAATCGCGGCCTCGTTGGAACTGCCCGCACCGGGACTGCCCGCACTTGGGATGACCACGCTGGCAGCGCTAGCCAAGGCAAACAGATCCGTTTCATTCATGGCCGATACGTCGACACTGCTGGCGGCGATCGTGCCGGCATCGTGAATGTAGGCGTAAACGTGGTCATCAGGAGTGTTAATCGAGACATTGGCTGAGATTCCAATGCCATACTTGGCCTTCTGCCCGGTCTTGGAGTCCTCGACGGGTGACTCGCCCCCCTGATTCTCGGTGGGTTCAGGCGGACTTTCGCCGCCCGCGACGGCAGCCGCGAGCGTGAACGCGTAGTGCGCCCCATCGTTCTTGGCATTGACCTTGATTGGACCGGACGTGTTGATTTTGGTCTTGTCGCTTATCGCGACGCCGTGGGTCGTATCGATCGACGGGTCAATGTTGCCGATGATGGCACTGGTGTTTCGATCGATGTCGTTGATCGCCACGGTGATTCCGAAACCGATGTTCTCCGCCTTGGCGACGGCCCCGGCAAAGTTAATCGTGGTTTCCAGGCTTCCCGCGTAGACAGTGATGGGGCTGCCCGGTGCGTCGTATTCAGTCTTGCCAATCGGCACTGCCGCTCCGTCGACGATGACGCCGCTGGAAAGTTGCGCGCGGGTGTCACTATCTTGCACATAGACCTGGACGGTTCCGCCAACACCGAATTGTTTGGCCTCGGCGCCCGCCTGCGCAAACCCAAAACTGAAGATCGCCTCTTCTGCTTTCATGTTCAGGCCACCCAGCCAACCGGTGTAAACCGATGCGCCGGATTCGATTTCGGCGTGCGTCGTGTTATCAAGGAAGTTCAGAAACAGGGAGGCACCGACGCCGCCTCGTTGGGTCTTGTTGCCGAGGATGCCCAGCGTGCTTGAATCCTTTCGGGCGTCCTTCCCAAAAGATCCCGCATCCGCTTTGGGTTTGAACTTGTCGAGCGAGAGGCTGGGCAGATTAAAGTCGAACACGCCGGTGACGTTGACCGTCTGCATGTAATTGGTTGCTTGGACCGAGACGGTTTCGTTGCCGGACTCGATTCCGTCGTCATCTTTACTACGGAACTCTTCATCGCGGTTGATTTTGACGTTCGGTCTGACAATCGCTTTGGAAGTATTGTCAAAGTCGAGGAAATTAACCGAACCCGCCAGCCCGGCCCCGCCCTCGTCCGCCTTTGCCGTGCTGCGGGTAAAGGTATTCATAAACGATCCCAGCCCCGAGTCGCCTGTCATGAACCCCTTCACCCTGTCAACGATGTCTGCTCCCGCCTTCAGATTGTCGACCAATTCGCCGACGCCATTGGGAATGACTTCGTCGGGCCGAGTGAGGATCGGATAAGAGACGTCCGAGATGACGCGTGTCGCCCGGTAGGCGTCCAGTTCTGCGCCTTCCTGCACGATCGCTTTGGCCTGATTGTCGAAGACGCCAACCGTTACGGCGGCACTCGCGGCCAGCTTGACGTTCTTTTTATCACCGTCCTCGAGATCGGTGTTCTCAATGGAACCGCCATCCTGCGGTTCATTGGTGGCTTCGGCACTGAGCTGCAGTGACTCGCTGATCTCGGCCTTTACCTCCAAGTCTTCTTTGGACTTGAGCTTCGCACGGGAAACCGTTGATTGACTTTCGATGTGATCGAAAGCTGCGTCGAATCCGTCGCCATCAACGATGTCTCCAACAACCGACAATACCTTGTGGTCCGTGATGATCACACTGAACGCACCGGCAAGGTTGAACTTGGAATCCGAACCCACTTGCTGCTTGACGTTTTCATACTCGCTGTGGCCGGTGAGTTTTCCCATCAAGCCGTCATAAATTCGAGAGCCTGCGGAGGTCGTCAGTGCGTCATGGACCTTCTCCCGCTTGGTGGTCGAAGCCTTGGGGTCGAATTCCCCGCTTGATAGACCGGCCGACGCGCTGGCCGCGTCACTGGTATCCAGGTTCGCGAGAATGCCGACGCCGGTGGTCAATCCCGAATCCAGCACGTGCTGCGCGGCCAGCTTGTGGCCCGTCGAGCTAGCATTTGTCGGATCCAGTTCGATGTGGACTCCGGCCCGGGCTTTGAGTTCGGTCTCGGCTAACCGGATGACTTGACGCAAGGCGAAACGGCTGTTGCCACTAAGATTGGTCTCATTGGTGTCAGCGATGATGTAGTAAATCTTGTCGTTCACCAGGCCGCCGATCGGCTGGCCTGTGGACGAGTATCGAACCGCCTGCCCGACTTCGAACGTCGAGTTATACAGTGAAAAGCCAAGGCTTAAGCCACCGGTCGCGGGCGGATTGTCTAGCGTGATCGAATCTTTTGTTGAATCGACCTTTGTTTTGTCAAACGTCTTTTCGTTCAGGCCCGCCCCGTCTGACAACGCAAGAGCATCGCCCAAGAGTGGGTTGATCGCACTGTTGAAGTCCAGTGGTTGCCCGGCAGCCAGCTTCTTACCCGCAGCGATCGCCTTGGCACGAGTGCTGGAGAGATAGATGTAGTCGGGATCGTTATCGACGACGACATAATAGGTTTGCCCGTCTACCAAACCGCCCTTTACTTGACCGATCCCCACACCGCTGATGCTGGTCCCTCGACGATTGCTGTAGCTGACCGCATCACCTGTCTTCAGCGCGTGGGGGACGGTTGTGCTGTCATTCATCGCCTGCGTGTTACCCAGCGCAATTGCCAGGTTGATTTTGTTGTCCTTAATGACGTCATCTTTGGTCGGATCAAATTCGACCTTGACCACGGCACCCGATTCTTGGTTGGCTTGAATTTCGCCATCAAACTCGGTCTTGATGTCCGCGTCCGAGAATCCAACCGCGAAGGACAAGCCCGCCAATCCGTTCGAGTAGAGCCCGGACTCGGCATTGACCGACGTGTCACTGTTACCGCTGGCAAGAATGTTGGCGGTTTTTCCGGAGGTCATGAGAACTCCATGCGGCACAATGACCTTGGAAACCGCATCCGTCTTGGCGACGGCGATGGATACAGAAAGCTTGGTTGGATCCGAGTCGCCCAAGCTCTTGCTGGTCGACGTGCTCGTCGACCCATGTGCCGTTCCATTGGATTGGACCAGCAATGACTGACCTGCAGTGACGACGGTGTTCAAGTCGGGATTGGTCGATCCGGCAAACTCGACGATCGCCGAGGCGGTGGCCTGGCTGTAGCCAACACTGAACAGCTTGCTGGAGACGCTCGCGTTGCTGTCGCTACTTGCCGTTGCCTTGATCGTAACGTGACCAGCGCCAACGATTTCTACGTTTTGCTTGATGTCGACCAGCGCGTCCGACTCTTTGATCAGTACTTTCACCGGCAGCCCCAAGTCTGCCAGCCCCTGCACCTGGTCCTGCAACGGCCCAATGACATAGTTGTTGACCAGCGTGTTGGTGCCCAGCAGTGAATGGAACGACTTGTCGAGCGTCTCTGCCGAGATGCTGATATCGTCCCCAGCGATCCTCACGCCTTCTGCGATGTTGATCTTGGCCGATTTGGTCTTTACCAACAGTGGCGACTGGTTCTCCCCGGTTGAAATAGCCGACTGCGAGGCGGTGATCGAGATGTCACCGCCCTTGAAGACCGTGAGCGCATCACTGACTTCAGCGTGCAACTGCGAGTTTGCGTTCAGCGTAATCTCCCTGCCCGAGAGCGAGATCGTGCCGGAGTCTCCCACCGATCTTCCAGCCGCGTTCACGTCACGGGTGTCAATCGAGACGCCCATGACGTGGATCGTTTCGGCGCTGAGCTCAACCGCTTTGCCGGGCAGTTTGATGTCGTGCGTGATGTTGATGGTGTCGCTGCCACCACGGTCCGTTCCCAACGCACCAAGGATGGTTTGCGAGCCGATCACTTGACCGACGAACGTTTCGTCAGGCGACTGGCCTTCGTCAATGAACTTCAAACCCGCACGGAATTGACTGCCAAGATCGCCGATGGTCAGCGTGTCGTCACCGCCCCGCAGGTCGATTTCGTAGACTTGCGAATTAGTAAAGCCAAAGGGCACGCCGGCCACGGTTTGATAGCTGCCACCAACCAAGGTCAGAAAGTTCGTGCCCGCGAAGGTCGCCAGTAGTTGGCTGGGATTATTGGGATCAACTTGAAGCGTCACGTCATCGCTAAGCGGAGTCCCGATCAGCTTGTTAGACGCGCCCAGGGAATGATGGTCCAGGTTCTTGTAGTCAATCGTGTCGTCCGCGTTTTCACGGTTCGACGCCGACCCGCTCTGGTCCGCGCTGCCGCTATTCAATCCGTTGAAAATGTCCAAGGTCCCGTTTTGAAAACCGAACGTGTCATTCCCGCCGGCGCCGCCGTCAATGCTGCCTGTCAAGCCTGACGCTGCCCCTTGAAAGATGAATAGGTCGTTGGAGGCGCCGGAACCGGTCAGGTTCTCGAAACCTTGAAAACCAATCACACCAATTTTTCCCTCGTCGGCACCCGTGATGGTCCAGTTCGTATCCGACGACGGCCCAGCGATGATGTCTGCCGTGCTGCCCCCGCCGATAAATTGCTCGATACCATGCACGACCGGAGCAACCACCGTCGTCTCAGCCAGGACACGATCATTGTCCAAATCCAGAGTCACGCCACTCGTCAAAGCTGCGAGATTCAACACGTCATCTTCGTGTTCAACGATGCTCCATGCGTTACCCGTATACGATTGAGCCGAAAGATCTACTGACCCACTTCCTGCGATCGGCGAAAGCGGAGTGGTTGCATCGTACTGGTAGATGCTCCCATCCTGTTGGAGGACGCGGTCGCCAGTATTCACCACCGGTGGTCGACTATCCGTCGTGAAATCAAACGAGCCTTGAGCGCCGCCGTCCAGCGAACCGGTCAGACTCCCACCGACCGCGAAAGTGAACGTGTCCTTATAACCACCGCCCGTAAGATTTTGAAAATCCTTGAACGAAACTGAATTCGCACCCGTGCCGATCGCACCCCGGTCAACATCATTCACCCGCCAGGTACTCACAGCATCCCTGCCGATCAGCGTGTTGCTTGGTGAAAGCACCCAATTCGTATCGTCGCCGTAGTTCTGCGCGGAGAGCTGCACCGTACTGCTACCGGTTGGAGGCAGCAGATCCGTTTCTCCAACGTACTTATAGATCTTTCCGTCGTGTTGAACGCGCTGGCCCAGTTCAACCTTGTCTGGTGTGGCTGTGGACGCGTAAGTGAAGTAGTGCTGATTCCCGCCGACAAAGGAATCCAGGTTCGAGAACGCCAAAACGGCGGTCGCAGTACCTTCGCTCAGGTTGACGGTCACACCTTGGTCGTAGGACGAGAAGTCGAGCTTGTCTTCACCGGTTCCCGTTCCACCGTCGATTGATCCGGTGATCTTGCCACCGTCCCCGATAATCTGTTGATCTTTGATCTTGAAAGTATCGTCATGGCTACCGCCGACGAGTAGCTCGACACCCGTAAAGGAAATACGAGAGTTCAGCATCCCGGAATTCTCACCAATGATCTCCCAGAGATTCGTTATCTCGGGGCCTTGCAACATGTCGTCGCCGACGCCGGTGAACTCAACGTCGATCGTCCCCGCAAAGCTGGCGGCAAACGTCTCAGCGAAACTGGCGTCAAGAATCAACTTCTCGGCCTGATCCGTGCCAGCAATTAAAACCTTGCCGCTGAAATCCGCGATCGGCTGTGACTCGAGGACGTTTGCTTCGTTTTGCGTCTCCCGCAGCATCACGTTGGTGCCGTCCGACGCGAGAGTTAAATCGAAACCCTGCGGGGATTCGGCAGCCGCATCGAACGTCAGGTCGGATGCCAACAGCGCTCGCGTCTCCAGCATCTCGAAACGCAATTGTGTTCGCTTCAACGCCTTCAGTTCGCTTCTGCGGCTTTCGAGCCTCTTGACGAGCTTCTTGAAACGTTTACCCCTAGTGAAGCGGTTTGCCATGCTAGAACTTCTTTAAGAAAACACTGACCGCACCGGACCGAGGGTGCATGAATTTAGACATCACAAGCGACGGCAGTACCGCGCCAGCCCATCGAATCAGCGGTTAACAACAGTTTATTGGAGGGGCCGCACACAAAAATATCTAGTTGCTGCACACAAAGCTACAAAACGCAAGTTGTTTTTGTAAGAAATTCAGGAATGGGAAATGTGGCGGGCGTTGATATTGGCTAGATCCCAGCGGATGGTTCAAAAAGTGTGGGGATTTCATCCTTCCAGGAGCGCCCTGTGCAAAAACTGCATTCACACGAAACCCAAGGCAGTGTGGATGGGATTGCTTCAGCGATTTGTGGAAGTCGATCCTTCAATCGAACGCCGATCGCTGGATTGAATCGAGAATTGGGCTTCAATTGGTTCGATGCGTGCAGACGCTGATCGGCACCTTGCCTGTGCGGGCAGACCGCACGCTTTTCGTTTACGGGAGGACTATGCTGCTCTTGGCGAGTAGCTATTCAACAACCCGCCAAGTCCTTCTTGACAGACGGATAGGACATCCGTGGATCGTAAAAGGTTTTCATTCGTTGTTGCAAAGTGCTGCTCCGTTTTTTTAGAACGTGGAAAGTTTGTGAGAATCGATCAGTGGCATGCCAACAAGATCACACCATCGAATCGCCGGCTAGGAATCGGGGAGTCTCGATTTGGTGGTTTCGTTGCCATCTGTTTGCGCAGCGGGCCGATTCCCATGCTCATCGTCATCAGTTCATCGATCAGTTCTGCTCGTCGCTCAGCTGACTTTTGATCCGTCCGATCACTGAGATGCTCCAGTTCTGACTGCATGTCACGCATGGTTCTCACCGCCGCGTATAGTCGTTTCTGATCTTCTTGTTTCATTTGAGTATCCGTTGACTTTTCTTCAGATTGTTGAGTTTTTCAATTCGCTAGATTTCATGCGAGTTCACCCGCTTGTTTTCGCCGTCATCTCTCAACCTTCCGTCAAATAGGCATGGAAGGATGACGCTCGGTGGCACTGGCTTGGTCCGAATGGTTGCCAAGATGGCCACATGTCCGCGAGAGTGCGGAATCCACCTTGCCCGGACTGGACAGGTTGGCGAGGGCGTCAGCCCTTCTCTTCATGAAAAATAGCGGAGAAGAAAATCCAGCACGCAGACTTGCAACCTGGTTGCTGCCACGGGAACGACAGTGACCAGACCCGAATGATCGGAATCCCCGTGCTGGGTTTTCCTCTCCGCCAACTTACTAGGCTGCATTGGGGCACCAAAGGGGCGCACCAATTCGTAAACTTGCATCAAAAAGTTAAACGCCCGCGACGGATCACTCCGCCGCGGGCGTTTCGGTTTTGCTCGTCTTTCGACTTACAGTTCGACGGAATCCACTTCGCGGACGAAGCGGGATGCGTCGTTTTCTAGGAGCTCCGGGAGGTTGCCGAATGCGTTCAAGTTTGACCAGATCAGTTTGTTAGACTGTGGCTAGTTCTTCCCACCAAAGATCGTTGGTGGCCTGCCCAAATAGTCTTGCCCGCCGAAGATGTTCCTTTGGCTCGTCGAGCGTCGTCCACTGGATCCACGGAAGTCTTGACCACCGTAGATATTGGGTCGGCTTGTTCCTTGGCCACTTGGGCTTCGGTAATCCTGGCTACCAAAGATGTTTGCCCTGCTGGTCACTCGTTGTCCGCTTGGACCTCGATAGTCTTGCCCGCCGAAGATATTCTTTCGGCTCGTCCAATTCTTGCCATCGGAGCTGGTGTAATCGAATCCCCCAAATATGTTGGCCCGGCTCGTGACTCGCTGGTCCTCTGGGCCACGGTAGTCGTGTCCGCCAAAAATGTTCTTGCTGCTAGACCAAGAGGTCTGAGAATACGCCATGGGTGTCGTCAACAACACCATTGCGAGTATCAGCAATAACCGTCTCATGGGAATCGTCCTTGAACCGAAATCCTTTCGATGGTGTCTCGAGGGCCAGGCCACTGAGTTACCACGCGAGCCTTCGGCAATGGTGCTCAATCTCTGGTGCGCGCGAAAGCAAAAAACATGGCTACCGACTGTTAAAGGTGCACTCATTATTCCATCGCTCCTGACGTCTGATTGATTCGGATTCGAACCCACGACCGTCGCATGATGTAGTCCGATTAGGCAGTCAATCGTGTATTCGTGGCGACGAAGTTCTGGACCAGAGGTTTTTGTCTGAGCTACCACTTGCTTTCGCAGCGGACGGGAATCGAACCCGCGACCTCGTCACTCGCGTGACGCGCTCTCCCATGTACTCCGAACCGGCAGTCGCCATGTGTTGTTTTTAGCTGGATCAAAAACGACTGACGAAGTCTTGATCAGAGAATCTATCCTGCGTGTCTTCCAATTCCACCACAACGATCTTGCGATCGAAGGCGGGACTCGAACCCACAAGGCTTGTAGGCCACAGAAGCCCATGTACTCCAAATCGGCAGTCAGTCGTGTTTTGTAAATGGCGACGAGGTAATGACTCAGATCACTAACGTGTAGGAATCGAACCTACCGATCGTGTTGCCACGATCTCCAGACTCACTGGACGCAATCATTGGTGGATGGATTCCAAGCCGGCAGTCGCCATGTTTTGTAAAAGTCCAACGAAGTTGTTGTTGAGAGGGTAAGAACGTCCGTTTCAGCGGTTGCTGATCGTTGACTGGCCCCTTCGTCTACAAGAGACTCCGGCGCCGTTCACTAGCCGGTCGCCCGACATCGCTACCTTAGGCTCCTCATGTATTCCCAGCAGGCAGTTGAACTTTGTGTTGTGATCGGCCAACGAAGGTTTTGAATCAGACGGTTCTTTTGCAAAGATGTATTCCGATTCGTCAGTTGGTCGAGCAAGAAACGCTGGTGGGAGTCGAACCCACTTAAACCGGGTTGCAGCCGGCCGCCTAGCCATCTGGCTCCAGCGTTGCGGTAGTCTTTAGGGCTTAGTCTTTAGTTTCCAGGAAAACAGGGGAATGAAATGCGAGATCATCGGAAACTCCGAGCGTTTGAACTTGCAGATGAATTGGTACTGAAGGTATACCGTGCAACCAAGACATTTCCTCGCGACGAAATGTTCGGTCTAACGTCGCAACTTCGCCGAGCTTCTGTTTCAATCGCATCGAACATCGTCGAAGGCTGTGCCCGCCAGTCGCAAGCGGACTTCGTCCGGTTTCTCGACATGGCGTTCGCGTCCTCACGCGAAGTTAAGTACCAACTCAGCATCGCAGCGAGACTCGAGTACTTACCCGCCGATCTCGCCACGACGCTGAACGACAAAGTCGTCGAGACGTCAAAGGTCACCTACGGGCTCCTCAAATCGCTCCGCAGCGATTCCTGATCCCTACAGACTAAAGACTATGGACTACAGACTCCCTAGTCGTCTCTAAAAGTAGTCGTCGCGATTTCCGTGGCTTTGCCAACTGGCCTCAGCGTCGTGCCAATAGAATTTACAACTCAGATTAATTCGGGCGAGTTCTTTTCGCGTCGGTTAACCGATGCGAGAATAGGAATTAGAACGGGAGGGCGGCAAGCGACCAGCCATGATCATATTGAACGTGAGGACACAATTGAGCGTGCGTTTTTTGTCTGTGATTAGATCAAAAATCCAGTCAACCGGATGGATTGCTAGTCCACGTTCAGGACTGCAAACGCAATACGCTTCGCCTTTTTCTTTTCCCTGGACGTTGCACCATTCCCACTCCAAATCCCAGCAATAACTCTGGCCCACGAAACTCCCAAGCTCAATCGCGAGACCGACTTTCTCATCATGAGTCAGATTCCTGTTATTCCTTGCTTCGGTGACTTCTTGTTCGATGATCTTCAGTCGCTCTGGTGTACCCTTGATCTTGGAAAGCTTTAAACGCTTCATGGCTGCACGAACAAACATCCACATCTCTGATTCTTGCTCTTGTGTTAGTGGCGATTCTGTACTGCGCTTTCTCTTAGGACTCGTGTCGATGATATCTGGTACAGCCGTTACCCAAAGAGATGAGTCGTATCGTATGTTCTTCACAGCCCGTTTAAATACAGGATGGTCGAGAAGCGTTCCAGACCGGGCAAGGAATCTGAAAATGACGGCATGCTTCTTGGCTAAATAAACACGGATGATTTCAGCTTTGGATCGAGGGAATGCGTCTTGCTCCCACTCCTCAGTGAACCCATTCACGTGAAGCATATTCCAATCGAAGAGTTGACCGTCTGCGATCTTGATTCGTCTTTTCTTGCGATCGCGCGTGTACCATTCCAATCTTTCTGAAAGCACACCTTTCGCCAGCGGGAGCTTAAACACTTCGATTCGCAACAAATTTGCTTTGTCCCAAGGTTCTTGCGTTTCGCCCAAGAAGGTTGCCCCCACCGTCTTGGCCGTGCCATCCCAAACAAGCTCTGAGAGTGGCCATAGGTGAGCGCCCTTGATGACCAAGCATCCCATTCCAAACTCCTTTTGCAATCGGGCTTCATCGAGATCAAAACTGTGTTGCATTTGCCTTACCCAGGAGCGGATATATGAGGTGTTTGCGTGCCATTGATTCTGTAACATCCTAGATGTGTCATTGTAGCGAACCTCTCCGTTGGTGTCAGCTAGGCGAAGTACTCTTGCAGTGGAAAGGGGCGGCGTGGCCGAGGTCATGGGAGCATCGACCGATTCTCAGCAGTGCAAGCAAGCCGGCACCAGCGCCGTGGGCCAATGCGTTCGCATCCTTCGCGAATCATTCGTCATCGACGATTATTCATCGTGACTGACTCGGCCTCGTTCGAGATCGAGATACAGTCGTGCGTTGGCGTTCTTTGCCAAATCACGAAGCGTTTCAAGCTCGGCCAATCGCAACAGCGCTGGGTGTCCTTCCAGTACTGCTGCTGCCTTCGCTCGTTGCTCGTAGGCTTGCGTTTCCGCGTCCACCTTCGCTCGCAACGACTCAGCTTCCGCTTGCTCTCGCAACCGAAGTGCTTCTGCATTCGCCGAAGCATCTCGCCGCGTGATCTCCGCTCGCGATTCGGATTCGATCTGCTCGACTTCCGCTCGCGTTCGTGCTTCCACCAACTGGGCTTGGCTTTGTCGTTCCGCTGCCAACACTCGTTTCATGATCTCCTGCAGATTTCCTGGGAAGATCAAGTCCTTCACGTCGGCTCGACGAATCGCGACACCGTAACCATTCGCTGACTCCGTCACGTCCGAAAGAATGTCTTCGCTCAACCGGTTTCGGTTGGTCAGAATTTCTTCCAGATTCATTGTCGACCACGATCGGTTGTCGGAAACCGAACTCGTTGATGCTTTGCACCACGTCGGCGACAGCGTCGTCGTTGATGCGAGGATTGTTCTCGTAAGGCTTGATTCGATCAAGCGTCCACATTTCGACCTGCATGTTTTGGCCCTTCCAAGGCGAGAGAATGAAACGGGAAGGGTTCGGTCGGTCGTTGGCTGAGTAGATGGTTGGGTGGCGATCATCGTCGTCTGGCTCGGGTGCGCCATCGGGGAACTTTTTCTGGAACCGTCGTATCGCAGTGTTGGCGAGTGACTTGGCGATGGTGCGGGTGAATCTTCCATGAGGCAGCCCTCGTGCTTCGGCTTCTTCAAGTAACCAATCCGTGATCGTGTCGATGTTTTGCAGACAACCTTGGGCACCCCAGTCGTTCATCGTGTCGGCGCGGGTGTCGCAGTTGCAGGTGTCGCTCGGTCGAGCGAACCAAGCGAGCATTTTCTTGAGTTCATTGCCGGGACCGGGGCGGTAGTCGGCGAACTTGAGTGTTGTCGGTTCGGACTGGCGATCGGGCAGGTAGCTGCGGAGCATCGCGTGCAGTTCCCGCGTGTCCTGCTTGCGTCGCTTCTTGTTGACCAGGGCCATCCCGATCGTGACGACGTTGATCGCTCGCGGGTTGGATTCGTTTTGGCAAGCGTTACACGCCGCGGGCGTGACTTTGGCTGGGCAGCCCGCCATGCCCGTGGCGACTTCGCAAACGTTGTTGGGTGTCAGGTGCGGGCAGTGGATCATGCGGTCAAGGATCACTGATAGCGAGCAACGCTACAACACGCTCAAGCAATCGTCCGACGAGACCCGCGACGAAATCATCAGCCACGCCGACATCCGCGACGCCCTGCACCAGTTCGACGACATGTGGGACACGATGCCAAGAAAAGAACGTTGCCGGTTGATCGAGCTCATGATTGAAACCGTCAACTTCGATGGTGTCGCCGGTACCATCGACATCACCTTCCAAACCACCGGCATCAAAACGCTGGGGCAAGACATCAACCTTCTGGAGACCGCCCAATGACAACCGCCCCCACCGTCCGCCGCAACTTCCACGTCGCCAAAGTCGATCGCGGGGAACGCCGCATCCGACCCGGTGCCGCCCCACCACGGCCCACCGCCGGCCGACTGCCGCGACTCGCCCGAATCATGGCCCTGGCCATCCACTTCGACCGAGCCCTATTCACCGGCCGATTCCAAACCCAAGCCGACCTCGCCCGAGCCGGCCAAGTCACCCGCGCCCGCCTGACTCAAATTCTCAACCTCACCTGCCTCGCCCCCGACATCCAAGAACAGCTTCTGCACCTGCCGGCCTACACCGAAGGTCGAGCCCCTCTCACCGAACGCGACGTCCGCCCTATCGCCGCCGAACCCAACTGGGCCAAGCAAAGATCGTGGTTCGCCAAGCTTTCAACTCAAAGATCTCTGAGTCTCTGATCGGCCCCCGCCGGCACCATCTCATCGCTGCCCAGAAGCCACAGATCTCGCTCTCAAAAGCCTGGCAACGGTCTCTGCGATCCATCGCATTCGGTTCAACTCAATCGTGTTAACCGAGACCTGAGTGTCAAACAGAGAACCAGAGACATTTCGCGGTTGGGTTTCGTAATCGGGCAGCCACTTCGAGAGATCCAGCACCTTTGTGGAAGAGTCGTCAGTCATGATGTATCGGCCGAGGAGGGGAGCGTATCGCATGATATTGCAATTTCGACAGTCTATCAGTCGCCGGCTCGGCTTTGCAGGGTGAGGAGCAAGTACGGCCTTCGTTCTTGTGTTTGATGAAATGCCGAATGACGTCTCTCATTGCGGTGATGTGTTTCGGGCGTGGTTCGCTCAGGACGATCGAGTGCTAGAATTCTTATTTTCTCGTGTCTTGTGTGCGTGCAGCGAATATGGGCAAAACAACAAAACGAATCTCCAGCCCGATTTCCACCGGTGGTGGTGGCAACGAATTTGAACGTCACACCGATGCGTACTGGTTGGCATTGTTGGCCGTTCGTTCGATTCCGCCGATCTTGATTGATTGTGTTGTTGAAGAAGTACACCTCCAAGCTGAGCACTTGGGATGGGACACGGATGACACACTCATTGTTGGGCGGACAGCGAAGGGCGGTTTGCGGCGACTGGCGTGTCAGGTGAAACGTTCATTCCGGATCAGTGCAAATGATTCTGAATGCTGCAAGACAATCATAGACTTTTGGGGTGACTTTAATTCCGGGTCGCGATTTGATCCAGAAACCGATCGTCTTGCCGTTGTCACGCTTCGTGGTACGAATCGCTTGCTCGGGGACTTCGGAAGCCTCTTGCAGCTTGCCCGCTCCTCCCGAGACGCCTATGACTTCGCGAGACGCCTGTTGACACCGGGCATGATCAATGCGGATGCGATCCGCGACTGCGATGCCATTTGTCAAATTCTGTCCGTTTGCGAAAGCCGTGCGGTATCGAGGCAAGACCTTTGGCCTTTCCTTAAAGCTCTTCACATCTTGAGTCTCGACCTCGCCTCAGAGACCAAAGCGTCCGAGAGCCATGTGAAGGCCATGCTGGCGATTGCCGCAAAAGGGACTGATCGGCTTGCGGATGCAGAAACCTCATGGAAAGACTTGTTGGTTGAGGTTGGTGACGGCATGCAGAATGCCAAGAGCTATGGGAGAGAGGATTTGCCACACTCGGTCCGAGAGCGGATCGGCGGAATCGACAGTCGGCAGGAACTGATTGTCACGAGGATGCGTGAACATTCACAGCCAATTCTTGCCAACATTCATACAACGATTGACGGAGAATTCCACCTTGATCGTGACGAGATCGTTCAGAAAGCACTCAACAGTTCTTTACAGTCGCGAATCGTCGTCATCACCGGCCCGGCAGGTTCAGGGAAATCTGCGATTGCGAAAGAGGTATTCGTTCATATTACCGAGGACTGTACCGGATTCTGCTTAGGTGCCTCGGAGTTGGCTCGACCGCATATCGACGAGACGCTCGTCGCGGCCCATGTTTCGGCGAACCACGCGGAGCTGGCCGGGATCTTCGTCAGCCAACGTCGCAAACTTGTCTTGATCGAAAGTGTAGAACGTTTGCTCGAAGCAGCCGACCGAGCTGCCTTTGCGCATCTGCTGCAAATGATCGAAGGCGACCCGACTTGGCAGCTCATTTTGACATGTCGCGACTATTCGAGTGCGATTGTTCAAAGTTCTTTGCTGGCAAGAACATCCGTCGGTTACTCAGTCGTTGAAGTCCCCAAGTTGACTGACGCCGAAGTCGATGCAGTTGCGCGCAAATTTCCGATCATTAGAGAACTGGCAGCAAGTGAGCCTCTGCGACGATTACTTCGCAGTCCGTTCGTTCTAAGCAAAGTGATTTCGATGAAATGGGAGGCCGCGACGAGTCTTCCAGCAACCGAGCGTGAATTTCGCCGGATGTTTTGGAGTCAAATCGTAAGAGCCGATGACCAACAGACCGATGGGATGCCGGGGCGTCGGGAATCCGTCTTCTTGGAAATATGTATCGAGCGAGCAAACCGGTTAACCGAGTCGGTTTCGATAAGGGGCAAAGACGAAGCGGCCACTATGACCCTTCGGAACGACTCACTGCTGAGCCATGGCAGCGATGGTCCTAACTTCGCTTTCCCATCACACGATGTCCTTGAGGACTGGGCGATCATTCATTGGATTGAAGACCACTTTCAGGATTGCGAATCACAGATATTGGAACTTCAACAGCGTTTGGGCACAGCTCCAGCCATTCGTCGAGGCTACCGCAAGTGGCTCAATGAACTTGCCGAATCAGAGGAGACGCAGATCGCTGAAATCTTTGCAGATGTCGTGAACGCTTCGACGGTGGATCAGGGGTTTGCTGATGACACGATCATCGCGATTTTGAAGTCCAGTCACGTGGCAAGTTTCTTGGTCGAACATGAAACGATGCTCTTTTCACAAAACAAGGCGCTGTTGCGGCGAGTGATTCACTTAACGCGAATGGCTTGTAGGATGCCACCGCCTTATGTCGCCGGTGGCTGGAATGGTTTGATCCAACAACCTGTGGGACGTGTGTGGTGTACGCTGCTCGGGTTGATCAAAAAGCACATCGCGGACTTTGGCGAAGATGACTTGCCACTGCTGGTTGGTTTTGTCGAAGAAGCTTCGATGGCGGAAGAAGGAGACGGTGGTTATCCGGACGGTGCCGAGTCGATGGTGTCGATCGCTTGGTCATTGCTGCCACTGTTGGACAATTTCTCCGGACGCGCACAACAGAAATGTCTGCTAGGGGTCATTGCCAGATTTCCTCGCTGTCAGGCTGCCAGATTTCTTGCAAAACTATCGCCTGAACGCGATGACGAAGAGGTCGATGATGTGTTCGACAGGGACGACTTTCTGGAGCTCATCTTCTTTGGATTTCAAGGAGTTCCTTCCTGCAGGGACTTCCCTGCCGAAACGCTTGCAGCGTTCCTGCGGGAAGTAAAAGCGGACCAGCGCGAATTAGATGGATATCAAGGTGTTGGAATCCAACAGTCGGCAATGTTTGGTCTTACGCATGACTATCATCGTTGGTCTCACTACGCCAGTGCCTACAATGGACCGTTCAACTCGCTATTACAGTTTCACCCGGAAACGGCACTCGACGAGCTGATTCGGTTTGTCAACGAGAGGACCGAGCGATACGCAACGCGACCGATTACAAACCAGTATCTGAGCAGACCTGACCGCGTTTCCATGGAACTGCCAGACGACACGACAGTTGAGCAATGGTTCGATCGGGAGCTGTGGACGATCTACCGTGGCCGCACGGGGCCGGTAGTTCTTCAGTCGGCCTTAATGGCACTTGAGCGTTGGCTGCTGAACGCGGCGGAACGTTCCCCCGATCTTCTCGATAATCTGTTGCTTAAGATTCTGGCGGGCAGCAATTCCTGCTCACTTGCCGCCGTTGTCGCCGCGGTAGCAGCAGCGCATCCTCGAATTGCCCGCGAGACGGTGTTCACGCTGCTCGGGTCACCGCAATCGTTGTGGATGGACCACTATCGCTTTGCTCTCGACCAGACATCACCTCCCACCGCATTCAACCTGCCAACTCACGACCCGATACGCGACGTTTTTCTGAACGAAAGACGAATCGCTAATCAACAACCCCACCGAATTCGCGATATCGAAACAGCCGTGTTTGAGCTGCAATTCGGCCCTGACCGAGAACGCATACAAAAAAGGATCGACACATACCTCGATCAACTTCCCGAAGAAGGAAAGCGATCGGACGCTGATCTTGACTGGCTGATGGCCCTACGGCGAATGGACTTGAGGCACCGAACCATCAGTGAAGTCGATGTTGCGACCCCTGCGTCATCGAATACTGACGCGGAAGAACAGACGATACGCTACCTCAAATTCGAGCTGGAGTTTCCAGACGAATCGCTGCAAGACCGGTCGAACAAGGCGGACCAAGATCACCAGTCAATGGAACAACGCATCGGTCTACTGATGTGGGGGATGAAGGCGTTTGAGCGAGACGCCGATTCTTCAATTGAACCGGCTAAATGGAAAGAATCGCTTCAGGCAGCAATGTCTCGGAGCGGACTTGAGGATGGCGAGTACGATCCAGCGGAGACCGCTCCAGCATTTGTCGCTGCTGTTTGTGTGCGAGATCACGCAATCGAACTTAACCCCGAAGAATTTGGCTGGTGCGTCAATACGATTTGTGCAGCGATAGAGAAAACGGCAAACGAATGGGGGCCGTTGGCCGCTACCGAACGTCACGCTTTTGAAGGCGATATCCCGGCAGCGAATGTTATTGCAAAGCTCCTTGGCTACGCACTCCCGAAGGATTTGCAAACTCGGGTCATGACATGCTTTGCTTCGGCCATGACCCACCCCGATCAACGAGTGGTCGAATCTTGCGCGATCGGAGTCGGAGAGCACCTATTCTCAAAAGATCGTGCTTTGGCTGAGCGGTTCGTTCATGCCATCAACTACAAACAAAAGCTGATAGTCCAGCATGTCGAGGACCATCGGAAATCTGAGTTCGGCGAAGGGCCATCCTACGAGCAACGCCGTATTCAGATCGCGAATGAAGTGCGAAACGCATTTATCGAGGACACGGTCGAAGAGACACCTCTCGTCGATGGGCAGTTTACGCAAGATCACATCGAATCGCTTCCCGTGATTCTATCGGCGCTTCTGCGTGTTCCCCGCGACCCGTTAGCAGTGCCGTCGTTCTTGCACGCATCCACCGCCATGGTTCACTGGTGGGACTTGATGGCAGCAGATCGAAGGAGGCGTCGTGATGCGCCAGTCGAAATTCTGAACTCACTCCGTTTGTTGCTTAGTCAATTTCTGTTGCAATGCGACCAGTCTGAGATCGAGCGAGTGTTAGCTCCAATACTTGACGCTGCGTCCCAGCATCCCGAAGAGTTGGAACTCTTGCTGCTCGCTATCATCGAAAGACAATGTGAAATGCAGGAATCAGAAAACTTCTGGATCGCATGGGAGCTATATGCCAGCGAGATGCGCTCAGCAACTTGGTTGCCGCACGTCGACGAGCGGGGGTGCCAAGGTGCAAAGTTGATGAGGGCAGTTTTTCTCTCTGAAAATTGGGCAAAGCTTTTCCGCCCTTGGGAGCCATTGGAAGGAAACGAATCCAGAATTCACGATCTGCTGTCGGCAACTCCATCTTCTGTCGCAAGACTTGAAAGCTACGTCAACTATCTCGCCTCTGTTGGCGTGAGCACATGTCCAGAATCATTTGTGCAACTTGCTGAGGTCGTCGACTCGGTTCCGATGGAAGGGTGGCGATCCAAACCGGGAGTCGTGTCTACGCTGGAATTGCTGTTGCAACGTTTCCTGTACGCGGAGCCTGTCCGTTTGAAACGCAATCCGAAAATCAGAAGTGCCGTTCTGCTCTTGTTGGATAGGCTTGTCCAGGCAGGATCATCCATCGGCTACCAAATGCGAGACGACTTTGTCACACCCTTGCCCGCAAATGAACAGTTCTAGCACCCTTGGGCTGCTGCTGACAATTCGCCATTCATTTTTTCGTCAGAGGACGTTTTGGTTGCGAAGCTTTTAGCCGAATTCCGAATCCCATGAATTCGACGTCAAAACCACGGTGAATACTATATAGCGTGATGATCGTGAGCCCGAGGATCAAAAGGTGCGAGCTAATGCTTACCATTTTCGTTTTCCATTTTTGCTGATGCGAATTGTCAATCCGACGAAATCAAGCCGGGACAATCAAGCAAGAGTGTTCGGGGCACGATGTCCGAACAGCGGTGCTTACAAAGCTGAAGACGCCTACATTGCCGCCTGAAAAAAATGGTCGGCTATTCGGGAATTCGTCCGAACAGTCCGAACGCTTAGCGCTTAGCCAAGATCGCTGTGTCGGTCTGGATCGCTTCCGTAGGTCCGAACTACGCTCTCGTTCGCGAACTGTGTCAATGTCACAACGAGACTCGATTGTGATTGACAAGCTCGTTTGTACCCTTGATATTCCTCGAACCACTTTTTGAAGTAGCTGGATGCCGTGGAGGGGGCAATTTTGGCAGCGATTGCTAGTTGATTTGATCCGATTGGTTCCCAATTCAGTACCGAACCATTCTCGTATTGATGGTGATGAATCAGAGCAGACTTAAACAACTCTTCCTTTGACTCGTTTTTTGTTCGTTCTGGATGTTCGGTTTGCAAGATCGTTTCACTGCATATCGCGCCAGGTTTCGCGTGGCGCTCAACGACCGTGCCAGACTGAGTCTCTGTTTCCCATTGACCAATTGCGTACTTCGCTCGTTTTTTCCGAGAAAAATGAATAAGCCGTTTTCGCAGCGTCACCCATTTCGGCCAAGTTTTGTCAGTAGTCTCAGATCGAACTAATCCCAGAAAGTCATTTACTTCGTCGGTCAATTCAGGTTCATCCAAAAGCAACGCAAGTTCTTCCCCCTTCTTCGCGACAAACTCTCCGTCGGAAGCGAGCTGCGGGGCAAGGTCAGATTTTTGACTCCGAGAGTTTTGAAGATACGCCTCAACGCGTTTCAAACTTGCTCGATCAAACATAGTGTCAGCGGCGTCGCGGAAGCGAGGGATCAGGCCCGACACAAGTTCGTCGTGAATTTCCACTGCAATTGGAGACGTTGGCGGATTCTGGATTGCTAACCTTTTCGCCTCAGCAAACTGTAAATCAGTTAGGACGTCGAATTGATGCCGCCAGGAATCCAATGTTCCGTCGCCACCATTTTGTGAGAGACGGCAAGATTTCCACGGAAGCTCCGACGAGCCCAAAAGAAAACCGCTGATCTTGCCAGCAGCCCGCGTTAACTCGCCTGGACGCCCTTCAGTCCCAAACAGCGACCCTGGATGGCAACAACCAGAGAGACTGGTTATCAGATTGAGCGGGTCTTTAGCGTGGTCGTTAGTCCAGCTCTGGTAGCAAGGTTCGGGCAGCAAACAATTGACATAGGTCCAGCGACAACTGCTCAAGAATGAATCGCTAAAGCGAATGACGTCGAAGCCATTGTTGCTAATGACTGTCGATTTCGCCGCCTCGACGTAATGTTCCAAATTTGGAAAGCTTCGTGCGGAACTAAGGGCTTGCTCAGATCCGGCTAAATGGTTTTCCCAAAATCGCTTGCGCACATAAACGCCTGCACGCCATCGAATCCAGTCTGAATCCTCCGCCGAGAACGGCTCGTCGCGAAATCGCTCGGCAATAGGGCTGTGATCTTTGCCAGTAATTCGGTCGATCGTACTCGCAATCGTAAACCAAACGCTCTTTATCATCGTCTGGTAGTCAGTCAAAGCGTCCAAAAGAGACTTGCGAACTGTTTTCATGGTCAATTTGGTGCCCGGATTACGAAAAGAGCCTGACCATCAATTCTGAGGATATGGCAGAAGGTTGCAGCGATTGTCAGAGACAGACTCCAAGGTGGCAAGATGATCGCCGCTGAACCATTTGTGGCAATCGCGGAGTCTCGCTTCAACGCACCTTGGGCTGCAATCCCTCCCGCCGTAACTCATCTAGCTCCTCTTGTGAAAAGCCTCGACGAAGTGGTCGATAAGGGAAGAACTGAAGGCAAAGATCATGTGGTTCGCCGTCGTAGTCGGCTGGTTCGATGATGGTGTCGAGCAGCGATTGCAGAGGGGGAGACCAGAACACTCCCGTTGTCCTGGGAGCGGTTGGGTGTGCTTCGACCATTAGCAGCTCATGCTCTTGGTGGCCTAACATCTCAATCGTCACGACAACGTGTTTTACCGTGTTGAATACGGTAACGAAATCAAATCTGGCCTCCTCGTGTTTTTGTTCGACTTCTCGCACGACGTCGGAAAATCGTTGACGAAATAGTTCACCCGACTCATTGTGTTCCGGATATGCAAAAACGATGCTCCCAGCTTCGCAGAGACTGCTGAACAAACAAAACACGTTTCGTCTGGCGAACGCACCAACAATTCCGACTGATTCAAGGTTGGGATCAATGACAGCGTACAGCGTGTCTGGTTGCCAATGAACACCGCTTTGATCCACGTACAAACCGCAGAAACTACCACCAACACCATCTTCGAGCAAATAAGAATGGATGCCGTAGCTCTGAACTAACGCAAGTGTTTGAACGAGATGCCGTGCTGAAATGTCTGGAGTGGAACGAATTCCTTCGAGGCACTTATTCGTGAGATCTCGAAAAGCATCCCCTATACTGCCAATCTGTGCCGAGTCTGCATTCCAACATACAGTTCCGTCTTCATCCTCGTTGAACACGGCGAGTCTTGGCGAGCTTTCAACCGTGTACGCCATCAATGCCTTGACTTGCCTTTTGAGAGCATCGTCTCGCGTCGCGCTTTCAAAAGCAGTCTGAGAATCTTGCCCGTCAGCAATCTCGGATCTCATGTGTTCAATCATCCGATGACCGGCAGTGACACTTCCGGAAAACGTGACCGCACATGGACCGAGATCGTACAGTTTGAGAGTAGCTTCTTGGACGTGCCTTCCCGCTTGCCGTCCTTCCAGTGACGCGTGTTTTTCACCAAACGACGATTGCGATAGACGCGGCGATTCATTTGATTCAACAGCGGAATCCGCGACGAGGTATACGGCTGACTTAGATTTCCATCCAAAACAGTATGTCATTAGAGTATCTCGGAGAATTACGAACGAGCATACGCTTATCGCACGGGAATGTGCGGGACCGCGTCGCCCGAATAACACCGTCGATGGCAGGTGTAATTATCGCTGTTTCGTTGCCTCGGTCGAGGGTATCTACTACCGTTCTGTTCAAATTCTCGCTGACCCATCCCAAGAGTTATGGCATTTCGGTGCGTACACTCCCCAACAATCAGCCGAGCAACGTCAATGTTTAATACGAACACTGGTTCATTTAAAGAAGTCTAGAGAAAGACGCTCAAATGACCGGTCTCGGTCGCTTGTTCCTAGGGGTAATGAGAGGTGCGACCTCAACCAGCCTTTTATATAGCTTGTGGAAGTGCAAGACTATGCCAGTTGGTGATCCTACGACGCCATGGCCGAACAGCTTTCTTGGCACTTGCGGCAGCACTCGACGCACTTGTCCATATTGCCGACCTTGTCGCAACTGTCTGCACATGCTTTGCAGATCTCGGCGCAGGCTCGGCAATACAACGCGTGGTGATCGCTGTTTCGGCTCATGAAGTCGACGCAGGCTGCACAAGCGGCGATGCAGTCGAGCATCAGCTTGACGTGATTCTGGCCGACGTGGTCGCCGCCTTCGGATAGACAGTGGCTGGTAAGCATGTCAGCGCAGGTCGTTTGGCATTCTTGGCAGTTTTCAATGCACTCTTTCATGGATGCGGTTGCAGTACTCATTCGTTTCTCCTTTGAAAATTGTCGATGCGGCCCCGTTGCCGCTGCCTAAGCGGTATGCAACTTGCATACCACTACGGGGTATATTGGAGAATGACTTTTTGACAGCCTGGAGAAATCATGGACCACGCCAGCAAACACGAGACTTCATTGCCGGTCGCCGATCCGTCAGTGCAAATTGATCCGGTTTGCGGCATGAAGGTGCCTGCAGACAGTCCCCGTTCGGCGGATTTCGAGGGCAAACACTATGTTTTTTGTAGCGATGGTTGCCTGAAAAAGTTTCAAGATTATCCGGCGGGCGTGCTGGCGAAGCGATCGCAAAAGGAGGCATCGAGCGGTTCGTCTTGTTGCGGTGGAGAAACGGCGATTCAGATCGGAGAACCCCCGACCGCGTCTTCGTGCTGCGGTGGTCACTCATCGACCAAGGCGAGCGATTCTCCCGCAGACCCCGAGGCGATCTACACCTGTCCAATGCATCCGGAGATCGAGCAGGTTGGGCCGGGCGATTGCCCGATTTGTGGGATGGACTTGGAGCCGAAGGTCGTCGCATTGGATGACGAGGGTGAAGATAAACAGTACGCCGACATGAAACTTCGCTTTTGGGTGGGCGTTGCGTTGTCGGTGCCATTGCTCGTGATCGCGATGGGGCCGATGGTGGGTTTGCGGGTCGCGGATTGGATGAGTCAAAACGTCTTTGGCTGGTTGCAGTTGGCTCTTGCGACGCCGGTTGTGTTCTGGTGTGGATGGCCCTTGTTGGTTCGCGGAGCCAAGTCGTTTCGCACGATGAACTTGAACATGTTCTCGTTGATCGCGGTGGGAACGTTAGCGGCCTATCTGTTCAGCTTGGTCGTCGTGTTGCTTCCCGGTGTGATCCCAGAGGCGTTCTTCGAGAACGGTGTTCCACCTCTGTACTTTGAAGCGGCAGCAGTGATCATCACGTTGGTGTTGCTTGGGCAAGTGTTGGAATTGCGAGCACGCCAGCAGACGGGCGGAGCGATTCGCGAACTCATGAAGCTTGCTCCCGATACGGCTCACCGAATCACTGACGATGGCGAGGAAAATGTCTCGCTCGATGCAGTACACAAGGGCGATCGGCTGCGAGTTCGTCCTGGTGAGAAAGTTCCGGTCGATGGGAAAGTTATTAGCGGGTCAAGCAGCGTTGACGAGTCGATGTTGACGGGCGAGCCGATGCCGGTGAAGAAGGTGGAAGGTGACGAAATCACGGGCGGGACATTGAACCAGACCGGTGCGTTGGTGATGGAAGCCGTCGGTGTTGGCGGTGACACGGTTCTGAACCGCATCGTGCAAATGGTTGCGGACGCACAGCGGAGTCGTGCTCCGATTCAGAAACTGGTCGATGTGGTCGCGCGTTACTTTGTGCCGGCGGTGATCGTTTGTTCGATTGCGGCGTTCATCGGCTGGGCGGTGTTTGGTCCGGAGCCGCAACTGGCTCATGCGTTCGTAGCGGCCGTTGCGGTGCTGATCATTGCTTGCCCGTGTGCGTTGGGGCTGGCGACGCCGATGTCGGTGATGGTGGGCGTTGGCCGTGGTGCGAAGGAAGGCGTGCTGATCAAGAACGCTGAAGTCCTCGAAGTCATGGAGAAGGTTGACACGATTGTCGTCGACAAGACGGGCACACTGACCCAGGGACGACCGGAAGTGACAGGCGTCGAAACGTTTGGTGACTGGAATGAGAACGATTTGTTGACGTTGGCTGCGGCGGTCGAAGCGCAGAGCGAGCATCCGTTGGCTCAGGCGGTCGTTCGCCGAGCGAAGGCGGACGAACTGCAGCTTGTTGAGGCAAGTGAATTCAACAGTATCACCGGTGGCGGAGTTCGAGCTCGCGTCGATGATCATAATGTGTTGATTGGCAAGGCTGACTTGTTGGACGAACAAGGCATCGAGGGCGTCGATGCGGGGCGAGACAAAGCGGGATCGTATCAGGCCGAGGGTGCGACGGTTGTGTTCGTGGCGATCGACAAAAAGTTGGCGGCAATTCTCGCGATTACTGACCCGATCAAGGAGAGCACGCCGGCAGCGCTAATGACATTGCATGAACTGGGATTGAAAGTCGTGATGTTGACCGGTGATGCCGAGCCGACTGCGAAAGCCGTGGCGACAAAGCTGGGCATCGACGAGTTTCATGCTGGCGTTTCGCCCGAGGAAAAGCATGACTTCGTTCGTAAGTTGAAGAAGGAAGGCAAGACAGTTGCGATGTGTGGAGATGGGATCAACGACGCTCCGGCACTCGCCGAAGCGAACGTTGGCATCGCCATGGGCACGGGGACAGGCGTTGCGATTGAGTCCGCTGGTGTCACGCTTGTCGGCGGCGATCTGCGCGGTGTGGCTGCGGCGGCGAACTTAAGCCGCAAAACGATGAGCAACATTCGTCAGAATCTGTTCTTCGCGTTCATTTACAACGCACTGGGAATTCCGGTCGCTGCTGGGTTGCTGTATCCGATCTTCGGCGTGTTGCTCAGCCCCATGATTGCAGCGGCAGCGATGAGTTTTAGCAGTGTGTCGGTGATTGCGAATGCGTTGAGATTGCGGGCAGCCAAGCTCACATAGTTCCGATTGGTCGATTTGCGACCAGCGCATAGGCTCGGTAGACCGTACAACTGGACCCCTTTTCCGCAAATGACCTCCAGAAAGTTCACTGCAAAGATACCCCTCGCAGGTATCCTGCCGATCTGAAAAGCAAGCCGACATGCCGCTGCTCAGATCAAAGGAGTGATTTCAGTGCGATCGTTTTTGTTTAAGTCCGGACTGTCAGTCATTGCGACTGCCGGAATGTTTTGTTCCACCGCCACTGCCCAAATGCCTTCGATGGGCAGCACGGCTTCGCCGATCGGTCGCACATATACACCACCACCGCCAGTGCCATCGGCACCGTACGGACTTGATCAGCTCGATCAGGGAGTTGAAAGTCGACGGTTTAAAGTTGAAAGTCAGCAGTCGGCAGTTGAAAGCTCGGATTCGGCTTTCAACTCTCAACCCTCGACACTCGACTTTCAACAGTACCAGCTAGATGATTTCCTGACGTTGGCGGCTCAGAACAATCCCACGATCCGTCAAGCTCAACTGCAGATTTCAGCACAGACCGCCAAGGCATTGCAGGCCGGTCTATATCCCAACCCGATCCTGAACTACATCGGCGAACAGATCGGAGTTGATGTCGAAGGCGACAAGGATTCGCCGGGCGAGTTTCAAGGCATGACGGTGAGTCAGCGTTTTGTAACCGCCGGCAAGTTGAAACTGAGTCGTGAGAAATACATGCGTCGCGCTCATATCTCCGAGCACCTCGCGATGGCTCAGCAATTCCGCGTGTGCAATGACGTTCGCATCCATTTCTTCCGAGCGCTAGCAGCTCGCGAAATCGTCGAACTGCGAAAGGAATTGTTGAAGACGGCCGAAGACGGTGCCGTCACTGCTCGCGAGCTTTACAACCAAGGCCAAGCAACACGGCCACAAGTTCGCAAGTCAAGCATCGCACTACAGCGTGCTCGGTTGGACGTGCTGACTGCCGAGAACCACTACCGCGAATCTTTCCGGCGGTTGGTGGCGATCGTTGGTGTCGATCTGACTGACGGTATTGTTTCGGGCGAATTGATGCCGCAAGGTGATCCGCTTTCCTATCAAGAAGCGATGTCGTTGGTGTTGACGGAAAGTCCAGAACTTGCCGCCGCCCGAGCGAAACTGGCAGCGGACCGTGTCACCGTCCGACGCGAACAAGTTGAGTGGGTGCCGGACATCGTTGCCGAAGGCGGAGCCGGATACAACTTTGAGGCCAAGGAAACAACCGCTGCGGCAGGCGTGTCGATCGAGTTACCCGTGTTCGATCGCAATCAGGGAACGATTCGCCAAGCTCAACTGGATTACCGACGTCAACAAGAAGAGATTCGCCGTACCGAGTTGATGCTCGGGCAGCAGATGGCGAACGTCTATCAGCAATATCTGACGGCACTGCAAATCGCAACGGAATACGATCGGGTGATCATTCCCGAAGCCGAATTGGCATACCAAGAATTGCTCGAAAGCTACAAAGCAAACCGAGTTGATTGGCCGACGGTTCTGGACGCACAGATGGACTACTTCGATTCGCGCCTGACACGTGTGCAACAACTCGAACAAGTTCGCACCAACGAAGTGCTCGTGCGAGGATACCTACTGCACGGCGGATTGATGGCAGCACCCGGCCCGACGCCGCCGGGTCACATCGACGCGGTTGCCAAACCTCGGTGAGAGTTGATAGTTTAAAGTCGAAGGTTGAAAGCTTGAGTTATTGTTCGAGGCTTCGTTTGAGGCCGCTTAGCATTTTGGAGATTTCTTTGGACTGTGCGTATAGCTTATTGGCTTCATCTTTGGGGATGAACCCTTGTCGCTGGGCAATATGCAGTTGTGAGACAATTTCCATCAGCGAGCCGAATGCGAGTTGTATGAATCTGGCAAAATCTTTTTTTGATTCTCGACTACTTCCTTCAGCGATGTTGGACGAAACGGAGACAGCCGCTCTTCGCATCTGATTCGCCAAACCAAATCGCTCGTAATCAGGGAAATCCTTCGTCAGTCGATACACCACATCCGCCAAATCCATTGACTTCGACCAAACATCCAACTTCTCAAAACCAAACATCACAACAGCTCCCGTAGCGTAAAGAAAATAAACAACTACCACAACCTATACCTCCATCTTTCAACTCTCAACCTTCGACCCTCAACTATCCCATGACCAGTCCAGAAGATCGCCGAAAGTTTCTCAAAGCAGGCTCCATCGCCGCGGCCACCGGTTTCGTTGGAAACTTGCTTGGCCGAAATGCGTCAGCTCAACAGCCCATGAACCATCAGGAAATGAATCACGGTTCGGCGATGCCCGCTCCAATCGGCAACGCATCGGCTGAACCAAACATCCCGGACTCATCGAACGTGCAAACCGAGTACGACGGTTTCTCGCGGTTCAAGCCCAGTCGCGGGCTTGATCCAGACTCGGACTATTACATCGGCAAGCTGGTTCCAGGGTTTCGCAAGGCCGAGGATGGTCCGGCACCGTTTGAAGCTCCCGACATTCCGAAGCTGCCTTACAAGATGGATGGCGGCGTGAAAGTGTTTGAACTCGTGCCGATGGCGGTTCAACAGGAATTCCATCCCGGCGTGAAGATGAACGTCTACGGTTACAACGGTAGCATGCCCGGCCCGACGATCGAAGTCACGCAAGGCGACCGTGTTCGCATCATCGTGACCAACGAATTGCCGGAAGATACGTTCGTGCATTGGCACGGTTTTGAGCTACCCGTTCAGTATGACGGAGCCGCCACGTTGACACAGAACCCCATCAAGCCTGGAAAGACGAAAGTATTTGAGTTCGACATCCATGAAGAAGGCACGTTCTTCTATCACTCGCATGTTGCGATGCAAGAAGCGTTTGGGCAAGTCGGATGGTTCATCGTCCATCCCAAGAAAGTCTTCGATCCGCCGGTGGATCGCGATTTCGGATTGCTGTTTCAGAACTTTCACATTCCGCCGACGCACACGATCAGCGATTCGTGGTCGATGGACTGGAATTGGCACACGATCAATGGCAAGAGTGGCCCCTACACGACTCCGTTGGTATGCAAACATGGCGAGCGTGTTCGTGTGCGACTGTTGAACTTCGCCCCAATGCAACACCACCCGGTCCACTTGCACGGACACACCTTTTGGGTGACCGGTCACGAAGGGGCTCGCATACCCAAGAGTGCCTGGGTTCCGCGTAACAACGAGCTAGTCGGCGTCGCTCAAGCTTCAAGCTTCGAGTTCATCGCCAACAACCCCGGCGATTGGATTTTCCATTGTCACATGATCCATCACATGATGAACCACATGGTCAAACAAGTGGGACCGCGAATGCGCGATGACGCTTCGGTCGATCAGTACCTCGCGAATCTCAGTAGCCGTCCGCAGGTCGACGCTTCACGAAGCGACAAATTCGCGACGCCTGGCTACCCACAGAAGATGCAGGGCATGGAGATGTCCGAGGAATTTATGAAAGCGATTTGGAGTCGAAAAGAAGTCCGCGGAATGCGAGCGAATTACGCGATGTCGGTCAAGGGATTGATGACCGTGCTGCGAGTTCTGCCAGACGATCTGTATGAGTTGGTAATGAACAGCGACCGGCCAGTTGAAAAAGGTGCGGTATTTGCTGAAATCGTTCGTCGTTTCGGTGACCCTGGTAAATACGAAGCTGCGCCCAAGATGATGATGTGAAGCGGACTAACCGCGGAGCCGTTTAGAGGGTAAAATCGGGTACTCCGCGAAACCAACCTGACTAAAAGTCTCCACGAATGCTCTCAGACGACGAGAAAAAGAAGCTCAACAACCGACTTCGACGTGTCATCGGACAAGTCGAAGCGGTTGGTCGTATGATCGAGGATGAGGAATACTGCGTCGATATCTTGATGCAATTGTCCGCCGCGACGGGAGCACTCAACAAAGTCGGCCAAATTGTCTTGGAGCAGCACATCCGCACCTGCGTCAGCGAGGCGATCAAGAGCGGCAGTGCCAAAGACCGTGACGAGAAGATCGAAGAGCTGATGACGGTCTTTCGGAAGTACGGCGAGTGAAAAATTAGCGTGATGAATTGGTTCTTGACTACTGGCGGGTTTCTGATGACCTGCCTTGGCGTCTGGGAAACCTTCATGGCAGTTCTGCATCCTCGTGCAACGGTTGGCCCAATCACGAAAGGCATCAATCGTGGCTTTCACTTTTTAGTCCGAACGCGAATGTTCGCTCATCCGCGAGTTTTGGTTTACTGCGGACCGGCGTTGATCGTGACGCAAGTGTTGTGTTGGGCGACGTTGCTGTTGATTGGCATCAGCCTGGTCGTGTGGCCTCAACTCGGCACGGGCATTACGGCTACCGGATCGACACCGACGGATACTGGTTTTGCGAGCGCGGTGTACTACGCTGGCTTCACGATCACCACATTGGGTGTGGGCGACTTGGTGCCGCGAACGCCAGCGATGCAGTTCTTGACAATCACCGCTGCCGGCTTGGGGTTCAGCTTCTTTACGCTCGTTCTCGCCTATGTCATTTCGGTCTATTCAACCCTGGCCCGTCGCAACCAGTTTGCCAACGAAATTGAGTATCGCACCGGACGAACGGGCGACAGCCTTGGCTATTTGCGAGCGTATCTGACCGAGAGCGATCCTTCGTTGGTCAACCAAGACCTATACACGATGTCGTCGAACATGGCGGACTTGTTGGAGTCGCATCATTTCTATCCGGTCCTGCATTACTTTCGATTCAGCGAACCGCGGTATGCGATGAGCCGAATGCTGCGATTCTGTTTGGAGGTTTCTTCAATGATGCGAGCGGCGCGGCAGGTCGATACTGCCAGGCCCGCCGCCAGTGCCGAGGCTGTCGATCGGCTTTGGCACGCTAGCATGCAGATGCTGGAGGAGACCAAACGGCATTTCGTGATCTGTCACTCGACGTATGACGTTCCCGACCCACGGTTGGCGATCGAGATTTCGCGGTCAATCGGCGACTCTGACGACTTATTGGACAAGCTAAAAGCCGCCTTTGTCGATCAGCAATCCGAGTGGCTTCACGACCTGAACGCGCTTGCCGTTTGCACCAGAAGCGAACCCCTAAAAGAATCCTGAAATCTTTTCGCGAAGTCGTGAAGAAACGTCGGGGCCGTGCATCCAAAGAGCATCAAAGAAGAGATTCCCTCAGTGGGAGTCCTTTGAAAGCTCTTGGAACTGTCCGCCATGAACCGTCGTCACACCAACCCTGCCACTCGATTGTTTGCTGCTTTTGCAGTAATCGCGGTGCTGTTGGCGTCCTCGCCGGCCGCTCGGGCAGGATCACACGACGCGAAGCCTTGCCCTCATGCGTGCTGCCAATCGCAGCCGGTCGGGCACAGTTGCTGTGACGGCGAAACGTCGAACGAATGCCCTGCGATGGCTTCGTGTGAGACCAAAGTCTGGTTGCCGCCGCGAACTTCTGGCGACGATCCGTCGCCTCGCGGCTTGGATCGCAGCGACTTCTTGCAGATCATCTGGAAGACCGAATCGGTCGCTCTTGGTCGGCCGGATTCTCTTGTCCGTCCCAACTCTCTGATTGATTGGCACGTTCGTCTTCAGATTTAGCGGTTGGCTCTGCTTCGACCTGCGAAGCCAGACCCAATTCAAAAAAAGAAGATGTTTCTGTTTCCCAATCGGTGCATGTCGATGTCGGCTGCGCCATCAATCCTGGAGTTTCCAAAATGTTAGCGACTGTATTCTCTGCTGTTCTGTTCGCCGTTTCCTTCGTCCCCGCTGGCAATGTTGACACTGCCGCCTCGGCTGGGCCGACGTGTCGTGCGAAGCACGCATACTGCTGCACCGTCCAAGCGGCGTGCTGCGGCAAGAAAGCTGAAACGACAGCAACCACTGACGAAGTGGCGAACGCGACTTCCCAACCCACGTGCTGTGCCAAGCGTGCCTATTGCTGCTCGGTGAACGCACGATGCTGTGGGAAGCACGCTGGAACGAACACTGCAACCAGCGACGTCGTCAGCGCGGCCGGTCAACCGACCTGCTGTGCGAAGCGAGCGTACTGCTGCAGCGTCGGTGCTGCCTGCTGCGGAAATGGATCGGCAAATGCAACAGAGGTCGAGCCTGCTGAACTCAGCTAATCGCTTCTGATTCCGTTCGATCCCACATCAGCCGGGCGAGCCTGAACACTCGCCCGGCTTCTCTGTTTAAGGTGCCGTCATGGACACATTCAAACACCGATGGCATCAGTTGCCGATTAGCCGGCAACTGCTTGTCCTCGTCAATGCGATTCTCTTTGGGTTTGTCGTTCTGTTTCTTGTCGTTGACTACCGCGTGAGGATGGATCGGCATTTGAACGAGAAGCAGATCGCGTTGACCGAAGAAGCTAAAACTATGTACGAGTCACTGTTGGTCGCTGAACCCCACGGCGTCGAGGCGATTCAAAATCTGGTTGACAACGTCTGCGCTCGAATGAATACCGACGATTCGCCCGGTCACCATATTGCTGCGGATTGGCGAGGGCTTCCGTACCAGGCTGTCTCGCATGGGCATGCTTCCGACGAAATGCTCCTGGCAATGCGGTCGGCAGCTGATTCAACCGTCGCCAGATCAAACGCCACCGGCGCGCTCGTTGTCGGGTCTTTCACTGGACCAGCGGGCACTGTTTACATATCCGAGAAACGTTCAGCAGTCGTGGGCGCAACACGCCGCTCGCTGTTGATCCAGATGTTCGGAGTCTTATTGCTGGGAGGGATTACCGCCTTTGTGGTCAGCGCGGTATTGCGGCAATTGATCGCCAAACCGATCCAAGGCTTTGTTTCGGCGCTGCGGAGTGTTGCCGCCGGAGACCTAAGCGTGATTGCACGTACGAGAAGCTGTCGAGAACTGAGTTATCTCGCCGATCAAATCAATTCGATGACTGAGGCACTGGACCACGCTCAGCGCGACCATCGCGTTCACATGGAAAAGGCACGCCAGATTCAACAGAACTTACGACCGACGGTGAATGGCTTGGTTGGAATCGACGTCGCCGAATTGTTCGAGCCGGCCGACGATGTTGGCGGTGACTACTACGACGTGATTCCATTGTCCGATGGACAGTATCTACTCTGCGTCGCGGACGTATCGGGACACGGCGTGCCGGCCGCGATGGCGGCGACGTTGTTGAAGGCGTTTGTGTCGGAAGCGGCAAAGAAATCGTCCAGCCCTGCCCAAATCCTGACAGATGTCAACGAGCGTTACTGCGAGTACGTGATGATGGGACACTTTGCGACCATGACGCTACTGGTCGTTGACCCGAAAAGGAGACAACTGACCTACGCCAATGCTGGTCATGAACTGCCGTTCTTGCAGATTGGAAGCGAGACGCCAGTGCGATTGAACGTGGGTGACTTGATCTTGGGCGTCGAGGACGATACCCACTACAGCGAAGAAACAATCCAGCTCGGCGATGCGTCGCGTTTAGTCATTGTTAGCGACGGAGTGACCGAGGCGTTCGACCCTAGTGAGGAGCAATACGGCACCGATCGAATCGAGCAGTTGATGAACACGGTCAAACGCTGCAACGCTCGCGAACTGGTTGATGCGTTTGAATCGTCCATCGAAACATTTCGCAAGGGTCGCAAGGCGTTCGATGACACAACGCTATTGGTGGCTCAGTTAACTTGAATGGGCTGCGGTATCGTCGCCGACATACCTTCCGATTGTGAATCCAATATCGTTTGGAAGCGTCGGGTAGGTTGCTCGACTGAGCGGCCCGATACGAAAGAACGACGCTTGACCAACTTTACGAAACTGCATGCGCTGAACGGCCTTCAAAGCGTTCTGGTTGGAACCCTCAGTTGTTAGTACTAACGTATGCATTCCATTATCTTGCAACTGGTCAGCCATCTGGCTCAAGATCGCCGCATATAGTCGCCGTCCTCGGTAGGCAGGAAGAACCAAGACTTGGAATACGAAAGCGGCTTCGTCGACGAGTTGGATTGGCAGACCAGTTGCGGGCTTGCCGTCGTGGTTCATTTCACCAGTTATGTTTCCAAAGGCGACCCAAGCGAATCCGGCGAGTGAATCGGCTTGGAAGGCTGCGAAGCATTTTGCTGCGCCGGCGTCCAGCATTTCCAAATCCCGTTCTGGGATCGCGTAATCCAGTTCGGATGCGTGTTCGCGTAGACGCTTGGATGAACACGAACAGATGTCGTATTCGCTCGGCGTTGGCGTTCGCGGCATCTTGTCGATCGGCGACTGATAGAAATGACAGACATTTGCAATCGCAAAACGCCGGACCACTCGATACGCCAACCAACGTGTCGAGCGTGTGGATTGAGTCTTCATGGCAGAACTTGTTCCCGCGTTAGTGGCAGCAGCTTCCGCCGCCCGATGAGGGGAGAGAGGAAACTGAAGTGGGAGCGGTTGAGAACGAGTTTGCTGCGGGCGGTTGGTCGTCAGTGTCGAAATCAATCGCCGTGTCGTATTGAATATAAGCGGCAGCTTGCTCGGCATATTGCTGAGCGGTCATTGCCGGTTCGTCTTTTCGATTGCCCAGCCAGGGCAGCGATTGGCATCCGGCGGAAAGTGAGAGGTTCAAAGCGAGCGCAGCGGTAGCGCAGTATTTCCATAGCGATTTCATGACGACTTCCTTGTCGTGAGTTGAAAACAAAAAGGCAGGGACGGCGTGGTGACGTCATCACTTGCGTGAATCAGCCGCGACACCGCCCCCGCGTGTGTCAGAAAGAGAGCGAGCAATTCTCGCTCCCGAGTTGATTAACGAATCGTTGGAGCGTCGACTCCTTGTGACTTCAGAACAGCTAACCACTTTTGCGGTTCTGCTGCGATCTTCTTCGCGCATCCGGGGCAGCAGATGTAGATCGCTTTGCCCGCTGCGTTGACTTTGTATGGCCCGCCCATCGCATCAAGCGGTTCGTCCATCACGGGGCACTTCTTTTGTGCGGCAATGAAGGGGGCGTCGGCAGCAACCACTTTGAAAATGCCTTCACGAACCTGCTCGGTCCCTGGTGGAACTGCTGACGCGGTCGCGGTGCTTCCCTCACCTTTGCCGTAAACCATCGCCAGATATTTAGCCGGCTCGGCTTGAATCTTCTTGATACATCCTTTGCAGCACAGATAGATCGGCTTGTCGCCAACCATCACCTTGATCGGAGTGCCCATGCCACCGAGAGGTTCATCCATCACGGGGCAAACCTTCTGGGCGGCAATGGCCGCTGCGTCGGCTTGCGTTGCCGTGGTGATGGTGATTTGGGGACGGCCAGCGGCGTACTTGGTGGGGTTCGATTTCACCGCGTTCACGCAACCCGCACAGCAAACGTAGAGCTTCTGTCCATTGACATCGACGGCCACGGGATCGCCCATGCTGCCGAGCGGTTTGCCGCTGACGGGACAGATTTTCTGACGTGCAATCGCGGCAGCCGCCAATTGCTGTTCACTGGCGGGTACGGCTGCAACCTCGTTGAAGCTGACGACGTTTCCGCCGGAAGCCTTCATGCCGACCAACTGAACGTCGACGTCGATTTGTCGGCCAGCAAGCTGCGAAAGATTGACCGGTGCTGTCAGTGCTCCTTTGCCATCAGGCAACAAGTCGTAGCGATAACGTTTTGCATTGCCTTCGACTCGTACGGAGACGGCACCGCGTCCCTGGTCGACCGACACCGGCTGACCAGCGCGGTCGTAGACGAACATTTGCAGCCCGCCTTGTGAAACAATCGTTTCGATTTGCAGGTTGCCGGTTTGTTTCAAGCTGCCACCATGCGGCCCCGCTTGAGTTACTTCACTTGCCTTCGTCATGCCGGGCATCGCGTGGTTGTGTCCAGCATGATCGTGCTGCGATTGAATCGTTTGCCCAAACACGCTCGATGCGGACATCGCGAGGGAGAAAACAGTGATGATGAGTGTTTGTTTCATGGGAGAACTCCGTTGTAAATGTCAGGACGCCATCCGTTGGGTCCGTCGGTGAGATTGTGAATGTTGGATGCCCGAGTCGTTGATTCCTTCACGGGCAAACGAAAATTATTATGCCGCCTTCATCAGTTCCTCCTTTGGCATCGCTTCGGTTCCTTCCCAAAGCTCGTCCTTCAAGCCGAAACGCATTTTCAATTCCAGGTAGCCGCAATACAGCGTCGGCACGATGAACGAAGTGAACGGCTCGGCCAACATGCCACCGAACACGGGAATCGCCATCGCTCGGGCAACGTCAGCTCCACGGCCTGTCGCGATCAACACTGGAATCAATGCAGCCAGCGTCGTCACCGTGGTCATCATGCAAGGTCGAATGCGTTTGAGACCGGCTTCGTAAACTGTGTTACGAATGTCCTGGACTGAATTGATTTCGCGTTTTTTCATCAACTGATGGATGTAAGTCGCCATCACGACACCATCGTCGACGGCCAATCCAAACAGCGCGATGAAGCCAACCCACACCGCGGTGTTCAATTCAACGTCCATGGTTGCGACCGCGATCATGCCACCAGCGAACGCAACAGGAATGCCGGAGAACACGGCAAGGGAAATTGGAAAGTTGCGAAACTCCATGTAGATCAGAAGCAAGTTGATGCAAATGACCAGCGGGATGATCCACATCAATCGCAGGTTCGCCTCGATTTGGTTTCGGAAACTCCCCACTGCTTCAAGCGAGTATCCAGCTGGCAGTGAAAGGCGATTTGGATTCGATGGCGGCAACGACTGGGCCGTGCGCAGTTGCTCTTCGATTGCGGAGACCGATTCGAGATCGCCCCTGCTTCCGTTGGTCATGAAAGCGACGTGAGCGACCAGTCGACCGTTTTCGCTGTTGATTGCACCTGGCCCCCACGTCGTCTCAAGCTTAGCGAGTTCTTCGAGCGGAACGACCGCACCAGAATGCGTGACAACGGGCAAGCGTTTCAATCCGTCGATCTGTTCGCGAAGGTCACGGTTGTACCTTAGCCGCACCGGATAGCGCTCGCGACCTTCCACGGTTTTGATGAGATTCATACCACCAAGTGCAGTTTCGATGACTTGATTGACCATCGACGCATTCAGTCCGTACCGAGATGCCGCGTCGCGATCAACGGTAAACTCGACGTAGGGCTTGCCAAGCACGATGTCTGGATTGACCGTACCGGCGTTGACAAACGGCGATTTCTTGAGTTCCGCTGCCACGTCCATCGCGGCATCGGCCAGTTCATCTAGTTCGTTGCCGTAAACGCGAATCGCCATCGGAGCTTTGATGCCCGACTGCAACATCACAACGCGGCCCTCGATCGGTTGCAATGCCGATGCGGGCGTCACTCCAGGCAACGTCGCCACGCGATTGATCTCGTCCCATACATCGCGAGCGGTCACGCCATCTCGCCACTCGCTTTCGGGCTTCAGCATCACGTAGGTTTCGATCATTGCCGCTGGCGCAGGATCGAGAGCCGACTCGACGCGACCGATCTTACCGAGCACGTCCTTCACTTCCGGTATTTGACCAATCAACACGTCTTGCGTTTGCAGCACCTGCATCGCTTGCGAAAAGCTGGCTGCCGGATACAGCGTCGGCATGTAGAACCAGCTCCCTTCGTCGAGCGCGATCCAATCGTCACTCTGTAAACCCGTGAACGTGTGTTTGGCGTCGACGTAGCCGGGGAAATCATTCAACTCAGCGCCGAAAATGTTGGCAAACTTTTCAACTGGCCTGAGAACCGTCGGTAGTCCAATCCATGCTCCCAGACCGACGAGCAACAGGATCGCCGGAAACGACAACGCGAACGCTTTGTGATTCAATGCTTGGCGCAATCGAGCGGCGTAAATCCAATGGACAAATCGACTCGAAGGAATTTCCTCGATCGGTCGAATGCGCTCACGCATCAATTGCCAGCCAGCAATGAAGCCAAGCAAAGCGGCGATCGCAGTCACTGCCCAGATTTGCAAGCCGAACCGTTCAGCAATTCGCGATCCCCAAAGGAAGTGCGAGGCCGCACCGAGCATACTGGCGAATGACAACGCGGCAACCAACGCGGTCGATTTGCGACGCACGTTGCTACGCAACATTAAACGACACAACGCCGGCACGACGGTCACGGCAGTAATCATCGCCGCCGCGATGGCAAAGGTTTTTGTGTACGCCAAAGGCGAAAACAGCTTGTAGTCACGCCCGGTGAGAAAGAAGACTGGAAGGAAACTAACGATCGTTGTCGCGACGGCAGTGACGACCGCTGGTGCGACTTCCACCGTTGCGTCATAGACGACCGCTGCGCGAGTAGGGGAGGTGGGAGTTGGGAGTGAAGGAGATTTTTGCTTGCTCCCAACTCCTCCACTCCCACCTCCCGACTCCCATTCTGCCAAATGCTGGTACACGTTTTCCGAAACAATGATGCCCATGTCGACCATTGTTCCGATCGCGATCGCAATGCCTGCGAGCGACATGATATTTGCGCCGACACCGACGAATCGCATGGCAATGAATGACATCAACACGGCCGCAGGCAAGCAAATCGCTACGACAAAACTGCTGCGAATGTGCAGCAGGAAAAGCAGAATAATGATTGCCGTGATGATGATCTCATCACGGAGAGCGTGCGTCAGCGTTGCCATCGTTTCGTCGATCAAGCCACTGCGATCGTATACCCCGTGAATGGTCACGCCTTGCAGCGACGGCGTGATCGCAGCGATCTTGGCTTTCACGCGGTCGATTACCACTCGCGGGTTCTCGCCGTACCGCATTACAACGACACCGCCGACCGCTTCGGCTCCGTTGTAGTCCAATGCCCCGCGACGGAAGTCTGGGCCAAGTTGCACGCTAGCGACGTCACGCACCCGCACCGGCACACCTTCACGTTCCAGGATCACCGTATCTTCGATGTCCTCAATCGCTTTGTTCTTGTCGCCATCACTGCCGAGGAATCCCTTGCTGCGGACGATGAATTCCATGCCAGTCGCTTCTACCGTTTTGGCACCGACATCCACGTTCGATCCCTTGATCGCCATCGCCAGTTTGTCCAGCGATACGTTGTGGAATCGAAGCTTGTCGGGATCGACTTCGATCTGATACTGGCGAATGTAGCCGCCGATTGACGCGACCTCGCTGACGCCTTCAACCGCTTGCAATTCATACTTCACGACGAAGTCTTGCATGCTGCGAAGTTCCGCCAGCCCCATTCCTTCATCGGGTGGCTGTAAAGTGTAGTAGTAGACTTGCCCAAGTCCTGTCGCGTCCGGCCCGAGTTGTGGCACAACGCCATCCGGTAATTGAGACGCGGCACTGCCGAGTTGCTCGGAGACTCGACTGCGTGCCCAATAGAAATCAATCTCGTCTTTGAACGTGACCTGCACAAAGCTGTAGCCGAACATGCTCTTGCCACGCACCGATTCGGCACCCGGCACAGCCAGTAACGAAACGCTGAGCGGATACGTCACTTGGTCTTCGATGTCCTTCGGCGAGCGACCCGGCCAAGGCGTCAGCACGATGACTTGGTTCTCGCCAATGTTAGGAATCGCGTCGATCGGAATCGACTTGAAACTGATCCAGCCCGCGACGCTTAGACCAACGGTCAGCAATACCACCAGCCAGGGTTCTTTAACGCAAAAGCGAATGATCAGATTAAGCATCGCTTCGCTCCGAGGTGAGAGTAGGGGAGTTGGGAGTGAAGGAGGTGGGAGTAGGGGAGGTGGGAGCTAGGAGAAGATGTTGATCGAGTACGGGATAGTCGTTGTCGATGTCGTAGTTCTCCCCACTCTCCTTCACTCCCGACTCCTTCACTTTCCCTTCTCCCTTCTCCTTCACTCCCTTCTCCTTAAAGTCAACGCACCACTTTGATGAACCGTGAATCATCGCGACGATCATTCGCAAAATCTCGTCGTAGAACTCGATGGCCTGTTTTGTTGTCTCCGCGTCTAGGTAGCCATGAGCGGATGCGTACTCGATCCAAACCTGTGTTTCGGCGGCTTCTGCTTCGGCGACGTTCATGGTGCTACAGAAGTGTTTTTCGTAACGTCGCTTTCGCCACGCCTCGGCAATGTTGGCACTCACACTTCGTGACGAACGACGAACCTGGTCCGTCAACGAATATATCTCCTCACGAGGGAACGCTTTCGACAACTCAAAAATCCGCTTTCCCGCCGCGAACGATTTCTGATACACGATCAAATCGCGATGAGTCTTAATCTGCTCACTCATTTCACATCTCCCAACGACCCACCAACAGCAACCTGCTTCTCCCCACTCCCAACTCCCATCTCCTTAACTAACTCCCCGCACGTCAACATCTCGCTGCCCCAATACGGGTTCTGTAAATCGCCGCCCGGCTGCATCCAGTCGCCCCCACCGCCGGGAACCATCGGGCAGTAATAGTGTGTCAGCTTCACGGCTGTCTTCGGACCACGAGCAACCGTCGCCGCCTTCAACATTGCGTGGCTGACGCCGCGATAGGCTTCGCGAGCCGTTTCCAACGAACCATCCATGCGTGTGGCCGCACGGCGAGCGGTCGCGAATCTGCGTTGAGCTTCGTCGGGAACAACGGCAAACATTTCAAGTTCGCGGAGTCCTTCGATCAGCGTGTTCAATGCGACGGGCGGAGGCGTCTGGTCGGCCGCCATCGCACATTGAATCTCGAAGTAGGCGTCGTAGGTGCGATCAAGCGTCTTTCCAGCGTCGGTCGCTAACATAACGGGGATCGTTTGTGGTAAATCAAGCGGTCCTGGCGAATAGCTTGGTGCCTTCGTGGGGTCCATCAACGATGGGTTTCCGGCAAGCTGCATTTGCGAGTCGATCAAGAAATTGCCGCCGGTTGCAACTGTCTCGCCAGCCGAAAGTCCTTCAACGATAACAGCCTCTTTGCGATTCATCGGACCAACGGTGACACGGCGAATTTCAAAACGTCCCGGTTCGGTTTCGACATAGATCACACTGTTCTCGCCCGCCAGCAACACGGCGTCGCGTGGAACAGTGACGACTTGCTGCATGGGTAAGGGTTCAGACGCGAATCCGAGCTGCGATGTCGGCACCAAATCCATATCGCAGAGTGGGCACTTGCCCGGTTCATCGCGAATAACTTGCGGGTGCATCGGGCTGATGTGTTTGTTCGCGAGCGCCGGATCGTACACTTGGTCCATCGGGATCGCTGGTACCGTCACGCGAGCCGTTGCGTAGTCGCCTGGTCGCAGCTTGCCGTCGAAGTTCATGATTTCGACTCGCACGCGAACCGTTCGAGTCGTTGCATTCACGGTCGGATCAATGAACGCGACGCGGCCGGTAAACACTTCGCCGGGCATCGACTGAATTTCCGCTTCGACTTGTTGACCGAATCGAACGGCGGATGCGTCGTCGGGAAACAGATCGAGCATTAGCCAAACACTACTCAGGTCTGCAACGCGGTACAGCTTGTGACCGGTTTTCACATAGTCGCCTTCGACGGCCGACTTCTCAATCACCGTTCCACTCTGCGGTGACTTGATGCGGATGCGAGACATCGGCTTGCCAGACTTCGCCAGTTGTTCAATCTGGTCCTGCGTCATGCCAAGCTCGGCCAAATTCTCGCGTGCCATCTTGTTGAGATCGCCGCCAGAGATTTGAAAGCGACCGATTTTGCCGTCGCTGTTAATGCTCGTGATGAACTCGGTTTGTGCGGTGTAGAGCTGCGGGCTGTAGATTAGTGCGAGGTCGTCGCCTTCGTTGACTTTCACACCGGCGTAGTTTGCGTACATCTTTTCCAAGCGACCGTCGATGTAGGCACTGATCGTCGACAATTGGCTTTCGTCGAAGTCGATCGAGCCGATGGTGCGGATCGTGCGATTGACTTCGCCCAACTTCGACATCGCGGTTTGAATGCCGACCAACCGCCGAGCGGATGATTCGATGGTGACCGAGATACCATCACCGCCTCCGCCGCCGGTCGCTTCGACCAATTCCATCGCGCAAACCGGGCATCGTCCTGGTTCGGTCGACGGAGGCGTACACATCATCGGGCAAATGTATCGTTTGTCTTCGGCGGTGGCTTCCGCGAAGGATTCGTCTTGGCCGCCTGAGAATCCGTCAGCGGTCAGCCAACCGGTCCGCTGGGCGACGCCAAGCAGAAAGAAGACGAGTCCCGCGACGATGACGACTGTTGCCGCTTGGACGCCAGTACGCACGAGCCACGTCGTTCCGCCAGCGCTCTTGATTCCAATGGGCTTCGTTTCAACTGGCGTGGGCTTTTCTTCGGCGGCGATCGCCACTGGTTCGCTGTCGCTCGGCGCACCCGCATCCACAAAGCTGACTTGATCATCAACATCGGCGTCATTAGGTCTAACTGGTTCGTCCTGATTCATCACATATCTCGCGGCGTTGTCGGTAAGCGTTTGCGGTTTCATCCGCAAGCGCCAGTACAAGAGGCGACCGACCGATGCTGCAACGTAGCAAGTCGCATCGTCGGCAAATCATTGCCTCCAGGCTGTGACCGGTTCGTTGTTTAAGTTCGCGCGTATCGGATCGCGCAGGGATTGCATCGGAAAAAGGCTTCACACGTAGCGAGCGCGCAGCGTCACCCGCATAAAGCCAACTTGAAATCGAAGAACTGCAGGCGCGCAGCTCTCCTATCGAGACGACGCTAAATGCGCCAGATGCAAAGAAACCGCTGAGAGAAATGCGGAGAGAGATCGCCGATCGGTAAACGGGAACGCACATCGTTCGGACGAACTGATAAGCCGGCTTCGGACGCGACGTGATCCAAGTAGGCGATCACGATCAGTTCACGGACCTGCGGGGCGGGAACGCGATGAGGTGAGGGTGCGATTGGTTCGGACCGAATGCCACACTTGCACGACGAAACCGATGCCTTGCCTTCCGCCAATTCATCGCCCGCGCCGGTAAACTCAGGAACAATGTCGGAACTTTCGCCGAACAACTCATCGTTTGTCGGCTTGGAAGAATCGTTTCTTGGCTCGGAGGCATCCGTATTCCCGCAACAACTGCCAGGTTCGTCCCTGCCGCCGCTGCAACAACCGCACAAGTCCCCGTCTGTTTCGACTTTGCAGGACTTGCATGACTGGCATACCGTTTTGGCTTGGCAACACGCTCCGGCCGAGACGCCTTGAGCACAATTTCCCTGCGTAGCCACAATCGCCATCGGCTGGATCACCATTGCAGCGATCAGCCAAAGTTTAACGGCGGTGCGAATTAGGGGGGAGTTGCTCACTGTGACCTTCCGAAAAGAATACCCGTGCCCGGTATAGCAACTGTATCGGAGATCTGGCCGAAAAGTTCAATAGGGATTCACCGGTTGGGCAAACTTTGACCTTTGTATTGTAGCTGATGAGGACGCCGACGCTATGGATCGCCGCAACACGAAGCACGCCAAACGCCTTTTGCTGGCCGCGATGGTCGCCACGACGGTGTCCGGCTGTGCGACCGGGCGAGGCTTTTCGCTGACGAAATCGACGCCGTCCGCCTCGGATGCCACGCCAGTCGCTGCTCAGCCGTTCCGCAGTTCAGCGGCAACACCTGACGTGGTGAACGATGTCGACTGGAATCATGTCAAGTCGTCGCAATCCTCGTTGGCGGTCCAGCCAGCCGGGTTCAACGACGAAGCCTTAGCCACCTCGCCCGCTGCGTTTGCGCAGGCACCCTCCGGCAGCAGCAACGGTAGCGTCAGTGATCTGTTACAGCTGGATTCGCCGAAGGGGAGTGATGAGTTGGGAGTCGGGAGCGGCGAGAAGAAAGATGGTGATGACACCGAGACTGAAAATGACTCTGACGCAAAAGACGAAATAAACGCGTCACGAAACTCTTCAACAGCCGCTGACAACCCCTCAATCCCAGCTCCCGACACATCAGCCGGCCAGTCCGTCGACTTCTTTGTAAGCTCAGCGCTAGCACGCCATCCGAAAATCTTAGCTGCACGCCAGCGCGTCGCCGCAGCATCCAACGTGATCCCACAAGCCAAGGCGTTGCCAGACCCAACATTTAACAACACCTTCTGGCCACTACACGACAATGCGCTTCAAACTGCCGGTGGTCGGGTTGGCAATCAAATGTCGGTTAACCAAATGGTTCCATTCCCCGACAAACTGAAAACGAAAGCCGTCATCGCCAGCCGCGAAGTCCAGATCGCTCAAACCGAAGTCGACATGATCGAGCGGGAGATCACCGAGTCCGTTCGCTTGGCGTACTACGAAGTCTGGTTCGCTACCCGAGCGATCACGATCATCGAAGAAACCAAGGGCCTCGTCGCGGACCTAACCGACGTCGCCGAAGCCCGCTACCGCAGCGGAGGCTCGCAACAAGACGTGCTGCGTGCGCAACTTGAAACCGATCGCCTCGACGAACAACTGATCGCACTGCGTAAACAGAAACAAGTCGCTCAAGCCGATCTCGCCACGCTACTGCAACAACCGGTGGGGCTGATTCCCGAAGCATCCAGCGAACTCGGCATTAACGACACGCCTCAGCAGATCGAATCGCTGATCGCGTTGGCCGAACAGTGCAACCCAAAACTGCGCGGTCTCGCATGGGAGATCCAACGTGACCGCGACAAAGAACGCTTGGCGTGCTTGCAGCAATACCCCGACTTCAGCGTCGGCCTCAATTGGGGATTGATCAGCGACGGTCACGATGTGATCAGTCCCGTGGCCGACGGCAACGACAATCTCAGCATCAGCTTCGGAACGACGCTTCCGATCTGGCGAGAGAAGATTAACGCCGGAATCCGCGAAGCCGCCCATCGACGCAGCAGCACCACCCGTCGTCTTGAAGCCGAACGCGACGAGCTGTACGGAAAGATTCGCCGCCTGATCGTCCAAGCCGACGCCTTGGTCGAGCAACGCGACATCTACGAAGAACGCATCATCCCGCGCACCGAAGACACACTCAAACTGTCGATCGCCGACTACCGAGGCAAACGCACGGACTTCTTCACGCTGATCGAAACCTACCGCGAACTGTTGATGTTCGAGACCCAACTCGCCCGCATCGACGCTACGCTAGCCGGCACGATCGCTCAATTGGATCGAACGGTCGGCTGCCCATATACGACGGAATCGCGGTAATTTGCGGGCCAAAAAATATTTTTGAAATTTGCTGCGAGAATCCTGCGAATCGAACTCTTTTAAGGTAAATCAAACCCTTTTAAGAGGAAAATCACATGAAGAATGAATTGATATGGCTGAAATTTCGAGGCGGTGATGCGGAAAGCATCAAGCAAGCAATCGAAGATCGAGGCGAGTTTACAGCGGTCGTATCTGTAGCAGATGTGGCACCACAGACGAATCAAATCTGCTTGCTATCGCTACAGGACGACGAAAGCAGACTAAGCGATGATGGCCCCGAGCTAAGCATCGACTTCGTCGGTGTATCCCAGCTGGGCAAGTGGATCGCAACGGGAAAGAAGCAATTGAAAGTCAGCGGCGTTGTGGAAACGGGTCGGACTGACGTTGAGGTTCTTCTTGAACGATTGGACGGGCGATTTCGCAACAGAGTCGACACGAACTTCGGTGAGGCGACCCGATTGCCGGAAAAGACGTCGGCAGCCTTGCTTGGGGCACTACAGGGCGTGTCACAGAGCTTGCGGGAGGGAATGCCCGGAATTCAATCGCTGATAGCTGAACTCGCCTCCATTCGCAGCCAAGCCGAAGGCGGCATTGCCGACATCGAGCGTGACGCAGTGGTAACGTCGCTTGAGATTTTCGGCGGTTTACGTCTGCGGAAAGAGATTCTGCGTGGCACCACGCCGGCACAACAAGCGGCAACCAGCTTTCTGAACCGATTGTCACACTACAACGTCCGTGAAGATTCGCAGATCAATTTGGATGCAATGTCGTTTCCAGGTTTTAACTTCATTAAACCCTACATCACGAGTCGTGTTGATGTGTCCAACGATACCGGTGAGACGCTCTCGATCATCAACTGCAATCGTCAACCGCTCGAACACACGCTCGGCGTGGACCTAATCTATTACAGCCACGTCCATCAGTCGTTCGTGATGGTGCAGTACAAGAGGCTCTCCGCAAAGGGAGATTCCAAACCGACTTATTATCCCAACAGCGACAAGAATTACGCAGGGGAAGTGGACCGGATGAATGCGGCAGAGGCGATGCTGCGGGAGTTAGAGGAAACGGAGCCGTCGGTCGCTAGCTACCGTTTGGGCAAAGAAACGCTGTTCCTGAAATTCTGTGAGGCGAAACAAAAGAGTTCTCTGGACAACAGCATGGCTTCCGGTTTCTACATCCCGCTTGGACTGTGGAACGCTTTTACGGCAGCCCCCGCATCGAAGGGACCAAAGGGCGGTCTGCGAATTGACTGGGAAAGCAAACCTCGATCGTTGAACAACACCGAATTTTGCAACATGGTCCGATCTGGTTGGTTTGGATCTTCATCGGCACAAACCGACTGCCTGAAGGAGATCATTCAACAAACCATCGAAGCCGACCGAATGCTGGTCTTGGCGGAAACGTCACCAAGCCAAAATCGTCCCGATCAACTTCGTGATCCGTTTGGCCGCTACACGGAAGAGGACGACCCGCTTGGGTGGCGATAACGAACGTCAGGGTTGAAGTTCATAGGTCGGCTTCACATCAGGAGCCGACCACGAACTATACATAGAGTATTCCGGCATAGTGAAGTCGATGGGTAGGGTCGTGATAGTTCCAAACTGAAACTGCATGGTCTTTCCATCCGTGCTGCAGGTGTATTTCTGCTCGACACGATGCTGACGGCCACGAGAATCACGACAGCGAATAAGCGCGGTGCCCTTAGTCATCCGCTCTGGTTTTTCGCCATTATTCAAGGCATCCGGTATGGCGAAGAAGCCAGTTTGCTGTTCAGGAAGCAGGTGCATTGGCGACGTCGGAAAGAGCTTTTTGTCATCCCCTTCGTAGCTGACTTCAACGTGCAATGCTGGACCGGCTCCGTAGTTTGTGAGAGTTGGAATGGGCGTTTGGTCAATCACGACGCCATCTTTTCGGACCAAATCAAACCGGCGTCCATTTACCTCCGTAGCCTCAACGGGGAATACGAATGTCACACGATCAAACGCAACGAAAGGCTGCATCCGCATATCGCGCTCTGCATCAAATTGCTGTTGCTGTTGTCGCATTTGATCGACCGCCAATGCGCGTTGCTCTGTTGCGTGATTCGCTCCAAGCACCAACGCAACGACGGCAACGAGTGAGGCGACCACCGCAGCAATCGCCGAAATCGCTGACCAATTCATCTCACGGCTCTTCTTTTTGTCTGTCATAGTTCTCCTTCGTGTAGTCTTACCGTAGTCTCTTGGCACGAGATCAAGTGCAACAGGGCGCGCCACTCACTGAGGTGTGTCAATTGACTTCCGAAGTTCCCGCCGTGCCCGGTTCAACCTCGATCCAACAGTGCCTTCTGGAATGCTGAGTGTCGCTGCGATCTCTTGGTATGACAGACCGCTCTCTTCTTTGAGCGTGAAGATCGCCCGCAATTCCGGATCGAGTTGATCGAGGGCAGTTCGTACCATCGCAGCTCGTTCGTCTTGCTCGACGTGGTCGGTTTGCCGAACAGTCGGCTCGACCACCAGTTCTTTGGTCCGCCGATGTTTCTCGCGGCGTAGATGCTGCAGAGCTTCGTTGGTCGCAAGTCGATAAAGCCACGTCTCCAACTTCGACTCGCCACTGAATTGATCGAGCTTCGTGAACGCTCGAACAAACGTCTGCTGCGTTAAGTCGTCGGCGTCCTGTTGACCGACCATCCGCACCATTAAGCGGAAGACGCGATCCGCAGTGGCCTCGTAAATCTGGCGGAGCGCAGCGCGATCGCCGCCGGCACCGGCCCTGACCGTTGCGTCGTCGATTGGCTCTCTGTCATTACACGCACTGCGGTGCTCCATTTGTCAGATTGTACCAATACCCGAGGGGGGTACTAGCGGCCTTTGCGTTCGGCGTGCCCTGGCGATTACCGACCAATGCGGTCGCGCATCACACAGGCTATCGCGACTTCGCGTTGGAATTTGCGATTTCTCCCGGCATTCGGATACCTCGGCACCGTATTTGCAAATTTGTTTTTTGGGTACTCGAATCACAAACAGAACAAGGAAAACGACATGTCCAACTACCGACTCTTTGGAGCGATGATCGCAACTTCGACCGCCGTCATGCTGTTGTTGATGTATCTGAACACCTACGCGATCGACCACGTCTACTGGAGTGAGACTCGTTTCTACATGGCACTCGTCATGGGAGCGACGATGGCGATGATTATGTTGTCGTTCATGCTCGGCATGTATAAGAGTACGAAGACCAACGTGGCCATTTTCGCTACCAGTGTCGCCGTTTTTGCTGGGTCGCTGTACCTCGTACGCAGCCAAGAGACCGTTGAAGATGTCTCGTGGATGAAAGCCATGATTCCACACCACTCGATCGCGATCCTTACCAGTGAACGAGCCGAGATCACCGACCCTCGAGTGCGTGAACTGGCCGACCAAATCATCGAAACGCAAAAGAAGGAAATTGCGGAGATGAAACGACTGATTGCGGACCTGGAAAACGAAGAAACGAATGCATTGGCATTGAAACATTGACTCGCGAATGACCTCTATTGTTTATAAGCCAATAGTCGCAATGCGTTGAAGACGACGACGAGCGTACTGCCTTCGTGCAATGCAACTGCGGGGCCAATGTTGAGACCGAGGATCGTGGCGGGGACGAGGAACGCGACCATGCCGAGACTCATCCAGAGGTTTTGACGGATGATGCGGCGAGTGGCGCGGCTGAGTCCGATGGCGAGCGGCAAGTGGTCGAGGTTGTCGGCCATCAGTGCGACGTCGGCGGTTTCGAGGGCGACATCGCTGCCGGCGGCTCCCATCGCGATGCCGACGGAGGCGGATGCCATGGCGGGTGCGTCGTTGACTCCGTCGCCGACCATCGCAACGCCGCCTTCGCTTTGCAGCTTCTTAATTTCGTTGACCTTGTCGTCAGGCATCAAGTCGCCGCGGGCTTCATCGAGGCCAACTTCTTTCGCGACCGCATCAGCGACCTTCTGATTGTCGCCGGAAATCATAATCATTCGTTCGATGCCGAGTTCGCGAAGCCGCGAAATCGTTCGTTTGGCAGCCTCACGCGGTGTGTCCATCAAACCGATGACGCCGAGGTAACGATCGCCGCGCCGGACGATCATAGTCGTGCGTCCATTCTCTTCGAGCGATTCAACAATCTTGCGAACGCTATCTGGCAGCGGTGGCCCCTCGACTTCGGCGAACAAGTCGTCTTTGCCAATATGGACGATGTCTCCTTCGACCGTTGCTTGAATGCCGCGCCCGGTGATGCTCTGCAAATCAGTAGCATCCGGAATCGCTCGCCCACTCCCAGACTCCCCTTCTCCCAATCTTGCCTTTCCGTCACGAACGACGGCTTTGGCAAGCGGATGTTTGCTGAGGTCTTCGACCGCGATCGCGGTTCGTAGCAGTTCAGTCTCATCGACACCGTCAGCGGTGCGAACATCGGTGACTTTTGGTTCGCCTTCGGTGAGCGTTCCCGTTTTGTCAAACGCGACCGCGTCGAGACTGCCAAGGCTTTCAAGTGGTCCGCCACCTTTGACAAGGATGCCGCCGCGTGCCGCTCGGGCGACGCCGCTGAGCACCGCACTGGGCGTTGCGATCGCGAGCGCACACGGACTGGCAGCGACAAGAACCGCCATCGCTCGGTAGAACGATTCGCTGAAGGTTTCGTCGATGACAAGCGGCGCGAACATCAACAGTACAACGCCGGCGATGACCGATGGCACGAAGTATCGCTCGAATCTCTTGGTGAATTTCTGCGTTGGCGACACTCGCGTTTCCGCTTCGCTGACCATCGTGACGACGCGAGCCAATGTGTTTTCGGATGCGAGCTTGGTGACTTGGATTTCGAGCGATCCCGATTGGTTGATCGTTCCCGCAAATGCTCGATGCTCCGGCGGAAGCGACTCGGGATCGGATGCGGCAGCGGCAACGTCATCGACGGGGCGTTTGTCGACAGGCACGCTTTCGCCTGTGATCGGTGCTTGGTTGACGCTGGACTCGCCGGCGGTCACGAAACCGTCTGACGGGACTCGCTCGTCGGGTTTGATGATGACGATGTCGCCAACGACCAGTTCTTCGACCGAGATTTCTGATTCGTTGCCCTCGCGTCGAACTCGTGCTGTTTTCGGAGCCAAATCGGACAGTGCTTCGATGGCACGTTTGGCTCGCCCCATCGCGTAGCCTTCCAAGGCGTGGCCGATGCTGAACAGGAACAGCAGCAACGCACCTTCGGCCCACGCTCCCAGCGAAGCGGCACCGGCAGCAGCCACGATCATCAAGAAGTCGATCTCGAACTTTCCAGCTCGAATCTTTTCAATCGCTTCGGTGACGGTGTAGTAACCGCCGAACACATAGGCTGCAACGTAACAACCCAGCGGAATCCATTTATTAAAATCCGCAAACGTTTCTATCAGCCAACCGACTAACAGAAACAGGCCACAGAGAACCGCAAAGATCAATTCCGACTTCGGTCCGAAGATGCCGCCGTGCGCGTGGTCATGACCGGCATGGTCGTGATCGTCCTCGTGACCTTCGCCGTCGTGCCGATGGCCTTCATGCTCGTCGTGTTCTTTTAGTTCAGACGATGACCAATCATCCAAAGCGCTTGCGATCGACGAAGCGTCGGTTGTTTGACGATCGAACTCGACTCGAACGGCTCCGTCCGGAGAGACGACTGATTCGATGACACCGTCGATTCGAGCCAAACGCGATTCAATCGCGGATGCTCTGCCTGCGTGCATCGGCCCAACTCGCTTATGCCAATGCCCATACCGCTGGTCAAGCTCTGCCCCAGCGCGCCGTGCCAATTCGCGAACCTCGCCCGTCGAGACCACGCTCGGGTCGTAGTGAACACAGATTTGCCCTGGGCTTTCGTCACTCGGCTTGAGCGAGTGTGCGGCGTCGATTCCTGCTTTGCTTTGCAGCAATTCCGCCAGCCGCCTGATGCACGAATCGTCCGCATCTTTGACCGTAGGTAGAAGCAGTTTGAGTTCAATCTTTTCTTTGTTCATGCGTGTGTCGACCTAACTTGGTATATCCGTTTAGTTCGGCTTGGAAACGGTGATTTCACTGCGGACCACGGTGACACCCGGAGTGGTCCGGGCGATCGCGACGAGCAACGCACGATCGTTGACGTCATCGACAATACCGGTAAGAGTGACGTGCCAGGACTGATCACTGGATACATGCACTCCTTCAAAGCCGAATCGCCTGATGATGCGTTCGACTCTAGCGCTGAGCGGCTCAGGATTCGCAGGAGAGTGCTTGGAGCTATGCGATCTCACTTTGCGGCCTCGTACAAAATTCGCTCGTATTTGAGCCATCGTCGGAGTTGCCGTTTCATGACCCGAGCGATGATGTAGAGAAGAATACCGCTGCCGAGCAGGATGTACCACGATTTTTCCATGGCGACATTGCCATGCTGAGCTGCGTGCATCGCCAATTCCAGTGCCGGGAATGTCAATGCGATGACTGCAACGGCAGCAGATTCGGCTCGAATGACTTTGGGGATGTCCAACGGGAGTTCCGCCGACTTCCATTGCCGAAGTCTTGGTACGAACGCGGGCGTGCGAGCGGACCAATCGCTGAATACCCTACCGAACTTTTCTCGCAAGAACGCCTCCTCGGTGAACATGATGCGTTCGTAATACAACGCGAATGCCATCAGGTAGACCACGACCAACCAAGGGGCAGCGGAGTGCAACACGATGCCCAGGGCAATCAAAAAGTTGCCGAGGTACATTGGATGCCGAACGACTGAGTAGAAGCCAGAGGTGTTGAGTGTCTCGGCAACTTGCGTTTTCGTGTTGCGCCCCGATGTTCCGTCAGCGGCATGCCCAACCGCGTGACAGCGAACCGCTAGTCCGATTAGCGAGACGCCTAGACTGACGATGCTCCAGACGAAATGCAAATTGGGATGCGATTCAATCACGGGATATCGAAGCACGGCAGTCACGATCAACGGTAGGAACACAAAGGGCAGATAACTGCGCCAACGGAACAGCCACGATCCCGTGCGTTCAAATTCTTCAACGAGTGCCATAAAAAATTCTGTGTTCGGATTGGGAGACGAAAAACGGTTCCCGGTGCGTCGGCTGGTGAGTGACGCGGTCCGGGAACCTAGCTGACGGCTGAATGGCAACCGTCAGTTTTCAAGTTGGGAGTCAGGAGACAAGCAGAGAGGGGGACAAGAAGTCCATCTCCCCTTCTCCCACCTCCCCATCTTTTGCTTACGCTGCCCGCGCCACTGCAACTTCATTCGTGACTCCGGCGACTAAGCGAATGGTGCGGTGCGCAAACGCGGCGGTGTCGGCGTCGTGGGTGACCATGACGATCGTTCGCCCGTCTTGGTGAAATTCATTCAGGTAATTCATCACCTGCTGGCGGGTTTCTGAATCGAGGTTTCCGGTCGGTTCATCGGCCAGGATGATTTGCGGATCGTTGGCGAGCGTCCTCGCCAACGCGACTCGTTGTTGCTGTCCTTGGCTCATTTCCGACGGACGGTGATCGGTTCGATCGGACAAGCCGACGCGGTCGAGCATCTCCATCGCACGATCTTCTTGTTGCTTGGCCGTTTTGCCGGACAACATCAGTGGGATCTGCACGTTTTCGCGAGCGGTCAGCCACGAGATCAAGTTGAACGACTGAAAGACGAATCCGATCTTTCGGCCTCGCAACGCCGTGCGTTCTTTCACCGACAGGTCATACAACGATTCGCCATCGAGCATCACGTCGCCAGTTGACGGTGCGAGCATTCCACCGAGGACGGACAACAACGTGGTCTTGCCACTGCCGCTGGGGCCAACGATTGCAATGAAGTCGTTGTCTGGAATCGTCAGGTCGGCGTTGTCGAGTGCCGTGACGATCTGGCCTCGGCGTTCGTAGGTCTGGGTAACTGATTTGAGTTGATACATGAGTCGTTCCATTGAGGATTGTTGATTGCAGATTTGAGATTGAAACGGATTCGATCCCTATTCGTTGAAAACGAGACACGGATCGAGACCAGCGGCGCGGCGCGCGGGCAGGAGGCTGGCGACCACTGCAACGATCGTGGCGGATGCCATCCCAACCCCCAACAGCATCGGCATCGGACTGACGTGAATGCCCAGCAACTGTGGTCCCAGTACTGCCGCGACGATGGTGCCGACGACGAAGCCCGCTGCTCCACCGGCGAGTCCTAAGACAGCGGCTTTACCAAGGAACATTTGGGTCACGAAGTTGCGACTGGCTCCAATTGCCATCAGCGTTCCGATTTCTTTGCGTCGCTCGGTCACGTTGGCGTACATCACACTGGCAATGCTCGCTCCACCGACCAACAGCAGGATCGACAGAAAGACCCAAGACAAACGCGACATCAATCCGTTGACGGCAATTTGAGTTTGAACCACTTGCGCGATCGTGACGATCCGCGTCTCGGGCAGTTCAGCGGAGAGGCTGGTAATCAGGCTGCCAGCCGCATCTTCGCAACACGCCATGATTTCGATCACGTTGACGACTGGGCCTGCACCGGACAATTCTTGAACGCTGTGCAAGTGAGCGAACATGCGGCCGTCGTCAATCGTTCCGGTCGCTGGCAATACCGTCAGGACGGTGAAATCCTCGCCGAACAACTGCAACGTATCGCCAACTTTCGCACCGAGTTGTCCCGCCAGGTCGCGACCGAGAATGACATCTCGATCGCCCAAGTCTTGAACGGTTCGGGTATTAGCCAGCGAGTTCGGGTCATCGTTTCCCGCACCGGTGTCGGCGGCGGTGGCACAACAACCGCGATCGCTCCCAACCGCGTTGCCCAACATTCCAAGTCCCTGCCATGCTGCTTTGGCTTGGAACTCACTTCGTGGCAAAATTCCGGCGAGAGTCACAGGGATCGAATCAACAGAGGCTTCGACGCACAACTTAGGAGCCAGATTTTCGACACCGGCCAACCGTGCCAGAGCGAGTCGGGTGACGTATTCCTCGGGCATCGTATGCCCGTGCATGTCGGCTCCGTAGTAGTCCTGCAACGTCACACTTGGCGGTAGTACCAAAACGTTAGCACCGAGCGATTCCATATCACCGGCAATCTTCCGTTCAGAGAACACGGTGATGTTCTGAATCGCTACCAATGCGGTGACGCCAAGTGTGACCGCCAACAGGCTGGTCAACATAGGTGTTGGACGTTGCCAAAGTTCTTTCCAGATCAAATGTCGAAGCTTCATAGAATCCATTCCTTGAATTGCAGATTGTTGAATTGAGTTTGAGGATTTTGAGATGAGCGATGAGAGATGGGAGCAACGTGTCTCCTTCTCCCACCTCCCCCTCTCTCGGACCGTTCCTAGCGTCGTGACGGTTGCGAAGCCTCAGCCGATTTGTGATGTTTGCAGTTTTCGTCGTCACAGCACTTGCCTGCGGCGGCGAGCTTTTGTGCCAAATCGTCAAGACTTACGTTGGCATTGAAAATTCCGACCATCACGCCCGGCGGTGCCATGAAGGCGACTACGGGAGCCGGTTGATCGGTTTTGACGCGAAGCTGTTGCAGGAACTTGGCTTCGGCAGGATCATTTGCGATCACCGTGACTACTTCGGTCCGATTTTCATAAAGCTTGTCGGCTTGAAACTGTCGAACGCCCATCGGGATCGAAGCGCCAGCACTCGGTTGAGCACACAGCAAAACCAGCTTGCGATCTTGCAACGCCTTCAGGCACTGAGCCTGACCAGTCGACACGATTGCAGCGGTAAGTTGCTGGGACGTTGCCTTTTGTGGGAACACGCTACATACCGCCCCGTTGGGAGCCAACACGGCAGTCGCAGGCATCGGCATTCGGGTCGCATCGTAATGTTTAACCAAGGCCTGTTCGGCAGCATCACCAATTTGTACAGGCACGATCACCGCATCTTGCCGATTGGCCAGAGTTGTTTGCAACGTGCCGTGCATGGCTTGCGTCGGGGCATCGTTCCCGCGATAGAACATCACGAATGCGAACTGATTATTCGCCGCAGCGTTTTGAATCGCTTGCTCCGCAGGACTTGCCGCCCGCGCAGTTTGTGCAAACGACAGACAAGCTGTCACTAAGGTCATGGTCAGTGCGATTGCAGTTTGACTGAAATTCCGTTTCATCGTCGTCATTCCTTTTGAGTGCCGAGAGAAGTTGTTTCTTCAGATTCCACCTCGGCGCGTGGATTCCGAATTGGTAGTGCGATTTTTGTTTGGCTGGTCTGGGACCCTGGCTCTCGCCTGGGTCCCAGATTTGCCAGTTTTACCTATTTGTGATCGTGATCTTCGTGGTCGTGATCGTGGGCAATCGTTCCACGGAACGACTTACCATTGATGGTGAGAACGAGCCGTGGTTCGGCTCCTTCTTCGTCCAGGTGCTCGCCGAGTTCTGCGTCAGTGGACACGAATCGCGAAGATTTGCCTTGCGGGTCGCTGGCGTCGGGGGATGCCGTCAGCTTGAACTGCTCGGGCTTGCCATCATGCTTGACGTTGATCGTGATATCCGATCCTTCGATCGGCACCTGTTCGGTGGCCGCTGCATTTAGCACGTAGATCGTCACCGAGCCGGTGGCTTCATCATGCACGAGTTCCGCGTGGTACTCTTCGTTGCCTAATTCGATCAATCCGCCGTGATGCGGTCCTTCGCTTGGGTGAGCATGACCTTCATGGTCGTCGTGGGCATCGACCGTTGCTGGGGGGGGCGAGGTTTCCACGTTCGTGCCAGCGTCTTTGCAGCCGACAAAGCCGAAGGTCATGGATGCCAATGCGAGCGTGAAGAATGTGTTTGTCAGTTTCATTTGATTTCTCTTGGGAAGGGGGGTAATTTAGAAGTAAGGAGTTAGGAGTTAGAAGTTGTTGTTAGTGCATGTGCTTCACCTCGAATCCGGTTTTTTGAAGCCACTTTTCCCACATCGACGCGACGTCATGCGAGCCGACTTCGATGTGTTTCCACTGCGGGCAACGGAAGTTCAGATCGGCGTGACCTGCGTGCTCAGTGGTTTTCAGTTCGCATCCGAGTCCCTGCAACATGGCGGTCAGTTCGGCAACCTGTGCTGGGTTTTCCAGGTGCAGTGACTTCCACTCTGCAACGCGGTAGGCGACCTCTTCGGCTTTGCCAGGAGCGTGACTGTGACCCGCGTGATCGTGATCGTCGGCGGCATGGTCGTGTTCAGCGTGGTCGTGGCCTTCGTGACCCGCTTCGTCGTGGCCGTTGTGATCTGCCGCGTGTCCGTGCAACGTCTCGAAACCGGCCTCTTTGAGCCAGTCTTCCCATTGGTGGGCAAGCTTGTCATCCGCCACTTCCATGCTCTTCCACTTGGGCGAACGGTAGACGACATCGGTGTGACCGTCGTGGTTGTCCATCTTGGCTTCGCAGCCGAGCTTCTGTACCGCCGCCAAGTGCTGCTGTGCTTTGCCCGCGTCATCAAAGTGCATCTGCTTCCACTGCGGCAGACAGAACGCGACGAACTCCGCCGCGTTCGCAAGGCTACCTAGCGACGACAGTGCAACAGCACACAACAAAACGCTGATTCGGTTTGACATAAAACTTTCCTTCAAGGTGATCCGTTCGCTTCCTGTCTTAGGTCGCGGGTTCGGAAAGGGGTTGGGAGGTCTCTGTCGTCCTTGACCGAGATTGGTCGAGTGGTTGGTGAGATTCCTCGTCTTCGGACTCTTCAAACAGAGGAATGTCGGTTTTCGATTCGTTGACAACTCGTTCAGCCGATTTCAGTCCGATCAGCCAGAACAACGCGGGGTGAACGAAGAAGTCGAGTAGCGTCGAACTAATCAGTCCGCCGAGAATCACGGTCGCGACTGGATAGAGGATTTCTTTGCCGGGTTCGCCAGCCGCCATGACCAACGGGACCAAGCCGATGCCGGAGGTAAGTGCGGTCATCAACACTGGTGCCAGACGTTCCAGTCCGGCACGTACAATCATTTCTTTTGTCCAGTCTTCGCCTTCGTGCTGGACCAAGTGCAAATAATGGTTAATCAGCAGGATTCCGTTTCGCGATGCGATTCCGGCGAGCGAGATGAAGCCGACCATCGCAGCAACGGTCAGCGTTTGGCCGGTGACGACCAACGCGATTACCGATCCGATGAACGCCATTGGTAGGGCCATCATCACTTGCAGCGAGAGGTTGACGCTGCGGAACATCGTGTACAGAACCAGGAACACGCCCACTAGCGAGACGGCGAACAGGATGCCGATGACTCGCGATGCCGATTGCTGGCTTTCAAATTGTCCGCTGTACTGAACGAAGTATCCTGGCGGCAACGACTCGACGATGGGTTGAAACTTCTTTTGAATGTCTTGCACCACGTCGACCACACCTCGCTCGGATACGTTGCACTGCAACACAATTCGGCGACGAACATCTTCGCGGTTAATTGTGTTTGGGCCGCCTGATTGGTAGATGTTCGCGACCGATTCCAACGGCACTTTCCCACCGTCGGCGAGGTCAATCGTCAGCCGCTTGAGAGTTTGCAGGTTCTCGCGGTAATCTTCATCGAGACGCAGCATCAAATCGAACGTGCGTTGGCCGATCAAGATTTCGGAAACGACTTGTCCGTTGAGGGCCGTTTGGATGAACTCGTTGACTTCGACGGCACTGAGTCCGTAAAGCAACAGCTTGTCGCGGTCGAGTTCGATCCGTAATTGCGGAATGATGACTTGGGGTTCGACCAGCACATCCTTCGTTCCGGACACCGTCTTCATTACCGCTTCCATCTCGCCCGCTTTGCGACGCAACAGATCGAGATCGTCGCCATAGATTTTGATTCCAATTTGAGCCTTCACACCGGAGATCATGTGCGAGATCAAGTGAGCGATTGGTTGCTCGACCGCAGTGACGATGCCGGGAATGTCGGCCATCGCCTCGCGAATTTCTTCGAGCTGTTCTTCGCGGGATCGCGGCGATTCGGGATCGAGTTCCAAGATGAACTCGCTCATATTCACGCCCTCGGCGTGTTCGTCCAACTCGGCGCGTCCGGTGCGGCGAATGAAGCCTTCGATGTCTTCAATCTCTCGCAATCGAGTTTCGACATGGCTAGAAATGTCGTTGGAAGTAGCCAGTGAAGTGCCCGGCGGCAACACGACGTTTAGTTGAACCGCACCTTCATTAAATGGCGGCAGGAAGTCGCGTTCGAGACTCATCAGGAACATTCCGGACAAAACGACTAGTACCGCTGTGACGGCTAGATTGAATCGCGGAACCGTCAGGCTGAAGCGGATGACTTTGTCGCCAATCCATTTGATGCCTCGCAGGACGAATCCGTCTTTCTCGTGCCCCTTAAGCTTTTGACTACCGAGCAACCAATAGGACAGCACGGGTGTGACGGTCAGCGACACGAGTAACGACGAAAGTATCGAAACGATGTAGGCGACACCCAGCGGAGCAAACAAACGTCCTTCCATGCCCGAGAGCGCGAACAGCGGTAGAAATACGAGGATCACGATCATCGTGCCGAATACGATTGAATTGCGAATCTCGATACTGGCACGGAATACGACCAGCAAGGGATGCTTGGGGTTATCGCTGGCCCGATTTTCCTTCAATCGGCGATAGATGTTTTCCACATCGACGATCGCGTCGTCGACCAGTTCACCGATCGCAACGGCCAAACCACCCAGCGTCATCGTGTTGATCGACAAATCGAAGATTGAAAACACGATCGCGGTCATTACCAGCGACAACGGAATCGCGGTCAGCGTGATGAATGTCGTGCGGACGTTCATCAGGAACAGGAACAAGATAATGACGACCAAGATGCCGCCGTCACGAAGTGCCTCGGCAACGTTCTCGATCGCTCGGTCGATGAATGACTTTTGCGTGTAGAGCGGTTCGATGCGTAGGTCACCCGGCAAAGAAGGCCGCAACTCATCAATTGCCGCCATCACATCGTCGGTCACTCGCCGCGTGTCGGCTCCCGGTTGCTTGTTGATCGTAAGAATGACCGCAGGGCCACCGCTGTAATTTCTGTCCTCATCGCGTACCCAGGCTGAACTGTCGCCGCGTTTGACTTGCGCACCTTCGACGACGCGAGCGATCTGGCCCAGCGAAATGGGGCGGCCTTCCTTCATCGTGACGACGACCTTTTGCAGGTCTTCAATGCTCTGAACACGGCCCAGACCACGAACTAGCAATTCGTTCGGGCCTTGTTCATCCAAGTAGCCGCCCGTGGCGTTGTCATTGCTGTTCTGAACGGCTTGCTTAACCTGATGCAACGCAATTCCGAATCGCAACATCGCATCGGGGTCGACCAACACTTGAAACTGCTTGCGTCCGCCGCCCATCGTGAAGACTTGCGAAACGCCAGGGATGGTCAGCAATCGCTGCCGCACGACCCAATCTCCGAGCGTTCGCAGTTCAAGCGGTTCGGTTGCACCGTCGTCGCTCCACATTCCCAACATCAGGATTTGACCCATGATGGAAGAGATCGGTGCGAGCGTTGGCTTTACGCCTTTCGGCATCCGTTCTTGAACGAGTTGCAGTCGTTCGGCGACGATTTGACGGTCGTTGTAAATGTCCGTGTTCCAATCGAACTCGACATAGACGACCGAGATACCAACGCCCGATGAACTTCGGACCGCTTGAACGCCGTTCGCGCCATTGACCGCCGTTTCAATGGGGAACGTCACGAGCGTTTCGACTTCTTCCGGTGCCAGCCCTGGTGCCTCGGTCATGATGACCACACGAGGACGGTTGAGGTCGGGGAAGACGTCGATCGGAGCCTGCATCGCCTGCCAAGTCCCGAATCCCACCAGGAACAAGGCAACGGCGATGACAAGCATGCGTTGCTTCAACGCGAATCGAATGATTGAATCTAGCATGATGTGGCTCCTTAGTGGTTGTGGCCTGCGTGTGGATCAACTCCACCGCCAGACTTATTTTTGAGAGCCATTTGCATTTGATGAGCGCCACGCATGGCGATGACGTCACCAGGGAACAGCGAACCGTCGTTGTCGATCACGGCGGAATACTGATCGCGATACTTCACATGAACCGGCACGCGGTCGAAGTGACTGCCGTTCTGCTGGAACACGAAAGTTTCCGCTCCTTCGCTCGCCACCGCCTCGACAGGCACCACGATTTGTTCCGGCATTTCTTGGACTGGTACTCGCAACTGCATCCGTTGACCGGGGACGTAACGCCATTCGACGTAGCGATTGCCGTCGGCGCGATGATCCTTGGCGACTTCGTTAGGAAGGCGAACATAGAAATTCAGCGTTCGCGTCTTGGCATCAACTTGATTGGCGAGATACGCCATTTTCAAGCCTTCGATCACACGGGATTCGGAGCCTGGTTCTTCCAAGATCGCGTCAACTGCCCAGCCATTCTGGGACGCTTTCCGAAGCTGCTTAATGTCTTGCTCGAATGCGAGCCCTTCGATGAACAGTTCGTCGTAGTCGGTTAAGATGCAAAGTGTTTCGCCCGCGTTGATGGACTGGCCTTTGTGAACAGCCAAGTCTTGCAGGATCAATGGGCCAGTGTGTTTGGGTTGCTCGTCTTTGACATAACCCGCTTGAATGACTCGTTGGGTCAAACGCAATTCTTCCTCACCGTGGCTATCGACACTCGGAGCGAAGACTTGTAGCTCACGGAGCAATCGTCGCTCCCGTTCAATTTGCTCTACTTGGTTGTCTGACAATCCGTGCAGCCGAAGCGATTCACGCATGGCACTCAAGTTGGCGTTCAGCTTGTCGCGAGCGTACTGTCGTTCCAGCAAAACCTTGCCGGCGATCGCACCACTACTGGTGACCTGTTGCAAGCGAGCGACCTCGCGTTGTTCAACATCGAGTTCCCCGAGCGTGCGAAGGAAATCAGTTTGTGCGTTGACAAGGTCTTCGTGTGTCAAGCGAATCTGAAACAGTAGACTTCCCGGCTCGACCGCTTCGCCTTGCACCGCGTGAACATGCGTGACGACGCCGGTCATCGGCGTGGCAACTTGGACTCGTGAACGACCAGGCCGTTCGACGACGACGGCGGGAACCGTGATGGATCGACGGAAGGTTTCCAACTTGATCGGGCGGATCGTCTCGTCGGACAATCCGATGTTGCGGATCGCCTGCTTTGACAGTTCCAACGAAGTCGCCTCGTCGTGACCCGCATGCGCTGCGTGATCGTGACCGGCATGAGGATCAGCCTCGCCGGCCGCCTCACCCTCGTGCGATTCGCCTCCGCCATTGCGGAAAGAAACAGCGGTTTGATCGACCCACGCCTTGGTGGCCGGGAACCAACGCTGCCAAGTAAAACCACCGACGATCACAACGATCAGCGTGGCGATTAGCCAAACCCACTTCATGGGCACTTTGGGCATACGGATTTTCATGGTAACGAAACCAACGGAACAACTGCCGGAGAAACCGACCCACGATTCAATATGTGTGGGTCAGAGAAAGGTCAACGCGAAGAAGCGTCCGTGGCAGATGATCGGCGAATGCAGGCTGAATCAATCAGCGCAAGCGAAATTCGCCAAGAGTGTCGGAGCTGATGCACGAGGATCGAAAGTCTTGACGACTTTCGCCACGGCATAGAGGCACAGTCACTCTCATCCAATCACGGACGAGAGCGGACCATTACAGACGCCAGACTTGCGTCTTGATGCGGAGGGGCGACTGTACGTCGTGCGGATCGGGCGGCGAACCGTACACCGTCCGTAGTGCGAGAATGTCTTGCGACGACAACGACAAACAGTGCGTTAGCAAGGGCGACCAATCGTAGGTCAGCATCAACGAAATGCCGTTGTCTCGTTGATCGGCAACAAAGTTGCAGTCAGCTTCGTCACAGGATTCATGCGGTCCATGGGAGCCCGAACAAGGCTGGCTGGATTCGTCATCAAAGCACTCGCAAGCAATCGAGCCATCTGCGTTGTGCTGATGTTGGCAGGAAGCCTTGTGACCTTCGTGGGAATGCTCGTCGTGATCGTGGCCAGAGTCGCTGAGACCAACCACGTGCGGAACTTCCACCATCACCTGGTCATCACCGTGATCGTGCGTGCAATCCGCGTGAGCGTGATGCACGCAACAACCCAGCAGTGCGTGAAGCACTACGGCGGTCATCGTTGAGTAGGTGAGGAGCTTGTGAAACATGGTCGCTTTGTTGGGACACGGACGATCGGCACAATGGGACGAATCGTCGCAGTATTACTATCGAATTTTGGCTGTCCGGTCTACAGTGAAATTGTGCGGGAAGGGTAATGCAGAAGCTGTGCCAATCGCGAATTTGCGGCGAATCGTTGGCAAAAGTCGCGAAATCGACGCTCAATAAAATTCGGGATTGTCGTCAACCTGACCGCGACACCGTCGCATAGTGCGACGGTGTCAGTGTCAATGAACTCAGTGCCAATGTCCAGATTGGTGAACATCGTAGTGGCCGGGGCGGTAGTCGAGATGTCCGTTGTGTGGCACCAACGACGGTGCGTGGTAATCCAAGTGTGTCGTATTGTGATATCCGCGATGGATGTTCGGCGAAGGATACGTCGGGTAGCTCGGGTAGGAGGGATAGGTCGGCACGTACCGAGAAGGTTGGATGATGTGCCCACTACCGTGATGACCTCCGCTGTGAAATCCGCTGTGGCTTCCGCCGTGATGGCCACCGAAATGACTGCTTTGGTGGCTTCCAAAATGAGAGCCGTGCTGTGCTTTCGCCTCACTACCCATGACGAACGTAAATAGGGCAGCAAGTGCGATGGCAGGGACGATTTTCGTTGAGATCGACATTTTCGTTTCCTTCGTGCTTGGTTGAGAACATTGTTTTGGGCTTCAGTAAGCCCGACAACCAAGACAAGTCAAAAACGTACGCCCAGCGGAAAGGAATCCTGAAAGTTTTATTCGGCGTGTGTGAAAGCAATCATCTCGACGCCAATCCCTTGCCTGTTGAGTTCGTGCGTCGCGTCCCTGAGGTGCTTTTGGACAGTCGCCAAGGGAGCGTTGATATCCTGCGGTAATCCCAGAGAGCGGTCGCTCTGTTCGATTGTCAGCACACCATCGACGATCCGGAATACCAACGCATCACCGATAGACGGCCATTGAGTGCTGGGACGCAGGATTTCGGCAGTTTGCTCGTTGTAGATGCCCGTACTCAGTTCTTTCGATGCGGGCAGTTCAAGCCAAACGATTACCTCCGTGCCCGCAGGGCCAGTGAGCGGAACTGCTTGGTCAAGCTTGGCGGGGTAGTGAACCCAACGCGGTTGATCCTCAGCGGCAAAACCGGCCAAACGTTCAGGCTTCCCTTCGCTTGAGACAATCCATAACTCACCCTGCCGTCCGCCGCGAAGCGAAGCGTTGACTTGCAAGCCTTCTCCTGTGGCTATCGGCACGCGATGAACGAGTTCAAAGGCATATTGCTCGGACCATACTTTGACATCCAGCAGTCCTAGGCGTTTCGATTCAGTAATCCATTTTGATGGCGAGACAGCCAGCGGTAAAGGAAAATTCATTTGACTTGAGTTTGATCGCCAAAGGACCAAACCAACAAAGCTAAATACCGCAATCGAGATTGCCAAAATCGTTTTGTAATAAAGAGGTCGGCTGGTTCGTTGTTCAAGCCAACACTGTAGCTCGTCCGCAAAGTCGCTAGCCGACGCAGTACGTTTTCCAGGATCAGTGGCCAATGCCGCTTCGCAAATTCGGATCACTTGACTGGGTGTGTCCGCATTCCGAAGGACATCGCGATCCCATTGCCCGGTGGCGACTAGATCAACCACATTGAGCGACGAGCGCGAAGCGTAAGGATGATTTCCAACCAAGCCGAAGTAGAGCAACGCACCGAGCGAGAATACATCCGATACGGGTTTCCGATAACGTCTTTCATCACGATTGTTATCGGAAGTGAGCAATTCTGGGGCCATGTAAGCGAGCGTACCGCCGGAATGATCTTGTCGCCCGGTGGCATTCTCGTCCCAAACGTCTACGCCGCGATTGATCGCTAGCCCAAAATCAACCAATTTAGGAAGTCCGTTTGCATCGACCAGCACGTTCGCGGGCTTAATATCGCAGTGAACGATTCCGGCCTCATGCAAAGTTTGGACTGTGCATGCTAGTCGTATTAACGCTTCAACAAGCTGGGTCTGCGTTAAAGTACGGTCATCCACACGTTGCTTTAGTGTCGTGCCACGAATCAATTCCGATACGATGAAAGGCCGATCGTGCCATACACCCGCGTCGATCACACGCGCTATTCCGGGATCGTTGACCGTGACCAGCAAACGTCCCTCTTCGAGAATCCGGTCGGTGGCTGCGGTCTTGCACTTGCCGACCTTCATTGCCAGTTCGCAGCGAAGCATGGGATGGATAACGCGAAAAACCTCGGCTTGCGATCCTTCGCCGATCTTTTCAATCACCGTGTATGCGCCGATGTGCTCGATCGCCGTGACGTGATTTTCAAACGAACCTAGTGGGTCCGTCTCGCCGTCGAGTCGCGACAACTCGGTGTCCACCTCAATCTGTCGCAGCAGCTTATCGGCAGATTCAGGATAGCGAGTGCAAAGATCACCAATTTCCGCACTGACACCGCTGGATTGTTTAGACAGATATTCCAAGTAAAGTAAATCGACCCTCTGGCTGTCATTGAGCCGATCCGCTTGTTGAGCGATCACAGTTGCAACATGCGACGACATTTCGATTGGTGGCAAAACTTCGGTTTCGCGAAGCAGCTTAACGGTGATGACACCGACACGCTTTCATCCAGCGAAGAAATGGTCTGTGTCGATGCGTCGGTCGCTAACCAAGTTGCGTTTGACGAGTCGCGAGACTATTCATCCAAGGTCGCCTATCTGCACAACTTGCATGGAATCGCGATGGGAATGCGTTTTCAAGGCGAAACGGCACTGGCAGCCGCCGAGTATCGAAAACTCACCGACCGCGTTGAATCTGCGTTCGGTCAGTTTCGCAGTGACTCCGCTGACGCAGCAATCGAAGATCAGTTCATCGGTCGGACTATCAATACGCAAGAGCGACTTGGCGACTGCAACCTATTTGGCGATCCAGAGGTGCGAGACTTAAAGGAAGCTCTTGATGACTATCGCCGCGCCATGACGCGTGTGCATTTGCTACGTGATTCGGCTCGCGATCAAACCACTGCCGTGTTGTTGTACAAACAAGCGTTGGCGTTAAGTCTTCTGCCTCAGTCGATTGCATCGCTTCAATTCGCCTCTGTACCGACGTGTAGTCGCTGTCCTCGAGTCGCTCACACATGGCAACGACATCGGGGCGTGACCTCAAGATCAAATGGAAATGGTTCGATAATATCGCGAAACCCAGTAAATCTATACCAAAGAATGCAGAAAGTTGCTGCAGATGGTTTTCAATCCAGACCTTTCGATGATCGAAATTTTTGCCTGAAACCGGGTCGTCTCCCATCAAGAAGCACCGGCGCACTGTTTGACTGTAAAGGTGCCCTATGGCCACTGCTCGTGGATCAAAAATTTCCGCACGGTTCAAACGAGCCATCACGCACCTCTCCAGTCTGACGGGTTAGAAAAGTCAACCTGTTCCTCATTACCGCTACAGAAGGGACAGTCAATAGTTGAAAAAGTGCTATGGCCCCATGAAATTCCCGTGTGCAGCGAACGATGCCCCGTCGACGGAGCGATCACGGTCACCGACGGCAAGCCAACGATTAACGAAGACACCTGCACCGGATGCGGCGTGTGCCGTTACGTTTGCCCAGCACCCGAAAACGCGATCCTGCTGATGCCCGCATTCTCACGTCCTGGATTACCCAACGCATGACATCGAAAAAGCTGACGCTGGAAGACCTGGAAAACAACGAACCGCTACCGGAAATCCTGCAAGCCGAATGGGCCAAGGACCAAGTCTTGCAGTTGTTTGCCGATCTAGCCGGTGGTGCTGACGTTCAACAGGTGCAAATGAAATCGCACGCAACCGATGCTGCCGTCACGTTGGCGACCGCCGAAGCCGCCTTTGCCGCCGACGAAGCACAAGCGATCCAAGTGCGATACGTCTTCGAGGGCGAGATGTGGTGCGACACCATCATGCCTGGAAATCCCACCACCAAGATCATTCGCAACAGACTTCCGAATGTTCACTAAACAGCATTCGCAATCACAACCTGGGCGGTTTGTAACGACGAAACGCCGCCGCATCAATCGAAAGCAACGCTTAGTGCCGATGACAACGATTGACTTCCTTTAGGCGGGAGGGCACTGATGACAAAGGGTCGGACGCACTTTCAAGGATGAATCACGATGATGTTTGATAGCTACGATACTTACGCCACTGGTCGCGACGGTGAGATCCTGCATTTCGACATCGTTGTCGCTGCGGGAACGCCGAAGCCGGTTGTCGAAATGCTCGCCGCGAAATATGCGGAAAGCCAATCGCCCGAAGTCGAAACAGAACTGGTTTCAAGAACATCCACTTTGCCGGCCGAACTTGCGATGGACCAACGGGCTGCCGTGAAACAACACGGCTTCGCGATCGCGTCTTATAGCGACCGAAGAAGGATGGCAGCCTAAGGGTGTCAACTCGCGGTGACAAGCATGTCGGTTGCTCAGTTCTTCCGTTGACTCTGACTTTCATTGCTTTATTCTGTTGATTCGATCGACGCACGACGAGGCTGTGAGCGGACGCAGCCTTGCATGATGCCGATCGAATCTACTGATAGGCGGATGAAATTGGATGCGTGCATGCAAATGGCTTGGAATTGAATTGGTGGAAGTGAGCTGGGCAGAGAAATTGGTTTCTGCCGTTGGCTCTTGCGTGGCGATCTTTTGCGTGTTTTGCGTTACTCGGTACAGCTTGCCGGCAGCCGCCGCGGCCGGCGTGATCGCGTCGATGGGTGCCACCGCGGTTCTGCTGTATGCCGTGCCGCAGGGGCCGCTATCACAACCGTGGCCGTTGATCGGCGGGCACACGATCTCGGCCGTGATCGGCGTGTGCTGTGCTCGCTATGTCGACAACACCGCCGTAGCCACCGCACTCGCCGTGGGACTGGCGATCGGCGTGATGTATCAATGCAAGTGCATTCATCCGCCCGGTGGCGCAACCGCGTTCACTGCCGTGATGGGCGGATCAGCGGTACACGAGCTTGGGTTTACTTTCGTTCTGTACCCGGTGTTGCTCAATGCGTTGGTCATGCTGGTACTTGCGATCGTGATCAACTATCCGTTCCGCTGGCGACGTTATCCGGCTTTCTTGGTGCGCCGATTCGATGAAGCTGAGCCTGAGAACTTGCAAGTTTCGGAGGACGTTCACAAGCACGTCTTGGCCTCCATCCGGTCGCTCGATTCGTTCGTCGATGTCAGCGAAGATGATTTGCTGTACCTCGCAAGCGACATCGCTGCTCGTGTGGGCAACAAGAATGAAAGCGATGCTGTCTCCGTGCGACGGAGCGTTTCGTCCGATCGCTGGAACGATGTGGCTAGCGACGAGCCGGAACGCACGCTAACGCCCTGACGTCGGCTAGCGAGCTCTCATTCGACCAGCGGAATGATCGGGTTAGTCGAATTCAGCAATCCCGCGATCGTGACTTTTGCAAACGCTTCTTCCGTCGCCGCGTAGGCACGGTCCAGTTCCGCGTGCAGCGGGCACAGTGACGTGTGGGATTGCAAATTCAACGGGCAGTTACAAATTCGCCCTAGCGGTTCCACCGCGTCGACGATGTCCAGGATTGTGATCGCTTCGGCCGATCGGGCGAGCGAATAGCCGCCCTGGGAGCCGCATCGCGACTCCACCAGATCTGCGTTTGCCAAGTTTTGCATCACGCGGTGCAGGTAGCGACGCGGGTTCTTTGTGATGCCGGCGATCTCTTCGGCGGACGAGGGCGTTTTGCCGCAGGCGGCTTGGCCGGCCAAGCAGGTCACTGCTCGAAGGGCATATTCAGTGGTTTTTGAGAGCATCGTGGAGGTCAGACGGAGGAAAAAGCATCGACACCCCGAACATACACCTTGACGTACACAATAGAAAGTATACCTTTGGGTGAATGTCTTGAGGCGACGCGAATGATGGCTTCGGATTCTTCCCACCAACTGCCCCTCCAACGAGAAACCTGTTCATGCTGAGCGAAAAAACGATTCGGATTGTCAAAGAGATCACGCCACTGGTTGCCGCCAACGCGGAAACCATCACGCGTCGCTTTTACGAACGGATGTTCGAGGCGAATCCGGAAGTGAAAGTGTTTTTCAACCAAGCCCACCAGCACACCGGTGGTCAGCAAAAGGCTCTCGCGGGTGCGATCTGTGCCTACTTCACCCACATCGACAATCCCGCCGTGTTGATGCCGGCAGTCGAGTTGATCGCACAGAAGCACGTTTCGCTTGGCATCAAGGCCGAACACTATCCGATTGTCGGCAGCAACCTGCTCGGCGCGATCGGCGACGTGATGGGTGATGCGGCGACGCCCGAGATCGTCGAAGCGGTCGGCGAAGCTTATGGATTCCTCGCCGACATCTTCATCGGTCGCGAAGGTGCGATCTACGAAGAACAAGCGTCAGCACCCGGCGGATGGAACGGCACGCGAACCTTTGTTGTCGCCAAGAAGGTCCCCGAGAGCGACATCGTGACGTCGTTCTACTTGAAGCCCGAAGACGAAGGACCGCTGCCACCTTTCAAACCCGGCCAGTACATCACGGTCCACATCGACCACCCCCACACACCGACTTCGCCACGCAACTACAGCCTGTCGGACTGTGCCAGCCAACCTCACTACCGGATCAGCGTCAAACGCGAAGAACGACTCGCCGCCGATGCACCCGATGGATTGATCTCCAATCACCTGCACGATGGCATCGAAGAAGGCCACACCATCCAGCTCGGCCCGCCATGTGGCGAGTTCACTGTTGATCCCAATGAAGTCGCCAAACCGGTCGTCCTGATCGCCGGCGGTATCGGTGTCACGCCACTGTTGTCGATGGCGAAGTCGATCATTCACGCCAATCCCGATGCGCAGATTACCTTCATTCAAGCCGCTCGCAACAGCAAGGTGCAAGCCTTCGCAGACGAGCTTCGCAACCTGTCACAAGCTGGATCGAACGTTCGCACCAAAGTCATTTACGACGCACCGCTTCCGGGCGATGTCGAAGACGGCAAGTGCGACGGCACCGGTTTCGTCACGACGGACTTGCTCCGCGATTGGACACCGTTTGCCGACGCGGACTTTTACTTCTGCGGTCCGAAGCCGTTCATGCAGAACATGCATGCGTGCCTACAAGAACTCGGCGTCGACGAACATCGCGTTCGTTACGAATTCTTTGGCCCGAAGGAAGAACTGGTCACCGCGTAACGCAGGATTCCTCGTAAACGCTGAGAGCCGACGGCGATAACCGCAGGTTCCACACTCCCTGATTCATACTCGACACCCGCGGTTAGCGCCGTCGGCTCACAAGAGATACCTCCCATGAAACGTTTATGGATGGCCTTTGCGGCCGTGATGATCGTCTCCTTCCTAATCCTTGGCTGGATCGGGACACGAATCTATCAAGAGATGCCGCCGATTCCCGATAAGTATGTCACGACCGATGGCGTGACGCTGATCGACAGCGGAGAAGTTGGCGAGGGTCAAAATGTTTGGCAGTCGCTTGGCGGAATGCAGGTCGGCTCCATTTGGGGTCACGGCAGTTACGTCGCTCCGGACTGGACCGCCGATTGGTTGCATCGTGAATCCGTGTTCATTCTCGACAAGTGGTCGGGGGCTGAGTTTAGTCAGCCGTTCGCTCAACTCGATTCAGAACGACAAGCCCAACTGAGCGGCCGTTTGTCGGACCTGATGCGAACCAACACGTTCGACGAATCCAGTGGTATTGTCACGATTGACCCGCTGCGGGCCGAAGCTTTCAACGCCAATGTCGATCACTACCGAACCGTGTTCATCGACGGCAACGCGGACTACGCCATTCCCGCCAATTCGATCTCCAGCGAAGAGCGACTGCGTAAGTTCTCGGCGTTCGTGTTTTGGACATCGTGGGCCGCTTCCACAACCCGTCCCAACGACATTGCCAGCTACACGAACAACTGGCCCCACGAACCGTTGGTTGGAAATCGACCGACCGGCGACAACATTGTTTGGACGGGCGTCAGCGTTATCATGCTGCTGGCGGGCATTTCCGGGATGGCCTGGTGGTACGCATCGCGGCGTGAAGAAGAAGAGAAGCCCGACAGCATTCCCTCCTACGATCCGCTGTCCCGTTGGCAAGCGACGCCATCGCAAAAAGCGACGATCAAGTACTTCTGGATCGTCGCAGCGTTAATCTTTGCTCAGATGGGACTCGGGATTGTCACAGCCCACTACGGTGTCGAAGGCGAAGGCTTTTACGGCTTTCCGTTGGCTGAGTATTTGCCCTACAGCGTCTCCCGAACTTGGCACGTTCAAATCGGATTGTTTTGGATTGCCACCGCTTGGCTTGCTTCGGGATTGTTCATCGGTCCGTTGGTCAGCAATCACGAACCGAAGTTTCAGCGACTCGGCGTGAACGTTCTGTTCGGTGCGTTGCTGTTGGTCGTCGTCGGGTCGCTGGCCGGTGAATGGTTGAGCGTCAAGAACTACATGAGCGACACCGTGTCGTTTTACCTCGGTCACCAAGGATACGAGTATGTCGAACTCGGCCGCGTCTGGCAGATCGGATTGATGGTCGGCTTGCTGCTGTGGCTGGTGTTGATGCTTCGAGTGCTATGGCCGGCGCTGCGGCAAAAAGGCGACCCAAACTCCACCGAAGCCAATTCGCAGCGTCACCTCGTCGCTTTGCTTGCCGTTGCGACCGGAGCGATTGCGTTGTTCTACGGAGCCGGTTTGACATGGGGTCAACACTCGCACCTGACAATGGTCGAGTACTGGCGATGGTGGGTCGTTCACTTGTGGGTCGAAGGCTTCTTTGAAGTCTTTGCCACCACCGTGATCGCGTTCGTATTCATGCGGTTGAACCTCGTTCGTCCAGGACTGTCTGCCGCGGCGGCGTTGTTGGCCGCGACGATCTTCTTGTCCGGCGGTATCATCGGGACACTGCACCACCTGTATTTCTCTGGCACGCCGACCGTGGCACTCGCTTGGGGATCGGTGTTCAGTGCCCTGGAAGTTGTGCCGCTGACGCTGATCGGGTTTGACGCGATGGAAGACCTTCGTCGCAGCAAATCATCACCGTGGGTGCAACGCTACAAGTGGCCGATCTACTTCTTCGTCTCCGTGGCGGTTTGGAACATGATCGGTGCAGGCATCTTTGGGTTCATGATCAACCCACCGATCGCCCTGTACTACATGCAAGGTTTGAACACGACCCCGCTTCATGCACACGCGGCACTGTTCGGCGTGTACGGGATGCTTGGCATTGGGTTGATGCTGATGTGTTTGCGAGTGTTGATTCCCGGCCGACCGTGGAAAGACGGCATGTTGAAGATCGGATTCTGGGGCATGAACATCGGGCTAGCCGCGATGTGCTTGCTGAGCCTCTTGCCGGTCGGTCTGTTGCAAACCAAAGCATCCGTTGAAAGCGGCTACTGGTTCGCTCGCAGCAGCGAGTTCATGCAAACCGACTTGATGCAAACACTCCGGTGGATGCGAGTTCCTGGCGACACGATCTTCTTCCTCGGCGCGGTTGCACTTGTCTGGTTCATCTTCGGACTCTGGACCGGCCATTCGTTCTCGAAGAAACCGGATGGATTCGACCCACCCGAAAACGACGGAGAAGACACGTCGGAGGTAATCAGCGAACTGGAACGTGAGCCTGCACTGATGAGTTGAGCTGAATCAAAAGACGATTGGTAGAAGATTGTTGGTAGAAGATTTTCACTTGTCGTCTTTCGGTTCCTTTCCATTTTCCACCAGTAATTTTCTACCAATTCATCTTTCTAGGAAACCCACTGATGCTAACCCTCGATCCCGAACAAACCGTTGGCGATTTCGTTCGCCAGAAACCAACCCGCGCTCGCGTTTTTGAGTCGCTCAAAATCGACTATTGCTGTGGCGGCAAGATCTCGCTCAACCGTGCTTGCGAAAAACGCGGCATTGCAGTCGACGAAGTAATGCAAGCCATCACGACAAACGACGCTCAAGCTGACACGGACACGCTGGTGGACGTCGACGCAATGGGATTGACCGAACTGGCCGATCACATCGAAACCACACACCACGCCTATCTGCGTGAAGAGTTGCCACGGCTCGATTTCATGACCGAAAAGGTTTCGCGAGTCCACGGAGACAAGGACGAGCGGCTATTCAAGATGCGTGAGGCCTTCGTCGCCCTCAAAGCAGAACTGGAACCGCACATGATGAAAGAGGAAAAGATCCTATTTCCGATCGTGCGTCAGTTGGAAGCGTCTGCCGAACGTCAGGAATTCCATTGCGGCAGTGTCGCGAATCCGATCCGCCAAATGGAACACGAGCATGATCAAGCGGGTAACGCACTGGCGATTTTGAGTGAGTCCACCGACGGCTACACGCCGCCCGAGTGGGCCTGCAACACGTACCGTGCGATGCTGGACTCGCTCTCGCAACTCCAGCGAGACATGCACCAACACATCCACAAGGAGAACAACGTGTTGTTTCCTAAAGCGATTCAACTCGAACAAGGCAAAGGTTGAAACGATGACCATCGCCACTCATCCGAAAGCTGGTTCGCACGCCAAGCCTTCCCCCGCGATGCCGGGCGAGAAACTCGACGCATCCAAGATGCCGGGGCACTGGCTGCTGGCACGCATGGGCAAGCGAGTCCTGCGCCCCGGTGGTATCGAACTGACCCGGCGGATGCTTGATTCATTGATGATTTCATCCTCCGACACGGTCGTCGAACTCGCACCGGGGTTGGGCACCACGGCTCGCATGACACTGGCGAAGCGCCCGGCGGCGTACATCGCCGTCGAACGCGACCCCGACGCGGCGGCTCAAGTGCAAGCCTTGGTGTCCGATCCGCGTGACCGCTGCGTCCAAGGCAATGCGGCACAAACAGGTTTGCCAAGCGAGTCGGCGGACGTCGTTTACGGCGAAGCGATGTTGACGATGCAAGTCGCCAGTAAAAAACAGGCGATCGCCGAAGAAGCCTGGCGAATTTTGCGTCCCGGCGGTCGCTACGCGATTCACGAACTCGGTTTGATGCCGGACGACCTCGATGAATCGCTCAAGGACGCGATCATGCAAGATGTCTCCGAAGCGATCCACGTCGGCGCTCGTCCGCTGACCGTTTCGGAGTGGCGGCAAACGCTCGAAGCGGCCGGATTGCGTGTCGATTCATCGACGTGCGTGACTGCTCCGATGCACTTATTGGAACCGCGACGTGTCCTGGCCGATGAAGGTTTCTTCGGCACCGCTCGGATCGCTTTCAACGTATTGCGAACACCCGCCGCACGAAAACGAATTCACGCGATGCGTCGCGTTTTTCGTCGTTATGAAGATCACCTTTGCGCCGTCACAATGGTCGGCCAGAAATCCTAATTCCTTCCAACTTTAGAGAATTTAAAGATGATTCGTTACCTCACCCTCCTCCAATTCACAGACCAAGGCGCTCGCAACGTTGACAAATCAGTGCAACGAGCATCGGACTTCGGGAAATCCGTCAGTGACGCTGGCGGCAAGCTGGTCTCGCAAGTTTGGACCGTTGGCCAGTACGACGGTTGCGTCGTGTTTGAAACGCCCGATGAAGCGATCGGTTCTGCTTTGTTGATCAAACTGGCCAAAGACGGCAACGTGCGTACCCAGACGATGCGCTGCTACGACAACCAAGAATTCGAGAACGTATTGAAGGCGGTATCATGAGCGACCAAGCCAAGACCTTCCTCGACCTTGCCACCGAAGTCGAGATCCAATCCGGCGGAACGATCAGCAAAACGCTGCATCAAGACGACGCACTGAAAGTGGTTCTGTTCGGCTTCGACGCCGGCCAAGAGCTGTCCGAACACACCGCCGCGGTTCCCGCGATCCTGCAGTTTCTCGATGGCGACGCCACGGTGACCTTGGGTGACGAAACGATCCACGCATCGACGGGCACGTTCGTTCACATGGCCGCAAATCTGTCGCACAGCATCACGGCGAATACGCCAACAAAGATGCTGTTATTGCTGCTCAAGGGAGCGAAGTCGAATGCGTAAATCCAGGATGGATTTTGGTAGAAGATTGCTGGTAGCGAATTTTTCCGCTGGCCATTTTCTACCAATAATTTTCTACCTGTTCGTCGCTCTCCCCATCCACGCAGGTGAGAAGTGGACCGGATTTCGTAGCGATGGCAGCGGGACCGTGACTGCAGACTTGCCGACACGTTGGTCGCCCGATGAGGGTATCGCTTGGCAAGCTGATATCCCCGGCTACGGGCAATCATCGCCAGTCGTTTGGGGCGATCATGTCTACGTGACCAGCAGCGAGGGACCATGGCAACAAGACTGCCAAGTTCACGCGTTCGATTTGCAGTCGGGAGAGAATCTTTGGACCACGCACGTGGAAGCGACCACGAAAGTTGAAAACTACTTTCGCAATAGTCGTGCCGCGCCGACGTGCTGCGTCGATGAATCAGGTGTGTACTCGTTCTTTGCCAATGGCGACGTGACGGCGATGACGCACGCGGGAAAAATACGTTGGAGCACCCCGGTAATCAAAACGTTCGGCGAAGTCGATAACGAACGCGGCGTCGCCAGTTCGCTCGCTCAAACCGAAACGCACCTATTCGTTCTGGTTGACCATCATGGGCCGTCGTATCTGTCGTCTATCGACAAACGCAGCGGCGACGTGGTTTGGAAAGCCGACCGAGGTGATCGGGTTCCGTCGTGGTCCTCGCCGGTGATCGCGAAGACTGGAAAGCAAGCCATCGTCGTTACCAGCTCGGCCGATACCGTGGATGCCTATGACGCGGCGAGCGGAAAACGCCTGTGGCAGCTCGATGGCTTGCAAGGCAACCACATTCCCTCCGCATCGGTCATTGGCAATCGCATCTTCGTCGGATCAACGACGATGTACGGCGGCGCGACCGACGAAGACGCCGTCGCGGGATCGAACTGTTGCATTGAACTGACCGAAGACGACGGCAAACTCGGCTACAAAGTCCGCTGGGGTGCCGAGCGAGCGAACTCGTATTATTCAACGCCGCTCGCCTTCGCCGGATACGTTTACTATGTGAACAAGGTCGGCGTCTTGTACTGCGTCAACCAAGAATCAGGCGACCAAGTCTTCGCGAAACGAATTGGCAATCCGTGCTGGGCCTCGGCTGTTGGCGTCACGAAGCCTGATGGCGAACAACTCGTCTACTTCGTTCTGAAAAACGGTTTTACCATCGTGCTGCGACCCGGCAACGAATACGACCAAGTCGCCCGCAACCAGCTCTATGATGCCAGCGCGATGATGGACGCACGCGAGACGGCAGAGAAACAACGCAAAGCCAACACAGTGCCGGCCGATCAGGCGAAGCCAAAGTCCGGTCCTGAAAAGGTTTTCGCGGGCATGCCCGAAAGCCAACTCCATCAAATGTTTTCCTACGGCGATCCAATGGTCTACGGCGTCGCGGTCGCGAGGGACCGGTTGCTGATCCGCACCGGGCAGACTCTGTTCTGCGTGGGGCAACAACCGAAAGGCGTCGCAAAATGAAGCCAACATGGAATCCCGAATCGGATCAGGTCAATCGTGATCAGGTCAGCGCGTACGACGAAATGCGTCTCCGCTGCCCGGTCGCCCATAGTGAATCGCTTGGTTGGTCGGTGTTTCGCCATGCTGATGTCATGCGAGTGCTTCATGAGCATCAAACATTTAGCAATCAGGTGTCCCAACATCTATCGGTTCCCAATGGCATGGACCCGCCTGAGCATACGGTGTATCGCAAGATCATCGAACGCTATTTCACGAGCGACTCAGTGGCCGCTTTCGAGCCAACGTGTCAACAGATTGCGACCAAATTGCTGCGAGAAGCGTATGGCCGCGGCAGCGATATCGAAGTGATGACCGAGTTGGCTTCCCACTTTGCCGTCCGCGTTCAATGTGCGTTTCTTGGCTGGCCAACCGACCTGCATGATCCGCTTCTACGTTGGGCCAGTGATCAACAGCATGCGACTGGCGCGGGAGATCGTGAATCGCTGTCGCGTCTCGCCGCTGAATTGCAACTGATCGTGAATGACCTGATCAGCAACCGTCGATTGAACAACGCCGACACCAACAACGATGTGACTTCGTCGCTGATGAATGAGACCATCAGCCAACGACAACTCAGCAACGAAGAGGTATCGAGCATACTGCGAAACTGGACCGTTGGTGAGTTGGCGACCATCGCCGCCTCCATCGGAATTCTAATTCACCATTTGGCTCAACATCCTGACCATCAAAGCCTGCTTCGTCGCGACCCATCCATGCTGCCCGTTGCGATCGACGAAATCCTGCGAGTCCACAATCCGCTGCATGGCAACCGACGCAAAACGACATGCCCCGCTCAGCTCGGCGGCGTCGACATCGACGCGGGTGAGCGAGTTTACCTGAACTGGATCGCCGCCAACCGCGATGAGATCGTTTTTGAAGACGCGGGTACAGTGAAGTTTGATCGTGACCCACAACATAACTTGCTCTACGGATCCGGTATTCACGTTTGCCCCGGCGCTCCACTGGCACGAATGGAACTGCGAGTCATGATGGAGTCGCTCTTGCAGCAAACAGCGTCATTCACGCTGGACCCAACACGCACCGCTGAACCGGCCGCCTATCCGGACAGTGGCTACACAACCGTTTTCACTCGTTTCCAATGGAAGTAGACATCATGGCCATCTCTCACGCGAAGCCTGCGCAAGTCATCAACCTCGAGCCGCTGGGTGACAAGATTGCAAGCTCGAAAACTCATACGCTGTTCAAGACCGACATGATGGAGGCGATCCGATTGGTGTTGCCCGCCGGCAAGCAAATCGCTGAACACAAAGCCCCCGGTGAAATCACCGTCCAGTGCCTCGAAGGCCAAATTAGTTTTTCGGCCGATGGGAATTCGCACACGCTGAATGGAGGCGAGCTGTTGTACCTGGAAACCGCCGTCCCGCACGCGGTTGAAGCGATCAAAGATTCCACGGTCCTGGTCACGATTGTGTTTAGCCGATCAAAGTAGCGGCATCGTTCACTAGCGAGGTTTCTCTCATGTCTGACTCAAGAATTGCCAGTTTGCCACCCAGTGCGACCGTCGGAGATTGGGTGGCCAACTATCCCGAGACGGCCGAAGTCTTTGACATGCTTCAAATCGACTACTGCTGCGACGGTACCAAGCCGCTGGAGAATGCGTGTTGGGAGAATGGCCTCGAAGTCATTCGAGTTCATTCGTTGCTGAAACACACCGTTGCGCAAGCGGGGAACAAGCACGAAACGGACTGGATGCATGCGTCTCTTACCAAGCTTTGTGACGAAATCGAACACACGCATCACAAATTGTTGAAGGAGACGTTGCCGTTGCTTAGCGACATGATGGCGGAAGTCGTTTCCCTTCACGGTGAGAGCCACGAATCCTTGCACGAAGTCCAACAGCACTTCATGAATTGGCGGGACGATATTCTTGGTGTGATGGCCGAAGAGGAGCGTAGCCTGTTTCCCGCCATTCGGGAACTTGAAGCAGGCGGTAAACCTGACGCTTGCCTTCGAGCATCGTTGAACAAAATGATTCACCGCATCCAATTCAATCACGAAGACATTGGAAAGGCATTGAAGAACGCACGAACCGCGTCCGAGAATTTCAAAGCGCCCTGCGATGCGTGTCCGAAGTTCGCTCAGATGTACGGCCTGTTACGTTGGATCGAAAACGATGTCCGGCACCATGTTCACAAAGAAGAATCAATCCTGTTTCCGCGGGTGCGTCAGTCGTTGAACCATGCCATCGGCGTTAATCCTGGCGAGTGAATTTGGCGATTTGTCTTTCCTTCGTCGTTTCAAACTCACGCAACCGCTGGGCCAATTCCACGACGGATGCCGCTGCTGTGCAATCCGCCATCCGATCGAGCAACTCGGTAAGTCGTTGATCCGAGGTCAGAGCACAGCCAAGCGCGTCGTGAAAGCTAGGCTCGTCACTACAGCAACAGTCTGCAGCATGAATCGCATCGCTGCTCAGTTGCGGGCCGGTGATCAAGTAGGTTGCGTGTTCTGGGTCAAGCTGCTCCATCTCACCACGAATCACCTGAGATGAACGTGTCTCCAGCTCAACCAAATGATCCAACAGAATGTCGGCTTGGGGATCAACGCTCGCACCGACGAGCTGTCGATAACGAAGGGCCCTCTGGTTGTGGTAGTCCGCCAACATGGCCAGCACATCGTAAACCGTTCGAGGTTGTTTCATCGTTCCGATCTCCTTACATGGCACCGCAGGCCTGGACAATTGAACTTACTCACCGTATTCTATACCTAAAGGTGTTCGTTCGGAAGCTGGGAAGCGAATTGTCGCCCGAACGCTCCGCCGATCGGAATTCAAACCGCAAACCGATTGCGCGACTACCACTCACTTGGAAACATCAATGCCGAATAGATCGTTCACAGTTCGCGTTCAGCGACAAGACCATCCTTCCAAGCCGAGTTACTGGCAATCGTTCTCGCTTAACTACGAAGCCAGTTTGAACATCACAAGTGTCTTGCAGCGCATCGCGGCGAAGCCAGAGACACAAGATGGTGCGAAGGTCACGCCAGTCGCGTACGAGTCGGGATGTTTGGAGGAGGTTTGCGGTTCGTGCACCATGCGAATCAACGGCCGCGTTCGACAAGCTTGCTCTGCATTGGTGGACCGCTTGCTGGAAGACGACCCAAGCGGAATTGAATTGCGTCCGATGAGCAAGTTTCCTGTCGTGCGTGATCTGTGCGTGGATCGTTACCGAATGTTCCGCGCTCTTGAGCGGCTGGAATGCTGGATTCCCGTTGACGGCTACTACGACATGGGTGGCGGCCCCAAGCAAAGTGTCCAGCAGCAGGAACAGAACTACCCGCTCAGCCAATGCATGAGTTGCGGTTGTTGCCTGGAAGCGTGCCCGCAGTATCAGCAAGTTTCGATCCTGCGACAGGACGACGAAACCGACATCGAGTATGAGCAGCGTCGGGACGAAGACCTGGACCGTCACTTCATCGGGGCGGCTCCGATGAGCCAAGCCGTGTTGATGAACTCCAACCCGACAGGGCAGGCGATGGCGTCGCAGCGTCTCGAGTCGCTAATTGCACCAGGTGGCATTCAAAATTGCGGCAAGGCTGGGAATTGCCAAGCCGTTTGCCCGAAAGCGATCCCGTTGATGGAATCATGGGGCCGCGTTAACCGTAGTGCAACTCTGCATGTGATCAAGAAGTTCTTCGATGGTTGAACCCGTACGTGGTCCGAAGCGATTTTTGTACTGGTGCGGCGCGGCGTTCTTCTTCACGCTCGCCATGATCGGTGTCGTGCTGCCCGGCATTCCAACGACACCGTTCCTGTTGTTGATGTGCTATTTCCTGCTCCGCGTGTCACCGGCTCTGCATGCCAAAGCGATGGCATGGCCCATTGTTGGCGGACCGCTGCAAGATTGGCGCGACCAAGGCGGTGTTCGCCCCAAGGTGAAACGCTTGGCCTACGCGATGGTCACGCTGTTGGTCGGTTCAACGCTAATTTTCAGTTCACTTGGCCCCGCGTTCAAGTTGGTCGTTTTCTGCGCGGCGGTCTACGGCGTTTCGGTGGTCGCTCGCTTACCCGTCGCCCGTGGCGATTTGGCTAAGTAATGAGTGAACCAAAGCGTGGTTGCTTTCATCGTCTGCAACACCGAACGCAAACGAAGTTGCCAAACCTCGCGGTAACTCCAGAGAACATCCGACGGCTACTGTTGACTCAGTGTCAGGCCGCGAAGGCTATCGTCGCCGCTGTTGTCAACGACCGCATCCAATGCACCGGTCAGAACAAAACCATCGACGCGGGCGCGAGCTTGGGCGAGTTGTTGTTGAGAAACGATGTACTGCAAGTTCGTATCGAAATACGTTCGACGCGCCACTAGAACTTGCACGAAACTCGTCTCGCCAGCTTTGTAAGCGAGTTCAGCCAGCTTCAAACCCTCTTCGGCGTTGGGAAGGATGTCGTTGGAATACTGCTCCACGGCTACCAGGGAAGAATCGAAGTCTCGCGAGACCTGGGCCAAGCGTGCTTTGATCGAGTTTTGAATTCGGTCAAGTTCGCGTGACGCACGCACGTACTCAGCGCGGGCCGCCGAAATGTTGCCTTGGTTCTTGTTGAAGACCGGGATCGGTGCTCCGACTTGAAAGTTGATCATGCCGTTGTCCGTGCCGTTGTCATACCCAGAGGCAAGTTGCAAATCTAGGTTCGGAATCGGCTGAGCCTGTTGGCGGCAAAGGTTGGCTCTGGCTTGATTGATTCGGGCCTGCGCGGCCTGCACTTCGGGGCTCGATGCGATCATCGTGGCCGCAACGCTGGGCCAGTCCAAGGCGGAATCCGCGTTGGGCAGTGCGCCTAGTAGTGCCACGGGCATCATGTCGGGATTGCCGGCCAATGCGGCCATCTCTCGCCAAGCGGCGTCGAAGCGAATCTGGGCTTGCCGGAGAGCCAAGTCGATCTCGTTCTTTTGAACCTTTGCTTGAACGATTTCCAGCTGCGAGCCTTCCTGTGCCTCTTTGAGTTGCTCGGCTATATCGACTCCCTTGTCAGCGACCGATTGGAAATCGCGGATCAAATTCACTCGTTGCTGTGCCGCCAAGGCATCGTAGAACGTGATGCGAATGTCAGTCGCGATACGGTATTTCTGAGCTTCCAGCTGCATCAGCTGCGCACGCAAGGCTTCATTGAGCACGGCGCGATTGAGCGCAAGTTTGTCGCCAGTGATGATTGTTTGCGAGATGAACACCGAGTGCTGATCGGTACCTTGGTCGGCGAGTTGGACAGCGCTGTAGCCGAGTACAGGGTTGGCACGCAGCCCGACTTGGCATTTGAAACCCGCGGCTTTTTGCGTTGTCGCGACCAATTCAGCGATGGTCGGATTGTTCGCCAAAGCCATCGACTCGATCGCTTCGAGCGTCAATCCGGCGGGCTGTTCGCTGAGGTAGTACTCATTGCCGGTTGAAAATGGCACAACGGCGACTTCGCTGAGCGACTGTTCGGGCAAATCCAGCGCCATGATGCCTCGCAAGGAACCGGCGGACTCCTTATCGGAATCGTCCTCTTCCGTTGCAACGGGTTTGTCGTCATCCGACTTGTCGTTGTATGCGACCGTGATCACGGGTGCCGCAACGATGGCCGTCGCCGGTGTTGAGGCGACGTTCGCTTCGCTCGATTGAAGCATTGTGGGATTGTGAGCTGATGTCGCAACTTGATTGCCAACACTCTGGCAACCCGCCGTGAAACTCATCGCTGAACCCAGCATCAATGTCATACTCAAAGCCGCACGCAACCGCCGACGCCGCGATTGACGAGTACGATTGCTGGTCGGTTGTGTTGCGATCACCGCGTTTTCCTCCGTGAAAAAATGAGACCAGCCGTTGGTTCCTATCGGTTAGGGACGAGGGGATTTTCACGTCGTACCCTTGCAATCCGGCCTATCGCAACCTGCTCAGGTCGGGTGATGCGGGTCGTACGGAAGATCGGTGCGGAAGAGGTCCGCAGAAGTGCGTCCAACAGGTGGCCGCTTGACGCCGGATTCCGTTCCGGCGAACGTCATTTATTCAACTGTCTTGGACACAAGCCTAGTGATGGCCACCATGAAGATGCGTCGTCGTGTGGGGAACGGCGTCGATGTGCGTGGTAGTGTGAGGAACCGCGTGCAGATGATTGCCATGTTGCTGGTAATCAATGTGCGTCTGTGTGTGAGGCACGTAGTCGGTGTGCGTTTGCGAATGCAGGTGCGGTTGCTGATACGATGGGCGGTAAGACTGATACGGTTGAGTGTAAGTCTGGCGAATGCCGTTTCGGTAAATCACTCGTCCTTGCTGCGGATACGACTGTCCCTGGATATACTGTTGCTGCGGGTATTGCTGCTGGTACTGGCCCTGAATCACGGGCCGGGCCGATTGATAGCGTTGCTGATACGGCTGCGTCGTGGTTGGGTAATTGCCGTACGGCGACACATGATCGACGTGCGTGGTCGTGTGCGGGACGCGGTCAATGTGGGTTGTTGTGTGAGGCACCGCGTCAACGTGATTGCCATGTTGGACGTAATCGGTGTGCGTCGTCGTGTGTGGCACATGGTCAATGTGCGTGGTCGTGTGGGGAACGCTCCACTGGGCTTGTGCGGTGGTCGCGACAGCCAAAACGGCGAATGCTGAGAGGAAACATTTCATTGGTCTAAACTCCTAACGTGGGGCAAACTGTGAAGGACAATGCAAATCCGTCGAATTGTTCGCATCGCCCGCTAAGGGTTATTGTACCATCCCACGCGAGGGGTGCAATCGCGTCGATCTGCTGCGACTTATCTTGAAATGAGATCGTAATGAGGTCGCGATGTATTCAACTTGACGTCAGGCATCTGGTGTCAAACCTGGGAATTCACTGGTTTTTCGGTTTGGCACACGCAATGCGTTAGATGTGTTTCCAGCGGCACTTGCCGTGAACCTCCCCTCGAATTTCAGGACTGACACCTTATGAATCGTGCCTTCGCAATTGCCGCTCTCGCAGCAGGATTGTTCGCCTTTGCCGGAAATACCGGTGCCACCGCTAGCGACTACTTTCATGGTGGTCATGGCGGACACCACGCCTACTCCGGCGGCCATCACGGTGGCGGTCACCATGGCGGCTACGCTCAAGCACCGGTTCAAACCTATGGCAATTACGGCTATACATCGAACTACGGCGGTTATGGATACGGCCAAACGTACCAACCGAGCTATCAACCGCAATACCAGCAACAGTACTCTCCTACCTACCGATCACAACCCTATCGTCAACGCGGTGGATTGCACCTTGATATCGGACGCTTCCATGTTCTAGGTGCTGGCGGCCATCACTAATCAAGCGTTGTTCGCTTGCGAATGTTACCGACCGTTCTGAATCGACTGGACGGGCGAGCAAGTCTCGTCCGTCCTTCTTGTCTCTGTGCAAAACTTACAACGAAATGAAAAACATGCCGAAACACGCCGTTGTTGCGCTCGCCGCATTCGCTTTCGCTTCCTTTTCGCAAATGCAACCAGCAACTGCTCAGCACTGGCATGGATATGGTCATGGAACTCATCACCATACCGACCACGGACATTTTTACGGGCACTACCAGGGCGGTCATCACTATGCGCACGACTCGTACCACTACCAAGACAGCCATCACGGTCACGCCCCGATCGCTCTCGGATACGTCGACATGCCGCTGAACCAATATCACAGCAACAACAGCGTGTACTGCCCCGACGATGTCGGTTGCCCGTTGCAGTACAACCAGCCCGCACTAGGTGGATTGTCCCAACAGATTCCACCCCATCAGGATGCACCCTACCTCGACGCACCCCGTCAGTATGAAATTCCAAACGGCGCGACGGGTTCCTATAATGACCACGGCCACCATGCCAACGATGGCCATGATCATGGCGACCATTCACACGATGGTCACGCACACGGCCCTGTGAATCCAAGTCCCCGAAACCCCGCCGTCACTTTCGGCACGCCTGATCGTCAGCCGATGACTGCTCCAACGCTTCCTCACCGCGATGCAGTCCCGCAACCTCCCCGCTTCAATGCACCGAGCAACCGCCAACCGCCATCCAGCAACCCACCAACGAACGACGGCCCAATCCGAATGGACGGTCCGCCTCCGAGCCTAACGACATTGGGAAGATCAGCTGATACCGGTCAGTTGACGCAGCGAAGGAACGTCAAAGTTAGCTTGGGAGCAGAGTGAGCAATCGCATTTTGACAAAGTCGCGAATCTCGTCACGGACTCGGCGCTAAAGATCCAGTAGCCTTGCGGCTCCGTAGATATGTGTCTGCAATACGCGACATCGCACGATCTAATGCAATGCCAACGAACTGTTCGGCCATTGTTGAATTTGCTCACCGTCGCAGCAAGCGTAGTCCGTTCGCAATGACCAGCAACGATGCCCCCATATCGGCAGCAATCGCGGCCCACAACGACGCGAAGCCGGCAAAAGTCAGGATCACGAACAGCACTTTCAAAGCCAGCGAGAAAACAATGTTCTGGCGTATGATCTTCAGTGTTCGACGCGAATGATGAATCAACCACGGCAGCTTCGAGAGATCGTCGGACATCAAAGCGATGTCAGCGGTCTCGATAGCTGCATCGCTTCCGGCGGCTCCCATCGCAAGGCCAAGTGATGCACGGGCGAGTGCCGGTGCGTCATTAACCCCGTCTCCGATCATGGCGACGTATCCGTACTTCTCGACCAGCCGTTCGACGGCTGCGACTTTGTCTTCGGGCAGTAGTTCAGCATGAACTTCGTCGATACCAGCTTGCTTAGCGATTGCCTTCGCGGTCCCTTCATTGTCACCGGTCAACATGACCAAATGCTCGACACCCGCTTCGTGAAGCTGGCGAATCGCGTCGCGAGTTTCTTTGCGAATGGCATCTGCCAGTGTGATAAAACCGCAAACATGTTCCTCATTGCCAACAACCACGACGGTTCGCCCTGCTTCCTGCATCGACTCAAGTTGCTCATGAACTTCGGGCGTCTCCTGGCCCCGCTGTTCCAAGTAGCGATGCGATCCAAGCCAAAAGGCTTTTCCGTTGATAACGCCCGCCGCACCTTTGCCTTGGATCGTTTCAAAGTTGTCGGCGGCGACCAACTCAATGTTCCTGCGTTTCGCTTCATCGACAATTGCACGTGCGAGCGGATGATTGCTGTTGAGTTCCAAAGCACCGGCTCGCATCAGTAGTTCGGCTTCATCGTGTCCATTCATCGGCACAACATCCACCACAGCGGGCGCTCCCTGCGTGAGCGTGCCGGTTTTGTCCATCGCAATCGCCTTCAGTTGAGCCGGTAGCTCAATGAACACTCCACCTTTGATGAGGACGCCGTTTCGGGCAGCCGCCGCCAAAGCAGCAACGACGCTGACAGGCGTGGAAATCACGAGGGCACAAGGACACGCGATCACCAGCAGAACCAGCGAGCGGTACAGCCACACGGACCAAGCACCGTCAAAAGCCAATGGCGGTATCAGCAGCATCAACAGAGCCACGATCATCACAGCGGGCGTGTAAACAGCCGCGAATTTTTCGACCCACTTCTCGGATGGAGCACGCTTGGAACCAGCATCGCCCACCATCTTGATGATGCGAGCAAGCGTCGTATCGTCGGCAGCTTTGGTCGTTTCAATTTCCAACAGTCCGTCACCGTTGATGGTTCCGGCAAAAACCTCGTCGCCCAACTCTTTTTCAACAGGAACGCTCTCTCCGGTGATCGGAGCTTGATTGACGCCGCTAGTGCCGCTGATAACTCGACCATCAAGAGGTATCTTCTCACCGGGACGCACAACGACTGTCGAACCCACGGTAACCTCCGCCGGAGCCACGTCTCTGACCTCACCCGTTTCATCTCGGAAGTGAGCCGTCGGAGGCGACAGGTCCATCAAAGACGCAATCGCTCGGCGTGCCCGGCCAACACTCCACGATTCCAGCAACAGGGATAGCGAAAACAAAAAAGCGACGGTCGCGCCCTCGAACCATTCGCCGATCAGCACCGCTCCAACGACGGCCACCGACATCAACAAGTTCATGTCGGGGCGAAACGAGATGAGTGACCGCCATGCTTTCGGCAGCACCATCAAAAGCCCGGCCAAAATGCCGATGCAGTACAAAGCGATCGACGCCCACGGTACGGATTCCGACTCACCGGCAAAGGTCAGTTGCCAAATCAACCCGGCCAATCCGAACAGCCCACTTACCGCAGTCAGAATCGAACGCTGATGCAGTTGCCAAAATGTTTGGTCTTCACCCGCTGCACTGCCGCCTCGCCAAGGTTCGGATTTGAGCCCAGACCTCTCAACGGCAGTCAGCACATCCGCCCGCGAAATGTCCAACGACGACGTATCGACGGTCAGCTTTCCATTAAGCAAATCAAAACCAAGCCGGTCTTGATCGCCAATCAACGGTATCAACTCACGTTTGAGCAGCGATACTTCTTCGGCACAGTCCATGCCGTGGATTCGTAAAATGATCGGTTCGTTGATAGGGTCATTCATTCGTTCGTTTCAACCTCAGACGGAGTTACATTCCAAGCGTCACGCCCTGCTTCAAAGGCTTCCCAAGCGACGTATGGCACAATCAACAGTGCGGCCACGGGATCAGCCCACCACCAACCTTGCCACTGAACCAGCCCAATGCCGATCAAGACGACGATGGTTTGGTACTCGCAAATCATCGTGTCGATGGCGTCATATTTCAGAGTCGCCGAATCGGTCTTCTTGCCATAGTGATACTTGCCCCACGCCAACATCGGGTTGACGACTAACGACACCAGCAAGATGCCAATGCCCCACCACGACATCGACGAAGTTTCTTGACTGATGAACTTGCTGATCGCCTCGTAGCAGATGAACAGGACAGCGATGGTAAATGCAGTCGACAAAACACTCAACGCGATCTTCTTTCGTTTACGCTTCGCTCGCTCATCAATTCCATTGGCAACGCCGTTCAGTTGCCAAATCATAAACGCTGCGGAGTTCGCTTCGACGATGCTATCGACACCCCAACTGATCAATGCCGAACTGCCCGTCATGAACCCAGCCGTCAGCGAGATCGCCACCTCGATGATGTTGTAGATCAAGCTGGCAATCTCGACGTTGCGGCCCTTGCGAATCCATTTAGTTCGTTCTTCGCTCATCCCAATTCCTCCTCGATCAAGTGTTCCGATAGAGCTTCCAACAGCTCTTTGTGGCTTTGCGTTCCAACAAGCCTTTGCACCTCAATTCCATCAACGAATATCAGCAGCATTGGGTATTTGTCGATGTTGTACTTCTCTTTGATGAACGGGTTTTGGTCGATGTTCAATTCGGCGATTTTGGCTCTGCCCGACAAGTCCGATGCAAGTTCACGAATCGTCGGCTTCATGGCGATGCAAGGCTGACACCAAGGTGCCCACATATCGACCAATACGGGAAGCACACTGTCGATGACCTCGTTTTGAAAATTCGCGTCGGTTAATTGAATGGGATCGGCATCATTCACGGATGCAGTGTCGTTCACCGGCGACGAATCGCGACCGCATCCGGCAGCGAGCAGAACGAGAACGACAAGAGTCTTTGCGGAGTGATGATGATGATTCGTAAACGACATGACGAGTTATTCGCTTTGGACAATGATTCGCCAACGACCGCCGATGCGAGGGATTCCTCGCATCGACGGCAGAGAAGCAATCATTCGCTGGGGACTATTTCTTCGGTTTGGACGTGAACGTTCCGCTCGGGCCTTCGAGCTTCACCGGTTCCTTGCCAGCTTTCTCGATCGCTTCCCACATTTGCAGCGGCGATGGGGTCGCGCTGCTCTTGGGGGTCACGGTCGCGGTCTTCGACTTGACATCCATCTTGACGTCGCCGACGCCGGAGACTTCGGTCAACTTCGCCGCCACCTTCTTGGCGCAGTTCTCACAAGTGAGAACCTTCAAGGTGATGGTGGTTTTGGTCGTCGAAGCGCCGACCGCATCGGCGGCATTGGCAACGCGGCTATGGGCCGTCATGCAAATGGCAGCGGCGAACGTCAGGACAAGACATAGGGAGATACGGTACATTTTCAGATTCCTTTCAGGTAACTAACAGAAACTCAAGACCAGACAAAAAAACGTGGCTGGGGGCGAGCGACTCAGCGGGCTGGCCAAATGCGCTACCGTTTTTCCCCCAGCCACTACTGATCAAACGGCTATCGCTGTGGGTGGGTTGAGGATTCAACTTTGGCCAAGGGCATGGTTGAATCCTCGCTGTTCTCTATTCTTCCGGTTGCGGTGGTTTGTGGCCCGTCTTGGCTTCGTAAGTCGCTGCGAACTTGTCGAAACGTTTGGGGCTGCAAATGAAACACTGTGATTCTGGTCGATCGTGCTCGTCGCACCAATCTCCATCCTCCTTGAACTTCGACACCAGCGACTTGTCGCAGAGCGCACATTCTTCCTCGGGCACACCATGTTCGACGCACCACCAACCACCGTGGCTGTGATCGACGTTGGTTGCCGCGACGGGATCTGCTGCACCGTCGCTTGTGACTTGGTCTTTATTGCATCCACTCAAGCCGATCGCCATGGCGGCGATGGTTGCGAGCGAGATGCCTTTGAAGCTAGTCATCCAATTCATCATTGTCATCGTAAAATTCTCCTTCGGCATGGCCGAACTAAAGTTAGACCGATGCCGTTTCAGACGCGCGCCTGATATCCGGGTCAATCGGTTCATGGGGTTCAAGACGATGACCGTCATCGTCATCACCTGCATCAGCATCACTGCGCAGTTTTTCCATCGGCGTGTTGAACACGACGTAGAGCACTCGAAGCACGAGCAAACTCATCACCATCGCGCTGCACACGCCGCCAATGACCACCGTTGCCAGTGGTCGTTGCACTTCGGCGCCCATCCCGGTGCTGAATGCCATCGGGACGAATCCAAGGCTCGCCACGAGCGTCGTCATCAAGATTGGACGCAATCGTGTCATCGCGGCCTCTTCGACCGCTTCGTCAAGTGATCGCCCTTTTCGTCGCAGTTGCCGAATCGTTGACACAAGCAGCATGTCATCGAGCACCGCGACTCCGGACAATGCGATGAATCCAACCGCTGCCGAAATCGAAAACGGCATGTCGCGAATCCACAACGCCAGAATCCCGCCAATCCACGCGAATGGAACGCCTGTAAAGACTCGGAACGAGTCAACCCAGTTGCGATAGGTCATGTAAAGCAGCGAGAGAATCATTAGGAGTGCAATTGGCACCACGATCATCAGGCGGGTTTGAGCACGCTGTAGATTCTCGAATTGCCCACCCCATTCGATGCGGTAGCGTCCGGCGGGCAATTGCACCTTTTCAGCAACCACACGTTGAGCTTCGGCAACAAAGCTGCCCAAGTCGCGACCACGGACATTCGATTCAATTGTGATCCGTCGTTGATACCAATCTCGCTTGATCGTGTTCCAACCTTCCACGGTTTCGATCGTGGCCAGTCGGGAGAGCGGGATACGTTCGCCAGATGGCGTGGCAACCAAGATTTGCTTGATGGCCTCCGGATTAGCGCGAGCTTCTTCAGGCAGTCGGATGATCAGTGGAAACCGCAATTGGCCTTCGTAGACTTCGCCGACGTTATGCGTGCCCAAAGAGCGGACAAGATTCATGACCGTGCTGGCGGGGACTCCGTAGCGAGCGATCTGGTCTTGGTTGATGCGAATTTGCAGAACCGGCTGACCAGAAACCTGTTCGACTTTCACGTCTTCCGAACCGGGAATCGAGTTGAGTGCCCGCTCAATTTCTTCGGCTTTCTCTACCATCACATCCAAGTCATCGCCGTAAAGAATCGCGGCGACATCCGAGCGTACACCCGAGATCATTTCGTTCATTCGCATTTCAATCGGCTGCGACATCGCCAATCGCGGACCGGGTAGATCACGCAGCTCTTCCTGCACCTTGATCACCAATTCATCCTGCGTTTCGGCGCGCGTCCATTTCTCACGTGGATGCAGCGTCAGAAACAAGTCGGTCAACTCCGTACCCATTGGGTCGGTCGCCACCTCCGCCGTTCCGATGCGACTCCAGACCTGTGCGACTTCATCCGGAAACTTTTCCAGAATGACCTGTTCCATTTTCGTGTTGTAACGCATGGATTCTTCCAGCGTCGTCCCCGCGAGTCGCACCACGTTGATTGTGATAGCACCTTCAGAAAGTCGTGGGACGAACTCGCTGCCGAGATTCGGAGCGACGAGGCCAAACACGGTTACGAGTAACAACAGGGCCGATCCGATAATGAACGTCTTGTGGTGCATCGTGAACCGCAATACCGGCGCGTAGAGGCGTTTTAACACGCGAATCAGTAGCGGCTCGGTTTCCTTGATGTTCTTGGGAAGGAACAGACTCGCCAACACGGGCATCAGTGTCAGTGAAAGAACCATCGACCCGGCAAGAGCCATAATCACGGTCATTGCCATCGGTCGGAACAGCTTGCCTTCGATGCCTTCAAGCGTCAGGATCGGCAAGTAGACGATCATGATGATCAGTTCGCCAAACATGGTCGGCTTGCGAACCTCAACCGCCGCATCGCGAATGATCTGCAAGCGACTGCGACCGTCCGACTTGTGCGTCAAGCAACGAACGCAGTTCTCGATCATCACGACTGAACTATCTACGACCAATCCGAAGTCGATGGCACCGAGGCTAAGCAAGCTGGCAGCAATGCCGAACTTCAGCATTCCTGAGAACGCGAACAGCATCGACAGCGGAATTGCGAGCGCCACAATGATTCCTGCTCGCAGATTTCCCAGGAAAATGAACAACACTGCAACGACCAGCAAACCGCCCTCGAACAGATTCTTCTGAACCGTGTGAATGACATGATCAATTAGCTCGGTACGGTCATAGACCGTTTGAATCTTGACGCCAGCAGGGAGTGATTCCTGAATACCTTCGATCTTTTCTTTGATGGCCCAAGTGACGTCGTGGCTGTTTTCGCCCATCAGCATGAAGCCCAACCCCAACACCGCTTCACCGCGACCGTTTGCCGTGACCGCGCCCCGCCGAATCTCATGCCCAATCATCACATCGGCGACGTCGCGAATGCGAACTGGCACGCCATCCTTGGAAGTGATGACGATGTCTTCGATCTCCTTGATATTGACCGTTCGGCCAATTCCATGCACCAGCAGCATTTCGCTGCCGTCAGTGACCGTACCGCCGCCGACATTCTCGTTGTTCGTTTCAATTGCATCAGATACCTGCTCGAAGGTCAGGCCGTACTTGAACAGCCCTTCGGGATCGAGACGAATCTGATATTGCTTCTCGTACCCGCCCCAACTGTTCACTTCGGCCACACCTCGAACCGATCGCAACTGTGGCTTGACCACCCAGTCGTGAATCGTTCGCAACTCGGTCATGCGTTTAATACGCTCGGCCTGAGAGGCTTCCGAGAAGTCAACACCGTCGTAAACCAGAACGTAGTGAAAGACTTCGCCCAAACCGGTCGAGACCGGACCCATCTGCGGTCGGCTGATACCGTCGGGTAGCTCGACTGTGGATAACCGTTCGTTAATCAACTGACGAGCAAAATAGATGTCGATGCCATCATCAAAAATGACCACGACCTGTGACAGACCGAACTTGGAGATCGAACGCAATTCGTGGAGTCCCGGCAATCCGCTGATTGCCTGCTCGACGGGAAAGGTGATCTGCCGTTCGATTTCTTCAGACGCCAGCGACGGGGCGACCGTGTTGATCTGAATTTGAACCGGTGTGGTGTCCGGGAATGCGTCGATATCGAGCTGTTGGAGTGAGAACACGCCTACAACCGCGAACAACGCCGCCGTTAGTATCACGAGCGCACGATGGCGCAGTGATACGTCGATTAGCCAATTTAGCATCCGTGCTCTCCTTTATTCTGCGACGCAGTCGCAGCCTGCACCAAGATTGTTTTTTAGTAACTGCGCTCGCAGCACGTCACTGCCCGCTGCGGCGATCACTTCACCGGGAAGCACACCAGAAATGACTTCCGTGAATTCTCCGTTCGTTGCACCCAAGCGTACCGAACGGACGTGAAAGACTTTGAAGCTGTCGGGACTGTCGAAGTAATGCTTGTCACGCACGAAAACAACTTGGCAGCAACCCTCCCAGTGTGACGATCCGTTGGGAATCACGATGGCGTCTGGCTCTTCCCTCAATATGATTTGGCCCGTACCGAACGTTTCGCTTCGTAACTTGCCGTCAACGTTCGGCAGCATTGCTCGCACCTGCACCATCCGCGTTTGCGAGTCCGCCGCCGTGCTGATCCAGTCCAACTTGCCTTCCACTTCATAGCGACTGCCATCGGCTTGAAAGCGAATTGGTTGCCCGACAGCAAGCTGATCCATGTTCTCTAGTGGAACATTGAGTGTGAGCCACATCTGGCTGGTGTTCGCGACTTCAAACAGAATGCGAGTCGGGTCAACGACTTCACCCGGAGCAACATGCCGTTGTGTGACGAAGCCTTCGATCGGCGAAACGATCGGTATTAAGTTCGACGTGATTGTCTTGCTGTTGAGTTGGGCGCGAATCTCATCGGGAATTCCCAGCAAACGCAGATTGTCGAGGACTTGTCGCTCAGACAAGCCTCGCAGCGATTCGGTTTCGATCGGCAATCCAAGATTTCGCAACGACTGTTCAGCGGACAACACATCCGCTTGAGCTTTGGACAGGGCAGCTTCAGCATCGAGAATCCGCGACCCCGCAATCGCACTTCGAGCTTGATTAAGCCGCGAGACGTTTTGTCGTTGCAGGTTTTCTTCGGCCAACGCCCGCAGTAGATTCGTTTTTAGATCACCGACTTGTGCCGCATCCACGACGGCGAGAACTTCTCCCTTGGTGACCAAATCGCCAACGCCCTTGGTTACCAACCAAACGCTTCCGGGAACTCGCGATGCCAAGCTCGCTTGCTTCGTGGGGTCGTAAACAATCTCCCCGCTGCCAGTGATCGCTTCGACAATCGGAGCACGTTCAATCAATTCCACATCAACGCCAGCCTGCTTCACTGACTCAATGGAAGCGAACTGAATCCGGGTCTGGTAAATCTTACAGGCACTGTTGTTCTCTTTACGCGGAGCCACGGCCAAAGCGCGAGCGGCTCGCTCAAGATCGCTTGGCAATATCGACGGCGTCTCCTTCATCTGTGCTACATCGGGATGATCAAGCACGCAGTTGTGAACGCCATGTACCTCGCACCAACCGTAGTCGGGGCCTTTGGGCATCAGGGTGGGATCACACTCGACACAAATGGATTCAGGCACGGCGTGTTCTTCACACCAATCGTCGGCGATCGTCTCGACACTCCCAGTCAAAGCGGCGAACTTAGGAATTCGCCAGTCATTGTGGTGTCCGTAGTAGAAGACCGCAGCAAATCCGATCAGAACCAACGTCGGCCCGATGCTGCTCAACACAAGGGATAGCCCTCGCCGGAGCGGTCCGCCTTGCCCTATTTCCTTCCCCGTCTCGGGCTCGACTGTATCGACCTGATGACCGTTGACGGACCGCTCCGCCGGATGACGCGACGGGTTCTGTTTCGGCGCATCAACAATGGGATGACTCATGGAACGACTCCTGCTGGCAAAAGATTGGACAAGCTCGAAACGCAACCGTTGCGATTTCAAGCACGAACCGTGGGTGCAGGCCAACCAGACAAGTCGAATCAAACCGAGCAGCGACGAACCAAATTTGGTAACAGCAACGCAGTTCGCTGGTTTGCGAGCGATGGCCAGCAGCGGCCTAGATTAAGAGAGAAGCGTGCGCAAGGCGCAACAATCGACCAGTAGGTAGACCAAGTCGGCGAGGTTGCTCCTCGAACCGAGCCACACGAGCTTCCGATAAATCGAGCGTGTCCAAACAAAGAGGGGCAAAATCCAGCATCGACAGAACGTCGATCGCTACCCGATGCCCCATCTCTGGTGTGATCTGGCACTCACATCCGGATTCACACGGACAAGGCGAATCCATGGGCGGCATTTCGCTCTCTCCACACGGTTCGTCCTGATTCTTGGAGCAAGAGCACGAATGCGTGACCGCAGCCTCAACGCCATCCGCATGACATTCCTCCATGGCACAACACACGGGGCAAGCAATTACCCGCAATGCGATGAACAAAAGAAGAAGCAAACGAAACATCAGGGAATTGTAAAATACATGGAGCGGGCCATCCGTACTATGGCTGGATTGTAGGCAGTATCACGCCACGCGTCAACCTCATCACTGGATGCCCGATGAAAGTACTCGGTACCTGAATTCTAAGGTCCAGTTAAACCTGCGGGCCGAATCTGAACCAAGCCCCTATCGTTACCGACGCCAGTAGAACGCCGATTGCGAAGCTGGACCAGAACGATAGCCCCGTCCGATCCGAAAGTGCTAACGGGACAAAGAATGGCAAGCCCAGCGGAACCAGTACCAAGGTCTCGCGGGCAAGTTTTGCAATAGTGGCTATGTCGTGCTCGTTATTCCACGTCATGATGAACGCGAGAATGCTGATGATCGGCAGTGTCAGCAATAACGCGCCCAGCCGAGGCATCCGAGACGACAATTCGGCCACGGCGACAATCACTGCAGCCGAAATCAAAGCTTTGACGATCAACCACATTTGCATATTCCTTGTTGAAATAGTGCGGCCTACTCGTGGCCGTGAGCTTCTTCGGCAAAATCACCTGAGTAGGGTGTGCCGTCGATAACGCCAGTCATCGTGCCTGCGTATTCCTGAACGACACCAAGCTTTTCGTGGTTGCCGACGAAGCGTGATGCTTTGCCCGCTGGATCGCTGTCTTGCGGTGCAGCCTTCAACGTGACTTGCATTACTGGATCGCTGATGCTCAAGTCGATCGACTCGGCGTCGATTGGAACGGGCGACTTCTCGTCGGCACCAAGGACGTAGACGGTTGCTTGAGTCTTGTCGTGATCGACTGTGAATTCGACGTGATACTTTCCGCCGCCCCAGTCGGCGATCGTGCCGTCGTGTGGCCCGGCACCGTGGCCGTGACCTGCGACGGTGTGGTCGTGGCCCTCTTCGTCTTCGGCGCGTTCGTGACCGTGGTCGTCAGTTTCGACGGTTGGCGTTGGTGTTGTTGATGCGGTTTCTTGCTTGCAACCGACGAATGCAAAAAAGCAAGCGACGGTGAGCAGCGAGACGAACGGTTTTTGAATCTTCATGGAATGGTTCTTTTAAATAGAGAGTGTAAGTTTTGTCGTAATGGTCGGTTGTGTGGGTTAAATCATTGCCAGTTCGTCCTCCTCATTTTCGAGTTTTGCTAGTCGTGCGGCGTCTTTTCCGCTGAACTGCCAGAACAGTCCTGGGTGAATCAGGAATTCACAGAACGTCGATGTGGTCAGTCCGCCGAGGATGACCGTGGCAACGGGGTAGAGAATCTCACGGCCTGGCTCTTGCCCGCCCAAAACGAGCGGAATCAATCCAATGCCAGCGGTTAGAGCCGTCATCAAAACCGGTGCAAGTCGCTCCAAGCTGCCTCGCAGCACCATCTCCTGAGTGAAGTCTTCGCCTTCTTCCTTCATCAGGTGGAAGTAATGGGTGACCAATAAAATCCCGTTGCGGACCGCGATTCCACCAAGCGAGATAAAACCAACCAAGCTGGCGACCGTTAGACTTTGCTGCGTGATGACCAGCGACATCACGCCACCGATGAATGCCGTTGGTAAAGCGTTCAAAATTTGCAGCACGATACGGATCGACGGGAACAACACCAATAACACCACGAACATTCCGATCACCGAGATGCCAGCCAGCACGATGATGAGCTGTGTTGCCCGCTGTTGACTCTCGAATTGTCCGCCATATTCAATAAAGTACCCAACTGGCATTTCAACTTGATCGCCGATTCGCTGTTTGATATCGCCGACCGCTCCGGCCAAATCGCGTCCTTCGGTATTGCAGCGAATGACAATCCGGCGACGGGCGTTTTCTCGGTTAATCGAGTTCGGCCCGGTGCCGACGCCTACGTCCGCGACCTCGCGAAGTTCGATCTGCCCACGATCGGGCTGACCTTCTCGATCGGGTAGGTCGATGCGAAGCCGATCGAGGTTGGCATAGTCGGTGCGATATTCTTCTTCGAGACGCACAAGCAAATCGAAACGTCGTTGACCCTCGAGAACTTGTGAAACGACTTCACCCTGCAATGCCGTTTGCAAAACGTCGGCGACGTACTCGCGAGTCAGACCATGCAATGCTAAATCGTCTGCTCGCAGTTCGATATGCAACTCCGCCGTCTCTTGAATCGGCTCGACCACCGGCGGTGTGATTCCTGGCACGTCCTGAATGGTTGCCTTCACCTGCTCGGCCACTCGCTGCAACGTGTCCAAGTCGTCGCCGTGAATCTTGATCGCGATTTGAGCGTAAACGCCCGATATCATGTGGCTAATCAAGTGTGCAAGCGGTTGCTCGACTTCGATATCAACGCCGGGAGCTTCATCGCTGATCTGTTCTCGCAATCGAGCTAAGATTTCCTCTCGTTCTGTCGGCGATTCCGGATTCATGCTCAGGATGTATTCGCCGAAATTGACCGGCGAAGCGTGCTCGTCCATTTCCGCACGTCCCGTTCTGCGAACAAAATGCAAAATTTCGCCATCGGGGTTCTCATCGTTTTTCTGCATCGACAGAAACACGGAATCAATTGCACGCGAAACCTGATTGGATGCGTCAAGCGACGAGCCCGGCGGCAGCGTCACGTTCACTTGAATGCTGCCTTCGTCGAACGGAGGCAAGAAGTTTCGCCCCAACGTTGACATCTGCCATGCGGCGACGGCGACGGCAAGCCAAGTCAAAATCAGTAGCGTTCGCGGCATCGCCATGCTGAGACGAATCAAGTAGGTCACGACCTTCTTCAATCCGTTCAGTAGAAAACCGTCGCCTTCGTTGTGAGTTGCTCGCGAGTTCGGAAGGAGGTAGTAGGACAGCACCGGCGTAACGGTCATCGAAACGACGAACGACGAAAGTATCGACACGATGTACGCGAAACCAAGTGGCGTGAACAACCGGCCTTCGACGCCAGACAATGCAAACAGCGGCATGAAGGACAGAATCACGACCGCCGTACCGAATACGATCGAGCTGCGAATCTCCTTGCTCGCCTCGAAGGTAATGACAATAGACGGTTTTTGCTGCTCGATGGGCAACAGATTATTCTGCTTCAACCGCCGGAAAATGTTTTCAACGTCGACGATGGCGTCATCGACAAGCTCTCCCATGGCGACGGCGATCCCGCCCAGTGTCATCACGTTGATGGAAAGCTCGGTACCGCTAATCCAACCCATGATGCGAAACGTCAGTGTCGTTAGCACCAGTGAGAGTGGGATTGCCGTGAGCGTGATGAACGTCGTGCGGAAATTCAGCAGGAACAGAAACAAGACGATGATGACTAACACCGCACCGATGACCAGCGCCTCAGCAACATTGAAAATGCCACGGTCGATGAAGTTTCGCAGTCGGAACAATTCCGAATTGACAATGATGTCCGCTGGCAAAGATGCTTCGACCTCGACAAACGCATCCGCGACCGCATCGCTTAGAGCGCGAGTGTCAACGTGAGGTTGTTTGACAGTGGTGAATACGATCCCCGGTTTGCCATTGACACTGCCGTCGCCGCGTTTGAACTGTGGCCCTTCGGTCACGCGAGCAACCTGCTCCAGTAACACGGCGCGTTTTGTGTGATTTCCAACGGGAACCTTTTTCAAATCCTCGATCACGACACGCGACTCTGGTCCCAAACGGCCGAGCACACGGATTGGGCGTTCCGTTTCTCCCGTTACAGCAAACCCGCCACTGGTATTGATGTTGCTTGCTCGCAAGGCTTGTTCAACGTCTTGAACGGTGACGCCGTATTCGAGCAGCGCCGTGGGGTCGATCAGAATTTGATACTGCTTGCGATCGCCCCCGAGCATGAAGACTTCGGCGACTCCAGTCACTTTCAGCAGCCGTGGACGAATGATCCAGTCGGCAACGGTGCGAAGTTCGAGTTGCTGTTTTGCATCGCTGTAGAAATGTGCGTCATACGACTTGCCTTCGATTTTGACCGAGGCGATACCGATCGGAACATATTTACTCTGTATTTCCGAATTGGAATCATCGTTCCACTGAACTTCTTGTGTCTCGACTTTCTTCCATGTCGAGAAATCATGCCGATTTCCCGGCATCCAGACCTTGATTTGGAAATTTTCGTTTTTCTCCATGACCATTTCGGCCATCATTTCCGTAGTGCCAACCTGCGCTAGCCGGCCTCCGTTGGGACCATTTTGGCGATAGATGCCCGCGACGATGATCTGACCCATGATCGAAGAAGGCGGCGTCATCTGGGGACGAATCCCATCGGGCAGGATGCCTTCGAGCGTCGACAGTCGCTCTTGCACGGTCTGTCTCGCCGCCCGAATTTCGGTTGACCAATCGAACTCGATGTAGATGACGTTCAGCCCGGCCGTCGACTGACTACGAACGGCTTGAACACCGTTGGCCCCCATCAGCGCAATCTCGATCGGCTGTGTCACCAGCGTCTCGACTTCTTCCGTCGCCAGTCCAGGAGCTTCGGTGATGATGACGACGCGAGGTCGGTCGAGGTCGGGAAAAACGTCAATCGACATCTGTGCGGCCAAGTACGAGCCGTAGACCAGCACAAACAGGCTGACGACGACGACCAGCATTCGGTATCGAAGCGAGAATTTAATAATTGCATCAAGCATGTTGATTCCTTTAGTGAGCCGCGTGAGTAGTGCCGTCGGCGTGGACGTGAACACCGGGCTCTTTGCCGCTGGCCGATTGCGACTTCAGCACGCGGTTGAGCGATGCCGCTGAGCCTTGTGCCAAGAAGGCTCCCGATGTGATGCTGCCGTCGTTTGCGATGACAACTGATCGTCGATTCTCGTGAAGCACGTGAACCGGAATCTGCTTGAACAAGTCGCCGTTTTGCCGGAACACGTAGGCTTCGGGGCCTTCCCGAACGACCGCTTCGGATGGCAACACAAACACTTCATCAAACTTTTCAACCGGGACGTGGATGCGCGCACGTTGGCCTGGTCGGAAACGCCAAACAAGAAAGACACGCCCTTGCTCGCCATACAAACGCGACTGGTTCGTCAGCGGTACAAAGAAATCAAAAGTACGGCTGTTCGTGTCGATTGAGTTCGCTAGATGGCGAATGTTGAAAGTCTGATTCAACTCCGGCCACCGTCCTTCTCCGTCCTCGGCGAACTCGATCTCGATAGGACGCTTTTCTTGAGCTGCCTGCTCAAGATACGCGGCCTCGCGTTTGAAGGCGTGGCCGACAACGTAAAGCATTTGATGATTCGACAGGTTCGCGAGTAACTGCCCGGCTTGAACTTGTTGCCCAAGTTCGACCGACAGTTCTTGCACCTCGTAAGCAATGCCTTCGTACTGTCCCGCTTCGTTGATGTAGCTGACCTGCTGAACCGCCTGCGGCGGCGACCGTTCTGTGACGGATGACAAGTCGCGAACCGGCGGAGCGACGACATCGACGGTTGAAACGAACGTCCCCGATTCAATCTGCTGCACTTGATCTGGCATTAACCCGCGAGTGAGTAGTTCCTGACGAGCCGCTTGGATTAACGTGTTTTGACGACTGATCTCACTCTGCAATTCGATCATCTTGGATCGCGAAACCGCGCCGGTGCTGACGGCACCCGATAGGCGGTCAATCTCAGCTTGGACGATCGCAGTTTCCTGCCGCGCCTTGAACAATGAAGTTTGAGTCGCTTGCAGATATTCACTGAAAAGCCGCAGCGTGAACAACGGTTCGCCAGGTCGCATGGTGTCGCCGGGGAACGCATGAATCGCCGTGACTACACCGACCGCCGGTGATGTGACGCCCCGGTCGGACAACCCTGGACGGTCGGCGACTTCGCCAGGAATCACGACCGTCCGCCAATACGACTGAGGCCGGGCAGCTTTGGACGTCAGCGACAAGTTCTTTCGAGCTTGCTCGCTAATCTCCAAAACAGTCTGCTTCTCAGCGGACTCCGCTGACGGCTTGTCGTCGGACGCGGCAGCCGTTTCCTGCTGCGGAAACAACTGCTTGCGGAACGTCCAACCCGCAAATAAAACGGCTACCAGAATCGCGGGACCAGCCAGCGATTTAGCAATCGAAACCAATCGGTTCATAAAAGAATCTCGTCAAAAGTCCACAGAGCAGCACCGAGCGCAGCGACTTTCCGAGCGCGCACGCGCAGGCCAAGAGGCTGTCTCGATCAAAAGAAAAAGGTGGCGATATCACCGAGAAAGAAGTCCGGCGCTAAGAACGCCGAGATTCGGTGATGTGCGTCCGCTACAGCCGCAGCGAAGCGACAAGAAGATAGATCGGAAGCCCCGCAGACCGATCGGGCATCTGATTCGAGCCGAGCAACGACCGTCGATCAGGACGATCGGTAAAGACTTCAACGAACGTGCAAATGTTCGCGAAATTCAGTTGTGAGACGGCGGAAGCTCGCCCCAAAGTAATGTTCGACTGACCAACGTAGATCGCGTCGGAGTCATGATTAACGGGAACCGACAGAACACCAGTCCGTGGTGAATCATCGGATGCTTTATCGTCTTGATGGTCGTGACCATGTTCATCGCCATCTTGATGGCCTTGATCATGCGAATGCCCAGAGGACAAATGCACATGGGGGCGACCCGCATGGTCATCCTGCTCAACCATACCGCTACCCGCATGTGAATGAGGCAGCGCTTGCCCCAGCACAAAAAGCGGAATCAACAGAATGGAAAAAAGTCGGTTCATGATTTCACTCTACCCAAACGGATTCGGAATCGCTAGGCCAGTTTGGGAGTCTGAGAGTTGGAGTTCTCCTTCACTCCCCATCTTCTTCAAGCGTCCTCTGCAAAGCGTTCGTCTTTGACGCCGAGCTTCAATTTCCATTCCATTGCACTGCAATATAGCACGGGCACGACGAGCATCGTCATGATCTCGATCGTCATGCCGCCGAAGCTGGGGATCGCCATTGGCACCATGATGTCGCTGCCGCGGCCGGTGGAGGTGAGGACGGGAATGAGGGCGAGTAGCGTGGTTGCCGTGGTCATCAAGCACGGGCGAACGCGTCTCATCCCGGCGGTGACGGTGGCTTCGCGGGCGTGTTTGGCGTTTTCAATGCGATCCTTGCGGAAGCTTTCGTCGAGGTAGGACGCGATTACGACGCCGTCGTCGCTGGCGATTCCGAACAGGGCCAGGAAACCGACCCAGACGGCGACGCTGAGGTTGATTGTTTTGACTTGAAACAGTTCTCGCATGTTCGTGCCGAGCAGACTGAAGTCGAGGAACCACTCGGTGCCGTACAGCCACAGCATGATGAAGCCGCCGGCCCAAGCGATCAGAATGCCGCTGAACACCAGTGATGTCGTGATGGCTGATTTGAACTGCATGTACAGGATCAAGAAGATGATCCCGAGTGCTAGCGGCAACACGATCGCCAGTGTCTTCTGCGATCGGATTTGGTTCTCGTAGTTGCCTGCGAATGTGTACGTCACTCCGGCCGGCAGCGTGAACTCGCCCGAGTCGATCTTCGATTGCAAGAACGCCTGAGCATCCTCGACGACGTCGACTTCCGCTTCACCGGGCTTCTTGTCGAATAGCACGTACCCGAGCAAGAACGTGTCCTCGCTCTTGATGACCTGTGGCCCGCGGGTGTAGCGGATGTCGGCGAGCTGCCCGAGCGGAATCTGTGCGCCCATCGGCGTCGGGACCAAAATTCGGTCGAGCGATTCGAGGTCGTCACGCAGTTCGCGAGCGTATCGCACGCGAACGGGGAATCGTTCGCGACCTTCAACCGTCGTTGTGATCTGCCGGCCGCCGATCGCAACTTCGATCACGTCCTGCACGCTGCGGATGTGCAACCCGTACCGCTTGATCGCGTCACGGTCGATGTCGATTTCCAAATACGGCTTGCCGACAATGCGGTCAGCTATCACAGCGGAAGATTGAACGGTCGGAATTTGCTTCAGCAACGATTCCAGTTCCAAGGCAACCCGCTCGATCGTTTCCAGGTCCGGGCCTTTGACCTTCATTCCCATCGGTGCCCGCATGCCGCTTTGCAGCATCACGATCCGAGCGGCAATCGGTTGCAGCTTGGGTGCTGAAGTCGTCCCAGGAATCTGTGCCGCCGTCGTGATCGCTTGCCAAATGTCATCCGGCTTGCGAATCTCATCGCGCCATTGTCGAAACGGTCGGCCGCCGGGATCAGGGATTAATTCGCCTGTTTCGTCGCGGACAAATTCTTCGGTTGCGTTGTCGTAGCGAAAGTTCAGTCGATGACCGTCTTCGTCAGTTTTGTATTCCGATTTGTAAGTGATGTAGGTTTCGAGCATCGACACGGGAGCCGGGTCGAGCGGCGTGTCGGCGCGACCGATTTTTCCGACGACCGATTCGACCTCGGGAATCGACACCAACAATTGATTCTGCAATTGCAATACGTCGAGTGCTTCACCGATCGAAGCGTGCGGCATCGTTGTCGGCATGTACAGGAAAGAGCCTTCATCAAGCGGCGGCATGAACTCTTTGCCGAGTCCCGGCAACACGCCGGTTGCGGTTTGCCAGGGACCGGAAAGCCGAACGTTGGTTTCCGAAACGCCAACCATCGAGAGCGTCTTCGGGATGAACCCGAACACCTTGTCAAAACCCAACCAAGCCGATCCGCCGAACAATAGGATCGCGATTGGCAGCGTCATGAACGCAAGTTTGTGATCGAGGCACCAACGCAGGATCGGTTCATACAAAAATCGTTGAAAGACGGTAAAGAACCCCAGGATGCCGCCAATCAATCCGCCGACGAACAGTAAGTTCAGTAGCAAACCTTTCTGTGGTCCGAGCGGCAACCATTCTTGAGTCAGCAACACGCCGACGACCAACGCCGCGAGCGCACTGGCCGCATAAGGACCGTAACGCTGATAGCGTTCAGGAATGCGTTCCTCGTACAGCTTGTATGCTGACAACACGATCAAGATGGCACCGACCCACCACGTCAGCAGCATCGACGCGGCAATGCCCAGGACCAGCAACGCGAACCAAGCTCCACGACGCAAACTCTTGGATTCAATGCGTCCGCCCATCAAGACGTGGGCAACCGGCGGAATGATTGTGAGCGCAACGATGACGGACGCGGCGAGTGCGAAGGTTTTGGTGAACGCCAGCGGGCGAAACAACTTTCCTTCGGCACCGATCATCGTGAACACGGGCAGGAAACTGACGACGGTCGTTGTCACGGCGGTTAGCACCGCACCAGCCACTTCTTGAGTGGCCTTGAAGATCAACGTCATCTTGTCGTCTTCGGGATCAGCCTCATCGAGATATTTGAGAATGTTCTCCGTGACAATGATCCCCATGTCGACCATCGTCCCGATCGCGATCGCGATGCCCGACAACGCCACGATGTTCGCGTCCACACCGAAGGTCTTCATGGCGATGAAGCACATCAAAACAGCCAGCGGAAGCAACGCACTGATGAGGAACGAGCTGCGCAAGTGGATGACCATCACCAAGATTACGATGATCGTGACGAGAATTTCTTCAAACAGTGCCGTGTTCAAAGTGCCCAGCGTCTCGTAGATCAAACCCGTGCGATCATAAAACGGTACAACCGCGACTTGACTGGTCGTGATCCAGCTGGGCCACTGTTCTTGCGACATGCCGCGAAGGTGCTTCACCCAAGCGTCGCTGGTGGTCGTCGCTCCGGTGATCGGTTCCAGGTCATGCCGATCGGCATACAGGTCAACTTCATCAGCCGACGTCTTCGTATAGTCAACGAGCACCTTGGTGGGCAAACCCGGTGAGACTTCTTTGATGCGCTGTTTGATGTTCTTGATCGCCGCCAACGGGTTGTACCCGTAACGCACGACCGCGACGCCGCCGACGGCTTCGGCACCGGCTTTATCGAGCGCACCTCGCCGCAGCGCCGGACCTAGCGACACGTTGCCAACGTCGGCCACCGTGATCGGCACGTTATCCGTCACCTTCACGACTGTCTTTTCGATGTCTTCAATGCTCTCGATAAAGCCCAGACCACGGATGACGTATTCAGCCTTGTTCAGTTCAATCGTCCGTGCCCCGACGTCGACGTTCGTCATGCGAATCGACTCGAACACATTGGCCAGCGTAACGCCGGCGGCCCGCATCGCGTCGGGGTCCACGTCGATTTGGTATTCCTGAACGAAGCCGCCGATCGAAGCGACTTCACTGATGCCTTCGGCCGACGTCAACGAATAACGAACGTAGTAATCCTGGATCGTTCGCAGTTCTCGCAAATCCCAACCACCGGTCGGTTTTCCATCAGGATCGCGGCCTTCGAGCGTATAGAGATAAATCTGTCCGAGTGCCGTCGCATCTGGCCCCAGCGTCGGTTGCACACTATCTGGCAACGTGCCGGCCGGCAAACTGTTCAGCTTTTCCAGCACTCGTGTTCGCGACCAATAGAAGTCCGCGTCTTCGCCAAAGATAATGTAAATCGACGAGAATCCGAACATCGAATAGCTGCGGATCGTCTTGACTTCGGGAATGCCCAGCAGCGCGACCGTCAGCGGATAACCGATCTGGTCTTCGACGTCTTGTGGGCTGCGTCCCATCCATTGCGTGAACACGATCTGTTGGTTTTCGCCGATGTCGGGAATCGCATCGACGGGAACGGGATCGCGAGGCAACGCTCCGGTGTCCCAGTCGAACGGCGCGACCATCACGCCCCAACCCATCGTTGCAATGACCAGCAAGAAAATGACCAGCTTGTTGGTCAAGCAGAACCAGATCAGCCGGCCGAGCAGACTCCGCTTCGCTTCGTCTAGTTGAGAGTCGGTAGTTGAGAGTTGAGAGTCAGGCATGCTTAGACGCCCAGACTGCGTTTCAGGCCGCTAATCATTCGTGCGATTTCTTCGCAATCCTGATACAGCTTCCGTGCATCTTCTTTCGGAATGAACTCTTGACGCTGAGCGATATGAAGTTGCGACACGACCTCCATGACAGATCCGTAGGCAATCTGAAGAAACCGAGCGAAATCTTTCTTGGATTCGCGACCACTACCCTCCGCGATGTTCGATGAGATCGACACAGCGGCCCGTCGCATCTGATTTGCCAAACCAAACTTCTCGTAGTCGGGGAACTCACGAGTTAGTCGATAAACCTCATCCGCCAAATCGACCGACTTCTGCCAAACATCAAGTTTCTCAAATCCAAACATACTCAAATTACCTATCGGTTTTACTCTCAACACTCGACCCTAAACTCTCCACTCGATCTGCACACTTCAGCATCGAAGCGCCGTAGTACGGATTGCGAACCGCGTCATCGGATTGAAGCCACGACGCACCGCGACCCTCGAAGGCCATCGGACAATGAAGCTCGTAAAGGGTTTCGTCGGTCGGGAGTTTGAACATTCGCTCCAGACTCAACATTTGTTCGGACAGCAACGCGAATCCGCTCCGCAAGGCAACGAGATCATTCGCCTTCTGCAATCTTGCAACGATCTCGGACAAGTCGCGTTTCTCTTTGCTCCACATTTCGACCGCTTTGGATTCAGAAACGATCGGCAGCAATGAAGCCAAACGTTGATGAAACGGATCGACGGCTTGCTTCGCCGCATCCAGATCGTCGGCCGCGAGTGCTTGGCTGAGTGCCAAGTAGGGAGCGACGAAGCCGCTGAGTTGTTCTGTCACCTCCGGCGGAGCGTCCATGTTTGCCATGGCCGGCATCTGCATTTCGTCATGCGACATCGGCAACGGAAACTGAGCCTTCATCTGATCGACGTGCTGGCGAGTCAACGTGAATACACGATCGGCTTCACGCATAGAATTGACCTCGCGGCCTTCGGTGACGTCATTGCGAAGCAACATCGCGACCTCGAACCACTGCGGTCGCATCTGAGGACCGATCAAGTCCGCCGGCACCGCCTCGACAGCTTTACCCAGTTCGTCGTAGCCGGCACGAATCTCTGCGAGGTTCGCCGCCTCGACCTTTTCCTGAATCGTTTTGTATTGCTTAACAATGCCGAGCATCGCATCACGTACCGCTGGCACCAACTCCATCGGACTCGCGTCCATCGTCACGCCTTCGTCTGCCTTCGGCATTTCCATGCCACCGTGATTGTGTCCACCACCACCGCCACCTTGCGGCGTCATCATCGAAGGCTTCGCTGAAATCTGCAACGCACTGTCGAGCTTGAAGTTGCCGTTGGTCACCACCAAGTCGGCTTCCTTGAGTCCGGACTTCACGAGATAGAAGTCTCCTGCTCGCGGACCGATCACGATCTCGCGTCCCTCGTAAGTCGGCTTCTCAGCATCGGGAACTTGGACGTAAACGATGGCTCGCGTTCCGGTCAGCAACACTGCCTTCACCGGTACGATTAACGGCTTCGCGGCGTTCGTCGGCTCGGCGGTGACGTACCCGAGCGACTCGGCTCGCACCAAAGGCATGCCGCAGATGTCACAATCGCCTGGCTGATCTTTGATGATCTCCGGGTGCATCGGGCTGATCCACTTCCCAGCCAACGAAGCGTTGAGCACCCGACCGCCCGCCGCGATGTTGCTCTGCACGATCGCTCGCACGAACATCTCCGGTTTCAAGCGACCATCGTCGTTCGGCACGTTAACCCGCACCTTCACCGTTCGCGTGTCTTCGTTCAGCACTGGGTCAATGAACGCGATTCGGCCACGGAACACTTCGCCGGGATACGCTTCGGTCGTGAATTCGACGTCTTGCCCGTACCGCAACCAAGCTAGGTCGGATTCGTAAGCATCCATCTGAACCCATAAGATGTTCAAGTCGGCGACGGTGTAGATGCGGTCGCCCGTTTGAACGCGGTCGCCTTCTTGCTTGTTCTTCGCAACTACCACACCGCCGACCGGCGAATAGATCGTCACGGTTTCGGATGACTTGCCGCGCTGTTCGATCGTTTGAATTTGCTCCGGCGTCAGACCGAGCAAACGCAATTTCTCGCGAGCGGACTCGGCAAGATCAATCGGCTCGATGAACCGTGACGTGCTCAGCGGTCGATCACGCTTCGTCACGGCAAGCAATTCTTCTTGAGCCGTGTAAAGTGACTCGCTGTAGATTTGCACCATGTGATCGCCCTTGTTGACTTCGACGCCAGTGAAGTCGACGAACATGCGTTCCAAGCGACCAGGCACCCAAGCGGTGATGTGTGCGAGGCGAGTTTCGTCGTAGTCGACTTTGCCGACCATGCGAACTTCAGCCGTCACGTACCGCCGACGCACGGGACTGACTTGCACGTTCATCAGACTCTTGATTTCTGAACTGATCGAAACCGTGCGGACTCCGTCGGCCGACTCCCTGACGGGCACCAAGTCCATCCCGCAGATCGGACAACTGCCCGGACCATCTCGACGAATCTGAGGGTGCATGCTGCACGTCCAAATCGAAGGTTTGGATTGAACCTCTCCAGTAGCGGGAGTCGCAGAGACTTTCGACTCGCCTGATTCCCCGCCACCAAACCACGTGGCAACGAACACACCGAACAGCACAAACGCTACCGCTTGTGCAATCCAGAGTTTTCCGCGGTGTCGTTTGATCAGTTCGTTCATGAGATTTCTCTAAGACTTATCCAACCAATTCACTAGCGTCGTCACTTCCTCTTGGTCGCGAACGCCGACGGCGGTCACACTTCGCGTGCCTTGCTTCCAGGTCGCCGCGATGCTGGAAGCAAGATCGACGAGGCAGCAATCCTTGTCGCCGCACATCGCCATGGTGGAGGGACGATCGCCGAACCACGCGGTCTCTTCGTCGTCGTGCTCAAACAACACCAAGGTCGATCCGTCACTGCGTTTGCAAACCGCTTTCACGCACGTGCAACACGGCATCTTCAAGACGCTGGTCGACGCGAGCGAATAGCCCTCTGGCAATCCACCCGAGATAATCGGACGGTAACCGACCAACTTGACGGCACCATCCGAGTCGACGGTTTCGCCGTTGTACTTCGACAGCAGCATTTGTTCCGCTGCGTCCGGATCGCTGGGCAAGATCTGCAAATAGTCGGTCATCACACCAGCGAACTCGGCCATGTGCTTGGCTGACATTTCATCATCGTGCGAATGCCCGTCGCTGCCGTGCATCGCCATCGCTCCACCGCCCGCCATGTCGCCATTGTTGCCGTACCAAAGCCCCGCCCCCAACAGCACCAAGACGGACGCTGCCATCGACACCAGCCCCGCTCCGTAGGGCGACTCGCGAACCCAAACACCAAACCGCTTTGACAACGTCACCGGTTCCGCGGTCGTTGGCAGTTCGCGTTCGATCCGCTGCCACAAATCAGAAGGCTTCGCTGGCATTTGCGTTTGAGCGAAAGCCGACCCGATTGCTTCAAACGCATCCAGCTCCGCCGCACAGGACTCGCACGATTCGATGTGCTTCGCGACCGTTGCCGCCTGTCCAGCCGACAACTCACCGTCGTGGTAAGCCGACAGATGAGAACGAACTGTATTGCAATCGCTGGATGACATAGGCATTGCATTCTCCGCTGGATGCTTCTGGTGATGTCCGTTTGGATGCCCGAAGTGCTTGCTTCTTCACGCATCTAAACGAAATAGCCGAATTCTTTTCGCCAATCGTGAAGAAATCTACCTCCCACGCATCCAAACCCACGTTCATCCATCAAACCGCCCTCCCAATCCGCGAAGGCAAAACCCTATGCGACTCACAAAATTCCTGCCGATCCTGCTCAGCGGCATGCTCCTGCTCGGCATTTACGGCTGCACCACGCCCGAGTCCGATCCAATGACGCCACCAGCGAATCCCGCCAGCGATACGGCCGAGGACCACACCGACCATGACCATGGCGACCACGCCGAACACGATCACGGCGACCACGCCACCGCCGATTCCGATTCGCCAATGGCAAAGATGATGCCGGGCCTGAAAGAGCTTTCTCAGGAAGACTACAAGTCCGCGATGGCCCAGCACATGTGCCCCGTCAGCGACGAGATGCTCGGCACGATGGGAGCCCCCGAGAAGGTCGACGTGAACGGCAAATCGGTGTGGATCTGCTGCGACGGCTGCAAAGACAAGTTGCTCGCCGAACCCCAGAAGTACCTAGCGAAAGTGAAGTAAGCATGTTGATGGCCGCCACAGAGTTCATGAAACGTGCCTTCACCAAAGGTCCATCCAACTCGCTGCAAAGCGTCTTGAGCGTCGTCGATGACTACGCTTTCGATCGTCGACACCGACTCGACACGCGATCCGAAGTCGCGATCAGGGACTTGGACATCAGCGACGAAGACAAACAGCACGCCGACAAATACAAGCCGACGCGGGCTCGATACTTTCGCAAGATCATGGCCAAGCTAAATCTGCCACTAGAGGGCGTCTGTGTCGACGTCGGATGCGGCAAGGGGCGGGTTCTACTGCTCGCCGCCGAACACGGTTTCGACCAAGTCGTCGGCTTGGAAATCTCGCAAGCGTTGTGCGAGATCGCCAAGCGGAACGTCGCGACCTTCCAAGAAGGCACGCCCACTGCAAGCTCGATCAAAGTCGTCTGCACCAACATCCTCGATTACGAGATGAAGGGCAGCGAAACCGTCTTCTTTTTGTATTCGCCCTTTGATCACGCGGTCACCAAAAGCTTCCTGGCAATGATCCGACAATCGCTCAATGATCATCCACGAGACCTGTGGCTGATCATCGACGAGTTTCGCTTTCCCGAGTTGCTGGAGGACGACGAACTCTTGAAGAAGACACATGTTTACGAATACGGATCGGCCATCTTCCACGTCTATCAACACCAAAGCTAATTCCCAACGGAGCATCCCATGAGACTTTCGTTCATTGCCGCAATCTCGCTCTTGGCGACCACGCCATTTACAGTTGCCCAAGACGCCGCGTCGCACCATGCAACGCACAACCACGAACAGCACGCCGCCCCAGCAACCACTGGCCCGCACGGCGGCACTCTGCAAACCGTCGGCGACCGTCGCGTTGAAACGGTGATCGCCGAGAAAGGCATCATGTTCATGATCCCTGGCCAGAACGATCAACCCATCGCACCGCCGGATGCCTCAGGAACACTGAAACTGCGAGTCGGTGACAGCGAGAAGGAATACACCTACCAACTCAAAACGCTCAAGAATCTCGCGATTGGAGTCGGCGTCGACCTTTCCAAAGTCGTTGACCAAACGTTGCACATGAATGTCGAGATCACCAACATCGGCACGGATCCATTGACTTTTCACGCGATGGGCAAACTCGCCAGCGGCAAACTCTCCGACGAACTCCTCATTAGCCTGCAAGCCACCTGTCCCGTCAGCGGTCAACCGCTCGGCTCGATGGGCAAGCCACCCAAGATCACGATCGGTGATAAGTCACTTTTCGTCTGCTGTGCGGGCTGCACAAAGAAAGTCGAAGCCTCACCCGACCAGTACCTCACCAAGTACTACACCGCCAAAGGTGAACAAGTCCGCGAGGGCGTTTTCAAATCCACGCTTGCCGATGCTGCTGCAATCGCCGCACAGAAAACCTGTCCCGTGATGGACGAACCGCTGGGTGGCATGGGCGTCCCAGGTAAAGTCAACGTCAACGGAAAAGCCGTCTACATCTGCTGCCCCGGCTGCGCCAAAAAGCTAGTCGCCGATCCAGACAAATACCTCGCCGCCCTGAAAGCCCAGGGCATCACACCGCCGGCATTTTGATGTTGAACGCCCGAGACCGGATCACCGAAAACTTAAGAGGGCCACTCGCCTTCTTGTGTGAAGTCCATGCATTGTTTTACGCCAAACGCCTGCCACATTTCATCAAATAATGGGCGAAGTATGTTTGCGAGAAGCGAACGGTCATCGGGGATCGGTTCGTCAATCAGCTGTTCAGAGAATGTGATTTGGTTCGTTTTGATTGTGACCGTGTCGATGAAATGTCGGAACCGTTCCGGTAGGTGAATCTGACAAGGTGCAATATTCAAGAGCGATACGAAGATGACATAGGGCGGATCGACGTCGAGATGATGGTAGAGATTCCGCAACTTTATGAGCGTGGTTAGCAGGTCATTGCATAGGTGCGTCGCGGAAAAATTACTCGATTCGCCGTTATTTTTAACGTGGACGGATGATGAAACAAATTCAACAGCACCGTTTCGGAACAATTGCCCGTAGATTCGTGCTCGATCAGCTTCGTTGGTCGCCGTATACTTCGCGTAGCCGTCTAGGTTAATTCGCTCCAGTCCGTCTTTTCCAAACGGAGCGAAGTTCAGCGATTGGGGGTGCTCGATGTCACGCGGATCAATTTTGTGCGAATCGAGCATCGCTGAAATCGGGACGAAATGAACTGCAGCGATCGGGCCGTCGATCAATGAAATCGAGGCAGCGTCGTCAAGCAGTTTCGTCAGCCGTTCAAGAACGAAAGCTCGAAGCATCTCCGGTAGTTTTGCCGACTGGACGAAAGCCGTTCGGATCTCGCCGACATCGAGTTGGTGCTTTCCAGCGCTCGTCCGTCCGTGAAATCGTGAACTTCCCTTAAAAGTCACCATGTGTGGTTTCTGAAAGCTATCTGGGATGCGGACGAGTATCGCTGGGCCTTCATCACCGCCCTCGATCTCGACGACGTCTAGACCGACGATTCTAGGTGCGACGCCGTGAAGCACCATCTCTTTTAGCCGCAGCGTTTCGGCGTCTGTCGAGATCCCCTTTAGCCCGGTGAATTCTGACGCTGCGCCAGTGGTATTTCCATCTGCATCACGTTCACCACTCATCCCGTACACGATATCGCCACCGGATGTGTTGGCGAATGAAGTTATATCAGCGAGAAACTCCTTGCGATCAGAGTCCCCGCGTCCTGGCAACGATTCTTTAAATTCAAGCGTCCGTCCCTCCTTCACTCCTTCGGAAACGATTGTTCGCAAATCGTCACCAGAAATTGCGTCAATGCGTTTCGGAATCATTGTTCTTTTGTTCCTGGGTTCAACCTAGCTGGGCTCGTTGTCGGTAGCCTTATCCTAAGACAGAATAGCATTTGACATACGATTGGCGAAGAACGAGGCGAGGCAAAATAATGGATCCGAACTGGGAGACAATCAGAACGAAGTGGCCGACCTACGGCATTGACCAGCAGGATGAATTCTTGGTCGACCCGTCGACGTGCCGCTTCGCTGGCGACGGCAAACATGAAATTGCCGTGTACTCATTTGGTCGCTACACACGTCGGGCAACCATCGACCCTGCAGCGACTTATCCGCTTTGCTTTCGATTCGGAATTCACTTTCCGTCCTTCACGTCGGACGAGGAACCGGCGATTGGACACCTGCGGACACGTTTCTCTGCCGACCCGACTGGACTGGTCGAGCCGGTGCAGCTTCTCGCTGTGCTGTCGACTAGCAATGGCCCCTTCGTGTGGCGAGAAGTACACCGAGCGATGGCTGAACGCAGCCAACTTGTTCTGGTCGGACCTGAAAACGATCACGAAGTCTGGTACGACAGCCAGATTGCCGTAGTCATGGACGCTTTCCAGATCATCGAGGAAAGCCCAACGCCTAGATTCGTTCCAATGTCGCCGCCTGATTCGGTGTCGGTTTCAATATCGCTAAACGATTTGCCGAGCGATCCGTTTCCGGGCTACGAGATCGAGCACGAGCACGTTTCGCCGAAGCGGCAGGGAAAGTGGGCTTACGAGATGAAGAAGCATCTTCGCGCCGGCGGAACCGGAACGCAGCCATGCCGAGAACGGATCATCCTGCGTGAGGATCTGCGACGCGTCGATTCGTCTTTGTTCAAAGGCCAACTCGGATGGACGGTTCCCGAGACTGGCTTTTCAATTAAACCCGGTCGGACAAGCCTTCAAGTAACGGTCGAGTGCGACTCCGGCTTCAGCTTAGACATCGACATCTACTGGATCGACTTCATCCGCGAAGAACTCGCCGATGAACTTTCCAGCAAAACCGTCGAGAGCTTCCGTGATACCCCATTTGATGCAAACCCCGACGCGGGGGCGAAGTGGATGCTCGACCTTCCTTTCTTCAAAGAAACCGATTGCAGGATAGTTGGCCATGGCTTGGACGAGGTCTACGCCTACACCTATCTCGCAGCCGTCGAACAGTCAGCCGCTGGCGAACATCGCCACTACCCGATGAAGATTGGATACACGAGCGGTCTCGACGGAGCCGTGCGACGCGTCGCGTCCCAGTTCCCATCGGCGATCGCACACGACGCACACATTCAATTCATCGGCCGATGTGACAACGGCCGAGCAATTGAAGGCAAGATCCACAAAGCGCTCAAAAAACGAGGCGGTCGGGTTGAAGGATCGCCTGGCAAAGAGTGGTACTGGACGACGGCCGATGAAGTCGCCGAATTGTTTGATGAGGCTTCGCGGTAGCCATGACCATGAAGCAATCATTGTTTTCCGACGGAAAAAAACTTAGAGAAAGGGGATTGACGAAGTTATCAGCATGCGTGAATCTTTCAATGTGGACGTTGGTTGACGCCATCCCCACGCCGCTGTGATGGCGGTTTTTCTGCTCGCCGGGTCGATAGCCCGTATGCAGTTCGTTTGATTACGAGTTTGCCTGATGGCGACGAGGGAACGGTTCTCTTGTGTCCCCAAGGCCCACACTTTCTGCGCCCGCGTTCAATTGCAGGCGTCGGAGATGTCTCATGCCATTTAATCGCATCAACGGCTTCTATGTCGGAGCCTTCCAAATGCCGGAGAAACCTGAAATGACCATTGATGAGCGCAACGAAGAACTTAATGAAGCCCTGACTGCCCGGTTGGAGCAGTTGAAAGCGGTGATTGAGGATCAGGAAAATCAGTTCAAAGCAATGCGGCTGGCTTGCGACGCCATGCACGCCTACCGTTCCGAAGGAATGGAAGATGATCAACGGAATTGCATTGGTGAGATCAACTGGTACGTCGGCATGATCAAGCTTAAGGGTGGTTGGCGGCTTTGTTATGCGAAAGATCACGAGCACTACAGCTGGCCCGGCGAGTCGATTGACTGGAAGCCACTGGTCGACTGCAGCATCGAAGAGCGCATCGACGCCGTTCCGCACATCGGAGCGTTGCGCGAAGCGATTGTTAAATCGAAAGAATCGCTGGTTCCAGAACTCGAAAAAGCGATCGAAGCGGTCGCGAAGTTGACTAAATAGCTAGACGACGCAACGAAGATCAAAACCACACGAGACACTGATGCTGCAACTGAACGGATTTTCAATCGAGATTGTCGGCGGGTCGTTGACGGTACTGAAGTCGAGGATCGCACCGACGGACGTCAAGGAAACGCGACGTTCGCTCGGGGACGATTGGTTTACGATGTATCACGAAGGGCACCTCTATTCCCTTGCAAAGAACCCGAACCCGTCGGGCGGGCTTGGTGAGACGGAACTCTTGGTGCTCTCGGACCACCTCGGGCTGCGTTTTGTAAAAGCCATGCTCAATCAGGCGATGCGTGGCGTCTTTGATGCGTACGATCCAGTACGCGATCGCCCGTTTACCTTTTTGGCTCGCAATGTCGATCTTGTCGCGTTGGCTGCAGAGAATTTGGAATCAAAGCCCAGTCTGCTTTCTAAGTTTGAGATCCGACCAAAGTATGAACTAGAAGCGAAAGTGGTCGAGTTCCGGCCAGGCGAGTTGGAACTGATGCTTGCACTCAATCTGACCACTCGCTGGATCTGCAACGCCAGCGTGGGGGAGTTGATCGAAGAGAACATTCCAGTCCGGGGAATGCATCTGATTCGCAGGAATCGTGAGCCAGGACAACGAAGCTTGGTCGGGACTTTCGACCGAATGGAAGGAGACAACGCTCTACTCCAGGATGCGTACGACGGCCAGGACAAGATCGCTGCATCGCAAGTCCGAATCGAGGGATCGAAGGAGGTCTTCGCGACAAGTCTCCGGCGTCTGCTTGGCAATCGGTACACCAGTTTTATGCACTCAGTGGACAATGAGTATGGGAAGTTGTGTGGCGGTCTTGGTTTTGACGGTGAGCTTCGCAAAATGCAAGGATTTCTTGCGAAGAAGAGCCCGATTCAATTGCATGGCGGTGTGGAGGTGTCGGTCGGACAGCGAGTTCAGCTAACCAATCAGCCGGGGTACAAAACGACTGTCGAACTGCCGCAAAGCAAATACTGCTTCGACCGGTCTCGAACGAAACTACATCCATACGCTTGGGACGGTTTAGCTAGATTCGGGCCGTTTGATCGTGGAAGTTTTCCCACACGGTCTCCGCGCATTTTGCTTGTTACACCCGATTCGGCATCCGGAAAGGTCAGCCAAGCTTTGAAGAAGTTTCGCGACGGGTTCGGGTCGAGCCAGTCGAGCATGTACGACGGGTTTCTCGATACTTTCCATCTTTCGAGCGCACCCTTTTTCCCGCTCTCTGTCAAATTGGACGGCGTCCAGCGATCGGATGTTGGCAAGGCATATCGAAAAGCAATCGAAGACAAGTTGGCTCGTGATGACGATTTCGATGCTGCGTTTAACATTCTGCTGGATGAACACGCCAATCTCCCCGACTCGCACAACCCGTATCTGGTTGCCAAGTCAATCCTGCTCTCGCATGGAATCCCCGTGCAAGAAGCCAGGGTCTCGACGCTAACCGCGAACGAGTATTCGCTGCAGCACACATTCAGAAATGTTGCCACCGCACTGTACGCAAAAATGGGCGGAGTTCCTTGGACGGTCGATCACGGCGAAACGGTTGACGATGAACTGGTGGTGGGAATTGGAAATGCTGAACTGTCCGGCAGCCGCTTCGAGAAACGACAGCGTCACATCGGAATCACCACGGTATTCCGTGGCGACGGCAACTATCTTCTCTCAAATCTGTCCAAAGAGTGCAGGTACGAAGACTACCCCGACGTGCTTCGCGAATCGACGATCGCTGTCCTTCGCGAAGTCAAGCAACGAAACAACTGGCTGCCTGGACAAACAGTGAGAATTGTTTTCCATGCGTTCAAACCGCTGAAGAATGTTGAGATCGCGGACATCATCGCATCCAGCGTCAAGGAAGTCGGCAGCGAACAGACGATTGAATTCGCTTTCTTGAATGTCTCGCTGGCCCATTCGTTCACGTTGCTGGATATGGCCCAGCGAGGAATAACGAAGAAGAACCAGACGAAAGGAATCTACGTTCCTCGCCGAGGAATGACCGTTCAGGTTGGACGATACACACGGCTCGTCACGTCAATCGGTCCTCACATGGTCAAGCGTGCAAACCTTGCGTTGCCCAGGCCCCTATTGATCCACCTGCACAAGCAATCGACTTACCGCGACCTTTCCTACCTTTCTGAGCAGGTGCTGAACTTCACGACGCTGTCGTGGCGATCAACGCTGCCGTCGGAGAAGCCGGTCACGATTCTTTACTCGTCACTCATCGCTGACTTGCTGGGCCGTCTCAAGTCCGTGGACGATTGGTCGCCAGCGGTCCTCAATACCAAACTCCGCAACAGCAAGTGGTTTCTGTGATGGACGAACCACTGGTTCAGAGTTTTGCCAAGGTGGCGGACGATCTACGCCGTTACATCGAGGCGAACACGGTCTTACCCGATCCCGACGCTGGCTTTTCACTATTTGTTGGACAGACGAGCCGTCTGAACAATGCAGCCATGAACCCACTCCCAGAATGGCCTGCCGGGGCTGGGTTAAAACACCCTCAGGAACTTGCATGCTTCGGCTACCTCGTCTCGCTCAGTGGCGACTATGGACAAGCGATGCACGGCGACTGGAAGACATCGCTTGCAGCAAATCTGACTCGCGACTTGTTCCCAATTGATCGGCAGTCGTTCACCTACCGTCCCGTCGAAGTTTTGGGGCTTGCCGTTGGTGTGAATGCTTTGATTGGCCAAGACGACCGTCTTCGTTCAGACTTCGCGGACGTTGTTCGGCAGTGCCGTGAGCGAGGATGTACAGACACAACTTCGTCATGGATGTACTGGCTCGCAGAATCTACGTTGGGCAAGTCCACGACATCACGACCAAACATTGGCGATAGCAATCTCCCGATCAATGTTGCTGCTTTAATCTATTGGATCGTTTCGAGGCCGGAGCTTCGCTCATCGGTAGATCCCGATCTGATGCTAGCCTTGGAGGACGTGCTGCTCACACAAATCGCGACGCGAGGCATAGCGATCCGTGATCTTCCAAATGCGTCGGTGACATTGGCCAGCTTGGAAGTATCTGTTCAGCGCAGACTCCGATCACGTCTCGACGAAACGACGATCGTGCCCTCAACGACAAAGGATGCTATCGAACTGGTCAAGCGAATCAGCGAAAACTTCCCGCTGTTCGCACGGCAGCTTCTGCGGCGACGGAAAGACGTAAAGGTTAGAGGAAAGAAGGACAAGCAATCCCGCCCGACCGTCGTCATGAACGACGAATACGACGTCCAAGACTCCCTGCATGCAATTCTGCGACTGTTTTTCAACGATGTACGCGATGAAGTCTGGACTCCGTCATACGCCGATAATCAAAATCGGATCGACTTTGTTCTTCCAGACTTTGAGATTGCGATCGAAGTGAAGCACACGGGACATTCCCTAACCCAACGCAAGATCGCGGATCAATTGATCGTTGACAAGGAATACTACCGGCAAGACACAAACTGCAAACACTTGATTTGTTTCGTCTACGACCCCGAGTTGAGATTGAAGAATCCCGCGTCAATCGAAAACGACCTATCGGCCCCTGACGATGACTTTGAGGTAATCGTGATCGTCTCACCGAAAGGCAAGTAGCTGGAGAAATTGCGGAAGCGTTGTAGTTCAAGCTGACCGACAGTAATTCTTGTATCTCACTACGGTAGTAGCAAAGTCAATGCATGTATCAGTTCGGATCGTTACTTGGCGAGTTTGGGAGCCACTTCTATTGCCTCGAACCGCTCCAGCGACGACATCAATCTCGCGCTATCCAAACGAGTTGAAAGGCTTGAGCTAATGACTGATTGGACATGCGATTCTCTGGTAGCTAAAAAAAAGGGAACGCCGTGACCGCCCCGAAGGGCGGTCGCGACGTTCCGGTGGTTAGCGGCGGTGATGGTTACTGCGTTTACTGCGGCTGCGGCCGACGTTGTAGCCTTTGCGGCTGCCGGTGCGTTTGCCGGTTTTGTAGAACCACCAGGCGACGGTGCCGATGATGATCCATCCTGCGAGAGCGTCCATTGTTACTCCTGACGATAACGAGTGGGGCGGGATGCCTTGGTGAAAGCTCGTGCCCTGTGCGTTTCGTTACGGAGTGTCGTGGACGGTCCATTCGCCGGACAACAGATTGACGCTGGTGTCGGCGTCGGTTGGGATGTCGCGGAGCCAGCGAGTGAACTGGTGAACCATCAGAGCCGCAGCGATGCTGGCGGCATAGATCGTGCTGCGTGACGTGCAGGTTCCTTGCTGGGCTTCGGACGAAGCGAATAGAGTAGAGGCGTAGTGTGTTGACGACGCACCGTCGGTGACGGCGAGAACTCGCAGCACTTCGCCCAACATTCGTCCGTCCGCCCAAAACCCCGAGCGACCTTTGACCGATTTCCAAATCGCGGATCTTGCGGCGATGGAATCGACGCAACAGAAGACTGCATTGCCGATTTCCTGGCGCGGACGAAAGCGATCCTCCACTCGAATGACTTCGATTGACGGGTCGATTTCACTGATTGCCTGCGAACAAGCAAACGGCTTTGCCCACTCAATCTCGTGCTTTCGATAGCCTTGGGTTGTCGTGTTCGACAAATCAACGGTATCGAAGTCGATCAGTTGGATTCGCGGTGTTCCGATGGCCGCGAGTTGAATCGCGACTTGACGTCCGACCGCACCCACGCCGATCACAGTCGCAGTGACTTCAGCCAATCGGTCCATCGGGACCAATTGGCTCTGACGCTCGAAGCGGTTTTCGACGGCATTCACCTGCCTGCCTCCAGCAGTCTCTCACTCCAAAGATCAGCCGCTGATGGTGCTTGCTCCCACCAATCCGACTCGTAATAAGCGTCGGTCAACAGCCGACTCGAAGCGAACGGATCGTAGACCGTCACGTTGTCGCAGTACTCGATGTACCACTCTTCGTGGTCGGAGGCCGGGAACTCTTGCGAAAACTGAACACGCGAACGCAAACGTCGCTCCGTGCCGGGGCCGACGTTGAAACGTGCTCGGGTGTAGGTGTTGCCTTCTTCGGCGATGATGTGCATTACAGCCCAGTCGACGCCTCCGAAGCAACGCTTGAACGTTTCTTCGTCAGTGCCGCTCGGGGACGGCGACGCTCCTGGATGCGTGTGAATCCAGATTCTCGCGAACTGTTCCGGCTGCCGCCCGGCGTCGACTTGTTGGTCGAAGAAATCGGCGACGCTATCGTCATCGAACTCGACGGAAACAACCGTGCAGACTTGTTCGACGAGTTGAATGTCCTCGACGAGCAACAGATCGTCAGTGTTGGAGATACCGAATCCGCCGACTTCGGTGGGGCCGACATCACGCAGGTACAGCAACTTTGCCATCGCGTACGGGGTGAACCGCAGGCTGCGGTGGTTCGCTCGTTGCTTCTTCGTCTTCAATCGCTTCGTTTTGCTTGGTGATGCAATCATCGCAGGTTCCTTCAAAGAGACAGGTTTTACAAAAAGAATCGCCGCAGTCGTCACACGACTTCAGGCACATTTGACAGACATCGTCGCCACAGCACTGGCAGGACGAGATGCACTCACTGCAAAACCGATCCACGCAAGATTCGCAGCAGGTACTGCAATCCAGGCACAGCTCGGTTTCGCATTTACAGCAGCCAACGACTTCGTCTTCATCGACGTTGTCGCCGCACGCTTTGCAACTGACTCCGTTCCAATCTTCGATTTGCACGTAAGCTGAACCAGAGTTGTAGTTACGCAGCACTTGATCGACGATGCAGAAGAAGTCGTAGATACGGCCCTCGTCGAGGGCGCGCCGGATCGCGTCCACACCCTCGCCTTCGCATAGCGAGTCGCCTTGCACATGCGGGTGCGTGACGCTGTCGTTGGACGATGGGTAATTCGGATCGACCGCGAGGACGTCGTAGGGTGACGAGTCCTTGATGAACTTCCAGTTCAAACAGATCTCGAAACATCCGAGTTCGACATATTCCAGCGAAATGCACGATGTTTGAACCGTGATTCGCTGGTTTGCACGGTCGATCGACACTTCCTCGAACTCGCCGCGAAGCGCTTCGATGTCTCGAAAAACGGAAGTTGCCGTCGGTTCGAGACGTGGCTTGGTGAGGCGATTCAGATCGTCGATCGCGTGAGTTGATCGCATGCGCAGAATGTCGAGTGCGCCACGCAGTTGATCGGAAGAATCTTTCGCAGCCGCAGTCCAATTCTTGGCGGTGGCTAGTGCAAGCCGTCGCCGCCAGCGACGACACTGATCGAACGAATCGTCCAGTGAAGTCAGTGGTTTGGGGGCAGGGATACCTTGAAGTGCATGCAGGATATCCACTGCCGCCCGGTAGTCTTGCTTGATTTTGTTCTTCATTGTGTTAGCTCCAAAAGAAGCCCAGTCGGGTTAGTCAGCTACTTGCAAACCAACCATCCCGACTGGGCAATGAAGATTCAAATCAGGCCGCGCCTTCGATCTTGAGCGGCGTGAACGAGACGCGGTCGCCATCCCGCAGCACTTGGTCAGCAGCGGCAGGTTGCCGATTGACGCGGATCAAGTAGCTGTCGGCGTGAAACGTTCCGACATGTCGCTCAAACATTTGTTGGACGGTGGTGTTTTCAGGGGCTTCGACGTGGTGGGCGTAGCCGCCAGCGTCATTGGAAATGAGCAGTACCTTCATGTTTGGTTCTCTTGGGTTTCGGGGAAGTGGTTTTGCGTTTGGGAAAGCGAAGTCGCCGCTGCCCACGAGTGGGCAAGCGGCGACTCGCTACGGTCGGTTGCTTGCAGCGATGAAGTTTCATCGCGTTAGCAGTATGCGGCTTCGGGGTCGAAGCGGCCTTCATCGAGTTCCTCGCGAAAGAGGTCGAAGTCGTCCCAGTCGATGACGCGCCCACCGAGCAAAGGATCGGTCGGATCGTCGATTGGTTCCGAAGGATGTGCGATCATGAAGCCGAGGCGTTTGATCGCGGAAATGGATTCGCCGGTAGCTGCTGCTACGGCACGGTTGAGGTCATTCTGGTTCATCGAAATTGTTCCTTACGGAAGAGTGGAAACGAAAAAGCCCCGTTCGTCTGACTTGCGTCGCGCGAACGGGGCTTCGGGAAAAACAGTTGTGATGGAACGGCTATTCCAAGTTTGGAATCAACCAATTCTGCTGAAGCCAGGCAACTTCCGCTGCCAGAGCTTCGATACGTTTGTCGAACGGTCCAAGAACGGGGCCGCCGACGGGATAGAGATCGGCGGTCCATTGTCCGGAAAGCGTTGGCTCAACATGCGAGCCGCGCTGAATGGAAATTCCACCGACCGAACGAAGATCAAGTCGATCATCGAAAACCATTCGAGTCTCCCCGTTTGTCGTTACGACCAATTCGATGGAATTCACCGAGGGCCTCGAATGATGTTACGACGTGGACGGTCCGTCATCAGCTCTTCGAGGCTCATTTCGACTTCAGTCAACGAACGAGCGACACGGTCTCGCAGCGTCGAACGGTCGCGTAAGTCTTGTGGGTCGACACCGCTGATCACCTGCCGAGCGCTTTCAACAAGTTTTTCGAGTTCTTCGTTGCTGCCAATGTTGAGATGCTGAAAGCGTGAAAAGAATTCGGACAGGTTGGCTATGGCAGAATCCCGAAAGACCTTGGGCTTCCCATCGACCGAACCTGACAAGCGTTCGGCCAAATGACCGACCAACTGCGAGAGTTCTTCGGCGAAGGTTTGCTCGGCCAGCTCAACGGCCTCTGCAAACTGAGCTTTCACCCGTTGGCACTCTTGTTCGTACAATTCTGGGTTGACCGTTCTCAGGTACGCGGGTGGCGTGACCGAAGGAAAGTCCCACGACACTGCAAACTGGTCCGCAACCGAGACCGGGTAGTCTGCCGCATCAAACAAGTGTCCAAGTTGCGTTCGAGCTTGATCGACGAGTTCTGCGAAGCAGCGATCGAGCTCTTCGACCGCATCGACAAGTTCAGCACGAATGACAATCATGCGATCATCGAACTCAGAAACGTCGCCTCGGCGCAGCAATCGGATGCCCGGTTCGATGTACGGCAATGTCATTCCTTTCCACAACGCACCGGCCTTCGTCTTGATAGCCGATACGGCGCGGAACGAGGGGTGCGATGTGTCGAAAAGTCGCTTGGCCGCGGAGAGCGTTCGACTGTCGGCGTCAAACGCTCCGGCGGCTTGCTGTTTCTGATCGCGGCTGAGACTTTTGCGAGTGCCCGGCCAGCGAATGTGCAGCCGCACGGCGGTTGTCTCCGCTTGCAATCGCGTCCCGTGCGACGCTTGGTTGGTGGTAACAGGTTCATCGAGCATGGTGCTCATAGATTTTCCTTGGGCTGGTTGGGTGTTATTCGTCAAAGGCATCAGATCGAAGCCTCTGAATCAGTGCTTCGATCTCGAAGGGGGTCAGCGATGGAGCGGGCGACACATCAAAATAGTGACGGGTCGTTGACTCGCTGGCCGACGCCATTTCATCTTTCCAGAAACGCAGTGCCGCTCGGATCGTCGCGAGTTCATCTCGCGATGGCATTTCAACTTCATCAATTCGATGAGGGTTTGGCACGCGAGACTCGCCTTCGTGATGGGGGCTGAGCTTGGTGCTGGTAGATGCCTGATTTCTCGGCATCTAAGCATCGCCCACTGGCCCACTTGCGAAGCTGATCGACAGATTCCGACGCCGTCACGGCAACCGGAACGACGTTAAGTCCCGCTTGCGAAAGTGGAACATCAAGCAATGCCGCTAAACGGCAGCACGCGCGGATTTCTGCGCCGGTGTAGTTCGAGTCGTCGGGCCGCTTCTGATTCGTATCAAGATCAAACATCGCGACGTACTGATCCCAAATGCGATCCTTTTGCTCGCGCTGGGGCAAGTCAAGAAACACGATCCCGTCGAACCGTTCGGCACGCGACAACTCCGGCGGCATCCGCGAGATGTCATTGCACGTTGCGATCAAATAGACGTTTGTCGTGTGGTCGTTCATCCATGAAAGCAGCGTACCGAGCATTCGACTCGACACGCCCGAGTCATTTTGACCCGATCCCGCCGATCCGCTCAGCGCCTTCTCAATTTCGTCGATGAACAAGATGCAGGGTGCCATCGCATCGGCGATACAAAGCGCGCGACGAACGTTCTGCTCAGTCTGGCCAACCAGGCTTCCCATCAATGCACCAATGTCAAGAATCAACGTCGGACGCCCAGACTCCTTTCCGAGCGCTTTCGCAAACGCCGACTTCCCCGTTCCCGGAACTCCCAGCAGCAAGACGCCGCGAGGTCGCTTGAGCGGATTATCACGTCCGTGTTGGAGCAGTGATCGTTTGCAAAACGCTTTCAAGCTGTCGAGTCCGCCAAGTGACGAGAAGTCCCCGTCACTCTTGTATAGCTGAAGCAGTCCAGACTTTTTGAGCATGCTCGACTTCAATTCCCAGACCGACTCGGGTTGGATCACTGAGTCACGCACAAGGCTGAGTCCGAATGCATTCTCCGCTTCCAATCGCGTCAGTCCCATTGCCGCATCGAGTACCAATTCGAGACGGTCGGCGCTGGGGAGTTCGCCTTCTTCGGTCGCCATCCCCTCGGCGATCTCTTTCAACTGTTCGCGTGTCGGTAACGGATGGTCGATCACGATGAACAGCTTTTCAAGTTCTGTCGGGATTTGCACGATCGGGGACAAGATGATGAAGATCGTCCGGTTGGACTTGCCGTCAACGATCTGTCTCGCCAGAGCCTGCATGACCTCGGTCGAGCCCAAGAAGCGATGAAAGTTGGAGAGCACAATCAGCGACGCCGTGTCTCCAGTGCCGAGCGATTTCATCGCACGAATCGCAGCCAAAGGGTCCGCTGCGCCGCCATCGTCCACGGTGGTGCTGCCGCGAACACGCAGTCCCTGGTCAATGTCCCAGGTGGCGAGTCGCCAATCTTGCTCGTGGCACAGTTTGCTGATTTCAAGTAAAGCGTCGTCATGCTCATGGGACTCGACCCAAATGCCGGTAAAAACCGCTCGGACCAGTTCCAGTAAGCGATCGGATAGTTTCATACTCATTCCTATGTTTGTGTGGTGGATTAAGATTCAAGCAACTCGTTGATCGCTAGCATCCAAGAAGTGATTTCACCATCGCTGTCCTGCTCAGCGAGCATCGCTGGCGTCATCTGTTCAACGGCTTTCGTATTCAGCCATCGTTTCGCACGATTCGCCATGCGGCTTTGCGAACGACGAGCCTGCAATTGCCAAGCGATCTCACCAGGACGCTGGCGATACAACTCACGAGCCGTCAGTTCGGCCACGCAATCAAAGTCGTCGAACTGGACATGAATGTCGCCAGCGGCAAAGATGGCATCCGAATGCAAGTAGTTTTCGAGACACCGCTTCTTGGTGAGAACAGCCTGACATTGCGAACGCTGATTCACAGCAGCGGCGGCCTGTTGCCGAAGTTCAGTCTCCGGTGGCAGCTCGTGGTCGTAAAGATGGAATTCTGGACGAGCCAGCGGAGCAAGACGTTCTGCCCAAGCTCGCACATGACCGCCGCCGAACGGCACGAAGATCAGCTCTCCGTGCCGTTCCATCTCCGCAAGATTCGGGAGCCGACTGTTTTCCGCGTGAAGCATCACTGAGATGCGGCGTAAGAACTCAATGTCGTTGGTTCCCTCAACTACGAACAGTAGCCGTACTGAGTCTTCTATGTTGTCGATTTGTTCTCCTGCTGAGTTTGTGAATTGGTGGCGTAGAATTCGCCGGTTAGCGTTTCGGTTTTCCGCGTTCCAAGTGACGCTTCGAGAAATCGACTGGCGTCGCGACATGACGTTCCTGCGAAGCCTTTCGTTTCGACTTTACTTTTGCCATCCGCAGCAATCGTGATTTCGATGGTTTTCAAGTCACTCTCCTACGCAGACGGTTAGCTTGATCGAGCCGTCACTAAGCGTTTGCTCGGTGACGGTGTGGCCCTGGCGTCGTGCCTCCAATTTGCATTTCTCAGTCGCGTACGACTGCAGCAATTTGTCGAGGTGAGATTGGTCGCCCCAGTGGCCTTCATAGTTGTCATAGACGACACTTCCGGAATCGGTATCGCAGACGACGGGGTATCGCCATCTGGGAAGTTGCACGAGGTAGCCCGTCGCCTCTGAGCTGAACAGCTTTGCCGTGCCTTGAACTGGACCAGCGAGTTCGTTCCGACGACAGGCTAACCGCAATGCGTCTGCGTCACGAATTTCCGCTTGAATTTCTACAATGTGCGAAATTGGATGTCTCCTTTGTTTTGAGTTTGTTAGGTGAATTGGTCAGCATCTCTGCGGTCGGTAATTCGACTAGCTCCATCACCGAAAGATTTCGGCGGCGCGTCGATAATGCGAACAATCGTCGGTCGATCAGCGACCATGTCACTTAGAAGAAGCTCAGCCACCGCTGCGGATTCATCCGGCGTATCGCTACGTCGCAAAATCTGCAATGCGATGAGAAGCGGGACCAAGCATGCGATCAACAATCCAATGGCCTTTATCGACTCGGCAATGATGGATTCACGGTTTCGAGTCTCCGCAATCTGACGGCGTTCGTCCTCCATACGATCCCGTTGTGCCCCGAGTCCTTGCCGTTCCGCCTGAACATCGCGATGGATTTCGACGATGGTTTCGCGAGCGCTGGCATCAGCTTCGACCAAGCGTTTCGTTCCCTCAGCCACTTGGTGCTGCAACTCTGTGTTGCGAGTTTCTTGTTGAGCTTGTCTATCAAGATTCCTTTCCGCCATCTCGGCGAGGCGTTTGTTCTCGTTGTCCCGACACCCGCTGGCGTTGAGCACGAGAATGGCCGCGAGAAGAGCCATGCTGGTTCTTCCCATGCAATCTCCAATGTTCGAGGATGCGATTGAGAATGGCTTGCAGTCCGAGGCGCAGTCTGCGTTCCCGAGACAAGGCGATCACGGCGACGAGCAGCGATACGCTTAAAGCCACAATGAAAACGTAACTGATGTCCACCTCCTTTCTGTAGTGAGTGGAAGGGCTAATCAACAGAGGCACTATTAGGATTCGCCTCACACTATATGCCGCAAAAACAGCATCAATTTAGATGAAAGCACGCGTCGATCTGTGCATCTCCATTCGTGCGGAATGCTAAGATATCCCTCAAGTAATATGCCACGTTTTTGCCCCGAATTTAGCTACTGGAGATCGTTCCTTTAGAAAGCGTTTCCCGTGCCGCGGCAGCGAGGGCAAGTTTGGACTTGAAGCACACCATTGGCATCGACAAAACAATAAACCTTTGCGCCATCGCACTGAATGCACACATTGCCGCCTTCTCCGGCGTACTTTAGACGCGGATCGTTGCGGTCCTGCTCCTGTTGTCGTCTCTGCTGCTCTGCCGCAGCACCGATCAACGCACCCATAAGTTTCGCCGCCGCCATGTCGGCTTCGTCGGCCGAAATTTTTGGCTTCGTTTGCACCTGCGGTGTTCGCGTGGCGGGTTTGGGCGTGTACTTTTCCGGAGTTGGACGAACTTTCGCTTGTGATTCTGTCGGTGGATTTGACTTGACCTTCGCCTTTGCGATGACTTTGGGAAGCTGAGGAGTTGGTTTCGCCGGCTCGGGGTCGATTTCGCTGATCGTAGGCTTGGAATGCGTGGGTTCCACCGATGTTTCAGCAAGTGATCGAGTGGGTGGTGTATCCCGTTCCACCGGTTGATCCGAGGGCACACACGACAGCAGCAGAAAGATCATCACCGTCGCAAAACCTGCGGACAAAGCTTGTCGCGACTGCGGCCTTTCAACGGATGGGTCACTTGAAGCACTCTGGCTCGCTTTGAAATAGCGAAACGCGAGAAACGCCGAGGTTCCCAGACCCACTATTGCGGCACCTGACAGAATGAAACGTACCAAGGGCCACAAAAGGCCAAAGAAGTAGAGCAGCAACACCGATACCGTGGCGACACCGATCCAGATTTTTCGCTTTTGAGTCATTGTTGGCTCCTTTGGAGTGTGAAGGTAAGAGGTTTGCGACGAAAAGAGTATCCTGAAATGGGATATTCCATAACAGGATATAGCCTCCACCGCTTTCGAGGGAATGCGTGTGGAAAAAAACCTGTACACCGACCGCCAACAGGCGTTATTGGAACTTTTGCGAGAATGCCGAGAGCAAGCGAACCTGCGTCAGGCCGATGTGGCCGATCGTTTGGAGAAGCCGCAGTCGTTCGTCAGCAAATACGAGTCGGGTGAGCGTCGACTAGAAATCCTCGAACTGCTGGATGTCTGCGAAGCGATCGACACGACGCTGGTTGCCTTCGTTCGGAGGCTTGAGAAGCGTCTGGCAGCGTTGAAGCCCCCAGCGACCGACAGTTAAGCTAGGTCCACTACCTTATATGCCGCAAAAACGCCGCTAATTTAGCTGTTTTGCGTTTTATACGCCTCTCGCATGGCGAGGCGTACATGGTCGTGTGTACCGACCCATGCGAGAGGCTTACATGCGAGCAAGACGCCGGGTTTCAGTTCTTCTGATAGCTAAAAAAAGACCGGGTCCGCAAATGCGAACCCGGTCCAAATTCGGCCAAGCGGACGACCCACGCATCAGTCTTGATGCCGAGTCGCGCGCCCGTCAGGCTTTTGCAAACCTCGCTGATCGTATAGACGTTTTAATGCAGCAGTGATCGAACTGCGTGACGTGCCAATCTCACTGGCGATGTCCTTCTCCAGAACGCCTGCGTCGTGCATTTCCTCGATTCTTCGCTCGACCTCCACGTTACCTTTGATTTTCACCGTCGACGCTCGGCGGTGTTTGGTGGTCGACTCATCGTGATCGCACTGAGCGTAATCCAACGCTTGCAGAATCGTCGGACGCGATTTACCAAACTCTTTTGCCAAGGCATTGCAGGACGGCTTTTTGCCAGTTTTAGATTGCAATTCGAGGTAACGTTTAAGGACAGCAGAAGCATTGTCCTTGGACCAGCAAGACTTTTCGGGAATGAGAAACCTGTCAGTCCAAAACCAGTCATCCGGCATCCCTGCAAAGCGATCGGGATTGGTGACGTGTTCGGCAATCTCGCGAAGATGCGAGTCCTCGTTGCCGGAAGCTAAGTCTTCGGTGGCAATCCTGACCCTGCGCCTCGGCTGCGTGCAATGGCGATCTTTGGGGGAAGTGATCGCTTCGCGCTCGGCCTCGTTTTCGCCGCACCAATGCATGGATTCTGGGCACGAACCCAACTTGCAAGTTCGCATGACGATCTGACCGTCATCCGACACGACAATACTTTCGATATGCATCGAGAGCATCAGATTGCAAAGCGTTGGACAATCCTTGGACAGTACGTCGGACAGGCGGTTCAAACGCGACGTGACCTCGCTGGGATTCACGATCTCTGAGACTTGTCGAAATTCCGAATCCTGACGATTTAGCAACGACTGGATCTCGGCGATCCTGTCCAACGCGGATGCGTAGTCGGATTCGATCTTTTGCCGAAGCCGAGCCGCGAGCCCCGAGTTCGCTAACGATACCGACCAACCAACTGTCTGCTCTTCAAGTTGGCTCATCTCTCGAGCTAACGCGGGACGCGAAACATCCCGCTCGGAATGCGTTCGTGCTAGCTCCGACTTCACCAGATCGACGATCTCCGTCATCCAAGGTGGCTCGCCTTCATTGGAATCTACTGGAAACAAACGCTCGCGGAGCTTCTCGATCACGGTTTCTCGAAGCCAATCCTCTTTCACGTGAGCCTTGTTGGTACAGAGACCCGTGTAGGACTTTGCACAAATGTATGACACGTAGCGGCGTTCTTCACCAGCGGCTGTAACATAAGCACTCGATCCATTAGGAACCATCGAAGCACCGCATGTGCCGCAGCGAACCAAACCGGTCAACATGTAGTTGTACGTCATGCCAACCTGGCGGCGAGTACCCGCCTCCGTTATGCTGCGATTGGTGCGACGTGCCTCGCGAAACTGTCCAACCTGGTCAAAGATTGCCTTCTCGATGATCGGTTCGCAGAAGTTTGGAACCCGCATCACTTCATCGTCCGGATTCCGTTCGAGAATTCGCATGTCGTCAACGATGTCAGTCGAGTATTCCGCCCAGACCAGTTCGCCGGTATAGATCGGGCTGCAAAGCCAGCGTCCAACAGTGTCGGCGTGAAAAGGTTTGAACTCGTCCGAGATGTCCGCACGTTCGTTCAGCCACATTGCAAGCGCGCCTTGTCCCATTGATGGGTTGCGCACCGACTTCATGAAAACAGATCGTGCGATCGCTGCAGTAACCTCATGGTGGATCAGATGGCTGTGCCTGACGAGACGATCGCCACGCGGTTCAGTCCTTACGACGTGGAGCGAAAATCCAAATGGTGCCTTCGATCCTGGCCAGAACCCCAAACGAATTTTGTCCCTCTTGCCTCGAATAACGTTGTGTCGCTTCACGCGACTATCGGCCCGCGCACGAAAGTTCTCCAGCAGCGCTGCGGCTTCGCCATTCTGAGTATTGGGATCAGCAAAATCTTGATCCGCACAAAGCACGCTGATTCCGTATTTGCGAAACAGTCGCCGCCGCAGCTCGTCAAGATCCTCGTTTCTGCCGAACCTCTCAATAGTGTCCACAAGGATATACCTTGCCGGGATGATACCGCTCTTCACGTCAGCAAGCATTCGGTTGAAGTCCGGCCGATTGCGAAGCATTCGACCAGTCTTTGCCTCGTCTCGATAGGTTTGGTTGGTAACCCATGGAAGGTTGCTTCGTTGCAAGCGTTCGTCGATCACGTCGTTCTGTTGATCTGGGCTCCGCTTGTTCTGCTGGTCCCCGCTCATTCGCAGGTACCTCACAACATCCCAAGGTTTGCTCCGATCATCGGGGCGATAATTAGCCATAGTTAGTCTCCTTACTTGACCGCTTCTCACGGTCGATGTCGCTTGCAATCGCGCAAGCGATGAAATGCACGAGGCGACGATGCCGAGCAACATGCACCAGATCCAGTAGGGGCGAGAGAACGTCGGGAGGCCAGTCATTCGGGACTGGCGCCTCACCGGTTGCAATCATCTCTGCAAGGTCGGGCAGCCGCTCTTCGGGCAGATTCACCTGTACGATGTTGGGTTTATCACTGACCATGTGTGTCTCCTTAGGGAAGACGCAAACGCCAGCCAACCCGGCAACATGCCGAGTTGACACTAGGCATTTGCGCGCTGGGAAAATTTTGGTTCTGAAAGATGACCGACATGCGTGTCGGCGATCTTCAAGATGGGGTAAGTTTTCGGATTATTCGGAAACTACCGACACTCACGCTGGGCAGCGTAGTGGTGTAAAGAAACGAGCCCCGCATGGAGAAAGCGTTCCTGGGCTTCTTTGTTGGTGGGGGACTCAAGAATGTGGCATACAACTCGCTTTCCCGCATTCGTAGAAAGAAGGTCACCAAATGCCGGATGCAACCCAAGCACAAGACCGTGCAGCAGGTGCTTTGGATGCGGTTCGCAGGGGACTCGCTGTTCCAGATGCCACAACGCATGAAACGAGTTGAAGAATGCCTGATCGTTTTGCTCTGCCGCCAAGTGCGGAATCAGCTCGCACCAGAGAGCTGAGTAGCATTGATGAAATGCAGCCTTACTCTCGAACGAAAGAATGTCGAGGATCTGCTTTTCGTCTTCACATCCACGCCGGCGTCCAAACGACTTGTTCATTCGGTCCCACTGGGAGTGGACACAGGCGATTGATGCACCTAAATCGTCTCGCCAAACCGGGATCGCTTGGTCGAAGAGTTGCGCAGAAAATTCTTCGTAGCGAGCCCATACCTCCTCTTCATACTCCGGGAAACCAAGGGCTTGCCGATTCTGCACATCAAACTCATGCAAAGTCATTCGTTGATTCGCACTGAGATTTAGCATTTCGTCCAACGCTTGGCGGTGCGACCTTTCTGTTCGATCGCGAAGCTTTAGGGAGGCGTCGGGGAAAATACGTTGCGCACCGTTAGATCGGCTTGCGCTCAGTAGCGATGCTAAGATATGGGTTTCGGCGACGGTATGGGCGTCACGGTTACCAGCATTCAGAGCGACGCATCGAAACGCCTGAAGAACTGCCTGGTGATTAGAAGAAGACTGATTTCGAGTCCCATACAATCCAGGTTTTCGCATCCAGTGCTGCTGCACCATCCGGTTACCCAGTTCAATCTGACGGTGACAGAGCGAAATCGACGCGTCTTCGTCGATTGCAATCCCCAGCTTCGACAATGTGATTTCGCGGTGTTGGATTCGGCCATAATTTTGCGTCATTGATACACCAGGGCTAATCGCCTATGATTGCTTTGCCTTTCGCCGCTCGATCGCTCGAAACATCAGACGCCCGAATTCACGTAGGCGTTCTGACTCCGAGAGAACCGAGGGATCAGGTCGCGAATCGGTGCGCCACAGAGGCGGGGCGATCGACTCCCTGGCCTTTGTCTCCTTTTTTTGCGTTGTTTTCAGTGAGATTCCATCCATGTCGGTCCGTCCCGTTTGCCAGTGAAGCTTTTGAACGGGGTAGACATTGCGCACTGGGTGAGCGTCGATTTTTTGATGAAAAGTTTTGATTGGGCATTGGTTCCTTACTTGCGGAAGTTCGTGATAGATAAAGTTCCCTCAAGTAATATGCCGCGTTTTTGCCCTTAATTTAGGAGTGAAACCATTGTGAAAGATGAGCATTGCTCTGCGATAAGAGACACCGAAATTCGCGTCGTGACCGACAGGTACCCGTCGGAAACACGCGACTTCGTCATTTGCAAGCAAATCCCAAATGGGGTTCAGCAGCTCAACCCCATTGAGCTACTCGGCACCGACATGGCAGTCCGTCTCCTGAAATTCACGGCGAGAACGGGAGACGAAGATATCGCGAGACAGAACACGCTTTCTCGGTTGCTGACTCAGTGCCTTGAGTATCAAGGCAACCGACGACACCTAATCTGCGAACCGTGGACCGAAGACGATCTTCGCGGCGACACGATGTTCGAGAACAATCGGACGGAGTTCGCACGTGACTGTGGAGTAGAGCAGGCTCATCGTTTCCAGGTCGTAATGTCTGGTGAACAAGATTCAGAACTCCCATCAGAAGAGCTTTACTGGGGCTCGTTCACGACGCTTCCCCAAGTTGAAGATACCTTTACGGATGCTAGTCTTCAGAGCTTTGCAGACCAGTTGCAGCAAATGATGATGGGCAATGGCGACTCGCCCGTGACCCTTGATGTCATGCAGATGCGAAGGAACGTCAAAACTGCGTGGGACAACCAGTTCAAAGAATTCGATCTCGACGTGGCAATTAGAGACCGGCGTCATCTATTCAAGCGGCTGATGTCAGTCTCGATTCGTCAGACATCGAACTTGACACAACGAATCGCGTTTGCATTCGTTCTGAAGAACCTTGGCTCAACCGCGTTGCAGCGAGATCGATCGACCTTCAGCGAACGTGAGCAAAAATTGTTCGATCTGAGATACGGGAATTGTGAGGCTCTTGGGAGAATTAATATTGGCTTCCTATATGAGTACGGAGAGCTTCACGCTGAGCTGATCAATCAATTTGCCAACAGCCTCATCTCCGACAAACCAGAGGTTGCATGGCAGCAAGCGGAAACCAATCTTCGGCGTCACGTGCAACTGCTTGGCGAACTGCGTGATTTGCGACGGTTCGTACGAGCGGACCAGCGCAAGTCAACGCGTGATCGGGGAACTCGCAAACTGCCTCGACCGAGAATCGACGCGGGAAGTGGCGAAGAGGCAGACGCAAGGGCCGCAGCGCCAGACGATAAGCTACTCGAAATCGAAATGTTGAATGAGCTGAAGCGAGTTGTCAATCGTTTGAAACCGAGAGACCGGAAGCGTGCGCAAGCGTTGATCGACTCAGGAGGAGACCGCGGGCTGGCGGCTGAATCTCTTGGGCTTACGCGAAGAAGTTTCAACGATCAGTTCCGACAAACGGTGCGACCAAACTTAAAAAAAGAAATACGAAAATTAAAACGTGAAGAAAAACAATAACCACATGGCGAAAAAAATTTCTACTCCAAAAACTCGCAAGAAATTGGCGGCGATCTACTGCCGCGTTAGCACCTTCGATCAAAACCGTGGGGACTACAGCAGCCTTGAGGACCAAGAGCAACGTTTGCGTCGCGCGGCCGAAGAGGACGGCTACGAGGTCTTTCAGGTCTTCAAGGAAGTCGCTAGTTCAGCGAGCCTTGATCGAGAAGAGTTGGGGAAGATGCTTGGTAAACTCGATCAGATCGACGCCATCTACGTCACCAAGCTTGACCGACTGTCCCGAAGCATGAGCGACTGGTGCCGCATCAATGAATTGCTGGATGAACACGACTGTGCGCTCGTCTCAGTTACTCAGAAGATTGACACTACAACAACGATGGGGCGGTTCTTCCGCGACTTGTTGATGTTGTTTGCTCAATTCGAGCGAGAGATGATCGCTGAACGAACCTACGAGAAAATGGCGGAGCAAGCGAAGAAAGGCCGCTGGAGTGGCGGCCATCCAATCCACGGGTATGACGCTGTAGAGAAGAAGCTCATCGTCAACAAAGACCAGGCGAAATTGGTTGACGCAATCTATGACAAGTATCTTGAAGTTGCTTCCATATCACGCACTGCTCGCTGGGCGAACGATAACGGCCACAAAACGAAGGGTGTGAGATACAGCAATGGTCGCGAAGTCAAACCACGCAAATTTACTCGTGCAGACATCCAGCGGATGCTCAGCAACATCACCTACATCGGCAAAGTCCGATTCGACGACATGGAATTCGATGGCGAGCACGAAGGGATCATCGACGAGAAAAAGTTCATTGAAGTACAGAAACTGATGGAAGCGCGAAAGGAAAAACCTCGGCGTGGCGATCAATCACAGCAAGACACGTTGCTGCTGGGTCTACTCCGCTGCGGATATTGCGGCTGCGCCTACACCACGAGTTTCGTCAATAAGAAAATGAAGGACGGAAGCACGCAGCGTTATTACTACTACAAATGCACAACCAAATCCAAAAAAGATGCCGCTGCCTGCTGCGGCGCAGATCTGAAAGCGGACGTCATCGACACCGCAGTCGTCCAGTACATCAAGGAACTCGCCAAAAAGCCTGAGCATCTCACTGCGGTGATTGCCGCCGCGACGGAAGCGAACCGGGACGGGGTCAAGTCTCTTGAGTCAGAGCGGACCAAGCTCAGCAAGGATCTTTCCAAGCTGGAAAAAACTTCTCTGGCCCTCGTCGATCGCCTAGCTGATCCATCGCTACAAGCGATTACCGCCATTATCGACCGGTTGGCGGCGCTGGAAAAAGACCAACAGTCGCTCAAATCTCGGATCACCGAGCTGACTTTGCAGATCCGGGATCGCCGCGACGGGGACATTTCAACCGAGGAAGTACGCACAGCGTACGCGGATTTCAGTGGGCTATGGGACGAACTGGGCTTCGATGAGCGACAATACGCCCTACGACTGCTCGTCAAACAGATCAACCTCAACTTCGAGAAGAAGGAACAATCTGGAGAGATACAAATAGAGGCGTGGGGCCGAAGACCCACGCCTCTGCGTGTTTCCCTGGAAAAAGCACGCAACGGAAAGTTGCGTAACCAGGATGGAAGGCTCCCCCGGCTGGACTCGAACCAGCGACAAGCGGATTAACAGTCCGCTGCTCTACCGACTGAGCTACAGGGGATTGGGCGTGAAAGCACGAGATGCTTTCCCTCGGTCGTTGGACCGGATGTTAGCTTTACCATCACCGGACTTCAAGCCGACTTGGTCCACTTCATGGGACATTTTTCCAGGAGTCATCGCTTCTCGCTGGGGTCGTGCGAATTATCCGGGGAATGATGTTTCAGTCGGTCGTTGATCACCCGAAAACCATGCCATTTTCAAAGCTCCACGATCTTTTTCACCAATCAAACAATTCGAATGGACCAAACGTGTCACGGCTGGGACAGATACTACTTCTGTCAGACGAACGCAACTCGCTGCGGAGCAGTTCAGTGCCCCCCTCATGGGTCGGGACAACTCGCGAATCGCGTGCTTGCGTGTCTCAGGTTGAGACGGGCTCTCGTTTTGACAATTTTGTCTCGTTTACTTGACCGTTGATCGACCGATTTGCCCACTTCGCTCAAACCGAATCTACAGAATCTTGATCGAAAGTTGCCTGATTTCCTGAGAAATCGCAACCCGCCCGAAACTTCAAGAATTTTCGATAGAAATCGGTGTTTTTGGCTTGGAAAGTGCATCGGTAGTTTGGCGGTTTTGGAAACGTTACCCCTCCCAGTCCATGAACACTGTTACCCGAAGGGATTCATCATGTTGGTTCTGAGTCGAAAAGAAGGCGAGAAGTTGGTCATTGGCGATAACGTGGTGATCACGATTAATCGCATCGCCGGTAATCGCGTTGCGGTCGGGATCGAAGCTCCGCGGGACGTCTCCATCGTCCGAGGAGAACTGAAGCCGCAGGTCAATCAATCGAAGAAAACGGGTTCGTCCGGCTCGCCTTCGGCAGCGGCATCGATGCTGCAGTCGGACATCGCTGTGGCAAGTCAATTGGATCGTTAGTCTCGTGATTGCTCGAGGCCGATGCTTGGCCTATTCAACGTGCCCGCGAGGGTTCTACCGTGAATTAACCCATTTGCAGGAATGGGTGAATGCGGCTGAACGTTAAGTTGCCGGCGAAACAAAGGTCAACATCCGATCCGGATTGACGTGATCGACCATGAAAATCGGACGTTAGTTGCACTGGCATGCAGTGTTGTTCAGGTGGTTCGAAGGCATCGTCGTTTCCGGTCTCGTTCTGCGTCTGGGCACCCTCGTTCTGGGGCTGGGCACCGGCTAGCCAAGTAATCGGCACGCTTGGCAGATTTCCGTCGCCGAGACGTCCGATGCGGTGAATCGGTGTCGTGTCGATTGGGCATTCGATCGTCTTAGGGCGTTCGCTGCCGGCCGGATCGAGTGCGGGCAGGTTCACATTCCAAACGATTGTCGATTGCAAGTCGGACGCGAAGAAATGATCGAGGGTCGGAGTGAGCCAGTCAGGTGTGTGGTGCCAAGTTTTAGGGATTTCGGGGCGGCGGTAGTGGGATACCGCCATGGCCGGTTTTCCTAAAATCGAGGCTTCGCGAGCGGCCGCAAACGTTCCGCTGACTAGTAAATCCATGCCGACATTGGCTCCTGCGTTGATTCCAGAGAAAACGTAATCGACCTGAGGACACAGACACGCGATCGCGACTCGGACGCAATCCACCGGCGTACCATCGACGGCGTACCAGCCAGATTTCACCCGTTTGATGATGAGGTCTCGCGAAGTCGTCACGCTATGGCTGCATTCGCTGCGGCCTCGGTCTGGCGCGACGACCCAAATCTTTGTCGTCGACCATCCCCTACCGTGAGCATAGCGTCCGATGGTTTCAACCATCGCCGAAATACCAGGGGCATCGATGCCGTCATCGTTGGTGATCAAGAACTGCATGAATCAAGGGTAATCGAAGCGGCACGAGATCAAGTAAAGGTTTGCAACCATTCTCTGCGGATAGTGCTGTCGAGTGAAAGGGGACGCACCAACGGTTCAATCGGCATAATCATAAAAACGTGAACGGCGGTTCGAAATGTTGGTGCTTCGGTAACCACTTCCGTCGCAACCGCGCTCGTTCGCGGTCCTAAGTTTGAGGGACGCGTGGTCTCGTCGAGGAAGACTCGCGACTTTTTCTTTCCGACAACTTGATCGCCAACATGTCTGCCGCCCCCAACGCGACTGCCCCGATTCCTTGGAAGCATCTCCGCAATGTCTTGGTTTGGTTCGCGCCATTGTGGGTAGGGTCAGCGATTTTGTTCGGGGTCGGTGGATTGGGCGTTGCGGTTTTATCGAAAGACACGTGGTCGGCGCGACAGCCCCTTGTCCTTCGTGATGAAGTGAACGGAGCGGTCGATCGTTTGGGGCGATTCTCGAACACGTCTGAGCTAAAAGCGGCTCAAGAGACTATTCTCGAGATGGCCCAAAACCCCGAAGTGGTAAGAGCGTCGCTTCGCCAAATGGGGCCGGCAAGTGGTGACCACGACCCGGCCTTTCCCTCGGCACAACTTGTCGATGCGACGGCGACTGATTGCGTCAACATTATGGCTCCCCAGGGAAGCGAGTTTGGCACTTCGGAGATGGTCTATTTGCAAGTGAAGGCCGAAACGCCCGAACGGGCGAGCCAATTCTGTGGCGTGTTGCTGGACAACCTGACCGCTCATCTGCGTGAGGTTCGGCGAATCCGAGCGGACAGTGTGATCGTCGAATTGACCCATGCCCGCGACTTGGCCCGTCAGAAACTCGATTCGGCGTTGGCGAGAATGAAGGAAGTGGAAATTCAAGTCGGAACCGATCTCGGCGAGCTTCGCAATCTCAACGATGCCATTTCAGGTGACGGCACCAATCGCCGCACGATGCAAGAAACCTATCGCGAGCTACAAACAGCTGAACTGGAAACGAAACGATTGGAGTCGCTCTACGAAGTCTTGATGGCGGGATCCCAGGACGCTCGGCATCTGTTGATCAGCGGTGATGAGCTTTTATCGAGTCAGCCTTCGTTGCAACGGCTGAAAGACGGGATGATCGACGCCCAGATCGAGTCGAGTCGGTTAACCAGCATTTACACCGAGAACCATCCCCGTCGCCGAGCGGCTCTCACGACCGAACGGGAGATTGGCGAGCGGATGGTTATTGAAGCACGAGCGGCACTCAGTGCCATGGAGCCGACGCTTAAATTAAATCGTGAGCGCGTCGAGCGTTTACGTGAACAACACGAATCGTTGATGTCAAAGCTCAATAAGCTCGCTGGCGTTCGAACCAGTTACGCAAAACTCGATGCCGAGGTACGCGCCCTAACCGATCAACTCGCACAAGCCGAAGGCGCCCTTAGCGAAGCTCAAGCGAGCCGGTCGGCTGCCCTTTCGACTAATTTGTTGTCCGAACTTGGGCCGCCCCAAGTTGGTGAGAAACCTGAGGGACTCTCAGGGTCAATGACGGCAATCGGTTCGACGATCGCCGGTCTGGTGTTCGGCTTGGGCACCGTGTTTTTGATCGCACCGGGGCCAACGGGGCCGACCTATGGACGACGCTTGAATGATTACCTTAGCGGGCGGCGCAGCACGGATCCCGGAAATACCCCGGTCGCTGGGCGACCCGCAGGGCCACCCGCAGGGCCACCATCAGGTGGCGAACGACGAAGACGCTAGTCACGAGTGAAAAGGCCAGTAGGTTGGGTCGCAGCCGCTTGGGCGGAGACCCGGCTTAAGCATTGTGGGAACACTCAGTGGTGGCGACTTTCAGTCGCCAAGTCCAGAAACGGCGACTGAAAGTCGCCGCCACTTGCAGATTGCGCCATTGATGGATCTCGCTACGTTAGACAATCCGCTGCCGTTCGCCCAAATGCCAACAGCTAAACAGCTAATAGCTATCAGCTAACTCGTCGAGCAATTCGACGTCAGGCGGGCCGTCGAAAGTGACGATGCGAAACCGAGATCGATAGGGCTCGCTCGCTCGGATTTCGAAGCCTGAGTCGACGGCCGGATAGAAGCAAAAGTACGGCATCTTCGGATGCAGCCGGACATGCTGTGGGTGACGGAAATTCGAGGGATGGCTGATCGCCGCAATCCCACAAACCTGCCCATCGACGGGGCCGTACATTGCGACCCACCTTGGCTGCGTATGATTTCCGTCTTTGGTTGATCGGGACTCACTTGTGATCATCGAGACGGGGTCCGTCCATTGCTCCGATCCACGCACACACATGCCGCCATAATGGTACTTGCGGACGATGAATTTCTCGTCGGTCAGTTTGGCTTGAGTGCTCTCAAAATCAATCACGTTGCAACGGTCATGAGGGATCGATTTCAAACGCCAATGCTCCTTGATCGCAACCAGTGGAGGATCAACCGAATCATCGATATGGTGCAAGACGCATTCAATCGATTCATCGGAATGTTTCAAGAGTTCGGCGTGCTCGATATGGCCTTCTCGTCGGTGGGAATTCCAAAAGTCGACCTCCCGGTCACCAATGATGGAACTGGTCCAAGCGAACATGATCGCGTGCTGGTGTGGGTGATCGGTCGGGAACGCGGCAGTGACGACGCGGCCGGTGGGTGTCATCACGGGGTGCAAGAAGCCGCTGCGGTCGTACCAGGGAGATGACGTGTCCGGGTTGCGAACAAGTTGATCCTGGTAAACCGCCACTTTTCGATCCCCGATGCTCAGCGTGATGCCCGATGGTGCGTGGTCAGCGGTTGCTTGACCGATTAAGTTGGTCGGCTCAGTTTTGGGTAAAACGGTCGATTGTGCGGATACATCGCCAACGACCAGCAAGAACACACAAACCCATCCCAAGATGATCTCCGGCAATAAACATCGACCAAAAGAGAGTTTCAACATGCGGGTCAATTCCAAAACATCTAAGACATCGAATCGTTCACCACGTCTGTGGCCGCGAGTAATTCGTCGAGTTTACTCGACGCGAACGCTGCACGCAGCCGCAACGATCCTCATTTCGATGGCCGGAACTGGTTTATTCTCGGTCGCCAGTGCGGAGGAGCCATCTGGCACCCCGTCTTCGCGTTGGTTTCAACAGAATGCCGCGTCGGTCATGGAGTTGTACCAGTGGCTTCACGCGAACCCGGAGGTCTCGTTTGAGGAAGAGCAAACGGCAGCGAAGTTGGCCGAGCGTTGGAAAGCGTCTGGATTGCAAGTCACGACGAACTTGGGTGGACACGGGATTGTCGGCATCCATCAAAATGGAGACGGCCCCACCGTGATGTTGCGAACGGACATGGATGCGTTGCCCGTGACGGAACAGACACCACTCGCGTTCGCTTCAACGAAAACGACGAAGCGTGAAGACGGCAGTACAACGGGAATCATGCATGCATGCGGCCACGACGTTCACATGACGAACTTAACGACCGTGATCGATTACTTGATGGAACATCAGAATCTTTGGTCGGGCACGTTGATGGCGATCGGCCAACCCGCCGAAGAACGCGGGGCAGGTGCCAAAGCGATGCTGGAAGACGGATTGTTTGAAAAGTTTCGCAAGCCTGACTATGCGATCGCCATGCACGTCAGTAGTGACAAAGCAGCCGGCGAGATCGGCGTGCGACCTGGATACGCGTTGGCAAATGTCGATAGCGTTGACATCACTATGAAGGGACGCGGTGGGCACGGCTCGGCACCTCACACGACGATCGATCCGATCGTCCAGGCGGCAGAATTGGTCATGTCCTTGCAAATGATCGTCGCCCGGGAGGTCGCACCGATCGATCCGGCGGTCGTGACGGTCGGTTCGATTCACGGCGGAACGAAGCACAACATCATCGGCAACGATTGCCATCTGCAGTTGACGGTGCGAAGTTATGACGACGAAGTCCGCGCAAAACTCTTGGCGTCGATCCAGCGTCGGGCTAAGGCGATCGCGGCCGCGTACGAGGCCCCCGAACCGGAGATCGCAATTAGCGAAGGAACCCCATCGCTGAAGAACGACGCCGACCTGACCGCTCGGATCCGCAAAGTCTTCCAACAACGATTCGGAGCAGAAAACGTCGTCGAAGACGAACCCTCAATGGGGGGTGAGGATTTCAGTCGTTACGGAATTGCGGGGGTTCCGATTCTGATGTACCGCGTCGGAACGATTGACAAAGCAAAGCTCGACCGATTCGAAAAACTCGGCGTTCCCCCACCCTCCTTGCATTCGGCGGTCTACTATCCGGATGCGGAAGAGTCGTTGGCAATTGCCTTCGAGGCGATGACCAGCGCGGTGATCGCACTGATGCCCGCCCAATAGCGAGAATCGATTGAGAATGAGAGAAGTGGTCGGTTCACCACATTTGGGCGTCGAATCGATTAAACTGGAGCGGCAGGTTTGCTAGGGCGTCGATCTGAACGAGATCCGGGTCGCCGCCCGCTCCAGAAACACGTTACGTCAAGCAGTCATCAAGAGCCGCCACCATGGGAGTTCGATTTGCTTGTCACGCTTGTGGCAAGCGACTGAACATCAAGACCGAACTCGCCGGACGCCGAGGCATATGCCCGGCGTGCTCGGTTCGTTTTCGCATTCCCGCCTACGATAGCGACACTTCCACGCCGGTCGAAGCCGACGATCAGGACTCATCAATCGGTTCGCAAAGCGCGCCTTCGACGGTCGCCGAAAGCTCAGGCGGCGTCGCGGTCCGAACGCCGCAAACCCGAACCAAAGTCGCCCGGCAGTCATCTGCGACCACGGAAAGCCAGGTGATGTCCGGTCAAGTATCGGGAATCAACGGTCACGCGGTGGGGGTTCATTCGGCGGCCCCTTCGAAGCCCCAAAGTTTGGGAGCGAGCGGACCTCCTTGGCAACATCTCCTCGGCGATGCAACCGCGACATGGTACGTTCGACCTCCTAGTGGCGGTCAATACGGTCCCGCCGATGGGCCCACGATGGGGCAATGGATTCAGGAAGGCCGAGTGGCCGAGTTGGCGATGGTGTGGCGAGACGGGTGGACGGATTGGCGCGTCGCCAAGGAAGCGATCCCCGGGATTGTCTCGGCAGGAGGCCACACGGAAGTCACGTCCGTAGCACCCTCACCGGTCAAACCGGTCGCCTCGACCGAAACAGTTGAGACGGTTCAGCCGACCGAGATCGTTCATCGGCCTGGTCCTTTGGAATCGAACAAGAAAAAACGATCTCAAAAACGAATCGTGATGAGCATCGTACTGGGCTTGATCTTCTTGGGATTAGTGGGTGCCTTCGTTCTTGTGCTCAAGACTTAGGCCGCCCTGCGAGATTCCTTCGTCGACGCTTTGATCCGTTTGCCCGGCTCGTCAATTGATTCATCGGCATGTTCGCTGGAGGTCGCTTCTGCAAGTTCTGCCGCGTCTTGCTCTCCCATATTCTGTTCACCCGTTTCCTGTCCTCCTGTTTCCTGTCCACCCGTATTCTGTTCTCCCGTATCCTGTTCTTCCCCGTCTTGGTCTCGGGCTTCGATGTCGCGTTCAAGCCGGGCTTCTTCGGTTTGAAACTCGAGGTCCCATTTTTGAGCCACTTCCAACTTACGGATTTCCGATAGCAACAGCTCGGACGCGTGCAATCGTCCGGTGTGCCGGTAGACGGACGAGAGCATGAGCAGCGCCGGGGGGTCTCGGGGCTCGATCGATAGGCAAGCCGTCAGATAATCTTCGGCACTGGCGTAATCACCTCGCAGGAACGCCACTTGGGCTTCGGGAAAACGGTCAGGCTCGTCGCTAACCAGTCGCGGGGTTAGCAACAGCGGGAGTTCCCGGATCGAACGAATCGCCAAGACGAGCCAAGCAGCGATCACCACCCAACATGCCAACATCACCAGGCCGCCGGACAACCAATCCGAATAAATGAATTTGGCGATCAACAACGCGTTCAACACTCCGGCGAATGCGATCGCCGCCGGCAGCGCCGACAGTCTCCCGCGCCACCAAAGCTCCGCCATCCCTGGCCAAAGGCAGGTGAGATAGTGTTTCGGTTGGATCGAGACCTCTTCCATGATGAAACAGTTATCAATTGACATTGCTGACAAGCAAGAGAAAATGGGAGGTTTGCCAAGTTCCATCGCGAGCGTTCCTAACCTTATCGAGAATCCGATTTTAAACACGGCCCACCCACCGGCTCCCTTCAAGGTCAAGATCTGCGGCGTCCGTTCGAGCCGGGATGTGCAAGCGTGCGCCGACGCTGGGGCCGACGCGATCGGATTGAATTTCTATCCGGCGAGCATTCGCTATGTTGAGCCGGCGTCTGAATCGACGAAAGCGATCAACGACACGGCCAAGCGTTACGGAATTTGCCGAGTGGGGCTGTTCGTGAATCACGCTTCCGACCAAGTATTAGAGGTTGCCCGAGCCTTGGATCTCGATGCGATCCAGTTTCACGGAGACGAAACGCGGGCGGACCTGCGGAGAGCTCTTGACGCCGGATTCCAAGTCGTCCGCGCCATTCGGTTACCCACGTCGCCGCTGGCTGCCGAAGAAATTCAATCGCACCTTGAGTCGCTGTGGGATTTACCGATCACGTTTTTACTCGACGCCGACGTGGGTGCCGCTTTTGGCGGTGGAGGAAAGCAATTGCACTGGCCTTCGCTGGCCGATTGGGCATCGCGGTACGGACGACACGCCACCCGGGGCTGGGTCCTCGCCGGCGGATTGGACCCCGCATGTATCGCCGAAGCCATTACCCAAAGCACGGCCAAAAGTGTCGATGTCGCCAGCGGAGTGGAATCGCCCCGCGGCCAAAAGTCGGGTGACTTGATTCCAAAATTCGTCATCGCGAGCGGTCTTGGGGGCGTTGACGAAACGGGCCGATTGTCGGAAACTCTGCCCACTGCAGGAGAAAACCCCACCGATTAAAAAGCGGCCGTGGCGGAACTGGCAGACGCGCTAGGTTGAGGGCCTAGTGGGAGTTAATCCCGTGGAGGTTCGAGTCCTCTCGGCCGCATCAGAGAAACCCCGTGATTCACGGGGTTTTTTTGTGCCCTGACCGAAATGGATGGGATCTATCCGATCGACGTAATGGTCAGTTATGCCTCCATAGTGGACTGCCGTGAACCGAGTTTGGTGCATCCTCTGGTGCATCACAACAAATCGTGATGCCATCGCCTATCTGTATGACCTTCTGTAGCCCGCGTTAAGGGTGCTGAAGATTGCAGGTAGAATCTTGCTCCACTACCATAGAGGGACCGCGTTGAGCATATTTTCTGGCCACCTTCTGCAGCTCCAGCCTCATTCATGAACGCCGTTTTTCGCTCTTTGGTGGTTCTCGTCGGGGCAGTCTGCTGCGTTATTGCTTCCTCCCAACCGGCTCGCTCGGCCGACGGCAGTCTGCAGAAATTTCTACATCAGTACTGCCAAGCCTGCCACGGGCCCGAAAACCAGGAAGCAGAACTGCGTGTGGATTCCTTGGTCGCCGCGCGTCCGGAACACGATTCGGTAGAGGCATGGGCACGGGTTCTGGAAATGATCGAAGCCGGCGAAATGCCACCTGCGGACGAACCGCGTCCCGACGAGGCCGCCGTCGAGCAAGTGATCAAACAAATCAGCGAGCGGATCGCCGCTGCGACTACTCAGCGACCGCCTGCGCTACGCCGCATGAATCGGCAAGAGTATGAAAACACCATGCATGATCTGCTGGGCATCGACGTGCCGTTGGCGGATTTGCTCCCCGAAGATGGCAGCGTTCAGGGATTTGATAACGTGGGGACCGGACTAAGCATCTCTTCAGTGCTGATGGAACAGTATTTGGAAGCTGCCAACGTGGCTTTCGACGCTGTTATCCGACGGATCGAACCGCTGCCGGCGGAGACCCGGCGTGCGGACTTGATGCAGATCAAAGAGAATATTGAATCCGTCAAAGGCAACAAGGGCGGGGTGATCGAGGTCGCTAACTCCTTCGTTAAGTTCACTCCTGGGTGGCCGCCGGCGCGCGTTGATGCGGCCCATCCGATCGAAGACGGTGTCTATCGCTGTCGCTTAGCCGTTTGGCCGCAAGACCCCGGTGGACGCACGATCGCTGTCGCCGTCTATGTGGGCGCCCTGTTCGGTCCGGAAACGCTGCAGAACATCGGCGTGTTTGATGTCACCGGAACGCCCGAAGAACCTCGGCTGATCGAGTTCACCACTCGTTTCAAAGAAGGCCATGCAATCCACATCCTGCCGCGGATCTGGCCGGAGCACGTCACTTGGCGTGACAAACACGAGAAACGTCCAGGCGTGGGCATTATGTGGTGCGAAACTTACGGGCCATTGGATCAAAGCTTTCCCTCCGAAGCTCAGAAACAGCTATTCGGCGACGTCGATCACATCACGATGGTCCCTGACAAACCGATCTACATGCGCCATCGCAAAGGCGTCAAATTGCACCGCGTCGAATCGCAGACGCCTCGCCAGGATGCCGAACGAATCATTCGCACGCTGATCCCCCGGGCTTTTCGGCGTCCCGTCTCCGATAAAGAGATGCAGCCGTTTGTGCAGCTAACCCTGGATCGCTTGGACGCCGGGCGACCCTTCGAACAGGCCGTCCGGGCAGGCTTCGCCGCCGTGCTCTGCTCACCCCAATTTTTGCTACTCAACCGCCAAGCGGAGGTGGATGATTATGAGATCGCTTCGCGGCTATCGTATTTTTTGTGGTCGACGTTGCCCGATGAGCCGCTGATGCAATTGGCCGCCGAAGGCAAACTCAGCGATCCTGCGGTGCGACACGCGCAGGTGGAACGGATGGTAAAGGATCCGCGAATCGATCGCTTCGTAGAGAACTTTACCGGCCAGTGGCTCGACCTGCGCGATATCGATTTCACAACTCCGGCGCAGTCGCTGTACCCGGAGTACGAACCGCTCTTGAAAGAAGCCATGCTGGGCGAGACTCGCAGTTTCTTTACGCATCTCCTGCAGCAAGATCTGAGCGTGCGAAACTTGATCGATTCGGACTTTACCTTTTTGAATGAGCGACTCGCGGATCATTACGGCATCCCAGGAGTCCAGGGCCATGAACACTTTCGCAAGGTGATGCTTCCCGAAGAGAGCGTCCGCGGCGGCGTGCTGACGCAGGCCAGTGTGCTGAAAGTGACTGCCAACGGCACGGCCACGTCGCCGGTCATTCGCGGTGTCTGGGTGATGGATAGCATTCTCGGCCGACCGTTGCCACCGCCTCCACCGGGCGTGCCGGCCGTGGAGCCTGACATTCGTGGTGCGACCACGATCCGCCAGCAGCTGGATCAACACCGCGATATCGCCGCCTGCGCTCGGTGCCATAATCGCATCGATCCGCCTGGGTTTGCCTTGGAACATTTTGACGCCATCGGCGGCGAACGTCAGTGGTATCGATCGTTGGGCGAAGGCGAGAAGCTGGAGAAAAAGTTGCCTTACCGCAAAGGATTGCCCGTGGAAACCGCATCGCAACTTGCCGATGGCCGGGAGTTCTCCGATTTCCGCGAGTTTCGCCAGTGCCTGCTTGAAGACCAAGACACGTTCGCTCGGGCCCTGGCCTCCAAGCTGCTGATTTACGCCAGCGGACGTCCAGTTCGAAGCGCCGATCGGCTCAGTGTGCAGCGCATCATCGACGCGGCCTCCCAGAACGACTTGGGCCTACGGAGCATGATCCACGCCGTGGTACAAAGCGAACTTTTTTTGAGTAGGTAATCCGATGCGTAAGCGAGACGCTTCGATACAGCAGATTCCTCGCTTACCGGCGTGTTGATTTAGTTGTAACCCGAAGCGTCACGGGCTTTTGATTGAATCGTAACCCGAAGCGTGAGCGAGGGATAATTGATATTGACTCATCCCTCGCTTACGCAGCGGGTTACGAAAAACCAATGCCACAGGCAAAAGTGCAACTTCAAAACTTACGCGTCGGGTTACCAAACGCAAATCCATCACCCCCAACGAGACTGACGATGAAATTGAAGCGACGCACGACGTTGAGAGCCGCTGGCGTGGCAATGGGACTGCCGATGCTGGAATGCATGACCGCCGCAGCGCGTCGAGCGACCGCAGATGGCGTGGCATCGGACGATTCACCAACGGACATTCGCCGAATGGTGGCGATCTGTGCTCCGCTGGGCATTCACACACCGCACTTGTTTCCCGAGCAGGCTGGACGCGACTACAAAGCCACGCCTTACTTGGAACCGCTGCAGCCGCTGCGTGAAAAGTTCAGCGTCATCTCGGGTCTGATGCATCCGGACGTCGATGGCGGTCACAGTGCAGAGAAAAGTTTTCTCACCGGCGCTGCGCATCCGGGTCAGCCGAGTTTTCAGAATACCGTCTCGGTCGATCAGTTTGCGGCCGAGCGAATCGGTTACAAAACGCGATTCGGTTCACTGACGCTCTCGGCCAATGGTTCGAGCCTTTCCTATACTCGTTCCGGCGTTCAGATTCCGGCTGAGTCGCGGCCTTCGCGACTGTTTGCCAAACTATTTCTCGAAGGCACCGAAGACGAAAAGCTCATGCAACTTCGCCGCATCCAAGACGGCCAGAGCATCATGGATCTGGTTCGCGAGCAAACGCGGCAGGTCGGCCGCGCCTCCGGCCGAGCGGATAATCAAACGCTGGATCAATACTTTACCAGCGTCCGCGAACTGGAGCAGCGATTGGTTCAGGCCGCCGAGTGGTCGCAGCGTCCCAAGCCGCAAGTTGACCGCAAGCCACCCGAAGACATCAATGATCGAGCAGATCTTTCCGGACGCTTGTCGCTGATGTACGACATGATCTTCTTGGCGATCCAAACCGATTCCACTCGGCTGATCACTTTGCAAGGACCGGGCGGCGCGGAGTTGGTGGATCTCAAGGGCGTCGACGATGGCTGGCACAACCTGAGTCATCATGGTCGCGATCCGGGAAAGATCGAGATGCTTTCGATCATCGAGAAAGAAGAGATGCGAATATTCGGTGAGTTACTTAAAAAGCTCAATGACGTGCGAGAAGGCGAACATTCGTTGCTGGACCAGACGGCCATTCTGCTGGGTTCGAATCTCGGCAATGCCTCGGCGCATAACAACAGCAATCTGCCGATCATCGTTGCCGGCGGTCATTACCAACACGGCCAGCACTTGGCTTTCGACCCCGGTAGTCCGCCGCCGCTGTGCAATCTGATGGTCAATTTCCTACAGCACCTGGGCCTGGAAGTCGACCAGTTCTCCAGCGGCACCGGCACGCTAACCGGCTTGGCGTAGCGGAGCCCGCCAAGAGTTTCGGCCTGGGCGGCCTGCGCGGAAGTCTTGGCCACTTCCGTCTGCTTGTGTGAACTGCGAGGTGGAGGCCCCGATCCATGACATTTTCTGGTCCCGGGCCTGCGGCCAATCCGGTGCACGGGATGGTTCCACGCCCCACGCTTGGCTCGAATCGTCACGTGTAATTGGGCATGCCAATCAGTTTATCGTTGGCAAGTTCCACAATGTAAGTATATCCCCAAAAACGCAGTGCCGAGTACGTCTCTGCCTCTTCTCGCGTTGCTTCGCGAATGTCCACGGTGCCAAGAAGAAGTGTTGACCCTACTGGGGCAACGGCCGAACGTGTGAAAGGTATTGTCAACCTGCCATCGTCAAGATCTTCGCTGTCGATTTTGGCGAGAAGGGGTACTTCATCGTTGTGATGACTACAGTCTCTATCGGGGAACGCCGGCCGTCACCGGGGACGGACGAATGAGTTTCCATTGGTAAAACCGCGCAAGCAGTCCTCAGGTGCACGTCTTGGTTCTGGCTTTCGTTCGTACTCGTGCTCAGCATCGCGGTGCTCGAGCTCGTAATCGGTCACCGCCGCGTCGTCTACCGATGGCTCCCCGACCCCGTCAAACTTGATCGCCATCCGAGTCAACATCGAGACGATTCGTTTGAGCGTCAGCTTCATGTCACGGCTTGTCTTGATATCCAATCCACCGGACACAACGAGCACATCTTGGATCGCAGCGCATTGAAAGGCTGACCCGCGAGCAGTCGATCATGGTCAAAGATTGGATCGTTCATCAAAGCTGCTTTTCGATTACGAGCATGAGCACCGTTTCACTGAGCACGAGCACGAGCACGATGGAGCACTTCGTGTCAGAACTAGGAAATTATCCCCGGTTGGTCCAGAGAGAAGGGCGTGAGAAGAGGTTATCGCCGGTTGCATGAGGAATTATCTCGGGGTGGGAACAAAGTACTAGTGGTCTGTCAAAGCTGAACATTAGGGTTCGCTGTAGTGGATCTTGTTAAAGATCCGACCGCTACAGGATCTTTAACAAGATCCACTACCCTAACTTTTAGCTGTGACAGACCACTAGTAGTCTATCGCAGCTCAATTTTCGGGTAGAGGCGTCTTAATTTGATCCGAGCGTCTGCGGTCGTGAACTGCCAATCGATTCCCGTTTGACGCTCGTTTCGCGCGGCATACCACTTGGTAATTCGCTCG
>NZ_SJPM01000004.1:244880-556176 GCF_007859915.1 Neorhodopirellula pilleata
GCATGGAAGTGGGAACAACTCAAGCCAGGAGTTCACACCGCCAGAAAAGAAGATCTCGGTATTAGCTCCGAGGAACTAAACTTGCGCAATCGCATTGCCGCCGCAACCCCAAACTTTTAGCAGGCCAGCGTTAGCCCCGGTTCTGAGGTGCCGAAACCGGGGCTAACGCCCAAACGGCTAATTCTATCAGCAGTCTCCTTGAGGAGGGTGAAATCTGGAAACTGTATCCGAACGCTTCCTTAGCTGGAAACAAACCAGAGATAGGTGTTGGCAGTTCCAGACGCCACCTAACCGAATCGTAACGGATTGGCGGCCGACTTAATCATTTAGAGATTCAACGGAGAGTACACTATTTTCTGTGTCGATTGATCCCATTCATTTTCCCCCAAAAACAAATCTGAGGATCGCTATGCAAACGCAGCGTCTGACCAAGATTCCCCGCTCCTTTGCTTTCTTCGCTTCACTGACAGCCCTTCTGCTGAGCTTTGCTCCGTTGACGATCATCACTGCGACGGTCGTCAATGCGGACACTCGGAAAGCCAAACCGATCGAAACGCCCGCTTACGCCGCCTCGGTACCGAAACCGACGATGAGCGAAGTTCGCTACGGTGACCACGAGCGACACGTGATTGACTTTTGGAAAGCGGAATCGGATCGACCGACGCCGCTGGCGCTAGTCATCCACGGCGGCGGTTGGCAAAGTGGAACCAAAGAGCGTGCCGGCAAATTCGTGGACATCCCTCGCTTGTTGTCGCAGGGCATCTCGGTCGCGGCGATCAATTATCGTTTGATCAGTCACGCCAATGCCGAAGGCGTTCAACCGCCCGTCAAGGCACCGCTGCACGACGCCGCCCGGGCATTGCAGTTCATCCGCAGCCAAGCGACGGCGTGGAACATTGACAAGCAACGCATCAGCGCGTCAGGCGGATCGGCCGGCGCCTGTTCGAGCTTATGGCTCGCGTTTCACGACGACATGGCCGACCCTCAAAGCGATGACCCGGTCGCCCGCGAATCCACACGAGTTCAATGCGCCGCCGTGATCGGTGCTCAAACAACACTTGATCCGATGCAGATGAAACAATGGACTCCGAACAGTCGATATGGCGGGCACGCGTTCGGCATCACCGGCGGATTCAATCAGTTCATCGCCAAGCGAGATTCGATCAGCGAATGGATCGCCGAGTATTCACCTTACGCGCTGGTGACTTCCGATGATCCTCCGGTCTACCTTTCGTACTCAAGCCCGCCCGCGATCGGCAAAGACCAAAAAGACCCGACGCACACCTCCAATTTTGGCGTCAAATTGCAAGAACATTGCCGCGAAGCGGGTGTGACTTGCGAACTGGCTTACCCCGGTGCCCCCGACGTCGCGCACTCAAGCACCACGGACTTCTTGATCGAATTGCTACTTCCGTAATGGGGACTTTCAGTCGCTAGTGCTTCGTCATTATTTAAAATGAGGGTTGGCTTAAAACGTGGCACGGTGGTCCCCACCGTGAAACACGGCGGAGACCCCCGTGCCACGATATGTCAACCCGAACTCAACGTTGGAACAAGACACTTGCGGGCTATAGGTTTAATCGTAACCCGACGCGTCAGCGAGGGATTCCTTGTAGGCGGATAAAGGCGAAGTATCCCTCGCTGACGCATCGGGTTACGATTGAATCAATACGTCGTGTGACGCGTCGGGTTCTCTTAACGAAACAAAGAGGAATGACATGCAACGAAACTGGCCTTTGCTTTTTCTGTTCTTGCTGTTTGACCCAGCCTTGGGTTCTGCGCAATCAAGCTCGCAGTGGCGTAACTTGGTTTCCGCTGTTTCCCCGTCTGACCATGCGATCGCGGGGGCTTGGTCCAAAACGGACGACACGCTTCGAACCGCCGCCGAGGCAAGCTCGCGTTTGGCGATACCGGGTGATGTTCCCCGCGAGTACGATCTTCGTGTGTCGTTCACTCGAGAGAGCGGTCAGCATTCGGTTGCCGTCTTTTTAACTTGCGGTAGCGGCCGGGCGTCATTCGAAGTCGATGCTTGGGCGCAGCACCTAGCGGGTTTTCAGGCCATTGCCGGGCAGGACTGTCGAAGCAATCCGACACGAGTGGAGAATCAGCATCTGCAAAACGGTCGACGATACGAACTCGAGCTTCGCGTACGCCGCCAAGGGGTGGCGGCATTCATTGATGGCGTCAACGTCGTCACCTACCAAGGCGACGGCTCGGATCTGTCTCTCTTGCCGCTTTGGCAGCTACCATCGCAGTTTCAACTCGGAGTAGGTGCCTATCAATCTGCGGTGACGTTTCATCGAATAGAACTTCGTGAAGCGTCGGGTGCGATGCCTTCTGCTTCGCCAGTCGCGATGGACCGATCCGCATCCGCAACCCCCAAGGCTGGTCAGGAGTCACGATCGGTCGCAATGCCAAATGCATCTCAAGCTGCTCGCCGATCGACTGCGCAGCGTGGGCGAGTCCTGTTTGTGATCGCGGACAGACATTTTTTCTATCGAGAGTATGCCGAACCGCGAGAGGAGCTTGAGCGGGCCGGATTCAAGGTCGACGTCGCGGCTTGGAATCGAGCGTCCTGCTATCCTCACGAGAATTCGGGGCAAGGCAGTGATGGAGGCGAAGTTCGACCCGACGTCGCGCTAACGGACGTCGACCCGGAGCGATACGACGCGATCGTTTTTCCGGGAGGGTGGGGAGTCTCGATGTATCAATACGCTTTTGAAGGTCGATACAATCATCCCGAATACAACGGAGACGTTGGCAAGAAGCAAGCTGCGAATCACTTGATCAATTCGTTTGTCAAAAGCGACAAGTATGTATGCGGTATCTGCAACGGGGTATCCGTGTTGGCGTGGTCGCGTGTCAACGGAAAGAGCCTCTTGGCAGGAAAGCAATGCACCGCACCGACGCGTTCTGCTCCGCCGGGCGTCTACAACGGTAGACCCGGAAGTCCGTCGATTCGTTGGCACGTCGAGCAGAATCGTGGCCGTTTGGTCCCTGCCGGTTCGATCGGCAATCCTCAGTCGCGAGCCGACGACGTGGTCGTGGACGACAAAATCATCACGGCGGAGGACGATCAGTCCGCAAGAGAAGCGGGCCGACAACTGGCGGAATTGCTAAGTCATCCTGAGTGAACAACACTCGATGAACTCAAACCGTCCAGTTAGCGGAACTCATTTCCCAAACGATGCCACGCGGGGTTGGCCCGGTGATTGACTCGGGCCGGCTTCCTTGATCGCATCAAGAACCATTTGCTGCGAGACGAGGTCACGCAAGATGATCGGCTTGTCGGGTTGTGATCCCGGATAAATCGCCAGCACCGGAATCGATCGGCTCTGCAATTCGCTGAGTTTCTCTTTAATCTCGGGGTTATCTCGGTCCGACCAATCGGCGACCATCGGTATCGCGTCGAACTGCTCGAGCAACTCAGCGGTCGGCTCGGTGTTGAGGGCGAACTTCTCGTTCACTTTGCAGTTCACACACCAATCGGCGGTGAAGTCCAACACGACGGTCTTGCCATCGGCGAGCAACGCGTCCAATTTCGCTTCGCTGTACGGTTGCCAGCGGATGATCTCTTCGCCGGGCACGAGTGCCGTGAAGGACCACATCCCGATCGCAGTCGCGGCCGATAAGCCAACGGCCCAAGCCGCCAAGCGACGCTGAATCGTTTGCCACGCGGGAACTTTGCCGATCACCCAACAACCGAACCAAACCCCGATCAAAGTCACGAACACGGCGACTTTGGTTTCGTCGGTAAAACCGTAGAAGAAAAACGCAACGGTACCGAGGAACAGGAACGCTAAAAACTCTTTGAGCGTTTCCATCCACGGTCCCGGTTTGGGCAACCAACTGACTAGACTCGGTCGAGCCCCAATGATGAGGTAAGGCAGTGCCATGCCGACGCCGACGGTCATCATAATCACCACGGTTTGCACCGGAGATAGCGTGATCGTCGCGCCGAGGATATAACCGAGCAGCGGGCCGCTGCAAGGTGTCGCCATCAACGTCGCGAACACACCCTTGAAAAACGCACCGACGTAACCTTCCTTCGCACCAAGTTTTTGAGACGCTTTGCCAGACGCGAACGACGGGGCGGGGATCTCCCAAACACCGAGATAACTTAGCGCCAACGCAAACATTAATAGCGTCAAACCGAGCCGAAACTCGAAATACGTGAACTGTTCGCCCCACGAAAATGACAAGCCAACGGCAAGCCCTGCTAACAACGCAAATACGGATAGGATGCCTAATGCATACACTAGATTGAGCATCAACACGCGGCTGCGGTTCTCACCAGCTTGTTGGACGAAACTCATCACTTTGAGTCCCACGACCGGCAAGACGCATGGCATGAAGTTCAAGATGATACCACCCAAAAACGCAAACGCGAGCGTGAGCGGGAACGAAGTGGCTTCTTCAATCACCTCGCCACCATCGGCGACGATCGATTCGGCGTTGATCGGGTCAACTTCCTTTGAATCATTTGGTGGTCCCCCGGCGGCGAGTTGATCGGTGGCCGCTTGGGGTGGGGCGATTTTATCAACCCAGGCTCCACCCTTGGCCAACTTCATCGTGTCCCGGAACTTGGCCGATGTGAGTGTCACCGCAGTCGGTGTCGAGCCGGCCTTCGACTCCGGCGTATCGCTTGGTAATATCTCGATTGTTGATTCGAACGAAGCCCCCATCGGCATCAAGCAGCTTTGATCGGTGCAGGCCTGATAGGCAAGCAAACCGCGAATCGTTTTGACACCGGGCTGCGCATCTGCGGGCACTTCGATCGGCATCGACCAAGTGACCGGGCCGGTGTGATAGACGTTGATCAACCCGGGAACCGGTTCCTCGGTCAAGATCTCCGCATCGGTCGTCGGTGGACCGATCCGCAATCCCGATTTATCGCTGATCGCAAAATTGGTCGCCTTGGGCGAATCGTCCACCACGGCGGGGTAAACATGATAGGTCTCGTCAGGGATTGCCGAAAAATTCAGTTGAGTTTGTTGGCCGGGTAAAAGTGTCGAGTCGGTTATCCATGCTTTCCACTGGACCGAATAATCTTCATCGCGAAACAGCGGCAAGTCGTTGGCGAATTCAGCAATTAATCGGTCATCTTGCTCAGCCGTTTCGGGTTGGGAATCTTCAGGTTGTGGCTGGGTTTCGCTCTCGACGCGTTCGCTCACCGTTGCTCGCGCGGCCATCGCTTCTTTCGGTTCGAGCGCTCCGCCGTACTGAGCGACCAGCGTCTCTTCGATCGGCATGCACGAACCTCCCGACACGCAAGCCAACGCATCGATGGCGATTTTGATTTCGCCGATGTCATCGATCGCGTCACCGGGTGTCTTCAACCATGCCGGGGCTGAGAAAACGACTTCATCACCGAACTCTTCGATCGTGATCCCACCGAACTCTTTCGAAATACTCTTGGTCGGTTCGCGGTCGGCTTGCCACGGACCGAGCAGCTCGATCGAATCAGGCGAAACTAAGTTCAGCTTCGTCGGCGACGGACCACCCTTGGGCTGCGTCAACGAATACACATGCCAAGGTGCATTCATTTCCGCGCGGACTTCAATCACAAACATGCCCGCTCCGGCATCGATCGTCTTGTAAGTCGCCGACCATTTTGCCGGTTCGTCAGGTGTTTCCACACCGGTTGCCGGTTGACCGTACTTACCCAATGAAAGATCGGGGAACAAATCCGCCGGTCCCTGTGCCGTCAACATCGCGACGGGCATGAACATCAAAATGAACGCGAAAACGCCCGCCGGTCGAACCGGCGAACCGAAACGAGATCGGAAAGAAGAAGTTGGATTGAATCGTTGCACGGTTGGGAAACCTTCGTCCAAGTAAATTCTTCAGGAAAAACGGTCGTCAATTTTACCAGATTCGGCAGTTTGAAGCGATTAGATGAGAAATACGGCCTTGAATCACCGACGGCTCACAGGTAAAGCAACGCCTGTCCAAAACCAGCCAAACCACCCAGTTTGCCAGGCCGCCGATTGCGTTGGCCTGAACCAGGCACCGACTCAGTTCGATCTCATGGTTAGAGAATGGCCGAATCGACTGATATCCCGCCGCCAACGCCTGCAAGACCTCGTCGACCGGGCGATCAAAGCTGCCCGCGTACCGAGCCAAATCGGCGGCCGGAGAATCCTTGCCGAGGGCGTCATAATCGATGATTCCGGCGGCTTTTTGTGCGTCCGGGTCGAAAAGTATGTGTTCGCGATGAACGTCCCGGAGCACGGTTTGGATCGGGAAAAAACCACTTTGCCGGTCAAATCGCTCCAGAGACTCCAGAATCCGATGAAACTGCGGAGCCCAATATCGTTGCAGGACTTCGATCGCCGACGCCAGGGTCTGCGTCAGTCCCTGCAGCGAACCGTCTGATGTTTCTCCACACGCTTCGCGATGCGGGGAGATCTGCGATTTGAGCAGCGAGAATATGGAATCGAACGAGGGATAATCAAACAACAATCGAGGCAGTCGTCGATCCAATTGGGCGAGTCGATGGCGCCGCCGCGATACGCACTCAATGGATCCTGACAACGGTGATGCGTCGCAACCACCCGACTCGTTGTCGTTCGGTTCCGTTTCATCCATGCCCAAGGCGACGTGGACGCGGGCGAGCGTCTCGCCCGCGAGTGTCAGGTCCGTCAAATCGGCGTCGATCGGCAGAGGACGACCGACAACCCAAGGCAACAATTCCCAGACGCGGTCAAACGCCTTGACGGTCGTTGGACCCCCAAAGGTCGGTTCAGGCGGGGCGAGCAATGAACATTGCTGCGACGCCTTTCGAATCCAATCATGGATCGGGATCACACGGGCGGAAGGAGTTTTTGTAGGCCAAGCCTTCAGCGCCCACAACCGAGTTGTTGGCGATTTTTGGCCGAGAAACGGCGATGAATCCAGGAGGCAGTATGAATCAGGTGGCAGTTTCACACGAGCGACGAACGCGCCGCTGAGTCCTTGAGGGACCGCTTCGATCGTCGGACGGGTCGCCTTGACGACCGGCCAGTTTGCCAGCACCGTTTCGATTTGTCCCGTTGAGAACATCCAGACTCCCGTAGTTGCACTTCTACCTTTCATCGCTCACGATCAAAGTCACACGCCCGTTCACTTCGCCCGCCGATGAAGTCCTTGTCATCCTCTCAGCCATCATCGCCGTCGCCAAACGATTCGTCGACCTCCGCCGATGCGGCGGCGATGCAGCTCGCCGTTCTCGAGCGGACCGCGACGGCTTACCATGAAGCCGGGCATGCCGTCATGGCGATCTCGCTCGGCCGGACGATCCAAAAGGTCACCATCCAAGCCGGCAAGCGGCAATTCGGACCGGCCCGTTTGGGCACGTGTGAACTCAAGAAAGGCCGCAGCCGGGCGTCCAAGGATCCGCTCGAAGACGACGTCTTGATCTTACTCGCCGGAATGGTCAGTGAATCCAAATTTACCGGCCGGTACAACCAGGGTGGGGCTTCCCAAGACCTTCGTGATGTGGCCAATCTATTGTGCACGCGTGCCGCATCACCGCGCCAACACGAAACTTTGCAAAGAAGACTACTCGCGAAAACCGAACACATTCTCAGCGACCCCACGCACGTCGCGGCGATCGAAGTGCTCGCCAACGAGTTATTGGAAAAAACCGTCGTCAGCGGTCGAGCCGTGCGACACCATTTTCAACAAGCCCAACAAAAAAAATCTTAATGGCCCAAAGTATCCACTTGGAAATTTCCCGCGAATTGAACGTCCCGGTCCATCAAGTCACCGCCGTCATCGAATTGCTCGAAGCGGGAAACACGATCCCGTTCATCGCACGCTATCGCAAGGAAGCCACCGGAGGACTCGACGAAGTCGTTTTGCGAGCGATCGAAGACGCTCTCGAGAAAGCCAACGCACTCGCCGCCCGCAAAACCACCGTGCTGAAGTCGATCGACTCTCAAGGTTTGTTGACGTTGGAATTGCGTAAACAGATCGACGCGTGCCCCGACATGCGAACGCTCGAAGCGATCTACTTGCCCTACAAACCCAAACGACGCACCCGCGCGACGATCGCCCGCGAACGTGGTTTGCAACCATTGGCTGATTTGTTATTGCAACAATCCAAACTCGGCAAATCCAAATCCGAAACGCTGAAAGCGTTCATCGACGACGCGAAAGAAGTGCCTGATGCGGAAACCGCTTTGCAAGGCGCGATGGACATCATCGCCGAGCAATGGAGTGAGGACGTTGAGGTACGAGAATGGATGGTCGAGAAGGGCATGAAGTTCGGTCAGGTCACCTCGCAAGTCAAACGTGGCAAGAAAGACGAAGCGGAGAAGTTTGAACAATACCTTGATCGCCAAGAGTCCGCCGGACGCATCCCCGGTCACCGCTTGTTGGCGATGATGCGAGGCGAAGCCGAAGGCGTCTTGAAGATCGGTCTGCAGATGGAAGACGACCGCGCGGTCTCGCACATCAAGTCGACGTTCATTCGAAACCCGTCGTTCGAGTTCCATCGCGAACTCAGCCAAGCGGCCGAAGATTGCTTTGAACGTTTGTTGCAACCGGCGACCCAATCGACCGTCTTGCAAATCTTGAAAGAGAAAGCCGATGAAGAAGCCATCGACGTGTTCGGCAAAAACCTGCACGAACTCTTGATGGCGGCGCCAGCCGGACCTCGCGTGACGATCGGCATCGACCCCGGTTTCCGAACCGGATGCAAAGTCGCCGTCGTCGACGGGACCGGCAAGTTTCTGACCAATGCGACGATCTATCCGACGCCACCCAAAAGCGACACGGCGGGTGCGGCCAAAACATTGTTAGCCCTGATTGAAAAACACCGCGTCGAGCTGATCGCCATCGGCAATGGAACCGCGTCGCGAGAAACTGACGCGTTCGTCGGTGATCTGATCCGTGAACATCAACTCGGCGTGACGAAGGTCATGGTCAGCGAATCGGGAGCGTCGATTTATTCGGCGAGCGAACTTGCGGGAAAGGAGTTTCCGGATTTGGACATTACCGTTCGCGGCGCGATCAGCATCGCGCGGCGGTTGCAAGACCCGCTCGCCGAACTGGTCAAGACCGATCCGAAGTCGATCGGCGTCGGGCAGTACCAACATGATGTGAACCAAACCAGCCTACGCAAATGTTTGGACCGCACGGTCGAATCATGCGTCAATCGTGTCGGTGTGGACTTGAACATGGCGAGCGTTCCGTTACTCGCGCGGGTCGCCGGGATCGGCCCGAAATTGGCCGAGAGCATCGTGACCTACCGCGACGAACACGGACGCTTCGGCAGTCGCAAGGAACTCACCAAGGTGCCCAAACTCGGCAAGAAGGCGTTCGAACAGGCGGCCGGCTTTCTACGCATTCGCGATGGCAAGGAACCGCTGGATAACTCCGCCGTTCATCCCGAAAGTTATCCCGTCGTCGGTCGCATGGCCAAGGAACTCGGAGCCAATGTCGCGACGTTAGTCGGCAACCCGACGCTGAGTTCGAAGTTGAAACCGGAAAAGTTCGTCGACGATCAATTCGGGATCCCGACGATCCGCGACATCATCGCCGAGTTAGGCAAACCCGGCCGCGATCCACGCAGCGAATTCAAAGTCGCCAAGTTCGATGATCGCGTCAACAGCATGGAAGACTTGAAACCCAACATGATCCTCGAAGGTGTGATCACCAACGTCACCCATTTCGGCGCATTCATCGATTTGGGCGTCCATCAAGACGGATTGATTCATATCTCCCAGTTGGCCGACACGTTCGTCAGCGACCCCAGTGAAATTGTCTCAGTCGGCGACGTGGTGAAAGTCAAGGTGCTCGAAATCGACCTGCCGCGAAAACGAATCTCGGTGACGAGGAAGTTTTAAGACTTCATGTCATCTTGTTCCCAGGCTCCGGCCTGGGAACACCCTGCTCGGAGGCTCCCGCCTCCCGTGAGTGATCCGGGCAGGCGGGAGCCTGCGGGCAGTGCATTCCCAGGCGCGAGCCCTCTTTATACCCCACAAGTCCTCATGTATTGCTCCCCTGCCAGCTCGTCTGGCAGGAAGCCGAGGTTGGCAAGCTAGACACAAGCCGAAGTTTTCCCAACCTTCCGAGTTGAACTTGTGCTCGCCGCTTGAAGCGGCGAGCACAAGTTCAACTCGGAAGGTTGGGAGGGCGTCGGTGTCTAGCTTGCAAACCTTGTTCACCCACGAGACGAGCTCGTGGGGGTCAAGAAGATGTGTAGGCTAAAGAGGGCTCCGGCCTGGGAACGAGGATCGTGCCAAATACCCCGATACCGCATTCCCTCAACGTCGCTTTCGATTATCGTGGGGCCTTTGGCCGAATCCTCCTCGCCCCCGACCGCTCGTCATGCTTCGCTGTGTTTTTCCATTGAGCTTGTTGTGGCTCGTTCTTTTCAATGCGGCGGTCGCCCAATCAACGGTTCCGGTGGTAGGGCTGCGGAGTAATCCCGTTCGAACGGTGGTGTTGCAGAACGCCACGGTCGTCACCCAACCGGGTGAGACACTAACGGCGGCCTCGATCGTCATCGAAAACGAACAGATCATCGCCGTCGGCCCCGAGATCGAAATCCCGCCGGGGGCCGAGGTCATCGACTGCACCGCGAAGACCATCTACCCGGGCCTGATCGATGGTTTTCGTGAACTGTCCGTGGATTGGCCCGAACAAGAAGGCAGTTATTGGAACGCCAACGTGACACCACGTCGGCATGCGGGAGCTGCGATCGCTGAAGCGCAAAAGGCGGCGGGAGACTACCGCAAACAAGGCATCACGCTGCAAGTGCTCGCCCCTAGTGATCGAATCATCCAAGGGCAAAGTGTCGTGATGTTGTGTCGTGATTCCACGGACGGCTCGACGCGGTTCGCTGATACGCCTTGGCAACATCTTCAGCTGACCGTTCCACGCAATCGCACGTCGGGTGAAAGCTATCCGAACTCGCCGATGGGTGCGGTCGCGCTGTTGCGTCAATCGTTTTACGACGCGATTTGGTATCGCGATGCTTGGCGGGCCTATCAAGCCAACCCTCGATTAACGCGGCCCGAAACGAATTTGGACTTGGAAACCTTGGCCGAATCCCTCGAACAACAAACATGGGTCATCGATGCTCCCAATGAACGAATGGGGATTCGCGGATGTGATTTGGCCGACGAGTTTTCGTTCGACGTGATCTTGCGTGGGTCAGGATACGAGTACCAAGCGATCGAGGAACTCGCCTCTCGCAACCGTCCCGTCCTGTTGCCGATCGATTTCCCGAAACCACCGAGCGTCAACAACGACGCGAGTGCCCGCGAGGTTGATTTGCGGACGATGATGCATTGGCACTTCGCACCTCAGAACCCACGAATCGTGAACGACGCGGGGATCGAGTTTTGTTTCACCAGCGAAGGGCTCGACCAAGTCGGCTCGTTCTTGAAGAACGTTCGCCGCGCAGTCGCCGAAGGCCTGCCCGCCGACGTCGCGCTGGCCGCCTTGACGACACGACCGGCACGATGGTTGGGGGTCGACGAACAACTCGGTAGTCTCCGTCCCGGACACCTCGCCAATCTACTGATCACCGACGGTGACCTGTTTGCCAAGGACACCAAGATCCTCGAAACCTGGGTCGCGGGAAGTCGCTACGAGCATTCACCTGATTTAAACGCGGAACCGGATCCACTCGTGGGTCAATGGGACATGGACGTGACCCTCGACGGACAGAAGACAACGTTCGAACTGAACATCCGCGATGCCAAGCAAACCGTCAGCATGGAATTGACGCGGCCGGAGCCGAAGCCCAAAGGCAAGAAGAAAACAAGCAAGCAAGACGAACCGAAACCCAAACCGATCGCGTTGCGCAACGTCGTTCGTCATCGCGATCAACTCACCGGCTTGGTCTCGCTGGCGGATCTCACCAAGCTTGCCGATACACCACTTGCCGATACACAGGCTGCCGATACAAAGCTCGTCAAACGAGAGTTCGCTGAAGGCATCGGTTCGCTCGAGCTAACATCCGTTGCGACCGCCGAAGCAACCTCCTCCGATGTTCAAGTCAGCGGCAAACTGGTATCGCCCGATGGTAAAACCGTCCCGGTGAAGTTGACGCGTCGCAAAACATCGACTCCCTCCGAAACCACGGATGAACCGGAGAAAGAAACCAAGTCGGACGAATCCGACGACGCCAACAAGCCGAATCGAGAAATCGAGCCCCAACAAACCGACGCGATCGTCATCAACCATCCGCTCGGCGGATTTGGTTTCGTCGATCGTCCTGAGCAACCCGAGACGGTCTTGTTCCGCGGGGCGACGGTTTGGACGTGCGATCAAGGGCAACCGAGTCAACTCGACGTGTTGGTTCGATCGGGAAAGATTGCCGACATCGGAACCGGATTGAAGCCACCACCGGGATGTCAGATCGTCGATGTGAAGGGCAAACATCTGACGCCCGGCATGATCGATTGTCATTCGCACATGGCCACCGATGGCGGGATCAACGAATCGGGGCAAGCGGTCACGGCGGAAGTTCGCATTGTTGATTTCTTGGACAATACCGACATCACCATTTACCGCCAACTCGCCGGCGGCGTCACGACCGCGAACATGCTGCACGGTTCGGCCAATCCGATCGGCGGTCAAAACCAAGTCATCAAGTTGCGTTGGGGCGGCCGCATGTCGGAGTTGCGTTTTCACGATGCACCGGCGGGCATCAAGTTCGCCTTGGGCGAGAACGTCAAACGCAGTTCATCGCGATATCCCAACACGCGGATGGGCGTCGAACAACTCCTCCGCGACCAATTCCTCGCCGCCCGGGAATACCTCGCCGCGCACCGACGTTACGCCGAGGGGGATCGCTCGATGCTACCGCCGCGACGTGACTTGCAACTCGAAGCGATCGCCGAGATTCAAAATCACGAGCGTTGGATTCACTGTCATAGCTATCGGCAAGACGAGATCATCGCGACGCTTGACGTGCTCGACGAATTTGGCATCCGCATCGGATCGTTGCAACATATTTTGGAAGGATACAAGGTCGCCGATCGGATGGCCCGACACGGGGCGATGGCTTCCTCGTTCGCCGATTGGTGGGCGTATAAGTTCGAGGTCTTCGATGCGATCCCCTACAACGGAGTCTTGATGCACAACGCCGGCATCGTCGTCTCATACAACAGCGACGATCCCGAACTCGGTCGGCACCTCAACACCGAAGCGGCCAAAGCGGTCAAGTACGGCGGCGTCGATCCGGTCGAAGCGTTGAAGTTCGTCACGCTCAATCCAGCCAAACAGCTCCGCATCGACGACCGGGTCGGTTCGATCGAAGTCGGCAAGGATGCGGACGTGGTCGTTTGGAGCGGCCCGCCGCTGTCGACAACATCTCGTTGCGAGCAAACCTGGATCGACGGGCGACGCTACTTTGACCTCGAAACCGACCGCCAGATGCGGCAACGCGACCAAGTAACCCGCGCCCGATTGATTCAATTGATTCGCACCTCCGAGCTTCCGCCCGAGCTGTCCGGCAAATCCGATGGGAAGAATGCGAAAGAGCAGCAAGACGAAGCGGACCGTTGGCTGCGATTTGACGAATTCTGTACCGCCAAAGGACAATAAACGAACATGAATCCACTACTTCGAATCGCAGTCAGATTTTCGTTCGTTTGGACGTCTGTTGCACTCATCAGCAACGCCTTGTCGGCACACGACCAAGTTCCCGGCGCACCGCAGCGCAAACCGATTTTGATCCACGGCGGGACGCTACACATCGGCAACGGTGAGATCGTCGAGAAGGGCTCGATCTTGCTCGTCGATGGAAAGATCCAGGCCGTTGGTCGCCGAGTTGACGCCCCTGAAAAGGCGATCTCGATCGACGCGACCGGACAACATGTCTATCCCGGACTGATCGAATCGATGACCGATTTAGGCTTGAGAGAAATCAGCGCCGTCGACGTCACCGTCGACAGCACCGAGTGGGGGAATGAGAATCCCAACGTCCGCTCGTGGATCGCCGTGAATCCGGATAGCGAACTGATTCCGGTGGCACGGGCCGGTGGTGTGTTGTTAGCCCATGTCGCTCCCGGTGGTTCTTTCTTGCGGGGTCAATCGGCGCTCATCGCGCTCGACGGATGGACGATTCAAGACATGGCCGTTCGCGCCCCGGCGGGGATGTGTGTCGACTGGGAAACGCTCACCCCGCGTGGTTCAGACGACGCCGATACCGTCAAGAAGCGAGAAGAGAGACTGCAACAACTCGACGATTGGCTCGACCGAGCCGAGCGATACGGCATCGCACAAGAAGAAGCCGCAAACACGGAGTCGAGAGCCATCGCCACGGACGTGCGACTGGAGAGTCTCTTACCGGTGCTTTCGCGCGAGTTGCCTATCATCGCTCACGCCGATGCGTTGGCCGCGATCCGTTCGGCGGTCGCGTACACTCAAGCGAGAGGATTGCGTTTGGTGATCTATGGAGGGCATGACGCGGGCGACTGTGCCGAGTTGCTCAAACGATACCGGATCCCCGTGATCATCGCGGGCACTTATCGTTTACCGCGACAACGCGACGATGATTACGATGCCCCCTACACATTGCCCGCGCGACTTGAATCGGCCGGCGTCAAGTTCGCGATCGCCGGGGAACAACCGGGCTATCCCGGCGGTGCCTCCAACGCCCGCAATCTTCCCTATCACGCCGGCTGCGCCGTCGCGTACGGGCTCGATCGCGAAGCGGCCGTGAAAGCGATTACGCTATCACCTGCGGAAATTCTAGGAGTCGACGATCGGCTAGGCAGTCTCGAAACGGGCAAGGACGCCACGCTGATCATCGTCGACGGCGACGTGTTGGAATCACCCAGCAACGTCCAACAGGCGTTCATCGAAGGCCGCACGGTGGACTTGGGCAATCGCCATCGCACCCTGTTCGAGAAGTATCGCCGCAAGTATTCACGGTAGACAATCTGATCAAAGCTAATGAATCAAGAATCGCCGGATCAATGATGCTAAGCTTTTTCTCGTTCATCGTCTCGAGACTTTAGGTACGCTTCAATAGAATTAACCACGAGCTTGGTCAAATCATTCTCACTTCGTGAATTGTCGGCAAGTCGATTGGCCCACGTGCGACCTGGATGCAAAACATCCCATGGTGGACGTTGGCCGGCACGACGCCCCTTGCCGGGGTCATGATTTCCAAACCCGTCGATTGTTCGATTCCAGATCGGAGCGAAGCGGCTGATCAGAAGGGACTCGGCTAGCGGAATCCAAATATCATCAACAACAAGAAAGCGACAGCAAAAATCTTCCAAGTTCAAATTACTTGCTGCCTCGATTGATTTTGAATGTTCCCGCAAACGATTGAACAACACACGTCCAGGACTTGTGTCGGTTCCATAATCCCCTTTTCTTGCACCGGCTGGAACTGCTTTGCCGACGTAAATCGGCCAACAAAATCGTCCGTCGCGGTTTCGTTCGGCGATCGGCTCATACGGTTTGAATGAACGACCGATGTAGTAAATAGCATATAGACCGGCACCAATGAATGGATCATTGGGAGGAAGCGGTATCGGTTCACTCTGAAGAATCGCATCGGCAACACTGGTGCCAAGATTTCTCTTGTCAAGCGGATTGTATGGGACAATTTTGCTCAATCGCACGCCCTTTTCAAACAAGCATGAACCGACTTCGCAACCGCGTTGGCAAGCCGGACAGGAACTGCATTACCAAGCTGCCGCATGGACTCGGTCCACGATCCTTCGAAGTAGTATTCGTCGGGAAACGTCTGCAACCGTGCACTTTCACGAATTGTCAGATAGCGAACGCTTCCATCGTTGAATAGGATCATGTTCTCGCCACCTGGGACTCCGTGGTCTCCAGCTTTGAGAGTCTTCCCAGCTTCATCGATCGGACTTCCGGTATGTCCTTTGTAGCTTCTTGCCCCCGGTTGTGTCTTATGGTTCGCGAACGTTTCGCGATCAACACGCGGCTTAGGTAGGCCTGATATCCCATCACGAACGGTAAGCCATGGTGACTCCTCGATCGGAATTAGCATCGTTTCAAGGTTCTTGGCGATTCTGACCTGAGTGAATGTGGGTACCGGTCGGTTTTTCCTGGGGACCATGTGACGATGCCAGTAATCACCAGTTACCCACTGATCAAATACCAAGGCTTCATGGGAGTGTGTCGGCTCAGGAAAAGACCAATTCGCCTCGATGTCGGATCGAAATGCGACGATGAAAACGCGTTCTCGTCGCTGTGGTGCGCCATAGTCTGCCGCGTTGAGTTTGCGGAAAACGACTTTGTATTCTAGTCCCGACGATTTTTTGCTTGTCTTGTGTTGTTCAAGCCTCGAAAGATGCGAGATCCAATCTTCATCATCTTTCTGAACAATCTCCGGGAATTCAATTTGATGAAGAACATAGGCAAAAAACTTTGAGAATGCTGATCGCAGCAATCCTTTCACATTCTCGATCATCACCGCTCGCGGCTGCGTTTCCCGAATCGCTCGGATCACTTCGGGGAACATATTACGATGATCTTGGTTGCCTTTGTGTTTACCTCCAATCGAAAATGGCTGGCACGGCGGCCCTCCAGTTAACAGATCGATTCCGGCAAATGGTTTGAAGTCGAAATTGCGAACATCACACTCATGTAGTGGCCAATCGATGATCTTGCGTTGGTTGTTCTCTCGAATTGTTTCACATGCATTGCGATTCCATTCAAGTACACAATCGTGTTCGAAACCCGCGTCATGGGCACCAAGAGCAAGCCCCCCGGCACCCGCGAACAGTTCAACAGCTTTCATCTCTTTAATTCCTCCTGATCGGTCCATTCATTCTTTCTTTAAACCCACTCCGTCTCTTACTCACTTACTTTCGCTTAAAATATGCTTCGGCACCCGTGTGCGGCATGGGCTAAAAAGTGAGTGTTTGATTTGCGATCGTACCACATTCGTCCACATTTCGGCAGATGCCTTGCACTAATAGGAACCATCAGGATTGCCCACTAAATCATCGCCGCACGAACCCGTTGCACGCGGTGGTTGTTGCTGTCGAGGACGTGGACGCGTCGTTTTGAGTCGATCACGACGCCCCAGGGTTGGTAGAGTTGGCCGGGGGCGTGGCCGGGGCCGCCCCAGGTCGAAAGGAGTTCCCCCTCAGGTGTAAAGCGTTGTAAACGTTGGTTTCCGTATTCGCACACGATCACCGTGCCGTCTTGATCGATGGCGAGGTCGTAGGGGTAGTGAAGCTGGCCGGGTCGATCGCCTTCAGTGCCCCATAGGCTGACTAGCTTCGGTGTATCGTGTTGTAAATCGTAACGGGCGATGCGGTGGTTGCAGGCGTCGGCGATCCAGAGCGTTTGGTCGTCGACGACGAGACTTTGTGGGCGTAAGAATTGCCCGGGCTCGGAACCGGTCCCACCCCACTGGGCGACAAACTCGCCGTCGGCGGTGAACTTTTGGATCCGATCGGACGCGCCGTATTCGCCGATGTAAAGATTGCCTTGACGGTCGTTGACCGCGTCGGTGACGAACGCGAACTGACCGGGCTCGAATCCGCTTTCCCCGCCGACCTGTTGCTCCGTCCGCAGTTCCCCGTCGGGACTGTAGACGATCATGCGGTAGTAGTGCGTGTCGGCGACCAGCAACCGGGGGTCGGCCGGGTTGGTGGCGTCAAAGGCTAGACCGGTGGGGCGTCCGTTCTGGGTGTCCAGCGTGATCCACGTTCGCAAATGGTTTCCATCGGCGTCGAATACCTGGATACGACCGGTCGTGTCGACGATGTACAATTGATCGGCGGGATCGATGGTGATCGCCCGCGGTTTCAAGAACCGTCCGTCGCTGAATCCTCGACGTCCCCAGACTCGGTCGACGGTTCCGGCACCGGATGTGGCGACACAACCGGAGCTTGGGATCGTGGCGAGCATGCCTCCGGTGGCGAACAGCAGTTCGCGTCGGTTCAACTGGCGGACTGGAATCGGTTTTCTCATCACCGTAGGATAGCTGAGTCCGATCCGGCGCAGTATTCCGCTCGCGGGGCACATCCTTGTCTTTTCTCGCTCTTCTTCTCTCGCCAGTGGCCAGTCGCCTGACGCATGATTTACGACCTGCAGCAAACCGATGATCCCCGCGACATCGTGCATCGGAGCGTTCAGGCACTCGTTGAAGGCAACGTCATCGGTCTGCCCAGCGAGACCGTTTATGGCGTCGTGGCCAGTTCGTTGTGCGTCGGCGCCGTCGAGCGGGTTTTTGAAATGGTTCAAAAATCGAACGAGCGAGCGCAACAACCGTCCAGTTCAAACGACCCGTCGAAAGCGGACCCGACACCTGGGCAGATCGCCCTTTGCGTGCGAAGTACCGAGGCGGTGGGCGATTTTTTGGTGCCACGAACCAAACTCGCCGGACGTTTGAGCGAGCGATGTTTTCCGGGGCCGTTGACGTTGATCAGCGATTGCTCGCCTGAACAATCCGCTTTGGGCCGTTTGCCGGCTGCGGTTCAAGCGATTTTGCGGCGTTCCGCGGGTGGGGTCGGCGAACCGGCCGGTTCAGAATATTCAATGATGGAACGATTCCCGGTCGCCGTGCGGGTGTCTCATCACCGACTGCTCAGCCATATTCATCGTTATTTGTCGGCACCGCTGATTTGGGGTGAGTTTTCGGCTCCCGGTTCGCCCGCGTTAACGACGGCCGCCAGTTTGGATGAACATTTGTCGCAGATTGCCACCAAGAGCCCCTTGCCACTGCTGCTCGACGACGGCTTAAGTCGTTATGGTGGGGTGGGCACGGTTGTTCGGTCGTCGGGCAATTCGTGGCAAATTTTGCGAGAAGGAGTGATCCAACGGGCCGCCATGAATCAGTTCGTCAAACCAGTCATCGCGATCGTCTGCACCGGCAACACGTGCCGCAGTCCGATGGCGGAAACGTTGCTTCGCGATCTCTTGCACAAACGGTTCGGGCGAGAAGACGTCGCCCGCGTGATCTCGGCCGGGGTGGCGGCGGGGCGAGGCAGCGGCGCAAGTCCGCAGTCGGTCGAAGTAATGGGCCGTCTCGGATTGGATCTCACTGGTCACGCCAGCCAACCGCTTGATGATCCGTTGATGTTGATGGCAGACTTGGTATTGACGATGACGCGACGACATCGCGATGCCATCTTGGCGGCGTGGCCGGACCGCAAGGATCGTGTCTTTACCCTACGTCGGGATGGCGGCGACATTACCGATCCGGTCGGGATGCCTGTCGATGTGTATGAACAATGCGCGGACCAAATTCGTGAAGAACTCGAGAAATGGATCGACGCGTTGGACAGCGATTTTTTTCCAAAAACGTCTGACAAGTTGAGTGGACAGGGACATAATGTAGACGTCGATCCCAACCCGCCCCAATCAAGTCCGGAAGGAGACCACTCTTGAAAGTCGGTTTAGCCAGTGACCACCGCGGCGTGCACATCAAAGCCCGTTTATGCCAATGTTTGACCAACGAAGGTTTTGAAATTGTCGATGAAGGCACTGATTCGACGAACCCGTGCGACTATCCCGACTACGCACAGCGCGTCGCACAAGCGATCGCCGAAGGACGCCTTGATCGCGGCATCTTGATCTGTGGAACCGGAATCGGGATGGCGATCGTCGCCAATAAATTTCCGGGCGTGCGGGCCGCTCCCTGTTACGACGAGGTGATGGTCGAGATGTCACGCCGCCACAACGACATCAACGTGTTGTGCTTGCCCGGCGACTTGATCGGCGAGCGTTCGATCGATGAGTTGGTCTTGATGTGGCTGAGGACGGAGTTCGAATCAGGCCGTCATTCGCAACGCATCGACAAGATCACGAATGTCGAAAAGAATGCGATTCATTTCAACGGGATAACACCCCGTAAAATCGTCGATCGTGTCGGATAGGCTGTTTGCGTTTTGGCTAAATCATCCGCTCCACCGCCGCCGCCCTTCCCGGCGACTTGGAATCAACTGATCGGGCACGATTGGATTCGGTCTGCGCTGCAGATTGCGATTCGTAAAGGCCGCTTGGCGGGCAGCATGCTGTTCGTCGGATCGCCGGGCGTGGGCAAGACCGCGACGGCGATGTTGGTCGCGCAAACGATCCTTTGCCAACGCAATTCGTCGCGGGACATGAATCCCTGTGGCACGTGCCCCGATTGCGTTCAAGTGCGCGCCGGCACTCATCCGGATCTCATTCAGGTTTCCAAACCAGCCGATCGCACGTTAATCCCGCTCGAAGCCTTGATCGGACCCGTCGACGCTCGGTTGCAAGAAGGCTTTTGCCATGACGTTCACTTGCGACCGATGCAGGGGCCTCGCAAGGTCGCGTTGTTGCACGATGCGGATTTCCTCAATGAAGAAGGCGCGAACTGTTTGCTCAAGACGCTCGAGGAGCCGCCATCGAACGCATTGATCATCTTGATCGGCACGAGCGAACAGAAGCAACTTCCGACGATCCGTTCGCGTTGCCAAACGATGCGGTTCGTCAGTCCCACCGGTGAAGACGGGCGGCGACTCTTGCGAGAACACCTCGCACGCTTCCACGCCGACGTCGACGATCCGCCCAGCGTCACCGATGAAACGCTTAACGACGCGTTGGAACTATCCGCCGGTGACTTTCACGTCGCCACGCGATTGGCCAGCGGCCAGAGCGGCGAATTACGCAACCAGTTCTTGGCACAACTGAGCACCTCGGTACCCGATCCGGTCGTGGTTGCCCGTTGCATCAACGAGCACCTCGACGCGGCGAGCAAGAAAGAAGCCCCGCTGCGCCGTGCCGCTTTTCGCGATGTTTGTGCGATCGCGGTGCAGCATTATCGTGGACAATTGCGCGCATCGGCCCAGCAGGGACGTTTCGAAGTCGAAACACAGAATCGCTTGGATCGCACGTTGAGAGTCTTCCGCGAAATCGATCGCAGTGCAAACCTCAACACACTGGTGGATTGTTACGCCGCCGACTTGACGCTCGCAACGACCGGAGACCGGGGCGCGATCGGATGAGGCGGGTCGATCCACGCTCGCCTCTTGCGGCGGTGATCGAACATCGGCAACCGATGCAGCCGATTCCCACGGGTGTGTCACCGCGTTTGGTTTCGCTCGATCCGATCCGCGCCGTCATCATCGACATCTACGGCACGCTCGTGATCAGCGGCAGTGGTGACGTCGGTACGGCCAAAGCCCCGCCAAGCAACGAGCTAGCAATCAGTGGTGGCGACTTTCAGTCGCCAATCCTCGAAACGTCGACTCAAAGTCAACGCCACCTCCTCCGCCAGGAGATTGAGCGGATTCACTCGCTGCACAAGTCGCAGTCGAATCCGCGTCCCGAAGTGGAGATTCTGGACGTTTGGCGAACCGTACTTATGCAAACCGGTCGTGGAGCGGTTGCCGATCAGCCCGATGCGGTCGCTCGCGCGGCGGCCGAGTACGAAGCGTGCATCAACCCGACCTGGCCGATGCCTGGTGGCGGCGAAGTTATCGAAGAGCTCCAACGCCGCAACATCCGCTTGGGGATCGTTAGCAACGCGCAGGTCTTTACGATTCCGATCGTCGAGCAAGCGATCGGCGGTACGCTTGCAAGCCGATTCGATTTGGATCTGTGTCTATTTTCGAATCGCTATCGATCGTCCAAGCCGGGAACCTTGATGTTCGATCGATTGGTCACCGCGATGCGCCGATCGGAGATCGAACCACACGAAGCGGTTTATGTCGGCAACGATATGCTCAACGACGTCTATGCGGCGAGCCAGGCAGGCTTGAAGACGGCTCTGTTCGCCGGAGACGCCCGTAGTTTGCGTCTACGGGAAGATCATCCGGCCTGCGCCGATTTATCGCCCGACGTGGTACTGACCGAGTGGGCACAGCTACTAGATTGTATCAAAACCAAATAATCAGTGGATAGCGATGGGCGTTCAAATCGGTTTTGTAGGTACACGCTTCGCCGGAACCGACGGCGTCTCCCTTGAGAGTGCCAAGTGGGCACAAGTGTTGTGGGATCATCGTCATGTCAGCCATTGGTACAGTGGCAAGAGCGACCGCGATCCGTCGGTTTCGATGGTCGTGCCGCACGCGTTCTTTGACCATCCGGACATCCAGTGGATCAACCGCCGCGCGTTCGGAACGCGGACGCGGACACCGGACGTGACCCGGCGGATTTATACGTTGGCCGATTACCTCAAAGGCACGCTGTACGAATTCACGCGGCGATACAACCTGGATTTGTTGATCGTGCAGAATGCCTTGTGCATTCCGATGAACATTCCGCTCGGAGTGGCGTTGACGAACTTCATCGCCGAGACCGGTTTCCCCACGATCGCCCATCATCATGATTTCTATTGGGAGCGAGATCGTTTCAGCGTCAGCGCGGTGACAGACATGTTGTGGATGGCGTTCCCGCCAGCGCTTCCTCAAATCCAAAACGTGACGATTAATTCGTTCGCCCAAGAGGACCTTTCGCACCGCCGCGGCGTGTCCTCGGTGCTCGTGCCGAATGTTCTCGATTTCGAAACACCGCCACCGGAGGCCGACGAATACGCGTCGCACTTCCGCCATGACATCGGGTTAGCCGAAGACGATATATTGTTTCTGCAACCGACCCGAGTCGTACCGCGAAAAGGCATCGAGCATGCGATCGCGTTGGTTGCGGCACTGCGCGATGATCGGTGCAAGCTCGTGATCTCGCACGCCAGTGGTGATGAAGGCAACGAATACTTGCAAGTGCTCAAAGACCTCGCCGAACAAGCCGGCGTGGATTTGAGGTTGGTCGACGAGCAGGTCGGTGACAAACGGGGCTATAGCGCCGAAGGCAATCGCATCTACACGCTCGCCGACGCGTACTCGCAGGCCGACTTCATCACCTACCCGAGTATCTACGAGGGCTTCGGCAATGCACTCTTGGAAGCTTTCTACTACCGCAAACCATTGCTCGTGAACCGCTATTCAATCTACGTCGCCGACATCGAACCCAAAGGTGCGAAGGTCATTTCGATGGACGGCTATTTGACCAAAGAAGTCGTCGCTAAAGTCGAGCGGATTATCCGCGACAAGGCGTTCCGCGACGAGATGGTGGATTTCAATTATGAGATCGGCCGCGCGTTTTTCTCCTATGGCGTGCTGCGACGAAAGTTGCGGGCGCTCGTAACCAACTTTACCGGACAAGACAACCTGTGAGGCTCATCCTGTGACATCCGCTACCGACGAGACAACGGACTTCCAAGAAACTCATGATCGGATCAGAGAGGTTTACGGAGAGGTTCCCGATGTGCTCGCCGAAGGACTCAAGTCACTCATCAATACCTGTCGCACGGCATCCGTGGAGACGTCGGGAGCAAGCTCCGAGGCGAACTCCGGCGCAAGTTCTGGCAACCCGTTGTGGGATCACCGCGATGTTGTGTTGATTACGTACGCGGATCAAGTTCGCGCCCTCGGTCTTTCGCCGCTGCAGACTCAACATCGTTTTCTGACGGACAACGGTCTCGAGCAACTGATCCGATGCGTGCATTTGTTACCCTTTTGTCCGTCGACCAGTGACGACGGTTTCTCGGTGGCGGATTATCTCGCCGTTGATCCGGAATTCGGAACCTGGGACGATATCCACGCACTCGGTCGTGACTTCGACCTGATGTACGACTTGGTGCTGAACCACTCCTCGCAGGCCCACGAGTGGTTTCAAGGATTCATCGCCGACAATCCGCAGTATGCCGAGTTTTATGCAACCGCCGATCCGAGCGAGGACTTGTCGTCGGTCGTCAGGCCTCGCAGCTTGCCGTTGTTGACTCCGTTCGAAACGCCATCGGGAACGCGTTACGTATGGACGACGTTCAGCGCCGATCAAGTCGATTTGAACTACGCCAACCCGCAGGTCATGTTGCGGATGATCACGACGCTCGTCGAGTACGCGTTGCGTGGCGCGCGTATCATTCGACTTGACGCGATCGCTTTTTTGTGGAAACAAATCGGCACGTCGTGTTTGCATCTGCCGCAAACTCATGCGGCGGTGAAATTGATGCGTCACGTACTCGACCGAACCGTCCCCGGGACGATCGTGTTGACGGAAACGAATGTTCCTCATCAGGAGAACATCAGCTACTTCGGCGACGGCAACGACGAAGCCCACATGGTCTATCAATTCAGCCTGCCGCCGTTGATGCTCGACGCGATCCACAGCGGCGATACGGGGGTCTTGGCGGATTGGATGCGAAGTTTGTCATTGCCCTCGGACCAAACGACTTATTTCAACTTCACCGCGTCGCACGACGGGATCGGGGTCCGACCGGCGGAAGGTTTGGTTCCGCCCGAACGAATCGATCGGTTGGTTCAAATCGTTCGCGATCACGGCAGCCGGATCGGCATGCGAGCGAACAGCGATGGGACCGAGAGCCCGTATGAACTTAATATCACGTACCTCGACGCCGTCGCAGATCGTCGCACCGTCTCGGCCGCCGAACATTCGCGGCGGTTCTTGGCCACGCAGGCGATCATGTTGTCGATGCGAGGCGTTCCCGCAGTCTACTTTCATTCGCTTGTCGGTTCTCCCAGCGATATTGACGCGGTGAAAACCTCCGGCATTCCACGACGAATCAATCGACACAAGTACGATGCCGAAGAATTGAATGCGGCGTTGTCGAATCCCGATTCCTTGCAGCGACGAGTATTCGAGGGGTATCGGCGTTTGTTGGAGGTCCGGCGGCGACACGTCGCGTTCGATCCGAAGGCCGATCAAGAGGTTTTGGACCTGCCGACCGACGGACTGATCGGTTTCGTCCGAACCGCAGCCGACGGACAACGGGTCGGCGTGATCGCGAATTTAACCGATCAACCCCGCACGATCCGTATCGATCCAGTGAAGGTATCGTATCAATGCGACGTACTCGCCCAAGAAGATCTCTCAAACGCCATGCCCTTGAGCCTCCGCCCCTTCCAAGTTCGTTGGTTGAAGTGAGGTCACGAGCCGGACACCACCCTAGCACGAATCGGTATGGAGTTTCCAGCGTGAAAAATGTAAACGTGCATTCTAACTTGGTTACTCACGTTTCTTTTGTGGTCTTGGTCGACGATGCGCCCCAAATTTTTCATGTTCGACGGCTTTGCCAACCGATGTCGGACGCGTTGGGGCTGGCTGCTCCTTTGTCTGATAACGTGGGGCTGCCCGTGCGGGCCGTTCGCCGGTTTCGTTGGAGCGCAATCGACGAATGCGTTTATTCCCCGCTACGATGGAGTGTCGATCGATTCGGCTCGCCAATCGGCGGATCGGTTTCGCGATTTGTCACGTTCGTTGCCGGCGTCCGTTGCCGAGATTGCCAACAGCAACGCGGATTTTGCCGATCGTTGGGCACGACTAGCCGAGAATATGGGGACACTTTCCGAGCGGGTGAACGAGGCCAACCGGAAACTCCAGTCAACAACACGCGATTTCAACGACGTCAGTGCCAAAATCGATGAGTATGGTCTGACGCCAACAATTGGTTTGTTGCTGCGAAACAAGCAAGAGCAACTCGACCAGTGGCAGGCCCATGATTCACAAACGCTCTTTGCCAGCCAAGAGATCGGACGGTCTCGGCAGGAACAACTGGAACTGGAGATGGTGCGTTGGGATGGCTCGGACGTCACTTCGCAAACGAACGAATTATTGGCCCAGCCCGGCGTGAACCCGAGTGGGCTGACCAACCCGATCATCGCGAGACAGATTTCCGATTTGTTGCGGCATCGTTATGGCTGGCTGGAGGCGCTGCGTCAGGGTTACCATGACTACCAACAAAAACTCGGTGAACTCGACGCGGCCACCACGGCATCGGCAAAACTCAGCGACGAATATCGCCGCTTGATCGATCGTCACGTGATGTGGATTCGCAGCGGCGACCCGATCGGCGTCAGCGATCTGGGTCGAATCAAGCCTGGCTTGGCCGCATTTTTCAGCACCCGCCGCAGCGGTGAGTTCGGGCTGGCCCTTGAGAACAAATGGAATGCGAATCCGGCGACCGCGATCGGATGGTTGTCCGCTCTCATGTTGATCGCGATCGCACGTTGGCGAGCGAAGGTCCTGTTGCTCGCGATCGGCGAGCGGAAGCAATTGCGGGCGTCGACCCCTGCGATCCGTCAGGTGCTTTCGAGTTTCTTAACGGTGGTCGTTTCGTCGGGCATTCCGTTGATGCTTTACAGTATCGCACGTTGGCTCGATGGCGGCGTGGTTTCAGAATCGACTCTGCACGCGGCGAACGGTTGTTACGCGGCGAGTTTGGTCGCTTGGATGGTCGAGGTTCCACGTCAGGTGCTTCGCAAGTTCGGTTATGTTGATCAGTTCGTTCACTTGGATTTACCGCGACGTGATCGTGCGACCGCTTACCTGACCTTGATCGGATTCGGGCTCGTCCTGGCTGCTTACGTGGTGACGTTCTCGGCGTCGTTCGATCGCGGCATCTGGCGAGATTCGGTTTCACGGTTCGGGTTCATCGGATCGATGTGCTTGGTCGCATGGACCGCTCATCTTACGCTGCGTCCCAAAGGCGGTTTTTTGGAGCCTTTGATCGCGAAGTTGGGCGGCAGCGTCATCCACCGCATTCGTGTGGTGATTTATTTGATCGGTATCGGTTTCCCCTTCGCGATGATCGCAGCGTCGGCGCTGGGTTACGGCGATACGGCGAACGAGCTGATCAAACGCGCGATCTTCACTTTGGTCGGGCTGACGATCGCGGCCACGTTATGGGGCGGTATCAAAATCCTCTCGGCCATGGCATGGCAAAACTTGGCCGGATCAAGCAAGAGCATCGCAAACCAAGAGGCCGCCCGGTCGACGCGCCGCTATGGCGAGATGGAATCGCACGCGGAAGTCACTGGCGTGTTGGGAGAACATTACCTTGAACTGAAACATCAGTTGGCGTTCTTGTGTCAATGTGCATTGGTGTTGACTGGAATCATTGGATTCGGGTGGCTTTGGATTGATATGTTCCCGCACGTTCGAATGGGCAACCCGGTCGTTTGGACGGTGCAGGACACTGTGCCGACGTCGTTAATTGCGGCTGATGGCCAACGGGTCGCAGGTTCGATGATCGAGGAAACTCCCGTTACGGCGATGCACTTGTTACTCGCTGCGGTGACCTTGTTCGTCGCCTTTCAACTGGCGAAACTATTGCCCGCGTTGTTCGACGCCTTGGTATTGCAACGAGTGTCGTTCGACGAAGGGATGGAACATTTCTCGCTCGTCCTGGGAAGATGTCTGTTGTTCGGAGTGGGGTGTTTGATCGCTTGCCAATGGATCGGCGTGCGTTGGCAAACGATCCAGTGGCTCGCCGTCGGCCTGACGATCGGCTTAGGATTCGGGTTGCAAGACATGGTTCGCAATCTGTTCGGCGGATTGATCGTGCTGTTCGAGAAGCCTGCCCGGTTGGGTGACTTCATCACGGTCGGACGAGTGACCGGACGCGTCGCGGCGCAGCGGTTGCGAACGACGGTGTTGTCCGACGATGAAGGTCGCGAAGTCATCATCCCGAACAAGAACTTCGTCAACGAGGACGTTACCAACTGGATGGGTGCAGGTCGGTTGAACGTGATCCCGCTCGAGGTCGCCGTCAGTCGTGATCAGCGACCCGCCGACATTTGTCGAAAGTTGCAAGAACTGGTGATCGATCAAGAAGCGGTCTTGTTGTCACCGGCACCCCAAGCCACGTTGGTGTGCGTTGGTAAACGAACCCAACGCATCGAAGTGCGGGCATGGATCGAACCGGGGCCGCATCCCGAACGTTTTCGCGACGAGCTGTTGCGGGTGGTTCGTCGGTTCTTGCATGATGAAAGTATCTTGGCGGCCGACCAACCGGCGCAGCCGGACATGGACGAGGTCAGCCGCAAGGGCGTCAGTCGTCGATTGAAGCGATCGGCCTGAGAGACAAACGTGTGATGCTGAATATCCAGCGATTGCCGATCAAAGATTAGCAGTCTCCGAACTTGGAATAGCCCGTTATCGACCCACCAGTGGCTCGGCATCTGAGTGAGATCTTTGCTTACCGGTCATCAACGAGACCACCACCAACGTTGCCAGTGCCAAGGGGATTGTCACAATCCCCGGTTGGCTAAATGGGATCGGGCTGGAGGCTGGGTCGATGCCGTAGACCTTCCCGTAGGTGTCGGCTGATAACAAGATCCACCCCAGCGAGCTGAACATGCCGACGCAAACGCTCGCGATGATTCCCGCAGCCGTCGTGCGTTTCCAAAACAGCAGCATCACCAACGCTGGCAAGTTCGCGCTCGCCGCGATGCTGAACGCCCAGCCGACCAGATAGCTGACGTTGAGCCCTTTGAACAGAATGCCCAACACGATCGCAATCGCGCCGACGACGACCGCCGCGACTTTGGCCACGCGGACCTGGTTGGCTTCGGAGAAATTGATCCCCATCACACCGCCGAGCAAATCGTGAGCGACCGCGCCGCTGCTGGCGAGGATCAAGCCGCTGACGGTTCCCAACACAGTCGTGAAGGCGATCGCCGAGATGATCGCGAACAACAAGTCACTGATCCCGCGGGCGAGTAGCGGTGCCGCCATGTTCGAGTTGGTTACGTCGAGCGTGCCGCTGACCATCGCACCCAAGCCGAGATACAACGTCAAAACGTAAAAGAAGCCGATGCTGGCGATACCCACGATCGTGCTCTTGCGAGCCGCCGCACCATCTTTAACCGTGTAGTAACGAATCAAAATATGAGGCAACGAAGCCGTGCCGCAAAACAACGCCAACATCAATGAAAGGAAGTTGATGCGGTCGGTCCATTGGTCATTGCGAATGCCTTGAAACGTCGGATGTTCGCCCGGGCGAAGGACACGAGACCCTTCGGTCGGCTTTTGGTAATAAACCATCGTCGTCGATCCGTCGCTGTGATCGATCCGGTCGCTTCCCCACAACATCACTTCGCTGCGCCGGAGAACGTCAAAGAATTCGATCGGTCCCAGTGGTCCGGTCGAGCCAGTATCGTATTCCGCAGGCAGACGCGTCACCTGACCTCCGGGACGAAGGGTCCGCTCGCCTTCATCACGTCCCATCGGCACGCCGCCGATCAACGTGTCGGCGCCAGCCCGCTTGGTTTGCGATTGACCTTCGAGCAAATAAACCCCGTCATCACGTTGTTCAATCTTGAAGACGTCAAACCCCGCATCGCCCTTGGAGGCAAACCGGATGTACTGGTCGGCTTGTTGCCAACCATCGCCGTGATTTTCACCGCGTTGGTCGCTAGGTTGGAACAGTTCTCGACCGATCGAGTCGGCGATGGATTGGGGTGAGTCGGCGTCCGCGATCGGACCGATGACCGCGAACGATGTCCGATCGACTTCGAACCCTTTTTGCAACACGAAATAAACCAGCACACTGCTGAAGACGACCAGCAACGAGCCTTTGAGGAATTGCACCCAAGTCGTCGACAACATGCCCGCCGTCACCACGATCGTGATCACCACCGCACCGACCAAAACCACGCCGACCCAGTGTGGGAAACCGAGCAGCGGTTGAATCAACACGCCCGCGCCGACCATTTGTGGGATCAGGTAAAACACGCTCACGATCAGCGTGCTGATCCCGGCGGCGGCTTTGATGCCCGGCGAGTTGAACTTGGCATCGAGGGCGTCGGCGAAGGTGAACTTGCCGAGCTTCTTCATCGGTTCGGCGATCACGAACAACGCCACGATCCATCCCGCGAGATAACCGATCGAATACAAGAACCCGTCATAACCATAAGCGGCGATCATCCCGCAAATGCCTAAGAACGAGGCGGCCGAAAGGTAATCCCCGGCAAAGGCGATGCCGTTGATGAACCAGGGGATTTGACCGTGAGCGGCGAAATAACCCGCCGAAGATTTCGCTTTGCTGCCTAAGTAAAAACTGAGCCCGACGGTGAAACCGACGAACAGGAAGAAAATCACAATCGCGGTATACGAGGGATCGTAAATCATGATCGTTCTCCCGTTTCACGCGAAGCGAAACCGTAGACGAACGCCAAAACGATCGCGGCAATGATCAGCCCGAACCCGTAAACGATGGCCAAGTTCAATCCGGCAAAGACGACCGTTTCCATCGTCGAGGCGGAGAACGCATTGATCAGCACGAACCCGAGGTACAACAACGTGTAAGCGGCAAACAAAGCCAGACCGAGCGGGGATGCAGCGGGCTGGTCGTTATGATGCGAATCAGAGGGCGGGTTCGTCTCAGACGGCGGGATCGAGTCAGGCAAGGAAGCGGCTCCGAGTAGTCGCGGCGAGGAATTGACGCCGTAGGATACTCGATCCGCGATCCGATGTGGTAAGCCGCCGCTGAAGTAGGCTGGGTGAAGGAGGCTTTGCGACGCACACCCGGCGAGAGGCGAGAGGCGAGAGGCGAGAGGCGAGAGGCGAGAGGCGAGAGGCGAGAGGCGAGAGGCGAGAGGCGAGTGAAGAGTGAAGAGTGAAGAGTGAAGAGTGAAGAGTGAAGAGTGAAGAGTGAAGAGTGAAGAGTGAAGAGTTGCGAGGAACGGACGGATCGGTCCGATTGTCAATCGCCCAACCAACAACCAACAACCAACAACCAACAACCAATAGCCAATAGCCAATAGCCTGCCGGGTCTCCGCTATCGCTGCGGCCCAGCCTACGCTGCGAACCAGGCTACTCTTTGACCCAGGCTACTCTGGCTTTTCGCTGGATGGTTTGATCATCGGTGGGATTTTTTTGCCCTTGGGGATGAACTTCATCGAGACAGAATTGACGCAGTGACGCGTGTTCTTCTCGGTCATTCGTTCGCCGTGAAAAACGTGTCCCAAGTGGCCGTCGCAATTGGCGCACAAAATCTCGATACGGTATCCGTCGGCGTCGGTTTGTCGGCGGACGGCTCCTTTGATCTCGTCATCGAAACTCGGCCAACCGCAATGACTCTCGAACTTGTCACCGCTGCGATACAACTTCGCGTTGCAACGACGACAGATGTAGGTGCCTTCTTTTTTGTTCTCGGTATAACCGCCCGTGCCAGCACGCTCGGTTCCCTTTTGTTCAATCACCCATCGTTCGAATTGGTTCAGCGGGTTGTACCGCCCGTAGGTGACCTTTTGCTCGGAGGCTTCGTCGGCGTCTTCCTTCGTCTCGTCGGCGTCGGAAACCGGTTCCGCCTCGGTCGATGGTTCGGTGCTTTCATCGACGGCGACTGTCTTCGTGGTCGTGTCTGCGTCGTCATCGGCTCGAACGGGCTGCTCGGACGCCTTGATCGCCAGAACGCTCAGCAATCCCAGCACGAGCAATCCCATCGAAAACCATGATTTGACCTTCATCGCATTTTTCTCCAACTTGAGTGATCGGGTGGTTTCGCTATTACGCGGGTGAGGAAGAGTTCGTTCGAATCGGTTACTTGCGACCGCTGATCGGCATTTCGACTTGGTACAGCGACGTGCGGGCGGTGACGACCATGGTTTTGCGATCCTTGCCCATGAACGTCACATTGGCGGGCTGTTCGGGGAACGAAACGGTGCCCAAGTAATCCGCCTCAGGGCTGTAAATCTGAACGCCCGTGTGCGTCGTGATGTACAGGTTGCCTTGTTCGTCCATCGTCATCCCGTCGCCGCCGGTGTCGGATTTGCCTTCGGGTTGTTTCAGGATACAGAACGTGCGGCCGACCGATACTTTACCGGCCGACTCGACATCGAAGACCAACATCTCGGCCTGCATGCTCGGGATGACATACAGTTTCGATCCGTCAAGTGATAAACCGATGCCGTTGGGCGCGGCGATGTGGCCGGTCAATCGGCTCACCGTGCCATCGGCGGCGAGGTAATAGACCGCTTGGATGCCTTGAGGCAACGGCGTGGGGGCGTTGTAGAGCGGATCGGTGAAATAGATTCCGCCATGTTCGTCGACGACCAAGTCGTTGCACGCGTTGAAACGTTTTCCGTCGTATTGATCGGCGAGCACCTCACGCGTGCCGTCGGCCAACGTGTATCGCACGAGAGCCCCTTCCATTTCACAAGCGAGCATCTTGCCGCCCGGAAGCGCCCACAAACCATTGGCCCGGTTGGATTGGTCGGTGAAGATCCCCAATGTCCCGTCGGGGGCAAGCCGGTGGATGCGAGTCTTGGGAATATCGGTGAAGTACAACGACCCGTCTTCGGTCATCGTGGGGCCTTCGGTGAAGGTGAACCCGGAGAGCAATTTGACGACTTCGCCGGTCGGTTCGATGGTCTTGGGCGATGCGACGGATTCAGCAACGACCTTGGTTTCGTCGGCATGGGTCATCGGAACCGTCACCCCGATCGGCAGGGCGGTCAAAGCAAACGTGCAGAAAAGCTTTCGAGCGGTGAGGGATCGTTGGAGCATTGGTGGGAGTCTCGGTGGGAAATGGAATCGTTTAAGATGACCGGAAACGATTGCATCATACTGAAGACGCCGCGAAAAGTCTTGGAAATGCGGGGCAGGTCGGCAGAAGTCCGCATTCAGAACGTCTCGGGATAGATCACCATCTCGATGCGGCGGTTGGCGACGCGACCCGCCGGAGTCGAGTTGTCCGCTCGCGGATTGTTCGCGCCATGAGAGACGATGAACAGTTGTTCGCCCGGCATGCCACTGCGACGGGTCAACAGATCCAAGAGCGCCGAAGTTTGCGCCGAGGTCAATTGATGGGGACTCGCGGTCGCGCCTCCGTAAGTCGGCGCGTTGTCGGTATAGCCTTCGATGCCGATGCGTTGACGCGGGAACACCGATCGCAACTGCGCCGCGATGGGGTCCATGATCGAGGCGGCCTGCGGTTGCATTTGAGCGGTACCGGGGGCGAACAATTGGTCCGATGGGACGATCACGCGGATCACTTCTCCGTCCGGTTGGACCGGAATATTGCCAAGGTTCAACCGTCCGACGAGTTGGTTCAGATTGGTATTCGCTCGGATCGTCGCACCGCCGCGAAGTTGAGCGGAGGCTTGAAAGTTCCGAGCGGAGTTTTGAGCTTCGTTCGCGGCGATCCGTGCGGCTTCGTATTGTCGAGCCGTATCGGCCAATTGGGTGCGGACGAGGTTCAGTTCGTCGCGGTACACTTGGGCCTGCTGTTCGCTTTGGGCCAACTGAGTGGTGAGTTGCCGATTGTTGTCATCGAGCAATTGCACGCGGCGGTTCAGTTCGGCCACCTGAGCTTGGACGGCCGTCAGTTGGGTTTGTCCGGGTGCCTGCCAGACCGATCCGGCCGGACCGCCGGCTAGGTATGGATTTTGGCTGCATCCGACCATCCCAAGCACCGCACATCCGACGACCAGTGTCGACGCGAGCGGCGATCGGACGACGGAGCGAATCGAGCACATGACGAAGGTCCGGAGGGGGTGGAATGACTCAAACACCACTGGACTTTAGGCAAACTTGGCATTTCGTCACAATATCGTTTTGAACATGCATCCTTTCCCCGGTCATCGTCTTGCTTGAATTCTCTCACCGCGCGATGGCGTGCGATTTTGTGGTCCTGGTTCGCGACGAGCATCAGTCGATCGGCACTCGGTCGGTCGCCGACGTGGTGCTGGACCAACTCGAACGCGTCGACGGGATCGAAAAACGCTTGACGGTTTATAACGAAAACAGCGAAATCGCCGCGATCAATCGTTCGGCCGGCGGCGACGGAGTCTGCGTTTCGCCTGAAACGTTCGCCCTCTTACGCCACGCCCAGGAACTGAACGAGGCGACCGGGGGGGCGTTTGACATCACGGCCGGGCCGCTCGTCGAAGCCTGGGGGTTCACCCGTCGGCAGGGCCGTAAACCGAATCGCTCGGAAATCGAAGCGGCACGAGAATTGGTCGGCGGCGACGGCATGTCGCTCGATCCGGCCACCCGCCGCGTATCGCTTGCCAAGCCGGGCATGCGGCTGAACCTCGGCGGGATCGGCAAAGGTGAAGCGATCGACCGACTTGCGACCGGATTGAAGGCGGCCGGGATCGCCAGCTTCTTGATTCATGCGGGGCAAAGCAGTGTGCTGGCGTGCGGGGATCAGTTCGATTCGGATGAAGAACCGCAGGCCGAGTCGGCCCCGCCTCGGGGTTGGTTGGTCGGGTTGGCTCATCCGACCAAACCGAATCGCCGTTTGGCGGGGATTTGGTTGCAGGATGCGGCCCTCGCGACGAGCGGTAGTGGCAAGCAGTTCTTTCACCATCGCGGACAGCGTTATGGGCACGTGATCGATCCGCGAACCGGGCAACCGGCCGGCGATTTATTGTCGCTGAGTTTGGTGACCGATCGCGCGGTCGACGCGGACGCGTTGGCGACGGGTTTGTTCGTGATGGGGCGAGAGGAAGCGACGCGATTCGCCACGGCCGAAACGCCCGTCTTGCCGCTGATTCTCGTCGCCGATGCCTCGCGGCAGGACGACGTGGAGATCGCCACGACCGGGAATTGGGCCTGGGCGGAGCCCCCGGAAGGATGGTCTGACGTGGGTGAAAGCGTTTCCCCTTGATAAATTTGCCCAGAGTGTCCACAATCCCCGCTCGAATTTTCTGAAACCAGGTGAGAACAACGCGACGAATCGTTCGTCATGCGATTGAATCCCGCCGCCCACTTTCCATTTCCCGAGAGAACTTATGGGTCATTACACAGGTCCTAAAGCCCGAATCAACCGTCGTTTGGGCACGATGCTTTACGAAACCGCCGGTGCCACCCGCGCCCTCGATCGCCGCAACACGCCTCCGGGAATGCACACCCGTGGACGTCGGCCGAGTAACTACGGCTTGGCGTTGATGGAAAAACAAAAGATCAAGCACTATTACGGCTTGGGCGAGCGTCAACTGCGACGTTACTTTGATTTGGTGGGTCGAAAGTCGGGCAACACCGGTGAATTGTTGCTTTTGATGTGCGAGCGTCGTTTAGACAACGTCGTCCGCCGCGTCGGTTTCACCAAAACCCGTCCGCAAGCTCGCCAAGGGATCGTTCACGGTCACTTCTGCGTCAACGGCATCAAGGTCACCAAGCCTGGTTATACGCTGCGTGCTGGTGACATCATCGAAGTTCGCGGCCGCGAAAACCTGAAAAACCTCTACCGTGGTGTGATCGCTAACTCGCCTCCGGACGGGCTCGATTGGGTGTCGTTCGACAGCGAAGGTTTGCGGGCGACCGTCTTGAGCCTTCCCGGACCCGTCGACATCAGTCTTCCGGTGGACGCGAACAGCGTCGTCGAATTCTTGTCACGCTAAGTCCTTTTAGTCGAAAACCTCATGCACGCTTCAGTAGTAGTTCTCGGCGGCGGCCCTGGTGGGTACGCTGCCGCTTTCTTGGCCGCCGACGAAGGTCTCGACGTGGCGATCGTCGAATCCGAACCGCGACTCGGGGGCACGTGCTTGTTGCGCGGTTGTATCCCCAGCAAGGCGTTATTGCACGTCGCTAAAGTTATCGGCGAGGTCGAAGAACTCAGGCATGAGTGGGGAGTCGAATATTCAGGCAAACCCTCGATCGATATCGACGCCGTTCGCGCCCGAAAAGACAAAGTCATCTCCAACCTGACCGGCGGCCTGGGCAACCTCGCCAAACGTCGGGGCGTGAAAGTGATCCAAGCTCGGGGCACGTTCGTCAGCTCCGGCGAACTGAAGCTCGAAGGCGATCACGAATCGATCCCCGAGGGCGGTTCGATTACGTTCGATCATTGCATCTTGGCGACAGGCAGCGTTCCTGCCATGCCACCGAGTTTTGACATCGGTAGCGACCGCGTGATGGACAGCACGGGAGCCTTGAATCTTAAGGACATTCCCGAATCACTACTCGTCATCGGTGGTGGCTACATCGGATTGGAAATGGGCACCGTTTATGCCCATTTAGGTTCCAAGGTCAGCGTTGTCGAACTCGCCGAAGGCTTGTTGCCCGGTGCCGACCGTGACTTGGTCAAACCGCTCGCCAAGAAGATGGAAGCGTTGTGCGAAGGTCGCATTTATTTGAACACCAAGGTCGGTTCGATCGGCGAAGTCGATGACCAAGTCGAAGTCACGTTCGAAGGCCCAGGCAAATTCGGTCACGAGCGATTTGATCGGGTTTTGGTCAGCGTCGGTCGCCGTCCGGTCACCCGCGGTTTGGGTTTGGAAAACACCCAAGTCGTCGTCAATGATCGCGGATTTGTTGAGTGCGATAAGCAACAACGCACCGCCGATCCCAAAATTTTCGCAATCGGCGACGTTGCAGGCGATCCCATGTTGGCGCACAAAGCGACCCACGAGGGACGCGTAGCGGCGGAAGTCATCGCGGGCAAGGCGGTCGAGTTTGACAAGATCGCGATCCCAGCGGTCGTCTTCACCGATCCCGAAATCGCTTGGGCGGGGCTCACCGAAGAGGAAGCCAAACGAGACGGACGCAACGTCAGCGTCGAAGTCTACCCGTGGGCGGCCAGCGGTCGGGCTCAAGCACTTAACATCACCAACGGTTTGACCAAGTGGTTGGTCGATCCGGAAACCAACCGCGTGGTCGGTTGCGGGATCGTCGGCAGTGGCGCGGGCGAATTGATCGCCGAGGCGGCTTTGGCAATCGAGATGGGTTGCGAGGTTACCGACATTACCGAGACGGTTCACCCGCACCCGACGCTCAGCGAAACGTTGATGAACGCAGGCGAGGTCTACTTCGGTACGGCCACCGAGATTTACAAACCCAAAAAGAAGTAGGCTGGGTCGCAGCGATAGCGGAGACCCGGCATGGCGTTGGGCGAACCGATTTGATTGGTGGTTCCTGCCGGGTGTTCGTCGCAGAGCCTCCTCCACCCAGCCTACGTCGGTCGCGAAGTAGGCTGGGTCGCAGCGATAGCGGAGACCCGGCATGGCGTTGGGCAAACCGAGTTGATTGGTGGTTCCTGCCGGGTGTTCGTCGCAAAGCCTCCTCCACCCAGCCTACGGCGGTCGCAAAGTAGGCTGGGTCGCAGCCGCTTCGGCGGAGACCCGGCATCCCTGCTATCAAGGTTCGCCCCAACTAGGTTTCGTAGACTTCAGGCTCTCAGGGCATTCCCCGCCCCAATGCAATTCGTAATGGCCTTCGCGAACAAATCGATGGAACGAAGACCAAGGGTAATCAACGACTCGTTTTACAAGTTCATGCTTTCGCGGGTTCCAATGAATGTAGTCCGCACAACGATGGAGGTCGTCTTCGTCTTGAACGGTATGTTCCCAAAACCTCGGTTGCCAGATTCCGTGCTGATTCTTTTTTCGTTCGGCTTCGGTAACCTCGACTTCCGAATACCCTGCCTCCAACCATCGTCGCGTGAACCCCGATTTGATTCGTTGGATTCGCATGGAATAGCGGAAGTCACCGGTGGGAAGCGACATCATGAGATGAAAGTGATCCGGTAATAGCACCGCCGCAACCAGCTTAAAACGATGAGGCCGCCAAACATCCAGGATCGACTCTCGAAGAAGATCACGTCCCTCGTCGGTAGTGAGTATCGGCTGGCGTTGGTATGTCACCAGTGTAAGAAAATAAGTTCCGCCCGGCACGAACCAACGCCGATAGTCCGACATGGCGAACTCCTGGTTTAGGTAGTATGGATTCAAGTAGGCTGGGTCGAAGCCGCTTCGGCGCAGACCCGGCATGTGAATGAATGAACAAGCTTACCCCAGACCCTCCGCCGGGTGTTCGTCGCAGAGCCTCCTCCACCCAGCCTACATCGGTCACCAAGTAGGCTGGGTCGCAGCGATAGCGGAGACCCGGCACGGTGTTGGGCGAACCAATTTGATTGGCGGGTCCTGCCGGGTGTTCGTCGCAGAGCCTCCTCGACCCAGCCTACGTCGGTCGCAAAGTATGCTGGGTCGCAGCGATAGCGGAGACCCGGCATGGCATTGGGCAAACCGAGTTGATTGGTGGTTCCTGCCGGGTGTTCGTCGCAAAGCCTCCTCCACCCAGCCTACGTGGGACGCGAAGTAGGCTGGGTCGCAGTGATAGCGGAGACCCGGCATGGCATTGGGCAAACCGAGTTGATTGGTGGTTCCTGCCGAGTGTTCGTCGCAGAGCCTCCTCCACCCAACCTACGTCGGTCGCGAAGTAGGCTGGGTCGCAGCGATAGCGGAGACCCGGCATGGCGTTGGGCAAACCGAGTTGATTGGTGGTTCCTGCCGGGTGTTCGTCGCAGAGCCTCCTCCACCCAGCCTACGTCGGTCGCCAAGTAGGCTGGGTCGCAGCGATAGCGGAGACCCGGCATGGGTTGGGCGAACCAAGTTGATTGGTGAGTCCTGCCGGGTGTTCGTCGCAAAGCCTCCTCCACCCAGCCTACGTCGGTCGGCAAGTAGGCTGGGTCGCAGCGATAGCGGAGACCCGGCATGGCGTTGGGTGAACCGATTTGATTGGTGGTTCCTGCCGGGTGTTCGTCGCAGAGCCTCCTCCACCCAGCCTACGTCGGTCGCAAAGTAGGCTGGGTCGCAGCGATAGCGGAGACCCGGCATGGCGTTGGGCAAACCAAGTTGATTGGTGGCTCCTGCCGGGTGTTCGTCGCAAAGCCTCCTCCACCCAGCCTACATCGGTCACCAAGTAGGCTGGGTCGCAGCGATAGCGGAGACCCGGCATGGCGTTGGGCGAACCAAGTTGATTGGTGAGTCCTGCCGGGTGTTCGTCGCAGAGCCTCCTCCACCCAGCCTACGGGTTAATCGATTAGGTTTTGGGGCTTGCCTGGCTTGGGCGGCTCCTTCGGTTGTGGCGGTCCCAGTTCGATGTCTCCGGGGACCCAACTGGTGTATTCCCAATTGTCCGCGACGGCTTCCCATCCGGCTAGTAACCCCATCTCGCTGCAAACCCGTCGCGCCGTCACGTAGACTCCGAAACTGTCCGGGGCCACAAAGAAGCGTGCGTAGGCCTTCGTCGGATCGATCGTCGTCATCGCCTTGCGAAACTGCGAACGTGGGTTCTTGAGTTCTTCGTCTGTGGCACCTTTGCCTTCGAGCGGAATGAACTTCAAACGTAAATAGCGATTTCCAGCGATGAAGTACTCGACGTTGAAATATCGATCGCTGTCATCGAGCCGTTCCCACTTTTCACCGAATGCTTTCGGATCGATGCCCGCTTCAGGATCTCGGTCCAGTTTAAAACGGGCGATCAATTGACGGGCCTTCGCTTCGGCCCGTTCTCGAAATGGGTCGGAGAGAATCGGGTAGACCTGGTCGTTCTTACAAAAGAAAATCAACTGCTTTGCACCCGGCGGTGGCGGGCGTGGGTTCGGGATACTGACCTCGATGTCAGCCGGCGCTTCGGTCTTAGGGGTCCGCGCCAACCTTGCTTTCAATTCGGCGCGACGTTCCAACGAACTCTCCACGACCGCTTTGAGTTCTTCTCGTTTCGCCTCGGTGTCCTCGATCTCTTTCTTTCTTTTTTCCGCCATCTCGCGGTCCTGTTGGATCTTGATGGCGAACTCGTTCTTCTGTTTCTCTTTTTCTTCGAGTAGCTTGCGTCGTCGTTCGAGCAGCTCTTTTTTTCGCTCCAGTTCAGCGAGTTGTTTCTCGGCGTCGATTGAAAGCGGATCGACGAGCACACTTTCGAGGTCTTCCTTTTCCTCTTCTTTTTCGGCGAGTTGTTTTTTCAATTCGGCAAGCGTTTCGGCATCCACGGTGCTTTCGGTCGTGATGCGGGCGACGACTTCCGCCACGCTCATTTGCGTGACGATTAGAATCAGCACCAAGATGCCGACGACATTCGTCATTGTATCAAGCAGTGAGTCGAGGCCGCCGTCATCATCGTCGTCAGGTTTGCGTCGAGCCATCGTATCTACTCCTGATTGACGAACGCGCTGAGGTCGATCCGACCCTGGCCGACGACCGGCAACTTGCCGTTTCGAATTTCTCGGTCATCGCAAATCTTCTTGCAGCGGTTGTACGTGTTCAACCCGTCGCTACGGACCAAATAGATGATGGTATCGTTCGTTCCATTGGCAACCAAATTCAATAGGTCCAAGAACGTCTTGTCGGTCGTCAGATCATTGACACGAATCCGTTTGGGCGGATCGACATGGTGCATCACGATGGAATCGGCGGCGCACTCAACGAAGTGAGGTTTGAAATCCAAACCGCTGCCTTGGGGCAACACCGTGACGTTCGCTTCGCTGGTTGAGGTGCGGCTTTCGAGTTCCTTTTCGAGTTGAGCGAGTTCTTCTTTCAACGCCTCGGCTTGGGATTCCATGTCGGCGGCGGTCTCACGTAGTTTCTCGTCGACGGCCGGGATCACAATCTTGACGGCTTCTTGTTCGGCAAGTTCTCTTTCGACTTCTTCGAGTTCGGTTAACAGTTCTTGCAATTCGGTGATCGTCATGTTGAGAGTGGCTCGCTGTTCGCGGAGTTTTAAAGCCGACGAATTCGTTTTGGAGATCTCGAGCTTGAGTTGTTCGACTTGTTCCTCGGCTTCATTGAGTTCCTTTTCTTTCTGTTCGTACTCCTCGATCATGGCGACGTCGGGCGTGTCTGTTTGGGCCAGCGCCAGCGTTGCGATCATCATCGTCAAAACACCGATCACCGACGCGATAATGCTCAAAAAGGGGAACAACGAGATATCATCGTCGTTGTCACGCCGTCGGCGACCCATCAGACTTTCCTCCCGTTACGTCGACTGGATTTCGCGTTTCGTCCGAACCAGCCTCGTTTGGCGGGCGTTTCGACAGCGGATGTTTGCACAGGAACTTGTTGAATGACAACCTGTTGTTGGCCGAGTTGCGTTAGCACACTGCTGAGGCTCGCCAGTCCCGTCTGCACACCGCCGAGATGTTCGGTCAGCGTCACGCCGGTCTTTTCAAACGTTTCGTTGACTTGGTTCTGCAACGTTGCGGTTTGTTCGGCGAGTGACGTTAAGTTGGCTTGGATCTTGTCGGCCGCGTTGGCCATTTGATCGAGCTGCGCCTGCAGCCGGGCTTGTTGATCGAGTTGTTGTTTGTGCAAGACGGCGACATGCTTTTGTTGTTGTTGCTCGATACGTTGGTTGACTTCGTCCCAGCCTTTGCTGACTTGGGACGTCAGTCGGCCGCCGATCGCGTCGAGTTTTTCGAGCCATCGCTCCATTTCGGCGTGCTGTGTGCCGAGGGCTTGCTCGACCGCTTCGCGGAACACTTGCGTGTCACCGCCGCCACCGCCGGCCCCACGCTCAGCACCGCCTTCGCGGCCGTCATTGAGTCGTCGCAACAGGTTCTCGTTGCAGTACTCGTCGACCCGCGTGATGATGTCTTCTTCGGACTTTTGAAGCGCCGAGGCGGGGATCTTGACCAACATGCTCATGATCAACGCCAACAACGTCGTATCAAAGGCCGTACCCAGACCTCCGAAGACTTCTTGGAGGGCCGACTTCATCGCATCCATGTTGCCGCCACCGGAGAGGCTTCCGGCCAAACTCGCCACGGCGGCGCTGACCCCCATGACGGTCCCGATAAAACCGAGGATCGGCAGCGCCCAGATAAACACCTTCAAAATCGTGTAGCTGCCCGCGACGTTGTTGGCATCGATTTCAGATTGCGATTCCATCATCGTGACGGTTTCGGCGGCACTCTTGCGGACGCGAAAATGTTCGATACCGCGGACGACCCGATTGACTAGAAAGCTATCGCTGCTCGCACCGGGAAGTTCATTGATGTGCGAGATGAATCCGTCGAGCGACTCGGGAGTGATCTCCGGTGAGACTTCCGTCGGCAGGACGTCGAGCAACATCGCATTGCGTTGTTCGTTAAGCCGCAACCATTTGAGAACCAAGATCGCAACGGCCCAGAACATCAATAGTGTTGTTGGGTAGGGAACCGGGCCCCGAGCGATGAACAAATCGGACAGCGCTGTGCCGCTCATGGCGAACATGACGCCGTACCATACCAACGTCAGGGCAGCTCCGATCAATCCCGATAGCACCAAGCTGATGTCACTGCTGGCGGCATCATTGGAGGATTGAAACCAGCTTTTTTGAGCCCGTTTGCGACGGACGACCTTCCCCTTTTTCTTCGGTTCGACTTGAACCGCAGGAGCAACTTTGGCGGTTCGTGGAGCCGTTGTCACTGCGTCGGTCTTCACTGCGTCGGTCTTCACTTGGGGGGGCGTATTGATCGCCGGCCCGGTGTTGATCGCAGGTGTCGTGTTGATGGCTGGATCTGGAGAAGGCGACCCCGTGTTGATTTCAGGAAGAGCGGGAGTATCCGCCGTGGGCTCCTCCGGCGGGGAGTCAGGAATCCGCACGGTCTCGCGGCAATAGGGGCAGGCCCGGCTCTTGCCGCATAGGTTGTCGGACACCTTCAGCGATTTACCGCATCCGGGGCACGGGATTTTAAAAAAAATGGCCATCTTCAATCTTGGAATTCGGGAAGTTTGCCCCTGAAAGCGAACGAGGCGGGCGGACCGAAGGACGCGGAGCCCCAAATGACGCGGAGCCCCAGTATAACTGCTCGTTGGCCGCGCGACTTCCCGTTTCGTTCTCCCGATGCTTACAAGGGGATGGCCCGGATCAGCTCGCCGCTGGCATTTCCGACTTCGATCGTCTTCGGATTGTCGGAGAGGCGGAACGTTAGCGGGAACGTTTGCAATTCGATGTGGACGGGTTGTGAGAACGTATTGACCGTCACCGGTTTGAGCCGCGATGGCGAGTCGGGGCCGTTTTCTCGAGTCGATCGATACAACGTCAATTGCCAGGGATCACGGTCGATCACCAACAATTCACGCGTGCCAACTTCGGCGTAGAAGTCCAGTTTATCGAGCGTTCGATCGCCCGGGCTAACAACCTCGATGGCGAATTCCGGTCCACCGAACCAGTGGCTATGACGGTCTTCGGCGTTCGTTTGGGCGGAGAAGACAAGCACATCGGGGACGCGATAATTTTTGGTCCAATCGGTCGGCCGATCGCTCACGTTCGCCCCCGTGAAGGTTTTGCCGAGATCCTGCCAATCGACGATCGCGCAGATCGCGGCGGACAACTGTGTCGCGAGACTTTGATGTTCGTTGTTGGCGATCGGCGACATCATATAAACTCCATCCCAAACTTCGTCAAAACGATCCGCACGCCGAGCCTTTCGCTCGGCGATCAGCTGATCGGCAACGATCGGGTCATTGATCATCAGTGAGGTCATCTTGGCTCCCAATAAGGGGTATCGCGAAAGGTTCCGTCGACGATTTAGAACCTATCCGAAAAGGGGTCTGACCCTTTGGAGGCGAGTCGTTATTCATTCGTTTGAGGGTATCGCCGGAGAGGGTCAGACCCCTTTTCGGATAGGTTCTTATTCTAGCGACGCGGCCTCGAGGGAACGGGGCATCGCCATGAAAATGCCGAGAAACCTGATAAATCGTTTCAAAAACCCGCGAACCCGATTTCTCTTGCCCTCGTCTTGACCCTTGACGATAATGTCGTCACCGGGTCGCGATACGCGTCGCGACAAAACTTCCGTACGTGCGGCTTGTCCGTTCTGGTTGGCACCTGGACGAGTCGGCGTCAAACCATGTTTCTAAAGGAGGTGATCAAGTGGATTATTGCTGTACTAGCCAACGGGGTGGAAACCCTTGACGAAAGTCGGCGGGCTGACGCTTGGGTCGGCCACCCCACTCGCGATCACACTTGCTTTTTGAGCCTGGCTCATTGAATGAGAAAAACGCGAGATTTTCCTGCTTGCTGAGATGGTTACCTTGGTCTCAGCAAGCAGGTTTTTTTATGCGCCGACGGTATCTCCCGTTTGCGTGCCATCGTCCTCCCGACCATGTGTCGTTTCTGGTAACCTCTTCTCGTCACCGCTTCCTCACTCATCACTCTCGACTCATCACTCTCGACTCTTCATGCTCTTCGCCATTGGACAACTGATCGCCGGTTCGCTGTTGCTGCTCATCGGTGGTGAAGGAGTCGTTAGGGGGGCCTCGCGGTTGGCGATTTTGGCTCGACTGAGTCCGCTGTTTGTCGGCTTGACGGTGGTTTCATTGGGCACCAGTGCCCCTGAAATGGCGGTCAGCATCGCGACCGCACTCGACGGCCAAGCGGACATCACGATCGGCAATGTCGTCGGTAGCAATCTGTTCAACATGTTGATGATCGTCGGATTCAGTGCGATCGTGGTGGCGTTGCCTGTTGATCGACAAATCACTTATTTCGACGTCCCCGTAATGGTTGTCACCTGCATCGCGATGGGCGCGTTCGGATACGACGGAAACATCAATCGCATCGACGGGATCATTCTGTTGACCGCGATGGTGATTTATTTTGGCGTATCCTACAAACTCGGCAAACAAAAACCTTCGGCTGAGATGATGGAGTTCGTCGAAGATGTCGCTGGCGAACCGTTGGAGAGCGATTCGCTGGGACGCAAGGTCGGTGCGGTCTTGATGCAATTCTTGATCTTGGCGTTGGGGATCGGCGCGTTGATTTTGGGTTGCGAATGGTTCGTCGCCGGGTCGGTCACGTTTGCCAGGTTCTTTGGATTATCCGAAGCGGTCATCGGTTTGACGATCGTGTCGGTGGGTACGTCGTTGCCAGAGTTGGTGACTTCCGTCGCCGCGACGCTCAAGGGAGAACGCGGCATCGCGATCGGCAACGCCGTCGGCAGTACGATCTTGAACATCCTCGCGGTGCTCGGTGTTGCTTCGGTGGTATCTCCGGTGGGAATCAATGTCCTGCGTTCGATCGAGGTAATCGACATTCCCGTCATGGTCGCCGCAGCGCTGGTGAGTTGGTTTGTCTTTCGCACCGATCATACGGTGACGCGGCTCGAAGGATTTTTCTTAACGGGTTTGTACGGCTGTTACATCGTCTACTTGTTGATCGTCAACAACGCGATTCCCACACCTTGGTAGACCGATGAGCCGAATCGAACCGCTTCGTTATTCGCGACGCGAGTTGATGCGGATGGTCTTCGGGGCGACGTCGGTTGCCGCGTTCGTCGCATCAGGTGGTTGCGATCAGTGGCCCTCCGGGCCGCCATGGTTCTCGGGGCCGTTGCCGCCTTCGGGAACACTGCTTTCACCGAACCGTGAGATCGGACATCGACTTCGGCTGCCTCGAGAGCAACGGATCACTGACACGGGGACTCTCTCGTCAACCCGGCATCGTTGCGTCATCGTCGGTGGTGGGGTTTCTGGTCTCAGTGCGGCGTGGCATTTGGAGCGCAACGGCATCGACGACTTTGTCGTGCTTGAGCTCGAATCGGTCGTCGGAGGGACCTCTCGCGGAGGCCAAAGCGAAACGTTTCGTTTTCCCTGGGGCGCCCACTATCTGCCGGCCCCTCAAGCATCCAATCCTGAGTTGGTCGCCTTCTTACATTCGATCGGTGTGATCGAGTCAATCCAAGGCGAGGAGATTCGATACGCCGAGCAGTATCTATGTCGTGAACCGGAAGAGCGTCTGTTTGCTCGCGGTCGTTGGTGGCCGGGTCTTGTGCCGGAAGGACTCTTGACGCCCGAGGACAACGAGCAATTGTCCCGATTTGAGGATTTGATGCGGACATGGTCGACCCGGATCGGCGATGACGGCAAGCCTTTCTTCACGCTTCCGACATCCCGTTGCAGCCACGATCCCGAAGCCGTTTCGCTCGATCAAATGTCGTTCGCCGATTGGCTGGACGGGCAAGCGTTCAACGCGCCGGCACTGCGTTGGTTGGCTCGCTATGCCTGTCAAGACGACTACGGATTGAATCCCGAGCAAACCAGTGCGTGGGCGGGAGTATTTTATTTTGCCGCCCGCCTGATCGAAGGCAGCGACCGGACGCAGCCCGTACTGACGTGGCCGGAAGGGAACGCTTTTCTGGTTGATCGGTTGTACCAAGACGTTGCCGCTCACGTTCAAACGGATCAAGCGGTGATGCGAATCGACGAAGAGGCCGACGGCGTCCTGCGATTGACGCTGCTCGACACGTCGACATCGAAACCAAGAATCATGGATGCCGAGCACGTGATCTTGGCCGTTCCTGAATTCGTACGTCGCCGGCTGATGCCCCCCGCGACCATGAAAGCGGGCGTGACTTCGCCGGATCAGCAAACGGAGCCAAAGCGGCATGAGTCGACGTATCGATATGGTTCATGGCTGGTCGCCAACGTGCACCTGACCGATCGGCCTAACGAAACCGGTTTTCCGATGTCGTGGGACAATGTTTCGTATGCCTCGTCGTCGCTCGGGTATGTCAATTCGGTTCACCAGACCGGACGTGATCACGGCGCGACCGTGTTGACATGGTACACCGCGCTCCCCGAAGAGTTACCAGGAGATGCGCCAGAAAAGATTCGCGAACGATTGCTGGGAATGACATGGGCGGAGGCCAGCGAGATCGTGATCAGCGACTTGGAAACCATGCATCCTGATATTCGGCCGCTGGTCTCGCGTTTGGACGTGATGGTATGGGGGCACGCCATGGTCCAACCGCGTGTCGGCACAATCTTTCATCCCCAGTGCCGGTTCAACGAAAGCGATAATCGCCGAGTACACGTCGCCTGCACGGACTTAAGCCGAATTGCGTTGTTCGAAGAAGCATTCGATCATGGCTGTCGCGCCGCGATGAAGGTCGCCTCTCTGGGGGTGACAACATGAGGCGGCTTGCAATCCGATGCTGCCGGCCGACCGGTTTCGTATTCATGCGAATTCGGGAATTTCGAAGCCGGATCGATATTCTCTCTTCAAGAACTGGTTGCCCGACTCGGCGTGTTCGCCAACGAATTGCTCTGACTCTGGATCAAGTTCCAGCATCGGGCTAAGGCGAATGGCCGGATCGTTCAAGTGAAGTTGGTGCGACCGAAGGTGTTCGCCGGTGGCGGCGACGAGATTTCGCCACTCATCCAAAGCCACCTCGTTAACGGCGTCTTGGCTGAATGCTCCGCCGGCTCGGAAGGCGACATTGGCCAAATTGCACCACCCCGTGCTGTCATTGCCGACGGACACCTCGGCGTGCAAAACAGAACGATCGTGATTGCGGACGGCGTCGATGAAATTCTGTTGATGCAGCACGTCGCCGCGGTTGCCTGTGAATTCTCGAATCGTTCTCCCGTCGTTGTCGAACGCAACGGCTCGTCCCCGTTGGCCTTCGAATCGGCCGCCTTGGCAGTGGGCGATGTATCCGGAATGTGGGCCATGATGGGTGGCCCGTTGTTTCGAACCGGGCTGGTCGGCTAGGTTCGACAGTCCGATGAGAACGGGAATCGAACCCGTATCGAAGTAGGCGAAGTGCACATTGGGTGTATCGCCAGCGTCGTTAAAGCCGACTCGTCCGCCACCGGCGAGAATTCGGTGAGGCAACGCGACGGAATCTTGGAAGATGTTATTGCGGACGTCATCGAGAATGTGCACGCCCCAGTTACCCATGTCACCCGAACCGGTGTTCCAGTCCCAGTGCCAGTCATAATGCAACTGGTTTCGGTAGATCGGTTGTTTTTGGGCCGGGCCCAGCCATGTGTCGTAGGCCAAATTCTTGTCGATTGGCAGCGGCGCGTCGCTCTTGCCGATTGATTTGCGAATGAAGTAGTGATTCACGCGAGCCACTTGGATCTCGCCGAGCCCCTTTTCCTCGTGCAGAAACTTCTTGATTTCCGCTTGCATCGGATCGGAACGTTGCTGCGTCCCGATTTGACAGATGCGGTCGTATTTGCGAGCTGCCGCGACGACTTGTCTTCCTTCCCATTGGCTGTGAGAGAGCGGTTTTTCGACGTAGACGTCCTTGCCCGCTTGCATGGCCCAGATGGCTGCAAGGCAATGCCAATGATTGCACGTCGTGATCACGACCGCGTCGATGTTCGGGTCACCGATCAGATCGCGCAGGTCTTGGAACCCTTTCGCCAACGGAAAACGCTCCTTCGCTTGGCCCAAACGCTGCGAATCGACGTCGCAAAGCCCGGCTATCCTTACCCCGGGAACCTCACCGAACTGCTTCATCAACAAACCACCTCGCACGCCACAGCCGATGAAGCCTAACTTGATTTCATCGTTGGCGTCGGCCGCCCGAAGCGACCGCCCAGCAGCAGACGTCATTAAGCCCGCAGCGACCGTCGCGGAGAAGAAATCGCGTCTCGATGGAGTGTGTGAAGTTGAATTGCACATGGTGGATTAAGCTAGGCAGGAGTTCGGAGTCGGTTCACTGGGATTGGTTCACTGGGATTGGTTCACCGTAGAACCAATCATTCCATTCACTTCGTTTCAATGACGACATCGCCGACGAGTGCTTCCGTAATGACCCAGCGATCTCGGACCTTAGTGGCAACGGCTGGTTTCCCATCGATCAGTACGCCGGTCGTTCCCACGGCGGCCGGAACATCGACGGTTGCTTTGACACCGTCGGGTAGGGCCAGAGAAAGTTTAAAAGTGGATTGGTTGGTCCAGTCGACCACGATCGGCCCAAGTTTCGTGGGAACGCGTCCGCGGGCGTACTTCAATTCACCGGGTTGAGGACTGATCGTTGCGGACGTCCATCCAGGGTGTTTTGGTTCGACCCCGAGGACGAATCGAGGTAGCAGATTGGCGGGCGCGGCACCCCAAGCGTGATTCCAATCTTGGTTCGGCTTGTATTTAAGATCCCAAGCTTCCCAAGTAATCGTCGTTCCGCTATCGACCATGTGTTTCCAACTGCGGTCCCCCTCGGCGACGATCAAATCGAGTGCCTTTTGGTCGCTACCGTGACGGAACAATCCTTCCAGGAAATACTGCGCCGCGTAGGGGCTGCACCGCATGCTCTGCTTCCTTAACCAAGCGACCACGCCGGCTTCCTTTTCGTCTGGCACGATCCCAAAAGCCAATGGAAACAAGTTCGCGTGAAGACTGCTGTGATTCGTGCCGACGCCATCGCGATAGATCCCGGTCGATTCATCGAAAAACGTTGTCTGAAACGATGTGCGTGCAAGGTTCAAGCGATCTCGAAACGCTTGGGCGTCGCCGGACTTTCCGAGTCCGTCGGCCATCTCGGCCATTTGTCGGAGTGCTTCGATGTGAAACGCGTTCACGACCACATTGAGTTCCGTGAACACGAAACCGTCGCGTTCTTTCTGCGGCCAATCAACGATGTCATGCCGCTTGCGATCTAACTCGTCGCTCCGGATCAGTCCGTCTTCGCCACTGCGATGCAACAACGTCTTGGTCTTTAACGATTCGTAGCGATGGCTTAACCATTCGTCGTTCCCCGATTGCATCCATTCGGCGTGGGCCATGAATACCATGTGGGGCGCCCACTCGGTCGGCCAAGTTCCATGCTCCATCAACCAATCAAACGTTTTCGCCGCCATCTCGACATCGTCATCGGTGTAGTAGTGACTCAGTTGGTTGAGATAGGCATCGGCTTCGTAGGGGATTCGTTCCCGGTCACCGTCGACATAAACTCCCGCGAACGTTGTTGCCTTGATACTGTACTTGCACAGTTCCCAGATCTCGTTAAGCAACTCGTTGGAGCATTCGAACGAACTCGCGTCGTCGTTCCAGTTCGAGGCGAAAGCGGCACGACGTGAGATGTATTCGGGTTGAAAATCACCGTCCCAACCTTCCACTTCGACCCACCGAAACGGCATGACGGGCAACCAGGACCTAGGTGTCAGGACCGCCGGCGGATGGTCGCCTGTTGCACCGGCTTGTTCGGTATTTCGAACGTCGACTGGGGCGGGCACGATCCAAGTACCGATTTGCCCACTACCTTTTCGAAAGTCGCTGACTCCATAGCGCACCGTTCCTGGTGGCTCGCGATCGATTCGTCCGTTCTTTAGTTTTTCACCGAAATGAAGTTTCCCATTTCCTCTTCCAGAGCGAGGGATCCGCATCGCGATGTTCCCGAAGGCGACTTTGCCGAAATCAACTAAGGTGACTTGATCGTCGATTTTAGTAACCGCCACCGGTGCTTGTTCTACGATCGAAACCGTATCCTCGGCTGGTACTTGCGGTAGTTCTTTAATGAACAGATTGCGGAAGCGATAAGTTTGTCCTTTCTCGCCGTGATGTTGGATCGCAATGTATCCGTAGGCGTCAGCGGTATCGCGGAACGAGCAAGTCGGCACGCCGTTGACTTCGATAGAAATGCGATCTTCGATGCATGTGATGTCGAACCGATTCCATCCGTGGCGATTCAGAGCGTTGGCAATGACGGGGTCTGCGAAGGCCGCTTTGGATTCCGCCTCGTGTTCAAGGAACGGTTCGATTGACCGTCCAGAAGTGCTCGGCCAAACCCAGCCCCGCCGTGCTTCATCGTAAAGACCTCCCGACCATTTTCGATCTGAGCCATCGCATTCGGCCTGGTAGCCGAACACCTTTTTTTGGGCGTTCTCATCGACATGGCATCGAAACATGACACCGGAGTTAGCCGGACCTTCGGGCAGATGGATCTCAACGCTCACACGGAAGTCGGCATACTTTCGTTCGGTAACCAGAAAGAACTTCTTATCGGCGCGAAGATGAATTTCGCCGTCGATCACCTTAGCTTCGCCGTATGGATACGGGTTCCACCATCCGGTGAGATCCGCACCATTGAACAACGGCGTGTAACCACGGCTGAGCATGGATTCCATGCCATCGGTGTTATCCTGGGATTCGGCATTTCGGTGGCTCGACAAAGCCAAGCCTTCCTGTCCGATCGCAGGACAAACGAACCACAAGCTAGCCAACAACCATCCAAATGATTCAAGTCTCATAATCTTTGCCCCAAAAAAGTTTGGATTCGATTCCCGGCCATTGCGACGACAGGATCGGCTAAACAACCGACCTTTCGCTCAGCGGTTTGGGTTAGATTCCTTTTTCTTCGGGGGCCGCGCTGACCCGCGCCGCTTCTTCCTCGATCAATTGGTTGTATTTATCGATTTCGCTTTGCGGCGCATCGCTGACTACATTCTTTGCCGCGTCAGACGAGCAGCCGCCGAAGATTGCCAGTGCGAGAAGAACGACGTAAATTTTAGTATTCATTGGGGATCAAATGCTTTCTTCGATGAATTGCTAGCGGGTGAAGAATTTTGGACGGGTGGGGATAATGAAAAGGTTGCCTCAACTAGCCGCATGTCCTTGAACATGCGGCTAAACGCAACATTCTTAAATCAGTCTTGGTCGACTTAGCAGCCGTTTCAGATGTCTTCGTCGATGACTTCTTTGTTGGCTCGCGTTCCGAGCGCACCCCACAGTCCGTAAGGGCTGACTTCGCCCGCGACTGACACAGGGCTGCCGTGGTACGAGACCATGTGACGATTGCTGTTACCTGCTTCGATCGAGTCGGTAATGAACTTGACGGCCCCATCACCCATCAGCACGTGAGCACCACCTTGGTGGCGGCTTGATGCGGTTACGGTTTGGTCATGGCTATCATTGAAGCCCGTGCAAAGCCCAGAGTTCGGTGGCAGAATTGTGTGTACTTGAGTGAAGAGTGGATGGCAATCATGCCATCGGTATCCACGAGCGCTCGTGGCGCTGACCGTCGTGGCCGCGGCGGGAATCCAAAAACTTGGACGCGCCGGGTCATGGAACTGATATTGATACTTGGGGTTTTGGCGACATTGATTTCGTCCGCTGCCGCTATCTGTGTAAGCGACATCGCCAGGCCGGGACGTTCGATTATCGGCGTCACCCAAGTCGGTCGCCAATTCGCCGCACATGATCGTATTGGCCAGCCCGTCGAGCGTATCTCTGAATTTCATGTTCCCGAACAGCACAAACATCCCTCGATGAACGAGGCGCGATCGTTCGGCTTGCGTTGAATTGCTCATCGAATACGGCATGGTGGCACCGGTCGCCACGGTGTGCACATAAACCGCTCCTTCACGCGACATGACCGACGAGTCGCCGGTGCAGGCCCCGTAATTGGTTCGGCCCAATGCGGGAAGCCCAACGCCTGGGTCGCTAGGGCAACGGTAGCCCGGAAGTTCGGTTCCCCAAGGACCGTAAGCGATCACCGCTGGTCCAGGTCCCATGGCTTGCCAAGGGTTCGGAGTTCCGCCGGGGTTCGCCAGGGGATTGCTGATTTGCTCCCAAAGAGCCTGCTGTTCGACGAACGGCAAGATCGCGATCAAGTAGGAACCGTGCCGATTGTTGGACGTGGTGTTACCCAGTTGGGCCCAGGGTTGAGCACCGTTGGGAATATCCGTTCCGTTGCCGTGAATCGGCAATTGATTGTACGCCGAATGGTAATTGTGAATTCCGAGGCCGATTTGCTTGAAATTGTTGCTGCAACTCATCCGCCGGGCGGCTTCGCGAGCCGCTTGAACGGCGGGAAGCAACAGCCCGACCAAGACGCCGATGATCGCGATGACCACCAGCAGTTCGACAAGTGTGAAGCCAGAACGATTGCGTTTCATCTGAAAAATCCATTGAATGTGAGGAGAGATTACGGCCAGATCGTGGCGCACGATCGCGACACTGAATGAATCTGGTGGTGTCTAACCCGACCTAGCAGGCGTTCTTTGCGGTAATTCTTCAGAAAAAGAAGAAATCCTGGTCCTAGTACTGAAAATTGCAAAAAAACGTCGGAAATATCGCAAAAGAGTTGGAGTCGCGACGGTAAATAGCTGCACATTCGACGTTGCGTTTTCGAGTCTCCACTTCAACTCATTAAAAGGGTTTCTGAAAGATCAGCGATCCACTTTCTCAAGACGACTTTGTCCGACACTTGGCCGCAAACTCGAGCCGGCTGATGTCGTTCATTCGTATCCTTACCCTGAATCGTCAAGATGATGCGGAAGAGGTGTTTCAGCGGACTTGCATGATTCTGTGGCAAAAATTTGATCAATTCGATGGCGAGAATTTTGGTGCTTGGGCCTGCCGAATAGCACATTTCGAGATGTTGAAATTTCGAGATTCACGCATTCAAACCAGAATCTTGCACGATGAGACGATCGAATTTCTTGCTATCGCCGCTCTGCCGATCGCCGATGGCCTCAGTGAACGCCGAGCCGCATTGACCCAATGTCTGAAAAAACTGCCTGATGGGGATCATCAATTGATCCAACAGAGGTATTATGATGGGCTGAGTGTCCAGGAAATTTCGGATCGCTTGGGGCGTTCGACCCACGCGGTTTACCGTGAATTGAGTCGCATTCACGGACTTTTGTCTCGATGTATCGAGCGTTCCCTTACCGAGGCCTGCTCATGACCTCCGATAACGACGAATTGAATATCCTCCGTCAATTAATCTTGAAGTCGCAGACAGAGACGCTGAGCGAGTCCGAGATCCATCAGCTCAATCAATCGATGCAATCTGAAGCGGGGGCACACGAAGCGGCGGTGCTGATCGATCAACTCGGTGCGTTCTGCGATTCGAACAACCTCGATTCATCGCGCCTCCGCGAGTTGCTGAACGAAGCTTGCAGTCCGCGCTCAGGCGTCGGTGTTGTTTCGGTCCGCTCGCGATCAGTCCGTTCCCAAACGACCGACACGTTAAAGTCTTCTGCTAAAGTGCATTCCGAGGCGACGACTCGACGACGATGGTCGACGATGACATGGGTGATCGGTTTGGTCGCGAGTCATCTGTTCGTTGCTTCCTTGGTGTGGACGATTCTTCAATCCAGTTTCGGATCAACGTCGTTTGAAAAGACTGGACTGATTGACCCGTCACCTCAACTCGTTTCGATGACCGCTTGCGTGTGGCGACCAAGTGGCGATTCCGTTCCGACGTTAGGTGAACCACTGCAACTCGGCGAAGTGTTAGACCTTGTCGAAGGAATCGCGGAACTCCAGATCGGCGAAGGTACCTTTGGCGAAGCTTTGGTGCGTATCGAAGGTCCGGCGAGCGTTTTCATCCAATCCAGCGGTGACCTCGTTCTTCGCCAAGGCAGCTTGACGGTCAAGTCATTGCAAACGGGTTTGAAGAACGTGTCGATTCAATCGCCGATGGGAGAAGTCTCGGTTGATGGCCAAAGCTCGATCGGGATGGTTGCGAGTCGTGGTGTCGATGAGTTGCACGTTTTCTCCGGACGCGCTTTACTCCACCCCAACGCGGCCACGACGGTACAGAACGAACTACGTCTCGAGGCGGGTGAAGCGATCCGTTTCAATTCCAATGCCAACGGCAATGTGGGTGTGGTGATGTTGGAGGCTTCGATGTCTCGTTTTGTCTCCGCCCGCTCGTCCGGGTTTGATCCGCTGAAACTAGGAAGCGAATATGTTCGCGCGGTCATGGAATCACAACCGAGCATCTATTGGCGATTCGAAGAATTGGCCGGTGAGATGCCCTACTATGTGAAAAACGAAGGCAGTGCGCCCGGAATGAATGCGGTCCTTTTCGGCGAACCGGGATGGCGACAATACGGAAATAATCAAGTCGCCGAACTCGGCAAGCTCGGCACATCGTCCGGTTTTCGCAGTGCAGATCTTTGGCCGCCTGAACCACTCGATGAGTACACGATTGAGTTTTGGTTCAAACCCGAACTTTATCACCACGGTGAAATGCTTTGCATGCACCAACGCGAACAGTTCGACGATGGAAGGTATTCCCATACGTTGATGCTGGAGTCATTGATGGAGCATTGGCGGAATCCACTGCGTGTCTATCAGCCGAACCGAATCCGCTTCGTCCATCGCTCCCCCGCTTCGGGCGAAGTCACTGAGGGCAGTAACTTAATCGCCGACCGACCTTATCCGGTTCGGACGTGGCAGCATCTCGTGGCCCAGAAAAACGGTGAGCAGCTTATGTTATGGCTAGATGGTCGTCTTGCCGATGAGAAAACTGATTCACGGCCATTGGAGGCGAAGATGCAATTCGTCATCGGTCAGCTGTATCTCACCCGAGCCGAACGCCGGTTCGTGGGACAGATCGATGAAATCGCGATCTACGATCGTTGCTTGACCTCCGAAGAAATTCGCGGCCACATGAAGGCGGCTGGGAAGGCAGCGTCCGTCAAGCGTCCGCGTTCTGAATGAGCGTTGAGGGCGTTCACTCCCCAGACCTACAGGCCGACCAATTGGCATTGAAGCGATTCAAATTTCTTGAATTTGAACAAACCCTGCCGATGTCTCCATTGAGAACAAGCGAGGGGTATGACGGACTTCATGTTGATGCTGAATCAAACCGCCGCAGATATTGATTGAGTTTCAGTTTCTTACGAGCGCTGTCGCTGGTCATGTAGCGAACGCTGCCGAAGACGGGCCGCTTGGGCCCCCAAGCTCGGTCCGTGCGGCCGAGCACCCACAGGATCCCGCAATAGGAATTTGGATCACGGCCGTCGAGCCCGTACTTGTTGTTCAAGTGGATCATGATGTCGAGAGCTTCTTGAGCGGAACGCGTCCAATGAAGAATTTTCTTGCCCCACAACATTCGCATGTAGTTGTGCATCATTCCCGTTCGGACAATTTCTGTTTGCGCGGCGTTCCAAAGTTCGTCGTGGGTTTGAGCGTTCTCGAATTCATCAAGCGTGTACACATGAGGCCGCTCGTCGTCCGCCGTATCGGCGAGTGATTTGCGTGCCCAGTCGGGAAGTGATTCCAATTGGTCGTAAGTGTCGGGGTTCTTGAACGCCCAATTGAAACCGATCTCACGCCACGTCAGTACTTGATCGAGAAAGCCTTCGGCCGGTTCGCTGACGTTCCAAAAATCATGGTTCTTGCCGTTGGGACGCGAGGTTTTTTCGGGGGTCCAGCCTTCGTGTTCGAGCAGGCTGCCAACCATCTCATGAGGCGAGATATGACCGAAGTGTAAGTGCGGACTCAAGCCGGTCGTCGCGTGTTCATCGGGATGGTTGCGTTCGGTGCCGTAGCGAGGCAATTTGGAGTTCAGAAAGTCCTTCCAACGACGTGCCGCTTCCACGCCGCCGCCGGGGCAAACCGGGGAGGGCACCACGTCATGATCGATGGGGATGTTGGCGATTCCGTTTCGCTCAAGGAGGTCGCCGAAGTCCGCAGCGGGCCAGCGATGGAGAATTTTTTCGGCAACGAGATTCGAGCCGAGAAAGCCATCGCGTGGTCGGATCGCTTTCGAATCGATCGGGGCAGGGGAGGGCAGGGCAGGGCAGGGCAGGGGAGTCGCATTGGGCATTTGCTCGAGCGCACCAAGGATGTTTTTTTGCATGTAGCGACGATAACTGTGAGCGACCGTGTAGGTCTTTTCGGCGCTCCGCAGCGGCAACACTCCGTTGGAATCGACAAGCTCCAATCGCGCGGCAATGCGATCTTTAACCGCCTCGATCATCGTGGGGAGGAAAAAACACGGATACTCATCCGTCACGACCGTACAAGCTCGCTCGGCAAGACGATGCAGCAACGGCGATCCCGCGCCGGGCGTCGGTTCGACGTAGGGATAGTAGGCGACGCCCACATTCTGCGCCGTTTCCGCGTTGTCTCGCATGCCTTCGATGATGAAACGATGCATCCGATCGCTGGCCCATCGATAGCGAACACGCAGAGGTTCAAAGATCAACAGCGGTTTGCCGAACTCGACGGCCCGATCGATCGCGTGGTCGAGGGCATAGTTGTACGAAAGGCGACGCTGGGCGATCATCCAGTACAGCACGTAATCGCCGTCATGACGTAGCGGATGATCGTTACCGGAAGTCAGTCGAAGATCCATCGCGATTTTGTGGGCTCAAGTTCGGCGGAGGGGGTGTTTGATTCATTATCCTAAGGTGTCATCCGTCCTTCCGATGCGCTACATCATTGATCGCTGTTTGATTGAGTGCACGTTCGGGCGTTTTCGTTTAACGGCAAGCCGCAGGCGCCTGCGTTTTCAAACTCTGTCGCCTGCGGCTTGCCGTTAAACGATTAAATCAACAGACCAGCAAGCGAGGGGATACGTTCCATTGATTCCGATCTCAGTGGAATCACTGGCTTGTCCCAGCGGAATCACTCGCTTGCGCGTCGGGCTTGTATGATTGAGGCGTTGCCGTATGACGTTCCTGTTTCCAAAATCATTCCCAGTCCAAAGTTTTCATGACCCAAGCCACTTTCCGCGTCGAAGTCGCCAAAGAGCAATTTGTTTTCTCGGCCGCTCATTTCATTACGTTCGCCGGCGACATTTGCGAGCGGATTCACGGTCACAACTACGGCGTCAAAGTGGCCGTCGAGGGACCGCTAGACGAGAACCGCTACGTCGTCGATTTCATCGCCCTGCGTGATGCGGTTTTGAAGGAAACGACGTCCTTGGATCACCACGTGATCTTGCCCCGCGATCACCAAGAAATCTTGGTGAGCCAGGACGCTACCGAAACGACGGTGCGGTTTCGTGAGCGGCGGTGGGTGTTTCCCAACGAAGATGCCGTGATCATGCCGGTGGTCAACACGACCGCCGAGGAAATCGCTCGGGTGATCGCCGAGAACGTACGGGAGCGAACCCGATCGCAGTTCGGCGATTCGCTGACGATGATCGAAGTCGGGGTCGACGAAAACTACGGCCAATGGGGCGTTTGTCGATTGCCCTGGTAATGCAGGACTTAGGCCGGGCAAAAGTAGGCTGGGTCGCAGCGATAGCGAAGACCCGGCAGGCTATTGGCTATTGGCTATTGGCTATTGGCTATTGGCTATTGGCTATTGGCTATTGGCTATTGGTTGTTGGCTATTGGTTGTTGGTTGTTGGTTGTTGGTTGTTGGTTGTTGGTTGTTGGTTGTTGGTTGTTGGTTGGGCGATACACGATCGGACCGATCCGTCAGTTCCTCGCAACTCTTCACTCTTCACTCTTCACTCGCCACTCGCCACTCGCCACTCGCTTCTCGCTTCTCGCTTCTCGCCGGGTGTTCGTCGCCGAGCCTCCTCCACCCAGCCTACGATTTTTTCCTGGTAAATCGCCTGGTATGGGAGAAATTTCGCTAAAAAGCGGAACAACTCAAGGATTTTGCCTTTTCCGGTCGGTCCGAACAGGTGAAATTTCAGCGACAGGGCCGGTTATCCGATCTATCCTGTAGTAAACCGTTCTCAGGACGAAATTTTCGCTCCCTTTCCTGACGTCGCCGCGATGCTCCAAACCGCTGAAAAACACAACGTGACCGCCACCGATCTCGCCTTTCAACGCTGCATCAACCCCCAGTGCGGGGCCACTTACGAAACACACAGCGTTCGGACTTCATGCGATCGCTGCGGCGATTTGCTCGACATCGCCTACGATTGGGACCGCGCGGGCGTGCCTGATTCGCTGAGCTATTTCGAGCAGATGTGGAGTCAACGGACCAATCCGGTCCGATTCTCAGGCGTTTGGCGGTTCCATGAGCTCTTACCGTTCGCGTCCCAGAACGAATTGGTGACCGTCGGCGAAGGACAGACGTTGCTGCAACAGGCCAACGAAGTCGCCAAGTATGTCGGTTTAAACGAGGGTCAATTGCACCTCCAATACGAAGGCATGAACCCGTCGGGTAGTTTCAAAGACAACGGTATGTGTGCCGCCGTCACCCATGCGAAGATGATGAACGCCAAACGGGCCGCCTGCGCCAGCACGGGCAACACGAGCGCGTCGCTGGCGTTGTACTGCAGTGCGACCCAAGCGATGAAAGCGGTGATCTTCATCGGTAGCGGCAAGATCAGCTACGGTAAGCTCAGCCAAGCACTCGACTACGGCGCGTTAACGATCCAAATCGCGGGCGACTTTGACGACGCGATGATCCGCGTCCGCCAAGTCGCCCAGGAACTCGGCATCTATCTGGTCAACAGCGTCAACCCGTTCCGATTGGAAGGACAGAAAACGGTCATGTACCGCGTCCTCGAAGCGCTCCGTTGGGAAGTTCCCGATTGGATCGTCGTGCCGGGCGGAAACCTGGGCAATAGCAGCGCGTTCGGCAAGGCGTTTCATGAACTCAAACAACACGGTTTGATCGATCGCATCCCACGCTTAGCGGTCATCAACGCCGGCGGAGCCGACACGCTGTACGAATTGGTCGAACGCCGCGGCGTCCGTTGGAACGGTGGCAACGTGAACATGGAACCGATCGTGTCGTACAACGATCACATGGATCGCGAAGGCATCCGAGCCGATACGATCGCCAGCGCGATTGAAATCAATCGTCCCGTCAATCTCAAGAAGTGCTTGCGTGCGCTGGAATGGATGGACGGCGTGGTTCGTCAAACCGACGATCAGGAGATTCTGGATGCGAAAGCCAAGATCGGCGCGGGCGGATTCGGTTGTGAGCCGGCGTCGGCGGCCAGCGTCGCCGGGGCGAGGTTGTTGCGACGCGAAGGCGTGATCGCGCCGAGCGACAAGGTTGTTTGCATCCTAACCGGTCACGAATTGAAAGACCCGACCGCAACGGTCGCCTATCACACGACCGATCAAGAATTGTTCAACAAAACGTTGGGCAGCCGCGGAGTCACCAAAGCCAGCCACGCCAACCGCGCCGTCGCCGTGCCCAACGATCTGGACGATATCATCAAAGCCATCCAGCTGTATTCATAGTCTTCTCAGAAGAATCGGTGGGCTTTGTTGTGGTCGCTGGACTCGCAAGAGTTCAGAAGAGTGGATGGGGAGCACCGAAGTCTTGCGACTCCGGCTACTTTCGTGCGGCTCCGGTTACTCCATGACGACGCCGATTAGCGATGCTCGCCGATCCAGGACTGCAGTTCCGCTTTGCTCATGAAGCCGGTTTCGTCCGCAACGACTTCGCCGCTGCGAACGAGAAGCATCCGGGGAATCCCTGTGATTTGAAACTCTTGAGCCAAGTCGGGGTTCTCATCAACATCGATCTTCAAGACTTCGACATCGGCGGGAAGTTCACCGGCGAGCGATTTCAATTCTTGGTCGACACTGCGACAAGGACCGCACCAGGTCGCTCCGAACTTCACCAAGACCAGTTTGTCTTGATTGACGATCTCTTCAAATCGAGCCGGGCTGATGGCGACGGCCGGTTCGGCAGTCGTCCGATCGCCCAAGTTTGGCGGCGTGCAACCCGCCGTTCCCAGCAATGCACTACCACCGAGCAGCAACCCGCCAAGCAGCAACCCTGCGGTCAACAGGTAACCGGACCGGGGTTTGCCGGCGGAAAACAAACTTCTTCTCATAACATTGAACTCTAATAAAGGCATCACAAAGGATCTCGTTACCAAGACACAAGCATAACACTTAGCAAAAGGTGAGCCATGCTCGGCATGGTGATGGACCCTATTAAAATGGACATCCGCGAGGAATCACCGCCAAGGCTTCCGTCCCCGGCTATTCCAACACGACGCCGCCACCATTATGCAAGCCCGACGCGCGACGGCTCGTTGATTTAGTGCACGTTTGGGCGTTTTCGTTTAACGGCAAGCCGCAGGCGCCTGCGTTTTCAAACTCTGTCGCCTGCGGCTTGCCGTTAAACGATTAGATCAACAGCCCGTCGCGCTTCGGGCTTGTATCCATCGACTATCAATAGAAGTTGTACGTTTTATTGTAGGGGTCGAAATCCGCGTCGGTCAGTCCGACGTTTACTTGGAGATTCAAGTAGTTGTATTCCTCGATCACGCTGCCAGGTTCTCCGTTTCGCGACGGCCAATCATAAGCCACGTATCGGATCGGCATGTTCAGTTGATCGTCCATGAACACCTGAGCTTGATAGAACTCCGCATCAGGACGCTGAGTCGGTTGGGTCACTTCGAGGACCGTGCAAACGCGGTCTTTCAGCTTCGCACCTTTGCGGAATTCGCATGTCACGTCTTCGTGCGCGAGAGCTTTCTCGCCACGTTCGATCAATTTAATGATCATATTCTCGACGCCGATTTCGGTCATCGGATACCGTTGACCACGCATCGCGAGCATCCCGTCAACCGGCAGATTGACCGTCGGCAGGAACTTGCCTTTGAAGCCACCTTCGTGAGCGATCAGTTTTCCGTCGTTGCGGTTTTCAACGAAGATCACCTCGCGTCCTTGCACCGAAGCCGGTTTGAGAAACGAAATGTATACGCTGAACGGCTGGATCATTTGACCGCCGGAGACCTTTCGGTTGCGGACCTTGATTTGCATGTATTCGTGTTCACCGGTCACTTCGCCGATGCGTTCACGTTTGACCAAGATCGCTGTGTAGTCGTTGACTTCCGAACGAGAGATTTCGAGCGATTGGCGAGCCATGTCCAGGCCACGACGCAGAGCGGCTTTACCAGGCGAGTCCATCGGCATTGCTGATTGCTTGGGAACCGCCATCGCCGCGTTGGCCACGCGATGAACGGGATTAGCCCATTGGCCGGGAGCCCCGGGGGCTTGGGCGGACGCATGCGCGGCGAACGCGCCTGAGACGATTCCGGTCGCGAGACCGAGAAACGTCCGTCTGGGTAGTTGCTGGTTCGGCGAGGGGCGTTGAGACGTGTTCATGACAATCCGTTGTGCAAATCCGGGTAAAGCGGGAGTCCGAGGTCGACCATCCTTGTTATCGACGAACCGTCGATCGTCAGGACAGTGATTCAGGTGATCGCCCAATCGACCGAATCAATCGACACGACCAACACGATGGGCCGGGGCGTCTTCATCGTGAAACTAACAGAAACCGCGAATCCAGGACCAGACGAATCATTCAATTGACTTTCGGGTGTCCGTCTCGCTAACCTGTAGGGGTCAGGCAAAGCCGTCTGGCGAAGTGGAGAGGCCGCTTCGGCCTCAAAGAAAACACAATTTCGAGAGAGAAACCTGATGAAAAACCGTCTTTTATCGCTGTTTGCCGTGTTGATGGTCGCTTCGGTCACCGTCATCGCCGGCGAGACACAACTCGCCAGCGACGTCAATTTGGACGGCGTGAAATGCATCGTCGCTCCTCGTGACGCCCAAGCGAGCAAGTCTGCCGAGTACAAGGAAGGCAAAGTTTACTTCTGCTGCGGCGGTTGCGCCGGCAAGTTTGCCGCTTCAGAAAAGAAGTACGCCACCCAAGCGAACCGACAATTGGTTCAGACGAAACAGTACGTTCAAACCGGTTGCCCGTTGAGCGGTGGTGACGTCGATCCCGCGACTGAGGTGACCGTCGACGGTACCAAGGTCGCGTTCTGCTGTGGCAAGTGCAAAGCCGCCGTCGAAGGTGCCGAGGACAAAGAAAAGTCAAGCATGGTTTTCAGCGACAAGGCATTCGCCAAGGCTTACAAGAAAGCCGACAAGTCGTAAGCTGTTAGGCGAGCGGCGGCAGTTTTTCTACCGTAGCGGGATTCGCAAGAATTCCAATAACAAGCGGGGAATGCTTGCGAATCCCACTACATTGCGTAGGTTTTCATATGCCGCTCGCCTTACTGGCAAGCGTCGATCGCGAACCTGACTTGATCAACGGGCACGTCGCCCACCAATTCGACGTGTCCGATGCGGTCCGGTAAGACGAATCGTAACTTCCCGTGCGCGACTTTCTTGTCGCGAGCCATCACGGGAATCATGGCCTCGGGGTTAGCCTGCGGCCATACCAGTGGAAGTTGGGCATTGTCGAGCAATCGAGTCTGTCGATTGATTAAGTCGGCCTCACACTTGCCCAATGCGACGGCCAATCGCGCCGCCATTTGCATCCCGATCGCGACCGCTTCACCGTGCAGCATCGTTCCATAGCCGGCGGTCGCTTCGATCGCGTGGGCAAACGTGTGCCCGTAATTGAGGATCGCTCGTCGACCCGACGTCTCGCGTTCATCGTCGGCCACCACGCGTGCTTTTGATTGGCAGCTACATGCGATCGCGTGCCGAACCGATTGGGGATCACGTGCGACGATCGCTTGCATGTTGTCTTCGAGGTAGGCAAAGAACTCGGCATCTTCGATCACCCCGTATTTGATCACTTCGGCTAACCCGCTGAGGTATTCACGATCCGGCAGCGTCGCCATGAAGTCGGTGTCGATCCAAACCAGGTGTGGTTGCCAGAACGAGCCGACCATGTTCTTGCCACCGGGTAAATTGATCCCGGTTTTTCCACCCACGCTGCTATCGACCATCGCCAACAACGTCGTCGGCACCTGAACGAAACGCAGGCCTCGGGTGTAAGTTGCCGCCACGAATCCGGCCAGGTCGCCGACCACTCCGCCGCCGACAGCCACGATGACGCTTCGGCGGTCCGCGTTGACTTCGATCAACCGATTCCACAAGCGACCGAGGTTGTCGATCGACTTACTCGTTTCACCGGAAGCCACTTCCAACGCATCGACCCGTCCCACTCGTGCCTGTAAGGTTTTCTGCACCGACGCGGCGGCGGAATCTTTGACGGCGGCATCGTAGACCATGACCGCGTGCGACACGTCGCCGAGACTGCCGAGCAAATGTTCGCCCAGGGTTCCGCCCGACGCATCGCCCGCCTCCACCGCCGTCCCGCTGCCGATCACGATGGGATATCGGCGGTCCCCGAGTTCGACGGGGATGATGGTGGGATCGGTTAGCGGCATCGTATGAGTGAGTTTGGTGAAAGGCTCGGGAGGGATTGTCGTGTCGGGTATGCTACAACGTGTCTGATTATTTTCCTACTGTCCTGTCTTGTTTGAACTGTCCGCATGACTTCTCCCGGTGTTGTTCCCATGTCCGCGAATCCCGATGACGGCGAATCGATTACCGATGCTGCCGCCGACCGCGTCGGTGCATTGCAAGCCGAAAAGTACAATGATCCACGTGCGAAGTTCGGTGCCAAGGGCTGGATGGCGTTGCTCGCGATCGCGATCGGAGCGAGCCTTTTTACCTACTTCAGCGTCGCGGCGAGGCGGACCCGGTTGGTCGAAACAACGCGCTTTTGGGGACCCGAAACGATCACGGCGATCCAATTGGGCGATCACGTGATGTTGTTGCCCAAAGAAGGTTCCGATTTCGAACCTGTCGAACTGACCGCGTTCCCCGGACTCGGTCACCTTCGCAAGGCTCTCTTGCACGAGGATCACTACGAGTGGTCGACCGAGCAAGCGTCGAGTGTGGCGGAGTTGTGTGCGAACGAAGACGACACGCAGTGCGTCCGTTTGGAATTTTCCGACCCGTCGCTGAAGCGATTCGAGACCGCCCGAATCGACATCGAATTGAAACGCGGCATCGTGGGTCCCGCCGATCAACCTCACCGCGTCGCCGTCAACGACCGCGTCCGTCCGGCGCTGCAACATCAAATCGGCCTACTGATGCGGGTCAAACAAAAACGCTACGACCGCCGCGATTGAGTATCGCGGGATCAAGTTGCCGGGCTGACCGGGTATTCTCTGTTCGGCTTCACCAACACGGGTGAACCGAGGGTTGCGCCGAAAAACAGCCCGACGAGCAAAATCGCGAACCACAAAGCTTGATCGCGATAAAGATAGTCTTTGAAGCTAGGTTTGATGGCTCCCGGCACGTGGTTCAATCGATCCAACGTGGCCGCGCGCATCGTTTCGGAGTGTTTCAGAATTCCAAAATGTGATCTTGGTCGCAAATAGGATCGCAATGCCATCACGTCGACCACGTCCGTCGCCCCGTAAGCCTGTATCAAACGTACGGCAGCTTCCGTCGAATGAGGGTCACTGAAGTTCGCTGCGTTGAACGATTCAAATCCGCCCGACGGGTGAAACGGCCGTTTTGATTTGACTTGATGCTCGGCGAGCCAACGCCGCGCATCGGCAGCACGCTCGGCTCGAGACGGATCGCGATCGAGTTGCGTAAGCAACGTTGTGATGATGCTCGCGTACTCGAGCACATGGTAGCTTGCGTTTTGATCATCGAGTGAGTTCCACGTCGCCATCAATCGTGCGGCCACATGATCGCTCTCGAATGAGGTCAGTTGTCCTGTTCTCGCTAAGCCTACGATCATGGGTTCATGCTGGTCGAGGCTCAAAATGCTCGCGTCCGGACCTTCGTCAAGTAGTCGTGCTTTGAATCGCCGGAGTTCCTCGTTGGAGACTAGCTCCGTGATTGGAATGAGCCCTGTCTCGGTAGCAATGCTTGTCAAGTAGCCTGGATAGCGTGTGGCTTGGATATTGGTGAGCATTCGCGGCCGGACGTTCACCGGATCGTATTCAACATTATTTTCTTGTAACCATCGTGCGACAATTCCCCAGTACTTCCACTGGCCAGGTAAGTCCGGTTCAAATGTTTCGACGTACTTCACCATTGTGGCAGTGGTAACCGGTCGCCATAGCGTTTCGGTTCCAAACAAGACGAACAATCCGCAAACAGTCACGAGGAAAACGAACCCAACTGACTTCAAACTTTTTAAACCCTCGCCGTGTCGGGAAACCGGATAGACGAAGATCGCAAGAACCCCCGCTCCTAAGAAACATGTCGCCGCTATTAGCCGTGGATCGAGCAATGAGAATCCGTGCAGACCAGCAAAGGATTGGGATATTTGGGCAAGCATCACCAAGGTCATGATGCAGGAGGCGCCGATCGTACCGCGGTCGACCAGACCCGCCCGACCAAGCGTGACGACTAACGAAGTCGTTGCGATTGCCGAACCGATGAAGGCAAACAGCAGCGGAGTCGTCCAGCCGAAGAAAGGGGATGCCAATGTCAACACGAAGATGATCGCAGCAGCCCAACCGTAGCGGCTCCACCAGTTCTTAACTTCTTCATGGATCTTCGCCGCGTCGGCATCCGCGACGTCGATCGTTCGTTGAACGTTTCGAATGCGTATCAACCCGATAATCGTCACCGCGATCATCAGAATGGAGACCGCCGGGAACGCAAGGATCGCGATCAGTTTCGCAATTCCTCCCTTCAATGCTAATAGCGATTGGGCTGCCGTTGAGCTGCCACCGAGTAAGTTCACGGGCAACACCGAGGCGGCGATCCGAAGGAAAGCGTGCGGTTGATAGCTTGGTTCGTTGACATCCTTCTTTGAACGGCTGGTACGGGCTCGATGTACGCGGTCATGCACACCTTGATCAAACGCGTCTTGGTCGATGTTGAGACAACGTACGGCGGTACGTAGTTGGTCTTCGGGGATTAGCAGGTCGGGGTGATTGATGTTCATAGTAGGATTGCCTTGGCGAGTTGGAGACTGGATGGGGCGGTAATCAACCGCTCGCGAAGTCGGCGGCGGGCTTGGTACAAACGCCCTTCGACTGTCTTGGGCGTTACCGACAAGGTGGCCGCGACATTGGCAACCGAGGTTTCTTCCAGATAGTGCATCAGAATCACTTCACGCTGCTTTCGTGGTAACAATTCGATTTCTCGACGAAGCTGAAGAATTCGAGGGTCGAAAACGGAAGCCTTGGTCGACTCGTCGATGTTCGCCGCCAGTTCCTCCGTTGTGGTTAACCGAAAACGTCGTTCCCGGCGAGATGTTCCACGGCACCAATTTCGATACTTGTTCTTGGCGACGCCACGAAGCCATCTCCCAAAGACATTGGGATCGGTGGTGTCGGCAAGGCAGTCGTGTTGATTCAAGTAAGCATCGGCGAGACTATCCATTGCGAGTTCATACGCATCCACCGGCGGTGCCCCCCAGGATAGGACGAGCCCTATCAAGGGACCGCGAAACCTATTGAGCGCGTCTTCTAATTCCATCGGTGTCCCTCTCAAAGCAGTGCGTTGCATCGGTCTGAAAGGTAGTAACCGATGGACAGCCGAAACACTCAAGAATGTTTTCAAGAATGATGGTTCGTCTCGTTCACATCGGAACCGGAGGGCAAAAGTCGATCATCACCGGCACAATCCCGCATCAATCCGTCAATCACTTGTTCCTCGAAAACCACCCGCATGTGTTGTTCGATGGTCGCTTTCAACTCGTCGTCCCAAGTGGTTTCCGGCACGGGGCCCGTGAACGCGGGTGTGGACTCATCGGCGTATTCCGCATAATCGTTGGCCGACATCCGCCACGGCGTGGCCTGGAAACGGGTTCGCATTTGTTCGACGATCTGCAATCCGACACGATCGAAGTCGCCGTGGTATGCCAACGAGATGCCGTCTCGGTGAAGGGCAGCGAGTAACCCAGCGGCCGCGTGGGACGGTTGGCCTTCGATGCAAATCAGGGGCGACGACCGGCGTCCCAAACGATCCGCCGCGGCGGCGAGCACGGAGGGGTTCTCGCACACGAACACATCTCCACCGACATTCGGTAAAACCGTGGCAGGCTCGAATCGGGGCGGATGCAATCGAAGCTGGCGAAACGTCAATCGACACGGTTCGCCGATCTCCGCGTGGGCATTGAGCGTCCGGTCGATCAGCCCATCGCCGACGCATCGAAGATTCAAGACCAATACCGTCGAGGACAGTTCGTCCGCGATCACGTTGACGCGATTCCACCACTCGCGTTGACTGGTCGGGGGAGCTTCAAGGGGCTCCACGATCGTTTGACCGATCGCCCGGATGACCAATCCGCACAGCGGTCGCTGCGCATCCAAACCGTGCGAATCACCAAGGACCCGGGTCGCGAAAACCGGGAGCGGTGTCGGTGCATCGAGTGGTAACTGAGAGCAGCAATCCACCAATCGGCCGAGCAATCGTCGGCCTTCATCGAGATCACCCCTTGCGGCACGACGCAACGTTCCGTCTCGGCATATCATTTCGGCGAACGATACGAGCGAGAGTTGGTCGGTCGTTTCCCACGCGATCTCGCCGGGTAAAGCCAGCCATGCATCGGTTTCCCGTTGTTGTTCGATCGCTACGTGCCGTGGAGGCCGACCGAGCAGGATCGTGATCGCGGAGGTCAGTCCGTCGGCCACACCGCTATGCCGAACGACGTCGTCGAGTTCACGCAGATTCACTCGCAATGGACCGCCCGGTCGCGGTGGTTTGCCCAGCAGGGAAGTGACCGCTTCGATCGTCGGAGGAGTGGGGTTCTTGATCGTGATCGTACCGGATGCTTGAGGGTTTTTGGCGAGTCGACGATCGAGCCGCGCGATCAACTCGCCTAGCGCCGGATCACCTAGCAAGGCCTGGACGCGATCATTCATCGTTGGCCGCCTCCTCGTCGAACAACGATGCTTGCCGCATTCGTTCGTGTGAATCGTCGACGCGTTTTCCGTTGCCGTTCCAAACCCACCGCGTCGGCAAAATGGCATCGATGCCCCGCCGCGTGGCGAGATGATAAATTGCCAAGGAAGGCATCGTCGGATAACACCCCCATTCGCGTTCGCTCGTCATGACAAAGTCCAGATCGAACTGCACCAACAGGTCCATGAACTTGGCCCGCATTTCGTTATCAATGCCAACGAAGGCTTCATCCATCAGCACGATTCGCGGGGCGATCGAATCGGCCGAATGATAGTACGCCGACAATGCGGCGAGCATCGGGATGATCAACGCCACTGCTCGTTCACCGCCGCTACCGGTGCCGTGGGTGCGTTTGGTCAAACGTTGCCATCGTCCGTCGGTTTCTCGTTCGATATCGAACGAGAACCAAGTTCGATAGTCGAGCGCCTCGGCGAGATGTTGTTGCCACGTGCCGGCGTCGTCGCGGTTGCGGGCTTCTTGGATTTGTCGTTGAAGGAAACCGCCCAGTGCCGTTCGATCGGCGGGGCTCATCGCGGACGGTTTTCTCAACAGTGCCGCGCAAGCAACCTTGATGTCGTCGGCACCCTCTTGGATCGGTTTCCATTTGAAACGCAATCTCATCCCCGTGCTCATCGGCCGCGATTCGACTTCTTCGTTCATGCTTTGACACAACGAATGGGCGTCGCGAATGTTCAAGTGCAACGATTGTGCGATGTCACCGATCAAGCGTTCTTCGAACAGTTCGCGTTCTCGCTGCGTGATGACGGTTTCATGATGGCGAATCTCTTCGGCCAATTGGGTCGCCAAGGTCGTTGGCGAACAAACGACCCCGCCGAAGGGGATCGTGACGACAACAAGATCGTCTTGGGTTTGCGATTGAGGCGTATTGCCGGTCGGCAGCAATGCGTTTTCGAGCGATCGAAATTCCACTTGAATCGTGTTTTGCGAATCGTTCCACACGTCGTCGGATGTGGGCGTGTTGGGCAGTTCCGAACGAATCGCTTTGGCGATGTGAGCGGCCCGGGTCGGCGACCAGGGTGAGTCGGGGAGGTCCTGCGTCACCGCGATTTGGGCCAACCCCGCGTCGGCCAGTTGACTGACGCGAAGAATCGCGGACTCGCGGTCCGACTCGTGTCGACGCAACACCTCCCGCGACGTTTCCAAGCTTCCTTCAAGTTTGCCTTTGGCAGTCGCACGTTCGCTGAGCGTGTTTTGCAATTGCTTCAAGCGCTCATCGAGTGATTGTTCGAGGCGTTCGTTCTCGGCAATCTTGTCTTGGATCTCTTGCACGCTCGCGCCGACGTTCTGTTGCAACGTTTCGAGTTCGGTTTGTTTGGCGGCCAGATCATCGCGGGCGTGTTGGAGTTGTTCGGATCGTTGTCGATCCGTCTCGGTGGCTGCGTGATGATCGCCAAGGTAGCGGTCGTGAGTGGCCCGGTGCCGGCTGACGTCTTGTAAATCACGACGCAGCGACTCGAAGTTTCCAGAAAATGATTGCAACGATTGACGCAGACGTTCCAAGTCATCGAGCCAATCCGTCATCCCCAAGTCGGCCGCGTCGCGATCTCGTCGGGCAACCAGTTGCGATAGTGTGGCGCGGGCTCGCGTGACGATCGACAACTGATCGGACAAGCGTGATTCCGATCGAGAAAGAACATCGTGTGCCGAACGGGCCTGGACCAACGCGTCGAGCAGCTCACGATCCGAGGGAAACGTTTCGACCTGACGATTGATCTGAGTTTGTTGATCGTCGAGAAGTTGTCGTTGAGATTCGATCAATCGCAATTCGGATTCGATGGTCTGGATTTGTTGCGTGATGGATTCGATCAAACGCAAACGGTGTTGTTCGCGTGCGGTCGCGCCGACGTGCTCGGCGATGGGCTTGGACCAATGGCCGTGCGCCGGTCCGATTCGCCATGACCCATCTCGATCGACCCAGGCGTCCGCCGCATCGCGACCGCAGCCGATGCATTCCAATAACCGTCGCACCACATCGGGATGCATGCCTTCGGGAAGCGTTTCGGCCACGCGAAGTACTCGCGACAATTGTTGTTCCGCGTTCGCGATCGGTTTGCCGGCGAGGAGTGTCACGTCGTCGATTCCGTTTCCGGTCAAGGTGCCGTCGAGCGTCACGAACGCGTCGAGCAACCCCGACGCTTCCAAAGCGGCTTCCCAATCGCCTCGTTCTTTTTCGGGCACTTCGTCGCGAAAGTCACACAGTTCATACAACGGTGCACCCGCGCGAGTTGACCGCACGTCGACGTCTCGCGTGTGGGGAATCGGGGGCGGTTGATGTCCGCCGGATCGTAAACGTTCTCGCTGCGTATTCAGTTCGTCCAGGTTTTCACGCAACGATTCGGCTTGCCAGGCGAGCCGTTGTTTCTCGGTCGCGATTCGGGCGAGTGCCGCGTCGATGGCAGGTTTGACGATCGACCACGCCGTTTCTCGGGGGTTTTCTTCCGTTTCGCGTGTTTCGTTCTGGACTGCGTCGTCCTCGAACGTTTCGTCTTCGAACTCGCTCTCTACCGCGAGTTCTTCGCCCAGGTCCGGATGAGTGATGACGGACTGACTTTCGCGTGACCAATGGGCCAATTGATCGCGAAGCGTTTGTCGGGCCAAATCGACTTGAGCTTGGCGTTGGGCTAGCGATGCGGTGGCCTCTTCAACTTGGGTCTCGAATAAGCCTTGCGTTTTGAGTTCTTGTTCGACGGTCGTGGTGGCTCGAGTGATCTCAACTTCAGCTTTTCGTAATCGTTCCAATCCGGTCTGACAGAGATTGATCTGCTGTTCGATTTCACTGAGCGGCTTGGATAGGCTGTCGTGCGTCAATAGGTCTGGCGATCGATCGATGAAACGATCTTTGAGGTTTGCCGGCGTATCGAGCGAAACGAGTGTTTCGATCCGCGTTTCGGTGCGGCGGATCGCGTATTTCAGCTCATCGGCTTCGTTACGTAACCGCTTGCTCGTTTCCGCCAATCGTTCGGCGGCTCGCTCCCTTTCGACATTCGCTTGGTCTTCGGCTTTGGAAAGGCTGACGCATGATCGACGCATGTCGTCGAGTCGCAACGCGTCCTTCATTTCCGGTCGACTGCGGAGGGCGTCGAGGGCGGCGCGAGTCTTGCGGCGATCGGTTTCTGCTTGCGTTTGTTCGAGCATCGTTTGTTCGAATGCCTGCGTCGCTTCCTCGAGTTGCCGCGTGGTGTCGTTGATCGAGCGCAACGATCGTTCGTAACGATTGTGTTCGGACGATAATTCATCCACCCGCCGACGCAATGCGATTTGCAGATAGCGTCGATAGTGCTCGCTGAATCGCTGGGCCCCTGCACCGCTGCGGCGTAGCTCTTCCAGGCGTTCGCGTTGTTCGTCCAAATCCTTCATCGCATCTGCGACTTGGGTCAACACATCAACGGGCAGTGGGGGCAATGCGGTCGATAGTTGCGCGCTCATTCGTTGTTCGTCGAAATCACGCGATAGTTGAGGCACACGCAATTGAATCAACAGATCGATGAGAGAGCGATATCGGTTGCCTAAACGGAACAGCGTTTCATCAACGGCCCGGCGATAGTCGCCCTGTCGCGCATAGATGCGACTGCGATCACCAGGTAGGCGTGACAACGTTTCGTTCAAACGGGATTTGGAAAGTGGGACGGAATCCACAACAAGATCAAGGTCTTCGCCGATGCGTCCGTCCAAGGTAAAGAACCAAGCGTCGGCCGCACCGCGATGTTCGACCGCGTGCATCCCACAACCAAGCGTGAAGTATTGAGGTTGGTCGTCGTCATCGAGTCGGCCGAACTCGATCCAGGTATAGCCGAGTCGATCCCGATGCTTGCCGCCGAGCAGCAGGTTCCATTCGGGGCGTTTGCTGCTGCTGCGATCCGGCTCCATTCGTGTCGGCGACAATTCTGCGTCGAGCAAGAACGGTAGCTGCAATGCGAGCACGCGGCTTTTGCCCGTTCCGTTGTTGCCTCGCAATAACATCCGTCCGTCTTCGTACCAGAACTGTTCATCGGCGTAATGAAACAGATTGATCAACCCGCTACGGATCGGCTGCCACCGAGAACGTTTGGCCGAAGGCATGAGGTCTGTCATGACGATTTTCCTTTCTTGGATCGCTTGATCGATTCCAAGCCGAACCGGCAAATGGCGGGTAAAATCTCGATCCGGTCATCGCCTTCGCTTTGGCGAATCAAGCGAAGCATCTCAAGTCTCATCAGCACTTCACTTAAGAGTTCTTGGCGATCGGATGCCTCGTCCAATCCTTTTCGCCAATGGGTTTGGTGTTCTTTGGCTAGTTTGTTTAAGTGCAACATCAGCATCGAAATCGCAAACGTCGGGCGATCGGATTCCGTTCCACGAAATTGGGTCGCGAGGAACTCTCCGATCAACAGCGTGGCATGACCGACGGTGGCCGCGTCGGGCATCTTGACATCGGTTAATGTGCCGTCAAGATCCAATAACGCAACACCCTCGCGACGGATCTCGGCGACCAAGCCGACGGCATCTTCAATCACCTGCAACAATCGCTGCCGTTGGGATTGCCAATAGGCGAATTCACGTTCGCTGAGTTGGTCAAAGTACAAGACCGGGTTGTCGAGCATCAAACCGATCAGCCGGTGTTCGATTTCGCGAGGTCGCATCTCATCGTCGTCGCGTTCGGAAGGCAACATGGACGTTAATAATTCGGTCATCGCCCGTGTGTCGTGATTCGTGGAGGGATCGAGCACAGTGCCGGGCAAGGAGCGAGGTAAGTACAACACATCGACTAGCAATCCTGGATCGATGTCGTACAAGCAGTCCACCGTATCGCTTTCACCAAACTTGGATTCGTCGCCTTCGACGCGGCTGAGTAAACCTTCGCGCAGCAACATCCGGACGATGCAAACCAACGATCGTCGTGTGGTGGCGGTTTTCAGACTGAATTGAAGGCCTGCCGTCGCTAACTCGGGAATCGATTCGGCGGCGCGGATGATTTCGTCGGCCAGACGTTGTAACGTCGTTTGTCGCCCGGAGGTGTGTAGCACCGAGAGTGCCAAGCACCACATCACGTACCGCGAGCGAGAAAGTGATCCGCCTGCGGAGGCTGGATCGATCGCGCCTCGGGTCGCATCATGAATGTCGACGGTCCGCTTGACCAATCGAGCCGAACCGCTGCGGAGGATCAACGTCCAACCGGTGTAACGGGCGAACCAATTGGACAGGTACGCTTGATGGCGTCGAACTAAGACAAAGCTTTCTTCATTGGCGTAGCTCGATTTGGATTTCGTCGACCGGTCACGACCATCGCCCCGCATTCCATCGCCGAGCGTCAAGATGGGTCGCATCAACAGCGCCCGCAATGCCCGGCGTCGCTCTTCGTGACGGGTCGCATCGAGGACTTCGGAAAGCGGCGAACGGGGACTCTCGTCGGTGGCGATCATGAGTAAACCGTTGGATCGTCGAGGGAGTTGTCGAGAGAATGGTCGAGGGGATAAATGTGGATGAAAAAGTCGGGACCATGAAAGACTCCCCAAGCGGATTCTAGATGGCACGTTTGCTCATCATCGGTCGATCGCAGTTCGATCGCCAGGGCACCATCGGTGCTGGTCGCTTGAACCAGTTCGTCCTCGTGACCTCGCAACGTCAAGGCTTCGCCGAGCAAGTCCAAGAACAACTGAAACGCGGACGCATCCATCGCCGCAAGGACGCTGATCCGCCGGGTGCCGTGAGTGAGCAACGCAGCGTGAGCCTGTTGGATCTGATCCGCCTCCCGTTCTGCTTCGATCCGCAGTCGTGCCAATTGTGGGCGATTGTCGATGATCCGCGGCAATCGCGCCGACCGGGGCACCCGCCCGGTTTTGCGTAAGCTTGGGGCGATCATCAACGGCGGCGAGTCCGACCACGATGTCGTTGGAGCGATCGGTCGCTGGTCCCGATCGATCAACGTCGCGTCGGAAACCGTGAAATGTCGCGCTGGTGCGAGGGCGAAAGCGGTCCGCCACAAGCGATGGGCGTCACGCGAACTGCCGCATCGCGCGAAAGCGATCGCCAACGTTCGCAAATCAGCCGATCGATCGGTCGTGCCGCTGCGACGTTGGTTCAAACGGCTTGCTGCGGCCGCGACTTCTCGAATGCCCGTGCGTGCCAATCCACGTAGTTCGTCGGCTTGAGAAGTCCGTCCGTCGATCGCGACGAACCATCCGACGACGCCCCGCCATCGATCGCCCAGCAAGCCGGCAACGTCGGCGATCCGTTGGGCCGTGACGTCCATCTCATCGATCGTGCGATGCGTTGCGATCGAATGCAGCATCGCCTCGACCATCATCGTGTCGACCGATTCGATCATCCCTTCAGCTTCGGCGGCGACGAGCACGACTTGATTGAGAAACCGTTCAAGGTAATGAACCAAACGTTCTTTAAAGGCCAAGAACGCGTCGACGGACGTGCCACGCAGTTCCACCGTGGCCTGCAAGTTGCGAAAGAACTCTTGAGCCTGGTCGGTTAGCGAATCCAACTCTTGGAACAAACCATCGAGTAACGAACTCGCCTTGGCCGCATCGAACGGTGCCGCGACGGGTTGTTCTTGAGCCTTGGCCATCGCGATCAATTCGGCCAACCGATCCCGCACCGCCGCTAACGCGGTCGCCTGCAAGGACGCGGGCGTGTCGATCAATTGGCGAAACAGTTCGATCGCCCGCATCGCCGCTACACCGGGACCGGTCAATTGATAGTAAAGGTGACGCTTGTAAAAATCCTCCAGCGAAAGGGCCAGTGAATTGTCATGGAAGGCTTCGAGGTTGCCCCACTGGCAAAGCTGGTCCATCGCCGAGGCGACCGATTCCTCGTCGAAATCCCCGCCCGTCGTTTCATTAAGCGAACCGCGAACCTCCGACGCCCGCAGATTCAACTGAAACCCCGCCCGCGCTCGCGCAAACACACTCAAAATCCCCGTATAAAGTTCGGCATTGGGGGCGTTCAGATGGGCGAAACAGGTAATCGACATGGGGTGAGGGATTGGTGAACTCGCGAGTTGAAAGCAGTCACATCATAACGTAGCTTCCGATGATCCGTAGCCGGAGTCGCAAGACTTCGGAATCCGTGTGGCACAGTAGCCGGAGTCGCAAGACTTCGGAATCCGCCGGATAATCCTCTGAACTCTTGCGAGTCCAGCTACCACGAGTCCAGCTACCACGATTCCGGCTACCACGAATACCGAGCCACCCCCGCCAGCCCCCAACAATCGCCAATCCCAGATCGGGATTGATCCGTTGGCCGCTCGACGTTCCAATGACCGCTGGATCAATCTCGTTCGACTCAAGCAAGGAATCTTTCGCGATGGCTGCGACTCAGTTGAAGACCGCCCAAACCGAGGCCAATACTCAGACCAGTGGCTCTCGTTCCAAGGCGAGCGGCGGGAAAAAGTCCGGCAGTGGTTCGTCGCGAAAGAAACAAGTCAACGTTTTTCATCAACGCCTCGGGTCGTTGACCTATCACCAAGCGTGTCAAATGCTCGGCGACGAAGGAGGCAAGTTGATTCGCGTCGGAAGTCGTTTCACCGAGATCGAGTCCGACGACGATGTGTTTCTCGGCGGTGACCTGTTGAGAATCAATCTCGCCGATTGCATGGCCAAGTACGGCGGACCCGATGAAGAGCCTGAGTTTGTTGGAACCGTCACCGTGACGATGACCTTGCAATCGGCTCGCGCCAAACAAATCCAAACCAACTGCAATCACTGTGATTCGCATTGCCATCACGTCGGCGCGGCGTTGGGATATTTGCTCGATTCCAAATCGGTGCTCGGTTTGGCGATGCCGCCCGATGAATCCGTGCCGTTGGAAAATTTGACTGAGGACGAACTGCTCGCCCGGGCGATGGCCGAACGTCAAAAGCGAGCCGACGAAGAAGACATGCGGGTCCGCAGCGCCGACCCGTCGACGCCTTGGGCCGACTACGTAACGACCAGCCACAACACCGGCAAAACGTATCGCGTTTCACTCCGCGGGCTCGAACCTCATCAATCGTATTGTTCTTGTCCCGATTTTCGTACCAACGGTTTAGGGACTTGCAAACATATCTTGCACGTCGCTGCCAAAGTCAAGAAACGATTCGGCGTCGCGGCGTTGGAACAGCCTTACCAACGCAAGCATGTTTCCTTGCGATTGCATTATGGCGACGACTTCGGCTTGCGTTTCAACGTGCCGACGCGCAAGAACCCGAGCGTCGAGGAAATCGTCGGCGACTTGGTAGACAAGTCGACGACCGACGCCGCTGATGTGATGCGACGGATCGAGGCGCTCGAAACCAAAGGCCGCGAGCTAACAATCTATCCCGACGCGGAAGACTACATCCAGCGACAACTGACCACGGCGGAAATGGCCAAACGATGCGCCGAAATTCGACGCGATCCGGAGCGTCATCCAATGCGGACCGAATTGCTCAGTGCTACCCTCTTGCCTTACCAACTCGACGGAATCGCCTTCGCCGCCACCGCCGGCCGCGCGATCCTCGCCGACGACATGGGTCTGGGGAAAACAATTCAAGGTATCGGCGTGGCGGAATTGTTGGCCAAGTGGGCGGGCATTCGCCGCGTATTGATCGTGTGCCCGGCGTCGCTGAAGAACCAGTGGCGGACCGAAGTCGGACGGTTCTGCGGACGCTCGGTGCAGGTCGTCTTGGGTAACGGCCCTGAACGCATCGAGCAGTACCAAAGCGACACGTTCTTCACGGTGTGCAACTACGAACAAGTGCTCCGCGATCTCGAGCCGATCGAATCGGTCGATTGGGATTTAATCATCTTGGACGAGGGCCAGCGGATCAAAAACTGGGAATCCAAAACCAGCAACATGATCCGGTCGCTCCGCAGTCCGTATCGCTTGGTGCTCTCGGGCACACCGCTGGAAAACAACCTGGGCGAATTGTTCACGGTCGCCCGTTTCGTGGACGAAAACCGGCTCGGTTCCGCGTTCAAGTTCTTCAACCGGCATCGCGTCGTCGACGATCGCGGCAAGACGATCGGCTATCAAAAACTCGACGAACTGCGTCAAACGATCGCCCCGATTTTGTTGCGCCGCACCCGCGGCGAAGTCTCCAAACAACTGCCCGAACGGATCGACGAGATTGTTCGCGTCACGCCGACCGAAGAGCAAAAAGAGATCCACGACGGACAGATGCAGATCGTCGCCCAAATCGTCGGCAAGAAGTTCCTCACCGAAATGGATTTGTTGCGGTTGCGGCGGGCGCTTGCGATGGCCCGGATGTCCTGCGACAGCACGTTCTTGGTCAACCAACAGGAACCCGAATACAGCAGCAAGTTGGAACGACTGCACGAGTTGCTCGACGGATTGATCGCCGACCCGCATCGCAAGATCGTGTTGTTTTCCGAATGGAAACGAATGCTCGATCGCGTCGAGCGTCGCCTCGATATGATCGGATGCGAGTACGTCCGCCTGGACGGCAGCGTGCCGCAAAAGAAACGCCCGGCAATCGTCGCCGAGTTCCAAGAAAACCCGGACTGCCGCGTGATCCTCATGACCAATGCGGGATCGACCGGTTTGAACTTACAATCGGCGAACGTCGTCATCAATTGCGACCTGCCGTGGAACCCCGCCGTGTTGGAACAACGCATCGCGCGGGCACACCGGATGGGACAAAAGAATCCCGTGCACATTTACAACATGGTTTCCAGTGAAACGATCGAAGAGCAATTGCTCAATACGTTGGCATCCAAACAAGAACTCGCCAACGCGTCGCTGGACATCGACAGCGAGATCAGCGAGGTCGCCGTCAGCAGCAGCACCGACGATCTCCGCCGTCGCCTCGAACAGATGGCGTTGCCCAAGTTTGCCGCTCCGGTCGACGAAAGCAGCCAACGACGAACCGAGGCCGAGTTGGAACAAATTCATCGACATCGCGAAGACATCTCCAAAGCGACCGGCGACCTCGTCTCGGCGGCCCTTGCACTCGCCGGGAACCTGCTCGGCGGAAATTCGCAAGGTGGGCATTCGCAGAACGGTGACGCGGAAACTTCATCCGAACCGACACCCGAGCACATCGCCAAGGTCGATCGTTTGACCGAGAAATTATCCAAGACGATCGAGACCGACGAACAAGGCCGCCCGCAACTCAAGATCACGCTCCCCGACCAAAACGCCCTGCGATCCCTCGCCGACACATTGGCCCGTTTGTTGGGTTAAGGATTCTGGTGATGCAATTGAACTTTGTAACGCGAGATCAATAAGTCACGCATCTTGCCAGTGGTGGCGACTCATCGTCGCCGCTTCATTGAAAGATTTTGCATAGCCTTTGACTCGGGTATCGGGTTTCGACATTGCCTGATCCCAAAACTCGAGGCGGACCGCATGCGAAGTGTTTCCCTGACCTTGGCAACCGTCTATCAGGCAATTACGCTCAGTCTATGCTGAGCGGGCAATCTGTAGCGTGATTTCGATGGCGAGAAGTTATTGATGAGAGTCAACGAGTGGGGCAAACGATTGCATCGGAGCTTCATTCCGATGACGTTATTGTTGATCGTGTTTTTGTTGGCGTTTGTCATCCCGATCATGGTGCCGGCTTGCATGCTTCACATCTGGTTGTGGCTTCAGCACCCTCGAACGCGCCAGCACTATTGGATTTTTACTGGATTGATGGCGGTACCTGTTGTACTTTTCATCATGCTACCGCTGATCGGCAATGCCATCTATGCGCGGGATGGTCATGGATCGGCAGGGTTGATCAGCACTGAATACCTTCCTGGCATGTTGTTTATGCTTGCCGGGGCGGGTGTGGTTCCGATTCTGTATCGATTCGTTACATTCAACGGGATCGTTCCGCTTTCACGTCAATTTCGTGACCAGACTTCGCCTCGAGCCAGCATTATTGATGGACTTGCTCTCGTCCTTATGTGCGCGTTCGTCTTTTCGGCGACGCAGATCATCAATAAACCGTCTCGCTACGACTATTCTCCTCTGTGGTCGCTGATCGTTACCGTATTGGTATCGCTGCTTGCTATCGTCGCGATGCGAATCAATGCTCGATGCAGTCGGGCACAAATGTTTGCCAACGTTGCCGCGATCTGGATAGGCGGTTGGCTAGCATTGAAAAGCATTCTGTGGGGAATCGAAGCGGTGATGCGATCGTGGTTAGGCGGGCTAGATCCAGGTCCGTCGGCTGGAGCGTCTTGGCTGTTTATCAACCACCGCTCTGACTGGGAGGAACTTGCTAGCGGATTTGGGACGTTCGCGATTGCAATCTTTCCGATAGTTTGCCGGAAGTATGGGTTGGTTCTGATACCCATTCGCGAAAGAAAAAAACAAGTAGTCGACGGGAATCTAGATGAATCCGATTTCATTTATGCTCCTGAAGGTGGCGCATGGCTCGGCAGGTTGGCTGGACACCTGTGTTTGTTAGTGATGATTGCCATGCTAACGCTCTATCCGTTTACCAGGACCGGAGAGTACAGCATCGAGGGCTATCGAATCGCCGGTTGGCCACTGGTGTATTGGCACGCCGAACAAACCATACCCTCATCTGCCGCGTGGTATTGGACCGATTCGTCGATTTGGCAATCAACTGAATTCGACCAAGCGGCTTTGATGATTGATGTTCTGCTGACACTGGCCGTGTCGTTAGTGATACTTCCTCTGCCATCGTTGTATCGTCGAGTATCGCCGCGGTCCGTCTTCACCGCGAGATGGACTCTGGGGGCAGCATTCGTAATCGCGGTTTCCTGGGACGTCTTTCTTTCAACGATTTACAGTGACTGGCGACTAAGTCGAATGGAGTCGGTGACGGTGAATGACTATATCAGTGAAGGAGACTTCACGCTTTTGCAACGAGTCGCTCACGATCTTGATACACAATGGCGTGGTACCGAGGATCGGTTAAAACGAGGCGGACCTCGTGATATCACCATTCACGGGGCTACCGCTGATGAAGTCGATGCCGCTATCAGGCTAGCACCATCCCTCAAGGTGCTGACGCTAAAAAATTGCGACTTGCCCACAGACCGAGTTTCCGAGCTAGCGGCAGATACGAGATTCGACAACTTCACTTTCGAGAACGACGGTATTCAAGACTGCGGCGTTGTAAGAGCAGTTCGTTCAGGACGCGATTTCGGAATTGGCGAAAGTTACACGCTCGAACTGATTGCCAATGGTGGCGAAATTGTTATCCCCGATGGCGTTAGAGAGTTGCAAATCGTGATTCCGCATCGTCGGGATTCTGTATTCGACCTGAAGGGGATGGCGGACCTGTATTCTTTGAAGGTAAGAAACACCTTCGGTGATGTTCCAAATTCGGTGTGTCGAATTCGAATAGAGCATGCTCCAAACTTGGAACTCATCCGCTTGGATACGATGCAGAGGTTTGCTCTTGAGCTCGAGTCCATACCACAACTCAAAGACCTATATGGTTTTACCAACGAAGTCGGTTCCGCAGGAGCTCGATTGACTGATCTGAAATTGTCAGGAGTTGTTGATTTGGAGTCAATTTTTCTAGATCTTACAGAACTCACTGCGATCCAATTAAAAGGTATGGACGATCGACTGCATCTGAAGCAACTGTATCTAGGAATGGATTCAATAGTCCAGTCCCCGAAAAACGTTTCGCGTAGATGCGAAGATGTTCAGCAACTGCTAACACCGCTTTCGGTTATTCGATCAGCGAACAATCTGGAACTGAGAGGGTTAGTCTGTGATCACACGATCCTTCGTGATTTGCCGATGGTTACAAACGCACTCACTCTGAACGACTGTATCTTTCTAGATGATGTTAACGCCGGTGCGTACGAGCAATTTGTAGCGATCACTCATTTAAACATCGAAAATTTAGTTGCGACCTCTCAGCAGATCCACGATTTGGAGAGCTGTGCCATCGACACTGTCGTCGTCAACAAGCGAGACGACTTCCGGATCGATGCCATCATCAAATCCGCAATGCCTCGTGTCGTCAGTTTTCCCGACTGGCACTACAGTCCGTACGGGAAAATGGCGCAGCATCTTGCTGATCTGACTGAATACGTCAGGGCCACCGGGAAACCAGGAAGATTCAATTTGCGTATCGCCGACTTGCGTCACATAGTTCCTTGGCTTCAGACGATGATTGACGACGCTCGAATGGCAGGTGTGAAGGTTCGAATCAATCCGTAGGACCCAAAGTTGATGAAGAATTCGCCCCTCCCCACTCACGAGGATGCTTTGTCCACGTTCTTAATTGCGGTTCTCTTTTCTAGCTCGAGGAATGTTGATTTTGAATGACCGCACACTCATCAACAGTTTTTGGCAGCAAGATTATGGGCAGGAAAATGGGTGCTGGTCATCTTCCTGCCAAAAAAGGGATGATTCAATAGTCGAATCAATGTGTGAGGTGCGTTCTTCAGTTCTCTATATCGACCACACGAAGCAGAACCTCCGACGAGCCTCGCTCTCTTTTCGTGTACTTCGTGGTCACCCCCAAACGTTGAAAGGAGTTTTGGCTGTTTCGGGGTGTTCGATTGGCTGCGGGAAAGTGTTGGCACTTCGTTCTTCGCAGTTTGTCAGCGCGGGATCTTGGTTTCAGTCTTTACCGTCCTGGAATCTGGACGCCAACTGCTCTTTGATCCGTTCGAGCATTCGGCGAACCGTGCGAGGGGAGCATTCGATTGCTACCGCGATTTCTGTTGTACTCAGATCCTGAAGTCGAAGCTCGAGGCACTGTCGCTCGATCGGCGAAAGAGGTTTCATCAGGGCCTCGATTTCGTCGGACAGCATCAGTGCTTCTTCGATCGTCGGTTCTCGAGCCATCATCGTGGGCGGCATCTGTCGTGACGCCGTGTCGCCAAGATCTTCGGTTTCTCCATCGATCGATCGTTTCGCAGCACGGTGATACTCAACCTGCCCGAGCGTCTTGTTGATCGTGATGCCAGCCAACAGCCGCCACAGATCCCCACTGCGTTCCAAACGATAGTCGCCATCTCTCGCTTGCCGAAAGAAACTTCGATAGACCGACTGCACCACATCATCGGGGTCGATGCGTCGTTGCATTTTCTCGGACAACCGAGACCGCGCCAAACCAGCCAGCCGATTGACATAGCGAATGAAAATCAATTCGGCTGCTTGTTCGTCACCATCTCGCCATCGCTGAAGCAGAACTGCGGAATCGGGGTCGTCATTCATGGGCAACTTTTGAATCGAGGAGTGGGTTTTCCATGGGCATTTGCCAACTTTTAAAATCAGATTCTAGTCGATGGCAAGGAAGCCCGGAAAACGTCCGCTTTGCCGTGCAATCAGCCTTAGAGGGGTCTAATCGCGCGGTGGTGAAGAGGGAAAAAATCATTTTTGCATTTTTTCTAACCATTGCTGGCCGCGCCGGCGAAGGTTATCGGATTCACCGGTAGAAGCGAGTCAAAAGCAGACCGCACTTTGTCATCCCTCAATCGGCTTGGCAACGATTCTCCGCTCAACAACCGCCAGGATATTTAAAATGGTCATCAATCACCCTCTTGTATTCAGTTTCATGCTGATCCCGTTGCTGACTCTTTCAGGAGCTGGCCATACCGACGAGCTGGCCGCTGATGTTCCGAGCCAAATTGTCGCCTTGCACAACAGTGATTACCAAGCGATCCAAGCGACTTTAAGTCCTTTGGTGAGCGGTCTGAGAATTCAAGATATCCTCCAACTCTCAACCCATTCCAATCCCGAAATGCGAGCGTTCTTCCTGATGAACTTGCTGGATAAGCTTCCGCCGGAGTCCGCCCAGGTAGCGATCACGAGACTAATGGAAGACACGGACGAAAAAGTCAGCCGTCACGCAATCGAACAACGCTTGAGGTCGATTGGTATCCGAAATCGTTATGGCGAGCCAACAGAATCAGATCGTGACGCCCTGTCTCGTCTTGACGCTCGGGATATTCGACTCATGATCAACCAAATGGGCCGCGACGGTGCGTTGGATTACGCGCCCAGTTGTCGAGGTCTCGTTCCATCGGTCAATTCAAACATCAGCTGGGCGCTCAGTCACGTCGGCGGCCCACTGGTTGATATGGTAACCGATGCGGCTTCGCACAATGAGGCCGCCGTGCGGGCACGCATCGCGATCGTCTTGGGGAACCGAATCGTCATGGACGGAACAACCATCAGGGCACTGATCAAAGGACTTGAGGATCGCGACATCTCCGTTCGTATTTCGTCAGCCACCGCACTCGGCAATGCGAAGCAAGAAACACGTCAGGTGAGTGCAGCCTTGATTCGGCATCGCAGCTTGAACGCGACGTCAAGCGAGCACAAGCAACTTCGAACAGCTATCATTGATTCGTTGGGAAAACTATCGTCACCGAATTGCTGCAACGTGCGATATCTCGTCGAGGCGTTGGAAGACGAAGATTTCCCCTCTCGCCGTTTGATTTCTACGCATCTGGGTCGTCTCGCAAAGACAGACCCGTACGTCACCTCCGTCTTAATCGAATTGCTCTCCAGCGACAAACCCTGGGTCGTCGAGTGTGCTCTAAGTTCATTGAAAACAGTCGGCACTGAGGCCGCATCGGCCGTCCCGAAATTGAAGCAGATGTTGCAAAAAGAACTGTCGCCCGTCATCGCACGCACGCTTTGGGCGATCGAAAACAACGCAGGTTCTGTTTTGCCGTGTTATTCGGCCATCCTGAAAAGTGGGAATCAAACAAGTGAAGTCATACAAATCGAAGCCCTAACAGGACTGAAGGAAATGGGGCCGTCGGCCGGTTCAGCGGTCAGCGACATTGTGGAACTCCTGGACGCTGATCGCCGAGTCGCAAGGATCGCGATCAGCGTCCTTCGAGCAATAGGACCCGAGGCGAAGGCGGCCGTCCCCAGCTTGCAAAACATCGTTGATACCAAGAAAGAATCGCTACACTCGTTGGCAAAGTATGCCCTTACCAAGATCAAAGGATAGATTCTCGGTTCGATTCTACCAATCCATCCCATCATTCTCTCGAAGCTGAATTGTCATCAATATCTCTATAGGACCGATCCAATGAAACCAAGAAAATTCGCTCTGTACGGCCTGATCACCTTGATCCTAGTATCCGCACCGTCTTCATTGATTGCTCAGGAAGCAAGGTGGGGGTCATTCAGCGATATGCACGATTTCTACACCGATATGTTTGTCTCCAGTGCGGGCTTTGGGCCGACTCGACTGGTTTCTCCACAGGAGGCATCCATCCGCAGGGAAGAGCTGCATCGAGACATTGGCACTCCGGCGTTGAGGGTCGCTGGCAATGCTCTTGAAATTACCAATCAAAGTTTGATCGGACTAGATCGCGAGTCTCCGATCGTTTTTCAAACGACCAACGCGGGGATGATGAGGCGAATGCGCATCGAATCTTATCAAACACGCGAACCGAACGAGTTCGAACAACAAGCAATCCAAAAAATGAAAAACGGACAGACGGTAACTTATCGCGTTCATGAAGACCGATTAGGTTATACGGTGTACGGAGCATTGAGAGCAATGCAAACGTGCGCCAAGTGCCACGACGTCCCGCAAGGAACATTGCTCGGTGCGTTCATTTTTGAATTGAAACAGATAAACGAGAAAGTTGCGAAGGCAGATTAACAAACGGTGGATCAGCGACTAGGTCAAACCGAGATCGACCAGCTATGCGATGCGTTCGAGGACGCTTGGCGACGTAGCGATGCGCCGAAACTGGAAGACTATTTGGTCAAGTCGGTTCATGCCGACGCGGGCGAGTTGCTGAGGAACCTGCTCGAGATTGAACTATGGTGGCGACGCAACGAAGATCCACCGCCGTCAAAAGAGTTCTACGGACAGCGGTTCCCTGATTCGCGAGATATCATCAACTCGGTATTCGCTCAGACAGCGAGTTCCCGTTGCGATCTCGACACCGTCTCGGTGAATCAAGCGTTTGATACACCGCGAGTTCTCCGCAAGACAGACGGTTATAAAATCGGGTTGGAATTCCAAGACGGTGACTACGAACTCTTGGAAGAAATCGCTCGTGGTGGAATGGGGGTCGTGTTTAAGGCACGTCATCGCAAGCTCGGTCGCATCGTCGCCCTTAAGATGATCCTTGCTGGGCATTTTGCAGGTCACGATGAGGTCGAGCGATTTCAGTTGGAAGCTCAGGCCGCAGCGAAACTGGATCATCCCGGTATCGTGCCGGTTTACGAAATCGGAAAGCATGCCGAACAGCATTTCTTTGCGATGGGATTTGTCGACGGAATCAGTTTGCAATCCAAGTTAGCGGGCGGACCGTTGCCGCCGCGAGACGCCGCAAATATCTGCAAATCGATTGCCGATGCGGTGCAATACGCACACGAACATGGTGTGATTCATCGGGATTTGAAGCCGGCCAATATTCTATTGGATAGCAACGGTACCCCTCGAGTTACCGATTTCGGATTGGCAAAACAGATTGATGCGAATAGCGATCTAACGCGATCCGGTGCGATCGTGGGCACTCCAGGGTACATGCCGCCCGAGCAGGCTTCGGGGAGCACGGAACAAGTCGGTAAGGCGAGCGATGTGTATTCTCTCGGGGCGATCCTGTATTGCCTGTTAACCGGCCGACCGCCTTTTCAAGCCGCGACCGCGATCGACACCGTGATGCAGGTCATCGAACGGGTTCCCGTTTCACCTCGCTCACTCAATGAGAACATTCCACGGGATTTAGAAACCATCTGTTTGAAATGTTTGGAGAAACAACCTGCCAAACGATATGGTTCCGCTGCCGAATTGAGTTCCGAGCTGGATCGCTATTTGAAGGGTCAACCCATCTTGGCGAGGCCCATCCATCCGGTCGAACGCGGATGGCGGTGGTGTCGGCGCAATCCCGCCGTCACCGTGCTGTCCGTTTCGGTCGTCTTGTTGCTAGTGCTGGGAACGATCACGTCCATCTCTTTTGCGCTCGCTGCCAATCGGAACGCGATCTTGGCGAAGCGAAAGGCTGACGAGGCGGTGCAGTCGTTGGTAACGGCGGTCACGTTCGCACCTCCAGATCGGGTTTCCGATTCGATCGACGCTCTGCGTCCATTCGGCGACCAAGCCGTCACGATGTTAAAAACGAAGTTTGACGCTTCCAGCGGAGTGGAAAAACTTCAGCTCGCGTTCGCGTTATCGCAGCTAGAGCACCCTGAAATCAGCTTTCTGGTAGATCAAATTCCCAGCATACCCACGGATCAATCTCAAAATTTGCTCGAGAGCCTGGCGACGCAAAGGATAGTCAGTCGAGAGCTCGTGCAGCGAGAATTGACCAGGATCACCGAACGCATCGAAGAGGAAAAGGATCTCAAGGGGAGCGCCAACAAGATTGCCAGATTAACATTGACCGCGATGGATCTCGGCGCAAAAGAGGCTGCCGTCGATTGGTTATCGACCGATGGCGCTTTGAAACGAGTATCCGAGACGGTGCGTTCCGAGGTGCTTTCGATCGCCCCGGACTGGATTCACGATTGGGATTCTTGGCAAGCACTGCTAACCGATTGCAATAGCGACGACGTGCGCTACGCACTATGCCTTGCGCTGGGACGTGTGATGCCAGATCGCGTGCCACCGGCAAGCCGTCAAACTCTAACCCATTTGCTCGAAAATATCCGGAACGCAACCAACGACGCTGGCGTTTTTAGTGCATCCGATTGGTCACTTCGGCGGTGGAAGGGCGACGGTGGACGGACTCGAGAAGTAGATCAATCCAACATTCACCCCGCCGTCGTCGTCGACGAATTCGGCGTCGAGATGATTCGCATCCCGGCCGGAGAGTTTCGAAGGTCAGATGGCGGCAACGCGTCGACGGTCAAGCAGGCATCACGGATCGTCGCCTCTGACCGGTCCCAACTCGTCACTTTGCCAGAACCGTTTTACATGTCGCGGTTTGAAATCACAGTCGAACAGTTCCGCAAGTTTGTTGCGGAAACCGATTTCGTAGATCCGTCTCTCGATCGTGATCAAGCGAACGCTACGCCTTCTCAGGCATCCATGGCCGTGAACTCGATTTCCCAGATATCGCCACAGATAGCGAGCGAGCCGGTTCTCCAGGATAGTCGAATCCCGGTAAATGACATTTCGTGGGTCAGTGCCGCCGCGTTCTGTAATTGGCTCAGCCAAAAGCATGCACGAACACGTGCGTACAAGAGGAGCGAAGAAGGAGGTTTGGCCGTCGACTGGGAGGCAAACGGTTATCGACTTCCCACCGAAGCTGAATGGGAATACGTCTCTCGAGCTGGATCCACTTCCACCTATTTTTTCGGCGACGATTTTCAAAAGATCCAGTACTACGCGGCACCGTTGAAACGAGATTTAGCGGAGGTCGGATTGTTCATGCCCAACCGATTCGGTGTTCATGATATCTATGGCAACGTCGCCGAATGGTGCAACGATGTTTATGGTCCCTACGGTAGTTCGCCTTCGGAGAACCCGAGAGGTAAAACGGTGGGCAACGTTCGCGTGCACCGAGGTGGTTCGAGTAACGATTCCCAGGGAACGCTCTGTTCCAGCACGCGGTCGCAGGCACGGGAAAGCTACCGAAGTCCCTATTTAGGATTTCGTGTCGTTCGCTCGATCGATCAACCCGGCACTGGAATGGAACAATCCGAACGATTCTCGCCGGACAAGTACAGTCGAGCGTTGGTTCAATCGAGTCTTCAGACGCTTTACCATCTTCCAGATTGAGAACGCTGGGAAACTTCACACCGACAGACTCGTGTTCGGTGAGAGCTCTTTCATTTCTTTCAAACGCGGAGCACGCGGAGACGCAGAGGATCGCGGAGTTTCAGACTACACGCGAGCACAATGCTCTATGGATCGTTGCGTTTCGACGACCTCTGCGTTCAAACTTCAACCACACTTATGGAAAAGGTGCGTTATCCTTTTTTCAAACTGTTTCGTTGGAGGGGCTTCCCATCGAAACGGGGCTTTTTCCTTTTTCTAGGGAACGTATCGCGTTAGCCGGGGTAAGACTCTACAGCCGTCCCGCAGTTGTTCTTACCTTGAAGTCACTCTTTTGAATCGCACCGATCCAGCCGAATTGATTGCTCACGCGATTCAAGGCGATTTGTCCGCATTCGAAGCGCTCGTTCATCAGCATAGCCCCGCGATGCTGCGTTTCATTCGCGGCATCCTGGGTGACGAACACGATGCCGAGGATATTGCGCAACAGGTATGGATTCGCATCTACCAAAATCTGCACGTATTCGACGAGCGTCGAGGTGCGTTTCTTACTTGGCTCTTCCAGATCGCTCGAAATCAGTCTCTCAATACCATCCGAGCCCGTGGTCGTTCGCCGATCAGCTTCCAGACGCCAGTGCCCGAACCGAATTCGATATCCGATCCGCTAAAAAACATGATTATGCGGGAAGAATTTGCGTTGTTGGATCAGGTGCTCGCTCAACTTCCCGCCGACCAACGAACCGCATGGATCCTCTCGGAACTGGATGGCTTGAGCCAAGCCGAGATTGCCGAGATCGAGCAGATCCCCACCGGCACGGTTAAGTCTCGGGTGGCTCGCGCCAAAGCGTCATTACGACGGCAACTTAGTTCAAGCACTCCAACCATTGAACGGAAATGAAACCATGAATGAACCCGATGATCCGATCGACGAGCGTTACGAACGCTGGAGGCAGCAGAGAGCGCAGATGAAACCGGATGAGAATTTCACTGAGAAGGTCATGGCATCGATCTCGATGGAATCGGACGATGGGCGACCGGACCTGACATTGGCGACGAATCAAACCAAGTTGATCTGGTGGTTGGATTGGCGCCATCATCCGATCGCGACCGCAGCAACGGTGTTGCTCGCGTCGCTGATCGGTTTTGTCCGGCTGATCGCGGTTCTCCTTCTCGGAATTCAAACACAGTAAAGAGAATGCAATGAAGAACGAATCAAATGAAATCACAATCGCACCTCGATCGCCGATCCACGCGATCATCCTATCGCTCGTGCTACCGGGGTTGGGGCATTGGTACTGCGGTCGGTTCGTTGCGGGACTGGCGTGGGCACTTGCCACCACGATCGCTACCACTGTGGCGCTCGGGCTGCTTGCTCGACATCAGCTTTCGCTCGCTTGGCTACCGGTGACTTTGGTGATGACCGTGGCGTCATGGGACGCGTGGAGGGCGGCGCGGCAATGCCCGTCCGACTACCGTCTTCGCGTATGGAACCGCTGGGATGTTTACTTGATGTTGGTTTGTTTGTGCTCGGTCGGAAGCCTGGGTTTTGTGTTTGTGATCAAGCAGCATTATGTCGAGGCGTTTGTCTTGGCGACGGACGACATGCATCCCACGATGACCAAGGGGGAACGTGTCTTGGTGAACAAGACTGCTTATCGCCACGAAGCCGTTCAGCGTGGGGATGTAATCGCGTTTGCCCACCCCGAGTATCCGAAGAAGACTTACATGAGGCGAGTTGTGGCGATGCCAGGAGACGAGGTTGAGATTCATGATGGTCAACTTCGTATCAACGGCGAATCGGTTGAAAGCTACGCGAACGCCGATACGGCCGATTTTGGTCCACTCACGGTGCCTCGTTTCAACTGCTTTGTACTCGGTGACAATTGCAACGAATCCAAAGATAGTCGGCACTTCGGTCCGGTCCCCATCGCGACCGTTGGAGGAAAAGTTTCCGTGATTTTTTTCCCGCGCTACCAGAGGCTTCCTTTTTGATCAACAACGTGCGGACCATCGGGGATTCCGCGATCATTGCGACCCGGCTCGCGCCGGCAACGCTGTTGCCGACTTGAAGGGCTTAGAGTTGCTTGCTGAAATTGGCTCGCTAGGTTGCTCAACGCAGAGCACGCTGAGACGCAGAGGATCGCGGAGTAGGGCGAGGGAACTCGGGCTTACGGTGGGCTGTCAAAAGGTTTTTGTTACCGCGATTTTAGGCTGCGCAAGTTTCCTGTCACCTCCACCAGCGAAGCTGGGGGAGGTCGGATCGAGCGAAGCAAGATCCGGGAGGGGGCATCCCCAGGGCAAACCAAGCCGATCCAACGAAACAACGCCCGTGCCCCCTCCCTCGCGGACTCCTGAACGTCGTCGCTCGACCTCCCCCAAACTGCGTTCGGGAGAGGTGACACGCGGAAGTAAAACATCGACAGGAATCACAGTGTCAATACCAACTTTTTGACAGTTCAGTACGATAATTCGTTCGGTATCAACAACGCCGTCCGTGAGCAATCCAACGAACTCGTAAGCATCAACTCGACGACGACCACCTGTTGCGATGGGCTCTCCGATCGGCTCGGGTTCGGACATTCCTCGTGGCACCGTCGCGTTGAGCACGTTGATCACTTGCAGCGCATCGACGGCAGTGATGCTGCCGTCGTGGTTGACATCGAGGAACGGGCGTTTCCCATTCTCGACACCGTTGTCATTGGCTAATGCGTTCAGGGCATTGATGACGATCAACGCGTCCAAAGCGCTCACTCGGCCATCGGCGTTAACATCCGTCGGAGCAAACAGATTCGTCGGTGCCAATGGATTGAGCGAATGATCGCCCGCCGAGGAAGTGATTTGATAAGTTCGCATCGAATTGGTCGGATCAAACAGAATTGCATATGTTCTTCCGGCTTCTAGCTCGGCGGATAACGTTCGTTCTTCGACCGTCCCGATGGACTCGAATCGATCGTTGACGACAAACAAATTGGTCCATGCAAGAGATGAAGAATGTGTTACGTCGATCGACTCGACTTCGATGAACGAGTTCGCTTCGGCTTGGAACTGAATGGCGATCGTATTGACGTCAGATGGGATAGCCTGTTGTCCCTCAACGGTTTCCACTACGAGCGTTCGATGGTTGGAATTGAAAGTTCGATCCGATCGAGAGAACGTTATGTCGTCAATTCGTATGTCGACCTGTCCGCTTCCGCTCATGGAAACCGAGCGAAAAGTAATGGTTCGTGCGCGACCACCAAGCGATCCGATCGGAATCGATCGACTCACTCCACTGGTCGTTGCGAGGGATTGTTCATTCGTGGCCATTGAATCGAGCGATATCGATTCCACCAAGATTTCATCGATCAGGATTTCCAAAACGGCGTTATCGTCGGAACTACCGAAGTTCACCTCGTATTCCAGTTGGGATACGTTCTTGGGAAAGTAAACCAGGTTGTGTGTCCGGCTTTGCCCGGCCTCGGTTAAACGCACTGCTCCATCGCCACTCGTTTGCCATTGGCTGTCTCCGCCACCTCCATGGAACACCCATCCGGGAACCTCGTCAGACGCATTTCCAATGAGATCGAGGTTTCCGTTGTAGATTCCTGGAGTCCAAACAGGTTCCCACCGCGCGTTGGTAATCTGTTCAGTGGTCAGTCCGAGCGAACCCAGGCCGATCGAATTGGGCAAGCCGGTATCTCGGTTCACGATTGCTTCGGGAGTGTGGTCGTGCTCTTGACCCAACCCAAAGAACACCGCGGCCGGCCGATCGTTAGGCGGGATGACCCGAGAACTGAAGGCATAGCCTGACGTTGAATCGAGACTAGTCACACTATCGATATAAAAGTCGTTCCACACCGCACTATGCGGGATGAAAAAATCTTCCGTGGCTTGGGTGAGTGAAACGTTGTACGCTCCCGGAATCGGGCGACCGCCGGGATTGATGGGAATGAGTCCGAGCGGATTGGTCTGATAGTAGACGTCGGCGAAAGTCACATTATTCCAAACCGATGCACCATAGCCATCTTCGGTTAAACCGCTACCACCGAGCACTTGAGGTGCGCCCAGCTCAAACAGTCGTTGTGATCCGTCGATGGGGAGTCTTGCTTGGTCAAAATCATGAGGGTCAAGATAAGTAACATGATCGACCGGTACTTTGAATGCGGCCAGTCGTTCGATCGCTTCGCTGGTGACTGCGGTTCCGAAGCTGTGGCCGATAAAGTGCAAATTGATCGTGTTGGCTGATCCAGCGTCGGGATCAAACAGCCCCAAACCGGCACCAATACTGAATAAGGCATCACCGGCCGCTTCGCCCCAGCCTGCCGAATCGTTGTTCGATGCGTCACCCCAATCGAAAAGAAAGACCAACTCGTTTCCGGTTTTTGACTCACTTGCCAATAGATCGAAAGTGATCGCTCCGTCCACCGCCCCCACATCGATATCAACCAAGAATCCGCCATTGCGTTCGACGATCGCTTCGGCGAGTGGCATCAGCGAATCGCCCGCGCCGTCGATTTGAAAGCCGTGGGTAACGATGGTCGCCGAGTCGAAACGTCCTGCGATTTGATCGCGTGCGTCCTCGAGCGAAAGTCCGGTGGCGAGTTCGGCAGCGAACATTCGGCGACTGGAAAGGCTTTCGATTCGCAACAGCCGAAAAGCGGATTGCTTTTTCCCACGAATCATGGCGTTCAACCTAACAGAAAGAAGTGTGGTGTCAGAAGTAGTCGTTGCGGGTTCGACGCTGAGTAGGCGGCATCGTACGAGGAAACGGACTGCCAACATAGGTCGCCCACGTCAGGCGTTTCCGAGGAAAGTTCTCGCTGACACCCCGGCCCGGATGATAGGGTAGAATCTCCGCATGAACATTCTCCCCTTCTTTTAATCTTTCCCTTTCTGTTTCGTGGCTTTGCAGGGCTCGTTACTTGCCGATACCCCATGGCTTCGGCATGTCGTCGACAATCAGCACCGAGGTGCTGACGGAGTCCGGCTGGGGGATTTTAGTGGCGATTCGTTCCCCGACATCGTTATTGGGTGGGAAGAGGCGGGTCTGGTGAAGCTGTGTTTAAATCCCGGACCGCATCATTCCAACGAACGCTGGCCTTCGTTAACAGTCGGAGTAATGGCAAAGCGATTGAATTACTTCCTGATGATCGCGTACTGATAACCGCGAACACGGTCGCCGGTCCAGATCCCGACTTACCGGGTATTTGGATCCGTGAAAAGGTTGCAAACGCTTACAATGTCGTCTTTAATTGTCGCTTCAATTCACCCGGCTAGTCTGGGCATCGTGGCATAAACAAGAGGGGATATCTGGGTGTTTTTTCAACGCAACATCGATGCGGCGTTAACCGAGATGAAGGTTGGTTTCCGCCTCTTCTTGCTTGGCGTGTGTTGGGCGGTACTTTGCGGCATGTGTTCTCGTCAAGGTTTTGCTGAGGTTCCGAACCCAAACTCGGCCAATACGCAGATCCCCGATCCCGTTCGCCCGGGAGATCATGTCGAGGTTCGCTACTTGTCGAAGTGGTGTTCCGGGACAGTTGTATCGATGATTGAGGGAAAGGTCTCGGTCCAATACAGCTTCAATGGGCGTGAGTCCACTCGTGATTTTGCTCTGGCGGATATTCGTTTTCCCAATGGTGAAGGACAGTGGGCACTTTGGAAAACCAGCGACGGTAAATTGCGAGTGGAGGCTCGCTACATCGCCCGGGACGAAACAAGCGTGATGATTCGCAAAGAGGACGGCAGTGAACTGACATTGCCGATCGATTCTTTGACCCTGGACCTTCGCCAGAAAGTCAAACGAACACCGATTACTGGTGAAGAAAACAAAATCGATGGCGCTGACCCGGTTCGTCTGGGTGACGAAGTCGAAGTCTCACCTTATTCAAACGAGTGGTTTGACGGCGTGGTGACCCAAGTCCGGATCGGCGAGGCCCAGGTGCGTTATCAACGACTTGGTCAGGATACAGAGGATGCGTTTCCGTTTGCCAAGATCCGTTTCCCCAATGGAGAAGGGCCATGGCGAAAGTGGTCCGATACCAGCGGTCAATTTACCGTGATTGCTCGGTACCTTTCACGCACCGAGACCCAAGTCACGCTTCGCAAGCAAGATGGGACCAACGCGACCGTGCCGATCGATCGACTGTCGTTGGAGTTAAAGAGGTGGACGCGGTCGATCCCCATCACTGGAAAAGAAACTCTGATCGACGGGGTCAGTCCTGTCCGGGTTGGTGACACCGTAGAGGTCAGCGACGGCTCCCGTTGGGTCGAAGGTTTGGTCTCTCAAAGCGGAATGGGGATCGCGTTTGTCGAGCGGTTCGATGACAACGGAGTGAGCCAAGGCAAGCGAGAGTTCCCACTGACTAAGGTTCGATATCCCAATGGCGAAGGTTCTTGGCGAAAGTGGACCGGACGAGGCGGTTCGACGGTGGTTGCCAGAATGCTGTCCCGAGACGAAACGCATGTTGTTCTCTTAAAAGAAGACGGGCAAAACGTTCGCGTGCCGATCGATCAATTGGACCGGGGGCTGCAGCAAGAGCTCGAGCATGTCGTGCCTCAAGTAAAGCGACCCAAACTCACAACATTCGTTGCGTCCGGTCGTTCGGTTGGGCTAATCGGTACGCTGCCCGATTTCCGTTCCTTTCCATCGGTTCAGCCGCTGTCAATGGTACCATCGTGGAGTGATGGGAGTGTCAGTTTTCCGATACCCAACGCGGACACAATCTCAACCATCGTTCCGATCGCTGGAAAGCAGAATTGGTTGCTCTTGGGAACCCATCCATCAAGCAATTATCGAGGCGAGCCACAATCGCAGGTGCATTGGATTGGTCCCGAAAGGCAAGAATACAAGCCCGGCCCCAGGTTGGACGAAAAGGAACAACTGGTCGACTATAGCGTCGAACAGAATCGTATGCTCACGGCATTTTTTCCCGATGGACTTATCGGCAGCGAACACTGGCAACTATCGACCTACCAACTCGGCGCCGGTGATCAATTTGCGGAACCAGAGATGTCCTGGGAAATACCCTCTTCGAGGCGAATCTCGTATCAATCCTTCTCACCCATGGCACGACTGGTTGGTTCGCATTATGTATTGGTCATTGATTCCAATACAGCTCAACTGTATGACTTGAAACAACAGCGGATCCTTTATTCAGTTTCAGACGTATTCTCCAGAAAAATTGAACTGCATCCCTCCGGTGACTTCTTTGTGTTGGATATTGCCAACGCTGGGAGTGTCTTAATCGAGACATTGACGGGTAAGGCGGTGGCAAAACAGTTGGGATCGGCGGCGATCGGTTTTAGCCCAGATGGTTCCCAGATTCTTCGTTTGACTCAAGACTCGCTTGAAAAATGGGACATCGGCGAGGCGACCGAGCCGGTCATCTTTCCGCGCCGAAATGTTTCGACTCAAGGAAGCCCGCAACTGCTCGATGATCGGTACATTTGGATCGATGGATTGATCTATGACACCCAGAAAAAAGCGGCCATGTGGAACTACGACATGCCCAATAACACGACTCGCCGCGTCATCGGAAATCGATTGGCGGCGGCAATGGCTCTTGGATCCAATGATTCTGATCGACAAGCGATCGTCGGTATCGCGAAGGTGCCGCACGACAACGCCATCGCGTTGATGGAACCGTATTCGGTCGACGACATGCTGGCGTTGCGACCAGGCAAGCCGATTCGATTGATCCAAAGCATTGATGAGCGAATCGCTAACTGCATTTCTGCGGTGGTGACGAAGAACGGCTGGGTGCCTAACGACGGAGCCGGTATCGTGATCTCGGGTTCGGCCGGACGAGGTCCTACGGAAACGCACGTCTATGACAAATCCCGATTTAGCTTTGCGCCTTTTATGCGCAACCGGATACCCAGCGTAAACGCACAAACCGTGTCCGTTTCTCCTTGGAAACAATCGGTCGAGGTTCGTCTTGGTGAACTGGTCCTCTGGAGTCGTAGTATGGGTTTCGTTCCTTCAACACTTCGGCTGGAAGACGGCGAATCGGCTCAACAAAAGGTCGACGAATTGACGCAACCGTCGTACACCCTGTTTGAACGTTTGGAAATTCCCGCTGAAGTCTTCTATCCGGTTTTTCGAAGCGGCGCTGGTAGAACGAGCTTAACCCCGGGTGGGTTTGTGGACCAAGCCTACTCGCAAGGTGCCAGTGCAGGTAACGGTCGCTAAACGGAATTCGATGCTCCTTTTTTTTCGAGTCCAGCCGCTGTGTCCTCTTTGGATCGGTACCCGATGGTTGATGATCGGGCTTTTATGGGTTGGTTCGATCGGCCTGTCCATCGACTTCGTTGCCGATGAGGGAACGGTTCTCCCAAGGGCGACCGGTAGTATTTGCTCCTTCCATGATTCGTTTTCTGCCATTACCAGCACCTTCGGCGATCCATTGGCGATGGACGGCACATCCATCGCTATCGCGTGTGACTTCCAACAGGCCGTTCGAGTCGGCTGCCGAGCCAGCGTTCTCACCATTGCGTCCGGGAGATGAACCGATCAAGAATCGGCCCTCTTTCATTGGGATCGTCCTGGTCAGCGGAGTTCCGACAATTCCCGCCGGAGTCGCCAGCAGCAAGAGGCTGGTGACACAGCGTTGTCAACGAAATTTGGCGTGACAGATAGATGAAACGAAACAACCAGACCAAGGTGATAGATTGTCGCGATTTGTGAAAAAATTTGAGCTGTATTCGCATGCCGCGCGGCCGTGCAAAAACATCCGTCAAGTTCGTATAAACTCTTGGGCTCATTCGTTTCGTACCCGGAGGTGACTCGTCATGTATGCGTCCGATAAGGCTCGTTTTGCTAAAACGCCGCTGGCTCAGCGACGTGGAATCTATTTGAGTAATTACCCTGATTCGTGGTTTCAGTTCGCGCTACGAAACGCGTCGGACCCCGCGGTTCTCAAGGAACGGTTGAAGGGAATCGGGCATGTCACCGAAGACGTGACGAAGTCGGTTTTGGAAAAAAACTTCCGACCGCCAGTGGGGGCTTGGACGCTGCTCATCCACCTGAACTTCGGATCGTGGTCGATCCTGCCAATGATGCAACGTTCACCCGAACTGCTCGATGACTTGGGCGGAATGATCGAAGGCGAGTACGTCATCATTCGTCACAGCGATTGCTCAGGCGTGTACTCCATCATGAGGTTTTGTGATGGTCGGAAGATGGATCATATCTACAGCGACGGCGAGCTTTGGGATGATGACGAAGAAGACTATGACGATGAGTTTGAAGACGAAGATGAAGACGAAGCAGAGGGCGAAGACGAAGATGATTCGATCGATTTTGATCTCAACGGTGTCCGAAGCGATACCTACACGATGGAGTGGTTGACTGCGCAACCGGATCTCTTTTCCGCGATGCATCAAATCATGGTCGATTGGGACGCCCTGATCCCTGATTATTGGTGGGACGAAGAATCCGGTCTAACCGCGTATCAAAAAGAACTATGTGGGACGAAGTTGATCAAACGGATCGACTTGATTCGCTTCGGCGAGATGGACGATCGGGCGAACGAGCAGGCCTCCAAGGTTCTTGTCGATTCGATTCGGGGACGGGACATCGATGGTGTTCGCCAAGCGTTGTCCGACGGCGCGTCATTGACGCAACTACCCGAAACTGAGCTTAGCGCGATCGATCTGCTGTGTAACTATTTGCCGGCCGGTGATAAAAACGTTGTCGAGATCGCAGAATTACTACTCGCCGCCGGCGCGAATGCGGACGGTAGAACGCCCCTGGGCAAGAGCAAGTCGAAAAAGAAAACACCGTTGACTCAGGCGATCGGGGCCAATTTTTCATCGCCGCGTATGATGTTCGATTTAGCGAACCTGCTGGTGCGACACGGCGGCCGAATCTCGGCAGATCCAAATCAGGGCTTGGACGAATCGCCGTTGGAAGCCGCGTTCAATCGTGCCGATCCGGCATGGATGCGTTGGGCATTGAACTTCGATCAACCGCCGGAAATGTTGGAGGAGTTGCTCAAGCGTCATCGCCGCGGGCTCAAACAAATGGCTTCTTTCGTGGACGACGACTATGCCGCCGAACAACAGAAACGCTATGAGCCGATCGTCGCCATGGTGCAGCGAGCCATCGCAGGCGAGCCGCTCGATGATGTTGCCATCGAGGCAACGATCGACAAAAGTGATGCAGAGTATCGAAGAAAGCACAATCAGCTACGTCAAGCCGGAACCGGTTTCGCTAGCGAGATGGAGCGACTTGCTGGCACGTATGCGACTGAAAACGTCGATGGCGAAACGATCCCCGTGTTCGGTGGTTTCGACATCACGTTAAGCTGGATCGAAAGTGTCCCCTCGGAGCTGAATTTAGTGTCTGCCGATCTATCAGATTGGGCTGAGGAACCGGAAACGCAAGCTTGGGTCAACGAATTAGAATCGCAGGCGTTCAAACCGGTTGGCCACTTCCGAGATGAAGGAGGTTGGATCGAGTTGATTGCGCACTGCCAACCGTTTCGGGACCTATATGCCGTGATCGAGAGAATCGGCGACGATGTTTGCCACCGTATCATCCGGCGACTGACCGGTAATCGGCTCATCATGGCGACTAATCAAAAACGGATGTGGAATCAAACGATCGAGAACGTTGAAGTCCACTGGGTGACTCACCGCGATCCCTCACATCTTTTTCTGCGACCGATCATGGCCGCAACCAAAGACAGCGAAACGGCAAGCATCGAAGGGTTCCAGCATGATTACGCGATGGCGCACCAGCTTCTGCACCAAAAACTCCGGCAAGTAGCCGTGTGAATCACAAGTCGTACCATCGCAACCGTCGATCAGAACGCAAACAACAGTTCACTATGCCGACCACACGAAACAAAGCCATTCTGATGACATTCTTGTCTCCCATCGAAATGGGGCGGTATCGTTCGATAGAAACCCTTTGGTTCACGATCGGGTTTCTGTGCCTCGGCTTGATCGGAATGGGGGCCGATGCTCTTGCCGAAGATGGCGGCACGCCGGTTCGGGCAGAACTCTGGACTCATCTTTCTTCAGACGCTAAAGCCATCAACGTTCGCGGGATGTCGGCTCACTTCGACGATTCCGGTGACCGCCGCGTGTTGAGACTGGAGGTGCCCGAATTGAACGTCGCCCTCGGAGAGATACATTCATCGGGAAGGGGAATCGCCTGGGTGGGCCTGCCGCCGCCTGCCGAAGGCTGGGATTTAGGTTCCGCCGAGTGCGTCCAAGCCAGGGTTCAGAATGCAGGAGCCACGCCAGCGGAAGTGACCCTGTGGGTCGTCGGTTCGAATGGATGGACCGCGGTCGGGGATTCCTCGGTACTCAAACCCAGTGAGTCAACAACACTCCGTTGCCTCCTTCGGGAAACGTTTCCCGACGGGACGCCCAAGATCGACCCGATTCGGATTAAGGAGATCCGCGTGATGGTTCAGCGAGCCGATACAGCCGCGATGGTTGTTTCGGACATGATTGCCACCGGCACGGTGGAACCGTGGGTGCGACCGACCGGACGCATCGACGTGCCGGACATGGTGGAAGGTTCGCCCGCGCCCGGTCGTCGTGTTCGTTATCGCCTCAGCGATGATCCCGATGCGGAGATCTATGGCACGCTCTATCTGCCGCCGGACTGGAATCCCAACAAACGCTATCCTGTGATCGCGGAATTCCCAGGCAACATTTTCTTTCATGCCAAGGCGTGCTGGTCGACCGGCCGTCCCGAGCAATGCCAGATGGGATACGGAATCACGTTGGGGACCGACGCCATCTGGGTCAGTTTGCCGTTTGTCGATCGCGAAACAGGACAGATCGCTGAAGCGGGCTTCGGCTCTCGTGAGGGCGACGACACCGCAGCGTACACCGTGCGTGTCATCGACGACATCTGTGCCAACTGGGGTGGTGACCGGGACAACCTAATTCTGTGCGGGTTTTCGCGCGGCGCGATCGCTTGCGGTTACATCGGGCTGAGGAACGATACGATCGCCGGACTCTGGAAAGGATTCGTCGCCTGCCAGCACTACGACGGATCAAACTGGAGGCAATCGCGGATGGAGGACGCGATCGAACGCGCACCTCGCTTTCGCGGACGGGCCATTTTCCAGGTTGATAACAGTGGTAGCGCCGATAACACTGGTGGCACCGCCAACTATGAACAACTCATGGCTCACACCGATCCGGCGGTCAAGTGGACGTGGGTTTCTTCAGGGCTCGGCTCGCACGCCACGGCGATGTTCTTAGACGACCGCCCCAGTACCCAACAATTGCGGCAATGGTTTGATGGTTTACAGCGTTAGCCCCCGTTTCGGCAAAACACAACGAAAGCTTACGCCCGGCGGCTAATTGTTTTCAGATAGGTTACAATGGCTCGACGAAATGGTCGACACGATTCGCATCAAGAAACAGGTCACACGAGAAATGAGTCACACAATGAAGCGGGAGTTGGTTTGGAAGTTCTCGAACACTTCGATGATGGACTGGTGTCCGTGGTTACCATTGCTGTTGGCATTGATCGGCGGAATGTTTGCGTCGCATGTGGCGGCGGCCGGTCGTGAAGGATCGCCCAACGTCATCGTGATCTTCACCGATGATCAGGGCTACGGCGACTTGGGATGTTTTGGCTCGCAGACGATCGCGACGCCGAACTTAGATCGTTTGGCCAGCGAAGGCCGACGCTACACCAGTTTCTATTCGGCTTGCTCGGTTTGTTCGCCTTCACGAGCCGCTTTGTTGACGGGGTGCTATCCCAAACGCGTGGGCATGCACAAGCACGTACTGTTTCCCCAAAGCGACTATGGTCTTAACGCGAGTGAGTACACGATCGCGGATCATCTTCATGCCAACGGTTATGCCACCGCTTGCGTGGGGAAATGGCACTTGGGCCATCACGCCGAAACGCTTCCAACTTCGCAGGGATTTGATTCGTACTACGGAATTCCCTATTCCAATGACATGAATCATCCCGACAACAAGGGCAAACCCAGGTTACCGTCGGACAAGCTGTGGGCCGACCAAGAAACCGCAGTGACGATTTGGAACACGCCGTTGGTTCAAAACGAAGAGATCATCGAGCTACCGGTGGATCAACGTACCATCACGCGCCGCTATACCGATCGGGCGATCGAGTTCGTCAAAGCGAACCAAGAGAAACCGTTCTTCTTGTATCTGCCCCACTCGATGCCACACATTCCGTTGTACGTTCCTGACGATGTTTATGACCCGAATCCACAGAACGCGTACAAATGTGTGATCGAACACATCGACGCCGAAGTTGGACGTTTGGTGCAAACACTCCGTGATTTAGAGTTAGCAGATAACACGCTTGTGATCTACACGAGCGACAACGGACCTTGGTTGCAGTTCAAGAACCACGGCGGCAGCGCCGGGCCGCTGCGCGAGGGCAAAGGAACGACATTCGAAGGCGGACAGCGAGTGCCGTGCATCATGTGGGCTCCCGGTCGCATTCCCGCCGGGACGAGCACCGATGCGTTTGTCTCGACGATCGATTTGTTGCCGACGATCGCCAGTGTGACGGGCCATCCCTTACCGGAAAATGATCGCATCGACGGGATGGATGTTTCGGCCACCTTCGCGAGCGATTCATCACCACGTGAGGAGTTCGTGTTCTATTCCGCCCAAGGAATCTTGGAAGGCATCCGCATCGGCGATTGGAAGTATTTGGAGAAGAAGCAAGGGAAGACTTCGAAGATCAATCACTTCCTATTCAATCTGGCTCAAGACCTGGGCGAACAAGACAACCGATACGAGCAAGAGCCGACTGTCGCCGCGAAGCTGAAGTCTCGGATGGAAGCGATCGATCAAGAGATCACCCAAAACGCACGCCCCGTTTGGCGGCGACCTTAGAGCCTATCCTTGCCTCAAACGCGGACATCGATGTGTCCGCTTTCGAGCTGTTTTTGAACGCTTTGGATTTGACCGATCATTTGCTTGATTGCGTCACCGGTATCCTGCAGAACGCTGATTTGCTTACCCAGCAACGCCGCATCGATCTTAGCCTGCGTCGCATCGCGACGGGCTTGCAAGACCGGTTTGACGGCTGTCGAGATGGAACTCATGTTCGATCTTCCCATACAAAAAACGAAGAACTGAACGACGATTTTCGCCTATTGCAACTCTTGGTCAATTTCCGTCGGCGTGTCGGGAAAAAATGGAAAGTTTTGAGGAAATCTTGTTAACGATTCCCGTCCGCATTCGGCATACGTTCGCATCGGCCAGTGGAAACTGCTTCACCCGACCCGAAAGAAACATGGAACCCCGCAGCTCTACGACATTGTTGCGGATCCCGCCGAGTCCAGCGACGTCGCGGCGCAGCATCCTGATGTCGTGAAAAGGCTGTCTGCGGTCGTGCAATCCTGGAATGCCACGCTGCCCACTCAGTACAGCAAGACCAAAGACAAGCAAGACTGAGCCGTTTTGAAAGCCAATAACTAGAATATGCGATTATGAATATCAAACTACTGTTTCTATTGTTTGTCGGCACTGCCATCGGCCATGTCTTTGCCGCCGAAGTAAAACCACCCAATATTGTTCTCATCGTCGCCGACGATCTGGGCTATGCGGATGTACTGTTCAATCCTCAACATCCACCGGAAATCAGCACGCCACATCTTGACGCTCTGGCGAAGGAAAGCGTGATCTGCCGACAGGGCTACGTTAGCGGTCATGTTTGCTCGCCGACGAGAGCCGGCTTGATGACGGGACGTTATCAGCAACGAATGGGCCTCTACACCGGCGGCGAAGCCGGTTCGGGATTGCCGATGAGTGAGATGATCTTTCCACAGTTTCTCTCGCCCGCCGGCTACATCAGTTGTCAACTCGGTAAATGGCATCTGGGGCCGACACCGCAATGGAGCCCAGCCCTGCGAGGGTTTGATGAAGTCTTCGGCTTTCTCGGCCGAGGTGCTCACGATTATTTCAAACTGAACGACCCAAGTGACCCGATCTATCGTGGTACTCAACCGGTGCAGGAAAGTGGCTACTTGACGGATCGACTCGGCGAAGAAGCAGTGTCATTCATCCAGCGTCACGATGCTGATCCGTTTTTTCTCTATCTGGCATTCAATGCCGTGCATGCACCATTGCAGGCACCCGCCGACGAAGTCGCGAAGTTCGACACCGGCAATCCAGACCGCAATACGCTATTGGCGATGGGCAAGCGAATGGACGACGCGATCGGTAACATCGTGGCGACGCTGAAGCAAGAATCGGTCTGGGATAACACGCTGCTGTTCTTTATCAGCGACAACGGCGGGCCTCTCGCACAGACCGCCAATAACACTCCGCTGCGCGGCGGCAAGCATCAAGATTATGAAGGCGGTGTTCGCGTTCCGTTCTTGGTTTGCTGGCCGGGCAAGTTGACACCCGGGGAAAGCCAAGCGGTGGTGAGCTCGCTTGATATTCTTCCCACCGCGCTCGCTGCCGCCGATATCGCTTCGCCCGAAAAGTCATCCTTTGACGGAATCAACATCCTGCCTATTCTTCGGGGGGAAACAACGCCAACGCCGCGCGACCTTTTCTGGTGTGCCGGTGCCGAAGAAGGTTGGTGGGCGGTCCGCTCGGGCGACTGGAAGGTCGTCGGCGATAAGCAACGCGTCGGACTTTTTGATTTGAGTCAGGACGTTTCGGAAAAACAGGATCTTGCTCAACAGATGCCGGAGAAGCTTGCTGAGTTGACGGCACTGCACGACTCGTGGTTGGAAGAGATGGCGTATCCAATGAAAGGTGGCGCTAAGCGATACGGTATGCCAGCGCCTCTAGACAAAAAGGCAAAGGGCACGAAAAAGCCTAAGAAACGCAAGGCTTCTTCTGACCCGTCCGTGTCCGCCGATGGCGATGTGCGTGACGCGTTTGTCGCTCTTCCTGCAAAGCCGCAGAAGGCTGCGTCGAGTCGCCCGCCGAACGTGTTGTTTCTGGCCGTTGATGATATGAACGACTGGATCGGTTGCCTGGAAACGACTCCACATGCGATCACCCCGAATATCGATGCGCTTGCGGCTCGCGGGGTCAACTTTACGAATGCGCACACCGCCGGAGTATTCTGCGCGCCTAGCCGAGCGGCGATCTTCTCGGGCCAATACGCGTCGACCACGGGCTGTTACACCAGCCCGAACTACTTCGTTCATCATCCTGAAATCGAGTCCCTGCAAACGAGTTTCGCGAAAGCGGGCTACACAACGCTGGGCGCCGGAAAGCTTTATCATCACCCCGCCGGAGCGATCGACCAGCGAGGGTGGGCCGAATTCTTCCTACGCAACCAGTTCCAGCGAGAAGGCGGCTGGGCTCTCGAATCGTGGAGCAGCGATACACCAGTGCCGCAGCCGTTTCCGGCAAGTATCTACAACCGAGGCAAGCAGATCACCGGCGGGTTGTTCCTCGAATGGGGACCAATCCCGAACGAGCGCGAAGAGGAGATGGCCGACACGATCCGCATCAATTGGGCCGTCGAACAATTGAAGCAGAAGCATGACAAACCATTCTTTCTAGCTTGTGGCATCTACGCGCCTCACTTTCCCAACTACTGTCCGCAAAAATACTTCGATATGTACGATCCGGATCAGATTCCGTTGCCTCCGATGAAGGATGACGATCTGGAAGACTTGCCACCCAAAGTTCGTCGCCAAAAAGAGAATCGTCGGCGAGCGCATCACGACAAGCTGGTTGAGATCGATGCGGTCGACGACGCCATTCATGGTTACCTGGCCTGCATGAGCTACGCCGATGCGATGATGGGTCGTGTGCTCGACGCCTTGGAATCCAGCCCGTATGCGGACAACACGATCGTCGTCTTTTGGAGCGATCACGGATACCACCACGGCGAGAAAGGCGACTGGGGCAAACACACACTCTGGGAACGAACTTCCAACGTGCCGTTTATCTGGGCGGGTCCCGGAGTGACTCAAGGACAAAAGTCCGACGTCACGGTCAGTCTGATTGATATGTACCCGACGCTGGTTGAGATGTGCGAGCTTCCACGACCGAGTCAGACCCTTGAAGGCGAGTCGCTTGCCGAAACGCTTATCGATCCGACAATGGCATCGGATCGCAATGTGTTGCTACCGTACATGACTCCCGGTGAGTTTGCGATCATCAATCGCGACTGGCGTTACATTCGTTACGGCGACGACGGCGAAGAACTCTACAACGTCCGCGAAGACCCCAACGAATGGAACAATCTCGCGTCTGATCCGCAGTACACCGACATCATGGCTGAACTAAGCCGATCAGCACCGCAATCCTTCGCCGCCCCAGAACCAAAGCTGAATGAACGTAAAGACCTCGTTGTCGAGGGCGAGACATTCCGCTGGCAGCAAGGCAAGGGGAATTACGTTCCACATCCGAAGTATCTGCCGTACAACGCGGCAGTCGCATCACCGACCGAACAAAAATGACAAGGCTCTGTCTGAAAAGGGGTCTGAACCTTTGGAGGCAAGTCATCTTTTCCGAGTTGATGGCATTGCCGGAGAGGGTCAGACCCCTTTTCAGACAGAGCCTAGTCGTTTTTGACTTGCGAAGGTTTGGCGAACGACCATTGACTTGAAACTGACCGGCCGCGCAGGAATGCGGCTTGATGAACTGCAAAGCGAAAGCAAATGAATATGAGACGTGAGATGCGGATTACTCTAACCCTGACATGCTTCCTTTTGATGGCAACTTCCGCCATCGCGGCGAGGCCCAATATTTTGTTTATCGTCTGTGATGACTTAAACACGCACGTCTCGACATCCGGTTATCCGGACATCCAGACGCCAACATTCGAGGCCCTCGCGAAGGACGGCATGACGTTCTCACGAGCATTCTGTCAGTATCCCGTGTGCGGGCCGTCGCGGGCTTCGTTTCTAAGTGGTCTGTATCCGGAATCGACCGGCGTGCTGGACAATAAATCAGACATCCGTCAGACGCGACCGAACACGGTCTCGATGCCGCAGTACTTTAAAGACAACGGCTACTGGACGGCTTCGATTGGCAAGGTCTTTCACAACGAAAAGGCTGACCACGGCGACGTAGCATGGAGTGATGCGCCGCCGTGGTTCGAAAACGACGAGCTGCCAGTCGTCACCGAAGCGCGGAATAAATTCGAACAAGAATACGGCAGCGTTGAAAAGGCCGCAAACAGACCGAAGTGGCGAGCAGCCATGAAAGCCGTGCTCGATCCACTAAACGCACAAACCCCACCCGGTCACGGTCCTAGCGGGCTCCGGGATGAGCAGCACAGCGATGGCAAGAATGCTCGCCAGGTTATCAACTGGCTTAAACGAAAGAGCCACGGAGACAAACCATTTTTCATCGCCCTTGGCATTCACAAACCGCACGTTCCGTTCTTAGCACCGGACAAGTATTTCGATCTTTATCCACGCGAGCAAATTCAATTTCATCGCGACCGCGCGGACCTATGGAACAGCATTCCCCGTGATGCTTCCGCCAATCGATTCAAGGAATTTGATTTCGAACTGGGAGTTGAAAACGAGCCACGTCGCCGCGAGTTCATGCAGGCCTATCATGCGTGCGTGTCATTCATCGACGCACAGATCGGGCTTGTTCTACAGACGCTCAAAGACGAGTCGCTGTATGACAACACGATCATCGTGCTAACCTCCGACCACGGGTATCACCTCGGCGATCACTTTCTGTGGGGCAAAGTGACGCTGTTCGACATTGGGGCGAAGGTACCCCTGATTGTTCGTGTCCCCGGCGTGACCAGCGCTGGTAGCCACAGCGACGCGATGGTTGAGCTTGTTGATGTTTTTCCCACCCTGACGCAGCTTGCTGGTTTGGAGATGCCACAACATCTACAAGGCACATCGATCGCCCCAATACTTCAAGACCCGTCCCGTAAACACGCGAAGGACTACGCCTACAGCGTCGTGTCCCGCGGTCCAAACCTCGGCTTCGCCGTCCGCAACCAAAACTGGCGCTACGGCAAATGGCCCAGCGGCGAGGAACTCTATGACCTGAACAAGGATCCACATGAACGAAACAACGTCGCAAACGATTCCAGGTTTGCTGAGCGTTTAAAAGAACTGCGAGCCGTGCTGGCCGAAAAACAGAATATGGCAAGAAGCCAGCGTGAATCGCCAACGGTAAGTGACGATTAATCTGAACGCGCTATCGTCAAATGAAGACGTGTTCGACGAAACGATCGCAAGAATCCGCAGCCGACCGAATGGACATAGGCTCTCACTGGCGGGGTGTTGATTTAGTCTGCATCGTAACCCGAAGCGTGAGCGAGGGATGAGTCAATATCCATTATCCCTCGCTTACCCAGCGGGTTACCAAAAAATCGCAAATTCAAAACTCACGTGTCGGGTTGCGATTAAATCAACAGCCCGGTAACGCCGTCGGCTCACTGAATCAACACGCCGCCGGTGTTGTGGATCAACAGCAAACCGTGGACACGAACGCCCGCGAAGTACCTGTGTTCGAACGTGTTCGATTCTTGAAAAGAGCGGATTCGCAAAGAAATTCCAAAATTGTCGTTAAACCGGCAGTTTCTATGGAGTCTTTACCATCCGAGGGTCTCGCCAAGGGGCTCATTCTTTCCTTCACTTCGGCATCAAGGTTTCCATGATGAAGTTTACGGGCGGTTTCTCATTCATTTTTTTCGCGTTCTGCTTAGCGATTTTCTCGGGGTGCGGCGGGGCGACCGATGCGACCGTGGTGGGAAGCGAGGACGCGATTGCCAACTATCTGGAAGAAAACCCAGAGGCCGCGACTGAGGACGACGAGAACTTTGTGGATGATTATCCAAACGACTGACCCACGAATAAATAATTAGAACGCTTCGTTTGTCCGTCATTCCAATGTTGTGTTCTGAGATATTGCGTTTTTTTATGAACATGGCGCTGTGCCATGCTTCCGGTTATCTCAAGCTAGGAGAATTATCGTGTTTAGTAAGCAAGGCAAGCGAGCATTTACACTCGTTGAGCTTCTCGTCGTGATTGCGATCATTGGCGTCTTGGTCGGGTTGCTGCTGCCAGCCGTTCAGGCAGCTCGTGAGGCGGCTCGTCGCATGAGTTGCAGCAACAACTTCAAGCAAATCGGGTTGGGGATCCACAACTATCACGCCGCCTACAATCAACTGCCCAAGCAGATGGGAGGGACGTTTTCTTCTGGCATGAATAGCGAAACCCCTCCGGGGTCGAATGCCAATAGACTGAGTTGGCTTGTCGGTTTAACGCCTTTTTTCGAACAGCAAGCACTGTGGGAACAGATCAGCAATCCATTGCAGATTGGTTCTGGAACGTGGCAAGCGATGGGGGCAGATCCTCAAAAACGCTATGGCGGTGGCAGTGGTCATGACAGTCATCGCTACGAGCCATGGCTGACTGAGATTCCAACGCTAAGGTGTCCCAGTGATCCCGGGTTTGGATTGCCGGCCCAGGGGCGTACCAACTATGGAGCCTGCATGGGTGATGCTTGCCACCAAATGGATGGCGGCGGCATCAACGATTCCGGTCAGGATTCCGATCCGTCATCAGACTCCAACGAAGTGGAAACTCGAGCAGCGTGCCGTGGCGTGTTTGTTCCTCGCAAAGTGATGAAGTTCCGCGACATCTTGGATGGTCTGGCCAATACCATCTGTGCCGGCGAAATCGCCACAGACTTGGGCGATCTGGATAGGCGAACTCACCAGTCATTTAGTGGGCTCGCTTCCGAGCGTATTTGGAACGCTGGCAAATCGGTCAAATGTGAAAGCTATGCCGATCCCGCGAGGCCTCAGTTCCTGGATCCCAACGGGACACAGCCCACGGAATACAAAACCAATGGATCGGGGCCGGAATTCAAGCGTGGATTCAAGTGGGCGCATGGTGGTGTGCTTTATACCGGCATCACAACCATCTTGCCTCCGAATAAAGGTTTTTGTCATGATGGACGAGGGTTAGGAGCGGCTCATAATCACCATGACGATCGTCCCGCGGTCGCCCCGCCCAGCAGTCGCCATCAAGGGGGCTGTCACGTTCTGATGGCCGATGGTGCGGTCAAGTTTGTGACCGACAGCATTGAAGCAGGCAACCAGCAAAGCGCCCAGGTCCGTGTGGGTGGCGCGTATGTGGCTCCTGGCTCGGAGAGCCCATTCGGAGTTTGGGGGGCTCTCGGAACTCGGGCTTCAAAAGAGGTTATCGACGAAGCGTTTTAAGCGAATCGAACGCCTTTCGGAACTGGCAAGTTCCAGTCCGATGACCGAGGAAACGCCCGCTGCGAGCGGGCCGTTGACTTATTGAGCCGACGGCGATAGCGGGCGGTTGACTTAGTCCTCATCGAAACCCGAAGCGTGAGCGAGGGATACTTACAGAGGATTTAATGACGTTGGATCCCTCGCTGACGCATCGGGTTACGATTAAACCGATAGCCCGCTAGCGGGCTGTTGATTTAGTCCTCATCGAAACCCGAAGCGTGAGCGAGGGATACTTACAGAGGTTTTAATGGCGTTGGATCCCTCGCTGACGCATCGGGTTACGATTAAACCGACAGCCCGCTAGCGGGCGGTTGACTTAGTCCTCATCGAAACCCGAAGCGTGAGCGAGGGATACTTACAGAGGATTTAATGGCGTTGGATCCCTCGCTGACGCATCGGGTTACGATTAAACCGACAGCCCGCTAGCGCCATCGGCTCACAAGAAATCAATCAGTGGCTCTCTTTTAAGCACTGATTGCGCATGACAAACAATGAATTCTCGAACGTCCATGGTCCACTCGGTCGTGCCTAATTGAGGGTTAATTTGCAGATTTTTCGTACAATTATGACGTTCTGTGGAGTTGACTTGCATGAAAAGTGAATCCTCTAACAATCATGAAGAGTTTTTAAGACTCTTTACAGCGAACGAATCGGCAATTCGCGCTTATGTGCGTTGTTTGGTGCCTACGAGAGATGATGCCGCCGATATCATGCAGGGTATTTCGCTGGTGTTGTGGGGTAAGTTTCACGAACTCGAGGAATTGGATGGTTTTCGCAGTTGGGCGTTGGCTGTGGCTCGCTACGAAACCCTGGCTTGGCACCGAGACCGGGCTCGGGATCGGCTGGTTCTTGCCGGCGACGTGTTGGGGATGATCGCCATCGATTCGGCTCAACAGGAGAAGCGTTTGTCGGCACAGCGTGATGCGTTAGAAAACTGTCTAAAGCAGTTGCCGGTGGACAAGAGGCATCTGGTGCTTGGGGCGTATGAGCCAGGAGTTTGCATTCAGGAGGTTGCCGAGCAAAGTGGTCGGACTGTCGCGGCATTTTACCAGTGGTTGCACCGAATGCGTCTGCGCTTGCGCGATTGTTGTCGTCGATCGCTCGAGACGGAGGGTTTGTCATGACCGATTTTACAGATGTCCGCCAGTTGTTCTCGCATTATTGCCGTGGTGAAATCTCCGCCGAGCAGCTTCAAGCGTTGGAATCCGCACTCCGGGAAGATGCGGATTTGCGAAATGAATTTATCGAATACATGAACGTCGATTCCGGGCTTGGGCAGTTGGCGGCGTTGTCCAAGGGTGAACGGGCGGAAATCAGGTCTTTTGAGTTTGATGCCGAACTAAGTCGTCCAGCCGGTGGGGAGTCATTGAAACCGTCTGCGTTACCAGACGCGTTCTTCAAGTATTACCGAACGTCATGGTTGGTTGCAGTGGTTGCCGCAATACTGCTCCTGGCTACGGTCGCACGGCTCATCGGCTCGCCAGCGAAAGTCGCGACGTCCGTGGCGACGCTCGTGTCGCAGGTTGATTCAGCACTATTGCACGACGGCAAACCACTCAATGGAGTTGATTTGGGCCCCGGTAGATATGAGCTTAGTCGTGGATTGGTACACGTTCGGTTTGGGGCGGGTGTGATGGTGTATGTCGAGGCACCTGCCGATTTTGTTGTGCAAAGCGACAAGGAAGTGATGCTGCGAAACGGTCGGCTTTCTGCTTCCGTCCCGCCCGAGGGGATCGGCTTTGTTGTCCAAACTCCGGAAGCTGAAGTGATTGACTTCGGTACGGAATTTTCAGTTGACGTCGAGCCTGGCGCGAGTGAGGTTCATGTGTTTGATGGACTCGTTCGTGTCCATTCAGGTCGAGCCGGCGACGACGATGAGGCCGCAGGGATGGACGTCAAAGGATCTCAGGCGGTTCGGATTACCGATGGGGCGGAGAAGCCCGTCGATATCGAGCTTGCCAGAGACCGATTTATTCGCAACTTTGATGAGCCGTGGCTAAACTACGCGTTATTGGTCAATGATTTATCGCCTCTTGCCTATTATCGAATGGCAATTCGTGATTACGGGTTGGTCTCGGAACCGCCCCAGTATTCCGGTGTCGTTTTGACAGGAGAAGGTAGACGTCCGCCACATGCCCAAGGTGTATTCGCCGGCGGCTCATTGCGAGTCGGAGTCGATTCCAGCGGCCGTGGAGGACGCGTCGATTCACCGCCGCCATTGACTACCGGACAGTTTTCGCTGACTGCCTTTGTGTATCGAGAGTCGCCCGCACAGAACTCGTTGGTTGCCACAAATTTCAGTGCAGAACGTGGAAACTTTGCCGTGTCTCTGAATGAAAACGGATTGTTGCAGGCCACCATCAGGACCAAAGATGGCGGCGAGACCTCGATCACAGGTGGCTCGTCAGTGCCTCAAGAGTTTTGGCGACACATCGTCGTGACGGCAGATGGTCAACAGCTAAAAATTTATGAAGACGGGAAGCTAGTAGCGTCTGCTCCGTGCACAGAAATCGTAACCAGCGACTCGGATACGATCTGGTTCGGGACGGACGAAAATTCGAACCGAGTATGGGATGGCCGCATTGACGAGATGGTTCTTTTTGATCGAGCACTCACTGAAGCCGAAGTCGCCGCCCTCTATCGCACCGCTCAAGAAGAGATTGATAGCCTGAAATGATCTTTCACTACAAAAATTCATTGCCACGCATGCTAGTCCGAATTGCATCGGCCATGCTGTGTGCGATCCTGACGATCGGCACCTCCATGGCAACATCAGCCGACCGGCCCAACATTGTGATCATCCTTGCGGATGACCTCGGGTACGGAAGCCTTAACAGCTATGGCGCGGATGAGTCGCACATCCGAACCCCAAATATCGATCGGTTAGCCAGGCAAGGACGACGCTTTTCTGATGCGAACACTCCTTCGTCGGTTTGCTCGCCAACACGCTACGGATTACTGACCGGGCGTTACGACTGGCGGACGAATCAGAAACATGGCGTGGTGAGCACGACCGACCCGCTGCACATCGACACGTCACGGTCAACGATCGCGTCCCTCCTGAAGTCGGTCGGCTATCGCACCGCAGCGATCGGGAAGTGGCACCTAGGGTATGGCACAAACAAGGCGGACTTCACCAAACCGCTGACTCCCGGTCCGCTGGATATCGGCTTCGACTATCACTTTTCCGTTCCGCAAAATCACGGAGACGCTTCGGGGGTTTATGTACGCAATCGGGATGTCGTCGGCTTGCGTTCTGATCGACGTATTCCCGCCGGAAAGTCTCCATACGGTCGAGACTACATGGGAATCGACGCTCCCCAGCGCGTCGATGAAAATGTGATGGGCGAGCTGACGACCGAAGCCGTTGAGTGGCTCGACCGGCAGCCTAACGACACGCCGTTCTTTCTGTACTTTGCCCCGGTGGCGATCCACTTCCCTTATACACCGTCGCAGACGACAAGAGGTAAGAGCGGAACGGGCCTCTACGGCGACTGGATTGGTGAACTCGATCTATCGGTTGGAAGGCTTCTTGATGCGATCGATCGCATGAACGCCACGGAAAACACTCTCGTCATTTTTACCAGCGACAATGGTGGCGTCCTGATGACGGAAGGCGAACGCCCCGAGGCGGATGCCTATCGAGCTGGGCTTCTTTGTAATGGAAAATGGCGCGGGCGAAAGCATAGTATCTATGAGGGCGGTTTTCGAGTTCCGCTGCTCGTTCGCTGGCCTGGACACGTTGAGCCGGGCACTCTTTGCGACGAAACGGTCAGTCTCGTCGACATCTACTCAACGCTTGCCGCGTTGATCGATCAGCCGGTGCGCTCGAATGAAAATGTTGCTGAAGACAGTTTTAACGTGCTGCCAGCAATTCTTGGCACGCAATACAAAGAACCGCTGCGATCATCCATGATTGTCCACAGTCCGAATGGAAACTACGCGATTCGAAGCGGCCCATGGAAGTACATCGAAGGCATACCAAGTCCGACCTTAAAGCAACCTCCGCAGCGAGACGAATTGCACTCGCAGCTTTACAACTTGCAGAACGATCCTGGTGAGCGCAACAACGTAATCGATGTACATCCTGAGGTGGCGGAGCAGTTAGCCGAGTTGCTTAACAACGAGCGTATAAACGGCAGGTCCTCAAGATTAACCACCCCGCTGAAACACGAAGACTAAGCATCGCGTGAACAATAAGTGATGGATTCTTAACGTGGCGTCGACTTTCAGTCGACGTTTCACGGTTTGGCGACTGAAAGTCGCCACCACTTAATGTTCACGCGATGCTAAGTCAAAAACAAACGCAGTTTAAGCCAATTCAATGAAGCGAACTCTCTCATGAAAACCATCCAATTCATATCTGCGCTATTCGTCGTGACTGCCGTCGGTTTGGGCACGCCACGAGTGGTGATTGGCGCTGAAAAGCCGAACATTGTACTGCTGTTCATTGATGACTGGGCCTGGAACGGGTCGCCCGTTTCGATGGATGACGCGATGCCGAATTCTTCGATGCCGGTACTTCAAATGCCAAACATCGAGCGGCTCGCTCGCGAAGGCATGAAGTTTCGCAATGCTTATGCGTCGCCCCAATGTTCGCCATCTCGTGTGTGTGTGCAAACCGGACAGTCTTCCCCGCGAAATGGTTTCACCGTGTTCATGAGCGACCGGGGACAGGACTACTTCGATGAAAGCAATTCCTACAAGAGCTTCCCTGTCATTCCGTGCGTTTCGGACATGACCATCGATAAAGACGCAGTGACGATCCCCGAAGCCCTGAAGCCGCTCGGTTATGTTAGCGCTCACATTGGCAAATGGCACATGCGAGGCAATCCCGGCGACGAAGGATATGTGCTGCATGATGGCGACACCAGCAATACCCCGGGCAATACGGTGCCCCAAGAGAATAATCAGCGGTTGCCTGACGATATGACCGATCCCAAACTCATGTTTAGCATCACGGAGAAGGCGATCGGTTTTATGGATGAGCAGGTAAAGGCAGGCAAACCCTTTTATCTTCAAATCTCACACTACGCGATGCACGAAGGCCGCGAGTGTCTGCCGAGGACACGCGAGAAGTACGCGAAACACCCGCTGGTTCAGGAATGGTACGAGAAGAACGGAACGACGGCGAACAAGGTGAAACGTAAACAGGATCCCGCCATCTGGCTGGGAATGGGCGAAGATCTTGACGGACGAATCGGAGCGGTGCTCGACAGCATCAATGACCTCGGAATCGAAGACAACACTTACGTTGTTCTGATTTCCGACAACGGCTATCGACATCACGAACTCGAGCTCACGCCAGGACTCGCCCAACCACACCACGCTCACAAATGGTGGGTTTGGCAGGGCGGCATCCGCGTTCCGATGATTGTTCGAGGCCCCGGTATCAAGGCGGGCTCAACCTTCAAAGGCAATGTCGTCAACTACGACTTCCTGCCGACGTTCGTGGATTGGGCTGGCGGAGAAACATCGTCGCTCAAAGACATCGACGGAATCAGCCTGACTGCCTACATAGCGGGTAAGGAACCGGACGACACGTTTCTCAACCGCAACCTTTATTTCCACTACCCGCATTACCGATCAAGCATGCCGCATTCGGCGATCGTTTCTGGCCAGCGCAAACTATTGCACTTCTATGAACAGCCCGACATTCCGATGTTGTTCGATCTGTCAGGCGACATGGGTGAAGTCCACAACATCGCCGCGCATGAATCGGATACGCATCAGCGACTTTTCAACGACATGATGAGCTATTTCAAAAAGGTCGGCGCAAGAATCCCCAAACCCAACCCCGACTTCGACGCATCCGTTTACGAGCAGGACAAGGAATATCCGAAACGCAAGCTCTGGGGAGCGTTCACCGGAAGCAGACCGCTGGAAGTTGACGAATCAGCATCAACATCGAATTGACGGAACCCTATACAAATGTGCCGAAACCTTTTTGCAATTTTAGTCTTCTGCCTGGCGGCCACGCATTCGCATGCTCAATCGGAGCCGCAGAAACCCAACGTGATCGTTATCCTCGCTGACGATCTGGGTTATGGTGATCTGTCGTGCTATGGAGCCGACGATATTGCCACGCCCATTATTGACCAGATGTCGAAGGAAGGAGCCAAACTCAATAGCTTCTATGTTTCTCCCGTCTGTTCGCCGACTCGCGCTTCGCTGATGACCGGCAGCCATTCAACGCGAGTCGGTATCGGCGGTGTCCTGTTTCCTCGGAATAACCACGGTCTGAACCCGAATGAGATCACGCTGCCTGAGTTGCTCAAAAACCAAGGTTATGCGACGGCCATCGTTGGTAAGTGGCATCTTGGCAATCAAGACATGTTTCAACCGCTCAACCACGGGTTCGGTTATTGGTACGGAACGCCGTCGTCCAACAGCCAAGGTTTCTATCCCACACTCAAGCATTACGCAGCCGATTGTGTGTTTCGCGAAGACTACACCCGTCAGAACATCCTCGAATTGAAAGAAGCGAATTGTCCGCTTGTTCGTAACAACGTCGTCATCGAAGTGCCCGCAGACCAGACGCAGTTCACCCAGCGGTACACCCACGAGACCATCCGCTTCATTCGCGAAAACAAGAACAAGCCGTTCTTTGTTTACTTGGCTCATAACATGCCGCACATTCCACTGCATGCTTCCGAAATGTTCGTGGGAAGCAGCAAGCGAGGTATCTACGGTGATACCGTCCAAGAACTCGATTGGAGTACCGGTGAGATCTTGCGGTCTCTGAAAGAACTTGGGCTCGACGAGAATACGCTGGTCATTTTTACGTCCGACAACGGACCGAACACCAATACAGGCGGCAGCGCCGGCCCGTTGAAAGGCGACAAAGGTTCGACATTCGAAGGAGGCGTCCGAGTCCCGTTCGTTGCTCGTTGGCCGGGAACCATTCCTGCGGGCACGGAGTCTGATGAAGCCGTCACATGCATGGATCTGCTACCGACGCTGACCCGAATCGCGGGCGGCGACGTGCCGGATGATTGTCTGATCGACGGAAAGGACATTTGGCCGCTGTTGGCCGGAAAGCCAGACGCCAAGTCGCCCCACGAAGCTATCCATTACCTGCGCGGTCGCTCGATTCAGGCGATCCGCGTCGGCGATTGGAAGTATCTCGTGGCCGATGCATCGAAGACGGATGCCCCGAACGTTGAAGTTGAGTTGACGAAGGAAGAGCAAAAACTTCCTCGCAAAGAGCGAAAAACGCTTATCAAAGAACGCAGCAAAGCGACGGGTCAGAAACCGACGCCAACTGCGGCACTTTACGATTTGAGCGTCGATATCGGCGAACAAAACAACCTGATCGCAAAACACCCCGAGATCGCCGCGAGGTTGAAAGAACAAATGAATGACTTCGACAAAGAGCTTCGCAAGACAATGCGACCCGCCGCCGTTGCGAGCCAACCATGAACATCAAAAACACCCTTCAACCGTGTTCAAAAAGGCAGGAAATATGAAACTAGTGCTTTGTCAAGATTCAACTTTAGGGTTGGCAACATTAGCCGTTTGGGCGCCAGCCCCGGTTCTTGCGACGAAACCGTGGCTAGCGCCAAAACGGCTAATCCTAAAATTAAAGTTGGACAAAGCCCTAGTTGCCTTCACAATCGTCGTGTCATTGTTTGCGACGAACGCGTTTGCGATCGAGGTGCCCAAAAGGGTTCAGAAGAAGATACTCGCTGCCGCGCCCGAGATAGACCTCAACCGTGACGGTGAGGTCACCGCTGAAGAATTGATATCAAGCCGTGAAAAGCTGCCTGAGAACATGCGAGTGATGCTGGACCTGTACCTGGGTACTCAAGGCGACTCGCCCAAGGAGTCAGAACCCGTCAAGCATACAACGACGCTCCCGAAGCCTCCCGATAGTAACGGGACCACACCTTTCCTTGACCCGATTTTTGAGTATCAAGAAATCGAGAACATCACCTATTGCACGGCAAAAAGTGGTGACACGACCATGCCGTTGTTGCTCGACATCTATCGTCCAGTAGCCAGCCCTCAGCTACCTACCAAACTGCCCGCCATGATCCTGGCGTTTGGTGGAGGATGGCGCAAGGGGTCCAAAGATGTCAAATACATCAGGGATCTATGCGGATACTATGCCCAGCGAGGCTATGTTGCCATTTCAATTCAATATCGGATCGAGAAAGACAATCCGCCGGCGCTGCCCGGGCCAGCCCCAAACCCTGAGGGGAATGATCAATTCCGCCTGATCAATGCCGCGTTTCAGGACACATGCGATGCCGTCCGTTGGGTTAGGGCGAATGCAAGCAGCTACAACATCGATCCGAAACGCATCGGCATCGGTGGAGTCTCCGCAGGCGCATTCAATGCGCTGCACACCGCATTCAGCGATGACGAAATCACCGGCCCTGATGCCAAAGTCGCTGCGGTGATTTCTCTCATGGGTGCGATTGTAGCAAGCCACATTGATGAGAACGATCCGCCTGTTTTCATTGCCCATGGCACCCGTGACAACGTGGCTCCTTACGCGATGGTCAAGAACATGGTGCAGCAACTGGAAAAAGTGAACGCCGAATACAGCTTCTATCCGGTAGACGGTGTGGCACACCGGCTTCAGACAATTCTCGAAGCCGAGTTCGACGGCAAGTCGGTGGCGGATCACAGCCTTGGTTTCTGTTTCGAAGCCATGAAACTCGGCGAGCTGATCAAGGAATCACGATAGGCAACTTCAGATATGACAAACAGCATTTCACTACTCATTGCACTCATTCTGTTCCTCGCTGCACCTTTGGTGTCATTGGCCGCAGATCCGGTTCATCTGTTCCTGTTGTCGGGACAGTCCAACATGGCCAACTTGAAACCCGAACAGGTTTTTAGTCCGGAAATCCAAAAGCATTTCGGCGCCGAGAATGTAGTGATCGTGAAAGTTGCCCAAAAAGGAGAACCGATCCGCCGTTGGGACAAGAATTGGAAAGTGACCGGCGATCAGCATCCGGCCGAGATTGGTGATATCTACAGGCAGCTTATCGAAGAGGCGGAAAAGGCACTTGATGGCCGACCCATCAAGTCTGTGACACTGATCTGGATGCAGGGCGAACGGGATGCGAAGGAACGCCTGTCTGCACATTACGAAGAGGCGTTTCTCGGCATGGTTGAGCAGATCAAGACTGATTTTGATGTCGATGAAATCAACTGCATCATTGGCCGGTTGAGTGATTCGGGGTCGGGCAAGAAAGACTGGGACCATATTCGACGAGTGCAGGAAAAGCTCGGGGAATCAGGCCGCCGCAGTGCATGGATCAATACCGACGATCTCAATGACGACAACGTGGGAAGAGACGGAACACCACTGAAGCCGAACGATCTCCATTACTCAGAAAAAGGATATCGACTGCTGGCCGAGCGATTTGCAAGAAAAGCGATCGAGCTCTTGAGCAACGCAGAACAGACAACAAAGGCCGGACGATGACCCACATTTTGCGTGCTCACCTGTCCGCATTGTGCCTTGCCGGATTGCTGGCGTGGACACCCGTCTCCGCCGCTGGCTCGGATCCCGCTCGGCCCAACGTCATCGTCATCATGGCCGACGACCTCGGCGCGGAGGGGCTGGCGTGTTACGGCAGCACGATCTACACGACGCCGAATCTCGACCGAATGGCCGCTGAGGGCGTGCGGTTCAACAACGCGTACGCCACGCCGCTGTGCACACCGACGCGGGTGATGATCATGAGCGGCCTGTATCCGAACCGCACCGGGTTCAAGGCGTTGATCGGCAAGGATGATGAGGTCCGCCTGCCGGCGAGCATCCGCACGTTCGGGCACGACTTCCACGACGCCGGTTACGCGACCGCCATCGCCGGCAAGTGGCAGCTAGGTCAGTTCGACGAATATCCCGATCAGCCCATCCAGCACGGGTTCGAAGACTACAGCATGTGGACATGGTTCTACGACGGCAAGAAGTCGAGCCGTTACTACAGCCCGCACATCTACCACAACAGCCAGCTCTTCATCGGCGCGGACAAAGACTACGGGCCGGACTACTACAGCAAGCATCTGCTGGATTTCATTGACACGAACCGGGGTAAACCGTTCCTGATCTACTATCCGATGGCGCTGGTGCACTCGCCGTTCAAGCATCCGCCGTCGCTCGAGAAGCTGGCGCGAACGAAGTTCACCGACGACCTCGACAAGAGCACTGTCGCGTTCGGACACATGATCACCTATATGGACGACATCGTGGGCAAGATCATGGCGAAGCTCGAAGAGCACGGCCTCGAAAAGAACACGCTGATCCTGTTCACCGGCGACAACGGCACGCACAGGTCGATCACCAGCAAGCTGCCTGACATGGACCTCAAGGGCGGCAAAGGCTCGATGACGGAGTCAGGCACGCGCGTGCCGCTGCTGGCATGGTGGCCTGGCAAGATCAAGCCGGGCGTGCGGGACGAACTGTTTTGCCTCGTCGACGTGCTGCCGACGATCGCATCGGTGGCCGGGATCAAGCTCGACCGCAAGGTCGACGGCATGGATTTGTCCCACAACCTGCTGGGCACCGCTGGCGAGGATCGGCAGCAGGTGTTGATGAGCTTCAAGAAGGGATACTTCGTGCGCGACAGGCGTTTCCGCCTTCACGAAAACGGCACGCTTTACGACATCCCGGTGAGTTCCGACAAAGAACGGTACAGCGAGGCGAAAGCTGGGAGCGAGGACTTCATCAGTGACCGCGAGCGACTCGGCGCTGTGCTGAATGACTTCATGGCGATCGAGCAGGCCAACACGAATAGCAAGAGCAGGAAGGCCAAGTGATGAACAAGATACGCGTCAATGCAATCGTGATCGGGACGCTGCTGCTCGGCGGATGGACGCTGGTTGGTGAGAGCCTCGCCTCAGAGAAGCCTAACATGATCGTCATCCTAACCGACGATCTCGGCTATGGTGATCTGGGTTGTTATGGGGCAACAGAGATTGCGACGCCCAATATCGACAATCTCTGCGCCGAAGGAATGAAGTTCAACAGTTTCTACGTTCACAATCGCTGTTCTCCGACGCGTGCTGCGTTGATGACCGGCTGTTACGCTCAGCGAGTCGGCGTTGATAGCGTAATCTATCGCAAAGAGAAAATTGGGTTGCATTCGGATGAGATCACTGTCGCGGAACTTCTTAAAACGGCAGGCTATGCAACCGGAATCGTCGGCAAGTGGCATTTGGGTGAATGGGATGAATTCAATCCGGTAAACCATGGCTTTGACAGCTTCTTTGGTTTCATGGATTGCGACGACAAGAAAACAACCGCCCTCTATCGCAACCAGGAAATCGTTGAGAAAGTCAAACGCAAGACCGACGGTATCCACTCACCAAAGTTGCTCGCCGCTGGTATTGAATTCATCAAGAGTAATCAAGATCGACCTTTCTTGTTGTACTACGCCTCGCCGTTGCCGCATGTGACGTGGCTGCCTCATCCACGCTTCCAAGGAAGTTCAAAACAAGGCACCTACGGAGATGTGGTGCAAGAGATCGATTGGCAGGTCGGCGAGCTGATGAAAACACTCGAGGAACTCAACCTAGCTGAAAACACGCTCGTGGTTTTCGCGTCGGACAACGGTCCGCAACTCAATGTCAAAGGTCATGGCAGTGCTGGCGTTTTGCGTGATGGCAAATGGTCAAACTTTGAAGGCGGGATTCGCGTTCCCTGCATTATGCGATGGCCGGCCGTCATCTCGGCTGGGTCAAGCAATGACGATATCACCGGCATCATTGACATGCTTCCGACGTTTTGCTCAATCGCTGGAGTGGCGGTGCCGTCTGATCGAGTGATCGACGGTCGCAACCTCCTTCCGTACATGCGAGGCGAACAGGTTGAATCGCCGATTCATGAATCATTCATCGTACCCGGTGCTACGATTCGCCACGGCGATTGGAAACTGCTAACCAAGAGACGAAATCCGAGCAAAGTGGAGGCGGATCACGTCGGCAAAGCAGATCGACTTCCGGCTCATACCGGAACGCTATTCAATCTCAAAGCCGATCCTGGAGAAACAACCGACGTTGCTGCAGAGCATCCAGACAAGGTCGCCGAGCTGACAAAAAGGATGAGCGATTTCATGAAAGACCTCGATGCCCATTCTCGCCCCATCGGAAACATCTGAACGATTCAAAATAGGATATGACAAATATGAAAAGGTTTTACTTCGTGCTAGTTCTGGCTGTTGCAGCGATCGGCTTCACAAGGGCCGATGCGGCCAACGAGCGGATGAACGTGCTCTTCCTGGTTGCCGACGATTTGAATAGTTGGGTGTTGGAAGATGCGGATCGCTATGCAGGTAAGGTGATCGCACCGAATCTTCGCAGGCTGGCCGGCAGTGGCGTCAACTTCACACGTGCGTACACCGCCGCGCCGGTTTGTTCACCATCTCGCACCGCATTCTTTTCCGGTGTTGCTCCATGGAAGTCGGGTATCTACAACAACGCGCAGACCATCAACAAAAGTGAACCACTGAACCAGGACGCGGTGCTATCACTGGCCGGGTTGTTCAAGAAGAGCGGCTATGACACTTTCGGTTACGGCAAGATCACCCACGGCTGGGATCAGAACGAGCACTGGGTTGAAAAAGTCGGTCACAAAAGAGACCCGGCTCCTCCCGGAGCGCCTCTGGCCAAACTCAGCGGGGGAGAACAGGACTGGGGACCCATTCATCTCACCGAGGAACAAATGAATGACACCCGCGGGGCCGATAAAGCCGTCGCGGTTTTGGAGAAACAACATGATAAACCATTCTTCCTAGCCTACGGCTCGTTCAATCCTCACATGCCGTGGTATGTCCCGCCGAAGTATTTCGACATGTATCCCCTGGACCAGATTGTCCTTCCTGAACTGAAGGAGGATGATCTGGATGACCTTCCTCCGCTGGCCAAAGCGGTAAGTGACGGGACCGGAAGCTTCGCCGATAAGGTCATCAAGTCCGGCAAACATAAAGAGGCGGTGCAAGCCTACCTGGCCACGACCACCTACGTCGACACTCAAATCGGTCGTGTCCTCGATGCCCTCGATAACAGCCCATACAAGGACAACACCGTAGTCGTCTTCCTCACCGATCACGGCTTTCATTTGGGCGAAAAACTCCACTGGCAAAAGACCACCCTCTGGGAAGAAGGCACGCACACCTTGTTGATGTTTCGCGCGCCGGGGTTCACCCAAGCCGGGGGCGTGTCGGAACGGTTCGTTTCCTTGTTGGACATCTACCCGACTCTCGCCGAACTCTGTGGACTCACGCCCCCCGCATACATCGATGGACGCTCGCTGGTTCCACTGCTCAAAGAACCAAAGGTTCCCTGGGAAAGCACCGCCATTACCGGCTTGTGCGATAAAGGCAAAACCGACCTAGCCTACGTTAGCATCCGTCACGAACTCGGACGCTACACCCGCTACGGGTCCGAAGAAGAGGAATTTTACGACACCACCAAAGACCCTCACGAATGGACCAACCAGATCGATAACCCGAAATACGCCACCACCGTTGAAAAACTCCGCGCCCTGGTACCTGGTTTCGAAGATGCCGCTGAACCCCTTCCCACTGCGCTGACCCAAGAGCGTAGGGAGACACAAACGCAGAAAAAGAAGAAGAAAAGATAGAGTGAAAAGGCCCGACGCTAGCGCGTGTTGATTTAATCGTAACCCGAAGCGTGAGCGAGGGATTCATCACCATTAAGTCCTTTGTATGTATCCCTCGCTCACGCTTCGGGTTTCGATGAGGACTAAATCAACAGCCCGCTAGCGCGTTCGGCTCACGAAAACCAACAGATCTAATCGACTAACAAACAGGACCCACCATGAACCCTTCCCCTCAAAACAATCTTTCACGTCGAACCGTCTTGAAATCGATCGGCGCGACCACCACGTTGGCGGCATCCGGCCTGTCGCCATCGATGATCTACGCTGCACCGTCCGCGTCTGCAAACGACAAGTTGCGAGTCGGATTGATCGGCGCGGGTGGACGAGCCAAATGGTTGACGCGGGCTTTGTCGCGCGAATCTCATCGAGCCGAACTCGTCGCCGTCTGCGATTGTTACCTGCCACAGATCGATGCCCTCGCGGCTGATAACAAGAACGATCCGAAGGCCGGTGCTTCCTGGAAGCGTTATCAGAACTACGAGCAGATGTTCGATCAGGAGGATCTTGACGCGGTCGTGATCGCGACCCCGGATCATGTGCGGGTGCGGGCGGCAATGATCGCCTGTGCCAAGGGTCTGGATGTGTACGCGGAAAAGCCGCTCAGCTTCAACATTCCCGAAGGCCGCGCATTGGTCAAAGCGGTGCGAGAACACAAACGCATTTTGCAGGTCGGCACGCAACAACGCAGCACCGCCAACAATCAGTATTCGTGCAAGTTCGTTCGAGAAGGCGGCCTCGGCAAAGTACATACGATTCACGTCATGAACTATTCCGGCTCGCGCGCGGCAACGGGTCTTGAAAAGCAAGCCGTACCCGAAGGTATGGACTGGAATCGGTTCTGCGACCAGGCACCGCTACTCGACTACAACGAACAACTTCACCGCAGATGGCGAAACTTTGATGTCTTCACCGGCGGTCCTATTTGCGATCGCGGTGCGCACGCATTAGACATGGTTCATCTGGCGATGGGCTGGGAAAGTATCGCGCCGACGCGAATCGAACCGACCACGGACGCTAAGGACGTTCGCGAACGTGGTGTCCGCCTTCATTACCCCGAAGGAACGGTGGTTCGACTAGAAAGCAACAGTGGACCGGCTTTCGGCGGCATTTTCATCGGCGAGAAGGGCAAGATGGAAATCAATCGAGGACGTTTTGCCTGCAACCCGACGACACTGCTTGCACCCTTCGAAGGCGAAGAGTCCGAGAATCATGTCGGCAACTGGCTCGATTGCATCGAATCACGCGAAGAACCCAACGCTCCCGTGGAGGTCGGGCATCTGATCACCAGCGTCGCGCACCTGATCAACATTTGTCGCATTACCGGTCGCACAATTAACTGGGACGCCAACCAAGAGCAAATCATCGGCGATGACGCCGCCAATGCCTTGCTGAATAAAGAACGACGACCCGGATATTCACTTCCCAATGTCTAACAGGTCGCCAATCCACCCGTTGTGACCCGACGGTGCCAGCGGGCTGTTGATTGAGTGCGTTCGTCAGTTTTTGTGAGCCGATGGCGCTAGCGGGCTGTTGATTTAATCGTAACCCGAAGCGTGAGCGAGGGATTCATCACCATTAAGTCCTTTGTATGTATCCCTCGCTCACGCTTCGGGTTTCGATGAGTACTAAATCAACAGCCCGCTAGCGCCGTCGGCTCACTAAATCAACACGCCGTAGCGTCATCGGCGCACTGAAATTACGCAATTCACTTCACCTTATCCAAAGGAACAACAATGCTATCCGATCTATCTTATCGTTCTTACCGTGCGAGAAAGCAATGCAATCTCGCGATCACCGCGTTCATCGCCATGACGCTCTTTTGTGGATCCGCATTCGGCGAGGATTGGGTGACGCTGTTTAATGGTAAAAGTTTCGACGGCTGGAAAGCGTCACGCGACAACACGCAGTTTGCGATCGACGATGGAGTCATCCTTGGCACCAGTTCCAGCCAAACACAGTTTTTACACACGGTCGAAACGTATGGTGATTTCGAGCTCGAACTGGAAGTCAAGTTACACGACACCGACTTGAACTCAGGCGTCCAGATTCGTACCGCGTTGACTCGAAGCAACGCGAATGGTCAATCGAGGGACACGATCCACGGCCCACAGGTCGATCTTGGAAAATCTCCCGGACACAGCGGGCACCTCTTTAACCAAGGCAACGGTGCCTGGATCACGCCCAAAGAAGACTGGACCCGTAACGAGCTGATGACAAACGGGCAGTGGAACAAGCTGCGTGTGTTGGCCGTTGGCCCACGAATTCAAACTTGGATCAATGACAAACCGGTTGCAGATGTCACGGATAACCAAACCTACGCCGAGTACCCCGAAGGCGTGATCGCCCTTCAGGTACACGGAGTCAAGAAGTCGCCCGAGCAAGCACGCCACGTATCATTTCGATCGATCAGGGTTCAAAGACTGGAATCCGCTAAGTAGTCTGACTGGCTGACGATCGGCGTATTCGTACCGATGAGGGCTACCTACGATTGCGTAGAAATCCGTTCCACAGATCTTCGTTTACGATCAATTGAAAACACTACCTATGAAAAACCTGATCCTCCTAACCTTTGCTATAGCCGTTTCCATGGTCGGGGCATCCGACTCCATTTCCGATGCAACCCAACTCGACTACATAAGAAGTAAGTTCAAGAGGAATACGGATGCGAGCATCGAGAAGCTTAAGCAGCTTCCGATTAATACGGACTCCGAACCGGACCTCGGTGAAGGATTCACGAGCTTGTATAAAGGAGATGGAGACTTGTCGGGCTGGACAGTGCTCGGCGGGAACCACTCGTTCAAGGCGTCGGGGGAAGTCATCAGAGGCACCTGTGTTAAGGGATCTCCCAACGCATTTCTATCCACAACCCGGCGGGATTATCATCATTTCATTTTCACCGTTGAGGTGAAGTGGGAAGTCGAGGGGAATACCGGCTTGATGATTCGGGCGCAGACAAAGCCCGGGAAAAAGGAAGGAGAATCGATTGTTTTCGGTCCCCAGGTTGAAATGGAAAGCCCTTCCCAGGGAAGAGGGTGGTCCGGCGGCATTTACGGTGAGAAAGCCGGTGGTTGGCACTATCCCCTCGTCCTCGACGCACACAAACCGGCCCGGAAGGCCATCATTCCCAACGGGTGGAACCGCGTCACGGTTATGGCAAAGGGGGATACCATCAAAACTTGGATCAACGGGGTGCCGGCGGCAAATTGGAAGAATGATGAGTTCAACATGAAGGGCTTTTTCGGACTTCAGATTCATTCCGGTAAAGCAGGCACTGTCCTTTTCCGAAATATCCAGGTCAAAGAACTCCAAACCTAAATTACATCTCCATCTATTATGGAAAAGGGGTCTGACCCTTTGGAGGCGAGTCGTTATTCATTCGTTTGAGGGTATCGCCGGAGAGGGTCAGACCCCTTTTCGGATAGGTTCTTAAATTACATCGCATCTATTATGAAGAAAAAACATAAAATATCACTGTCTCGCCGAGACTTTGTGAAATCCTCGATCGCGTTCAACGCGGCAACAATTCTTCCATCGCATCTGGTGCTGGGACAAAAATCAAGTTCGGGCCAATTGCCGCCCAGCGAGCGGATCAATATGGCTGCGATCGGTATCGGAAACCAGGGAGGAAGTGACATATCCAGTTTATTGAACACCGGAATGGTCAATATGGTCGCGTTATGCGATGTGGACTTGAATGGTAAGCACACCAAAAAGTCCCAGGAATCCTGTCCGAATGCGAAAACGTTTACCGATTTCCGCAAAATGTTTGATGAGATGGCATCTGAAATTGATGCCGTTCTCATTGCGACGCCGGATCACTCCCACTTCAGCGCCGCAATGCTAGCCATGTCTCTTGGTAAGTCGATTTACGTCCAAAAACCACTCGCCCATACCTTTGGCCAATGCGAGCGTCTGATAGACATGGCAAAACGCTCCGGAGTGGTGACTCAAATGGGCAACCAGGGGCACTCCGGAGAAAGCTATTTCCAGTTTCAGGAGTGGATGCAAGCCGGAATCATCAAGGATATCACTCGCATTGATGCCACCATGAACTCCGGGCGTCGTTGGCATGGCTGGGGGCAGGATTGTACCGGCTATCCGGCAGACCCGATCCCAGAAGGCATGGATCTTGATGTTTGGTATGACAACGCCTCTGTCAATCCCATGAGCAAGAAACTGCACGCGCGAAATTGGCGTTCATGGTTTGAATACGGTTCAGGAGCCTTCGGCGATTGGGGGCCACACATTCTGGACAATTGTCACGAATTCCTCGAGCTAGGCCTGCCAACTTCGGTCGAAGCCGTCATGTTAGAGGACCACAACAAATTTGTTTTCCCGCAAGCGTCCACCATCCGCTTCAATTTTCCCGAGCGCAAAGCGATGCCACCATGTGTCCTCACATGGTACGACGGTGTTGGCAACCAACCCGAGGTTTCCGATGAACTCGGGCCACTTGCAGACGATGGGTCTCGTATGCCGTTGAAAATACCGAGCGAGGGAAAAATCCTTTACGGGAAGGATCTCACGTTCATAGGAGGTGCCAAATCAAGTCCGCTTTCTATTATCCCTAAAGAAAAATACATGGATATGCGCGACAGCTTGCCTAGATTTACCACAAAAGCCTCAGGCCACTTCGAGAACTTCCTTCTCTCCATCAAGGGAGAAGAGAAGCCACGTTCCGATTTCCGCGTTTCTGGTCCGCTCAGCCAGGTCTTCAACCTCGGAATGATTTCCCAGCGTCTCGGCGGCACTTTTTCTTTCGATCCTGTGAAGAAGCAAATTACCGACAATGCTCAGGCTAACGCCTTGCTCGATCCGCCTCCGCGGAAAGGCTGGGAACAATTTTATCATCTTTAGAGTGAAAAGAATTTTACGCCTTTTCTTCTATTTCAAATGTCTGTGACGCATCCTAGCTAACCCATGCCTGACCTCTATGGCAATCGCATCAAAAGTTGTGTGAACTATTCGTTTGTCCCTTGCCTTTGTCCAGGGTCGTCGCGAAAGATTCGTTGTTGAACGGATTTGTTTCACAAGGCTACAACGGAGTTTGCGATGTCGACGGCCCAAGTTTTGTCATTTCAACAGTAAAAACGGCGAGAGGATCCTATACCGATGCCGATAATTCGGACGCTCTTCACATCGTCAGTGCTTGGGCCACTGAGCATGGTCTCACATTAGGACAAGTCGCAGTTGATTCAAAGTCTAACGAAATTATCGCGATCCCCGAACTGCTTGATACCCTTGGTTTGACCGGCACCATTGCCAAGCTGGACGCACTGGGCAGTCAGAAATCGATCGCAGCCAAGATCATCGATGGCGGAGGTGACTACACCTTCGCAGTGAAAGACAATCATCCCAAACTTGCGTCACTGATCGAAGAAGCCTTTCGGGATGCTCATGAGTTCGGGACGGTCGCATCGGGCTTCCGATCCAAGTCGAGTCAGGAGAAAGGGCATGGCCGCATCGAAGAACGCACCTACTGTGTTGCCTCGGTGCCGGAATCGATGCGAACGGTTGTTGTCAATACAGGCGAACGTTGGCGGAATTAAGTGCCGTATAAGCCCAAAAGAACCCACCCAATGCGATTCCGTACGCTAAGAATTGTTCAAATACGAGAAACTGGACACGGAGTTTTCTACGGATGCACTTATGAAGCAACTGCAAAGTCCGCCATCATCGGCGCACCACCGACTTGGCTATCCCATCGGAGCCGAACCCCGTTTCACCAAGCAGTGTTATGCAAAATGTATGCGTCCACAGGCGTGTGCGTCCTATGAGCATCTACCGTTCATTAATCATTGGGTCGGCGAAAAACAGTTTGCATCACGACCGGCAGGGGTTGGTCAGGGGGGCGATGCCTTGGATTTCGACGGTGCAGACGTCGTCGGGTTGGAGGTAGCGTGGCGGGGTTCTTGCGTCGCCCACGCCCGGCGGCGTTCCGGTGAAGATCAGGTCGCCCGGTTGCAACGTCATGAACTGACTTAGGTGCGAGATCAACGTGGGAATGTCGAAGATCAATTGCGACGTGCGGCTGTCTTGAACGGTTTCTTCGTTGAGGTGCATGCGCACCCGCACGTCACCGGGATCGCCGAACGTGTCGGCCGTGACGATGGCCGGACCGACCGGTGCGAACGTTTCGAACGACTTGCCCAACAACCATTGACCACCGGGACGACCTTTTTGCCAATCGCGGGCTGAGACGTCATGCCCGGCCGTGTAGCCGAACACGTGACGCATGGCATTTTCGGGGGCGACGTGTCGGGCGGTCTTTCCGATAACCACGACCAACTCGGCTTCGTAATCGACCTTGTGACTGATCGAGGGCAGCTCGATCGCATGGCCATGTCCGATCAACGTGTTGTTGAACTTGCTAAAGACGACGGGTTGATCCGGCGGCTCGGCTCCGGTTTCGATCGCATGATCAAGATAGTTCAAGCCGATGCAAATGATCTTCTCCGGCGAACCGACCGGCGGTAATAACTGGGGCGGCGCGGGTGACCACTGATCGGCGCGAGGCGTCCCGATCTCGCGAAGACGGTCGGTGTCCCACGCGAAGAGTTCGTTGCTATTTGCTAGCAAATGTTCTTGTTGATCCGAGAGCAGTTCGGCGAGCGGGCAGACTCGTGGCGCGTCGGGATTTGTCGCGTCGAAGAGGGCCAAGCGGGGTTGATTGTTCGCATCGAGGTAGCGGCAAAAGGCGGTCATGAGGGTTCGGGTCCTTGGCATGAAAAATGAAAAATTTCTGATCGGCTTTTTACGGTGTGATTCGAAATGCAAGACCAACTTAGCATAAAAGAAATCTTTACACTCGGCGTGCCGATCGGCATACTCGCGTTCGACATCGACTCGCTGATTTGCTTCGTCGGCTTAGTCGTTGAAAGCTCGTTATTGTTCTTCGGATTCTTCGCGTCAGTGCTTCGTTCATGAATACCATCGCGGTCAATCAGCTATCCACGATCCGTTGGGAACTCGGAGAAGACGCCCAAGCGTATGCCGCCCATGGCTTTCAAGGAATCGGGTTGTTTCGCCCCAAGGTCGAAGACTTTGGCATCGAACGATGCGTCGAACTGTTGACCGAATTGAACCTGTCGGTCACGTCGTTGAGTTGGGCGGGTGGTTTTACCGGCAGCGATGGTCGCGGATTCGATGATGCGGTTCGCGACGCGATGGGAGCGGTGACCGACGCAGCCAACTTGCGAGCCCAAACGTTGATCGTCCTGGCAGGCGGTCGCAACAACCACATTCAAAAGCACGCGCGGCGCACGCTGTGTGAGGCGCTCGCCAAGATCTCGATCGTTGCCGAAGAGTTCGGGGTACGATTGTCGCTCGAACCGTTTCATCCAGGATGTGGCAGCGAGTGGTCGTTCATCCACGATTTGGAATCGACGCTGAATATCTTGGACTGCGTTGGCAGTCCGAACCTAGGCTTGGTACTCGATACCTATCATGTCGGCATGGACGACGAAATCTTAGGATGGTTGCCGCATGTTTGTGAGCATCTGCATTTGTTGCAATTGGGTGATGGTCGCCACAGTCCGCTTGGCGAGATGAATCGTTGTTTGCTCGGCGAAGGATGCGTGCCGATCGAATCGATCGTGCATTCCTTGCTCGAGCAGGGATACCAAGGACCCATCGAAGCGGAAGTGATCGGCGAAGACGTCGAGCCGTTGGCGTACGAACAAGTGCTCGATCACACGCGGGAATACTTGGATCAGTTTACCGGGTCGCAGGTTTAATCGCATTGGATTAGCGAAGCGATGGTAGAGAAAGTAGCCAAGACTCAATGACTCACTAATGCTATGTCTAGATTCAACTTTAGGGTTGGCAACATTGGCCGTTTGGACGCTAGCCCCGGTTTATGCGACGGAACCGTGGCTAGCGGGCTGTTGATTTAGTCCTCATCGAAACCCGAAGCGTGAGCGAGGGATACATACAAAGGACTTAATGGTGATGAATCCCTCGCTTACGCTTCGGGTTACGATTAAATTAACACGCCGCTAGCGCCAAAACGGCTAGTCCTAAAATTGAAGTTGGACAAAGCACTAATTGTTGGATGCTTCTTTGATCTGCTGCAGCAACGTTCGCATTCGTGTCACTCGTTCGGGATGTTCCAGAGCAACGTTGTTTTGTTCGGCCAGGTCGGTTGAGAGGTCGTACAACTGCGAAGTGGGTCCGCGATCAACCGGTTGGACACGATTGGGTTGACTGAAACCGCTCGAACCGAGTCGCTCGATCCATTTCCAGTTTTCATCGCGGACCGAGAGGGCGCCTCCGCCGCTGGTCAAGGCCATCGTGTCGCGGCACTCGCCGCATGTCGTTTCCGGATCCAACAGCGCCGGTAGGAAACTCGCGCTATCGATCGCATGAGGATCGTCTTGGATGGATTGATGGGTGATGTCGGCAAACGTGGCTAGGACATCAGTGAAACAAACCATTTGATCCGAGACACTGCCGGGGCGAACATTTCCAGGCCAGCGTACAAGGAATGGCATCCGGTGACCGGCTTCCCACGCGTCGCCTTTCATGCCACGCAGAGAACCGCAACTGTCGTGGCCAAACTTATCAACGTCGTTGTCGTACCAGACCGGCCCGTTGTCGCTTGTGAAGATGATGAGCGTGTTGTCGTTCATGCGGGCCTGCGTTAAACGATCGACGATGCGTCCGACCATCGCATCGACCATCATCACAAAGTCGCCATAAAGTCCGACATCGCTTGAACCTTGAAACTTGCTCGACGGCAGCCAAGGCGTGTGCGGGGCGGGCAACGCGACATAAAGAAACAGCGGCTCTTGCGAATCGGGTTTTGTTGAATCCGATTTCGTTGAATCGGATTTCGCGGCATGTCGATCGATCACGGCGACCGCTTCGTCGGTGAACGTGGGCAGCACGTCATCGAGTTTCAGGTCAGGTGCAATTCCACCTGCGCGCCAAAATTCACCTTGGATCGGCGACCACCCATCGGTTTGATTGGCTTCAATCGCATCAGTGGGTGGTTGAACCGCCCGATCGCCTCGGATGTAAAAATACGGTGGAATGTCCGTCGATGCGCGGATTCCGAAGAACTCGTCAAACCCCACATCGACGGGGCCGCCAGGCAGAGGCTTGTCGTACCCGTTCTCGGCAAATCCCAAGTGCCACTTCCCCACCATCGCGGTGTGGTATCCGGCGGACTTCAGTAGCGACGCGATCGTTGTTTGACCCTGGTCGATCAACGGATGTTTCGGCCAGCGGCTAACGTCCGTGCGGAAGGGATATCGCCCCGTCAACAGCCCGTAACGCGACATGTGGCACAGCGGACCGGGAGCGTGCGCATCGGTGAATCGCATTCCTTGGGCGGCCAATTCATTGATCGCGGGAGTCTCGATTTTAGACTCGGGGTTGTAGCACTTCGCATCGCCGTAACCCATGTCGTCGACCAGAATCAACACGATATTCGGCTGGCCTGATGCTTCATCGCGTGAGGCTGCGGGGTCAGCGGCGGACGTGTGATTCGCTGGGAAACCGGCTAAACGAGGTAGAACCACGATCAATTGGGGCACGAAAACGCCCAAAAGAGCGAGTTGAAGGAAGAAACGGGGACTGCCGATACATTTACGTGGTCTCATTCTTGATCCTGGTATCGATTTCGCTGACAAAAAGATGGCAAACTGGTGATTCGAGTTGGCGAAAATCGCCACTTTTTGTCATAAGTATACCGAAACTCTCACTACCGCCGGCCGACCACGCTTCCTTTCATCCGAAAGCAAACACCTATGTCCAACACGTTGACCGACCCCACTGATTCTGCCTCGCACGACGATCTCGAGTCGTTAGGACTGCTAGATCTTCCCTCCGAATTGAAGCGACATCTGACGATCACACTCGGGCACCGCAACGACATCCAACGCAGCCAGAACGAATCAGATCAGCGTTACCTGTACCGAGCGCTGGCGATCGCCGTACGCGACCGTTTGGTGCCGACGTGGCAAGAGACATGGTCGCGGATGAACGCGAGCGACGACCGCAAGGTCTATTACTTGTCGCTCGAATTCCTGATCGGCCGCTCGCTCACCAACGCGATCCAGAACCTCGACCTCGACGACGACGTTCATGAAGCGTTGCACCGCTACGGTACTGAACTCGAACAGATCGCCGATCGCGAACACGATGCCGGATTGGGCAACGGTGGTTTGGGTCGTTTGGCGGCTTGTTTCCTCGACAGTTGCTCGAACTTGCAATTGCCGGTCATCGGTTACGGCATCCGCTACGAGTACGGCATGTTCCACCAGCACATCGAGCACGGCCGTCAAGTCGAAGACCCCGATCACTGGCTGCGTGACGGCAACCCGTGGGAGATCGAACGGGCCGAGAATACTCGCCGGATTCGCTTCTACGGTCGCGTCGAGAACTACTACGACGACAAAGGCACGATGCGACCACGTTGGGTCGAATCGCACGACGTGCTCGCCGTTCCCTTCGACATGCCGATTCCCGGTTATCGCAATGAGACCGTCAACACCTTGCGACTATGGAAAGCCTCGACGACGGATGTTTTTAACCTTCGCGAGTTCAACGCGGGCAGTTATCCCGAAGCGGTCGCGGCAAAGAACGATGCCGAACAAATTTCGATGGTCTTGTATCCCAACGACGCCAGCGAGAACGGCAAGGAGTTACGACTGAAGCAACAGTACTTCCTCGTTTCGGCGTCGCTGCAAGACGTCATCGAACGTTGGGTCGAAAAGAACGGCGAAGACTTCTCCGAGTTTGGCCAAAAGAACTGTTTCCAACTCAACGACACGCACCCGGCCTGTGCCGTTCCTGAATTGATGCGTTTGTTGATGGACGAGCACGGATTGGAGTGGGATGAGGCATGGGAAGTCACGACCCGTTGCATGGCATACACCAATCACACGTTATTGCCCGAAGCGCTTGAACGTTGGTCGGTGGGTTTGTTCAGCCGTTTGTTGCCGCGATTGCTCGACATCATTTACGAGATCAACGCCCGATTCTTGAAGGTCGTCGACCAGCAATGGCCGGGTGACATCGAGATGCGGCGTGAGATGTCCTTGATCGAAGAAGGCGACAACCCGCACATCCGGATGGCTTATCTTGCCATCGTCGGTAGTTTCTCGGTCAACGGTGTTGCCGGATTGCACACGCAATTGCTCGAAAGCGGTCTGTTCAAAAACTTCCACACATTGTGGCCCCGCAAGTTCAACAACAAAACTAACGGGGTGACGCAGCGACGTTGGTTGTCGCACTGCAATCCCGGTTTGCGGGAACTGCTCAACGAGACCGTCGGAGAAGGTTGGCAGAACGATCTGACCAAGATCCGTGATTTGGCACCTCACGCGACCGACGCGGCGTTCCGAGATCGTTGGCAAGACATCAAGCTCGCCAACAAAAAACGACTCGCCGACTTGGTGTTCAAGAACACGGGCGTGCAGTTCGACACCTCGTTCATGTTCGACGTTCAAGTCAAACGGATTCACGAGTACAAGCGTCAATTGCTCAATGTCTTGCACGTGATCCATCTTTATGACCGGATTCAACGTGGCGATACCGCCGGTATGGTGCCACGATGCGTGTTGATCGGTGGCAAGGCAGCACCGGGGTATCACGTTGCCAAATTGATCGTCAAGTTGATCAACGACGTTGCGGGCGTGGTCAACGCCGACCCGAAATGTCATGACCTGTTGAAGATGGTGTTCTTCCCGAACTACCGTGTCTCGTCGATGGAGATTATTTGTCCGGCGACGGAATTGTCCGAGCAGATTTCCACGGCGGGCAAAGAAGCCTCCGGTACCGGAAATATGAAGTTCATGATGAACGGCTCTTTAACAATCGGGACGCTCGACGGAGCCAACATCGAGATCCGTGAAAATGCCGGCGAAGAAAACTTCTTCCTGTTCGGTCTCGATGCGGAGGAAGTTACCGAGTTGAAAAAGGACTACCGCCCCAACGAAATCATTTCGGCAGACGAAGACATCACTCGTTTGATGAGTGTCTTGGAAAGCGGCACGTTCAACCCGACCAACCCCGGCTTGTTTGATTTGCTGACCGGCGGTTTGCGAAGTCCTCATGACCCGTGGGTGACGATCGCAGACTTGCGGAGCTACATCGATGCCCAGGCGACGGTTGCCAAGACGTATCTCGATAAGGACCGTTGGAACGAGATGAGCATCTTGAACACGGCCGGCAGCGGTTGGTTCAGTAGCGACCGAACGATCCAGCAATACGCCCAAGACATCTGGGACGTGCGAGCGTTGCCGTCGAAGTAGCGAGTGAAACCGTGACCGCGTCCGACCCCGCGATTCTTGTCGCGGCGATTTACCGTTTCGTCAAGATCGCCGATCACCCGTCCCTGCGTGAACCGTTGCAACAGCGGATGCGCGAGGGCGGCATTGGTGGTTCGTTGTTGCTCGCCGCCGAAGGAATCAACGGAACGATCGCCGGCCCACCGGCGAGCTTGCGAGCGTTCATGGATTGGCTGCGAGCCCTGCGCCATCATGGCGAGACGTTGTTTGCCGAAACCGATGTCAAATGGTCCGGTTGCGATAAGATGCCGTTTCGTCGATCCAAGGTGCGGCTCAAGAAAGAGATCGTCACCATGGGCGTCGACGGCATTGATCCGAATCAAAGTGTCGGCACTTATGTCGACCCGGAAGATTGGAATCAACTCGTCGATGACCCCGAAGTCGTTTTGATCGACACCCGTAACGACTACGAAATCGAGATCGGTCGTTTCAAAGGAGCGATCGATCCGCAGACTCATTCGTTTCGCGAGTTTCCGGAATACGTCGCCAAACATTTGGATCCCGCCAAGCATCCCAAAGTGGCGATGTATTGTACCGGTGGAATCCGCTGCGAAAAATCGACGGCGTACTTGAAGCAGCAAGGGTTTCAAGAAGTTTATCATTTGAGAGGCGGGATTCTTAATTACCTCGAGAAAGTACCTCGCGAAGAATCTCGCTGGCTCGGCGAATGTTTCGTGTTCGACCAACGTGTGGCGGTCGATCATGACTTGACCGCCGGAGAGCATGCACTCTGCCATGGTTGCGGATGGCCTATGACCAAGGACATGCTTGATCATCCAAAGTACGAGCGGGGTGTCGCTTGTCCGCGATGTGCGGACGAGGTCACCGACGATCAACGTGCTCGCCGCCGCGAACGACAACGTCAGCTCGATCAACTATCATCCGACGCATCCCGAGAAAAATCATTTCCATCGCCGACAACAGAATCAAATCCGATTCCCTCCCAGAATCCTCCGGAGAGCAAGTCCGTCACCTTGGACTGATCGGCGCGACCGGCGTCGGCGTCGGTGCGATCGTCGGTGGTGGGATCTTGGCGTTGGCGGGCGTGGCGTTTGCGACGACCGGACCGGCCGCGATTGCCGCGTTCGCGATCAATGGTCTGATCGCCATGCTGACGGCGCTGAGCTTCGCCGAAATGGCGTCCAAGTTCCCACAATCGGGCGGCACGTATTTGTTCAGCCGCAAGGTGTTGTCCGTCGAGGCCGCGTTCACGGTCGGGTGGGTCGTGTGGTTCGCGTCGATCGTCGCCGCCGTGTTGTATGCGATCGGCTTCGGTAGTTTCGCCGCGTTGTTTATCCGCGAACTCATGGCACTTCGGGGCGAGGTTCCCGGTTGGCTAAGCGACCCACGTTTGGCACCGGGGATCGCGTTGGTGACCACGTTGGGTTTGGGATTGGTGATGATGTTACGTTCGGGCGGCGGCGGTCCGTGGGTGAACGTGGCCAAAGTGGTCGTCTTCAGTGTCCTGATCTTGGGCGGTTTGTGGGCCATCGCCGGTCAAGATTTTTCGACGACGAGACAAAACCTTCAGCCGTTTTTCATCGCCGGGATCGGCGGTTTGATCCAAGCGATGGGTTACAGTTTCATCGCCTTACAGGGGTTTGATCTGATCGCGGCGGTCGGTGGTGAAGTCAAATCGCCGGAAAAGAACGTGCCGCGAGCGATGCTGTTGTCACTTGTCATCGCGTTGCTGATTTACATTCCGTTGCTGTTCGTGCTTGTAGCGGTCGGAACGCCGCCTGGGCAAACGATCGCGGAGTTCGCAGGGAACGATCCCGAGGAGGTCGTGGCGATCGCGGCCAGACGTTACCTCGGAGCAACCGGGTATTGGTTGGTGATTGTTGCGGCCGTGTTGTCGATGTTCACGGCCCTGCAAGCGAACTTGTTTGCCGCCTCGCGGATTGCTCTGGCGATGTCGCGAGACAACACCTTGCCTTCGATCCTTTCGCATCTGGGTGCCCGCACACGAACGCCGTGGGTTGCGGTGTTGGTCACAATGATTTTGATCGGTGGTTTGATCGTTATCTTGCCCGATGTGGCCGCTGCCGGTGCGGCATCGAGTTTGATTTTTTTGGTCACGTTTGCGATCGCACATGTGCTTGCGATTCTGGTGCGCCAGCGGAGTCATGACGACCCGCCGCCGTTTCGTTCTCCGGCGTACCCGTTGGTACCTGTTGTTGGAGGTGTGGCGTGTTTGGCACTGGCGATTTTTCAAGGCATCGCCGTTCCCGCAGCCGGCCAGATCGCGGTCGTGTGGTTGAGTTTGGGTGGTATCTTGTTTCTGACCTTATTCGCGCGTCGGGCTCGGTTGACAGATGTTTCCAATATCGCCGCCAATCCCGAGTTGTCGCGATTAAGGGGCACCACGCCGTTGGTGCTTGTTCCGATCGCCAATCCACACAACGCCGGGGCGATGGTGACGCTTGCCGACACGCTCGTTCCCTGGTACGTCGGTCGCGTGCTGGTTCAGACCGTACTTGTCGCGCCGGTGGATTGGAACCCGGACGAGGACCCGAGGCCGCTGGAGCGACTCCGCGATGTTCAGAATAAGGTGTTGCAGTCATCGGTGCGAATGGGCATTCGGTGCGAAACCTTGACGACGATCTCTTCCAAACCGATGGAGGAGATCGCCCGAGTCGCCAAACTGCACCGATGCGAGTCGGTCTTGTTAGGTTTGAGTGAGATTACCGAGGACAGCCAAGATACGCCGTTGGAAGGATTGCTCGGTCAACTCGAGACGGATGTGGTGGTGTTGCGGGCACCGAAAGATTGGCAGTTGGCCCAAACCGAACGCATTCTGGTGCCCGTCGGAGGCCGTGGCGGGCACGATTATTTATTGACCCGATTACTTTCAAGTTTGTCCCGCAAGCAAAAACGACAAGTCAAATTCTTGCGGGTTGTTCCCGAATCGATGTCGATGGGCGACCGACGTCGTGTGGAGAAGGAACTAGCGAGAACGGCCAAGGAGAACTCCGGTGCGACGTGCGAGCGAGAAGTCATCGTGAGCAACGACGCCGTCGCGACGATCGCCGAACAAGCGGGCGACTCCGGGTTAGTGATCCTGGGTGTTCAACGTCTTGGTCCCAAGCAAAAACTCTTCGGCAATTTTACCCGAAAGATCGCCCGCCAAACCCAATCACCGATCATCGTGATCAGTCGCCGTGGTTAGTCCTCAGTAGGCTGGGTCGCAGCGATAGCGGAGACCCGGCATCCATCCATGAATACCTAAACCTAAACTTAAACTTAAACTTAAACCAAAACCAAAACCCGCTTTTGTCCCGGTCCGCAGGACCGGGAGCGATTCGCGAGCTTGGCTCGCTCTAGTATTCCTCTGCAGTTCAATTTTCGGGTAGTGGATCTTGTTAAAGATCCTTTCAGCATGGGATCTTTAACAAGATCCACTACGGTCTACCCGAAAAACAAGGTGAGCTGGAATACTAGGCTATGGAGTTTAAGTTTAAGTTTTGAAACCAATGCTTATTGGTTTATACGCCGGGTGGGCGTCGCAAAGCCTCCTTCACCCGGCCTACGTGCGTTATCGCTGAGTTTGGCGTTACGACTTCATTACAGCGATAAGCACTCGCTGGCTTCGGCTAGTAGGTCGACGGCTTTATCGATTTGTTCGCGGCTGGTCGTCCAGCCGACCGAGAACCTCAGCGTGCGCCCGATTTGCTTGTCAGTGCGTCCGATCGCGCGGAGGATGCGAGTCATTTCGTCGGGCGGATGGTTTGATTGGGCGGACGCGACGACGATGTGGCGAGCTGCCTTTTGTAACCTTCGGGCTTCGCATCCCATTTCAATGGCGATCGTGTTGGGTAGTCGATCGCAATGTTCCGACAACACCGTCACTCGGCCGTCGAGTGTGCTTCGCAACCCGTCGATCAAACGGTCGCTCAATTCCGATAGCGTCGATTGGGCTTCATCGACGCATCGTGCCGTCAAGGAAGCGGCCGCGCCGAGACCGACGATGCCGGGCACGTTCTCGCTGCCCGCTCGCAAACCCATTTCTCGCGATTCACCGAACGAGATCGGGTGCAAGTCCAAGCCGCGACGTACGAACAATGCCCCCACGCCTTTGGGTCCGTAGATCTTGTGGGCGGTCAATGACAACGTGTCGACGCGGAGTTGGTTGACATCGATCGGGATGCGTCCCACCGCTGCCGTCGCATCGCAGTGCACGCGGATGCCGCGGTTGTGGCATAAGTCCGCCAACTCACGAATCGGTTGAATCGTCCCGAGGACGGGGTTGGCTAGTTGCAGGCATACCAAGCGAGTCGTTTCACGGAATCGTGATTGGAACTCGTGCGTGGATAGGATACCGAACGAGTTACAAGGAACCGTTTCGATTTCCCAACCGAGCAAGCGAAGTTGAATTGCCGATGCGAGGACGGCCTCGCTTTCGATCTCGGCGACCAACGCGTGCGGTGCCGGTTCGTCGCGGTTGCACGGATAGGCCGGCACTAGATCCGTCGAATCCCCGCCGGCGCGGCAGATCATCGCCGCACCCAGGATGCCCAGGTTGTTCGCCTCGGTTCCGCCGCTGGTGAAGACCACCTCGAACGGATCGCAGCCGAGCAGCAACGAAACACCTTCCCGCGCGTTCTCGATCGCCTCGTTGACGGCCGAAGCGTGAACATGCGATTGGGACGGCAGCATGAAGTGCGTCGTCCAGAACGCCTGCATGGCATCGATGACCGAGGGGGCCACCGGAGTCGTACGGTTGAAGTCGAGGTAAATCAGCGACACGGGAAGAAGCAAGAAAGAGAGCGTGGTAACGACAGTCGCACAGAACAGCCTAGCTCGGAGGCGTTCGCATTCCAGATAATCTGAGTCAACGGTCTTTCTTTTTCTTGTCTTTTCCCTTCTTACGACCCTTGGCCAAACGCTTCATTTTCTTGACTTCGTCTTCGGCGACGACCCAGCCGCGACAATTACGGGCACCGCACTGACATTCCGGATTCCAATCAAACGCTTCCCATGCGTAGTCAAACGTGATTTGGGATTCCGCTTCGATGTTGCAGATCGCGACGACGCCGAGCGATAACTCGGTCAATTGAATGAGTTCGCAATTCGGGCTGCACGAGTGGTTCATGAACGCGCCCGGGGCACTCGGTTCGAGATACCATTTCTCGTCGAGGTCCATCACGTATTCGCTGCCCTCGTAGGCCTTTTTGGGGATCAATTGGCCGGTGACTTCCATCACCAGTTCCCCTGGCAAGAATTGCCGAACGGCGTATACGCCGTGACCGCATTTGCCTGACGATCGGACTTCGACGTCATCGTCGTAATAAGATCGGTAGTAGAAATCCTTATCGACCAGGGCTTGCAGTTTTTTGCGACGTTGTTTGTCCAAGGTAGTCATGCGGTTGATACGAAGAGAAAAATTACCAGTTTGCCTAGTCGGCCCAGTCGCTAGCTTCATCAAACCGGAGCCAAACGTCAATCGATGAATCGATTGAAACGGTTAGTTCGATCGTTAAGTTCGCCGATCGGATTTCGGGCGTCAGGTCACACATTTGAATCCGAGCGGGGGCGAAGGGTGGTCGATGAAAAGCAATGGACTGTCGAAATCGGCCGGCTCCGTCTCTATCCAGGGTGAACCATGACTCGTTCTTTCTCGTTATTGCTTTGTGCACTCTCGTCGGTCGTTTTGGCACCGGCCGTTTACGCTGATTTGGACGAACTGCTTGGCGATTGGGCCAGTGCGGCGTCACAAGAGATCGATCAGGACTCGAGTTCCGAAGTGGAGTTATCTCCCGCGTCGTCGTCGGATGTCTCAACCCCCGAATCAACCGGTTCGACCCTAACAGGGATTCACGGACATTCCGCCGGCGAGCCGACATCGGTGATTCATCCCGAGGCGATCGACGAGATGTACAGCGTCGTGACGCCGACCATGAACCCACATTACGTGCCCGATTCTTGTGGTTGTGGAGACGCCAATTGCGAGGGTGCCCCGCACACCGCTCACCAATGCCGCTCAAACGGTTGCCATTCATGCGGTGATGGATGCGGTGCGTTGATCAGCCGAGCGGAGTCGGGATGCATCGAAGGCCAAAGCGAATGCCGGCCACACCAAAGACCGAATCTGCCCTCGAGTACATTTCTAGAATTATTCCGATCGCGAAATTCGTACAGCAACGTTTGGGCGGGCTACGCAGAAGAAACCCGTTTGCGAGTTCGTAACCGCAGCCCGCATTTGGACGGCACTTGGCGTTGCAACGGTTGCGGCGCTCTGCTCGAACCCAACCAAGTCGGTTGTGGTTGCGGCGGCGGTTGCGATCACCAATAACTCAAGGCGGCGATTGCCGGAACCTACTCCTCGGTAACTCGAACAGTCACCATCTCGTCGTCTTTCTTGATCGAATCGACCACGTCTTGACCTTCGATCACCTTGCCAAAAACCGAATGGCGATCGTCAAGATGCGGCGTGGCGGTGTGGGTGATGAAGAACTGTGAGCCGTTGGTGTTCGGACCCGCGTTCGCCATCGACAGCACTCCGGGGCCGTCGTGACGCAGTTCGGGATGAAATTCGTCTTCGAATTGATATCCAGGGCCGCCCGTGCCCGTTCCCAACGGGCACCCGCCTTGGATCATGAAATCCGGAATGACGCGGTGAAATTTCAAACCGTCGTAGTACTTCTTTTCGCAGAGGTCTTCAAAGTTTCCAACGGTTTTGGGTGTTTTGTCATCAAACAGTTCGACCTTGATGGTGCCGCGACTGGTTTCGAAGGTGGCAACTTTCATGTTTCTTTGGTGGGTTCAAGGGGCGTGTGCGGTGCAATGAGTTCGTTCGGGACGATAACGCGCTGTCACGCTTGAATCAATCCGACGGCGGTCGGGAGGTACGCACCCCCGCCATCCAATCTCGACGGGTGACGGCTCGTTGATTGATTCGGATTCGGAACTACAACGATTAGCCGATGGGCGTTAGCCCCGGTTGACGTCCCGTTAACCGCCGCTAACGTGGTGCGGCTAATTCAATTCGTTTGCAAATCGGAACTTGCGTCGACGGCGTCGGGATCGGTTTCGACGGGATCGGGGCTTTCATCGGCGTTGTTGCCTGATCCGTTGAGCTTCAATTCCTCGCGAGTCCCATCAGGATGAATCATGAATCCCTGTTCGATTTGCGCCTCTGCCCCAATTTTGATAGAAAATTGGTAAGGTCCATTAGTGGTCTCCGCGTCGAGCACCACGAATCCGGGATTGGATTGCCCTTCCTTGGTGGACTCGCTGAAATTCATTGTGAGCTTGTCGACTCGCCCAGCGGATTCTTGGACTTGGGCGATTGCGTTCAGTTCCATGCGAACCGGTTCAAAGACCTTCCAGCCGACCATGGAAAAACCGTAGGTCAGCACGCCGCAACAGATGATCAGTGATACCAGCGAAACAGCCGCCCCGATTCCGAGCAACCACCACCAACGACGACGTTTCGGTGGTGACGTGTTTCCATCGGAAAAGCTGCCATCACCCATGGAATGGGGGGGGTTGGAATGAAATGGGTCGCTCGACATGTTTCCCAACAATCCGGCAAAAGGTGGTTAATCGCGGTAAGTCAACCGTTGTTATAGGGTTCAGCGCGGCGTGGGGCGAGGCGATTGTTCGCCCTACCACTGGAACCCGACAGGATTTCGGTTATTTTAACGTGCCTGCAAGCTGCACCAGCGAACCACGTGGTTTGCGTGCGATGGGCCATGCGGTTGGGTAGACCGTTTTCAGTCCTAAAGTTTCGTTCTCTCCGTCGTCCATTGTGAATCACTTAGGCGTGTTCCACTGGGCGACCAAAACCAGTCTGAGGAGACTCGCGTTCATGACCAAGTGCAAGTTGGAGTACATCTGGCTCGACGGCTACCAGCCAACCCAGAGCATGCGCAGCAAGACCAAGATCGTTGAAGATTTCAGTGGCAACTTCGAAGACGCCGACATTTGGTCGTTTGACGGTTCATCGACCCAGCAAGCCCCCGGCGGCTCGAGCGATTGTTTGCTCAAGCCCGTCTTTTGCTGCCCCGATCCCGATCGTTCGGGAACCGGTTTTCTGATCATGTGTGAAGTGCTCAACGCCGACGGTTCACCGCACCGCAGCAACGGCCGGGCCACGATCAAAGACAAAGACGAAGATTTCTGGTTCGGGTTCGAGCAAGAGTACACGATTTTCGATCCGGAAACCAACAAGCCGATCGGTTTCCCCGCCGAAGGTTACCCCGCCCCTCAAGGCCCCTACTACTGCTCCGTCGGTGCCGGCAAGGCCGTCGGACGCGAGATCGTTGAAGATCACCTGGAGCAGTGTTTGCAAGCCGGCTTGAACGTCGAAGGCATCAACGCTGAAGTGATGATGGGCCAGTGGGAATTCCAAATTTTCGCCAAGGGTGCCGCCCGCGCCGGTGACGAAGTTTGGATCGCCCGCTACTTGCTCGATCGTACCGCCGAGAAGTATGGCATGGTCATCAATTACCACTGCAAGCCGGTCAAGGGCGACTGGAACGGCAGCGGCATGCACGCGAACTTCTCCAACACGACCTTGCGTACGTGTGGAAGCAAAGAAGTTTACGAAGCGATCTGCCAAGCCTTCGAACCGCGTATCGCCGAACACATCGACGTTTACGGTGCCGACAATGATCAGCGTTTGACCGGTCTGCACGAAACGCAATCGATCGACAAGTTCAGCTACGGCATTTCCGACCGCGGTGCGTCGATCCGGATTCCGATCGCGACCGTCGAGAAGGGATGGAAGGGATGGCTCGAAGATCGTCGTCCGGCCTCCAACGCCGACCCATACATGGTCGCCAGCGCGATCATCGCCACGGTCCGCACCGCCAACGTCCCCGCCGCCGTCTAATCCAGATCGCGAAGCAAAACCCGAAAGCCCCCGGCATCCCCGATGCCAGGGGCTTTTTTCGTATTCGCAGACTGGGTCCCTTAGTAGGCTGGGTCCCTTAGTAGGCTGGGTCCCTTTGTAGGCTGGGTCGCAGCGATAGCGGAGACCCGGCAACGTCCAGGACCGATCCTTCTAAACCTAAACTTAAACCAAGACCTAAAACTCCCCGTTCACCTGCTAGCGGCGTGTTGATTTAGTTCTCATCGAAACCCGAAGCGTGAGCGAGGGATACTTAAACGAGAATTATGGCGTTCAATACCTTGCTGCCGCGTTTTGAAGTTGCACTTTTTTCGAAACCCGCTGCGTAAGCGAGGGATAATTGATATTGACTCATCCCTCGCTCACGCAGCGGGTTACGAAAAACCAATGCCACAGGCAAAAGTGCAACTTCAGAACTGACGCGTCGGGTTACGATTAAACCGACAGCCCGCTAGGATCGGATGTCCGAGCCAAGCTGATGACAAGTTCGGATCGAACCGGCCGCGAACGTGCGATGCTTCAATGAGATGAAATTAATAACTACGTTCGCGATCGTTTGGTGTGTCGTTCTCGGACCGACGCGAATCGTCGCCCAAGGCAGCTCTGGCGTTCCCTCAAGCCGCTCGGTTGTTGATCGATCCACCCTGACCGGAAAGGTGATGTGCGGATACCAAGGGTGGTTCAATTGTGAGGGAGACGGTGCCGACCTGAGCTGGGCACACTGGGCGCGCCATGGAAACCAAACTCCTGGGCCAGGCAACGTGACCGTCGACTTGTGGCCGGAGTTGGAAGAGTACGATGCCGATGAGCGGTATCCCACCAACTTCGTCCACATGGATGGTTCGAGTGCCGAAGTTTTCAGCAGCGCCAATCGTAAGACAGTACTGCGGCATTTCAAGTGGATGCAGGACTACGGCATCGACGGTGCTTTCGTCCAGAGATTCGCCAATGGGGTCGGAAACGACAAACTACGTCGACACAAAGACTCGGTATTGAAGAATGCCATGGACGGATCGAACCAATACGGTAGGGCATTCGCCGTGATGTATGATCTGTCAGGGATGCGTACCGACGATCCGCAATTAGTGCAGAACGATTGGCTCGCCTTGCAGCGAACGATGAACGTTGCTCAGGACACCGCATACTTGAATCATGACGGCCATCCCGTCGTGGCCATTTGGGGTATCGGGTTTTCAGATAACCGGCCTTACTCGCTCGAATACTGTAGCGAGTTAATCGATTGGTTTAAGCAGCAGGGTTGTACGGTGATGCTTGGGATTCCGTCATTCTGGCGAGAACAAACCCGTGACGCCGTGACGGACGCGATGATGCACGAGGTTTTGCGAAAGGCTGATATTTTGAGTCCCTGGACCATCGGTCGATATCGCACGCCGGATCAAGCGACGCGGCACGCCCAAGAGGTTTGGGCGAAGGATCAGCAGTGGTGCGATCGCAACGACTTGGACTTTTTGCCCGTCGTCTTTCCAGGTTTCAGTTGGCACAATCTCATTGGGGCTGAACTGAATGACATTCCTCGTCTGAAAGGTCAGTTTCTCTGGTCACAAATCGCGGCGGCGAAGCGGATTGATGCATCAATGATTTACGTGGCGATGTTTGACGAAGTGGACGAGGCTACCGCAATCTTCAAATGCACGAACAATCCACCCGTCGGTGCAGGGGTCGCGTTTAGCGATTACGAAGGCCTGCCGAGTGATTTCTACTTGCGTTTGACCGGCCAAGCGGGGCGGTTACTGCGAGGCGAAATCGGCGACGACTTTCCTTTCGAAGAGATAGTATCGCCGGGGCTTTCCGAAGCCGACCAATCACCTACGGCCGCAGATTGAATCTTGGCTGGCGACTGCGGATCAGTTCGCTTTCGTAAGCTCGGCGCATGGCAGCTTGGCGGCCGGGCGAGTCATCGGCGAATACATGCAATTCCAGGGTGACTGATTCCTCGCTCGGAGATTCACCGGTCAACACGCCCGCGAGGCCCTCGTTGTGGCTGCCCGACCAATGCTGTGTCAGACGCTCGCGCAAGTCGGACGCTTCGCCAATATAAAGATAGCCGCTCTGATCGCGAAACAAGTACACGCCGGGCGACTCCGGAATCCGATCCCAGTCCAAATTGAGGACCGGCATCGTTCTGACTTCGGTGTCCCATTGGGCCACTCGGAGCACCAATTCCGGGCGAAGTCGTCGGATCTTCCGCAGACGCAGGACCGCCTTGCGAATCAATCTGGCCTCGACGTTTGGCCTGATTTTCTCGGCTTCATGTTGTAGTTCATTGCGAAGGTTAGGATCGCAAAGCACCTGATCGATCGTTACCTGGTGGCGGTCTAAGACGGTTCGAACCGCGATCTCCGCCGTCTCGGTGACCGGCGACAAGTCTTCGCGACGAGACCGGGTGGTCTCGACGTCGAGTTTCCCGGTCTTTCGCAGTCGCAACAACTCCAACGCCGCTCGGGTCTGCGAGTCAGTTGTGCGGGGGTCGGAGGCGTCGATACCCAATTCACTCATGAACGCCAACCGCAACGTTTCGTCGACGATCAGCTCGTCACTGCTGTAGCCGTTGTGGGACGCTGCAAAGGCACGCCGGATCTCGTCGGGTGTGAAAGACTGGGCGGGTTGAACGGCCGGTTCGCGGGCGATGGTCGTTGATGGGATCGCCATGCTGACGGCGAACAGAATCACGATTGCTTGTCTGAGTTGCTTCATTTGCCCAGTTTGAAATGTTTGTTAAGCCTTGTCGATTATAGGCGGTTTGCAAGGCTCTTCGGGATTGATGAGAAAAATCTCGTCATTGTTTCTTCGTATTCACCCGTCAACGTGCCGATACGACCAGTGAGACGTTAGACACTCACATCTTTCAGAAGATTCAATACCATGACTCGTATCAACACAAACGTTCCATCGCTCGTTGCACAAAACCGCTTGCAATCTAGCAATAACGACTTGCAACAAGCGTTGACGCGTTTGAGCACGGGTTTGCGAATCAACAGTGGCTCGGACGACCCCGCCGGTTTGATCGCCAGCGAGGCTTTGCGAAGTGAAATCACCAGCCTTGGCAAAGCGATTTCCAACACCCGCCGGGCCAGCCAGATCATCAGCACCGCCGACAGCGCCCTCGGTCAGGTTAGTAACCTGCTCAACGACGTGCGAGGATTGGTCGTCGAGGCCGCCAACACGGGTGCCCTCAGCGAAGACGAAGTCGCGGCGAACCAGTTGCAGATTGACAGTTCGCTTGAAGCGATCAACCGGATCGCTCAAACGACGACTTTCCAAGGACGAAAGCTACTCAGTGGCGACTTGGACTTCCTCACCAAAGCCGGCACGAACTTCAACAACATCACCAACCTCCAAGTCGACCAGGCCAACTTAGGTGCGATCGGTTCACTCGACGTGTCAGTCACTGTGACCGCAGCGGCCGAACAGGCTTCGATCACGATCCCGTCGATCCCCGCCGCCATTGCCCCGGCTACTTCGGCCGGTTCAGTGGACCTACAGCGGGTGATCACGGCGGATGCTGCGTCAGGTTCGCTGGTATTCACTCAAGCCAATCCGCAAACCGAAGCGGCATCCGGTGCGGTCACCGTTAGCTTGGACGACGGGGGTGGGGGAACGCCCGGCGGTGATTTTACGTTGACAACTAAGGCAGGTGGTGCCTTCGAAGGAGCCCTGGGTGAAGGCTTGGACGTTGTCATCGCCACAACTGCAGCGGCTGGTGGAACTGCGTCGACGATCGTAGAAGCCGCTGGGACGGTAACGATCACTCTTGAAGAGGGGCAAACGCTCGCACAAATCGCAACCTTCCTCGGGGCTGACGCTGACTTCGAGTTTGCAACCACCGACGTATCGGCCAACGTCGTCGCTGCCACCTCAGCCATCACAAGCGGTCCGGCCGCTTTGGCGGGCGGTGCCGATGCTTCCACCAGTACCGCTACGATTGCCGTGACGGCCACGGCCGATGGTGAAGATTTTAATGGCGACATTATCTTCGACGAATCCACTCCTGGAGCAACGTTCGGTGTCGCCGTCAATGTGGACGGCGACATCGTCGTCACCATCGATCCCGATACCGACCAATCACTCGCGAGCATCGCCAGTGCGATCAACGATCTAGCCGATTTCGATGCCGTCTTGACTAACGGCGATACGATCCCTGTGGGTGATTATGACGGCGGCACGTCCACTGCCCCGACGATCACCAACCTAACCGGCGGCGTCGACGCAGCTACGTTGACCGCGTCAATTAACTTGACAGCCAAATCGACAGGGGCCGACGCCAATACCAACACGATCACGTTCCAAACGACCGCGACCGTCGGTCCGCCCACCGCGACGGTCGATACGGATGGCAATATCACCATCACGGTTCAAGAAAATACCGACGTCGACTTAGATGACATCATCACCGCGATCACCGACGAAGGCACCTACGATGCCGAAGTCGAAGCGGGCAACACGCTGACCGCCTTCAACAGCGGCACCGATACGGACACCGAGAACGCGTTTGCCGGTGGATTGGCCGCTTCGGGCGGTTTGGCCAAGAGCGTCGTCTTCGAACTTCTCGGCAAGAGTGGTTCGGAAGTCTTCAACGTCAGTGCCGGTACCGGGATCGATGATTTGATTACTCAGATCAACTTGGTTCAGGACGCGACGGGCGTGACCGCATCGAAAGACGGCCAAGACCTGATCCTGACTTCGACCGAGTATGGAAGTGACGCCATCGTCGACTTGCGAGTCATTCAAGAAGACGATGGAGGAACCATCAAAACATCTCCGATCGGAGCCGGTCGACGGGTCACCGGGCAAGACATCAAGGCTAAAGTTAACGGCGTCGACGCCAACGGTCGAGGCAACACGTTGTCGATCAATACCGCCACGTTGGACATCTCCATCACCGTCAAGGATGGTTCGGACGACAGCGTCGGCTTCACGATCAACGGTGGTGGAGCCTTGTTCCAACTCGGTGCCGATGTCGTCAGCAACCAACAAGCTCGGATCGGCATCGGCAGCGTCAGCACGGCCCGACTGGGCGGACCGGCGGGACGATTGTTCCAACTCGGCAGCGGTGAATCCGCCTCGTTGGCCAACGATCCAAACTTGGCCGCAAAAATCGTGACCGATGCGATCGACCAAGTCACCGGGATCCGCGGTCGACTCGGTGCGTTCCAAGCCACGACCCTCGAAAGCAACATCGTCAGTTTGAACGACACGTTGGCCAACTTGCAAGAAGCCGAAAGCTCGATCCGAGACGCCGACTTCGCCCAAGAATCCGCGAACTTGACGCGAGCCCAGATCCTCGTCCAGTCGGGTACGAACGTGCTCTCGCTGGCCAACCAGAACCCGCAAAACGTGTTGTCGCTGCTGCGATAACGTTCGCCGACTCTGGCACTATTTTCAAGCATCGACCGCTCGAGCGTTGAACACGTTCGAGCGGTTTTGCGTTGACGCACAAGGCCTTGGACCACTTCGAACGCGTCGCATTACGGATCCTCCAATGGGCATCATCCGGCTTCATCAATCACTAAAATTGCATCGGCGAGCAAACGGCACTAAATAATCCGAAGCCTGTGCTTGCTTTTGACGGCAAGACCAATTGAAATGACCCGCTCTTAGTCAGCACCGAGGAGCGAAGTCAATGGCCAATATCTCAGGCAAAGCGACCGCGATTACGACCATCTCTCCCATGCGATGGTGGAAAAGCTACATCCTTCGCTTTCTATTTCGGATGATTACTTGGGGTTTTTTCGCCAAGATCCAAGAACGATTGATCCGCTTGTCGTTCATCCACTTCGCGCACTGGAGCATTCTCAGTCGCGACCAACTTCCCCATCTCGCCGATGACCAACCGCGAGACCGGCCCGAGTACGACTACTTGCTCTTCGTGAGTAACTTCAACGGAAGCTGGGACCAGTACATCGATGCGTTTTCGCAGGTCATTCCGATCGGCTTGGACAATATTTGGCGATGGAGTGAAAAGTTTCCTGGAGCGGTTCCGGAGGGCAAGTTTTTCCAATACATCAAACACAACGAGTTTTCGTCAATCTATTACTACAACGCGACTCCGGAGTCTTCCGCGACGGAAGTTGCATCGGCGTTGAGCCTTTCGGATGAGCTTTACGAGTTCGAAAAGAAATCTCGGCACATGAGCCCCGAGGAATTTGCTCGCAGTTACGAGTTGTTCTTAATCAGGGTCCAAAATCATCTCGGCGAAAACGGTCTCACCGAGTGGGAACAAACGCATCGCGAAGTGGTCGCCAGCGCCGCTTCTCTCTCCTAAGACTCTTTCCACCGCAAAGGCAGAAGCAATATGGCAGGCTACGCGTTAGGAAATCGTGTTGACCAGAACTACATGCTGTCAACGTTGACGCCGATCAAGGTCACCGAACCGGAGGGAAACGGAACTTCCTATCAAACCCGCATCCGAGAGTATCTGCATCAACTTCCTAACGGCAAGGCAAGTCCATTTAGGCGCATTCCGAACCTGCAATTCTGCCGATTCGTGATCTTCTACGACCTTCCGTGCCAAGGGTTTCCCACGACGACGGACCATTTGAATTCACCTTATTTGATGATGTCCTCGGTCATTGCCGGGGACTACAAGATTTGTTTGCAGTCGATGCTCGAAGAAATTCCGGACGTCTTGGAGCAAATCTATTGCAACTGCGTTGCCTTTCCAGGAACCAACGATATCGCAAGTTTTTTGGATTATGTTGAGCGGTGTCGTTTCGATGCGACGTTCTCTTTCGGTGCCTATCCACAAGCCAATTTGTATGAAGTCCGAGCTGCCGTTCGATTGCAGGCTCAGTTTCGTGAGTTCGCATTGAAGACGCCACGGCAAGACCCGGTTGCGTTGCAAGCAGATTTTCGCCAGTTCATGAGAACCTTGAAAACACATTGACAACACGCTCGATCAATGCCCCGCATTTTCACTGACGGCTGAATCAAGAAATGGTCTCACCACAACCCGCTTTGGACCTAACCGATATCCAGGGAAATATCCTCAGGGGCTATGGATTTCCATTTTCACGATATCTGTTTTGTCGCATCTTGGATCCCAGCGAGAGCCATGATGGTCTATCGGCCCGCCGAACGATTTCGGGATTGATTCCCGACATCACGACATCGGAGTGGTGGCGAGGCGAGAAGCCGCAACAGACCCTAAACATCGCGATCTCATACCCCGGATTACAGAAACTGAAACTGCCGGCAGAGTCCTTGGCCGGATTCCCGTTCGAATTCCAGGAAGGGATGCTCAAACGCTCGATCAATTTGAATCACGTGCGTAAGAACTCGCCGGAACATTGGGAAACCATTTGGCGACAGGAAAGCGTTGATTTATTATTGGTGATTAATGCATTAAGCGAAGACGCTCGCGAGCAGATGACCAGCAACGTGCAAGCTCGTATCGAGCAGCATGGCGGGATCTTGATTCTCGGTTCGCAAGACGGAGCGGCATTGGTCGTCGATGGCGAGCCGACCAAGAAAGAACACTTCGGATACACCGATGGGATTGGCAATCCGGACATCCTTGGTTCGGGCATTCCCGCTCGTCCAGGTCGAGGAGTTCCGGTCCCGGGGGGGAAGTGGGAGCCGGTCAAGACGGGCGAATTCTTACTCGGTTATCTTGATGAAGGCGGCGAAGTGCCGGCCTCGCCTCGGCCTCATTTGTTGTCCCGCAATAGCTCGTTCCTGGTTTACCTGAAGCTGCACCAGAACGTCGCAGCGTTTCGAGAATTCACCAAGAAACAGGCCGAGCATTATCCCGGTGGCGAAGAGCTAGTCAAAGCCAAAATGATCGGGCGTTGGGACGACGGCACCCCGATGCAGTTGTGTCCGTTTCACAAGGACGCCTCCGTCGCCAATGATCCGATGCGTAATAATGATTTCTCCTATGCTGACGATCCCGACGGAACTCGAGTTCCACTGGGATCGCACGTCAGACGCATGAATCCTCGCGACACGTTCGGATTCGATGGACGGTTGGCGTGCCGCCATCGCATTGCTCGCCGAGGATTGCCGTATGGAAAATGGGTGCCCTACGACCAAACCGCCGACGACACGGAAGAACGCGGCATCAACTTCATGGTGGTCAACGCGAGCATCAACCGCCAGTTTGAGTTCGTGTGGAAAGAATGGGTGAACTACGGCAACGACTTCGGGCTGGGCAACGACCGCGACCCGATCATGGGAAACCATACCGGTCAAGGTTCGATGGTCATTCCCGGTGACCCCGAGCGACCCGAAGCTCAACCGGCACACTTTCTGACGGATATCCCGCAGTTCGTTGAACTGCGAGGTGGCGGATATTTCTTCTTGCCCAGCCTGACGGCGTTGCGTTTAATTGCCCAGGGGCGCGTCATGGAAGAACTGTCGACATATGACCCGGCCGCGACTTTGCCGCCTGCGGTCGATACGCCGGCGGTACCGCCACCGGATATCGATCCGCCCCGTCGAGATCCAACCGATGCGATGAAGCCTCAATCGTTTTGGGCATGGCTGAGCTCGCTTCCTTCACGATTGTTCGCCGCAGTGGGGGCCTGGATCAGTGCCGCGATGAGTGCCTGGATTGCCAAGCATCAGTTGACGTTTTTCTGGTTGCTGAGAACCTTCAAGCCGATCTTCAAGAAAGGCGATGTTTACCTCGTCGCGCGGTATCGCGATGTTGTCGAAGTCTTAAACGCCAAGCAAGCGTTCTTTGTCACGTATGGCGAAAAGATGTCGCGGCTGACCAATGGCGGTGAGTTCTTCCTGGGAATGCAGCCTTCGGAAACGTACGAGCGAGATGTCTCCAACATGCGAGAGGCGACTCGCCGGACCGATGCCGCCCAGATCATTGTGCCATCGATACAGCAGTCCGCCGACGCGATCATCAAGAAGTCCGAAGGCCACCTGAACGTGGCGACGGACTTGGGTTTGATCGTGCCGACCCATCTGACGCGGGACTATCTGGGGATCACGAACGACGACGACATGCGGTTCGCGGAACATGCGAGCTTGATGTTTCGTTATCTGTTCATTCCCGATAACCCACCGGAGGTCGACGCCAAGGCATTGCGTGCGGCGACGGAATGTCGCGAAGCGATTGATCAGCAAATCCAAGATCAGAAGAAAAATCCGAATGAGATGACAGTGCTCGGTCGGTGTTTGCAAATGCAGCGTGACGGCTTTGAACGGATGGATGATGTACAAATTCGCAGCAACCTGCTGGGACTATTGGTTGGCATGATCCCGACGACCGCAAAGTGCGTGGCGCAAGCTTTGGACCAACTTCTCGATCGGCCACAACAGCTAGCTGGGGCTCAACAAGCCGCGCTCGCCAACGATGACGAACTTTTGTCGAAGTACGTATTCGAAGCTTTGCGGTTCAATCCACAAAACCCAGGGCTGTTTCGGGTGGTCGCGGAGGATTATCGACTCGCCGGGAAGCGGTTGCCCGTCGGTGCCCGAGTGGTCGCGTTGACTTGGTCGGCGATGTTTGATCGTCGTGAATTGGATTCACCCAATGAGTTCCGTATCGATCGCCCGGCCAGCCACTACCTGCATTTCGGCGCGGGCATGCATGAATGCTTCGGCCAACGAATCAGCCAGTTGCAAATTCCAGGAATTTTAAAACCACTTTTGCAACAACCCGGCCTTCGGCGTGCCGAGGGTGACTCCGGTCGCCTTCAAATGGCCGGGCCTTTTCCTTCGAGCCTCATTGTCGATTTCAACCCGCCCACCATCCCGCCAGACACAAGGCGCAGTCCGGATGCCTGAGAACACTCGTCAAACGGTCGTCACACGGACCGAACAGTATCAATACCTTCAGAACTACTACGATCGGTGGCAACGCAGCTTTCTTTCGATCGGAGCGTTGTACGATGGATTCTTTGGCGTCCTCGTCTCCTTCGCCCCGATTTGGACCACGACCTTCTTTGATTTGATCACCCCCAAACCGGGCGCGGATAGCATTTGGTTGAGGCTCGTCGGAGTGTTTCTGGTCATCATGGCGTTGCTGTATTTGCTGGCCGCTCGTGACCCGAATCGCTACATGGGGATTGTGCTGGTTTGCATTGTCGGCAAAATTTGGTCCGTCGGGTTTTATTCTTACTATTGCTATATCCTGGATGCTCCCAAGCCGTTCATGATCTTTGCCGGGCTCGATTTTGTGTTCTTCTTTCTGCACATCTGGGCCTTGGGACCCGATCGATGGCGGCGAAGCTCAGCGGCGATCGCCAAGGCCAACCTCTATCCTTGAAATTTCAAACAAAGTTCATTGTCCCAAAAGTCGAGCACCACCTTCAGCGGGAACCGTCGATTTCAAGTCCTCCGCAAGCTCGGCGAGGGCGGGATGGGGGCTGTGTTTCTTGTACACGATACGGAACTGAGTTCTGACGTCGCGCTGAAGTTGTTGCCGCGAGTCAATGCCAAGACGCTCGCGAGATTCAAGCGAGAGTTTCGGTCACTTGCCAACATCGTGCACCCCAATCTCGTTTCTCTGTACGAGTTGATTTCCGATGGCGACCAATGGTACTTCACCATGGAATACGTCCAGGGTTCCATGTTCAACGCGGTGCCGCTTGCGGACACCTTTGATACCGACGAAGCCAACGCGCCGACATCCGAGGTGGACCTCGCGACCCGCGAGGCGACCTCGACGGATTTGTCCGGCGAAGAAGAACCGACACTCTATCCTCCGGTTTTATCCAATCTTGACTGGGACAGCGTAAGGCAAGCTTACGCTCAGCTCGCTGCGGGAATCGAGGCGCTGCATTCATTCGGAAAGATCCATCGCGACATCAAGCCGTCCAATGTGATGATGCGAGAGAATGGGCAAGTCGTGATTTTGGACTTTGGATTGATCGCGGAAGGCTTTCCCATCAGCCCATCACCCGAGAGCGACGCCGGCGGTTCCTCTTCATGGCGTTCCGATTCGCACGAAGGCAATGACGAGGTTGTTGGTACGGTTCGGTACATGTCACCCGAATGCGCCGCCGGTGGAAGTGTCACCGCCGCGAGTGATTGGTATGCGATCGGTGTCATGCTTTACGAAACGTTGGTGGGCAAGCCGCCATTTTCAGGTCGACTCCTGAAGGTGCTTTCGCTCAAACAACGGATGGTCCCCACGCCGGTTGCCGAACTGGTCCCAGGAGTGCCCGAGGATCTAGCTAAATTATGCGATCAACTGTTGTCGATCGACCCGAACGATCGGCCCGATTATCCCGAAATCGTCCAAGTTCTTGGCAAGCCTCCAACTTCGACGGTCAAATCGGTCGTCCCCAAACAGATCTTTGTCGGTCGATCGGCACAGCAAAAGCAATTGCAAACCGCGTTCAAGCGGGCAAAAAGTGGCCACCGTGTCAGTGTGGTCGTTTCGGGTGAATCCGGGTTTGGCAAAACCGCAGCCGTTGAGAATTTCCTCGAGCATCTCAAGTCTCAACCCAGCATCATCATCAGTGGTCGCTGTTTCGAACAAGAGTCGGTTCCCTTCAAGACGCTCGATAGCCTAGTGGACTCACTGTCGAGATACCTCAATGGATTGACGAACCTTGAGCTTGCGAGGCTGATTCCCCGGCATGCAGGAAAGCTCGGTCGATTGTTCCCCGTGATGAGTCAAATCAGCGGCTTCGATCCCGGCGGTGCGAACGATGACCTGTCCGATCGCGAAGCCCGACGACTCGCATTTGAAGCCTTCTCGGAATTACTCGCTCGAATCGGAGATATCCATCCGCTAATCCTTTCCATCGACGACCTTCAGTGGGGAGACAGCGACAGCGTCGAAGCGATTCGGGAGTTGATTTGTTCCAAGACGCCCGCGCGGATCTTGATGATCGCCAGTCACCGGTCGGAGTATCCCTTGCCCGATGGATACGCACAGCTATTCGACGTACTGGAAAAGGACTGGAACGACGACTTTAATCGCGTGTCGATCGGACCACTCAATCGTCAAGAATCCGAAGACGTCATTTCAGGGTATTTGAAAGACGAACGTTTACCGCCTGATACGATCGATCGAATCATTTCGGAAGCCCAAGGTAGCCCACTGTTTCTTCAGCAGTTGGTTCAGTACTTCCTCGACTTCCCTTCCCGATCACCCGGCCAAACGTTGGGATTGAACCAAGTCATCCTCGGTCGTGTCGAAACGCTCGACACCGATGGCCGTCGCTTTCTCGAGATGCTTGCCATCGTTGGTAAGCCGACTCCGCTCGCCGCTTTACTTCGTGGTATTCCCGAGATCGCTGACCCGCAACACATCGTGGCGGAACTGCGTTCGGAGAAACTCTTGAGTGGGGCTGCCGCGCACGCGGCTGATAACATCCAGATCTACCATGATCGAGTGCGTGAATCGATCGTTCAATCACTTCCCACCGAACAAAAACAAGACTGCCATCTTCGATGGGCAAAATTTCTGCTTACCCAGCCCGATTCCGACCCTGAATCACTGGCGGTTCATTTTCGCGGCGGGGGCGATTTTCCCACGGCGGGAACTTGGTACGCCATCGCGGCGGAAGCTTCCGCCAAGGCATTGGCGTTCGACCATGCCGCCTATTTGTATGAACAATCGCTCGCACTGAAATCCGTTGACGCCGATGAAGAGTTGAAACTTCGCTCGGGGCTCGCCCAAGCCTACGTCAACGCGGGTCGGGGCAAACACGCGGCTGAACAGTATCTCTGTGTCGCCGAACTATCCGAGCCGTCACAACGCGCGAACTTGAAAGCCATGGCCGCAGGACAGTTATGCATTAGCGGCAACATCGATCTAGGGCTTTCGACCTTCGCAGAGGTACTCAAGAGTTATCGCCTTAAGTTGCCGACCAAACGAAACGCCATTTTAATCGACTTGCTCGGTCAGCGAGCTCGCTTGAAGTTGGGCGGATTGCGAATTCGAACCCGGCCTGCGGACGAACAGGATCCCGCACAATTGCAACGGATCGATAGTCTTTGGGGCATCGCCGCGGGCCTGTCAACGGTCAACAACATCGCCGGTGCCGCGCTGCAGACCAGACTGCTGTGCGAAAGCCTCAAGAGTGGCGACGCGCATCGAATCGCCCGCTCGCTGGCATGGGAAGCCTTCATGGTCAGCACGAGCGGGAAGTATTTGAAGGCGGCCTCTCTACTGAAAAATGCCAATCGTTTAGCCGAAGAGTCAGGGAATCCTCATGCGCTCGGCGTGTGCTTGATGGTGAAGGGACTCATTGAGTTTCAAGAAGCGAAGTTCACTAAATCGGTCGCGTCCTTGCAGGTCGCCGAAGATCATTTTCGAACCCAATCCATCGGCGGATGGTGGGAGCGTTCCACCATTCGATGGATCCAAGGCACGTGCCTGCTGCACGCCGGAGACATGGATCAAGTTCAAGCGGCTATGAAGCGTGATTTCCTTGACGCCCGGGAACGTGGTGATCTGTACGCACTTACCAACATGCAAGCGTTTCTGATTCCGTTCCTGGATCTAAGCAAAGGAGACCTTGACCACGCACATGAATCTATCCGATTGGCGCGAGCATCGTGGAATCACTCGGGGTTCCACTACCAACATTTGCAAAGCTCTTTCATCGAATGCCTGATCGCCCTTTACAATGGTGAAGGTGAAAAGGCACTCGCCACGCTCGAGACTTTTTGGCCGAACATGAAAAGTGCTCTGGTTTTGCACAACAAATTTGTTCGCGTGATGATGGTCGACACGCGGGCCACATGCACACTCGCCGCCGCCGATCAATCACCGCAACGACAAGCCTTGTTACGCACGGCCGAAGCACTTGCTAAATCATTGCGGCGTGAAGGCGATGCGTGGAGCAACGTATTTGCCAATCGGATATTGGGTGGAGTCGCCAAGGCTCAAGGTGACAACTCCAACGCCATCAAGTATTGGAAGGATGCCAAGAAAGGTTTCGAAGAGTTCGAAATGAAATTGCACGTCGGTTCGGTCGGCATGGCGTTGGCGACGGTTCTTCCCACTGGCGAGGCCGACACGGCACGGCGGGAGGCGGAACAAACCTTCGCTGCCTGCGGAGTGGCCGCCACACACTCGTTCGGGAACTGTCTGACGTGGTGTGGGCCTCAATAGTCAAATGCCAACGACATCAAGATCGCATGCGAGTCCACCGAATCGGTGACATTCGAGTTCGGGATCGCACCCCCGGGAGTCACAAATGGTCCGGACACTTCACTTTTTGGTGAGTGATAATAGGTGAAGTGAGTGCTAAAGAAATCCGTGAATCGTTTCGATACACCCGCGGATAAAATGTGCTGGTAGTATGCGGGCGAACCAATGTTGAAGGCCGCCACCGCGTTCGGAACCGGATCCTCGGTCGTGAACCAACCGATTCGAACCGAACATGTTTCGCTGAACTCTTTCTGCAAGCCCAGTGACAACGACCAGACGCTTTCCCATCCAACGCCTCGCACCGATCCGTCAGGATTGAAACCTGAATCGGATAAAACCGCAACGCTTTCGTAGTCCACGTATCGAACGTCGGCCGCAATCAACCACTGTGGAATGCCTTCGTAAGACATCCCCAAAGAATAGATCGGTGGAAGGTCCAAGTCGAACGTCAACGCTCGCGGACGCCCCAATTCATCGGAGGCATTCACCTTGATTTTCTCAAGCCAATTGGGCGACTTGTACGAGAAGCCCAGATTGAGCCCGGACTCCATCGTGTAGTATCCGCCGATTTGAAAACCCAAACCATAGTGTGGATGAGTCCCGATCGCCGACGGGTAGCTGAACGTGCCGTCGCCATTGGCATCGTCCGGCGCGACTAAACTAACCGGCGATAATTGAAGCGTTGCCAGCGTAATGATGGGACTGAGACCCAACGAGAAACGCTCGGTGATTTGTCCCGCGATGGTCGGCGTGAATTGCTGCAATGACAACAGATTGAATGCCTGCCCGACACCAGCGCCGGTGGGCGGCGGTGGCGAAAGGATCGGATTGGTTTCGTCGGCAGGGTAGTTCCCAAAAAGTCCACCCGCCGAGAACATCCCCAAACCCAGAGTGATCTCCGGAAGGGATTCAAGGCGGTATACGAACGCCGTCGTCGCCAACGGAAAAATCCCGACTTCCGCGCTCGTTTGTCCGCTCGAACCAAATGCACTCGACGAAACCTGCTCGTTGATAAATGGAACCTCGATGCTCCATACGATGTGGTTGTCATCGACGCCGGTCAACGTCGCTGGATTGAAGAACATCGCACCTGCGGAATCAACGGAATTCCCCGTGGCAGCACCCGCCATGCTGCGGTTGACCGCTCCAACGCCGGGAGTCATCAAGCCTTGACCAAGACCCACCTGATGGCACATTACTATCGCGAAGATCGCAAGGCAGTTTGCGATTGACTTGACCATGCATCCATTCCAACGAAGGCCCAAAAGCCGCTAAAGATACGCCCTGCCCTACGGTTGAATCTTGAAAAAACAGCAGGGCGAAAAGTCAGCGCAATCGGAATAATCCGAACTCCACTTGCGGTCTATCGGCAAGCCCAGGAATGGGGGTTGAGCGATTTCGTAAAGAACTGGACTAAAAGCACAACGACGCCTGACACCGTTGCCATTCTCGCTTGGTCTTCACAAATTAGTTCGGCAATGATCGGATTGAAATCGCCGAACCGACCTTGGCTTTGAGAGCCTTGTGGAATCCCGGGGTCGACTCGTCCATCCAAAGGATAAACGTTGACGATCAGAATTTTTTCCCCACGTTTCCAAGAGGATGCTCGGGGCCAAAGTGTCGGAAAGATACTTGGTTCGCAGCCGTCGTCATCATCTAGTTCGTCATTGGGATCTGCCTTCCAATCATCGGTTGTGAAGACACGTTCGTTCTTTTTGCGTTTGCAGTCTCGACACCGCTCGTCGTCGGCAGCCGCCGAAAGCATCGTCACGGTGGCGATCGTAGCGGCTCGGGCCAGCGGGTCGGTGGGCAGGATATCCGTCGTGGAGGCCATCGCGAGTTCGGGATTGCCGACCGGGAAGTCGTCGCTCAGTTTCCAGACCTGCGTCCCGGCAAGAAACAATTCGGCAAACGCTTGACGATCTGCGCCGGTGCCCCGGCCGCGTGAGCCGCTTTGCTGATTGCGCACCTCCGCCACGACGCATTCCGCTAGCGAGCACTCCCGCGACACTGCCCGAGACCGTCGTCAGCTTGTGACCGATCTTGAACGAAGATTTCAAGACGTCCCCGCCGACCGGGATTAACCCGATCGCAGTGATGCCGATCTCTGTGATGACAGAACATGGATGGCACCATCCGCCATCCGCGATCCGGCGTTACCAGCGTTGGTTGGCACTGGTTGTGTTTTTGGGTGGCACCAATTGTGTTTCGAACAAAAGAGTAGATCGAACTCTCGGCTGACTTGATATTGCGAAACGGCACAGTATATTCACGCGAATGCGCGACGCCATTTCGGATTGCACTGTGCCCGAATTCTTGCGACGTTCCGAAAACAAACTGGATATCATTGTGAAGAATTATTGGCACATTTTCGTTGTAAGTTTCGCGTTTGTGGTTGCTGGATGTGGGAGCGGGCAAGAAAGCTCCAACGTTGCTGAAAATGCTGGTGCCAAGGCGATCGCTGATTACGAAGCAGCGCAACTTGCTAAAGAGAAAGCGAGCAACGAGTTTGAATCGTCTGGTAGGTAAAACAAAAAACCTCAATCCCGACTAGGAATTGAGGTTTTGTTTATTCAAGAGCAAGCGTATTGCTGATCGACTTAAAACTCTTTGTCGATCACTTCTTTCGATGCCCTCGTTCCGAGTGAGCCCCATAGACCGTAGGGACTCTGGGAACCTGGGGCGCGACTTCCCGTTCCTCCATCAACCACCATTCCAGCGGTTTCGGTTCCTGCCTCGATCGAATCCGTGATGAACTTAACCGCTCCGTCCGCCATTAGGACGTGAGCACCGCCTTGGTGGCGGCTAGAGGTGGAACCTAACGTGTGTCGGTCCCAACTGCTCATTCCACAGATTTCGCTGTTGGGTGGTCGAACGGTTTGGAATTGACCATTATTAGGCATCGCACAAGCCCACCTAAAACCACGACCATCGTCGGCAGGTAGTGTGGCGACGAGCCAAAACTTGGGTCTTGCTGGATCAATACCACCAGCTAGATCCCGGCAATGCGTTGGTTTTGCATAAAAAGGGGTTCCAGTAATCTGCACGCTTCCAATCGTACGCACATCCTTATCTCCCAGATCGGTGGCGATTTCTCCCATAGCGATGGTGTTCGATGTTCCGTCAAGAATGTCCCTAAGACCAGTTTGTTGACGTATGACGAATGTTCCCCGCTGGCTAGATCTTGTAGTCTGTGCGGTGCCAGTGGATGGCGTCGGCGGAAGAGTCGCTGCGCCGCTTGAATTCACCCAAAGGTAGCCTGCACGATTGGCCTCTGCTGAATCTCCAGTGCAAACGACGTAATTTGTCCGGCCCAGAGCAGGTAGGCCGACCCCAGGATCACTCGGGCATCGAAGCGACTGTAACTCAGTCGCCCAGGGTGGGTAATTGATGTTAGAAGGAGTCGGTCCCATCGGAACCCAGGGCGATCCGATGGTTCCTGGAGTTGTCGTAGTGGAGCCATCCGTCCGAGCTGCGAGCGGGTTTGAAATTTGCTCCCAAAGTGCCTGTTGCTCCATAAAGGGGAGCATGCCAACGAGAGCGCTCAGCCGATAATTCGAAGTTACCGTACTACCATTCCAATAGTCCAGCTTCGTTGGACCGTGTGTTCCTGTTCCATGCAACGGCAATTTATCGTACGCCGCATGATAGTTATGCATCGCCAAGCCAAGCTGCTTAAAATTATTACTGCAACTCATGCGCCGTGCCGCCTCTCGTGCAGCCTGTACTGCAGGCAATAGCAGCCCTACAAGGACTCCGATGATCGCAATGACCACCAACAATTCAACGAGCGTAAACGCTCTCTTTCTTCTAAAATGACGTAAGGAAACCATAGAGATTATTCCACTTGAAGAGACTAAACGGATTTCATTCGCACGAGCAAACACTGCCTGTCGATCTCCGATTGCATCCAATACTATCTCGGCTGCCCATAATGTGGAATACTGTTTAGGAAATAATCATTGGCACGAATGGCACAGTCGTTGTCGTAACTATTTTTTTTCAAATGAGTTATCTCCGGCGGCGAGTCTTACTCGCAGGACGTCGCGAGGTTGCATCATCGGGTTGTAGTTGCTGCCTCGTTTCTTCCGCACCCGTGGTTCGAAACGCCCTGGACGTCGAACGAGGCATTTGCCGATCTGCTCAAGTCGGCTGACACTATAACTTCTCCGATCCATTGCCGTCATAGCATCAATCACATCCCACGCCGCCAACACGAACTGGCAGCAACCGACGAAGCTCACCTCGCGGGGCCGCCAATCCAGTCATTCATGTCGTCGACGGCATGAAACAATACGTCGGTGGTCGCTCTGCAGGCATTCACTGTGGCAAAACGACAAGCCGTAAGCGATCGTAAGAACCAAACAACTATCAATCGCATTGTCATTCAGGCGTTTAGAGAAAGCTGTAATTGAGTCACCGCTTCATTCCGCATGTTTGGACTTGAGGTGACTTCCTGCGGTGACGACTGGCCACTGCGAGCAAAGCAAGGCTCGCAGCGAATAGGCTCGATGGTTCGGGAACTGCTGTAACGGTAAGCGTGAACGCTGCATCATCGTTTAAGGCAAAGCCGCTGAACGTTTGCGATTGGCCATTGACGTTCACAGTAAAGTCGTAAGTCCCATCAATCACGAAGCCGTCCCACATGCCGTCAACGCCAATGAGTTGGTCGTCGAGACTCGTCATCCATTCGCCCCTCACTAGATCGAACCATGCCGAAGCTTCGTCTTTGACGATCCAGTTTTCATCGAAGAGCGGACCGTTGCCTCGCCAATGCGCCGGATCCCAGGGCCCCCACATGCTGAAGCCGTTGACCGACTCATGCGCAAAAGATGCCTCCAAAATATTTTGGAACAGCTGCTTTTGATTTGCCGGCGAAATCTGATTGGCGTCGTCTCGCATATCAAACTCGCTAATCGCGATCGGAAGGCCCGTTTCGGCCAAAATGTCGAGTCGGCGAGTCAATTCGGCTTTGCTCACCATACGGTCCATGTGCGCCTGAACCTTGATTTGATCGATGGGAGCACCGAGAACCAACAGATCATTGACCAGATCGCGATACTGCATCGCGGCAGCGTCGCCTCCTGAATTCAGAATGTTGTAGTCATTGATGGCCAAGTTGGCGTCGGGTCGAAGCGCGTCCGCCCGTATAAAGAAGTCTGCCCACGCATGCTTTTCGGTAGGATAGATTCCCGCACTAACAAAAACGTCTGAGTAGTGCGTCACATGCAGTGGCTCGTTAAGTACGTCCCAATCGAGAACTGTGGGGCCAGCTCCCGCATCGCTGAAGCGAGTTATGATTCCGGCCGGTCCCAGACGTTCAGAAACCAGCGCGTCATGAAATAATTGAGGATCCGGGTTGGCCGCCGGACGAAACTGATTTGGGGTTGGCCAATTCGGGTTCTGCCAAACAACCGCGTGCCCGGTCACCGTCATGCCGTTTGCCTGAGCCGCTTGGATCGCCGCATCAACATGTTGTGGGCCGTTGTTTTGATAGGGCAACCACTGCATTCCGTTGGTCGGGATGATGTGATTGAAGTTTTCGTAAATGGCGGATCGGTAGTTCAGCGTGTCCTGCCAAGTCGGAACGACACCTGTGCCTGAAAAGTCCCCGATCAATCCTCGCTTTTGATTACTATTGAGCGAAGAGAAATCTGATTCCGAGATCGTAAATAATCGGTCATGCACCTGCGTTCCAAACTGAAAAGCATGCCTGGTCATTTTTAGGTCGACGGTCGCATTGCTAATCGCGTTGCCATTGCTGTCTTGAACGAAAATGGAGAGGTTCGATTTGCGGTGAGCGAACGGATCCTGTGCAAACGAGCTTCCAGGCCAGAAAAGCAAGCTAGTCAGGACAGCAAGTAGGGGACACAGGACGAAAAGCTTGGAGTGGTTCAAGATCGGTATGCTTGACGAATGAGGCATAAGTTGGTCGCGTTAGACATGCTACTCCCTAGGAACAGTGTCTGCTTCCTCACACTGAAAAAAATGAGATGAGGCTTCGCTTGAGTGCAGGACATGTGGTCACGAGCGAGACATCAAGCGACAGCTCCACGCTTGCGCTGAAAGCCGTTTGTTGATAGCCCTATTCGTCTAGTTGATCAAATGCGTTGTTCAGCTCATTTCGTGTAATTTTCTCCTCATCTGAAAGACCGCTCCGCAAGGGGCGAGCTGGCGGCTCCCAAAGTTCGACGACCGGGCGAAGCTCGTTCTTGTTGTTCAGAATGAAGGATTGGCTTCTGACGTGTCTTGCTTCCTGATGCTGGACATGGACCCATTCTCGTGGTTTACTGGGCTTGCCAAGCAACTGAGGCACGAAGCTGCGTCCATGAATTTTATCAGTCGGCAGTGGAGCCCCCGACAAATCGCAAAGCGTGGGCAGCAGGTCTGAGAAGTCGATCAGGTCGCTGCAGGTCGATCCTGCTGAGATCTGCTTTGGCCAGCGGACGAGCAGTGGAACGTGCGTGCCACGATCCGTCATTGTGCCTTTGCCGCCTTGGATGGCTTTTCCGTCGCCCCATGTGTTGCTGAGATCTCGATCGGTCCCGTTGTCTGCCAGAAAGAATACGACGGTGTTTTCGGCAATGCCTTGATCGTCCAGGGTTTGCAATAGCTGGCCGATGCACTTGTCGAGGTACTGCACCATGTCGGGAAAATACTTTGGGTCACCTTTGTGTTCGCTGTGAGGTTTGCGATAGCTTAGGTCTATCGAATCAGGCGTTGGTTCCCATGGGAAATGCGGTAGTGGGGTTGCAAAGTAGGCGAGGAACGGCTGTTTTTGTTTGACGCTGGCCTGCATAAATTCGGTCAGGAATTCGACATCCACGTCGGGGCCATACCGATCCAGAACCTGCTCGGTAATCAGCCTTCCGTTTCGGTTGATGTGTGGTTTCCAAAACCGCCGAGTCTTTTCGCCGGCGCTGTCGAAGATCTGCCAGACCTGGTACTGATCAAATCCGAATGCGTTGATCGTGTTGTGTCGATGAAGCAACGACATGTGCCACTTTCCAGCGATGGCAGTGGCATATCCTTGCGTCTTCAATTGACGGGCGAAGCTGGGTTGGTCGGGCGAGAGATAAATGTTCTCTTGCCGTCGACTGTGAAGCACATCCGTCAGGCCGTTCTTGAATGGGTAACGTCCCGTCAACAGGCTCGCTCGCGAAGGTGAGCAGAACGGGTTTGAAAAGCAGTGGGTGAACCGCATGCCCTGGGCCGCAATCGCGTCAATGTTCGGTGTCGCGTGTTTGCCTCCATACGCGGAAAGACACTCGATCCCCAAGTCATCAGCAAGAATGATCAGAATGTTGGGCTTCGTCTTCGTGTTCGCGGGAGCATCGTGTGAAAGGTCTGATTCCATCACTGGAACAAATCGCACCGCATCGGCAATCACATACCCATCAGTCCCTGCATTACTAATTTCGACAATGGCAGGCTTTTGCCTCGAAAACGAAAATCGCCCCAGCGAGTGCCATCCACTGTCGGCGGGCTTCTTTTGCTGATTGACGACGACTTCAGATTCTCCGTTAGCGTGATGGATCGCAATCGTAACGTTCGTGGCTCGGTTAGTGTGCGACGTGTAAGCAAGGTGAACGTCGTACAAGCCTGACTTCAGATCACCCCATTTGAATCGTACTTTCTTCTCACCTTTGCCATGGTCGTCGTCGTGCAAATACGAGTCACCAATGAACCCGGCGCCGAAAGTGCTTTCCTTCCATTCTCCGATTCGTTCTGTGTCTGGATCGTCCAGAGTGTTGCCATCAGTTTTCGCGGAATCCTTTTTGGGCGGAGCCTTCGCAGCTTTAGTTTTTTGATTCCATTGGACAATTATCTTGTTCGCGTCCAGTTGCTGGCGGAGGTCGGCGTATTGGACATTCTGAACAGAAACATCCGCTTTGATGGCGAGACTCGCTGCGATCGCCGCGCTTTCGCTGAGCGTCATGAATACGGGTTCCATCCGAATGGAACCGTGAGCCACGTGCGACGTCGACAGGCAGATCGGGGCGAAGACGTTTTCACACTCACCATTGCGCGGAACAATCGATCGGTAAGAAATTCCATACGGCTTCGGCGGAACATGCCAGATCACACCGTCGTGACGAACGAATCCCTTTTCGTTGACAAAGAACTGCACGACATGCGAGTCCATTCCAAACGAACCTAGTCCGACCGGGTCTTGTGCCTCACGTTTTCCCTCGCAATCGGCTTGCGTCATCACATAGTCGGCGATCATTCGGCGTGCTTCGCGAATGTAGATCATGTAGGGCCAGCCACCGTTGTCAGTGAATTCATCATTCGGCAAACCGTATTGGGCAACTTTGGTCCGAATCTTCGCCGGCACGCGTGGGCTATTGGCCAACGTCCACAGAAACCCGCGAATGTACAGTTCATGGGCGGCTTCGATCTCGCGTCGCTTTTCGTACGAGGCTTCTGGGTAATCCCAGTTGGCTCCGTCATAGTCACTACCGACGGCATGCATGTTATTCCAGTCGACTTTCGAAGCCGAACCAGCCAGAGAGTCGATCAAGGCCGGCAACCGAGAGTCGCCGGCCTCGAAGTTTCGCAGCAGGAGTTCATGGTCGATGGCCCGGTAGCCTGACGGTTTGTCGATAGGAATTCGCAACTCGGGATCGGACGTGAGGCAGAGACGGTAGTTGTACGCCTGGATCTTGCGATCGCCTTGCCCGTTTATCAGGCCATCGATCTTGTGGACATGCGGCAGTAGTCCGCTATCGGGTTTTCCGGGGACGATGTAAGGATCGACGTCGACAATGAAATGGTCCTTGTCACCTTGCCGATAGTGAACGCGTGGGTGAGTATCCCCACGTCGCACACCTGCCAGGCTTTCCCCGTACTGTTCTTCGGGCTCACGGCCGACGGTGTAGGTCACGCCCGCCGCCGCCATCAGGTCACCCACATAAGTCGCGTCGATGAACATCTTGCCGCGATACGTTTGGCCGTCAAGCGTTGTAATGGACACGATGCGCCGTCCGTTCATTTCCACGCCCGACTCGCGATTCAATTTCGCGTTGAAGACGACAGGGACGTCCGCTTCGTCGATCAATTTTTTGAAGACAGCTTGCCCCACGTGTGGCTCAAAGCTGCGAACAAACTTCTCGCCGTAGTGCTTGGCGATTTCGTCATAGAACTCGGACGCAATTCCGCCAAAAGTATCTCTTCGCCCCAGAAAGTCTGTCGCGCCCAGTCCGCTGGCACTCATGCCGCCGAGGAAGTGCGTCGGATTGACGAGAATCACTGAGCGGCCCTGACGTTTGGCCGAAATCGCAGCCGTGACAGCGCCACACGAATCGCCGTAGACAACGACGTCGAAAATAGGGGCTTCGTAGACAGGGGCTTCGGCTGCGGGTTCCGCTTGCCCGGTTTGCGGAAACGCATGGAGCGTCAATGCAAAAAACGCGAGAGCGAGAATTGCCAAACGTGGGCGAGCCTTGTGAGCAGAATGTAGTTTGTTCATAGGAAGATTCTAATTAACCTCGCAGGATGCGAATCACGTGATTGTTTTTAATTTCAAAATTCAGGCGGTCATCTTCGACTGCCATTCCTGGCGGTTTCGGCTCCCCGTCCTGCCGAATGATGCGCCAGGATCTCTTGCGCTGTCTTGCCAGTTCTGCGGCGGCTTCCGTCGTCAGGCCGATGAATTCCATGTCGTGGGAGTGCGAAGTGTTTTCAACGGACTGAACCAGTCGACCGATGGCGATGCTGCTTGTGACCTTCCGCTTGCCGATCATAGGACTCAAGCCTGGGGACACGACACTTTGATCAGGGATCAAGCCTGGGGACACGACACTTTGCCAGCTCATCCGCATGTAGCTTAACCGAGCTACAACCTTGATTCAACAAAAGTCGCCAGCACCGAAGCCTCGACGGCTTTGGTTTTGCTAGCTCTGGCGGCGTTTGCGATGAGAAAAGTGCATGCCTCATCCACGATCGGCCTGTTGGGCCGATGAGCTGAAGCAAATAAGATGCTGATCCCGGACCTTAGTCCGTGACCGCGAATAGCTCGCGTGCCCGGCGACGCAAATGATAACGTCGATGAGTGCCGTGACTCCGCATGGAGTCGACACTGTCGGGACTACCAGCAACGGTGCAGAACAGCTTGCCGAAGTCGCTGACCAACTCACACCAAGACGCTTGATCCAAACCGAGTCGCTGGAGAAGCGGCGGGACACTTGCGGGCGTCTTGCCACGTTTGCCTGGGGCCGCCTGACGGGCCGTCCAGTCCAATAGTTCCAAGTAGTTCAATCGTCCAGTCATACTGCCTCCATAGAAGTCGGGGTTATTCTTCCGTCGGTATTTGCTAGCATTATTCCCCAGCTGAATCCGAATTCGGGTTCGGTTTGGGTGTGATCAGGGCGCGAGGATAGGGGTCAGGCCAACCGCGATGCTGGGTGCGGAGTTGCGTCAGGCGAGCGAGTTCCTCCGCATCGGCGTAGATCGACCAACGTCCAGTTGCCGCTACTTTGTGCGAAGTGACCCAGCCGACGCGTTGCCAACGATGGAGCGTGGCGATGGGCATCGACAGCGCAGCGGCCAAGTCGCTGAGCCACCATTCATCCCTGCGAAGATGGCGTTCTTCGGTGACGCTCTTGGGTAACGGTCCGGTTCGAATGCCGCGATCACGCAGGAAGCGTGCTAGGATTCCTGCGCTAAATAGTGATGAGCGTTTTGGTGGTTGATAACCTTCGGCATTCAAAAGCTTGGCGATCGAACCGAGCGTTTTGCCTTCATCGAGCAAGGCTTTGATGCGTGATAACAGTTCGTCGTAGTACGACAGTTGCTCGTACGTTTGAACCGGACGACGCATCGCGTGGTGACTGCCGAATCCGCCCTTCCAATGAATGTCCACATCTACTCGTTCGCTGTCGCCTTCGACATTGACGACGACTTCATCGATCAACAGACGCGCGATCTCGCAACGGTCTTCGGCAGTGGTTGTTTCAGCAATCCACAACTGCGGTAAACATTCCGAGAGCGACTTGATCTCTTGACGTTCGTTGTCGCTCAGTTTTGCAGGTGTCGAGGTTTGAAAGCGATCGTACTCGATCGTCAATTGTTCTTGCTCACGCAACGCTTCCTCCCAGCGTCGTTCGAGTTCCTTGGCGACCAAGCGGTTCTCGGGATCGACTGCCGCGTAAGACTTGCGTGCCACTTCGACCCCATGATTTGAGCGAGAGAGTCGCTGTTGCCAATGCGATTTCAGTCGCTCACGTTCGCGCTGAATGTCTTCGACTGCGGCAAGCGAAACCTCCAACGACGCAGGCTCGACAACTTGCAACAGACGCGAGATCACGAACGCTTCGAGTGACTCACCCGAAAGGCTCTGGCAGAGATCACCGCCGTAGTCAATTGCATCACGCTGACAACTGTAACGCAACGAGCCAGTCGGATTCTCCTTACGAATGTTGGCATACTGAACAAGCATACGATGTCCGCAGCGACCGCAGACCACCAACCCGGCTAACACGCTTGGCCCGTGGCGAGGAGCTGACAGTGTCGTCCCCAAATGACTGTTTTCCCGCAGTTTTTGTTGGATTCGCTCGAAAGTCTCCCAGTCGATGTAGGCGTCGAAACGATCGCGGATCAGCACGCGACAGTCCTCGTGAGACTTCAATGTGCGACCTGTCGTCGGTCGGCCAGCGATTTTTTTTCGCGTGTCGACTTCGCGATGTCCCCAACGATACGCGCCAGCATAGATCGGATGATGCAACATGTTGCACAGCGTCACGCGATTGGGAGGTCGCCACGTCAGTTCGCCGCGATCGCTGCCGAAGTGAGGACGCACGGGCACTTTGATGTCATGACTCACCATCCAGCGTAGTAACGCGTTGATGCTGCCCAAACGTACAAACTGATCGAACACCATCTTCACAACTTCTTGCACCTGCGCGTCAGGATCGATCACGTAATCCCCTTCGCCATCGCGTGCCTTGACGCTGCGAATGTAACCGATCGGCGGATGGTTTAGCACTTCGCCTCGCTCCGCCTTATTCCACATGCCTTGGTGCATCCGTGTCTTGAGAATGTGAAGCTCTGCTTCGCTCATCGTTCCCTTGAGTCCCAACAGCAGCCGATCGTTGTGATTAGACGGATCGTACAATCCGTCAGCATCGGCAAGCAAGACACGATAGATCGCGCACAACTCCAACAACGTATGCCAGTCTTTACATGAACGAGCCAAACGACTCATCTCCAATCCAAGCACGATACCAACACGATCGGCGCTGATCTCACCAAGCAGTCTTTGAAAGCCCTCACGTCCTACGATTGAACTGCCACTGATGCCTTGGTCGTCATCAATGACTTCGATTCGATCTTGTGACCAACCGAACTCTTCGGCGCGATCGGTCAGCGCGTACTGTCTAGCGGTCGACTCACGATGTTCAAGTACTTGATGCTGTGTCGATTGACGAACATAGACGATCGCGAGTCGATCCAGATGATGATCGAGTATCTTGTCACTTAATCGAGAACGTCGCTCACGAGTGTCGGTGCGACGAGTTGCTTGCGCTGTGTTACTCATGACCGCCCTCCCGCCTTGGTTCGCTGGGAAGACGTTGCGCCATGGCTCGACTGACCAACAGGCTCATCCGTCCGCGAAGGTCTCGCCGAGTCACCTCGTCGAGCCTCGCCCACATCTGGTTCAGCGGCAAGGACGTCGGTACTTCGGTCAGCGGCGGTTGATAGTTCTCTCGGCGCGGGGGGGCACGTTGGGCATGAGGGACCTCCTTGCAAATTGCCTATTTTGAAACGATCGCTTTGAGCGTGGCGGTTGCGGCAGAACGCGACCAATTGCATCAAAGCAGCCACAGACACTGTAATTTCAAGCGGCGAGTCGATACAAGCTCGTTCTTGATACGCATTCCGCTTGGGTGATCTCAATCTGCCAGCGGATGCAGTAACAAGCAACGACCCGTTGGACTTCCTCGATCGTGGAGATCGGAAGCGTCGTCAGCAGTAGCCACTGGATCGGTTCTTGTCCTTCAGGCGGATTGGGTTCCTCGACCAAGATCACGTTCAGCTTCAGCGACGGCAGTGTGCGATCGGGACGCGATGGGGGAGCCAGTGTGACGCTCAGGGCCCGAACCTCAACCTTGGCAGTTCGGGCGTCACGCGGTGATGTCCGTGGCGATTTTCGTTGGGCGTTAGGCTTGGCCTTGCGACTGCTGACATCAACGACGCATCGGTAGAGGCACTCGCTCTTTCGAACGGCGTCGAAGAGTTTGGCGTCGTCAATCTTGCTGTCCCCGTCAAGCAACTTGCGGTCGCGGCAAGCACGGATTACCAAATGTAAGTCGTTGCCCGACGGGGTGCCAAGCGGCTCGGCGAACAACTCGTAGATGTCCGATTCACTGTCGCTGACGCAAACGCAAGTGGTCTGGGGACACGCCTGGGCCACTTCGCGACCGGCACGAATCCCTTCGATCCAACGCATGCTTTCTTTGTCTTCGATCGGCGTGCTTAACTTGGCTCGTTGCTTGTCCGCTTCACTGCGACCGACATGAATCTTCTCGCGGACCCAGTGCTTGTTCCATACCGTCCCCAAACACAGGTTTTCAAGATTGAACGCCATCAACGGATGATAGTAGCTGCCACGACGTTTCTCGCTGGTAAGCGGACCGGCACCTTCGACCTGCTGCGTCGGACGGGTCAACTCCATTTCGGTCGTGTCTTGAGCCAACACGACCATGTTGCATTGCCTGATTCGCTGCAAAGTGGCTTCGCGGTGCGGAGCGAGGACGTCCGCAGGAGTGACTTTGGCGTTGTCGAAAAAGCGATAAGCTGCTTCCATCTCGGCCCGGCCATCGGTTGCAGCTGGAATCGACCCGGTCGGGCACCCTGCCAGAGCGCTGGCTATTTTCAATAGCCTGCGATTGAGTCGCAAGTCTCCCAGGTCCACGCCCGCAAACTCATCGGCAATCTCCAGCCCAGTCTTGATACCCTCTGACATTTGACGCCCTTCCATCGAGCATGTGTGTTTCCGTTCATGGTCCTTTCCCTGGAGCGAAATCCCCGCCAGCAAATTTGGCGTTGCATCATTCGACGCTGACCGACAAAAGAAAAGCCTCCCCCAAGCGATTCTCCACTAAAACTTCAAGCTGCTCTCACCGACTTGTGTGGTACAGTGAGCTTACGCAGCGGGTTACGAAAAAAGTGCAGCTTCAAAATGCGTAAGCGAGGGATGAGTTAGTATCAATTATCCCTCGCTTACGCAGCGGGTTACGAAAAAAGTGCAGCTTCAAAACTTGTGCGTCGGGCTTGTGTGTTTGCGGCGTAGCCGCGTTAAGACAACAGCCTCTAGATGTAAAACATCGGTTCTTCGCTTTCGCGAACGCTCCGAATGACATCTCCCAATCTTACACGAGCGAGTTGTTGGCGTGACTGTTCGTCGGCGTCTCGCCAATGTTTTTTGAGTGCGCGTTGCGCCGACGGTTCATCATCGCGGGCCGGTTCGATCGAGTCGGGGCAACCGATGGCTTCGGCAATATCCAATAGCGTAATCGAATCGGGCGCAACGACGAGCAGGTAACCACCCTGGCTCCCCCGGACCGCTTGGATCCATCCGGTCGCCTTCAACGTGCGGAGGATCTGAACGAGATAGGGGCCGGGGATTTCGTTTCGCCGAATGATTTCACTCGACCGAACGGGGACCACTTCGTGATGGCCGGACGAGTCGCCGCTGTTGGAAACGCCTCCATGGATCGCTAAATCCATCATGGCCAAACAGGCGTAGTGAACGGCGGCGTTGATCACCATCGGCTAGATCAGTTCATGCAAATGGATGAATGATTTGCCCAAGCGTCCGCCATAGTTGCCGGCACTGATTCGCATCAAACCGGGAACTTCGGCGGCGGCTTCGATGGCTGCGCGAGTGGCGGTTTTCAAACATTCCAAGTCCGATCCGTTCAAAATGATCTCCATGATGCACCGCACACCTTCGGGAACTTTGGACTTTTCGCCGAGTTTGTCTTTGAGTGTCGGACAGAATTCCGCATACGTCGATGCGATCGTGAAATCGTAGCTGCTGCCGGCCTTGGATCCGCTTGCCGCAACGCCACCGGGAAAGGTCGTGATGCAACCGGGGATCGACTCACTCGCGATCGCCGCCCGTTCGGCGGCATCGATCGCGGTGTCCTCGTCACCGGCAAAAAACCACAGATTGCCGCCCATGATCCCATCAGCAAAACCAAAACGACGCGACAGAAAGAACTCGCCGCCAAGGATTGGGATCACCCAACCTTTTTCTCCGAATCGTTCGTCGCGGTATTGGTGGCGGTCGCCAAAGAACGCCACCTTTCGACCGAGTTTGTAATAGTCTTCGGTATCGAGTCGATTGAAGCAACGCGCCGTCGGGCACGTCAAAACGTTTTGACTGATCCGGGCCAACATCACCCTCTCAAGATGCTCGCGGCGGTCTTTGCGGAAGCGAGGCACATGGAACTGCACGACCGCGCCGACGCGACCGTCAGGGGTCTCGGTCGGTTCAAGAATATGGGACACACCCGCTTCGCAGTCACACATGATGGTGCTGGAGGCATGGCCCGTCGCTGCCGAAGTCGCGTGGTCGAGCCATTTACGATCGCGGGCGGTGATCAAGACTTCGCCGTAGATACTGCGAAAGCCTTCCGCGTAGGTGTCTTCGACGAGTTCGCTTCGTTTCAGGGGATTCATTCCGGCGAACGCCCTTTACCTTGGTAGACGTTCGACTGCGTGACGACCATGTCCATGTAGATGTCATGGGACTGCATCGGAATCTCGTCGAACATTTGACAATCGAACGCTAACGCGATCAGGGGAGTCTCCAAACGAGCGTTCTCGAGTAACTTGTCGTAGTAGCCTTTGCCGTGGCCGGTGCGGCCACCGACGGCGTCGAAGCCAACCCCGGGCACCAGGATCAGATCGAGTTCCTCGACGGGGACTCGTTTGGCGGCGACTTCCCGAAGTTCTTCCTTCGGTTCCAAGATGCCATACATGCCTTCGGCGAGTTCGTCCATCGACTCTAAGTGAAACAACTCCAGTTCGCCGTCGACGCAAAACGGGATAACGATTTTTTTTCCACTGGCAACGGCGTCGGGCAGGGCGTGCCGAGTCCGCGCCTCGTCCCGCACGTCGACGTACCACATCACGCAGTTCGCATTTTGGTAGGCGGGCAAGGCGATGACCGCATCGGTGATCTGCCGGCTGACCGATTCCTTGTCCGGCTGAGCTTTCCGGGCCGCGTGGGCGGCTTTGCGAATTTCTTGTTTGCGTTGGCTGCGCGGGTCGGATGGGTCCTGTGAGTCCACGGCTGGATTGGCGTTCGGTGCGGTCATCGGGCTAATTCGTAAGGGTTTCGGCGGGAGATTCCCGGCAAGAATTCCCGGCGGTCGTTCGTCGCGAAACGATCCGCCAGGGCGAAGGCCCTATGTTAGTGCATCGGGGCAGTCGTGTTGACTCCCCCTGTCACCGCACATCTCGTAAACAGTAGGTGGTGGTGACTTTTCAGTCGCCGAGTTCCGAAACGGCGACTGAAAGTCGCTGCCACAGTCTTGATCGCACGGGCACTAAGCTGCTTTGCTTACATTTTCATGTGTGGAAACCTGCACCGGCATTCGGGCGAGTGCTCGTTTTTGGCGAACGAGCGCCAGTGCGGCTTCGCCAACCCATTCCTCGACGCGTTGCAAATCCGGCGGTTCGGCGCCGCGAAGGTATCGCAATCCCGAGTGGGATGACGCGTATCGCTGAACCGCCGTCAGGATCGTTTCGGCATCGGATTTTGCGATTTTGTCCGCCGTCGCGAACCCCGCTCCGACGAGCAATTGTGTCTCTCTCGCGAGCATCTCGGGCAGTTGACACATCAAGATGGCTTGGCACCGCCACACTCGCAACGTCTCGACCGTGATCCAACGCGTGGCCAGCTTTTCCGCCATCGCCTCGGGGGTAGCCGACAGAAAGTCGCCCACCGTGTGGACGCCGATCTCGGCAAATCGGGCGGCCGTCTTCTTGCCGATCGAAGGGGCATCCACCAATTCGTCTTGGACGTGCAAGCGAACCTGTGGCTCTCGCTTGGAATCAAACGATACGATTCCATGGAGCGGCACGCTCGCTTCTTGGGCAACGATCGCTTCGTGAGAAACGGTATCCTCTTGAGGAATAGATTCTTCCAGGATTCGAACGGTTGCTTGCTGTTTTCTTGCCAACAGCGCCTTCGTGAACTCTTTCTCGCGACGATGAACCTTGCGGACTTTTTCGAGCACCCGAACTTCACTGGGAAGGTACTTCGAAACGCTGCCGGTCTGTTCGAACTCGTCGATCAAGTTACGTACTTTTTTCTGTTCGACTTTGTGTTCGATCCGCCGCAACCAAACTTGAGTGGGAACACGGATGCCCGCGAGAACGCATGCCAAGCTTGTGCCCTGATGAGGCAACGGACAATTACGAGCAAGTTCGGCCTCCAACGCGGCTCGTTCAATGACTCGAGCCCATCCGGTCACGCACAAGCCGATCAGCTGCGACAAGCACCCTCGAGAAACTCGATCCAGACCCGCAGGTGGATCGACGCGACCGGCTTGCAGGTCGTAATGTTCGATTAAAGTTTCATAATGTTGATGGGCGACTCGTGCGGATTGCAGGATTGCGTCACCGAGCCATCCGGGGCCGTCGGACAACTGAAACACGATCCGAGTCGGGTCCGTTTTCCATTGCATGAACAGCGAAGCGTAAGATTTGGTGATGCTCCATTCGATCGGGCGATGCAGCACTTTTTCTTCGATCTTTTGTCCGGTGTGCAACGGCTGAATCGGATCGGTGAAATAGTGGCTGAGCACGCCGGCCGCGTGCGCGGCATCGGACCACCGTTCTTGACGCAGATACTTTTGCAAACGGTCGTACCATTGGTGAGCGACCCGAGGCGCGCCGCCCCAGTAACCGTCGTCAACATGAATGACGTGGTTGTGAAAATCACGAAAGCGTTTGTCGGGATCCTTTGCCCCGGCAAGATAGCGTTGATGGTGACGCATTAAGTGAGACGCCAGTCGATGGCCGGCATCGGTGCTCACCAGCGGCAGCGCGTCGATCGCAAAGTGATGATGCGTGCTGCGGCAATGCGCCGCCCGCAGGATCGTTAACAGGCATCGATCGGGTAGATTGTTCAACGCAACATCCTTTTGGTGATCGCAGGTATCCTTCGCGGTACGTTAGCCCGGATTATTCATAACCCGATGCGTAACGGCGGGTCGATTTAATTAGCCGTACCGCGTTAGCGGCGGTTAACCGGACGCCAACCGGGGCTAACGCCCATCGGCTAATTGCTGTATTTCAGTATCCGAGTAATTCACCACGCCGGTAAACGAGGGATACCTACAGAGGAATGAATGGCGTTCGATCCCTCGCTGACGCGTCGGGTTACGATTTCCGCTAGGCGGCACGCCGGGCCGCCACGCGATCGAACGAATCGATGCCATAAGCGAACGCCTGTCGCGCCAAACGTTGACGCAACGATCGGCCGATCAACCCACCTTCCAACGTATCGTAGTGCAACACCCGCTGAGTGAACGTTTCGCGGCTGAGTGGACGAAAGACACAGTGTCCCGCTGGTGGGGATGCCGTCCCGTACATCGCAAGCATTCGGAATGCATGGTCACTTCGGGCGATCGCCATATAAAGTTCATAGAGACGATCAACGGATAAATCCGAGACATCCATGAAAGGTCCAGTAGCCACGTGAAAGCATCCTTGCAACAAAAAGGGACGGAGGAGAGCGATCGCCGGAGTATCCCAGAGCCGCGCATACGGCAGCAAGATCGAAACTCGAATTCGTGGTTTTCCTCCTCAATTCTCTTGGATAAAAAGCAATGACGATCCGAATCATCAAGATCGGCGGCAGTTTGTTGCTGCGTCCTCACCTATTGGCGGACCTGCAGAATTGGCGACGGCGGTTTGAAGACGAGGGCGACTCCACAATCGCGATCATCGGCGGGGGGCAAATGATCGAGGCGGTGCGGATGTGGGATCGCTTACGTCCGGGGTTGCCCGCGACGGTTCATTGGCGGTGTGTCGAGATGCTGCGGCATTCTTACGATTGCCTGCGTGAGGCCATTCAAGACGATCCGTCGTGGGGTCGGTGCCGATCGATCGACACGGCATCGCAGTGGCAGGATTACCTGTCATCCTTGGCTGGCCATCGGCCGCTCGGCCGAGGAGGATGTCCAGAGTTCGTCCTGCTGAATGTTCCCGCATTTTACACCCCCATATCGAGCCGCAGGCAAACAGTCCGGTTGCCCGAGGATTGGCGGACGACCACCGACTCGATCTCGCTTTGGTTAGCCCACCAAGTGTCGAGCGAACGAGGGATCAACGTCCAATGCGTCTTATTGAAATCTTGCCTAATTTCGCCAGACTGGACCTTGGCGAGCCTCGTCGAGGAAGGGGTGATCGACCCCGCTTGTTCCTTGTTTGAGAGCTTTTCCATTGATTTGCATGTGCAGCGTTTGGCGGATTCAGCGGGGGCCGACCGGGAGTTTTAAGCTTGGACCTTGCCGATCGCTAAAATCGTGGTCACACTGAAGAAGTCCAAGTACTGTCCGTTGCCGGTCGATCGGCTGATGCCGTTAATCCACCCGCTTCCCTCGAGTTCAAGACCACCCGAAATGCCGAAAACGCTTGTCGATTGTGGCAATTGTGGCCCCGATTTCAACTCCATCCGCAAGATGGTGACTGCGAATTTTGAAGCCACCGTGCTGCAAACCCACGGTGCCGAAGACACGTTGGAGTTGCTCCGATCACGAAAAGTCGACCTGGTCACCGTCAATCGCAAACTCGATCGCGATTATAGCGACGGCCTTGAAATCATTCGTGCGATCAAATCGGACCCGGACGTCAAGGATGTGCCGGTGATGTTGGTTACCAATTACGACGAACACCAACAAACCGCCGTCGAAGAGGGAGCTACGTACGGATTCGGAAAACTAGAGATCGGCAACGAAGAGACCGTCGAAAAACTGAAACCTTATTTGGCAGGCTAGCCCTTTGGATGCCCCCTATCGCAAGTTGCTTGCGGCAAAAATTCACCGCGCCACCGTCACCGCAGCGGACGTTCATTACGAAGGCAGCATGACCGTGCCGCCCGAGTTGTTGGCCGCCGCCGGCATTTCGGTCTACGAGTCGTTGCATGTTTGGAACGTGACACGTGGTTCGCGTTTGGAAACTTACGCGATCGAAGGACTGCCTGGATCGCACGACATTTGTGCCAACGGAGCCGCCGCTCATTTGATCCGGCCGGGCGACCACGTGATCTTAGCGGCGTTTGCGATGGTTCCTGAGAAGGACGTGGCAAGCCATCGCCCACGGCTGATCTTCGTCAACGAGAAGAACGAAATCACGCACACCGGGCCGGAAATTCCTGGGCCTCAATTGCCCACCGGCCAGCGGGTACTGCCGGGGCAGGAAGCGGCGACCGAGGATTTTCGTGTCGTGTCGGCCAAGCAACACGCCTTCGCCGAAGAATGCTGAGACGGGATCGAAAACGATGAGTTCCCTGCCGTTGATGAACGATCTGCCGCGAGGCCGGCTGCCGACCGACGAGCCGCTCGTGCTGGCCAGCGGCTCACCCCGGCGGGCTGAGTTGCTTCATGCGGCTGGTTACGAGTTCGAAATTCAACCGGCCGCCGATTCGGCCGAGTGCGGGATCTGCTCTCGCGAAACGGCTCCCGAAATGGTCGCCCGACTGGCATTCCAAAAGGCCGCCGACGTGATTCGCAAACGAAAACGTGGGCTGATCTTGGCCGCCGACACGTTGGCCGCCTGCCAAGGACAAATCCTCGGTAAGCCCAAAAACCGCGATCACGCCGAATCCATGCTGAAATTACTCAGCGGCACGAAACATGACGTTTATACGGGCGTTTGCTTATGGTCGGCCGCAAGCAATCGCTGCTATGTTGACGTCGTGCGGTCTCGATTGGAAATGCAAACCCTCTCGGCCGAACAGCTCGATGCGTACCTCGACACGTTACTTTGGGAAGGCAAGGCGGGCGCGTTCGGTTACCAAGACGGCAATGATTGGATCTCGGTGGTCGATCAGGACAGCGAGAGCAACATTGTTGGGTTGCCGATGGAACGTTTGGCGGAATTATTGGAAAAATTTGACTCACTGGCCGACAAGGTAGAAAAGGAAGTCCGTTAACCTTTTGGCCTCGTTTTTTTGTAATAGGAGACGGTATCTCTCGCTATGAGTGCTTCATTGATTCGACACGGTATCGTCGCTTGCTTCATTGCAGGCTTTCTCATGCCCGTTTTCCCCGCTGTTTGCTCAGCCGAAAATTGGGCCGAGAAAATGTTCTCGGAAACCAAGCACGATTTTCGCATCGTCGGTCGTGGCACCACGGCTGAACATCGTTTTGAATTTCGCAACATTTACGAAGAAGACGTCCACGTCGCCGCTGTTCGCAGTAGTTGCGGGTGCACCACGCCGACGGTGACCAAAGACACGTTGGCCACCCACGAAACGGCCGCGATCGTTGCGACGCTCAATACGAGCACCTTCATCGGGCAAAAGGCGGCTACCGTTACGGTCGTTTTCGATCAGCCGTTTTATGCGGAAGTTCAGTTGGCCGTTAGCGGCTACATTCGTACCGATGTGACGTTCGAACCTTCCGATATCGACTTCGGTGAGAGCAAACCCGGCCAGATCCAGGACCGGCAAATCACCATCTCGCACCGTGGTAACCCAGGCTGGCGAATTCAAGATGTCCGCAGTCATTGTGGCGATCTGCAAGTCAAGCTGAGCCAACCTCGCGTCCAACCGGGCTTGGTGCAGTACGAAATGCAGGTTCGCATGAAGGAGTCGATGCCCGAAGGCGAAATCCACGAACGGTTAACCCTAGTCAGCAACGACACGCAGTTTCCGACGATCGAGATGGCGGTCAACGGACGAGTCCGACCAACGATCAGCGTCTCGCCGGCGGCAGTCAGTTTGGGCACCGCCGAGACCGGAGGCACGGTTTCGAAACGTTTGCTAGTTCGCGCCGACGACGACTTCGAGATTCAAGAAGTCCGCTGCGTCGATGAGCGATTTAGCTTCGACATTCCCAAGGGCAAGAAAAAATTGCACTTCGTGAATATGAAGTTCACCGCCGGAGACACACCCGATCGGATCGCGCAAAAGATTGAAATCGTGACCGACTTGCCCGGTGGTAAAACAGCGGAGTGCGTCGCTACCGGAACGATTCAGTAAAGCATTCTTAATGGCAAAGAAACCCAAGTTCTACGTCGTTTGGCAAGGACGACGCCCTGGGGTCTATACGTCGTGGGACCAATGCCAAGCCGAGATCAACGGCTTTTCCGGCGCGAAGTACAAGTCGTTCGACTCTCGACCCGCCGCGGAAGCCGCTTTCGGGCAAGACGCCGACGACCATTGGGGCCAAGGTGGCGGATCGAAGAAATCTGCGGCGACGCCGAAGGTCGATCGCGATGACTTGGCCGCACTGGGGGTGAATATGAGCGCTTGGGCAGTCGACGCCGCCTGCCAAGGCAACCCGGGTGCATTGGAGTACCAAGGTGTCGACTTGGAATCCAACACCGACATGTTTCACATGGGACCGTACCCCGAAGGCACGGTGAACATCGGCGAGTTTCTGGCCATCGTTCACGCATTGGCGTTGCTGCACGGTGGCGAGCAATTCGATACACCGATTTATTCCGATTCACGGATCGGAATCAGTTGGGTCAAACAAGGCGTTTGCAAAACCAAACTGCCGCGATCGGCAAACAATCGAAAACTGTTCAACTTGGTCGACCGCGCCGAACGCTGGCTCGCCAAGAACGGAGTCCGCAACCCGATCTTAAAATGGGAAACCAAACAATGGGGCGAGATTCCGGCCGACTTCGGACGGAAATGAGAGTCCCCTCTTGAATGAGTTTTCAGCGCGGCACGACAGAATCATCCAATGATTCCGATTCGAGTTTATCTTGAATCAAGTTTGACGCGGCGGTGGCTTCACTCTGCAGTCGCTTATTTTCGCAGCGTAGCCGAATGATTTCTTCTCGCACGGCGTTGAATTCCGATGCGAGAGAATCCCAATAGTCTTCGTTTCGAAACTTCAGTTGACGGCCCTCGTCACCTTGATTGATAGCCATCATTTGCCGGCGCATGGCAAAGATCGGGCCGGCAACCCGATTGGTGATTCGAAGCATGTCATAGATCATCAAGGGGCCCAACATAAAAAAGCCGGGAACCCAATAAATCGCCTCATCGGTCAGCAATAGAACCGTCTCCCAAGTCGCCGTCTCGGGATGGCTCGATGACTTCGTGAAGAACTGAATGACAGTGAAGTAAGTCATGCAGGCGGCACCGTACAGAACGGCGCGCAGGATCAAACTCAATTGAACATCTTGCTCAACGAGCAACTGTTCGCGGATGGGGCGTTTGGACATAAAAAACTTGATGCGAAGGGGGGCACTAACATCGCTGATGAGGTCTACTCGCCGATGGCTACCGCCGAGTTTTGGAAACTGTCGCGAGCGGCGGAGCTCATCAAGTTAACCGCTGTCACGCAAGCCACCGCGATCATCGCGACCATCACGGCATATTCAACCGCTGTTGTGCCGTCTTCATCACGAAGCCAATTTGCAAAACCGGAGCGGAATCGTCGAAACGATTGAGGCGCAATCGAGCGAATGATCGGGCTAATGCATTCGCTTTGAAACACTGTCGTGGAAGACATGGCAAGGTTCGAAACGTTCGTGGATAGAATCAGTAGGATCAACAGTAGGAAAGGAGCTTCCAATGCAAACCTAGCTTCGGAAACTTTCATTGGCCAAATGTACCCTGCAGTTCCCTCAGCGGATGACACCAAAACAAGCGTCGCGGTTGAGTTGCACCGGTCGTAACGGCTGTGCCATTGCTTCGAGCAAGTGGCCGAGCTAGACTCGAAATGTTGATATTTCGGTGCACATTACCTCGTCGGGTCTTCTTTCTTCCTTTCCGAGTCCATCCATGCTTTCAAAAACGGCTGAATACGCGCTGCGGGCGGTCGTCTGCATGGGCAGCCAATCGGGCGTCCCCGAATCGGCTGATCGACTTGCTGAACAGACCAAGGTCCCGCGACGATATCTGACCCGCGTTCTTCAAGACTTGGCGGCGGCGGGTCTTGTGCGATCTCGCCCCGGTCCAGGCGGTGGTTACGAACTGACTCGAGACGCGAAGAAGATCAGTATTCTAGATGTAGTCGATTCGGTGGACCCGATTCAGCGGATCCGGCATTGCCCGTTGGGATTGAAGTCGCACACGTCGCTGTGCCCGCTACACGCCGAACTGGACCGGGCTTACGCGGCGACACAAGCCTCGTTCGCTGGCGTGACCATCCAGGATGTGGTGGATTCCTCCAGCGGCATCGTTCCTTTATGTGAATCGCTCGGGAAATAAACCGAGTCGGCTCGCGAAGCGGAAATGCGTAGCGATAGTCGCATATCCCCGGATTGCCTTGTGGTGCGACTGAACTCTTGCGAGTCCAGCGATAACAACGGCATCACGTAACGAACGCTTTTTTTCACCACGGGGCTTGTCACGCTTCAATAGTCTCGCAGTCAAGAACACTGAGCCGTCCCCGACGCGCATTCCTCTCATCGAGACATGTGTTCTCGAGTGAGCGTACGAGGCCGGTTGAGCTATTAGGAAATTGAAATGCGTCTATTGTTTACACTCGGTCTAGCTGCTGCCGTAACGGCATCCATGTTGTCCACGTCCGCCAAGGCCGACCATCACGAAACCAAAGAGAAGACCATTGTCGAAGTCGCCGTCGGCGCGAAGAACTTTACCACGTTAGTCGCCGCCGTGAAGGCAGCCGGCTTGGTCGATACGCTTTCAGGAAAAGGTCCGTTCACGGTTTTCGCACCTACCGATGAAGCGTTTGCAAAATTGCCCGAGGGCACCGTGGAAAGTTTGCTCAAGCCGGAGAACAAAGAAAAGCTAGTCTCGATCCTGACCTACCACGTGGTTTCCGGAAAAGTCATGGCCGCCGACGTCGTGAAGTTGAGCGAAGCCAAAACCGTTCAAGGTTCCACCGTCGATATCAAGGTGAGCGACGATGGAGTGATGGTCGACAAGGCGAAAGTTGTCAAGACAGATATCGAATGCAGCAATGGCGTGATTCACGTCATCGATTCGGTTATCCTTCCCGAGTAATTTATCCTGCCCGAGTAATACGGTTCGTGCCATTCGGGGCAGGCGAACCCATGTCGGAAAGACGATCGAAACGCCGCGTGAGCAACTCACGTGGCGTTCGTTGGTGATGTGGAGATCTTCGATTCAAAATCAAGCAGGCTCCATTGAAGACGAGCGTCCGATGTCGTCGCCGGACTTCCCATCGCGAGAGCGGCGATGAATCCCGGCCTCGGTTCGAAGCTGACAAATTGCCAGCGTCGCCCGTGAGTCAGCTTCGGATCTCGTACCGTTAACTTCGGTTCGGGGGTTCGGGCCTCTTCGAACGCGAATTGATCCAACGGTGTGTATAGGCCCGTTCCGATCGCCTTGATAAAGGCTTCCTTAAGCGTCCATAGTTTCAAGAACAACTCACGATGCTCGGCTTCGCTCGAAGCTGAATCGAGCTGTTTGATTTCGGCCGCCGCGAAGTAGCGATTCGCAATCGCCGGATCGGTTCGACGATCGTTCCATTCTACGTCGACGCCCAGCCATGGCGTCGCCGGGCCGATCCCGCATAATACCAACCCGCGGGTGTGAGCCACGTTGAATGCGCGGCAAGCATGCGGAGGCTGTTGGACGATCGGCTTGCCATGATCGAGTAAACGAAATTCGATTTCGTCGGTCTCGCAACGTCCTTCGGCCAATAGCACACGGGCCATGCCTCGTCCGACGACGTGTTGATGTCTTGCCGAGGCGACACGAAATCGGTCCGCCGCGATCCGTTCTTCGTCGAGCAAACAACGCTCGCAGAACGCTTCGACCGGCCCCGGACGGTCGCTCGCTGCGGCAGCATGCCAAACTTGAATTTCATCGAAAGGTTCACTCATAACAAACATGATCGTTAAAAACAGATTCCCAAGTCAATGAGACTCGTCCGGACGGTCGCAATGACTCGCTTCTGGCCTGACTATCGGTCGATTGGAGATGAAGCGTCCCCATCGTCATATCGGGTTTCATGACTTGAAACGCGATTGCCACCGTCCCTCGTGCATTTCGCCCCCAGCCTTCCGTGATCCCGATTAACTTCTTGGCGATGACTCTTCAGGACCGCAGCGGGTTGTGGATGCTCGGTGGTTTCCTGTTGCTCGGATGGGTTTTGGCGCGGATGACCGTGCAACGTCGTCGAAATCGGGTTCGACAACAACACGAGGATCGTGAAATCCAAAGACGGCTCAACGCGACCAGCGCTTCGGCGCTTCCCCTCAGCGATGCTCCGCCGGAAACCCAGCGCTGGCAGGTGGCGATGTTTGACTTGCAACGTGAACTCAAAGGCGAATTGGATTCGCGCATCGCGGTCACCCAAAGCCTGATCCGCCAACTCGACGAGCGTATCGCCACGATCGAACAACTTCAAAAGAAACAAGCTCGCTAACAGCGTGTTGATTTAGTTCGCATCACAACGCGACGCGTGAATTTTGAAGTTGCACTTTTGCCTGTGGCATTGGTTTTTCGTAACCCGAAGCGTAAGCGAGGGATGGGTTAGTATCAATTATCTCTCGCTGACGCAGCTGGTTACGATTAAATCAACACGCTGCTAGCGAGGTTTATTTTCGGTCCGGCCAAAGAGCCACCCCGTTGGCCAAGATCAAAATCGCACCGCCGACGATCAATTGCCAAGTGACGATCTCGTTCTCGTAACGAATCTGGCCGAGCATTGATAACCACGCGGGCAAGAACATCGCCCAAGTAGATGCGAACAGCGGCTCAAGCGTGTAGACCACCGCCGCCTGGCCAGCCGTTAGAACCGGTTGATAGCGGTTCATCCAAAAGAACGCGATCAATGTGGAAAATAAACTCAGTACGATAATCGGCAAGATAAAGCGAAGCTGAAACGTCATCGGCAGCCATCCCTCGGGTCCCCCGACCGAATGCGAGACCGGGCCAAGATCGATCCAGTGCAACCCGGCGAATACCGTGAATGCTAGCAGTCCCGTGGTCGCGAACATCGACGGAGTGAACGCGGTCGATTCGAATCTCTTGCCAAGCGAATCAACAAGGATTATCTGAATAGAAAAGAAAAACACCGCGATCGAGGTCAACGAATCTCCCAATCGCCACTGACTCAGTGCGTCATCGGCTACTTGAATGCGTCCCGCTTCGACGGTGATCATTCCCGTTAAAACGGAGACCCCCAAAATCGAGACGGCCGCGCCAATGATCGTTTTCCGACGGGGCAGCCGTCGTTGCCAAAGCGTCGCCATAACAGGCGTCCAAACCACAACGAGGCTCGTCAGGAAACCACTGCGTGACGCGGGGATGCTCGCCAAACCCGCCACTTGCAGAAGCAAACCGAAAAAGAACATCGCTCCGATCGCGGCACCGCTGAGCAAATGAGGCCAGCGAACCGAAGCCACCAGCGGCCGGCAAAAAAACAGCAACAAGACCATCGCCAGCAAAAACCGGACGCCGATCACCCAAGCCGACGTACCGGCCAACATGCCAAACCCGTTCCCGTTCTCCGGCGCGTCGAAATGATCAGCAACCTGAAGATTGAGCGCTTTAACGATCGGAAACGAAAGCCCCCAAAGTGCATTGACCGCAATCAAGGCGACAATCGCACGGGTCCGTTGGGATCGTTGGGGGACCGTCGGAAATGGCAAATGAATGGTCCGTGAAGCGACAGGGGTTGTTCAGGCGATCAGCATCGCCCCCTTTGGGCGCAATCACGCTACCAAAACAGCACTTTTCTAATTCCTTTTTGAACGCCCGCGTGGAGGAAAACGTGTTCCTCGGTTTTTTTACCATCGATATCGATTACGATTCGCCCTTCGCACGAATCAAGTTCGACAGAGTCGTCGCGAAGATGAATGTGCTTGTCAGTGATTTGCGCAACATCGAGCTTTAAGCCTGCGACCAACAGGCAGATGCTAACCTGAGACGAGAATTTGGAGTAACGCATGGGAAGCTCGGACATCGAGATATTCGAATGCATTCTAGAGTATGCAAAACAGAACGACATTTCCATAGATGTTGATGGCGAACCACTCGGAATCGGCGAAGACGGTGCTGTCTGGGAATCGTCACGTCTTACAGCCGTCAAGGTTTTCTACCGCGAGCGAAACTATCTTGCTGAACTCAAATGCTACGAACGCCTCGCAAATCTCTCCGTAACTGAAGTCGCAGGTTTCGCAGTTCCCGAACTGATCAGCTTCAGTGACGAGTTGTTCGTCATTGAGATGGGGCTCGTTTCACCTCCGCGGCTTTTGGATTTCGGCAAAGCTTACCTGGACCGTCCCGGCGACTACCCTGACGAGCTCCTTCGCGAGCACTTGGAGAATTGTTCACGATCCTATTCTCCAGAAGACTGGAGTCGAGTTCTGGATGCTTATCAAGAACTCAAAAGTTACCAAATTTACTACTACGATCTTCGTCCTGCAAATGTCCAGGTGAGGCACGATTAGACAGTCAATGTTCGTTTGAACCGGGCGGTGACAGCGTTGCCAAAAATCGTTTCAACGCGATCATCATAAATGATTAAAGCCCGTCTTTTCCGGTCTCAAGTGACTTGAAACACGGTAAAGACGGGCTTGAATCGATGGAGGTAGACGGACTTGAACCGACGACCCTCTGCTTGCAAAGCAGATGCTCTCCCAACTGAGCTATACCCCCGGGGAAGTGGGCGTGCCAGAACTCGAATCTGGGACCTCGTCGTTATCAGCGACGCGCTCTAACCAACTGAGCTACACGCCCGAAATCGGCCGAATCACCTTGGTAACGCCCAGAAAAAACCGGCACCAACTCAAGACTCTTCGTCGATCGAAGGAGCAAGAGTTTACGCAAACTATTATCCTTGTCAAAGGCTCGTCGGATTTTCTGGACCCAGAAATCCACGAATTCTTCCTACCCAGACCGGCGAGATGCCGTCCGGGTTCGGTTGTGCCGGTTAGCCGGACGAAATCTAGGGTCGTGTGGCGATCTCGACCGGCTCGATCAGCCCCAAATAAGCCATCAAATCGCTCACTTGGTTCATCGAAAGTCCGTCGATCAAGCCGCTGGGCATGATGCTCGACCGGCTCGGCAGGATGGAATCGACCTCCTTATTCTCCACAAAGGTGACTTCGTTTTGAGAATCACGGATTTCCACCCCGTCACCAACCTTGCTGACCATCCCCACATAAACCTTGCCCGAAAGCGTCAAGACTTTCTTGCTGGCGTACTGATCGCTCACCACATGCGAGGGGTGCAGGATGGACTCGAGGATTTCACGACGAGTGAACCGCTTGGCCATGTTCGTCAAATCGGGGCCGATCGATTGACCGTTGGATCCCACGCGGTGGCAGTCGGCACACTTGGCGCTGGCAAACAATCCCTCGCCACTGTGCACATCCCCGGTGTCGCCTTCGGGCGAATCCAAATAAGTCAACAATTGATCGAGATCCCATTTGGATTCGTCTTGGGGAGGCAGTTCCGCTGCGGGTCGATCGGGGAACGTTTTCGCGTACCATGACTGCCACGGCTTCATCGATTTCGAAACGCCTTCGGGACGTTGCATGCCCGTCCAATGTTCAAGAAGCTGTTCGACGTTCTCGAACGAACCGCCTTCGGCTTCGGCACGCAATCCCATCAAAGTCAACGCTCGCAAAGCCATCGGATCTTCCGTCGCGATCGGGACGGTGCGAAGTTGCTTGACGACTTCTTCGGCGGCGGGGCCGTCGAGAATATTCAAGCTGCGTACCAAGTAATCCCAGTTTTCATCATTGGGTTTTTGAGACAACGCCAGCGCGACAACGGCACGCCGCTGCGGTTCGGTTCGCCAAATGCGACGCAGGTGTTCGGCGGATTCTTCGTCCGATGCGGTGGATAACATGGCGATGATGCCGGTGCGAAGTCGACGATGAACATCGTCAATCTTCGGTTCGGCCATCAACTCGTCGTCGAGACTTCGCAACTTGCTCGCGGTCGCGTCATCGATCGGTCGCTTGAGGCGGAAGATCGCACCGAGGGCGGCGTTTCGCCAACGTGATCCTTCGTCGAGAATCGCCTGCACGTCGTCTTCGGATAAGTGACGGGCAAAGTCCCGCGTCACGGCAACCATGTACATCGGAAGGCTGCCTTCGGATTCTTCACCGGCAATCTGTTCATACATCTTCAATAACGAGAATCGCTCGCGAGCGGTCCATTGCCGATCGATGCGTTGCAAACACATCGCCGTCAAGACGCGGTCCATCTTCGGAGCGTCGGAATCGATATAATCCATCGCTCTCGGGATCAATTCGTCCGCTTGTAGGTAGGCTGCCAAACGAATCAATTCGTGATTGATGCGAGAGTCGCCAGAAGGGAACTCGGCGGCGATGCGATCTCGCAACCAAGGCGCGGCCGTCGCAGGAATCTCACAACGATGCAGCGTGACTTGGCACAGACGCAGGGCATCGACAAAGTCCTTGTCGCTCAAGAAGCCTTGCATCAACTGGCCGGTTCGTTGCAGTACTTCTCCACCGGTTGTCTTCGTCTTGTCGGCGGCAATCAAGCCGAGCATCCCGACCAACGCGACGCGTGGGTTGTTGGATGTCAACACTTCGCTGCGCCATGATTCCACCGGCATCCGCTGCAGAATCTGGCGAGCGAGATACGAGACCGTGCGATCTTTGGACGCCAACAATTCCAACACCGGGGCTGGGGTCCGAGGCAACTGGCCGCTTCGCAGAATCGCTTCACAAGCTTCACGAACAACAAGCACATCCCCATCGGCAAGGAGTTCTTCGAGTCGTGCGGCGGCTCGGCGACTCGGTGATAAGCCCAATTGCTTGGTCGCCCGACGTCGGACGGCCTCGTTTTCGGTTTCGGATAACTCGACGAGCAGCTCGTCGCTGGGAACCGGACCGTACATTTGCATTAAGTTCAAAGCGCGTATGCGGTACGACGCCGGGTTTTCCTCGCTGTACGCCACACCGGCGACCTGGCGGTTCCAATCATCGCCCAGTTTACTGCGGATCGAAGCGATTTCTTGGCGTGACCAAGCGGCATCGAGCTGAGGCTGACGGACGGCAGCGGCGATGCCGGTGCCGAGTTGTTTCATCGCGTCTGGAATCTTGCCTTGATAAACGACTCGGTACACACCGCCGGCCGTACCGCGACCACCGGTGCAAAAGTACAACGCACCGTCGGGGCCGACACTCAAATCGGTCACGTTAAGCGGCGAGCCTTTCAAGAACACTTCACTGTCGGCGGCGTATCCGCCGTCATCGCTTTTCAAGCGTACATTTAAGATGCGTCCTTCGGACCAATCGGCCAAGAACAGGCTATCGTGATAGCGAACCGGGAACATGTGATGTTCATAGCATTCTATGCCCGTCGGGCTGCCTCGTCCGGTATCGAGCAGATTCGGCAAACGATCAAAGTAATACTCCGGCCATTTGGCCCATCCGGTTCGCCATCCGAACTCGCCGGCTTCGGTGATTTCCATCAACGCGGTCGGGCGATACCAAGGCGTTTGAACGTCGGCTTCCATGTCCGCGTCGTGAACGAACAGACTGCCGCTGGGGTGGAATGCCAAGTCGTACGTGTTTCGTAAACCGCCGGCCACGCGTTCGACGACGTCACCCTCGATGTCGGTCCGAATGATCGTACCGCCGGGAGCTCGCACGCCGCGTCCGTGTCCACCTGGATCTTCGAAACGCGGCAGCAAATCGCCTTCATAGATGTCTCGTAACGTCTCGCCTTTGCCGGTCTTTCCGATCGGCTGAACGTGGCTACCGAGTGATAGATAGATCATGCCGTCGGGACCCAGTCGCAACCCGTGGGGCCCGTGCTCGCCGCCTTCGCCTCGGAACTTCATGACGGTCTTGACCGTTTCCAACTTGCCGTCACGATTCGAATCGGTCAAACGATACAGGGCCGTGCCTTCGGGTCCTTTACCGGTAACGAAGACTTCGCCGTTGAGAGGCAAGATTCCTTGGACCGAGCTGACTTCTTCGCAGTACGTCCGCACGTCTTCGGGGATGCCGTCGTCGTCGCGATCCACGACGATCAAGAGCGGACCTTGTTCTTGTGCCAGAAGGATATGGCCGAATTCATCAAACGCCATCGCGATGATCGAACCGACTTGTTCATCATTGACGAGCCGATGAACACCAAAGCCTTTTTGGATTTGGAATCGTTCGGTTTGTTCTTTCGCGGTTTCGACTTGGACGGTTTGCTCGCGATCCCAAGGAACCGTTTCGCCCAACACGCCATACGATGTCGCGGTTTGCCAAGTCCCGTCGTTCAGGGCGGGGTTGTCCCACATCGCCAACTCTTTCGAGCTGGTCCGCCAAGAGGAGTCGCTGCTGAAGGTGTACCATTTATCGTCGTTGTTGGGACGCACAGAAACTCGAGCTACCAGGGCGGCCGTGTCGCCCGATGTGTTTTCAACTCGAATCGCAACGACGTTGCGTCCGACTTCGAGATAGTCGGAAATCGTGAACTCCTTCATCGTCCGATACGACTTGCCGGTTCCGATGATTCGGCCGTTGACCCGAACTTCGTACTGGTCGTCGGCGGCGATTTCGAGAACGGCTTCACCGCGTTCGCGGAGGTTCAAGACTTTACGGAACCAGCACGTATCGCCGACCTTCACGGGTTCGTCGGGCGAAGAATCGCCAGACCAAATCCATTCCGCTTCGGCAGCCGATGCCGTCGGCGAAACACCGGCGAAAAGAAATACGAGACCGAGACCGATCGCGGTCAACAACGAGAATTGGCGTCGAGTAGACATCCCTGATTAGCCTTCCATGGCGAGAAATCAGACGTTCATCGGAGTAAAACCAGTGAGAAACCGCTGCTTCATCCGAACATTCGAGCTATGGTTATCAAATCGACCACTTCCGTCGCAAGGCATTTCGCTTGAAACCGTCAAAACGAGCCGTCAGCACATAATTTCACGTTTTCATCGAAATTCGTTTGCCGTCAGCCCTTCTATACCCACCATCAAATCCAGTGACGAACTCTCCAATCGGCAAAAATTCGCGTTGCCCCTGCGGTAGCGGCAAAAAGTTCAAACACTGTTGTCTCCGCAAAGGGGTAACGTACAGCGAGAACGAAGACGGTACGATTCGAAAATCGGTTCCGATGTCCGACGAACTCGGTGAGCATTTAGAACAGTTGATGTATCAGCGAAGCGAGGAACTCGGTCGCGAACTTCAGCCCGATGATCGATTGTTCGAGAATCTCTTATACGAGCACGTCGAACACGATCTGACGCAATCGATGGAAGCAACGGGAGTCGATCCCGCTTTGATCTACGCCTTCCAAGAAACCGGATTGATTGTGAGCGAAGAGAACCAGCACCTAATCTCGGACAAGGATTTGGCCGCATGGCAAGCCGCGATCGACCGATATCGCAGTGAACATGAACCACCCCAGGAAGACATCGCCGCTTTCATGGAGATGATGCGTCAGTCCAATCCGGAGGTTTGGGAAGTGATGAAGTCGATGGCGGAGGAATACGACGATCCCGATGAGTTCACCAATGCGATCATGGTCGGCCCCTGTCCGCAGTGCGAGAGCAGTTCAACCGAGGACTGCGAATGCGATCCCGTGATCGAGGATCCCTGCATTGGTCGCTGTTTGGATTGTCGGCAGTTGTTTTGCACGGATTGCCGATGCACGTTCGAGGACGCCGATCAGGCCGCCGCCCATGAATGTCCCGAATGGGAACGACTGGCGCAGCTTGATGATGATGACGACGCGTTCTAGCGGCGTGTTGATTTAGTCCTAATCGTAACCCGACGCGTGAGCGAGGGATCATTGATATTGACTCATCCCTCGCTGACGCTTCGGGTTACGATTAAATCAACAGACCGCTAGCGCCGTCGGCTCACTAAAACAACAGCCCGCTAGCCGGCCATTCGGTCCGAAGCCCGGCGTGTGGGACGAACCTTGGCGTTTCCGCTCATCGACAAGACGCCCTCGTCGCCTTTGATGTGAATGTCCATCTGCGGGAACGGGATGCCGACTCCAGCTAAATCGAGTTGAGTTTTCACTTCTCCGATTAGCTTTTCAGTAACGGGCCAGTAGTCACCTGCGGCAACCCATAAGCGGACTTTCCACTGCACCGCACTGTCACCGAGTCCCGCCAGCACGACAGCGCAACCACGGTTTTCACCGGGGATCATGAACTGGCTCAAGTTCTCAATCGCTTGCGTCAACGCGACACGAGTCGTTTGCAGGTCCGCCGCATACTCCACGCCAACGAGCACTTCGACGCGGCGATGTCGGTGATGGGTCATGTTCTCGATCGTTCCGCCCGCAATCGAACTGTTCGGGACGATGATGCGGCGGTTGTCGGGTGTATCCAAGGTGGTTGTGAACAAATCGATCTCGTTGACCTTGCCACTGACTCCGGCGGCGGTCACAAAGTCACCGACCTTGAAGGGCCGGAAAACGAGCATCAAGACACCCGCCGCAAAGTTACTCAAGGTGCCCTGGAAGGCGAGGCCGATGGCAAAACCGGCAGCAGCCAACATCGCCGCCAATCCACCCAGGGGTGCGCCGAGTTTGCTGAGCACCGCACCGACGACGCCGAACATGGTCAGGTAGAACACCATCTTGCCGACGAACTTGCCCAGCGTCTCGTCGACCCGGCGGCAAACCGGCTGGCTGATTACGCGCATCAGATACTTGGCGGCCAAGTAGCCCAGAAAAATAACGAACAACCCGATCGCGGCGGACAACATCGCCGGAGCCAGATGCGTCGTCGCGTAGGAAGTAAGCCCTGAGAAATCACCCTCGGCCATGTTCGCGATCAGCGAGGAGGTTGCCTCGGCGATGCTCTGCTTGGTTTCTTCACCGGCCGTCTCCAGCACGGCATCGGCGGCCGTCAGGTTGTTTGGCTGAGACGCGTTCGCGTTGACCGCGCTGTCCGCAGAAAAAGAATCGGGAAAGTTCATGTCGGTTCAATCAACAACAAGGAAAGCAATCGCAAACGAAAAAACGGCATCGAAAGGTCCCCGCCGCTTCCCGAATGACTAACAATCAGCCTCCGCCGGACGCAAGATTGAAAAAACGAAGTTTCGCCCCGACGGGTTCACTTTGAGGCGTTTTTGGCACAAACTGCGGCGGTAATTGGTTTCCCCGCCTGTTCTCATGACTGGCCCACCTGTTGTCATAATTGGATTGCGCATCAATGAACTCTGTACCTGTTGTCTTGCTAAGTGGTTTTGCCGACGAGTCCGCACTCACCAAGAAGGCGAACGAACAGTTCGCAGCGATCGCGGCGATCGGGCTTCAGCATTATTCGATCCGCTTCGTCGATGTCGGCAACGGCATCAAGAACGTCATGGCGCTAGATGATTCCGAGATCCGGCAATTGCAGCAAATGCACGCCGACTACGGTTTGCAAGTTTCCAGCATCGGCTCGCCGATCGGGAAGGTGAAGCTGAACGATGTCGACGACGGGACCTCCAACAAATATGTGCCGTTTGATTCCTACTTGAAGGAAGACGTGCAGATCGCCTGTGACCGCGCCGAGGCATTCGGGTGCAAGCTTTTACGTGGTTTCTCGTTCTATCATCCCAAGGGAACGGCCCCCGAACCGCACGTCGACCAGGTCGCCGATCAACTCGGCCGGATCGCCGAAGCGTGCGACGCCCGCGGGTTGACGTTCGGATTGGAAGTCGAGGCCAACCTGGTCGGTCAAACCGGGCATTTGCTCGCCGACATCACGGCGAAGGTCAATCATCCGGCGATGGTGACGATTTTCGACGGTGCCAACATCGCGATGCAGGGATTCACACCTGATCAGGTTTACGCCCAGTACCAAGCCATGAAACCGTCCCTCGGATGGCTGCACATCAAAGACTACAGCGACCCCAACTTGGGCGGCCGGGTCGATCATGTCGACGAGGAGTCGGCCAGTCACTTCGTACCGGCGGATCGTGGGGATAGCGCCCACGAAACCATCCTGCGCGATCTGAAGACGTTTTTGCCGACGCTCCATTCGCGAATGACCGCACGCGGTGCTGCGGGCGTGTTCTTGGATTTGGAACCACACGTTCGCGGCGGCGGCCAGTTCGGCGGTTTCAGCGGTCCCGACGGGTTCGGGATTGCCGCGCGAGCCCTGTGCAAGTTACTCGACTACGTCGGCATCGGCTACGAGCTGCGTTCGTTTGAAACGCTCAAAGCGTGTTCGTAGCCGTAAACCGACGCGTGGCGGGCTGTTGATTTAATCGTTTAACGGCAAGCCGCAGGCGACAGAGCTTGAGAACGCAGACGCCTGCGGCTTGCCGTTAAACGAAAACGCCCAATCGTGCACTCAATCAACAGCCCGCTAGCCACGGGCCTCGAATGGTGGCGTGTCTGCCGTAAAGCCCGCGGCTAGCGCCGTCGGCTCACTTCACTAGCCCTAATTTTCGGGTTTGACGCAGCACTAGGCGAAATCATCCAAGAGCCGTTCCAGCGCGATGTCGAGCTTTTCCGGGGTTTCGTAGCTGCCGTTGGCGATTTGGCGGCGTAGCTCGGCGACACGATCGATTCGGATTTCACCCCCGCCGGCGATGGCGTTGGATTCGCTCAAGCGATTCGTTGAGGTTAATTCAGACGCTCGAGCGGCGGACGATAGGTCCAATTGATCGATCGGTGCGGCCGACGGCTTGGGGCCGGTCGCGCTGGTACCAAGACGGTTACCAACGTCGGATTTAACGTTGCCGACGGGGTTGGTCGGTTGGGCGGTTGATAAACGGAATGGTCCGTAAATTTGCATCTTCACTGGCTCCCGGGAGGAAGGCGGAACCTGAACTTCCGATTCCGCCCCCTCGTGGGTGAACGCTCGAGCGAGCGAACTGCGGAAATAGCTTCGGAAATTCAGAAACGGTGTTGGGAATTGGGCTGGCAATGACCGAGGTTCCACAAAAACCAGGCACCCAAACGGGTGGCTGAGGATCTGTTTCATCCATTCTCAATTCGGTCATTTGCGCCGCAATCCTTGTCCCAGGATGCATTCCGTCAGAATCAGTGGAGACTTCGCAAGCGCAGACGTTTGAGATTACCCGTGTTATCGGCTCGGTCGTCGCGGTTACTGCAGTCCGTTTTCGGTCTTTGACGAAATGAACCCGGTCGTGATCGCTGGCAAGGACGCCATCAATTCTCAAAATTAGCAAGCTCGTGAAACCGGCGACAAGACCAAGCCCGGAGGAAACTTGAGCGATTCTGGTGAAAGAATTGAATCTTCACACGGCCTTGCCCGATTCGCCCGAACAAACGACGATACCCCCGACATCCATCTTTCGGTATTCCCCACGAAGTTGAATGAACGTCAGCCCCGAAAACGCGTCCGGTCCCCCACCCGAAACTGCTCCGATGCCCCCTACGACCGTCCCCGCCGGCGATCTTGATCCCATGGTGGTCGTTTTGGCGGCCGGCAAGGGCACCCGTATGAACAGTGATTTGCCGAAGGTCCTGTGCCGGGTCGTCGATCGCCCTATGATCCATTTCGTGCTCGATGCGGCCGACCAAGCCGGCATCGGCAAGAAAATCGTCGTCGTCGGTTACGAAGCCCAACAAGTCCGGGCCGAACTCGATTCACGAGGCCAAGCGGACATCGTTTACGCATTACAAAGCGAGCAACTCGGTACCGGCCACGCCGTTCAGATGTGTCTGGAGCATCTGCAAGGGCATCAAGGTCTGACGCTGGTGATTGCCGGCGATTCTCCGCTCGTTCAGTCCGAGAGCCTTCGAACGTTGATCGATCATTTCGACCGAACGCGGCCGGCCCTCCTGTTGGGCACGCTCACCAAAGACAACCCCGAAGGGCTCGGAAGAATCCTGCGAAACGAGCAGGGCCAATTCATCGGGATTGTCGAGCACAAAGACGCCACCGAGGCGGAGCGTCAAACCAAAGAGGTCAACATGAGCACCTATTTGTTCTCGACGCCTGATCTCGTCTGGGCGTTATCCAACCTGAGCAACGAGAACGCTCAGGGCGAATACTACTTAACCGACTGCGCTCGATTGCTCCGCGAAGCGGGTCGCGACGTCGAGGCACTCCCGGTCCTGAAGGACTGTGAATCGTTGTCGATCAACAATCCCGACGAGCTAGCGCTGGTCGACCAAACGATGCGAAAGATGGGCTATGCGTGAACTCAAAATTTTCAGTGGTCGAGCGAACCAAGACCTCGCCGAGAAACTCTGTCGTCACCTGCACTTGAAACCCGCTCGCATCACATTGGGACAATTTCCCGATGGTGAAAACTATTGCAAGCTGGATGAAGACGTCCGCGGACGTGACGTGTTTTTGTTGCAGCCGACTTGTCCGCCGGTCAACGATAACCTGATCGAATTGTTGACGATGATCGATTGTTGCAAGCGGGCCAGTGCCGAACGGATCACCGCCGTGATTCCTTATTTCGGCTACGCCCGCCAGGATCGTAAAGACGAAGGCCGCGTGCCGATCACCGCGAAATTAGTGGCCAACCTGATCACCCGCGCCGGTGCCGACCGAGTCCTGACGATGGACTTGCACGCGGCTCAGATTCAAGGGTTCTTTGACGTGCCGGTGGATCACCTTTACGCCGCACCGGTGATCAACGATCACTTCATTAGCCGTCGATTCGAAGGCGATGAAATCGTCGTCGTCAGCCCTGATGAGGGCAGTATTAAACGAGCCGTCGGTCACGGAAAACGCCTCGGTGGTTCGCTCGCGATCGTCGATAAACGACGCTCCAATGCGTTGGAGGTTCGACAAAGCACGATCATCGGTGGCCCGGTCGAAGGACGCATCGCGCTGATGTTTGACGACATGATCAGCACCGCCGGTTCGATTTGCGGCGCCGCGAGGTTGGTGCACGCCGCTGGGGCACGCGAGATTCATATCGCCTGCACGCACGGCGTCCTGTGTGGCCCGGCGATCGAACGATTGCGGGAAGCGCCGATCGATTCGATCACCGTGACTGATACGATTCCGGTCGTGGGAGAAAAGTTGCTGCCCAATTTGGTTCAACTTTCTGTCGCCCCGCTGTTGGCCGAGGCGATCAAACGGATCCACCACGACCAATCGATCAGCGAGCTGTTTCGCGAGAGGTAACGGACTCAGTCCGAACCATGTAACTTGACCATCTTGTTGTAAATACCCAACAACAGGAATGTCGGCGCCCAGTTGCCAACGAATAGCGCCTTTTGCTTTTCGTTCATCGCTTGATAGGCCGGTGAGGTGATTCTGTTCGGGAATGGTGCTCATTTCTGACTCCATGCTAAGGGTGCGAAAACATTTGAAATGGAGGCGCGGGCGATCACACCCTCGGCGATCGCCGATCCTCTGATCGCGAACGAAGCCGCAAAGACCGTTCCAACGAATCGTGTCGACGAACCGCCGTTCGAGCCGGCATACCATTGGGACCGGTCGAGTGAAAGGCGGTCCGAGCTTAGCTGTTGGAGTTCCATCTCAACTCACTGGCATACAAGATGCTCCGCTCAGAGACTTACGCCACGTTTCTCCGGCGGGAACAACCAACTCTCTAACGCCAATCTGAACCTCTCCCATGTCGACTCAAACGCAATTCTCACCCGACGCCAATCAATCGTTCTCGAACGTCCAATTGCGTGATCCTCGTGAAGCCTACCCGAAGCCGCCGTTTGACCAGCAGGGTTTATTCGACATGCCTGGTAGTACGACGAACATGACTCCTAAGCCGGACCACGGCGAACAGACCTATCGGGGATCCGGAAAACTGAAAGGTTTGAACGCGTTGGTGACCGGGGGTGACAGTGGCATCGGTCGAGCGATCGCGATCGCCTACGCGAGAGAGGGTGCGAACGTCGCGATCAACTATCTCTCGGAGACCGAAGATGCGGAAACCACCGCCGAGTTCGTCAAAGCCGCCGGATCGCATTGCGTGTTATTCGAAGGCGACCTTCGCGAAGAAACGTTCTGCAACCGTTTGATCGATCAAACCGTCAGTGAACTCGGAGGGATCGATCTATTGGTCAACAATGCAGCCTACCAAACGACCTCGCAAGAAATCGAGGATTTCTCATCCGAAACCTTTGATCGCATCTTCCAGACCAACGTCTACGCCCCGTTTTGGTTATGCCGGGCTGCGATGAGTCAGCTACCAGCCGGCGGAAGCATCATCAACACGGTCTCGATTCAAGGCTACAACCCCTCGCCGTATCTGTTGCCTTATTCGATGACCAAGTCGGCACTGATCGGCATGACGAAGGCGCTCGCGAAGCTGGCGATGGAGCATGGGATCCGGGCCAATGCGGTCGCACCCGGCCCCGTCTGGACACCGCTCATTCCTGGTTCAATGCTACCGGATAAGGTGGAACAGTTTGGAAAGAATACGTTGTTGGGTCGTCCCGCGCAGCCTGCCGAACTCGCACCACTTTACGTTTGGCTAGCCAGTCCTGAGGCGAGCTACGTCACGGCGGAAGTGTTCGGGTGCACCGGGGGAAAGACACCTGTATAAGCAGGGAAGCAATCGATACTTAGAACCTATCCGAAAAGGGGGCTGACCCTCTCCGGCGATACCCTCAAACGAATGAATAACGACTCGCCTCCAAAGGGTCAGACCCCTTTTCGGATAGGTTCTTAGTTTGACCGCAAGCCGAAGACGCTTTCGAGAGCGGCGATTTGCTTTCGCAGCGGCGTTTTGCCCTGCGATACTCGATCAGCCGTTCTTAACTCGGTATCCCAATCGGGTCAAGTGCTCGCCGGCGGATTGGCGATGATCGCCTTGTAATTCGAGGCGGTCTTCTTCCTCGCGGACGGTGCCACCGGTGCCGCAGGCGGCTTGCAGTTTCGATAGCAGCGTGGGCAGATCGTTCGCATGGGCGGTCAAGCCGTCGATCACGGTGACGGTTCGTTTGCCTTTGCGAGTTTCGACGCGAAGACGTGCGGTTTGCTTCTCGGGCGGCAATCGGGCCGCCTCGACTTCCCGTAATCGGGCTTGTGCTTGTCGCGTTCGCTCGGCGGCGGCTTTTTGCTCGGGCGTGCAGATGCAATCCGGTTCCACCTTGCCGCAAGTATCGCACGTGGGCGGGATGTCGAACGGGGTGCCCGCGAATAGCCGCGTCATGCCAACGTCCTCAACAACAAAACGTAAAGCTCCAACCGCTCGTTCTGATTGGCAAACGCATCGGTTGCTTGCAGGTGCGCAACAACCTCATTGCTGGGAACCGAACGATCGGCCAGTTCGACGCGGCATTGTTCCCACGTCGGCAACCACACCATCGATTCGACGAGCCGCTCGATCGTCTCGCTGCGACGCAGGAAATGTTTCAAATCCAAGATGAAGAACACGCGATCATGGAACGGTGAATCATGCTGGATCAATGGTTCGCCGTCCCACACGTAATGTCCGGGTCGGGGATGCCAGGGCAATCCGGCCGCTTTCAGTTCATGGGCGAGCCGGATCTCGTCTTGGGAAAAACTAGCGGCGGCGTTCACGACGATTTCTTGATGATGCCTTTCTTCTTGGTCGCTTTCTTGGCCGCCTTCTTCTTGGCGGCTTTCTTTTTGACGGCTTTTTTCTTGGTTGCCTTCTTCTTGGTGGCTTTCTTTTTCTTCTTCGATGGTGCCCGGGCGGCTCGTTCGGCCAACAGGTCCAGTGCGGCCTCGAACGTCAGGTCCTTCGCGTCGGTTCCCCGTGGGACCGATGCGTTGGTTTCGCCGTCGGTTGCGTAGGGTCCGAAACGACCTTCGAGGATCTTGATCTCTTGATCGGTGACCGGGCTCTTGTTTTCAAAGACTTTGATCGGTTCTTTCGGCGCGGCGCGGCCTCGGGTCTTGGGTTGCTTGAGCAGATTGATCGCTTCGTCGAACGTCACCTCCAGTGGCGACATCCCGGCGGGCAATGAACGGGTTTCTTTCTCGCATTTGACGTACGGTCCGTAGCGGCCGTCGTGAGCCATGATCGGCTCGTTGTTCTCAGGGTTGTTGCCGAGGTTCCGCGGCAAAGTCAGCAACTGGCACGCGACTTCAAAATTGACGTCTTCGGCGTTGATCGCTTTGGGGATCGATTGATTGCGTTTTTCGTCGTCGTCCTTCTCGCCCAACTGGATGTAGGGTCCGAACCGCCCGGCTTTGATATAAACCGGTTTACCGGATTCGGGGTGAATCCCCAGAGGTTCGTCTTCGCGTGAGGCGGACTCAAAGAGCTCCATCGCTTTTTGCAAATTCATCTCATCGGGTGCCATTCCGTCGAGAATGGGAGCCTTGCGTTCGCCTTGTTCCAAGAACGGCCCGTACTTGCCGACGCGGACAAAGACCTCTTCGCGATTCTCGCCTTCGGTGGGAGTTCCGAGCGAAAACTTGGCGGTCACTCGCGGGTCGATTTCTTCGATCTTGCTTTCGAGCCGCTTCTTCAATCCGATCGAGGCCTTGTGACCTTCGGGTTGCGTGACCGATTCGTCGTCGCCGAAGTAGAAGCCTTTGAGGTATTCCAACGCTTCGGCTTCCTCGCGGCTGATCGTGTCGAGGAAGTCTTCCATTTGCGCGGTGAAGTCGTAATCGACGAGCGCTTCGAAATGGGTTTCCATCAAACGGATCACGCTGAACGCCGTCCAACTCGGGACCAACGCGTTGCCCTTTTTGTAGACGTAATCTCGCTTTTGGATCGTGTCGATGATCGACGCGTAAGTCGACGGACGACCGATACCTTTTTCCTCGAGCGTTCGTGTCAGCGAGGCTTCGCTGTACCGTGCCGGCGGCTGGGTCGTGTGACTTTTCGGATCGATCGTTTGCGGTTTGAGCGGATCATTCTCGCTGACGCTCGGCAGCAATCGTTCTTTGTCGGCGAGTTCCGCTTCGGGATCATCGCTGCCTTCGACGTAGGCTCGCAGGAAGCCTTCGAACAGGATGCTCGTTCCCGATGCGGTGAAGACGCAATCGCCGCCTTCAACGGTCACGCTGATGCGTTGCTTTTGAGCGTCGGCCATTTGGCAGGCGATCGTTCGTTTCCAAATCAATTCGAACAAACGGAATTGATCTCGGTCGAGTTCGTTCTGGACCGCGGCGGGGACGCGAAACGGCGTGCCGGCCGGGCGGATCGCTTCGTGAGCTTCTTGGGCGTTCTTGACCTTGCCCTTGTACTCGCGGACCGTGCCGTGCAGGAACTTCTCGCCGTACTCGGATCGCACCAAATTGCGGGCCGCGTTGACCGCTTCGTTGGACAGCGTCGTCGAGTCGGTCCGCATGTAGGTGATGTAGCCGTTCTCGTAAAGCTTTTGAGCGGCCTGCATGCATCGGCGGGCGGTGAAGCCGAGTTTCCGGTTGGCTTCCTGTTGCAACGTACTCGTCGTGAACGGGGCACGCGGCCGTTCGACGAAAGGTTTGACTTCGACTTTGGTGACCTTGAACGATTCGTTCTTGAGTCGTTCGGCCAGTTTGCCTGCCGCGGCTTCGTCCATCTGAAGCAGTTCGGCGTTGATCAGTTTTCCCGTATCGGGATCAAAGTCCTTGCCAGACGGAATCTTGCGGCCCTCGACGTGACTCAAGGTCGCCGGGAGGGAGTCACCATTGTCGGTCGAGAAGATGGCTTCGAGGTCCCAATAGGTCGCATCATGGAACGCGATCCGTTCACGTTCTCGCTGGACGATCAATCGAACCGCAACGCTCTGCACCCGTCCGGCCGACAGCCCCGGACCGACTTTTCGCCACAGCAATTGGGAGACGTCGTAGCCATAAAGACGGTCGAGAATCCGGCGGGTTTCCTGGGCCCGGACCAACCCGTTGTCGATTTGGCGGGGGGACTCGATCGCCTTTTGGATCGCCTCTTTGGTGATTTCGTGAAACACCAAACGATGGACCGGTACTTTCGGTTTGAGTAGCTCGTGCAGGTGCCACGAGATCGCTTCCCCCTCGCGGTCTTCGTCCGTCGCGAGATACAGACTGTCGGCCCCCTTGAGGGCTTCTTTCAGTTTGGTGACCTGTTTTTTCTTGTCCGGAGGGACGATGTAGACCGGTTCGAAATCATTGTCGACATCAACACCGAGGTACGCCCAGGACTCTTTCTTGTACTTTTCGGGGATGTCCTTGGCCCCTCCGGGGAGATCCCGGACGTGTCCGACGCTGGCTTCGACCTGGTAACCGCTGCCCAAAAACTTCGAAATCGTGCGGGCTTTGGCGGGTGATTCGACGATCACCAAACTCTTGCTGGTCGATTTAGCCATGGACGATGCGGATCGTTAAGTTGGGGGGATTTGGATGTGGGTGAATTTCTGCTTCCGTGGCGTTGTGACCGAAACGAGCCCTTACGTCAACACGACTATCGACCGAGCGAGCTTAGAGCCTATCCGAAAAGGGGTCTGATCACGTCAGGCACCGTGTGCGATCCAAATGCGTTTGCAGGAACGTTTTCAAGTGAACGCTTTCGGCATCACCAAGTTTTTTCAAATTGAACGTGATGGTCACACGTTCGGCGTTGCTCAGATCGACGGTTCCCGCATCGGGTTGGTCCTGCAAAAAATCCAGCGACAAAAGCTGTTCCAAATCGATCGCTGCCTTGGGGCCGCTGAGTTTTAAGCGGACGCATTCAGGTTGTTTCGTTTCCAATTCCGCCCACATCGGCAACGATTCGCCTGGATTCCCGGACTCCAGTTTGACCGACACCCGATCAGGGGCGGGGTAGTCCAACGCGTGTTCGCCGGCGACCTTGGACAACAAATTGAGCGTTTGGTCGACCAGTTCGAGCGGCCACTGAGGCTGCGAGCCACTCGGAAACCCCTTGGGAAGGGTGTGCCAGCGGCGACCTAATGCCCGCCAAGGCTGCAAAATGACTTCCGTTTCGCCGGCATTCGATGTGCCGGCATCCGTGTTGGATGGCTCCTCTTGGGCGGCACCGAGACGGGACGACATTGGTTCGGCAACGGCACCGTTGCCGATCGGCCCGGTTGAACGAGTCGAGACGGTCGATCGTTCGTCAGAGACCGCAACCGAGGGCGGGGGCAATGCATCGGCACGATCGGAATTCGCAATCGCCAAAGTGTCGGCCAAGAACGGCGCGGTCACCGAAGCGTTGTCGTCGCGGGCGGTGGCCGCGAGTCCTTCCGGCGTGCCTTCGTAGACGACGAGGCCGCCATGGACGCCCGCGCCGGGACCCATGTCGATTACCCAATCGGCGCACTTGATCACGTCGAGGTTGTGCTCGATCACGACGACGGAGTTGCCGATCTCGACGAGTCGCTGCATCACGACGAGGAGCTTCTCGATGTCGCTGAAGTGCAATCCGGTCGTCGGCTCGTCGAGCAAGTACAACGTGTGCCCGGAAGCGGGACGGGCCAACTCCGCCGCGAGCTTGACGCGTTGGGCTTCGCCGCCGGACAGGGTCGGGGCGGATTGGCCGAGCGTGACGTAGTCCAAGCCGACGTCACAAAGCGTTTGCACGACCCGCGCGATTCGCGGTCGGTCGGCGAACACCTCGACCGCTTCACCGCACGGCATCTCCAAGACGTCCGCGATCGAACGACCGTGCAGCTTGACTTCCAAGACGTCTTCATTGTATCGGCGGGCGTTGCATTCTTCGCACGGGATCCACACGTCGGGCAGGAAGTGCATTTCGATCTTGCGTTGACCGCTGCCTTCACACGTTTCGCAGCGACCGCCCGAGACGTTGAAACTGAACGTTCGCGGGGTGAAGCGTCGCTCGCGGGCCTCGGGCAAATCGGCGAACTCGGTGCGAATCAAATCAAAGACGCCCGTGTATGTCGCCGGGTTGCTGCTCGGCGAATTGCCCAGCGGCGATTGGTCGACGCGAATGACCTTATGAATGTAACGCAAGCCATCGACGGCATCGTGGCGGCCCGGTTTGACCTTCGCGCGATGCAGGCGACGGGCGAGCACCGGATAGATGATGTTATTGACCAGCGAACTCTTGCCGCTGCCGCTCGGCCCGGTCACCGCGGTCAAAACACCCAGCGGGATGTTCACGTCGACATTGCGAAGGTTGTGTTCGCGTGCCCCGCGGACCTGCAAGAACTCCACCATCGGTTTGCCCGAGGGAGCGAACACGGGACGTCGCGTTGCCGGAAGTGGGATTTGTTTTTCGCGATTGAGATACGGACGGGTCACCGACTCGGTCGCCGGGCGGATATCCATCGGCGGGCCTTCGGCAACGACGTTACCACCGTGCCGTCCGGCTTGGGGACCGAAGTCGCACAAGTAATCGCTGCCGGCTATGACGTCGTAATCATGCTCGACGACCAACAACGTGTTGCCCTGGTCTCTCAAACGATGCAACGCCGACAGCAATCGCTTGTTATCGCGCGGGTGCAAGCCGATCGTCGGTTCATCGAGCACATACAACACGCCGCACAAGCCGCTGCCCAATTGAGAGGCCAAACGAATCCGCTGGGCTTCGCCGCCCGACAACGTCGCCGCTCCCCGGTGCAGTGTCAGGTAATCCAAGCCGACGTCGCGGAGGAAACTGACCCGCGACTGAACCTCGCGGACGAGTTCGCCTGCGATCTTTTGTTCACGTCGGTCCAAATCCCACGATTCGACTTCGACGGCCAAGCGATCCAACGGCATGTGGACCAAGTCACCGATCGTGTGCCCGCGAAAGCGGACCGCCGCCGATTCTTCACGCAAGCGTGACCCGTTGCAAACCGAACAGTCGATCTCGGCGACGAAACTTTCCAACTTCGCCCGCAAGCCCGGCGTCAACTTGGCGGCTTCCTCGAGTGCCGGATAGAATCCTTTGAACTGATACCGGAACAGGATGTCATTCGGGTGGCCTTTTTCGGCCGGTCGCATCGCCGGATGATCGGTTTGCCCCGACTCGGTAACGGCCTTGGGTTCGACGGTGTCGGCGCGTCGGACTTCGATCCAACGCGGCCCCAATCCGTGGAACAGGATCCGTTTTTGCGACAGCGTCAGCAACTCGGTCGGTGCGTCGATCGGGATGCCGGTCGTGCGTGAGAGCGCCCGCATCATCCAGCGGCTGACCGCGTGATCGACCGCCGGCCACAACAAGCTCGCACCTTCGAGGAGTGATTGTTGCGGCGTGCCCATCAGCGCGGCTGGGTTGGTTCCCGTTTGCGTGCCCAATCCGTCGCATCCCGAGCACCACCCGACCGCCGAATTGAACGAGAAGTGATGCGGCGTGACGGGGTTGAACGAGCGACCGCAACACGTGCAAACGAGGTGTTGGCTGTGTTGGACGGTTTGCCACTCGGATTCGTCGATTTGCGAGTCGGCCAACGCGATCCGGATCACTCCGACACCCAACGAGAGTGCTTGCTCGACGCTATCGCTGATGCGTGATTTCTCATCGTCGCTGACGACGATTCGGTCGACGACGACTTCGACATCCTGTTTGCGACGTGGATCGAGCGGTTTCGCTTCGTCGAGCGGCACCGTGGATCCGTCGATGCGAACGCGGGCGTAACCGCTCGAACGCAGCGTCGCCCAAGTGTCCTTGGACGCTTCACCGGCTTGGACTTCGATCGGTGCCAACACCAACGCCTTGGTACCGGTGGGCAGTTCCAAAATTTTGTCGATGATTTGATCGGGCGTTTGGGTGCCGATCGGGATCTCGCAATCGGGACAGTACATCGTGCCCAATTTCGCGAACAGGATTCGGAAGTAATCGTAAACTTCCGTCACCGTGCCCACGGTACTGCGTGGCGAATGTCCGAGGTTCTTTTGTTCCAACGCGACCGCGGGCGACAAACCTTCGATTCGCTCGGCTTTGGGCTTTTGCACCTGGCCGATGAACTGCCGCGCGTAACTGGACAACGACTCGACGTACCGACGTTGTCCTTCGGCGTAGATCGTGTCCATCGCCATCGAACTCTTGCCGCTGCCCGACGGCCCGCAAAAGACGGTCATCGCGTCCCTCGGAATCGACACACTGACGTGCCGCAGGTTGTGTTCTTCGGCTCCTTCGACGACCACGTGGGTGCGGGCTTGCGGCGGTGCGGTGATGACTTCGCGGATCGCTTTGGCGGCGGCTTTCGTCTTGCGACGCTTGATACCGAGAGTCCCCGCCAAAGCCTCTCCGGTGTAACTGTTGGTAACTTTTGCAACTTCCGACGGCCGTCCTTGAGCGATGATCTCGCCACCGCCGGCACCGCCTTCGACGCCCAAGTCGATGACCCAGTCGGCGGTTTTGATGACGTCGAGATTGTGTTCGACGATTACGATCGAATTGCCGCGATCGGCCAAACGATTGATCACCCCGAGCAACAATTCGATGTCAGCAAAATGCAAGCCTGTGGTGGGTTCGTCGAGCACGTACAGTGTCGAACCGGTGTCCCGCCGCGAGAGTTCCCGAGACAGTTTGATCCGTTGGGCCTCACCGCCGGAAAGGGTCGGGGAAGGTTGGCCGAGTTTGAGGTATTCCAACCCGACGTCGACGAGAGTTTGCAGTTTCTCGGCGATCTTGGGGATGTTTTCGAATAGTTGCAACGCTTCGCTGATGTCCATGTCGAGCACGTCGGCGATCGACTTGCCTTTGAACTTCACCGCCAACGTTTCGCGGTTGTATCGTTGGCCTTGGCATACCGGGCACTGCACCCAAATGTCGGCCAGGAAATCCATCTCCAGCTTGGTCGCGCCGTTGCCGTCGCAGGCCGAGCAACGACCACCGTCGACGTTGAAACTGAACCGGCCGACGGTGTAGCCGCGTGTTTTCGCGTCAGGCAACTTGGCGAACAAATTGCGAATTTCGTCGAACACCTTCACGTAGGTCGCCGGGTTGCTGCGTGGCGTCCGTCCGATCGGCGATTGATCGATCGCGATGGTCTTGTCGAGGTGTTCGACGCCTTCGATCGCGTCGTGGTCCCCTGGTTCGGATTCGGCGCCGTTGAGGTCGCGGCGGAGAGCGGGTTCCAAAATACCGCCGATCAGGGAACTCTTGCCGCTGCCCGAAACGCCGGTGACGCACACGACCACGCCCAAAGGGATCGACGCGTCGACGTTCTTGAGGTTGTGAAACCGAGCGCCGCGGATATGCAGTTGTTTCGCCGGATCGATGTCACGAAGTTTTTCCGATGGCGTGATCGCGCGGCGTCCAGACAAGAACGCGCCCGTGACGCTTTCGGGGCAACCGGTGATCGCGTCGATCGTCCCCGAGGCGACGACATGACCCCCGCGAACGCCGGGACCGGGACCGAAGTCGACGATCATGTCCGACGCACGCATCGTGTCTTCGTCGTGTTCGACGACGATCAACGTGTTTCCGGCGTCTCGAAGTCGCGTCAACGTCGCGATCAGTCGATCGTTGTCGCGCGGGTGCAATCCGATCGACGGTTCGTCGAGAATGTACAGCACCCCGGATAAGCCCGAGCCGATTTGACCGGCCAAGCGAATGCGTTGTGATTCGCCACCGGACAATGTCGGCGCGGTGCGTCCGAGCGTCAGGTAATCCAGTCCCACGCCTAGCAAGAAACCGATCCGGCCGCGGACCTCTTTCAAGACTTCCGTGGCGATCCGCGCGTCGGTGGGTGATAAGTCCACATCGGCAAAAAATTCCGCCAACTCCTCGATCGCCAGATCGCAAAGTTGCGGTAACGTTCGCGCGGGTTGATCGGCGAACGTGGGCGACGTGGTCGTGATCCGCACGGCCGAGGCTTGTGGATTGAGACGACGACCGTGACAGTCGGGGCAATCCATCGTGGACATGTATTTTTCGAATTGTCGCAATTGCATCTTGTTGCGACTGGTTCGATAACGGTCGAGCAGTTCGGGAATCAATCCCTCAAAACTGCCGATGTATTTTTTGGCTTTTCGCCCCCCACGCCAGGTGAAGGTCATCGAATCGTCGGCGCCCCACAACCAAACGTGACGTCCTTGCTCGGGCAGTTTTTCCCAAGCGGTTTCGAGCATCGTGCCGGGCTTGAGTTCCAAGACTTCGTCGATCGCATCGGCCACGCCGCGATAGATATGTCGACGATAGCGACCGATATCCGCCCACTTGCCCAAAAGCGAGACGGCACCCTTGCGAACCGACAAAGAGGGATCGGGAATCAACAGTTCCGGCACGAACGTGTACAAACGGCCGATGCCGTCGCACGAATGGCACATACCTTGGGGGCTGTTGAAACTGAACAACTGCGGCGTGGGGACGCGAAAGCTCGTTCCGCACTGGCCGCAAGCGTAACGCGACGAGAACAGTCGGTCGTGCTTGGGTGCCGGGATGTCCTCCGCGTCGGCATCATTGACGGTGGCGATTAAGGTTGAATCGCCAAGCCTGAGTGCCAACTCGACCGCTTCGTTGATCCGGGCTCGATCGAGCGACGCGTCGAGTTTGCGAGGCACGATCAAACGATCAATGACGACTTCCACATCGTGCCGGCGGGTACGGTCCAGCGGCGGTGGATCGGACAACCGGATCGTGTCGCCGTCGACACGGGCCCGGTTGAAGCCTTGTTTGCGGAGGTCCTCGAACAGGTCCTTGAACTCGCCTTTTTGGCCACGCACCAAGGGCGCGAGCACCCACAACGAAGCCACCTCGTCGGACACGGACCGGCCGCCACGGTCTTCTTCAAGATCGCCATCTTCGTTGAACGTCGACGGGTCGTATTGTTCGACGCATGCGAGCACGCGGCTAACGATCGCGTCGCCGGTTTGGGCTTGGATCGGGATGTCGCAGTTCGGGCAGTAGCCGGTACCGACGCGGGCGAACAGGACTCGCAAGAAGTCGTAGATCTCGGTGATCGTGCCCACGGTGCTGCGGGGGTTGTTCCCGGTGGACTTTTGACTGATCGAGATCGACGGGCTCAATCCGGTGACCAGATCGACATCGGGTTTGGGCATTTGGCCCATGAACTGGCGGGCCGAATTGGACAGGCTTTCGACGTACCGGCGTTGGCCTTCGGCGTAGAGCGTGTCAAAGGCGAGAGACGACTTGCCGCTTCCCGAGACCCCCGAAAAACAGATCAATTGCCCGCGAGGCAGTGAAAGATCGATGTCCCGAAGGTTGTGTTCTCGAGCGCCCTTGACCGTGATTTCGCGTTGCAAAACGAGTGTTGTTTTCTTGGTAGTGGGTTTGGGAATGGTGGCGTTATCGATTGTTTCAGTTCAATTCTTCGGGCGCGGCTCCCGCGTCGCGGAGATGACGTTGCAGGTAGTTCGCCCGCTCGATGTGCCGGTCACTCGTCGTCAACACTCGGCCGTGCAGTTTTTGCAGGTGGGCCGGTTGGGTATGAATGAACAGTTTGTTGATCGTCGCGACTTCGACGTCGTCGATCAGGCCCAAGTTCACGCCCATGCGGACCTTGGAAAGGTAGTGCATCGTTTCTTCGCTGCTGATCTTGCGGGCGGTGCTGAGGATACCGAGCGCGCGGCTAACGTCATCATGGAGATCCTGTTCGCCTTTTTCGATCAAGAAGTCTCGCGCCTTGCGTTCGTAATCGATGATCCGCGGCACGACTTCGTTGCCGACCATTTCGAGCAGTTCGTGTTCGGTGTGCCCGAGCGTGACCTGGTTACTGACCTGGTAAAAGTCGCCGGTGTACTGAGAGCCTTCGCCGTAGAGTCCGCGGACGGTGACGTTGATCCGCTGCATGCTGCGGAAGACCTTTTCGATCTGTTGGGTGATCACCAAGCCGGGCAGGTGCAACATCACACTGACCCGTAGTCCGGTTCCGACGTTCGTCGGGCAGGCCGTCAGGTAACCGTACTGCGGATGAAACGCATAGAGCACTTCCCGCTCGATGGCGTTGTCGAGGGCGTCGATTTGGTCCCACGCGCTGAGCAGGTCCAAGCCTGAATGCATGACTTGGATTCGCAAGTGGTCCTCTTCGTTGACCATCACGGAAAACTGTTCGCACGGGTCGATGGCGACGGCTCGGCTGCCTTCGGATTCGGCGATCTCGCGGCTGATCAGTTGCCGTTCGACGAGAAACTGGCGATCGATTTCCGATAGCGCGGCGACGTCGACGTACTGGATGTCCTCCCATCCGGACAGGGCTTCGAGCCGTGTGCGGACTTGGCGTTCGATCTTCTTTCGATCGTCATCGCTGCATTTACGGATAAAGGGGAAGCCCGCCACGTTGCGGGCCAAGCGGATCCGGCTGCTGATGACGATATCTGATTCGGGTCCGGTGCCTTTGAGCCATTCTCCGCTGTTTTGGACCAAAGCCGATAAGTCTTTGGCTTCCTTCATGATGAGGCACCTGGGTGCTTGGGATCTCCTTGGATCTCGTTGATTTGGTCGCGAATGCGGGAGGCTTCTTCGTAGTCCTCGCGGGCCACGGCCGCCTCCATTTCTTTTCGCAAACTGATCAATTCGGCTTGGGTATCGACGTTCGCCTCGGCGCGGCTGGGGCGTTTGCCGGTGTGTTCCAACGAATCGTGGATATTGACGAGCAACGGGGTGAGGTCCGATTCGAAATGGATGTAATCCATCGGGCAACCGAGCCGTCCGGAGTTGCGGAACTCGAAAAACGTAATGCCGCAGGCGGGACACTCTTTTTGGTCGAGCTTTTTGAGTTCTTCCTTGGTTTGGCCGAGCTGCAATTGTTTCGCCAGAGCGCCCGTGATCGTTTTGATCGGGCTGGGTTCGTCTTTTTGCAAGACCGTGCGGGCGTGTTGTTCGCACAAATGCAGGATCTGCGGGCCGCCCGGTTGGGTCAACTCGGTGATGTGGAAGGTAGCCGGTTTATCGCAATACTGACATTTCATGGGGATCTCGATAGCGTGGTTGTCGTATTACGGTTCCCCGAACGATCGGTTCAGAGAGATCGGTTCAGCCCCACGGCAAAGCTCGGGCTCTTCGCCAAGCTCGGGCAGAGGATTCTATCGCTGGGGTAAAGGGTGTCAACGAAGGGGCGGTCGCGTAGCGTGCGATTTAAACGCGATTGAGACAAGCCCGACGCGCGAGCGAGTGAATTGGGCGTTTTCGTTTAACGGCAAGCCGCAGGCGCCCGCGTTTTCAAGCTCTTTCGCCTGCGGCTTGCCGTTAAACGATTCAATCAACAGATCGTTGCGCGTCGGGCTTGTAGGTTGCGGCGTCGCCGCATTGAAAGGCCGGCGACGTGGTAGCTTGTCGGGGACGGGCCGGTCGGGCTATAGTCACCCCCGAGGCGCCGTCGTCACTACTACGAGTTCAATCTATGAACCCCACCCCCTTTCGTCGAGTATTCGTCGGCTTGGGAGTGTTTTTACTCGTATGTCTGCTCGCTTTCTTGGGATATGTCCGCGAGGGCTGGTCTGCGGGCGACGCCGTTTACATGGTCGTGATCACGATCTTTGGCGTGGGTTATGGCGAGGTCCAGCCCGTTCAAACGCCTTCTTTGCGGACCCTGACGATCCTGGTCATCGTGTTCGGGTACGGGGCGGCGGTCTACGCCGTGGGCGGTTTCATTCAAGTTCTGATTGACGGCGAGTTGCAATCCGCGTTTAGGAGCCGAAAGATGAGTCAAGGTATCGCCAGTCTTCGCAACCACACGATCCTGTGCGGCTACGGCCGGATGGGGATGATTGTCGCCGAAGAGCTTAAACAGCTCGAGCATCCGTTCCTAATCCTCGACGAGAGCGAATCGCGAGTCGCCCAGGCGCAGGCGGCGGGGTACTTGGCCATGGTGGGCAGCGCCACCGAAGAGGAATCGCTCAAAAAGGCCGGCATCGAGCACGCCCGTTCGATCGCCACGATGTTGCCCGACGATGCACTCAACGCGTTCGTCTGCGTTACCGTTCGCGATCTAAATAAGAGTGTCGAGATCATTTCGCGCGGGGAATCGCTGCACGTCGAAAAACGCTTGCGACGATGTGGGGCCGATCATGTCGTGATGGCGGCCGCGATCAGTGCCAAACGAACGACGCAATTGATTGCCCAACCGACCGCCGCCAGCCTTTTGGCGAGCAACGGTTCGACCCGCGACTTGCGGGACGAACTGTCCACGATCGGGTTGCAAATGGAGGAATTGCAAATCGGCGCGACCTCGCATTTGGCCAACCGCACGCTCGGCGAAATCGAAGTTCGAGGCAATCGGGGCTTTTTAATCGTCGCGGTTCGCGGCGCCGGCGGGAACATCGACATGAACCCTTCGGGCGACCGAAAACTGTCGGCGGGAGACCGCGTGATCGTCGTCGGTCATCGCGACGATATCGCGGCATTGTGCCAAGCCCACACGCTCAAACGACAGCGCATGACCTACCGGGGCGCGACGCTTTCGTGACCCAGAGCGATGCCGCGGCGGCTTGCAACGGATGCTTCGGGACTGGCGACTGAAAGTCGCTGCCACTTCTCTGGACTCGATGCCTGATAACTCACGTGATAACTCAATCGCCCCCCGGGATTGGCTTGGCAAATTCACGACGATAAGCTGTAACTCTTTGTTAAGAATTGCTATCCCCTCTACTTCTCAACGTTCTCTCCATGCAAACCCGCCAACTCGGAAACACGGATTTACAACTTCCCGTCATCGGTTTCGGTGCCTCGTCGCTCGGTGCCGAATTTCGTGCCGTCGGTTTGGACGAGGTCTTCGCCAGCGTTCGGGCGGCCTTGGAATTAGGCATGAACCTGATCGACACGTCGGCTTATTACGGCCGCGGCATGTCGGAGGTGCTCTTGGGGATCGAATTGCAAAACGTACCTCGGGAAGATTACATCCTGTGCAGCAAGCTCGGGCGGTACGCGCCGCAGCATTTTGATTTCTCGGCCAAGCGGGTCGCCGAAAGTGTGGACGTGAGCTTGCATCGCTTGCGCACGGACCATCTGGACATCATGCTCTGTCACGACATCGAATTCGTGCCGTTGAATCAGATCATCGAGGAAACCCTGCCGGCGCTGCGAAAGGCACAGCAGCAAGGCAAAGTTCGCTACGTCGGCATCAGCGGATACCCGATGAAGATCTTCCGCGAAGTGGCCGCGAAGGCGGACTTAGATTGCATCCTTTCGTACAACCAGTACACGCTTCAAAACACCCGATTGGCCGACGAGATCGTGCCGCTGCTGAAGCCCCAAGGCGTCGGAATCATGAACGCGGGACCGTTTGCGGCCCGGTTGCTGACCGATGCTCCGCTGCCGGATTGGCACAAGGATTCCCAAGAAGTCAAAGACGCCGCTCGCAAGGCGGCTGAGTTTTGCCGCGACCACGGCGTCGATATCGCCCACGCGGCCCTGCAGTTCTCGTGTTCCAACCCTGGCATGGCGACCACGATCGCCGGCAGCGCCAACCCGGAAAACATCCGCAAGTGGGCCGCATGGCTGGAACAACCGATCGACGAGGCCTTGATCGCAGAGATCATCGCGATTTTTGCACCGGTGAAGAATGTCAGTCATCTCGAAGGGCTTCCCGAGAACAACGACGAATGATTCGCGACAGAAATGGAAAAGTAGGTGTGCTTCGATACCTCCGGTTTTGCGGATTACACTGGTTCGAAATGCTCTTGGGGGAACTTTAACGGCTGCAAGGGCATCGGAATGATGGCATTTCGTTGACAGTTGCCTCTCCCTAACTAGACTCGCGTCTGAAGAATTGAATTACGATCCGAGAATTGGTTCGATTCTGCGACCGCTTTTCCTTTTCAGGGCCTTGCCCTCGGCATCCCCGCCCCAATCAGGCCCCCTCGCCAGAGACCCTCGATGATTCCTCGTCAGTCCTCCACCTCGTCGTCGGATTCCCAACCCAAACGCTCGCGTCGCAAGTCGCGGAATTCCAAGCCGAATCGCAACCGCCGGTTGACGATGGAAGGTTTGGAACGCCGTCAATTGCTCGCCGCCAATCCGATCGGTCCGATCGGCAATATCGATGAGTTCGACGGTCCTCGCAATGTCGGCTCGGTGACGGCGTTCCAGTATCGCGAGCAAGAATCGGCCAACGAAACGAACGAGAATGATTCGCGATTCAACGCCGAATTCATTCAGTTGGGCAACCTGCCGGGCCAGCGGAATACGATCGATGTGACGGGCACGCTGAGTTTCCAAATTGGTCCTTTTGGCGGGTTCACCACCGACCAAGATTTTTACAGCTTCGATCTGCAGGCCGGTGATATCCTGGACATCGCCGGTCTCGGCGCGATTAGTACGTTTGACGTTTACACACCCGACGGTGCCCTGTGGTTGGGTCAGGACGGGCCGCTGCCGAATGTCGTTGTGCCGAACTTCTACCCGATTAATTCGCCATTACAAACTCAGGGCAACGTGCTACTCGCCCAGGTCGCTCCGTTCACTGGACGTTACACGATCGGGGTTTCCACTGAAAACATTCTTTCGAACTACACGCTCGGACTTCGAACGTACCGCCCGGTCACCGAAAGTTTGCCGATCGGGCAAGCTCAAGTAGTCTTCTTGGATTTTGATGGGGCGACCCTGACGCAGGACGATTTCAATTTGGGTTTAGCTAACCCCGGGGTATTTTCCGGCGGACGCTTTCGTATTCCACCGATCGCACAAACCTTAGACCAAGCGGGATTGGTTGTCGCCAACCAATTGCAGTATGACGCCGTCGCACGACGAATTGTTGATACCGTCACGGCGCAACTCAATGACGTTGGAAATTATACCGGCAATGGATCCTATCGCCTGACTGGAACGCCGGGTGAGTATGGCGTAACGATTCTCAATAGTCTGGATCACCCGAATGCCGAGTTTGAGCTTCAGGCCAACGGAGTTCCGCACACGCGCGTACTGTTCGGTTCGGTGGCCGCGTTTCCCGGAATCGTGGGTGCCGGCGGATTGTTGGGTCTCGCTCAAACCATCGACGTCGGCAACTTTGATCTCGACGAAACGGTGCTGGTGTTTGTTGATAACGAAGTAGACGCTGCCGCCGGAGTGCCGCGAAGTTCCGCGTTGAGCGAATTCGATGTGGTCGGATTGGAGATCGGAGCGACAACGACGCATGAATTAGGGCACGTGTTTGGTTTGTATCACACCGACGGCGGTAACCTCACTCCGTCGCTGATCGACGGTGGTGGAGCCCTGAATGATGAGAACGGTCTCGGTGTCGGCCCCGACGGAATTCTCGGAACGATGGACGATATCATTCCACGATTCCGCACGGACTTTGTCGATCCGGGCGGTGCGGTGACGTTCGGCACTTTGTACAGCGGCGAATCGCTGGCCCATGTGCTCTCCACCGGTACCCAAGGCGGCGGTTTGACCGGCCGTGTCTTCGAAGACCTCAATGCCAACGGCAATGGCACCGGGGATCCAGGTTTGGCGGGCGTCCGCGTGTTCTTGGATATCAATCGTAACGGCGTCTTGGATCCATCGGAACCGAGCACACTGACCGATGCGAACGGGTCCTATTCATTGGCTGCGGCCCCCAATTCTCCGAGCAACCCGACCTATACCGTTGTCGCCCAATCGCCACCGATCACGAGCAGCACTCGAACGGTCAGCGTGGGAGCCAACGGCGTATTGAGCAATTCCGGTAACGCGGCGTCGAATCCGATTGCGGCGGGTTCGACGGTATTTGTTGACTTCAACAACAACGGCACCCGCGACTTCAACGAACCGTCTGATGTTGTCGATGCGGACGGCATTTACTTATTGACCAACGTTACGCCGGGAACTTACCTACTCGGTATTCAGTCGCCGGGTAATTTCCAACTGACAACACCGGGGTCACAAACGATCGCGATCACTGGATCGACCGTCAGCGGACCAACGTTCGGCTTCACCCAAATCAATCCTGACGTGACCGGTCGCAAGTTCGCCGACTTGAACAACAACGGTCAGTTCGACCCGGGCGAACCGGGAGTTGCCGGGGCTTACATTTACGCTGACTTGGACGGCGACAATCGCCCCGACTTGTTTGAACCGTTCGATATCACCGGTGCCGATGGTACCTACAAGTTAGAGTTGAGCGGTGCGATCGGCCAGACTTTCGCGATCCGCGAAGTCGAGGAACCCGGTTTCGAACGTACCATTCCGTTGTCGGGTGAGTATGTCGTCACTTACACCGGTGCGCCGCTGGGTAGCAACTATGACTTCGGTGGTCTTCCATCGCGAGATTTCGGTGACGCGCCGGATAGTTACCGAACGACCGTTGCCGCGAATGGCCCGAGTCACGGTATTAGCAGTGGGTTGCGAATCGGTGCATCGGTCGACCGCGAAATCGATGGTGCCCCCAGTGCCGACGCCACCGGTGACGATCAAATCAACACAGCCCTCGGTCAGATCGACGATGAAGACGGTGTGATCTTAACTCGCCCGCTCAGTCTGACGAGTACCGGCCGTTTCGAAGTCTCCTTAAACAACACCACCGGCTCGACGGGCTACCTTCAAGTCTGGGTCGACTTCAACGGTGACGGCGATTTCTTGGATCCGAACGAGCAAGTGCGAACGGACCTGGTTGCGGGGACGGGAACGGTCAATATCGATGTTCCATTGCCCGCCGGTTTTAATATCAATGCCGATGGCACCAACGACGGTTTGCTCGATACCTTTGCGAGGTTCCGATACAGCCTCACTCCGGGACTCGGTGTTGGCGGACCGGCTGATACCGGTGAAGTCGAGGATTACGCGATTCGAATTTTGCAAGGTGGAAGCCTTGCCAACAACGATTCGTTCAACGTGCCTCAAAACTCGACCGCATTCCCGTTGGATGTACTCGCCAACGACTTCAATCTGCCCAGTAGCCCGTTGACGATTATCAATCGTACCAATTCGGCGGCGGGTGGCATTGTCACGATCCAGCCGGGGGCACCCGGGCAGCAATTCTTGCGTTACACGCCACCGAACAACTTCACCGGCGTGGACTCACTGACCTATACCGTGCAAGATCAAGCCGGCAACATCGCGATGGCAACCGTGGAGTTGATCGTCAGCTTCCAAACGGCCAGCCCGATTGCGATCGACGATATTTATGAAGTGCCCAGCAACGAGAGCAATGTTCCGCTCAACGTGCTTGATAACGATATCGCGTCGGTGGAAGGCGGCTTGACGATCGTGTCGGTCACCCGAGGCAGTGGCAACGGACTCCTCACGCTGACGCCAGGCAACCGCGGGCTACGATATACACCGGCGAGCGGTTTCACCGGATCGGAGCAGTTTACCTACACGATGCAGGATGCGTCGGGTCAATTCTCATCGGCGATCGGAACCGTCATTTTGACGCCTCAAGCGTTGGTAAACGACAAGGCTGAATTCAAAATCCAAATTTTGGATCTTAACAACGATATTGAGAAACCAACCTTGCAGGCTGGTGAGACGTTCCGCGTTCGAGTTTCCGTCGACGATATTCTGCGTGCCAATTCGACGGCGATTCAAGGGCTTCAATCCGCATTCACCGACTTGTTGTACACCGCCGAACTGGTGACTCCGGTCGAATCAAATCCGAACGACTCGTTCCCGTTCGACATCACCTTTGGTCCCAAGTTCCAAACCCCCTCGTTTGTCCTCGGTGATAGTCTTAAGCCGGGCATCATTAATGAAGTCGGAGCGGTTCAATCGGCGTCGAACCTAGCAACGATTGGTGCCACGAATGATTTGGCTTCGCACACCGGTTTCACCGAACTGTTCACGCTGACCATGCGTGCGACAGGCACCGGTGTTGCCTTGTTCCAAACCGACCCGACCGAAGCAGCCCAGAGCGAAACGGTCTTGATTCAGCCCGATGGAACCGCCACCTCGGTACTTAGTTTTGGGGAAATTCGCTACGGGTTCGCCACCGTTCCGATCGTTCCGGCGGGAGACAATTTCCCCGGTGCCTTGGACGATTCGTTCCCGCTCGGAGTGGATTCGAACGGTGTCGCTATCTCCCCGAATGTGCAAGCCACGCTGGATGTTCTTGCCAATGATTTCGTCGGACCGGGTGACCGGATCATCGAATTCGGATTGCGTGAGGCGGCCAATAACGGAACCGTAACGATCGACAATCGCGGCACTCCTGATCCCAGTGATGACTTAGTTAACTATCGACCCAATTCGAATTTCGTCGGCTTCGACGAGTTCAGTTACATATTGACGATCGATAGCAACGAGTTTGGCGTCGTCCGCAGCATCGCCAACGTGAGTCTCGTTGTGGAGGCGAACCAGAATCCGCTCGCGCAATACGATTTCACGTTCGTCGACGAGGCGGGCAACGAACTTCTCCCGGCACCGGGTAGCAACATTCCTTCGGTACCGGCCGGTCAACGCTTCGGACTTCGGATCGACGCGATCGACCTGGGCACCGGGCAGCCGTTCACCGATGCCGTATTCGCGGGTTTCTTGGACATTCTCTACAACCGCAATTTTCTTGAAACCATTCGCGTCGACAACGGAGGAAATACCGACGTCTTTGATTTTGATGTCGAGTTTGACCCACAGTTCTTGATCGATCCCGCCGTCGGAGTCAACGATCGTCCTGGATTGATCGACGAGTTCGGTTCCAATCAAGGTGACTTGGGCGGCAACGGCACCCGGTTGGCCACGATTTATTTCCGTGGGTTGCAACCCGGCGTGACGACCGTATCCGGCTCTCCGGCGGACCGTTTCCCATTCCAGGATACGTTGCTCGACCAGAACGATAACCCCGTTCCCGTTTCGCAGATCATCTATGACACGGAGTCGATCCGCATTACCGCTGGCGCGGCCAGTTCCGAGCCGTTGCAAAATACGTCGTTGCCGGCGGACGTCAATGCGGACAATTTGGTCACGGCGATCGACGCGCTGCTCATTATCAATGAAATGTCGCGTCTAGAAGCTGAGGGCGAATTCGCCGCGAACACGAGCGGACGACAGTATTTCCACGACGTCAACGGTGACGGTTTGGTGACTGCGGTCGATGCGTTGCGAGTGATCAATTACCTCAACGATATCGATCGCCCGTCGGGAGAACCGGTTGCTCCGGTGCAGTCTTCGGTAACCGAAGATCGATCCGAGCCGGTCGAGCGTGATTCGATCGAAGTGCTGGCCGAGGACGCCAAGGTAGTCGGAGCGAACACTTCGACGGCTGCCGACGTGGTGCTTGCCGCAGCGGTTTCGTCGAGCGTAGAAGACAACGATGATGACAGCGACGACTTGCTCGATCTACTCGCCGGGGACATCGCCGGGTTGTAGGTCTAGCGGACACGGCATTTGAATTCGATCGTGATGCTTTCGCCCACGCCGATTTCTTTTTGGATGTTCCAGACAAGTTGGCTCGACGACGCGTCGTTGAGCCGAACTTCGAAGTCCGCGTCGATGCTGGCCGTTTGACTGTCGGCGACGTACTCGAGTCTTGTCGTCAGATTGTCGGTGACGACGACATTCGAGACCGGCGAATCGCCGACATTTTGCAGTCGTAAAGCGAACGTCACTTCGTCACCGATCGCCGCGTGCTGCTTGTCAGCCAATTTGATCAGGTTCAAACGACCCGCGTCGGGAAACTCGTAGACCACCAGCGCGTCGAGCTTTTGATCCCTAACGAGCACCGGCGGCGCGAGATCTTGGATTTCCACTTCCACGGACTCTTCAATCGTCCAGGCGCTCGCCGCGAGTGCGAACCGCTCGATGGCTGCCAATTGTGACTCATCGACTTCAAACAAACTGAGATTTCGAATATTGGCCAATACCGCGAGGACATCGCCGGCCATTTCGATTTGTTGGACGTTTTCGATGCGAACGCCTCGGTTACGATCCCGCATCGAATCGATGCGACGAGTGAACTCGGCTTTGTCGACTTCTACCGTATCCGTCATCACCAATCCAGGTTGATCGTAGTCAACCGTGTTCGGTCCAACCGGTCGGGCAACACCGGACGCGGCGATCGCATGATCATTCAAGATCGCGCCGGTGATCCGCCGGACGTTTCCGAAACGAGGTGAATAAAGGCAAACACGATTCGACGCGGTGAATTCGATATCGCCGCTTTCGGTGGTGAAATGGGTGACGGTGTCTTCCGGTTGCAAGCCGATGATCCGATCATCGCGGGTCAACGAGGCATGAGGATCATGATCGCCGCCGTCGCACAAGAATTCTTGCGGATCGTAGTACCAAGCTTGGGGAACGGCGGCCATCATGAGTGGCTGACACGCGGTCGATCCGGCATTCGCATTGCCACAGCTAGCATCGCCACAGGGGCCGAACTGGCATCCGCAACCGTTCTCGATCGATCGATCGCCCGCGATGGGTTGTCGAAACCCGACCTGTGTGATTTCGGCATTACCGTTCGCTAACGTGGCGACGGGCGTCGTTGTCGTTGCTTTGGCGGCGACAGGCTGCGGTTTGCGAGCGTCAAGACCAGCGATTGATGCACAGCCGCTAGGCAACGCCAATAGAGGTAACCAAGCGATGCACCGGATAATGACCCAGAATCGTCGAGCAGGAACGAACATCATCATGGCTGTGACTCAAAGATCGGTGCCCAAGACGGGTGACCAAAGTAAAATTGATTTTGAAGCACTTCGGCTTGTGGTGGCGTGACCGATCCGATTCGCAGGATTGCCACAACGCGACCGCGAAGATCGGCGATCTGCAGAGGGTCCTGGTACTCGGGGACGTCGATGGCGATCGGGCCGTCAGGCCCTTGAGTGAGTGGCACGGCTGTTTGAGGATCTTCCAAGAAAACAACTCGCGTCACCAATCGACCTTCCAGCGCCGCGTAGATATCGTCTTCGTCCAAGTTGATCGGAATCGGGTAACTGGTCGCCAGTCCCGGTGGCGGATAGGTTCGATCCACCATTTCCACCGTCGGATACAGTTCCGCCCCTGCGGCATTGGGCAGGTTGCTGACTCGGAAACGATAGACCTGACCAACCAGTAAACCTGCCATCAGGTCGGGTTGGCCTTCAGGAAAGGTGCCATACTGGGCGAGCGAAAACTCGATACCTTTGGTCCCGATGAACTTCACCGGTTGATAGTATGGCGGCGAGGGCCGTGGAGTCAGGCGTTGCTTGGTCGCCGCGATCACGCCGGCGGGCATGTCCCCGGTGAACAAGGAATGCTGATTCGCGTTGGATAGATAATCCGAAGGTTCAGCCGCCTCGACGCTACCGGTCCACATCATTCCGATCAAGCAAGCCCACGTCCATCCGACTTTTTTCCAAAGCGGACGCTGGATCACGGGTGATGAGGTGGGTGCAGACATGATCGGTCGAGACGAGGAAAGTTGAACTAAATCTTCCATTCAATGCAGCCCGACTCGGAGAGTCGGGCTACGCATGATTTCGGTCCTTTAATAGACCCGTTGGCTCGGCTTTTCGTATGCCGGGCGGGCATTCGGAATACCGGGATTGATATTCTGCTCGGTGATCCGAACTCGGTTGACCGGGTTGGGATAACTCATCCCGGGCTGTTGACGAACATCGATGCGAACGTTTTCGACCGGTTGCGGCATGTTCATGTGCGTATGGTTGCGAATGACGTGCTTCTTCAATCCCGCCGGAGCGCCCAATGGAATGTGGGGTGGTCCAGGGAGCCCGATCGGTGTGCCGGTCATCGGCATGCCGTACTGCGGCGCGTTCACGCCGGCGATCATCCCAGGCAGACTCGGTGGCATCCCGACCTTGCCGGCGTTGGGGCCATTCATACCGCCGGGCGCACAACTGCCGCAACCTTCGGTCATTGCTGGAGCAAACGGAGCGGGCAGACCGGCGATCGGTGGGCCCATCATGTTTCCGGGAACCATTCCGCCGCCGGCCATTTCGATGTCCTTATCACCTAGGCGGATGATCGCCAAGATGCTGCCCCGGCGGTCGGCTTCGACGATCGGGTCGATTCCTGGATCCAGTCGCGTGCTGACGAGCGTATCGATTCCGGCCAAAGCGGGACCTTGGAATTCGGGATCAGGAAGATAGATGACTTTGGTGACGAAGTTCCCCGTCAGGACTTGGTCAAAATCTTCGGCCGTGAACTGCAGCGGCACTGAGTTGTGAGCGAGGTACGCACCGGTTCGCGGGTTGGCGTAGGCCAATTCCACGGTCGGATACAGTTCCACGCCAGGCAGTGCGGGGATGTTGGTAAGTTTGAGTCGGTACAGTCCGCCTTGCGGGAAGTTTTGGCGCGCCGGCACGATCAGCGGCTCACTATCGAACAGTCCGGCACCACTGACGTCGTAGCGAACCTGCATTCCGTCGGGGCTGCCGAAGGTAACTTGAGCGGTCGAAACCATGGCTCCCATCATCGACGGCATCATCACGCCGCCGCCTGGTGGAATTTGCAAACCACCGGCACCGCAACCGGCTCCGCTGCCGCCGCAATCAGCTCCCGTTCCGTGTCCGCCGCATCCGCAATCCTCGCCGCCTTGAAGCATTTGGCGGAATCCGACCTGCTGGATCACCGGATTGCTTTCGCCGGCGGCGGCCAATTCGGCCATCGTCGGACCTTTCGGTGAGACTTCGCAAACCGATGCACCGCCCGGCGTCGAGCCGTCTTCGATCATCGATCCGTCGATCGGCAAGGCACCGGCGGCGCCAGTGGCACCCATCATCGGGGCGTACGGCGGAGGTCCAAGGACTCCGGGGCCGGGGCCGCCGACACCAGGACCAGGCTGCATCATGCGTTGCTCTGGTGGCAGGTTGTGGCGAACCGGCACACACCCGGTGGCGATCATCGCCGTGGTCGCCGTGAGCGCCAAATGAGTGACGATTCGTTTCATCTTTTCCCCCGTCCTGGGTCATCAAATGGGATGGACTTGAAGCGTACCGGAGAACTAGCATCCGGTCACGCAGGTGGAATCGGTCCACAACAGACCGATCCCTGCAAGGGTTCCCATCGGCATAACTCGCCCCCAATCTTTGATAAAACCGTCACAACTTGCCTATGAAGATTGTTCGTCACGACCGCAACATGGCCTCGTTGTTCATCACATTGGCCTTTTGGCTTGCCACAGTCGCCTCGGCGCAAACGGTTTCAGTTTCACACGATCCGTCCGTCGACGACCACGGTACCCGCTTGCTCGGTCGCGTAATCGAACGTCTCGCGCTCGGGGCCGCGTTTGACGCCAAGGTGCGCCAACGTGTTTGGGTAGGCGGACGCGAAGTCATCGGCGTTGGAACTTATGAACAAGCCGGCGACGGCAGCGGGCGATTCAACCTGCAGGTCGCGATGCACGACGGCGACGGCAAACACACGCTGCAGCAAATCAGCGACGGACGCTTGGCGTGGACTCGCGAGCAGATTGGTGATCAGATTTTGTTGCAACGAGTCGATGTCGGACGACTCGATCAATGGGTTCACGGCGCGACGTTGACCGGATTGTCACGAGCCGAAGGCGCGGCCGGATCGACCCGGTCGATCGTCGGACATCTACCGCCAAGCGTTCGAGTGGGCGGTTTTGTCGAAATGCTCGAAACCATGGTTGCCCAACATGATCTACGTGTGGTAACCGGCCGGTTGGAAGATCAAGACGTATGGATCGTGCGAGGATCGCTCAAAGACAACGTGCGTTTGCAGATGCTCGCGAATTTTCCCAACAATCAATGGCCCGAACTTTGTCCGGACGAAATGGTGGTCGCGATCGCGAAGTCCGATCAAATCGATACCGGCTTTGGTCAAGGCATCCCAGTGCGAATCGAGTTCTGGGTAAGTCCTCCGACGGGATCACTCGACGACAAAGGTGTCGAAAATCAAACTGGCCAACCCGCAACAATGCCAAAAAACCGCATGGTCAGTTTGATCGAGTTGTATTCGATCCGTCCCATCTCGACGCCGCCGATCGGCCGGTTTCGTTTCGAGAACCAGGATATGGAGGTCAACTACACCAACGACACCGATCGCTATCTTCATCGTTACGGCATTGAAATCACCGAACGGCAAAGCCGTCTATTGCGGCGATAAGATTGGGTTATTCGAACAAACGCATTTGCGACGAGTCTGCGACCTGGATCGCTCTCGTTTTGGACGCCAGTTTAGCGATCTTCAGAGGTTCGGTTTTGGACTTGCTGCGTTTTCGTTTCACCGAAGCGGCGAATTGTTTCAGACGCTCATCGTGATAGGTCGGCAAACCATTAATAGCGTAAACGATCGCACCTTGATCAATGAGTTCCTGCAGTGCCGCCAAGCCGATTTCGGGTGTCGCACCGCGGGCGCGGGCGGTCGCGATCAGCGATTTCTTCTTTTTTGGGCGTGACTTTGCCCCGTTTCCGCTGAGTGACCTCGCTAGACTCGCGGCCGCGATCGACACTTCGCCGGCCGGCGCAACCGACATGTTGACCATGACGGATGAATCGATTCGGTCGGCCGTGAAACCGGACCGTCTCAACAAACCGACCGCGTGGTCAAGATCTTTGTCCTTGGAAGCGATTTCAAAATGCGTGTTCTCGGGGCGGTCGGCCGACAAACGACCGGCCAGGAACGTTAAGCCAAAGTCGGCCGAGTTCTTGCCCGCCGGCATCGCCCAAATCTCGATTCGGCCTCGGGAAATCAGTTGGCCAATGATGGCTGCCAAGCCCAAAGGAACTCTGGGCTCCTGAGTTCCATGCGATGCGATGATCAACTCATAGTGCGCCGCATTGGATTCCAAATCCATGATTTCATGGGGGCAATTGTCCAGGTCAATCAGCAACACTCTCGGACGATCGATCGAGGCGTGAGTCATGGCGAGAGGACAGTGCAGACCAAAGTAGCGAACGATTGAACAAGTCGAATGCGACACGGCAAATTAGAATTCGCCATCGGTGTGGTCAAGCCACGGGCCAAATTCTAGTTGCGTCCTTCGCGTGTCATCGTCAACTCGCGTTCAAATTCCTTGCCGACAAAAAACAAAGCGGGGACGAATGTGTTCTCGTCCAACCGTACCCGAATGCGGACCGTCAGTTCACTCGTGTCATCATTGATGACCGCCGGGATCACCTGTAAGTCTGTGGCGGAAACGCCGATCGTCGACAGAACCCGTTCGGCTTCCGCGCGGACTTCGCCGGCCGTCGCACCGGGAATGATTCCTCGCCGCACACTCTCATACGTCGCATTGTCGACGGTGTGCCGAATCATGGAGACGCGACAAAATTCGAAACCCGCAAAGAAGAACATGAATAATAAAGGCGCGACGACGGCAAACTCGACCATCACCGCGCCGGTCCGATCGCCACGCCGGTGTGTTGAGCGATGAGCAAAGCAATTTGTCAAACGATTCATCAATATCATCAGGTCATGGGGGGAAATTGTTCGAAACACGCTTCGATAAATGACAAGTCAAAGGGCTAGTCCGTTAGTATCGTGCCCAACGTCAAGGCAATTTCACGATAGGCATCAATCAGCTGTTGTCCCGACAATGCGTGAAAGTGACGTCCGCCACCAATGGTTGCGACTTCACTCATTCTTGCTATGTCAGCGCCGGCACCGAATGTGATGGTATGAATGGTCACTTCGTCGGCGGCCAAAACCTGGGCAACCACCCTTGGTTCGATGCCACGATTGTGTTGCCCGTCGGTCATCACGATCATCGTGCGTTCGACAAATTGTGGCGGTCGCCCTCTCAGGACGATTCCGCGTCCGGCTTCCATACCACGCGAAATGCTGGTGAATCCGCCTACCCTGATGCGGGCGATCGCACCGATGATATTGTTCAGATCTTTGGTTAGTTGAGCGTCTTCGGTAGCGTCATCACTGTAGGAGGCCAGGCCGACCTGTTCCTTAATGGGTGTGGTATCGAGTACCTGCCTAAACGTTTGAAGGGCCCTCACCAGATCGGCAAACTTTTGACCGGCCATGGAACCGCTACGATCGACCACCAAAGTGATGTCTCGCTCCAAGAAAGTGGACGTCGCTGAGACCTGTGGCTCAAATGTTGTGGTGCCGGTCACGTTGCCAAACAGCAGCGGGATCGCACCCGATCGAGAACCTGCGGTACGTCGTCCGTCGACGCGAACACCATTGAGTGGCGATCCGCCTAACGTAAATTGAAACTTCCCATTGTTTTGACGCTCACTCTTACCGAAATCGAAATCGCTCGGAGCCAACAGCAACGGCGCGCCGTTGACATGATTGGCCGCGGCGATTTGTTGACCTCGCGCGATCGCGGCCGCGGTGTCTTGCGTTTCGGCGAGCGTCGTGGCGGCAGCACCCGCAGCGGCATCCGATGCGGTCCGAAGTTCGGTGCGAGCCAGATGCATCTGGGCGATGTCGATCGAAAACGCCATCGTGATCAAGAACATGAACATCATCACGGCGATCAGAATCAACATCGCTCCGCGGCGATCGCGGGCGCGTGTTCGGAAGCGGATCTGTTTTATCAAGAGAATCAAACCTAGCTCAGATCGGGACATGATGGGTTTTGTTTTCGTGTGTTGATGGTTGGTTTGATGGAACGAGGTTGTGCCTAGCCCATCCGAAACGGGAGCTTTCATTGCTTAACCATCACGACCGTCGAGGTCAGAATGCGATTGGAGATAAACTCGCCCAGCAGCGGACTGTTCGGACCGCTCGGGGCGGAAACTTCGACAATGATGTCCTGACCTCGCTGGGCGTCGAATGACTCCCCGTTGGGAAATCGGATCGTGAAATCTTGGACCTCACGGTTTTGCAAAATCCCGCTGGCACGGACGGTTGCGTTGGCGTTGCTGCTGCCGCTTCGGATCGCTTCGCGACCCGCTTCGTAAGCGGCCACGTTGAGCGTTTGTTTGAGGAAAATCATCGTGGATGCTTCGATCGACCCGAACACCATCAATGTCAACACGGGCAAACAAACGGCGAACTCGACCGCCGCCGCCCCGCGACGTCGATTCATTTTGCGTTTTCTCGGCATGATCAATTCCCTGATTTTTGCGAGCTGCTATCGGCATTCAATCCGACACGTGCGGCCATCGTGTTGAAGCTCTCCGCAATCTCGCCCCAAAAATCTCCGGTACGAAACTTCAGCGGTTCGACCGGCCGTCCCGCAGCCGCGTTGGCGATCTCGGTCTTCAAACGCGAGATCGGCCCGGCAAACCGGTTGGTTAGTTTCAACGTGTCCAACACGAACGCAGGCACCAGCGCGATCGAAACAACAAAGAAGGGTAGGAACCGACGAACGCATTCCACCATCGTTTCTCGCCAGCCCGTCCCCGGTTGTTCGAACAAACTCACCCACATAAATAGTGCGAACGTATTGCAGATCATGAACAGAACCCAATGCAGGGCCACTTTCCGGATCACACCGTATTGGACTTGCTTGTCGATAACGGTGGTCGAACGCTTTTGATGATCTTTGGCATGAAGCATGACGTAACGCGGGGGTTGTTTGATAACGGCTCGGGAACACCGGCGCAACAACTTTGGAAGTTGCGATTTTTTCGTAACCCGCTGCGTAAGCGAGGGATCATTGATATTGACTCATCCCTCGCTTACGCAGCGGGTTACTAAAAACCAATGCCACAGGCAAAATCGCAACTTCAAAAGCAACGACCGATGTGCTCAAACGTAGGTCACCCTCGCCGAGCAACCTTCTGAAATCATCGAACCGACCGGTCCATGGCGGGGGACTGCGATGGACCTTGCCGGTTATGCAGGTCATGCCGGGATCTGGTAGATTGAAGACGGTCAGTAGTCGCTGACACGGGAGCCGCCTGGGACCAACTATGGTTTGGTCCGAATCGCCATTCCCTGTTTCCATACTTCGTTCAATCAGTACGATCCATGAAAGTCCTGCTTGCAGTCGATGGTTCCGTCCACGCCGCCGCGGCGACGGAATTCCTTTCTCGTTTTCCATTGCCGCGACCGATTTCGATCGAGGTCATGACCGTCGTCAATCCGCCCGATGTTGTCGTGACCGCTCAGAGTGAAATGTGGTATCCCCAGTTCATCGAACACCAAGAGGAGTTGGCAGCCACGACGCTTGAACGCGCCAAAGAGCTGTTATCCCGTTCGTCGGAGAAACTCAACAGCAGTGTGAACTTGAGTGACGGCGATGCGTCCATCTCGACGCACCGTACACTTGGACACATCGGTCATACGATCGTCGACCGGGCAGCCGAAGGTGGGTTCGACTTAATCGTCGTCGCCGCCAAGGGGCACTCGGCATTCGAACGTGTCTTGCTGGGCAGTGTCAGTGACTATGTCGCCACGCATGCCCAGTGCAGTGTCTTGGTCGTTCGTCCTCCGATTGATCCGCAAACCGAAGCGTCCGATGAAAACGCCCAGTCCGACATTACCGGCGGTGAACTGCGAACGATCACCGTCGCCGTCGACCAACGCGATGTTTCGGCGATCATGGTCGATCACCTGTGCCGTTATCCGTTCAATCAAGATCAGCATTTCAACGTGGTCACCGCGTCGGTCAAGTTGGAAGTGTTCCGCGAAGACATCTTGGCGTCGACGATGGAGGAAGCCGCGCGACGTCGGACCGAAGCCAAGCAAACCGCCGAAGCCGCTGCGGATCGGTTACGACACTGCGACGGTGCCCAGTGTGAACACAACGTTTCGAGCGACTCGATCGAGGTCGAACACGTCGGCGAAGGATTGGTTCAATACGCACAACTTCACGACAGCGACTTGGTCGTATTGGGCGACAGCCAACGCGGTGCGATTTCCCGATTCCTATTGGGCAGTACGTCACGGTATGTGTTGCGACACGTCAATTGCAGCGTCTTGATCGTCCGCCAATCCAAATGAAGCTCTCAAACTAGCATCCCTATTTATGAATACCACAACCGAATTCGCCATCATCCCCGACCGTGAATCCATCGCCACGGTGCAGCGAGATATCCGATTTTTTCCAACCCATAACGATTCGCCAAAGTCACTAACGAATGATCAGATCGAAGCTTGGAATCGCGATGGATACCTGGGGCCTCTCGAGGTTCTCGATCCCGAGGAAACACGCTCGCTGAGAACCTATTTTGACGAACTTCTTGCCGCGACATTTGCCGCCGGCAAAGACAGTTATTCGATCAGCAGCGCGCACCTGAAGCATGCTCGCGTCTGGGATCTTCTAACACATCCCAAGTTGGTGGCCTACGTATCGGATTTGCTGGGGCCGAATGTGATCGGATGGGGCTCGCATTTTTTCTGCAAAATGCCTGGCGACGGCAAGCATGTCGATTGGCATCAAGACTGTAGCTATTGGCCGTTGACCCCGACCAAAGCCGTTACCGTTTGGTTAGCGATCGACGACGCGGATCTCGACAATGGCGGGATGGAAGTCTACACCGGATCTCACCAGCACGGATTGATCGATTTCGACACCACCGACGAGACCAGCGGCAACGTGCTCGATCAGGTCGTTCAACACCCTGAACAATACGGCATGCATCGCTTCACGCCCGTCGCGGCAGGACAAATTTCTATCCATAGTGACCTATTGGTCCATGGATCAGCGCCGAATCAGAGTGATCGTCGTCGATGCGGCCTGACGCTTCGATACTGTCCCGCCGACGTGACCGCCTATCTGAACTGGGAACGCAAAGGTGTGGTCGTCGCCGGCGCGGCCGACCCGAGTCGCTGGCCGGGTGCGCAGCGTCCGGTTGATCTGCGTTAGTCGTCATCACGAAGGACGTTGAGGTGGACGAAGCAACGAGTCCGCCGTCCGCTACATGAACCAAAACAATCATCCGAGATAACCGATGCCCTATTCCCTGTTTGCCTGTCGAATCCGCTTGACGAGTGTCATTGTCTTCTTGCTGCTCACTGCGATCACTCCGACATTTGCCGATGATCGCTCGGGCACGATTGATGGCCTGAAAACCCTTGACGATCATTTTCCGTTTCATGTTCCTGAAACCGTAGACGGTTGGCATGAGCGTGCGGCCCAACTGCGAACCCGAGTCCAAGTGGCGACGGGGTTGCATCCGATGCCATCACGTCCGCCGGTCGAGGCCACCATTCACTCGCTTGTGAAAAAAGACGGGTTCACGATCGAAAAAGTATTTTTTGAAAGTATGCCTGGTCATTATGTAACGGGATTGTTGTTCCGACCTGCCGACTCGAATGGATCGCCAACGGCGAGCAAACGCCCCGGCGTGCTGTGTCCTCATGGTCACGGCGGACGCATGATGCGGCACGATACCAAGACGATCAACGCGTTGATCGCCAGTGGCGATGAGCTTTATGTCGCATCGGGTAGCACCGCCAAACTGGCTCGATGTGCTCAGTTGGCCAGGATGGGTTGCGTCGCGTTTATTTTCGACATGGTCGGTTACGCCGATTCGGTTCAGTTGAGTTACGAGTTCGCTCACCGACGACATACGCCGAGGGCGTGTGAAATCGTTCCGGGCAAAAACGCTCCCTGGCACTTTTTCAGCACACCCGCCGATGCGCGGCTGCAATCCCTGATGGGCTTGCAAACCTTCAATGCGGTCCGTTCGCTCGATTTCCTGGAGACGTTGCCCGACGTGGACGCCAATCGACTCGCCGTGACCGGCGGAAGCGGTGGAGGAACGCAAACGATCTTGCTCGGCGCGTTGGACTCTCGCGTCCGGGTTAGTTTCCCCAACGGAATGGTATCCACCTCGATGCAGGGTGGATGTGCTTGCGAAAATTGTTGTTTACTGCGTATCGGTACCGGCAACGTGGAACTAGCCGCTTTGATGGCACCTAGACCGATGGCCATGACGGCGGCCGACGACTGGACCCAAGACATGATGACCGATGGTTATCCTGAACTTAAAAGAATCTATGGGATGCTCGGAGTACCGGGCAATGTATTTTGTGAGCCATTGCTGCAGTTCAAACACAACTACAACTATGTCACCCGCCGTGTCATGTACGGTTGGATGAATCGTCACCTGGGACTGGGGCTCGATGAACCGATCGTCGAAACCGATTTCGAAAGCATCACCGATGACGAAGGCGCGGTTTGGAACGATCGTTATCCCGCGCCCTCCGTGCGGGACGAACAGCACGAACGAGAAGTTCTAACATGGTGGGACGAACAGAACCGCGAACTACTCGAGAATGCGTTGGGTTCCAAAGCAACATCGACGGAATTTAACCGCCTCGTTCGACCGGCACTCGAGGTGCTCTTTGATGTTGAGATGCCGGCATCCGATCAAGTTCGAATTGAACTGGACAAAAGCCAGCGGATTGGCCGAGATCACTCGATGCAGTCCGGTGTGGTGGTAGATCGAACAACCGGTCGTTCGATCCCGGTGCAGACGATCAGTTCGGCCGGTGCGGATAGTACGAAACAGCGGCGCGCCGATCGACCCGATGTGGTGTGGATCAACACCCATCATGATGAATCGGTATCGACGTACGATAAACTCCCAAATGATATTCGCGATCACGTGGAATCGGGACATCGCGTTTGGATCGTCGGAACTCCCGAGAAGAATGATCCCAGTGTTGATGCGACAATCGCGTCAAAGCAACCGATGAACCCGCAACCTCGACGTGCGTCGGCGGCGTTCACGTTCGGATACAACCGCCCGCTTGCGGTACGTCGATGCGGCGATATTTTAGCGGTGATCGCCGTCGCGGTAGAGTCCAGTGGCAGCCAAGTCAATTTGATCTCCACGAGCGGTGCGGCCGCGTTCGCATTACCGGCCGCCGCGATCGCCGGCTCAACGGTGGCCGATGCGAACATCGCAGTCGATCGTTTTCGATTCGGTGATCTCCGGCACCAAGATGATGCCGAGTTCGTTCCAGGCATCGTCAAGTATGGCGATGTGGATGCCTTGGCCGCTTGGCGAGCACCTCACCGATTAAAGGTTACCGGTGATCGCGAAGGCCAATACCCAACGGCCCGCCAGATCTATTCGGAACTGGGATCAGAAAATCAATTGCGGATTGAATAAGTCTTTCAATCAAGACCCGGTCTGCTCGGAAGGCAATTTTGGCGTCAGATTGTTTCCCTCGTCATCAACCGGAGGAAGTGCTTGGTGCTGCTTGAGCGCCGCGACCAATCCTTCCATCATTCGGGATAAATGTTGCGGCTCGGTCGCGGCAAGGTTGGTCGACTCGAACGGATCATTGGCGAGATTGTAGAGCTGATAATGTCCGCCTTCGGATTGTAGCCCTTGGCCATTGCTCGGTGTGTCGGGCAACCAGTGATAGATCACTTTCCAATCGCCGTCACGCCACGTCGTGAAGTAACTGCTGCGATGCGGACCGTGTGGGTAGTGCATCAGGAACCGTTCGTCTCGCGAGTCATCTGGCTTCCCGGCAATCAGAGTCTGCAACGATCGGCCGTCGACGATATGTCCAGGCGGTGCCGTCGTTCCGGTGACTTGGAGAACCGTCGGAAATATGTCCTGAACCGCCGCGACTTGCGATTGGATTTCATCGTGCGGGATCTTCCATTGGCTCTGCGTCGAGTTTTGTGAATCGGGTTTCGCCCACGCGGCGATGAACGGAACCCGCATGCCGCCTTCGTAATGAGCCCCTTTTTTGCCGCGAAGCGGGGCGGCACAGGCGACAGTGTGTTCATGCCCCAGCGGCGCGTCCGAACCGTTGTCGCCCAAGAAAAGAATCAATGTGTTTTCGGCGATTCCGAGTTGCTCGAAATGGTCCATCATTTGGCCAAGCGAGCGGTCCATGCCTTCGATCAAGGTTGCGAACGCTTGAGCGTTCTTGGGCTTGCCCGAGTCGGCGTAGTTGTCCGCGAATCGTGGATCGGATTCGAACGGTGCGTGGACGGCGTAGTGAGCGAAATAGAGGTAAAACGGTTCTTTGTTTTTGACCGTATTGGTTACCGCCTGCTTGGCTTCCAAGGTGAGCGCTTCGGTGAGAAACGTTTGCGTATCATGGTACTTTTCCAAGTGCGGGACGGCGTGTCGCTTGCGTTTTGATTTGTGACCGTAATTCATCTCGCCGTAATAGCTGCCTGGAGCGCCGAACGACGCTCCGGCGATGTTGACATCGAAGCCCAAATTGAGCGGTTCGGCGCCTTCCTGTTCCTCAGCACCGAAGTGCCCTTTGCCCACATGGATCGTCCGGTAGCCATGATCACGCAAAATCCCCGGCAGCGTCACGTCTTTTTTCGATAGTCCGGCCCAATCCCAATCAGGTGCTCCATGGGGTCCGGCATTGTTACGTTCGGGATTGATCCAGTTCGTCGCTCGATGTCGTGCCGCGTTCTGGCCCGTCATGATGGCAATCCGAGTCGGTGAACACACGCTCATGGCGTAAAACTGATTGAATCGAACTCCCTGTTTCGCCAAACGTTCCATGTTGGGCGTGCGGTAATAGTCATTCAGCGGATAACGTTGAGGCTTTCCATCCGCATCGGTCAAGAACGGAACCGAGGTGTCCATCACGCCCATGTCATCGACCAGGAACACCATCACGTTGGGCCGATCCGCAGCCGTCGCAACGACGTGAAAAAAAACAACTGAAACAACCAAAACGAAAGGTCGGGTGAAGAATGGATTCATGGTGAGACTCGGTGGGGAAACAAATGGGAATCTCAGTTCGGTGAACTGTCTGTCGGGTATGGATTGTAACGAATCTGAAAACCGGTGGTCGTTTTTACGAGCACCTCGGACTCCAACAATCATCTCGCTTGTTCAGACCGAAAACCGCTACCAGTCTCCCGATCCATTTAATCTGCACAGATGGCGAGGTTCGCCACGCGTTTCCCCCCGCTTGGAATCGTTCCCTGGAAATTAACAGCCGTCCCCAAAAAACTTGGCCAATGCTCTTATCAACTGGCATTGGTGTCATTTTCCTCGACCGGCTGTGGCGATGAGCGTCAGCGATGACTCGGTCGGAATTTCGAGGTTGGATAATCTAGTTTTGGGATCAAGATGAAGAATACTTTCCGTGGACAGATCGCATTGGCTTGCTTGTTGATGGGTTCATTGCCCGCGATCGCAATCGGGTTAGTCGCATGGTCGGCAACAGACGATTTGGAAAAAGTGACCGTGGGCAGTTACCAAGCCCAGGCAACTCAAATTGCGGAGAAGATCGACCGTAATTTGTTCGAACGCTACGGCGATGTTCAAGCTTTCGGAAAGAACGCGATCGTACAAGAGCGGAGCCATTGGTATGAGAATTCCGACACCAACCCGATCGTCCAAGCGATGAACGAATATGTCCAAATCTATGACATTTATTCGCTAACACTGTTGGTCGACTTGGAGGGCAGATTGATCGCCGTCAATTCCGTGGACCAGGACGGCAATCCTATCGAATCCGATCGCATGTTTGACCAAAACTTTGCTAACGCTACTTGGTTTCGAGACTGTCTCGACGGGAAATTTTACGCATCCGACGACGGCCGTTTTACGGGAACCGTTGTGGAGCATCTCTACGCCGATGAGCACGTTCAAAAGGTCTACGGGAATGACGGACTGTCGCTCGGTTTCACTGCTCCGGTCCTTGATCCATCGGGAAACGTTATCGCCGTTTGGAAAAACGTCGCCAATTTTTCTTTGGTCGAAGAAATCTTTATCGCTTCTTATCGACACTTGAAGGAAAGCGGTCTAACGACGGCCGAGCTTACATTGCTCGACGAAGCTGGAAACATTCTGATCGATTACGATCCGATGGAACGCCAAACCGAGGCGATCGTTCGAGATCTTAATTTGATCGGCAAACGCAACTTGGTAGCTGATGGTGTGGCAGCCGCATCCGCCGTGATCCGCGGAGAATCGGGAGTGTCGTTGTCAGAGTTACACAGTCGTAAGTTGGTTACACAGTGTGCGGGTTATGCGCCCCTCAAGGGAGCGTTAGGCTTCCCGGGAATGAAATGGAATGTCTTGGTCCGTGTCGATCGTGCCGAAGCTCTGGCAAGCGTGGCAACGCTGAAACGTTCACTCGGAATATTCCTTCTGATCGGTTTTGCCTTGGTTGGCATCGCCTCGTTCCTGTACGCTCGCGTCTTGGTCCGCCCTTTTGATCGGGCGATCGAGTCGATCGAAGAAATCTCCAATGGGAATTTTTCAACGAGGATGCCGGCGAAGGGCGTCAACGAAGTGGTGCGATTGGCGACCGGTTTCAACCGGTTTGCCGATCGCATGCAGCAGGTGATCGATCAGGCGACGGTACAATCAAGTTCCGTCGCGGCAACGGCCACGCAAGTCGCCGAATCAATGAACACCATGGCCCATTCAACGAATGATGTGTCGGCGACGGTGCGCTCGATGGCCACTTCGATCGAGCAGATGTCGGCTTCCATTTCGGAGGTATCCGTCAGCGCCAGTAAGTCAGCCGAAATCGCGCAACATGCCGCGTCGTTGACCCTTGCAAGCAACGAGAAAGTGGAAGAACTCGGTGGCGCGGCCAGTGAAATCGGACGTGTCATCCAGGTCATCGAAGAGATCGCCGAAATGACGAATCTACTGGCACTTAACGCAACGATCGAAGCAGCCCGCGCAGGCGATGCCGGGAAAGGATTCGCCGTCGTCGCGAACGAAGTCAAAGCATTGGCTCGCCAAACGTCCGAGGCCACCGACGACATCCGTGCTCGGATCGAGGCGATTCAAAACGCCACAGGGCAAACGGTCGAATCGCTGCATCAAATCGGCGAAGTGATCCAAGAGGTCAATACGGTCGCCCAAAGTATCGCGTCTGCGGTCGAAGAGCAAAGCGTGGTCACACGCGAGTTCGGCGACCAAATCAAACAGACCGCCGCGTCGGCCGAAACGGTCGCCAAGGGCGTTAGCGAATCGGCCACCTCGGGCGAGGATATCCGAAACTGCATCACGCAGATTGATCGTTTGTTGAAACTGGAAAGCCAACACCTCGCGGTCTGATTTGCGATCATCGCAAAACGACCATCCCTTGATGTTTGTTCTTCTCACGTATCAACGAAAAGATTCAACTTCACTGCTTTGGAAATCGCGACGACGGCAGGATGTTTTAGTCGCCTTTCGACTGATATGGCATAGAACCGCTCGATGATCTCGGGAATACGATGCACCGGCTTGAGCGAATACTGCCGGCCGACTTCATCGGCGATCACGGTCGGCACCACGATCATGCCCTGTCCGGCTTGACCGAATACCTTCAGTAACGCACTGTCTTCGAACTCATGAATCGTCTCGGGGCGTATGTCGTGCTGATCGAAATACTGTTCGAGCGCCCGTCGCATCGTGGTGTTCTGCGTCGGCAACAGCATCGGAGCCCCGTTGAGCGACTGTGGGAAATCCTGTGAATACTTTCGAGCCATTTCGTCGGTCCCGAAGATCGTGACATCGCATTGGCCGAGTTGATGACTGAACGCCCGCACGTTGATCTCGGGAGTCAACGGTGAATCGGCCAAGACGAGGTCGAGTCGGTGCAATGCTAATTCGCTTAGCAGTTGTTGTAGCTTTCCCTCGTAAACGACCAATTGGACCCGTTCCTCGATCTCGAGAGCCGATTGTAAGATTCGATAGACGATCAACTTGGGCAGCACGTCCGGTACCCCGACGACCAACCGCAGGGAGTCCGCGCTCGGACGACCGCGGACCGCGTCGGTTAACTCGCGGCCGAGGGAAAATATCTCATCGGCATATCGAAAAACCATTTGCCCGGCTTCGGTCATCACCATCGTCCGGCCGCGTCGGTCGAACAATTTGACGCCCAGTGACTTTTCAAGCTTCTGAATTTGGGTACTCAAAGTCGGCTGGGACAGATGCAACAGTTCCGCCGCAGGAGTGATCCCGCCTTCTTTGGCCACCATCCAAAAATAAAGCAGGTGGTGGTAATTGAGCCAATCGACCATGAAGAATCTCACTTAGAGCCTATCCGAAAAGGGGTCTGACCCTCTCCGGCGATACCAGAATAGCAACGAAATATCGACTCGCCTCCAAAGGGTCAGACCCCTTTTCGGAACGACCCTTAGTTTTTTTCTATCGATCGCGGACGTGCTTTCGATTGGTCAAACTCTATGAACGAGCCGTAATATTCAACAGGTCAGAAAACTATCTTGTCTCAAATTTTTGAGGACGCCGACGATGACGATATCCATCACCGATCGAAGTGATCTGTTGACTCCAATTTTGCGAGACCTCGCCGAGCGGCGTCTTTTGTTTGCCCTTTCCCGTTTCGATTCGCGAGTTGAACACGTCGAAATGGTGGTCGAAGACGAGAACGGACCGCGTGGGGGCATCGACAAGTCGTGCCGAGTCACCGTGGGTCTACACCGGTCGGCCGATGTCGTCATTTCGGACAAGGATTCCGACATCAGCAAGTGCATTTCGCGTGTCGCCGAAAGGCTCGGACGGGCGGTCAGTCGTGCGATCGCACGGACTCAACATTTTGAACGAGAACGTCCGGCTTTCTTTGAAAACTCTTGAGTTGGTTCTTCGTTTTCCGTTTGCCCTTCATTGAATCCATTTAAGGACACTGTCATGGTGCTGTTGACTGCCCAAGAAGAACGGGCTGCATTCTTGCGATTGGCCGAACTGCGCGAGAACGATTCGCGGGACGCCGAACAAGTACGTCACCGAATCATCGAGTCGAATCTCCGATTGGTGTTCTCGATCGCTAAACGCTACGCCCAACCCAAAACCGACGAGTTCGACGAGTTCGTCAGTGTCGGCAACGCGGCGCTGGTTCGTGCGGTTGACATGTTCGAACCCCATCGCGGATGGCGGTTCAGCACTTACGCCTACAAAGCGATTCAGCGGGCGATTTTTGGCGTCTACCGCCAGGATCGACGGCGTCGACAGCGGATCGTATCAGGCGAATTCGAATTTGCCGAAACACTCCTGGGTGACGACGGTGACGAAGTCCGCAGACTCCACCAGGCAAAACTGATCCGGCGCAATGCCAATCGGTTAATGAAAAAACTTGACGACCGCGACCGCGCCATTGTGATGTCACGGTTCGGAATCAATCGATCCGAAAGTGGGCTGGCGTTTCGGAAAATCGCCGACGAGATCGGAATCAGCACCACACGGACGGTGCAGTTGTTTCATCGCAGCATGAAATTGATGCGGCAAGCCGCCGAGGAATTGCGAATCGACCATCAGATTGAGGTTGCTTAGCATCGCGTGAACATTAAGTGGTGGCGACTTTCAGTCGCCAAACCCTGAAACGTCGACTGAAAGTCGACGCCACGTTAAGAATCCATCACTTATTGTTCACGCGATGCTTAGCATCGAAGAATCAAACGGGTGAAGATTGATGCTACAATCTGTTCATCCCTTCAACCCTGAGTTTGGTTTATGCACCTTGTGACTGGGCATCGGGCGTTCACGACGTCACGCTGCGTTTGGCTTTTCGCCGTACTGTTGATTTTCCCAAAGCTCGGCTCCGCCCAATCGCTGCGTTACGCGCCCAAGCCAGGGGCGGAATTCCGCTATCAGTTCGACATCAAGCTGGATCTGGGAACCGAGGAAACCGTTCTCGAAGGCGTGACAACGTATCGGGCGGAGGAGATTGTTGAGGAGTCCCAGAATGCCGACACGGGCGAAAAACAGAGCGACCAAACTGATAGCGATCCAGTACGACTTCAGTTCACCGGAGGATTGCGTCAAACCGAAAGGTCCAAAAACACCAACCGATTTGACATCCGACCGCGTTTCCCACCCTTCGGAATGCGTTCGGGGCCGGTTTACCGAGGCACGACTCCCACGTCCAACACCGTTACGCTCTCGCCCACTGGTGAAACGTTGGCGCTGCAAGGCGAATCACAATTGCCTTATCTTTTAGGGCACTTGTCGCTATTGCCGTTCGAACCACTGCCTGAAGAAAACCAAACCCAGTGGTCGGCCGAAGGGACCACCGCGATCGTTTCGAGTAAAACGAACAACCATTGGGGACCGGGACACTGGTCAGCACTTGGCGCCTTTCCGGGCCAACTTCCGGGCCAACTGCCGGGGCAAAACGATCGGGACTTGCGTGTCGCCAATACGAAACGAACGTATCGAATCGTCAGCCAAGACGATCGCCAAGCGGTGATCGAAAAAACGGAAGAACTTTCCTTATCCCCGGCTCAAGAAAACGCAACCTTGCAACTCCGAGGCACCGGCACGTGGGTCTTTGACAAGACAGAAAGGATGCCCCTGTCGATGGACTTCCGATACGACCTCACGATCGAGTTGAGCGGGCTAACCGTCAAGGCTCCGTTGACTCTGAAGTACAAACGACTAACCGCCGAAGAGATCGCCCAGCAAAAAGCCGCCGCTGAAAAGCGAGCGGCGGAATCGAAACGGTTGGCCGAGCAACGCAAGCAAGAAGCCGAGCGAGACGTCACCGAAGAAGAGAAACAGAATTGGCTGGTGGGTTTGCGATCGGAAAAAAACATCGACCGTGTCCGAACACTCAATGAACTTGTCGGACGAAGACCGCCTCAGCGGGATCCGGAAATCGTCGCGGCGATCAAGTCGCTGCTCGACGATTCGGATCGATCGGTATCCTTGTCTGCCGATCGCGCCCTCAAACAATGGGACCCGCTCTACGCAGAACAAGCCGAGTTGGAGTCGAAATACGCCAATATGGCACCATTGAATCCGACCGGCCGAACGGTCGATAAGGACACCCCGTTGTACGTCGGGCAGGTGATCCAGGTGCAATTCTCACGCTCGTGGTGGAGAGCCGCCGAAATTACCGAACTGCTCCAAAGCGGTCGGGTCGAAGTCGAAATGCGTCTTTCGAAGGACCGAAAAATATTCGACCGTGAAGAGATTCAGTTGCCACCCGAAGCTTATATCCAACCCAAAGCACCGCCAGCCAACGGCCCACCAGCCAACGACCCACCGGCTAAAGAACCGGCGACAATGAACGCCTCGGATGAACCGGCGAAATCGGCCGTTACGCCCTCGGCAACGGCGAAGCCGCTCAGTCCCATGCGAACTTGGAAAGACGCCAGCGGTCGATTCTCGATCGAAGCCGAATTGCTACTAATCGCCAATGGCAATTTGGTGCTCAGCCGTGCCGACGGAAAGTTAATCACCGTCGCGATCGAAAAGATGAGCCAAGCTGATCAAACCTTCGTGAAGGAGCTGTCTCAACCGGCCGACGAGCCCGTCAACCCGTTCGAGTTCAATTAAGTACACGAGCAACGATCAAAACTTGAGTTTTGAAATCATCGTTTAGGCGACGATTTCGTCCTGCATGGTAGTTTTTTTGACTCAACTTCCTTGTTTCATTTTGTTTCAGGAACGACGTTCAATGCCTTCAAGCAGCCCGGCAACTGCCCACGCGGGAGCGACGCGAGAAACTTCCGGGGTCCATCGTGATCGCAGGTCGACCTTGGGTGTATTTTTCGAAATCGATAATAAGTCTTGGCCGTGGCCGCTCAGGATCCATGGAATGGAATCGCCTGGGGCCCATCTGCCGATCGCCGCGCTGATCCGGTCGGTGGCCGATCGTACGATCTGGCTTGACCACGCTCGCACTTCCGCTTCGTTCACTTCGTCCCCATCGAGACCGATCATGCGGGCCAACCTCGCGACCGCGTGGGGCCGATCACGTGGTTTGCCGTCGGCGGTTTCTCGGTCCCCAGGGTCTTCGGCTTGTTGTCCCAAGCACAACCGGGCGTCGTCGATCGTGGCGAACAGTTCGTTCATCACGGCGATCGATTGACCGCGAAACGAAAGCGAACCGACCAAGGCGCACACCGGCGTCCGGCGACAACCGACGTAAACGAGTGAGTCATCGGCCAAGCGTTCCATATCGGTTCTCGCCTGCGTTTGTATCTTTCGGTCGCGAATCAAAACGATATCGGTGGTCGTCGAACCGATGTCGATCAGCAATCCGTCAGGGGCAACTTCGTCGGCCACCCACTGAGCCAATGCGTGCCAATTCGACGCCGCAACCCGAGACCAATTCTGGGTGGCTTGATGGGCATCGTGAAATCTTCCGTCGGTGCCGTAAAAGCCGACCGACGTGATCTCGAGCGATGACGCGGCTTGCTCGACCGAAGTGACGATCGCCGCAACTCCGTCGCGGCGGCTGTTGTAACAGTCCGCGAGTTCGCCGGTCATGGTCACCGCCAAAGCCGCAAATGTTCCCAAAGTCGCGATATCATCCGCCAAAACCTTTGCCAGTTCCGCGTGCCGTTTCCACATCGCAAAGGGCCGTTCGAAACAGCGTCCGTCGGCGGACGCATACTTCAAATTCGCTCCGCCGATGTCGACGCCAAGAGTCGCGGAGGATCGGGGTGAGGGGGGCTTTGGCATGGTCGGTTGGGGTTTGAAATGGATTTCCGGCTCGCCACTGGCCAACTCGTTCCCAGGCGGGGCCTTTTTTTATCCTACACATCTTTTTGACCCCCACGAGCTCGTCTCGTGGGTGAATAAGGTTTGCAAGCTAGACACCGACGTCCCAACCTTCCGAGTTCAACTTGTGCTCGCCGCTTCAAGCGGCGAGCACAAGTTGAACTCGGAAGGTTGGGGAAACTGCGGCTTGTGTCTAGCTTGCCAACCTCGGCTTCCTGCCAGACGAGCTGGCAGGGGAGCAATCCATGAGATGTGGCCTATCAAGAGGGCGGGAGCCTGGGAGCAAGAGCACCAGTGCATGGGCGTCTTCACCGGGCCCGCGAACCTTGGGGCTGGGGAAAATCTCCTGGAAGGCTTAAAGTAGCGTCTTTCCGCTTTCTCTTCACCCACCGATCGATTTTTGATGACCGTGCCGCCTCCCAAGCCCTCGTCAAAGCCGTCCTTGCCATCGTCCGTTGATTTGTCCTCAACCTCTTCCGCAGGCGGGTTTCGGGCGGCCGACGGATCGCCCTCGTTCCCAAAGCTCGAAGAAGAAGTGCTGGCGTTTTGGGACGCGAACCAAATTTACGAACAATCACTCGCCCGTCGGGCGGACGCGCCGACGTTCGTTTTCTACGAAGGTCCCCCGACGGCCAACGGGATGCCGCACCCGGGGCACTGCCTGACACGGGCAATCAAAGACGTCTTCCCGCGCTACAAGACGATGCGTGGATACCGGTGCGAACGTAAGGCGGGCTGGGACACCCACGGGCTGCCCGTCGAAGTCGAGGTCGGCAAGGAACTCGGCATCCACAGCAAAGAGGAGATCGAGGCCTACGGCGTCGAGCCGTTCATCCAAAAGTGCCAACAGAGCGTTTGGCGGTACATGCAACAGTGGCAAACGCTAACCCGTCGGCTCGGCTTTTGGGTCGATTTGGAAAAGGCCTACGTGACCTACCATCAATCCTACGTCGAGAGCGTTTGGTGGAGCCTGAAAAATCTCTTTGATCGCGATCTGCTCTACCAAGGACACAAGATCGTGTGGTGGTGGGCTCAAGGCGGCACGGCGTTGTCCGCCGGCGAAGTCGGACAGGGCTATCGCGAGGTCGCTGATCCGAGCGTGTACGTTCTTTTCCCATTGATCGACGACAACAACAAAAAAACCAAACGGTCGCTCGTCGTTTGGACGACGACGCCGTGGACGTTGCCCAGCAACATGTACGCGGCCGTCAAAGCGGACTTGGATTACGCGGTCGTCGAGGACAGCGAAACCGGCGAGCAATTGATCCTCGCGGAGGCTTTGGTGGAAACGCTCGCGGGCAAGATCAAACGCGAACTCAGAACGATCGAAACCGTCTCGGGTCGATCGCTCGTCGGAATGCGTTACGTCCCGCCATTTGAAAACTATCGTGACACGCTCGCCGATCCGGTCGGGGAACTCAAAGATGGCGGCAGCGACTCGTTGTACTGGCGGGTTGTCGCGGCTGATTTCGTGACGACCGATTCGGGCAGCGGCTTAGTTCACTTGGCCCCCGCGTTCGGTGAAGTCGACCATGAAGTCCTCGTCGAGGAGCGGATGCGATTCGTCGACGGGCAACGTCCCGATCTGCTGTGCGCGGTCGGTCCCGATGGCAAGTTCACCGACGACTTCCCGTCACTCAAAGGCGAGTGGGTCAAGGCTGCTGATAAAACGTTGACGCGTGACTTGCGTGAACGAGGGTTGCTGTTGCACCTGGAACAATACCTGCACGATTACCCGTTCTGTTGGCGGGCCGAAGAGGATCCGTTGATCCAGTATCCGCGTGAAAGTTGGTTCATCCGCACGACCAAGTTCCGCGACTTGATGCTCAAGAACAACTCCAAGATCGGTTGGCAACCCGAACACATCCAAGACGGCCGGTTCGGCAACTTTTTGGAATCCAATGTCGATTGGGCGTTGTCCCGCGAACGCTACTGGGGTACGCCGCTGCCGATTTGGGTTTGCCAATCGACCGGCCGGATGGAAGCGATCGGCAGTTACGACGAACTGCTCGCCAAACCGGGGGTCGAGGGCACCGAAGTGTGGGCTCAAGCGAAAGCGGAAAACCCCGAATTGGTCGACGACCTACGTGTCCACAAGCCGTACATCGACGCCGTGACTTACGCCTCGCCGTTCGAGGACGGGGCCCGGATGAAACGTGTCACCGAAGTCATCGATTGCTGGTACGACAGCGGCGCGATGCCGTTCGCCCAGTGGGGTTGGCCGCATCAAAACCACGATCGTTTTGCCGAACAATTCCCGGCCGATTTTATCAGCGAAGCGATCGACCAAACCCGCGGTTGGTTCTACAGCCAACTCGCGATCAGCACGATGTTGTTCGGCGAGGGTGCTTCGATCGGCACCGACTTGAACACGGATGTACCAACCGTTTCGACCGATGCGGCACAAGACTACCCGCATCCGTTTCGCAACTGCATCGTGTTGGGGTTGATGCTGTCGCAGTGGTACGAGGCGGCGAACGAATCTGGTCCCAAGACGATCGTTTTGACCGAAGAAGAAACCGCCGAACACGCCGATCTGAAGTTCACCAAGAAGACCGGCAAGATGTCCAAGAGTTTGCGAAACTATCGCAGCCCGTCGGAGATTTTTGATCGCTATGGTGCCGACGCGATGCGTTGGTACTTCTTTGCCAACCAAGCCCCGTGGAATTCGATCATCTATGCCGATCAGGCGATCCGTGATTCGATCCCCGAGTTCCTGTTGCGACTTTACAACACTTTCAGCTTCTTCACGATCTACGCCGAAATCGACGGCTTTGATCCGACGCTTGCGGCGGACGCGGACGATCAACTCTCGCCCGCCAGCCTCGCGTCGGCGACAACCTATCGTGACGTTTCACAGCGCAGCGAGATCGACCGTTGGATCTTGTCGGAACTGAATCGGACTTTAGAAGTCGTTGTCGAACGAATGGATAAACTCGACAACTACAACGCATGCCAGGCGATCACGAGTCTGCTTGACGGTTTGAGCAATTGGTACGTCCGTCGCAGTCGCGATCGATTCTGGGGTAGCGACAAGGCATCCCAAGACAAACTCGATGCTTACTGGACGTTGTATGAATCGCTCGTCCAATTGACCAAAGTCATCGCCCCGTTCGTACCGTTCTTGGCCGATAAACTTTGGCAAGAGTTGACTCGGCCGTTCGGTGATCGCGTGCTCCGCAGCGTTCACCTGACTGACTACCCGACGGCCGATTCGTCGCGGATCGACGCGTCGCTGTCTGAGTCGATGAAAGTACTCCGTGAGATCGCGTCGCTCGGTCGATCAGCTCGCGCCGACGCGAAGTTGAAGGTTCGGTTGCCGTTGTCGAAAGTTGAAGTCATCCTGGCCAATGATTCGCAAATCGGATGGCTTGAAAGTCACGATCAATTGGTTCTCGAAGAACTCAACGTCAAGGCGGTCGAGTACACCACCGAAGGTGGCGACTATGTTCAGTACAACGTCGTTCCCAACTTCAAACGTCTCGGCCCGAAGGTCGGCAAGAACATCCCGTTGGTCAAGAAGATGTTGGGCGAGGCCGACGGCAACGAACTACTTGGTCAACTGCAAACCTCCGGCAAGGTGACGCTGGCGATGCCCGACGGTCCGTTGGAATTGGACAACGAAGACATCGAAGTTCGATTGAAGGCCCGCGAAGGATGGGCGGCCGCGCAAGGGACGAGCTGCGTCGTCGTGCTCAACACGGAAGTCACTGATGCACTGCGGCGCGAAGGCATCGCCAAGGACTTGATCCGAGCCATCCAAAGCCAACGCAAAGAAATGAAATGCGAGTACACCGACCGCATCGAAGTGGCGATCGTCAGTGACGACGCGGACACCGAGGCGGCGATTGCGGCCCACCGCGAAATGATTTGCGAGGAAACCTTGGCGATCCGATTGGCCGATCAGCCGCTGCAAGCGATCGACGCGACATCGATCGAGAACGGTCAATTGTTCGTCGCGAAGGTGCCCGGCGAATGAGCGACGCCGATTCTCCTTCCAGATTGCCGATCGCGGTGTTCTTGAGCGGCAGTGGTCGCACGCTCGCAAACTTGATTCAACATCGTGACGAGCACGGCTTGCCGATCGACATCCGCTTGGTGATCGGCAGCCGGTCGGGCTTGCGCGGCATCGAGATCGCCGAGCAACATCACATCCCAACCATGGAGATTCGTCAAAACGAATTTCCCGAACCGGAGGCCTACAGCTCCGCGATGTTCGAGCCGGTGCGGGAATCGGGTGCCGAATACGTCGTGATGGCCGGTTTTTTGAAACACGTTTTGATCCCCGCTGATTTTGAAAACCGGGTGATCAACATTCATCCGTCCTTATTGCCGAAGTTTGGCGGTGCGGGGATGTACGGGCACCACGTTCATGAGGCGGTGATCGCCGCGGGAGAAAGTACCAGTGGTTGCACCGTACATTTCGTCGACAACGTTTACGACAACGGCCCGGTGCTGCACCAACGTTCGTGCCCGGTCATGCCCGACGACACTCCCGATACGCTCGCCGCGAGGGTGTTTGAACAGGAGTGTTTGGCCATGCCCGAGGCGATTTGGAAGATTGCAACGGTTTAATTTTACAGGACGGTAGCGGGCTGTCGAGCTTAGAACCTATCCGAATGACAACAATCAGCCGCAACGCGATAGCGTACGGTTCCCGAGACAAACGCAACGCGATGAAGAGCGTCCCGCCCAGTGTTGGGAGTGAGTCGTTGTCTAGCTGGCGAACCTAATTCACCCACGAGACGAGCTCGTGGGGGTTACCTGTTACCTGTTACCTGTTACCTCTAAACCCCAAATTCAAAAACACTTCGATACGCTTCGTTTGCTTCAAAATACTCCAGCACATCCGCATAGAAATCGTGGACGCACAACGTCGCGCTGTCTCCGACCATGATCAATTTGCGTTTGGCCCGCGTCATCGCCACGTTGCTCCGCCGACGATCAGCCAAGAACCCGATCACGCCTTCGGGATTGCTGCGGACCATCGTCAATAGCACGACTTCCTTTTCACGGCCTTGAAAACCGTCGACGGTGTCCACTTCCAAACCCTCCAGATCCAACCGTTGACGCAGCAACCGAACCTGCGCGGCATACGGCGCGATGATCGCGATGTCGGGGCCTTTGATGCCCGCGTCGACGAGTTGTTTGACGAGATCAACGATGATCGTCGCTTCGCCCGGATTGAGTTTGCTCTGTCCGTCCGGTTCGAGTTGTTCTTCATAGCCGGCACCGGCCGTGTCGATCCACATCAGCGGCGTGTTGGTCAGCGGCGTATCGTCGACGCCGGGCAGATCGGACAACAGATGCGATTTGACGGATGCGTCGGCGATCAATGAACCTTCGTAAAAATGATCGCTGCTGAACCGCATGATCGCTTCGTTCATCCGGTACTGGACCGTCAAACGTCGATACACGGGCTCGCCGAACCGCTCGACGAGTCGTTGCATCAGCGAGTCTCGCATGCCGATCGCGGCGGCCTCGTCGCTGAGGACGGTCGGCGGCAATTGGCAATGATCCCCGGCGATGATCAATCGATCGGCCCGCAAGATCGCCTGCCACATGCCCGCTTCGGTGCTTTGACAGGCCTCGTCGACGACGACCAAGTCAAAACGTTCGTCGCTGAGCAATTCTTCATCGATCGTGGCGGTCGTGCAAATCACATCGGCCCGATCAAGGACACCGCGAACAACGGATTTTTCGAGCGATCGAATCTGGCCTCGAATGCGACCAGCCTCGGCGAACATTTCGCCCCGTTGTTTCCGACCGCGAGACTCGCCGCGAGATTCCCGTTGAGCCAGACGCAACAATTGCTCCAGCTCTCGCCGGAGGTCTTTGATCACGTGCGACGACGGGTCACGTTCGACTTGTCCGTCGAGTGTGTAATCGCGGAGATGTTCGAACACGCGAGCGGGGTGGCCCACGCGGACGACGTAAGGCACCAAGCGTTGCAAGCGTTCGAGCAGGTTGTCGACCGCCGTGTTGCTGGCCGCACATGCGAGCACGCGTTCGCCGCGATCGACCGCTTGAGCAATGATTTCAGCGAGAGTCGTTGTTTTGCCCGTTCCCGGCGGTCCGTGGATGATCGCGAAATCATCTGCCAAAAGCGCGAAGGCGACCGCATCTCGTTGCGGCGGGTTCAGTTCGGTTCGAAAATCGATGTCCCGCCGTTCCTCATCGATCGTTTCGTCGGGCAACGCGGCAACGTCGATCTTCGTGCCGTCAAACCGAGGTGATTCGATGCCCAGCAACACGTCACGAAGTCGGCCGCCGCGTCCGCGTTCACCGCGTGCTTTGGCCATCGCCGCGATTTGTCGCTTGCGGGTCGTTTCGTCCGGGGACAGATCCAGCCGATAACGCAGTTCGCCGATCGAAGCGTCGGCGCGCTTGCTCGCTTTCTTGCCGCTGGCCGTTTGAGCGTCCGGGTCAGGGAAAACTTCGGTGGCGATTTGAATGACGTGGTTCTTGCGATGACTGACCACACCCGCAATGCCTTCGTCGGAAAGATCCGCATCGTTGGACAAGACCACCGGCGAACCGACCTTCAATCGGTTCATCGGCAATTCGCGACCGCCCGGTTTGGCCAAATCGAGCAGGTATCGCCCGGCTAAACCGGTGTGATAATCGACCAAGTCCAATCCGACGATCGCTTGCCCCGTGCTTTCAACGTCCCGTTGAGAACGAATCTGTCGCAGCCGAGCTAAACGTGCGCGTTCGGCATCAGCTTCCAAGTCCAACCAAACGTGCAGTTGGTCAAAGTAATCGTCGACATCCAATGGCCTGTCGGTCGGCAAGCCGCGGGGGTACGGAACGTTCGCTAGTTTATCTTCTTCGCGACGATCGTCGCCGTGTGCGTCGAGTCGATCGGACTTCTTCGCTTTCTTCTTGCCGCTCTTGGGTTCGCCATGAATGCCATCGCCGAACGACGCGGACGCTTGGCCCAACGGGACCTCGTGCGGAGAATGAGATCGACCTTTACGGGAACGTGCCGACATGCGATGAGTCCGAGCGAAACAAAAACAAACAATGAGCCTATCCGAAAAGGGGTACTACCCTTTGAATAGGCTTTGGAAATGGACTCGATCGCCCATGAGTTGGTTACCCATCATCGTCGTTGAAACGATTCTCGCCAGTGCCATTACGATCGTTTTGTACTGGTGGGACAAACGCGTGGCTCAATCCAGCCCCTCGAATTCGTCCTCAAGCGGGCGCAGCCGACGAGGTTCCGATTCGCGATCCGGGCAAACCCCGCGCCGGATCTCCGAGCGAACCTTGTTACTCGCCTCGTTACTCGGCGGATGGCCGGGGGGGTGGTGGGCGTCACGCCGATTTCGGCACAAGACTCAAAAACGCTCGTTTCGCATCCGTTTTGTCGCCGTGTGTATGATTCACGTCGTTGCCGTATTGTGCCTTTTGCGATTCGGTTAGAATCGGGGTCATGTCCAAATCAAAAACTAAATCGCACAAAACGACGCTGACGGAGGCTGGCCAGAAAAAGGCCGACACGAAGGCCAAGAAATCCGGCAAGGCCAATGCCGCGAAAAAGAACCAGCCCAACGTGACGATGGTTTCGGAAAACCGCAAAGCCAAGTTTCGCTACGAGATTCTCGATTCGATCGAATGCGGCATGATGCTCGTTGGCAGCGAAGTGAAATCGATGCGTGAGAAAAAACTCTCTCTCGACGAGGCCCACATTCGCGTCACCGGCGGCGAGTTGTGGTTGATCGGCGCGGATTTGGCCCAGTACAACAACGCGGGCATGTGGAATCACGACCCCCGCCGGCCGAGGAAACTGCTCGTTCATCAGAAGGAATTCGACAAGTTCGCCGGCCGCGCGTTCGAACGCGGGCTGACGCTGATCCCGCTGCGTGTTTATTTCAACGACCGAGGCTTGGCCAAGTGTGTGATGGGGTTGGTCAAAGGCAAGAAAATCCACGACAAGCGCGAGACGATTAAAAAACGCGATACTGATCGAGGATTGCAGCGTGCGATGCGTGGACGATAAACCCGCCATGCCATCTCGGTGAACCATCGGACAACATCGGACGTAGCCGTAGGCTGGGTGAAGGAGGCTTTGCGACGCCCACCCGGCATTCCCACTAACCCACCTGCCACAACGAGCCCTTGTTCATGTTGATGATCGCCGACTTAGTCAAGACATTCCCGCAGCCCGGTGGGGGTGAATTGACGGTGCTGGACATTCCTCGGTTCGAGATGGCCGCCGGAGAACAAGTCGCGTTGATCGGCCAAAGCGGCGGTGGCAAGACGACGTTGTTGCATTTGATCGCCGGCATGTTGTCAGCAACCTCTGGGTCGATCCGGATCGACAACATGGAATTGACTCGATTGAGCGAACAGGGACGCGACCGATTCCGCGCCTCGAAGATCGGTTACGTCTTTCAGACCTTCAATCTGTTGCCCGCCTTTTCGGCGCTCGAAAACGTCAAGTTGGGCATGTCGTTCGGTGCCGGGAAAGTCGACGTGCAACGGGCAATGCGGTTGCTCGACAAAGTCGGCTTGGCCGATCGGGCGTCCTATCGACCCAAGCAGCTTTCCGTCGGGCAGCAACAACGGGTCGCCATCGCCCGAGCGCTGGCCGGGCGTCCGACCTTGCTGCTCGCCGACGAGCCGACCGCCAACGTCGACCCGGCGAGTTCCGATTCGGTGCTGAACTTGATCATCCAATCTTGTCGTGCCGAAAACATCGGGCTGTTGATGGTCACCCACAGCATGGACGTCGCGTCACGATTCAAACGGGTCGAGCGTCTCGAAGAGATCAATCGGGCGATCGGCCCGAGTCTGATTTCGCAAGATGCCACCGAAGTTTCGCAAGATACCGCCGAACCCAACGCCTCGTGATCCGAATCACCCTATGAATTTGCTCTTTATCGCTTGGCGAAATTTTCGATATCGCGCTCTGTCGAGTTTCCTAACGACGTTGTCGCTCACATTGGGCGTCGGCTTGGTCGTGATGGTGATGGCGATTTACGGCATCATCAGTGAAGCGTTCGTGCGAAATGCTTCGGTGGGATACAACCTCGTCGTCGGTCCACGGGGCAGCGCATTGCAGTTAACGCTCAACAGCGTCTACTACCTCAGCCAACCGATCGAGAATCTGCCCTTCACCGAATACATGGAGTTCTTTCCCAAGGAAGAGCGAGCCGCCATGGTCAAACAGTTCGGAGGTGATCCGGCACTAGGCGAGCGAGACGGCGAGTACGCCGGATTCGTCGCCGGCGGATACGCCATTCCGTTGGCCTTGGGTGATTATTTCGGCGAGTTTCGTGCCGTCGGGACGACGACCGACTTTTTTGAAAAACTCCGCCACGGTCCAGACGTCGACCAACCGTTCGAGTTTCGCGAAGGTCGAGCGTTCGAAAGCTTTTCGACCGAGAACAGCTATTTCGAAGCCGTCTTGGGTTCCCGCGTGGCCGCCCAAATGGGAATCGAAGTCGGCGACATGATGAATCCGACTCACGGTGATCCCGAAGGCAAAGGGCACGGGCAAGGTTTTCGTGTCGTTGGAATCATGGCGCCGACGGGCACGCCCAACGACCGAGCCGTGTTCGTCAACCTGGAAGGTTTTTATCTGCTCGAAGGTCACGCCAAACCGATCCCCGAAGGTGCGATCGTGGTTCCTCCGGAAGACGACGGGAACGGATCGGGCGAAAAGTTGCTGACGATTCCCGAACGGGAGGTCACGTCGATCTTGGTCCGCAACGGAAACTTGATGTTCGCCCCCGGCATGCAAAACCGAGTCAATGAAAGCGGTCGGGCGCAAGCGGCCGCCCCGATCGGCGAGATTAACAAGTTGATGTCGCTGATCGTCGGGCCGCTCATGAAAGCGTTGCTCGCGATCACCCTGATCACGTGTATCGTGGCCGCCGTCGGCGTTTTGGTCGCGATTTACAATTCGATGAATGATCGCAAACGGGACATCGCCGTGATGCGGGCCCTCGGTGCTCGGCGGGGCAGCGTCACGATGGTGATCTTGTTTGAAAGCCTGATCATTGCCGTCGTCGGCGGTGTCGCCGGATGGGTGCTCGCCCACGTGGCGATCTTTGGTGCCGGAACGTTCATCGAACAACAAACGGGCGTTCAAGTCGGTTTATTGTCGGTGAGCGAATTTGAATGGCTTTTGTTGCCCTTTGTCATCGCCCTGAGCCTGGTCGCAGGCGTCGTTCCCGCTTGGGCGGCCTACCGCACCGACGTCGGCACCAACTTGGCCGCTTGATAGAACTTCAGCAACCTCGAGTACGGTCAGCTTCCATGTCGGCAAACCACTCAAGCACGGCAAATGTTAAGGAGAGAGGAATTGTTAAGAAGAAGGGCGTGTAGATTCCTCTTCTTGGCCCCTTGGGAAAAATAATCCGCCCAAAATCGCCAGCGGGGACTTGACTCTCAGTAATAATGGGGAGTAAACCGCTCAGATCGAGCAGGTGCGATATTTTGTCTCACCTTCTGGTTCTTGCGGGCCATCGCTGGCTCGGCAGGGAGCAACCAGGGAACGATTCACCTGATCTCCAACATTCCCCGTGGGCCATAGGGAGCTGAATTTGCAATTCCTGTTCGATAAACCCTTGGTCCTCACTGCCCCGCAGTCAGAAAGCATCCAACAAGACGTTCGTCGTGAGTTAGCGCAGCTTGAATCTGACTTCGTTCGCGTCAGCGAATGGTTGGAACTGGCCCAGTGGAATCCAAAGGGACCACGTTGGGTTGATGAAAACGGAAGTGAAATCGATCAAGATTTCTCGATAGGAGAGCGTTTGGATCGGCTTCAAACCACATCGGCGGTTTGTCTGCGCGATGGAGACCGAAGCCTGAGTGGAATGAACTCGCTGTTTCGCGATTGGTTTACGACTCTGGATGATGGCTTGGCCTTTCGATCGGAAGGCCAAGACACTCATTCGCATGGACGCTTAGACGAGTTATCCGAGCGGATGCTGAGGTCCGGGGCCGTGCCTGCGTTTTGAACACCAGGGATCCACCATTAACGGGCAGTGGTACAACTGGGCGACGATCAAGGCGAGGCTCTCCAAGTCCACTCCGTACAGTTTCGGAACGTTGACCGTATCGCGACCGATTGTGCCGATTTCCCAGCCGACCGAGTCGTCGTTAGCGCACTTGGAAGAGCAACTTGCGCAATTCCGCAAACTCGACGACATTGACCGCGAGATTTGCCAAGGGATCGCATTGGGGGACAGCCTTAGCGAAATCGCTTGTTTGGTTGGACTAACCCGACGGACGGTCGAAATTCGACGCAGCAAGATATTGGAACATTTTGGCTTTTATAGGGTCGTCCAGATCGTCCGAATGATGGTCCGATTGGAAGAAAACGGACTTTTGGACGATAATTGAGCTACCTGCGGAAGCGACAATTTTACCCAACCTGATTATATTGAAGCGGTCGGCTTCGGATCGCGGGTGCGTTCGGCCGATCGGAATGGACATCCCAGCGTATTTTTTTGGGCGAGAATGACGGATTGCATGCCTACGTCAATCTTCGGGTAGGGCCATTCATGGGCGTCGAATCGGAATTTAACCATCGAGCCTTTCACGACGCGGTGGAACAAAATGACATCGCGAAGCTAACTCGCCAAATCGTCGGGCATCAGTTCTTGCTGATTCATTTGGCCGACGAATCCGATCAAGCCAACAACGACGAGATCTTGGGCGCACTGACGGCTGAGTACCAGGGAATGGATTACCTTGTTGCTTTTTCGAACCAAGAGCACGCGAGCGAGTTCGTTGAACGGCGTACAGATTTGTTTGACGGCGAATCCGAAGTCGGCGGGTTTTGGGTCGATGGGCAAACGATGCTGGACTATCTCGATGACGAACTCGGGTTGCTGATTAATCCTGACAGTGATCAACAGCGGCATCTCGACAACGACTGGATTGGGAAAATCCTCGATGAATTGAATCTGATGTAAGTGCTTCGTTCAAAAGCCTTTGCTCGGCATCCTCTTCCCTACTGACCTCTAACAAATTCGCCGGATTTTCCTCCGGTTTTGGATTCCAATCGAATCTGCTTGATCACCATCGCCCGGTCAACGGATTTGAGCATGTCATAGATCGTCAAGGCGGCGACCGAAGCCGCCGTCATCGCTTCCATCTCCACGCCGGTCTTGTAGGTCGTCCGAACGGTGGCGAGGCATTGCAGGGATTGGCGATCAGCGTCGTCCGGCGATGTCAGCCAGTGAAACTCCAGTTCCACGCCCTCGATCGGGATCGCGTGGCATAGGGGGATCAGCGTGGGCGTCCATTTGGTCGCGCCGATGCCGGCCAGCCTTGCGACGGCCAGCACGTCGCCCTTGCGACTGTCGCCGGCGCGGATCGCTTCAGCGGCAGTCAAATTCATTTCGATGATGGATGACGCGGCCGCGGTGCGGGCGGTGACGGCTTTTTCGGTCACGTCGACCATTCTCGCTTGCCCACGGTTGTCGAAATGGGTTGACGTGCTCATGGTTGACTTAGCAAGGTGGCGAGAGATTTTGGCAAAATAAACCGGCCGGGAGGTTTGCGACGTGGGAACCGTTCCCGGTCGGCGGCCGTCTTAAAGATACCATGAAAAATAATTTGCTTGGTGTTGATTGGTCTTGACTCGCGATTGACGGTGATTCGCAGCTCGTTTCGTTGATACTGATTGTTCCTGCTGAATCGCATTAAAGAGTTACCCCGGTTTTGCTCGACACTAAGCCTTGGAAGGACACTTTCTGATTTACTTCGGTTTTCAAAACTGATTTCGAGCAGAAGGTCGACGGACACCCAGGGGGGAAATCTGGGAAACGTGTTCGGGTGTCCCGCTTCATTGCGGTTACATGAACACGGTCGTTGAGCGATCTCAGCCGATCGTTCCACGCGGAGTTTAGAAACAACGTGCAGCCCGTCTGCCGCCATACCATCGCATCACCACTTTCGTTTTTCGAAAGGCGGGGATTGTGAAGCGGGAAAGGTGTGCCGCATGGGCAGCGTTGGAACTCCGTGAGGAACGATGGGCCGAGCGTGCGAAACGCGACATCTGATTTTTCTCCCCGAACGGCCAAGTACCCGCTTGGACGATCCAGTTTCAATTGACATTTATCAACCGCGAGAAATCCCACTTCGGTTTTGCGTTCAGCAGGATGCGAGCCGGCTGGCCCAGACCCAGCGTTTTGAAGGTGACCGAGCCGATTCCGCCATAACCCACGATGGCATACGGAAGAGAGCAGAGTACCGGACGAGCGATTGAGGGCCATCGGGAAAATGGTTACCGACGCACCATTTTCTCAAGGGAAGAATCAACGAGGCGTTTGGAGAACCTAGTATGAAGGTCTTCACAACTGGACAGGTCGCCAAGATCTGTAAAGTTGCCCCGAGAACCGTTAGCAAATGGTTTGACTCGGGGCGTTTAAAAGGCTACCGGATTCCGGGATCGCAAGATCGTCGGATTCCTCGAGAATATTTGATCAAGTTCCTCAAAGAGCACGGTATGCCCTTGGGCGACCTGGAAGACGAAGCGATGGCCAAGTGCCTGATCGTCGCCCAGGACCAAGTGCTCATCGAGAACTTGAAGCGTGAACTTCCGCCAGAAAATTCGTTCAAGGTTGCCGTGGCAGCCAGCGGATTCGAAGCGGGCATTCAAGCGGAAAGCTTCAACCCAGACTGCATCATCGTGGACTTCTCGATCGGTAAGATCGAAGCCGTCCAGATTTGCCAGAACCTGCGGAAGAACATCGATTTCACTGATATCGTTCTGATCGCGTTGTTGCCCGATGACGGCCAACCGATGAGCTTCGATCGAAGCAGCATCAACGAGACGTTCAAGAAACCATTCGACGCGCACCTGCTCGCCGAACGACTACGAACCCTCGTCGGTGCCAAAAAAGAATTGGTCTAACCACCAACTCTTCCGCCACGCCTCATTCGCCACTGACGCATGCCCGCAAGCGTCAGTGGCGTTTTTTTTTGCGCCACATACAGTAAAGAGTAGGCTGGGTCGAAGCCGCTTCGGCGCAGACCCGGCAGGCCAAACGCCAAACGCCAAACGCCAAACGCCAAACGCCAACAGCCAACAGCCAACAGCCAACAGCCAACAGCCAACAGCCAAACGCCAAACGCCAACAGCCAATCGCCAATAGCCCCATGACCCCACGCATTGAACGACTCATCGGCCGCGACTTCGAGGCCGACTTCGACGCCTTCTTGATCGTCGATGAAATCAACGTCCGCTACCTCACCGGCTTCACCGGCGACAGCACCTGGTTGGTTGTCGATCGCGCAGGCAAAGCCACGATGCTGTCCGACGGACGGTATGAGACCCAATTGTCCGAAGAGTGCGGTGAGTTGCCCCGTGTGATTCGACCACCCGGGCAACTGATGCCCGAACTGCTTGCCGAGTTTGTCGGTGATGCCAAGCTCAAGGCGATCGCGTTCGAAGCGACCCACGTGCACGTCGCCACGATGAAAACTTGGTCCGAGGCGATGCCGGACGTGACCTGGCTCGAAACCTCCGGCGTCGTCGAAGACCTACGTCAGATCAAAGACGCCGATGAACTCGCCGCGATCCGACGGGCGATCGAGATCGCACAACGTGCCTACCGCAGCGTGACGGCGAAACTGTCGCCTGAAATGACTGAGATCGATTTGTTTTATGACTTGGAAGCGACGATGCGTTCACTCGGGGCCGAAGGCGTCTCGTTTCATCCGATCGTCGGTGCCGAACCCAGCGGCGCGTTGCCCCACTACCGGCCACGCAAAGTAGCCCTGGGCGATTGCCGCACGCTGCTGATCGATTGGGGCGCCAAGGTCGACGGCTACTGCAGTGATTTAACCCGAACACTGCATCGCCCCGGATCAAGTTCACCGACTTCGGCCCGGTTCGACGCGGCCTACCAAGCCGTCTTGGACGCGCAGAACGCGGCGATCGAGCGGATTGCCGACGGGGTCGAAACGGTCGATGTCGACCGGGCCGCTCGGGAAGTTTTGGAAAATGCCGGGCTCGGCGAAGCCTTTCGACACGGACTCGGGCACGGCTTCGGCTTACAAATCCACGAAGACCCCCGCATGGGGCCGTCGTCCAAAGCCAAGCTGCGATCGGGGATGGTCGTCACGGTCGAACCGGGGGTTTATTTCGAAAATGAGTTCGGAATTCGGATCGAAGACGATATTTTGGTGACTGATAACGGGTACGAACTTCTCAGCGACCTGCCCAAGGGTCTCGATGATTGCCCGCTCGTGATGTAAAACATGCCTCCGAGTTTGAATATCACGGCCCGAAATAGCCCGTCGACTCTTCCCCGTCTCTTCCACTGATTGCACATTCTAGGCCTTCCGCATGACTGCCGATTCGCCCAAAAGCGACCCGCCGCCCAAAAAGAACGAAAAGAGCGGATCGAAACCTCAACCGGCACGCTCAGTTGACGTCTTCGACATCGATCGAATTCGGCAAATCGTTGAGTTGATGAAACAACACGAACTCAACGAAGTCGATCTGCAACAAGCCGACGACCGTATTCGTTTGACTCGTGGCGGTGCCGCTCCGGCGGCTCCGATTTATGCAGCACCGGCGGCCACGCCGCCCCCGTTTCCCGCTGCTCCTGGCCCAGCCATCCACTCCGGTTCGGGTTCGGCCCCCAGTCCTGTGGCAGCAGCGGGGACGATCACGATCAATTCACCGATGGTCGGTACGTTCTACGGCAAAGCGAACCCGGAAGCGCCACCATTTGTCAAAGTGGGTGACACGGTCAGTGAAGACACCGTCGTTTGCATCATCGAAGCCATGAAAGTGTTCAACGAAATTCCCGCCGAGTGCAGTGGCAAGGTGGTAGAAGTCTTGGTCAACGACCAAGAACCTGTGGACTTCGGCAAACCGCTCTTCCGCATCCAAACGAGCGGCTAAAGAAAACGATGTTTCAACGAATCTTGATCGCCAACCGTGGCGAAATTGCTCTCCGTGTGATCCGCGCCTGCCGTGAAATGGGCATCGAATCGGTGGCGGTCTACAGTCAAGCAGACGCCGACTCGATGCACGTCAAGCTGGCCGACAAAGCGATTTGTGTCGGTACGGCTCGCAGCGCCGACAGCTACCTGAAGATTGATCAAATCATCGCCGCAGCGGAAGTTGCGGGCGTCGACGCGATCCATCCCGGCTATGGTTTTTTGGCTGAGAACGCGCAGTTCAATGAGATGTGCCGCAGCAGCGGTTTCGAGTTCATCGGACCTTCGCCGACGGCGATGGAGAAACTCGGTGACAAGAACACCGCCCGCTCGATGGCCGTTGCGCAAAACGTGCCGGTCGTTCCTGGCAGTGATGGTTTGATCGCCGACTTTGCGAAAGCGGCTCAAACGGCGATCGATATCGGGTTCCCGGTGTTGATCAAAGCCACCGCCGGCGGTGGCGGCAAAGGCATGCGGGTAGCCGAATCCGAGGACGTTTTGGTCTCGCAACTCGAAGCCGCTCGCAACGAAGCGATCGCCGCGTTCGGCAACGGCGGTGTCTATCTTGAAAAATTTGTCGAGCGACCCCGGCACATCGAGGTTCAGGTCATCGCCGACACCCACGGCAACGTGTGTCACCTGTTCGAACGCGATTGCAGCGTCCAGCGTCGCCATCAAAAACTCGTCGAAGAAGCCCCCAGCGCCGACTTGCCTCAAGATCGTCGCGAGGCGATTTGTGACGCCGCCGTGCGAATGATTGCTGGCGCGGACTACGCCGGTGCCGGAACGGTCGAGTTCATCGTCGACAAGGATTACAACTTTTATTTCATCGAAGTCAACGCGCGGATCCAAGTCGAGCACCCGGTGTCCGAAATGGTCACGGGCGTGGACTTGATCCAGGAACAAATTCGCGTCGCCGCCGGGTTGCCGTTGTCGTTCCGTCAAGACGAACTGACTTGCAAGGGCGCCGCGATCGAGTGTCGCATCAACGCCGAAGACCCGACCAAAAACTTCCAGCCCAGCCCTGGCAAGATCGAGTCGATGTTCGCCCCCGGCGGTCTCGGTGTTCGGTTCGATTCGCATGTGACGAGCGGATACTCGGTTCCGCCTTACTACGATTCGATGATCGGCAAGCTGATCGTGCATCGGCCGACGCGAGAACTGGCCATCGCGACGATGTTGCGAGCCCTCAAGGAACTTCAAATCCAAGGCATCAAGACAACGGTGCCGTTCCATGAATGGATCTTGAAAGACCCGGCGTTCCTCGACGGCAGCGTCGACACCAAATACGTCGACCGAGCCTACCAAGGCCAATCGCCGAAGTAGTCGTCGTAGGCTGGGTCGTAGCCGCTTCGGCGGAGACCCGGCAATGGGCTTTGGGTTTGTACCGATCGCAACGAGGCAAACGCCGGGTGTGCGTCGCAAAGCCTCCTTCACCCAGCCTACTTAAGTCGCCGCTTCGGCGGAGACCCGGCGGGTGCGCAATGCTGGGCCGTTCAAAATTCGGTGTTGACTCGTTGTTTTTCCTTTATCTCTCAGCAGTTTCTTGTCCGCCAGCCACCTCTCCCGAACGCAGTTTGGGGGAGGTCGAGCGACGACGTTCAGGAGTCCGCGAGGGAGGGGGCACGGGCGTTATTTGATTGAATCGGCTTGGTTTGCCCTGGGGATGCCCCCTCCCGGATCTTGCTTCGCTCGATCCGACCTCCCCCAGCTTCGCTGGGAGAGGTGACAGGAAGTTGCGGAGAACAAAAATGTCGCAATACCAAATTTTGAACAGCCCAGCGCAATGCCGGGTGTGCGTCGCAAAGCCTCCTTCACCCAGCCTACTTGAGTAGCCGGTTCGGCGGAGACCTGGCGGGCTACTGGAAATCGGTCCGATCAGGGAAACCGCATGTCCAAGATTCGCAAGAGCGGCGGCTACCGACAAGATCGGTCAGATTCGACAGATTGGACCGATCTGTCCGATCACGAGCGTTGGTCGCACTATTCCCGCTGGCTCGACAGCGACGATGGTGCTATTCGTGCTAAGCATCGCGTGAACAATAAGTGATGGATTCTTAACGTGGCGTCGACTTTCAGTCGACGTTTCAGGGTTTGGCGACTGAAAGTCGCCACCACTTAATGTTCACGCGATGCCAACGCAACGATCTGCTTGATTCACCAAGCCAATTATTTGTTGGACCAACAGATCGCGTCACTGGAAAATCAGTTCATCATCGAAGGGGGCTATCCCGATTGCAAAGGCACCGCGCCGGTCTAACGCCCTTTTCATTCCGTCGGCAGTTGCATGTCAATCACCGGGCTGCCCCAATTCGCATCGAAAGGTTCTTGGCACGCCTCGCAATTCAGTGTCGCGCCCAATCGATCGTCCTGCATCACTTGCGGTGCATCGCAATGCGAGCACAACACCCTCACCATTCCTTCGGGATCCGTCAGCGCGGTCAATTGCTCGTCGGTCAAGTCGGGGACTTCAATGTCTTCGGGTTGCATCGTGACCAATAGTTCCCGCGTGATCTCCGGCGCCACCGCGATTCGGTTTGCCAATCGACGAACGCTGCGTTCGAACGAGTTACGCGACGTTCGGCCGTTACCGAAATGACGATCGCGATTGAAGTACAAATGCGTGAACCCTCGCAGTAATCGTTGCCGCGTGAGTGACGGCAGTTGGTATTCCGCCTTCTTGGCAATCAACTCGAAGATCCGGCACAGGGCTTCGGGGTCGTAATCATCAAACTGCATCGTCGTGCCGACGCGGGAACTCAAGCCAGGATTGCTGCGAATCATCTTCGTCATCTCTTTGGGGTAACCCGCCAAGATCACGACCAAACGATCGCGTTGATCTTCCATTCGTTTGAGCAACGTTTGAACGGCTTCGCGTCCGTATTGATCTTGGCCGCTCTCATCGATCAGCGTGTAGGCTTCATCAATGAACAACACGCCGTCGATCGCCTCGTCTATCTTCGCGTTCGTTTTCGGCCCCGTTTGGCCGGCGTATTCGGCCACCAAGCCGCTGCGGTCGGTCTCGACCAAGTGTCCTTTGCTGAGCACGCCCAGTGCACCATAGATGTCCGCCACGATCCGCGCAACGGTCGTCTTGCCGGTGCCCGGATTGCCCACGAACGCCATGTGCAAACTCGGACGCGTCGTCGGCAACCCCGCTTCTTCGCGGTGCTTTTCCATTCGCAAGAAATTCGACAGCGTTTGGATCTGATTCTTGATCGCGTCCAATCCGATCAAACGATCCAGCTTCGCTCGTGTATCGGCGAGCTTTTCTTCGGTCGTTCGTTCGTCGACCGGTTCGGCTGCGGTCGACGGGGCTCTTGGAGTCGTAGCAGTGGGTGTAGACGGTGCCCCGCCGACCACGGTTGGCGTCGGTCGGTTGGCAGCTTCCTTGCTGACGCCGGATGTTGTCTCAGTCCCCTCACGCAACCGTTTGGCTTCGCCGCGCAACCACGCGATCGCGTCGCGTGCGTGATCGATGTCGGCTTGGTGATCGACGACCGGACGATCATCCGCGACCGGTTCTTGAAACGACCCCCGCGCCGACGCTTCTGCTTGGGCAAGCCCGTCTTGGATCCGTTTCAGCCGAGCGCGATCGGCGTCGTCTTCGCCACCGTCGACGACCACGATCAAGCTGGCTAAACGCGTGGCCATCGTTTCGACTTCGCCCCAAGCGTCTCGCAGCGAGGGGAGTTCCAAAAATGGGCGAACAACGTCGTACCAACTCAAATCCTCCGCCGTTCCGATCAGCCAATTGATCGCTTCGTGCAGTTGAGCCCCCATGACGGGAGTGCCCCAGATGTGTTCGAGTAGGACTCGTCCGAGCTGTCGCTGTTCCATCGCCTGCGAATTCGCCCCCGGAATGCTTTCGGCGAACACCTTCATCACGAACCCCTGGTGAAGGTCGTTCATCTGAGAGGCCATGTCTTCGGCCCCCGATGAGGCGGCATCGCCGGCTATCCATCCGTAGCTGCCTTCGGCGATCCGACCCGATTCGACGAACAAACGCTGGGTCTGTTCGAGGGCTTCACGAAACAATCGGATCGAACGCAAGATTTGGTCGTCGTCGCGGCCGGACATGAGCGAACTCGGTGAGGATGGTTGAGACGGAAGGTGAACCTAAGTATTTGAAAAGCAACGGCTTGCGTCAATCAGGCGAGAACACCGGGGCGTTGTGAAGAAATCCCCACTCGGATAGAATATCTGGCCTGCGTTCGAACGTTGTTCGGCCGCATTTTGACCTGATTTTCTTATCGCATTTGGCACGAGAAGACACTTGGCTGACGACGGCGAAAACTCCAACGACAACGAAATCAACGACGAACCCGGCCAGCCCGGCGACGTCGACCTAAACAACGCCACGCCAAGCGATCCGACCGCCGCAAACGGTTCCGGCAATGGTTCCGGAGGCGAGCCGCCGATCACCGGCGCACCGGGGGCTCCGCCGCCGGACGACGAAGGCAATTCGGGGCGGTCGAACATTCCCATCGGCGGTTCATCGGGCGGATACGGCGCGCTGCGTATGGTCGACTTGCCGATCGAAGAAGAACTGCGGGAAAGTTACCTGACTTACGCCATGAGCGTGATCGTCAGTCGTGCGTTGCCGGACGTCCGGGACGGATTGAAGCCGTCGCAGCGTCGGATTCTCGTCGCGATGAACGACCTGAACCTCGGCCCCGGTTCCAAACGCGTCAAATGTGCCAAGATCTCCGGCGACACCTCCGGTAACTATCACCCGCACGGTGAAAGCGTGATCTATCCGACCTTGGTCCGGATGGCTCAAGAATGGAACATGCGATGTTTGTTGATCGACAAGCAGGGAAACTTCGGCAGCGTCGCGGGTTTGCCACCGGCGGCGATGCGGTATACCGAAGCCCGCTTATCGGCCGTCGCCTCGCAAATGCTCGAGGACATCAAACTCGACACCGTCGACTTCGTTCCGACCTATGACGAAGCTCGTACCGAACCGACGGTTCTGCCGAGTAAGTTCCCCAACCTGTTGATCAACGGTTCGGGCGGAATCGCGGTCGGGATGGCCACGAGCATCCCGCCACACAACCCGACCGAAGTTTGCGACGCGTTGATCAAACTCGTCGACGAACCGGATACGACGATTGACGAACTGTGCGAGATCATTCCCGGTCCCGACTTCCCGACCGGTGGGATCATCTGCGGTCGCGCTGGCATCCGACGCGGTTACAAGACAGGGCGTTCGACCATGGTCGTTCGCGCCAAATGTTCCGTCGAGGAAATGAAGGGCAATCGGTCGCGGATCGTTATCTCCGAAATCCCGTATCAACAATACCGCGACCGGATCGTTGAGAAGATCGCTGCGCTGGTCAACGGCGATCGCATCAAAGGCATCTCGGCGATTCGCGATGAAAGCGATCTGAACGAACCGGTCCGCTTGGTCGTCGAACTCAAACGTGGCGAAGATCCCGACGTTATCCTCAATCAGCTCTATCAGTTCTCGCCGCTGCAAGACACGTTCTCGCTGATCTTCTTGGCGCTCGTCGACGGCAAGCCCCGCGAGTTGACGCTCAAAGAGATGTTGATGGAGTTCCTGCGTCACCGCACGAACGTCATCCGCCGCCGAACACAATTCCTGCTCGCTCGCGCACGACGTCGCAAGCACACCGTCGAAGGCTTGTTGCTCGCCCTGGCAAACATCGACGAGATCATCCAAACGATCCGAACCAGCCGCACGCAACCCGAAGCGAAGCAACGCTTGATGGGCATCGAATGCCCGGCCTCGATGTTGCAACGCGCCCTCGGTGAGGGTGGCTTCAAACAGTTCGTTTCCGAACGAGGCGAGTCGGACACATACACGTTGACCAGCGTCCAAACCGACGAGATCCTGCGGATGCGTCTCGGCCAACTGGTCAACTTAGAACAAGAGAAACTTTCGAGCGAACACGCCGAACTACTCGAAGAGATCTTGGACTACCTCGACATCCTCGGTGATCCACAACGCGTCAGCAACATTATCAAGGAAGACCTCGAAGACATGAAGCGTCGCTTCGGCGACAAGCGACGCACCCAAATCAGCCACGAGGAACTCGGCAACATCGACCTCGAAGACCTCATCACCGAGGAACCGATGGTCGTTTCGATCAGCCACCGGGGCTACATCAAACGAACCCCAACGAGCGTTTACAACACACAGCGCCGGGGCGGCAAGGGACTCAAGGGTGCCAAGAGCGACGACGAAGATCCGATCGAACACTTGTTCGTGGCCAGCACGCACGCGTATCTGTTGTTCCTGACGACGACAGGCAAAGTCCGTTGGCAAAAGGTTTACGATATTCCGCAACTCGCCCGCGATGCCAAAGGCCGCGCGATCGTGAACCTGTTGCAAATGGAAGAAGGCGAACAGATCGCCCAATGCCTCGCCGTGCGGGACTTCGATCAACCGGGGCATTACGTCGCGATGGCGACCCGCAGCGGATTGGTCAAGAAGACGCCACTCGAACAATACAGCCGTCCCAAACGGGGCGGCATCATCGCGATCAAGTTGCGTGAGGGAGACGAACTCGTCGACGCCGCCGTCGTCGGCCCCGGCGATGAAATGCTACTCGTTACCGCTGACGGCATGGCGATCCGGTTCCGCGAATCCGATTCGCGACCGATGGGACGCAACACGTCCGGTGTCAAAGGCATCTCGCTGCAAGGCAATGACCGCTTGGTCGGAATGGTCGTGACCGATCCCGAGGCAACCCTGTTGACCGTTTGTAAAAACGGCTACGGTAAACGAACCCCGTTCGGCCCCAATCTCGCCGCGATCAGCGAGGATCTGCCGTCGGACGTCGAGGCAACCGATGAGGTTGTCGAGAACGGCGATGGCGCCTCAAATCTTGATGGCGTTGCAAGCGATGATGGCGCCGAGAGCGGTGAAGAGGAAGCCGGCTCGACGAGCGGCTCAGCCCGATACCGGACGCAAAAACGCGGGGGCAAGGGTTTGCGGGACATTCGCACCAGCCAACGTAACGGCAAGGTGATCGGCATCGCCCGCGTGACCGACGATGATGAGTTGTTCATGATGACGGCCAAAGGCAAACTGCAACGCATCCGCGCCGCCGACATCAATGTCATCGGCCGCAACACACAGGGTGTCCGCATCATGAACGTCGATCAAGGCGACGAATTGATCGCCGTCGTCCGCGTTCCCGCAGAAGAAAAAGCAGAAGAACCGATCGCCGGCGAACCCACCGCCTGATCACCCCTTCGTGCGGCGATCACCGTAACCCGCTGCGTCAGCGAGGGATTATTGATACTGACTCATCCCTCGCTCACGCTTCGGGTTACGATTCAATCAACAGGCCCTTACGTGTCGGGTTACGATTCAATCAACGAGCCAGAGTGCTTCGGGCTTTTATCCATCACGTCTGAATAACAGCAACCGGGGCAACCTTTTAATCGCCCTTTGCATACCGCTTGAGCTTTCGATCAAGCGTGCTGCGTTCGATACCCAAGATGGTCGACGCTTGACTTTTGTTTCCACCGGTTTGTTTCAACACGCCGACGATGTGCTGCCGCTCCAATTCGGCGAGCGAGATCGAAGCCCTGTTCGAGTTCACGGGATCGTGATCGATCGACGGCAAGTTACCGGCAATCCGAGTCGGTGCGAGAAGCAGATCATCCGCATCGATGGTGGGACGCTCGTCGTCACGATGCGGCGTCATCACCACGGCACGTTCGATCACGTTGCGAAGTTCACGAACGTTTCCCGGCCAAGGATACGACATGAGTTTTTCGATTGCGGCGCGGGACAACACCAACTCGCGACGCCCCATCGACTTGGATAATGTTTTAACAAAGTGTTCGGCTAGCAATACGATATCGCGGCCGCGTTGTCGCAACGGCGGCACGACGATTTCGATCACGTGCAACCGGTAAAAAAGGTCTTGCCGGAATTCACCCGCCTGGACCATCGCTTGCAGGTCGCGGTGCGTTGCGGCGATCACGCGGACATCGACCTTAACCGACTCGTGACCCCCGACGCGTTCGAACGGATGGCCTTCCAAAACTCGCAACAACTTTGCTTGCAGGTCCAAGTTCATCTCGCCGATTTCGTCGAGCATCAACGTGCCACCGGAAGCGGCTTCGAACTTGCCTTTCTTTTGCATCGTCGCGCCGGTGAACGCGCCTTGCTCATGGCCGAATAGTTCGCTCTCGAGAAGATCTTTCGACAACGCGGCGCAGTTCAAACAAACCATCGGTTGATCCGCCCGGGGGCTGGCGTGATGGATCGCCGAGGCGACCAGTTCCTTCCCGACGCCCGATTCGCCGCGTAACAAAACCGCTGCACCGGAGCCGGCGACTTGGACAATCTGGCGTTGGATTTCTCGGATCGCGTCGCTGCGTCCGAGGATTGCCGACCGCCCCGTCAATTGGGCCCGCAATCGCTTGACGGTTTGTTGAGTTTGCAGCAGGTCTTGGCGGAGATTGGCTTGGCTTTGAAGTGACCGGATCGCTTCACCAAAGATTTCGCTCGCCGTCACCACCAGCGAAAGTTCCTCGTCGGTGAGACTCGGGTCGTCGGCCGCCGTCGTGACGTGAATTAACCCGCTGGTTCGATGCGGCGTCGATTCGGTGTTGATCAACGGCACCAAGATGATCGATTCGACGTCGATTTCACCCTGCGTGTTTTCGGTGGCGAGTGTCGCGTCGCCCAACACATTACGAGCCAAAATCGACGAGGCGTTCGGGGCGAACGCTTGTTCCAGGAGGGTTTCGGGCGGCCGGCGATAGCGATGACCGGGACGCTGATGCACCCGCCGGGGCGGCGGCAACCGGGCACCCGAACCGCGTTCGGCAGGCACGTCGAAGTACAACCCGATCTCGGCGGCGGGAATCTGTTCGCTGATCGTTTCAAGTAACCGCTCGGCCGCCTCGTCGGGGCTTTCGGCGCGGCCCATCGCAAAAGCCATTTGCAATAACGCCCGATCGGTGCCTGCCCGAGGCGGGATCGGGTCACCGGCACGACTCCGGTCATACGGCGATCGCTTCGGGCGTTTGAGAGTGAGATCGCCCGAGGATCGGGACACGATGTCCAGGCATTCCGACGACTCGAGGATCTGCGAAAGATCGCCTTCAGTCACCCCGTCTTGCCAGGAATCAACCGGCGACTCGGCCGAGTTCAACTCGCCGTTTGCGAGATCGCGGGTGAACCGCAGTTCGAATCCGGCGATTTCTAATCGATCGCCCTCGCTCAGCGTTTGGGGCGAATCGATTTTTTGGCCGTTCAATTGAACCCCGTTTCGGCTCGCTAGATCCTCGACCCACCAACCGGGGGTTTGGCCGTGTCCCCAAAACACCCGCGCGTGGCGGCGACTCGCCCGGCCGCTGCGGAGGATGATCTGATTGGTCGAGGCCCGGCCCATCACCACCTCGTCGGCCGGACTGAGTCGATACACGTCCGTCCATCGTGACCCACGATGTAGCACGAGGTAGGCGTGGAGGTCCGGCGGAGCGGCCATTTTGGAGGAACCGTGAGCAGAAGGGCAGGTCTTGCTTGTCGTTTGAATTCAACACAACTATTCTAGTAGCTCTTCCCATCGCTAACACCAGAGCAGGAATCTGTCTCGATGCGCTCTTCTCAACCAACTCTTCCACGAATCGTTTTGGCCTTTGCCGCCGCGATCATGTTCGCGGCCTCCGCGACATCCGCTTTCGCCGGTATCGGCCTGGGACGCGGCCAAGCGGTCGGTGGCGTGATGATCGACCCGCAAGGCAACGTGCGTGCGGCGACCCCCGCCGAGCAAAAGGAGATGGCCGAGGTAATCCGAGCGGCCATGAACGAACCCGCCGGTCAACTCGCACAAGTGACCGAGAAACGTGTCATTTCGCTGGCGAAACTCCAAAACGCATTGCGACAAGTCCATGAAACCGGCGGCCACATCGGCGACGAAGCCGCCTTCTTGGCCGGCTTGCAACGGATCGAGTACGTCGTCGTCGACGAAGAAAACCAGGACTTGTTGCTCGTCGGTCCGGCCGAACCTTGGGAGTTACGAGCCGATGGCAGCGTCGTCGGTAAACAGTCCGGCGGCAGCGTCTTGCGACTCGACGACCTTTTGACCGCCTTTCAAAGTGTCGAGACGGCTCGCCGGGATGGTGGCATTCGCTGTTCGATCGAGCCGACCGCAGAAGGTCGCATGCGATTGCGCAGTTTTTTAAAGAACGTCAAATTGCGTCCGGGACAAAACCCTGCTTTCTTGGAAGCCGGCATGCGGGAAGCCTTCGGGGCTCAAATGGTGTCGTTGGCGGGCGTTCCCACGACCAGCCGGTTTGCCCGAACGTTGGTGGCTGCCGATTTTGAAATGAAACGGATCGCGATGGCGTTGACCGAATCGCCCGTTCGCGGATTGCCCAGCTATTTGGAAATGGCTCGCAACAAACGCCAATCGGCGGCCCAAAGTCCGCGTTGGTGGATGGCGTGCAACTACGATCCGATCGCCCGTGATGGGGACGGTCGTGTTTGGAAAATCAGCGGCCAAGGCGTTAAGACGATGACCGAAGAAGATATCGTTGCCGCCGACGGATCGGTTGAGTCAGACGGACGCCAAGACCCGTTGGCGTTGAAATGGGCCGAAACGATGACCGAGAAATTCGGCGAATTGTCGACCGAACGCAGCGTTTTCCGCGATTTGCGAAACGTGATGGACTTGGCGGTCGTGGCGACGCTGATCACCCAAGAACAGCTCGATCGAAAAAGCGGGTTGGACTTGAGCGTCCTGCGTGGGCAGGATTCGCTGGTCGAGACGGCCAATTACGAACTGCCCCAATCGCTCTCGCCGCAGTGCAGTTTCATCCACGGCCGAGCCGGCTGGACCGTGACGGCGTCCGGTGGTGTGAACATCAACGCGTTCGGCGTTGTCGACAATCAAGTCGAATCGGCCGATTTGCAAACGCTCGTCGTCGCCCGAGACAATGGCGATGACACCCGATGGTGGTGGGACAGCAAGTAGGCAACGCGGCATGCATCCGTGGTGGCGACTTTCAGTCGCCAAACCCCAGAGACGTCGACTCAAAGTCGACGCCACGTCAGGAATGCATGATTCGTTGATCCCGCATTGTTGATTGCCCCAACTTGGTGGGTTCCTCTTGATTGCAATTGTTGTCTGCCGGGCGGATTTGATACTTCCTAGATCGTACTGATCTAGGAAGTTTCGTATCCCGCCCATGGTATTTCTGAGATGGATTTTTCCCGTCGCACGGACGAACGACGTCGACGGGTGATGTTGTCGACCGGCGCGGGGTCGGTTGCAGCACCGACGGCCAGTTCACGCAAACGGATCGAAGAGTTGCGTGAAGCTCGGCGTCCTTCGATGGCCTACGGTTCTCGGGTGCGTCGCTGCCTTCGCGGTCGTTGGTTCTCGCTCGTGCCCGTTACACCGGCCGCCTACGCCAAGTCGCTCCTAGCGATCGCCGGGATCGTTTTCTTGCTGATCGTCCTGCACGACGCGAGTGTTCGGTACGAGTGGGTCGCCGGTCGTCAGACGTGGGTCGATGTCCTGCGAATCAACCGATACGGCAGCCTTGGGCGGTACGTGATCGGATTGCTTTACCTTGCCGTCGCCGGGGCGGCTTGGCTGGTTTATCAATTGCGGCGATATCGCAATGACGATTTCAGCGGCAATTATCAACTTTGGCAATGGATCCTGGGCACTTCGCTAGTAGCCAGTTTCGCTAGCACCGTACCGTTGACGGAAATGGCCGGTGTCGGCATCGAATGGTTCTTGGGAAAACGAATCGCGTTGTCCGGTGAAGATTGGATCGAACTGTTCCTGATGGTTGGCGGGGCGATTTTGGCACTGCGAACGATCGCCGAAATGTGGCACTACCGTTTTGCCGCAGTTCTGATGGTTGGCGGATGGGTCATGATCGCCATCCCGATCGCCGCCCAGTGGAACGTGATCGCCGTCGAGGAGGTGAACCGCTGGACGATCGTGACGTCGGCACCGCTCGTAGCGGTGGCGTTGTGGTTCGCTGCCACAGTCGGATACTTGCGATGTTTGTTCCGCGAAGTTCGCGGGATCCAGCCCGCCCCAGGCTTCATCGAACGTTTCCGTCTGATCGCGCGTCCGGACTCGGGCGACTCCGAAGAACCGCTCGAAGATTCGGCCCTTCCGGTCACCCGTCCGAAACCGATTCAGACCGAAGCCCCCGCCCAAACCAAGCCCGTTGCACAACCTAAGCCCGCTACCCAACCTAAGCCCGTTGCCCAACCAACGAAGCGCGACACTGACTCGGACGACGACGAACAAGACCGCGATCAAGCGAAGCGAAGTTGGATGTCGTTCTTCCGCCGCAAACCCAAGCTGGTTTCCGCAGATTCATCGCCATCGAAAGACGTCAAAGACTCGTCAAAGGTCGTTGCTGCCAAAACGCCTCCAAAGGAGAGTCATCCGATAAAAAGCCAATCGGACACAAACCGCGATACTGCGGCGGGAAGCGAGCACGACGCCTCATCTGAACCGCCCGCGAAAAAGCGTCGTTTTGGTTTAGGATCGATCATGAAACGCCGTCAAGCTGACGAAGCAGAAGACGACGAGCCGAAAAAACCAGTTCACGCTCAATCGGCAGCCTCACAACCATCTCACGATGATGAGGATGACACCGACGATGACGATTCGAATAACGACGACGGATCGGACGACGGTGATCTGTCCGAGGACGGCATCGATTGGTCGAACATGAGCAAAGCCGAACGCCGACGAATGCGAAAGCAACTCAAACGAGGCGGCCGAGCCGCCTAATCCAATCAATGCTTCAAAAAGTGTCCTGCATCGTTCGACGGGACACCGCGTCGGCATCAGGGTTTGAGGCGAATGCTGCTGAACTCACTACCGCCACCAAAGAACAGCGGTGAATTCTTGGAATGAAAGAATGGTGCCGCTTTCGCGATATCTTGAATCGTCGTTTCAAGGTCATCGTCGGTTGGGCCATCATTACCACAATCCACCTGAAACGTCACGGTCGCGCCCATTTTGATAATACGCACCAAATGCGGGCCAAGATTAGGTAGTCGGCCAATTTCGGCGCGGTCCAGCTTGAACCGATTGAGCAGCACCACACCGCCACTTGATGATGGTCCGATGCTTGGATTGACAAGTTGCAAATACACCGAGTCCGTCAAACCGTTGTAACTAACGTCAGCAAGTCCGGGGCCCATCCCGACAAATGCCTCCCGGTCAAGTTGCTCGAACTCCAAGACGACTTCAAAGACAAAGTCCTTTGTCAGAAACCCCGCATCTTTGGTTTGGATTGCGTTCCGATTTCTGCTCGATGATTCATGGGCGCCTTGAATTCGAATGCCCCCGCTGCGAGTCTTGCGATACTGCGACTGCGTGGTCAAAAAAGCGGGTAGTTGACGAGAGATGGTGTTGCCGCCGATTCGATCAACGCCAGCCACAGCCACCCGGCGCCGTGTCATCGGATGCGTTTGAGAAACCGCAATCGACGTGGTCGATGCTACCAAAATCCTACCCGTCTCCACTTCGACCAAGCGGACGTAGGCGGTGCCGCGTTCCTTGGATGTGGGAATGACTTTCCCAACCACCACGTGAGATGCTCCGGTTAGTTCTCCGACTTTCTTTGCGGATTCTTGATCGAAAAGAACGGTGTTCTGGACGAGCAGTTCCGTCACCAAGTCATTTAGGTTGGAGCGATCGACGACCGTGATCTTTCGATTGACGAGATTGGTAACGAGGTCTTCTTCAAGTGCCGCATTCTCATCGCTGGTCGTGCCATCCTCGAACACGAGAGGGCAAACCGCCACAACCACTCGACTGTCGACGTCGACCTCGTCGCCGACACGAAGGGCGACCTCGATATCACCCGCCATGCGTGCCTTGCAATAGAGCTGATCCACTTCCACGACGGTAAGCTCAGCGATCTTTGGTCGCTCCGTCGCCAAGACCTTTCCCGTTTCCGGATCCACGATGTCATCCAGATTTCGGAATACAGAGAGCTTCGCGCCCTTCCGCATTCCCTGACTTCTTCCAAGGTTGATATAGACTAGCTGTGGTGTAACTTTAGCAATCTTGCCTAACTTCTTGACGTTTTCTGCTAGTCCGAAAATCTTCCAACTGAACATGACTGGAAAGCCCACGATCTCAACCGCTTGATCGAAGTCCACGGCGCTCACTTCCTTGACATCGGTCCTTGGAAAACTCAATGCTTTGTTCGACTTCAAATCGAAGAATTCAACCGTGGTATCGTCGGCCCGGATCGTGTAGCCGACGATGATCGATTTATCATTAAAGGCAACTTTAACGATTTCCTTCGTTGCTCGATCGTCAGCCGCAAGGCACGACCCCGCCGCAAGAGAAACTGCCACGACGACCAACAGACCGACTAACACAGTAATGGCCGATTGAAAGACAATGGGATTGAGTTTTTTCATGGTGAAGTGACGAATTGGATTTCGGAATTGTTCGTGATTGAGCAGACGTTAGGTTCGTCTCGATCACAAGACTTGAAAGTACAGGCCATCGGTTCTAGACTGACATCTCCTGCTCTCAAAATCGCCGCCTTTCCCTCATCTGATAGTATGCGCAAGACAATATCAGGCTACCAGATTAGCGAATCGGCCACATGTGTGTTTCAAAGCATGGGCATTATATGCGATGGACGTCCGAGCATTCCGACTTTAATCTGCCGCCTGGCGTTTGTTTTCGTTACTGCGGCGGCAACCCCGCTATGCGGCCAGAGCCAGCACGATTCTGAAACGATCGCTAGAGTTTTCAACAAACAGAACTCCCTGGTCGGCACCATCGTCAGCGAAGACGAGACAACCATCACGGTGCAGGAGCTGGCAACAGGTAAAGATTTCACGGCGACGAAATCGGCCGACTTGAACATCCAAAAGCCTCTCTCGTTGGACGAAGCCGCTAAGCACGTCGGGTTGGCCCAAGTCGTTGGTTGGAAAACGAAACAACTTTGCGAACAGGCGTCGCATCGCGGTAAAGTTATCCGCGTCGCTCAACAAACCGTCTATATGAATTTGGGACGCGACGAAGCCATGACGATTGGCCTGCCGCTGTCTGTCTACAGGAATGAAGGCGTGATTGTCGACCCAGAAAGCGGTGCCGAGCTTGGTGTTGATCGTCGCAAAGTTGCCGAATTACATGTCACGGAGGTCAACCAAGAGTATTCGAAAGCAAAGATAACGTCTGAACTCGAAACCGAACTAGAATTCGGTGACGAAGTGTGTGCCGCAAACAAACCCATGGTGGTGGGCGTTTGTTCCATCGGCAATCTTGACGGAACGCTGACCTCGGCGGGTTCGATGATCACTGAAGATTTGACCGTGGCATTAGTCGATAAAGGTATGCTAGTGGTTGAACGATCAGTGATGGATTCCGTCTTGTCCGAATTGGTAACTCAGAACTCAGCGCTCTTTGATGAGCAACTCTCTCAAGAGATCGGTAAGTTGGCGGGAGCCGATGCAGTACTGACGGGCAAGATCGTGACCGACCGCACAGGAGGCACGGCCCATCTAAGACTCATTGATGTCGAGAATGGCAAAATCCTCTTCGCGATTTCCTCCGCCGTTGATACAGCTCTTGAAGATGGCAGCAACCCACGTGTCGGTCAGCACGCCGTGAAGCCTCGTTCGCGAGCAACCTTCGGCCCGAATGCGGTGATTCAGAACGAAGATCGATTTCCATCGTTCATGACGACCAGCGCGGCACTGCAACGAGAAACCAACGGAGGCTTCCGGGTCCCTGCCGAACGAGGTCGTGAGGCTGCGATTTTCACGAAGAACTCCGGTTTTCTAGACGGTGATTTTACGTTCGAAGTACAGTTCCAGTTTTCACCGCAAGATGACCATGCCGCGAAATTTGCAATGGGGACGGGGAATTTCGATCGTCGAGATATTATTTTGGATGTAATCGCACCGGCCGCCCGGTCCAATGCGGGGATGGCGATTCTGAACGGGACTTATCTCAATAAGATTAACACCGATGGCATTCATACCGTGCGTTTCATCAAGGAAGGTAACGCCCTGACCGTGATGATTGACCCTCAGAGCGACGGTCCGACGGACGACGACATCGAGTCAACTTATGGCGACATCAAGCAATATCGTCCAGATTTCAACTCGAAGAATGTCTACCTGTATGTCGGCGGATCGTGCTCCTTTATGGGGTTCTCGCTCGCGCGAGGCGTTGCGCTCTATCCCAAACCGATCGTCGCCATCGCAATGCGTTCGGAAGCGTCCATCAAGGGCATTTCGCTCGAGTCGAACATGCCGGTAACCGCCGTTCCAGCCACTACCGTCCCAGCCACATCCAGCAAAGCTGACGCCGCGGTCCAGCCCGAAGCAACGAATGCACCCGAAGCAGCGCCTGCGCCCGAAGCAATGACTGCGCCCGAAACAGCGGAACGGCCCGAAACGGAAGCGGCAAATAAGTCAGAACCTCTGACACCGCAGGAGGAACTCCTGAGCAAGATTGCGGATTCGGTTTGGCGAAGTCAACAGCTCAGATTCTCCATCAAAGCCGATGGCAGTGCAGGCCACTTCTTTTCCGGCGGCACTTGGAAATACGATTCCCCGCAGTCCGTTCTCTTTTACAATAAAGACAACATTTTCAAAATGAAGATGGTGTTTTCCGACGACTTTCGTTCTTTCAAAGGCACCTGGATTTCGGGAGGAACAAGCGTCGGAAAACGGGTCAAATAGCTCACGGACTCGCTAGCACGCGGCATCACGCCGATCTGCCAATGCGTCGGGTTTGTCTCTATTTCGTTGCTCCGCTGCGTTATTGCCTTACCCGCGTTAGAGGAGGCGGTGAGGTCATGTCAATCGAAAGCCCTGGGGTGGTCCGGCACCGCCGAATCGGTAAGCTTGGAGATCTTCACTTTCCTCACTCCCACTGATCCAAGGTCATTGTTATGGCACAAGCGGCTGCTCGTCACATTCTTGTTTCATCCGAAGAAACCTGTTTGGACTTAAAGAAACGAATTCAAGCCGGAGAGGATTTTGGTGCTCTCGCCGCCGAACATTCGTCTTGTCCGTCCGGTAAATCGGGTGGCGCTTTGGGAACGTTTCGTCCCGGGCAGATGGTTCCGGAGTTCGACGCCGTCGTGTTCGGCGATTGCGAGGTCGGCGACGTTCAAGGCCCCGTCAAGACCCAATTCGGCTACCACCTCGTTGAGGTCACTCAGCGAACCGCTTGAGATACCGATTCGGTCTTGATGCCTGAAACGAGTCCTGAGATCTTTACGCCGAAGGCGTTGTTAGCGATTAGCCGGTGGTCGAGCGAAGCGAATACCATCGGAAAACTTCTCTATCCACGGGTGCGCTGCGCGACCCGTGGCTAATGGGTGAGTTAGGCGTTTTCGTCATCTCGTACGCGAATTCGAACTCCTCCAGTAGTTCGCGCGAGCATATTAAAAAAGCCAGCCAACATGCCTCCTGCAATCAATCCAACCACGAGCCATCCTACGCAGCGGATCCCCCCAGCAAGGAACATGTCCTTCATAACAAAAGCAGGTGTTAAATCTGGGAGTTTGCCGCTTGCTTCACCTGCCTTGATCAAACTGTACGATTCCATCATGCCTGAAATGAGACCGTAGACTGAGCAGCCAAGCGAAATGATCATGGCGAAAGAAATGGACGAAATGTGCGTAACATAAACGTCCCTTTCTGCGGCACGCCCGTCATCAAGTACCATTATCTTTCCTTCGGGACTATAAAAAGTGTCATGCAGTCCTGACACCTTTTCGGGGCGGTTAGGGTTGTAAGTGCGGGTAGAGTTTGAGCACCGGTCCGGGGAAGGTTTGGGGCCATCCTTCGTTCGAAACTTTTTCGCCGGGTGTGGTTCGGCCGTTGGCGATTGCTTCGACGAGTAGGTCGGCGAGACTATCGGCGATGTCCGGTTGTTGCTCGATTAAATTATTGCTCTCGGCGATGTCGGACTGCATGTCGTAGAGCTGTACCGGCGGTAAGGTTTTGTCCTTGAGTGCTTGGGGAGGTCGTGGATCGCTCCATCCGCCTGATCCGGGACACAGACTGAGTTTCCATCGGCCTTGGCGGATGGCAAATGAGCCATTGATCGAATGGTGAATCAGATACGGCCGGATCGCTTCGTCGGTACCCTGCAAGATCGGCAAGAACGAAAATGAATCCTCGGCCGCGTCGTTGGGAATCTGAATCTTCGCTCCGATCACATCGGCGAAGGTCGAAAAAGCGTCGACGGTGCTGACAAGTTGATCCGACTGCGTTCCTGCGGTGACCACGTTCGGCCAATGAACCAGGAACGGAACCCGATGTCCGCCATCAAAAATATCCGCCTTATGGCCACGCAAGTTGCCGTTGGGCGAATGACCTTTGGCTTGCAACTCGGGAATCTTCGCTTGAGGGGAGCATCCGTTGTCGGTCGTGAAAAGAATCAGTGTGTTGTCAGTTGCGTTGAGTTCGTCGAGTTGTTCCAACACTTGGCCGACTACCCAATCGGTTTCCATCACGAAGTCGCCGTACTCGGACAGTTTCGATTTACCCTGCCACGCGGGCGATGGGACGATCGGAGTGTGGGGGCTCGAAAGCGGCAGATACAAGAAGAAAGGTTGATCTCCACTCGATGCGATGAACTGCCTCGACTCACGGGCAAAGTCACGCAAGCAATTCACCGCTTCGAAACCGGCTGCGGCCGGTCCCGGGCGATGAAACGCTTTGACGGTTGTTGGCTCTTCGACGACTCGGCCGTTTCTAAGATAGACGTAAGGGAACATGTCGAGCGATGCCGGGATAATAAACGATTGATCAAATCCCAATTGATTCGGACCGCCCGTGACCGGTCGAGCGTAGTCGATCGTCCAGGCTGACTTCTTCAGTTCCTTCAGGGGGCGAGAACGTTCAGCTTCGGGTGTTCCTGGATACAGTTCTCCTTCGGGCATCGCCTGCCAGCCCAACCCCAGGTGCCATTTGCCGACAACGCCGGTCCGGTATCCGCGATCTTGCAAGAATTTTGCGATCGTTGATCGTTCGGTCGGGATCAGTGGTTGATCGGGCCCGTAGAGCACACCGGACTTCAACCGCGATCGCCAGTTATAACGGCCGGTCAAAATGCCGTACCGCGTCGGCGTGCAAACAGAACTCGTCGTGTGGGCGTCGGTCAATCGCATTCCGCCGGCGGCGAGTCGATCCAAATGAGGAGTCGGTGCGAGCCCGCCATTGTGCGAAACGTCGCCGATGCCCATGTCATCGGCGAGAATGAAGATGATATTAGGACGGTCGTTGGTTTCCGCAGCGATCACGCTAGACTGCGACGGCGAAAACATCCCTACAGCGCTCACCGCGAACGCCAACGAAAGAAGCTGCAACGGAATGCATCGGCAGCGGGACAAATTAATTCGATTCATCAAACAAGATCTTCCGATTGGGGGTTGAGCGTTCGGAAACGTGATTAAGGATTAAAAGCGATCCGCCAGCATACTTCAAAACGAAAGACAAAGAACCTATCCGAAAAGGGGGCTGACCCTTTCGAGGCGAGTCGTTATTCATTCGTTTGAGGGTATCGCCGGAGAGGGTCAGACCCCTTTTCGGACAGGTTCTAATCACGCAATGCTTCGACGAGCTTCAGTTGCTCACGGCATTGATCGCGATAAGGGTCGATCGTTGCATGTTCGAGAGCGGCCGCATAATGCTTCTTGGCCGGTTCCTTAGCGAGATGTTTTAGGAATAGGTCGCCGAGTAATCGATGCCATTCGTATAAGCTGCGACTGGCACGCACGTCCGGCCCCAGGTTCGAGGCTTTTACGGCAGCGTCGATTGATTTCTTGCTCTCGCCTGCTCGCTGCCACGATTCGGCCGCCTGGGCTAATCCGAAGGAACGATAGTTCTCATCGGAGTTTGCGATGGCCTCGTACATTTCTGCCGATTCGATTTCTTTGTGGGAGAGTCGGAGGGTGAAGGCTAATTGAGCTCGCATCTCTGGATCGGGTGTGACGCCTTCGGCGACGTCTAGTTCGATCATGCGTCGCAGGTAGTCTGCCCGACGTGGCAAATCGTGCTTGAGTTGTTCGACCGCTTTCTCGAGGATAATGAGTGTCGTTCGATCCTTGGGGTTCTCTTCGAGCCTCGCTTCATAACGGGCGAACAATTCCTCCTGCATTTTCTTGCGATAAACGTAGCCGATCATCGCCCGGACCGAAAGTGATGAATACGCAGGATAAGGTGGGTTCTCGACGATATACTCGGTCGCCTTGTACATCGACTCCCATTGGCCGAGTTCCGAGTAGATCGAGATGAGTTGACGATAGGCGTCGCACTTTTGCCGATCCGTTGATTCGAAGCCGAGTGCGGCTTCGTAGGCATCACGACTTGCTTTTAAGTTGCCCGCATTCTTGTGTTCGTATCCCGCTGAAATCGCTTCACGGTAGCTAGCAAACGTTGGTGGCAAAGACTCTTGTTCGTTGCCAGCGTTCTTTTCTTTTAGTTGCCGCGAAGCCGCATCTTTTTTATCTTTCTCGGTCGGTGATTGCGCCCGGCAGATCGAAGATGCCGTCACCAAGCAGGTGATAAACAGAGTGAGAAACACGAATCGTTGGTTCATGCCCAATGGCCTCAAATGCAGTACAGAATGATCGGACGGTGAGTGTCTGCCGGGCCGATTGCTCGATCGCCTGACAACGTTCGTTTCATTCTAGCTGCTTCAAGGCTTTGCGGTGTCAACGACTTCAATGTTTAAAAGTTACACCACAAGCATTCGGTTTTCTTCTCTTTGATCTTGCCCGCCGCGGCTTTGTTGTCGATTTGGTAGTCGTGTCGGTTCCATCCGAGGCGTTGTTCCCAACGCGTGTACAGATCACTGGGATAACCACTGAGCATGAACTTGCCCTGAACTTGCGACAGGGCGCTGAGCAGATCCTCATGTTCGGCGACGGTCATCTCGAAGGCATACTCTCCCGTCGTTGATCGCGATTCATGTAAATAAGGTGGGTCGCAATAGAACAGAGTCTTGAAGCCGTCTTGTTTGCGGATGACATCGGTGGCGGGTTGGTTCAAAATCACGACGTTTCGCAAACGACGATGGACGTCGGCGAGTCCTTCTACCACATTCAACCAAGCCGACACCTGTTCGTTCATTCGGCTCCGCGTTCGGTTTCGCGAGAGGGTCGCGAAGTCCCTCATCAGACCTTGGCGTGACTGTCGCGCGAGGATGAAGAACTGCACGGCCCGTTCGACCGGGCAAGCCTCGGGATCACCTTGGAACTGTCGTGAATACTCCAACGCTTGATCGAACTCCGCTTCACTAAACGGCGTTATTTCGATTCTTGTTCGAAATGCTTCAAAATGTTCAGGGTTTTGAAGCACTCTCCAAAAATTAATGAGTTCACCGTGTAGGTCGTTGGCAACCTCACTGCTGCCCTTTTCAGCGGCCGGCAATTTTTCATCGCCCGACGCCATCCAATCTCGGGCCGGATCGCGGGCTAGCAAAATCCCCCCACCACCAAAAAAGGGCTCGACGTAGTGCAGGTGAGGCGGCATCAAGTCGATGATCCATTTCCTCAAGTAGTATTTCCCACCGTGCCATTTCAGGGGTTGAGTCAATGACGTCATGAATGTCTTTTTCGCGAAAACTCAGTAAGAATGATATGTTGTGATACGCGCCGAATTCGGACGCGATTCACAACGTTACCCAACCTGGTCGACTCGGACGAGAGCCCCGATTGCGGTGGATCGATTGGAGGGCGGGCATCCAAAGCAGCTGTTCGGCCACGGCGAGCAGAGCCGACGGGTCGATCGGTTTGAACAGACAGCGGGTCGACGCGGATAACGACTCGGTCTTTTTCTCCAGTCCCGCCCATTGGTATTCGGCCAACAAGATCGCGGGAAGATCCGGGTGAGTTTGACGTATCTGAGCCAAGGCATCGAGCACACCCGGGGCATCGTCGCCGACATCCCAAACGATCAAATCGATGTTTCGGTTGTCGGCGTCCATCGGGCCCGTTGGCGTGCCGGAAACGGGCGTCGGATTAACCGTCGGCGGCAACCCCCGATCGCCTTCATCGACGCGAATTCCGCCGCGGGCCGCGTCGTCAACCAGGTCGATCAGTTCGTTGGTCATTCGCTGGATATTGGTTTCAGGCGTTGCAAGGGGCTCTGGTGACGGGAAAATCGTTGTCGGTGAGATACCGCACGCCTTATAGACCGCATCGACCGTTCGCGCACACAGGCATCGCATCCCGCCATGATGCAGGACCCCGGCCGTGGCCAGTAAAGACAGCGGTTTGGCGTCGGCGACCACGACGGTCGCGCCGTTCTTAAATGCGGCTTGGGAGGTCGCGTTGGGTTTCATCGAATCGCACTCATCGAGATCAATGGGAATATCGGCTTTGTAAGCATCTATCAAAACGCAAACTCCGGTGGCAAGTCCCAAGGATGCCAGCGAAGCGTTATATTCACGACTGATTTCTTCAATCCTTCCTCCTTGACCTACTCGACCATGACTGATTCCGGCGATTCTCAGCAACCCTCTCCTACCGGCTTCTCATCACGTCCTTTGTCAGGCAAGCGAGCGGTCGTTTCAGGCAGTTCGCTAGGCATCGGTCGTGGCATCGCGATCGCTTTGGCCCAGGCGGGGGCGGAAGTCACGATCAATTACCGATCGCACCCCGAACAAGCCGACGAGGTGGTTCAAAAGTGCGAATCACACGGTGTGCGGGCTCACGCGATCGCCGCCGATATGGGGATTCAGTCCGATGTCGAACGGCTCGTCGATGAAGCGGCCGAGTTGATGGGCGGATTGGATATCGTGGTTTCCAACGCGGCCTACAGCGACCGGCATACGATGTTGGCCTCGGATCTTGATGAGTTTCGCAAGACGATCGACATCAGTATGTGGGGTGCGTTTTATCTGATCCGCCGCGGTGCCCAAAAGATGGTCGATGCCGGCCAAGGCGGCAACATCGTCGTCATCAGCAGTCCACACGCGCACATGCCGATGCCCGGCGCGATGGCGTATAACATGGCCAAAGCCGCCAACGATCAGATGGCCAAGACCGCCGCCGTGGAACTGTGCCGCGATCGAATCCGCGTTAACGTCGTTCATCCCGGGTGGATCGACACGCCCGGCGAGCGCAAATTCTTCAGTGAAGAAACCTTGGCCAACGAGTCGGCTAAGTTGCCCTGGAATCGTTTGGGACGTCCCGACGAAATTGGTCGGGGCGTCGTGTTCCTGTGCGATCCGGCGAGCCAATACATCACCGGCAGCACGCTGACGATCGACGGCGGAATTCAATTACCGTGGCGGGAGATGTACCGCGTCGAAGAAGCTGAAAAACTGTCTTAGTTCGGTTCCGCCGCAACCATAAAAGCCCGACGCGCAACGGCGTGTTGACTGAGTGCACGTTTGGGCGTTTTCGTTTAACGGCAAGCCGCAGGCGTCTGGGTTTTCAAACTCTGTCGCCTGTGGCTTGCCGTTAAACGATTCAATCAAACTCTGTCGCCTGTGGCTTGCCGTTAAACGATTCAATCAACAGACAGGCAAGCGAGTGGCTCTGCTGGGACGTGGGTGAATCGAATATATTGGTCTTGTGATGCCAATAGCCTGTCCGACGTCGAGCCTGTCCGACGTCGGGCTATGGCGCGTCGGGCTGCTGCCAAATGCTCATCCCGCCGTCGACGTAAATCGTTTGCCCGTGAACGTGCTCGGCCGCGTCACTGAGCAGGAAGACGACCGCTCCACCACAAACATCCGGTGTGGGTACCTTTCCGTTGGGCGTGTGAAGCTCCATCCACCGGCCGATCCGTTGGTCGTCGATCGCGGGATTGGTCAGCGGCGTTCGCACCAAACCTGGAGCCATGGAATTGACCCGAATCCCAAGCGGTGCCAATGAAACGCACAGCGAACGGACCATCGCGGCGACGGCTCCTTTGGAGGTGTCGTAGGCCGTGTGATCAGGTTCGGCCAGGATTCCGTTGATCGAGCCTGTAAACACGACTCGTCCGCGAACGCCTTCATGCACCCAGCGTCGGGCGAACGCTTGGGTCAAAAAGTATCCGGCGGCAACGTTGAGATTCATCGTTCGGTCATAAATTGCCGGTGTCATTTCCAGGAACGGTAGGTCGATGAACGTGCCCGCGTTATTGACCAGTGCATTGATACCAGGCGAGCAATCTTCGACCCGCTGCATCAAATCATCCAGCCAGGCCGTCGATGGTTCGGACAGATCACATGTGATCAAATCTGCCTGAACCCCTTCAGAGCGACAATCGTTCAACGTTTGCTCAGCGATCGCGTCATCGACCAGTCCCACCAAAACGACGTCGCCACCCGCAGCGGCGATCGATCTGGCGATCGCCCCTCCCACTCCCTGCGTCCCGCCGGTAATGAGCACGCGGAGGCCTTGTAACGAGAATGGAGTTGTTGGCATATCGGACGGTTTCATCAAATGAGCGCGAGACGTGCGTTACCGGCTGTAGTCGAGGTAGTGTTGTTTCGTTGTCGGTTCATCAAAGAGACCGTCGTGCAAGACAACTCGAAAGTCCAGGGTTAACGACTCGTTCTTGCGGATCCTGACACCTTCGTACTCGGGCAAACCAAAGTGCCGCCGAGCGAACGGGTTCGCCGCAAACAAACCGTACGTGCGAACGTGCCAGCGACACTCTGGGAGATGATTCGTCGGATGGTACATCATCGTGATGCCGCCGACGGGTAAGTCCGATGCGAGCAATTCCTCTTTGGTTTGAACACGAGTCCCGTCGATGTGACTCGTTGGCAATAGCGGGCCGCTGTAATCGACCCATGCCGAGGGCTTACTCCATGTGTCCGCATCCCGCAGCCCTTCGGCGTTGATGATCGTGCCACCGATCCGCTTGTCCATTTTCTTCGCATCGACCTTCATCGTGCCAGCGACGCGAACGCCGAAACTGCCTTCCTTGGTATCGCCGAAGGTGACGTCGCCGTCGCCGGCGATCAGTTCGATCGTGGTATCAATCACCGTATCGCCGTGCGATTGGGTGAAGCGAAATCGCCGGACGTCGCTGAGCAGTGTTTGTCCGTCGTGGTCCTGCCAATCATTTTTAGTCGTCAGGACCACTGCGTTGCCGTCGACTTGAACTTGCGATTCACGTTGAACGATCTTTCCTACGTGCGATTTGTCGTCATCGATCCAAAAGTCCAGACCGTTGACGATTCCGTGCGTGAACCAAAACGAGCGGTGGTGGTCGTGATCTTCCTTCTCAAAATCACGAGGTGGGCCGATCGGGAACCGGCGCGTCAGTTCCAATCCGCTCGGCGTTTTGACAGGGAAAAAACCAGGCGTGCCGGCGAGATCCCCGTAATAAGTGGTTACCAACTCGCCTTGGCAGCGGATTTCCCACGCGGATGAATCGCCATCGGGGTGCCCGACGGACCACTGATTCTTTTCAGCCGGGACGTTCTGAACCTGAGCATCTCCGCCGCGAATTTCATCCGCCGCAGTCGTTCGGGTGAGCAACCCCAACCAACCACAATCGACCGAAATGACGAGAACCACAAGCCCGCACCAAAAGGGTGGGGCTGACGTGGCGGGAAACGGGGGGAGGCTCGAGACGTGGGACCGAGAGGTGTTCATCATGATTATTCGTCAAATTTTGCTTCAACAAGAGTATCAAGATCGACAAACACCAGTTTCGGCGTGCACGATCAAGCGGCGATCAGTTATCATAAGAGGTGACTCGACGGGGTTCCATCTCCCCTTAACTATTCTCTTCAACAGTTATCCGTTCCATGATGAGTTTACACCGATCGATCAAAACGATTGGCCTCGCGATCGCAATACTCGGCATCCTGTTCGTCGCATCGGCCACATCCGCTTCGGCTCAGTCGTCGCGAAACAAAAAGGCACCGCCCAAGCCCGTCACGAGCAAGTTGCCCGAAAGCGTTCGCGATGGAAAGCCGGCTGAGATCAAGGTTGCCAAAGTTCGTGTGCCGCGTGTGGAAATCGCAGCATCGGCGGCGATGCTTGACGGCTTGGTCGAACAAAAACTGTTGTCCGAGTCGATCACGCCCGGGGACTTGGCCTCCGATGAAAAGTTCTTGCGGCGGATTTACCTGGATGTGGCTGGCCGCATCCCGACATTGAAAGAGGCGACCGAGTTCTTGGAGTCCAAGGATGACGATCGGCGTGAGAAGTTGATCGACCAGCTGCTAGGCAGCCCTGACTATGTGAGTAATTTTTATAACTTTTGGGCCGATACGCTGCGGTTGATTGACCGGCCGCAACCGAACATCGTCGTGGACCCCTACAACGGCTACGTGAAGCAGTGCATTGCCGAAAACAAACCCTACGACAAATGGGTTTACGAGATGCTGACCGCTGACGGAAAAGTTTGGGACAACCCGGCGACGGGTTACCAACTTCGAGACGAAGGCATGCCGTTACCCTACGTCGATAACACGGTGCGGATTTTTCTCGGGACACAGATTGGTTGCGCCCAATGCCACGATCATCCGTTCGATGTTTGGACCCAGCACGAGTTTTATAAACTCGCGGCGTTCACGGCAGGAACACGAACCCGAATCATGCGAGGTGATCCTGGTTTCGAGAAAGGCAATCCAGCTCAAGCATTGATTCAAAAAGCCCGTGAGCATTTTCCCAATGGACGCGTGCCGGGGGAATTTCAACGATTAGCTCAAGCGAACACATACATGGTTCGGGAAGTCAAAGCCGACCTGCGGTTGCCGCATGATTACGCATACAGCGACGCAAAACCAAAAGACAAAGTTGAACCCGCCGTTTTGTGGGGCGAAATCCCTTCTTCGGCTAGCAACAGTTCACCCCGCGAGCAATTCGCCGCTTGGGTAACCGACGCGTCCAATCCATTCTTTAGCAAGATGATCGTCAACCGCATTTGGCAACGCTTGCTCGGGGTGGGATTGGTTGAACCGGTCGACGACTTCAACGAAGACAACCCTTGTGTCAATGAGCCGTTGATGGAATTCCTGCAACAAGAAATGGTCCGGCGGGATTTCGACTTGAAGGAGTTCACCCGGATGGTGCTGTACAGTCAAACCTATCAGCGTGAAGCGTTCGACTATGACATCACCGACGGCGAACCCTACTATTTTCCCGGTCCGACGGTTCGCCGGATGACGGCCGAACAGGTGTGGGATTCCATCTTGACGCTCGCCGCGCCCAATCCGATGCCGTTTCAACGGCCGACCGCCGAGGACATGCGAGACATCATGGATGTTGATTTTGGCACGATGACGTTTGAACGCATGTTGCAACGTGTCGAACGTTTCGGTGACACGTACTTCAGCCGCGGGTATCAACGCGAACTCAGACAACACGCCTACAAAGGTATTGTGCTGTGCCGTGCCAGCGAACTGCCATCGCCACTGCCCGGCGACCATTTTCTTAGGCAGTTTGGTCAGGGTGATCGGGAGGTCATCAATGGCAGCCAATCCGAAGCGACCGTTCCGCAGATCTTGTCGATGTTCAACGGTGCCATCACCCACGTGATGTTGGAACCAGGTTCTGCACTGGTCGACAATGTTTTGAAACTCAATAAACCCGCCGATCAAATGGATGCGATTTTTGTCAGCATCTTAGCTCGAGAGCCGAAACCGGCGGATCGCGTCGTGGCCGCCAAGGAATTCAGTCAGCAACAGTACGATACCGTCGCGTTAGGAAACATCGCTTGGGCATTGCTCAATACCCGCGAGTTTTTGTTCATCCAATAATCCATTCCCCTACGGAACCAATTGCCCAATCATGTCTGGAATCGAATTTGATCTCGAAGATCGTCGTCAGTTCATCAGCCGCGTGGCACGCCAAACGCTGGGCGTTTCGTTTGCCGGTGGATTCATGGGCAGCCAGATCCTCGACAACGAAACGACGGCCGCAGCAGTTTCGTCGGGCAAAGCCAAGCATGTGATCTATCTGTTTATGGACGGAGCGATGACGCACTTGGATACATTCGATCCGAAAGTAGGCGTCGAAGAAGCCGGGGAGACCAAGCCCATTGCCACCCGCGTTCCTGGTATCCAATATGGCGACCGGTTCCCGAAGTTGGCGTACTTGGCCGGTGCGATCGCGGTCGTTCGGTCGTTGAATACCGAGACCGGTGCTCACGAGCCCGCGCGGTACTTAATGAGAACCGCCTATAAGCAAATCAACAGCATCCGCCATCCGGCGTTAGGTGCATGGATGGTTGATCGAATGGGACGAGAGAACAAAGAGCTCCCCGGCAACTTCTTGATCGGTAGCGGCAACCGACACCCTGGCGCCGGGTTTCTACCGCCTTCGCTTTCGCCGGTTCCGATCGCGAACGCAAAAAGTGGTTTGCAGGACATCAAGTTGCCGAGCTACCTCAGCGACGATCTCTTTTCGCGGCGGTTGTTTTTGGCAAGCAAGTTCGACAAAGAATTTCAGTCAACGCGAAAAAATAATGCCGTTGAAGCGTACAACCAACTGTATGTGGAAACACAAAAGCTAATGGGAAGCGAGCACTTAAAGGTCTTTAATATCAACGACGAGCCAGCCGCAGTGAAGGAACAGTACGGCGACAACTCATTCGGGCAAGGCTGTTTGCTAGCGCGACGATTGGTGCAGGCCGGTGCTCGATTTGTGGAAGTCAATGATGGCGGTTGGGATATGCACCAAGAAATCTATGATCGTTTGGATTCGAAAGCATCCAACGTCGATACCGCGGTCAGCGCATTGATGCGAGATTTGCACGCCAAGGGCTTACTCGGTGAAACATTGATCGTGCTAACGACTGAGTTCGGCCGAAAACCCAAACTCAACGCCAACGCCGGGCGCGACCACCACCCGGGCGCCTTCAGCAGTTTGTTGGCCGGAGCGGGTATCAAGGGAGGCCAAGTTTACGGGGCCTCGGATAAACACGGCCACTCGGTCGAAACGGACGGTTGCAGCGTCTCGGCATTCAACAAGACGATTGCCGCAGCGGCCGGTCTGCCTCTCGAAGAAGATTTTTTCGCCCCCAATGGTCGTCCCTTCAAGATCGGTGGAACGGCCGATCCGATTACCGAGCTATTGGCTTAACGCTCCATTGGCCGGAGTTCACGTGCCGATGTGTTGTTGGTCTTCTCTGGCAGACCGGCTCAGGAAGGTTCGCGATTAATCAATCCGAGGACCTCGGCCCGCGATTTCGGATCGGTCTTGAACGTGCCACGCATCGCACTGGTCAGGCACAGGCTGCCTGGTTTGCGGATGCCCCTCATCGTCATGCAACTGTGAGTTGATTCGATGACGACCGCTACGCCACGGGCTGATAAGCGTTCTTCGATTAAGTTGGCGACCGTGTGCGTCATTCGTTCTTGCACTTGAGGACGACGGGCGACCTCCTCGACGACACGTGCAAGCTTACTCAAGCCGACGACCTTGCCGCTGGGCAAATACGCGATGTGCGCCTTGCCCGTGAAGGGCAGCAGGTGGTGTTCGCACATGCTGCAGAAGCTGATATCGCGAACCAAGACGATTTCGTCGTAGTCCTCCACAAAAACCTTATCGAGGTGACGTCCCGGGTCGGATTTCAGGCCGGCGAACATTTCCGCGTACATCCGCGCCACTCTCGCCGGTGTTTCGAGCAATCCGTCACGCTCAGGATCCTCACCAACCGCCTCCAAAATGACCTTCACGGCAGCTTCAATCGCCTTAAAGTCGACCGCGTCGTTTTTCGGCGCATTCCGATCGACAAAAAACGGATTGGGGGTGACGGCGTGGCCGTTTTCAGCTTGCGAGGGTTCCGCGTCAGAAGAAGAGTCTTTCGTCGGTGTGAGCATTCAATCAAATTCCTAGAGTCATCGATGGGGACCCACGATTGTAGGCGATCGCCTAGCCTCTCGTAGCCCTATTGAACCCGATTGGCCTGATCCCGATGGCTATACGGCAGGTTGCCTCAAGAAGTTTGGCCGAATCGGCGCAAAGGAACTGTTCGAAAATAACTTCGGTATTTGCATCAAGCAAGAGAATCGGAACCCGAAGCGTCAGCTAGGGATACATACTGAGGGTTTAATGGCGTTGAATCCCTCGCTCACGCATCGGGTTACGATTAAATCAACACGCCGTCACGCGTCGGGTTACGAAATCAGGCAGTTATTTGCGAACAGTTCCTTAGATCCCCTGCAGGGCTTCGTTGTAAACTCCCGCGATGCTCATCACGATCCGGAAAATCACGAACAAAATCGCTCCAGCGACGCCCAGCCAAACCACTCCGGTGGCCACCCCCGAAATGGTTTTCATGGCCGCTTTGGCTCGCTCGTCGTAATCGCGGGCGACATAGTCGATCGTCTCCGAATCGGTCCCTGAAATCTCTGCAACGCCGACCTGAGTTAAGAATTCATCTGGAAACAGCGATGTCGCCTGCAACGCGTCGGTCAATGTACCGCCGGCGCGAATATTATTCTCGGCGTCTTCGGCTCCCGAGCGGTAGTAGTCACTGTCGGTCGCATCCAGTGCCAGCTTGATCGCCGCAATCGGGTTCAATCCGGCATCGAGGGCGAGGGCGAGCGTCCAGGTAAATCGGGACAACGTGATCGTCTGAATCGCGTTGCCGATGACCGGGATCTTGTAAAGCAACGGGATCGTGTTTTGCACACCACCAATGTTCTTTTGAAACGCTGTGATCGCTGCCAAGACGATCGCAAAGAATCCAGCGATGTAAGCCCAGAACACCAAGACGCCGCTCGAACCCCTCAGTCCCAGTCCGAGCAAATCCATCATCTCCCCGCCGGCCGATGGGGTCACATTGCCCATGATCCAGATCAACAGTGAGATCACCCCGATCCCGAGGATCAATTGGATTGAAGGCCACGTGATCGCCCGAACAAAATCATTCTTTAATCGAACCTGTTGCTCGTAGTGGTCGGCTAGCTTGAGCAATGTCCGTTCTAAGCGACCGGTCGCTTCGCCGACCTTGACCATCGAACGCAACAGCGGTGGAAAGAAATGACTATTCTGATTCATGCCGTCGGCGAGCGCGGTGCCTCTGGCCGCTTCGGCACGCAATGCCTCCATCGCCGCTCGCTGTCGTGGCGAGCCATGTTTGGCTTCGCTATCGAGCAAGCGCAACAGGTCCGCACCGGCTCGATGGCCGATGCCGAAACGTCGACAAAAATCTCGACACGCCTTCAGCGGCATCCGGCGACTGATCAAGGACGCATCCTCGATGCGTTAGGGGAGAATGAGTTGGCAGCGAAGGTACCGGCGGGCAAGGGGCCGTATAATTTGGAGTATTCTACTTCCGCATATGCTAGCATCTTGGCAACCAATTCCTCCGGTGCAGAGGGATGTTGACGAAGCCGCACCATGCGATCGATCGCCAGATCGTAAGTCGCTCGCGATGCCGATCCGCGTCCGGCCAGATGCAACGATCGTGCATTGCGGACCAATGATTTGATTTCCTCAATCTGTTCGTCTGGCGAAGCCGCATGGCGGTGTCGGGCGTGCCAAGCGATCCGACGAGGGTCCTCGCCGAGCAATTGACGATCGATCTCTTGATGATCGATGATCGTCGCAGATACGGAAACACCGGAACTGGTTTCGATGCCACCGAATTGAGATTGCGGCATCGGTCCGAAGCCGGGAATTCCTCTCGACCGACTGCCGGTAGCGGACGTCCGGTTGCCGCCGAGGTAGGTTGATCCCTGATCAGGGACCAAGACGCCGCCGCTGTAAGAGAACTGCCGGATGCTGGGCAACTGCACGACCTGCGACAACGCTTTTGACGTCATCGAAGCCAGCGCGAAGCAAATCAACCCGGTTCGGAAAATGGTAGGAATCATTCCTAGAGTTTACCCGACTGCGGGTGACTTCGCGATCGGATAGGGGCCCGGATGAGCCGCCAGCCACTTGAAAAATTTGTCGCGGAAATCGTCCGCAGACAAACCGATCACTTCCAAGCCGATGTCCTCGCCGAACCAATGATCACGAATCTCGGCGAGCGATTGCTTGATGGCCACTTGAACCTGGTTCGTCTGCGACGGATCAAGTATTTGCCGGAAGAGTGACAATTTGCTCGATGTGTCGTCGCTACGGACCAGTTCGCATAAACGTCCGTCTTCGGCCGCGAGTTTGCGTCCCTCGACATAAGCCCGCCGCAATTCACCTCGGGTGTTGAAATGAAAGACCGGGTCTTGTTCGACGAACAAGCTCATGGCGTCTTCGCACCGCCACCCGATAATCCACTGCTGCGAATTAGGGCCGGTCAGCCGACCTCGCTGGGGCAGATTCACACCCTCGGCAAACAAATCTTCACGATCGGCTTCACGTTTAGCCATCACGGCGAGTCAGCGTTGAGTCTGATCTTCCGCAGGCTTCGAGCCCGATTGGGGCGTCGTGTTTTCGTATCGATTGTTTTTCTGGGTGTGCTGAGGGTCTTCGTTCTCCTCTCGTTGTGTCGTTCGCATGACCTTGTAAGTCAAGCCATGGACCGTTTGGATGAACGAGGGAGCGTGAATGGGCGCGAACATGGGATTGTTCTCTGGAAAAGTTGCATTGACGTTCGTTTCTTCGAACGAAAGGTAGCTCATGGAACTAACTTTCGTCCTCTTTACCAATACGAAGCAATCGCGATGCCAAGAAGTTGCCACATTTGCAACACGGCTGTTTTGATTGTAGCGATTAGCCTTCTTTATCGCTAAGAACAGCACCTCAGGCGACGACAGCGGTGGAATGAGTCACCTAAATGGCTTCTTGGTGCAGGCGGGGTGAAGTGTCAGGTGAGGTCAAAAGGACTGCGTCTGTCGTCGCGTTGAATACAGGCTCATTCGGCCACCGAATGTCTTGGCGACTTTCACTACGGCCTCATCTCTACGAATGATTCGCCAACGGGGCACGGAAAGGAATTCCGCGAATCCGGGTTGCCATTACATTTCGGTGAAGGCATCCGGGTCGGCCAAGGCTTGGTCCGCCCTGCGAATTTCTTCGGCGAAGGTTTGCATGGCACCACTTACCCGGGTCAATGTCGGTGCCAACGTATTGAGGGCTTGCTCCTCGAATTGTCGAGCGGGTTCGTCTTGCCAGTTTTCTTTGGTGCGCTGCCATTGTTCGGCGAAATCGAGAAATTCCTGACGCACTCGTGTTTGGCTCTCGTAGAGCGATCCCATTGCAAACGAATTCATCAAACTTGCCTCATTTTCAATCACCATTCAGATGCCTTGCGGATTGAACGACCGCAGCATTTTTCGACCTTTGTAGAGATGAAACATGTCCCGACTTTGCGGTGGACGCAATCGACCGGCGGTGGGGAGATCCATGGTTTCGAGTCCGTCGGTGACGACGAGGCACTGAGTTCCGTCACGCTCGGCCGAAAAGATGGCGGCGGTTTCGTCCAAGAAAAAGCCGAGTAGTTCGACTTGAAGAGCCTCGTACCCGAGTCGTTCCAAATGAGCCCGCATCGGTTCGGTCAGTCGCACCTGGGCATCGTTGAGTTCTCTAGCTCCGACGGTAAAGATGTCGTCGTGTTCGGCATGCCAACCGGCATAAATTGCGTAGATGTCTTCGGGCGGTAAATCGGCGACGTCGGCCGACAACGCGAACGTCGTCGGCCCGGCGATTGCGATATTGCTGTATTGTCGCTCACCGAAGGAGTATTCGAATCGCACCAAGAACACGTCGACCGGGTCATGATAACTCGGCCACAAGATCCGGCGTGAATCGATGACCTCGACATGCGTCGGGGGCACGCCCATTTGTTGAGGTTGCGACAACCACAACGCCACTTCGGCCTCGGCCGTTGCGTCGGGTTCGCGGTACTGCGGATCGATCTGATCGCCGATGCCGAGTTCGTCGGCGTAGGCGATCGCCCGCAAACGCGCCGAAGGTTCCTGGGTCAGCGCGATCAAATGCTGAGCACCGACGCCTTCGCCCAATCTCGCCAATGCCCCGGCCGCTTCGCATTGAACACGACGATGTCGCAGTTCGGCGGCCTTATTGAGTTCACCGATCGAGGATGGGTCGCCGATCAAGCCGACCGCGTCACATAACGAAACGGCTAACGCGACCGCTTCGCCCAAGATGGCCTGTACCTGATCCACGTCCGTGCCGAACGACCGCGGGTCTTCTTCGAACTTCGCCAAACGTTCAGCCACCGAACCGAGCAAGCGATTTAACGTGGTGACACGATCGGCGGCCGGGTGGATGGCCACACGATGAGAGCGGACTAAATGACCCGCCAGGTCCAAAATCGGTGCCGCCAACGCGGGCTCGACGATCCGATCAAGCACACCGGGAAACAACGCATCGACTGGCCAATCGGAGTGCTGCATCAACGGGCTAAGGATCTGCCCCGCCGCCATCCATCCGCGTGGTGGGCAGTCGGCCAACAACTCGTTGAGCGCGCCCAGCGATTCCTTGTTTCGAATGAGCGACAGCAGTTGCAATAACAAATATCGGTTGGCGACTTCGGGCGAAAGTTGGCGGGCGATCATCGCGATCCAATCGGTTTGCAGCCCGGTCGGTTTCCCGCCGCTGTTCTGCAAGATTCGAATATGAATCAACCGCAACAAGCCGCCCATCAATGCCGGGTCGGCGTCAGGCAATTGATCGGCCTTTTCGGTCATCATCGATAACAAGTGATCGCCGCCGATTTGCGGATCGTCGGCGAGTTGTTTCAGTGCAACACCGCCCTGCACCGGATCGACGTCGGGTTGTAACAACGTGTCGATAAGATCAGCAGGTTCCATCGTGGCGTCCTTCCGAACATTCGAACGTCAATTCGGACGCGATCGCCGCCGACCAACCCAGCGATGCGAGATCGTCTTCGTTGGCCCATCGGCTCGTTCCGCGATGATAAAGTTCCACGCCACTGATCGGACATCGGGGCGATTCCGGATCGGCATAAACATGCACGCCACCGGTATCCGGTTGTAGCCAAATCGCTTCGCATTCGTCGCACACGACAAGACCGTGGGTCAGCACCCCCGATGCATCAAAATAAGCGCGGACGCCGCATAAACCGCCGCCGCAGATCGGACAGGAAGACACGTTGTGCCGCATCGATTCCCCGGCGGCGATCGTTGAGTTGGGAATCGAGGACGATGACAAATCGTCCGGTTCGGGTGCACTGCGTGTCACGGGTTTGAGAGCTTTCGATATCGATGGAATGAATTATTGAAGTTACAGCGGAAAGGCGGTGATGACGCGATTGCCTTCGAGAACCATGCGGATGCGACGGGCCATGGGCTTGCGTTTTTGGTTGCCTTCACGGCCGCCGATGTATCCGATGCGCTTCCCCATGTCGACGGTGTAGATTGTCCGATCGCCATCCTCCTCGGTCGTGGTTCGTTGCTTCGCCTTGGCTTTCTCGAAAGCCTTTTCGATCGTCGTCAACGCTCCTTCCATGCCACCGTCGAACACACCATGCTTACCCGGTCGATTCGGTTGGTCGGCGGTGTGACGTTTCAGGTGCTCGAGCCGATGGCCTTCGGCGCTGCCGGGTGCGTAAAGCAACCCCGCAGGTGAGAGATAACGCTCAGGACCGATCTCTCGAAGCAAACCGTACTTTAACGACGGATCGGACTTGGGTGGTGAGTCGGTGGTCGCCTTGTCGGCAGTCACCCCGTCGGTCGGCGGACGGGCGGAGGCAGATTTGCTGGGCGACATCCGGTCCGCCAACGGGCCTCGTTGGGTGGGGGCTCGCGGCGCCGGAGGGTTCTTAGTCGCGCCGGGTTTGCTCGGATCGTCCTTGCTAGTTGATGGAACCGGCGAAGTCGTCGTCGTCTCAGCGCGGTCGGCGGTCGCCGCAACTTTCGTCGCCGCCACGGAGGCTTCCTGTTGCGCGATCGCCGGCAAATTCCAGCCGGTTGCTTGGTTGATCGCCGGGCGGAACATCGTGTAACCGCCGATCAAAATCGCGATCACGAGCCCGGTTGCCGTGGTTTTCGTTTTCTTTCGAGAAGGTGCGTCAGCCATGAATCATCAAGTCAGAGGAAGGGTCACTCGAAGATTATAGAGCAATTTTGCAAATCGTTCTTCCCACCATGTCGCGTCTTCTGAGACTGCTTACTGAGACTCGCCCGACAAAATTCCAAGTGAGCTGAATACGGGCTCAATGGTAACCCGCAGCGTGAGCGAGGGATGAGCAGGAATCCCTCGCTCACGCTGCGGGTTACCATTGAAGATTAGCCGACGGGCGCTACGCCGGAGGACTCAATGCGGCGTCCAAAGCGGTGCTCAAATCGGCTTGCAAGTCGTCAAAATCTTCCAGCCCGACGGATAGCCGAATCAGCGAATCGGTGATGCCGTGCCGGGCACGGGCTTCGGGAGCATACGAAGCATGAGACATCGTCGCCGGTTGTTCGATCAACGATTCGACCGCGCCAAGACTCACGGCCAAATGAAACAATCGGGTGCTTTGGCAGACTTGTTTGACTTGGTCGAGCGACGCTTCCAATTCGAACGTGATCATGGCCCCGAAACATTTTCGGTCGCCTTCGAATTCAGGGTCGAACAACTGCCCCGCTAAACCCGCTTGGCGATGTGATTTCAAACCCGGATACAGCACCGCGCGGACTTGGTCGAGCGACTCAAGCCAACGGGCCAATTTCATGGCCGTGCGTGATTGCTCGCGGACCCGCACGTCCAACGTCTTGAGCCCGCGGGCGACGAGAAAACAACTCATCGGGTCCAAGACCGCACCGGTTGCGTTCTGAATGAAATACAAACGGTCCAACAATTCCGGATTCGATACGGCCAGCGTACCGCCCAAACAATCACTGTGGCCACCCAAATACTTGGTCGCCGAATGCATCACGATATCGATCCCCCAATCCAACGGTCGCATCAACGCGGGGGTTCCAAACGTGTTGTCGACTCCCGTCAAGATGCCGCGTTGCTTGGCGATTTCGGCGATCTTGGGCAAGTCTGGGATCGTCATCCGAGGGTTGCCGATCGTCTCGCCCCAAATCAACTTCGTTTCATCGCGGATGGCCGATTGGACCGCGTCCAGGTCCGTCATGTCGACGAGCGAAACCGTTACCCCGGCCGCATCGCAAATCCGGTGCAACAATCGGTACGCGCCGCCATAGATGTCGCTGCCGGCCAAGACGTGATCGCCTGAACGCAGCAACATGGTGACGGCGTGAATGGCCGCCATCCCAGACGAAAACGCCAGTGCGCCGCATCCGCCGTCGAGCGACGCGAGCGTGGTTTGCAAACCGGTGCGGGTCGGGTTGCCGCTGCGGGAATAATCATACTTTCCCCATTCGCCCGCGCCCGGTTGTTCGAACGTGCTGGCAAAATGAACCGGGGGTACGACCGCGCCGGTCGACGGATCGACTTCATTGCCGACGTGGATGGCACGCGTGCGAAAACCAGCCATCTCAGACCGCCGCCAACGCTTGATCCAAATCGGCAATTAAGTCGTCGCTGTCTTCGATCCCGCACGAGAACCGAATCATGTTGTCGGCAATCCCGAACTTCGCACGGTCTTCGGGCGAGTAGCTGAAGTAACTCATCACGAGCGGTTGCTCGATCAGCGATTCGACGCCACCGAGGCTCGGTGCGATGCGGGCGATGCGGGCGGCATCGACCACTTTGGCGGTCTGTTTCCAATCGGCATCCTTGACGGTGAACGTGATCAACCCGCCGAAACCGTTCATTTGTTCCCGCGCGATCGCGTGGGAAGGATGCGATGCCAAGCCGGGATAATAAACCCGATCGACCCGAGGATGGTTTTCCAAAAACGTGGCGACCGCCATTCCGTTTTCGTTGTGACGTGCCATCCGCAACGCAAACGTCTTCAGGCCTCGCTCGAGCAATGAAAGATTATGAGGCGAGTTCACACTGCCCAAACAACCGCGCAAGCCTCGCACCGGATCAAGCAACTCCTTTCGCCCGCAAATCACTCCGGCCAACAAGTCGTTGTGGCCGCCTAAGTACTTTGTCGCCGAGTGCAAGACGTAGTCAACGCCGAAGTCGATCGGCTTGAGGTTCAAGGGAGTCGCCAACGTAGCGTCGATCAAGGTTTCGATCTCGTACGCTTTGCCGATCGCCGCGAACTTTTCCAAATCCACACACGTCAAATGCGGGTTGGTGGGCGACTCCGAAACGAGCGTCTTGGTTCGCGGATTGATCGCCGCTTCCATCGCATCAAAATCACCGGTGCGGACTTGTCGGGTGACGACGCCGAATCGGGCCAGATGTTTCGAACAGAACTCACGACTGCGGTGATAGCATTGATCGAAGAACACGATCTCGTCACCGGCGGATAACTTCGTCATCAACAAGCCGACGATAGCCGCCATGCCGCTGGAGTAAAGGATCGCGTCTTCGGCGCCTTCGAGCGCGGCAAGCTTCGCTTCGACGACTCGCTCGTTCGGGTTGCCATAACGACCGTATTCTTCACGGCTTTGGCGTCCTTCGACGAAATCGAGCAACTCGTCGGTCGATTCGAAGGTGAAAGTGGACGCCGAATAAATGGGTGTCGTGATCGACCCTTCGGATTTTTGCCGGGCTTCGCCGCCGTGGACGCAACGCGTCGAAACACCCGATGTCAGTTCGGGTGTCTTGTCGCCGGACGGGGGGGGCGATTGAGCAAACGCTGAAGCGTTCGGGCGGGGAGTGTCCGACAAGATCGAGTCGGAAGAAGCCTCGGTGGGCACATTCTCGGTGAAGTCCACCGAATCCATCAGATTGGTTTTCATTTCTATGGCTTTTTAGCAGTGAGGCTGCAAGCGGCCGCAAATCCCTAATAGTTTGCGGGTCGAAATCTCTGAGATTTCAACCAGTTCGCTTTTCAGGTTAGCCTGCGAATCGACCGAAGGCAACGGATAATCTTGGGATGTTTTGGATTGTCATCCCGGACGATGCCCTACAATGTGCCGGATCGGCAACCTCGCCGATTTCGTCCGTCCGACTATTGATTCCGTTGAAGTGATTTCGATGAACCGTCTGCCTGTCCGAGCGAATCAAACTGTCCGAGCGAATCAAACCTTTCGGTACCCGATCGCCATCCTGCAATACCGGCGTCGAACTGTTCGCATCGATCTCGCGATGGCGATGATGATCGTTGTACTCATCTCATCCATCGCGACCCGTTCGGTCGCCCAATCGCCCGAGGATTCCTCCGCCGGTTCGGAAGGAGGCGAAGCGATCACGCGCGTGGTCGCCGTCCCACCAATGCCGGCAGATCAAATTGCATCGGTGTTTCAAAAGGCAAGGGCATCAGACGCAATCGAAACAGTACCAGCCGATGAAAATCTCGCAGTGAAAGATTCGAACGCATCCGAACAATCCGATGATGATCCGTTACAAGGCTGGATTGCGCAGCTCGGGTCGACCGAATTTGCCGCACGTGAGCAAGCGACCGTTGCATTGCGACGGATCGGACAACCGGCGCTCCGATCACTTCGTGAGACCGCAGCCAACCACGCCGATATTGAAGTTCGAACTCGCGCATCGGATATCGCTGATGGGATCGTTCAAGGCGAAGCCGCCGGCCGAATCGACGCGTTCTTGGCTGGCCACGATGTCTCGATGGACGGATGGAACGTCGCCACGAAAATCCTCGGCGACGGTGTCCGAATTCGAGAACTCTACGTCGACTTAGTCATGCGTCATGAAGATGTCGCGCAGTCGCTCAACGGCTCGTCTGCGGATCGGCAAACGGCGCTGCGATCCGCCATCGTTCGCATCCAACGGGGAATGTTCGTTGAGCAACGATTGCCAACGGAGTCCGACGCGATCGCGTTGTTGTTGTTAATGAATGATCGATCCGTTGTGACCAACCGACTCGACGAAGGGGCACTGTTTTCGGTGCTGCAAAAGGAAGCGTCGAGTCTGCTGTTCAAGGACGCTCAACTATCCGAACCGTTTCGGCAATTGCTCGCCGGGTGGATGACCCGTGACGACGTAAGCAATCGGCAAGAAATCCTTTGGTACTCAATGAGTTGGGATCTCAAGGAAGTACTGCCGATGGTGGTCACGACGTTGAAAAAAGTCACTGATCCGGTAACGCTCGGAATGGCCTGCCAGGCGGTCGCACGGTTCGGAGTCGCGGACGACACTGAGCACGTGCGACCTTTGTTGACCGATCAGCGTCCCGTTTCCGAACAGCAATTCATGGCACAGCGTTTTTCGAGCGGCGTGTTGGTGCAAACTCAGGTCCGCGACACCGCGATGGCCGCTATCGTTTTGCTGAAAGGACGAAAGTTGTCCGAGTTCCAAATGAGCGACGATGCTCGGCATCCCAAGTACGGCTTCATCATTGATCAGATCGGCTTCCCGATCGAAGATGCCAAACCACGTGAAGATGTGTTGCAACGCGTTCGCTCGGAACTGCTCAAGGAGCAACCCGACGCATAGCGGCGTGATGATTGCTCGTCCCTCGCTCACGCTTTTTGAAGTTGCACTTTTTTCGTAACCCGCTGCGTAAGCGAGGGATCATTGATATTGGCTCATCCCTCGCTTACGCAGCGGGTTACTAAAAACCAATGCAACAGGCAAAATCGCAACTTCAACACTCACGCTGCGGGTTACCATCGAACCCGTATTGAGCGCATTTGGACTTTTGCCAGCGCATCTATTGAACGAACGGATTGGCTTGAACACCGCGCGTTACTGGGACGGACGGTGATTCCTCCCCAGAGGATGCCGGCGTTTGCGAACGTTGGTAAAACGCATCCTGGATGCTTGCGTCGGAACTTCGAACCGGAAGCCAATTCTGAGGTAGGCTCTCCAGTGCGGAATCACTGTCGTGTCTATCGTCCGGATTTAGCGAAACGTTGCGAAGTGAATCCAGCCCCAGTGACGATCCATCACCCGGTGACCGGATCGATGAAAGTCCGTCTTGAGGAAATGCTTGACGTAGACTGGCGAGATCGTCCGGATCAATCTTCATCATCGGTGCGGCAACCATCATCACGGGAACCATTACGATGGCCAACAAGACGAAGCCGGCGACAACGAAGAAACCGTTTAGGAAATACGTCACATAGCCGCGAACGATGCCGCACTTCCCCATCACCGCAATCACGAGCGCGAACGCAGTGACGGATAAGAAAGCGGATATCAAGCCAACGACCACGCTCTCGCCTTTGAGCAGGAACATCGCCACCGCCATCAGACACGAAACGAAGAAAACGGCCGTTGTCGTGGCGAAGCTGATTCCGGTGGATTTCCAAAACCCAAAATGTCCCACGCCGGCCACGGCAAGCGAGAACTTCATCGAGTACCCGGTGACGAGAAATACGCCGACCGCGAAAATCGAGATCACGCCCAACAACGGCAAACCGGCGGACGAAAGAATGGACAAAACAGGATCGGTTTGAGCGAAGTGCATGCTATCGGTCGGGGCAAGAAACGAACGGACCTTTTATGCAAATCTAGGTCACGCTAGCCACCAAACGGCACAGAAATCACAAAAACGAGAACTTATCGATCCCAAACGAAATCGTTCAATCAACGGGCCCGGTAAACCGAAGGCACGATTTTGGAAGCGTCTTCAAAATTCGTTTCGCCAACAAACAATCGTCCCGCGTTAGGGCATTTCTCTTGATCCTCGGCACTCATGTTCTCCACCGCCGTCGTGATCACCAAATGCACTCGGCCCGACTTCGCGACCAAAGCAGGGCAAGTGTTCTGAGGCGATCCTGGCGTCCGCCAGACGCACCTTAAATTCCCGGTCGCGAGATCGTAGAGACGCGTTTCACCGTGGTCGGCCACGGTCGGCAGGAAGATCGAAACAATGATTCCGTCCCCCTCGGGCGTCAGCACCGCTCCATCGGGTACCCCTGGGTCGCTGGTCAGATCGACCAACACTCGGGCCTCACCGATCGTGCCTGCATCAATGTCCAAGTCGTATTCGACGATCAATCGCGTCGGCGAATCGATATCAACCAGTTTCAACCGACCGGAATCATCGACGCGAATCATTTTGCCGTTGCTGCATACTTGGTCGTTTCGCAATGCGATCAGTTTTTGATCCTGGCCGCGATACAAGTACAAGCCGGCCTTCTTTTCGGCGAACGCTAAATCTTTGGTGCCGAAGATCAGGTTGTCTTCGTAAACCAATCCGTCGTTGATGATCGTGTTGGTGACGGCCGAATCGACATCCGATTGAAAAGGTTTCCAGGAGCGATCTGTCAAATCAAAGATCCCGAGTTCCCGCTCGACCCCCGCGACGAATCGGGTCGGCAAGCCGTCGTTATCGACGCCGTCGCACGCAAACGCGAACCCTGGCCGCCCGGGAAGATCGAAGGAACGGTTTTCATTCGTGTTGAGGTCAAGCAAGTTGATCGACCCGTGTTTGGCCGAACTTCCGTGCTGGATCCCGACCCACGACAAGTAGCCGTCTTTGGTCAGAGGGATTGGGCCTTCGGGCAAAAACCGCAGGCTATCCGAGTCGGGGACGTCGAGTGCAACCGCTTCGCGGACGATGGTTTCGTTGGAATGATTCATGGATGCAAAAAGTACCCGGTCGGCGGCCGAATCTCAAGGATGCCTCCGCCGCGCGACGCGACGGTTCAATCCGAACGTGATGCTTCTATTTCGAGTCGAAACGCCTTGATCAGCGAAATCTCGCTTTCCTGGTTCCGCTTGGCGAGCACCGTTTGGGATTTGGCCAGTGGAAAACCGAGAAGCACATGACTCTCCGATACCTCTCGGTACGCTTCGCCGTCGAGGTGATACACCCGCAATTGCTCACCATCATGTCGCCAAACCTCGCCGATTCCGAGTTTCGCAAAAAGTTCTAATTTGCGAATCGCCGATGTGGTCATCTCTACTTCGATTACCAATTCCGGGGGCGGGTCAGTCGATAGGTCGATCTCTTCTCGAACACGCATCGATTCGGCGTGGACGACGTAGAAGGATTCGTCCGCCTCGAAACCACGCTGTAGGTCCTCACGACGAAATGTCAGCGACGCAACGCTGTCGATATCGAGCTCGACAGCTTCGGCATAAGCCGCGATCAAACGACCAAGTAATGTCTTGATCTTCTCGTGCTCTTTTTTGGGACTCATCAGTTCCATCAACCCGCGGTCATAAACGATCCTTGGAAGACTCCCCCGACGACCGTCAGCCAACGCGACGTAGGTTTCCCACCGGACGTTATCCATCAGCAGACGAATCTCAGAAGGAATCGAAGCGAGCATCGAGATTGATTGGAAATGAGTTGGACGCGATCGGCACATCAACATATCCGCTGACGCCATCGTCGACAACGAAAGACCAATATTACTTGGCAGAACACGGCGTTGCTGCGACAATCGAAATACGTGCGATGAGTTCGTTGTCCTTGATCAATGAGAATGCTCCCGATGTCTACCGCCCCCAAACCATTCTTGACTCCGGAGCGATACCTTGCCCAAGAGCGAAAGGCAGCGTTCAAGAGTCAGTACTATCAAGGAGAATCGTTCGCAATGGGCGGTGCGAGTCGCGAGCACAATCTAAGCATCGCGGGATCAATGACTGATGCGTTTTAGAAGTGGCGGCGACTTTTAGTCGCCGTTTCAGGACCTGGCGACTGAAAGTCGCCACCACTTGTTGTTCAGAAGATGCCTAGAAAACTAATTCTTGGCCGGCACCCAACCGATCGCGTCGATGTGAACGTTCCCACCGGCGTTCTCTGTCGATAGGATCACCGCCACGGTTTGATTGGCCGAGAACTCGAAAGTCCCTCCATCGATCGGTGCTTCTTCGCCGTCTTCACGTTGATTGATTCGCAGTGATTTAACGGACTTGCCATCGACCTCAACCGAAACGGGAACGGTGTTTCCCCGGTTTTCATGTGGTGTGCTGTAGATCTGAAGCCGGTACTGGCCATCGCTTGGTACCTTGACGTTGAAACGCGCTTGGGCGGAAGAGTTGTTGCCCGCATAACGATATGCCCAACCGACGTAGCCCTTCAGGCCGGTTCCTTCGGCCCAATTGCCCTTGAGGATCGCGTCGCGATCATCCACGACGATCCCCGGCAGTTTCGCCGGATCGCGTCCGGGCATCGGCCCCATCGGACCGGCTTCGTCCATCGCGTCGTCGGGGATCTTGATTTCGCTGCTGACGGTTTCGCGACGGGCCTTGCCCGGCAATCGCAGTAGTTCTAACAACTCATCGAGATGCGATTCATAGACATCACGGGGATCGCAATCGTGTCGTTCGCAAATCGACGCCGCCTTGCCGACGACTTCACCCATCATGCCACACGTCTTCATCACGCGTACCGTACCAAGGGCCTCGTGCGTGACGCTGATGCAACGACCGGCCATGAATAGGTTGTCGACGTTGCGGCTGTAAAAGCATCGGTAGGGAACCGGGTATCCGTACATCCGATCAACGCGACGATCGTGAACGGCGACGCTGATGAAAGGGTTGTCGGGGAATTTTTTGGCGTACTGGTCTTTGGGGTAATGCAAGTCGATCGACCATGTGCTCGGGACACATCCGTCAGGAAAGTCTCGTTTAGCAACGATGTCGTCTTCGGTCAAAACCACGTCGCCCATCAAGCGGCGGCTCTCACGAGGGCCACCGACGAATGCCACCCAAGTCAACGTCGCGTTCTTGTGGTCGTCCGCGCCGTCGCGGTTCTTCATCGCATTGAACGCTCCATAAACCGCTCGCAAATTCCAATCGCGAATCGCTTCGGCGCCGCCGAGCGGATCTTTGTCGAAACCGCTTTCCCAAAACCACTGACCGTGATGGTCACGCGGGTACGGGAAGTCCGCCATGTTCAAGTCCAACGCCCAAGGCGTATCGGGAAACGTTTGGGGCGCATCGGTTTCGTCCCATCGCCACATGTTGCTCATGCCCATTCTTCCTTCGGAAGTCATATCAAGATCGGCGCCCGCCCACGCTCCGATCCATCCGTGACCGGTGCAGTCGACGAACCGGTCGCCCACGACTCGAAGGTCTTCCCCCGTCATCGTGTTGAGCAAACGCACGCCGGTGATGTGACGTGATGGCGGTTCATCAGAGCCGGACTTCGCATCCACCGCGTCGACGTCATAGGCGAAATGATGAAGCATCAAGTCGATGCTTTTTTCCGCCAAGACGATCAGTTCTTTTTTGTCGTCACCGAATTCCTCGAAGGTTCCCGGCGACTTCGTCGCACGATCACAAAACTCCTCGACGATTTCGCCGATGCGTGGGAACTTGCCGCGTCGGATGTTACCCATCGCCCAAACACGAACTTCACTGCTACCGTTACCACCCAGAACACCACGATCTTGAACCAACGCAACACGGCATCCCATTCGAGCGGCCGAAAGGGCTGCGCCCATTCCGGAGTAACCGCCGCCGATGACAACTAAATCATACGGCCCTTTTTCCACGGGTTTCTCCGGCAATCCCAACTGAGAACGACGCCACTGCGAGAGCACATCGTCGACCTCCGGGGGCGTCGTTTCCAAGTCAGTTGTGAGGTAAACGCAATCGCAACGTCCATCGAAACCTGTTAGGTCGTGCAAGCGAAGCTTGTGTTCGCCGGCGGCCAAGTCCAAAACGCCGCCGTCTTGCCATGCCCAAGCTGCCGATTGGGTTCCGAACGTGGTCGGTACGGTTTGATCGCCAACGATGACTTCGAATCGGCCGGGCGATGGTGACGCGTTCCAGCGTGCAACCCAATCGATCGTTCGAACCCACAATCGATAACGACCTGGGCTTTCGACCGCGAACGTAGTCGAGGCGTCTTCGACCGGACGACCGAGCCCGTGAGCGATCAAATAGGGCGATCCCATCTGCTGGATGAACTGAGTGTCCAGTTGCCAGCCACCACGATCGGCAAAGCTTTCCGTTTCGATGAAAATCTCGGCCGCCGACTCCGCCGGAGCGGGCATAGCCCACCCGACAGCGGTCATTGCCAAGCCGATGATCGTCAACGTCTGGGGCAAAACCCTCCGATACATGCGTAAATTCAAAGGAGTCTTCATTTTCATTCGAGGTGGAATTTTAGGGGAGGTTTGAAGGTGATCTCGAGCAGGCAAGTGAGCGTTTTGGCAAAGAGGGGTGTGCTCCACCGTGCGATTTCGCACGGGCCACTCAACTTTTCGGTTCGAGTGTACCGCATCAGCACCGTGGCTCAGGTGGAAACTCTAGGCGGGATTTATTTTACTCGCCCGATGAACACGAGAACCGATTAGCCAGAGAACCGATGAAACCGGGTGTGACAAAAGGTGCCAACGGCAATTCTACTCGAAATTCCGGCCCAGGTATCGGACTTGCAGTATAGTTAACTGGTGCGCCGCGGGTTGGCGGTCGCTCCGTCCTCTCCTCTTTTGAAAGGTTGGCAACATGCAAATCCAAACCCACACCGACAACCACATCCACGGTGATGAAACTCTTCGCGGCTACGTCAGCGAAGCGGTCGAACACGCCATGGCACGGTACGAAGATCGGATCACTCGGGTGGAGGTGTTCTTAGCCGAGGAACACAGTCCGGACAAATTTCATGGCGACGATGATAAACGTTGCGTGATGGAGGTCCGACTGCGTGGATTGAAACCGATGTCGGTGCGGCATCATGATTCAACAGTGCGAGACGCGTTCGAAGGTGCCGCCATAAAACTGCAACACTTGATCGAGAAGACACTCGGACGCTTGGACCATCGTCACGAGGCCGTCCAATCGGACATCGAATTAAGTTTCGATTCGTAATGCAGCGATCACCAATCGTAGGCAGGGTCGAAGCCGCTTCGGCGTAGACCCGGCAGACTAGTGCTTCGACAATATAAAAAACGTGGGTTGGCCTAAAACGTGGCACGGTGGTCCCCACCGTGATTCTCGACGAAACGTGGCACGGTGGTCCCCACGGTGATTCTCGACGAAACGTGGCACGGTGGTCCCCACCGTGATTCTCGACGATACGTGGCACGGTGGTCCCCACCGTGATTCTCGACGGAGGACCGTCGAGCCACGTTGCTAAAACCTTAAAGTCAAATGTGGATGAAGCACTCAAGGCGGCAGATTAGATGCGACTGGCCAAGCATGAATGGCTCACGGCCAAACGCCGGGTGTTCGTCGCAAAGCCTCCTCCACCCAGCCTACTTTTTACCCAGCCTACTTGGTTGTCCATTGCGGCTCAGGTTGGATCTCATCGGCTACCGGACCGCCTTGGTCTTTGCGGCCGCTGCCTTCGAGGCGACTGATCACCTTGACGGTCATGTCGTGGTCGCATGTGATTTGGCAACTTAAACGTACACCTGGTTGCGTGACTTCGCGAACTTTCAACGTTTCCTTTTCCGCGACGGTCATCTTGTCAGGCTCACCCTCGACAAACTCGACCCGGCACGTCGTGCAACGCGATACGCCGCCGCAAGCGTGAAGTTGATCGGTGCCGGCCTCATCGGTCAGAGCTTGAACGAGTCGTTTGCCGGCGGGAACGTCAAAGGTACCGACGTCTTCTACGGTGAGTTTGGGCATGAGAATCAATTGCGCAGTGAAAGTTGGAAGAAAAAGTTAAGAGAAATTACTGTTCGGAAATAGTTTTGGCATTTGCATCGAGCAAGAGAATCGGAACCCGACGCGTCAGCGAGGGATGTGTCGTTAGACTTGATCCCTCGCTGACGGGCCTGTTGATTTAATCGTAACCCGAAGCGTGAGCGAGGGATTCAGCGTCATTAAGGCATATGTATGTATCCCTCGCTCACGCTTCGGGTTTCGATGAGGACTAAATCAACAGCCCGTGACGCGTCGGGTTAGGAAATCAGGAAGTTATTTCCGAATGCTTACTAGGTGCGAGCCAGCACCGGGACGCTTGAAAAATCGACGGTGGCAAAGTAATCGTCAAACGTTTCGGCACGTCGGATTTGCCGGAATTCGCCCGCATCATTGAAGATCAATTCCGCCGAACGCAATCGTCCGTTGTACTGGAATCCCATCGAGTGACCGTGCGCACCGGCGTCGTGGATCACCACGATGTCGCCGACTTCGGTTTCCGGCAAATGACGATCGATCGCAAACTTGTCATTGTTTTCACACAACGAACCAACCACGTCGACCAACTGACTTTCGGGCTCGGATGTTTTGCCCAAGACACTGATGTGGTGATAGGCACCGTACATGCCCGGACGCATCAGGTTGCTCATGCAAGCGTCGACGCCGACGTAATTCTTGTAAGACGACTTTTGATTGATGACTTTGGAAATCAAAAAACCATAAGGTCCCGTCATGGCACGACCGTTTTCCATCATCAATCGAACCGGAGCCAAGCCGGCCGGAACGAGTTTGGATTCATACAGCGATTGAACGCCACTGCCGAACGCTTGCAGATCGATCTCGGATTGCTCCGGACGATAGGCCACGCCGATTCCACCACCCAAGTTGATGCATTCGACCTTCACGCCCGTTCGTTCGTGGATTTGAATAGCGAGGTCGAACAGCATTTCGGCCGTTTGCAAGAGCGCGTCGACATTCAGTTCGTTCGACACGACCATCGCGTGTAACCCGAATCGCGTGATACCGATCTCGGCACACTTGGCGTAACCTTCGAAGATCTGTTCTCGTGTGCAACCGAACTTGGCTTCCTTGGGATCGCCAATGATGACGTTGCCTTGACGCTCGGGGCCGGGGTTGAACCGGAACGAAACCATCTCGGGCAAGTGGTCGAGTTGCTGAAGCTGCTCGATGTGATGAGGAGTGTCGAGGTTGATGATCGCTCCGAGGTCGTTGGCGATTTCGAACTCCTCGAGCGTCGTGTTGTTGGACGTGAACATCACATCGTGGCCGGTAATACCCAATCGCCGGCAAGTGATCAGTTCGGCCACACTGCTGCAGTCGGCACCACTGCCCTCCTCAGCCAACATCGCGACGATGTGAGGGTTGGGCGTCGCTTTGACGGCGAAGTACTGTTGAAACCCCTCGTTCCAAGCAAACGCCGCATTGAGATCGCGGGCTCGTTTCCGGATACCATCTTCGTGATAGATCACAAACGGCGTTGGATGGTCAGCGGCGATCCGGTCGATCAAAGTGCGATCGAAAGGCAATGTTTTCGCAGGCATGTTCTGGACTGAAAAATTAGCTGGGAGGGTCAATCAAAGGTAAGCGACACAGTAGCTTAGCAACGTGGGAAGAAATGTTTCCCAGTGCACAAGATACTCCCCCGAGCCAATCTCGAAAACCGAGGACTCAGTTGAGGTTGCCTTCTACGGGGAACAAGAGGCCGTTGCCGAGGAACGGAGCAACGCCGTAGATGCCCTCGGTGAAGACCTGCTGAACGAAACGGTCGAACACCCGAATGGGGGTAGGCGGGACGATGATGATATCGCCGTCTTGCAACCAAATCTCGTCCGCCGGACGCGAGGCTTTGCCCAAGATCGCCCCACGCAGGTCGAGGATCGTTGATAGCAGCTCCCAATTCGCACCGCGTCGAAAAATCACGACTTGACGCAAATTGGCACCCGGTACGTAACTGCCCGCCAAGCTCAAACCACCCAAAACCGTCGTCGGCGTCGTCATTTCAAAACGACCCGGTTGGGTGACTTCGCCCAAGACATAGACAAAGTGCGGGGCTTGTTGTTCGAGCACGACTTCGACTTCCAACCCGGCACCGAGTGAATCGTAACGTAAGTTGATCTCTTGTTTCAATTCGCCAAGGGTCAAACCTTGGGTCGGGATGGCCCCCAGTCGTGGCAATCGGATTGTGCCTTCGGGCGTGATCGTCTGCACCGTGGTTTGCGGATTGAAACCTTCCGAACCACTGATCGCTTCGCGGATTTGTCGAGCGACGTTGTTGGTTTGCACGGGCGTCACGTCGATCGCCGGATCCGGGTAGTACTCCTCATAGCGATCGTTCAGGACCGCGCGGAGTTGTTCGATCGTTTGACCGGCCGCGTGGACTTGTCCGATGAACCGTAAAGTGATCGTCCCGTCCGGCTGAATCTCCAAGCCGCTGTCGAGTGTCCCTCGAGTCAGGTTGGCATCGGCGTCCGATTCGATCAACAGCTCGTCGCCGACGACCAATCGGTAAGCGCCCGCAGTTCGAACTGTTTTGATTAGAAACGTTAATTCGATTTGGTCACCGCCGCGCAGACGATACTCGGCGACAGGCGTGGTTCGCGCCGGTCCGACGTAGCCGCCAACGCCATAGGTGTTGAAGGGCGGTTGTTGTGGGCATCGCCAGCACTGGCACTTCGGGCGTTCGGTCGTCCCCACGCCCACGATTCTCCCGAGCCGATCGACGCCACACTTGCCACGCCGATCGACGCAACCACCACAGGTCGAGCACATGACATCGGAGAGCGGAGCGGTGCCACGAAAACTCGCCGGCATTCCCCAACGGTAACGTTCGGCGTCGACTAAGTTTTTCCAGCTTTCGTCTTCGTGAGGCATCAACGGTTGCAAGACGGATTGAGCCGTCGGATCGGCCGGCGGTTTGCTCCGATCGGTCGAAGGTTCTTGCGGCTTCACTAATTTGTTTACGTTTGACTCGGCCTCTTCGCTCGACTTTTTCTTAGGTAGCGACAGTCGCTGCCGTTCCTCGTCGGGCGTCACCTCAAACTTGGGGACATTGCCACCGATCGCTCCGCCTCCAAGTGGTTGTGGTGAGGGCGGTTTGGGACGCGGTGTTGGTTGCCGATTCGGCAATGGCGACGGCAGATCGTCGGTCGCTTTGGGACTGGAGTCCTTCGAAGGAACCGGTGGCGCGAGCAGGTCATCCAATCGCTGATCACGATTGCGTTTCAGATCACTCGGTGATGGTAACTCGTCTTCATTCTCAGGTGCACCGGATGGTTCAGGACTGGATTGGCGATCAGCTTCCGACCATCGTCCAGGTTCATCAATGTTAGATTCCTCGGAAATCCGCCGGGGTGGCAACGGGGCGGGAATGCGATCGAGCGATCGTGATTCGAAACGTGATCGTGCTTCCAATTTGGCCTGCTCTTTTTTGAGCAGGTGCTCTTCCAGGGTGCGACGATACTCTTCGAGTCGATCCATGGATCCGGCTTGGTCGGCCTCATCATCGAATGTCGGCGCAGGCAATTCCTCGGCGATCGGTGAGCTTGCTCCTGGTCCGATGAGTTCCTGAGCGATGACGTGAGGACCGATCGCCACATGGGTGAACATCACAAAGAAAATCGCAACTAAAACCAACCTAAGCGGTTTTCGGGCCAACGGCCCATCCGTTTGCCTAGCCCAGTCCGAAGGGCTGGGTGATCGATAGCACGTTACCATGTAGGACCAACGGTCCGGCCGTTTGTTCACGTCGCTAGCAAACGGCCGGACCTTCGGCCCTTCATGGATCGCTCGCACATTCAACCCAGCCCTGCGGGCTGGGCTAGGTAAACTGCCGGGCCTTTGGCCCTGAAAGACTGCCCCGACATTCGTTAGAGGTCGGAGCCAAGCCGGCATGCGGAATAAAAACAAATCTTGGAAAGTTCGTGTCAATACCGACCTTTCAGCAGGCCAGTCGGTTCGGTTCGTGGCGATGTCAGTCATCAAATTCCCAGCAACGCTCATAGTGAATTCGGAAATGTCCATATTTGCCTACCAGTACGATCGGCCCGAAGACCGGATCGCCAACGGAGGGACGGGCAATGTGGGATCGAGGATCTGCCCGGTCGACCGCTGCGATTGGTCGGTAGGAAGACTTGGCCCGCGGGGTTGGTTTTGCCCGTGAGGGTGTCGTTGATCGGGTTGCGCGGCCACGCGAACGTCGAAGCCAGGTTGGGGAACCGGCGTGAATGATTGCGTTGGTGCCGAATGCTGAGCCATCGCATGTTGCGGCATCGGGTGGCTCGTTCGAGCGAACGCTTCGGGCGACATAACCTGAACGGGCAGTTCACTTGGTAACGTCGTGCCGGCGAGCTGTTTCTCACACTGGTCGACCAGCAGGAAGTCGCCTGAAAGTGCGGCCGCCTCAAGCAACGCTTCGACTCGTTGCCGCGTCGGCTGAACACTGACGCTGGCCAACAGACATTCCTTGGCGGCACCGGGGATCGACCGCCGCAACAGCGTACGTCCGAGTTGTGCGTAAGCGTCCGCATTGTCCGGAGAAATTTCGACGGCGGCCCGCCGGTACATCAGGGCCAGTTCGGCCGAATGCAATGAAGAGTGATCGGCCGAGTTCTCAACCGCGCCGTTGCTGACCAACACCTCAAGATCCGCAAGAATCAAGGCGGCCTCCGCAGCGAGTGGTCCGCCATGGACCGCCTGAGTCAATCGCACCTTAGCGAAGTTCAAATAGGCTTCGACCGCTCTCGCTGATGTCAAGTTTTCTGTGTTGATCTGCTTGAGCGCCGGCGTTTGGTGGACCTCGATCAAACGAGCGATCGCCCGCGTGTCGACGGGGCCGTAGCGACCGGCAAAGTCGGCGGACTCGCGAACTGCGTCGAAGCACTCGTTGAGCGCGAGGGTGTGGGAGTTGTCGCCGATCTGGGCGTCTCGCAATGCGGCGATCGTGCGAAGGGTGTCGATGGCGGCGGCTTTCGCCGAGGCGATCGCTCCTCGTTTGGTCGCCCAATTGGCCAAGCGGAGTTGTTCGACGGCCTTTTCCGCGAGTTGTGACTTCCGCGATCCGAGGTTGATTTGATCCGAAGGCGGCAAGGAATAGGATGACCGCGATGCTTCTTCCAATTCCGAACGCTCACGCATTTCGGCGCGTTTTTGTGCGATTCGTTCCTGACGGATTTCCGCAGGCGTGGGCTCCGGTTCGGGTTCGACCGGAGCGGGCGGCGGCGGTGGCAGAATGATTTGAGCTACCGGCGCAGGATCGGTAGTCTCCTTCACCGGAGGCGACCATTGCCAATTTTCGGACGTTGCGGGCAAGGCCAGCGGACGTGGTTGCCATGCGGCCTCGTCACCGCCAGCGATCCCGGTTGCGCAACCGGCTAAAATGGCAGTCAATGCGACCGTTTTGAACGAGATCGCCGACATCGCCCCGACCGTGCAGCAACGCAGCCCGCCACCGCAGCCCGTTTGTTGTTCGCTCAGTCGCTTCCCGTTCGAAGCAAGCCGATCAGAGTCGACACCATTGAGGTGTGACCTTTCGGCTCGTTGCACAGCCATATTGCGATCCATCGCGTGAGTGATTTCGTCCATGAAATACACTTGTGCTATCGACCCTTCGCCTGCTCGGACTGCAAGTCGGCTGCCACGCATCGACCGAATCGCCTGACGAGAGGACCGTCAAACCCGACGAACCGCTCAGCCCCGACATTCGTCTGGAAGGTCATAACCGGAACAAACTTCCACGCGATTGTCGTTTGTTGCCGTTGGAGACGTGTTGATTGATTCGTTTAACGGCAAGCCGCAGGCGAAAGAGTATGAAAACGCAGACGCCTGCGGCTTGCCGTTAAACGAAAACACCCAAACGTGCACTCAATCAACACGCCGTCACCCATCGGGTTACGATTCGATCAACACGCTATTGAGACCTACTTTCTCCCCTTTCTAAAAAGCCCTTTTGTGAATCTCAAACTGCCCAAGAAAGAAATCTGCAAATGGAATCGAACCACCATGGAGGAATCACTGCCGTTACTGGCGATCCAAATTAACGAGGCCAAGTACGTTTGCAAAAAGTGCGGTAGGGCGGCCGCCGATAAACGGTTACTGTGCAAGCCGACCAAACTCGCCTCCTTGCTCGAGATTCCCGCTTCTCCGGAAAACTAATGCTTTGTCACCGCGTTTCGCAAGTCTCCCGGATCCGTTGCCTTGTCCACGGCCTCGGTTTGCTCGTAGTGATTGGTATCTTGCACGGGTGCCAACGATCCGAACCAAAGGATCTTGTTTCAGAAAATCAGGATGCTGATCGTCGGGCCGCTATCATGGAATCCGACGGACAACCGATCGGTCAACGAGCAGACGCGAAGATTCGGTTGCGAGAAGTTTTCCGACGGTATCAGGTATGCTCTTATTATCGGGACAACGCCGTCGTTACGCTGCGCCGTGGAACAACATCGTCGGCCGACGAGTTCGTTTCGACGGCACCTTTGAGAGTGGAGTTCAACCACCGTCGTTTGAACGTCGATGCCTATGCGGTTCGCATCCGAGTCGACGTGCAAGATCGCGCCGAAGTGATCGCTTGGTTCGACGAACCCGAAACAGGAAATTTCGATTCGCAAACCTTGCGAACCGCCTGGAACGCGAATACCAAAGATCGCCTGCAACTCGATCAAGTGTTGGCCGATGAAGTACTGCGTTCGCGCCTTTCGGCAGGCCTCGCCGGGCCGCCGCCGCAACTCGAATGGTTGCTTGCCGACGAGCCGATGAGCGGACTGTTTCGATTGCGATCCGACACCAACGACCAATTCACTTGGCTCGACGATGGTCGAATCAATCAACAGCGTTTACAACGGATCGAAGTGGTTTCCGATCGCGATCGTTTCGTGTTTTGGATCGAACCGGCCACCAGCTTGATTCGCCGTGTCGAGTTCCCACCGCCGCAAACGCTTCCGCCGACGAACATGGTCGCGGACGACTGGTCGTTGCAGTTGGACTTAAACGAAGCGACCTTTCAGCCGCAAGGAAGCGGCACGATGGAGTCGCTTCCGGGTTTTCCACCGATCTTCGTTGGAGCGTTCGTGCCGGTCCCCCCGCCGCCACCTTCTCCATTGCTTGGTCGCTGTTTTGATTTGAGTCGCTGGAATCGATCGTCGTCGGAGTCTCCGTACCATTTGATCGCCAACTCGCCCGAAGATGCGGCAACTTTTCAGCAGTGGTTCGCCAACATCACCGCCGCGATCCCCGCATTGAATGGGACCGCGACGATGCATTTGGTCGCTCACGAACGCGAATCGGTTCGCCAGTTCGAACGCTTGCCCTCGCCTCCGGTTTTGGTGTGGGAGGCCGATGAAATGAACACCGCTCTTCGCAAGCTCAGGTTGCCTCCCGGATCGATGGCAGTGTTAAGCCAAGACGGTCAATTGCTCTTGGTTGAAACGCGCGCCGATGCCGGTTCGGTCGGCAACGTGTTCGCCGTGATCCGGGATCATGTTTCGGGAATCGACGTCCCTCAGAAAATCCGAAGCGACTACGAATCCATCTTGCAATCCTATCAAGCCAAGCTTCAGTCCGTCCGACCGTAGCAAGAGTTCATCTCAACGCGGCGAAGCCGCAGCCAAACAAGCCCGACGCGTGAGGGCGTGTTGATTGAGTGCACGTTTGGGCGTTTTCGTTTAACGGCAAGCCGCAGGCGCCCGTGTTTTCAAACTCTGTCGCCTGCGGCTTGCCGTTAAACGATTCAATCAACAGCCCGGCAAGCGAGTGGTTTCGCTGGGATTTGGATGAATGAGATCAATCCCCTCGCTTGCGCGTTTTGAAGTTGCGCTTTTTTCGTAACCCGCTGCGTAAGCGAGGGATAATTGATATTGACTCATCCCTCGCTTACGCAGCGGGTTACGATTAAACCCGCATTATTCACCAAGGACGAAATCGGTTCTGCGTTTTGAGGTTTGGCCATTGCGAAACGCAGCGAAGCGGATTGCGAGTCTGATTTTGACCGACCGCGCACAACGCCCCCCTCCCCCAGAAT
>NZ_SJPM01000005.1:0-367121 GCF_007859915.1 Neorhodopirellula pilleata
CGAAATCCCCGCCAGCAAATTTGGCGTTGCATCATTCGACGCTGACCGACAAAAGAAAAGCCTCCCCCAAGCGATTCTCCACTAAAACTTCAAGCTGCTCTCACCGACTTGTGTGGTACAGTGAGCTGCGTAAGCGAGGGATGAGTCAGTATCAATGATCCCTCGCTCACCGGGCTGTTGATTTAGTCCTCATCGAAACCCGAAGCGTGAGCGAGGGATACATACACAAGCCTTAATGACGCTGGATCCCTCGCTCACGCAGCGGGTTACGAAAAACCAATGCCACAGGCAAAAACGCAATTTCAAAACTCGCGCATCGGGTTTCGATGAAGACTAAATCAACGACCCGCTAACAACGGCATTGGCGAGAATGACACCGGCAACGGCGAGATCATTCAACTTCGTCGATGACTCGCGGGTTCTCGGTAGAGTCTTCCTCGATAGAGTCTTCCTCGCTGGTCGAAGGAGCTTGCGTCGAGTCTTCCGCCGCGTTTGGTTCGGCAGCATCGGTTTCGATCGCCATGCCCGGCTCTGGATCGCTGCTGTCCGCAGGAGGATCCGCGAAAAGGTCTTCCGTATCACCGGTGACCTCCGCTGAAGGTCCGGTCGGCTCATCCATTGGTGGTTTGGCGACTTCGTATCGATCCTCGGTTGGATCTGTCATCGCGCCGTCGTAGTCGGGTGCTGGGTCATACTGGGTGCCATCGTCGAGCACCACGTCAGGCTGTTCATCGTAGAGGCTGTCTTCGTAAGCGTCATCGTTGCAGCCAACGAGAGCCAAGCCGAACGTCAATGCGATGGTCGTGAGCGTCATTTTCATCGGATACTTCTCCAAAGTGGTCTGTGTGAGAATCGCAGGGATTCAGGGAAATTCGAACGTTGCAAGAGGGAAGGTCCCGCGCGCCCTCGGCTTTGAGGGCATCTGTTTGTAGTGGTACCGGGGATGCAATCGGCGTACCGAGAAACGGAAGTTGTGTAGTTGCCAGACACTGCACCGGAGGAGTTCAGTGGTTGGTGTTTTGGCATGGTCATTGCGGCGCTGTTAGCGGCGGATGCGAACGGGTTGTTCGTTCGCCCTACCGATACTCCACCAAAGGAAAAGAAACATGCCCATTACTCTTCAACGCGCCGTGCAAGCATTTGCTTGTGCCGCGTTCCTGGCAACCGGACTCGTTCCGGCCACCGGCTCCGCTCAAGAATCCATGCAGACCGGTGACGGATTGCTGACGATCAAAGCATCGATGCCCGAAACCGCTCGCGTCGGCGAAACGTTCAGCTACGACGTCGAGGTGATGAACTCTTCAGACAACGTTGTGCTACACGACGTGCAGCTCAAACAAGCTAAAGCAAAAGGGTTCTCGATCGAGTCGGTCAGCGTGAAAGGCCAGTCGTCGAAAGGCCAGTCCGACGACTCCTCGCAAAACGATCAGGATTCACAGGCGAACCAAACGTCGAACGAACAGTCCTCGAGCGGCGGAAAGTCGATGACGATCAAACAGTTGATGCCCGGTGAAAGCAGGACGATCACCGTCAAGGCCACCGCCGATCAAGAGGGTGAGCTTCGCAGTTGTTTGGAGATCGCCAGCTACACGCCGGCGATGTGTTTGACGTCAAAGGTTGTCAAGCCTGAGCTCGAATTGACCAAGATGGCCCCCAAGGAGGCGAACCGGTGTAACATGATCGAGCTTCAGTACAGGCTCAAGAATGGCGGAAGCGGCGATATCGGCAAGTTGGTCGTTACCGACTCGCTCGGCGAAGGACTTTCGACCATCGAGGGTAGTAACGAGCTGAAGTTTGATCTCGATGGACTTGCTGCGGGAGAAACCCGCGAGTTCGTCGGTCGTGTTTATGCCAAAAAGACGGGAAGCTTCAGTAGCCGAGCAACTGCCAAGGCATCTAACAGCGAACTGCAAAGCCGTAGTCAGAAGACGACGACAAGAATCATCGCCGCTGATCTGGTCGCTAACGTCAATGGTCCGAAGCGAGTCTATGGTAATGATTTGGCGACTTTCACCGCGACGATTAAGAACGAAGGAAACGTCGGAGCCGATGGAGTCAACGTGACTGTTTCCTGGCCGGCCAACGCAAATTTGGCTGACATGAGTGAGTATTCGATTACGAAGAGTTCGTCAGACGATTCGCAATCTTCAGAACAATCGAACTCCGGCAAATCACAGAACGGTCAACCAACGATGGCAAAGAACTCAGGTTCAAGTCAGTCCAGTCGACAAGATCAAAACTCGGGTGACGAATCGATGTCTATGCAGAGTGAATCGTTCGTGATCGACCGCCTCGAAGTCGGTGACACGGCGGAATTCACTTACGCGATCCGCACCGACAACCTCGATAAGTTACCGACGAAGGTGAACGCTCGTCACGTGTGTACCGTGGATGCGGCCGAAGACGAGGCGAAATCGACTGCCAAGACGACCGCGATGGCGATGGCGACGGTAAAGGTCGTTCGATTGCCGGCGTTGCAACTAGCTGTGGTTGACGATGAAGATCCGGTCAAGAGCGATTCGAAGGTCCAGTACACGATTCAGGTTTGGAACGAAGGCGACGCGGTCGACGAGGATGTTCAACTCATTGCTAAGCTGCCCAACAACTTGAAGTTTGATTCGGCCGACGGCCCGACCGAGGTGAAGTCTGAAGGCAACACGATCGAATTTGCGAAGATCGACAAGATGCAACCTGGCGATCGTGCCGAATTCACCGTCACCGCCACACCGAGCGGAACCGGTAATGCGAGATTCGAAGCGGCGTTGACAAGTAAGATGTTGCAACAAGAAGTGATCGGCGAAGAGCCAACACGATTGTTCGATTCTTCTTCGAGTCAGTAAAAACTTCCTCGAGTCAATACAAACGACCAAAGATCGTTTAAGCAAACCTCGCCGGGATCACCGGCGAGGTTTTTTTATGACCCTTCAGAACTGAAGGCGACTTTCAGTCGCCAAGCCTGCTCGCGTTGAACTTCAGGCCAATTCAAAAACTCTTCGTCACACGGCGGTCGCATCTCGGATCGAGAAAACCGGGGCTAACGCCCATCGGCTAATGGGCGAAGCGACGATTCGGATTTTTTTCTAGGGTTCAGACCGCACCGGACGTCCTTATTTCACCGGTCGGACGCGAATGTTTTTCCAACGGACTTGGTAAGGACCTTGGTCTTTGGGAATACCGTGAACTTGCAATCCGATGAATCCCTCGCGAGCTGATTCAGGATCAACGATGTCAGCGACTTGGGTGTCGTTGATCCAGGTTTGAATGCGATCTCCGATTGCGCGGACACGAAACTGGTTAAACTTACCATTTTGGTAAGCATCCTTGATCGGCTGTTCCTTGGTGATCCAACCGCGTCCGGTTGCTTCGCCGTAGATGTAACCCGCTTCACCTGGAGTCGATTCGATCTCGACTTGTGGCCCGTAGACACGTCCGCCATCCTCGCGAGTTTTGGATCGGATCTGAACTCCGCTATTGAGGCCCTCATCGACATTGACTTCGAATGCCAACTCGAAATCGCCGTAGTCTTTGTCGCTGCAAAGAAACGAATTGGGGCTGCCCACGGCGGTCTTTCCGACGATCGCTCCCTCCTCGACTCGGTACGACGCCGTACCGTTTTTTTGCGTCCATCCCTGAAGTGATTCCCCATCGAACAAAGTGACCCATCCTGACGCATCTAGATTGGGTGGTTCGTTCATGGCGGCGGTAATTTCCGTCGCATTGCCCTCGGCTTCCGCTGCCGCCGTCGGTGCTCCTGACGCGGCTTCGTTGGATGTCAACACCTTGCCGTCGACGGGCGGCAAAGTCACACCGGTTGTGGCTGCCCATTGAGTCCCACGACGAAGAGACGTCTGAAAAGCAAGTCCGTTCATCGCGGTCGTATCATGTCCCAACGTCGTATGGAAAACGCGTCCGTTTCCGAAGTGAACGGTCATTAAGATGGGTTCGTGTTCCCCAGTGCCGCCGGTAGCCGGATCGCTGTACGCGGTAGCGAGGACATGCAAGTTTTCAGCCGGCCCCCGGAGTTCACCGTAAAGTTCGTCGGCGACTTGCATGAATGAAGGCGGCAGTCCTTCGGTGATCGGATGATTGCGTTCGCGGACGACGATTTGAAAAGGAACTCGCTTGCCGTGTTGACCACCGCGGCCGGGACTGTCGTCACGGGTGAAGCGTTTGAGATCTTCTTTCCAGCGAACATAAGGGCCGTTCTTTTCGTTTCGTCCGCCCCATCCTCCAAGACCGATCATGCGGTTGTAAGCATCCCAGTCCGAGAACGAATTGTCGGCCGCGTGAACAACGACAAGTCCTCCTCCACCGGCAATGTACTCGACGAATGTTTTCTCAGTCGTGTCACTCCAAGACTGGCCGTTGTAGTTCGAAACGACGACGTCGTAATCCTGAAAATTGGGACTGAAACTGGACTGGTCCTCGTCCTTGCCAGGCGCGGTCGCGATCGTGACCTCACACAATCCTCCCGATTCCAATGTTTCCTTGATCAAAGGCGAGGTTTGCTGCCAATTGTGATTGTTTTGTCCGTCAATCAGTAATGCTTTGATCGGTTTGGCCGTCTCGGCGAACGCGGGCGACACAAGGCCTGCGCCGATCAACAAGATGGCGAGCGAACTGGACCAATAACCGGGCACATGAAATCGGGAGCGATCGTTTCGTTGCATGGAAAAACCAGGGGTGTGGGGCGAATCTTGAGAGGTCTCGAAGACTCACCAGCTTAACAATCTGCAACTGCAAAGTGCACCTCTCCCAAAGAAAAACGCAAATTGCGGTCGAGGCCCACTAAACGAAAAAAGCGGCTTGCGACCTGAATCGGGGTTCCGATTGAGGCGCAAGCCGCTTTGGATTCTACGGGCTGCGGTGGCGGATCTACCGCAACGGCAGTGAGAATTCGTTTCCGCCGGGGCCGCTGCGACGAGTGATCCGCTCATTGCGGGGTTCGAGGTAGTGAGTCGCTTCTTCGGCGACCAACACGGTGTCTCCGCTGCGTACTTCCGTTCGGAATCGGTGGTGTCCGGACGTCTCGGCCTTAGCGACGATCTTCATCCGAACCTCTTCACCCGCTTCGATTCGGGGGATCGGTTCGATCAAGACTTGTCCGGTGATCACTTTTCCAGTATGTCCGGTGATTTGGCTGGGCTCGATCCCATGACTGAACTGAGCGACGGCGCGAACATCGGTGGCGGGTTTGCTACCACGGTTTCGGATCACGATCTGATAAACGACGTCTTGTCCGATCGGCGCGGGAGCTTGCGGGTCCTCAATGGTGAGTACCAAGTCGGCGATCGCTTCGACGTTCGTATCCAACGCCACCGTCGTTTGCCCCGCAGCGCTGCCCTTGCAATCAAACTTGAAGGATTGCGTTCCGGTCGCGTTCATCCGGCATTGGAATTGGTACTGCCGCACTGCACCGGGCGACAGCGAGGCGATCTTCCAACGCAACTGGTTGTCGGTCAGCGAAGCACCTTCCATGCCACCTTGATACGTCACTCCCATCGGCAATTGCAAGTTCGCGATCACGTTCTCGCTCGCCGTCGTGCCGTGGTTGGTCAATTGAAGTTGGTAAGTCGCCTCGGCATCTTGATACTTCAGTTCCGGTCCCGACAGCACCGCTTCCAAGTCGGCGGCGAGAACGCGTACCGTCTTGTTCGCTTCGGCTTTCAGTTCCAGATCGCCAACGGCCATGCCGTGGATCTTCAACTCGCCGAGGTCTTGAGCGGTCAGTTCGACCTCGAACTGGGCTTCTTTTCCGGCCGGAATGTCACCGATCCGTTGACTTTGTGGCGAGCTTGATTTGGGCGAAAGCGTGAACACGACATCTGGGGCGATACCGTCGCCGGGGTTGAGAACGCGAATTTGGTAGGTCTTTGATTGGCCATAGATGACTTCATCGGGGCCATCGATCGTCAATGCGAGCTCCGGTTGTTGAACGGTGACTTGCATCTTACGTGTTTGCGGTTGCATCGTCCAATCGACATCAAGGTCGTGGGTTCCCGGTCGCGATGCCTTCAAACGGACGAACATCTTCTCGGTCTGTCCGGGCTCCAAGCGATCGATCTTCCAGTGCAAATTGCGAATCGTCTCGTCGGTGTTGCCTTGAACTTCGCCGCGGGTGACTTGTTGCCCAACGACATCGGCCCAATCGGGAATGTGAGCACGAACGAGCAGCCCTTCGGCGGCGACCGAACCACGATTCTCCACGATGACTTCATAGGGATGGGTTTGACGGATCATGATGCTGCGAGGTCCCGCCGTCATCACTCGAATACCGGGCAACTCGGTCGCCGTTGCCGTCGTGTTCGGAGCGACCGAGGGATTTACCGCCGACGTCGCTGGGGCCGTCATGGATTCACGCATCGTGTTGGGATGGGTGGTCGAGGCAGCGTCTTCATAAGACGGCGAAGATTGATAGGTTGGCGGTGCTGGCAGCCCTTGCCCGCTTCCGAAGGCGGCAGCGGAATAGGTTGCCGTCGTGCGACGCGGTGCAGATTGCGATTGATCGTGGGTGCTGGTTTGCCCGGCGTCCGATCTTGCGGCGAAACCGTCGTGCGAGACATTCTGAGATTCATGCCATGCTTTCATGGCTTCAGCAGCCTCGTCGACCACTTCGGCTGGCAGACGGTCGCTGATCGGTTGCAACGCAACTTGGTCGGCGGGACTGAGTGATCCGCCCGAACGTGCTGATCCGCTTTCAGTTCCGAACGTCGTCATGTGGTTGGTCGCGGGAGTTGCCTTCGTCGCAACGGATTCCACGGGCGTCGTCGTTGGAGACGACGTCGGCAAACTCATCATCGGCTCGGGTTGTGCTTGAGGCGATGCAACGGCCGGAGCGGCAGCCATCGGCTGCGATGCGACTTCGGACTGACGAGCTTCACCAAGCGACATCGTCGACATCGCGGGCTGGTTCGATTCTTTAGCTTTTGGCTGAGGTTGGCTGGACGCTTGAAGCGATTGCGAAGGTGCGAGATTGTTTGGAGTGGCTAGAGTTTTCGCGACCGCGATCGGCTTCTTAACCACCGTGGGCGCTTCCGCAATGACTTCGATTTCTTCTGGCTCGGCAGTGGCCATTTCAGGCTTGACGGCTTCGGCTACGCGACGCGACGAAGGACTCGGGGTGGCCGCGATCGGCTCTTTCGCCGGAACCGACTTCTGAACGATTTCCTTTGAAGTGTCCTTGGTCGATTCGGCTTTCGTGTCTTTCGCCGACGACGGAGCCGGTTGGGCCTTGACGACCTTGCGGCTCACCTTAGGAACCAGTTCGATCGGACCGCTATCACGCGGAACAAGAACGGGCGTTTTCGACTCGAGTTTGGTCGGAGTGAACGAATCCGATGCCACGGTCGTAGAGCGGCGACTGCTGCGAGATAGCGACAGCGGTTCGGGGCGATCGCTACTGACATCGGCCAGCGATTCGACCGACGCGGGGGATTCCAACTTACGTGGAACCGAAGGGCTACTCGGTCGCGGTACCGATTTCACCACAGGGGGAGGCGTCGGCACGGCAGACGATCGGGATTGAGCGACGGGTGCCGGCTCAGTTCGTGAGGAAGGCGTTTGGCTTCGCGAAGACGGATCTTGGATCGGTGCCGGGTTGCGGCTGGCCGTGCGCGCCGGACTAGGGCCGTGCGTCGGGATGCCCTGCCAATTGACGTCGCGGTCGCTTGGAACCGGAGTGGCTTTCCGATAGGGTTCGTCGGCTTTTCCACTCGAGCTGCTACTGCTGCTGCTGGAAGATCCTCCGCCGAACAACCCACTCAATAAACCGCCACTGCGAACGTTCGAGCTGCGACGTCCGTTGAGCTCCTTGCCGGCAACCTGGCGGATCGCGGGCGACGACTCACCGGATTGCCCGAATGCTGTTGGAGCGACCGGGATTCCGATAGATTGGGTCGCCACAGCAGCAGCCACGAGGGTAGCCAGAACGCGTCGGCGTTGTCGAGGCGGACTCAAGAAACGAAAAATGCGATTGCGGGTCATTGGGTTCTCGCCTTCTGGGCACGAAAATGGTTGTTCGTTCGTAGTATCGGTCGCACTTGTCCTTTCGTTTGAATGAATTTTGACGGTTGCTCGGGTTTTGAGCGTTCGGCCACCAGCGGGCTGTTGATTCAATCGTAACCCGCTGCGTAAGCGAGGGATCATGGATACTGACTCATCCCTCGCTTACGCTTCGGGTTACTAAAAGCCAATGCCACCGGCGGGCTGTTGATTCAATCGTAACCCGCTGCGTCAGCGAGGGATTATTGATATTGACTCATCCCTCGCTCACGCTTCGGGTTACTAAAAGCCAATGCCACCTGCGGGCTGTTGATTCAATCGTAACCCGCTGCGTCAGCGAGGGATCATGGATACTGACTCATCCCTCGCTTACGCCTCGGGTTACGATTCAATCAACAGGCCGCTCGCGAAACCGCCACGCCTTGTGATGCGGCCTCAAAATGCGTAATGGTGAGTGTCGCTCACTCATTTTCGCTGAAGTCCATTCCCTCTTTTACTCGCTTGGATGAAACAACCATGTCACGACGCGAAAAAATTCAAGCCATGCTGGCCGATGATCCCCAAGACACGTTTTTGCGATATTCGCTCGCGATGGAATACCGCAGCGAAGGAAACCACGAAGAAAGTTTGCGGGGACTAGGCGAATTGACGCGGGATGAGACCCCCTATGTGCCCGCGTTTTTCATGGCGGCCCAACAGTTGGTCGACCTCAATCGCATCAACGAGGCCCGCTCGATGCTGCGCGAGGGGATCGATCAGGCCCGCGAACAAGGCAATTCGCATGCGGCAGCGGAAATGAGTGAGTTGCTCGCCTCGATCGGCAACCTTGGCGAAACCACCGAAGAAGACGACGACCTTTGAATTTCGCCAGTACCCACCCACCACGCTACAAGAGCGATGGCTCGCACACCCACTCGACCACCGCAGTCGTGCTGCGAACGGTCGAGTTTAGTGAAACGAGTTTGGTCGTGACGCTGCTGACCCGCGATCTGGGGCGGGTTTCGGCACTCGCCAAAGGAGCGCGTCGACTTAAGGGGCCATTTGAAGGGTCGCTGGACTTACTGAGCGTTTGTCAGATCGTCCTCATCGCTAAATCAGGCGATCGACTCGATCTGTTGACCGAATCGAAGCTGCGGCGACGGTTCCGGGGCGGTGATCGTTCGTTGGAACGCACTTACGCCGGCTATTACATCGCCGAGACCCTGAGATATTGGCTCGACGACGACGAACCTCATCAAGAATTGTTTGATTTGACGCTCGCGGCTCTGGGTTTGATCGACGGCGAAGGGCCGGTCGCGCAAACGTTGCTCGCCTACGACTGTCAGTGCCTGCGTTTACTCGGCCATGCGCCCTCGACTCGACGATGCACCGCTTGTGATCAGTTGATCCTTCCCGGACGTGCCAAGATTCCGTTTTCACTCGACGGCGGCGGGGTCGTTTGCAACCGATGCCGCTCGACCCAGTCCTATTTACGTTTGGTTCGTCCGGCGACGCTCGAAGCGTTGGAAACGCTCGTCCGCCCGCCCCAGCGTATCGACGAGAATAGCGTCACGTTTCCGTTGCGTTCGATGTTGCCACCGGTCGACCAAACTTCGTATTCCGAACTTCGTGGGTTAATCAGCCGATACATTCAACACCTGATCGGTCGCGAATTGCGGATGCAACCGTACCTTCCCACGAACATTGAGACCTTCGAGACCACCCCTTGATGCGATCGGGGGGACTTTATCAACCGGAAACAACGGATTGTTTCATGACTACCCAATCGCCATCTTTCGCGTTGCATCGATCGCATCGACGATGGATCTTTATCTTTGTAATGTCGGCCGGATTGACCGCAATTCACGGGGCCGAGCGAACGTATGCTCAAGACCCGATCGACAGCGCATGGGAATCGACCCAAAAAACGCTAGACCGAGTTTCACGGTTCGTCACCGGACGTGAGCAAGCCAACGCGAGCAAAGCGAAAGACCTCTATCAAGAAGGCGACCGGATCTTCCGAGCCGCATCGGCAAATTCAAGCCAGGTCGCCCGCGACGGCGATACCGAAGGCCGTGAAAAAGCCGAATTCGCCAAAGCTGCGAAACTTTTTCGAAGGGCGTCGGAGGCGGAACCAGGTTCGGCGCTGTCCCAAGATGCGTTGTTCATGCAAGCCGAAAGCTTGTTCTTCGCCGATCAATTGACCGAAGCCACCGACATCTACCAAAAATTGCAGAAAGACTATCCTCGCAATCGTCACAGCGACCGGGTTGCGTCGCGATTGTTTTCGATCACACAGTACTGGATCGACACCGAAAAGGCGGGTGGCGGTGGCATCATGCCGATCAACTTGTTTGATCCCACGCGTCCACGTTTGGATGTCGATGGCCACGCGATTCGCGTACTCGACTCGATTCGATACGACGACCCGACAGGGCGTCTCGCTGACGACGCGACCATGGCGGCGGCGGCCGAGTACATTCGTCAAGGGAAGTTCGAAATGGCGGATGAGTTTTTGACGGATCTTCGCGAGACGTTCCCCGATAGCGAGCATTTCTTCCTTGCTCACATGCTGGGGATTCGCTGCAAGCTCGAAGTTTATGCCGGTCCGCAGTACAGCGGATTGATGTTGGAAGAGGCGGAAAAGTTGGTTCAGCAAACTCGTGAACGATTTCCTAACAAGCTTCAAGATCAGCAAACCGCAGACATGCTCGCCCGCGCTTCCGCAGAAGTCGCCTTTCGACACGCCGAACACCTTTCCGTGCGGGCTCAGTACCGCGAAAAGAAACGCGAGTTTCGTGCCGCAACGGAATACTATCAGCGAATCTTGAACGAGTATCCCAACACGCCCCAAGCCGAGAAGGCTCGAGAGCGTTTGCAAGAAACCACTTCGCTGCCTGCCGTCCCCGAACGCCGTCTGACATGGCTGAAGGCCGTTTTCCCAGACAGCAAGAGTTCGTCGCCCCTGGAGTTCAGTTTCGAATCGCCGACCGGTGAAAAACGGGAGACGGTCCTGCGGTGAGAACAGCTTTGGCCATCGTGATGTTGTCACTCGCTATCACGCAGGTAGGTTGCGCGCCGTACCAGTTCGGCAACGCGGCTTTGTTTCCGCCCGGCGTGCAAACCGTTCACGTTCCGATCGTGCGTGACTCCACATTTCGACATGATTTGGGAGTTCGTTTGACGGAGGCGATCATTCGCGAGATCGAGCTGCGAACCCCATACAAGGTGACCGCCGACCCATCGGCCGATAGCACCTTGCGTTGCGAAATCATCGGCGAAACCAAACGAATGTTGACCGAAACCAACGCCGACTTCCCCCGGGCGCTCGACGCGGCCGTTCAAGTTCGCGCCGCGTGGACAGACCGCCAAGGAAGACTACTGCTCAGCAACGCGGTCGTGCCGACGGGCGATCTATCGATTCTATTTAGCCAAGACGAACGGTTTGTTCCGGAGGCGGGCCAGTCGGTCGATACCGCGATGCAAAAAGCGATCGAAGACCTCGCCGGCCGGATCGTCAGCCAAATGGAAGTCCGCTGGTAAAGCCATCTACGTGGCGTCAACTTGCAGTCGACGTCTCATGACGCCGTGACAGAATTCCCGCGACGATCAAACCGAGCAGCACGATCGTGAATCCGAAGGTGGATGCGGCGATCGGGATTCGTTCGAGCAGTAACAGTGGAAGCCCCACCGTCAACATGCCACCGCCGATGAACGGCGCGGAAAGCGGGGCCGCCAATGCATACTCTTCCGCCGCCCTTGTCTTTAACTCCGGATCAATCATTCGCAACAGAACAAATCCCGTCGCGGTCGTTCCGGTGGACATGCCAAAGTTGATCAGCCCCAGCTCGAACCAATGTGTGCACGGGAGAATCCGGCGTGACAACACGACCAAACAAAACGTCGACCAAACTATGCCGCCGATCAGTAACATTGAAAACGCCCACCATAACGACGCGACCGCTTGAAGGTTCAACGTCGCCACCGCAGCGACCACCAATAAATCCATGCTCGCTCCGCACAAGGATTCGATCGAACGCGAATCGATCCAATCTGCGGCTCCGATCCGCGTCAAACCGACACGCACAAGCCACCCACCAAATAGGGTGTAGATGAACAACGGGAATGATCCGACGACACTGACGAATCCGAGCTTTGATCGGAAGACATCGTCTCCGGCTGTTCCCGCCGAATCGTTGCGGACCCAGCCGTCGAGTTCCCCGGCGACGGAACCCACGATCGTTTGCAAGCCGACGCCGATTCCGAAAGCGAGTGCGAGCCAAACCGCCTGCAGCAATAGCGGCTCGATCGCTTCGGAGATCGTGCTGGATCGCGCGCCCTCTGGTTCGGCTTGGACCTCCTCCATGGCATCGCTGGACACATGCCGGAGTATTACCTTGTCCTGCACCGGAGTTGCCGTCCAACGTCGCAGTACGCCGATGTTGACGAGTACGACTCCGGCAAGCAGTCCGTAGACCAGACCTGAGGTGGCCATCAGGATTCCGAGGTCCAAGCCTTCGGCGAGACCGACTGCGGGGTTTTCAAATACGGTTCCCATCGCGGCGGCGGTTCCATGACCGCCGGCGAACCCGGTCTCGATCAACATCGCCGTCGAATTGGGCATGGGAACGTCCGACCTCGGCTGAATCAAACACCAAGTGATCCAAAGGCCGATCGTGGTTTGTCCGACGACGATGATCCAGACCATCAAACCTTGGCGAGCGACCGCCGTCCATCCTCCCCCTCGCTCACGTTTGTCGGATTTCACCAGCAACATGCCCGCGAACACGACCGCGATCAACCATCCCGGCCAAGACGATAAGATCGCCATCGGTCCTAATTCGAATTCGTTGACAACGGTCGGCAGAGATGATTTATCGAAACGAACGGCGGCCCACTGGGCGGCCTGCCACAAGATCAAGCCTACGATTCCGGCGATCAGCGATACCGGAATCCTCGCCAGGGCGAACCAACGCGTCGTCCCGCGAATCGCCAACCCGAGCATCAATAGAACCGCTGCAGTCAGGATGGCATTTATCATCAATCAAAACCAGCTCGTCAAAAGTGCGTTCGTTCGTCGTAAGAACGTGTTTTAAAAAGGGGTCTGACCCTCTCCGGCGAGGCCAAAAACCCAATGAAATCGACTCGCCTCCAAAGGGTCAGACCCCTTTTTAAAACACGTTCTAAGTCGGCGTGGTCGCAGCGATCGCGAAGACCCGGCACGCTGCGGGGTAGGAGGATCATGATCGATTAATGATTCCCTCGCCGGGTGTTCGTCGCAAAGCCTCCTCCACCCAGCCTACTTTTGCCTACTTTGGCGGCTGATGGTCACTCCGCTGCGGCTGCGGGTTGCGTTTCCGGTTCGCTTGATCCGCCGCCGACCATCGTGCCGATCACCACGGCAACTAGTATCAGGAATACGGTTGCGCCAAGAATCGCCGCCATGGCCTTGGGACTCAGTGTCCCCTTCGCCTTGGATTTTTTATTTCCGGTCGCGGCCGTCGATTCGGATTCCTCAGTTTGACTACCCAGTTCTCCGGCCAATGGGTCACCAGGGATCGGTCCTTGGTAAACGTTCAGTGATTGGTGAGCGGTGGGAAACGTGGTCACAGCGACCGGTCCGGCCGACGGGAATTGAATCTGCCCGAAATCAAAACCTTCGTCTTCGGGCGTCAACGGGGCTCGACGCCCCCCGGCCGATGACGCGGTCGCGGCGGCACTCCCGGCTGCGTTGATCGGAATCGCGTTGGAGCAGGCGGGACATTTGATTCTCGCCGCCGTCGGCATTTGTTTCAGATTCAGCGATTTTTGACAGCTTGGGCATTGAATGACGGGCATAAGCGGTTTTCTAACGCGACGACGAGAATTGAAACGGAAAAGAGGGGAAACCCGAACCGGGGGCGGACTCGCCCCATCATAACCGTTACACGCACCCTGAACAGAATTCTTTCTTGTTCAGGCGAACCGGTGCGGCTTGATGTGATTCGATAACCGGCTCGGCGATGGGTAAACTGATACGGATTGCTTGCTCCGTTTTTCTTGTCACCCCGGCTACGCCGATGAACATGTTCGCTCAATGTCGCTATCGGACGCAACCCTCGGGATATTTCACCGTCGACGGTTTCTCCCGCCGGACGCTCGCCCTGAGTTGCCTGTTGCTGAGTTGCCTCGTGCTGGCCGGAGCGATGTCACTGTGGGCCACGCCCGCCGCTGCGCAAGTGCCCGGTGGCGGTTTTGGTTTGCCGGAACCTGGCGGACAGTATCCGGCGCAAACCTATTACGATGCCTTGCGAGTATATCGGGACGGCGATCTGGAGAACGCTATCCGAGGATTTGAGATGGCGCTGCGTTCGACGCGAACGGACATCAATGGCAAATGGATCGACTCGATTCCCGCTCGCGTGATGTTGGCTGAATGTTACTGGCATCTCGGGCATCTGCCGGTTTGCCGCAGCCACCTGGACGAGGCTGCTCGCATTGCCGTTCGCAACCAAGGTTGGCTCGGACAGCTCGATTTCAATTCGCTCGCGCAGGGAGGCGTGGTTGCCGCATCACCGACGAACCTTTGGCCCGAAGTGGCTGCCGTCCGCCGGTTGCCCTTGCCGCGAAAGATGCCCTTCCAATCGGGTCGACAATTGACCGAACAAGGCCTCGCGGCGGGCGGCGTTATCGAAACGCCGACGATCAAGAACATTGACGCGATCGAAGTCATGCGGACCCTCGCCGTGATGTCTCACCGCCGCCGCGTGTTGATGGGGCCGTTGTCCGTCGACGACACACTTTCGCGCGAGGTTGCCGAATCGACCAAGTTGCCGACGGGATTGAGCATGGACTCCGCGAAGTCACTGATCTACGCGATGAGAGGTTGTCAATACTACGCGATCGGGGAAGACAAAACCGTCATCGATCGTGCGGGGAAATATGCGGTCGTGGGCGGTGCCGTGCATCCGATGACGCCGATGTTGTTGTTGTGCGGACTTAAAGCCGGTGCGGGTGGCGATGAACAAGGCAAGTTAACGCAAGACAATCGACAAACCCTTGTTTCGACCGCGCAGCAGATCACCAACGCCGCCGCCGCGTTGGATCAGTATGAATTCATCGGCGAAGCGTTGCAGGTCGCCGCCGGGGTCGCGCAAGGGGACCAGTTGTCGCGAGTGGAACAGACCGCGTTGCTTGCCGCTCGAACCTTGGTTCGCCAATCGCGACTCGCTTCGCTGCACTGTTACCTCGTCGCTGCGGATGCTGCGGTCTCGGCCGGACGGGTCGACGCGGCCAACGAACACTTGCAAGCGGCGATCACGATCGCATCGCGTCGTGACGTTCAGTTCGCTCGTTTGCAAGCTTACGGTGCCTACGTCGCAGCCCGCATCGCGGCGAAGAGTGGTCAACCGATCGGTATCGGCGGCACCGGAACCATGGCCGATGCGCTGCGATCGATGTCGGACTTTATATTGAATCAGCGCGATCGCAATCGACCGGTGAGCTCAATGCCGTTTTTTTATCAGGTCGACATAGTCATGGGCAGCCTCGGCGGTAACGTCGGCAACCAGTCCGTCAAACGATTGCTCGAAGGCTACTCGGGTGATGTGGCGATCTCGTTATGGCGGCAAGACCCGCTTAACGCGATGGCGGCGGTGTACTTTGACGATTCGGCCATGCATTCGGCGCTTTTGAATATCGCCGCCATGGAGAACAACGGAACCGAAGTATTGCAGCAAACCGATCGATTGCTCGCCAAACGATTCACTCGTCAACTGCCCTTGCAGGGACGATTGTTGCAGTATCGAACGCTGGTCAGTTCGCCCGTCGACGCGTTGTGGTCCGACGCGAGAGCGATGCTGGCCGAGCCTCCCGAGGTGTTGAAGCGTTTGAGAGACGAAACACAGCAATCGCTCGTCGCCGCCGCTGCTCCGGTTGCCGTCCCGGTCGACAAGGCGGACGGGAAATTCTCGGTTCGTTCCGAATCCCAAGCGATCGTGATGGAAGCCGCCGTCAGCGATTTGGCATTAAGCCGTTCGGTCGTCCCGGAGATCAATCCGCCACCGGTGGCGACCACGGACGTGGCTTTGGTTCCTGATGGCGTCGCGTTGGTCACTTTTGTGGTCGACAACGGCAAGCTGCACGCGACCGCGACACGCGACGGCGCGACTAGGACATGGGTCGTGCCTGGAATATCTCGATTGCCAGCGATGATCAACCGTGTGCTGCAAGATATCGGTGCAAACAAAGGCCGCGGCAAGCGAGTTCCCGACAGCGACGAAGCGTGGCGTGCCGACATGGAATCCATTCGTTCTTTCTTATTTCCGGAAAGCTCCGGATGGACCGAGGATAACTTAACAAGCATCATCGTTGTTCCCGACGGCCCGTTGTGGTATTTGCCGTTCGAATTGCTTCCGGCGGTCGGTACGAAAACCGTCAAGCCGATCGCAGCCGATGCCGAACCGGCACGCCTTTGGGCCGATGCGGTGGAACTGACCTACGCACCGACCCCCGGGATGGCGTTGCGGAATGTCGCCGCCGCGACGACAGCGAATCGGATTGCGATGGTCGCCGGCAATTTTTTCGCTATTCGTGATCAGACGCTCAACGAGTCGATGATCAATGAAGTGATGTTGCCGGCCCAAGACGCGGTGCGATTGTCGACAACCGATTCGCCGCCGACAAGTTTGATGGGGCTGGAGATCGGCCATTTGATCGTCGCCGCCGCAGTGACTCCCAATGTCGCCGAACCGCTGTCGACGCAGATCGTTCCGATCGAAAGTGGAACGGGTAATCCGACCGGCACATCGTCGGCAAACCGCTTGCGAGATTGGATACGATTCCCCGCCGGTGGACCACAGTCCGTGGTCTTGGCAGGATTTCGATCGACGGCAGCGAGCAACAAGCTCGGCGACGGATCGGAGCTGTTCTTTCCGCTGGTGTCATTGCGTGCATCGGGAGTCCGCGAAGTCATGCTCAGCCGATGGGCGACGGGCGGGCAATCCGCCGCGACGGCCTTGGCCGAAGTCGTCAACGAAGTTCCTCATACCCGGTTGGTGGAGGCGCTCCGCCGAGGAACAATGATGCTGCGATCGAGCGATCTGGCGGTTTCGCGGGAACCGTTGCTCGGCAAGCCCGACGAAGAGGTGGCCGACCTGACCGGGGAACAACCGCTGTTTTGGGCGAACTACTTCGCCAGCGGCAGTCTCAATCTGCCGGTTCCGCAACCGAAGAAATAGGAATCACCGCCGTTTAGATTCTTGTGTCTTCTTGTTGGTAGAGGATCGCGTTGCAGTTGGGGCAGTAGGTTAACTTGGACAACATCACTTGGCTGACGACTTGCGTGGTCAGGGTTTGCGAACATCCGCCGCATGAATCGTTCTCGATCGGTGCCAAGGCTTCTTCGCCTCTTGCGTCGACGAGCCTCCGGTAATCTGCTTTGACGACGGCTGGGATTTCCGCCTCGGCTTCTTCGAGTTGAATCTCGACGCGTTCCAAGTCGAACGCGACTTGCTGTTGTCGTTTGCGGATTTCGGCTTCACGTTGAACCTTGTCGGCTTCCACGTCGGCGAGTTGAGCTTTGGTCTTGTCCAGTTCATCGTTGAGCGCGTCGAGTCGTTCGAGGATCTCGAAGATCTCATCGCTTTGAACACTATTGGCCTGTTCATCGGCGGCGATCTGTTCTTTGAGCAGCGTGAACTCGCGGTTACTGGCGGCGGCATTGAGTTTGCGATTGAGATCGCGGAGATGGGCCTCGCGAGATTGCAGTTGCAATTGTTTCTCATCGGCGATCATCTTGGTTTTCTTCAAGACCGCGGCGGCTCGTTCCACTTCCGTTTGGGCGTTCGTCACAGTGGCTTCGACGGCTTTGAGCTGCAGCGGCCCCCGGCGAGCTTGGCTTTGGAGATCGGCTCGCTGTTGGTGAATTCGGTGGAGTCGGCGGAGAAGACGGCTGTCGAAATCGACGGGAACGCTGGCGGCCATGGACGGTCAATCGGGAAATAGATGATCAGGTAGGAAAATGGTCTCGTTCGTAAATTCGAACTAGTGCTTTGTCTAGATTCAACTTTAGGGTTCGCAACATTAGCCGTTTGAGCGCTAGCCCCGGTTTTTGCGACGGAACCGTGGCTAGCGGCGTGTTGATTTAATCGTAACCCGAAGCGTCAGCGAGGGATTGAACGCCATTAAAACTTTTGTATATATCCCTCGCTCACGCTTCGGGTTACGATGCAAACTAAACCAACAGACCGCTAGCGCCAAAACGGCTAAACCTAAAATTAAAGTTGGACAAAGCACTAGTCGGCCTTCTCGGGCACTTTTTCAAGGATATCGAGCAAGACTTGATCGGTGTCGATGCCTTCCGCTTGGGCTTCGAAGTTGAGTAGGACGCGGTGCCGCATCGCGGGCAAGAAGACTCGGCGAAGATCTTCGAAAGAAACATTAAATCGACCGTCGAGCAACGCCCGAACTTTCGAGGTCAACGCCAACGTTTGAGCGCCCCGAGGGCTACTGCCCCAGCGGACGTATTGGTTGGTGATCGGAACGCTGTGTTGGCCGTCGGGGTGTGTCGCCATGGTCAGTCGGACAAGGTAGTCTTGAACATGTGGAGCCAAGATGACGTCTCGAACGAGCCGTTGCCATCGCATGATTTCATCGCCGTCCATGACTTTGTCGACGGCGATCGTTTCACCGCGAGTGGTCCGGTCGACGATCGTGCCGAGTTCCTCGCGCGACGAATATCCGACGACGAGTTTGAACAAGAATCGGTCCATTTGAGCCTCGGGCAGAGGATACGTGCCTTCCTGTTCGATCGGGTTTTGCGTCGCGAGAACAAAGAAAGGCTTGGACAATTCAAACCGCTGTCCGCCGGCGGTGACGGTGCCTTCCTGCATCGTTTCGAGCATCGCGGACTGCGTCTTGGGGGTCGCCCGGTTGATTTCGTCGGCTAGAAGGATTTGCGTAAAGACGGGACCGCGTTGGAACTCGAACTTCCGCCGACCACTTTCCTCTTCAACGATCATGTTCGTGCCCAAGATGTCCGCCGGCATCAAATCCGGAGTGAACTGGATTCGATTGAACTGCAGATCGAGGACCTCCGAGAGCGTGCGGACCAACATCGTCTTACCCAAACCCGGCACGCCTTCGAGCAAACAGTGGCCGCGGCACAGCATCGCGGTCAACACGCCGTCAACGATTTCGGAATGACCCACGATCACGCGTCCGATCATTTCCTTGACGTTGCCGTAACGGGTGCGAAACGCCTCGGCGTCGGCTTGCATGGTTTCGACGGTGGACATCAATGGCGGCCAATCGAGAATAGGAGAAAAGATTCAGTTTCAGCCGACGCATCGTAGCATGCCGAACCGTCGCTGTGCAGAACAGGCCCCGGCGGCCTTCCTAGCTTCGACAGCCCGGCGATTGTCGGTTAGACTGGGATCTCGCTTGACCCGGCCGTTTTTCTCGTTTGTCGCACCATCATGTCCATTCAATGGTTTCCCGGCCACATGCACAAAGCGCGGCTGGAGATCGAGGCAACCTTGCCGCGGGTCGACATCGTGATCGAGGTGCTCGACGCGAGAATCCCGTATTCCAGCGAAAACCCGATGTTGGCGGAACTCCGCGGCGAGAAGCTGTGCTTGAAAGTGCTCGCCAAGTCCGATATGGCCGACGAAACGATGACTCAGCGCTGGATCGAACATTTCGAGTCCAAACAAGCCGTCCGCGCCTGTGCCGTCACGACGGAGGACGTGCCGACGATTCGCCGGATCAAGTTGTTAATCGAACGAATGGTGGGGCGTCGCGACGGCAAAATGATCAACGCGATGATCGTCGGCATCCCAAACGTCGGCAAATCGACACTGATCAATCATTTAGCCAATCGCAAGATCGCCAAAACGGGCAACACGCCTGCGGTCACCCAACAACAACAACGCGTTAACATTTCCGACACGGTTACCCTGTTGGATACGCCCGGCGTGTTGTGGCCGAACGTTCACAACCCCAACAGTGGTTATCGACTCGCCTTGCTCGGTTCGATCAAAGACACCGCGATGGATTACGCCGACGTGGGTTTCTTCGCTGCCAAGTTCTTGATCGCCAATCACGCCGAACGACTGGCCGACCGCTTTGGTTTGGACGAGGTGCCTCCGACCGAGTTGGAGCTGATCGAAGCGATCGGCCGCAAGCGAGGATGTCTCGGTAAGAACAATCACGTCGACTTGGACCGGGCGTCGAGAATCTTGGTCAATGAGGTCCGCACCGGTGGATTGGGGCCGTTGACGATCGAAAGTCCTAGCACGATGGCTTGGGAGTCGGCGCAAACGGCAGCGGCGGTTGCCGAAGCGGAAGAAAAGGCCCGCGAGAAAGATGCCAAACGCAAGCGAAGATTCAAGGCCAAGCAAAAAGCCCAACGCAAGTCACGAGAGATGGGGTAAACCACGTTGATGATGATGAAACGATCTGCATGGTTATGGTTAGTGTTGATTGCGTGGTTGGCTGGGGTTTGCGAATCTGCCGAGCCGACGTCACCGATTCGCCCGAATGTCGTTTGGATCATCGCCGATGATCTGGGACCGGAACTCGGTTGTTACGGCTACCCCGACGTGGCAACGCCGAATCTCGATCGCCTGTCTGCGGGCGGCAGACGATTCACGCATGCCTTCGCGACCGCACCGGTTTGTTCGCCGTCTCGAACCGCTTTCATCACCGGGCATTATCAAACCACCGTCGGAGGGCATCATCACGACACACGTGACAAACGCGAGCTGCCCGACTCGATTAAAACAATCACGCATTTGATGCGGCAGGCTGGTTACTTCGTGACCAACGGCAAAGGCTCGCCCGTCGCGGAGAAACGACTGACAAAATCGCATTTCAATTTTGTCTACGACCCGAGTACCTTTTTCGATGGCTCGGATTGGTCGCAACGTTCCGACCCGACACAACCCTTTTTCGCCACGGTTCAGATCAAAGAGCCACATCGCGGTTTTGTTCGCAATGAACGACCACGTTTAAAAGCCCCTATTCCTCCGTACTATCCTGAACATCCCGTCACGCGGGCCGATTGGGGGAACTACTTGGCAAGCATCGAGGTGCTCGATACGAAAGTCGGCGAAGTGCTCGATCGGCTCGACGCGGAAGGTGTCGCCCACAACACGATCGTCTTTTTCTTTGGCGATCACGGTCGACCGCACGTTCGGGGCAAACAGTGGCTTTACGACGGGGGTTTGCATGTGCCTTTACTGGTTCGTTGGCCCGGCCACGTTACCGCCGGCGCGGTGGACGATCGCTTGGTCTCACTGCTTGATTTGATGCCCACGACACTCGCGGCGGTCGGATCGGAAATTCCGCAATCGCCGGGGCAGGATTTGTTAAACCTTCAATGGCCTGGACACGACCATTTGTTCGCCGCGCGTGACCGTTGTGGGGATGCGATCGATCGCATCCGCAGCGTACGAACTCGGGACTTTAAGTACATCCGCAACTTCCGTCCGGACCTGCCGTATCTTCAACACAGCGGCTACAAGAAATTGGGGTACCCGGTCGAAACGCTCATGAAGGTCATGCACCAACAAGGTCGTTGGGACACGCTGTTGATGTCATCGACTCGACCGGAGGAGGAACTGTATGACCTCCGCACGGACCCGAACGAGATGGTAAATCTCGCCACCGAACCATCGTATCATGCAACGCTGATCGCGCTACGAGCACAGCTCGACGATTGGATTAAGCGAACCGGCGACAAGGGTGAGTTCGATGAGAGCGAGACCGTAGACCTTGCCGCCGTGAAGGCCGAAAAATGGGCGGCCTATGAAAACGCGATGCGTCGGCGCGGCTTAGACCCTGGGCTCAGCGACCGAGAGTACTTGCAGTGGTGGAAGCGGGAACTCGGCGTTGAAAACGCGTCGTCCCGATGACTTCGGTTTGGAACATGCCTTCGCTGTCGCGAAGCATCTCGCTGGCGCCGAGCAACAACAACCCGCCCGGCCGGATGACGGAGGCGAGTGCACGCATCACACGTTGACAAGTTTCGGTGTCGAAATAAATCAATACGTTTCGGCATAACAGAATATCGACTTGTCCCGCGACGGTCGCGACGCTGTTCGGCGAAGTCAAATTCATCACATCGAATCGCACCATGCTACGGATCGAATTGATGAGCCGCGAATCGTTCGATCCGGCGGTGCCGTTGATCGGTTCAAAGAATCGCTCACGTTGGGCGGTCGTCAGGCCCCGGCGCAGTTCATGGTCCATGAACTCGCCTTTGCGAGCTTGAGCGATCGTGCCGGTCGAAATATCCGTCGCGGCAATCCGGATACGGGAGTACGACGACGCTGATAGTCGTTCCTGCAACATCATCGCGATGCTGTAAGGCTCTTGGCCACTGCTGCACGCGGCGCAGTGGATCTGAATCGGAGCGGTGCGAGTTGGATCGGCCAACATCGGTGGTAGGATCTTTGTGATCATCACTTCGAACGGATGAGTGTCGCGAAAGAACAATGTCTCGTGCGTCGTCATCATGTCAACGATCTGGTCACGCAAACGAGTCCCGCCGGGACGTTCGGCTCGATCCAAAAGCGCGGTCAAGTCGGCAATCCCTTCGGTTGTCATCAGTGCTCGCAATCGTCCTTGAATCAAATAACTCTTGGACGATTCGATCTTGACGCCGCACCAATCTTTCAGCAAACGACACAATCGCTCGCAGGCCTCCGGTTGGAACACAAGTCCAGCAGGTGCCGCTGGCGCTGCGGTCTGGGTCGGGATCGCGAAGGTAGGAGTCGAAAGGGTAGTGGCGGTAGTCATGAATGCGGCCTGGTAGGGCTCGATTGAAACAAATTGAAAGGACTTGAATCTTGTCGGTTAGCTTTCTTCGCTCACCGACTCGTTAACTTAATTAGCCGTACCGCGTTAGCGGCGGTTAACGGCACGCCAACCGGGGCTAACGCCCGTCGGCTCACTGAATGAACAGCCCGCTAATTGGTTGCCATCATTGGTGCCGTCGTACTCGGGATTGGTGGTACCGGACAGTATCCGCCGGCGCGGTATGCAAGTTGACTGAGCAGGTTGGGTAGATCGTCGAGATCGAAAGCAAAATCAGCGAGGCCGTTCTCAATGATTTGGCGAGGCATCCCGTAAACGGTGCAGCTCTCGGCCGACTGAGCCCAGACGGTGCATCCGTTCTGGCGTAGATAGCTCACGCCATCACGTCCATCGTCTCCCATCCCCGTCATGATGACCGCCAAGCTGTTCCTGGCGATACTCGAGGGAACGGAGGACATCATGTAGTCGACGCTAGGTTTACAACTTTTGATCGGCGGGTCGTCGGTGACCACGGCAATCACATTGCCTCGCGCATCGGCTTTGACACCCAGTTGTTTTCCACCGGGTGCAATGTAAACGCCACCCCCGGCCAAGGGCATTCCATGGGTTGCCTCCACTACATTGAGGGCGCTGGTATTGTCAAGGCTCTTGGCCATCGTCGCGGTAAACAATGGCGGCATGTGCTGGACGATCACGATCGGAATCGTGAAAGTTGCCGGCAGTTTTGGAATCACCGATGCGAGTGCCTTAGGCCCTCCGGTAGAAATTCCGATGAAGATCGCGTGGCAGAGGTGAGGGAATTTCGGCGTCTTCAGGTTCTCAAGATTGCATTCAACAGGGCGCGGCACTGAAGTCGTCTTGGTAGTTCTTACTGGGGCGCGTGCGACTATTGGCGCAGAGAGGGTTTCACTCTTCGCTGGGCTTGAACTTACCATCGATAACTGCGGCTGTGCCTTGACCATCTTCAGTAGCCGGGCCAGTTCCGACTTCAATTGGGCAAGGTTGGCGCCGGCGTTGTCGTTATCTGGCTTGAGGATAAAATCCAACGCACCCATTGATAGGGCTTGCGTTGTGACTTCCGCCCCACGGCTTGTGTGGGCACTGACCACGATCACGTTGGTTTGGATGCCCCGAAGATCAAGTTCTTCAAGAACTTCCAAGCCGTTGAGGCCCGGCATCTCGATGTCAAGAGTGACGAGATCCGGTTTCGCGGCCACGATCTTGTCGACCGCCGAACTGCCGTCTCGTGCGATGTCGACGACCTCGACGCCTGGTATAGCGCTCAGTGCGTCTCGCATGACTTTGCGAAAGATGATGGAATCGTCGACGACGATGGTTCGGAGCGTCATTGCCTTGTGCCCTGTGCAATTGTAAGAGTGGTGATCAAGAATCGGTCGGTTGGCAACGGAGTGTTGCCCTGGTTCGGCAAGCCGTAGGCGTCAGTGAATCCGGGAGAATGACCGGCCGCCTACGGCTTGACGTGAAACGAACTAAATCAAATGCTTTTCTCTATTCAGGTCGATCAAAAAGTGACCATTTTAGATTTTGCTGATTCGTCGGTGCGGAACTGTGCCACCAAGGCGGACATTTCCATCGCCAAACGATGCAGTTCCTCGCCGCTGTCGCGACTTTGATCGATTCCGCAAGCGGTTTCTTGAAGCACCGAATCGACCATCGAAATGTTTTCCGTGATTTCTCGACTTGCGGTTGCCGATTCACTGACGCTCATCGCAACGTTTTTGGCCAAGCTGGACGTTTCGTTGACGTGCTCAGAGATTTGGCCGGTCGTGATCGATTGTTCTTCCACGGCGGTGGCGATCATGCGACTGAGTTCGTTCACACGAGCGATCACTTGGCTGATCTCGCCGATCGACGCGACCGCTTCGTTGGTGCTCTCTTGCATCGCTTGGATCCGGGTTCGAATGTCGTCGGTCGCTCCGGCGGTTTGCTTGGCCAGTTGCTTCACCTCGGTCGCGACGACGGCGAATCCCTTTCCGGCTTCACCGGCACGTGCGGCTTCGATCGTCGCGTTCAAGGCGAGCAGATTCGTCTGTTCGGCGATATCTTGGATCACCTCGATCACACGACCGATCTCATTGGCGGCCGTGCCCATGTTGCTGATCTTCGTGTTGCTGATTTCAGCCGAAATCGACGCATCGGCGGCAACCTGAGCGGACTGCTCGGCGTTCTTGGCGATCTCGGCGATCGTCTGTTTCATTTCTTCCACGGCCTGGGAAACACTCGACATGCTCGAAGTCATGTTCGCCGTGTTGCGAGACATGTTTTCCATGTTGATGCTCAGTTCCTCGGCGGCGCTGCTCACTGTCGAGGACTGGTTCTTGGTTTGCTCGGTGCCGTTGGCGAGATTATTGGCCGTCGTGGACAACTGGTTGCTGGCCGATGACAACGTCGTAACATTGCCGGTGATCGACTTAACGATATCGTGAATCCGACCCGCAAATCGGTTGAAGTAGACCGAAAGTTCACCGAGTTCCCCGGCTTGTTGTTCGTCCAGGCGGCGGGTTAAATCCCCTTCGCCTTCGGAGATGTCTCGTAGCATGTCGACGGTGGCTGTGATGGGTCTGACGATCGTGCCGGCGATCCAATAGGACACCGCGCCGATGGCGATCGATGCCAGGACGAACAGTCCAAGTCCGGTCCAGAAAATCGACGACTGTACCGAGTTACCCAAGGCAACCAGGTCGGCGACTCCCGCGAAAGCTTCGTCACGCGAAACCTCGGTCACGATGGCCCAGTTCAATCCCAGAAGATTGATCGGAGAGTATGCGGAGACCACTTCGATGCCCGCGTAGTTGGTCCCTTCGATCACGCCGTTTTGACCGGCGTGGGCTTTCTTGGCGGCCTCGGTATTGGCGTCAAACTTGCCTTGCTCTTTGGCGGCCTGATGCGCCTCTTGGTTTCCCGTGTTGCACAACACCTGTCCCTCAGCGGAGACGAGCAAGGTTTCGCATGTTTTTCCGATGCCGATATCGCGAGCCACCAAGTCAGCGATGCGATCGATCGGCATTTGAAAGACCAACACGCCGACACGCTCGGTTCCTTTGTAGATCGGCGATGCGATGAATGACGCGGGCGCTTCATACGAGGGGTAGTACGGTTCGAAATCGACCAGCACGGCTTCCGAGGGTGACGCGACCGAAGCCGCTTTGACGAACGCCTTGGCAAAGTTCGATTTCGAATAGGGTCCGGTTCGAAGGTCGGTTGCGTAGTCAAGCTCCTTGAAGACGCTATAAACGACGTCGCCGGTTTTGTCATCGATTAGGAAGATGTCGTAATAGCCGAACTCCTCCAGAAAGCTCCGCAGGAATGGATGGTATTTTTGGTGGGTCCGATCGTAGGTGGTTTGATGATCGGCGAAATCAAGTTGATGCTTGTTGCCCAGCTCATTTTGATTTTCAAAAATGTAGGCGTGCTGGAGCGCGACGGCCGCGTCGTCAATGGCTGCCAAGCGGCTAGCCGCCGCCGATGCTTTGCCGTTATTGTCGTTCTCATACTTGCTACCAAATTGATTGACGTAGTAATCATTCAGCTCGCGACGCATGTTCGCAATCATTTCTGCGTCGAGGGAACGCTCTGCGACGATACTGCTAGCGCCCTCTTTGAAGCATTGCACGGCATCGATGATCGCCGGTGATGCGCTTAATGTGGTAACTTGGCTTTCGATTTGCTTGAAGAAATCACCGACCTCGGCGGACTTCAAGTCCCTCGCCGCGACGAGTTGGTGCTTCGTCGATTCACTAAGATCGTCGGAGGCTTGGTCACTAATTCGGTTGCTACCGTTACTACCGTTGTATAGGTTCACCAACGAACTCAAGAACATCGGAATTAAACCGCATGCCAAGAACGCGGCAACGAGTCGGGTGCGGATACGCATGTTAAGATGCCTAAAGGCAATAGGAATGGTGGGGCAGATTGGGAGTTGGATTCATTCAGGCAAATGGGCGAGCATTGACGCTCAATCAAAGACTGAATTCGTCGATTGCGGCGAGGAAGCCTTGTGGATCAACCACGACGACGACGTCATTTTCACGCAGGAAAACCGATTCGATGAAGCGCCGGTCGACTTCACGTACGTTGGAAGGACGTGTCGCGAGTTCGTCGCGCCGGATCGTCAGGATGTCGGAAACCTCATCGACCAAAACGCCGAGGCGTTCACCGTCGATTTTCAGGATCAGGTTCCGGCCCGTGGTCATGGTTTCGGGTTTGGGCAGATCAAAAATTCGGTGCGCGTCCAAGACCGTAACCACTTCACCACGTAGGTTGACCACTCCGTGGATATGCGGTGATGCTTCGGGCACCGGCGTGTATTCCATCAATCGATTGATTTCTTGGACATAGTCGATGTTGATTCCCAACTGCACCTTGCCGACTCGGAAGGTGACTAGCTGGATTTGGTCAACACTGATATGCACATTGGTATCGCCGATCGAGTTGAATTGTCCGGTTTGTGGTTCGTTCGATTTGGTTGGTGCTGCAGTGCTCATGCGTGGGCCTCCAGTGCGAGTTTTTCAGATGATGATGGGGATTTTTTCTGGCAGCGAGCGTGGCCGACCAACTGATGAATGCTTGCCAACAGGTCGGGCTTGTTCATCTTGACCTGGTAGTCGGAAACCCCGGCTGCCCGGCCAATTCGGTTCGATTCATCGTCGGCCAAGCTGGTCAAGGCAATGATGGGCAACCGTTTGAAACGGCTGTCCGCTCGGACGCGGCGGGTCAGTTCGAATCCGTCCAGATTGGGCATCTCGACATCGGTCAACAACAAGTCGTAGTCGTGGGGATGCTGATCCAGTTCGGTCCAACCGAGTTCGCCGTCGATACAGGCGGTAACTTGGTGACCGACCTCTTTAAGCGTTTTGATCAAGAAGGTTCGAAAGAATGCGCTGTCTTCACACACCAGTAACCGTGCCGGACCAGAGGAAGGAACCTCTTCGGGGCGTTCGAACCAGTCCGGTCGGACGATCTCGGTCATGCCATAGAGGTCCAACAATCGCGTCGACAAGTTGTCAATGACGGCGATGCCGGCCACGCCTCGTTCGGTACTATTTTGAACGCCCGCGGAAAGGTCGCAGTCGCGGATATCATGCAGATGGGGAGCGATCAAGCCGACCTCGTGCCCGTAAACACGGAACACAACGACATAGACGTGATCGGTCGTCTCCATTTCCGTGACGGTGGCGACATCGTCGATCGACAGCAGCGGTAACGTGGTTCCGCGATACTGCAGAAGTTTTTCGTTGCCAATTTTCTCGATCTTGTTGACGTCGACGCGTTCGATGCGGCTGACGATATCCATCGAAACGGCGAATCGATCGTGAGCGGACGTCGACAACAGGACCAAGCGTTGACGGTCCACCGAGACGGCTTGAGTTTCGAGTTCGTCCGGTGCATCCGGTTCGCTGTCTTTTCTCAAGGAGATGCGAGCGGCGATACCGGCGGCATCAAGGATCAACGCAACGCGACCATCACCCAGGATCGTCGAACCGGCCATCAAAGGAAGGTTCGAAAGATGACGTCCGAGCGGCTTGACAACGATCTCTTCACTATCGAGAACACGATCGACGGCCAAAGCAAATCGATGGCGTCCACTTTCGAATACAACAAGTTGACAATCATTCGGGTCGGGCCGGTCCGCCGAAACAACCGAATCGCTGCAAGACAAAATGTCGTTCATTCGGATCAATGGCAATAGTTGACCACGCAGACGCAACACTTCCGCGCTGCTAGCGGTTTGAATGCATTTTTCTTTGCCGTCGGTTTGAACGAGTTCCACAATACCACTCTGGGGCAGTGCGTAAGGTCGACCGCCGACCGAGACGATCATCGAGGGCACGATCGCAAGCGTCAGTGGCAACGTGATGTGAACCGTCGATCCTTTTCCGAGCGTCGAGTGAACCTCCACGCTACCGCCGATCTTTTCGATGTTCGTACGAACAACGTCCATGCCGACACCACGGCCCGAAACGGCCGTGATCGCTGCGGCGGTTGAGAAGCCCGGGGCGAAGATCAAGTTGACCGCTTCCCGGTCGCTCATCTTTGCCGCCGTTTGAGCATCAATGATGCCCTTCTCGAGCGCCTTGGCTTTTAGTTTTTCAGGATTGATGCCCGCGCCGTCGTCGACGATTTCGATCATCACCTTGCCGGCTTGATGGTAGGCCTTCAACACCACCGTACCATTGGCCGGTTTGCCAGCGGCAACACGAACATCTGGCGTTTCAACACCGTGATCGCAAGAGTTGCGAACCAAGTGCGTCAACGGATCGGCGATCGCTTCGATGATCGTTTTGTCGGTTTCGACTTCGTTGCCTTCGGTGCGAAGCGTGATCTGTTTTCCAAGCGAAGCCGACAGGTCGCGGATAACTCGCGGGAACTTGTTGAACACGTTGCCGATCGGTTGCATGCGAGTCTGCATGATCGCTTCTTGCAACTCGGTCGTGACCTGATCCAAGTTCGCCGCAATCGAGTCGAGTTTGCTGCTCACGTCCATCGAATTGCGTGCGACTTTCGAGTCGTTGCGTCGTTGGTCGGCATTGCGAGAAGACGACTGAGCGTTGACGGCCTGAACCAACTGGTTTCGGCCCAATACCAATTCGCCGGCCAGATTCATCAAGCGATCGAGCACGCGAACACCGACGCGAATCGTCGGGTCGGAGGCCATCTTGTCGGCCGGTTTGGAATCAGCAGCAGCGGATTCCGCGACGGCCGGGGGTTTGGTCGCTAATGGCGCGACCGGTGCGGGGGCCGGCTTCTCGACATCGGCCATGTTGTCGGTGATCACATCGAGCGTCTCGCTGGCACGAGCGGCGACGGAGACATCCGAGGTGGCTGCCCGCTTGCGACTTCGGCTCTTGGGCGATGGAGTGTTCGGTTGGGCGGCCGAGCCAGACCGGCGGGTCGGTTTGTTCTTCGTTGACGACTCGGAATCCACTTCAGCGGCAGCCTTGGCGGCGACGTCGGCCCGCTTGGTCTTGCGTCGACGTGGTTTCGATTCGGCTTCAGCCGCAGGTTCAGTTTCCGCCTCCGCTTCGCCAGCGTGCGAGACGCCCCCAATCTGCCCGGTGAGAATTTCGTCGAGTTTCTGGCAGATCGCGGAGTTGTCGGTCTCGTTGCTCGTTTCGATCGACTCGATCATTGTCTTGAGTCGGTCGGCGGCTTTGAGCATCACGTCGACATTGAACGGATCCGGAATCAGCACGCGATCTCGAATTCGGTTCAAGACATCTTCGAGTCGGTGTGAGACCGCGTTGATTTGGCTCAGTCCAAGAAACCCAGCGGCCCCTTTGACCGAGTGGATCGCTCGAAAAACCGTATTAACCAGGTTCGCGTCGATGTCCGCGCCCATGGCCTCGATCTGAAGCAATTGAATTTCGATGTCGCCGAGATGTTCGCGTGCTTCTTCCACGAATTCGACTAGCAGTTCTGAATCGTCCATTGTGATGGCCCCGATATTTCTTATTTCGTGCGAAGGTTGGTCGTGCGAAGTGCGGTTGTGGAAAGCAATCGGCGCAGTGGCTCCCGTTGAAAGCCGCAGCCGATGGCGTGCTGAATTTATTTACACCGCAAAAACAACCCATTGAGAAAACTCAAGCGAAAACCGACGAATTACCGAGGGGTTCGATTCACCCTTGCCGACAAAAGCCGCACGAACCGAAAAGACGCTCCATTCGATGCGTCTTTCAGTCACAGGTGTTTGTGTTCCAAGTCCGTCGAATGCAAGATTCTTCCAGCCCCCTTCCACTGAGACGTTGTGGCGAGATAATCCTGGGTTCCCAGACAATTTTTCCACTCACTTTTGCCCCCACGAAAGGCCCATCCAACATGGCCGGAACCGAACGACAGCGAGAAATTCGCCGCCTGCGAGCACGCCGTAAGAAAACCGCTCAACTTGTCAAGCGAGCCCACGCCGGAACGATCGAGAAAGCCGAAGCGGCACGCAAACTCCGCCGAATGACCCCCGGTGCGGAAGTCGTCATCGCTCGCGAAGGGCTCAAGTAGTCGGCCGAGCTGAATGCGTGCCGTGCCACGGCCGGTCGCAGGTTGGCCGGTTCCGGGTTGGCCGGTCCTGGGCCGATCGTGCGTCTGTCCGAAAACGTGTCGGCGGTCTAGCGGGCTGTTCATTACATCGTAACCCGAAGCGTAAGCGAGGGATTATCGAGTAAGCGAGGGATCATCGATATCGACTCATCCCTCCCTTAGCGGCGTGTTGATTGAATCGTAACCCGAAGCGTCAGCGAGGGATTGATCGCCATTAATTCCTTTGTAGGTATCCCTCGCTCAGGCTTCGGGTTTCGATTCGGATTAGATCAACAGCCCGGTAAGCGAGGGATAATTGATATTGACTCATCCCTCGCTGACGCGTCGGGTTACGATTCAATCAACAGACCACTCGCTGCAGTTCCCATCACAAGTTTTTTCGAACCATCTCGGTTCGTCACCCGTAGGCGTTTCCAAAATCCTTCTTCCTCACTCTTCGGATAACGACTAGATGACCTCAACCTCTGGCGATCATGCTACAGGCCCATCCGATCCGGTCGCGAATTCCACCTCCGCTGCACCCCCTAAACCTTCACGAGACCTCGCCGACACGATGATCGAAGCGGTCGGGTTGAGTAAGTTCTACGGTCCGTTCGCCGCCGCCCGAGATGTTTCGTTCACCGTCAAGAAAGGTGAATTGGTCGCTTTCCTGGGTCCCAACGGAGCGGGCAAGAGCACCACGATGAAGATGCTCACCGGCTACATCGCCCCGAGCGAAGGACATGCGCGGATCGCTGGGCACAACATGATGGATGACCGGATCGCGGGCAGTCGTCGATTGGGCTACCTGCCCGAAAACGGCCCGCTGTATCCCGAGATGACACCGCTGGGAATGCTCGAATTCTTCGCCGATGCCCGCGGGCTGTCGACCAAAAACAAAAAGAACCAAATCGAAAAGGTCATCGACATTTGTGACCTGTCCAGCGTCGTCTATAAACCGATCAGCAAACTGTCCAAGGGTTTCAAGCAACGTGTCGGCATGAGCCAAGCGTTGTTGCACGAACCGGATGTCTTGATCCTCGACGAGCCCACCGCCGGTTTGGACCCGAACCAGATCCGCGGCGTGCGTAAAACCATGCGAAAGCTCAGCGAGACGAAAACGATCTTGCTGTCGACGCACATCCTTCAAGAGGTCGAAGCGATGGCCGATCGCGTGATCTTGATCAACGAAGGCCGCAAGGTCTACGACGGTGACGTCGAAGGTCTTCGCACGACCGGCCAAGGTGATCTCGACGAAGCCTTCCATCAATTGACCGGCCACAAGTTCGACTAGGTCGTTTTCTTTCCGTCCGTCCACCATCTTGGCGATGGTGCTCCTTTCCGAATTTGTCACACAAACATGGCGCTCAATAACGTCTCGATGGCCCTCCTCACGGTCCTCGCTTACGACGCAGTCTTCCTGCTGATTTTACTCGCGGTCGTTTCGCTGCTCGCCGGTACGAAACGCGCCGCCTTTGCGGTGATGAAGCGAAACTTCGTCGGCTATTTCAGCAATCCGACCGGTTACGTCTTCCTGTGTATCTTCGTGTTCTTGACCTCGGTGGCGGCGTTTTGGCCGTACGAGTTCTTCAATTCGAATCTGGCGACGCTCGACCAGCTCAATTACTGGTTCCCGCTGATCATGCTGGTGTTCATCCCCGCGATCACGATGAGTATCTGGGCCGAGGAAAAGCGACAAGGCACCGACGAACTGCTGCTGACGCTGCCTGCGGATGACTTCGACATCGTGATCGGCAAGTACATGTCCGCCGCAGCGATTTTCACCGCGTCATTGCTGTTCAGCCAAATCAGCACGTTCACGACGCTGGCGATCCTCACCGAAGGCGCACTTGACGTCGGTCTGATCTTCACGACTTACTTGGGCTATTGGTTCGTCGGTCTGACGATGATCGCGATCGGCATGATCGCTTCGTTCTTGACCGGAAACCTGACCGTCGGTTTCATCCTCGGTGCGTTGTTCAACGCACCGCTCGCTTTCGCTTCGCTAGCCGATGCGGTTAGCCCCTCCAAACGCTTCGCCGAATGGGTTCAAGGTAGCGGCATCGCTCGTCCCTTCGATGACTTCGGTCGCGGGGTCATCAGCAGTTCGTCAGTGATCTATTTTATTCTCGTCGCCGCTGTCGCTCTTTACGCTTGCATGGTCTTGATCGGACGTCGCCACTGGACCGGCGGCAAAGACGGAAACCAGATGGCTTGGCACTATGTTGCCCGTGTCGTCGCGTTGGTCGTCTTTACCATCGGTGCGGTCATGATGTTCCGCAGCCGCGATGTGTTGCGAACCGATATGACCGAAGGCCAGGTCAGCTCGCTCGCGGACGCGACCAAGCAATTGATCCGCAACCTCGATGACGATCGTCCGATCGTGATCGACGCGTTCATCAGCAACGAGGTTCCCGAGCTGTACGCCAAGACTCGTTACGAACTGGTCAACTTGCTCAAAGAGTTCCGCGCCGAAGCGGCCAAGCGGAATCGCACGATCGAAGTCAACTTATATGACGGCATCGAATTGTTCAGCGAAGATGCGGCACTTGCCGCCGAGCGATTCGGCATCGAACCGGTCACGCGTATGTTCCGCGAAAAAGGTGCCTACACGCAAAAGCAGTTGATTCTCGGTGCCGCGTTCCGCTCTGGACTCGAGAAAGTCACCGTGCCGATCTTCGAATACGGAATTCCAGTCGAGTACGAATTGGTCCGTTCGATCAACACCGTCGCCAGCGGCAACCGCAAGCGATTGGGCATCGTTGCGACCGACGCTCGCTTGATGGGCGGCATGGTCATGAACGGGATGCAAATGCAACGTGTCGAGAAGCACCCGTTGATCGATGAGCTTTCCAAGCAATACGAAGTCGAGGAAGTCGATTTGACCGCTCCGGTTTCACCAGACATGTACGACGCCTTGATCGCCGTGCAACCCTCTTCGCTCGATCCGCAAGCATTCGACCGCTTGGTTTCGGCAATCCAGGCCGGCATCCCGACGGCGATTTTCGAAGACCCGCAACCGGTCGGCGCCTCCTACATCACCGCGACCGGAGCTCCCAAGCAAGCCCCCGGTGGGTTCATGGGCATGGGCGGCGGCGGTCCTCAACCCAAAGGTGATATTCGCCGTCTGTGGAACGAGTTGGAGTTGAACGTTCCAGGATCGGCAGCCATGCAAGGCATGTTCAATCCCGAACTCGTCTGGCAACAACACAACCCGTATCCGAATCTCGAAGCCGCCAACGAGTTGTGGCTGTTCATCGACGAAGCGGCCGGTGGCGTTCAAGAAGGCGAAGCCCTGAGCGACGAAAACGAAATCACCTCCGGTCTACGCCAAGTCCTGGCCATCCTCGCCGGAGGTGTCTACGCCAAGAAAGACGGCAAACTCACCCACACACCGCTACTTCAAACCGGCCCCAAATCTGGTTTGATCGATGCGCAAACCGTTCAACAAATCCTCAGCGGCGGAACGTCACTGGCCCGCGAAATCCAAGGCGTGAACCCTCGCGTTCCAGTCGCGATGGCAATCGAAGGTCCCGGCGCGCAATCGGCAGGCGACTCGCCCGAAAGTAAAGATTCGGAAGAACCATCCGGTACTTCAGGCGGTATCAAAGTCGTCTATGTTGCCGACACGGACATCATCTTGCCTGAGTTTTTGTTAATCCGGGCCGATCCTGATCAGATTTCGGACATGCGATTCCAGTTCCAAAACGTCACCTTCGCATTGAACACGATCGATTGGTTGACCGGTGACACAAGCTTCATCAATGTTCGTAACCATGAGCCGATCTTCGCCAGTTTGAAGCTGATCGATTCGACCAAGGAAGTAGCAACGAGCGAAGTTCGTTTCCGAAGTCGTGAATTCCAAACTCAATTCGACGAAGCGATCCGGGAAGCCCAGGAAAAGATCGACACGGAACTTCAATCGCTCCGCGAAGAAGTCGAACAATTGCGGGAAGATCAAGCCGACGGCGAAGTCCCGCAAAGCGTTTTGCAAGAGAAACTAACCGCGTTTCAAATCAAGCAAGAAAACCAACAGCGTACCCTTGCGGTTCGTCGTGAAAGAATGGAACGCGAACGGGATCAAAAGATCCGGGATGTCCGACGCAAAGCCGACCAAGACGTCACCGCGATCCAAAACCAAGTCAAGACGCTCGCCGTTGCCTTGCCCTGCATCCCACCGCTACTGGTAGGTGTCGCCGTTTTCGCGCTGCGTCGATTGCGTGAACGCGAAAACATCAGCAAAGCTCGCTTGAAATAATTCCAACCTGTCAGCCGTAATCGGCTGATACGATTCGGCCCATGCCGCTGACCAACATCCAACACTACTAGAACCGAGACGAACGTGAACGAAGGACAAAAAACTGGACTGTTTTGCATCGTGGGCCTGCTCACGCTGGCGGTCGGATTGTTTTTATCTTGGCCCAACGCAGAGCGACTCGAAACGTCAGTCACGCCCGGCAAACCGTTGTTTGAAAACTTCAAGGACCCGCTCGCGGCCGCGAGTTTGAAGATGGTGACGTTCGACGAAGAACAGGGGCAAGTCGATACGTTCGAAGTCCGACGCGACCGGGACACCGGCGTTTGGACCATTCCGTCTCGCAAAGGCTATCCCGCCGACGCGGTCGAGCAGATGAAGGATGCCGCCAACGCATTGGTCGGTTTACAAATCCTTGACGTTCAAACCCGCAACGCGGAAGACCACGAGGCGCTCGGCGTCGTCGAGCCCAAACTCGAAGCCTTGGAAGTCGGCGATGTCGGCGTGGGGCGTTTGGTGACGTTCCGTGACGAAGCCCAAAAGGATTTGGCTTCGTTGATCATCGGAAACCCTGTCAAAGACGAGGAAGGCAAGATCTATGTTCGCAAACCGGGCCAAGACCCGGTCTATGTCGTGAAGCTCGAAGAGGCGGCACTTTCGACGCGATTCCAGGATTGGATCGAAGAAGACCTGTTGCAACTCAGCAGTATTGACATCAGCAAAATGACGATCAAGGATTATGCCGCATCGATGACCCAGCGTGGGATCGCGTTGACACGGAATTACACCGCCGAGATCAAAGCAGATGGATCGAACTGGAGTCTCGGGAAACTGCTCGAGTATCCCGCCGACAATCCCTTGGCCGATCCCAAGGTCGTGGACGTCGAACCGACCCAAACTCTCAACACCGAAAAACTCAACGACATCAAGAATGCCTTGGACGATTTAAAAATCGTCGATGTTGTCCGCAAACCCGAAGGCATGAGCGACAACCTGCGCGCCGACAAGGATCTGATCTCTGACAACGAAGCCGTCAGCTCGCTCGCTTCTCGTGGATTCTTTCCCGTATCCACCGGGGACGGCGGCGAGTTTGAAGTTCTTTCCGCCAATGGTGAACTGAACGTCTCGGTCAACGACGGAGTGCAGTATGTGCTGCGATTCGGAAACGTGTCCGGTCTTACCGAGGACGACGATAAGAGCGCCGACGAAGCGGAAGGTGAAAGCGAGTCCGGAACCGGAGTGAACCGATACCTTCTCGTCACCACGCGGGTCGACGAAGAACAGTTCCCTGCACCGGAGCTGGCTCCCGTTCCGCAAACGATCGAGGAACTCGCCGCGATGTTAGGAGTCGAGGCAAAACCTCAACCCAAAGACGAACCCGCCAAGGAAAGCCCCGAGTCACAACCTGAGATGAAGGAGGCCGAAAAACCGGCCGACTCCACCGATGCCAATCAAGACAAGAAGTCCGAAACTGCTGCCGAAGAAATGAAAACAGAATCGGACGCGAAGACGGACGAGCCCAAAACGGATGAAAGTGCCAAAGCGGATACTGACAAGCCTGCCGAAGTAAAAGAACCTGCCGATAAGAAATCGGATTCTGCTAAAGAGCAGGACACCAAACCTGAAACGAAAGAGAAACCGGCCGCCGTCGAAGAAGTCGAAGTCAGCGGCAGCGGCGAAGCAACCGGCGAAGGCCAGGGCGCCGACGACGGAGACGCCGGCGATGACAAGCCGGCGGATGAAACGCCGGCTGAAAACGACGCAGCCGAAGTTAAATCAGATACCGAATCCGGCGAGCCCGCTGCGATGGAAAATGCGGCGAAGAAGAAGGATGGGGCTGAAGAGGAACTATCGTTCGCCGAATTGAGCGATGATGAAAAGCAGGAGCGTCTCGAAGCCGAGCAAGAGAAAATCCTGAAGGAAAACACCCGCAAGTTGGACGAGCGTAAAGATCGTCTCAATGCGGCGCAGCGACGTGTTCGCGACCTCAACGCTCGATTCGCCGATTGGTACTACGTGATTCCCGAAAACACCTACCGTGAACTTCGAATCCAGCGTGATGAATTGCTGACCGCTGCCGAACCGATCAAGCTGGATGGGTCGAATCCGGGCACTGCCAATCCAGATGGCTTGAACGGTCCCGAATAAGGGCGTTCTCCTTCGCCGTTTACTCCAACAAAGCGACCAGCCGAGGGCTGTCCGTTGCCGCCTTGACCGTGTTGATCGTCGCCAGCAAGCGACGCATCGCTTGGCGAACCGCGAACAAATTCAGACCTGCTTTCTTCGCTTCGTACCAGCGATTTTGATTGAGGTCTAGGTGGAACTGAACCCAGTTGGCGTCGGCGGCCAGTTTGGGCGATTCGGGGTTGTAACGCGTCAGCGGAACCGGGTCCGGTACGACGGGTGATGGCACAGCGGTTGAAGGCACGGCGGGTGATGCCGCATCATCGCCGACCGAAAGTGTTGCACCGATTCGACGGCGTTCCATTTCTGCGGTGCCGCCACGTTTCATCGCGGCGAGTAGTTCGTCTTCGCCCGTTGCGACCACCGCCGGATCGAGCGGCGAGACGTCATCTTCACGATTCGGAATTTCAGCCGCTTCGTTCTCGAGATTCCTAGCTGTCAAAGGTTGCTCGACGTCGTAATCGGCATCGGGATCGTAATCATCGGCGTCATAGATCGAGTCTTTCGAGTAGGGAAGCGTGGCCGACCGGGTTTGGGATTCGCGATAGCTGATGTGACCGCCGACCGGACCGGCAATGCCGCGATCACTCGCTGCCGCGATCGCTCGTTCCACACCGTCCTCGCGAGCGTCAGCGATGTTGCGACGTTCCATCGGCGTTTCGTCGATGTGATCGTCGACGCGGTATTGGTCAATCTCGATCTTCAACCGATTTTCGGTTCGCTCGTCATCCAGCCCCGGATCGTCGGATCCGACGGGCGTTTCCGTATCGAGTCGACTCATCACCGGATCGGCTTCGGCAAGTTCTCCCGGACGCGCCGGCGGCGGAATTGCGGGCGGTTCGGGCTGGGCCCCGAGAGATTCAGCCAACTCGGCTCCGACCGCGACCGGGTCGGGAACATCGGTCTGCGACAGTGGCGTTTCGCCCCCCATTTCGGCCTTTTGTCGAATCCGTCGCCATCCAAATTCCTCCATCGACTCGATCAAATCGCCTGAGGTTTCAGCGATCAGCCGAAGTTGTTCCAGATGTTCGGGCGGCAGACCAGGATTCGTGCGTACCGTCTCGACGGCAAGTTTCCTCACCAGGCTCGCTTCGCTCCAAACCGCTCCCGATAACCCCCAGTCACTAATCGCCGATGCCTTCCCCGAAGGTGCCTCAGAAGAACCTGCCCGGTTTGAAGTCTCCAGAGTTGAAGCCCTCCGGGGATTCGCATCGAGGTCCTGTGCGGATGCCTTCCACGCTGGCCACGAAAGAAGGCCGAGACTCAAGAGGATCAACAATCCGTGAGTGAAACGACCCATCAGCGGCGGCTTCGAACGTTCGGGTCGGAAATGAAATGGCATGATTCATCCTAGGAAGTGAGAGTGAGCGGGAGCATAAGCTTCAAGAGACGCAACGTTTGACTTTCGAAGGTTGCAAATCGAATACCGCTCGCGCGAGATACCACCCAACAAGCCCATCAGATGAACCTGAACAGATCGAGTGAGCCGACGGCGTTAGCAACGTGTTGATTGAATGGCAACCCGCAGCGTAAGCGAGGGATCATCGACATTGACTCATCCCTCGCTCACCGGCGTGTTGATTGAATCGTAACCCGAAGCGTAAGCGAGGGATTCATCGCCATTAAGTCCTTTGTATTTATCCCTCGCTCACGCTTCGGGTTTCGATGAGGACTAAATCAACAGCCCGGTAAGCGAGGGATCATTGATATTGACTCATCCCTCGCTTAACGGCGTGCTGATTGAATCGTAACCCGCAGCGTAAGCGAGGGATTCATCGCCATTAAGTCCTTTGTATTTATCCCTCGCTCACGCTTCGGGTTTCGATGAGGACTAAATCAACAGCCCTGTAAGCGAGGGATCATTGATATTGACTCATCCCTCGCTTAACGGCGTGTTGATTGAATCGTAACCCGCAGCGTAAGCGAGGGATTCATCGCCATTAAGTCGTTTGTATTTATCCCTCGCTCACGCTTCGGGTTTCGATGAGGACTAAATCAACAGCCCGGTAAGCGAGGGATCATTGATGTTGACTCATCCCTCGCTCACCGGCGTGCTGATTGAATCGTAACCCGCTGCGTAAGCGAGGGATTCATCGCCATTAAGTCCTTTGTATTTATCCCTCGCTCACGCTTCGGGTTTCGATGAGGACTAAATCAACAGCCCGGTAAGCGAGGGATCATTGATGTTGACTCATCCCTCGCTTACGCAGCGAGTTACGAAAAACCAATGCCACAGGCAAAATCGCAACTTCAAAACTCACGCTTCGAGTTACCAAAACAACGAAACCAACCCGCCGCAAATGTTGGTCCACAATAATTTGGCGTTACAGCCATTTCGGTTTGCTCAAGTTGCCATCCCGAACCGATTCAAGCCATTAGCCGGTGGTTTGAGCGCAGCGAATACCCCCGGCCAATCGCTGTCATCCCTCACGGGATGTCATCAATCTGTAACGGAACAAATTCGATACGGCATTGCATTTGCGGCTTTGGAACGCACATCCATCATTCGTTACCAATGAAGTGATCATGTCATTCCCCCAAAAAGGAGCCGTTGATGTCTTCGACCGCCAATGAAACCGACTTTCAAACCCTTCACCAAGACGATCTCGCCAAACTGGTGCAAGTCGAGGGACAGCCTTGCGTTTCGATCCTCATGCCGACGCACATCAAAGGCTCCGAAACCAAACAAGATCCCATTCGACTCAAGAACCTAGTCAAGAAGGCTGCTTCATTACTCAACGAGAAAGGCCATGACGCATCGGTGCTCGACTCGCTTCAGAGGTTTATTCGCGACGAAGCGTTCTGGCAGCATCAAGGACACGGGTTAGCGATTTATCTCGCCAACGACGATGTCCGTTGTCTTCGACTCAATCGCAATATCGACGAGATGGTCCATGTCGGCGATCACTTCCTCGTCTCGCCGCTGATTCAAGAGACGAATTCACAAGGACGATACTTCACGCTTGCCTTGTCTTGGGATCGCGCGACTCTCTATCGATGCGAGGGTGACTCGATGACGATAGTGGAAACGCAGCGACTTCCGGCGGGATTTGACGACCTCGTACTACCGCGCGATCCTGAGGAATCTTTACAAAACACGAGCCATCGAACGCTGGGCAATACCGGCGGAGCCTCGATCGGCATGTTCCACGGCCAAGGCGAGGGCGAAGACAAAATCGAAGCAGATCGGGATCAGTACCTCAGCATCGTCGGCGATCAAGTGAGCGGCGCGATCTACAATACCGGTATGCCATTGGTCATTGTCGCAACCCAGGAGGTCACCGGCCATTTCAACGCGACCACTCAAACGAACGTCGATGCCCACGTCGACGGTAGTCCTTCGAGCATGAGTGAAACCGAGTTGCATCAGGCCGCACACAAAGCCATCGCATCCCAACTTCAAACCGACCACAATTCGTTGAATGAGCGTTTGGGAACCGCAATGGCCGGTAGCCAAGCATCCCAAAGAATCGAAGATATCGTCGCTGCGGCTCAAACCGGTAAAGTCGATACCTTGTTGATCTGCGATATCGCGTGTGAGCAAACCAATACGGCGGTCGTGGCAACGATTGCACAAGGCGGCAAGGTCTATCGTTGCGAGAGCGAACGTGTTCCCGGAACCAAGTCCAAGATAGCAGCCATCTATCGATACTAAAAAACTGTTCGGAAATAACTTCCTGATTTCGTAACCCGACGCGTAAGCTCTTTATACCCCACAAGTCCGCATGGATTGCTCCCCTGCCAGCTCGTCTGGCAGGAAGCCGAGGTTGGCAAGCTAGACACAATCCGCAATTTGCCCAGTCCACCGAGTTTCACTTGTGCTCGCCGCTTCAAGCGGCGAGCACAAGTGAAACTCGGTGGACTGGGAGGGCGTCGGTGTCTAGCTTGCAAACCTTATTCACCCACGAGACGAGCTCGTGGGGGTCGAAAAAGATGTGGGGTATAAAGAGCTGAGTTAGTGAGGAATCGTTGATATTGACTCATCCCTCGCTTACGCATCGGGTTACGAAAAACCAATGCCACGGGCAAAATCGCAACTTCAAAATTCGTGAGCGAGGGATACTTAAAAGAGAATGAGTAGTGTTCAATCCCTCGCTGACGCATCGGGTTACGATTGAATCAATACGCCGTCGCGCGTCGGGCATTTATGAATTGCCTTAAAATAACGAATGCGGCGATAACTCACGCAGGCGAGTCTCTTCGAGACTTGCAACACTCAACGTCTCGAAGAGATGCTGCTACGTGCGTTGATCGCAGTAGAAACTTGGGCCAAACATCCTCAGCGGCGAACTCATTTGCCGCTCACATTGAATTGACGGAACCAACCTAGTAGTGCCATGTGGAGGGCGTAGCACATCAATCCGAAACCCACGATGCCGATCATGACTTTTCCATAACTTTGGGCCGCGATGGCGGCCAAGGCGTCACTCATGCCTGCGATCTCGCCATCGGCCGTTCCTTGATAAGCCGAAGTTCCAATGAACCCGCCGATGATGGCGAACGCAATCGCGCGTGTGCTTAATCCGATCCTGCCGACACGCAGCGCTAACTTTCGAGTCGTTTCGCTCATCTCGGCGAGGTTGTAATTCGACATGAACTTCGCACGGTATGCTTTGTAAACAAAGTACACGGCGACGGCGACGGTGATCAGTCCGGCGACACCGAGCAACACTCGGCCCCATGTCGATTCCAGTAAAACGCGATTGAGACCGTTGCCCGAACCTCCTTCGCCGGAGGTGCCTAAACCTAACGCCAACGAACCTGCGAACACTCCGAGCGCGAGATAAGCGGCACCACTGACGAAGTAGCCCGTTCGCTTGACCATTCCCTTGATGTCGTGGCCAGCCCCTTCGGTGTCTTTGACTGCCTGAACCCATCGCCAAACGGTGTAGCCGAACAGACCGATCGTGGTCAAACCTAAAAGAATGCGTCCGTAGGACTGTTGCCCGATCTCTCGAATCGCATCTCGCGAACCAGAAATCTCCCCGCCCGCCCCGATCGCCAATTTGAACGCCAAAACCCCGATGATGAAGTACACCAAACCTTTGGCGAAATGACCCAAACGTCCCAGCGTTTCGATCCACGGATCGACCTCGGGCATGGAGCGGGTTTGAAACCCCTTCCACGCTTGGCTATTCGGATCGTGGCGGGTGCTCGGTTGAGAAATCGACATCAGAAGGCTCCAAAACGTAGGGCGGATAGTTGTCTGCGAAATCATGAGACAGTGATTCGTCGAGACAACGAGTCGTCGAGACAAACGCAAACGACATACCGGCCGCCGTCACGCCCGCAAATCCTCCTGAAACCGCAAATCGCGAGGCCAAAGCTTCGCATTTCACGCCACGCCAAACGAAAACGACAAATTGGTCGACAATCCTTTTTGGTCGTGGTTATACTCGTGCCGAACGCCCAACATCGACCACGTTTTTCGACCAGTTCTCATCCTCGACGAGCTCAGGAAGTTTTCAATATGTCCCTGGAAGACAACCCAGTTTCGCCCATGTTTCGGATCGACGTGTCCGCCAAGAACGACCCCACTCCGGTGGCTTCCTTGGAAGAAATGACCGTGACTCTGTTACGACAATTGGTCGTCACCCAGCAGAAACAAACCAAACTGCTGGGCGAACTCGTGCAGCAAAACGCGGCCATTCACAAACAGCGGGCGGGGGAACTGCAGCAGTGGAAAGACGCCAATCCCGCCTTATCGCGAGCATGTCGCCGGGCGGCTGAAAAGCTCAGCGAAGTTCAAACGGAGTTTCTTCAATCGATCACCGACGAGATCGACGATTCCGCCGAACATCTCGTCGAAGGCGAATACATGCTCAACGAGTTCATCGACCGCTTCGGCCCACGAATGGCCCACCTCAACGGCATCCTACAAGTGCTCGCTCAACTGGGCACCGGTGAGCCGGTCGCCGAACAGCAAGAGCAATGAATCCATCCCTTGCGGGTTGTTGATTGAACTAGCCGTACCGAGTTAGCGGGATTGATTTAGTCGTATACCGAATGACAACCATTGGCCGATGGGCGTTAGCCTGGCCTGCTAAAAAGTTGGAGTTGCGGCGACTTCGGGTTGCGCAAGTTTGGTACCACGCCGTTCGGCGAATCGAGCGGAAGTCATTGCGGTTTTCGGGCCAACGGCCCATCCGTTTGCCTAGCCCAGTCCGAAGGGCTGGGTGATCGATGGCACGTTACTGGGTAGGACCAACGGTCCGGCCGTTTGTTCACGTCACTAGCAAACGACCGGACCTTCGGCCCTACATGGATCGCTCGCACATTCAACCCAGCCCTGCGGGCTGGGCTAGGTAAACTGCCGGGCCTTTGGCCGTGAAAGACTGCCCCGACATTCGTTTGAGGTCGGAGCCAAGCTGGCATGCGGAACAAAAACAAATCTTGGAAAGTTCGTGTCAATACCAACCTTTTAGCGGCCCAGCGTTAGCCCCGGTTGGCGTCCGGTTAACCGCCGCGCGAGTTTTTAAGTTGCACTTTTGCCTGTGGCATTGGGTCTTAGTAACCCGCTGCGTCAGCGAGGGATGAGTCAATACCAATTATCCCTCGCTCACGCATCGGGTTTCGATCAGGACTAAACCAACAACCCCCTCGGGCCGGTCGCTACGACCGTCCGACGACGCAAGTTTCCAATCCGTAGAATTGTAAACGGTCTCATTAGAAATTTTTCACAAGTGAACCTTTCGCTCTGAGCGAGCGTCAGCTAAGCTCTCGCTGCAAAGAAAAATCGGGGCGTAGCTCAGCCTGGCAGAGCGTCTGGTTTGGGACCAGAAGGTCGCATGTTCGAATCATGTCGCCCCGACTTCTTTGATTTCTCTGGACGTGTGCCAAATGCGGCGTCCACTGCTTGGATCGGGCCGCTAACCGGTCGTCGGCACCTAGCCATTCGTCGGGCCATGAACATTCGTCTGTGCCGAATCCAGGTCGGGAATCACCCGCAGTTCCAAGCCCTCGTGCGGTTGATCGCGGAATTGTTTCAGCGTCCGCGCCAATTCGATGCGGTCGCGACGGGTCGGCTCGAACGCTCGTGAGATAATCTTTGTCGGTTTCTCCGCCCCCGGTCGGTACAAGGCAATTCGCAAACGTCCGCTCGTGGCGTGCTCCTTGCTGCTACCTAGATAGAACTGACGCCACTGGGCCGAATCCAGGTCGTAGGCGGTCAACAGATACCGCGAACGATGGGTCAGCGGGCGACGCAAAAATTCTTCGGGCGTCAGGGGCTGGGAAATCAAATCGCGGACTTCGCGGATTTGCACGCGTCGCTTGCGAAACGTCGTTTGGCTTTCGACTTGAGTCGATTCGGGATAGGTGAATTCGATTTGGGTGTCCGGTGCGTACATGAGATGGCTCCAATCGGGGTGCCGGAAAATCGCCGCAGCGGTTCCGCCGCAGCTTACGTTATTACCCCATTATCGCTGACCACGTGGACACGTTTGGTCCACGCGCTGTCAATTCGCACGATCTATGATCCTTGACGGCTTGCGGCCTGTTGGTTTAATCGTAACCCGAAGCGTCAGCGAGGGATTCAACGCCATTCATTCTCTTTTGAGTATCCCTCGCTCACCGGCGTGTTGATTGAATCGTAACCCGAAGCATCAGCGAGGGATCCAACGCCATTAAATCGTCTGTATGTATCCCTCGCTCACCGGCGTGTTGATTGAATCGTAACCCGAAGCGTCAGCGAGGGATCCAACGCCATTGAATCGTCTGTATGTATCCCTCGCTCACGCTTCGGGTTTCGATGAGGACTATATCAACAGCCCGGTAAGCGAGGGATGAGTCGATATCTATGATCCCTCGCTCACGCTTCGGGTTTCGATTCGGACTAAATCAACTGCCCGCTTGCCTCGCGTTTCAGCCTCGCTGACACACCGAGCGATGAGCTTGTGGTAGCTTTGAAGGCCGTGGACGAGGCGACTCCTCGTTCTCTTTTGAAACAACGCTCCTGTTTTCCCCACTTTCCGAATCAGAATCGATGAACTCAACTTTCGCACGTTTGGCACCCTGGATTTTTCTTGTTCCGGCGTGGATTTTCACCGTGACCGTCTCATCGGCGACGCAGGCGGCCGAACCCGATGTCTTGGCCCTTTGGTCCGATGCCGATCTGGGAATCTCGGCGGAAACTCCGTCGGCGACCGAACACGATCGCGGGCCTAATAACCGCTCTTTGTCCAACATCCAGCGACCGACGTTGACGGTCTACCATCCCGATCCGCAATCCAACCACGGCGCCGCTCTCGTCGTTTGTCCGGGCGGTGGATACGGCGGTTTGGCGGTCGACAAGGAAGGTCACGACGTCGCCAAGTGGTTCGCCAAATTGGGCGGGACGGCCGGCGTGCTCAGCTATCGCGTCGGTGGTGGCCCTCACCAACATCCGGTTCCCATGAACGACGCACGCCAGGCGGTCGCATTAATGCGCCAAAACGCGGACCAATGGAGCGTCTCGCCGGATCGCGTCGGCATCATCGGCTTTTCCGCTGGTGGACATTTGGCCTCGACCATCGCGACGGATCCCGCAACCGGCGTGAACTTCGCCGCGTTGATCTATCCGGTGATCTCGATGCGTGACGGCGTCACGCACGGCGGATCCAAGAAAAACCTGCTCGGAGCCGAGCCCGATACGAATCTCGTCGCCGAGATGTCACGCGACGAACAGGTCTCGCCCGAAACCTGTCCGACCTTTCTCGTTCATGCGGGCGATGACCGAGCCGTGCTTGTCGAAAACAGCCTGCGTTTTTATCGAGCGTGCATCGACCACAATGTCCCCGTCGAGATGCACTTGTTTCCTAGCGGTGGGCACGGTTTCGGCATGTATCGCGGCGAACGTCCGGTCGACCAATGGCCTGACCTGATGCACGCCTGGATGGGCGAGCAAGGCTTACTCAAACGCCAATGAACGGCAGCGGCACCAACAAGGCGTGCTGCCGAACCCACGTGTCGACGCCGTCCCAACTGGTGAATTGACTGCCGAAAAGTACGAACAGGTAAAAGGCGACGATCGTCGGTGCCATGGCGAATCGCACAAACCAACGTGATACTTTCGGAAAGAACCGCTTGGGAAGGCTGCCGTCGCCCTCCGTTTCGGACAATCGCCTCAATCGCCGGCCACGTCGCAGCGCCAGCCCGGTGGCGATCCGCGCCGGCAACATGAACGCGACGAACACGAGACAAGGCAACCACACGATTTCTTCCGGGGTCGCTTCGATCTTGAGCAGATACAACGGAATCGGCATCAACACGAGCGCCACCAACATCGCGGCGGCATAACTCCAAGGCGCGAAGTGAACGTCTCGCCGAACACGACGCCAGTCAAAGATCGCGCGAAACCGGTTCTCGGCCGCATAATGAGCCTGCAACATCGGCAGCGTCATCAAGATGTATCCGAGCACCAAGAAACAAATGCCGCCGAGCAAACCGGCGGCCGCTTGTTTGCCATCCCGGGTCACCGCCATGATGATCATCGCCGGGATCAACCACACCAACGTCCCGATCGCGCCGCGAACGCCCATCCAAAACAGCATCGGCAATCGCAAGGACGCAATGAATCGCCAAATCCGATCGGAAAGTTCGGCCCATAACGCCGGACGCCAAGCCTCACGCATGAATCGCTTCGGCTGAGGCCAAAGGAAATGCCGCAGCGAACCGCCCCGCGCCCAAGCCCACCACAAATGAACCGTCGCCAGCAACGAAAATGTGATCGCGAGCACTCGCATCCGCGACGCAAGCGATGAATCGGGCTGAATGATCGTCGCGACGGACTCCCAATGGGCCAGCATCTGTGTCGGCAACGAGGCGATCCCGATCGCCGTCAATACCAAACCCATCTGTCCCGCCGCATGCACACCGGGGACGCTTTGCCGCACCGTCGCGCCCGCCGCGATCCGACCGGCGACCAACAGCAAATATCCCAAAACCATCAACTGCAGCACGGGAATCGCCGTGACCACCGCCAACAAAACGATCAACCACCCGATCGACCAACTGTTCCACACGCCGCGACCGCACGCCCCGAGCGAACGTTTCCACCAAGACATCGGCCGCTGTTCGTCCGAGGTATTTGGCGGACCTGTCGCGTGCCCTTGAGATCCCGATCGGTCATCAATCGCTTCAGCGTGCGACGAGCCCGGATCGTCGTATGGGTGGTTCGATAGAGAGTCGAGGGTCACGTTCATGAATGATGGATTCGCGGTTCGTTGCGTTTTCTTGGCAGCCCACTTTGCCAAAAACTCAACTTTGTCGGTTAGATCGACGATAACCCCAAGGTTGGTCGAAAAATTGGAAACTTCATTTCGATCCGATCGTTAGCGCTATTCGGATCAGTTCGGATCAGCCTTACAATCCATTCGATAATTCCTCCAACCAACTTCCTCCGCATTGCCGATCGCCATGACTCCGAATGTTCATCTTTGCCTGGTCCTGCACAATCACCAACCGATCGGCAATTTCGAAAACGTTTTCGAGCAATCGTATCAAGATAGCTATTTGCCGTTCCTCGATGTGTTCGAACCCTACGACGCGTTGCAGATTTCGCTGCACACTTCCGGCCCGCTAATGATGTGGCTGGCCGAACGACATCCTGAATACCTCGATCGCGTGCGTTTGCTCGTCGAAGCGGGAAGGATCGAGATCGTCGGTGGACCGCAATACGAACCCATCTTAACTATGTTACCGGGGCGTGACCGGATCGGCCAAATTCGATCCTACAGTCAGTGGCTCAAACGCACCTTGGGCGTCACCCCGGCGGGCATGTGGACTCCCGAACGAGTTTGGGAATCGAATCTGACCAGCGACGTGGTCGACGCGGGAATCCGCTACACGGTCCTGGATGATTATCATTTCCAGGCCGCCGGGATGAAGGCCGACGACCTGACGAGCTACTACCTCGTCGAAGACCAAGGCCGCTTGCTGCGGATTTTCCCCGGCAGCGAACGACTGCGATACACGATCCCGTTTTGCCCCGTCGATGAAACGATCGGCTACCTTCGTGAGATCGCCGAACGAACGCCCGGTGCGGTGATGACCTTTGGTGACGACGGTGAAAAGTTCGGAACTTGGCCGGATACCAAACAACACGTCTACGATGACGGTTGGTTGCATTCGTTCTTTGGCGCGTTGACGCACAACCAAGATTGGCTGCACACGGTCTCGATGGCCGAAGCGATCCGCCGCGTCCCCGCCGCCGGCAAGGCTTACTTGCCCGATTGCAGTTACCGTGAAATGACGCAGTGGGCATTGCCGGTCGAGGCTCAAGAAACGCTCGAAGACATGACCCACGCACTCGAACACAGTTCCGAGTGGCCGCGACTCAAAGAATTCATTCGCGGTGGTTTTTGGCGAAACTTCAAGACGAAGTACGACGAAACGAACGAGATGTACGCCCGGATGATGCACGTCAGTGTCCGCTTGGCGGCGGCCGAAGTCGCCGGATCGGATGCCGGATCACTGGCCGAGATTCGCGATCATCTGTATCGCGGACAGTGCAACTGCCCGTACTGGCACGGCGCGTTCGGTGGCATCTACTTGCCCCACCTCCGTAACGCGATTTTCGAACATTTGATCCAAGCCGACACGCTGCTGCAAAAACTCGAGGGGACGTTGGAGACCGTGACGGCATCCGCCGAAGATTTTGACTTCGACGGCCAACAAGAAATCAAGATGTCCAACGAGCACATGATCGCTTGGTTGGACCCGGCCCGCGGCGGTCGGCTTTATGAATGGGACCTTCGCGCGATCAATCACAACTTGCTCGCAACGTTGCAACGTCGCCCCGAAGCCTATCACCGTAAGGTCCTTGCCGGACCCGGCATGGGCGATGGCGACGTCGCCAGCATCCACGACCGCATCGTCTTCAAACAAGAAGGCTTGGACCAGCGGATCCAGTACGATCGCTTCCCACGCAAAAGTCTCGTCGATCATTTCTTTGACAACGAAGCGACCCTCGCATCGGTGATGTCGGGGGAATCGACCGAGCGTGGTGACTTCGTCGATCTGCCCTTTGAAGCAAAGCTGCGTCGCGGTGGCGAACGCGTGCAAACTCAAATGCGTCGTGATGGCAACGCATGGGGCATTCCGATCACGATCACCAAAGCGGTCACGATCAATGCGGCAAGCGACCAGTTGGCCGTCACGTACCTGCTCGAAAACCTTCCGCCAGGACGTCCGCTGCATTTTGCCATCGAATGGAACTTTGCGGGCTTGCCCTCGGGTGCCGACGATCGCTATTTCAGTGACGTCGACGGAAACCGGTTGGGTCAACTCGGCGAGTCATTGGATCTACAAGAAGTGCGTGGTTTGTCGTTGTCGGATCGCTGGCTGAAGCTCGACCTCGACTTGCGATGCAACCGCGAGAGCGGAATCTGGGCGTTCCCGATCGAAACGGTCAGCCAAAGTGAAGCCGGTTTTGAATTAGTTCATCAAAGCGTTTGTGTGATGCCGCACTGGATCATCACCGCCGGTGCCGATGGCAAATGGTCCGTTCAAATCGACGTCACCACCCGCGTCGAATCCACACCGTCGGCCGTCACACATCCCGAAATCGCAGGCGTCATTTCGGGTTAACGAACTATTAGAAAAGAACTTCGGCATTTTCATCGAGCAAGACAATCGTAACCCGCAGCGTAAGCAAGGGATATCATCGTAACCCGCAGCGCAAGCGAGGGATCCACCATCGTAACCCGCAGCGCAAGCGAGGGATCCTCCATCGTAACCCGCAGCGTAAGCGAGGGATCCTCCATCGTAACCCGCAGCGTAAGCGAGGGATCCTCCATCGTAACCCGCAGCGTAAGCAAGGGATACTTCACCTTGATACGACTACTAGTATTCCAGCTCACCTTGTTTTTCGGGTAGACCGTAGTGGATCTTGTTAAAGATCCCATGCTGAAAGGATCTTTAACAAGATCCACTACCCGAAAATTGAACTGCAGAGGACTACTAGGAATCCCTCACTGACGCGTCGGGTTACGATGCAAACTAAGAGCCTATCCGAAAAGGGGTCTGACCCTCTCCGGCGAAACCAGAAAAGCAACGAAAATTGACTCGCCTCCAAAGGGTCAGACCCCTTTTCGGATAGGCTCTCAATCAACAAGCCGTGACGCGTCGGGTTAAGAAATCAGGAATTCATTTCCGAACAGTTCCGAAGTCGGACAAGGGTCCGTCCGGCCGTCGCATCGTACTCCATCTCAATAGCTGTTAATGACAACACCCTTTCACACTGTCCTCTTCGATTTAGGAAACTGAGCGTGACCGCAAAATTGCGATTAGTGATGGCGGACTCCGAACCCGCGCGACGTTTGCGAGCCGGATCTCGATTGGACAAATACCGCATCGTCCGACGACTCGGCGAAGGCGGTTTTGCTGTCGTTTACCAAGCCCAAGACACGATCGAGGATCGCGTCGTGGCGCTCAAGATTCCCGATCTGAGCAATGGGCAACAGACGCAATCTTTCGAAGACGTCCAGCGCGAAGTGCGGATCATGGCGGCGCTCTCGCATCCCAACGTGCTGCCGCTCAAAGACGCACGCTACATCGACGACCAGTTCGTCATGGCGTTCCCATTAGGTGTGGAAAGTTTGCACGACCGGATCAGTCGCCGGATGGCACGGTCGACGGCCGTCGATTTCATCCGCCAAATGACCGCCGCCGTGGCTCACGCGCACGAGAACCGCATCTTGCACCGCGATCTCAAGCCCGAGAACTTCATTTTGTTCCCCGGCAATCGCGTTTGCTTGACGGACTTCGGATTGGCCCGCAACCAACGACGTGGCCAACTCGCCTCGGCATCGGGAACGGTCGGTTACATCGCCCCCGAGCAAGCGATGGGAAAGCCGACCTATCGCAGTGATGTGTTTTCACTTGGTTTGATCGTCTATCGAATGCTGTCGGGTGTATTGCCCGAGTATCCGTTCGAAACTCCCCTGCCCGCCTACGCGAAACTTCGCAAAGGCTTGCACCCGGATTTCGTCCAGTGGATATGCAAGTCGATCGACCCCAAACCACAACGGCGGTTCCGCGACGGCATCGCCATGCACAACGCGCTACAACGCATCCGAGTCACCATCACCGACAAAACGCTCAGCGGCCGGGCAACCCATTCGACCCAACGCCACGCCGCCTGATCCGACCCATCCCCGCCAAGCCGCCTGTCGATGAATCGAAACCCGCCGCGTAAACAAGGGATCCCCATCGTAACCCGAAGCGTGAGCGAGGGATTCCACCATCGTAACCCGCAGCGTGAGCGAGGGATCCACCCTCACACTCCGCCGCGTAAGCAAGCGATCCCCATCGTAACCCGCCGCGTAAGCGAGGGATTCACCATCACGCTCCGCCGCGTAAACAAGGGATCCCCATCGTGACCCGCAGCGTAAGCGAGGGATCCACCCTCACACTCCGCCGCGTAAGCAAGGGATCCCCATCGTAACCCGCAGCGTGAGCGAGGGATTCACCATCACACTCCGCCGCGTAAACAAGCGATCCCCATCGTAACCCGCAGCGTAAGCGAGGGATCCACCCTCACACTCCGCCGCGTAAGCAAGGGATCCCCATCGTAACCCGCAGCGTGAGCGAGGGATTCACCATCACACTCCGCCGCGTAAACAAGCGATCCCCATCGTAACCCGCAGCGTAAGCGAGGGATCCACCCTCACAACCCGCCGCGTAAACAAGGGATCCCCATCGTAACCCGCAGCGTAAGCGAGGGATCCACCCTCACAACCCGCCGCGTAAGCAAGCGATCCCCATCGTAACCCGCAGCGTAAGCGAGGGATTCAGCGCCATTACGTCCTCTGTATGTATCCCTCGCTCACGCTTCGGGTTTCGATGAGGACTAAATCAACAGCCCGGTAAGCAAGGGATCCACGCCCACGGCACATCCACCACCCAATCCCCAGTCACCAATCCCTCGCTGACGCGTCGGGTTACGATTTGTCTTGGGCGTCTTTGGTATAGTAAATCACTTGTGTCAGTGAATCCTGATCCCAGACCCACCGAATACTTCCTCTTTCGGCCCACCAGTTTTCTCGCTTCGGTTGTTTCGATGCTTGCTTGAGCTTGCGAGTCGCATACGCTTTCAAGTCGACACGCACCTTCTTTGCTTTGGTTGCCGGTGCACTTACCACAACATGAACATGATTTGTACGGCAATTCGCAGCGTGTAATGTCCAATTTCTGTATCGACACGTTTCGGCAAGCTGCGCTTCGACGAGTTTTCGCTCCACCGGTAACAGAAGGCAAGATTCCTCTTCTTGTCGAGCCTTGCATTCAAGCTCCAACGGAGGCTGTGGGATTTTCCATCCATGTTCGTATTGGATCCAGCCACGCCCGTCTCCTGGCAACCAAGTTCCATACGTCGCCCACGTCAGGAAAAACGCTATTGGATCACGCAACGGGACATCGCCAATCGCGGACTTTATCGAAAAATCATCCATAACCATCACCCGCGTCTACCACAACCCGCCGCGTAAGCAAAGTATCCCCATCGTAACCCGCCGCGTAAGCAAGGGATCCCCATCGTAACCCGAAGCGTAAGCGAGGGATCTCCATAGCAACCCGCCGCGTAAGCAATGCATCACCATCACACTCCGCCACATAAGCAAAGGATCCCCATCACAACCCGCTACGTAAGCAAAGTATCCCCATCGTAACCCGCCGCACAAGCAAGGGTTCCCCATCGTAACCCGAAGCGTGAGCGAGGGATCCACCCTCACAACCCGCTGCGTCAGCGAGGGATCCCCATCACAACCCGCCGCGTAAGAAAGGGATCCCCCTCACAACCCGCCGCGTAAGCGAGCGATTCCCATCGTAACCCGCTGCGTAAGCAAGGGATCACCATCGTAACCCGCAGCGTGAGCGAGGGATCTCCATAGCAACCCGCCGCGTAAGCGAGGGATCCACACCCACGGCACATCCACGGCCCAATCCCTAGTCGCCGATCCCTCGCTGACGCTTCGGGTTACGATTAAATCGCATACTCAGAACTCACGCGTCGGGTTAAGATCTGACTAATTCAACACGCCGCAAGGTTCCGTGGTGACAGAATCGCCGCGAACGGGATATGATTCGAACATTGGCAGTGTTCCAATCAACTCTCATTTCAACCCCGTTTGCGTTCCTTGATTTTACTACTCGGCCACACCGGATACATCGGTGGCGAATTCAAGCGTCAGCTCGAATCATCCGGTATCGAGCACCGCAGTATTTCGCGATCCGAGCTGGACTACACCCGGCGGGATGTTCTGATCTCGCTGATACGCGAGTCCCATGCCACGTTCCTAATCAACGCCGCCGGCTACACCGGCAAACCCAACGTCGACGCGTGTGAGCAGCACAAGTCCGAATGCTTGGACGGCAACGCCGTGCTTCCGGGAACGATCCGCGAAGCCTGTGAGATGGCCGGCGGCATCCCTTGGGGACATGTCTCCTCCGGATGCATCTACACCGGTCGACGCCACGACGGCCAAGGCTTCACGGAAACGGACGAACCGAACTTCTGTTTTCGAACCAACAACTGCAGTTGGTATTCCGGCTGCAAAGCGCTCGGCGAAGAAGTTCTCGCGGATGCGGACGATGTCTTCATCTGGCGACTTCGGATCCCGTTCAACGAACAAGCTTCATCACGCAATTACCTGTCCAAACTCATCCGCTACGAGAGGCTTCTGCAAGCAGAAAACTCGATCTCTCACCTTGCCGAATTCGTCTCCGCCTGTTTGGAATGCTGGCATCGCCGAGTCCCCTTCGGCATCTACAACGTGACCAACACCGGCAGCGTCACGACCCGGCAGGTTACCGAGATGATCCAGCGTCACCTCCTACCGGATAAGACTTACGACTTCTTCGAATCCGAAGCCGAATTCATGCAACTCGCCGCCAAGACCCCAAGATCCAACTGCGTGATGGACAACACCAAACTACTCTCAACCGGCATCAAAATATCCAACATCCAAGAAGCCCTCAGCCAATCGCTTCGCGATTGGAGCGACGAGTAGCTTTTTTAAGTGGCGAGTAGCGAGCGACGAGATGCGAGAATAAAATCAGTCTCGCTTCTCGCCTCTCGCTACTCGCAACTTTAAAAAAAAATGTCTTATGAAGATCTGGACGTTTGGAAGCGGTCGGTGCGGTTGTCGGTGACGCTGTACCAGGAGACCGGCCAACTGAAGGACTTCGGTTTCCGAGACCAGCTCACTCGGAGCGGGTTGTCAGTTCCGTCGAACATCGCCGAAGGCTACGAGCGAGGCAGTGACGCCGAAATCGCCAGGTTCTTAACCATCGCCAAAGGCTCCGCCGGCGAACTCCGAACCCAGCTCCTGATCGGAATCCAAGCAGGTTTCTTGGCCCCAGAAAAAGCAACCCAGTGGGCCGACGAAACCAACCAACTAGGCCGAATGCTAGGCGCCCTCATCCAAAGGCACAAGAAAAAGTAGCGAGCGACGAGTCGCGAGAAGCGAGAAAAACCTCAGCCCCAACAATCGCTTCGCGATTGGAGCAACGAGAAGCGAGCAACGAGAAGCGAGTCCGGTTTAAGTTTTCTATCTCGCCACTCGCCACTCGCCTCTCGCAACTCAAAAAAGCCTCTCGCCACTCGCTACTCTAAAAACACTCGCATCTCGCCTCTCGCAACTCGCCACTCAAAAAAACATGCCCCTCGCCACTAGCCCCTCGCCGCTCGCCACTCCTTCGGCTCCGCCGAAGGGCATCATCCTTGCCGGAGGGTCCGGGACGCGTTTGCATCCGATCACTCGGGCGATCAGCAAGCAGTTGTTGCCGATTTACGACAAGCCGATGGTGTACTATCCGCTGAGCACGTTGATGCTCGCCGGGATCCGAGACATCCTGTTGATATCGACGCCTCACGACCTGCCGCACTTCGAGCGGCTGCTCGGCGACGGCCGACATTGGGGGATCGAGATCTCTTACGCCGAACAGCCCAAACCCGAAGGGCTCGCCCAAGCGTTCGTGATCGGTGCCGATTTTGTCGGGAGCAGTCCGGTGGCTCTCGTTCTCGGTGACAACATCTTTTACGGGCAAGGTTTTCGAAAAACCCTTCAAAACGCGGCGGCCAAGACCTCCGGAGCAACCGTCTTTGGATACCGAGTCAACGACCCGCAGGCCTACGGCGTGGTCGAATTCGACGCGGACGGCCGAGCGATCAGCATCGAAGAAAAGCCGCTCAAGCCCAAATCCAACTTCGCCGTCCCCGGACTGTATTTCTACGACAACGACGTCCTGGACATCGCCGCGAATTTGAAGCCTTCGGCGCGAGGGGAACTGGAGATCACCGCCGTCAACGAGCACTATCTCCGCCGCGGCGACCTCCACGTCGAACTGTTCTCGCGAGGTTTTGCCTGGCTCGACACCGGCACCAAAGACAGCCTCCTGGATGCGTGCAACTTCGTCGCCGCCGTCGAAAAACGCCAAGGCCTCAAGATCGCCTGCCTCGAAGAAATCGCCTACCTCCAAGGCTTCATCACCCAACCCCAACTCCAATCCCTAGCCGAATCCTACAACAACGACTACGGAGATTACCTCCGCCGCCTAGGTGAGGAAGCAGCGAGAAGCGAGCGTTTTTAAGTAGCGAGTAGCGAGCGGCGAGAAGCGAGAAAAACCCAACAATCGCTTTGCGATTGGAGCGACGAGTACCGAGCGTCGAGACGCGAGTGTTTTTAAGCAGCGAGAAGCGAGCGGCGAGAAACGCGTTGAAAACCATTCGCAGGACTCGCTACTCGTCGCTCGCTACTCGCCACTCCGATCGCGAAGCGATCGGTCGATCTTTCTCGCCGCTCGCTTCTCGCCTCTCGCTACTCGCTACTCGCTACTCGTTTCTCGCCTTTCGCCAAATTCTTGGGGGGCCTGGGTCGACAAATGAACCGCATCAATCAAAATATTTGGTCGGCCCCACTCCAAGTTCGGAAAGGGCCCCAAGCGTGGGGTGTCCCAGCGGCGAAACCAAAAAACGCCTGTCACCCAAGCAGACGAAGTCTGCGCGGAGCGAGATAAAAGCAGCGAGCGACGAGAAGCGAGTAGCGAGAAAGATCGACCAATCGCTTCGCGATCGGAGCGACGAGAGGCGAGCGGCCCGTTGTTTTAGTCCTCATCGAAACCCGAAGCGTGAGCGAGGGATACATACAAAGGATTTATGGCATTCGATCCCTCGCTCACCGGTCTGTTGATTGAATCGTTTAACGGCAATACCGTTCAATGAAGGTAGTGGAAGTTGTTTAACTTCCCCTTGCGCTGGGATCTTTTACAAGATCCACTACATTAAATCGGTTCATCGAACGGCTTGCCGTTAAACGAAAACGCCTAAACGTGCACTCAATCAACACGCCGTCACGCGTCGGATTACGATTCAATCAACAGCCCACTCACCACTCACCACTCGCCACTCGCCACTCGCCACTCGCCTCTCGCCTCTCGCCTCTCGCCTCTCGCTACTAAAAAAAAGTCAGCCGCCTTTTCAGATAGGCTCTTCGAAAAAGTTCAACTCAATGTCCAACGAGCAACTTCCCAGTTTTGCCTCCCAGTGGGTCCAGCAATGGAAACAAGCGGCACCCCGATTGCAAGCCATTCGTGACGAGGAACTTCGTCGGCTCGACGGCAAACGAGCCGCAAGGAGCCAAGTCAGCCGAGCCGAGTCCATCATTTTCGAACGCTATCCCGAGAGAAACGGGATGGTGATCATGCAGCGTTGGTTCATGCGTCGACAGCTTCTAAGTCGAACGAAGCCTCAGCAATCCCCGCACTGAAACATGGACCTGGATTTATCTGACCTGATCGACGCAGCGTCGCGACTCCAGCACGAGTGGACTCAACTCGGACTTCAGTTTTGTTTCATCGGCGGATTGGCCGTGCACCGCTGGGGCCAACCACGCCAAACCGACGATGTTCACGCCACCGTCTGGACCGAGTTCGGAAACGAGCGGCCAGTAATTGATACCCTGATGCGGCATCTAACGGGCCGAATCGCCGAAGTCGAACAGTTTGCGATTCAGAACCGTGTACTGTTATGTCAGGAGTCCAGGGGTGTCGATGTCGACGTCTCGCTAGCCGCATTTCCATTCGAGTTGGATCTGATCCAGAGATCGACGCTCGAGAATTTCCGCGAAATCGGCCTTCAGGTTTGTGGACCAAGTGACCTCATTATCTTAAAAGCCTTTGCAAACCGACCACACGACTGGACGGACATACGCGGCGTAATCGTAAGAAGCGGCCCGCAACTCGATTGGACCTTAATTGATCAGGAACTCCGAGTCCTGGCCGAACTGAAAGAAGAGCCAGAAATTTTAAGCAAGCTACAAGAACTCCGAGACTCGCCGATCGCTACGCGATCGGAGCGGTGAGTTGCGAGCGGCGAGAAGCGAGAGCCAATCGTGTTGCGATTGGAGCGACGAGTAGCGAGCGGCGAGTCGCGAGTCCGGTTCAAGGTTTACATCTCGCCACTCGCTTCTCGCTACTCGCAACTTAAAAAAGCCACTCGCTTCTCGCTACTCGCAACTTAAAAAAGCCACTCGCCTCTCGCTACTCGCAACTTAAAAAAGCTACTCGCAACTAAGCGCAGCGATAAAATCCTCACCCATTCCCACAATCCGAACGAATCACCCAAGATCGGGGTAGCGTTTCCTGGGCGGTAGGGCAGACTATTACGATTGACTCGGCAAAGGAACCGCAAGCCGGTTCAAAATAATGGGGTGTGATGTGTCACCCAAGTAGACGAAGTCCGCGCCGACCGCGTCGCGATCGGCGAGCAATTAGCCGTTAGCGATTAGCTTTTAGCCAACAGCCAACTTAAACATAAACATAAACGTAAACATAAACGTAAACGTAAACGTAAACGTAAACTTAATCGTAAACTCCGCTCCCTCCCAAGAGCGAAGATCAACAGAAGCGGCGAGCTGCGAGAAACGAGCAGCGAGTCTGCAAAAGTGGCGAGTAGCGAGCGACGAGCAGCGAGTCCGGAAGATGATTTCTATCTCGCCACTCGCCACTCGCCACTCGCTTCTCGCCACTCGCCTCTCGCAACTCGCCACTTAGAAACGCAACTCGCCACTTAGAAACGCAACTCGCCACTCGCAGCTAAAAAAAGCCACTCGTTGAACTCGCGACCAATCAATAGTGCTTTGGTCCAATTCGATTCTAGGGTGCCTACCATCGTGGCACGGTGGTCCCCACCGTTAAATACGGCGGAGACCGCCGTGCCACGATATGCCAACCCCAATTTTCAATCGGAACAAAGCACTAAGTACCAAGCACCCGCGAAGCGGCCACTAGCAACTCCCGCGAAGCGAGCCACGCCATGTCAATTGAATTCAAATTAACCGGTGACGCGCTTTGGGAAAGGATGAACCGAGCGGTGGACAAGATTCAAGAGCGACTTGAAAAGACAGCGAAAACCTTGGAAGCGGCTGGAATTCCGTATGCCATTATCGGCGGCAACGCCGTTCGCGCGTGGGTTGCTCAAGCCGATGAAGCGGCCGTGCGGACGACTCGAGACGTTGACATTTTACTTCGTCGCGAAGATTTCCCGGCGGCCACCCGAGCGATGGAAGCGGTGGGTTTCGTGTATCGGCACGTTAAAAGCATCGATATGTTCCTGGACGGCCCCGACGCCAAAGCCCGCGATGCCGTTTATGTGTTGTTCGCCGGCGAGAAAGTCCGGCAGGACGACCTGGTCAGTTCCCCTGAACTCAACGAAACAATCATCCTGCAATCCCACAACACACTTTCGCTCGAAGCATTGGTGCGAATGAAGCTCAATTCATTTCGAAGAAAAGATCAAATGCACCTAATTGACATGCTTGACGTCGAACTGATCGACGAAACTTGGCCCAGTCGCTTTCCCTCCGAACTCGCCGATCGACTGCAACAACTGATCGATGACCCAGACGGCTGACACGCGGCAAGCCCTTCGATCGCTTTGCGATCGGAGTAGCGAGAGACGAGAAACGAGCGGCGAGTCGGCAAAAGCGGCGAGCAGCGAGAAACGAGTTCAGCTTATAACTTCTTTCTCGCTTCTCGCCTCTCGCAACTCGCCACTTAAAAAAGCCTCTCGCCACTCGCAGCTCGCCAATTAAAAAAAGCCACTCGCTACTTAAAAGAGCCTCTCGCAGCTTTAAAAACCCCCTCGCCCTAACTCCCCAGCGCTCGCCGAATCACTGAATTCGATGAGAACACCCCACCTCGGCTTAGCGTCTTCTGCCTGAAAAGGCAAACCTCTATCGCTGACCCGGAAAAAGCGACCACTGGCAGGTCAGAAAATGGCGTGTTATGTGCCACCCAAGCAGGCGAAGTTCCCGCCGATCGCGTCGCGATCGGAGTAGCTAGAGACGCCCGGGTTTAAAGAGTCTATGGACGACTCAACACAGTCCAGTTCGTACTACTCGTGAGATATGGATTTGTTACTTCGTGCAGATGAAGTTGAAAAGCTAGTAGCGGACGATGCGAGATTGGTTGAATTTAGTAATCAAGCAGTCTGCGAATTTCGAATCAACTTGTCAGTAACATACCAAATTTATGCAATCTGGTAAAAACTTGCCTGCCACAGTCATTACGATTGAACCACCGTCTGGTTGGTTTAGTCTCAACCTCAGAGACATTTGGCGGTATCGGGACCTTCTGTTGCTGTTGGTCTATCGCGACTTTGTTTCGCTTTATAAGCAGACCATACTGGGGCCGATCTGGTTTCTGATACAGCCGATCATGACGACCTTGGTTTTCACCTTGGTATTCAAAAACATTGCGGGCATTTCTACTGACGGCTTGCCGGGTATTCTGTTTTATTTGGCGGGAATAACTTGCTGGTCTTATTTCTCTGAGTCGTTAACGAAGACGTCGGAGACATTCACTGCCAATGCAAATGTGTTCGGTAAAGTCTACTTTCCGCGAATCATTGTCCCCCTGTCAATCGTTGCGTCAGGACTGCTAAAGTTCGCGGTCCAGTTCATTCTGTTCATTGCCGTGTTGTTTTACTACAAGCTCGTCGGCGAGAAGATTCAGATGAACACCACGGTGTTCTTGTTTCCATTGTTAGTTCTACTCATGGCAATGATCGGTTTGGGCGCAGGGATGATCATCAGCTCGATGACCACGAAGTATCGCGATCTGCGATTTCTACTGCAGTTCGCGATTCAGTTGGCAATGTATGGCACACCAGTGATTTACCCGGCATCAACGTTGCCCGAAAAGTACCAGTGGATCATCAACGCAAACCCACTGACGCCGATCCTGGAAACGTTCCGTCATGCCTTCTTGGGCGTGGGCCAATACAGCCCCCTTCACTTGGCTTACTCCACCGGCTTCGCCACCACGATCCTGCTGGTCGGCACGGTGATCTTCAATCGCGTCGAAAAGACGTTCATGGATACGGTTTAACGACGGAGTTGGCAGAGAACAGTTTTCAGTTGGCAGAAACAATATGATCTGGATCAATTGATGGCTGGATTTGAAGAACTGACGGTGTGGCAGCGGGCGGTGTAATTGAGTTCGCAGGCGTATTTGCAACTTGCTTCCTGTCGAGACTTCGGCTTCAAGGATCAGATCACTCGCTCAGGACTATCGATTCCCTCGAATATTGCGGAAGGCATGGAACGATCCACAACAGCCGACCAATGCAAGTTCCTCGACCATGCACGAGCGTCCTGCGGTGAATTGCGAACACAAACGATCGTTGGCCAGAAAACCAATTTCATTCCCCAAGACATCGCAAAGAAATGGATCGAAGAATCCAAACAACTCTCCGCGATGATCCAAGGCCTCATCCGCTCCATTCGCGATCGACAATAAACTGCAAACGCTTCGCCTGAAAAAATGCCCTACTGTCTCCTGCCAACTGCCAACTGCCAACTCCATTCATGAGCGCAGCGATCACCATCGAAAACGTTTCCAAAATGTACCGACTTGGGCAAGTCGGAACGGGAACGCTTGCGCATGACTTGAATCGGCTATGGGCCAGGGTACGTGGCAAAACGGATCCGTTTTCAAAGGTGGGGCAAGAGAACGATCGAGAGCAGGCTGGCGGCGAATACGTCTGGGCCTTGCAAGACATCAATTTGGAAATCGAACAGGGGCAGATCCTGGGGATCATCGGACGCAATGGTGCGGGCAAGTCCACGTTGCTGAAACTCTTGTCACGCGTCACGGCGCCCACAACGGGGCGCATCGTTGCCAACGGTCGAATGGCTAGCCTGTTGGAGGTTGGCACCGGTTTTCATCCCGAATTGACCGGCCGCGAGAACATCTTTCTCAACGGCGCAATTTTGGGAATGACGCGACCAGAGATCAAAAAGCAATTTGATGACATCGTCGACTTCTCTGGTTGCAACAAGTACATCGACACTCCCGTCAAGCGATACTCATCGGGCATGTATGTTCGCTTGGCGTTCGCCGTGGCCGCTCACTTAGAACCCGAGATTCTGATTGTCGATGAAGTGTTGGCGGTCGGTGATGCCGACTTCCAGTCACGCTGCATTGGTAAGATGGAAGACGTCAGCAAGAACTCTGGCCGGACCATACTGTTTGTTAGCCACAACATGGCGACCGTAAAACAACTTTGCCCTAAATCCGTGCTGATGGAAAAAGGTCGAATCGCCAAAATCGATAATTCTACCGATGTTGTTAGTGCCTATTTGCAGGGTCAGGTAGTGGCGGACCGAATTCGCACATGGGGTGGAGACAATGTGGCCCTATCCGCTGAAATTGAACTTCACGAAATCGCAATACTGGATGAGCGTGGGCTACTTGAGTCAGCTCTTTCAACAGATAGTGAAATTCAGATTCGAATTTCCTACACCGTTCTCCAACCTATTCACAACTTGAGGGTTGCGTTACTTATCACGACTGGCGACGGGACGGAGGTATTTTCATCAAGTGATTTGATGTCGAAGTATCCTAATGTTCCTCGAAAGCCAGGATGCTATTACAGCACCTGCATAATCCCCCCTTTTCTGCTAAATAGGGGTGTATACGTTGCATTTGTCGACTTTGACGTCGCCTGTCAACGAGATATTCTTTCTGGAAACAGTGTCGTGTTTCAAGTTGGCGAACTCGCGATCAACCAGTTGGGTCAAACGCGTGCTCCGGCGCCCTCCGGGGTTGTCCACCCTATCCTCGACTGGGAAATCACCAAGAAGAATGATTCCCCGCAGTAAACTTGCAGAGCATCGGCAGCCAAAGTCAATTTGGAAGCGCGGAGCCGGTTGGGTGAAAAGGAAAGTGATTGTTGGCGGCACTAGCCTAATGTACCAGGCTCTTTTGAGACTGCCATGTTTTCACGCAATCAGAAATACCGCTTGTTCCCAGAATCCCTGTCGTTTTAAGCATTGGATTGCTCAGCGCATCCTGCGAATTAACGGCGACGTCTACTGGCCGGTGCACTTTGCAAGCCGAATCAACGAACCTCGCAATATACACGTTGGAGTTGACTGTGCGCCCGGGTACGAACCTGGCTGCTACATCCAAGGTATCGGCCCAATTGTGATCGGAGACTACACCCAGGTTGCCGCCAATGTTGGAATCATTGGTGCTAACCATAATGTTCATGATCTCCGCGCCCACACCGAACCGAAAGGCGTTTCGATTGGGAAATATTGCTGGTTGGGCATGGGATGCATCATCTTACCAGGTGTGACATTGGGTGATTTCACGATTGTTGGCGCAAATGCAGTAGTAACAAAGTCTTATCCAGATGGATATTGTGTTCTTGCTGGTTCACCCGCAGTGCAAATCAGGAAGCTTGATCCTGAATCCTGTTTGCAGCACAGAGCGGAGAATGAGTATCACGGTTTCATTCGCAAGGAAGACTTCCCTGACTACAGACTTTCAAGTCTCTGGATATGAAGATGAGTACCGCGACCACTTTTTCAGAAGACCGTGTTGCAACAACGCAATGCACGCGTTGCGTACTAACCGATGAAGATATTCCAGATTTTCAAGTTGACGAGGCTGGCGTATGCAGCACGTGCATCGGTTTTGCGGAACGCTGGGGAAGACACCTCAAGACACGGGAGTCACGGGAGGCTAAACTCGAAGAAGCGATTCGCATGGTCAAAGAAGCTGGTCGTGACTCAAGATACGACTGCGTGATCGGAATATCTGGTGGAGTCGACAGCACCTATCTTGCATGGAAGATCAATCAACTGGGCTTGCGTCCGATCGCGGTACATTTTGACAATGGATGGAATTCAGAACTAGCGGTTCAGAACATACAAAGCCTGACTTCGAAGCTGAAGATTGATTTGATGACATTTGTCGTCGACTGGCCTGAGTTTCGGGATCTTCAACGTGCGTATTTTCGTGCATCAGTGGTCGACATCGAAGTACCAACCGACCATGGCATTTATGGAACGCTATTCCAAACTGCCGTCCGCCATAATGTTCGATACGTGCTCGGAGGTAATAACATCGCAACGGAAGGCTTCATGCCGAATGGTTGGCACTACCAGAAATGCGATCACATAAACCTGCTAGACATTCACAGGAAATTTGGAACGCAACCACTAAAGACATACCCCTTGTTTGACTGCAGGATGAAGAAGAGTGTTGCTAAGAGAGGAGTTGAACTCTTAGAAATCCTGGACTTGATTGAATACTCGCGAGAGGAAGCTGTCTCTGTGATTTCAGGTGAGCTGAATTGGCGAGACTATGGGGTTAAGCATGGAGAATCCACATTCACAAAGTTTTATCAGGGTTTCGTTCTCCCTCGCAAATTCGGAATCGACAAACGCAAGGCACACTTATCAACGTTGATCGGAACTGGCGAGCTAACGCGTGAAGGGGCATTGGAGATCCTAGCAAAGCCTGTTTACTCTCCGAGTGAGCTTCGAGTTGAACGTGAATATGTTCTAAAGAAACTCGGTTTCACTGACGCCGAATTTGACACAATCATGGCAACTCCTCCTCGTCCGCATCGTGATTACGAAACTGAGGGCTCATTATTTTACGAGCATCGTTGGCTATTGCCAGCGCGCCCAATCTGGGAAAAAACACGAGACCTGCTGGGCCTTAGGCGAAGACCTCGTCCAAATCATTTCGAGATCCGGTGACCACCGTCGCATTCTTAACGCCCAACTTCAATCGCCAGGACTTGTTCCCGACGACATTGGCGTCCATGCAAGCGCAGACGCTGGAAGATTGGGAGTGTTGGCTAGTCGATGATGGCTCTGATCCAGAGAACTACGATGCCATGGTTGCGATGTGCGTTGACGAACCTCGGGTCCGGGTTTCACGTCGCAACCGCGAGCCCAAGGGCGCCTGCACATGCCGCAACATCGGTGCCGCCCAAACGGAAGCCAAGTATGTGATCTCGCTGGACACGGACGACATCATCGAACCGTTTTGCCTGCAGCAACGTGTCGACAAAATGGAGCAACATCCTGAGCTGGATTTCGCCATCTTCCCCTCGCTGATGTTCGAAGATGAACCGAACGATCTAGGCCTGTGGTGGAACATTGACACCGGGGAAGACCTGCTGGAAAGACAGTTCCGTCAAGACGCCATCTGCCAAGGCACCGGTAGCATCTGGACGACAGAAGCGTTTCGCCGAATCGGAATGTGGAGTGAGTCTTTGGCTCTTTGGCAAGACATCGACCTCTATTTCCGAGCCTACATTCAAGGCTATCGCTACGAAAAGTTTTTCGACTTACCACCAGATCTACACAACCGCTGCAATCACGCCAGTCTAAGTCGCGCGAGCTTTTACAATCGAGCCAAACAAGAGAGCCGCATTCAAGTGGTGACCGATGCCATCGAATTGCTCGAGCGGAGCGGGAAATCGGACCTGCGGCCTTGGGCCCGATACATGGTTGCTGAAATCTCCAATGGTAACGCCAGCGCAAGACACTTTGACCTGAGCAGTAAAATCACTGACTTCGCGCGCACACATAAAGTCATCAATGATACCGAGTACGCGACCTTGAAGCGTGTACGACAGGTATACGAATATCGCTTGTACCGCTTGCCGGGCATAAAGAGCTGGCTGCGATCAGCATCCCAGAATTTTACTTGCCGATCCCTATTGGGAAGAGTCCGTGTTGGAGATGAGTCGAAGCATTTGCAAGCGAACCAGGAAGCTTTGACAGCATGAAACGCGCCATCGTGATTGTGATTGACGCTTTAGGAATCGGAGCACTGCCCGACGCGCCGCAATACGGAGATTCGATGCAGTGCAACACCTTCGGAAACGTGTACCGACACGCCGGTGAACTGAAGATTCCGAATCTCCTGTCACTGGGTCTTGGTAACATCGAGTCCGTCGACTGCGTCCCCCCGTATCCCAATCCCATCGCAAGCTTCGGGCGCATGATGGAGGTCTCGCAAGGCAAGGACACCACAACCGGCCACTGGGAGATCGCGGGCTTGATTCTGGATAAGCCATTTGATGTCTTTCCCAATGGCTTTCCCGATGACTTCATGGACAAGTTTGTCGATATCAGTGGCTGTGGAGGTTTCTTTGGTAACTGCCCCGCGTCCGGAACAGCCATTGTCGAACAGTATAATGAATCCCACGTGCGTACAGGGCACCCAATTGTCTACACGAGCGCGGACAGCGTTTTTCAGATCGCATGCAACACCGATGTGGTCCCGCTCGAGAAACTATACCAGTGGTGTCAGCAAGCACGGGATCTGTTGGATCAAGATGAAGCGTTCAACGTTAGTCGCGTGATCGCTCGTCCCTACCACGAAGTCAACGGGCAATTGCAAAGACGAAGTGGAGACCGTCATGACTACGCCGTCCCGCCCCACAAGCCGATGATCATGAACCATCTCCTCGACAACGGCGGAGCCGTGCTGGGAATTGGCAAAATTGTGGACATCTTTCTTTCAAGTGGGATATCACATGCTGTGCATACATCCGGGAATACCGACGGACTAAAGCTGACGACAGATGCGATTGCCGGACGATTGCCTCTTGATAGTCTGCGAACTAATCAGGCGTGCGAGTCTCACCCTACGAGCCAGTTCATCTTTACAAATCTGGTCGATACCGATGCCCTCTATGGGCACCGCAACGACCCCGCCGGCTATGGGAAAGCGTTGGAAGAGATCGATGCCGCATTGCCCGCAATCTTATCCGCTATGACCGAGGACGACCTGTTAATCATCACCGCTGATCATGGATGCGATCCCACTGCGCCAGGTACTGACCACACGCGTGAATACGTTCCATTGCTTGAATTCAGTCCCGCATTGCCCGCACGTTCAATCGGCACCAAGCGTTCCTTTAGCTACATCGCTGATCGGATAGCCGATTGGTTGGACATCATGAGCTGGACACCCTTAGCTGTGAGTTAACGTTTTTCGCTTCGTTCTTTCACTTTCCTAATTTCCTCTAGCATCTCGCTACTCGTTTCTCGCAGCTCAAATGAAAAATCTTGTTGGCATCATCCCTGCGGCAGGGAAGGGGACTCGTTTAGCTCCATTTCCATGTCCCAAAGAATTGTTCCCCGTTGGATTCCAAGACTTCAAAGTTGGCGACAGAGTTGAGAAGCGTCCCAAGGTGATCAGCCAATACATATTGGAAGCCATGTTGGAAGCTGGGGTCGAACGTGTGCTGTTCATCCTGGGCGAGAGCAAGAGCGACATCATGGAGTTCTATGGTGACGGCAATCGGTTTGGTTGCGAGATCGGATACCTATACCAAGAGCGTTTAAACGGCATGCCAACGGCAATCAATTTGGCCAAGCCTTGGATTGGTGATGCCACTGTCGTGTTTGGCATGCCCGACACCATCATTCAACCAGGCAATGCCCTGAAACAAGTTCTGGATCAGCATCAAGCGTCCGCAGCGGAATTGTCACTGGGATTGTTTCCTACCAACACGCCACAAAAGTTCGGCATGGTCGAGTTCGATGAATCGCACAACGTACTCTCGACGATCGACAAGCCGACGCAAAGCGAGTTGACTCACATGTGGGGCTGCTGCTGTTGGTCCGTCGAATTCACCGACTTGATTAACAGTTACCTAATCGAAAACCAAGACCACCCCAAAGAGATCGTCCTGGGCGATGTCTTCGAACGAGCGTTGGAACTGGGCCGCGCCGTCAAGGCTGTTCCCATCGATGGTAGCTACATCGACATTGGCACCGCCAACGAATTGAACAACGCCCTCGCCCGCTTTGCTCTCGAAGAAACTAGAAACTAGAAACGCTCGCCTACTGCTCCTCCGGACTCCGGACAACTGACAACTGAAATCCCCATGCTCATCTCCATTGTCATTCCCGTGAAGAATGAAGGCCGCCATATCCGCCAATGCATTGCCGGTTGGCTGGGGCAAACCCTACCCGTCCACGAGATCATCGTGATCGACTCGGGTTCGACCGATGACACGTTGTCGATCGTGGCCGAGTTTCCTCAAGTGCGTGTGATCGAGATCGATGGTTCCCAATTCAATCACGGTACCACACGCAACGTGGCAGTCGCGGAAACCACCGGTGGTCTGGTAATGATGACGGTCGGCGACGCGCGACCATTCGACGATCAAGTGCTGGAGCGTCTTTCGGCGTGCTTCGATGACGACGCGGTTGCGGGCGTATGCGGATTGCAAGTTGTACCGCACGACGTCGACAAGAATCCCACCGAGTGGTTTCGCCCCTACAGTGAACCCACCATCACGACCTACCACTATCCCGCTGGCCAATACGACGAATTGCCACCTGAGCAAAAACATCAAGCAACGGGCTGGGATGACGTGGTGGCGATGTACCGTGGCGAAGTACTTCGCAACCAGATTCCGTTTCGTGAAATCACTTACGGAGAAGACGTTCAGTGGGCCCAGGAGGCCTATCGGGCGGGATATGCATTGAAGTTTTGCCCCACGGCGCGCGTCTATCACTATCACTTGGAGGACGCGGACGTGACCTTTAAACGAGCGATTACGATGTACTACCTTCGATATCGAATGTTTGGCGTAGAACCCACGCCGCCGCCACTTTGGCTTCCTCTCCTAACCGCAACCAAGACATTGTTGAAGGAGCGCGGCTTGAGCATCGGTCAGCGGATGCGATGGATGAAACACAACTTAAGCAATCGGCTTGCTCTGCGGAGCGCGTTCCGCCGCTTCCACACCGCACTCAGCGCTGGCAGCGACCACGTCGAAAACCTGCACCAAGAGTTTACCGGCAAACAATTCAAAGTGAAAAGTTCTTAGTACTTGACGTTTGAATCGAAACAAAGAACGAAGAACCAAGAACTCTCCAACTTTTCCTCATGCCCCTCGTCTCGGTTCTAACGACTAGCTACAACCGCGCTGATTTCATCAGCGAGGCGATCGAGAGCGTGTTGGCGTCGACGTTTGAAGACTTCGAGTACATCATCGTCGACGACCGATCGACGGATGACACCTACGAAATCGCCAAAGCTTACCAAACGAGGGATCAGCGCGTCCGTGTCTACCAAAACGAAAAGAACCTGGGCGACTATCCAAATCGAAATCAAGCCGCCTCCTATGCAGCGGGGACGTACCTGAAGTATCTCGACTCTGATGACATCATGTACCCGCACTGCCTGGACGTCATGGTACGTTGCATGCAGAAGTACCCAAATGCGGGCCTGGGATTGTGCGCCTTCAGCGACGTAAATGCCCCATTTCCATCCGTGGAGACGCCACGGAGCGGGTATCTCAAGAACTTTATGGAGATCGATTTATTCGGTCGAGCTCCGGGTTCCGCAATCATTCGGCGAGATGCGTTTGATGCGGTAGGTGGCTTTACTGGAAAGCGACAAATTGGTGATCACGAGCTGTGGCTGATGATTGCGCGACAATACGATGTCGTCCGCATGCCGCGCGACTTGGTCTGGGATCGCCAGCATGAACAGAAAGAATCACTTTACGATGACGCGTTTAAGAAAGCCGCTATGCATCTTGAAATCGTGGTCAACGCGATAATGGCGAACGACTGCCCGCTTACCACGTCTGAAAAACGCGCCGTGGGTGATCAATTACGCTCCAGTTACAACAAGCAATTCATACGCGAACTGATTAGAGGCCGAATTAAAAACGCAATGCTTGCACGGAAGATGGTGAAGATGACACGACCACTGACTAGGAACGCCGAGTAAATTCAATGTGCCACACTGAAGAGAGCGACGTCATGGAAAACGCGTTCGATGCGAAAGACTATTGGGAGTCCCGGCTTACTGAAAACTTCAACTTGCGCGGCGTCGGCGATATAGGACTTCCAAACAGCTACAACAAATGTCTTTATTCCATCAGGAGGTTCGCATTCCGTCTCGCAACCAAGAACTTGAAAGGGCTCGAAAAACCATCCGTTCTTGATGTAGGGTCCGGCACCGGTTTCTACATTCAGCAATGGCTCGAACATGGAGCAGAAGCGTTAAATGGAAGCGATCTCACGTCAACCGCAGTCGAAAACCTGCAAGCTCAGTTTCCAGCAGCGAAGTTTCGGCAGATGGACATCAGCGCCACTTTACCAGAGGGAATTGGTACTTACGATGCGGTCTCCTGCTTTGATGTATTGTTCCACATCGTTGACGATCAAAAATACAATGCAGCAATCGCGAACATCGCTTCCTTGATCAAGAGCGGTGGCTACTTCTTCTATTCAGACAACTTCTTGAAATCGGAAACAAGAATCACGCACCAGTCTGGGCGAACCGAACAGACAATCGTGAACGAACTGGAGAAAAACGGCCTCCAAATTGTACGCCGCTTGCCGATGTTTGTGCTAATGAATGATCCCGTCCGCTCCGACAGTCGCCCACTTCGGAAAGCTTTTTCGTTGACTTATCGCCTGGCCTCACGCGGCGAAGAATGGGGAAAACTGGTAGGCAACGTTTTAATGCCAATCGAGCGTTGCTTGATCCGCTGCAAGACCCGTGGACCATCAACGGAAATCATGGTTTGCCACAAAGCATAAACGATGGCGAAGCGAGTGCAATGGCAATGAACGGAAAAGGTGACGATCATGAATCCAAACACATTCTAGTTTTGCCTTCAGAGCAGTTTCAACCGCCGGATTCGCACCTAGCAGGCATGTTCCAACTGCACCAAGCGAGAATCCTTCGTGAACTGGGCTATCAAGTTGGCGTAATCTCAATCGCTCAACAATATTCGATTCCAATGCTAGTCAAAGCAATTGTTTTGAGAGCGTTCGGACGACAGCATTCGCGAGTGGAAGATTCTTCTCTACCAAACCTGATCCGCTTGTTTTGGAACAAAATGTTCCAACTCCAACGATTCGTTCGCGAAGACATGATCGATGGTTTACCAGTGATTCGAATAGATGGATTCTATTATTGGCCTCCGCATCCGGCCAGGAACCATGTGGGATGGATCAAAGCCGGCTTGATCGCGTTCGAGAGATACCGGCAGCAATACGGGCTGCCCGATCTGGTACACGCACACAATTGTGACGCGGCGGGTCTGCTTGCCAGAGAAATCAAAGTCAAGCATGGCATTCCTTACGTGATCACGGAACATAGCTCGTACCTGCATCGGGGACTCATTCCCCCCAGTTTGTATCCGGCATTATCTAACAGTATCCGAGATGCCGATGCAATGTTGGTCGTCAGCCCAACCCTGAAGAGCACGATGAAAGCAAAACTCGGGGACGTAGCCGACATCGCTGAATACCTACCAAATGTGATCGACCCACAGATTGAATCCATTTCGCTTGCGGTAAATCAACCAAGTCCTCCACCAATCAAGTTTCTAGCAATTGGCGACTTGATTCCCCTAAAAGGACACGCCAATTTAATCTCGGCGTTCGCTAAAGCGTTCCACAAATCGACGGATGCAATTCTGGCCATTGCAGGTGACGGCCCCGAACAAGAGAACCTGAAACGTCTGATTCAAGAGTTTGGTTTGAACCAGCAAGTCACGTTGCTCGGACGAATCTCACGCGACCTAGTGATTTCAGAATTGGACTCTTGCCACTGCTTGGTGCTCCCCAGCCAATTTGAGACTTTTGGTGTTGTCCTTATCGAAGCTTTATCTCGTGGAAAACCTGTCATCGCGACGCAATGTGGTGGGCCACAATCAGTCGTAACCGATCAGGCTGGAATCCTTGTGCCCGTCAACGATGTCACCGCACTTGCCAAAGCATTGAACCAAATCCACTCTGAATTAGATCGATTCGATTCCGTTGTCATTCGAGAATCGGTCATAGATCGATTTGGAAAGAAGGCCTTCTCTGCAAGCATTGAAGAGGTTTATCAAAGAGTGTTTCAGAAAAAGCAGTTACCGACGCATGCCTAGAACAAGTATCTCTACTACTGTTCCAACTGCCGCGATTTCAGCGCAGACCGATTTTCGGCAATGTACCATTTGCGTGCTTGACACCCGTGATGATCCAAATATGCGTTTCGATGATGATGGTTTTTGCCATTACTATCAGGAATACCTGGATACAGCCGCCAAGCACCTGCCTTCTCCCGAGACCCGAGAGGCTGAACTAGAAAGGCAAATCCAACAGATCAAGGGCGACGGCAAAGGACGCGATTACGACTGCATTGTCGGTGTCAGCGGTGGTGTCGACAGCACTTACGTCGCCTGGCTGGCCAAGCAACATGGACTACGCACACTCTGCGTCCACTTTGACAACGGCTGGAACTCGGAACTGGCCGTCGAGAACATTCACAGCATTGTTAGCAAACTTGACTTCGACCTGTTCACTTATGTGGTAGATTGGGAAGAGTTTCGCGATGTCCAACTTGCGTTCATCAAAGCATCCGTTGTCGACATTGAACTGGTCACCGATCACGCCATTTTTGCCACGCTCTATCGGCAAGCTGGCAAGCATGACATTCGCCACATCCTAAGTGGCACTAACGTGATGACCGAAACCACTCTGCCTCCACACTGGATTCACCACAAGACGGACCACGTCAACATCAAGGCCATCCACAAGCGTTTCGGCACACGCCCCATGAAGACGTATCCACTGATGGATTGGAAGGTCAAGAAAGTGTTGCAAATGCACAAAGGGTTGCAGGCATTGTCGATCCTTAATTACGTGCCCTATAACAAAGCGGAAGTCAAGCAGCGGATCATCGACGAACTCGGTTGGCGTGACTACGGCGGCAAACACTATGAGTCCATCTTCACACGCTTTTACCAAGGCCACATCCTGCCCACAAAGTTCGGGATCGACAAACGCAAGGCCCACCTGTCCGACCTGATTTTTGCCGGCCAAATCACAAAAGAAGATGCATTGGCCGAGTTGGCCCAGCCCATCTACGATCCCGCGCAAGAGCGTATTGACCGTGAGTTCGCATTGAAGAAGCTGGGCCTGACTGAAGCTGAATTTGTGAACATCATGAAGCAGCAACCAAAGTCTCATTACGACTTCCCTACCGAACGTCCGCTCCTAGAAACCTATCCCATTCTGAAACCACTTCGATGGCCGATCAGTTTGGTTAGAAGGGTTCTTAGTTCTTAGTTCTTAGTTCTTAGTTCGTAGTTCGTAGTTCTTAGTTCGTAGTTCTTAGTTCTTAGTTCTTAGTTCGTAGTTCGTAGTTCGTAGTTCTTCGTGCTTCGTGCTTAGTGCTTCGTGCTTGCGGTGCAAGCATGCACAACGAAGCACTAAGAACGATGAACAAAGAACGTTAAACATGTCTGAAATCTGTATTATCGGTGGCGGGATCGTGGGATTGGCGACGGCACGTGCGCTCAGCCTGCTCAACCCCGACGCGCGTTTGACTGTGTTGGAGAAAGAAGCCGACACTGCTTTGCATCAGTCGGGACGTAATTCGGGCGTGTTGCATACCGGGGTGTATTACAAGCCAGGCTCGTTGAAAGCGACGACTTGTCGTGCGGGTAAGTTGGCCATGCAAGACTTTTGTCAGCAACACGATGTTCCCTTTGAACTATGTGGAAAAGTGATCGTCGCCACCTCCGATGATGAGTTGGGACGCTTGGAGAACATCCTGAAACGTGGCACGGAAAACGGTGTGACATGCCAACAGATTGACGTTCCCCAACTGAAGGAAATTGAGCCGCACGTCAAAGGAGTAGCCGCGATCCACGTGCCCGAGGCTGGAATCGTGGATTACCCGGCCGTTTGCCGCAAACTGGTGAAACTGCTGCGTGAATCGGGCCATGATGTCAGGTTCAACTTTGAAGTCACTGCGATCGATCGCCAGGCACAGCAAACGAGAATCAGAAGCGAGAAAGACGAAGTCACCGCCAACTACGTCGTCAATTGTGCTGGGCTCTACAGCGACCATGTCGTTCGGCTGGCGGGCGGAAAACCCGAACACCGAATCGTGCCGTTCCGTGGCGAGTATTACGAGCTGCGGAACGAGTTTCGTCATCTTTGTCGACACTTGATCTACCCTGTTCCCGATCCCAGCTTCCCGTTCCTTGGTGTACACTTCACCCGGATGATCGACAACAGTGTGGAGTGCGGCCCCAACGCAGTGCTGGCTCTGGCGCGAGAAGGATACAATTGGAAGACCATCCGAATGGACGAGCTGGCAGAATCACTCGCCTATCGTGGTTTTCAAAAGTTAGCGTTGAAACATTGGAAGATGGGGGCGGGGGAGATGTGGCGGTCGGCATCGAAAGCCGCCTTTGTGAAAGCGCTCCAGAAGTTGATTCCAGATATTCGCCGCGAATACGTTTCTCCTTGCCGTGCCGGTGTAAGGGCGCAAGCCGTGGCTGCGGATGGCAGTCTTGTTGACGATTTTAAGATTCAGTTCGATAACGGTATCGCACACGTCTTGAATGCACCTAGCCCGGCGGCTACCGCGTCCCTTCAAATCGGGGAACATATTGCGGCGAAGATTCTACAGGCTAGCTTCTAGTTTCAAGTAGTTACGTAGAAAAAGAGTGATCGGAATCATTGACTATGGATTGGGGAACCTGGCTTCCATTCGCAACATGTTGAAGCGGTTGGAAATAGAGTCCGTGATTTCGTCCGAGGCCAACGTGTTGGCAAGGGCGGACAAGTTAATTCTGCCAGGTGTTGGGGCATTCGATTCCGGCATGGCCAACTTGACGTCATCGGGATTAATCGACTCGCTAAACGAAATGGTACTTCAAGACAAAAAGCCGATCCTGGGAATTTGCCTGGGCGTGCAGCTCCTTACGGAGGGTAGCGATGAAGGCCGATTACCAGGCTTGGGCTGGATCAAAGGTCGCACCATCGCGTTTGATCGCTCCCGGCTTTCACCAACCGAGCGAGTGCCGAACATGGGGTGGCGGTATGTCGATGCTACCCGTGATTCATCGTTGTCACAGAACTTAGAAATTGATTCGCGTTTTTACTTCGTGCATTCCTTCCACCTCGATTGTTACAACAAGCATGATGTCATTTTCACTGCCACCCACGGATATTCGTTTGCGGTGGGCGTAGAGCATGAAAATATTTCCGGCGTCCAATTCCATCCAGAGAAGAGCCACAAGTTTGGGATGGCGCTCTTGAAGAGTTGGCAGTCGTCAGCTCACAGCCAACAGCAAGATTAACTCTCTAATGCCCACTGATAACTGATAACTGTCTTGTCCCGACCTGAACGAATTCGCGTGATTCCGTGCCTGCTCTTGAAGGGTGATGGACTAGTCAAGACGACCAAGTTCAAACAGCCGGTCTACGTTGGTGATCCAATTAACACCGTTAAAATTTTCAACGAGAAGCAAGTGGACGAGATTGCGGTTTTGGACATTTCGGCATCACACGAGGGTATGGAGCCGCAGTTTGATCGGATCGCGGAGATCGCCAGTGAGGCGTTCATGCCAATGGCCTATGGCGGTGGAATCCGCAGCCTGGATCAAATTAAACGACTGTTTCAATCGGGTGTTGAAAAAATTGTCTTCAATACCTCTGTTCTCACAAACTCGGATCTTATTACTAAGGCAGCGGACCAATTTGGTTCGCAGAGCATCGTGGCTTCCATCGACGCCAAACGCAGTTTGCTAGGTGGTTACCACTGTGTGACTCATGGTGGCCGAGTCAAGCACAAGCGGAAACCCGCCGACTTGGTACGACAGGCAGTTGATTCGGGCGCAGGCGAAGTACTATTGAATTCGGTGGACCGCGACGGTACACAAGCCGGCTATGACATCGAGCTGATTGCGTCAGTCACCAGCAGCGTTTCAGTGCCCGTAATCGCCTGTGGGGGTGCTGGCCAAGTCAGTGACTTTGCCGCCGCCGTGCAAGACGGTGGAGCGGCGGCGGTGGCGGCGGGTAGCATGTTCGTCTTTCACGGAGTCCACCGCGCGGTCCTGGTCAACTTTCCCGACGAAAAAGTCCTGCAAGAACAACTCTTTGATAGGCTTGCAAACAAAACGATAAACACTCGCAGCTAGAACCAAGAACCATGAGACAAGAACAACAAGACCCTTTACAATTCGCCGTTGTCGGTTGCGGCCGAATCGCAGGCCGACATGCCGAGCACATTGGCAACAATGGGACGCTGGTTGCCACCGCAGATGCCGTTTTGGAACGCGCTCAGGCGATGGCCGAACCACATTCGGCTAAAGCTTTCAGCAGCCTGGAAGAAATGTTGGTGATGGCGGACGAGATCGACGTGGTCTCGGTTTGCAGTCCCAACGGTCTTCATGCGGAGCATACGATTGCCGCTCTGCAAGCTGGATGCCACGTGCTGTGCGAAAAACCGATGGCAATCACCTCGTACGATTGTGGTCGAATGATCCAAGCTGCAGAACGTGCTAATCGTCGATTGTTTGTGGTAAAGCAGAATCGATTCAATCCACCAGTCGCTGCCGTCAAGCAGGCCTTGGACGAGGGACGGCTGGGTAAACTATACAGCATCGGCTTGAACTGTTTTTGGAATCGAAATCCAGCCTACTACACTAACGACCCTTGGAAGGGTTCGCTGGGACTGGATGGCGGCACTCTGTATACCCAATTCAGCCACTTCATTGACTTGATGTATTGGATGGCGGGTGACGTGGAAGACGCAGCCGCATTCAGCGACAACTTTTGCCACCAAGAAACGGTCGAGTTCGAGGACTGCGGAGCCGCGGTCTTGCGATTTCGCAGTGGAGCTTTGGGCACGGTGAACTACACCATCAATAGCTACGGCAAAAATATGGAAGGCTCGCTGACGATCTTTGCTGAAAAGGGAACCGTGAAGATTGGTGGGCAGTATCTGAACGAAATGGAGTACCAGAACATCGAGGACTATGAAATCACCGGACTCGGTGAGGGCAAACCAGCCAATCAGTACGGTCACTACGTTGGTTCCATGTCGAATCACGACGAGGTCTACGCCAATGTGGTGGAGGTCTTGACCAAGGGAGGCGTGATCGCGACCAACGGTTACGAGGGGCTGAAGACCGTCGAAATCATTGAGAAAATATATAAAGGCAACCAGTGGAACCAAGACTTAAACAAATTGGCATCCGTGATGTCAAGTTCGGCAAAGACGTAACCGTCATCCAACCCGCCAACCTGTATGGTTGTGAGATTGGCGACGAATCGTTCATTGGTCCGTTCGTCGAAATCCAAAGCAAGGTTTCGATTGGCGCGCGCACGCGAGTCCAATCACATGCCTTCATTTGTGAACTGGTTACCATTGGTGACGATTGTTTCGTCAGTCACGGAGCAATGTTCGTCAACGATCTTTTTTCCGATGGAGGCCCGGCCGGTGGTGACCAAAGCAAGTGGAAATCGACCAAGATCGGCAACCATGTCTCCATCGGGACGGGAGCGACGATCCTGCCAGTCACCATCTGTGACAACGTCGTCGTCGGAGCTGGCTCAGTGGTCACGAAAGATATCACTGAACCTGGCATCTACGCCGGCAATCCAGCGAGGAAGATGAGAGAAACAATAGGCTAGAGAACGAAGAACGAAGAACCAAGAACCAAGAACCAAGAACCATAATGCAATTCGTCGACCTATACGCTCAATACCTATCCATCAAGGACGAGATCGACACGGCGATCGCCGATACGATCAAGCATTCGTCATTCGTTCGTGGGCCCTCAGTGGAAGCTTTTGAAGAGAACTTTGCGCAACTAATGGACACGAAACATTGTGTTTCGTGTGCCAATGGTACCGACGCGATCTACATCGCCATGAAGGCTCTCGGGTTGGAGACTGGCGACGAAGTGATCACGACGGCTCATTCGTGGATCAGCACCAGTGAAACGATAACGCAAGCCGGTGGGAAAGTGGTTTTCTGTGATACGGAACCAGACTACTTCACAATCGATCCGGCCCAAATCGAAAGCAAGATCACCGATAAGACCAAGGGCATTATCCCTGTTCATTTGTATGGTCAATCCGCAGACATGGACGCGATTTTGGCCATTGCCAAGAAACACAATCTGTGGGTGATTGAAGACTGTGCTCAGGCCCATCTGGCTACCTACAAAGGTCGCAAGGTGGGAACCATGGGTGACGCAGCGACGTTTAGCTTTTATCCAGGGAAGAATTTGGGAGCCATGGGTGACGCGGGTGCCTTGATCACCAACCGCGATGACATCGCAGAGTTCAGTGCTCTGTTCGCGCGGCACGGTGGCAAGAACAACCACTTGATGGAAGGGATCAATAGTCGGCTGGATGGGATGCAGGCAGCGATCTTGAACGTGAAGATCAAGTACATCGAAGGTTGGACGAGATTACGTCAGCAGCACGCAGCAGTTTATTCCCAACGACTGAGCAACGTTGCCGCAGTCACTGTTCCTCAAATTCGCGAAGCATGCGAGCACGTGTTCCACCTTTACGTGATCCGTGTTGATGATCGTGATGGCTTGAGATCACGATTGAGTGAACAGGGGATTCCCACTGTCATCAACTATCCACGTCCCTTGCCGTTGTATGACGCGTATCAGTATCTGGGCGGTACGTCCGCAGATTACCCTGTCGCAACCCAACACGCCAACACCATCTTGTCGATCCCTATGTACGCTGAGCTGACGGAAGCGGAGATATTGCAGGTCGCCAACGCGATCGCGTCGTGCAAGTGAATTTTGCGATCAACTAATCAACTTTCCGGAAGTGAGCTGAAAGTGCGTGTGAATCTTGGATGCGGGGCCTCACCCACTCCTGGTTGGAGTAATTATGACGGCTCACCGTCGGTGAAGTTGGCCAAGCGACCTTTCAGCACGAGAGTTCTTCGAATGTTCGGACTCTTGCGAACGAAGAATCTCGAGTACATCAACTTCATTAAGAATGAGAACATCCAATACGCGAACGTCACCGAACGCTTGCCTTTCGCCGACAATTCGTGCGATGTTGTTTACTCATCACACATGTTGGAGCACATAAACCCTGCAGACGTACCGAGCTTCTTGCAGGAAACACATCGCGTTCTGAAGCCGAACGGAATCGTGCGAATTGCAGTTCCGGACCTCATGCGCAAGACAAAAGACTACCTTGCTTCTGGTGATGCTGACGAATTCATGCGTGACACTTTGCTCGGTGAGTTCTGGTCGCAGGCAACTTCATTTCGCGGGCGAGTTCGATTTGCACTTGTTGGCGATCCAAGTGCACATAAATGGATGTACGACGGAATGTCGTTGGCCAAGCTCTTAGAACAGCACAACTTCACTTCTTGCAAAGTGATGCCAGATGGCGAGACTCAGATAGACGCCCCTGGTGAATTGGACCTTTATGAACGATCACCTGAGAGCGTTTTCGTCGAGGGTAGGAAATGACAGAATTCATGACGCTTCTCGCTGAACGCCACCACGTCCCAATTACAACCTACCCTCTTATTGAAACTTGCGTAGTTTCGAGGCAACTTTCGGTGCAAGGGTCGGGCGTAATGGGCCTGGGCAAGGAAAATCCCCCTCTCCGCTCGCACTACTCGCGACTCTCCCACTGGGAGTGTTCGTTTTTAGTGGCGATCGGCGAGAGAATTCATGAACATTAAGTTAGCGATGATTCGTGACTAGGACATCGTTGCGGTTCATCATTATTTCTCCCCAGCCATGGAACCACATTGCGATCTCCAAGCATCACTATGCGATGGAGCTGGCAAACCGTGGGCATCAAGTTCTGTTCTTGAATCCACCTTCCACGCTGAACGTACCCTTCGTCGTCCACCCAACGGAACATCCCAACATCAGGTCAGTCGAATACCGCCAGCCGTGGTTCTATCGCGCACGCTTTCATTGGCGTGGTTTGTACGACGTTCTCATGAATCGGCACATTCGGAATCTTGTTAGGCAGACCGGCTTTCACCCCGATGTCGCTTGGTGCTTCGACTTCAACCTTTTCTCTGATCTCAAAGCCTTTGGTGGGATCCAGTCGATTTTCAATCCCGTTGACCCATTGTCCGCTCCCCACCATGCATCGTTGGCAAAAACGGCAGACCTCGTGCTGACTGTTTCAAACACGATAGCCGAATCAATTCGACCCGTACGGTCGGATGTACGGGTCATAGGGCACGGTTTATCAGCCGCATTCGCGTCGCATGCCCAACAACGACTGAGCAGACTGGATTTTTCGATCGGGTCGCCCATCCAAGTCGGTTATGCCGGGAACCTGATGCGCAAGCCACTCAATCGCGCAGTCTTGAAACGTATCATGGAGAATCATCCCTCGATCGAGTTTCATTTTTGGGGGCCTTACAACACCGATCATGTCGACACGGAGGCTGGTGCTTTCATTAGGTTTCTGCAGGCTCGTGAAAACGTTCGCCTGCACGGCAGTATTCCACCACAGCAGTTGGCGGATGAAATCCAGTCGATGGATGCCTTTTTGTTAGTTTACGGACTGGACGAGGCCGAATCGGATCGCAGCAATTCACACAAGCTGTTGGAATACTTAAGCACTGGCAAAGTGGTTGTCAGCAGTCGCATTGGCCACTACGAAGGCCGATCCGATCTGCTGCAAATGCCAATCAGCGGCGACGATGATAACATTCCGGATCTATTTCGCGAAGTCATCCAACAACTTGACTGTCACAACGAAGCACAAGCGAGTCGCATTCGAATCGAGTTTGCCTTGCAACACACTTATGCGAACTTGGTCGATCAGATTGAAAGCTGGCTCACGCCAATCGGACCGCAAGGATGAACGTCCGCCTGTTTTTACGCAAACCATTCGCTGCTCAATTCAGTGTTGAACGCTATTTTGACACGATCTTCGAATCGCTGCGTGACCAGATCTACATCGACCGTAAACACTTGCCCTGTCGCAGCAAAGGAATCATCCGCAGAGGCATCAACGTCATTGCCGCGAGACTTTGGCAATCCGATGTCAACCATGTCACCGGCGATGTCAACTACATTGGCTTGATGCTATCGCCTAAACGCACCGTACTGACGGTTCTGGACTGTCAGGTATTGCAGCGATTGACGGGGTGGCGGCGTGCGGTAGTCAAAACACTGTGGTTCAGTTGGCCCATGCGTCGCGCAAGGTTGATCACCGTCATTTCGGACGAGACCAAGCGAACTTTGGTGAAGGAATGTGATTGCGAACCGGATCGAATCGTCGTCGTGCCTGTGGCCGTGCCACCGATGGACTCGTCACCTTCGAGCGATTTTCATACTGACTGCCCTCGGATCCTGCAGATTGGCACCAAAGCAAACAAAAATATCCCAAGACTGATCGACGCATTATGTGGATTACCCTGCATCCTGGACATCGTGGGTCCAGTGAATGATGACTTACGATCCACGCTGTTACAAGCTAACATCAACTTCACGTCTTCATCTGGTCTTTCAGATGACGAATTGGTGCAAAAGTATCGAGACTGTGACATTGTGGCATTCGTTTCGACGTACGAAGGATTCGGAATGCCGATCATCGAAGCACAATGGGTCGAACGCCCCGTGGTTACGTCCAATTGTTCATCGATGCCTGAGGTTGGTGGAGACGGCGCTGTGTACGTCGATCCATTCGATGTGACGTCGATTCGTGACGGATTTCAACGAGTGATCAACGATCCCGATTTAAGGGCCATGGTCATCGAGGCTGGCCGTCAGAACCGAGTTCGATTCTTACCGGAGAAGATCGCCAGCCAATTCGAACAGATCTATCGAGAAGTCGCCGGAAATGCCTGAGCAAAATGCGGAAACCTCGTCCATCCAGGTCACGAATCTCGATTCGGTGGTCCTACTGCGTGGATTGGCGGCGTTGGCGGTTTGCTTCTTTCATTTCGTGAAGGGGTTCTTTCCCGATGACCACACCTTTCGAGCAATCACCAGCTTCGGATGGCTGGGCGTGGAATCTTTTTTTGTTATCTCAGGATTTGTGATTCCGATTGCCATGCATCGTGGCGGCTACACCATCGACTGCTATGGCCGATTCATGCTGAAGCGATGGTTACGTCTTGCACCTCCCTATTTGGTATCGATCCTGGTTGTTATTGTGCTGCATCATCTGTCCGCGATGGTGCCAGGGTTCCAAGGCGAGCCGTTTACTATCAGCTGCCAAAATCTAGGATCACACTTCTTCTACCTGAATGGCTTCCTCAGCTTGACGTGGCTCAATCCAGTGTATTGGACATTGGCCATCGAGTTGCAGTACTACTTCGCAATCGCGTTGTGTTATCCGGTGTTGTTTCATAGAAAGCTTGTTCTGAGGTTGTCAGCGTATGTGATGCTATTCGGGCTTAGCTTTTTGCCATGGAGTCATCCGTTGGCCTGAATTGGACGTTTGTGTTTTGCGCTGGAATTTTCCTAGCACAGCACTTCACTAAGACAACGGACCGCGTCGAATTCGCCATTCTGATCACGTTGGCCACCACGGCAACTTTCCACCAAAACGGACTCCAAATCGCAATTGTCACTGCGTTGACGACGGTAGGCATTGCCCTGATTGGAAAAGTCCACTCCAGTCTGATGTGGTTGGGAATGGTTTCATACTCGCTATACTTATTGCATGTTCCGATCGGTGGTCGAGTGATTAATTTGGCGCGGCGGTTCGCTGATTCCGATACCGAGCGATTTATGGCGGTTGGCTTGGCAATGATTGTTTCCGCCGCGGCAGCTTGGGCGTTTTACCGTTGGGTTGAAGTCCCTTCTCATCAGGTCTCGCGACGCGTTCGGATGCGACCTGTATCCGTTGAGGAATGAGTCGCTTACCTGCCAAGTTGCACCATTTCCCTCTTCATGGATAGTGTTTGAATGATTCGTCGTTTTTTGCAACGCAGCGTCGACCTAGTGCCATGGTCGTTGCGGCACCACATTCGCAATATACCGATCTTGAAGGGTATGCAACAAGCAATCGTCAATCGTGTCTTGAAGGGATCTAAATTTGAGTACACGATCAGCGCTGGGCCTGCCAAAGGTTTACGTTACCCGATCACTTTGCCAGACGACAAAATGATCTGGACGGGCACCTGGGAACGCGACTTTTCCATTGAACTTGCCAAGCTGATTCCAGATGGCGGGATCTGTTATGACATCGGGTCCCATCGGGGATTCATCGCCGGGGTGATGACAATGAACCAGGCATCCGAAGTGCATTGTTTCGAGCCAAACCCGAAGAATGGACAACAGATTCAAGAGGTTATTCGACTGAATCCAGCACAGAGGATCCAGCTTCACACATGTGCCGTTTCGGACTGCGATGGCGAGGCAGCATTCGTATTGATGTCCGAATCCAGCATGGGAAAGCTGGAAGGCAGTTCCTTTCAAGAATCAGTATCGGGGACGAACCAAATCACGGTGAAGACCCGTTCCTTGGATTCCATGATCGCGGCAGGCGACGTGCCACCTCCTCAATTGATCAAGATCGATGTGGAAGGTGCCGAGGAAGGCGTACTGAAGGGCGCGACCAAAACGTTGCAGGATCACCGCCCATTGATCTGTCTCGAGTTTCACTCGCCGGAATTATTGGATAGCTGTTGCGACATACTCCATCAACAAGGCTACGAGACAGAATTGGTAGAGTACAGCGATCGAAGCGAGTTACCCCCGAACGCGGTTGGGCACGTCATTGGCAAGAGAAAAATACAAACTCGAAACTGAGATTCAGCACTTCGTTTAACGGCTAGCCGAAGGCGACGCGAAACGACGACGCCTTCGGCTAGCCGTTAAACGTTTTTCGGTCCAGTCGACGGTGGCGCCTACTGGCAAAAAATCATTTGTCCGCTTTCATGCCCAAAATCATAATCGTCTCTGGTATTCAGTTAGCGAACAATCCGCGTGTTGTGAAGGAAGCGAATGCGTTGTCCGAGGCTGGGTTTGACGTCGAAGTCTTGGGCGCTATTCTGTCACCTGAAGCAGCAGAGCGAGATGAGCAACTGTGCGTCGGAAAGGCATGGCGTTATACACCTGTGGTTGACAACCGCAATACGGATGCATTGTCCCGGCTTCGCTGGATCCGCCTGCGGATGCGATCGCGATTGGCACGTGAGGCTTACCAACGATTTGGTCATTGCAGCGTATCGCAATTGGGTTACGCCGGACCCCAAATGTTGCGAATCTGCCGAGAGCGTTCAGCCGATCTGTACAGCATTCATCTGGAGCAGGCCCTGTGGGTCGGTTGTGAGTTGTTGAAGTTAGGCAAGCGAGTATCGGTGGACTTCGAAGACTACTACTCCGAGGATCTGCTTCCCAAAGATCGGTTGCATCGGCCTGTGGTGATGCTTCAGGCGTGTGAGAGGATGTTGCATCAACAAGCTGAGTTTAAGCTGACGACATCGGAAAGCCTCGCGGATGCGTTGCAGGAGGCATACGGTGGTGATCGCGCTCTAGTGATCCCTAACACGTTCCCATGGAAAGAAAGGCAACACCTGGACGGCAAGCAACTCGACCGCCAACATCCAAATCGGCTGAGTGTCTTTTGGTTCTCGCAAACCTTGGGACCTCAACGCGGACTTGAAGACTTGATGGCGGCGACGCACCATATCCAAGCCGATGCGGAAATTCACCTTCGCGGCAACTGTTCGGCTGGCTTCCGCGAACAATTGCTGTCGTCGGCTGCCACAAATTATCGTGATCGCATTTTCATTCATCGACAATGCTCCCACCGTGAATTGATATCGCGAATTGCGGAGCATGACATTGGATTTGCGGGCGAGACAGCCTATTGTCCTAGCCGGGACCTAACTATCACCAACAAGGTTCTGCAGTACCTTCAAGCCGGCGTCCCATTGGTCGCAAGCAATACGTCGGGCCAACGTGAAGTTCAACGCTGTTGTCCCGATGGCGTGCAGTTGTATGAACCGGGCGATGCCAAGGCGTTAGCAGCAGCCATCGACCGCTGGTCCGATGCGGACGTTCGTACGAATGCGGCGAGAGCCGCATTATCGATCGCGGAGACTGAATTCAATTGGGAACGGACTTCCGCAAAATTGGTCAAAGCCTTCACTTCCGCGTTGGAGTCCGCCGGTTGAGGCACGTTCTGATCGTCAGTCCCCGGTTTCCTCCGATCAATGCGGCCGACCACCAACGCGTCCGCATGGCTCTGCCGTATTTATCACGTTTTGGATGGCGTGCTACTGTTTTGTTTGTCAAACCACAATTTATCGGGACTGGTTTGGATCCGTTGCTAGAGAAATCGATCTCTTGCGACGTGAGCCGCGTGGGAACTGATGCTATCCCGCTTGAGCTAACAAGAAAATTTGGCATTGGCAGTTTAACGCTGCGGTGCCGCGGGCATCTTGCGCGTGCCGGCGATCGAATCCTGGAGAGAGACCCATGTGAGTTGGTATATTTCTCAACCACTGAATTCGGTGTGATGCCGTTAGGGCTGCGTTGGCAACAGCGATTGGGCGTGCCGTACGTGCTAGACATACAGGATCCATGGGTCAATGACCATTACCAACGCACCGGACAAAGTCCACCTGGTGGCAAGATCAAACACGGAATCACGCAATGGTTTGCGGCAAGAACTGAGCCAGCGACCATACGTGGCGCCGCTCATACGACGGTCGTGTCGGAACACTACATCAGCAATTTGATCGCACGCTATCCCGACCTGTCCCCAGACAAGTTCACGACTTTGCCGTTCGCGGCCACACCAAGGGACTACGAGTTGGTCGCCGAAGAGAATGTCGTCCAGGACAAGTTTGATCCAAACGATGGGCTGAACCATTGGGTGTACATCGGTCGTTGCGGTCCCGACATGCAATTCTCATTGACTGCCATGCTGCTGGCGTTTCGCAATGCTCTGCAGTCAGGCCAATTACTCGAAAACGTTCGCATGCATTTCTTAGGCACCGACTATGCCACCAAAGACCAAGCCAAGCACTGGGTGTTGCCGATCGCTCGAGAATTGGGAATTACGGAATATGTAACCGAAGTTCCCGATCGCGTGCCCTACTTCCAGGTTTTGCGATGCCTGCAACAAGCCAGTGCCTTGATTGTTCCCGGCTCTGACGACCCTCGTTACACTGCGTCCAAGCTATATCCCTACATTTCTGCCGCACGCCCTTGCCTGACTGTCTTTCATCAGAACAGCTCCGTCAACCGAATCATGTCCGAAACGAAAGCGGGCGTAGCAGTGACCTTTGATTCGGAAGATTCTGTTGAAACTGTAGCGGGACGGATTCAACGCGATTGGTTCTCGGCTCAGCAATACAAGCAGATGCCGAAAACTGATTGGGTAGCTTTTTCGCCTTACACGGCCGAATCCATGACACATCGCTTGACACGCGTATTCGATGACGTCGTGGACGCCTCGCGATGAAAAAGCGTCTTGCCATCGTTTCGACGCATCCGATCCAGTACAATGCACCTTGGTTTCGGATGTTGGCGCAGCATCCACAAGTGGACTTGCATGCCTTCTATACCTGGCACGGAGGCGACAAATCAATGCACGATCCCGGTTTTGGCCGCATTGTGAAGTGGGACATTCCGCTGACTGAGGGTTACGAGTACACCGTTTGCCCACCGTCGAAGCGAATTGAGCGGCGGTCTTTTTGGAACATGGATTCGCCCGACTTGATTCCCAAACTAATGGCCTGGAATCCGGACTGTGTGCTTGTGATTGGATGGAATTTTCGTAGTCACGTTCGCTGCATGCGACGATTCAGTGGCAAACTACCTGTCTGGTTTCGCGGTGACTCAACGCTGTTGGACAAACGAAGTAGCTTGACAAGTTTCATTCGTTCGGCGCTGTTGAGGAGGATCTACGCCAATGTCGACAAGGCACTTGCAGTTGGTCAGAATAATCGGGATTACTTCATTACTCACGGGTTTAGCAGAGATAATATCTCACTTGTTCCGCACGCAATCGACAATGATCGTTTCTCTGAGTTGGCACATGATGATGATGCGTGTGAACTGAGACATGAACTTGGGTTTTCCGATGATCAAGTCGTCGTCTCGTTCATTGGGAAGATAGAGACCAAGAAAGCTCCGCTGCAACTGGTCCAAACCTTTCTACAGGCGGCTGAGCAACGCGAGGAGTTGCGACTTTTGATGGTCGGAAATGGACCACTTGACTCGGAGTTGTCAAAATTGGTTGGGAACGCTTCAAGCATCGTTTGTCTACCATTTCAAAACCAATCCCAGGTTCCCGTTGTTTATCGAATCGGCGATGTGACCTGCTTGCCCTCACTTTACAACGAAACATGGGGTTTGTGCCTCAACGAATCGATGGCGTCTGGCCGTTGCGTGATCGCCAGTGACCGCGTTGGCGCGGCGCGCGATCTGATCACGCCGGAGAATGGATTTCAATTTCAACCAGGGAATTTCGGTCAACTCAGTGATTTGCTGGTAGATTTACCGTCACGTCATGACCTACTGTTGATGGGAAGGCAATGCCAACAATTCATTCAGGACTGGTCGTTTGAGCGAATAGTTGACGACATCTCAACATTGCTGAAGGACATCTGAGTAGACATGCATGCGAACCCCTTTTTGCTTGTTATCTGTGCGGCGGCCGGCAGTGTGCAGTTGTTACCGAATGCCATTCTCGCAGTCGTTGTGTTCTTCTACGCTGTTGCAAGATATGCTCATGAGATGGATCATCGGCCAGCAATTCTTGAGATGGCTAGTTTGATTGCCGTTATTCAATTGATAGTCGCCCCACTACTAATGTATGTGGCCTTCAACGAGCACTATCGTTATCGAATGTACGTACCCGAGGATGTCTATTTCGCACTAGCGATTCCAGCGGTGTGTTTATTTATCCTTGGAACCGAATGGAAGTATCGAATTGGGCTTGCATACCCTAATATGAAGTTCGCTCACCATAACAACTCGCGTCCAGGTTTGATTCTTGTCGCCTTGGGTATCACAGCGTCATTTGCTAGTCGATATGCACCGGGCCAATTGGGGTTTCTGTTTTATCTACTGTCTCAATTTCGTTACGTCGGCGCGATTTATTTGTATTTCAGTGACTATCGGTACCGATGGCCTGTGATCGCGTTCGCGTGCTCCGCGCTTTATGTGACTGCATCTCGATATGGAATGTTTCACGAGATTTTGCTCTGGTTTTCGATGGCAACGTCATATATCTTTCTACAGAAACCGAGAAGTCTTCAACAGAAACTCGGGTACCTCGCAGTGTTGTTCGCTGCGGTGTCGATTATTCAGCTGGTTAAGAGTCAGTATCGGTCCGAGATCCAATCGGGCGCTCAGTCATCGCTGTTTGTAACAACGGTGGGCGTGATCACAAGTCAAGAGGATGCATTCGGTAGAGACTGGCAGGAATCAATGGTGATTCGGCTTAACCAAGGTTGGCTTGTGTCAAAAGTCATGGATACCGTTCCGAGCAAAGTTGCATTTGCCAACGGAGAGACGCTTTTCGATGCTGCGTTAGCATCTGTCTTACCGCGCGTGCTGAATCCGCGGAAAGCGACGGCATCTGGTAGAGATAATGTCAATAAGTATACCGGCCTGGCCTTAAGTCGCGGAACATCCATGGGGTTGGGGCCCCTTGGAGAAGGCTATGCAAATTTTGGCGTTGCTGGTGCTCTTGTTGTGATGTTCCTTTTCGGATCGGGCTTGAACTTGATCTATCGCTTTTTGTGTCAAGCTAGTTTCAAGAACAGTTTCTTCCTGTTTTCAATTCCAGTTGTCTTTCTGCAGGCGATTAAGATGGAGACGGAGTTCCTGACGATCTTCAATCACCTAACGAAGTCTTCCCTCGTGATTTGTGGCATGTATTTTCTTTGGGTGTCTAGATCGCCTCTGTTTCCAACAGCCGGCGTGCGGAGTCTGGAGCGTCTAAGGCCGGTTAGTACTGATCAACTGAGGCGAGTCGCAGATTGAGACTTTTGCTTTGCAGCGCGAGTTTCGACGCTGGCTATGGCGGGCCTGCTCGAAGTGTTAGCGGTTTGGCAGACGCCTTGATTCATCAGGGCAATCATGTTGGCACTTGGGCACCTGACGGCAGCGCTTTGAGTAATCGCTTTCTTCGTGAAAAAGATTCTGTCCACAGGCTCGGCAATCGCTTTGATAGAGCAATCCTAGAATTCGGCGATGTGGACATTATCCACGACAGTGGCTTATGGCTGCCACACAACCACGCAATCGCTAAGTTTTGCAGGCGTCATGCAATCCCACGAGTGGTTAGCGTTCGCGGAATGCTGGAGCCATGGGCGCGGCGACACAAACGCGTGAAGAAATGGATTGCTTGGCACGCTTACCAACGTGCCGATCTGCGTTCTGCGGATGCCATTCATGTGACTGGAAGTTTGGAGGCCAAGTCGATTGCTAAACTTGGGCTTTCAGATGCATGGGTTCTTCCCAATGGACTCCAGTTTCCTACTTCTGGAATCTCGTCAATCGTTACAACTTCTGGGCAACGTAAGCGGACTGAGGAAACTAGAACTGCACTGTTTCTTGGCCGACTCTACCCGGTTAAGGGACTTCCAATGTTAATCGAAGCATGGTCGTTAATTCGCCCAGAAAACTGGAGGCTGCGGATGATAGGTCCTGACGAAGCGGGCCATCGCCATGAATTAAAAGTCCTCATTGAGAAGCGGGGACTTCAGCACCAGATAACGATTGAAGACGCGGTAGATGACACGCAGAAATGGAAGGCGATGACCGAGGCAGATCTTTTTGTTTGTCCTAGCTACTCTGAGAATTTTGGCATCGCGATCGCAGAGGCGATGGCGAGCGGACTTCCGGTGGTTACGACTACCGGAACTCCGTGGCAGGTAATCAAGGACGAAGGTTTTGGGTGGTGGGTGGATGCAGTGCCCGCGCAAATAGCGAGTGCGCTTCGAGAGGCAATAAACTGCGACGATGCCACATTAAGACGAATGGGAGCCCGAGCGCGTGAATATGTCACGACCAATTTTGGCTGGGATCAAATAGGTGCTGATATGCATCAACATTACTCCCAGTTGATTCGGAATCGGGCCGCCACGCTTTCAACGTCCTAAATTTAGTGACCCTTCAGGCCATCCTATCCACCTGGAGGATGACCTGCCGCTTGGCCTATGTCGGATATGTCCAGAGTTGGGGGAGCGTTCCACACGACTCGATCAGCAGTACGGATTCGATCAAGTCGATAATGGCAATCTACAAAAGTAACAGATATGAATATTCTAGGAATCAACGCGTACCACGGTGACGCCTCGGCGTCGTTGGTGGCCGACGGCAAACTCGTCGCTGCCGTGGAGGAAGAACGGTTTAACAGGATCAAACATTGGGCCGGGTTTCCTGCCCAATCGATTCAGTATTGCCTCGACGTTGCCGGCATCGGCATTGAAGATGTCGATCATGTGGCGATCTCATTTGATCCGCGTGCTAACCTGGGCAAGCGGCTGGCTTTTGTTGCCTCGCATCGGCCTAGTGCGCGGGCGATTTTGGATCGGCTTAGGCGACAAGGTAAAACGCTGGGGCTTGAAGATCAGTTGGCCCAAGGTTTGGGTGTCGATCGCCGCCGAATTCGTGCTGAGTTTCACCGGATCGAACATCACCAAACGCACGTGGCGGCCGGGTTCCTGCTCTCGCCCTATGACGATGCTGCCGTCTTATCGGTCGATGGAATGGGTGATTTCACCAGCACGATGACGGCATTCGCCCACGGTACGTCCTGGAACGAGTTTGATCGCGTCTATTTTCCGCATTCGATCGGATTTCTTTACAGCACGATCACGATGTATCTCGGGTTTCCCTATTATGGGGATGAGTACAAGGTGATGGGGTTGGCTCCTTACGGGGAGCCGGAGTTTGCCGATCAAATTCGCAAGATGATCCGACCCAAAGACGACACGTTTGAATTGAATTTAGATTACTTCACGCACCACAAAACCGGCGTGAAGATGAAGTGGAATGATGGGGCTCCCGTCGTCGAGCCTTTTCATAGCCAACGGTTGATTGAGGAACTTGGGCCGATGCGGTCGAAGGATGAACCGATGACGTCGCGACATGACAACATCGCCAAGAGTTTGCAAGTCGTCACCGAAGAAATTATTTTGCACATGCTCAATCGTTTGTACGATAAAACGAAGACCGACAATCTGTGCATGACCGGTGGCGTCGCGATGAACTCGGTCGCCAATGGCAAGATCACGGCACAAACGCCCTTCAAGAATGTTTACATTCCCGCTGGTGCCGCCGATAACGGAACTTCGTTCGGTGCTGCTTTTTATGTGTGGAATCGAGTACTCGGAAAGCCTCGTAACTTTGTCCAGGATCACGCATATTGGGGCTGTGAGAGCACCGATGCCGAATGCTTCCGTGCCGTCGAAGACGCTGGGTTGCCCTTTGATTCACTGGATCAAGAAACCTTGGTCGACAACACGACCGACTTGATGCTCGATGGAAAGGTCGTTGGATGGTTCCAAGGTCGGATGGAGTTCGGTGCCCGTGCATTAGGGAACCGATCGTTGATCGCCGATCCACGCCGTACCGATATGCGCGACATCATCAACTTGAGGATCAAGTTTCGCGAGAAGTTCCGTCCGTTTGCACCGAGTATCTTGGAAGAACACGTCAGTGAATGGTTCGAGATTGATGAAGCCACTCCCTATATGGAGAAGGTGTTTCCGATTCGCAAAGAGAAGCACTCGCTGATTCCGGCGGTGACCCATGTCGACGGCAGCGGGCGACTGCAAACGGTCTCGAAAAAGACGAATCCGCTTTATCACGCGTTGATCAGTAAGTTTTACGAGAAGACCGGCGTCCCCATTGTGCTCAATACCTCACTCAATGAGAACGAGCCTGTCGTCCGTACGCCGGCCGAGGCAATCTCTTGCTTCCTGAGAACCGACATGGACGTCTTGGTACTTGGCAATTGCCTGATCGATCGACACCGTCCGGATTTTCCTGAGCGACTCCGCAAACGGGTTCCTGCCGAGACAACCTAGAACCAAGGTTGGAAGCACTCCGGTGTTCGAAACCGGGACAGATAGAACCGTTCATGAAGAAGATTCAAGCCGACCAGTTTGTCGGCTTTTTTTATGCGCGGTCGGTGGCGAATCGCGGAACACTCACCTGTGCTGATCGAACACTGATGGGCGCGGAGAGGAAAAAAGGTCGGAGGTGACAGGAGGACAGGAGAACAGGAGAACAGGAGTCGTATCATGGGTGGGGAACGCTAATCGAACAATAATCGGGAGGTTCGGTGGGTTGTGTTGAGTGATCGGATTAGTGTTCGATTAGTGACCATTAGTGTTCCTGCTTTTCTCGATGCGCTGAGTTCAACATTCGGCCGACATTGATGAGAATTGATTGACGAGCGAGAGTGGTGGTTCTCATTTCGTGTCGTTCGTGTATTTCGTGGTTGATGCTCGGTCTGGGTGCTTTTTTGAACCACGAAATACACGAAACACACGAAAGAGCAGCCGACGATCATTCCACGGGGACTGGATTCTTCATTTTCGTGTCGTTCGCGTATTTCGTGGTTGATGATCAGTGTGGGTGGTGTCGCTGGTCCTTTGCATCAGCGAACGATTCGTTCGTACTGAAGTTTTGGGTAGTGGCCAAAGTTGACGATGATTCCAAGACGATAGCCGGTCGCTTTGAGATAGTTGTGGACTTGAGCACGATGTTCGTCGGTGATCTCTTTGGCGGCTTTGAGTTCCAAGACAATTTTTCCGAAACAGATCGCGTCGGGAATGTATTTTGATTTCAGAGCGTGATGTTTGTACGACAGTTCCAACTGGACTTGGGCGACAAATGGGATGCCTTGGTCAGCGAGCTCCAGTTCAACGCATTCCTGGTATACCGGCTCCAAGAAACCACAACCCATTTCCTGGTAAACCTCGAACATTGCTCCCATAATTTGGTAGCTTTCCGCTTTGAATCGCAATTCAGCCATCAGTGGTCATCACATCCTGAGAGAGAAAAAAACGTCTCAGTTTACTGGCATACGTGGCAACCGTGGTGTCTGATGCGATCGGGTGTTCGACTTGAACCACGAAATACACGAAACACACGAAAGAGCAGCCGACGATCATTCCACGGGGACTGGATTCTTCATTTCGTGTCTTTCGTGTATTTCGTGGTTGATGATCAGCGTGGGTGCTGCATTTCAACCACGAAATATACGAAACACACGAAAGAGCAGCCGGCGCTCAATCCGGTGACTGGATTCTTCTTTTCGTGTCGTTCGTGTATTTCGTGGTTCATGATCCTTTTGGGCGGCCGATCAATACTTATTTTCACTGATGGTGGTTTCAGGTTCGGATCCGTGGAAATCGGTGTGATCGGTGGCTGATGGGATTTTGGGAACGCTAATCTGCGCTAATCGAACACTAATCAGGAGGGTTCGTCTCCGGTCTTCCGTTTTAAAATTAGCGTTCGATTGGTGAAAATTAGTGTTCCTGTGCGTTCAGGTGTGGGTTCGTGGTTGCGCGGGGTGTTGAGTTCGTCGTTGAGAAAATGCGCCTGATCGCTGGTTGAATGAATAACAAGACGGTACAACGGGTTGTTCCTGGTTTGATTCGACGACGTTCGCGCTTGAACGAATGAAACTGGAATTGCGACTGCCATGGGAGATCGACGGAATGACGGAGTACGACAGTCCTTGGAAAGACGCGCTTGATCGCTACTTCGAAGCGTTCATGAAGCTGTGTTTTCCGAATCTGCATTCAGTAATCGATTGGTCGGTGCCGCCGACCATGCTCGACAAAGAACTGCAACAAATCGCACCCTTAAGCGAAACTGGGCCGCGAACGGTCGACAAGCTCGTCGAAGTGCGTTTGCTAACCGGCGATATCGAGTGGCTGCTGATCCATTTGGAAGTCCAAAGTCAGCGTAGCCTCGATTTTGCCGAACGCATGTTCGTCTATTTTTACCGAATCCGTGACAAGTACAATCGTCCCATCGTCAGTTTGGCGGTACTGGGCGACGATGATCTCGCGTGGCGACCGCAACGGTTTGAACAGGATTTGCTCGGGTGTCGACTGAATTTCGAGTTTCCGGTGGTAAAGCTACTGGACTTTGCCGACCGATTCGCCGCTTTGGAACAATCGGACAACCCGTTTGCGACCGTCATCATGGCTCATCTGATGGCCAAGCAAACTGCTGGCGATGTTGACCAGCGTTGTCAGTGGAAGCTGCGGCTGCTCAGGCCACTCTATCAGCGGGGGATTTCAGCAGATGATGTGCGGGAGCTGTTCCGTATGGTAGACTGGCTGATGGATTTACCAAGTCCCACCTCGCTTTTCTTTGACAGCGAATTACGCAAAATCGAGCAGGAGTACGAAATGCCTTACGTCACATCCATTGAACGTCGCGCCATCGAAAAGGGAATTGAACAGGGGATCGAACAGGGGATTGAAAAGGGGATTGAACAGGGAATCGAACAGGGAATCGAGCAAGGACTGCTGGCTGGTCAGACTCAGTTGCTTCAACGACTCCTCGGGATCGCTGAGTCTCCTTTGGCTGAACTACGATCCCAGCCGCTGGATGCGTTACGTGCCGAACTCGATCGGTTGCAGAGGCAACTCGCGTCGAGATAGCAGGTCACGGATAGCAGGTCGCAGGTCGCAGGGGACAGGAAACAGGAAAACAGGTCGCAGGTTACACGGGGCCGGTTGATGATTCTTTTGGGCGGCCGATCAATGCGTATTTTCACTGATGGTGGTTTCAGGTTCTGGATCCGTGGAAATCGGTATGATCGGTGGCTGATGGGATTTTGGGAACGCTAATCTGCGCTAATCGAACACTAATGGGGAGGGTTCCGGGTGTCGTGCTGGGTGATTGGCTGAGTGGAGGATCGGGTATTCGGTGGTTTTTTGTGTTTCCTAGGCAGGGATTCTCCTTTGTGGGCGTGCTAACGGCAATTGACTTGCCGCTATCGAAAAAGTCGTGAAGGTTGCGTGAATCTGCGTGCTTTAGGCATTTTCTGGGTGCGTGATCGGTTAAAGTGGGGCAACTGCAACGGACGCATTCACACTGATACGGTTCAAGAAGCTACGAGCGATTTGATGTTTGCTAAAGCATTTGTTTCATTTCTTGGATTACTGTTTGTGCTCTCGGCGGGAACGAGCTGGGGTGCGGTGGTGGCTGGATGGGATGTCGTTGGTGTTGAATTGGACGTCGATGGTGCAGGAACCAATGCAACGGCTCCTTTTTCGTTCTCCGCCATATCTGGAGACTCGAGGGTGACAGCAGCACTGACGCTGGGGGACGGAGTCACTTCCTCAACATCCAGCAACCAATACGGTTTCAAAGTGCCGGGAGTCGATCAGCAGGCCACACTTGCTGGTGCAATCGCCAATAACCATTATTTCCAGTTTTCATTGACCGTTGACCCGGGTTATTACCTGAATCTGAACTCGATTGAAATGAACGGCCAAAGTTCTGGCGATGGAGCCAACTCGGTCGCACTGTTGTCAAGCGTGGGTGGCTTTATTGATTCAAGCGTACTCGCGTCGCGAACTGGAATTGCAGGTGCTACCGGTGGTTTTGATACTGATGGCAGTGGTTTCGGCGGACCTATCAACCTTAACATGGCTGGATTTCAACAACTAACCGGGACGGTGGCATTTAGGCTATATGGGTTCGACACGACTTCCGGCTCTGGAGTCACTTTTCTGCGAAACCTCTCGGGAAACGATTTGGTTGTCAACGGATCAGTCACTGCAGTTCCTGAACCCTCTTCAATCGCCCTTCTGGGAATCGGGTCACTGGCTATGGTTGCTTTTCGTCGTCGTCGGCAACAGGTCGTGGCGGTTGGATGCTGATGTTGGCTATAAAGGGATGGCGAGGCTTTAAGGCGTAGGCATGGGCACTTCGCGGCGATTCAAACTCGATTAGCCGTGTGTTCTGTCTTGACGCTGGTTGTTAACGCTGGGCTGTCCATTCTTGGATATTCCCATGTTGATATTTTTGGAAGTCTCCTGGACCAGCTCATGAACGCTCGGTGGGAACAAGGAATAGGTAAGGGCCGAGCGGAACTACTTTTCGCTTTTGATTGTTTTCAATTAGTCGGGATGGAAGCATCCAACGCCGACGCCCCCTCACCCGAGCTACTCCTGAACGTCGTGCTCGACCTCTCCCCGAACTGCCTCGGGGGCGAGGTGACGGCCAACAAAGAACGACTTCCATCATCCGTGTCTTGATGAGTGTTCGATGAGTGTGGATTCGCGTTCCCGACGGTTGACGTGGTTGGCTCGTGGCGGTTGGGGATTGGATCGCAGCCAAGCAGCCTGCCGGGTCTCCGCTACCGCTGCGACCCAGCCTACTATCTTTCGGAACTCGCTACTCGCCACTCGCTTCTACCCTCGGGTTGCCGCTTGGCCATTCGAGCGTGTTGAATGCGGTTGGGGATTGGATCGCAGCCAAGCAGCCTGCCGGGTCTCCGCTATCGCTGCGACCCAGCCTACTTTCTTTCGAAACTCGCTACTCGCTTCTACCCTCGGGTTGCCGCTTGGCCATTCGAGCGCGTTGAATGCGGTTGGGGATTGGATCGCAGTCAAGCAGCCTGCCGGGTCTCCGCTATCGCTGCGACCCAGCCTACTTTCTTTCGGAACTCGCATCTCGCTTCTACCCTCGGGTTGCCGCTTGGCCATTCGAGCGCGTTGAATGCGATTGGGGAATGGATCGCAGCCAAGCAGACTGCCGGGTCTCCGCTATCGCTGCGACCCAGCCTACTTTCTTTCGGAACTCGCATCTCGCTTCTACCCTCGGGTTGCCGCTTGGCCATTCGAGCGCGTTGAATGCGGTTGGGGATTGGGTCGCAGTCAAGCAGCCTGCCGGGTCTCCGCTATCGCTGCGACCCAGCCTACTTTCTTTCGGAACTCGCTTCTCGCCACTCGCTTCTTCCCTCGGGTTGCCGCTTGGCCATTCGAGCGCGTTGAATGCGGTTGGGGATTGGATCGCAGCCAAGCAGCCTGCCGGGTCTCCGCTATCGCTGCCACCCAGCCTACTTTCTTTCGGAACTCGCTTCTCGCTTCTCGCAACTCGCTACTTCCGTCGCTTCTCCCGTCGCTTTGGACGGGTTATCGGGGCGGTGGCGATCGAATTTGGGTTTCTTGGCTGTCTTTTCCTAGCCCGGCCGGGATCAAATTCGTACACTTGAGCGTCCAACCCTTGATCCCGGAGAATCCTGGGCTGGACGAAGTCCGGAATCGACTGACCTGGACGGTGTCCGTTTTCCCAAGCGAGGGCTTAAGATTTGGATTGAGAGCCTATCCGAAAAGGGGTCTGACCCTTTGGAGGCGAGTCGATTTTGGTTGCATGTTTGGCATCGCCGGAGAGGGTCAGACCCCTTTTCGGATGGGCTCTTAGGTTCGTTTTTTCCCCAAGATTCATTCGGTTGCCAACCCACTTCGCCCAACCCCGCCGCCCCAATCACATCGTCTTCCCTGTCCTCCTGTCCTCCTGTTTTCCTGTCCTCCTGTTTTCCTGTCCTCCTGTTTTCCTGTCGACCTGTTTTCCTTTTCTCCTGCTCTCCTGTCCACCTCTTCCCCCGTTAACCCGTCACCTTCCGACCCGTTAACCTCTCCTCCCCCACAACTATCGCATGCAAGCCAATCCGGATTCCGATTTCGAACGTCCCGTGGTCATGGGGGCCTATCCCGCTCAAAATCCTGGTTGGCAGGGTGACTCTGCCGCCGCGGCCGGCGGCGATTCGGCCGATTTGGTCGCGGCGATCTGGCGATATCGATGGGCGGTGATCGTTCCGGGCATCCTGGGGCTGCTGTTCGGGTTCCTGTTTTACATCAAAACACCCGAAACCTTCCAAGCGTCGACCCGTTTGATGTTCGAATCGGACCGACCGGTGGTCCTGGATTCGATGACCGGTGATGTGATGGGGGGCGTGCCTTCGATCGATATCCTGCGGTCGCAATTATTCAGCGACTCGGTCACCCGAAACGCCTTTCAACACGCGGCCTTCGAAGTCTTTCGGGGACAGTTTGAGAATCAGCCGGGCGTGTTCGGCGGGACGGCGTCGAAGTCGTTGAAGTTCAACACGGATTTACAGGATGTTCGATCGGGCTCGTCGCTGGTCGCCTCGATGTCGTTCGAGCACACCGATCCGGAGTTGTGCGAAGCCGCCGTGAAAGCGTACAGCGCGGCGATCCAGCAGTTGTTCGCTGAAAAGCACAAGAGTTCCCGCAGCGAATTGATGCGGCTGATCTCGGTCGCGACCGATCAATTGCAGCCCAAGATGACCGAGCTGGAACAGCGCTACCGGGACTTCCGCACGACCGCGCCGCTGGTTTGGAACGAGAAGGGCGAAGCGGTCAATCCGCACCGCGAACGCCAGCTGTTCCTGACCGAAAGACGCAGCGAATTGTACGAGTTGATGCGGCAGAAGGCCACCGAATTGGCCGCGATGACGACGATCAGCAAGGAAGCCAAAGACCCCGAGATCGGTCTGTCGATCATCGGCCAGTTGACGGGAAAACAGTTTGACATCTCCAGCTCGGCTCCGTTGACGCAGAACATGCGTGAGGGCGACATGCGGCTTGCCCAGATCGAGCTGGATCAACAACTCGTGCCGTTGATGATCGAACGGAACAAGTACGCGGCGGAATTCGGCGACTCGCACCCGACGGTCAAGCAACTCGATGCCGAGTTGACGATGATGAAATCGGAACTCAAACGGTTGGTCACCGAGCAGACCGAACGGATCGTCGAGCTGATGGAAGAGAACAAGGTCGATGGCGTCGACCCGGCCAAACGGGCCGCCGAAGCGGTCTCGGTGATCCTGACGGCGTCCAATGCCGAGGTGAATTTGCTGAAACAGCAGATCACGGACTTGGAAGAACAGATCGCCGTCGAGAAAGGCGAAGCCATCAAACTGGCCAAGTTCGAACAAGAAAACTCCGCGATTTTGCGCGAGATCGAACGCAATCGCGAGCTGATCAACCAACTCGAAGAACAGATGGCCCGTGTCGAATTAACCGATGAAGAAGGCGGCGTGCGGGTTTCCGAACTGACCGCGCCGTCGTCGGCTTATCGAGTCGGTCCGAACATGGTCAAGATGCTCGGCATCGGAACGTTTTTAGGGCTGGCGCTGGGCTGCGGTTTGGCGTTGTTGCTCGAGAAGAACGCCAACACGTTCCGGGACCCCGAGGAGATCGCGACCGCCGTGGGGGCTCCGATTTTGACCCACGTGCCGTTCTTCAAAGGCAAGGTGCGAAAGGGCAAGCCAGAGAGCCCCAATCCGTTCGAGCAGCTTGATCCACACTTGGCGGTCGTCCACGCACCGTCGTCGGTGCCGGCCGAATCGGTGCGGTCGTGTCGCACATCGTTGTTCTTTGAACTGGCTCGGGTTCCGGGCGGTAAGATCATCCAGGTGACGAGTCCATTACCGGGTGACGGGAAATCGACGATCGCTGGCAATTTGGCGTGCAGTATCGCCCAAAGCGGCAAACGAACGTTGTTGATCGATTGTGACTTGCGACGTCCTCAGATCACGGACAACTTCAACGGTAGCGAGAAGTTAGGCCTGATCGATGTGCTCAGTGGCAAGTGTGACCATATCGAGGCGATCCATGACACACCGTTGGCACCGCTGAAACTAATGCCGTCGGGCCCGATTCCGGCCAACCCGGCCGAAGCATTGTCGTTGCCTGAAATGAGCGAGTTGCTGGAACTGCTGCGTGAGGAATACGACTACATCGTCCTGGACACTCCGCCACTGCTCGTCGTGACCGACCCGAGCATCTTGGCGAGTATGGTTGACGGGGTCGTGATGGCACTGAAGATCCGCCGAAAGAGCAAGCCGAACACGAAAGAAGCGGCGGGAATCTTGCGAACCGTCGGTGCTCGATTGATCGGCGTCGTCGTGAACAACTCCGACGAGTCGGGTAGCAGCGACGGGTACAAGGGCTACGGCTACTACCGCTACGGCCGACACACGAGCCGCTACTACCGCAAAACGGCCGACAACGGTGCCAAGAGCGGACAGTTACGAACGCCCGTGATCGTTTCAGGCCGCGGGATGACGCCCGTGCCGCGCAAAGCCAATTTGGGCGCCACGACTGCGGTCGGCAGCTCGCCGTCGAAGATGAATGGTCGCTCCGCGAGTAGCGAGTAGCGAGAATTTAGTAGCGAGTAGCGAGTGGCGAGTGGCGAGTGGCGAGTGGCGAGAAGCTAGTGCTTGTTCCAATTCGAATTGAGGTACGTCAAGTGAGCCGACGGCGCTAGCGGGCTGTTGATTTAGTTTGCATCGTAACCCGAAGCGTGAGCGAGGGATGAGTCAATATCAATAATCCCTCGCTTACGCAGCGGGTTACGAAAAAAGCGCAACTTCAAAAAGCGTGAGCGAGGGATACCTATAAAGGATTTAATGGCGTTCAATCCCTCGCTGACGCTTCGGGTTACGATGCAATCAACCGCCCGCTAGGGCGAATAGTGGCTATCAACTCGCCTCTCGCCTCTCGCCTCTCGCCTCTCGCTACTCGCCACTCGCTTTTCTCACCGACTTCGTTCGGTGATGGCGGCGAAGACTTGCTTGCCGTTTCGGCCGATCCATAGACCGAGAGGGTGGTCGCCGCAGCTTCGCAGGGTCTTGTGAAGGACCGCCGGGTCTTGGTCGGCGCCTCGTACTTTGATGACTTCCGGATAAGCGTTGCGGGCTCGGAAACAACGACGCAGTTTGCGTTGATCGCATCCGATGACCTCGAGGACTCGGGCGGTCGTCGCCATCGGCCATTCCGATGGTAAATGCTCGACGTCGTCGGCGGTTAAGAATCCGTTGAACTGATCCACCGGTGCCGCGTGAACGTGCTCCGCGAAGGCTTCGGTCAATCCGGCGGCGCGGATCGCTGCATCGGGATCGATCAAGAACTCGCCGACTTGTCGTCGCGAAGGCGCCGTTGTCTCGGCGGATGGCTCGGAGGATGGCTCGGCTCCGGCAAAGACATGTGTCGTGCCACCTCGAAGGCAAACAGCGGATCGTGTTCCGGCGATTAAGTTGAAACGGCGGATCCATGGGTGATCGAGCACATCGCCCTGCAACAACGTTTGTTCTCGAACGCTGCCGCCGGCCCCGATCCACATTCGATGAAACGAGTCGGCTTGTTCGGGATTCAAACTCGTTGCCGGTGCCATCTTGATGACGCCTCCCCGGCATCGGCGGAGGATTGCGTCAAGGCGATCCCAATCGGGCACCAGGTCGTCGCATCGCGTGTGCCGTTTGCCGTCGACGCGTCGGTCGGGATCGACATGAACGAACCGCGCCTCACCGACAAGTTGATCGACGGGCGTCGTCATCACATCGGCATGACGAAGTTCGGCGCTCGCGCCGCCGCCCCGGAGGTTTCCCGCAGCAAACGCGAGGACGTCTTCGTCCAAGTCCACTCCGGTCGTCGGGCCGCGTTTGGCGAGTGCGATCAGGTCACTGCCCAATCCGCAACAAACGTCCAAAACCACTTCGTCGCCGAACCAAGTCGCTTTGAAGTCCGCGACGGCGGCCAGGGTGGATTGTTGCAGACCGCGGCGCGTCACCCACCAAACCTCTGATCGTGACTTGCCGAACGTCCGGGTCGCTTTGACTTGCAAGGACGCGATGTCCTTAAGCACGGCCAGCTGCGCACTTGAATAACCGCCGACGTAGGATTGATGCGTCGCACCGACGGCGATCTTTGCCAAATCGTCGGTCATGTCTCGAGTGATCTCGCCCAAGATCGCGTGACGCAAGATCGTCCCCGTCACGAAACCGCTCCGGCGAGTCGGTTCAAGCACGCCAACGCCGATTCGAGATCGTCGCAACGGAGAACTTCTTGAAGGTGCTCGCGTTGTCGTTGATTGATCGGGATCGCTTGACGTTCTTCTGGATCGGCCGGTCGAAGTCGACCGATGATCGCGTCGGTTAGGTCGGCGATGCCGTCGTCGTGCGCGGATGCGTCGGGTATCTCGATCGCGATCGTGCGGAGTCGAGGGAGTTCGGCGGCACTCCGTGCACTGGCTGTTCGGAGTTCACTGGCCGCTTTTGGTTCACTGGCCGCGCTGGGTTCACAGGCTGCTTTGGGCGGTGGAAGATCCAATCGATCGGCTTGGTTGAGCACTTCCAGAACAGGCACGTTCGGTGCCAACGAGAGGATTCGTTGTCGCATCGTCGGCAACTCATCGAGGCAAGAAGGCGAGACCACCGCGACGACCAGTTCAGCCTGGGTTATCGCGATCGCGCCACGACGAATGCCTTCACGCTCGATCGCATCGCCGTCAACTCGAATGCCGGCGGTATCGGACAGACGGACGTTCAATCCGGCGATGACGGTGTCGCAGGCGATCACGTCACGTGTCGTTCCAGGTGCGTCGTGCGTGATCGCGCGACCGTAGCCCACCAAGCGATTGATCAAACTGCTCTTACCGACGTTGGGTGGTCCGGACAAAACGACCCGGTATGGATCGACCAGATGTTCACCAACGGCCGCGAACTGCATGATCCTTCGCGTGCGATCTTGCAATTCGCCGAGGTCGCCGGGGTTGGCCCACCACGATCTCAACCAATCGGCCAAGCCGAAGCGGACTTGGTTCATGGCGATGGCGGCGTTCCGTGTCGTCGAACAGCGGATCAACACCGACTCGGCTTCGCGAGTAAGCAGATCGGAGTGATGATGGCGTTCGTAATCATCAGCGTCGATCCGACGGACGCCGTTCCGGACGAGTGATTGCATGATCTTGCCGATCGCGGCGACTCCGCCGTGGGCGTGAATTTCAAACTCGTCTTCGCCGATCGGTGTCACGACGATCGATTCGCCGGCCACTTCATCGTTACGGTCGACGTTCAGATCGCCGAGCCCGTCGCCGTCGGATTCATCCGTGTCGTCCGCCCGCCAAATTCCGTAGCGGATTTGGCCGGGCCGGAATTCGCGGGGATGTGCCCGATGGAAGCACGCGTCGAGACAATGACGTGCTCGCGGACCACGCAAGCCGATCACCGCGACGGCCGACCGGCCGACGGCGGTAAGTTGAGACGCGACCGTTGGGGTGGCATCATCGAGCGGAGCATCGGGTTGGTTGTCGGGTGTCATCGTGCCGTCGGTCGCGTGGAATCACTTAGGAGCTGTTCGAGAATAAGAGCCTATCCGAAAAGGGGTCTGACCCTCTCCGGTGAGGCCAAAAACGCAATTAAAATCGACTCGCCTTCAAAAGGGTCAAACCCCTTTTCGGATAGGCTCTTTTCGTAATCCGCAGCCTAACGGCGTGTAGATCTAATCGTAACCCGAAGCGTAAGCGAGGGATCACCGGTATTGACTCATCCCTCGCTGACGCTTCGGGTTACGATGCGAACTAAGCATCGCGTGAACATTAAGTGGTGGCGACTTTCAGTCGCCAAACCCTGAAACGTCGACTGAAAGTCGACGCCACGTTAAGAATCCAGCACTTATTGTTCACGCGATGCTAATTCGACATGCCGGTAAGTGAGGGATCACTGGTACTGACTTATCCCTCGCTCACGCTTCGGGTTACGATAGTCCGGTGCGCCGGTAAAAAACGCAATTTCAAAACGGACGTGTTGGGTTACGAAATCACGAAGTTATTTCCGAACGGTTCTTTACGGTCCATCGCGAGCACTGGGCGGCAGCAGCGACCACAGCCGCTCGTCGGTCAGCGAATCGGCGATCAGGTAGGCGCCTTCGAAAGCCTGATCGCGAGTGTGTTCGTTGGGAATCGCAACGGTGACCGCGCCCGCTGCGATCGCGGCGGCGGCCCCGTTGCCGCTGTCTTCGAGAACCAGCATGTTGGTCGGTTCGATTCCAAGTTCATCGGCCGCTTTGAGATACATCTCCGGGTGCGGTTTTCCGTGAGTCACGTCGTCACCGGTCAGGATGAACTCGAGTTCGGTGTGCCAATCGGTCGTCGGCAAGATCATGTCGACGAACTTTCGTTGGCTGCTCGTCGCTAAACCAAACTTGATGCGACTGGCGATCAACCGATCGACGAACTCGGCCAAGCCCGGCATCGGACGCAACAGTTCGAGCAGCAGTTCGCCGTAGACTTCGTTGGATTCTTCCAACAGGGCGACCGGTTCGTCGCCGAGCTGGTGAAATGCGATCATTTCGGCGATGGCGTGGACGCCGACACGGCCCATCATGCGGGTTTGCAGCGCATTGCAAAAACGCTTGCCACGTCGTTGCAGCACGACATCACCGACTTGAAAATAAATCCGTTCGGTATCGAACAGCAGACCGTCCATGTCCAACGCCACGCCATGAATCAGGGGAGCGTCGGTTGTGTTTGGGTCGGTAGTGTTTGGGTCGGTCGTGTTCGGATCAGTAGTGTTTGGGTTCAACGTTAGAGATCCATTTCATCGAGGGAATCGACGAGTTGATCCAAGGCATCCTTCGGCCCCGCCGATCGCCCGGCTTGCCGTTTCTTGAGTTTCTCGTCGATGCCAACCGCATCACGCCCGGCCAACAAGAGTTGTTCGTCGCGTTCACGAGCGGCGGTGGCGATCGGGTCGTCATTACCAGCCGGTGCACCGAAAAGTTGCGACAGATCGATCTTGAATCCTTCGTCACCGTCGGTTTGGGCACCGGCGATCGCGGGGGCTTTGTGTTGTGGGAATATGATCGCGTTTTCGGGGCACACGCGGCTGCAGGCCGGGCATCCTTTGCGACAATTGTCCGGTTGTTCGACGAGGATGTTCTCGGTACCGTCGACGCCGTAAACGCCGAACAAACAAAAGTCGATGCACTCCATGCAGTTCGTGCAACGACTGAAGTCGATCACGGGATACCATCGCCGCTGAGTCGTTTCGTCGACCGATTCGATCCTGCCGCCGACGATCGGTAGCGACGCCTTGCCGTTGCGATGATCGATCAGCGGGGAGGTCGGTTCCGAATCGAGCCCCAAGATGCGATGAATCTCACCGACGAAGTCCGCCGTCGTTTCGGACACCTTCAAGTCGATGCAATAAATCGAACGGTCCGGTCGTGGGTTCAGGTCGGTGACGCGCTGAACGGCGTCCCCGTTCGGCTCGGGATCTCCGAGTTCGGCCGCCCCGTCGTTTGGAAGATCATCTTTTGAAAGATCATCTTCAGGAAGGTCATCGTCGTTACCAAGGACGACATCACCGACGTGGCCGCCGATGCCATTGCGGTCCAACACCCAGTGGGCCGCCCTCGGGAAAATCCAACTGGCCAAAATCATGTCGCCTTCGACTTCGCGAAGCCGGCGGATCGATTCGCCGTCTTTGGGCAGGTCGTAAAGGTGTGGGACGACCAAGACGTCGAGTTCAGGGATCGACGCAGCGGCCTCGGTGATGGCCTGTTCGAGGGCGCGTTTGGCCGGATTACGGGATTGGCCTTTGGACACGACCAACGTGCATGAAGCGGTCTTCTCGGCAAGAATCATGGGGATGTCCGGAGTCGGTTAGCGATCAAGGGTTCCCCGTCATGGTGACCGGCGAGGTCCGAGGGTTCAAGTCCATCAAAAGCGAATTCGTCGATCTCGGGCGACGACGTTCCAGCGTTCGACGACCCGTCGATCCCGAACAACGCCGACGTCTTGGTGCAATGCCATCGTCGGGCATATGTGGGTGGGCAGTCCGTAGAGCAGCGTACCGACGGGAATCGAACCTGCGGCCGGCGACTGGACCACCAAATGCTCTTCGCTGTGCATCACCTCCACCGCATCTGGCAGATTCAGCCAAGCAACCCGGGGGGCGGGCATTTCCGATGCGACGGCCTTGTGCCCGAGGTCCAAACACAGCAACCCATTGCCCGTTCGGTTGGCGTCGGACGTACTGGGGCGGCTGACAACCCGAGCGACGACGACGGCGGCGGGCGTGAAATCCAGATCAGGTGAGAGCCGGGGTTGCCCGGCATCCCACAGCACGGTCGTTCCGGCCCCGACCTCGACGTCGCCGATCTCGGCGAGATGCCGCGACGTGGGGGTGCCAGCGAGAACCAGTTTCGGCGACGGATGCCCGGCCGCAACGATCCGATCCCGGAGTTGCCACAGCGGAGCGAACGCTTCCTCAATCGTTGAACGCAATGTGTTCGGGTCCGACTCGTGAATGTGCCCGTCGTAAGCGTGCAAACCCAAGGCGTGAATCCCCGGTCGATCGATCATCGACTCGTAGAACCTCAAAGCGCGATCGATGCCGGCGGCACTCGATGAAGAACCCGTGCCGGAGGCACTCGATGAGAAATCCGTGCCGGAGGCACTCGATGAGAAACCCGTGCCGGAGGCACTCAGCGGGAAACCCGTGCGGTGCATGCCGACGTCCAAGTCCAACATCAGCGAAACGCGAACACCCCGGCGTTGGGCGTGTTCGTCGATCCGCCGCAGCGTTTCGTGGTCATCGACCAGAGCCGAGAATTTCGTCGCGGGGAAGGCATCGATCAGATTCAAAAGACGTTCAATATTCGGCCCCACAATCGGGTAGGCGAGCAACACGTCTTCGCCGCCGGCGGTCGCGGTCATTTCAGCTTCGGCGATCGTGGCGGCTTTGAAACGCGTGATCCCGAGACGGCGTTTCATCGTGACGACCTGTGGCAGCTTGTGCGTTTTGACGTGCGGCCGCCATTGATCGACGTTGCCAACCAAAGCGATCATTCGACACAGGTTTTCGTCAATGCGATCGGGGTACACCAGAATCGATGGCGACATGAGTTGTTCGGGCAAGTCGATTTCGTACCAGGGACGATCGGACATCAAAACGCCAATGTGAAGGGAGCATCGTTGAATAAGTGCTGGCAACTTTCAGTCGCCAGTTCCTCGAAAACGTCGCGTAAAAGTTAACGCCACCGATAGCCTATCCGAAAAGGGGTCTGACCCTTCGGAGGCGAGTATTGCTCCCCTGCCAGCTCGTCTGGCAGGAAGCCGAGGTTGGCAAGCCAGACACGAGCCGCAATTCGCCCGACCTTCCAATTTTCGCTTGTGCTCGCCGCTTGAAGCGGCGAGCACAAGTGAAAATCGGAAGGTCGGGAGGGCGTCGTTGTCTAGCTTGCGAACCTTATTTACCCACGAGACGAGCTCGTGGGGGTCAAAAAGGATGTGGGGTATAAAAACGCTGGAAGCCTATGCCACTTTTATAATGCGACAGTTAATACTCGCGTGATTCCATGCGGCAGTTATCCTGGAGCGTTATGGCAACCCCCTCCGCTCGCGAACGCGTCACCGAACTCAATCCGCTCGAATCCGGATCGGATGTGGGGGCGTTCGTTGCTGCATTGTCGGCCGAGGCCAGCGATCGTGACGAGTTTCTGCACAAGCTCGCTAGCCATTTTCAGGTTTGGTTCGCTGCCGGAGTGGTCGCAGTACACGACGACCAGTGGGACCATTCTCGGATGTTGGTCAACGATTCTTCATTGGCGGCGGGGATTGATCGCGATCGATTGCGAGATTTGCTCGTCCGGGCTGGCAAATCCGTGCTCTCGGCTCAGGTTCCGGTGCGGGACGTGAGTGGACTTGTCATGGCGGGGCAACCCGAGATGGTCGCGACGGGGTTGACGATCGAGCTGTTGCCCTCGCCTCAGCGGGTCGCAGCCGTGATCATCCTCCGCGATCCGCCGCCACCTGCCGAATTGATGGCCAAAATGAAGTTGCTCGGATCATGCGGCCGGGCAATTCAAACGACTCGGTCCGGCGTCGACGTTCCATCGAAAGAGATGCAAAGCCCATCGAGAGAGATACAAAGCGTCGACCGATCTCGATCCGTCAACGAATTAGATCGACTCGCATCGGTTCGCCAGTCGCTTCGTAGTTTTCATCAGACGCTCGATCCCACCGCGACGGCGTACCGCATCGCATCGGAATTGCCTCGCCTGTTACCGTGTGAGCGAGCGGTTGTCTTGTTGCCAACCTCAATGGGACGACGACGCAAGTATGTCGTCAATGCCATCAGTGGTTCGTCCGTGGTCGATCGCCGATCACCATTGATCCAAACCATGAATGCGTTGGCCGACAAGGTCGCGGTCATGAATCAAGCGATGATCTTGCCGCGCCAACTTCAGGACGATGCATCCGACATCACGGTGAGTGATCTTCCACCGCAAATCATGGAGCCGTTAGAGAGTTATTTGGACGAGTCGGGCGTGCTTTCTTGCGTGGTAATTCCCGTTCATACAGAAGACGAAGACCAACGGCACGACGAGTCAGGTTCGGATACGAACCTCGATCGCTCGCCAAGACAGTTACCCATCGCGATTTTGTTCTTGGAAACGTTTTCGGGACAACCGAGTCAATCGATCACACCGGCGATGCGCGAGATCACGCTCGAAGCTGCCACTGCGATTACCAACGCCACTCGTTACGACAATGTTTTCGCATTGCCGCTGCGTCGTCCACTTGCCGGTTTATCGCGGCGAGTGATTCGGAATTGGGTTGCTGTGATTAGCTTGGTGCTGATTGGCTTGGCTGCGGCTTCTTGGTTCATTCGGGTCGACCACAACGTCGTGGCAACAGGGATCGCCCGGCCCGTTGAGCGGCGTGCCATGTTTGCCCGTGTCGATGGCATCGTGGAAACGATCGCAGTCCGCGATGGCGAACGCGTGTCGGCGGACGACATTTTGTTGAGACTCGAGAACGCCGAGGTCCAACGCGAAGCTCAATCACTGGCCGGCCAATTAACGACCGCGACGGCGAAGCTGGCATCGCTGCGAGCCATGCAATTGGCAAGCAATGACGATCCCACTCAAACAGCACAAAACGTGATCGAGCAACGCACGTTAGCCAACGAGATCGAGACGCTCGGCCAACGCATCGAGATCAATCGAATGATGCAAGATGAGCTAATCGTTCGTGCTCCGATCGACGGCGTTGTGGTGGGATGGCGGATGGATGAGAAGTTGCAATCCCGCCCGGTCCGACGCGGGGATCGCTTGCTCGCGATCATAGCGCCCGATGGTGATTGGGAACTCGATTTGAAACTCGAAGAAACTAAATCAGGCGAGGTGATGCGTCGTTATCAACTTGGCGAAAAGTTGCCGATCAGTTTCGCCGTACTTTCCCGACCGACTGAGACCATGCGTGCGACGGTGCAGGCGGTCGGCGGGATCGCGCGTCGCCAAGCGGAGGGCAAGATGGTGGTCGACGTGATGGCGTCGATCGACGCCGACTCGATATCCGGATTCCAGTCCGATAATTTGCGTGGTGATATCGACGTAACGGCAAAGATCGTATGCGGTCAACGTCGTTTGATTGATAGCTGGACCGATGAGTTGGTTGCTTGGTTTCATCGGAATATCCTGTTCCGTTTCTAGCGAGGTGTTGATCGTAACCCGCAGCGTAAGCGAGGGATGAGTCAATATCAATAATCCCTCGCTTACCGACGTATTGATTGAGTCCTCATCGAAACCCGAAGCGTTAGCGAGGGATACATACAGAGGCCTTACTGGCGCTGAATCCCTCGCTCACGCTTTTTGAAGTTGCACACTTTGAGGCCTGCTCCAAAAATTGGTCTTGCGTTCGAAAGCGGGTCCACCCCATGACCAGATCATTGCATTCTCACTGTCCACAGGAAGGACCCGCGATGATCATCGTCCAACAATCCAGGTTACGTTGTACTTCACCCATCGCGTGATCCTGCTTTGCGTTTGAGTTGGTTGTAGTGAACCGATAAACGTAGCGTTTCACGCGATGGTTTCTACCCTAAAGGCGCGCTTGGTGAATAAGGCGGGGTCAAGAAAGCCGACGTCGCAAGAATCGTTCCTGCTAAAGCAGTACGTAAATGCGCAAGCCGACGGCGATCCCGGATTAACGAAGCACGACATGTTGAAAGTCTGCCAAGCGATCATCGGCAGCACCCAATTCCAATTCCTAGACTAAGCCCCCCCGTGGCGGCGACTTTCAGTCGCCGTAACAGATTCCCCAAAACACTGGCGACTGAAAGTCGCCATTACGAAAGAGGTGGCGGCGACTTTCAGTCGCCGTTGCAAATTCCCTAGAAACTGGCGACTGAAAGTCGCCACCACGGTGCCATGCAAATTCCAACTCGACGCGACGCCCTGCGATCGGCCGCTTGCGGATTCGGCGGACTCGCCCTCGCCGGACTGACATCGCAACAAGCCCTCGCGGCTCAAACGCATTTTCCCGCCAAGGCCAAACGGGTGATCTTCCTGTTCATGCACGGCGGGGTCAGCCAGATGGATTCGTTTGACCGCAAGCCACTACTGAATCAGCAACACGGCAACGCCCTGCCGTTCGACTTGCCCGGCTTGATCCGCCCCGATCGCCTGGGCAAAGTCTTTGGCGTCAAATGGGATTGGAAACAGTACGGCGAATGCGGCCAGTGGGTTTCCGAATTGTTCCCGCACACCGCCCGCGTCGTCGACAAATTGTGTTTCATCAAGAGCCTGCACACCGAAGGTGAAGCACACGGCCAAGCCGTCTTGCGACTGCACACCGGCGAAGCCGCGTTCGATCGCCCCAGCGTCGGGGCGTGGGTCAGTTACGGTCTGGGCAACGAAAACCAAGACCTGCCCGCGTTCGTCGCTCTGGACCCGCCGACGATGCACGGCGGCGTGCGACTCTACGGAAGTTCGTTCTTACCGGCCAAGCATCAAGCCATGCAGGTTCAACTGGCCAAGTCTCCGAGCAAGCGGGCTAGAATCGCGAATTTGAACAGCGACCTCTTGAGCGACGTGCGACAAAAAGAACAAGTCGACGCGATCACGGCCCTTAGTCGTTTGCATACCCAAGCGGTCGGTCACGATCCGCAACTCGAAGGCGTGATCGAATCTTATGAGATGGCGTATCGCATGCAATCGATCGCACCGGAGGTATTCGATTTGGAACAAGAGACTCAAGAAACGAAAGACTACTATGGCGTCGATCAAAAGCCCACCGACGGTTTTGCCAGGCAATGTTTGTTGGCCCGGCGCATGGCGGAAGCGGGTGTGCGGTTCGTTCAAGTTTCGACCGGATACCACTGGGATCATCACGGCAACATCGAACGGGATCTGCCCGACAGTGCCGCGCAAACGGACAAGCCCGCCGCTGCGCTCATCGAAGACCTCGATCGTCGCGGATTGCTCGAGGACACATTGGTCGTTTGGGCGGGTGAATTCGGACGCACACCGGTCGCGCAGATTGATCGCGGTGCACCCGGACGCGATCACAATCCACACGGCTACACGATTTGGATGGCCGGTGGCGGTGTTAAACCGGGTTACGCCCACGGATCAACCGACGACTTCGGTTACCTAGCGATCGAAGACAAGGTCCACATGCACGATCTGCACGCCACGATCCTGCATCTACTGGGCATGGATCACGAACGCTTGACCTACCGCTACGCCGGCCGCGATTTCCGTCTGACCGATGTGTACGGCCGGGTTGTCGACGAGGTGATTGCATAGCCTCAACCGTGGTGGCGACTTTCAGTCGCCAATTTTTGTGTGCAGGATGGCGACTGAAAGTCGCCACTACGGGGGCTACCTATTATATAATTAGGAATCGGCGACTCAATGTCGTCGCCAAGGCGTGGTGATTAAAACTTGGAGAGGGTAGCGATGTCTGGAATGTTAACAAGTGTTCCATTTCGAGGCTTCGATGAGGCCGGAACCGTACGTTCTTACTACCACGGTTACCTACCACATTGGCGTCAAACAGAATGCACCTACTTTGTCACGTTTCGTCTAGCAGACGCCGTACCCGTCGCGGTCTTGAAGGAGTTCGTGCACGATCGCGACATTTGGCTCAAGGCAAGAGACATTTGCACCAAAGATGCGAATTGGAAATCCGAGTTGCGAAAAATGAGCGACTTGGAACAAAAGATTTTTCATCAATTCCTTGGAGATCGATTTGATAAGTATCTCGATCAAGGGCATGGAAGTTGTCAGTTGAGAGATACCGAGGCACGAAAGATTGTGTGTGATTCGTTGACATTTTTTCAGGATGAGCGGTTGTGGATCAGTGACTTTGTTGTAATGCCAAATCACGTGCATGCCATCGTTCGGCCCATCAACGGATTTGAATTGGAGGTGGTGTTGAAGTCGATCAAAGGCTATACGTCGATGCGCATCAATGAGCGATTTGGGTTGAAGCCGCCGTTCTGGATGAAGGAGAGCTATGACCGAATCGTTCGCAATTTCGATGAGCTTGTTCGCATGAAGCAATACATACGAGGCAATCCCTTGGCTGCCGGCTTAGACTCGCTCCAGTTCACGCTCTTTGAGTTGGACAGTCACCCGGATGACTACCCCCGTAATGTCGACTTTTAGTTGCCTTCCCAAATAATTCAACAAGCGTTCACGAACCATGAATCGATTATATTTCTTTCGTCCTTTAGTGACGTCTGCATGTCAACGGGTTATTGGGGCATTCGCAATTTTTGTTTTTTGCGTGAGCGTTACGTGCTGCGTTGGAGCAGATCAACCCGTGCGTGAAAATCACGTGTATGCGAAGGTAGCAAACGGGAGCTTATCACTTGATTTCTATCCTCCGCTCCGTGGCGGCGACTTTCAGTCGCCGGGTTTCGGGGAACTGGCGACTGAAAGTCGCCACCACGAGGGCGGGAATCCCACGATCGTCTGGGTTCATGGAGGTGCCTGGCGGGCCGGATCGAAGAGCGATGTGCCCGTGCTGCACTGGCTTGAGCGTGGGTTTGCCATCGCGAGTGTTGATTATCGACTCAGTACAGAGGCCAAGTTTCCCGCCCAGGTCCACGACATCAAAGCGGCGATTCGTTACCTGCGCGGTCATGCGTCGGAACTGAACTTGGATCCGAATCGGTTTGTGATCGCTGGCTCGTCGGCAGGCGGCCACTTGGCTGCCTTAGTAGGCGTTTCTGGCGGCGTTGAAGAACTAGAAGGTTCGATCGGTGATCATGTTTCCGAATCGTCGGACGTTCAAGCGATCGTGTCGTTCTATGGTGCCTCGAATCTGCAATCGATCTTGTCGCAGTCCACCGAGCACGGGCTACGTGTTCGTGTTCCGGCGCTTCAACTGTTGCTCGGCGGACAGCCTGACGAAGTGCCCGAATTGGCGAAGCTGGCCAGCCCGGTTGCCCATGTCGACATATCCGATCCGCCACTGTGGTTGATCCATGGTGACGCCGACCCGCAAATGCCACCGCAGCAATCCGAGGAGCTTCGGGCGGCTTACGAGAAATTAAGTTTGCCGGTTGAGCTTGATGTAGTCGCGGGCGGCAAACACGGTGGCGAGGAGTTCTTTTCTAAGGAAAGGCTCGGTCGGCTAGCGACGGTGCTCCGCCAACGTGGCACGGCGGTCCCCGCCGTGAAAGAACAACTCCACGGTGGTGACCACCGTGCCACGTTGAAAATGCTGTTCGCGGGCAGCAGTTCGACCTACTGGAACGACATGCCCAACGAAATCGCCAAGGTCATCTCCGGCAAGGGCGGCTTAATGCAGCGCAAAACGGTCACGGCGGACTTAGTCGGCCGCAGCGGCAGTGACATACGTGTTTATTTGGATCCAGATTGCGACTACCAGTACGGCGTCAAGCCCGGACAAAGTTTTCTCGACAAGGTCCGTGATGAACCGCTGGATTACGTTGTCTTGATGACCGTTTGTCGCTTCATCATGGGCGACGGCGATGGCAATCCGGACGGCCAAGGCCACCGCGACGCGATCACTCAGTATTGCCGCGAGATTCGTGCCTCGGGTGCCGAGCCGGTGTTCTACGAAATGGGATGGGGAACGACCGATCGGGAAGCCGAAGGCCGCAAGCGATTGATGAACCTGGCTCGAGAAAACAACATCAAGATTTACGTCCCCTGTTCCACCGCTTGGGCAAAAGTGCGGTCTGAACGCCCAGACTTGAAACTACAGCACGCCAAAGACAAGAGCCATCCCGGCGACCTTGGCCATTTTCTAAACATGGCGTGTTTCTATGCCGCCTTCGTTCAGCAATCTCCCGTCGCCCAGATCCCGCGAACTTTCCACGTTTGGCCGCACCTGGACAAAGCCGAGAAGGAGTCGCTCGAAGACCAACTCGACGCATCCTTTGAATCTTTTCAGCCGGATGCCTATCAAGCGAGATTGCCCGAATGGATGCGTCGCAACGCGGGGGCCGGTTATGTCGGCAAGGTCAGCGATCAGGACGCCGCCTACTTAGAGAGCGTGGCTTGGGATACATGGCTGGAAACTCAGGAATCGCTTCGTTGAAGGCTCAACGCCACATCCATGATCCCAATTGAGCGACTTTCCGGGCAAGCTGTGCAGGATCGGTTTTGCCGATTACACTCCCTGGAATGAACTGTCCACGGAACTCCAGGAACAAAAGAATGCGATTCTCACTGACTTTGATTTTACTGTGCGTCGTGGCTTTAGGTTGCGATCAATCCGCCCCGAATCCGGGACCTGCCAATGGAGACGGTTTCAACATCGATTGGGGCAGCGGCAGTGTCAAGATTGAACCGGGAAAGGGTGTGAAAGTAGAAACACCGAACGTGAGTGTGGACGTAGAACCGGGCAAGCGAGTCGACGTCAAAGCGCCTGGGGTCAAAGTGACGCAAGAGTCCGGTAAAGGCGTTGACGTGCAAGCGCCGGGGGTCAACGTCAACTATGAGAATGGAAAGGGCGTCGACGTTTCAGCTCCCGGGGTCGACGTCGATGTGAAATCGGCCGAGTAGACAAGTTCGCTGTCGCTGTCGACCTCCGAATCAAGGCGCTTGCAGGCGACGGTCCGCTCACAGGGTTTGGAAGTCACTGCCATCGGTTACGTCAACGACCGACAGCCGCTGTGGTGGGAACGCACCCTATACCTTAGCGATCAATATGAATTCCACAGCCGGATGGGGTCGATCCAATCGGCGACACCCGCCCGCGGCAAACTTCGCAGTCCGTGAACCGGAAATGAATCAACAACAGGAAACGGATCAGTTGTTTGCCGGCGTCGATCTGGGTGGGACCTCCATCAAGGTCGCCTTAGCAGATTGTCTCGGCAATCGAATGTTGACTCGTGCGATTCCGACGCATTCCCATCGCGGCGCGATCGATGTCGTCCAGCGAATCGGCACGCTCATCGGCGATCTGTTGAATCAGTCTGGCAAGGCACCGGAACAGTTGCACGGCATCGGCGTTGGCGCACCGGGATTGGTGGACGTTCACGAAGGCGTCACCAAGTTCTTGCCTAACTTTCCGACTCATTGGCGTGATGTGCCCGTCACGGCGATGTTGCAGGAACACTTTCAAGTTCCCGTGCGGCTACTCAACGATGTCCGCTCGGCGACGCTCGGCGAGTTGCGGTTCGGGCATGGCTGCAATCATCCTCGCTTAACGATGGCGTTCTTTTCCATCGGTACCGGAATCGGTGGCGGACTGGCGCTGCAAGGGAAGCTCTGGCTGGGGCCGCTGGGCGCGGCCGGTGAACTCGGTCATCAAACGATCATTCCTGACGGGCCGCGTTGCGGTTGCGGAAACCGAGGTTGCTTGGAAGCCATTGCAAGTGGTACCGCGATCGCCGCCGAAGGAGTTCGACTGATGCGGTGCGGCCTTGCACCCTCGCTGCATGAATCGATCGACGGAAATGCCGATCGCGTCACGGTTCGAGAAATGACGGCGCACGCCGATCAAGACCCGCCGTTAAAGGAAGCCCTCATCGAAGCCGCCAAATCAATCGGCATCGCGGCGGCCAACGTCGTCACGATTTTACATCCGGACATGATCGTCTTGGGGGGAGGTGTCGCGGAAATGGGGCCGCTACTGACCGACACCGTCCGTCAGGTCATTCGCGAACGCGTGGGCATGATGCCCACCGATAACGTCCGTGTCGAGCGTTCCCTCTTAGGCGAACACGCCGGTCTGCAAGGTGCGATCGCGCTCGCCATGGGGCCTGTTGAACTTTCCGGTCCCATTGTCGAAGGAACCCATTGATGAAACTCCAATACGCCGACTTATCCAAGATGTTTGATATCAAGCCGTATGCCGTCAAGCAGGCGGTCGTATAGTAGCTCAATCCACAAGGCGATGAAAAGTTGCTCACTCGCGTGCCTTCTCATCAACGCCATCAGTTTATGCTGAAGCCAGATTCTCTCCGCTCAAACAGAACGATCCGATTTTTATGTACTACTTGCTCGATTGGCCGAGACTCCTGAAACGTTCATGCGTTTTGATGCTGTTTGCCGTGTTACCGACGAGCAGCCTGGTGATGCAACCCGCCTTGGCCGAAGACCCGGTAGATGTCGTTACCGATGTGATGAAAAAACAGTCATCGCCGAGAGCTGCCGACTTTCCACCGGTGATCAACAGCCCCTCCGAGGCGGACCAGTTGCCGATGCCGGCCGAGGACGCTGCCGTTTCGATGAAGTTGCCTGAAGGCTTTCACGCGACCGTTTTCGCTTTGGAACCGGATGTCCAAAACCCCATTGCGATGGCGTGGGACGAGCGGCAGCGTCTTTGGATCGCGGAAAACTACACGTACTCCGATCGGACGCAGAGGTTCGACCTGTCGATGCGCGACCGCGTTTTGATCTTTGAAGATTCTGACAAGGACGGCAAAGCAGACACACGCAAAGTGTTCCTTGATGACGTGCAAATGCTGACCAGTGTCGAGATCGGCCACGGCGGCGTGTACTTGATGTGCCCGCCTCAACTGTTGTTCGTCCCCGATGCGGATGGCGACGATGTGCCCGACGGACCGCCGCAAGTTTTGCTCGATGGGTTTGAAATTGGTGAGAGCAGTCGCCACAACTTTGCCAATGGGCTTCGTTGGGGGCCTGACGGTTGGCTGTACGGTCGATGCGGACATTCTTGCCCAGGCCGAATCGGCCAACCCGGCACACCTGCGGATCAACGCATTCCGATCGACGGTGGCATCTGGCGATACCATCCAACCCGCCAAGTCGTCGAGGTCTTATGCCACGGCACGGTTAACCCGTGGGGGCATGATTGGGACAAGAATGGCGAGTTGTTCTTTATCAATACAGTCATTGGACACCTATGGCATATGGTGCCGGGTTCGCATTTTAAAGAATCATTCGGCGAAAGCGAAAACCCGTTCGTCTATGAGCGAATGGATATGATCGCTGACCACTATCACTTCGACACCCGTGGTAATTGGACGAATAGCCGCGACGGCAAGGCAAATGATTTCGGAGGCGGACATGCCCATGTCGGAATGCTGATCTACCACGGAGATCGTTGGCCCAAGCAATATCAAGACAAACTGATGACGATCAACATGCATGGAAGCCGGGTGAATGTGGAGCGACTCGATCGAACGACCAGCGGATACGTCGGGCGACACGAGCCGGACTTTTTAATCTCGCGGGATCCGTTCTTCCGCGGCACGGACCTGAGCGTTGGCCCCGACGGCGACGTCTATCTGATCGATTGGAGCGATACCGGTGAATGTCATGAACACACCGGAGTGCATCGAACGAGCGGTCGTATTTTCAAGATTTCGCATCCTGGGAAATCCACCCGTGTTTTTACAAAGCCCATGTGTTTGGCCGGAACAGGTGAATTGCCAAAACTTTGGCGTGACTATCAAGACGGAAAGATATCCTCCGAGGATTTGAGACAACTTGCCGAGCACGACGACGAACACGTTCGTGTTTGGGCCATTCGTTTACTTACTGATTTTTGGCCGCTCGATTGGATGACGGGGCCGAATCCGCAGGCCGAGTATCCTGTCGATTCGGCGACGACAAGCTTGCTCTTACAAATGGCGAGCGATGATCCATCAGGCTTGGTCGTGCGTGCCCTCGTGAGCACGTTGCAGCGGATGCCGATCGAGGCCCGCTCAAGTCTCGCCGAACAAATCTTGTCTCGGCAGGAATTCAGCGATCAAAGAGATCTGGCCTTACTTTGTTGGTATGGGCTGATGCCGTTGGTTGATCGGGCTCCGGATCAATTGGTTGAAATCGCAGCGAAGACCGAGTGGCCGCTGCTGAGCCGCTGGATCGCACGAGGTCTCAGTTCCAGGTATCGCGAGCATTCCGAATCGTTCGAACGACTCTTGCAAGCCGCTAACAAAATGCCGCCGGCGAGCCAGTCCGAAACACTGATCGGTATTCACGAAGGCCTTCAAGGTTATCGAAAAGCCGCCTTGCCGCGAGCGTGGAATGAGTTCTGTCGCTTGCCTGGCGTTCACGATTCGGACCGTCTACGCGATTTGAATATTCTCTTTGGAGATGGTCGTGCTCTCGATGCTGTTCGCGATTTGGTTCTTAACGATCGGGCCGACATGAAAGTACGGATCAGTGCGTTAGAGACTCTGATCGATGCCAAGCCGAACGATCTCCGTCGTGTTTGCGAACAAGTTCTCAATGTCCAATTGCTCAACGGCATAGCGCTGCGTGGGTTGTCATTCGAGGAAGACTCGGAAATTGCCAAACTGATCGTTCGTCGTTACCGGAACTTTCTTGCGGACGACCGGCAGAAAGCAATCGAGACACTGCTGAGCCGAAAAACATGGGCGATGATTTTGTTGGACGCGATCGATCAGGGGCAAAGTTCGCTATCGACTAGCGACTTGTCGGCATCGCAAGCCCGCCAGATCTTGACATTCGATGATGCGGACCTAACCGCTAGACTCGGTGAAGTTTGGGGGCAATTGCGAGAGACGAGCGAGGAACGACGAATTGCCATCGAGGACTGGAAAAAGCGTCTGGACAAGAAGACGTTGGCTGCGGCGGACCTTTCGTCAGGTCGCGTCCTGTTTGAAAAAACGTGTGCGGGGTGTCATATGCTTTACGGTCAAGGCAACCGGGTCGGTCCCGACCTGACCGGAGCGCAGCGCGGCAGCCTGGAATACCTACTGGAAAACATTCTCGACCCCAGTGCCGTCGTCGGCAAAGACTACCGAATGTCGAAAGTCTTGACGGTGGACGGTCGCATCTTGAGTGGCTTGGTCATCAGCCGCGACGCAAACCGATTGGTACTGCGAACGGCAACCGAACCAATTACCATCGCGGACGACGATATCGAGTTGATCGAGGAATCCGCGTTATCGGCGATGCCGGACGGTCTGTTGCACAATTTAACAGACGATCAAGTTGCCGAACTCATTGCTTACCTCATGCACCCGACCCAGGTTTTTCCATGAAACGTGGTGGTGCTTTTCAGTCGCCCATGACACTCCTCCAATCAAGCTGGCATCTGGATTCTTGGCCGCCAGCAGCTATTGGATGACTGATGCAACGACCCCGGCAAAGCAAGTTGCCGATGAATTCGCGGTTAAAGATCGTGCTAGTTCTGATCCCACGCACAATCAACCGCAGAAGCCGATTGCACGGATCGACTGCGGATTAGCTAGGAAGACAGAGAGCACTCGATCATTCGTCGAGTAAACCCGCTTCTCTTAATCTAGCTCCCTCTTTCTCATTCTCCTGAATCAACGCCTCCAAACCCGCTTGGTCGGATACAACCGGTTCGGAACTGTTGCCACAGCCAGTCGACGCAACGACAAGGATAAATATCATCAGGAATAGGCAGAAAGGTTTCATAGCTTCGACTCAGAAAGTATTTGACACTTGGTAACGAGATACATGAGAGGATTCAACACGAGACCGAGCACTCACAATTCCGCTTGGATGGTTTCCTTGCTCGCACGGGTACCTAGAGCTCCCCACAATCCGAAAGGACTGATGCTTCCAGGCGCCGTAGCTCCCGTATCGCCATCTTCCACCGTTGCCGCGACCGAGCCTCCAGCCTCGATCGAGTCGGTGATGAACTTCACCGCCCCGTCACCCATTAGCACGTGAGCTCCGCCCTGGTGTCGACTGGCGAGTGACGCGACACCCTCCTTGGCCCGGGTATTGCCATCCCATCCTACGGCGCCGTCAAAGCAATTTTCACGGTTGGGTGGCAAGATCGTTTGAAACCCGGAGAAAACGAGCATTGCGCTTGCCCATAGAAAACCACGCCCATGCACACCGTTTCCTTTCGTCGTATGCACACGGCCCGCAGCAATCTCCGCCGGTGCCCAGAACGTGGGACGCGCGGGGTCTTTCAATCCAGGTGCGTTGCAGGCGTAGACGTTTTCTTCGAGCGTATCGTTATTGCCGACATGTAAAATCGACGTTCGGATGTCATTGTCTCCGAGATCCGTCGCGATCTCGCCGCCCATCACCGTGTTGGCCAAACCATCGAGAACGTCACGAAAACGCGTGGGTTGATAGGGAACGAACATGCCTCGCAACGAAGCTCTTGCGTCGATTGATTCACCTTGGTTCTCTGCGTAGAAAACATCCCATGGACCTGAGACCGTTTGGTCGACTCCATCTCCGATGCAACAAGCATAATTCGTACGCGCGAACGCCGGCAAACCCTTGCCGGGATCGCTAGGACATCGAAAGGCAGGAACTTCGGTGATCCAAGGGGTGTACCATGCATAACTAGGAGTAGGCTGAGGGCCCATGGCCTGGACGGACGAACTACCAACAAAAGGGTTGGAGATTTGTTCCCAAAGTGCTTGCTGCTCGACGAAGGGGAGCGTGCCCACCAGAAAACCAAGCTTGAAGTTGTTCGAAACAGCGGTTCTCGTTGTTGCGTTTCTAGCTCCCCCGACTCCTAAGGTTCCACCGCCTTGTGTTGGCAATTGGTTGTAGGCAGCATGATAGTTGTGCAAACCGAGACCGATTTGCTTGACGTTATTACTGCAGCTCATTCGCCGTGCCGCCTCTCGGGCTGCTTGCACGGCGGGCAAGAGTAGCCCGACCAAGACGCCGATGATGGCGATCACGACCAACAGTTCTACCAAAGTAAAACCGAGGGGCTTTCGATTGACTAAAGGCATAACCAATTCCTCCGAAGATGCGAAAATGATGGGAATCGTGAAGTCGATTCTCGAAAGGAAAAACGACGCTTACGTTTTGGGTTCATTCCGCAATGCGGCAGAATGACTCACTAAAGTCTTTCTGCGACGTGTTCGTTCACCTGCCGTCAAAAAAAGAAAATATGCTTGTACTTTTGGCGAAGTCAGAAGAAATCAGAAATCTGGCACTTTATGGCAGATCGAGCCATTTGTTGCAGAACAGCAGTAGGATCCATGCTGTGCCGGATCAACGAAATTGTCCGGGCGCCTCCCCGGCCATCACAATCCTAGTGCTTCAACCAGATTTGACTTTAGGGCGTCAGCAACGTGGCTCGACGGTCCTCCGTCGAGAATCACGGTGGGGACCACCGTGCCACGTTTGAAGCCAACCCTCATTTTAAATATTGACGAAGCACTAGGGGCGAAACTGCAAACCGTCCTTGGAAACTCGATTAACCAGATATGCCTTCTCCCGATCCGTCGCGATTCGTCGAACTACTGATCGAACATCAGAGCGATCTGCTGCGCTCGATCATCGCGTTGGTCGGCAATTTGACTGACGCCCAGGACGTCTATCAGGATTCGGCCAAAGCGATGTGGCAAAAGTTTGATCAATACGACCCGCAGCGGCCGTTCTTGCCTTGGGCGAGGCAGTTTGCCCGAAACGAAGCTCTCATGTTTCATCGCAAAAAACACTCGTTCACATTTTTGTCCGAAGAACTGATCAACCAATTGGCCCAAGAGCATGACGAAAGGGAATCGGTTGACCGGGAACGCTCTCGGGCACTCCGAAGCTGCCTAAGAAAACTTCCTCAAGAAGATCAAAAGCTAATCCGACGTCGGTACGACGAACGGGAGCTGACCGTCCAAGAACTAGCCGCCGAATTTGGGAAGACATCCAACGCACTTTACAAGCACCTCGGACGGATCCGGGCGGAGTTGCTTAAGTGCATTGAAACAAGCATGCAGTGGAACGACGCAAAAAAAGGCATCACATGAGCGGAGCACCCGAATCCGAGGAGTCGATGAAGCGAGCCGATCGTTTGAAGCTAAATGATCTCTTGACGCTGTACTGTGATGACCACTTGTCGGCATCTCAACATTCGCTACTCGCCGGAATGTTGGAACGAGAGGACGCGCGTCAATATTATCTCGATTGGATGAGCTTGCATGGTGAATTGGCAGTGGGCAATGTTTGGGTTGAGTCGCTGGACTTCAATCACTCTAGCCTCCAGATAACACAATCAGAGCCCGTCCCGAGTTTTGCGTCCGCCGCAGGGTTGGGTCATCCATCGCGGCTTCATTGGTGGTTCAGTCGAACAGGAATCGTGGCCGCTTTGGTCGTTTTTATTCTGAGTTTCGCGTTGTTACGACAGGACACTTCACCAGCCCTCGGTACGATTGTCGGTCAGTCCAATGCACAATGGAAAGGTGGTCCGAAATCGGTAGGTGACCCAATCGGTGCCGGTGTGCTGGAACTGGCTTCCGGTGAAGCCGAGTTGTTGATGCAGTGTCACGCTGCGATGACGTTGCATGGTCCGGTCACGATCGAAGTACGTGACGCGAAAGCGATCAAGCTATTGTCCGGGCGAGTTTCGCTGAACGTGCCCGACGAAGGAATCGGGTTTCGCGTTCTGACTCCTTCGGCCGACTTAGTCGATATGGGAACCACATTCAGCGTTGATGTGGTCGACCGACATCAGACGGAGTTGCATGTGGCCAAGGGAACTGTCGTCGCTCGATCGATGCAAGCCGACGTCGTGGTTCCGTTTTACGCGCTCGAGGCGGCCCGAATCGGTCTGGGTGATTTCAGCGAAATCGATTTCATTCCGGAAATTTTTCCGAATCAGTTTCTGGACGAGGAACGTGTCGACGAGCTGCCGGTCGGCGCACCGATTCCACTGGATTCGCGAATCGTATTTTTGGGTGACCGCTGGACCGACCGTGAATCGCATTTGCTCTTGTTTCGGCAGGCCTTGACGGACGCGGGAATCGACCACCAAATCCAGCTCTTTAATTTGGGCGTCGCGTTTCCGCTTTCGTTCACCGAGCAACACTTCCGCGATTGCGTTGAATCGGTCCGGCCAACTCACGCCGTGCTTGAGTTCGGTTCTGAAGTCGCTTTGGAACGTCCCGCGAGAACGCCACAAAACTTTGAGACGGATATTCGAGCCTTGATCGATCGCCTCGAAGTCGCAGGCATCGAACCCATTTTGGAGACAACCATCCTGGGACCCTCGATCGCGCACGAGGATCGATCCAGATTGTCGCAGTACAACGAAATCTTGCGTCGCCTTGCACAAGAACTTAATTTGCGTTTGGTCGATTTCGCAAATCGATATAAGGCTTCCGAGAGTTCCGGACGAAGCTTGCTCGCACCCGAGGGCGTGTGGGTGACGTTCGCTGGCTATCAAGAATTGACACGATCCTTGCTTGCTCAATTTGGTTTCGCCAACGTCGTGGTGCCGAACCATTTGCGAGTCACTTTGCTTCCTGGAATCGTCAAGTCATGGCGATACCGATTCAAGGACTCGAAGGATTGGTTGAACGCTGATGAGGTTCGCGATCTCGAGGTAAACGAGGACTGGAAAACGCTCGAACTGCCACAGCCTCAGGGACCCTATGCCGAGCGATTGTCGGATTCTAACCTGGCGAGCTTTCGCGCCCGCGAGCAAGGATTCGCCACCGGGCTTTGGAGCGTCCCTGGTTGGGGTTTGATCGCCAAGGCAAGCCTCCATAGCCCGGATTCGCGTCGGGCCTACATCAACACCGGGGGAACCTTGTTCTCGGTTTGGTTCAACGGCCGCCAAGTCTACAGTCGCGGCAGAAAGGTTTGGACGGGATGGCACGCGGGACGTGAACGAATTGAGATTCAGTTGCGGCCTGGTGATAACGACATTGTGATCGAGGCGGACAACAGTTTTTTTGTCTCGGTCACCGATCAGCCCGACTGGAGTCTGTAGCTCCATCGCCTGTTAGCCGGGCTACTTGACCCTTCTGTCCGAGCAAAGTAACGTTGAAATGATCGGTTTGCCTATTTGGAACTCCGTTTATGACAACGCAATTGGGAGAACGTCAACGTCGATTGCGATCTCACATGAAGGTTCGTCGACGTTATGGACAAAGAGGACGTTACCGCTGATCAGGCGACTGACACGCACGTCGAGAATGCGTTCAAGTTAGCCAGGTTCCCCGTCAAGCTTGATCTGCCGCCGGGGCAACATCAGCAACTCCTTGATGCCGCTGCGTCGGTTGCTCAGGAATATCGGGACGGGTCGCGTTGGAAGCGGCTGGATTGCCGACGCGTGAGCATTTTTGCCGAACGTGATCGTGGCACGGTATATGTGCTTCACGTCGATGGATCGGTGGAATTCGATTGGACGTGGGAAGGTGCCACCGCGTTTTGTCCCGCATCATTCGATGGCGACCAATCCGATCGCGATGCACCGACATGGGAGCGTGGCGGCGAGGGGACCGGTTTCCAAGACGCCCCCGTTTGGTCGGGCGAGATCGTTGAGCTGGACGAACGAAACGGTTGCCTGTTCATTAGCTTGGACGATCCCGAGAAGACTCCGTCGGTCGGTGCGTTTATGGTTCGGCCGTTCGAGTTCATGTCGGTCCTCAACGCGATCTACCAACGCGACGAATTTGAAGAAGCCCGCGGGCATCTTGCGGCAAGACTCAGTGCCGCCGAAGGCAATGTCCATCCTCGGTTACCCGAACCGATTTCTTCGGGTGCAACCACGCCCGGCCTGCCGCACTTGGCCAACTGGTGGCAACATTCTTGGAGCGTGCTTTGGGGACCTCCGGGTACCGGCAAAACCTACACGACCGGTCGGCAAGTCGGCAGCGTCCTCGTCGACGAGTCCGAGCGGATCTTGGTGGTTTCGACGACCAACCGGGCGACCGATGCGGTCGCGATCGCTATCGGCGATGCCGCGAAAGAGTTTTGCCCTGATTTGCTCGAACAAGAAACCATTCTACGAATCGGCAAGGGAGCGGCGTACCAATCATTCACTGAAAAGAAACTCGACCCGATGTTGAGAGGAACCGAGTCGGACGTCTTGTCCCGGATCGACCAACTCACTCAGCAACTTCAAGGTTTAGAATCTTCTGAAGAGAAGGCTCTGACACGAAAACGTATCGTCGAACTACGAACATCCGGCAACGATCAAAGCAGCCACATCTTTGTCGATGCGGATCGCCGCGTCGTGATCGCAACGGCGTTCAAAGCGATGAGCTACCTAAAGGACGAGACGATTCGAACGATGGTCGAACAGGGCGAAGCACCTTTCACCACCGTCGTGATTGATGAAGCGGGACTGATTTCACGTGTGGCGGTAGCCGCTTTGTCGCTGCTCGCTTCCCGGCGAGTGGTCTTGGTCGGTGATTCCAAACAACTTGCGCCGATCAGTCGCATCTCTCGCATTCTGCCCACTCGCCAGCAAACGTGGCTGGCGAGCAGTGGTTTGAGCCACCTCGTCGATCCGCAAGACATCCCGACTGCCGTGCATCTGCTGTCGCAGCAATGGCGAATGCACCCTGATGTTTGCAAGGTCGTCTCCACCTACCAGTACGACGGAGTCTTGACCACCGCACCGGATCGAGTCGGCAAGGGTTCCGCTTTCCCGGATCACATCGAGACAGACTCGACCGAAAACGCGCAATCACCTTCGCCGTTCGTTACCGATCAATCGCGAGCCATTTGGTACGTGCTCGATCATGAGGACGTCGGCTTGTCGTCGATCCGCGCCGCGCGAGGACCGGGCAATCGAAGTTGGGTACGTGGCGTCACTCCAATCGTCCTACAAAAACTGTTTTCCGATGCAAAGCTTCGCGCGGCGAAAGGTTTGTTCATTTCGCCATTCAAAGCGCAAGCGGATCAGATCGGAAAGCATTTGGCGAGCTGGGGAATCGACCGCTGGGAAGCCTCAACCGTCCACAGCCAACAAGGTTCCGAAGCCGAGATCGTGATCTTCGACACCGTCAACGCGGGCAGCGGAACATGGCCGATTCCGGAATGGAAGAGACTCGTCAATGTGGCGCTCAGTCGCGCCAGAGAAGCGATCATCGTTTTGGCAAGTCGATGCGAAATGGACGAGCCCTATCTTCGCCAATTGAAGGGCGAGTTGACGGCGTTATTCCTTGAGCAAGAAGGAGATCGAATGGTTTGGCGCAACGCCGATCATTCAGTGCATCGCCAGACGTCCCGAGTGGCGGAGCCTCAAGCCGGATACAAGAAAGTTTCCTCCTGCCGTGTCGGCGATCAGTTTAATGATCGAAAGAGCTTGAAGCCGATCCTGTCCCAAGAGCAACAACGGCTAACCAACCTCGAACTCGACGGGAAGCCTCGCTTGGTTCGCGGTGTGGCCGGCAGCGGCAAGTCGATTGTCTTGTGCAATTGGCTCGCCAAGACTGCCAAGCGAATGCAATACCAGAAAGATGCTCGCATCTGGGCGGTGTATGCCAACCGAAGTTTGCATAAGCTTTTGCAAGATTCGATCGAGTCGGCATGGGAAAACTTGAACGAACGCGACTTATTCGACCAGTCCGAATTCCCATGGGAGAAGGTGTCGCTGATGCATGTCAAGGACGTCTTAACGGGAATTTTGCCGAACGGCCAGATGTTGGTCGAGTCCATCGGTTTTGATTATGACCGCGCCGCCGAGGAGTTCCTCAATCGCCATGATGTGGACGACTTGCTTCCACGATGTTCGGCTCTCTTCATTGATGAAGCGCAGGACATGGGACCCTCGACGTTGCGACTGCTTTTGGCAATCGTTGAACAGACCGACGAGAGCGATGTCAACAGCCGGTCAGCGCATCTATTCTATGACAACGCTCAAAATGTCTATGGTACCAAGACGCCGAAGTGGTCCGACTTCGGGCTCGACATGCGTGGTCGATCCACGATCATGCGAGAAAGCTTTCGTTCGACCGCGCCGATTACGGAACTCGCCGTCAATGTGTTGAGTCGATTGACGGACACTAAAGATCGCGTTGAGCAACAGGAGTTGTTCCAACTCGGCCTATTGGAATCGACGCGGCGCGGTGACGAAGAATGGTTGCAAGTTCGCTACAACGAGATCGAGGGTCCAAAACCGATCTATCGTAGTTTCGACGATCGCGTCCAAGAAATGGCATCCATCGCGAGCCACTTGAAACACCTCATTGTCAACGACGCTGTTTCGCCCAATGACATTTGCATCCTCTACAACGGCCGGTGCCAGGCTGATTTACAGTCCCACCTTGCTCCGGAACTTGCCAAGATCGGGGTCGAACTTTCATTCCAACGCAACCGCTCATTTGAGCGCAAGCCGGACACGCTCATTGCCACCACACCCCATTCGTTCAAGGGCTACGAGTCTGAAGTGGTGATGATTCCGGGAGTCGACTATTTTGTCGCCACCGAAGGTAAAATTCTGGCCAGCAGTTTGTACGTCGCGATGACGCGTGCCCGCTCGCTGCTGGCGATCTATGGCAGCAAAGAGGGGTCGGAGCCTAGTCGAAGGATCGGCCGAGTGATCGCCGAATGCCTCGCCATCCAAAACGATTCAGCAAGTACCCAAGACTTCGCTTGAGGCCACTGCCAGTTTCCCGATCCGATGTTGAGGTACCGGCTTGCACCAATTTGCCGTTTCGGTCGAGCCGCCGCTGCTTGTCAGTTTCGTCGATGGCGGCGACATGCATTCAATCAGGCGTGATGCGTTAGCCTCAGGGTACCCGACGGATCGTTCAAAAGGCGAGTCGATACTCGGCGCGGAGTGTGTCGCTGTACCAACGGGCTCCCGTGAGGGACCTACCGTAGCCGAGGTAAAACGAGCGGGTTCCTTCATGACAACAGCCAGGCGCGAAACTGAATCTCAAGCCAAGTTTTGCATTGACGATTGTTGTATTGGCATCTTCGACAAACTCCTCTGGTTGTCCTACGTTCTTGCTAACCCGTCCGCCGAGCACGGACCACGCGACGGTCTCAAAGACGGGCGCAACAGATAGCGTTTCGTTATCGATCCAGGTGCGAGAAACGCCGAGTCCATACCGCAGGACGTTGCCAGCCCAAGCGGTACCGCCGATGGGAATGATATCCCGGAGTTCGCCTTCGATGATGGTTCCATTGTGAAATCGATTCAAGAACAGGACGCTTGGTTCGAGACTTACATGCTCGGTGCCAAGCCCTTTTTCGCCGTCTCCAGTGGGAATGAACGTCCGAAATTGAAAGGTAACGTGGCGGTCTGGGCTCTGAGTAAGAGCGGCCCGAAAACCAACATTGATGTCAGATAGACCACTTGCATTCGCATTCAGGTCAGGATTGATCAGCCGAAACGGGACTTCAACGAAACCGGAAATAGCGTCGTCGATCAGCATGCTTTCGGCGTACAACGACAGTTCTTGGAAGTCGATGTTGGTTTCAGCAAGCGGTGGACCGGGCGCGAATGGGTCGACGACGCCATCAATGGGACCGCGACTCTTCGGATAAAAGAACTCCGCTCGATAAGGCGTCGGACTGCCATAATTCGCGTCGGTTCGAAAGCGTAATTGGTTCCGAATGATCGCCGAATCAATGTAGCCGACACCTGTGTCTCCACCTTGAAATTGGGCTGCCACCGAAGTTAGGAGCCCACAGACAATCGTCAACTGAATGCAAAGCTGTCGAAAAGTGACCATGTTGTCTGGTTCTTGCCTGAGGATCACTCTAATCCGGAATACTTCACTCTTCCCACTAATCGTCAGAATGAGTGGAATCCGTGTGAGAACCTCTCGTTGCCCGACTAGACGGCCTATCCTGCCCAGCTTTTTTGCAATGAATCGCCTAGCGATTCAGCGATTCGATTCCATCTGCCCTCGAGCTGCTTCGATTCTTTCGATCGCTTCTTCGAATCGCGGCAGTTTCCTGAGAGGTTGATACATCGAATGGGTTTTCAGTTCGTTCACGTCTCGATATCCGAGTTCAATAGCCTTCTCCAAGTGAGCGAACGGTTCGGCTGTATCTGAAATGGAAGTGTTTGTTTCGCGACTAAGCGACACGGCGATCGCAAAGCGATGATGGTTTAGCAGCCGATTTTTATATTCGAGATTGTGAGGCTGTCGTCGGCAGGCATTTGTTTGATGTTCAATGGCTTCGTTGATCAGTTGATGTGTCGCCTCCTTTTGCCCTTGAATCTGAGCAATTGCCGCACCGTTGCCGAGCACCACCCCCATCCAAGATTCGTATTCGGCGATTCCGGGATACTGATCGGTGAGCTTTTGGATCGTGCGAAGCGATTGCTCTTGGTTTTGGATACATTTCTGCAAACCATCATCGCCAAGCCGCTGTCCATAGAGGCTCGTCAGGTTCACCAGGCAGATGACACGATTCAATTGATATTCAGGAATGTTCCTTGGCAGTTCCTCAAAACGCACACTGGCTTGGGTTAACCAGCTCGCGCCAGATTCCCAATCGCCAATCCGATCAAACAGCAGGTATCCGAGATTACGCTCCGTCACGGCAAGCAGAAACTCCAATCGACGATTTTGTGGATCGCGACTGACGAGTGACTGCAGTTCCCGTGCTGCCTCCCGATATTTAGCTTCGGCGGCCAAATAGTCTTCTTGAACTCGATGCAAACGTCCGATGTTTACCAGCGTTCGCGCGAGATCACGTTGGTATTGAGAGTTGTCGGGATGAGACGCCAAGAGTTTCCGTAGCAGTTTTTCGGACTCGTAGTACCCTGCTTGAGCGGGATCCAGTCGATTCACGTCTTCCAACAAAATGGCCGAGTTGTTGTGCGTCCTCGCAAGCTCGGTCGTCGTTTCTGGATGATCCGGAAAACGCTTGTGGGATTCAAAAAGAATCTGCAATGAGCGATCATAAGATTTTTCAGCGTCCTCGAAACGATCGTGGTCTCGATAAAGTTCTCCGAGGTAGTCGAGCGATTTGCCCCACATCATGGCGTAAACCGGGGTCTCGGGTGACTGTTTGACTAAATGCTCGCACTTATCAATCGCCTTCATGAACGCTAGCTCGGAACGATCAAAGTCACCCAACAATCGACTAGCCTGAGCAACACGGAAGAGGGCTTCGGCAATGTTTCGCTCTCGTTCTTCGTCGGCGAGCTGTTGCCCGTGGTAGGCATTCCAGTCGTCTAGGACTTTGCCATACTCATCGAGCGCCCCTTGGAGTTGTTCGACGTCCATGCGAACACGTCGTGGAACAAGTTCATCATGAGATGAAACGTGTGTGTACTCGGCGCTTTCGATTTCGGCATCAAGGCGGCTTTTAGCTGCATCCAGCCGCACGACAAGACTGGCTTTCACCTGGGTGCTTCGTTGAAACGTCGTCGTCACTCCGAATCCCATGACGAGGATGATGGCAATTGTCAGCACGGCAACCGTACGGTTGCGACTACACAAACGCCAAACACGCTCCAGCGATGACACGGGCCTGGCTTGGATTGGGAATCCCTGGGCAAATCGACGTAGATCGTCTCGTAATTCGATGGCCGACTGATAGCGTCGAAAACGATCTTTTTCCAGACACTTCAAACAGATGGTGTTGAGATCACCACTGATTCGCGTGCTGAGCTTCCGGAGCGATGTCGGCGGCGTATTGATTACTTGGTCAAGAATGTCGTGATGCGATTCACCGATGAACGGTGGACGTCCGACGAGCAAGTGATACAGCATCGCGCCGATCGAATACACATCACTTTGAAATCCGACTTCGTGACGGCGACCGGACGCCTGTTCGGGAGGCATGTAGCTTGGTGTGCCGATCGCTTGGCCGGTTTGACTGAAGTCAACGTCATCCTCCAAGCACTTCGCCAATCCAAAATCGGTGACCATCGCTCGGCCCGATTCGTCGGTGAGTACGTTCGAAGGTTTTAAGTCGCGATGCAGCACGCCGTTTTGATGTGCATAGGCGATGGCATCACATATTTCGATCGTTAAACGCACCGCGTCCGCTTCGCTGATGGCGTGTTTCTTTGCCAGGTGCTGAAGGGTAGGTCCCGTAATGAGATCCATTGTGAAGTAGTGCAAGCCGTTGCATTCACCAATTCGATGAATACGGACGATGTTGGGATGACGCAGCTTGGCGGTCGCTTCGGCTTCGCGTTGAAAGCGGTACAGATTCCTTTCACCGGCGAGATCGCCTGCGACGATCGTTTTCAGCGCGAGGAAGCACTTCAGTTTGACATCCCACGCCTTATAGACGATCCCCATACCACCACGAGCGATTTCGCCGACAATCTCGTAGTCGTCGATTTTGGTCGTTCGGGACGAAATCCGAGTTTTTGTTGAGAATGAAGAACCGGAAATTGACGACCTATCGTCCGATGGCGCGATTGTCTCGGGCAGTCGCGCGTCATCGCCGTCGTTGGTCTCCACGCCGCTGTTGCCGCTGTCTTTTGTGTCCGCTGCCGAAGTCACCGAGTCATCGCTTGTTTGAGTCCAACGCTGTGGAATGCCGGCGATCCGAACCGCGGTGGTTAATCGCTTGGCAAGAGCTGGAGTCCAGGCTCGATCGGGAACTGAAGAATGTCGTTGATCAATCATCACGCGAATCGCTGATATCCCATCCGTACTAAGATGATCAAGGTTTGCTTGGCAGTCCGCACAGTTGTTGATGTGATCCTCCAATTGCGAACGCTTTTCCGCCGAAAGTTGATCGTCGATCAAGTTCCTAAGCGTTTCAATGGAGGGACATTGGAGCATGTCAATCGACGGTGGGCTCACTTGCCTGAACTCGTTTGCCACTGGGCGTTAACGATCGTCCCGTGGTGTTCGTTACCCGATGAATCATGCAAGACGTCACCGCTGCCTTCATCGACACGGTAGAGTGCGAGCGTGTGCTCATCCGTTTTCATTTCGAATTCTGGAGAGAAGTTGTCTTGGTACCGCGCGATCGTCGAGATGCGTGCTTCGCCGATCGATCCCACCATCGAGCCGCCCAATCGGACGGTGGAATCCCACTTGCCGCCACCGCCGGCTCCCCAGTCCATTGTCGAGGGTTCGGTTCCGACCAGTTTGCCGTTGAGATAAAGCCGTCGTTGTTTGTCAATTTCGTCGATGGCGGCAATATGCATCCAATGGGATGCCTGCTCCTGATGCCACAGTGGACCGTGGATGCCGCGAAAGCGAATCGGCGGTGCACCGCGTCCTCCCACTTCACCGTTTTCGATATACCCTGCGCCGCTACCGCTGGTGATCGACCAGTGGTCGATGCCGATGTAGTTTTCATGCGCGTCCATCTCTTGGCGGTCACGTTGAATCCACAATTCCAGCGTATAGACCATCGTGGGTCTGATTTGATTCCACTCCACTGATGCGGTCAGGGTGGGGAACTCCACATAGCTTTCGTTCCGCTCGGTGAAACGCAATGCGTGCTTGCCAGGGTACACGTCCGTCAGCACCGGAATGGGTTCGCGGTCTGATGGGAGTTTCTGAGATTGAGGAATCTCTTGCGAAGAGGACATCTTCGAAGCGGCAAGGGCATCGTTATCCGGCGACGATTCCGGCAATGGAGAGATCAGATGCTCCTCGATCGGCGTTCCATCGCGAATGATTTGGACTTTTTGGTTCTCGACCATCGTGATGCGAAGTGCGATGGTTTCTCCTTGACCGAGTGTGAATTCATTTGTTTGAAAGCTGACATCACCAACCTTGATTTGAAGGTGATGTTCCCCCGGTGCAATCTCGAATTCTCCTTGATCCGCCGTAACTCGGAGTCGGTCGTCGCCACCGACGGACACCTTAATCGACGGGTCATCAATCTCAATTCGCAGCAAACCATGAGGCGTTTGAATGAACATCAAAATGGCCGCCAACAACAACGAGAAACCACCTGCGGACGCGACAATCCATGGCCAAGAGGTGAATCGGTCGTTTCCTGCTGAAACAGTCCGTCTCGACGGATCCACTGTTTCGCTTGCGGCAGGATCAGCACTCGGTGGATCCACAAACGCAAGCGATTGATCCTCTGTCAATGTCGACGCCGAGCCCACACACATCTGAGTCTCGGCATAGGATTCGGAGCGGCGATCGCCTTGTTTTGCGCTGGCCAGATCTGCTCGTTCGGGCAGTCCAACCAGATTCGGAACGCCGAGCGTCACATCTTGGTCGCGGAAGCTGAGCAAGTCGGTAATCACCTCACTCATTGTCTGATATCGGTCATCTGGAGTTTTGGCAACCATCTTGGAGAATATGGCATCGAGAGCCCGTGGTACATCAGCACGCTTTTGACTCAGCGATGGAATTGCGTCCTCTCGATGCGACAAAATCTTTTTCATCATCGTGTCACCATGATAAGGTCGTTCGCCGTTAAGCAGGCAGTACATGGTGCAGCCGAGACTGTAGACATCGGCGCGGGCATCCGCCGATCGCGTGTCGAGAGCCTGCTCGGGGGCCATGAAGTCGACCGTGCCCATGATCTGGCCGACCTGGGTGAGTTGGGCGTCTTCCTCGTTGGCATCGGGGTTTACATCATTCCTGCGGGCGAGTCCCATGTCGAGAACCTTGATGATGCCATTTTGTTGCAACAATAGGTTGGCGGGCTTGATATCTCGATGAATGATTCCGCGATCATGGGCGTATTCCAATCCTTTGGCCGCTTGAATAATGCATTCGACCGCATCCTCCACCGCCAGTGGACCCAATTGTTTGACAATCTTTTCAAGGTCTTGACCCTGGATGTACTCCATCACAAAGTAATGAATCTCGTCCTGTTCGCCGGCATCGTAGGCGGCAACGATATGGGGATGACTCAATTGAGCAACCGCTTGAACCTCGCGGTAGAAACGATCCACTGACGCGGGATCACGGAACGCGGTTTCCGGTAAGACCTTAATCGCGACATCACGCCGCATTCGCTGGTGTCGCGCTTTGAGTACGATTCCCATTCCACCACGGCCCAAAACTCGTTCGACATCGTACCCATTGATCGTCGGGAATTCGGCGAGTTCTTTCTTGATCGTCGGTTGATCGTTCATCAGCAAGGCCTTGGCGACACGTTCCACCCGTGATTGATTCCATTCACCTAGGACACCACTTTTGGCGTTGCAATTATGGATGACTCGTCGAACCAAGACATTGGCGTCCGCATTTTCGACGTGATTCTCGAGTACCAGCTGACAGCGCGGACAAGTTTCAATATGCGACTGAATCTCGTCATGATTACCCCAGCCGATTTCGTCTTGGACAAAGGCTTCAAGAGAATCCTGAGGTGGGCAATCGATCATCATTCTGGCCTCAAAAAACGGTGACAGTTCGCTGTGCTTCGACAGAGAACTGTTGGGGAACATCGGGTCGCTTATTAATCAATACCGAGACCAGCGGATCAACCTACGAGCGGATTGCTGATTTTGATGATTTCGCCCCAGTTCGTTTTGTCAGGCCCGCCGAACTTAGATTGCTTACTTGGCTCAATCGCCGTCTTTTCGGCGGCATCTTCGCCTTCCCAAGAAACCTTGCTGTCTCTGCAGAATCTCGATCGGTCAGATGAACCGGTCCGCCAATGGCTGCGATGATGGGGCGGTCGTCGTATCGCAGCAATCGTGTCACCCGATCATTCGCAGTTACTTGAATGATTCTTAGCCTTCGATTTCGCTGCCGGACTCTAGCACTTCGATTTCGGCGCGAACTTGGTTACCGATTTGATTCTTGGCAGCGTACAACGTACCCAGAGGCATGGCCAATTCGCTGGCGACCTCTTTATTGTCACGCCCTTGAATGGTCGTTTCGTGCCAAGCTCTCCAACGCTCGGTCGACACACGCGAACGCACTCGAGTCATGGCAAACTCGAGGAGCTCCAAATCAAAAACTTCGCTCAGGTTCTCCATCAGCTCCCCTTTCGATTCGATCAAATGCAACCACGAAATGCTGTCGGGCTGATCGGCGGGTAATTGACGATTCTGTAGGCGAGTGAAGTCATTGACCGCATTTTCGGTCGCCTGTCGCAGGTATCCTCGAAAGCTCTGTTTGGCGTCATATCGGAAGCTGCGGATGTATTTCGCGATGCGAACCAAGACTTCTTGGGTGACATCTTCTGCGTCATTGGGTTGCAGGCCTCGGCGTTCGCACCATGAAAAAATCCGACGGCCATAGCGGTCAACGAAATCAACCCACGACTCTTCGTGTCTTTGGTCGGACTGGATACGAGCAATCAAACTGACGTTGGTGCTGCTATCGGTCACGCTCATCACTCGAATCACCTTCAAGAGTATTTTCGGCTATCTGAAAAGAATAGTCATTTTGACTCGTAGTATCTACCACCAATCGGGGTAAGACAGTTGGCGGACTCTCTCAGTGTCGGGAAAGCCGCCGATTCAACTTGGACCTACGATTGCGCAACCGATGAAAATCTTCCGTCGCCGACCTCGACGCTCTCTGACCACCTCTGTCATCCGGTCAAATGCCCGCCGTGATTTGAGTCGGCAACTCCAGTCGCTCGAGCCGCGGCTCTTGTTGGCCGCGGAAATTGGCCTGGAACCGATCGTGTTTGTGCCCGGGTTCGGGGGAACGTTCGCTGCCGATGAATCTCCGTCGGGCGTCGAAAACTGGCTGACGCATCGCGGTTTGCCTCCCGATCAGTTGCAACTCGAGCCGATCGGGAACGTTTACTACGACATCGTGGAGACCCTCAAGAACGTCGGATATGTGGAGAACCAGACTCTTTTCGTCGTGACATGGGACTGGCGTTTGCCGGTTGGGCCCGCCGATTCGACCATCAACGGCACCCTCGACACGGTGACGGTCGCTGGAATCACGGACAATGTATATGAGACCGGTCTGGATTATCTTGGTAAAACGTTGGCCCAGGCTGCAGCGGCCAACCCCGGCAAGAAAGTCGATGTTTTATCGCACAGCACCGGCGGTTTGGTTACCCGCAGCTACATTCAAAGTCCCGCTTATGGGCAGGGGGGATTGCCGCTGATCGACGACCTCCTGATGGTCGGTGTGCCCAATGAAGGGACGGTTGAAACCTGGAATTTGCTCAACGACGATTTCTCCGGTAAGCCTGCCTCGCGGATTCTCGGCCAGATCGTCGGCCTGGGGTATGACCTGTTGCAAAACGGGACCACGATTCAAGGTCCCGATTCGACCTTGATTACCGACGACATTAGCGATCCCGACATTGACCGGAAAGAGTTCAGTCGTCGCTATGTCGGTGCGGCCAAACAACTCTCAGCGACTTACCCGGCGTTTGATTTCGATGGCGATGGCAGTTTCGAAACCATCAGCACCAGTGATCCAATTGCCAATGACTTGTTGCTCGATCTGAATGCTCTGCCAGACCAGAACAGCTACATCGACAAAACCACGACGACGACGATCGTCTTCGCCACCGACGCGGACACGGTCGATCAAGTGATCCAGCAAACCGGACCGATCGATTCGTTTTTCGGTTTTCGGACGGATGAAGTCTTGCCGTTTGGAGACTATATCGGCCATCGTCCTGAGACCGGCCAAACGTGGTTCGAGGAGACGGAATCTGGTCGTGGCGGAGACGGTACCGTGGCTACGATCTCCTCGTTGGATCCGTTCCTTGGTGATTCTCGAATCGGTTCGAAGCTGAATCTGGTCGAAATTCGCAAGCAAGATGCCGGTGGCAAACCGGTTTTGCATACCGATCTGCTGGTCAACGAGTTTGCCCAGACGCAGGTGCTCACGACACTGGGCGTGACGGGATTCACTTCTGAGAACATCTCCCGAGATCGAGTTCGCAGCTCGGCGGGATCGGCGGCCAAGGCGGTCAGCCTCGGCATCGTTCAATCGGGAGACGCGTTCAGCGAAGCAACGTCGCGACTTTCGAGTCTGGTTACCAATTCACTGGCCACTGGTTTGATCCAGGTCGAACAGGCCATCGATTTGGAGAACGTCGTACTCGAATTGTTGACCGGGGATTCTGACCAGCTTTTCGCTGGCCTGTCCGACACGCTAGTCGACATCGAACTGGGCGCTCCGCTGCAGGATCAAATCCTTTCGATTCTTGCCTCGCTTGACGCGGGCGCGACGCGGATAAGTCAAAGTGGTGTTCTGAATCAAAAAATTCCTGGAGTTGATCGCAGCCTCAACGAGTTGCTCCGCGATGGCGACGACAACCAAACGAGCTGGACCGATTTGCTAATGCTGGAACAGGCAGCCGGCAACTACTTTGCTTCGTTCGATGCGTCCAGCGAAAGGTTCGATCCTGATACCGTTGAAAGTGAGCCGACGGCATCCGGATTGCGTGATGCGATTGACGAGCAGTTGCAAAAGGTTGGCTTGACCGCCGAGGATGGAACATCTTTGATCAACGTTCGCGGTGGCTTTGACCTAGCGACAAATAAGCTGCGATTCGATCTTGTGGTCGACGCTAACTTGCCAAAACGATTCGATCTGAGTTTCGACTCGCTGGGTCAGCAGTGGACTTCATTAGAGATTGACTTCAACGCCGCGGCCAAAGCGGAAGTGGCGACACGTGTTGATCTCGCCTTGTCATTCGGTGTCCAAATGGACTCGACGATCGGCGTTGCACCGTTCTTTAATCTCGACCGATTCGATATCGCAGCTTCGATTGACGGTAAGGATTCAACGATTGGATTTGAGCTCGGTCCGATCGAAGGGGAAATGACTGCGGAACAACTGTTGGTCGGCGCTGGAGTGTCGATTGCGATTCCCGCCGGCGCAGCGTCGCTGAGTGATCGAATTCGCATCTCTCCCGCCGTCTCACCGCTCGATCTCGATTTTGCCTTCACGGGAAGCCTGTTCGGTACCGGCGCCGACGTCGCGCTTCCCAATATCCAAGTGCACGATACGGATTTATTCGATAGCATCCCGCCGACGTTCGATGTCGATTTGAATCAATTTTCGTTTGATTTGTCTGGGGAAGCGTTCGTCAACGCGCTGCTGGACTTGGCCGATTGGTTCGATGAAGCTGCGTTTGAAGGCGAACTCGGTTCGAGCAAGATTCCGTTGATTAACAAGTCGCTCAGCGAACTCCTTTCGTCGACGCCCGAGCCGCGAGAATTCGCAGGTCCGGAGGTCTTGGACATCACTGCACCGATTGTTGATGAAGAGTTCCAGCGTTTCACAGCAACGCTCGACACCAAGGGGCTCGGTGCGACGTCGTTAGGCATTCGTTCGGGAAGTCCGGCGAAGTTTCTCACAACGACCGGCGATCGATTCGGCGGGACGGTTGAGCGTGTCGAAGGCGATCAGGTGACGATTCAATATGCGGCCGGTCGAACCGATATACCTAACCTGTCCAGCCCGTCGTTGACGTTCCAGGTCGGCGGTTCGATGGGCGATCATTTGCGCGCGGCGCTTGTGAACTTCAACGATCCGACGACAGCGGTGCCGTCGATCGGGCGACTGCTCAACGAGTTGGCGGTCCCGTTGGGAATCGATTTCGGGTCGGTGACTTTTGATAATAAGACATTGACGCTCACGCCACAATTCTCTCCATCGCCGCTGGCTTATGAAACCAAGCTTGATTTTGGCGATAAGATCGCGGGACTTGGATTCGAAGCGTCCGGTAATTTCTTGGTCGTGGCCGAGCCAACGATTCGGCTGCCCTTGAAGATCAAGTTGGGGCCAGGCATCGAGGATGACCAACGGATTGTCCTCGTCGATGATGCTGACCCAGAAATCTCAATCAAACTGACCGCACAGTTGGACGACCCGCAAGCGCGTGCGTCGCTCGGTTTTCTCAGCGTTGTTATGTCGGAAGATGCAACGCAATCGTCGAACGATGGGATTCGTCTGGAGACAACGTTGGCGATCGACATCGATCATCCCAACGATGCACCGGACGTCAACGCAGAACTTACCATCAGCGACATCCTTGACGATTTGCCAGGGTCGATCGATCCCGGTTTTTCAGGTCTGTTGGATATCGATGGTATCGTCATTCGCCCTGAGTTTGCCGGCGTGACCATTCCTGGTCAGATCGATATCTTCACGACTTCCATCGGCACCGCCCGCGGCGAAGCAAGGTTTACCAACTTCACACAGTTGGGGAATCTGTTCGCGAACAACATTCAAGCTCAGGTCAGCAATGATTTTGCCAGCTTTGATTCATTGACCCCTGATGCAGTCGTGACGATGTTTCTGCAACTCGGAAACTCGTTGCAGCAGATCGTCGGCGAACTCGATGTGCCAGAAGGAATTCCGTTTGTCAGCGATGCGATCAGCGAGGTGGTTCGATTTGTCGATACGACGGGAGACTTTGCTCGCAAGTTGTATTTCAATGCGTCATTGCTCGGCGATAGCGACATCAGTGTCACCAATGGCGTGCTCAGCGGTGACGCGATGTTCATGGTCCGCGTCGAAGGCGGCACGCCGCATTTCATCACGATTGCGGCATCGAGTACGGCCGACAACACCACAATTGATGATCTTTACGAGGATATCAATGCCGCCTTCACTGTAGCCGGTCTCGGTGGCTTTCTGATCGCAGAACGCCAACCGCAAGAGTCCGAGAATGCCAATCGTTTGGCGATTCGCACCGCTGACCCGACCGTCGGCACGTCGATGGCCGTCAGCACGGTTGCGGTAACGGCGAACGGCGCGACGTCGATCCAATTGCCCGCTGATTTGACGATCGAGTTTTCTTTAAACGGTGCCGATCGAACGACGTTTGCAATTCCCGCCGCTTCGACCACGTCGAATGTTACTGCGGAGGACATGGTCGCTTCGATCAACGCAGCGATCGAAACGAGCGATCTCAAAGGTAAATTGCTTGCAGTGTTAGTCGGTTCGACGCTTCGGTTCGCAGCGATCGATAATACCGTCGAGAGTCTTGAGGTTTTTGGTGCCAGTTCGCTCGGGTTTTTCGATGGCCAAGCTGCTGATGCTAATGTCGCACGAGACGAATTGGGCTTGTCGACAGGTCAACTTGCCGAGGCTCAGTTTCGCGCCAGCACGATTCAGGATTTGGTCAGCACGCTCAACGAGATCATTGACCAGCAGTTCAATGGCCAACCGTTTACCGCTTCACTCGGATATCAAGATACCCCGGTGCGCCGCGTCACATTTAATCTTGCGTTTGGCAGTGAGTTCACTCGCTCCATCGACCTGAACTTCGATCAAGGACTCGATGTCGGATTTGCTGAATTGGGTATCGCCGGCGGCGGAACAGGAACGTTTACCGCGACCGCGGGTGCGGAACTCGTCGCGGGCTTCGATTTGGATCGTCCGGGTTCCGGGCAAACGATCAGTGACGCGACGCTATTGACCAGTCTGGATGGTGGCCGCGGCATGGCGGTGAAGGTCGGATTGGTGGGAAATGCGGTGGCCTCCAGCGGTCGCAATTCACCCGCCACCGATTTGACGCTGTCGGTGGATGTGAGCTTACGAGCCGGCGGCACACCGAAACGCGTCTCGATCTTGGTGCCGCAGGCAGAAGTCGAGGACAACACCAGCCTGAACGATTTGGCAGGCGATCTCAATCGCCGTCTTCGAAGTTTCAATTACGCAAAATTTGGTTTACCGCCGGTCAGCAACGGACTTGCCCCGCTGGAAATCCAAGTGATTGACGGCAAATTGTCGTTGGTTGCAACCGACCGAAGCATTAATGGCTTGAACATTAGGCCGGGAACGGACACATTCCTCGGTTTCCAAGTTGGACAACTGAGTACCACGCCCGATCTGGTCGTTTCACTGCGGGACGGAAAGCGTTTCAACGTTAACCTGGACTTCGCCACGACACTGCTGCAAGTCAAACAAGCGATCACCTCGGCGGCCACTGCCGCTGGCGCAGCGGCCCCCACAATCACCTATGTTGGCGACCAAATCAAAATCGTCGATAACTCACCGCAGGTCGATGACAATCGCTTCAAGGTCATGGCGTTCTCGGACGACAACGGTCTCAGTCCCGCCGGTTCGGTGCTGAGAATCCTCAAGACGATTCAGCCAACCGATGAAGTGGCCGAAACGCCAGAAATCGAATTCAACGCCGGCGACACGTTGCTGGGCGACCCTCTGTTCGCGGGTGATGTCCTCGACCAGTTCTTTGTCAGCACGTCGGGCAGCAAGGTCTTTGCCGAAGTTTCGATCGACGCCAGCAACATTGACTTAATCGCATCGCTGGGGATTCTCGATCTCGGGATCGTCGACGGTTCAGGCAACTTGACGATCAGCGCCGGAGTGATTTTGGTTGATGTCGATAATCCTGATACGCCGGTCGACGAAAGTCTGGACGGACTGCTGCGTCTGAGCGACTTCTTTGTCGGATCAATCAGCGACAAACTGTTGCCGGAATTCACCTATGGCGGAGCAATCGACCTGCCGATTGATGGATCATTGTTAGCCTTTTTGCCGGCAGAGTTTCAACCGGGTGGGGCCAACGAATTGCGTATCGGCGTGTCGCTGGAGGGAACACAAACACAGTTAAAACCCGAAGTGAACTTTGAGGTTCCCAACTTGGAAGCCGCTTTGGGGTCGTTCCGAGATTTCTCTCTTGAAGATCTGGCTCGCGTTATTCAACAAGTCGTTGACATGCTGCAGAGCCAGGATATCGCGGGACTCAACACTCCGATTCCCGTTGTTAACAAAACGCCCAATGACATTCTGAATGTCGTCGATTCACTGGCCGCGGCCGCTGAGAGGTTGTTGGCGGGGCCCGACCTCGCGCTGCTAACGGAACAGGTTGGTTCACTCGGGGAACTGTTCGACCGACTGGGCGCGACTCCGACCCAGTCTCAGACGCTCGTCGATCAATTGAATGAGCTCCGCGCTGCGGTCAATGCCGACCATCTGTTTACGATTGGGCTGAATACCGGAAGCGGGGAAAAGTCAACCGTCGATCTGGATGCCAATGCGTCCGCGAAAGAAGTCGAAGATGCACTCGTTGCGGCATTAGGTGCGGGATTCATCGGCAAAGTGACCGGCCGTCGCGGCGGACCGTACACGATCACTTTTGACACGACGAAAGGCAACGTTCAGCCGCTGTCCGGACGCAGCATCACGGGACTTACTGTTCAAACGAAAACGACTACCGAAGGTGGTGGTTCAACAGCGGAAGTTCAAGAACTCAGCTTCCTGAGAACGGGCAAGCTGAACGCGACGTTGGTTCAATTGCGAAAGACTGTCGATGCACTTCCCGTCGATGTTCCCGGACGAACGGAACTGCTGGCCAAAGTCGACGAGATCCAAGACTCAGTCGTTTCAGGAAACAATCTCGGCAAGATCATCGGTGACGCGATCAAGTCGGAACTCGGTTTGTCCGATGATGCGTTCACGTTGCAATTGGACTTTGTCGATGCCGATGCCAACACGCCCGGTTTCCAAGCTGCGGCAATCGTCAAGCTGAACATCGACAAATCGGTTACGGAAACGGTCGGTTTTGATTTCAATCTTCCCGATTTCGGTCCGATCACCGTTTCCAGCGGCGGCGACATCGACTTTACCGTCGGTGGCGAACTGAATCTTGATTTTGGCTTTCGCTTCGATACGTTCACTCCCTATCTGTTAGACACAACCTCGTTGGTTCTGACCGCAGGCATTGATTCGTCGGTCAGCGTCGAAGCGGGCATCGGTGGCATCAAAGGCGGGCTGACGGGGAATCTGAAATTGCACAAGAGTGTGACAGAAAACCTCGGCACAGGACCAAGAACTTATACGCTGTCACAGACTCCAATCGACGCGCTAGTCGTTGTGTTCGATGGCACCAAAGTTTTAAAAGAAGGCGTCGATTTCACGCTCAATGGACGCAGTCTCGACGTGACGCAAACCACTTCGTCGAGCTCGCCGGTGCAAGTCCAGTATGCGACGACGACCGATGCGGCGACGATTTCAGTCAGTGTTGATCCGGGACTTGCACCGAATGATCAAAACACGATCGGCGGCATTCCCTTTACTCAGTTGTTTTCCAGCTCGCTGGCGAATTCTTTCGATCTTCAGGCCGATGGAGTCGTGATCGCATCGCTCGATGCAAACTTGCCGATTTTAGGAACGGTCGACAACGCGATTACTGCGGCGTTGAGTCTGGACCATCCCGGTTCACCTCAGTTTAACTTCGACGGCATTACCGACTTCTTCGAGAATCCACCGGCCGGTTTTGGGCTCGGTCAGATCAGTCTTGACGACATTATTTCCGGAACCCGAACGGTGCTCGATACGGTCGAGAGTGGATTGAAGTCGGACTTGCTGGAGAAGCTACCCTTGATTGGCGATGGCGTTGATCTAAGCCAAAGCTTTATCGGCGACATCCGTTCGCTCGTTGATGAAATGGAAGCATTGATCAATTCCGGTCAAGGAGCGATCAATGCGGTTGTCGATTCGCTCAAGCAAGTGATCTTCAATGAACTGGGGCCCTCCGGTGCAGGAATCCTTGTGCTAAACCCGCTGTTCAGCGACGATCCGAATGTTGCCAATGACGCCGAACGAGCCGACTTCCGCGACGTGGAAATCATTGTCGGACGATCGATCCATCATCCCGACGGAACGATCACGGCCGATCCGACACCGATCGCGCAGATTCCGGTCAGCGAGTTGGAAGTGTTAATCAACTTGCATCTTGTCGGTAGCGATTCAATCGATGTCGATTTTGATCTGGGACTCGACGCGTTTGTTTTTGAAATCGAGACGTCCGGCGGCGTGCAGCTCGACTGGGACTACGATTTCAATCTAGGCATTGGCGTCAGTTTGAAGGATGGGTTCTTCTTTCAACTCGATGAGAATGTGGTCTATGACAACGGAACATTGTCCAGCGATCCGAACATTGACATTGGTCTGCCTACGGATGCCGGAGGCAAACCCGAAATCAATCTCAATGCCGAAGTCAGTCTGAAGCCTGGCACATCGCTGACCGGTGAGCTGTTCTTCTTGAACTTGACTGCCCAGAGCAATCCGCTTGAGGTAGTCGACCTCAACGGCGACGGGCGGATCAGTAAGGGAACGGGTTTTTCGGGCAGCATTTTCATTGATATCGATAATCCCGATGGGGATCTCAAGAATCGATTGACGTTCCGTGAATTGGTGGGAACTCCCGTCAAGGAATTGTTTAACGCGGGGATCAGCACCGAAGCGTTTGTCGATCTGAATCTGAAGGCGGACACTGATTTGGCGGGACTGCCGGAGTTGACCGCCGACCTCACGCTCGATTGGGCGATCGGACTGACGGTTCGGGACGGGTTGGTCGGTGGCGGATTACCGGATGTCGCTATTCGCGACGTGACGCTCGATATTGGCAGCATGTTTGAAACGACACTGGTGCCGTTGATTCAGAAGTTCAACGAGAACGTCGGTTCGCTGAAGCCACTGATTAACTTTCTTGCCTCGCCCGTACCTGGACTGAACGATCTTTCCGAGCTGGTGTCGGGACCGAAGATCACGTTTTTGACACTGGGCATTCTCGGCACAGGCGTCAATGAGAATTCGATCAAAGCCGCTAAGATCGCTAATCAGGTTGTCGGCATGTTGAACGAGATCTTTGAACTGGCCGACTCGATCGAAGCGCTGCGTGCGGATGCCAACGGCATCAAGATCAACTTCGGTACTTTCCATGTGTCGGGTGGCGGGAAAGATTTGACCGACCCTGATACGGATCTGTCTGTTGATCCTGGCATGCTCGATACGACATTGGCACCGGGAACCGATGGCGGGCTTTCACCCGATGTGCTCGATCAAACCGCCAACTCAAGCGAAGCCGGAGCCAGCAAGACAAAGTCGGCGCTGAGTCGATTGACCGGTGCGGCGGACAGTGCGGGCAAAGGCGGTTTCGGCATCAAGATTCCGTTGCTGTCCGATCCATCGAATATCTTCAAACTGTTCACCGGCGAGAAAGCGGACATCATCCAGTGGGAAATTCCAACACTCGAACTGAACGTGCCGTTCAAGATGGAACTGGGGCCGATTCCCTTTGAACCGAGTCCGTTGTACGTGACCTTCGGTGCCGCGTTGGATGCGTATATCGATCTGTCGGTCGGTTTCGATACCCGCGGCATTGCCAAGACCGGTAACTTCATCGACGGGTTGTATTTCGGTGACTTGGCCGATGTGACCAGCGGCGACGACATCGACGAATTCCGATTGGGCCTCGAAGCCACCGTCGGTGCGGCGATTAAGAAAGGCCCGTTCAGCGCCGGAATCGAAGGAGGACTGCGAGCCGATATCGGGCTCAATTGGAACGATCTCGATGGTGACGGCAAGCTTTACCTCGATGAGATCGCCGATCTGTTTGAACTGCGTCCCGAAGGCGGTGGAGGATTTCCGGGCGTTTGTGTCTTTGACGCACACGGCGAATTCACCGCGTTCTTGCGTGCTTACCTGAAGATTCCGTTGAAGACTTTCAATATTGATATCGCCGACATCGAGTTGTTCAGCTTCAATCATCATTGTGCTGCACCCGGAGTCGCGGAACTGGGAACGGCCGATTCGGATATCGCGGAAGGGTCACTTCTATTGTTCGCGGGGGAACACGTCGACAATCGTGGGTCGCTCTATGGTGACGATGTCAATGAAGAGTTCTCCGTGCGACAGTTCGTTGATGCGGACAATCAAGATGTCGTTGAAGTCACGTTCCACTTTACCAATCGTGATGGCGATCCCGACTCCGTCGTGCGATTATACACCGGGGTGACGGAGATTTATTTCAGTGGCGGGGATGGCGACGACAAGATCACGCTCGATCCGAGCGTGACCGTTCCCGCAATCCTGATCGGTGGGGCCGGCAACGATGTGCTGATCGGCGGCAGTGGCGATGACATCATCAACGCCGGCACGGGCAACGACCGCATGGAAGGCGGCAATGGAAATGATCGATACGTCTTCGCCGATGACTGGGGCCAAGACATCGTTGTCGAAGCCGAAGGTGGGCCGGATCTTAACGACATCTTCGACTTCAGTTCGGTTACACAGTCGCTGAACGTGGCCTACGGTAGCATCGCCGTTACCAGTGGAAGCAATCGCGTCGACGGTGGTAAGAACGAAGCCGGGCAAACCGTCCGCACCGAAGGGATCGAACACTTCATCGCGGGCAGCGGCAGCGATACGTTGACCGTGGGCCAGATCATTGGCTCGGCGGCAAGCAACCGTTGGAATCTTACCGGTATCGGTCAGGGCCAGATCAACGAACTATTTCGATTCAGCGGCTTTGAGAATCTGGTCGGTGGTGCCCAGGATGATTTGTTTTCGATCGACGAGGCTGACGGTGTGACGGGTACGATCGATGGCAACGGGGGAACCGATACGCTCGACTACTCCACGTTTGGGACATCGAGGGTTGTCACCGTCAATCGTCAAACGAACACGGCACCCAATCTCGGTTCATTTGCGGGTATCGATCGCATCCTGGGCGGTCGTAGTTCCGATGATGTGCTGATCGGTCGAAATGTCGTTGCGACTTGGGAAATTACCGGTGCTGATGCGGGAATGATCACCGATGTCGGTTCGGCGAGTCCCGTTACATTCCAAGACTTCGAGAACATCATCGGTGGCGATGCGAACGATCTCATTGACCTGTCGCCGGTGAACGTCGATTTGAGCGTCGACGTCACGGGAATCAACATCGGAACGATTTCTGCCGCGACGAAACTGATCGACTTCGCAGCCATCGAAAGTGTCACGACGGGCTCAGGCAATGACACGTTTGTGATGACGTCAGGTTCGGCTTTGACCGGCACGACCGACGGCGGATCCGGTGACCGCGACCATTTGGATTACTCGGCTTTTACCAACGGCTTAACGGTCAACTTGATGACCGGCGTGAATCAAGTCGGGTTGGTAGCGGGGATCGAAGATGTCACAGGTTCATTCGCGTCGGATAACATCACGGGCAATAATTCCGATAATCGACTGATCGGCGGTGGCGGCGCCGATACGCTCGACGGGAAGAATGGCGACAACGTGCTCGTTGGCAACTCTGCCACTATCGAGGCGATCAACGGTGTGATCGTGTCGCTTCGCGATGACGATGAGTTCAGTAGCGACAACGTCATCACCGCCGGCGATGGGAATAATCTTGTCCTCGGTGGCAGCGGTGATGATCGCATCACCGTCGGTTCCGGAAACAATTTTATCGGGGGCGACTTGGTACTGATGACGTTGTCCGGTGGACAGGTCGTGACGATGCAAAGTCTGCAAGGCAATGATGCGGGTAACGACACGATCAAAATGGGAGGTGGCAATAACGTCGTCGTAGCTGGCATCGGTGATGACGAGGTCACGGTAACGAACCTGACGTTGACCGGGCGAAACATCATCCTCGGCGATCGTGGCATGATTCAATTCGTCAACGGACTTCCTACACGCGGCGAAAGCTTTGTTTCAGCACGCAGCGGTGAAGACACGATCACGACCGGTGGTGGGGCCGATGTGGTTATTGCCGGTGGCGGCGGTGACGCGATTCACGCAGGAAACGGAAACAACTTCGTGTTGGGAGACGATGGCGCGATCAGCTTCCTTGCCGGTGTCGCGACTTCGGCGACCTTGAATCTTACCGGGTTTGACGGAAACGACCACGTTACCACCGGCGATGGACGCGACATCCTCTTTACCGGCAACGGCGATAACACGGTATTCGCTGGTGCTGGTAACGATGACGTACTCGGTGGCAGCGGGATCGACATTTTACATGGTGAAGCGGGCGACGATTTCCTCGTCGGTATGCTGGGGGATGACGAGCTCGATGGTGGCGTGGGCAACGATGTGATGTTTGGAGGGTTGCCCGTTGGTTTGCGTAGTAACTATCGCTTCGGGACCAGCGACTTTACGTTGCCGCCCATGTTCGCCGAAATCGAAGCAGCCTTTCCTGCCGATTACCTGCCCGCGTTCTTGATCACTCCGGCGATTGTGGATGGTCTGTCGATCGACGGGACTGCGGGAGATGGGCGTGACATCCTGCGCGGCGGTGATGACAACGATGTCATGTTCGGTGGAGCCGATTCCGACCAACTTTTTGGCGGCGCGGGCTTTGACTATTTAGACGCGGGCGCCGGGAACGATCTCGTTGTTGAAGGCGGCGACAACGACGATGTGATTCGCGGCGGTTTCGGTGACGATGTGCTCCGCGGCGGCGCCGGAATCGATTATCTCTACGGTGACGCAGGTGATGACAAACTGTTCGGAGAAGCAGGAACGGGCGCTCGTCAGGCCGGCCAGCGACTCTTTGGCGGCGATGGTCGCGACGAACTTTTCGCCTTTGCACCGACCGGCAATCTCGCGACCGAAACGCAACTCGTTGGCGATCAATTATTCGGCGGTTCCGGCGGCGACTTCCTGTTCGGCAACATTCGCAAAGAAGTTCTTTCAGGCGATGGCGGCAATGACTTTATAATCGGCGATGGCCGCATCGGCCTCGATTACCTCGAACATACGAACGCCGACATCAGCGGTGCCGATGACCTAATCCTCGGTGGCAGCGGCGAAGATCAATTGTTCGGCGGCGGAGGAAACGATGAAATCTGGGGTGGTGCCGGGACCGATTACATTGATGGCCAAGCGGGCAGCAACGAGATGTTCGGCGGCGGAGGCATCGATCTGTTTGTGCTCTGGACTGGCGTCGGCAGCAACATCAACTCCAACACGATCGATGGTCACTTAGGCAACGATCCTCGCGAACCCGAAAACAATCGGACTGAGGACGATAACGCGACCGACATTTTGGTAATCGATGGCACATCGGGACAGGATACGATTCTGATCGGTCAGCGTAACGGCCAAGCAGCCGCGTTGTATAACGGTAACGTGATTCCAATCAACATGATCAGCCCCAGCGGTGACCTGTTGATTGAGCAGTTCCGCACTGCGGGTCTGGCGGGGAACGACACGATCGGGTTCTATACCGACGAAGCCATTCACAGCGGCACGCTTTCGGGCGTCGATGTCCCCACCGGGTTCCTGCCACTTGATCTTGCCGCACTCGGCAAGCGATCCACCGATTTTGTTGGAGTCTTTGATGGCAACAGCGGCAATGACCTGCTAATCGGCGGCGCGGGACGGGATCGACTCGACGGCGGTGGCGGCAGTGATGATTTGTTCGGCTTTGGCGGCGATGATCGCTTGTGGGGCGATAGCGGCAATGGCTTTGGGTTCGATCATGACAGGCTATTCGCAGGTCAAGGCAACGATGACTTGATCGGCGGACAAGGAACCAATGATCTCTATGCGTGGAGCTTTGATCCGACGCTCGGTGGCAGTCCATTCGGTGTCTTTGTCGATGATGACGGTAACTCTGTCGCGGACAATCCAGACGGTTCACTCGTTCAAGAGACCACCGGGCTGAATCGCATGTTGGGCGGCATGCGAGCCGATCGTCTGTTCGGAGGGACGACCGTCGACTTCATGTACGGCAACGGCGGCGACGACGAACTGATTCGCGCCGACGGGACCTTATTTGAAAATTCCGATGGCGGCGTCGCGGGTGACGAGTGGAAAGAATACGCTCGCGAGTCGGATCAAGTTTGGTATATCGGCGGCACCAATGCGGCCGATCAGATCAACGTCGACTTTGTCACCGAACCAGGCTTACTAGCCGATCATCATCTGATCACACGCTTAACGAACAACAACGGCAACTTCAGCTTCGCGGCACAAGTTCGTTTGGACTTTGGTGCGATCGATGGCGAAGGCAATCCGGTTTGGAATGCCAGCGACTTGCAGTTCACGCTCGATCAATTGCTCAGCGAAACGGATCCTGTGGCGCGCGGCGAGACGCTCTCCGAAGTCGCCGCGGATGCAACTGCCGAAGCGTCCGAATCGGAATTGATCGCCAGCCTGTTGCCGCCCGAAGGGGATTTCCTGGTGATCCTGATTGACGCACTCGGTGGCAATGACACCATATCCGTGGGCCCAACCGTCCAAAAGACAGTTTGGATCGATGCAGGTGACGGAGACGATCTCGTTACGGTTCAAAGCGGCAATGCGATCCTGGTCGATCGTGCGGAAAGCTCGCCGGGAACCTCGGGACTAAAATCGCGAAACGATGCGCCGGCACAGGCGTTCCCACTCACCTCACGAGATAAGGAAGGCGTCCTGGTTGACTCGCTAGAGAGAGCGGTCACCGGCGGCGTCACTTTCAGTGGGCTGACGATCGACAATCCGAACGATGTCGATTACTTCGCGTTTCGACCGAATGATGCTGTGCAGATGGTCGCAAACTTCCGAAATGACTTTCAATCTGTTACCCCGAAAGCAGGCTGGCAATATTTGTGGAATGCACCTGCTGGTTGGACGGTCGGCGGTTCGTCCGGTACGAGCGGCAGCAATCGGATCGGCAATCCGGCCAACTACTCGCCGATGGCATGGGCCGGATCTACTTACACACCCGATGGCGACAATAACAGTCAAACGAATCTTCCTGCCGCGTTCGCAAGAGTTACCTCGCTCGGTGGCAATCCTGGCGGCGGTTCGTCGCAGTATGGTTCCGGCGCCGATCGCTACACGATTTACGCGTACACCGTCGCCGAAGCCGGTCACTATTCGATCACCGACAGCTTCGTAAACAGGACCGCTGGAAGGCGTGCGCTGGACGTGGTTGTGCATGTCAACGGCAATGCACCGCTCATCGATGAATTCCAAACCACAAATAACATGTCGTTCGATACAGATCTGGGTTTCCTTCACGCTGGAGACACGGTTTATGTTGCCGTTGGACCGCGTGGCAGCGACTCTCAAGATGCGTTCACTCTTGATTTTAGCATCGAACAAACAGGGCTGATCCAACTGGCCAGCGGTTCGCCGATCGATCGTCTCGGTCTGGCGATCTTCGAGCAAGGTGCGGACGTTACAGAACCTCTCAATCGACTCAATGCCAACACGTTTGCGACCACCGGCCAAACCAGCAGCATCACGCTGGCTGGATTGGATCCCGGCAAGACCTACATCCTGGAAGTCACCAGCCCCAACGTTGTGCCGACGATCTACGATCTGCGTTTGAACTACGCGGGCACCAACGATCCGACGGCGCTGGCACAATTCAACGAAGTGAACATGTCGCTACGCAAAGACACCGTCCGCCGTGACGTGATCCTGGGCGGCGAAGGCAACGACATTCTGCAAGGCGGCGCGGGCGAAGATTTCATTCTCGGTGGACTTGGCAATGACGTACTGACCGGCGGTCGCGATCGTGGTGCCAGCGACTTGCTGTTTGGTGGCCCGGGGGACGATACATTCCAAATCATTCCCGATGCATTGCCACTACTGGGCAATCAACCTGACACACAGTTCGATCCGGCCACACAAACGTTCATTGCGACCTTCAGCGATCAATTCATCGGCGACGACGGAGATGATCGCGTCTTATTTCTCGGTGGCGATACTGACCGCCGCGGATTGCCTGTCCCCGATTACGCTTCGATTCGTTACAACACGGGACTGCATCGTTATGAATTCACCAGTCTCGTATGGGACATCGGCCAACAGCAGTTTGTCACAACGACGGACGCCGCGGGACGAACCGTTTACGAGCAGCAATACCTGTTCTATCAAACCCGCGATATCGAGCGGACTCAGTTCGACACCCGCGCCGGTGACGACATCGTTCATGCGGATCCCGAATTCAGATTCCTGCCATTGGCGTTGGCTCACCGTTACAGCTTTAGCGAAACTGCCGGAACGGAATTGATTGATTCCGTCGGCGGTGCAAACGCGAGGATTGTGGACCTCTCCGGCTCGGGAACCACCGGTGGTGGTGGCGGTCATTCGCAAGTCGATGGTAGCGTGCGATTGTTTGGTGGCGCCCGCTCCACGTCGGACTACATCGAATTGCCCGACACGATTTTGGATGGACTCACCGATGCCACCTTTGAGATCTGGGCAACACGTGAAAGTATCCGCAACTGGAGTCGAATCCTTGATTTTGGCGCGGCAACCAATGAATATCTGATAGCAACCTGGTCGGCGGCAACGAATGGAAACGCCAACCAAACCGAATGGCTAGACGGGGAACGAAAGTCGACCGGCACCTCCTATGTTGTCGAGAACGGAAAGGAAGTCCACTTGGCCATTTCGATCGACGAAGGTGGCGGGGCCGCTGGGGACACGCGAGTTGTCGTCTATCAGGATGGCATTCAGGTCGGCACTTTTGACACGGCGAATAAGCTTTCACAGCTCACGCCCATCAATAACTGGCTGGGGCGTTCTAAATTTTCCAACGACGAGACTGCAGACGCCTCGTACAACGAATTCCGCATTTATGCCGCCGCATTGAGTGCAGATCAGCTCCTCGCCAGCCATCAACTCGGTCCCGACGCCGCATTATCACCAGTACTAACTGGGCAGGCGGATCTGTTTGAAGAATGGGGTATCGATCTCGGTGACTTTGAACAGGGTGCCAGCGAAGCAGCTTTGACGATTGATCTGGGTTCCGGCAACGACTTCGCCTTCGGCACCGTGCTCGACGACACAATCATTGGCGGCCCTGGGAATGATTACATCGTTGGCCAACTCGGCAATGATAACATTCAAGGTGGCGGTGGCAGTGATACCATCTTCGGACATACACCGACCGGCGATGCCGTCAAGACGGCCTATCCCGCAGTGACATCCTTACCGGCCGGGTTTGTTCAAGGTCAATTTGCCGCTGAACTGTACTCCTATTCCTTGGCGACACCGACGTTGCCGACTGAAGTCCCGCGCGGCGGAATCGATTTGAACTCGGACATCACCCAGCCCATTAATGACCAAGCGTTTGGCGTGTTGAGCGAACAACCTGGCCCGTTATCCGCAATCACAAATATCGGCGATTTCAACGCAGATGGCCATGACGATTTTATCCTCACCGGCGCGGTCGCCAGTTACATCATCTTTGGGCCGTACTCGGTAAGCGATTTGGAGTTGACCACGCACGCAGCCAACATCGTCGTTCAGCATGCGGCGTTGGGAGTCCCGGCGAATAGCTTTGGCGATATTGACGGCGACGGCATCGTCGACCTTGTATTCCATAAAAGGGTCGATCGCACTACGCAGGTGACGATTGTCTTGGGTGGTGAGTTTGCAACTGATGCTACTCCCTGGCCGAGGAATTGGGATATAGGCTTCGCAACAGGAACACTCAATAGCGATAACAGCAAGACGATCGTGTTCAATGAGGCTCAACTCAATCCCTTTGACGTCAAGATTGAAGTGCTCAATCAGGATGGCGACGATCGGGCGGACCTGTTGATTAGTTCTCCGTCCTCGGAGGGCACATTCGGGGCATCCCAGAACGATTTCTTTTTCGGTCCGTCAACCTACGGGACTAATGCTGTGATCGCCGGTGGCGAGGTATTCTTATACAGCCGCGACCCGAACCATGTAACAGAAATGTTCTGGATCAACGGAAATGGCCGGGCTCAATTGATCGCGGGCCTGCCTCCACAGATTCCTTCCTTAGGCCGGCCTGTTAGTCTCAATGGCGTGCTTCATTTCATGGCCTTGGATAAGGCATCATTCGCAGACCCTGCGGCGAAATCTGAAATCTATAAAGTCACCGTCAACTCGGCCACGCAAACGGCGACGGCAACCAAGGTTACTAACATCGGCGGTGCTGGACGAACCCTCATCAATAGCATCGCTGCCATTCCACGCCCTAACAGTAACATCGAGGATTTGTACTTCGATCACGCTCAGAGTTGCAACAATCTGACGAACGTATGCACTGGAACTCGTGCTGTCTATAAACTCGACGGCACCAATGCCGCAGTCACTAGGCAATCGGCGGCGAATCGGCGAGCCGTACTGAGCAGTACGGCGAATACGGAGAGTTCGTTGTTTATGTACACGAGCCTCGACTCAAGCAACTTGAGCCAGCGCGCGTGGCTGCATCTGGTCGACAATCAGGGTGCCGAGCGGGTCGTCGATCTGGAACAGCATTTCGGCAAGATGATCGACCGGACGAGCACACCTGGCTCGGTCTTTGTCAATTTATTCACGTCGGCTTATCCCTTTGCGGCTGCCTCCGCGGATGGAATCCTGCTTTCGTATGACGGAAACACGAACATTGGATCAGAACTGTTTTTCATTTCCAACCTGCAACCGCTGGCAAGTAACGGCCAGCCGCAAACACCGGCAATCACGCCGGTCGATTTATTGGCCGGGCCAGTCGGTTCCGCACCCAGGGGATTGGTTGCGGTAGATAATGTCTTCTACTTTACCGCTACCGGCGGGCCTGAAGGCGAAAGTTTGTGGCGGTATTCGCCGCAAACGGGGGCTAGCAAGATTTTGGACCAAGCTGGCAACCCGATTCTGGGTGCGTCGAGCTTGCGTTCCGCCAACGGCACGCTGCTGTTCGTACGTGACAATGCCGTCTGGCGATATGACGGTGCCCGCGTCACGTTAGTGCGCGGATCGGAGCAAAAAGTTTCGACGGCACCATTATTCATACAGGGCGATAGCCAGACCGCGTTTATCCGCGACGGTCTTCAGTTCTTCCCGTTGCGTGAGGATCGATTCGCCTACGTCATCTCTGGGAATGACATCGCCAATGGGTTGTCGACTCGACAAGACGGCACAGTACGTACGTCGCAAACTGTCATGGAACTTCATGCCAACGCACTCGGCTTGCCGGGCGATACGGAACTGGCTTGGCAGGTGATTGGTGACATCGACGGCGACGATAACGAGGAAATCGCCGTCTCGCATGGCACTGGAATCGTGATTATTCCAGGAGGACTTCAGGAAGTGGAACCAGCCAACTTGATTGAATTCAATCAAGCTCCAGAAGGTCGCGATGCAAACAAAGCATTTCGGTTGGGCGACATCAATTCAGACGGATACGATGATTTTGCGATACGCGCCGGTGATGCGATTGAAGTGGTTCGAGGCGCGGCAGAACTCAGTGCGATTAGCAATGTCGTCCATCTGGACTTCAGTTCGGTGTTCAATGCGGACACGATTCGTAATCATTCATTCGGTGCAACGGATGTGACAGACTCCGCTATCGACAATTCACCCTCTAGCGCCCGGTTGATTACCAACAGCTTTGCGAAGTTCTCCAATAGCGTGACCGGAAATGGGCTACCCGATGACGGATTTTTCCTTGCCAATGACCACCATCCGAACATTCAACTAGGTTATCGCAACGATTCCGATGGCTTGAACTCTGTTCTGTTGCAAGGGCAAGAAAATGCGTTCACGTTCGCTGTTCCCACGATTGGTGCCAATGTGTTGCACCTATTCGGGACGTCGGCGGACGGTGGGAGTGGGATGAACGTCACGCTCAACTATGCCGATGGATCTGTGGTGCGGCAAACCACCGTATCGGACTGGTTCAGCAACCTAAATGTCGGTGTCAATGGAGATGCCGTTCGCTATCCTCTCATTGATGGCATGGATCGTTTTTCAGGTAACTTATATTCCAACACTAACGATCCAGCCGTATTCGGGCATCGATTCGATGTGGACCCTTCGCGGCAGTTACAAAGCGTCACCGTCACGAAAACGGGTTCCACCGGATCCAAGTTGGTTATTCTTGGCGCGACGATCGAAACGCCGGTGCTTACGACCGCGATTCGCGGCTTTGCGGAAACATCGCGAATCACGGTGACTGCGGGCGACTTCAATGCAAACGGACGATCGGAAGTCGTTGTTGCGGACGCGTCATCCCAGTCGGTCTATGTCTACTCGGGTTTCGATTCACTGCAATCCAAGGACGTCAGTGATGGTGTCCGGGTGCGATTGCATGACGTACCGGTGACACCAACACTCGGATTCGAGGAGGAAATCGTGGCACTGGTGGACGCGATGATTCCTCAAACTCTAACCGTGACAACGACCGGTAAGACGATCTCGCAGACGGTGGTTGGCGGAACCGTCGGATTTGGAGTTAAGTTGCAAGGGGTCGCGGTTTCGCAAACGGCTGTCGGAACAACCAATGAGTTCATTCCTCATACCATCGACAGAGAGGTGTTTATCGAGATCACGGCTGTTGCGTCCGACACGGCGGCGACGATTGTCGGCAAGCTGCAAGCCGCAATCGAAGCAACTCCACTCGCTTCCTACGTCACAGTCAGCACCGCGGAGAATCAGATCAGGTTTACCGCGACACTCTCGACTGCAATCGACCCGGACATCATCGGCGGGACAGAACTCCGGTTGGCGGTGGGCGAACTGACCGCCAACGGGCCATTGACCGTGTCTGCGCTCCCGAATCTTGATCTAAATGGTGATCGCGTAGCCGACCTATCAATCGGTGTCAGTGCAGTTCCAGCGGTCGCAGCGGCCCGCACCGATTTCCAAGGACGCACCTATTTGATTTACGGATCGAGACAGCGAAGGCTGCTACCGACACGGTTCGACGTTCTGGAGAACTTCTCCGTTGCCGGCAGCGGTTCGTTTGTGGTGGATCGAGGCACGGGACGTGCGGAAATCTTTGACGATGGTGGTGATCCGTTTGAAATATTGGCGAAAGAACGTTGGTTTCAGTTCACGACGCTGGGTGATGGAAAGGGTGGCAACACGATTCGCCTGGACAAGGGTGTGCAGGCCGATCTGATCGATGCCGATGGCGAGGTGATGCTGGTTGGACAGCGGGTCTTCGACTTGCGGACACTCGAAGCGGGAACTTACTACCTGCGAGTGACTCGCGCCGATGCGGCAACCCCCGCTCTGGATTTCGATGCGGCGAACGCTCAGGACGATAACACGAATATCTGGGAATCAGTGACGTCCCCCGGAAACATTACTTTCGGCAACGGCGTGACACTGACGACGGGGCTGAACAATCCTCAGGGGATCAACAATGCGTATTCATTCGACGGCACAGATGGCGGGACTGCGTTGTCGTTTGGACGCGATCTGGTACCTGATTCACGGGGCCAATCCGCAGCGTGGGAGATTGTGTTTCGTCCGAGCGACCTGACTGGAAACGAAGTCCTGTTCGAAACCGGTGGTTTCGGAATCGGCACATCCATTAACATCGCGGAAGCTAGCGGAGGTTATCAAGTACAGTTCGTAACCCAGACCCAAGGCGATAATCGTTTTGAACTGCGCAGTGACGTGCTGACGGAACTGAGCGATTTTACCCATGTGTTGACTGTGTGGAACAAGGCAGAAAACCAACTGCAAATGTTTGTCAATGGTATCCCTATCGGTGATCCGGTTGATTCGACCGGACTGACTCTTTGGGATAGCGGTGACGGGGCGGGGATTGGTCGCATCAACGGCAATCATGGAGCTGGCTTCTTGCTGACCGACTATGGCAATTTCAGGGGCGAGATTGCAGCCGTTCGGTTCTACGATTCGATCGACGAAGCGTTACTGAGCCCCTTCCGCGTCGAATTTGCCGCACCGATTCGCGGCCAAACGCACGAGACGTCAACGCATCCGGATCGCGATCGACTCGACGGTGGCGACGGCGACGACGTCATCTTTGGCAACCATGATCTGGATACCATCTTTGGCGGCAGCGGTGCCGATACCATCACCGCTGAACCGACGGAAGTTCGCGATCGCGATGTGGCCGATCCGGCATTGGGCGAGGTAGCGGTAAGTGAAGCGTTAGCCGGCAACACAGTTATGGCGATTGATCCGGTGGTCACCGTACCCGACCATCGACTGAATGCATCGCTGCATACGGCCCTCGGTAATCCGGTGACTCATTTGAGTCCGTATGTTCCAGGAACAGTGATCTCAACTTTCACGGGTGGCGATCCAGGCGAAGGCATTGACCTGCAAGGGAAGTTCGTCCACGCCGTGAACGTGTTGGGGCCAGCGGTCGGTGCGATCGGTGATGCCAACTTCACGACTGACACGGTGCCTGGAGTGCAAGTCACGGCTCAGAATACGATTCTGGACTGGGTCACGGGGTTGAACTATGGCAACTCGACAAACGATGACCGACTCGAAGTCGCGATGCGTTCGATTCGTTGGTCCTTTTTCGCCAATACCGTGCGCGTCAGCCTGGCTGATCTTGTCCCCGGGAAACATTACAAGTTGCAACTGCTACTTGCTGAAGCGTCGACCGGGAACCGCTTGTTCGACGTGCTGGTCGAAGGGCAAGTTGTCGCTGCGGCCGTGCATGTGGCAGGACTTCAGGGAGGAGTCAGCGTCCGCAATCGCGGCGTTGTCCTGACGCATTCGTTTGTTGCGACAGACACCACGCTCGACGTCGAACTGGTTGGTACTGGAAGTGGCGATCGAAACCCGATTTTAAACGCCTTCACACTGGAAGACGTTTCTCCGGTGACTCACGACGTCATTCGCACAAGCGAACTGGGATCGTTAACGACGCTGATCGCAGCCAACGAGGCAATCACGGATTTGTCGGGGATCGAACATCTTGTCAATCTGCAATCGCTCGACCTGTCGCAAGCCTCGCCGGCGAACCTGCTGGGCTCCAATGACCTTGCGACATTGATCCCACGTCGATTGACCAGTGGGGCATTTGCCGGTGAGATTGCCGGGATGCGTAGTTTGGAATCACTGAATTTAACTGGTCAAGCTGGGATCACCGACATCTCGTCGCTCGCAAACTTGACTTCGCTGCGTGAATTGCGTTTGGACGGAACGGGCGTTGATCCGCTGGCTCCATCGACTCTGGAAACGCTGGCGGCCTTGCCGAATCTGGAATTCCTGACACTGCCGGGTGCGGTGATGCCTGCGGGAACGAATTTGGTCGTCGACGAAGGCGATACGGTTTCCATTCCGATTGCGAGCGGAGCGTGGTCCGTGACCGGAGCTGTCACGGCCAGCGGTTCTGCCGGACCGATTGCGTTTGCTGCGACGGATGACGGCATTGTGATCGCAAGCGCTTCGGGGCAGTCATTCCCGATCGTGATTCGCAACCTCGCACCGACGATCACGCAATTGCCAGACTTCTCGCGGTCGATCCGTGAATTGCAAGACTTCGAAATCGGCGGTCCTCGTTCGGTTCTGTTTGACGGACGCGACGGGTCGGATTTCAATCGAATCGTCGTACCCTTTGACCCAGCACTGAATCCGGCCGAGTTCACCTTCGAAGCTTGGATCAAAATCACTGGTGATGAGGGACAGCTTCGAACGCTCGTGAGTACGGAGTTAGTTGGGTCGGGTGGATTCTTCCTGAGCGTCGATGGGACTGACGAATTATTCTTTGTGACACGAGATGAATCATTCGGAAGCGGACTGCGAGGGCCCATCCCTGTTATCGATCAGTGGACTCATGTCGCGGTTACATTCGAAGCGACGGGAGCCGCCGATGCAGCGGGCGTGTTTCCAGGAACCATGCGGATGTTTGTCGACGGAACGCTGGCGGCAGAACGCACGACGGGACGTTACCGACCTCAATCCACCAGCACACGAGACTTCGTCATCGGACGAGGCGCCGGCGGTGGAGGAGATTTCCACGGCAATATCGACAAGATACGGCTGTGGGATACCGCGCTCGACGCGGCAGAAATCCAAAGTCGTCTCGGATCGGATGTCACCGGTGGCGAATCCAACTTGGTCGCTGCTTGGTCGCTCGACGAAGGCACCGGAAATGTGGCGACGGATCGCACGGGTCGATTCCCTGGTCAAGTACTTGGCGGTGCGACCTACTCACAAGCGACTCCGCAGATAGGAATCAACGAAGGCCAGACGATCAGTCTGCGAGGCCCGCAATCGCTGGTGTTTGATGGGGTGAACGCACGAGTGGATGTGCCGTTTAGTCCAACGCTCAATCCGCCGAGCTTTACCTTTGAAGCCTGGGCCAAGGTGACTGGTAAAGTCGGTGAATGGCGCACCCTGGTAATGTCGCGTGGCTCGGAAGTCGGCTTCAACATCTACGCTGGCACCAACAACCGCTGGCAGTTTTGGACCGGGATTGATGGATTGCCGGGGGCACCAACGTGGGACGTCGCGACGGGTCCTGCGATCGTCCTGAACGAATGGACGCATGTGGCGGGAACGTTCGAGGCCACCAGTGGTCCCGATGTGAACGGCACACTGACGGGAATCAAACGTTTTTACATCAATGGAGAGTTGGTCGCCGAGAAAACGAATGCCAGATACTTGCCGATGACCACTACTCGGCCTTTTACGGTTGGCCGGGGCAACGGCGGTGGACTGGGCTTCATAGGCAACATCGACGACGTGCGGTTCTGGGACGCCGCCCTTTCCCAGTCCGACATACAGCGCCGAATGAACGCGAGCGTATTGGGTACAGAAGACAATCTGGTCGCTGCCTGGAACTTTAGCGAGGGAACCGGCAACGTTGCTGCGGATCAAACCGGAACGTTCCCCGGCCAAGTCAATGGTGGAGCATCCTGGTCAGCCGATACGCCTCCGATCAATCGAACGCAGCAGCAAACGTTCCTGGTCGATGGCGTTTCCATCGGCGATCTGATCGTCAGGGATCCCGGTTTGGATTTGAACACGGAATCATTGCAGGTCTCGATCACCGCTCCTGATGGAGCCGTAACGGATCTGCTGTCGCGAGCATTGACCTTTGACAACGATCGTTTGCGGCTTGATGCGGGTGTGCTCGATGGCGCGTCCAACGTCACGACGGCGTTTTGGCTGCGAACCAGCAAAACAGGGCAACAGGTGTTGGTCAGCGGCGGCAATTCCGCAGAACTGGACGAGTACCGAATCGAACTGCTCAATAACACGACGCTGCGACTGGTGATTCAGGGACAGACGGTTAGCTGGGCTATTCCCACGGTGGCGGACAACGTTTATCGCCACATCGCCGTGGTGCGGAATTTGGAAACGCGTCAAGCGGAACTGTTCCTCGACGGTGTGTCGCAGGGAACGAAGGCATTGGCTGCGGAACAACGATCGCTGAAGATCGGCCAGGGCCAGTTGGTGGTCGGCCAAACGCACAATAGCGTTGTCGGTGATCGATCGCTGGTCGGTTCGTTGGATGAATTGAACATCTGGAATCGGGCGCTGACGGCAACGGAGATCGCGGCGGTGCGGACTAGCACGTTCGATTCCAAGTCGCCTGACCTGTTGGGGTATTGGCCGTTCAACGAAGGGACCGGCACCGTGGCTCGCGATCACAGCCGCTACGGACGCGACGCGACGTTTGGCATTGACCCGCTCGCGGCGAACTACGCGAGGTTCGTTCGCGTCACGAACCTCGGCACGGCCACACGCCGCATGGATATCGGCGAAGTCGAAGTCTTCGCGCCTGGAGCGACACCAGGCAATCTGCTATTCAACGAGACCATCGATCTAGCATTCATCCCCAACGGCGCGTCGGTCTTTGCCAAGGGAGCGATCAGCGGGTTCTCGCAACCGCATGGTGCGACGGATGATCCGTTCTTGATCGATGCAGGTGAGACGAGCGGCGCGAATACTTGGTCCAGTAATGGCGTTGGCAACTTCGTGATCATCGATCTGGGGGCCAGCCATGAAATCGGTAGCATTCGCATCCACCAGCGCAACGATAGCTGTTGCCAAGATCGTTTGCGCGATGTCGCGATCACATTGTTAGCCGACGATGGTAACGGTCGGCCTGGTGAGACCGTGTTCGCACAGATTCTTCCAGGACAAGTTCCGACCAACTTGTTCTCGACCGCAACCACGCCAGCCGAAGGAGGCACCGTCGCCGGTTTCGAACCCGTTTGGACGAACCTCACGCCCGCAGCGCTCGATCAGTCATTCACCTTTGTCGACGACGGTACTTACACGCTAACCGTCACCGCTAATGATGGTGATGGCGGCATTGATAAAACGATGACATCAATCACGGTCGTCAATCTCGTTCCGACGATTGGCGATCTGAATGCCACCGAGTCCGGTCCGTACCGCGTTGGAAGAAAGATCTCACTCGACGCTCGTGATGCAACGGATCCTGGAACGAACGATTCGTTCACCTATCTTTGGGAAGTCAATAGCAACAATGGACAATCGATCTCGGCATCGGATGAAATGGAGTTTGACTTCACGCCACAATTTGCGGGAATCTACACCGTCAATCTGACCGTGACCGATTCCGATGGTGGCCAAGCAACGAGGTCGCAGGTTTTCCACGTCGACCCGGTCGCCGTGATCACGTTGTCGGACCCAAACCCAGCAGTGGGGAGTGCCGTGAAGCTCTCGTCAAGCGATTCGAGCCTGCTCGCTCCGTCTGGCGGACTCCGCGGGACCAATCAATCGGTGACGCGTGAGTATCAGTGGAGCATCCTGGAAGTACCGCATTTAGTACCGGCGGGCGCAATCGCCATGTACTCATTCGACAGCACGATTGATTTCGCTCTCGATTCATCCGGTAACAACAATCACCTTGGAACAGTGACTGGCGTCACCCATGCTCCGGACGGTATCGTAGGCGGGGCAGCATTATTCGCCGGGCAGAGCAGCTTGCTGCAGATTGGTACGACAGGAATCGAAGCCGGATCGGAGTGGACTGCGGCAGCATGGTTCAAGGACTACGTTGTGTCGAGTAGTTGGAACACGTTGTTCCGTGGGGACAATCTCGAAAGCGATAGCAATCAGGTCATCGTTGAAGCGAACTCGCATGACTTCGGAATGTTTGCCCATGGAGACGGCAGTTTTCGAGACGCGGGCTTCGACGCCGATCCGGTGGGCTGGGAAGACCACTGGCACCACGTCACGGCAGTCGGAGCAGGTGGCACAACCGACTTCTACATTGATGGCGTTTATGCGGGCACCTCGGATCGCCAGGGATCTGGAAACTTCTTCACAGTCGGAAACGTCCTGAGCGGAGGTCAGCAATTCGCCGGCGAATTGGACGAAGTCTACATCTACGACCGAGCCTTGAATCCCGATGAAATCCAGTCACTTTATGCCTTCACCAGTAAGACATCGGACCTGCAATTTGTGCCGAAAACGGCAGGAACTTACACGTCTGTGTTAACGGTCACGGATACCTTCCACGAAGATTTGCGAGGCTGGACGGGCGTCGGCAACACTTCGGGAAGCAACAACTACGTCGCCATCGATTCACGAAGTGTGGGCGGAAGATTCCAGTCGCGTGCAACAGCCTCTTATCTCGCGGACACCGATTTAGGTCAAACGCTCGATGTCGCCACCGATGCTTTTTCAGCCTCAGGGATGTTGACGTTCGACAATCCCGAGAACGCCAATACCAACTTTCGTTTCGGGTTCTTTAATACAAGTAACTTTGACGGGAACAACGAAACGTATGGAATCGCGTGGGGCAACCAGAGTGGTAACCGCTTCCGCGTCGGGAATACGAACGGATCTGCAATTACCTCAATCAACGCCGGAACCTATCCATGGTCGATTGACTACAACCCGAACGTCAATGGCGGAACGCTGACGGTTACGGTTGGCTCAGTAACTGAGGTGGCAACCGGGCTCGCCGGCCACGGACGCGTTTTTGATGCCTTTGGTTTTGTCCAAACCACTGGCGATGACGCGTCAAAGACCTTTGAAACCGTTTTGTATGATTTGCAGTACACCGGCGGAAGTTCCTTCACCCAACTAAGTCATACCAAAACGATCACCATTCCAGTACGTGAGGCGGGTGACGTTGGGCCGCCACCGCCGGGTGATTTTGGCGATGCGCCCTCGCCTTATCCCACCCTGCGAAGTCAGCAAGGTGCCTGGCATCGCACCGGGACGCCTTTGTTCCTGGGAACGCAAATCGATTCGGATACCGATGGGGTGCCTAGCACTCATGCTGACGGCGACGATCTTAATGGCATCAACGACGAAGACGGGGTCGAGTTCACGTCATTCTTGATCGTCGATCCGACCGCACCGACGACTGGAACCTATACGGTGATCGCATCCCAACCCGGAAACCTGGATGCCTGGATCGACTTCAACATCGACGGTGATTGGGATGATCCCCGCGAACAGATTGCGGTTAGCATTCCGTTAGCGGCAGGATTGAACGAATTGACGTTCACGATTCCCGTCAATGGGAATGTCGGATCGACGTTCGCACGGTTCCGTCTGAGCACGGTGGGCGGATTGACACCGTTGGGCAGGGCCGAAGATGGGGAAGTCGAGGACTATCAGCTCGTCCTGCGGCCGCGAGGCGACTTCGGCGATGCGCCCGCACCGTATCCGACGTTACGAGCCGACGCGGGTGCTTGGCACAAAGTCGGCGGTCCGCTGTATCTAGGAACATCGGTGGATTGGGAACCCGACGGGATCCCCAGCGAGTTGGCTGACGGCGATGACAACTCACAACTCAACGACGCTGACGGGATCATCTTCGCCACACCGATGATCGCCGACACGCAGTCACCGACGATCGCTTCGGTGTTTGCGTTTGCTTCCCAGGCGGGGCGGATCGATGCGTGGATCGACTTCAATCAAGACGGCGATTGGGACGACGTCGGAGAGCAGATCACCAGCAGTCTGTTGGTTTCGGCGGGCAGGAATGTGATCCCGTTCGTGGTTCCCGCCGGTGCCGACGTCGGCGAAACATTCGCGCGTTTCCGAATCAGCACGACCGGCGGACTCACGCCACGCGATCTGGCCGAGGACGGCGAAGTCGAAGATTATCGCGTTTCCATTGCATCGGGCCCGACCGAACTCCGAGTCCAGTTGCCTAATGAACTCAACCTGAGCGTGGAAGGAACGCCGACCCACGCGAGTCTGTTGATTGGTGAGGACGTCATCTTCTCGGCTCCGAAATCGGCATTGACCTCGATTACGCTGTTGAACGACGCGGGAGAATCAGTCTTCCACTCCACCACCGCCGACTTGCCCGGCAATCTCGTTACCGACGCAGCGGGCGGCGTCCGATGGGGCATCACTGGGAGCGACAATCGTATCGATCTGACGACGATTGATGACGCTGATCTTCAAGGCATCGAAACGATCGACCTCCGCGGCACAGGCGACAATCGTTTGGTTGTCAACGCCGCAGAGATTATCAACTTGTCAAAGAACAACACGTTGCGTGTCATCTCGGAAATCGGCGACACGATCGACGCCGGAATCGGCTGGGGCTTTGAACTAACGATGGTTCAGGGCGACACGTTCGTGCATCGCTTTGTTCAGGAAGATATCACGATTGAAATCGAAACCATCGCCGGCTGGACGAATCCGCTCAATGCGATGGATGTCAACGGGGATGGCTTCTTGAGCGCGCTCGATGCATTGATCGCCATCAATGAGCTGAATGAGCAACTCATCATTGATGCCGATAGCACGTTGCCACGACCTGATCAGATTATTGAATCTTTCTTCAAGTTCTATGATACTTCTGGTGACGGGAATCTAACGGCGTTGGACGTGTTGCTGGTGATCAACGAGCTCAACCGCGTCGCCCCGTTTGGTCAAGAACCGGCTTCGCCGCAGCCTGAGCCGATGGTAGGAACCGCAATCGACGCGATCTCCGATTCGGCGTTCCTCGCAGTGCCTCAAGCGTCCCCCGTTTTAGTCGCCTCGACGGATCTTGTGAGCATCGCAAGCACAACAGGTGTTGGCGCTATACATTCACTAAGCCCAGAAGCGGCGTCTGAAAGTCGTGGCCGATTGCAGGATGCATCACTTTCCGATTCCCTGATGCTGAGCGAGGCGGACCTGTGGTTGGAGTCCGAATTGGAGCGACCAAGCTCTCTGTCGCCGAACGAGCCTGACTTGCTTGATTGGGTAGAAGTGCCAGAGTCTGAGTCGACAGAGTCACGAGTATCTTCGATCGATGCAGCGCTGGCGGATTGGTTTCTCAATCGAGATCGTTCATAGATTTTTTTCCTCCGCTTTCCCGCAGGATGCAAAAAAACAATTGCTCGATTCAAAAGTGCGATCTGGTTTTGCGTTAGAATTGTGTCGCTTCTCGCTGATCGCCACCAGCTTAAACGCTCGTTCCCAGGATCTGCGACGTATTGATTGAGTGCACGTTTGGGCACTTTCGTTTAACGGCAAGCCGCAGGCGACTGCGTTTTCAAACACTGTCGCCTGCGGCTTGCCGTTAAACGATTCAATCAACAGACCGTCCAGCCTGGGAACCAGCAGTGCATTTGGTGGCGTTTACCGGCAAGCCTCGAATTCTTGGTGTTTTCGCGTAACGCCCTTCGGCATTTAGGTACTGACGGACAGTAAGAACCGACAGATCGACTTTTTTCACCGCAATTCGTTGGTAATGACCTCGGCTCACCATGACGAATAAGATAATGTTGACCGATGAGTCCTGGTCGGATTGCAGTTCGCCTCGCTCAGCAACTTGTCTCCTCCGACAACTAGCGGAGTCCGAATCCGGTGAACTTGACATCGATCGTTGCCTTCAATGCCAAAGTACCGTGGCTGTGCTCGAAAGCGAAGTCCAAACCGTTGGCAAGCGATTGAATGAGGCGATCCAGTCAGCCGGAAGCGACACCGGCTTGGTCGGCTTAATCGAGGCGAGCGTTTTATCCGATTTCCATTCGCCTTCGATGGATCGTTGCCCTATAACGATCGGGGAGTATCGGATCGGTAGTCTGATCGGTCGTGGCGGAATGGGGGTGGTTTATCGGGCGACGCATCGACGTCTCGAGCGAGTGGTGGCGATGAAGTTGCTCGCTTCGCGATCGTCGCGCATCGGCAATGCGGACGCTCGTTTCGACCGCGAGATCAAAGCCTTGGGTCGTTTGGAACACCCGAACATTGTCCGGGCTCTCGATGCCGGCCAGGTCGGCGGTATCCGATACTTGATCATGGAATTGATTCATGGCACTGATCTTGATGAGGTCGTTCGCAGACGTGAAAAACTCGCCGCTCCGTTGGCTTGTGAGATCATTCGCCAAGCCGCCGTCGGGCTTCAATACGCCCACACCAATGGTCTGATTCACCGGGATATTAAGCCATCCAACTTGATGATCGGAATGAATGACGCCGATCAACCAATCGTGAAAGTACTGGATCTTGGAATCGCATCTTTGAGTGATTCGGATGCGTCGGCCCAACTGACCGATCAAGGACAATTGATCGGAACATTGGAATTCATGGCCCCCGAGCAAGCTTCTAAACTGGGTGATCTGAATCATCTTGCAGACGTTTATGCTTTAGGGGCCACTCTTTATCGATTGCTCGCCGGTGTGGTGCCGTTCTCGGGCACCGGCTACGAAACCCCCGCCAAACGATTGCGAGGTTTGATGAGCGAACGGCCTCCTTCCATCGCCGTTCATTGTCCTCAATTGCCGCAGCCATTGATCGAACTCGTTGATCGAACGTTGTCAACGGATCCCGAATTGCGTCCGCAGTCGATGCAACAATTCGCCGAATTGCTGCAACCGTTTTGCGACCCACAAGAGTTGGTTGGGTTGTGCGGAGACGCCAAGCAACGCAGTCAATTGGAAAGTGATCATGCGACGATCTATGGAAACAGTCTTTCCGAACCCCGACCGGATGATCGTCATGTTGACTTCCGCTCCGGCGCTCACGATGCAGCCGATGCCGCTTCGCAGTCACCGCCGGACGACTTGAATCCAACTCGTCGACGTGGCATCGGAAGAGGAGTTGGATTGTTCGGCGGCCTCGCGATGATGGCGATCGCGGGAGTGATCTGGTTGCAAACAACCGAAGGCGGCTATTTAAAAATTGAAGCGGATCCGTCGATCGAAGTGAAGGTCGAAGTGATACCGCTCGTCGATGATTCGAACACGCCACCACTCCATGTCATCCGCGTGGGGTCAACCGCTGGCGTGGTTTGGTTGCGATCGGGGCAATATAAGATCCGTATCCAAGGCGAGCCCGACGACGATCTTAGCTTGGACGAGACGCAGTTCGAACTCACTCGAGGCGAACTGAAACTCGTTCAAGTTCGTCGGACAACCGTCGATGGCCGACACGAGTCGATGCTCGATCGAGCGACTCAAAACTCACCGCCGGATCAAGATCCATCCGCCGACGCTTCACGATCGGATCTCTTGGTGGTACGAAACGTCAACGACGACGGCCCAAGATCACTCCGCGATGTACTACAGCGATCATCATCGGGCGAAACGATCCGCTTCGATGCTAAGCTATCGGGACAAACCATACGTTTGGGAGGCAATCCGATCGTCATCCACCAAGACGTCTCGATCGACGCGAGCGACTTGGACGAACCGATAACGTTGGATGCCGGTGGACTTTCTCAAGTCCTTGTCGTTTCTGCTAAAACGACGGTTGTCTTTGAAAACCTTGTCGTGACGGGAGGTCGCGCCGGCGATGCCGGTGATGGAGGCGGCATCCACGCGGTCGACGCCAAATTGACATTGCGGAATGTCATCGTGAAGAACAACAAAGCTTGGCAACATGGCGGTGGCATCTCCGTCGTCGGCGACGCTAGTCGAGTGGAGATGGTCAATTGCATGATCTCAGGCAACCATGCCGAGATGGGCTCCGCCTGTTTGTTTCGTGGCGGAAAATACTGGATTCGCAATTCCACTTTTTTTGGAAACGATACCGGATACGAAGCGGCGATTGTGCAAGACGGCGGCCAAAGTGAATTGACCAATGTGACGATCGCGAATAATTCAGCCGCGGGCGTGTCTGGGCTTTTGTTATGTCGAGCTGCCAATACGATCGTTCAAAACGCAACGATTTCTGGCAACCATTCGTCCACATCGGCACCCTCCTATGCGGTTAGACTGGCGACGGGAAGTCGAATGGAAATTGAAAACAGCGTGATCGCGAACAATGGGAGCCAGAACTCGTTTGATTTGGAACTCCATCAGTCCGATTCGCTCGTGATTTATCGCGGCACCAATTTCATCGAACACTTCGAATCTCAGTTCGGACATGAGTTGCCCGCGTCGGTTTTGACGAAAGACGATGCGTCTCGATCCAAATTACGCCTCGCAAGTTTGGGACACTACGGTGGCTTCGTCCAAACGATGCCGCCGGCTGCGGGATCTTCGCTGATCGATACCGGCGTCATCGGCCTCAATCCACCGACGGTCGATGCCCGATTTCTGCCTCGGCCCGTTGACGGCGATCGGGATGGCGAAGCCGTTTTAGATGTCGGTGCGGTGGAATGGTCCCCCGATAAGGACGCGAAGATAGAACACCAAAAAGGAAGCCCAGGCAAAGATGTGGAGGTTGGCAAGAATGACCGACTCGGTCCCTTTCAACGATTGTTGAAAATCGAAAACGTCTTCTTGCGAAACGAAGGCGATACCGAGACGCTCCAACGGTCAAGTTGCCAGATCATTCCGTTTGTCACCTATTCGACTGACAAACCTGATTCTTCCATTCGCCAACAGGGATTGGCTCAATGGGAGCAAGCTCTCGCCTCACGAGACGCCGACAAGGGAAACTGGTTTGTTCTTCCGTCGTGGATGCGCCAGACGAATCGGATTCCCCTGCCTGCTTGGACGCCCACGCAAAAAACGGTGACGGTACGATGTGACGAGGGCCATGCGTGGTATATCCCGTACCTCAATCACACCGGCGCGTTTGTGCTGTCCGATAACCCTGAAACGACCGACCACGACGAGGCGCTCGATGTCGGATTCTTATTCATTTCGCGTTTCGCGACCAAGGACGAATCCAAAATGGCGTACGAGTTCAAATTACTCCGCGAGATGTCGCAGGCGTTTTCCAACACGGACCCTCAATCCTATCACCAGCGAGAATTGACCACGCCGAGAGTGCGCAACCTTCTTGATTACAACAGTCGAGGTTTAAGCGTCGGCAAGGGCTACTTCATGCACTATTTCTTGCTCACCTTCATTGACGGCGTACCCGGTCGTCGCTGAGCGGTCGGATTGACTCGTCGATTGATTCATAACCCGACGCGTCATGGTTTGTTGATTTAGTCGTAACCCGAATGACAACAATTAGCCGATGGGCGTTAGCCCCGGTTAACTGCTGCGGAAACCGCCGCTAACGCGGTACGGCTAATTAAATCAACAGCCCGCAAACCCGGTGAAAATCCATCGACGCGTCAATGCGATGATCGCTAAAACTCATTGAGAACTTCCCGTCCGCGCGGGGTCATCAACTGCACCAGCGTTGCCGCGTCGAGGCTTTCGGAAACGAAGCGGACCGCCCCATCGGCGATTAAGATTTGAGCGCCGCCGGTGTGGAACGCGTAGATCTCATCGTTGTTGGTCAGATTGATTGCCGGGACTTCGTCGGCAAAGAACTGATTGGTTGGGTCGGCCCAGCCTGCTGATTCGACCGAGTCGCCAGAGAATAGTCTTCCCTGTCGGATCCAGTCGGGGCGTCCGCCGCATTCGACCAGCATCAGCGTGTTCGATGTTCCATCGAGCAGGTCATTGAATTTGGGACGTGCGGCGATTAAGCCCGTCTTGGTAATTCGACCCGTTGCCCAACCGGTCAGCTTCACCAGATCAACGGGCGGGTTGGGCCACATGCCCAACACAACCGGATTCGGGTTCCCTTGAGTCATTTCCAGACGCGGATCATCGCTTAATTCGATCACTCCGTTTCCGTTGCTGTCCAATCCGGCTTGCAACAACACCGCCCCTTCCACACCATTGCAGATGGCATAATCCGATGGTGCCAATTCGACGTTCGTGCGGAGATATGCCGCCGGGTTGATGGGCAAGCCCAATGATGCCAAGGCACTAATGTTGTAGTCAGCCGGGTCAAAATCCTTCGTCAGCCGTGTCAGCGAACGGGCCGCCGAGGGACACGTCAGCGTGGGCATGAGATTTCGGACGATTGGCTGATTCTCGTCGTCGGCAAAATACGTGTCGGTATCGTAGCCCTCCGCGATCGCAGAAGCTTCGAAAAACGGTGCAGCCGAAATCACCCATGACTGAAGTTGCAGTTCCGCGCCCGTGGCCGGGTTGCCGGAAAAGCCGTACTCCCAAAACGATGGGAACTCGCGAAAAGCGCTGTGGAAATTGTGAAATGCCAATCCCATTTGACGAATGTTATTGGAACAACTCATCCGGCGAGCCGCCTCGCGGGCGGCTTGAACGGCCGGCAACAACAGCCCGACCAGGACCCCGATGATGGCAATCACGACCAACAGTTCGACCAGGGTAAATGCGGCTGGGCGTCGTTTCGGTCGGCAACTCGCGTTGGTGGCTGTGGTCATCAGCGGATGCTCCTGAATGGGAAGGTCGTCATTGCTGACCGCCTCAATGCGGGCACCAACATGGTCTCGCTACAGCAAGAAAACGAATCGAATGAAACTCGCCCGTTCTCTAGAAGTAAACCTGTGTTACGCAAAAATTAGGAATGATGAAAATTGACGCTCAGTTTCCCAGGAATTCCTTCAAACGAGCCAAAACACGAAACTTGGCCTGCCGGACCGCCCCTTCGGTCATTCCCAGTTCGGCGGCAATGTCGCACGCTTTCCTGTCTTCGACAGCGGTCATCCAGAACGCTCGCCAAGTGTGTTCTTCAAAATCATCACGAATCAACTCGGCGGCCCGGCTGAGCACCAGCGATTCGGCCAATGGATTCTCCGGGATGGCGTCGTCGTTGATCCAATCAGGTAGCTGAGAAATCATCATCGCCGCGTCCGTGCCGCCTAACGCACTGGGTTGGCGGAGCGAATGTTCAATGCACCGACCCACCGCGCGTCGAGTGATCACCCACAGCCAACCGCGGAAGGTGGCGTGCGAGCCTTCATAACAAAACTTGGCGATTCCCGAGTGAACCCCTCGGAAAACCTCTTGGCAAACGTCGGCGATGTCGGCGTCGTGCACACCAAGCTTTCGGCACCAAGCAACAACTAAAGGTGTGTACAAATGAACAAACTTCGACCATCCGGTCTCGTCACCCTCTTTCAATCCGTCAAGCAGCCCGATCGACGTCGACCAACGCGATTTCGATTTGCTTAGATCTTGGGACGCCATGGGGTCATCTCTGGAAAACGCTCGTTCGGCTCAATTGTACATCCTCTCTAAGGGAGATCGCCTCTCCCTTTCAAGATTTTCGGCCGTGAGGTGGTTCCCGACGACCTTTTTAGGGATCGAGAAGGTTCGACGGGTAAGTCCTCCCGTTGGCTCACCGAATTTTCGCGTAACTCGGCGAGTCATATATCAGTAGGAGAACTTCTCCAGCGAAGGATTCGCGAAACGCCATCTAGGACATTGGGCAGCCGATTCCCCTCTCTCGATCGATAAGACTTCATGCGATTTTCACCTGAGATTCGACGTGACTCATCCAACCGTGACCTGACCAATCGATCGACTCGAAAATCTTCGCGACGACGAAATCAGCAACGACGTCAAATCGCTCAAGTCTTCGAGCGACTCGAGTCGCGGCAATTGCTCGCTGCGGGAATCAATCCGGTTGTCGTCATTCCCGGATTCGGCGGGACGTTTGCGGACGTACTGAACGATCAAAACGCGTTGATTGACGAACCGCAACGGTCAGCACGCGTGGACGAGTGGTACACCAACCGAGGCTTGGAACCAAGCAAACTCGCCCTCGAACCGCTCGGCCAAGTCTATCAGAACATCGTCAAGACGCTCGAGAATGTAGGCTACGTCAAGAATCAAACCCTCTTTGTCACGACGTGGGACTGGCGCGTGCCGGTTGCTCCAGTCGACGGAGTCAACGACGGGCTGTTGGCGGCGACCTACGCCGACATCACCGATGCGACCTTTGATACGGGTTTGGACTATCTGGCCCATACACTGCAGGCCGTCAAGGCAGCCAATCCCTCGGCAACGGCGGTGGACCTCGTCACGCACAGTACCGGAGGTTTGATCGCGCGGGCTTATCTGCAAAGTTCGTTCTACGGAGACGGCACGGACGATTTACTGCCTGTCGGCAATCTCGTCATGGCGGGCGTTCCCAATCAAGGAGCCTCCGACCCGTGGAATCTGTCCCTGGACGATTGGGCGAGTTCCCCCGAATCTCGCGTGGCGTCGCGTTTGGTCGATCAAGCCTACCAACGTTTACAGGGCGGCGCCACGATCTTCGGTCCTGACGGTTCGATCACCACCGACGACATCTCTAATTCGAGCATCGACAAAACTGAATTCGCCCAACAGTACGTCGGCGCGCTTCGACACCTGCTGCCCACCTATCCCGTCCTCGATGTCGATAGCAACGGCTCGCTCGATTCGATCACATCGGCCAACACACCCGAAGCCAATTTGTTCAATGATCTGTTACTGGATCTGAACGCGGATCCGACGAACGCTTACATCAACTCGACGGCTTCGACATCGGTCGTCTACAGCACCGAAGTCGACACCAGCAGCACGTTGGTTTCGCACACGGGTGCCGACGGAATCTTCTTCCCCAAGAACGAAATCTTATCCTTCACCGATTTCGTCGGAACGGTGCCGACTCCGACGGAGGTATGGTACGAGGACGTCCGGGTCGTCGCCGGCGGCGACGGTACCGTGCCGACGGAGTCCGCTTTGGGGCCGTTCATTGGTGACACCAATGCAAAACTATCGTTGGTCCCGATCAATGCCGCCGACGCGGACAACAACGGTGACCCGGTGATTCACACGGGGTTGGTGATCAACAAGTTCGCTCAGTCGCAGATCCTGCAAGCCATCGGCGCGGCAGCCAATGGTGCTAGCGACATCGTATCGAATTTGACGCTGGGCAAACCCACCGCCGCGGCACGCCTGTTGGCACTCGGCATCATCGAACTGGACGCCCTCGTCGAGGAACTGACACTTAAGGCATCGGATATTTCTGCGTTTGTCGTTCAGTTGGGCGACTCGCTGCAGTCGCTTGCTCGCGATTTGAACGTGCCCGGAGGTATTCCGTTTGTCGATGATGCGATCTCGACGATTGCCAGCTTCACCGATCAAACCAGCGAACTGCTCACGAAGTTCTACAACAACGCACGAGTCTTTGGCAGCGATGACATCAGCGTTACCAATGGAATCCTGAGCGAGGAGGCGACGTTCGCCGTTCGCATCGACGATCAAGACCCGGTGTTCGTGACCGTGGCTCCGGATCTCACCAATGGATCGATCGATGATTTGTACGACGACGTGAACGCCGCCTTGGTGGCCGCCGGACTCGGTGCCCAGGTGATCGCTGAAAAACCACTCGGAGCGATTGCCGATCGATTCTCGATTCGCACCGTCGATCCCTCGGTCGGTTCGACACTGGATATCTCAACGTTGCAAATCACCGGTCCCTCGCCGGCACCGAGCAGCGGACGACTGGGACGAGACGTAAATCTATCATTCACGGTCGATACCAAGAACCTGGACCAAGCCGTCGAGTTGGACGTCACGCTGACCGCCGAATCAACGGTTTCCAATACGCGTTTGAACGATTTGGTTCGCGACCTGAACTCGGCGATGGGCGTCGATATCGGCGATGGAACGCTTCTCAACGAACTCTTCGTCGCCCGAATCGTTAACGACGAGTTCATTCAAATTGCTGCAGTCGATAGCACGGCGGAATCGGTGCTGATCCTAGGCGGTGAAGACCTCGGTCTGGACGCGTCGCAAGCGGCCGATGCGAATCCAGCCGCATCTGAACTGGGCATCGGTGTTGGCCAAGCCGCCACCGCCGAGTTCCGCGTGACGAACCTGCGTGACTTCGTCGAGGTGCTCAATGAAAACATGCCGGTGCAAACCACGCTCGGCTACGACAGCGTCACCAATCGAGTCACCTTCAATCTGAATCTCGAGGAGACGTTTACCGAGTCCATCGACCTGAATTTCAGCGAAGCGATCCATGTCGGGTTTGCCGATTTGAACTTCGCTGGTGGTTCCGCGGCGAACTTCGATGTGACCGCCGGAATCAACCTGAACATTGGCTTGGACCTGAATCGGATCGGCGGCGGAAGCAACGTCGATGCCAACACCTTGTTGTCTTCGCTTCGCAATCCCGTGGTCTTTCAAGTGGAAGTCACCTCGAGCGGTCCCGCAGTCGCATCGGCCGGCACGCTCGAGCTGAGCGTCAAACGATTTGACCAAGCGGCGACCACGATCACCGTCGAATCGACCACGCTCGATTTCACCGACAATGACACCGGTGCAGACTTGGCCGCCGATCTCGCGTTCGATCTCAGCGACGCATTGTCGGCCGCAGGCATTCGGGTGCAAGCGGACGCTAACGGGCGCCTCGTTCTGATCGCCGAAGATCCTCTGATCAATGACATTCATGTCACCGCCGCCGCGTTCGGGTTTGCCGTCAACGACACGGGTTCTCAAGCGGATTTGCTGATTTCACGAGCCGATGGTTCGACGCCGCTCGAAGTGATTTTCGACGGTGCCGAAACACTCGGCGATGTGCAAACGAAAATCCAAAACGCAGCTCCATCACTCTCGGTCACCTTTGTCGATGACCAGATCCAGATCACCGATTCGACGACGCCATCGGGTGATCTTCGATTGACCATCTCGGCGGCGTCCAATTCGATCGGCACCAGTCCCGCCGGCGCGGGCCTTGGTATCCTCACCCGTGCGGCCGCGGACGACGATGTCGATACGACCTACGACGATTCCAAGACCGTGATCGGTGACAACCTGTTGAAGGGTTCTCTGGTTGATCAGTTTTTCATCGACACCACCAACAGTTCGATCTATGCCAATGCAACCCTGAATGCCGACGACATCGACCTGACGGCGTCTCTCGGATTGCTGGAACTCGGGATTGGTGGTGATCAACCGGCCGATGGCGGCACTGCCGACTTCACCATCATGGCGTCCCTCGGACTGACCGATGCCGATGACAAGCTGCGCCTCGGCGAAGTAACATCCGCCGGTGTGACACCAGAGTTCACATACAGCGGCAACGCGGTTTTTCCGATCAACATTCCATTGCTCGGAGAGACTCAGCCGATCACGTTGACGCTAAGCAGCGACCCCAACGATTTGCTGCGTCCGACGTTCGATATTTCCGGACCGAGCATCAACGATCTGAAAAACAAGATCGGCGACTTCAAGAACCTTTCTCTTTCCGACATCGCTGGCATGCTGCGCGAGGTGGTTGATTTACTGCGCGACAGCAACATTGATGGATTGAATACCGAAATTCCCGTCATCGGCCAAACCCCGAATGACCTGCTGGACTTCACCGACGGGATCCTCGCCGTTGCCGACCACCTGTTGGCCCCGCCGGACATCGACACGCTGAAAAGCCTGCGTGATCAATTTGCCGTGCAGATTGACTTCATCAACGCTTCGCCGGGACAGCTCGCACAACTCTCCGCCTCGCTGGATCAAGTCAGTCGGTCAATCGATCCGGTGCATACCTACAAGCTCGAAATCACTGATGGTGCATTGGGCACCTATCAAACGGAAATGATCTCGAGCACCGCGACGGCGATGGATGTCACAGCAGCTCTTGAGACCGCGTTGGGAACACCGGGATCAGTCACCGTGGCCGGCCAACCGGGTGGTCCATTGACGTTTACCTTTGATCAATCTTTAGGGGACGTGTCGCTGAGCTCATCCAGTCCCAGCGGCCTGACCACACAATTCGAAACCACGACCGCTGGCGCACTCGGAACAACCGACGCCGTGATCGAGGCGAAGTTTGTCACCACTGCGGGATTATCCGCCGCACTGATCAATCTGCAGTCCGTCTTGGAAGACCTCACCGAAAAGGGCGTCGATGTCGCGGCGTTGCAAACACTCGCCGATCAATTGTCCGGTGGAGTGATTTCAACGGCTAACTTGAGTGCGGTGTTGACGGATCTGCTGCAAGCCGAGCTTGGTTTGCCCGTGGCGATTGCCATTTCATTCGTCGATGCCGACAGCAGCCAGGCTGGCAATCAAAACACGATCAAGCTGGCATTGGATATCGACCCCAGTGTCACGCGGAACGTCGGTTTTGATTTGGCGCTCGATGACTTTGGTCCGATCACCATCGACTCAACCGGCAACCTGGACGTCACGTTGGGTGGCTCCATCGACTTGGATATCGGATTCAACTTCGCTTCACTCACACCTTACGTGTTCGACAGCACCAGCTTCGCGATTACCGCCGCGATCGATTCGTCGCTCAACGTCACCGCCGGGATCGGCGGATTCGAGGCTGGTCTAGACGGAACGGCAACCCTCACCAATACCGCCGGTGATGCTCCGGCCAGCATCACCGTATCGATCGATCAAGGATTGACTCCCTCGGACGCGAACACGATCGGCGCGATTCCGATCAGGCAACTTTTCACCGGTGGTCTGGCCAACACGTTTGACTTCAACGTCGATGGTGAAATCAACGCCGATTTTGATGCGACGCTTCCGGGCATTCCCGTCATTGCCGATGCGATCACGGTTGACTACACGATCGCGGGTGCCGCCCCGACGATCAATTATGCCAACCTGTCCTCGGGCGTGAACAGCTATTTGGCGAGCCTGACCGATCTGAGCAGCATGAGTTTGGACCAGCTGATCTCAGGGACTCGCACGATTTTGACAACCATCGAATCGGGACTGACGTCGGACTTATTATCGAATCTGCCACTGATCGGCGACGGGCTGGACATGAGCGGCAGCTTTGTCGGTGAGTTGCAGACGCTCGTCAACGAGTTCGAAGCCCTGGTCAACTCCACCGATGACAGTGTCGATGCGTTGATCGGTGATATCCAGGAACTGATTTACAACGCGCTCGGCCCTCTCGGCGCGAACATGCTCAAGCTCAACCCCTTGTTCCATGACGACGCCGCTCAATCCAACGGCACCGAAGTCGCCGACTCCCGTGACGTGGAAGTGTTCTTGTCTGACTTCGCAACGACCGCGCCAGCCGACATGGAGTTTTACATCAACCTACAACTGGCCGGTCGCGACGTCATCGATGCCGACTTCGATCTCGGTCTTGACGCCGTTGTCTTTGAGTTCGAAACCGAGGGAGGCGTCGAGCTGTCATGGGACTACGACTTCAACTTTGGATTCGGCATCAATCTTCGCGATGGGTTCTTCTTCCAACTCAATGAGAACACGAGTTTCGATTCGACCGGTTTCGACGACGGAACCGCCGGCTCTCCCGAGATCACACTCGGTGCTCAAGTCAATTTGAAACCCGGCACGTCGCTCAAGGGCGAGTTGTTCTTCTTGAACTTGGTTGCCAAAAGCAACCCGATCGAGGACTACAACGCCAACGGTGTCTTCGATTCCGGCCTCAACGAAGCCGTCGATGGGATCGACTACAACCGCGACGGCGACATGAACGACGTGCTCGACGAAGTGGACATCAACGGCGACGGTCGATTCTCGCGAGGTACTGGGCTCAGCGGCGATATCTTCATCGATGTCAATAACCCAGACAACGACGCGAAGAACCGATTGAGTTTTGGTGAGATTCGCGGAGCCGCTCCCCTGTTCACCGCTGGCATCCGCACCGAAGCGTTCGTGGATTTGGCCTTGTCCGCCGATACCGATGCGGGCAGTAGTTTGCCGAAGCTGACGACTGACCTGACCGTGGATTGGGGAATCAGCTACAGCACCAGCCAAGGATTCGTCAGCGGCTCGCCGGAAGTTGCCTTCCATGATGTTTCACTGGACCTGGGTAGCTTCTTTGAATCGATCGCCGGACCGGCCTTTGAAGTTTTCGAAAAGTACATCGAACCGGCCAAACCGGTCATCGATTTCCTCCGCAGCGAAGTGCCTGGGTTCAGTGACATTTCCACAGCATTAGGAGGTCCCAAAATCACGTTCTTGGATCTTGGAGCGTACGCGGGTGGCCTCGGTGACAAGGTTGCCGACGCCAAGAAGGTACTCGATACGATCGGCGGAATCCTCGACGCCGTCGATGAGATCAAAGGATTCGCGGGTGCCGACGGCATGATCATCAACTTTGGTGATTTCGTTCTGTCAGGCGGTAACAGCAACACCGCACAAAAGACGACTTCCGCTCCGGGCATCAATAGCATCGTCGCCTTGGATCATTCCGCCCAAGCCGGCTCGATCAAGGTAACCGCCGGTTCCACCGTGCTCGGTTCCAAGGACTACACCGTCATTCACGAATCGGTCACCAAGATCAAGTTCCTGAAACCGCAAGTCGGAACGGTCACGATCGACTACAAACACACCACAGGCAAGATCGACGTCACCGACGCGACGACTCAAGTCAGTGTCGACGCGTCAACCAAGTCGCCGATGGCCGGCGACGTTTTCAACCAAATCGATAGCCCCACAACGCCAGGCTCGGAGGCGAACAAGTCGAGCACCAAATCGAAGTTGAAGAAACTCAGTCGATCGGCAACCAGCGGTGGCCACGGGCTCAACATCCCGATCCTGTCCGATCCGACCAACGCGTTCAAGCTACTCACCGGCGAAACCGTTGAGTTGCTCGAATGGGACATCCCGACGCTCGACCTCAATATCCCGTTCTCGGCTCGCTTCGGACCCCTCGGCCCGACACCTATCTTTGCCAAAGTCGGCGGCAACATCGGCGCGAAACTGGACTTCTCACTCGGCTTTGATACACGTGGGATCTCGCAAACCGGCAACTTCCTGGACGGTTTGTACTTCGGTGACTTGTCGAACGTTTCCACCGGCGACGATATCGACGAAATCGAATTCAGTCTGGGTCTGAACGTCGGTGTTGGCATCGATATCATCATCGCCAGCGTCTACCTGGTCGGCGGCGTGGAAGGCAAACTGGCGTTCAATTGGAACGACATTGACGGCGATGGCAAGTTGTACTTTGACGAACTGGCTGCCCTGGCGACGTTGCCCAATGACGCCAACGTCCCGGGTGCCTGCGTGTTTGACGCCCACGGCAGTTTGAACGCGGTTGTCGGGATCGAGTGGTCCGTCGGCGTCTGGATTTTCAAGGTCGACGGATACATCCCCATCATCAACGAAGAACTCTTTAGCTTTGAATATTCCTGCACGGTCGATCTCGACGTCGCCACGCTTACGGACAACGAGCCGGGGTTCAGCAACGGTACCTTGTTGCTCAACGCCGGGCCTCGGGCCGGTGTGCGGGAACCGGGGACGAGCACCGATGACGCGGAAGTCTTCACCGTGCGTGAAGTGGTTGCCGATGGCGTACCGGTCATCGAAGTCGAATACGATTACGCTTTTGATGAGACGACGACTCTCAAGATCAAACGCCAGTATCCGGTAAACCAAGTCAATGAAATCCGTTTCGACGGCGGTGCCGGCGACGATCAAATTACGATCGACCCGAGTGTTCGTGACTCCATCCCGGTTACGCTGATCGGTGGTGCGGGCAACGACAAGCTCACCGGCGGTCGGGGCAAGACCGTTTTCGTTGGCGGTGCGGGCAACGACACCATTTCCGGCGGCGGCAACGACGATGTCTATCTGTTCGAAGACGGTTGGGGCGATGACATCATTGTCGACGCCGGGCCGGTCATTGGTGGGACACCGTCGCAGGACCGATTCGACTTCAGCGCCGTGACCGAAGATTTGACGGTCACCTTGGGAAGCATCCGCGTCGAGGGCGCATCAGGAAGTTCCGTGACGAGCCCCACCGGTGGACTGGTCGAGGGCATCGAATCGATGGTGGCCGGCGGCGGCAACGACACGTTGATCCTTAACGACGCCGTCGGCACGACGCGATTGTGGACGATCAATGGAAACGGCAGTGGGAACATCGACGATGAGTTCTACTTCACTCGATTCGAAAACCTCCGCGGCGGCGTTCAGGACGACATCTTCGCGTTCGTCGGTCCCGGACGAATTTCGGGCACCATCGACGGTGCGGGCAGCACCGACTTGATCACTTATGCCAATGTCGTTGGCCCCATCGAAGTCGACCGAAAGTCATCGACGGCCAGTCTGCTGAGCAGCTACGTTGGCATCGAATCCTTCATCGGTAGCAGCGCAGCGGACACATTGATCGGTGCGGATGCTGCGGCGACCTGGAACGTAACCGGTGCCGACCGAGGCAACATCGATGGCAATTTCCAGTTCCAAGGTTTCGAAAATCTCACCGGTGGTGATAGCAACGACGCGTTTGTCGTTGCCGCCGACGGATCGATCAGCGGACACCTGTTGGGATCGCGTTCGATCAACATCGCTGATTCGGACAGGTTGGATTTGTCGGCGAAAGCCAACTCGATCACCGCCACGATCACTGGACGCAATCAAGGGCAAACCAGTGGCGGAGCCACAGTGAACTTCGAGCGTGTCGAAAGCATCGTCGGTGGGTCCGCGAGCGACCATTTCGTCATCGAGTCGCTCGCCGGTTTGACCGGAACCACCGATGGTGGTGTTGGCGGCGAAGATCATCTGGACTATTCGGCTTGGCTCAGTTCAGTGACGGTGAATTTCGAATCCGGCGTGAACCAAATCGGCATGGTCGCGGGAATGGAATTCTTGACCGGTGGCTCCGCCGGTGACACGTTGACCGGCAACGGATCAAACAATCGCATCATCGGCCTTGCCGGTGACGACACGATCGACGGCAAAGAAGGTCGCAATACGCTCGTCGGTGACTCCGCTAACTTTTCGTTCGGCACGATCCAAACGACGACCGCCACGCTCGGTAACGACACCATCCGCGCTGGCGGTGGCAATAACCTGATTCTCCCCGGAAGCGGCGATGACACGGTCACCGCCGGTGCGGGCGACAATCGTGTGCTCGGCGATCAAGGCATCATCACCTTGTCCGGTGATTTCGTCGTTGACATGGAAACCACCACACTCGGCGGCGGAAACGACACCATCACGCTCGGCGGCGGCAACAATCTCGTCATCGGCGGCGAAGGCAACGACACCATCACGGTCGGCTCGGCGGGCACCACGGGCAACAACGTCCTGATCGGTGATGTCGGATCGATCGACCGGCTCAACGGCCGCACCACCGTCGCGACCAGTACCGCAAGCAATGGTTCGGGCACGGATACGATCACGACCTTCGGCGGAGCCGACGCGATCCTGGGCGGTGGTGATGACGACATCATCAAGGCAGGTGACGGTGCCAACTACGTGCTCGGTGACGACGGAACGATCACGTTCGCTGTGGGTCTGCCCGTCCGCTCCACGCTGGACCCGTCGGCGACCGATGGACACGACGAGATCACAACGGGCGAGGATCGCGACTTCATCTTCACCGGAGACGGTGACAACACCGTCCACGCGGGCAATGGCGACGACGACGTCGTCGGTGGCAGCGGCATCGATAACCTCGATGGCCAAGGTGGCAGTGATTGGTTAGTCGGCTTGCTGGGCAGCGACATCATCCAAGGCGGTGAAGGCAAGGACGTGATCTTCGGTGGCATGCCGCTCGGCACACGCCAGGATTACGACGACACTACTGACTTCACCACGCTGGCTTTAGTCGATGAGGCCGAAGTCGATCACCCGACCGGTTTTAATCTTTCCCGCGTTCCCATCATCGTTGGTGGAGTCTCCATCGACGGAGTGGCTGGCGATGGCCGCGACAATCTGGACGGTGGTGGCGACGATGACGTCATCTTTGGCGGTGTGGATGCGGACGTTATCAAGGGTGGCGGCGGTAGTGATTACATCGATGCCGGTGCGGGGTTGGACACCATCTTCGGCGACGATGCGGTTGGCGGAACCGATGGCGACGACTTCATTCGCGGCGGCCAAGGCGGTGATACGATCAAGGGCGGACTCGGCACAGACATCTTGCTCGGTGACGAAGGCGATGACGAACTGCGTGGCGATGACGGCGGATACGGTCAGCGTTTGTTCGGCGGCGACGGGCGAGATTACCTTTATGCATTCCAAACAACCAATGGCTCGGCTAGCGGTGACCAATTGTTCGGCGGCAGCGGTGGCGACTTCTTGTACGGGGCCGGCAAGAATGAACTGCTCGTCGGCGACAGCGGCAACGACTTCATCCAGGGTGAAGTCGGCGAAGACACCTTGCTGGGCGGTGGTGGTGAAGACCAACTCTTCGGCGGTGACGACAACGACACGATTTGGGGTGGTGCCGGAACCGACTACATCGATGGCCAACTCGGAAATGATAAGCAGTACGGCGGTAGCGGCATTGATTTGTTTGTTCTTGAAATCAACGCGGACGCCAACGACTTGATTGATGGTCACTACGGAAACGCCAATAAAGGGGACGTCGAAGACGACAACGCCACCGATATTTTGACCATCGACGGAACCACCGCAGGCGATACGATCCTGATCGGTGAGATCACGCTGGTGGGAGCCGACCAAGGAAAAGCAGGTGTCTGGTATGACGATGACGTCTCCGCACCCAAGTTGATCCCCGTTGAGATGCTTGATCCCAATGGCAATCTGTTGGTCGAACAATTCCGCATCGCGGGTTTAGCCGGCAATGACGTGATCGGCTTCGTCACGCCGTTGGCACTCATCGCCGGTGCCATCGGCAACCTGCCGCTGGGTCTTGGCCCGCTGGACACATCGTTCTTGGCAGATCGTTCCCGCGACTGGGTCGGCGTGTTTGATGGCAACAGCGGCGACGACACGCTAATTGGTTCGTCCGGACGCGACCGCCTCGATGGCGGCACCGGCAGTGATACCGCCTTCGGGTTCGGTGGCGATGACCGCTTGTGGGGCGATGGCGGCGGCGGATTGTCGTCGAATCTCGATCGACTGTTTGCGGGGCAAGGCAACGACGATCTGATCGGCGGTCAGGGTAAGAATGAACTGTACGCTTGGAGCTTTGATCCCGGCGTGATCGGTGACGACTTCGGTGTGTTCATTGCTGAAGACGGAACGATCACTTCAGGCAGCCAGTCCGGAACGCTGAACCAGGAAGTCACCGGACTCAATCGCATGTTGGGTGCCCAGCAAGACGACAAACTCTACGGCGGCACGACGCTGGACTTCATGTACGGCAACGGCGGTAGCGATGACCTGTTCCGCAGCGATGGCACGACGTTCGAATCGCTCGATGGAACGTTGGCCGGTGATGCGTGGAAAGAGTACGCCAAGGAATCCGATCAGGTTTGGTACGTCGGTGGTACGAATGCGGACGATCGGATCGAAGTCAACTATGTCACCGAACCCGGCTTGCTGTCCGATCATCACCTCATCACTCGCCTCACTGAGAACAACGGCAACTTCAGCTTTAGTGCCGAGGTTCACTTGGATTTCGCCGCGACTGATAGTAACGGTGACGCCGTATGGAGCGTCGAAGATCTCGCGTTCCGGCTCGATCAATTGTCTGAATTGACGGATGCGGAATCACGTCGCGAAGAATTGGAAGCCATTGCCGCAGCGGCCGTGCAGACCGCCACCCCAAGCGAATTGATCGCGGGCATTCTGCCGCCCGAAGGTGACTTCTTGGTGATCTTGATCGATGCGTTGGACGGAAATGACCGAGTCACCGTCGGCCCGACCGTGCAAAAGACCGTATGGGTCGATGCCGGTGCCGGTGACGACGTCGTCGAGATCCTCAGCGGCAACGCGATCCTCGTCGATCGCGCCGAAAGCTCCCAAGGCGTCAATGGAGTTCGAGGACGCAACAATTCAACCGCATCCCCCAATGATCCCCGGCGAGCATTCACCTTATTGCGACCGAGCGGATCGACCAACCAAACGTTCGACGATCAAACGATTGCAACCGACGAACTAGCGACATTCAATGGACTTTCCATCGACAGTCCCGATGACGTCGATTGGTATCAATTCTCGTTGGCGGAGGCGGGGCTTGCCGCCGGTTCCATCTCCACTCGTAGCGGTTCGGCGATCGACCAATTGCAACTGAAAATCTACGGCGCAGGCGACTTTGACAATGCTTCCGGTCTGTTGGCGGACGGTGCCTCTGCTTTGCTCAGCACCATCAACGCGACCGATCCGTTGCTCAGCGAGATTACTGACCTGAGTTCTTTGGCAGCCGACACCACTTACTGGTTGCAGATATCGGCCAATCAGGTGCCGACGCTCTACGACCTGCGTTTCAATCTTGATGGCGTCGATGTCAGTGGACTCACGCCGGCTGAATTGAGGGAACGCGACGTCGATGTCAACATGTCACTTCGCGAAGACATGCAGCGACGAGACGTGATCATCGGCGGAACCGGTGATGACATTCTCCGCGGCGGTGCAGGTGAAGATTGGATCTTTGGTAATGAAGGCAATGATGTGCTCACCGGAGGCAATGACCGTCAAGCAAGCGATTTGCTTTTCGGAGGCAACGGTCAAGACACATTCCAGATCATCCCCGATCGATTGCCATTGTTGGGTAACCAGCCGAACACTCAGTTTGATCCCGCGACACAAACTTATTTGCCGACGTTCAGCGAACAAATCATCGGTGGTGCCGACGAAGACCGGATCTTGTACCTGGGTGGTGATCTGGATCGCCGCGGATTTGAAGTTCCTGACTATGTGTCGATGCGTTACAACACCGGATTGCATCGATACGAATTCGCAAGCCTGGTTTGGGACATCGGAACCCAAGCCTATCGGACGGAAACAGACGACAACGGGCAAACTCGTTACGAACTCCAATTCACGTTCTTGCAGTCTCGCGAAGTTGAAAATATCCAGTTTGAATTGGGTGCCGGTGATGACGTGTTGCGACTCGACCCCGAGTTCCAGTTCCTGCCCATTGATCTCTCGGATCCGGAAAATCCGATCGTCGACACGTCGGCCCCCGCTGGGCTATTCGAAGAGTGGGGGATCGATCGCGGCGACGCCGAACAGGGTGCGTTTGAGGCGATCAGCATTAACGGCGGTGACGGCAACGATGTTCTGTTCGGAACCCCCTATGCCGATCGCATTACGGGCGGCTCGGGCAACGACTTGATTGTCGCCGGACTGGGCGACGATCTTGTCGACGGTGGCGGCGGCCAGGATACGATCTACGGCAACGCCATCGACGCTCAATCCGCTGCCGGGGTGGGGTATCCGATCCAGATTGAGAAAGCGGATTTTTTCCAGTTCTTAGACCTTGACGCGGAACCGTATCAGTTCGAACTGGCACCGCCGTTCATTGAGTTGGAGCCGCAAGGACGTCAGGGTGTGGATTTCGTCTCCGGATCCAACGTGGATCAGGTTGAACGAAACGCATACGGAGTGGAAAATACGTCCGAGTCTATCCTTAGCCCTTTCGAATCGGTAGGCGATTTCAACGACGACGGTTTCGATGATTTCATGACGTCATCGGTCGATACCTCGTATCTCATTTACGGCCCGCTGACACTGACCGACTTGGATGAAATCGATGTGATTGCCGATTTCATCATCGATCATGCGGATTTGGGGCGACCGGCCATCGGGGCGGGGGACATCAATGCGGATGGCATCCATGACTTGGTCTTTATTCGTCGTCAAAGCGTTGACGAGCAAGTTCATGACGACTTATTGATGACGGTCGTTTATGGAGGCACGTTCGCGAGCAACATCAATGGCGACGTCACTCCATGGCCGCGACACTGGGACGATTCACAGCGAGCGGTCCTCGGCGGCGGCGATTTTGTGAAGGGAACATTCCTCGACAACGTCCTGATTTCAGCGGGTGCCGATCGCAATAGTTCGTTCATTCGGATTCCTTCGGCTGCACGAAAGAATCCTTCCCTGGGTGCGTCCTTATTGTCGAGTTCGACCGAATCGATCGATGAGATCTCGGTTCAACTGCTGGAGATCACCGGGGATGGAAACACAGACGTTTTGGTGGCTACCCGTTCGCCCGATAGTCCATCGGTTGTCACCGGAAACGCCAACATCGGCTATGTGTTTTCGGGGCAAACGATTTCCGATAGCGAACAACCCGAGCTATCACTCGACGACAGCATTGCGACCATACGCAGCGACACGCCACTGACCCAAATGCGAACACTCGTCGTCGGCGATCTCAATGGCGATGGAAAAGACGATCTCGTTTTCGGAAATACGGCAGCCTCCGTAGCTGTTGCGGCAACCACCCCGGCCGTCGTGCTGTTTCCCAATGAAGTCACCGTGAGTCCAGGCACAACGACATCGTTGCGGCTGAGTTTTGGCACCGGCGAATCCGAAATTTTGACTGTGCCCCATGTCGACGGTTCCGACGCCAACACAACGGTCACCCAGGTTGATCTGGCGGAGCAAATCAACATCGCGTTGGACAAAAGCCGGTTCGCTCATCTGATAACCGCGTCGGTTGCGGGAGATCGCATCTTGTTGACCACGATGGAAGGCGGCAGTGATGTGCAATTGAGTGTGCTCGACGACGATGGATCGCCGCTAGGTTTTGAAGTCTCTCGATCCGTATCGGCACCAAAGAACTACATTGCCAACGACGGTAGTCTCAGCAGTGCCTTGGGTGGGTACACACGCGGTGAGATCGTCTCGTTCCCGAGTCCACAACTATTCGTGGTGGGTGATGCCCCTGCGGTATCAAACGAAAATCTACAATCCAAAATACGAGTTTCTTACGCCGAGCATTACGAAAATCCAGGCGACGATATCTTACTTCGTGCGGGTGTGTCGGTGCCGCCAGATCCATTCAACCCGAACGGCTCGGCAAGACGAACAGTCGTTCCCGGTGGAGCAAGGATTCCGCAAAGTCGAGATATCGACCTGTACGTTTCAGGTGGCAGTCACATCGACGAGATTGTTGAACAGCTCAACTCGCAGTTGGGAGCTTCTCACAACCTCGTTCCTCGAACCTACTACAATCAAGATCGGATTGTTATCCAAGAGGACACCCCCACTCAGGATACCATTCATGCCTTGAATCTGAAGGTAAGCGAACTTTCCGCAACCGAACACGCGGGACCAACTATTTCGGCGACTCTTCAGTTTCGAGGGTTCTTTGATACCGATTTCCCGACGTTCTCGGACGTGCATCACATCGATTATGAGTTGAGGGATCCGAGTGGCTCGCCCGTTACGAGCGGTACGATCAGTCCCGATGCCAATTTCTGCTGTTCCTCGACATTCGAATCGTCAATCACCTTCGATAACGACGGTTCAGCTCTCAACGGTGATTGGCTGCTGACGACAGTCTTCCGTGAAGACGGCCCCGACGACAATCGGGGTCAACTCAATTGGGCAAGCCTGAGTTTTGACGTGCCTTTCGCTCACGCGTCCAAGGACGAATCCGATCGGATTCAATTCTCGGTTGTTAACCCATCACCGTTCCACGACGGGGTCGATTTCACCGTCGGTTCAGATCAGGTGGTCACTCCAACATTGGGCGCGACACAACCGAGCGTTGTTCAATTGGCCCGTTTGTTTGATGACACGCCCAACACACCGATCGCGCACGCCCTGGATGATCTGGTGCCTGGTACCGCGGCCAGCGCCGATGCGTTGGGCATTCACCGCGTCGGAACGACGGCGGGCATTCAGCCCATCGGTTCGCTGAACTTGGATCTCAACTCGTTGAGTTGGGGTGGCGGCGTGGGAGATGGAACTCTGGAAGCCAACGGATCCGGGATCTTCATGCACTCGGACAGCCTGCTGACTTTTGACCTGGACGAAATTCGGAGTGCCGCCGGAATGCCTGCCGATCAGCCGTTACAGTTCGTCGCACCCCGAGTTGGAATGCGATCGGACGTTCCCGGCGTGATCAATGCGGCTGCGATCGTCAGTAGTAGTTCAGCGATACTCGGCGGCGTCGTTAACGGGCAACCGGCAACCTTCGGTAATCAAGGTTCCACATGGTCAGTGACCAGCCCGTTGCCCGCACCGATCACCAGTGACAATGAACCATCATTTATCTTGGAAATCCCCGGCAACGCTCGGTACCTGACTCTTGTCTCAGCATCCGCGGGCGTAGCGGACTGGGATTGGGGACAATTCTTTGATCCACGAATCCAAGCCATTGATACTGTTACTTCCACGAGCACGCCGACGACTGTTAATCTGCCAAATCCTGAGACCTTGTTCACTTCGACGTTGAATGTTTCGGGCTTCAAGGGGACCATTGATGATGTTGATTTGGATCTTGATCTATCGATGTCCCGGTTCCGTTATGTAGCCGCCGATTTGATCAGTCCCCAAGGTACTCGTGTGAATTTGTTCCGCGATGGTTCGGGAAGCTTTAGCTCGTCCGCGTTTTCGATCGATGGAACGTTTGACTCGGCTGCCAGCAATTCGCTCGCAGCAATCCGCGACGGTCTTGGTTCGGCTTCGACTGCGACGAACGCCGAGGGATACATCCGTCCTCGACAGTCGCTGTCGAAGTTGATGGGCGAATCTCCCAATGGAACCTGGACGCTCGAACTGTCCATGAATACTTCGCTTTTCACCGACATCACCGGGACTCTCAACCGTTGGGCGTTGGACCTGACTGTCAGTGGAGAGAATCTGCAGAGTTCCGGGACCGAAACCGTTCTGTCAACCACAACGTCACCGATCTTGCATCAGTTGCCCGCAGCGGGCAATACGCGAATCACCGTCACGGGCACGAGCGGCTCGGTGAGTGAGCCTTACGCGATCGGTGACATCAACAACGACGGCTACGACGACGTCGCGTTCGCGGATTCGACGAACCTGTTGGTCTATACCGGTCAGGCCGACATGGGAACGATCTTTGACACGCCGGTGATTACGATCAACGGCGCGCACCTCTCGGTCATTGGCGGTGATTTCACGGGAGACGGGATCGCTGACTTGGTGGTCGCTGATGCGGCCAATCAGATGGTCGGTCTGTTCGCTTCGGCCAGCACACTTAGCGGATTGACCCTCACGATCGACGATGCCGATGTCATTCTCAACGTGGCAGGTCTTGATTCCCTCACCAGCGAATTCATTCTTCCGAACCGACCTGGCGTCGACCTCAATGGTGATAGGATCGTTGACTTGACTTTCGCCGGCGTTCAGCCACAGGGCGACGCGGGCCGAGTTTACACGATTCTCGGTTCCCCGCTCGGACACGTCACCGCCAACGAGATCGATACGCTGGAGAACTTCAACGTCGCCGGCAGCGGGTCATTCCTGGTCGACCGCGGATCGGGAGTGCCGGAACGATTCGATGATGGTGGAACGCCTTATCGGTTTGACTCCGGTGCCGATTCGCGATGGTTCCAATTCACGACCCTTGGTGATGGGCGTGAAGGCAACCTGATCCGACTCGATGGAAACGTCCGTGGTGACTTGGTGGCCGAAAGCGGTAGCGTGATTACGCGAGATCAAACCATCTTCGATCTTCGCAACCTCGAAGCTGGCACGCACTATCTGCGCGTCGACAATGATTCATTGGATTCCGATTTTGCGGCGAGCCAAACTTCATTGGATTGGAATGTGTTGGGTGGATTTGCGGGCTTCGCCATCGGCATCGGTGCTGCTGCCAGCGCGAGCGGTAGTCTTATTCAGGACGCATCCCACCCAAACTTCCTTTTGGCTTCACCTGCCTTTCAATTCCCACAGGCAACCGACAATGAAACGCTTCTTTCGGTCAGCTTTCGTGGTGGCGACGTCAACGGCGACAGCGGCGACCAAACCCTGCCTACCACGACTCTTTACAGCGGCCCGGACGATATCATCAACTTCAACGGGGGAGTTTCCGGACCCGACGGTCACAAAGCGATCGCGTTTTACAACGTCGCATCAGATCAGTACGACGGTTTCGTTTGGAAGTCAAACGGCAACAGCTCGGGTGCCACGACGTTCGACTACACCAAGGCTGAACTTGAGACACGCGGGATCGATACGGAGAACGGCGAATATCAACTGCATTTCTTCGACACCGATTCTGGCGGATGGGGCTGGACCGCTCTGCACGACGTCCAGGTCGCCAAAGGCACGTTTGTCATCACTGTGGATGCCCCCATTCGCGGACAACAACAAGTCATCGAAACCGACGCGAGTCCCGATCGAGATGTTCTTCATGGGGGTGATGGGGATGACACCATCATCGGCAATCACGGCTTGGATGAAATCTACGGCGGCAGCGGTGCCGACACGATCACCGCGGAGTCCGTCGAGGTTCTGGATCGAGATATCGCTGACCTTGACCTGATCGCTGTTCCGGTCGCCGAATTGGTTCAAGGAAACGCGTTGCCGCTTTTGGATCCAGTCCTCGTTGAGCCGACTTTATCCAACGAATTGTATTACGAAGATTTCGAGGGCAATGACTTTGATGGGCTAGGCAATGTCGCAGGACGTTTCATCCGCATTCAAAACAATGGAACCGTCAGTCGCAGACTTCACGTCTCCGAATTGGAAGTCTTTGGGCCTGGTGCAAACCCATTAGAAACTTTTGACAACGCCAACGATCTCGCGCTGGTTGCCAACGGAGCATCCGTTTTTTCTTTCGCTCCCAGCCTTGAACATGCTACGGATGGAATCAATTCCATCATTGATGGGGACGGCGAAAGCAATTCCGCGACAGTAACCGTCAGCAATGGCGTCGGTGCTGAGATCATCATCGATTTGGGGACGACGCGAAACATCGGAACCATTCGTCTCTGGCAACGCGAGGATGGATGTTGTCAAGAACGACTGGAAGATTTTAGCCTCTCCATCTTGGCCGACGACGGAACCGGCCAACCGGGTGAAGAAATTCTTGTAAGTAGCTTTGGCGGTCGCGTGCCAGACTCACACTATGAGTCGTTCTCGTGGCGGATGATTGATCAGTTGGGTGTGAATGAACCCAGCGGTTTTTCTTCACTACGCCTCAACGGCACTCCTACCGCAGGAGACAGCTTCACCTCCAACGTTTTCGATTTGTCCGGCTATGATTCCGCCACGTTGCGCTACGCTTATCAGCAAACCGGAGGTGGTGAAACGCCTGACCCGGGTGAGGATTTGATTGTCGAGTACCGGCGCAGTCGTACCGGCGATTGGCAAGAGGCTCAACGGCACCTTGGCTCCCGGACGACCGAGACGGAGTTCACCCCAGACAGTTTTGCGATCCCGAGTGATGCGTTAACCGATGAGTTTCAGTTCCGATTTACTAACACCGGCACCAACAGTGCAACATCCAGTTTCGACGACTGGTTCGTCGATGACATTCGACTCTTGGCTCACCAGTCGATGCCAATGGCGCTCGCCAACGCCCTTGGTAATCCGGTCGTCACCGGTTTGAATGGACCGATCTCGAGCAGGCCAATCACCGCGAGCGACCTGTTCCAGCTAACGCATCTGGACATCAGCGGCTTTGACAACGTCCGCGACCTGTCGTTGTTGCGTCACACACCCAATTTGCAATCGTTGAGCGTTTCGGGAAATCCCATTGAGAATGACCAACTGATCCATCTCGCCGGTTTGAACGATCTGCGGCATCTCGATCTACGAGGAACCAATATCGATTCCTTGTCGACCATGGTTCGAGATACCGTCTTGAGCCTTACCAACTTGACGACTCTTTATCTACCGATCAGTGCATCCTACTCCGCTGCGGTGCTTGAAGATTCACCAGTCGCGTACTGGCGTTTGGACGAAACGTCCGGGACCACGGTCGTCAATAGTGGGTCTCTGGCGGGGATTGATGGCACGCTAAGTTCCCCTGCAGTTGCGGCCAAGAGCCTGTTACGAAGCGATCTCAACGGGGCAATGCAGTTCGATGGCACCAATGAAATCGAGATTCCCAACAACAGCGGCATCAACGATACCGGCACAGAGATTGTCGCAAGATCGTTTGAACTACTGTTTAAAGCTCAAGATGTTACAAACCGTCAGATGTTGTACGAACAGGGAGGCTCTACCAATGGGTTTAATATTTATCTCAACGGTGGTGAGCTGTATTTTGGGGCTTGGGACAGCAACGACGGGCAATGGATCACCACACCGGTTGAAAGTGATGCGACCTACCATATCACGGCAGTGTTCGACTATCCGACGTTAAGTCTCTATGTCGATGGCGAGTTGGCCGCATCGCAGTCCAGTATCTTCGGAAGCAACAGCGGGGTAAGCGGTCACAACGGTGACATCCATATTGGTGCCAGTGGCAACACTCGATTTCATGACGCACAGACAAGCGGTTCGTTTCCATTGACCAACGGCGTTTTGGATGAGGTGGCGTTGTACAACACGGCGCTATCTTTAGATCGCATCGCGGAACACTACAGCCGATCGATCGATCATTCATCAGTGAACCGTATCGTGCCCGAAGGTACGGACCTAACGATTGGCGGCAACACAACGACGTTGGTCGATGAGGGATACGCCTTGGTCGACTTGGGTGATGGGACATTGGTTCCCTACTTTGCGATCAACGAATCTCCTGAGTTAAGCGTTTCGTTCCCACAGGGCATCAGTGTCAACGAAGGTGATTCGATTTCGCTTGATCTACCTTCGAGTCCCGGATTGGTATCGGGGACCATCAATATCAACGACAACCAAGGCGGCGAAATTACCGTGACCGACGCGGGCGTGAACGATGCCTTGGTCACACAGGTCACCATCACCGATCCCGCAGGACAAACCACCAGCCTGATTCACAACGCGCTTGAATTTGATAATTCGGCGTTGGAGATTTCGAGTGCAGCCCTCGACGGGGCGACGAACCTAACAACGACGTTTTGGTTGAAGACAACCGCAGCAGGAACGCAAACCGTGTTGAGCGGTTCGAGCGAATTCGCTGCCGATGAATTCCTGGTTCAATTGGTTGACAAGACAACGCTTGAATTGACCTTGCAGGGAGAGACGGTCACGTGGAGCAATCTCGGAGATCCACTGCTGGGCATCGCGGATGGGAACTACCATCACATCGCGATCACCCGCAACTTGCAAGATGAAGTCGCCGAGTTGTTCATCGACGGCGAACTCATTGGCACACCACAACCCCTAAGCGTGACGGGCGGTGGTCTAGACATTGATAACTTATTCCTTGGAACACAGACCAACCTGGTCACCAACGGTAGCTTCGAATCACCAGTTATCGCCGGCTTGGTCCGTCCTGATCATTGGTTCGAAGAGAAGTCAGGTGCCACCATTGGTGCGTTTGCGCTCACTGCGAGCGTTGGGCAAACGCCAACTGATGGGGTGCAGTGGATCGAACTGATTAGTGACACCGATGATCCTGGAGCAATTTATCAACAGCTTGGCGATTTCAGGGCAAACACAGACGTCCGCATATCACTCGACGTGGGTGACCGTACGGATTGTTGTGGAAACAGCGATCTGCTTGTTGAGTTATGGGCAGGTGACGCCTCGACTGCCGCCACTGGAACGACGATCCAAACAGTCACCGGGGCGATGGCGGCGCTTGCATCGCGACAGATCGATCATCCAACTGGAGTCGAACATCATGAGTTTGTGCTCAACACAGGAACAACAGGAACTGGTTCGCTGTGGCTACGTTTGAGCCAAGTAGGTGCCGATGGTGAGATCACATCTCTAGGCTCAAACGATGTGATTCTGATCGATAACGTGATAGTCCTGACTGAGGATGTGCTCGAGGGATCGCTCGACGAATTAAGTGTTTGGAATCGTGCTCTCAGCGCAGACGAGATCAATGAGATTCGCGATGGCATCGTCGACACATCCGACAACAACCTTCGACTGCACCTACCGTTTGACGAAGGTGCCGGTGATGTGGCGGCCGATCGTGGACCCTTGGGGTTGGATGTTTCCTTTACCGCCTTGAGCGATGTACTGAACGAATCATTGGAAATCGAGCGATCACTCGATCCCCTGCCGGCCACCACGTTTGTCGATGATCAAGGCGACTTCATCGCCCTTGACAACGAAATTCTCAACGGTGCCGAAGACTTCAGTGTCGCGTTTACGCTGACCACGACCGCAACGACGCAGCAATCCATCCTGAGTGGCGCGAGAGGAAGTGGATCACCGGCCTCGAACGAAGTTTGGGTATACGCAAATAGCGGCACCGAGATCCAGGTCCGCGTGCAGAACATAGGCGTCAGTTGGACTGGACTCTCAGCTTTCGCGGATGGTCAACCGCACCGTTTCGCGATCACGCGAGATCAGAGTGATAACTCCGTTCGATTGTGGGTTGACGGAGTCGACCAAGGCTCCAAAACATTCTCAAGCCAGACCAACGCGTTGGTGATTCCGGTCGGTGGCCTCGGTGTCGGGCAAGACCAAGACAACATTGGCGGCGGATTTCAGGACCATCAGGATTTGATCGGTTTGCTTGACGGACTGACAATTTGGCGACGTTCTCTCTCGTCGTATGAGGCCGTACGGGTTACCGCCCCGTCCACTCTTCCGACTTGGACCGATGATGTTCCCACGACGCAACAGGCACTTTCGTTTAACAACAGCGAAGTGGAGTTGCCACATACCGTGCTTGATGGTGCCGGTGACCTGACCGCGTCGTTCTGGCTGCAGACGACCAAGACCGCGGGTCAGGCAATTATCAGTTCTGCGAATGCTTCGGCTGATAACGAATTCACGCTGTTGCTGGAGGGAACAACGTTTCGGTTGTTTCAACAGCAAGCAGGCGGGTTATCCGATGCCGATTGGACTATCCCAACGGTTACCGATGGAATCTATCACCACTTTGCTATCACGCGATCGTTATCCGGTAACGCGGAACTCTTTATCGACGGTGTCTCGCAGGGGGTCAAGCCAATCGGTACGACTACCGTACTGCAAGTTGATCCGGGTGGTCTGTTCATTGGGCAAGAACAGGATTCGCTGGGCGGCGGATTTTCGGCAGGACAATCTCTCAATGGCACACTTGATGGATTTGTTGTATGGGATCGCGTTCTGACCGCAAACGAAATCGGAGCTGCCAGTGTCGGCGTGATCAATACGAATGATGCAAACCTGAAAGTGTGGTTGGACTTCGATGGCAATTCCGTTTTGCCGACCGATCGCAGTAACAACCGATTCGATGCAATCACTAACACGGCGACGGCCACCAACGATGTGCCACCAGCGCTTAGAAAGACGTACACGTTTGACGATGATGGAACGTACACGCTGACGGTCACGGCACGTGACGATGATGGCGGGTTCGATCAGTCGGTCACCGAGATCGTCGTCGGCAACGTTGCACCGGTGATCAATGATTTGAATCCCGATAGTGGCAACACGCTGGCGATCGGACAACCGATTCGCTTGGACGCTCGCGATTTTGACGATCCAGGCGTGAACGACCGATTCTCTTATCGCTGGGATGTAACGACCAACAACGGTCAAGAAATCCTCTCCAGCGACGACATCGAATTCGACTTCACTCCACGCTACGCCGGCCAGTACACGGTCAACTTGACCGTGACTGACAACAACGGTGACTCGGGCACATTCGAACAGATCTTCACGATCAACCCATTGGCGACGATCTCGATTCCCGAGACCGATCCACCAGTGACACCAACGGTGGGACAAATCGCTCGCCTCTCTTCGGCCGATTCCAGCCTCCTCGCTCCCGCCGGACCACTACGAGGCACCGGCGAAACCGTCACACGCGACTACTTGTGGACCGTAACCGCGCCCAACGCGAGCACGCAGACGTTCACCACAACGGATCTGCAATTCGTCCCACTGCAATCGGGCAATTACAGCGTGACGTTGCGAATCACGGATAATTTTTCGACGGGAACCGCCATCCTGACACACATCAGTGATCCTTTCACACTGCCGGTCGCTGGGGAGTCTCCGATTTCGATCGTTGGTACGACCACCGGCGCCGAAGGTGATCTGCTGACATTCTCGATTGCTGGTTTACCGGAATTGAGCGACTCTGCCAGTCGGCAATTTACTTGGACGGTCAGTGGCGGAACTTATGAAGTGGTCCCCGTTGTAGACAACGAAACTTTCCAATTCCGCGCCACCAGCGATGCGACGTATTCCGTTGCCGTTTCCGTAGCGGACAGTTTCAGTCCCGTTGTCATTGACGCGCCAGAGATAACAACAGAGTCGTCCAACGCAGCCTTAGCGGTCTTTGCCGGTGACTTACTCTCCGGATTGATTCCTACGGTCACCGGCACTCAATTGTTGGCCAGAGAAGCACCAACAGCGAATCCTGGTTTGCTGTCTGACGATCTATTCGGGGCTGCAGGGATTACGAACGGCTACGCTGGTGCGTTGGAAATTGGTAATGGCACAATCTTGACGTACGATCTTGATCTGGCGGCCAGCCCAGATGGATACGACGTGAACACCATCCAGTCGTACACGGGTTGGCGAGACCCAGGTCGTGACGACCACAACTACACGGTCCGTTACTCAACCGTCGATGCACCGACGACATTTATCGATCTCCGTAGGGTCGACTTTAAGCCCACATCGAACAATCCATCCAGTGGCAGGGTCTCGATCGGTGGCGGCACTCTAGCGGCGAATGTGGCTCACGTTCAATTTCACTTCACTGGAGTCGAAATTACTTACGTTGGCTACCGCGAACTCGATGTGATCGGCGTTCCTTCGACGCGCTTCACTCGCGACGCGACGGTAAACGTGACCGTCGATAATGCAGCACCTACGGTCGTTGCCCATTCAGTTGCGGTAAATGAAGAGTTGAGTTGGGATTTCTTTGGAAGCCAAAGTCAACTTGACTGGCAGGTCCTCAATGGATTTGCGAGTTTCAACGTGCCACGCGGCTTTGGGGCCGGGCTTGCCAATGGCAGTTTTGGTATTGCCCATGTCCATCCCAACTTCCTATTGGCATCACCCAGTTTTCAATTTCAAAAAGCCGATAACGATACAACGCTATTGTCGGTGAGTTTTAGCGGCGGCGATGAAAATGGAACCGAAGGCTTGCAGACTTCGCCAACAACATCCTTGTATGGCAACCCCAGCGATGTCATCAATTTCAATGGTGGCTCTGCCAACATCGACGGGCACAAAGCCATTGCGTTTTACAATCTCGAGACGCAACAGTACGACGGTTTCGTGTGGAAAACGGACATCGGTGGAACCCCTACGATTTTCGACTTCACCAAATCTGACTTGGAGTCCCGTGGGATCGCAACTGAAAATGTCCAGTATCAAATGCACTTTTTCGATACCGATTCCGGCGGATGGGGCTGGACCGCTATCAACGAAGTCCATCTCAAAGTTGAAACGCTTATAGCCTTCGAAGGTTTGCCGGTCACTATGACGGCAGATGTTTTGGACGCAGACGTCAGCGACACGGACAACCACACCTACACGATCAATTGGGGTGACGGAACGACTGACTCGACCGGCAGCGTCAGTGGTGGTTCCTTATCGGCGACTCACACCTTCGCTCAAGATGGGACCTACACGGCGACGTTGACGGTCACCGACGCGAGTGATCCGGCTGTGTTCACTGTGGTCCCGGTTTCGATCGTGATCGGAAACGTCACACCGATCGGCACCGACGACGACTTGACTTCAGTTACCGCCCCGGTACTCGCGACCGCGTCTTCCGATCAAGCGTTTAGCGTCGCAACCAACGACTTGATTGCCGGTCAAACTGCGATCATCACGGGCGGCAGCTACAGTGCCTCGGGCGGGGCGTCTTCCGACCTTGGAGTCTTGACCGATGGCACCTTCGGCATTGCCCGATCGTCCGGTGTAGACGGTTACCCGGACACAGTGACGCTGGGAAACAACCTGCAACTGACCTACCCACTCGATACGATTGCCAGCCCTGGTGGCTACGACATCACCGAAATCGCGGCCTTTACGGGGTGGCGTGACGCGGGCAGGGACAACCACAACTACATCGTTCGGTACTCGACGATCGCCGATCCCGCAGTGTTCACTGAATTGACGACAGTGAACTTCGTGCCGGACGGGTCGGTGCCCTCAGGAGGAAGTGTTCATTTAAGCGGCGATGTTCTCGCGCTCAACGTCGCGGCCGTCCAATTTGAATTCTTCAATGTCGAGAACGGGTACGTCGGCTATCGAGAAATCGACGTTCAGGGGCGTCCGTCTTTCAACGAAGACTCGGTGATCACGATCGCGTCATCCACACTGCATGACAACGACACCGATCCGGGTGCCGACACGTTGACGATCCAGAGCGTCTCGGCGACCTCGCAACTTGGTGCCAAATTAAAACTCAATCCCGATGGAAGCGTCGAGTATGACCCGACATCCTCTCGTGCCTTGAGTCAGCTCGCACAAGGCAATTCCGACATTGACACGTTCAGCTATGTCGTTTCCGATGGCAACGGCGGCGAAGACGTTGCGACGGTCACCGTGTCCGTCGCCGGCGTCAACGACGCTCCTAATGCGATTCGGGACCTTTCGTTCATGACCGAGGACGGCGTGTCGGTCTCGTTGCCGAACCTGATCGCGAACGATTCGGATATCGATGGCAATGCCGAAATCACCGTCATTGGGATTCGCGAGTCCGCCGGCGCGTCCTTCACCACCGACGCGGCGACGAATGTGCCGACCAAGTACGGTTCATTGGACTGGGCCACCGACGGCAGCTTCACGTTCACCCTCAATGCCGAAGCTCAAAAGCTGACCGGCGGGCAGGTTGTCAACGAGATTTTCGTTTACCAGATCACCGATGGTTTGGCGACGGACACCTCACGTCTGACCATCACGATCACCGGCATCAATGATGCTCCGGTCGCCAATGCGGACACCGGCGCGGTGGATGCCGATGCGGTCTTGGTCGTGCCTGCGGGCAGTGGTGTCACACGCGACGACACCGACGCGGATGACTCGTTTGTCGTCACTGCCGTGAATGGATCGGCCGCCAATGTGGGCGTTCGCTTCACTCTGCCGTCGGGTGCGTTGTTGCGAGTGAAAACGGATGGTGAATACGAGTACGTTCCCAACGGGGCCTTTGACAGTCTGCCGCTGAATATCGAGGCGACGGATTCTTTCACGTATACGATCACGGATGACTTTGGTGACTCCAGTACCGCGACGGTGAGCTTGACGATCACGGGTAAGAATGAGGCTCCCGTCGCGGTGACGGCGTCGAGCGGTTCGTTCGTTGATTCGGTCGAGGCCATGACTTCGATCGCCTCGCTAACGACGATCGATCCCGACGGACAGGACTCGCACAGCTTCACGCTGGAAAACAATCCTGAAAGCCGATTCGCGTTGGCTGGCAACCAGTTGCAGATCGTTGATGTCACGGGACTCGAAGTGGGCGAAGTGTTCTACGTGCAGGTCAAGACGACCGACGCCAATGGACAAGAACTGATCCAGGTCATCCCCGTCACCGTGGCGCCGACGCCGATCAACGAAGACGTGGTCGTGAGTTTGTCGCAGATCAACAGCAACGACCTCTTGATTCGTCTCAATGGAACCAATTTGGAAGTCATCGACCGCGCCAACGGGGACGCGGTGATTCGCTCGCAAGCGATCTCGGGGACGGAGTCGATTCAAATCAACGGCACGGATGGTGTCGACGACACGGTCGTGATCGACTTTGCCAGTGGCGGGTTCTTTGAACTCGGCAGTGACATCGTCTTCAACGGCAGGACCGGCAACGATTCGCTGACCATCTTGGGCGATCGTGACAGCACCACGGCCGTTTGGACGGCCAGCGGAACGGTCGGATCCGGTTCGATTACCGCGACCGACGGAGCCGACTCCAGCACGATCGTGTTCACCGGGATTGAACCGGTCGTGATCGATGAACTGCAGAGTCTGCGATTGGACGGCCACGTCAACTTCGGTGCCAACACGATCACACTGGATGTGAACTCACCGATCAACATGGGAACTCGCACGTCGCTTGGTGGCGGGACGATCAACTCGACCAGCCCGCTATCGATTGGTGCCGACGAGACGCTCGACGGGTTCGGTCTGATCAATGCCCGAATCGCCGGTCAAGCCGGTTCGACGATCACGGCGACGGGCAACTTGTCTTTGGGCGATGCGTCCAATCCGGCAGGCTTTGTGACCGGTGGAACGCTGAACATCGGCAGTCACACGGTCGCGTTGCTCGACAGCAATCAAGTCCAATTGGGTACACTAACCACTTTGGATGAAGGCACCATCGTCGCCGCCAACGGCGTCTTGATTGACGCGGGGGACAACGTCTCGGGGATCGGTACGATTGATTCTCCTGATAGCGTCTTTCAGGCGGTATTCAACAACGGAGCCATGTCGGGTGTGTTCTTCGGTCAAGAGTTGGAATTGACCGGATACGTCAAAGGCATCGGCTCGTTCGACTTTGTCTTCGTCTCCGGCACGTTCGCCCCTGGACTCAGTCCCAGCATCAGCAACATCGGCAACGTCCGATTAAATGACGTTGAAATCGAGATCGGTGGCACCTCGCCGGGATTCACCAACGACAGCCACGATCAAATCAACTCCAGTGGTTCGGTACTGTTGGAAGGCGAGTTGATCATCTTACCGTTCAACAATTTTGAAGCTTCGATCGGCGATACCTTCACGATTTTGACTGTTCAAAATTCGATCGTCGGGACGTTCACCAATGCCCCCGAAGGTGCCGTACTTCCCTTCGGCGACGTGGATCTGCGGGTCAACTACATCGGCAAATCCGTCATTCTGACTGCTGTGGAACGAGCCGCTTCGGCACCCAACGTTACCGCAGTGAATCTGGCCGCCAGTGCTTGGCCGAGCTTCGTCGCCTCCCACGTGGATTCTGTCAATTCGCGTGGATTTGACGTCACGGCCGCTACCGTCGATTCCCCCGCGTTTTCATCCGAAGTCCTCGATACCTTGCATATCCAGTTCGCCGATGGCGATGGAGCGTCCCTGCAGCAAAGCAATTTCGGGTTGGCGGGTGTCAACACGACGGATTACTCGGGAAGAATTAGCTCGTTCACTTACGACGCTGCCAATCAACTCGTCACCCTGGGACTGAGTCAACCGCTCGGCCGGGACCGTTACCAGCTAACCATCACCGGCGGATACACGCTGAACTTCAGCGTCTTGCCGGGCGACCTCGACGGCAACGGTATCATCAACGAAGCCGAACTGTCGATTTACGACGCGGCTTACTTCAGCGAACCGGGAGACGCCAACTACAACATCCGCGCCGACGTCAACGGTGACGGCTTGGTCACGATCGGCGACCTGCAAGCCTTCAGCGACAACTTCGCGTTGAGCTTGCCTAGCGGAGTGGCCGGCTCGAATGCACTGATCGTCAACAGCCTTTCGTTGGTGACTGCGGGTTCTCAACAAACGTTATCCATCAACGGCGTGGAATTGGAATCGCAACCGCTCGGACAAGCGATCACGGTGAGCGGCTCCTCGCTCAACGACACGATCTCGCTGTCCGATTCATCCGAGTTGAATGTCTCGGTCGACGGCAAGGGAGGAATCGACCGTCTGATTCCACCAAGCGAAGGACAAACGATCGACTTGGTCAGCCGTCTTGCAAACGGACCCCTTCAATCGGTCGAGATTATCGACCTATCCGGCTTTGGAGCCAACGACTTGATCGTCAATGCCGAGGTGATTCGAACGATGTCACCAGGTTCCAAGACATTGATGGTGACGGCTGAACCGAACGACCGAGTGCTCGTGACGGATCCGTTTGAGATCACCAGCACTCGGGTCGGCAACGGAACCTTGCACGTGATCGCAAGATTCGAAGACACGATCTTGCAAATCACGGGGATGAATTGGACCAACCCGTTGAACCCGTACGACGTCGACGCGTCTGGAAATGTCTCGGCCCTTGATGCGTTGAAGATTATCAATCGGCTCAACGACAACGAAGACATCGCCGGCGAAGAAGTGACGTTGGTCGATCCGGCGTTGTTGGCTGTGTTCGGTCTGGAGTTCTACGACACGTCGGGTGACGGGAACTTGACGGCATTGGATGCATTGCGGGTGATCAATGAACTCAACCGGATCGCCCCCGGCGGCGAAGAGTCGTTGATCGCCGAGTCCGAACCGATTGGCGTCCTCACTAATCGTACCCCGACTATTAGTGCCTCCGCGATCAATGTGATCGCTGATACGGCGTTGATGATCGTGGACACGCCAGCGGAACCGATGTTGTTTGCAGCGACGCGTGACGTGACGGAGGCGGATTTGTGGTCCGAACCGATGTTGAAGACCGGTGGTGCGATCACCGCGAGCGAGAGCGAGGCGTTGGATTGGGTGGAGTTACCAGACTCTGAACCGAACGAATCGCAAGCATCGATGGTGGACGAAGCGCTCGCGGATTGGTTCCTCGACGGAGAGTTGTCATGAATGATTTCGCCCCCGTAGGCTGGGTGAAGGCGCTTCGCCGCACACCCGGCATGCTGTTTCAATCGGCGCGTACTCGTTGGAATTGCCGGGTCTCCGCCGAAGCGGCTGCGACCCAGCCTACGCTGGCTGCGTGGGTTGTTAGCTTCGCTGCGATCTTGATGGCTTGGATGTTGGCCGGTTCTCCCGTAGGCTGGGTGAAGGCGCTTCGCCGCACACCCGGCAGGCTGTTTCAATCGGCGCGTACTCGTTGGAATTGCCGGGTCTCCGCCGAAGCGGCTGCGACCCAGCCTACGTTGGGTGCGTGCGTTGTTAGCTTCGCCACAACCTTGATGGTGTGGATGTTGGCTTGTTCTCCCGTAGGCTGGGTGAAGGCGCTTCGCCGCACACCCGGCAGGCTGTTTCAATCATCGCGTACTCGTTGGAATTGCCGGGTCTCCGCCGAAGCGGCTGCGACCCAGCCTACGTTGGGTGCGTGCGTTGTTAGCTTCGCAGCGGTCTTGATGGCGTGGATGCTGGCTTGTTCTCCCGTAGGCTGGGTGAAGGCGCTTCGCCGCACACCCGGCATGCTGTTTCAATCGGCGCGTTCTCATTGGAATTGCCGGGTCTCCGCCGAAGCGGCTGCGACCCAGCCTACGTTGGCTGCGTGCGTTGTTAGCTTCGCTGCGATTTTGATGGTGTGGATGCCGGCCGGTTCTCCCGTAGGCTGGGTGAAGGCGCTTCGCCGCACACCCGGCAAGCTGTTTCAATCGGCGCGTTCACGTTGGAATTGCCGGGTCTCCGCCGAAGCGGCTGCGACCCAGCCTACGTTGGCTGCGTGCGTTGTTAGCTTTGCTACGATCTTGATGGCTTGGATGCTGGCCGGTTCTCCCGTAGGCTGGGTGAAGGCGCTTCGCCGCACACCCGGCAGGCCTTTCCAATCATCGCGTTCACGTTCGAATTGCCGGGTCTCCGCCGAAGCGGCTGCGACCCAGCCTACGCTGGCTGCGTGGGTTGTTAGCTTCGCTGCGATTTTGATGGCGTGGATGTTGGCCGGTTCTCCCGTAGGCTGGGTGAAGGCGCTTCGCCGCACACCCGGCAGGCTGTTTCAATCGGCGCGTTCTCGTTGGAATTGCCGGGTCTCCGCCGAAGCGGCTGCGACCCAGCCTACGTTGGGTGCGTGTGTTGTTAGCTTCGCTGCGATTTTGATGGTGTGGATGTTGGCTTGTTCTCCCGTAGGCTGGGTGAAGGCGCTTCGCCGCACACCCGGCAGGCTGTTTCAATCGGCGCGTTCTCGTTGGAATTGCCGGGTCTCCGCCGAAGCGGCTGCGACCCAGCCTACGTTGGCTGCGTGCGTTGTTAGCTTCGCTACGATCTTGATGGCTTGGATGCCGGCCGGTTCTGCGGACGCGGCGTTCGTGATTCAATTCGATCCCAGCCAAACGACCGTACAAAGTAACGGCAGCGACCAAGTCTTCACGATTGATGTTTTAGTGACGCACGATGGTTTGGCAGGCCCGTCGGTGTTTTCCGGATTCACGTTTCGATTAAACGATCCCGGCACAGATTTAAGCTATTCCAACGCCGGAGAAGCGGATTTCGCGTTCACCCAAGCTCCGATAATCGATCTGTCCCACAACACCAATCTGTACTCACTCGGAGCGGCATCAAACAATACCGAGTACACCGTCATAAGCGGTCAAACCAAACGCTTGATGTCGGTTGATTTCCTGTTAAAAGGTTCGGTAGATAGCGGCACATTTGCGTTGGATTTAACCTTGGTCGATGCCAAACGCGGCACGGCCAACACGGGCGGAATGGTGGACATCTCTTCGTTCACCACCGTGATGGACGGCTTGTTCACGGTCAACAACGCCATCGCGGTACCGGAGCCCGGCACGCTCGGGGTTTTGGTGATCTTTGGGGTTGCCATGATGGGGTCTCGGCGCAAGCGGCTGGTGAATTACTCGGCACCAAAACCCGACGCGTGAGTTTTGAGCTTGCACTTTCTTCGTAACCCGCTGCGTAAGCGAGGGATCATTGATATTGACTCATCCCTCGCTTACGCAGCGGGTTACGATTCAATCAACAGCCCGTTAGCGGCGGTTTCCATGGCCGTTAACCGGGGCTAACGGCCTTCGGCAAATCGTAGCATTGCTGAATCCGACTAAACCAAGATTCCGTCCCACGGCGGGTCGATCGGCAATGGCCCGGCTTGGTCCGTAAGCCAATTACTGCACAGTATTTACGCGTGCGCCTGCCATATTTTGAGGGCCAAATCGATGCCGAAATCTCTCATGAAATTGAGAAACGTGTAACACCTCGAGACTTACCTCCACTAGGGTTACCACCCTAGCGAAGGATTCGCAAATGCCGCCCACGGATGTCGGCGAACAATGCATCCCCCTTCGACCTCAAGTCTCATTATGCGACTCAAGTCCACCCGCAACCATCAATCTTCCTCCCGATCCGATCCTCTTGGACCGACGCGGCGGAGTCGCCAACGACGAAATTTCGCCAGATTGATCGAATCACTCGAGCCCCGGCAAATGCTCGCTGCGGGGGTCAATCCCGTTGTCGTGATCCCCGGCTTTGGTGGCACGTTCGCCGATGTTTACGATTCGACGGGAAACCTTGAGGCGGACGCTCCGGAACGTTTAGACGAATGGTACACCCACCGTGGGCTCGAGCCGAGCAAACTGGCCTTGGAGCCTTTCGGCCAGATCTACCAAAACATCGTCAAAACATTGGACAACATTGGCTACAACAGCGAAGCCGATGTCCTTGCCGATTCCAATTTGAATCAAACTCTGTTTGTGACGACTTGGGATTGGCGTGTGCCCGTCGCTCCGGTCGACGGAACCAACGATGGGTTGGTGTCGGCGAGCTACGCCGACATCACCGATTCGACGTTCGACACCGGCTTGGACTATCTGGCCCACACACTTCAAGCGGTCCGAGCCGCCAATCCGACCGCCACTGCGGTGGACTTGGTCACGCACAGCACCGGCGGGTTGATTGCTCGCGCCTATTTGCAAAGTGCCGCTTACGGTCTCAATGGCCTGCTTCCGGTGGGTAACCTCGTGATGGCTGGCGTGCCCAATCAAGGTGCGTCGGACCCGTGGAACTTATCACTCGACGATTGGGCCAGTTCGGTCGAGTCGCGGGCCGCGGCGCGGTTAGTCGATCAAGCCTACACGCGCCTTCAAGATACCATCAATTACCCGAACGGGATTCAAGGGCCGAATCCGACCGACCCGCTCGATGACATTACCGATCCAGACGTTGATCAACGAGAATTCGTCCAACAATACGTCGGCGCGCTGCGTCATCTATTGCCGACGTATCCCTCGATTGATTTAAACAACGATGGCAACTTCGAAGCGATCACAGCGACCAACACACCCGAGCCCGGGTTGTTCAATGATCTGTTGCTCGACCTGAATGCCAACGGCAATGCTTATATCGATTCAACGGTCGCGACATCGGTGGTTTATAGCACCGAATTCAAAACCAATGATCGGCTGCTTCGGAAGACCGGACCGGACTCGTCCCAGTTCGTTGACAATGAGATCTTGCCTTTCACCGACTTCCTCGGCCGATTTCCGGATGAAAACGAAATATGGTACGAGGATCTCAGCACTCTCAATGGAGGTGACGCGACCGTCCCTACCGAATCGGCGTTTGGACCGTTCGAGAACGATAGCAATCCGAAACTCTCACTGATTCCGATCACCGCCGCGTTATCCGGAGGCGATCCGGTCATTCACACCGACTTGGTCATCAATGAGTACTCGCAATCGCAAATCATCGCAGCGATCGGAGCTACCGCGACGTCCGGCGAAATTGAGACAGGGTTGAAGCTGGGCAAGGCCCAGTCCGTCGCCCGTACGTTGGCGTTAGGGATCGTTGATTTCGACGATTTGTTTGCGGAATTGAAGATGACCGCTGAAGACATCTCGTCCTTCATCGTTCAACTCGGAGATGCCCTTGAAACGCTAGCTGATCGATTGAACGTGCCCGGTGGCATTCCGTTCGTCAACGACGCCATCAGCACCATCGCGGACTTCACGAGCCAAACCGGGGCGCTTGCCAGCAAGCTTTACGAGAACGCGTCGATCGTGGGCGATGCGGATGTGTTGCCGAACAACGGTGTGCTGACATCGGACGCTTCCTTCGTGGTGCGACTCGACAACGAAGATCCCGTCAGCGTGACGATCCCGGCAATCGCCACCTCAACCAACACGAATCTCGACGACCTGTACATCGATATTAACGCGGCCATCGCGACGGCGGGTCTCGCCGCACGAATCGTCGCCCAGCGGCCCACCGGTGATGATGCGGGTAAGATCGCCATCAAGACGACGGACCCATCCCAGGCAACGACGCTCGATGTGTCGACGCTGCGACTGACCGGCGAACGTCCCGCACCTTCAAGTGGAAGGCTCGGAAACGATGTCAGTTTCCGGGTGACGATCAACACCAAGAATCTCGATGAACCGGTAACGCTCGAAGTTCCGGTCACCGCCGACGCGACGCGATCGAATACCCAGTTGCGTGATCTCGTCCGTGATATCAACAACGCAATGGGAGTCGACATCGGCGACGGAACGTTGCTGAATGAATTATTGTTCGCGACCGCCGTTGGTAATGTCATTCGATTGTCAGCCGTCGATGGAACGACCACGGAAATCGCAACCGAAGGTGGCTTGGAATTCGGATTCGCCTCCTCCCAGTCCAGCGATAGCAATCCGGCAGCCGATGTCTTGGGATTGGGCGTCTCGCAATCTGGAAATGCAAAACTAGCGTTCCGTGGACTTCAAGATTTCATTGATTTGATTAACGGAATCTTGCCTGTACAAACCACGTTGGCTTACGACGAAGCTCATCACCGAGTCACGTTTGGGATCCAGCTTGAAGAAACCTATCGTCAATCGATCAATCTGGACTTTTCCGAAGCCGTGGATCTAGGTTTTGCGGACTTGACCTTGGCCGGTGGCGGGGACGCGGTCTTTGAGGTCGAAGCCGGATTAAACTTGTCACTCGGCATCGATCTGGATCGCGAAGGTGACGGACAAACCATCACCGACGCCACTTTGCTTTCCGATTTGCGTGATCCGGTCAGTATCAAAGTGGGGCTGACTTCAGCGGGCAATGCCATCCAAAACGCGGGCACCTTGGGTTTGTCCGTCAAACGATTCGGTCAAACGACCACGACCGAGAATATCTCGATCGACGCGAACGCGATCAGTGACAACGTGAACGTCGAAGATCTATCGTTTGACCTGACCGACGCGTTGGAAGCCGCCGGGCTGGACATCGTTGCCAAAGTCGTCGGTGAGAAATTGGTGCTCGTGTCCCAGGACACCGAGATCAACTCGCTATCTATCACGACGTCCGCGTTCGGCTTCACCTCCGGCCAAACGAGTGACCAAGCCGATCTCGTCATCACGTTGACCGACGGATCGATCAATCACGTCGTGCTAGATGGCGCCGAAACGATCGGCGATATCAAAACCAAGATCGAAGCGGCAGCCGATGTCACGGTTGAGTACGTCGATGATCGTCTGCAGATTGTCGACAACAGCTCATCGGTGGCCGATCGTCGCTTGGTGATCACAGCCGCATCAGACGAGTTCGGCACCAGCAGCGCGGGCGGTGGATTGAAAATCCTTGGTTCGACCAGCGCCGAGGATGACGCGAACACGGGTGACTTCAACGAACAATCTACATTACTGGGCGATCACCTATTGCTAGCGCCGATCAGCAATCAGTTTGTGATCGACACGACGGCCAGCTCCCTTTACGCCAACGCAACGATCGATGCGGCTGACATCGACCTCAGTGCGTCGTTGGGTTTGTTGGAACTGGGCATTGAAGACGGCTACTTCGGTGACGTGGCCGTACTGAGCGAAGCGAATCCGAACGCGACTGGCTTTTCGATCGCCGCCGGACTGAGCATTCCCGACAACGGCGATGGCGACGGCGTAATTCGACTGAGCGACTTCGGCACGGACGGATTGCGGGATGCATTGTCCGGCATCTCGCCAACATTCACCTACGGCGGAACCGCCACATTCCCGCTCAACATCCCGTTGCTTCCCGGCGAATCGCCAACGATCACGCTGACGCTTCGTCAGGATCCCGGCAATCCCTTGCGGCCGAAGTTTGACATCGACGCACCCAACGTCGAAGACTTAATCTCTAGCTATCAAAATCTGTCGTTGTCGGACATCGCCGGGATGCTGCGCGAAGTCGTTGGGATGCTTCGCGACAGTGACATCGAGGGACTCAATACGACCATCCCCGTCATCAATCAGACGCCTAACGATTTGTTGGACTTCACCGACGGATTGCTGGCCGTCGCCGATCGCTTAGTCGCCCAACCCGATGCGGACGCACTGCGTGGATTGCGAGATCAATTTGCCGAATTGATCCCTCTGACCAACGCCTCGCCCGAGCTACTCCAAGAACTCTCGAGTTCGCTCGATCGCGTCAGCCGGGCGATCGATCCGATACACAATTATCGACTCACGATTACCAATGGTGCCGGCGGTTCGTCCCGAACGGAGGTGCTCGCCGACAACGCGACGGCATTCGACGTGCAAGATGCGATCAACGTGGCGATGGGGGTCAGCGACGCGGTGACGGTGACCGGGCGCGCCGGTGGCCCATTCACGTTCACGTTCGACGAATCGCTCGGCGATGTGTCGATCGCCGCTAACAGTCCATCCGGCTTGGTTGTTCAGTTCGAAACGACCACGACCGGTGTGTTGAACACCACCGCCACGGTGCTTCGGTCAGAGCTCTTGACCACGGGTGGACTAGTCGCCGCGTTGTCGGACCTGAACGCGACTTTGAATTCTCTCGATGCCGCCGATGTGGACGTCACCTCGCTGACGCCGATCGCCCAACAGATGTCCGGTGGGGTGCTGTCGACCGGCAATCTAAGTGCCTATCTTTCCGAGTTGATCAGTGCCGAACTCGGCCTTCCCGTTGCGACCACGATTTCGTTTCTCGCAACCGATGGATCCAACGATCACGACACCGTGAAATTGGAATTGGACATCAATCCCAATGTCACCCGTAGCGTCGGATTCGATCTGTCACTGGGCGACTTCGGGCCCGTGACGATTGGCTCGGAAGGCAATCTGGATGTGACCATCGGTGGTATGATCGATTTGAATGTGGGGTTCAACTTCGACACGTTGACGCCATACGTTTTCAATGACACTCGCTTTGCCATCACCGCCGAGATCGATTCCGAACTCGACGTGACCGCAACCATCGGCGGTTTCTCAGCCGGCCTGGATGGCGGCGCTGCCTTGCACCGAGTCGGCAACGATTCGATGCCCGCTAGCATCACTGTGTCAGTCGATTCATTGCTTTCGCCTTCGGATGCCAACACCATCGGGGCGATCCCCATTTCTCAATTCTTTAGCGGCGGCATCAGCGATGCGTTCGACTTCACCATCGACGGTGAGATCAATGCCAACTTCGATGCCACGCTTCCCGGCCAGAACATCACCGATGCGATCCAGGTCAACTACACCCTCGCCGGTCCCAATCCGACGATAGACTACACCAACTTGACCGCAGGCGTCAACGCTTACTTGGCTGGTCTCACCGACTTGAGCAGCATGAGCTTGGATCAATTGATTTCGGGAACGCGAACAGTACTCAATACGATCGAAACCGGCTTGACCTCGGATCTGTTGTCCAACATCCCGTTGATCGGCGACGGCGTTGACATGAGTGCCAGCTTTATCGGCCAACTGCAATCGATGCTCAATGAGTTTGAACAGCTCGTGAACGCTTCGGACGATAGCGTCGATGCTTTGTTGAGCGAGATCCAGTTGGTGATCTTCGATGCACTCGGCCCCGCTGGGGCGGGCATGTTGAAACTCAATCCGTTGTTCCATGACGATCCGTCGCAATCCAACGGGACCGAAGTTGCCGATCATCGTGATGTGGAAGTTTCGCTAACGGATTTCTTGACCACACCGCCCGCCGAAACCGAATTCCTGATCAACCTGCAATTAGCCGGACGTGATGTGATCGACGCTGATTTCGATCTCGGTCTTGACGCGGTCATCTTCGAATTCGAAACCCAGGGCGGCGTTGAACTGTCGTGGGATTACGACTTCAACTTTGGTTTCGGGATCAACTTGCGAGACGGGTTCTTTTTCCAACTGAATGAAAACACCAGCCTGGACGCCAGTGGCTTTAGCGACGGCACGGGCGGTTCCCCTGAAATCAGTCTGAACGCACAAGTCAATTTGAAGCCCGGCACCTCGCTCAAAGGAGAACTGTTCTTTTTGAATATGTTCGCTGAGAGCAATCCCATTGAAGACTTCAATTCCAACGGTGTAATCGACGCGGAACTCAACGAAGCTTCCGACGGAATCGACTACAACCGTGACGGGGACATGAACGATGTGCTGACCGAATCGGACAGCAATGGCGACGGGCGGCTGTCACGTGGTACCGGTCTGAGGGGCGAGATCTTCATCGATGTCAACAACCCCGACGGTGACGCGAAGAATCGTTTGTCGTTTGGCGACCTGAGAAGCAACGCACCGCTGTTCAGCGCGGGGATTCGCACGAACGCCTTCGTTGACGTGGCCCTACGGGCGGATACGGACGTGAGCGAACTTCCGGCACTGACGACGGATTTGACCGTGGACTGGGCGTTGTCTTACAGCACGACGGCGGGCATGGTCGGCGGACTGCCTGAAGTCGCGTTCCGCGATGTTTCGCTGGATTTGGGCAGCTTCTTTGAAACGATTGCCGGCCCCGCATTCGAGATCTTTGAAGAATACCTTGAGCCCGCACGCCCGATCATCGATTTCCTGCGTGGGGAAGTCCCTGGGTTCAGTGATTTGTCTCGCGAGGTCGGGGGCGGCCCGATCACGTTCTTAGATCTCGGAGCCTACTCGTCGGGACAAGCCAAGAATCTTGCGAAAGCACGTCAAGCGCTCAATGTGATCAGTGGCATATTGGACGCCGTCGACTCGATCAAAGGCTTCTCGGATGCGGACGGTTTGATCATCAACTTCGGGACGTACCACGTCACCGGAAATCCGTCGAGTGCTTCCAATGAGACCTTAGGAACCGGCAATGGAGCGATCGGGCAAACACTCCCACTGGATCATTCCGCCAGTCCAAGCAAGGCGATCACCGTTACGGCGGGTGGTGTTGTTGTCGACACCGATGATTACGAGATCATTCATGAACGTCACGGCGGTGTGCCATCGACATCGATTCGATTCAAGACCGGACAAACCGGTACGATTCGGGCCAGCTACACGTACACGGCCGACCAGCTCGACGTAACCGATGGTAACACTCCGATTCGCGTCTCGGGCAGTCAACTCAGCGGCGCCGTCGCGGGCGGAAGCGGAGGCGGTATCTCCGAAGACGTTATGGCAAAAACTTCCGGTCGCACACGTTCGACCTTGTCGAAACTGAACCGATCGTCCAGTAGCGACGGGTTCGGTTTGAAAATCCCATTGCTCTCCGACCCGACTAACATTTTCAAATTGTTAACCGGGCAAACCGCCGATTTGCTTCAGTGGGACATTCCCGAGCTGGACTTAAGTTTCCCGTTCTCGACCAAGTTCGGACCGTTGGGGCCGACACCCATTTTCGCCAAGGTAAGTGCTCAGCTTGATGCGAAGTTGGACTTCTCGCTGGGATTTGATACCCGTGGAATCTCGGGCACCGGATTCTTCCTGGATGGACTTTACTTTGGCGATCTCGAAGACGTCACCAGTGGCGCCGACATCAATGAAGTTGAGCTGGGACTGCGGCTTAGTCTTGGCGTCGGCATCGATCTACTATTGGCCAGCGTCTATCTGGTCGGCGGGGTTCGCGGCGATGTGAACTTCAACTGGAATGACCTCGATGGCAATGGCAAGTTGTACTTGGACGAACTGGTCGATTTGGCGAAGATTCGCCCGCGGTACGATGTTGATCCAGCTCTCCGGCAATTTATCTTGAGTCAGTTCGGAATTGACATTGCGTCGCTCGAGCCTCCCCACATTCCAGGATTGTGTGTTTTTGATGTCAACGGAGGGTTGAACGCGGAAGTGGGAATCGAATGGGACGTGACCATCGATAGCGGTTACATCCCAATCATTGATGAGAATATTTTCAGCTTCAACTACAGTTGTGTTCCGTCGGTCAATGTCGCCACCTTGACCCAAGGCGATGCTGATTTCGCCGATGGCACCTTGGTCTTGAATGCGGGCCCTAACGCGAGCGAGCGCGACCCCGGTCGCAGCGTCGATGATGCGGAAACATTTGAAGTCCGGCAACGCGTGGTCGATGGAATCGACACGGTCGAAGTCTACTACGATCTGGCGATCCCCGGGGGGACCGTCAAGGTTTCGCGGCAATATCTCGCCTCGTCGGTCCGCGAGATCCACTTCGATGGCGGTTCAGGCGACGATGTCTTGATCGTCGATGCCAGCGTCTCGTCAAGCATTCCCGTCACGATGATCGGTGGCGCGGGGAATGACACGTTGATCGGGCACGACGGCGACAACACATTCGTAGGTGGTTTGGGTAACGATACGATCCAAGGTGGCACCGGCGATGATGCTTACTTGTTCGAAAACGGTTGGGGCGATGACACCATCTCGGATGCCGAAGGAACCAACGACCGATTTGATTTCAGCGCCGTCACCTCGAATTTGACCGTGACGCTCGGCAGTGTCCGCATCGAGGGTAGCGCTGGCGACAGCGTCTTGAATCCCGATGGTGAATTGGTCGAAGGCATTGAATCGTTGGTCGCCGGCGCAGGCGTCGACACTCTGGTCCTCAACGAAGCCGCGGGAGCCACCCGACTTTGGACCATTGATGGCCCATTCGGAGACGGAAACATCGATGAGGAGTTCTACTTCTCACGCTTTGAGAACTTGACGGCCGGTGCTCAGGACGACGTTTTCGCATTTGTGGGTTCGGGCAAAGTTTCTGGCTTGATCGATGGCGGCCAAGGCGATAACACGATCTCCTATGCTAGTGTCAGCGGCCCGGTCGAGGTTGATCGCAGATCATCGACCGCCACGTCATTAGGCCAATACGCCAACATCGATGCGTTTGTCGGAAGTGGCCATATCGGCGACACGCTGTTGGGTGCCAACTCGGTCGCGACTTGGAATGTGACTGGAACTGACAGCGGCAACATCGATGGGTCACTACGATTTACCGGTTTTGAAAACCTCACGGGCGGTGACGCCGACGATGCCTTCGTCGTCGCCGCGAACGGCCGGATCACGGGGGCATTGCTGGGGTCTCGTTCATTGAACGCGAGTGACAGTGATACGCTCGATCTATCCGCCAAGACGACCAAGATCACGGCCACGATTAGCGGACGCAATCAAGGTCAAACGAGTGGAGCGACTGAGGTAACGTTTGAGCGCATTGAGAATATGACGAGTGGACCGGCCGATGATCATTTCGTTGTCAATTCACTCGCCGGATTGACCGGAATGATCGACGGTGGCGACGGCGAACAGGACCATCTCGACTATTCGGCTTGGACCAGCCGCGTTGCGGTCAATCTCGAAACCGGCGTCAACCAAATCGGCACCGTAGCCGGCATGGAGTTCTTGACCGGTGGTTCCGCCGGCGACACGTTGACGGGCAATCTGTCTGACAACCGAATCATCGGTTTGGCCGGAGATGACACGATCCACGGCAAGGCCGGACGCAATGTCTTGATCGGTGACTCGGCCACCTTCGGCGCAGGAACAATCGAAACGACCACGGCCACGTCGGGCAACGACATTATCCGTGCCGACGACGGCGATAACCTGGTCCTACCCGGTAGCGGCAGCGACACCGTTATTCTGGGAAGCGGTAACAATCGCGTCTTGGGCGACCAAGGCATCATCACGCTGTCGAGCGACATCGTGGTCGACATGGAAACCACCACCCTCGGTGGTGGCAACGACACGATCACCCTTGGCAGTGGTAATAATTTGGTGATCGCCGGGGAAGGCGACGATCAAATCACGATCGGTTCCCCCGGAACAACGGGGAACAATGTGATCATTGGCGGAGCCGGTTCGATCGACCGACTCGGCAGTCGGACGACTGCCGTAACCAGCCAACCCAGCTCCAGATCGGACAACGACACGATCACCAGCTACGACGGAGTCGATGCAATCATCGGCGGTGGCGGGGACGATACGATCCTCGCAGGTTCCGGCGATAACTATGTGCTCGGCGATGATGGCGTGATCCTTTTTGCGGCGGGATTGCCGGTCAGTTCGACGCTCGTCCCGACGGCAATGGATGGTCATGATCGCATCGCGACCGGAAGCGGTCGAGATTTCATTTTTACCGGCAACGGCGACAACACCGTCCTCGCTGGTGCCAACCGAGATGAAGTCGTCGGCGGCAGTGGCATCGACAACATTGATGGCGAGGCTGGAGATGACTGGTTGGTCGGCCTGCTCGGCAATGACAACATCAAGGGTGGTGCGGGCAATGATGTGATCTTTGGTGGCCTCGCACTGGGGACTCCAGCCGATTACGACGACGCAAGTGACTTCACGACACTCTCAATCGTGGATGCCGCCGAAGCGGAACACGGTGCGATCTTCAATCCGGTCCGCGTTCCTCGAATCGTGAACGACCTTTCGATCGACGGAACCGCCGGCGATGGTCGTGATGATCTTGATGGCGGTGACGACGACGACGTGATCTTTGCCGGGGCCGACGCCGACACGATCCTCGGCGGCAGCGGATCGGATTACATCGACGCAGGTGCCGGTTTGGACACGGCTGCTGGGCAAGGCGGCGACGATATCGTCCGCGGCGGCGAAGGTGGCGATGTGATCCTAGGCGGTTTGGGCACGGATATTCTGCTCGGTGATGGCGGCGACGACGAGTTGCGCGGTGAAAGCGGCTACCACGGCCAGCGATTGTTCGGCGGTGACGGGCGAGATTCTCTTTATGCCTTCGGAACGAACTCCTCCGCCGACGGGGACCAACTCTTCGGCGGCGCCGGTGGAGACTTCCTTTACGGGGCCGATCGAAAAGAACTCCTCGTCGGTGGCAGCGGCAACGACTTCATTCAAGGCGCCGCCGGCCAGGACACGCTGATGGGCGGAAGCGGCGAAGATCAACTCTTCGGTGGTGACGGCAACGATACGATCTGGGGTGGCGCCGGCACCGACTACATTGACGGGCAATCAGGCGCGGACAAACAGTACGGCGGCAGTGGTATCGATCTGTTTGTGCTCGAAATCAATCCCAATACGACCGATACCATCGATGGTCACTTCGGCAACGAAAGCCCAAGCGACGTCGCCGACGACAACGCCACGGACATTTTGACGATCGACGGAACGACCGGCAACGATACGATCCTGATCGGTGAACAGGGCGGCCAGGCTTCGGTCCGTTACAACGGTATCGCGATTCCTATCGCGATGCTCGATAGCAACGGCGGTTTGCTCGTCGAACAATTCCGAATCGCAGGCTTGGCTGGCAACGACACGATCGGGTTCTACACCGACCTCGCCGTCCGTTCGGGAGCACTCGCACCGGTGGCGGGTTTGAACACGCTCGACCTCACTTTGTTGTCCGATCGTTCCAATGATTTCGTTGGCGTATTCGACGGAAATAGCGGCAACGATGTGTTGATCGGCTCGGATGGTCGCGATCGTCTCGACGGCGGAATCGGCAGCGACACCGCCTTTGGCTTCGGCGGCAACGACCGGCTGTGGGGCGATGGCGGTGGCGGAAGTTCGAATGATGTCGACACGCTTTATGCAGGTCAAGGCAACGATGATCTGATCGGAGGCCAAGGGCGGAATCGACTCTACGCCTGGAGCTTTGATCCGTCCAAGGACGCCAGTGCGTTTGGTGTCTTCGTCGACGGCAATGGTGAATTGGTCGCGGATAATCCGTCGGGCACACTCGATCAAGAAACCACCGGACTGAACCGGATCCTGGGCAGCAGTAGCGATGACAGCCTCTACGGAGGCACAACGCTCGACTTCATGTACGGCAACGGCGGCAGCGATGTCCTGTACCGCTCCGACGGCACGACGTTTGAATCGATGGACGGCGGCTTGGCGGGCGATCAATGGAAAGAGTACGCCAAGGAATCCGATCAAGTTTGGTACGTCGGCGGCAGCAACGCGGCGGATCAGATCAACGTCGACTTCGTCACCGAACCTGGCCTTTTGGCCGATCATCACTTGATCACGCGTCTAACGGACAACAACGGCAACTTCAGTTTCAGTGCGCAAGTCAGGCTCGACTTCACCGCATCGGACGGCGAAGGCAACGAAGTATGGAGTGCCGCCGACTTGCAGTTCAAATTAAATCAACTGCTTAGCGAAACCGATCCCGAAGCGCGAGGTCAAGCGTTGGACACCATCGCGACCTCTGCCACCGAAATCACCGATTCCGAATTGATCGCTCAAATTCTGCCACCCGAAGGCGACTTTCTCGTGATCCTGATCGATGCACTCGGCGGCAACGATTCAATCACCGTCGGGCCAACCGTTCAGAAGACAGTTTGGATCGACGCGGGAGCAGGCGATGACATCGTCGACATCCGCAGCGGCAACGCGATCTTGGTGGATCGTGCGGAGAACTCATTGGGTTCGACGGGATTGAGGAGTCGCAACGACATCCCGGATCAAGCATTCAACTTATTAGCGTCAAACACATCTGGAATCAACACGACCTTCAACGGCCACGCAGTCGACGACGGTCTGGTGAGCTTCACGGGGCTTTCGATCGACAGCCCGACGGACGTCGATTGGTACTCCTTTACCTTGAATGAAACGCCCACAGCGGGTTCACGCATCGAACTCGCCAGCGGTTCGCCAATCGACAGTCTCGGTTTGGAACTTTTTCGACAGGGACCCGACTCCAACTTAGCTCTCAATGAATCCAACTTGATTCCTTGGAACTCGGGTACATCGTCGGGAACCATGGGTGAGATCGCTTTGCAAGCACCACCCCGTGGTCGATACATCCGTATCCGCAACAATGGCACCGAAAGCCGCGGGTTGCACCTGGGCGAAATCGAAGTATTCGCGCCCGGTGTCACCCCCAGTGCGAGCTATGATAATTTGAATGACCTGGCCCTCTCCTCCAAGGGCGCGAGTCTCGAATCAATTACCGGTATGGTGCAGCATGGCAATGCGAACAGCTTGCTGGATGGGGATGGAGAAAGCGGCTTGGCAACCTACACATTGACGTCTGGTGTGGGCAACGAAATCGAGATTGATCTCGGTCGAGTCGTTGACATCGGTTCAATACGTTTGTGGCAGCGTGACGATTCTGTTGGGACCCATACTCGTTTGTCCGACTTCACCGTGTCGGTGCTCGCGGATAACGCGGGTGTGCCCGGTTCGATAACGCAAGAGTACTCTTACCCGGGACAGGTTCCGAGTACTGAGCCGGCTAAGTTCAATACGACACTGGTTAATCTGGATGTGGGCACCGAGTATTTTTTGAAGGTCAGCAGTCCCAACATCGTGCCAACGCTCTACGACCTTCGATTCAACCTGCAAGCATTGTCCGAAGCGCAGATCGATGCGTTGGACGAACCACGGTCGATCAACATGTCCTTGCGAGCCGATACCGAGCGGCGTGACGTGATCTTGGGCGGACCCGGCAACGACATTCTCAGCGGCGGTGCGGGCGAAGATTGGATCTTTGGCAACGAAGGCAACGACGTGTTGACCGGTGGTCAAGACCGCAACGCGAGCGACTTGTTGTTTGGTGGCCCTGGCGATGACACGTTCCAGATCATCCCCGATGCATTGCCCTTGCTTGGCAATCAGCCGGGAACCAATTTCGATCCGGCAACCCAGACCTACCTACCGACCTTCAGCGAACAACTCATCGGCGGCGAAGGCACCGACCGGGTGCTTTTCCTGGGCGGGGACACGGATCGTCGCGGCTTTGATGTGCCCGATTACGTCTCGATGCGTTACAACACCGGACTGCATCGATACGAATTCACCAGTTTAGTGTGGGACATCGGGTTGCAAGAGTACCGAACCACCACCGACGCGGAGGGCCGAACGGTTTACGAACAGCAGTTCATGTTCTACCAAACCCGAGACGTCGAGCGGACTCATTTCTTGCTAGAGAATGGCGACGACGTTTTACGGTTAGATTCCGGATTCCAATTCTTACCGCTCGACGGAACCTTTGACGCGAGCCTCTACGAAGCGTGGGGGATGGACCGCGGCGACTACGAACAAGGGGCTTTTGAGTCAATCATCATTGACGGCGGAGCCGGCGATGATTTCCTCTTCGGCAGTCCAACCGCCGACGTCATCACCGGCGGGGCGGGTGACGACTTGATCGCCGGTGGCCTTGGTAGCGACGAGATCGACGGAGCGGGTGGTGAGGACACCATCTTTGGAAATATTCTGGACACGAGTGTCGTGGCGGATCCCTATCCCTATGTGCCTCCGCAACCACCGTTCTTCCAGTTCCTTGATTTTGAGGACGAATCGTACCGCTATGAGCTGGCGGTACCGTTCATAGATCTCACCGAGCCGGGACGAGCTGGTGTTGACTTCAATACCAACGGCCCCGTTGGTGAAATCAGTGAAATCGCCTTCGGGCTCGAAAACCAAGCTTTGGGCTCTTTGAGTCCGTTACGCGCAATCGGGGATTTCAACGACGATGGCTATGACGACTTCGTCACATCAGGAATCGATCAGAGTTACGTGATTCTTGGGCCGGTCGAACTTTCCGGCTTGGAATCGGTCGAGTCTTACGCTGAGATCATAGTTAGTCATGCGGCATTAGGAATTCCAGGCCAAGGCGTTGGTGACATTGATGGCGACGGTAAGGCAGATTTGAGTTTTGTTCGAAGCGATGGAAGCGATAATCTTGTTACTGTCGTATTCGGAGGCGGTGGTGCCGGAGTTAACGGGACAAACGCGGTTCAATGGCCCCGCCAATGGGATGCGGACTTTGCGAACAACACGCTTAACGATGAAAACTCGGCAACTATACGAATAGCTGGTAGCTGGCTTTCGAGTTCGCGTAATCTTTTGACACACACTCTTGAGATGACCGGTGACGGACTGGCTGATCTTGTTTTGATCGCCGATTCGACAACGGGTGCGGGCTCTCTTGTCACCGGAAAGTTTGATCTCGGGTATGTATTCTCGGGTAGTGACATTGCTCCAGGTGCTGACTTGCTTCAGTCCGATCGAATTGCCAGAATTCGAAGTGCTGATGACTTGTCCATAATAGATTCAGTGATCGCCGGTGATGTCAATGGAGACGGTCTCGAAGAACTGTTGTTTGGAAATATCACCGCGACAGTTGATTTTGATCTCGTGACACCTGCCGTCGCAACGGCATTTCAAGTTCCTAGCTTCAGTCCGGGCGCGCGGTCGTCGCTCACGATAACTTTGAATAACCTCGAAGAAACCGTCACGATCGAGCAATCCTCAGGTGATACCGTCGAGACTTTTTCCAACAAGCTTAACGCTGCTGTTCTTGGGTCGATGCTCGCACATCGTGTCGAGGCAGTCGTCGAAGACGGGAAGTTGTCCATTGTCTCGGATGAAGGCGGTGCGGATGTGTCAGTAACGGTTAGCGAAGTGCCGTTTACCGCACTTGGTTTCACGTCAACTCAGAGCGTGTCAACGAACGTTGGAGTTGATGCGATCATTGCGCAGCAAGACGCACTGGTAATACCAGGTTTTACCACGAGCTTTACTATCCAGGTTTTCTCAGCGCGTTCATTCATTCCTAGCTCTCCTCTACTCACGAACGAAGATTCTGAAGTCACATTTTCGGTGACACCTGCACCCGGCGATGACCTAGATGATATCGTTACAGCAATAAATCAACAAATTCAGATCACACCGGCTTTGGTTGTATGGGGTTCAGAGCCGTTCTTTCTTAGAGACCGCGTTGTGGCGCAGCGGCTAGTCGGCACTGACAGAATCGCTTTTACATTTACGGAGGAACTTAAACAAAATGTTCCTGTTACATTCTTGCGCGTTACAGAAATGCCATTGAGGTCGCTCGGCTTCGATGAGCAAACGTTTGCATCTAGTACTCACGTCGCGTCCGGACTTCCCGTAGATATCCCCGATGGATTTGCCGACGAGGACATCAATGACGGTTTCGTTGAAATTCCGTTGAATGTATCGATCCCGGGTGCCTCACAAATTTCAGATATTGATGTCAATCTCGATATTAGTCACTACGACAATGACAACGTTGAGGTCCAGTTGATTTCGCCATCAGGCCGCGTGATCGAACTGTTCGCGGATTTGGGAGACGGTTCAGGAGGGCACGGGGCTGGAGGTTGGGAGATTACTCTCGATGACGAAAGTAACAACCCAATCGCGGATGCGACCGCCGATGTAAATCCCAACACAAAAGTGACTGGAACTTTTAATGGTGCCGTTCTGGCGGCACTCGAAGGCCTGAACGCGAACGGAATTTGGAAACTGCGAGTTTATGACGACCAGAGATCTTGCGGGATATTAGAGAGTGAACATTGTCAATCAAACTTTGGCGCGCAGTTAGTCTCCTGGTCCCTGGACATCGTCGTTGTCGAGTCCATCAATTCGGTGGAGTCTGTTGGCACGACGACCGCCCTCGCGGCTCAACACCGTTTAGTAACAAACGTAGCTTCGGCGGGAGACTTGCGGCTGACGTTGGATACATCGACCGTAATTCCCTCACCAGTCTTCGCACTCGGAGACTTGGACAACGACGGCTACGACGATGTCGCGTATGGCAACGCAACTGGGTTGTACGTCTATCGCGGCTACTCAGATGAATTAACGATGTTCGCTGCTGAGGATGTCGTAGTCAGCGGCAGTGACCTTGTGGCAACGACCGGTGACTGGAACGGCGATGGTTCCCGGGATCTCGCTATCGTCCCCGGCGCGGCTGAGTCAGTCTATATATTCAATCAGTTTAGAGATCACTTTGGTAGTGCTATCGATATCGGTTCGGCGAGTATCACACTTGTTGGTCAAGCCCTCGATGCCAATCTATCTTCGTCACCAGGAGTGGACATCAATCAAGATGGCATCGATGACATCGTGCTTACGGGTGGCCAACCCAACGCGAATTCGATCGGCCGAGTTTATGTGATTTATGGGACCCATGGACCTCGTGAGATACCCGGTTCTTTTGATGTTCTGGAGAACTTCAACGTCACCGGCAGTGGTTCGTTTGTCGTGGATCGTGGTACGGGTCTGGAAGAAGTATTTGATGACGGTGGTGTTCTTTTCACGCTCGGTCCGAGCGGCGAAAGGTGGTTCCAGTTCACGACGCTCGGTGACGGACGACCGGGTGATTTGATTCGACTGGACGGGAACGTTGTTACGGACTTGATTGATGAAGCCGGACGTGTCCTGAAGACCGGTCAGTCAGTCATCGATCTACGAACGGCCGAAGCGGGAACGTACTATCTGAGAGTGGTTGGACCGAAGACTCTAAGTGCGGTTGTTCCCACGTTGAACTTTGACGCCGTCAATGCGGACGATGGTTCGACCGGCGTTTGGGAAGGCGGTCAATCAGGCTTCGATGCCGCGTTGACTGGTGCCGTTCTCAATACGAACGTGATCGACGGGAAAGGTATAAGACAGGCATATACGTTTAATGGCACCGGCGGCGGAGAACTGGAAACATTGGAACTGTTGCCAGGAGACCCGTCCGTCGATTCAGCGGCTTGGGAAGTCTGGTTTCGACCGAGTGATCTGATCGGCAACGAAACGCTCCTCGAAACTGGAGGGAGCGGTGACGGAATGTCGATTAACATCGTCGAGGCCTCGGGAGGTTATCGAGTATTATTTGCGATCAAAGACAATGATAGCCTTTACGAATTGTGGTCCGAAACCATCGCCTCGAACGCCCGATTCGTTCAAGCTGTCGCGACCTTTGACGATGCCGCAGACGAGCTTCAACTGTATATCGATGGTGTAGCCGTCGGCGATCCCGTCAGCGCTGCTGGCTTGTCGGATTGGTCCGGTGGGGACCGAGCCGGCATTGGAAGAATTGGCAATTCCGTCGGTGGTATGGAAAGCGGCGGACCAACGGATCCCGCCACGTTGGGAAGCTTCGCTGGCGAAATCGCGGCGGTGCGTTTCTACGAGTCCGCTGATGTCAGCGGCATTGTTGCAGCATTCCAGATTTTGTTTGACGCTCCTATTCGTGGTCAACAACAAATCATCGAGACCGATGGCAGTCCCGATCGTGATGTGATTCATGGCGGCGATGGTGATGACATCATCGTCGGTAATCATCAGCTTGATCGGATCTTCGGTGGCAGTGGCGCTGATGTGATCACTGCGGAAGCGATCGAGGTTCGCGATGGTGATTTGGCGGATGCCACGCTGACGCCCGTACCGGTACCCGAGCTCGTACAGGGCAACACATTGTCTCGGCTCGATCCGGTCGTGATTGAAGCGGATGCCGTTTTGTCGGAAGGTGTGATGCACTTGCAGGCCGCCATCGCCGCCCAACTCGGACTGTCGGTGACGACATCGTCAGCGGGTTTGCCCCGCGTGTATCGCGACATTCGCACCAGTGAGTTGGCTCAGTTGACTGAATTGACGGCCAACTCGTCTAAAATTGACGATTTATCGTTGCTGCGATTCATGCCAAACTTGGAATCGTTGTCCCTGAGCGGAACCTCGATTAGCGACGACGACTTGGTGTTCGCAGCAGCGATGGAAAGACTCCGAACAATCGACTTGACTGGCACACAGGTGGATCCCATGTCGCTCGAAGTCCGAGCTCTTCTCGGCGAACTGAGTGAATTGGTTGGCGTCTATCTTCCAGTCGGCACGACGGCAGACTTCTCTCCATCGGAGGACTTTGAATCGACTCCGGCGGGAACGACTCCTCCCCAAGGCTGGGTGTTTACGAACTCTGGTCCTAGCCGTGTAGAGATCTCATCGATCTCACCGATCAGCGGTGCGAACTCACTCCATATCGAACCCACATCCGATTCATCAAGCGGTCTTGGGATGGCAACATGGAGCGTTGATTTGAGCCGATCGCTCAATCCCTATTTGAACTTTCAACATGTTCGTGTGGATAGCACTTTATTGGACGACGGGAACGATGCGTTGCCTGGAACGTTTACGAACACGGCAAACGCGGACGGAGTTGCGGTAAGCAATGACGGTGTGAATTGGATTCGAGCTTGGTCGCCAACATCCGCGGCGGGCGTAGTCGATTCGATATCGATTGATCTGAATGCGATTGCTGGTTTCACGCCTGGCCCGAATTCCCAGATTCGGTTTCAGCAATTCGGAATAGATAGTGACACTCCTTTCGGGACAATCGACAACGACGGTCGCCGTTTCGACACCATTAGCATCATTGACTCTGCTGCAGAGTTGGATGCGAATCAAAACTTGGTTGGAATCGAAGGCGCATCGATCTCCATCAGCTCACAAGTCAGCAACACATGGCGGGTTCTCGACGATACGAACGCGGTTGTGGCTTCGGGGAGCGGTACAACGATCGCATTTACCCCCGACGACGACTCTGTGTTCATGGTGCAAGCACTCGTCCAAAGCAGCTACAAGGATTGGTTCCCACTTTTTGTTCGCAACTCGAATCCGATTGTTTCGGTGCCCACCGTTTCGGGTGTGTTGGAAGGCCAAGTCATCTCGGTCGGAACACAAGTCGAAGGCACGGACGTTCGGGTTCCGCTGCTCATCGACGGTGTGTCTGTGGGCAATGTGTTAGTGACGGACCCAGGGACGTCGGATGTTCCCGACACGGTGGTCACGGCGACGCTCACAGATCCCTTCGGTCAAACCACCAGTTTGATTCATAACGCGGTTGAGTTTGATGATGACGTTCTGCAATTGTCGAATACTGTCATTGATGGTGTTACCAATTACACGACGACGTTCTGGTTGAAGTCGAATGGCGGCGGTGTGCAGTCTGTGCTCAGTGCGGCCAACATCCTGAACTCCAATGAGCTGCTGATCTACGTGAACAACGCCTCAGGTTTTCGCGTTACGGAAAAAAACACAGTTGCGGGAAATTGGACCGGATTAGGCGATCTTACCGATGGACAATATCGGCACTTTGCCATCACTCGCAATCTCGAAGCGGAAGAGATTGAGTTGTTCGTTGATGGCGTTTCCAAGGGCGTCCAATCATTTGCCTCGCAAGGTGCTCTGTCAGTCGATCCCGGTGGTTTGCTACTCGGGCAAGAACAGGACACTTTTGCAGGTGGATTCGATTCATCGCAGTCGTTACGCGGTTCGTTAGACGAGCTGACGATATGGGACCGGGCGCTCACGCCAGCGGAGATCGCCGAGATTCGCGACGGCAACGTCGACACGTCCGACAATAATTTGCGGTTGTATTTGCCATTTGATGAGGGTTCCGGTGATGTAGCTGCGGATCGAGGGCCGTTGGGACTCGACGCCTTTTCTCCGCTACGCATCGACGACCAGGGTGCTCAGGCTTTCTACAGCTTCGATGACGGAAGTGCTGATGATGCCATCGGAGGCAATCATGGAAGTCTCGACGGTGATGCGGTGCTCGTCTCGGATCCAGATCGAGCGGGACTTGTTGTCCAACTCGACGGTGTCGAAGATTATGTCACGATACCGAACTCGCTGTTGAACCCTTCCGAGGGGACCGTCTCGGCATGGTTTAAGTTGGATGAGAATGGTTCGGGGTACATCTTTGGAAATCAGAACGGAAGCGGGGGGAATCGCGTTTACCTTTCTGTAAGCAGCGAGGGAACGATTCGTGCTCGCCTCGATAGTGCGCCCGATTTCGGATTCGCTCAGGTATCCAGGAATCGTTGGCATCATGCACAACTGGTGTGGCGGACCGACGGTACGGGCGAGCTGTTCTTGGACGGCGTGAGCACTGGCACCGTTTCCGGACTCAGCTTCGACACGGGCATGCAAAACCGCGTCAACATTGGTAGCCGAAATACGCAAGCCGATTTTTTCCAAGGCCGTATCGATGATGTTCGCGTGTTCGATCACGCGGTGGCGGCACCTGTTCCGCCTTCGCCGATCAACTGGACAAACGACACTCCGACAACGCAACAAGCTCTCGCGTTTGACGATCAGTTGCTCGAATTGCCTAACACGGTGCTTGATGGCGCGGAAGATCTCACGAACGCGTTCTGGTTCAAGACAAGCTCTTCTCAACAACAAACGTTTCTAAGCGGGGCGTCAAGTGATTCAGGATCAGGACCTAATCACTTCCTGTTCGATTTAACAACGCCGACCGAAATGAGAATCCTTCGCGGGAGTCAAACGAGGACGTGGACAATTTCTCCGATCAACGATGGCGTTTACCATCACATCGCATTGACTCGCACACTCTCCGGCGATGTATATGAGCTGTTCATCGACGGGGTGACCCAAGGTACCGTGACGCATTCCTCTGGTTCGATGAGCATCCTCCCCGGCGGACTGTTTGTCGGTCAGGACCAGGACAGTATCGGAGGTGGATTTGATCCGCAGCAGGCTTTAAGAGGGGCGATTGATGATCTTGCGATATGGAATCGTGTTTTAACTGCTGATGAAATCCGTGCCGCTAGCGTGGGACGCATCGATGCGGACGATTCGAGCCTAAGTGTTTGGTACGACTTCGAAAATTTTGTCGGCGGTTTGCCTCAAGATCGCAGTCGAAATGCCCATCACGCGATCAGCAATACAGCGATACCGACGTCGGACACACCAATCGCGTTGAGAAACTCATTCGTTCTTACGGACAACGGCACTTACACGTTGACCGTCACCGCGTCAGATGGCGACGGCGGGTTCGACCGCAACGTCACGGAAATTGTTGTCGGCAATGTCGCGCCGGTGATCAACAGTTTGAATTCCGAGGTATCGAGTCCGTTAACCATCGGCACGCCGATCGCCCTCAATGCGAGAGATGTCGTCGACGCCGGATCGTTGGACACGTTCACCTACCTATGGGAAGTGACAACCAACAACGGCCAGGAAATCTTGTCTTCAAGCGATGAAGAATTTGATTTCACGCCTCTTTACGCAGGACAGTACACCGTCACGCTTTCGGTGACGGATTCCGATGAAGGAATCACGACTATAAGCGAGTCGTTCGACGTCGCACCGACGGCGGTCATCACGGCTCTGGCAACCACCCCTGTCGCCGGCAGCGTTGTTAATCTAACGTCCGAGCAATCGAGCTTGCTGGCACCTGCCGGACAACTGCGTGGAATCGATGACTCGGTGACCCGTCATTACGTTTGGGAGGTGTCGTTCGCCGGTAACCCGGTTGCCACGGGGACCTCGCAATCGCTTCAGTTCTTGCCGGTCGCGACGGGAACCTACACGGCCACCTTGACCATCCGCGACGTCTTTGCGAACGGGACGCCCGAACTGTCGCACAGTGAGGTGGTTAACTTCAACGTGGAGGCTGCCCCACCGATTTCGATCATCGGGCCGTCCGGATCGGCTCTCGAAGGTGAGTTGATGACATTCTCGATCGCGGGTTTGCCCGTAGTCGATGACACCGCAACTCGCGCGGTCGCATGGAACATCGTGCCCGATACGTTCGAGATGATCGCCACCGAAAATGCCGAAACGTTGACCATTCGTGCCACGGCTGATGGTAACTACACCATCGGCGTGTCGGTAACGGACACCTCGCTGTCGATTCCGTTTGTTCGTGTCGCGCAGGACAAGGTCGTCGCCGTCCAAGACGCGGTGCCTGTGATCGCGACCAATGGTGTCGCTGGCTTCGAAAACACACCGTTCAACCTGGTTGCCAGCGTCCTTGACTCGGGCATCCATGACCGCCACCGCTACTCGGTGGACTGGGGAGATGGGACGCCCATCTCGACGGGGATCGTTCAGAGTTTTGTTTCGTTGCCTGGCATCGCGACCTTGAATTTTGATGCGACCAATGCCGATGACGCGACTCCATTGGTTTGGGAAGGCGGTGCGCTCGATTCCGATCTGACCGGAGCAACGCTCGACACCGATGTAAGCAGTGGTCGAGGGATTACGCACGCATATGTGTTCACTGGATCCGGTGGCGGTTCGCTTGCGACGTTGTACTCGTTACCTGGTCGACCGACGGATAATTCCGCTGCGATCGAGATCGTGTTTCGCCCCAGCAATCTGACGGGGAACGAACTATTGATGGAAACCGGCGGTCTCACTGGTCTGTCAATTGCGACCGAAGGAGTCAGTGGCGGCTACCGAGTTCTGTTATCCGTAAGAGATGGATCCAGCAATCCACTGTTTGAACTTCGATCGCCGGTCATTCCGACTGTGGACGAGTTTGTACAAGTAGTTGCCATTTGGGACAAACAGGCTGATCAAATACGACTGTATTTAGACGGGGAGTTGGTGGATGTCGCGGACACCGAAGGTCAGCTCAGCAATTGGTCCGACGGTGCTGACGCGGGTCTTGGAAGTCGCGGCGGTTCGAGTACCGGTGGTTATGCCGACAACCCGTTTTCAAACTTCCAAGGTGAGATCGCGGCGTTTCGACTCTACGAATCGAGCGACATCGACTTTGCCGGTTACGGGCTTGCCGAATCTCACATCTATGAACAAGACGGGAACTATTCCGCAACGCTGACCGTGACCGACTTCGATGACCCGAGTGTCTTCAGCACGGTACCCGTTTTGATTGTGATCGATAACCTCGCACCCGATGCGGTGAACGACGACTTCAGCACAGACGAGAACAGTCCGCTGGAGTCACTCGTTCTGACGAGCAACGACACCGATGCTGGCACTTTGGACGTCTTGTCCATTTTCTCGGTCGATGCGACGTCGGCCCAGGGCGCTCGAGTTTCACTCGGCACCGATGGGAAGGTGACGTATCGTCCCGAGTTCTCAACCGTCCTCGCGAGTTTAGCGAACGGCGCGTCGACCACCGACACGTTTGAATATATCGTGACGGATGAAGCGGGGGCGCAAGACGTGGGCGTCGTGACGATCGCCGTAACGGGGGTGAATGATGCCCCACGTGCCTTTGGTGACCGAGTCTTCACGGACGAAAATGCGGGAAGCGTAACCGGCAACGTCCTGTTTAATGACACCGATGTAGATGACGGTTCGTCGCTGTCGGTCACTCAGTTCGCCGGTCAAACCGCCGGGGCTCAGGTCATCGGCTCCTACGGAACGCTGGACTGGAACTCAAACGGTACGTTTACTTACACGCTCGGGCCGGCAGCCCAACGACTGACCGCCGATCAACGGGTGACGGAAGTATTCAACTACACCGTTTCGGATGAGTTTTCGGCAGTCGATCCCTCGGCGTTGACCATTACCATTGAAGGCGGCAATGACGCTCCCGTGGCAAATGATGATGTCGGCAGTTTGGACTTAGGGACGATACCACCGACCACTTCGGGACGCTTGCTCGGAAACGATTCCGATCTCGACGGATCGTTCACGGTCAGCGGAGTCAACGGCGAACCCGATAAGGTCGGTGTTCAATTTCGTTTGCCATCGGGGGCATTGCTACGAGTGAAGGCTGATGGTGAGTACGAGTACGATCCCGACGGGGCATATGACTCACTCATGGCGGGAGTGACCGCTCAAGATTCATTCACTTACACCATCGCCGATCGTGAGGGTGCGATCTCGACGGCAAACGTGACGATCGACATTATCGGCAAGAACGACTTGCCGACCGGTGTCCGTTTATCGGGCACTCGCGTCAATACGGCGGCGACAACCGCGACGATCGTGGGAAGTTTCTCGACCATCGATATCGATAGTGGCGATTCCAGCACACTGACACTGACCAACGACGCGGGCGGCCGTTTCGAGCTGATAGGCTCGTTGCTTCAAGTCAAAGACCCATCCTTGTTGGTCGCCGGCCAAGGACATTTGGTCGAAGTGACCGCCGACAACGGCACTGCGGGAACGCTGACCCAGGTCTTCGCGATTCAGGTCCTAGCCGCGCCGATCAACCCGAACCTGGTGATCAATCTACCGGCCAACAACTCGACGGACGTCACCGTTCGTCGCAGCGGTAACGACATCCAAGTCGTCAACAACACCGCCGGCGGAACGATTCTTGTTTCCCAGTCGCTCGCGGCGACCAACTCGATCACCATCACGGGTTCCGATACCGTCATCGAACAAATGACTGTCGACTATGCCTCCGGCGGCTTCTTCGATTTGCCCGGCGACCTTGTCTTCAATGCCGGAAGTGGCAGCGATGATCGATTGGTTGTGCTGGGCGACCGCGCCGAAACGAGTGGGCGTTTCGTCTCCAGCAACAACGGACTGGGCAACGCCAGCTTGCAGATGAGCGAGGGATCCGAATCGACAACGATCCGCTTCACCAGTATCGAACCGATGGAACTGCGTGATCTGCAGCGGATGGTTTTCCAAGGCGACGTCGCGATCGGTTCGGCAACGTTGATTCTTGACGTCGACACACCGATCAACCTCGGCGATCTGACGTCCCTGGCCGGAGGCACGATCCAGTCGAGTAGTGCTCTGTCGCTCGGTGCCGACGAGATCCTGCAGGCTCATGGAACGATCAACGCCGCCATCTCCGCATTGCCCGGTTCGACCATCACCGCGACAGGAAGCTTGTCGCTCGGCGATGACTCAAGTCCGGCTGGCTTTGTCACCGGTGGAACGCTGAGTATCGGCAGTCACACGGTCACGCTGCTCGATAGCAACCAAGTCCAATTGGGAACACTAACCACTTTGGATGAAGGCACCATCGTCGCCGCCAACGGCGTCTTGATTGACGCGGGGGACAACGTCTCGGGGATCGGTACGATTGATTCTCCTGATAGCGTCTTTCAGGCGGTATTCAACAACGGAGCCATGTCGGGTGTGTTCTTCGGTCAAGAGTTGGAATTGACCGGATACGTCAAAGGCATCGGCTCGTTCGACTTTGTCTTCGTCTCCGGCACGTTCGCCCCTGGACTCAGTCCCAGCATCAGCAACATCGGCAACGTCCGATTAAATGACGTTGAAATCGAGATCGGTGGCACCTCGCCGGGATTCACCAACGACAGCCACGATCAAATCAACTCCAGTGGTTCGGTACTGTTGGAAGGCGAGTTGATCATCTTACCGTTCAACAATTTTGAAGCTTCGATCGGCGATACCTTCACGATTTTGACTGTTCAAAATTCGATCGTCGGGACGTTCACCAATGCCCCCGAAGGTGCCGTACTTCCCTTCGGCGACGTGGATCTGCGGGTCAACTACATCGGCAAATCCGTCATTCTGACTGCTGTGGAACGAGCCGCTTCGGCACCCAACGTTACCGCAGTGAATCTGGCCGCCAGTGCTTGGCCGAGCTTCGTCGCCTCCCACGTGGATTCTGTCAATTCGCGTGGATTTGACGTCACGGCCGCTACCGTCGATTCCCCCGCGTTTTCATCCGAAGTCCTCGATACCTTGCATAGCCAGTTCGCCGATGGCGATGGAGCGTCCCTGCAGCAAAGCAATTTCGGGTTGGCGGGTGTCAACACGACGGATTACTCGGGAAGAATTAGCTCGTTCACTTACGACGCTGCCAATCAACTCGTCACCCTGGGACTGAGTCAACCGCTCGGCCGGGACCGTTACCAGCTAACCATCACCGGCGGATACACGCTGAACTTCAGCGTCTTGCCGGGCGACCTCGACGGCAACGGTATCATCAACGAAGCCGAACTGTCGATTTACGACGCGGCTTACTTCAGCGAACCGGGAGACGCCAACTACAACATCCGCGCCGACGTCAACGGTGACGGCTTGGTCACGATCGGCGACCTGCAAGCCTTCAGCGACAACTTCGCGTTGAGCTTGCCTAGCGGAGTGGCCGGCTCGAATGCACTGATCGTCAACAGCCTTTCGTTGGTGACTGCGGGTTCTCAACAAACGTTATCCATCAACGGCGTGGAATTGGAATCGCAACCGCTCGGACAAGCGATCACGGTGAGCGGCTCCTCGCTCAACGACACGATCTCGCTGTCCGATTCATCCGAGTTGAATGTCTCGGTCGACGGCAAGGGAGGAATCGACCGTCTGATTCCACCAAGCGAAGGACAAACGATCGACTTGGTCAGCCGTCTTGCAAACGGACCCCTTCAATCGGTCGAGATTATCGACCTATCCGGCTTTGGAGCCAACGACTTGATCGTCAATGCCGAGGTGATTCGAACGATGTCACCAGGTTCCAAGACATTGATGGTGACGGCTGAACCGAACGACCGAGTGCTCGTGACGGATCCGTTTGAGATCACCAGCACTCGGGTCGGCAACGGAACCTTGCACGTGATCGCAAGATTCGAAGACACGATCTTGCAAATCACGGGGATGAATTGGACCAACCCGTTGAACCCGTACGACGTCGACGCGTCTGGAAATGTCTCGGCCCTTGATGCGTTGAAGATTATCAATCGGCTCAACGACAACGAAGACATCGCCGGCGAAGAAGTGACGTTGGTCGATCCGGCGTTGTTGGCTGTGTTCGGTCTGGAGTTCTACGACACGTCGGGTGACGGGAACTTGACGGCATTGGATGCATTGCGGGTGATCAATGAACTCAACCGGATCGCCCCCGGCGGCGAAGAGTCGTTGATCGCCGAGTCCGAACCGATTGGCGTCCTCACTAATCGTACCCCGACTATTAGTGCCTCCGCGATCAATGTGATCGCTGATACGGCGTTGATGATCGTGGACACGCCAGCGGAACCGATGTTGTTTGCAGCGACGCGTGACGTGACGGAGGCGGATTTGTGGTCCGAACCGATGTTGAAGACCGGTGGTGCGATCACCGCGAGCGAGAGCGAGGCGTTGGATTGGGTGGAGTTACCAGACTCTGAACCGAACGAATCGCAAGCATCGATGGTGGACGAAGCGCTCGCGGATTGGTTCCTCGACGGAGAGTTGTCATGAATGATTTCGCCCCCGTAGGCTGGGTGAAGGCGCTTCGCCGCACACCCGGCATGCTGTTTCAATCGGCGCGTACTCGTTGGAATTGCCGGGTCTCCGCCGAAGCGGCTGCGACCCAGCCTACGCTGGCTGCGTGGGTTGTTAGCTTCGCTGCGATCTTGATGGCTTGGATGTTGGCCGGTTCTCCCGTAGGCTGGGTGAAGGCGCTTCGCCGCACACCCGGCAGGCTGTTTCAATCGGCGCGTACTCGTTGGAATTGCCGGGTCTCCGCCGAAGCGGCTGCGACCCAGCCTACGTTGGGTGCGTGCGTTGTTAGCTTCGCCACAACCTTGATGGTGTGGATGTTGGCTTGTTCTCCCGTAGGCTGGGTGAAGGCGCTTCGCCGCACACCCGGCAGGCTGTTTCAATCATCGCGTACTCGTTGGAATTGCCGGGTCTCCGCCGAAGCGGCTGCGACCCAGCCTACGTTGGGTGCGTGCGTTGTTAGCTTCGCAGCGGTCTTGATGGCGTGGATGCTGGCTTGTTCTCCCGTAGGCTGGGTGAAGGCGCTTCGCCGCACACCCGGCATGCTGTTTCAATCGGCGCGTTCTCATTGGAATTGCCGGGTCTCCGCCGAAGCGGCTGCGACCCAGCCTACGTTGGCTGCGTGCGTTGTTAGCTTCGCTGCGATTTTGATGGTGTGGATGCCGGCCGGTTCTCCCGTAGGCTGGGTGAAGGCGCTTCGCCGCACACCCGGCAAGCTGTTTCAATCGGCGCGTTCACGTTGGAATTGCCGGGTCTCCGCCGAAGCGGCTGCGACCCAGCCTACGTTGGCTGCGTGCGTTGTTAGCTTTGCTACGATCTTGATGGCTTGGATGCTGGCCGGTTCTCCCGTAGGCTGGGTGAAGGCGCTTCGCCGCACACCCGGCAGGCCTTTCCAATCATCGCGTTCACGTTCGAATTGCCGGGTCTCCGCCGAAGCGGCTGCGACCCAGCCTACGCTGGCTGCGGGGGTTGTTAGCTTCGGTGCGATTTTGATGGCGTGGATGTTGGCCGGTTCTCCCGTAGGCTGGGTGAAGGCGCTTCGCCGCACACCCGGCAGGCTGTTTCAATCGGCGCGTTCTCGTTGGAATTGCCGGGTCTCCGCCGAAGCGGCTGCGACCCAGCCTACGTTGGGTGCGTGTGTTGTTAGCTTCGCTGCGATTTTGATGGCGTGGATGTTGGCTTGTTCTCCCGTAGGCTGGGTGAAGGCGCTTCGCCGCACACCCGGCAGGCTGTTTCAATCGGCGCGTTCTCGTTGGAATTGCCGGGTCTCCGCCGAAGCGGCTGCGACCCAGCCTACGTTGGCTGCGTGCGTTGTTAGCTTCGCTACGATCTTGATGGCTTGGATGCCGGCCGGTTCTGCGGACGCGGCGTTCGTGATTCAATTCGATCCCAGCCAAACGACCGTACAAAGTAACGGCAGCGACCAAGTCTTCACGATTGATGTTTTAGTGACGCACGATGGTTTGGCAGGCCCGTCGGTGTTTTCCGGATTCACGTTTCGATTAAACGATCCCGGCACAGATTTAAGCTATTCCAACGCCGGAGAAGCGGATTTCGCGTTCACCCAAGCTCCGATAATCGATCTGTCCCACAACACCAATCTGTACTCACTCGGAGCGGCATCAAACAATACCGAGTACACCGTCATAAGCGGTCAAACCAAACGCTTGATGTCGGTTGATTTCCTGTTAAAAGGTTCGGTAGATAGCGGCACATTTGCGTTGGATTTAACCTTGGTCGATGCCAAACGCGGCACGGCCAACACGGGCGGAATGGTGGACATCTCTTCGTTCACCACCGTGATGGACGGCTTGTTCACGGTCAACAACGCCATCGCGGTACCGGAGCCCGGCACGCTCGGGGTTTTGGTGATCTTTGGGGTTGCCATGATGGGGTCTCGGCGCAAGCGGCTGGTGAATTACTCGGCACCAAAACCCGACGCGTGAGTTTTGAGCTTGCACTTTCTTCGTAACCCGCTGCGTAAGCGAGGGATCATTGATATGGACTCATCCCTCGCTTACGCAGCGGGTTACGATTAAATCAACACGCAGTGGCGTCGGGCTACGCGTTAGTTCAACAGCCCGTTACAGACCGATGAAATCACGCAATCTTGCAAGTACGCGAAACTTGGCTTGGCGGATCGCACCGGTCGTCATGTTGAGGCGTTTGCTGATCTCGTCGACGGGCATGTCTTCGACTGCCGACAGCCAGAATGCTTGCCAAGTGTGTGGTTCGAAATCACCTTTAATGATCTCGGCCGCACGACGAACGACTTCGCCTTCGGCGGTCTCGTCGATGATAACCTCGTCGTCGTTGATCCAGTCCGGGACCTGCGCCAAAAATCCATTCGCCGATGACCCACCGCGCGCTTGAATGGTTTCATTGAGACGCTTGAAATGACCCGCGATGGCGTTGCGGGTGATCGTCCACAACCAACCCCGAAAACTGTCACCTTCCCGACCGAAATTCGCCCGGTCGAATCCGACACAGACCGCTCGAAATACCTCTTGGGTGACATCCACCACGTCACTCTGTTGCAGCCCCGCCTTACGACACCAGTAGTGAATCAGCGGCGTGTACAAATGAACGAATTGGTGCCAACTGTCCGACTTACCCCGTTTCATGTCCTCGAGCAATCCGAAGGAGGTCGAATAGTCGGACGGTGAGTTGGATGAGGGCATTCGAACCAGCCGAGCAAGTCAAAAAAGAGCGTTTCAACGGACGTGTAGCGGTATTAGCTTACCCAAATCGGGGTGATGGTGTAAGCTATCAGTCTGTCCAAGTCCCCATGATTCCTTCAGGACCATTGATACATTGAATGATCCGAAACGTGGCGACGGTGATCCGATCGTCGATCGTATTGACGAGTCGCTCGAAGTCACTTCGGACGACGCGATTTCCCACGAGATGGGCTCCAAACTCTTCACTGAGGGAAGTGGAGTCTCGCCACTGACGAAAACGATCCAGGTTTCATCGGATCAGCGAAAAAACCGCCGATCCATCGGACAAACCGTCGGAAATTACGAGGTTCTGGAGTTCCTGGGCCAGGGAGGCATGGGAACCGTTTTCCGAGCCCGACATCTGAAGCTCGGCAAGGAAGTGGCGTTGAAGCTGATCCGTCAGCGCGCCCTGACTAGCGAAGTGGCCCTGGCGAGATTTGATCGCGAGTTGCGCGCCGTCGGAAGACTCGATCATCCCAACATCGTTCGCGCGTTGGACGCTGGTGAATTCCAAGACGTAACGTTTCTCTCCATGGAGTTGCTTCGTGGAGTCGATTTGGATGAAGTGACCGGTGAGTCGGGCACGCTCGATTTGGCGGATGCCTGCGAGGTTATTCGGCAAACCGCGATCGGGTTGAAGTACGTTCACGATCAAGGGCTAATCCACCGCGACATCAAGCCCTCCAACCTGATGCTCTGTCGCGATTCGGTCAATCGAGTCTGCGTCAAGATCATGGACTTGGGACTCGCGCTCATTCAAGCGGAACCGGAAGACGATCGATTAACCGGCGAAGGCATGGCGATCGGAACGTTTCGTTATATGTCCGTCGAACAGGCCCGCAATACTCGGTCGGTCGATCATCGCGCCGATATCTATTCACTTGGTGCCACGCTCTACCGACTTCTGTGCGGGACGCCGCCCTATTCGAAAGAGCAGTTTGAAACTCACACCCAGTTGCTGATGGCGTTGATGTCCGGTGTGGTTCCTGATTTCAAGGACAAGGCTCCGGATCTTCCGGCGGAACTCACCTCGCTGATCGCACGCATGCTCGCATCCGAACCAGGGCAGCGACCTCAGGATCTATCCGAAGTGATCGAGATCCTTGCGCCGTTCTCTCAGTCCCATCAATTGGACACGCTTCTGGATCACAGCCTTCGGCAGCGATCCGTCGACACCGGTCAAAGGAGTCGTGAGGAAGCAAGTGCCTTCGATTTGATCGAGAAACTGGTAGGTCCTCGCATGGATGATGCGGATCAATCGGAAATCAGCTTCGATGCCGAGTCGAGCAACATCGAGATCCTGCACCAACGCGTCCGTCGCATTTGGATCGACGGGGTGCTCGGCCGGACGAAAGATCATACCCATCTTTTTTCGATCAACCGTGAAGTCGTCAGCGAATGCGTTGACAGCCCTTGGGATGGGATTGCCGAAAACCCGCTGCGAGGAGTCGATACTCAAGATTCGATCGATCGTTTGTTCAAGCACGCCGAACGGTCGCTGCTGATCTTGGGAGACGCGGGCGCGGGAAAATCAACGACCATGCTGGAGCTGACGGAGTCTTTGCTGACTCAGTCGGCACGGAGTCGGTTTTCAACCGTCCCTGTGCTGTTGCATCTTTCATCGTGGTCGCCTCGGATCGGTTCCTTGGAACAATGGATCATCAATGAACTGATCGCCAAGTATCAGATTCCCAAACGAATCGGACAAGAATTCATTGATGAGAATCGACTCATCTTGTTACTCGACGGTCTCGATGAAGTTCGCCCCGCCGATCAACGTGCTTGTATCGAATCGATCAACCAGTTCATGGCGCAGTCGACACCGTCGGGATTGGTTGTTTGTTCACGGTACAGCGACTACGTCGCAATCGGACATCGACTTCGCTTGCACGATGCGATTCGTCTTCAACCGTTGACCGCCGAACAGATCGCGGCATCGATCTCGGGGTCGACCGGCGAACGAGGGGCATTGATGACCGCCTTGGCGAAACACCCCTCGTTATTAGAACTGGCAAGTTCACCACTCATGCTCAACATGATGAAGGTGAGCTTCGATAACACCAGCAAGGAGTCGATGGAAAGTTTCGGCACCATTGAGAGTGCCCGCGAACATCTTTTCAATACCTACATTGACGAAGCCTTTCGTGGAGAAAAATCATCCACGGCAAGGTTCACGAAGGACGAAACGCTTTCTTGGTTGTCGTGGATTGCCAAACAGATGCAGACGCGAAACATGACCATGTTTCAGGTCGGCGAAATTCAAGCGGATTGGTTGCCGACGATTTCCCAACGTCTGAGTTATTTGCTCGCTTTGGGGCTCAGCCTGGGAACCGTATCGGGCGTCGTTACCATGTATTTTTGGTATCGGTTGATGCCCATCATGGATACCGCAGAATCCACACCGCTGCATTCCTTGCTATGGCTCATGCTGCAATTGCCGGTGTGGTGGACGCAAGTTTGCTTCTTGGACCTTTTCGTCTTCTCCAGTCGATTGCCCCAAGGTTGGTGGAAACGTTCTTTCAGCGGTTTGGCGAAAACGCTCGTTTATTGGGCTCTTTGGATGCTTTGGCCGATCGTTGGTGGTGTTACCGGGGTCTGGACGACCGGATGGACCGTTGCGAACGTGCTCCTGGGCGTGCTGACCGGCGCGTCGGTCGGCATATTGGGGCGTCGTAAACGAGTCACCGTCGACGTCGATGTGGCGCAATCGTTGGGCATTTCTGCCTCGGGAACGTTCCAAGGTTGGGCCGTCGGTTATGCGGTGGGTTTTTGTGTTTATGCGACCTACGCGGTCTTGTATTCGCTTTATCTTTTGGAAGAGCCCCCGGCCTGGTTTCCCTATTTTTGGCAAAACGAAGAGGAATGGTGCGTAAGCGTGACTTGGCCTCTTGCATTCAGTTCGGTTGGCTTGGTCGCCGGAGGATTGGTGCCTCGTTTGAGCCGAGAGAAAACCTCGGCCGATCAAAGTGTCCGCATCTATTTTCGCAACCTCTTGATCGCAGGTTGTTTTTCGATGCTCGCCGTTTTCGTGGTCGGAATGTTCGACCTGCAGTATTGGCTATCGTTGCCTGAGAACACGCTTGAATTTTCGCTTTGGGAAAGGGCGATGTTGATGTCAGGCGGATGTGTTTATGCCTCGTTCTATATGGCTTTGTGCTTTGGCGGATTGGACCTGCTCGTTCATTCGCTGTCCCGAATCGTGTTGAGCATCGATGGTATGCTTCCCCGAAATCTTTCTGAGTTTATGAAACACTCGACCCGCCTCGGTTTACTTCGTCGGGCAGGCGGTGCCCACATCTTCGGACACCGTCTGTTGCAGGAGTACTTCGCCGAGAAAGAGAATGACGTGAATTCGTTCCATGGCTCATGAACGACATGCCAATTGCGGGCAATCGAACTTCAAACAGTGCCTACTGACTTGCTTGATGACCGCGAGTGAATCGCGTCTCGAAGATGCCGATCGTTGTGAAGTATGCCAAGTTACTTGCGAACAACTCGATCAAGAGATCCGCCGGGTTGGGGCACAGCTCGCGTCCGCCAGGGCGGAAGAACATGACGCTGATGTGAATGTTGCCATCGATCGAAACCTAACGGCCACTAGCATGTCGAACGGGATCTCGGTCGGGGCGGCGACAAACAGCGAATTGAGGCCCTTCACGTTTCCTGAAATAAACGGTTACCAACTACGTCAATTACTCGGCGACGATGGGTCCAAGGCAATCTACCTGGCAACTCACCATCGATTGCAAAAAGACGTTGCCGTTTGCATCCTTCCGGAAAGATTGATCGGCGATCCTGTGACCGCCTTTCGATTCGACCTCGACATCAAGAAACTGGCGGCCCTTGAGCATCCGTCGTTGGCCACCGTACTGGACGTCGGTTTCGTCAACGGAGATCGGTTTGTCGTGACCGAGTGGGTCGACGGAGTCGATCTGGAAACACTGATTCAAGACTTTCCCCTCGAGGTCCCCGATGTTTGCGAGATCGGTCGGCAGGTTGCATGCGTCATGGCCGAAGCACATCAACAATCACTCATTCACGGTAGGCTTCATGCGGCCAACATTGTCCTTACATCGGATCCTTTGGGCTGTCCTTTGATTCGGATTTTGGACCTTGGTTTAATACCTTGTCCAATTGGCGTTGACGAACGAACTGACATCATTTCGTTGGGGCATTTTCTTGCGTATGCCTTGACTGGATCGGTTCCCGATTTGCAAGGCGAAGTCAAATGGGAAGCGGAAGCACTGGACGTGCCATCGGACTTGTCCGACCATATCGAACGAATGATGACTGGCTCCCCTGGTCGATGCCCTGCGTCCATGGCGGAGGTCGCTGAATCGCTGGCTCCATTTGCCAGAGGGCATGACCTCCGTCGGATTCAGTTGAGCCATGCCCCGAAAGTGCGCCGATCGCTAACGAAAAAAACGCCAGCGATTTCGTTCGTAGACCAACCGGTAACAGAACGAACCGCTGAAGGAATCAACGAGGTGCCTCGAGCCCAAGCGTTCGCTGAAGCGGGGCAAATCAATCGAATGATCGGTGTGTTCATTGGGATTGTCCTGTTCTTGTCGATCGGCCTCGTGATCGCTGGCGCCACGCTTTGGTCGTACACCGACGGTGGTTACGTCTCGATCAAGCCAGATACGTCGATCCTTGGCACCCCCGTTAGCGGAGTTCTTACGGTTCTTCGCGATGGCGAACGGGTTGAGTCCGTCGAGCTCAACGCAACCACGCTCGCCGTCCCCCGGTGGTATCGCGCGGGCGAGTTCGAAGTGTCGTTTGAGTTCACCGGATCTCCGACTTCCCAGGTTGATTGGGAGCCGAAGCGATTCATTCTTCGCCGCGGCAAGAACGCTGTGATTTCGCTGCGTCAATCGATCGAGGAATAGGCATCGTAACGACTCTCTCCAGAAAGGTTGCGTGGAATCACCTAGTGCGGCTATAATGTGACTCCACACGCCGCTCGTGTCGGTGGATTTCACCCGCCCGAGTCCTACCCCATCATCCCACCTGCCTACCCCACGGCCTGATCATGTTGACGATCAAGGGTCCCTCGAGCCGTTATTGCGATGGACGCAATCGACGTAGTTTTTTGAAGATCGGCGGATTATCGTTCGGCACCGGCGGTCTCTCGCTGGCCGATTTGTACCGCGCCGAGGCTTCGTCACGATCCCCGCGATCACACAAATCGGTGATCAACATTTTCTTGGCTGGCGGTCCACCGCATCAGGACATGTGGGACATCAAGACCGAAGCCCCCAGCGAAGTGCGTGGCGAATTCCAACCGATCAACACCAACGTCCCTGGCATTCAGATCGGCGAGGTGTTCCCAAAGCTCGCCGGATTGATGGACAAGTCGGTGGTCATCCGCAGCGTCGTCGGTTGCCGCGGCGGGCACGACGGTTTGCAATGCTTGACCGGGTGGGACAACACTTCACTGAAGAGCTTAGGCGGTCGTCCTTCTATCGGGTCCGCCGCCGCGAAGGTGTACGGCCCGGTCGATCCGTCGGTGCCTCCCTTTGTCGGGCTTGCCGCGCCGACTCGACATGTCCCGTGGTCGGATTCAGGGCAGGCCGGATTCCTTGGATCGGCGTATTCGCCCTTCAAGCCCGATGGACCGGGCATGCAGAACATGACACTGAAAGGAATTTCGTTTGATCGATTGCAAGATCGTCGCCGGTTATTGAGCGAACTGGACACGATGCGACGAGACATCGACGTTACCGGCGCGATGGAAGGCATGGACGCGTTCGGCCAACGGGCACTCGATGTGTTAACGAGCAGCAAGTTGGTCGACGCGTTGGATCTGTCCAAAGAAGACCCAAAAACTGTCGCTCAGTACGGAGATGGAAAACCGTACAACTATCAATTCGACGGTGCACCGACTTGTAACGATCAATTGCTCGTGGCTCGTCGTTTGGTCGAATCCGGCGTCCGCGTTGTTAGTCTCAGTTACGGACGTTGGGACAGTCACAGCAAAAACTTTGATCTGGTTCGTGATCACGGATCGAAACTAGACCAGTGCTTGAGCGCCTTGGTCAATGACCTGGACCAGCGGGGCATGCTCGATGACGTCGCGATCGTTGTTTGGGGTGAGTTCGGACGAACTCCTACGATCAACGCCAACGCCGGACGCGATCACTGGACAAAAGTGAGTTGTGCTTGGTTGGCGGGTGGCGGATTGAAAACCGGCCAAGTGATCGGCGCGACCAACCGCATGGGAGAGGAAGCCGTCGAGCGTCCGGTCACCATGCAAGAGATCGTCGCGACCTTGTATCACACCTTGGGCATCGACACCCACTCCACCACCATCGCCGATCCGACGGGGCGGCCTCAGTTCCTCGTCGACAGTGATCCGATCGCCGAGTTGGTCGCATGAACGCAGCCGAACTGAAACACGTTCCCCGTCGTCGGATCGTTCGCACGTACTTGGCATTTGCCTCGCTGCTTTTTTGCATGTCGACGAACTTGGTTGCTGAAAACACACCCGCCGACAAGGGTCCCTCAACCGTGGACGCCACGCTGCGGATCGACAACATCGGCGATGGTGCGGCCACCGAGCTTGTCGGAACAGACGCACGATTGCAACTGATCGTTTCGCGATCCGATGCCGGCGGACTGACCACCGACTGGACACGCCGAGTCAAATTCAACACGACTCCCGACGGTTTGGTTTCAATCGATTCCACCGGCTTGGTCACTCCACTTGCCGATGGAATCGTGACGGTGCAAGCGACCGCAGACAATGGTGTCACGGCAACTTCCAAGCTGACGGTGTCCGGCACCGGACGGGAACAACCGGTCAGCTTCGTCGGGCAAGTCGTTCCGATCTTTACCAAGTTGGGATGCAACGGCGGCGGATGTCACGGCAAGATCTCCGGACAAAACGGGTTTCGGCTGTCATTGCTCGGGTTCGAAGCGGAAGAAGATCACAAACGCTTGATCGCGGAATCTCGCGCCCGACGCGTTTCCTTGGCTGCACCGGATCGAAGTCTGTTGCTGATGAAAACGATCAACGCGATGCCCCACGGTGGCGGAGCGAGGACCGATCGCGATTCACATGAATATCGTGTCATGCGTCGCTGGATCGCCCAAGGCATGAAGTTTGATCAAGGCGAAATCCGTTCGGTCAGTTCGATTCGATGCTTTCCGGAAGTCCGACGGATGGCGGCCGGTAGCGAGCAACAACTCGCCGTGATCGCGACTTATAGCGACGGCACCGTCGAAGACGTCACTCGCGCGGCCGTTTATGAATCCAACGATCTCCAGATGGCGGAAGTCGACGAGACGGGTCTCGTTCGGTGCGGGGAAATGGTCGGCGACGTCGCCGTCATGGCGCGGTACCAAGGGCATGTGAGCGTGTTCCTCGCTGAAGTCCCGCTGCATTCAGATCGACGATCGGCACCGGACATGCCGAACAAGCTGGTTTCGATCCAAGGGGATGCGAATACGCCGCAAGCAACAAATGTGGTGGATCGTTTTGTTCAGAAGAAGCTTGATTCGCTTGGCATTCCCGCATCGCCGCCTTGCGATGACGCGACGTTTGTGCGCCGCATCACACTCGATCTAACCGGCCGTCTCCCCACGCTCGAGGAAACCGATACGTTCCTTTCTAACGAGGCATCGGACAAACGTGCCCGCAAGATCGACGAGCTCTTGACCAGTGATGATTACGCGTCCTTCTTTGCTCGAAAATGGAGCGTGATCCTACGCAATCGACGCGCCGGCGGTCCACTGCAAACCTCGAACATGTTGTTTCATCATTGGTTGAAGGAGTCGTTGCGTACCAACAAGCCTTACGACCAGTTTGTCGATGAGTTACTCACCGCCAGTGGCTCGTTATTTAGCAATCCCGCCACCGCGTGGTTGTCGCAGGTCACCGACCAAAACGAACGGGTCGAAGACATCAGCCAATTATTCTTGGGCCAGCGCATTCAATGCGCCCGTTGTCACCATCATCCTTACGAGAAATGGAGTCAGGAGGACTATGCCCGAATGTCGGCGTTCTTTTCAACGATCGCAAAAAAGACCGATGGCGTGGACGTGACGTTTGTCACCCGAATCGCAACCCCGTCGGCCAACCATCCCAAAACAGGTCAGTCGGTCGCACCTGCCGGGCTCGATTCCGAACCGATTCAGCCCGACGTGGCGGCCGATCCTCGGCGGGCACTGAGTGAATGGGTGACGTCGCCGGACAACCCATTTTTTGCCAAAGCACTCGTCAACCGCTATTGGAAACACTTCATGGGGCGTGGATTGGTCGAACCCGAAGACGATTTGCGGGTCACCAATCCGCCCTCGAATCCCGAATTGATGGATGCGATGGCGGCGGCATTGGTTGAGTCGAAGTACGATCTGAAATCGTTGATCCGCTTGATTTGCAATTCGGCGGCGTATTCCGCATCCTCCGATGCCGTGGCCGACAACTTGATCGACCGCCGTAGTCATTCACGTTACTATCCCAAACGTTTGCAAGCCGAAACGTTATTGGATTCGATCGACTCCGTCACCGGCGCAACCACGACCTTCGCCGGAATGCCGACTGGAACGCGCGCGGTGGAATTGCCCGACACTGGGTTCGATTCGTATTTCTTGTCCGTGTTTGGACAGCCCGACTCAAAGACCGCCTGCGAGTGCGAGCGTTCGTCGGACGCGAATTTGGCCCAGAGCCTGCACCTGCTCAACTCGGAACAGATGCAAATGAAACTGACCCATGAGCAAGGCCGAGCCGCCATGCTTGCGTCCGACACTTCTCGACCGACCGAAGCCAAGATCGCCGAGCTTTACAAACTCGCTTTGAGTCGCAAGCCGACGGACACGGAACTCCAATCGACACTGAGTTACTTGGAATCGCCTGCGAATCAGGAATCACCTGATTCGAAAGAGCCTCATCCCCGAGAACGCTGGGAAGATTTGATCTGGGCGCTGGTCAATTCGAAAGAGTTCTTGTTTAACCACTGATGTCCCACCGACCCAAGATTAATCGAGTCGAATCGCAACCCGAGCGATCGCGACACGTTCACGGCGTGCTCGTCGCGGCGCTGTCCCTGTTTTGGGGTGGCGGCGATGCGCTCGCGCAACTGCCTGTCATCGGACTGCGATCACTCTCCCAGTCGTTCTTTGCTCCAGGCGAAACTTACGAAGTCTCGATCGCCGAGGGCGCCAACACAGATGAGGTTCGCGAACTTCTAGTATCACATCCGGGGATCACCGCAACGTTGGTCAACGGCGAGCCCAGACCGTTCACCGGCAATGACATGTCACGTTACGGTAACTTTCGCGTTAGCATCGCGGCGGATGTTCCTGAAGGGCGATACGAAGCCAGCGCGGTCGGCCGTTTCGGAATCTCGAATCCACGGTCCATCGTCGTTCAAAATGCTGTTCGCATTGTTCCCACAGTGGGAAATACCGCGACGACTGCGACTTCCATCGAAGCCGGACCGATCTATTGTCGTCGCACTTCGCCTCAGCAACGGGATTACTATTCCTTCGTCGCGGTTCCCGGCAAGCAGTACGCGTTGCGTTTGATCGCACAAGCGGTGGATTCCCAACTGATCGGTGCGGTTTCAATTCTCGATGTCGCTGGGCGGACGCTCGACAGCGCGATTGGAAGCGATCATTCTGACTTGCAGATGACTTTAACGGCCACCGATAGTCGTCCGCTAACCATCGCGGTGCATGATGCGTTATACCGAGGCGGCGCAGCCTACCAATACGGCATCCAATTGGTCGAAGGTGATGCGACGCAGAATGCATTGCAAACCGAGGATCCTAAATCGGTCAGTGTTGAAAAGCGTGATCCCACTTGGGTCGAAGAATCCGGCTCGCCGATTCCGCTTGAAGTTCCCGCCTTGGTCGAGGCGACTTTCGATTCTGCCGATGACGTTGATCAATACACGTGCCAACTTTTTAAGAATCAGCCGGTCCACATCGAAATCGTTTCGGATCGGATGGGCGAGCCGACCGACGCCCGATTGATCATCGACCGATCGGTCGCCAATGCATCGGGGGTGCCAACGTGGCAGCGGATCGCGACTTTCGACGACGGTCCCAATCTTTCGGACTCCGTTGTTCGGCTTGGCACAGGCGACCCCATCACCACCTTTCAACCTCCCGAAGATGGTGAATATCGAATCACCGTCTTCGATTCGGACACAGGCCAATCACTCGGCAACCGTCAACGCTACCAACTCGCGATCGGTCCGCCCCGAAGTGATTGGCAGCTTCTGGCCTACCAAATCTACCCGCACAAAGACGCCAAGACCTCTCAGCCTTCGGGATCGCATTTGGCCCGAGCCGGTGCGACGACGATTCGAGTGTTTGTCAATCGCCATTCGATGTCGGGGCCGATCCGGGTCTCAATCCCCGAATTGCTTCCCGGGCTTTCGTGTCGTCCGGCTTGGATTGCGGGAAACCAAAACCGGACGGACTTGGTGATCACGGCATCGGATCAGGCCCCGACGCAATACGGCTCGATCAAGATTGTCGGCGAGGCATCCCGGGATGGGCAAAACGAATCCGGCACCGCACGTGTCGCGACGGTCGTCTGGCCACAAGACGGTTATCGCACCGCCGCGCTCACTCGATTAACCGATCAATTCATGATCGCGTCATCGGAATGGGATACCGACCCGATCAGCATTCATGCCGGTGGCGACGAGACCGTCGTCGCGAAGAAGGGAACCAAGGTCACTGTACCCATCAAGGTGACGCGCCGCGAAGGCGGGGCCGACGTCATCGTCTTGAGGGCTCAAGGATTGCCACCCGGTGTAGCCGCCGGTGACCTGACGATCGCCAAAGATAAATCAGAAGCCGAATGGACGATCGACGTTAAAAACGATGCCTTCGTCGGGACCTATACATTCTGGGGCCAAAGCGAAACGAAGGTCAAGTTTTCCGTCAATCCACAAGCACTGGTGCGCGAGACAGAGTACCGCGACGCCTTGAAAACCTTGCGCAGCAATCCAGAACGGTCCAATGATCATGCCCAGATTGACAAAGAAATTGCCGAGGCGGAAAAGCGAATTGAGGCAATCAAGAAACAAGTCGCTGCCAAAGATTTGACGGTCTACGTCGCATCACCACCGATCACGCTCGAAGTGCAGTGAGCGAACGGTCGTAACGAATGCATTCACACGGGCTCCCATCATCCCTCCTTCCCACCCCGCCCAGCGCCATGATGCGTGAATTATCGCTAACGATCGGTTTGATGTTCTGCTGTTTTGGAACGAACGCAGTAGCCGAGCAAACGAACGCAACCCAATCGATCAGCTATACCCGTGACATCTCGCCAATTTTGCAGCGTAATTGCGTCGCCTGCCACCGCACCAAACAGGCCGAAGGTGGATTATCGCTCGAGACGCATCAAGCGATCGCGTCGGGTGGCGACAGCGGTTCGCTTGTGGTGGCCAATCATCCCGACGCCAGCTTGTTGTTCTTAAGAGCCACCGATGACGTCGAGCCGATGCCCCCGGACGACAACACGGTCGGTGCGAAGCGATTGACGCAGGAGGAACTCTCGCTGATTCGAACTTGGATCTCCCAAGGTGCGAACCTCGACGGCATGTCGGTCGACGACACGATCGATTGGCAACCGATCCCAGAGTCGATCCGCAGCAGCTACGCGTTGGCGACCTCGCCGAACAATCGACATCTCGCCATTGGGCATGCCAATCGAGTCGAATTCGTCGACGCCGCATCGGGACAAGTCGAGACCGTGTTGGTTGACGAGAACCTGCCACAATCAGGGACCGCTGACCTGGACGTCGTCCAGGCAATCGCATTCTCACCCTCGGGCGACCGCATCGCCACGGGCGGCTTCCGAACCGTGCGGATTTGGAAACGGGAAAACACTCAACCCGCCGTTCCACCCGCGTTTCGCCGCAGTTGCGGTCCCACCGCCCTCAGTCCGGATCGTTCGTCCGTCGCGATCGTCAATTCGATTGGTGACATCGAGGTCTGGGACATCGACGGACAAGGATCTCGCTACACGATCCCGAGCGTTGGCGTGGTGACCGACATCGATTGGTCAAGCGCGGAACGCATACTCGTTGGATATCAAAGTGGCGATATCAGCGTTCATGCGACGGCCGACGGAACGGCCACGAAACAACTGAGTTTGGACCATCCCGTCGTCACTGTCGTGCAAACCGGTCAGGACGACTTCATCGCTTCGCTCGGCACGGACGGTCGCGTTCGATTATTCAAAGGTGGTCAACCGCATCCTTCCCAAGCTTTGGCGTCCATCCAAGAGGTCACATCGATCGCGTTTTTGGCGGATGGGACTCTCGTTGTTGGCACGGCTTCAGGTGTTGCCAAGCTTGCGGATCTAAGATCGGATCGAATCTTACGCGATCTTACGCACGGGTCACGCATTGGTGCGTTGACATGCAACGGCACCTGCAAGGTAATCGCCACCGGCGGCATCGATGGGATTACAAAACTATGGAACGTTGACGACGGGAAGTTACTACAGACGCTCAGCGGCGACGCCGATTCACAGCAACGGATCGCTGCATTGGAACAAGACATTCGACGCGAGCAATCCTGGATTCAAACGTTGGAAGGCAAAACCAAAGAGCTCAATCAGTTACTCGAGAAGGAAACGGCGGCGTTTGCCAAAGTAACCGAGGCTCACGAGAAGGCGACTAAGGAACTCGAGTCCGCCAAAACCGCCAAGGCCGCAGTGATCGAAAAGGGTGAGGATCCAGCCGGAATCGAGAAGGAGGTCGAAAAGAAAACGGCCGAAGCGACCCAACGGGAACAAGCCTGGAACACCGCCAAAAAGGCACTCGATCGAGTGTCGGAGAGTTTGCCGAAACATCACGACAAACTTCGCAAGCTCAACAATCGCTTGGTCGACCTGAAGCATCGGCTCGCTATGCTGACCGATCACATAAGCCACCATTCCGCTGTTTCGTCAATCTCCTTTGCCGACGGCGACGCCGCCGTGTTCGTCGTTGATGTTGAAGGTCGCGTGAGAAGTTATCAGGTCGTCGACGGCAAGCCGCTCGACCGGCATTCGCTTCCATCGGCAACCGAGTACGGCGACATCGGCACCACGTATTTTCTCGATGCGCATCGGATGGTGATTCATCACGACTCCGGACCACCTTCGATGATCGATCGGCGGCAACGTTGGGTGCTAGAGCGAACGATTGGTGGTCCCGGATCGGACTTGATATCCGACCGCGTTGCGTCGCTCGACTTTCGTGGCGATGGCCAATCAATCGCGATCGGCAGTGGCACGCCAAGTCGTCAAGGACAAGTCTTGATCGTCGCCACGTCAACGGGCGACGTTATGAGGCAATTCAACGATCTTCACAGCGATTCGGTTTTGTGTGTGCGTTTCTCTCCCGACGGTCGACGACTTGCGACGGCATCGGCTGACAAGACGATACGGCTGATCGATGTTTCATCCAAGGAGATCGTGGGAGCACTCGATGGGCACACTCACCATGTACTGTCGCTCGCTTGGAAAGAGGATGGTCGGACGATCGCCAGCGGAAGTGCCGACAGCACGATCAAGGTATGGGACGCCGAGACCGGGCAACAAAGGCGCAGCATCAGCGGGTTCGGCGATGAAGTCACCGCAGTAGAATTTTTGGCCGACGGTTCGCGAGTGGCCAGTGCTTGCGCCGATGGTCGTGTACGTGTTCACGACACCAACAATGGCGGATCGATCGCAACGGCATCCGCCCCCAACGATTTTCTATTCACGATCGGCATCAGTGCCGACGCAAACTGCGTGTTCGCCACCGGGCAAACCGGCATTGTCCACCAGTGGCATACCGAAGGTCTCCAACCTGCGGGCCAATGATAACCCGATTGAGGAACAAAGATGGCAATCATTATCATCTGGTTTTGCCGCCCTTGGTCGATGGTGAAATGAGTCGATTCATGGGTTGGGTGGGCGGAACTCATACGATGCGTTACCACGCCCATTACCACACCAGTGGGCTTGGGCACGTCTATCAACAGCGGTACAAGAGCTTCCCGATTCAAGATGATGACCACTTCTTCGTCGTTTGCCGCTACGTTGAACGCAATGCCTTGCGTGCTGGACTGGTCCAACGTGCCGAACACTGGCGGTGGGGCTCACTGTGGCGCTGGCTTCAGAGTCCAGAGCCGAACCCCAAGTTGCTGTCACCCTGGCCACTTGCGAGATTGCCACGATGGGTACAACGAGTCAACGAACCTCTCAGCGAAAACGAACTCGATGCCGTTCGCTTATCGGCCCAGCGTGGGCGTCCACTGGGCGACGACGGATGGGTCGAGACCATCGCAAGACGGCTCAACCTGGAGTCAACCATGCGTCCTCGTGGTCGCCAGAAGGTTCGAGTTCCGCAACCAAGCACCAACAAAGAGACCTGACCCATTTGGCTTCATCCAACGCCGTTCACCGTTCACCGTTCATTTGAATCTTTGTTATAAGACGACCTGATGTTCATTCGCTGGTATTCAGTGACATGAGTTACGAAAGTTGTCCCGATCGCTAACCCAAGTCGTACTGGAACTGCATTACCAATGAGCCTCCCCATGACATTGAAAACAACCTTCTCTCCTCTCGGTAAAAAGCGATATGTCTTAGGAAACGTCTGAAGCATTGCGGCTTCGCGAAGTGTAATTGCGCGATCCTGTTCAGGATGTCCGAATCTTCCATTGCCATAACCGAAACATTGCGTTGTAATAGTTGGTGCTTGATCACCCCAACTCATTCGCCCATAAACACTTGGGTATGTTTCGCCCGAATCTTCTCTGTGGCAATAGGCACGAAGAGATTTGGGCCAGTCGCGCCAAGTGCCGCCTGGCCGTGATGCGCGAATTCGCTTAAGGTTTATCGGGCTCAGCCTGCATGCATGGTGCATTGCGTCGTTCGGATCAGCCTCACCAGCCTCCAGTTTCGGAAGCTTTGAGATTGTTGCCTTCACTGTTGGGCAACGAATTGAGCGAGCTTTCCGCAGTTCGATTGCCCCTAATCGTGATGCAAGTAAAACCAGTCGCTTTCGTGTTTGGGGCACGGAGTGATCGCGACAATCAACTATTGAATACCAGATTGAGTATTCCTTAAGCACCGAAAGAAAATCTGAAAATACGCAATGCCGAGTCAGTTCCGCAACATTCTCCATTGTGACTAGCTCAGGATTTGTCTCAGCGACGATCCTCGCGAAATGGCGCACTAGCTCCCACTTGTCATCTGATTTGTTTTTTCGGCTGGATCTACTGTAAGTCGAAAACGGCTGACACGGTGCGCAGCCAGCCAGGAGCGAGATCTCGTCAGATCGCCAATGACTCTTAATGTCTTCGGCAGTCAATGTTGAAACGTCTTGATTTACGAATACTGCCTCATTATTGGCTTCGTACGCGAATCTACATGACTCATCAATGTCGTAGCCAGCAACTACATTGATGCCTGCCTTTGCCAAGCCATGGGTTAGGCCACCGACACCGCAGAACAAGTCTACGCAAGATATCACTTAAGCACCCCCAACTGGTCTAAGGGTAGCGTCAAGATAACAGCCGTCATTCACGTACTGCTTGAACGACTGAACGACCTGCCGCAGATAATCTACAGTCCTTTGCTTAAGCTCTTTTAAGTCTGTAACAGTAACATTTTCGCCAGATTGCTCGAAGGAAATCGCTCCATGTGCTAACTTGTTTCGCAAGTCCTTAACGAATGCAAGTGCATTTTTGTCGTCTCGGAAATGGCGTTTCACTGCCGTAGCGACGGATGGTGTTATGTTCAACGTGCATCCGATTCGTTCACTGATTGCTTCTATAGCTGCCACGTCCCAGTTACCGCCGCCACCCTTTTCGATTTCCCATTCCACCACGGGCTGGTTTTGCAGCAAAAGTTCGCAAAATGCCCATGCGCTTTCGAATCTGTTGTCCTGGTTCAGAATTACGTGTGTTCGCGCTGACGTACGAACCCATTCCCTTCGAATCGTGGTGTCTAGTTGCCCTGGACTCCATGAGTTGCCGTCTGCCGTCGCCTTTGCTACTGCGGTTACACACCAAGTCGCAGTGGCCTCGACTAAATTGTAGAGCTGGAGATAGACAGACGCGAAAAGCATCTTCTGTTGTTGAGCAGTAATCACCGAGCCTCCAATTTCCGGTGGGCCCGTTTGCGACTGGCGGTTCAATGCTTCTAGTAGTTCAATGTAAGCATCAATTTCCTGTATGCGTTCTTCAAATGGTTGAGTGTCCATACTATCTTCCCAACAACCGGTCGCGAACATATTCTAGCCGCTCAGTCAAACGCTTCTTAGCGTTTGATCCTCCTGATTTGCTATACTCCTTAAATGCTTCTCCATTGATCCAGGACGAGACATCAGGCGGATTGGATTTTATTTTCGGTTCTGTAGTTATCGCCAAATAACTGCCTACAGCTAGTGCCTCGAACCGCGTGTACCTAGTTTCAGTGGCACTAGCCGTCTTTCGAAATCCGTATGGAAATGCCTTCTCGACAAACTTCATGGTTTGTCGAAAGCGATCCTTGTATACGGTGATTTTTCTCTTTGTCTTGAATACTTCGTTCATTTGCTTTGCATAGGAGAACAAGAACGCCGCAGGCCTGTCCTTATATCCGATGAAGTCATTCGCATAACCATCAGAGTAAGCGAAGAATCGAGTTACCATCTCTTCGTGTTTACGAAGGCTAACGGACTTGGCTGGTACAGGAGCGAGCGTTACAAACAGTTCATCTTTCGCGAGTTCAATGACAAGATCGAGAAATGGCCCCGAAAGTGCCCCGCGACGAACCTCTGCTTTGTTGGCTATTTTGCTGCCGGTATTGATGCGTTCAAAGATATCAAACCGCGCCTGTTCGTCAGCGTGCTCATTGAGAATAATCCCGCGAATGGATCGATTCTTAATTTTCAGCTGCCGAGACTCTGGTAGATTTTTGAATACTAAGCCTTGTAGCTCGGTCAATTCCGTTAGCTCACCAATTCTAAGTTCGCTTTTCACAAACTGCTGAATAGTTCGCAGGCGTTGAGAGCCATCCACAATTTCCAGTTTTCCGTCCCCTCTCTCCCAGAAGAAAAGAAAAGGGATTGGAAGCCCCATAAGTAACGATTCTACGAACCTTGATTTTCTCTCGTCTTCCCAAGTGTCCTCACGTTGATAACCGGGAATTTCGAACTCTTTCTTATCCATTTTCAGTGCGAGAAGTTCGACCGAGTAATCCGTAAGGTAGTACTCGATACGCTTAGACTGTTCAACAATCTGGTCCTCAGCCCTTGCGACCTGTTCAACAAGCTCTGTGCTCTCCAGTCCTTCTTCGGTTTCTGTCATCGTACCGACCGCCTAATCCATTTTTGCCAATTGCCGTTTCATCTCTTGACTTTTACGTCACGAGATTGTACGAGACGCCCCGTCCCTTCGCAACATCAGTGCTTGCTTGTTGGTTACTCCTAAATCCTGGAGGCGTCGGGTCTTTGTGAACAAAGGAAGTTCTATCGCCTGGACAGAGTTTGCATTGGTCAAACTCTTTCGACGCGAGGTGCTGGCGGACCTGTTCGTCTGATGCGGATGGTGGGCAGGCTTGGTAGTCGCGGACAAGCTGCCAGGCGGGTTCGTTATCGAGCCTTTGCTTGCGGTCGGAAACGCTTCGCTCGGAATCAGGTTCGGGTTTCGGGGTTGCCTCGAGTCTTGAGAAGGAAAGAAAGGCTCGCGCCGGGGTGAGGTTAGGTTTTCAAGAGTGACTGAGTTATCGTACTGTCGAGACGAAATCATCGGGAGCCTCCTGCACGAATCGATTTTGGCAGATCGGTCGAGATCGTCTGACTTGTTCCGCGAATCGATGAAGTGGATGGCCGAGTCGCGGAGGCACACGAGTTCGATCAATCATATCGAATGACCCTGGTCCACAAAACCGCGAACCAAACCTGACTCCGGCGTGAGCCTTGATCTTACGCCGAGGGCGTTGTTAGCCAGTAGCCGGTGGTCGAGCGAAGCGAATACCACCGGACAACGGAGAACCATCTCGACTTCGGCCCCGAACGGGTGCGCACCGCATTCACTTCGGCTGCTGCGACCCAGTTCGGGGTCGACGTTCATTCCTTTCTTCGTTTTCCACAGGTGCGCTGCGCGACCTGTGGCTAATGGCTTGGATCCCTTCGGGATGGTTGATGTCAAGGTTGTCCGGCAGCGGCTTTCGACCAGTCGTTTGAAGTGGACCAGGGGAGAGAGTACTCACTAGAGGTTGACTCATCACGGCATTCGGAATGTGTGGAATTAGTCGGTGATGCCGAGTTCCAATTCTCTCCTCACGTACTGGGTTGCTTCGATGGTTCGTTTGGCACGACGGTAAACGATCGATCCCAACGGAGTGGTGATTGCCCAAGTTGGCATTCGCATTGCTCGCAAATGTGTTCTCATGGGATAAGAAGTAGACTCAGGAAAGAATTTTGACTATCAACGGTCTGGGTTGAGGAGTATTTGCGGCAATTCGGCAGACATTTCGGTGTGGATCTGCTCGGTTTTCATGCCTGCGTCACCCCCGAAACCCAAGACCAATCCCAAACGAAGTTCATGCAGCATGCAACTCTTGATGCGATTGCTGTGTGGGAATTGAGAACGCTAATCTGAGCTAATCAAACACTAATTAGAGTCTCCGGTTCATCGTGTTGTATACTCTGATTAGTGTGCGATCAGCGGAGATTAGCGTTCCGATACTTTTCGGTAGCGAGATTCGGGGTCGAAGTTCATTCCTTTGTTCGTTTTACACTGGTGCGCCGCGCGATCTGTGGCTAATGGCTTGGATACCTTCGGGATGATTGATGTCAAGGTTGTTCGGCAACGGTATTGGAAGAGGCTCGCGCGAAGCATTTCACAGCCTCTTTGTTTGGTTCCGGCTTCCAGGACGAGGAACGCTGTTTTTCGATGACCGTACGCTCATCTGCAGTTCTGGCAGGAAAATTAGGGGCAGGAAGATGATCGGCGCCAATCTTCCTGCCCTCAATTTTCCTGCCAGAAAAGAGACAGCGCAGCAGCCGACCTAAAATCCCGAAGAGCGTTCTCCAGTCCATTTCAGCGGGAGAAACCAAATCGGTCAGGTCTCAATGAAGAATAAGCCAAGATGTACACTGGAGTAGAGAGACGCTCCAGTAATAGCCGAATGCCGAATCATGTCAGCTATCGTTTGGTGATCTTATCCAGCTCGGCGCGAACCGTTTACCGGTACTGCTGGTTTGATATGTCCAATGCGGCTATCGTTGGATGTTGGAAAGTACGCCTACGTCTTTAGCAGTGAGAGCTTTGTCGAAGATCGCCAGTTCGTCGATGCGGCCTTGCCAGAAACCTGGATTGTGTTGATCTGGTACAGGCTCGTTAGGACTCAGTTTGGCGGCGATGCCGAGTCGATCGGGGCCATCGACTGCGAGTCCATCGCAGGTGGTTGATGCGATGGATTTGCCATTGCGATAAAGCGTGAGTTCGCTTCCATCAACTACAAAAGCCACATGCTGCCACTGATGTAACGGCAGCGGCTCAATGTCTCGCAATCCAACGATCATGTTGTTTTTGTCCCGAACTTGCACCTCCAACTCCCCTTCGTCATGGTTCAAGCCGAAGTGAAATTGGCCGCCTAAGCCTTTGTTGACAGAACTGTTATCAATAAGCTCGACTGCCCAGTGCTTGGCGATTGCTGCCCAGCGAGGTCGACTTTCCGCTCGCACCCAAGCGCAAACGGTGAGTTGCTGCGTCGCTGATTTAGGGAAAGCGTCGATCCACGCGTAGGCTCGGCGTTGAGGCCCGCCAAACCGTAGCGAACCACCGGCGATGCCGGGAGCAAAGGGTGGCTCGATCATGGTTCCCGTATTGATAGTGCCCACCGATTGTGTGCTCCCCATATCGAGAATCGTTTTGCCGTCTTCTGCGATCTCCATTCGCAGGTAAACCGTGGGAGCAAAAGATGTAACCAATTGCGCATAGGAATTGAGGGCGGCGTTCGGATCGCTGAGTTCACGAATAAAACGCTCATGGTCGATATCGATGCTTTGTGGGATCACACCGGTTTTGTCTATTCGAGTGGCATGATCGGTGCGAAGTTTCACAGCCGAAGCGTTAGGATTCGCATGACGCGGTTTAACGTCTACCTCGCCTTCGAACACATGAACTTCACTACTCTTGTCCGCGAACACCTCGATGCCGAACTCGGTGCCAAAATCGACAACGCTTGCCGAGGGTGTGTCAACGATGAATCCTTCTCCGGCAGGTGCGACTTTGGCCGAAAGGCTCCCCTCGCTCAAGACCATCCGCATGGAACTCTCGATTTTAAATCGGCAAGGTGCTTCGATGATTACGTCGACTCCGGTGTTGAACCCTAGTTCGACGATGCCGCCCTTCAATTCATAGACTCCCGTCCGTGCAACATCCCCTTGGGAGAGAGAGATTTGTGCATCGGGGACTGAAAGAGTCGCACCAAAACTCTGCACAATCGTGCCAATGATATCCCGTTGCTCCCAGGGGATGCCCGCTACTTGCAAATCGACCTCTTCACTCACAACCGTTTGGTTGCGCGAGTTCTGATCACTCGGCCGATTGATCGCGGTCAGAAGAAGTGAGCAGAAAAGTAAAAAAATGGCGGCAATGGTGAGCCGACGCCAGTTCCGAATCATTCGTGCGCTGGTTGCTTGCTGGGCTTCACGCAATCGGACATTCTGTTCGTCAGGAAATACCAATTCGGGCAGCACTCCGTGTTCCCACGCTAACATCGTGTGCAGTTGGCATTGTTCGGCATAATAGACTTGAGCTTCACGATCATCGCGAAGCAGGGACTCTAGACGCTCGCGGTCCGCCATGGTAGCAGACTTGTCGATCATCGCTTCAACCAAGTCAATCAACTCCCTCTCAACTGAATCTTTCATGAGTTCATCTCCTGTTCTAAGCCTTGGTTAATACAGCGAGCTAACGCGCTGCGTGCACGAAAAAGCAATTGCTTGACCGCATTGACAGTATTTGCAGTCTCGATGGCTATAGAATCAAGGCTCGCGTTTGATTGATACCGGCGGTAGACGATCTCTTGCTGTCGTCGATTGAGTTTCTGCAAACACTGTCGCATCAGCTTTTGGCGAGACTCGAATGATTCTTCGGCCTCGCGCGAAACGTTGGCGATATCGGCGAGAAGATCACTGTCAAACGACAGTCTCTCTCGTTGCAATTGCTTGCGGTGCGCGAGCACCTGAAAATAGGCGATTTGAAAAGACCAGGCTATGAAATTACTTCCCAAACTAAACTCTTCTTCTTTCTCCCACAGGATGACGTTGGTTTGCTGCAACACGTCGTTGGCCTGATCGGCGTCGTACAGCAGCGAAAGAATGTATCCGTATAGCCGACTCTGACTGCTGGTCAATAATTGAATGAATTCAGGTGTGCGTTTCATTGTCGATTCGAACCACGGTTAACGGGATCGATAAAACGTCGCAGGAGCAATGACGGAGTGACGGAAGTTGCCGAAGTTTGCTTAAGCGAATAGCCGTGGGGTGTGATTGGTTACGCAAATTCTCGAATAAAAACACGCCAGGCGATAGTTCGGTTAACCGTCTCGGCTGGGATTGCGGCAGCGGTCGCGTACACGGTTGCTTTAAAGGCAACTAGCTCGTCCTCCTGCTCGAGGAATCAATCGCAGTGCGAGGATATCGTTCAAGTCGACAAGCTTGGATGAAAACTCAGTATTTCGGTAAATCGACCGTAACCAAACGCCGAGCGGGGCTATTTGCTTCAACGTTCGTTCTAGGCTTCACCACCAGCGATCGGCAATCCCCCTTACTGCACGTTCTGTTAGGCGCGAAATGATGAAATGTGTCTCGGTTTTTTTGCTTGTTATCGGTTCTGTGTCTTTGATCGGCTGCGGGGACAACTCGGCTATATCCGCGCCCTCTGCTAATGAGTACGAGGTTTACCTTGCTGAACATCCAGAAGCAGCGCAGGTCATGTCGGATGATTCGGACCAGGCTCAGTAGGTGTCGTGAACGCTATCGTTGTTTCTCGCATCGCGGCATTGGTTCGTGACAGATTTGCTACCTCAATTTTTTCCGTTTTTCCCAAGTAAGAGAGATTATTCATGAAAGTTTCAGGTTTGTATCGGCGCGCGTTTACCCTAGTCGAGTTGTTGGTGGTCATTGCGATCATCGGAGTTTTGGTTGGTCTGTTGTTGCCAGCCGTACAAGCGGCACGTGAAGCAGCTCGTCGCATGAGTTGCAGCAACAATTTTAAGCAACTCGGTTTGGCGATTCACAATTACCATTCCGCCTACAATCAGTTGCCCAAGCATGGCACAGGTACGCTGCAACCAGCCAGTGCTCCCCCGGCGTGGCAGAGTGGTGCGTCGGCGGCAACGGCGGCTGGCAACAACCGCTTCGACTTGTCTGGGCTTGTCGGTTTGACGCCGTTCTTTGAGCAACAGGCGATTTGGGAACAGATATCAAATCCCTACCAAATTCCAGCAGGGGATCCAGGTGCAGGCCGATTTTTCAATGCCATGGGACCTGGCCCCCATCGCAACATTGCTGAGATCAATGATCCCAGTGGTGGATCGTACCGACCCTGGGAAAGCAACATTCCGACGTTACGTTGCCCCAGCGATCCTGGTATCGGTTTGCCTTCGGCAGGTCGAACGAATTATGGGATGTGTACAGGGGATTCTTCCGACATGAGCGCCAACGGAATTCCAGACCCTCCGACTGGAATTGCCTCGAACGGTCGAGCACAGTGGCATCGCGTGAGTCAGCGGGGTCTTTTTACTTTCCGCCCTCACGGACCAAGTGCATTCCGTGATTGCCTCGATGGACTTTCCAATACGATTGCCATGGGAGAGTTGGTAACCGATATAGGCGACCGTGATAAGCGAACAGCTCCACCGAGCACGCGGAATACCGTCGACCTGGCTTTGGCTGGCGGTGCCTTGTCATGTTCGACTCTGACCGATCCAACCCGTCCTCAATTCTGGGCGCCTGGGACTGGGCTGCAGAATGGCAACGAACAGCGACGCGGATACAAGTGGGCGTTTGCGAGACCGTTGTACACTCAAGTTCAAACGATTCGTCCACCTAACAGCGAGCTGTGCTTGGGAGCGTTCTCTGACACGGTCCCTAATCCAGGCACGCATGAACTTGATATGCTCGTTTCGGTCAGTAGTCGTCATCAAGGTGGAGCACACGTCTTGATGGGCGATGGTGCGGTTAAGTTTATCACCGACTCCATTGAAGCCGGCAATCAGGGTAGTCCCATGGTCAAGTTCGTTCGTACCGCACATGCAGGCCCCTACCTGCCCGCCGGTGTCGGTTCGCCATTTGGACTTTGGGGTTCACTGGGAACCCGTGCTTCGAAGGAAACAATCGACAAAGACTTCTAGTAACGTCGACATGCTGCAGAGAAAACAAGCCACTGAGCCGACTTTGTACTTAAGGTTTCATCGCTCCGGTGGCTGGTGAACGCTTCGTTCGGGGGCAACGTTCGTTTGCCACAGGTGCGCTGCGCGATCTCTGGCAAATGGCTTGGATCCCTTCGGGATGGTTGATGTCAAGGTTGTCCGGCAGCGGCATTGGAAGAGGCTCGCGCGAAGCGTTTCACAGCCTCTTTGTTTGGTTCCGGCTTCCAGAACGAGGAACGTTGTTCTTCGATGACCGTACTCTCATCTGCAGTTCTGGCAGGAAAATTAGGGGCAGGAAGATGATCGGCGCCAATCTTCCTGCCCTCAATTTTCCTGCCAGAAAAGAGACAGCGCAGCAGCCGACCTAAAATCCCGAAGAGCGTTCGTCAGTCCATTTCAGCGGGAGAAACCAAATCGGTCAGGTCTCAATGTGGCGGCGTTGGTCAGCGAGAGTCCAAGCGATCTGGCGATCCAAGGCACGTCCCGCTCGACGGACGACTTCGGCGAAGAATTATTCGGGAGGGGGTTACTTACGAAAGCTTACGCGATCAATCGAGGCGAATTCAGTGATGATCGTGCGCGGTCGATGGCATCGGCACTAGGCCACCGTCGGTTCGTAAGTAGACCACCAGGTCTGCGATTTGTGTCGGTGTCAAGGAATCAAGCAGACCGGTCGGCATCGGCGAAACATCGCTATGCTCGCGATGAATGATCTCGTCGCGATCAATCCACTGGATTCGTTCAGGTTGAGTTGCATCCGTTTGAACAGCTAACCGGTTTGCTTGCGATCGAGTCACCCGGCCGACGAGCAATCGTCCATCCTCGGTCACGAACCGTTCTTGGCGTCCGCCGTCGTGAATGTCCAGCGACGGTGAAAGGATGTGTTGCACCAAAGTAACGTTGTCGTGACACATCCCGATTCCCTTCAAAGGGACATTGAATGCGTCATGTCCATATCCGTTGACGCGATGGCAGGCGACACAACCGGCCGACTGAAAGACAGCACGTCCGGATTCCACTACCGAATGACTCGGCGGTGGAAATTCCAGGGCGGCCAAACTTGATGGATCGTGCGGTGATGATCGCCGGGTGATCAATGCCGAGATGGTTGGACGCAGACCGAACTCATCGCTTTGTAACCAATACACGCGAAACGCCCGCCGATCCAACGCATCGGCGATCGCCGTTACGTGCGCATCGTCGATCTCTCGATCGAGCGAACCCGAGACGGCAAGGAAGGCTTCTCGCGTGCCGATTTGACCGGCCGCAACGATCGCTTTGGTCACCACGTCCAGGCTTGCGTCGTTGGCAAGTCGTCTTAAACAACCCATTGCACCGGGGATGTGTTCGTGCCACAGACGAATCCCTTCGGCGGCCAACATGCGATCGGTGACGTCGCCGGAGTCCGCCGCGGCGAGTACAAGGTCGGGGCGAGGCACGCGTTGATGCAGCGCGGTCGCTAGCTTGGTCTCATCGTTAGCGGTGGCCGACCCACAGATTCCCGTGGCGATCAAGACGATCGCAAGTCGCAGAAGTCCGTGGATTGGTGGTTTCATTGGGAATGATCAGTATTGAATCGGAAGATAGCGAAACTCGCCAAAAGTTTCGGGCTGGGCTGCCAAAAGCCGAAAGTCTTCGCGACTTTCGCTGCGACGTAAACCTGGCGTTACATTGGGGTGTAGCGATTGGTTATGGGCCAACCGTGATTGCCGGGTGTTCGTCGCAAAGCCTCCTCCACCCAGCCTACTTAAGTAGATCGCCTGGTTTAAGTGCCAGCCGTGATTGCCGGGTGTTCGTCGCAGAGCCTCCTCCACCCAGCCTACTTTGGCAGAGCACTTGGTTTAAGGGCCAACTGTGATTGCCGGGTGTTCGTCGCAGAGCCTCCTCCACCCAGCCTACTTGAGTAGCGTTCGTTGGAAGAACTCTAGCACGCGTTTTCGGGTGGTCGGGTGCATGAACGTCACCATGTGGCCTTGATTGGGGATCACGGTTAAATCCACGCTCGCTCCGGCAGTTCTGAGGGCTTCGGCAAACCTCTCGCTGGTTTGCAGGGGAACGATCATGTCGGTTTCCCCATGAATGATTTGGAACGGCGGGTCGCCGGCCGAGGCGTGTGCGGTTGGCGATGCGGCTTCGTAAAGATCAGGGAAATCTCGACGGGGGCCGTTGAGGAAATAAGTGAACGTCTCGTTATCGAGCGGCATGACTCGGAAATCGCAAGGCGGTCCGCCGGCACAAACAGCGGCCACTCTTGGCAACTGCTCCCAGCGTGGATCATCGGTGGGCCAAGTCGTTGCCGGCGCGACTGTTTCGATCGGCTCATCGCCGAGAACCCCGATGAGCGCCGAGAGGTGTCCGCCGGCCGAATATCCGAACATCCCGATACGTGAGACATCAATACATAGCCGCTCGGCGTTTTGGGTCAGGTACCGCAGACCTTCGCGAACGTCATCCGCTTGAGCAGGGAACTTCGCCTGCGGGGCGAGTCGATAGTTGATGTTCAGGATCACAAAACCGAGGCGACAGAGATCTTCGCAGTACGCCCCGAGCATCCATTTGTCGCCCGCAATCCAGCCTCCGCCGTGAACCAATAGGATCGCAGGTCGCGGGATGCCGGTCACGTCGAATGTCGCCGCATCGGCTGAATTCACTTGGTCGGCTGAATTCAACTGGTCGGCCGGAAGAACGGGGACATACAAATCGGCCAACGCCGCCGTCGGTTGATCTGGATCGACCGAGTCGTTGTAGGCAACGTTCCAAAACTTGGCGACGTTGACCCCGTCTGGTTGAGTCGCGTCCGGCCTTTGCGTGACTTCAGGCGTATCGGCTCTCGCACTGCATGGTCGCACTAATAAAATCGATGCGACGACTAAGGCCCAAAGAGCCAAGCGATTTCCTGTACCGGTTATCGCCGCATTTGGTGTGCTTTGAAGATTATCGATACACGCCCGACTCGCAAGCGATGGGATTCGCTGGTATCTGGAATTGTAAAACGCATCCCCTTGCTTGCGGGCTGTTGATTTAATTAGCCGTACCGCGTTAGCGGCGGTTACCTGGACGCCAACCGGGGCTAACGCCCATCGGCTAATTGTTGTCATTCGGTATGCGACTAAATCAACAGCTCGCTTGCGCGTCGGGCTTGTATGTTTGAGGCGTAGCCGCCTTGAAAGGCGCGTGATGGCCCCGCGTCGATGGACATATGCTGTGCGAAGAAATAACATCATCAAGAATATCCGTGCCGGGTAGGCGAGTGGAAAAGATTCACCCACCCGGCTGGCGCGTGCGATGGGATGGTCAGTTGGCACGTGCCAAGTTTTGTGCCCTCAATGCGTCGACGTATTGATGAGTGACGTTGAGCACCTCTTGGTTGTAGTAAGTGTCTTGGAACACCACTTCGGTCGCCAATTGTTGCTCGAGTTCCTCTTTCTCGTCTTCTTTTTGGGCATTCAGTTCGGCACGACGTTCCATGAACTTTGTTTCATTGATCGAGATCGTCGCCTGATCTTTTTGCTGAACGTAGAGTTCGATCCGTCGCATGAGATCCGCGAACTCTTCGTTCTCGGCAATGCGTTTCTGAGAACTAACACGCAGGTTGTTCACGACATCGGTCGGCACCATGCGGTACAGATTGTGCCTCGCCGGGTTCACTCGATCGTGTTCCAGCGCGTACTCCAGGTCGCCTTCGGCAACCGGCATCTTTGCGGTTAAACTGGGTAGCACGATGTCCGCCGGAACACCTTTGAGTTGAGTGCTCTCACCGTCGGGAAGATAGAATTGTTGTAGGGTGACCTTCAAGGCACCGTAGTTGGCACGTTTGATTCGGAACAGAGATTGGCCGATATCCATCAACGTTTGAACGGTTCCTTTGCCGTGAGTTTGAGGGTCGCCGACGACCAAGCCGCGACGATAATCCCTGATCGCACCGGCAAGAATCTCGCTCGCACTGGCGCTGAGTTTACTGGTCAAAACAACCAGAGGTCCGTCCCACACCGTACCGATTTGATCGTCGTCGTATTTTTGAACGCTTCCGTTGGCGTCCTTGACTTGGACTACCGGACCTTGATCGATGAACAATCCGGTGAGGCTGATCGCTTCGGTCAAGCTACCACCGCCGTTGCGGCTTAGGTCCAAAACCACACCGCCGACGTTTTGGCGTTTGAAGTCCTCGAGCAGTTTGGCGACATCGCGGGTGCTACTGCGGAAGTCGGTCTCGTTTCGCTTGGCCGATTCCATGTCCATGTAGAAACTCGGCAGATTGATGTAACCGAGTTTCATCGTGCCACTGCCCGGAAGCGTGTGCTCGATGACTTGGCCTCGAGCGGCGGAATCTTCCAACTCGACGCGGGCTCGGACGATTTCATAGATCTCGACGTTGCCTGAACCACCAGGTTTGACGCCCAGACGAACCACCGATCCGGCTTTGCCACGAATCAGTTTCACCACTTCCTTCAAAGGCATTTCGATGATATCGATCATCTCTCCCGAATCGCCTTGACCGACCGAAACGATGATGTCGTCGGGCTTGAGTTTGCCATGACCGTCGGCGGCACCACCGGGAATGATTTGCTTAACCTGGGTCATGCCGTCTTTTTCCCCCAGCGAGGCCCCGATGCCGTCGAGGTTCAATCGCATCGAGATCGAGAAATCCTCGAGTGTCGCTGGCGACATGTAAGTTGAGTGTGGGTCATAACTGCTTGTGACGGAAGTCAGAAACATTTCCAAAATGTCGTCGCTGCTGGTACCTTTCCAGCGTGCGGCGTAACGGTCGTAGCGACGCATCAATTGATCCCGAGCTTCCTGGCCGACGACCGGATCATCGGCGTCTTTCAGGTCGAGCAACGACAGCTTCAACTGCCGACGCCAGCGGTCGCGGGCTTCGTCGTCGTTCTTGGCATATTGAGCGGCTTCACGGTCAATGACGACGTCTTCGTCGATGTTGAAATCGAACTCGCCTTTGAGCAATTCTCGGATCGTTTCGACGCGTTGATCGACGCGGCGGGTGAACTGTTCGAAAATGTAATACGCGAGGTCCAAGTTGCCTGCTTTGACGTGATCATCCACGACTGCGGCGTAGCGTTGGAATTGATCAATGTCCGACTGCAGGAAATAAAGTTTCAACGGGTCGAATGCTTCCACGTAGAGTTGCAAAGCTCGCTGGCTTAGTTCGTCATTAAGATCTTTGCCCGAGACGTGTTCGCTGGGCATCAGCCGTGCGATCAGTCGCGACACCACACCGTCTTGTGGTGCGGGTTTGGGCAGCGCCACGGGGGCGGCTGCGTTGATCGGCGGGCGAGCTTGTTCACGGGAGGCCGATTGAGTCTCCAGCGGAACGGCTTGCGGCAATGTGGTTTCTTGGGCGTTCAGCGACGGAAGCGTTGTCCCCGTCCCCACGATGGCACCGGTGGTTGCGATGACGGCGAGGGTCGTCCGAGCGGACCGTGAGAGAAACGAGATCCATCGGCAGCTCGGAGGGGCCGCTTGAGATTGCGAGCGGTGAGCAGATGGACGACCGGGAACCACCAAGGCAGGGCGATGCAACATGAAAATTCTATCTGTGTGTTTTGGTCTGCCGTCAATTCGACCCTTCAAAGCCGTCAAACTGGCGGTTGGATGGAAATGGTCACGCCGATGGGTGAACCACACTATGGGATGGTAGGAAAGGACGGAAAGTCAGGCAACCGCGATTCCCATGGTTCTTTTGATACGCAGGGTAAGAAAACCGGTTCAGGTTGGTCCGATTGTTCCGAATTTACCGAATGTTGGTGGCCGGATGTGCCGATAACTCCGCTTGAAGCGATTCCTACGCAGGCAAGTAATGATTCAGGAAACTGGGATGAAAACTCGACCTCACTCGAACTCGAACCTCTCCGACCAGGCCCGATGGCGTGATGCCCGGCCTTGGATGGCAGCCTGCTTGGCGTTCGTAGCGACCCTCACGACGGCCGATTCGGCTGTTCAAGCGGGGCCTCCGTCGCCGGCCGATTCGATCGACTACGCCGCAAGCGGCTTTCAATTGCCGCCAGGTGTGAACCCGACGGCCTGGGCCACGGCGTCCGGCGTTAGTTCAGCGGGCGGCATGAATTTCGCCAGCCAACCAACGATCAGCGGCCCCATGATGGGCATGCCGATGATGGGCGGCCCCGCTCCCATGGGGAGCCCCGCCAGCATGATGGCGATGGGAATGCCCGGAATGGGACCCAACGGACCGATCATGGGACGCCCCGGAATGCAAGGGCCGATGTACCAAAACCAATCCGCAATGCAGCCGGGCGGTTCGATGCCGGGTGCCAGTTCGATCCCCACATCATTCCCTTCTGGGCCGATTCCCGGATATGGACCTGGGCAATCTCCGGTCGTTTCGACGGGACTGCAGGCTCCTTATGGACCGGCCGCTTACCAATCCGCGATGCAGGCTCCCTATGGCGTGATGCCGGTCGGTTTCCATCAGGGTGTTGGATGCGACGGCTCGTGCGGCGATCCCGCTTGTGGAGTCGAATACATGGAGTGTGCGTGCGATGGCGGAGCGTGTCCTCCGCGTCGTCGCTTTCGAGGTTTATTGTCGGCCTTCAAGGGCGATTGTCGTCAATGCCAAGGGGCAGGATGTGCGTCGTGTGCGGAACGAGCGTTGCAGAACGATTGCATCGGCTACGGCGGCGCACTGGGTGATATGGTTAGCGGTAAGTGCATGGATAGCGATTTCGGGATCCTGATGGGATCGATCGGCGGCGGCATGGCCGGGCTGGCCGAATGCTTGTCACCCTATACCGAAGCGGGACGGTGTGCGCAGCGATGGTATGATGTTTCGGCCGAGTACATGGGGCTGACATCGAACTTCAGCCAAGGAGGTCAGGTCTTCGCGACTCGCGGTGTGGGTGGTGATCCGGTCTTGCGTTTAAGTGACGTCGACAGTTCGGACCTGGCTTCAGGCGTGCGGCTATCGTTGGCCGTCATCATGGGCGTGGGCGGCAATCTGGAAGTCACGTATATGGGCGGTCACGAATGGAGTGACAGCGCACGGGCGATCGGAGATGTCAATCTCGCGGGCGAAGGCAACTTGTTTTCATACATTAGCGCATTCGGAATCACACCGGCCGGTGGCTACGACGATACCGATCGCTCACTCAGCCAATCGCTCAGTGCGGAATCTCGATTCCACAGCGGCGAACTCAACTATCGCCGACGCCTCGTTGGGCCGTATTGCAAGTTTCAAGGCTCATGGCTCGTCGGGATGCGATACCTTCGCTTCGACAACGATCTCGGATATTCGACTGTAGGTTCATTCAACGACGGTGCTGGCATTACCGGAACACTAGGCGGCGATCTTGGCAACGAACTTCGGTTCTTCAATTCATTAACCCAAACCAAGAACGATTACTTCGGTGCTCAGCTTGGTTGCGACTTCTGGTGGAATGTCGTCCCCGGCATTCAGTTTGGTGTTGAGATGAAAGGTGCGTGGATGCAGAACGACTGGGAACGCAACTACACCATCGCGGCCAACTCGGCCGGTCCTGGGGCAGTCGCGGGAACGGCGTCACGACGTGATAGTGACAACAAGGGTACCGTCATGGGCGACCTGCAAACGACGTTGCTCTATCGATTCTCCCACGAGTGGACCTTCCGGTCATCGTATCATCTGATGGCGATCGACGATGTGCTCGGCAACACGTTGCCACGCAACGCCATTGTCGGTGCGGTCGACGGAAACCCGCTCACGGACCCGGCTGCTGCTCCGGTGGTCTTCAACAGTGCCGTGTTGCAAGGCTTCACGGTCGGTTTGGAATACTTGTGGTAATCACAGCCGGCAATTGTTGAGCGTCATCTCAAAGATGGCCGTCGCCCCGACGGCTTTGAGTTGATCCATCACCTCGACGACATCCTTTCGCTTGACCATCACTTGAACACTGCACATGGCGGGGTCTTCGAGTGAATTGATGGTCGGCGAATTGAATCCCGGAGTGATCTTTTCAGCCGCTTCGAGTTGCGTGCGGGCGATGTTGTACTCCAACAACGAATAGTCTCGGGCGATCACCACGCCTTGCAAACGTTCGACCAATCGATCAGCGATCGCGGGCAAACGCGGTTGATGATTTTGAATCAGCACGGTTTCGTACTGGCCGATCTCTTCCAAGATTCGCAATCGGTTTGCGGCGAGCGTGCTGCCCGTCTCGACGAGGTCGACGATCGCGTCGGCAACCCCGAGTTGGATCATCGCTTCGACGCTACCGGCGAGCGACACCAGATGCGCGGCCGCGTCGCGTTTGGATAAGTATCGCCGCGTGACGTGAGGAAAACTGGTCGCGATCCGCTTGCCGTCGAGTTCGGCCGCGGACTGAATTGGTGCATCGTCGGGAACACAAAACGCTAGGCGGCACGCGCCGACGCCGAACTTCATCCGTTCCAAGACGCCGGCCCCGGCTTCTTCGACCAAGTCGCTGCCGGTGATGCCCATGTCGATCGCACCTTCGGCGCATAACGTCGGGATGTCATCGGTCCGCAAGTAGATTAAATCGATCGCCAGACCGCTGACGCGGGCGAACAGTCCTCGGTCTTGACGGCGAAACCGCAAACCCGCTTGGGTCAACAATTCGGTGGCCAATTCACTCAGTCGGCCTTTGCTGGGGATGCCCAACCTCAGGTGAGTTTCAGAAAGCAATTCGGTATCCCTTTATCAAGGCAAGGTTCAGCGAGTGGTTTCAATTCTTCCGAGCAGCCTTCTCGGCCAATCCGGAGACCCCTTCGCGACGTGCGAGTTCCGCAGCGACTTCGTCCAAGGTGATGCCGCGATAGGCCAACATGACTAACGTGTGATAGATCAAGTCACCGGCTTCATAGATGGCGTGTTGCCGCCCCTCTTCACCGTCCTCGCCGACCGCTTCGATTAGCTCTTCGGCTTCCTCGCGGATCTTGCCACCGATCTTCTCCGCACCGCCATCGAGCAATTTGGTTGTGTAGGAACCCGGCGGGCGGGTCGCCGCACGATGGGTCAACGTCGCCATTAAACGCGTCAAGGGTTCGAGTGGTGATTCGGGCAAAGATTCAGACGCGGGATCGGACACGGCAACGTCGAGGGAGATTTGGCTCGGTTGAAAACGCAAGATGTTAGTCCGCAGAGCATGTTTCGGCAACGGACCCGGCTTGTTGCGAAGCCTCTTCATGAAGGCATCGTTACAAAGGCATCGCCTTTCGCAACGGACTGTATCCGGCCAACGGCCCCAGATCGGCGGGCTCGGCCGAAGCGTCGACCAAAAACGTCCGATAATAAAGCGCCACCATCAATAAATCCGCGTCGACTTTGGGATCGAAGTTGAAACGATCGAGCAAGGGAATCGTGAGGTGACGGGCAATCTCGGCACGCCGGGCCGGAGTCAAATAGTGACGCCGCTCGACATAAATTGCGAGCGTCCGGGCCATGCTGCGCGAGACCGCGTAGTCGCCGGGAATGAACGTCGACAGCGGAGCCACCCTCGGGTCGTCGATTTTCGCCGTCGGCAATCGCCACGTCTTTTCATCAATGATGACCATCGTGCCCGCCGCGATGTCCCCCAATCGTTGCATCCGGCGGGTGCAGATCACGCATACCAAGCCGATCATCCCCGTCGGTATAAAAAACACCGGCGGGACGTCTTCGCCGAACGAACTCAGCGCCGCCAACGGTGCCAAGTCCGCAATTCTTAGCAGATTCCGGATCACCGCGCGACGCCCGGTGATCGGACATCCGTCGACATCGATGACCCGGATTCCGCAGCTCCACTTGCCGACCGTGCGGCCGTTGAAATACGTCTCCATCGCCGCGCCATAAAACCAACTGATCAGAAAATAGCTGACCAACCCGAATCCGATCGCGAACGCTCCGAGCGTGTCCCAATCGATCATTCCGACGACGAACATCAACGAAATCGCCAAAGCGAAAATGATCGAGTACCGCACCAAGACGTCGATCAAGTACGCCGGCAGACGTCGAAACGGACCGGCGAGTTGATACTCGAACGCAATGTTTTCGGGGGTGATCACACCGATCGTAGTATCCAGTGGCCCGGTCCCGGCGCGTTGTTCCGACATCGCATCCTCTTAAAATGGGTTCGACAAAACGATCCGCGTCACGGATCGAGCGCGCAGTTTAACCGATTCCCGCAAACCACTTGTGGCCGAAATATCGTTTGACTAGAATTCCCGCTTCGCGATCGGAAAAACGATTGCGACGAAATCAGCAGCCGAAGTGGCGGAATTGGCAGACGCGCCGGATTCAAAATCCGGTGAGGTAACACTCGTGTGGGTTCGAGTCCCACCTTCGGTATTGAGTTCAATCTCAACAAACGAATGAAGCACGCGGACGGTTCGTCCTCGTGCTTTTTTTGTTAAATGGGCGTCCGGTCATGCGCGTCATTCGGACGGTCTTTCAAGAACGCCTCCACTGAGGCGAGCAAGGGATCGATCGTTTGGATTTGGATTTGATGTGGCGGTTGCCATGGTGTCCATTGATATCCTTCATGCTCGGTGACCTCGATTTTGACTTCGTTAGGAATCCACGCCAAAAAATATCGAATCTTTTTTTGGAACACTTGTCCCGGCGATTTCTTGTAGGTTACTTCGTATTGGATATCAAACTGAAAGTCGGCTTCGAATCGGCAAGTTGATGCGGGGATCCCGGTTTCCTCTTCCATTTCGCGGTGAGCCGTTTCCAGGTAAGTTTCATTTCCGTCGCAATGTCCTTTGGGCAGATCCCAGCGGTCTTTGTGACGCATCAGTAGAAACTTCTGCGGTAATGTTTCCGTCATCAGCAACACACCCGCTGCTCGGACCGGATTCGTTCTTTCTTTCTTCAAGGCTTGATTCCTTCGGACAGTGAGGATGAACTCGAAACGCCGGGAGCCTTCAGCAACCCAATCGACCTCATGAAAATTTACACTCGTACCGGCGATAGCGGCACCACCGGATTGTTCGGTGGTCCTCGCGTGGCCAAAGATGATTCACGTATCGAAGCCTACGGAACCGTCGACGAACTCAACGCGGTTTTAGGCTGTGTTCGTGCCGCGATCGATGACACCAAGGTCGATGACACCGCGAGCGATGACAACGCGGGCGATGGTCAGATGCGAAATGGTGAAAAGGGCTCGCTGTCGGATTTGGATGCGAAGATCGTGCGGATTCAGCACGAACTGTTCTCGATCGGGGCGGAATTGGCGTCTCCGCATCCGGACGAGTTCAATTTACGCGTCATTGGCAAGCCCCACATTGATCGGCTTGAGGCATGGATCGACGAATCCGAAGGGCGACTGCCTCCGTTGAAGCAATTCATTCTGCCAGGTGGTTCGGCGGTCGCGTCGTATGTGCATTTGGCACGGGCCGTTTGTCGCCGGGCCGAGCGACGTGTGATCACACTCGCCGATGCGGTCGAGTCCGAAACACCGATCAGCGATGGCGTTATCGTGTATTTGAATCGCCTGAGCGATTGGTTGTTCGTCGTCTCTCGCGATGTCAACCGTTTGCTCGGCCGTCCGGACCAACCTTGGGAAAAGCCCTGAACCGCAATTGCCCATCTGGTGAGATGCGGTCGCAAGTGTAGAATAAAGCTTGTCGTAGAAATCCTGGTCCCTGTGTCCCCTCACTCTCGTTTTTCCTTCCGGAGCCGCACGCCGTGAAAAAAGTCGAAGCCATTGTTCGCCATTTTAAGCTCGAAGACGTGAAAAACGCGTTGACCGAGCAAGGGATTCACGGGATGACGGTCAGTGAAGTCCGTGGGTTCGGCCGTCAAAAAGGCCATACGGAAATCTACCGAGGGACCGAATACGCGATCGATTTTGTGCCGAAGGTCAAAATCGAAGTCGTTTGCACCAGCGAGAATCTGCAAACGGTCATCGACACGATCTTGCAAACCGCTCAAACCGGACAAATCGGTGACGGCAAGATCTTTGTAACCAATTTGGAAGATTCCGTCCGCATCCGAACCGGCGAACGGGGCGAAGAGGCTCTGTAGCCAGACGTCTCTGTCGATTTCCCATTAGCATTCCCTTGGCACGCACGAATTCGCTGGCATCGTCGGCGCTGCGTTATCGCGATCAGCTCAGCGAGGGGCGATCGCGGATCGAAGCCCGCTTTCGAGGCGGTCTGCCAAGTGTCCAGACCGCCAATGCACTGACGGATCTCTACGATCAAGTCGTGACGGATGTGTTTGCGAATTCGATCGCCCAGGCGATCGCCAACGGTGTCAAGCCGACTCATGCGGGACGACTCGCTCTGGTCGCTCACAGTGGCTACGGTCGCCGTGACTTGTCGCCCTTTAGCGATGCCGATTTGATGCTGCTGACGCCGCGCGTCGTCGCCTCGGGCGCCGCTCCGGTTGCCGGGACGTTGGTTCGCGATTTAACCGATGCGAACATGGACGTCGGCTTTTCCGTCCGCACGCCTCCCGAAGCCTGCGCGCTCGCGTGGACGGACCCGAAGATCTACACATCGCTGACCGAATCGCGGTTCTTAGCGGGCGATGAGTCCACGTTCGAGCGTTTTCAGGAAGCGTTTCGAACCGGTGCCAAACGGCGTTGGAAATCGCTCAATCGGAAGGCCATTCAAGTACGTCGCGAGGAGCGTCGCAAATGGGGCGAGACGATCTACCTGCTTCGCCCCAACGTCAAGCGATCTCGTGGCGGTCTTCGTGACATTCAATTGGTCCGCTGGTTGGGGTATGCCACCCACGGAACGACCGATTTATCTCGACTTCACAGCCTCGGGGCTCTTTCCAACGAAGACCTTGAAACGCTCCGTCGCGCTCACGCGTTCATGTTGCGATTGCGGCACGAACTGCACTTCCGCACCGGTCGAGCCCAAGACGTCCTCGACCGCCCGACCCAAATGGAAATCGCAAAAGCTTGGGGGTATCACGGAAAAATCGGCGTGTTGCCCGTCGAAGCGTTCATGCAGGACTATTTTGAGCACACGCGTGGCGTACGCTATGTGTCGGCGTTCTTTGACGATGAACACCGGGCAAGGTCCAAGATGGCGATGCTCGCCGAACGCGTTTTGTCACGCCGTATCGATGACGCGATCCGGATGGGACCGACTCACATTTGGGTCAACGGATCCAAACTTGAACAGTTTGCGAGCAACCTGCCGGACGTGTTGCGTTTAATGCAGGTCGCCAATGAGCACCGTCGGCGGATCGCTCACCCGACGTGGCAAGCGATCCGCGAAGCGATGTCCGAACGCCGCGTGAAGTCGCTCGATCCTCGTAGCGTTAATGCCTTCCTTGCGCTGTTGAGCCGTCCAGGAAGATTGGCATCGCTGCTTCGTCGGTTGCATGAACTGAGAATCATTGAGCAATTGATTCCCGCGATGCGACGGTGTCGTGGACTGTTGCAATTCAACGCCTACCACAAATACACCGTTGATGCGCATTGCATCCGTGCGGTCGAAGCGGCGACCGAACTCGAAGACGAAGACAGTGCGATGGGGCGCCGTTACCGTCGAATGAAAGACAAGACTCTGCTCCATTTGGCTCTCTTGATTCATGATCTTGGAAAAGGATACGAAGAGGATCATTCCGAAGTCGGTCGACGGATCGCCGGTGAGGTCGCCGATGCTTTCGAGTTCGATCCTTCGCAGAAAGAAACGTTGCAGTGGCTCATTCACAAACATCTGCTCATCAATGAAGTCGCCTTTCGGCATGATCTCAATGACAACGACGTCGTTCATGATTTTGCGGCCGAGGTCGGTTCGGTAGGGCGTTTGGAATTACTACTCGTTCACACCGTGGCCGACTTGATTGCTGTCGGTCCTGATGTGTTGACGGACTGGAAGATGAAGTTGATCGAAGACCTCTATCTGCGGACGCGAAGGTTCTTTGATACCGGAAACCTGCCTGGCGAAAACGATCCTGAACTCGATCAACATCGTCAAGAAATCGTATCACTGATTCGAAAGAAAGGCGGGAACGACTCGGTCACCGAATTGGTTGATGAGTTGCCGCTGTCATTGTTGCGTCACCGCGGCAGCGATGAGATCGCCATTGAACTATGTGAAGTCGGTCGCTGGCTCGAGAACGAGCAGGGGTGCTACTGCGCGGGAACCGTCGAACCGGAAGGCGAAGCGATCCGCTACAACGTGGTCGTTCGGCAAGGCGAAAAGCGGATCGGAACCTTCGCAAGAATTACCGGCGCGTTGTATGCCTGCGGATTGACTATCTTTAGAGCTAATATCGAAACGGTCGGCGAAGACCTCCTGTGGGACGCATTCTGGGTCAGCGATCCGGATTTTGTCGATCGGCCGCCTGCCGATCGAATCGAGAAAGTCTGTACGGTTATCCGCAAAGCGATCAACGACCCCGATGCCCCTTTGCCTGTTCCGCGACGCGTTTGGAAGACCAAGGGCAATTGCGAACCCGCCAGCGTGAATCTCTTACCAACCAAAATCATCTTTGATAACGACACGTTTGATCATCAGACGATTCTGTCGCTGTTCACCTATGATTGTCCTGGGCTGTTGTCCGAAGTCGCTTCGGTTCTGTTTCAGCATGGCGTGTCGATCCAGTTCGCAAAAATCGACACGCACTTGGATCAAATTGCGGACGTCTTTTATATCGTCGATTCGAACAACGAACCGATTCTATCGAACGAGTACCAACACGAGCTTCGTGAGGCACTATTGGCCGTTATTCAAAAGAACACGGAACGACGACTGGGAACGTGACCAGTTGCTCGATTCGATCAGCGAAGGGTAACCGGAAGTCCATCCAGCCTTTCGGACTAGTGCTTCGACAATATTTAATTTTAGGGTGAGCTGAACGCGCTAGCGGGCTGTTGATTTAGTTTGGATCGTAACCCGAAGCGTGAGCGAGGGATGCATACGAAGGACTTAATGGCGATGAATCCCTCGCTCACGCTTCGGGTTACGATTAAATCAACACGCCGCTAGCGTCGGGCGTCGAGCAATGCCCGCGGCTAGCGGGCTGTTGATTTAGTCCTCATCGAAACCCGAAGCGTGAGCGAGGGGTGCATACGAAGGACTTAATGGTGATGAATCCCTCGCTAACGCTTCGGGTTACGATTAAATCAACACGCCGCTAGCGCCGTCGGCTCACTTCACTAACCCTAATTTTAAACTTTGACGAAGCACTAGGTAAACGGGCGGTCTTTGGCCCTGAAACTCTCCTAGGAATTGACTGCGGAGACCAATTCTTGTTTCTTGCGTTCCTGTTCACTTAACTGTCCGGCGACTGCATCGTGGGCTGCTTTAGCGGCTTGGAAGGCTTTGTCTGCGGCATCAACTTTCAGTTTGAGATCGTTCACGCTCGCCTCGGCCGTTTTCACCTTATTTTGCAAGTCGACCACCTGCTTCTGGAATTCGGCTACCTGTTTCGCGGACTCCGTAATCGCCCTTCGCGACTGAGCCAACGTGGTCAAAGTCCCTGCCAGTTTCGTTTCGGCAGCGGCAATCGATTCGGACTTTGCCGGGTCGGTTGCATCACCTAGGGCAAGTCGAGCGGCGATGATGGCGTCGTGCTGATCACGTGATTCGGTGACCAACTTGGGGATCGAATCTTGTTTTTGTTTCGATGCAGCGACGGTGTCGGTGACCTTTTGCTGTGTCGCGGTGACTTCGCCTCGATACTGGTTCAATTGGGTTTCCGCATCAGCGGATGCTTTTTTGGCTGCATCGAGATTCGCTTGAGCCTCGGCTTGTTTTTGGATCAATGGCGCGAGCTGTTCACGGATGCCCGCGAGAGTCTGTTCGACATGCTTGAGTCGTTCCTGCGCGGGCGGCGGATTGGCCGCGATCGCCATGGCTTTGGACGGATCGGCCACCGGTGTCAAGTTGACCTCTCCACTCCAATCGCCGTAGACGACGTGTTGAGAATCGTGGGAGATCGCGGCTTCCAACGCGGCCTCTTTCATCGGCGGGAACTCTTTGATTTGAGTTCCGTTTGCATCAAACAAACGAACCTTACGGTCGCTCGTCGCGGTGACTAATTGTCCTTTGTGATCAAAACGGACTGACATGACGGCGCCGCCATTGACACTAATTGACTTGATCGCTTTGCCCGAAACCATATCCCACAGTTTGACGGTACCGTCGCTACTCGCACTGGCCAAAACGTTCGAGTCATCTCGCCATGAAACGGAATTCACCGCACCCTTGTGATCGGTCAAGTCCAAATACAATCGGCCGGTATCGGCCTCCCAAACACACAAGCCGCCGCTACGATCCGACGACGCCACGAGCACACCGTCTGGGCTGAAGGCAACGCCATAAATCCAATCGGTATGTTTCTTCAGATCAAACAGCAGCGTGCCATCGGTTGCATCAAAGATTCTCAGCATCTTTTGCGGCCCACCGAGTGCGATGCGGCTCATCGTATCATTGCAATCGGCGTCGAAAACGGTGTCCAGCTCATCTCCCACGGACGCCATTCTTTCGCCGGTCTCGATGTTGTAGACCGCTGCAATTCCGTGAACGCTATGTTCACCACCGCCGGCAACGAGGTAACGCCCGTCCTTGCTAAATCGCAGCGATTGCGGAATGCCTTCGTCGAATGGAAGGATCCCTAATAGTTCACCGGTTTCGGTGTGATAGAGGACGATCTGCTTTTGGCCGGCCACCGCGACGAGTGGGGCCCATGGGCTCGTGCCGATCGCTGTAATTGCGGCGGCTCGGGGAGTGACCACGGGTACCGATTGCGGCAACGACTTGGGCATCGGCGGCGGCCCTTCGGGTTTGCCGGTCGAAGGCGTTGCCATTGCCAAGGCGTTCTTCTTCTTTTCTTTGGCTTTTGATCCGGAGTTTTCTAAGATGCCACCTTCGATCCAAGCTCGAAGCACTTCCAGTTGTTTCGCGGGGATCTTAGGTTGGTTCGGCGGCATGACCGGGGTGTCGTCGTGGTTGACGAGTTGCCATAGGCGGCTCGCGTCGGCATCGCCGTCGTCGTAAACAACCTCGCCGCTACCGCCGCCTTCCATCAATACTCCGTAGGAGTCCAATGCGAGACCGCCGCGTTTATCACCTTGATTGTGGCAGGTCAGGCAGTGTTCGCGGAAGATCGGTTTGACATGGTCTTCGTACGTGATCTTGACGGCTGCCTCAGGCGATTTTTCGGCTTCCGCCCAAGCGGGTGTGAGCGTCGTCAAAACGCCGGCAGCTAGCAGTACGTGTCGGATCGCGTTGCCATGGATGCGAATTTTCATCGTCCGATTCATTGTAAAGTACATCGTGGGAAGGATTGACATTGAAAGTCGATCAATGATTGAAAACAAACTCGCGACCATTGAGCACCGCCCATAAAAGGTCCTCAAGAACCTCTTGTGGCTTCGCACCCTCGACGGCGAGCATTCCCTCGGCCGCCTCGCGTTCACTGGCGTCCGGGCTGCGGGCGAGGCATCGCACGTAAATACGATCGATGGCTTGGCCTGGCGCTAACTTTTCTTCTTCAAGCCATTTTTTGATAACCCGGCTGCTGACGATCTTATTGTGCACGGTCTCGCCGTTGAGCAGATGCAATGCTTGAGACAACGAAGGTTCCGTAGAGGCTTCGCAGTCGCACACGGTCACGCGAGGCGACCGCCCGAATGTGTCGAGGAAGTAATTCGAAACGGATCCATCACCGATCTGGACCGCGCGGCTTCCCAGCGGCAAACCACTGAACTTGTCCGGCGACTCGGTGACTTGGCAGATACAATCGAGAAGACTTTCCGCCGGAATCCGCCGGATCACGGCGTGGGCAAAGTTGCGAGTATCGTGCGCATTGGATTCGTTCGTTTGGCTGCTACGCGAGTACGCACGACTGGTGCAGATATCACGAACCAGTTTCCGGAAGTCGTAGTTGTACTCGACCAATTTGTCGCCGAGCATGTTCAACAATTCCGGGTTGGACGGCGGGTTGCTGACCCGGAAATCATCGACTTGATCGACGATCCCCATGCCCATGTAGTGCGCCCAAACTCGGTTCGCAACGCTGGTTGCGAAATAAGGGTTCTCGGGCGATACGAGCCACTTCGCCAACACTTCGCGACGATCTTTTCCGCTGGTATCGGGTACTTCGCCGCCAAGAAACTTCGGCGCGACGTTTTGGTTCGTCACCGGATGCTTTGTTTCGCCGGAGGCGCGGTTGTAGACGATTCGTTCGCGATAGTCTTCGGCTTGCTTGCGTCCGATTTGGGCAAAGAACGCGGTAAACCCGTAGTAATCATCCATCGTCCATCGGTCAAACGGATGGTTGTGGCATTGGGCGCACTGCGTCCGAATTCCCATGAAGAGTTGCGCGACATTCTCGGATGTCTTGAGCGTCTCTTGTTCGATCTCATAGAAGTTCGTTTGCGGTTGCGTGAACGTACCGCCGGTGCTGGTCAACAGTTCCTCGACCATTTCACTGATCGGAACGTTGCGTGCGAATTGGTCGGTCAACCATCCCGAGTACAATAGTGCTGACTTTTTGAAGACTTGGTTGGTCGTTTTGATCATCAACAGTTGAGCGAACTTCATCGCCCAGATCTCGCTGAACTCTTTTCGTTCGAGCAGTTGATCGATCAGCGCGGCACGTTTGTCAGCGGCCGGATCATTCACAAACCGATTGACCTCTTCTTCGGTCGGTAGCAAACCAGTGATATCGACCGTCGCTCGACGAACGAACTCATGATCGGTGCATGGACCACTGGGCAGAATCCGCAATTGCTGCAGCTTTTTATCAACCAGTTCGTCGACGTAGTTGCTCGGCTCGGATGCCGGTGGCGTGTATTGCAAACCGGCAGGCAACGTGAGGACCTGACTGCCCACGGTGTGGGTGTCGAAGCGAGCCATCACAAAGGCTTCGCCGCGTTGGCCCGCCACCACCAATCCGTCTTGATTGATTTCGGCAACGGATGCATTGTTGGTGGAAAAGGCAGCCAACCGACTCAGATCTCGAGTGGTCCCATCGGCATAAGTCGCTACGGCGACCATCTGTTGTGTCGCCGCTTCTCCTTCGAGCACCGCTTGAGGCGGGAAAATTTCGACGGAGGTCACGGCGGGCGGTTGCTGGTCAGCAGGGTCGTTCTTGGCTCCGGCTTGAAGCCAAGTCAATAGCGTTTGGTAGTAATCGCTATCAACTTCAAAGAGTTTGCCGCCGGTGTGGGGAACCGAACCAACCGCTTTTTTGAGGAACAAGCTTTCCGACGGGACTGCCAAATTAATTCGTCGCACACCGATTTCGCGGGTGATTCGAGTGTAGTCTCCTTGCGGATCGAACCCGAATAGACTCATTCGGAATCCGTCTTTACCCTGAGCTGCCCCGTGGCAGGAACCGGTATTGCAACCCGAGCGTGTGAGGACGGGCATCACGTCTTTGACAAAGCTGATCGGTGGATGAACCGTCGCTTGGGCGACCGTGACGTCGACCTTGACGGTCGCATTGCGGAAACGAGCGGTCAAGGACGTCTTGCCGTCAGCGATCGGCAGCAACTTATTACCGTCGATCTTGGCCAATTTTTCGTCATCAATATTCCAACGGACTTCGTTGGTCACGTCGACCGTCACTCCGTCTTCACGACGCAAAACCGCGATGAAGGTTTGGAAGTCGGCACCCGAGTTGAGCGAGATCGACTTGGGGTAAACATCAAACTGCACCGGAGCTTGTGGCTCGGACTTGGTGACGTTCGCGTTCGGAGCGGCGGCCTGTGCCGAATGGACGACCAGTGCGCAGACGACGGTTGCTAGTAAAAAGAAACAAACAATCGCACGATGTGAGCGGCTTTCCGAGGTTTCAAAGTCCAAACAAGACGTGCCGGCGGCAAGTCCAGATCGGTTCCGTGATACAAGGGTCATGGTGCTTCCTTTTGTTGACGAAGCTGTTCGAGACGGCTCAGTGGTTTGGGGGCGGCTTTCGTTTCGGGTTTCGGTTCAACCTTCTTCGGTTCCGCTGTGACTTCTTTTTTGGGTAGTGGTTTGTCGATGCGAATCTCTCCCGTGCCGTCGGTCTGCAAGAACGTTTCGCCGTCTCTCGTGATTCGAGTTTGGACGACCATCGTCTTGTGAGTGCCTGTCTTGGCATCGGCGGCGATCACTAACGGGAACGTGACGGCGGTATCGCCGAGTGTTACCTTCTTGGTCGCTTCCGGGCACGTCACGCCGTTGGGAATGCCGACTAATTCGACTTCGATTTCGCCTGTGATATCGCGAAGCTTTTCCATGCCGATTACCAGTTGCAATTCTTGCCCCGTTTCGGCGGCCGAACGCGGGAACGAGAAATTGAATACCGGTTCTTCGACATCCAACATGATCGGCTGAGTCGAGAACGTCGCGGTGCTGCGATTGGTTCCGTAGCTAACCTGCATGATAATTGGCCATTGGCCCGTGGCTGCACTTCCGTTTGCCGTCATCGGGATCGTAACTTCGTTTTGACCTTTGTCGATCTTGCGACTGTTGTTGACCGCGATCCCTGGAGGATTGTACAGCGTCTTAAAATACACTGGATTATCGAACCCTTCGTCACGCTTGATCCGAACGAGCAACTCTTTGCTGCCGCGACGTAGGATCGGGGTTTTCGGCTGGACGAGTTCAACTTCGAACGGCATTTTCTCGCAGACCGCTGCGGCAGCTCGGTCGGTGTAGTGATCTCGCATCGCACGTTGATTTTGTCCCAGTAAAATTTTGTGATACTGGAGCAGTTCTCCGTTAACGGCTTGATCACCAAGTTTGCCAACGCCAACGATGTCGAACAAGCTTGCTCCGTATTTCGCGTCCGCCGTCGCCGTCAAAACGACCGGGATTTCCACTCGTCCGCTGGGAATCGGATAGGTCGTCGCGGTAACGCCAGGGGGCAAGGCATCGAGTGTCAATTGAATTTCTTCATTGAAACCATCCCGCGATGCCGTCACTACCATCGCACTTTGGCCACCGACCGGGATGGGCATCACGACCGCTTCGTCACGACGGAGTTCTTGTAGAGCGAGCGAGAAACTGGGTTTCTGCCGCGTGACCTCGATCGCGTAGTTGTGCAATGGACTGCCTTCTCGCAAATGGTCATACACACGGATCGTGTGCGTGCCATCGACGGCGGCGGAGAACGTGAAGTAACAATCTAGCTTCCCGCCCATGTCGTCCCCGCTCTTGATCGTCTTTCCATCGGGTCCAAAAACGTTCACGACACCATCAAGCGGCGAACGGAGCGTTTCGCGTGCGAATAGCTGAATTCGAAACGATTCCCCTTTCTTGCAGTCAAAGCCAAAGCAATCGTAGTCGTTCGGTTCACGCAATACGCCGCAAAGCAAAGCTGGAACGCTGCACTTGGGAGGTTCGCGGTAATTGTCGTTGGGTTCGACTTCGTTGACGATCGGAAGGTTGCCGACGCGAATGTAATTGGGCGTTGGCGAAACACCGGAGGCGTTCGCTGTGACCACGGGCCAAGGTTGTGTTCGCTCTGCATTACTCGAGTTGGGATCGATCAAGTCCGTTGGTAGTTGCAAGGTTGCTTCACTAACGGTTCCGTCGATATCAATGACTGATGCTTTGAAAACATCTCCTTGGACACCCCCGGAAGGGATGATCGTCGTCGGCCTCGGGAACGAACCGACATGCAATCGGTAGCGACAGTGGTCTCGGTTACCACCGAAAGAGCTATCACGGACAAGGACGATGTACTTTCCGTCTTCCTGTGGCGTGAAGGAACACACCCCGTCTTGTTGGAACAGTGTTGAATCATCACTGACGGCAACTTCGAACCGCTTGTCATTCAGGATCGCGATGAACGGGTCGAGCGTGTCGCGGTTTTGTAAATCGGAACGATGTCGAGTGCCTTCGATTTCCACCGTCAGCTTTTGGCCTGCCTTCAAATCAACCTGAAAATAATCAACATCTTCCCGATCGATGTTGCCTTCGATGGTGTGGTCCATCTTGACTAATTGTGGGGCGGCGAAATCGTTGTTCGGCTCAACTTCGTCGATAATAGGCATCGTGCCAACGCTCAGAAAACGCAGGTTGGCCACGCCGCTATCAGTCACCAAACGGTAAGGATATTGCCCTGGATCTAAATCTGCGGGAGTCTTCACCTTGATCTCGACCGACTTCTCATCGATCGCCTTGACCTCCAACACCTCGACGCCGGGAACATCGAACAGAATTTCACGGGCGTCGCCGAGCTGCTCACCGACCAGTTTAATCGTCGCTTCGCCACCGCGAGTCACGCCGAGCGGTTGGTGATAGACCACCTTCGGAAAGGCCGCCTGAGCATCGCCAACGGAAAAGCAAACCGAAACGAAAATTACCGAGAAACCGAGAAGGCGTTGGATTCGTTGGGACTTCACTGAGAAATCTCCCTTCGAGGTAATGCGAGAATGAGGTGAATTAATAATCAAGGTGTAAGCCACTAAACCATCAGTGGTTCATTCAAACTTGACCTTGGATTTAGACCTCGGCGATAGCACGTGGACTTTCGACGATTGGCAGTCCGGGCCGAAACTCTTGGCGAGTTTCGCTACCCTGAAATCAAATCTTGGTAACACGCTAAGCGAGAATGTTGTTGATGACTTTTCCGCCGTCGACAATCTCGATCGGACGAGCACCTGGTGCCATCAACTCCTTGTCCGCCACGATCCCGAGTAAGTGATACATCGTGGTCGCCAAGTCTGCGGGCGACACCGGATCGGAATCCGGTTCGGTAGCAGTGGAGTCCGACGCACCATGGATCATTCCGCCCTTGATTCCACCACCGGCGAGCATCACGCTGAACACCTTCGGCCAGTGATCCCGACCGGCGTCATTGTTGATTTTCGGCGTGCGACCGAACTCGCTACTGACCATGACCAACGTTTCATCAAGCATGCCACGTTCGGAAAGATCGTCGAGTAATGCCGACAGTCCTTGATCGAGAGCAGGCATCTGCGATTTGATGCTGTTGGTGATCGAAGCGTGCATGTCCCAGCTTCCGTATGTCAATGTGACCAACCGCGAGCCGGCTTCGACCAAACGCCGAGCCATCAGCATGCGGGCACCCGCTTGATTGCGTCCGTATCGGTCGCGCATCTTAGCGTCTTCTTTGGTCAGGTCGAACGCCTCCTTCGCCGCAGGCGTGTCCAGCAAATCGTAAGCGCGTTCATAGAACGTGTTCATCGCAGACACGTTGTCGGCAGCCGTCATCGAGACAAAACGCTGGTTAATCTTCTCGAGGGTCTCGCGACGACGGACGAAGCGCTGGGCATCCACGCCACCGGCCAAGTTCAAATCGCGAACCTTAAAGTCATCACGAGCCGGATCCGAGCCGAGCGCGAATCCGCTGTACTTGCTCGGCAGATAGCCCGTTCCCGCGAACTCATTGGGAACGTTTGGAATGCAGATATAGGCTGGCAAATTATTGCGTGGGCCGTATTCGTGACTGACCACGGAACCGAAGCAAGGATACTGAATCGCCGGACTCGGCTTGTAGCCCGTGAACATATTGTGAGTGCCGCGTTCATGAGCGGCCTCACCGTGGGTCATCGATCGAATCACACAGTACTTGTCGGCGCGTTTGGCCAACTCGGGCATCGAATTGCAAATCGTCTCGCCGGTGTTGGTCTTGACCGTGCCCATCTCGCCGCGGTATTCGAGCGGGCTATACGGCTTCGGATCCCACGATTCTTGCTGCGCCATCCCACCGGGCAGATAGATGTGAATCACGCTCTTGGCTTTGGCTTGAATGAAGTCGTAGTGCTTCAGTTCGGCAGCCGCCCGCCGCATCAACAGATCGGGAAGCGACAATCCGAGCCCGGCGGCGGCACCCGCCATTAAAAAGCCTCGTCGACCAAACATACCCGGCTGGGTCAAAGGATTTCCTTGACAAAACATCTTGCCATCTCCTGCTTGCGATCGTGTGAAAGAATTCTGTTAGCAAAACAAGTCAATCGCTTTACCCAGCGGAAACTTTTCTTGCAAACAAAATGGTGGGTGGGAATTCGCTGGCAATCGAGACTGAAGGAGCCTGAAACAGACGTTCAGTTGGTCCGAGTACCAATGAATTGTTAGGTGGGAGCCCTTCTTATCGGCCACATTGCGGCCGTCAGAATTGCCAAAACTCTCCTGATGGTAGCAAAACCTCACCCCCTGTCAAATATAAGCGGTGAATTTCCAGCGGATTTTTCTGAGTGGATCGACGTACGCAAAGGCGAGGCTCTAACCAAAAGTTCCAGCCGACGAGGTGAAAAATGGTTGCTGTGAAACTAAAAAAACAATTGCAGGGCTGTTTATTCGGTGTCGCGAATCTGTTTCAGAAGCGCAGCAAAGACAAGTTCGTTGGCCTCGAAGTCGCGGATTTCGGCTTGCATTTGAGCCAAGATCCGACCCGCGATCGGCATTTGGTCTCGCGTTGAAATGGGAGCATCCAGTAGCACAACCCGCGACAAGATGACCAAATCAAGGTAATAAAAACGCAAGTCCATCGCTCGCTCGTCATCACCCGCCCCAGGCAAAACGACGTTTTCTCGCTCGACATCCTCGTATTGCTCGCGGATCATCGTATCGAGTTCGTTGAGGATCACCTCATCTTCTCGGGTGATCGGAAGCGTCTCCAACGATACAAATCCGCCGCTGGGTAGCTCAAACGTCACGCCTTGATCGCCTTCGTCCTTGGCGCGTGCGACCAAAGACCAATTGTCGGGATAGAGCAGTTTCAGGCCGAAGCCTTCAAACGTCGATGGCATGATTCAGAGGCCCTGTAAACGAGATCGAATGGGATCGGGGATCGACGTTTTGGTCAATCGACCGCCTTCAGCCAAGCGACAGCAAACAACGACGATCTTGCCGGTGGCGATTCGGCGAGTTTGGCACTGGATTTCGAATCGGTATATGACACTGCTATCGCCAATTCGATCGATGTGGAGGTCAAGTTCGAGCACATCTTCGAACCGAGCGGGACCGTGGAAATCACAGGCGACCGAAATTCGAGGCCACGTCACACGGTGGTCGTCATCGTGCGACGGCATTACCGCAACGCCGATCGAACGCAGAAATTCGTGTTCGACCGATTCCATCATCGGAAAGAACGCCGAAAAATGAACGATTCCCGCCGCGTCGGTATCTCGAAACTCGACGCGGCGTTGGGTTTGAAAACGGGGCGACGAATCGCCGCCGCCTTCGATCGAATCACTCACGCGGCGACTACTCGCCAACGAATGGCAGCAACGCCATGAATCGGGCTCGCTTGACAGCCGCCGTAACGGCGTGCTGGCTCGCGGCAGTGCAACCGCTCTTCCGGCGACCCATGATGCGGCCTTGGCGATTGACCATCTTGGACAACAACTCGATGTCTTTGTAGTCAACGTACATCGGTCGAGGGCGATGGCCGTCGACGAAAATCGGATCTTTTTTACGGGTACGGCTGCGAACGCGTGACCGCTTACGGGCACGACTTCGCGTGCTCATCGGACGTGGGGGCATGGTTTTCCTGAATTGAAAAGGCGAATGGTCTAGTACGGTCGGTTCGATTCGCTCATCACTGAAACAATTTCAACCGACTCGCCGGTCCCGCGACGAATTGCGGGCCGAGTATTGTGTGTTGCCGAGCAATAATTTGCAATGCGTCTTATCGAACTAAGCCCTGGGCACGTAATCGTTTGATTTGGGCCGGCGATTCCCATTGGGGAGTTTGCCAAATGCTGGGTGGGCGATTGTTCTTTTGCATGAATTTCTGAGTGAACGGTGACGCCCCGCTGGGAACGTTTGAACGACTGTTCCCAGAATTGGAAAACTGGTTTCGCTGATTGCTTTGGTTGGATTGTTGAAATCCGTTGTTGGACGAAAACTGATTCGATGTCTGCGGGGTCGCGCTGCGGAATTGCGATTGAACCGGGGCCGGCTGCTGTGAGAATCGTTGCGGCTGCTGCGAAAACTGAGATTGGGACGACGCAAAGCCGTTCGATGGGACCGACGACGTCGGCTGGGACGACGATGGCTGGGTCAACGAGGAGGATGTCGATTGTGAAGGCGAAAACGAGCCGGAATTGCTGACGACGGATGATGTCGGTCTCGAGACGCCCGAAGCGGGTTGGGCTGCCGATTGGACCGTTTGAGCCGAAGCGATCGGCGAGGACGCTGTTTCGGAGGACGGCTTTCTAAACGCATCCTTGGAAACCCAACCTTGAATCGAATTGTTGTCGTGAATCGACTCGATCCACAGCCAATCTCCCTGCGATAAGGTCACCAACGCGATTTGGTTTTTTCTTGCCGTGGCTTTGGACTCATTGCCGACCTTGAGGCTTACCGAATCCATCAGGATTGACATGTGGACGCCTTCTTCGCCACATGCTTGGTAATCCAATATCGCCCGCTCAATGTCCCGATCTTGGCGTCGTGTCAAATATGCCACACCTCGGTTGCGCCGCACCTTGAGTTGTTGTTCCTTGCTCAGGCTGGAGTCATTGATCAGCACCGTGTAGGCTTCGATGGCAAGATCATAATCCCCCTCGTTCAGGAATGTATCGGCTTGCCGCATCAGGGAAGAATCCAATAACAAAGTGTCTGGGGAAGTGGCTTCAGACGTCGGATTCGGGAGGTCTCCCAAAACAGGCGCCGGAATTTCGAGATCGGAAGTGTTTGCTGATTGCAAAGATCCGCTCTCGATTTTCATTGCGACCTGGTTCAACTCCACACGGTCGACATCGACTTCAGGCGGCCGTAAATAGAACGCGTCGAGCGATGCGTCCAGGTTCAACCAGGGGCGTTGGCCGGTTGCCTTTCGCACGGCCGCGCTGGCGGTGAAAAACACGTCTCGCAATAATAGTCCGGTCGATGGACGCTGTGAGAACGCTTTGGCCAACTCGGTCGTGTACGGCGAGTTCGCCCCTGAGCCATCGAGGGCCGTATCGCCAGGGGAGGTGGCGTAAGCGATCAATGTCCCCTCGGGAATGACTTGGGCGGGTGCCAATCCACGGTTCGCCGAACTGCGGTTCCAGGCTCGCTGAAACGGATTGTCTCGGCAGCAGTCCAGGACGACGACATTCATGTTGCTCGCCGAAGAATACAAGGAGTCGACAACGTAGTTTTGCGACACCGTTTTGTATTTCACTGCCGTTTCATCGTGCAGTTTGGCGTCGATCGGCACTAAGTAGTTTTCGCCATTGATTTGCAAACCGTGCCCGGCAAAGAAAAACAGCGCCAATCCGTTCTTGGGAACCCGGTGGCAAAAACCGGCGATCTCCTGGTCCATTTGTTGTTGCGTTTGATCAATCAACGTCGTGACCTGAAAACCGAGGCTTTCCAATGTTGACCCCATCAGGCGGGCATCGTTGGCCGGGTTGGCCAAGGCACCGTTGGGATACGACGCATTGCCAATGACTAGCGCGTGCATGGACTCCGCGCTCGCCGACGGGCTGGCCAACGCCAAAACGCATGTCCAAAAAGCGATCCAGAATCCGGCCGCGTTTGCCCGCCAGACGTGGGTGGACTGACGACTTAAGTACAGCGTGTTCATCTTCTAGTCTTCCGAAGTTGGTTCTGCTGGGAAATGGCGGCAGTCTGTTGGGATTGATTGCCCTACTGACTGCCCCCTCTAAGAGGGTATCGCATTTTCCTCGGGCTTTGAATCCTTTTCTTACAAAAATTAAATGCAAAAAAAAGAGGCTTACCGGCCAAACTTGCAATCTTTGGGTAGCGAAACCCGCTATGAGTTTCGGCCCGGTGTCTTGTTCCAACGTTAAGTTCGCGTTGGCATATGGTGGCACGGCGGTCCCCGCCGTGTTTCACGGTGGAGACCACCGTGCCACGATGCTAGGCGGCTCGGACCGGTGGTGCGGCGTGAGGACGCACGCTGGCGGTCTCTTCCAGGATCTCGCGGATCGCGATCGCCTGCTCCGCAGCCGGTTGAGAAAGATCCAAGAACAGGATGCGGCGACCTCGAATCTCGCACCACGTGCTGCCGCCACCACCCTGCGAATTGCCCAGCGGCTCGCCGCGAACTTCAAATCCGTGCTGGCGTGCGATCCGGGTCAGCCGAGCTAATCGGTCCAGGACGTTCTCGTCTTGCGTTGCCGCTGCGGACTTTGGAACTTGGTAGCGAATGGTTCGAGTCGGGTCAGGCAATCGGGCGTCCCCCGGTAAGGTTTGACGGTCACACGATTGCGGTTTATCAGATCACACACGGTCGTCGATAGATAGGTCAGACGGGATTGTCCGGGTCGCAACACCTTGCATTCCTATTCAGAATTATCCGATTGAATCGCCTTAGCACCCCAAGCTCTCATGCCGGACACCCATCCCATCACGCCGCCGGACGCTCAGACGCAAATCACAGCGCTGAAGAATCAAGTCCGCCACATGCAAAGCCTCGCGTCATTGGGCGAACTGACGGGCACGGCGACTCATGAGTTCAATAACGTGCTGATGACTGTCATCAATTACGCCAAGTTGGGATTGAGAAATCAAGACGCCGAGAGTCGTGACAAAGCGCTAACGAGAATCCTGGCGGCATCGGAGCGGGCGGCCAAAATCACAAACACGATCCTCGCCCAGGCTCGCAATCGAACCGATGCCAAGGAGCCGACCGACTTGGTCGCCCTAATCAATGACACGATGATCTTACTGCAACGTGAAATGCAAAAGTACCGCATCAGTGTCGATACCGAACTGGCTGCGGGCCTGCCATTGGTTCCGGTTAGCGGAAATCAGATCCAGCGATTGCTGCTCAACTTGATGACGAACGCACGTCAAGCGATGGGCGAAGGCGGATCTCTTCTGATCCGCTTAGCGCCAGTCTTCGATGCCAGCGGTCAAACGGTTTCGGTCGAGTTGACCGTTCGAGACTCCGGCACGGGCATTCCCGCAGATGTATTGCCGCGAATCTTTGATCCGTTCTTTTCGACTAAATCCGGTCCCGACGAATCCGGCAAAGGCGGCACGGGCCTGGGATTGGCCGCTTGCAAAGAAATCGTCGACGAACACGACGGCAAGATTCGGGTGGAAAGCTCGGTCGGCCGCGGCACGGCGTTCATCATTCGCTTGCCAATCCAATCTCAGCAACAAGCGGCCGCTTGACATGGCGGGTTCTGAAGACCGCAAGGTTGAAATCGCACCGCACGCGATCGCATTGACGATCGCCGGTTCCGACCCCAGCGGCGGTGCCGGTCTGCAAGCGGACTTAAAGGCGTTTCAGCAAAACGGTGTGTACGGGATGGCGGTGGTCACCTTACTGACCGTGCAGAACACCTTGGGAGTGGGTAAGGTCGAAATGCTATCGCCGGAATTGATCGGCGAACAAATCGATGCAGTGTTGTCGGACATACCGCCGCGATGTATCAAAACCGGCGCACTCGGGAACGCGGCGATCATCGCATGTGTCGCCGACAAACTCCACGCGATGCGAGAACGTATCGATCCATCAGACTGTTTGATCGTCGTCGACCCGGTTATGGTCAGCAAACACGGCGATCGATTGATCGACGATGACGCGGTGGCCGCCTATCACGATGAGCTTTTGCCGCTCGCCGATCTGATCACGCCGAATCGTTTCGAAGCCGAACGATTGTTGCAGCGCGGCATCGGTACCAAGATCGATGACCTGCTCGCCGCAACCCAAGACTTGCAAGACTTCGGACCCACCGCCGTGCTTCTTAAAGCCGGCGCAGTCGACGGGCAGCAAATGCATGTCTTTACCGAACCAGAACAGTTGGTCACGCTCACGGTCGATCGCTACTCCGACGCCCACACGCACGGCGCGGGCTGTTCGCTTTCGGCGGTAATCGCAGCTCGTTTGGCGTTGTCGTCACCGCAAGACGACCAGGCGACTCGGATGCGCGAGGCAATCGACTTTGCGATCGCGGCAGTCAACCACGCGATCCACTTTGCACCCAAATACGGTCACGGCTGCGGCCCCATCGAATCTCGATTGCTGCACTTCGGCGACTAGTGGTCTGTCACAGCTTCGGGTTTCGATGAGGACTAAATCAACAGCCCGCTAGGCCATCGGCTCACAAAAACTGACGAACGCACTAAATCAACAGCCCGCTAGGCGTTCGGCTCACACTAGAATTAAATTTTGACGAAGCGTTAGATACTTCCGGCAGCCCTTACCACCAGACGCCGAAGTTTCCGAAGCGGAGTCCCCCGCCGTCGTAGCCGTAACCGTATCCACGTCCGAAATTGCCATAGTAGGGACGACCGCCGTATCGATAGTACGAATTGCCGTGTCGGGGGCTGCGATTGAGGCCAGAATGATAACCGCTGCGATAGCGGCTTCGCCAATCGTAGTAGTCGTTGTCCCAGTCGCGGCCACGATTCCAGCGTCCACGATCCCCGTTCCAACGGTCGCGATTCCCGTCCCAACGTTCGCGATCTCCGTCCCAACGTTCGCGATCTCCGTCCCAACGGTCGCGATCTCCGTCCCAACGGTCTCCGCGACGTTGATCACGCTGGACGACTAGCATCGTTCCATTGGCCGGCGTCGGTGAGTGCAGGCGGAACGATACGTCATCGTTCGTCCGCATCTCTTGGACTTGCTGTTCTAGATCGCGGATGCGTTGCCGCATTTCATCGAGCGTCTCGCTAAAGAATTCCGACGACTCGCCTCGGTTTTCGTTGGGGATCGAATCGCCACGCGATGCATTCATCGCTTGCTGTCGAAATCGCAAGGGTGCATCTTCTTTATCGCCCAGTGTGACATTCAGCTGGCTTGGTTCGCCGTCGCGTTTGACCGTTAGTTGAATTTTCGAGCCCGGCCCCATCTCTTCGATGCTTTCAGCGAACGACCGAATATCACGGACATGACCCCAAGCCAAGCTTGATGACTCGCCGGTGGTCGCTCGGCACGAGTAGCGAGGGTGACTTCACGTTGAATCGTGTTGCCTCGTCGCCACAGCGTCACATCGACCTTGTCACCGCCCTTTACTTTTTTCAGCGAGGACACCAGTTGTTTCGGGGTTGAGACGCTATCTCCATTGACTGAAAGAATGTAATCGCCGTGGGTGATCCCGGCTTCGTCGGCGGGGCTGGCCCATACCGTGTCGAGCACACAGACGCCCTCTCCGATTGCCGACCAAGGGCGGCCTTGAGACTGTTTCACGGACATAAATCTTTGGCTCCAGGTAAGGGAATGGGATTGTAAAAACGGCTCGTGTTTACCAGCCGATCGATTGCCAGAAACCGCACGCAAACATTGCGCCTTCATGGCGTTTGAAAGTCCTCAATGGTTCGGCCGACACGAAACCGTTTCCTCAATTGCTGGCATGCGTGGAGTGACGGACTGAACTGGCCTCAGCGTGAAGGCGGGCAATTCGCCTGGACTTTGCCGACTGATGTTGGTTAGATTGACGTCGATAACCAGCCTTCCCAGGCTTTCCCTGTTTCTCTGAAAGGATTCGCCGCGTGTTTGTTGCCGCTTCGACTTTATGTTGGCCCGATCTTGAACTTCAGGCTGCGATCGAGCTGCTCCAAGATCTCGAATTCACGGCCGTGGAAATTGCCGTTCAAGAGTCCGTCGGCCCGATTCGGCCGGATGAGTTGCTCGAGGACGAAGACCGGGCCGTTCAGATCCTTCGGTCTTCGCACCGGATGGACATCAGCGGCTACCGGCTGGAATTGGCCAGCACGGGGGAGCAGCACTACGAACAGTTTCACGCGATGTGTCGCATCGCCAAAGCCACTAAAGTGGTCAATATTTCTGTCCCCTCGGCCGAGAAGGGGACACCGTTCAACGAGGAAGTCGAGCACCTGCGGAAACTCGTCGCGATCGCCGAGGGCGAAGGCGTTCGATTGAGCGTTCGCTGCATGTTGGGTTGTCTCAGCGAAGATCCCGATACCCTGTTGGTGCTTTGTAACAATGTCGACGGCCTCGGTGTCGCGTTGGATCCGTCGGTTTCGATGGTTGCCGCCGGAGACAATCCCGCGATCGCCAAAGCCATGGCGGTGGGCAAGGGATTCGATCAGCTTTTGAAATTTGTTACCAACGTGCAGTTGCGTGATACGCGCAAAGACCAATTTCAAGTCAGTGTCGGACAAGGCGAAATCGACTACGGTAAAATCGTCACTCAGCTTGAGCGAGAAAAGTACAAGCGAGCTTTGACCGTGGACATGGTCCCGATGGACGACTTCGATCACCGTATTGAACTGCGGAAGCTGCGACGATTGCTCGAGTCGTTGATTTAGTCTTCATCGAAACCCGAAGCGTGAGCGAGGGATACATACAAAGGACTTAATAGCGATGAATCCCTCGCTCACGCTTCGGGTTACGATTAAATCAACACGCGGCTAGTGCCGTCGGCTCACTAAATCAACACGCCGTCACGCGTCGGGTTATGATGCAGACTAAACCAACGGGCCCTCACGCGCCGGGGTTAACCAAACAAAAAACCACGCGAAGCTTGCACCTCGCGTGGTTTCTCTGGGTCGTTGATGAAACAGACCCGAGCGATCAAACGCTCAAGGCCGATTCACTGCTTGAACTAGTTTCCGCAGGTCGTGCAACCGCTGCCGGTTGCTGGGATGACCATCGGAGCCGATTCCATGACCGGGGCACTTTCGTAGCTCACAGCGGCTGGTGCGCTGTAAACGGGAACTTGCACGGTGGTTGGAACTTGCTTGCAAACTTGAACTTGAACTTCCTTCATCGTCGTTACAGGAACGCAGACGGAGTACTCTTCTGGCACTTCTTCGGTGACGGTGTCATAGACGGTTACGTTGTAGGTGCGAGTACGGGTTTCAGGAACACACACGGTGTACGAAACTTCGCGTGAGCGTTGTTGCGTTTCCATGCGGGTCTTGTTGACCGTACGAGTACGCTCTTCGGTCGTCATGGTCGTTTGAGGAACCATACGGGTACGAGTTTCGGTACGGTAGTTCGTGACTTCGTACGAACGCTCGCGGGTTTCCTGACGGCATTTTTGGACCGAGATGGTGCGTGAGCGTTGCTCGGTTACCATTTCGCAATACGGAACTTCGCGGGTGCGGGTTTCCATACGAGTCTTGTTGACAGGAACCATACGGGTCTTGGTTTCTGTCGTCATGGTCGTCACGGGAACTTCGCGGGTGCGGGTTTCCATGCGGGTCTTGGTGACAGGAACTTCGCGGGTGCGTTCTTCGGTGCGGTACTTGGTGACGGTATAGTCACGAGTACGCGTTTCTTGACGGCACTTTTGAACAGCAACCATACGGCTGCGGGTTTCGGTGCGGTACTTGGTCACGTTGACCATGCGCTGACGAGTTTCGGCCCGCATCTTGGTAACCGGAACCATACGGGTCTGCGTTTGGCAGGTGTACGAGGTCACGGTGTAAGAGTAAGGAACTTGCTCGGTGGTACGTTGATACGAGGTCGTTGGGACCTGTTCGGTGACCACGTTAGGAACGTAAACCTTACGATAGGTAACGGCCGGGGCACACGCTGGAGCAGGAGCGGCGCAGCCACAGCTGCTTTCGCATCCGCCACATCCGCCGCAAGGGCTTCCGCAGCTGCTGGTTTCGCAACCACAACCTGAAGCAACCGGAGCGGCCTCAACGGCTTGGCACTGGTAGCTGCCCAAGTCTTTGGTGACCGTTCGCATCGTGGTCACTGGGACGCACTTGCTAACGGTACGGTAAGCGGTCTTGGTTTCTTGAACCGGAACGCGAACGGTGTACGACTGAGCAACTTGCTCGGTGTACGGAACTTGAACGGTGTACGTTTGAGCGACTTGCTCGGTGTAAGGAACGGTCACATTGTACGACTGTTCAACTTGCTCGGTGTACGGAACGTTGACCGTGTACGTTTGCGTTTGAGTTTCCGTGTAAGGAACTTGAACGCTGTACGTTTGGGTCATCGTTTCGGTGTACGGAACCGACACTTCGTAAGTTTGAGTTTGCGTGGTCGTCACAGGAACCTGGACGGTGTAGCTTTGCTCAACTTGCTCGGTGTAAGGAACACAAACTTGGTACGATTCGGTGCGAGTCTTTTGGACGGGCACTTGAACTGTGTAAGTTTGCTCGACTTGCTCGGTGTAAGGAACGTTGACCGTGTAAGACTGAGTCTTGGTCTCGGTGTAAGGAACCGACACGTCGTAGGACTGTTCGACTTCAGTCGTCACAGGAACCTGAACGGTGTAGGTTTCTTCTTCGGTGTAAGGAACCGCGACTTGAACGTCGTAGGTTTCCGTACGAGTTTGAGTTTGAGGAACGTTGACAGTGTACTCTTGTTGTTTGGTTTCAACACGAGCGACCTGTTTGGTCACGCTCTTCATACGGGTCTGGGTTTGACGCTGGTACGAGGTGGTGGGAACCATACGGGTTTCCGTCACGTACTGTGAACGCATGACCGTTTGCGTTTCGTAGCTCACTTGCGGGGCACAACCACCGCCGGAGCCGTAGGCGACTGCGCTACCTTCGGCAGCACATCCGCTGCCGCTGGCGCATCCGCCGCAATCTCCGCATCCTGCGTAAGCTGACACGGCGAACACGATCGTCGCGGTGACGCTTAAAAACATCCTTAATACATTCGACTTCATTGAAAACCCTCCAAAATGCTCACAGCCAGGTGAGGCAACAGAAGAAACACGGGTAAGCTTTAACGGCTGCGTACTTTGGGCAGACATTGCCCACGAGCACAAAAGGTAGATGGTTGGCCCGCAGTGTCAACGATCCGAGGGGGTCCAAATTTCAATTTTTCCTTTATTTTTGTGGGTGTTGTCAGGTCGACTTCACATCAGCCACATCCTTGATGGGGGATCGCTCACAATGATTCGCGAGCACCCAGCGTAAAAATTTTTTTGACTCTGTTTCTCGCGGCGGTTTGATACCGATCCGATGGCAATGGAATCGACGAAGGGCCAACATTGCGACCTTGCGGTGCGGCTCAGGAGGCGATGACGGCATTGCCTCGGCCGGCTCGATATTGTGTGCGGCACTGACGCATTTCTGTCGATGAAAACAGCCGGCGCAATTTGAATGGAGTGCTTGAAAACGGTTATGAATCTGTAACCATAACAAAAAATGCGTCGGTGAATCGCAGGTTTCGCGATGCAGAAATTGTCTTCCTGAGGTGGGGGAATCTTAGCTGTGTCAAGACTGATCTGGGTAGGCGACGCCGCCGACTTTGCTCCCCCGGCTTCGCCCGACATGAGCCTCGGGGAATCTCCGAGCGAGGTACGCTATGGTGCTCCGCCGGAAAACGCACCGTCTCAAGACACCCACCGAGGTGAGGTGATTGAGTGGATTCACGTCGAATCGGTGGAAAAAGCCTTTCCGATGCTCGAGGAGGACGGTATCGACGGAATCTGGCTGAGCCGATCGGCGTTGCCCCAAGTCTCCGAGATTCGTGGCATTGTGCAGAGCGGGATCATGTTGCGAGACATGCCCGAAGGCGTTGCCTTGGTCGATTCCGACCTGCGGATAATCTGGGCCAACCGGAGGTTACTTCAATGGGCGCAGCGCGAAGAGGGCGTGCCGTTGGGCATGACGTTTTACGAACTGTTGCATAATCCGGAAATCATGGGTCCCGATTTTTGCCCTTTTCATACGTCGCTGGCGACCGGCGACCAAAGCCAATCGACGCTTCATAGTGAGAACAATCGATACTTCAAGGTGCACGCCGCGCCGATCCAATCACAGGACATTTCGCGGCAGCTCATCGTTACGGTCAGCGACATTACCGAAGAGATTCTTCAAGAACAAAAGCTGGCGGCGATCCATCAAGCCGGTCGTGAACTGGCCGATTTGCGACCCAACGAAATTTTCATGATGGAGGTGGACGAGCGGATCGATCTGCTCAAGGACAACATCCAACATTACCTCCGCGACTTGTTGAGTTTCGACGTGATCGAGATTCGCGTGCTCGAGCAGACGACGGGAAATCTCCTCCCGTTGCTCAGCGTCGGCATCGACGAGGAGGCATCTGACCGGCGGCTACTTGCACGGATGCACGAGAACGGGATCACCGGTTACGTTGCGGCATCTGGTTTAAGTTACATTTGTCACGACGTCCTGAACGACCCGCTGTTCATTCCCGGTGTGGCGAATGCTCGCAGTTCACTCACTGTGCCGTTGATCTTGCACGATCAAGTGCTGGGTACGATCAACGTGGAAAGTCCCGAGGTGTCGGCGTTCTCAGATAGTGATTTGCAATTCCTTGAGATCTTTGCACGTGACGTCGCTTTCGCCCTGAACACGCTCGAACTGCTTGTCGCGCAGAAAGCGAATACGGCACAACAGAGCTGCGATGCGATCCACAGCGCCGTCGCGATGCCGGTCGACGCGATCCTCAACGATGCGGTCCATGTGATGGAAGGTTACATCGGGCATAGCCCCGAGGTGATGGATCGATTGGGGCGGATTCTGCAAAATTCGCGCGACATCAAACGAACGATCCAGCAAATCGGTGAGAAGATGACGCCGCTCGAAGCGGTTCCGGCCGACGAGAAGTCTCAGCAGCACGGGATGCTTCGAGGAAAGCGAATCTTGGTGGTCGACGAAGACGACCAGGTCCGCGAAGACGCGCACCGTTTACTCGAGCGTTACGGTTGCATTGTCGAAACGGCTCACGAGGGCGACGAGGCCGTGTTGATGGTACGACGTAGCGGCGGCGAGGATTCGTACGACGCGATCATCAGTGACATTCGTTTACCCGATTACAGCGGTTACCAGTTGATGCTCCGTCTTGAGAAGGTGATGGATCATGTGCCGATGATCCTGATGACGGGCTTCGGTTACGATCCAGGCCACTCGATCGTTAAAGCAAAGCAGAACGGCTTGCATCCCAAGGCGGTCTTGTTCAAGCCATTTCGGCTCGATCAGTTGATCGACGTTTTGAAAACAGTCCTCGAAGCCAATCCATCTTCGGTGCCACCGGCGTAATTTGCCGGTGGCACCACAAACGCCGCCAGGCGTTGAATCGGCCTCAAGTAGGCTCGATGGATGAGTCTCCGCGACGAAAACTTGGCAATTGCTGTTCCTGCTTCTTCAAAGTCTAGTTTGAGGGTGGGCCGAACTCGCCAGCGTCGGGCGTCGAGCAATACCCGCCGCTAGCGGAGTGTTGATTTAGTCTTCATCGAAACCCGAAGCGTGAGCGAGGGATACATACAAAGGACTTAATGGCGATGAATCCCTCGCTCACGCTTCGGGTTACGATTAAATCAACACGGCGCTAGCGTCGGGTGTCGAGCAATACCCGCAGCGAATCGCTCACCGCCGCTTCCTGCCGGGTCTCCGCTATCGCTACGACCAGCCTACTAGGTTGCTTCGGACAAACTGTTGGGAGTTAAACCTAACTCGGCCAGCCAACGTCTGCCTTTAGGGGGAACACGGCCGTCGTTTTTCTTCTCTCGCTGGAGTTCTTCGAGTCGTTCTTCGAGCTCTTGTGTGCGTTTGGCGAGTTCTTGACGCTCGCGTGACAACTTGGCTCGTTCCAACGAAGCTTCAATTTCCGTTTGGCGGAACTTGTCTTCCCAGTCGTCCTTGAGCTGTTGCAAGCGGGCTCGTTCTTCGATGACCAAAGGATCGGCATCGATCAAGCCGGCGATCGCAGCGGCTCCGATCGCAATCCCGCTATTGCGAGTCTCCGACTGCCAAGTACTCGATTGGTTTTCGAGCAGATTCTTCAGGTCACGAATTTCTTGATCACGACGGCGGATAATTTCTTCCATCTCGCTAACGCGTCGGGAGAGCGATTCGACGAATTCCAACGGCGTGGGTTCGGTTCCGAATTCGTCTGGATTCTCCGGCTCATCGCTGGAGTGCGATCGTGCGCACGCTTTGGTGCGGTCGGACAGCGAGTTGATGAAGGAATCGGCGTCAAAGGAATCGGTTTCCATTTGCGCCATGATCATTGCTTTGCGATCCTCCCATGACAACGATTCATCCACCCCGATCTTGGATTGAATGGTTTGGCTGGCACTCGCTCGGGCGAGCTGAGCAGTCAAAGTTTCATTGTCGTGACGGAGGTCTTCGTTGCTCCTCCACGCTTCCTCGAGTTCGCTCCGGAGCAAGCGTAATTCTTCGACGTCAGCGATCGAGATTTCGCCTTGTGTCGACAAATCGACTTGTTCAAGGGAGAAGTGATCAAGCCGGTCGTCGAGTCGATCAAACCGATGGAGCAACTCCTCGAGCCGTTGGATGACTTCGGCAGATCCAGCGTCGCTCTCGGCCGAGGTGCCCGTCTCGGTGTGGTCGCTGTCCGTTGTCACCGAATCGATTGAGTCGGCGGTGCGGCAAATATCAGCCGGGCTGTCTGCGTTCGTTATTCCGCTTAAGCTCGCCGGGCTGGGGGTAGCCGATGCCTTTCGTATCGATCGTGATTTGCGGTGAGAGCGGGGCATACCGTGAGTCAGACGTTCAAGTGAGAAGGCTTCGCCACCCGTCGCGGGGTTGGTTCTGTCGCGATCACTGGACGTCGTGCTATACTCCGCCAAGGATCGTCAGTCTCTTCAAACGTAGGTCACGAATCGATCCGGAGCAAATAAGACACGCAAATAAGACACGCAAATAAGACACATCGACGAGTCTGATTGATTGGCTAAAAAGAAAACCAACGCATCCGCGAACGACGACGTTCTTGACGCCAACAACGCTCAGGAAAGCGATGCTCCGATTATCGACGTCCCGGTTGATTTCGAAACTGCCTTGGGCGAGATCGAAAAAATCGTCCGTGCCCTCGAAAGTGGGGAACTGAGCTTGGACGCTTCGCTCAAACAGTACGAATCGGCGGTCGCGAAGATGCGGCAGTGCTATCGGCTGCTCGAAATCGCCGAACGCAAGATCAGTGTATTGGCCGGATTCGATGCCGAGGGCAATCCCGTCACCGAGCCGCTGGAAGAACGATGAGCCTCGTGATCGACTCACAACTCGCCCCGTTTCGGGCTTCGATCGAGGAATCTCTCGCCAAGGCATGTCAATTCGCCGACGGATGCCCGCCCCGATTGGCCGACGCGATCCGTTACTCGGTTTTGGCACCGGGAAAACGGCTACGCCCTGCGCTCGTGATGATGGCCGCTGAGGCCTGCGGCGGTTCGATCGACGACGCCCGTCCGGCCGCTGTTGCCGTCGAAATGATTCACGCGTATTCGTTGATCCATGACGATCTGCCCGCGATGGACGACGATGATCTACGTCGCGGACGGCCGACGACACATATCCAGTTCGGCGAAGCCACCGCGATCTTGGCCGGCGATGCCTTGCAAGCTGAAGCATTCGGCCATTTAGTCCGAAACGTTTCCGATCCGGCGACAGCGGCCCGTTTGATCGGGGAACTCGCCACAGCGGCGGGTGCCTGTGGTCTGGTGGGTGGACAAGAAGACGATCTTGCGGCTGAAAAAATCGGCATCGAAGACTTCGAGTCCCCCCGTTCGGCGAGATTGCATCTAGAATCGATCCATCGTCGAAAAACTGGGGCACTGTTTGTCGCTTGCGTTCGAATGGGCGCAATTTCAGCGAATGCCGGTGCCGAAGTGATCAAAGACTTAGGCCGCTTCGCGGAATTGTTCGGGTTGGCGTTCCAGATTACCGATGATGTACTTGATTTCACCGCCACCGATGAGCAACTTGGTAAGCGGACTCAGAAAGACGCCGGGCGTGGAAAATTGACATTCCCTCACTTAATGGCGGCGGAGCAATCCGCGTTGAGCCAAACGTCGGCTAACCCGGCAACGAGCGAGGTCGATTTTCGTGCCGGTATCGAATTCGCACGGGCGCACGCGGCGTCGCTGATCCGCAACGCGCACGATTCCCTGAAGTTGCTAGGGGCATCGGCCGAACGGTTGCATATAATGGCGGATTACATTTTGGAGCGAACCTCATGAGCCACCCCATCGAACCGACACCGCGACACCCGTTGCTAGCCAGCCTCAGCGATGCCCGCGAGCTTTCGGCGATGTCAGCGGAAACGCTGGCGGACGTGGCCGTTGAAATTCGCGACGTGTTGTGCAACCTATTGGCGACTCGAACGGCCCACTTCGCGTCGAACCTTGGCGTCGTCGAGCTTTGCTTGGCCTTGCACGCGGAATTTGATTTCCTGACCGATCGTTTGATTTGGGACACCGGCCACCAGATTTATCCGCACAAACTGATCACCGGACGCTACTCTCAGTTCGAAAGTATCCGGACCCGGGGCGGCTTGATGGGCTACCCCAATCCGCACGAGAGCGACTACGACCTGTTCATGACCGGGCATGCCGGCAGCAGCGTCAGCACGGCGGTCGGTTTACGCAGCGGTGATATTCTGCGTGATCAACGCGAGCGACGAACCGTTGCGGTTATCGGCGACGGTGCGTTTCCCAGCGGGATCGTGTTCGAGGCGCTCAACAACGCCGGCGAGCTCGGCCAAGACATGACCATCGTGCTCAACGATAACAAAATGTCGATCTGCCATCGCACCGGTGCCGTGGCGAGTTATCTCGATCGCTTGCGCAACAACCCTTTCTACACGGGGCTCAAGACCGAGGTCGTGCGATTGCTCGATCATGTGCCGATGTTTGGTGATCCGGCCGAGCGGCTATTGGCGCAGATGAAAGAAGGCGTCAAAGCCGGACTCCTTGGCGGAATGCTGTTCGAGGAACTCGACATTCGATACATCGGCCCGATCGACGGACACAATATCCCGTTGCTTCGCAAATACCTGCAATTATGCAAGGAGACTTCCGGACCGGTGCTTTTGCATGTCGTGACCGAGAAAGGGCACGGCTATAAACCGGCCGCCGAAGATCCGGTCTTCTTCCACACGCCGCCGGCGTTCGAGGACCGCGGCGGCACGCCGGTGACCCGTCGCAGTGAAGGACGCCCGCCCTACACGACTCACGCCCGCGATGCGATCGGCGAAGCAATGAAGTCGGACCCGCGGGTGACCGTCATCACGGCCGCGATGTGCCAAGGCAATAAGCTCGAGCCGGTCCGAGAAAAGTTCCCGGACCGCTTCTTTGACGTCGGGATCTGCGAGTCGCACGCGGTCGCATTCGCGGCCGGTCAGTGCAAGACCGGCATGCGGCCGATCGTCGATATCTACAGCACATTTTTGCAGCGAAGTTACGATCAGATTTTCCAAGAAGTATCGCTTCAGGACTTGCCGGTCGTCTTCATGATGGATCGCGCCGGTTTGACCGGCCCTGACGGCCCGACGCACCACGGTGTTTATGACATCGGCTACATGCGTTTGTTCCCGAACTTGGCGTTGATGGCCCCGGGTTATGCGGCCGAACTGCCGTTGATGCTGCAGGCCGCGTTGGCTCATCTGCACCCGACCGGAATCCGTTATCCGAAAGCCTCCGCGCTCGAACTCAAACACGTGCCGGCACCGATCGAGATCGGCAAATCGGAGTGGATTCGTCACGGCGAGGACGGCACGATCGTGGCCTACGGAGCGATGCTAGAACAGGCAATCGCCGCAGCCGAAAAGCTCGACGGTGAACTGAGCGTGGGCGTTGTCAATGCAAGGTTCGTCAAACCGATCGACCATGACATGGTTCGCCACTCACTCGAAGGCGGCAAGTTCGTTGTCACATTGGAAGAAGGAACGATCGTCGGCGGATTCGGCTCCGCGTTCCTGGAATCGGCAGTGGACCAAGGTCTGGATACCCGCTTGATTCGGCGCCTGGCCCTTCCGGACGAATTCATCGAACACGGCGACCGCACCGACCTTTTATCGGATCAGCATTTATCGGCCGACGGCATTGTCGGCGTTTGTCGTCAGTCGGCGGCTCGAGTCAGCGTCGGATGACCGGCAAAGCGAACTCGGGAGAGGGCCCCGACTTGAGTTGGTGTGAATGCGGACGCCCGCCTCGCATACTCGTGATCGGGACTCCTGAACGGCAACGGGTTCAATCCGCGTGGAAACGTTTGCGTCCGGTCGTGCTGGCTCATTCAACACTGGTCGCCGAAGATTTCAACTTCACTTATCAATTTGTCGGTGATGATGCTGACCTAGTCATCGTGCTCGGAGGCGATGGTTCCATCCTTCAATCGGCACGGCAAATGGGCGCTCACCAAGTTCCGGTGCTGGGTGTCAACTGCGGCCGTCTGGGGTTCTTGGCCGCGTTGTCGCCCGAAGACTTCTTGGATGCTTGGCCCAAGGTGTGTGGTGGGGATTTTCGGGTCGTCGACCATTTAATGCTGCAAGTCGAGATCGTTCGTGGCGACAAGGTCGTGGCCGAACAGTTGGCACTCAACGAAGCCGCCGTTTTGGGCGGACCGCCGTTTAGCATCCTCGACATCGACTTGTATGCCGACGGTGACTTAGCGACGCAGTATCGTTGCGACGGATTGATTATCTCGACACCGGTCGGTTCGACCGCGCACAACCTGTCGGCCGGCGGCCCGATCGTTCGACGCCATTTGCAAGCGATCGTGATCTCGCCGATCAGTCCCCATACGCTGACGTACCGCCCGCTGGTCGATTCCGCCGATACGCTGATCGAACTCGCCGTGACGGAACCCAATCCGAGTACGAGCATTGTGGTCGACGGCCGAATTCTCGGCTCACTCAAACCTGGCGATCGAGTGCGTGTGCAACGTGCTCCGGTCTCGTTCCGGATGATGCGGGTGCCCGGCCAAAACGACTATCGCACCCTGCGTGAAAAATTGGGCTGGGGTGGTTCGCTGGAGTTGCGACGGTAAAAAGTTGACCGATAAAGCTTTGATCGAGATCGTTTGGCAATCCCGAATCGCCATCGCGGTTGATAAACCAGCTGGCCTGCCAACGACGGCGGCACCCGGCATTGAAAGCGTCGAGACACGTTTGGCGAAGCAGTTGCCGGATCTGGGTTATCTCACGGCGGTGCATCGCTTGGATCGCGACGTCGGCGGCATTCTGTTGCTGGCCAAGACCAAGAAAGCCGCACGTCTGTTATCGGAGCAATTTGCCGCTCGCAAAGTTCGCAAGACGTACTTGGCGTGGGTTGACGGCGAAGCGATCTTCAACAACGACGTCTGGGTCGACTACGTTCGCAAGCTACCCGATCAAGCTAAAGGGGAAATTTGCAGCGAGGTCAATGATGGTGCCAAACGCGCCGAGACGCACGTGCGTTCGATTCGATACGACCGTGAGAGAAACTGCACGCTCTTGGAGCTGTGTCCTCTAACCGGTCGGATGCACCAACTTCGGCTACAGACCGCAGGCCGCCGTCATCCGATTCGCCATGATCCCATTTATGGACCGGCTTCTCTGGAACCGGCAGCTCCGCGCGATGGTCTCATTTGCTTAACGGCTCATCGACTTGAGTTCCGAGATCCGGGAAACGGACAGGTAATCAAGATCGCGACGACACCTGAGGGCTATCAGTAACCGGAGTCGCAAGACTTGGGAATCCAATCGAAAACCATCTGAACTGTTGTGAGTCCAGCTACCCAACTAATCTGAACACCGCTCAAAAGGCAATCACATCAACGATCGCCGCGTTCGGTGTGTTTGAACGCAATGGATACAAGCCCGACGCGCGAGCTCTGAAGTTGTGCTTTTGCCTGTGGCATTGGTTTTTCGTAACCCGCTGCGTAAGCGAGGGATGAGTCGGTAACAATGATCCCTCGCTCACGCAGCGGGTTACAAAAAAACGCAGTCTTCAAAATGCGAAAGCGAGGGATGGGTCGGTAACAATGATCCCTCGCTCACGCTTCGGGTTACGATTAAATCAACACGCAGTTGCGCGTCGGGCTTGTCTGTTTGCGGTGTAGCCGCCTTACGAAAAAAGCACCGACCCGCGCGTGCGAATCGGTGCTTCAATGCGTTTTCAAGAAAACGAAGTCTGCTTGAGACTACTCGTTGTCTTCCTGAGTCGGGATCAACGGTCCGGCACTTCCCAAGCCGCCCTTCAGGTTCCCTTCGTCCATCGTTACCGGCACCGTCGATTCGGCGGCTTCGGCAGCGGCGGCTGATTTCTCTTGCTCTTCGCTCCAACCGACTCGCTTGAGCGACAAGCCGATCTTGCGTTCGTCGGTGTCGACGCGAAGCACTTTGACTTCGATCGAGTCGCCGACCTTAACGACTTCTTCTGGATCATCGACTTTGTCATCGGACAATTCGCTAACGTGAAGGAGACCTTCGAGGCCGTCTTCGAGGCCGATGAAGACGCCGAAGTTGGTGATCTTGGTGACCTCACCCTTGACCAATTGGCCGGGTTGGTATTTGTCAGGAATGTCGCCATCCCACGGATCGTTGTCGAGTTGTTTCAGACCCAACGCGATCCGGCGACGCGATTCGTCGACGCTCAAAATGCGGCATTCGAGTTCTTGGCCCTTTTCGAGCACTTCGCTCGGGTGAGCGATCTTGCGGGTCCACGACATGTCGCTGACGTGCAAGAGTCCGTCGATGCCTTCCTCGAGTTCGATGAAGGCACCGTAGTTGGTAAGGTTGCGAACCTTGCCGGTGACGTCTTTGCCTTCGGGGTACTTTTCGAGGACTTCGTCCCACGGGTTCTTCAGCGTTTGCTTCATACCGAGGGAGAGTTGTTGGCCTTCCGGATCGACACCCAAGATCATGACTTCGATCTTATCGCCGATGTTCACCAATTCGCTGGGGTGGTTGACTCGCTTGGTCCAGCTCATTTCGCTGATGTGGACGAGGCCTTCGATGCCTGGCTCGAGCTTCACGAACGCACCGTAGCTCATCACATTGACGACTTCGCCCGGGTGGGTCGATTCGACCGGGTACTTGCCTTCGATGTTTTCCCATGGGTTGCGGTCTTTTTGCTTCAGACCCAAGGCGATCTTTTGCTTTTCGCGATCGATGTGCAGCACCTTGACTTCGATTTCTTGGTCGATCGAAACCATTTCGGTCGGGTGGCCGATTCGTTCCCACGCCATGTCGGTGATGTGCAACAGACCATCGATGCCGCCCAAGTCGACGAACGCGCCGAAATCGGCGATGTTCTTGACGATCCCGATGCGGACCTGGCCGATTTCCAGTTCCTGCATCAGGTAGGTGCGGTCTTCTTCGCGTTGACGTTCGATCAGGCTGCGGCGGCTGATGACGATGTTGCGGCGGGTGTCGTCGATCTTGAGCACTTCGGCTTGAACGACGCGACCGATGAAGTCGCCGATGTCGCCGGGGCGACGGATGTCAACTTGCGATCCCGGAAGGAACACGTTGACGCCGATATCGACCAACAATCCGCCTTTGATTTTTCGGATAACGGTTCCGGTGACCACTTGGCCCTCGGCAACCGTTTCCATCATCTCTTCCCACTCGATGATCTTTTCGGCTTTTCGCTTCGACAGCGAGATCATGCCGTAAGGATCGTCGGCCGCACCGAGTTCGTCCTCCATCTCTTCGATGAGGACTTTGACCATATCGCCGACTTTAGGCGTGTCTTCATCGGGGCCCCATTCATCGAGCCCGACGGTGCCTTCGCTCTTAAATCCGACGTCGACGAGAGCCCATTCGTCGTTGATTTCGACGATCCGTCCTTCGACGATATTGCCGGAGTTGTAATCCTGCTGTTCAGCAGTGAAGTTTTCGATCATCCATTCTTCGACTTCGTCCTCCGGAGCCATGAGGGCCAAATCGGCTAGGATGTCGTCGTCTTCGAGAGAGCGGATGAGGTTGCGGTTAACCATGAATCAGTACCGGAGGTGAAATCGCGTAGTGGGCACCGGCCACAGCCCACGAGCTTTCACCCCGAGGGGTTGTAGGAGAGAATTGAAAAAGCCGGTCGCTTGCAAGCGCCGTAAGCTACCAAAGACGCCAAGCCGTCACAACGCCGTTGTCCCTAAAAGTCGGGGGCTGGGCACTTTTTCGGGCTGGACACTGGTTTTTCGGGCTGGACATTGGGACGACGGCTAACTTACAAGCCGTTTGTCCTGCAAAGCGAATTGGCGTGAACGCATTCCAACGCTCCCCTTTTTGATATGAAGAACCAAATATGAATTTCAACTTTTTCGATTGGCTTCGTGACGGCGTCCGTCAATCCGTGCTGCTAGGCGTTAGTGATGCGGTCGAACAGATCGGTGCTCCGGACCAAAATTCACAGGTAAACCCAGAAATCGCGGCTTTACTCAACGACGCCCCGGCGCGATCGGGCGGCACGGCGACCGCCAGCCGCAAGCGAGTTGCTCGCAAGGGCGCACCGCAAAAACGCCTCGGAAAATCGCTGCAAGAACTCAATCCGCCCGCCTAGTGCTTTGTCCACCCTTTGACTTAAGGGTTGGCAACATTAGCCGTTTGGGCCTAGCGGGCTGTTGATTTAGTTTTCACCGCAACCCGAAGCGTGAGTTTTGAAGTTGCGCTTTTGGCTGTGGCATTGGTTTTTAGTAACCCGAAGCGTGAGCGAGGGATGAGTCAATATTAATAATCCCTCGCTTACGCAGCGGGTTACGAAAAAAGCGCAACTTCAAAAAGCGTGAGCGAGGGATACCTACAAAGGATTTAAGGGCGTTCAATCCCTCGCTGACGCATCGGGTTACGATTTAATCAACAGCCCGCTAGCGTCAAAACGGCTAATCCTAAGATCAAGTTGGAACAAAGCACTAGCAACAGGGCTTTGCGACAATCCGTCGCGTGGTCGTTTTGCTCGGTTTTCTCTCCTTCGGAGGCGTCTTGCCCTCCCGTAGTGGTAAGCTTCCTGACGTTCCGCTACTCTACGGCGAATCTGAACGACGTTTTCCGCTTGAGTAATTAGACTGAAGCTGCGACACTGCTCCGGCCGTGGCTAAGCTCCGTTTGAGCCTTGGCTGAAAGGGCACCTCGATGGAATCCGGTCACTCGCGCCGTCTTCGTATTCGCGAAGGGTAACTATGCAAATCAAACTCCGCGTTCAATCAGGTAGCCATGCAGGCAAAGAAATCGAAGTCAATCAAGACACGTTCTTGATCGGACGAAGCGATTCGTGCCAGCTGCGTCCCAAGAGTGAATCGGTTAGTCGAAAACACTGTATTCTGGCCATCAAGGACGGTCGAGTCTTGGTCCAGGACCTCAAGAGCCGCAACGGAACCTTTGTCAACGAAAAGCGCTTGCCGCCTGATAAGGCCAAAGTGCTCAAGGATGGCGATATCCTGCGAGTCGGCAAGCTGAGTTTCGGGTTGGTAATCGAGCATGGCCTGCATGCGGCTAAGAAACCAGAAGTGACCAGCGTCGCCGATGCCGCGGTCCGGACGGCCGCTTCGAACTCCGACGATAGCAAGTTTGAAGAGGTCGATGTGAGCTCGTGGTTGGATGAAGCCGACGCCATCGACCGTGTTCGCAAAATGAACGACCCCGAGACTCGTCAATTGACATTGCAGGACCAACCGTCCGCTCCGGGTGATGAAAGCGACGATTTGTCGGTGAGTGAATCGGTTGCCGGCAAAGACGGGAGTGATCCAGGAAGTTCGGCATCCGAAAACGCTGGCGAAGAAGCCAATGATAAAAAAGACCGGAAGATCCCCCCGAAAAAGCAGAAGCCTGGCAAATTGCCCGAAACATTCAAAGCGGCCATGCAGGATAACTCACGTGATGCCGCCGACGATGCTCTCAAGCGATTCTTCAGCGGACGATGAGCGTTTCATCGGATCCAGTTTCGACGTTCGCATGTCACGGTGAATCGACCGCAGTCGCTGAATTGTTCGGCCGGCACCGGGAGATGGTTTATCGAGTCTGCATGAGGTTCCTGGGGCATCACCATGATGCCGAAGATGTCACCCAAGAAACATTTCACCGGGCCGCCGCTTCGATTAATCGCTGGGATCCGCAACGGCCGATCGAACCGTGGTTGGCAACGATCGCCGGAAATCGATGCCGAACCCTGTTGTCGCGTCGTCGTCGCGAGACGAACGTCCAATCGATCGATGAACTTCCCGCCAACCTGTTGCCGATCGGCACGGCCGACTCAACGTCCAGCGAATCGTCCGTCGTATTGGACGAGTGGCTCCACCACGCTCTTGCCGAGCTGCCCGATCACCAACGCCGCGCATTCGAGCTGATTCATCGCGACAACCTGTCCTACCCACAAGCCGCCGACCGTATGGGGCGTTCGACCGGGACGATCAAAACATGGGTCCGTCGCGCCCGGATGCTCGTTCGCGAACGGGGACGTCGTGAAGGCATCGGAATCCTGACCGCGTCGGTCGCGTCGATTCTGTTCGTCGTGTTCGGCTGGTTCACCCCGGAACCGACCGCTGTTACGCAACTACCGGCCGGCCACTTGCTGCACTCGAGCGGCCCGGCGGGCGAGAGCTCGGTCTCCACCGAGGTCGATTGGCAATACGCGTCCCTGCAAGCGTTCAGTGTTGCTGACATTGACTTTGAGTCGATCGAGATGATGCCGGCGGGGGCCATTCCGATCGAACTTTGGATCGAGCAAACTTCGCCCATTCTCGGCGAACTTCAACAAGGCGTCGCACCGGTCGGGCGTACCCTGCGTAATGTCTTCATGCTCTTCACGTATGCTTCGCCAACCGTATACCCGACATCAAATGCCGCTGACACGTCGGACGCGGTTGGCGACTTGGACACGCTTCCAATGTCCGATTTCCGTCAAACCTAATGATCTTCCGGCCCTTCGTCCTCACGTGCAGACATCGGTTGCGCCAACTGGCGACGGCCGCTTGGTTGATAGCAGGTTGTTGGATCGCCGGTCCGGCGGAAGCGGAAAAGCTGATTCCATTGCGAAACGGGCTAACCCTCCGTGGCATCTACCTCGAAGTCGCAACCCTGAACGAAAATGCGTTTTCGCTTGGTGCCGACGGCGGACTACAAAACCGTCCGATTTGGATGGTCGATGACGGTTTGCGGCGGACCTACGTTCATCGCCGAGGCATGATCAACGCCGAACCGGCCGACGTCCCCGATCTAGGATTGCGGATCGAGTTTGTTCAACCCACGCCCGACGGGGGCGATGAAGTTGGTTCGATCGGACAAATTCTCGGCGTGACCCCATTGAACGAATATGGTCGTCGCCAGATCACCGTTCGTGGCGTCGACGGGACGCCGACGGTGCTGCATCAAGGCTTGACCGAACTGACCGCTCGATATGCCAAGCTCGAGGGCCTCAAAGCGGAACGGTCGATCAAATTGGACATGCGGATCGCCACCGAGTCCATCGACACGCCGGCGCTGATGCGGATCTTTCGCAAACGTCTGGACCAAAGCAACCCAGACCAGCGGCTGGAGATGGTCCGGTTTTTCATCGAATCGGAACGCTACGGCGACGCACGACGCGAACTGCAAGCGATCCTGGATCAGTTCCCCGGTGAAGTCGAATTGAAACCGCAACTGACCGCGTTAGTCGAACGTCAAGCCATGCAATTGATCGAACAGGCTCAGATACGTCGCGAATCCGGTCAGCCTCAACTAGCGAGAACCATCTTAGAAAAGTTTCCGCTCGATCGCGTCGGACGCGTGACCCGACTACGAGTCGAAGACGAGTTATCGAAAATCGATCAAGGGACAACGCAACGAAACGAAATCATCGATCGTCTTGGCAAATTGGTCGCCGGTTTGCCTGCCGCTCAATCGGACGCACTCAAGGACATCGTTGCCGAAATCGACGCGAAGCTTACCGTCGATACCCTGCCAAGGTTGAGCGATTTTGTTCGCGCCGGTTCCAACGAGGCCGTCCCCGATCACCAGCGAGTTGCGTTGGCGGTCGCCGGTTGGATCTTGGGCAATGGTTCCGGTGAAACAAACTTAAAGCTGGCGATGTCGTTGATCGAAGTTCGTGACTTGGTTCAGCAGTACTTGGCCCATCCCGATCAGGCGGCCCGCGCTCAAATTCTTGAAAAGTTGGGGCCGCTTGAAGCGGCCCGTGCCGAGAACATCGCCAAACTACTGCCGCTGATTCCGCCTCCGCTGGCGAGCGAACAGGCGATCGAGATCGACCGCAACCTGAACCGCCAGCCAGACAATGCACCGGAGTCACCGACCATCAACGGACATCCGATGCCGCTGGGAGCGGTCGCCGATGATCGCATCGAGGGGATGTTCCATGTCGGGGCCGATTACATCGTGCAATTGCCGCCCGAGTACGACCCGCTGCGACCTTATCCGTGCGTCGTCGCCTTGCACGCCGCCGGTGCTCCTGCGGAAACCCAATTGAATTGGTGGTCGGGAGTCGCGACGGAGCAGTTCCTGCCCCTTGGTTCAAAGGACCAAGGCAACTCAGCAGAGGCTGCGCAACCGGAACCGGCCGAACCCGAGGTCGCCCCGCCACCACAACCCAAAGCGATGCGATTGGGCCAGTCGATTCGGCACGGGTTCATCGTCGTTGCGCCACGCTGGACGCGTCCTGGGCAGCGAGATTACGAATACACCGGGCGCGAACATGACGCGATATTGTCGAGTGTCCGCAGTGCGATGCGGCGTTTCTCGATCGACGCCGATCGATTGTTCATTGCCGGTCACGGTGCCGGAGGGGCGGCCGCCTGGGACGTTGCCTTGTCCCATCCCGATTTATGGGCGGGTATGATTTCGATCAGCGCCGAACCACAAAAGACATTAACGCACTACGACCCCAACGCGGTTCATGTGCCGGTCTACATCGTGATGGGCGAAAAGGACGGCCGGCCGCTCAAACGCAACGGTGCCGTCTACGACGACTACATGTCGTACAAACACGACGCGATGGTGGTCATGTATCGTGGACGGGGGAAGGAGTTTTTCTACGAAGAAAGCGACCGGATTTTTGAGTGGATGTCGACTCCGTTCCATCAACGCGCCAAGATCCCTCAGGAACTGGAACTCGTTTCGATGCGCGCGGGCGATCGATTCTTTTGGTGGTTGGAATGGGACGAATCGTTGCCCAGCGCGATCATGGATCCCATCCTGTGGGATGAAAACCCTCGGATCGCCCACGCGGATATCAAAGCGGTCATCGGAGCCAACAACGAGGTCCGCATCTCTCAAGGGCCAGCGAAAGCGTTCACGGTGTGGCTGACCCCTCAGATACCGCAATTGAATTTCTCTGAACCGATCGCAATCCGCTATGGAACCCGCCGCAACGACTTTCGGTTTGACGGTGAGTTCGCCACGATGCTCGAAGACGTCCGCACCCGCGCCGACCGCACCCGCCCGTTTTGGGGAAAGGTCAGCGTGCCCTAATCGTCCGATGATTTCCCTAGTCTTCCGATGATTGCGGCGGCGGCTCGAAAGCAAACTCCTGCCATTTGATCGCTTTGTCCATCGGCACGATTTGCAGGATCAAGAAGCCGTTCTGATACAAGCGAACCGTGCCGGTCGATTGGCTGACCACGACCGAAACAGCCTTGGACTTGCGAGTGATGGCGGCGGCGGCCCAGTGCCGCGAGCCGAGGCCCTTGGTCATCTTGAGGTCTTCATGGGTGACTTCCAACATTTGTCGACTGCGTTCGATCACGCCATCGGCGGTCACCACGAACGCACCGTCAAGCTGGGCCACTTCTTTGGCGTCTTCCTGGACTTTGGGATCCAGCAAGTTGCGATGTTTCTTGTTGTAACCGCGAAACGGGTCGACGCCGCTGTCATTGGCGTGTTCGAGAACCTTGCGAGTGTCGCCGACAACAAACATGGTGCCGACCGGTTTGCCTTCGCGGCCTTCCCGACCGATCTGCGATGCCAAATCCACAACCGCTTTGATCGTCTTCAGAGGCACGCTGGACTCGAGTGTCTGCAGATCGCGGACGGTAAACCGCCGCATCCGTTCATCGAGTTGCAGGTGACTGATCGAATCCAAACGCCCTTGTTGAAAGCCGCTGTAAACCGCGACGACCTCTCCGTTGGTGCGGATCAATTCGTCCGCAGCGGCTTCGAGCAAGGCTTCCTGCAGCCGTTCCAACAACGGCGCTTTTTCCTTGTTCAAGGCCAGTGGTTTGAGCCCTGCCTCGGCGGCACCGTCGAGGTCCTCGAGCGTATCAACGGCGACGATCACCACATTCTTCCCCGATTCGGCAAGCTCCGAAATGCGTTTCCAATCGGTGCTCCCGTCGAGCAACAGCAAGATCGCGTCCGCTCCCCGGTCCTCTTTCAACGCGACCCCCGCGCGAATCATCGACGCGTTGTGTTTGGTCAATCGTTGAGTCGCCATCAGTCAATTCGATCGGGAAAGAGGAATCTCAAGGTTGGTGTTGCCGTTTCCAGTCTAACCAACGTTCCAAAAAAACGTAGGCCGCAGCGAACCGCTTTACCGCACTTCTGGCTGGAACCTTCCAGAAATCCTCACCGGCGAGCTGCACAACACGCCCGCTCGCCGTTCCGCTAGAATCGAATGCCCCACCGATTCTCCACTCTCCACTCCCCACTCCCCACTCTTCACTCTTCACTCTTCACTCTTCACTCTTCACTCTTCACTCTTCAATTCCCATGCTCGCTCAATTCGAAAACATCAACACCTGGGTACTCGGTGGCGCGCTGGTCGTCTTCGCCGTCTTCCTCGTCATCTTCTTTGTCTTCGCCACCTATTTCGGATTATGGATTCAGTCGCTGCTGACCGGGTCGAACATCGGGTTTTCGAATCTGATCGCGATGACGTTTCGTAAAGTCAATACCCGCGCGATCGTCCGCAGCAAGATCATGGCGACCCAGGCCGGCTTGAACGATCCGGAACTGACGGCGGGGGCATTGGAGGCTCATTACCTCGCCGGTGGTAATGTCCAACAGGTGATCCGAGCCTTGATCGCGGCGAAGAAGGCCAAGACGATTTCGTTGACCTTCCGCGAGGCGACTGCCATCGATTTGGCCGGACGCGACGTTTTGGAGTCGGTGCAGACGAGCGTCTATCCCAAAGTCATCGACTGTCCTCCCCGAGGTGCGACCAAGCCCTCGCTCGACGCCGTCGCAAGGGACGGGATTCAATTAAAGGTCAAGGCTCGCGTAACCGTGCGGGCAAACCTGCAGCAGCTCATCGGCGGGGCAACCGAGGAAACGATCATCGCGCGGGTGGGCGAAGGAATCGTCAGCGCGATCGGTAGCGCGGCCAGCCACAAAGCGGTGCTCGAGAACCCGGACATCATCAGCAAAGCCGTGCTCGCGAAGAAACTGGATTCGCAAACCGCGTTCGAAATCGTTTCGATCGATATTGCCGATATTGACGTCGGTGCCAACATCGGTGCCCGATTGCAAGCCGACCAAGCGGAAGCCGACACCGCCGTCGCTCGGGCCAACGCCGAAAGCAAACGCGCCTCGGCCGTCGCCGAGGAACAGGAAATGCAAGCTAGGATCGAGCAAAGTCGGGCGGAAGTCGTTGAAGCCGAGGCGGCAGTGCCGCGAGCGGTGGCTGAAGCGTTCCGGTCGGGGCGGTTGATGATCATGGACTATTACAAATTGCAAAACGTCGCCGCCGATACCGAAATGCGCAAATCGCTCGCCGGACAAGGTATCGAATCGGCGAACATCAACGCACATCATCACCAAGCATAAGGTGACACCATGCCGCAACCTAATCACACCAACGAACTCGAAGAGTTTCTTCGCAAGACGGCTGAAATTCGCCAACGTAAGACGTTCGCGGAGAGAGTCGAAACCGAGGAGTTGCGACAAAACCAAACGCCGAAGCGACCCGAGTACACCAACGCCCGCCGCGAACGAATGACCGATTCGGATCGTTTTCGACACGACGAAATCGATGCCGTGATCATCGATGCGGACGACGACGAGGATAACATCGCCATTGCGGTCGAAATTATCGACGAGGACGAGCCACGCCTTCGCAGTCGTGACACACCCACGATCGGACACGTGCATAAGGAACATGGCGGACCGAACGCACTGCCGACGAGCCAGGATGTCACGATCGAAACTCTTAAAGCCATGCTCCATAGCCCCACAGGACTACGACAAGCATTTCTTATTCAGGAAATCTTCAAGCGTCCGTTCTAAAGCCGAACCAATCCCACTCGCGTCTTGTTCCAACGTTAAGTTCGGGTTGGCTGTAGTGGATCTTGTTAAAGATCCGACCGCTACAGGATCTTTAACAAGATCCACTACCCTAACTTTTAGCTGTCACAGACCTAGTGCTTTGTCCAACTTTAAATTTAGGGTTAGCCGTTTTGGCGCTAGCCACGGTTCCGTCGCAAAAACCGGGGCTAGCGGGCTGTTGATTTAGTCCTCATCAAAACCCGAAGCGTGAGCGAGGGATACTTACAAAGGAATTAATGGCGATGAATCCCTCGCTCACGCTTCGGGTTACGATTAAATCAACACGCCGCTAGCGCTCAAACGGCTAGTGTTGCCGACCCTAAAGTTGAATCTTGACAAAGCACTAGGGTAGAAGGTTGCTGCCCGCCCGCCGTTAAGGAAGCTATTGTGGCGGGGCGACTTGATGGCAGCTTGCGCAGTGGAGCGCTCCCAATCCCCAAGCGATTTTTTCGCACGGGACGCCTTCGATGCTGACGCCCGGGCAGAGGTCACGCAGAATCCCCAGCGCTTGCTGGTCGCTGGAGCGATGAGCGAAGGTCGGGACGAGGATCCGGTCAGGGCCCAGTCGCAAAAAATTGCAGTAGCTCTGTGGGACATTTTGGCCGTTGATTTGCCTCGGTGGCGGGCCGGGCAGTCGGTGGACGGTAACGGCGGGGGATGTTTCCCGGCCCCAGACCCGGATCTGGCGGTAGTTCGCTTCGAGTTCGCCCGAAAACGGGACGGTCGGGTCCGCGGCGACCGCGACGACGACATTCTCGCGATCAACGAACCTTGCCAGTTGGTCGATGTGCCCATCGGTATCATCGCCGGGTAACAGACCGCCATCGATCCAGGCGATCTCGGTGATTCCTAAGAACTGATGAAACTGCTGGGCGATCTCGTCTTTGGAGATTCCGGCATTTCGATCAGGATCCAAAATGCAGGCGGAGTGAACCATCAGCCGGCCTCCGCCGTCGGTTTCCAGTGCACCGCCTTCGACCGTCAATTCGGTTCGGAGGCAACGCAGACCGGCGACTTTGGCGATCCGGTGTCCGGCGTCGCGATCGAGGTCATAGGGATAATACTTTCCGCCCCAAGCGTTGAAATTCCAATCGATGGCCAACACAGAGTCATTTTCGTGAACAAAGGTCGGGCCGTAATCGCGGATCCAGCAATCGTTGGTAGGGACATCGATCAGCTCAATGTTCTGCATCTTCCCGATCAACCGTCTGGCTTCGTCGGCCAAATCCCGAGCCGCGAGAAGGCGCACGGGGGTGGATTGGGCGACCGTCCGGGCGAAATGAGCGAACGCCTCGGGGATGCCATCGAAATGCCCCGGCCAGGTATCGTGGTTATGGGGCCAAGCCAGCCAAACCGCTTCGCAGGGTTCCCAGTTGGCGGGAAACCGGCGTTGAGGCCGCGCTGGCGACCGCCGCGCACGCTGATCGGGTGAAACCTCGGGATCGGGTGAAAACTCGGGGGGTTCCGGCGTTTCCGCCGGGCGGTCCGGTGAAGTCACTCGGGCTTGATCTCTTCTTTGACCTTTTGGACGAAGTGAGGCGATTTGCCGCCCTTGCTCAGTTCGTCGGCACGCTTGACCGCATCGTCTCGCTGGTCAAACTCGAAGACCGCGACCCGCTTTAAATTTTGACTGAAAACGCCCCAGTATAGACGCAACCGAACGTCGGCGGCCGCTTTCTTGGTTTTGCGTTTGGCAGCTTTTTTACGCTTTGCCTCGGCAGCCAGTTTTTCTGCTGCTTCCGCTTCGGCGGCTTTTTCCTGCCGATTGACGACCTTCCGAGCCATAAATCTCAGCTGTGGGGGTTGGGGGAATACGATGAAGGGGAAATCCAATCCAGAAGGTTATCGCCCCGGTGCGATTTTGTCATGGGGCCCTGTGGTAAATTTGTCAGCGCATCCGAGTTCTCGAGCTAGCGGGTAGGTCCGGTGAAAAGAAATCCATTCAATCGCGGCCAATAACCGTTGGTTTGATCTCCATACCTGATACCTGAGAGTCGACCATCGGGCCGAGTGAAGACACGGCTGAGGGTGGATGAAAAATTGATGCCTGGGATCGCTATACCGCCAGCCAAGATTCCGCTAGGCTTACGCAAGAAGGATTCCGGTCGTTGCCGACCGATTCCGATCGACCCAGCGGCTACTTCTTATGGAACGAGTTTGAATATGCAGGTGAACGTTTCGGCACGTCACGGCTCTTTGCAGCCTGGTGACCAAGAACTGATCGAGGAAAAGACGATTAAGTTGCGTCGATTGTACGACCGCATCAATGCGATCGAAGTCACGATCGATTTGAAGCAACTGGACAAGCCTTCGGTCGAAATTCAGGTCTCCGCCGAGCACGCCGACGACATGGTGGCCCACGCCGAAGCGACTACCGTGATCGCCGCCCTGGATAATGCGATTCCCAAAGTCGAACAGCAACTGCGCAAACTCAAAGCCCGTAAAACAGACCATCGCACGGCCGCCCACAAACACATCGAACTTGTCGAAGTGGACGACGATGAGAGCACTCTTGACGAGTGAAGTCACCTCGGTCCCCTTCATTTTCATCACCACCCATTCCAATCCAAGACAACTCTTTCCATGAAGTTCTCCGATTTTGTCAAAACCGGCGCGATCCGCGCCGATTTGAAAGCGACCTCCAAAGAAGCGGTCATTGATGAATTGGTCCAATCCCTCCTGGATGCCGGCGAAATCGCCGCCGACCAACGCGACGACATCATCGCCGCAATCATGAAACGTGAAGAACTCGGCAGCACCGGCATCGGTCGCGGCGTCGCCGTTCCTCACACGAAACACCCCAGCGTCTCGCAGCTCGTCGGCACCGTTGGTGTCAGCGAACAGGGCGTCGACTTCGATTCCCTCGACGGCGAACGGGTTCAATTGTTCTTTCTGCTGATCAGCCCTCCCGAACGACCCGGCGATCACCTGCGTGCCCTCGAGAATATCTCGCGGCAACTTCGAGACGAATCGTTTTGTCGTTTCCTAAAGCAAAGCAAGACGTCCGAAGATATCCAACAACTTTTGCAAGAAGCCGACGACAACCAGTTCGCCGCCGGCTAGAAACTTGGTGACCTTATGAATTCGACTTCACCGGAGCGACCCGACCATCTTGAGCATACGGTCCGCGTCATCAACCCCCAGGGTTTGCACGCGCGGCCGGCTGATCTGTTGGTGCGCTGCGCCGATGAGTATGAATCCGTCATCCATCTTCAGAAAGGTTCTGAAACCGTCGACTGTCGTAGCATTCTGTCGCTGCTGACGCTCGGCGCGACCGAAGGAACTGATTTGCGAGTCACGGTCCAAGGGGCCGATGCGGTCGAGGCGATGGCGGCCATTTGTGAGTTATTCGAGCGTGGTTTTCATGAGTTGGAGTCGCCCACGCAATCGTCGATCACCGACGCGACGATCGCCGGCGATGGACATTAGCCTCGGCGACCGATCAACGGTCGCCGTGCAAGTGCCTGTCTGAAAAGGGGTCTGAACCTCTTCGGCAAGGCCACAAAACGAGACAAACGATTTGCCTTCCGAGGGTCAGACTCCTTCGGAAATGGGCTCTTATTTTCCATCAACACACAATCATTTCACAGAGAATCAACGGCGTTGTTTTTCTTCGATCCTCGTCCCCATCAAACGTGAGGTTGGTATGCCGATCCTTTGGCACACCGCGTTCATTTCATTCGCTCATCCCTGACGTCCTGATGGATCGGGCTCCCTTCTAAATCGTTCTTGGCAAACGGCGTCGACGGGAATCGAAAAAAACAAGCATCGACTACGATGCTCGAATTACAAGGCATTCCGGTTTCACCGGGGGTCGCAATCGCGTCAGCGCTCGTGCTCGACGCAGATGGTTATCGAATCCCGCGGTGCATCGTTCCGGCGTCGGACGTCGACGGGGAGTTCGCGCGACTGCACGTCGCGGTCGATGTCGTCAGCGAGCAGCTTGAACAAAGCCGTTTGGAGACGACCGCGCAAGCGGGACGTCAAACCGGCGATATCTTCGCCGCCCAGTTGCAGATGCTGCACGATCCGCGTTTGCATTCCGAATTGGAAAAACGCATCGGAGACGATCGCCAGTCGGCCGCTTTCGCCGTTAGCGCCGTGCTGCACAACTACGCCACGGCCCTGCGAAAGTTGGAGAACCCGTTGTTGGCCGACCGGGCCCAAGACGTGCTCGACATCGAACGTCAGTTATTAACCCAGCTCGGTGCTGTCACCCGACAACCTCTCGCCGATTTGACCGAACCGGTCATCGTGCTCTCGCGGATGCTGACGCCCAGCGAAACGGCAAGCCTCGATCGGCGTTTCGTCAAAGGTTTCTGCACCGAAATCGGTGGCGCGGGCGGTCACACCGCGATCGTCGCCAAAGGCTTGGAGATTCCTGCGGTCGTCGGAATCGGCGAGTTCCTGCCCATCATTGCCGGAGCCGATCGGGTCATCGTTGACGGCGATCGCGGGCGATTGATCATCGACCCCGATGATGAAACGATCGCTCATTACGAAGAACGTGCCGAATACCGTCGCTCGCTCGCAGCGAAGTTGGCAAAGCAGAGCCAATTGCCCGCCGAAACCCTCGACGGCACCCGCATCGCGCTGAATGCGAACATCGAGTTCCCGCACGAAACCGCCGCGTGTCTCGCTCGCGGGGCCGACGGGATCGGCCTGTATCGCACCGAGTTTTTGTACCTTTCGTCCGACGAGGAACCCAGCGAAGAAGATCACTATCAAGCGTATGCCGAAGTGATCAAACAAATGGAAGGCCGCCCGGTCGTGATCCGCACGCTGGACCTCGGGGCCGACAAAATGGGCCGAGGTAAACTGGCCCACCAAGAGAATAATCCGTTCTTGGGACTGCGCAGCATTCGCTTGTCTCTCAGAAACCTCGACTTGTTTCGGCCTCAACTTCGAGCCGTGTTGAGGGCGGCGGTGCTGGGAGACGTCCGGGTGATGTTCCCCTTGGTGACCACGCTCGGCGAACTGCGTCAGGCGCGGATGCTACTCAACGTCGTTGCGGAGGATTTGGCCGATTCGGACATTCCCTATCGTAGCGATCTGCCGGTCGGCATGATGGTCGAAGTGCCCGCTGCCGTGATGATGCTCGATCACTTTGCCCGTGAAGTCGATTTTTTCAGCATCGGCACGAACGACTTGGCGCAGTACACATTGGCCGTCGATCGGTCCAACGAATACGTTGCTGACCTTTATCAATCCAGCGATCCGGCGGTTCTGCGTTTGATCCAAGCCAGTATCGACATCTCCGACGCGAACCAAATTCCGATCAGCGTTTGCGGCGAGATGAGCAGCAACCCGGCGCGAGCGTTGTTGTTGTTAGGCATGGGCGTTCGCAATTTGAGCGTTCCGCCGTCGGCATTGCCGCGAGTCAAAAAGGCGATTCGAAACGTCTCGATCGAGCAATGCCAAGCGATCGCCGAACGCGTTCGCAAACTTGAATCGGCTCGCGACGTGGACTTGTACTTGCTCGACCGCTTGGCCGAATTGGCTCCGGAGTTGGTGATGCAATGAGTTACCCCTCCTCGTCTTCGTCGCCGTCTCGATCGACTCAACCAACCGCCTCAACGAATTCCAGCTCGTCGACTCATTCAGCGTCGTCAGCCAAATCTTCGGACACGCGGGAGCCTCAAAAGCGAACTCGCAAATCACGGATTTCCCCCAACTTGCATCCCGCCGGAACGCTTCGAGTTCGATACCGGGTTCGGTTTGCTAAGACGGACTTGTTGCGATGGATCAGCCACCGCGACTTGGCCAACTTGTGGGAACGAATCGGACGGCGAGCCGGGTTGCCATTTTCGATGACCGAAGGATTCCATCCCAAGCCGCGATTGATGTTTCCTTCCGCGCTGCCCTTGGGCGTCGAGAGCCTAGACGAAGTTGTCGACCTCGAACTCAATGAAGTGTGGGATGAAGATCAACTGCTGTCGGCCCTTCGCGACGACCGCCAGCCGGGACTGACCATCCATGACGCCACTCGTGTCGACCTGAGTGACGGCAAAGCTCAACTCGCCGGACGCCAATACCGTGTCACCTTGCCTGACGACTTCAGCGAACCGGAAGCCCGGCAAGTCAACGAACAAATCAAGAAACTGAAGCAGAACGAAACCATCACAACGGATCGAAACGGAAAAGAGATCGTCACGCATGTGCCGACTCAGATCCCGGTCCTTGAACTTGAACCTGAACCATTGCCCGAACAGTTGGTCGTGCGATTGATCAATTCCGAAGCGGCGTCATTGAAAATTCACGACGTCTTGGAATTGCTCAACATCGGCGACTGGCCGCAGCGAGGTGCGACGCTCATTCGCACTCACACCTTTCTGCAGGGCGAACTCGAACACTCGTAACTTCGGCGTCCATGCGGTCACCCTTGGAGGACCCGCATCTAGCCGATTTCAACACCAACGCCCGTCACAACATAAACAAGGCTGAATTAGATTATGAAACGTGAAATGTTAATCAACGTTCTTCAACCCGAAGAAAGCCGCATCGCGGTGGTCGAAGATCGTGTCTTGGAAGAACTCTACGTCGAACGAAAAAGCGTGGAGGCGTTTGCGGGGAATATCTACCGCGGCAAAATCGTTAATTTGGAACCCTCGATCCAGGCAGCATTCGTCGACTTCGGCGTCGGCCGCAACGGGTTTCTACATATCAGCGATGTCGAGCCACAATACTTCCGACAAGGCGGCTACGACCCCGAAGAGATCATGCGGGAAAGCGACGAAATGGCCGCCGCTTCGGCCGCCCGTAACCGCGAATCCGGACGTGGCAGCTCGCGGGTCTTCAAAGGCGGTCGCCCCCGTATCAAGCCTCCGATCCAAGAGATCTTCAAACGCGGCGACGAAGTCCTCGTGCAGGTCATTAAAGAAGGCATCGGCACCAAAGGGCCGACGCTGAGTACGTATATTTCGATCCCGGGACGTTACTTGGTCTTAATGCCCAACCTGTCCCGCGTCGGTGTCAGTCGCAAGATCGAAGACGAAGACGACCGCAAGCGTTTGAAGCGTTGCTTGAACTCGCTCAATCCACCCAAGGGATTGGGCTTTATCGTGCGGACCGCCGGTGCCGGTCGCAACGAAGATGAGTTGCAACACGACATGGATTACTTGCTGCGTTTGTGGAAAGCGATCGCTCGCCGCGTCAAGACGACGACCGAGCCGGGTGAGATCTACGAAGAAAGCGATCTGATCATCCGCACGATTCGCGATATCTACAGCGACGACATTGATCAAATCCTGATCGACGAAGTAGAGTCGTTCAACAAAGCTCGCGACTTCCTCAAGAACGTCATGCCGCATGTCGTCGATCGCTTGAAGCTTTACGACGGCGATTCCCCGCTGTTCCACAAGTACAACCTTGAGGAAGAAATCGTCAAAATCAACCAACGCCAAGTTCACTTGAAAGACGGCGGTTCGATCGTGATCGACCCGACCGAAGCCTTGGTCGCGATCGACGTCAACAGCGGCAACTTCCGCGGCAACGCCTCGGCCGACGAAAACGCGTTTCGTCTGAACGTGGCCGCAGCCAAAGAGATCGCGCGGCAATTGCGGTTGCGTGACTTGGGTGGCGTGATCGTCAATGACTTCATCGACATGCGAAAAGAAAGCTATCGCCGCAAAGTCGAACGAGTCTTGCGTGACGCGATGGCCAAAGACCGTGCCCGCACCAAGATTCTGCGAACGAGCCCGTTCGGCTTGATCGAAATGACTCGGCAGCGAATTCGCCCGAGTTTGAAGCGCAGCATCTACCAGGATTGCCCGTGTTGCAAAGGCCGTGGTTTGGTCAAGACTCCCGAAAGCATGTCAATCGAAGTCGTGCGGACGCTGGCCCTCGCGGTGAAGAACCATCACATCGTTCGCGTGACCGTGCGCGTCAACGACGCCGTCGCCGCGTTCTTGAATAACAAGAAACGCCGCGCCGTGACGGAGATGGAAGATGCGGGCAACATGACCGTGCAAATTCTCGGCAGCGAGGGTTTGTTCCCCGAGCACCTCGAAGTCGATTGCCGCGACAAACACGGCGAACGAGTCGAGATCGACTCTTAACGCATCGGCCAAATACCAATGATTGCCGTGTTTCACTTGATCGGAACGCGATCGATACAAGCCCGACGGGTTTCGTTGAAACGCTTACCTTTTTTGAAAGCCATCTGATGCCTGTCCGATTTGTTGTTGTCGTTCTTGTTTTTCTCGCATCGAGCATCGGCGCGGCAAACGCGTTCGGTGACCCAGGTTGGGATCAATGGCGGGGGCCGACTCGCGACGGGCACGTCACCGACGCCGAGTGGCCCGATCGGCTCAATGGGCCGTTGCAATTGCAATGGAAAAAAACACTCGGACCGAGCTATAGCGGTCCCGTCGTGATGGGCGACTTGTTGTTCACGACCGAGACCGTGGACCAAAAGTTTGAACGCGTCACGGCGATGAATCGAACCAGCGGCGAAGTCGTCTGGACGAGCCAGTGGGAAGGTTCGATGGCGGTTCCGTTTTTTGCGGCCGCCAACGGCAATTGGATCCGCTCAACCCCCGCCTGCACGGCCGAAGCGTTAGTGGTTTTGGGCATGCGCGATGTCTTGGTTTGCTTCGATCCGAAGACGGGTGCGGAACGTTGGCGGATTGATTTCCCGGCCAAGTATCAAACGCCGCTTCAGTCTTTCGGTGCGGTCTGTTCACCGCTCATCATGGACGACGCAGTCTACGTGCAACTCGGCGGCGGATTGACCAAGATCAACTTGGCCGACGGCGAAGTGGTTTGGCGAACGCTTCAGGGCGGCGACAACATGATGTCCAGCGGTGCGTTCTCGAGTCCTTCGGTGGCGACGATCGCGGGCGTCGAACAACTGCTCGTTCAAACACGCGACGAACTTTGTGGCGTCACGCCGGATCGCGGCGAAGTGCTTTGGAAGGAACCGATCGAAGCCTTCCGAGGGATGAATATCTTGACGCCGCTGGCGATCGGCGATCGTATTTTCACCGCCGCTCACAGCGGCAAGAGCCAATTGTTTGAAATTCAATCGACGGGCGACGGGATGCAAGTCAACGAAGTGTGGAACCAAAAAACACAGGGCTACATGTCCTCGCCGGTGGTGATCGATGGTTCGATCTACTTGCATCTCAAGAACGAGCGATTGACCTGTCTTGCCGTCGACGACGGCGCGATCCGTTGGACCAGCCCGCCGGTGGGCAAGTACTGGAGTATGATCCACAACGGCAATCGGATCTTATCGTTGTCAAGCGACGGATTGCTTCGTTTGATCGACGCCAACCCCGAGCAATATCAAGTAATCGATGAGATCAAAGTCGCCGAGGACAGTTGGGCGTACCTTGCCAAAGACGGGGATCAGGTCATCATTCGAGCACTCGACTCGATCCAGGTTTACACCTGGAAGCCATAACAACGTCACTTGTCAGTGCTTCATCAAGATTCAGTCTCAGGCTAGCAAAACCCGCCAAGAGTTTCGGCCTGGACTATCATTCAGCGAACGCGCCGGTTTGTGAATTTCACGCCCCGTGTGATCGTGTGATGGTTGTTTAAAACCACTTCGATAGCGTTCATCGACAGCGAGGGCCAAAAACCGGAATGCACCGTTTACGATAAAGCCACTTGGTGACACCATCGTTGCCCAGTTTGTTGTCGAACCGCCGAATCTTTCGAGTTTTTTCCATGGTTTCTTCCAGCATCCTTGCGTTAGACGTTCAACAACTCGACCAGGATTGGGAGTGGTTACTAGGAGCGCTCGCCAAGGTGCTTCGTCGGGGCGGCGATTCGGCATTGGCGGACCTTTTGCCGATGCCGGGCGTCACGTTGTCCGATCGGCCCACGCCCAACGACAGCGTGCAGTTGACGCAGGCCTATTCGATCGCGTTTCAATTGTTGAGCATGGCCGAACAAAGTTCCGCCGCCCGGTTCCGCGACCGGATCGAATCGGAATCGCATATGGATCAATTGCCGGCGCTTTGGGCCGATAGCCTGCGGCAACTCATCGACGAGGGCTGGACCGCCACGCAGATCGCGCAGCGACTGTCCTCGGTCCGCGTCGAGTTGGTCTTAACGGCACACCCGACCGAGGCCAAGCGTGCGACCGTCTTGGCCCATCATCGTCGGTTGTTCGATCGGTTTCAGCTTCGGCACGATCCTGACCTGCCGCCGTGGAAACGGGACGAGAACGAGAACGCGATCGAAGCCATTTTGAATGTCCTTTGGAGAACCGGCGAAATTTATCTCGACAAGCCGGACCTGCAGTCCGAACGTCGCAACTTGATGGACTACCTCAAACATGTTTTCCCGCGATCACTTCGACCGTTGGACCTGCGTTTGCGTCAGGCTTGGCGTGAAGTCGGTCTGGATCCGGCCGCGATCAGCGATCCCCTCTCGTTGCCTCGGCTAACCTTTGGTACCTGGGTTGGTGGCGACCGTGACGGGCATCCGTTGGTGACACCCGAAGTGACCGCCGAAACGCTGATGCAACTTCGCAGCGGTGCGATCGGTTTGTTGCGATCGGAACTGACTCAACTGGCTCGCTTGATTAGTTTATCGGCGTACTGGTTACCGCCTTCGAATCAGTTTCTCTCTCAGATTGCTTCCAAAGCCGAATCAATGGGCTGCGTCGGACAAGCGGCGCTTTCCCGCAATCCGAATGAACCGTGGCGTCAGTTCATCAACTTGATGATCGCCAAGTTGCCCGTCGAACAGTCATCCTCAAACGCAAGTCGAAATTGCCCCTCCTATCAAGTCGCCGACGAATTGCTTGCCGACTTGCGGACGTTGCACCGCAGTCTCGTGGCAGTCGACATGAACGACACGGCGACACACGCCGTCGCCCCTGTCATGCGAATTGCTCAAACGTTCGGGTTTCATTTGGCAGTCTTAGACATTCGACAAAACAGCAGCAAGCACGACGCCGCGATCGAGCAACTGTTGCAATCGGCGGGTTTCCAAGACACGCATTTCTCTCAATGGAACGAAGCCAAACGGATCGAATTCTTGGAACAAGAACTCAAGAGTTCTCGCCCGATGGTTCATCCCGATTTCACCGCCGGCAACGACGCCCAAGCGGTACTCGGCGCGCTGCGCGTCGTGAAAGAGCATTCGATCGAACATGGAATCGATGGCTTGGGGGCGTTGATCGTTAGCATGACCCGGAACACCTCCGATCTGCTCGCCGTCTATTTGTTGGCCCGCGAGGTCGGATTGTTGCAACCGACCGACGACGGACCGGTTTGCCCATTGCCCGTCGTGCCGTTGTTCGAAACGATCGACGATTTGGAAAAGTCGCCGGAAATCTACGATCGATTCCTCAGCCATCCGATCACCCAACGCAGCATGGCCGCAATTGCTAACCGCCGCGCCGCCTCACAAACGCTCGTCGCCGGCCAACCCGACAAGTCAGGCAAACAAGTCGATCCGAATGCCCTGAACATTGACGACGCGAAAGTCGGTCAGGTGATGATCGGTTACAGCGACAGCAACAAAGACGGTGGCATCTTGGCCAGTCTTGTCGGGCTTCGCCACGCTCAGCGCAGGTTGACCCAGACGGGACTTCGCCACGGTGTCCGAGTTCGCTTTTTTCACGGCCGTGGCGGCACGATCAGCCGCGGTGCCGGACCGACTCATCGGTTTATCAAGAGCCTTCCCGACGGAACGATCGCCGGCGACATTCGCTTGACCGAGCAAGGTGAAACGATCGCTCAAAAGTACGCTCACGAACCGACCGCAATTTATAACCTGGAACTCTTCTTGGCGGGCGCGACCCGCAAGACGCTCAGCGATTCACGTGAAGGCGATGGGCCCCATCCGCTCGAGAACACGTTGGTCGACTTGGCGTCGTGGGCTCGTTCGGCCTATCACGACCTCTTGCATTCGGACGGTTTTGTCGAGTTCTTTCGGTCGGCCACACCGATCGATGCGATCGAACAAAGTCGAATCGGATCACGTCCGGCGCGGCGGACCGGACAACAAACACTCGACGACCTCCGAGCGATCCCTTGGGTCTTCAGTTGGGGACAAGCGAGATGCTATTTATCGGGTTGGTATGGTGTCGGCACAGCGCTCGCGAAGTTGAAAGCCGAACGTCCGGAGCGGTTTCAAGATGTCATCGATTGTTTACGCGATTGGGCACCCCTGCACTATCTGATCAGCAACGTCGCGACGAGTGTTTCGGCGGTTGATATTGAGGTGATGAAGGATTACGCCGGCTTGGTCGAGAATGAGCCGCTGCGAGAACACTTCGTCACCGAGATCGAATCGGAATGGCGATTGGCGACGCGAATGGTGGAAGAGGTTTATGGCGGCGAACTGGAGTCGCAACGTCCCAACGTGCAACGCATGATCCAGCTTCGCAGCGAGGGATTGCGACTGCTACATCGACAACAGATTTCGTTACTGCGTCGTTGGCGAAGCTATCGCAAGATGGGCGAACAGCAGCAAGCCGACCAGTTACTGCCGGGCTTGTTGTTGAGCGTTAATGCGATCGCATCGGGACTAGGAACGACCGGCTAACGGGCTGTTGATTTAATCGTAACCCGAAGCGTCAGCGAGGGATTGAGCGCCATTAATTCTCTTTTAAGTGTCCCTCGCTCACCGGGCTGTTGATTTAGTCCTCATCGAAACCCGAAGCGTGAGCGAGGGATACATACAAAGGACTTATTGGCGCTCAATCCCTCGCTGACGCTTCGGGTTTCGATGAGAACTAAATCAACACGCCGTCACGCTTCGGGTTACGAAGAATACTAAATCAACAGCCCGCTAGCCTCCAAAGCAATCAAGCCTTGCAAAACTGGAACAGTCTACTTAGCGAGTTGGCCGACCTTTTCGTCACCGCGTGTGTAAGGAGGTCGATCAAACGCATCGCCTTCACCCTGGACGCGAGGGTCACCACTGCCGGTCAATTCACGGATCAATTGCGAACGAAGCTTTCCGGCAATTACCTGATGCGATTGGCTGTCGATTAAATTGTTCATTTGATCGGGGTCTGCTTGAACGTCATAAAGCTCTTCGGCCGGGCGTCGTGCGAAACCCAGATCCCAGGCTTGGCGAATGTCTTCGGAACCCTCGTGTTCGACAAAGAACGTACGCGTCGGCCCGAAGTCGATGTCCATGCGTCGTCCACCGTTTTTCTTCTTGGTTGCCGTTTGCAGCGCGGCCGACAACGGCGGTTCGGCGACGGGCCAGCGATCCGGAGCGAAGTTCTTAATGAACAAGTACTGTTCATTGCGAATCGCACGGATCGGGTAGGGCAATCCACCCGGTCTGGATTCATCGACATGGTTTTCACGGCCCATCAAGACCCACCCACGCATTCGCTTGACCGCATCCGGATCGGCGGATCGCAACACCGGCAAGAGACTTTCACCGTCCATCGGTTGACTCGCGGGTACGCCGACAACATCAAGAAACGTCGGTGCCAAGTCAACGAGGCTGACAGGAGTTGCCACACGGTGCACCGGATTTTGTTGTTGGCTCGGCTGCATGGATTGCGGGAGACGAATCGCAAGCGGGACGCGTGTGCCGAAGTCGTATAGATTGCATTTACCTCGCGGGAATCCCGGTGCCCCGTGATCGCCGCTGATGACGAACATGGTATTTTCCCATTGTCCGCTCGACTTGAGTTTCTCGATCAGGACCCCCACGGCGGCGTCGAACGCCATCGCTTCACCGAGATAGTCGGCGAAGTCTTCTCGAATGATATCGTTGTCCGGCAAGAATTTCGGCAATCGACCCTTTAAGTCATCGGGATTGAGGCCCCATAGCTCTTTGCCGGATCCTCGCACCCAATCACGGTGTGTGTTGGTCGGGTTGAACCAATAGAAAAACGGTTGGTCGTCTTGGCGATCACTCAAAAACGCGTCAAAGTTTCCCCGAACCTCGTCGAGCAACTTGGTTTTCGCGGCTTCGTGATCTTCCGCCGCGCTGACTTTCTGGCTGAACAGGTTGAACGCTTTTCCCGCGACCGTGTAATTGCGATTTTTGCCACCCATGCGGTCTTCACTCAAGTGCATCTTGTACGACCATCCGATGTGGTAGCCCGCGTCGTCGAGCATCAGCCCCATGCCACGAACATTTTCCCATGGATCAATCGGAGGAGCGCCGTCGACGGCCGACACATGCCACGGATGATGCAGTTGACTGTGGCTTCCGTTGCGGAAGAAATGCCGCCCGGTCAAGAACGCCGCTCGCGAGGGCGTACAGGAGGGGACGCTAACAAACGCGTTTTCAAACAAGACGCCTTCGGCGGCGACCGAATCAAAATGTGGCGTTCGAATGAGATCATTGGGAGAACGATGATCCGCATCGGCATAAGCACTGGCGTAACGACCGAGATCGTCAGCGAATGCAAAAACGATATTGTATTTCGGTGGTGTGTCGTCGCTAAAGACGGTGTTCGTAAAAGGACAGCTCAATAACAACGTGAACGTAATAACAACCGCCAACGAAACAAACTTCATGGGAACCAAGCTCAAAAGAGAAAAAAGTACGGGAAGTCGCATTGTAAACCGAATCGCCCGAACTCGCACGCGCTCGGTCGGGTTCAGCGTGGTGTGAACCAGTGGTTACGAGCAAACCCACGAAACCCCGCACCCGCCGATCGCTCGGCGCTGTCCGCGATTGAACCTTTTGCTCTTCAGCCGATCTGGTGGCGGGGAATCGAAGCAAATCTTGCCGGGTAGATTGGGCTTCTTGTGTGTCATCAATTTCTTGGCTTTGACGACCCGAGTTGCAAACCGAAGCCTTTGGAGAATTCAGTGACGTCGTGGTATCCGATCATTTCGATTTCATCGCTGTGGTCTCGAAACAGACGGCGTAGTTGCGAAAGACTTTCTCGTCGCCAATGATCGTTGTCTGCTCTTTGTGCAGCAAGATCGGAAACAGGGTGGTCGTCTTCGGTCAATTCGACTCGCAGGTAATATGCATCGCCAACATGAAGTAGCCAGCGGTCGCCCTGCTGAATTGCTACGCCGCAGTGACCAAGGGTGTGACCGAACAGTGGGATCAACAAGATTTCCGATGAAAACCCTGTTTGGACGGTTCGAGCTTCCAAGCCGTACCAATTCTGATTGCTTGCTTCGTGGGGCATCCATTTGGGGCTATGTTCGAATTGCTTTGCCACGTACCGCCAATGACCAGACTGCACGTGCGACAATTCTTCTTTGCCGACATGAACTTGGGCATTGGGGAAATCAGCTAACCCGCCCGTGTGATCCGGGTCGCAGTGCGTGAGAACAATGTGTCGCAATTGATCTGGTTGCAATCCGAGGTTTTCGATTTGCCGGATTGCCGTATCCGACTCATTGAACTGAAACCCGCCAAGATCGATCAACTCTTGTCCGAGACGATCAACAGGATCCCGCACATCGAGTAGACCGATGCCCGTATCGATCAAAGCCAAACCGCAATCATCTTCCAAGAGAAGACAATGACAAACAGCCGTGGGATAGCCGGGCACAACAAGTGTCCCGCAATTGATGTGGTGAACCTCGCTCATGGTCTACTTCCTTTGTATTGAACAGTCTTGGCCACTTCACCAGTCTGATCGAAGATACTCCACTGACCGACCAGTTTGCCACTGTTGTATGTTCCAGTCGATTGAAAATTTCCATTTGCGAAAAGAACTTCCAATGCCCTGTTCTTTCGCCATCGACGAACTTGCCGACCGAACAAACCTCACCACCTTTGTAACGGTCGGTGAATTGGCCATTCTTCAGGTTGCCGACAACGCCGCACAAGCACGATATCGCCTCGATCGTTGCCGTACCAGTGTCGAGCGATGGGAGTATCGATCCCGCTCGACTGAACAACGAGCTTCATGACTAATCGCTGTTCAGCGGTAGAAGTCGATCCAGCTTACCGAGATCGATTTCGGATTGATTTCAAACAAGGCTTTGGGCATCTGTATCTCGAAGTAGCCGTCCTTCAGCGGAATCGTTTTCACTGGCCTCCCATCCATGCCGACCATGCGAATCTCCAACCAGTATGGATGCTTCAAATCCAATTGCGAATCCTCGTTGCCTTCCTTCCATACGAACAACTTCTATAACAAGCGTGGAGTGTTCGTTCCCACCGATGGTGCGTACCTGTCCGAACTCAAGACAGGAGCGAACCACCACGATTGCGACAACGCTCACATTGTCGTTGGCAACATTCAGCAGTTCGCTGGAGAAAACAACCGCTGGTATGAACAGTTCGACCCTGACTACTTCCGCATGATCCTTGTGGATGAGGGACATCACAATGTTGCCGACACTTGGCAACGGCTCTTTGAATACTTCGGGAGCGCCAAGCTATCTCACTCATGCCATGCCGAGTCGGTCAAGCAAACGATTCCAACGCGACAATCGGACATCGCCAATTAGTTGTTCGCCTCGAAGAAAACGCACGATCTCGCTTCCGAGGCACTTCGCATAGCGATACTTTGCAAGACGTCGTTTTCCTATCGCCGCTGTGCCAAAACGCTTTGCTACTCGTTGGGGCTAGGCGACTGCGGCTCAGATTGGCTGCTTGAAGTTTGGCGATTGTCCACTGGTGTTCTCGCAGTCGAATTGGTTGGCTGGGAACTGTGAACCAAAATATTCCGCTTCCAACTGGGCCAAGTCTGAACTTCAGCCGTTGCCCGCGCAATTTGTTGGCGGATTTCCTTGTCAGTCATGACGCGCCTCCGTTTTCGGTTTTCATCGCTGCCTTCTTGCCAAACGCTTCACAGGCAAGAAGTTCCAGTCCCAAGTAGGAAAGTGGTTTCATTTGTAAACGAAGCTGGGCTTCTTCGATACGCCACTCTTTGGTCTCTCCAGTGTCTCTATTTTTTCGGATCAATGGGTAGCTGGACCCCAAGTTCATTGAAAAAAGTTCAAAGAATCGGCGTGGCCCTACACCCACGAATGGCTCGAAAACCACCATTGACTCTGCCGTTTTACCGGCCTTTTCCGCTTGAACAATCGAGTCATCGTGAAATTCGAGCGCCTTGCTCTTCGAGTACGGCTCGACGTAGACAACCCGCACCACCCCCGCCGCGACGATGTGTTTGGCGCAATTGTGGCAAGGGAAAGTAGTGCAAAGAAGCGTTGTTCCACGCGTCGAAATTCCGTTCCTGCCACAACTTAGCAACGCCTCCATCTCCGCATGCACGACTCGTCCAAATTCGGTCAAGTCTCGAATGCCGCTCTCACGCAGCACCGACAACAACGTGTCGCCATCGAAGTCGGGTTTCACGGATTTTGTTTCATCGATGATTCGCTTGATGATATTGAGCTGCTCGATGCGATTGGAATCACCCTCGCGAGTGTAGTCTCGCCCACGTTTCGCGTCTTCGATGCATCCCGTCTGAGGGTTACGTTCTGCCCAATATAAGCCTCCTCTCGCTGACGGGCATTCGTTCGCACCGGTCGCCAAAATCTCTTTCTCTCGCGTGATCACTGCGCCAACTTGGCGAGACAAGTCGGCCGAGCGAAGTGCGGCTGAAAAGGCCATGAACATGGCATACTCATCGAACGTCGGCGTGACAAACGGATCGCCAAACCAAAGACCGACAAGGCGGCGAATATCACACCGCAGTCGATCATGGTTGTCCGTCACTTGAACAAAGAAGTCGGCAAGGTGAAATGTCGAGTTCACTCGCTGGCCGTGCTTGCGATCGCCCTCTTGCCGATCTCGCTCAATTAGCTTGTTGGCTTCATCTTCCGACATGCCTTTGTTATCGATTAAGTGTTTCGTACGCCGATCGACCTCAGCGTGTATGCCTAGCAAAACAAAACCCGACGGATAAATGATCCGCAGCTTCTCAACCTCCTCCGGCCGTTTTAGCGAATCGATGATGAACGCGGTTTTCGGCAACGGCTCCGGTTCACCATCAAGATCTCGCTGTTCCACCTGGCGGCGTTCAGTATTTAGTTGAGTTCGCCGAGCAGCGATGTGCGTTGCGACGCCCAAAGCGAGAACAGCGTCGTCTGGATGTGTTTCCGCATCCTCGCTCTGTTCCTTCGAAAGTCCCATTTCACGACATTTGTTACCTGCATCCATCAGGTCGGAATAGCGTTTGTACTGACTCGTTCCGGGGTCTTCGACATCCACGAGTTGTCGAATCACGTGGGAAGAAACCTTGACGACTTCAACACTGTAGCCAACCCTGCCGAGGCGTTCTCGGAGCAGATCAATGACCAACCCTGTTTCCGTTCCAACTGCACAAACAAGACCGATTACTAGTTCTGAATCGAGTTCTTCGTTATTCAGATAATCGCTCATCACGCTTGCTCGTCTTAGAAATTTGATTTGCGATCTTCTTTGTGACCGCTGCGTTGCATTGCAATTCTACTGGTGAGCGTATGTAGCCCCCGTGACACGTTTGGTCATGGGGGCAAATTATCCGCGTTATTTGCAATTGCTGTCAATTAGTGGCAAAGCAACAAGAAGAGCCGGATACCTTTCGACGTCCGGCCTTCGGTTTGGCCGATTTCGAGTAAACGTTCATGGTTCGAGCGGGCGAGCCTCGATTTTCGCCAGCCGCACAAGCAACGCGTTGACCTTGTTTTTCGCTAGCTCGAACTTCACATTTAGGTCCGCCAGGATGCGTTCATGCTCCTCGACTTGGAACATGTGGCGGTTCGCTTTTTGACGGAAAGGTGTCGCTTTGGTCTTCTCTCTGTCTTGGCTTGCCCAGCTTTCGCGTTTGGTGATCGCCTAGTCCAGGCGGGCTAGTTCTTACTGAGCTTCGTTGAACTGCTCGATGACTTCGTCGTACTTGGCGACCAGTTCGCGGGGTTGCCTCAGAGTCATGCGGGGCCGGTTTGCTCGTTTGCGGATGGCGGCGATCTCGTTTCGGCGTCGGAGCTTTCGTTTGACATGGGAAGCCCCGCTCGTCACCCCGACAAACTCCGGCTTGTTCGTGCCTCACTAACGCCGAAGATTGCCCGTGTGCCAGCGTTTCAAGGCTTCGTTTATGCTCCGCCGCCTCGACACGTGGCCTGCGTTCGTTCCTCACTCCGGTCACGTCAAACGACGGCTACGCAATTTATTTGCACATGAAGAAAATTTGGTCCGGCAGTGATTTTCGCGAAAGCTATCCGCTGACGCCAGCGGCGGCAAATTAACTACGATTGTGGGATACGAGAAAATTCCAATTTCACGCGGAGGTTCATTTCCTCACTCCCCACATCGGGAAGGATTTCAACTGCCATTTGCCAAAAACGAAACAAGCCCCCTCCAAGGAGGGCGAGCGGGTGCCCTTATTCAGAAAAGCTTGCGGGATGGCTTTGGCAATCGTGGCAAGAGGCCGCGTCAACGGAACGTTGTCGGAGACCCTCCAGCGGGCTGATCCGCCCGCCCCATTTCGGTATCTCAACTCGGTCAAGCTGTAATCAAACGACCGCATAATATGGGCGGACACAATTACCGGTGAGAGAGTGTACCCAAAAATTCTGGGTACACTTCCGATGGAGAATCGACGTAAGTCGAGTACACCCCAGAGGATTCGAACCTCTAACCTTCGGTTCCGTAGACCGATGCTCTATCCAATTGAGCTAGGGGTGCTGGTGGGTTGAGAGGTTAAGGATTTTCCAGAGTGTTGGCAAGGGCTGTGGAGAGATTTTTCGCTGCTCAGGCCGCTCCGGAGAGTGGGTTCGCTTTTTTGCCTTTTATTCCTGAGGCTTGGACAGATGCCCCCTGGGTTACGAAAATCAAGATCGTTGAGACACCCAAAATTGGTCAACACGCCTTATCACATGTTACCTGCACTCTGTCACCTGTCGCCCATCGCCCGTCGCCCGTCACCCTTTCGCCTGCAGTCTGGAACAGGAAGCATTTGATGGACCAAATTCGGGGGACGGCTTGACGTTTTTTGGGGTTTGTCGATATTCTTGAGCCATCTTAACCGTGTTCATTCGTCTTGGTTGAGTGCCAGCGTAGCTTCAATTGGCAGAGCATCGCATTCGTAATGCGAGGGTTGCGGGTTCAAATCCCGCCGCTGGCTTTTTCTGTCGCCTCCCGCGTGCCGTTTCTTCCGCATGCCACTCCTCTAGGATGCCCACTTATGAGCGAAGTCGATCTCGATGTGCTCGATTTGAAGCAGTTGGTCCTCAACAGCAACTCGTTCGGTCCTAATGACGTCGCCGAAATCCGCCGTGCCATTACCGAAAACTATGGCCATTTCGGCGAGCTCCGTGATGCTGTTCAAGAAATGGAACAGGATTCCGGTCAGTCACCCGCTAACCGTACCAAAATGGGCGTTTGCCAGTTTTTGCTCGGTCGGTTCAGGGACTCGCTCGAAACGCTGTCGGCCGCCGACGGCAGCGCGATGGCGTTGTTTTATGCTGCTCGTTGCCGGTTCGAACTAGGCCAGTACGCGGAAGCGATCGAGGCATATCAGTCCGCAAAGACTTCGGGCTATAACGAAGATCGATGCAAGATCGGAATCGCCGAAGCGAAACGCTATTCAGGCGAAATCGAAGAGGCAATGGCGATCCTCGATGATATCTTCGGCCCGGCCGAACAGACGGCCGATTACATGTACCAGCGGGCCGCCACGGCGGCGCTGATCGGTGGCCGCATGGAAGAGGCGATCAACCTTTACCAGCGTGCCGTTTCGACCGACGAAAATCATGCGGGTGCGTTGTTCGGACTGGCACTCGAAAACGATCGTCTCGGTAATGACGAAGAGGCCTTGCATCTGTACGAACGTGCGGCCAAGGCGTTCCCGACCGGGATCGGTGCTTTGACCAACTTGGGCGTGATGTACGAGGACCGCAACGAGTACGACAAGGCTCAGCTTTGCTACAAGCGGATCCTGGACTGCTTCCCCGCCCACCCGCGGACTCAGCTTTACATGAAGGACGCGTCGGCGACGGGCAATATGCTCTACGACGAAGAAGCCCAGCGCCGCAACGATCGCTTGGCTCAAATCCTCAACATGCCGGTCACGAATTTCGAACTGAGTGTTCGAAGCCGCAACTGCTTGCAAAAGATGGGGATCGAAACGATCGGCGAACTGACCCGTCACACCGAACAAGAGTTGCTCAGCAGCAAGAACTTCGGCGAAACGAGCTTGGTCGAGATCCGCGAGATGCTCAACCAGAAAGGCTTGTCGCTCGGTCAATTCGCGGGCGAGAAGAAGAGCAGCGATCCGCCGATCGACACGTCGCACATGTCACCGGACGAACAAGCGTTGCTCGAACGTCCGATCGCGGATTTGAACTTGTCGGTTCGTGCCCGCAAGTGCATGACTCGTTTGCAGATCAACACGATCGGCGAGTTGATTCGCAAGACCGGCGACGACATGCTCGAGTGCAAGAACTTCGGCGTGACGAGCTTGAACGAAGTTCGTGAAAAGCTCGGCGACTTGGGCCTGAAGATGCGTGGCGATTGACGCCGAGTGTCTTCGTTCTCCTTTGATTTACTTCGCACGTCCCCGCTCAGCGACGCACGCTTGGGTGTATTCCATACGCCTCATGGGCTCGTGCGAACGCCGGGCTTCATGCCGGTCGGAACGCAGGGGACGGTGAAGGGTCTGACCATCGATCAGGTCGCGTCGACGGGCGCTGACATGATCTTAGGGAACACGTACCACCTGCGTCTGCGGCCAGGGCATGAAACGGTCGCGAGACTCGGCGGGCTGCACGCGATGAGCGGGTGGGACGGGCCGATCCTGACCGATTCGGGCGGCTTCCAGGTCTTCTCGCTCGGTTCGCTCAACCAAGTCACTGAACAGGCGGCGACGTTTCGGTCCCACATCGACGGCGCGATCGTGGTGCTGACTCCGGAGCACTCGATTGAAATTCAAGAGGCACTTGGCAGTGACGTGGCGATGGTGCTCGATCACGTGATCGCCTTGCCGGCACCTCAAGCGGAGGTCGAAGACGCGTTGGCCCGTTCGATCCGCTGGGCCGCACGTTGTCGCGCCGCGTCGACGCGGTCGGATCAAGCGTTGTTCGCGATCGTTCAGGGTGGCTTGGATGCTCAATTGCGTCGGCAATGTGCGACGGAGTTGGCGGCCATGCCGTTTGAAGGTTATGCCGTGGGTGGCTTGAGCGTGGGAGAAACTCCCGAAGAAATGTACGCGACGGCGGCGATCACGACGCCGCACTTGCCGGTCGACAAGCCTCGCTACCTGATGGGCGTGGGCACGCCACGCGACCTGATCGAAAACGTCGCTCGCGGGATCGATCTGTTTGACTGCGTGATGCCGACTCGCAACGGCCGCAACGGTCTCGCGTTCACCGACGAAGGGCCACTGAAGCTGCGAAACGCGACCCATCGTGAGGACCAGCGGCCTCTGATGCAGGATTGTGAGTGCTTAGCATGTCGTCACAGTCGCGGGTACTTGCGGCATCTGTTCAACGCCAAAGAGATGTTGGGCCCGACGCTGTTGTCGCACCACAACCTGACTTATTACGGTCGGTTGATGAGCGAAGTCCGGACGGCGCTCGAACAGGGGCGTTTTGAGGAATACGCGGCCGGCAAGTTGAGGGGATGGGGCTATGAACCGATTCCGCTCGGCTGATCCTACGCCGTTTGCGGGCGGTTGATTTGGTTCACATCGAAACCCGATGCGTGAGTTTTGAAGTTCCGCAATGCAAACGAAGGGGCAGGTAACTCGCATTAAACCAGACTCTCGTACTCGACCGTGTGTTTCGAGTACGAGTACCATTTCATTGAGTACGGGTACGCTTGACCCGCAATTGGCGCGAATTCAAAATGCGTTAGCTAGGGGAACCTAAAAAGGATTTAATGGCGCTCAATCCCTTGCTCACGGGCGTGTTGATTTAATCGTAACCCGAAGCGTGAGCGAGGGATTCATCGCCATTAAGTCCTTTGTATGTATCCCTCGCTCACGCTTCGGGTTTCGATGATGACTAGATCAACAGCCCGTCACGCTTCGGGTTACGATTCAACCAAGACGCCGCTGGCCAATGCATTGACTTGACTCACCACTAGATGTTCCGATTGAGTGACGTTTTCTCGTGGCTCGATTCGGTCAATTCGTAGGGTAGCGAAACTCGACAAGAGTTTCGGCTTGGACTGCCAATCACCGAAAGTCTTGGCGACTTTCGCTACGCACGACCTGGCGACTTTCGTTAAGCTCCGTAGTCTTGAAGCTCCAGCCTGCACATGGCGCTGGGGCGAATTGACGCATTGGCGCGAGCGGCTTGGGTGTGCACACTCGCACTCGTTACACTAGGTGTGCGTTTCCGCTCGCGGTTCATGGCGGTCCGATCCGAGGCACAAGGTTTTTTTTCTGCTAAAAACCTTAGCGTTTTAGGGATTTCCGAGATTGCTTGACTTCGGCGAGTCGATCGAACCGCTTTTGGCACTGCGGGTGTACTAAGGAGAGCAACCCAGCGTGGTAGCGCGCCGAGGCTCTCCATCCGCACACGTTGAATTCAACCGTTTTAAACAAGACTAGAGGGACAAGATGGCGACAGTGACGTCGACCGACACTCCGAACTCCGACGGCCACGGCGCTTTGGCGGCTAGCGAAGCCGGTCGGATGGAACAATTTACTTACGACGATGGCATCGTGCGAATGTTTGCGACGGCAACGATCGTGTGGGGCATCGTGGCTACGTTGGCGGGGTTGATCGTCGCCGTGCTGTTGATCGTGCCGGCGCTCACCGGCGGATTGCAGTGGCTTTCGTTCGCTCGGCTGCGCCCGCTGCACACCAATGCGGCGATTTTCGCGTTCGCGGGCAACGCGATTTTCGCGGCGATCTATTACAGCACACAGCGATTGTGCAAGGCTCGCATGTGGAGCGACGTGTTGAGCCGTATGCACTTTTGGGGATGGCAACTGATTATCGTTTCGGCGGCGGTAACGCTTCCGTTGGGCATCACGCAGAGCAAGGAATACGCCGAATTGCAATGGCCGATCGATTTGGCGATCGCGGTCGTGTGGTTGTTCATTTTCGGCGGTAACTTCTTGATGACGTTGATCCATCGTCGCGAGCGGCACATGTACGTGGCGTTGTGGTTCTACATCGCGACGATCGTGACGGTGGCGTTGTTGCACGTGTTCAACAACCTTGTCGTACCGATCGGTGCGTTCGCGAGTATTCCGATTTACGCTGGTGTGCAAGACGCGTTCATGCAGTGGTGGTATGGCCACAACGCGGTCGCGTTTTTCTTAACGACGCCGTTTTTGGGATTGATGTACTACTTTCTTCCCAAGGCCGCCGACCGTCCCGTGTTCAGTTATCGCTTGAGCATCATCCACTTTTGGTCGTTGGTGTTCATCTACATTTGGGCGGGGCCGCACCACTTGCATTACACGGCGCTTCCGGAATGGGCGAGCACGTTGGGAATGTTATTTAGTTTGATGCTGTGGATGCCGAGTTGGGGCGGGATGATCAACGGCTTGTTGACCCTACGCGGTGCGTGGCACAAGGTCGCCGCTGACCCGGTGTTAAAGTTCTTCGTCGTCGGGATCACGTTCTACGGGATGAGCACGTTCGAAGGGCCCATGTTGTCGATCAAAGCGATCAACGCGTTCACTCACTACACCGACTGGACGATCGCACACGTTCACTCCGGTGCACTGGGTTGGAACGGGTTCATGGCGTTCGGAATGTTGTATTGGTTGTTGCCGCGGCTTTATCAGACCAAGCTGTGGAGCGACAAGTTGATGAGCTTGCACTTTTGGACCGGAACGATCGGTATTTTGTTGTACATCATTCCGATTTACGCTGCCGGTTTGATGCAAGGTTGGATGTGGCGTGCGATGGACGACACCGGTCACTTGATGTACCCGGACTTCATCGAAACGACTCAATCAATCGTGCCGCTTTGGTGGTTGCGGGTCGTTGGCGGTTTGTTGTATGTCAGCGGCGCCGTGATGCTGGGTATCAACGCTCTGATGACGTGGTTGAATCGTCCATCGGTTTACGACGTTCCCGTTCAAACGGCACCCCGACTGACCAAAGAATACAACGTCGTCGAGGCGAAGACCAAGAGCCAACTCGAAGGCGCACCGGTGTTGGAGTTGAGCAAGAAGTTGGATCTATTCGGACGGATGGGATGGCACCGTCGGTGGGAGCGTTTGCCGGTCAAGTTCACGGTTTTGGTGACTTTGTCGGTGGTGATTGCGACGTTGTTCGAAGTCATTCCGACGTTCTTGATCCGCACGAACGTCCCGACGATCGCGACGGTCAAGCCGTACACCCCGTTGGAACTGGCCGGTCGTCACATCTTCGTTTCGGAGGGCTGTTACAACTGTCACTCGCAAATGATCCGTCCGATGGTTGCCGAAACGAAACGTTATGGCGAATACAGCAAGCCGGGTGAGTTCATCTACGACCGACCGTTCCAGTGGGGCAGTCGTCGGATCGGTCCCGACTTGGCTCGCGAAGGCGGCAAGCAAAGTAGCTTTTGGCATTGGACGCACTTCGAAAATCCGGAAAACGTGTCGCCGGGCAGTGTGATGCCGGCGTACGAGCACTTGCTCGCCGAAGACATGAAGTACGACGCGATCGCGCCGCACGTCAAAGCCGCCGCGTTCTTGGGGGCTCCGTACACCGACGAAGAGCTCAACAACACGGCCGAAGTGGCGATGAAGCAGGCCGAGCGAATCGCGGCGGAGATCGTTGAACAGGGTGGTCCGGCGAAGACGTATGAGAAACAGGCCGTCGCATTGATCGCTTACTTGCAACGAGTCGGCATCGACCTGTTCGCCGAAGAAGAAAAGCCCGCCGAAGCGGTACCGGCCGCTGACGAAGCGGCACCGACCGAAGCCGACGCCGAAGTCGCACGAACGTCCTCGCAACTCGAAGGGAACTCTTGAGATGATTAAAGATTTGGTGTGTGCGTTGGACTACTCGGCGTGTGCCGAATGGGCACTGGCGCTGTTCGTGGTGGCGTTCGCCACGATCACTTATGGAACCTTGAAACTCAGCCAAGAAGCGTCGGATCGATTTGCGTCGATTCCGTTGACCGACAATGTGGAGGATCCCCGTCAATGAGTATGGGAAGAATGGACAATAAACCGGCCAGTGATTCTCCAAGAGTCGATGAATCTCCCAAGACCGATCATGCCTACGACGGAATCGAAGAGTTCGACAATCCGTTGCCCGGTTGGTGGAAATGGTTGTTCGTCGCGACGATCGTGTTCAGCCCGTTCTATTACCTCTATTACCACGGCGGGACCCCCGGCCGTTCGATCGAGGAAGGCTATGGTGTGGCGTTGGCCGCGAATACGCGATTGCAATTTGAAGAGATCGGTGAACTGCAACCCGACGCGACCACGTTGGTCAACTACATGGAAAAGGACAACTGGATGCGGGTTGGCAAGATCGTCTTTCAAACGCACTGCGTGTCCTGTCACGGCCGCGAAGGCGAAGGCAAGGTCGGCCCTAACTTGACCGACGAACATTACAAGAACGTCAAAACGATCGAAGACATCGCCCACGTGGTCAATAACGGCGCGGCCGCCGGCGCGATGCCGAAATGGTCCAACCGTTTGCATCCCAACGAGGTCGTGTTGGTGTCGTCGTACGTCGCCACGATGCGTGGCAAGATGCTCGAAGGACCACGCGGTGCCGAGGGCAATGTGATCGCCCCGTGGCCCGAAGCGACTGCCGAATCCGAAACGACCACTGAAAATGATTCGAACAAGGAATGAACGAATGAATGACTTGAACCCCATCGCTACGGACGGCAGCACTCACTCGCACGGGCACTCGCATGATCGTTTGCCGGACCAGTTGAGCGCTCCGGCACCGGGAATCCTTCCGATCCGCAGCGGCGGATGCGGCAAGTGTGCCAATTGCACTTGCGATTCCGACAAGACCGAAACAAGCGAATCGCCCCAGGAAAAATAGGTGGTGGAGACCTTTTCCACATCACTCGAAAGAACATGGATACCTCATCCAACGACGCCCTTTTGGCTCCCGAAGAACACGTCCTCAGCACGCTCGAACGTGACGGCAGTCGCCGTTGGTTATGGCCGAAACTGGCGATGGGAACTTGGTGGAAACGTCGTCGCGTTGTGGCGTACGTGTTGATGGTGGTGTTTGTCGTAATCCCGCACCTGCGGATCGGCGGCAAACCGGTGGTGTTGTTGGACTTTGTCTCACGCCAATTGACGTTGCTCGGCAAAACCTTCTACCCGACCGACACGTTGATCTTGGCGTTGTTCATATTGACCGTGTTCGTCACGATCGTGCTGGTCACGGCGATCGCCGGTCGCGCGTGGTGCGGATGGGCGTGCCCGCAAACCGTTTACATGGAATTCTTGTTCCGCCCGATCGATCGTTTTTTCGAAGGCACGGTGGGTAAGGGCGGTAGGCCTCGTGGGGGCATCCCTGGTTTTTGGTGGGTTGCCAGAATTCTTGTCTACTTGATCCTGTGCATGTTTTTGGCTCACACGTTCTTGGCGTATTTCGTCGGAACCGACACGTTGGCGAGATGGGTACGTTCGTCACCGTTGGAACACCCGTCGGCTTTTGTCGTGATGGCAGGAACGACGCTCGCGATGATGTTCGATTTTTTGTACTTTCGCGAACAGATGTGTTTGATCGCGTGCCCTTATGGGCGCTTTCAATCGGTGATGTTGGACGAGCAGTCCAAAATCGTCGGCTACGACCCGGTCCGTGGCGAACCACGCCGAAAGGGCAAACGGACCGAGGTCGAGCCGGCCGGCGATTGTGTCGATTGCAATCAATGCGTCGTCGTGTGCCCGACCGGCATCGATATCCGCAAGGGATTGCAAATGGAATGCATTAATTGCACGCAGTGCATCGATGCGTGCGACAGTGTGATGGCGAAAGTCGGATTGCCGCCGGGTTTGATTCGATACAGTTCGCAAGATGAGTTGGCACGCAAGCCCAAGAAGCTCTTCCGCGCCCGCACGATCGCTTATCCGATCATCTTGCTAGCCGTTTCGACCGGGTTCTTTTTCGCGGTAATGAGCAAGGTCGGCTTCGACGCCCGGTTGCTGCGCGGCAAGGGAGCACCGTTTTCGATTTCCAATGCAGGGATGGTCGGGAACTCATTCAAGTTGCGGTTAGTCAATCGTACCGACTCGGACCAGGTTTACACGATCTCGGTCGCTCAGCCCGAAGGCGTGACGCTAGAAGTCATTCAGAAAGAGCTACTGTCGTTGCCATCAGGTGGTAACGTGTTGGTGCCGCTGAGCGTCGAGTTCGCCCCCACGATCACGCGTGGAGTGGGAAACCGTCCGGCAACCTTGAAGGTCGCCGACGACAGCGACCACGAAACCGAAATCGAATTCAAATTATTAGGCCCGCGGTAGTGGATCTCACTGCGAATGACAACCCGAGACGTGAGCGAGGGATCGCTGGTAGTCGGACAAAGGTGAAGTATCCCTCGCTCACGTGTTTTGATTTAATCGTTTAACGGTAAGCCGCAGGCGACAGAGTTTGAAAACGCAGGCGCCTGCGGCTTGCCGTTAAACGAAAACGCCCAAACGTGCACTAAATCAACACGCCGTCACGCATCGGGTTCTCCATCGTCCCAGCATGACCAGCTAGCACTCTTCACTCTTCAATCTTCAATCTTCAATCTTCAATCCCATGCCCCAACGCCCACCCGCCCATAAAACGCCCCTCGAAGTCCAATCCGAGCGTAAGGCCAAACGGTTTTACATCGGTTTGGTGTTGTTGCTGTTCGCGATCCAGTGCACGATCTTAGGCACGGCGATCAAGCTGGCGATCGGTGATCCGTCACTGGCCGTCGTGCCGGACTATCACCAAGCGGCGCTGCACTGGGACGACGCTCAAACTGCCGCCCGGGCGGCCGATAAGATGGGTTGGGATTGGAAGTTAGATGTTTCCGATGTCGCCGACGGAAAAGGATTGCGTGCGATCGAGTTTCGCGTTCTTGATCGCGACGGTAAGCCGATGTCGGACTTGACCGTCCAAGGCAAGGTTTATCACCACACGCAAGCCGATCAGGTCGATCGGTTCGAGTTCCAAAACGTCGGCGAAGGACGATACATGGCGATGCCTCCGATGTCCAAAGACGGCTTGTGGCAAATCGAGTTGGATCTGAACAACGCCGGCGAGCCGATGTCGTTCAAGCGGACGGTCGAGTTACAAGGTTAGTGAGATCGAATCGAACATGTGGATCCTAATCACCGCCGTCGTCACCGCGAGTTTACTCGGCAGCATGCACTGCGTCGGCATGTGCGGGCCGCTCGCGATTTGGGCCAGTGGCGCGGGCGAGAAAGCGCCGCGGCGTCAGATCATCACGTCGACGACCTTGTATCATCTGGGCCGTTTGATCACGTACACCATCGCCGGGTTGATCGCCGGCGGGATCGGCAGTCTCGTCGATGTCGGTGGTCAAACGCTCGGGTTCCAACTCGCCGCAGCACGGGTCGTCGGTTCGATCATGGTTCTGATCGGTGCTTGGAAGTTGTTTTCGATGTGGTTACCTCGCACGACGACGACTTCCGGACCGGTTCCCTCGCGGATCGGGGGATTGCTCGTCAAGTTGCGTCCGTATGTGTTCCGATTGCCGCCGAGCGGCCGAGCATTGGCGACAGGTTTGCTGACCACGTTGCTGCCGTGCGGATGGTTGTATCTGTTCGCTCTCGTCGCGGCGGGAACGGGCAATCCGTTCTCTGGCGCGATTACGATGGCGGCGTTTTGGATCGGCACGGTCCCGGCATTGACCGCGTTGATTGCGGGCACGCAAACCTTGTCGCGCAAGTTCGTCCAGATCGTTCCGACGGCGGCGGCGGTGTTGTTGATCGTGACCGGATGCGTGACCGCGTCCGGCCGGGGATTTGCGAAGCTGAGTTCGTTGACCGAGATCGCCAACCCGGTGGCTTTTTCCATATCGAGCGATAACGGCGGTGCGGCACCGACGAGTGACGCGATCGATGAGTTGGTTAAGACGCCGCTACCGTGCTGTGCCGCTCGCATCGAAGCGGAAGCCGGTCGAGAGGCTCATCAAGAAATCAGCGACAAAACCGACGCGGAGCCGCAGTCCAGTTTGATTGCTGCGGAGGCGTTAGAGCAGTGACACGGGGCAATACAGTATCCGATCGCGTTCCTACCGATCGCCTACCTTCGGATCGATCACATCGTGTCGTTCGGCCTTGCATTCATTGCAACGAGCCCACCGACAGCACAGCAGATCAAGCGGCCGAAGAGGTCTTTTGCTGCAACGGTTGTCGTGGTGCGTACGAGTTGATCCACGGCTGGGGGCTGGAAGGGTTTTATGGTCTGCGTGATCAGCTCGCGTCTGGACCGGCGACTCGTGTCCGAGACGGTGGCGGCCGGTACGATGTATTCGATAGCGACGATTTTCTAGGCCCGTCGACGCCGGTGGTGCAAGCGGACGGGTTGATGTGTGCGGAGCTGGCCGTTCATGGATTGCACTGTGCCGCGTGCGCTTGGTTGATCGAGAACGCCGCGATGCGGACGCCGGGTTGGAACGTCGCCCGTGTCAAGATGAGCGACCATACGTTGAGGGTCGTGTTCGATCCTGAAAAGACCAAGCTTAGCCGGATCGCCGGTTTGCTCGACCGACTCGGTTACGAACTCGCGCCCGTGTCCAAACAGCGCGACGAGCATTTTCAAAACGAGAGTCGGCGGCATTTGATTCAGATCGCGATCGCCGGTTTCTTTGCCGCCAACGCGATGTGGATCGCCGTCGCCTTGTACGCCGGCGAAGCCTACGGGGTCGCCGCCGATCATCGTTTCTTTTTGCGGATGATCGGAACGGCACTCGGGGTGGCGGCGGTGATGCTACCCGGGCGAACGTTTTTCGTGGGGGCTTGGGCGTCGCTTCGCAACCGTGTCCCGCACATGGACTTGCCCGTGGCCCTCGGGTTGGCGGTCGGGACGTTGGTCGGCACCGTTAATGCGATCACCGGTTACGGGCATTTGTATTTTGATTCACTCGCGGTGCTCGTGTTCTTGTTGCTGATCGGGCGTTGGATTCAATTCCATCAACAACACCGGGCGGCCAAGGCGGTCGATCTGCTATTGCGAATCACGCCGCGTCACGCCAGTCGGGTGAACGAAAACGACGGCACGGATTCGGTTCTCGTCGACGCCTTGCTAATCGGTGATGTCATCCGCGTCGGCGCGAACGAAAACATTCCCGCCGACGGTGAGATCGTTCGTGGCGAATCGATGATCGACCGATCACTGTTGACCGGCGAGAGTTTGCCGGTGGGCGTGCAGCCCGGCGATGCGGTCTCGGCGGGCACGTTGAACTTGCAACGGGTGATCGACGTTCGAGTCGAAGCGACCGGACGTGACAGCCGCATCGGCAAGGTGATGCAATCGGTCGAAGAAGCCACCAGCGAGAAAACGCCGATCGTTCAATTCGCCGATTCGGTGGGGGGTGTGTTTGTGGTCGTGGTATCGTTGCTCGCCGTCGGAGCGTTCGCGTGGTGGTTGCCGGTGGGATGGTCGATCGCGGCTTCGCATGCGACGTCGTTGTTGATCGTCGCCTGTCCCTGTGCGTTGGCATTGGCCACTCCTTTGGCGATCGCCGTGTCACTCGGTCGAGCCGCGAAGCACAAGGTCTTGATCCGCGACGGCAGCACGTTGCAACTGCTCGCCCGAGGCGGTCAGATTTGGTTTGACAAGACCGGCACTTTAACAACCGGCCGCCCTGATGCGGAGTTGGTTTGGGGTGACATCACGGCGGTCGCCATGGCGGCGGCGGTCGAACAGGATTGTCAGCATCCGGTCGCCGAAGCGATCCGGCGGTTTGCCGGCCGACATGGTTTGATTACTCCTGAGGGAAGCTTGGTCGAAGTCCAACGAACCGGTGTGATCGGACGTGTCGGCGGCGTGAAGGTCTTTGTCGGAAACGAGTCGTTCGTCCGCGAACATGGGATCGACATTGGGGGCGAAGTGCTCGCGGTCGTCGAGCAATGCGCCAACGACATGGCAAGTCCGATCTTGGTCGCCGTTGGTGGAGTGGTCGAAGCGGTGTTGGCGATCTCCGATCCGTTGCGGCCAGGAGTGGCAAGCACGATCGCGAACCTCAAGCGACGAGGTTGGAAGGTCGGCATTTTGTCGGGCGACCATCCTACGATCGTCAATCATGTCGCGGCGCAAGTTGGGATCGACTCCGGATCGGCACGAGGCGGGATGAGTCCGGAAGAAAAGCTCGCGACCGTTCGACGCTGTCGAGCGAACCGCCGGGCGGCGACGACCGTGATGGTCGGCGACGGTGCCAACGACGCGGCCGCGCTCGCCGCCGCCGACGTGGGCGTGGCGGTCCGCGGTGGCGCGGAGGTTAGCTTGCAGGCGGCGCCGGTGTTCATCGCCAGTGGCGAGATCGAACAGGTCGATCAGATGATTCATTCGGCGGGGCGCACCGATTGGTTGATCCGGACGGCTTTTGCGGTTTCCTTGACGTATAATTTGGTCGCCGTCGGATTGGCGATGATGGGCAAGATCAGTCCCTTGATCGCGGCCGTCTTGATGCCGATCAGCAGCGTCAGTGTGTTGGCGTTGACGTTAGCTTGGCCGACCTATCCTTCTGCCGAAGACAATCATTCTCGCTCTGAAGAAAAATTGGGGACCGAATCGTGAGCGTTCTGTTCATCGCATTGCCGATCGCGTTGCTACTCGGCGGTGGCGGAATGTGGGCGTGCATCGTGTGTATCCGAGCGGGCCAATACGACGATTTGGACACTCCCGCGGTGCGGATGTTGATCGACGACCAAGCGACGCCGCAGGTGGACGATCACGACGTGAACTGAACGCAAGAGCAGGCCCCTGAACTTGACGGACTGGAAAGACTATCCTGTAGGAAATTTCCCCCAGTCTACGAGACTTCCACCTTCCGCGAGGTTTTTGCCATGAAGTTCCAAGCTACCGCTATCGTTGCCTTTGCTTTTTTGTTGTCCGTGGCGGTTTCGCCAAGTCGCGTGTGGTCCGATCAAGCCGTCGCCGAATCCACCGCTGAAATCGACGTTTTCGGCGAAGGCAAGCTCGTCGTTCCCGCTCAATTCAAGAAATCAGAAGCTCAAAGCCGAATCATCGAACACGAATTCTCCGCGACCGCTGGCGAAGGCGACGACGCTCCGATGGCCCGCGTGACGATGATGCGAGCCGGTGGCGGTGTCGAAGCCAATATCGATCGTTGGAAAGGCCAATTCGGTGGCAGCGACAAGAAAATCGGAGAAACCGAGGTTGTCGAGAGTGGCAAATTGAAAGTTCATACCGTCAAGGTCACCGGTGAGTACACCGAAACCATGGGCGGCGGACCGTTTTCGGGTGGCAAGAAAGTGAAACGTCCGGACTACGCGATGTTGGGTTCGATCCTGGTCGATTCCAACGGTCGGCAATACTTCGTCAAGATGATCGGCCCCGCCGCCGTGATCGAGGCTCATGAAGCCGCGTTTAAGAAAATGGTTCATTCGGCCGGCAAGTAGATCGGTTTTGAGCGTCTATCCGAAAAGGGGTCTGACCCTTTCGGAGGCGAGTCGATTCCCATTGCGTTGATGGCCTCGCCGGAGAGGGTCAGACCCCTCTTCGGATAGGCGGCCAGAGTCCGGCCGGGCCATTTAGGATATCTCACGTGAACACTCAATCGTTCTTGGAACATCACGGCATCATTCGCAATCCCTTTGCCGAGGAAGACGCGCAGACTGATCCGGTGTTCAAGCAACACTGCATTCGCAACGCCTACCATCCCGCTTGGGACAAGGTTTATGGTGACCCGACCGAACCGGCGACGGCGATCATTTTTGGTCCCAAAGGATCCGGCAAAACGGCGATGCGATTGCAAGTCGATCAGCATCTGATTCAGTTCAATGAACAGAACCCTGAAGATCGTGTTTACATCATTCGTTACGACGACTTCAATCCGTTTCTGGATCATTTTTGCGAACGATTGGGCAAACGAGCGGCGCGGAAGCCTGAAAAGGCACTCGATGCGTGGCGATTATGGGATCACATGGACGCGATCCTGTGTCTCGGTGTGACCGAACTGGTCGATCAGGTTCTTGCCGATCCGGCGGCGGGCCGCAAGACGCGCGTCGACGGCAACCAAATCGATCCGTCTCGGATCGACAAGCTTGACCGCAATGACGCCCGAGATTTGCTGTTGCTCGCGGCCTGTTATGATCAATCCACCACATCGACGTTCACCGGACGATTCGAACAACTGCGTAAGCGGCTGCACTTTCAGAACTGGACCGCGTCGATTGACTTTTGGTTTGCGTCCATTTGGACGGTCTTGGTCGTCGTCGTGATCGGATGGATGTTTTACAACTCCGCCGACGAAGAAGGCGTGCGGACGTGGAATCTACTGTGGTTGATTCCGATCTTGGCATTTCTTGGAAAGCTGCCTTATTTGATTCGATGGACGAAGTGCCAACTCGCGGCGATGGGCATCCACCGTCACATGCGAGTCGGTAAGCGAGAAACCGGAGCGGTACGAAAAGTCTTGTTGCAGTTTCCCGCCAAGGAACTCGAAAGCCAACCCGTCCCACGATACGACCGAACCGATGATCGATATGAATTGTTGCGAAAGTTCCAAGGGCTACTCGCGCAACTCGGCTTCGGCGGAATGATCGTCTTGATGGACCGTGTCGATGAACCACACATGACCGGTGGTAAACCGGAGTTAATGCGGCGGTTCGTGTGGCCGATGCTCGATAACAAACTACTCAAGCATCCCGGCCTCGGATTCAAGATGATGCTACCCGAGGAACTTCATCGCGATACCGAACGGGAGACTCGAGAATTTCACGAACGAGCACGATTGGACAAGCAAAACGTGATCCCCTCGTTCCAGTGGACCGGCGAATCGCTCTACGACGTCACGCGGTCACGAATGATGGCATGCGCCGCTGAAGGCCGAACGCCGCAACCGAAGGATCTATTCGAAGACGACGTCTCGTACGACAAGATGCTGGCCGCGTTCGAATCGCTCCGCGTGCCACGACACTTGTTCCGGTTCCTGTACCGAGTCGTCTCGGAACATTGCAACCAGTTCACCGACACCGACCCACAATATCAAATCAGTCGGTCGACGTTCGAAACCAGCCTCGCCGTGTACACGCGAGAAATGGATCGTTCGTGAGGACGGATTTCATCTTAATAGTCGACGGGTGTTAGCTTCGTGTGAGCATTCACTGCCACTTATTTACGATTTAATCGTAACCCGCTGCGTCAGCGAGGGATAATTGATATTGACTCATCCCTCGCTTACGCTTCGGGTTACGAAAAACCAATGCCACAGGCAAAGGTGCAACTTCAAAACTCACGCTTGGGGCCTCGATGAGGCCTGAATCAACAGCCCGCTAGCAAACGGCCGGACCTTCGGCCCTGCATGGATCGCTCGCACATTCAACCCAGCCCCTGCGGGCTGGGCTAGGTAAACTGCCGGGCCTTTGGCCCTGAAAGACTGCCCCGACATTCGTTAGAGGTAGGAGCCTAGCCGGCATGCGGAACAAAAACAAATCCTGGAAAGCTCGTGTCAATAGCAACGTTTTGACAGCCCACATTAGCCCAAGGCGACCATGCTCAAAGCAAATGTTTCGCCTTCACTTCCAAATACTGATTGACCAACGGGGCCGTCAGTTCGTCAGGGAACGCATCGACGCACAGCACGCCGCGATGGCGAAGACCGGCGAGAACCTCTTCTCGCCAAACCAAAATGTCGGCGGCGGCCGCGGCTCGGTAGAGCGTGAAGTCGTCGATCACGTTGGTCGGCGAACCACCGATGGTGTTTCCGCTCGCCGTCGGTGACTCCGCCATCGACGCCAGCATCGGAGCGTCCGCAGCGTCGAACATTTCGCGATCACGCAACAAGACGGCCAGCGGCAAATGCGTTCCACTCAAATTGGAAAGGTAGTCGACTACGACCTCCGCATTGACCTCATCGATCACGTTGGTAATCAACGTCACCAACGACCGACGTTTGCACGCGTGACTCAAATGCAAGAACGCTAAGTCGTATCGCGATTCGACCATGCGAGGAAACTGATCGAAACCGGCCTGCAACAAACGATTCATTTGGCTAGCGCCGCCGCGGGGCGGGATGTAAGCGTGAATGTGATCGCTAAAACAAATCATGCCCACCGCGTCGCCTTGCTTGAGCGCCACGTAAGCCATCATCAACGAGGCGTTCAACGCGTGATCTAAAAGCGAATATCCGTCGCGCTGGTTGGTCATCATCCGTCCACAATCGAGCATGAAGATCAACCGCTGGCTTTGATCGCTTTGAAATTGCCGCACCGTTAGTTTGTTTCGTCTTGCCGTGCTGCGCCAATCGATGTGCCGGTAATTATCGTCACGGGTGTAGTCACGCAGCCTCTCGAAATCACTGTCTTGGCCGACACGTCGGGTTCGCCGAACGCCGATCAAGCTGAGTCGATCGGTACGCGCGAGCAGAGCGTAGTCGGATAGCTGTTTCATGTCCGGGTAAACGTTCAAGCGATTAGGAACGTCGATCGTGATCTGACGTTGCCACAACCGCAGCGGGCTGGTGACTTTCAGATAAGCGTGTTCGAGATCAAACGCACCGCGTCGATGGGGCGTTAAATGACTGACGGCGCGGGTTTCCATTCCGGCAGCGAGATCGAGTGGATGGGTTTCGGGGGCAGAGGTGAAGTGCTCTGGCAGGTCGTCGCGAAACTCGCCGATCAATCGCATACTCGTCTGATTGCGAACGGTCAGGTTGCTCTCGATCGGAACCCGCAAGGAACCAGTCCGAGGCACCTCTCGGATGACTTCGATCCCCGTGTGTTTCGATCCGCCGGTGCCGATCCAGAGCAACAGAAAGTCGATCGAGGTCGCGATGAAAATCAACCCATCGACCAGCGCCAATAGGACCAGCCAAGCAGGTGAAAAAATAGTGAGTACGGAAAGGACTAACGAAACACCGAGCAGCCAGATCCATGAGACAGTCGGAAATGTTCGCGTGCGAAACGCCGCGATGATCAACGGCAGGCTCAAAACCAGCAAGACCAACCACGGGCCGCTTGCCCAAAGCCCCGATTCGTCGGTGCCCGCTAATGGTGAGTTGGATTGAGCGAGCCCGGACGATGCTAGCGTCGAAATCATGGCAGGATGGTCGTAAGCGGATCAGACAATTGAATTCGTCGATGATATCCGATCACAGGCGTCACGGCTTCGGGTATTGGTTAACTCCCGCATCGCTCGTCGGGCGACGCTGGTTCTCCGGCTTGGGAAATCGATGAACCGCAGGCTCCCCTGCCAGCTCGTCTGGCAGGAAGCCGAGGTTGGCAAGCTAGGCACATGTTCACCCACGAGATGAGCTCGTGGGGGTCAAAAAAGATGTGGCCTATCATCACGCCGGGTCATAAGCCCCTTGGCCTAAACCACGGCCTCGGGGCATGTACATGCACATGCAAATCCCAAGGAAATACAGGATCAACAATGGAATCGCCAAAGCGATCATGCTGGTCACGTCCGCGGGCGTGACGACCATCGAAATGATGAAGATCACCAACACCGCGACCCGCCAACTGCTGATGTAATTTTCGGTTTCGATCAAACCGATCCGTTGCAAGAACAACATCACCAGTGGCAACTGAAACGCGACGCCGAATCCGAGTGGCAACATCAAGACAAAGTTCACGTAGTAGGACAACCGCGGCTCGACCGCCACGTCCATGCTCGCGTTGAAAGCCAGCAAGAAATTTAGCACGTAATGCAGTACCAAGAAAAACGCCAACACCACACCCGATACAAACAACAAGACACTAAAAGGTAAATAGATGTAAACGTATCGTCGCTCGTGCGCGTGCAATCCGGCCGCCACGAAACTCCACAAATGATAGAAGATCATCGGTGATGCCAAGACCGCGCCGACGATCAATCCGGCCTTCACCCAAATCATGAACGTCTCTTCGACCTTCAACGAACTCACGCCACGCTCGCTCCGACGAAATTGAATCGTTGGTATCATCGACGAAGGATCGGGGACTTCACCAAGGGCAGCGACCAATTCAGAGGTCAATACCCGATGCGGCGGAGGGACAACTTTAGGGGACACGATATCGTTCGCCCCCGCAACAACACCGCCGTCTACGCCGCTGTCTACACCGCCGGCTAATTCCGTTTCGGCTTGTAGGTCCGCCAGCGAGACATTGGAGGCCGGCAGCGCGTACACCAATTCCGCGACTAGCGAATTTTGTAGCATGAACTCGTAGAGCGACTCGAGTTTCTCTTCGTCGGGAAATTTTTCTTTATCCGACAGTCCCATCATGGCCATGTCACGCTGGGCGTTGTACTCGACGATGGCCTCCCTGAGCGGAGTTTGGATGTAGCGGACGACGTGATTGGCGACCATCAACCCGAATCCTAAACCAACGATCAGCCACAAGATCGCTTTAACGAGCGCCCCCCGAAGTTCTTCGAGGTGCTCGCCGAAAGTCATCGTCGAGTTATCAAACAGGTCATCTTTGGGGCGAGCCAGGGCGTCCACGGCGGTCTTTGGGAGGTCAGGGGAAGGGGGCGGTCCAAAGTCTTGCAACGATCGACTACATTCTCCAAACCAAGGATCGGTCTGGATGTTCTCAGATAGTTTAACTGTTCCCACAAAAGTCGCACGATGACCACTCTTTCAAATCTTCCAAATTCCGCACATGTTTCGCCCGTCACACTCTCGAACAAACGCATTTTGGCCTTCGTCGGTGACATTTATGAGGATTTGGAGCTGTGGTATCCGAAACTACGGCTCATCGAAGCGGGGGCTGAAGTGGTGGTCGCGGGCCCCGCTGCGGGCCAAACGTACAGCGGAAAGCTGGGATACCCCTGTATCAGCGATACCGCCATCGCGGACATGCGGGAATCCGATTTCGACGCATTGTTGGTTCCCGGCGGTTTCATGCCGGACAAATTGCGTCGTGATCCCGACGTGTTGCGTTTGGTGCGTGAATTTGATGCTTCGCAAAAGCCGATCGCGGCGATCTGCCACGGCGGCTGGATACCGATTTCAGCGGGCGTTTACCGAGGCGTCCGGGTGACCGGGTCGCCGGGCATCAAGGACGATTTGGTCAATGCCGGTGCGATTTTCGAGGACGCCGCGGTGGTCGTCGATCGACATCACGTCTCGAGCCGTCGTCCGGACGATTTGCCTGATTTTTGCCGTCAATTCTTGGCGTTAATCGCCGCTGGACGTTGACACTCCGGGCCGGAAGTTCGTATACGGAAAACGGCGGCGGCTTTCTTAGATCCGGAATCTCGAAACACGACTCATTGCGATGACATTTTCGAAATTCACGAGATCGGCCAAACCGCTCGCACGTTGGTCCCTAGCGTGGCTGGCGATGTCTCTTTTTCCGGCCTGCTCGGTTTGGCAGGCTGCGGTTTGGGAACAGCCGGTGCCCGACGGACCCTCCAAGGTTCAGCATACGTCGACCACCTTATCGCATCGCTCTCGAGACGCGATCTCGCTATCGGTTGAGTTTCGCCACGTCTCGGCCGAAACACTCGATCAACGCACTTGGAACCAAATCGACGAGACGGCCTTTCCATCAGAGGTTCGCAAAGCGTGGTTGGACAACGGGTTGCGAATCGGTCTGTTAACGATCGCCGGTCAGGAACTACTTCAAAAACAAATCGCTGGATCGCATCAAGGAAAACAGGGCGGCAACTCCGACGTCGCCGAGGATCCGATCAACGCGCTGTTGGCCGTTGCGGAAGTGCTCGGCAAGCAAGCCGACGGACGTGAGATCGTTCCGTTGCGGCCGGCTCATCGGCACGAGCTGCCGATGTCGCCTCCGATCGAGGGTGAACAAACGGTGTTGTTGAAGCGATCGACGGGGCTGATCGGCCAACGATTCCAATCGCCACAATTGGTTTTGGCGTTGACGGCACGACTTGGGCCACGCGAGGGGCAGGCGACGCTCGATATCCGGCCGGAAATTCACCACGGCGCGGTCCGCCAACAATTCGTCAGCAGCGAAACGGCCGTCCGCATGCACGCCGGACGTGAACACTGGGAACTCCCTGAAATGAATTTATCATGGACCACCCAAGCGGGAGCGACGCTGTTGATTGCTCCGGCGATCGATGATGTCGTGGGCGAACCCACGTTCGGTCTGGGACGGCAGATGTTACGTGATGACCAACATATGGAGGACGACCAACACCTCATCGCACTGATTCAGCTTAAACCGTAGATTGGCTTGCCTCGTGCGTTCGCCGCCACTGATCGAACGCATTACTGATCGATCTTGCAATGCTTAAGGCGATCGAGTTCCGACGCGAGCATTGCTGAGGGTGTCGTGAGACCTTGGTCGCGTTTTCTAACCAGCGGCAGGGAAACCGATCCGTCACCACGAATCATCATCGAGGCATGGTCGATTCCGGCCTGTGAGGCCGGCGAAAACACTTTGGCTAGTGACGCACCGGGATCGACGCCCCCGATTTGCCAATCGGCAGGATTCGATTGACGATTCAATGGTGAGCCGAGACGTATGTCAAAATGTTGCTCTGAATCACTCTGAAATGATTCTGATCCGGGAATCGTGTTATTGGTCCACAAACAAACGCTGCGCAGTGTCGCGGCGGGGTCCAACGTCACGCAGACGGTTCTTGTGTTCTCATTGCGTTTTCGAACCCAGCGTGAAATCATTGACGACGTGATGGCTTCTTCGCCTTCAACGAACGCGTCGGGTCCGACCAAAACGGCCGTGTAATTCGAATCGCGAAGAGGTTGGGGCGAAGCGGACGCCAATTCGACGAACTGGCGGGCGAGCTCTTCGGCGTCGACGCGAAACCAGCGTTTGATCGAGGCCGGTTCGAAACGTTCTAGACTGAGTTTTTGGCCGATCCTCGGGTAGGTCGATTCGACATCGCCGAAAAAACCGATCGAATCGCAATGAGCGCGAACCTCGGCAAGCGTTGCCGAAACAATTCCGTCGCGGCTGACCGTTGCGAGCATCGCGGCAACGCAGCGGTCGGTTTCAATCGTCAGTGTGATTTTCCCTTGGGAGTGCCACGCGGCCAAATGACGCGCCAGCACCAAATCGGTTCCCGTCGTGATGATTCGCAACGGCCGCCGACTCCAGTTCCCACGAACCGAGTCCGGTTTACCACGATTTTCACCGGAGTGGAATTGATTGGCGATTTCGCAATGCTCCGCTCGCAGTCGCCCGTCTTGATTCAACTCGACGTCGTCGCACATCAGGGGACACAACGGACAGACGATCGCTCGGTCGAGCAGGTTCGGCTCAATCACCGTCGTCATGAATCCATCTCATCCGCCGCGTCGTTTTGTCCATCTCGTACTGAAAGTTCCTGAACGGCTCGAACCAATTCGATGGCGTGCTCGACCGGTGTCGTTTGCATAACGCCGTGGCCCAAGTTGAAAATGTGCCCCGGTCGGCCACCGGCTTGATCGAGGACCTCTTTTGCGGCCGCTCGGATCGTGGCTTTATCGGCCAACAGCACGGTCGGGTCCAAGTTTCCTTGGACCGAGATATCGTGGCCGACTCGTTTCCAAGCTGAGGCCAAATCGATCCTCCAATCGACGCCGACGACGGTGCGTCGATCACCGCGAAGCAGCGGTAACAGTTCGGGGTTTCCGGTTGCGAAGTTGATCAAGGGCACGCCAGGCGATACGCCGCCGATGATGCGTTGCATCCAAGGCAAAACGAAGCGGGTGTAGTCGGCCGCCGAAAGACAACCCGCCCAACTGTCGAACAATTGAACGCACTGCGCGCCCGCTTTAATTTGTTCGTTAAGGTAAACGACAATCGCATCGGTTAGACGATCCATCAAATCGGCCCATCCGCCGTCGTCGGCTCGCATGAGTTCCTTCGTCGCGGCGTACTGCTTGCTGCCGCCGCCTTCGATTGCGTAACTGGCCAAGGTAAACGGAGCCCCGGCAAACCCGATCAAAGGGATCGTATCGGGCAAGTCCTTGCGGGTTTGTGTGACGGTTTCGTAGACGAACCCGAGATCTTGAGGGTTGTCGAGCCCTTTGACGCGACGGACATCCGATGCGGTACGGACGGGGTTGTGGATCACCGGGCCATCGCCTTTGACGAACTCCAGATCGAATCCCATCGGGACCAACAACGGCAACAGGTCCGAAAAGATGATCGCGGCATCGACGCCCAAGCGATCGACTGCCGTGCACATCACTTCGCTGCATAAGCCTGGGTTGGCGCACAGTTCCAAGAACGTTTGTTGGGACCGCACGTCCCGATACTCTTGCATATAACGTCCGGCCTGTCGCATCAACCAAATCGGTGTACGTGAAGTCGGTTCACCGCGACACGCTTGCATGAATAAGCTGGATTGGGACGGATGATCGTCGACAGCGGGCATGGGGGTGTTCTCGGTCATCGATTCGCGGATGTGAAAAGTATGTCGGGTTGAAGATTGTGCCCGGCGGGCGGCGACCAGTGCGGCGGAATCACGAGCCGCCTCGCTGACCAAGTGTCCCATCTTGGGATGGGAAGGTTCCATGTCGACATGCAGGTCGCTCTCGCGAAGCATGTCACTGGTCGTCGGACCGATCGAGGCAATGACGGTGCGCCGCAATCCGGTACGCAGCGCATCGGTCAAACTCAACGAATCGGCCATGCGAAACAAATTAACGACTTGATGGGCGCTGGTGAACAACAGCATGTCCAATCGCCCGGCGGCCAGCTCCTTGACGTTGGCTTCCAACGGTTCGGTATCTTCGGGATACTCCCATCCATAAACCTTGACCGTTTCGGGGATCGCCCCGCGGGCTTCTAAACCGGCGATGAGCGAGTGGTTCGAGACACCATATTCTTGAATGCCGATGACTTGGTTGGCGACCGGGATGCCTTCGTCGATCGTTTTAAGTAGGTCTCGCCATGTATTCGGTTCGGGGACGCGGTGGGTCGGTTTCAGTCCAACTTCTCGCATCGCGGCGACCGGTTTGGGACCACGGCAAATGGTGATCACGTCGCTCAACGCATCCAGAAAACGGCGTTGATCGACGTGCTTCTCGGTCGTCTTAAGTAGATATCGGAACCCGACCCCCGTCATCAAAACGACGATCGGAATTTCTCCAGTGATGATGCGATAGGCGAAGTCAATCGCCGGGCGATTCGGTTCGATCGGAACTTCCCGCATGGATGGGCTCACGCAGGGTTCACCACCGAATTTTGCGATCATCCGGGCCATGTCGGCGGCCCGACGGCTCTCCAGCGAAGCGATGCGGAGTCCGTTGAAGTTTTGCGACATATGACGACAAGAAATGGAGTTGGAAGAATACCGAGGCTCACCATTGTCGTGGGTAACGATGAACTTCCAAGGGGTGGCCTTCTGCAAGGGGAGAGGCAAAGAAAAAAGGGTAAACGGGGAATCACATTGACTCCTCGTTTACCCTCGGGTCGGGCTGCGACGAATTTGTCCGACGTAGGTCGTCGAACCTATCGCAATGATGGATTAAGAATCAAAGTTGCAAGCGGCGCGCCATCGCTCGTGTCGGGATACGCTCAAAATGGACGTCTCCGAGCGGTAAGCATCCCGTGAACATCAAAAGTGGCATAGGCTTCCAGCCTTTTTATACCCCACATCTTTTTTGACCCCCACGAGCTCGTCTCGTGGGTGAATAAGGTTCGCAAGCTAGACAACGACGCCCTCCCAACCTTCCGATTTTCACTTGTGCTCGCCGCTTCAAGCGGCGAGCACAAGTGAAAATCGGAAGGTTGGGGGAATTGCGGCTCGTGTCTAGCTTGCCAACCTCGGCTTCCTGCCAGACGAGCTGGCAGGGGAGCAATACATAAAGACTTGTGGGGTATAGAAAGGCTGCAAGCCTATGCCACTTATTGATCCCGCGATACTAACAGACGCTGCAGCATTCGCAACATATCCGATCCGTTGAGAGGTTTAGTCAGATAGTCTTTGCAACCGGTTTCCAAACAGCGTCGCCGGTCGCCCTGCATCGCGTTGGCCGTCAGTGCGATGATCGGGCGATCAAACCCCGATTGTCGCAAGACACGACTGGCCTCATAGCCATCCATGATCGGCATTTGCATGTCCATCAAGATTGCATCGACCGGTTCACCCGATTGGGTCCGATGCTTGACAACATCCACCGCCTCTTGGCCATTGTCGGCGGTGACGGTCGTCGCGCCGGACTTCTCTAACAAATGCGTTGCCAAGAAACGAACGTCCCGACGATCATCAGCGACCAAGATGCGGTGTTTCTTGAGTTCGGTGCGAAAAAGCTCGGCGTCATCGATCGTCTCGGCGCTGCCCAGGACAAGAAGCCCATCCGGCCGAAGGGCGTAATGAAACAGTTCGACGATTTGTTTTTGAACATCACGTTGCAAGTAAATCATCACATTACGACACGACACCAGATCAAGCCGCGAGAATGGCGGATCGCCCATCAGATTGTGCGGCGTGAAAACGACCAATTCTCGGACCTCTTTGCGATTCCGATAGCCGCCGTCTTCCTTGGTGAAGAATCGTTTCAACCTGGGCGGCGAAACACCGGTGGCGATGTCGCCGGGATAGAATCCGTCTCGAGTTCGGCCGAGCGACTGCTCGTGCGGATCGCTGGCGAACACTTGCACCTTCGGCGGCGACTCAATGCCAGAGATCGCTTCGAGAAACAGGATTGCTAATGAGTACGCTTCTTAGCCGGTCGCGCAACCAACGCTCCACACGCGGACCTCATCGGCCGCACGCTTATTAGCGAGCAGTCCAGGGATGACTTGTCGTTCGAACGTAGCCGAATGGCGTAAGACCATCACGCACCCGACCCGGCGAAAGGCCAGGTCGGGTAGGTCGGGCCAAGGAACTTCAATGGTCCACTCACGATCCGTAACTAAGTTCGATACGCGATCGTTGGCGGGTTACTCAAGCGATTTGATGCGGATGTTCTTGTACTCGGCCCACATTGGTTTGCCCGCATGAAGTTGCAACGCAAGCACGCCATCGAGCAACGCCTTGTCTTCCGAATCGGTGAAATCAAGGATCAACCGATCGTTGAGATAGTGTTGGACGTTGCGACCCTTGCACACGATGATGACATTATTCCAGTCGTCTAAATGAAACAACTCTTTGAATTCTTCCGGCGTGATCAACGTTTCGAGGACTTCTTTCTTGTCGCCTTTTTGAACCGCCTTTTCGCCGACCATGCAAATGCGTCCGCGACCTAACCCTTCGCCGTAGATGAAACCGCTGATGTTTGGAAAGCCGACTTCGTTGCGGATTTCATGTTGGTATCCTTGAACGACCCAATCATTGCGAGCGGATTTGTTGGTGATGTGCTGGGAGCGGTACTGGATGCCGGAGTTGTTGCTCGCGTTACAGCGGAACGACAGACGCAGTTCGAAGTCTTTCGTAGTCCCGTCTTGCCAAATCAAAAACGTGTTCCCTTTGGCGGCGTTTTCGGCGGTTGTTTCGCCGTGAATGACACCGTCACGGACCGACCATAAACGCGGATCACCGTCCCATCCGTTCAGGTTCTCGCCGTTGAAAAGTGTTTGGAATCCGGCTTCGGAGTCCGGACCAGCCGACGCAGGGGATTCCGCCCACGCGGCCGTAACAGCCAAAACCAAAGCGAACAGCGTCAGAAAATTCATCGATCTCATATTGTCTACATCAAATACAGGGGAAGCGGAACACAGAACGAATCAATCTTAATCCGCCAACCTAGCTCAATGTAGCCCACTCACCCAACTTCAAGCTCATGAATGTCACTCTTCTAGACGGTCCGATCGGGACGGAACTCGACGCTCGGGGTGTACCCACACCGCTGCCGTTTTGGTCGGCCTCGGCGATCGATGATGCACCTGGGATCCTAGCGAACATCCACCAGGATTACGCTTCCGCTGGTGCGGTCGTCCACACCGCCAATACCTTTCGCACCCGTCGCCGCACTGTGGGACCCACGTGGCGAGAATGGACCAATCGCGCCGTCCAAATCGCTCGCCATTCGGTTGGTCCATCGCATCAGGTCGCCGGTAGCTTGGCTCCCTTGGAAGATTGCTATCGACCGGATCGGTCACCGGGAAAGGCGTCGTACGAAGAACACCTCGAAATGGCCGGCCAGCTCGCTCAGGCGGGTTGCGACATCATTCTCTGTGAAACGTTTCCCCACGGCGTCGAAGCGATCACGGCGGTCGAGGCGGCGATGACGACAGGCTGCCCCGTGTGGATAGCGCTCACGGCGGGGCCCGATGCAGATCTCCTGTCTCCGATCGAAATGCGAAGAATCGCTAAGCGTTGTGTTGCCGCAGGCGTTTCGGCGGTCTTGGTCAATTGCACACCCGCATCGGCCACTCTTCGATACGTCGATGCACTTACCGACGCATCACTGGGTGTACCCGTCGGGGCCTACGCCAACGCGGGACGCGCCGACGAAAAGATGGGCTGGTCGGCCGACAACCAATCCAAACCGTTCGAGGCCGCGGCAAACTATTTAAGTTACGCCCAAAAGTGGATCGACCGCGGCGCGACGATCGTCGGTGGATGTTGTGGAACGGGGCCACATCACATCACGGCCATCTCACAGTGGCTCGATTCAGAAGGGCTAACCAAGCACGTCGGGTGATGTCTGCGAACGGATGATCGTTGCGACCTATCGACGGTGCCTTGGTAGCAATCGGGCTGTTGATTTCATTAGCCGTACCGCGTTCGCGGGCTGATGTATTCATCGTAACCCGACGCGTAAGCGAGGGATGAGTCAATATCAATTATCCCTCACTTACGCAGCGGGTTACGAAAAAAGCGCAACTTCAAAACGCGTGAGCGAGGGATGAGTCCATATCAATGATCCCTCGCTCACGCTTCGGGTTACGATGCAGATTAAATCAACACGCCGTTAGCGTTGGGCGATGAAAAGATTGAACTTGACGTTGAATTCCAACGTCTCGGATTTGCTCCTAATTCTCGTTTGAGACCTCTTCGACGACTTCTTTAGCCTTCGCACTGTCAGGATCGGAAGCGTCGGCTTTCTCTTCGGCTGGTTTCTTGTCAGAAGGTTTCTGTTCTTCAGCCTTGATGTCTTTAGTTTTGTCGTCTTTCGACTTGGCTTCTTCGGCGCTATCTTCTTTAGCCTTTTCTTCTTTGGCTGCGTCCTCTTTGCCTGCGTCTTCTTTAGGCTTGGATTCTTCAGGCTTGTCTTCTTGAACAGCCTTCTCTTCTTCCATCTTCGACTCGTCCGACTTGCTCTCGTCCGACTTCATGTCGTCGGATTTAGACTTTTCCTCAGCGACCGTGCTTTCGGGAGCGACCGGGCTGTCCGGCTTTTCCGCCTTGGTTTCGTCCTTACTGGGTTCTTCTTTTTTGGGCTCTTGTTTCATCGCCTCGGCCTCGCGACGTTTTTCTTCTTCGGCCAATTCACGCTTGCGAGCTTCCAGCTTTTCTTGCTGAGTCTTGCGGACTTCCTCGTACATCTGGGGATCGACATCGCCGTATTGCCCCATCAGTTCGACAAATGTTTTCAGAGGGAAGTCTTCGGCGATTTCATCCGAATCGGTGGCGATCTTGTAACGGCGAATCGAATCGAACAGATCCTGCGCACTGTCGTCGATCACGAGGATCGGATAGTCATCAAAAATCTCGGCCCACACGGCAAACGATTCTTCGTACAGCTTGATGGCCTTATCCAATTCCGCGTCGGCGTTGGCCTTTTCCGCTTCGTAGGTCAATCGTCGTGCTCGAACGGTACGTTCTTCTTGCTCGGCCAACGCGAGCGTATCCCAATACTCGAAGTTAATCTGCTTGCGATAGCCGCTGGTCTTCAGAATCCGTTCATCAAGGTCTTTGATTTCATCGATCAGTTGCAAGACCTTCAATCGTTCACCAGCTTTCGCTTCGCTGGCGATCATGTCCATATTGGGAACCATCGCTTCGCTTTGATTCTTGACGATCGATTGTTGCAGTTTGGTGCGGTCTTCTTCGGGTGTCAGCAACGCATCCTGAAGGGTCGGATCGAGCGTTTCGATCATTTTGATTTCGGCACGTTCATAAGCTTCAGGTGCGGCGTCGCGAACTTCGGCAATCTTCTCGGCCCGTTGTCGGCCTAACTCGTCGAGTTGGCCCAACTTAATCGTGAAAGATGCCGTGGTGGGGATCGAGCGATTGCCCAAGCCTCGCCAGTCTTGTGAGGCCATCTGCCACGCGTTCTGAGCCCGATCGTCAAGTACGCCTTCGCTTTCGATTGCTTCGGCGTGTTTGATTCGCCACTTCGGTCCGGTCTCATAAAAGTTGATCGGTGTTTGTCGTCGGATCTTGATTCCCGTGTCGACCAAGTCGTATCCGGAATTGAGCCACAAACGACCCACCAACCAGTTGTCCGGCTTTCCGAGCGGTCCGCGAGCCTCGGGGCTGTCGACGGCAATCCCCTGCGTCAGCAATTGCTCGTGAAGGACATCGTCATCGGCGAATAGACGACGGAACTGACGTTTCTCGTCCGACATGCCTAGCTTTTGACCGTAGAACCAACCGGTGTACCAGATCAAACGTGGGGCTTTTCGATTTTGCTTGACGCCCTTGGTCAGGAACTCGGTGCCTTCACGCACCATCTCGTAGCGTTGACGGTAATCATCGAATTCGGTCGATACGTTGTATGCCAAATTGTGCGCTTGAAACTCCCAAACCTTATCGAAGTGCGGTTGCAACAGCGCGATGTTGTTGAGGGTCGCTTTGAGGCGATCCCATTCGTGCGTAACCCGATAGTCATGCGATTTTTTCCACAACAACGAAGCGGCGACACCCCGCATCCCGAGGGAAGCGAGTTTCATCGTTTCGCTGGCGGGGCTGATTTCGCCCAGATCGCTTTCAGCGATGTCATACGCATCGCGCATCTGAGCCAACCGACCGCCGCCGTCGCCGCCTCCGCCGGCCGGTTGACCGAGCAAGTAAAGCGGGATCAACATCACAACCAGGACAAGCAGATAGGTAAGTTTTCGACGAAGTTGAGTCGTGCGATTCATGCCGCGATCTCTCGAGCTTTCAAAATGAAGTAACTGACAATAAAGGCGAGCAGGACGTAACCAAACGTTGCCATCGCGTGACGTGCGAGGATCGCACCAAAAATATCAAACCCGGATGCGGCAAACTCGGCCGTACCAACCATCTTGGGAAGGTTCGGAAGCGCCGTCGCGATCGCGTCGAGCGTGTAAACGATTCCCGCATCGGTCGTTTGAATAACCTTGGCAGCTACGGTGTCGACGTCCAACTGGGTCGTCATGGCGTCCTGCTTGAGCAAACGCACCATCGACTCGATCGGTCCGCCACCGCGGGCGATGCCTTCATCAATATAGTGCCGCGTATCATAAACTTGTTCGGCCGAAAATCCGAGCAACACACAAACGAACGTCGCGATCATCGCAACCGGCCCGGTCAGGAAAGTACTGAACATGACACCGAACGCAATGATCATCGTCATTTGCAGCCAGATCGAAATGTAAGCCTTGGCCAGATTCCATCCGAACGCATTGTCGGCCGGTCGCAAGTAAACACTTGCGGGCGTCACACCGAGATACTGCGCACGATCAAGGCATCGCACGATCACGGTCATTCGCCCTTGATCATCGACTAGATCTTCAAATACGTTCAACATCCGGGTTTCGTTCCCGTCGGTGCCTTCGATTTCTAAAGGCAATGTTTTTTCATCGACTTCATATTCATCGACGATGAACGCGACCGGGTTGCTTTCGATCGGCTTGTCGGGATGCTTCATCGTGATCGAACCACGGATCCCGGTTTCGATGTCGCCTTTGTAAGAGCGATACGCACGCAGGGACAAATCGATCGGAATGCCGTCGGGATAGCGTGTCGGAGTGACGTTGGGGAACGTAAACTCCGCCGTTCCCAACGTTCCGCCTTCGACGTAGCCGTGTTCGACTTTTCGCGTGCCACGGGTCACACCGATCAGGCGGGCGATCCCGGCACTGCCGTAGCCACCGGCCAATCGTTCGTTGCCCACGTCGATGCCTTCCTCTTGGAGGTTCCCGCTGCGGTCACGAAAGACCAAGTCACCGTAGGACGGAACGCGAGCCCGCAGGGCCCCCTGCGGCGATCCGATTCGAAAACTGCCATCTTCGTCTCGGATCACCACGTGCCGGTGTCCACGAACAATGTTCGTTAAGCCTTCACCATTTTCGTCCAACGTGAACGTGTGCGAGTGAAATTGTGTGTAGTCCGTTTCACCTTCGAATCCGCCTCGGGGAATCTCACGGACATCCGCGACATTGTTGTGAGTATGATCCAAGCCGCGCACGACGAACACATAACTGAGCAATCCCATCGGTACCAAGATCATCGTGCCGACGCCGACAAAGCCGATCATCCGCCCCAAGACGATCTCGGTCGCGCGAACGGGCTTCGTCACGATGGTGTACATCGTGCGGTTCTTGATATCCTCGGGCAACGAGAACGCGCTGATGAACAACGCCAATGCGAGCACCAGATAGTTTGTCGCGGTCAACACAAAGCTGACGTAGAGCCTCGCCGGATCATCGCTTTGCGGGTTCAAATACCAACCCGCCAACAGCAGCACGACAACGAACAAGCCAACCACATACAGCACGCGCCGACGCAGTGCTTCTTTGAACGCCAGTTTCGCCAGGGCAAAAATCCTGCGGAGACGCGTGCCGGGTAGATCAAAACGAAATAAGTCACGAACCGCGCGAGCCACTGCAAAGAAGCCTTCGCCCGAACCGTAACGAGAGGACGAGACCACGTACCCGCCGACCAAACCCAATACGATGGCCAAGATGGCCAGAACGATTCCCTTCAGTGCTGCGGATTCGAGGAACGCTCCGGGGCGGAAGAACCATTCATAAAAGGACCAGAAATCATCCGGTTGCAAATTCATTCTTGGCCTCCGCCGTTGCCGCTATTGCTCGCGTCGAGTGACCCCGAACCGGTGGCTGACTGCGAAACGCGACGGGCACCCGGACGAGCCTCGCTTTCGCGAACAATGTTCAGGAAGAGGTCTTCCATCGTCGCGGTCGGGTTGTCGATCGATTGCAAATGACCACCATGTCGAGCGATCACTTCGGCGATCTCCGTCTTGGCTGCATCACTCAAACCGGTGGCATGGACTTCCGTCACGTCCTGAACCTTAAGCAGGTCCGAAACGCGGCCGAGTTCCTTCAGTTCGCCTTGATGCAAAATCGCGACCCGGTCGCAAACGTCTTGGACGTCGGCAAGCTGGTGACTGCACAGCAGAACCGTCTTGCCTTGGTCTCGCAGGCCGAGGATCAAGTCCTTCATTTCACGCGAACCGATCGGGTCCAAGCCCGTCGTCGGTTCATCCAATAGGATCAAATCGGGATCATTGATCAACGCTTGGGCCAGACCCACCCGGCGGGTCATCCCTTTGGAGTATTCTTTCAACTGGCGATGCTTGGCACCTTGCAGACCGACCAAGTCGATCAGTCGTTGAACCCGGTCACGGCGTTCGGAGCCCGACAAATCGAAGAGCCGCCCGTAAAAGTCGAGCGTTTCTTCGGCGGTTAAGAACTTGTAGAGGTAAGATTCCTCCGGAAGATAGCCGATCCGTTCGTTCTTGCGAGTTTCGGCGGCGTCTTGATCAAAAACCAAAACCCGGCCGCTGGTGGGGAACAGCAGACCGAGAATCAATTTGATCGTGGTCGACTTGCCGCTACCGTTAGGGCCGAGCAGGCCGAAGATCTCGCCTTTCTTGACTTCGACGTCGAGCGATTTCAGGGCGTGAACTTTCTTTCGACCCCAGAAATCGCGGTAAATTTTACTTAAGTTCCGGGTCTCGATGACCACCTGATCCGACGCAGTCGGGACCGTCGGGGCGGCATCTTGGGGCTTATCAACGACTGCGTTGCTGGTATCGGTATCCACGAAGCAATGATTCCGACGAGATGGGGAAGGAGTTCTGAAAAGACAGGAGTCCGATCGCTACGGGCGGACCCCACAGACGGTTCGCCATTTTATGCCACCACGTTCGGATTTCGATCGCAAATGCTACAATCAGGCATCTGATCGACCTGCTCCCCAGTTTTTCGTCTTTGGTTCGACCACCAGTTTTGTTTCCCGACGTGACCTAAGTTGATGCCGCAAACTCAATCGGCCGCCTACCTCGAGGCGACCCAATGGCTCTACGACCGGATCGACTACGAGCGGCTCGGAAAATTAGGAGCCAACTACCGATTCACCCTCGACCGGATGTGCGAACTGGTTCGACGTTTGGGACACGGCAACCGCCTCGCATGGGGCGGTCGACCGGCGGGCGAAACGCCGTTTGTCGGGGCCACAAACACGCAAGCCCAAGCCCGCCCCCGAGTGGTCCATATCGCGGGAACGAAGGGCAAGGGTTCCGTCGCGACCATGACCGCCGCGATGTTATCGGCCGGCGGTTTTCGCACCGGCCTGTACACGTCACCGCACCTGGTTCGGCTTGAAGAACGATTTCGAGTCGACGGCGAGCCCGCATCGGAAGACCAAATGGTCGACCTGATCAATGCGGTCAAACCGATCGTCGACGCCATGGCGGACGAACCGATCGGCGGCCCGTCGTTTTTTGAACTCACGACTGCCTTGGCGATCGAACACTTTCATCGCGGCGACTGCGAGTTCTGGGTTCTCGAAACCGGTCTGGGCGGACGGCTCGATAGCACCAATGTTTTCCAAAGCGACGTGACGGTGATTACGAGCATCGGGCTGGACCACCAACACGTCTTGGGCGACACGATCGACAAGATCGCCAAAGAGAAAGCGGGCATTTTTAAGGCCAACGTGCCGGCCATCAGCGGCGTCACCAGACCGCTCGCCCGCGACGTCATCCGGCAACATGCCGAACAAATGAACGTGCCTTTGCTGGAAATCGATCGTGACTTTCAAGCCGATGAGGTCCCCACCGAGGAAACCGACTGGGGCGGAGCGTTCTCGCTTTCGAACGCTCTTTCCGGAAAGACACATGGGCCGGTAAGACTGGGGCTCGAAGGACAGCATCAAATCCGTAACGCCGCCTTGGCGATGACGGCGATCGACCGACTCGGGGTTCCGCTGAGCAACGCAATGCTATCTCGTCTGGCGACACTGCAGATCGACGCACGCCTGGAACGATTCCAACTCACCTGCGGCACGACGGTGATTCTCGACGCTGCCCACAATCCTGATTCGATCGCCGTTTTGGTGGAAACGGTGACCCGGCGGTTTCCCGATCGGCCGGTCGTGGGCGTGTTCGGCACGAGCGCGGACAAAGACGCCGGTGCGATGCTGAGACAACTTCAAAGCTGTTTCGATGAAATCATCCTGACCCGCTACCACCGCAATCCGCGATTCGTACCGACCAAGGAACTCTCACGCTTGGCCGCTCAAGCAGGCGGCCTCCCGTATCGCGTCGACGACGACCCACTGCACGCTTGTGAAACCGCGATCGAGAAACTTACATCCGCAGGCGATCGACGCGGAGTCGTTGTGGTTTGCGGTTCGTTTTTCCTAGCCGCTGAACTTCGACCCTGGCTGACCGCACGGTAGCAAGACAGAAAGGCAGCGCCTGACATCGCGGAAGCGGAAAGCGTTGCATTGGGTAAGTAGCGGCGCCTTGCAGTCGCCGTTTCAGGAATTGGCACCTTTTCCTTTGCCGCTCGCTGGACGCCAGAGTCGACGCCCAAACGAACCTCTTTGAAGGAATTCAACAGGCGATATCAAAGAGATGAGATTTGAGCTAAGAACGTGTTTTAAAAAGGGGTCTGACCCTTTGGAGGCGAGTCGATTTCATTGGGTTTTTGGCCTCGCCGGAGAGGGTCAGACCCCTTTTTAAAACACGTTCTAAGCGGGTGTCACTCCGTCATCGAATTGCGTGGTCCGATGAGCGGCCAATCGGGATGGATCGGGCGGACCGAGCTGTTGCGGTCTCCTTTAGGAACAGGAGGCATCTGTTTAATCAGCCTCCGCAAGTGTGCATGGATCGTGATGGCCATTTCATCTGAAATCGAACCGGACAGATCGTGCTGCTCGTCTAAATCATTGGCGATGTCATAGAACGATCCGTTGGCGTAGAGTTTGAACTGTTCGGTTCGCACGAACGCCCCCGCCTCCGGGCTCGACCCCCAATAGGGCTGGTAATGGCACAATGCGTAAGTCCGAGGCGTGGCGGGACGACCGAGTACTTGCGGCAAGAAGCTTTGGCCGTCTCGGGGATCGCTCTGGTCCAGCGAGATGCCGGCAGCTTCGGCCAGCGTCGGGTAGAAATCCGTGAAATCGACCAAGTCTTCGCACTCGACTCCTGCGCCGGACATGCCCTTCCAATAAGCAATCAAGGGAACATGCGTGCCGTTGTCCTTCATGCCGCCTTTGCCGCCTGGGATGGTTCGGCCGTTCCAGTTCGAGGTGATCTTTCGGTTGGTGCCATTGTCGGCGGTGAAAAGAACCAAGGTATTGTCCAGTTCGCCAAGCTCGTCCAGGCGGTCAACAATCTGCCCGATGATCTTGTCCATGTACCGGACCATCGCAACGAAGTTCTGCTTTTGTTGCGCCGGACCAGTTCCCACCTTCTGCTTGTCGCTGGTTCCATCTTTGGTCTTGGTCGAATCATGTATGTTGTCGGGCGTCGGCAAAAACGGATCGTGGACGAGCACCATCGGGTAGTAAACAAAGAACGGCTCATGACGATTGCGTTGAATAAAATCACAGACGAAGTCTCGGAACAAATCGGGACCGTATTTCCCCTGATTCATTTCTTTGGTAAGGAGCTTGCCGTTGATCTGAACAGTAGGATTCCAGAACCGTTCACCTTGCGATCGTTCCTGCGTTAATTGCCACAAGCAATATTCATCGAATCCGGCATGATGCGGCCGATCGTGATCATCGTGGTCGGGGAAAGTCTTTTTATTAGACAGCCCGTTGAGCTGCCATTTACCGGCGATCGCGGTTCGATACCCGGCCTGCTTCATCAGTTGACCGAACGTTTTTTCCTCGGGATTGAGGTATCCGAAATGGGTATAGTTTCGAAAGTTGTATTTGCCCGTCATGATCATGACCCGAGATGGGGTACACAGCGGCGTTGAATAGCAATGCTTGAAGCGAACACCACGCTCGGCAAGTCGGTCAAGATTGGGAGTTTGGTAGTCCTCGGCACCGTAGCAACCGAACGCTTCCCAGCTCACATCATCGGCCATGAAGAGCACCACATTTGGCTTACCCTTTGAGTCAACGCTCGGCTGGTCCGCCCAAGCCATTCCCAGTGGGCTCGCGATGCAAGCGATCATGACACCGATCAATCGCGCCCAACCATTCCGTTCATTTCTCATCTCGGAGCTTCTCACTTCGATTGGTTGATTTGTCACTTGGTTGGTTTCCTGCTTTTCCAAAGTTCGATGTCGTCGACATCATTGCTGGAACGCGGGCCTGGCGTGCTACGACCGTCCGATACATCTGACGTTAGGCTTCGAAGCAAACGCTGTGCGATTTCAGGCCGCGACTCATACAAATTGTTCGTTTCGCTTGGATCGTCGTCCAGATTGTACAACTGCGCTACCGGGCTGCCTTCGGGCACTTGTTTCTCGCCTGGTGACGACCAACCACCAGACCCTTTCGCAAGGCAAAGTTTCCAAGGGCCTGACCGATAAGCAAAGTGTCCACTGATCGAGTGATGAATCACGCCGTCGCGACCGGTGTCGATCGGATCACCGCGAAGTGCAGGAAGGAAGCTGACGCTGTCTTCAGCCGAACGTTCCGGTAAGGGCTGGCCGATGAGATCGGCGCATGTCGCAAATAGGTCGGTCAAGCAGATCGTCTGCCGGCTCGTTGTTCCCGATGCGACGACGCCCGGCCAACGCACGATGAACGGGACCCGGTGACCGCCATCCCAGATATCCGCTTTGGAACCACGCAAGTGGGCGCTCGGATAATGCCCCTGGTCTTGCAACTTGGGAATTCCCGCTGCCTTGGAACAACCATTGTCACTACTGAAGATGACGAGAGTGTTGTCGGCAAGCTGATGTCGCTGCAGGGCGTCCAAGATCGCCCCCAAACCGGCATCGGTTTGCATCACAAAGTCGGCGTAGTCCTTTTCTAGCATGGTCAAGAGCCTTTCTGAAGATTGTTTTGTTAGTGTCTTTGCGCACCGCTTTCAGGCTGTTTTTGATTCGTTTCAAAAACTTGCGGGGTGCTTTCGTCTTTCAAGTCGCGAGGG
>NZ_SJPM01000005.1:367221-543275 GCF_007859915.1 Neorhodopirellula pilleata
GGTACCACCATCCGCACCGGAGTACCAAGCACGGAAGCAAAAACCATACAGGCGATAGGCTGCGTGGGAAATCCAACCGGGCTTCTTGAACAGAGGACTTGAGCTTCGGCTAGTGGCACTGGCTTCGCGCAGCGACTTACGGACCAGCCAAGAAAAAGATTCGAACTCAAACCACGCCTCGCCGCGAAGTCAAATCCTTATTGGTTACCCGATTGCTCCATCGCGAATCGAGACCCGGCGTGGCCGCCATACGTCCGGAGGATCGTCACAGCAATTGAGTTCGAGCCAGCCATCAGTCTCTCCCAAGAATTCGATGCCGTCAATCGCGACGGGTGTTCGCCAGTGTATAAAACCTGCGGAGTCAAGGCAGATGACATCAGTGTAAGTTGCGATGAACGCGTGCTTGGGATCATGTGCGATGTAGCAAGCAATGCCGAGGTCATCGTAGTATGTCCAGGAATATGCTTGATCAATGCGTAGTAGGTAGACAGCACCGCGTGCAATCCAAATGTGAGCGTTTGCGTACGGCCAAGGAGTGATCGACATAGCGTATCCGTTTCCGGGTTTTGCATTGGCGATCCAACAGTGCGTGTCATCAAGCCAACATCGAAGGACGCAGCCCTCAGATGTTGTGGTTCCGTTTCCATCGTCGAGATTTACGACATTGTCTTGCTTCCGCGGAAGGTAGGGCAGCGGCTCGAGACGCACGTTCATCTCTTTCGGGTAACGACCGGCGTCACCGGGCGGGGAGAGTAAAGCTGTCCATTTCAAATCCGGCCGCAAGCCCCGCTCCGTGTGCACGCCAAAGTTATTCGCCGGACCACGTTTTGAGTAGTAAACGGAGCCGGCGAAACAACCAAACCTCGAAGGAAACGACCAATCCGACCAGTACGGAAACGACCGGAAATGCAAGCAAGGATTCTAAGGCCGCCAGAACGGCGGACAGCAAAAAGAAGGATCCAAAAACTATCGCGCTGGTAACCAAGGAGGCTGCGGGCTGCCAAAAAACGAAGACTGCTAGAACAACCTTTGGGTCATCAATTCGTTGCCGCGCGATCAAGCGCCGACCCATCCACCAGTAAGAAATTGCGAAACCGATGAAGGATGATTCGGTGCGCAGTTCCAACGATCCGTAGTAGCTCGGCAAATCATATATGGTGCAGGCAATGGCAGCGATCACAAGGTAGAGAACAAGTCCGATGCATTCGAATCGAGTTGGCGGCCAAGAGCAAGGTCGCGGTGGATTTAATACAGCCCCAGCAACGAACGAATGGCCCCAAAGAGGCGTGAACAGCAGCAGTGCCCCAGTCAAAACTGCGGTGGCAGCAATTCCAAGAAGTTCAATAGCTTCCAACGTGCTCCTTCAATGGGACGGACTTCAATCGAATAATGTCAGACATCACGGGGGACGGACAGTCAACGATCCATTGTGAGAAGCGCCGCAAGCCGTCCTTCCGTGCATGTCATTGTTCTGCCTCCGGTCTTATCACACGGAACTCACGCCATTCAAGTGTCATCTTATCACCGTCCGACGCATAGTGGATTTCATCGAGCATCGCTGGGTTGCCACCATCCGGAAAGACGGAAATCGCCATCTCGTCAATTGTAGCCGGATACGTGCCGGATTCGTCGTAGTGAGCTGTTGCCGTCCGTTCAGTTTCATCCAGCAGAGCCAATACAGCTGATTTCTTCGCAGATTCAGCGGCAGTAGTCCACGTTTGCCATCCCGTCATTGCAATCGGAAATCCTATTGCGACGAAAAGTACAACGGAAACGACGCGGCTATTTTTCATGTTGGCAGAACGGCAGACATCACGGGGGACGGACGAAGGACTTTCCACTTCAAAAACCGCGAAAGCCGTCCTCCCGTGCATGTCATTGTTCCCCCATTATCTGCTCAGCCCGCAGCCACGCAAGTATGTCGTTCAACGCTTCTGGGGCCGTTGGGTCTTCCACATTTTTCGTCCGCTCGGTGTCGCCCTGGCGTTTCTGGAATATCAGTCGAAAAGTATCCTTTGTCGCGTGGTATTCGATGTAGACCATGGGCACACCAAGCCTGCCGGGATAGGTCTCAGCCGTTGATATGCCGAGCGCGGCGTGGGACGTGCTGGCGTGAATCACCGGTTTTGTATCCATTCTGGAGTAATGAGCAACAACATCGAGCATCCGGTGCTGTTCGAATCCGTGTTGGTCAATTAAGTCACGATAGAACGAAGTCACACGATCCCATCCAGGACTGGATTGCATTTGCGGTGGACGTTCGCGTGTCATTCAATCCTCGCTGGGGGAACGGACGCCGTCACCTGGGACGGACGATTGAGTTTCCATTGGTAACACCTCGCAAGCCGTCCTTAGGTGCACGGCCTGGTTCTGGCTTTCGTTCGTGCTCGTGCTCAGCATCGCGGTGCTCGTGCTCGTAATCGATCAATTCCGCGTAGTCTACCGATGACTCCCCGACCCCGTCAAACTTGATCGCCATCCGAGTCAACATCGAGACCACTCATTTGAGCTTCAGCTTCATGTCACGGCTTGTCTCGATATCCAACCCACCGGACACAACGAGCACATCTTGGATCGCAGCGCATTCAAAGGCTGATCCGCGAGCGATGTCGAAAAAACGAGCACGATCCTTCACGCTTCGCTTGCCGTTGCCCTCAGCGATGTTGAGCGGAATGGATTGCGCCGCGCGAAGCCATTGGTCGCGGGCGTGGCGATGCAAGCCGCTCAGCGTTTTCGAAATCTCGAAAGCTGCGGAAACATACTCGATGGACAGACGGTAAACATCCAGTCGATCGTGGTCGAAGATTGGATCGTTCATCAAAGCTGCCTTTCGATTACGAGCACGAGCACCGTTTCACTGAGCACGAGCACGATGGGGAGCTTCGTGGCCAGAACGGTTGCCGTAACCGAGCGGCGACGAGAAACTGACCACTTCAAAAAACGCAGATTTCGCCGCTTCGGTTCACGGCATGGTTCGACGTGGCGTGCCTAATCCTGCAGCGGGTCTGGACCAAACTGGTTCGGCCCATTCGTTCCCTTCATGCATCCACACTCTATGAATGACCAAATCCCGCCCAGTATCGGAATTGCATTGATCAGGACCCACCAACCTGATTTGTCACGGTCATGCCATCGCTTGATCTGCACAATGATTCCCATCGCTAAAACAGGAAACAGCAAGAAAGAGAGTGCCGTCGTGACTGATTCGGGGATTGATTCAAACTCTGAAAGAAAGCCAACGATCAATAGCAATCCATACACGACGGCATAGAATTTCCAGAAGGTGGATCGAGGAATTCTCCCGTCTGTGGTGAGTAGGTCTTTCATGAAATGTCCTTAGTTCGGCGAACGGCGGCGGTAACCGAGTCGCCGCCAAAAACATTGATCTTAAAAAACACGTCATCGGCGACTTCGGTTCACCGCTTGGTTCTGCCACGATTTGTTGCGGGTAGGAAGTTGCAGTCATGTGTTGACTCAATGTACCGAACACCGCGTTTTAAAGCAGCACGCACGTCTGGTCGAAGATGCACGGCCCACTGGGGAGACGGATCATCACGAGCGAGAGTGTACAAAGACATGGCGTAACCATACATGTCCATGCTCATGTAACCGCGTTTCCCAACCGACCATCCAGACCATTGACCTTCAGTCCAGTTTGATTCGTGGACCACAGAATTGGCTGGAAAAATGCCTAGCCCCATGAAGACCGTTAGCAAGTCAGTCAATTCCTCGTGATCGGGTTCGTCAGGCGAGATCCGGTTCTGACCCAATAGTATGACGTGCCCTATTTCATGGGATAGCGTCCCGATCACGCTCGCTGGGTCATCCAGGGAATAGACCTCAAGCCAAATGTCATGCTTCTCACCAGTTTTTGTGTACAGTCCAGCCGAGCGGCTGTTGACAACGCCTTCGAATTGAGGCGTGCCATCCTCGTAGAAGCCCAAATTGAGCGTCGTAGGATCGACGTCCATTAGTGACGCTACACGACACATTAGGTCATGGATTCCGTCCTCCGTACATTCGTAAGTAAGCGGCAAGAACTCCTCAGTGGGAAGAACAGTTCGCCCAGTCCGCAGACGCTCTAGCCCAAGCTCATCGGTAAGCCAAGAGAATCGTGTCTCAATCCAGCTTTTGGTTGATTCATCGACGGGGCATTTTGGTTTTCCACGAAACCAATCAAGCATGACGTTAGTGTAACCTCTGTGGCAGAACGCTACCGTTCAGCGGGCGGCGAGGAACGATTGTCCACTTCAAAAAAACCAGCTTCGCCGCTCCGTTGCAACGGATGGTTCGCCGCAATTTGAGGTGAGAGATCGACATACGAACGTTCCGAAGAGTCGCGTGCACTACGCAATTCAGCAAAGACACGATGAATGTCGTACCCGGCCTCGGCTCCGAGTCGGTGACGAATCGCCTTGATTTCTTCAATTGGGTTAGGGGTTGTCATAGGATTCCAGTAATTGTTCGGGTGTACAGATCGTCGCAGGAGTAAACCCAGATTCACGGCAGATGTCCCCGATCCGCCGTTGAAGGTGTGGGTTAAGTATATGCTTGAAGTTCCAGGTGACCAAATACGTCAATCCATGCACCGCCGCTAATGCGATGTGGGCGGCGTCACGCGGTTCCGATTCGGGAACGGCCTTGCCGAGCATGAGAGCCTCCGCGAGTAATTCGGCGTCTTCCCGTGGCGTGACGAGTTCAATCCCGGCAACAACCGCCAAACGTTCCGCAGCGGCGATCGGATCGCCTGCACTGCATTCAGCGATTACGAGATCAGAAATCTTCAGATCAAAGCGGACTGAAGCGTCAGCCCACCATTTGCGAGTGGAAAGCTGGCGAGCCAACATGATCGGGTCCGGTTGGTCTCGCGACGCGATCGTGCCGACAACGGTTGTTTCCAAATAAACGGTTTCCATTACGCCATTGTAAGCGATTCAAGCTCCAAGTGCGAATCGCGAGTCTCCGTCGGCGAACGGCGGCGATATGCGGGCGGCGGCGTTTGAAGTGATTGCTACCAGACCGGCGACCATCGCCGCTCCGTCATCATTGCATGGTTACGAGTCACTCATCTTAGCATCGTGCCCACAGGCTTGCCATCAACTTCGACCCGACGGCTTTTGCCGACAGCCGCCACCATTGGTCAGGCGTCGGACCATGCCCCGCAGGGCAGGCGTCGGTTTGTGCCCCGCAGGGCAGTCCTGAACCGTGCCCCGCAGGGCCGGCGTTGAACATGCCCCGCAAGGCGACACCGGACGATGCCCCGCAGGGCAGCCTGGCAGTCTGCATTACTCAGCGTTGACACATTTCTCATGCTCGTAACGGTTGCCGTAACCGAGCGGCGACGAGAAACTGACCACTTCAAAAAACGCAGATTTCGCCGCTTCGGTTCACGGCATGGTTCGACGTGGCGTGCCTAATCCTGCAGCGGGTCTGGACCAAACTGGTTCGGCCCATTCGTTCCCTTCATGCATCCACACTCTATGAATGACCAAATCCCGCCCAGTATCGGAATTGCATTGATCAGGACCCACCAACCTGATTTGTCACGGTCATGCCATCGCTTGATCTGCACAATGATTCCCATCGCTAAAACAGGAAACAGCAAGAAAGAGAGTGCCGTCGTGACTGATTCGGGGATTGATTCAAACTCTGAAAGAACGCCAACGATCAATAGCAATCCATACACGACGGCATAGAATTTCCAGAAGGTGGATCGAGGAATTCTCTTGTCTGTGGTGAGTAGGTCTTTCATGAAATGTCCTTAGTTCGTCGAACGACCGCCGTAACCGGGCGGCGACGAAAGGTTGTCCATTTCAAATCCGCCCGACTTCGCCGCTCCGGTTCACGGCATGGTTATCGGGCTTTGTTTCTGCGAGCCAAGTGGCGATGTCATTGATGATAGCAGCTGGTTCACAAACGCCAACAAGTACGCGGTCAACGTCTCCGTTGGAATAGAACGCGAGTGACGGCACTTTGACGATGCCCGCCTCGCGACAGACGTCGTGCAACTGCGGGACGTCGATGTCAAGCGAACGGAATTCAACGTTGTCATCGAATTGTTCGATTGCGGGTCGGAGATTCGCGTCCATGTTCCTGTCGTGTGCGTCCCATTTCGCCCAAAAATGAACAATTAGCTTTGGGAGTCGCAGATCGTCACGTACGAAGCGAGTAGTCGCCGGCTGCCAGTGGCGTTTGTCATGTTCGCGGTGGTATGCCACATACATCGTGTCCGTAAAATAGGATTGCCAGTCAGTCGAGTATTGATCAACGAACAAGGAAAACGGCGGCCACTCAGGGTCGGTCAGCGACATGATTGTCAGCATCGCGTTGTCGCCATCGTAGACGCCGGATTGCAGGAATTGATCGAAGCGGTCAGCGTTTGCGAAGACAGGAGCAAGCCGAGGCAACTGCGACACGTAGCGATCGTGCTTCGTGCAAAAGGCACGCCACTGGTCGGTCTGGTTTTTCGATTTGCGAAACGACATGTGGCTGAGCTCTTGCCCGATAACGTCGGCCGTCACCGGGGACGGCAGTTTGATGTTCCATTTGTAAACGCTCGATGCCGTCCTCCGTGTGCACGGCATTGTTATCCGATACTAGGGCGTTGGCTCAAGGTTGGTATCGCGCTCAGATACCCGTGACCGTAGGTCCGCGACTTCCTTCTCGAGCGCCGAAACTCTCGCAAGCAAACGAGTTAAAAACCCCTTGAATTTCTTGTCATCCAAATCCTCAAGTTGAGGCGGAATGGCAAGGTCCTCAGAATCAAGCATTTTTGCTCCATCCGCTTCGTAAGCGAAATCCGAATCTCCGGCGTCTATTGAAGTCCTTCGGCGAGCTTCCGGATTTAACGATCGAAGCTGAAAGGCATCAGAACTTACTTCTTTATTAAACTCAGCTTCCTCAACGGTCAAAACATGCTGATGCCTAACGGCACCTGAGATACGATCTTCGGACACCACCTTGGACGGATACCAAATGCCGCTGCCGTAATCACGGTACTTAGCCTTCAAGTAATGCCCGTTCCCATCAGAGGCAAATTCTGCCGCAACAATTGAATGACCGAACTCGGGAGCAAGCCATACGCGGAATACTCGACCATGCTGGTTAGCGGACTCGCTTTTTAATACGCTAGTGAGCAAGATCGCATCGATACCATCTACTACACTAACGGAAACCTGGCACTCCGCTTTATCCTCATCGAAAAACTGAAGAAACGAGTCGAGCCCGTTTCTACCCATTGAAGATGCGCCCCCAAAACACATCCCCAGTGACCTAGGATCAAACGCAAATCGCCGAGAACCGGGTTCATGACTTGAGTCCACAAGCTCGACGGAAGGACGGATGCCTAGGTGTGCACCCGTATCGTGTATGTAGTGCTCATCATTCAGCACAAAATGATTAGGACCACCCCACTTTGTGGATCCCATAAGTCGCGACTTCCGAGCAACTTTACGCTGATTTCCGTCGAAGGTAACCGTAAATAGGAATTCAGCGTTTTGTACATCGTGCATGCTCTGCTCAAGGATAACGACGCGACCGCTACTCATCTTGGTAGTACGGTAGTCAATCGCACGTCGTAAAAGCTGCACGCATTCTGTGTCATCGGCATCAGAGCTTCGTGATATCCCAAGACCAGCGGCAAGAATTAGGATCGTGTAAATTGCTCGGATCATGTTCATCAGCCTACGTTCAGGAGAAGATCAACGGTGTTCAATTGTGCCTGCATCAAATGCTACGGGTGAGTCAGCATCTCAGTCGGATAACGTCAGACATCACGGGGGACGGACGAAAGACTCTCCATTTCAACCAAACGCGCAAGCCGTGCTCCCGTGCATGTCATGGTTCCCCCCGATTTCCGCCGATACCTCGCACGACGTTGAGCGCTCTTTTAATCCACGGATGTGTCGGTTCGGGAGTATCGAATATACCACCCTCGTATACAGCCAATCCAGAGTGCAATTGGCTGAGAGTGTCAAAAACATGTTCGATAGCAGATTCGTCCGAGTAGCTGACAACTTGCATTGTCACCATGCAAGTCCCGGCGTTCAGTCTCGCGACCAGCCCATCATGGTCACGTCGCTGTGTCGCGAAGCCAATGAGAAGATCAATGTCGTCGTCGAAAATATCTGACCCACGCTCCGTGACGTCAATTTGAAGAGCGCAATCGTGGTCACCGCGCACTAACGCCTCACCGTCAAAGCGGTATGCGTCGTCGATGGACCGAAGGGCTATTTCCAACTCGGGAAGCGAGATGGTTGCCGCATCATCCAGTACGTAGCGGTGGTAGGTTGTCATTCAAGTGTGTGGGGGGAACGGGTGCGTTGACCGGGCCGCCGCCAACGAACATTGACTTCAGGAAAGACGCTATCGGCGGCTCCGTGTCCAACGCTTGGTTCCGCCTTCTTATATTGAAAGTTGAGGCGAGTGCGTAAATTAGCCTGATGACGAAGTTGGACCATTTCAAGCATCCATCTTTGGATCAAGGGTTCCTGGAAAGTACTCAACTGTCTCAAAGACCCCAACCACGCGGGCCCCGTCAATCAGCACCAAGCCCCTCTCGCAGCCATTGTCATATGTCCACAACTCGTGCTCAGCGCCACAGTTCTCATCATACCAAGCAAGCAAGTCTTCATTTGCGTCTTCGAACCAACCTTTCGGCAATTCGTTCGCGTTGGGTATCCTCCTACGCATAGCAGCTTCGATCGTGAGCCGAGTTACTCGACAACGGATTAGGTCTGATTGCCAATCGGAATCAGGTGTGATCTTGCGTTTATTCAACCAATTCATTCACTAGTATGCGATGCTGTTATGGCGGAACGGAAGCGATATGCGGGCGGCGGCGTTTGAAGCGATTGCTACCAGACCGGCGACCATCGCCGCTCCGTCATCATTGCATGGTTACGAGTCAAACATCTTAGCATCGTGCCCACAGGCTTGCCATCAACTTCGACCCGACGGCTTGAGCCGACAGCCGCCACCATTGGTCAGGCGTCGGACAATGCCCCGCAGGGCAGACGTCGGTTTGTGCCCCGCAGGGCAGTCCTGAACCGTGCCCCGCAGGGCCGGCGTTGAACATGCCCCGCAGGGCGACACTGGACGATGCCCCGCAGGGCAGCCTGGCAGTCCGCGTTACTCAGCGTTGACACATTCCTCGTGCTCGTAACGGTAGGGTTCAGCGGGCCGGGACGAATGATTGACCATTGCCAAAACGCTTGCAATCCCGGCGCCGTTGCAACCCATGGTTATTTGCTGCCTTTCGTCGTCGCGAAAATGACAAAAACGCCACGCCAGCAGAGCCAATCAGCAATAGGGAGGATGGCTCTGGAACGGCAGTTAGCTGTCCAACCGATGCGGTTTGCAATTGCGAGATTTCTGCGACTGTAAGGACACGATCCCACACAGCAAAATCGTCTATTGTGCCTGAAAGAAACCACTGCCCGCCCTCGCTACCAAAGTATGAGGGTCCACCAGTGAAAACATTGCCAGTTAGCGGACCTGGAGTAAAGTCCGATCCGATGTGCTGATCTGCCAACGCTCCGTTGAGGTAGATCGAAGCCTGATTGTTCGTGCCATCGTAAACCCCAAGCACGTGAACCCAATTCGCAGTGGACAATTGGGACTGAGCAATTCCTGGACGTGCAGCGTCACTTTCTTGATCGACGATTTTGAATCGCAGTTCTTGGTTGTCCCGGTCTGAATACAATACAAACGTATCAGGTGCCGAGTCAAAGATAGCTTCAAATGGGGTTGGCAATGATGATGGAAGACGATTCAGGCGGACCCACCCTCCAACGCTCAGCTGGTTGCCGGCAGCGTTGATTCCACCAAGCGACACCTGATCGTTAATGCCGTCGAACGAAAGGGCGTTTCCGAACTTCCCCGACACCCAAGTCGGGACCGTGAATCCTTGGAGTGTTCCGCTATTTGTGCCAACATTGTCATCTAACGTGAATCCGGCGGAGTGGTCGAAGTCCCAATAGTGTGTCAATCCGGTGATTAGGTCCGCACGGACATTCGACACCGAGCTAAGAACTAGGGTGGCGGCGCCGATGATTACAATCGTTCTAAACATTCTTAGGCTACGTTGTGAAGATATAGTGGGATTGGCAAATAACGGCGGCGATATGCGGGCGGCGGCGTTTGAAGTGATTGCTACCAGACCGGCGACCATCGCCGCTCCGTCATCATTGCATGGTTACGAGTCGAACATCTTAGCATCGTGCCCACCGGCTTGCCATCAACTTCGACCCGACGGCTTGAGCCGACTGCCGCCACCATTGGTCAGGCGTCGGACCATGCCCCGCAGGGCAGGCGTCGGACTATGCCCCGCAGGGCAGGCGTCGGACTATGCCCCGCAGGGCAGTCCTGAACTGTGCCCCGCAGGGCCGGCGTTGAACATGCCCCGCAGGGCGACACTGGACGATGCCCCGCAGGGCAGCCTGGCAGTCCGCGTTACTCAGCGTTGACACATTCCTCGTGCTCGTAACGTCGGCCGTCACCTGGGACGGACGATTGATTTTCTATTCGTGAAACCTCGCAAGCCGTCCTCAGGTGCACGGCTTGGTTACCCATTTCGTGAACGAGTGCTAGTTTCCGACACAACCTCGATCCCGCAGAATCTCGAAAAGTCGGCGACGAGATCATTGATGCGTTGATGCGATCCGTGGTGCAATAGTCGTCGCGCGAGCCCGTCGCCGCGAGATACCAATAGGTTCAGTTGTGACTCAGTGTAGTCACGTATCACCTGTAACCCAAGGACATCCCTACGGTCAAAAGTCTCGGTTGAGTCAGAACATCGGTATACAATTCTGTCATTAGCCGGTTCGTATCGTACTCCAAGCTTCGTAGCGCGAAAGCGCGTCCAGGCGGTTGCCCGCCAAATTCCAATTAAGAAAAGTATCGACGATGCGACTGCCGCGATCCAACGCATTTGGATGTCTCGTTGCTCGCCGGGCATTGGGACGATGCTATAGATGAAGATGCACGGAATGATTGATGCCAACGGAATCGAAGCCGCGAGAATGAGGCGTCGTATATTGGGGCGAAGCACGTATGCGGTACCATCAGTCGTTGGTTGGAGGCGAAGATATGTGCCGATGCTCAGGCCTGGGTGATCGAGCAGTTCGGCGTCGGGTTCCATATCTTCAGTGGGGTAACGGGAGCGATATGCGGGCGGCGGCGTTTGAAGCGATTGCTACCAAACCGGCGACCATCGCCGCTCCGTCATCATTGCATGGTTACGAGTCAATCATCTTAGCATCGTGCCCACCGGCTTGCCATCAACTTCGACCCGACGGCTTGAGCCGACAGCGGCCACCATTGGTCAGGCGTCGGACAATGCCCCGCAGGGCAGGCGTCGGTTTGTGCACCGCAGGGCAGTCCTGAACTGTGCCCCGCAGGGCCTGCGTTGAACATGCCCCGCAGGGCGACACTGGACGATGCCCCGCGGAGCAGCCTGGCAGTCTGCGTTACTCAGCGTTGCCACATTCCTCGTGCTCGTAACGACCAAAATCACCCGGTTGCCGCCAAGTGACTTCGACTTCAGGAAACGCGCGATCGGCAACTCGGGTGCATTTTTTGGTTCGGCTCACTTATCGGTAGCTTTTGCCGTTGCGGGATCGGACGCTTTGAGATGACCGTTAGCTGCCTCGATGCGTCTTCTAATGTTATCGTGGACAAAGCTTGGCTTCTCCCCTTCGAGAAACACTAATTCAAGTGCGGAGTTTTTCGATATTTCGGTGATCAGTGGTAAGTATTCCGCGAGGGGAACATCACGCACAACCAAGCCAACCTTGACGATACTACCCCATCCCTCGGCATTGCGCAGGATGGGAACCGTGTCCTTGACCGTGCCGTTGGCTTTGTTCTCCTCTTGGACATCGGAAAAGATGGAAACTCGGGTTTGTGCTTGGTTGTCCTTCGTGACCAACACACCGATAGCGCGCAGCTCAGCTTGGCTCGTTGCGGGGAAGGCTAGGCAGATCAATAGGGTCAACATGCGCATGTCTACGTTCCATATTTTCGAGCCGAACGGCAGCGTTGACCGGGCCGCCGCCGATCAACGTTGACTTCAGGAACGACGCGACCGGCGGCTCCGCGTCCAACGCTTTGTTATCGCATTTTAACCTAAGGGCACCACCATCCGATTGAGTTCGTGTCGTGTTGATGGCAACCCATGTTCAATCAAGCGGTCTCGCAGTGTCATATCCGATGTCCAAATTGTCTCCGCGGCGGCAAGTCGCTTCAAGACCTCCATTTGCATTTGAGTTACCGTATTCCGCTTGATCGGTTCTCCATTTGTTCTCGGAAATGTCATTGCAAGTGCCGCATGCATTGCCTCGTAGAACTGCTGGTCGCGTTCAAATGTCACTAAGAGAGGTTCAAGCGTTGGATTTCGGTTCCGAATCGTCAGATTCGCGAGTGATTCCGCGACATCCTGTTGAAGGTCTCGCCCCTCTGCGAGGCGTGCGTATTCACGCGATACACCGTTGTCATCTTCGCGCAAACATAAAAGCAACGCGCCACTCAAGATCCACAGATCGTCTTCGGTGATCAAGTCGGGATGGTCGCTTGCTTTTCGGATTCGCGGTTCGATATCCTGAACAGTCGGCAACATGGGCATTCTGAAGCGATAACGCTAGCCGTAACCGGGTCGCGTCGTGAGAGTTTGCCATTACCAAAACGCGTGACACGCGACTCCGGTTCACGGCATTGTTATTCGCAGTCTTGGATCAAGCGCATTCACATCATGTAAAGACGAGGCTTCGTACAATTTGCTCGCAGTCTCGAACCTCGCCGGTTCCGTGATCGCTCGCGCAAGTGTACGTGACAAACGCGAAATTCATGCCATCCGAGACAACCCAAATTCTCACATAGTCGCCATCAGTGTAACACGTTCCCGCCGCCAATACCGGTGGCCCAAACTCAGTTTCAGTTTGCGTTACCTCGCCAAGGTCGGTGTCTCGTGCGAACCCGCTAATCATCGTCAATAAGTCATCGGGACTTGGGTTCGGTGTCTGGCCCGAGCGGTACAGCATAATCGAAAACTGCAAAGCTCCGACTCCGTCTGGTCGAGCGAGGGTGATCGGGACTTCGTCACCGGCGAGGTCGGCAGTGACATCATCCCAATAAAATGGCACAGTCAATTTGAAGTCGCGAAAGTCCATCGGTCTCGGGGATGCACTTCAATCGAATAACGGTTGCGATATGCGGGCGGCGGCGTTTGAAGTGATTTCTACCAAACCGGCGACCATCGCCGCTCCGTCATCATTGCATGGTTACGAGTCAATCATCTTAGCATCGTGCCCACAGGCTTGCCATCAACTTCGACCCGACGGTTTGAGCCGACAGCCGCCACCATTGGTCAGGCGTCGGACAATGCCCCGCAGGGCAGGCGTCGGTTTGTGCCCCGCAGGGCAGTCCTGAACTGTGCCCCGCAGGGCCGGCATTGAACATGCCCCGCAGGGCGACACTGGACGATGCCCCGCAGGGCAGCCTGGCAGTCCGCGTAACTCAGCGTTGACACATTCCTCGTGCTCGTAACGTCACGCGTCACCGGGTACGCGCGGAAGATTCTCAATTTCAAAACCGCCTGACTCGCGTACTCCGGTGCACGCGATTGTTCCCCGCAGATTGCGATGTGCCGTCAAAGTTAGTCAAATGCACATTGTGGATTCATTTCAGCCGGGCTACGCCAATCGATTTGGTGATCGGATTCTAGCTCTTGTTTGGCATCGTGCCAAATGCGATGACACAGACCGCGACCGGAGGATAGAAAGTCCGCCATGTCTGGTGACGTCTTTCGCAAGTCATCCATCCGCTGTTCATGTTCCCGACGAACGCGCACTGCGACAGATTTCAATACAGAGCTAATGATTGGCCCCGCGATGGGATCTTGTTCAATTGGGTCGCGAAGCATTCCAGAATCGTCTTGTTCCGCTGTGGCGACCATTGTGATTTGCTGATCGGGCGGAAACTGCGACAACGCTTCCCGCGCAGCAAGCAGTGGCATCCCGGTTGCCCGTCGTAGTCGTGCGATCAATTCTGTTGCGACTGTGTTGTTCACGATCCTTCAGTCGGGGAACGGCGGCGATATGCGGGCGGCGGCGTTTGAAGTGATTGCTACCAAACCGGCGACCATCGCCGCTCCGTCATCATTGCATGGTTACGAGTCAATTATCTTAGCATCGTGCCCACAGGCTTGCCATCAACTTCGGCCCGACGGCTTGAGCCGACTGCCGCCACCATTGGTCAGGCGTCGGACCATGCCCCGCAGGGCAGGCGTCGGACTATGCCCCGCAGGGCAGTCCTGAACTGTGCCCCGCAGGGCCGGCGTTGAACATGCCCCGCAGGGCGACACTGGACGATGCCCCGCAGGGCAGCCTGGCAGTCCGCGTTACTCAGCGTTGACACATTCCTCGTGCTCGTAACGGTAGACATCACGGAGGACGGACGATTGACTTTCCATTTCATTGAACACGCAAGCCGTCCTTCCGTGCATGTCATGGTTCCTCACTCTTCAATTGTACGCGATGCAAGTGTTCCTGACACAGAAAGTTCTCGATACAATCCCGATATAGTCGTTCGTCGTAGTCGGAAGGCCCAGAAATAGCGGTATAGATGATCTCGCGATCGTCGTCAGGTCGAAGCCAATCAGATTGTTCGTAGTGCAAATTAAGCGTGTATCCTGAGTTGCTACCGGAAAGCTCGACCTCGAAGTCATCGCCTTCAAGCGGATCGACAATGTACGTGGCAGGCATGTCGATGGACGGCCGGTCACCCAACCACGGTCGTTGTACTGGCTGACCGTCGCGAAAGTACGAAACCAGGAATTTGTGCTTGTGCAGTTTGACGACCTTGATCTCGGTGCCGACTCCGTCGCTCCAGTGTCCTACGTACCGATCTTCCCAGTCATTCATTGATATGTAGAAGTCAAAAATTTAAGTTGAGGAACGGTACGGATCACGTGGTCGCCGCGAACGACTCTCCACTTCAATAAACTCAACTCGGCGACTCACGTGCATCCGATGGTTCCCCGCCGTTTTCGATCAGTTCGATGGCCGTCAACGCGGCGGTTACAGTGCCGGGAGAATGGGTCTGCTGAAATCGTGAACCCGCAATTTTACGGAGTTGGGGCAGCGCAGACAACGGACGTAGCCGTTTCATTGCGGTTACGGCGACACCCTTCACGAGACTTGAACGATCTCGTAACGCGTTCACAAGAACATCGGTAGATTCCGGTGTGTCACATTTCGCTAAAGCTTCTGACGCGGCCCACCGTGCGTATTTGTCAGGGTCAGCGATTCCGCGGGACATGACGGTGATTGCATCAGATGAAGTGACGCCAATTAGGGACCAAAGCACAGGAAAGCGTGGGAAGTCAACGTTGTCGAACGATTCCACTATCGCGTCGAGGTGGGTCACGACCAATGGTCTAAGTTCGCCGAGCAACTCGTGGTAATGGTCACGCGACGTCGCAGTTCCGAGTGAATTAAGTGCATCGTCAAGTTCAGCGATGCCAGTAAAACGTTGCGGCTTGCTTGTCATCATGGATCTTCGCAAGTCGGGGAACGAGGTAATTATCCCCGGTTGTTCCGGAGATAAGGGCGTGAGAAGGGTGTTATCACTGGGTGTGCCTTCGGCTTCCTGGGTGACAGGTGGGGTGTTATCGCCGGTTGCATGAGGACTTATCTCCGGGTGGCCGGACTTATCGCCGGGTCGGTCGGGAGGCCAGTATGTGGCCTCCCCGATGGTGGGTCAAGGAATTTTTTCGAAAAACATTTTGGTGTTGGGTTGACCTTCTTTAGGGTGGTGCGAAGAATCGACCCCGTAGTGCGGCGATCCGTCGGAAACACGGCAGAAACCTCGCTTCCTAGAGCCTTTCACATGGAAGTCTCTGGAAGTGTGCTTGATAGTGTGTTCGACGCGGTGAGGCGGGTCGCTGGAGAGGGACGTGGTTGTCGTTGATGATCACGGATGACGGGATGGAGTCGATTGTGCACGGACGGTTCGGCGAAGGCGTTTTGCCGAATCGGATCACAGCGGAGGGTCGTTCGATGACACAAACGGATCGTGCTGATGGGAGTTGGCACCAAGCTCAGGAAAAGTGGTCGAAGATTTGGTTTACGAACTTGTGTCGTTTTCACAGTCGCAAGCCGCAACCGACGTGGGAGTTTACTCCCGAAGATGCGATCGCGTTCTTGCAAGATCATCTGCGGCGTAAGACGCCAGCTTGGAAACGACTGAGGATCATTGACTCGTTGATGTACTACCGCCGCCATGTGCAGGCTGGCCCAATTGATGATTTCAAGTTCATCCACACGAAGCTAGAAGCGTTGGCGAGGGCGGAAAAGATCAAGCAGATGTGCCAAGGCGAGATGGATGTGATTGAAGACGTCGTCGGGCATATTGATCCGAAAGAACCGGACGTGATTCAGAACCTTCGTCGGGCCATTCGGGGCCGACACGACAAGCTGGAGACCGAGCGGGCGTATGTCTACAACGTGCGGGCGTTCATGCGAGAGCGAGGACTGAAGTGTCAAGCGGATTTCGACAAGATCACTGCCGCTGATATCGAGGCTCACCTGACGGATATGGCCGTCGATGGCGATGTTGCCGTCTCGACTCAGAACCGAGCCTTTTACGCTCTGTTGTACCGTCCTGGACGCGGTGGCGGTTCGGGCTGGGTGTGTTCGGCTGGGGGCTTGATGAGCCGGTCGAACGAAGAACTATCTTGCCGATCAACGCGAGGAGCTTGGGGCGTTTTTCTAAGCACGTCGGCTGATATTTTTCCAATTAACTGAATTAGCCATTTGTGCACTAGCCCCGGTTAAGCGGGAACCGTGGCTATCGGTCTGTTGATTTAGTCGTTTAACGGCAAGCCGAAGGCGTCGGCGATGCCCCCAATTGACGCCTACGGCTTGCCGTTAAACGAAAAGGGGTCGCGATACCACTAAATCAACAGCCCGCTAGCGGGCTGTCGGTTTAATCGTAACCCGAAGCGTCAGCGAGGGATGAGTCAGTATCAATGATCCCTCGCTGACGCATCGGGTTACGATTAAATCAACAGCCCGGTGAGCGAGAGATTCATACAAAGGACTTAATGGTGATCAATCCCTCTCTCACGCTTCGGGTTACGATGCAAACTAAATCAACCGCCCGCTAGCGTTAAAACGGCTAATAAACCGAATGACTTCACTCGACGTGCTTAATGCCAATCCAAGGGGCTCTGCCAAGCGGATTTGGCGGCTTGGATATCGACCATGAGGACTTCGTTGCCCGCATCGAGAATACGGACCGAGGAGGTCGCGTTGACTTCGCCCAAACGAGCGGCCGGAACACCGGCGTCGGAAAGACGCTTGGCCACCGCGTTGGCATTATCCTGTGCGACTTCGATCAGGAAACGAGTGTTGGATTCACTGAATAGCAATTCGGCTGACGTTAAACCACCATCGGTCCGATCGATCGTGTCGAGTTGAAGGTCCAGGCCTAGACCGCCGGCCAATGCCATCTCGGTAGCCGCGACGGCGAGTCCGCCTTCGCTTAGGTCGTGGCATGATCGCAATTCGCCCGCCATGATCGCCGCGTGGACGGTGGCGAAGACATTCTTGGCGTAACTGGGGTCCACCTTCGGAACTTCGCCGCCGGATTGGTTTTCGACCAATGAGTAATGGGAACCGCCGAGTTCGCGGTGGGTCTTGCCGACCAAGAAAACGACGTTGCCGGCTTCTTTCAAATCCATCGTGACGGCTTTGCGGACGTCGTCCATTTGGCCCATCGCACTGATTAGAAGGCTCGGCGGGATGCCGATCGTTTGCTTGTCGCCGGACTCGTCGAAATAGCTGAACTCGTTGTTCAAACTGTCCTTGCCGCTAACGAACGGTGTGCCCAACGTGACCGCCATGTCTTGACAAGCGATCGCGCTGCGGACGAGCGAACCGAGCGTTTCGGCGCGGTCGGTGTATCCCCAACAAAAATTGTCCAAGATCGCGATCTTCGAGGGATCGGCTCCCACGGCGACCGCGTTTCGCATCGCTTCGTCGATCGCCGAAGCGGCCATGTGATAAGTGTCAAAATCGCCGTAGTGCGGGTTCATGCCGTTGGAGATCACCAAGCCGCGGTAGCTGTTGAGCTTCGGCCGAACGACGGCGGCATCGCCGGGACCGTCGCACTGCGGGCCGACGAGCGGTTTGACGACGCTGCCGGCTTGGACCTCGTGGTCGTATTGACGAATGATCCAGTGCTTGCTGGCCACGTTGTAACTTCCCAGGATTTTCAACAGCGTTTGCGTGTTGGCCTGGGCATCGCGTGCGGGAATCTTCAGTTCCGTGGTCGCCGGGGGCTTATAGACTGCATCGCGAATCACCGGCGGGCGGCCGTCGTGCAGGAACGACATGGCGATATCGCCGACGGTGGTCCCGTTGTAGGTCAGCTTCAAACGTCCGGTCGGCGCGAACCGCCCGATCGCGGCCGCCTCGACGCCTTCGCTTTCGCACAAACGACGCATCGCCTCCCATTTTTCTTCGGGAACGGCGAAGACCATTCGTTCTTGCGCTTCGGAGATCCAAATTTCGGTGTAGGTCAGCCCGTCGTATTTCAGTGGGGCTTGATCCAACCAAACCTCGGCACCGAGTTCTTCACCCATCTCGCCGACGGCGCTACTGAATCCGCCCGCACCGCAGTCGGTGACGGCGTTGTACAGGCCCGCGTCGCGGGCCTGCAGCAACACGTCGAGGACCATCTTTTCGGTGATCGCGTTGCCGATTTGGACCGCGCCGCCGGAGAGCGATTCCGATTCACTGGTCAATTCGGCGCTGCTGAACGTCGCCCCGTGAATCCCGTCGCGTCCGGTTCGACCTCCCACGGCGACGATCAAGTCGTTCGCCTTGACTTCTTTGTCTTCCATTCCGACCGGGATGATTCCGACGTTCCCGCAATAAACCAGCGGGTTGCCCAGATAGCGATCGTCAAAGAACACGGCACCGTTGACCGTCGGGATGCCCATTCGGTTTCCGTAATCACGAACGCCCGAGACGACACCTTGGATCACCCGTCGTGGATGCAACACGCCCGGCGGCAAACTCTCCGGTGCAACGTCTGGTTTCGCGAAACAGAACACATCCGTGTTGCAGATCGGCTTGGCGCCCATACCGGTGCCCATCGGGTCGCGGATCACGCCGCCGATGCCGGTGTTGGCACCGCCGTAGGGTTCCAGTGCCGAGGGGTGGTTGTGCGTTTCGACTTTGAAGCAAACATGGTCTTGTTCGTCGAACGTGACCACACCGGCGTTGTCTTTGAAAACACTGACGCACCAATCGGCGTCGCCCAGGCTGCGGCGGATCGTTTGGGTGGCTTCAAAGATGGTTTCCTTGAGCATGTTGTTGTATTGCCGTTCATCGCCCAGCGGTGTCCCGTCGGCCGACGGACCGCGGTAGTGGATTCGTCCGGCGAGTGTCTTGTGGCTGCAGTGTTCCGACCAAGTTTGAGCGACCGATTCGAGTTCGATGTCGGTGGGGTCGCGATCGAGCGAAACGAAATGGTCGCGGATGGTTTGCATTTCGACGAGCGTCAAGTAGAGCTGGCCGTCCTTGGAAAGCTTTTCCAAACCCGCATCATCGAGTTCGCGGATCGGAACGCGAACGAGTTCGAATTCACCACTTGATCCGACGTCGAGACGATCCATTTGCAGCGGACCGATCACATAGGCTTCGATGGAATCGTTCGACAATGCTTTGCGGCAAATCCTTTCCAAGCCATCGTCGTCGACGCCCGCGATCCAAAATTTACGAAACGTGCGGACGGCCTGGGTAGCGAAACCACTGTCGGCGAGGGCTCCGAGCGTTGAGGCGGCGACGGGGTCCATCACACCCGGCTTACTCATCACGTGTACCAAATGCGGGGCGTCGTCGATGCCGCGATCGGCGAGCGTTTCGATCATCGTTTCGGGTGGTTCGGCGAGCGTTTCGCGGGCGGCTTCGTCGGCACCTTGATCGATCCGCGACACCACGGTGCGTTCGGTGACCGCATCGGCGAGCAGGCTCGCACCGATCTGTTCGGCTTGGTCAGCGTCGAGGTCGCCTTGGAGCAGGTATCCATGCGCGGCGGCGACGACCAAGTCATCGCCGAGGCCGAGTTGGTGGATCTCGTCGGCGGTTTGTCGACCGGCACGGTCGGTTTGGGTCGGGTTGGGATGGATATCGATTTGCCAAAGCGGCATGACGGAGACCTGTGAGAAACGGTTCGAGCGGCGCGAAAAAACCGGCCAATGCGAGGCACAAATTTGCCAGGCCAGAATGTATTTGAAGTTCCGCGATTGAACAGCCCGGGATCAAGGGCCGGCTAGTCCTCGAAGGGTTCGCGTGTGCGGATGGGAGTCGCGGAGCGACCGAAGCAGTTAGCCCCATGCGTGAGCAATCTTGATCCTACACATCTTTTTGACCCCCACGAGCTCGTCTCGTGGGTGAATAAGGTTCGCAGCTAGACACCGACGCCCTCCCAACCTTCGGAGTTCAACTTGTGCTCGCTGCTTGAAGCGGCGAGCACAAGTTGAACTCCGAAGGTTGGAAAAACTGCGGCTTGTGTCTAGCTTGCCAACCTCGGCTTCCTGCCAGACGAGCTGGCAGGGCAGCAATCCATGAGGACTTGTGGGGTATAAAGAGTGCGTAAGCATGGGGAGGGTATCTAGTCCCCACGCTTACCGGTCTGTTGATTTAATCGTTTAACGGCAAGCCGCAGGCGACAGAGTTTGACAACGCAGTCGCCTGCGGCTCGCCGTTAAACGAAAACGCCCAAACGCGGACTAAATCAGCACGCCCTGACGCATGGGGCTAAATGCTATCGCGGCTCCGCCGCTGGATCACGCCGCTGGGTCATGCCGGTGAAGCTTCGTCGCGGGGGACGAACGCCGGACTCGTTGCTCCTTCCACTACGGGCGAGACTCGTGGTTTACCGCGTGGAGCCGGATCGTTTGTGCCGATCGCAACATTTCCTCGACGGCGGAATCGTCGTGCGTTTCGATGGCGTCGATCAGACTCGTCAATTCTCGTCCGATTGAGCGGAGCGAATTGACGATTGCGGTGCGGTTTTCACCGACAATGGCGGTCCAAAGTTGCGGATCGCCGGCGGCTATCCGGGTCGTGTCGAGCCATCCCGTACCGACGATCGCCTGCCCTTCGGGCGGCAGTTGCCCTGCGATCAACGAAGCCATCAGGTGCGGCATGTGGGAGGAAATCGCGAGCAGTTGATCATGCGCGTCGGCGCTCATGTGGGAAACGTTGCCACCCAAGGAACACCAAAAATCCGCGACACGCTCGACCGCCCCGGTGGACTCGAACCCCGACGGCGTCAGGATCACGGGTCGACCGACGAATAAATCGGCACGGGAATGCTCGACGCCCGTCTTTTCGCTTCCCGCGATCGGGTGGGCCGCGATAAAACGCGAGGCTGCCGTCGCGTCGGCGACGACGGCCGAAACGATGTTCGACTTGGTACTGCCCACATCGGTGATCAGGGTATTCGGATCGGCGGCGGCAATTTCGATCACCGCATGGGCGATCGCATCGACGGGAGTGGCCACGACGACCAAGTCGGCCCCCCGGACGGCCGCGGCCAACTCGGCGGTAGCCTCGTCCACGACGCCGTTTTCCATCGCGTATTGTCGTGTTTTTTCGTTGCGGGCGCAGCCGACGACGCGGGCGTCGGGCATTCGATCACGGACCGCCCTGGCGACGCTGCCGCCGAGAAGCCCCAATCCGACGACGGCGATCCGCATCGCTTGCGATGGCGTGGGGGACCGAAGTGGATCGGCATCGACGTTGTCATTGGGGTTTTTCACGGCGGGAAAGATAATCCAATCTCAGCCTCTTTCCCATCCCGTCGTCTGAATGCTGTTCATCCCGTCGTCAGAATCCAGTTGGTTCGTTACGATTCTAACATCATGATCGAATCCGCCGTTCCCGACGCCGCCACCGTGACCGTTCCGATTGCTCCGACCGCTGCCACCGTTCTGTTTCGCTTCACCGGGGAAGATCGTCCTGGTCTGACGGCTTCGTTGTCGGAACATTTCGCGAAATTTCACTGCGAAGTGATCGACGTCAACCAAGCGGTCATTCATCGTTCTTTGTTGCTCGGACTGATGGTCCGCATTCCGGCCGACCAAGATCCCAAACACGTCGTTCGCAAAATGCGGCACCGGGCGGAAAAGCTCGGGTTGAAATGTAAAGAAGCCGCGATCGACGACAACGAATACGACGATTGGGTTCAAGCGCAAGGCAAAGCTCGCTACATCTTGACGTTGCTATCGCGGGCGGTCACGTCGGAGCAGTTCGCCGCGGTCAGCCGATTGATCGCCGAGCAGGGCCTGAACATCGACGTGATCACTCGGATCTCCGGTCGACCGCCTCGGGTCAAAGATGGCAAACCCACTCGGGCGTGTGTCGAGTTTTCGTTGCGAGGTGATCCGAGCGACCCGGCGGCATTCAAAGCCGGTTTGTTGGATCTATCGAGCCGTTTGGATTTAGACCTGGCCTTTCAAAAGGACGATGCCTTCCGACGCAACCGCCGCATCGTCGCCCTGGACATGGACTCCACGCTGTTACAAGCCGAAGTCATCGACGAATTGGCCGTGGAAGCTGGTGTGGGTGAACAAGTCAAAGCGATCACCGAAGCGGCCATGCGAGGTGAGATCGATTTTGACGAATCCTTGCGACGACGGGTCAGTTCGCTCGAAGGTTTATCGGCCGATGTGTTGCCCAAGATTGCCGCAAGGTTAGAACTGACCGAGGGCGCCGAACGATTGCTTGTGAATTTAAAGCGGTTTGGGTATCGAACCGCGATCCTCTCAGGAGGCTTCACGTACTTCGGTAAGTTTTTGCAGGAACGTTTGAGCGTCGATTACGTTCATGCGAACGAACTGGAGATCATCGACGGGAAATTAACCGGCCGGGTGGTCGGCGACATCGTCAACGCCCAACGCAAAGCTTTGTTGTTGGAACAACTCGCCGAGCAGGAAGGGATTGATTGTGAACAGACGATCGCGGTCGGTGACGGTGCCAACGATCTGCCGATGTTATCCCGGGCAGGATTGGGGATCGCCTTTCATGCCAAACCGATCGTCCGTGAATCGGCCAAGCACCAAGTCTCCACGCTCGGACTGGACGCCGTCTTGTACCTGCTAGGTGTTCGAGATCGTGAGTTAATCGAACCCAACTAACGTGTCTTCCCTGGGGCCATCGCTATCGAATCACGCCGTGGTCGCTCGATTGTTGCGACTGGCATGGCGGTATCGCGGCTGGTGTTCGGCGATGCTGGTTCTGCAAGCCGTGCTGATGGGCTTGGCCGTTTTGCTGGTCCAAATCGGCGGTCTGTCGATCGACGTCATCCGATATCATGCCGAAGGCAGTGGCGAGCTTCCCGAACTCCCGTTCGGGTTCATGTTTCCGGAGGCTTGGTCACCGATGCATCAGGTAACGGCGATCGCGTCTGCCATGATCTTCGTCGCGATCATTCGCGCGACGTTGAACTTTGCGTACGCGATCGTGGCTGGCACTTTGGTGCACCACCGGATCGTGGTGGATCTGCGCAGCGAAGTGTATGCCAAGTTGCAACGGATGAGCATTCGTTTCTACACCGATCAGCCCGCCGGTACGATCATCAATCGAGTTACCGGGGACGTCCAGGCGACGCGAATGTTCATCGACGGCGTGCTGATTCAACTGTCGATTCTCGCCATGTCTTTGGTCGTGTACTTGACGTTCATGTTGCGGATCGATGTCGGTTTGACGGTGGTGTGTTTGATCACGACGCCGGTGATTTGGTTCTTGAGCATTCGGTTTGCCAATCTCGTACGACCGATGTTTGATGAATCGCGACAACGGGTCGACGAGATGGTATTGCGAGTGGCCGAATCGGTTGAAGGGATCACCGTGATCAAAGCACTCGGCCGACAAGACGCCGAGATCGAGCGATTCGCCCGAGCCAACGATGCGGTTCAAGCACAACAGTGCACGGTGTTTGTCCGTATCGCCCGATTCAACGCGACGATCCAGTTTCTCACCCAAGTCAATTTGGTCGTGCTGTTGGTTTACGGCGGTTACTTGACGTCGATCGATCGCTTGCCACTGGGCACCGGTCTGATCGTATTCGCCGGTTTGTTGCAACAATTCAGCAATCAAGTTAGCAATCTGTCCGGACTCGCCGGCACGATCCAGCAATCGTTGACCGGCGCTCGTCGCGTGTTCGAGATTCTCGATGCACCCGAGGAAGTGACGCAATGTGTTGACCCGTATCGGCCCGAGTCCATCACCGGCGAGATCCGCTTAAACGGCGTTTGGTTTGACTATTCGCCCGAGCAACCGATCCTGCGTGATATCAACTTGCACGTCCGACCGGGACAGCGGATCGCGATCCTAGGCAGCGTGGGGGCGGGGAAGTCGACGCTACTGCACTTGATTCCCAGGTTCTTTGATCCGACATGTGGCTTGATCGAGATCGACGGCGTGGATGTTCGCCGGTGGCACTTGAAGACGCTGCGTCGTGGTGTCGCGATGGTCCTTCAAGAACCACTTTTGCTGAGCAACACGATCGGCGCGAACATCGCGTTCGGCAATCCCAACGCGACTCACGAACAGGTCCGCATGGCGGCCAGATTGGCGTCGGCCCACGAGTTCATCGAAGCGTTACCCAACCGCTACGACACGATGCTAGGAGAATACGGCATGTCGCTATCGGGTGGCCAGCGACAACGCCTCGCCTTGGCTCGAGCCTTGCTAACGGATCCGGCCGTGTTGTTGTTGGATGATCCTGTTTCGGCGGTCGATCCGGAAACCGAACATGAGATGATGGAAGCCTTCACGGCGGCCTCGGTCGGACGGACGACGTTGATCGTTGCCAACCGATTGAGCACGTTGCGATCGGCCGACCGGGTGATCGTGCTCGAAAAAGGCGAGATCGTCCAATCGGGCACTCACGACCAACTGATGCGTCAAGCCGGCGTTTATCAACGCGTCGCCCATAGCCAAGGCATCGAGATCCCCTTGTGAATTCAACGTCATACCAACCGATGGTCCGCGTCGTTCGCGACCCCGATGCCGAGCCACAACGACGCCCGTTGTCGTGGAGTCTCGTCAGACGATTGTGGGACTTGATGCGACCGTATTCCAAACTGCGAAACCGTTTGACGTGGATCGTGATCGTTCGCGCGATTCAGTTGCCCGCCCTGGCATGGTCGATCGGTGCGGTGATCAACGGACCGATCACGCGCGGCGATGGGCCGACCGCGATCGTGCTTGCTTCGATGGGTGTATTGTTCTTGGCGGCTTGGACGCAAGCAACACTGGTGTATCGCCAACGATTCGCGTTGGAACTCGGTGAAGCGATCATTCACGATCTGCGATTGCAAGTCTACACGCATCTTCAACGGATGCCGATGAGCTTTTATTCGGCCACCAAGACCGGCCGCGTGATCAGTCGGATTACGAGCGATTGCGACGCGGTTCGTTCGGGAGTTCAAGACGTGTTGTTCGTCAGCATGGTGCAGGGCGGCCAGATGATCATCGCGGCAGTCGTGATGGGTTGGTATGACCTGCCGTTGCTGGGCGTGGTGCTCGCGTTCAGTCCCGTGTTTTGGTTGATCGGACGGGTGATGCGTTCACGTCTCGGCCAAGCCTACCGCGAGGTCCAAGAAAGTTTCAGCCGCGTGACCGCGACGATCGCCGAATCGGTCGCCGTGATCCGCGTGACCCAGGCTCTCGCTCGGGAGGACACCAACGCGGATCTGTTCCGGCAACTCAGTGTCGATCACGCCCGTTACAACATGAACAGCGCCCGCCAAGGCGGCATCATGATGCCGTTGCTCGAACTGACCGGCCAAATTTCATTAGCACTCGTTGTGATCGTGGCCGGCTACCGATCCATGGTCGCCGACGACCCGATGCCGGTGGGTGATCTGATCCAGTTTTGGTTCTTGACGGGTTTGTTTTTCAGTCCGATCCAAGCACTCGGCACTCAATACAACCAAGCCCTCACCGCGATGGCCGGGGCCGAGCGGGTGTTCGAGCTACTGGACCGCCAACCGGAGTGGGAAGACGCTCCCGACGCGGTCGAGATTCCGCTTCCGGCTCGCGGAAATGTTCGCATCGAAGGTTTGACGTTCGGTTATCAACCTGAACGCCCGGTGTTGCGAGACATCGACGTTAATATTCAAGCCGGACAGATGGTGGCTTTAGTCGGCGAAACGGGCAGCGGCAAGTCAACGCTCGCCAGTCTCGTCGCACGTTATTATCTCCCCGATTCGGGTTCGATCACGCTCGATGGTGTGCCGCTGAGGCAACTGTCGTCGCGTTCATTGGCGCGAGTCGTGTCCGTCGTGCCGCAACAGAATTTCTTGTTCAGCGGCTCGGTGCTGGAGAACATCATCGCCGGACGACCGGGAGCCACGCGCAAGGACGCGTTGGATGCGTTTGAGTCGCTCGATTGCCAGTGGTTGATCGATGACCTGCCCGACGGATTGGATACGGAGGCGGGACCGCGAGGAGCGCGTGTTTCGTTGGGCCAGCGTCAATTGATCTGCTTCGCCCGCGCCTTGGTCGCCGACCCGGCGGTCCTGATCTTGGACGAAGCCACCAGCGCGGTCGATTCATTGACTGAACTGCGTATCCAACGATCACTGGAACGTTTGCTGACGGATCGCACCAGTATCGTGATCGCACACCGCTTGAGCACGATCCGCAACGCCGATCAAATCCTCGTCATCGATCAAGGTCAAATCATCCAGCGAGGTCGCCATGATGAACTCGCCGGCATCGCTGGCCCTTATCAAGATCTCAATCGTCGGTTCTTGCAAAAGTAAGCGCAAGGAACCGTTCGGACATCACTTCGGCATTGGCATCGTTTTTCGTAACCCGCTGCGTAACGGTCTGTTGATTTAGTGCACGTTTGGGCGTTTTCGTTTAACGGCAAGCCGCAGGCGCCTGCGTCTTCAAACTCTGTCGCCTGCGGCTTGCCGTTAAACGATTAAATCAACAGACCGGTAAGCGAGGGATCATTGATATTGACTCATCCCTCGCTGACGCAGCGGGTTACGAAAAACCAATGCAACCGGCAAAAGTGCAACTTCAACGCGGACGCGTCGGGCTAGGAAATCAGGAAGTTATTTTCAAACGCTTACTTGGTGCACCGAAATCCGGACACACCGTGACTACTCGGATTCCAAACTGGTCACGTCGACGTATCGGTATCCGCCTCGGTTTCGCTTCGCCAATTGCTCAACGAAGGAACCATTGGGTGACGGACCGGTACCGAACTGGATTCCGTGGATGGTCGTTCCCGCCGATTCGGCACGGCGACTGATCTCGTCCAACTGGGCATCGGACATCGTTTGAATCTTCGCATCGGTCAGAAAGAAAATGACTTCGGGTGCCAAACGCAAAGCCATCTTCAAAGCCGGTTCATGCTCGGTGCCTCCGATCGCGGTCGTGTTCCGCACGAATTGTTTCGCCCGGGCGATCGTGCCTTTTTCGCCGGTGACCAAACCGATCCGATCGCCCATCGGTTTGAAGACATCGGCTTCGTCGTTGTAGAAAATAATTTGGAACTGTTGCTTCTCGGACAATGTGTCCAAACTTCGAATCAACTCGCTCTTGAGGGCTCGCAGCGGTGCGCCGCCGGCAGCCGTCATACTTTCGCTGCGGTCGAACACGTACACAAACGTCGCACCCGTTCCCGCGACGCCGAAGACCTGCGTCGTCGTCTGCCCCGCCCCTAAACCGGCGCGGGCTCGACCGGGGATCAATTCGCCGTCGCCGAGTTCGTCGATCGATCGACCGTCGCCGAGCCGGATTCGACCCATCACCAAGTCTTCGGCGGTCGCCTGAGCGTCGGATTGCCCGGTTCCCGTTTCGGTTCGGCTGTCTTGGAGGCTGACGGAGGAACCGGCATCCAGGGCCGCGATGACCGAGTCCAGATCGAACGGAGGCTTCACGGCGGAGTCCGCACCCTTCGGTTTCGCCGCCGACGCCGCCTTATTTGGCTTCGTCGTTTCTGCTGCCGAATCATTAGCCGCCGAGACACTCGCCGCCGAGACGGCCTGGGCCTCCTGGGCCACTTGGGACTCGGTGACGTACCGCGTCCGATCGGGCAAACGATGAACGACCGCCATCCCGACACTGCGAACTTCCGAAACAGGATTGGTCCCCGCCCCGGCCGATGCCCAAAAAATCACTGCCGATCCGAGCAAGACCACGTGGCTGACAACCGACGCGAGCAACGCCGTCCGGCGGCTCCGAGGCGGAAAAAGCTCGTGATTCGGGCCGCTCGCTGCGGGATTCATGCGGGTGTCGCTTTTCAATGAGGCCAAAGACGATTATTGTACTGCTTGAATTTCAATCATTGTGGTGCGATTTCGAAAATCGGTCGCCTACCAGAACCGCGGAGAACCAGTAGTGAGTAATCAGTCAGGGCGTTTTCTTTTCACCAGCGAATCGGTCAGCATGGGCCACCCCGACAAGTTGGCCGACCGTATTTCCGATAGCATTCTCGATGCCTTGTTGGCTCAAGACCCCAACAGCCGAGTCGCTTGCGAAACGCTCGTCAATACGAACCTCGCGGTGATCGCTGGCGAAATCACAACCAAAGCCGAAGTCGATTACGAACAAATCGTCCGTGACGCGATCGTGTCGGTCGGCTACACCAACGCCGACACCGGAATCGATGGCAACACTTGCGAAGTTCAAGTCCGCTTGGATTCTCAAAGTCCCGACATCGCTCAAGGCGTTAACTCCGACGACGGTATCGGCAAAGACATCGGCGCGGGCGACCAGGGATTGATGTTCGGCTACGCGTGCGGTGACACACCGGAACTGATGCCGTTGCCGATCGCCCTTTCGCATCGCATCATCAACCGCATCACCGAAGCCCGGTTCAATAAAGAAGTTGACTGGTTGCGACCGGACAACAAGAGCCAAGTGACGGTGGAATACGAAGGCAACAAGCCGGTCCGTATCGAAGCGGTCGTCGTTAGCGCCCAACACGCTCCCGGCGTGAGCAACGACGAGATCCGCAAGTTCGTCATCGAGAACGTGATCAAGCCATCGATTCCTGCTGAACTCGACAAGGGCGACATCAAGTATCACATCAACCCGACCGGCAAGTTTGAGATCGGCGGTCCGCACGGCGATTGCGGTTTGACGGGTCGTAAGATCATCGTCGACACCTACGGCGGATGGGGACGTCACGGCGGTGGCGCGTTCAGTGGTAAGGATTCGACGAAGGTCGACCGCAGCGCCGCTTACATGGCCCGCTATGTCGCTAAGAACATCGTCGCCTCCGGCCTCGCCGAACGTTGCGAAGTCCAATTGGCGTATGCGATCGGAGTGACCGAACCAGTTAGCGTCCACGTTGACACCGAAGGCACCGGCAAGATCGACGACGCGAAGCTTTGCGAACTCGTTCGCGAACATTTCCCGTTGACCCCCAGCGGAATCATCAATCACTTGCAATTGCGTCGCCCGGTCTTCGTCGCCACCACTGCCGGTGGTCACTTCGGCCGCGAAGGTGACACGTTCACTTGGGAGAAAACCGACAAAGCCGAAGCACTCGCCGAGGCGGCTGGCTTGGTCGCCACCGCTTGATGCCTCGGAACCGCGCCGATCCGCCTCATCGCGTTTCATTACGTCGTCATGATCCGTCTCAACCGATCGATGAGTCACCTGAAAACGACTCATCGTATCGATTAGCTTGGATTACCGACCCGCATTTTGATCATGCCAAGTTGGACACCTGGCGACGATGGGCCGACTCGCTCCATGAGCATCGGCCTTCGGCGATCGTGTTGACTGGCGATTTGTCCGAGGGCGATGACGTCGCCTACCAACTTCGTTGTCTAGCCGAAACGTTTGAAATACCGATTTACTTTGTTCTGGGCAATCATGATTTCTATGGTAAATCGATCGCCCAAACACGCCGCGACCTGATCGACTTGACACGCGAAGTCGATAATCTTTTCTACCTCACCGATACAGGGATCGTGATCCCAAGGGACGGTTTCGCAATCGTCGGTGAGGACGGTTGGGGGGATGCGACCCAAGGCGATTACGCCGGCTCGGTCGTCAGTCTCAATGACTTTGCCCTTATCGAAGACTTCGTCAACGCAGCTCCGCACGACTGGCAAGCGATGCTACAGCGCGAAGGCAATGAAGCGGCGGCAAGGCTAACTCAAAAGCTCAGCCGTCTAGCCGACGACGTAAAGCATGTCTTGATCGCCACGCACGTCCCGCCATATCGAGAAGCCTGTTGGTACGAAGGCAAAACGACCAACGACGACTGGGCACCGTTTTTTGTATGCGGAGCGATCGGCGACGCGTTGACCGAGATCGCCAAGTCGAACCCGAGCCGCCATTTCACGGTCTTATGCGGGCACACCCACCATGACGGTGACGCCGAAATTTTGCCGAATCTCCACGTCCACACCGGCTATTCACGATACGGAACGATCGACATCGAATCGATCATTCGCATCACCGAACAAGGCTTCCAAGTGCCACGATCGACCGGAGCCAAGAAGGCCACCGAAACTTAAACCCGAGTACCCCGTTGGAATCGGATTCGGTAGAATTTGATTTCCAGCCACTTGCCACACAGGCCCCCGTAGCTCAGCTGGATAGAGCAGCTCATTCCTAACGAGCAGGTCGCAGGTTCGAATCCTGCCGGGGGTGCTAGATTGCTTGAACAATACCATTAGGATGTCGGTTTAGGTCATCCCATGACTTCGGAGAACACCAAGACAGTCCCGATCGATCTCGCCGATCAATGGGGATGGACGACTTTGTCGGTGGAGCAGTCCCGCCAGATCGATCAAACCGCGATCGATGAGTTTGGCGTCGCTGGAATCACGTTGATGGAAAATGCCGGAACAGCGTGTGCAAATCGCTTGCTCGAAATGACTTCCGATTCGGATGCCGCGATGATCTTATGTGGCAGTGGTAACAACGGTGGCGACGGCTTCGTAATCGCCCGACATTTCCATCAAACCGGCAAACCGGTGCGAGTGCTCTTATTGGCATCGCCGCAAAAATTACGCGGCGATGCCAGACTCAGCTACGACCGGGCGGTCGAAACCGGCGTTGCGATCGAGTCGATCTTGGATGCAAGCCAAATCGCCGAGATCATCCGCTCTTCAGACGGACTGATTGTCGATTGCTTGCTGGGAACCGGAGCGAACGGCGATCCCAGAGAACCGTACGCGTCGGCAATTCGCAGTAGCAACCAATGCGCGGCAACCCGAATCGCGATCGACATCCCCTCGGGACTTCAAGGAGACACCGGCGTGGCTGGAGATCCCACCTTTCGAGCCGACCTCACGCTGACTTTCGTGACCGCCAAGACGGGAATGCGAAACCCAGACGCAATGGCCTATTTGGGCGCCATCGAAATCGTAGACATCGGCTTACCTGAGCCGATCACTGCCCCGCTCCGATCTTTCAATACCAAGAAAGATTAACTCAGGATCTACTAAAGCGAACCCTGCTACCGCAATTGGCGAGGAAGGGCATCGCGTTGCACCCGATCCTATCATCGCGAACGATTGTGACGACGATTCTGATTAGAGGGATTGTTCGACGTCAAATTGACACCAGCAAACAAGCCGAATCAGTAAGCGTGGCATCATCGGATATAGGAACTTAAGCAGCCGATCGATTGACCATAAGGCCTTCATTGGACCACTATCTGGGATTTCTTTTTTAACTTTTCCAGATTGTATGGCGATTTGGTTTCGAGAACACGGTATTCCTCCGAAGGCGTTGAAACCCGAACCGTTGGCTCGGCCTTCGGCGTTGGACCGCCAACCATCCAACTTGGGTGAATTCTTAGCGGTGTACCTTGTTGATGTCTGTGTGACTTACTAGCCTGTTTGGTAGGGTTCACGCAATTTTGGAGATTCCATTGAATCATCGCCCATTCACGATCGTCGACGCGGTGCGGGGAATCCTGCGTCGCAAAAAGTATGTTGCATCATTCTTTTTGATGACATGCTTTCTAATCGGCCTCGCGACGGCGCTGACTCGCAAATCTTATGAATCCGAAGCAAGATTGTTCATGCGTCTTGGTCGTGAGAACACGTCCCTCGACGCAACCGCCACTCTCGGCGAACATCCGGTCGTGATGCTGCCTCTGTCGCGTGAAGCAGAAATCAACTCGATCGTTGAACTGATTCAGTCCAAGCAGTTGTACGAGAATGTCGTCGATTCGATCGGTGCTGATCGCATTCTCGATCCCGATTGGGGCGACGAAGACGCCGAAGAATCCGGCGAAACATCCCTGATCTCGACAGCGATCGGGGAAGTCATGAGTTTGCTCGTCGACATCGGTGTTCTCAATGACTTGCCGGCGCGGGAAAAAGCGGTCATTCGGATTCAGAAAAAAATAGAAGTCGAAGCGTTCGAAAAGTCCAACGTCCTGACCATACGCTTCACTTCGTATTCGCCTCAGCTCGCGCAAGAAGTTGTCGATCATCTGATCGCGAACTATCAGACCCAACACGTTAACTTGCACCGACCGCCACGCGCCTTTGAATTTCTCGAGGTCGAAACCCTTCGAATTCAGGAGAGTCTCGATCAGGCAAGGAGGGACCTCGAGGACTTTAAAAACGAAACTGGGATACTCGAGTCGACGCAGCAGCGAACGGTGCTGATCGACCGCCTCGCGAAACTGAGGCTTGACCTTTTGGTAGCGGAGTCGACTGAAGCAGCGTTGAAGACCGAGGTCCATGAATTGACCGAAGGTTTGAAAGGCATGCCCGAGAATATCTCCATGTCGGAAACCGTTGGTGCCGGCAATGAAGGCGCCGATGGAATGCGTCAAGAACTGTTTCGCCTGGAAGTGCTTCGCGAGAGTCTCGCGGCTAAATACACCGATAGCCACCCCGCTTTGAAACAGATCGAAAAGCAGCTCAGAGAAACCAAGTCGCTCTTCACCAACGCTGAATCGGTACGCAAAGAATCCATCATCGGACCGAATCGAATTCACCAAGACACCGCAGTCACCCTCGAGCAGAAGCGGTCGATGCTGGCGGCCGAGCAAGCGAGGGTCGCCAAACTGCAGGCACAACTCGACGAGATGGAAAGCACCCTTCATTTGTTTACCGCCAATGAGCGTCGATTCGCAGAACTGGACCGAAACGTCGACGTTCTTGAGGCCAACTATCGAAAGTATTTTGCCAACCTCGAGCAGGCCCGCATCGATACCAAAATGAAATCGCAAGAGTTCTCGAACGTCGGGATCGCTCAGGCGGCCACACTGAACTTGAAACCATCCGCGCCTAACAAACTTATCAACTTGATTGCGGCGATTTTCCTCGGCACCGTCGGCGGCGTTGGATTGGCGGTCTTTTTAGAGTATCTCAATCCGTCCGTATCGAGCGAAGAAGACATCGAGCAGGCAGCCGGCGCGGGTGTCATCGCTTGGGTTCCCGAATTGACGGCGGATCAATTGAGATTAAGCAGCCGATCAATCCCGAATCGAAATGGATACCATGACGATTCGTTAACGAGGCTGGGGTCGTCCGCTCGTGATGTGATCTCGTCGAACGAGCAGGCATAGATCCCGTGGCCTCAAACCGCTTTGCATCCATCTTGACCAATGTTGGATGGCCGACTCAACGATCAGGAGATCCGGTCGGTTTGATCGGATTAACCGGCTGCCATCCCGGACATGGCGTTTCAACGATCTCCGGAAAGGTCGCTGAAGCAGCGGCCGCATCGCAGAAGCGAACGTTACTGGTCGACTTCGACTTCGAAAACCCGACACTGCATCGACTGTTGGACTTGCGGCTCGAACCAGGTTTGACGGATTTGATCAACACCGATCAAGACCCAAACACGCTTGTTCAACCGACATCCGATCCCCATTTGTGTTTGCTCTCAGCAGGGAATTGTGATCGCCCGCCGACGTGGAATGAAGAATCAATCCGAGCAATTTTTCGGACGATGCTCGTCGAGTACGATTTGGTCGTTTGCGATATTCCGATTCTAGGAACACAGCCCCACGTCGAGTCAGCTCTCGCATCGATGGACCGTGTATTGCTGGTCGTCGATTACGCAACGACCTCTTCAAACCAATTGACCAGCCGGCGTCGTTTGATGGATCGGTGTGGTATTTCGGTCTCCGGTGTCGTGTTGAATCGCGTGCGTTCGGACTCGGGAGATCGCGGCGTATGAAATCAGCAACGGCGAGGCTACCATCAACCTCCGAACTTCAATGGATCAACTTTTCCCCGGATCGACTGCTCGTGCCAGCGATTTTGTGTTTCTGGGTGTTGTGTTTTATTGGTTTTTCGGAACCCGATGATTGGCGTGTTAGTCGGTTTGGCGTGACCCCGATCCTGCCTCCGGTTGTGCTCAAAGCAATGAAGTTGTTTGGGCGTGGTGGTGCGTTCGGTGTGATGGCTTTTTGCCTGCTCGGCGTGTGGAAACACCCGAAACGGCATCACGTCATTGTCGTGATGGCCCCTATGCTGATGTTCGGTGCCTACGGCGTGGTATCGACATCTTGGTCAGCATTGAAGTCAACTTCACTGCAACAGTCAGCAACCTTTTTCATGGTTCTGATGCTGGCGACCTACATTGGCATTGTATGGCGATCCGATCGGGACACCGAACGAATTGTTAAGAATCTTGCTCTCGCCATCTTTGCGTTGTCCATCGTTATGATTGCGCTTCGATTTGGAATGCCTCGCAGTGGTGCACTCACGAAAGACTCGGCTGGTGTACTGCATTCGACTGCCGCTTGTGCCTCGGGCGGACTGTGCATTCTGCTGACGTTGGCCGCAAGGTTGCTATGGAAATCGCCTTGGAGCTCATGGTGGTTCCCAATCGTTAGCATCGAGCTAGGTATGATGCTACTGGCAGGCAACCGTCTGTCAGTCCTCGTCACCGCACTGACGGTTTTTGCTCTGTTCGTCATCGCGCTGCACCGTGGATTCGCCGCATTGTGCTTGCTTGTCGGCGCGGTGACGCTCAGCGGTTACTTGGTTTGCGATCCTAAACTGACGCTCGTTGAGGCGATGGGAAAGGACGTCGGTGCCTTCGCCAAACAGGACCAAACCAAGTCGCAGCTCGGAAGTTTCTCGGGACGCTCAGAGATGTGGGAACAAATCTGGAGATCTTACAGCAAGTCGCCACTGATCGGGCACGGGTATTTCGTTACCTCCGAAACCGGACGAATCTATGTGTGGCATGAATGGGGAAACTGGACCGCTCACAATGCAGTCCTTCAAACGCTCGTCACTCTTGGCGCAATCGGACTCTTGCTTTTGGCACTCGGTCTCGGCTCATTGACCATCGGGGTCATTTCAGCTCTCAGAAGAGTAAAGGGTATTGAGAACTCCACGATGCTGCTAATACTTATCTCGATGTGGTATCTCGGCTGGAGCTTTCTAAACGAATCATTCACGGGACCCTTGCAGCCCGAAGTAATCGTATTTGGCGCTATGGTGGGCGTCGCCGCCGGAATCGGAGGTGCCGCCCGATCGGAGACATTACGGGCAAACCGCAGCAATCCGCACGCATCGCTCCGTAGCCGAGTGCTACAGCCATGAATAGCAAGAGACCCAAGCTAATCGTTTTGGGGCAAACGCCACCGCCATTGCACGGTCAAGCCGTCGCGATCAAGACCATGATTGATGGATTGTCGGAACGTCTGGATATGATCCATGTGCCGATGCAATTCTCCGAGACCGTTTTCGACAACGGTCGGTTGGGTTTACATAAGGTCACACATTTGCTCTCGATTCTCTGCAAGACGCTTTGGTTGCTGGTTCGGTATCCCGGTTCGGTGTTGTACTATCCACCGGCCCCTGCATCGTGGGTCCCCGTACTACGGGACCTGGCTATTCTTTCGATCGCTCGCCCTTTTGCTTCAAAGACGATTTTTCATTTTCATGCTCATGGATTGGGTAAGTTCCTTGCGGACCGAAAATGGTTGTCAATGTGTTCATGGGCGTGGCGGAAACCAGATTCCGCAGTGGTCCTGGGGCTGTCTTGCGTCGACGATGCGAACTTATTCATGCCTCAAAGTTTGTCGATCGTGCCATACGGTATCGATCTAGTCGCTGGCGTTCGCCGACGCCCGCATTCGACGAAAACCGTCGTCCTCTACGTCGGTATGCTGGCGGAAGAAAAGGGAATCTTTGATTTACTCGACACCGCAAACCATCTGCGAGACCAAAACATCGAATTTCGCTTGGTAGGCACCTACAAGCACAGCGAAACCCAACCGAACTTCGAGGCCAGGAGAGCCGAACTGGGTCTTGAAGATTCTGTCATCACGGTGGGAAGACGCAGCGGCGATGAACTATGGCAGGAATACGCCGATGCGGACATTTTTTTCTTCCCAACCCATTTCGAAACCGAAACATTCGGAGTCGTGATCCTGGAAGCCATGGCACATCGGCTACCGGTGGTCGCATCCCGGTGGCGCGGCCCGAAAGATATCGTCCAAGATGGCGTGACCGGATTCTTATCTCCGCCGTATGATCCGCAATCATTCTCCGATTCAATCCGTCGCCTTTCCAACGACCGTGAACTCAGGTCGCGAATGGGCAGCGCAGGTCACGCACTTTGCAGGGAAAAATACACTCTCGAAAACTATCTCCTGTCCATGGAAAAGGTGTTTGTCCAAGCCAACTGTGCAGTGAAGACAATTTAATTCCTGCGGTTCCATTTCCGGAAGGTCCGCATCATGACTCCAATCTTGTTTAATTTCTGTTTTTCATTGTCCGTAAATCGTCAATAAGACGGTAGTGATCTTACGAAAGACGGCTCCACCGACTCTTGCCCTTACCTTTTAACTTGCTTAATTCTCAACCAACCGTCATCGAGCCCGAATCGCAGCCTACAATTTGGCCGAATAAGTACAGCTTGTTCGGATTGCTGGTCAGCGCAGTCGATTACGATCAAGCTGTTGGTTGTATTCTACAAGCGGCCAAGAATCATGAGGCCGCGATTGTATCATGTCATGCCGTGCACGCCGTCGTCACGCTCAGCAGCGATTCGGAACTGCGCGAGCAAGCCAATCGGTTCGCGATGATCACTCCAGACGGACAGCCTGTTCGTTGGGCACTGAACTCTTTATATCGAACGGATCTTCATGATCGCGTTTACGGCCCTGAATTGATGTGGCGCGTGCTGCGGGAATGCGAGGCAAACGAAGTTTCTGTTTACCTGTACGGCGGATCAGAACGCACACTCGCGAAACTCCACACCAACGTGCAAGATGCGTTCCCACAGCTCAAGATAGCCGGATGCAAGTCACCGCCGTATCGAGAACTCACCAAGGACGAATTGATAAACATCGCCGACGAGATTAACGGCTCGGGCGCGGAGATCGTTTTCATCGGCTTGGGGTGTCCCAAACAGGACAAGTTTGCTGCATCTCAAGCGACTCGGATTCGTGGAATCCAGATCTGTGTCGGGGCCGCATTTGATTTTCATGCCAAGGTGAAGCCCACCGCACCCGCGTGGATGCAACGCTACGGCTTGGAATGGGCGTTTCGGCTCGCGTGCGAGCCTAGGCGATTGTTCAACCGGTATTTAACGACGAACTCCATTTTTGTTTACCGCTTTGTCCAAGCAATCTTTGGAAAGGCATGGAACCAATCCTAGAACGGGTTGGCATTCTCTCACCTACTTTAAAATCTGAAATGAAAAGAAACATTGATTTTGGACGTCCGGTGCTGGTTGCCGGAGGTGGCGGGTTCATCGGCGGTCATTTGGTCGCCGATTTGCACCGGCGCGGATACCGCGACATCCGGGTTGTGGACGTCAAGCCATTCGACCAGTGGTACCAGCGTTTTGAGTATGCCCACAACACGGTCGCGGACCTAAACGACCTGGACAATTGCCAAAACGCCTGTCGAGAAGTGGGTGATGTTTATAATCTTGCTTGCAACATGGGTGGCATGGGATTTATCGAGAACAATAAGGCACTCTGCATGATCTCAGTGCTGATCAATACACACCTCCTCATCGCAGCTCGCGACCAAAAAGCCGAGCGATTCTTTTTTGGCAGCAGTGCATGCGTCTACAACGCGGATAAGCAAGTCAATGAAGACGTGATTCCGCTGAAGGAAAGTGATGCCTATCCGGCAATGCCCGAAGATGGATACGGTTGGGAGAAATTGTTCTCCGAAAGAATGTGTCGTCATTTCCGCGAAGACTTTGGGTTGGAGACGCGAGTTGCAAGGTTTCATAACGTCTACGGCCCCCTCGGAACATGGCAAGGCGGAAGAGAGAAAGCGCCGGCTGCCATCTGTCGGAAAGTGCTTGAAGCGATCCACCATGGGACGAACGAGATTGAGATCTGGGGCGACGGTAAACAAACCAGAAGCTTTACGTTCATCGACGATTGCCTGCACGGGATCAACCTGATTCAACACAGCGATCTGACTGAGCCGATCAACCTCGGATCCAGCGAACTGGTGACCATCAACGGTCTTGTCGATATCGTCGAGCAGATTGCCGGTGTCGAGTTGACCCGCCGATACAACCTTGATGCACCCAAAGGCGTCAACGGGCGGAACAGCGACAACACGATGATCGAAGATCGCCTCGGCTGGTCACCATCAACCCGGTTGCGAGACGGCATGGAAAAGACCTACGACTGGATCTCGGAACAGTTCAACCACCACTTGCAAGCCAAAACGACTTTCACTGCTTGATCGACAAGAATCAAACCAAAATGCCAAAGTCACCCAAAGTATCGATCGGTATGCCGATTTTCAATGGCGACAATTTTGTTGGCAGTGCGATCGAGTCGATCCTTGCTCAAACGTTTTCCGACTTCGAATTGATCGTCTCCGATAATGGCTCGACCGATGACACACGGCAGATCTGCGAACGTTATGCTTCCCTTGATTCACGCATTCGATATCTAAGGCATGACCAAAACGTTGGTGCAATCGCGAACTTCAATTCGCTCGTCGCCTTGGCTCGCGGACTATATTTCAAGTGGGCCGCACATGATGACGTGTGTGCATCGGCCTACCTGGAACGCTGTGTCGAGATACTGGATTCACGCCCCGAAGTGGTTTGGTGTCATTGCGATTCCGACATGATCGACGCCGCAGGCAAGTCCTGGCTGGAGCGAATGCCGGCAAACGATGAAGAGATCGAGTTGGATGGATCAGGCAAACGCCGATGGGCTGGTTTGCCGAGAATCGATCACGACGATCCGCGTCCGAGCAAGCGATTTGCGGGAGTCCTGATGGGGACACGCTGGTGCGTTGATTCCTATGGACTGATTCGTATTGATGCGCTTCACAAGTCCGGTCTCTATCCAAGCATCTACGGTTCGGAAAAAGTTCTCATAGGCGAACTAAGCTTGATGGGACCGACGCATCAAGTTAACGAATGCCTATTTCAGCAACGGATCCATCCCGCCGCCTCAGCCTACCAAGACGATGTAGCGAAGCAACAGCAGTTTGTCCGCGCCGACAGCACCAAGCCTTTTGCATCCACCCGTTTTGCTTTGTTCCAGGCACATCTCGCAGTCGTACGCCGCGCCGAAGTATCGAGATGGCAAAAATTCATGTGCTACATCGCCATACTGCGTTATGCGACCCAAGCCCGCAAATGGATTCGTGTAATGGGGCGGCGCATGCATGGCAAAGGCGTCGGCGGTGGCGGACGAAGGATCATCGAAGCGGGCTCGCAGCACACCGAGCAACTACCGAGCGGAGCATCACAATGACAAACCTCTCGGACCACCGGTGTGTCGCATGTGAAGGCGTCGACTTGTTTGAGTTTTACCAGTTGACGCATCTTCCTGCTGACACAGGATCACTCGCGTCGACCAAGCAAGAAGCGGTAGAATCGCTTAGCGGCGAGTTACGGCTTGCATTTTGCCGAACTTGCGGGTTCGTGCATAACGTTGCTTTTAATCCGGACCTTGTTCGCTACTCTCTTGGTTATGACGCTTCACTGTGTCATTCCCCAGGCCTTGCCATCGCGATGAACGACTCGGTGCATGCGCTCGTCAACGATCACCAGCTAGAAGGCAGATCGATTCTAGAAATTGGATGTGGCCAAGCACACCTACTTCGGTCGATCTGTCAACACGCCAGCGTCAAGGCGGTCGGAATTGACCCTACCACTTTGGAAGCTGAATTGCAGATCGGTACTAGCCAACTGCGGCTGATCCGTAGCAGTCTTCAAGAGTCACACCGAGAGCTTATCGGTGATCTGATCATTTGTGTTTCGGTGATCGAGGACATCGCGGAACCTCTGAGTTTCCTTCAAATGTTGCGTTCCATGATTGGCGATCGAAAGACATCGCTGCACTTCGAACTGTTTGACGGATTTGGTGCCATCGATGCCGGCAGCGTTTGGAGCCCCCATTACGAACAATGCAACTACTTCAGCGAAAGTACGATCTGCCATCTTTTTCGACGGGCCGGTTTTAACATTGTCCGCAGCGGACGAGTGCCCTCTTGCAGTTCATATCTGTATGTTGACGCCGAACCATCCGAACCCCAATTGCCTGGTGTCGTCGACCTGAAGGAGCAGATTCTCGCCGCAGAACGTTTTGAAAGCGAAACTCGCAAACAAATCCATCATTGGTCAAGCCAACTCCATCAATTCTCGTCCGACCACAAGCGTGTCTTCCTTTGGGGGTCCGGTGGGAAGGCAATCAGCTTCCTTAGCTTAGTTCCCGGGTCAGATTCCATCGAAGCAGTTGTCGATGTCAACCCGAACCGCCAAGGCTTGTATATTCCCAAGTCTGGGCACTTGGTGATCTCTCCTGAAGAACTTCGAAGCGAGAGGCCTGATGTCATCATCATCAGCAACCCAGCCTACCAAAGTGAAATCGAATTGGAGCTGCTGCGTCAGGGGATTGAATGTCTGGTGGTGGCAGCCTAGATGAACACAATCAAACAACCTTCACGAGTCACAACATGAGCAAGTTCGAACGATCTCGTGCGATGCAAAGACGGGTTCACGAGGTGATCCCGGGAGGCTGCCACACGTATGCGAAGGGTGACGACCAATTTCCCTATCTATCGCCCGGGTTCATCACACGTGGAAAAGGGTCGCATGTATGGGATGTTGATGGAAATGAGTACATCGAATACGGGATGGGGTGCCGCGCCGTTTCATTAGGGCACGCTTTTCCACCGATCGTCGATGCAGTTCGCCAGGAGCTGGAGTACGGCTCGAACTTCACTCGTCCGGCAGCAGTCGAACTGGAGTGTGCCGAAGTGCTATTGCACCATATCGGCAACGGCGACATGTGTAAATTTGCGAAGGATGGATCCACCGTCACCACAACCGCCTTGAAGTTGGCACGCGCTTATACCGGACGCGATCGTGTGGCCCTTTGTGCAGACCAGCCCTTCTTCGCGATTCATGATTGGTTCATCGGGACGACTGGCATATCAGCCGGTATCCCCCAGGCGATTCGCGATTTGTCATTAGTGTTTCGATACAACGACCCTGAGAGTCTCGAGTTTCAATTTAGAAAGTTTCCGAATCAAATCGCCGCAGTGATTCTCGAGGCGGCCAAGTACGAGGATCCGCAGGACGATTTCCTGCATCGCGTTCAAGAGATTTGCCATCGTCATGGTGCGATATTCATCCTCGATGAGATGATCACGGGCTTTCGTTGGCATTCACGCGGGGCTCAGCATTTATACGACATTGAGCCGGACCTTTCGACGTTCGGAAAGGCGTTGGCAAACGGGTTCTCAGCGTCGGCCCTCATTGGCAAGCGCGAACTAATGCGGAGATGTGGGATCTACCACGACGAGCCGCGCGTGTTTGCCATGTCGACCACCCACGGCGCTGAAACCCACGCACTTCGCGCCGTCATGGCGACCATCGACTTCTATCAAAATTATCCGGTGGTGGAGACTCTCGAACGTCAAGGACAAAAGCTAGTTGACGGAATCAAGGCGGCGGCGATTCACCATGGTCTTGAAAATCATGTGGATGTGATCGGGCGTCCGAGTTGCCTCGTGTTCACGACCCGTGACGCCGACGGTGAGTACTCCCAAGCGTTTCGAAGTCTGCTGATGCAGGAACTCATCAAGCATGGTGTCTTAGGTCCATCGTTGGTTATCAGCTACTCGCACGACGATGACGACGTGGCTAAGACGATTGCGGCATATGACAAGGCCATGGAGGTGTATCGCAACGCACTCGAAAATGGCGTCAACCACTACTTGATCGGGCCCGTTTCTCAAGTCGTCTATCAGCCGTTCAACTCCCCGGGATTTTCATCGGCCTACACGGAGGTCCCATGAAAGACCGACCGCTGGGATGGGAGATGCATTCCCTCGTCAACCGACTTTTTCCGGTTCACCGCAGCATGACCGGGGATGGTGCGCGTGAAACCTTTGATGAACTCCAAAGATTGATTCCCTTGACCGTTCACGAGGTGCCCTCCGGCACCCAAGTCTTTGACTGGGTAGTACCGAAAGAGTGGCGCATCGACGATGCATTCATTGCAACCCGCGACGGAAAGCGTTTGGTCGACTACGCGAACTCGAATTTGCACGTTGTCAACGACAGCATCGCGATCGACGCAACGATGCCATGGAGTGCGCTCGTTCCACACATCCATAGCCTCCCCTCTCGTCCACACGCGATTCCCTATCGAACAGCCTATTTCCGCCAGGATTGGGGCTTCTGTGTTGCGCACTCACTTCGAGAGTCGATGGCAAACATCAATGACGATTTCTATGTCCACATTGATTCCGAACACTTTGACGGCTCGCTCACTTACGCCGAATGTACGTTACCGGGAAAGTCCGAACGTTCCGTATTAATATATTGTCACACTTGCCATCCGTCGTTGGCCAATGACAACCTGTCAGGCATCGCCGTCGCAACTTTCCTTGCGAAATCACTTCAGAACATTGACCACCGATTAACGTATCGTTTTGTTTTCGCACCGGCAACGATCGGAGCGATCACTTGGCTAGCAGAGAATGAATCAACAGTTGTACCGCTTATCGACTACGGACTGGTGCTGAGCCTACTCGGCGGAGGCGGTGGGTTTACCTACAAACGTTCGCGGCAACACAATTCGGCAATGGACAGGATCGCGGTGAATGTTGTCCATGCATCCGGAGGTGAAGTAAGAGATTTTCGCCCCTTCGGTTACGACGAACGTCAGTTCTGTTCGCCAGGATTCAATCTACCGGTCGGGTGCCTCTCACGCACGCCTCACGGTGAGTTTCCCGAGTACCACACGTCCGACGACAACCTCGGATTAGTAACCGCCGACGATTTGTTCGAAGCTTTGCATGTTTGCGAACGCATGGTTCAGAAGATCGAAGCGTCAACGCCGAATCATCGCCAATCCAACACTCAAGGCGATCCTCTCGAACGAAGCCATCTCCCGGACGCGGACTCATCTCCAACACAACAATCGTCTTCTCGAGAACGCCCGGTCAATCGCTTATCAACCTGCGAGCCTTTTCTTGGAAAGTACGATCTCTACCGAGGATTTGGTCAGCACGACGATCGCGGCCGCCTACAAGAAGCCATCATGTGGGTGCTCAACCTAAGCGATGGACGGCATACGACGAGTGAGATGGCAGAGCGTTCCCACCTCGAAGAAACCGAGATTGTTCGAGCCATCACAACTCTTGCGAGCACCGGGCTGCTCGACCCTGAAACCATTCCCCAAAACATTCCCTTCCAAAAGGAATTCAAATGACAAATGTTCTCATTGACGCGAACCACAACGAAACGACTCGCCGCGAACGACTCTATGCAGGCGATATCTATGTTTACTCGCCAACCAAAAGCACAAAAGCGATCTGTCAGTTAGCGGACGAACTGTCACGCGAAGCCTTCCATCCATTCACACCGGCAACGGCGCAACATGACCTTCCAGTTGAGAAGTATGTCGAGATTCTGAAGGACTTAAAACCGAAATTCATTCACCACCCCGAATGCAAAAAAATCATCCCAGCGATCCTGTCGGAACTCGGTTGTGTCAATGACCAAACCTATTTTGATGTACCTCGCCTGCGAACCGCCTGTGCGGGGGATTACCTTTCAACCGGGATGGCATACGCTTTCAAGCCGCATCGCGACACGTGGTATTCACCGCCGATGTCTCAAATCAACTGGTGGATGCCCGTTTATCCGATTAGCTCCGATAACACGATGGCGTTCCATCCAAAGTACTGGGATCGGCCGGTCCAAAACAACTCGGCACGATTCGACTACCAAGATTGGAACAGTCGAGGGCGTGTCGAGGCGGCAAGCCAATCCGTCAAACAAGACACACGATTCCAGTCGGCGGCGATCGAACCGGTCGATCTCGAAGATGACCTACGGATAACCTGTCCTCCCGGCGGCATCATTGTTTTTGCGGCCGCTCACCTTCACTCAACCGTTCCGAACACTTCTGATCAAACGCGATTCAGTATCGACTTTCGCACAGTGGATCGTCGCGACATCGAACGAAATGAAGGTGCCCCCAATATTGATAGTGAAGCGCAAGGAACCACGCTGATGGACTATCTGCGTGCAACCGACCTTTCGCATTTCACCCATGAGGAAGTTGATCGCGAAATGAATAGGATAAAATATCCACTCAACCCGACGCCGGCAGATTTGGTTGAGGAATCGCTCGCATGAGCAATCCAGCAGGATCAACGACCGAGCGACAAAAGCGTTCCATGCATGACAAGCCGACTTCAATGCGTTGTCGCTGCTGCGGTGCGGAGGTCACCCATCTCGTGGTTGACTTAGGACTATCGCCATTGTGCGAAAGCCTCGTTCATGCGGACCAACTCGATCAGCCTGAGACGTTTTACCCGCTTCGAGTTTATGTCTGCGATCAATGCTGGCTTGTTCAGTTGCATGATCATGTCAGCGGAGTCGAAATCTTTGATGACAAATATGCATACGCATCGTCCATGTCGAGCACTTGGCTAGCACACTGCGAATCGTTCGTCGAGGAGATTTCTAGCCGGTTGGATCTAAACGCGAACTCCTTCGTCGTCGAAGTCGCTAGCAATGACGGATATCTACTCAAGAATTTCGTGCAACGAGGGGTGCCGTGCTTGGGAATCGAACCAGCGAGCCTACTTGCGGCGGCCGCCGAGGCAAAAGGGATTCCAGTTCGAAGAGACTACTTTGGTCGTCGACTTGCCGCAGTACTTTCGAAAGAAGGCATAAGGGCCGACCTGATGATCGGCAACAATGTGTTGGCACACGTTCCCGACCTACATGACTTTCTTGGCGGATTCAAACAGACTCTCGCGATGAATGGAACAATCACTTTTGAATTCCCTCACCTTCTGAACCTAATCCAAAAGAATCAGTTCGATACGATCTACCAAGAACACTACTGTTATTTATCAGTGATCGCGTTACAGCGGGTGTTCGCAATAAATGACCTGCGAATCTATGACGTCGAAACGCTTCCCACCCATGGCGGATCGTTGCGGATCTATGTTTGTCACACTCAGTCGCAGATTTCTACAGAACTTTCGGTCTCTCGACTAATCGACCACGAGCGTACAGCGGGGCTCGATACACTGGCGATCTACGATTCGTTTGCTCAGTCCGTTTGCGAAACGAAGTGGAAATTACTCGAATTTCTCATCGCAGCTCGCCGTGCCGGAAAACGTGTTGCGGGATACGGCGCTCCGGGAAAAGGAAACACACTGTTGAACTATTGCGGAATTCGCGAGGACTTAGTCGAGTTCACTGTTGATAGGAATCCAATGAAACAGGGAACGTTCTTGGTCGGCTCGAGAATTCCAGTCTATGAACCCGATGTGATCGATCGCGAACGTCCAGATTATATCCTGATACTTCCCTGGAATCTTCGCGACGAAATCATTGAACAACTGAAACATGTGCGTGACTGGGGTGCTCAGTTCGTCGTGCCTATCCCGCATCTCGAAATAATCCCTTAAAGAGAAACTCAAATGAAAGTAGTCTTATTCTGTGGTGGTTTCGGGATGCGAATGCGAGGATACTCGGAATCCATCCCAAAACCGATGGTCGGTATTGGATACCGTCCTGTTTTATGGCATGTAATGAAATACTATGCCCACTTCGGTCACAAGGATTTTATTCTATGCCTTGGCTGGAAAGCCAATATCATTAAAGACTATTTTCTGAAGTACGACGAATGCGTGTCGAACGATTTCTCGATCAGCGGTGGCGGTCGCACGATCGATCTTCTAAGTCGCGATATTGAAGACTGGAATATCACTTTCTGTGATACAGGTACGTCCGCCACAATTGGGGAGCGTTTGCTTTCTATCCGCGAACACATCGGTGACGATCGAACGTTTTTGGCCAACTATACCGATGGGCTTACTGATCTTGAGCTTCCGAGATTGATCGAGTTTCACGAGCGTCACGACTCCACCGCGACTTTCTTGTCAGTGAGGCCGACGCAGTCGTTTCATAAGATCGAGACGGATGAAAGCGGAAAGGTTCACCTCGTCCAGGCAATCTCCGAGGCTAACGTTTGGATGAACGGAGGTTTCTTCGTTTTTTCGAACGAGATCTTCGAACAACTTCGTCCCGGCGAAGACATGGTTGATCACGCATTCGCAAGACTAGTCGATCGTGGAAAGTGCTACTCACTGAAACACGACGGATTCTGGGGATGCATGGACACCTACAAAGAGATGCAGCAGTTGCAAGACATGTACGACAATGGGAGCACACCTTGGACTGTGTGGGGACGAAGCAAAACGCGTATGGAATCGCAGACGAATAGCAACTCAGTCGCCGCGAAACCATCGGATCAGGCAAGGAGTTAACGAAGTGAATGTCCTTCAATTTGCTAACGTACGATCTGTCCTGTGTCTCGGAGCGCATCCCGACGACATTGAAATCGGTTGCGGCGCCACGCTCGAGACAGTTTTTCCGAAAGACACAGAAATGCGTTGGGTCGTGTTTTCCGGCAATGAAGTACGGCGGCACGAAGCTGTCGCGAGCGCTGATTGCTGGCTTAACGACTTTCCAAGCTCCTCGCTGGCAATGCATGACTTCGAGGACGGCTGTTTTCCAGCATGTTGGCGATCGATCAAGCGAGTATTTGCCGAACTATCACTCGAATACAATCCTGACGTGATATTCACACATTATCTGCATGATCGACACCAAGACCATCGGGTCCTCGCCGAGCTAACTTGGCAAGCATTTCGCAATCACACCATTTTAGAGTACGAGATACCGAAGTTCGAGGGAGATTTGGGGCACCCCAATGTCCATATCCCGATCGATCCAAAGCGAATGAAATCGAAAGTCGATCGTCTGTTGCAATTTCACCATTCCCAAGCATCCAAGCATTGGTTTGATCGCGAAGCTTTTCTTGCGAATGCACGCCTTCGCGGGATTGAATGCGATACACGCTATGCCGAGTCATTTCACGCACGCAAGTTAGTGATCCAATGATTCGTTTTTTCCCTCGGTCGTCGTTTATCGAACTGAATCCCGTCATGATGGCCATCGTTTGGGCCGTATTGAGCGTCTTCGTTTGCATCATTGGTTCATTCAACGATTTTGTCCGACATCAAGTGTTTTTCTCTCGAGACGACCCAATCGCGGAAATGCATCACCAACCGGACCTAGTCGAGGAGCCGAGCCTTTCGCAGTGGTTCGGATCATCACTGCATCTATCTGCCGTGTTTCTCCTTATTGGAATTGGGATGTCGATTGGACGAGAGATGCACTGGAGCTGGTCCGGGATTTCAGCAATTGCGCTTTTGGCATTCGCTGGCGAAGTTTTGAGGGTTTTCGAAATGAGAGACCGACCTATCCGGGAACTTCTCGGAGAAAGAATACTTGGATCGATTCTCGTCCTATACGGCTATCTGCCGTTACTTAATCTTGAGTCCTGTATCCCAAGAAATCTTCTCCAGAGTGTAATGCTCTGCTTATCTTGCTCAAGCAAGCCGAGCACTGAATGATGAGCAAGGCACCCATAGCGTTAATCAATAGAGAAAATACGAGAACGGTTCTGTCTCTTGCGGATCAGTTTGTGATCAGCGGCACGCGATTCATCACATCTTGGATGATCGCGAGATACTGCGGTGCGGAACAACTCGGGTACTATGCACTTGGATTTTCTGTATTGATCCTGATCGATTTAATTTTACAGGCATTTGTATCGGCACCCTATACGATTTTCTCTCAGCGAATCACTAGCAATCGCTCGAAGCGGTACACAGGCAATTCATTAGTTCAGTCAGGATTCGTCGGCGTTATCGGGATTTCCGCATTCATGGCGATTGGCTGTTTTGCGTTTCTTGCAGAGTCAAATGATCTCGCAAATGTCATGTTTGTTCTGGCTGTTTCTGTTCCGTTCTGCGTGGTGCGTGAATTTGCACGTAGGCATTGTTTCGCAACCGAGCAAGTTGGACTCGCGTTGGGTTTCGATTCGTTGTTTGCCGTTTGCCAATTGGGGTTAATGTATTTACTACTTGAGAATCAACATCTCAATTCCGTAACGGCCCACGGAGCTGGTGGACTTGCGTGCGCAGTTGCATTGTCGGTTTGGCTTTTCGCGTGCCGCGGGCAGATTGAGCTCTCCTTGTATCGCTGGAAGGTGAATGTACGAAAGCATTGGCGTTTCGGTCGCTGGGTTTTTGTTTCGCAAACAATGAACCAGTTGAATTGGAATATAGTTCAGTGGATCATTGCGTTTTGGCTAAGCACTGAAGCAACCGGGGTCTTCACGGGATGCCTGACGATTGCGTTTTTATCGAATCCTTTCGTTCTCGGGATTGCGAACATGATCTATCCCCGACTCGCAGGTGTGCAAACCGCTCAGGGTAGCCAAGCGATGCATCGGCTTGCCGTCCAAGCCACTGTTGCCATTGGCGTCGTGATGGTTGCGTTTACGCTGGTTCTTTTGTTTGCTGGTCAGTATGTGTGCGACTTCCTCTTTTCCGATCCAGCTTACGCTAATGCCGGGCTTCTTCCAGCGATTTTGGCTGCGGCGGTCTCGTGTTTGGCAATCACGATGCCTTTTGATGGTTGCTTGTGGGCGGAACATCGCACCGCTCTTTCGTCCGCTGCGAGTGCCCTGGGCGTGGGGGTCACGGCGATTGCCGTCTTAGCTCTCGTTCATTGGGGAACGACTGCCGCCGCGATCGGACTGCTCATTGGCTGCGCGATCGAATCATCGGCAAGAGTTGTGTTCTTTATTAGAAGTCGCCGCTTTTCCATTCAATCATCCCGTATTCTCGTTCTCGCTTCTTAGAGGAAAACACCTGTGATAAAGGCTTTCATCACACTGCAGCGGAAGATCAATAAATCGATCTCCCAAAGAGGGTTTTCGACCACGATTGTTCGCTGTGTGACCCGCCCTGCCCGCTGGCTCGGCGATTTGGCTCAGTGGATGTCACCGACATTCCGTCGGATTCGCCGAGAGCACGCAAAGTGGGATGCCGAGCATCATGTCGACACAGCACCGGGAAACCAGGCGGGCTGGATGGCGGATATCGAGAGCGAGAATTGGTCCCACGGTCGTGGCTACCATCCCGCACCGAGTGATAGCTTGATTCGCCGGTTATCGGATCTCGACATCGACTATCGTGACTACACCTTTATCGATTTTGGATCTGGCAAGGGTCGTTCGCTTTTTGCCGCATCTAATTTTCCATTTTCCAAGATCATCGGCGTTGAGTTTAATCGTTACTTGCATGATACCGCAGTTAAGAACACACGAACCTATCGTAGTGATCAACAGCAGTGCGCGGATATCGATCCGGTGCACGCCGACGCAATCGCCTATGAGATCCCTGATCAACCGATGGTTTATTACTTTTACGACCCATTCGCAGAGCCGGTCATGCGACCGGTCGTTGATAATATCTTTCGACGGCTTCGAGAGAACGGCAAGAAATGCTTCGTCATCTACTTCAATCCTGTGTTCGCCGAGTACTTTGAAAACAGCGATCAATTCCGTCGAATCGCACAAGGAAGTGAGTTTGAGAACTATTGGAATCGAACTCGCTTGGGTAACAAAGACGCAAATGAGTTCACATCCGAACTCTTGGATGCGGAGAGGTACGTCGTGTATGAGTCCGTTTCGCAAGCAAACCTGCAGTAATCATCCATGATTGTTGAAATCCAAGAGGCGTATCGTGGCAAAACCGTATTTCTGACGGGCCACACCGGTTTCAAGGGATCATGGATGTGTCTATGGCTCAAGAGTCTGGGCGCGCGAGTTATCGGATACTCACTTGAACCGCCGACCATTCCCAGCAATTTTGTCGAAAGCAACATTGCCGAGGTCGTTGATGAACATGTTATTGGCGACATCCGTGATCACGATCGGGTTCTCGGAACTATGCGGGATTGCCGACCCGACTTTGTTTTTCATCTAGCGGCCCAGACGGTCGTTAGAACTGGATATCAACAACCGCGTGAGACCTTTGATGTCAACGTCACTGGTACTGCGTCATTACTGGACGCGGTGATAGCACTCAGCCACCCTTGCTCAGTGGTTTGTGTGACTAGTGATAAGTGCTACTCCAATGACGACCGTCCAAGATCGTTCGTCGAGTCAGATCCGATGGGTGAGCGGGATCCATATGGTGCAAGTAAAGGTTGCACCGAGCTTGTCGTGAAGGCCTATGCCCACTCCTTCTTTCATCCGGAGCGATACAACGACCATCACGTAGCGATAGCTACGGCGCGTGCGGGCAATGTGATTGGCGGCGGTGACTGGACACCCCATGCACTCATTCCTGACCTTGCCGAGGCGGCAAAGAGTGGTCAAACGATTTCGCTTCGAAATCCGAATGCGACTCGGCCGTGGCAGCACGTGCTGCAAACACTCAGTGGTTACTTGCTACTTGCAGTTCGCCTGAACAACGATCCGCAGCGGTACCACGGTGGATGGAACTTCGGACCCGAAGAAAGAGAGGTGCTGAGCGTTGCCGAGTTTTCTGAATTTTTTTTTCGTACATGGGGTCAAGGAACCTGGCGTGACGATTCCGGTGTCGATCAACCCCACGAGGCTCAAACGCTGACGCTTTCAATCGCGAAAGCGCGAGAACAATTAGGCTGGTACCCTCGATGGGATACACAAACGACAATTAATATGTGCGTTGCGTGGTTTAAACACTATTTGGCCGGAAAAGCTCCGGTCGAAGCATGTCTCGAACAGATTCATCAATTTGAGCATGACTCAAATTCGCTTTAATTGTCATTATCGGTGCGTCGAGTGCGTTACCAACGCTTGCTTGTCCAACCCGGCTATCTGGTACGAGCGTTCACCCGTTTTTGAGGTGGTTCTCGACTTTTCTTCTCTACGAGCGTTTTTGCAGCCTAGGTTTTCTCGTAATTCAACTCGAAAGTGCTCTCTTTTCTTGTGGAAGGGTTCTTTTAATTTCAGGTAGGACATTTGTGTCTTAATCATGATCGATCACGACAAAAAGAATCTCGAGGACGCGTTTTATTCTGTACGCGACCAGTTAGTCCGCTTGACGAGCGCGCGTTTAGATCGACGGCTCAAAGGGCGAGTGGATTCGTCCGACATCGTCCAGGACACGTATATGGTCGCGTTTCGCCGGTACTCGGAGTATGTTGCCAATCCGCAGGTTCCTTTGGTCGAATGGCTGCGATTCTTGACACTGCAAACGATCACCGAGGCCCATCGGTTTCATCTTGGCCGGTTAAAACGTACGATCCAGAAAGAAGCCGCCAATCCATCAGGGAAACTCAGTGTCGTATGTGTCGTCGATATGCTAGCAGGGTCTCTGACGAGCCCGCCCAGCGCCGCGATTCGAAGCGAAATGCAGAAAGCCGTGGGCGAACTGATTGATTCGATGAGCGCGACGGACCAAGAGATCATTCGACTTCGACATGAGGTCATGCTTTCCAATGACGAATGCGCTAATAAACTTGGGCTTTCAAGTTCGGCAGCGAGCAAGAGGTATATCCGTGCAATAAAACGTCTCCGTTGTGTTGCGAGCGAGTACCTTTAATGAAGGATTCGGCGGCCGCATCCGAAGTCGAGCACGAGCGATTGGATCAACTCTTGCAAGAGTATCTTGCGAGTTGCCGACGTGGGGATTCACCCGATATCGAACTGTACGCACAAGCTCATCCTGCACTTGCCGACGAGATCCGCGAGTTATTTCCGGTAGTTGAATTCGCTGAACATCTAAATGCTGATGCATCGGATCATGTTCATTTCACTCCGACTCGTCAAGCGATGCAGCTTGGACCTTTCCACCTAACTCGTGAAATCGGCAGCGGCGGGATGGGAGTCGTTTACGAAGCGACCCAACCTCCATTGAACCAGAAGTTTGCGGTCAAAGTTCAAAAGGGATTTTCGACAAATTCAGCCGTTTCGCAATCGCGATTCACTCGGGAGGCGCAAGCGGCCTCGCGTCTACATCATCCGAATATTGTGCCCGCTAAATATTATGGAACTGAAGCGAGTCAGAATTATCTGGTGATGCCACTGATCGATGGCGTCAGTCTGGACAGGCTGATCGCTGCCAAAGACGATGTCGATCCCAGGACATATTTACTGTTTGAAGATATATGCACCGATTGGCAACGCTTGGCAGCGCTCGGTGCCCAAGTCGCGTCGGCACTCTCTTACGCTCACTCACAGGGGATGATTCATCGCGACGTCAAGCCCGCCAACCTGATCCTTGCCCAAAACGGAAATATTTGGGTCACTGACTTCGGTCTTGCCAAAATGCGGGATGACAAGAGTGATTTAAGTTGCACCGGTGAGATGGTTGGTACACCGAGGTATATGGCTCCGGAGCAACTCCACGGGGTGGCCGATGAGAGAAGCGATGTCTACGGACTCGGGTTCACACTATTCGAGATCGTGACGCGTCAATGCCCTTGGGCCGGCCCTCAAAACTGGGGAGCAACGAACACGATTCTTGGGGAGCGAAGAGCCACGGCCAGAGGGACCTCACGAACTCTTGAGATCCCAGATGTACGTGAGCTGAATCCGGCGATCCCGGACGTGTTTGCAATGGTGATCATGAAGGCGATCGCACGTAATCCGGAGTCACGTTATCAATCCGCCCGGGAGCTCGAGTTGGACTTGAACGAACTGTGTTACCGAGGCAATATCGATCGCCGAAGTTCTCCGCGTAGTCGAGCAACCCTGAGCAAGCATCAAGCCCGTAGTGTCGCCGTCTTGATGGGCGTTTCCTTTATCCTCATCGCTGCGATTTGGGTTTGGAGACCATTTCCGGAAGTGGCGGAAACGTTGCCAGCAGTGCCACGCAAACCGCCTCACAATCAATCCCTTTTCCCTCCAACCCACTGCATCACCTACGCCGAACCTGGAACGGATTTGATCAACCTTGTCATCACTGTCAACTCTCGATCCGACGACGCGGAGGAGTACGGCGAAGGGACCATGTACCTCGACAGCAGCGACTTAGAATTGACCTGGGACGAAATCGACCAGATCATTGGGCTTCGTTTCGTCGGTGTTGAGATTGCACCTAGATCAGAAATTAGCTCCGCCCGGCTGTGTTTCTACGCCGAACGTACGGACTTACTTCCGACGGATCTTGTTGTGTTTGGTGTCGATAACGCAAACCCGATCAGCTTCACGCCGTTGGACTATGACATTTCAAGACGTCCTCGCACCTTGCATCGCGTCAAGTGGAACCCCGAGCGTTGGACCAGTGGCGAATTATATGAGACGCCGGACTGCCGAGAGATCGTTCAAAGCCTCGTCAATAAAACGGATTGGAAATCAGGGAACGCGATGGCGTTCATCATTGAGGGGAAGGGCAATCGGACGGCGACCGCATACGACGGCAATTATCACTATGCCCCCATGTTGAAGATCCAGTATCGAAAGCCCGCTGAAAAGCTTGTCGGATCGCAAGGGAATGATCCAGTGGCACGTCGCCTACCGCAAGTCGAAGACTGAGTCTAGCCGGAATCCGACCTCGTCCAGCGTCGGATCGGGATCGAGAGCCATTTGGCAAGCTCCGCCGCGTTGGTCGGCGTGGAGGAGTCGGGGTTGATCGTGTTGAGGATCACTTCATCGATCGCTAAACCGGACGCTTGCGCAGCTCGCACGCACGCGATCACGTCGTGTTGAACACCCAAACGATCCGCGGCGACCAGGGTAATTTTGACCGGATAGCGGCGCTGTAGTCGGATCGCGAAGTCGAGATTGAGCATCGAGTCGCTGATCGGACTGAACAATCCCCCGGCTCCTTCGATCAGAACTTCATCGAAATCTATCCACGCATCCAGACCAGAAATCAGTTGATCTTCATCGACGCGACGACCTTCGGCAGCGGCGGCTTGAGGCGGTGCCAGCGCGGCGACGAAGGTTTGCGGGCACACGGATTGCAAGGTGAGCGGTTTGCCGGCGGCGTTCCACAACAAAACCGCATCGCTGGCGACGGGCCGGCCCGTTTCGTCAGGTTCACAACCACTGGCGACCGGTTTGTAAACGCCGACGCGCTGCCCGACACGTCGCCGAGTTTCCGCCAACGCCGAGGCATAGTATGTTTTGCCCACGTCGGTTCCGGTTCCCGTGATCAAGTTCCAATTTGAAGCCATGAATTCATCCAATCAAACTGTTCGTTTGTCGCTCGTTCAAATGCGAGACCGAGGCACCAAAGAATTAACCACCCAGGCAACGATCCAATGGATCGAACAGGCCGCCCAAGCGGGTAGCCAAATCGTATGCCTTCAGGAACTTTTCGCCACTTGCTACCCATGCCAAGCCGAGGATCATGCGATGTTCGACTTGGCCGAATCGATCCCCGGTCCGACGACCGATGCGATGTCGCAAGTTGCCAAACGCCTGGGCATCGTCATTGTGGTGCCATTGTTCGAACGACGAACCGCAGGGGTCTACCACAACTCCGTCGCGGTATTGGACGCGGACGGAACGATCGCCGGTGTCTATCGCAAGATGCACATCCCCGATGACCCGTTGTACTACGAAAAGTTTTATTTCACACCGGGGGATGCGGCCCGACGTGACGGATCGGTCCCCACCGACCGCGCCAATGGGTTCAACGTCATCCAAACCCGGTTCGCCAAACTCGGCGTGGGCATCTGTTGGGATCAATGGTATCCCGAAGCGGCAAGACTGTTTGCCCTCGCTGGTGCTGAGATCCTGCTGTATCCGACAGCGATCGGATGGATTGATGAGGAGAAAGACGAATTCGGTGCGGGCCAACTAGACGCCTGGATGACAAGCATGCGGGCGCACGCGATCGCCAACGGGATTTTCGTCGGGGCACCCAATCGAATCGGCAATGAGGGACGCGTCCAATTCTGGGGCAATTCGTTCATCGTTTCACCGCGAGGCGAAATGATGGAGCGCGGTGACGATCAGACCGAGCAAATCCTTACGGCCGATTGCCAGCTTGCGGAAATCGACGTCGTGCGGACTCACTGGCCATTCTTGCGAGATCGGCGAATCGACGCATACAGTGATCTGACGCGGCGATGGATCGGCGATTAGGCGTCGTTGGGAAACGTCGCCAAAGACACGTAGGCATCAAGCAGATTCAACAAGTTTTCGAAATCACTGTCGACGTTGGACTTGATAATGTATCCGGCAACCGACCTAGCGTAGGCGGCACGAAGGTCGCGATCGTTGTCCGAAGTGGTCAAGACGAACACGATACTGTCGCTAAGCTTGGGGTCGGCACGCAATTCAGCCAAGAACTCATGCCCTGACATCCGCGGCATGTTCAGATCCAACAAGATCACATACGGCGGATGGATGAGCGCTTGGTTGTTGTGGCCCCGGAGTTTCTCGAGCGCATCAAGGCCGTCGCACGCTAACACTAAATGGTCCAGACGGTCGACGCGTCGAAACGCCCGCTCGATTGCGGCGCGATCAACTTCATCGTCGTCGACGACCAAGATTTTCGTTTTTGTTTCGAAGATCACGAATACCTAATACCAATCATCAACATGATAAGAACAACGTTACTTAGATCATTGATCATTTGCCCTCTCGAGAAGTCTGCACCCCTCGAAAAGTCTCGTGATCTATCTCCTCACCAACGTTCCGCCAAGAACTACAACCAAATTAACTATGCCACTTATTTGACACCGGGGCCATCTTCAAAACAATCAACCCAACGGATTGTCGTGCAGATAAACGCTCATCTTTAGCAGCCGATTACGCTGTTTATCGGCCGTAGATCGCTTCTACCGGTTGCACCTTCAGCGGCATTCCACAGCCGGGCAGCTGGCACGGGCTATCGCCACCGACAAAATCGCCGCAATCGATCATTCCGCCCTGGGACGTCCCCACTAGCCGTAACATGGAATCCGGATCGATCGGACCTGGATCGATCCACATTCCTTCAGGAGTCAACTCCATCGTACCCAAGTCCAGATCCAATCCGCGTCGAACGACCTCGAAATTGACGAAGATATTGAGCAGCCCATTCTGTGAATTAAGCAAGTCACTGAGCGCAGAGATCGTATCGCGAGCGGCCGTCGGTCCGCTGTTGAGTCCCCGAGCGTCGCGGAACGAACGAATGTCTTCGTTTAGTTCCAATTGCGATGCGGCGATACGTACGGATTGTCGCCCCAGTTCGAAATTAATTCGGTTGGCTTGCAGCTGACGAATACTCGCTCGAAGTCCTTGCCAAACATCGTCCTCGAAATTGTAGTATGAACGCTTGGCTTGTTCATATTCAATGAGCGCCTGCCGATACGTGTTGCGTTCTTGCAAACGTGTGATCGGAGCGTCCCAACGCAATCCCACTCGAAAACTGGTGTTATTGTTCGAGGGCAAATCGGTCAGTGCTGTCCGGTTGATATCGCCCGACAAAACCACATCGAGATCGCTCTCGAGGTCATCGGCAAAGAACTCAATGCGACGATACGTATCGACCAAAGCGGCCCGTGCATTGGCCCAGTCGCGACGATTCACTCGCGCGATCTGCAAGGCTTCGGCCGGCTCGATGTCGACTTCCGGCAACAACAGCGATTCGACGCGGGCGCGAGCCTGAATGAGTTGCAACGCTAAAACGTCTTCGCCCAAGTCAGCCAACAAGTCTTGGCTGGCAAGGATCACTTGCGTGCGAACTTGTTCGGCGATCTTGACCAGGTCGGCCGATCCTGGGCCGCTGGCAATGAACTTTTCGATTCGATCATTGAGTGCATCGACGGACACAAGGTACTCTCGAAGACGTTCGCTGATGTCGGCAAACTGTTCACCAAGCTCTTCACCAAGTTCCAGAACTGGCTTTAGATCGAAAATCGATTCATCGACGGTTTCAATCCCCAACAGCGAGCACACGTTCTGTTGTTCTTCACGATACAACTGAAACAATGACTCGGTTTGCGAGCGGCGTTCTGGGATTTGCTCGGCGAGTATCCTGAGATCCTCCTTGACTCGGGGCAGATCGTCGTCGATCAGCTCACGCGTGAATCTGGACAGCGGCTTGATGGATTCGCGAAGTTCTTCAATCGCATCGATCGTGGTTTGGTCCCATGCTAACTTCGATCGTGGCGCACCGGTGGCCGGATCGAGATCGGTGTCGGTCGCTTCGAGCAGGGCCACGTTAATCGCTCCGACCGCGACACGAACGTTGATCAATTGCTCCCGTCGACTGCGAAGCGTGCGATCGATCAACTCAAACCTTTCGAGAGCCGGGTCTTTGATTTGAACGCAAATGTAAGGTGGCAGTCCGAGATCACGCAGGAAGCTATCGACCGAACTTTGGAAGCCGACCCGGCGACTAACGAGTTGACTTTGCGAGTTCAACAATGCCGAACGCGCTTGGGCAATTTGCAAACGCTGACGAATGATCGCTTCAGGGTCATCGGGGATCGTGGTCAGCAATTCGACCAAGGTGTTTTCCAAGATCACCAAGTTCTCACCCAAGCGAGCGATGTTTTCTTCCAGGTTTCGGATCTGCAATTGGTCCTGAAGCAATCCAAAATAACCGCCCGCTTGCGGGACACCACCGCCACCGCCACCGCCCAGGTTAGCGAATCCCGAATCGAAACCAGTGAATGCGCCCGTGTTGGCGGCGAACGTGCCACCGGTCCGGTTGACTTGGCTGTCATTGTTACGGCCGGTGACGATATCGAGATAGAACCCTCGACGGAATCGTTCGAAGTTTCGAACATTGGCGAGCAAACGACGCTCCGCAAGGGTCAACAGTTCCAAGACGCGATCACGGCCGGCGTCCCGCAATAGAGGTTGCAACAGGGTAAAGTCCAACAACGTCGACGTTGCCGCAGTGTCAGGACCGCTGAGATTCCAGACAACTTCGTTGGCGAAGTTCACGATAAGGTCCGCGCCGGTTGCAAACCGTCGCCGCATCGCCGCATCACCGCCAAGGGCAATCGACGTATCGCTGTTGCTGATCGCCCCGAATCGTTGGTTACGTTGGACAAACTCGGTGCCGGCTCCGGCAAAAAACTGAGTATCGAACTGAAACCGTTGGCTCGTCACGTCGAGGGCGGACAAGTAGAGCTGTTCCAATTGACGCTGGTAATCGGGCGAATGCAACAGTGCGATTTGAACCGCGTTTTCGGAATTCAGCTCCAAGATCCCGTTCTCATTGAGCGGCAAGAACTGCCACCAATCTGGGTTTTCGGCCGTATTGGTCAAACCCGGAGCCTCCCACATCGGGTAGCCACGTCTGCCGTCGACGCACTGCATGTATCGATGCGACGCGGGATCATCCAGCGGCATCGGCTGGAAATCCAGATCAAACGGATTGTACATCCGGCTACGTCGATCGATGTCAATGACTAGCGGCGTGTTTGGCGGCCGGGCGACATGCGAGGCCTTCTGTGCCATCAATGCGTGGGCTTCTTGGTCGGCCTGAACCCGATAATGGGTTCGTGAACAACCGCTCATCAGACTCAATCCCCCGATCGTCAGGACACCGAACACAGCGAACCGAAATGCAAGGCGGTTGCGTATGGGATGCTTAACCTGAGTCGTCGGTGGGGTCGCCATGAGATCATTTGCCCGGAGTGAAGATCCTATTCACCTCTTCCATTCGGACGATCCGACGAACCGGCTTGATCGTTCGGCCGTGCAAAGCCCGACTAACCCCCACCCTGGGCGGCCGGTCGGTCGGGTTGGCAAGGATTTACGGGTTGCAATGGTCAAGGTGGAAGGATTGATGAGGCCGGTTGCCCTGCGTTCGGAGCACGAAAGCTCGCCCTAACCAGAAAAGTTGATGAAAAAGGTGCCTGAACCGACCCTGATTGATTAGAATTTGCATTGATTCCACTCGGCGAAACCGCCGCTTTTCGACTCGCTCTTCCACCTCTTCCTGCCTTTTCTCAATGCAGTACGCCCTTCTCGCATTTCTGATCGTGCTGGTATTGGCCCAGGCATTCTTGCTGTGGAAAGCCAAGGACAGCTGGCGTTGGTACCCGATGGTAGCGATCATCACGACGACGATCTTGGCTGTCGTATTCCTTTTTCCCCTTGCCGGAGCGCTCAAAAGCCGAGCCGCGTGGCACCAAATCAAAGAGGAACTCGAAGAACGACTCGTGAAAGTCGAAGCCGAACAAGCGGAACTTCGTTACGGCGACCCCAATAGCCCCTTGGCCGAAGACGGTGTTTTGCCGATGGCCCAGAGGTTAGCGAAACTAGGAACCGAAGCCGGACGACGCTGGCGTGGATTGCGTTTAACGAACCAAAATTTCGGTGGTCAAACCTCGATCGTTTTGAGCGCGCCGGTGGATGCCAATCAAGTCGAGGGATTGCCGGAAGACGCTCCCGCCGACGCACAAGCCGCAGCGGCCGCTGCTCGTCCGCCCCTAATTCCCAATGGCATGGTCGTTTATGGTTTCGCCGAAGGTCAACAGCCCAACGTCGACCGAATGATTCCGACATTTTATCTGGGCGAGTTTCGCGTTACCGCCAGTACGCCCGACCAAGTGACGCTGACGACGACCGGACCCTTGCTACCGCGGCAACAACAAGCCATCACCAGCGGCCAAGCGTCGAGTTGGTCCGTTTATGAACTCCTGCCGCTCGATGGACACGAACCGTTCATCGCCGAAGGCAGTCAGCCGGACGACGATAACGTTTTTGGACGCATCGACGATGAATTGGTTAACCGAATCCTCTCGGGTGTATCCGACGCAACTCGCCAAAACTACTTGCGAGATGGCTCTCGATCGCTCGACGACGATCGGCCATTGACGCGATGGGTGAAAATCGAAATTACGAAATCGCACACGATCGACGTCGACAGTCCAGACCAACGCGGCGCCCTCGACGGGGGATTCTTCGACGGTAGCGGTCGCGCCGTCGACAGCCGTTTGCAAGCCGGAGGCGAAGGCAAAGTCAAATTCGACAAAGGCGAATTGTTGGTCCTCAAAGAAGAAGCCGCCAATGCCCTGCAACAAGAGGGCGTGGCCCGCTTGGTCGATACCTACTATTTGCGGCCATTGAACGACTATCGATTCGTACTGCGTCGGATTCGGTTGCGTTTAGCCGAACTGGAAACTCGGACCGAAGAACTCAATTTTGAACGGGACATTCTGCAACGGGCCATCGACGCGACAGTCAAAATGCTCGGGGAATATCAAACCGATAAGCTTAAATTGGAACAAGACCTCGCCCAAACCGAAACCGAGCGTAAGGCGATCCAAGATTACAATGAAAAACTGCGGGCAACCGTCAAAGCCACTCGCGAGAAACTCGTCGGCTTGTATCGCAGCAATCAATCGCTCGAAAACGAACTCGAACAAATCCATTTAGACATCAAGTCCAACATGGATTCGCTAACAAGCACCCGCTGAGTTTGCTTTGGCTTGCCAGACGCGCGAGTTTTGAAGTTGCACTTTTGCCTGTGGCATTTGTTTTTCGTAACCCGCTGCGTAAGTTTTGAAGTTGCGCTTTTGCCTGTGGCATTGGTTTATCGTAACCCGAAGCGTAAGCGAGGGATGAGTCAATATCAATTATCCCTCGCTTACGCAGCGGGTTACGAAGAAAGTGCAACTTCAAAACGCGCGAGCCGTCCTGGTCAAACGGAAGCTGGCGTACTTGTCTTAGCCGGCCGATGCTCGTCACTCTTGAGACGCTTCTCACATCGGCTTTTAGGCGATGACCGCGCCGAAGGCCGGGACCCTGAACGGTCCCCCAAAAACAAGTGAGAGTGCTGGGACTCGAACCCAGGACCATTCGATTAAAAGTCGAATGCTCTACCGACTGAGCTACACTCTCGTTGAATCGTTCGGGAACCCGATCCTACTTTGTGGACCGCAAGTTCTCCGTCCAGGTTCACAACCGGTCGGAAAATGAAACGAAAATACGATTTGATCGACGCGTCTTCGAGAGGACCGTCAAAACATCGTCAGTTTCGCGAGCATTCTCAGCGGAGCGGACAGGATTCGAACCTGCGGAACCAGTTTCCCGGTTCACCGATTTAGCAAACCGGCGCTTTCGACCACTCAGCCACCGCTCCAGGTGGTTTCTCAGGGAGTAGCATTCCCTGGGAACGTCATCGGTCAGTTGCGAATTGTGCTCCATCAAACTTGTTTTGACAACCCGGTTACATTCCTTTTTCAGGTGTTATGATTGGACGAAATCTTGCAACCGTGCTCTCCGTCTGCTGAACCGCCATGTCTGACCCGGAATGGGATCTCGACCCCAAGTTTGACTTTATCGAAGCCCACCGCATTGCGACCGGGAGTCGCGTGTCGCTTGACGACATCGACACTCAAATGGAAGGGCCGTTTCGCGGAAAAGACCACGGCCGGGCGTTCACGCATCAGGCCGTCGAAGACATCCGAAATCTGCAATACCGGATGTTTACCGAAGCGAAGCAGTCGCTGCTGATCGTTTTGCAGGCCCCCGATGCGGCCGGCAAGGATGGGCTAATCCGAAAAGTCCTCGGACAAATGAATCCCCAGGGGTGTCGCACCTACCCCTTTAAAGTTCCGAATTCGGAAGAATTGGCTCACGATTTTTTGTGGCGAATTCACGCATGCACGCCGGCGGCCGGGAAGGTTTCGATCTTCAACCGGTCACACTATGAGGACGTGCTGGTCGTTCGCGTCGAAAACATCGTGCCCAAGTCGGTTTGGAAGGAACGTTTCGAGCTGATCAATGATTTCGAGAAACTGCTCGTCCATCGGGGGACTCGCATCCTCAAGTTCTATCTGCACATCAGCCACGAAGAACAGCTCGAGCGATTCAAGAAACGTTTGGACGATCCGACCAAGCACTGGAAACTCAATGCCGGTGATTACGACGCCCGAGACAAGGCCGCCGCCTACCGCGAAGCCTATGAAGACGTCTTTGAAAAGTGCCATTCCAAAGACAGCCCATGGCACATTATTCCGGCGGACAAGAAGTGGTACCGCGACGCGTCCGTCGCAGCGATCGTTCGTCAAACGCTGCAAGAAATGGACCCACAACTACCTTCCATCGACGCCGACTTGGACGAAATCCGGCGACTCTACGAACGCGAATCCGCTGAGTTGCAAGCGAACAAAAAATAACGGTTCTCTCTTTGTCATTTTTTCCCTTTCCCCATTACTTTGCCCGTCATGACTATTCGCCGAAACCCAACCCGTCCCGTGCCGATCGGAAACATCACGATCGGTGACGGCCATCCGATCGCGGTTCAGTCGATGACGGCGACAAAGACCCAAGACATCGACGCGACCGTCGCCCAAGCCGAAGCGTTGCGCCAGCGCGGCGCGGGCGTGGTACGGATTGCGGTCGACAGCACCAAGGATGCCGAAGCGCTCGCCGAAATTCGACGACAGACGACGGCGAACTTGGCCGTCGACTTGCAGGAAAACTTTCGCTTGGCCGAATTAGTCGCTCCGCATGTGGACAAAGTCCGCTACAACCCCGGACATCTGTACCACCATGCTCGCGAATTAACGTGGCAGGACAAAGTCAAGTACCTGATCGATGTAGCCGGCTCGAACGGATGTGCCGTGCGGATCGGGGTCAATTGCGGAAGCGTCGATCCGGCTAAAAAAGAGAAGTATGCGGCAAACGATTCGATCACGCCGATGCTCGAGTCGGCATTGGAACATTGTGAGCTAGTCGATTCGCTCGGGTTTCATCACTTCGTCGTTTCGCTCAAAGACAGCGACCCGTCGAAGGTCGTCGAAGTCAACAAGCGGTTTGCCGAGCAACGCCCCGACGTTCCCTTGCACTTGGGAGTGACCGAAGCCGGAATGCCGCCCGACGGGATCATCAAGACGCGGATCGCGTTTGAACAATTAATCGGCAAAGGCATCGGCGACACCGTTCGAGTTTCGTTGACCTTACCGAACCCTCGCAAGCCCGAAGAAATTGATGCCGGTTTGGAGATCGTCGCCGACATTCAAGCCGGTCGCGTTCGCAGCGTCGTAAGATTTGACGACACGAAACTGAACATCATCAGTTGCCCGAGTTGTTCGCGGGTCGAGAACGAAGCGTTCGTGGACTTGGCCGCGAAGGTCAAGGAGATGAGCGCGTACGCTCAAGATTACGCGATCACGATCGCCGTCATGGGATGCCGAGTCAACGGACCAGGTGAAACCGACGACGCCGACTTAGGATTGTGGTGCGGCCCGGCCAAAGTCAATCTGAAGAAGGGCGAAGAACCGCTCGGTGCGTTCGGATACGACGAGATCCTACCCAAGCTGAAAGCCGAATTGGATGCGCTCGTCGACGCGAAAAAAAGGATGAGTACGTCCACTTTATAGCGAAAATCGCGAAGAAGTTCGGCCGTTCCTTAGCAGACCAAAAGTCTTGGCAACTTTCGCTACGGCGGCCGCACTGCATGCGGGCTGTTGATTTAATCAGATACAGCGATACAGTGATTAGCCGAAGGGTGTTAGCCTGGGCCGCTAACGGCGTGTTGATTTAATCGTAACCCGAAGCGTGAGCGAGGGATTGAGCGCCATTAAGTCCTTTGTATGTATCCCTCGCTCACGCTTCGGGTTTCGATGAGGACTAAATCAACAGCCCGCTAGCGCCATCGGCACACAAAAACTGACGAACGCACTCAATCAACGGCCCGCATGGATCAATTCCGGCGAGGTAAGTTTTCTCAGTTGGCGTCATTTTTACTTCAGTTCCGGCGACTGGATTGTCGAGTTTAACGATTAGACGGAATGTCCGCTTTCTACGTTTTATGCCGCTTGGGAACTTCGACCATGTCGCCGGTTGAATCACAGTTTCACGTCCCCCCGTTTCCTCCCTTTCCCAGTGCCGAGCGTTACGTTCGGTTGGGATCTCAGGACGAGGCGTTGCAGCGTCTCTGCCGTGCGGTGGACGCTTGGGAGGCCATCTCGTTAGTCATCGGTCCGCCCGGCATGGGCAAGTCGTTGATCTGCCGGATGCTCAAAAATCATTTCGCTCGCAAACGGGAAGTGATCGTTTTCGGCGACGCGATGTTGGAATCACCGGCGTCGTTACAGCGTCACCTACTGAGCCGATTGGATCGGATTCGAGGGATCTCGGCCGCCGCGACGGATCGTCAAGACCCGCAATTGGCGATCATCGACCGCATCGCCAATAGCTCGAAAGAATTCGCCGGACTGTTGTTGTTGGTCGACGAGGCCCAAGAGTTGTCTCCGGAAGTTCTCGATACGATTCGAATCTTAACCAACACCATGACCAACGACGGACGGCCGCGGGTCAGCGCCGTCTTGGCCGGCGGTCCTAAACTCGATGAAACGTTGTCGCTGCCGTCACTCGAGGCGCTCGTGCAACGAGTCGCCACCCGGTGCTATGTCCATCCTTTGTCGAGCGATGAGACAGTCCAGTACGTCCGCGAAGTTCTGCGACGATGCGGCGGTTGGGACGAGAGTCAAATCGAGGAATCAGCCATCCGATCGATTCATCGTGCCTGCAGTGGCGTTCCGCGACTGGTCAATCAATTGATGACCGCGTCAATCGAATACGCCTTGTCGAAAGGCAAGAAACAAGTCACCGGCCAAACCGTCGATCAAGCTTGGGCGATTTTGCAACAACTGCCCAGCCCGATCATCGACGAGCCAGAACTAAGCCGGCCGACGTTCGACGTCGAGTACGGACCGTTGCAGGACGACGACGATTTGGTTTCCGAACCGGTCGCCTCGTTTGAACCACACGAACCTGCGTGTGAGCCGACCGAAGGCTCGATCTTTGATCGTGGAGCGTCCATCGTCGACGACGATTTCGACATGCTGGAGATCGAACCGTGCGATGAACCGATGACGTTAATGGAGATGGATTGTCAAACGATCGGCAACTTCGAAAACATGCCTTCACAGTTCGCTGACTTCCAGATCGATTCGCTGCAATGCGATCCGATGCCATTTGATGTCGAGGGCGTCAGTCACAGCGAAGCAATTGGTGCTTGCGGTTCGTCAAACGACGATTTGTTTGGTGAGTTTGACGAGGAAGAATCGGTCGAGAATGCGGCTCCTGCACTCAGCTTCAACGAGAACGATTCGTTGCGTCGGCCGAGTGAAGACTTGGAAGAGTCTCTGCATCGCGAGATTTTAAGTCTACGCGGTGCCGCGTCGGCCCCGGTATTGTGGATGGAGGACGGCGATTCGGGCGATCCGATCGTCGACGATCGCGATCTGCTCGTAATCGAAGACGACGTGGAGGTCGACGGCGTCGCCGTGTCCAACGAAGTCGAGCGAATCGATCGCCCAGGCAAACCGGTCGCGGTCGATTTCCAAGCCATGCTCGCCAAAATGCGATCGCCGTCGAAGTAACTATCTATATGTTGCCCAGTGCCCACCAATCGTCGACGATCTCAGCGGACAAGACACTGATCTCGTTCTTGTGTCATGCCGTCGCAGCCAATCGAGCCGAGCGGAAAACGCTGACTTTGGTGACGCCGACGACGATCGCGCTTCAGCCTCAGTTCTTTTGCGACTTGGCGGAGACGTGGCATTCGCTCCGCCAACAGCTTTCGATCAGCGAGGAAACTCGCTTGCGAATCGACTGTTGCCACAGCCAATCGCGTGACGGTTGGCTGCGAAATCGGATCGAACAATTTGGGATATGGCGTTGCCGACGTGAGTTTGCCAAACGCCGAATCGAACAGCAAATTTCTTTAACCCGGTGTCTGATCATCGGTCGCCCCGATGATCACGACGGATCGATCGTGTTGGGGATCACGGACGAATCGACCAAGCTTCCCACGTGGGCCAAGCCCGCGATCATGCGATTGCCGCAAGCGGCGTGTTGATTGAATCGTAACCCGATGCGTCAGCGAGGGATGAGTCAACATCACTGATCCCTCGCTTACCGGCGTGTTGATTTAGTGAGCCGACAGCGTTAGCGGGCTGTTGTTTTAGTGGTATCGCAACCTTTTATCGTTTAACGGCAAGCCGCAGGCGTCGATTCGTGTCTTCTCGGACGCCTTTGGCTTGCCGTTAAACGATTAAATCGACAGCCCGCTAGCCGCGGGCTTTAAGGCAAATAAGCGATCATTCGGAACCCGTGGCTAGGGGCGTGTCGATTTAATCGTAACCCGAAGCGTGAGCGAGGGATACATCACTATTAAGTCCTTTGTATGTATCCCTCGCTCACGAAGCGGGTTACGATGAGGACTAAATCAACAGCCCTCTAGCTGTGTTGTGAGATAATCTCACTCCAGTTGGCTCAAGACGCGGCGAACGATCTGTTCGATCGCATCAACCGAGGAGGCGGCCTCCACCTTCGTCGCTCCGACATTACCCAAGCCAACCGAAACCGCTTGAGCGATTTTCGCAGCACCCTCGTTGGCTTGGTGGCGTTGTTTCGCTGTGATCGGAACACGACCGTTGCCCAAGTCCCAGCCGCGTGCCCTCGCACCAGCGCGGAATCCTTCGGGGAACTCGCCCAAGCCGATCATCATGTCAAACAGCGGAATGAGTTCGTACTGCAATGCGATCGCCCGGTCGATGTCTCCCGAGCGCACAGATTGGTAAATGGCCCGGGTCAGTTCGGGCAACACGCCGCTGGTCGCATTGGTGCCGCCGTCGGCCCCCGCGATCAACATCGCCGACAACGAAGGGTCCCATCCGGTCAGGAACGAGAAATCATCTCGCATCGGACGAATCGCCGACATCATTCGCATCAGATTGGGTAGGTCTCCCGAACTGTCCTTCAATCCGACAACACGCGGTTCCTCGGCCGCTAAACGAACGACCGTATCAACATCGATCGGCGATGCAAACATCGGAATGTTGTACAAGGTCACGTCGACATCCACGTGACGGGCGATGTGCTGGAAGTAAGCGTATACGCCTTCGCTGCTAAGACGGTAATAAAACGGAGCGACAATCGCGACCGCTCGCACACCCATTTGCCCGTATGCATTGCAAGCCCGAATCGTCTCATCCGCGTTCGCTTCGGCCGCCCCCGCCAGCACGGGCACCCGACCGGCCGTTTGATCGACAACCACCTCGACGATCCGACGGCGCTCGTTCGCCGTGAATCGCACAAACTCACCCGTGCTTCCGTTGGGATAGAGTCCGTCGACGCCGTGGTCGATCAACCAGTCGACATAGCCGCGAAGGGTTTCTTCGTCGACACGACCTGCCGAATCGACCGGCGTGATATTCGGAGTCAAAATTCCCGAGATGCGATCGGTCATGATATCGATATCGTTGTAAGGAGCGTTTAACGAACTACACCCGCCGACATCGGATCAATCGTTGCCGTCGTTGGCGTTTCAGTCGGGGCGGCCTCGCTCAAAAACTCATGGAACTGTTCGACCGGCTGATAGCCGATTCGATGAGCCAAGACCTTTCCGCGAGGGTGAGCTACTAGAGTAGTCGGATAAGCAGTGACTTCGACCCGCGAAAGTACTTGGGCATTCGAATCAGGCCGCAATCGGATCGGAATAAACCGCTTAAGCAGCCTATCCCGCACTGACGGTTCACACAGAGTATTCTTTTTCATCACATCGCAATACTGACAATGGTCACTGGTGATGAAAATCACCATCGGCCGACCGGTATCGCGGGCCGCCTTCCAGCCTGATTCCAGCGTATCGAACCATTTCAGTTCTTCCGTTGCGGCAAGCGGGCTTGCATCGCCGGCGGTCGAGTTGGTCAATCCGGTCGCCGCAACAGCCGATCGAGTTTCAGAAAAGTCACCCATTTCGGCCCAACTGCGTCCGCATTGCCCGATCGCAATCACCGCCAAAACCACACCGACGCCAAAACCCTGTTGAATCAAGTTCATTCATCGCACCTAGAAATAGTCTTGCCAATCCATCTTGCTGGTGAAGCGCCTCAGCCTGAACACCAGCAAGGGGGTTTGAACCACCGCTGTTTGGCAATAATGAAGAGAAGCAGCCGCTTAGATGGTGGCAGATTAGTCGGTCTGCGATGAATAGGCAAGAAGAAACGATTTTGACGGTTAGTTCAGGTCGTGTACAACGCGTTGAATCGCACGTAATCGACGGTTAGATCGCTCGACCAGTAGTGGCCATAACCAATTCCATGGCCGACGGCCAAACTTAGCTTCACTTCGGAGGCCGCTTTCATCGCGTTGCTCAACTTCGCCGCGTCGCAGGCGACCGGTTGGCCGCTTTCGAAAACGATGGTGCCCTCGATCGTCAGGCTGGTGTGGGCCACATCAATCTTGGGTCCCGCGTATCCGGCGGCCGAAACGATCCGGCCCCAGTTCGGGTCGGCACCGGAGATCGCGGTCTTGACCAAGGGACTGGCCGCCACGCTTTTGGCGATCACCAAGGCGTCGTCATCGGACTGGGCACCGGTTACTTCGACTTCGAAGAACCTTGCGGCGCCTTCCCCGTCGGCAACGATCAGCTTGGCCAAACGCAAGCAAGCTTCGGAGGCGGCGTCGACGAAAACATTCATGCCTTCGTCGCTCGCGAGCGATTGAGCATCACCGCCGCTCATTAAAATCACGGTGTCGTTGGTGCTCATGTGACCGTCGACGCTAACACGGTTGAACGACCGTTCGACGATCCGTTTTAAGGCCGTGGAGGCTTGACCGTCTGACAACGGGAAGTCGGTCACGACGACGCCGAGCATCGTAGCCATATTCGGGGCGATCATACCGGCCCCTTTGCACATCGCTGCGATGCGGTAGGTCTTGCCATCGAATGAAAACTCGGCTGCGGCGTTCTTGCGGTACGCGTCGGTGGTGCAGATCGCGTCGTTGGCGGCGAGGAAGTGTTCGAACCGATCGCCGAGTTGGCCGAACGCCGATTCGATACCGGCGCGAACCTTGTCCATCGGCATCGGGTGTCCGATCACGCCCGTGCTCATGACGAAGACGTCTTCGCCGTCGCAACCGAGTTGTTCGGCGACAAGTCGCCCCATCTCGCGGGCGTCGGCGTCGCCTTGTTTGCCCGTGCAAGCGTTTGCGTTGCCGCTGTTGGTGATCACGGCACGACAGGTCGCACGGGGTGAACGTTCGCGGCACAACGTCACGGGTGCGGCGAAGACCTGGTTCGTCGTCGTGACCGCCGCCGCGACGCATGGCCGGTCGGAAACGATCAGCGATACGTCCGGTTTGCCGCTGGCCTTGATGCCTCCGGTCGCGCCGGCGAATCGAAACCCGGCGGGCAGTTCAAACGGGGTCTCGGTAGTGTGGGGTTGGGTCATGAACAGGGGGATCCGTTTTGGACGTTTCGGTGAAGGATTGACGTCGAATCATAATGCGGCCGGGTATGATCCGTCGCGGCGACAAGCTATCAATGACGGCTGGTTTTTGGAAGCGTCGAGTCGGCTTCGTTAAACTTCTCACTTTTTCAATCGCTCGTCTTTCTGTTTTTTCGGGTACACACCGATCGCCTCCATGGAACGCCCCTTCCCGCCACCGCCTTTCAAAGGGACTTCTTCCAACGAATCGGAATCGAACGGGGCAACGTCTCATGATCCGGCGGACTTGATCGTGCGGACCCGCGACCTGACGAAGCGATATGGGAATTTCCTGGCGTTGGATCGGTGCAACTTGGAGGTCCGGGCTGGAGAAATCTTTGGATTGCTCGGCCCCAACGGTGCCGGCAAGTCGACCTTGATTCGGTTGTTACTGGGATACTTGCACGTCACGTCAGGTTCGTGTGAAGTCGTCGGAAAGAATCCGGAAATCGATTCCGTCGCCGTCCGCCGGGGCGTGGCCTACCTTCCCGGCGATGCGAGATTGCCGCGTCACATGCGGGGTGACGGATTGTTGAAATTCTTTGCTCAAATGCATCCGCTCGGCGACTTGAAACGATCCCTCGAGGTGGCCGAGCGATTGGAATTGGACTTGTCGCGGAGGGTCGCGTTCATGTCGACCGGGATGCGACAAAAGTTAGCGTTGGCGGTCGTTTTCGGTCCTCGCACGCCGCTGCTGATTCTTGACGAACCGACCGCGAACTTGGACCCGACCGTCCGCGGCGAGGTCTTGAACTTGGTCCTGACGCAGCGAGACGAAGGCCGCACGGTGATGTTTTCCTCGCACGTGCTTAGCGAGATCGAGCAAACTTGCGACCGGGTGGCGTTCCTACGTCGCGGGGAATTGGTCAGACGTTTGACGATGCAGGAATTGTTTCAACGACATCGGGTGACAGCGGTTTTAAACGACGAGGAAACCGACGGTAGCGATACGGATGAACCGTTGGGCAAGATTCCGGAAATCCTGGCCGATCGGATCGAACGCGTTTCGATCGTCGGACGGCAAGTGCGAATCGACACGGCGGGCGACTTGGGACCGGCGCTAAGTTGGTTGGCGTCGTTGCCGGTTCATCAAGTTCGGATCGAACCGTTGGGTCTGCACACGGTTTACCAATCGGTGCACCGTGCGGTCCCGGTGGCTGAGGCGACCGGCCCTTACGATTCTCCCGACGTGACCTCAGATCAAATGGGAGAGGTGTCATGATTGCGATCCGAGACATTGGCGTCGACCGCATGATGATCCGAAAATTCATCGGTCAGTCCTCGTTGTTGTTCGTGTTCTTGGCGATCGCCCTATTCGCGTTCGGGTGGGTGCGGGTGTGGGTGGTCAAGTTGCTCGACATGAGCCAATTTCAAACGATCTTGGAACAGTTCCGTGACTACGAGAAGTTCGCACCGATCGAGTTTGAGGCATTGTTCACTTACTCCGGCCGCGTGGGGATGACGTTCGATGAACCGATCGTGATTTTGTGTACGGTGATTTGGTGCATCGCTCGTGGTAGTGATGTCGTTAGCGGTGAGCTCGCCCGAGGGACGCTGGAGATGTTGCTCAGCCAACCGATCAGTCGCACGCGGTACTTGATGTCGCACGCCGTCGTCAGTGTCGGCGGATTGTTATTGTTGTGTTTGGTGTTGTGGGGTGGGGTTGCGATCGGGGTCCAGCGAACGATCCTGACTGAAACGATCCAACCACCGTCGATGCAGATCCCGTTCACCAATATCCGGGTGCCGTTGGACGACAGCGAACCGGTCGAGGTCTCGTTCCCGATGAGCGACCGGGTCGACATTCGCACTTACACGGCGTCGGTGTTTCACCTGTTTTGTTTCGGCTATTTTTTGTTGGGATTGAGCAGTTGTTTCAGCGCGTTCGACCGTTATCGCTGGCGAACGATCGGGGCGGTGATGACCGTCTACGTGATCGAGTTGGTGATGTACGGACTCGGTAAGGCGGCGGACTCGTTGTCGTGGCTGCAGCGGATGGCATTTTTTAATTGCTACAAGCCCCAAAAGATGACGTCGCTGGTTCGGGAGGGCGATCTTTGGTCGCCGTGGAGTCTTTCGGTACCGATCGAGCCGGGGGCGTTACCGCCGCTGGCTTATCCGTTGATCTTGTTCGCGCTCGGCACGATTGCCTTCGGGGTGGCGGTGGTCCAATTCAACCGACGTGATTTGCCGGCTCCCTTGTAGGGATCTTGTGGGCCCCATGTCGCAACCCTGCCTACCGCCGGGACGGGCCAACTGCTACATTATTTGCTCGCCAAAACCGGCGAACTCTCTCCCCGGAACCTTCCCGACGCGATTTTCGGCAGGCTTGGCCTTGATCCTGATCCTCAAAAACGGTGCGACGAACGAGCAAATCGACCACGTCCTCGCGCGCGTCGAGTCGATGGGGCTGCAATCGCATCTCAGCCGGGGGACGTATCGCACGATCATTGGATTGATCGGCGACGAATCGCAACTCAGCCAGGAGACACTCTCGTCGATCCCTGGTGTTTCTCAGGTGATCCCCGTTTTGCCGCCCTTTAAGTTGGCCTCCCGAGAGGCGCACCCCGAATCGAGCATTATCAACGTTTCGGGTGTCCAGATCGGCGGCGGTCATTTGGCGATGATAGCCGGGCCTTGCAGCGTCGAAGACCGCGACCGGATGTACCGAATCGCCGAAAGCGTTTGCGAGTCGGGGGCGAATCTGTTCCGTGGCGGGGCATACAAGCCGCGAACGAGCCCGTACGCGTTTCAAGGGCTCGGCGAAGCGGGCCTGGAAATTCTCCGTCAGGTCGGCGACAAGTTTGGCATTCCGGTCGTGACCGAAGTGACCGATCCGCGAAACGTCGAATTGGTCGCTCAGTACGCCGACATGTTGCAGGTCGGTGCTCGGAACATGCAAAACTTTGTGCTCTTGACCGAAGTCGGCAAGTCGCACCGTCCAGTCCTGCTCAAACGCGGCATGAGCGCCACGATCACCGACCTGTTGATGAGCGCCGAATACGTTTTATCCGAAGGCAACCCTGACGTCGTTCTATGTGAGCGGGGGATCAAGAGCTTCGATCCGTCGACTCGAAACCTGTTCGACGTCGCCGCCGTACCTGTCGTTCAGGGGCTGACGCATTTGCCGATCATCGTCGACCCATCGCACGCGACGGGGCGACCTGATTTAATTCCTCCGTGTGCTCTCGCCGGACTCGCCGCCGGGGCCGATGGGGTGCACATCGAAGTCCACGATTGCCCCGAAGAAGCCAAGAGTGACGGGCCGCAGGCGCTCCTGCCCGAACAATACCAAGAGATCGCTCAGCGGATGCGATTGATGGCCGACTTGCTCGGCAAGACCGTCTCCCCGCGTCCATCCCCGACGTCCGGATCGTCCGCCGGATCGGGGGCACCTTCGGGTGCGTCGAATTCCAACCTACCTCCCAAACCCCCGACCGAGGCCCTCGCGTGAGTCGTCGAATCTTAATTGCCGGAAACTGGAAAATGAATACGCGTGCCGCTTCGGCCGCCGCGCTCGCCAAATGCATCGTCGATGCCGTGGGCAATTCGTCGTCCGTCGAAGTCGCCCTGTGTCCGCCGGCGGTTTATCTGCATGTCGTCGCCGAAGCCACCGCCGGAACGCCCGTCGAAGTCGGCGCGCAAAACCTGTACCCGAGCGACGACGGAGCCTTCACGGGCGAACTCAACGCGGCCATGTTGACCGACGTGGGATGCCGGTTTGTGATTCTTGGTCACAGCGAACGCCGACAGTTGATGGGCGAAACCGACGCCGACGTCAGCAAAAAATTGCACGCGGCCTTGGCCGGTAATCTGGTCCCGATCGTGTGCGTGGGTGAAACGCTGGATCAACGCGAAGCGAACGAGACCGAGTCGGTGATCGAAACCCAGGTTCGCGGTTCACTCGAAGGGCTCGACGAAGTCCGCGCGGCGGGAATCGTCATCGCCTACGAGCCCGTTTGGGCAATCGGCACCGGCAAGACCGCGTCGAAAGAGCAAGCCGAAGCGGTTCACGCGTTCATTCGCGAACTGCTGAGCCAAATGTTCTCACCGAGCGTCGCAGAGCAAATTCGCATTCAATACGGCGGCAGTGTAAAGCCGAACAACGCCGAAGAACTGCTCGCCCAACCGAACATCGACGGAGCGTTGGTGGGCGGAGCGAGTTTGAAGGTCGAAGACTTTGCCGCGATCATTGCTGCAGGTCAAAACTAAAGCCGATCCCTTCATTCCCATTCAACCTACCGGTTCCTACCCAAACCACTTTTTAACGGACTGCCCTGACCATGTTGATTGCTCTCGACTTATCCTCTGCTTTGCCGCTCGCCTCCTTTGCCGGAATGGTCTTGGGGATGTTGATGGCGTTCTTGTCGCTGTTCTTGATTTTGTTGATCTTGGTTCAACGCGGACGCGGCGGCGGGCTCAGCGGTGCTCTGGGCGGTCCCGGTGGACAGAGTGCTTTCGGTAGCAAAGCGGGCGATACGTTCACGGTCGTGACCGTCGGCGTGGCGGGTGTTTGGATTCTCGTGTGTGCCTTCGCAATGTGGTTGCTCGGAATGCACGCCCCGGCTGTCGCTGATCGAAACGACGGATCGGACATTTCGGCCGGCCCCACCGACGGCGACGTCGAAGACATCGCCAGCGGCCTGGTCGTACCGACAATGGACGAAGAAAAAGAAAACGACTCGGACGTCGAACTGACCCCCGCCGAAGGAACCGAAGCGGAAATGAAGGAAGCCGACCCCGCTTCAGAAGAACCAAAAACCGAAGAACCCAAAGCCGACGCCCCTAAGCCAGAAGAAGCCGCAACCGAAAAGACCCCTGAATAGGCAGTACCCGCCACTCGCCACTCGCCACTCGCTTCTCGCTTCTCTCTTTCTATGCCTTCCAACTACCCGCACCTCCGCAGCATGACCGGTCAAGGGCGCTGCGAAGTGCGCGGCCAAGCCGGTGTGTTGGTCGTCGAGATGCGATCGGTCAACAACCGAGGGCTGAAGGTGGTCTTGCGGACCAACGACGCGTTGTCCGCTCACGAGTCGGAGATCAACAAGCAGGTCGCTGGGGTGGTTCAGCGTGGTACGGTCACCGTGCACGCATCGCTCCGACCGGCTCCGGGAGAGGATCTTCCTAGGATCAATCACGCAGCCGCGCTGTCGTATGTCATGCAACTGGGCAAGGTGGCCCAGGACTACGCGAATTCCGAGGGTAACGGCGGTACGGTGGCCAGCACGCTTGAGCTAACGAACCTGTTGAGCGTTCCCGGCGTGTTGAATTCTCGCGAAACCGACGCCGAAGGCGACGAAGGGCAAGCCGAGACAACTGCCCGCCAACAACTGCTTCGTGACGGAATGCAAACGGCGATCGAGCGATTTAACGAGATGCGGCATCACGAGGCTGTCGAAATGGCCAAGGCGTTGACGTCCGACTTGGCCATCGTTGCCGAGCGTTCCGCAGCAATTGAAACGCTCGCGCCAAGCGTGATCGACCGATACCGGGACCGTTTGCTCGAGCGGGTGGAAAAGACCCTGGCCGAGCATCGCATCGAAGCGGACAGAATCGACATCATTCGCGAAGTCCAGTTGTTTGCCGATCGTAGTGACATTAGCGAAGAGATCACGCGGTTGGCCAGTCATGTGACGCTGTTTACCAACGTGCTCGAGGGAAACCCCAGCACAGTGGGGGCGAATTCCGGCGGATCGGTAAAATCTGGCACGGATGCGGTCGGCCGTAAGCTAGACTTCATTATTCAAGAGATGTTTCGTGAGACGAACACGATCGGCAGCAAGGCGGGCAATGCGGAGATCGCCCAGCACGTCGTTGAGATCAAGTGTGCGATCGAGCGGATGCGAGAATTGGTGCAAAATCTAGAGTGATGTCCAACAACCCCCACCCTGGTCGACTCGTCATCATTTCCGGCCCCAGTGGTTCGGGGAAATCGACGGTGGTGCGCGAGCTTCGGAAACGTTGCGAGGTTCCGTTGGCGTTCTCGGTGTCGGCGACGACACGGGCTCCACGGGCTGGCGAAGTCCACGGCCGCGAGTATTTCTTTTTGAGCCCGGCGGAATTCGAGGCGAAGCGGACGGCCGGTGAATTCCTCGAATGCAAACAGGTTTTCAGCCTCGGGCATTGGTACGGGACGCTCGCCGATCAAGTTGCCACTGGCCTAAACGCCGGGAAGTGGGTAATTTTAGAGATCGATGTGCAGGGTGCGATGTCGGTGATGGCAGACGAGCGATACGAACCGGTGTCGATTTTCATCCATCCAGGCAGCATGGAAGAGCTGGAACGAAGACTCCGGGACCGTGGCACCGAATCCGAAGCTGCCATCGAGTCGCGGTTGCGAGCGGCTGGTCAAGAAATGCGTTTTCTTGATCGGTACCAACACGAAATTATCAATCAATCCGTCGACCAAGCGGTCGACGAGATTTGCCAAGTCTTGAAACAATCTCACAAGGAACACGCTGCGTGTTAGAAGAACTCAAAGAAGAAGAAATCGTCAACAAAGTCGGCGGACGTTTTAAGCTGAGCACGTTGATCCAAAAACGCTTGGTCCAGTTGAATCAAGGCAGCCGTGCGCTCGTCAACATCGATACCCACGACAAGATGTCGATCGTGTTGCAAGAGATCGTGCAGGACAAGATCTTTTTGAACTTGGACAACGAAATCGAGATGTCCGACGACTTGGATGCGATCATCGCCGCCGCCGAAGCCCCCGAACTGGACGCGTCGGACCTATAAGGTCCTCTCATCGCGAACGGTCATCCCGTCGCGAAAGTCGCCAACGGCGTGTTGAATGAATTAGCCGTACCGCGTTAGCGGGCTGTCGGTTTAATCGTATACCGAGTGACAACAATTAGCCGACGGGCGTTAGCCCCGGTTAACGGTCGCGGGAACCGCCGCTAACGCGGTACGGCTAATTAAATCGACAGCCCGTTAGCGGCGGTTAACTCTACACCATCCGTACCTAGTGCTTTGCTCCAACTTGATTTTAGTGTGCCCATCATCGTGGCACGGTGGTCCCCCACCGTGATTCTCGACGGAGGACCGTCGAGCCACTTTGTTGACACCCTAAAGTCAAATGTGGTAGAGGCACTAGTATTCCATCGCAGCTTGGTTTTCGGGTAGAAAAAGGTCTTTAAGCCCCTCTTCCCCCGAGACCACGGACGGTCGAATGTCAAACCGCAAGCTCTATCGTATCAAGCTGACAGACGAAGAACGCGAAACCTTTGCCAAGGTAGCCACCGGTAAACGTGGCAAGCTGGCGTTCACTCGAAACCCTCGTTTGCGTGCGTGGATTGAAGTCTTAGTAACCTGCAATACACGCGTAAAACGCCGAGGGTTTTCGAGTTTTCTAAATAAATCGCAAATCAAGCTTCGCTTGATTGAGGACTAGGCGACGCTCTGGTGCAATAAGATTCTCATAGGTTGACCTTCGCACTGAAAGCCAACTGACTGCACCAGTGCTGCACCCGGGATGCGGATATTGAAGTCGTCGCCGGAGGTTAGGCTGGGCAACGACAGCGAACTGGGACCGGGAAGCACGCCTTTGATGCCGCCTCCGACCATGTTCGTCAGCTCAGACACCGTATCGATGATGTCGTCATGGGTCACGTCCTCTGTGGCGACTTGAAGCATCTGAGTCGCGGCTTTGGCTGCCGATTCCGCGGTGAGCATTAACTGAATCACACCGTTCCATCCGCCACTGATGTGAATGCATCCGACGACATGATCGGTGTTGAGTGACTCTGTATTCGCCTCGTCGGTCTGTTCGCCCATCTCGCATTGGAGGTCAAGCATCGTGGAGAAAACGGAGTGAGTGATTTCGAAAATATTTTCTGTTTCGATCATGGGATTACTCGCAATAGAAATGGTGGAACGGAGTCTCAGCCGGACAAAAGGGTTCAGTTGGACTTAGGACGGTAGAAGACGGCTTTATTGATTAATTCGCGGTCAAAGCGATCGCAAATGTTCATCATGGACTCAGAGCCGCCTAAGAACAGGCAACCGTCGCTAGCAATACTTGAGTCAACGCGGTTCAGAATGTCAGTCTTGGTCTCAGGACAGAAGTAGATCAGCACGTTCCGCAAGAAGACGATGTCCAAACCTTGGAATTGACGAGGGAATCGTTCGATCAGATTCAGTTCAGAAAACTGAATCATGTCCCGGATGTCGTCCTTGATCTTCCACTGCATGCCATCACGAACGAAGTACTTCATCAGCAATTGCATGGGCAGACCACGGTTCACTTCCGTTTGGTTGTATATCCCGGAACGTGCCTTCGTCAGAATTTGATTCGACAGATCCGTTGCGTGGATGGTGACGTTCCAGTTCCGAAGTTCTGGAAACGAATCCAAAAGCAACATCGCGATCGTGTAGGGCTCTTGGCCACTCGAACATGCGTTAGACCAGATCGTCAGTTTGCGTTCCTTCTTTCGCTTTTCCATCATCTCCGGGATGATCGTTGTCTTGAGCAAATTGAAGGGATGGTCGATTTGCCTTCTTTAAGCATCGCCTTGGACGCTTTTGCTGGCCCGCTGAAGCGTCCAAACCGTTCACGCTTTTCGGCTGTATAATCCGAACACTCCTGAGATCCATCAGATGACTTAGTAAATCGCTTCTTCTTCAGCCTTGCGGCTGTGCCGATAGCCACCTACTCGTCGATAGACAGCTTCAGCGGAGGGGCATTATCTATTCCAAGAGCACAATCGTGGGCAATCGATTGGATTTGGGCGGAAGTGCTCCGATAAACAAACGGTCGTCAGCCCTGAAGAAGGGGCGGCGATGGGCACAAGACCGGTCACAATCGATGGAAAGGAGTTATTCCACGCAGCAGGCTGCGCGGTTCCTTCGCGTCAGCGTTTCGACATTCAAGCGACTCTGTGAGTCTCAGGCGGTTGACTTTCAACGGACGCCTGGCGGACATCGGCGTCTCTCGCATCAAGCTCTGGTGAATTTGTCGCGAAAGATTTGGAAGACAGAGCCAAACGCTTCGCCTAGGATTGAATCGTGTGCGGTGGTCTCGGAAAAACTGCTCGACGACCTTCTCCATGGTCGCGTGACGAGGGTCGTGGCGAGCATCCTCAACGACTTGAACACGCCGCATGACTTGGTTCAGGTTTTGGAGAGCAAGCTTGTGCCAGTCTTATGGAAGGTTGGCACCTATTGGCAAGAGTCAAAGATCGGCATTTACCAGGAGCGAATTTGCTCAGGCACCATTTTGACAGCTCTGGATCGTATTTCCGAGCAGATGCCATGGCCAGCTACACCGAAGTTCCTGGCTGTCGGTGGATGTCTTAAGCCAGGCGAGGATTCGATTTCATCGAAATTGGTCGCCCTTACGATTAGATCAGTTGGCGGACAGGCGATCGACCTAGGCTCCAACGTGCCATCCCAAGCGATGGCTGATGCCGCCAACCATTTTCAACCCCAAGTTATCTGGGTGAGCCACACTCACTTTCATGACAACGAAACGATCTTGCAAGCGCATACCGAAATGAAAGATCTATTGAAGTGCGATGCGAAGATTTTTATCGGTGGCGGTGGTTTGTCTCCAAGCGTGATTCGGACACTGCACTGGTGTCACTTTGTTGAAACTCTATCGCAGCTACAGGACACGCTCAAGGCGATCGACACAACCGATCAGTCCGGAAAACGATACCGAATTGATCGAGGAGGCGGACTTTTTGCTTTGAAAACTCAGCTACCCGAAACTGCTCAAAACTTTACTTGATGCCTCTATCTCATGTGCGAACTGATCGTCCACTGTCATTTCGCCTACCTGACCGGTAGGGAACGTGGTTGCGGTTTGAGAACTTGCTGCATAAGATGCGCTATTATCCGGCAGGTTGTTGATGGAACATGTAATGTGCGATTGCCTCTGGCTCCGAAACCGTTCTTGCGGTAAGAAATTCTGAAGTCGTGTTAAGTCTGTGAAGAAAAACAACTGGATTTGTTTGGGCTAAAACAAGATATCCGCCATCCAGTTCGATGGAGGAACGCTCAGGCTCGTGAGTCGTCCTCGATTAAAGAAATCGTTGAATCGCTCGCATCCTCGCTACGCGGTGTCATTGCATTTCGGTAATAGCAATTCGCAGTGCAGTGGGATACATCGTTGGTAAAGATCCATCGCTGTTGATGGGATGGGGCACAAAGACCCAGCCATGCTGGCGAGAGTTTATCAACACTTGTCACACAATCCCGAGCACATGCGGGATCAAGCCAAGAAAGCGACCGGCAATTAGCGAGTTAGCCTTTTGGTTGTAAGATTGCCCTGCTCGGTGGCAGCCGAGCAGGGCGTTTCAGCGAGCCTTTCGGTCGCCTCTGATGGTTCGTTAACCGTTACTCAAGCTGAATGTGTTTGAGTTGGGGACGAGTCTTTCGCTGCGGCTGCACAGGGATCTGCTGACTCCGACATTCATCCAAATAGGACTGAATGTCTTCGGATCGAAATCGGATCGCACCGCGACCATTGCCAATGCGAAGCACCGGAATCTTGCCAGCTTCAACCAGCTGATAAATTAGACTGCTCGATACACATAGCCATTTCGCCACATCAGCGACGGTCAAGAGGCTGTCTGGGTTTGATTGCTCAGTTGTCATGTCAGTTGTTCTCCTTAAAAGAGTCGCCGCTCGACTTGATTGCCGTAGACTGTCCATGGCGTATCTGGCTGTTCCTCACGACCATAGAGTTCGAGATAGGGACCCGGGCTTACCCGTTCGATGAGTTGGCGGATTGCAAACGGTTTTCGGCTGTGAAGGGACCGCTTGTGCAACAGCCCGCTCTGGCAAGACTTGTCCGCAAACGGAAGACTTCCACGCACGCCCGGCAGCAGGAATTCGTGTGAGACACGCCAATAGTTGCCCATGCCAAGTTGAGGCTTGATCCAAATCAGGCAAGACTTGAACGTGAAGCCCCAGGCTTCCATGACTTGAAACGACTCACGCAAAAAAGCGTTTGTTGCCCACAGGTGCAGATGAAGGGCGGGGCTGCCGCCGGGGTCAGGCTGGGTTTTCGGTTTTCGTCGCGATATACTACGGGAGGACCGTGGGGACATAGCACCGCAGAGGCTATTGACTTGGCGCCCTGTAGCGGAAACTATGACGGCATTGAGCTTGCTGAATCGGTAACCAATGAGGTGCGTGATGGCACGGATGAGTCGAGCGGAAGTCTTTGATCCGGGCGAAGTCGCGGTCGGACACGTGTTTAGCCGTACCGTCAGACGGTGCTTTCTCATGGGCGATGATCCTGTCTCTGGGAAGAACTTCGACCATCGCAAACGCTGGATCGAGGAATATTTGCAGCAATTCGCCGCGTATTTCGGTATCGATCTGCTTTGCTATGGTTTGCTAGCAAATCATTTTCATTTGATTCTTAGGTCTCGACCGGACGTCGTTGCGACTTGGAGCGATGAAGAAGTCGCCCGTAGGTGGATGTTGCTGTGCCCCAACCATCGCAAGGCGGACGGGTCGCCGATGGAACCGACCCAACCGGAGATCAACTCCATCGCCGGTTGTCCGGTTAAGCGTGAAGAGATTCGCCGTCGTTTGAGTGATCTGAGTTGGTGGATGCGGTTGCTGTGCCAGCGTGTGGCAATGCGGGCCAACCGTGAGGACGAAGAACACGGTCGCTTCTTCCAGGATCGATACAAGGCGACGCGGCTCACCGATGAGGCATCTGTGTTGGCTTGTGCGGCCTATGTGGATCTCAATCCGATTCGGGCGGCGATGTGCGAGCGGATCGAAGACAGTGATTTCACCTCGGCTCAGCGGCGAATCCAAGCCGAGCATGAAGAAGTTCACGAAACGCCACCCGACGAAACGCCACCCGACGAAGCGACACGTCACCAAACGCCACCCGACGAAGCCACGGGCGAGCGATCCGAACCGATCGCGAAATTGCGGCATCGTCGCGATTCGTTTCTGTCGCCTGTTTCGATCGACGAGCTGCTTGATCCGATCGGCCCGTGTGGCAGTGCCACGCCGGAGCGTTGCAGTGACAAGGGATTTTTAGCGATGTCGCTGGCGGACTACTTGGAACTATTGGACTGGACGGCCCGTCAGGCGGCCTCAGGCAAACGCGGCAAGACGCCCGCAAGTGTGCCGCCCCTTCTCCAGCGACTCGGTTTGGATCAAGCGTCTTGGTGTGAGTTGGTCAGCGACTTCGGCAAGCTGTTCTGCACCGTTGCCGGTAGCCCCGACAGTGTCGACTCCATGCGGAGTCACGGCACTCATCGACGTTATCATTTGCGTCGCCGGGCACGCGAGCTATTCGCGGTCACGGACTAACGTCCGGGATCAGCATCTTATTTACTTCAGCTCATCGGCCCAACAGGCCGATCGTGGATGAGGCATGCGATTTTCTCATCGCAAACGCCGCCAGGCGAGGCAAAACCAAAGCTGTCGAGGCTTCGGTGCAGGCGACTGTTGTTGAATCAGGGATGTAGCTTTGTCAAGCTAGATGCGGATGAGCTGGCAAAGTGTCGTGTCCCCAGGCTCGTGCCTGTGTCCCCAGGCTCGTGCCTTAGTTGGAGAGCGCCATGTGTCGGACGGTTGTTTGATCTCAGTGTTCCAGAAATCGTTTAACGGCAAGCCGCAGGCGTCAGTGTTTTCAGCGGCTCGGAGACGCCTGCGGCTTGCCGTTAAACGAAGCCCTGACACATGTTACGAAAACTCCCCGACGCGAACCTGGCGCTGTCCAGTTAGAACCCGAACAGTTCAAACACAAACTCAGGTGGTCCGGGAAGAGTGAAGCCTTCGCCGCTTTCCCACGCCTCTAGAACCTCGACGGGTGGCCCCGGAAGGCCAAGCTCCTTCGCGAATTCCTGACGCGCGACAATCCATGGCGGCGGTCCCATCGGGCGACTTGGCTGCTCGCCGCTTTGCCATGCTTCAACAACCCACGCAGGCGGTCCGTACGTCGGCGGGGTCGGAGCCTCGCCAGTCGCCCACGCATCAAGCACCCATGCCGGAGGCCCTGCGGCGGCTGGTTTTTCGGTGGGTTGCTGTCCGTTTGCGTCGGACGACATGGTGATGGCTGCTGCAACCAGTGCCAACGCAATCCCATTGAAACTCGTGATCTTCGTTCGCATCGAATTCTCCTTGAAACATTGTGGTAGAAACAAAACAACTGATCTGCTGCGTAGTGGACGAGATCACGAGTCCAGAAACGACGGCATCGGAAAGGGACTCGTGACCTCGTCCACTACGGCCAGCCTTTCTTTTCAGCTGTCTCGAACCACTAGTGATTCGTTGCGGCGGTTTGGTTACACGGTCTCTTCTGAAATTTCTGAGTTCGACCTCGGACCAGCTTTGCAGTTGCCGAAAGCTGCGGCCGGACTCGTCAGAATTACGACGAGCTTGGACCGAACCGCGAAGTGCGACCACGCTCGCGAAACGGAGATCGATAAACTTTGGAAAATTCCCACGCGGCCTGTAACCAATCGAGGAAACGTGGCCACTGATGTCTGGGCGAGGTGTTTCTGGTAGGAAATCAGACACTTCTCGCTGATCACCACCACGTAGGTCATCCTCTCCGAGGCTGATGCGAGCAGTGAAACGGTTGTTTCCAGTCTCGGAGAGAGCTTTTTTGCGAGGAGCTAAATCGATTCCCGGCACAATGAGAGCGAGAGGTCGGGCTGTTTTTTCACTCTCCCTCTGAGACGCCCCTCCCCGCTCGTTCCTCGCGACCCTTCCACAGGGAGAGTGAAAGGATCACGCTCTCATAATCACGAAGACCTAGTTAGTATCCCGATCAATAACGGAGACGGCGTCGTGACGCCAATAGAAATGCAAGCCACCGTCGGTGACTCGGACAAGTAGATGAGAACACTAACCCTAACGCCGAACTATTTCGCTCTGGATCAAAGTCTGGATCGCTTCTTCACGCTGGTGCTGGCAGCGGCGTTGCCTCATTCAGGCGCGACACCAGACGCATTGGTCGTCGCGGAGGAACGTCAGGAAATTGCGGCAGCAAGAGGTGGCGATGACGACGCGTTCCGGCGCATTGTTCAGCGATACCAATCGACGATTGCGACGCAAATGCAACGCTTCAGTCGCGATCCAACGGTTGTGGAAGAACTGGTTCACGATGTCTTTGTCGAAGCGTTTGTGAGCTTGAACGCGTTTCGTCATCGCAGTCCGTTTGAACATTGGCTACGTAAAATTGCAGTTCGCGTTGGGTATCGCCTTTGGAAAACGCAAGCTCGTGATCGACAACGTCGCGATGCGTTGTTGAGCGAACCGACTTTGCAAGCGGCTTTGCAGACGCCTTGCCAAACCGCATCCGATGCGAATGATCGGCTGCATATGGTGCTGGAAATGATGTCGCACCGCGATCGACTGGTGTTGACGCTGCTGTACTGGGACGACTGCACTGTAGCCGAAGCGGCTGAGTTGGCGGGTTGGACGCAGACGATGGTGAAAGTGCAAGCTCATCGAGCCCGAAAGAAACTGAAGCGGCTGTTGGAAGAAATCAACATCGAGGAGACGAACCATGACGCCTGACCATTCCGAACAATGGCTGCGAGAGCTTGCGTCCCGCAGCTCAACTGCTCCGCCGCCAGCGATCGACGTAACCGACTCGGTGATGTCCAGCATTCACGACATGCGTTCCATCGCGATTCCGTTTGACCGAACGCCACTTATTTTCGGTGGCATCACGATCGCGACGGCCGCATCGTTGATGGTCGTCTTGTTGCCAAGTTTGACCACCATGACTCAACCATGGATCAGCTTCTGGCTGCTATGAAATCAATCGCATGAATGAATCAACTCAATCATCATCGAAATCCATTCCATTGCAGCGTTGGCGTCGCGCTCTGCCGGCTTGGGTGCAGGTCTGCGTTCTGCTGTTGGTCTTTGCCAGCGGCATTGGTGTCGGTGCAGTCGGTGCATCGCAATACATGCTGTCGCGTATGCAACACTACCGGGAGAATCCGGAAGTCTTTCCCGAAGAGCTTTCCGCCAAGCTGCAAAGCCGCATGAACATGAGCGACGACCAGACATCGAAAGTACGCGATATCGTCACCCTTCGCCACGGAAATATTACGTCGCTGCGAGACGCCTCAGCACCCGGAATTTTGCAAGAGTTCTCTCTGATGGAACAAGAGATCGCTGACGTGCTCGATCCGGCCCAACGCGAGCAGTGGCACGAAACCGCCGACTGGGTCCGCAAAACTTTCTTGCCGACTGATCCCGCAGCACGTGACGTGGGCAATCCAGAATGAGTACCGTCACGCCGAAGCGAATCATTTGGAAGCGTCTGCTGTTCATTCCTCCCGTCCTACTCGGGATCGGAGTGCTGATTTTTGCGGCACAGCTGCGCACCGGGGCGGAACGTGTTCCCGAAGAAGAAGTCAGTCGAACGCTGCGTGTCATGCAAGTCGCCCGCATTCCTTTTGTGCCACGCGCAATCGGCTATGGAAATTCTCGACCCGCCCGAACTTGGGAAGCAGTCGCCGAAGTCAAAGGGCGAATCACCGAATTGAATCCGCAGCTTAAGCCCGGCGCATTCGTATCGGCTGGAAGCACTCTGTTGCGGATCGACGAAACGGATATCAAGATCGCGATCGCTCGGTTGGAGGCGGAGATCGAACGAGCCAATGCGAGCTTGGCGGAACTGGAAGTCAACGAGCAAAACTATCAGGCTGCCATCGCATTGGAGGAGGAATCGCTGGCTGTGGTCGAGAACGATCTTTCACGATCCAAGTTGCTTGCCACAAAGAACGCAACCTCCGCCGCAGAAGTCGACTCAGTACGCCGCAGTGTGATCTTACAGCGGCAAATGGTCCAATCGGTGAAAACCAAACTGAACCTGATCCCCGTGCAGATTGCATCCGCGAAAGCCAACATCCGATCCGCAAACGCAAATCTTGACGAAAAACGCCGCGACTTAGAACGCTGCACCATCGTGGCGCCATTCGACTGCCGCATTGGCCCTGTCGATCTTGAAGAAGGCCAATACCTTATTGCGGGAGAACGCTTGTTCGTAGCGCAGACAACCGATCGCTTTGAAATCGAAGCCCAAATTCCAGTCCCGCAATTGCGACGCCTTTTCAACGATAATTTGCGCCGAGGCGATCGCGCCCAAGCAATGGATGACAATGAACGCTCGATCACTCGCTATTTTAATGTGCAGGTTACGGTTCGCTATTCTGTTACCGGCGAAGAGCATCAACGTTCAGGAACCCTCGTTCGGATTCGCGAAGAGCTGGATCGACAGACGCGCGACGGTAGCTTGGTCGTGGCGATTGAGAACCCTGCCGACGACGATGAAACTGGGCCACCGCCGCTCAGTGGCGCAATGTGCGAAGTGGAATTGCGCGGCGATGTCATCGCAGAACAGGTCGTGATCCCGCTATCGGCCCTGCATGATGACCATGTGTTCGTGTTGGATGCCGATAGCCGCCTACAGCGTCGGGGCGTCACCGTGGATCAGACTCAATCGGATTGCGTTGTGCTACGCTCCGGATTGAATGTAGGCGAAACTCTCGTCGTATCCGATCCCACGCCCGCCATCGTTGGGCAGTTGATCCGTGCCGAAGACGACTATTTTCTCGCGGCAACCCTGCGGCGAGAAGCGTCTGGTGAGGAACCGCTGCGGTGATCGCTTATTTCACGCGACATCCCACGGCAGCCAACTTGCTGATGATCGTGCTGCTGTTTTTGGGACTGACTGCCATTCCCAAGTTGAAACGTGAAACGCTGCCGGACATCACGCCGAACCAACTGCAAGTCTCGGCCATGTATCCGGGAGCCTCTGCCGAAGAGGTTGAAAAATCCGTCGTTACCAAAATCGAGGAAGCGATCGACGGAATCCAGTTCGTCAAGGAGATCGTGTCCGATTGCCGTGAAGGCATCGGGGCAGTCACCGTCGAGATGGCAACGGGCGGCCACTCGATCGTGTTTAAGGACGAAATCGCGACCGCGGTCAAAGCCATTAATGACTTTCCGTCCAGCGTGGAGACGCCGATTGTTTCGCAAATCGCCGAGACCGACCGGGTGCTGACTGTTTTGGTGACAGGCGATCTATCGACGGGCGATTTGAAGACGCATTGTGAGGCGATCAAACGTCGCTTAGTCCAAATCCCTGAAGTCGACCTTGTTGACGTCACAGGTTTTTCAGAACGGCAAATTCGCGTCGAGCTGTCGATTGAAGCCATCCGCCGCTTCGGATTGACTGTTAAACAAGTCGCCGATCTCGTTCGTGCTCAGAACAGCGACTCACCGGCAGGCGGCTTGAAAAGTGATCAACGGGAACTTCTCCTAAGATTCGCAGACGAACGTCGAACGCTGAACGATCTCAAACAGTTGGTTGTCCTCGGCAATGCGTTCGGTTCGGAGGTTCTGTTGGGCGACATCGCCACGGTGACGGAATCCTTTTCGGCCGAAGAACAGAAAACGTTACTCAATGGCCAGCGTGCCGGAGTGCTGGTTGTTCGCAAGTCGAAGGCGGACGATATCATTCGCGTCGCGGACGCAGTCAGACGATTTGTCCAACAAGAGCAGGAACGCTATCCGATGATCACGCTGACGATCTCGGGCGATAGCTCGTCACTGGTACAAGATCGACTGGCTTTGCTGCTAAAGAATGGCGGACAAGGGTTCGTGTTGGTCTTCGCAACGCTGTGGTTGTTCTTCAACTGGCGATTGTCTTTCTGGGTTGCCGCCAGTTTGCCCGTCTCATTCCTCGGGGCCATCTTCTTCATGCCGCTGCTTGGACTGAGCATTAACATGTTCACGCTGTTGGGCATGCTGCTGGCGCTGGGCATTCTAATGGACGACGGAATCGTGATCGCGGAAAACGTGGCCGCCCATCGATCCCGAGGTGCGACCGCCCTGCAGGCCGCGATCGACGGCGTTTCCGAAGTTGCCGCTGGCGTTTTCTCGTCGTTCATCACCACCCTCTGTGTGCTCGGACCCTTGGCGTTCATCAGTGGGCGAATCGGCGAAGTCTTAGGCGTCATTCCAGTGATGTTGATTGTCGTTTTGACGGTCAGCTTGGTTGAAGCGTTTTTCATTCTGCCCGCACACTTGGGCCACGCACTCGAGCACGGAGATGTCAGTAGACCGAATCGCTGGCGCAGACGCATTGACGCTGCGTTTGAATTCCTTCGTGAACGCGTCTTCGGAACACTCGTTGATGCAGCCGTGAGTCATCGCTATCTGACACTTGGGCTAACCGTTGGAACTCTGTTGGCAACGATGGGGCTGCTCGCCAGCGGCACGCTGAAGTTTCTACCATTCCCGCAAGTCGAAGGTGACACAGTCGTCGCGCGGGTGGTTTTGCCTGCCGGAACTCCGTTGGAGCGAACGGAATCAGTGATGTTGGCCTTGTCGAACGGTCTCGATCGGGTGAACTCAAAACTGCAACCTGCTCAGCCGGAAAGCCAGCCGCTGGTTCAGAACCGAACGCTGGAATATGGAATCAACACCGAAGCGTTCGAGTCCGGGGCTCATGTCGCGACCATGACCGTCGAACTGCTGACGGTCGACCAACGCACGGCGCGAATCGACGACGTGATCGCGGCATGGAAGCAGGAGGTCGGTTCGCTGGCCGATGTGCTGTTGCTCACGATCTCGGCAGATTCGTTTGGCCCCGCCGGACGACCGATTGAACTGCGTTTAAAAGGCAACGACTTGGCGGAGTTAAAGCTCGCCAGCGCGGAGACGCTCGCGTGGTTCTCGCAATTCAAAGGTGTCCGCAACCTGTCCGACGACTTGCGAAAGGGCAAGCCGGAAATCCAGTTTCGATTGGCGACTGGTGCAACGGCACTGGGACTGACGACCTCTTCTGTGGCCGAACAGGTCCGAGCCGGGTTTCAAGGCGTGGATATCGGTGAAGTTCAGCTTGGCGATGAATCGCGAACGATCAACGTCGGCTTGGAATGGCTCGACCGCGATGGACTCAGTGACCTCGATGTTTTTCCAATCTCACTTGCCGATGGCAAACTGGTACCGCTGGCAACCGTTGCCGATCATCAGTCGACACGCGGTTGGTCGCGCATCAGTCGCGTCGATCGGAGCCGCGCTGTGACCGTGTTCGGCGACGTCGACTCCCGTATCACCAGCGGCAGTGCACTGGTTGCTCGTTTCCGCAACGAACAAGCCGATGCGTTACGCGACCGATTTCCCAGTGTTCAATTCGACTTCGGTGGTGAGACCAAAGAGACCCGCACGACCATCGTTTCCCTCGCGACCGGCGCCGCCATCGGTTTGGTAGGCGTCTTTGTGCTGCTTAGTTTCCAGTTTCGCAGCTACTTCGAGCCGCTTGTCGTGATGGCTGCCATTCCGTTTGCTTTGATCGGAGTTCTTTGGGGACACGTGATTGTCGGCATCGACATGACCATGCCCAGCGCGCTCGGCTTCGCGTCTCTTGCCGGCATCGTCGTCAACGATTCCATCTTGCTGGTCTTGTTCTTAAAAGAGCGGCGGTTAGAAAACACAGACATTCTCTCGGCAGCGACTTCTGCAAGCCGCGAACGCTTCCGAGCCATCGTGCTAACGTCACTTACCACGGTTGCTGGTTTGCTTCCGTTGATCTTCGAGACCAGCCTGCAAGCACAGGTTCTGATTCCGATGGCCGTCAGCATCGCCTTCGGCATCATGACGTCAACAGTTCTCGTTTTGCTAGTCGTACCCAGCCTCTACGCCGTGTTGGCCGACCTCGGCTTTGTGTCCAACGACGCGGCTGTTTCCGGGTTGTCTTAGCATTAGCTGGACAGCGCCAGGTTCGCATCAGGACTTTTGCGTGCAACTATTTGTTTAACGGCAAGCCGCAGGCGTCAGTGTTTTCAGCTGCTCGCAGACGCCTGCGGCTTGCCGTTAAACGATTTCTGGAAAACACTGAGATCAAGTACGCCTGCGGTAGTGGGCTGGCGGCCCGCAAACGATATCGTTCGTTCGGTCGGTTTATCAAAGCGTTCCGCAACTCGGCGACAGCCGAAACCGATTACCCCTTGCGACTGCCCCACGATTACCAGTACAGCGACGCCGATCCGAAGTCGGTCGTGCAGCCAGCTACTCCATTTGGCGATTCCGTCGATCTCACTGTTGGCCCAAGTCGTTCGGCAGCCTATGCCGCTTGGATGACGAGCGATTCAAATCCACGTTTTGCGAAAGTCATTGCCAATCGCTTGTGGAAGCGCGCGATGGGCATCGGTTTAATCGAACCGGTGGACGATCTGGATTCGGGTGATGCCGTAGGAGACAAGCGATTACTTCAATACCTCACGCAACTCATGCGTGACGTGAACTACGACTTGATTAAGTTTCAAAAGATTCTGTACCGCACCGAACTGTTTCAGCGGAGGGCGGTCAACTTTGAAATTGGCGATGGGCAACGATTCCTCTATCCCGGACCTCGGCATCGTCGGATGAGTGCGGAGCAAATTTGGGACTCCATGGGAATCCTGATCCGCGCGGACTTTGATGGTACGATCGCAAAGAAACGCGAAACCTTGGGAAGTCGATACAAAAAGAATACGTACAACACGCTGCGACAATTGAATGATGGCGAAGCAATTTTACAGCGCACCGAAGCGGTGGCCGAGCTGGTCGCGTCAGCAACGGAGAAAACGTACGAGTACCGACGCGAATTTGATAAATTGGCTGCCAGTAAAGACGATGCCGCTGCCAGCCGCTGGCTTGATAAGCTGCTCGCCGAAAACGATCGCGACCTATCTAAGTTTTCAGAACTGACAGGAAATGGCGACGATCCCGGTCCCGCCAAAATGGCGCAAACTGGATTTCACAACCAACGACAGGCACTCGTTCGCATCGCAACGACCAAATTCCCAAAATTGAAGGATCGCTACATCAAGCACTTCTTTCACGATACGCCCGGCAAGATCGCGGCGCAGGCCCGAAACGACAAAAAAAATGCTGCGATTCAGAACGAGTTGAAACGGCTAAAAGCCACAGGCGACGCTGCGGCTGTCAAGCGTTTTCAGCGAGCGCTTGCTCATCAGGAAAAGACTGCTGGAATCAAACGCGCCTCGGAGCTTGGCAATCCTTCCCCAGAGACTCATTTATTGCGAGAGATGGGCCAGAGCGATCGCGAGCTAATCAACAACAGTCGTCGCGAATCCAGCATTCCGCTCCATCTTGAGTTCCGAAACGGATCCATTGTGAGCCAGCTCAACGATCCAGAAACGCAACTATGGTCACATTTGAGAGAGCTTGACTCAAACACCGCGATCATTCGTTCACTCTATCAGCAAATGCTGACGCGCCCACCTCGACCCGAGGAACTGGAGCTCCTGCGTCCCGAATTTCAATCCACGACCAACGATGGAATCGAGACAACAGTCTGGATACTGCTCAATACTGCTGAGTTTGTATTTCTCCCATAGGGGAAAAATCACGCTGTACGCCAATCGACATTGTTGGGCAATTTCACTTCTATGGCGAAGGAGTGCAGACAATCTAGTAAGCCCGAAACGCTCCTCAACGTGATGATGACCCCGGTTTGGTTCGGATGCTCGGCCTGACTCTGAATTGAGTTGAGGCTCGAACCGAATTGCTCTCTCTCTAGTCGAAAATGACAAATCCCTCGGCCACCAAACATCTTGTGACCGGGGGATTTTTGGTTCGGATTGTGATCCGGTTTTTCGAAACTCCCCGAGGCGGTCGCTATCCGAACCGGGAATTCGTCGAGCTAGGTGCCTTTCGTACCAAGAGGTTACGTCGATTGCCTTACATCGAATGTTCAAGTGGAACTCCATTTTGGACCGAATTCGCGTGGAGTCCGAATCAGCCAAGCCGAAGCGGGATCGCATGCGATTGGCACATCATTATCAGGCATTGCCGGCTACTGGGGAGTTTGAATCGCGGGCGGCACTCGCTCGGCATCTAGGAGTCAGCCGTGCACGCGTCACTTAAATGTTTGAAACGACTGGATAAGGGTTGACGATGCCCAAGTCGCCGATGGCGAAACCTAAGCTTCCTCTCGGCGATGTGCGATATCAGAATCACTTTGAATCCTTAGTCACAAAGTCGGGGAGACGTTTGTCATTGGGGTCAACGATTCGCACTCGCTTGTCGTTTTTCAGTTTTGGGCCAGGAGTGCTGCGGCCGTTGTCCACCTGTTCGCGGAGCAGGTCTGCCATGCTCTTGACGCGGTCGGCGTGACCGGCGGCGAGGTTGTGGCTTTCGGTTGGATCCTCAGCGAGGTTGTAGAGCTGGACGAATGGAGGCTTCAGCAGATCGGCTTCGGTTGGTTTGCCGCCAAATTGGTCGAGTGCTGATCGCCACGCCTGTTCGGCGAGTGGTTCGTTGCCCGCTCCATTTTCGGAATTAACCTGCATGCCGCATGAAGGTGTGAGGCAGAGTTTCCAATCGCCTTGGCGAATCGCGAAGTGCATGGTCGATTCCATGACGAGATCGGTCCGAGTTCCTCGTGCTGACGGACTGCGTAGTAATGGTGCGAAGCTGATCGAATCGGGTGCTTCCGTTTGTCCCGTTACTTCACCGGTTAACTCCGCGAAGGTCGCCATCAAATCGCAGAGACCGACAAGCGAGTTGCACGTTGCTCCCTCGGGGATGACGCCGGGCCAGCTTGCAATCAGCGGAATTCGCAGACCTCCTTCGTAGATCGAGAACTTGTAGCCGCGATAAGGCCCGCTCGGAAAATGGCCCTTTTCTTCGAGCTGGTGAATCTGGGCTGGCGTTGCCTTGAGGATGTTGCCGGCGTAGGGCGCAGGCCCGTGATCGGAAGAGAACAGGATCAACGTGTTGTCACTCAACCCTTTGGCCTTGAGCGCGTCAGTAACTCGCTGAACCGAATGATCGACTTCCATCACGAAGTCGCCATACACGCCCAGTTTTGATTTGCCTTGCCATTTGACGCCGGGACTGGTTGGAGTGTGAGGTGCTGTTAGGGCGAGGAACAGAAAGAACGGTTGCTCGGTGGTCTGCTGTTCGAGGAAGGACTCCGCTTCTGTGTAGAAGGTTTCGAGGACTTCGTGATCCTCGAAATCCATCTCGGCAGGCCCGACTCGGTTGAATGCACTCCAGCCTTTTTGTGCGGTCACCGCCCCCTGCCAGACATTGTTCCGCGCAAACGCATAGGGATACATGTCGAGCGAACCGGGCAGGATAAAACTCTCATCAAAGCCAAATTGCACCGGGCCGTATCGAAGTGGCTTGGTGAAGTCGACGTTCGTGAGCCCTTGGTTCTCCCCGTCGCGCGTGGCCATCGTGGTGCCTAGATGCCATTTGCCAACGTAACCGGTTTGGTAGCCGGATCGTTTGAGCAGCTTGCCGAGCGTTGATCGCTCGGTGCCGGGACGAGGTCCAACGAATCCCCACGGCCCGTTGTTGGTCGTTGCGCCGAATCGCCAATTGTAGCGCCCCGTCATGATGGCTCGACGAGTGGGACCGCAAATGGAAGCATTCGCGTGCGCATCCGTGAAACGCAGTCCCCGCGCCGCAAGTGCGTCGATGTTGGGCGTGTCGATCAGGCAACGGTCACCGCCGTAACACTTGACGTCGCCGATCCCGAGATCATCGGCGAGGATGAAAACAATGTTTGGTTTCTCTACTGCGTGGGCAAATGAAGCCACGCACATCAATAGTGAAAGAAGTATGTATTTCATTGACTTATTGATGTCCTCGGAGCACTGCGGCCACTGTTCTTGCTTCTGTCCAGTTGCTGTTTCAGCTCTTTTACGATCTCCGGATGCTGGAAGTAGAGATTCGTTGTTTCACCCGGATCGTTCTCGATGTCGTAGAGTTGACCCGGTGCGTTGGGGGCTGATTCCGGCAGAGCGTATAAACTCTTCAGCTTGCCCCCGCCGTAGTTGTTGCCGCCGGAGCCTTTGTGATCGAGGTACTTCCACTTGCCTTTGCGAATCGCCAGCGCAAGGCTAATGGTCTGGTGGAGTGTAAAGTCCCGAACCTCTTCGTTCGTCTTGCCGAGCAGCACGGGGAGGACGCTCACACTGTCTTCGGCACTATCGCTGGGAAGATTCGCATCAACGATTTCCGCACACGTTGCCATGATGTCGGTCAGGCAGACGGTTTGGTCGACAACTGAGTTTGCCTTTACGCGTCCCGGCCAGCGGACGACCAACGGAACACGGTGGCCGCCTTCCCAGTTGTCTCGCTTCATCCCTCGCCACGGGCGAGCACCGTCGTGCTGATACTTCGATCGCATGTTGAGCACCGTGCCAACTTCCGGACCGTTATCGCTGGTGACGATCACTAACGTGTTATCCGCGATGCCGAGTGATTCGAGTTTCTCCAGCAATCGACCGACGATGTGATCAAATTCAAAGATGAAGTCACCGTGCGGACCGGCATCTGTCTTTCCCTGGAACTCCTTGCCCGGAAACGATGGCAGATGAACTGCTTGAAGTGAATGAAACAGAAAGAACGGCTTGTCGGGTTTCTGTTTGCGATGGCGATCGAGAAAGTCGAGACTCTTCTGCAAGAACACCATGTCGACTTCTTCATGGTCGAAGTCAGGCGCGATCATGCCGGGGCGACAGTCAAACGACCATTCGTGAGTCGGCAGCTTCGACTTGTCGACAATCTGCGTCGGCGGAACAGGGATGCGATCGCCGTCAATGAAAGCGTAAAGCCAGTCGCTGGTCGGGCAGCAAGCCGTGCCGAAGAAGTGATCGAACCCGCGATGGATCGGACCGTCAGTTATTCCGCGTGAGTAATCGACTCGCCGAACGGCATCCACACCGCGATTGGCTTTCACGCTGCGGTCAGCGTCCTTCGGCGGCTCTTTGTCATCAATCACATTGCCGTCGCGATCGAGAAACGACATACCGATATGCCACTTTCCGAACATGGCCGTTTCGTAACCTTGATCGCGTAACATCCCGGGAAGCGTCAGCCGGTCTTTTGTGATTAGGCACGGGCCGCCGACTCCCGTGAACACACCGGCGTAGTTAAGTCGAAATGCCATTCGCCCCGTCATGATGCTGTAGCGGGTCGGCGTGCAAACGGTCGAAGGACTATGGGCGTCGGTGAACCGCATCCCTTCGCTTGCCATGCGATCAAGGTTCGGCGTTGGAGCTTTCGCTTCCGAGTTGTAACACCCAACATCGCCGTACCCGAGGTCATCGGCAAGAATCAGGACGATGTTCGGTTTGTCAGCGGCGGAGCCAACCGGCGCGATACTTAGCAAGCAGGCCAATGTGGTGAAGTAGACTCTGGTCACGTTACTTTTCTCCCAGCCAGCGACAGGCGTTCGCCAAAATCTGCATCACTTCGGGCTGCTTGTAGACGGGGAACGTTTCGTGGCCCGGTCGGAAGTAGAAGACGGTGCCTTTTGCGATCTTCCACGTCATGCCGCTGCGAAATCGTTCTCCCGACTCCCACGTTTCTTCAAAGACAACTTCGTCCGGCTCCGGAACGTGAAAGGGTTCGTCGTACATTTCGGTACTTCGCATCGCCATTGCTTTCGGCAGTCCCTCCGCGATTGGATGATCGGGCTTCATCACCGTCAACGTGCTTGGCGCACCGTCGGGCCGATACGCCGGAAAACAGCAGTTGGGAAGATCGACGCGGACTTTTGCTAAGTTCTTCCCTTGCTTCAGCGCCAGATAGGCAGGCGTGACGATCGAGTCGCGTGTCGGGACCATCCGTCCCGGCGGACGAACGAATTCAAACTCGATCGGCTTGCCACCTTCAGCAGGCGTGTACTTTCGGCGTGCATCGAACATTGTGCGTTCATTCATCGCCTCCATGAACGGCGTCGAAAAGTGCGCCGAATGAAGGAAGATCATGTTCAGTTTTCCGGACTTCAACCGCTTCATGATTTTGCGTTGTACGGTGTCCGGTGAGACTTCCCACTGCCGGACATGGCCCCACCAAATCATCACATCGGCCCAGTCGAGGTTTTCTGCTGTCAGTCCCTGCTCGGGGTCATTCAGGTTCACGCTCCGCAACTCGAAGTCGTCTGATGACGCATCGAGCCTGCTGGCAATTTCGTTACCGATGAAGTTCTCGTAAGCCTCCGCCTGCCGATCCTGCTGCTCGTCCCAAACGAGAATATGAATCGTTTCGGCCTGCAAAACGCTCGCATGAGCAGTCATTGCAAGACACAGAAGTAAGAAGATTCTCATCATGTCGGTGTTTCCTTCGTTTTAGTTATTGATGCTCACTCTGTTGGTGATGAATCCGCCAATTGATGAACTGTGTTTTGAATCGTGCCTGTAAACGTCTTGCCGCTTTCGCTCTTTAGCTTGTACGAAATCTGCATGCACCAAGTCGGACGCATGTGCGGTAACCGCAATGTGACCGATCGGCCGTCTTCCGAGACTTCGGCGGAATCAATCGTCAACGATTGTTCGTCGTAGAGGTCCGATCCGTAGTTTGCCGTTCGCTTCAGTGCCCATGTGTCGACGAGATAGCTGTTCGGATCAGATGCGGATTGCACATCGACAGCTTGCGAGAACGTGATCGTCATGCCTTCGCTGTGGGCGGCGAGCCCGATTGGCAGCAACGATTCTGCACCCGTGTAACGAATGCGATAAAGCCCACCGGGACTCTCGCTTTGATCGCTTCCCCAAGCGTGCATGCCGCAAGCGTACATCTGCCCGTTTTCTGGATGAAATCTCGCTCGCATCACGCCGGTCGGAAATTGTGGGAGTGGCAGCCGACACATTCCGCCTTGCCAGAAATCGCCGACCTTTTCATGCGGCACAATGTAGACTTTTCCGTAACCGTACGACAGATTCAGCAACGAACCGTTCAGTGGCCCCCACGCGTCACTGTTGACCCAAAGCAATTCTGATGGCGAGCGATCGAATGACTTGTTGGGCCAGCAAAGTGGTTGCTCCATTGCATTGTCACTCGAGTCGGCCGGAGCACCGTAGCTGTACATGTTCCCATAGAAGCCACCTTCAATGACGCGGTTGATCCGGTTCATTGGATTCCAGTGGCCTTCCTGATCCGTGACGAAAAACGAACCATCCGGATTCAGGCAAACACCATTGGCCGCTCGAAACCCATTGGCCAGAATCGTTGTCTTCATTCCATCGGCGCTCACTCGAAGTAGCGTTCCATGCTGAGGCACCAGCGAATCGCGTGCGTGACGGGCACTCTTGGCATAGTACAGGTTGCCTTCCGCGTCAGCCTGTAATCCCATCGCGAATTCGTGGAAGTGGTCAGTAACTTGATGATCGTTGTTGAAGCACTCGTAGAAGTCGGTTTCTCCGTCACCGTTGAGGTCGTTGAGGATGACGATCTGGTCTCGACAGGTGACAAAAATTCGACCGTCAACAATCTTGATCCCAAGCGGATGAAACAGCCCGGATGCAATCCGCCTCCAGTTGATCGAACCATTCAAATCTCTAGTGCTATCGACGATCCACACATCGCCGTCACAACAGCAGGCAACCAGACGATCGCCGCCCTTGAAAAAGTCCAGCCCCGACATGCGAAGCCGACTCTTCCACGGATTGCTGGTTGGACGCGTTAAAGTATCGACCGCGAAAGGACCATCATTCTTTGCATATTTCGGTGCCGTTGATTGAACCTCAGGCCATTGAGCAGGCCCGCCACGAGTCAGCAAGCTCAAGTCATCAATTTTGTCGAACTTTGAATTCACGACGCTCGGGCGAACATCATCTCCCGCGATCCGCAGTGTGAAGTTGATCGGAGTCTGCGCCGAAGGGATACGAACAACGGAAAAACCTCGGTCTTGCTCGATCGCCAGCGAATCTCCAGCCACCGCGGAATTCATCGAATCAGGTGCAACTCGCAGCGTCAGATCATGGGATGACTTGCCGACATTCAGCGTGCGAGTCCAAATCGTCGCGTCATCGTGTGTTTCGACGGCATGAGCTTCCAAGACATCGGCGTCACCGACTCTGTAGGAGGCGATCACTCGGTCGCCGTGCTTGTAAGTGCCTTTGTACTGTGCCCAGTCGCGCGGAAGCGGTCCGTAAGCACGTCCGTCTTTGCCAAGCATGCGAGGGTCCTCAAAGCTGCCGGTGATCGGATGTGCCCAACCGGGCCCGGGTAGACTCTCGAAGTGCAAGTCGCCGACGGTACGCGGAGTGACGGCGTGATTGCCGTTGAACAGGATTCCTTTCCAGTCGATGAACCCTTTTCCCGACCACGCTCCGGCGATTCGCATCGTATCGTGATCCAGTGCAATCCAGTGCGAACCCGCTGCGATCCCACCAACACCCTTGTCCAGTCGAATTGCGATTCCCTTGTAAGCAAAGTTCGTATCGGTCGGCCATGTTTCGCGGGGCGGGCGACCCTCCCGAGCCGCCAACTCGTTTTCCTCTTTGGAAATCGCAGGCCGAGCAGCTTTATTCAGTCCAGCCATTTCATAAGTACTAATCAGGAACGGACCGTAGTCCATTTCGCTCCACGGTTCGCTCTTGATTGGCGCCGGTCCACGAAGTTTCCCCTTCGGCAAGCTTGCAAGGTACGCATCGTCAATGTTGGTGAATTGTGAAGCGTTGTGAGGTTTCAGGTAAGCCTCACGGATGTAGTGAATGACATCATACTTTTGCTGCGGAACCAATTGCCGTTGCGACAGCATCATCTTGTAGCCGTGCGTGATCGTTTTGTAGAGCGAATAGGGATCGCTGCCGTTCTTGAACTCACCGTCAGCGAAACGTATCGCATTGGGCAGCGAACCAGCTTCGGCCAGTGTGCCATGGCAGTTGACGCACAAGCTGTCGTAGAGTGCTTTTCCACGGTTTCGCGATCGAGCATCCCATGATCGAATCAGTCCCGCATGATTGAGATCGCTTTCGTACGCGGGCAACGGCGGCGGAACGAGTAAGGAAACATCGGGTTTCAGACGAGCAGCATTTTCAGGTCCGGCTTGACCGAGTTCCACCAGATAGCTGACGAGGTCATAGAATTCGTCTATGTCTTGTAGCTGATTGATAAGCCCAACCGGCATCATTGAATTTGACGGCAACCGTTCTTCTATCTCATCCAGCGAGACTGTGCGGGTCTTCTCTTCGCCGGGGACAAAGATGACCAATTCGTCCTCGGATTTTCCGCGAATCATTCCGGTTAACAGACGACCGCTGTCTAACAGCAGTTTTTCGGACTCATAGCCTTTGCTGACTACTTTCGACGGGTCCAGAATGGACTCAATAACATGTTCGTAAGTTGCCCGCTCACTTAAATCGGACAAATCCGGTCCAAGCAACTTCGCTCCCTCACCGGCAGTATGACACTGCGTGCAACTCAGACCTTGACGATAGAACAGAATCGCACCCCGCGAAGGATTACCCAGTACTCGGGCATGACGAGCGATGTCGGAAATTGGCCGCTCGGAAAGTGTTGCTTCGAGATTTGGCGGTGCTGCACCAGTCGTTCCCGCCAACATGGCCAAACAGAAAGCGAGCATCGTGTGTAAAAACGGCTTTCGATACATATCTTTAAATCAAAGGAAGAAGGTCGGCTCAACAAAACTCACGGCATGCCGTTTTCGTACAGTTCGGCGATCTGGTCGGCGGGGAGTGCGTCGTCGAAGATCATGAGTTCATCCATCGCGCCGTTGAAATTGCGAATCAGACGAATGTCAGCGGGAGGAGGGCTCCAATTGCCGATTTCAGCTTTGCCAATCGCAAGCGGGACAACCTTTTGCAACTCAAGAGTTCCCAACAAATTTCCATCGCGATAGTGCGAAACGATCGCCTGTTCACCGTCGTACACCGCTGCTAGTTGCATCCAGCGACCAAAGTCGGATGGCTGCATCACAAAAGGGGCGCGTGAGTTGTTGGCGTGATCGTCTTTGTTGTTCCAAACGGCTAGCTCCACAAAACCCGCTTTGTGAATCTGCCAGTGAACGGCTCCGACGCGATCCCAACCGTCGCTCAACAGCAGCGAATGGAATTGATTGTCAAATCCGTCAATTCTCAACCATGCAACCAGCGTGATTGATCTACTAGTGTCTGGCACTTCGATGCGCACGCGATCACTGGGGCGTTTGAAATCCAATGCCGTTTTATTCGGCCATCGCCCCGTGCTCCAACGAGCACCGATCACGGCGCCTCGCAGTCCGTCATCACGATCCGCAGAATAGTTCAGTAGTGAGCGAGGTGCGTTCACGTCACGCTCGAAATCGTAGCGAACCAATAGTCGAGGATCGTCTTCCAAAGTCTGTGTTGCATTCACCCAGTTCGTGTAACGTGTTCGCAGACGCTCGCTTAACTGAATCGAATCAGTGAAGCGGGAGTCGTCAGCGACAATCGCGGTGGACTCGCCAGTCAACTCGACACGACGCGCTTCGCCCGCGACCAATGACTGTCCCTGATTCGGGTGCCTTGGCCTCTTTGGCTTGAACAGTTCAACTTTGCCGTCAAAGACATGCACTTCCGTCCCGGAATCCTGTCCGACTTCCACGCCGAACGAAGTGCCCAGATCAACCAACTCAACACTCTCAGTGCTGATCGTGAAACCATGAGCGTGGTGTGGCACATGTGCTCTTAACTTGCCCGCGTGAAGGATGCCTCCATTCTCTGACACCACGGATAACAGCGACGGACCTTCGAGAACGACCAACGCACCGCTGTAAAATTCCAACTCGACGGTTCCCGCTCGCAAGTTCAAACGTCTGGGGGAGATTGCGTCGCCGACTCGCAGAGAATGCTCTTCCCAATCCGCGTCAATGGCACGTGCCAGAACCGCCACGCCGGGGTCATCCTGACCTACCGGATCGACCGCCGCTATCTGCTCAATTGGTTTGAGTTCCCATTGCCGAAAACCAAGCCACGCGATGCCAATCAGTAGCACCGCGATGACTGCAACTGTCGCCCATACTTCGGCACGCAGTCGTCGAATCGTTCGTGCTGTTGTGATGTTGTCATCACTGAGTGGAGGGAGATTCTCAGCAGCCGACGCATACCCGCGAAGGTCTGAGTCCAGCATCCGGTATTCGAGCAGTGTTCGCCGCAGCGATGAGTCGCTTCGCAACAACGCTCCCAGTTCAGAAAACTCGTCATCGGTCAGTGAGCCGTTGCAATAGCCGTCAACCAATTCGAGTGCATGTTCGTCGAGGTTCACCGCGATCCCTCCGCCGATTGTCGAGCAACCGTCTGTTCAATGCACGATCGCAGATTGAGGCGGATACGAGCCAGTGCCTTATAGAGCGCTGTCGGTGTTCGTCCGACTTTGCCGGCCGCATCCTGGATCGACACTCCGTCCGCATACGCGACACGGATCAGCTCAAGCTGAGAAACTTGCAGCCGACCCAAACAATCCTGTAAAGCTCGGTGTCGCAACGGCTGATCCGTTGCGAGTTCTTCCGCCTCAGTCGCCAGCAATTCAAGAACATCCTCGGTGAACAGAAGCCGATCCGTCGCCTTTCTGCGACGGTACAGGAGCACTTCATATCGAGCGATCATGAAGGCCCAGTCAATGAACTTTGAACCTGGCCGATCGGGATCGAACTGCTCAAACTTCTTCCACATCACCAAACTGGCTTCCTGCATCACCTCATCAACGCCCTCGAAACTTGGCAGCAGCGACGTAACAAACGCCCGCACACTGCCCTCATGCCGGGAAAACAGGCGAATAAAGTCGTCATGAGCATCGCTAGAATTATGGCCAGTCGTCATGTATGGATACTTCGCTAACGCCAAAAATTGCCCGCCGGAAATTGTACTTTCCAGCATATTAGACCGTTTGCGGAATCTACTCACGGATCGGGTCCGTCAATCATGCTGGGCAAAGCCGAACCAACGATCGCTGCTAAAGAGAAGAAGCCAAATGGGTCAGCGACGGTCTTACTTTTGGTCAATACGGATTCGGAAAAAGATTTCCGAATTCCATTTCGTAGAGCCCGGCGTACTTGGGGGCCAGCCCTTAGGTTTGCCCACATTCTCCATGTCGATTCAGCGATGTGTCAAGTCGCCCCGCGCGTGAAACAATTTTGCGCTGACTGAAGGTGTGTGGAATATTTCACAGCGAAAGTCCTGGATGAAGTGTTTGACCGAGGAGGGTGTTGTTTCTGTGAAACGGGTTCGAGGCTTGCCTGTCGCGGCTTGATCGTGACGCTTGCTTAAGACGACTTAGTCACTAGCGCCGCTTTCATGGATGCCCCCTCGATGATTTCTTCCAGCCAAACGTTTGGACATGCGAATTTTGCGGACGCACAACTTGGCGACAAACGTAGGACCGAGCGACTTGTTGCTACTGCTAACTTGATGGCTCGAAGGCCAGGAGGCTCCTTGCCGCAAAAACTGAATAACCCCAAAGATCTTAAAGCCTTCTATCGCTTGGTGAACCGCAAGGAGGTCACGCACGATGCGATTCTTCAATCGCATCGCAAGGTGACGTTTGAAAAGATCGACCGGTGTCAGTCTCCCGTATTGATACTGCACGACGCTACCGAGATGGATTTCACAAGTCATTCGTCGGTTGCAGCTAACTTGGGGCAAATTGGTAACGGACACCAACGCGGTTACATCGCGCAAAACTCATTGGCCGTCGACTCAAGAACTCGATGCGTCTTGGGGCTAGCCAATCAAGTCCTGCATCATCGTGTCAGCGTCAGCACCGACGAAACGCGATCACAAAAGCGAGAGAGGGAATCGCGGGAAAGCATGCTGTGGATCAAGGGAACTACCCCGCTCGGAACAGACCGAAAATGGATTGACGTTTGCGACCAAGGTGCCGACACGTTTGAATTTCTTGAGCACGAGGTCAACAGCGGACGTCGTTTTGTCATTCGTGCCGCATACGATCGCCGCGTTGTGATCGGGCATGACGCCCCCACGGTACTCCAATCCTCCAAGTTGAAGACTTACTCGCGCACACTTGCGCCAGTCGGCACTTGGACTCTGTCAGTCACGCATCAAGTCACAAAGAAGAGTCCCAAAAGAAATAAGGGCAAGAAGAAGAAGGTCACGCGGATCGCTCGAGAAGCAACGATGGGTGTCTCATTCGCGGCTGTACAACTCATGTCGCCACAAAAGAAGTGCGCCAGACACGGCAACACTCCCCTCAAAGTCTGGGTCGTTCGCGTTTGGGAGATCGACCCGCCAGAGGGTCAAGAACCACTCGAATGGTTTCTATTGACAAACGAGGTCGTCGGAAGCTTCGCCGCAGCTTATCGAGTCGTGGGTTGGTACGAACTTCGCTGGATTGTAGAAGAATATCACAAGGGGATGAAAACAGGTTGCCAGATCGAGAGCCCCCAATTCACCACCGAAGAACGATTGCAACCTACGATCGCATTACTTTCGATCGTGACACTGACGCTGTTAGCGATGCGCGACGCAAGTCGTCGATCCGATGCGAAGATTCGGCGAGCCAGTGAGATCATCAGTCGCGAATATCTTTCCGTCCTGAGTGCCTGGCGACAAGGAAAGATCAACAGCGACTGGACGATTCATGAATTCTACTACGCTCTTGCACGTCTTGGCGGACACCAAAATCGTAAAGGCGATCATCCACCTGGATGGCAAACAATCTGGAAAGGCTGGAACGACTTACAAGCGATGGTCACTGGAGTCGAAGCGATGACGAAGCTAAAAAAATGTGGGTAAACCTAAGGGCCAGCCCCCAAACCCCCGAGATTTTTTGAGGCATAGCGAGTGGTGTTCGATGTGACTTTGTGTAGCATGAGGTTGCTCGGTGAAACGGAGGTCGGCTCTGGTGAGAACCAACCGTCCAAGGGATAGCCGAGTCGATGGTGCGTCGATAATGACAAACCGTGGCGGTGCTTCATGGATGCACTGGTTGTGTTCATGCTGCACCGCCTTGCTTGACATCTTTCCAGAGGGAATCAGTTCGTACCATCGTGTTCATGATGCTCAGAAGCTTTCGCATGCAGGCAACGATCGCAACTTTCGACTCTTTGCCTTTGCTCTTTAAGTGCGTGTAGTACGCTTTCAGGACCGCGTTGTGACGGATACCCACCACCGCCGCCATGTAGAGCACGCGGCGAACGTTGCCGCGTCCTCCCCCGATGAAACGTTTGCCTGACTTGCTGCCTGAATCTCGATTGATCGGGGCAACGCCGACCAGCTTGGCGATCTGCTCGCGGTTGAGCTTGCCGAGCTCCGGTAGTGATGTGATCAGCGTCGAAATGAGGACGGGACCGACACACTTAATTGAACTGAGAATCTCGATCATGCGTTTGTTTTCTTGATCAACCTTGAGCATCTTCGCCAGATCGGAATCAATCTGTTTTAGCTGCTTTTTCAAGCATTCCAGCACGACACGGATGCTTTCTTTGGCGTCCTCGTCCCAGGTTTGCTTCAGACGGTTTTTCTCTTGGTTGATCAACCCGAGCAACTGGTTACGACGGTCCACCAGCGCGCGGTGTTTCTTCTCGTGATCTGACTTGCAGGCAACCGGAGTCGGCTGAACGACCTCGCCGTAGCGGGAGATCACTGCCGCGTCGATCGGGTCCGTTTTGGCGTCGATGCCAATGCCTTTAGCAAAGTCTCGCACTCGGCGAGGGTTGACCACAGCGGCCTCGATCCCGGACTGCTCAAGTTGATGCAGAAGCATCTTTTCGTAGCCGCCGGTGGCCTCCATGACGACGATCGTCCGTTGACGTTTGCGTTTAAGCGTTTTGCTGAACTCGTGGGTGTCCTCCTCGGTGTTGTTTAGTTGGCTGAATGCTTTGGTGTCGGGTCGATAGACATCAAGTTTGTCCTTCGAAATATCGACGCCGACAAAACAGGTTTCGTTTTCTTACTCATCAAAATCCCATCCTAGTAAATTCGAACTTGCAGGTCGTGCAGTTCATGCGACGGTTCGGGCTGGTAGATGAACGTCTTGCGATCTCGCTGACCCACGGCATCAAAGTGCCAAGGCCTATTCGATCTACAAGACGTTTGGAAACAACCGATTCCAATCCGTTAAAATAATTGGAATCGTGAGAGATTGTCGTCGCACGGTAGATACTAGGAAGTCTGCGGCACGACGCCGCCCAGGCGTTGGATCCAAGGGGAGCCGCAGGCGACTCGGCGACGCACACGAAGTGCGTCGCGGCTGTTATCGGCTGGAGGACACCGGTGGGGAGTAGATCGCTGAACGACAGCGAGGAGGCTCACGCCGGGGGCAGACGCGGGATTCGGGATTGACGGACGGTTGAAATCCGAATCCGGAGTTTTACCCTTGCGAAACACCTTCCCGGGCTTGAGCAACTTGTTCCGCTCCCCTTACGCGTTAAGCGTTATCAGCCGGTGGTCGAGCGAAGCGAGTACCACCGGCTAATAACGCCACATCTCCTTTGACCCCGAACGGGGTCGCAGCACATTCACTCAGGATGCTGCGACCCCGTTCGGGGTCGACGTTCATTCATTTCTTCCCAATCCACAGGTGCGGTGCGCGACCTGTGGCTAATTGCTTGGATCCCTTCGGGATGGTTGAGACGAGATTGCCGAGCAGCGGTTTTGATGTTTGGGAGGCTGACGGTGGAGTGAGGACTCACTTCGGATTCGTCTTGCAGTTCTGGCAGGAAGATTGAGGGCGGCAAGGAGTTATCCAACGCGATCGAAGTCCATACGGTAGAATTTCCACGATCGAAATCATTTCCGCCAAAACGGAGAACAAACAAATGTATGACCAACGCGAAGCTGCATCTAGGATCACCCCGATCGGGTCTTGCTCCAGAGATCCGAGTGGGTTCGATGGGAGGTTCTATGGGTTTGTCGGCGGGAACTCACGGATTCGTCGGAAGAACCTTTAAGTGGCACCGCCGACGTGAGGGTGGTTATTCTTGAAGTTCGGCCGCGATGAGTTCAGAGTTTCTTAAAGGATTTCATTCCATTGTTGTCAAATCCCTTTCGTGAACTTTGGGGCCTCAACCCCGATGTGGATTTTCTGAATCATGGCTCCTTCGGTGCCACGCCGATCAGCGTTTTGGACGCACAACGTGAATGGATGCTGCGGTTGGAAAGCGATCCGATCGAGTTTCTCGCCCCCGAGAGAACGTTGTTACCGAAGCTGGATTTAGTGCGTCGCTTGGTCGGGTCGCTCGTAAACGCAAGTCCTGAGGACATTGCGTTTGTTCGCAATTCGACCGAAGGCGTCAATGCCGTCTTGCGGTCATTTCGCTTCACCTCCGGCGATGAAGTGATGATCACCAATCATGGGTACAACGCCTGCAACAACGCCGTTCGTTACGCCGCCGCGAAGGCGGAAGCTGTGGTGACCGAGGCGATCGTGCCCTTTCCGATCGACTCCGAAACCCAAGTCCTCGACGCCATCGAATCCAAGATCAGCCCGCGAACTCGACTCTTGCTGGTTGATCATGTGACAAGTCCGACGGGTCTCGTGTTTCCAGTTCGCGAAATCGTTCAGCTTGCTCACGAGAAGGGAATCCGCGTGATGATTGATGGTGCGCACGCCCCCGGTATGGTGTCGGTGGATCTTCAAGACATCGACGCCGATTATTACACAGCCAATCATCACAAATGGCTGTGCGGTCCCAAGACATCCGGTTTCCTGCACGTTCGAAACGACCTGCAACACGAGGTTCGACCAACGACCATCAGTCATGGTGCCAATACCGATCGGTACGGCAGTTCCAAGTTTCAAGGCGAATTCAATTGGGTCGGAACGTACGATCCGACTCCGATCCTTGCCCTGCCTGATGCGATCGGTTTCTTGTCGTCGCTACTTGACGGCGGATTGCCAGAGCTAATGACGCGTAATCGAGATTTGGCACTCCGAGGACGGGAATGCCTTCTTCAAAAAATGAAGACTGCCGAACCGGCGCCTCGGGAAATGATCGGCAGTCTCGCCACGGTTCTGATTCCTATGCAAGGTTCTCTCACACCAAGTCAGGCACAATCAATCAAGCAGAAACTGTTCGATGACTATCGCATCGAAGTTCCCGTCTTTCAGATTAGCGAACAACGCACTTGCCTTCGCATTTCGGCTCAAGCGTACAACTGCCTCGAACAGTATGAACGACTCGCTGACGCGATTGAGGAACTTCTAGGATGACGCTGTCGATGCCAAACGGGGAACCGCCTGTCATCTCACGACGTCAAGACGCGTTCGGAAAAACTACCTGATTTCCTAACCCGACGCGTCACTCGTCGAGCGTTGCAACACGCCAGCGCATCGAGCTGGAAAAAAGAAACAGATCGTCGAAGTAGCGTGGGCCCCATACTCGCCCTCCCCCTCGCTTCGCTCGACCCCTCCCAAAGGGTGGCCTGACGAATCGGTGTTAAGACGGGTCAAAAAAGTGGTCGCATCGAGATAAGGTCATAGGAACGCGTTTCAATATTGACAGACCTCAATAACACCATCCGGTATACAAATTCTAAAAATCAGAAAGTCGAAAATGATGCGAAACAAGCGACCATTTTCGCGTTCCAAATCCTTACCGGCTTTACCCAGTTCCGCACCGATTCGTCAGGCCACCCAAAGGGAGGGGTTCTTCTGCCTTGCTCCGCTGGGCAACTTGAATCGGACCACAAAACTGTCCATCTCGAAAACCAATCAAGGTTTCAAACGCAACGGCATCAATCTACGGACTTGTGTGGTACGACGAGCTGCGTAAGCGAGGGATCATTGATATTGACTCATCCCTCGCTTACGCAGCGGGTTACTAAAAACCAATCCCACAGGCAAAATCGCAAATTCAAAACTCACGCATCGGGTTATGATTCTCTTGCTTGATGCAAATGTGGAAGTTCTTTCCCAACAGCTACCCCGCTGGCGTTAGTAGCCGGCCGAACCGGTTGCCGTTGCGTTGATCATTGGCATGCCCAAGCGTTCTCTGGCTGGGCCTAAAATTTCAGCCGTCCGGCTAGCCCCGCAACGTGAGACGCCGAGTTCGCGAACGGCTAGCAAACCTTCCAGATCTCGAACACCACCGGCGGCTTTCACTTGGACCTGCTCACCGGCATGTTGTCGCATTAACTTCAAGTCGTCGTGCGTTGCTCCGCCGGTGCCGTAGCCGGTGGAGGTCTTCACCCAATCCGCCTTCAGTTCCGTGCAGATTTGGCAGAGCTTGATTTTCTGTTCGTCGTTGAGGTAACAGTTCTCGAAGATGACTTTGATCTTCTGGCCGGCCGCGTGAGCGATCTCGACGACGGCCGCAATGTCGGATTGGACGTACTGCCAATCGCCCGAGAGCACTTTGGAAATATTGACGACCATGTCGAGTTCCTCGCATCCATCGTCGATCGCCCGCTGAGCTTCCGCTTGCTTGATCGCCGTCGTGTGTCCACCGTGGGGGAAACCGATCGTCGTCGATGCGGCGACACCTGTTCCTTTGAGCTTCTCGGCACAGCGTTTGAGATAGTACGGCATGATGCACACGCTTGCGACTTCGTAGGCGATCGCCAACTCGATGCCGGATTCTAGATCGTCGACCGTTAACGTGGGATTGAGCAGCGAGTGGTCGATCATTTTTGAGAGGTCGTGATAAGAATAATCACTCATCGAAAGGTTTCCGCAACGTGGACAGGGGGTAGGCAATCGAACCGATTACGCTAACGAGGGACATGGTCTGCGTCAACGTGCGGACGGTGACATAGAAGACAGACATGGAAAACGGACCGGCAACCAGTCCCCTCCAGGTCGCGAGTTTTTCTGGTCTAATGAGATGCCTTTCTGATCCGTTCTGCGTTGACCCTCGTGAATTATTTTCAACAGAAATGTCAATGCCTGACGACGACTCCCTGACCGCCTGTTTGCCATCGAATCCATTTGCCAGCCGTTTTGTCAAAGCGGGGGCGATGGTCTACCGTCACCCGGAAACGCTGTCCGCGATCGGCGTTCTTGATTTGGTCGCCCATTTGGAACAAGTTCGCTTCGGTTCGATCGAGGGGGATCATGGGACCGGCAAGTCGACATTGCTGCACTGCATGGCAACTGCGTTGATGCAACGGTTCCCCGGCGGGCAGTGGGTTCAGCTCGGTCGCGATCCGGCGATGTCCTGGCTCGGGCGTATCGTCCAACGGATCGATAACGCGGTTGCGTCGTGGCGGGCGCAAACCCGCACGGCCGCCGGAGGCGTGTTGGTCGTCGATGGTGCCGAACAACTGCCACCGGGTGTGCTGACCTGTTTGCGGATGCGTGCGAAATTCCGAGGTCAGGTTTGCCTGATCACCACGCACAAGCCACGGTGGGGATTCGCGTGTCTGCATCGAACGTCGCTGAATCAACGACTCGTCGAGACGATGTTCGCTGAACTGGTAGCTTCGATACCGGAGGCGACTGTTCGCGAGAAAATCGATAAACATTTCCGGACGTTGGACTTAAGCGAGTTCAGCAATGTCCGTGACCTTTGGTCGTCGCTGTACGACTGGGTGGAGCGGGAACATTCCGGCACCAGGGAATCCAGGCCCCCGCGCGAGTCCGATCGACTAAACTAGTGCGTCGACGTTCCCCACTCCTTGCTTTGTGAATTGACTCATGCAGTCCATTTTGAATTTCAACCATCACTGGTATCGAATCGTTTGTCTGTTTCTGCCGCTGATCGGTGTGATGGCTTCGGCGGCCGGCGACGAACCAAGTTCCTCCCGCAACGACACCATTCATGACGTCGTGATTTACGGCGGCACGTCGGCGGCCATCACGGCCGCGATTCAAGTTAAGTCGATGGGGCAAACGGTGATCGTCGTTTCCCCCGACAAGCATTTAGGCGGTTTGACCGCCGGTGGTTTGGGATGGACCGACTCGGGACGCAAGGAAGTGGTCGGGGGGCTGGCCAAGCAGTTCTATCAGCGTGTTTACAAACATTATCAACAGCTTCAAGCGTGGACCTTCCAAGAACGCGAAGCCTACGGCAATCGGGCGCAAGGTCATCAAGCGAGCGACGAAGAAGACGCATCGATGTGGGTGTTCGAACCGCATGTCGCCGAACAAATCATTGACGACTGGATGGCCGAAAACGATATCGTCGTCGTGCGTGAAGCTTGGTTGGATCGCGAAAACGGTGTGGTCGTCGAGGACGGCAAGATCCTCAGCATTCGAACCCTCGACGGTCGAGTCTATGCCGGAAAGCAATTCATGGACACGACCTACGAGGGCGATTTGGTCGCCGCCGCCGGCGTGCAAACCACGTTCGGACGCGAGGGCATCGCAGACTACAACGAACCCCACGCCGGCGTGCAAACGGGCGTTCTTCATCACGCACACCATTTCGACGTTCTTAAGAAACGCGTCGATCCGTACGTCGTTCCAGGAGATCCGAGCAGCGGCGTAATTCCCTTGGTCAGCGACCAACCGCCGGGCGAATTCGGCAGTGCCGACAAACGCGTTCAAGCGTACTGCTTTCGAACCTGCATGACGAATCATGCCGACAATCTGTTACCTTGGCCCAAGCCAGAAGGTTACGACCCGGCAGTTTACGAAATCATGATCCGATGTTTCGACGCCGGCTGGAAAGACGTTTTTAACAAGTTCGATCCGCTGCCCAACTTCAAGACTGACACGAACAACCACGGCCCGGTCAGTTTCGACAACATCGGCATGAACTACGACTATCCTGAAGCGACTTACGAACGACGACGTGAGATCATTGCCCAACACGAGCAATACCAAAAAGGTCTGCTGTACTTCATTGCCAACGACCCACGCGTTCCCACCGACATCCAAGAGCGGATGCGTTCGTGGGGATTGGCCAAAGACGAATTCACCGACAACGGGAACTGGCCGCACCAGATTTACGTTCGTGAAGCTCGGCGGATGGTCGGCGATTTTGTCATGACGGAGAATCACTTACGCAAAGACCTGCCGACGCCCGAATCGGTCGGGATGGGATCATACGCGATCGATTCGCACAATACCCAGCGATACATCACTCCCGAAGGTTACGTGCAAAACGAAGGCGACCTCGGGGTTTCGACCAACGGGCCGTATGAAATCGCGATGGGGGCGTTGTTGCCCAAGGCGAGTCAGTGCACGAATTTGACGGTGCCGGTTTGCGTGTCGGCGACTCACGCGGCGTTCGGATCGATCCGCATGGAACCCGTATTCATGATCTTGGGACAATCGGCGGCAACCATCGCGGCGATGGCCAACGAACAAGATATTCCGGTTCAAAAAGTCGCCTACGAGCAAGTCAAGCAGCGACTGTTAAGTGATGGTCAAGTATTGCAGACGCCTCCCAACTTGAAGGTAGCTCCCAAAGGCAATCCAGTTTCGTCTCAATCATTTCCCGGAGTCACGGTCGACGATGCCGATGCAAATCGGACCGGACATTGGACCGCCAGTCACTCGAGCAATCTGTACGTCGACGCCGGGTATCAACACAACGGCAACGATTCAGACGTGACCTCGACCGCCACCTTCACAGGAAAACTACCCACGAGTGGTTGGTACGAAGTGCGGATGATCTACCCGCACAACTCCAACCGGTGTGCCGACGTGCCGGTGACTGTCGCCCATGCCGACGGACAGACGACGATCCGCGTCAATCAAAAACAAAACAACTCCAAAGGACATCAAGGCACCTGCGCCGCGATGTTGGGGCGATACCGATTCGCTCAAGGTACTGACGCGACAGTCACGATCAGCGACGAGGGGACAGATGGTTACGTCGTCATCGACGCGATCAATTGGGAGCCGATCGAACCATGATCGAAGTGAGTGTGGGGGGCCCCAGGGCTCCGTTTCGGATCGTGCAAATGAGACGTTCGCGATAATCCGTTGTTTCCAGACAACTTTCCCACAACGCAGTGTTTGACTGCTCGGTGCGATCGACTGCGGGGAGGACGGACAATCGCAATTTTTGGTCATCGAATCTTCACGGACCGCCCCGGTCGAGGTTAGCGTATGCGACTCATTGATGGAGCATTCCTTTCCTCTCAAGCAGACGCCGATGACCCACGAAGACTTTGACGCCTCCGCCCCCGATTCTGATCCCTCCGCCGCCTCCGAGCTTGATTCGGCCGCCGATTCGAGCCGTGACGCCACCTCGCTTTCCACCAAACCGCGTTTCGACGCATCAGAAATTTATGACGATGTTGCCGACGAGGAGGGCACGCCCTCGGATGTGGTGACGAGCGAGTGGATGTCGAGCGATGAACCGGTCTCGGAGGTGTCTGACAATAGCATTGAAGCTGAGATTTCTAGCCGTTTCCAGCCCGCCGGTTCGGATGAAGAATTGTTGGAGTTGCAACAACCCTTCGTGGGCCGCTGGAACACGCTGGTCAGCACGACGAACTGGGAAAAAGGCCGAATCATCAGCCAGTGGCGTGAGGCGTTGATCGAAGCGGGAGCCCCGGCGACGGAGTACTCCGATGAGGCTTGGGCGTCACGCGTCGGAGGCGTCACGTCGCCGCACGTCGGACGACTTCGACGCGTCCACGATCGTTTCGGCGAGCAAGCGGCGACCTATGATTCGCTTTATTGGAGCCATTTCCTCGCGGCCTTGGATTGGGACGACGCGGCGTTGTGGTTGCAAGGTGCGGTGGAAGAAAAATGGTCGGTTTCGAAGATGCGTGAACAGCGTTGGAAAGCCAACGGTGAACTCGAATCGGAACGCCCCAACGGCAGCCAAATCATCGAAGTCGACCTCGATGAAGACACACCGGATCTCGGAACCGCGCCGGCACAAGGTGGAACCAACACGCGTGACTATGACGGCGATACCGCGGGCGTAGCCGCTGGCCCGGCCTACGAGCCACCGGACTTCGGCGACGAGTCAGAATTGGCGGCGCTGCCCGAAGGCAATCACATGAACGACGCCAATCAAAGCGATGAAGGCGGGATCGCCACCGAACCGCCGATGTCCCCGTTGCAACCGTTCGCGGGTTTGCCTGAGCTTCCCGATGATATGGCGGATGTGATCGAGTCTCTGAAACTAACCGTCCTGAGACACAAGTCGGCAGGCTTCGCCGAAGTCAAAGCCGACACGATCCGCCGCTACCTCGAAGCGGTCGCTATGTTGATCGAATCGTGAGCGGAGGCGGTTGGCTTTTGGCTTTTAGCTTTTGGCTTTTGGCTTTTGGCTTTTAGTCCTCCGTAAACTTAAACCTCAACTTAAACTTAAACCCTCATTCAACCCGCCCGCCAATCACAGTTCACCCGTCCCAAGTAGGCTGGGTCGCAGCGATAGCGGAGACCCGGCATCCAGAGCCAATTGGCATGCAAGCCCCTAGATTTTAAACTCGTTTCTGGTCCGCCTTCGGCGGGAGGGGGTTTAGGTTTAGGTTTAGGTTTAGGTTTAGGTTTAGGTTTAGGTTTAGGTTTAGGTTTAGGTTTAGGTTTAGGTTTAGGTTTAAGTTTAAGTTTAAGTTTAAGTTTAAGTTTAAGTTTAAGAGATGGCGTCGGAGAACGCGGCTGCTGGCTAATCGCCAAAAGCTAACCGCCAACTGCTACTTGCCGGGTGTTCGTCGCCGAAGCTCTCCTCCACCCAGCCTACGACTGCAATACTTCTCGCACGACGTGGCCTTCCACGTCGGTCAGGCGGAATTCACGGCCTTGGTAGCGGTAGGTGAGTTTTTCGTGGTCGATCCCGAGCTGATGCAAGATCGTGGCGTTGAGGTCGTGAACGTGGACTCCGTTTTCGACGATGTCCATACCGAAGTCATCCGTCACGCCATGAGTGACGCCGCCCTTGACGCCGCCGCCGGCTAGCCAGACCGTGAACGCATCCTTATGGTGATCGCGTCCGGGAACGCCGCCGTCGCGATTCGGGTCTCCTTGGCTCAGCGGCGTGCGGCCGAACTCCGACCCCCATACGATCAAGGTGTCTTCGAGCATTCCTCGCTGTTTCAGATCCGACACCAGTGCGGCCATCGCCTGATCAACGTCTTGGCACTTGGCGGGCAATCGTTTTTGCAAATTGCCGTGATGATCCCAGTCGGAATCATACAGTTCAATCATCCGCACACCTCGTTCGACCAAACGGCGAGCGAGCAAGCAGTTGTTCGCGAACGATGCCTTGCCGGGCGAGGCCCCGTAGGCCTGCAGCGTCGCGGCGGTCTCGCCACTGATGTCCATCAGGTCAGGCACCGAAGCCTGCATTCGAAACGCCATTTCGTACTGCGCGATCCGCGTTGTGATTTCAGGATCGAGAGTCGAATCCAAATGATGTTGATTGAGTTGCCCGAGCGTATCAAGGACCCGGCGCCGATCGTCGATCGAATGTCCGTCCGGGCTCGATAGAAACAAAACCGGATCACCCGCCGAGCGGAATTGGATGCCTTGATAAACGCTCGGCAAGAAACCCGTCGACCACAAACTCGTTCCCGCGCCGCCGGGAGGACCGCTGAGCAGGACCACGTAGGCGGGCAAATCTTCGTTCTCACTGCCCAACCCATAAGTGACCCACGACCCCAAACTCGGCCGGCCGCCGCGTCCGAATCCGCTGTGCAAGAACATCTGAGCGGGCGCGTGATTGATCTCCTCGGTGTGCATTGACCGGATGATCGCGATGTCGTCGGCAACGCCGCTCAAATGCGGTAGCAGTTCCGACATCGTTTGTCCCGACTCACCATGTTGGGAAAATTTCCAGGGCGACGCGGCCAAAGTCGATGTCTTGCCGATGAACGCAAAATCACGGCCGGCGGTGACCTCGGGCGGACACGGTTTGCCGTTCCATTGATCGAGCGTCGGTTTGGCGTCGAATAGATCCAATTGCGACGGAGCACCGATCATGTGCAAATAGATGATGTTCTTGGCCTTGGCGGCGAACTGCGGCGGCCGCGGTGCCAACGGGTTTTCGTTGCTCGACGCGGTCGCTCGCTCTTGTCCTAACAGCGACGCGAGCGCCATCGCGCCCAAGCTCACCCCACCGGCTTGGGTGAAGCCTCGTCGATTGATGAGGTGTTGGTTTCGATGATCGGGTCGTTGCTCAGTTCGATGCTCAGTTCGATGGCTCATCGGTTCATTCCTTCGTGATGGTTTCGTGCAAGTTCAACAACACCGTCGCGACGGCGTACCAGGCGGCGAACTGGCGTTTGGTAACAGGACCGGGCAACGAAACACCTTCGGCGAGTCGCTCGGCACCACTGGGGTCTTGTTCGATCGTTTCGGTTTGAATCTGCCAAAGATCCGACAAGGCGTCGACTTCGTTCGGCTCGGGATGGCGGGCGAGAACGCGTCGGAATTCGTCGGTGATCGTGGAGGCGACCGAAGCGGACGTGGCGGCCGACGATGCCCGCACCGCGATCGCCTTGGCGACATCGACGTAAACCGGGTCGTTGAGTAACGTTAATGCCTGCAACGGCGTGTTGCTGCGAGAACGTTGGACCGTGCAAGCGAACCGGTTGCTCGCGTCGAAATTGATGAAACTGGGATACGGTGCCCCGCGTTTGATCACCACATAAACACCACGGCGATATTTCTCGTCACCAGGACTGACGACGTAGGGGTAGTTTTGCCCACCGACTTTTTTCCACAAACCATCGGGTTGATAGGGACGAATGGGTGGTCCGCCTGCCTTGAGCGAAATCAACCCCGAGACCGCCAACGCGTTGTCCCGGATCATCTCCGCATCCATTCGCACCCGTGGTCCGCGAGCCAGATAACGGTTTTGATCGTCGATCGCGAGTAACGTCTCGTTGAGCGCGGAGGATTGCTGATAGGTGGATGACATCACGATCGTTTTCAAAACGTGTTTCATCGACCAACCATTCTCAATGAACTCGACCGCCAACCAATCCAGTACACCGGGGTGCGTCGGTCGATCGCCTTTGAGGCCAAAATCTTCGGGCGTTCGCACCAAACCTTCGCCGAACAGTTCCATCCACCAACGGTTCACCGTCACGCGAGCGACCAACGGGTTGTTCGGGTCGACCAGCCAACGTGCGAGATCGAGTCGATCGAGACGCTGCGTCGAATCATCTCCCGATATTTCACCATTAACTGCACCAGAGTCCAGCGGGTGTAAACAGGCCGGCACGCCGGGTTGGACAGACTCACCGGGCGAACGGTAGTCGCCTCGCTCGAAAACGTGCATGGGTCGCGGTTGGTCCAACTCCACCATGACCTCGGTCGTGTCGAGCGACAGATCCTTGAGTTGCTGATCGATCGCGTCGATTTGCTTTTGGGTGGCCATGACGATCGAATCCGATGATGCCCGGTATTCGAGTATCGTCTTGCGATCCGCTGCCGACCATTTTCGGATGGGTTTGGAGGCCAGTTTGGCAAGGTTCTCCGGAACCGCCTCCTGTCGGACGTCACCCGAAAGCACCGACAGTTGAAAACATCCGATCGTTCGAGAACCGCCAAAGTTTTGGTGGAGTTCGAATTCGATTCGCGTGTGTTCGGATAGTTTCAGTGGTTCGGAGAGCAGGAAAGTGGCGTGATGGGCTCGCGAAAATTGGGGTGCGATCGCCCAACCGGTTTTGGGATTGCCATCAATCGCCCCAGAGACGTGATGGTTGCCTTGTGAGAAATCCGCTTGGGCTTCGGTGAACTCAAGTTGACGGCGACCACCGTCGGCATCAATCACCGTTGCGACGAATTCATTGAGCACGAAGTTGTTGCGGACCGGATCGCCGCGTCCCGGACCGGTTCCTGGCAGCGATGGATCGGTCAACACGTCCAACCGAATCGCCGAAATCGTTGGCTGGTCCGACTCGTTTGCCGGCAGTTTCGCGGTCACCGTATACCGATCGACCGACGGGGGATCGTTTCCGACGAGCAACACGGATCGGTCGTCGCGGATTTCGAAGGAATCGGTGTTGCCGAGTGACATAAACTCGGTGACTTCCAAACTGTGTGTTTGCGGTGTGTTTTGAACGTTCTGTTTCCACTGGGTAACCCAGGATTCCAACTCGCTTTCAAGTTTTTTCTTTCGCTCGGCGATGCGATGATTGAGTCGATCGCGTTCGGCGATTTGTTCTTGACGTTCTGATTCGCGTTCGGGATCGGACAATTTCATCGCCGCGCCGATGAATCCGATCGAACTCGGTTTGTTCGGGTTGCTCAGTTCGGCTTCGATCGCCGTATGATTGAAGAACGCGAGGAGTTGGTAGTATTCCTTGGTCGAAAAGGGATCGAACTTGTGATCGTGACATTGGGCACATTCGAGTGTCGATCCCAACCATACCGATGCGGTCGTGTTGACCCGATCGATGACTTGTTCGGATCGGGTTTCTTCGGGCAACGATCCGGCCTCCACGTTGGTCGGTGCGCACCGATGAAAGCCGGTTGCGATTCGTTGTGATTCGGTCGCGTTCGGTATCAAATCGCCGGCGAGTTGTTCGATGGTGAATTGATCAAAAGGCATGTCGTCGTTGAGAGCCTCGATGACCCAGTCGCGGTACGCCCATAGGTCGCGAAAATCGTCGCGTTGAAAACCGTGTGAATCGGCGTAGCGAGCCAAATCCAACCAGGGCCTCGCCCATCGCTGGCCGAACTGAGGTCGTGAAAGGTAATCGTCCACCACGCGAGCAAACGCACCTTCATCGGTGTCTGCTTCGAAGGCTTGAATTTCTTCAAGCGTGGGCGGCAACCCGATCAAGTCCAACGATACACGCCGCAGCAACACGGCCCTGTCGGCGGGCGGGGAAGGCGTCAACCCGAGCGAGTCCAAACGAGCGAGAACGAAACGATCGATCGGGTTGGACACCCAATCGGTGTCGGACACTTCGGGCAACTCCGGACGCACCGGAGCAACGTACGCCCAATGCTCCGGCGGCGTGAAATCATCCGGCCACGTCGCACCGCCGGCGATCCAGCGAGAGATCGCCGAGACCTCGGCCCGAGTCAACGGATCACCGACGACCGGCATGACTTCGTCATGGTTTCGTGGCAAGCTGATCCGGCGGATTAACTCGCTTGCTTCGGGATCTCCCGTTTCGACGATCCCCGCCTCGAGCACCTCGTTCTTTTGGTCCAGCCGCAAACCCGCTTCCTGGCGCTCCGGTCCATGGCATTCAAAACACGAACGCTGCAAGACACCGAACACGTCGCGGGCAAAATCCAATGGAGGACTTGAAGTCGTTTCGGCGGAGACGGTTTGCAAGTAAGCAGGCGTCGCAGCAATCGCGAAAGCCACCAAACACGGACACAACCAAGCAGGGCGAGACGATTGGAACATTCGATTGAGGTGGGGATGAAAGGCAGGAACCGCGCCGATGTCGTCACTTCCCAAACACAAGGGGTACCATCGAGCACGGCGTTGGACACCGTCGATTATAACCGTCGGCAGCCAATGAATGGGTTCAAACTTTCCGGACCAAGTCCATTCCCTCGCGGCCTCGATACGTTAGCAGCAGGGCTCCATCGGCAGCACATGCTTCAAAAACGGCCTCAAAGAAGCCGTGTTCGCCCGGCCATGGGAACGCAAAAAACAGATCAAAATCGCCCATGTCCCAACCGATTTCGTCGTATACGTCGCCTTCCTCGCTATCCACGTTCTTGACCTCGGTGGCCCAATCGGCCAGATCATCGATCCCACGTGGAATGAAACTGCCGCAGTAAAACTGAGCCTCGTTTTGAAGCTCGTCGGCAAGTTCGTTGGATTGCTCGACCAGACGAGGTTCGATCTCGATGCCGACCGATTCCCACTGACGCAGCGAAGCGAGCAATGCCCCGACGCCGAAACCGCTTCCGATTTCGCAAAACCGTCGACCGGTCATTAGATGATTCTGGTCGATCCAAGTGAGTGCTTGATCGAGCAAGTGAAAGTCGCACGGCACAAAGTTTTCGATGGTCGTTTTCTCGGACAACATGAAAGCCTCGATCCGTTCGTTCGCTCTATCAATAAGGCGTTCGGCATCCTCGGTATGGGGTAACTTTGCGATCGAATCAGGGACCGCGATGGAATGAAGTGGCATCCGATGATCCGTCGTTCAGAGTGCCCGGATCATTTGACCGTCGTCGCTCAACGCGAACAACGGTTGCTCTTGCTGCTCGAGCACCTGCCGGACTTGCTCGACGGTAATCGTTTTCCCCGCTTGGTTCGCCCGCTGAACGAGCTCATCGATGTTCACATGTCCGTACGCATCGGGAGTTAGGCCGATAGATTGAGGCTCATGGCGCAAAACGAAGGTGAGGTATTTACTGATTTTCGTGAGTCGTTTGTTCATCGGCGAAGTCTACTCGAAAACATCGTTTTGGCGTAGGGTTCGGATGACTCGCAATCAGTTCACCGAACGACGCTGAGGACGCGATTTATCCCTGCCCTTGGCTTTGCCTTTGGCATCGGCACCGGGTGGTAAAGGTCCAGCCATCGGGGGCGTTTCGAAGAAACGTCCTTGATCGACCAATCGCGGATCACCGGTCTCTTTCAATTCCGACATCAACCGGTTCCGCAACTCGCTGACGACTTCGGCGTAGGCCGGATCGCCGGCAACGTTGTTCATCTGATCCGGGTCTCGGCTTAAATCAAACAGTTCTTCGCCAGCTCGTTTGCCGTACGCATTGCGAAAAAACGGCTGGACGTCCGAGCGATGTCGATTCGAAACGATCCACGCTTTGGTCGGCCCGGCGTCTTCATCAGGCAGCGTTACCAAGGTGTTGTTTGTCATTTCGTTAACGGTCGGTTCGTCACCGGATGCCTCATCGTTGTCACCGAGTCGATAGGGATCGCCCAACGGATAACGTTCCGGCCGAAAGTTCATGACGAACAAATAATCCTTTGTGCGGATAGCCCGTTGTGGGTACGGCAGCTGTCCTTGGCGTGCGTTGGCGACGTGCCGTTCGCGTCCGACGTAAACCTGGGTTCGCGACGGATCGACCCAACCTTGGTCCTCCGATTTCAATACCGGCCACAACGTTTTCGCGGTCATCACTTCGGGAGGATCGACGTCACCGGCTTGCAAGAACGTGGGTGCCAGATCGGGCAACGTCACAAAATCGTCGACAACACGTCCGCCCGAAACACCCGGCCCCGATACCGATAAGGAGACGCGGGTGCCGAAGTCATATAAGTTGCATTTGCCGTGGGGGAATCCCGCCGGCCCGTGGTCGCCGGAGATCGCGATCAGCGTGTTATCAAACTCACCCGCCTTCTTCAACTCGTCGACCAGCACGCCGAGCGACATGTCAAACGCCATCGCTTCGCCGAGGTAATCGGCAAAGTCCTGACGCACTTCAGGCACGTCAGGTAGGAACGCCGGCATCTTGCCTTTCAAGTCGTCGGGGTTGAGTCCCCACAACGCCTTGCCGGAACCTTGAATCCATTTGCGATGCACATTGGTCGGACCGAACCAATACGCGAACGGTTGTTCTGGCTTCTTGTCAGCCAGCATCGCTCGAAAGTTGCCGCGAACTTGATCCAATAAAACTTGCTTGGCGTCATCGAGCGATTGACCCTGGTCCACCATCTTAGTGACACTTTGTGAGAAACCATTAAAACTCCGTCCGGAAGACTCGTACGCGTTCACGGAGCCGCCGTAGGGAGCATTGATAGGTGACCCCGGTGACCAGACTTTCCAAGTGAATCCGATATGATAGCCGGCATCTTGCAACAATAACGGCCAAGTCGGAATGGACTCATCCCAAACCGCACCTTGCAAGATCGCCCCCGTTCGGCATCGCCAAAAATGCTGGCCCGAAACGATCGAACTTCGACACGGCGTACACGAGGGCGCGTTGACGTAAGCGTTGTTGAACAGCACACCGGATTTTGCCAACGCGTCAAAGTTGGGAGTGGAAACGACGTCGTTGACCGTACCCGGCCCATCGGCTTGAGCATAAATACTCGCGTGCCTGCCCCAATCATCGGCGAACGCAAACAGGATGTTGGGTCGATCTGCCGCGGCTGCCCAGCCATGAGGGATGCAACACCAAGCGGCAATCAAAACGATACGAAACAGGTTCATTCTTGGGATCATGGCAGCATGGCTTCGGTGGGTGGCATGGAATCGACAAACTTGGCATCGGTTTGTCGTAATTGTTCGATCGCTTTGGCGCGCAAACTCTCGAGTCGCTCGTGATGTTCGGCGGACTTGGCCAAGTTGGTGAGTTCTTCCGGGTCGGCGTCGAGGTCGTACAGTTCTTCGGTCTCGCCGGCGACCAAATTTCGGATGTATTTGTAAGGTCCGTCGCGTAGCAACACGTACCACGGGATCCCGCCCACAACGGTCAACGCATCGTCGGTGGGAACGGGGTAGGTCGCATCACCATAAGTACGACCGGTGTGCGTCATCAACATTGGCAAATCCCACTCTTGCGTTTCCGGGTTTTGCAACAAGGGTGTGATGTCGCGTCCGTGCATTTTCCAAGGAATCGTCACACCGGCCACGTCGCATAGCGTACGCGTGACATCGGGCGCATTGATCGGATGGCGGCAAACTTTCCCCTCGGTATAATGGTCCGCGTACGAGATAATCAAGGGACTCGCCAATGACGCGTCGTAGGGTGCCACTTTGTTATTGAATCCGTGTTCACCCAACGCGAACCCTTGATCGGCCGTGTAAATGATCAGCGTGTTGTCAAGCTGCCCGGTTGTCTCGAGGGCTTGGATCAAACGACCGACGCCTTCGTCGATCGCCATGGCGCACTCGTTGGTTTGTTGAACCCAATCATCGTAAGCTTGCCCGGCCGTATTGGTGTTGAAGTTACTGGCATCGACTTTCTTGCCTTTGCGTCTCGGCTGACCGTCGGCGGCGATATACCACGACGCAGTCGTTTCAAGGTATTCCGGCTTGTCGGGCCACGGACCAACGATGTCCGCCGGGACCGGGGCGGGTTTGCCCGCGTAGTGTCCTTCGTGACGATCCGCTGGTGTAGTCGGGCCATGAACCGCACCGTAACACAACCATAGATACCAAGGCTTATCGGCATCTCGATCCTTGCCGTTGATGTAGTCGAGAGCCCACTCGGTGTAGTTGTCCGTCGAATAGCCATCGACTTGGCGGTCGACTCCATTGAAGGTCACGATTTGATCGTAGAAATAGTTCCCCGCGTTATCGGGGTGACCCGGTCGGTTCCAAACGATTTGATGGTCCCAGTCGCGTCCGTTACCGGTATCGACGCCGGTGTGCCACTTTCCGATTTGGGCGGTGTGATATCCGTGACGTCGGAACTCGGCCGGGCAGAATCGACATTGCTCGGGATCGTAGGTGCTTGCCGGGTACTGTCCTTCCATTCGCATCGTTTGAACGCCGTGCTGCAAACGCCCGGTCAAGATGCTCGCCCGCGAAGGCATGCACCACGCACCCAGGTAAGCTCGCTCGAACCGAACGCCCCGCCGAGCGAGCGCATCGATGTTGGGCGTGCTGACCCAATCGGGAGTCTCCGGGACGCACGAGAGCGTCTTGTAGTTCTGGTCGTCGGCGAAGATGAACAGAATGTTGGGCGGCGATGATTCGGCATTCGCGGTCGAACTTAACCCAACAATCAACCCCAACAAAACACAAAACCAATAACGCATTCGATGAACTCCGCTTCGAACCTAAAAGAATCTCAGTCCGATATGATAGTCGAAGCGATGTGCCGGGTGAGCGAACGGATGCCGCTACGGCCTTCAAAATGCGTGAGCGAGGGATACTTATAAAGGAGACTTGATGGCGTTCAATCCCTCGCTGACGCATCGGGTTACGATTAAATCAACAGTCCGCGTGCGAGTTCGGCTCACCCCAAGACTAAATGTTGACGTAGCACTAGAATTGGTGCCCTTTTTGTGGACCATCTTTGGTCAACGTCAAAATCTCCGGGCCGCTTTCGGTCATCAAGACCGAATGTTCGAACTGGGCCGAGGGGCGTCCGTCTTTCGTTCGCACAGTCCAACCGTCGACTTTGTCGCTTTTGGTGTAGCGGGTACCCGCGTTGATCATCGGTTCGACGGTAAAGCACATGCCGGGAAACAACCGATCGATTCGGCTTTGTCGATTCGGAAAGTGTGGGATCGACGGGTCGAGGTGGAATTGGCGACCGAGGCCGTGGCCGACGTATTCTCGCACGACGGTAAAGCCGCGTTTGTGGGCTTCGGGGACGACCGTTTCGCCGATCGACGCCACGCGGCAACCGGGCGTGAGTTGATCGATCGCCATGTGCATGCAGTCGAACGCGCACTGCATCACCGCCCGTTTCTCTTCGCTGACTTCGCCGATCATGAACGTTTCACTTTGGTCGCCGTGCCATCCGTCAACGACCGTCGTGATGTCAATGTTGACGATGTCGCCGTCTTTCAATTCAGTGTCATCGGGAATCCCGTGACAGATGACTTCATTGATGCTCGTGCAACAGCACCTAGGAAACTTCTGGTATCCCAGCGTGGCGGCTTTGTAGCCGTGATCGTAGGTCCAGTCGTGAACGAGTTTATCGATCGCAGCGGTGGTCACGCCGGCCTGGACATGCGGTCGAAGAAAGTCCATCAATTCGGCATTCGCCCGGCCAGCCTTTCGCATCATGTCGCGTTGGGCGTGGGAGAGGATAAGTTTTCGTTGCTTGGTGAGCATGCGTTGCCTTCAGGGAAAAATTTTTGCCGCGTCAGCATAGCAGGTTTGCACGGCCGCGAAAATCAATTCACGATCCCGATTCTCGGGCGTTGAATTCCAACTTCCAGCGCTGGTCCACGTCAACGCCGTGGCACCACAATTCGAACATCCCCAATTCCGTCACTCGTGATTCAAAACGTACCGGAACAAAGCGTCGCTGCGGGCCGGCGTCGGGCGCATGATCGGGGGCCGATTCCGGCATTTCCAGCGTCAATTCGACCGGTTCGCTTTCTTGCAACTCCTCGGACGTCCAACGGTCCAAACGAGTTCCCGGATTGTCGCCCGGACGGGTCGTCGACGAAAAGAATCGGAACCGGGCGGGCGATCCCACGACGACCCCGACTTGTTCGCCGGGCACTTCGGTTTGGGTGCCCTCTTCCATGCCCTGGGGCGCGACGCAGACGGCTCGCAATGGCCGCGGCGCACCCGGGATCGCCAATCCGGCCGTTTCGATCCCGATGTAAAACGACTTGGCCGTTCCGCCGCGAATCCGAACGCCGCCGCTGGTTTTTGTATAGCCGTAATAGGCCGCTCCGATGGCGACGGAGGTGTCCAGATTGGCGACCGTCGTCGTCAAGGTTTGCGGCGGGGCGTCGAACCAAGAACCGATCGTCGATTCGATCGATTGCCGAATCGCTTCACTGCGGAAGACGCCCCCGTTGAGCAACAGATGCGTGACCTTGTTCGCGTTCTCTTGCACCGATAAATGATCGCTTAAGAAAGCAGCGACTTGCTTGGTAATCGCCGGATCGGATTCGTACGGCAGCCCGATGTCTTGGAAGCCGCTTTGCACGTTCATCTCAGGACGATCGTCACGCGAACATTTTGGAAAGAATCCGCCGACGATCAATTCGGCGGCTTGGGATCGCTCGATGTCGATGGCGATCGTCCCGCCAATGAGCGAGGAGCCACGACCGAGCACGCTGATCGAATGCTTCTCCGGCCCATCGACTTGTAACAATCGTTCCTTGGCTTCGCGACAAGCATGCCACAACGAAGTGCTTTGCCAAGGATCGAGATCGTGACCTTGTTCGCGAAATTTTTCGGATGCGTGAAAGGCGAGCGTCAAGTCCATGTTGTCACCACCGACGAGCAAGTGCTTGCCCACCGCTTGGCGAACGAGCTGCAGTTCACCGGAGTGTTCGCCATCGCCCGCGTCGACACCGACGAGCGTCAAGTCCGTGGTACCACCACCGACGTCAACGACGAGCAACGTGTCGCCTCGTCCCATCGCGTCGCGCCAAGAACCCTCGGTCGATGCGAGGTAACGGTAGACGGCGGCCTGCGGTTCTTCGAGCAAGACGAACTGATCGTTCAGTCCGGCTTCGATCGCCCCCCGTCGGGTCAGGTCCCGGGCGGCCGGATCGAACGACGCCGGGACGGTCAAGACGACCTGTTGTTGATCGATCGGCGCATCAGGAAACGCAGCATGCCAGGCGGCGATTAAATGTTGCAGGAAACGCCGGGTGCAATCGTAAGCCGACACCTTACGGACTTCCTCGGGTGATTGCCACGGCAGAACCGGTTCGGTGCGCCCGACCTTGGCGTGACACAGCCAACTCTTCGCCGCCACGACGACACGTTGCGGGTTGTCGGCCGCTTGCTCGCGGGCGTACACGCCGACGACACCCTCGGACGGATCGGGAAACGAAGTCGGGCATTCGCCGCTGGGCAAGTTCGACGCATCGATTCTCAGCGAGTCGAATTCGTGATCACGCGGCAGGTACAAGAACGAGGGCAACGATTCACGCGATTCGACTTGGCCGGGCCCGACGATCTGGGGAATCGGCAAGAGCTGGATCGGCGGCGACTGATCGCGGACGGGGATCTCGTCGGTCGGGATCGCCGCATACGCAACGACGCTGTTGGTCGTGCCCAGGTCGATACCGATGCAGTACTGTGGCGAGACGGTTGGATCACTCAAGAGCCCGATCCCAATTCAGCGAGGACGTCGAGGACCTGTTGATCGTGGCCGTCGACTTTAACGCGTTTCCAAACCTTGGCGACCTTGCCCGCCGCGTCGATGACGTAGGTGCAACGTTGGATACCCATGGACTTCTTGCCGTACATGTTCTTCTCACGCCACGCGCCGTACTTCTCACTCATCTTGTGATCTTCATCGACCAACAAGGGAAACGGCAACTCGAACTTGTCTCGAAACTTGACGTGACTTTCGGCCGTGTCGGTGCTAACGCCGAACAGCCGGGCACCGGTGGCTTGGATCTCCGCAAACCGATCTCGGAACGCACACGCTTCCTTGGTGCAACCGGGCGTGTTGTCGCGGGGATAGAAGTACAACACGACGGGCGACCCGGCGAGATCCTTGAGCTTGACGCTTTTGCCGTCTTGGTCCTTCAGCGTGAAGGCGGGGGCTTTGGTTCCCGGTTCGATGAAGTCGGTCATGGGGCGAGTGTCCTTGGTGTGAATGGGGTTTGCGTTGGGCCGAAAGTCTTGGCGATGTTCGCTACTTGGCGTCGACTTTTAGCCGACGATTCTTGGTCTGGCGACTGAAAGTCGCCACCACTTATTAACCATCGTTGGAAAGGTCCAAACCGCCGCCTTGGCCCCGATCGGGGCGGTTGGCTTGTCCGTATCCGGCGGCCGCTCGTCGGGCCCCTTCGCCGCGGGCGAGTTCCCCGGCGATCTCGTCCCGCGAGGTTTCCAGCGCCGATTGGCACGCCGCCTCCCGCCGCAACAACTCCTCATGCATTCGCAAGCACTCGTCATTGCGAGCCCGATGGGCGTCGGAGATCGCGGGGCGATCGGCAAACGTGTCGCGATCTAGCTTGAGCGTCTCGGAGGTCTTCACGAACGCTTCGACTGCACGTTGTTTTTCACCCAACACGCTCATCAACTCGTTCATGTGACCGCTCGCGATCGCGGTCTCTTGCCGATCGGTCAATTGCAGCAGCGTCGTCAATTGCTCGTGACGCAGATCGATGCCGCGCTGCAGATCCTCGATCGAAGCCATCGCTTAAACTTCCAAGAACAGCCGCGCGGGGTCTTCGATGGTTTCTTTGATCGCGACCAAGAACCCGACCGCTTCGCGACCGTCGACGATGCGGTGATCGTAAGTCAGCGCCACATACATCATCGGTCGGATGACGACCTGTCCGTCCTCGGCGATCGGTCGTTCTTGGATCGAATGCAAACCGAGAATCCCGCTTTGCGGCGGGTTAACGATCGGCGTGCTGAGCAACGATCCGTAGATACCACCGTTGCTGATCGTGAACGTGCCGCCCATCAGGTCCGCCGGTTGCAAGCGGTTCTCGCCGGCCAAACGGGCGTATTCGCTGATGGAACCTTCGATTTCGGCAAACGACATCCGTTCGACGTTTCGCAATACCGGAACGACCAAACCTTTGCCACCGCCGATCGCGATGCCGATGTCTTGGTAGTTTTTGTAAACCATCGCGTCGCCGCGAATCTCTGCGTTGACGGCCGGAAAACGCCGCAGGGCTTCGACGGTCGCCTTGGCAAAGAACGACATGAAGCCCAACTTCACGCCGTGCTTTTTCAAGAACGCGTCTTTGTACTTCGAGCGGATCTGCATGACCGGTGCCATGTTGATTTCGTTGAACGTCGTCAACAGGGCTGCGGTCTGTTGGGCGTGAACGAGTCGCGAGGCGATCGTCCGCCGCAACATGCTCATCGGTTTGACTTCCTCCGACCGGTACGAGCTTTCACTCATCAAAGACGGAGCCGAATAGGAAGGTTGAGGTGCGGTCATGGCTTGCGAAGTCGATGGGGTAGGAGCAGGTGACGTCGGAGCAGGTGACGCCAGTGCGGCGGGAGCCGAAGCGGACTTGCCGCCGTTGCGGATGAACGCCTGCACGTCTTCTTTCAACAAGCGACCGCCGGGGCCGGTGGCCGGCACGTCGGACGCGCTGAGTTGATGTTCGTCGAGAAGTCGCTGCGCCGCCGGCATGACGAACTTGGCTCGATCCGAACCGCCCCCATGACCTGATGGTACGTGCCCTGATGGTGCATGGCCGGCCGATGCCGGCGGGTTGGACGACGGGGTGGGCGGTGCCGATGCGGGGGTGGCCGTCACCGGTTCGCTCGCCGCCGGCGAGGAACTCGCGGGAGCCTGGGACGGGTTCGCCGCCGAACCGTTGCCTGAATCGCCCGCACTCGAACCACCGGCCGGTGCTTCGGCGACTTTAATGCTCGCGATCGTTTCGCCGACTTCGGCAAATTCCTCCGATGCCTTCAAGACATTGTGCAGGTAGCCGCTCGCGGGAGCGGGGATTTGAACGGATGCCTTTTCGGTCTCGATCTCGACCAAATCCTCGCCACTTTGGACGAAGTCGCCATCCTTCTTGAGCCAGGTGCCGATCTGCACCTCGCTGATCGATTCGCCAACGGTCGGAACTTCGACAGGAATGATTTCGCTCACGGGAAACGTTTTTACCTAAATGAGATTGGCAACATGAGGGAGGAGGCAGCGTCAATCAGAATGCCCGCTTGCACAGCAACCATCCCGACGCCAACAGGATAACGATCCCCGGCGGTTATGTCAGGGACCGCCCGGTGAATCAGGACAAATCGGAGTGTTTGAGATGGATGGCAGACTTTAACGGTACGGCAATTTCTTCCCTCTTTGGCAATCAAATTGAATCCACCATTGAGGCGGGTCGATGTAGCCAATGTGTCCGAGAGCATTCACCCCGACGCCCCTTGTTCGATTTGTTGTTGCCATGTCCCAAGACCGCGATGGAGGCCACCCGATTCAGGCGGGTTTAATCGTGCTGCTATTGGTCGGTGGTGGCTGGTGGTTTTTTCAAAATTACAATGTCGACGGGCTCGACGGCGTTCGGATCCTCCCCAAGCGACTCTCTCCCATTGATGAAATCGGTGAACCGTTCACGTTCGCCTCGTCGATCGACGCCAACGATCCCTATCCGGTCAAAGACGTCGCCTTGAGAAATTCTGCGGGACTTGTCGGATTCCAAGCCAGTGGCGAGTTCGCGGGAGGGGCGGAATTTGAAGCCGATCCGATCATTTCCAGTCCCAGCGATTTCCATGAAAGCGCCCGAGTTGCGTCGCTGAGTCGCCGTACGCGTTACGCGGCCGAAAATTTAAAGATCGGTTCATGGGCGCTCGACGGGTTCGGGCCGACGAAACTGGCCAGCGATCTGGCGAGAAACAATCTCGTCCGTGTCGTGCGACAATTTGACGTTCTCGCGTTGCAGCAGATTACCTCCACGCAGATGGACCTGGTGCCCCGGATGGTCGACGCCATTAACGAAAGTTCGCTCGGCGGCGGTGCGCCGTTGTACGATTTCGTCCTGGGGCCGCCGACGGGCCCCAGCGGCCGTGGCGAGCAACTCGCGATTCTGTTCAATCCGTCCCGCGTCCGCGTTGACCGAACCCAAACTTACACCGTTGCCGATCCTGACAATCAACTGACCTACGATCCTTTGGTCGCATGGTTTCGGGCGGCCGAACCGAGTCCTTCGGCGGCGTGGACGTTCACGATCGTGAATGCTCGCGTGGACTTGGCCCGCGCCCCACGTGAGGTCGCGATTATGAATCAATTGTTCCAGTCGGTTCGCGAAGACGGTCGGGGCGAAGACGACGTGATCATCGCGGGTTTGTTCCAAGCCGACGACGCTTACCTTTTGCCGGTGGTCGCTGGGCCGCAAGTGCAGGCGGCCGTCTCAAGCACGCCGACGGACATCTTCGGTCGGCACCAAACTAGTAACCTGCTGTACGACCGGGCGAGCACTTCCGAAGCGATCGGTCGAGGCGGCGTTTACGATTTCTTGAGAATCTACAACCTCAGCGTCGCCGAAGCGCAAGCGGTGTCGAGTTACTTGCCAGTGTTCGCCGAGTTCGCACCGCTCGAAGGGACGCCGTAGTGGACGAGGCAATGCACCAACGTTGCCCTCAGTAGCCCGAAGCAAGGAACACGAGCTGCCATCGGCGCAAGCCAACGGATAGACGGTCTTAGAGACTTAGCGACCTTCAATGATTCAGTCCTGAAGTCTGAACGCAGAGTTCGCCAAGACGCAGAGGGCCGCAGAGCGAGGTATTCGACTTCCGTGATCGAGCTCTGCGATCCTCTGCGTCTCAGCGTACTCTGCGTTTGGTTGCCCAGTCTCCGCGTTTGGTTGCCCAGTCTCTGCGTTTGGTTGCCCAGTCCCGGGGGCGGATTCCGACTTGCTACCATATCGACATGATTTACCTCGACAATCACGCCACCACACCGTGCGACCCCCGCGTCGTCGAGGCGATGCTGCCTTATCTGACAGACCATTTCGCCAACCCACACTCCGATTCGCACGAAGCAGGACGGGCCGCCGCCGACGCCCTTGCCGAAGCGATCGACCAAATCGCCGGGCTGATCAATGCTCCGGCGGAATCGGTGCTCATCACCTCCGGTGCCACCGAAAGCATCAACCTTGCGATGCGGGGCGTGGCGACTCATCCTCGCAATCGTCGCAATAAAATGATCGTCGCCGCGACCGAACATCCGGCGGTCCTCGACGTGGCCGCCGACCTTCGTCAAACCGGCGTCGAAGTCGTGGTCATCGGCACCGACCGCCAAGGCCGAATCGACCCGAACGAATTGGCCGATCGCATCGACGAACAAACGTCGCTGGTCAACGTCATGTTGGCCAACAACGAAATGGGAGCAATTGCATCGATCCGAGAAATCGCCCCGATTGTTCACGACGCGGGCGCCTTGTTGCACTGTGACGCGACGCAAGCGGTCGGCCGCATTCCGGTCGACGTGCGTGCGATGGACATTGATCTGTTGAGTGCATCGGCGCACAAATTCTATGGCCCCAAAGGCGTCGGTTTTTTGATCGTGGGCAACGGTCAACGACGCGTGCGACTGCGACCTCAGATCATCGGCGGTGGCCAGCAACGCGGCCTCCGCAGCGGCACGATGAACCCGGCTGGAGTCGTCGCAATGGCCAAAGCGATGGAACTGGCGGACCAATCACGGACCAGCGACTCGGTTCGAATCGCCTCGCTCCGCAATCGCCTGTGGGATCAACTGAGCGACGCCATCGACGGACTGGAAATCAATGGCCCCGAACTCGGCGACGGCGGCGATCACAACGAGCGATTGCCGGGCAACTTGAACTTCCGATTGCAACACGTCGAAGGCGAATCTTGGATGGCGGCGACCCCGTCGGTGGCCTTCAGCAGCGGATCGGCGTGCAGCAGCGCCGACCCGACACCGAGTCACGTGTTGACGGCGATCGGACTGAGCGAATCCGAAGCCCGCCGCAGCGTCCGATTCGGAATCGGACGATTCACCACCCAGGCGGGCATCGACGAAGCCACAGAGTTATTGATCGCAGCGCACCAACGGTTGCACCAATTCCCCACCCGGTAACATGTGTTTTGCGATCGGTTCACTCGCAACGGCTTGTTGATTCTTCAGTTTTCTCACGCAACCGCCATGCTTCCCAACGCTCTGTTTCTGCTCAATTTGCTGTCGACATGGTACATGGTCGGATTAATTTGGATGGTGCAGATCGTCCATTACAAAATGTTCGATCGGGTCGGATCCGAATTTTTCGTGAAGTATGCCGTCGACCACTCGCGGCTGATTACGCCGATCGTCGGCATACCCATGCTGATCGAGATCGCGACGGCGGCCGGGTTGATGCTGCTAGCCCCGGCGGGCGTGTCGCGTCCGCTCTTAGGGGTCGGACTGGGGCTGATCCTGGTGATTTGGGTAAGCACGGCGGCCTTGCAGGTGCCCTGCCACGAGCGGCTGGCGGGGGGGTTTGACGCGGCGGTTTACGAGCGGCTCGTGTCGACCAATTGGATTCGCACGCTTGCTTGGTCGGTTCGTGGCGGGTTGATGGGTTACCTTTGCTGGCGATTGATCGGGCAGGCCTGAGGAGCACGGCGGAGCGGGCACGGTTGACAGTTGCCCCCGCTCGCCTCTATTCTTCCCAGGCTCGATTCAGAGCGGTTCGCCTATGGTCCTCGCACCGTCGGATGATTTTCGGGTTTTTTGGCATCGGCCTAAGGTGTCGCCGACCTGATTTTGATCGGACATATTTCGCGACGGCGGCCGCTTGATCTGATAAACCCATATGCGTTTTCGCGGCCGACCGGTTGGCTCTCGGTGGTCCCCTTTAAGAAACAGTAAAGCGACCGATATCTGATGAACGTTGATCTGGACGTGATCGCCCAACGCGGGCGTTGCGAGGTTTCGAGTTTACGTTTGGCACTGCCGTTAATCGAGCAGGGCTACACACCACCGTTCTTGGCGAGATATCGCCGTGACGAACTGGGCGGTTTGGATGAAACGAGCCTGTGGGCATTGTCCCACGCGGTTCGTTCACAACAACGGCTGGAGACCTATCGGGAAGAATTGCACGCCGCTTGGCAAGCGACGCGATTAGAAGATCCGGCGATCGGACGCGCGATTTCCAGCGCCAAATCAAGGCGTCTACTCGATCGACTCGGACGTCGAATCAAGGCCGAAGCCAGCGAATCATCTGGTTTGCTCAACCGATTGGCCGTCCGAGTGCTCAACCCGCAAAAAGGCGACGGGCACGATCTGGAAGCATTGGCCGCGTCGATCGCTTCGGCGTCTTCATCCCAAACCACCTCGCCCGCCGCCACTCAAACCGCTGCCCCGCAAACTGCTGCCCCGCAATCGGAGGCAACCGCCCCCGGTGAAGACGCCCAACCCGCCGCAGCCAGTGCGGACGATGTTGCCAGTGCGGATGATGTCGCCAGTGCGGACGATGTCGCCAGCGCGGACGAATCGAAGCCGTCTACCGCCGAGGCCGATTCCCAATCGACCGGCGTTTCGTTGGATTTGGCCAAGTTCGACGAAACCCTAGCCAAACGTCTCAGCGGTGACCCACGGGTCGTCGGCGCGGCCGTTCGATGGTTGTCCAAGCACGCCAAAATCCACATCATCGAAGTCGCCGACCCCCACGGCAACAGCGACTCCGATGACGACAACGATGCCGACATGCACGACGCATCGGACTCGGATGCAAGTGATTCCGAAACGCAAACCGAAACGGTGACGCAGTCGAATCCGGAAACGCAAACCGCTGCCAGCACGACGGAACCCGCCGAAGCGACCCCGGTAGCGGAAACATCCGAACCAGTCGAAGAGCCTGCTGAGCCGACCGCGTCTTCGGAGCAGCCCGCTTCTGCCGAAACGCCGACCGTTGAAGCGTCTGCTGTGGAAACACCGGTTCCTGAAGCAACCGTTACTGAATCACCGGCTCCCGAAGCACAGGTTGCTGACGTGACCGCTGAGGAAACGACCCCAACGGTTGAATCTTCTGCAGCTGAATCCGGATCGACTGATCCGGCGAGCCAAACCGAGCCAGTTGTCGCGACCACACCGCAAGCCACCCCGGCCAAGCCCGCCAAAGCGTCCAAGAAAGAAAAGCAGGCTGCCAAAGCCGCCAAAAAGCCCAAGAAGATTTCACCACGGCAGCGTCGTCGTCGATGGCTCGTCAGCACGCTCAAGCCGCTCGCCGGCAAACGCATGCCCGCCGCCAAGCTGAGTGCGTTTCAAATCGTCATGCTCGGACGGGCACTGCGCAGCCAAGTGGCCCAGTGCGCGTTTGATTACGACGCGACCAAACTGGTTGCCGAATTGCAAAAGACCGTTTCGGGTTTCAATCGTTCGCTCGGTGACCACCTCGCCAAAGTTCTCGTCGCCAACGAAGCGTCCATTCGCGACGCCGCCGAAGGTGCCTGGTGGGATGAAATCCAAGAACAAGCATCATCGCGATTGGTGACCATCGCCGCCGAGAATCTGCATCGCCAAATCAATCGCGGCGGCGTCGAAGCCAAAGTCGTGATGTCGATCGACGCAATCGGCCCCCGAACCGCTGCGACGGCCATTGTTTCAGCCGACGGTCGTCTATTGCACAGCGAAGACATCCCGTGCCAATTGTCCGCCGCGATGCGAACACTCGCGGTGACCAAGATGGGCGAATTGATTCACAAGCATCACGTCGACCTGATCGTCATCAGCAACGGTCCGGCACGCCGCGCCTGCATGGTCGCCGTCGGCGAATTGATCAAACAATCCGGCGAACAATCGGTGCGTTGGACCTTGGCCGACCGCAGCGGTGCCGACGCGTACGCGAGCAGCCCGGCCGGCGATCAAGAGATGAAACAAACGCCACGGCGGTTTCGTTCGGCCGCCTGGATCGCGTTCTCGACTTTGCAACCGTCTCAAGCGATGGTGAAGGTTGATCCGCTCAAGTTGCGTCTGGGATCGTTCCAACGGGAGTTGTCCGACCAAGCCGTCTTGTCCGCCCTCGAAGACGTTCTCGTCAGCGGTGCCGCTCGCGGCGGCGTCGATGTGAATTCAACCACCTCCGCTTGGCTGGAACGTCTGCCGGGGATGAATCACTCGATCGCGACCACGCTGGACCAAGCCCGACGCGAAAAGCTGATCTCGTCTCGCGAAGATTTATTGGCCCGCGGACCGTGGCCGTCGGAAGTTCATTCGCGTCAGGCGTTGCCGTTCCTGCGTGTCTTTGAAAGCGATGAAACGCTCGACGGAACTTTGATTCACCCCGACGACTACACCTTGGCCAAACGGCTCGCCAAAGCGCTCGATGTCGAATTGCCACCGTCGAGTCCACCCGGATACACGCTGCCGGATTACCACGCCAAGCCGGAAAAAGAACAAGCTGCTGAAGCGGCCGATTCGGTGACGGACGCGGAAGCGGCGAGCGATTCACCAGCATTTGCACCGGAGACGATCACCGAAGAAACCTCTTCGCTCGAACCAGCGTCGACCGAAAGCGCCGATTCGGATACCGCTGAACCCGATACCAGCACACCCGATGCCACGGAATCGGAAGTCGTCGCCGAAGCGACCACCACCGACGAGCCTGCAGCCGATGAACCTGCAGCCGATGAACCTGCAGCCGATGAACCTGTTGCCGATGAACCTGTTGCCGATGTATCCGCTGCTGACGAATCCACTGCAGACGAAGCCACTGGCCAGGAGCCGACGGCCGAAAGCGCCGCTTCGGAAGATCCGGCACCCGCCGAGTCCGCTGCCGAAGCGGTTCGTCGCCCCAAACCGGAAAAGGCAAAAGTCGACAAGCTGATCAAAGAATGGCAAGTCGGCGTACGTCGCTCCTATCAGATCGTTAATTGGCTGTGCGATCCGTTCGGTGAGGGCATGGTCGGAGGCGAAGCGCCGGCGGTGATGACTTCCATGCCCGCAATGAGCGAACTGAAACAAGGCGATCAAGTCATCGGAGTCGTTGTTGGTGTGATGCCGTTCGGTGTCTTCATCGAATTGTCACCCGAGTGCAGTGGATTGATCCACGTCAGCCGAATCAGCGACGGATACGTCGAAGACCTTCACGAAGCCGTCCAAGTCGGCGACGTGGTGACGGCTTGGGTGACCGGCATCGACGGCAAACGCAGACGCGTCGGACTGAGCGCGATCTCGCCACAACGTGAGGCCGAACTCGAATCGATCCGTCGTGAATCACGCGGTCCCGGACGGGGGCAAGGACGCGAGCAGGGCCAAGGCGGACACGGCTCCAACCGTCGCGACTCCGGTGCTCGCGGCCAAGGAACCTCCACCGCCAACGCGGCCACACCAGCCCGCACCGGTGCCCCAGCGGACCGCGGTCAAGGCGGACGAGGGCAAGGTGGCCAAGGTCAAGGTGGACGAGGGACGAACGAACAAGGACAACGTGGAACCGGACAAGGTGGCCACGGCGGACAGGGAGCCGGGTCCGGATCAAGAGGCAACGCTGGTGGCAATCGCGGCGGAGGCGGACGCGATGGCGGACGTCGCGACAGCCGTGGTGGATCTCGCGGCCCGCGTCGACCCGAAGTGTATGAGGTCGTCGGCAAGGAGCCCGATTCCCCGACCTTGACCGACGCGATGCAACAGGGCAAGGAGCCGCTGCGTTCGTTCGGCGACTTGATGCAACTGTTCAGCAAAGAGAAAGGCCAACCCGAGAAACCGGCCGAGCCAAAGAAAGCGAAGGAGCCAGCAAAGGCTGCCGAACCCGCCAAACCGACCAGCGAGGTTCAGCCCGAACAGACCGCCGAACCAATCCAATCGCCGGAACCGGCTGAACCTAATCCACCGGCCACGGACAACGTCGTCACCGCCCAGAACGCGGAGTCGCCGTCCGAAGAGGTGTCCTGATGAGCGATGATTTCACCTCCCGATTGGAATCGGCGATCCAACGCGGCCGTCGCCGCGCCGAACACCAAGCGTCCGAAGAACGCCGCAAGGAACTCTCCGAAGACGAACTTAAACGGTTGCACACCTCGTATCGATTGTCGTTATCCGAGCAGATCGAAACCGCCGTCCACCGAGTCGCTGATCACTTCCCCGGTTTTCGCACCGAATCGGTCTTCGGCGAAGAAGGCTGGGGGACGGCTTGCTATCGAGACGACCTGCGGCTCGACGCGGGTCGCCGTACAAACTTATACAGCCGGCTGGAATTGGTAATTCGTCCCTACAGTGATCTGCGAGTACTCGACCTAAAAGGCAAGGGTACCGTGATGAACCGCGAGATCTTTAACCGCGTTCATTACACAAAAATCGCCGAGGTCGACCCGTCCGAATTCAGCCAACTGATCGACACTTGGGCAATCGAGTACGCCGAACTCTACGCCGCCAAGAGTACGACGTGAATTCCGCCAGGGGATATCATCGCCGGGCGGCGGTGTTTATCCTGTGGAATTCGCCATTCTTTTCGATTGTCTTTGATTTCCATCGAGGACCGCCGCCCTGGGTTGTATCGCGATGAGCGAATTCCTTCTTTATTACCGTCGACCGGACCCCACGACTTGGGTCTACATGTCGTCGTTTTTAACGATCGGATTGTTCTTCGTCTTTCGACGCTTTTGGAGTATCCGCAATCTCGACATCGTCCTATTGATCCTGCTGGCCCCTGGCCTGTTGATGGTCAACGAAGGGTATCGTCGCCAAACCCGCCTGGACCGTGAGATCGCTCGATCGATCGCGATTCAAGAATCGCCACGTCAAACTTTGGTTGCACAAACCACAACACCGGCCGGCCCATCACCGGCCGATCAATCCCTTGGCAGCCGACCCACCGGTGATGCCGAAGCGGAAGACTCAGTCGCAGGTGACTCCATCGTCGGTGACTCAGTCGCGGGTGATGCTCCCCCCGACGCGTCGGATGACGATGCTCTTTCGCCGTCCCAGATCGCCGCTTACCAATCCGCAGTCAACTTGCGCCGGACCGGATTCATTTGGTTGTTCGTCATCGAATTCCTCTTGTTGATTCGGATGTTGTTGGACCCCTTGATGGTTCGCCGGCCATTGTTGGACCCGAACCTCACGACGGGTGGTTTGAACTTCATCGGCATCTCGTTGTTCATCTTCATGATGGCGAACGTCGTCGCCAGCACTCCCGAGATTCAACGAGAACAGGGACCGGAACTGGGCCCTGGATACGCGCTGATGAAGATGTTGCCGACGATCCCGGTGCGACCGGTCAGCGAAGGGATCGCGGGGGCCGAACCACCGACGCTCGCCGAATTGACGTCGGCCGAACAGCGCCGCGCTGCCATCGCCAAGGTGATCGCGATCATCGGACAATCGGCGGTCTTGGTCGGCATCCTGTTGATCGGAAATCGACACTTCGGCAATTTGCGTGCAGGTGCTGGTTGCGCTACTTTGTATCTATTGATGCCCTACACCGCGCAAATGACCGGTCGCGTCGATCACGTCGTGCCGGCCGCCTTGATTCTGTGGGCGATCTTGATGTATCGCAAACCGATCGTTGCCGGACTGTTCGTCGGCGCAGCGGCCGGATTGGTTTATTACCCGCTGTTCCTATTGCCCCTATGGTTTAGTTTTTACTGGCAACGGGGTGTGCGGCGGTTTGCCATCTCAGTCGTGTCGATTCTTTTCTTGTTGACCGCCTTATTGGTGCTCGATGGCAACGAAACGTTCTTAGAACATCTTCGCCGCATGTTCGGGTTGTTCTTGCCGACCCAAGACCCGCGTGGCATTTGGGAATTGGGTTGGAACCCGATCTGGCGATTGCCGGTAATTGTGGCTTTTGTCATTCTGAGCTTCTTCTTCGCGATCTGGCCCGCTCAAAAGAACCTGGGGATCTTGATCAGTTGTTCGGCCGGGTTGATGATCGCCGCGCAGTTTTGGCACGGTTACGGCGGCGGCCTGTACATGGGATGGTTCTTGCCCTTGTTATTGCTCACGATCTTCCGCCCCAACTTGCAGGACCGGATCGCGTTGAAGGTCATTGACGCTCCCGCTGGTTCTCTTTCTCGTCCGATTATTCAAACCGACGCAGCCTAACACGGATGTCGCACTCTTCCTCCGGTGATAACGCTTCAACGCGTTACGCCGACCAACTCGCCTCCATCGACTCCGAACTCCAGACGCACCAAGCGACCGACGGCCGTTTGGGCAGCCTCCGTGTCGGCCTGTTTTTCATCTTCGTCATCGCCTTGGCGTTCGCCGTCAGCACTCAGCAGACGTTTTGGGCGGTCGTCGCGGTTGCGGGTTTGGTGGCTTTCCTCGTGGTCGTCGTTCACAACGAAACGGTCCGAGACAAGATCGGCGTGTTGCAGAACCGAACGCGAACCTTGCGTCGACTCGTCCGCCGATTGGATCGCGATTGGAAATCATTGGCCAAGGATCCACTGGGAAACCTCGACGCGACGTCGCAACCTGATTCAGGCCTTCAACTCGACGCCCGACAAAAAGCGTTGGCGGGTGACCTTGATCTACTCGGCAACGCCTCGTTGTTTCAACTGGTATCGATGGCGGCCACGATGCCCGGTCGGCGAACGTTGGCGAGCTGGCTGACCCAACCGGTGTTACCGCCGGTCGCCATCGATCGCCACATCGCGGTTCGATCTCTCGCCCCTTTACGAGACGACAGGATTCGGTTTTACACGCTTGCTCGGGAAGTCGGCACGTCGACCGGCGATCCGGATTCATTCGTCCGCTGGGCGGGTGGTCCGATGTGGTTGCCCGGCCGACGGTGGTTGCTGACATGGGGGCGGTCGACGGCAGTGATCGCGATCGCGACCGTGTTGGGATTGATTTATGCGATTCTCTCTCAGGACCGCGATCTGACTCGGGTCACGTTCTTTGCCCTGATCGCGATCGCGGTCGTCAATCTGTTGCTCGCATCATGGATGCTCGGCCCCGTGGCGGAAATCTTCAGCATCGCGCTGGCGTCGCGTCGTAGTGTCGATGACTATGCCGAGCTGTTCGACTCGGCGAAGTGGTTGCCCGAATCCGAATCGGGTGACACGTCGGCGGTCGCTTCGATTCGCGAGAACCTGTTGGGCACCGATGCGAATTCGAACTCGCTCGCAGCGAGCAACGCGATGCGAGAACTGTCTGGGATCGCCGCCGCCGCTTCGCTAAAGCATTCCGCCGCGACGTTCCTCGTCTACCTCCCGTTGCAGGCGTTCGGGTTGTGGGATGTCGAAGTCTTGCGTCGTTTGGAAGATTGGAAACAACGTTACGGCGACCAAGCTCAGGCATGGTTCCGATCTCTCGGCGAGCTGGAGTCGTTGCTCTCGTTGGCAGCGCTGGCCGACGAGTATCCCGATTGGGCATCGCCGACATGGTTGAGCGAGAACGATACCGATTCAACGATCACGTGCGTCGGATTGGGACATCCGTTACTGCCCGACGCGTCCCGCGTCCGCAACGACGTGACGATCGGGCCGACGGGAACATTGTTGCTTGTGACGGGCAGCAACATGTCTGGCAAGAGCACGATGCTTCGTAGCCTCGGACTGAACGTCTCGCTCGCGATGGCGGGCGGACCGGTGTGTTGTGAGTCGATGCGGTTGCCGCCGGTGGAGATGGCAACGAGCATCCGCGTTAGCGACGACCTGAGCCAAGGCGTCTCGTTTTACATGGCGGAACTGAATCGGCTCGCTGCGGTGGTCGGGCACGCCCGTGAATTGGCCGCCCAACCGGACCGCCGCTTGCTGTTTTTGCTCGATGAAATTTTGCAGGGCACCAACAGTCGCGAACGCCAAATCGCCGTCACGCGTGTGTTGGGAATGCTTATTCAAAGCGGTGCGATCGGAGCCATCACGACGCACGATTTGGAGCTAGCCGATGAACCCGAACTCTTGAAGGTCGCCCACACCGTTCATTTCCGAGAAACGATCACCCCGGACGCCAGCGGCGACGAACGCATGACGTTCGACTATCGAATGCGACAGGGCGTCTCCCCCACCACCAACGCACTGCGACTACTCGAAATGGTCGGTTTGGGCGAGGAAAAATAACTGGTCGCGGACAAATGAATGGTCAAGTGCGATAGCCGATTGATTCCAACCAAAAGCTACCAAAACCCTGACGTTTGGACCGATTGAGGGTGTGCTACAATCACGGAAGTGTGAAGACCGCCACGAAGGGAGCGATTGATGATCGCGAGAACGAAGAAAAAGCTGACCTACCAAGACTACATCGGTTTTCCCGATGATGGAAACCGACACGAGATCATCGATGGGGACCACTTTATGAACCCGGCTCCGAGCGTTTACCATCAAGCAGTTTCTCGGCGAATCCAGTTTCAGCTCTACACTCAAATCGAGCTAAAGCAGTTGGGCATCGTGGCGGATGCCCCGATCGATGTGCAGCTCACACCGCACGACATCGTCCAGCCGGACTTGGTCATCGTGTTGGCGGGACGGTCAATCATCACGCCGACAAAGATCAAAGGCGTTCCCGATCATCTGATCGAGATTTTGTCGCCATCAAGCGATTACAACGACCGCGTCCTGAAGTTCAATCTTTACGAACGCGAGAAGGTCCCTGAGTACTGGATCGTCGATCCATTCGAACACGAAGTCCAGCAATGCTTGCTCGGTCCTTCAGGCTACCAACGCAGCACACATGAATCGCGAGTGCGTTGCTCTTACTTGGGTGGTGAGATCGAAGTCGATTTGTCAGCGGTGTGGTGAGTCGGGGTATAGGACCAAACTCTTCTGCTCTCTGCGTCTCAGCGAACTCGGCGTTTGAAAACAAACCGTTCTTCTAAAAATTCTGTGCTCGCCTTCAATCCGTCGTTAAGCATTGCCTCGTTCGATTTTTTCTTGCAGTTCTTGGCATCCTTCTGAGGGGGTGCTGCACATGGAACAACGTGAGACACCATCGGGATCGGTTCTTGCGTTCAGACCGCCGCACGAGCCGCTGATCGATTTGCGGCCGAAGATCACTCCGATCGCCATCGCGATCAAGACGGCGCCGAAACCGACGGCGGTGAGGATCAAGATCGGCATCATGCGTTCGCCAAAGCCGGCTTCGTTGCTGGCGGCACTTTGAGCCAGCGTTCCGGCTCGGCTCAGCACTCCGGCTTGGTTCATTCGCTCGGCGACTTCGGCCAATGCACCGGTTCCGGTGATTTCGAAGGAGATCATTTTGGGGTTGCCTTGGTTGGGATCAGTGACGCGTTGAATCAGCAAGCTATCGAGTCCGTTTTCTTTTGCAAGCTGCCACGCAGCTTGCGGCCCGGCGACGTTTAATGCCGTCGCCCATCCGTCGGCTTGGGCACACGTCGGTGCGATCACGGTGACCGAAGCAAGCATGTGGTCGATCGGCCGCCCGGTCGTGGGATCGATCGTATGGGAATATCGTTTGCCATCGACTTCGAAAAAGTTCCGATAATCACCCGACGTTGCCATCGCGTTGTCGTGCATCGGATGTGCCAATGCCAGTTCATTGGCATCCGCGTCGGGCTTTTGAATCCCTACTTTCCATGCGACCGATCCCGAAGGGGTTTGTTTGGCGCCACTGACACGGACCTCGCCTCCGATTTCCACAAATACGTTTTCCGCGCCTCGCTCGTTCAATAACGCGACCACCCGGTCAACGCCATGTCCTTTGGCGATCGCTGAAAGATCAATTCGGAGCTCGGGGATGGACTTCTTGATCGCCGGCGGCTCGAGCCTCGCTTCGAGAAACTGGTGTCCGACACGTTGGCGGATCGATTCGATCTCATCGGGCTCGGGGACCGTTTGACTTCGCTTAGTCGGACCGAAGCTCCAGCGATCCACCAGAGGGCCGACGGTGACGTCGAGGCGTCCAGCGGAGCTATCACCGATTTCCAACGCAAGCTGCACGACCTCGGCGGTTTGTCGACTGACCGGAAACCAATCGGTGCTCGTCGAGTCATTGAACCGGCTCAGTTCGCTCGTCTTGAGATACGTCGACATTTGGTCGTTGACTTGCCGAAGTTCGGCTTCGATCGCGAACGAGGTTTCTTCACGCCAATCTTCACCACCCGGTGCCCCGGATACCTTCACCATATAGGTCGTACCCATCGTGGACCCGCGGAATGACCACAGGTCGACGGGCGAAGTGTCACTTGACCACGCCGACAACGACGAAGTGAGCAAACAAACGCTGATAATGAAAAACGCGGCGTGCCGGAGGACACGTCGCGTCATGCGATGGTTTCTCATTTTCTTAGACAAACGTGCCTCTTGACGTGGTGCCGACTTTCAATCGACGTTTCTGGAATTGGCGACTACAAGTCGCCACCACGTTCTTTTTTAATTGCTTAACCGCCGAAGTCGTCGTAAGCGATGTTTTCAGGTTCCACGCCCAAGTCGTCGAGCATTCGGAACACGGCGGCGTTCATCATCGGAGGTCCACAGATGTAGTACTCGATGTCTTCGGGTGCCGGGTGCTTGCTGAGATAATTTTCGAGCAAGACTTGGTGAATGAACCCGACGTAACCGTCCCAATTGTCTTCGGGGGCCGGCTCGGACAAGGCGATGTTGAACTGAAAGTTCGGAAATTCCTTCTCGATATCGCGGAAGTGTTCGATGTAGAACAACTCGCGTAGCGAGCGTCCGCCGTACCAGTAACTAACCTTCCGATCCGTCTTTTGGCGTTTGAACAGTTCGAAGATATGACTTCGCAACGGAGCCATACCCGCACCACCGCCGATGTATACCATCTCGGCTTGGCTGTCTTTGATGAAGAACTCACCGTAAGGCCCGCTGATGGTGGCCTTGTCACCTGGTTTGAGCGAGAAGATGTAACTGCTCATTTTGCCCGGCGGGGTGCCTTCGGGAGCACGCGGTGGCGGCGAGGCAACCCGAACATTGAGCATGATGATGCCCTTTTCACCGGGGTAGTTCGCCATCGAATAGGCTCGTACGACGGGCTCATCGACCTTCGAAACGTAACGCCAAATGTTGTACTGATCCCAATCGGGGTGATACTTTTCGGCGATGTCGAAGTCTTTGTAGTGAATCTCGTGCGGTGGGCATTCGATCTGAATGTAACCTCCGGCACGGAAGTCGACTTCCTCACCTTCGGGCAGTTGCAAAACGAACTCTTTGATGAACGTGGCAACGTTATTGTTACTCTTGACGGTGCATTCCCACTTCTTTGTGTCGAAGGCTTCCGGCGGAACCTCCACGACCATGTCTTGCCTGACCGCGACTTGGCAACTGAGTCGCTCGCCTTCGGCGGCGGCTTTTTTGTTGATGTGTCCGGTCTCGGTCGGCAGCAGGTCACCGCCGCCGGCTTCTACTTTCACCTTGCATTGTGCACAGGTTCCGCCGCCACCACAGGCGCTCGAAACAAACACGCCGGCGTCGGCGAGCGCACCGAGCAACTTACCGCCCGCTGGGACTGTGATTTCCTTTTGGTGATTGATCATGATCTTGACCGGACCGGAAGCGACCAGTTGGCGTTTGGCGGCCAAGATCAGCATCACCAGGGCGATGACGACGACCGTGAACATCACCACGCCCAAGACGACGACCGCAGCCTTGGAGGCACCGAGAAACAACAGAGAGGCAAACATCTTCAAAAGCTCTTTTGAATGAACCGGCTCGCGCCGGAAAATGGAACAGGTGACGGGCCTACAACTGAATACCGCTGAACGACATGAATGCCAGCGACATCAATCCAACCGTAATGAACGTGATTCCTAAACCGCGAAGTGGAGGAGGAACATCGCTGTACTTCAATTTTTCTCGAATTCCGGCAAGCGCCATGATGGCCAATGCCCAACCGACGCCGCATCCGAATCCGTATGTCACCGATTCACCCAGCGAGTAGTTGTTCTGTTCCATGAACAGCGACGCACCCAAGATCGCACAGTTGACCGTGATCAACGGAAGGAAGATCCCGAGCGCCGTGTAAAGCGATGGGATGAACTTATCCAAAAACATTTCGAGGATCTGAACCAAAGCGGCGATCACGCCGATGTAGCTGATGAACCCGAGAAACGTGAGATCAACCTCGGCGAAGTTGATCGTTTCGGTGGGTACGATTCCTTGGGCCCATGTCAACGCGCCCTTCTTGAGCAGCAGTGAGTAGATGATCTGGTTTGCCGGCACGGTAATCGCTTGGATCACGATCACCGCGATGCCCAGACCCATGGCCGTCTTGACGTTCTTGCTGACCGCGAGGAACGTACACATTCCCAGGAAGAACGCGAGTGCCAAGTTCTCAACGAACACCGCCTTCATGAAAATGCTGAGGTGAGTTTCGACGATTTCCATTGCTTACGCCTCTTCGATTTGTTCGGGTTTGTTGTACCGGATGACCCAAATCAGGAATCCGATGATGAAGAATGCACTCGGCGGCAAGAGCATCAAGTTGTTCGGGTTGTACCAACCGCCGTTGCGGTCGAGTTCCATCAGCGTGATGCCGAACAAGCTTCCATTGCCGAATAGTTCGCGGAAAAACGCCACGATCATCAGCACGAGCCCATACCCGAGACCGTTCCCGATTCCGTCCAGGAAGCTTACACCGGGGGAGTTCTTCATGGCAAAACCTTCCGCCCGACCCATCACGATGCAGTTGGTGATGATCAATCCGACGAACACCGACAATTGCTTGCTGATGTCAAAGAAGTAGGCCTTGAGAAACTGGTCGACCACAATCACCAGCGACGCGATCACGGTCATCTGCACGATGATCCGAATGCTGCTGGGGATGTAAGACCGGATCGCACTGACGGCGAGGTTGCTGAACGCGACAACCGCGACGACCGCGAGTGACATCACCAATGAAGTTTCCATTTTGGTCGTCACCGCAAGGGCGGAACAGATTCCCAGAATCTGCAACGCGATCGGGTTGTTGTTGATCAACGGGTCGACCAGAACGTCGACGGTTTTCTTAGCCATGGGTGGCATCTCCTGCGTTCGCGGTTGTATTGATCGCGGATTCTTTTACGTCGGCTTTCGCGGCCGATGACTCGGTTGAGCCGTTTTTGATTTCTTCAGCGAGCTTGTCCAAAAACGGGCCGTAGGCTTCATCGCTCGCCCAGTACTGGACCAGGTTCGTTACACCACGACTGGTGATCGTCGCGCCCGAAAGACCATCGACGGCGTATGGATCGGTATCTGGCGCGGGTCCTTTGGCGACCATCGCGGACGGTTCACCCTTTTCGTTGTAAAGTTGCAAACCTTCCCACTGGGCCTTCCAGGCCGGGTTATCGACTTCTCCGCCTAGTCCAGGCGTTTCTTGGTGTTGATAAAACGTGATCCCTTGGATGGTCTTCAAATCGCTCTTGAGCGCGAGATATCCGTACAACGTTCCCCATAGGCCTTTGCCATAGATCGGCAAGACGACCTGGCGAAGCTGGTCTGAACCGGGTCGACGAACGAAGTAAACCTTCATCGTCTTGGGACGTCGGTCTTCGCCCGGATCGATCGTCGGGTTGACGATTTCGATGCTCGTATCGGGATTCACGGCAAATTCGGCGAGGTCGTACTTTTCGGGATCGACCTCGGTGTTGTAGTCACCGGTATCCAAGTCCACCATCTTTTCGCTTACCCAAGTGTAAAGATCATCGATCTCTTTACGGCTGAGTTGCGACGCGGGCTTGCCGAATTCGTTAATCGGAATTCCGGCGGCGTCGAGGATGTTTTTCTGTTGATCGAGTTTCTGGTTGGCGGCCTGCAATGGACGCAGCGCGACGGCGGCGGCACTCACGGCCAACGAACAAACCACGCACAACACAGTGGCGACCAGGATCGTGCCTGGCAAGGAATCTTTAGGCGGCATAACGGGCAACCCTCCTGCGGACGTTGGCTTGAACGACGAAGTAATCGATCAAGGGAGCAAACACATTGCCGAACAAAATCGCCAACATGATGCCTTCGGGGAATGCGGGATTAACGACTCGAATCAGGACGGTCATGAAGCCGATCAAGCCGCCGTAGATCCATTTTCCGGTTTCGGTCATCGAGGCACTGACCGGGTCGGTGGCCATGAAGACCAGTCCGAACGCCAAGCCGCCGATCACCAGGTGCCAATAAAACGGGACACCGAACATGGCGTTGGTTTCGCTGCCGACCGCATTGAGCAGCAAGCTCGTCGCGATCGTTCCGGCGATCACACCACTCATGATCTTCCACGATCCGATGCCGGTCGCGATCAAGATCGCCGCGCCGACAAGGCACAACAGTGCGCTGGTTTCGCCGACGCAGCCTTGGATCGTTCCCAAGAACGCACTCATCCAGGTAATCGGCTCGACACCTCCCCAAACATATTCGATCGAATTCAGCGAGGCGACGGCGTTGTTTTCGGCATTGGCCATCGCACCCAGAGCGGTCGCACCGCTGAAACCGTCGACGGCGGTCCAGACCTTATCGCCGCTGATTTGACCGGCGTAGGCAAAGTAAAGGAACGCCCGCGAAGTCAACGCAACGTTGAGGAAGTTACGCCCCGTGCCGCCGAAGACTTCTTTGGCAACAATCACACCAAAGGCTATCCCTAAAGCGACCTGCCACAATGGAATCGAGGCGGGTAACGTCAGCGGATACAACAAGCCGGTCACCAAGAACCCCTCGTTGATCTCGTGGCCGCGAAGCACGCTGAAGACCATCTCGATATGACCGCCGACAAACATCGTCACGGCATAAATCGGGAGGAAGAAGATCGCCCCATAAACAAAATTGTCGATGAAGTTGTTCGGGTCGTGCCCTAAACCGATCGCCGTGTGAACGGTGTGGTGCCAATCAAAATCAACGTCGACACCCGCAGCGGTCATCTGCTCGATCGCATAGTTAGCTTGATAGCCAACATTCCACATCCCGAATAACGTCACCGGGATCAAGGCGACGACGACCATGATCATCATTCGCTTCAAATCGATGTTGTCGCGAACGTGGGTGCGTCCCTTGGTCGTTTCCCCGGGGGTAAACAAAAACGTGTCGAGCGCTTCGTAAACGGGGTAGGCCTTTTCAAGTATTCCCCCTTTCGCGAAGTAGGGGTGAACGCTGTCGAAGGCGTCACGCAGTGGTTTCATTGGAGTGTCTCAAAAGTGAGAGATGGATGGATTCGAAAATGGAGTGCTGGCGAGCGGGATCAACCGGATGCGTCGGCGGTTAACCTTCACGCTCGATCGTCGTTAGGCTTTCGCGGAGCAGCGAACCGTACTCGTACTTGCCGGGGCAAACAAACGTACACAGTGCCAAGTCTTCTTCCTCGAGCTCGAGTGCGCCGAGTTGTTGGGCGGAATCGGTGTCGCGAACGATCAGGGCCCGCAACAACTGCGTCGCCAAAATGTCCATCGGCATCATTCGCTCGTACGTGCCCATCGGCACCATGGCTCGCTCAGATCCACCCGTGGAAGTGGTGAAAGCGAACTTTTGCGATGGCCTGGTCGCCGAAGCAAAAATGCGAGTGACCGAAAACTTATCAAAGCCGGGTTTTTGCCAGCCCAAGAACTCGCGGTAGTCGCCTTCTTGAATGACCGAAACCTGTTGGTGATACCGCCCCAAGTAATTGTGAGGGGCTCGAGCCGTGTGACCCGACAGGACCGAACCGGAGATCGGCCGGACTTTCACGTCGGTGCTGATCTGCGACTCGAGCAAATCATCGATGCAGGCTCCCAAACGTGTTTCAATCAATCGAGGCTGCTTCACCATCGGACCGGCCAACGAAATGATCCGTCGGACATCGACCTTGCCCGTCTGGAACAAAGAACCGATGGCGATGACGTCTTGATAACCGATGTACCAAACCGTTTTGTGGGGACCGACCGGATCGAGGAAGTGGATGTGCGTGCCCGGCAAACCTGCCGGATGAGGACCGCTGAAGTCCGCCAGTTCAACGCCGTTGACTTCGCCACCGGGAATCTCCGCTCCCGCCGCCTTGCACAAATAAACCGAGCCCTCGGTCAGTTTGGTGAGAGCTTGCAAACCCAACACGAATTGGTCTTTGCGTTCGCTCATCACGACCGCCGGATCGGCCGCCAGCGGATTGGTATCGATCGCGGTCACGAAAATCGAACGTGGCGTCGATCCCAACGCGGGAACCTTGCCGAACGGACGGGTCCTTAACGAAGTCCACAATCCACTTTGTATCAATTGCTCCGCGACGCCTGCACCGCCCAACCCGATCGGGTCTTTGCCTTTGGCCCCGTCGAAGGTGACCGAGTCATCTCCGTCGACGTTGATCGTGATCGCTTCAAATTTTCGCTTGGCACCCCGCACGACACTGCCAACGGTGCCCGCAGCCGGGGACGTGAAAATTACGCCAGGATTCTTCTTGTCTTCGAACAGCGGTTGGCCGATCGAAACGCGATCACCTTCGGCGACCAACATCGTCGGACGCATCCCAATGTAGTCATCGCCCAACAAAGCGACGCTGCGGACAAGCGGACCGATCTCGACCCGTTGCTCGGGGGCACCCAGGATCGGTAGATCGAGACCTTTGTTGATTCGGGTGCGATTTTGAATAGCGGGCATGTACGCGGAGGCAAGCGGAGGAGAGGAAGGAACCAGCGAGCGACACTGAAGAGCGACTTTGTGAAATTTGTAACAAAGTCGTTTTGGCAAAAAGCGGTTGGTCTGTTATCGACCAAGACCGCTGTTTCCTTGCTTACTATTGCACAGCCTTTGAATTTTGACAACGGCAGAAAATCGGTGAGACCTTTGTCAACGTTCATTCCTAGTACTTTGTCTAGATTCAACTTTAGTGTTGGCAGCATTAGCCGTTTGGGTGCTAGCGGGCTGTTGATTTAGTTTGCATCGCAACCCGAAGCGTGAGCGAGGGATACCTACAAAGAATTTAATGGCGATCAATCCCTCGCTCACGCTTCGGGTTACGATTAAATCAACACGCCGCTAGCGACAAAACGGCTAATCCTAAAATTAAAGTTGGACAAAGCATTAGCGGCAACGGACCAAGTCGTCCATCGATATTTTGTCGGCCTTGATCGCCGCCGCGATCATCGTCAGGAACCGATCAGCGTCGGTCGGGTAACCCGCCGTTGGTTTGAATGCTGAGTCATTTTGAGTGCCGTTACTGGCTGAACGAGCAGCCGGCAAACCGTCGCTGCTCGCCGCTTCCCATCGCTTCCGAAAATAATCATTCAGGGATGCCATCGCGACTTCACGCAAATACTTCGCATGCAATGAACTCAACGCGACCGGGACGAAACGATCGCCCTTGACGCTGAAGTGCATCCGCATCGTCCGCCCGGCCGATCCGGTTTCGTAAACGCTTTGCCGCGCTGACTCAGCGATCACCCGGACGGGCGTTTCGCCGAATTGCTGCTGAATTGGACCCGCATAATAACGACGTCCGCCGTGACGGTCGAAATAAACCTGAACGGGCTCGGAAGTCGGCGAGGGATCGTCGGCCCGCTGGCTTTCAATCGTCGCCAACCAATCCGCCGCCAATCCGATGCTGGTCTCGCCGAGCAAGTCGCTTTTGTTAGCACCGTCGGCGGCTCCACAGAAACGATTGAAATGCGCGGCGTCGATCATCCTCGCTCGAACGTCAATCAATCTCCAAGGCGATTTCGCCCAACGGTTGATCGCTTCCCCGCAATCCGTTTTCGGTGTCCAAGCGGTCTCGACGAGTTCTTGCAGCCGCGGCGAACTCGCCAGCGAGGCCAACCAGGGGACGGCCGCGATTCTCGCGATGTCGTCCGGAATCAGCGTCGCGATCCGGCGGGCCAAGTCCGGTTCGGTTCGGCCGCTCGCGTGATGGGCGACCGAAACGATCCGGTGCAACGTCGCGAGCGAGCCGCCATTTTTACCCGACGATCGGCTGCGAAAGATCTGTTTCGAGTCGTCGACGCGAATCGTCGTCGCCTGCACGCGAACGGGCGCCGCGATGGGTGCGAACGCGTCGGGGTCGGCGGCGTCGATCGATCGGTCGCTCATCGCGACGTCGAAGGCCGCGTCGACTCGACGCCACAATGTCCCCGCAACCACCAAAGGGCCTAGTTTTGGGCCGTAGCCCGCTTCATCGATTGCGATCAACCACATGGTGTGTTTTCCACTCGCCCCGGGGCGAATTGGGACGAAGCCCTAGTAAAGCGGATTCAACTTATTAGCTTATGAACCCACGCTACCCGTTCGAGCCATCCTGAGGAACCCACATCATGTCACGCGGAACCGTCCTGATCACCGGAGCCACCGGAATGGTCGGCAGTTTAGTCGCCAAAGAAGCGTTGCGAGCCGGGTACACGGTCCGCGCGATGGTCCGCCCGACCAGCGACCTGAGTTCGCTCGAAGGGCTCGATATCGAAACCGTGCACGCCGACTTGGCGGATTTGGATAGCCTGCCCGCGGCGGTTTCGGACGTCGATTATGTGATCAACACCGCCGCCCACGTCGGCGATTGGGGTCCGGCGGAAAAGTTTCGTGCGATCAACGTCGTGGCACTCGAGGCGATGCTGATCGCGGCTCGCAAAGCCGGGCGGATCAAACGCTGGGTCCAAATCAGTTCGCTCGGTGTGTATGCGGCGACCCATCATTACGGAACCGACGAAACGACGCCCCCCGACCTCACCGGACTCGACGGCTATACGGCCACCAAGGCGGAAGCCGAGGTGTTGTTGAACCAAACGATCCGACAACACGATTTTCCGGCCACCATCATTCGGCCCGGATTCATCTACGGCCCAGGCGACCGACACGTCGTCCCCCGGATCATCGAACGGCTATCCGAAGGCCAAATGAAACTCATCGGTGACGGCCAAAAGAAACTCAACAACACTTATGCCGGCAACCTCGTCGACGCGATCATGTTGGCGATCGACAAAGACGAAGCGATCGGGGAAACCTTCAACATCCGCGACGAAAGGCTCGTCACCCGCGAAGAGTTCGTCGGCGCGATCGCCGATCACATGGGATTGCCGATGCCTAAAAAGGTACCCGAATGGTTGGCCCGTAGCGCGGTCGGATTCATCGAAGGTTTCGCCAAGATGCGTGGCGCCCAAACGGCACCGCTGTTGACCAACGCGCGGATTAAATTCCTGACGTTGAATCTCGACTTCTCGATCGACAAGGCGAAACGGTTGCTCGGTTATCAACCCAAGACCGACTTCCGCGAGGGCATGAAGACGGCACTACAGTGGGCCCAAGAGCATGACTTGATGCCTCGTCGTTCGACGACAAGCGGATCAGCCAGCGACACTTCGGTCGAGCAGAAGACGGCTTGATGGAGCCGCCAGAGCCGTCGCCACCGCATCAACAGCAACAGCCACAGCGACCACCGAGACGGTCGCTCGGCCCGATGGTGGGTCGTCTCTTTCGCTCATCCACTTTCTATCTCGTCGTCGGCATCTTGGCCTTGGGAGCGGTCGCGACCCGCTGGCTCTCCGATCACGATCCTGCCGAGTTTCAGGCGACGCTCGGTGCCGCAGCAATACCGGTGACGTTGACGTTGCACGTCGTGTTGGCGGTCTCGCCATTCCCCTCGGACCTGATCGCGATCGCCAGCGGCGCGATCTACGGCTTCGGATTGGGATTTTGTTTGAGCTGGACGGGGTGGTTCATCGCGAGCGTTTTGGAGTTCGGATTGGGGCGACGAGCACGCCAAGACTTTGAGCTGGAACAAGGTTTGCAACGAGCTCCGAAATGGTTGCGGCGATTCCCCGTCGATCATCCGGTCTTTTTAGTCGGAGTTCGTCAGGTCCCGTGGCTCGGCATGCACGTTGGGTCGTTCCTTCCCGGCGCATCCGGCGTCGGTATCGGACGTTTCCTGTGGTGTACCGCGATCGGGATTATCCCCGGCTCGGTGCTCATGACGGCCATCGGCGCGGGCTTGATCGACGGTCGGAATTAAGCTGCGTGAGATTCAAGACTTCGTGTTGAATCGAGACGTAGAATTGATTCAAGACGTAGGTTGGCGAGTTCGGGATCTTGTTAACGATCCGGCGCGACGTGAACCCTCGACAAAATCCCACTATTGCGAACGCGTTTGTTGGCTTCCGACTCATCACGAAATTCATCACCACGAGACTTTTAAGACATGTTGCGACTCCTACCTTTCGTCATCCTGATAACTTCCCTGATAACCTCTTTGCCCGGTAACGATTCGGCGAAAGCCGCTTCCCCGACCGGATGGAGCCCTATCATCATCCCCACCGGAGAGTATCGGGCACAAATTCAAGCGATGCCGATCCATCGCCGGCCGGGGCGGCCTCTACATGTTTACGGCAATACGATCCGCATGATCGAACAAGCCCAAACCGCCGATGCCCCCGTTCGCCCGCTGCGACAGATCTTATTTGGAGCGTCCACGCTAATGCCATCGCGTAGATAACCATCGCACAAAACAAACCAATAACTTGGTAGTGGAACGTTGATTGCGGGTTGTGGATTGCGGGTTGTGGAACGTTGGTTATCGTTGCGGATGGCACGGAAGTCAAAGCGAAGGGCAGGTCTGTTCGCAAATTGCGACCCGATGGGTTAGAGTCATCCTATCGATGCCCATTCTTTTCACTCCGAGAGTTTTACCATGCCGCGTCCCCACGTTTCTCGCCGCGGACTCCTGACCGCTGGCGGTGCCGCCATGCTTGCTTCGCCGTTTTTCACAACGAAGGGGTTGCTTGCCGAAGAACTGATGGCAACACCACGGCTGACCGAAGGACCGTTTTATCCCGATCGCTTGCCACTGGATCAGGACAACGACCTGATCTTGATCGGTGACAACACGACACCGGCGGTCGGTGAGATCACAAACTTCAATGGACGTATTTTGACGCTTGCCGGTTCGCCGGTGCGCAATGCCACCGTTGAAATATGGCAGTGCGACGCCAACGCGGTATATCTGCATTCCCGCGACAGCGACTCAAAGAAAACGCAGCAAGATTCGAACTTCCAAGGTTACGGCAAGTTTGAAACGGCGTCCGACGGCGGCTATCGCTTCCGCACGATCAAACCGGTTCCTTATCCCGGCCGACCGGCGCCACACATTCATATCAAGGTGTCGCAAAACGGACACGAAGTCCTAACGACTCAGTGCATGATTCGGGGCAACGAAGGCAACTCGACAGACGGCGTGTTCCGCCGTCTCAGTGATCCGGCTGAACAAAAATTGATCATGGCGGATTGGAACCGAATTCCGAATTCAAAGATCAACGAGTGGACCGCGAACTTCGACATCGTCTTGGGACGCACTCCGGACGATCGGCCAACGCAAGGCTCCTAGCCACCTACCGACCCGCGTCAAAGCTTGGGATCGAAATCAAAGGAGTATTACGATTCAGTACCTGATCGAACCGGCCCTTGCGCCAGCAGAGTTCATCGACGTGTTGCGCCGATCAACGCTCGCAGAGCGTCGGCCGATAGGCGACGTCGTGCGGATTGCCGAGATGCTGGCCAACGCTGATTTGGTCGCCGTGGCAAGGAATGAAGACTCGCTGATTGTCGGCGTGGCAAGGGCCATTTCCGACTTTGCTTACTGTACCTACCTGTCCGACCTAGCCGTTGATGTGGATTACCAAGGCCGGGGAATCGGTCGGCGTTTGATTCGAATGATTCATGAAAACGCGGGGCTCGACACACGTTTAATTTTGTTGGCAGCCCCAGCGGCGACGAGTTATTACCCACATATCGGGATGGACAAGCATGAATCGTGCTGGACGATTCCACCACTCGAAGGCGAACGGATTAAGACTTCGTAATGGGATCGGGTTTGCGATCAAGGGTTGATGCGATTACTGTTATCGCCGCGTCGGTTTTAACTTGGCGGGAATCGGACGAACGGGGCCATCCCAGGGCAAACAATCGGCTTCCACGGGCCTCTGGAATGCGTAACCTTGTCCGAACCGGCAGCCGATTTGTTTGAGTTGTTTGACCTGCTCGTCGGTTTCAATCCCTTCGGCAATGACTTGAATATCGTATGTTTCGGCGATGGTCACGAGCGATTGAATCAATACCAAATGCTCAGGCGACGAGTTGACCGACGAAACTAACGAACGATCGAGTTTGAGGTAATCGATCGGTAGTTCGCGCAGCAGCGTCAGTGGCGCGGCCCCGGATCCGAAATTGTCCAAGCACAACCGATGCCCACGTTCTTTGATTTCGTGCAGTCGGGAAATCACCCGTTCGGGTTCGCCGCTCAGACTCGATTCAGAGATTTCCAGGACTAACGATCCGGCTGACAATCCGGCGGTTTCGATGGCGTTGCCCAGAATGTCCATCAACGCAGGCAACAGAACCTGCAATCGAGATAGGTTGACGTGCAAGCGACAACCGCGACGCTCGAATTCATTCTTGACGGCGATACCACATGCGGTGGTTAACGCAAAATCGCCGATGGGAACGACCAGTCCGGTCTCATTGGCGACATCAAAAAACTGCCCCGCCGAGATGGGCCCGAGTCTCGGATGGCTCCAACGCAAGAGTGCTTCGTAACTCAGGATGCTTCGATCACGAAGATCAACGATCGACTGAAAAACGACATAGAACTCATCGTGCGTTAACGCCTCTCGCAGTTCCGTCTCGACCTGCAATCGTTGTTCGACTTCGCGTTTGAGCCCGTCATCGAAATAGGAACAGCGTGCCTTACCGGCGGCCTTGGCCTTGTACATTGCCAAGTCGGCATTGCGCAACATGTCGGAGGCCGATCGAACCCCTGGGCCGCTCAGTGCGACGCCGATGCTGGCTGTGGAAACGACCGACGTCCCGGCCAAATGATAGGGCTGGGCGAGCGACGCGAGCAAGCGTTCGGCAATGACGGTGGCGTCGCCGAAATCATTCAATTGATCCAGAAAAACGACAAACTCGTCGCCGCCTAAGCGTCCGGCTACGCCCAAGCAATCGATCGATCCGACCAGGGTGTTGATTCGTTTTGCAATTTCCTTAAGCAGTTGATCCCCCACTTCGTGCCCGAGACTGTCATTGATCAACTTGAATCGGTCAAAGTCCATGAACAGAATCGCAAACGGGCAGTCCGTTTCTCGATCGATTGCGGTTTGGATGTGTTGCAGAATCGAGTGTCTATTGGCCAATCCCGTCAACGAGTCACTGTAGGCGATTTGTTGGATTCGTGAGATCTTCTCGAAACCGTCCGTCTCATCGTCGACATAAGCGGCAATGTAAGAACTTGAATGAGATTGCTCGAACAACGGGACCGCCGTCAGCGAAATGTTCTTACCAGCGGAATTAGAATGTCGGATGAAAAGGTTTTCGAACCTTTCTGTCCTGCCGGACTCGGCGACGCGAAGGAGAAGCTCTTCCCCGATCAACTGACTTGATTCGGAATCAGCGGAGATCCTGAATAATTGATCAAGGCTTCGAGAAACTAATTGATTGTGGGGAATCCAGTTGATTCCGAACAGTTGAAACGCCGCTTGATTGGCGAACGCGAGTTTAGCGGTACTGCTGTCGATGATTAAGATCGGGCAGGGCAATTGCTGAACACCTGCGGACAGCAATTGGTTGATGTCGGTCCCTATAGGATCAGAAACACTGGCAAAGGCTTGCCGTTCTTTGATCCCGAGGCCCCGTTGCCAGACCAGATAAGTTACCAAGAATACGAGACAGGCCGGTTCAAGTATCGATGCAACCATATCCAACCACGCCCATGGCGTGGTTCCGGTGGCCGCGAGCGACGTTTGGAACTGCTCAATAGCCGAAACGCCGGTCTCGGCTAAATAGATTTGCATTGACAAAGTTACCTGAAGTCGTCATTTCTCAGTTGCACACGGTGGTCGTTTTGGAAAGATAGGTTCAACGCTGGCACGCGACGGTGGCCGACACGCCTGAATTAAAGAACACCCGAACATTAGTCCGTCGCGACCGGCACGTCCGTCAATACCCGCATAATGCAAGAAAGTTCATTTCGGGGTCCCTGGAGATTTCATGAGCACGACGATCACACGGAAGCAACTCGAAGAAGCGCGTTTACATCGACGAACGTTCGCAATTATTTCGCACCCAGACGCAGGAAAGACGACCCTCACCGAGAAACTACTCCTATTCGGAGGATCAATCGAAGTGGCCGGGGCCGTCCGGGGCCGTAAATCACAGCGTTCGGCGAGGTCGGATTGGATGGAACTGGAGAAACAGCGGGGAATCTCCGTCAGTTCGACGGTTTTGACGTTTGCGTTTGAAGACACCCATATCAATCTGCTTGATACACCGGGGCACCATGACTTCAGCGAGGATACCTATCGAACCTTGATGGCGGCCGACTGCGCCGTCATGGTCATCGACGCCGCCAAGGGAATCGAATCCCAAACCGAAAAGTTATTCCGTGTCTGCGCGGCACGCGGAATCCCCGTGATCACATTCGTTAACAAGATCGATCGCCCCGGTCCTTCTTCGCTCGAAATACTCGGGCAGATCGAAAAGGAATTTTCGATCGAAGCGGTACCGATCAATTGGCCCGTCGGAAACGGTCCCGAGTTTTCGGGGATCGTGGATATCGCAAGTAATCAAATGCATCTCTTCAGCACCGACTCCAGCGACTTTCGTGCCGCCGCCGTGCAACGATCATGGCCAGAGGTTTTGGAATCAAACGACTCCCTCGAACCCACCAAGCCTTCTCCTCATCGCAATTCGCTCGTCCAGTCGCTGAAGTCCGAAGTCTTGCTGCGAGCCGCCGAAGAACTCGAATTGGTCAAACACGCAGGGCAAGAGTATGAGCGTGAACGTTTCTTAGGTGGGCAACAAACGCTCGTATTCTTTGGCAGCGCTCTGGCTAACTTCGGCATGGAATTGTTCCTGCGAGGTTTTATCGATCTCTGTCCGCCACCCTCCGCGTCACCGCCGCCGAAGCCCACTGAGGCATCCGAGGGTGCTCGTGATTTGCCGCAGTTCTCCGGATTCGTGTTCAAGATCCAAGCGAACCTTGATCCGATGCACCGCGACCGTGTCGCGTTCATTCGCGTCCGCACGGGACGGTTCGAGCGGGATATGGACGTAACGATTGCGCGATCAGGAAATCGGGTTCGGCTTCCTCGAGCTCTAAAAGTGTTTGGGCGGGAACGCTTAACGATGGAGGAGGCCTTCCCGGGTGACATCATTGGCGTGGTATGCCCGGGCGAGTTGCGGTTGGGCGATTCGGTTTATGAAGATACGCCGGTAAGATACCCAGGCGTGCCGCAGTTTCCGCCAGAAGTTTTCGCAAGCATCGACTGCCCGGACACCTCTCGACGCAAGCAATTCGACCGCGGGCTTGAACAACTCGTCGAAGAAGGTGCCGTGCAATTGTTCTATGGCACCGGACGTCAACGCGACGCGATTCTTGCCGCCGTCGGGGAACTTCAATTCGATGTCGTGCAGTTTCGGCTCGAATCGGAATACAAAGCACCCTCGCGACTGCATCGATTGCCTTACGCACACGCGAGATGGTATCACTGCAACGATCGTCAGGTCGCGATGAAAAGTCCCTACGGCGCGAAATTGGTCAACGACTCATTCGGTAGTCCGGCGATCTTGATTCAATCCGATTGGGATTTGAAACAACTCGAACGCAACAACCCTGACTTCACGTTCGACGCCATTCACGAGACGCGGTCGTCCGTCGAGGAGATTTCCACGCTCGAGTCAATGCCTAAGTGAGGAACTGGTCGATCGACGACTCCAATTCGTTGGTGGGATCGGAATCATCGTCGTCCTCTTTCGCATCAGATGATGCTTCTACCGCGTTGTCATCATTGGCATCCGCTAACCAATCGACCAGTGCGATGTCGGTCAGTCGTGGTGTCAACGGTGAGAGGATCTCATCGGACGAGTCGGCAATAACGCGTGACGGCGCAGTGACGGATGATGTAGGGGCTGGAGCTATCGCCGACGCGTTGTCGGACAGGTCGACGGATTCACCGTTGGCGTCTTGTTCGATTAATCGGTTGATCACCTGTAGAGCGTCGACGGCGGAGACGCGACCGTCACCATTGGCGTCGAAGTAAATATTGGGGAACGAAGGCAAACCGCCAATATCTTCGAGCAATGAGTCACTCGACGAGAATTGGGGACCGTTGAGTTCGTTAATGATGACCAACGCATCCGTCGCGGTCACGCTGCCGTTGCCATTGATGTCGAATCGCTGGATGAAGTTGGTCCATTTCGCACCGGCGATGCGTAGGGTGGCCGTTCCGTTGGTCGCAATCTGATAAACGACGCCATCGATCTTTTGGGTGGCCTGCACAACCCAGGTTTGCGGCGACGCGAACTTTTGCGTGGGGACGACATCGAGCGTCAATTGATTGCCGGCGATGGGGATGGGCTGGTTGTTCTGTCCTCGGATAACGATCTGGCCGCCCGGGGTGATTTCCACGTTGACATTTTCGCTCAGTGCCGATCCGTCCAATGCGACTTGCAACGTTAACGTGGTTGCCGATTGATTGACGTTCCACTTCAACCCATCAACTAGCTGTGGGAGATTGACCGTATCAAACGATCCACTCAAGGAGGTCGTTCCCAAGATGACCGGAAATTCGTGACCGGCACTGGGCGAGAACCCGCTGGTTAAACCGACATTCAGCGTCCCACCTAAACCGACCGAAGGATTGAATCGGAACCGATCGTGATTCACACCTGCCGTGGTGCCGCCGATATCGACGGTTAACGAGGCCGTCGGATCGAACGTGACGTTTCCGTCGAGACGATTTTGAATATTGCCGGTCGGCGCCCACTCCCCGGCCAACCGCACATTGTTAACGGTCCCCGTCCCGGAGAGACGCCCGTTGACGACGATCGGCGAGGCGGGCGATGAGCCGACGAGATTGCCGTTGTTAATCAGACCGTTAGCGACATCGCTGCCCGTCGTGATCGAACCCCGACCGGTGATCTGTGAGCCGGGTTGGATATCGATTCCGGTCGCCGAAGTGATTGATCCGGTCGTATTCCCGGCACCACCCATCGTGACGTTGCCACGTAGCATTGCGGCGTCACTATCGAGCAACGTGATTCGATTTCCAAGCGTGTTGAGTTGTCCGGCAATGTCAATTCCGGTGGAAGAAGACGACGTTCCGAGGGTCAAGTCGCCACCGTCGGCGGAAATGGTCGAACCGAGCGATGCGCTGATTCGCCCGACGACCTCACCATTGCCCGTCAGGGCTTCGCCGCTCGCCAAACTGAGCGTTTCCGTCGAGGTCAACTTGCCCCCATCGACCCGAGTATTCCGGCTGAGGTTGACCGGTAACACCGAGTCGAGATTCAATTCGTGACTGTCGACATCGAGCACGGAATTGGTGGGGACAGAAATTTGACGCACCTCCTCGATAGTGATTTTTTCGAACCCACGGAACGTGTGGTTACTTTGCAGCCCACCCAACTGCAAATTCGAGATCAATCCGGTCAATAGGGAGGTGTTTTGCGAATCGGTCTCGGCAAGGAGCACATTGGCGTCAGCGACTCCCGTGAGCAACAGTTCGTCACCTGCGGAACTGCCGCCGAGCACTTGAATGCTCGCCGAACTGCCGATAAACGTGATCAACCCGCCAATGCCGTGATCGATATGAACGCGGTCGGTCGCCGTATCGTTCCCAGTGATGGTCAAGGCGGTAATGGTGTCGAGCGGTCGACGCAACAATCGAGATGCGGGCGAGGTCGAATTGTCGAGAATTTCTAAAAAGGTTCCGTCGTTGCGGCGAACCGTGATGTCGTTGGCAGTCGCGTCGGGAAGCACAAAATTGATCGGCTCGATCACGTAACTGACGTCAATGACCACGTTCGCCGTAACGCTTGCGAAACCATCGCTGACGGTATACGTGAATCCGTCGTTGCCCGCGAATCCAGCAGCGGGCGTGTAACGAATGAATCCGCCATCGATCTCAACCGAAGATGCCGAATTGATCAGGTTGCCGACACTTGTGATGCTCAACGTTTGGCTCGATTCCAATGGACCGGCCGAATCGTTGGCGAGCAGATCGGCAATCGCAAAAACGATCGGGGTATCTGGTTCGGTCTGCTCACTTTCGCCGGTCGCCGTTGGAGGGTCGTTTACCGCGAGAACGTCGATTCGTACCGTCGCGGTCGATTGCAAGCCGGCGGCGTCACGCATCGTGTAGGTAAACGAAGCGGGCCCAAAGTAATTTGCCGGAGGCGTGTAATTGATCGTTCCTCCGTTACGAACGACCACACCTTGGGAAGCAGCACTGATGGATAAGAGCGTACGTGTGTCGTTGGTATCGACATCGGTGTCATTGTCCAACAGGCTCGTCACCGAGATGGCCAGCGGAGTGTCTTCGTTTGTTGAGCGGTCGTCGTCGTTGGCGATCGGTGCGTCGTTGACTGCGGCGATGTTGAACGAAATCACACCTTGATCGAAGTCGCTCGTTCCATCCCGCGCGACACGATAGATCAACGTTTCGCTGCCGAAAGCGTTCTCGAGGGGCGTGTACGTCAGCGTAGTCCCCGAAAGCGAAGAGTTGCCCAAAGTGGTTGTCGACACCAATGAGTAAGTCAGTGCGCCGGGATCGGCATCAACGAGCGTACTCAAATCGATCGTGATCGCGTTCTGATCTTCGGTCAAAGCTCGCGTCGCCCCGGAAGCGTCCAACTTGGGTTTGGGCGGCGTGACATTGAGGAAGAATCGCGAATTGCCGCCGAACTGAAGTTGATCGTCGGGAACAACCTCTTTGTTCGCTTCGGTGCCATAGATCAAGACTTTGTCGCCGATATCGGGAGCGTCCAATCGAACGACCACATTGCTCGCTAGACTTCGTGCGATCACGGGGATCGCAAACGCATCATAAGCAACTGAGTTTTCGAATTCAGGGATACCGTCGCGAATACCGCCGCTACTGACCGGGCCGAGACCACCGACTTCGTCAAAGATATCAGCGGTCGCATCGGCATTATCAAAAGTGCCGATCACTCGAGTTTGACCGTAGACCGGCACGTTGCCCGCGTTACGGCTTTGGGTTTCAAAGAAATGATACATCCGTTCGCCGCTGAGGACGCCGTCGACGTAGACGTCGAATTCATTCTCAATATCGGGCTGAAGGACCGACCCCACTCGGACATTTGCGCTCAGCATCGGCATGTCAACGCCGATGAAACTTGGATCGGTGTAGATAATCTCGATCACGTAGCCGTCCTCTCCATTGGGGCCGGCTTCGGGCCTGCGAAACGCATTCACTTCGATTTGAGAGACCGACGTGACTTGGCTGTTGAGCGACACGATCGCATTGGCGATATTTTGCTCAACGGCTTGATTGTTTTGACCAATGAAGGCGCTGAGGGTCGAAGTGACCTTCGTATTCGGAGCCCCCTCGAGAAATAACTCGACCTGTCCGGCGGGCAAACCGGAGTTCGTGATGTTACCCGGCAAGATGATCTCTTGAACTTCGCCGATGGCTGGCTCAAGGACCCCTTTGCTCTCGACGACGATGTCGGCGACCGCGCGGAAAATCCCGAAGTCCGACCCGAAGCCTCGAAGATCCTGAACGGCGACCTCTAACTTGAAGACTTCGTTGATCGGTACTTCGTAGTTGAGCGTTTGCTCACTCGAAGCTGCCATTTCGACGACGCCTTCATCGTTGTTGAGCAATTCATCCGTCTCGATGTCACGTGCGGTGAGTACAAACCGCACCAAGTCTTCACCGTCGAGCATTTGTCGAGGTTCGAGTGACTCCGTCAGCAGACGACGTCGTTGCCCTAACCCACTTAAGCGACGTCGTCGTTCGCCCCCCTTGGTCGCCGAAGACGGTGGGAACAAAGACGATTGAAAACGACGCAGTGAAAAAAGCTTCGACATGGAACCGTTTCAAATTGGTGGGTTGGGGATTGCCGACTCAACGATTGCCCGTCCATACCTCCTCGACCGATCGACGATTGAATCGATTAAAGAAGCTGGACCGATTATCGCGATATTTGCCCCACCTCGGTTGGAGGGGCTCTTTCAGTCCCCCCATTGTGACCTGGACGGGTAGGTGAATCAAGTTAAGGGCGGCGAGAACTTTTCTTGAGTCCATTTGGGTCGCGATGATTCACGTAAGCCGATTCTCACTGCTTGATTCCCTCGAAAACACCCTGTTTTTATGATTGCAAACGACCTCCGATGGATCTTGGGTATTTCGGATGAGCCGAAAATGCCGCAGTTGTGTTACATTTTCTTTTGAAAAAGATTTCGCGTTCGTACCGAAAGAGCCCCATAAATGAGTGATGCCGTCGCCCACCTGATCTTTGATGTCGAAAGCATCGCCGACGGCGATTTGATCGCCCGTGTTCGGTACTCCGACGAAAATCTCTCTGCCAGTGAAGCGATCGCGAAGTATCAAGCCGAACGACTCGAGCAGACCGGATCGACATTCATCCCGCACACCTTCATGGTTCCGATCGCCGTCGTCATCGCCAAGGTGAGCGAGGACTTTCGGCTCTTGGATATCAAGTCGCTCGACGAACCCAAGTCGCCGGGAGAACCAGGATTCCGGCCGCATGTGATGACCAAGCATTTTTGGCAAGGATGGGAAGCCTATCATATGCCGCAATGGGTGACGTTTAACGGACGAACATTCGACATTCCGTTGATGGAACTGGCCGCTTTTCGGTTCGGCCTGTCCGTTCCAAAGTGGTTCGATGAGAGCGGATACAAATCTCGCCGCAATCGTTTCAGCACGGCTTCGCATCTGGATTTGCAGGAACTGTTGACCAATTTTTCGGCCGCGCGATTCAACGGCGGGCTGAATCTGGCCGCTCAAGCACTCGGCAAACCAGGGAAAATGGGGCTCAGCGGGGATCAAGTCCAATCGTATTACGATCGCGGCGACCTCAAAGCCATCAGTGACTATTGCCGATGCGATGTTCTGGACACGTATTTTGTGTTCCTGCGCTGCATGGTAATGACGGGCAAAATCGATCTGCGTCGCGAAACCGAATTGGTCGCCATCGCGAAGGCCTGGATCGAGTCTCAACAAGAGACATGCCAAGCCTGCGCGGACTACCTGAGCAAATGGCGACTTTGGCATAACCCGTGGCAAGCCGATGAAGACGAACAACTCGCCGCCGCCACGATGTTCGAGACTGAGGTCGCATCAAACACCTCCGGCGACTGACGCCAACGCAGCCGATCCTCTCTAGTCTCTAGTCTCTAGTCTCTAGTCTCTAGTCTCTAGTCTCTAGTCTCTAGTCTCTAGTCTCTAGTCTCTAGTCTCTAGTCTCTAGTCTCTCGTCTCTCGTCTCTCGTCTCTCGTCTCTCGCCTCTCGCCTCTCGCCTCTCGCCTCTCGGCAGTACTCGAAATCGTCGAACACGAGTACCATTTCATTGAGTACGAGCACGAGTACGATTGACCACCCGTGAGCGTCACTTCAAAACGAGCACCCCGGGCTGGTATTTTTCTAGCGTTGCCCTTGTCTCAGGAAAACACGAGGGAAGACGCATCCCCGCGGGCGCAAGAAAAAAGCCACGTTCCTCTGCGAACAAAGGGCACGTGGCTCGGCAATGATTCGTTCGAAGTCTCGCCGCAGCGAAGCTTTCCAAGCGAAACGCTTACTTACGTTTCTTCTTGGCGGCCTTTTTCTTGGCTGCCTTCTTGGTGGCTTTCTTAGCCGACTTCTTAGCAGCCTTTTTCTTGGTCGCCTTCTTCTTGGCTACCTTCTTGGATGCCTTCTTGGACGCCTTCTTGACGGTGCTTGTCTTCACCGACTTCTTGGCTGCGCGTTTCTTGACGCTCTTCTTAGCACTTGCTTTTTTCTTGGCCACAACTTCCTCCGCGAGAAAGAAAACGGCTGATGAGTCATTGTGACTTTCCAAACCGATCATCCGAAACGAAGCTCAACGGAACGTTCAGCGACACTCGTTCGATCTGTTTTGAAAGCCACCGGCCACGGCTCATCAACACTCGTTGGTGATCGTTCCCACCTGCCTCGATGATCCACATCGACCTTGCAAGCAAAAACAATCGTTAACACATGCGCGTAACTGTACGCGCTTCCACAAATTCCGCAACATCTTTTTCAAAAAAAAGCGGTTGCGTCACAAAATATTTTTGCTAACGCCACCGACTTTCGCAAGCACACTTGATCATTCATGGGCCATCGATGGCTTTGAGACGTTGCTTAACGATACGGTTGTTGAAGCATCTGGTAGTTACCCACCGCAAGCGAAAGAAACAACAAGCCCATGAATGGTTGACCGCCTTGCAGTCCGTAGATCGCAACCGCGCCAGCTGAAACCAAGCTGATCCAAATCCATGTGTCACTGCGATCACCACTGATCAACACCAACGAACGCATCACACGTCCTCCATCAAGCGGAAAAACAGGCAACAAATTCAACAACGCCCAGAGGACACTTGGCAACACGTAGAAAAAAACCAGCGACATCGCCCCGATGTTTTCGATCGGCGCACCGCCGGTGTATCGCGTTAGATTCGATAATGGCCAAGGCATGTTGGCGAACGCGTTGACTTGATACCCGCTCGCCACAACCGCGATCACCAATACCGCCGCCGATGCTAACTGAGCCACCGGCCCGGCCAACGCGATCCACAGTTCCCCCATCTCGTCCATGCGACGTGACGAAGACGCGTGAGCGAATCCCGAACGTCCCATCGAGCTTGGAATCGCCAGACCGCCGAAATGATACAGCACGATCGAACTTTCCATGCCGTAGTAACGAAACGCAAACGCGTGACCGAGTTCGTGGATCAAAATCGACACCAACAAACAACCTGACCAAAGCAACAGCAACGGAAACAGCCCCGGACTTTCGCCCGGAAACGAACGGTCGATGCTCAGCGATAACTGATAACCGAACAAGACCGCTCCGATCCAGAACGTCCACGCGATCCGAATCGGAAAGCCGAACAGGACGAAGTTGAGGTCATAGGGCGATTGGTCGGGCGCTTGAAGTAACACGGTTTTGAGTCAAGAGTGAGAGTAGGCTGGGTCGCAGCCGCTTCGGCGGAGACCCGGCAGGCCAAGGTTAAACGCTATTCCAAGTTCGCGATCAAAAACGACCACAGATCAGCGTATTCCTCGATTTTTTTGCTCGTCGGTGTCCCCGCACCATGCCCGGCACGCGTTTCGATTCGAATCAGCGTCGGATTGTCGCAGGTGTCGGCCGCCTGCGTCTGCGCCGCTTGCAACGCCGCTGCAAACTTGAAACTGTGTCCGGGCACCACGCGGTCGTCGCGATCGGCGGTGGTGATCAACGTGGCAGGATAACACGTGCCTGGTTTCAATTTGTGCAGCGGGCTGTACGACAACAGATTATCGATCTGATCCTCTTCATCACTGCTGCCGAATTCACTCACCCAGGCCCATCCGATCGTGAACTTGTGGTAACGCATCATGTCCATCACACCCACGGCCGGCAAACACGCGCCAAACAATTCCGGTCGCTGCGTCATCACCGCGCCGACGAGCAAACCGCCGTTGCTCCCGCCTCGAATCGCTAAGCGGGATCGATCCGTCACGCCCATCTCGATCAAATGTTCTGCCGCAGCGATAAAGTCGTCGAATACGTTCTGTTTATTCAGTCGCATGCCCGCTTCGTGCCACTCGCTGCCGTATTCACCCCCGCCTCGCAGGTTCGCTACCGCGTAAACGCCTCCGGCGTCCAACCAAGCCGCGATCGCGGGCGAATAGGCGGGCGTCAACGAAATGTTAAAACCGCCGTAAGCGTACAACAACGTTCGGTTGGTCCCGTCGTTGGCTTGATCGCGATGACGCGTGATCAGAATCGGCACACGCGTTCCATCCTTGCTGACGCAAAAAACTTGTTCGGTCACATACGCATCGACGTCAAAGGGAACTTCCGGACGCAACCACAACTCACTTTTACCCGTCGCCACCTCGACACGGTGAATACTCGGCGGCGTCACGTAATTACTGAACGTGAAGAACGTTTCTTCGGAGTCTTGTCGTCCTCCAAAACCACTCGCACTGCCTTTACCGGGTAGCTCGACGGTGCCTAATCGCTCGCCACTGACCGACCAGCGTTCGACTTGGCTCAGCGCGTCACGAAGATAGCTCGCATAAAGTTGGTCGCCGAGCAACGAGACGTCTTCGAGAACATCCGAGCTTTCACCAATGATCGTTTTCCACCCTGATCGGTCGGCGATCCCACGCTCGGGCACATCCACCGCAATCACGCTTCGTTTGGGTGCCTGATGATCGGTTAGAAAGAACAATGTCCGTCCACGTGAACCGATGAATCGATAGTCGGCATCGAAACCGCTGATGAGTTCTTCAATCTCGGAATCGTCGTGCGTCAAGTCGCGGACGAAAACTTGAGTCTTCGGTTCGGTGCCTTTCCAGTTTTCGATCACTAGAAATCGACCGTCCTCGGTGACGGTGGGTGAAAAACCCCATTGCGGCTGATCCGGGTATGCCAACACCAACGCATCGGCCGACTGCGGCGTCCCGAGTCGGTGTAGATAGAGTTGTTGGTTTTCGTTCGTGCCCGTTAACTCTTCACCATCCTTCGGGGCGGCATAACGGGCGTAGTAAAAACCATCGTTGTCGGGCGTCCAAGCGATGCCGCTGAACTTGGACCACTCGATCACGTCATCGGTATCCTTTCCGGTGGCAACATCGCGGACTCGCCACGTTCGCCAATCGCTGCCGCCATCGGCGACGCTGTAGGCGAGTAACCGCCCGTCGTCACTCGGATGCCATGATCCCAGCGCCATCGTGCCATCATCGGACAGTGTATTGGGGTCGATCAGGACCTTGCGAGCATCCGCCAGTTGATCGGGTGCGACATCGTCTTTGGCGACGTACAGAACGCTTTGGTTTTGCAACCCATCATTGTGGGTAAAGAAGTACCGATCGCCACGATGGACGGGCACCCCGGTGCGTTCGTAGTTCCAAAGTTCCTCAAGCTTGCGGCGCATCGGCTCCCGCGATGACAGTGAATTCAAGTACGCCTGAGTCACCTCGTTCTGCGCCTTCACCCACGCTTCGGTTGAATCGCTTTCGACATCTTCGAGCCAACGGTAAGGATCCGCGACGGATCGGCCGTGGTAGTCGTCGGTGATGTCTTGAGTGGGACTGGGAGGATAGTTCATGGACTGAGCAGCGATCGGAGAAACGGAAACAACAAGAACGTTCAGCAGCAGGCTGAGAACCAGGAAAGCAGATTTCATGGAAGTTTCGTCGGAGGTGAGAGCCGGATGCGAGGAATCGAACGGCCCCATTGTCGCTTGTTCTCGCCAGGATTCCTACCGGTGGAGCAATCAAGGGCAACCGCTCGGCCAGATTCGATACTGATTCCTGCATCTCGGCCTACTTGCATCCAGGAAGTACTTGCATCTTGTATGCATGAAAACTACCTTGGGTCGCTGTTGTCACATGGAGCCTGTCATTTGTTTGTTATCAAATCGTGAAGTTCAAGACTTGCTGCGACCAATCGGATCCATTGGCCGATTCGCTCTTGGGCGAATACGTTAGAATGCTTCTGGTCGGAACGGCAACTTGCTCCGCCCTCGCGTCGGCGTTTCGGATCGACATCGACCCGTTGGCAAGCGTGCTCGTGATGGGGAACTTGCTGGTCTTAGGCGGCGCACTGAGTTCACGGTTCGAAGGAATTCTTCGGGGTGGTCTGTTAACCGGTTTTGCCATCGTGCTCATTGGGGTCACGACTAGCTCAGTCGACCCGCATCGGTGGTGGGTTCCGTCGTTTTTTTTCTCGCCCGCAGTTTTGTTGTCGAGCCTGTCGTTGCTTGCCGTTCGTGATGGGGTCATCGCGTTGAAGAACCGAACCGGAATGCCGCTCAATCGAATGCCGTCTCACCGAGTGCTCGCAGTGGGCTTTGCGATCATCTCATTACTGATCTACATGGTGATCGTGCCGTCGGTCGACGCTTACTTGGATTCATTCCGCGAGCGACCCAACAGTTACACGATCGAAGAGCTCAGTTCGCTTGAACAACTTCGCATTCGCTCGGCCAAGTTGGCGGTGTTTGCGATCTTCGCGTATTTCGGCGCTTGCGTTGCGAGTTTCATCAATGTGGTCGCGGCTAGCGCCCCGCGTGGCGACTCGATTGCGCTGCGGTCGTCGGCGTGCCCGAAGTGCGAGACCGCGATCCGACGCATCGACAATCTGCCGCTGTTCAGTTATGCGAATTTGGGTGGGCGTTGTCGTCACTGCGTCTCCAAGATTCCGATTCGCTACTTTTTGGTCGAATGGATTGGGGCCGTGATTTTCGGTTCGCTGTTCTTGCTTGAATTGATCACCGGCGCGGCGAACGTACCGGGCTTTCCGCTTTACATGCACACGGGCATTTTGTGGATCATTCTGTATACCAAATGGCCGGTGGTCGGAATCTATTTTTATCACGCGGCGATGATGAGCTGTTTGTTGATGCTGGGCTTGATGGACCTCGACCGACTGCGGTGCCCGAGATGGCTGGCGTGGTCGATGTTGGTCGTCTTCGCCGTTTTGCCGATCGCGATCCCTGTCTTGCGACCGGTGGCGATCGACGCTCAAGTTCCGATTCGTTTGGGCATCGATATGACGCACTGGGGCACCCAAGTCGCGGCCGGTTTGATCGGCGGTGTCGTCGGTTGGTTGCTCGGTTGGACGGCTCGTTCGTCGACCGGCCGTGGTGGATGGCGTGTGTTTCCTGGTCGCTCGCTTCCGCTCGGCATGGCGTTGGTTGGGGTGTCACTTGGTTGGCAAGCCGCGATCACGATCGCAATCGCGTACTTAATCGCCGGAGGCTTCTTATGGATCTCCTTGCTCCCATGGCATCCGACGCGACGGATTCCGGCAACGGCGATGTTGCTTGCCGTTGTGATGATTCATCACCCGGGATGGAAGTGGCTGGCCAGTTATTGGCCGAACTAAACCCTTCCGGGGCGTGAGGGATTGATGAACGAACTGCGTCAGCGGCACTCGTTGCAGTGACCTCGGAGCAGGATCTCGGTCACCTCGCCGACCTTTTCGCTGGCCCGTTGGCTTCCGGCGGTCAACTTGACGTCGTCTAAACAAGAGACGGTGCCGCAATCGACACAAAGGAAATGTGGGTGCCCGTTGTCGTGCTCGCCGCCGGCCATGATCGCTTCAAACCGCCAGACATGATCACCGACTTCGGTGCGACGCAATAAACCGACGTCCGTCATGTCGTTCAGGTTCCGGAAAGCGGTCGCTTTATCGACGCCGGTCGCGGCGAGATGTTCGGCAACGACGGCATGAGTCAGAGGTGACGCGGATTCACGCAGTAATTGCAAAGTCGCAATTCGCGCCGGCGTGGCTCGCAGCCCCGCGTCGCGAATCGCTTGCTTGACCAGGTCAAGCGATTCGTCGTTTTTGGTCATCTTGTTTCCTAGATCGCAGCTCGGATCGACAGATTTTAAACATTTGCAAATTAGTTGCAAGTGCCGGAAGCTTGAGAGCCTATCCGAAAGACGCCACCGCTGATTGTTTCCGCGATGCGGCGTGATTAGCTGCCCACGACGGCAACCGGGCCGTGGTCGTCGCAGTGATCGCCGTGCGGATGATGCAGGTGACCGTCGACGAGGTAGTCCACATGATCACCGTGCGGCACCGCTTCGTGCCCGCAACCAGGACCGTGGACGTGATTCGCATCATGGCCAGAACAGTTGTGTGCCGGAGTGCAATCGCTCGGGTTCGTGGCGGTCACGTCGAGTACGTGCTCTTCGACTTGGCCGTCTTCACGCACGTGATGCATGTGGCCGTCGTGCAGGTAATCGACGTGGTCGCCGTGCTGGACACCGGTGTGTTCGCAGTCCGGGCCGTGCTGGTGGTCGTGGTGGGTGTGCAAGTTCGACATCGGTTTGCTTCCTTCGAAAATCAGTGGACATTCAATTCCATCGCGTGCATGACCCCGTTGGTCACCAATCGCGAGATGTGATCATCGGCCAGCGCGTAAAAAATGTGCTTGCCGTCCCGCCGCGAGCGAACGACGCGTTCGCTCTTGAGCAGCCGCAATCGCTGTGAAATCGCCGGCATCGGTTCGTCGAGCGCCGAGCAGAGTTCGGAAACGCAACGTTCTCCCGCCTCGAGCAGAATCAGCAGTCGCAGCCGCTGGGGATCACCGAGAGCACGAAAAATCGCCGCCGCCCGCTCACAAGCCTCCGGATCGACCCGCACCAACGGACCGAGATGCCCGTGCCCGTCACAGCTCGGGGTGTCGTCGCTCCGCGGCGTGGTTTTCGATTCGGTTTTCTTGCGTTTGGCCATTGGTTTCACAGTTGCAGGACTATGCAAGTATACGATCGATCAGGGCGGGGTCAAGTCGCGTTTGTCCAGATTTCTCTACCGCGTCGGGATGAAGGGGGAAACCCCGGGCGGATATGCATACGCAGTGCAAAAGCGTAGGCTATGCGTTTCTCGCTCGCTTGAATCCGGACTCGTCAATGTCACCCGCCGTTTTGCTGCTCGGTTATTGCCTGTTCATCATCGTCGCGTCGGTGGCCGGCGGGAAACTGTCGTCGCTGTTGCGAATGACCCACGTGCGGACGCAGTTGCTGATGAGCGGCGTGGGCGGGTTGATGATCGGCATCGCGCTGCTGCATTTGCTGCCCCATGGTGGCGAAGTCCTGCAATCCCATTCCAAGGCCGGTACCGGAGCACTGCTCGGCCTGACGGTGATGTTCTTGATGATTCGGCTGTTTCATACGCATGATCACGCGGTACCGGTGACGGCGGATGACGAGGCGGGTTCGCATGGGCACGAGCACGAGCACGAGCACGAGCACGAGCACGAGCATGGGCATGGGCATGGGCATGGGCATGAGCATGCTTGCCAGCATGGCGATGCGAAACGGATCAGTTGGGCAGGGCTGTTCTTCGGACTGGTCTTGCACACGCTGGTCGACGGAGTGGCGCTCGCCAGCAGCGTGATCGCGGACGCCTCGCACGGTGCCTGGTTGGGACTGGCCGGTCTGGGAACATTCTTGGCCGTGGCGCTGCATAAACCGCTTGACGCCTTCGCGATCACGTCGGTGATGGGCAAACAGAACTGGCCGCCGGCGGCGCAGAACGCAGCCAACGTTCTGTTCTCGCTCGCCTGCCCGGCGGGTGCCCTCGCGTTCTATTTCGGGGCCACCGTGTTTACCGAAAATGCTGCCGTGCTCGGCTGGGGACTCGCGATCTCTGCCGGCTTCTTCATCGGCATCGCGCTGGCGGACCTGTTGCCCGAAGTCGCGTTCCATGATCACGACCGGGGCAAGTTGACGATGGCGTTCTTGCTAGGAATCGCCATCGCCGTCGGCATCGAAAACCTGCCCGGCCATAGCCACGATCATGGGAATCACGATCACGGGGCGGTTCACAGCGATCATCACGACCACGAGCACGACCACGAGCACGACAATTAAGTCGCTGCACAAGAAGGCCGCATCTCGTTCCCAGGCTCCCGTCCTTTTGATAGGCCACAAGTCCTCATGAATTGCTCCCCTGCCAGTTCGTCTGGCAGGAAGCCGAGGTTGGGAGGGCGCCGTTGTTTAGCTGGCGAACCTAATTCCCCCACGAGACGAGCTCGTGGGGGCCAATGAAAAAAAGAACTAGCGACCGGAGAACCTTTCTCACTTGCAACCGTATTGCATGTGCGGTACGTTTGCCACTGTTTTCTTTTTCGGAGAATGTTCATGTTACGGTTGGTCCTTTTCACCACGCTCTTGTCGTGCGCTCTTGCCGCCGAATCCGTCGCTGCCGAGCCCACTGTCCTGTCGGTCGTGCTGGCCGATCACGTAGCCGCCTCATCAATGCCGCCTTTGCCCCCGGGCACGCCTGCGGCGGTGCTGATCGAGCACGACGATGACGACGTCGGGATCATCGAAGCTCGTGCGATCGCGATGCGGCACGCGACCCACTTCGTTTATGTCCCGAGAAACGAAACACCTTTGTCCGCGATGTACCGCCAACGGCTCACCGCTCAGGGCGCCATCCCGGTTGCCTTGCCCACTCCGCCACGGCTTGGAAACCCGTCCATCCGTTCGCGACCGTTTCCAACGTTCGATTCCTTACTCGCCACCTCCTCGATCCGGCCTTAAACCATGCCTTCGACAACAACACCTAAACGCCTTCCCGTCACGGTCCTTTCAGGATTCCTCGGCGCAGGCAAAACCACACTGCTCAATCACATCCTGACCAACCGTGAGGGTCTGCGCGTCGCCGTGATTGTTAACGACATGAGCGAAGTCAACATCGACGCGGCGCTGGTGAAAGCCGGCGATGCGAATCTTTCTCGCACCGAAGAACAACTCGTTGAGATGACCAACGGATGCATCTGCTGCACGTTGCGTGAAGACTTACTCATCGAAGTCCGTCGACTCGCCCAGGCAGGCCGGTTCGATTACCTGTTGATCGAGTCAACCGGTATCTCCGAACCGATGCCCGTTGCCGAGACGTTCACCTTCGAAGACGAACAGGGTGATAGCCTTTCGCTGGTCGCCGAACTCGACACGATGGTCACGGTCGTCGACGCGGGCAATTTCATGAAGGACTTCGGCTCTTGGGATGACCTAACCGATCGACGGATCGGGCTTGGCGAGGACGACACTCGCAACATCGTGGACTTGCTCGTCGATCAAGTCGAGTTTGCCGACGTGATCATCGTCAATAAGACGGACCTGATTTCGCCCTATGAACTCGAGCAGCTCAACCGAATCCTGCGTCAACTCAATGAGACCGCGAGAATCCTCAACACGACCGAAAGCCGCGTGGAGCTATCCGAGATCATGGGCACGGGATTGTTTTCGCTCGACGATGCCGAATCACGCCCCGGTTGGCTCGCGGTGCCGCGTGGCGAAGAGGAAACCGAAACTGAGGAGTACGGGATCTCTAATTTCGTCTATCGACGCGACCGACCGTTTCATCCGAAACGATTGACCAATGCTCTCGATGCCGACATGGAAGACGGTTTGTTCGCGGGAGTGCTGCGCAGTAAGGGCTTGATGTGGATCGCGTCTCGCAATAACTGGGCTTACGACTGGTCTCAAGCCGGTTGTTCGATCCGCATGAACCCGGCGGGTTTTTGGTGGGCAGCGGCACCGGACGACCAGTGGCCCGACGATGACGAAATGATCGCGGAAATTCAATCCAAGTTCACCGGCGAGCACGGCGACCGTCACCAGGAACTAGTGTTCATCGGCAACGCGATGGACCAGCAGCGCATCATCAACATTCTTGATGGTTGCTTGCTGACCGATCTGGAATACGTCCAAGGACCGCAAGGCTGGACGAACTTTGAAGACACGCTGCCACCGATCGAGTTGGAAAGTGAAGACGAGCTGATCGCCGGATGAGTTATTTAGCCACAAAGGCACCAGATAGCACAAAGGCCGTGGCCACAAAATCAAACGATCTTTGCGTCTCTGAGGCTCAATCTAAGGAGGTGTCAACATGACATTCGACGTCGTTGTTATTGGTGCCGGTGCGGCCGGGATCGGGGTCGCGATCGCGCTGAAGCATGCGGGCATTGAAAACTTTCGTATCATCGACCGGCACCGTGTCGGTGAATCGTTTGATCGGTGGCCCGCCGAGACACGTTTCATCACGCCGTCATTCCCCACCAATTCAATCGGTATGTTGGATTTGAATTCGGTCGCGATCGGCGTATCGCCGGCTTTCAGCCTGGAAGTCGAGCATCCGACCGGACAGGAGTACGCGTCGCACTTACGCGGTGTCGCTGAATTTTTTGAATTGCCAGTTCATGAGGGCGTCGATGTGTTATGCGTCGCCAAGATCGGTGATGAATTTCGAGTCGATACAGCTCAGGAAACACTCCGAGCCAAGCATGTCATCTGGGCTGCGGGCGAGTTTCAATATCCCAAGCTGGCTGGCATTCGCGGGATCGAACATTGCATCCACACCGCGACGGTTCTCCGCTATGAAGAGCTTTCCGGCGATGACTTCATCATCATCGGTGGCTACGAAAGCGGCGTCGATGCGGCTTATCACTTGGCAAGCTATGACAAACGCGTGCGCCTGTTCGACAACGGGTGTCCCTGGAATGACGAAAGCTCCGATCCGAGCGTATCGTTGTCGACCTACTCGCTCGAACGGATGCGAGAAGATTGGTTCGAGGATCAAGTCGAACTGTTCCCACACACACCGATCGCGTCGGTCGCCCATCTCGATGGCGTTTATGAAGTCACCGCACTCGACGGCCGAGTTTTTAGGACATGCACGCCACCGTTGTACGCCGGTGGTTTTGCGGGCAGTCATCTCTTGATCGCGGACTTGTTTGAACTCCGCGAAGACGGGTTCCCGTTGCTGAATCAAAACGACGAGTCGACCGTCATTCCCGGCGTGTTCCTTTGCGGGCCGGCAGTACGTCACGACAAACACGTCTTTTGTTTTATCTACAAGTACCGTCAACGCTTTGCCGTAGTCGCCAAGGCGATCGCCACTTCGCTCGGGTTGCCCGCCGAGGAATTGGAAACTTATCGCAAATGGGGCATGTACTTGGATGACCTTTCATGCTGCGGCGAGGAATGCGTTTGCTGAATCGCCCCCAGCCGTAGATTCCTGGTTTTCACAACTGATTGAAATTGAAACGACGATGACTTCGCAATTAATGGATCTAACGGAGCGACCAACCGTTTTGACGCAAACCATTGTCGTGATCGGCAAGGAGAGCGTAGGGAAGTCTCAGTTGTTATCATCCCTGACCGGTCGGTCGGCGGGCGAGAGCAATTTTCGGGGCTCAACGGTTTCGGTCCAGCGGTATCGTTATGGCGAGACAACGTTGGTCGATACGCCTGGTATCCTGCGTCAATCCGATACGGACACGACACGCCGTACCCTCGATGCTCTTCAAGAACACGACCAAGTCCTGTTGGTCGTGCAAGCGACACAGCTCGACTCCGACTTGGCGGAAATGTTGCCGCTGGTCGCGGGGAAACGTGGCGCGATCATCGTCACGTTTTGGGACAAGGTACAACCGGTTGAGGCGGCTTTGGAGGCGATCGAGCGTCTCTCCAAAGACGTTGGTGTCGACATGCATCCGCTCGATGCTCGTTCGATCATGGATCGCGATGTGCCGCGAATCGCCACCGCTTTACAGACTCCCAAACCATTTTTGAAATCGTCACTGACGGCGCGAGCGGGATGGCGAATCGAACCGAAGCCGGGCTGGTTGGAGCATCGGGTGATCGGTCCAACCCTCGCGATCATGTTGTTGATCCTTCCCGCCCTGGCGACGATTTTTGGCGCCAATCAATTGGCCGAGTGGCTGCATCCGCTGGTCGCCGGTCTGATCGAACCGCTCGTCGCACACATCAACGCAAGCTGGCCTACTTGGCTGGGACTCGTGTTGACGGCCAGCCATGGTGACTTTGGTTATGGCCTATTGAACATGGGACCGTTCTTATTTGTGTGGGCGTTGCCGACGGTGCTGTTGTTCTCGCTGATCTTAGGCGTATACAAAGCGAGCGGTTTGATCGATCGGATGAACGTGGCACTGCATCCGTTGGTCCGTCCGCTGGGACTGAGCGGTCGTGACGTCGTGCGCGTGATGATGGGTTTCCCGCCGAAACGGCTTTGCCGGTCGTGCTCGCATCGATCCGCAAGGATGGCATCTTTCTATTGGCCGGTGATGACGATTTGGCGTTTCCAATGACCGCGGTTCAAACCTTGACGGCGGTCTATCTGGCTGGCGTCTTGTTACCTTGCCTCGTCACGGCGTTGACGATCGGACGTGAAACGAGTTGGGGCACGATGTGCAAGCTACTCGGACGTCAGGTTGCGTTTGCCGTCGTCTTCTCGCTCTGTTTGGCATGGGGAGGCCGATGGTTATCTTAAGCTCGATCCTAGACTTGGCGACACCTCGCGAACAAGCAACAGCACTTTTGAGCCAACAGATCTGGTGCTGGGGGCAAGACGTTAAACGGCCTGAGGGGAACTGGTTGACCGAGATCGGATTCCAGCGAAACACACCGCCGACGGAGCACAAGGATTGTTCGAGCGTCTACACGCTGGCGATCAGCCCCGCCAGCCGGGTCGTCTTACGCGGGTTTGGTGTTTACATCGGTGACGATGCTATCGGAGGCCTCTACATCGAGCGTTACGGCTTCACACCCAAGTATTCACCGATACCCAATCTGGAGTGCCCTCCGTGGTCCGACAAGGACCTGCCGGAATTTGTGACACCGTCACCAGAGCAGCGATGCGAATCCACGATGTTGCTGCTTCGATTGTTGGATTGGATTCGTGGATACGAAGTTGATATCGCCAACCGCTTAGGCACCGACTATCGACGCGAAACGCTCATGAGATGGAACAATGGCAAACGGATCGTCACGCCAGCGGAAACAATGGCGTCTTCTTGGCGACGACTTTCACTACTCGTCGCGGCGAATTCTGCCCATTGGCTAACCACCCAACCACAAACCGAATCGGCAACGACGTAGGAACCATGAACCAACATTTAAGGAAGAAACTGCCCGTCACCGTTTTGTCAGGCTTTCTCGGTAGCGGGAAAACTACACTGCTCAATCACGTCCTCGCCAATCGCGAAGGTTTACGCGTCGCCGTGATCGTCAACGACATGAGCGAAGTGAATATCGACGCCCAGCTTGTCGCTGGCGGTGATGCCGCGCTCAGTCGGACGGATGAAAAATTGATCGAGATGACGAACGGATGCATTTGCTGCACCCTTCGCGAGGACCTGCTGATCGAGGTCGCAGGGTTGGCCAAGGAGGGCCGTTTTGATTATCTATTGATCGAATCGACCGGCATCTCCGAACCCGCGCCGGTGGCCGATACGTTCACATTCGCTTTGGCCGACGGGACGGCACTGTCAGAACTTGCCGAACTGGACACGATGGTGACGGTCGTTGACGCGGCCAACTTCATGGATGACCTTCGCATTGGCAAAGACCTGCACAGCGTTGGGCAAGCGGCCAGCCAAGATGATGTGCGGACGGTCGCCGACTTATTGACCGAGCAAGTCGAGTTCGCCGACGTGATCATCCTCAATAAAACCGACCTCGTCGACATCGATACCATCGCGATGATCGAAGCGTTCATCGAACAACTCAACCCGCACGCTTTAACCCGCCTTATTCACCAAGCGCGCCTTTAGGGTAGAAACCATCGCGTGAAACGCTACGTTTATCGGTTCACTACAACCAACTCAAACGCAAAGCAGGATCACGCGATGGGTGAAGTACAACGTAACCT